>NZ_CP064879.1:0-4800000 GCF_025677855.1 Tolypothrix sp. PCC 7601
GTCACTGTAAGCAAAAGTTTGCCGTTTTTGAAACCATAACCTTGCCGCAGACATAGCCCAAAAGTAGATTATTACGTTTAGTAGCCAAATAGAAAAAGTTGAGTTTTGAAATGATAAGCTTGCCGAAAGTATAAAAATCAAGCATAAACCTGCCGAAAGTTACGGTATTTCCTATGCTCAGCGACCGAGAGTTTGAAGACTGGTGTCGCCGCCTTTGTTTACCAGAGACGACAAAAGAGCTAGTGCAAAAAAATCCGGAATTCAGAACCTGTGAGGAAGGTAGGTGGCGGAGCGAAAAATGTTTGCGGCAGTTATCCAAGTCGCAAAATGGGGAAAACGATTCAGTTTGAATCTCATAAAGTAGAACTGCTAAACGATCGTAGAGTACGAAAATGATGAAGATGTATTAGAGTACTATGACCAGCCAATTCGTCTAAGTTTATCTTTTCATTCCCTGAGCGGACGTTGTGTGGTGACATCTCATACTCCGGATTTTTGGGTAATGAGGCGTAATAGTGCGGGATTTGAAGAATGGAAAGCTAGTGAGCGGCTCAAAATACTAGCCAGAAAACAACCTACACGCTATCAGCAAAGCGAAGAAGGTCGTTGGCACGCGCCACCAGCAGAAATGAAAGTTCAAGCAATGGGACTGTACTATTATTTACGTACAGATCTTGAAATCAACTGGATTGCTTACCAGAACTATCAGTTTCTTCAAGGTTATTTCAACCAAGAAAATACAGTTAAAAAAGAGGTAAGAAAAACAGTTGTTGAGTGTATTAATGCCAATCCTGGAGTAACCCTCAAAGAACTACTAGAATCAACAAATACCGATTGGGCAGATGATATCTATGCCTTGATTGGAACAAAGCAAATATATGTAGACCTGAAAGCAGTAGCTTTGAATGAGCCAGAAAAAGTTCATCTTTTCAGTAGCCAAGAAATGGCATCAACTTATGATCTAATCATTGCTCAAAAGACTTCTGCTCGTATCGCCAGTGGACAACGAATTGATGTGGCAATTGGTTCAACGCTGGTTTGGGATGGTAAAAGTTGGTGTGTAATTCAAATCGGAGACACAAAGATTGCGCTTCAAAGCGAAAATGAACTGATTGGGTTAACTCATGCAAACTTTGATGCACTAATTGCACAAAAAGAAATCATTCATATTCAACCATTATCTGCAAAAACAACAGACATTTGGGAACAGATCAAATGCGCTAGTTCTGAGGATTTAGCAGTAGCTAATTACCGCTATAAAGTTATTGAACCATATTTACATGGCAGTCCGCCAATTAATAGTTCTGTACCTGAGCGGACAGTTCGTAGCTGGAAATCCAAATATCATCAGGCTCTGAATAATTATGGCTGGGGCTATATTGGCTTACTACCCAATCGTGGCAAGAAAGGGAACAGGGTAGATCGCTTTTCACCCGATACTTGGGAGTTTATTGACCAAATTATTGAACAGCACTATGAGAACCTCAAACAGCGAGGAAAACTAGCAACTTACGGTATTCTGGTTAGAGAATGGGAAAAAGCTGGAAAAACAGACCCTTGCCCTAGCCGGATCACTTTCTGTAAACGCATTAATCAACGAGAGAAAGTAGGACAAACTCGCCATAGGCAAGGGTCAAGAGCCGCTTACCAAAAGAGTCCTTTTTATCACGAATTAACGCTCTCCACCCCTATTCACGGGAGTCGGCCATTTGAAATCTGCCACATTGATCATACAGAATTAGATATCGAGTTAGTTTGTTCGCGCACTGGGCGCCCTTTAGGCCGACCTTGGGCAACTATTCTCATTGATGCTTTCTCACGTCGTATTTTCGCAATCTATTTAACATTTGACCCGCCATCGTATCGTTCCTGCATGATGGTATTGCGAATTTGTGTGCAGAGATTTGGCCGCTTTCCAGAAACATTAGTAATGGATAATGGTGTAGAGTTTGGCAGTATTTACTTTGAAACACTTCTAGCTGCCTTTAGTTGCACAAAAAAACAAAGACCATCTGCTAGTCCTAGATTTGGTTCACTCATTGAAAGATTTTTCGGCACAAGTAACACAGAATTTTTTTACAACCTTAAAGGCAATACTCAAATTACTAAACAAGTACGCTTGGTAAATAAAACAAATAACCCAAAAGTACAAGCTGTCTGGACATTGCCAGAATTATATGAATATTTTTGTAAATATGCTTATGTAATTTATGACAGTAGAGAGCATCCGGCACTGGGAATGTCTCCCAATGCTGCATTTACAAAAGGTGTGAATCAGAGTGGGATGCGCTATGGACAAAAAATTTTAGATGATGAAAACTTTAAAATTTTTACTTTGCCCTCAACTGCAAAGGGAAGTGCAAAAGTAATACCAAGACTCGGGATAAAAATTAATTATATCTATTATTGGTCAATTGATGATTCATTTCTTAACCCTGAAGTTGAAAGTACTCAAGTACAAGTTAGATATGATCCATTTGATGTAGGAACTGCTTATGCGTATGTCAAAGGTAATTGGGTACGCTGTATATCTGAATATTATTCATCCTTACAAGGTCATTCTGAAAAAAGAAATTCGACTGATAAGTATTGAATTACGACAGCAAAAAAAATCAGTATAATCAAAAAATAGCAATTAGAGCTAAAGAACTTGCACAGTATTTAGAATCAGCAGAAGCTCAAGAAGTTTTACAGACACAAAGACTTCATGATTTAGCTGCAACTGATTTGCGAGACTTAATATATAAAAATGGTAGGAAACAAACATCCTCTACTCTTACTCAGTGTCCAGTTGATAGTGATGAAGCTATTAGTACAGAAGAAGTATCACAAACACATCAATTAAATACTTCAGCAATAGAATTAGGAAAAATTCAAGCTTACTCTCAAGAGGAGTTATGGCAGTAAAACATAACCGTCCATTTCCACAAGAACTCCTGAAACAATCATTAACCGAACGGTTGAACTATTTTCAAGGAATTACAATTGGACACTTACGATTAAAACAAGCTTTAGAGACTTTATTGCTCAACCTTCAACAACCAACAGATATTTGTGTTTTCTTTGTTGTTGGCCCAGCAGGAGTAGGTAAGACCACTTTACGACTAAGGGCTGAAAAACTGTTGATGGAAGGTGCATTAGCATCTATGAAAAATCATATTTATCAAATTCCAGTTGCAGGTATTGAGGCAATTGCTAATGAAGGAGGAAAATTTAATTATAAAGATTACTACCTCCGCGTTTTAGAATGTTTAGAAAAAAATTTCTTTTGATTCAATTGCTACAAATAGTTCATTAAATTATCAAAATTATTCAGGGTTTCTTTCTACTACATACTTTGCTTCTAAAAGTTCCGATACGGTGCGTCGTGCTTTAGAAAAATCTATGCGGCACCATAAATTAACAGCATTGATGATAGACGAAGCCCAACATTTGCTGATGGTTGCTGGGGGAAAGCAAATGTTACATCAGATGAATTGGATAAAATCTCTTGCCAACATCACTGGTGTTGTACATATTTTATTTGGTACTTATGATTTACTTAACTGTTGTCACCTCAGTGGTCAAGTTAGCCGACGCAGCGATGATATACATTTACCTCGTTACTCAACAGATAACAAAGAAGATATAGCTGAGTTTATGCGGATTATCAGAACATTTCAGGCGCATTTACCTTTGCTTGAAGAGCCCTGCTTGGTAGAACAATATGAATATCTGTTGGATTATTCATCTGGTAGTGTTGGTCTTCTTAAAACTTGGTTAACAAAAGCTTTACGAAATGCTTTGGCAGAGAATGCAACAACCCTCAACATAAAGTATATTCAACAAAATGAATACTCAAAAGCACGGCGGCAGCAAATAGAACAGGAAGCACAAGCTGGAGAGAAGCGATGGCGCAACGATGTTGCTCCCGTAGCACTTAGTTTGACCAATGAAGATGTGAAGCAACCATCTCAAGCGAAAGGTCGTGTGGGAAAACGTCAGGCTAAAAGAGATACCGTAGGAATTAATCTTGATGTCAGTTAATTATTATACCGAAGATGAGTTTTGGGCTCTAGAAAAAACCAACAATTCCAGAACGCTCTCAATTATTCCCACTCGAACCAATCGGTGTCGGTACGCTCTATGTCGAAAGCTTGAGTGGATATATTGCTCGCCTTGCCGACTGTCACACGATAACTACCGGAGAACTAGTTTTATCAAAAGTTATTCCATTGATGAGGCATAAAAGAAGCAGTGTTAGTTCTATAAACATCATTAATCATTTATTTAGAGATCAAGATTTTTTCACCTCTACCAACGAAAAAAGAATTGACATTGCTACCACTCTAATTCAAGCTCTAAAAGAATTGACCTGGCGTCAAGATTTATCTTGTTTATGGCCATTAAAATGGGCCAGCATTTTTTTCGAGTTTAGCATTTTGCGTTTGCATCAAGCTTGGTGTCCCGTATGTTATGACCACTGGTTTGTCAACAATCGAGTCATCTACAATCCACTGTTATGGTTAGTTAACACAATTGAGGAATGCCCTGAGCATGACCATCAGCCCTTGATTGAGGAATGCCCTCACTGTCACGAAAAATTTCCACCATTATCCAGGTATTCTCGTCCAGGGTATTGCTCAATCTGTCATCTGTGGTTAGGTAGCCAGAAACTCAACCAACTAGCCAATGAACAAACTCACAGCGTTGATTTTTGGCGACAGCTTTTGATTACTCCTATGCACTCTCATCAAAGCAACAAGCTTGTCTGGCAGTGTATGTGGTTTGATGATGTCGATGATTTGGCTGCCAATACGCCCTCTGATTTCCTGCCACCCATAAATGAGAACTAATTTTCCATCCTTACCTGCTCCGGGGTTTGAAACCATAAACCTGCCGCTCCGGCAAACTTATGGTTACAGTCACAAAATGACAAATAACAAATGACAAATGACAAATAAAATTATTAGCCTCAAAAATATCAAAGCACAACAAAATAGTATCTTACAGAATATTTTTAATTTAGCTGCAACTGATACACCAAACTCTGCTGAAATAAAAAAACTCACTCAAATTTTTGCGAGAACAGTTACCAGAATTGAACAAATCTGTATTGCTCAACAAGCAACACCAGCTAATCTGGCTAGTTCATCGCGTCAGATTTACTCTTGGCTCAAGTTTTTAGCGGATGAATATAATTTACAATTGCACATTAATAGTACTTATCGTCTGCGACAAATAGCTCAAGAAGTATTGAAACTAGATAAACAAGAATCTATAGAGTTAAAGGTAGAATTAACTAATTTAGCAGGATTATATAAAGGTAAAAAATCTCATAAATTTACTCATATTACAATTAGCGAAGGATTTATCAATGCACCAGATGCAGTTTTAGAAGCGGTAGTAAAATCTATAATTGTTGGCAAAAATCAAGAAACTACAAAACTAATTCGGTCTTTTGCTAGCTCAGAAGAATATAGTAGCGTTATCCTCACACTAGATTTAATCGCTGAAGTCATCGCAGAAAATCCCCAAGGTAATTTTTATAACTTAAATAATTTGTTTGACAAAATCAATCAAGAATATTTTGCTGCTAATCTTGTGAAACCACGTCTGGCATGGAGCAAAATTAATACTTACCGCAAGTTCGGACATTATGAGCCAGCTAGAGATAGAGTAGTGATGAGTTTGACTCTAGATGATGGTAATATACCTGAGTTTGTAATTGAATTTGTGTTATTTCACGAGTTACTGCACAAACACCACGGCACAAAATGGGTGAATGGTAGAAGGATGGTTCATACTTCAGAGTTTCGTGCTGATGAAAGCAAGTTCAAGTTATACGCAGAAGCTCAAAATTGGTTACAAAAGTTAGCATCTGGTCAAATTTAGTAGGATAGTTGTTATTTTGCTAGCTAAAAAAATATGAAATAAATTCTGGAATCTGAATTGTATAGAGGGTATCTACATCTAGATAGCAACTAACCCCATATAAAACCTCTATGAAAGATGTTACCCCAGAATTAATTCGGGCTATAACCCCTATATTTATGGCTACTGTTGGCGCTGTTATTGGTGTAACTGTTTTAGTTTCATCTAATGCTAACGATAAGTCTGCTGGTTTAGGACTTGCAAGCACAGCAATTGCTGGTGCTGCGGGTCTTGCTCAAAATAGCAAAAATGAGACTGATTTTTCAGTAAAAAAGCAGGGTGATAATTTGCAAGTTAAAACACCTGCAAATCACGATAGTGATCAATAATCAGTATATTGCATCATAAAATGAGTTGGGAAATATTAAGGTTAAATTTTAGATTTTACTTTCTGAGGTTGCAATTATAAATAATTAAATTCTCTACTCATTTTATGGTGTGATGTAATTAGATAAACTCAGATAAAATTCATATTTGATTATTTAATTTTTGAAATTATACCAATTCAAATAATGCTGGCGAGACATTAATATATTCTAGAGGGCAAGGCAACGCTCATAAGTGTCAACTTAACGCAAAACCCTCTTGGTTGCAAGGTTTTTGCCCTCACCCCCAGCCCCTCTCCCACAGGGAGAAGGGAGCAAGAGATTTAGTTCCCCTTCTCCTGCGGGAGAAGGGGTTAGGGGATGAGGGCGCGAGGTATTTGTACAACGCCTGCCCTATATCGCTTTTAGCTTAAGTTGACACCAATGGGCAACGCCGTGCCCCTACAATCTGTGGCATTCTTTTTTCAAATTGGTATTACTTGCGTAGTGGACTGACATAGCTAAAATGTTGCACTAATTTTTCTTGTGGGGTGGACATCTTGTCCGCCCTGGACGGGTGAGACACCCATCTCACAAGAGTTTTTTTATGCACTATTTTAGTCTTGTCAATCCACTACATTCAGAAATAAAATCTGATGCTTAGACAATCCAAAATCCGTCTTAAAAAGTTTGCTACGGAGGGAAACCCTCCTTGCAACTTTTCGCAAAATCTAAAATTGTCTTACTTTAGTCCTGCGATCGCACTACTATACAAATTAAAAAACCGAGATTCTTCTAAGGGTGCATTATTGTTCCAGGTAGCAGCCACACAATATTGCTTACCGTTTTTGGCTTTTAACCAAGTTGTCAGATTTAAAACCCCTGGTTCTGAGCCACCTTTAAATGCTACCCTTTCCCAATCTTCGGCTTTAGCAACTCCTGGATTAATACTCATTAAAGGTAAATCGGTAACTTGTGTCATCAGTTCGCACAGTTCTTTAGCTGTAAAAAACCACTCTACGTCAAGGATAGGTTTATTTCCCTCAAATTCACTGACTGTAGGTATAGGTTGTGACGCTAGTGATTGTAAAATTGCGCGTTTTTGAGCTTCATTACTACTGCGATAACGTTTTAATAAATCTTGATTTCTCGCACTTTTGAGCAAAAATAACTCACGAGTAGTCAACAAAGGACGATTGTGGGGTGTGAGCGATTCAATAGCTTGTCGTCCCAAAATGTTCATTAAGCTATCGGTAGCGGTATTGTCACTTTGAGAAATCATCAACGCCGCTAAAGTCTGTAAAGTTAAAAGTGAGCGATCGGGCCAGGTTTGCAAAATTCCTGACGGTAAACTCTTCCAAGCTGGTTGTAACTCCACAACATCCCGCCACGATCGCTTACCTGTAGCAATTTGAGATTTGAGGGTTTGCAACACTGCTAATTTAAAAGCGGAACCCACTCCTAGCGGTGTGGTAGCATTTAAGGCTGCTCGTTCTGATTTACCTTCGAGAACCAGAAAGCTGACTTTTCCAGGGAAAGTTTTAAATTCTGCGATCGCTGACTCTAAACTCTTGGCTTGAGGTACAGGTGGTTGAAAAAAGAGCATGGCAATTTTACCATTGGCATCTAGGGCAATTTGTGCAGGTACGTAACCACGCGCAAATATAACTTTGTAGTTTTTTCCTTGCTCTTCAACTCTCTGATAATTGCCTAATCCCTGTTTCAAGCTGGCTATAACTTGTTGAATTTGAGCTATCGGTATTTGAGCTACAAACTCAGAAGTAAACCATTCAGCTTTTACAGGCTCAGTAGTTAAAAGTCTTTCTAAAGCAGCTTTTGGCATAATCGACTGTTTAGGTAACTGCGCTTGTACTACTAATGATAAGTTTTGCTGATTTGTTGTCGCTAACGATTCATTTGGTAACAGCAAACTAGTTGTTAAAAATAAAGTTTCTAACCACATATTTATCAATTTATAAATATTTATATATAAATATTGAGTTCCTAATTTATCTGTTGTAAAAGTTGCCTTAATATTTGCTTGTACGTAGCAATAGTGACAGGATACTTGCTATCAGAAAAGGAAATACCACTGCAATTATTTGTGATTGGAAAGTCATTTTTAGCCAATATCTGGGTAAAACGCTACTTTATTAAAACTGCCAACTGTCATGAGTATTAACACAGCCACCTCTGCTTCAGATAGTCAGACAACCTTAACTTTACTACATCTATATGTATTTACTCCGTAATTGTACGATTACTATTACCCAGTTCCATAATTAAAACTAAAACTGATGAGAACTAATATTTTGTATCATTCTTAATCACCAAAGGTTGGTAGTACCCAATTGATCAGCAGAAGCATCTCCTAGCTCAATACTTATCGGTTAATGGGAAAAAGGCAAATAAAATACCTGTAACCATAATTCTTTCACCTTTGCCCCAAATCAAATTATCAGTTGCAACCGAGTAGTATTACTTTTCACCTATTCCTTATATTTCTTGCAGTGAACAAGCATTGATGTTCCAGAGGATGATTAATTAATGAGGCAGCACGGATATCATTGGTTAAAATCAGTGAAAAGCTACAGCAAACAGGCATTGCTTTCATTGTTAGTTGGTGTTGTGGTCTCAGTTGCGGTTGTTATACTCTGGCAAAAATTATTAACACAAGAAAAAAACAATGTCGAGCAACTGATTCAACAGCAAGCGATCGCAGTGCAAACTCAAGTGACTAACCAATTACAAAGTCGCATTCAAGCATTGCAGCGGATGAGAAAGCACTGGCAAATTGGTGGCGTGGCTGCACAACAGGAATGGAAAGTGGATGCAGCCGCCTATGTGCATGACTTTACAGGCTATCAAGCGATCGCATTAGTTGACTCATCATTTCGGGTACAGCGAATTGTGCCGTTAGCGGGGAATGAAGCGCTACAAAATCTCGACCTTAGTCAGCAACCCCAACAACTAACTGCGCTAACAGCAGCTCGCGATCGCCGCCAAATTATTTTCACTAAAACAGTCGATGTCTCTCCTGGTAAGAAAGGATTTTTCGTATATCTACCTATCTTTCAAGAAGATAAGTTTGAGGGATTAATCGTCGCCGTTGTGCAGATTCAACCTTTTTTAGAATCATTTATAAATTTGCCATCAGGTTACAAACTAAAGTTATTTGATGGTCAGGAGTTGATTTACAGCCACGATTTAGAACTACCAGAGCTATTTTCCTGGCAAACAGAACAAAAGATAGAATTTTATGGGTTGAACTGGCGAATCAAGGTTGATCCTACTTCCGATTTATTAACCAACTTGCATTCCCCAATCCCAGAAATTCTTTTGTTTGCTGGCTTATGGCTAGCTGGTGCAATGAGCTTATTAGTATATTTTGCTCAAGTAGCCATGTTGAGCAATCGTCAGATTGCAATCATCAATCAAGAACTAGCGCTGAAAATTCTGGAGCAAAATCAAGCAAAAGCAATACTCAAAGAAAAAGAAGAACGTTGGCAATTAGCACTACAAGGAAATAATGATGGTATTTGGGACTGGAACCTAAAAACCAATGAAGTCTTTTTCTCTGTACGCTGGAAAGAAATGTTGGGGTATCAAGACCACGAAATTTCTCATAATTTGGATGAATGGTCAAAACGAGTGCATCCAGAGGATTTACCAGATGTAACGCAGGTTGTTCATGACCATTTTGCGAAAACAACTCCTTTTTACATAACCGAATATCGAATGCTATGTAAGGACGGGAGTTATAAATGGATTCTGGATCGGGGAAAAGCGCTTTGGGATGAAGTCGGAAATGTCATGCGGATGGTAGGTTCTCACACCGACATTAGCGATCGCAAACAAATCGAAGCCGCTTTAAAAGAAAGCGAAGGGCGATTTCGCATTATGGCAGATAGTGCGCCTGTGTTGTTATGGGTGGTTGATACTGAGGGAAATTGTACTTTTTTTAATCAAACTTGGTTAAATTTCACCGGATGCACTCTAGAAGAAGAACTCAAGGATGGCTGGGCAAAAGGAATACATCCTGATGACTTAAAAAACACTTTCAATACCTATTGGACTGCATTTAATGCTCGTCAACCCTTTAAGATGGAGTACCGTTTGCGTCGTGCTGACGGTGAATACCGTTGGATTTTAGACACAGGCATACCACGCTTTCATGCTGATGGTAGCTTTGCTGGATATATCGGTTCTTGTGTTGATATCAGCGATGTTTACAACGAGCTGCGCTTACGTAAACTTGCGGAAGAAGCTCTGCAAAAACAATTACAACACACATTGCTATTAGAAAAAATCACCCAAGAAATTCGCCATAGTCTAGATAGCCAAGAAATATTTGAAACAGCTGCTACTCAAATTGGCAAAGTATTTGTTGTTGATCGTTGTTTGATTCACTCCTACATTAGTGAGCCTATACCACAAATTCCTGTAGTCGCAGAGTATGTCGTACCTGATTATACATCCATGCTCGATATGGAGATTGCCATTGATAATAATCCCTATATTCAGCAGATCATTGCTCAGGATCGAGCGATCGCTTCTCCTAATGTCTACACTGATCCATTAATCCAAGCCTCTAACCTCAAATGCGAAGCCACAGGACTAAAATCCCTGCTTTCTGTCCGCACTTCCTATCAAGGACAACCGAACGGCGGCATTAGCTTATATCAATACAGTCATGTTCGGCAATGGAATCAGGAAGAAATTGAATTATTTGAAGCCGTTGCTGCACAACTAGGTATCGCCTTAGCGCAGGCTCACCTTTTAGAACAAGAAACTCGCCAGCGAGAAGAACTGACGTTAAAAAACTTTGCCCTAGAGCAAGCCAAACGGCAAGCAGAAGCTGCCAACCGCGCCAAGAGCGAGTTTTTAGCGATGATGAGCCATGAAATTCGCACGCCGATGAATGCTGTGATCGGTTTAACAGGCTTGCTGCTAGATATGACAATTACTCCCCAGCAACGAGAATTTTTAGAAATTATTCGTAGCAGTAGCGATACTTTACTTGCCATCATCAATGATATTTTGGATTTCTCGAAGATTGAGTCTGGCAAGTTGGACTTAGAGAGACATGCTTTCAAGTTAGATAAATGTATCGAAGAAGCTTTAGATTTACTTGCGCCGCAAGCTAATGCCAAAGGCATCAATTTAGCCTATTTGATGGAAAGCCACACCCCAAACACAATTATGGGGGATATCACCAGAGTCAGACAAACTTTAATCAATTTGTTGGGTAATGCAGTCAAATTTACAGAAGCAGGGGAAGTTGTAGTTTATGTCACAGCCCAACAGTTAATCAGTCCCCAAGAATACCAAATTCAATTTGCTGTTAAAGATACAGGTATTGGCATTCCTAAAGATAGAATGGAGCGACTCTTTAAGCCTTTTAGCCAAGTTGATGCATCCATGACTCGCCAATATGGGGGTACAGGATTAGGTTTAGCCATCAGCAAGCGCTTAAGTGAATTTATGGGCGGTACCATGTGGGTACAAAGCGAGGTGGGAGTCGGTTCAACCTTTTATTTCACCATAGTGGCACAAGCAGTTTCCAGTTCTGAAAAATTTGAACTTGATATTGTGCAGCCAAATTTATCAGGCAAAAAACTGTTAATAGTAGATTGCAACGAAACTAATCGCCAAATTATTACCCTGCAAGCCTCAAGCTGGGGTATGGAAGTGTGTGCAGCAACCTCAGCCTGGCAAGCATTGGAATATATTACCTCCGGGGAAAAATTTGATTTAGCTATTTTAGATATGCAGCTGCTACAAATGAATGCTTTAGCTCTGGCAGCAAAAATTCACTCTTTACCAGGCTGTCAAGATTTACCCCTAGTGTTGCTCAGTTCTGTGGGAGAATTACCAAACTCAGAACAGCCAGCAACATCCAACTTTGTCGGTATTCTGAATAAACCAATTAAGCGATCGCATTTTTTAGATCTCTGCATTTGCATCTTCACAGGACAAAAAACTTCTGTTTTACCTGTGCAATCTTCGCTACCGCAAGTCTTTGATTCTGAATTGAGTCAACAATTACCCTTAAGTATTTTATTGGTCGAAGATATTACTTTTAACCAAAAGGTAGCTTTAAAAATGTTAGAGCGCTTAGGTTATCAGGCTGATGTCGCCAATAATGGGCTAGAAGCACTCTCGGCTTTGCGCCGACAACCTTACGATCTAGTCTTTATGGATGTACAAATGCCAGAAATGGATGGATTAGAAACAACACGCCAAATTCGTCAAGAATGCGTGGATCAAAGCCAACCTTGGATTATTGCCATGACAGCTCATGCTATGCAAGGCGACAAAGAAGAATGTCTCAGCGCCGGAATGAATGACTACATTACTAAACCAATTCGTTCTGAGGCTCTTGTCCAAGCTTTCGACAACTATAAAACCTTACATTCATCGAAGATTAATCAAGATATTAATAATTTAGAAATCAATACTTTTAACCAACCAGAAATTAGTTCTCCAGAAACTCTGTTACCCGCTATCGATACTACAACTTTTCAATCTTTAAAAGAGTTAGCAATTGATGATACTAACCTTTTAGTAGAGATAATTGAATGTTATTTAGATGATACACCACAAAAGCTATTAGCAATTTCTCAGGCAGTTGAGCAACAAAATACTTTAGCAATTCGCCAAATTGCTCATTCTTTAATATCATCAAGTTTGACAATTGGTGCTGTCATTTTCGCTCAATTATGCCGAAAATTAGAAATGATTGGTATAGCTGAAAGTATGGATAATGCTGCTTATTTAGTTGAGCAACTTGAAATAGAGCATCAAAGGGTAAGAGAAGCTTTGGAATTGGAAAGAATGGTAATGGGTAATGGGTAATGGGAATTTCTTCTTATCTCCCTGCCCTTTTGCCTTTTACCTATTATCCTTTTTACCCAATAAAGGCAGTACTTTCTTTTTTAATAGCTCAATTAAAGCGGGTTCCATATATTCATATTCATCGGGAATATCTAAACAAATTACTCGCTTGTTCTTCAGAAAAGGCTGAAAATTCTTAGCTAGCTTTTGTTTATGTGACTTTTCCATGACAAAAATTATATCTGCCCAGGCGATCGCTTCTGTGGAGACTGGAACTTCAGCATAATGATCCAGCCCTGCTGAGTCGGTTTCTAATTCTTCATATTCTGCAAAAATAACTTCGGCGGTAGGGCTTCGCAAGCGATTCTGACTACATAAAAATAAAAGTTTTTGCATTATTAATTAAGATTTATAAAAACAAAAGTGTGCTTAGTAGATTGAGCGATCGCACCCAATTGACATGAGGTAGCAATACACGATACATCATGAGTCAATCGTTAAATTTTGAAAGATGCAAAGTTTTTTTAATTGTTGGTTTTATCAGCATCAGGAGGGATGAATATGGATCCTAGTTTGATCATATCCAACATCCTAAATCCGCCCATCCTGTTTTTCTTTTTAGGGATGACAGCTGTTTTTGTCAAGTCTGATTTAGAAATTCCGCCGCCTGTACCTAAACTGTTTTCGCTATACCTGCTATTTGCGATTGGTTTTAAAGGCGGAGTAGAATTGATTAAAAGTGGCATCACTCAAGAAGTCGTTTTGACGCTCTTGGCAGCCATGTTGATGGCTTGTTTTGTTCCGATTTACACCTTTTTTATCTTAAAACTCAAGCTGGATACCTACGATGCTGCTGCGATCGCTGCAACTTATGGTTCTATCAGTGCTGTCACCTTCATCACCGCTAGTGCCTTTTTAAGCGAGCTTGGTATTGCTTTTGATGGCTACATGGTAGCAGCTTTAGCTCTCATGGAATCTCCAGCCATCATTGTGGGTCTGATCCTGGTGAATATATTCACAGTAGATGAAAAGCGGGAATTTTCTTGGCCAGAAGTGTTACAAGAAGCATTTCTCAATAGTTCCGTTTTTCTGTTGGTAGGTAGCCTGGTGATTGGCGTTTTGACAGGAGAACATGGTTGGCACGTCCTAGAACCTTTCACCCAAGGAATGTTTTATGGCGTTCTCACCTTCTTTTTATTAGATATGGGATTAGTGGCCGCCAGAAGAATTAAAGACTTGCAAAAAACCGGACTTTTCCTGATCTTATTTGCCATACTAATTCCCATAGTTAATGCAGGCATTGGATTGGCAATTTCCAAATTCATCGGTATGCCTCGAGGAGATGCCTTATTGTTTGCTGTTTTGTGTGCCAGTGCCTCTTACATCGCTGTTCCCGCAGCTATGCGGATGACTGTTCCAGAGGCCAACCCTAGCCTGTACGTTTCTACCGCTTTAGCAGTCACATTCCCGTTCAACATTATTGTGGGTATTCCGTTATATCTCTACGGAATTAACCTGTTGTGGAGGTAATAATATGCACCTAGTTAAAAAAATAGAAATTATCGCTAACTCCTTTGAACTGGCCAAAATATTAGATAGTTTGGACAAATCAGGCGTACATGGACACATTGTTATCCGAGGAGTTGCGGGTAAAGGATTACGAGGTACAGCCGAAGATTTAGATATGACGATGCTTGATAATGTCTATATCATCGCCTTTTGTATGCCAGAGCAAATCAAGCCTGTGGTGGAAAATATTAGACCACTGCTTAACAAGTTTGGTGGTACTTGTTACATCTCCGATGTCATGGAAATTCGCTCTATGAAATGTGTTGCATCGTTATGAAACATTCTCTACAACGTCGTGACATATTGAGGTTAGGAATCACTGGTGCATTAGGGATGATGGTATCTACCAGTGATTTACTGTGGCGAGTTCCACAGGCTCAAGCTGCAGAAAAGCCTCAACCCCTCAGCCCCGATGAAGCATTGCAAAAGCTACTTGAGGGGAATCAACGGTTTGTCGAACATCAACCCCAATACCCCGATCAATCAGCAGCGCGCTTGCAGGAAGTAGCGCAAGCACAATATCCCTTTGCAACCATCCTCACTTGTGCAGATTCACGAGTACCAGTAGAAATTCTGTTCGATCAAGGTGTCGGAGATATCTTTGATATTCGGATTGCGGGGAATATTGCCACACCAGAAGCCCGTGGCAGTATTGAATATGCTGTAACCCTGTTAGGCTCACCCTTACTGATGGTACTGGGCCATGAGCGTTGCGGAGCCGTCACCGCCGCCGTGCAAAACGAAGTACTACTAGGTGATATTAGTACCTTTGTCAAAGCCATTAAGCCAGCCGTCGCCAGAGTGAAAAATCAGCCAGGTGATCCAGTGGAGAACGCTGTCGTCGCCAATGTGCAATATCAAATTGAACGCTTAAAGCGATCGCGTCTTTTAACTGCAAGTTTACAATCCGGCAAACTCAAAATTGTGGGAGGTCGTTACGATTTAGATACAGGCAAAGTCAGTATTATCGCTTAGGGCATAAATTTGCCGTCTGGTACAGCGTGGAAGCACTACAATCAATAAAAGGACATTGTTCACTAGCTACCCCACTTTACCCATGACGGCAACATTAATTCAGAGTCCTGATCGGGTGATACTCCGTAATATTAGCTGGCAGACTTATCAGTTTTTAGTCAAAGACTTTGAGCAACAGCCAGCGATGCGGTTAACCTATGACCGGGGTTTATTAGAAATCAGAATGCCGTTAGACCCCCATGAAACTTACAGAAAACTGCTAGGGCGTTTAGTTGAAGCCTTAAG
The DNA here is from genome assembly GCF_025677855.1 of Tolypothrix sp. PCC 7601. NCBI lineage: Bacteria > Bacillati > Cyanobacteriota > Cyanophyceae > Nostocales > Tolypothrichaceae > Tolypothrix > Tolypothrix sp. PCC 7601. The sequence continues at coordinate 15,885 of NZ_CP064879.1, forward strand.
CGAAGAGTTAGAAATTGAAATTCGGAGTTTGGGGTCGAGAACCTGCGATCGCGAAGATTTGGGAAGAGGATTAGAACCAGACCAATGTTACTATATTCAAAATGAACAGGCTGTCTGGGACAAAGAACAAATTGATTTGAGTCAAGATCCACCACCAGATTTAGCGATTGAAGTTGATATTACTAGTAGTTCAATTAATCGACTGGATATTTATGCAGATCTAGGTGTACCTGAAGTATGGCGCTATGATGGACAAAATTTAATCATATATCACTTAGAAAATCAGCAATATCAAAATTGTAGTCGTAGTATCGCTTTTCCATTACTCACTTCATCAGAGATTGAAAGATTTTTAAATTTGAAGAAAACGACTAAAGAAAATGCTCTGATTCGTTTGTTTCGAGAATGGGTAAGAGAAAATTTAGCAACTAATGAGTAGCGAACATTTTGAATACTGAATGTAAGCTGATGGTGATGTCCGCCAAAACAAAAGACGCAAAGCCATCTTAGCGCCTTTGCGTCTTTGCGTGAAATATTTTATTAACCGACTACACCATCTCCGATGATGTTTGCACTACAGGTTGCGGCTGCGGCTGGAACATGAACAAGGAGTAAACCACATCTCGGCGGATGTTGACCATCATATCCAAGAAGAGTTCATAACCTTCGCTCTTGTACTCAATTAATGGGTCTTTTTGCCCATAACCACGCAATCCTACAGATTCGCGCAGCGCATCCATTTGTTGCAGGTGTTCCCGCCACAGGGTATCAATGCGTTGCAAAATAAAGAAGCGTTCGGCTTGACGCATTAATCCTGGCTGAATTTGGTCAATTTGTGCTTCTTTGAGGTCGTAGGCAATTCTTACCTGTTCGTGGAGGAAGGCTTTAATTTCATTTACCGCCATATCTTCTAACTGATTTGGCTGCATATCTCCTAACAAATAGACAAATTCCTTGACTTTATCCACCAACTTTTCTAATTCCCACTCTTCTGAGGGCAAATCGACGTTGATGTAATAGTCAACGATTTCGCTCATTGTTTTTTCGGCGTAGGTGATCACCTGTTCTTTCAGGTCTTGACCTTCTAGCACCCGGCGGCGTTCGGCGTAGATGGCGCGACGTTGGTTGTTCATCACTTCGTCGTACTCAAATACCTGCTTCCGGATATCGTAGTAGTAGGTTTCGACTTTTTTCTGTGCGCCTTCCAAACTGCGAGTCAGCATCCCAGATTCAATGGGCATATCTTCTTCGACGTTGAAGGCATTCATTAAACCCGCAACGCGATCGCCACCAAAAATCCGCAGTAAGTTATCTTCTAAACTGAGGAAGAATCTGGTGGAACCAGGGTCACCTTGTCTACCTGCACGTCCGCGCAATTGGTTGTCGATGCGGCGGGATTCGTGACGTTCTGTACCAATTACGTGCAATCCACCTAATTCCACCACTTCTTCATGTTCGCGGTTAGTGAATTGTTCGTATTCGTGCTTCACAAGGTTGTAAGCAGCCCGCAATTTTTGAATTACAGGGTCATCAATGGGGGCTTTTTCGGCGGCGACAGCTACTTTTTCTTCGGCTTCTAATTCGGGTAAACTGCGATCGCCATATTCCCGCACCGCTAAATCGACAGCTTCTTTTAATTGCTGTTCAGCTTCTTTGGATAGCTGAGTGGGGAAAATTTCTGGAGAAGCGCGCCAAGTTTTGACTTTTTTCCCAGGGACAAAGCCTTGTCCGCCACCGCTTCCTGTGGGTAAACCAGATGCTCTTTGTACGCCAAAGGTGTCTTCATCTTCTGGCTGCACAATCCGGGGCATAAAATATTCCCGCAGCTTCAGTCGGGCCATGTATTCGGAGTTACCACCCAGGATGATATCTGTACCTCTACCAGCCATGTTAGTGGCGATAGTTACAGCACCTCTGCGTCCTGCCTGAGCCACAATTTCCGCTTCCCGTTCCACGTTTTCGGGGCGTGCGTTGAGTAACTCGTGGGGGATTTCCATCTGCTTCAGCAGTTGGCTGAGATACTCAGATTTTTCGACGCTGGTGGTGCCAACTAATACAGGCCTACCCAGTTCGTGCATTTCTCCACATTCGCGGGCGATCGCTTGCCATTTGCCTGGTTCTGTCTTAAAGACCATGTCAGACAAATCTTGCCGTCTTCTGATCCGGTTGGTAGGAATAATGGTGACTTCCAGCTTGTAGATTTTTTCAAACTCAGCTTCTTCTGTCTTGGCTGTTCCGGTCATTCCTCCCAACTTGGGATACAGCAAGAACAGGTTTTGATAGGTAATTGTTGCCAAAGTTTGAGTTTCTGGCTGAATTTCTACATGTTCTTTAGCTTCAATAGCTTGGTGCAGACCGTCACTCCAACGTCTTCCCGGAAGCACCCGTCCGGTAAATTCATCAACAATCACTACTTCGTCATTGCGGACGATATAGTTGACATCCTTCAGGAACAGTTCTTTGGCTTTAATCGCATTAAATACAAAGTGCGCCCAAGGGTCTTCTGGGTCAAATAAATCGGTTACACCCAACAGGTTTTCGGCTTCCGCAAAGCCCTCATCAGTCAACAGTACGTTCCGCGCTTTTTCATCTACCTCATAATGCTCATCTTTTTTGAGAGCAAAGGAGATTTCAGCTGCTCGTAAATATTTCTCGGTAGGTCTTTCCACCTGTCCAGAAATAATTAGCGGTGTCCGCGCTTCATCTACTAAAATCGAGTCTACTTCGTCGATAACGCAGTAATTGAATGGGCGCTGCACCACATCTGCCATTGACGTGGCCATATTATCCCGGAGGTAATCAAAACCTATCTCACTATTAGTGACATAAGTAATATCACAGTCATAATTTTTCTGACGCTCACTGGGAATCATGTTCGCCTGAATTAGACCTACACTCAATCCCAGGAAGCGATGCACCTGACCCATCCATTCCGCGTCCCGACGCGCCAGGTAATCGTTCACGGTAATAACATGTACACCTTTACCAGTCAGTGCATTTAAATAACTTGGCAAAGTCGCCACCAGGGTTTTACCTTCCCCAGTCTTCATTTCCGCGATTTGCCCACTGTGTAAAATAATACCACCCAACATTTGCACATCAAAGTGCCGCAGGCCTAAAACTCGCCGTCCTGCTTCCCGAACCACGGCAAAAGCTTCTGGCAGAATATCATCAAGGGTTTCCCCTTTGGCAAGCCGCTGTCTAAACTCGCCTGTTTTGCCTTTTAAATCCTCATCGGAAAGCGCTTTAATATCTTCCTCTAAGAGGTTAATTTCCGTAATGTAAGGTTGGTATTTTTTAAGTTTACGAGCGTTGGGATCGCCCAACAAAGTTTTTAGCATGGCAGGTTATGGCACTAAATAGAGGGGGATGGGAATTAAAGTTTCGGCAATAGATTATAAAAATTTAACCCAACCCAGCGATTTTGGTTGTTGATGGGTATGAAATGAGAGTTAACTCACAAACAGCAAAAACGCTGGCCAATCAGTTTACTAAATGATTGGTTTTATTTCATATCTTATTGTTTGGACTCTATTAATAGTATCATTTCACCCCTGACTGGGGCAGAGAACGCCCACCATGCTCAAGTAGCGATTTCACCCATGTTGGGGGTTGGGGACTGGGGACTGGGGATTGGGTAATTGGTAATTACTTTTCTCCCTTTGTCTCCTTGTCCCCTTGTCTTCTTCATCTCCTCATCCTTCCTCACTATCAAAATCAGCTAGAATATTGCGGATTTCATTTGCAGCAATGTCTTCTTGGTCGGATTTGGAATAAATCGTTAATAGCAAAATACTTGTGGGTGACTCAAGTTGATAGATGAGGCGGTATCCACCGCTTTTACCTTTTTGAATATTACTGTTGCGAACTCTCACCTTGTAAACAATATACTCCTCACCCAGACCGCTAATCCTGTCTCCTACAATATTTCCTTGTTGTAATTGCTCGATAATGGGTTGAACATCAGAGCGAATATTGCGAAATCTTTTTGAGAGTCTGTAGAGTTTCTCCTCAAACTCATCAGCAAATCGAATTGAAACCGTGTTATCACTCTGCATCAATTCTGTCCCATAACTCGCTAATTGGTCGAGTTTGTCCCATTTTTGCTTGCTTTAAGGCTCTCCTCAAGCTAGCTTTAATTTCCTCAACTGGTGTATCATCTGGGTCAAGTTCTTCTGTTTCTGCTGGTTCTGGAACCAATACAATTACCCGCACCTGATGAGGATAGGTTGTTCCGTGAATTGGCTCATCTAGAATCAGGTTGCCTTGAGCGTCAATCTTACCAGTCACTTCGATCGCTTTCATCTGCCAAGCCACCTTATTTTTGTTGCAGATCCTAACACGCCTAAATCCAGCCCAGAGTCAAGCCTTGTAGAGACGCGATTCATCGCGTCTTTACTCAACAATTATTTCCCCTATCCCCAATCCCTCACGGCGAATTCTCCATTTCTGGACTCAACTGACGGAAATTGAAATCTGCGGCGCTGGGGTGACAGCTAACACAGCTATTAATTTGCACAGGACGTTGTAACTTGACTTTAGGATGCAAAGCTTTAAAATAACGTGAATTGTTGACGCGATAGGGTGTTTCTTCGTCTTTGCGTTGCGGACGGGAAAAAGTTTGCAGATACCGCCAGACTAAAATGCGGGGTGGATCGATTAAAGGCTGTAGCTGTGCGCCGTAGTGTTGCGAGTCTTGGAGGAGGTTTTTCCAAGTTTGAGTGGGTAAAACTTCTGGTGGTATGGGGATGTGACAAGTTGAGCAGTTTTCTACATATAATTCTTGCCCAAGTTGGTATTGTTGAGGTACTACGTCAACTGTACCGACTTGTGATGTTGGGGTAGCACCTTGGACGTTGCTAGCTAAGGCTAACAACCAACCCATAGCTAAACTCCAGGCCAATACTACCAAGAGTAAACCTAAAGGTCGGCGTTTGAATTGGCGATCGCGGACTTTTCGCTTCACAAGATTTGACATTCCTCACATCCCCCAATAGTTAAATTCAGCGCTGATCTCACTGTATGGCTCGACGCTCAAATTTTTGCATATGTTCTCCCCGTCTGTGAGATATAGATGATTGAGGGCGCAATTTATATTACTGCTATTTAAGGAATTGCCATGAAACACCATGTTAAATCTCTTACCGTCTTTACTTTAATACTTTCTTTAATTTGCCCGATCGCAGCAGCAGCTAATAACCGTCCATCGCTCAAAAATACTTTAGCCCAATCCACAACCACGAACCAGCGCCAAGCCCAAGCTAATCTGCTGTTACAGCAAGGTATTAAACAAGCGAATACTAAACAGCTAGATGCTGCATTGCAGTCTTTACAACAAGCATTAAATATCTATCAACAAATTAAAGATTTGGCGGGACAAGGTCAAACTCTACAAAAATTAGGCGATGTTTATGCTGCCAAAAAAGATAGTAGCAAATCTATTGCTGCTTACGAGCAAAGTTTGGTAATTGCAAGGCAAATTAATCACCGAGATTTAGAAGCTAGAAGTCTGCTGAATTTAGGTGTGGTATATAACAGCCTCAAGAAATATGACAAAGCACTGGAGTTTTTACCCCAGAGTTGGCAAATCGCCCAAGATATTAAAAGTCGTGAGTTGCAGTTGCAGTCTTTAATTCAGTTATTGGAAGCTTATAAGGCTCAAGGTAATACTGCCAAATTACAAGAATATCAGCAGCAATTAGCTACTAATTTTGGCAATGTAATTAAATATGTAGTAGCTTTTCAAGCTTACAGTCAAATAGCTGTATTGACCGAGCAAAAACAATACCAAAAAGCTATTGAACTTGGGCAGCAGGTACTCGAGTTTTTTCAAAGCAATAAACTTAATAGTGATGATAGTCAGTTATTAATCAGCTTATCTGGTATTAATGCTTCCTCTATTAAACCAGAATTACTACAAAAAACGCTGCAGTTAGCAGTAATGGTACAACTAATTCAAACTTATGATGCGATAGCTGACTATCCTAAAATTATCCAGCTTGGGGAACAGTTGCTGTCGTCTGTACGCAATCTCAATGAAGATGAGTGGACAATACTAGCTAATATTTCTGGACAGCAACAAAGTAATTCATTGGCAGATTTTAAGAAATTATCAGAAATGGGTATTTTGTGGTTACTAGCAAAATCACACGATATTTCTGGAGAATACAATAAAGCGATTCCATTGGCACAACAAACTATACAAATATCGCGGGAACTGAAAAATCCAGAGTATGAGGCTAATGGATTGCTAATTCTAGCTAGTGCTTCTAAATCTTTAGCTGTAACTGATGCAGAACATCGCCAGGTTTTGGAATTAGCCGAGCAAGCTTTGACAATTGCTAAAAACATCAAAAATCCAGAGATTGAGTCAGATGCTTTGAATGCGATCGCGGAGATTTACAGTAATGTAGATGAATATCAAAAAACCATTGAGTTTGCTGCTAAAAGTTTAGAACTTGCTAAAAAAAGCCAGAATCCGGCTGCAACAGTTAAACCTTTATTAACATTATCTAGCACCTATATCAGTTTAGGAAATTACCAAAAATCTAGCGAATTATCTCAAGAAGCATTAAATATTGCCCGCAAGATTAAGCAAATTCCTATAATTGAAGCCACATCTCTGTTGTATTGGACTTTTAACCAGTTTATTCAGGGAGACTATCAAAAGACTATTGCTTCATCTCAAGAAGGTTTAAATTTAGTCCCTAGTATCAACATTCCCTATTATCAACAACAATTTTTGATGTTGAACAATCTATTTTTAGGAATTGGATATGGGGGATTGAATGATCACCAAAAAGCCCTGGATTACATTCAAAAAAGTGTACAAATAGCCAGAAATGCTCAAGATGCAAAATCAGAAGCGCAAATGCTGATATATTTAGGCGGCTTTTATCGAAAGGCGAAACAATACCAGCAAGGAATTGATGCCTATAACCAAGCTACTACTATTGCAGATAAATTAAATTATTCTGGCAATCGAGCTATATTATATGCAGGTTTAGCGAGAATTTACCGAGATTTAAAGCAACAAACAACGGCGATTGCTTATTATCAAAAAGCAATTAATGATATTGAGAAAGTTAGGGAGAAAAATCGGGGACTTTCAAAAGACTTACAAACATCTTTTCTGCAGTCTGTGCAAGATGCAGATCGGACGAATATTGCTGACATTTATCGTGAATATGCTAACTTATTACTGTCTCAAAATCGCAGTTTAGAAGCTAGCCAAGTTTTAGAACTGTTAAAGGTACAAGAATTAAGCGAATTTACGAATAATAATAGAGTCGCGAATCTTCCTAAGCCAATGGGTCAAACTCCTGCTGAAACCAAGCTCATAAAAAATTATGGGAGTTTGATTGCTTTTGGACAAAAATTTGATGAATGTCAAAAAAATAATTGCGTAGAGAAAACTAAATTAGCAGATGAACGAGATGCCTTAATTTCAGAGTTTAATCAAAAGATTCAAAACTTAGAGAAAAATGTGCGCGATCGCCTCTCGAAAGACCGAGGTAATCTTGATACCCAAGACCTCAGAAGTATAGGCAAGAAAATTGTCGAATCGCAACCAGGAACAGTGTTAATGAATGTGTTTGTGGTAGAAGATAAAACTTGGTTGTTGTGGGTATCGAAAGGAGGTGTGGTTAAAAGTGTAGAAGTCTCTGTAGGTGAGCCAAAAATTAGAGAAACGGTGAATAAATTCCGCAAGTTGCTGCAAAATCCTAGTTCTGATATTAATGAAGTGAAAGCAACTGGGAAGCAACTCTATGATTGGTTAATTAAACCAGTAGAACCAGAATTAAAAGCTAATAAAATTGAAAATCTGGTCTTCTCTTTGGATCGTGCGGCACGTTATATACCCATCAGCGCGTTATTTGATGGTAAGCAATATCTAGTAGAAAACTATAATATTTCTACAGTCCTCTCGGCTGGTTTAACAGATACAGATTCGCGCCTTCCGGCTGGAACCGCTAATACCAAAGTTTTAGGCTTAGGTTTATCTAAGGCTGTCCCCGGATTTAATGCTTTACCTAATGTTCCCGCAGAACTAGACGCAATTATTCGCCAAAAACCAAGTGATAAAAATGGGATTTATCCTGGTCAAGAATATCTCAATCAGGCATTTGATTATCGGACTTTACGTGATAATCTGAAAGGGCATAATATTTTGCACATCGCTACACATGGCGTATTTGTCCCAGGAAAACAAGATGATTCTTATTTAGTCTTAGGGACTGGGGAAAAATTGCCAATTCCCAAAATTGATAATTTGGAAGATTTAAGTGATGTACATTTGGTAGTGCTTTCTGCTTGTGAAACTGCATTAGGTGAAACAGCAAAAGACGGGTTAGAGATTCCTGGTGTCAGCTTTTATTTTCTCAACCGTCGTGCGAAGGCTGTTATGGCTTCTTTATGGCTGGTGGATGATGCTAGCACTAGTTTACTAATGCAACAATTTTATGCAAACTTAGCGAAAGATAGCCACCCAACAAAAGCCCAGGCTTTACGTCAAGCGCAACTTAGTTTGTTGAGTAGTAATAATTCTGCAAATAGCAATGTTGAACGAGGGGCGATTAATGTGGAAGCAGTACCAGGCGCACCTACAACACCAAAAAGAAATCTTACTAACTTTACACATCCATATTATTGGGCCCCATTTATTTTGATGGGTAATGGTTGGTAAGAAACTAAATTGAAATTTTTTGTAGCGTGCTTTAGGTGTAAGCCGTAGCGCACGCACGGAAAGCATTATTATAGATCAATACGCTTGGGTTAAGCTCATTAGCGATTGATTTGTCAGTTATTCAAGAAGCCAGAAGAATTGGGGGATTCTCCCCCAAACCCCCGATTGGGTGACGGTTGCGTCCCCCAAACCCCCTCCAAAATTATTGTTCTGTTTTTTCTTGAGTAACTAGTTTTTAGTTTTGTGATCAATTAATTTTCTTAACTGAACTGTATTTTGTTATAGGTGCTGTACTCTCGCCGCTAACGCACCCTACAACTTGATTAGCCTTACATTGCTTATTGTTAGAAATTAACTTAAACGGGGAAGACTATATAAAATTATCGCTGGGATTTAGTTTCCCAAGGCAAAGTTTTATTGTATTTGTTGGGTTTCAGTAGCTTTAACTCCATAGACGCAATTTCAGCTTTTTGATGCTCTGTAAAGTATATCAATTTATCGTTATAAACTCGCTGAAAATGGGAAGACTATATAGGTAAGTAGGCGCGATTAAATCAAACTGTATCAAATTGAGAAAGGAATTAGGGTATAGGTTTTCATTTTTATCCCTAAGCTTTATTATTCTGAATATAGTTGTGATTTATAGTCATCGATTTACTGAAATGTGTGTATATCCTAAATGCTGATAAATACAATACAACCCCAACGTACTGCTGTACTTTTGATTGGTTTTCAAAATGACTACTTTGCGGCTGATGGGATTTTATATAATGTAATTGAGGAATCTTCAAGAGCTACCAAAGTACTAGAAAACACTGTTGAGCTTGTACGATGTTTGCTAGCGACTCCAGTTTTATTGATTGCAACACCAATTTTTTTTACGCCAAACTATCAGGAATTGATTGAACCTGTAGGAATTCTCAAAACTATCAAAGATGTTGGGGCTTTCCAAGTTGGTTTCAAGGGTTCGCAGATGATTGATGAGTTGTTACCATTTCGTAGCAACATTCTCGAAGTTCCGGGAAAACGAGGATTTAATGCTTTCATTAATACAAATTTAGAAGAGATTCTTCAGGAAAAAGAGATTACTCATGTAGTTTTGGCTGGTGCTGTGACTTCAATTTGTATCGATTCTACAGGTCGTTCTGCTCATGAAAAAGGCTATCAGGTAATAGTTTTGTCTGATTGCACCTCTGCTCGCACTGTATTTGAGCAGGAATTTTATCATACTCATGTCTTCCCTTTGTACGCGGATACCATCAACCACACCAAATTACTTCAGCGTTTGACCATAGCATAATGTCAGATTTCAACAATGAATTGCATACCCAAATTCAGTACAGTTTGATGGAGAAATTGTCTGAATCGGAACGGCGTTACCGAGAATTGGTGAATAGTCTGCGCGAAATTGTGTTTAAATGCGATCGCTTGGGTAATGTGAAATTCCTCAACCAAGCTTGGACTAAAACCCTTGGCTATCAGGTAGCAGATGTCATTGGTAGCCCTTTAAGCAATTTGATTGACGCAAATGATCGGCACTTATGGCAGGCAACTTTAGAAAAGCTACAAACTGGAGTAGAAGTCTGTCAAGAACTCCGCTTTCACCATCAAACTGGTGTGATTGTGTGGCTAGAACTGTCAATTCAACCTTGTGATGAATCTGAATTCTCGGGTTCACTGATCCATATTAATGATCGTAAGCAAGCAGAAGTATTACTGAAGCAAACGAATGAAGAACTGGAAGCTAGGGTAGAACAACGCAATACTGAGCTAATTCAAGCAAACCATGAATTAAAATTAACCCTAGAGAAACTTAAATATACTCAGGCTCAATTAGTACAAACTGAAAAAATGTCGAGTCTGGGACAATTAGTAGCAGGGATTGCTCACGAAATTAATAATCCAGTTAACTTTATTTATGCCAATCTCTCTTATGCATCAGAGTATACAGAAGCATTATTCCAAATAATAGAACTTTACCAGCAAGCTTATCCAGTTACGCCGCTACATGTTCAAGAAGCAATTAAATATTTTGATTTAGAATTTATTCAACAAGACTTAGCGAAGCTATTGCAATCGATGCAAGCAGGTAGCGATCGCATTCGAGAAGTTGTATTATTGTTACGCAATTTTTCCCGGTTGGATGAAGCAGAAATCAAAAATGTTGATATTCACGTCGGTATCGATCACACAATTACATTACTTCGTCATCGCCTCACAAACAATTCGGGAATGATGGGAATTCAAATTATCAAGGATTATGGCAGAATTCCCCTGATCAAGTGCTATCCGGCGCAGATGAATCAAGTATTCATGAATATTATCAATAATGCTATTGATGCTTTACTGGAGGCAATTAACCAATCTCAACTTTTAATGCCTACAATTTGGATTAGTACAGAAATCATTGATGAAGTTTGGCTGAATATTGGGATTAAAAACAATGGTTTGCCTATACCTGAATCTGTAATGGCAAAAATCTTCGATCCGTTCTTTACAACCAAAACTGTGGGTAAGGGAATTGGACTTGGCTTATTTGTAAGTTATCAAATTGTGATAGAAATGCACCAAGGTAAATTAACCTGCACCTCTTTGCCAAACAAAGAAACAGAATTTTGCATCCAAATTCCCATTGTGTAAGAAGGATGAAGTAAAGCTTAGGGTTGTAACGAAAGATTTGGTAGCGTTCACCCTATCAATCATGAACCATTACCAATTACCAATTACCAATTACCAATAACCAATTTGAACTATAAACGGTAGGATAGAGATTCAGCATCCATTTGTGATTGATTAATTTATGTCTGCTACGCCGCTTGTATCTCAGGTTGACTCACCCAACTCAGAAAAGTTAGAAAATATTCCCCCTTTACTAGGTGCGTCTGTTACCGAGTTAACTGCTTGGGTACAGCAGCAAGGACAACCTGGTTATCGAGGTAAGCAGCTGCATGATTGGATTTATCATAAAGGAGTGCGATCGCTTGCTGATATCACTGTTTTTCCTAAGCAATGGCGTGCGGATTTAGCAGAAATTCCCATTGGACGTTCCAAGATACATTACCGCTCGGAAGCAAGGGACGGCACAGTTAAATATTTATTGCAACTGTCAGATGGACAAATTATCGAAACTGTGGGGATTCCCAGTTTTGGTAAAGGGGGAGAAATTTCCAAAACCCGCTTAACAGTCTGTGTCTCTACTCAGGTGGGTTGTCCGATGGCTTGTGATTTCTGCGCTACTGGGAAAGGCGGCTATAAGCGCAACTTAGCCAGACATGAAATTGTCGATCAGGTGTTGACTGTACAAGAAGATTTTCAGCAACGGGTAAGTAATGTAGTATTCATGGGATTGGGCGAACCGTTGTTAAATACGGAGAATGTCTTAGCAGCCCTGAAATCCCTCAATCAAGATGTCGGTATCGGACAGCGATCGCTTACTGTTTCTACAGTGGGTATTCGCGATCGCATTCGTCAGTTAGCCCAACATCATCTCCAAATTACTCTCGCTGTCAGTCTCCACGCACCTAACCAAGCACTGCGAGAACAACTGATACCCAGCGCCCGCCCTTATCCTTTAGAAGATTTATTAGCAGAATGTCGGGAATATGTGGAAATTACTGGTCGTCGTGTAACTTTTGAATATATTCTGCTGGCTGGTGTCAACGACTTACCAGAACATGCTTTGCAATTAGCCAAATGCTTGCGGGGTTTCCAAAGCCATGTCAATTTAATTCCCTATAATCCTATTCAAGAAGTAGATTATAAACGCCCCAGTAGCGATCGCATTCAAGCCTTCCTCAATGTGCTTCAGCAACAGAATATTGCGGTTAGTGTGCGCTATTCTCGCGGTTTAGATGCTGATGCTGCGTGTGGGCAATTGAGAGCTAGTAAATCATGATGTCCAAGATAATGCAAAATTAAAAGCTGATAAAAGCTAATATCAAACATTGATGAAATTGTAGGGCGGTAATTATTTGGAATCACCGCCCCACAATTTGTATTGTCTATTTCCGCGTTTGCTTACGCAGGAATCAACACTGTGTCAATAATGCAAACTTAATCAAGTGTATACAGATGCGTATCAGCCACTCAATTTAATCACACCTTGACTAACCAGGGATTCCAGCTTGCTATCTTGCTGTATTTGCTCACGCACCAACCTTATCTGCTCGTGGCTGAGAATGTGTAATCCCGGATGGACAACATAATCTTTCAGGATGATGCTTTCCGGCTGCTGACTGTTGGTGCGATTGTAGGTAATGGAAGGCATACTTGCAAAAAGCTTTTTAGCAATAATGGGTAGAAGAGAGTTTGACTCTGCTCCCTAAGCTTTACACAAGTTTTTCACTAGATTGCAATTAGCAGCGCTCAAGAGTCAAAAAAACAATAATCTTAGTAAAGCACGGCGTAAATAAGCAGTTCTTTCTAAATTAACGAAACCCTTACGCCGCATAACAAATAATTTCACGAATCATTGTGGGTTTGCTAGATATCCATAGTTTCTGAGTTCTGTAGAATTATCAAAAATATTATCTTTTAGCGTGAATACCAGGGGCATAAGCCTCAATAACTCTACCAGTACGAGTGCAACTGATCATTAAGTAGTCGCAAGTTGGGCATTGTGTGCGAGTGATTTGACTATCAAAAATATAGTGACGTTCAGCCGCGCTGCCACAGTTGGGGCAACAAATTTTGTATATACTCTGCATTTTAAAAACCCTTAGTTGTAACTAATCTACTTAAAAAAACTACCAATTCTACCCGTATACATTTATTTGCGTCACACCACTTAATAAAAAGCCTATATATTTGGCTAATTACTTTAAACGAAATTTAAATTGCAAAAACTAACGCTATTGTATAACTATTATCTTAGTCTATGTGCTTGGTTATCATCTCACTTTAGATATATAAGTTTATTTTTGACCTACTCACTATTTAGAGATGGAATGATCCCTGCCACTAATACCTTCATATCACGTTATTTACAGTGATCTCCAGAAATAGTAAGTATATTAATAGCAAAAAGTTAAACTATTGAAAATACTGTATAATTGGTCACAAAATAATTTTATTTAAGCTTTGCTTAAGATTTATGCTGTTGAAATGGCAATGAAATGACGGGGAAATAATTTAATTAAAACTTCCAATCTTGATAGTTCAAAGCCTGGTTAATGTCTGTTAGTCTAGTTGTTGGTAATGGGTAATGGGGAATGGGTAATCGATATTGGGTTTTCCCAACTATCAATTACCCATCACTTTCTTATTGACCTGCTGAAGATTTTTAACAGCATTGATTAAGGAATATTAAAGTTACCAAAAAATTGGGTCTAAAGCCCCGTGCTTCTAGCACGGCTTTTCTTCAACTTCCGGATCATCTCTCTAAGTACGTCATTTTGAGTGCGATCTGTTTCTTCGCAGTATTTCAAAAGCGTTTCATACTCTTCATTAGAGCATCGAACTGTTAATTTCTTCATGCCGTCATATTGCCGTCGTTTTATGGTATAATACTAGCATGAAAACACTGAAGTTTAAATTGTACGAACACAAAAGGAATAGACACCTCAAGCGCACAATCAACGCTGCTGGAGTGATTTATAACCATTGCATTGCTCTACATAAAAGGTATTACCGGATGTTTGGCAAGCATTTAAACTGTGCAAAACTTCAGGCTCATATCGCCAAATTAAGAAAGCGTAATTCTTTTTGGCAATCAGTAGGTTCTCAAGCAGCACAAGATATTTGTCAACGCATTGAGAAAGCTTACCAATTGTTTTTCAAACACAATAACAAAGGAGTAAGACCACCAGGATTTAAGAAGGTCAAGAAATACAAATCGTTCACCCTTAAGCAGGCAGGTTATAAGTTTTTGGGTGGAAATAGGGTAAAAATTGGTAGTCGAGTTTACCAGTTTTGGAAGTCCAGAGAAATTGAGGGAACAGTCAAAACCCTAACTATTAAACGCACCCCGTTAGGTGAGTTATTTATGGTTTTGGTTGTTGATGAGGGTAGCTCAGAAGTTGAAGTTAAGACGGGTAAAATCGCTGGCTTTGATTTTGGGTTAAAGACATTCCTCACTTGCTCAGACGGCACTAAAATTGAATCGCCCCAATTTTTCAAGCAATCCCTAAGCGCCATTAAAAAAAGCAAGTTCGCGGCATTCCAAAAAGCTAAAAGGCTCATCTAACAGAGAACGAGCCAGAAAGAATTTAGTACGCAAGCATGAAGATATTTCCAACCGTCGGCGTGATTGGTTCTGGAAATTAGCTCATGAGCTAACAGATAGGTTCGATATTCTCTGTTTTGAGACTTTAAATCTCAAAGGAATGCAACGTCTTTGGGGCAGGCAAATATCAGACTTAGCGTTTGGTGAGTTTCTGCAAATCCTAGAATGGGTTGCCAAGAAGAAGAATAAACTGGTTGTCTTTATCGACCAGTGGTATCCAAGTAGCAAGACATGCTCTAATTGTAAACATATTCTAGAAAGTCTTGATTTGTCAGTTAGAGAGTGGCGTTGTCCTTCCTGTCAGTCAGTTAATGGAAGAGACGAAAACGCTAGTCGCAATATTTGTGCAGTCGGGGCATCGACTGTTGGCTTAGGTGATGTCAGACTGGCTACGCCAGCAATCGCTGTCTGAAGCTAGAATCCCCATGCCTTCAGGCTGGGGAGTATGTCAATTTCGGTCTGCGGAAGCGCTGAGTGCACGGCGTACCGCGCCCTTTGGAATATATTGATGCGTCGCAGACATTTTTTGATTTGGTATCACTAATTAAAGAAGCCAGAAGAATTGGGGGATTCTCCCCCAAACCCCCGATTGGGTGACGGTTGCGTCCCCCAAACCCCCTCCAAAATTATTGTTCGGTTTTTTTTGTTGAGTAATACCAATTTGAACAAAGAATGCAACAGATTGTAGGGGCAAGGCACGGCGCATTGGTGTCAACTTAAGCTAAAAGCGATATAGGGTGGGCGTTGTACAAATACCTCGCGCCCTCATCCCCTAACCCCTTCTCCCGCAGGAGAAGGGGAACTAAATCTCTGGCTCCCTTCTCCCCGTGGGAGAGGGGCTGGGGGAGAGGGCAAAACCTTGCACAAGAGTGGGTTTCACGTTAAGTTGACACCACTGGGCACGCCGTGCCCTCTAGAATATATTGATGTGTCGCAAACATTATTTGAATTGGTACTAAGAAGTGCTTATATCTTAGGGATGAAAATAATCGTAGATTTCTTGGGCTAAACGCGGCCCAATACCTGATACTTCTGCTAGTTGTGCGGGTGTGGCTTGGCGAATATAGTCAACAGAACGAAAATGTCCCAATAGCAGCTTTTGGCGATGGTGTCCCAAACCGGGTATTTCATCTAGGCGCGATCGCTTTAATTTATCACTACGCTGTTGGCGATGGAAACTGACAGCAAAGCGATGGGCTTCATCTCTTAAGCGTCGCAATAATTGTACTCCTGGTTGTTCTGCATCGGTTTCTAAAGGTTGGGATTCTCCTGGGAGAAAAATCTCTTCTCGCCGTTTCGCTAAACTGACAACCCGCAAGTCTTCTAATAAATTCATCTCTTGCAAAATGGCGACAACGGATGATAATTGACCTTTACCGCCATCAATCATCACTAAATCTGGCCAGTCAGGATTACCCGCACGGGTTAATTGTGGATCTTCAATATACTTGCGAAAGCGACGCTGGATGACCTCTGCAAGACTGGCGAAATCATCTGAATGTCCGACGGTGACTGTGGGATTTTTAATTTTGTAGTGACGATAATGCTGCTTGGCGGGTAACCCATCAATAAATACTACTTGGGAAGCTACTGCATTCGACCCTTGAATGTGGGAGATATCATAACCTTCGATGCGGTGGGGTAAGTCTGGTAAATCAACAATTGCAGCTAAATCTTGCATTGCTTGCTGATTGCGATCGCCCAATTTTTGCATTCTTTGCAATTCATATTGGGCATTACGCTCGACCATTTCGATTAATTCTGCCTTGGTTTGGCGCTGGGGTGCAAGAATTGTCACTTTTCTCCCTTTTTTCCCAGTTAAAATATCTGCCAATATCTCACTATCTGGTAACTCATGCTGGACTAAAATTTCTGCGGGAATTTCCACCGAGTCAGCAGTTTGGTAATGTTCTTCTAACACGCGTTGTAAAATAGCACCAAATTCCGCTTGTGCATTCGCCACAAATCCTAAGCGTCCGACTAATTGCCCTGCACGAATTTGGAATAATTGAATACAAGCATGTTGGTCATCCGCTGCCAAGGCGATCGCATCCCGTGAAACTGTATCATCTGGTAAAGAAACTTTTTGATCCGCCGTCAGTGACTTTAACCCAGCTATTTGATCGCGAATCCGCGCTGCTGCTTCAAAGTTCAACGCTTCTGCGGCTTTCTCCATTTGCTGCTTCAGGATATCAATCAGTTCCTGAGTTCTTCCCTGAAATACCATCGCTACTTTTTGTACAGTTTTCCGGTATTCTTCTGGGGAAATCAGCTGCTGACACACACCAGGACAGCGTCCCAAATCATAATTCAAGCAAGGACGGTCTTTAAATAATGGTTGAGGTCGTTGGCGCAAGGCAAAGATGCGCTTAGAAATGCGTAAGATTTCGCGCAATAAACCTGCATCTGTATATGGCCCGTAAAATTTATCTCTTTCTTTCCCTAGTTGACGCTTACGAGTAATAAAAATCCGGGGATAGTCTTCTGACCAAGTGATGCAAACATAAGGATATTTTTTATCATCCTTGAGCAGCACATTAAAATATGGCTGGTGCTGCTTAATCAAGTTAGCTTCCAGCGCCAAAGCTTCTGCTTCGGTATCGGTAACGATAAATTCAATTTCTGCCACCTGTTTAACCATTGTGGCAATGCGATCGCTTTTATTGTAACCATCGCGGAAATAAGAACGGACACGCGATCGCAATTTCCGCGATTTGCCTATATAGATAATGCGATCGCTTTCGTCCCGCATAAAATAAACACCTGGTTCGGGTGGAATTTCAGCTAGACGACTTTCTAGGCGTTCTGGATCTTTAACTAGTGTGGGAGAAGATTTTGTCACGAAACAGATCTAGGTAATTTCATAAATCCACCTATTTCTATTTTAAAGAATATTAATTTTTTGTGTTGTTTCCTTCACCTGCTATCCCGCCAAGATTAACTACACACGCAACTACCATTTAGACCGCAGGATTTTTCTCTCACACTTTAGCTGATATAGCTTAACAAGCTAGTTTTTCTTGGATTGTCATCATTAAAGCTTTGAGATTGATGGGTTTTACAAAGTAACGCCAAGCTCCTAAATTTATGGCTCGTTGCTGATCGATTTCAAAAGCAAAAGCTGAAACTACAATTATTGGGATTTTGGCAAACTCTGGTTTTTGCTTGATTTGGGCTAACAATGAATAGCCATCAATATCTGGTAATTTTAAATCCAGTAATATTAACTCTGGCTGAAATTTTTCGACAGTGGTAAATAAAGCAGAGCCTAATGAAAGACTTTGGACATCGTAGCCAAAGTGGCTGAGATAGTCACTGAGCAACATTCTATTAACATCATTATCTTCAATTAATAGAATTCGTTTGATTGCTTGAGACTTTAATCGCTCATTAAGAGATATTAATTGTGCCGTCATTGTTCGCTATAATCTGATATTAATTTCCATCAAATTGGCATGATCAATTGAAATCTGAGAGCCTCTCCTTGACTATTTACGCGCTTTACAGCTAAATCACTAAATAATGAAACCCAGATGTTCACGGAATTAGAACTGAAGTTGCTCATGCTCATAATTTTCCGCAACCTATTGTCATTTTTAGCTCTTTTTGAGTTGAAAATGTATTTATGAAAATTTTTAATTTTCCTATTTGGGAAAATCAAAAATTTCAAATTCGGACATCAATTATTGCACAAGATAGGGAATCAGAATCTAGCCAAAGTCTAGGGAAAATGTCAGTCAAATGATAAATTTGCTGAATGTAAATCAGTCAAAATTTTAATAAATCGAATTTAGTTTTTGTTTATCTGTATTTCATAATATTATCTTAATAGTCTCACTTCCACAAAAAGTTAATATTTTTTTAAACTCTTTATAGTTATAATTGTGGTATTAAATAATTGGAATCAAATTATCTTCGTTAGTTATGAAGAATGGGCAATTTATCTCCATATACGAGTTTGGACAAGATAGATTGTATTTTTATGCCCAAAAAAGCGCTCAAATAAGAGCAAATACACAACTTTAACTCAACAAAATACTGAGCAATTTTGTCAAAAATATGAGGGTGCATTCAATCTATGTAATGCACCCTCATATGCTATAAATATTTGTCAAAGCAGCCAAAGCTCACAATCAACCCTACAGAAACTCAGCAATTCTCTCAACAGCAGTTTCTAATAAAGGTGGCTCATGCACCAAAGCAAAGCGCACATATCCTTCACCAGATTTACCAAAGCCAGTACCAGGAGAAGCTGCTACACCAGTTTTTTCGACTAGTTGAGTACAAAATTCCCGAGAATTTTGGCTCCAAGTAGGAGGTAGCTTTGCCCAAATATACATTGTGGCCTTGGGGGTAGGAACGTGCCAATCAATGCGATGTAAGGCATTAATAAAAGCATCACGACGTTTGCGGAAAGTCTCAACAGCTTTTTCCACTCCCGCTTGTGGGCCAGTCAAAGCGGCGATCGCGCCATTCAAAATCCCACGATATTGATTAAAATCGACGGCTGCTTTAACTTGGCGTAAAGCGCGAATTAATTCAGCATTACCAATTGCATAGCCAATTCTAAAGCCACCCATATTGTAAGACTTAGACAGGGTGAAAAATTCAATGGAAATGCTTTTATCGGGGTCTGCTTGCAAAATTGAGGGCACTAAAGCCGAATTTGCTCCCAGTCCCTGATCCCCTGTCCCCTCAAACACCAAATCTACATAGGGGAAATCGTGAACCAGGACGATATTATGTTGCTGACAAAAAGCTACTGCTTCTTTAAAGAAAGATAGCGGCGCGATCGCAGCTGTGGGATTGTGGGGATAACTTAAAACCATCATCCGCGACTGTGCTAAGACAGCAGCCGGAATATCGCTCAATACTGGTAAAAAACCATTTTCTGCCCGTAATGGCATTGGATAGATTTGACCGCTAGCTAAATATACACCTCCAGCGTGGGAAGGGTAACCAGGGTCAAGCAGCAAGGCAAAATCGCCAGGATTGAGCAATGCTAGAGGTAAATGTGCTGTACCTTCCTGAGAACCGATTAAAGGTAATACCTCAGTTTCCGGATCGACCTTAATCCCAAATTTTTTTTCGTACCAACTAGCAGCCGCTTGACGAAAGCCTTGAGTAGCATGGAACAGCAAATAACCATGTGTACTCGGGTCGTGAAGCGATCGCGCGATCGCTTCAATTACATGAGCTTCCGTTGGTAAATCCGAAGAACCTAGCGACAGGTCAATAATCTCTCTCCCAGCAGCCAAAGCGATCGCCTTGGCTTTATCCATATCTGCAAACACATTAGATTGCAGGGGTTGTAAACGCTTTGCAAATTCAATCATAATCAACCCCTAAGGGTAATTCAAAATTCAAAACAAAGAAAATAAAGGTCAAACAATGGCGGTGTAAAACCAATTCCAAATTCACAATTCAAAATTTAAGAAAGCCAGATTTCTCATGGGTTTCCGAGTTTGAATCTGTTACTGAATTTTGGAAACTTGATGTCAGGCTTGGTATAGATGAGTCCGCTCAATAAAATTGATTGGCTCAAACAAGGATGCTGTTAACTTCCGACTCAATAATTGTTGATAAAAGAGAAAATGACAAGAGGAAAGAGGTAAAGAAAACATCTTTAACTCTTACCCTGTGATTTTTTCTTTAAACCCAATTTCGAGTAGAAAATCTATCCGTTGCAGTCTTACATCAGACTGGCATATACTTTGCACCCAATACCCTTACACCCGCCGTAAAGGGCTTGTCATTTATTTGTACTTGAGACTGTTGACAGTAGGAGGGATAAAGGATGAAGAATGAAGAGAGAATTATTACCAGCCGCCGTAGGCGAAAAAATACACTATTGATAAGTAGGGTAATTTTATCCTTCATGCTTCAGCCTTACCTTCACTAATTACTATTTAAATGTTCATCTAAAAAGCTGAGTAATTTGTCTTTACCAATGACACCCTCAGAGGATGCCAAAAGTGCGTTGTCTTTAATGAGTCTTAAGGCTGGTACGCCTTCTACCTGATACTGCTTTACAGTAAGTGGGTTGGGGTCAATTTCCATTTTGACAACTTTTAGGCGATCGCTGTATTTAGTAGCAGCTAAGTTAATTAATGGTGACATGAGCCGACAAGGCCCGCACCAAGAAGCCCAAAAGTAAACCAACACTGGCAGATCGGTTGTTAAGACTTCGGTTTCAAACTCAGCATCAGTTACGGTGATTACACCCTTACTCATTGCAGTCTCCATGAGGTGGCATCTATCAAAATGGGCACACAAAATACTCTATCCCAAACTGAGGACATATTGGGAATGGGGCATGGGGCATTGGGCATTGGGAATGGGTAATGGGTAATGGGTAATGGGTAATAATAATTTCCCTTTTTTTTCCTTTTCCCTTTTCCCTTTTCCCCTTTCCCCCAATCCCCAATCCCCAATCCCCAATCCCCAGTCCCCCCAGATACAAAATCCCACAACCAAAGGGCGTGGGATGAGCTTTCATCAGTTTGGTGAAGATATTACATCTGATCCAATTGCTTGCGTAAAGACTCCAACTCAGCATCCACCACTTCATTGGGTTTCGGCTGTGTGCTTTGTTGTTGGGGTGTTTGAGGTGGTAGTGCGGGTTGATTGGCTGAACTAGCAGGGCCTAAGGTCATTTGGGCTTTTAGGGCTGCTAATTCATCGTCAACATCACTACCAGCTTCCAACTGTGCAAATTGACTTTCTAAATCAGCACCAGCTAATTCTCCTGCTGACTGCGCCCTAGCTTCTTGCATCAGGACTTTTTCTTCCATGCGCTCAAAAGCCGCCATTGCACTGCTGGTATTCATACCCCGCACCATACCTTGCAGTTGTTCTTGGGCTTTGGCGGTGGTAATCCGGGCTTTGAGCATTTCTTTCTTGGTTTTAGCCTCAGAAATCTTGCTTTCTAGCTGGATGAGGTTGCGCTTGAGGGTTTCAACTTGCCCACTTTGTTGATCTAAGCTAGTTTTCAGCGCAGTGCCAGTTTCAGTGTAAGTTTTTTTACGTTCTAGGGCTTGCCGTGCTAGATTTTCATCACCTTTTTGTAGGGCTAGTTGGGCATTGCGTTGCCACTTATTAATTTCATTTTGGGCATCATTGTACTGTTTCTCAGTGCGTTTTTGTGCCGCGATCGCTTGGGCAACACCCTGACGCAGCTGTACTAAGTCTTCCTGCATTTCCAGGATGGCTTGTTCCAGCATTTTTTCCGGATCTTCTGCTTTATTTACCAGGTCGTTGAGATTGGCACTGACTACTCGCTTAATTCGATCAAATAATCCCATAACTTTGTTTTTTCCTTGTGTTGTTTACGCAATTTGTTGGACAGTTAAGCTTTTTACTGTTTAATAGCTACTTATTCCAATGTAATCTTTCCGGTCTGGAACAGTACCTCCCAACACCCCTTAATTGTTAAGATATACTCCCGCCTCAGTAATTGCCCAACGATCAAGAGTCTTGATTTTTGGGTAGCTGTTGTTGTGATGGTGTGTTATTTGCATCATCAAAAACCTGCATTTTCATTGCTGCTAGTTCAGCATCAATGTCATTGCTAGATTCTAATGAAGCAAATTTCTTTTGCAGATCGTCGCCACCCAGTTGCGCTATAGCTTCTGATTGGGCTTCTATTTGCAAAACTTTGTCTTCCATACGCTCAAATGCATTGAGACTGCTGGTTGAGGAAACTCCGTTGAGCATTTCTTGCAGCTTGGCGGATGCTTCTGCAGAACGGGCGCGGGCAATAAACATATCCTTTTTGGTTTTAGCTTCGGATATTTTTAATTCCAGCGTCCGCATATCCTGTTTGAGTTTATCCACCAAAGTATTTTGCTCTAACCTTTGTTCAGAAAGAGTTTTGGCAGTTTCTTGGTAAACTCGGCGTTTAGTGAGAGCTTCTTTGGCGAGAGGTTCGTTACCTTGTTGTAGAGCCAGTTGCGCGCGACGATACCATTCTTCGGCTGTAGAATCAGCCGCAGCAGCTTGTCGTTCGGTACGTTTTTGGATGGCGATCGCTTGTGCTACTCCTCGCCGTAGTTGCATCAAGTTTTCTTGCATCTCTAAGACGGTTTGTTCCAGAACCTTCTCTGGATCTTCCGTACTGCCGATTAAACTATTAAGGTTAGCGCGAAACACCCGCAGGATACGCTTCATCACTTCCATATCGGCTCTCCATTCATTTTGTGCCAGTCAGCCCAACTCCTTTGGCGAATTTATAAAGTCAAAAAACTTTATGCTTAGGCTTTGGGATGTTGTAACTGAGTTCCCTGTTTGCTCTCCAGCTTGTTTGCCAGGTAGGGTATGGTATTTTTCTTTCCATCATGCTGTACTGGGCAGAAGCTAAATTAATTGATATTTACTTCATTATCGCCTAGATTTTCGCCACTTATGGCTATTCCACTCTGGCTGGAATTCCGCGTTTTTGTAATAGTTCTAGATGTTTTTTTACTTCTTTTTGAGTTTTAAAAGCACCTAGAAAAATCAGCTTGTTATCCTTTGATAAATAAGCATCAGGAATTACCTGTCTGGCGGCAGCAAAAGACCTTTCATTTTGATTATCGGTGACTACGTGATAAAACCCATCTGCTGAAGGTTTGGTCTGTGGATTGAGCTGGAAGGGGGCGGCGTTTGGTGATGGTGCAGGCGAATTGATAGGAGCCGCAGGTTCTATCGTTTGTACTGGCGCTGCTGCTGTAGGATTTGCTGGTTGTGGCGCAGATAAGCCTGCGGGGGGTTGTACTGGTTGTACGGGGATCTGATTAGGTAATGGTGCGGGGTTGGCTTTGCCTTTAGGTGTTAAGCCGATA
Source organism: Tolypothrix sp. PCC 7601 (assembly GCF_025677855.1). Classification (NCBI taxonomy): domain Bacteria; kingdom Bacillati; phylum Cyanobacteriota; class Cyanophyceae; order Nostocales; family Tolypothrichaceae; genus Tolypothrix; species Tolypothrix sp. PCC 7601. The sequence goes on from NZ_CP064879.1 coordinate 39,616, forward strand.
ACATCATTAGGATCTTTAACTTCCGGAAACTCTTTGGCTGCTAGATTAGGATACTTGGGTATAGGTGTGAGTAATGTTTCCGGCGGTGCTTGGATATTAGTTTCTACATTGGCTGTATTTTCTGCAGGTGCTGAAGATTTACCATTAAAAACGTTACTTAGCTTTAACTGCGTCAAGCTTTTGGGATTAAATACCACATAGCCTAAAGTCAAACTTGCTACTAATAACAGCAGCATTGAACCTATGCCCAAAGGTGAAAGTATACCGTCATTGGCAGTGCTGGGGCGTTTCGCTGGTGATTCTTCGTCAGTGACACTACGTAACAGCGCTTCACTAGATTCTAAATAGTTATCAGGCTCGCTTGGTGGATCATCTGACTGTAGAACAGTATCATCCTCATCAGGTGGTTCTGTACGTACTATGCTGCTAGCTGGAGTTGGCGGGACTGGTGGCGGTGGCGGTGGTGGAGTGAGCGTTGTCGCCACCTCTGGGGTTGAGGATAACTGAAGATGATCTAGTTCCTCAAACCTGACTGTATCCGTAGCTGCTTCTAACAGAGGATCTGGGGTTACAGGTGCAGGTGGCGTGGGTGATTTAATATCTGTTGACTGAGATTGTTCGAGAATTGCTTGGGCGATCGCTTGTGGTGTACTGCCAATATAACTAACTACACGAGGATTGGCTAATCTCGAGGTATCGCGTGTGCGTCTATACCGCGCTAATTCTTGATCTAACTGGACTTCTAAACTTGCCAATGCCGAAGCTAGTCCTGGCTTCAGTCCAGGTGTTTTAGATGATTGAGTACGGGAATCTATTGGTAAATTTTGACTCATGGCCTGCTCCATAAATTTTGATAATTGAATTGCCGTCTTGCCATCACGGTCAATTGATCAATCATAATTAGGACAACTGTAAACACGTTGTGACAGTGGTACACTAGCCGTCACAACACAGGGAAGTCTTGTAATGGACTGGCTCATTTTTTCAGCATCCTGAATGAATTGTTCTAGTATAGACTCGAGAAACAAACTCAATCATGGCTTATGTAACTGACCCAGATCTGTTTGTTATGGGGGTCAACAGCCAATACTTGTCGGTTAAGAGGAAAAAGGGGAATGGGAAAAGGGAAATAAAAAACCTTTAACCTTTTCCCCAAAACCAATTTTGAGTTCACAACGCTTAACTGAGTAGTATTGGGTCAACAGCAACTCATGCATATTAAAACTGGTTTTCAAGTTTTTATCAGCGAAAACACATTTAATTTGTATATTAAATTTTATCAATCTCTTGCGGGGCAGTATCTAGCCTGCTGCCCTGATGATGTAACTTGAATTTTAATGAACTTATCTGAAAAAGACGCGATCGCTACACTTAACGTCTTTTCTACCACAAAGCCCTAATTCGCAAGCTGCCATAACCATCCTAAGAGTGAAATCAAATAACAACTTTAGGCGGTAACTAAAAAAATTATTAATAGATAACATAGTTTAACCATCGTCTGAACAAATAATTACGAATTACAAATTATTTTGAAATTATCTGTTACCCATGCTGGGTAATAGATTGCGATCGCTCAAACAGCAGTAGTAACTAGCGGAGGATCATGATGAAAGCAGAAGAACTTCTTTCTAACTATGCCGCAGGCGCAAGAGATTTTACTGCTGTCAACCTCAGCGAAGCCAATTTGAGAGAAGCCAATCTCAGTGGGGCCATTTTAGATAGAGCAATTTTAGATGGTGCGAATCTCAGCCATGCAAATTTAAGCCAAACTAGCCTGATTGAGGCTGATCTCAACGGTGCAAATTTGAGTGATGCTGACCTGACTGGGAGTAATCTCACTGGAGCTATCTTAGATGGTGCTATTTTAGATGGGGCTGTTTTAGATGGTGCTAATTTGACTCAGGCTGATTTAACTGTTGCCAAGCTAATTGAAGCTAATTTGAGTGAGGCGGAGTTACACGAAGCAACTTTGGTAGCTGCAAATTTAGATAAAGCCGATTTAAGTGGCGCAGACTTAACCGTAGCCGACCTCACCCAGGCGAATCTTGCTCAAGCAGACTTAAACCAAGCCAACTTAAACGGCGCAAATTTAGAGCAAGCTAATTTGGAAGGGACGATTTTGGATGAGAATGGTTGAATTTGTCATTTGTCATTTGTCATTTGTCATTTGTCATTTGTCATTTGTCATTTGTCATTTGTCATTTGGTAATTGGTAATTGGTAAAAGGGAAAAATTTTGAATTGTTTATTTTCCTCATCTTTCTCATCTCCAATCCCCATTACCCCTTATCCCCACAACAAAGAGAATCCAGGGAGACAAGGGAGATTCTGCCATAATTCTCCCTTGTCTTCCTTATTCACCGATGTTGTGACAAACAGATTTTCATTAAAAATCAAAAATTAATTTTTGATTTATCTGCCCATATAACGACTAGCCATTTGGATAGCGTCAGAAATATCGACATCGCCATCATTATCGGAATCTAGGAAACTGCTGAGTACTGGATTTCCCCCAGCTTGGAAACCTTGAGTATTAGCACCAGATTGCAAGAAGTTCAGCACCACAGGCACAATTTGGGGTAGTAATTGTTGAATCAAACTAGCATCCAAACCCGTGCGTTGAGCAGCAAATTCCGCCACTTGTTGCTGTAACGCAGGCGAAAATATGGAATTAACGGCTGCGGAATTAGGCGAAGTCCCTGCAAATTCATTGACTACGGATTCCACAGCTTCACTACCTTCTGTAGCTTGCTTTTCTTGTAAAGCCGATCGCACTTGACCACCTACAACCGACAACAGCGATTGAATTGTAGAAGCATCTGCACCAGTGCTATTACTCAATTGATCTACAGTGCTAATAATACTTCCCAATTGTCCCAAACTGCCTTGCTGATTGGAATTGGCAACAGCACCAAGAATTTGATCAAAAAGTCCCATAAGTTTTTTCTCCTTATGTTAGTCTCAAAATCAGTGGTTGATGGCACATCGTCTAAGATGAATCATCCCTACAAGCATCTTAGAAGAAAACCGCAGAGACATCAGTTACTAGTTTCCAAGTATGGGCTGCAACTAAAATTCATTAACGCACTCTTTAAACAAACACTATGACCAGAGTAAATCTAGACTTACCCGAAGAAGTATTCTCAGCCCGTCGTCTGACTCCAAATGATTTTGTACGTGATATGCGCCTAGCGGCGGCTATCTACTGGTATCAAAAAGGTGAAATTTCCCAGGAAAAAGCTGCCCAAATTGCAGGTTTAAACCGCCGCGACTTTCTTGCAGCCCTTGCTCGTGAGCAAGTAGATGTGTTTACTGTAGACTTTGATGATTTGCAACAAGAATTAAACCGTGGCTGAATATCCTGCAATTAACACCTCCCCTCTGATTTTTTTGACTAAGGGTGGCTTTCTCCATCTATTGCAGATAGTCAGTCCAGAAATTATTGTCCCCCAAGCTGTTGCTACGGAAATTCAAGCATACGGGGAGATAGATGTAACTGCAATGGCGCTGGCTGCTACTTCTTGGTTGGTAGAAGTTGTTACATCCCCTGTTCCACCAATTATTCAGAGTTGGGATTTAGGCCCTGGTGAATCTGCTGTTTTAACTTGGGCTTATGTAAATAATGGAACTGAGGTAATAGTAGATGATTTAGCCGCTCGTCGTTGTGCAATAGCTTTGGGCATTCCAGTACGGGGAACTCTAGGTATAGTTCTTACTGCGAAACAACGAGGCGCAATTCCAGCAGCGCGTCCGGTTTTAGAACAACTACGCCTCTGTGGAATGTATTTGTCCGACAAAGTGATGAATCAAGCACTGGCATTAGTAGGAGAGTAAACAATGGTCAAGGAAGATGCAAAAATTAAGGAGGAAATGGGTAAAGGCTTTAAACCCTTCACCTTTGACCTTTTCCCTTTACCCAATCGACACCTGTCAATATTTGTGTGTTGAACTACTAGATTTGTGGAGATAGCGATCGCACTTTGCTATTGTCGGTGTTTTCCGCAGGTATTTGGGCATTATATGGCCAGCCTTTGCTGCAATATGATGCCAGACTCTTGCTCAAATCATGTCCTTGAACTCTGCCAACAAGCACCTTCCCAAATCAAATAACCGGATACAACTCAACTTAATTCTCATTGTGCCCTTTGTACTGCAAATTTTTGCGGCGGTGGGATTAGTTGGGTATCTCTCATTTAAAAATAGTCAAAAAGCTGTGAACAATCTGGCTGAACAGTTGATTGATAAAGCTGGTCAGCAGGTTGATGATCGCCTAGATATGTATTTGGCGTTACCCATTCAATTAACCCAAATAAATGTAGATGCGATCGCTAATCGCGAATTAAATCTTAACGATCCCATAGCTAGCGGACATTATTTTTGGAGACAAGCCAAAGCTTTTCCTCATCTCAGCTATGTGGGCTATAGTTTAATCGATAAAAGAGAAGCTGGCGCAGGACGTTGGATTAAAGGAGTTGACTTAGTACTCTATGAGAATTTGAGCAGTGGTAAAGCTTCCGACTATGTTGCTGATGCTCAAGGTAAGCGGGCTAAACTTTTACAAAGCTATGATTTCAATCCGTTAACAGAGCCTTGGTATAAAGATACCGTCACCGCAGGCAAGTTGACTTGGAGTAAAATTAAAGCGGCGGAAATTCGTAATTCACAATTTACTGAGGCGGGAAAAGCACTGCAAAGGCAGGATAATTCTTTAGATAATGGGCTGGACTATTACATTGCAGTTTCGGCTGCGGCTCCATTCTATGACAACAACCGCAAGTTACTGGGCGTAACAAGTATCGATTTGGCGCTAACTAGTATTAGTGATTTTCTGCGTCACCTCAAAGTTAGCCCAGCCGGTCAGGTGTTTATTATTGAGCGTAATGGTAGGTTGGTTGGGAGTTCTGGTAATTTTCCCATCTTGTACAAGGTAAATAACCAAGTAGAAAGATACAGCATCTTTGATATTCCCGATCGCCTCATTCGCACTGTCGCGCAAGGCTTGCAAAAGCGGTTTCATACCCTGCAAGCAATCCAGAATCAGCAAGAGTTTAATATTGTTTTCAACCAAGAAAGACAGTTTGTGCAAATCAAGCCGTGGCGAGACAAATACGGTTTAGACTGGCTGGTGGTTGTGGCTGTACCCGAATCCGATTTTATGGCACAAATTCATGCTCACAATCGTACAACTATGCTGTTGTGTTTGGGGGCTTTGGTAATTGCCACAATTATTGCAATTTCTACTTCTAGGCGGATTGCTCAACCAATTTTACGGCTGAGTCAAGCAGCAGAGGCGATCGCCAATGGTAAATTGGATCAAAATGTAGCTTCCTCAAATGTCCGCGAATTAGATATTCTGGCTCGTGCTTTCAACTACATGGCGCAGCAATTGCAAGAATCATTTCAGGCTTTAGCACAAACCAATGAACAATTAGAACATCGTGTAGAAGAACGGACTGCGGACTTAACAAATACTCTCCAAGAACTGCAACAAACCCAAGCGCGAATGATTCAATCCGAAAAAATGTCCAGCTTAGGACAAATGGTTGCAGGCGTTGCCCATGAAATCAATAATCCGGTTAATTTTATTCATGGTAACGTCGATTTTGTCCATGATTATACTGAGAGTCTTTTGGAGTTAGTGCAACTATACCAAAGCGAATATCCCAACCCCACATCAGCGATCGCAGAAAAAATTAGCGATATAGATTTAGAATTTGTCAGCGAAGATTTGCTCAAGTTACTCACCTCCATGAAATTGGGGACTGAACGCATCCGCGAAATTGTCAAATCTCTGCGAAACTTCTCCCGCTTGGACGAAGCGGAAATAAAAGAGGTTGATATTCATGAAGGTATTGAAAGTACATTGCTAATTTTGCATCATCGCTTACAACCTGAACCTGGTGCTGTGGCGATCGCAGTCATGCGCGATTATGCTACCTTACCGCTAGTCGAGTGTTATCCTGGGCAACTCAACCAAGTATTGATGAATATTCTGGCAAACGCCATCGATGCAATAGAAGAAGCCAACACTCACCGCACATCTGGGGAAATTCAAGCCAATCCCAGCCAAATTACCATCTCCACCGCAGTCATCGATGCTGATTGGATTAAAATTGCGATCGCTGATAACGGCTTAGGAATGACAGAAGCCGTCATTCAGCATATTTTTGACCCTTTCTTCACGACAAAACCTGTCGGTAAGGGAACAGGTATGGGGATGTCAATCAGCTATCAAATAATTACAGAAAAACATGGCGGTAAATTAGAGTGTTTTTCCACTCCTGGTAAAGGAACAGAAATTGTAGTTCAAATTCCTATCCGTCAGGTAAATTCTCAAATAAGTACTTAAACATTCAGGATATCCGATCGCAAACTACGCCTAATGTGAATTAGAAACGCCTCTTATGCCATAAGTTTTCAAGATTTACTTCTCATTAAACGTCACCTATTAAGATTTACGTAAAAACCGATGAAAGTCTTATTCCTCTGAGTTCTCTGCGTCCTCTGTGGTTCGATTATCAGCCCTGCCTATAAGTATTTATTTATACTAATTTAAATACTGTTGGCGACAGATAAATTCTTTGTAGGGGCACGGCACCAATCATTGGTGTCAACATAAGCTAAAAGCGATATAGGATAGGCGTTGTACAAATACCTCGCGCCCTCATCCCCTAACCCCTTCTCCCGCAGGAGAAGGGGAACTAAATCTCTAGCTCCCTTCTCCCTGTGGGAGAGGGGCTGGGGGTGAGGGCGAAACCTTGCAACCAAGAGAGTTTCACGTTAAGTTGACACCAATGGGCACCAATAAGATATTTGATATGCCAAAAGATTTTGGATGCCGTGCCCCTACCCATCTGTCGCGTTCTTTTTTCAAAATGTATTACTCAGATTATTCATTGATCACCGCTGATGATTTTCCAGCCTTCACGACTGAGAAAGAAACCATTACCGCTAGCATTAGTACAAGTCAGCCCAGTTCGCTGCGATAAACAATTGAATCCTGCTTGTTTCCAGCTACTGCCGTAAGATAATTTGTAATTAGCCTCAAAAGTGTCACTAATACAGAGAATTTCGGGTTTGCCAGACTCAGATAGTAAAAACCCACCTCCCCAATCATATTCACAATAATGAGGATAAGGTTGAGGCGGTATAGGCTTGAGTCCACTGTTAATTTCGCAGCGTAGGGCATCTTGCCCGCCACATAAGCTGGGCGGACAAGATGTCCACCCCACAATAAATACTGGGATATTTTTTTATTTGGAAGTCCCTAACTGCAACTATCAAGCAACTATTCTCAAATAAAATCCCCCAGTGGAGTGCTGAGGGATTTACTCTGGAACGCGATTTGAGAACAATATACAATACAATTGTACTATATACGCACTAAAAAATCATTAAGAAATTCCATTGTGGTGTCATAAATCTCACAAAGACTCATAACCTGCTTTGAGAGCGGCATTGTAGATATCAGCGATCGCGTTATAATCTGCTAGCTCCACTGCCGCAAATTGCTTGACTCCCACTCGTTGCATTGCTGTCTGTAGTTCAGCATCCGGCTCAAGCAAAGCTAACTGTATCTGCTGAATTATTGATTTCCCCAGATGCAGAGCTGCAACCAAAGGTGGCATAGGACAGGGGCCGAGTGCCTCAACTACGCGCAAGTACTGATATAACTCGGGAAAATCCTGTAATTCTTGTTCTAATACCACACTATCAATAGCCGCACAATCTACCTTTCCTAGTGCTACCCAGCGAATAGAATTTTGGTGAGAACCTGATTGTATAGCTTTGCTAAAAAATTGTTGGGGATATTTTCCCTGTAACAAGCGATGACGCAACAGATTATAGCCGCTGTTAGAACCTGGATCGTTATAACACACCGTTTTACCAGCTAAATCATCAAACTTGATGACATCACTATCAGCATTGACTATGACATCTGAAAAGTAAACCGGACGGTTGCGATAACGCGGCGCTTGCATCACGGGTGCAACAACAGGCTGCAACTGATCCAAAACTATCTGAGAATAACGAATCAGGGGTAATCCACAAATAAAAGCTAGGTCTAGTTGGTCTTTTAAAATCAGAGGATCTAATAAAGGGTCGCATTCACCCTGCTTTAATTGCGTTTCTGCTCCCAAAATCCTATCTAAATAAGCCAATACTGCTTCGTAGAAACCAAACCAATTGGGAGCTAAATAAGAAATAGCTTGTAATTTTTTCAACTTATTTACTGGTGGATTCTACTGTATCTTGAGCAATGTTGAAACCTGAAAATAGCTTGCGGGAATACCAATGAAAACCCAAGAAAATCATACTCACCAAGGTCAGCAGCATCACACTAAAAATCGTTCCGTATGCTTTAGTATGCCACCACAATTTTTGTACTGCTGTACCAGCTATTCTCACAAGACTCCACAAGCTACCTTGATTGATATGCTGAGAAGCGTGAATTATGATTTCCTCGGACGTTACTGTGTTTTGCTGTTCTAAGATGCCCAAGGGCTTGTTGCTCAACATTGCCATTTTGATAACTCCTCTAGACCCTAAAATCAATCAGATCTCTAAAAACTACGGTAAGTCGATAGGAATAAAGCATTTTATAAAAATATGCCATAGCTTGGTTGAAGACGCAAGCTAGGCATTAGCCATTGATGTTTGTAGTTGCAGAGGATATGAGGCAGGGAGCAGGGAGCAGGGGAGAAAAGCAATTACCCCAATGACAAATAACAAATGACAAATAACAAATGACAAATAAAGCTTGGTTATCAAAATTGCGACAACACCGCGCGATCGCAGTTATTCGTGCGTCAAAGATGGAATTAGCAAAGCAAATGGCTTTGACAGCCGCATCTGGGGGAATGCAGCTGATTGAGATTACTTGGAATAGCGATCGCGCTGGGCAATTAATTAGCCAGCTTCGTGCCGAATTACCAAACTGTACAATTGGTACTGGTACGCTATTTAACGTCCAGGAGTTACAACAAGCGATCGCCTGTGGAGCAGAGTTTCTTTTTGCGCCTCATGTTGACTCAGCAATGATTCAAGCTGCTTTAGAGCAAAATATACCGATTATTCCCGGGGCTTTGTCACCTACAGAAATTGTTACCGCTTGGAATCATGGTGCTAGTTGTGTAAAAGTTTTCCCGGTAGATGCGGTAGGAGGCGCGAGTTATATTAAAAGCCTGCAAGGGCCTCTAGGGGAAATTCCCCTCATTCCTACTGGAGGAGTGACTTTAGACAACGCCAAGGAATTTTTGCAAGCAGGTGCGATCGCTGTTGGTTTAAGTAGTCAATTATTTCCTCAGCATTTAGTTACACAAAACAATTGGGCAGTAATTTATCAGCAAGTGCAAATTTTGATACAGCAATTAGGGTACTTTAGGGTAGAAGCAGATAATTTTCCCTAAACACCATAGTTAAGTATATTTACGATGAAAAATAAAAATCATCATCGATGGATACACCGATTACCCATATTTATGACTGGTGTAGCACTCAGTTTGATTGTGGCAAATCCTGGAATTTGTGAAGTTACCGCCAAAGCTAAAGATGATACCGTTACGCAAACAATCGAGACACTAAAACAATCAGATCAACGCTGGATTCAAATTAATCTTTCTACACAACGGCTAATAGCTTGGGAAGGTAAAACACCTGTTTATGCGATCGTGATTTCTACGGGTAAAAAGTCTACTCCTACTCGTATTGGTTCGTTTAAAATTCAATCCAAACATAAATCTACGCGGATGCGTGGTAGAAATTACGATGTTCCAGATGTACCTTATACCATGTATTATCAAGGTAGCTACGGAATTCACGGTGCTTACTGGCATAATAAGTTTGGCACTCCAGTTAGCCACGGCTGTATAAATGTTGCGCCCAATCATGCTAAGTGGTTATTTAATTGGGCATCTGTAGGAACTCCCGTATTTATTCATAAATAGCGAATTTTCTGGCAATTAAACACCATTCCCAAACAATCTTCTGAAGAGATTCTCATATCAAAATTCCCTGGGAATCTCTGGAATATAACCACATGATATTGAAGTAAAATATAGAGGATAAGGCTAATAAACTCCTTCCTCAAGCCGGATGTAAATCTAAAAAAATTCTGTATGACATCTTCAGGTAGGTACTGTTGAACATCAGGGTGTAAATGCAATATATAGTAGTGTCGATTCTCCTAAAATTGCTGGTGTTTAAAGCCTATTATTCCAACCTGACAAAATATACTTTTTAATTTCATAATTCAGAGTTATTAGAAACTGCACAAATACAATTATTTTGTGTAGCAATACCCTGGGCGTATATTGCGTACTTCCTTAATTAATATTTAATGGAGTTTAGCTATACCATGCGTTAATACACGCTTAATGACGCTGCTAAACAAGATTAGTATTTGTAGCTAGCGAACAGAATTAATAACTATTTTTCTATCCGTAGTGAAATTATCTGCATGATATATCTATATATGAATTAATTCAAATATGATATGTCACCGATTAATTCTTTCTAGAAAAATAAAATTCCCGACGGATGAATCAAATTAACCATCTGAGAATTGTCATTTTAACCTATATTTAATCTTCTGATCGGTCTATATAAAATCGATATATCTCTGCCGAAAGGACATTGTGCCAGAAATGCGGAAAGATTCAAGGTTAAAGAAGCAAAATTTAGCAGACGAAGAGAAGGTGAGACTTTATGCAAACCAAAATTTACAGGAGTTTGTTTAATCGTTCAGGTAATTGCTGTACAAGTTTATTGTTGATATTGGCAACTTTATTCTCTTGGTCGTCGCCAGTTAATATTGACTCCAAATTTGCTCAAGCCAGCGCTGCTGCAATAGATAATCAGCCAAAGGTATCTCAACCTCAACCAAAATCCCCCACCCGTAAGATTGAAATTGACTTATCCGAGCAACGTTTATTGGCTTGGGAAGGTAAAAATTTAGTTTATTCATTCCGTATTTCTACAGGTAAACGCGCAACTCCTACACCTAAAGGTAAATTTACAATTAATTCTAAGTATCGCTTTAACCGAATGCGGGGCGAAGACTACGACATTCCTGATGTCCCTTATGCTATGTATTTTTATGAAGGCTATGCTATTCATGGTGCTTACTGGCATAACAATTTCGGGACTCCAGTTAGTCACGGTTGTGTAAATTTGAGAGTTAAGCAGGCGCGTCAACTGTACAACTGGGCAAAAGTTGGGACTTTAGTCGTAGTACATAAATAGAAAGTCATCGATAAAGGAGCGATCGCAGTTTATATGCGGCATACCTCATTCTCATCTAAAATCTAGCTTGAAAAGTTTGCTCAACGGGGGGAACCCCCGCACACAACGCCAGTTGCTTCTCCCAAGGGGAGACGCTACGCGAACAAGCCGGGGAACCCGTCCAACGCACTGGCTCAACTTTTCGCAAAATCTCAAGTCTAAAACTGGCAGTGTAAGGTTATGGCAAAAGGTGACAGAATTAATTTTTCTACCCCTAGCGGGTTCCCAGAGTTTCTTCCTAGCGAAAAACGCCTGGAAGTATATTTACTAGATATCATCCGCAGAGTTTTTGAAAGTTACGGGTTCACGCCCATCGAAACCCCGGCTGTAGAACGCTTAGAAGTACTACAAGCAAAAGGTAATCAGGGTGATAACATTATTTATGGTATCGACCCCATCCTGCCACCAAACCGCCAAGCAGAAAGAGACAAAGCCGGGGAAACTGGTTCCGAAGCTAGGGCTTTAAAATTCGATCAAACAGTTCCCTTAGCAGCATACATTGCCCGTCACCTCAACGAATTAACCTTTCCCTTTGCGCGCTACCAAATGGATGTTGTGTTTCGGGGTGAACGCGCCAAAGATGGACGTTTCCGCCAATTTCGCCAATGTGATATTGATGTGGTGGCTCGCAGTCAACTCAGCTTGCTTTATGATGCTCAGATGCCTGCAATTATCACCGAGATATTTGAAGCTATTAATATTGGTGATTTTCTCATTCGGATAAATAACCGCAAAATTCTCACAGGATTTTTTCAATCTTTAGGCATAGCTGAAAATCAAATTAAAACTTGTATTAGTATTATCGATGATTTAGAGAAAATTGGTGAAGCCAAAGTCAAACAACAATTAGGCAAAGAAGGCATTTCACCAGAGCAAACCCAAAAAATTATTGAATTTATTAATATTAAAGGTAGTGTGTATGAGGTATTAGATAAACTCAAGCACCTTTCACAAAATCTCCCCGATGCCGAGCAATTAAGTCTAGGTGTTAATGAAATCGAAACAGTAATTGCCGGGGTAAGGAATTTAGGCGTTCCCGAAAAGCGTTTCTGTATTGATTTATCGATAGCTCGCGGTTTAAATTACTATACTGGCACAGTTTACGAAACAACTCTCATTGGACATGAAGCTTTAGGTAGTATCTGTTCTGGTGGCAGATATGAAGAATTAGTGGGGATGTTTATCGGTGAGAAAATGCCTGGTGTCGGCATTTCCATTGGCTTAACTCGCTTAATTAGTCGCTTGCTAAAGGCTGATATTTTAAAGACTCTACCTGCAACACCTGCCCAGGTAGTAGTAGTAAATATGCAAGAAGATTTAATGCCGACTTATTTGCAAGTTTCGCAACAGTTGCGCCAAGCAGGAATTAATGTAGTTACAAACTTTGAAAAACGCCCTTTAGGTAAACAATTCCAAGCAGCAGACAAGCAAGGAATTAGATTTTGTGTAATTATTGGCGCTGACGAAGCAGCAGCGCAAAAATCATCGCTGAAAGATTTGCAAACAGGCGAACAAATAGAAGTGATGTTAGCAGATTTAGCTGCAGAAGTGAAACGCAGACTTCAGTAGTGATGTAATCGATTGGGAAAAGAAAATTAGAAAAAGTCTTTTTCCCAATACACAACAATTAATTTAATAAGTTTTTTAAAGATAAGTTGATTTTTTATCTTTAATGATGGGTCAATATTTGACACTAAATTATCAAATTTTAACTTTGCTTACATAAAAATAAAAAAAGCGATCGCATCCTCGGATTGTTACTCGGTAATGCGACTATCTACATAATTGTCTAATTTTTAGCCAGCGACGAATTACTGACCACGAAGTGTAATTCCCATTGCAGAATGAGATTGGGTAGTATTGATGCTTGAGAAGTAATTAGGATTTATGTTCAGACCTAATAGACTGAAGAAAATGCTCCAAACCAGTTCCCAACCCATCGGTTGCTGGATTTTTTTCTCAGATAGTGACTCAATCGAACTGCTTTCTATGTGTGGTTTCGATGCCTTTATTATCGACCACGAACATGGCGCTATGGATATGAGCGTCTTAGTAGAGCAACTCCGCGCCGCTCAGGCAACAGATGTGACCTGTATTTTGCGTGTACCTTCACACGATCCAGTCTATATCAAGCGAGCCTTGGACATGGGTGTGGAAGGTATACTTGTACCGACCGTAGAATCAGCAGATGAAGCGCGGGCCATTGTCGCCGCTACCCGCTATCGACCTCATGGCGGACATCGAGGTATTGGTTATCTCGAAAGCCGAGCAGCTAACTGGGGTTTGGCAGCGCTAGATTATCCTGCCAATTATCGAGAGAACCTACTTATAGCCGTTATCATCGAAACTCGTCGGGGTTTCGAGAATGTTAAGGAAATTGCCGCAGTTGACGGGATCGATATGGTATTTTTAGGGCCAGGCGATCTGACAGCAGACATCGGGGATGATTTTCCTGCACTGACCAAGCTTGGAGATAATTCAGAACTTAATCGGCTGATGGCGGAAGCTGAAGCGATAGTCCTCTCCACTTCCGATTGTTGGCTTGGGGGCATCAGTCTCAATGCAGCTGGGGGTCGCGCACTGTTTGCTAAGGGCTATGATTTCGTGACACCTGCTGCTGATGGCTGGATGCTGTCTGATGCGGCGCGTTCGGTTGTCACTGGGATGAGAGGTTAAAAACTGCTGTTCTCAAGTTGGATCAGGTTGATTTGTAGTTGAAACAGTATGGAGCTGCTTACATGGCCATTAATCGTGAAGTCATTATTCCCAAAGGCATGGAAATTTTATATGAAAAGTATCACTACTGCCCAGGCATTAAGGTAGGCAATACATTATATATTTCAGGACAAGTGGGACGGGATGAAAATTTACAGGTAGTAGAAGGAGTAGAAGCCCAATTTGTCCAGACTTTTGAAAATGTGAAAAAGGTACTAACAGCAGCAGGAGCGACTTTTGATGATGTGGTAGAGATGATTACTTACCATGTGACAGGGACGAATCTCGGTAATTTGCAAGTTCCGTCTGCTAATGGTTCAGAACAGCGATTTACCATTCCCCACCTGTCACTGTTTATGCAAGTGAAAGACCGCTATTTTACTAATAACTTTCCGACTTGGACGGGATTTGGCATCACAGCTTTATCTACACCCGGACTAATTGTAGAAATTAAGTGTACAGCAGTCCTCGAAAATTAGCGGCTGAACTATTCTCAATCGTTGAGAAATGGGATTACTACCTGCGCTACTTCTTCTGCTATCTGATTCATCATGCAAATTGTGCCTTGTTCAAATTCCACAACTTTGCCATGAGGAATTGCTTGAGACAGAAAATAGCGATCGCCTGCTTTGGCTAAATTCAATTTTTCAAATTCTTTGACATCATCCATTCCCCAAATAATCAGAGTTGGACACTTGATGGCACGAAATCTTTCTGGTGCATCCAGACAGTAATTACCTACAGCCCAAACTGCATATAAAGGATGACCAAAACATTTTAAATCGTCTAAAACCCAACGGTGATTTAATTCAGCAGAGCCGACGTATCGAGAACGGGCTAACCATCTTTCCATGAGATGAGAGCCATCTTCTTGGATTTTAAAACCTTCCTCAACTCTTCTAAATAGCTCTGCTTGACCTCCTTCACCAAAACCAGCTACGTTACCTAAAATTAATTTGTCAACGCGATCGCCATAACTCGCAGCTATTTCTCCGGAAACAAAAGCGCCAGTATGGTTTCCCATAATGCTGGTTTTTTCTATACCTAATTCATCTAAAAGTGCGATCGCTGTTTTTGCATAGTCAGCGATTGTATACATTCTGGGTGGTTTATCTGAATCACCAAACCCCATCAAATCCATTGCGATGACTCGTCTGTGTTCAGCCAAGAGTGGCATCAGTTCGCGATATTCATCACTACTGCGGGGGTTCATGTGCAGTAGCAGAATGGGTTCACCTTCTCCACCAATGCGATAAAGAATCTGTCCGTCTTCTGTGTCTAGAAAAGCTCGTTTAATCTTTTGTGTCATGATTTTTGAGCGATCGCAATTAGATTTATCTTTAGGTGGGCATCGCCCACCCTTGTATATTAAAAAAAGTGCTATTAGTTAACAGTTGCCTGTAACTTTTCAGTAACAGCAGCTCGCGGCGGCATCTTCAGAATCTCACGCGCCTGTGCTGGTGTTGCCACTTCCCGACCGAGTGTATGCGCCATCTTGGCAACCATCTCGACTAATTCGCCGTGGTGCGGCTTGCCAAAGCGAGTGTAAGCATAATCTCCCAGTCCAATTGCAACATGTCCCCCAAGGGTAATTGCCCAGGATGCTACCCTCATCACATCTCCATTCCAGCAAAGTACCAACCACTGGTTACCCGCAGGCACCTCAGCTATAAACGCCTGCAAACCCGGTAAAGTCGGCGCAGCGCCAGCCGGCATTATTTCCCCAGTAAAGACAAACTCCCAAAGCGTTTCTTTGGGCAGCAGTCCCATTTCCTGAAAGCAACGCGCTGTTCGCATTTGCCCTACGTCCCAACAAACTGAACTCACATAGATATTGTGTTTTTTGAATACTTCCAGCACCGCCTTGAGGTTTTCACGAGTATTAACATACACCTGATCGTAGGTGGTAAACTGTTTTGCCTGGGGATTCCAAAAGTCTACGT
Source organism: Tolypothrix sp. PCC 7601 (assembly GCF_025677855.1). Lineage (NCBI taxonomy): Bacteria > Bacillati > Cyanobacteriota > Cyanophyceae > Nostocales > Tolypothrichaceae > Tolypothrix > Tolypothrix sp. PCC 7601. The sequence continues at coordinate 55,556 of NZ_CP064879.1, forward strand.
TGAGCGATCCAAAATCCACAGGTGCCATGTCAACCCGCAGCACTGGATCATCATTCACTGCCAAGATATGCCGGACGCGATCCTCTACCTGATTCTGTGTAATGTAGCCTAGCGTCGGATGGATGAGGAGATCCGTCTGTTCGCGAATTCCCTGTATCACTTCGAGATAAAGTTCCACATCGTTACGTGGTGTCCCACTCTCTGGATCTCGTCCGTGCCAATGGAAAATTGAAGCCCCTGCTTCCCAAGCACGAACTGCTTCGCGGATGATTTCTTTTGGAGAGTAAGGTAAAGCTGGATTGTCCTCGCGCTTGGTGATTTCGTTACAACGACACTCGATAATCAATGGTAATTCGTTGTTCATCGTCTTCCTTTCAGTAGGTAGGCAAATTTATTTACATATTTAATTGACAGTTATATTTTTGGTTCTCTGCGCTCCCTCTACGCAAAAATATTTAATCAATTTTGCATGATTACTGCATAATTTTCCCAAAAATCAACTACTTTTAATACTTCTTCGGAAATTTGATTGCCAGTTCTGGATGATGGCTGCTAGTTTATTATCCGAGTTGATTAGAAATTTATTATAGAGATATACAGTATTTTCAGATACACCTGGAGATGCCTAATGACAAGACCAAGTAATTTTGTGAGTATTCTTTGTAGATTGGCGATTTCAGTTATTGTACCACTTGCTGTTTTTACACAGATTGAAACCATCGCAGTATCAGCAGAACCCATACCAAAATAATTCTGCTACTACCCAATCCAAGAAAGTTGTGGCACGTATTTGGCATGGTACTACTCCGACATCGAAAGCAGATGAATACTATACTTATTTAGTAGAAGCGGGAATTAAAAAAATCGAGTCAATTCCTGGTAATTTGGGGACGCAAGTCCTGCGCCGCAATAATGGCAATAATACAGAATTTACGGTGATTTCTTATTGGGAATCACGAGATGCAATTCGTAAGTTTGCTGGTAACGACATTGAAAAAGTTAGACCTCTTCCTAGAGATAACGAATATCTCATAAAACCTGAAACTACAGTTAAACACTTTGATGTCATGATAGACGATCGCAAATAATTTTAGGTCGTTACATTAACAATGTCAGTGGCTGCATTAGCAATGTTAACCGATACATTAACAATGTCAGTCGTTACATTAGCAATGTTAACCCATAAATTAACAATGTCGGTGGTTACATTAACAATGTCAACCGATACATTAGCAATGTCAGTCGTTACATTAGCAATGTTAACCAATACATTAACAATGCTGATGAAGCAACTTGTATGTACACCGTAGCCCCGCAAGCAGGGCGGGGATGTTTGTTGGATATTTTGGCTTTAGACAATACTGGGGTGGGGTAATGCGGATCTTGATTAGCTGATGACTAATTTTACAGAAAATTGACTACCAATTTTAATATGTCTTCTGGCATTTGATTTACCATCCAAAGAGTTCCGCCTTCTAATTCGACACTTTGACTATGAGGAATCGCTTCTTTGAGCCAAGATTGATTTTCTGCTTTGGCTAAACCAGCTTTTTCTAATGGTTCTAATGCCTTGTCTCCCGACATAATCAAAGTCGGACAGTTAATTAAACGAAATCTTTCTGGAGCCGAAAGACAATAATTTGCTACTGCAACACCAGGATATATAGTAGAACCGAAAGATTTTAAATCATCTAAAACACAACGGTGATTTAAATCTCCTGTGCCAACATAATTAACACGAGATAGCCATCTTCCCATCAAATGCGAGCCATCTTCTTGCACTTGATATCCCTGAGAATATCGCTGGAGAATGTTGTTTTGTTCTGCTGCATCAAATCCAATTACATTGCAGAGAATGAGTTTTTGGACTCGTTCTGGGTAGGCGGCTGCAACTTCTCCCGCGATATAACCCCCTGTTAGACTACCGAAAATGCTGGCTTTTTTGATGCCTAACTCGTCCAAAAGTGCGATCGCATTTTTAGCATAGTCTGCAACTGCATACACTCTAGGCGGTTTGTCAGAATCACCCAACCCCATTAAATCCATTGCAATTACTAAGTTAGTAGCTGCCAAACTCGGCATCAATTCTTTAAATTCATCACTACTGCGGGGAGTCATGTGCAGTAAAAGTATCGCTTCACCTTCGCCACCGATACGGTAAAGAATTTGTCCATCCTCTGTATCTAAAAAAGCTCTTTTGATACGTTGGCTCATTTTTTATACTCCCTACATTACCAATTAAGGACGATATAACTAAGCATTTAAGCCACTATGGGAACGTTTTAAATAACGTCCAGTAGGCGAACCTAAAACTTGACCATTGTTGTAAATCAAATTTCCTCGTAAAAAGGTACTCTTCACCTTACCAGTTAATTCTGCACCTTCAAAAGGTGTGTAACCTTGTTGTGACTCCGACTCAGCCGCACTTACCACAAAAGTTTCATTGGGATTTACTAATACTAAATCAGCATCATAACCAATAGCAATATCTCCTTTTTCTAACAAGCCAAAACGCCTTGATGGGTTCCAAGATAGCAACTTAGCCATGTGGTTGTAAGACATTCCTCGCTTACTTCCTTCACTTAAAACACCAGAAAGTAAATATTCTGTACCGCCAAAACCAGATTTAGCTAACCAAATATTATTGGGGTATTTTGCACTGCGTTTTTGTTCAGCAGAACAGCAAGCATGATCGCTAACTATCCAATCTACTTGATGATTTAGTACTGCTTGCCATAAATATTCCACATCAGCGCGGGGACGAATTGGCGGGTTAACTTTTGCCCAAGTCCCATTAGGACTATCAACATCTAAGAGCAAATGTCCTACAGTAACTTCGCGGCGAAAATTAATATGAGGAAAAGCAGTTTGCATAGTCAAAGCTGCTTCCATTGCTTTACGGGAACTGAGATGTAATAAATTGATATTTGCACAGTTGGTTTCATGTGCCAAATAAGCAGCAATGCAAATTGCTAAACCTTCGGAATGCGGTGGACGGGCTGCACTATAAGCTTTTAATCCACTCAAGCTAGAATCATTTTCTACTATTTTGGTGTAGGCGTTGAGAATTTCTGCAACTTCACAATGCAAACTCAAACTAATAGTATCTCGTGCTGCTGGATGTGCTGCCATTAGGCGAGTGAGACCACGCATAATGAATTCAAAATGGGCAAAGTCATAGCGTTCCTCTTTATTAATCATTAAAAAGAGATTTTGCTGATCTGATAAACCATGCAAACCATAACCGCCATAAAACATAAAAATTTTAAACGAAGATACTCCATATTCTTCATATAGTAGCGGAATTTCTTCGATATGCTGACTAGCTATTGGTGCAATATGATAACTGTAATCAACAAAAAAATTACCTGCAGATAACGCCAATACTTCCGGGAAAAAATCTTTGTAAGCGCCACCTTTATTGAGATAATACTGTCCTGTGCGAATGTAATTTAGGCTAGTAGTTACACCTCCCATTGCCGCAGCTTTGCTTTCAGTGACAGCATCTTGATCTAGAGGTTGATAGATACCTATGTGCATATGAGCATCTACAACACCAGGAAATCCTAGCAAATTTTGGGCATCAAATACTTGTTGACTTTTATCGGGACTAATATTTGGCGCAATCTCGATAAATTTGCCATCTTTAATTCCTAAATCTAGGAGTTCGACATTATTATTATGAGGACGAACTACCCACACATTTTTGATAATTAAATCTAATAATAAAGCTTCAGACACAGTAGACCTCAAATTTAAATTAGTACAGTACCCAAAGTTTTAATGTTCAAAGTTGATATCAATCCAGAGGATATTATTTCATTCAATTATTCTACAATTTAAGTTATAGAACACTGTTTTATTAATAAATTAGTGGGAATACATCAACCTTTGTTAAGGAATGTAAAAATTTAGGAATCACTTTTGTCATCACTTCAGACCCGTGAAAATCAGCTAAGTAGAGAAATCTCTCTGTAAATTTAGTTACTTGCTGTGATTCGTACTGGTTTGATGGGCAAACTTAACAGAGAAGTTATCAAAGAGTTAGGTTTTGCGGATGAACATGGTGGTTGATGGCACTGTAGCGATCGCTGGTTACTCAATTACAAAACCAATTTATGCGGGTACGCGGACACTGGTATATCAAGGTAACCGCAACATAGACAAAATGCCAGTTGTCATCAAACTGATACGGAGTGAATACCCCAGCTTTAACGAAATTGTTCAATTCCGTAACCAGTACACCATCACCAAAAACTTAGACTTACCTGGAATTATCAAAATTTACAGTCTGGAAGCATATCGCAATGGTTATGTCCTGATCATGGAAGATATGGGGGGCATTTCTCTCAAAGACTGGATCATACAAAAACAAGGCGATATTATCCATGATTTCCTCATTGTTGCTATGCAAATTGCCACTCATTTAGAAGCAATTCATCGTCACAGAGTCATCCACAAAGATATTAAACCTAGCAATATTCTCATTAATCCCCAAACCCATCAGGTAAAACTAATTGATTTTAGTGTTGCTTCTCTCTTACCAAAAGAAACTCCCCAACTACAAAATCCCCAGATTTTAGAAGGAACTCTGGCATATATTTCTCCCGAACAAACTGGCAGAATGAATCGGGGCATAGATTACCGCAGCGATTTTTATGCTTTGGGTGTGACTTTTTACGAACTGCTAACAGGAATATTACCATTTTCATCTGTTGAACCGATGGAGTTGGTACATTCACATATTGCTAAAATTGCCCCTGATGTTCATACAATAAATCCATCCATACCTCTGGTTATCTCTGAGATTGTTGCTAAATTAATGGCAAAAAATGCTGAAGATAGATATCAGAGTGGGGCAGGATTAAAATATGATTTAGAAAATTGTTTAGCTCAGTATCAGAAAACCCAAAATATAGTTAAATTTTCCTTAGGTAGTCGAGATATTTACGAGCATTTCTTGATTCCCGAAAAATTATATGGACGTACTAGCGAAGTTGAGACGCTACTACAAGCATTTGACAGAGTGAGTACTGGTACTACAGAAATGCTACTCGTTGCAGGTTGTTCGGGAATTGGTAAAACTGCTGTGATTAATGAAGTCCATAAACCAATTGTGCGGCAACGGGGATATTTTATTAAAGGTAAATACGACCAATTTCAACGGGATATTCCTTTTTTGGCATTTGTACAAGCTTTCCAAGATTTGATTAGCCAAATTCTCAGTGAAAGCGATGCCCAAATCAAACTTTGGCGCAGCAAGATTCTCTCGGCTCTAGGTGATAATGGGCAAGTGATTATTGATGTGATTCCGGAATTAGAAAACATTATTGGTAAACAACCACCTGCGACGGAATTATCTGGTAACTCTGCTCAAAATCGGTTTAATTTATTATTCCAAAACTTTACGCAAGTATTCACCACTCAAGCACATCCTTTGGTAATATTTTTAGATGATTTACAATGGTCAGATTTAGCATCATTAAAACTCCTAGAAATATTGATGAATGATGCTGGCAGTTTATTGGTGATTGGCTCTTATCGCGCTCAGGAAATTTCACCTGCTCATCCGTTACTGTTAACGGTGCAAGAAATAAAAAAACTAGGGTCAATAGTTAACACAATTACATTAAATAATCTCTCTCAAGCAGATATTAATCATTTAGTGGCTGATACATTGAATTGTGCTGAAATTGTGGCTCAACCACTGACTGAATTAATTTATCAAAAAACTCAAGGTAATCCATTTTTTGCAACGCAATTTCTGAAATTTTTATACCAAGAAAAGCTAATTACATTTGATAGAGATGGGAAATATTGGCAGTGTGATATTGCTCAGGTAAAAGCAGTTGCCATGATTGATAATGTAGTGGAATTTATGGCACTGCAATTGCAGAAATTACCACCAGCAACTCAAGATGTGCTGAAATTGGCGGCTTGCATTGGCACTCAATTTGATTTAAACACATTAGCGATCGCATCTGCGCGATCGCCTGCAGCTACGGCTGGTGATTTGTGGGAAGCGCTACAGGATGGATTGTTGCTTCCCACTAGTGAAATCTATAAGTTCTTTACTGACGCTGATGATTTACCAACATCCGTTACCCCATCAGCGGCTAACCCGACTTATAAATTTTTGCACGATCGCGTCCATGAAGCTGCCTATTCCTTAATACCTGACGATCGCAAACAGTCTACTCACCTGAGAATCGGGCAATTACTACTACAGCATATACCTACCTCAGAGCAGGAAGCCAGGATTTTTGATATTGTCAATCACCTCAATCGTGGTATCGAGGTAATTAGCACCACCGCACAACGTCAAGAACTCATTCTGCTTAACTTCATGGCTGGGAACAAAGCCAGAACTGCAACTGCTTATGGGGCGGCTGTTAACTATTTTGCGATCGCCAAAAGTTTGTTACCTGCTAACCATTGGCAAAGGCAATATCATCTAAGTTTAGATATTTATCATGCTGCAGCTGAAGTTGCTTATCTCAGTGGCGATATTCCCCAAATGGAACAGCTGATCGATGGGATTTTCCAAAATGCTGAATCTTTACTAGATACAATCAAAGCTTACGAAATTAGACTCAATAGCTTTACTACCAATCATCAACCAACAAAATCAGTCGCAATGGGGTTAGAGGCGCTGAAACATTTAGGAGTCAATTTTCCCCGAAAACCAACAAAATTAACGATAATTTTAGCTTTGCTGCAAATTAAGCTAACTTTAGGGCGTAAATCTCCCCAGGATTTGCTAGCATCACCTCCCATGCAAAACCCTACCGCCTTAGCAAAGATGTCTTTGTTAAGCAGTATCGCCACAGCTAGCTATATGTGCGAACCCAATTTACACCCACTAATTATTTTGAAACAGCTGGAACTGTCACTGCGCTATGGCAATTCCGCTTTTCTCGCCCCAGGCTATGCCGCCTATGGGTTTATTCTCTGTATGATAGGTGATATAGAAACTGGGTATCAATTTGGCGAACTGGGTTTAAGGCTGACGGAAACCGGTTTAGGTAAGCAATTTCGCACAGAAGTATTATTTATCTTCTCTAATATGATTCGGATTTGGAAAGATCCATTAGCTGCAACCCTAGAGACTTCATTGCAAGGTTATCAAACAGGGCTAGAGACAGGCAAACTAGAGTATGCGAGTTATAACGCGGCTGGTTACTGTGCGGCGTTGCTGCATTCTGGTGAACAGTTGGATAGAGTTTTAGCAGAATTTGCTAAATACACTCAATCACTGCAACAACTGCACCAAGACAAAGCCCTGACATACCATCTGATAGCGCAACAATTAGTGTTGAACTTGATGGGAAAATCCGCAGATCCTTGTTGTTTGGTGGGTGAAGTGTATGATGAAATCGCCATGCAACAGAAATATTTAGCAGCCCAAGAAGCCAATTCCCTTTCTCGTCTTTATACCTTGAAAACTTGGCTAGGAGTATTATTTGGGCAAGAACAGCAGGCGGTGGAGAATGCGAGATTAGCCGAAAAATGGATTGCTGGATCGCGGGGAACCTTGCTAACATCCCTATTTTGCTTTTATCAATCCCTAGCGAAACTCAGTATTTATCCTACAGCATCGAAATCGGCTCAGTTCCAAATTTTGCGGCAGGTGGCGAAGAACCTTAAACGGCTGAAGAAATGGGCTGATCATGCACCCATCACTTATTTACATAAATGGTGTTTAGTCACAGCCGAGAAACATCGAGTCTTAGGAAAAATGTCTGCTGCAATGGAGATGTACGATCGCGCGATCGCCCTAGCAAAAGAAAACCAATTTCTCCACGAAGAAGCGATCGCCTGTGAATTGGCGGCTAAATTTTATCTCAATTGGGGTAAAGCCAAAGTCGCCCAAGTCTATATGATTGATGCTTACTACGCTTATTCCCGTTGGGGTGCAGTGGCTAAAGTCGATGATTTAGAAAAGCGCTACCCCCAACTATTGCAACCGATCCGCCAACAGTCAGCCACACCGACAAGTTTCACAGATTTCAGAAAGCAAGTTGCCACATTCACAGCATATAATTCTGCAACTTTATTAGATTTAAGAACTATTCTCAAAGCTTCTCAAACCCTTTCTAGTCAAATTGAACTGGAGAAATTATTAACGGCGCTACTGGAAATTTTGATTGAAAATGCTGGCGCTGATAAAGCTGTATTGTTACTACCACAAGGTGATCAATGGTTAATAGCAGGTGTTTCTCAACTGCAACAAAACACAACTGTTTTGCAATCTCTACCTCTAGAGAACAGTGCAACTGTGCCGATTTCCCTGATCAACACGGTAAAAAATACTCGGAAATCGGCAGTTATTGATCGTGCTATCGATCATCCCACATTTGCGGTTGACCCCTACATTCTCCACCACCGCCCCCAAAGTATTTTGTGTACTCCGATTCTCCATCAAGGCAAATTGATTGGGATTTTATACCTAGAAAATAACTTAACAGTTGGGGCATTTACAGGCGATGGCTCCGCCAACGCCAAGGGCGAACGCGTCGAACTTCTCAATCTCCTGTGCGCCCAAGTCGCTATTTCCCTAGAAAATGCTCGTCTCTATCAAGAATCACAAAATTACGCCCAACAGTTAGAGCGATCGCTGCAACAATTGCAACAAGCCCAACAAGAATTGCTACACAGCACCCAAGCCTTACAGAATACTCAAAATCAATTGCAAAAATTGGCGGAAAACGCCCCAGGAATGATTTATCAATTCCGTCTCGCTGTGGATGGTTTAGCATCGTTTTCTTATGTAAGTTCTGGTTGCTATGAACTGTTTGGCTTACACCCAGAGGAAATCACAGACGCAGATGTGCTGTTTGCGATGTTATATCCAGAGGAACGTCAGAGCATTAAACAATCGATTATAGATTCAGCCGCTAATTTAACACCTTGGCAATGGGAAGGCAGATTTTTAGTAGCTGGTAAAGAAAAATGGACACAAGCCGCTTCCCGCCCAGAACTGCAAGCTGATGGTGCGATTGTTTGGGATGGAGTGTTGATAGATATTAGCGCCAACAAATTCGCTGAAGCCGCATTACGCCAATCGGAAATTCAACTACGCCAAAAAGCTGAAGATTTAGAGAAAGCCCTTTACGAACTCCAACAGGCTCAAACCCAACTGGTGCAAAGCGAGAAAATGTCTGCATTGGGTAATCTTGTCGCTGGAGTCGCCCATGAAATTAATAACCCGATCGGATTCCTCGGTGGCAATATCGATTATGCATTGGACTATATCAAGGATTTGTTTGGCTTGATTGATTTATATCAGCAGGAATCTAGCAATCCTAGTACTGCGATTGAACATCAAATTAAAGCTATCGACCTCAACTATATCCGCAAAGACTTACCGAAGATGCTGGCTTCTATGCAAGATGCGGTGAATCGCATTTGTGATATCAGTAATAGCCTGAGAACTTTTTCCCGTGCAGATAGCGATCGCCCCATCACTTTTAATATACATGACGGCATCAACAGTACTCTCTTGATTCTCAAACATCGCCTCAAAGCCTCAAAATCTCGCCCAGCTATTGAAGTGATTAAAAACTATGGTGAAATTCCCCAAATTAAATGTTATCCGGGACAACTCAACCAAGTATTTATGAATTTGTTAGTTAATGCCATTGATGCTTTAGAAGAAGCAAATAGCGGCAGCAGTTTTGCGGAGATTCAAGCTCATCCTAATTATATCACTATTACTACTAGTTTAAGTGAAAATTTGCAGCAGGTAATTATTAGTATTCAAGATAATGGGCAGGGGATGACAGCAGCAGTAAAACAAAAGATTTTTACGCAATTATTTACTACTAAACCTGTGGGCAAAGGTACAGGTTTAGGATTAGCAATTGCTCGTCAAATTATTGTCGAAAAACATGGAGGCACAATCAATGTAAATTCTTCACCAGGGGAAGGAGCCGAGTTTATTATGAGTCTGCCAATAGAGTCATTATCTAATGATTGATGATGATTGATTAATTTAACTATATTTTTAACTAGGAGCTAAAAATGCTAAAAGTTGTTGTTGGACATAGTGAAGATCCAGATTCTCAAGATGCTATTACAGAAGTTTTAGAACATTGTGTCAGGGATTTAGATGGTGTGATTCCTCAAGCAGGTATCTTATTTGCTGCTATTGATTTCGAGCATGATTTAATCGTTAAAGAAATTAACCAAGCCTTTCCCAAAATTGAATTGATTGGTTGCACTACCGATGGTGAAGTGTCTTCTGGCTTAGGATTTCAACAAGATTCTTTAACACTCATGCTTTTTTACTCTGACAATGTAGAAATTCGTGCGGGTGTGGGGTATGGTGCAAAAAATAACCCTTTAGAGGCGGCTAAACAAGCTGTACAACAAGCAACTCAAAAAAGTACTAATAGTGCGAAATTATGTATTACTGTTCCCGCAAGTTATATAGAAGATGGTTCCACAACTAATGGCGAGTTAATTCTACAAGGATTAAAACTAGCCTTAGGTTCAGAAATGCCAATTTTAGGTGGTACAGCAGGCGATCAATTTAGGTTTACCAAAACCTATCAATTTTTCTGCAACGAAGTACTAACAGATTCCCTACCAGTTTTAATCTTTTCTGGAGATATCAAATTTTCCTATGGAATTGGTTGTGGCTGGGAACCCATTGGACTCAAAAGCATTGTTACCAAATCTCAAGGAACCATCCTCTACGAGATTGAAGGGATGACAGCACTAGCATATTATGAGCGCTATTTAGGCGATCGCCCTCCGACTGCGGAGCATCCCTTAGCTGTGTATGAAGGAGATAGCGATCGCTATTATATGCGAGTACCTAATACTTACGATGTAGAAACTGGTAGCATCAATTTTCTTGGTAATGTGCCAGAACAAGCCATAGTTCAAGTTACAGATATTAGTAGAGATGATGTCATTGCAGCATCAGAAACATCATTTAAAAATGCTTTAGCAAATTATCCTGGAACGCAACCAGAAGCAGTTTTACTATTTTCTTGTTGCTGTCGTCGTTGGCTTTTAGGAACAAGAGCCAAAGAAGAATATCAACTAGTCAAAAATGCACTGTGTGCAGAAGTACCTATTTGTGGATTCTACACCTACGGTGAATTTGCCCCCTTAGAACCTCATGGTTCCTCTTACTATCACCAAGAAACTTTTGTGACTTTGCTTCTAGGAACAAAGTAGCGGCTTATGGAAACCACAGACAATGAGAGCAGACTTAAAGAGTTAGAAAAAACTGTTCGGATTCTGAAAAAAAAGTTAGAACGCTCAGAAGCCGATAGACAACAACTAGAGAACAATACTGAAGTTAGAGAAAGTGTTCTCAAAAATATGATTCGCGAGTTAGAAGAATCACAAACTGCTTTGAAGCACAGAGGTGATGAGCTAGAAAATGCTTTCAAAAATCTCGAAGCTTTACAAATGAAACTCGTAGAATCAGAGAAAATGTCTGCTCTCGGAGTTCTGGTGGCTGGAATTGCTCACGAAATTAATAACCCAGTGAGTTTTATTTACGGGAATTTAACTTATGCCTATGAATATTTTCAAAATTTATTGAATTTAATTTCACTTTATCAAAAATATTACCCTGAACCCGAGGTGGAAATTCAACAAGAAATTCAAGTTATTGAATTTGATTTTCTTAAGCAAGACGTAGAGAAATTATTTCGTTCTATGAATGTGGGAGCAGAGCGCATTCGTGAAATAGTGAAGTCACTACGGACATTTTCTCGTTTAGATGAAGCAGAATTTAAAGCAGTAGATATTCATGAGGGGATTGACAGCACCTTAGTGATTTTAAACAGTCGTCTCAAAGCATCAGCCGATAATTATTTAGGTATTGAAGTTATTAAAAACTACGGAAAATTGCCACTAATTAAGTGCTACGCTGGGCACATGAATCAAGTATTTATGAACTTGATGACAAATGCAATTGATGCTTTAGAAGATTCCTTATTAAAACAGGAAGTAAGTAAGCAGCTAAAGCTACATATTACTACTAAAAATATTGATAATTCCTATATAGAGATTAGAATTGCTGATAATGGTATAGGAATGGAAGATAAAGTGCGAAATAAAGTATTTGATCCATTTTTTACCACCAAAGCAGTAGGCAAAGGTACAGGTTTAGGTTTATCAATTAGTTACCAAATTGTTAATGAACTGCACGGTGGTAAATTAGAATGCTATTCACAACCATGTGTAGGTACAGAATTTGTCATTCAAATTCCAATTCGAGATAATTAATGGGTGCAACGCCTTTTACTTTATCCATGTTGCCGGGAAGACTCTATAAGCAGCGGCAGCCCAATGCCTTGATGATCAAGTCATTTGGCGATAGTTAACAAAAATTAGAATTGCAGAAATGCTCAAAGGAGAAAAACTTCGACACAGTAGAAGTAAGGGTTTTGACATTTACCAATGTGCAATTCAATGACAGAAATATTTGCAGATACAACCACAACAGATGATTATATCCTCGTTGCTCAACTTAAAGATGTTCAAGCAGCAGGTAGTTTGCTAGTGCATCAACAAAAGCAGACTCTTGCTTTGTTTTACGCCAACGATCAAGTATATGCAATTGACAACCGTTGTCCCCACATGGGCTTTCCTCTCAAAGGCAGCAACTGTAAGGATGGTATTGTTACCTGTCCTTGGCATTATGCCCGTTTTGACCTTGCTAGTGGTGGCACTTTTGACTCTTGGGCAGATGATGTTCCTTGTTTCCCTGTAGAAATTCGTGATGGTGAAGTGTGGGTAAATTTAGCGCCACCAGCTAACCTTCATACCCACCACCGCCAACGTTTACAAGATGGTTTAGAGCAAAACATTTCTTTAGTGATTGCTAAAAGTGCGATCGCACTTTTAGATCTGGGAGTCAATCCGGCTGAACCTTTTCTCATGGGGCTAGAATTTGGTACTCGCTATAACAAAGCAGGTTGGAGTACAGGGTTGACTATCCATACTTGTATGATGAATCTCCTACCATATCTAGATGCAGAAGATAAACCCCGGGCTTTATTTCATGGATTGTCAGCAGTAGCGAATGATAGCGCAGGTTCGCCACCAGAGTTTGTTGTTCATCCATTACCTAACTCGACAGTTGATGTTGCAACTCTCAAAAGCTGGTTCCGCCAATTTATTCAGGTAAGAGATACGGAAGCAGCGCAGAGATGTTTAGTATCTGCGCTCGCTTCGGGAGCTAATTCACAACAAATAGCAGATATGCTGTTCTGTGCAGCTTGCGATCATCGTTATCTTGACGTTGGGCATACCCTTGATTTTATCAACAAAGCCTTAGAAGCACTTGATGCCGTGGGTTGGCAAGCAGCCGACTCAACTTTGGCTAGCTTAGTCCCTGGTTTAGCTAATGCCGATAGGATGGAAGAATCTAATTCTTGGCGCTACCCTGTAGATTTAATCGCCATCTTGGAATCGGCTTTTGAGCAATTACCTACAGCATTAAGTGTAGGTAAATCTCGGCAAGGAACTTGGACAAACCAAGAGGAATTATTACCAATTTTATTGGGTGAAGACCCACAAGCAATCGCTGATTCGCTATTAGATGCACTGCAAGTAGGTTGTAGCGCAGAACAATTAGCCAGCATCGTCACTTATGCAGCAGCATTACGAGTAGCTCGTTTCCACACCAATAATGATTTTGGCGATTGGAATTCCGCCCATCATCCATTTACCTTTGCTAATGCTGTACATCAAGCATTGCGAAGAGTACCAACAATTGAACTCCTTAAAGGAGTTTTTGATGCTGCGATGAGTGTGTATTTAAATCGCTTTTTGAATGTACCACCAGCAAGGCTACCAGAACCAAAAGACACCACAGAAAATCCTGAAGAATTACTCCAACAGCTACCAGATTTATTAAACCGTCAGCAGCAAGTCAATCAAACAGGTAAATTAGTAGCTAATTATTTATATAGCGGCGGTTCTCCTGAAAAACTGATGGCTATCCTAGGGAAAATGATGTTGCGTGAAAATCGTGATTTTCATGTCATTCAAGAAATAGAAGCTGCTTTTCGCCAATACTCGCTGTTTGGTAAAACTCCGACGGGGATTCATATATTAGTTGCTGCATCTCGGTATTTAGCCGCCCATTCGCCCACTATGCGCTCTCAAGGTCAAACTTACCAAATTGCAGAAAGATTACATCGAGGCGATCGCCTTTTTGAAGAATCTTGAGGTGGAATAGTCCCAATCATGAGTAATGAGTAATGAGTAGGAAATTTACTTATTACTCACTACTTATTACTCATTACTTTTTTCAATTAGTTGCTGTACCTCATAAACATCAAATCTGCTGTATCTATTACGGGAAATCTTGCTTGTAATATCATCTCCGGTTGAACACTTATCATATCTGTGAATGTCAGTAATGGGAAATAAAAATACAGTTTACCCATTCCCCATTCCCCATTCCCCATTCCCCATTCCCCATTCCCCATTCCCCATTCCCCATTCCCAACCATATCATCAGTAATTCACCGCACTTGATCTAACACAGTTTCTATAGCTTTTTGTTTTTGCGGGTCTACTCCTTGGGCATATTCTAGAGGAAATGAAATATTAATATCTGGTACTACACCTTTACCTTCCAGCCTTTGATTACCATTAACCAATACATTCGTAACTGCAACATAAAGTAGGCTACCATCGCGCATTAAATAAGGACGACCGCCAAGTACAGCTTTTGCCGTTTGAGTCCCAAGAACTAACCCCATCTTATTTTGTTGAAACCCAAACGCAATAATTTCTTTACTACTACGACTGTTCTCATTTACTAACATCACTACAGGTTTCTTCCATTGATAGTTATAAGTATAACTACGTCCAGAACGCGGAATACTGGTGAGGCTGAGATTGTGTTTAGCGCTAAAGATGTTGAGATAACTAATATCACCTCCACCCCAGCCATCTCGCAAATCTAAAACTAAAGCATCGGCATTTTTTAAGCGACCATAAATTAGTTCATCTTGGAGTTGTTGTTGGTAAGGGTCAGCTGCATTTGACCATATATGAATATAACCAACCTTCTTCCCTGCAACTTCAATTAGTTCCACACTGGCTGTCTGCGCTTGCAAAAACATCGTGCTAGCATCATAAATTTTGGGTACAACAGCAATTTCTTGCTGACTGCTGGCTTCAGGCGATCGCTGTATCAACATTTTGACAGCTTGACCTGCTTTACCAGCAAAAGACTTGATTGGCTGATATGAATGACCATCAACACTTAAAATTTGGTCACCTACCTTTAAGCCTGCTTTCACAGCAGGGCTATCATCCAAAATAGAACTAATAAATATTTTGCCATTAATATCTTTGGTAAATAAACCAATATCAGTGTATTCTACTTTACCTGTTGGCAAAAACTGTTTTAATTGCTTTTTTAACTCTGGACTGTGAGCCAAAAAAATTCCTAAAAGCTGATAGTAAGCAGGCTCATCTTGAGTATAAAACCTTGTATGAGAAGATTTAAGTTGAGCAAGCATTTGATTAATCAAAAAAGCAACATCTTTGCTTGATTCAGCTTTAATTAGCTGAGGTTGATATTGTTTTTTGATGGCTGGCCAATCTACTCCATTAAACTGAGGATCGTAAAAATTATCGTTTACTGTTTGCCAAACTTGCTCGAAAAGTTGAGTCTCTGGTTTTGCGAATATAGGGAGAAGTGGTGAACTCAACCAGAGTACAAGTAAAATAGCAATACTTAGTATAAATACTTTCGCTAACCGCTTAAAATAATTCAGCCTAAATAATCTCATGTTGTGTTACTTTTCTCCCAGTATTGTATGACAATTGATCGCAATTTTTATTGATTAGTTCCACTAATTATATTTATATAATCTATTTGGCAAGCAGTGAATTATTTGCAAGTCACAACAAATCGTTGATTATCAGCCAAAAATCAAGCGATGACATAGACAAAAAAATCACCTATCTTATGGGTGAATAAACTCTTATTTCGTAGAGTAAATATTTGACTAATAGCTCTCAATGCATAGGTGTCATCCTTCAATAGAGGGAAGCACTTCTATAATTGATTTTTTAATATGGTGAAGGCTAATCATTGGCTGAAATCGTCTGAAAATAAACAATAATTTCCCAATTATAAGTAAGTATGAAGCACAAAGCTAAAACTGCAAGGGCTGTTTTAATCTGGCTTTATTTATTTTGAATGGGCACGAGTTCCAGGAACTATATCAAATACAATCAAAAACTAGGATTTTTATGACTGAGCAGCGATATGTTAATGAACACACCAAAAATGAAGCCCTACAAATTATCGACCTATTCAGTCATTTTCAGAAATATTTGTAAAAACAAAAATAGAGGGAACAAAGATGCTATATCGAGAACTTGGTAATACTGGAGAGAGAGTTTCTGCAATTGGATTGGGCGGATGGCATCTCAGCTTGAAACACGTAGATGAGCAGTTGGCAATACGGCTTGTTCGCACAGCGATTGATCGAGGCATCACCTTCATGGATAACAGTTGGGACTATAACGGAGGTGAAAGTGAAATTCGCATGGGGAAAGCACTCCGTGATGGCTATCGAGACAAAGTCTTCCTGATGACCAAAATTGATGGACGCTCTAAAAAAGAAGCTACTAAACAGCTCGATGAATCCTTAAAACGCCTAAAAGTCGATTGCATTGACCTAGTACAACATCACGAAATCCTGCGATTTGATGATCCGCATCGGGTTTTTGATGAAGAGGGCGCAAATGCGGCGCTAGTTGCAGCAAAAGCAGCTGGAAAGCTACGCTACATTGGCTTTACGGGGCACAAAGACCCCGAAATTCATCTGCATATGCTCCAGGTTGCAGACAATTACGGCTTTAAATTTGCTACAGCTCAGATGCCGTTAAATGTGATGGACGCACACTATCGGAGTTTCGCCAAGCTGGTTGTACCAGAACTAGTCAAACGAAATATCGGTATTTTGGGAATGAAAAGTATGGCAAATGGGATTCTGCTCAAGTCCAAGACGGTAACGCCAATTGAATGTCTCCACTATGCGCTGAATCTACCTACTTCGGTGGTAATTACGGGAATCGACAGTATGGAGATTCTCGAGCAAGCATTCAAAGCCGTAGACACATTTAAACCGATGACAGAGGAGCAGGTGCAAACATTGTTAGCCAAAACCGCAGATGCTGGATCTCGCGGCGAGTTTGAACCTTTCAAGACTTCATCCATTTTCGACGGTACTGCCAAAAATCCCGATTGGCTGGGAGATGAACCAAAACGCCTTCAGCAATTAATGTCAGCCTGAAATGAGAGCGCTCTTTGAAAGAAATAAGAGGCAGAAATCTGATAGTTTACCATTGTGAAACAAGAACACGACAGATGAATAGGTAGGGGCACAGCATCCACAATCTTTTGGCATATCAAATTATCTTACTGGTGCCATGCCCTTACGCTAATCAAAATGCTGAGTGTAAATAGTAATAGTGATTTAATAAAAGCATAATTAAGCTATTTGAAATTTTTCAATGTTGCACTAATTAATCCTAAAAAATACAACAAATAAAGAAAATAGGGGCAAATTTCTGTGCCCCTAAAAATCATTAATATGTTTTGAAAATGTTTGACATTGGTATTGGTTGGTGGATTTTACTATCCCTTAAACACCAACTATTTACCTTTTAATGCACATTTCTATGTGCGATTGTTCCACTGTTGTGCTGCATCTTCTACAGCTTTTTCTACTGTTTTTTGGTCTAACATTGCTGCTTGCAAGTTCTCATAAATTGCCTTTTGCAATTTATTGAAATCTTTCATAGTCGGCGTTAATATTTCTGCCTGTTGTAGTTGTTGAGCGCTAATTACTCTGGCTTTGTCTACTGTTGTCGCACTAGCAGGAACATTTTTAAAATAGCTATCAGCCAGTGATTTTACGGTAGATGGCAAAACATTAGCAGCTTTAGCAAAAGCTAATTGGTTTTGATCGTTAGTGACAAACAGAGCAAATTTCACAGCAGCATCTGCGTACTTGCTATCTTTGGGGATAACTAAGTTCATAACAGCAACATTCTTTTTACCAGTATCACCTGTAATTTGAGGTGCGATCGCAGAGGCTTGAGCAATTTTGGGGGCATTATTGGCGATCGTTTTCAGAAATTCAGGGCCTGAAGCTAAAAATGCTGTTTCACCAGCTTGGTATAAATCTATTGCATGGCGATGTCCTTGAGTTAAAACCTCTTTGGGAAGTAGCCCTTTTTTATATAAATCTACCCAATACTGAAAAGCTGCTTTGCCTTGCGGTGAGTTAAAAGCTGCTTTACCTTCGGAATCTACTAAGGTGACTCCCATTTGCACAAATGATTCCAAAACTTCTCCGGAATCTTGCGGAACAAAAGTTACAAAAAAGGCATATTTCCCTGTTTTATCTTTAATTTGTTGTGCCGCTTGCCCTAATTCTGCGTAAGTATTCGGTGTTTTGTTGATACCTGCCTGTTTTAATAAATCAGTGTTATAAATAGTTAGCCGGGTAGTGAGGTACCAGGGAATACCAAAACTTTTACCATTGAGTGTGCTAGCTTTCCAAATATTTGGCAGATAGGAGGAAATTACTTCATTTGAGACTTTTGTATCTAAATCTAACCAGGCATTTCGTCCTGCAAGTTGAGATGCGAAATCCGGATTGAGGTTGACAACATCAGGTGGCGTTTTTGCTGAGACAGCTGTTAAGATTTTGTTCTCCATTGCTGCCCAAGGTATATCGACCCAGTTAATCTTTATACCTTTGTTTTGTGATTCAAAAGATGCAATCAGGTTCTGAAAGTAACCATTAAATTGAGGTTGGAGTTGCATTGTCCAAAACTCAATCGTTGTTGCTCCCCCAGAGGCCTGTTTTGTTTGCGTGCCTACATTTCCTGTACTACAACTGACTATCCAGCTAGTCAATAAACCGAGCAGTACAAACACAGTCAATCGTCTGAATTTTGAAGTTTTAAACATTTTACTAGTATATTTACGCTTGCTTTGAGTGAAAAGCTTATGCAGAATTGTCGAGATTATAGGCTAAATCAATTACCTAGTACCAAGAACGTTTTTTAGCATCATTTAACTTATCAATTTAGCAGTGCAACGGGCATCAAAGTGGTGAAAAGCTTCAATAGTCTGTTTAGCAAATCTAATAAAGGGGTCGGTATTGAACTAGCACCAGAAAGGGTGAATATAGTTCAATTACGCAAACAACGTCAAGGCTTAAAAGTAGAAGCCTTAACATCAATACCAGTTCCCGAAGGTGTAATGATGGACGGTCAAATCGCTGATGCGCCAGCGATGGCGCAGTTAATTCAGCAGGGTTTGGCTGAAAGCAAAATTAAAGCTTCTCGGGTTGCCACTGGGGTCACAGGACGAGATTCAATTGTCCGTTTAATACCTGTACCAGCAGAGTTAGATGATAAAGAACTGCGAGAAATGGTGCTAAACCATGAAGCAGCGTTGTATTTACCCTATC
Source organism: Tolypothrix sp. PCC 7601 (assembly GCF_025677855.1). NCBI lineage: Bacteria > Bacillati > Cyanobacteriota > Cyanophyceae > Nostocales > Tolypothrichaceae > Tolypothrix > Tolypothrix sp. PCC 7601. The sequence continues at coordinate 75,046 of NZ_CP064879.1, forward strand.
CGCGTGAAGAAGCTGATGTCGATTATCAAAAACTTGGGTACTTTGTAGATGAAGATGGTATTGAAAAAGTACAAGTACTTTTAGTAGCTACACGTAAGGAGGTAACGGAAGCATATATTAATACATTTGAGCAGGCTGGATTGCAAATCGATATTTTAGAAATCAACAGTTTTGCCATGATTCGGACAATCCGCGAGCAATTGCGGCAATTCAGCCCCCAAGAAGCAGCAGTATTAGTTGATATCGAATTTGATAGTTCAGAAATTGCCATTATTGTCAACGGAGTGCCGCAATTTTCGCGTACTGTACCTATCGGTACTTATCAAATGCAATATGCCCTCTCAAAGGCTATGAGTCTACCTGCAAGCCGAGATATGGAAATGTTGTACGGCATGACGATTATGACAACAAACGCCGATGGCGGAAAAACTGGGCTAACCGATATTAATCCAGGTATGGCAGCTTTATTAAGAGTTTTGGGAGAACTCACCGATGAACTGCGTCGTTCTATCGATTTTTACCTCAATCAAAGTGAAAATTTGGAGGTAGCACAAATTTTTCTAGCAGGCCCAGGCGGTGGCTTGCAACAGCTAGATGAGTTTTTCACCCAAAGATTAAGCTTACCAACTGCACAAATCGATCCGATAACATCTTTGTCCATAGAAGTTAGTGAGGAAAAATACCCTGCAGTACAACGCGCTGGTTTAGCGACAGTACTGGGTTTAGGAATGCGGGAGGTATAACAGAATGTACAGTTTGGATATTAACTTCCTTAAAGACCGTCCAAATTACCAGAATACGGCTACTAAAAAGCCAAGAGTCAAAATTCAGATGCCTGTTGGCAACATGACACCATTATATATAGGGGTAGCTGTAGGCATTTGCTTACCCACCCTTGTAGGAGGCGCGTGGTGGTGGTTGCAAGCCAAGAACGCTGAGTTAGAGCAAAATTTAGCACAACTAGATCAAGAAAGCAAGAGGTTAGACACAGAACTAGCAAGTATTAACAAAATTAAAGAAGAGACAACCAAAATTAAAGGCGAAACGCAAGGTTTAGTCACAGTTTTTGACCAAATTCGTCCTTGGTCAGCCATGTTACAAGATTTGCGCGAACGTATACCAGCAAACGTACAAATAGAGGACATCAAGCAAACCCCACCGATTCGTCCAGTACAAGGGCAGGGGCAAGCAGCAGGGACTACTCCTGGAAACCCCGCTGGAGGCATAGAAATTAACGGCGTAGCTCGTTCTTTTAACGATGTCAACGACTTTTTGTTAACTCTGCAACAGTCTCACTTTTTAAAGGCCTCAGAAAGCAAAATTAAGACTGCTGAGTTAGTCAATGCACCATCTTCATCAGATGCCACTGATAGTAATGGTGTCAAACTTCCGCCACCTCAAGTAGTCAAATACACTATTCAATCAAGTCTGAGCGATGTTCCAGCTTCTGAGTTAATTCGGGAGTTAGAACAAAAAGGCACAGTGGGACTAGTAACTCGAATTCGCAGTATCCAAAAAACAGGAGTCATTACAAAATGACGCTGAGTGACGATTTGAATTTTGCAGAACAAAACGGAGAGTTTGCTCTAGAATCCCCAGCCTCTCCCGTTCTGTTTGGAATTAGCTTTACACCTAAAATCATCGGGATTTTGGTTGGTTCTGTAGGACTTTTGGGTGCATTGTATGTAGCCTTCAATTTGTTAATGCCAGCTTGGGATAGCTATCAACAGCAGCAAACAAAAGTTAACGAATTACAAGGACAAGTCAATCAAAAGAAAGCTAGTGTCAACAAGATTGACGAAATCAAACAAGAGCTAGAGCAAGCCAAACAGCAACAAATTCAGGTTTTAAGTTTGTTTTCTAACGAAAAAACCTTGGATACATTGTTACTGGATATGAATCGCTTAATTGAAACTGGTAACGCTCAAATTCCTGGTAATCCAGCCAAGGCTCAACTGAAAAAATTTGTGCCAGTAACGCAGCAACCAGAACCAATTACGGATGGTAGTTTGGGCATACAGGCGGATGGCAAGCTGAAACGCAGTGTTATCCAAGTTGAAATTGAGGGTACTTACGAACAAACGCAATCGATTCTGCGTAACATTGAGCGTTTACAGCCTTTGTTAATATTCAAAGATTATCAATCGATATTGATTCCACCGCCTAAAGCCACATCAGAAAAAGGAGCGCCTATACCCAAGCGCGGGCCTGCATCAATCACTACCTCTTTCCAGCTACAAGCATTGATGCCACTTACCCCTGAGGAAAGGGCAATGATTGCTGCTAAAGCTGCTCCTAAGAAGAAATAGCGAATAGTACTGAACTAGGAAATAGGAATGGGGTATCAAGACAACAACCACTATAGATGTGCAATATAGGGGTCTATAGTTAAAGTTATCTCCAGAGATCTGAATTCTGGTCAAACTTAGTTTTAAGTCTACCTGAGTAGGCTTGAGCTAACAGCTTCAGTACTTAAGTTCCGATCAAAAATTATTTGTCAACAAGGTTTTATCAGGTGAGGAATGAACTGTGAAACAGCTTCACGGTAATAGTTTATTATTAGGTACTGCTGCTTTTATCTTTCTAGCAGCTCAACCGGTTTGGGCAGATACTACCCAAATTACTGACGTACAGCTAAGTCAAGTTGATGGTGGAATTAATGTTATTTTGAAAACTTCCTCTGGCTCGCGTCCGCAAGTTTTCACAACTAAAAGAGGAAATGCCTTAGTTACAGATATTATTAATACTCAACTACGTTTACCACAAGGCAATAATTTCCGCCAAGACAACCCCGCTTCAGGAATTGCCTCAGTTGAAATTGTTCAGCTAGATGCTAACAGCATCCGGGTGGTGGTAACTGGAAGCAACAACGCCCCTAGTAGCCAACCTGTAGGCAGAAAAGATAATCGTATTACTTTAGGCTTTAGTCCCTCTGGAGATACTACAGCATCAAAGCCCAATCCAACAACACCAGCACCAATACCAACAACGCCCACACCACCATCTAATCCTACTGCACCTCAAACGGGTAAAAAACCGGATGTTTTAGTCCCCAACCCGGAAATCAGTATTGACGGTAAACCTGCACAACCAGCAGGCCCAGGTCAACCTCCGAATCAGGGGCCTCCTTTCTTACCCAGAGCCGTTGCTCCACCAGTAGGCGATATTGCTATCTCCAATATTGATGCTTCTCCCGTAAATATTGACTTAGGTACTCAGGAGCGCGTACCTAGGTTAGTACTGCGAGATGCTCCCGTGCGTGAGGTTTTATCACTACTATCTCGTGCAGCTGGTCTGAATTTAGCTTATGTAGGAGGAGCAGCAAGTGGGGGAGCGTCTTCTGGTGGTCAAACAAGTGCGGCTGCTGGAGGACAAACTATTTCCTTAGATATAGAAAACGAACCAGTACAAGATGTCTTTAACTATGTCTTGCGTTTGAGTGGTTTAGAGGCTAATCGTAGTGGTCGCACGATTTTTGTGGGGCCGAAACTACCCAACTCTACCCGTGATAATGTGATGCGGAACGTGCGACTCAATCAGGTAACAGTGGGAGTCGCCCTCAACTTTTTAGTTGGTTTAGGTGCAGAAAGTGCCATTAGCCGCGAACGACTTGTTACTAGTGTGAGTGCTGTCCCTGTAGGTAATTCCACCGCCGCAGTTACCCAAACTCAAACCACTACGGAAACTAAACTAGAAACTCAACGAGCTGATTTTAAGGACTCTAACCCATTACTTAGAGGTTTACAGGCATTAGGAGATGAGCGTACAAATTCTGTTACGTTGATTGGGCCAGCTAGATTAATTGATATGGCTATGGCCCAATTGACTCAGCTTGATATTCGTCGTCGTCAAGTAGTAGTCAATGTCAAAATTATTGATGTTAACCTCACGGGAACCCAGGATTACAATACTAGTTTCTCGTTTGGTGTGGGGAATAACTTTTTTGCTGTTGATAATGGTGCAGCATCTCTCAATTTTGGTGGCTCTAGGCCTGCTACTGCTTCCGAAGCGGCAACTAGTGTAAACGATACACCAGTTATTACTAATCCTATTACAGGCTCACCTTTCTATGATCCAAATAGCACTGTCAGTATTTCTGGAACTACCCCAGGTACGATCATAGTCAATCCAGATGGTACAACCACTAGAAGTCAAAGTGCAGGCAGTGGAAATTTTTACCAACCTATTTCTCCTAGTAATACTAATCCTTTACAACCAGGTTTTTCTCAGATCACTCCGGCAACGGATAACATAGTTACAAGAAATGCTGATGGTACCAGCAGCGTTACACAAGGTACTCTGGGTACGGCTACGGCATCTTTACCCTCTTTATATCAATTCCCCAAACGTTTACTCGCTAGTTTGCAAGCTCAAGTCACAAATGGCAATGCCAAGATTTTGACTGATCCGACTTTGATTGTGCAAGAAGGTCAGCAGGCTCTTGTTAACCTGACTCAGGAAGTCGTAGGGAACATTACTCTACAAACAACAGATACTTCCGGTGGTTCTAGAACTGAGAGAAAAATTGATAAACAAAAAGTTGGCTTAACCCTGAATGTGAAAATTGAGCGGATTGATGACAATGGTTTTGTTTCTCTATCGGTTGCTCCCACTGTTAGCGCACCTACAGCATCACAAAATACAGGAAATGGTCAAATTGTTTTAGTATCTGAACGGTCTCTGACTTCTGGTATGATTCGTCTACGAGATGGTCAGACGTTGATTCTCTCAGGTATTATTCAAGACCAAGACCGGACAACAGTCTCTAAGATTCCTATCTTGGGTGATATTCCCTTAATTGGTTCTCTATTTAGAAGTACTAACAGAAGCAATGAACGTAGAGAGGTGGTTGTATTGTTGACACCTCAAATTATGGATGACTCAGAGCGTTCGTCTTACGGCTATAACTATAATCCCAGCCCAGAAGTACGGCAAATGCTAGAGCGTCGGGGTTGGCAACCTTCAGGTAAATAATCACAATGAAGGCTCTCACATCTTTGGAAAGGGCGCAACAATGTTACGCTCTTTCCAAATGTCATAGTAATTCTATCTGTAGACACAGGTAATTAAAAATCAAAAATGTTGATACTAAAAGAGGAATTTTCCAAGCAAGGACAATGGGTTTAATTCTAATTCCCATGTCAATGAAAAACCTCAAAACAAGAGTACGGTAAATGACAACCTCTACCGACAAAAATCAACATATTGATCAACTGCGGGAACTGATTAAAGATATTGGTTGTAGTATGTTAACTACAGTCGATGAGGATGGTAGCTTGCACAGTCGTCCGATGGAAAAGAGTAGTGATATTCAGCCTGATGGTACACTGTGGTTTTTTACCAATGCTAGTTCCCATAAAGTCTTTGAAATTGAGCATCGTCAGCAAGTCAATCTCAGTTTCTCTTCACCTAACCAAAAGCGATATGTTTCAGTATCGGGTAGCGCAGAATTAGTTCAAGACCGCAACAAGATGCAAGAATTATGGAAGCCAGAACTTCAAGCTTGGTTTCCGCAAGGATTAAAGGAACCTGATATTGCTTTGCTGAAGGTGCAGATTAATAAGGTTGATTATTGGGATAGTCAAGCAAATTTTGTAGCACAAACTATCAGTTTGTAAGTTGTCTTATGAGATAAGAGTTTTTTTACAAGGGTAAAAGGGAAATGGAATCAAGTAATATTTTGACCATTTTCCCTTTTGCATAAATAAAATTTAAGTCATTTTCTATAAGTAACCAAATCAGCTATTAAATATTTAAATTATATAATTTTTGTTGAGCCGTTCTACCCTAGAATACCAATTCAAATAATGTTGGCGACACATCAATATATTTTAGAGGACAAAGCAGTGCCCATTGGTGTCAACTTAAGCTAAAAGCTATATAGGGCAGGCGTTGTACAAATACCTCGCGCCCTCATCCCCTAACCCCTTCTCCCGCAGGAGAAGGGGAAATAAATCTCTTGCTCCCCTCTCCGTGTGGGCGAAACCTTGCAACCAAGAGGGTTTCACGTTAAGTTGACACCACTGGGCAGTGCCTTGCCCCTAAAATCTGTCGCATTCTTTTCTCAAATTGGTATAAGATTTGTAGATAAGTAGTTAAACAAAATTAATTACACAATGTCATTGCGAATGGAGCGGAGCGAAATGAAGCAATCGCAAGGGTTGAGATTGCTTCGCTGCGCTTGCAATGACTGTAATTAATTTTGCGTGGTTACTTATTGAATAGATGTAGCCTATAAATTATGTAGACATTGGTAATTCTACAAGAATTAGAAAAGTTGCTTGATATATTTTTGGGGATAGAAGCACAAAGTTAAAGTTTTGCGATCGCACTACAAAATCTCAACTCATGCCCAAGTTATTATGCAACCATCTATCATGGCACTCCTCTACATCACTGGCTTGTGGAAACGCAGAAACTAAAAGCCTGCAATAGTCCGGCTTGCTACTTCCCGTTGATGAATGGACGCTACGAAGTCAAGCCAGGGATGATGGCCTTTGGCACGTGTTTTGGTAATGCTGAAGCTGATGGGCAAGTGTTTCAAATCGATGAAAATTTTGCACATTACCGTCAGGCTAAACTTTTAGCCCGTGCCGAACGGTTAAGTAAATACTACCAAACTCATAAATATTCTAAGGCTGTGGCAGGTGCGATCGCTCGTTTGATAGTTGAGCGCCTCACGCAAGATCACCCACAATACTTTGATTACCAAAAATCAACAGCTAATACCTTGATATTTCGTAGCCAACTCACCCAAGAAACACTTTATCTAGATGCAGACTGGCAATTACAGCGAGTCGAGAATAGTTCAGTGTTTCCCACTTACAGTTCTACCCTTGATGCTCTAGCATCCCAAATGCAAGAAGACTTGACAGTCATCTGTCGTGGTAGGGATGGTTGCAATTGGCTGAGTGCAGTTCACTTGTGCTATCCCAATCATTGGTCAGCTGAGGAAAAAATCGGTAAAAACTTTGCAGAAATACATCAGCCTGTAGCAGGTATGGAAAAAATTAATCGCCGGGCAGATGCGATCGCTAATACTATGATTAGCTGTAAACCTATGGTGCGTTTTGCTTGGGGTTTGAGTACTGACACCCGCCTTAATCACCATCCCGAACCACCGCCTAATTTATCGGTTAGTCAATGGCAAGGTAGAGACTTTGATGCCCAAAATCCTCAGCTTTACTTACGAATTGAGCGACAAGTAATTTGGGGACTACCGGAGTATGAAGCAGCATTATTTACTATTCGGACTTATTTCAGAGATTGCAGTTTAATCAAAAAAGATTCCCTATTACGAGTTAAGCTATGTGCTGCAATTGAGTCTATGTCACCAGAGTCACTATTTTACAAGGGATTGGTAGATAGCAAAGCCAGTATTTTAAATTGGCTGAATGAAATATAAAACAGCCATTATTTTGCTCAACAACGGCTGTGGTTTATTGAGCAGTTAAATCCTCATAATACTATTTACCTTTTCTATACTCAACATGAGAGAATTAGTAACTTTATTTTTTGGCTTAGGTTTTATATTTAATGCTAGTCTGTTTATTCCACAAGCTCTGCGGATTTTAAAAAAGAAAAGTGCTAGGGATATTTCTTTAATTACTTTCGCAGGTTTTAATCTGATTCAGCTCGATGGTATCATCTACGGATACTATCAAAAAGATTTGATTTTGATGTACGGTAATTTAATTAGTTTTATTACTTGTGGCTCGGTCACCGTTTTGGCAACATACTATAAAAATCAATAATTTGGCAGTTTATTTCTGATTGTGATTGACTTTACAATTAGCGCCAAAAACACTAATAACTTCAAATGCCATATCTCCGCCAGGCTTGATTGTTACTATTCAGCATCCAGTAATTCTGCTTTATACAATTAAGATAAATATTTTTATGCTTCTACTTCTAACTTACTGGCTTGGCCAAGAGGCAAACTAATAGTAAATATACTGCCATTACCAGGTTCAGATTCCACAGTTAGCGAGCCTTGATGAGATTCGATAATGCAGCGAGAGAGATACAGTCCTAAACCACTACCTGAACCTAAATGTTTACCTGGACGAAATCGCTCGAATAAAATTGTTTGGTTCTTTTGCGAAATTCCGGGCCCTGTATCTTGAATTTGGACTATGACATAATTTTTCTCTACATTTAACCGCACATATATATAACCTGTCGCAGTAAATTTAATCGCATTGCCAATAATATTAGTTAATACTCTTCTGATTTCTATCCGGTCAGCTATTACTGTAATTAATGCTTCTGGTTCTGCATTCAGATTTTCTGGAATTTCAGCTTTTAAAACTAAGTTTTTTTCTTCTGCTAGTGGCTTCAATTCTTGTGCCACTTCACTCACTAATTGTTGAATATCAAAGGCAGATAATCTCAAGGTCTTAGAACCTGCTTCATGTCTATAAACTTCTAGTAAGTTATTGACCATTGTTAGCAAATCTTCATTGCTCCCAATCATCGTATCAATAATTTTGGCAAAATCTGATGTGACAGTACAAAACATTCCTTCTCTGGTTAATTTTAAGACTCTATTCGCAGCCGCAAGAGGTGTGCGTAAATCGTGAGTAAATCGTGAGGCAAAATCTTCTCGTAAACTTGCCATGTGATCGCGTTCATCTATAGTGTGTTTGAGACGTAAAAGACAACGAACCCGCGCATTTAGTTCATCGGGATCAAATGGTTTACGAATAAAATCATCGGCTCCTGCATCCAGTCCTTCGACAACGCTAGAGTAGATGTGAGCGGTAATCAATAATATGGGAATGTAGGGCAAATTTTTATTGTGTCGAATGCGGCGCGTAAATTCATAACCATCGAGTTCTGGCATCATAATATCCAGAAGTATTAAGTCTGGTGGTGACTGCTCAACTATCGCCAAAGCATTTGTGCTATCTTGCGCCAAGATAACTTCATAGCTATCTTCTTGTAAAACTGTTTCTAGTAGTACTAAATTGTCATAAACGTCATCAACAACTAAAATTTTATCTTTTTTTACAGATTGAGGTATTGACATGGCTGTTTAGACAATAAACTAATTAGTTTTATTAAATTAACTCTTTTTGGGATACAATTCTTGTGAATTAATTAATTTTTTTTGTCATCTATCTCCAGACTTTATTTGAGAATTAATTTATTTTCAATTCAAGCATCAGTCTATTGATAGGTGCATCAAAGTGTGATTTCCAAAAGATTTAGATAAACATTTTGCAGCCTTAGAAAAGAAATAATTTTTTATACCTTATGGTAGATGTATTTCTTCATGGGTTTGTCATCATCTTCCTTTTGGTATAAACTTCACAGTAAAATAGCGAAGATATTTTATTCTGTACTTTAGATAGATCCGGGTAGAGGTAACAGCCATGAGTGAGATTAAGGTCGTTGTGATTGAAGACCACAACCTTACCAGAATAGGCTTACAGGCTGCTTTACAAGCCGAGGCAGATATCAAAATTGTTGGTGAGGCTGCCAACGCTACGGATGGATTGCAACTTTTGTTGACGCTGAAGCCAGATGTTGCCACTATCGATATCGGTTTGCCTGATATGGATGGGATTGAATTAACTCGCAAGTACAGGCAATTTCAACAGCAGAATCCAGACTTGACTACCAAAATTCTCATTCTCACAATGCAAAACAGTGAGGAAGCTGTGTTAGCAGCTTTTGGGGCGGGGGCAGATTCTTACTGTATGAAGGATATTGACAGAGATAGGCTAGTAGATGCAGTCAAAACCACTTATACAGGTAGTCCGTGGATTGACCCGACAATAGCAGATATTGTACTCAAGCAGGTACGCCAAGATGATCTTTCTGGTAGCAGCAGTGGCAAAAGAGTATTAATTGATGGTCTTGACTCAGAAATTGAGAAAACTATCGAAACTTCTTCTTTAACTCAACGTGAAATGGAAGTTTTAGAGTTGATTGTTGCTGGCTGTGATAACGCAGAAATTGCTCAAAAATTGTATTTGACTATCGGTACTGTAAAAACTCATGTGCGGGGAATTTTGAGTAAACTCTGTGTTTCTGATAGAACGCAAGCGGCTGTTAGGGCTTTGCGTGGCGGTTTGGTGCATTAATTAGCCATTATGAACTGCGTACACCAGAACACATGAAAAATTCATTAATCCCCCTTGCTCCCTGCTCCCTGCTCCTCTGCTTTTTCAATTCAGGTTGGCGAAATTAAAGATAACTGGCTGAGGCTGTCATTTGTCCTATTCTGCGGGTACTCCTACTCTGCGAGAAGGGCTACGCCCAACGGAGAACTCGTAGAGTAGCCGCTACGACGCATTAATATATTTTAGAGGGCAAGGCAATGCCCAGTGGTGTCAACTTCAGCTAAAAGCGATATAGGGCGGGCGTTGTACAAATACCTCGCACCCTCATCCCCTAACCCCTTCTCCCCGAGGAGAAGGGGAATTAAATCTCTTGCTCCCCTATCCCGGCGGGAGAGGGGTTGGGGGTGAGGGCGAAAACCTAGCTACAAAGCGGGTTTCACGTTAAGTTGACACAGGTGGGCATTGCCTTGCCCCTACAATTTGTCGTGGTATAATTTCAGCCAATGCCATGCATAGTACTAAACCGTGGTGGGATTTCTGCAAATGCTAGGCGGTTCCCTGGCGAGTGGGTTAGTGGCTTTCCTTGATGATGGACACAGTGCGTTCACCGAAGGTGTTGACAAAGTCATCGCTATGTCTGGTGTGATGGCAATATTTGCGATCGCTTCTTATGCCGCCTATACAATATTGGCACCTCCCGCCGAACGCCGATTAGCACTACACAAGAGTAGGGACTTCCAAATAAAATAATTAATCGCTGTGGGAAGTGTATTTTTACAATGAATTCTAAGAAAAGGTACAAGGAAAAATCGAGTTAGTAATTTTTCCTTGTCTTCCTAGGCCTTCGTGTATCTTCGACCTTTACCAGAACTCACTTGAAAAGTTACTTCCAGCACATTCTTGATTAAGAGTGTAAACTTTTATTTATTTATCATGTATCTACACTGCGATAGAAGCGCAAATCTACTTTTATGGGGATGTATTTGTCAAAAATAACAATTATTATAACGTAAGTAATTTTTCAAAATTTGGCATTAATTTAGTCTAGAAATAAAATAAAATTAAATTTATAAATTTGTTTCGCTGAGTATATCAGCATTAGTCAACTATTATTATTTGATAGGTTATTTTAACAAAATATTATTCAATCATCAAAAACCTTTTTTCATCCAACCATTGAATGGCTTACATCCCCGATTTTTTGAATAAATCGAGGATTGTTTTTATGAAAAAACTCTAGCAATAAATATAAAATTTTACAATAGTTAATTTTTACTGAATACATATTTCTGAAATCTTTCATTAGAGAGATGTACACAAGTGATTTGTTATTTGTCATTTGTCCTCCTTGTCTCCTTCATCCCCAACCCTCATGCCACAATATTTTGGAAAATTACCCACAACTAACCAACCTTGGACAGCTATTGGTAACGTGCAAGGTGTAAATTGGAGCAATCGCAATATTGATTTTGACTGTGGTAATTCACGGTTGAGAATCAGTATACTTGCACCAAATTTATTGCGGGTTCGGCTTGCACCTACAGGAGAATTTATACCTCGCCGTTCTTGGGCGGTGGTGTTGGATGATTCGCAATGGCCGATATTTCCTTTTGAGGTGCAAGATACGGAAGCAGCAGTAGAAATTACCACTGAGCAAATTCGTGTCTGCGTACAAAAGCAGGAGAGTTGCATCGTCTGTTTTGACAAAGCTAATCGTCCCTTTGCTCAAGATAATTTAGATATGGGGATGGGTTGGCGTTTGGGTGCGGTTGCAGCTTGGAAGCAAATCGCTGCTGATGAGCATTTTTATGGCTTTGGCGAACGCACGGGGTTTCTCGATAAACTGAGTGAAGTTAAAACTAATTGGACGACGGATGCTTTAGATTACGATGCGCTGACTGATGAAATGTACCAAGCCATTCCGTTTTTTATGGCTTTGCGTCCAGATGTCGGCTATGGCATATTTTTTAACACAACTTTTTGGAGTCAGTTTGATATTGGCGCAGAAAAACCCGGTGTTTGGAAGATGGAAACTCGCGGGGGGGAGCTAGATTACTATATGATTTATGGCCCGGAACCTGCTAATATTTTGCGTACATATACGCAGCTAACGGGGAGAATGCCATTACCGCCAAAATGGGCGCTGGGTTATCATCAATGTCGCTGGAGTTATGAATCGGAAACTGTGGTGCGCGAACTGGCGCGAGAATTTCGCCAGCGTCAAATTCCTTGCGATGTCATCCATTTAGATATCGACTATATGCGGGGTTATCGTGTCTTTACCTGGAGTCCCCAACGTTTCCCCAATCCCGCAAAGTTAGTTAGGGATTTGGCTCAAGATGGTTTTAAAACTGTGACAATTATCGATCCGGGTGTGAAGTATGAACCGGAAGCGAATTATCATGTTTTCGATCAGGGGATAAATCACGATTATTTTGTCCGTAAAGCTGATGGTAGGTTGTTTCACGGCTATGTTTGGCCGGAGAAAGCAGTTTTTCCCGATTTTTTACGTTCCGATGTGCGTCAGTGGTGGGGGGATTTACAAAAAAGTCTGACTGATATCGGCATAGCAGGGATTTGGAATGATATGAATGAACCTGCTATCGATAATCGTCCCTTTGGGGATGGGGGGGGAGAAGATTTGGTTTCCGTTGGATGCGCCGCAGGGGGGATTGGGGACTGGGGATGAGGGGGATGAGGGGGATGAGGGAGATGAGGGGGATGAGGGGACAAGGGGACAAGGGGATAAAAGGGAGAATTTTCAATCCAAAATCCAAAATCCACAATCTAAAATTGATGTAACTCATTTAGAGGTGCATAATTTGTATGGGTTGATGATGGCGAGGGCTTGTGCTGAGGGGTTGCAGCGTCATCGGCAAAATGAGCGTTCGTTTGTGTTGACGCGTTCGGGTTATGCGGGTGTGCAGCGTTGGTCTGCGGTGTGGATGGGGGATAACCAATCGTTGTGGGAACATTTGGAAATGTCGCTACCGATGCTCTGTAATATGGGGCTTTCGGGTGTGGGGTTTGTGGGTTGCGATATTGGGGGGTTTGCGGGGAATGCGACGGCGGAGTTGTTCGCGCGGTGGATGCAGGTGGGGATGTTGTACCCCCTGATGCGGGGACATTCGGCGATGTCTACGGCGCGTCATGAGCCTTGGGTATTTGGCGATCGCACAGAAAATATTTGTCGAGAATATATTAATCTGCGTTATCAACTATTGCCTTATATCTACAATCTTTTTTGGGAAGCGGCACAGACAGGCGCTCCGATTCTAAGACCCTTACTTTATCATTTTGCGTGCGATCGCACAACCTACAAGCTTTACGATCAGGTTTTGCTGGGTGCTTCTTTAATGGCGGCACCAATTTATCGACCGGGTGTGGAATATCGCGCTGTTTATTTACCTGCTGGTACTTGGTATGACTGGTGGAGTAATGAGCGTTATCAAGGCCCTACCCATATTCTTACCCATGCACCTTGGGAAAAAATGCCACTGTTTGTCCGGGGTGGTGCAATTATTCCGATGCAACCAGTAACGCAATATGTAGATGAACAGCCAATTAACGAATTACATTTACGTATTTGGCCTGGAAATAATGAATATATTTTGTTTGAAGATGATGGTAAAAACGATGGGGAAAATCAGAATTTTTCCTTAAGAAGGATAACTGTATCTACACAAGCAAATCAAATAGTTGTCGAAATTAATCAACGCGAAGGAAATTGGGCACAACCACAGCGAGAAGTGATTGTGGAACTAGTGGGAGTGGGCGAGAAATACTTTACTGATGATGGGGGAAGTTATCGCTGGGAATTCTCAGAGATTGGTGCTTAGAGAAGATTGATCAAGCAAGCCTAACGCACCATCAATGCGGCGTGCGTTACGGCTAAATTTCATTGTCGCTGTGTCCCAAATTCTTTCATAGCTGTAACACACCCTACTTAAGACTATCTTTCTCTCTCTATGCCCAATGACGGCAGTTGCTTTAAGCCGGGAAACCCGTTCAACGCACTGCCTCCCCAATGCCCCATGCCCATTTTCAAATTATTTCCTAAAATCTATCTCAGTATAGATTTCTTAAAATTTAAAATTCTTTTGTCCTACCTCTGAAATAATAAAATATGCATATAGGTAGATGAAAAAATGCGTCAACTACCTATAGCATGTATCACTAGTAATGTTAACCCCAAGACAACATGAAAAATTCGTAATTGCATTCCACACAGGGATAGAGTAAAAACTCTAAATAGTTTCTTAATTACGAACTCCGAATTACGAATTACGAATTACGAATTACGTGTTACAAGTAAACCGCTTGCGTTTGCAAGTTCTCACTCCAGATGCCCTTAACTCTTTAATAGTACAAGTAAGCAGTGCGATCGCCATTTTGGTAGGTGTATTTGTACTCGTTGGTTGGAGTTTTGACATTGAATTTCTCAAATGTGGCTGTCATGGCAATATAGTCACGATGAAGGCTAATACAGCCTTAGGTTTAATCCTATCTGGTGTGTCGCTGTGGTTAGCCCAGAAATTAAATCTCAATCAAGGTGTTCAGCATCGCACCTTCTACCACTGGTGTTTTCGGCTGTGTACGGTAGCAGTCACGTTAATTGGTTTCTTAACAGTTTTGGAATATGTATTTGGGGGAAATCTGGGAATTGACGAGTTTTTATTCCGTGATTCACCCCATGCTGTATTGACATTGCATCCAGGGAGAATGGGGTTTAACACTGCACTCGACTTTATGCTCATTGGGAGAGCATTAGAGTTGTTGGTGCATCAAAAAACCCATCGTAGCTATTGGTATGCCCAAATTCTCGCCCTCATAGCCGGTTTAATTTCTCTCCAGGCGGTAATTGGCTATGCCTATCAAGTCAACATTTTATATGGAACCCGTTACACAACCTCAATGGCGATACACACAGCACTGACATTTCTGGTGCTGTGTCTGGGAATAATGTGGACACATCCAAACCAAGGATTAATGCGAGTAATCACAAGCAATACCGACAGTGGTTTATTGTCCCGGCGGTTATTATTGGCGGCGATCGCAGTACCTTTTTTACTGGGGTGGTTAATTGTTCAGGGACAAAAAGCTGGCGGTTATGATACGGCCTTTGCTATATCGCTGTTTGCCATAATTATTATGGTAATTTTTGTGATTTTAATCTGGCAAAGTGCAATTGTTGTGGAACGCCTCAGTCGTCAGCGCGATCGCGTTCAAGGTGAACTCAAATTTTACGAAGAAAAACTCAAAAGCTTTTTCGACGCAAATGTCATTGGGATTTTGTTTGGCGATATTTATGGCGGTATCCAACAGGCGAACGACGAATTTTTGGCGATGGTTGGTTACACGCGAGCAGATTTATTAGCTGGGAGAATTAGTTGGAGTCAGATCACACCCCCAGAATATCTGCATTTAGATGAGCAAAGTATCGCCGAAGCCAAAGCCAATGCTAACGGTGCTTGTACGCCATACGAAAAAGCATATATCCGCAAAGATGGGAGTTTGATTCCGGTATTTGTCGGTTTTGTACTCACAGGAGAAAACCGTGAAGAAGCTGTGGCATTTATTATTAATTTAAGCGAACGCCAACAAGCTAGGGAACAAATAGTAGAACTCAATAAAAATCTTCAGCGCCGCGTCACTGAGTTACAGACGTTACTTGATGTCATTCCCATAGGTATTGGCATTGCTGAAGATTCAGAGTGCCGCAACATCAAAGCTAACCCAGCTTTCGCCAAAAAATTGGGAATTTCCCCAGATAACAACGCCTCCTTAATTGCCCCAATAGGCGAAAAACCGGGTTTTAAAATTTACCGCGAAGGTAAAGAAGTTCCCATCGAAGAACTGCCGATGCAGTACTGCACAATTCACGGTGTAGAAGTACTGGATTATGAATTTGATATTGTCCAGGAAGATGGTACAAGTTTGACGTTAGTGGAGTATGTAGCACCTCTATTTGACGAAGATGGTAATACTAGAGGCTGCATTGGGGCATTTTTAGATATTACAGAACGCAAGCAAAACGCCCAGGTGCTGCGAAATCAGCAAAGATGGCTAGAAGATGTACTCAACCTCATGCCCAGGCCATTGCTATTTATTGAACCGGGGACAGCAAAAGTTACCTTCGCCAATCGTGCGGCTGATGAACTAGCTGGGGGCGAATTTCCCAAGGGTATCCCAGTATCAGAATACGATCAATATTACCATTTTACCGATGCCAATGGCGATCGCATTCCTAATGAGCAAATGCCAGGGGTACGCGTTGCTAGGGGCGAACGTTTGCATGGTTTGGAAGTAGACTGGCATACCAGCCAAGGTGTGCGTTCCCTACTAGTATATGCCGATACTATGCCAGCAATGCATGGTTATCCTGCCACCTGTTTATTAGTTTTCCAAGATATTACCAATATTAAGGATGTAGAAAAAGCCTTATCGATTAATAATCAACGGCTGAAGTTACTATTTCATACCGCCAATGAATTGCTATCTAGCCAAAACCCTGTAGCTTTGGTAGATAGTTTATTCCGCAAAATTGCCGAGCAAATTAACTTAGATTTATACCTGAATTATTTAATTGAAGATAACTCTGGGGTCATGCGTCTCGCTTCATCCACAGGCATTTCCCCAGAACTAACCAAGGAAATAGAATATCTAGCCATAGGTGCAGCCGTATGCGGCACTACCGCCCAAACCCGTTGTCAAACAGCATTAGAGAACGTCCAAGCATCAACCGATCCCAAAACAGAATTAATTCGCGCCCTCGGGATTAAAGCTTACTTTAGTTACCCCTTAATGGCTCAAGGACAACCTTTAGGAACCCTATCCTTTGGTTCCCGTACCCGCACCCGCTTCACAGAAAATCAAAAAGGCATGATGCAAGCAGTATGCGATCAAATTGCGATCGCTATGGAACGCGCCAGGTTAATTAGTTCCTTACAGCAACAAACCGAGCAATTACAAGAAGCCAACCGCATGAAGGATGAATTCTTGGCGATATTGTCCCACGAATTGCGATCGCCCCTCAATGCTATCCTCGGTTGGGCACAATTGCTGCGTTCCCGCAACCTCAACCCCACGCAAACAGCCAAAGCCTTAGAAACCATCGAACGCAACGCCAAGGCGCAAACCCAGCTAATTGAAGACTTGCTGGATATTTCCCGCATGATTAGAGGTAAATTGCGCCTCACAGTTGCGACTTGCAATCTGATTACCATCATTAAATCAGGCTTAGAAACTCTCAGCCTCGCCGCCCAAGCCAAAGACATCAATTTGCACTTTACCATCCAAGAAAATAGCAGCAAAACCTATAGCCTCAGCGAATTGAGCGCAGTGCCAAAGCTGGATGCAGAATTTTTAGTATCTGGGGATGCGGAACGTTTACAACAAATTATCTGGAATTTGCTCTCCAACGCCATCAAATTTACCGCTCCTGGCGGTCAGGTAGACATCAAGCTAGGTAAAATTGAGGAGAAATTCCAAGGTAATTTCACTAGTTACGCCCAAATTCAGGTAATTGACACCGGAATAGGCATTAGTGCTGAATTTCTCCCCTACGTATTCGATCGCTTCCGCCAAGCTGACAGTTCCAGTACCAGAATGCATGGCGGATTAGGGCTAGGATTAGCCATCGTCCGTCATTTAGTCGAGCTGCATGGTGGTACAGTCCAAGTTGATAGCCCAGGGGAACAGCAAGGGGCAACTTTTACTGTTAAATTGCCACTTTTGTCAACAGCTAAAGGAGATATTTGTTTACCTCCCAGCAGCGAAGCCGATTCCAGCTTACTCCTCAACGCCTCCCTAGCTGGTATACGCGTCCTGATTGTAGACGACGAAGAAGATAGCCGCGAATTTATTGCCACCGTACTGCAACAAGTGCAAGCCGAAGTCCAAACCGCCGCATCCGCCCCAGAAGCAATGCAGCTAATTAGCCAATGGCAACCCGATGTGATTGTCAGCGATATTGGGATGCCAAAGGAAGACGGCTACTCCTTCATCCGCAAAGTGCGATCGCTCCCCCCAGAACAAGGCGGAAATATCCCCGCCGCCGCCCTCACCGCCTACGCCAGGGCTGAGGATAGAAGGCGCGCCATTCAAGAAGGTTATCAGTTACATTTACCCAAACCCATCGAACCAGCAGAGTTAGCCACAGTCGTCGCTAGCTTGGTGGGGAGGGGGTGAAAAAAATGGGGGAAAGGGGAAGGGGGAAGGGGGAAAGGTTTTGTATTTTCCCCTTCCCCTTGAACCCTTTCCCTTTAACCCTTTCCCCAAACCAAATTAAGAGTTGAAAATCCTTAATGGAGAAGTATTGAGGGCGATTCTTCAATTAAAAAATACATCAAGCTGATTTTAGTAGGCAAAAAGCCATTTTCCCTACTCAAAAAGCCTTAACGAGTGCTTAAAAAGCCTTAACGCCTGCTCCTTTTGGTATTTTACGCAAGCGTTAAGCCTGAACAAGTTCTCAAAAAGCCTTAACGCCTACTCATTGTAGTAAATCGCGCACTCGTTTTATTGTTTTAAGCAGCTAAAAAGCCTTAATAAGTTCTCAAAAAGCCTTAAAGCCTGCTCATTTCGGTAAATCGCGCACTCATTTTGGTGTTTTCCGCAAGTTATCGGCAAATTACATTCTTAATTTACTTATTTGCCATCTGATATTAGGAATTCACTTACTTATTACAGAAATTTTATTGTAGCAAAAATTATTGCAGATTTGCCGAAATTTTCTCAGGCTAATTGATACATAAGTTTTTTAAGGTAAAGGTTAGTAACCATACTGAAAAACAAAGTGTAGAATATGGCTCGTCAAAAAAGAAGCTCGAAAGTATTAGAAAGAGCTGTGCGTCGTGCGGCTAGCATGAACTCCATCGATCCAAATTTAGATGTCGGCAATGGACTGACTTTACCTGGCTTTCGCAGTCTCATTGAGAGAATGCAAACTCAAGAATATGCATACAACACAGCCCTTTCTAACTTGGATGGGTTATACCGGGAAATGCTACAAATCGAGCAAGAATTAGGAGACATGACAGAGCTGATACTATTGGGAGTAGCCACAAAATTTGGCAAAAGCAGTGTCGAGTATGGCCAAGCTGGAGGAGTACCGAAAAACCAGCGCCGCCGGCTAACAAAAAGTGAGTCTTCAGCTACTAATTCTCAGCCTACGTCATTGATTGCGAGTGTGAATAACAACGGCAATGGCAAAACACCAGCAGCGAAAAATTAAGCTGTTTTGCACTCAAAATCGGTTTTGGGGAAAAGGGCGGGCGTTGTACAAATACCTCGCGCCCTCATCCCCTAACCCCTTCTCCCCGAGGAGAAGGGGAACTAAATCTCTTGCTCCCCTCTCCCTGTGGGAGAGGGGCTGGGGGTGAGGGCGAAACCTTGCACAAGAGCGGGTTTCACGTTCAGTTGACACCAATGCATCTTGCCTGCCCTCATTTTGTATAAAAAATATCACTTATAGTCAAATCATATTTGCAACCGATAAATTCTTTGGAGAGGCACGCATCTGCAATTCTTCTTTTGTTACCTTCGGTAGAGAATAATTGCAAACCCCTATGTTTACATCTATTTTCAACAAGAGAATTTAGATGACAAAGGAGATATGCGTTCGCCCTTGGCGTTGGCGCAGCCATCGCTCAATTCATCAGAAGTCGGCGGGAAACTCCATCCTTTGTGGGTGCGTAGGGTGCGCGCCCCGCCGACTTGGGGCATTGGGGAGGCAGTGCGTTGGACGGGTTTCCCGGCTTAAAGCAACTGCCGTCATTGGGCATTGGTAACTCTTTGCTATGCCCTATGCCCTATTCCCCATGCCCAAAAACTCCATCCCCTTGTGGGTGGAGTTTTTTATTTACTGTGGTTTTTATTCTCAACAATATGCAATATATTTATTGAATAATTGTAAAATTTCGCACAAAAATTTAACTCAATAAATTCTTAGCTTTTTATCTATCAAATAACCTCTAATTGCAGATAAGATTACCGACATACACATTGTGTTCCACGTTTTTAACTAATCCAATTAAGTGTAATTACATAAATAAAATTATCCATGTTAATCTCCCACTACTCAATTTTGATTCTGGAAGATTCTCCAGAAGATAGGGCTTTATACCGTAGTTACTTAAAACAGGATACAACTGCCACCTATGATGTAGTTGAGGTGGAGACAGGATTAGAAGCATGGAGCTACCTAGGGCAGAACCAGCCAGATTTAATACTAATAGACTATCGATTGCCAGATATAGATGGCTTAGAATTGCTCAACAAGTTACGGCTAAAATTTGATATTTTCCAACTACCAGCAATGATGTTAACAGGGCTCTTAGATAGTGCGATCGCAGCCCAAGCCATCAAAAGTGGTGCTTGTGACTATTTAATCAAGGAAAAACTTACCCAAACTGGATTCTGCCGTGCCATTCATACCGTATTAGAGAAAACTCAACTCAAGCGGCAGATTCAGATGCAGGAGCAACAAAAACTGTTGTTAGCACAAATGCTACTCCGCATCCGTCAGTTTTTACGCTTAGAGAAAATTTTAGCAACAGCCGTGCAAGAGGTGCGAGAATTTCTGGGAGCAGATCGGGTAATTGTCTACCAGTTTGACTGTGAGAACAATGGCAAAATCTCTGCTGAATCAGTACTACCCCCGTGGAAAAGTGCTCTCAACCACCATATCAACGACCCTTGCTTTCGAGAAAGTCAGATACTAGCCTATGGTGATGGCAAAATTAGAGCAATTTCTGATATTCATGATGCTGAATTCACAGCTTGCCATATCGAATTATTAGAGCAATTAGCAGTTAAAGCTAATCTGGTTGTACCCATTTTGCTGAATACAGAAGCACAAAACCAGGGAGATCCGACAAATCAACTTTGGGGGTTACTAATTGCTCATCAGTGTAGTAATACTCGCCAGTGGCAAACAAATGAACTAGATTTACTTCAGCAACTGGCTGTGCAGCTAGCTGTAGGCATCCAACAAGCAGAACTGTATGAAAAACTGCAAAATCTCAACAAATCTTTAGAACAAAAGGTAAAAGAGCGAACAGAGCAATTGCAAGCGAGCGAACAAAGATTTCGGGCTATTTTCAATCATAGTTTTCAATTTGCAGGGCTATTAACAACTGCAGGAATTGTACTTGAGGTCAACCAAACAGCTTTAGATTTTCGGGGATTGCAATTAGAAGATGTGATCAATCGCCCCTTGTGGGAAATCAACTGGTTGACAGTTGCTCCTACAGAAGAGAACAATTTAAAGCAAGCGATCGCACTTGCCGCCCAAGGTGAATTTATCCGCTACGAAGTAGAAATTTTGAATGCAGATAATCAAATAGTCACCATAGACTTTTCTATTCGTCCGGTGAAAGATGAATCAGGAAAAGTAATTATGTTAATTCCTGAAGGACGAGATATTAGCGAACACAAAAAAGCACAAAAGGCACTCCAAGAAAACCAAATTCTCTTGCAAGTCGTCATGGATAGCCTACCCATAGCTATCTTTTGGAAAGATAGAAACTGCCGCTACATGGGATGCAACCGCCAATTACTTTTAGATAGCGGACATTCATCTATTCAAGAAATTATTGGCAAAACAGACTTTGAGATGGTATGGCGAGAGCAAGCAGCACTTTATCAAGCAGATGATCGCCTCGTCATGGAATCTGGTCAGCCTAAATTTAATATTGAAGAACCATTAACCAAAGTTGGTAATCTTCACAGATGGTTACGCACTAATAAAATACCATTACACAACGCTGAGGGTGAAATTATTGGCGTTGTCGCCAGCTATGAAGACATTACAGAACGCAAGGAAATTGAGCAAGCATTACAAGAAAGCGAACGACGCTACGCCACCCTAGCCGCATCCGCCCCCGTTGGCATTTACCGTGCAGATGCTCAAGGAAATTGTTTGTATGTCAATGAACGCTGGTGTCAGGAAACAGGCTTAACTCGCCAAGAAGCTTTAGGGTGCGGATGGCTAGTAGCTTTGCACCCAGAAGATAGAGAATTAGTTGAGTCCCAATGGCATCGCCTGATTCAAACAGGCGAAAGGTTGTGTTTAGAATATCGGTTTGTGCAACTTGATGGCAGTGAAACTTGGGTATTTGGGCAAGCTGTACCCGAAACAGATCCAGAGGGAAAGGTGATTGGTTATCTCGGCACAATTACTAATATCACTCCCAGCAAACAAGCAGAAGTAGCTTTGCGCCGCAGCCAACAACTTTATCGCACCCTAGTAGATAACTTTCCTAATGGTACAGTGGCGCTATTTGATCATGACCTGCGCTACTTACTAATAGGAGGCTTAGAACTTGCTAGATCAGGTTTGAGCAAAGCAACAATGGAAGGAAAAACAATTTGGGAAATCTTTCCTCCGGAAGTATGTGAAACATTTGTGCCGCTATTTCAAAAAGCACTAGCTGGGGAATCTGCGATCGCAGAAGTTCCCGATCAAGATAAATTTTACCTCATACATCATATTCCGGTGCGAGATGAACAGGGTAATGTCATTGCGGGTATCGTCATGACGCAAAACATCACCGAACGCAAAAAATCTGAGAATGCACTGCGGGATAGTGAAGAGAAATTCCGTCAGTTTGCCGAAAACAGCCGCCAAGTCATGTTATTACGTCAGGTTGACTCGGGAGAGTTACTTTATGCCAACCTGACTTATGAGCAAGTCTGGGGGCGACCCAGAGAAAGCTTGTATGCAAATCCTGACTCCTGGATGGCTGCAATGCACCCAGATGATGTACCGCGCATTGC
The DNA here is from genome assembly GCF_025677855.1 of Tolypothrix sp. PCC 7601. Taxonomy (NCBI): domain Bacteria; kingdom Bacillati; phylum Cyanobacteriota; class Cyanophyceae; order Nostocales; family Tolypothrichaceae; genus Tolypothrix; species Tolypothrix sp. PCC 7601. Next base: position 97,893 of record NZ_CP064879.1, read on the forward strand.
TGCTGCCTATGAAACCGCAAGAGGCAAGGGATTCTTTAGTGAAGAGTACCGCATCATTCGCCCGGATGGCTCAATTCGGTGGGTTTGGGGCAGATGCTTTCCCATCAAAGATATGGCTGGGAATATTTATCGTATTGGAGCCATTGGGGAAGATATTACAGAGCGTAAACAAACAGAACAAGAGCGCGATCGCCTGCTAGAAATTTTAGAACAACAAAATCAAACTTTAGAAGAAGAAGTTACCCAGCGTACCGCCGAATTACGAGCTATTATTGATGCGATTCCCGACTATTTATTTGTCATAGATCGTCAGGACATGCGAATTATTTATTGTAACGATAGTTTTGCTCAAGAATTATTTCAGCAACCTCATGAGCAAATAGAAGGAAAAACTTTATTTGAACTGTTTCCAGACCAAAAATTAGAATATTTTGTCCAGAAAAATCAGCAAGTATTTAACTCGGGAAAATTGTTACGCATCCAAGAAACTCTGAATTTTTTAGGTAGAATTAATACTTTTGATACTATTAAAGTTCCCTTAAAACGTGACAATGGAGAAGTGTATGCCCTGGTAGGTACAGCCAGAAATATTACTGCCATCAAACAATTAGAATTGGAACTTCAGCACAGCAAAGAACGCTTTCAGAACCTTGTAGAGACATCTAGTGATTGTGTATGGGAAACAAATGAGTTTGGTTATTACACCTATGTGAGTCCGCAAATTATCAATCTTTTAGGATATTCTCCAGAGGAATTTATCGGCAAAACTCCATTTGATTTAATGCCACAAGCAGAAGCACAAAGAGTATCCCAGGAGTTAATAAAATTTATCTCTCTACAAGTTCCTTTTCAATGTTTAGAAAACACTAATTACCATAAAGATGGACGCTTAGTGACTTTAGAAACGAGCGGAGTTCCTATTTTTGATGCCAACAAAGAATTTCGCGGTTATCGCGGCATGGATCGCGATGTCACTGCACGCAAACTAGCAGAAGCTCAACTCTACCTCACAAACGAACAACTTGCTACTTCCAATACCGAACTCGCCCGTGCTACCCGCCTCAAAGATGAATTTCTGGCCAACATGAGTCATGAGCTACGCACCCCCCTCAATGCCATTTTGGGTATGTCGGAAGTGTTGCAAGACGAGATATTAGGCACAATTAATGATAGGCAAAGGCAGAGTTTGCAAACCATTGAACGCAGTGGAGAACATCTATTAGAATTAATTAACGACATCTTAGACTTATCTAAAATTGAAGCAGGGCAGCTACAATTAGAATATGCTCCCATAGCTATGCGTAAACTTTGCGAATCCAGTTTAGCGTTCATTAAACAACAAGCCGGACAAAAACGCATTCAGTTAGAAGTAAAAATTCCGCCACAACTACCAAAACTGTTGCTCGATGAACGACGCATCCGCCAAGTTTTGATTAACCTCCTCAATAATGCTGTAAAATTCACACCAGAAGGCGGGCGAATTACCTTAGAAGTGAGTCGTCAACAACTCATCCCAGAAGTAGAAAATATATCCCTCACAAGTTTCATTCGCATTGCCATCATTGATACAGGTATTGGGATTGCCCCAGAAAATATCAAAAAATTATTTAAACCCTTCATCCAAATTGATAGTGCTTTAAACCGTCAATACACTGGTACAGGATTAGGACTAGCGCTCGCCAAGCGGATTGTAGAATTACATAGCGGTAAAGTAGGGGTGAGTAGTGAACTAGGTGTAGGAAGTTGCTTTACTGTTGATTTACCCTGTAGCAATCTCTGGGAATCTTCTTTTGAGCCAGTAAACTCATCACCTGAGCTAAATTCCACCTGTGAAGAAACTGTAGTAGATTCACCCCTAATTTTATTAGTAGAAGATAACGAAGCTAATGTTTTGACAATTTCTAGTTATTTACAGGCAAAAGGATACAAGATAATTTTGGCGAATAATGGTCAAGATGCGATCGCTCTCACTAAAACCAGACTTCCTGACTTAATTTTGATGGATATTCAAATGCCAGGAATGGATGGCATAGATGCAATCAAGCAAATCCGACTAGAGCAAAACTTCGTCAATATTCCCATCATTGCCCTCACAGCTTTAGCCATGCCAGGCGATAGAGAAAAATGTCTAGCCGCCGGCGCAAACGACTATATCCCCAAACCCATCAAACTCAATCAACTAACAACCAGAATTCAAAAATTGTTAGAAGTAAAAGACTAAGTAGCTCAGGGTTAAAAATTATCGCTATGACAAGGCAGGAGGCAGGAGGCAGGAGGGAAGAGGATTATAGCTTTGTTTACCTTTCTTAACTTAGTTTTGTTTTTTCCCACTGACTTACTTAAAACAGATTTGGGTGTTTGTCATTTGTCATTTGTCATTTGTCATTTGTTTTTTTTTCTGATAAACAATTACCCATTACCCATTAACCATTACCCATTAACCATTACCCATTACCCAGTCCCCAGTCCCCAATCCCCTACCAATTACAATAAATTTCAATCCCCCGACTTTTCATAATTTCCAAAAACAAATCTGTAGGTAATGCCTCTTCTACAGGTGAAACTCCTGGCTTTTTCAATTTACCTTCTAGTAGCAATTGCGCGATACTACCTGTACCACAACCAGAAGCTAAAGCAGTATTTTCATGGACTAAATCTGCAAAATAAACGGCTGTTTTCCCATCTTTTTGCCCTGTAACTTCAGCGCGTACTGCTACCCCAATCCCAGTAAAAGGATTAGTCACATCTGTCATAAAATGACTGACATGAGATAGGAATTCAATCATGGCGCGACGCTGCATCAACCATTTCGGGAAAATATGTGCCGTTATCCAAGTCATGTGATTATAAAAATCGGGGACTGAACCAAATTTTGTAATTACAGTTTTCACAGAAGGGAAAGAATGGGGCATCGTAAAAGTTTCTGGCATATCAAACCAGTAAACTCCAGTACGTCCATAGGGTGATGCAAAATTAACAGTTTCTCTTTCACTGTATGGTTTAACTAATTGCCAATTGCCATCAATCCACGCTTCAAACTGATGCTGTAACCCTAAAAAAGTTGTTCGCATTACAGTGATACCAGCACCACCAGAACCAGATACTAAATAACTTAAGTGAATTTTTTCTGGTTGATCCAACTGCTCGACACACTGACGCACCATGCTGTTAGAAATACCAGGAAAAATCCCCGTATTAATAATCGCTGTGACATTAGCAGCCGCAGCCTGTTTATCCAAATTTAAAGCTTTACTAGTATAAGACCGATGGTCGCTGACATCTAAATAGTTGACACCTTTTTCTATGCAAATTTCCAGAACCTGAGTATCTCGGTAGTGAAAGGGGCCAGCACAATGGATAACTAAATCGGAATTTGCGATCGCTTCTTGCAGTCTATCAACTTCCGCTAAGTCCAACACCAAAAACTCTACCTCTGTCCCCAGATTCCAGTCCTGTTTGGTAGTTAGCCACCTCGCGTCTACATCCCCCTCATTTCCTGGCGAACGTCCGGTAATTGTAATTTTTGCTTGGGTGTGGGTGGCGATATCTTGAGCAACACTGCTACCAATTCTCCCCCTCCCTCCCAAAATTAAAACGCGGTTTGTCATGATTACTGCTGGGCAAAACTAGCTTTATTGCAACAATTTTCAGCCATGCTTGTCATCCGCAACAAGTTAGACATTGGAATGGGGAACTCGGGGCCCCCTCTGGGGATAAGGGGGAATGGGGAATGGGGAACTCGGGGCCCCCTCTGGGGATAAGGGGGAATGGGGACTGGGGACTGGGGACTGGGGAATGGGTAATGGGTAATGGGGAATGGAGAACAAACACCAAACACCAAACACTAAACATCGCCTATAAAAAAAGCTCAGTTGTCTAAATACAACTGAGCTTAGATTTAAATTACATCACTAACCGCGCAAAGACATTAAAACTGTGCATTCGTTGGAATTAGATTTACGCAGATACTTGGTCTAAGTTGATTTTGACGACTTTAGTTTTTTCTGCTTCTACTTTGGGCAGTGTTAAATGCAAAATTCCATTTTTATAATCTGCGGTAACGCTGGTGTTTTGCACTCTTGCAGGTAGAGGAATTAAACGTTGGAATTTACCATAGTAAAATTCACTTCTGGTAGTGCCTTTTTCTTCAGTTTTAGTTTCTTGCTTGCGTTCACCGCTAATGTAAACAGCTTTTTCTGTTACTTGCACATCCAGGTCTTTAGCTTCCATGCCTGGAAGTTCTAGCTTCAGCAGAATCGCATTTTCAGTTTCTTGTAATTCAGCCGCAGGAATTCTAACTCCGCCTCTTTCAACTCCAGCAGATGGAACTCTAGTTTCTTCAAAAAGTTCATTGAGTTGACGTTGTAGGGTGTCAATTTCTCTCCAGGGATTCCAACGAACTACTGTCATAACTTTTCCTCTTGAATAGTTTCTCTTTATTGGTTTATTTTGCGGTTCGCTTTTCGCTTACATATTCATATTATGAATAGTGACCATAACTGTAAATTCGGTTTTTATCACTCAATATTTGATGATTACCACACTCAATAAAACATCTTAAATAAGTACGGTATACTCGAATTTATATGTTCGGTAAACCAGAATCAGCTACATGATAATTAGGGTATTTCAGAACTGAAATGAACCTATTTTGCAAGCGATAATTTCCCAGTGTTTGTAGAGACGCGATTAATCGCGGTCAAGGGGCGATCGCACTAAATGAGGGACAATAATTGAGTGCTATTCAATCCTTGAGGAATAAATTCATCATGCATCGTCTGCTAAGAGCTTTCACGCCGCAACGCTTGCGGAGTATTACTTTGGCAATATTCTTAACTCTGATGATGAGTTTTATCCTTCCTACCATTTCTTGGGCTGCTGTTTCCGGTTTGGGAGTAAATAATGGTCTTCTGAGTTCTTGTCCAGCTTCCCCTAACTGTGTTGTCAGCCAAAATGCTGATACAAAACACGCCATTGACCCAATTCCCTATCATTTAGAACGGGATAAAGCGCGAGAAGTCTTAATCAAGGTTCTCGGTGTTGTTCCCCGCACAGAAATTGTCGAACAGACAGACAATTACATCCATGCTCTTTCTAAAAGCCGCATTTTTAAATTTGTTGATGATGTAGAGTTTTATCTACCTCCCAATGAGCCAGTAATTCATGTGCGTTCAGCGTCCCGTTTGGGCGATTCAGATTTGGGTGTCAACCGCAGGCGTGTAGAGCAAATTCGTCTAGCTTTGCGCGATTTAAATATTTAAATCAGGCATAGGGCATGGGGAAGAAACTACCTATGCCCTATGCCCCAAGCGGCGGGGCTGCTATCCCTCTCCACCTACAAGGGGATGGAGTTTCCCGCCGCTTTCAATGAATTCGTGTAGGGCGATGCTCACAACAGGCTACCCCTACGCAATTTGGATGCTATATATTAACTTATGCTACAAATTTCTCACAATATCATCATCCCCGATAGCGAAATCGAAATTAGCGCGATTCGCTCACAAGGAGCAGGCGGTCAAAACGTTAACAAGGTTGCAACGGCTATTCACTTACGCTTTGATATTGAGGCTTCATCATTACCGACTTACTATAAAGAGCAACTACTCAAACTCAACGACAAACGCATTAACCAAGAGGGAGTCGTTGTCATCAAAGCTCAAGAACACCGCAGCCAAGAGCAGAACCGAGAAGAAGCTTTGAATCGACTTCAAGAACTGATTAACAGTGTAGTTGTCATCAAGAAAAAACGCCGACCTACTAAACCAACGCGCAGTTCTCAAAAAAAACGCCTGGAAAGTAAAACTAAGCGAAAACTAATTAAATTAACCAGAAAACCAGTCCTTGAGTGAAGTTATGAGTGCTGAGTTCTGAGTGCTGAGTTCTGAATTCTGAGTAAAAATCCCAGTCCCCAATCCCCATTACCCCTTATCCCCAGAGGGGGCCCCGAGTTCCCCAATCCCCAATCCCCATTACCCCTTATCCCCAGAGGGGGCCCCGAGTTCCCCAATCCCCAGTCCCTAGTCCCCAGTCCCCAATCCCCAATCCCCAATCCCCATCCCCCATCCTCTTCGGATAACCGCCAATGGGAAAATGGGCTTTATGAGAATTTATTTTGTAAAGTAAAGATAAGTAAACAAATTTTTTTAATCTAAATGGTTGCTCTCACCTTAAAAGAAATTTCTGACCAGTTAGAAAGCCCCAATCTGCGCGATCGCATGGTAGCCTTGGCTAATCTGCGCGATGTTCCAGCAGAGGATGCTTTACCTTTAATTAAAAAGGTCTTGGATGATCAATCGCTGCAATTGCGCTCAATGGCAATATTTGCTTTAGGAATTAAGCAAACCCCAGAATCTTACCCACTTTTGGTAAAAATTCTAGAAAATGACCCAGATTATGGCATTCGTGCTGATGCTGCAGGCGCTTTAGGCTATTTGGGTGATGCGAGAGCCTTTGAGGTGCTGTCACGAGCTTTTTATGAGGATACAGATTGGTTAGTACGTTTTAGCGTAGCTGTTGCCTTGGGTAATATTAAAGACCCCCGCGCCCATGAGATCTTAATTAAAGCCTTAGACAGTGATGAAGTGATATTACATCAAGCTGCGATCGCGGCATTAGGAGAAATTAAAGATATTGAATCTGTAGATCTCATCTTACGCTTTGCTCAATCCGATGATTGGTTAGTGCGGCAACGTCTAGCAGAAGCTTTAGGTAATCTTCCCACTCCCAAGAGTATTTCCGCCTTGAAATACCTCGAAAAAGATAGCAATCCCAACGTTGCTGCGGCGGCAAGCTATTCCCTAAAACGACTTGAAGCCAATGAAGGGTGAAGGGTGAAAGGTAAAGGGTGAAAGGTGAAAGGTTTACCCCTGCGGGGAAGCAAGTTACGCGTAGCGTCTCCGCAGGAGAAGGATGAAGGATTGTAAAAATCCAAAATCCAAAATCCAAAATCCAAAATCCAAAATTGATAGACTTCAGACTTGTTTAGTAACGCCTCCTGCTACCTTTTAATAAGTGGGATTTTCGGCATTTTGATGCAGGGCAGTTTTAATGATGAATATAGAAGAGTTTTTGGAGTTGAGTGCTGGTAAATGGTTTTCTCATCGTACTAGTCACTTTGTAAGTATGCAAAAATCTGAAGGTAATAAATCAGATATTATCTTTGAGTTTTTGCCCGCAGACCATCCAGAGGTAATAAAACTGTGCGAACAGCACGAAGTTAACTCTAGCAAAGTTTCTTGTGGTGCTAAAGTTACTTGGAACGGTACTAAGGAAATTAAGGGAGAAAAATATAGTGGCTCTTCAGTGTTGGTTTTAGTACCAGATGAAGATAAATCGAATGAAGGTAAGTTACTCCACAAAATGAGTAATGGGGACAAATCCTTAGTCACTGGACGTTATAAGCTAGGCAGTGATGAAGCCCTAACCTTAACTACTGAGTCTGAAACCATGTGGTCTGAAGAACGCCTATGGTTTGCTAGCCCTAACTTACGGATGCGGGTAAGTGTTGTCAAAGCCAAAGACGGCTTTAGTATGGCTTCCTTCTCATCTGAGATTCGCATGGGTGGTGCGCCAGCCAGTGTGAAAGCGTCACAGGCGGCTAATTCGGTATCCAAGTAGGGATTGGGGATTGGGGAACTCGGGGCCCCCTCTGGGGATAAGGGGTAATGGGGATTGGGTAATGGGTAATGGGTTGATTCAGGACTCAGCACTGAGTGTTATGCGATCGCCTACAATACTCTCATTACTACTAACTCTTCCTATTCCCTTTCTCCACAAACCACTACCAGCACCCGAAAAAAAAGAATGAACCCAGAGAGATTGGCAAGACTGCAGGATTTATGCCGAGATGAAGCTTTATTTCAAAATATCCAGCAGATTTTCACAGAAGAAGTCCAATCCTTACACCAAGAAATTAATCAAGCCAATTTTCTGATTGAGCAGCAAAAAGCATTATTTCGTGTAATTACTCGCCTGCGGGAACCAATCGACTTAGAAACAATTTTTCAAGCTACAGCCACAGAGGTGCGTCAACTGTTGCTAGCAGATAGAGTGGGGATGTTTCGTTTCTATCCCGATTCTGGTTGGGATGATGGAGAATTTGTTTCGGAGGATGTAGACCCAGCTTTTCCGTCAGCGATGGCGCAAAGAATCCATGACCATTGCTTTGGGGAGCAGTTTGCAGTTCAATATCAGCAGGGAAGGGTGCAAGCAGTTGCGGATATTTACAATTGTGGGCTAAGTGATTGCCATATTCAGGTACTGGCGCAATTTCACATCAAAGCTAACTTAGTAGTACCTCTGTTACAAGGTAATAACCTCTGGGGATTACTGTGTGTACATCAATGTCGTACTTCCCGAACATGGCACAATACAGAAATTGAGTTTGCTACCCAAATTGCCAATCATCTAGCAGTGGCTTTACAGCACGCCGAACTATTAGCCGATGTCCAAGCAGAAGTCGAAGAACGCCAGCAAGCTGAACAAGCAGTTCGTAGCCTCAACCAAGGATTGCAACGAGCAATTATTGAACTACAAGCAGTAAATAGGGAATTAGAGGCTTTTAGTTACTCAGTTTCCCATGACCTACGTGCCCCATTACGTAGTATTGATGGCTTCAGCCAAGCCCTATTGGAAGACTACGAAGGAGAATTGGATGATACAGCCCAAGACTACCTCCGGCGCATTCGGTCAGCTACTCAGCGCATGGGGCAATTAATTGATGATTTGCTGAACTTATCCCGGTTGATGCGTAGTGAGATGCAGTTGGAATTTGTGGATTTAAGTGCATTAGCTAGGCAAATCTGCACAGAAATGCAAGAAAGGCATCCAAGACAACAGGTTGAGTACATCATTCAACCGGGGCTGATGGCTCGAGGAGATAGCCGACTGTTGCAGATGTTATTGACAAACTTACTAGATAATGCATGGAAATTCACTAGCAAGCACACTCAAGCCAAAATTGAGGTTGGCGCTATCACTCAAGCAAGTGGCATTCCCGTTTACTTTATTCGCGATGATGGTGCTGGCTTTGATATGGCTTACGCCAACAAATTATTTAGCCCCTTTCAACGGCTACACAGAATAGATGAATTTCCTGGCACAGGCATTGGGCTGGCCATAGTGCAACGCATTGTACATCGGCATGGTGGCCGGGTGTGGGCAGAAGGAATTGTCGAACAGGGCGCTACTTTTTACTTTACATTAGTAGCAGAGGAGGTGGGTGGATGAGCATAAGCAATAAGATGATTCTGTTGGTGGAAGATAATCCTGATGACGAAGCTTTAGCTATTCGGGCACTCAGGCGCAATCACATCAGCAATGAGATAGTAGTAGCTCGTGATGGAGTAGAAGCGCTAGATTATCTATTTGGGACTGGAATTCATGCTGGTCGAAATATTAACATTAAACCGACTGTGATTTTGTTAGATCTCAAGCTACCCCGCGTTGATGGTATGGAAGTATTGCGTCGCTTGCGAGAAGACAAACGCACTAGCTTATTACCTGTAGTAATTCTCACCACTTCTAGCGAAGAACAAGATTTAGTGAAAAGTTATAGTTTGGGTTGCAACAGTTATATTCGCAAACCTGTAGATTTTCTCCAGTTTACAGAAGCAGTCCGGCAACTTGGAATGTACTGGCTCCTAATGAACGAGACACCGCCTGTTTAGGAAGTCAGTGACAATGAAACCCCACCTGCGTGTTCTAATTGTTGAAGATTCTGAAGATGATACTCTCCTAGTTTTAAGAGAGTTGCGTCGGGGTGGATACCATGTTGAATATGTGCGTGTTGATACCGCAGCCTCTATGCTGGCCGCCCTTAATCAAAAATTATGGGATATCATCATTGCAGATTACAGCCTACCTGCCTTTAGTGGTTTAGCAGCCCTAGAACTCCTACAAAGCCAAAAGCTAGATTTACCATTTATTATTGTGTCCGGCACAATTGGCGAGGATATTGCGGTTGCGGCCATGAAAGCTGGGGCGCACGACTATATAATCAAGGGTAATATGGCCCGCCTAGTGCCTGCGGTAGAGCGAGAGTTGCGAGAGGCACAGGAAAGATATAAAAGGCATAGTGCAGAACAGGCTTTTCGAGAAAGTGAAGACCGCTTCCGCACGCTTTGTGCTTCGGCTCCTCTGGCTATCTTTCAAACTGATGCCCAAGGGCACCTGATATATAGCAATCCGTTATGGTATGACATTTCCGGCTTCAGCGAACAGCAGAGCGTAGGCTATGGCTGGATTCAAGCCGTTCACCCAGAAGATAGAGCTGAAGTTTCTCAGGATTGGCAAAGAACAGTCTTAGAACAAAGTACTTGGGTTGACGAGTATAGGCTACTTACCCCCCAAGATGAAATTCGCTGGGTGCGGGCGTTAGCTAGCCCAATGTATTCTACAGAAAGACGATTCTTAGGCCATGTCGGTACATTTGAAGATATTACCGATCGCAAACAATCAGCACAAAAGATCTATGAACAAGCAGCTTTATTGGATATATCCATAGATGCGATCGCAGTTTGTAACCTGAACAATCATATCCTCTTCTGGAATAAAGGTGCAGAAAGGCTTTACGGATGGACGACAGCAGAAATTCTCGGCACAAATGCTACTTTCCTTTTAAGGAAAAATCCTGAGCCTTCATTATCATTCTCAGAAATCCAGGCAATCTTAGCCACAGAAGGTAAATGGCAAGGTGAACTGCAGCAAGTCACCAAAGATGGCAAAGACATCATCGTAGAAAGTCGCTGGACGCTGATGCGTGATGAAGCTGGTAACCCCAAGTCTATTCTCAAAGTCAGTACCGATATCACCCAAAAAAAGCAACTAGAGGCGCAATTTCTCCGCACTCAACGCCTTGAAAGCTTGGGTAGCCTCGCTAGCGGTATTGCTCATGATTTCAACAACATTCTCACGCCCATCTTGGCAACTGCTCAACTATTACCCGCAAAATTTCCCGATTTAGATGAAAATAGTCAGCAACTACTAGAGATATTGGAAAGTAGTGCAAGGCGAGGTGCTGATTTAGTGCAGCAAATTCTCTCCTTTACTCGCGGAGTGGAAGGAAGCCGCACACTGGTGCAAGTCAGACATTTGCTCTCAGATATCGCGCAGGTTGCTCACAGAACCTTTCCCAAATCTATTGAAACCAAAACTGATATCAATCCTAATCTGTGGACAGTTTTTGCCGATGCCACACAACTGCATCAAGTACTGATGAATCTATGCGTGAATGCCCGTGATGCCATGCCCGATGGTGGTATTCTCAGCATTACTGCCGAAAACCTGTGGATTGATGAAAATTATGCTCAAATGTATGGGAATTCCGAAGCGGGTTTTTATGTTGTCATCACTATTGCTGATACAGGAACAGGTATTCCCTCAGAAATTATTAACCACATCTTTGAGCCATTTTTTACTACCAAAGAAGTCGGAAAAGGCACAGGTTTAGGGCTTTCTACGGTCATGAGCATTATTAAAAGCCACAATGGTTTTGTCAGTGTACACAGTGAAGTAGGACAGGGAAGCAGTTTTAAAGTTTACTTACCTAGTAGAGAAGCCACAGAAACCAATACAGTCACCAATACAAACCTACCAAGTGGAAATAACGAATTAATTTTGGTAGTAGATGACGAAGTTTCCATTTGCGAGATTGCTAAAACTACCTTAGAAACCCATAATTACAGAGTTTTAACCGCTAGCGATGGCATTGGAGCTTTAGCACTTTATGCCCAGTATATAGATGACATCAGCGTGGTGTTAATAGATATGATGATGCCCGTCATGGATGGTTCACAAACGATACAGATGTTACAGCGCATGAATCCAGATGTGCAAATTATTGCTATGAGTGGACTAATGGCCTATGAGCCACATGAGCAAAAACAGCTCCTTGGTATCCGAGAATTCTTAGCCAAACCTTTTACAGCGCAGGTTTTATTGAATACTTTGCATGAGGTAATGTTGGAAATTGGGTAATGGGGATTGGGGATTGGGGATTGGGGATTGGGGAACTCGGGGCCCCCTCTGGGGATAAGGGGTAATGGGGATTGGGGAACTCGGGGCCCCCTCTGGGGATAAGGGGTAATGGGGACTGGGGACTGGGAAAAAGCAGGGGGGAAAAATAACAAATACCAAATACCAAATACCAAATACCAATTACCCATTACCCAAATGACCAAACACCAAACCCAAAATTATTCAAATTCATCAATTGTGGCAGGGATATGAGGTTTTTGTCGGCTAGCGATATGTTTTTCATACCACTTCATTAAGGGAGTGGAGGTAATTCCATGCAAAATTACAGAGACAACAATTGTGGTGTAAGTTATCCAAGAAATTTGTTCAGCAGGTTCACCTTTTACGCCATTACCAAATGCATAGGCAAGATAATATAAAGAACCAACTCCACGAATACCAAACCAACCCAATAACCAGCGAGTTCCAGAATGTAAAGTGCGGCGAGGGGAATCTAAAGGACGTTTACCTATGGTACTAATCCAAACTCCTATGGGTCGGATGACGAAAAATAATAACACTATTACCATTAAAGATTGGAACGCATAATTGAGCATTGGTTGTACCAGCAATATCGTTCCCAATATTAAAATCGTGCCTACTTCTAAGAGCTTTTCTAATTTTTCTATAAATCCCAATTGGGCTAGAGGTTTTTCTGGATCTTGGTAACTGCGTTGAGCAACTAAACCAGCCACAAATACTGCTAAAAATCCATAGCCATTAACAATTTCTGTTAAAGAATAAGTCAGAAAAATTATACTAATAGCGATAAAGTCTTCCATCAATTCATCGGCGCGGCGGCGGGTTTGGACTTTTTTATCAATCCAAACTACTGCTTTGGCAACAATAATTCCCATGAATATACCAGATGCGATCGCCCAAATGACATCGACTAATAACCAACTCTTTAACCAGTTATCCCAATTACTATCTTTGATGGCATAAATGCCAAAATAAACGAAGGGAAAGGCTAAAGCATCATTTAACCCACCTTCGGAAGTTAAACCAAAGCGTAACTCATCTTGGTCATTGACATCTGTTAGCTGAACTTCTGAGGCTAATACTGGGTCAGTTGGTGCGAGAATTGCTGCTAATAAAATCGCTTCTCCCCAATTCATCCCCAAAAAAAATTTGCTCACAGCAGCCAAAGCAAAAATAGAAATTGGCATCAAAAATCCAATTAGGCGGGCTGTAATATCCCAAATTCCTAATTTTAGTGGTCGGATTATTTTTAATCCGCAACTAAATACAGAAATAATCACTACAAGTTCTGTGATGCGTTCTAGAAATTCCGCATTAAATACATCATCTCGCCGCAATTGAATCAGTCCAAAGCCATAAGGCCCTAAGAAAATACCAACCACTAGATAGATGAGAGCAAAGGAAAGAGGTAGACGCGAAATCCAGCCAGAACCTAATGTAACTATGAGCAAAAGTAGACCAATGACCAATAGGTCAAGAATATAAGTGTCTACCATAGATAATATGTATCAAAAATGAGTTTTTCCTTGCCAGTCTAGTAGTATTATCTATCGCTATTAATCATCCCTAGGGTGATTCTATGGGTATGATTTTACGTTCAATGGTAGATCAGCAGCGTTGGCGGATGCCGTACTCTCACTGCTAACGCATCCTACAAACATAGATGAGTCAGCCGAGAAATCACAAGTACCAAACACCCAACACTCGACGCAATATCAACTTCATCCGAAATACATAATTAAAGTGTTGTATGTAAATTATATTGCAGATAAGTGTATTGCTAACTAATTACTGAAAATAGTATTTTTAATCTAAACTCAGCAATTAGCATTTTTTAGCCAGTAGCACTATTACTTTTGCTGCTATCAATAAAACTCCATATTTGGCTATAGATGCATAGGGCTTTTAGCAATATGCATCTATGTCATGGAATTTATTACAGAAAATATCCTTTTAAGATTCATTACTATATGACTACTCTCACTCAAACTGCTACTACACCAAACATTAAAGTACAAAATTCAGAGATTCTGAATTATCCTGACTTAATGCAAGTTTATTTTTTTCAAGCAGTAATTGAGAACTTAGAAGATGGAATTTTAATTTTAAATGAGACGGGTGAACTATTACACGCCAACGCATCTGCCGACCAAATTTGTTTGCAGTTGAATCTAGAAAATTGCCACGAAAAATTTATTCATCCAGTCATCCAGCATTTGTGCCAATCTTTAATTGACAGTCGCAGTTTTACAGATAATCAAGGGCTGATACTGTCAGATGAAATTGTATTTAATCAAACTACAGTTTTTCGGATTCGGGTGAGATGGTTAAATTTAAATAGTATGCAGATGCCTTATTTCTTAGTTACGATTGAGAATCAATATCAATCTCTTAAAAATATTGCGATCGCAGAAGTGAAAAAATATGATTTGACACCGAGAGAAGCAGAAATTTGGTCTCTTTATCGAGGAAAATATAGCTATAAAGATATTGCTACGAAGTTGTATATCACTGTGAATACTGTCAAGAAGCACATGAAGAATATCCATGCTAAAAGACAGGCATTTTTGGAAATGCAACATTAGTTATAAAAGTTGAAATTTTGGATTGACCCTAAGGATCAATCCGCTTGTTTAGCAATTTAGAAATGAGGATGTTGCATTGATGCCACTAATAAATTAGGATATTGAACCCTGAATTAGCAGTTAGTCAGTAATTCAAAATATCAATATTTTTGGAGGCTAAACATATAATTAATCCTAACTAATATTTTGCATAATTATGAATTTGGCATTTGCTATTGTTGAGGATTAATGAATTTGTCTTTAGCGAGGTTTGGCAGAATTTTGGATAGTTAATAATCGATTGTAAATTTTCAGTTTTAAGTTTTCGTCGCTTTGGATATTGACAGTAATTTGGTTGAAACGTGTAATAGTCAACCCATTATCTTCAACTATTTTTTGAGAGCGAGTACAGTAATTTACTGCAACATCTTGCGCTTTTTTTGGCAGACCACTGATAGTTTTGGAGTCATTACAAATTATCTTAGGAATTTCACTTCCACCGATAATTTTTTTAATTTCGTCAAAGGCTTGTTGACGAGCCGGTTCCATTGCTAGTACGGCTTGAGCATAATTATTAACCTCATCATTATTTACTGGTTGAGGACTTTGAGCATTAACTTTACCACTTACTATTAAAACGCTGGCGACTAAACTAGCAGTGGCGATCGCACTGTAAGACAGACTTTGAGAAAGCATTTTTTGCCAGCTTACTGGGAAACAGAAATCAGCAATGTTTTTCATACGGTGTATGACACAGAACTAGAGTAGCAATACGATAATGACTGTGAATTATTTTAGAAGTAAGAAGTTCCAGAAAGTTCTTAATCCATTAAATTTTTATATTTATGCTCTACTTCCTCTAGCCACTTGACAAAGTTCTATCACCTTTGTCTGCAGTGTTGTAATATCTGAATATCCTTGCTTGAGACTAACTTCTAAGTCTAGGAGCAGAGGTAAAATCGAGATGAGTTGCTGTACAGAAAGGAATTTGACTTCCTGTTGTAAAAAGTAAATACGTTTGGGGTTACCGATTTCTGCAGCTTTCGCAATCTCTTGGGGATTGCGCTCACCGCTTTCCATCATAATTTTTACCCATAGCCAGGTGCGAAATTGACCAATCAAGGTAGCTACTATGCGTAAACCAGGCTCGGAAGCATTGATTAAATCGCTTAAGGTGGCTAAGGCTTGAGCTGTATCGCCATTTCTGATGGCTGCTGCTAATTGTAAACTATTTTGCGTAGTATTTCTGACTAACTTGGTAACACTATCTACATCTAGAGGCTGATTGCTAGCCGCACCATAGAGCCGCAATTTCTCCATTTCATTGTAGAGGAGGCGGGTATCGTTGCCTACGGATTCTGCAATCACTTCCATCGCCTTAGCTGTGAGTTTAACACCTGTGCTATGAGCAGCTTGATGTACTGCTTGTACGAGTAACTCTGTTTTCCAGGGGGGAATCAGGGGAAATTCTCGAAACTCAGTAGCTTGTTGTTTTAAAAATTTCGTCGATTTTAAACGTTCATCGGGTTTGTTGCGACTGGTGAGCAATAAAAATGAATTTTCGGGAATCACAGGTAAGGTGCGCGTTAGTTCAGCCAACACATTATCTGGACAATGCTGACACAGAGTAGTATTTACTAGCCAGACTAACCTTCCACCAGCGCCAAAACTGGGTGTCATCACTTCATTTAATCCCTGAATCACCGCATCAGCTTGATCTGGAAGCAAGGAACTGTAGTTAAAACTTGTCCATAGGGGATCGAGGATGCGATCGCATAATGCAGCCACCGCCTTTTCTATGGCAAAATCATCTTCACCCCAGTAAACGTAAATTGGCATGGAAAAGCCTCAGTTCTCCTCTTGTTTCAAGGTATCACTGAATTGGGGATTGGGGATTGGGGAACTCGGGGCCCCCTCTGGGGATAAGGGGTAATGGGGATTGGGGACTGGGGGATTTATAGATATGTTGTTTTGTTGTTTTTTCTCGAAGTTTTAGACAAAATACCCTCAGCAGATTTTTTTAATTTAGAGAAGAAGCGATAAACCTTACGAACAGCATCTAGTAAAAAATAGGGAATTTTCAGCCGTAATGGGGCGAGGATGGGGCGATATAACCAATAGTATGCTCTTTTGAGGTTATCCCATTTGGCACATTTATCTTCATGAAGAAAGTCGGAAATATCTACAACTAATCCTCTTCCTTCATACATCATCACGTTTCGCCCATGTACATCATGGGGATATAATCCCCGCATCCGCGCATACTCTAAAGCTTCATCGATATCTTGGATTACTTGCTTAGGGATACGCAATCCGCGTTGAATAGCATCATAAAGAGTCACCCCATATAACCGCTTCAAAATTAAAAGACCATCTTTAGCATATAAACATTCCGAGTAAGCTGGATGAGAACCTAAACGGTGGTAAACTTCTACCTCTTCTTCAAAACCAGGCCGTCCAGGTGCATAAATTTTGACAACCCAGTTGGGGTAATCTGGGTGATAGACTACCGCAGCGTAATTTCCTGCTCCCACTTTTTCCCAAGGATAGGGAAGATAGCTGATTTTTACTGGATCGTGGGGAGCTATACTTTCAATCTGTAATTTAGGAATTAACTCTTGGTGAACAGTCTCTATCAGCCTATCTATGAGCGCTCTATCCATACTTATCCCCGTGAGCGGAGTTCAACTGTCCGGGATTATACATTATATTGCTGACGCTCAGATTGTCTGCATCACGCGATCGCGCTCCTTGTTACAGCAATAATATAAATTGCAAAAATAACAATATTAATAAATTAAAATTAGTAAATATACTGATAATTGTCTTTGTTAGCAGATGAGAGAAAAAATGCGATCGCAACATGAATCACAGGTTTTTTCTGCTGTAATTCAAAATTACAGGATGGCGGGAGCATACCTGATTGCAACCTCTACTGTGATTTTTTCTCCAACAGCTAAGGGAGAAGTTATTCCCTGGGACAACATCAAGTTTTTGCAACTTTCACCCTGCGGCTCATTTTTTGAGAGTTCTTACAATGTCAAAAAAGAGACTTATGACGATTGGGTAATGAGCAATCATCAATCTAGCTTATTGAGTCCATTGCTGATTAACGATCAACTCACGCTCATTTCTGAACAACAGTGTCAGCAACTTTGTAATAATTATGATTATCGGTGGTCTGTTTTTTATTGGTTGACTCGACCAGGGTTTTCTGTTGATTTTTCCCAAGCATTAATTCAAATATACGCCCATTGTCCCGCCGGGCCTCCTCAGTATGGCAGCATAGTTTATCTGGAAAGAATAAAAGATGTATGGGAAGTTAAGTCATCTTTTGGGTTATATAATCAATAACTTGATGAATGCGATCACCTCACGAACAAATAATACCAATTGGAAAAAAGAATGCGACAGATTGTAGGGGCACGGCACGCCGTACCCTCTGGAATATATTGATGCGTCGCGAACATTTTTTGATTTTGTATCACTGATTAAAGAAGCTAGAAGAATTGGGGGATTCTCCCCCAAACCCCCGATTGGGTGACGGTTGCGTCCCCCAAACCCCCTCCAAAATTATTGTTCGGTTTTTTGTTGGGTAATACCAATTGGAAAAAAGAATGCAGCAGATTGTAGGGGCACGGCACGCTGTGCCATCTAGAATATATTTATTTGAATTGGTATAAATCCCCGACTTTTCCAAAAAGTCGGGGATTTGAACATCTTGCATTCACTAGATTTACTTCTCGACAATTTCCTTTTTCTGTTGCGGTGCAAATATCCCGTGTCGCGGACTAAATAATAATGCTAAGACAAATAATCCCGATACTACTAATACAATCGCGGGGCCTGAGGGTAAATTATAAAAGTAGCTCAAATACATGCCGCTAGTACTAGAAATTACGCCAATAACTGCACCTAAAATCATTACTTGGTTGAGGCGTTTCACTAATAAATAAGCTGTCGCACCAGGGGTAATTAATAGTGAAAGGACAAGAATTACACCTACCGCTTTCATACTAGCGACAATTGTTAAGGCAATTAGCAGCATTAATCCAAAGTTCAGCCGATTAACTGGTAAACCTGCAGCTTGTGCGCCTAAAGGGTCGAAGGTGTAAAATAACAGTTCTTTGTAGAGTAAAACTACAACTAATAAAACAATCGCTGCAATGATGGCGGTGTCTCTTACTTCATCAATAGTTACACCCAGAATATTGCCGAATAAAAAGTGATTCAGGTCAATTTTATTATCTTTTTGAATAACAGTAATTAAGGTAATACCAAGGGCAAAAAATGCTGAGAAAACTATGCCCATTGCCGCATCTTCTTTGATTGGCGATCGCGTTCTAATAAGTGCGATCGCCATTGTACTCACAACGCCAGCAATAAAAGCCCCAACAAAAATATTACCTCCCACCATAAAGGCGATCGCTAGTCCTGGTAAAACTGAGTGACTAATCGCATCTCCCAGCAGTGCCAATCGTTGTACCATCAAGTAGCTACCAACGACAGCACACAACAACCCGACTAATATTGCAATCACCAGCGATCGCTGCATAAAGCCATATTGCAATGGCTCAATTAATGCTTGGAACATAGTTTGTTATTTGTCATTTGTCATTTGTCATTTGTCATTAGTTGTTTGTCTGATAACCCATTACCAATTACCCATTACCAATGACAATTTAAGCTGCATCAGAAAAGTACATCACTTTTCCACCATAGGCACTTTGTAAGTTTTCTTCGGTGAGTACTTGCTGTCTTGAACCTGTGGCTATTAATTCTCGGTTTAATAATATTAAATCATCAAAGTGGGTGATAGATTCGCCTAAATCGTGGTTGACTACTAAAACGATTTTGCCTGCGTTTGCGAGTTCATGAAAGACTTCAAAAATTACTGTTTGAGTCTTTTGATCGATACCTACTAATGGTTCATCAAAACAGAAAATTTCTGCTTGCTGGGCTAAAGCACGGGCTAAAAATACTCGCTGCTGCTGTCCTCCGGAGAGTTCTCCGATGGGGCGATCGCAATAATTTTTCATCCCCACTCTTTCTAAGGCATTATTTGCTACCTGACGGCTAACTGCGGAAAAACTACGCAACCATCCCGTTTTTTTTACCCTTCCCATCATCACCACATCCCAAACTGTCGCCGGGTAAGTCCAATCAATTTGGCTACGCTGGGGTACATAAGCAACTTTCTCTAGTTGCTGCATCAAGGGTTTATTCTGGTATAAAGCATTACCGCTACTTTTCGCGACCAAGCCCAATATCGCCTTCATTAAAGTACTTTTACCAGCACCATTCGGGCCAAAAATACCTGTGAGTTTACCTGGTTCAATGATGCAATTAACGTCGCGCAATGCTTCTTGCGTGCGGTAGTGTACCCCTAAATGGGAGATATAAATTCCTTCTGTAGATTTCATTTCATGGTTTTGTATAACTTGTGTAGGACTTCCCCAGAATTCTCTCGGTGCTAAACTGAATTTTTTGTAAAAAGAAACACTTCTCATAACTGTGCTTTCATATTTTATTTCTTGAGCTTACTATAAAAATGAGAGAAATATGAAAAAATCTATAGATAGAAGTAATGTTGTAGATAAATGAAACTAATACTTAAGAAAGAGATGGGCATGGGGCATGGGGCATTGGGGAGGCAGTGCGTTGCGGAGGTCTCCTCCGTTGTAGCAACTGCCGTCATGGGGGTGATGAGGAAGATGAGGGAGATGAGGAAGAAACACCAAACACCCAATTACCCATTACCCATTACCCCTTCTCCCTTTTCCCAATCCACATACATTCTTTCGCAGATATGCTTGGCAATACTTCTACCTTTGGCTTTATTTGGTTGTAGCCAGTCGGATAGCGGTAGTAATTCTCAGAGTGATGGGAAACCGCAAGTTGTAGCAACTAGCACTATCATTGCTGATTTAACTGAAGAGATTGGCGGCGATGAAATTCAAGTAAGAGGAATTCTCAAGCCTGGTACAGATCCTCACGTTTATGAACCAGTACCAGCAGATAGCCGGGTAATGGAAA
Organism: Tolypothrix sp. PCC 7601; assembly: GCF_025677855.1. Lineage (NCBI taxonomy): Bacteria > Bacillati > Cyanobacteriota > Cyanophyceae > Nostocales > Tolypothrichaceae > Tolypothrix > Tolypothrix sp. PCC 7601. Next base: position 118,490 of record NZ_CP064879.1, read on the forward strand.
AAGCGAATTTGATTTTATATAACGGTTACAACCTAGAACCCGGATTAATTAAGTTAATGAATGCTGCGGGTGGAGGTGTGAAGCGGTTAGCGGTGGGAGAAGTTGTTAAACCTTTGCAGTTAGATAAAGGTAAAGGTGAAACCGTTCCCGATCCTCATGTGTGGGGTAGTGCAGAAAATGCGATCGCAATGGTAAATGCAATTCGGGATGGTTTAATTGAGTTATCGCCCGAAGATAAAGCAGAATTTACTGAGAATGCCACCCAACTTAGCAATGAATTAAAGCAGTTGCATAGTTGGATTAATCAGCAAATCCAAACCATTCCCCCAGATAAGCGCAAACTTGTTACTACCCATGATGCTTTTCAATATTATGGACAAGCTTATAAAATTGCGATCGCAGGTACACTAATCGGTATCAGCACTGAAGAACAACCAAGCGCCCAAACTGTACAGCGATTAGTGGAGTCAATTAAGAAAATCGGCGTTAATGCCATTTTTGCGGAAACAACTATCAATCCTGCCTTAATTAAAACTGTAGCCGAAGAAGCTAAAGTCAACCTCGCCCCACGTCAACTTTATTCCGACTCCATCGGTGCAAAGGGGAGTGAAGGCGATACATATATCAAAATGATGACAGCCAATACCCGCACGATTGTCGAAGCTTTAGGTGGTAAATATACGCCTTTTCAACCTAAAAAATAAATTCAGCAGTGATAAATGTTGCATTCTCAGCAATAACACACCATACTTCTGAGAAAAAAATTAATATTAACTATTTCTTAAGCAAGAAGTTTTTCATAAATATTGCCATGAATATATAACTTAAGACATCTGTCTTTAATTAATATTCTCAAACTCTCTCTAGAGAAAGAACTCTTACGGCATTTTATTCTTTAAATTGATGTTAGTAAATGCCTAGTTTTAAATCACCGCAATAGTTATGACTAATGAATCAAACGAGCAAATTAGACAACCTGTAAGTGAAGATTGGCATTCTCAAGATGAGCCAAATGTCAAAGAAAGAAACTTAACAGCCAATCCCGGAGATAGAATTGCTGACGAACCACAGTCAGTAGAAGAGAAGGCTAAACAAGTTGCTGTAGATTCGCCAGATATTACAGGCGATCACATTACAGTCCCTACATACTTTGTTGTTGATGAACCAAATGGTGAGAAGAAAGCACTTCACCATGTGAAAGACGCTGAAGAAATTTCTGATGTAATTCGTCAAGCACGAGTTGATGAAAACGGCAATCGCATTTGGTGGTAGTAATTTAATAGCTTTTTCTACTAAATGAAGTGGATAGTTAGGGGCGCACAACTGCGCCCCTAAAGAGTGTTTATTCTTGGAAATATTAATACAAATTCAAATAATTTTTATCAATATATTCTAGAGGAAAAGGCAATGCCTTGCCCCTACAATCTGTCACATTATTTTTTAAAATTGGTATTACCTTGGAGTTGTGGCGGGACACAGCAACATCTTTCCCATGCCCTATGCCCCATTCCCTATAACCAAAAACTCCATCCACAAGGGGATGGAGTTTTTCAATTTGTTAATTCTTGAATTACTTTGAGAAACTCGTGCAAAACGGGTGAAGTATCTTCTTGTCGCCACAGAACTACAATCTCTCTAGTGAGATTTGCGCCTTGGATAGGTTTATAAACAACACCTTGGCGCTGAAGATTTTGGACATTGCTGGGTAAAAGTGCTACTCCCACCCCACCTGCAACTAAGCTGAGAACTGTAATCATCCAGGTGGCTTCTTGAACGACATTGGGGAAAAAACCAGCTTGTTCACAAAGGTGAATAATCTCAGTATAGGAAGGAACTAATTCTGTAGAAGGTAACACAAAAGGTTCATGTGCCAAGTCTTGCAGAGGGATTTCTGGCTGAGAAGCGAGAGGATGTGTTTTTGGTAATGCAATCACCAAAGACTCGCGCCCAATCGGTAAATAACACAACTCAGTATTCTGTTGATAGGAATTGAGTAAGCGATCAAAAGCGATATCTAGACGGCGATTGTGTAGTTCTTGAATTTGCTGTGCTGCTGTGAGTTCCCGTAATACCAGCTTGACATAGGGAAAGCGATCGCGGAATATTCGCAGCATATCAGGAAGCAGGCTATTGGCAATAGAACTATTTGTACCTACTACCAATTCACCAATTTCACCGCGACTGGCGCGCTGTGTTTGAATAATTGCATGTTCAACTTGAGTTAAAACTAACCTGGCTTCTGCTAAAAATACTTGTCCCGCAGATGTGAGTTGCAGGGGACGTTTTTTGCGATCGAAGAGTTTGACACCAATTTCTGCTTCCAGGGCGCTAATCTGCTGACTGAGGGGAGGTTGTGCAATATGTAAACGTTGCGCTGCATAGCTAAAGTTCTTTTCTTCAGCCACAGCAATAAAGTACCGTAAATGTCGAAGTTCCATTGCTTGCCAGAACTACTATATTTTTAAAATATACTTTAGTTGTTAAAAAAGTATCTTAAATATAGTTGCTTTCGCTTATAGTCACAAAAAGGGCTATTGTGCAAAATTGAGATCAGGTTATCAGGGCGACTGCTATAAATATGAGTCAAATCAAACGTGTTGTGATTGTTGGTGGAACGCACGGAAATGAACTTACGGGAATTTATTTAGTGAAAAAATTTGAGCGATCGCCTGATTTAATTCAGCGCTCAAGTTTTGAAACCCTGACACTAATTGCTAATCCTAAAGCCCATGCAATTGGCAGACGCTATACTGACACTGACCTCAATCGCTGTTTCCTCCCGCAAGATTTAGAAAATCCTCATTTGTCTAGTTATGAAGCCCAACGCGCTAAGGTAATTTATCAAACCTTTGGTTTTGCAGGTAGCCAGCAAGCAGATTTTGTCATCGATTTACACAGTTCTACTGCCAATATGGGACTGTCTATTATTTTAGGTAATGAGAATTTATTAAATATTCAATTAGCGGCTCATCTTGCATCAATAAATCCCAAAGTTAGAGTACTTTATTCCACAACCAAAAATCAAGAAAGGTCTCATCTCGATTCAATTTGTCAATTTGGCTGTACCCTGGAAGTTGGCGCAGTTGCTCAAGGTGTTTTGGATGCTGCTTTATTTCAGGAAACTGAAGCAATTGTTCATACGATTTTAGATTATTTAGCAGATTACAATCAGGGAAAAGCTCCTCTCGTAAATGACCCCCTCACCGCTTATCACAACCTCGGAACAATAGACTATCCCCGAAATCAATTGGGCGAAATTCAGGCAATGATTCATCCGCGATTGCAATTTAGAGATTATCAACCACTGCATCCGGGAGAGCCGATTTTTTTAACCTTTGATGGTCAAGAAATTCCCTATGAAGGTGACTCAATCGTCTATCCAGTTTTTATTAATGAGGCAGCTTATTACGAAAAGGGAATTGCAATGTGTATCACTGAAAAAAGGGATTTAGAAATAAAAATAGGACTTACGCAACTGGCACAGTGATTCTCTGGCATAAGAGTCAAGAGTCAAGAGTCAAGGGTCAATACGAATGACCAATGACAAATGACTAATGACATCCCTTACCAACTATCTTTAATTGCACCGCCCTAATTACTATTTTTTATGTGTCGCTTGATGAATTGGCAGTTCTACCACAAATTCTGAGCCTTTACCTGGTTCAGATTGACAATATATCTTGCCATTATGTTTATCTGTGACAATTTGATAGCTAATAGAAAGACCTAAACCTGTGCCTTTACCAACAACTTTTGTAGTAAAAAATGGATCGAACAGCCGAGAAAGTACCTGTTGATCGATGCCAAGACCATTATCAGCAATGCGAATGGCAACCCAGTCTTTATTCAGCATTGAGGTAGAAATTTTGATTTCACTGGGGTTAGTGGCGATCGCTTCTGGAGTAGCTTGGGCGTTGCGTTCTTCTAAGGCATCAATGGCATTAGAGAGCAAATTCATAAATACTTGATTTAATTGACCGGGATAACATTCGATTAGCGGTAAGCGATCGTAGTCTTTAGTAATATGAATAATCGGGTTACCAGCTGAAGACTTCAAGCGGTTTTGCAAAATCATCAATGTACTGTCAATTCCCTCATGAATATTTGCGGACTTAAAGTCAGCTTCATCCAAGCGCGAGAAATTACGCAAAGATGTGACAATTTCCCGAATGCGATTAGTACCTACCTGCATGGACTGGAATAATTTCGGTAAGTCGTCGAATAAAAACTCAATCTCGGCTTTGTGCCAAAATTCTTGAATCTCTGGTGCCGCATAGGGATGATGTTCTCGATAAAGCTGCACACAGCGCAGCAATTCTTGGGTATATTGATCGGCGTGTTCTAAGTTACCGTGAATGAAATTAATTGGGTTGTTAATCTCATGAGCAACTCCCGCTACCAATTGCCCTAAGCTGGCCATTTTTTCGGCGTGGATAATTTGCATTTGAGCAGTACGTAACTCGTTGAGGGTCTGAGCAAGTTGATTTGCTTCTTCACGGGTTTGACCCAGCAAACTTGATTGTTGGAACAAGTTGGCTTGACGCAAAGCGACGCTGAGTTGTGCTGCTACTTGAGTGACAAATTCTAATTCTGTTTCTTGCCAGTTACGTGCATGGGTGCATTGATGAATGCACAACAAGCCCCATAGCTCATCTCCTTCCATTAATGGCACAACAATCTGTGCTTTAACTTGAAATCGCTCAACTATATCAAAATGAGGGATTTTGGAGCCTGCACGGTTGACATCAGAGATCACTTGCACTTTCCCTTGCTGATATTGCGCTGCATACTGATCGGCGAAACTATAATCTTGCACCTTCACAGCCAGAGCAGCATCGAACCGAGGTAACACGTCTTCAGCAATAAATTCCCCACTGCAAAAATTGACATCAGGATCAAAGCGAAACACACCTACACGATCTACAGTAAGCGATCGCCTAATTTCTTGGACTGTGGTTTTCAAGATGGTTTCCAAATCCAGCGATTCCCGAATTTTCACCACCAAATCAAATAAAATTCGTCGCTGTTCTGCCGATTTGTGCATTTCATCGGCACGAGTTTGAACTTGAACGATCATTTGCGAATTTTGTAAGGCTACTCCTAGTTGGCTCGCAACCTGTGCCAAAAATTCAACTTCTACGCTATCCCAGTTACGAGGCGCAGAATGTTGGTAAGCCGCCAGCAATCCCCACAGATTGCGCCCCACAAAAATGGGAGTCAACACATAGGCACGAATTTTAAACTGCTCTAAGATATCGAGGTGACAGCGTGAATGTCCGGCTTGGTAAATGTCGTTAACAGCGAAATTTTCGTTGTTGCGATAGCGTCCACCTTTGGTTTCTTGCAGATGAGTATCTTCCCAAACTAAATTTTTGCCAAAAGGATTGATACTGTCCCACTGTGCGCCCACCATGCCAAAATGACTGACAAATTCGCCACTCCAGTCAGGATTAAAGCGATAAACACCGACACGTTCAACTTTGAGGAGTTTACACACTTCTTGACAAGTGGTTCTGAGGATTAAATCAATATCTAGAGAAGAGCGAATTTTGCTGACTACTTCAGTTAACCCCCGTTGACGTGCGATCGCATCTTGAAACGCCGCCGTTTGTTGTTTTGATTGAATCAAATTCTCGGCTTGCTGAATTGCTACTCCTAATTGTGCCCCTACCTGCCCGAGGAATTCAATTTCGTAATCTACCCATTGACGCGGTGCAGAGTGTTGATAGGCTGCTATCAATCCCCAAAGTTTTGAACCTAGGAAAATCGGTGCTAAAACATAGGCGCGAATCTTAAATTGTTCGAGAATATCGATGTGACAGCGTGAATGTCCAGCTTGGTAAATATCGTTAACGGCAAAACTTTCGTTATTGCGGTAGCGTCCACCTTTGGTTTCTTGCAGGTGAGTATCTTCCCAAACGAGATTTCTGCCAAAAGCATTAATTCTATTCGACTGCGATTCTAGCATCCCAAATTGGCTGACAAATTCACCACTCCAATCTGGATTAAAGCGATAAATTGCTGCCCGCTCTAACTTCAAAAGTTTGCATAATTCCTGACAAGTAGTATCTAAAATTATTTCGATATCCAGAGAAGAGCGAATATTGCCCACCACTTCTATTAATGCTCGTTGACGCGCGATCGCATCTTGCAGTTCGGTGGTGCGTTGTTTGGTTTGTTCAAGAATTTCTGCCTGCTGCATTGCTACACCAAAATAGGTGCCAGCTTGGGCGAGGAATTCTACTTCGCTAGAATGCCATTTGCGGGGCGCAGAGTGTTGATAAGCAGCCAGCAATCCCCACAGTTTTGCACCTACAAAAATCGGGGCGATCGCATAGGCGCGAATTTGAAATTGTTCTAAGACTTCAATATGACAACGAGAGTATCCTGCTTCGTAAATGTCATCAACAGCAAACGGCTCATTTTTTCGATATCGCCCCCCCTGAGTTTCTTGTAAATGGGAATCTCCCCAAACCAAATCTTGTCCAAAAGCATCCAGTGTATTCCAGGGTGATTCTGCAAAGCTTAAACGATTAATAAAACTGCCACTCCAGTCAGGGTTAAAACGATAGATTGCCACTCGTTCAATCTTCAATTGCCGACAAATATCTTGACAAGAACTCGAACACAGAGATTCTAAATTCACTGATGCCCGACTCTTGGCAAGAATTCTTGCTAAGATTTTTTGATACTGAACAGCAAGCTGTAACTGGTGTTGACATTCTTGCAAGGCTTGAGATGCTTCATCATCATTTGATGTCATAGATTTAAGGGAAAATGAAATGCTTAGTTTCATTGTTCCCTTGGGTAAATCAAATATTAAATAAATTGGATTTTTTTTTGTTAGTGCTTGACAAAAGTCCATTCCAATATTTTGATTGGCGCTTCCTGGAGTGCTTGGGACAGTTCGGCGCTACTTTTGAACTTCAACTGTGATAAGTCGCAAGCTTCTATATTGACTGTAAATTTCTCATCTTCAAAAGGCCAGGGATTGACAGTTACCAAATTATCGCTGCGTTGCATAATGTCATAACGCTGTTCGTCAGGCCCCTTGCTAATTTCTAACCAGCGTTCATCAGCCGGGAGTTCTTGCTGACAGAGAATTAAAGATAAGCGGTCGCACCATTGCATAAATGCATAAGCAGCATCTACTTCTTGTTTGTCAATTCCTAATTCCTTACGCCAAAGTTCCTGGTTTTCCAATTGTTCATCCAAAAATTTGTCTATTTCAGGAGATTCACCGCGTTTTGCTCCATGTAAGCGACTTATATGCTTAGAAATTAATAAAGCTACCCATCTTCCCCGATAACGCGCATTTTTGACAAGATTAGCAATTTTTTTGATATCAGTCTCTGTACTGAGAGTAAAGTCTAGTGGCGCACCACTTTCTGTCAAAATATTCTCTTCCCACTCTTTTTCTAAATCATCATGATGGGAAATTGCAGCTAGGGTTTCATATAATCTTGCAGGAGCATTTTTACGTCGCCATTGTCCGGCTAATTGCGCTGCTAATAATGCATGAGCACGATGATAGATTACTTCCCAACCATTTTGTGTAGCATTAACAATCACCAGTCAATTCTCCATATACTTAATTGTAATTTTTCCGGAAAAATGAGCCAGCGAATTTACTTCTAACTGGCTCATATAATGCTCATAACTCATACCAATTTCATGTGAAGTTGCACATATTTATATCTCTCTAAATTCCTCTTTTTAAGGGTAACTTTGATAGATGTTTTTTGCTTCCACCCTTAAAAAAGGTGGGTTCTCAATCTATGCAGCTTCATCAAGAATTGATATCAGTTAATTAGGAATGCTTTTGCAGAGGATCGGCAATGTATTTGAATGTTGGCTCAGAATTCCAAGGGCCACGCTCATCTTGACTACCATTTGTAGATAGGTTGTAGTAGAGAGCAACAGTTTCATCTGGTTGAATATTCCCAAATAAGGGATCTGTCAATTTACCCAGAGAATCTAACGCTTTCATAAACATTTGCGTATGAGAAATTTCTCTGGTTAATAGATGTACTAAAGTTTGTTTAGTACCATCATCTGTCGCTAGCTTAATCAACTCTTCGTAAGTCTGACGTGCTCCAGCTTCAGCTGCAATATTAGCTCGCAAATCACGCACGACATCTCCACCTTCATTGATGTAATTTGCAGTCCAAGCACTACCTTGACTATCTAAAAAGTGCGGGCCAATTCCCCGAATCGCAAAGAGAGTACTTTTATAAGCCTCGGTTTGATCGGTATTTTTAGTATGAGCTTCGATGAGTTTACCTACCATTTCTAAATGGCTAAACTCTTCAATTGCAATATCTTGAAGCATATCTTTAATGCCAGCATTTTCGACATGAAAAGATTGCACCCAGTATTGTAGTGCAGCTGTAAGTTCTCCTGTTGCTCCACCAAACTGTTCTAGAAGTAATTGAGCAAACCTAGGATTAGAATCGCTAACGTTTACTACATGAATCGGTTCTTTTTTATGAAAAAACATTTTTTCCTGCTTCCTGAAACAATTATTTGGTCAATGGATTGATTTAGAATTATTACCAGCTACCACTGATACAAATTCCTAAAATAACGCTACAGACTCACACCTTAAAATCTAGATTGCCCCCCAATATTTGTCGGTTAAGGGTACAAGAGGAAGGGGGAAAAAGGCAATAAAAAACCTTTAAACCTTACCCTTTCACCTTTGATCCAAACCAAATTCCGAGTTGAAAATCCTTCGTAATTTCGTAACGAATTTAGATTACGCCTCAGACTAGAAAATCACAAGAATCATTGTCCTGAGGATTTTAATTAGACTCTACTGCTTCTGCTCAATAGTCCCCATAAATAAATAGCAATAATTGCACCAATTACAGCTATAAATAGACCTGTAAGACTGAAACCAGTACCAGCAGCGGTAAGTTGTAGAGTTCCTGTTTGCAAAAGTGTGTACAGACTACCACCAATGAAAGCGCCGACAATACCTAATACCATTGTCGAAAGAATTCCGCCACCCTGATAACCTGGATAAATTGCTTTTGCGATCGCACCAGCTAGAAGTCCTAATATTACCCAAGCAATAATATTCATGAGTTCCTCACAGAAGTCATCTGGTTTAAATTCAATTTATCCAGAAAAACTCAACAATGTTTCTACCACTTGAAGGAAAAGCCACAACCGAAAGATAGATATAAATTGATATATTTTTCAATAATTTCTGATTTTATATATGATAATTTTCTCCGAGCAATATCAAATTTTATTTTTCAGCATTAAATATACTTTCATTAAAGCTTTCTATCAAATCAAAAAATCAGTTCTGAATATATTTATATCTTTAGAGATAAGCTCTATCTCTATCTTTATATAGATGCTTTAAATAAGAGATGATTTATAAAGTAGGGTGCGTTACGCTATCGCTAACGTACCGAAAAAGATGTTGGACTGCTTGACAAATCTCCTCTAAGATAAATACCTGATTTTTTAATCATTACAGCAGTAATAAAATTTAATTACATCTAAATGATTTTTAAAATCCTAATTATTCTCAGTTCATTTATCTAATGTATAGTGTTTTGTCTGTAGGGTATGTTGTCGTATAGCGACGCACCAATTCATCATCAAATATTCATAGGATGTTAAGCTAATATATTCTGTCACAGTTGCTTAATTTTGAATTTTGCATTGATCCTACTCATTCATTTCTTTCATCGTAGCTAGTGCAGAAGGCGATAAGCGGCTTAGATATCGGAATATCCAGTATTTAAATATCGTATCCAAAATTACTGGAAATGTAGCAATAAATAAATATATTGCACTTTCATTGGCTGGTAATCCTAAATGTTCTGCAAAGCCTTCTAGCAGAACTTCCCAGCCATGTGGTGAGTGAAATCCGACAAATATATCGGTAAACAAAATAATTAAAAAAGCCTTAGCACTATCACTAAGTCCATAAACAATATCGTCGATAAAAGACTTAACAATGGCAATTTCTCTTTTGCTTGTAGCAACTACAATAGCAAAAGCAACGAGTGAAATTAAATCAGCAAATACATTACTGATAGCGCTATTACTTTCATGGTTAAATTCCTCTGCTATCTCAATCGCTTTTTCTTGAATTTTCTCTCTGATTCCCTCAGGCGAAAGTGCAGGTGCTTCCTGTAATAAACTCTCAAATTTAAGTTTACTTTCAAAACTCTTTAATTCATGTAAAGCTTTTTCTTCCATGTCAGAGTTGATAAAAATCTGAGTAGTGCGTTCTCCTCTAGCTCTTTCAACTAGAGGATTTATAAATAGCTGTTTGGAGAAATGTTGGGTTAATAGAGGCACAAGAATTAAAATTAGAAAAAATCTCAATGCAGTTCTAGTTCTATTTCTAGAACGCTGATAATTTCTAATAAATTCTGCTTCTGCTTGAGGCGATAAATCAGTTTTTATTTTGTTAATTGTCCTGCCAAAAGACCTGGGCAATACTCCTGTCTTTTGGTTTAAATTAGGAACTTGATTAACTCTATTATTAGATGGTTTTACTGGTTGAGTTGCTATATTATTATCAATAGTCAGTGGCTCAGAACTTTTGACAATATCACTAATATTAATTTGTTCAGTTCTAGGAGTATACTTAGCTATAACATCATCAATAAATTGCAGCTTTTCTAAAATTCTACTATTAGCCATCTCCAACATTGAACGGCTGACGCGGAACTCTGCTATTTTGATATTGATAATAGTTAAATTTTTATTTAAGTACCCTTCCCAATAAGACATTACATTTGCAGTATAATTCCCTGAAGAATTAGAAATTTTTTGACCGCCAAAATGCTCAACTTCAATATTTCTAATTATCTGAGCAGCTTCGTAAGCTTCTAAAAGTGCCCTTTCTGGTGTCGAAACGAACCATTGCCGTACTGTTAGGATATAATCTCTAATTTTTTGGCGTAATAAACCTGCATTTTTGGTAATAAACGAGGATTTCATTGCAGACATTTTCTATATATTGAGTCAAGGTACTAAGATTAGCTACCAACTATATTAATCAATAATTGCGGTAAAATGTTGCTAGTACAAGTCGGCGTAAATCAACAGACCATCTGTAATTGCTAAAAGACTTGTGCTATAACTATTCTTTCTTTTTACTTTTTACTCCTACGGAGTTCGCCAGTTGCTTTATGCCGGGGAACCCGTCCACCGCACTGGCTCACTTTTTACTTTTGCCTTGTTGTACTAGTAGCTTTTGGTAGATTACATAAACTATTTGTTATGAGTTTACACCTGTTAGCGGTTGGTGTGAAGATAGATAATTGAATATTATTGCCAGCATTAACAATAGCTGATTTTATGATATAAGAATTCAGTTTGATAAGTAAAAATAATTGCATTGAAAAAGAACGAATAATAGACATATCAGGATATAAACTGTACCTGGCTTCACAAAAACTACAGATGGTTTCTATCTCAGTATTTGCCAAAATACAATGCTACCTTTCTAAGTAGTTAGAATTTTACTCATATTCTCCACTTAACATCAATAGCCCTATCTTCAGATAGATGCTTATAACTAATTTATTTGCATTTGTGACTTAGCAATCAATAGCACCTGAGTTTTTTGTGAGCTTTTACACCTATTAAATTTGTATTACAATCTTATGTATATTCTGTGTGAATACTGTGTCAATACTATGACATAGATGTATTCAGCGTCAGTAAAGTTAATGCTAGTACGTAAGATTTGCTAATTTAAAATATCCTGTATCATCAAGTTGCAGATGCTTACAAAAATAAGATTACTTGTCAAGTCGATTTAATAAATTGGTATATTTAAGAGACTAATATTGGCATCTTTTACAGAATATTGCAATTACATAATAGCTATCATCATAATTTAGTATTATCTTCTCCATAGTTATTCTATGACCATTGCAAAATGCTATTATTCATTTAATTGCATATACCCGCCTAGCAAATCTGATTACCGAAATAGGTGATTTTTGGTTAATTTTGATTAACTATTATTTAGCAGAATGCTGGTATTGCTTAAATCAATAGACAAGCTAATTGTTGTTTGATTAAGCAATATTAAGTTAGTGTTTCTCTGCAAAATGTCAATATTCAGGCATGATTTCTGGCTGTAAAATAATTAAACAGATTAGTTTTATTTTCTCTGGTAACTAAAATTTTCCAACTCTTTTGGTAACAATAATGAAGTGAATTATGCTACGTAATTTAACCTTATGGTAGTGGTTAAAATACAAGATTTTTCGCTAATAAACTAAGTGTTCCCATTAAATTACTGAAAACCGAAAATCATGGATGTTAAAGAACTTCTAGCTAGGTATGCAGCCGGAGAAAGAAGCTTTCACGGCATAGAATTACCAGAAGCAGATCTGCGGGGAGCTAATTTAGGTGGTGTAGATTTTGGCAGAGTTAACCTAAGTGGCGCTAACCTCTCAGGTGCATCTTTGAGTGGAGCTAATTTAAGCCAGGCGAATCTTAGAGGAGCGAAACTACATAGAGCGAATTTATCAGAAGTCATTCTCAGTGGTGCTGATTTACGCCAAGCTGCACTGACAACTGCAAATTTAAATGAATCGGATCTCAGTGGCGCGTCTCTCAATGATGCAGACTTGTGTGATGCTAATTTGCACATGGCATCACTGAGTGCAGCCAACTTACAAGGTGCTAATTTAAGTGGAGCCAAAATGGGTGGAGTGAGGATGTGGAAAGCAGATTTGCAGTGGGCGGATTTAACAGGAGCCGATTTAAGTGAAGCAAACTTGAGTGAAGCAAACTTAACCGGAGCAAATCTCTATGCTACAGATATGAGCGAAACATTTTTGACAGGAACTATCATGCCTGATGGTTTCATTCATTTATAAAAATGCCAACTTAATATTTTGTCACACTAGATATAAGCGATCGCTGTTTGCTATGAGTGACAAAAGCGCGATCGCGCCATCATTATAATAGTAGTAATTTCTACGGGGTTCGTATGAGCCAAACCATTGATGAAAGGGTACATTGGACAAGCGCGGACTTAGAGTTGTTGCCAGATAACGGCAATCGCTACGAAATTATTGATGGAGAATTATTTGTGACCAGGGCACCGCATTGGGGACATCAAAAAGCCACTGCAAATATTTGTGCAGAATTAAGAACTTGGTCAATCTCAACCGGGCTTGGTGAGGCTGTCCCTACTCCAGGGATTATTTTCACCGATGCAGATAATGTAATTCCTGATGTGGTTTGGATCAGCAAAGAACGCCTAGCAATTTTACTTGATAGTCAAGGACATTTAACAGGCGCACCAGAATTAGTTGTAGAAGTTCTTTCTTCTGGAACAGAGAACGAACGAAGAGACCGCGAAGTAAAACTAAAATTATATGGTTCTAGAGGAGTGCAAGAATATTGGATTTTGAATTGGCAATTACAACAGGTTGAGGTGTATCGCCGAGAAAAAGCTGTTCTCAAATTAGTAGCAACATTACTGACAACAGACGAACTGTCTTCACCTCTGCTGCCAAATTTTGTTTGTCCTGTAGCACGACTATTCGTGTAGAAATTAGGGACTGGGGATTGGGAACTAGGGACTGGGGACTGGGAAAAGGTAAAAGGCAGGGAGACAAGGGGAAAAATTCCAATTACCAACTACCAAATGACAATTGACAAATAACAAATGACAAACAGGCACTCAAAATTACACAGTCGCTAGCAAGATATGTCAGAATTCTGAAATCATTAGACTGCTGTAATTTGAATTATGAATTTGAGCCTGTGCATGATCGTCAAAAATGAAGCAGCAACACTGCCTAAATGCCTCAGCAGTGTGAAAAATGTCGTTGATGAAATTGTAGTTTTAGATACAGGTTCTAGCGATCGCACTCCAGAAATCGCTAAAGCACATGGTGCTAAAGTACATCATTTTCAATGGAACAATAACTTTAGTATCGCGCGCAATGAAGCTTTAAAATATGTCACAGGCGATTGGATTTTAGTGTTAGATGCAGATGAGACACTAACTCCAGAAATTGTACCGCAAATTCACTCAGCAATTCAAAGTGAAGAATATTTATTAATCAACCTTGTGCGACATGAAGTAGGCGCAGAACAGTCCCCTTATTCTTTAGTTTCTAGACTTTTTCGTAAACATCCAGATATTCAGTTTTCCCGTCCTTATCATGCCTTAGTTGATGATAGTGTATCAGAAATTATCAAGAAAGAACCACACTGGCAAATTGGTTATTTACAAGGAGTAGCAATTTTACATAAAGGATATCAAAAAACTGCGATCGCCCAAGGTAATAAACACGCCAAAGCCCAAGCCGCAATGGAAGAGTTTTTCAAAGCTCATCCTGAAGATCCTTACGTTTGTAGTAAGTTGGGAGCCTTGTATGTAGAAACTGGCAAAATTAAAGAAGGTATAGAATTACTCAAAAGAGGCGTAAGGACAAGTGAAGAAAACTACGAAATTTTATACGAACTCCATTATCATTTAGGCATTGCCTACAATCGCTTACAAAATCCTCAACAAGCTAGCGCCCACTATCAAGCTGCAATCAAATTACCAATTTATCCAATTTTAAAATTGGGAGCATATAACAATTTGGGTAATTTACTCAAAGCAGCAGGAGATTTAAAAAATGCCAGGAAAGCTTACGAAACCACTTTAAAAATTGACCCGAATTTTGCTAGCGGACATTACAACTTAGGAATGACATTTAAAGCTTTAGGTTTATTTACAGATGCGATCGCCTGTTACCAAAAAGCCATCAAGTTAAACCCCAGCTATGCCGAAGCTTATCAAAATTTAGGAGTAGTACAGCTCAAAGTAGGCAATGTTCAAGCCAGCGTCACAGCATTTAAAAATGCGATCGCCCTACACCAACAGCATAACCCTGAAGAAGCCAAGAGACTCCGCCAGGGTTTGCAAGAGATGGGGTTGATTTGAGTAGGGGTAAAGGGTAAGGGGTAAAGGGTAAAGGGAACAAGGAGAAATTATTATTCCCCATTCCCCATTTCCCATTCCCCATTTCCCATTCTCCATTACCCAGTCCCCATTCCTAAATCCGACTCCGTACAAACTTCTCCAATCTATCCATTCCCTTTTCAATGGTGGCCATGTCAGTGGCGTAGGAAAGGCGAATGTTCTTATCAGCACCAAAGGCAATACCGGGAATTACTGCAACTTGATGTTCTTCAATGAGTGCATCACAGAATTCTAGGGATTTTAGACCAGTTTTGCTGATGTCGGGGAAAAGATAAAAAGCACCGTCAGGTTTGGGACAACTCAATCCGGGAATGGCGTTGAGTCTGTCTAACATTACCTGTCGCCGTTTGGCGAAGGCTTGGCGCATTTCTTCTACGCAGTCTTGGGAACTTTCTAAAGCTGCGATCGCCCCATATTGAGCAAAGGTACAAACGTTAGATGTACTATGCCCTTGAATGGTGCTTGCGGCTTTGATGATTTCCACTGGCCCCGCTAAATAGCCAAGTCGCCACCCTGTCATCGAGTAAGCTTTGGCAAAGCCGTTACTGATTAAGGTACGGGCAAAAATTTCCTTCCCTAAAGAACCAATGCTGATATGTTCCGCACCGTCGTAGAGAATTTTTTCGTAAATCTCGTCAGAGACAACAAAGATATCTGCATCAACTACTACTTCCGCCAGTGCTTTAATTTCTGCTGGCGTGTACACCATCCCGGTGGGGTTAGATGGAGAGTTGAGGACAAATAACTTTGTTTTGGGCGTAATCGACTTGCGGAGTTGTTCCGGCGTAATTTTATAACCCGTCGAAGCATCTGTGGGGACAATTACCGGAACTCCACCTACCAAAGTTACCATTTCGGGATAACTTAACCAGTAGGGAGCCGGGATAATGACTTCATCACCTGGATCGATTAAAGCCACAATCAAATTGTAGAGAGAATGCTTACCGCCATTGGTGACGATAACATTTTCTGCTTTATAATCTAGACCATTATCAGCTTTCAGCTTACGGGCGATCGCTTCCCTTAACTTTGGTTCTCCAGCGGCTGGGCCATATTTGGTCTTGCCTTCATCCAAAGCCTTTGCTGCTGCTGCTTTGATATGGGCTGGAGTGTCAAAATCTGGTTCTCCAGCGCTAAAACTACAAACGTCCACACCCTCTGCTTTCATTGCCTTAGCTTTAGCTGCGATCGCTAAGGTTAAAGAGGGTGTTACCTGACTTACTCTTGCTGCCAGCTTCATTCTTAATTTATTTGGCGAATCTCTAACCTATTTAACAATATCCCACAATCTTGATCGAGAATTGACTTTTCAATATTCCTTAGCTGGTCTATTTGACAAATTTGATCATTTTGTTGATAGTTTAGTCGGTAAATATTTTTACCAAGATGCTAATTTATCGCAGCGCTTGACTTTAGATTGAAAAAGCTGGGGCACATAGCCTGATATAAACATCTCGCCTCTCATCATCAAAAGCTCTTCTACCATGAAGAATTCTTGTATTATCAATCATTAAAATATCGCCTTTTTGCCAAGAAATTTCCGTAGTTAATCTCTCAGCTATTTCATTAAGTTCAGACATAACTGTATCGGAGATATCTGAATCATCGGCAAATCTTAGCCGTTCTGGATATAAATGTTTACCGGGTAATAGGCTATTAATAAATACCTGATATTTGCCGCAGCTACTCGGTATAATTGCTGGACGAATATACTCAGTTAATATTGAATTATCTTGGTAAATAGTTAAACGCGTATCATTAAGTTCACATATTGCTGCTACTTGATTCACATCTTCAGTTTTGTATTGTTTCTGCCATTCTGCTTCAGATAGATGGGCAGTAAACTTGATATGATTTTTGCTAAATAAATCTTTGGTAGCGCTACTCAGCTCATTATAGAATTGTCTGCCATCACATATTGTTGTTTCTCCCTTTGCTGATGCTGGATGAGCGCAGAAAAACCACAACATCAGTGGGATATGCTTTTGATAATACATCTCACCATGCAATTTAATCGCCGATTTAAAATTGTTAACGCTTAAAACTGTCTTATCGCCATTAATAATGCGGCGCTGAAATACTCCGCCAGCATAATCCATAAAATCAGTACTTAATGAGTTGCTAAATTCTTTAAAAATTTCGACATTATTTGCAAATCCTCTAAACAGCAAGGCTCCATACTCTTTAAATAAACTAATAATTTCCTCCCGTGATAATTCCCCAATACTATGATTGCCAGTATTAATAATTTGTTGACCCATGCTGTTTGAGATTGGTTGGATTTTGATGTTCATAATAATTAACCAAAGTTGAGTAACTTATTCTTGATTTTCTCTAAAAACTATGCTTTTGACAGAATTGGTTTGCTCAAAGTTAACTAGCTTATTGCACTTGCTGGTGAAGAAGTAAGGAGAATTCATATAAATTAAAGTTAGCGAAATTAACTCTAATTTAAGGTTTGTAGTCGTTAATTACATCTGAAATTTATCAGTTAAGATATGAGCTATTCATAGGACACCCGTATTAATATTGGTGTCTTCAGAGGATGTCTGAGAAGTATGAAATATTACGACTGATTCCCCCTAGCCCACGCCAGTCATCTCAAGTCGGGAAACCCGCCTATGACGCTAGCTCCCCTTAAAAAAGGGTGAAGCATCTCAAGTCCCCCTTGCTAAGGGGATTTAGGAGGATCTACAAGTCTTGAATACAAGACCAAAAGGTTTTCAGACATCCTCTCAAACCGAAGCAGATGAGGATAAATAAAGTGAAAAATCAAGTCTTGAAGCTAGCTACAGGTTTAGCACTTATGTGTACTACTATAGCTATCAATACTGGCATAGCTGATCAAATAGCCTTAGCTAAATCAAAAAATCCGACAAAGTGTAATTTATTTGCCTATGTTGATGTTTCAGATGGGCAAACATTAAACGTGCGGAGTGGAACCAGCACCAACAATAAAATTTTAGGACAAGTGCCTGTTAATGAAACTGTTCAGGTTGTGGCTGTATTAGGAAATTGGGCCAAGATTACCAATGCTAGTAGCGGTTTTAAAGGAACTGGTTGGGTATCTTTGCCCAAGTTAGGCTTATCAACCAGAGGTTACGGTACTAAAGGCGTGAAGCTGTACGCCAAAACTAGTGCCAAAAGTAAAGTCATAGTCAGAGTTCCACCTAACACCAGCGTCAAATTATTAGGCTGTCAGGGAGGCTGGGCGCTGGTGCAATATAAAGGTGTTAACGGTTGGTTGGTAAGAGAAGACCAATGTGGAGCAGCTTTGACCAGTTGTTCTTAATACCTGAGCGAAAATCAGATTCTCGACTTTTTGAACAAGTCGAGAATCTTAGCTAACCTGCCAAATTTATAAATTGATTGGCATTTTTGCAACGACATAACCCAATACAGTTCAGTTACAAAATAAATTGACAACAAAAACAATAATTTTGGAGGGGGTTTGGGGGATTCTCCCCCAATTGAGCTAGCTGGTTCCACAACTGACAAATCAATCAAACTGTATTGTGGTATGACCCTACCATCAGCGACTAGTACAACAAGGCGTAAATAAACAGACCATTCAAAATCCGCAAAACGCTTACTCTGTCTTAATTTTGAATTTTGAATTTTGAATTTTGAATTCCGCCTTGCGGTACTAGTCGGGCTCATCCAAAATCCAACATTGCTTGACTACTCAAAAAGTCATAGAAGAAAAAATATAAAAATTTTTAGATGCCAATTATTAGCTATTAAACAAATAAAAAATCATCATAAATATCAAGCTTTTGGCAAATCTTAATTATAAATAATCTCAATAAAATAAATAAAAAAATTTAGTCTGTAGAGAGATGTATTTCTTACTGGGTAATAGTTTGATACTTATTACTTGTGTTTTAAGTTTTAATGATAAAACGTAGAATCTGATGTAAAAATTATTTATGACGTACGATAACCGCGCAGTGGTGCGAAAGGTTTTAATTATTACCCTACTGCTAAACCTGTTTGTGATGGCATTAAAAGCAGTAGTGGGTTACTCTACAGGCTCTTTAAGCTTATTAGCTGATGCTTTACATAGTGTTACTGATAGCGCCAACAATGTTTTAGGCTTGGTTACTAGTAAGTTTTCTTCTCCAAAACCCGATCGCGAACATCCCTATGGACACCAAAAATTTGAAGCTGTCGGTGCTTTGGGAATTTCTGCTTTTTTAGGAATTGCTTGTTTTGAAATTCTCCAAGGCGCAGTTGAGAGAATTCTCAAAGGTGGTCAACCTGTAACCATCTCAGCAGCAGAATTATGGTTATTACTAATTGTGCTAGGTGTGAATATTTTTGTGACTTTCTACGAACGCAATGAAGGGAAGCGAGTAGGTAGTCCAATTTTAATTGCTGATGCTACACATACCATGAGTGATGTGTGGGTAACCATTACTGTGATTGGCGGTTTGATTGGCGTGTGGTTAGGTTACCAATGGCTAGATGTAGTCTTAGCTTTTCCTGTTGCTTTGTTAGTTTTTTGGAGTGGTTGGTCAGTTTTAAAAGATAATTTACCTTCCTTAGTAGATGAAATGGCGATCGCACCAGAAGCAATCCATGCGATCGCGCTTTCGGTTCCGGGAGTCATTAATTGTCATGACATTGCTTCTCGTGGAGTTCTCGGCCGTCAAGTCTTTATGGAAATGCATTTAATTGTCGATGCTACAGATGTAGAAACCGCCCACCGCATTACCGAAGAAGTAGAAAGGCTACTAGAAGAACGTTTCCGTCCGGTAAGAATTCTCATCCATGTCGAACCTCCAGCTTACCAATCTGAGACAATTACTTTTGAATCAGAAGTGAAGGGATGAATGTAGAGAAAATTAGCCGCCGATACACGCAGATAAACGCTGATAAATTTCCCAAAACAAAATGATGAGTTTGTAGTTGAAACAGCTACAAACTCATCACTCTTGTACAGACGCGATTAATCGCGTCTCTCCAACTCAGTACTCAGTACTGACTTATTCCCACTCGATGGTTCCAGGCGGCTTGGAGGTGATGTCATACACTACTCGGTTGACACCTTTCACTTCATTAACAATGCGGTTAGAAATTACTTCTAAAATATCGTAAGGTATCCGCGCCCAATCTGCTGTCATCCCATCTTCGCTGGTGACAATCCGTAAGACGATGGGGTAAGCGTAGGTACGTTTATCGCCCATCACGCCGACACTACGAATTGGTAGCAACACTGCGAATGCTTGCCAAACTTGATTGTACAAACCACGTTGATTAATTTCTTGCCGCACAATTAAATCAGCATCGCGCAAGATATTTAATCTTTCGGCTGTCACTTCACCGAGAATCCGAATTGCCAAACCAGGGCCAGGGAAAGGTTGGCGTTGCACGATTTCTTCCGGTAAACCAATAGAACGCCCAACTTTGCGAACTTCATCTTTAAAGAGTTTCCGCAATGGTTCTACTAGTTTGAAGCGTAAATCTTTGGGTAATCCGCCAACATTATGATGACTCTTAATTTTGACGGCTACTCGTTCGCCAGTTTGGGGATCGACGTTGGTATCAGCCGATTCAATTACGTCAGGATACAGGGTACCTTGAGCTAAATAATCAAAGTGACCAAGGCGTTTGGATGTTTCTTCAAATACGCGAATAAATTCATGGCCGATGCGGCGACGCTTTTCTTCGGGATCGGTGACACCTTCCATCATGTTGAGGAAGCGATCGCGTGCGTTAACATACTCTACAGGAATATGAAATTGCTCTTGGAATAGCTTCACTAATCTTTCTGGCTCATACTTCCGCATAAAGCCTTGATCGATAAACACACAAGTGAGTTGATCGCCAATGGCTTTATGTAATAAGAAAGCCAAGGTAGAAGAATCAACCCCACCAGAAAGCGCTAACAGCACTCGCTTATCACCAACTCTGGCGCGAATTTCGCGTACAGCTTCTTCTACAAAAGCGGCTGTAGTCCAGGTAGGTTCGCAGTCGCAGATATGGTAAACAAAGTTGCGAATTAATGCCAATCCACCCAAAGAATGCACTACTTCTGGATGGAACTGTACACCATACAGTTTTCTTTCGTGGTCAGCAATCGCTGCACAAGGAGTATTGTCTGTATGGGCTAAAAGTTCAAATCCTGGAGGCATTTTTGTGACTGAGTCGCCATGACTCATCCACATTGTGGTGCCTTCGTCCACATTAGTTAGTAAATCTGTGGGATCATCTATATATAATGATGCCTTACCATACTCACCGCGATCAGCCTTTTCTACTAACCCACCTAGCTGGTTTACCATCAATTGCATTCCATAGCAGACTCCCAAAATGGGAACACCTAAATTCCAAATTTCTGGGTCACAATGGGGTGCATTCTCTCCATAAACTGAACTTGGGCCACCAGACAGAATAATTCCTTTCGGATTGAGTTGCCGTAATTGTTCAGCTGAAGTACGATAGGACAGAACTTCGGAGTATACTTGCGTCTCACGGATGCGACGGGCAATTAGCTCCGAATATTGTGAGCCGAAGTCTAAAATTACAATTATTTGGCGATTAAGCTGTCCCCAGGTTTCAGTAGATTGGGGTGCTTGTTCTGTGAGTAGAGTCACCGCTGTATTCATGATGGCGAGAGTGTGTCTGTTAGGAGTAAGTCGCTCTGTAGTCTAAGAACTACCATTATTTCTGCCCGTTCCAGGTTTCGTGTAATGGTAAATAAATCCATCACAGGCCCGCTGTTTAAGCGCGTCTGTTTAGCCGATAAGGCTTGGTATTAAAAAGAAAAAAATACCCTAGAGTTGATACCGAAAAAGCTATTTATTTGGATTATTAATGATTATTCATATTAAGTTAACATAATTTTCCGGATAACATACAAGCAGTTTTGCTCTTTACGATAATTTTGCGATCGCGATCAAAAAGTACCGAACCACAGGCTGTAGCTGATGTATCTCTACTGCTGTGACTGCGGATATATTCTTGGGAACGGGAGTCGATAGCCTCTGCGATCGCGCTGTAAACTTGATTTACCCAATCACTTCCTGTTGTCGTATCTAGATGACGGAGGTGAGTTAGTGCAGCTTCTGCAGTTGGGCTAGCAAAAATTGTTTGTATATCTGGCTGCGACAATCCAGCTAAACTACAGTAGGTACTGAGAATTTCTCTGCGTCCATCAGCAAGATGATGATGGGTATGAAAAATCCCTCCTGCCAATTTCATGAGTTTTCCATGATACCCAAACAATAAGATTTCTTTAACACCCAAATTATCAGCTTCCACTAACATTGGCCCAATCCAGTTAGCTGTTTTTACTAGCTGTTCGGGATTTATACCGATTTGGCGTGCTATATCTAAGCCATTCTCGCCAATACAAAATACCAAACTGTCAAATTGACTGGCTTTCTTTTGTAAATCTGCCAAAAAAGCTGTCAGTTGTTCAGGAGAACTTAAAGGTTGGGAAATTCCTGTAGTTCCCAATAGCGAAAGTCCTTCCACTACCCCAAAAGCCGAGTTAGAAGTACGAGCAGCAAGCGATCGCCCAGCAGGTAAAATGATTGTGACTGTAATTTTTTCTTCTGGTGCTAACAGTCGGCTTAAGTTCTCTTGCAAGAGTTTCTGCGCGTAACCATAAATCGCCGCTTTACCATCAGCATTTAACTGCTTCCCAATTCCTTCTCCTCCTTTAATTATTACCGTCTCCCCTTCTCCTTGGTGCCATTCCACCAATGCCCAAATCGGAGTATTTTTAGTCAGATCGAGATTATCACCCGGATCGCTGCGGGTAATTGCCAAAGCCATGTTGTCTGATAATCCGGCTACCTGTTCAATGGGGATTTCAGTGATTTGCGCTGGTTCAATTAAATCTACTGCTACTACATTGACAGGTTGATGATGACGTAACCAATGTAAAGCTGCAACGGCAGAAGCACAAGCAAAGACGGGAAGAGTATATCCAGAACGGATCATGGGGAAAGTCAACAATAGTTATGAATTCGTAATTCGTAATTCGTAGTTAAGCTAATGCGCGTCTAAATTGCATAACTACTAAATCAGGGCTGTTAACTGTCAACGGTCAACCGTCAACAGTCCTCACGATTAATTGTGCAACTTAAAAGCAGAATAGCTTACAGCAATAGCGAGTCCAAGTTTGCACTATCTCTCTTAGATAGGTTGGGTGCAATTTCCCAATCAAATAGAGACAGTGGCGTTACGCTTAGGGATGCAAACCCCAAACGTAACGACTTGTGAATGAATATTTACGAATTGTAAATTAAATTCCTACTTTTAATAATACAGCTTGCATATCTTCCCAGGATAGGCCTTGTTGAATATAACGAGGCGACTCTGGATTGTAAGGGTTAGCCACTCGATCAATACTGATAATTTTAGCGTCGTCTGGTAGCACAGGAATATCAGGATCAAACGCAGTTGGGCGCATTAAGGAACTAGAAAAGCCTTTAAATATAGCAATTTGGTCTTCCTCGTTGTCAACTTCCACCGTTACAAGTAAGACTTCTTGAGGTCGTTTAACAGTATATTGTTCCAATCGCTTGCCAATGGAATTTTTCATCTAGTCTGACGGCTCAAGGATGAAAGTGAACTATACAGCACTTTTGAAGTAGGTGAGGTACATCATGAGTGATGAGTAATGAGTAGGAAATTTACTTATTACTCATTACTTATTACTCATTACTTTTTTCAATTACTTGCTGTACCTCATACACATCGAATCTGCTGTATATGTATATTTTCCTTCATCCTTGATGCTTTCTGTAATTACTGTTGTGTAGCGGAACGGCCTTGTTTACCTAGCTTAACTAATACAAAGTAGCTTAAGTAGAGAACATAAAAGACTAAGCCCATGATCCCCAAAAAGCCGAGGAACGCAGGTTTACTATTAGCATGGAAATATTCTTTAAAGAGTGATGGGGCTTCTAACCAAACGCGACAATATGGACTTTTGAAGGTAGCCTCGGAAAAAGCACAACCCAAAAAAGGAATCAAGGCGATCGTGCCGAGAATACCATAAATTGTCATTGCCCAACGCCAAGAGGTAAAAACTAATTTTAACGCTCCACTGGCTTGATACTCGATTTCATCATTGAGGTCTACCCAAAACCATAATGAAATAGGGATCAAAATGCGACCCATCAATCCTGAGAGAAAACTAACCCCAAATCCCCCAATCATTAAGTAAACAGTAACCGCTAATATACTCGATACTCGCCAGTAAATCGTTAATAGGCGTTGTATTCCTTCTGCTTTCTGCACAAATGCCCAAATTAACAGAATTAGCGGAATAATTACCATAAAAGTCAACGCTAATCTGAAATCTAACCAAACAAACGGGCGAAACCAAACATTATTTCCCATATTTTTTACCAGAATATAAATCCAACACCATAACTAAGAATCATGACCCATATTGAGGATATCTAATAAGTTATTAACTAGCTAATAACTGTCACATGATAGCTAATAAAAAAACAAGCAACTCAAAGATCCTTAACTTTTATCTTGCACTAGCCTGTAGCTATCTTCGGCAGAGTTTTAACACATACCTGAAGATTAAAGGCAGCTACACCCCCATAAATCCCTAATTTTTAGTAGAAGTTTTTGCTGAGGAACAAAACTTCTTAATTGCTACGCCTCACTATCAATCCCTAATTATCCTTAATTTCAGGATGATTAAATATCAAGTGGCGTAACATTAGGCAGGGGTTGGCGTAAAGGTACAAGATAACCGTAAATAGGTCTTGGTTGCTTGTCTGTCAGAGGAAAAAAATTTAGCAACTCACTTTTTAGTCATCATAAAGACGGCATTCTGCTGCTTCTGGATTGTCGTCACAGTACTGTTCTAAAGAATTTTTTTGTTTATTTTGACGTTGGTGAGAAGCTTCAGCTTGTAATTCTTCGACTGCATCCCAAGCTGCGGCACATTCGGCAGAATTGCTACCTGAGATGTCACAGACAGTACGGGCTTGTTCTACTTCTTCTTGGATTTTTTCTTGAATGTCGCTCATAGCTTTAGTCTCGTTGTGTGGTGTTAATACCAGTATAGAAAAATGTCAAAAATGGCAGTTTTTTGTGCTAACTTCACCATTCTAACCACTGAGCTGTTAAGTTAGTGTTTTAGTTTGGTGATCTATAACTAATACAATAAACGCTGGCAGATATACTAAACCTATATTTATCTTTTAAGATTTTGTATAGCCAGTACTACAAAAGTATAATCATACAATAGATTGCATAAATCTAATAGGGAATAGCAACCCTAGCTTTCTGGAATAGACAGGTCATTGAAGCGAGATAAATTTAATTGCCTTCAATTCTTGTCGGATGAAATTATATCCAGGAACAAAACTCAAAAAAACCAGCCCAACGAGAGAAAAAAGCCTAAAACTCATGGCAGACCAAATGCAGTGGGCAAACGCCCTATCAACCCGTCCTTCTTTGGAAGCAGCAATCACAGAGGTGGTAGAAAGGGCTGTCTCGTCGTTAACAGCGCCTCCGGATCTGGGGCTGGTATTTATTTCGTCGGCGTTTGGTAGTGAGTATTCCCGACTTTTGCCTTTGCTAGCAGAGAAACTTTCTGTACCTGTGCTAATTGGTTGCAGTGGTGGTGGGGTAATTGGCACTACAGACATGGGACAAACCCAAGAACTAGAAGCGGAAGCAGCTTTAAGTTTGACTTTGGCACATTTACCAGGGGTGGATTTGCAAGTCTTTCACGTTGTGGCAGAAGAATTGCCAGATTTGGATAGTTCACCAGATGCTTGGATCGATTTAATTGGTGTCCCACCTTCACCGACACCGCAATTTATTTTGCTATCTGGTTCCTTTTCATCAGGAATCAACGATTTACTACAAGGGCTAGATTTTGCTTATCCGGGATCGGTAACCATTGGCGGACAGGCTAGTGCTGGGGGTATGAGTGGTCGCTTGGCGTTATTTTGTAACGATCGCCTCTATCGAGAAGGTACAGTAGGATTGGCTTTGAGTGGCAATATTGTGCTAGAAACCATTGTGGCGCAAGGATGTCGGCCCATTGGCGAACCAATGCAGGTAACGAAAGCCGAACGCAATATTATTTTGGAACTAGATGAGCAAGTGCCGCTAGTAGTATTGCGGGAAGTGATTGCCAACCTCACCGAAACAGAACGAATGTTAGCACAACATTCTTTGTTTGTCGGTGTAGCAATGGATGGGTTTAAGCCTTCTTTGCAGCAGGGAGACTTTTTAATTCGCGGGATTTTGGGAGTAGATCCTTCAGCTGGTGCGATCGCAATTGGCGATCGCGTGCGTCCGGGTCAAAGGCTACAATTTCACCTACGTGATGCTGAAACTTCTGCCACCGATTTAGAATTTCTCCTAGAACAGTATCAAAGCCAACATCCTGATGAAGCCTCAGCCACCGCCGCTTTAATGTTTGCTTGCGTAGGACGCGGTGAAGGACTATATGGCAAACCCAACTTTGATTCTGAGTTATTTCGACGCTACATCAAAGATATCCCTGTAGGTGGTTTTTTCTGTAACGGCGAAATCGGCCCCGTTGCCGGTAGCACCTTCCTACATGGTTACACCTCAGTATTTGGGATTTGTCGGGCGTTGGATATTTAAAATAGGGGCATGGGGCATTGGGCATTGGGCATGGGGTAATTGGTAATTGGTAATTGGTAATGGGAATTTCTCCCCTTGTCTCCCTCATCCCCCTCATCCCCCTCATCTCCCTCATCCCCCTCATCTCCCTTATCCCCAGTCCCCAGTCCCCAATCCCCAACTCCTCACCTCGGCAACAAAATTGTGCTGTTGTTATCAATCAGAGTAGGAGTACCACTATTAGCGATCGCACCGTATTTTTGAATGTAGTGGCGGACTTTGTGGGGGAACTGGGGAAAGTCTAATAAAGCATCGCCATCGGCAATAGTTGCCCAAAAGTCTCGTAAACTAGGAGCTAGTTCTTTTGCCTGGTCAATGGGCAGGTTTAAGGGTGGTAAAGTTAGTAACTTGATGAGGAAGGGAAAAGAGCGATCGCCCATCCACTCTTTAGATAATTGTTGCAAATTGGGAAAATCTGGTACTGCTTCCACTCTATGAGATAAAATTTGTAACCATTGTCTACCGTAATTATCACGATGGTACTCTAATGTACGATAGGGATGAGGATAGCTAACTAAAGAACCAGTGGTAATATCATATACACCTTCAGAGCAAGCAACATCCTGTACGTGTAAATGCCCAGTAAATACTAAATTTACGTTGTAGCGTTTGAGCAATTGCACTAATTCTCTGGCATTTTCCAACATATAGCGATTTGCCATCGGATGGCGTAATTGATCGGGTAGATGCTCAACTACATTGTGATGCACCATCACCAAAACTAATTCATCTTTGACTTTTGCTAGTACTTCTTCTAACCACTGGAACTGTTGATCATCTAAACGCCCTATTTGCTGACCTTGTTCGTTAAAAGTATTAGAATTTAAGCCAATTAGTCTGACTCCAGGTAGCAACTCAGTTGTGTAATAAGGTTGCTGGGGATTGTCATAACCAAACTTGCGGTAGTAGTAGGGAAAATCAGCAAAGGCGATCGATTGTTCATCAGCCATCAACACAGGAACATCGTGATTTCCAGGTACAACATAGGCAGGAAAAGGTAACTTAGCTAAACGTTGTTGTAACCAAGCATGGTTTTCTGGTTCGCCATGTTGCGTTAAGTCTCCTGGGATTAAGAGAAAATCTAAGTCGAGCTGTGTTAAATGTTCTAATATGCTTTCAAAAGCAGGGATGCTAACTTCCACTAGATGAAAGCGGCTGGGATGATCCCAAATTGTGTGGGTTAGTGCGATATGTAAATCGCTAACTATGGCAAACCGAAAATTTAGAGCCATTGATTTCACGATAGTTTATAAAATTAGGGTTTAAAACAAGCCTTTTCCCAAGAGTATAACTTGTGCTTTGTTAACCTGCTTTGAAGCGTCAAGCCTTAACATTTCTACACATTAATCGTTGCCGATAACTGCATGAGATTTATCTTAAAAATCAGGCATATATGCTATTCAACAGACTGATTTTACCAGAACCATTTTTGCAGATTTAGGGTTGTTGTGGAACCCTTCAAGGTGGTTTTACGTCGCTTGTGGTAGTTATTAGAGTAGAGTAGACACCAAGGATCAAACTTTTCATCAGTCTTTGTGAATATAGTTGATGAGTGTTACTGATGAAAGTCTTACAGCCAGTAGTTCGTATCTCTGTGAAGTCTATAGTAAAAAATTCTCCGATAGAAGAAATACTTTTAATTATGTTATAGATGCAGCCAATGCTGTCCGCTGTTTTTTTTGATGTTTACTAATCACCAATCCCGATATTTTGCTAAATCTTTATTGATTTTTTAGCTGATGAGGCAATTATATCAATGAAATATAAAGTAGATTGTCTGGCATCGGCCATTCATAATGTTAGAGCTATTCAAATATAGATGATAAAGAGCAAACAAATTTTTCAACAAATTGACGTTGCTCTTTTCTCGAGTATTCTTGTTTAAGATAAAATATTGGTTAATTGCTAATTACAATCAGGCAATTACAGCCTTGTTGTTTGAGATCATCGTGTGAAGGAGAATCTATTTTGGCCGCTGTGCGAGTACGTCAACATGTTAATCCCCTTGCCCAAAGGTATCAAAAAGCAATCAGTACTCTTGATTGGGACAAAGTATATACCCAGCCTTACCAACCATTACATTTAGATATTGGCTGTGCTAGGGGAAGGTTTTTGTTGAATATGGCAAAAATAGAACCTGAGTGGAATTTTCTCGGTTTAGAAATTCGAGAACCCTTAGTGGTAGAGGCAAATCATTTATCTACAGATTTAGGATTAACAAATCTCCATTATTTATTTTGCAATGTAAATAAATCTTTACAGCCACTTTTATCTGTCTTGCCACCAGGTATCTTACAACGTGTCACAATTCAATTTCCCGATCCTTGGTTTAAAACTCGCCATGCGAAACGGCGAATAGTGCAACCAGAATTAGTGGCAGAGTTAGCGAATTATTTGGCTGTTGGCGGGGTTGTATTTTTGCAATCAGATATAGAGTTTTTAGCAATAGAAATGCGGAATATTTTTGCCGAAAATCCAGCATTTCAGAAATTGAGTGCTGAAGAATGGCTGACAGAAAATCCTCTACCCGTAGCTACAGAACGAGAAACAGCTACTCAAAACAAAGGTGAGCCTGTTTATCGGGCTTTATTTATCAAAAGAGAAGTAACAACAAATTCCTAATACCATAATCGGCTATAAATAAGCGTTAAATAGTGGGGGATTTTAGATTACATGAAAACTAGAATCCTTTACATAAAATAGGTTGTAAAAATATTTTTGATTTACTATAGACTTTTTAAAAAATTAATAAGTTGGCTGACATTTAATTTGTTACATTATAGCTGACTAGAAACCTAGAGCAGTAATATAGGTTTCTCATACTAGCTTAAAAATAGGATATAGAGACTAGAAACGAGACGCTAGAGAAGAGAATTTTTCATGTTTGGTTGTTACCTTTTCCCATGAGTGGCTAACTTGTAATTTCACATCCCTAACATTCATCAATAACCTCTATAACGCAAATGGGGATACAATACTCTGTATAAATTTAGAGCAATCACTCTTGTGAGGAATAGTATTGCTAGTCATGGCAAAACTTCGCTGTTGAGGTATTCATAGCAAAAGTTTTTTCATGGTTTCTAATCGAGATATTATTTTATACTCATTTCTGAAGCTGAGGGTTGGCAAAGATGACAAAACGATCGCAAATAATCGCATGAAATTTCTGCTCCCAATCCTATCACCGCTAATTGCTATTACATCTGCTCTACTCGTCGGTGCTATCCTCATCCTCCTAGCTGGGGCAAATCCCCTCACTGCGTACACAGCTTTATTCCAAGAATCTCTTTCCAGCTACTTTGGTTTTGGTAACACCCTCACCAAAATGACACCGCTATTGTTCACCAGCTTGGGGGTATTGGTAGCATTACGAGCTGGACAATTTAATATCGGTGGTGAAGGACAAATTTACTTAGGTGCGTTGGGAAGTACTTTAATTGGATTATATGTGCAGGGATTACCTGCTGTAATTCATATTCCTCTAGCAATGTTCGCCGGATTTTTATTTGGTGCGGTTTGGGGTTGGATTCCTGGTTATCTCAAAGCTTTACGGGGAGTAAATGAGGTAATCACTACGTTATTACTAAATTACATTGCCGTAAATTTAGTTAGTTACCTCGTACAGAATCCCTTAATGGCACCAGGCGCGCCTAGTCCTTACTCGCCATTAATAGCCAAGACCGCCCGTCTAGCGATTATACTACCACAAAGCCTCGCCCATGCAGGGATTTTATTAGCTTTACTTGCCGCAGTAATATTGTGGGTGTTGTTAGGGCGATCGCCTTTAGGATACCAAATTACCGCAGTGGGATTTAACCCCATCGCCGCCCGTTATGCTCAAATGTCGGTAGAACGTACCATTATGTTAGTGATGGCTTTAGCGGGAGGTTTAGCGGGTTTGGCTGGTAGTTGTGAAGTAATGGGGTTGAAATATCGGCTATTTGAACAAGTTTCGCCAGGTTATGGATTTGATGCCATTGCGATCGCATTTCTCAGTCGTGGTAGTGTGGTCGGTGTAGTGTTAACTTCGCTATTTTTTGCGGCGCTGCGTAGTGGTGCGAATGTCATGCAACGGAGTGCAGGTGTGCCGGTAACTGTGGTGTACGCTATTCAGGGTTTAGCGGTATTGTTTATTGCGATTAGTTTGGCGGTGGAAAGGGCAATCAGAGTAAAAACGCAGAGTCACGCTAAGGTTAACGCAGAGTAACGCCAAGAAAACTCTGCTTTACGCTTTCCTCAGTGAACCTTGGCGTTTAAAAATAGCTCTATGAATAATCTCAATTTTTTCTCTGATTACTTGGTTGCGACTGTGCGTCTAGCTGTACCCTTGGGATTTGCTGCTTTAGGGGGATTGTATTCGGAACGCTCAGGGGTGTTAAATATCGCTTTGGAAGGTATGTTATTAACTGGGGCTTTTACTAGTGCTGTTGCTACTTTCTACAGTGGAAATCCTTGGCTGGGTGTCATCGCATCTGTGATTGCTGGCGGATTGGTAGGGTTACTCCACGCCTTTTTATGTGTAACTTTGCGGGTTGATCAATTAGTCTCTGGACTAGCAATTAATCTTGTCGCCGCCGGGTTAACATCATTTCTAGGAAGGCTGGTATTTGGCGGTAGTAGTACACAGCAATTACCGGGAATTGGGGCGATAATTACTCCTGGTTTGGCGAATCTTCCCGTGATCGGGGCTTTGTTATTTCAGCAAGATATTTTAGTATATTCACTATTAATATTAGTTATTTTCACAACATATATATTATTTCAAACCAGCTTTGGGCTGACATTACGGGCTGTGGGAGAATCGCCGCAAGCTGCTGATACTGCTGGAATTTTGGTAACAAGGGTACGTTATCTTGCTGTATTCATTAGCGGTTGCCTTGCTAGTTTGGGAGGTGCTTATTTAACCTTGGTACAAGTGAGATTTTTTGCCGAGGGGATGAGTGCAGGTAAAGGATTTATTGCGATCGCAGCTTTAATTTTTGGCAGATGGCATCCTCTAGGTAGTGCTTTGGCTTGTTTGCTATTTGGGGCTACGGAAGCTTTGCAACTGCGAATTCAAGCATTAGGGGCAAATATACCTTACCAATTTTTAGTCATGTTACCTTATGCGATCGCTTTATTCGCATTGGTAGGATTAGCCGGGAAATCAACACCACCCAAAGCATTAGGTACTGCTTACTTTGGAGAAAATCGCCATTCAGATTAATTATCATGGGGCATGGGGCATGGGGCATGGGGCATGGGGCATGGGGCATGGGGCATAGGGCATAGGGCATTTTCCTTATCTTGTGCCAAACAAGCGATCGCCTGCATCTCCTAAACCGGGGATAATATAGCCATGCTCATCCAAATAGTCATCGATAGCAGCCGTATATAAAGGCACATCTGGATGTACCTCACAAAAATGCTTAATCCCTTCCGGTGCAGCCAATAAGCAGACAAACTTAATCGATAACGGATTCGTTGATTTCAAGCGTTCCACCGCCGCCACCGCCGAATTACCGGTTGCTAACATCGGATCGACAACAATCATATCTCGGTGTTCGACATCATGGGGAACCTTAAAATAATACTCCACAGGAATCAGTGTTTTTGGGTCACGATATAAACCCACGTGTCCCACCCTAGCTGAAGGAATTAACTCCAACATCCCATCTAAAATCCCCTGTCCCGCCCGCATAATGGAAACTAACACTAGCTTTTTATCTGGTGCAAGCACAGGCGCATTCATCGCGGCGAGAGGCGTTTGAATCTCTTCATATTTCACAGGTAAATCCCGCGTTACCTCATAAGCCAACAACAAACTAACTTCTTTAACGAGGTTACGAAACTTCGTTGTACTCGTCTCCGCCCGCCGCATCAGTGTTAGTTTGTGCTGAATCAATGGATGTTCAATTAACGTAACTTGATTTGTCATTTGTCATTTGTCATTTGGTAATGGGTAATTGGTAATGGGTAATTGGTAATTAGATGTTGGGTGTTTGTTCCCCCTCATCCCCCTCATCTCCCTCATCCCCAGTCCCCAGTCCCCAGTCCCCTAGAATACCGTGCCATCACTTTCTATTTGTATGGGGGGTATCCCACCTGTTCTGAGTTCAGCAGCAATTTTGCGTCCGGCTGTCCAAGTTCCCCCTTGGAGGATTTTGACTAATGGGAGTTCTTCGCTACTCATACCCAACTTGTCGCGTACTGTCGCCGCAATCAAATCTAGAAGAATCACTGTCAAAGCGCGCCATTCAACGATAATTTCTGATGCTACGGAGTGAGAAGTGCGGAAAATCTCAGGATTTTTCACAGTAATTAATCCCAAATCAACGCATAAACCCCCATTGCGATATTCTGGTAAACCAGTGAGTTGATCTAAACCAGTAATTGTTATACCCAGTTCTTGTAGCGGTTCCAATAAAGAATATGTCAACCACTGAGACAGCTTATGAAAAGGCACTAATCCATCATCATTAATAGCTGGATGTTGCCAAACATCACCTAAATTTACCCCAGCTATCTCTAATCTTCCCGGCCAAATATCACTCAGCCCTTCTAGGATTGCATCTAATACAGTAGTAGCAGCTAACTGTCGATTTTCTGACTTACCCAAGAGATAATTAACTAAATTCCCCGGACGAGGATTGTGATATCCAAATAAATGGGGGAAAGTAACTATGACTTTTCCTAACTTTTGTAATAAATTCAATCTTCCGGTAATTCCCACTAAGGGATTTTCCGCATTGGCTTGGAATCCAGTTGCTAGTTCTGCTTCAGTTAATCTTTGTAAGCGATAAGCATCAGCCTGGGGTAAGCTATTAAGTGCAAAATTGCCTTCACAAAACATCCGGAAACTAGCCACAGCCAAGCCTTCCGAACGACCTAATCTTAAGCCAGTTTCCAGCTCATCATAATGCCATTTATCCCCAGCACCAGCATCTAGCAGCACACTCACAATCGCCAAATCAAACTTAGCCGCCACTTTATCAGCAGGAGATAATCCCACCAACTGAGGATCTAAATTCGCGACTCGCCTTACACCCCCAACTTCAAAATGTCGCCAACGGCTGTGAAAGGGAATATCTAAATTTGGGTATTCTGTGCGGATTACCTCAATCACATAATCCGCAACCTTTCCCAACTGCGTCAAATCGCAAGCAAAATTCTCTGAGTTCCCCTCACATACCCAAGAAAATAATTGCCCACATCTTTCTCGAATCGCCTCCGGAGAACGAAGATATCTCACAATCTCTTCTTCCCCCTCTTCTCTTTGTGTACTTCGCGCCTTCGCGGTTCGTCTATCCACTCTTCACCTCCTGCAAGAGTAAGGATGAAGTTTTATCCTTCATCCTTGATACTTTATCCTTCCAAATCTCGCCCCTTCACCTCACCTAAACTTTCCGCATCTAACACATCACCTGTGGTGTAGTAGCCAGCCGCCTTCTTCGCCTCAATTTCCACCCGTGCATCTTGGGGAATCAAATCCTCTGGGATGGGTACCCGTTCGACAATTTCAATCCCCGCTTGGGTGATGGCGTTGTACTTCATATTACTCATTGATACCATGCGGTCAATGCGGGTAATACCCAACCAATGCAACACATCGGGCATCAATTCTTGGAAGCGCATATCTTGCACACCCGCCACGCATTCTGTACGGGCAAAGTAAGCATCAGCGCGATCGCCTCCTTCTTGTCGCTTCCTGGCGTTGTAAACTAAGAATTTGGTAACTTCTCCTAAAGCACGTCCTTCTTTACGGCAGTAGACAATTACACCCACGCCGCCTTCCTGTGCAGTTTGGACGCAGACTTCAATCCCATGTACTAAATAAGGGCGACAGGTACAGATATCGGAACCAAAGACATCAGAACCGTTACATTCATCATGTACCCGCACAGCTAGCGGTTTATTGGGATCTGCGATCGCAGCTAAATCACCGACAATGTAAACTGTGACACCGCCAATTGGGGGTAAAAATACTTCTAAATCAGAACGTGTCACCAATTCGGGGAACATCCCCCCAGTTTGTTCAAATAAAGCGCGGCGTAAATCTGTTTCTTGAATGCTAAACCGCTTGGCAATTCCTGGTAAATACCAAACTGGCTCAATCGCCGCCTTGGTAACGACCAAATCACCGCCTGGTTTCATAATTTTGCCATCCACCTGCAAGCGTCCCTTATCTACCGCTTCTTGCAGCTCCGGCATATTAATATGAGCCTGAGTAATCGCAATTGTGGGGCGGATGTCATAACCTTGGGCGTAATAAGAGGCAAATACCTCACTAGCTACCGCCCCAAAGGGGTCTAGGGACACAATTTTATCAGGATCAGCCCAACTGGGATGGGGGCCAATATGAGTAACTGGCGAGGTGTTAGTCAAATCGGCGCGATGATCTGACTGTAAAGCCCCGCTAGCCACCGCTAAAGCACGATAGACAGCATAACTACCGGAATGGGTGCCAATCACATTTCGGTGCGCTTGCTTGGTCAAAGTGGCGATAATCGGGCCACGTTCCATCGGCTCGGCTGCGCCCCAATGAATGGGGTTTGGTTTGGGGCCAAAACTATTGGGATGGGATGTGAGAACAATATGCCTGGAAACACTATTTGGCTTTGGCATAGATTACTTGGTTTTTTTTGTGATGTTTTTATCAACTGTTAGTTAACTTGTTTTGTCAACTACCAAAAGTCAGCTGCTATTTTTAAATTTATGATGTCCTAATGACTAATTATCTATAAATTTTACGCTAAAAACCAGTACCAATAGTATTACTGAATACATAAAAAATGTAACACTGAAAACGTTAATTTTGTAACTCTAATTAAGAGAATTTAAAGATGACTTTAAATATGTTTAAGTAGGGATTTTTGTGCGACAGTTGATATATACATACATTTACCTAGACCGAATTTATGGATTCTTTATCTATCAGCTCTTTACTTGAAGATTTGAAAAATTCAGATGCTACAGTCCGGGAACAAGCGACTAAGAAAATCTGGCGCATCTGGTTTCAACAAAAAGGCATTTATGGGCTGGAGAAAATTGACCACAGCCAGAAATTATTGGATGCTGGGGAAACTACTGAAGCTGAAGAAGTGCTAACAAGATTAATTAACGAACAACCAGATTTTGCTGAAGCTTGGAATCGTCGTGCTTTTCTTTACTACAGCATGGGTAATTATCAAAAGTCCTTAGCAGATTGTCAGATGGTTGTGAATCTCAATCCTGTACATTTTGGCGCACTCCACGGTATGGGCTTATGTTATGCAGCTTTAGGTAAATATGTTGAAGCAATTCAAGCTTTTCAGCGTGCTTTAGCCATTCAACCCTATTCACTGGTGAACCAAAAGTTAATTCTGGAATGTACATTCAGAATCAGCTAAAACACCCCAGTAAATAGAGGCCTTATTTTATCCCATGAATCAGCCGCCATCCGCATCAGCAACATTTGATAACCTGAATCGCCGCCAATTTCTTCAGTATGCTTCCTTATGTATAGGTAGTAGCATCGTGAGTGCCTGTGCTAATAGCAACTCTGAAAAAATGACAACTTCTGGGTTAGATAAAGTAACCTTTGGTACAAATTGGTTAGCACAAGCAGAACACGGCGGATTTT
Organism: Tolypothrix sp. PCC 7601; assembly: GCF_025677855.1. Taxonomy (NCBI): domain Bacteria; kingdom Bacillati; phylum Cyanobacteriota; class Cyanophyceae; order Nostocales; family Tolypothrichaceae; genus Tolypothrix; species Tolypothrix sp. PCC 7601. The sequence goes on from NZ_CP064879.1 coordinate 154,717, forward strand.
ATCAGGCGATCGCAACTGGAATTTACAAAAATCACGGTCTTGATGTCACCATTAAAATGGGTGGCCCGCAAGTACCTAGTGGTACCCAGTTATTGATGGGTGGTGCAGTAGATTTTTTCATGGGTTTTGGTATTGATGCTATCAATGCAGTAGCACAAAGCATTCCCAAAATTACCGTAGCAGCAATTTTTCAAAAAGACCCTCAATGTATCATTACCCATCCCAACACAGCAATTAAAACCCTTGCCGACCTCAAAGGCAAACCGATTTATGTATCCGCTGCTGCAAACGTTACTTATTGGCCACTGCTAAAAGCTAAGTATGGTTTTACCGACGCACAAAAACGCCCTTACAACTTCAATCCTGCTCCCTTTTTGGCTGACAAAACCTCAGCGCAACAAGGATATATCACTTCAGAACCATTCGCGGTTGAAAAGCAAGGTGGTTTTAAACCGATAGTGTTTTTACTAGCAGATTATGGTTATCCCACATACGCAACTACAATTGAGACCAAGAGAGAATTAGTAGACAAAAATCCCGACTTGGTAACACGCTTTGTTGATGCCTCAATTAAGGGCTGGTATAGTTACTTAGAAAATCCTCAACCTGGTAATGATTTAATCAAGAAAGCGAATCCAGAAATGACAGATGAGCAGTTGGCTTATAGTCTTACCAAACTCAAAGAATATGGAATTGTAATTTCTGATACTGCAGAAAAACTTGGAATTGGGGCGATGAGTGAGGCTAGGTGGAAATTAGTATTTGACAACATGGTGCTATCTGGAATTACCCAGTCGAATGTTAAGTATCAAGACTCATTTACCCTGCAATTTGTCAATAAAGGTGTAGAGTATTACAAAGTTTGAGGGACTGGGATGAGGAAGCAGAGGGAGCAGAGGAAGCAGGGGAGCAGAGGGGGACAAGGTAAGAAATACTCAATCTCCCATGCCCAATGCCCCATACCCTAAACGAAAAATATTAACCTTGCTGTTTGCAGCAATGGTTGTCATAAGTATTGTCACAGGTCAAAGCTATTCTCTCAACGCAGCTTCATCTGTAGGCAAAGATACACTGACATTGATTACTTCGCCAGATTATCCCCCTTATGAGTTCTATGATACTCAAGGAGGCGATCGCCAAATTGTTGGCTTTGATATTGATATTGCTAAAAATCTGGCGCAAAAACTGGGGTTTAAACTCCAGGTAATGGAATCCGATTTTAATGGCTTAATCCCTGCACTCCAAGCCAATCGCGCTGATTTTGTGATGGCGGGGATGACTCCCACCCCAGAACGCAAGAAAAATGTTGATTTCTCGATTATTTATTACGAAGCTAAAGATACCATTGTCGCCCCGAAAACTAGCAATCTTCAGCAACCCCAAGACTTAGCGGGGAAGAAAGTAGGGGTACAGTTGGGGACTATTCAAGAGCAAAATGCTAAAAAAATAGCTGAGAAAGTTACCGGAATTCAGCTAAAACAACTTAATAAAGTACCAGAAGCCATTCAAGAAATTAAATCTGGGCGAATTGATGCTGCCATTGTGGAAGATACTGTAGCGAGGGGATTTGCCCAAGCCAACCCAGAGTTAGAGTTTAACGTCATTCCTTCTGAAGAAGCCAGTGGTTCGGCGATCGCTTTTCCGAAAAGTTCTCCTTTGGTACAGCCTTTTAACCAAGCTTTGCAACAAATGCAGCAAAAAGGCGAACTCAAGCAATTAGTAACTAAATGGTTCTCCCAAACTACCGCCGCTACTAACGTCTCTTCAGCACCAGCTAAAGGTGGTTTGAATTTAGACTTTACGAGAATCATCCCCGAAATACCTTTTATCCTCAAAGGTATTCCCCTAACGTTATTGTTTACTCTATTCTCAGTATTTCTAGGGTTAATTTGGGGGACAATTCTCTCTCTTTGCAAAATTACGGGAATCAAACCCCTGACTTGGCTAGCTAACGCCTATACCTCTATATTTCGCGGTACACCATTACTATTACAGTTAGCGTTAGTTTACTATGCCACACCCCAACTAACAGGCTATGACATCTCAGCTTTAACAGCAGGAGTGCTAACCTTTACCCTCAACTCTGGCGCTTATATGTCCGAAACCATCCGTGGGGGAATTCAAGCGGTAGATAAAGGACAAACGGAAGCGGCGATGTCTATGGGTGTTCCTTATGGCTTGATGATGTGGGACATTATCTTACCCCAAGCCTTAAAAAACATTCTCCCGGCTTTGGTAAATGAAACTATTGGACTATTGAAAGACTCAGCTTTAGTCTCGACAATTGGAGTAGTAGAAATCTTACGCAGCGCTCAAATTGTCGGTGCAAATAAATATATTTACTTTGAGCCGCTACTGTTTGCAGGGTTTATTTACTATGCTTTAGTCATGGGTTTAACCTTTGGTGCATCGGTTTTAGAAAGGAGGTTAAGACAAAGTGAGTAACGTCTTAATTCGGACAGAATTTTTGTGTAAATCCTTCGGTAAACTCGACGTACTCAAAAATATCTCCACAGAAATTCACCAAGGTGAAGTTGTAGCGATTCTCGGCCCTTCTGGTTCAGGTAAATCTACATTTTTACGTTGCATGAATTTGCTGGAACGTCCCAGCAAAGGTAAAATTTATTTTCATAATCAAGAAATAACTCATCCTCAAATCAATATCGGACAAGTTCGGCAACAATTGGTGATGGTGTTTCAACACTTTAATTTATTTCCCCACATGACAGTGATGCAAAATGTCACCTATGCGCCAATTAAAGTGAAAAAAGTAGATAAAAAAATAGCCGAAAATAAAGCGCTAGAGTTACTCACAAAAGTCGGCTTAGAAGCAAAAGCAGATGTGTACCCATCTAAATTATCAGGGGGACAGAAACAAAGAGTTGCCATAGCCCGTGCTTTAGCAATGGAACCGGAGATGATTCTCTTTGATGAACCCACCTCTGCATTAGACCCGGAAATGGTCAAAGACGTGCTACAAGTGATGCAAAACTTAGCGCAAACCGGAATCACAATGGCGATAGTTACCCACGAAATGGGGTTTGCTAGAGAAGTAGCCAGTCGGATTATGTTTCTCGACCAAGGTATTTTAGCAGAAGACACTACCCCTGGTGAATTTTTCCAGAATCCACAGTGCGATCGCGCGAAGCAATTCTTAGAAAAAATGTTGTAAGTTGGGCGGTGGGTTAAAGATAATTGGCTAGGGCTGTCATTTGTTCTTAGTCATTTGTCATTGGTAAGAGTTTGGTTGATTTTTACCGATTTACTTAGTTTTCAAGGCTTATCTAAATGTCTGATAATTCTCCTTTTGAAAAGGCTGAAGAACTACAGCAATGGTATCAAGGATTAAAAGATGCCAACCGCAATAATATTTTCTGTCATTGTCGTGCTTGTGGTTATGAATGGATGGATTCAAGATTTGATGCTACTTGTACTCAATGCAATAGCCAAGATGTTGAAAGTATTTCTTCTTGGCAATTTCCTGATGATTAAATAAATAGGTTGCGTTATAACGATTCAGCATATTGATGAGGTACAAGAATAAAAAATTAACCGCCGTTCGCGTAGCGTTCCGCAGGAATGGAAGAGGATAAACGTAGATAAATGCGGATAAATTTGTGCTTGTAAATCAACCGCAGAGACACAGAGGACACAGAGTGAAGAAAAATAAAGGTTGAGAAATGCTTGAGAGTGGCAATAGGGTTTACGATAATTAATGCGATCGCAGGCTATTCTCTACCTGTTTCTAATGAATAACCCTCCCGCTATTCAACTCAGCCACATTAGCAAAGTCTACAAAAATGGCACAGTGGCGCTGCAAGACTTAAATTTAACTATCCCAGAATCACAATTTATCAGCATCGTCGGCCCTTCTGGGTGTGGTAAAAGTACAGTCCTCAAATTAATTGCCGGACTAGGGCGCATCAGTTCTGGTACTATTGACTGGGGTTTGTCTCCCCAAGCACGCAAACTCGCCTTTGTGTTTCAAGATGCAGCACTGATGCCTTGGGCTAATGTGAAAGAAAATGTCCGCCTACCGTTAAAGCTAGCGGGAATTTCTCAAAAAGATGCTAATAGTTTAGTGCAGCAAACATTGGCATTAGTAGGATTAGAAAAATCTGAGCGTAGTTACCCCCGTGAGTTATCTGGGGGGATGAAAATGCGAGTATCAATTGCGCGGGCTTTAGTGACGCAACCAAATATTCTCTTAATGGATGAACCCTTTGGGGCTTTAGATGAAATCACCCGCAGTAAACTCAACAGTGACTTACTAGATTTATGGTATCAACACCATTGGACAGTGGTTTTTGTCACCCATAATATATACGAAGCAGTGTATTTATCAAATCGGGTAGTAGTGATGGGGACAAACCCCGGACGGATGATTGCAGATATTGAAATTACTGCACCTTACCCCCGTAGCGAGGAATTTCGTACCTCATCTTTGTATAACGAATATTGTCGCCAGGTTTCCCAATCTCTAGAAATAGCGATGAATTATTCCCCAAAGGTGGCATTTTGAATAAATAAAAAAAGTAAAGAAATAAACCGCATCACGAAATTTCAATAAACCTAAAACCTTCACAAATGACAAATGACTAAAGACAAATGACACCCCTAACGAGTTATCTTTAATTAAAAGCCTTATTTAGAAAAGGATGCTATTTAAACGTCGCCCCAAATTACTATCACCTGATATTTTTGCACCCGTATTAGTGGGGATTTTCGCGTTGCTATTGTGGGATATATTCGTGCGAATTACACAATTACCGCCCTATATTCTCCCTAGCCCCATCTTAGTATTGCAAACCTTAATTAGTGATTGGAATGAGTTGTTCTCATCCTTATTAATTACTCTACAAATAACCATTGTCGCCTTTGTTGCGGCTGCAATTTCTGGGTTATTGATAGCAATATTGTTTACCCAAAGCAAATGGATTGAGCGCAGTTTCTTTCCCTATGCAGTTATTTTACAGACAACGCCCATAGTTGCGATCGCACCTTTAATTATTCTCTGGCTCAAAAACAACACCTTCGCCGCCTTAGTAGTTTGCGCCTGGATTGTCGCCTTTTTCCCCATCGTCTCTAATACTACTTTGGGACTCAACAGTGTAGACCGCAATTTACTTAACTTATTTCAACTCTACAAAGCTTCTCGTTGGCAAACCCTGCTGTATCTCCGCTTACCCAGTGCTATGCCATACTTCTTAGGTGGGTTAAAAATTAGCGGTGGTTTAGCTTTAATTGGCGCAGTTGTCGCGGAATTTGTCGCGGGAACTGGAGGGGAAAAATCCGGTATCGCCTATCGCATTCTCATTTCCAGCTATAACCTGCAAATTCCGCGAATGTTCGCCGCATTATTCTTGACTACGGGGTTGGGTGTGTTAATTTTCGTCAGCTTGAGTGCTTTATCGGACTTTATCTTACGTAAATGGCACGAAAGCGCAGTTGAACAAGAGGATTAACACCTCTGATATTTGATGCTTCAGGTTTAAAACGAGAACGTTCTGAGTTGAAATGAGAATATTCTGGTTTGAAACGAGAATGTTCTGGGTTGAAACGAGAACGTTCTGGGTTGAAACGAGAACGTTCTGGGTTGAAATGAGAATGTTCTGGTTTGAAACGAGAATGTTCTGGGTTGAAATGAGAATGTTCGGGTTCTAAACGAGAATGTTCAGGTTTGAAACGAGAATGTTTCGGTTTCCAGCGAGAACATTGCGGTTCAGAGGCTGAAGTTTGGTGTTTGTCAGTCGAAATGTCACTATTGCAACACCTCTATTGTTATTCTCTGCGCCTTTGCGCCTCTGCGTGAGACAAAAATATCTCTGTAAAATCGAACTGTAGAGAACACAGAGAACGCAGAGGAAGAAGTAAGAGCTAGCTATTGCTGTAATATAGCTTTACAAGGGCTAATTTCTGTGATTTTTCGCTAAGATACCTTAAAGGTGTAACAATTATCTCCACCCTTAGCGAATATGAGTATTGATATTGTAGTGAAAGCACTGAAGAGTCTTGCTAAACCTGCGGCTTCTCTAGTAATTAATCAAGCTCAACGCAATGAAACTGTAGTCAGACTTTTAAAACAATTTAATTTTGACCCAGCACAACCACCCAAAGATATTGACGGTGTTTATGTCTACTCTTTAATTGAGTATGGTGTTGGTAAGCCGGAAGCCATGCTGAATCTTTTTAGGGAAACAAAGATTAAAAAAGCCTTTTGGAGTGCTTATACTGCCAATAATCCTTTAGGTTTTGTCAAGGAAGTAGAAAAGTTTTTGCAGGGAACGGATTTAGAATTTGATATCCGATTGTTGAGAATTGAATTGAGCTCGGAGTTAGAGGAGTTTGGAGAAATATTTATTAATGTTGCTAAAAAAAGCAAAGCTAAAGATTTTGAACCCTTCCCAGAATGGAATTTAGATGAGTATCCCAGGGAATTTAAGTCATTAATTAAAGAAAAAGTTCGCTCATTTTGCGGTCGTCAGTTTGTTTTTGACACATTTAAGCAATTTTGTGATAAAAATCGCAGTGGTTACTTTACAGTGGTGGGTGATGCAGGGATGGGGAAAAGTGCCATCGCGGCTAAATACGTTTGGGACAATAAATCACCATGCTATTTTAATATTCGCTCCGAGGGACGCAATCGACCGGCTCTATTTCTTGAAAGTATTCGCAAACAATTAATTAAGCGTTACCAGTTGCAAAATGTGGACAATGCTAATTTAGCGGAATTACTAGAACAAGTTAGCAGAAAAATGACCGTTAGTGAAAGTCTGGTAATTGTAGTTGATGCGCTGGATGAAGTGGAACAAAAACCAGGGGGGAATCTTTTAGATTTACCAACGGCGCTACCAGAACGTGTCTATTTTCTGCTGACTAGAAGACCATATACTATAGAGACAAAACACTTGTATGCTCCAGATGTCCCGATGGAGGAGCTAGATTTAAGGCGAAGTCAGTATGTTAACTTGAGTCGTGAAGATATCAAGGAGTATATTCGGTTCTTTTTAAATGACGATCCAGACTATAAAAATGCAATTAAGCAATGGATTCAAAACCGCAATATTTCTGATGACGATTTTGTTGAGCAGGTAGCAAATAAGAGTGAAAACAATTTCATGTATCTGCGCTATGTTTTGCCAGGAATTGCTAAAGGTGACTATGATGACCTGAGTTTAAAGCAATTACCCGCTGGTCTGCAAGATTATTATCAAGTCCATTGGCAGCGCATGGGGATAGATGAAAAACCCCAAGAAATAAAGGTATTTATTCTGTTTATTTTAGTGGAGATTGGTACACCAATTCCTTGTGAAATGATAGCGGCAATTACCGAACAGGATGAATATGATGTGCAATCAGTTTTATATGAGTTGGTTGAGTATTTGAAGTTGCAATATTTAGAAGGAGAAATCTGCTACAGCATCTATCATGCTAGTTTTTTAGACTTTTTAAAAGCAAAACGGGAGCTAAACCCTAAACGGAAGCCATTTCAAGAGATTAATCAACGCATTGCTGACTACCTTGTAAGGAAGATGGCTTGAGATGGGAGAATTTGCTGACAAGTTAGCGGCACAAAGTCCCGCTTTTCAACGTGCTTACTTGGGTAGTTTAGTACCCAACTTGGTGAAGTCGGAAAATTTAGAGAAGTATTACCAGACCCTGACTGATTTTGATTTTTTGGTGGCGAAGCTTCACCATCCTGAGTTTGGGATGCAACGACTAATTGAAGACTATGATTTGATTGATCGTGAAGAGACATTAAATTATTCAAAATACAACTCTGAGAAAGTCAGATGTCTCAAATTAATTCAAGGTGCATTGAGACTATCAGCCCATATTTTAGTCACAGATAAGCAGCAATTAGCAAGTCAATTGCACGGACGGTTACTACATCAAAAAATGCCCAATGACATTCGCTTATTTTTGGCACAAATTAAGCAAAAGACAACTACTCCTTGGCTATGTCCCTTGACTCTTAGCTTAACGCCACCAGGCGGACGCTTACTTCGTACCCTTAAGGGTCATACTAACTCAGTAAGTTCCGTTGCCATCACCTCCAATGGGCAACAGGTGATTTCTGCTTCTCATGACAAGACCCTCAAAGTCTGGAATTTGGCAACCGGGGAGGAAATATTCACTCTCAAGGGTCATTATTTTTCGGTAAATGCTGTCGCCATCACTCCCAATGGACAACAGGTGATTTCTGCCTCAGATGACAAAACCCTCAAAGTCTGGAATTTGGCAACTGGGGAGGAACTATTCACCCTCAAGGGTCATCATCAGTGGGTAAATACTGTCGCCGTCACCCCCAATGGACAGCAGGTGATTTCTGCCTCAGATGACAAAACTCTCAAAGTCTGGAATCTAGCAACTGGGGAGGAATTATTCACCCTTAAGGGTCATCATTCTGCGGTCAAAACCGTCGCTGTCACCCCCAATGGACAACAGGTGATTTCTACCTCAGATGACAAAACCCTCAAAGTCTGGAATTTGGCAACTGGGGAGGAATTATTCACCCTCAAGGGTCATAACTCTTCAGTAAATGTCGTCGCCATCACCCCCAATGGGCAACAGGTAATTTCTGCCTCCCATGACAAAACCCTCAAAGTATGGAATCTGGTAACTGGGGAGGAACTATTCACCCTTAAGGGTCATTATTCTTGGGTAAATGCAGTTACAATTACCCCCAATGGGCAACAGGTAATTTCTGCCTCCCATGACAAAACTCTCAAAGTCTGGAATCTGGTAACTGGGGAGGAACTATTCACCCTCAATGGACATTATTTTTCGGTAAATGCTGTTACAATCACCCCCAATGGGCAACGAGTGATTTCTGTCTCAGATGACCAAACTCTCAAAGTCTGGAATCTGGTAACCGGGGAGGAACTATTCACCCTTAAAGGCCATTATTCTGCGGTCAAAACTGTCGCTGTTACCCCCGATGGGCAACAAGTGATTTCTGCCTCCCATGACAAAACTCTCAAAGTCTGGAATCTGGGAATGGGGGAAGAAGTATTCACCCTCAATGGTCATAATTCTTTAGTAAATGCCGTCGCTATTACTCCCAATGGACAGCAGGTGATTTCTGCCTCCCATGACAAAACTCTCAAAATCTGGAATCTGGGAACGGGGGAGGAACTATTCATCCTCAAGGGTCATAATTCTGCGGTCAAAACCGTCGCCATCACCCCCAATGGGCAACAAGTGATTTCCACATCCGGTGACAAAACCCTCAAAGTCTGGAATCTGGCAACTAGAGAGGAACTATTCACCCTTAAGGGTCATAGTAATTCAGTAAGTGCCGTCGCCATCACCCCCAATGGACAACAGGTGATTTCTGCCTTCCATAACAAAACCCTCAAAGTTTGGAATCTAGCAGATGGAAAAGAACTATTTACCCTCAAGGGTCATTATTCTTCGATAAAAACCGTCGCCGTCACCCCGAATGGGCAACAGGTGATTTCTGCCTCAGATGACAACACCCTCAAAGTATGGAATCTGGCAGATGGAAAAGAACTATTCACTCTTAAGGGTCATAACTCTTCAGTAAATGCCGTCACCGTCACCCCGAATGGGCAACAGGTGATTTTTGCCTTCCATAACAAAACCCTCAAAGTATGGAATCTGGCAGATGGAAAAGAACTATTCACCCTCAAAGGTCATTATTCTTCAGTAAAAACTGTCACCGTCACCCCGAATGGGCAACAGGTAATTTCTGCCTCAGATGACAACACCCTCAAAGTATGGAATCTGGCAGATGGAAAAGAACTATTCACTCTTAAGGGTCATAACTCTTCGGTAAATGCCGTCGCCGTTACCCCGAATGGGCAACAGGTGATTTCTGCATCTAATGACAACACTATCAAAGTGTGGAATCTGGCAACTATGAAGGTCATTGCCACTTTTACGGGAGAAAGTTACATCTCTTGCTGTGCAGTTGCACCTGATGGCGTGACAATTGTGGCAGGGGAACAATCAGGAAGGGTGCATTTTTTGCGGGTTGAGAAAACGGTTAGTAATTCTTAATTTGTAATGGGCTGGCCCCGCTTTGCTAACGTAATTCGTAATTAAGAAATTATGCAGCATCTGACTGACCAAGGATTTTGTTGACGCTAATATTAACATTGGGGAAGGCTTTAATTGACAAAATACTCAAAGCCCAGAAATGAAAAGGAATTACATTATTCAATTACTAGAGCAGTTAAGTATTAATTACCGCAATACTAAACAAGAACGCCAAGAAATTGCTGCTTTCTATGCTAGCTCTGAAGAAGAATTTACACTTTTAGAAGAAATCGAACTATTAACAGTAGATATCAGAGGTTACGCCAGTCAAATCCAAGCGCGAGGTCGAATTGAAAATACACAACAGGCTATGGATAAATTGCAAAATATGCGAATATTTGATATTTCAGTGATTGCTCAGTTTTATTTTGCTAATCTTCAAGCATACAGACAAATTAAAGCCTATTTGCAAATGTTAGATTACCTGCGCTTATTGATTATTGAGTATCTGCAACTAAACCAACAATCACAACCGAAAGTTGTTTAGGTTATATTGATCAGCTACACCATAATAATTATGAACTCACCACCCAAACCACCCAATACAATCAATTCCAGAGGACATCCCACAGAGTTTGAGCCAATTATTCAAGCCAAAAGCCATAATTTTATCGGTCGTGAATTTGTATTTACGGCGATTCATGAATTTCTTCACCGTTATCGCCAGGGTTACTTCACCATCACAGGCCCACCCGGTAGCGGTAAAAGTGCAATTCTCGCCAAATATGCCACAGATAATCCTCATGTTGTCTATTACAACGTTGAACTTGAGGGTAAAAATCGCGCTGAGGAATTTATTAGCAATATTTGCACCCAACTGATAGAGATTTTTGCTATTGATAACTTACCTGTAGAGACTTTCAACATCACATCTCTACATCAGTTAATTCAGCAAATCAGCGATGAGTTAGAACCTCAGCAAAAACTCATCATTACTATTGATGGATTAGACCGCATTGACCGCAATAGTCAATCTCCTGGTACAAATTTATTTTATCTTCCCCGCTATCTCCCAGATGGGGTTTATTTCCTCCTCACCCGCCGACCTTTTTTGAGAGAGAAATCGGGTTTATTAATTGAAACACCATCCCATATTCTTAATTTAGCAGACCACTCAGAATCAAATCAGCAAGATATCCAAACATATATTCAACAATATTTAAATCATGAAGACATAAAACCTTGGCGAAATCATCATCAAATCAACGAGCAAGAATTCTGCACCAGCCTTGCTGCTAAATCAGAAAATAATTTTATGTATATCAGCCAAATTTTAGCTGCTATCTCTGAGGGTTTCTATCCAGAATCTTGGCAATACAATCAAATCCCGCCTGGTTTAGAAGCATATTATCAACAGCATTGGCAAAAAATGAAGGCTGCAAATCAAGATGAGGAATTTAGCCAATCTGTGTTGAAAGTTTTAGTTCAGCAACAGCAGCCCATCTCTGTAGAAGCAATTGCCGAAATTCTCAATGCAGATGAATTTGATATAGAGGAAGTGTTAGAAAATTGGTTTGAGTTTTTAACCCATCAGCAAATATCAGGTGCAGAATATTACAGCTTTTATCATACAAATTTCTGTAAATGGTTAGCCAATAAACTGGAAACTTAAAATTAATTTTTAAATTCTTATTTCTGATCAGCTTTCATCTTTATATACGTTGCGGCGATGTCCAATTTCCACAACAGTTACCAATAAAACATCATCATAAATTTCGTAGATAATGCGGTAATCACCTACTCTAATTCGATATCAATACTGCTCGGTTAAGGATTTTCAACTTTTAATTTGGTTGGGGGAAAAGGTGAAAGGGTAAGGGTTAAAGGTTTTTTATTGCCCCTTTTCCCCTTCCCCTTTTCCCCTTAACCGACAAGTATTGAATTCGATATGAATTATCTGCGCCTTTTAATTTCTTCACTCCGTTAGGGCGTGGTTCTATTGCCAAGCTATCTATTTTTATCTGTATCCGGTCTTGCAATTCAGGAGATAGTTTCAGGAACGCTTTTCTCGCACTCTTGGTAAATTTAACTTCGTAAATCACGCTACATTCTTGTTCCTTTCATTAGCGATTTCCTGTTTAATCTCCTCCCATGCGATCAAACTATTATTTTCCACGTCACTTTTAGCAGCATGATAGGCTTTTAAATCATTTTCGTCTTCTTCATCCTCAATTTTTTGTAGTAGTACATAAATTTCATCTAAGGTACTGTCATAAGCTTGATTTAACAGTACATTAATTTCTTTGATTAACTGTTCGCGTTCTTGTTCGGTCTTCATTTTTCTACATCTTCTCAACTGAACTCCTGAATTTAATTTTAAATTAGCCCTCAATCATCTTCGCGCCTACCTAGCGAGAACCCGCTTTGCGTCTTTGCAACGGACACTTTGCTCAAGTCGGGAAACCCGCCCACGCAAGTGTCCTCTTCTTTGCGTGAGAATAAAAGTAAATTTGCTACTTTAAAGAAAATACTAATGACAACTCTCAATTTAGATACCCTAACTGCGGCTTTTGCAGATATCGAAACTATCACCGACCCCGCCCAAGTCGCCAAATTATCCCAGGACTATCACACCTTTAGCCCCGTTCTTGTCCCCAAATTAGCCGGAAAAGTCGGTGATATCGTCGTCCGTCCCGCCAACGAAGCCGAAGTGATTAAGGTGGCTGCAACCTGCGCCAAACACCGCATCCCTGTAACCGTCCGGGGTGCAGGTACAGGAAATTACGGCCAATGCGTACCGATGCATGGCGGTGTAATTCTCGATATGACCAAAATGCACGAAATCCTCTGGGTAAAACCAGCAGTAGCGCGGGTAGAAGCTGGGGTGAAATTGGCAGCTTTAGATAAAAAAGCGCGAGAAATTGGCTGGGAAATGCGAATGGCTCCCTCAACCTACCGTACAGCCACCATTGGCGGCTTTATTGCTGGGGGAAGTGGGGGAATTGGCTCAATTCAATATGGATTATTAGGCGATCGCGGTAATCTTTTAGGTCTGCGAGTGGTAACTTTAGAAGATGAACCCCGTATCATCGAATTACGCGGCAATGATGTGCAAAAGGTAAATCATGCTTGGGGTATTAATGGCATCATCACCCAATTAGAACTTCCCTTAGCCCCAGCTTATCCTTGGGCGGAAGTAATTGTTACCTTTGATGACTTCATGACAGCAGCGAAGTTTGGCTATGCCCTGGGGATTGCTGATGGCATGATGAAGAAATTAATTAGTATATTTGCATCACCTATTCCCCAATATTTCCATGCTTTACATGAATACATTCCCCAAGGTAAGCACCCGGCATTTTTAATGGTTGCTGAACCGAGTTTAGAATTTTTACCAGGATTAGTCCAACAATATGGCGGAGAAATTACTTATCAAAAACCCGCGCAAGATGCAGCTAAAGGCACTCATTTAGCCGAATTTACTTGGAACCACACAACATTACACGCCCGCACTGTAGATACTTCAATTACCTATTTACAAAGTATCTTTCCACCCGATACGAGTTTGCAATTAGTTGAGCATATGTATCATCATTTTGGTGATGAAGTGATGATGCATTTAGAATTTTTCCGCGTCAGAGGTGCTGTGATTGCTGGTGCTTTACAACTTGTTCGTTACACCACAGAAGAACGTCTTAATGAAATTATCCGCTACCACGAAGCGCAGGGTGTAATGATTGCCAATCCTCACACATATATTATTGAAGATGGCGGCAGAAAAGTCATTGACCCCGAACAGCTAAAATTTAAAGAAATGGTTGACCCCTATGGATTAATGAATCCTGGTAAAAGCAAAGTTTTGGAATTTCATAGTAATTCGTAATTCGTAATTACAAAATTTGAAAAATATAGTTTAGAAGTTTACTGAATTTGGCAATATTTAGAACCCCGGCTTCTTGAAGAAGCCGGGGTTATGAGCAGCGAATTTTGCAAATATGTTTGCTTAATTAAGCATTATTCCACTCTTAAATCTGCAACAAATTCGCCATTAATTGGGGGAGTGGCAAGACAATTATGACTAACAAAGCCATTGATATTAAACCTAATATGTCACGCCCATTATCTAGGTCGGTGACATCATTAAGTGCAGGTTCATCAATTAAGGGGATGAGCCATAAAATAATTGCCCAGAATAAATATTCAGATTGGATTAAAGACAGCAGTAACAACAATAAACGAGCTGTTTGACCAATTGCGATCGCAGTTCTTTGCCCAAAAATAGCATGAACAATATGACCACCATCTAACTGTCCAACTGGCATCAAATTTAAGGCGGTGACAATTAACCCTAAAAAGCCTGCGACTGCAACAGGATGTAAGTCAATTGCTGATTGTGCGTTTAAGGCATTTCCTAGTGCTAATTTCGACAGTAGCGCTAATAAAATGGAGTATTTGGGATTGAGGGCATCAGGATTTAAGATACTGGTTTTTTCCGTGAGAGGAACTATCTCAGAATGTGCTAAACCCCAAATTAATATTGGTAAGGTGGCAATAAAACCCGCAATTGGGCCTGCAATACTGACATCAAATAAAGCTTTGCGATTAGGTATAGGACTCCGCATCTGAATAAATGCGCCAAATGTGCCTAAGAAAAAAGGCACAGGAATAAAATAAGGCAGTGTGGAGCGGATTTTGTAATACCTAGCTGTTAGATAATGTCCTAGTTCATGGATGCCCAAAATTGTCATTAATGCAAAAGCATAAGGCAATCCCTGAAGAAACATATTAGGGTCAGCTTGTAGCGCTTTTACATCTACACCAGCAATTCTTGTCCCTATTAAGGTAGTAGTAACCAAGGTAGCTACTAAAAGCAACAATGCTAATCCTGGGCGCGTTATTTGTTCGCCCTTAGCAGAATTTACAGATTTAGCCGCCTGAGTATTGGGAACCAAGACAAAGAAAGGTTTGCTATTTATCCCTTCTTGGAATATCAACAAAAAGCGATCGCCAAATTGGGCTTCGATATTAGACTTAATTTGTTGGTAGGCTTGGCTTGGTGTCGTTCGCAATTGACCCCTACAGATGACAGCTTGGGGTCGGTATTCAATGTTTTGAATGTAGTAAGTAGACCAGGGAAAACAATTTCGCAGCTGGGTTTCTTCCGTTGGCTCGATGGGACGCACTTTTGCAGGTTCTGCGGTAGGATTAATAACCGATTGTGATTCAATGGCTTGGGGTTCCGTCTGTTTATCTATAGGTGTTCGCCGTCCCCATTGAAATAACAGCCAGTATAACAGAACGCAGATGATCGATGACCAGAGAATCAGTGATGAGGGTGGCGCTTGTTTCGTACCATACATTAGCGTCCATCCGGTCAACAAAAATGCTGGTGTCATTAAAACCAACCATAATAACCAGACAGGTGTCCGGGTGCTATGGGCGACGACACGCTGCACCATCAGATAAGTAGCTAGTCCCAGTAGAAGGAGAAACCAAAATGTCATTTGCTCTTCAGTGATTTTGAAAAAACGTCCCACCTGTAGCGTTAGCACCACAGCCTTCACTACTAGCCAGACTATAAAAACCCCTATTTTTTCTTCAACGGTTAACAGCAATTGTTCACTCTTAAGCTGCTGGCTTCAAGATGTTGAACTCTGTAACCAAATGATTAGACAACTCCTCAATTTCGGTTTTTTCTTATGTGCCCCTTACCCCAACAGCCAAATCATACAGTTAAGCCACCAAGGGCTGTGCTCTCTGACGAAGTTCTACTCGGAGGAAACCTCCGCTCGGACTTCGCGCAAAATATTTTTGCATTTCCGCCCAATCGGGACACATTAGGGGGAACCTCTTATTTTATTGTAAGAAATGAAAGTAATATCCTGATTGATTGTCCTGCTTTCGAGCCAACAAATTTAGATTTCTTGCGATCGCATGGCGGCGTACGTTGGCTAGTCATCACCCACCGTGGTGCTATTGGGAAGACAGCAGAAATCCAGCAAGCTTTAGGCTGCGAGGTTGTCATTCAAGAGCAAGAAGCTTATTTATTACCAGGATTAACCGTCACCAGCTTTGGGCGGGAACTAACGTTAGATGCAACCGCCCAAGTAATTTGGACACCAGGCCATTCTCCTGGCTCATCTTGCCTTTACTACAATCAATTCGGTGGAGTCTTATTTTCCGGTCGTCACATAGTTCCCAATCTCAAGGGTGAGCCAGTATTATTACGGACAGCCAAAACCTTTCACTGGCCAAGGCAAATTAAAAGTCTTCAAAATTTATTAGAACGCTTGACACCAGAAACCCTACAGTACATCTGCCCTGGCGCGAATATTGGTTTCTTGAGAGGCAAAGGTGCGATCGCTCAAGCTTATCAGAGTCTTGCGGCTTTGGATTTAGGGACTGGGGATTAGGGACTGGGGATTAGGGACTGGGGATTGGGGACTGGGGATTGGGTATGAGGGGGAAAAGGGGAAAGGGGAAAAGGAAAAAAAGGGAAATTATTATTACCTAGGACTTACGCATTGACAAAAAATATTATTGATGTGTACTAGGCAGCACAAGTATTGGTGAGATTGTCCACAATATAATCACGCACAACTAAAGTAAACAAGTTTCTTTGTAATTCATACCAATTAGAAATGATGTTTTCAGACCGCATTAGCTCTAAACGAACAAATGCTTGAAGTGAGCAAAATATGTGTGTTTTAATTGCATGGCTATCTCTAACCCTTACGGGTTCGCCAGTTGCTTCAAGTCGGGAGACCCGCCCAACGCACTGGCTCACCATAAATCGACAAATTCCACATACTTGTTTTATTGCTCTGTGAAAACTTTCTATTCCCCAATGAGTATCATGAATTGTCACAAATTCACTGCGAGTTATTTGCTGAAGAGCTTCAGCATCTGGTAGATACAATATATAATGTCTAGAGTCTTCTTTTTTGAAGACTTTCCTAAACAATTTGATAAATCCAAATTCTCTCAGATGAGTTACCAACCCTTCATCAGGAATCTCTAAACCACTTACTTGGCAATACTTTCCTGGTTCATTAGAGACAGTTCTATTTTTCTCAACCCCAAATAGAAAACCCAATTTCTGGTTTCTTAAAAATTTTAAGTTTTCTACTCCTGAGTACCAACTATCTCCTGTTACTAGCCTTGGTTTTACACCCCAATCAATTACTTCAATTAGCATCTCTTGGAAATAATCGTTCTTCGTTTTCCCCTCCTTTTTATCGTATATTCTGTAATTTATTGGTACTGAGCTTCCATGTATGTCGCTGTAATACAGCGTAATTAAATTTATCCCTTTGATACTTTTATGATATTTACCTGACCAAAAATAACCGATTAATTCTGCATATTTTGGATTACTGTACAGTTTTTCTATGACTGTGTCGTCTACACTTAAAATCCCTCCTGTCAAGTTAATAATAGTCTTTACCGTACTGAACAAATCATAGGGAGCGTATCTCTCCCTCAACAAAAAACGGTTCACACTATCATGTGAAACATTCCCCAATATTTCTGCTAACCTACTGCATCCTCCATGCTTCGGTTCCGATAACAAAAATAGAGTGTAATGTTCCAGATTGCATTGTGCTGTTGAGAGTTTACTGATTTCTCTGATTGTCCGATACCTATTTGTAGACAACACTTTTTTCTTAACGCATTATTTTATCATTCTGTCAATGCGTTAGTCCTATTACCCATTACCCATGCCCCATGCCCCATACCCCATGCCCCATGCCCCATGCCCTATTCCCTATTCCCCATCCCCACAACTACAGGATTATTCGTCAACAATTCTACTGCTGCTTGATATTGTGGATCGGCTTCTGTGCCAATTTGGTCGCGGGTAATTGTGTCTAAGGGAATGACTTTGTCTGGTTTTATACCTAATTTATTAATATCTCGATGTTGGGGGGTTTCGTACTTCGCGATTGTGACTGCCAAGCCGGAACCATCGGATAACTCAAACAAGGATTGAATTAAGCCTTTACCAAAGGTGGTTTCGCCAACTAATGTGGCACGACCGTTATCTTGGAGCGCGCCGGCGAGGATTTCGCTGGCACTGGCAGTTCCTTGATTGACTAGAATAACTAATGGGTCTGATGTGAGTGCGGGGCCAAATGCCTCAAAACTGCCTTGGATGCCTTGGCGATTGACGGTGTAGACGATGGTGCCAGAGTCTAACCACAGGCGGGCAATTTCAATTCCCGCTTGCAGTAGCCCACCGGGATTATTGCGTAAATCGAGAATGTAGGCAGCCGCGCCCTTTTTTTCTAAACTATTAATGGCGTGTGCCAGTTCCATTGAGGCATTGGCATTAAACTGATTCAGACGTAAATAGCCAATGGGCGTACCTTGTGGGGTAACGCGCAAGTCTGAGATTACAGGATTTAAAGCAATGCGATCGCGCACTACCCTAATTTCCTGCTCTTGTGTCCCGTCTCGCTCGATTAATAATGTCACGAGGCTGCCAATCGGCCCGCGCATTTTCGCTGCGGCTTCGTCCAATGTAAGATTTTCTGTAGAAATGCCTTCGATTTTAATAATGCGATCGCGTGGCTGAATTCCCGCTTTATCTGCCGGCGAACCCGCGATTGGTGCTACCACTTCCAACTTCCCAGTTTTGGGGTCTAAGGCAATTTGCAAGCCCACCCCTGTAAGTTCTCCAGAAGTATTGACCTGTAAACTACGATACTGTTCTGGGTCTAAAAAGCGGGTAAAGGGGTCGTCCAAGCTTTTGAGCATATTCTGAACTGCTGCATAAGCTGCTTCCTGATTTTTTAGCGGTTTCTCCAAAGCTTTTTGCCGCACCGTCGCCCAATTTTGATGATTAAACGTTTCATCTAAATAATTACGATTGACAATTCGCCAAACTTCCGATATTAATTTTTGTTCCTCAGTTAAAGCCCCAGCTGGTTGGATAAATGTGCCTAGTGCCAACCAAACTGCCATTAGCAATGATAATCCGCGTCGCCAAATCTTTTTGTCCATGAACAAGCCCATGTTGAATTCCACCTCAACCCAAATTGCCTAGAACTGCCCAGTTGCTTTGTTTTTGATGAAATCTATCTCTCGATTATGTTACTTTTTTTATAGAAGTGGTGCATTAGTCTTAATCAAGTTGTTAAGTCAGCTGATTAGCGTATATCCCACTCAACACACGATAAGATCTACTTTGTGTCCATAATTTGTCGTGTTGGTTTGCCCCAAAAACGCAATACATCACATGTTTACAGAGTGTTAAGTTTATTAAAAGTCTTATCACTCTGAAGCCTTAAAAGCAAACGACTAAAATCCTCTTTGCTAAAATCCCAAAATTGTTAATTGGGAGAGAAGTCTGAGCGGAGGCTTCCTCCGCTTAGAACTTCGTAGATTGATCAACCGCAACCGATTTTTTAGGAACTTGAGATTGTATGGCCAACGTTTACGACTGGTTTGAGGAACGCTTGGAAATTCAAGCACTCGCTGATGATGTCACAAGCAAGTACGTTCCTCCCCATGTCAACATCTTCTACTGCTTAGGTGGCATTACCCTGGTTTGCTTTCTCATCCAGTTTGCGACTGGATTTGCCATGACGTTCTACTACAAGCCAACTGTAGCTGAGGCTTATTCCTCAGTGCAGTACATCATGACAGAAGTAAACTTCGGCTGGCTAATTCGCTCCATTCACCGCTGGTCTGCCAGCATGATGGTGTTGATGATGATTTTGCACGTCTTTCGGGTTTACCTGACTGGTGGTTTCAAAAAGCCCCGCGAATTAACCTGGGTAAGTGGTGTGATCCTAGCCGTAATCACAGTTTCTTTTGGCGTGACAGGCTACTCACTACCTTGGGATCAAGTGGGATACTGGGCTGTGAAAATCGTGAGCGGCGTTCCCGAAGCAATTCCTGTAGTTGGTGTGCTGATTTCTGACTTGCTACGTGGTGGTTCTAGCGTCGGCCAAGCGACCCTGACCCGCTACTACAGCGCCCACACATTCGTTCTGCCGTGGTTGATTGCGGTCTTCATGCTGTTCCACTTCTTGATGATCCGCAAACAAGGCATTTCTGGGCCCTTGTAATTTCAGCCAAAACGCTAACAGCTAAACTGCATTCAGTTTCAAAATGGGGAAAGGGGTAATGGGTAATGGGTAATTGGTCATGGAAGCTCAGATTTTGACTCATAACTCAGGACTCAGTAATTGAAGCTATTACTTAAACCTCAACCTTGAATCCTTACCCTATCCCCTACCCCACAGCTTTCAAGCTAGAGTTGTTTGTTTTAAACTGATGAACAAGAACAACAAAAACTTGATATCAGAAGCTGAAAGCTGTAAAACCCTACTGGCATCTGGCTGCTGTTGAGGTTTACCTGATAGCTCAAGGCTTTTACCAATGCTTTAACTCAACTTAAGCAGGAGAGCATATTTAAAAATGTCAACACAGAAAAAACCCGATCTGAGCGATCCTATCCTCAGAGCCAAACTCGCCAAAGGCATGGGCCATAACTACTATGGTGAACCAGCTTGGCCTAATGACCTACTTTACGTCTTTCCCATCGTTATCATGGGATCTTTCGCTTGTATTGTGGCTCTAGCAGTACTAGATCCAGCAATGAACGGTGAACCAGCGAATCCTTTTGCGACACCATTGGAAATTTTACCTGAGTGGTACTTATACCCTGTATTCCAAATTTTGCGATCGCTTCCTAACAAACTGTTAGGAGTATTAGCAATGGCTTCAGTACCCCTAGGACTTATCCTCGTTCCTTTTATCGAGAGCGTCAATAAGTTCCAAAATCCCTTCCGTCGTCCAGTTGCAACCACAGTTTTCCTATTTGGAACACTTGTAACTCTGTGGCTAGGTATTGGTGCTGCTTTACCATTAGATAAATCCTTGACCTTAGGATTGTTCTAATTCAGTCAGAAAAAACAGTACTCTTTGATGAGTGCTGAGTCATGGGTAATGAATTTTGAGTAATGAGTTTTGATAAACTAGGTACTTAGTACTTAGGAAGACTTAAGTCGTGAGCTATTACTCAGCATTCAGCACTCAGCGAGAAGTTAGAGATAAGGTTTCCTTAAATCTGCACTTCTATGACTCAGCACTTTTCCTCATCCAGGTTGCATCGTGGATATTTAGTTTTGGACTTAATAGCTATTCCAAAATCAGAAATCTCACAAATACCATAAAGAGACGCATTTGTTACCTACCGATCACTTACTTATATTTAAGTCAAGGTCAATGCTTAGCACCATGCAGCAAGACCATCTGACGGTGAAGAGCGATCTCAAGCTCCTCAACCACGTGCAACAATGGTTTGAGAAATTTTGTCGGCAACATTTGTATCAACTTGGCTGGTCAGAAACTCAGCTTTATCGCCTGAACTTAGCATTAGCAGAAGGCTTCACTAACGCAGTGCGTCATGCTCATTCTGCTTTACCACCAGAAACAGGCATAGATATTGAAGTCAGCTTGTGGATTGACAGATTGGAAATGAGAATTTGGGATTATGGCAAACCTTTTAATCCCGATGCGATCGCCGAGCCAGAGCCAGGTACTCTTCAAGTAGGAGGATACGGATGGTTCCTTCTGAGACGCTTGGCTGACCGTGTTGTCTACGAACGCGCTACAGAAAACAGAAATTGTTTGCTGATCGTTAAATATTCTCTAGATGGTCAGCATTAAAGAATTCTTAATTAATAATTTGTCATTGCCATCTAGTACAAATTATTAATTAATGGGAATTTGACAAGCTAGAACAACAAACGTGAAAATCCAGCCAAAGCACCCTGAATGTAAATTTCAGGGTGCATAATTTTAGCAACTTAACAGAATATGCCCAAAAACACCTCTGTGCTTGGAATTTATGCTTTCCTGTGAGGTTTAACCTAAACAAATGTGGTATATGTTACAACTGGATGAGCCATAAACATACGTAATTGCACAGGTACAGTGGGCGAAAATCTTAATTTAACTCATAAATTTCCCCAAAAAACCAACCATGTATTCGTGTTCTTAGAAATTTTTGTACACGAAGGTGGGATTCAGTCCTATGTCAAGGATATTTTTCACGCCTATCAGAGATTGAGTCCAGGCTACAAAGCAGAAGTATTTGTACTGCGAGATAGGCCAAATGTCTCAAATCTCTGGGAATCGGAAAATTTAAAATTTTATGGTTTTCAAAGTAACTCTCCCCAATTCGGCAGATTGAAAATGACAGCTGCCTTGCTGAAGTGTTTATTATTACATCGTCCCCAGCATGTTTTTTGTGGTCACATCCTGTTAACAAAACTGATACAAACTCTTTGCCAACCTTTAGGAATTCCTTACACTGTCCTCACTTACGGTAAAGAAGTTTGGGAACCGCTTAATAGTAAGGAACGTCACGCACTCACATCGGCATCAGGGATTTGGACAATTAGCCGTTACAGTCGCGATCGCAGCTGTGCGGCTAATTTTATCGACCCTAATATAGTAAAAATACTGCCTTGTGCAATTGATGGGAATAAATTTACACCAGGTGAAAAGCAACCAGAACTGATTGCCAAGTATGGTTTAAATGATGCCAGAGTGTTAATGACTGTAGCGCGGCTATGGTCGGGCGATATTTACAAAGGCGTTGATGTCACAATTCGCGCCTTACCGCAAATCCTTGAGGTGTTCCCAGAAGTTAAATATTTAGTCATTGGGCGTGGCGACGATCAACCAAGATTAGCGCAACTTGCACAAGATTTAGGTGTCAGCGATCGCGTAATTTTTGCAGGTTTCGTTCCCACAGAAGAACTAATAGCACATTACCGCCTGGCTAATGCCTACATTATGCCTTCCCAAGAAGGCTTTGGCATTGTTTATTTAGAAGCAATGGCTTGTGGTGTACCCGTACTATCTGGCGATGATGATGGTTCAGCAGACCCCTTACAGGATGGACAACTCGGCTGGCGAGTTCCCCACCGCGATCCCAATGCTGTAGCCGCAGCTTGTATAGAAATACTCACAGGCCATGACCAACGTTGTGATGGCGATTGGCTACGACAACAAGCGATCGCACTTTTTGGGATGAATGCTTTGCAAAAGCGGTTACAAGAGTTAATTTAATGGGAATGGGGCATGGGGCATTGGGCATAGTAATGAGTAATTGGTAATTGGGTGTTTGGGGTTTGTCATTAATTATTTCTCCCCAGCTTCCTCATCCCCCTCATCCGCCTCATCATCCTCATCCCCAAACTCGCTATCCTAGAAATAGAGCAACATGACATTTTAAAAATGAGCCTTAAATCTTTTCCTTTGCTTGAAAATCTTCGCCCTTGGCTCACTGTGTTAGCAGTTACTTGGTTGCTAGCATCCTTAGGCCTGGGTTGGTTGGTTAATTCGATACTGTTTATTGTTGGGTTGTTGCTATTGGCACCCGTAATTGCATTCTTTGGGTTTCGCTGGTGGCTACAACGTAACTTGGTTGTTGATCAATGTCCTGTATGTCGATATGAATTTACAGGTTTAAATAACAGCCAGTTACAATGTCCTAACTGTGGAGAGCAGTTGTTAGTGCAAAGTGGTCATTTTCGTAGGTTTACCCCTGATGGCACAATTGATGTCACAGCGGTGGAAGTTCCAGCAAAATCAATTGAAGATTAAGCTGTTGTTGATTGAGTGTATTTTGTCGTAGAGTTTTTTAACGCAGAGTCACACAAAGTCAGCGCCAAGGGACGCAGAGTGTTTTCAAAGGTCATTCACTACCAAGCACAGAGAAAGAAAAGTTAAACGTTGAGAAATTGGTAGTTCATCTGGATGAGAAAAGCTACATATCATCCATTACCACAATTTGAAAGCGTCTGTCGTCCCTAATGTTATCGAAATCACAGTCATTTTTTGCCATTTCTCAACACCATTGGCGAATTGTTGTAAGTTTTCAATTGCTAAATCCGCATTTGCTATTCAGCCATCACAACAGACTTTGCCATACCAGATGTGGTTATCTGGTGTAATCAGCAATGCTTGGTTGCACGATGCGATCGCATCGTGGTATCGGTGTAATTAAGTTCTTCAGATACAAATGTGCGTTAGGTAAAGCCTAACGCACCGCCAATCATCTCAAAAATTTTGCATTAACGAAGTGTAGTTAAAGATTGGATAATTTATTGTTTTGCCTTACCTTAACCCTTGACTGATAACTAATTTGCAATTAACTCTACAGCATCTTTTCCATCCGAATCTTGGAAATAAACTTTGACAATCTCCTCTTTAGCAGTAGGTAGCTGCTTACCAATAAAATCTGGGTGGATGGGAACTTCACGATGGCCCCTATCTACCAAAACAGCTAAACGAATTACCTCCGGTCTACCGTACTCATTGACTGCATTTAAAGCAGCACGAATTGTCCTACCTTTAAAAATGACATCATCTACAAGCACAACTGTTTTACCTGTGAGGTCAAAAGGAATATCAGTTTTGGCTGGAGTTCGTAACCCAATTTGGTCAAGATCATCTCGATAAAACGTAATATCCAATGCTCCCACTTCTACAGATACACCTTCCAATGTCTCAATCTGACGTGCCAATAATTCTGCTAAAAATACACCCCTGGTATAAATACCTAAGAGTACTAGCTCAGATAAATCACGCGTCCTCTCCACAATTTGAGAAGCAAGACGATTTACAGTCCGACGAAGTTCTTCTGATGAGAGAATTTCAACTACTTTTACAGACATAACCATAGACCGATACCCCTGAGTAATGCATGATACCAGACATTTGAGGCAAGAGGAGATAATAAGGCAAGGGGGCAGGGAGTAGGGAGCAGGGGGGAAACCACAGATGACAAATGCCCAATGCCCAATGCCCAATGCCCCATATTCATCATTACCTGTTTAGCAGTAGAAAGAATAGAGCGATCGCAACCCCTATCCACAGTAAAAAGCAATATCTAGTTAATTGCAAAGCCGATTCAATACTTTTGGGAGTGATGGGATGAATGTTATCTCCCAGCAATGGTTTGTGTTTAGCTACGCCGTGATACCAATTTGTCCCGCCTACCTGTACGCCTAAAATTGCTGCATAGGCGCATTCACTCCAGCCAGAATTGGGACTTGGATCGATAATTGCATCTCGGCTACAAATCCGCCAAACATATAAAGGTTTCCCTGATAATAACGCCAATGTGATTACTGTTAAGCGGCAAGGAACCCATGTCAGGTAATCTTCTAACCGCGCACTAAACCAACCTAAATAAGTGTATGGTGCTTCCTTATAGCCCACCATTGAATCTAGAGTACTACTGGCTTTATATGCTAGAGCTAAAGGCACAGATCCTACAAAGGGAATGAATCCTCCCACAATTGCAAAAAATAGCGGAGCCATCACCC
This sequence comes from Tolypothrix sp. PCC 7601, assembly GCF_025677855.1. NCBI lineage: Bacteria > Bacillati > Cyanobacteriota > Cyanophyceae > Nostocales > Tolypothrichaceae > Tolypothrix > Tolypothrix sp. PCC 7601. Next base: position 180,078 of record NZ_CP064879.1, read on the forward strand.
CATCAGTAGCATTCTCAGTTACCGTTTCTAGAATGGCGCGCAAAATTTCTGCTTCGGAAAGATTTTTAGTATCGCGGCCAACGTAATTACTTAAAATATCACGAGCCTCTGCTAAATTTCCTCCGGTTAAAGGTTTTAAGACAGTAACAGATGCGGTTCTCAAACTTCTGCCAGCAAAACAACTAGCTAAAAGAATACTTTCTAAAGCAATTGCCAACAGTGGATGCAACCACTTAGCACTTTGAATGATTAACCAGCCAACAAGTCCGCTACCAATTATTAAAAAGATGCAGAGGAAAATTCCCGCAATTCTTTGTGTTAGAGAATCATGACAATATTTCAGAGACAGTTTGGAAAGGTGAGAAATTACCCACCCCATTACTTGCACTGGATGAGGCCAACCCCAAGGATCGCCAATTAGATAATCTAAAAATGCAGCAAAAATCAAGATATAAATGTTGTGAGTCATTGGTCAAGAGTCAAAAGTTGGAGAGACGTGATTAATCGCGTCTCTACTCAAGGGTCAAGCATAAATATTCTGACTCTGGTATTGTGGCTCTGGAATATAGACTTTTGACTGTTGACTAAACTACAAAATTAGCTTCTTCTCCCAAAGAAGCCTGCCAACTCCGAGCATCGTAATAAAGATCAGCTAGGGTAATACTATATAAAGCTTCTTTCAGCTTTTGGTTAAGTCTCTGCCAAAGAGAAAATGTTACCCAATCTTCAGCTTGTGCTGATGTTGGAGTATGGTTAGGCAAATAAGTAATCGTTTCACCTACAGATTCTAAAATTTGTCCTATAGATATTTTGGCAGGCTCTCTTGCCAATTGGTATCCACCAATGCTGCCGCGAATTGATTTTACTAAACCAGCACGACGCATTTCTATTAATAATTTTTCTAGATAAGGAGCAGGAATATCTTGGCGTTTAGCAATGGCTCTTACAGATACAGGCCCATAAGCTGGCTGTAAACTTAAATCGAGCATCGCTTTCACACTATAATGTCCTCTCGTTGTTAGTTTCATGCTGGATTTTTTGATTTGTCAGTTGTCAGTTGTCAGTTGTCAGTTGTTTTTTCATGACCATTGACTAATGACTAATGACTAAGGATCAGTTTTGCTTATCATTCTGTACCCCAATTATCCATATTGACAAGTAGACAAGTTTTTTTTGCGCTACTTTAGAAAACTTAAACAACTATAGTCTACCAGTAATTCAGAAACTATATATATAGTTATCAGTATAGACACCATTCTAGAAAATAAATTGTTTTAGCAATATTTAGAAATCAAGTAACAATTTTGCCTATGAATGTAATATACTTGGCAAGGCTGAAATAAAAACTAAAGGATTCTGTTCCTACTAGCTCAATGTCAGCTAAAATAAAATCGATTCAAACACTTCAAACATTCGTTTTCGACCTAAGTTGATGGCTAAACAGAAAAAAATTGAACCCCTAGTTGGTGAAGATCTGCTCAAAAAAGTTAAAGAGCTAGAGAACGAGAGCAAAGAAGAGAAGGCTAAGAAGTGCGGCTACTATACCGTTACCAAAAATGGTATAGAGCGCGTCAATATGATGAAGTTCTTGAATGCCTTAATTGATGCTGAAGGCATTCAATTAGATAGCTCTCCTAGTGCTAATGGTCGTGGTGGACGTAGCGCCAGCTATAGAATTAGTGTGCAATCAAATGGGAACTTGCTGATAGGTTCCGCCTACACAAAACAAATGAATCTTAAACCAGGCGATGAGTTTCTCATCACTTTAGGTAAAAAGCACATTCGTCTGAGACAGGTAGATCCAGAAGATAGGGAAGACCTGGAAGCTATAGAAGCTACTGCTTAATAATATAGTTAACATCAAGAGTCAAGGAAGAAGGCTGAAGGCTGAATACTTGTCTGGCTGCGACTTAGAGTAGGGTAGCCTAAACAAATATACCTCATACTTTATACTTCTCACTTCAGCCTTCTATTGACAGAATATAGAAATGGTCGGCATAGGGCATCGGCACGACCTTAAACGGACGGGGATCGACCATAAGACTACTTCGGTAGCTGGTTGCTGTGAGCCGTCAAGAATCACCGCACCTTCAGGTCGGTGAGTATGTCAATTAATGATTAATAACTACATCTGTTGTAGACATCATTGCTAAACATTGGTGCAGTGCCTTACCTGTGACTGTTAAATTACAGGTTAAGGCAATTTGCTCCCTTTCTAGTAGACCTAAAATGCGCTCATGGTTGTCTCTTGCTACCACTGGTAACTGATGCAAACCTCGAAGCGCCATGCGGTCTAAAGCTTCAGATAAGGGTTCATCCCTCCAAGCATAAAGAATTTCAGTGGTACAAATATCGAAAAGAGTTTGGCTAGATAAATTACTCTGAATTTCAGTTGGCAAATTCTGGTAATTTTGCCAAAGGCGGAGGTTACGGTTAATATCTTCTAGAGAGATAATACCAACTAATTGCTCAAGTTCATCAATTACTAAAGCACTAGAGCAGCGATCGCGCAGCATCTCCTTTGCGGCTTCTAATACTCCTAACTTTGTCGGCAACTTTTTCGGACAAGTTAGCATGGCATCTTCTACTAAAATTTCCTGCAACATATCTGTCTTCTCATCTTTTAATTCCGAAAGACCGATTTGTTGCAGATTAGAATTAGAATTAAAATTTGGCTTGATTCGTTCTATTAACCAAACACTTAAACCCACCGCCGCCATTAAAGGTAAAACAATCCGGTAATCGCGGGTTAATTCAAATAGCATAATAATTGATGTTAAGGGCGCTCTGACACTAGCAGCTAGAACTGCGGCCATTCCTACCATTGCATAAGCGGGAGGTGCAGCCATTTGTGCGCCAATTGTAGGAGCGATCGCAGCGACAATTTTGGCATAAGCTGAACCAAAAGAAGCACCCAGAAACATCGCGGGAGCAAATACACCACCGACAAAACCACTACCAGCAGAAATTGCCGTCATCAGCAATTTGATGACTAAAAGTATCATTAATAAAGGTAGAGAAAACTCCACATCTTGCAGCATGGCCTGGACAGTGCCATAACCAATGCCCAAAATTTGGGGAAAATATATAGCTACTACGCCGACAATTACCCCACCAATAATTGGATGTATGGGCTTAGGAATTCTTCCTACAAAGCCCAACATGGGAATGCGCCCAGCAAAACAGGCTTTTGCTAACCGCATTGATTCTGTATAAGTTAGGGAAACTAAACTTGCTCCTAAGCCTAAACCTAAATAAATTGGCAACTCTAAAAAAGGACTGCGGACTTGATATACAGGTAAAGCAAAAGCAGGTTGTGCGCCTAAACCAATTTGAGCAATTAACGCTGCTACCACTGCGGCTAACAACACCACACTGACAGCAGAGGTGGCAAAAGATGTAGCGCCCATCACCACTTCTAAAGCAAAAAACACTCCTGCAATGGGAGCATTAAAGCCGGCTGCTAAACCAGCCGCTGCACCAGCGCTCAAAAGCAAACGCTGTTGCTCTTGGGATACTTGTAAAACTAGAGACAATAACATCCCAAAATTGGCACCAATTTCTACACTCGGCCCCTCAGGCCCCAACGAAGCACCACTCCCCAAAGACACAGATGCTGCTAACATTTTGGTGACTGGACGTAATGGCTGCCGAATTTCTTTGCCCTGAGAAGCTGCAATCAAAGATGAAAGTCCAGGGCCAAAATCTTGAGTGCGCCAGCGCATCAAACCAACAATCAAGCCGCCAACTGTGGGAACACAAGCTAAAGTCCAAGCACCCCAGACCCCAATAGTGCCCATAAAATTTTCCAGCATCAAATCGTGAATTAGCTGGATTAAATAGTGAAAGGTCACTACACCCATACCCGTACCGCTACCAATTAATACTGCTAAAAGTAGCACCACGGTTTCTATGGATGGTTGAAAACGGTTAATTAAGTGAGCCAAGCGAGTAGTCACAGAAGGAAAGGCAGGTGTTTCCGTTACCTTCCTCAGTTCAGTAGGAGGCAAGAGAGTCATTGAGCGGCCAGGTAAATGTAAGAAAAAATTTAAATTTTTATCTGTTACTTCTCATTGTGAGCCATGATTTAGCAACCAGACAAGTATGCTCGATCAGGTTAATTTACAAATTTTTAGTTAAAAAAATTTCACTGTGCAAAATTTTGATGAGGAGAATGGTTAAATAGGACAGAATTATTATTTAATGGTCAACTAGCGGTGGTGCAGTGCTATTCAGTCAGAACTCCTTCTCAGGAAAAAAATACGCTAGATATGGACTTGGTGTTTAAGCCAGGTTAGACAGTAATGAGAAGTCATCTTTTACTAAATCTAGCTATACTCGTGGTGCGACTATAATAACCATCCTGAGTAAGAAGTACACTATATGTATGATTAATGACTGATGTCAGTTCACAAGCGTGAGTCTACTAAGTATTGATCGGGAATTCAATATAACTATTGTTTATAGAGCGAGTCAATGGACTAGGCGGTAGTACTAAATGAATATACACACTTTTGATAATCATTATGTTACTTGTCCAATTTGCCAAAGAAATGCCACGCCGAAAAAAATCAAGACGTGCATTGGCTTGTTTAGTTGTCCTTATTGCCAAGAAAAACTTGTAGTTTGCCAAAGCGGTCATTACGTCCGCGATCCGTTTACGCTGAAACAGATGATGATCTCTTCGTCACTACGCCGCCAAAGCAGCCCTTTAGCGAGAATTATCCGAGATTTCGTCTTCCTAAAGCGTCCTGTAGTAGCAATGGCTGTGGGAGGTATCATTCTCTTAAGTATGCTTGCTATTACTCAGCAAAATACAAATAGCGAACAGGAAAACTTTCCCCAAATAGAGAAAATGGATAAAAAAATTCAGTAAGCTTATTTACTGGTATAAATTATACTATTATAAACTTCTGGTAATCAGAAAATCAAGTATAACATTAATCACACCGTATGCTACCCCAGCTTGGGAGTATACGGTTTCATTTTGGTAGGAGGTTGGGGATTGGGGATTGGGGACTAGGGACTGGGGACTGGGGATAGGGGAAATGAGGGGAAATCACAAACACCCAACACCAAACACCAATTACCAATGCCCCATGCCCCATGCCCCATGCCCCATGCCCGATGCTCATCTTTAAAAGTAAAAAGCTAATGACTAATTTGCACCTTTAGCCATTAGCAATTCTTTATTACCTGTTATCCATTGCTGGGATGACTACAAGTTTCAATTGGCGAATTCCGCACGCAATTGATTGACAACTCGATCTAGTCCGACGGAATGGGCAGCTTTGAATAATAACCGATCGCCTTCTTGGACAAATGTCTTTAATCTGGCTACTAATTCCGCATGGCTGGTAAAGCATTCAGAGGGAATGCCTTCGGCGCTTTTGGCGATCGCTTCGGCATCTTGTCCATCGACTAAGACTAATAAGCCGTCTAATTTCAACTTTTGCACTGCCTCACCTACTCGCTGGTGTAGTTGTGGCGATCGCTCTCCTAATTCTTTCATTGCACCTAAAACTGCAATTTTGCGCTTTCCGGGTGTGTCTGCTAATAATTGCAGCGCTGCTAACATAGCTTCCGGTGCGGCATTGTAAGTTTCATCTAAGATTACCACGTCATTGGGTAAGGCAAATCGCTGCGATCGCCCTGTGGGCATATCTACATTTACACCCGCTTGTAAAGATGCCCAATCAATTCCTACTACTCTAGCTACGGCTAAAGCTGCCAAGAAATTTGTAACATTGTGACGACCAGGGAGGGGTAGAGGTAGCTGAATATCTTCTATTGCCAGTGTTTCATGATCAATTATTTCGCCAGAAATATCGCCGCCAGATAAGCCGTAGGTGATGACTTTTCCTTGCCAAACTTTGGCAGATGTCGAAATTAAGAGCGGATTATCTTGGTTGAGAATAGCAACGCTATCCTTAGGCATTTCGGCTAATAATTCACATTTGGCCTGAGCGATCGCCGCTTCGGAACCGAGTAATTCAATATGTGCTGTGCCGACATTGGTAATCACTCCAATTGTGGGATTGGCGATGTGGGTTAATTCGGCAATCTGTCCTTTACCCCGCATCGCCATTTCAATCACAGCGTAATCATGTTCTGGGCTAAGTTCTAGGAGAGTTTTCGGCACACCAATTTCGTTATTAAAATTCCCATAAGTCTTGTGTACACGTCCCTTTGTCGCCAAAACTGCAGCAATGAGTTCCTTTGTTGTAGTTTTACCCACAGAACCAGTTACCCCAATCACCGGAATTTGCCAGCGATCGCGCCACCAACGAGCAATTTTTTGATAGGCTTCTAGAGTATTTTTGACCTGTAATACCGGAAACCCAGGATTTTCATAATCAAAATCAACAATAGCCGCGATCGCACCTTTAGCGATCGCCGTAGCAACAAACTCGTGCCCATCAAACTTTTCACCTCGCAAAGCCACAAACACTTCACCTGGCTTAATCAGCCGAGTGTCTGTTTGGATACTGCTGCCTAATTGTGTTAAAGCGGCTGCTGATAAGTTGACAGGCTGGGCTAAAAGAATTTCAACCAGTTGATTTAAAGTGGCAGAACAAGGCATAAAAGTAAAAATTGTCCCCAAGAATAAATTATTGAAATTTTAGTAGCAAAAAGTCTGAAGGTGACAAATATTTTTGGGGATTGGGAACTCGGGGCCCCCTCTGGGGATAAGGGGTAATGGGGATTGGGGATTGGGGATTGGGGATTGGGGAACTCGGGGCCCCCTCTGGGGATAAGGGGTAATGGGGATTGGGGAATAACAAACAGCAAATGACAAATGACGAATGACAAACCCCAATTACTCATTACCCATGACCACATCCGAAAAAATGATACTATTCTGTCGGAAGGCTGTGACTCCGTGTGTGCATTGATTAATGAAAAACTCCACCAGGAGGGGAAGAAGTTTCGGTGTCCCGCCACAAACCCCAAGCGGCGGGGCTGCTATTTCTCCGCCGCTTTCCAGAAATATTAGCGAAAGGTAGCGGAATTATGCTTTGTATAGAAGATCTGCTGACTCTGGAACTATTTCAAACTTTGCCACAGAATCGTCTGGATTGGATATGCGATCGCTCTCAAATACTTGACCTCAGTACTGATGAAATTTTAGTATCCGAAGGCGATCCTGCACGTGGCTTTTTTATTATGTTGTCTGGGCGAATGGGATTGACAAGGCGCAGTGATGGGATGGAAATGCCCATCGGACAGCACGACGCACCTAGCTTTTTTGGGGAAATTCCCATCTTGACAGGCGATCCTAACCCAGTTACAGTACGCGCCCTGACTGACTGTCATCTGTATCAACTATCAAGTGAAGATTTCCTGACATTGCTGCATGAGTGTCGCAACTTTGAGCAGGTGATTTTTAAAACCGTCGCCAAGCGATCGCGTGGATTAGAATCCTTCATCCGCAATCGGGAAAAAATGGCAGCGTTAGGCACACTAGCCGCAGGATTAGCCCACGAACTGAATAATCCAGCCGCCGCATTGGTTCGTGCTTTGCGGGATATCACCCCGGCATTATTAGAACTGCAACGCATGAATCTGGTGTATGGACAGCACCAAGTTGATGCAGAACATACCGCACAATGGATTAAAGCCCGAGATGAGGGCTATGAGAGCATTACCCACAAGCGGATTGATCCGATGAAATTGAGCGATCGCGAAGATGAATTGCTTGATTGGTTAGAAGATTATGGTGTTGAGGATGCTTGGAAACTTGCAGGGCCGCTAGCTGAAGGGGGTATCGAAATTACCACACTAGAAGAATTAACTGCACGCTGGCAAGATGATCAAACAGAAATGGGCACTATGGGCTTGCGTTGGTTAGCCCTTTCCTTTGAAGTTATGTCTATGATTAGCAGTGGCTTACGTGGTGCAGAAAGGATTGCGGAACTGGTGCAGTCAATGAAGTCTTATTCCCATTTAGATCAGGGTGCAAGACAATTAGTTGATATACATGAAGGTTTAGAAGATACTTTACGATTATTCTCATACAAAATAAAAAATGGCGTAGAAATTCGCAGGTCGTATAGTCCTGATATTCCTAAAATTTGGGCTTATGGCAGCGAATTAAATCAAGTGTGGACAAATTTGATTGATAACGCCATTGATGCCATGAACGAAAAAGGCATATTAGAAATTGTGACAACTCCCTATAGCGATCGCGTAGAAATCCAAATTACAGACTCCGGATCGGGTATTCCTCAAGAGATTAAATCACGAATTTTCGAGCCATTTTTCACAACTAAGCCTGTTGGTAAGGGTTCCGGCTTAGGCTTAGAAGTAGTACGCCGCATCGTCGAAATCCGCCATCAAGGAAGCATTACAGTCTATTCCCAACCAGGGAAAACGCAATTTACTATTTGTCTCCCGATTGCTTGAGATTGGGTAATGGGGATTGGGGACTGGGGAACTCGGGGCCCCCTCTGGGGATAAGGGGTAATGGGGATTGGGGACTGGGGAAATGAGGAGGATAAGGGAGATGAGGGGGATAAGGGAGATAAATGTTTATTACCAATTACCTATTACCAATTACCTATTACCCAATGACAAATGACAAATGACAAACCTGTAAAATTTCTGATTGGTTGTGCTGTTTGGGCATATAAAGGATGGGTGGGTGAACTCTATCCTTCAGGTACTCGCACAGCTGAGTTTCTGTCTCTCTACAGTCGCCGCTTCACTACTGTAGAGGGAAATACTACTTTCTACGCTATTCCTAACCAGGAAACTGTCACTCGCTGGGCGACGGAAACACCCCCAGGTTTTGAATTTTGTTTAAAATTACCACGTGATATTACCCATCAAGGTTTGTTGCAACCATATATCCCTGCGGCTTTACAATTTTTGGAAGGAATGCGTCCTTTGGGTAAGCGTCTTGGCCCAATATTTGCTCAATTACCGCCAAGTTACGCACCTATATTAATAGAAGATTTGACTACTTTTTTAGAAGCTTGGCCACGTACAGTTGCACCCCTAGCGCTAGAAGTTCGCCATCCAGATTGGTTTAAGGAACCTCATGCTAGTAATTTGACGGCGCTGTTAGAAAAGCTCAATGTTGGTAGAGTACTGTTAGACTCGCGCCCCATCTACACTGGAGATGATGATCCTCAGCTCAATTCAGAACGACGCAAACCGAAATTACCAGTACAATTTAGCGTCACAGCACCTTTTACCCTCATTCGCTTTATTTCGCATCCAAATTTACCTGTAAATCAGCCGTTTATGGAAGAATGGGTAACGCAGATTCAACAGTGGTTACAGGCGGGAGTGCAGATTTATTTCTTTGTTCATTGTCCTATAGAAGAGCGATCGCCCAGCACAGCCCGTCACTTCCAAAATTTACTAGAACAGAATGGTGTAGCAGTTCCTCCCCTACCTTGGAATAACCTCGATCGCCCACCCAATCAGCTCAGTTTATGGGATTTGTAATGCTGTAGGGGCAAGGCATCTACAATCTTTTGATATATCAAATATTTTACAGGTGCCGTGCCCCTACCCATCTGTCGCCTTCTTTTTTCAAAATGGTATTAAAACGGGAACATTCCGCTCTCTGGTTTTTCTGGAATTACGGCATAAGCATCTATTTCAAATAACATCCGATCAAGTGCAAGCCTAGGAACAGGGATGAGGGTGTTTGCTGGTGGTTTATTCCCCCACAAATTAGCAATTTCACGTCCTAACGGTATCAATTTCTCTTGGGTGTGATTAACTATAAGCACAGTAGTTTTAGCTACATGTTCTGGTTTGGCACCCACCGCTTGTAAGGCAAAGCGGAGGTTCTGAAAAGCCCGTACCAACTGCTCTTCATAATCATCAGAAATCACATTGCCTTGCAAATCTGAACCAAATTGACCAGAAATATAAACCGTTTTTGCTCTTGCTGGTGTAACAGCTATATGGCTATAGCCATTTTGGGGTGCATTATATAGGGTTGGTGGATTTACCAGTTTCACATCTTGGTTTTCACGAGCATTCACTTCAGTTTGTGTTCCTGCTACAAAGGTGGTGCCTAATCCTGCACCACCAATCCACAAAAGTGCATTGCGTCGCGATAGTTTATTTACTAATGAATTGACAGCACTGGTAATACGCTGAGTCATTAAAGCTCCTTAAATAAGTAATTCAGTAAGTTTGCAATTGAACATAACAATATTCAGCAATATAAATTGAAAAAGCTTTAATTTTTCTTCTTCAAAACTTTACATATTGCGTTAATCAAGCGTACTTACCTACGAAAAAACTATTACATATTAAGCATAAAATGAAACTCGCTAATAGTAAAGGATAATCGGATATTAAGCAGTAAAAAATAAAAAGTAAAAAGATAATCCCCATAAATAAAGCGCAAAGTTCAGTTGGCCGGAAGCTGGCGAACTGAACTTTGCAAGATAGGGGATTTGATCAAGAAGTATTATTTCTCGACTGCAGTCGCCACAAGTCGGCAAACCCTTTCGGCAATTGCTCATGGGGGAAACCTCTCTCCCCTTAGGAGAAGACCGTATTGCCTCTTTTGACGGAGACGCTACGCGAATACCAAGTCAGAACTTTGTCAGAATGACAGCCTCAGCTAGTTATCTTTAATTTCGCCGAACTACTTAACTGAAATGTATTGTATTATTAACACCAAAAATTGTGGTGCGATCGCAACATAATATGCACCAAAATTGAAGGAATCGCCGCAGCCAATCCATGTCCATAAACATCTCAACATATCTCAATAAATAATATTTATTTAATCTATTTAGTTGTCAATCTGTGCAATTGCATCAAACAATACAGATAATCATTTAATATCAATTTACTAAGATCATGTAGCGTATGCATCAGTATAATCGCAAGATATAAATTAAGAATTAAATTGTGTATATTTTGATTAAAATAAGCTTGTGATTTGGAGAATTGAGGCAGTAAAGTACTTTAAAGTTGAAGCAAATTAGCCGATGAGATAAATTGTAGCTACACTGACCATCTCTAGGACAAAATACTTGCAACTATGTGTACACCCATCATTGCAATCGTGTTGAGATGACCCCAAGCATTACAGATTCAACAGTTAAGGCCGCGATCGCAGCTATTGCATCGGAGTCAGCAACGACACAAGAGAAAATCGAAATGTTGATTGAACTGGCACATGGTTTACAGAAAAAACCTAAAACTCCTCAAGATTTATGGAGTACAGTTGATCTGTATAAACGAGCTTGCGAAATGTGTGGGGATGATTATCCGCTACTAAAAGCTAGGGCTAAGGTGGGTATAGCTGGTGCTTTGAAATCAATTCCTGATGAAGGGACAGAATTACTACTACAAGCAAAAGCAGCTTATACAGAAGCACTACCAATTTTGCAACAATTAGCCTCTAAAGAAGAAATAGCGGAAGCACAGATGAATTTAGGGCTAGTGTTGCAATCTCTAGTGCCTTTTAATTTAGCCCAAATTGCCGATAGCATTAAAGCTTATCAAGATGCATTGCGGGTATTTAATTCCGAGAAATACCCAGAAGAATACGCAATTTTACACAATAATATTGCCATTGCTTACCTGTCAATTTCTACGGGAATGGAACAAAAGCAATTGTGTGAAGGTTTAGCTGTACAAACATTTGAAGCAGCACTCAAGCAGATAAACCTAATTGAAAATCCCAGAGAATACGCGATGTTGCAAAATAATTTAGGTAATGCTTTGCAATATCTCCAAAGTACCCATCCTGTAGAGAATAATTTAAGAGCGATCGCAGCTTACGATGAAGCATTAAAAGTGCGTAATTCTCATGATACACCGTTAGAATACGCTAACACAATTTCTAACAAAGCTAACGCCTTGTTTAATCTACCGGATGACCTTGAAAAACCAGAAAAAGGAAATCCTCAAAATTTATTAAAAGCGCGTGCTTACTATCAAGAAGCTTGGGAAATATTCACAGAGTATCAACAATTAGAACAAGCACAAGTTGTAGCCCAAGCCCTGCAAGAACTGGAAATAGAACTAAAACTACAACAGGAGAAACTTGATAATTAGGGACTGGCAAGTAATAAAATTCTATCGCTATTGTTGAGTGTTGACTGTTGACTGTCACGACTTGAAGCGAAATAATTTATTGTTTGGATTTGTCTAAATGCTTTCTCACTGATTAATCATTTCTCTACCCTGATGCTTCAGTAAGCTAAAGGGTAGAGTAGTTGCAAATGTTCACACCAAAACGCAAATTTGCATATGAGAGCAAAGTTGCTAGTGCTGATACAGTAGGGCTAAGTTTTTGATGAGAAAATACAAATGACAAAATGATTTGTAAGAGACCTCCAGAAAAAGAAATGCCCAATTGTCATTGCGAATGTAGCGAAGCTAAATGAAGCAACCGCAAAATATTGGGATTGCTTCACTACACTCCGTTTCGCTCGCAATGACAGCTTTTGGATCAATCATTCTGTGGAGTTCTCTAATTGTTTACCCTGTTATACCAATTCAAATAATGTTGGTAACATATCAATCTATTCTAGAGGACAAGGCATTGCCTTGCCCCTACAATCTGTCACATTCTTTTTTCAAATTGGTATTACAAATGTAATTACGAATTACGAATTACGAATTATTAATTACGTAGCTTGCTTCTCTCCCGAGGTAGGTATTACGAGTTAATATTTTGTCAAGAACTATCAGCATTCATCTGCGGTTAATGTACAACTCGATTAATATTACTCCTAACCCTTCATTACCGTCAGAAGCCACAGGAATTGCACCAAAATTACCTTTGTCACTTGCAGGTGCAGAAGTGATTTTAGGTGCAAATCTAGAAACAGAAAACTTCGTCATGCCTTTAGCACCGAGTCCCATGACAATGTTTGGCCCTCGTGCTGCTTGTTTAATCTCAGAAACCGGGCCATTATGGGTATCTGATACAGGACATCATCGATTATTAGGATGGCGAAATTTACCAACTACAGATAATCAAAGTGCTGATTGGGTAATTGGACAACCAGACTTTTACCATGAAGGACAAAATGCGAAAGGAACACCAGGAAGGGCAACTGTTAGCGTCCCCACGGGGATTTGTCGCTGCGGTTCTGGATTAGCTGTTGCTGATGCTTGGAATCACCGAGTTTTAATTTGGAAAAATTTGCCAGAAGATAATAATGTTCCAGCAGATTTGGTGTTAGGACAAGCTAATTTTACCGACAATGAACCTAATCGAGGTAGTCAATCACCAGATGCAAATACGATGCACTGGCCCTATGGGATTTTATATCATCAAGGTAAGCTATTTGTAGCTGATACTGGCAATCGCCGGCTGCTAATTTGGCAGCAATTACCTACAGAAAATGGTCAACCAGCCGATTTAGTGTTGGGGCAACCAGATATGATATCTCGTAATGAAAATTGTGGCGCTTCTCCCACTGCTGTGAGTATGCGCTGGTGTCATGATATGACCTTTTGGGGAGACAATTTAGTTGTCAGCGATGCAGGTAATAATCGGGTGATGATTTGGCAAGGAATGCCCACAGAAAATAATACTCCTTGTGCCGTAGTCTTGGGACAAAAAGACTTTAATAATGTCGAGATGAATCAGGGAGTTTATTTTCCCAGTGCCAGTAGTTTAAGTATGCCCTATGGAGTGGATGCGGCTGGTGATTGGTTATTAGTTGCAGATACCGCTAACTCTCGCTTGCTAGGATGGCAAAAGCCAGAATCAATCCTATCACTGCAAGGTGCGGCAGCAGATGCCTTGGCTGGGCAAGCTAATTTTAAAAATAAAGGTGAAAATCGAGATTTTGGATTACCAACAAGAGAAAGTTTAAATTGGTGTTACGGTATCAAGATTTGTGGTCAAACTGCGGTAATAGCTGATTCTGGAAATAACCGAATTTTGCTGTGGCGGTTTAATTATGGCGACTGAAGAAATTAGAGTTCGTGGTACTGTTCAGGGTGTAGGTTTTCGCCCTACCGTTTATCGGATTGCCAAAGCTTGCGGTTTGCGGGGAGATGTTTGTAATGATGGACAAGGTGTGTTGATTCGCCTATCTGGTAGCGAAGCAGCCTTAGCAGAATTTATCGCCAAATTACAGCAAGAATGCCCACCTTTAGCAAAAATTGCAGAAATCATCAGAACGCCGCTGATAGAAGAATTGCATTTTGATGATTTTGCGATCGCCCATAGTGTTACTAATAAAGTTAAAACAGCCATCTCTCCTGACGCGGCGATTTGTCCCCAATGTCAACAAGAAATTTTTGACCCTTTTAGCCGCTATTTTCGCTACCCCTTTACCAACTGTACCCATTGCGGCCCCAGATTAAGTATTATTCGCGCCATTCCCTATGACAGATGCAACACCAGTATGTCTGCATTTACCATGTGTCCCCAATGTGAACAGGAATACCACGATATCGAAAATCGCCGCTTTCACGCCCAACCTGTAGCTTGCCATATCTGCGGCCCTACTGCTTGGTTAGAACGTGCGGATGGTAAATCAGTTACCGCTTCTATGTTCTCCATGTTAGATGATGTGGATGCCGTTTGTACTCTGTTGCAAAAAGGTGAAATTGTCGCCATTAAAGGCTTAAGCGGGATTCATTTAGCTTGTGATGCTACTCAAGAAGCCACAGTCCAAAAACTGCGTCAGCGTAAAAACCGCTATCACAAACCCTTTGCTTTAATGGCTAGGGATATCGACATTATTGCCCAATATTGCACCATCAGCCCGCAAGAACAAGAGTTATTAAGGAGTCCTGCTGCGCCTATTGTTTTGTTGCGGAGAAAGGGATTGGGGATTGGGGACTGGGGACAAATCAATTCAAAATTCAAAATTCAAAATTCAAAATTAAATAACTCCTGGGGATTAGGGATTGGGGAACAGAAACTAAATCAAAAATCTTCAATCCAAAATCCAAAATCCGTCTTGAAAAGTTTGCTCAACGGGGGGGAACCCCCGCACGCAACTTTTCGCAAAATCCAAAATTCCATTGCGCCTTCAGTCGCACCAGGGCAAAATCGCCTTGGGTTTATGTTACCTTATACGCCGTTACATCACCTGATTTTGAAGCGGATGAATCGTCCGATTGTGTTAACTAGTGGCAATTTATCGGATGAACCGCAATGTATTGATAATGAAGTAGCAAAAGAGAAATTAAGCAAAATCGCCGATTATTTTCTGTTACATAATCGAGAGATTGTGAACCGAGCTGATGATTCGGTGGTGAGGGTTGTAGGCGAGAAATTGCAAATCATTCGTCGCGCTAGAGGCTATGCGCCAGCACCAATTAATTTACCCCCAGGATTTGATAATATTCCGCAGATTTTAGCAATGGGTAGCGAGTTAAAAAATACCTTTTGTTTACTGCGGGAAGGGCAAGCAATTCTCTCGCAACATTTAGGAGATTTAGAAAATGCTGCGGCTTTTGATGCCTATCAAGATACATTAAATTTGTACTTAAATTTATTTGAACATCAACCAGAAGTAATTGCGATTGATAAACACCCAGAATATCTTTCAACCAAACTAGGAAAAGAATTAGCAGCAGCTAACCATTTACCAATTTACCCAATCCAGCATCATCACGCCCATATTGCTGCTTGTATGGCAGAAAATGGCCTTCCTCTTGATGCTTCTCCAGTTTTAGGTATTGCCTTAGATGGCTTGGGTTATGGCGAAGATGGTACACTTTGGGGCGGAGAATTTCTGTTAGCAGATTACCGCAAATTTCAGCGATTAGCAGCATTGAAACCTATAGCGATGATTGGTGGCGCACAAGCCATATATCAGCCTTGGCGTAACACTTATGCCCATCTCATAGCCGCCGATAGTTGGGAAAATCTCAAAAAAAACTATGGCGATTTAGAAATCTTAAAATTTTTGGAAGAAAAGCCCCTCAAGGTACTAAATCAGTTAATAGAAAAAGGCATTAATTCGCCTCAAGCTTCTTCAGCGGGTAGATTGTTTGATGCTGTAGCGGCGGCGCTTGGGATTTGTCGGGAAGAATGTAGCTATGAAGGACAAGCTGCGATCGCAATGGAAGCCTTAATTGATGAGCATAGCTTAAATCATCCTAAAGAAAATCCAAATTATCCGTTTAATTTTAGCTTTTTCGATAATATTTACTGTATAGACCCTAGCCCTATGTGGTCAGCCTTGCTCAAAGACTTGCAAAATCAGATATCCCAAGGAATAATAGCGACAAAATTTCATCAGAGTCTAGCCAAAACAATTGCCCAAATGGTTAAATATCTGACGCAAGAACATGTGATTAATCAGGTCGTCTTAACAGGAGGCGTATTTCAAAACTGTATTTTATTAGAGCAAGTTACTAGGGATTTACAAACATTGGGAATCACAGTCCTAACTCATAGCTTAGTTCCAGTCAACGATGGTGGTATATCTTTAGGTCAAGCTGTAATTGCAGCTGCACAGTTAAGCGCTTAATTATCCTTAATAAACTGACACCTTGCAGAAATTTCTCTTATATTATCTCTGTCGTTATTCTTCTAAAGATTGTAATTCGTTATTAGTCATTTGCCCTAAATCCATCCAAATGATTAATGACAAATGATAATCTGCCCAACTGATTGACAAATTAACTGCATAACACTGCCAAAGGAAAATAAAAATGTGTTTGGGAATCCCCGGTCAAATTGTTGAAATCTCCGACGTTAATCATAAGCTGGCCATTGTCAATGTTGGTGGTGTGAAGCGACAAGTAAATATTTCTTGCATTGTCGATGAACAACATCCCCCAGAAGCTTGCATCGGCGATTGGGTATTAGTTCATGTAGGCTTTGCGATGAATCGAATTAACGAAGCAGAAGCAGCAGAAACATTACAATTATTGCAAGAACTAGCAGCAGCGCAAGCAGAAGTTAGTGCATAATCCTTGCTCAAAAACATATTCAAATTAATCCAAAATCCCCATCTCAAATCTTCAGATGAAATACGTTGATGAATTCCGCGAACCAGCCAAAGCCGAAGGCTTATACCGCGAAATTGCCAAATTAAGCCAGCAGTTAGATAAACCCATCAAAATCATGGAAATCTGTGGCGGGCATACCCATTCTATATTTAAGTATGGGATAGAAGACATCTTGCCTGATACCATCGAATTAATTCATGGGCCTGGTTGTCCAGTATGCGTCATGCCTAGAGGTAGATTAGATGATGCGATCGCAATTTCCCAAAATTCTCACGTTATCTTCACCACCTTTGGCGATGCTATGCGAGTCCCCGGTTCCACCACCAGCTTGCTGCAAGCCAAAGCCACAGGCGCAGATATTCGCATGGTGTACTCGCCTCTAGATAGCTTAAAAATTGCTAAAGAAAACCCCAACAAAGAAGTCGTATTTTTCGGCTTAGGCTTTGAAACCACAGCCCCCAGTACCGCCTTCACCATCCTGCAAGCAGCAGCCGAAAATATCAGCAATTTTAGTATGTTTTGCAATCACGTCCTCGTGATCCCCGCCTTGCAAGCATTACTAGATAACCCCGATTTGCAACTCGATGGCTTTGTCGGCCCTGGCCATGTCAGCATGGTAATTGGGACTGACCCTTATCAATTTATTGCCCAACAATACCATAAACCCATAGTTGTCTCCGGCTTTGAACCCCTAGACATCCTGCAATCGATTTGGATGCTGTTACAACAGCTATTAGAAAATCGTTGCGAAGTCGAAAACCAATACAACCGCATTGTACAGCCAGCCGGCAATCAAATCGCCCTCAAAGCTATTAACCAAGTGTTTATGGCGCGAGAAACTTTTGAATGGCGTGGCTTAGGTGACATTCCTTATTCTGGCTTACAAATTCGCCCCGAATACGCACAATTCGATGCTGAACAGAAATTTAGCATTCCTAACCAGAAAGTTGCCGACCATAAAGCTTGCCAATGTGGAGAAATCCTCAAAGGCGTATTGAAACCTTGGCAATGTAAAGTTTTTGGTACAGCTTGCACCCCAGAAACACCAATTGGTACTTGCATGGTATCTTCCGAAGGTGCCTGTGCGGCTTACTATAAATATGGCAGACTCTCCACCATTGCCAAGAAAACCAACCTAGAAACACCCAAGGTCAACATATCTCAAGAACCTCTCCCCGCTTGTGGGACTGTTAGTTAGAGGTTAAGAGCTAGAAATTAGACTTCTTGTCTACCTTCTTCTTTGCGTCTACCCTTCGGGTTCTGCTTTGCAGTATGCAAGAGACTCTATAAAAAGCGCTTACAAGGAACAATAAAAATCAATCTTCAATGCCCAATGCCCAATGCCCATTTATTGACGATTTTTGGATTCTGCTTTGCATCTATCAATAATATCAAAAGATGTGATTAATTGCGGCGAACACTGTTGTAATTCCTAAGTAATCCAACTCGAGGAAAAATAAACTTATGCCATTTGTTACAGTTCAAATTGCCAAAGGTCACTCAATTGAAAAAAAGCGCAAACTAGTACAAGCCGTCACTGATGCCCTGGTTTCAGCTTTAGGTACTAAACCAGAGTGGATCACCGTTCATATTGATGAATTTGAAAGAGAAAATTGGGCTGTTGGTGGTCAATTACACTCTGATAAACATAGCGGTAGACACGCAGAAACGGGCAGATAAAATAGAGGGCATAACTACTAAATATTTTGCCCCCATTAATAGCGATCGCATAGAGGGGAATTTTCATGAACAACGATAATCAACAACGTCAAATATGGCTACTTTGTTTAGTAGGCATTAATATTGTTGCCTCCATTTTGCATTACAGCGACAATATTATTTTCTTCAATCAATATCCGGAACCATCTTGGTTCACACCTAAAATCACAGATTCTTGTTGGTTGGTCATGACACCTTTAGGTTTAGCTGGCTATTACCAATATATTAAGAGGTCTTTCAATTCTGCTTACTTATGTTTGTACATTTATATAATCATGAGTCAGTTAACTTTAGGACAATACATAATTACCCCGATGTGGGAACTGTCCATAAAAATGAATACTTTAATCTTATTTGAAACGGTAGCTACAATTCCTCTACTAGCTTTTGTTGCTTGGTCACAATTATTGCTAAAAGAAGGTAAGCAAGCTACATAATCATTAAAACTATTACCAATAATTTCAAAAAGTAGGGTGTGTTGTCGCATAGCGCAACGCACCGCCTTAGCTAAAAAAATAAATTAGAAAAATTCGATATGGAAGTTTTACCAACCAACTCAGCACAAAATCCCCTATTTCAAAAAATCGAAAAAATTCGCCGTCGCCAGCCTAAAGTGCGAGATACTCATATTACCCTCGCACATGGTAGTGGTGGTAAAGCCATGCGCGATTTAATTGATGATATTTTTGTCCAAAGTTTTGATAACCCCATTCTCTCCCAACTAGAAGACCAAGCTAGTTTTAACTTAGCCAGTCTCATGCAACAGGGAGACAGATTAGCTTTTACTACTGATTCCTATGTTGTAGATCCCTTATTTTTTCCAGGTAGCGATATTGGAGAATTAGCCATCAATGGCACAATTAATGATTTAGCCGTGAGTGGTGCAAAACCTTTATATCTTACTTGTAGCGTAATTTTAGAAGAAGGCTTACCAATAGAAACTTTACGCCGTGTAGTTACCAGTATGAAAGCAGCCGCTAATCAAGCGGGTATTCAAATTGTGACTGGTGACACCAAAGTTGTACATCGCGGTGCTGCCGATAAACTATTTATTAATACTGCTGGTATTGGCATTATTCCTCCCGGAATTGAAATTTCTGCCCATAAAATTCAGCCAGGAGATGCCATCATTATCAATGGCGAATTAGGCAATCATGGTGCAGCAATTTTAATTGCCCGTGGTGAATTAGCATTAGATACTAATATTGAAAGTGACTGTCAACCATTGCATAGTTTAGTAGAAACCATCCTCAATGTTTGCCCAGAAGTTCATGCCATGCGAGATGCAACTCGTGGTGGTTTAGCCACAGTTTTAAACGAATTTGCCCTCAGTTCAGATGTAGGAATCCGCCTCTACGAACAATCTATTCCAGTTAGGGAAGAAGTCAAAGGCGTTTGTGAACTTCTCGGTTTAGATCCCTTGTATCTTGCCAACGAAGGTAAGTTAGTAGTAGTAGTACCCAAACAAAAAGCAGAAGCAGTTCTAGCAGCCATGAAATCTCACCCGGCTGGTAAAGAGGCTGCCATTCTTGGTGAAGCTATCCCTTCACCTGAAGGTGTAGTTTTATTAAAAACTCTTTTCAATGCCGAACGAATTGTTGATATGTTAGTAGGCGACCAATTACCCAGAATTTGTTAATTATTACTAACCATGTTTGATATCATTCCTATAAATTATCTCAAAAAATCGCAAATTAACATCAATAATTATCTGTGTTAATCCGCGTTCATCGGCGGTTATAAATTTCCCTCATAAATCTATGCACGAACTCGGAATTACACAAAATATTGTTGCCATAGTCACAGAACACGCCCAAGGTAAAAAAGTTCAAAGAGTCGCATTAGAAATTGGCAAGCTATCAGCCATTATGCCTGATGCCATTCGGTTTTGTTTTGATATTTGCGCTCAAGGTACAGTTTTAGAAAGTGCAAAATTAGAAATTAGAGAAATTCCTGGTTTAGCAGAATGTCGTCAATGTGGCAACAAAATTGCTTTAGACAAACCCTTTGGTGTTTGTGAATGTGGTAGCGTGCAATTAAATTTAATAACTGGTGAAGAATTAAAAATTAAGGAAATAGAAATAGAGGAAATATGTGTGTAACTTGCGGTTGTTCTGACGATGCAGAAAGCAAAGTAACTAATTTAGCTACAGGTGAAGTAAATCATCATCACCATCATCATGATGATGGCAATCACACTCATACCTTACCAGATGGTACTGTAATTACCCATTCCCATAGTCACGACCATCATCAAGAAGCATCGCAGATTCATGCCAAAATGCATGGTACAACAATTAGTTTAGAACAAGATATTTTAGCAAAGAATAACCTCTTAGCTGCTCAAAATCGGGGCTGGTTTAAAGGGCGAAATATTCTGGCATTAAATTTAATGAGTTCTCCTGGTGCTGGTAAAACAACTTTATTAACTCGCACTATTAATGATTTAAAATCTAAATTAACTATCAGCGTCATTGAAGGCGATCAAGAAACAACTAATGATGCCAAAAAAATTCAAGAAACTGGCTGTAAAGTTGTGCAAATTAACACAGGTACAGGCTGTCATTTAGATGCTTCGATGATTGAAAGGGGTTTACAACAACTCAACCCACCTTTAAACTCAGTGGTGATGATTGAGAATGTGGGTAACTTAGTTTGTCCAGCATTATTTGATTTAGGCGAACAGGCAAAAGTTGTCATTCTCTCTGTAACTGAAGGAGAAGATAAACCAATTAAATATCCGCATATGTTCCGCGCTAGTGAGGTGATGATTCTCACTAAAATCGATTTATTGCCTTATGTACAATTTGATGTGCAAAAATGTCTAGAATATGCACGTCAAGTTAACCCAGAAATTCAGATTTTTCAAGTTTCTTCTACTACAGGTGCTGGGTTAGAAACTTGGTATGATTGGTTATCAAAAAAAGTTAGCTTACCTGTGATGGGGTAATTGCTATAAATGTGATGCGTTAAGCTGACGCTAACGCATACTAAAATAAATTTTATCGTTTGAGTTAATTGAATTCAAAAATTAATATAAAAATAAGTTTTTTAAAATTATTTAATAGCCTGTTAAATAGGCAAGATAATAACGAATTTAGTTCCTTCTCCAGGCATTGAGAAGCATCTAATTTGTCCATTATGTTTATCAACAATAATTTGGTAGCTAATCGCTAAACCTAATCCAGTACCTTTACCCACAGGTTTGGTGGTAAATGATGGCTCAAAAACTCTAGCTTGCACTTCTGGAGGCATACCGGGGCCATTATCCTGGATGCAAATTGTGACGCTTTGCTGCTGAGGATCAACTGATGTTGTAATAGTTAGAGTATTTTGTTCATTTAGTGGTGCTTGATGAGAGTGGTTGTGATAGTATTCATCAAAGGCATCAATGGCATTGGCAATGATATTCATAAACACCTGATTCAGTTGTCCTGGATAGCAACTGATTGGGGGTAATTCACCGTATTCAGTGATAGTATGAATTCGAGGGCGATCGCCACTATCTTTGAGGCGATGTTTCAACAGCATTAAAGTGCTATCAATACCTTCATGAATTTGATACTCTACCTTGGATGACATATCAGCACGGGCAAAGGTTCTCAAAGACAAGCTGATATCTTTTAGGCGAGAAATTCCCTGAGACATTGATGTTAACAATTTGGGGAGATCCTCAGTAATATACTCAAAGTCGATTTCCTCAACTAAATCTTCAATTTCTGGATCGGGATCTGGTAGCTTCTCTTGATAAAGATATATCAACCGCAGCAAATGGTTGACATATCCCTTGATATGAGCAGTATTGCCGTCAAGAAAACCAACTGGGTTATTAATCTCATGACCAATACCTGCAACTAGTTGTCCTAAGGTGGACATTTTCTCGCTTTGAATGAGTTGCAGTTGAGTTTGTTGCAACCTTTGTATAGACTGGCTTAATTCAGCGGTGCGTTCTTGCACCCGTTGTTCTAATGTCCGAGTTAGATAGGAGATTTTGAGGTGTAGCTTTAATCGGGCAATGACTTCTTCTTGTTGAAAAGGTTTGGTAATGTAGTCAACAGCCCCAATTTCTAATCCTTTGACTTTATCTGTAGTTTCAGATAAAGCTGTCATGAAAATAATAGGTGTATTTTTAGTTATAGGATTGGCTTTTAATCTTCGACAAGTCTCAAACCCATCTATACCTGGCATCATCACATCTAAGAGAATGAGATCCGGATGGGCATATTCTGTTTGTTCGATCGCAGATTCGCCATCTGTGGCCATGAGTGCTTTCCAACCATGTCCCTGAATCGCTTCTGATAGCACCTTGAGATTGTTGGGATTGTCATCCACTAATAAGATATGCATTGACTTTGAAAGAGGATCAGTCATCATTGACGTGACTCCGTGGTGATAAATGATTTAAGTAATTTACGGATTTTACCCGTTTGGAAAGTAGCAGTAAGTTGTTTCAACTCGTTCGCAAGATTACTGTATTGGCTGTTTTGCTCTACTAACTCTTCTATAATTCCCTCAATCGCCGGAATATCTCCCATCATTGCCAAATGATACATATGTTGTAAAATATCTTGCGATGGTAAAACAAATTCGCTCTCTAATGGCTGCTCAAGTGGCGCAGATGACTGTTGCGGTGCAGGTTGGGCATAAATCCATTCCACTTTCAACACCGAACGCAAGGCATTCAATAGTTCCTCAACTTGCAGGGGTTTGGGTACAAATGCTGTTGCGCCAGCCTCTAAACTGCGCTGACGATTTTCTTCAAATACATTGGCACTCGAAACAATAATCGGAATCGAACGAGTTTGTGGCTGCGATTGTAGATGTACCATCAACTCAAAACCATCCATATTGGGCATAGCTAAATCAAGCAAAATCACATCCGGAATGTATTCTTTGGCTAATGCTAACCCTTGTTTGCCTTCGCTGGCTTCTAAAATTCGACAACCAATTTGTTGTAATAAATTAATTAATAACGCACGGTGATTTTCATCATCATCAACAATGAGAATCTGAGGCGCACTACCCTGAATGCCGCTAATTTTCTGCTGCGTGGGAGAGATTGAGTCTGTATGCCAGTCATGGGAAAGTGGTACTGATACTGCCAAATCTAGCCAAAATACGCTACCTTCACCCAGGTGGCTCTGCACTTGAATTTCGCTCCCCATCAATGCCGCAATCCTTTGGCTAATCGCCAATCCTAAGCCAGTACCATCAGATCGCTGTCCGCCTTTACCGACTTGCTCAAAAGGCAAAAAGATTTTCTCGATTTGATCGTGTGGCATCCCAATACCTGTATCTTCAATTTGGAAGCGAATTTTGGGATTTGGTGTTTGAGTATTTTCCTGATTCTCAGCTTCTAGTAATTCTACTTTGAAGGTCACACCACCAGTATCTGTGAATTTGATGGCATTACCCAGCAAATTTATTAATAATTGGCGCAAGCGTTTTTCATCGGCTTGTATTACAGATGGTAGGCGATCGCTAATTAAAATATTAAATGCTATCTTTTTTTGCTGTGCTCGAATACCACAAATCTCGGTAACGCTATGTAAGAAGCTCGATAAATGCACATTAGTCGTTACCAATTCCAATTTTCGGGCTTCAATCTTGGAAAGGTCGAGAATGTCATTGATCAGCATCAGTAAATGTGAGCCGCATTGATGGATGATCCGGACTCCTTCGAGGTTTTTTGCTGTTAAGTTGGGCGAGCCTTCTAGTACCTGGGCAAAACCTAAGATGCCATTGAGCGGCGTACGTAACTCGTGACTCATATTTGCCAAAAACTCACTCTTTGCTTGGTTAGCAGTATCAGCCGCTTGCTTGGCTTCTAGTAGTTCTTGAGTACGTTCTTCAACTTTTGTCTCTAGGGTTTTGGAATAGTCCAAGAGTTGATCGTTAGCAATTTCTAGTTGGCGATTTGTTTGTTCTAATTTTTGTTGTTTATAGGCATTTGTTGTAGCAATCACGCTACTAATAAAGGCGGCTAAAGCGGGTGTTACTGGAATTACGATCCCGTACAGAAATGCACCGTAAGTACCACCCAAACACAGCCCACTGGTGCCTAAAGTTGCCCACAGCATTTTACCACCAGGAACCCGCCACCCAGTACGAGTACTTGCTACTAACCAACTACCAGTTGAACCCAGCAAAGCCCAAAAAACAATCCAAATTGATGTAGAAATCCCAGAAATACCGTGGAGAGTGGTTCGACCAGTTTTTGCCCCTCGTACTAATTGGTGAGCAATATTGGCATGGATCACTACACCTGGAGTCGGTTTTTGAGCAGATAACCCAGAGGAAAAAGGTGTGCTGAAAAAATCATTAGTACTAGATGCAACTGAGCCAATAAACACCATGCGATCGCGCATGAAGTTTGCCGGAATTCGCCCAGCTAAAACATTCCGCATCTTCACTGTATGAAATGCAGTTTCGGAACCATGCCAGTTAAGTAGAATTTGATAGCCGCCTAAATCATCATCAGCATAACCTGCTTCTTGATTTTTTAGAGGTACGTAGGTTTCCTGACCCAATTGAAACTTTTGTTGTTTGGGGTCAATACTTTCTAAACTAATACCATCAGCTTCTAAGTACTTAAGTGCTACTAAGGTTGCCATCCCAGCTTTAAGAGTACCTTTTTCTTTGGGATCTTCAGCTGTTAAAAGGGCACGGCGGACAAAGCGATCGCCATCCAATACCAAATCAGCTAATCCCACTTGATCGCGTTTTTTTAATTCTGGTGGAGGTTGAACACGCTCACCTGTGATTTTCTCTACTCCAATTAAATTAGGAGTACTACTAAAAACTTTTACTAGTTGTTCATTGCCAGTGCCTTCCGGTAAATCTCGATAGAGATCCAAGCCAATAGCTCTAGGTTTTTGTGCACGAATTTTATCTAGTAATTCAGCTAATGCCCAATCTGGAATTGGCCATTTCCGTACCGATTGAATATCTTGCTCATCGATTGTCACAATCACAATTTCGTCAGCTATCTTGTCTTGGGATGACTCACGAAACCATTCATCGCGGATTTTCCATTCTGGCAAATTAAAAAGTCCCAAAGACTGCCCAAATATAACCGTTAGGGCAACGCTGGGTGTAATAATTAAAATGCTACGAGTTTGTTGAATAAAAGCCTTGAATTTGTGCCACATATTTGGGCCACACAGTTAATTTATTGCAGTCAATATAATTAATAATTACTAATTCGTAAGACGCGCCTCCGGTAAGAAGCAAATACGTAATTTGTAATTCAAAAATTCTTTCATACCATTTCACTAAAAGCCTTATTCCACATACCCATTACCCATTTTCAATTTCAGGATAAATAATTTCGTAGCCAGCAGCACTGGCTACGAAATACTGAAAATTAATTTAACCGAACCGTGGCCAACTCTTTCAAGCTGACTGATGAGAGGAGTTCTTCCCATTGCTTGCTGAGGCTGACATTAGTTGGTTGATCGGTGTGTAACATAGCAAGTGTGGCCACACAGTCATACCAAACCCCGTTTTTACCCAAAGCTGTCGCCCGTTTCAAAGCGTCTTGATCCTGCATTGCCGTTGCTAATTCTGCATTGGGCTGGATGCGTTGAATCCAACCATCGACGTAAGGTGTACTGGGACTGAGTTCTCCATTTATTTTCAGCGCCAAAAACCAATGGTAATTTTTGTTCACGGCTAAAGCAGGTGCATCTGTAGGCAATTGCACAGCAATTACTCCAGATTTACCCGCAACAGGAACAGTCATTTGATGCTGCGTATTGCCCGCTTCATCCTTGAGACTGAATACGGCTTCTGCAGCATTGGAAGCTGGAATATAGACCAGAATTGTCGGATGTTCTGACAATGTTGTGCCATAAAAGCTTTCAGGTAGGAGTGCAATCAGCGCTGCTGGCCCTGTTGCTGCTACTGTTGAAGGATTTAATTCGTATGTACCAACGCGAGAAGCGCCGCCTGCTGCTTGTTGTGGTGTACCTTTCCCAGCAACCGGTGTAAACAAGTCGCCGCGAGAAGCACCCCCACTCGCTTGTCGTGGTGTACCTTTCCCCGCAACTGGTGTAAACAGGTCACCGCGAGAAGCCCCTCCTGTGGCTTGTCTGGGTGTACCTTTTCCCGAGGTAGGAGTAAATAAACTACCGCGAGAAGCTCCTCCTGTGGCTTGTCTGGGTGTACCTTTTCCCGAGGTAGGAGTAAATAAACTACCACGAGAAGCCCCTCCTGTAGCTTGTCTGGGTGTACCCTTTCCCGAAGCAGGAGGAATAAATAAACTACCACGAGAAGCTCCTCCTGTGGCTTGGCTAGGTGCACCCTTTCCCGAAGCAGGAGGAGTAAATAAACTACCACGAGAAGCCCCTCCTGTGGCTTGGCTAGGCGCACCATTGTTTGGAGGTGGGGTAAATGTCAACGCATAAGCACTTGACCATGTGGTACTAGCCATCAAAGCGACGACGCTTAATGTACTAGCTAAATATTGACGTTTCATTATCTTTACCTCGTTTACAAGGCGTGATATTTAATACTCTATTCCGACTTGATAAGTAAACTTGTGTTATTAATCTAATCACAACTTTTTTAAGCGGAATACACAGTTTTAGTATATGCTTATTTTCCTTATTCTCTGATAATTTCCAGCTAATTTTTGATAAATATCACACTTATATCCCAAAAAGATAGACAGTGATATCACTGAGAAAAACACTTGATTGACGAGTTCTAAGTACTGATATTTTACGTTCAATAATTTACTATTAAAACAGTACTTATACTTGAGTAATACTTA
Organism: Tolypothrix sp. PCC 7601; assembly: GCF_025677855.1. NCBI lineage: Bacteria > Bacillati > Cyanobacteriota > Cyanophyceae > Nostocales > Tolypothrichaceae > Tolypothrix > Tolypothrix sp. PCC 7601. Next base: position 207,493 of record NZ_CP064879.1, read on the forward strand.
CTGCCAACTGCCGACTAAAACAAAAGCAGACCAAAAGAACGGATCGACAAAATCAGTTTGGCGAATTAGGTTGATTTGGGCTTGTCGCAGTGCTTCGGCTTTAGTGATGTTGGGTTGTCGTAGTTGATCGTAGAAGCGAGTCATCAGCATAGCAGCTGCCTTATCTTTAACTGGCCAGAGGGTGGCGATAGTGGAACGGGCACCAGACTTGACAGCTAATCCTGCTAATCCCAGCACAGCGCGATCATCACCAGTGGCTGTATCACAGGCACTCAATACGAGCAACTCAATCGCTTTCGATGGCTCGTTACCTCGATTTTTTAGGAGTTCGGACAACTCTCTGACATTAACTTCTCCATCCCAAGTAAGTAAGAAAGTATCTTCTAGGCGGGAACTAAATTGTCCGTGGGTTGCTAAATGGACAACATCAGCACTACTAGATTTGACACGATCCGCAAGAGCTTGACCGGTGAATTGCTGATTGAGCAACATCGAAGAAGGTACTGTCTTAGAGATTTGCCTCACTTCTGATTCCACAGCCGGCAAAGCGCTAAAGCCACTACGAGATTCACTGATACCACCAACGATCGCATCAATATGATTTTGTTGGAGCGATCGCGCGGCTATTAATTGCATTCCCGGTGAAAGGGCCACAGCATACTTTTCGATGAGGTATTGCTTACCATCATATAAAGCTGCCATCGGAATATTACGTAAGTGACCATCCAGCACAAATACCAATGTCTTAGTATCTTTGAAAGCTTGGTCTGCTTCTGCTGGGCGAATTAGCCAATCGTAAATCTGTTGAGAAACGCGATCGCGTTCTTTAGAATCGGAGACAGGGTTAAAGCCAACTAATAATTTGTCGAGAGTTTGCTCAATTTCCCCTTGAGATTTGTGTGTCACATAATAACGCAGTGGATGCCCAGTTTGAGAGAGAATAACTGCTAGGCGATCAGGCAAAATAATCGGATAAACCACCGTTGCTGTGGGGTCAACCTGGTCAATCTGTTTAGCTCTATCTAAACAGGCTTCGCGGAAAAAGTTATCTAATTCGGCAATTTGTAGAGATTCGATTAACTCACGGGCTTGCATGAGTTCTGTTTGAGTTGGTTGCTCGTCTAACAGTAAACCTACCAGTTCCCGGTAAACAGGCTCGACACTCTCGCGAAAAGAAAACTGGACATCTGGATTAATAGCCACCAAATCGCCCCGCAGTGCCTTTAAAGCCTTAACTGCTTCACTATAAGCTTTAATTGCTTTTGGGCGATCGCCTTGTTGTTTATACAACTTACCCACCTGCCAAGCTGATTGAGCAATGATATCCTCGGCTTCGAGTTGGCGGGCAATATTGAGGGATTTCTGCGCTAATTCTTTGGCCTGCGCTAACTGCTGTGTCCGACTATAAAGTTTTCCCCATTGATGCAGTGCGTAAGCTTCTGCTTGTGTATCTTGCAGCTGCTGTGCAGACTTAACTGTCACGGCCATCAGTTGACCCAAATCCTTGAGAGGTACGATTTGCTCAGGATTTTCTAAGCGATTGAGGGTAGCAACAAAATTGATGGCTGCGTAGAGGGAGGTATGGCTGGTAGGCAGTTCTGCCAGTTGTTGTTGTATTTGCGGTGCTAAAGGAGCAGCTAGTTCCAGCTTGTCGTAGTCAATGAAAAGTTTAAACAGAGCTAGATGCGCTTGTAATTGATCGCCTGGATTAGCAGTGATTTTTTGTGCCTGTTCAAAGTAATCTAATGCCGCATCCGGATCTTGTAAGTCTACGGCAGTTTTACCCAAATTCAACAAAATAGAACTTAAATGAGGTGTAGCACCAATTTTATTGGCGGCTGCTAAACTTTGCTCTAATATCTGTTGACTCTTGCCAGAATCGCCAATCATTTGCAGCGCTAAACCAAGCGATCGCAACCCACTCACTTTGACTTCTGAATCTGGCATTGCTGCCAGTTTTTGCGTGAGCGCCTCTAACTGCTGTTTAGAACGGCGATAAAATCCTAAACTTTGTAAAGCCTGTGCTTGGTTGATTTGACTACCCAAATTGCCCATCTGGTCGCCTGCTTGCTCATAAAATTTTTGAGCTTGTTGCCAACTTTCCAGAGCAACTTCGGCTTTACCAGTGTGTAGTTGCAAATTTCCTCTAGTATTGAGTATTTGCGCCCAGACAATTGCATCAGCAGGGGGTGAAAGTTTTTGTAAAAGCTTGACACTTTCCTCAATAGATTGACTGGCGGCTGGCCATTGATTAAGTTCCTGTTGTGCCAGTGAGACATAACTTAAACTCAAGGCTTCATTGAGGCGATCTCCTTGAGTGTGATATTGCTGTGCTGCTGTTTGCCAAACTTTAACTGCTTCTGTAAATTGCCCTGAGCGATAGAGGTTTCGTCCCTCTTCTAGCTGATTGGTAGATGTTGAAGCGTTGAAAATAGGATTTGTAGATACTTCCACAGATGCTCTAGCAGGTGTGATAGTTACAGCTAAACACAAACTCAGAAGACTCAGACTGATATATAGATAACGACGTTGTGTGATGAAAAAAGTCATAACTCATTACTCATAGGTTAAAAATTAGTCACAGCACTTTCTTAAATATTGCCCAACTGATGATGCAATCTATCAATTTCAGCTTTTAATGCTGGTTGTTTAGTGAATTATGGAAAAGGCAAGAGCACTGGTGTACCTTTTTGGGGAAATAAGCTACTTGTAGCGTCTCTGATAGGAGAGGACTGTCATTTGTCAAATTGCACTCAATGGCAGAACCGCTATATTTACCAAACCTAACCAAACAACAGTTGCTTTCATCAGTCAGTCTCTAATTACACCTATTAAAGAGCCGATTCAGTACAAGCATTTGATAAAAAATCTGTTATTTAAAGCAAAGATGTAGCGCAATACTTAATGGGGTGTATGCCTACCCAAAAACTGTGCCTGAAACTTTTTTATGTGCATATAATTTATTGTGATCACCTAATATTGAGTGAACTGACTCTGAATGTATATTTCCCAAAATAATATCGCTTGTAACAGCACTACATTATTGATAAATTGAGTCATTAACCAAAAATCAGGGTATGCAAGTAAAAGCAGTTTAAAAGCTAATAAATAAGCAAAAACTATGGTTTAACAGGTGAATTATTGCGTATTTTGGTAAATATAAGCCAATCATGGAGGCATTGTAGCATAACAGGGCGTAAATTAGGCTATTATTCTAAATGCCTCAAAGAACTACTTCATATACCTCTTTCTTTCATACTTTAGCCTTCATACTTCTCCTGCGGAGAGAGACGCTACGCGTAGCTTGCTTCCCCGTAGAGATACAGCCTTCTTGTACTAGAGTCTGCAAATAATTTAAATCAATTATCAAAAGACATGTATAACTTGCTTTTGTTACCTACAGCAGAGGAAAGCTAGCAACTATATTTGCCAAGGGATTAAAAATGATAGAAAATAGTTCTGCCAAATTAAAGCATATTCTTTTAGTAGATGATAATCCTCATAATTTGAAAGTGTTATCAGAAATGATAAACGGATGTGGCTGGAAAACATTAATGGCCACAGATGGAGAATCAGCTATTGAACAGGCAGGATATGCTCACCCATATTTAATCATGCTAGATGTGATGATGCCGGGAATCGATGGATTTGAAACTTGTCGGAGGTTGAAGGCTAATTCTGGTACTGAGAAAATTCCCATTATCTTTATGACGGCTTTATCTGATACTAGCAGTAAGGTTCAAGCTTTAGAGTTAGGAGCAGTCGATTACATTTGTAAACCCTTCCAAGAAAAAGAAGTATTAGCAAGAGTAAAAACCCATGTTTCTTTGTATTCATTACAGGTGGAATTGGAAGAACTTGTCCAAGAACGCACGGCTGAACTGATTAAAGCTAAAGATCAGGCAGAAATTGCTAACCGAGCAAAAAGTAATTTTCTTTCGGTGATGAGTCATGAACTGCGTACTCCTCTTAATGCCATATTGGGTATGACAGAAGGGTTAAAAGATGAAATTTTTGGTACTATCAACGAGCCACAAAAACAAGCACTATTAACTATTGAACAGAGTGGAGAAAATCTGCTGGCTTTAATCAACGATATTCTTGATGTATCCAGAATCGAAAGAGGCACAATAGAACTGGAACTCACATCAGTTAATATTGAAGAAATTTGTAACCATGTTATCGCTATAATTAGTCAAAAAGCGGTAAAGAAAGATATTCAATTACTTGCAGAAATTCAGCCGAATTTAAAGAAAATTACGATTGATAAACAACGTATAGCTCAATCAATAATATATTTACTGAGTAATGCCGTTAAATTTACTCCTCAGGGTGGTCAGGTTACACTAACAGTTGAATCTGTTCCCACATCAGTTTATAAAACAGAAATTAAATATATTGACCCTACGCAAAATCATCATGCTTGGCTGGTCATATCCATAGCAGATACTGGCATTGGCATAGCCCCAGAAGATATTGATAAACTTTTTCAACCTTTTGTGCAATTGGATAGCGGTTTGAGCCGTCAATATGAAGGTAGTGGATTAGGGCTAGTTTTAGTCAAGCAAATTGTCGAACAACATGGCGGTAATATTTGGGTTCATAGCGAGGTTGGGAAGGGAAGTTGCTTTACTATTGAAGTTCCTTTACTGAGCTAAATAAATCGATGAAAATAAACCAAACTAAGTTATAAACCGTCAATAGACTTCAAATACTTACTAATATCTACTATATACTACATATTAGCGTTGCGTAGCAAATAGTAGCCTAAGAGTACTAGAAGCAATGACAGCCATTGACAGTTATTTTTCATGTTTAACTAATAATTTGGCATAACAGGTAAGGAAGAACCAACCATTTACCTTAGGGACTAACCATGTCTTGAGGCTAAAAACAAAATCCACCTAGATATTAAATTATCAGGTGGACTTGTTCAATATTTGTAGTGGATCCGAGCAGAGTCGAACTGCTGTCCAAATTGGGTATTGACCCTCCGCTCATTCACAGGTTTAGCCTATCTGACCCTCAAGGCGGGAATCGTTCATTATCCCGAACGTAGGATGCTCTGATTAAGTCTTAGCTAGCAAGTCAACCAGAGAATACTTGCTAGAGCATCCGTTGGGGTTGGTCTCTAGCCCTTAACGGAGTCGGACTAAAGACGCTCGGACCTATAAGAGGCTATTAGGCAGCAACTAGGGCTTCCTTACGAGCAAATTTTACGATATTGTTCGCATTTACTTTTGTTTTGAGCCTTGGATTTGCGAGAGGAGACTCACTCTCGACCTGAATCACAGAGCAGCGTTCGCCAACCTGTCGAAACCGTGACGGACCCATGTTCTTCATACTTCAATTATAATACGCACTTTGGGAAATGTGTGTTAAGACCAATAATTTTCTGAGCACCAGCTTCACAGGCAACACCCCACCTGCTCAGGGACTTGCGGGACAGAGATGCGATTAATCACGTCTCAATAAGCAGGGGGGACAAAGAATATATTCTCGGAGTACATTGGATAATTTATTTTCTGGAAGTACCTAAGAAATAAATATGTAGTTTATGAGGGCGCTGCAATCATATATTTATTGTATAATTTATAACATTTTATTTTTCTTTTTTTTAACGATTTCAATTAGCAACACTTTATTAAAGCGGCTTTTATCTGTTGCAATGGGAAATTCAGCATTCGGAAAATACGTAGTTTTTTGCTATTCAGATACGAAATTACAGTATAATTTCGGCTTACTAATGCGCTTGAGCATCAGTATGATATGACCAGACATATATAAATAGGTACATTAATTAGTCATTAAAGCTTGGGTACGCGCTCAGGTTTAATCAGGGCGCATGAAAATATTTTGTCAATATTCAAGAGGTAATGGCTATTCGCCATAATTTTGAATTGTTTGTCCTCCTCTCCTGATTTACTTCCCTATTCCCCAGTCCCCATTCGTGAATTTGGCGTTCTGGTCAGTTGGATACAGAAACAATCTGCAGCGTCTTTAGATATTACTTATTTTAGTGTTGGGAAATGGACTTGTTAAGCTTTGATCGCTAACTTATACATGACGATTCAAGCATTGTTCAAGGAGGTAAAGAAACAAAGGTAAAAATTATTACAAAATCTTATGCAGAATAAATGTGTTTTTTTCAGCCAACAAATATTCAGATCCAATTTTTTATTAAAGCCTCTAAGTTTCAGCTTTGTTTTAGCAGCAGTTTTGGGTAACTGTCAAAATACCTATGCCCAAACAGCTAATCCTCAAACCTTACCACCTGGGAGAGTAGAAGAAGTTCCGGTGACACCATTACCTGCGGATGTGCTACCGCAGCCACCAAAAACCAATCCCATACTACCTCCGCCACAATTACCAAATCAGTCAACTCCCTGGCAAGACGATCTTAATGCTAAGTTTCGAGTAGAGCGCATTGAAGTTTTAGGGAGTACAGTTTTCAAAGCAGAACAGTTTGCCACGATTACAGATCCTTTTGTGGGTAAAGAACTCAGTTTTGCAGAGTTGTTACAAATCAAAGATGCGATTACCAAGCTGTACAGCGATAACGGTTATGTCACTACAGGCGCATTGATTACACCGCAAACAGTAGAAGCTGGGGTAATCAAAATTCAGGTGATCGAAGGTAGCGTCCAAGAAATCAAGATTACTGGTAATCGCCGATTGCGTAGTCAATACATTCGCGATCGCATTCGACTTGGTGCAGGAACTCCCTTGAATGTGCCGCGCTTAATCGAAAAGTTGCAACTACTCCGCCTCGATCCGCGCATTCAAAATCTCTCAGCTGAGTTACAGATGGGGGTAACTCCGGGAAGCAATATATTACAAGTCGAAGTTCAAGAAGCCGACACCTTCAGCCTCACAGCATCTCTAGATAATGGGCGATCGCCTAGTGTAGGTAGTTTCCGTCGGGGTGTGGATCTACAAGAAGCCAATTTACTCGGTTTAGGCGACACTCTCAGTATCGGATACGCTAATACCGATGGTAGTAATACAGTTAATTTGAATTACACCCTCCCAATTAATGCCCATAATGGCACACTTTCTTTCGGCTTCAACAAAGGTTGGAACAGAGTAATTGAAGAACCATTCAGCGTTCTTGATATTCAATCGAATACCACATCTTACGAATTTGGCTATCGACAACCATTAATACAAAAACCTTCCCAGGAATTAGCGGTGGGTGTGTCGTTCTCGCGCCAAGAAAGTCAAACTGAGTTAGGTATCGATAATATTGGGCCATTTAAACTTTCACCTGGTGCAGATGCTCAAGGAAGAACCAATATTTCTGCCTTTCGCTTTTTTCAGGAATATACCCAACGTACTACCAGCCAAGTTTTTGCAGCGCGATCGCAATTTAGTTTGGGTGTAGATTGGTTTGGTGCCAATGTTAACGATAACGAACCAGATAGCCGCTTTTTCTCTTGGCGAGGACAGGCGCAATGGGTACGACAATTGGCACCAGACACCCTATTTTTAGCAAGGGGCGATTTACAACTAGCAGCAGATTCTCTCGTACCTCTAGAGCAATTTGGTTTGGGTGGACAATTAAGTGTACGTGGCTATCGCCAAGATACATTGCTTACAGATAATGGCATGTTATTCTCAGCAGAATTTCGATTACCGATTTTGCGTGCCCCAAAAATGGGGGGAGTATTACAGCTGACACCTTTCATTGATGTGGGTAAAGGTTGGAATGTTAAGGGTAGCGATCCATCTCCAAGTACTTTGGTGGGGACTGGTGTAGGGCTGCTATGGAAGCAAAACAATAACTTCTCAGCCCGTATAGATTGGGGTATTCCTTTGACATCTGTAGAAGGGGAAAAGCGTAGTCTCCAAGAAAATGGTTTGTACTTCTCAGTGCAATATTCGCCATTTTGATAAAAGCGAGATACAACCTTTGAATATAGCACTCGCTCATTGTTGGGTATGTGGACTTAATTTATTAAGTCTATTTGAACTGTGGGCTATCAAGAGTGAACGACAAAAGGAAAACAACTTCTATGCAATTGGGCTGGCTAAAGAACATATTGAACAGTGGAATAGTTGTGGGTGCTACGCTTCTCTACAGCAATGTTACTAACGCCCAGGTGATGCCTGACGAAACACTTAATACCAAAGTCTCCCAAAGTAACAATAACTTTACCATCATCAACGGTACCCAGAGGGGAAATAACCTATCAATAAGCTAATGCGCGCCTAAATTGCATAACTACTCAAGAAGGCTGTTAACTGTTAACGGTTGACTGTCAACGGTCAACGGTCAACAGCCCTCATGAGGGATTGTGCAACTTAAAAGCAGAATAGCTTACTGTCGGTGTTGATCCCAATTCTGGTTTAATTGAACTGCCAGCAATATTACTGACTCGTCTCAAGAAATTGCTACAGGCTGTGCGGAAAATCAAGGTAGTAGTTTTGTCGCCACTGGAAGGGGTGGTTTACCACAAAATCCTACACAGGAATTGAGGAGCGATCGCACTTGGTCTGATATTCGTGATATCTCTGCATATCGAAACATCGGTGAGAGAATTACTCACGCACCCAAATTACCAGCAGTTTTAACCGAAGCTACATCTTGGCATCGTAACGCCCAAGGCAAAATCGAGCTAGTTGCTCATCAATCTCCTACTCAGGTGCAACCATCATTAACCTGTGCTGCGCTTCCTAGCATTTAATTTTCCTATAGAGAACATAGCATTTTTCAATCATTAATGTTCATGATGATACAGATTCGGGAATATTAAATGCATATCAGCGCAAATTGAAGGATGCAAACAATGTTTACGAGCTTAGGTTTGCTTAATAGCCTATTGACAAGAAGTGTCATATTGCTGCCATTAGGAATGATTTCTTTAGGAAACAACTTTGCTAATGCTCAGGTGATATCTGATGATACTACTAATACATCTGTTCAGCAAATTGGAAATAATTTTACTATTCTTAATGGTATAGAAAAGGGTAATAATTTATTTCATAGTTTTAGTAATTTCTCAGTTCCTAAAGACGGTTCAGCGACTTTTGATTTAACAAATACACCAAATATTACTAATATATTTAGTCGAGTGACTAGTGGAAAAGCTTCTGATATTAATGGATTGATTAGTACCATCAAGAATAATAACTCCGTCAGTTTATTTTTAATCAATCCGGCGGGAATTATGTTTGGTAAAGATGCGGTATTGAATATTGGTGGTTCATTTGTCGGTACAACAGCCAATAGTATTAAGTTTGCTGATGGCACAGAATTTAGCGCTGTTAACCCAAATACAACTCCTTTGCTGACTATGAGTGTACCTGTAGGTTTACAGATGGGCAGTAATCCCGGTGCCATTAATGTCCAGAATACAGGACATCTTTTGAAGTTCTTTATTCACCCTTTAATTTCTTCTCCAGATACTAGTAAAAATCCCGTAGGATTAGGTGTTAAAACTAATAATAATTTGGCATTAATAGGTGGAGATATAAATTTAGATGGAGGCGTATTAAATGCACCTTCTGGACATATTGAACTCGGTAGCGCTATTAATGGTATAGTGAATTTCAACACTTCGACTTCTAACTGGAGTTTTGATTATAGTAATCTTCAGCAATTTGGTAATATTCAGCTTTTGCATCAATCTCTAGCTGATGCTAGTGGTAATCCTGCAGGTTCGATTCACTTTCAAGGTCGAAATATTACCTTGAATGATGCTTCTGCTGCACTATTAATTAATCAAGGAAGTGGTAATGCTGGCGATATTAGCGTTAATGCCAGTGAATCATTAACATTACGGGGAATTGGCACTGCTGAATTTCCCCAAACTCTGTTGCGTGCTGATAACTTTGGCGATGGTGGAGGAGGTAATATTTTTGTTTCTGCCGCAAAACTATTACTGCAGGATGGCGGTTCTCTTCATGGAATCAATTTTGGTGCAGGGTCGGGAAGTAATATCTTTGTAGATATTCAAGATTTACTTCAGCTTGAGGGATTATCACCAGTTAGCGGATTTGCTAGTTCTATAAACACAATTACCAGAGGTTCTGGGAAAAGTGGTGATGTTGGAATTATTACCAAAAGATTGCAGGTTTTAAATGGTGCTGTAATTGGCAATTCTCCTTGGGGAAATGGTATCGGAGGTAATACTACGATTAATGCCAGCGATTCCATTGAAATTAGCGGCGAAAATTCACAAAATTTGGCTGACAGCGTCATAGTTGTGGGTACATTCAGCCAAGCAAATGCCGGTCATTTAACTATTAATACTCCTAAACTGAAGTTGCGAGATGGAGGAGGTATAGTTAACTCAACTGTAAATAGCGGCAATGCAGGAGATGTAAATATCAATGTTTCAGACACTATAGAAGTCAGCGGCAAAGGTCGTCTTTCCGGTCTTCCTAGCCGCATAGGTGCTAGGGCAGAATTGCTTGCACCACCTATTCGGCAACTATTTGGCTTACCAGATGTAATTACAGGTAATACAGGCACTCTGACCATCAATACCCAAAACTTGCAGATTACCGATGGCGCAATTGTTGGCGTTGATCATCAAGGTGTTGGCAATGCCGGAAAACTAGAAATTAATGCAGGTTCAATCCGGCTTAATAATGGTGGTATCTTGACAGCAGAAACTTTTCAAGGTGAAGGTGGTAATATTTTTATTCAGTCAAATAACTTGATTATGCGTCATGGTAGTTCGATTGTGACGAATGCAGGTGGCATTGGCAACGGTGGCAATATGACTATTAATTCTGCTGTGATCCTCGGTTTAGAAAATAGCGATATCGTTGCTAATGCAATCAAAGGTAATGGCGGTAATATCAACATCACTACCCAAAGCGTTTTTGGACTGCAATATCGTCCTCAACTAACATCAGAAAACGATATCACAGCTAGTTCTCAATTTGGCATCAACGGTACAGTTGATATTAACAATTTTGGTGTTGACCCCAATTCAGGCTTAGTGGAATTACCCGCAAATATTACCGACCCATCACAGCAAATTGCTACAGGGTGTTCTGCAAATACTGGTAGTAGTTTTGTCGCTACGGGAAGGGGTGGAATACCGCAAAATCCGACGCAAGAAGTGAGGAGTGATCGCCCTTGGTCAGACATCCGTGACATCTCTGCATTCCACACCACACAACCAGCACAAGCCCAAATACCTACAACACCACAAGTTCTTGTGCAAGCAACTGGCTGGCGACGCAACGCCAAAGGCAAAATTGAGCTAGTTGCTAATCAATCTCCGACCCAGATGCAACCAGCCTTAACCTGTGCTGCCATACCTCAAAATTAATTACAGTTACAACATTTAGCAAAGGGGGAACAATAAATACACAATCAAAATCAGAAATTGGTGAATGAAATTAACATTTATTGGGTTTGGGATTCTGAGTACAATCTGCATATCTGCTGTTTGCAACAATAGTGTTTATGCTCAAGTCACACCCGATGGCAGTCTCGGCACTGTTGTGAATGGTAGTAGTAATTACCACATTACTGAGGGGACTCGTGTCGGCAACAATTTATTTCACAGCTTTAGCCAATTCTCTATCTCTACAGGCAGTTCGGCATCATTTGACAATGCTACTGATATTCAAAATATTTTTAGTCGGGTGAGTGGTAGTAATATTTCTCACATAGATGGTTTAATTAGTGCCAAGGGTAGTGCTAATTTATTCTTACTCAACCCATCAGGGATGATTTTTGGGCCAAATGCCAGCTTAAATATCGGTGGTTCCTTTGTCGGGACAACTGCCAATAGTATTAAATTTGCCGATGGTATAGAGTTTAGCGCTATTGATACCACCACAAAACCTCTATTAACAATGAGCATACCTGTGGGGCTACAACTAGGAGCTAATGCTGGAGCGATAAAAGCTCAGGGAATACCAGCAAATAATATCTTTTTCCGTCCTTTGCAAACATTTAAAGCTCAAACAGTTGCATTAGTTGGTAGCGAGATTGATATTAATTCCGCCAGTTTCAGCAATCCAGATGGAAGATTTGAATTATGGGCTTTGCGGAATGGGGAAGTTGGATTGAGCAATCAAGCTAAATTGCAATTAACTAGCCCTATTTCTGCCGATTGGGGAACAGTTACACTCAGCCAATCTTCGCTTCTGGATACCACTGGGTTGAATGGAGGAGCAATTAACATTCACGGACGAGGTTTAACACTCAAGGATGGTTCAACAATTTCTTCCGGTACAGGAAAATTTGGTCAAGGAGAGGGTATAAATGTCAAAACCACGGAATTTGTAGATTTGTTGGGACTATCTAGCCCAGAGAATTACGATTTACCTGGATTATCTACTAGCCCATTGGAAAGTGGGGCAAAGGCAGGAGATATTACAATAAAGACCGAGCGTTTGCGAATTGCGAATGGAGCTTGGTTGCAGTCCCTCTGCAATATCTTAGCTCTCGATCCTTTGACTGCCACTTTTACTTTTAAAACAATTAACGATGCTAGCACTGGAAATATTAATATTCTTGCCAAGGATGTGGAAGTGAATGGATACAATCCATTTGTCAATGCTGACTTTGGTATTGCTTTGTTTCGTCCTAGTGCTATTACCACCTTGGTTAATGGTGGTAATAGGAATAACAGCGGCAATATCACTATTGAAGCTGATCGAGTCCGCTTGCTGAATGGAGGTAGAATAAGCACAGATTTAGTCAGTTTCGGATTCATTACCACCGGAAAGTCTGGCGACATCTCAATTAAATCTGCTGAGAGTTTGGAAATTTCTGGAGTAACACCTAGTGGACTTAATGGTGCTGTTATCAGTTCGATTCAACCTTTTGCAGAGGGTCAAGGTGGTAGTATTTCTATCAATACTGGGCATTTGGCTTTGTCCAAGGGTGGAACTATCTCTAGTGCTTTATCAGGAAGTGGTAAGGCTGGGAATATCGCAATTCAAGCAAATAATGTAGAAGTCAGCGACCCAATAATCGATAGTATTAGTCTGACAGTGAGTGGTATCAACGTTGCAGTAGCTAAGAATGCGATCGGTCAGAGTGGAAATATTCAGCTAACAGCAGACAGCTTACGTGTGTTCAATGGTGGACAGATTACTTCCTCCAGCCAAGGTCAGGGAAATGCTGGTAGTGTTAACCTACAAGTGAAAAATCTTGACGTACAAGGAACTTCCCAAAACTTAATTAATGGTAGCTATCTCAACAGTGCGATCGCTGCTGCTTCTGATAATAGCTTTGCTGCTGGGTCTGTAAATATCACATCAGATGCAGTGCGTGTCAGGGATAATGCGGAAATCACTGTGAGTAATACAGGTAGCGGTGATGCAGGCAACCTCAATATTAATGCCAATCAAATCTTTCTCGACAATGAAGCAAGTTTGCGTTCTGAGGTGCATGGAGGCGGTCAGGGTAACATCTATCTGAATGCTAATAATGTTCTGCTGTTAAGGCATGGTAGTAACATCATTACTAATGCCTTTGGTAATTCCACTGGTGGCAATATTAATATCAATGCGGGGTCAATTGTTGCTGTGCCGACTGAAAACAGCGATATCTCGGCTAATGCTGTACTAGGAAGTGGTGGTAATATCCAAATCACCACTCAAAGCATCTTTGGGTTGCAATTTCAAAACCAACTTACACCCAATAGTGACATCACTGCCAGTTCGCAATTTGGATTGAGTGGCACTGTGCAGGTAAATACTGTTGGGGTTGACCCCAATTCTGGGTTAGTGGAATTACCTACAAATATTACCGATCCATCGCAGCAAATAGCTACAGGTTGTTCTGCAAATACTGGTAGTAGTTTTGTCGCTACAGGAAGGGGTGGTGTACCAGAAAATCCTACACAGGAATTGAGGAGCGATCGCGCTTGGTCTGATACTCGTGATATATCTGTATTCCACACCACACAACCAGCGCAAGCCCAAATACATACAACATCACAAGTTCTTGTGCAAGCAACTGGCTGGCGACGCAACGCCAACGGCAAAATTGAGCTAGTTGCTAATCAATCACCAACTCAGGTACAAACAACATTAACCTGTGCTGCCATACCTCAAAATTAATTACCGTTACAGCACTTAGCAAAGGGGGAACAATAAATACACAATCAAAATCAGAAATTGGTGAATGAAATTAACATTTATTGGGTTTGGGATTCTGAGTACAATCTGCATATCTGCTGTTTGCAACAATAGTGTTTATGCTCAAGTCACACCCGATGGCAGTCTCGGCACTGTTGTGAATGGTAGTAGTAATTACCACATTACTGAGGGGACTCGTGTCGGCAACAATTTATTTCACAGCTTTAGCCAATTCTCTATCTCTACAGGCAGTTCGGCATCATTTGACAATGCTACTGATATTCAAAATATTTTTAGTCGGGTGAGTGGTAGTAATATTTCTCACATAGATGGTTTAATTAGTGCCAAGGGTAGTGCTAATTTATTCTTACTCAACCCATCAGGGATGATTTTTGGGCCAAATGCCAGCTTAAATATTGGTGGTTCCTTTGTCGGGACAACTGCCAATAGTATTAAATTTGCTGATGGGACAGAATTTAGTGCTGTAGATTTTACCACTAAACCATTATTAACAATGACTGTACCCATTGGGTTACAAATGGGTATTCATCCCGCATCGATACAAGTCCAAGGTACAGGACATAGCCTAGATGCAACTGATAGTTTTTCACCTGTAATTAATAATCCTAGCTCCACAAAATTACAAGTACAGTCGGGAAAAACCTTAGCATTGGTGGGTGGAAATATCTCATTGGATGGTGCTACTCTGAGTGCGGCAACAGGTCAAATAGAATTAGGGAGTCTGGGAGGTGCAGGATTAGTTAGTTTAGTACCGACTACACAGGGTTATAAATTAGAGTATGAGCAGGGACAAAGTTTTGCTGATATTCAACTAACACAAAAATCGCTATTAGATGTGAGTGGGTTTAACTCCGGTGCAGTTCAACTCCAGGGAAGAAATATCAAAATTACCGATGGTTCGTTGATTCTATCTGAGAATTACGGCAATCTTAAGAGTGGAAATATTAACGTGCAAGCATCAGACGCGATCGCTATTATTGGTACTACACCCAATGCGAAAATTCGTAGTTGGATTAATGCGGAAGCTTTGGGAACCGGAGAAAGCGCAAATCTCAGTATTATTACTCCCCGTTTGACACTCCAAGAAGGTTCAGCAATAAGTACTTCAACTTATGGAAATGCTAACGGTGGTAACATCCAGATTCAAGCAGCAGATATAGAGGTATCCGGGTTTTCACCCCTCAATCCTACTGGCGCGACAGCCATTATCACTACCACTTTTGGAAAAGGATCTGCTGGAGATATCTTGGCTAATGGGAATAATTTACTCATCTCTGGGGGAGCTACATTATCATCAGTGATATTAGGTAGTGGCTCCAGTGGTCAAGTGATGGTTCGCAATCAAAATACCACCGTTATCGGTGAAAACCCTTTTGGGCTTTCTAGTTTTATTGGTATAACTGCCTTTGCCGATGGCAATGCCAAAGATGTAAGATTAGATACTAGTAACTTGCAAATATTAAATAGTGGAATAATTGGTTCATCTGCATTATTTGTCGGTAATGGTGCCAATATCCAAATCAATGCGAGTGAGGCGATCGCTATTAGTGGTCGTGGTAGTAGTAATAACAGTAATATTCGCTCTGCTGTTGTGCGTTTCAGTCCGGAATTACGTCAAGTCTTTGGTTTACCAGATATCCTCACAGCAAATGCAGGGAGTGTCAGTATTACGACACCAAAACTTACACTTGCAGATGGTGGAACAGTCACAGTTACTAGTCAAGGTACTGGGAATGCCGGAAATCTGAAAATTATTGCCGATCAGATCCAATTGCAAAATCAAGCTTTAATTCAGGCGCAAACCGAATCAGGTAATGGTGGTGATATCAGTTTGCAAGTAGGAGATTTGCTACTATTGCGCGATCAAAGCCAAATTACTTCCACAGCACAAGGTAATGGTAACGGCGGCAATATTACCATTAATTCACCCATCGTTTTCGGCTTAGAAAACAGCGATATTACAGCTAATGCTTTCCAAGGTAAAGGCGGTAATATTAACATCACCACTCAGGGAATTATTGGTTTAGAATACCGTTCGCAACTGACATCAGAAAATGATATTACTGCTAGTTCCGAGTTTGGAGTCAATGGTATAGTCGAAGTGAATAATATCAGTGTTGATCCTAATTCGGGTTTAGTGCAATTACCTGGAAATGTCACCGATTCATCTCAGCAAATTGCTACAGGTTGTAATACTTATACTGGTAGTAGTTTTATCGCCACAGGACGAGGTGGTGTACCACAAAATCCAAATCAAGATGTGAGGAGCGATCGCACTTGGTCAGACATCCGTGACATCTCTGCATTCCACACCACACAACCAGCACAAGTCCAAATACCTATAACACCACAAATTCTTGTGCCAGCAACTGGCTGGCGACGTAACGCAATGGGCAAAATTGAATTAATTGCCGATAAATCTTCTGTGAATTTACAATCATCATTAACTTGTGCTGGCCTTAACAAAAGCTAAAAATAAATAACTATAACATTACACAGCTAACCTAATAGCAAAATTTACTTTGGGAAGACTATATACAAAGTAGATAATCACAAACAAGTTGATGAAAATAAATTTTTCTGAGTTTAGCTTCCTGGGTGCAATCTGCATATTGGCTATATCCAACAGTGATGTTCACGCACAAGTAACTCCAGACAGCACTCTCAACACCTTTGTAAGTGGGATTAATAACTATACCATCACCAACGGCACTCGTGTTGGTAATAACTTATTTCATAGCTTTAGCCAATTTTCTATTCCTAACAATGGCTCTGCATCATTTGACAATGATCTTAATGTCGCAAATATTTTTAATCGAGTGACTGGCGGTAATATTTCTACAATTAATGGTTCAATCAGCGCCAAGGGAAGTGCCAATTTATTTTTGCTCAACCCATCTGGGATTATTTTTGGAGCTAATGCCCAGTTAAATATTGGTGGCTCGTTTGTTGGTACAACAGCCAACAGTATTAAGTTTCTGGATGGAGTAGAGTTTAGTGCTACCAATCCGACAGCAACACCTTTGTTAAGCATCAATGTCCCTATCGGTTTGCAGTTTGGGCAAAATCCTCGTGCCATTCAAGTTCAAGCATCTGCTACTCAATTTCAAGTACCGACAGGAAAAACTTTAGCCCTGATAGGAGGAGATATATTTGTAGACAGTCGTAATCTTTCCATTCCTCAAGGAAGAATTGAGTTAGGTGCAGTTGATGTGGGGAATGTTAGCCTTACTCCTAATAATCTAGGCTGGAGTTTAGGTTATCAAGATGTTCCTATTTTTCGGAATCTAGACTTATCTAACCAAGCTCTAATTTCAACAGGTGGTAATGGTGAAATTCATCTATGGGGAGCTGATGTCTCTTTGAGTGGGGGTTCTCGCGTCTCAATTCAAAACATTACAAATGCTCAAACTCCAGGCAAGATTTCCGTTCATGCCTCGAAGCTACTAACAGTCACTGGCGATAATCCCAGTGGCAGTACTACCAGTGCCATTCGATCTGGAGCGATCTTTACTGGGATGGTGAGCAATATTGAAATATTTACACAAGACTTGATTGCTAATAATGGTGGTATTATCCTGACCAGTAACATTAGTAATTCTGTAGGTGGAGGCAATATTACTGTTAATGCCTCTGGCAATATTCAAGTAGCAGGAGTAGGAAAGATACCAACTAATCGTAGTGGTATTTCTGGTCTGACTTTTTTGTCGGGAAAGGGTGGAGATGTGAGCGTAGTTGCGAATCGCTTGGTAATTATGGATGGTTCTGTAGTCACAACCTCCACCATTGGAACAGGTGCAGCAGGAAATGTGGCAATTCAGGCCACAGAATCTATTGAATTGGCTGGAGTTGAAACCGCCTCCACAACTTTTGCTCCTAGTTCCCTGAGTTCTTCAACCCTTGCTGCTGGTAATTCTGGCAACCTGATTGTGAATACAGCTAGATTATCAGTGCAAAGTGGAGCAAGAGTAGAAGCTTCTTCTTACGCTAGTGGAAAAGCCGGAAATGTCACTCTCAATGCCTCAGAATCAATAGAAGTTGTTGGTAAGCCCATAGAATCATTTTTAATTCCCAGTTTTATCGGTTCATCAACAGTTCAACAAGCTGGTTCATCAAGAGTTTTAACTGGAAATAGTGGAGATGTCCAAATTACAACTCAGCAATTGAAAGTTGCTAATCATGGATTAATTAATGTCAGAAATGATGGTCAAGGTAATGCTGGAACTGTAAAAATCAATGCCAATTATTTATTATTAGATACTCAAGGTGCGATTACTGCTGTCACACAAGTAGGAGAAGGTGGCAATATTGCTGTCAATGCCAACACTCTATTGATGCGCCATAACAGTGCGATTAATGCTACATCTAATGCCATTGGTGATGGTGGTAATATCACGATTAATTCACCCATCATTGTCGGCTTAGAAAATAGTGATATTATCGCTAATGCTATTCAAGGTAAAGGCGGCAATATTCACATTGCTACTCAAGGCATTTTCGGTCTAGAATACCGTTCTCAACTCACATCAGAAAACGACATTACTGCCAGTTCGCAATTTGGCATTAATGGCATAGTTGAAGTGAATAATATTGGTGTCGATCCCAATTCCGGCTTAATCAAACTACCAGCAAATATCACCGATTCAGCGCAACAAATTGCCCGTGGTTGTGATGCCAATACTGGTAGTAGTTTTGTCGCCACAGGAAGAGGGGGAATACCGCAAAATCCCACACAGGAGGTGAGGAGCGATCGCACTTGGTCTGATGCTCGTGATATCTCTGCATTCCATACAACAAAACCAGCACAAGCCCAAATACCAAAATCCCCAGAAGTTCTAGTACAAGCCACTGGCTGGCGACGTAACGCAATGGGCAAAATTGAGCTGGTTGCAAATAACTCTCTCAGTCACGTGCAACCATCATTAACCTGTGCTGCTGTTCCTAAAATTTAATCATGTTATTTTTCATACCTTTCCGGGAACGTTAACTTTAACGAGTTCAATCTAGGTATTGGTGATGATAATTATCTACAAAGAATCAAATTTTTGGTTTCAATTGTTGTTAACAGCATTGACCACGGGATTTTTCACTTCAGGCATATCATCAATAGCTTTGGCTCAGGTGACATCGGATGGCACAACTAACACAATTGTCAATACCAATGGTAATGATTTTACGATTCTCAATGGCATAGATAAAGGTAATAATTTATTTCACAGTTTCAGTAATTTATCTGTGCCAACAGGTGGCAGTGCAACCTTTGATTTAACCAATACACCAAATATTACAACGATATTTAGTCGAGTCACAGGCGGTAATATTTCTAATATAGATGGGTTAATTCGGACGCTCAGTAGCAATAACCCAGTCAGTTTATTTTTGATGAATCCTAATGGCATTGTATTCGGGCCAAATGCCAGTTTAAATATTGGCGGTTCCTTTGTGGGAACCACAGCGAATAGTATTAAATTTGCGGATGGGGCAGAATTTAGTGCTGTTCCAAGTGCAGATAAACCTTTGCTGACAATGAGTGTACCTGTGGGTTTGCAAATGGGTCAAAATTCGGGGGGGATTGCTGTCGAGGGCTTAGGGCATCGGATAACAGGTGATGTCTTTACACCCTTAGATCCCAGTCAGAATCCTACAGGTTTACAAGTTTTGGCAGGCAATACCTTAGCACTCATAGGTAATGAGGTAAATTTCTCTGGTGGAATTGTCGCAACTAAAGGAGGTGGACATCTAGAAGTAAGCAGCGTGCAACAGGGGCAAGTAGGACTTACGCCCAGTTTGACAAGATGGGTAGGAGATTATTCCCAAGTCGAGAAATTTAATGATATTCATCTAGCCCAACAATCTCTCCTAGATGCCAGTGGTAGCAATGGCTCAATTCAAATCCAAGGAAAAAACATCAACTTGAGCACAGGTTCAGCCGTTGTGCTGCAAAACTTGGGGGAAAAATCACAAGGAATTACTATCCGCGCCACAGAGTCTTTGAGTTTAACAGGCAATACCTCAGACCAAAGACTAGGCAGCATAATCAAAATTGATAACTTGGGAACAGGTTCACCCGGAGATATTTTGATTGGAGCTAATCAACTCTCCCTGGAAGATGGCGGAGCAATTTGGAATAGGGCGTTTACCGAAGGAGTGAGTGGTAATATTAGCATCAATGTTGAAGGCTTGATAGACTTGAATGGTTTTGTCCTTGGTAATCCGGCGATGCCCTCCTCGATTGCCACAATTACTACTAGCTCCAGTAATGCAGGCGATATTCTTATTTCTACGAGTAACCTCAGAATAAGAAATGGGGGTGGTATTGCTTCTACTACTGTAGGATTTGGACAAAGTGGAAGGGTAGGGGTTAATGCCAAAGACCTGATCGAAATCTTTGGCATTAACCCTATTTCAAAATTATCCAGCTTAATTACTTCGTCAACATTTTTTATAGGTAATGTAAATAGCACTGTGGTGAACACATCCAGATTAATTATTCGAGATGGAGGATTTCTGGGATCTAGCACTCTCAGTCAGGGTGCAGCCGGAAGTGTGATGATTAATGCTTCAGATTTTATCGAGGTAAGTGGTCGTGCAGCTGAATCAATCACATCGAGTCGCATTGCTTCCTCCTCTGAAATACTCGACCTTGTTTTTCAACTCCTTTATGGGCTACCAGCGATTCCCACGGGTGATGCAGGTGCTTTGACGATTAACACACCATCATTACGGGTTACTGATGGCGCATTAGTAACGGTGAAAAATGATGGACCAGGTAAAGCGGGAGATTTACAGATTAACGCCAACGCAATTTTTCTGGACAACCAAGGTAGTATCTCTGCATCAACTGCCTCTGGTAACGGGGGAAATATTCACTTGAATCTGCAAAATGACCTGCTGATGCGTCACGATAGCTGGATTTCTGCCACTTCTAAGGGTACAGGTAATGGTGGTAATTTGTCGGTTAACTCACCTGTGATTGTGGGATTAGAAAATAGTGACATTATTGCCAATGCTGTTAAAGGTCAGGGAGGTAATATTGATATTACTACTCAAGGTATTTTTGGAATAAAATATCGCAACCAATTGACAAGTGAAAGCGATATTACTGCTAGTTCTCAATTTGGGGTAAATGGTACAGTAGATATTAATAATTTTGGTGTTGACCCCAATTCTGGTTTAGTAGAATTGCCAGCCAATGTTACCGATTCATCTCAACAAATTGCTAGTGGTTGTTCTGCAAATACTGGTAGTAGTTTTGTTGCCACAGGAAGGGGTGGTGTACCGCAAAATCCCACACAGGAAATAAGGAGCGATCGCACTTGGTCAGATACTCGTGATATCTCTGCGTTCCAAACAACACAACCAGTAAAAGTACAAATACTAAAATCTCCAGCAACACTTGTCCAAGCCACTGGCTGGCGACGGAACGCAATGGGCAAAATTGAGCTTGTTGCAAATAACTCTCTGAGTCAAGTGCAGCCATCATTAACTTGTGCTGCTGTTCCCCAAATTTAATCATGTTATTTTTCATACCTTTCCGGGAACGTTAACTTTAACGAGTTCAATCTAGGTATTGGTGATGAGAATTATCTACAAAGAATCAAACTTTTGGTTTCAATTGTTGTTAACAGCATTGACCACGGGATTTTTCACTTCAGGCATATCATCACTAGCCTTGGCTCAGGTGACATCGGATGGCACAACCAACACTATTGTCAATACCAATGGTAATGATTTTACGATTCTCAATGGGATTGATAAAGGAAATAATTTATTTCATAGTTTCAGTAATTTCTCTGTGCCGACAGGTGGTAGCACCACCTTTGATTTAACCAATACACCAAATATTACAACCATATTTAGTCGCGTCACAGGTAGTAATGTTTCCAATATTGATGGGTTGATTCGCACCCTCAATAGCAATAATCCAGTTAGTTTATTTTTGATTAACCCCAACGGCATTGCATTTGGACAAAATGCCAAATTGGATATTAGTGGTTCATTTGTAGGAACGACGGCAAGTAGTATTAAGTTTGCGGATGGGACGGAGTTTAGTACTACCGATCCATCTGTACCGCCATTATTAACTATGAGTGTGCCGATCGGATTGCAAATGGGAACAACAGCAGGTGCAATCGCAGTACAAGGTGCAACTACTAACGCTAATGGACTGCAAGTAAAACCAGGTCAAACTTTTGCCCTTATAGGCAGTGATATTAATCTAGCTCAAGCAAACATCCGTGCCTCTGATGGATATATTGAATTATGGGCATTACAGAATGGGGAAATTGCCATAAACAATAATAAATGGCAACTAGCTTCTGATTCAAATAATATCACCTGGGGCAATATCAATTTGCAACAATCTTCATCTATTGATACAGATGGTATAAATGGAGGTGCAATTAATATCCGGGGGCGAGGTCTAACATTACAGGATGGGTCGAATATTAGTTCTACGACCTCGGCTGGACAGGGAAAAGGTATAACTATTCAAACTACGGAATTTGTCAATCTTTTGGGAGTTTCTAATCCAAGACAACTTCTCCTTTCTGGTGTCAATACATCAGTAGGTAAGCAATTTGTTTTTCTTGCGCCACCAAGACCGCCAACAACTGGACGTGCAGGAAACATAACCATTGAAACCCAACACTTAAAGTTAGCCAATGGCGCATGGATTCAATCGACAACATCCGGTAACAACTCTATCGCTGGAGATATTAATATTCGGGCTACTGATGTTAATTTAGTCGGGTATGAAACACCTTTTTCTCTACCTATTGTCAGTTCGATTGGTACTTTAATCACGAATGGCAGCAACAATCAAAGTGGAAAGATGAGTATTGAAGCCCAAAGAGTTAGCCTATTTGAT
The DNA here is from genome assembly GCF_025677855.1 of Tolypothrix sp. PCC 7601. Classification (NCBI taxonomy): domain Bacteria; kingdom Bacillati; phylum Cyanobacteriota; class Cyanophyceae; order Nostocales; family Tolypothrichaceae; genus Tolypothrix; species Tolypothrix sp. PCC 7601. Next base: position 230,441 of record NZ_CP064879.1, read on the forward strand.
GGTAGTCGTGTCAGTAGCGGTATATTGGGGGGAAATGGCTCTGGAGGAGAAGTCTCTATTCGGGCAGGGGAAAGTTTAGAAATTCGGGGGGCTAACCCTAACGCTGGCATAACCAGTGCTGTTCTCGCCTCAATCGCAGCTGGAGCAAAAGGGCAAGGTGGTCGGATTATAATTGACACAGGAACCCTAATTCTAGCTAATGGTGGCACGATTACCAGTGCATTAGCAAGTGCCAGTAATGCGTTCTTTGGCCCAAGACCGGGAGCGCAGGGCACGGCTGGAAGTATTGACATTCGAGCAAGGGAAATACAAGTTAGCAATCCCTTGATCGATGGTTTTGGTGGAGACATCACTGGTATTACTGCTTCTCTCGGCAAGGGTGCTGCGGGTCAAGGGGGCAGCATTAATCTCACAGCAGATAACCTGCGTGTGTTCAATGGCGGACAAATTACCTCATCCACAGATGGCAATGGTGCTGCGGGCAGTATCAATCTGCAATTCAAAAACATTACGGTAGAGGGTATCTCTCAACCCTTAGCAGATGGTAGAATTTTACCCAGTGCGATTACTGCATCTTCAACAACTAGTTTTGCTGCGGGGTCTGTAAATATCACATCAGATGCAGTGCGTGTCAGAGATAATGCGGAACTAACTGTGAGTAATACAGGCAGTGGCGATGCAGGCAACCTAAATATTACTGCTAATAACATCTTCCTGGACAATGAGGGAAGTCTGCGTTCTGAGGTAAATGGAGGGGGTCAAGGTAACATCAACCTCACTGCCAATGATGTGTTGCTATTACGGCACGGTAGTAATATCGTTACTAATGCTCTTGGGACTTCCACAGGTGGCAACATTAATATCAATGCTGGGTCGATTGTCGCTGTATCCGAGGAAAACAGTGATATTTCAGCGAATGCCTTCTTGGGAAGTGGTGGCAATATTCAAATCACAACTCAAGGTATTTTTGGATTGAAGTTACGCGACCAACTTACCCCAGACAGTGATATTAGTGCCAGTTCTCAATTTGGTGTCAATGGTACTGTTCAAGTCAATACTATCGGTGTTGACCCCAATTCTGGGTTAGTTGAACTACCAGCAAATCTCAGCGTTCCATCACAGCAAATTGCTACAGGCTGTGCTGCTAATACTGGTAGTAGTTTTGTTGTCACGGGAAGGGGTGGTGTACCACAAAATCCTACACAGGAGGTGAGGAGCGATCGCACTTGGATTGATCTGCGTGATATCTCTGCATTCCACAACACAAAGCCACTACAAGCCCAAATTTCCCAACCTCCCAAGGTACTTGTACAAGCTACATCTTGGCATCGTAACGCCCAAGGTCAAATTGAGCTAGTCGCAGCAACATCTCCTAGCAAGATACAACCACAATTAACTTGTGCAGCGCTTCCCCAGAGTTAATTTACGCTGTTAAAGTTTCATAGAGTTTCTCTAGCTAAGGGTAGAAGCGCAGAGTCGTTCAAATTATCTGGATTTCACGCAGTTACAACTCTTGGATTTTTCAAAAAGAATTGTTGCCATTTATAAATGGAAATATTTTTAAAAGTAAAGTTTAGTTTCAGACAGAATCTATCAGAATTGAAGCGTGATATTTTAAAAACATGAAGCTAATAGAGCTTCACTCGGCGAATATAACAGCCAAGTTAACCAAGTCCAGTTAGTTAAGAGGTAAAAACGCTGTTAGATAGTCTGTATCGCCAACTAACAACAACACCCAACTCGAAAGCTGACATTTCCTCAATTTAGTAAAGAGGGGGATATTACAACTAAATTGTTATTACATAGCGAGTATGTAAATGATGGTTGTAGCCCCGTTTGTAAGATCAAAAAGAGGAAATCACTAAGCAAGTAGTAGCTTGGGTGTTGTTGTTTTGAGAAGCTTTTGAGATTTTATAAATTAAACCTACATTCCGCACTTCAAGCAGAGAATTGCGATTGCAATGTCTGGCAGATTCGTGTATACGCCTTCTCTTGATGCGGTGGAAGTGTGGGAAATGATGCGGTGGTATCCGCTTAAAGAGTAAATGAAGCAATACTGCTGACCTATGGCCAGGGTTATTTATCTTGATTGCAGTTTTGTGCCATTACTTATAACTCTTCGTGCCAAAAGACTGGTAGATAGGGTTATTTTATCTCAATAATTATGTCTCTATTATAGAAATGTCAGTGAAAGCACTGATGGCTCAAACATCAAGTCCTACAGCCAAAAAGTAATGATATCGCTGTTTGAGTTTGTATTTCCTAAAGCTGAAAAAAATTAAGAACTTAGTTGAATAGAGGTTATTATGCGACACTTCTTGAACTCTGTGGTGACGATAAGTGCTGTTTGTGCGATCGCATCTGCTCCCATATTAATTAAAACTTCTCCAGCTAATGCCGAAGAAGGAATGCGCGGTAGTTATGTAGGTATCGGTGTTAATGCTGATGGAAATGGTGCAGCAGCAGCTGTAACGGGACGTATCGATTTAAATCCTGTTTCGATACGAACTACTGTTACTGGTGCTTGTGATAGTGGTTTATGTGCAACGTTAGTAGTACCAACTGTTACCTATGATTTAGGTATTGGTAAAAACGCAAATATTTACGCAGGTATTGGTGGTTCTGCGGTTTCTATAAGTGATGGTAATTCTTCTATTTCTTTGGGGACTGGTGCTGTAGTACAGGCTGGTGCAGAGGGAGCTATTAGCCAAAATGTTGTTCTCTATGGTGATGGAACTTATTTCACTAATGGAGGTGGAACACTTTGGAAGGTTGGTGTTGGTTACAAATTCTAATAGCGAATAAAGTTTTGGGATTTAGATATGGGGATGTATATAAGTTCTAAAATCTAAAACCCAAAGTTATTACACCATTACTCATTAATTCATCATTTCTGACAATCTAGTATTTTGGATAATCAAGAGTATGAAATTCAAGACAACTGCTACTCTAGGGATTCTATTAATTAGTGTGACTGGATTATTTGGAATTGAGTCTGTAGATGCAAGAAATAATTCCGAAAAACCATCTTCATCATATAAAATTGCTCAAGTTAACTCGCAAATAACAGATGCTAAATCTCCAATTTATGGAACATTCAAACTGACCTACAGTGTTGATGGAATTGTTTATGAAAGCACTTTGGTGATGAATGGCTATAGCGGGTTGATGAAAACTAGATATTACAGTACTAATACAGGTAAAACAGAAGTTGTTAGACAAAACATGACACTCAAGTCAATACCTATAGGTTTATTTTTAATAGGTTCTAACCCTGTATATGACAAAAATTCTGAAAGGGCTAATGACTATTCTCCTGACAATTTTTTGTTTTCTATTACTCCTGATGGGCCAATATTTTATACTTGTGACAGAATGGAACGATGCTCTCATGTAGATTTAGAAGTAATTAAGTAACTTCTATATATATCTGTCTAAGTGCTTCTGGTAGTTAATACCTGTGAACAAAAGTAAGAGCACTAGCTGAATATTAATGTATGTGGAAATTACGCAACATTAGATGAAAAGATTTCATTCATTTTAAGTTTTAGATAAAAATTAAATCTTTTAAATCTGCGGAAAGCTTTTTTGAATAGCTGTGAGCCGCTATCTAATGTTGCCCAATTTCTGATAACAATGTTTTGCACCTACTAAACTATTGCGATTGGAGGCAAATAAATGACAATTTTTGGTACTCAAAATAATGATAGACTTTTGGGTTCTGTAGGTAATGATATTTTCGTTTCTTCGCCAGGAAATGATGTCATTATTGGTGGTAATGGTTTTGATACTGTTGATTATAGTAATTTTAGACAAGCCATTTCACTTTTCCCTCGTGGTGGTATTGGTAAAGGCAGTTTTGGAACTGACCAAATATTAAATGTTGAAAGAATTATTGCTCCTAATGTTCAAGGTAATACAATTAATGCTGCTAGTGGTTCGGGAGGAGCATCATTAAATGTTGATTTAGGTCAAAATAGACTTACTGTGAATAATATCCCAACAATTGGCTCCTTGAATTTTCAAGTTGTGAATTTTACCAATGTGTTGGGAACTGCTAATCGAGATCAAGTCATTGGTAATAATTTCAATAATACGATTGATGGCTTTGCTGGTAATGATTCACTCTTTGGTGCTGGTGGTAATGACCTTTTAATTGGTTCTGCTGGTAATGATTTGGTGGTAGGTGATGCTGGTAATGACATTTTGTTAGGTAGCAATCAATTTTCGCGAGGAAAAGGAGAATTTGATGTTTTGGTTGGCGGTAGCAATAATGATGCATTTATTTTAGGCGATCGCAGTGGGTCTTACTATGGTTTTGCTGGTAATGCAGATTATGCTCAAATTTCCGATTTATCCAGGGGAGATGTGATTCAGTTAGGAATCGGTGAAACTTATTTTGCTAGACCAGATGCTGCTGGGTTTGACTTATTTGTTGCTAGAGGGTCTGTTTTTGATTTAGTTGCAGATGTCCGTAGTACCTTTGCTGCAAGTTTACCAGTTGGGACTTTCACAATCGCTTCTGGTCAAAGTTTGGGTGTATTTTTGGGTGCTTAAATTTTAGCTGCTTCAAGGAATAAATTTTACCCAAAACCCTTTTAATAAGAGTTTTCGGGAAATGTGGGTAGTAATAATTAGCTTTGTGAGAGAGGTAACCATGCAAAGTATCAGACCCACACCCCGAAACTTTCACCGCAGACATGGGTTCATTTTATGGGAAAGATGGGTAATTGCAAATGTAATTGCAGAGATTTTCAATTTCACTTTGATTGCGATAGTAAATAATGCAGTCACAATGTTTGAAGATGTGAATGGTAATGAGATTTTAATTGTCATCGGTTTAATTAGAGGTATTGTATTAGGAGTTGCTCAATATTTTGTTTTGCGTCCCTATATTCCTAATTTCATCTATTGGTTAATTGCAACAACAGTTGGAGCCTTTATCGGCTGGATATTTTTGTTAGTGGTAAGTGTGATAACAGCCTTAGAATTAGCTTTGACTACTGAGGTATTACCAACTTCATTGCTATTTCTCAGGTTATTGTGGCTCGGTGCTACTATGGGGACAGTGATGGGTTTAGCTCAAGGTTTAGCCATAAAGAAATGTCTAAGATTAGGTATAAAAGAAGTAGTTTTGTTGATTAATGGTAATGCTTTCGCTTATGCTGTAAGTTTATTTTTGGGATTTAAAACTATAGCTAAGGTAAGTTTTTTCAATTTAGCGATCGCTGGAGCGACAATGGGAATTGTAAATGGAATTATTACAGGTTTAGTGTTAATTCACTTGGTAAATTTATCCCCAAGAAGATATAATTTTTATCGGAATGGTTGGTAATTAAAAGAGAAATATAATCCGTTATCTTGCAGCGAATTCCCCTTATCTTTGACTGCAATTAAAGGAATTCCATAATCTAAACTCAGATTTAAATCAGGTGTAACTTGCCAGCGCAAACCTGTACCAAGACTAGCAATTATACCAGGATCGGGATTTTCAGCGCGGTTGTTCCATCCACCACCAATTTCCAAAAAAGGCGTTAATTGAACTGTTTTTAATTGATTGCTGAGGGGAAAGCGAAATTCTATTGATGCTAACACTCCATTATCTGATACCAGTTGGTTTTGGCGATATCCCCTCACTGTATCCACACCACCAAGACTCAGCTTTTCTAGGGATAACAGTGAATTTGGAGTTAATTGAGTGTTGAGACGGGCAAGCATTAAGGTTCTGGGAGATAATTGCTGTACCCACTGAAACTGTCCCAACCAAGAAAAGAAACGTCCATCTGTTCCTGAATCGTTGATAGTTGCGTTAAATGCATCGATACCCCAACTAAATTGCGATCGCGCTGCTAAAACTCTGGTAGCATCTCTTTTTACCCAATCCTGGGTAAATCGAATTACCGCAACTCTTGATTTACCATCTTCTGGCCCCTCAGAGAAGGAAAAAGGAATATCATCAAGTATGTAAGTTTGACTGCGACGGACATCAAAACCAATACCCAAACCTAATTCGCTTTCTACTTTTTGCATAACAGGTTGACGAAAAGCAACCGAAAAACTCTCAGAGTCGCTACGGATACCTAACTCTTCAAAGTCGGATTCAATAATTTTGCTGTTATTGTTGCTATAGCGAAAGCTCAGAGAACCATTACGGGCATTTACTGGTAAGCTATAGCCTAAACTATATAAGTTTAATCCATCAGTTAAACCGTATTCAGCAGTGAATTTATCTCCTATACCTAATGGGTTGTTGTAACTGGTATAAACGCTACCTTGAATTGAGCCGACACTAGGGGATTGATTGTTAGCAATAATAATACCACCATTAAAAGCAGGAGCTTCTTTTAAACGTACTTGTAAAATGTTTAAACCAGGGGCGCGTCCTGCTGTTAATACGGCATTGACTTGTTCTAGTAAGGGGTCAATTTGTAATAGTTGTAATGCTTCTTCAAGGCGTTTTTTGTTTAATGGTGCTTTGGTAGCGAGTTCCAAGCGACTCCGCACATATCCTTCTTGTAAGCGGGTTAATCCCTTTATTTCAATACCTTCTAATTGTCCTTCTACTACTTGAATTGTGACTATACCATTTGCCAAATTGTTGTTATTATCGGGGGAAATAAACGCTCCCGAAGTGACGTAACCGTTGTCAAAGTAAAGCTGGGTAATTCTAGTCCGCAACTCAATTAAATTATCAAAGGTAACTTCACACTTTATATATTTTGACTTTATTTCCGCAATTCTATTGTTGAGAACAGTATTACCCAAAATATTTATTTGCTTAACACAAAACTTCCGAGTTGTGGGAGAGGGTTGTTGAGGGAGTTGTTCATTAGAAGGTGTTTGCAGTGGAAAAGTGGGAGCAGGAGAAGGAATTTCTGCTGGGGGAAGAGGTTCAGGGTTTTTGGGAATAGTTTCGATTTGTTCGGGAATATTTGGCGGAATATTGACACCAGCAGGGGGAGTTGATTGGGCTGTTGCGGTGAGAGAAATTGGATTAAAAGCGGCGATCGCCAACACCGAAATCATTATTTTTTGAAGCACCTGTTGCACCGCTTTTGTATCTCCTTTATAGAAAATCAACATTCTTTACCAAGTACAAGCTTCCCATTTGGCAGTTCGTATACTCCAGTTGGTTCGACAACGCGATCGCCAATTTGCCAGGGTCGTGTTTGTGTTGGTAATGTTGTTGATTCTGCTGGGATTGGTTGCACATCTCCAGTGGAATAGGAAGGAAGCGGAGCATCACCGGGACGTACAGCTACACCACCGGAACCTGTGATGAAGAATGAACCGTTTTGTTGTTGATTTCTGCGAGCTATGCAACTATTAGCGATGAGAGCATTAGTGTCGATGGCGGTTTGGGGCAGCTTGCCAAGGTTGTTTTGGATCGAACTATTATCCGGGGTGTTAACTTCAGTTGTACCAATCAGTTCAGGTGTTGCACCTGTTGCTGTGATGTCACTTTCTGAAGTTCGGGTGTTGCGGGCTTGGGTACCAAAGATAGTTCGCGCAGTTATGGAAACACGCCCACCGCGAAAGTCAGTAGAATTAGCACTGATGTCGCTGTTTTCTAAGGCAATTAAAGATTGTGTATTGATGTTAATGTTGCCACCAATGACATTTTCACCTTGAGCATTGGTGGTGATATTGCTGTTGCGACGGAGAAGTAAATTTTCTGTGTTAAGGTTGATTGTTGCTTGTTCTCTGTTTGGAGTTTTGTTAACACTCCGGGTGTTAGCAGTGATCAGAGCATTATTATTTAGGCGTATAGAGGCTGCATTAATATTCAAAATACCTGCATTGCCTGTTCCAAAACTTTGTACGGATATACCAGCACCATTTTCTATCAGTAACTCAGGGGTGTTAATTGTCAAATCGCCAGCATCTCCGGTAGTACCTGGCTCTGTTTGACCAAACAATCCACTAGAAAAAAAATTATTGGTAGATTCTTCTGTGATTTCTACCTTCCTCATCGCATTTACAATCAAATTTCCTCCTTTGCCTGCTCCAAGTACCCCAACACTTATTTGTGAACCATTCCGTACAAATAAATCGTTAGTGTTAATGATCAAGTTACCTGCATTCCCCTTTGCACTCGGGCCTACAGAAGTCCTCAAAGCAGAGCCATAAATATTCTCAGTAGACCTACCAATAAGTTCGACTTTACCAGGAGCATTGATAGTTAAATTTCCTCCGTTGCCTGCACCTCTTGTTGCAGTAATTACCTCTGCTCCATCACGTATAAATAAATCTTGGGCATTAATTGTCAAATCACCCGCATCACCAGTGGAACCTTGTGCAGCAGCAGAATTTAAACCACTAGGGGAACTATTGTCTGAACTCCTACCAATCAATTGGACTTTTCCTGAGGCATTGATAGTTAAATTACCTCCTCTACCAGCACCAAATGTAGCAGTGCTTACTTGCGCGCCATCTCGAACTATTAAATTTTGGGTGTTAACTTTCAAGTTTCCTGCATTTCCAATTCCACCCGTTTCTTTCTGTTGAGCAAATAAGCCGCTACCAAAACGACCATCATCAGATGTACCAATTAATTCAACTTTGCCGGAGGCATTTACAGTTAAATTACCTCCGTTCCCTCTACCAAATGTGTCAGCCCCAATCAGCGCTCCATCCCGCACAAGTAAATTTTGGGTGTTAATTGTCAAATCTCCTGCACTACCAATTGAATCAGGGTCAGCACTAGTAAATAAACCACTACCAAAACGACCATCATCAGAGCGTCCAATTAATTGCACTTCCTCGGCATTTACAATCAAATTTCCTCCGCTTCCAGACCCAAAAAGACCAGCAGATATCTGCCCCCCATTATTTACTAATAAATTTTGAGCATTAATATTTAAATTTCCTGCTTTCCCAACACCACGCATAGCTACACTAACTCGTGCGTTATCGCTTAATAGTAATGTTTTAGTCGTAATCGTTAAGTTTCCCGAATTACCTGTTGAATTTTTTTCAGCAGCAGCAAACAAGCCAGATGAACCAAGTACTTGCACGCTGTTGCTAGCATTTATAGTTAATTGCCCTCCATTGCCCGCAGCAAATGTACCAGCACTTATTTGCGCCCCATCTTGCACAAACAAGTCTTTAGTATTAATTGTTAAAGTTCCTGCATTTCCATCTGAACCTTCAACTGCTTGACTTGCCAAAGTACTGCGAATATTGTTACCTGTTACACCAATTACTTTGACACTATTAGAGGCATTAACATTTAAATTTCCACTATTACCTATACTGAAGGTGTCTGCACTAACTCTTGCACCATCACCCATGAGAAAATCTTGGATATTAATTGTTAAATTTCCTCCATTCCCTTCTCCAAATGTTATGGCAGATACAATGCTTCCAAATATAGAGAAGGTGTTTGCGTTGATATTAATATCACCTCCCTTAGCGGAGGCAACAAAATTTCCTATAAAGCTGTTTTGTTCAACTTTGATCGCTTCTGTCGCATTGAGGTTAATGTCACCTGCAACAATTTCACGAGTATTTAAAGAATCATTACTTCCAGCTAAAATCTGACTTCCTGCTAAAATATTTATATTTCGGGAATTGAAAGCAATACTACCTCCTTCAGCCGAAACCACATTTATCTGAGCGCTATTATTTAGCGACAGATTACCGCGCTGCACTTGAGAAGGGAAAGTCAAACTGAAAATATTACCGTCTGTTTGAATTTCAATATTCCCCTTTTCCGTCAAACCTCCCAACTCAACTCGTCCACCAGGAGCAAACAATACTTTACCATTAATATTGACGTTCCCACCTACCAACAGCAAACTCTTACCTTCAGGAACTGATAAGCTAGCATTGTTTTGAATCGCTGCATTTTGATTAATCTGATTAAAGAATAAAGCCGATGGGTTAACAGTTAACACCCCTGGTGTTTGGGGATTTGTCGCACTAAAATTTCCTTGAGCGCCAAATTGAATCCCGTTGGCAGTAGTCGCCACAAACGAAGCATCGACATCTAGACGAGCATTTTCTCCAAACACAATACCATTGGGGTTCATCAAAAATAGGTTGGCATTAGAACGGAAAAAATTACCATCAATTACTTGAATAGTCCCTAAAATACCCAAAATATCCGAGCGATTGCTTCCCGTTACCCGTGCCAAAATATTCTGAATGTTTGGATCGAAAACAAGAAAGTAAGCACCTCGATTTTCACCAACATTCAATTCTCGAAAACTGTGAAATAAATTCTGTCCCCGTTGCGCTCCACCTCCAATCACCTCGTTAGGAGTGCCGTCAAAGTTGAAGATTACCCTAGAAGACTCAGAACCAAGTGTATTATCCGGGACTAAATTACTTTGAGCCAAAACTGGGCATTGGGAACCTGTAAATGGGGAAAAGATAATTGATGCAAGCAACAGAGTTTTATATCTCTGCAATATTGCACCTCTGCATCCCAACAGAAGCGAAGCAGGCGAAATTTCAAGGAACTGCCACACTTTCCCACTCCAGCCCAATTTTTGCACTCTTCCTTTTCCCACACATAAAAGTTTTAAATTTAATAATAAAACTAGTATTTACACTGATTCTCTTCCTCACAATATCACGTAAGTAGATTGCAGAAAAGAAAATAAGCGATTAAAAATAGCTGCAACTTGAAGCGCTACACTAAGGACATCTCAACAATAGTCATCAAGTCCCTATGCCTCGTTGGTTTAACACCGCAGGCCCTTGTAAAGCCGACATTCACTACATGCTACCGCCAACTGTGAGGTTGCCTTCTTTGGAGCGACTAATTGCCCAAGAAAGCTATTTTGTCATCCATGCTCCTCGCCAAACGGGTAAAACCACGGCAATGCTGGCTTTGGCAAAACAACTTACAGGAAGCGGCAGCTATGCGGCAGTCATGGTATCTGTGGAAGTTGGCGCTCCATTTAGTGATGATCCTGGAACAGCCGAATTAGCAATTCTTGGTGCGTGGAATGATGCGATCGCAATCCGTTTACCCCAAGAATTACAACCACCTGCTTGGAAGTTTGAGGATGCAGGACAAAGGATTCGAGCTAGCTTGCAGGCATGGGCGCAAACTTCACCCCGACCTCTAGTAATATTTATTGATGAAATCGACTCTTTGCAGGATAAAGCCCTAATTTCAATTTTGCGGCAGTTACGTGATGGTTATCCCGAACGTCCAAAAAACTTTCCTTTATCTGTTGGGTTAGTCGGTTTGCGCGATGTGCGAGATTATAAGGTTGCTTCTGGTGAAAGTAATAGATTAAATACAGCAAGCCCCTTTAATATCAAAGTCCGCTCCCTCACCTTGAGAGATTTTAATACCAGTGAAGTTGAACAATTATACCAACAACATACCGAAGACACGGGACAAGTTTTTACCCCTGAGGCGATCACAACAGCATTTGATTTGACGCAGGGACAACCTTGGTTGGTAAATGCCCTTGCTAAAGAAATTGTCGAAGAGATGGTGACTGATGTAAATGTAGCAATTACACCTGAACATGTTCACGCAGCCAAAGAAATACTAATTAAAAGGCAAGATACCCATCTTGATTCCCTTGCCGAAAGACTGCCCCAAGCGAGAGTTAAGGCAATTATTGAGCCTATACTTGCAGGTTTAGAACTAGGGGATGTGCCAAATGATGATATCCAATTTGTCATTGACCTGGGCTTATGTAAAATGCACGCTTTGGGAGGACTGGCGATCGCTAATCCAATTTATCGGGAGGTTTTACCTAGAGTATTAACAGTAACACTGATGGCTTCTTTGCCTCAAATAGCACCTACTTGGTTAACTCAGTCAGGTGAGTTAGATACGGATAAGCTATTACAGGCATTTTTAGCGTTTTGGCGACAACATGGGGAACCGTTACTTGGTAGCGCTTCTTACCATGAGATTGCTCCCCATTTGGTACTAATGGCATTTTTACATCGGGTGGTGAATGGGGGTGGAACCCTAGAAAGGGAATATGCCATTGGACGCGATCGCATGGATTTATGTCTGAGATATGGCAAGATTACTCTAGGAATCGAGTTAAAAGCTTGGCGGGATAAAAGAAGAGAACCAATGGAATCAGGTATTGAACAGTTAGATTCCTATTTGGCAAGGTTGGGGGTAAATTTTGGTTGGTTAATTATTTTCGATTTACGTGCCAAGGCTTTACCCATCGAAGAACGATTAACAACTGAAGTCACAACTACAAAAAATGGGCGTTCTGTGACTATTGTTAGGGCTTAGTTGGGGTATACAATTAACATTCTTTACCAAGTACAAGTTTCCCATTTGGCAGTTCGTATACTCCAGTTGGTTCGATAATGCGATCGCCAATTTGCCAGGGTCGTGTTTGTGTAGGTAATGTTGTTGATTCTGCTGGGATTGGTTGCACATCTCCAGTGGAATAGGAAGGAAGCGGAGCATCACCAGGACGTACAGGTACACCACCGGAACCGGTGATGAAGAAGGAACCGTTTTGTTGTTGATTTCTGCGGGCTATGCAACTATTAGCGATGAGGGCATTGGTATCGATGGCAGTTTGGGGGAGTTTGCCAAGGTTGTTTTGTACGAAACTTGTATCAGGTAGGACAATTACACCAGATACAGCACCGCTAGCGTTGATATCTACTCGGTTATTTTCTTCTAAAGTCAGTGGATTAGTACCAGGAGTTGCGGGACGATAATTTTGTCCAAAGAAAGCTGGTGTATCAAAGGTGATGTTACCGCCTTTCCCATCTTGAGCAAAAGCGAAAATGTCACTGTCCCCAAAAGCGAGAATAGAGTCTGCCGTAAGTTTAATATCACCACCACCACCAGCACCGCTAACAACGGAGGTAGAGATGTTACTGTCTCCGAAAAAGCGAATATTTTCAGCATTAACATTAACACTTCCTCCTGATGATTGTCTGGAGAAAGTCAGAATATTACCATTTGTAAGATTTAAAGTTTTATCAACATTAATATTAATGCTACCTGCCTTACCTTGCCCAAAAGCTGTAGTACTAAATAATCCTCCATTGGTAATGGCTAGATACGCTGTATTAACACGAATATTACCTCCATTCCCGGTACTATTGTCTGCAATAATACTGAAAGCTGCACTATTCAATATGCTATTTTGCAAACTTATAAAGCCGTCAAAGGATATGTTCTCATGAGCATTAATAATAATATCACCAGCATCACCTGTACCAAAAGTACTAGCTTGAAGCTGACTGCCATTAGCTACTGATAGCGAACCAGTATCAATACGAATTAGTCCACCCTTACCGTTACCAAAACGCCCAGGACTAGAAACTGTTCCAACAATATTTGAGATAATTGCTCCATCATCCAATGAAGTGCGATCGCGGGTACTGATAAAAATATTGCCTGCATCTCCTTCCCCTTGAGTACTAGCTCTGAGTTGAGAATTACCTGTAAGAGATAGTAATGCTGCATCAACACGAATATTTCCACCGTTACCTTTTCCACCATTATTACTTGTAATCAACTGTGCGCGATTATCAACGAAAAGATGACCTGTGTTAATCTCAATATTACCTCCCTTACCTACTGCTCCTTGTTCTACACTACTAAAGGCGGAACTAGGAATTTGTCCTGTTGAGCTTGTGCCGTCAAACAAAACAAAATCGCGAGTATTGATAAAGATATTTCCTGCATCACCTCTATTTCTAGTACCTGTCTGAAGTTGGGCACCACCAGTTACTGACAATGAGCCTGCTTGAATATTAATATCACCACCGTTACCCTGCCCAGCTAATTGAACAGTACTCAAAACTCCACTTAACAAGTTACCATTCTGACTAGTTCCAGCAATAGATACTCCATTTTTTGCATTGATAGTTATATCGCCTGCATCTCCAACACCCCAGGTAGAGGCTCTTAATTGAGCGCCATTAGTCAGCTTAAGTGAGTCAGTTTCAATTGTAATATTGCCACCTTTACCCAATACTTGAGGATTGAATATCTCACTAAAAATACCGCTAGGAGATAACCCATTTTCATTTACACTTACCCCATCCATCGTGATGCGATCGCGAGAATTAATCCACACGTTACCTGCTTTTCCTTCTCCAAATGTACTAGCTTGAATTTGCCCTCCATTAAATACAGATAAAGAAGCTGAATTTACTTCGATGTCACCCGCAATACCTGAGCCAATGGAGCGATTGTAAAACCCACTGTTGGGATTGTACCGCCAGTTAATTTCGGGTATTAAAGCTGCACGTTCGGAAAAAATTGGGTCACTACCTGAAATAGTGATGTTAGCATTGGCGTTGATAGTTATTTCACCTGCTTGTCCACTGCCGTCAGTACTTGCCTGCAATTGCCCGCCGCTAATAGCTTCCAAAGAATTAGTATTTATGGTAATGTTACCCCCACGTCCAGCAGCCGTTGTGCGACTATCTAAAACTGCTCCCTCTGAAATACGGAAAGCTGAAGTGTCAACAGTTATATTGCCCCCTGAATTATCAGACTCAGTAAAAGTCAAAATTGCGCTAGAACGACCAGATGCAGCCGTACTACCAGCTATATTCACAGCATCTGAAGTGCTAATCTGAACATTACCTGCATCACCTTGTCCTCCAGTAACAGCAATTAATTGCGCTCCATTTGTTAAAGAAAATGTACCTGTGGCAATATGAATTTTCCCCCCTTGCCCAATGCCATTTTCTTCAACGCTAGTAGAAATGGCTGTTATGAAATTTTTGTCATTAGGGTTGATGCCATCTAGCAAAACGTTATTTTTTGCTTCAAGAATAATATTTCCAGCTTTCCCCGTTCCATCAGTTCTAGATGCTAAAGTTCCTCCATTTGTCAAAGAAAGCCTATCTGTAGAGATTTTAATATCTCCTCCCTCCCCAAAAGCTCCCGTTTCAACACTGGTAAAAATATACCCTGTATCTATTGAAGTTGCTTCACGCGCATTAATTAAAACGTCACCTGCATTACCATTTCCTAGAGTACTAGCAAAGAAAATTGCATAATCCACGAGACTAAAAGAAGCAGAGGAAATATTAATGTCTCCTCCCTTACCAATGCCTGTTTTCTCTACGTTGCTAGAAATAATTGCTGTATCTGCTGATACAGTATCTCGTGCATCAATAGTAATATTTCCTGCATCACCTGTCCCTGATGTACTAGCATTTAATCGTACTGCATTCAACAAAAGAGAATTAGTATAAATATTAATATTTCCTCCCTTGCCTAAAGCATTTTCACTCACTTGACTAAGTAAAGACCCACCTTTATTCAAAGAGACGTTATCTTTAGCTTCAATCGTTATATTTCCTGAGTCACCTTTGCCATATGTAATGGTAGAGAGTGCTGCTCCATTTGTGAGAAAAAGGTTTCCTGTATTAATGCTAATATCTCCACCCTTTCCCATTGCTGCTCCCCATACACTGTTGAAAATATATGCATTATCAAAAAAAGCTCTATCTCCTGCTTCAATCAAAATATTGCCTGCATCCCCGAAATTAAGGGTACTAGCATTGAAGGTTGCATCATCAAATAATTCCAATATGTTAGTAGAGATACGGATATCCCCTCCCTTGCCTCTACCAGTTCGTTCCACACGACTAGCAACAACGGTGTCATCACCCTTAAATGTTGCGCGATCGCGTGCCTCTATTATGATATTGCCTGCATCGCCAATACCAAACGTACTAGAACTCATTTGGGCATCATTAGATAGTTCAAGAATATTGGTAGAGATGCGAATATCACCTCCCTTACCCTCTGCTTGTGAATTATCATTTCCACCCAAGCTACTAAAGATGGCTGTATTGCTAAAATTTGTTGCCTTATTACCCGTGAGAGAAACGCGATCGCTAGCCTCAATTACAATATTTCCTCCATCTCCAACACCAAGTACAGGAGTAATTAATTGAGCGCCATCCAACATTTCCAAGGTATTAGTGGAAATGCTAATATTGCCTCCCTTACCCCTACCAGTTAGCCGCACACCACTATCAACAGTCGTGTCATCACCACTAAATACAATGCGATCTAGAGCATTTATGTTGATGTTACCAGCATTTCCAATTCCAGAGGTTCTACTTATTAAACTTGAACCGCCCAGTACAAACAACGAGGTAGATTTGATGTTTATATTGCCGCCATTACCCGTTTCATCTGGACTAACATCACTGCGGATAGAACTATCAGATTCAATCCTAACAGTATCTGAAGCATTTATAGTGATATCACCAGCCTGAGTATTTACTGAACCAAAACCACCATCAATTCCTGCAAAAATGTGGCTATCTGTCAAAATATTTAAATTTCGAGCGTTGATTGCTATATCTCCACCACCGTTAGCCGAAACATCAATTATCGAAGTATTAACCAGAGAAACATCCGCTTTTTGCCCTAGTTCTGGAAATTGTAATTTTAATCCTTGGCTAGCAAAATCTACGCCTACACTCCCTGCATCAGCTAATCCACCTAACTCTACCCTTCCACCAAACGCCGCTAAAATACCTCCATCTAAACGAACTTCACCACCTACAAGTAATAAACTTGCACCGTTGGGAACTCGTAATAATCCTCGATTTTCTATCGTCCCAATTTGATTAATCTGATTAAAAAACAAAGCCGATGGGTTAATAGTTAATACCCCAGGTGTCTGGGGATTTGTCGCACTAAAACTTCCTTGATTTCCAAATTGAATCCCGTTAGCGGTTGTCGCCACAAACGAAGCATCGACATCTAGACGAGCATTTTCCCCAAACACAATACCATTGGGATTCATCAAAAATAAGTTGGCGTTGGTACGGAAAAAATTGCTATCAATTATTTGAATAGTCCCCAAAGTACCTAAAATCTCCGAGCGATTGCTTCCCGTTACCCGTGCCAAAATATTCTGAATGTTTGGATCGAAAACCTGGAAATAAGCACCTCGATTTTCGCCAACATTAAACTCTCGGAAACTGTGGAATAAATTCTGTCCCCGTTGCGCTCCACCGTCAATAACCTCGTTAGGAGTGCCGTTAAAGTTGAAGATTACCCCAGAAGCCTCAAAACCCAATGTATTATCCGGTACTATGTTACTTTGAGCCAAAGCTGGACTGATGAAAGCGGCAATTCCAACGGTAAACTGTGCGATTCCCCAGGAAAGCTTCGCTAACGCACCCAAGCATCCCAACAAAACCGAAGTAGGCGATGCTTTTTTTGCACTACAATGCGATCGCTTAACTTTTCTACCCCTGCCTAGTTTTTTCACTTTCCCCACTCCCACGACTCAAAGCTCTAGAGCAAAGCGCGATCGCTCAACCTGTATTTATACTGATTCCATTTCTCAGATTATCATGTGTGTACTCTGTAAAACACTAGAATATCTAATTTTACTTACGTCATCTTTTTTGATAACTCAGTAGCTAAGGATTCATGATTTTCTAGTGACAAGCTTTTTGGTAGTCTATTGAATTAAAGCCTTCTGTGAGGTGTGTATATTTTATCTCTGCACAGAATTTTCAAACCACAATCAGCTACAGGAGTTAACCCGTGTCAAGCCGATATCAGAAACATAGATTGATAGCATTATTCTGCGGAATCGGCTTTACTCTTTCTCTATGGTTGGGTCAGTTATCATCCACAAATTTACAGGTGCAACTAGGGGAAGTCGCAACAGCACAAAATAGTAACTCAAGTCAACTAGTTCAAAAAGGTATCGATAGTTATCGTTTAGGAAATTTTCAACAAGCGATCGACTTTTGGAACGAAGCGCTAAAATTCTACAAAAACCATCAAAACCCTGTTAGCGAAGCTATTGTGCGAGAAAATTTAGCGAGAGCATATCCACAAATCGGTCACACAGAAGCAGCAATTACCAATTGGGAGCAAGTTATTAGCTTATATCGAAAACTTCAAAGCAGTCAGCACAGAGAAGAAAAAATCGCTAGCGCCACAACTGAGTTAGCGCAAGTATACAGCAGTATCGGACAACCAAAAAAGGCGATCGCGCTTTTGTGTAATCCTGAAGAAAATGATAATAATGAGGACAAGAAGAAACAAAAAGATAATAATGAGAACTGTACAAAAAATAGTATTTTGCAATTTGCCCAAGACACTAGTTTAGAAATAGCTATTTTAGGTACTTTAGGTGATGCCTATCGACTAACAGGAACAGACGATTACGAAAAGGCAATTTACTATCTTGAATCTGGTTTAAAGAAAGCAAAAGAAAAAGAAAAGAAAAATCCTGTTTATTTTACTTCACTCAACAATAGTCTAGGTAACACTTATTTACAAAAAGCTTTATTAAACTACCGTCGTGCTTTGAGTCCAGTCGGAAGCTTTAATGATACTTCCAAATTTAAACAATATGCCAAGGAAGAAATAAAAAAAGCACATATTCATTTACAGCAAAGCCTGACAAATGCTCAAATTCAATCAGATAAAAAATCTGAAATTAAAGCAATAGAAAGCTTAGGTCATCTATACAAAACTTTAGAACAAGAAGAATTTAAAGAAATTCTAGATACTGATAACACACTTAATAAAATTAATCCTTCCCAAGAAATTAAAAAATTATTAGAGCAAGGGAATAATATCTTAAAAGATTTACCCCGAAATCGAGAACGAGTATATACGACCATCAATTTAATCAATTTGCAAAAATCAACAGCGAGAAAATGTATAGCATCAAATTTTGATAAGCAAGCTGAAGAACTACTCGATGATGCTATTAATATTGCCCAAAGCCTGAAAGATAGTCGTGCGGAGTCATTTGCATTAGGAGAAAAGGGTTATATGTACGAATGTCGTCAAGAATATGGAAGTGCGATCGCATTTACCGAAAAAGCCAGAGTCGCAGCAGAAACTGCAAAGTCTCCAGATAGCTTGTATTTGTGGGAGTGGCAAATTGGACGTATTCTTAAGGCGCAAAACCAGACAGAAGAAGCAATTAAAGCTTACGAGCGAGCAATTAATACATTAGAAGGAAGCACCCGTGCTGATATTTTAACAGCAAATCGAGATATTCAATTTGACTTCCGAGATAGTATCGAGCCAATTTACCGCGATTTAGTTGCAATGAAACTCAGCTTGGAGACATCAGTTGAAGCATCAGGTAAATCTATTGAGCCTAAAGACGATAAAAGTGATTTCAGTTCTATTCTTAAGACTATTGATTCTTTAAAATTAGCGGAATTACAAAACTATTTTGGTGATGATTGTAATTTTCCAGCTTTCAATCAAAGTAGAAATAACTTGCAGGATATTTCAGCAGAGAATTTTGTAAATAAATTTATTGTTGAATCCCAGAAAAATTTGAAGAATACAGCTTTTATTAGTACCTTTATTTTAGAAGATAAGACAGCAATAATTTTAACCCTTCCAGATGGTACAAGTAGTTTGGGATGGTATCCCAAAAAACGTGAAGAAGTTGAAAAGGAAATTGATCAATTTCGTATTAATATACAAAATTTAACAGGCAGAGGTGAGTTTAATAATAAATTTGCTAAAAACATTTACGATTGGATGATTGGCAAATTTAAATTCTTACAGCAAGAAAATCATGAAAATCATATTGACACTTTAGTCTTTATCCAAGATGGTGTTTTACGAAATGTGCCGATGGCAGCACTTCATGACGGTAAGCAGTTTTTAATTCAGCGATATGCCATTGCGACAATCCCTAGTTTGACTTTGACTAAAGCAGAACCAATGAATCGTCGAAATTTACGGGTACTAGCTTTAGGTTTAAGCCAAGAAGCTGAGGTAAATGGTCAACGATTTAAGGCACTTTCTAATGTAGTCGAAGAAGTAGAAGAAATTAGAAAGAAGATATCGGGAAAACAATTGTTAGACCCTAAATTTACATATGACAACTTGGAAGAAGAACTCAAGAGAGATTCTTACCCTATTATTCATATAGCAACTCATGGGCAATTTGGTATTAGACCAGAAGACACTTTTATCGTTACGGGAGATAACAATAAAATTACCTTCAACGAATTAGATAAAATAATTCGTAGATTTGCTCGTAATACCGAACTGTTAGAATTATTAACTTTGACGGCTTGTGAAACAGCCACAGGAGATAATCGTTCTACTTTAGGATTAGGAGGTGTTGCAGTACAAGCGGGAGCAAAAAGCGCTTTAGCTTCTCTTTGGATGATTAATGATGGGATCGCAGGACAAGTAGCTGTAGGTTTTTATGATGAATTACTTCGTAGTCCTAAGGTTAGTAAAGCAAAAGCATTGCAAACTGTACTAATAAAGTTTATTGTGGATGAAAATGCCAACACATTTAATCATCCACGGTATTGGTCTCCTTTTGTAATGATTGGTAACTGGCTGTAATGTTTCCTAGAATAATCAAAAATCAAAAATTATTATCGCTTCTGTTTTTCTACATCGATAACTAATTGAAGTCGTTTAGCTTGATCTTCTAGTTCTTTCTTGCTAATACCCTGTAAACTATTTGCTCCTTGGATTTCAGACTGTGTGATTTTTTCTAACAAATTTAATTTAAATTCTCTATTTTTATGGTCATCATCTATTTCGGCTAGAGCATCATACCAAAAACCAAATTTAGCATATAATTCTGCTCTCTCTCTATTACTTTTTGCCTGATTGAGTTGAATTTTTAAGCTGATTGGAATATTGATAACCTCAAAAACTGCTTCTGCAATTACATTTTTAATTGGGTTCTTATTGTCACACAGAAACGCTATTTGCCAAATATATTTTTTCCCAATAGATAAACTACCCTTCTCTTTTGGAAAAAGATAATTCATAATTCCTGATTTGCTTTGTAAAGGAATTTGCTCGAAAATCTCTTTCCCTTTACCCTTTTCACTATATTCATAAAGATACAATTCCATCGGGTATGGTTGAGTATCAGGTACAAACCAAGAAAATACTGGTTGAGTAGAAACGGTTTTTCCATAAATAGAATTAAGGACTGTTAGGGTTGCTGTTGTATCAGCATTACATCCTCCTCTATTTCCATTTCCGATAGTTGGATTTTGTGGACGAGTAGGGTATGTCGGCCCTTTTGTAGTATTTGCAAATACTATACTTGTCAGGAAGAAAAAACATAGGAGAAACAAAGATAATGCTAGTTTAGTCATCCAATATTTTTTGGATAAATAATTTTTATTCATCGCGGCTTGTAGTTAAGAATGATGACACATTATGTACTTCTAAATAGAATACAACTAAAGCATTTATAAGTAATTAGATATTTCTTCCTAATTAATGACGAGAAAATGCAACATCTTTGGCATGAAAATGCCAATTACAAAAATTAGTTAATCTTAAATCAATCTCTTATTGTACTAGGCAAGAGATTCATACTACGATAGACATCCCCAGAATGAATTATTACTCCTCTACCATTTCCACAGCCAGATTTTTTTTGATGACCAAGTAAGTTGGCAAATTGTTCCTTTTGGAGAATTAGCAACACGTTCAAATTTTCCACCCAACTGTTTAGCTAAAGTCATTGCTTGCTGGGTTCCAAATCCTTGATGAGATGAGTTAGTAACTCCATCAAGTCCTAAACCGTTGTCTGTAACTCTTATTATATTTTTCCCCTGCTTGCAATCACAAATAATCTCTACCTTCGTAGCATTTATCGCGTATTTACCAACATTACATAGTGCTTCTTCTAGAAAACGACAAATACTATGTCTGAGTTCGAGAGTCAAGTTTTTTTCATCAAGAGGTTTAAAACTTACTACATTAAATTTAATTGCAGCAAAGTAGGGAAAATCTCTATCAAAAACATCAATATACACTTCATTAAGGACTTCATGAAGAGATTTTTTTAAATCAACTTCTTTTTGTTGATTGAGATAAAAACGATTGCCCCCCATAAAGCTTTCTTGCTTAACTAATCTATAAACACTTCGCAATTCTTGATTAAGTTTACCCAGTTCTGATAAAAATATGTCTGTAGATATTTCTTGATTATCTTCGGCTTGCCTAAGCATTCGAGCAATAGTTTGTAGTGGGCCATTATGGATAATATTAAATGTTTTCTCAACCGTATTAATCACTAGTTGACGTTCCTGAATCTGTACTCGTAAACTTGCTTCATTTCTATCAATTGCTGCTAATACTGTAGCAAAACCATTAACAGTCAATATCAAAAATGGTGGAACAAATGGAACCCACAAGCCTTTAAATATTAACAAATAACACGCTATTATGAAAGTAATAATTGTGATAAATACATAAAAAATAAGTATTAATGGAGAACGTAATTTTCGCCCTAAGGTAATACTCAAGCATCCCCAAGTAATTATCCAAATATATTCCCAAATCTCATTCCAATAGTTGATGAAAGGTCTTTTGTTTAAAACTGCACTTATAAGTTGACTAGTGACATGAGCATGTATTTCGATGCCGTAAATCAATGAATTATCTTGATTTTTTATAGTATTAGAAAAAATATAATCCTTGACACTAGAAGTAGTAATACCAATTAGTACTATTTTATTGTGAATCCAACTATGATTCACTTTTCGATTGTTGATGTCTCCAAGGGAAACTATGCGAAAAGGTTTATGATTACTGCGAAAATTTATTAGTGTCTGATATCCACCATTATCCTCAGAAATATAGCTACCAGAATTTGGTAATAATGACGGAATTTTCGTGGAATTAAACTTCATAATGTATTCTTTACTCGGAGTTTCCTCTTCTTTCAATTCAATCCCTTTTGTTTTCAAATAAATATCTGCTAATTTAAGCGATAAAGAAAGTCGCCATTCATTTTTATGATTTGGTGCAGCCAATAAAGTACGTCTTTGTGTACCGCTTCTATCAACAGGAGCATCGACAAATCCTACTTGATCTTGTGGTAAATTCAAAGGAGGATTTACAATATCATGCAAAATCTTTTCCACACCAACCAAATTTTTCATCTCTTTAAAGACGCTAGCTAATTCCTTATGTCCTGGTTCAACAGGTATATCTCTATAAATATCTAGCCCAACCGCAGCAGGTTGATAACTTTGTAATGTTCGTAATAACTTAGCAATTTCTCCATCGGGAACTGGATATTTTTTTAATTTTTGAATATCCTCTTCGTTAATTCCAACAATCAAAATTCTTTCATCTATAGGTTCATTTGGACGCAAACGCATAAACGTATCGTATGCAGCCAGTTCCAATGATTGCAATGAACCTAGCATTCGTGCTGCTATGACAAAACCAATTGCTACAATTCCCGGTAATACACCAATACGTCTTAAACTCATATTTCTGAATATAAAATGACCTTAATTCGCAGCCAAAAATTAATCTATTAAACCTTCTTCCCTTGCCCGAATTTCTGTTTGAATCCGTAGATTTTGACCTTCATTTGGGTAAACTTCCAAAACATCCTGAACATTTTTCCAGTAGTGACGGACTGTGCGTTCTGCAATCTGCATTTGTTTGGCAATCTCCTTATCTTGTAACCCCTTATTAAAAGCCAACTCCAACATCTCCAACCATTCCGGTTTTACCTCTATCACTACACGCATTTCCTTGGGAGTATAAATTACACCATTAAGTGCCCAATCGACCTTAGTTAACATCTCCTTCATTGATAAACTTTTATCTGCAACGGTAAACCCTCCTTCATGACTGCTAATTAAAGGTTTTAAACGAATTAAAGAGCGAGGATAGGCACTTTGCACTACAATATTGAGACTGCGATACTTCTCCATTAACGTCCGCAATAGCTGAATTCCCGCATCAGTTCGGGCCGATTCGCCTGCTGTCTCTGGCATTGACAAATCAACAATAGCCAAGTCGGGCAAATTATTTACTATCAGGTTGAGTGCTTCTTGTGCAGTGTGAGCTTCGATAATCTCTGCATTTGGATACTGCGGTTTCAAGACATTGATTGTTGCGTATAACGCTAACTCTTGATCATCAACCACCAAAAATGTCAAATTTTTTACGGGAATTGCCTTGGACATCATTAATCACCTAATAAGCTACAGAAAATGACGATTTTTCAATCAAAGCGTCAAATTACCAAATTTATTCTTTTTTAGAGTCTCATTTAAGACATTACCAACGCAAGTACCAAATTTCTGCCTGATGTTGTCGGTAGCGAGAACACTTACCGGATAGCCAAAATTTCAAAGCACGGCAGAGGTGAAGTAAATCATCTGTAGTAGCTGCGGTCAAAGTAGATTTAGATACATCTAAATCTATAAATTTAATCATCAATTCGTTCCAGTTTCCTTGTGGTCTTAAACTGACGAATAGAGAAAAATTATTTGAATTATTCGATACGCTCCAAACAAGTAATTCCTCTAGTCCTATCAAAATTACTTGACTGCGATCGCTCGATTCCTCGCGCCATTCATTTGGTAGCTCGCACTCTATATTTAAGCCGGGAAAGCGCTTATTCCAGGTATCTAGCACATGCCGAATTGCTAAAGGTAAACTCTCATCAACATAAGCAGGATATAAATAGTCACTTAGTTCTTTAATGGAATAATGGAATTTTTCGATATTTTCTAAATAGTGTGTGTTTAATTTATGCTGACTCTCAAAACTAGTAGGTAAAGGAGACTCCAAATGCCGACGCAGAACAAATGTATTTTGTAGCACTCCATTACGGATAGCTTCTCCTTCCTGACGCATCCTTGCTAATTGCCTACTATGCCACCACCTTAATGCTCTTTGAGTTCTGTAGTTGGATGCGAGCAACCACAGTAAAATTGAAATTACAGTAATTCCAACTATAGATATCAATATAAAAGACATTATTTATCTGGATGAAGTTTAGGACTTGATTTTAGGTTGGTCATAGTTGGTACTGTGGATTATAGTCTAGCCGCTACTTGGAATATTGCATGTTGCTCAACCTGTCATCTAATTACAAGGATTTAATAGTTTACTCTTACTGAGCCGTTAATAGTTTGCAAAAAATCACCAAGTTATTGGCACAAAAGTGCCATTTTGAAATTGGAAGTCTTTAAGGCAAATCCTGCAAGGAATACTCTCAACTACTTGCATAGTTAAGAACTCTTTCCCATTCCCAGCGCCAAGCAGTCTCTACCGTTATTTGTTTGCCATTGGTAAACTTGCTCCAGGTCACGGCGATCAACCTGCTCGTGTTAAGCAATAAAAGATTCAGCGAGTTATTGAACCTTTTGCTTTACCATCCGGTCTAATAAATACAAGCTAAAAACGGATGGAGGAGAGCGCCTCAGGTGTTAGTTGTGCCAATCAAGCTTTCAAATAATGGGCAATTTCCCAGCAACTCCACAAGCGAACCTGATAGCGATCTGGTAAAGCAGTGCTTGCAAGGTGAGATCCAAAGCTACGGGCTACTTTATCGTCGCCATCAGCAACGGGTGAGGTCGATTTTGTCTCAATGTGAACCATCTAGCCTAGATGATTTAGTGCAGGAGGTATTTGTTAGAGCTTGGAAAGGATTGCCCAAATTTCGCCAAACAGCAAAATTCTCGACTTGGCTATATCGCATTGCTTGGAATTTAGCTTGCGATCAGCGACAAGCGGAAGTTAAAAGACGGACTCAATTACAAGCGCTGACGGTAAATACTCCAAGCCAACAAGAAGCTCCAGATTTGATGGCTTTGCATTATCAAGACTTGGTGCAACAAGGGTTAATTAACTTAAGTTTTGACCATCGCACAATACTAGTGTTGCATGACTTAGAGGAAGTGCCACAAAAAGAGATAGCAGAAATCCTTTCTATTCCCATAGGAACCGTGAAGTCTCGTCTGTTTCATGCTCGTGCGGCTATGCGCCAATTTCTGCAACAACAAGGAGTGCAACTATGACCCAATTTCCTGATGATGAGCAAAATCTGGTGAATTTTCTGCGTCAGCATCGTCCGCCAGTCCCCCCAGCTACGCCTGATTTAGAACAGCAAATATTACAACAGGTGCAAACTTTTGCAGTCCAACCTCAACGCCGTTTGCCAAGACTGTGGTTAGTTCCGCCTGCGATCGCGGCTTCCTTATTAGCTGCTGTAGTTAGCTACAAAGTTTTAGCACCGGCTAAACCAAGTGCAGCAGAACTAGCAAATTTAGAAGCTTTCATTGACAGTAATTGGCAAGGTACAGTCAGCGAACATACAGGCAGTTACGTATGGCATTTTACAGATTATAGTTCTGATTAATTTAGGGAATTTTAGGAGATAAATTCTATGTCTTTACGTCGTTTGTCTCTGATTACAGCGATAATTATTGCACTTAGTGGTGCTAGTGCTTTTGCTCAAGCAAGGGGTTCATTTTTCGGAGAAAATTTAGCTCAAAATTCTACAAATTTATCAAAACCGCGTCGTCCCCAATCAGGTTGGCTTCAGGAGTTGAATTTAACATCTGCACAAGTCCAACAAATGAAGCAAATTCGGAGTCAATCCCAAAGTCAAATTAAGCCCAAAAGACAAGCGGTGCAGCAAGCGCAGCAAGAATTACGCAATTTATTGGCAGGAACAGCCTCTAAACAACAAGTGCTAACAAAATACAACCAACTGAAAGTCCTCAAGCAACAACTAGCTGATGCTCAGTTTGAAAATACCTTGGCAATTCGCGAGATTTTAACTGTAGAGCAAAGACAGAAGTTTGCTGAACATTTATACAAGTCAAAATAACAATTCTTTTATCTTGCAATTAATTAAAAATAGTCCTATGACTGCAAAACCAAGATTCTTTGTGATGTCGCTGTTAATTTTACTCGTTGGGGTTACGCCTAGTAATGCAGCGCCACAATCTGTTGATCCCAAAGTTTTACATATAATTAACCGCTTGAGTTTTGGGCCTCGCCCTGGAGATGTGCAACGGGTAGAGTCTATTGGTGTAGAACGCTATATTAAAGAGCAACTTTCACCTGAAAGTATCCCGGAATCATCCAGTCTGGAAAATCAACTAGCACAACTAAAAACTCTCAGCTTAAAGCCAATGCAACTATTGGCTGATGGTGTAACCACGCCAAAATCCAGCCCAGAAATCAAGAAAGCTGCACAACAAAAAGCCAGAGGTGTGCTTCAAGAAGCAATTCAAGCCAGATTATTACGGGCGACTAATAGTCCTAGACAACTGCAAGAAGTCATGGTGGACTTTTGGTACAACCATTTTAATGTGGATGCTGCCAAGGGACGCACTCGCCTTTTAGTAGGAGCCTACGAACAGCAAGCCATTAGACCCTATGCGCTGGGGCGCTTCCGTGACTTGTTAGGTGCAACCGCACATCATCCGGCTATGCTGTATTATCTAGATAATTGGCAAAATACTGCCCCTCATAGCCCTGGCGCTCGTGGTAGATTTCAGGGTTTAAATGAGAACTATGCCCGTGAGTTAATGGAATTACACACTCTCGGCGTAGATGGTGGCTATACCCAGCAAGATGTGATCGCTTTGGCAAAGATTTTGACGGGTTGGGGAATTGCTCGTCCCAATCAGCAAAATAGTCATAGTTTTGGATTTTACTTTGACCCCAAACGCCACGATTCTAGCGACAAAGTTTTTCTCAAAACCACTATTAAAGGCGGTGGTGAAGCAGAAGGAGAACAAGCCTTAGATATTTTAGCGCGTAGCCCCGCTACAGCCCGTCATCTTAGCTACGAACTAGCTCAGTATTTTGTCAGCGATCGCCCACCCACAACTTTAGTAGATCGTCTAACACAGCGCTATCTTGCTACTGATGGAAATATTCGCGATGTCCTCGATACTTTATTTCACAGTTCTGAATTTTGGGACAGTAAAAACTTTAATGCCAAGTTTAAAACACCCTATCAGTATGCTATCTCTGCAGTGCGAGCTACAGGGGTGGAAGTTAACAACACAAAACCAATATTTAATTTACTTCAACAGTTAGATATGCCTGTTTATGGTTGTCCAACTCCAGATGGCTATAAAAACACAGAAACAGCATGGTTGAATCCTGATGCAATGACTCGCCGTCTTAACTTTGCCACTGCGATCGCTAGTGGTAGATTACCGCTCTCAAGTTTACCAACTCCGATAAATGTAGGTAACAATGTCTCAGGAGTAACTCTGCCAGTAGCTAAGGTCAAACCATCTCCCATAGATAGCTTACAACTCACGAGTACATTAGGTAATTCTTTATCTCCTCAAACCCAAAGTGCGATCGCCTCTAGTCCGCGACAACTCCACGCAGCTTTAATCTTAGGTAGTCCGGAATTTATGCGTCGTTAATCTCAAAATCTCAAGCTTGCAGGAGACTTAAGGACAATTTTGTGAGTTAGATGTACAAAGATTATCTTTACTGACTGATTTCACAGTCTTAATAACTCGACAATTGCAGTTCGGAACCCAAAACTTCCACCTCAGAACTCGACAATTCTCGTTTCAAACAGAAATCTTCTACCTCAGAACTTGGTGCTTAATCCACAAAACCAAAATTATATGAAAAGACGCAACTTTCTCTTGCAAGCAGGAATGTTTTCCGCCTCAGCCATAGCCGCCATAGGAACTAATGCTTGGGTTGCTAGATCTGCTAGCAAGAATAACAATCAAAAACGCTTGATTGTGATTTTTCTCCGTGGCGCAGTTGATGGCTTAAGCGTGGTGGTTCCCTACTCAGAGACAGCTTATTATCAAGCAAGACCAAAAATTGCTATCCCCCAACCAGGAAAACCAGGAGGAGTTCTAGATTTAGATGGAAATTTTGGCTTACATCCAGCCTTAAGTTCCTTGATGCCTCTCTGGGAACAGGGTAATCTGGCATTTGTCCATGCTTGTGGTTCTCCCGATCCCACCCGCTCCCACTTTGATGCTCAATATTATATGGAAAGCGGCATTCCTGGGACAAAGAAGACTGGGGATGGTTGGATGAATCGTTTATTAGCTACTATTTCCCACAAAACACCCATCCAAGCAGTGAATGTCGGAGAAACAATTCCACAGATTTTGCATGGTCAAATGTCGGTAGCCAGTTTACCATCAGGGAGAAGAGGAAATAATTCTCTGTTACTAGATCGCCCACAGATAGGTGCAGCATTTGACAGACTTTATGGCGGTCATGATCGTTTAAGCCAAACTTATCAAGAAGGACGGATGGCGCATCAAGCCATCATGAAAGATTTGGATGCGGAAATGAAGATGGCAAATAATGGCGCGCCATTACCAGATGCTTTTGCTAGAAATGCTCAACGGTTAGCCCAACTGATGGTTAAAGATTCTCAAGTTGAGTTAGGGTTTATGGCTGTGGGTGGTTGGGATACCCATGTGAATCAAGGTGGTAGTCAAGGACAATTAGCCCAAAGATTGAAAAAATTAGCAGAGGGTTTAGCTGTGATGGTAAAAACCCTAGGGCCAATTTACCAAAATACAGCAATTTTAGTGATGTCTGAATTTGGCCGCACAGTACAAGAAAATGGTAACGGTGGCACCGATCACGGACATGGGAATGTAATGTGGGTGATGGGTGGCAAAGTGCGCGGTGGTAAAGTTTATGGTGAATGGCCTGGATTAGCAACAGCCCAACTTTACCAGAATAGAGACTTAGCGATCGCTACCGATTTTCGAGATGTAATTTCTGGGGTTTTACAACGTCACTTACAGCTTGATCAAACAACACTAAATCATGTTTTCCCTAGTTATATCCCAGATCAGAAAATCATCTTGATTTAACAGGTGGAGTTCATATGTCAATACTCCGGACAGTTTTGAGTTGAACCAATCGACAAGAAAGCTATCGATCCATTAGGGTGCTGATTAGAAGAAACAAGCACTCCTTACGATAGCTATATGGAAATTGTACAAAGCCTACTGGAAAAAATGGGCAGTTTGGGTAAACCTGGAGTGAAGGTGATGACCGAGACAATTTTGGATTTTAGATTTTAGATTTTAGATTTAATCTAAAATCTAAAATCTAAAATCTCTTCGGTCAAGCTGGACGCAAGCTACTGGAATTTACTCAACCCAAGGTGTAGCATAAATCATCAACACCGCTATGCCAACTGTGTAAATCCTATGGAACTGCTGCATCAACCAGAAGATATTGTTGCCGAGCGATACCGTATCATCAAAATTTTGGGGGAAGGTGGTAGCGGTACTACATACTTAGCTCTTGATACAGATAGCCATCAGTTGGTAGCATTGAAAGCCTTATCACTGCATCGGTTGAATGATTGGAAGCTGATGGAGTTGTTTGAACGAGAGGCGAAAATTCTCGCACAACTCCATCATCAGGCAATTCCCAGTTATCTAGGCTATTTTCACACAGAGACTACATTAGAGCATTGTTTCTACATAGTCCAAGCACAAGCGCCAGGAAAATCTTTAGCAGCCTTAATTGCTGATGGTTGGCGCACTACAGAAGAAGAAGTTAGATATATAGCCACGCAAATCTTAGAAATTCTCGTCTATCTCCACTCCCTCAATCCCGTTGTGATCCATCGGGACATCAAACCCCAAAATATTATCCGCCGTGATGATGGAAAGGTTTACTTAGTAGATTTTGGTGCAGTACAGAATACCTATTATAATACCTTTATGCGTGGTAGTACGGTAGTAGGAACATATGGTTATATGGCTCCAGAGCAGTTTCGGGGGCAAGCTGTACCTGCTACTGATTTGTATGGTTTGGGAGCAACGATACTTTTCTTACTAACGCACCGTTCTCCGGCTGATTTGCCAATGGAACGGCTGAAGATTGACTTTCGTCACCATGTGCAGATTAGTGATGAATTTGCTGACTGGTTAGAGAAAATGTTAGAGCCGGATGTGGAAGAACGTTTTAGTTCTGCTGTTGAAGCTTTAGCAGCTTTAAGTGGTGAGCAGGCGATCGCTGCTAAGGCCAGCACTCCTATATCTTGGAAAACCATCGCTGGAGTAGGAGCAACTATTGCTACATCGACAATGGCGATCGCTCTGCTGAATGCTCACAAATGGCTAATCTTGGGTATGTTTGGAATTATACCACTTTCTAATATATGTGAAAATATTGATACTATCAAAGACTATTATCACCAAGTACATAATGCCAATGCTTTAGTGATGGAGTCATCGCCGAATGGTGACAATGAGCGGATGTCTTTGTTAGTATGCACAATTCGTCGTTATAACCTTGAGGGAACGAAATTTTTAATCACTCAAGGTGCGGATGTGAAACTTCCAGATCGTCAGGGTAATACACCCTTACACCTACTATTTCTTGATCCATTCAATCCATATATTCCGAGAGATAACTACCAAATAGCCGAAATGTTAATTGCTAAAGGTGCAGATATTAACCTCCAGAATCAAGAAGGTAAAACCCCTCTACAATTAGCAGTGCAAAACTCCCAACTGCAAATCATCAAACTACTGCTCAAATCAGGTGGAGATATCAATCAGCGCGATCGCAGTGGTGCAACTTTACTACATTTAGCCATATCTAAAACTAATCAGTCAGTCTATGGCAGAGTTAACACAGACCCTCAACTTATCCAACAGCTAATTAAAGGGGGAGTGAATATCAACGCCACAGATAATCAAGGCAGAACTCCACTGCATCAAGCAGTATTAAGTTACAGTTACGAAACAACAACTATCGAACAATTGCTGAAACAGGGCGCAAATGTCAACGCTGAGGATAAAGATGGTAACACACCATTGCAATTGATCTCTAAAAAGTATATTGGCGATCCAAAAGATAAAAAACTCTCTTCAGAGAATCAGGCGATCGCCGACATTTTGAAAAAGAACGGCGCGAAGGAGTAACCAGAAATCAAGCATCTATGGAATTAATACATCAACCAGGAGACATAATTCAACAACGCTACCGCATCTTAGAAATTTTGGGACAAGGTGGGGTAGGTATTACGTATGCAGCCGAAGATTTAGAGAGTGGCGATGGCTTCTCTGCGAGACGCTACGCGAACGCCGGTTCGCAAAGCGACCATCGCGTGGCGCTGAAAGCTTTGTCATTCCGGCGGATGAGTGACTGGAAAAAAATAGAATTGTTTGAAAGAGAAGCAAAAATTCTCTCCCAACTCTATCATCTAGCAATTCCTCGCTATCTAGATTATTTTCAAGTAGACACAGGCTCTGACAGATTCTTTTATATTGCTCAACAACTTGCGCCAGGTAAATCTCTAGCCACATTAATAGAAAATGGTTGGAAACCCCAAGAAAAGCAAGTTCGACACATCGCCATACAAGTTTTAGAAATTCTGATTTACTTACAATCCCTCAAACCCCCAGTTATTCACCGCGATATTAAGCCTCAGAATATTATCCTCAACTTTTCCCCAACAGCAAAAGATCAGGGAGATATATTTTTAGTAGATTTTGGTGCAGTACAAGATACCTATCACAATACAGTCACAGGTGGCAGCACAGTAGTAGGAACCTATGGCTATATGGCTCCTGAACAGTTTCGCGGACAAGCTGTGTTAGCAACAGATTTATATGGCTTGGGAACTACACTACTTTTCTTGCTGACTGGAAAATCCCCAGCAGATTTACCACAGCGCCATCTCAAAATAGATTTCCGTCCCCATGTTCGCATTTCCCCAGATTTTGCTAACTGGTTGGACATTATCCTGGAGCCAGTCAGTGATGACAGATTTCTCTCAGCCAATTTAGCCTTAGCTGTATTGCGAGGAGAAAAACAGATTCCAGATGTTATATCCCATTTGTCTTTAACAAGATCCCAGCGACCAAAAAACAGTTCTATTATCTTCCATAAAACCGAAGCAGAATTAACTATAGAAATTCCTCCCGAGCAATTACGTCACTATACTAGTTGGTTGATTCCTATTATTCTCTTGCTAGGAAATGGATTATTTTTACTCACTTTCTGGGTATTAATTTTTGAATACTTATCTGTTTTTAATCTATTTGGATTTCTTTTTATCTGCCTTTTCTTCTACATATATTTATTCTTGCTTTTGCCAAGGATTGCCGATTATGTACTCAGTCCCATCTCAAAAACTAGAATTAAAATTAACCAAAATGGATTTTACTTAAAGCGGTGGTTATTAGTTTGGTCTTTTCAAAATTGTCATGAGTATGTATTAGACATTAAGGATATTATTGCCAAACCGATGCAGCCAATTACGGTTTCAGTATTTAATCAAACACTCCGAAAATATCGCTTTGCTTCATTATTAAGCACATCTGAAAAAAAATGGATAGTTTGGGAAATTAGGGCATTTTTAGATAAATTATCTTGAATTAACCCTCTTTGCTATTTAGCCAAGATATGTGTAATTTTAAGCAAGATGGTCTTACCGTCAGGCTTATCGCTCTGTTCTTCTATTTGTTTCAACGCCATTTAATTTGTTACTGTCCAACTTGGAACTTTTCAAACATCCTCTTCCAGAGAGCGGCCCCATCACCCCATATTTTATTACTAGGATTCCCAAACTAAGGGGGTACATAGCTTGCCACCTTTGGCATCGCTCTTACTCTTAGTACAAGTACCGCAGTATTACTATTTTTTCCTCGCTTGAATTTTATGGAGGCGATGCCAAAGGCTGCAAGCTATGCATTCTTCTCCCTATTCTGTCTTTCAATCAAATCAGAGAATCTGCTATTTCTTGAAGCCTTTTAAGCAACTTCTCTTTTTTGTAAGCCAATTTAAAATGATTAATTGCGTTCAAAAAGTGTTGTTTGACATGCTTGACATAAGCTGTCATAACATCAGCTACTTGTTGATTTTGATATCCCAATAAATATTTTATTACTTCACTATCCTCAACCCCACGCAAGTTGTGCATTAATTGATTATGCAGGTCATCGTGTCATCGTCTTTTGCATAGTAATTAGACAAGTAGAGATTACATGAAAAAATATCACCTGAGAAATCCCTCCTTCTGTGTAATACGCGATTGATTTTTTCGATAAAAAGAGAGTCTTTTTTACGAGTTTCGTATATCAACGGATTACCAGTCAGCTTTTCCGTGAATAAGATGTAGCAAATAATATATAACACCTGTTACGCCATGTGATGAACTATGAACTAGATGACGGCTAAAAAACCTTTGGTAATAAATCAACCAGAAGTTGGTAAGCTCATTCGTGAACTCCGTATCTTGACCGGACTAACACAAGAACAGTTTGCAGCATCTCTGGGCGTTACGGGATGGAATTATGGGCAGATTAGGTTCTGAGTCTGATTGCGCTCAAACCCCATAAACGGTTCTATTTTCAGCGTAGTTTCTATGCCCTATCCCTTATGCAGCAAGCTTTATCAGTAGGTTGTCACCCTCAGAGGGCATCAGGTCGCTCCACCGCTCTGCTGCCTGAGTAGAACCAAATTGAGGTTGTGTCCAATGTAATCTTTGATTGTCACTTTACTTAGCTCAACCACAACAACAATTAGAATTGCAGGTTATTTAATCAACGTTCCTAAACAAGAAAGCTTCTATATGGATACCCAAAAGTTAAGTGAAATCTCTCAGTCTCAAATAAAGAGATGTGATCAGATCGTTGCAACATCTGAAATTATCCCTTTAAGTGAAGCACAAAAGCAACTGTGGATTTTGTGCCAACTAGGAACCGAAGGTTCTATTAAATACAATAAATCTATTAGCTTGCAATTGCATGGTTTGTTGAATTTCTCAGCGATGGAGCGGGCAATCCAGAAAGTTGTAAATCGCCATGAGGCTATGCGAACCACTATCAGCCAAGAAGACGATTCTCAGCGAATCCAGCCTTCTTTAAAGGTAGATGTTCCTTTAGTCGATTTCTCCAACATTGGTCTTGTTGAACGTGATTCAAAAGTAGCTGAATGGCTTCGTAAACAGAGCCGGGAACCTTTTGATTTTACTCAGGGGCCTCTTTTCCGTTTTTATCTTCTCCGGCTAGAAGAACAGTTGCATTTTCTGGTGATGACTACTCATCACATTATTATTGATGATTGGTCAGTGAGTTTAATTTTACAAGAATTAAGCGCTTTGTATTCATCAGAGTGTCAGGGTATTGATTGCACACTCGATTCACCTTTG
This sequence comes from Tolypothrix sp. PCC 7601, assembly GCF_025677855.1. Taxonomy (NCBI): domain Bacteria; kingdom Bacillati; phylum Cyanobacteriota; class Cyanophyceae; order Nostocales; family Tolypothrichaceae; genus Tolypothrix; species Tolypothrix sp. PCC 7601. The sequence goes on from NZ_CP064879.1 coordinate 265,321, forward strand.
CAATTCAGGGAATACATAGAGTTGCAAACTCAAGCTTTCAACACTGAAGATATGGTAGGCCATGAATCTTACTGGTTGGAACAATTTGCTGAATCAATCCCTGTTTTAGATATACCAACTGACTGGACTCGTCCTTCCATCAAGACCTATAACGGTAGTAAAGAAACTGTCAAGCTAGATGCTAACCTTTGTTCTCAAATCAAAAAGGTTAGTCAGGAAAAAGGTTATACCTTGTTTATGATACTGTTCTCAGCATACACGGTGCTGTTACATCGACTGACAGATCAAGATGACATTTTGGTAGGTATTCCTACGGCAGGGCGATCGCTTAAAGGTAGTGAGAATCTTGTGGGCTACTGTTCAAACACATTACTTATACGTAGCCATATTGTTGGAGAGCCAAAATTTTCAGATTATCTCAAAACTATCAACAAGAAATTGTCAGATGCTTACGAACATCAAGATTATCCTTTTGCCAAATTAATCAACAAACTGAATTTCAACCGTAGCTCCCCTCTTGTCACAACAACATTTAATTTAGACCAACCTCTTAAAGCACAGTTCTTTGAATTAAAGACCAGTTTATTCCCTCAACCGTTCAGTTTTACTAATTACGATCTTCATTGTAATGTCATAGAAACAGAAGATGAGTTGGTATTAGATTGTTTTTATAACACTGATTTGTTTGCTCCAGAAACAATCAAGCGATGGCTGGGACATTTTGAATGTTTGCTGCAAGCAATTGTTGTTAATCCAGATCAATATCTGACAAAATTACCTTTGCTGACTGATTCACAATGTCATCAATTGTTGGTGGAATGGAATGATACTAAGTGTGATTATGCCGCAGATAAATGTATTCATCAGTTGTTTGAAGATCAAACAGAGAAAACACCAGATGCTGTAGCGGTGATGTTTGAAAACCAGATGTTAACGTATCGGCAGTTAAATCAAAAAGCAAACCAACTAGCACATTACTTGCAAAGCCTGGGTGTGAAACAAGAGGTGCTGGTAGGTATTTGTTTACAGCCTTCTATAGATCTGGTCGTAGGACTGCTGGGGATACTCAAAGCTGGTGGTGCTTATGTGCCATTAGACCCGGAATATCCTCAAGAACGGTTGAGTTATATGTTGGCAGATGCGAATGTTAAGGTACTGTTGATTCAGGGCAATCTGACCGTAAATATTCCCCCTCAACACGCCCATATAGTCTATCTGGACAGGGATAGGGATGCCATTGGTAGGGAAAGTGTTGAAAATCTGGAAAATAAAACCATACTGGATGACCTAGCATACGCAATCTATACGTCCGGTTCTACTGGAAAACCCAAAGCTGTCCTCGGCAAAATTCGTGGCATTATCAATCGTTTGCATTGGATGTGGGAAACCCTACCATTTGCGGCAGATGAGATTTGTGTACAGAAAACCTCCATTAATTTCGTCGATCATGTAGCAGAAATATTTTCTCCTCTTCTGAAAGGGATTCCACTCGTGATTGTGCCAAATCACATCCGAGCAGACATTCCCCAACTAATGAGCCTGTTAAGTGAGCAAAAAATTACTAGAATTGTGCTCGTGCCATCGCTGCTCAAAGCGATGCTAGAAAATACGCCTCAACAACTCACACAACTTCGATACCTCAAATATGTCTTTTGCAGTGGTGAAGCCCTGCCTTTAACCTTAGCTAAAGCATTTCACCAGAAAATCAACTCTGCTAGGTTGTTCAATCTTTACGGCTCTTCAGAAGTTGCTGCTGATGTTACCTGCTTTGAAGTCAATCCGTGGGAGACGCGCCAAAGAATACTGCAATATTTTAAACCTGAAGTTGTTCATGGTGCAACCAAAAACTCAGTGTTTGGGGTTCAACAACAGCCTTTTACGAAGCCTGGCGTGAGTCCAGAAATACTAGCGACAAAGTTTCAACGGAGTGAGTTACCGTTGCAGCCTTTAACAGTTGACGACTATTACGATAAATTTTCCCAAGAGGTGCTTCCATATACGATCAATACGGGGACTCCTACATTTATTGGGCATATGACATCTGCCTTGCCCGATTTTATGCATGATATGAGTAAGATGATTTCGCGATTGAACCAAAATTTGGTTAAAATTGAGACATCAAAATCTTTAATATTTTTGGAGCGGGAAGCGATCGCTATATTGCATCGCCTGCTCTATCGCTTTTCAGATGAATTTTATCAAGAAAATATTCAACATAAAAGTCGAAATCTAGGAATTATCACAACTGGTGGAACCACTGCCAATATTACTGCATTATTGTGTGCAAGAAATTCCAGATTATTAAGGCAAGAAAATTCCGATGATTTATCAACAGAAAGTCTTTACAAGGTTTTGCATCAGAAAGGATATAACGATATCGTTATCATTGGCTCTCGGCTGATGCATTACTCTTTTAATAAAGCAGGTTCAATGTTGGGTCTGGGGACAGACAATATTATTTTCATTGACAGTAATGATAACGCCAAGCTAGATATTAATCATCTCAAAGAAAAAATTTACGAATGTAGGAGAAATAAGCTTTACATCCTGGCAATCGTAGGTATTGCTGGCACAACAGAAACTGGTGAAATTGATCCATTATCTGAACTAGCCGATATTGCTCGGGAATTCGGTATTCATTTTCATGTGGATGCTGCTTGGGGTGGTGCAACGATATTTTCTGAAAAACATAAAGGAAAATTGAAAGGCATCAACAAAGCTGATTCTATAACTATTTGTGGGCATAAACAGTTATACCTACCGCAGGGGATTAGTGTTTGTCTGTTTAAAGATCCGCAAATGTTAAGATTTGCCGAAACCACAGCCCGTTATCAGTCTCAGCGAGATACTTTCGATATGGGACGATTCACGATTGAGGGGTCACGTTCGGCACTGTCGTTATGCTTACACGGAGCACTTCATATTATCGGTAAAAGAGGATATGAAATTCTGATTGACAATAGCATAGAGAAGGCGCAATATTTTGCCAGACTTATTCAACTATTAGAACCATTTGAACTCATAATGGAACCAGTGTTGAATATTGTTAATTATCGCTACATTCCCGAAGATTTAAGAACCAAAGCCCTACAAAAAGCCTTACTCGATGACGATATCCACAGAATCAATCAACTCAATACACAGATACAAAGAGAACAATTTGAACAAGGACAAACCTTTGTATCTAAGACCATTCTGATGGACACTTCTTCTGGTAAAGCTCAAGAAATTGTTGTATTTCGGGCGGTTTTATGTAATCCGAATACCACCGCCGCAGACTTACACAGTGTTCTTGAGGATCAACTAAGAATTGCAAATCAAATTGAAGCAAAAAGTCAAGAAAAATTTGATGATCTAAAAAATATTCCGGTAAAAAGAATTGGCTCAAGCGATACGGAAGCTGCCGCACTCCTAAAAACAATACATCTGCAGTTAGCAGCGGCTCCAAAAGCTGATTTTTTTGCAGACATAGAAGAATATCTGCAAAAAAATATAGTTTCCATAGGAAAACCGATTGCAAACACGCAAATTTATATCCTGGACAAGTATGGTAATCCTCAGCCGCAAGGTATCACAGGTGAACTATATGTAGGCGGAGATGGGGTAGCGGCAGGGTATTTAAATCTACCTGAGTTAACGCAGCAAAAGTTTATCCTTAACCAGTTTACGAAAAGCAACAACAACAGTAAAACAGCAGCAGAAGAAAGATTGTTCAGGACTGGGGATCTTGCCCGCTGGCTGCCGAATGGAAATATTGAATTTGTAGGGCGTATTGATCACCAAGTGAAAATTCGTGGTTTCCGCATCGAACTCGAAGAAATTGAAGCGGTACTTCATCAACATCCTGATGTGGAAGAAGCAGTGGTCATAGCCAGAGAAGATATTCCAGGGGATAAACGTTTAGTTGCCTATTTTGTTTCTAAAATAATTCCCGATCGCCTACCTTATCAGACTGAGGGGTCTTTGGTTTTTGATGATCAAACCTGGGCAATTCAGACTGAAGATATCTCACAAAATGGTGTTGGTTTAACTTTCACTTCTGCTAACCCACCAGAAATTTCTTCAGGACAGCAGATTACCCTGAATCTAAGATTGCCTGGTGAGGAAGAAAATTCTTCCCTGACAGGAATCGTTATATGGTGGCGTAGTCCACAAGCAGGGATCTCCTTTCAACTCACAGCGCCCCAACTTCAACAGATTCGTCAAAGTGTGAAGCATCTTTTAGAAAAGCAGGAATTGTTGAAAATTTTACAGCGTACAATCACACGCAACCTGCTTTCTTTCCTGAAGACCAAACTCCCCGACTATATGCTGCCTTCCTCTTTTGTCCTGTTGGAAGCAATGCCCCTAACTCCTAACGGCAAAGTTGATCGCCGTGCTTTACCTGCACCTGAAATTGGGCGATCGCAAATAGAAACGGCTTATGTCAAACCTCAAAATGAAATCGAAAATATAATTGCTAGAGTTTGGCAAGATACTCTTCAAATTGACAAGGTAGGAATTCACGACAATTTCTTTGATTTAGGAGGTCACTCCTTATTGATGGCTCAAGTAAGTCAGAAATTGTTAGAAGCATTAGAGCAAAAAATCTCAATTGTTCAATTATTTCAATTTCCCACAATTCATAGTTTAGCCGAACATCTCAGTCCCTCCTTAAATCAAGGTCAAGTTCAGAGTTTAGTTTCTAAGTCTAATACGAGCAAAGAACGGGCTTCAAAACGTCTCAACCGTCGAGAGGAAAACGATCAACAGCGCCAAAGACGCAAAAACCATGATTAACATTAAGAGAATTCCACAAAAAAGATAATCCAATCTTGTGAGATGGGCATCCTGCCCAATCTTGTGGTGCAGGCAAGATATCTGCACCACAACAAATTTTGGGATATTTTTTTATTTAGAAATCTCTAACAAGAGTGTGGATATTTTGAGGAGACAATTTTAATTCTGAAAAAGCCGCAACCAATTAACAAAAAAATTGATTGTAATTCTAGGAAAGTATCAACATGATTGCATTTAATCTATCGGATTCCACTAATAAATCAGCAATTGCCATTATTGGCATGGCAGGACGTTTTCCTGGAGCCAAAAATGTAACAGAATTTTGGCAAAATCTGCGGAATGGAGTAGAGTCAATTTCTTTTTTGTCTGATGAAGAATTGCGTTCAGTAGGAGTAGAAACCAGCCTATTAAATGACACTAACTATGTCAAAGCTGCTCCAGTTTTACCTGATGTTGAAAATTTTGATGCCTCTTTCTTTGGTTATAGTGCCAGAGAATCTACAATAATTGATCCGCAACAGAGAATATTTCTAGAATGTGCCTGGGAAGCGTTAGAAAATGCCGGCTATAAAACAACAGATGACTTTTCTATTGGGATTTATGGTGGCTCAGGAATAAGTACATACTTACTCAACAACATCAATAATAAAGAGTTTAATGCAGGTCGTTTATGGGATTCAGTTCAATACATACCAGTAGCAATTGGAAATGGGACAGATTTTTTAACCACAAGAGTTGCTTACAAATTGAACTTAAAAGGGCCGGCTGTTAATGTACAAACTGCCTGTTCTACTTCTCTTGTTGCTGTTCATACAGCCTGTCAAAGTTTGTTAAATGGTGAATGTGACATTGCTCTAGCAGGTGCCGTTTCAGTTTTAGTCCCTCAAAAAATAGGATATTTATATCAAGAAGGGTTAATGTTATCCCCCGATGGACATTGCCGTGCTTTTGATGCCGAAGGAAAAGGAACAATTTTTGGCGATGGCGTTGGTATTGTTGTCCTCAAAATGTTAACAGAGGCATTAGCTGATGGAGACTATATTCATGCCGTTATTAAAGGTTCTGCTATTAATAATGATGGTAGTTTTAAAGTTAGCTTCACTGCTCCTAGTGTTGATGGTCAAGCAGCAGTTATTACCGAAGCTCAGGAAGTAGCAGATATTGATCCAGAAACAATTACTTATATTGAAGCACATGGTACTGGAACGCCTTTAGGTGACCCTATTGAAATTGCGGCTCTCACTCAAGCTTTTCGAGCCAATACCGAGAAGAAAGGGTATTGTGCCATTGGTTCGGTGAAGACAAATATTGGACATATAGTTTCAGCAGCAGGAATTGCTGGTTTGATTAAAACTGTTTTGGCACTGAAACATCAACAGATTCCTCCTAGTCTTCATTTTCAAAAGCCTAATCCTGAGATTGATTTTGAAAACAGTCCATTTTACGTTAATACCAAGTTGACGGAATGGGAAAGAAACGACAGTCCTCGTCGTGCAGGTGTGAGTTCTTTTGGCTTTGGTGGTACTAATGCTCATGTAGTATTAGAAGAATGGGAACAACCTCCCTTAACTCCCCCCAATCAAGGTAAGGAAAAGCAGCAATTACTCTTGCTTTCTGCGAAGACTCCTTCAGCTTTAGACAATGTAACTATCAATTTAGCTAATCATTTAAAACAGCATCCCGAAGTTAATTTAGCGGATGTTGCTTATACCTTAACTGTAGGACGCACAGCTTTTAATTATCGGCGTATTGCTGTTGTTGCTGATGGCAAAGAAGCTGTTAATACTTTAAATAATCTTGCGCCAAAACAAGTTTTAACCAATTCTGGAGATGTCAAATCTCGCTCTGTGGTATTCATGTTTTCAGGACAAGGTTCGCAGTATGTCAATATGGCAAAGGAACTTTATAAAACTGAAGTCTATTTCCAAGAACAAGTTGATCGGTGCTGTGAGCTTCTGAAATCTCATTTAGACTTTGACTTACGAGACATTCTCTATCCCCATGAAGACCAAATCGAAATTGCTACAGAGAAACTAACACAAACTGCAATTACCCAACCAGCATTATTTATCATTGAATACGCCTTAGCTCAATTATGGATGCACTGGGGAATAAAACCCGTAGCCATGATTGGTCATAGTGTTGGAGAATATGTGGCAGCAACATTAGCCGGAATCTTCAGCTTAGAAGATGCTTTGAGCTTAGTTACCATACGGGGGCAACTAATGCAGTCAATGCCATCAGGTTCAATGTTAGCCGTTCCCCTACCTGAAGACGAAGTACAACCACTATTAGAGGAAACTTCTCTCCAAATTGCTGTTATTAATAGCCCTTCTAATTGCGTCGTTTCAGGAACAACACTAGCCATAGAAGCATTTGCCAAACAGTTAGAAGAAAAAGGCATCGAAGGTCGTTTACTGCATACTTCTCACGCCTTCCATTCGCAAATGATGGAAGATATTTTAGAACCTTTTACAGAAAAGGTAAAACAAATTCGCCTCAACGCTCCTACAATTCCTTTTGTTTCCAATGTAACTGGAACTTGGATAACAGTTGAAGAAGCTACTAACCCCAGCTATTATGCTCAACATTTGCGTCAAGCAGTGCGCTTTGCTGATGGGGTAAAACAATTCTTTGATAACCCAGACCAAATTTTATTAGAAGTAGGCCCAGGACGCACATTAAGCACCTTAGCCAAACGCCATCCAGATAAACCAAAAGAGCAAATTAGCCTCACTTCAGTTCGTCATCCTCAAGATGAATACTCTGATGTTAGTTTCATCCTCAATAATCTGGGTCAAATGTGGTTAGCTGGGTTAGAAGTTAATTGGTCAGTATTTTATGGAGAACGGGAAAATTATCGTGTTCCCTTACCTACCTATCCCTTTGAACGCAAACGTTATTGGATTGAACCCTCAAAACAAAGCACAGAACCTCAACGAGATAAAGAGAAAAAACCAGATATTGCAGATTGGTTCTATGTTCCTACATGGAAACAGTCTATTAAAGTTGCTAATTCTCAACAATTAACCTCGTCTCAATCACCCATACTTGTATTTGTTGATGAATGTGGGTTGAGTTCTCAATTAGTTGCAAAATTAGAAAGTCAGAAAATAGAAGTAATTCAGGTAGCAATTGGGGAAAAATTTAATCAGTTAGATAGTCATCTCTACAGTATTAATCCCTCTGAATCCCAAGATTATCAAGCCTTGATTCAAGAACTTGTCAGAATAAAAAAAACGCCTCAAGCTGTACTACATCTGTGGAATGTAACAGCTAATAGTCAAGTATCTTTCACTATTGAATCAGTAGAAAAACAGCAAAATTTAGGATTTTATAGTCTTATTTATCTCGCTCAGGCATTGGGAGAAAAAAATGTAACTGATGAGATGAAAATGTTAGTTATTTCTAATCATTTACAAAATGTCAATGGCGAAGAAATACTTTGCCCAGAAAAAGCAACTATCATCGGGCCTGTTCGCGTCATTTCTCAAGAATATCCTCATATTCACTGTACTAGTGTAGATGTGGTATTGCCTCCTGGTGGTAGTAATAGTGAACAAAAGTTAATTGCACAATTACTGAGTGAAATACCCAAAAAATCCGCAGATAATATCATTGCCTATCGGGGGAATCATCGCTGGATACAAACTTTTGAAGCTGCACAATTGCCATCTTCTTCACAAACACCCCAATTTAAAGCTAAAGGTATTTATCTGATTACCGGAGGAACAGGAGGAATTGGACTGGTACTGGCAACGAATTTAGCGAAAACAGTCCAAGCTAAACTAATTTTAACCGGACGTACAGCTTTACCAGAGCGTGAGCAGTGGCCACAATGGTTAGCTGAACATGATGCAGCAGATAGCACCAGTGACAAAATTAGGAAAGTGCAGGAATTAGAAGCACTCGGGGCTGAAGTTTTAGTAGTGAAAGCTGATGTAGCTAATCTACAACAAATGGAGAGAGCGATCGCTACTGCTCAAAATCACTTTGGTAAAATTAATGGAGTTATCCATGCTGCTGGTCTTCCTGGTGGTGGTATCATCCAGATGAAAACCAGAGAAATCACCGATCAGGTTCTTGCGCCTAAAGTTCAAGGAACAGTAGTAATAGATACCATCTTTAAAAATTCTCAACTTGATTTTGTCATTCTCTGCTCATCCATAACATCTATCATCGGTAACTTTGGACAGGTAGACTATACAGCAGCCAACGCTTTCTTAGATGCTTATGCTCAATATCAAACTGCCCAGGACAGACTAACTACCAGCATCAACTGGGATACTTGGCAGGAAGTCGGTATGGCTGTGAACACAGTAGACTTAAGAAAAAACAAATCTAGCGACATCATTAATTTTGACCTAGCCATTCTTCCCCAAGAAGGAATAGAGGTTTTTAATCGCATTAGTCAAAGTGGATTATCTCAAGTTGCAGTATCAACTTATGAGTTTCTACCCAGAATTAAAGAAATTCTTTTAGTAGTAGAATCTAACGATTCAGCCGAATCTTCAAATCTAACTACTGGACACAATCAAGTATCTCAATCTCCACAAAGTCAGATTGACCAAATTATTACCCAAGTCTGGCAAGAAATGCTAGGCATTGACAAAATAGGGATGCACGATAATTTCTTTGATTTAGGTGGTGATTCCCTCGTTGCAATACAACTTATTGCTAAATTAAACAAGAAATTGAACGTCAAGCTTTCCTTAAATTCCTTGTTAAATGCTGCCACTATCGAAGGATTGGCTGAGTTAGTTTCACCATCATCTCCAGCTTTACAAAAAGAACTTCCTTCCTGCTTAATTAAATTCCATAGTGGCAGCGATCTGAAAAAACCCTTATTCTTAGTCCATCCTGTTGGCGGGACAGCTTTTGTTTTCCGAGATTTGGCTAATCATCTCGATCCTGAGCAGCCTGTTTACGGAATACAAGTACCCGAAGTGGATAGTAAACCTCGAACTTTTAACACTATTGAGGAAATGGCTACCCACTATGTTGACGCAGTGCGGACAATTCAACCAAAAGGACCCTATTATATTGGCGGAATGTCCTTAGGAGGTATTATTGCTTATGAAATGGCACAACAACTGACAAAAGAAGGGGAAAAAATTGAATTACTAACCTTGTTTGATACGCCTATCAGTGGTGAACTACCAACACATATCAACTCAGACTTAGAAATAATGGCATACTGGTTGGATATGGACAAAAAGTCAGATGAAGGAATTTCCTTAAAGATTTTACAAAATCTTGAACCTAATGAGCAATTACGATATTTTTGGGAGCGATCGCGCATCGCTAAGTCTATGGTGCCACAAGGCGATTTAACCATGTTTCGCAATTTTCTCGATCTGTTTATTTCACTGATGCGATTGGGAAACAATTATGTTCCAACTACTTATCAAGGAAAAGTAATTTTCTTTATTGCTGAAGATGATGATGGTTTTACTCCTTACCATCCTGAAAAAGATTGGTTAGAGTTAGCAGAAATAGTAACCGAAGAAGTACCCGGAAATCACATGACGATGATGTATCCGCCTCATGTTGAAGTTTTCGCTCAAAAGCTACGATACTACTTGGCATCACCGTATTAAAATGCTATTCAGTAAAATTAGCACGTAAGGAGAAATACGGTATGCTCAAATGATCTGAAATAACTAATGCTCGCTCGTATTTTTTGAAGATTTCGTATTCAATCGAGTCCTTTTAAGAGAACCACACTCAACTATCTCCAAACAGTTTATTCTCCATAACTTAATCCTATAGAGCGAGTTTGGGAGTATCTTAAGCAAGATTTAAAATGGGAACTTTTCGATAACTTAGAGAATTTACGCGCTCAAGTTGCTCAACTTCTTGCCCAACTGACCCCAGATATTGCTGCTTAGTGTGACTGGCTATGATTTCCGGAGTGGATGCCCTATCTATCTGTCGCAAACATTTTTTGAATTGGTATAACTGGATATTTTAGCAATACCTACGGCACACTACGTGAACGCTCGTTTTTTATCCAACTTCAAAAAATCGCGTTGCTCCCAGCAAAAGTCAGAAGAACTACTTGATTGAAGCCCCAGATTATTCGCGATATTTACTCGCGAATAATCTTTATTTTTTTATTTTTGCCAAATTGGGATGCTCCCGTCGTTTGAAACAACGGTATTGTTTACGAAAAAGATAAGGTTCAAAGCCGTACTTCGTCCCGCTACGCTAACGCCTCTTGTGGACGATAGCTTCCTCGCTTCCTTGGTAGAAACCCCACCCGCAAGTGGCGTGGTTTTTCTCCTCTGCTCAAGAGCTTTTTCACGCCTGGTTGGCTCTCTCTAGGTCGATGGATTGTGCAGCTTGACGAAACGATGCTATCGATGTAAGGCGATTGGAGGGGCAATCCCACAGAATGTATTTGAAGCAATCAGGAATATCTACCATTCGCAGCCTTTTTGCACTCCTAAGCAGGTGAATATTTTGATTGTGGCAAGCTTGGAGGTTGTAATTGGGGATTCTGTCACAAAGATGATGAATGTTATGGTAGCCGATATCGGCGGAAAACCACTTTAAAACGGCGGGTAACTCCAGATAACTGCTGCCCTTAATTGCTCCTTCGAGATAGTCCCACCCTTCAGTTTTGTGGGCGTAAGAGCCATCAAAGTTGTGCTGAACAAAGAAGACGCAGATGAGGATGGCCCCAGCACAAGTTAGCGTGATTGAGTAAACGCTCACGAAAAAACCAAATCCCAGTAAATACCCCAGAAAAATCCAGCTGCCGACTACACAAATGTTGTTGAACAACAGATGCCAAAACTCAGCCGCAGTGTACCAATTTCTAGACTTATGAGAGGAGATGATTCGAGGTAAATCCATAGAAGGATCTTGCTGCAAGCAAGTCAGTAGATGAGTGATAAAATCATATGTTCCTGCAATCAGGGCGAGTCTTGGCTTAATCGCGACATAGAAAAAACCTCCTGGAAAGATCATCAATGGGTGCCTCAGTAGTTCATAACGCCTTTGGGCAGATGGGCTCAGACGAGCAAACTCCTCAGTAGAGAGTAATGCACTAGGGCCGCGATAGCGTTGCCAATCACCGTTGGTTTTGTGGTGATAGGCATGTCCTCTTGACCACTGATATTGAGGGATCGCGTTGATTACCCCCAGAATAAAACCGATAATTTGATTAACCCTTTTTGAACGAAACAGTGAATAGTGTCCACAATCATGCATTAAAGAAAAACAACGCGCTGAAAACAGCGTCATCAAGACTATAGTAGGCACAAGCAACCAAACACAAATAGCTGCTGCTTTGTGTGCTAAAAACCATAAAAATACATAAGGCACAACCGTATTCAGGATTTGATAAGTTGCCCGCAAATCGCTGCTGTTCATGTAAGGAGTCAGGACAAAATCTGACTTTTTCACTGCGGTTTCCATTAAATAAAACTTTCTCCTAGCGGCTAGTGCAAAATTGAACATTGCAGATTCAATGCAGAACAATATCACAGATCCCATCCTGAAGCTTCAAAAGCGCTTTGGACTTCATCAGAAGAAAAGTTAATATCAATTTACATTGAGGCTGCATAGAAAAGAGCTTCAAGAATAACCCTGTTTTGTCACTCTGGGAAAAGAAAAATCAAAGCCAAATTTTGAACTGTAGATATAACGGGCAATTGAGCGTTTATTTTCTAACACAATGGCTAAAATCATGGTTTTTTGGTAAAAGTCTTATGCTGTAAGCATTCCAGATTATTTTCTCCCGAAAGTGATAAAAGAGGGATTACTACAAAAACCTCCGTTTCAGTCGAGCAGCACAGGAAGCAGGTGAGGTACAGGAGTATATCCGCCTAGCTTATTCATTCTTTATTTAAGCCCTCTTAATCTCTACATTCGCTGTCATGTCTATTTGGCAAGCTAATCGTGCATTTGGATAATTAGGAGCTAATGTTTCCAACATTTCCTGTTCATCGGGTTGAGGAGGAGGAATATCACCAATCACCTCAACTAAGCAAGTTCCACAAATACCAGTTCGACAACCAAACAATACAGGTGAATTCTGAATCGTCAGATGTTCAGATAAATTTTGATGACGTTGCAGAGTCAGGGGAGGGTAATCAGTTCTCGGAAAGGATATCTTACAAAGGTCAGACATATATATAAACAATCAATAAATCGAAGATTTTTTCAAGGAAAGGTTCGCCACTGTCCTTTAAATAAGAAAGATTAGGCACATAATTCGCATTTTGTAGGTACTACGAATCTTAGCAATGCCCAATCTCTTTTATTTACTTGGCTTTATTGTTTAATCAAACATCAACATTTATCTGTTCTATTTGCCTAGCAGCTTTCTCCCACAGCTTTGCTGAATGTTCGTCTTGCCAATGAGTTCTCAAATTTTCTGCTTTTTTGTGGCATAAGCGCTCTAACATTTCTAAAATTGCAGATAATGTCAATTTATCAAGTAATGTTTCTAGAATCTCCATATATTCTTTGTGCATGATATGTACCTCTTGCATGTCCACTGATATATTCTGACAAAAGCTATGTAGATAACTTTTGTTTTATCAAATATATAGATTAAGATTTATTTCAATTTTGATAAGTTTTAAACTTTTGAAAAGCACTTTTTTGAGTTGCTAGATATCGAGCCAGAGAATTAGCTCCCATAATTGACATTTCTCGATTCTGTTGCCAAAGATAATCGAGCTTTTCTACATATACTCTATAAGATGCCATCGCTTCTTGATGGGTTAAAAAACTGCAATGTAAGCCTTCCGATTCTTCGGTAAAACAGCGACGCATCATTTCTTTAGCATCAATATTGCTCATAGAAAAAATTGGCGATCGCAACAATTTATAAATCTTGTCATACAGTGCCGGATCGTACCAGAAAATACCGTTAATCGCCGCCGAAAAGTGAAAGTGATCGCGCTGACAGCCAAGCAATCCTAAATTAGCAACTAGGCTCTCAAATGCCGTTGGTGGAGGGAGGCAGGTAATAACATCGTGAGATATAATTGTCGAACTATTAAAATGAAAGCTTTCATCGAGAAAGTGGTAATAAGAGATTTTTGCAGGAATAGGCGCAGTTTCAGGATGAGGATATTTTTGATAATAATTGCTGAGTTTATGCTGGACTAATTTGCCATTTAGTGTCCGCACTCCTCGGACTGTGAAATACTGACAAGCTAAAAAGATATTATTTGCAGAAATCAATCCAAAGTATTGTAGTTGGATTTTTTTCCACCAAATTTTGAGGGCGTTTGTGTCAGCATAAACCATCGTTTCTGTAAACGGGCCGCGCATGGGGTAAGTAAAGATGAGTTCTCCAAATAATGCTTGCTCAACCTGTTTAGCAATTGTACGAAAAGCGTTGATATGCGCTCTTTCTTGGGATGATTCTAAATCTAAAGTATCGCAGATTAAGCGGAAATCTTCGTGAGCATAAAGTCCGGCTGCACTAGTTTGATTAAAATATATAGTAGCAATTTCGGCTGAGACTATTTGCGAATAGTATGCTACCCAGTAAAGTTGATTTAAAATTATACGCTGATGTGGGCTAGATTGTTCCCATAAAACTGTACCGTAGAGTAGAGAAAATTCTTCGGGATTCCAATATTCGTTTTGGCAATCTTCATAGCGAAAGTTAGCCGTTGCTTCATCCATTAAAGCAGTATGGTCTTGCTGTTTGTTGCGGGTATGATTAATTTGTAATTTACGATAAGTGGTTGGATTGTCTGATAGTTTGGGAATAGTATTTTGCATACAAAAGTTTTTGCACTGTGATGATAAGTATTAATCAGGCTCACGAAAAGAAGAGTGAGAGGTTTAATAGACGCATTGATGAGGTGGGAGTGGTGAAAATGCGCCGCGTTCGTCTAAAGCTTGTACAATGGCTGCTGCGGATGCGCCGCGCATGAGCGATCGCAATATTTCTAATCTGGTTCCACTGTGGGTTTGGGTATCAAGTTGTTCGAGGATTTGGATTTTTTGCGATCGCGTCAGGTGTCCTTTTACTTGCTCAATGGCTGATAGAACGCTTTGCGGCCCGAGTTGTACCATAGATAGAAAGCTGGCTAATATATCGATTGCAGTTGCTTTGCTTGTTGGTGAAACAGGATTGCGGTTAAATAGCATTGTTCCTGTACCATGATGGCGAGATTCTGCTTGGAGAAAGCTTGAGAAAAGTTCGCTTAAAATGGGATAATGACACTCTTTAGACAAGCGGCGATAATGGCTTAATCCCCATCCTTCTAAAACTACTTGCAGCACAAACAACAATACTGTTTTGTCTGCACTTTCCACTACTTCTGCTAATAAGTTCAAAAATGGATCGTTGCTATTAGTAGATGCAATTTCTGGTAAAAAATTAGTGATTTGGCTGAGGTGAGTAGCCTCATCAGCACTAAAAAGTGCATATAGTATTCGTTCTTCCACTGTTTCGGCTAACAATACCATTTTTGCCATATACCCAACGCCTGCTTTCTCAATGAAATAAGATTCTGCTAACAGGCTGCGATTGGTAAGCTGAAGTATGGCAGATTGTTCATCTAAACTCGCTTGTTGAAAAATTTGGACTTGATGCAAATTAAAAAATTCCGCATCCCAATAATCTAATTGTGGCTGTGAAGTATTATCACTTTGATTAGGTAATGCTGCTGTTAATATTCGCCGCAATTTATCATCAGAATTTATATATGGTAAATCGAGTCCAGCAATTTTATATGACAAATCCATATTATTTATCTAGTAAATTACGAATTACGAATTACGAATTATGAATTATTTTCCCAATTCCCCCAGCTTAAAGCCTTTTGCTGATTGACATGCTGAATAAATTGTAGAATTGACTGGTCTGCTTTAATGGGTGTTTTTAAATCAAATTTAATAGTTTGAAATACTTGGGTATCACCTTTAGCAAAGTAATTACCAACCTGCTGCGTTAACCACAACAATATACGATTTAGACTCCATCCTAAAAACCCACTGCGTTTACGAGTTACTAAGATTGTTTGCCCTTCTGTTGTGCCATCTTCTAACATTCGCAAAGCAAAGATAATATAGAAATGTAGAAAATCTGGCCCCAGTGTGACAGTCCCAGTGCTGCCGTACCAATAGCACATACTATATGTAACTTGATTGCGATATAGAGGACGAATCAGGCGAATTAACCAGGAATCATCGCCTCCTCTGGTAGTATTGCTGAAGTTAATCGCATGAGAGTTGAGGTTTTGGGAATCAAAGACAATCTCTAAAGGTAGATTGTGTACTGTATTGAAATGATGAGCATCAATTGCATTAATTAATAAAACATTGGGATGGCAGTTTTTTATAAAATGAGTCCCTAATATATAGTCGCATTCTACATTTTCTAGTTCCGGTACAAAAGGTAATTTACTTGGCTTATCTTCTCCCACCCAAACCCAAATCATGCCATATTTTTCTGCTGTTGACCAAGTTTTAATACATACAGGTAAGGGTTTTCCTAGTGAAGGAACCTCTACACAAATTCCGCGCTCATCGTATTTCCAATTATGAAAAAAGCAGCGAATTCCTTCACCTTCTACTTTCCCTTCTGCGAAATGTGCGCCCATGTGTGGACAATAAGCATCCACCGCTATTACTTGTCCACTAGCTCCGCGATAAATTGCGAGATTTCTACCCAATAATTTTACAGCTTTTACCTTGCCAATCTTTAATTTTTTTGATGGTAATGCCCAATACCATCCCTCAACAAATAGTTGCGGATTGTTAAAAATAGAGGTTGGGCTAGTAGAATGCATATAATGATTTGAATTAGAAAATATATATTATTTAAAATAATTTATTGGTGGTGCGTTAGGCTTCGCCGTAACGCACCCTACGATTTAACTATCTACACTCAATGAATCGGTGTTTATCGACAGTTAATTTCAATCATTTAATTCCAACAACTCTGGAGATTTTAAATTAGCCGCTACAGATTGAGAAGATTGAGGAGTAATAGAGTAAATAGCATCTGTAGTTGTTTCAAAGCAATTAGATAACCCAATTGTTTGTAACAATCCCGAACGTTCTAATAACTGTTGAACCTGTGGCTGTAAACCTGTGAGAATTAAACGACAATTATGCCTTTCTAAGTCGTGATAAATATCCTCTAAAGCTACCAAACCAGTTGTGTCCATATTCGGTACAAACCGCAACCGCAAAATTAAATACTTCACTTCTGGTTGCTCTCTGAGGAAGGTAACAAACCTTTCCGCAGCACCAAAAAATACAGGCCCATCTACACGATAAACCGCTATTTCTTTGCTTAATTCTAAAGGAATCCCTGGGGGAAATACTTCTGTTTCTGGGATTTTCGCCAAGCTTAAATCGCTCATCCGCTTGATAAATAATGCGCCAGCTGCAATCAATCCCACTTCTACAGCCAGAACCAAATCAAATAATATTGTGACTAGCCAGGTGAGAATCATCACCGCAAAGTCGGAGTAGGTAGCGCGTAGCAGTAAGCCAATCGCTTCCCACTCAATCATCCGCAGACTAACTACCATCAAAATCCCCGCCAACGCTGCTAAGGGAATCTGCGCTGCGAGGGGTGCTAAAGTTAACACAATCAGCGCTAAAGCAACGCCGTGAATTACCCCAGATAACCGGGTTTTACCACCAGAACGGACGTTAACCGCAGTTCGCGCGATCGCACCTGTGGCGGGAATGCCACCGAAAAATGGAATAATGATATTGGCTAAACCTTGACCAATTAATTCGCGATCGCTGTTGTGTTTTTCGCTCACCGTCATCCCATCAGCCACGACTGCTGACAGCAAGGATTCAATACTACCCAGTGCGGCTAAAGCCAAAGCTGGATTAATCAGTTCGCGAATTAAGCCAAAATCATTCCAGTGGGGAATACCTTGCAGCATCGGTAAAGCTTGCGGGATGGCTCCAATAGTGGGAACATCAAGATGCAAATAAGATGCGATCGCAGTTGCTAACACCAACCCCATCAACGAACCGGGTATTGTCGTATTAATCTTGGGCCATAAAAGATTTGTTGCAATTACCAGCATTGCTAATAAAACTGCTGCCCAATTTAACGCTTCTACATGAGTTAAAGTTTGCCAAAGTCCTGGTAAAAAATGTTCTTGGCGTGGTAATTTTAACCCAAAGAAATTATTTAATTGACCACAAAAAATAATAACGGCAATCCCATTAGTAAAACCAGCCGTTACTGGATAGGGAATAAATTTAACCAATTGTCCCAGTTTGGCGATTCCTAAAGCAATCTGGATGATTCCAGCCATTACCCCAGCAATCCAAACTTTTTCTAATCCGTACTTGGCGACAATTCCCACCAAAATTACAGCCATTGCACCTGTAGGGCCTGTAATTTGTACTGGTGAACCGCCAAAAATTGCTGCGACAATTCCTGCCACAATAGCAGTGTAAAGTCCCGCCTTTGGTTCCACACCACTAGCCACCGCAAAGGCTAAAGCTAAAGGTAAGGCTACCACAGCAGCCGTCAATCCTCCCGCCAAATCGCCCCGCAGGTTACTCAACAAGCGACTAACATCAAAAAATTGTGGTGCTTCTACAGTCTTAGCTATTACTATCTCTTCATTTTTAACTTTCATAGGCAAGTTGATAGACGCATAGATTTTAAATCAGAACCGAATCCTGGATAAATTCTAACAACGCTTCCGAATGCCACATTCTTTGTCCAGCACGAGTAAGATTGTCATAACTGATTTCAGTTAAACACACCAATTCATCCCCTTGGCGATAATCTGGGTTTTTTTGTTCAAAAAACTGGATATGGGGGTTAGTCTGTCTTCCTATAGGAATTTCAATTAAATTCTCGCGCAGAATTTGCGGATTTTGGAAGCGAACAATACCACTGGCTTGTTGATAAGAATCACCATAATATTGCTGTCCCAAACTCCCCATCAGGTTAGTGATATGAGTAGGTGTGATGATATTGTGGCGGGGGTAAAACTCTTGCCAAAAAGTCGGGAGAAAGCGGTAAGTACGAAAGCCAGAACAAATTAGCAGCCAGTATAACTTATTTTCTACATAGTGTTGGCGCAGAAAATTCACAGCATTGATCCAGGAACGCGGTAGCGTTGTACTCGACCAAGCACTAGGATCGACAATCGTATCGCCAGAATAAATTACACTAATTTGCTCTCCTGCAAAAGTCGTCTGGCTCAACATCAGAGTTGAAAAGCCTTTCAGGGTATGGGTGATGTCATCCCGCAATAACAACACCCAGTTTTTGCGCTCTAAATCAGCCTGAAAGCCATCCCAGGTTACACCTTTAAAATGATTATCTAGCAGCGCATACATAGCAATGCGATCGCTTAGATGCAAATTTTGAATAGGAACCAGCGAACTCTTCATTATCGGTAATTACTTAAAAATAATTAGATACAAGCTATCAATTAACACTTTAACTAGTTGGTTGCTAAAGTTACATACTAATGTGACAGATTTTCAAATGGTTATTGATTAGATTATGAATTATGAATTAAAATCGGAAGTATCAGTAATATGTGTTAAATGTATATTTTCGATATAATTTGTCACTAAAAACATCATTAAAGCGCTTTATAGAACACCATAAAATATGGTGCGTTAGCCTATGGCATAACACACCCTACGATTTAATTTTATTGATTTAATTTTGAATTTTAACTTTTGAATTTACCCCAGATTTTGACCAGCGAGAAGGTTCTAGTTGGTTAACATATTCCATATATTGAGCCAATGGCTGATCGATACTCAAAAGTAATTTAGGATTAAAGCGAATATTATCGTAAATCTTACCGTCTTCATCTCTGAGCATATAGTAAGCCAAGCGAGTACAAAATAGCAAAAATCTACTCAGCAAATATCCCACAAATCCTTGACGTTTTGCAGTTACATAAATAGGTTGGATACGCGTTCTACCAGGTGCTATGGGAGTATAAGCATATATCATGTGCAACGGCGGAAATAGCCGCACATTTTTCATCATTGTTAACAACCCAATGCACCCATTAGCATAACGCATTGAATACTCATAGGTAGAACCCAGAAATTTGTTACCTAACCTTTCTCTCCAGGTGGTTTCGGGAAATTTTCCCCGCATTGAAAAGTCAATTTGTGTACCTAATTCGCTACGATGTAGCGACAAATCCATTTTGATATCTAAATGATGAATTGTTTTTAAATGTTGAGCATCAATCCCATTCATCATACAAATATGGTGATGACAGCTTCTCTCAAATGCTGTATCAGGTTGTGCAACAATTTCTTGACCCTTTAATTCATCAAAATCAGCCACACCTTCTGGCGCTACAGCATCAGGATAAACCCAGATAAAACCATACTTTTCTATTGTTGCATAAGCTTGTACTTTCGCCTGATTCGGAATCTCTGATTGGCAAGGAATATTTTGACAAATTCCTGTTTCATCAAATCCCCAATGATGAAACGCGCAACGAATCCAATTACCGTCAACTTGTCCAATCCCTAAATCTGTTCCCAAATGTGGACAATAAGCATCCAAAGCACGCACTTGTCCATCTTCACCACGAAATATGGTAATTCTTTGACCACAAATTTCTACAGATTTGGCTTGTTTTTGGGCTAATTCTTTACTAGGGCAGGCAATATACCAACCCTTAGCAACTATATTCCAATTATTAAATATTTGCATAATTATTTATTTATATTTTTACTTCATACTTCATCTTTAGATGATTGATAATTATTCAATATTTCTTGCCGTTGGCGAATATCATCTTGATATTTACCCATGAGTACCCTCAGTAGCATTTTACCTAAACAGTAAGAAGCGCGCCAAGAAAACACTGCATCTTGTAAATCTATATGGCTACGCTCAAATAAGAAATGTCCAGTTAAGCCAATTAACTGAGTTAATGGTAAGCCCAAGAGTAACCATAAGTTTTGCAGATGCCAAGCAGAAAATAGCAATCCGTAGAAAAAGAATATACCTACGATATGGAAAGCTATATTAAGAGGATACTGATGTTTGAGAACAAAAATATCCCAATAATCTGTAAAAGGATGATCCAGTATTTGATTATTAATTCGATTTCTCAACTTGGCTTCCTATATTGCGACAAGGTCAAACAATTTTGGATTTTGGATTGACTCCATAGATAAATCTAGAGGCGTGAGGATTCTATAGCATCTTGAAATGAATTTTATTTGCGTTCAAAAAAATCGGCAATTTTCTGCATGAACTTTGGGAATTATAAAGCAGAAAACCTTAATAATCCCAAATTATGCAAATCTGTCAAAATCTTCATTGCTCAAATCCCTTTAACCCTGATAGTAACAAGTTTTGCATGAGTTGCGGACACAGCAACTTTGGTAAGCTACTGGGAAACCGCTACCGCGTCTTAAAACTATTAGGTGAAGGCGGGTTTGGCAAGACTTACGCCGCAGAAGATACAGGTAGATTTGATGATGCTTGTGTTATCAAACAATTCTTTCCTCAAGTATCGGGAACCGCCGCATTAACTAAAGCAGCAGAATTATTTAAGCAAGAAGCAAAACGTCTGTTTGAATTGGGAGAAAATCACCCTCAAATTCCTAGATTATTAGCTTATTTTGAACAAGGCTCAAGCTTATATTTAGTACAAGAATTTATTCAAGGACAGAATTTATTAGCAGAACTACACCAACAAGCCTTTAGCGAAGAACAAATTCAGCAACTTTTAGCTGATTTATTACCAGTTCTGCAATTTATCCACGATCGCAACGTCATTCATCGAGATATTAAACCAGAAAATATCATGCGCCGTCAAAAAGATGGCAAACTCGTGTTGATTGACTTTGGTGGTGCACAACAAGTCACCCAAACGAGTTTAGCAAAAAAAGCCACCGGAATTTATACTATCGGTTATGCGCCAAGTGAGCAAATGGCAGGATTTGCTTCACCAGCCAGTGATTTATATGCCTTGGGTGCAACTTGTGCGCGTTTGTTAACTCAATGTTTGGCTACACAAGATGCAAATGGAAATCTCTGCGATCGCCTTTATGATGCTTATAATGCTCAATGGTTATGGCGCGAAAGGTTACAAGAAAAATGTGTAACGATAAGTGATGAGTTAGGACAAATTCTCGACAAGTTACTTAAACACTTGGCAAGGGAAAGATATCAATCGGCAGTAGAAGTTTTACAACATTTGAATTTTAACAAGGCTAAAGTTGCATCATTAATTAAAACAATTCTACAACATCAATCTTTACCTGCTAATACTAACCCAACAATTCATCCTTCACAGCTAAAAACCTTTAAATTTCATACCATAACAGTAAACATAAAAGGTAAAGAAATTAGCCGTCAGCATTGTAGTGCAAAATTTTTTGTAGAAGACTTAGGAAACCGAGTGACTTTAGAAATGGTATCTATTCCTAGTGGTACATTCATGATGGGTTCATCACAAGGAGAAGGAGAAAATAGTGAAAAACCACAGCATGAAGTTAAAGTTATTGAGTTCTTTATAGGTAAATATGAAGTCACCCAAGTACAGTATCAAGTAATTATGGATCTTAAACCTTCAAAATTTGCTAGTAATGGCGCAAACCGGCCTGTAGAAAACGTAAGTTGGTATGATGCAGTAAAATTTTGTCAAAAATTAAGCCAGAAAACAGGACGTATTTATCGACTACCCAGTGAAGCTGAATGGGAATATGCGTGTCGTGCTGGAACTACTACACCTTTTTATTTTGGTGAAGCTATTACTAGTAACTTAGCCAACTACGACGGCAATTATGCATATGCTTCAGGGCAAAAAGGCCAATATCGCCAGCAGACAACGCGAGTGGGTAGTTTTGCACCCAATGCCTTTGGTTTATATGATATGCACGGTAATGTATGGGAATGGTGCCAAGATGATTATCATGAAAATTACCAAGGTGCGCCCACTGATGGTAGTGCTTGGCTAAGTAGTGGAGATAATAATTATCGATTACTGCGCGGTGGTTCGTGGTACAACGTTCCAGGTTATTGCCGTAGTGCTAATCGCAGTAAAATCAGAGCAGATAACTTTAACCTATACATTGGTTTTCGTATCGCATTAAGTATGTAGGGTGTGTTGTCGCGCAGCGCAACGCACCGAGACAATATAAACGGCTCCAGGTGCGTTAGCCTAAGGCATAACACACCCTACTTTAAACTTATATTTGTTTATATACATTGAAATTTTCTCGTCAATTTACTTAATTAATCCAGTCATTTTACTATCTATTTAGCATATACATGACTCTTCATTTGGTCAATTACAGCAAAACGAATATCTCGCTTTTGGGCAATTAACTTAATACCTGGCTGTTGCAAATTTAAAAAATCTAATCCTATTTCTTTACCACTAATTAAAAACTCAGTAGTAGCAACTTTATAAGTTCTTTTAACATCAAGTGGTTGATTATTAATTAACCAATTTCCTGAATTGGCTTCTTGAGTAACTTTGGCTATTTGCAAATAGCCACCAGTACCTTTATTAAGTTGTCCTTGATCCAATACCTTTTTTAACAGCGCTCCATTTATCTCTATCGCCACAACTTTACCGCCAAAAGGTAGTATGCGAATCACATCATATTGAGTAATTGGGCCTGGTGGAATCACATCATCAATCCGAATTGAACCACCATTAAATACAGCTAAATCGGCATCGGGTAATTCTTTCAACATCGCCGCCGCAATTAAATCTGTTAACTGAGTGGATTTATTGCGGATGCTAGATTCTAAACCATCTAAAGCAAATGAAAGTTTTGCAATTTGCTCATCTGGATTAAAACCATTGGCGCGGAATGCTTGATAACCTTTTTCTAGCCATTCTCTGACTACCTTTGCTGTTTTTGGTTCATCAGGAATTTTTTCGGTAATGGGTACTAGCCGGGAGTTAACAGCCAAACTTTTTTTAACAGTATCGTAAGTCAATTGGTGAACGTAAACGGTACGAGCATTAGCATCAGCTTTAAAAATCGGTGTTAAATCTCGACCCCGCCATGCCTGGATATTTTCATGCTCGTGACCACCTAGAATAATATCAATTTCTGGTACAGCTTCGGCTAGTTGGATATCGCTGCTATAGGGCAAATGGGTAATGGCAACTATAATATCCGCTTTCCCTTTCAGTTCCTTGACTTGCTGTTTAGCTGTTGCAATGGGATCTGTGTAACTAACGTACTTAGCCGGATTACTATTCAAGGTAAGACCAATTAAACCTACCCTGACTACAGCACCGCGATCGCCTTTCACATTCAAGACGATGGCACGAGGTACACTTTTGAAAGGCTGTCCTTTGCTATCTGATACATTACTCGATACCCAGCGAAAGCGAGATTCTTGCAGTCTTTGATAGAAAAGCTGTTCTGGTAAGTCAAATTCATGATTACCAAAAGTCGCATAGTCAAAGCCGACAGCATTCATCACCGCTACCATTTGCTGACCGGCTAGCGGTACACCATTAATTTTCGCTGTTCCTAAAGCCGAAGGGCTAAATGCATCTCCTGCTAACACCGTGTATGTACGAGGGTTGGCGTTGTAAAGTTGTTGACGTAGTGTCGCCACACGCGCCAACCCGCCACGAGTTCCCCCTTCTACTGGAGTGATTTCATAGATGTCATTTAGTTGCAGCAGGTTAATATTCACAATTTCTGCTAATGCTGGAGTAGCTAAAGCTACCATTGCCAATAGCTGGAAAACAATGCTGCATCCCTTCGGGATTAGTCTCATATTTAGCTGGTAATCACTTTGAATCTACGGAATTGATTTTACATGAGTTGAGGAGACGCGATGAATCGCGTCTGTACAAGAGTCCCCAATCCCCAATCCCTAACCCCCAATAGCTGGTTGTCCCTGAGTACCGTAGCGATTGACTGCGGAAATGGCGACGCTATCAATCTTGGTGGGAGAATTAGCACTGTTGAATAAGTAGGAAGTTTGCGAGCCGGGAAGGATGGTTGTATTCCACTGATTGCCAGTTTTGGTTTGCATTACCCACAACCAAGCTTTTTCCGGTGCTGGAGATTGCCAAGTCAGTTTATTGATTTTACCTGTTGCATCGCGCTCAACGTTGAGTATAGGTTGAGCAGGTTGGGTCTTATCTAACCAAGGAGAAGCGGGAATCAGCGCAGGTGTTGAGTAAGCTTCCTTTTCTAGTAGATTGGAGATGCGATCGCGATTTTGCATGATCGGCTTCATACTATAGTGAATGTTGCCTGTTGAGCCTGCAGAATTACGCGTTGACTTAATTTGAGAGATAATTTCATTAGCTGGCCAAGCAGCTGAACTGCGATCGCCTACACGACTAGTATAATTACCCGGCCAAATATGTCTTCCTAGTTGGTTCTGCTGAATCCACCAATCAAGCAACATCGGATAACTTTGTTGCGCCTTGTCAATTTTCCAATATAACTGGGGCGAAAAGTAATCTAACCAGCCATTGATTAACCATTGACGAGAATCAGCATATATCTGATTGTACGCATCGAAAGGCCCGCCACCATTAGCACTCTTTGTCTGCGCTGGGTAACCTGGTCGCCAAATCCCAAAAGGACTAATACCAAACTTCACCCAAGGTTTTTCTTGTTTAATTGCTTGATAGAGATGCTGCACCAATTTGTTAATGTTGTCCCGTCTCCAGTCATCACGGCTGAGTTTCCCTCCAGTTTGCTGGTATTTCTGCCAACTGGGTGCATCAGGAAAATCTATTGTCCGTCTACGACTATCTTGTTCGGGATAAGGATAAAAATAATCGTCAAGATGGACTCCGTCTATGTCGTAGCGCTTGACGACATCCATCACCACATTGACAGTATAGTCTTGAACTTCTGGCTCACCTGGATCTAACCAAAGATATCTACCATACTTCTTCACCCAATCGGGATGCGCTTTACTAACATGGTTAGCCGCTACTGCTGATTTTGATTGACCGTGACGGGCGCGGTAGGGATTAAACCAAGCGTGTAATTCTATGCCGCGCTTGTGTGCTTCATTAACGGCAAAAGCTAGGGGGTCGTAATTGGGTGATGGTGCTTTACCCATTTCTCCGGTCAAAAATTCCGACCAAGGTTCATAAGCAGAAGCATACAAAGCATCAGCAGCCGGGCGTACCTGCAAAATTACCGCATTCAATTTTAAAGAAGCAGCGCGATCGAGCATAGCAGTAAGTTCTGCTTGCTGCTGTGATGATGTTAATCCTGGTCTGGAAGGCCAATCAATATTAGCGACTGTCGCAATCCATGCACCCCGAAACTCTCGTGTCGGTTGAGGAGGGAGAGCCTGAGATTGTATTGGGGGAAAGGTTTCTGCGGAATAGACTGCGGGCGTAACTGTCAGTAGTAATGTAGTAATAAAAATTGCTATTAAATAGCAGGAACGTAGTTTTTTACGGAATAACAAGCGAAACATTTTGATCATTGGGAGTTGGTGAGGAGAAGCAAGTCGGGCGGATGAGGGAGATGAGGGAGGTGAGGGGGATGAGGGGGATGAGGGAGATGAGGGGGATGAGGGAGATGAGGGGGATGAGGGGGATGAGGGGGATGAGGGAGAAATAGCAAAACCCAATTACCTATTACCCATTACCCATTACCCATTACCCAGTCCCCAGTCCCCAGTCCCCAGTCCCCAGTCTCCAGTCCCCATTCCCCATGACGACCTTATTTTATGAACCATTCGTTTGACAAGTAGCAGGCAGATCTTGTTCCCTGAAACTATTGCTGTGCCTGAAAAACTGATAAATTCTGTTTATAGAATGGAATAATAAAGGGTTAACAATATCCATTTCTTTCTTACCCCTGGAGAGCGCTAGCCAGCAATCGGTAATTATATTTCATGAATCTGATTTATTTTCTTTTACGTTCTTCATGGGGACTTGTTGCGATCGCGATCGTTACTGGATTCCTGAGTGGTGGTAGTAGTGCGGGATTAATTGCCCTCATTAGTTCTGCTGCTAATCCCGGTACCTCGTCACCCCTAACAGTTATAGCTTGGGGCTTTGTTGGTTTGTCCATAATTGCATTAGTTACCAGTATCATTTCTCAGGTGATGTTGGTTCGCCTCTCACAAAATGCCATCTTGCAATTACGGATGGGTTTAAGCCGTCAAATACTGGGTTCGGAGTTAAGCCATTTAGAACATTTAGGCAATCCTCGACTATTAGCAACTCTCACAGAGGATGTACAAGCTGTAGCGAATGCGGTGTATATCATTCCTTTCCTCTGCATTGATATTTCAATGGTTTTGGGTTGTCTGGTATATATTACTTGGCTATCTTGGATTGTACTGTTCTCCGTTATTGTTTTGATGCTGGTAGGTGTAGGCAGCTGCCAATGGTTGTTGAATAAAGGCGAGAAATTGCTGGCGTTAGCACGTGAGGATCAAGATGTTTTATTTAAGCATTTAGGCACCATCACTGGGGGAGTTAAGGAACTTAAACTTAATTATCAACGCCGTCAAATATTTTTAACCAAAAACCTCCAAACCACAGCCGATAATTTCCGCAATCACAATGTCCAAGGACTTACCCTATTTGCTACCACTACAAGCTGGGGAAAGTTGCTGTTCTTTTTTGCGATCGGTTTTTTACTGTTTGCATTACCTAAACTACTAACTATTAGTCCACAAACTCTCTCTGGCTTCATCTTGACCTTTACTTATTTGATGTTGCCAATGGATAATATTATCAACAATCTGCCCCAAATCAGCAAAGCTAATGTCGCTTTGCAAAAGATAGAATCTCTGGGTTTATCTTTAGCTAGTCGTGCGGAAGTATCGACAACAGTACCGCCCAAGTTTAAATCTACTTGGCAGACTCTAAAACTGAAGGGAATTAGCCATACATATTACACCGAGCAAGAAGATAGTAGCTTTATTCTTGGCCCTATTGATTTAAAATTGTCTCCGCAAGAATTGGTATTTATTGTAGGCGGTAATGGTAGCGGTAAATCGACTCTGGCAAAGCTGATTACTGGACTCTACATCCCTGAAAAAGGAGAGATTTTATTAGATGGTGAGCCAATTAACGAACAAAATCGAGAATGGTATCGCCAGCATTTTTCTGTAGTGTTTTCTGATTTCTATTTATTTGATGAACTTTTAGGCATAGAAAATCCTGATTTAGATATTCAAGCTACAAAATACTTGAAGCAACTGCAACTTGACCATAAAGTAAAAGTAGAAAATGGCAAACTTTCTACCACTTCTCTTTCTCAAGGACAGCGTAAAAGGTTAGCTTTACTCACAGCTTTATTAGAAGATAGACCAATTTATCTATTTGATGAATGGGCAGCAGACCAAGACCCATTATTCAAAGAAATATTTTACACTCAGCTATTAGCAGAATTGCGAGCTAAAGGTAAAACGGTGATTGCAATTAGCCACGACGATCGCTATTTCCATTTAGCGGATCGGGTCATCAAGTTAGACTACGGTAAAATTGAGTATGACCATGAATATGGTAAATAATCACTCGCTGGCATTTTGTTATAAAAATAGTATTTGATTGATGAAATACACAGGTGCGTTACGCCAAAGGCTAACGCACCCTACAAATGAAAAACTCCACCCACAAGGGGATGGAGTTTTAGGGCATCGGGAATGGGGAACTCGGGGCCCCCTCTGGGGATAAGGGGTAATGGGGCATGGGTAAGAGTTCCCAATGCCCAATGCCCAATGCCCCAAGTCGGCGGGCGGCTATCCCTCTCCACCCACAAGGGGATGGAGTTTCCCGCCGACTTCCAATGAATATCAAGTATTTTAGCGAGATTTAGATCCCCGACTTTTTCAAAAAGTCGGGGATCTGGGCAACAACGTTTACTTGAGTAAGTGCTACTCTACTATACAAATACTAAAAGTTATGGGCAATTTTACTCGCAAGAATCCTAATTATCAATTGGGTAATGTATTAGGGTTTTTGCTAGGTAGATTGTCTTTTTTAATCTGCTGTATCGAGTTTATCTTGAGTACAGGTTCCTTCTGTTCAAGTTGTCTTGTTTGGAGATTTTGAATTTCTCTCTCCATCAAATATTGCCCTTGTCTAAAAAATTGCTCGGAACTTGATGGTACTAAGTCACGAGATAAATGTTGCGCTTGTTGTGGCGTTAAACTAGGAATTTGTTGAGCATTAACAGCATTTTGACCTGCTAATAAAAAAGCTGTGGAAAAACCCAAGGCTGTTACTTTTAAAAAGCGGGTAAATATCAAGTTCAACATGATTTATACCTCTCTACCATAAATGCTAGTTCAAACCATGTTGTATTGGTCTGACCATTACTAAAATAAAATGATTTACTGCTGGATAACCTCCTGCTAATGGGTTAATTCATCAACGAATTCAACAACACAATATTGAAGAAATTATCACAAAATAATTTTCTCTTACTAAAGATTTGAGTCCGGATATTTAAATTTAAAGTCTTGAATACAAATTTATAAAATGTCGGCGGTAAACTTTATTACTTTATTGGTGGAGAGAAACAGGACACAGTGCCGCCATGACTTGGAAACTGCATCTGCTTGTGAGTTGAGTTTTTATACAGCAAATTGCAAGTTTGCTAGGTAAAGCTTATCGTCGATTGTAGGGAAACAAATATTGTTTTACTCTAGCTATCTGTTTTATTTACTTAAAAAACACTGTAATTTATCGGACATTATATAAAAATTGTATGTCAAACTCACTGAGGGCATCGACAGCAGGATTAACAATTGTAGACAAGGCGCGCCAACGTCTAGGATGGACGAAAACCAGTACGGCGCGATGGTGGCAAGATGCCCATACTTCTAGAGCTACTTTACGTCGATTTTGGCAAGGCGATCGCATTCAACGCGAAATTTTCATTGCTATTTGCGAAGCTGTGGGGATTACCGATTGGGAAGCGATCGCAGATGCTTCTGGGCTAGAATTGGAAGTTATTGCAGACTTCTCTAATCCTTACATTGATTGGCATGATGCACCTGATGTAGAAAGCTTTTATGGACGCAATCAGGAATTGCAGCAGCTAGAACAATGGATTTTAGCTGGTTGTAAAGTAGTTACTATTGTTGGAATTGCGGGGATTGGTAAAACTGCTTTGGCGTTGGCTTTGGCGGATTGGATGCAGTCAAAATTTGATTGTTTAATTTGGCGATCGCTTTCTACTGTACCTTCCCTAATCTCTTTGCTGGATGCGCTGGTGCATAACTTTGAGGAAACTGTTATTCATGATATTCAGCAAGGAACAGCACAACTTTTACACCACTTGCACAAACGTCGCTGTCTGCTAATCCTCGATGGCTTAGATGGGGTTTTGTCGCCGCCAGAATATACTCAATTTATCCAAAAAATTAGCCGCGATCGCCATCAAAGTTGCATCCTGATTACCAGTCGCGAACAACCAAGCGCGATTGAAATCAACAATCAAACAGTTAGCTGTGTAAGCCTCAAGGGTTTACCAAAAACTGAGGCTTTAGAACTATTGCAATCTAGAGGCTTTACCACTAAACAACTGGGAATCTCAGCGTTAATTCAACTTTATCGCGGAAATCCTCTAGCGCTGAAACTTGTCACCTCATTAATTGAGTCTGTGTTTGCAGGGAATATTACGGCATTTTTGAGTCAGAATACCCTAGTAATTGGCGATCGCTTACGTTTTATCTTGAAACAACAATTCCAGCAATTATCGGAATTACAACAAGATATTCTCTATTGGCTAGCTATTTGGCAAGAACCTGTATCATTCTCGCGTTTACAAACTCATCTGCTGATATCCATCGATCCAGCGATGGTGTTAGAAGCAATTATGGCATTAGAAAGGCGATCGCTTTTAGAAAAATGGGTGGGTATGGGAGAAGCCTCATTTACCTTGCAACCCTTAGTAATGAAAATCGTCACCGATGAATTGGTAGAACAGGCTGCAAAAGAGATGCAACAGGTAGCGCAGACTCTTGAGATTCATCATTTTAAGCTTTTGCGAACCCATTGGTTACTGCGTCCTGGTAGTGATGATATTGTAGGCGATCGCATTTTGCATCAACTGCGAGAAAATCTTTGGCGGTTGTATGGTGCGACTCTACCAGAAACCCTAAATCAGGTACTATTGCTGTTGAAGGATAAATCTCCTTGGGCGATTGGTTACATTGCTTGTAATCTCACCGCATTGCTATTCAAAAGTTGATGGACGCAGATAAATTTATTTGTAATTCAATAGATTAATACCAATTTGAAGAATGATCGCTGCAAATGTAGGTTGGGTTGAGGAACGAAACCCAACACCCCAACGCCTTGTATATGTTGGGTTTCACTCCGTTTAACCCAACCTACGCATCTGTCGCATTCTTTTTTAAAATTGGTATAAGAAAGGCTATAATTCGTAGTTTATAATTTTGAAAATGCTTTTTTTAGATAAAGTTGTTTGGATTACTGGCGCATCTTCTGGGATTGGGGAAGCATTAGCTTACCAATTTGCTAATCAAGGTGCAAAGCTAATTATTTCCTCAAGAAAAGAAACGGAATTACAAAGAGTTAAACAGCAAATCAAGAGCGAATGTTTAATTATTCCCTTGGATATTACCAATAATATAGCCGTAGAAAATGCAGTTAATACAGCTATAAATCATTATGGCAAAGTAGATATATTAGTAAATAATGCAGGTATTAGCCAACGTTCTTTAGCTGTTGATACTCAGGAAATAGTTGACAGAAAAATTATGGAAGTCAACTATTTTGGCACGATTAATATAACTAAAAAAGTTCTGCCATATATGATTAAACAAGGTGGCGGACAAATTGCGGTGACTTCCAGCCTCGTAGGAAAATTTGGCTTTCCGCTACGTTCAGCCTATGCAGCCTCAAAACACGCGCTACATGGATGGTTTGAAACATTACAGATAGAATTAAAACCAGAAAATAATATTTTTATTACTATAGTTTGTCCTGGGCGAATTAAAACTAATATTTCATCAAATGCTTTAACTGCTGATGGCAGTTTACATCAGCAAATGGATGAAGGGCAAGCAAAAGGGATGACGGCTGAGATTTGCGCGCAAAAAATTATCAAAAGTATTTATCGCCAGCAGCAAGAAGTTTATATTGGCGGTGCTGATATTTTGATGGTGTATTTTAAAAGATATTTACCATCATTATTTTATTGGATAGCAAAGCGAATTAACCCCACTTGAATTTCGTTTTTGGGAACAATTTAGTGAGTGCGATCGCCAATTATTTTACTCTGACAATCCCTGCAACCAATTGACTAAATCCTCTTGGCTAGTAAAATCTAACAAAGCTTCGCCTAAATCTTCTAATTGGGTATTAGGTAATTGGAGAATTTTTTCTTGCAATTCCAGTGCGATCGCACCTACTTTCCGGTTAAGTTGGCGCATAATTATTTCCTGTTTGCCTTCTAATTGCCAACTAGTAACAATTTCCATAACTTAACTCGTGTTTTGCTGATTCAGTTTTAGTTGACTTGATTTTACCCTCACACTGCCTGCAACCAATTTACTAAATCTTCTTGACTATTAAAATCTAACAACGCTTCGCCTAAATCTTCTAATTGGGTATTAGGTAATTCGAGAATCTTTTCTTGTAATTTCGGTGTGATCGCACCAACTTTCCGGTTTAGTTGACGTATAATTATTTCCTGTTTGCCTTCTAATTGCCAACTAGTAACAATTTCCATAACTACCTCTTGTTTGACTGGTTCAAATTTAGCAATCTCAGTTTTAAAAATCTCTTGTTCTGCTGCGTTTAACTTGAGATAAGTATCAACAAAGCCAGAAATCATTTTCATTCTGGCTGGATCAAGTCGTAAAGTTGCTAACAAACGCAAGCATTCAGACTTGACTCGGGGACGTTCTGAGGGTGCTATATTCATTTTAGCCATGAGGGCGCTGGCTACGGGGTTTTCTTGTTGTAAAAAGTCACGCCAGTTTAATTGATTGAGTTGAACTACCCCATAGTTAAATTCTAAAACTGTTTTGTCGGGAAACTCGACACGGTAAATATTCGTTTGGGGTGTGCGTGGGGTGTCGTAAGAAAATATAACGATGGGATATACAGGTAATGCGTGCTTTTCAAATAAGCGCGCAAAATATCGAAACATTCTCCGCCCAAAATCAGCTTGGGGGTAGGATTGGTTTTCGATATGGACGAGAAAAAATGTCTCTTGTTCTCGGAATCTGATTTGTGCTACTAAATCGGCTTCGTATTGTTCGCCAGCAGTAACATCGGTAAATACTTCTTTGTCTAGAAATTTTAATGATTCAGGTTCTAGATAAGCCATTACCTGGGGAAAGAATAATTCTAAAAATTCGAGAAAGAATGTAGAAATTAGTTCTTTAAATAAACGGTCGTGATCAATCATGTGAATATTGCTGTACTCATCTAGAGATGCTCATAATTGCATTTTCTCATGGGTACTGATTCTTGATTTGCCAGCCAATATCAAGTAATTTGAGCAAATTACTCAATTCGATAGAGTTTTTTTCATGAATATTCTCTATATAGGTGAATAGACAAGCTTTTCGGCTGAAAAAAATCCGCCTGTGGGTGCTGGTAAATTCTCTGCTAGACAATCCATGATGCTATCTGGCAGGATTTTTTGCTTACCAATTCCTATTTTGTAATTTAGAAAGTCAGATTAAATATGATTTTCTAAACATTAAATCTGTTCCTAGATTTTGCAGAATTGGCATAACCAAAAGTCAAGCCACAATTCGGCACACATTATCTAACGGGAGGATACTGCGTGAGGACTGGTGCTAACTACTTGGGTAACGGAGAGTGTGAGTTTACAGTTTGGTCGCCTACACTAAATAGCGTGGCGCTGCAAATTTTATCACCACAAGAACAAATAATTCCGCTCAAACCTCATATAGAAGCGGGATACTGGCAAATCAAAATAAATGATGTCTATCCTGATACGCTTTATCGCTATGTTTTGGATGGCGAAAATGCTTTTGCCGATCCTGCATCACACTATCAACCCGAAGGAGTTCACGGCCCCTCGCAGGTAATCGATCCGCAGTTTAATTGGACAGATGACAACTGGACTGGTGTGCCTTTAGAAGCGATGATTTTCTATGAACTTCACGTAGGCACATTTACACCGGAAGGTACTTTTAAAGCGATTATTCCCCGGTTGGCGGAACTTAGAGAAGTGGGAATTAACGCTATTGAACTTATGCCTATTGCCCAGTTCCCCGGCGATACCCATATTCAACCGGATTTAGCATACCGGAACTGGGGTTATGATGGCGTTTACCCTTTTGCTGTGCAAAATTCCTACGGTACACCAGCCGATTTAAAGGAACTGGTGAATGCTTGTCATCAACATGGGATTGCGGTAGTGCTGGATGTGGTTTATAACCACTTTGGCCCAGAAGGTAACTATATGGGTCAATTTGCGCCTTATTTTACTAAAACCTATAAAACCCCTTGGGGCAATGCAATGAATTTCGATGATGCCCACAGTCAAGGTGTGCGTCACTATTTCATCCAAAATGCGCTGTATTGGTTGGGAGAATTTCATATTGATGCTTTGCGGCTGGATGCAATTCAGGCGATTTACGATTTAGGCGCAAAACATTTTCTGTGGGAATTAGCGGAAGCAGTACATCACTTTTGCCAGAATGCTAATTGCAAACGCTATTTAATTGCCGAAAGTGACTTAAATAATCCCCAAATCATCCGCCCACCAGAATTGGGTGGTTATGGGCTGGATGCACAGTGGAGTGATGACTTTCACCACGCATTACACGCATTGTTAACAGGCGATCGCCAAGGATATTATCAAGATTATGGTGAATGCGCTCAACTAGCCAAAGCTTACCAAGATACCTTCGTCTACGATTGGCTATACGCGCCCCATCGTAAACGATTTCATGGTATTCCCTGCCGCGATCGCCCGCCATTTCAATTTTCCGTTTGCATCCAAAATCACGACCAAATCGGCAATCAAATGAAGGGCGATCGCCTGTGGAATCGCATTTCTTTTGAAGGATTAAAATTAGCTGCTGGTGCTGTGCTGCTATCGCCTTACTTACCTTTATTATTCATGGGTGAAGAATACGGCGAAACTGCACCTTTCATGTATTTTGTGAGTCACTCCGACCCTGATTTAATTCAAGCAGTCAGGGCAGGGCGTAAACAAGAATTTGCAGCGTTTCACTATGATGAAGATCCACCAGATCCAGAATCAGCAGAAACATTTTTGAATTGTAAACTCAACTGGCAATTACGTAACGAAGGTAAGCACAAGGTTTTATTAGATTGGCATCGTGAGTTAATTAATTGGCGCAAAACCCATCCCGCACTTTTGAAAAAAGACCGCAATTGCATCGAAGCAACTAGCAATGAAGAGAAACAATTAGTGATAGTGCGGCGTTGGAGTGAAGCCAATCAAGTAATATTTGCCATGAATTTTAATCAATCTCCCATAACATTAACTTTACCAATTGAAAGCACTGCTCATAAAAAATTAGACTCAGCCGATACATTATGGTCTGGCCCTGGTTCACCAGCACCGAATAATTTAGCTGTAGGACAAGAATTGCAACTGCAACCTCACAGTTTAGTGCTGTATGAATTAGAGTCTTAATTTCTCTTCTTCTCTGTGTTCTCTGCGTCTCTGTGGTTCGTTTAAAAGAAATCTCACGCCAAGGCGCAAAGACGCAAAGACATAATCTAATTCAAATTTATCAATTCAAACAACAGTCATCATGAACTGCGTACACCAGCACGCATAAAAATCTCTCTTCCCAGTCAACAGTCATCCGTCAACAGTCAACACTATTTACAAGTCAATATTATGCGAATTCCTAAAGCTACATATCGAATTCAATTTACATCGCAATTTAACTTTGACAACGCCAAAGCGATCGCAGCTTACTTGGCTGATTTAGGTATCTCCGATTTATACGCCTCCCCTATCTTCAAAGCTAGATCCGGTAGTACGCATGGCTATGATGTAGTAGATGCTGCTCAACTTAATCCCGAATTAGGTAGTACAGAATCCTTTGAAGCCTTAGTCAGCGAACTCCAATCCCTTGGTATGGGATGGTTACAAGACATTGTACCTAACCACATGGCTTATAGTAGCGAAAACGCCTACTTAATGGATGTATTAGAACATGGCCCAGATTCCAGCTATACCGACTACTTCGATTTATGCTGGAATGTACCCTTTGGCGATCGCGAACAGCGCATACTCGCACCTTTGCTGGGAGACTTTTATGGTGTTTCCCTAGAAAAGGGAGACATTCAATTGCAATATGAACAAAACGGGTTAACTGTTAATTATTACAGTTTAAAATTGCCCCTGCGGTTAGAATCTTACACCAAATTCCTCACTTATAATCTGGGCAGACTTACCCGGACTTTAGGACGCAATCATCCCGATTTTATTAAATTATTAGGGATTCTCTACATTCTGAAAAACGTCCCTTCTGAGGTGGCTGGTAAACAGCGTCAAGACCAAATCGCCTTTATTAAAGGTTTAGTTTGGGAACTATATACTACTAACGATGATATCCGCGAGTTCATTGACGATAACCTGAAAACATTCAACGGCGAACCAGGTAATTCCGAAAGCTTTAATTTGCTCGATGACATCCTCAAAGAGCAATTTTATCGCCTCGCTTTTTGGAAAGTTGGCGCGGAAGAAATGAACTATCGTCGCTTCTTTACCGTCAATGAACTGATTTCGGTGAAAGTTGAAGAACTGCGGGTTTTTAATAACACCCATAGCTTAATTCAAAAGTTAGTAGCAGAAGGCAAATTTACAGGCTTACGCATTGACCATATTGACGGACTTTATAACCCCAGCCAATATTTAGAAAGACTGCAAGAAAAAATGGGTGATGTCTATATCACTGTTGAAAAAATCTTGGAACTCACAGAAGATTTGCCAGAAAACTGGAGAATTGCAGGTACATCTGGTTATGACTTTTTAAACTATATCAATGGCGTATTCTGTCAATCAGCAAACGAGTCAGAATTTGAGCAAATTTATCAGAAATTTATCGGTAATAAAGTAGATTATGCATCCCTTGTCAACAAGAATAAGCACCTGATTCTAGAAAAGAATTTAGCAGGAGACGTTGATAATTTAGCGATTTTGTTAAAGAATATTTCCAGCAAATATCGCTTTGGCAATGATTTTACAGTCAACGGCTTAAAAAGAGCGATCGCAGAAATTCTCACTCTCTTCCCTATTTACCGCACCTATATTACACCTGACGGCATTCAAGAAGGCGATCGCGCCTACATTGAGGAAGTAATTCGCCAAGCCAAAGTCCAAGCGCCTTTGTTACAGCATGAAATGGACTTCATTGAAAAGCTGATGCTACTGGAGTTTGATGACTCCCTCACGCAAACAGAACGGGAACAATGGCTATATTTTGTCATGCGGATGCAGCAATACACCGGGCCTTTGATGGCGAAAGGCGTAGAAGACACCACATTATATTCCTACAACTGCTTTATCTCCCTCAATGAAGTCGGCGGAAATCCCAGTCATTTTGGTATTTCTCTGGGCGAATTCCATAATTTTAACCACAAGCACCAACAAACTTGGCCCCATACTATGAACACCACCGCCACCCACGACACCAAGCGGGGTGAAGATGTGCGCGCTAGGTTAAATGTGCTGTCAGAAATTCCTGATGAGTGGGAACAGCGAGTTAACAAGTGGAGTAGCATGAATCAAGGGCATAAAAGCAAGCGCAAAAATGCAACTATGCCCGATCGCAATGACGAATATTTTCTCTATCAAACCTTAGTCGGGGCGTTTCCCTTCGCGGAACATGAATATTCAACCTTTGGAGAAAGGGTGAAAGAATACATCATTAAATCGATTCGGGAAGCCAAAGTACATACAGCATGGTTGCGTCCCGATAGCGAGTATGAAGAGGCTTGTACATCATTTGTGGAGAAAGTTCTAGATCCATCTATCTCCCAAGACTTCCTCACAGATTTCCGCGAATTTCAACAGCGCATTGCCAACTATGGTATCTTCAACTCCCTTTCTCAAACTCTACTAAAAATTGTTGCCCCTGGCGTACCCGACTTTTACCAAGGAACCGAACTTTGGGAACTCAGCTTAGTAGATCCCGATAACCGTCGCCCCGTAGATTTTGAACAACGCCAGAGTTATTTAAGCGACATCAAACAGCAAATCAAAACCGACATTCTGGGCTTAATTGCGGAATTACTCACCGCCAAAACCGATGGGAGAATCAAACTCTTTTTAACAGTACAAGCCCTAAAAGCCAGAATCGATTACCTGCAACTATTCCAAGACGGTGAATATCTCCCCTTAGAAATCCAGGGAACCCATGCCGATCATATTATCGCCTTTGCCAGACAGCAGGGAAATCAAACAGCGATCGCGATCGCCCCACGCTTTTTCACCAGCCTTATTCAACCTGAGGAATATCCCTTAGGCGAATCGGTATGGCAAGATACACATCTGCAATTACCTAAAGGAACCTCCGCCACCTGGAAAAACCTGCTAACTCAGCAATCCCTAGAAGCGACAGGAACATTATCTATCGGCGCAGCACTGGCGCATTTTCCCGTAGCTTTGTTAGTGAGTAATGAGTAATGAGTAATGAGTAATGAGTAATGAGTAATGAGTGTTACTGTAAACGTTTCGCATTACTAAACCCATCCTGATTAAAACCACAGAGGCGCAGAGAACACAGAGAAATATTTTTTATACCATTATGCGACAGATGGGCACGGCATCCACAATCTTGTGGCGTATCAAATTATCTTACTGGTGCCGTGCCCCTACAAAGAATTTATTTGTCGCAAACATTAGCGCTTAATTCTTCCATTCGCCTCCGCGCCTCTGCGTGAGAAAAAATTTTCCATAAATTGCTTATGACACCTCAAACTTCCACCCAATCCCCATTTACCAGCAAACAAATTGAAGCTGTCAGAACATATATCAAAAAAACCTGGAAAACCCTAAGGCGATCGCACTCACATTTACTGCAATCTGCCAAAGATGCCAAACTAGAACATAAACCCGATAGCCCTTGGATTATCTACATTTCCCCTAGAGAAGATTGTCCCAATGTTCAGTCCGTCTTAGAGCGATCGCTATCTAAAGAAGATGTCCGCCAAATCGAAATTCGCACCCTACCCCCCGAAGCCGAAGCCATCCGAGAACATGGATTGCTATATCTCCCCGGCGATTACGTTGTTCCAGGCGGACGTTTTAACGAAATGTACGGCTGGGACAGTTACTTTATTTTGCTAGGTTTATTACGTGATGGCGAATTGGATTTAGCCCAAAGTCAAGTTGATCAGTTACTTTACCAAGTACAGCATTACGGCACAATCCTTAATGCCAACCGTACTTATATGCTGTCGCGATCGCAACCCCCCGTCCTCAGCCTCATGGTTTTGGCAATGTTTCAGCATAGCCAAGATGAAGAATGGCTGAGGTCAACAGTACCGCTATTAGAGCAATTTTACTATTACTGGGTAGTCCCGCCCCACCTCAACCCTGCCACAGGGTTATCCAGATATTATGCTTTAGGCGAAGGCCCAGCACCAGAAGTATTATTCTCCGAACGCGATGAGGAAGGAAAAAACCACTACGAACGCGTCAAAGAATACTACCAAAAATTTGAAATCGAAGATTATGATGTCAGCCTTTACTATGACCGAGAAACAGACGAATTAAGCAATCTGTTTTACAAAGGCGATCGCACCATGCGCGAATCTGGCTTTGATATCAGCAATCGCTTTGGCCCCTTTAGTATTGATATTATCCATTATGCGCCCGTCTGCCTCAACAGCTTGCTTTACCAAATGGAACAAGACTTGGCGCAAATCAATGATATTCTCGGTAACGAACAACTAGCCCAACAATGGCGCGATCGCGCAGAAGTCAGACGCGATCGCATCGATCAATGTCTTTGGGATGAACCCCAGGGACTTTATCTCGACTATCACTTTCAAACTCAAACACGCCGCAAATACGAATTTGCTACCACCTTTTATCCCCTGTGGGTGGGAGTCGCTTCCGACGCACAAGCCAAACGCGTCGTTGAAAATCTCTCCATCTTTGAAGCCCCAGGCGGATTATTTACCAGCACCCGCGTTACAGGTAACCAATGGGATGCACCCTTTGGCTGGGCACCCTTAACATTAATTGCTGTCCAAGGATTGCACCGTTACGGCTATCATCAAGAAGGCGATCGCATCGCCCGCAAATTCTTAGCTATGGTAATTAAAGAATTTGAGCGTCGCGGTAGCCTAGTCGAAAAATACGACGTAGAACGCTGTTCCGCCAACGTTTCCGACGAAATCTGCTTTGGCTACAGTTCCAACGAAGTCGGCTTCGGCTGGACAAACGGTGTAGTACTCGAACTCCTCGCAACCTTGAGGTGAGTCAACAGTCAACAGTCAACAGTCAACAGTCAAAAGTATAACCGTAGGGTGTGTTGTCGCGCAGCGCAACGCACCACCAATCATCCCAGGTGCTTTACCCCAATCCCCAATCCCCAATCCCCATTACCCATTCCCCCTATCCAAAAACTTCAACTGCTGATACAAACACCGAATCAACCGTAAATCCACCCCTGCGGCTTGCGCCTTCCGTAACGGATTCCCAAAAATCGCTTCCACTTCCAAAGGGCGACGTTCATCATAATCAATCTTCATGCTGGTACGGTAAGGCTTCATCTTCACCGTATAATCCAACATAGTTTGAATAAAACTCTCAGCAATCACCCTCCCCCCCGTCTTCGCCCCAGCGCTAACTTCATACATCACCTGTTCAACTAACTCACGGGTGTGCATATTCGCCATTAACTCATCAGTTCTGGCGTTGAGAATTACAGACAACCCATTATAGGGAATATTCCACACCAGTTTTTTCCATCGCCCCAGTAATAAGTCTTCAGTTAACTCTATAGCGATACCTGCATTAGTAAAGTCATCAGCTATTTGCTGCATCCTGGGTGTCATCCCCATCGGATTGTAGTTAGCAGCATATTCTCCCAAGGTAATTTGTCCATAGTCCAGGTGACGGATATGTCCATCTGCAACTTTGTTGGAACAGAGAAAACACAACCCACCAATAATAGTCACATTATCAACTATCTGAGCAACTTCCTCTTCTACCGCCAATCCATTTTGCAACACCAACACCACCCCATTCTCCTTAACCACGGGCGGTAACATCTGCGGTAGTAAATGGTTTTGTGTAGTTTTCAGCGACACCACCACCACATCGCATTGTGGCATTTTGGCGACATCATCGTAGGCATTGACTTGAGTCAGGGTGAAATCACCATCAATTGATTCCACCACCAAACCCGATTTACTGACATATTCATAATCACTTCTCAGCAAAAAGTGGACATCTAAACCAGCTTTTTGCAGCTTGGCACCATAAAAACCACCTAATGCACCAGTGCCTAAAATGGCGTAACTACGCTCGGACATTTTACCTACAATGATATTTTTCTATGCTGATCATCAAGAGATACCTAACAAGAATACACTCGCGTGTAAGTGTTATATAATTGCACCTAATTTTTTACTCAGCTTGTGTAATAAAACTTAAAAATGGTTTACTATCCTTTATGATGACATACACAAATATAGGATAAATAAATGGCTGATATTGTAGATATTGCCGTTAGCAATGACGCGTTTAAAACCTTAGTAACTGCTGTACAAGCTGCTGGTTTAGTAGAGACATTAAAAAGTCCTGGGCCGTTTACTGTGTTTGCTCCTACTGATGATGCTTTTGCTAAGTTACCAGCAGGAACTATTCAAACTCTAGTGCAAAATATTCCTCAGTTAACAAGGATTTTAAAATTTCATGTAGTGCCTGGAAAGCTGATGCAGGCTGACTTAGCAAAACTTGGAACAGTTACTTCTGTGGAAGGTTCACCGATTAAAATTGATTGTTCTGACGGATTTGAAGTGAAAAACGCCACAGTTTTAGCAGCCGATATCGAAGCTGATAATGGTGTAATTCACGTCATTGATACAGTAATTTTGATGGGATGATTTGGTGATGGTGGGGATTACCCACCATCAAAATAATTCATGATTTGATTAACATTTTTAAATACTGTAATTAATTTAAATTATGTTACACAATTGATTCCTTCACTCTCATATCATGCTAAGGTTAGTTCAATTATTTTGAAATATATTAAATTTGTTAGTATAAGCGAACATTATCCCAACAACTTGATGCTCGATTTCCACACCTTAGCTGAGTTCTCTCGCGCCAACTGCGTCAGTATTTGTGCGTTTCTTGTCCCTGCAAACCTATTAGCTACAATCTTGACAATTATCTTGACGGTAATTCATCGCCCATCACATCAAGTATGGCAATCGGCGGGAATTGCTAGCATTTTTGCTTTAATCATGGTATGGCACGTATATACTTGGTTTGAAGTTGGTGTAGTGATGCTGCCAACTTATATCTTGTTATGTCTGGCGATGACTTGTTTATTCATTAACTTAGCCACGATTCTTTGGCAAAGACACTGGGTGAAAAGGCTGAAGTTCCAAGGATGAAGTCTGAAAAGTAAATCTTCAGTAGTTTCGCCCTCACCCCCAGCCCCTCTCCCACGGGGAGAAGGGAGCCAGAGATTTAGTTCCCCTTCTCCTGCGGGAGAAGGGGTTAGGGGATGAGGGCGCGAGGTATTTGTACAACGCCCGCCCTATATCGCTTTTAGCTTAATTTGACACCAATGGGCAATGCCGTGCCCCTACGCGTGTAATTAATTTACGTGAAATACTTTGTATGTAGAGTTTCTTTTTTATCTTTTAGCCTTTACACTTCATACTTCTTTAGCCAAAATAATTCCATCCTTGGCGCGCATATAAAGCACTGGTGTTGCAAAGTCAGGTTTATCTAAGCCGACTTCCATTGAAATAGCGTTGCGGGTGGTTTGTATCGCTGCATCTACAGGCCAGCCTAGAGCAAGAGTGCGATAAAATTCATCAGCAAACAACTTGGCTGTAGTGTCGAGGATTTCGTATTGCATAGCAACTACAGCAGGGATGCCTCGGCGTACTAGGTTGGGTGCGATACCTGCAAATGCTTGATTGGAAGATACAGCCGCACCTTGACAGGAATTTAGTACAGCTAAACCTAAGCTGCGGTTACCTAAGAAGAAGTTGGCAAAACCCTCATCATCTAATAATTTATATTTGCCATCGGTATCTACTAAGGCAATACAGCCTTTGTTGTTCTCAAATTTACCATGACCAATGAAATGGAAAACATTGTAAGGCTTTTCGCGTAGCTTTTGAGAGATATTACTTCTGGTTGCTTGATGTAGCACATCTAACTCAATTGTGCCTGCATCTATGTGCTTTGCCAGTGCATCACGGATGAGGCGTTCTTCTCCAGCAACATCTAATGGCGGTAAGTTACTTGGGCTGGAGATGACTAGCAGCACTTTAAGCGGTTGACTTGCGGCTTTGAGTTCGCGCTTTTGTAGGGGAACGTCAACATAACGCGAAAGTACAGTTTGAGTATTGTTTGCCAGGAAAGTGTTAGTAGCCTCATCATAGAGAAATTCCCAAGGGAGGGCGGCTAATTCGGGAGATTCAAATACTAGGCGTAAGCGTACCTCGTAATTATTCGCCTGTGCGCCTGCGATTGTCGCTTGTAATCTTCCGTGAATCTTAGTGGGGAATAGTGCTTGGTAGAGTTCGCCGCCTAATGCTTTGAGCAAATCGCTATCTGTTTGACGGGACTCCAGCAGTTTTAATGACAGCTTAATTTTATTCATTTCTAATCGCAATTCGCCCCACTCGTCACCTTGTTCTGAGGAAGCGCGAATTTTGCGGTCTGCTGTTACTAATATTTGAAAATCATGATAATTAATCATCGCTTGATTTTGTAATGATTCAACTTTTGCTTTAGATAGTTCTTTTTGTAGTGGTGCAACTTGGGGATTAAATTGATGTTCTGCTTCCACAGGTGGCAAATTAACATCATCAATTAACCTGCGGACATCGACCATTTCATAGCTGTTTTCGCACTCAATTTGATAGCGACCAGCTTTTAAGCGCTTATACAAATTTTCTAATGGATAGGAATGAGGTGTTGGGCTTCCTTCACACTGGTTGCAATTACAAGGAACAAGAGTATCATACTGCAAACGCTCAAAAGATTGATGGATTTTATCTAATTCATGAGTAACAACAGCTAGCAATTCTTTTTTACGATTTCCTACTACACGGATTTTAATTTCTCTTTGGTGATAATTTTCAATCACTTCTGCGCGAGTTTGGTCTTTGTTGAGGACAACACCGCTTCGCCAAACGATTTTTTGTTTTTCAATCCAAGGGTGTGTTTCTACAATAAAGCGGGTAATAATACCCTTGGGCATAAACTTGTATTCATAGCGCAAAATTAGGTTATTAGTTTCGTCCCAACTATATTCAGGTTGGTCAATATCGAGTAGTTGCGGGGCAATATAATTGTTGGGACTATTAGGAATTGGGTAGCAAAGTTTGAACCGCATCATTAATTGCAGCAGTTCATCTTGCATATCAGCATATTGCCTATCTTGCCAAATATCTTGAAGATTTTCCTGGGTGAAACGTCCCAGATTTTGCTTAACGTTTTTATTGTCTAACACTTTGTAGACAGCAGTAGTTGCCCATTCTGGTTTGAGGATGACATAGTGTTTCAGTGTAGAATCGTCTTGAAAGTGTAGGCAAACACCGAGGTCGTGCAGATAGCGACTCAGATCCAGCTGATATTTATCGTCAGTTAAATTATTATCTCGGCAAAGGTTTTTGTATTCGTAAAAGCTAATGTAGTTGCCGGAGTCATTTTCTAAAGCAGAACGGACTTTTACCCAGAGTTTTGGCAGATGTGTGCCGACATGGGGAAGTCTGCTGATATAGTTTTGAATAGCTTGTTTAATCTCTAGTAAACCGCGATTAGTGGCTAAGTTGCTGGACAGAGCTTCTTTTAAATTAGTGAATTCTCCACGCAATTGGCGCTCATTAACTTCGCATTGACGGTCTTGTTTTTCATTTTTTATGATGATAACTGGGCTATTTTCACTTAAGAGTTCAACGACTTTCAGCCACCAGTAA
Organism: Tolypothrix sp. PCC 7601; assembly: GCF_025677855.1. Lineage (NCBI taxonomy): Bacteria > Bacillati > Cyanobacteriota > Cyanophyceae > Nostocales > Tolypothrichaceae > Tolypothrix > Tolypothrix sp. PCC 7601. Next base: position 310,170 of record NZ_CP064879.1, read on the forward strand.
AAGTCTGTGTTTTCTTTGCGAGTATCAGCAACTAAAGCATAGAGAGAACGTTTGGTGAGGAAAAACTGATGGGTTTGATGGTAGATTTCTTGACCGCCAAAGTCCCAAATATTAACACGAAAGTCTTTACCATTAGGCTGTATGAAGTCCCACCGGATTACCTCAATGCCTTCAGTTGATTTTTCATCCTGCTGGAGTTCGTAACTTTCATTTTTTATTTTCTTAGCTAAAGAAGTTTTACCTGCTCCTCCTTCGCCAATAATCAAGAATTTTGCTTCGTAGAGGTCTTCACTTTCTTGTTCTAGTTGTTGTTTATAAAAGTTAAGAATTGCTCTTAATCCATTTTCTCGGATTTCTGGCGGAAGTGTTATTAATTCGTTGTCTTCGAGTTCTAGGGTTTGCAGATTGACTAGTTGTCCAATTTCCGGTGGCAGACTGCTGAATTGATTACTTCTCAGGTAGAGCGATTGCAAGTTGACCAGTTGTCCAATTTCCAGTGGCAGACTGCTGAGTTGATTGCTGCTTAGGTAGAGCGATCGCAAGTTGACCAGTTGTCCAATTTCCGGTGGTAGACTGCTGAGTTGATTGCTGCCCAGGTAGAGCGATTGCAAGTTGAGCAGTTGTCCAATTTCCGGTGGTAGACTGCTGAGTTGATTGCTGCCCAGGGAGAGCGATTGCAAGTTGACTAGTTGTCCAATTTCCGGTGGTAGACTGCTGAGTTGATTATTGCCCAGGTAGAGCGATTGCAAGTTGACTAGTTGTCCAATTTCCGGTGGTAGACTGCTGAGTTGATTATTGCCCAGGTAGAGCGATCGCAATTTGACTAGTTGTCCAATTTCACTTGGCAGACTGCTGAGTTGATTATTGCCCAGGGAAAGCGATCGCAATTTGACTAGTTGTCCAATTTCACTTGGCAGACTGCTGAGTTGATTATTGCCCAGTTCGAGCAAATCTAAGTTGAGCAGTTGTCCAATTTCCAGTGGCAGACTGCTGAGTTGATTAATGTTGAGGTCGAGCGTTTGCAAGTTGAGCAGTTGTCCAATTTCCGGTAGTAGACTGCTGAATTGATTACTGCCCAGGTAGAGCGATTGCAAGTTGACTAGTTGTCCAATTTCACTTGGCAGACTGCTGAGTTGATTAATGCTCAAGTCGAGCAAGTCTAAGTTGAGCAGTTGTCCAATTTCCGGTGGTAGACTGCTGAGTTGATTATTGCCCAGGTAGAGCGATTGCAAGTTGACTAGTTGTCCAATTTCACTTGGCAGACTGCTGAGTTGATTATTGCCCAGGTAGAGCGATTGCAAGTTGACTAGTTGTCCAATTTCCGGTGGTAGACTGCTGAGTTGATTATTGCCCAGGTAGAGCGATTGCAAGTTGACTAGTTGTCCAATTTCACTTGGCAGACTGCTGAGTTGATTATTGCCCAGGTAGAGCGATTGCAAGTTGACTAGTTGTCCAATTTCACTTGGCAGACTGCTAAGTTGATGACTGCCCAGGTAGAGCGATTGCAAGTTGACTAGTTGTCCAATTTCCGGTGGTAGACTGCTAAGTTGATGACTGCCCAGGTAGAGCGATTGCAAGTTTACCCGTTGTCTAATTTCCCTAAGCAGACTGGTTAAGCGATTATCAATAATTTGACGTTCTTCACGTTGATTGAGCAATCCAATTTCTACAGGTAAAGCACTTAGGTTGTCCCCAATTCTGTAGTTGCCGAGAATTAACTTTTTTAGTTGAGTCAGCTTGCCAATTTCAGGCGGTAAGACCGTCAAATTGTTACCAGAGAGGTCAAGTTCTGTTACGCCTTCTATTGAGGCTTGTTTAATTACCTGTAGCAGTTTTGCCTCGGTCATGAGCCAAATTGCTGAACTATTAGCCAAATAATATCAAATTATTCTAAATTACTGCAATTATTCTGTAAATAATGTCACAGCATTGCTCGTACCTATTTTAATATTTCGATGGTGCGTTGGGCTGAACGACAACACACCCTACTTTGTGTTTTCCCAAATTTACTTACTTTGACCGAAAATAAAAATCGAGGATTTCATTTACATCACCTGGATCTTCTGATAAATTGTCGCTCCCTAAAATCTCAGGTGGAATGGGGACTGGATTTCTCCGCAGATCTAGCTTGATCAGATTTGCTAAGTTCCTGATTTCCTCAGGCAGAGTGCTTAGTTGATTATTGCTGAGTTTGAGGGATTGCAAGTTGAGCAGTTGTCCAAATTCCGCAGGCAGAGTGCTTAGTTGATTATTGCTGAGGTCAAGCCATCGCAAGTTGAGCAGTTTTCCGAATTCCGCAGGCAGACTGCTCAGTTGATTACTGTCGAGGCCGAGGGATTGCAAGTTGAGCAGTTGTCCAAATTCCGCTGGTAGATTGCTCAGTTGATTATCCCTGAGGTTGAGATATTCCAAGTTGAGCAGTTGACCAAATTCACTTGGTAGACTGCTCAGTTGATTATTGCTGAGGTTGAGAGTTTGCAAGTTGAGCAGTTGTCCAAATTGCACTGGCAGACTGCTCAGTTGATTATTGCTGAGGCCGAGCGATCGCAAGTTGACCAGCTTACCAATTTCAGGCGGTAAAGCCGTTAAATTTTTACGTGAAAGGTCTAATTTTGTTACACCTTCTATTACAGCTTTTTCAATTACCTGTAGCAGTTCTTTCTCGGTCATTAGCGAAATCGCTGAACTATTAGCCAAATAGTAGCAAAATATTCTAAATTACGGCAATTTTTATGTAAAAAATAGCACAGCATTTTTTGTCCGTGTCAAGTTAATGCTTAACCTTTCTCTATTTTCGTTTATAGCCTTCGTTAAGAAGTGCGTTAGAGTCCATGTTAGATGACGACATTGATTATTCAGATATTCCGCCATTAACTGATGAATTTTTTGAAAAAGCAACATTGCGAATTCCGGCGGCTCAAGCTAAAAATTTGATTCAATTAGACCCAGATGTAATAGCTTGGTTTCAAGCTCAAGGCTCAGAATATAAAACTCTCATCAACGCTGTTTTGCGTCGTCACATTGAAAGTAGCGCCGATCAAAAATCCGCATAATACCTGAGTGTATTTCTTCATTGGTAATGCGTTAGCGGAGCTTAACGAAGTTATCGCTTTTAATCTTTGACGGTGCGTTGCGCTGCGCGACAACTGAAATTTTTGCTGGTGCGGTGTAGATTGGGGAAAGGGAAAAGGGCAAAGGGGAAGGGTTCTAAACCTTTACCCTTTTCCCCTTAGCCTTTCCCCCGCCTGTCAAAAAAACTTTGGCAGACTACTAGGGGACTGACACAGCTAATATGTTTCCACGCCACTACTTGCTGCCGATTTACGGAATTATCAACCTGAGTCTTGATGTATTTACAGTAAACTGGGCTTAATTCTCAGTAAAAATACATTATCTTAAATCTTGGTATTCAAAATCACCAAATACTCACTATGGCAGACATATCAGATATTAAGCTGACAATTACCTTTATTGACCCGGATTTAGACGAAGAGGAAAAAGACCAAGAAGTCGAAAGGCTTCTGAGTCAAATGAAAGAACTTGATGAGGTAGAAGAAGTTAACCGAGAAGCTAAAATCGATGCGCCAGTGGGAAGTAAATCAATCACAGGCTATGTTGTAGGTAAATTGGTTGCTTTAGTGAAATCGGAAAGCGTCAAGCAAGTTTGGGGTTTTCTCACTGACCGTTTAGGTAACAAACCTATTGAAATAGAACTAGAATTGACCAAAGAAAGCGGTGAAAGCAAGAAAGTTAAAGTCAAAGCCAGCAGCCGTCAAGAGTTAGAAGCAGCAGTAAATGCTATACAAGAAATTACAAAGGTGTAGATAGGTAGATGGCAAAGCTAGCATTGCTGATTGGAATTAGTGAGTACCAACCAGGGTTAAATGCTTTACCTGGCGCTGTGCAAGATGTGAAAGCAATGCAGCGAGTCTTACAGCACTCAGAAATGGGTGATTTTGCCGATGCTGATATTACAGTGTTGGAAAATCCCCAACGCCAGGTAATGGAAGAAGCTATTGAAACTTTGTTTTCTGGTCGTGAAAAGGATGATTTAGTATTACTGTATTTCTCTGGACACGGGATTAAAGATGAAGCTGGCAGATTATATTTAGCAACTAGCCAAACCCGTAAAAACCACAAAAGCGGACTCATTCAAACTACCGCCACTGCTGCCAGCCTCATACATGGGATGATGGAAAATAGCCGTTCTCGGCGACAGGTAATTATTCTTGACTGTTGCTTTAGCGGTGCTTTTGCTGAAGGAATGAAGGCGAAAGACGATAATACTGTAGATATTAAAAACCAACTGGGAGGAGAAGGACGGGTGGTACTTACTTCTTCCACGGCTACTCAATATTCTTTTGAACAAGAAGGAGCAGACTTATCGGTTTACACCCGCTACATTGTAGAAGGAATTGAGAAAGGTGCAGCTGACACCGATAACGATGGCATGATTTCTGTAGATGAACTGCATGAATATGCGCGAAAAAAGGTGCAGGAAGCAGCGCCGGCAATGAAGCCAGAAATTTATGCTGTAAAAGAGGGTTTTAAAATAAAGTTAGCGAAAGCTCCCATAGGCGATCCGCAATTGGAGTACCGTAAGGAAGTAGGGCGATGTGTAAGAGATGGTAAGATTTCGCTTATAGGTCGCCGCATTCTCAAGCGTAGGCAAAATGAATTGGGTTTGTCAGTTGAGGTAGCAGATCAAATTGAAAATGAAGTTTTAGAACCTTACCGCAAGTATCAAGAAAATCTACAGGAATACGCAGAAGCGCTAATTGAGGCGGTTGAGGATGAAGGTACGCTGAGTCAGTATACAAGGCAAGAGTTGAAGCGGCTACAGCAACTTTTGCAACTCAGAGATGAGGATATTGAACAAATTGAGACAAGAGTTATCGCACCCCCAACGCCTCAGATTCAGAAAAGCGGGGAGGAAAAAACGGCAAAAAACATTACCTTGGAACCGCCAACAACCGAAGATGACCTCAGTTCAGAAAAAGGCGTAGACTATACCAAACTACGCGACTTGCTAGCCGCAGGGAAATGGAAGGAAGCCGATATAGAAACCTGTAGGGTGATGCTTCAGGCTATAGAAAGAACAGAAAAGGGCACGTTTACCCAAGACGCACTCTTAAATTTCCCTGGCGCTGACTTACGCACAATTGACAGTTTGTGGGTGAAATACAGTGATGGTCACTTTGGCTTCAGTGTACAGAAGGAAATTTACTTTAGTGTTGGCGGTAAGTTAGATGGCCAAAATTATAGAGAAGCCTGGGAAAAGCTTAAAATTCTTGTTGGATGGAAGAAAGAAGTATTTACTTCCAAATATATAGATCCTACTTTTAATACCTCATCTCCCAGGGGACACCTCCCCATAATTAATTATGGTAGCCATCTGCAATTTGTGCGTCAGAGTCTCTTCTCTCGCATGGAGGTGGTGTGTGCGTCAAGACTTGTAAAGTCTAACATTTAAGGCTTTCAGAGATTTATAAAGATTTTTTACAAGCCCCTTATGCACGGTAGAATCAACCTTCTCGAATTCCGATACCTGGCACTGTGGGCTGATAGCAGTTTGCCTGAATAAATATTTCTGCTACCTCATGCACCTCAGTATCTTCAGTTACTTTTTGCTTATACCAAGGTAAAGTCGCCAAGATTAATTACCTGGTAGGGGCACGGCATCGATAAGATATTTGTGTAACCGAAAGTCTGTGGATGCCGTGCCCCTACGATAGATGTGGTTTAAATATGCGAAAACTGTTGTCAAGTGCGATCGCTCTTAACTCTACATGAAAATGCGTAGATGTAGCCTACTTTTGGCATTGCTAACAAACTTTAGTCCTCAACCTTACAACATTAAGAACAAAACCTTGACCATTAAGAACTAAACCTTGACCATTAAGAACTAAACCTTGACCATTAAGAACTAAACCTTGACCATTAAGAACTAAACCTTGACCATTAAGAACTAAACCTTGACCATTAAGAACTAAACCTCGACCATTAAGGCTTAATGTTGAAGCGATCGCCTATGTAGGCAGTGTTATTTTAATACAGCAGATTGCAAGTTGTTGAGTACAGATAATTGTAAGGGCATGGCAGTGCCCAGTGGTGTCAACTTAACTTGAAACCCGCTCTTGTGCAAGGTTTCGCCCTCACCCCCAGCCCCTCTCCCACCAGGAGAGGGGAGCAAGAGATTTAGTTCCCCTTCTCCTGCGGGAGAAGGGGTTAGGGGATGAGGGCGATTCGACTTTTGAATACAGACGCGATGAATCGCGTCTCTACAAGGGTTGAATTTTAATTTAAGCCTGTCCAAGTTTTGAGAATGGGGAGAACAAAGGTAATTGGGGCACGATTTTCTACTGTAATCCGCACAGAACTGGTAGTTCCAGGGGTGATTTTTTGATCTGGCCCTTTGGATGATGACCAACGATAACCGCTAGAAGTTGAAGAATCTTGCTCCATTTCTGTAAATACAGCCAGTTGTGGCCCTTGGGAGATAATGCTAGTGACAATATCTGGATTGCCGATTAAACTAGCTGCACCTTGTTGGGTGATGGGGAATGCAGAGACGTTGGTAACTTTTCCTTGAATCCCACCTACTTCTTCGCGTTTGACTGTGGAAGGTGTGATTTGCAAAGGCATTCCTGGTTTAATTTTCTTACCTTCACTCACAGGTAAAAAGGCAACGTTAACTAACTTAGCATTTGATTCTTGGGCAGCAATTGTACCAATTCCGGCACCTGCTTCTAATAGTTGTCCGGGTTTAGCGGTAACTTCTAAAACTGTGCCGCTAAAGTCACTAACAATTTGAGTGCTGTGTTGTAACTGTAATTCTAATTGAGCAATTAGGCGTTGAGTTTCTTGAATTTCCTTTCTACGGTTGGTATTGGTATTAATATCTTGTTCTTTTTGGCTAGCTTGACGGCTATCTAAGGCTTTGATTTGCGCTTGCAATTCGTTGGCTTGATTGAGATTATTAAGATAGTCCCGTTGGGCGCTGGCTTCTTTCTCATCTAGTTGATTTAACTGCGATTCTGCCTCATTAATTTGGGCTTGGGCGTTAATATATTCTTGACGGGCTTGTAGTACTGTATCTTGAGGCACAGCCCCTTCTCTGAACAGTCCTTGACGGTCTTCCCAGCGTTTTTTCAGTGTGGGTTGTAGTTCCCGTAAGGTGTCTAAGCGTTGTTTAAGAGTTTGGCGATCGCGTTTAATTACTTCTAAGCCTTTTTCCCGCAATACTGGGGTTAAGGATTGTACTGTTTGCAAACTCTGCTGTAAGGCTTCTCGTTGGCGCTGGTTGGCATTTTGTTCTAAGCCAAAACGTTCTTGTTGGGCATTATTTGCGGTTTGGTCTTGCGATCGCAGTTGTGCTAGTTTCTCGTAAGATAGCTGCAATTGTTTGCGTAATTCTGTTTGATCAATTGTGGCGAGAACTTGACCTTTTTTAACTTTATCTCCCACTTGCACATTTAAAGATTGAATCCGTCCAGAGTTCGCAGCTTGGACTGTGACAACTTTACTGGGATAAACTAATACACCACGACCTGTAACAATAATGGGGATGCGTCCGAGTATACTCCAAGCAAGACCCGCCGCCACCAAAGAACCCAGCGCGACCAAAGAAAACCAGCGTTTAGGGTTAGTAACCTGAATTAGTTGGTCTAATTGTTCGGGAGAAGCTACCTTTTCTAAAGCTTCTTTGCGGAACATATTATTTTTCTGTGTTTCTTGCTGGGGAACCATTTTATTTATCCTTTGATGATGGGGGGATTGGGGATTGGGGATTGGGGATTGGGGACTGGGGATTGGGGATTGGGAAGCAAGGGGAGAAATTCTTTTACCAATGACAAATGACAAATGACTAATGACTAATGACTAATGACAAATAACAGCCCTTGCCAGTTATATTGAATTACGCCGACCTACTAAATTACTCAATTCCAATGCGTTTGAGCATCCATTCAAATCTTGCGCCGGCTAGGGCTACCTGTCCTAGAGAATTGGTAGAGAGTTCATTGCTGTAAGATTCTTCTAGAGATTGACCGCTACTGTAGGTTACTCGCCCATATCCGAGGCGTTGTGCGATCGCTTGTTGTTTGTCGGCTAATAAAATTGCCAAAACTCGGTAAAATCGAGATGCGAAGCCGACATCATGCAATAATTTTGCAGATAACCGCCAGCGAGGAATAGTTAATACCCGTGAATCCTCTAATGTCTTCACTGTTACTGCTGATGGTTGCACTTCGATAAACGGAGTCTCACCTAGGATATCACCGCGCCATAAGCGCCCAAATTCCTTTTCAAATACTTGATTTTCACTATCTTCTAAATTAGAAAAAGCTTGTGATAAGGGGTTATACTCTGTTTCTGCGGCATTTAAAGTCACAGACCCATCTAGTAAAATATATAACGCTTCTATAGGTCTACCACTACGAATTAATACGTAATTAGCGGGAAATTGTTCGACTTTTCCGGCTGTAATTAACCAATCCAAATCGCGATCGTGTAACTCTGCAAACACAATCAACGCTTCTCTGAGTTGCGGTTGGCTTAAAACTACTGTGCTATTTCCCAGTTGATTAATCATTTGCTCTAGGCGATTTGCCAAAAGCACCGCACTTGCACGGTAAAGATGCGCTGCAAAACTCAAGTCTTGCTCTAGTTTGGAGAGGAGGCGAGTTCTGGGAATCGTCAACACTAAAGATTTGCTGGTAGCGCTAACGGTAGTAGCTGGTAAGTAGGTTTCCACAAAGGGAATTTCCCCTACCATCTCCCCATTAGATAACCGCGCAATTTCCCGCCCTGATAAAGTTCCGCCTTCCAAAGCTGCAAAAGCGCGACCCAAAGGATTTTTATCAGCTTGTGCTAGAGTAACTAGCAATGCACCATCTAGCAGAATATGCAGCGCTTCTAGAGGTTGACCTTGCTGAATCAGAACGGTTCCAGGCTCTAATTCCACTTGCTTACCAGCCGTCAACATCCAATCTATATCTTCATTACTAAGTTCTTTAAGTAACACCTCTGTCATTGAATATTCTCCACACTCCAGGGATTCCAGGGCAATTAGACTTTTAAATGTGATTAATTAATAAAGGGGAGACAAATTTGTCTCCCTCATAGCGTTATCTTCTACCAAAGAGTTTGGAAAACCCTTGGAGAAAGCTCATGGCATCACCAACGGAGCCAAAGCCCAAACCAATCAATTGAAATGCAGAAGAAGATATAGAAGAAGATTGATAAATGGAATTACCCCCACGCCGACGGGAACCGCGACGAGCAGAGAAGACATTTCTTTGCTCAAAAGTCGCGCCTGATATAAAAATATCAATCCCACCCGACACTTCGTCGAGTTCTTCGTCTGTTAATTCAATAGGAGCGTTATTTATATCTTGTTCATTAGACATTGTTTTTTCCTCTGCATCGCTGCTGTAATTACATATCTCTGAAGAGTGAGAACTTATGCAGAAGTTGAGGGGAAGGGGGAAAAGGGGAAAAGGGGAAAAGGGGAAAAGGGGAAGGGGGGGAAATTATTATTACCAATTACCCATTACCAATTACCCATTACCCATTACTTATGCCCAATGCCCAATGCCCCATGCCCTATACCCACTCTTTAACAGAATGGGATGAACTTAATTTTTATTTTTGACTCAGAACTTAGCACTCTTGTACAGACGCGATTAATCGCGTCTGTTGCAACTCAACATTCGGCACTTATTGCTCACTACTTAGAAGTTTACATCAGTCTTGTGATAGAGCTTATGTAATATCACTCGCGCTTAACAAGACTAAAGATGAATTGTCAAAACCGCTGTGAATCGCTACTAAATAGTTTAAGTAGGCGCGATTAAGGTGAAATATATAAATTTTTGTATAGGAAAAGCGGCAAGCATCGGGCTAAAGGTTCTTCCTTTCCCCCTTTTCCCCTTCCCCTTTCCCCCTTTTCCCATTCCCCTTTACCCTCATCGCCCCCCTACTTCACAGCACTGCAAACAAGAGTAAGAAGCATGGAAACTAAACAGCTAGGAAAAACGGGTATTTCCGTGAGTGCGATCGGCTTGGGTGGTATGCCAATGTCGATATCGAATCGCCCTGCTGAATCTGAATCAATCGCAGTTATCCATCGCGCTTTGGATTTGGGTATCACATTCATTGATACGGCTGACTCTTACTGCTTAGATGAGGCAGATAAGCACCACAACGAAAGACTGATTAACAAAGCACTCAGCAGTTATAACGGCGATGTTAGCCAAGTGGTTGTCGCCACCAAGGGCGGTTTGATGCGTCCTAATGGTAACTGGATACGCAACGGGAACCCTAAACATTTACGGGAAACTATTCGTGAAAGTTTTCAGGCTTTAGGTGGTGATAAACCAATAGATCTGTGGCAATATCACGCCCCCGATCCCAAGTACACAATTGCAGAATCCCTCGCACCAGTTAAGGAAGCGGTAGCAGCTGGTTTAATTCGGTTTGTGGGAGTTTCTAATTTTTCTGTCGAACAAATTCAGCAAGCCCGGGATTTAGTTGATGTTGTCTCCGTGCAAAATCAATATAATCCTTGGGAACGACAACCCGAACGTGATGGTGTGCTGGAGTATTGCGAACAGGAAGGATTAACCTTTTTACCTTGGAGTCCCTTTGGTGGTAGTCGTCGCCATCAAAACTTGCAAGATATTCCTGCGATCGCCAAATTAGCTCAAGCTAAAGGTGTATCAGTTTATTGTATTGTCCTAGCCTGGCTGCGTGCCAAATCCCCCGCAATCCTACCCATCCCCGGCGCTAGCAAAATTGCCAGCATAGAAGATTCGGTAAGCGCTATCAATGTCAAACTATCCGCAGAAGAAGTCCAAAAAATTGACCAAGAAACGTAATTATGGGCATAGGGCATTGGGCATTGGTAATTGGTAATTGGTAATAATAATTTCCCTTTTCCCCCTTCCCCTTTCCCCTTTTCCCCCTTCCCAATATGTACCTAATTTGAGGTAAAATCAAAAGCCTGCCAATTAATGATGCTTGCTGACAGGAGATGCGCTATGGCCCGGATGTACTATGACGAAGATGCCAATTTAGACCTTTTGGCGGGGAAAACCATTGCAATTATTGGTTACGGTTCCCAAGGTCATGCTCACGCCCTTAATTTGAAAGATAGTGGTTTAGACGTAATTGTAGGGCTATATCCGGGCAGTAAATCAGCTGCCAAGGCGGAAGCGGCTGGATTAACAGTCAAAAATGTCGCGGATGCTGCGAATGCTGCTGACTTTATCATGATTTTGTTGCCTGATGAAGTGCAGAAGTCAGTTTACAAAAACGAAATTGAGCCAAATTTAGAAGAAGGTAACGTCATCGCTTTTGCTCACGGTTTTAATATTCACTTTGGGCAAGTTGTACCACCTGCAAATGTAGATGTGGTTATGGTTGCACCTAAAGGGCCAGGACATTTAGTCCGTCGGACTTATGAACAAGGACAAGGCGTACCAGCTCTGTTTGCTGTTTATCAAGATGCTAGTGGTCGGGCACGCGATCGCGCTTTAGCATACGCTAGAGGTATTGGTGGTACTCGTGCGGGTGTTTTAGAAACAACTTTCCGTGAAGAAACCGAAACTGATTTGTTCGGCGAACAAGCAGTATTGTGCGGTGGCTTGAGTGCTTTAATCAAAGCCGGATTTGAAACTTTAGTAGAAGCTGGTTATCAGCCAGAATTAGCTTATTTTGAATGTCTGCACGAAGTCAAACTCATTGTTGACTTAGTTGTAGAAGGTGGTTTAGCCAAAATGCGCGACAGTATTTCTAATACTGCGGAATATGGCGATTACACCCGTGGCCCTCGGGTTGTAAATGACCAAACCAAGGCTGAAATGCGGAAGATTCTCAGCGAAATTCAATCCGGTCAATTTGCGCGGGAATTTGTGTTAGAAAATCAATCTGGCAAACCAGGCTTTACCGCTATGCGTCGTCAAGAAGCCGAACACCGCATTGAAGAAGTGGGTAAAGATTTACGTGCCATGTTTAGCTGGCTGAAAAAAGTGTAATTCCCTCAATCATCAACCGAATAGGTCAACAAGAGAGCAGGGGGCAAGGGGGAAGACTGGGACGGGGCTTGAACCCATGTGCATTGGTGTCAACTTAAGCTAAAAGCTATATAGGGCAGGCGTTGTACAAATACCTCGCGCCCTCATCCCCTAACCCCTTCTCCCTCAGGGAGAAGGGGAATTGAATCTCTTGCTCCCCTCTCCTGGTGGGAGAGGGGCTGGGGGTGAGGGCGAAACCTTGCAACCAAGAGGGTTTCACGTTAAGTTGACACCAATGACCCATGTGCCGCTTCGCACTCGCGTTGGGAGAAACAGCTTGCGCCCCCTGCTCTCCTACCCTTCGGGAACGACTTCGTCGAACGGATTCGCCAGTCACTCATGGGGGAAACCCCCAAGACCGCGCTGGCTCACCTGCTCCTTTTCCCCCTGCCTCTTCCGCTCACAGCATCACGTGCATCACCACTGACAATCTGCTGTATGACGAATATTTCCGTACCCAATCATGATTGGAATACTGCCCTTTACCAAGATAAACACGCCTTTGTCTGGCAGTATGGCGAAGACTTGTTAAAATTACTCAATCCTCAATCTGGGGAAGCAATTTTGGATCTCGGCTGTGGTACAGGACAATTAACAGCAAAAATTGCCCAAGCTGGGGCTAAAGTATGGGGAATTGATAATGCACCTGAGATGATTGAGAAGGCTAGAAACAACTATCCTCATCTGCACTTTGATATTGCTGATGCGACAAACTTTCAAGTTGAACAGCCTTTAGATGCGGTGTTTTCTAACGCGGTTTTACATTGGGTAAAACAAGCAGATTTAGCGATCGCTTCCATATATCAAGCCCTCAAACCAGGGGGACGGTTTGTGGCAGAATTTGGCGGTAAGGGGAATGTACAGGCAATTGTCTCAGCTTTGAATAGCGCCATCACAGCGATGGCAATTCCCGAACCACAAACCAGGAATCCTTGGTATTATCCCAGTATTGCTGAGTATGCTACTCTCTTAGAAAAGCAAGGGTTTGAGGTAATTTATGCTAACTTATATCCTCGCCCAACTATGTTAGCCGACAAAGAAGCAGGTCTAGCCAACTGGATTAAAATGTTTGCTAGTACTTTCTTTGTGGGAATGTCTGCTGCACAACAGGCACAAGTAATTCAGCAAGTAGAAGATACTTTGCGTCCGACACTATATCAACAAGGAAATTGGACAGCAGACTACCGCAGAATTCGGATTGTAGCTATTAAAGTCTAAATTATCTATTTATTAGCGAAAATGGTAGGTAAATGGCTGGCGATTGTTGGTATTGGTGAAGATGGATTACCAGGATTAAGTGCGATCGCCCGTTCCCTAGTGGATCGAGCTGAAATAATAGTAGGAGGCGATCGCCATTTAGCAATGCTTCCTAGCAACGATCAACGCCAGAAAATTACCTGGGCTTCCCCCATTAGCAACTCAGTAGCCGAAATTATCCAACATCGCGGCCAAGTTGTATGTGTCCTCGCTAGCGGCGATCCCATGTGTTACGGGATTGGTGTTACCTTAACAAAACAAATTCCTCTCTCCGAAATCACGATTATTCCCGCACCTTCAGCTTTCAGCCTCGCCTGTGGCAGATTAGGATGGTCATTAACAGAAGTAGAAACCATCAGTTTGTGCGGTCGTCCACCTGCGCTGATTCAGTCTTATATTTATTCTGGGGCGCGGCTACTAATTTTGAGTGCAGGTAAAGACACACCCGGGATTGTGGCAAAAATTTTGACACAACGGGGCTATGGTGACAGTAAAATTACGGTCTTAGAAAGGATGGGTGGTACACAAGAACGAATTGTAGAAAGTACCGCAGCATCTTGGAATGAAACAGACATCGCCGCTTTAAATGCGATCGCAGTTGATTGTGTTGCTGATTCTGGGGTTCTATCTTTGCCCAGAATCCCAGGATTACCAGATAACGCTTATCATCACGATGGACAATTAACTAAACATGAAGTCAGGGCGATTACCCTAGCTACCCTAGCGCCAATACCAGGAGAACTGCTGTGGGATGTAGGCGCTGGTTGTGGTTCAATTTCTATAGAATGGATGCGGACTCATCCGCGATGTCGAGCGATCGCTATTGAACAAAACTCAACTAGACTGCAATACATTGCTGATAATGCAGCCGCTTTAGGAGTCCCAAGTCTGCAAATTATCGCTGGAAAAGCACCAAATTCACTGCAAGATTTACCTCAACCTGATGCTATTTTTATCGGTGGTGGTGTAACAGCAGATAATTTATTTGATATTTGTTGGTCAGTACTCAAACCAGGTGGTAGATTAGTGGCAAATGTCGTCACTATTGAAGGCGAACAAACTTTATTTAAATGGTATGAAAAAGTGGGTGGCAACTTCACCCGCATTGCCATACAACGTGCCGAACCAATTGGTAAATTTTTAGGCTGGCGAGGAATGGCACCTGTTACTCAATGGATAGCAATAAAATCTCCTGCTATAAATCAATAATTTACAGCACTTTTGAAGTCTGTGAAGTACATCATGAGTTATGAGTTATGAGTTATGAGTTATGAGTTATGAATAATGAGTAGGAAATTTACTTATTACTCACTACTTATTACTCACTACTTTTTTCAATTAGTTGCTGTACCTCATAAACATCGAATTTGCTGTATATTCTTTCTGTGTTGGTACGGAATTGGTATGGAGTGAGTTAACCCTTGCTATGAAAAAAGCCGCTAATCTTCTTCAAAGACTAGCGGATTAGGGATTTTATCAATCGGAGCGGCGGGATTCGAACCCACGACCTCCACTACCCCAAAGTGGCGCGCTACCAAGCTGCGCTACGCCCCGGTCAGAATTACTATATTAGCAAGAAGCTTCAGGATAATCAAGGGTAAAATTCAAAAAACTTTGAGCATCCCAGCAGCTTGCAATAGACCAGGAACAGCCGAATTATCCCAGCTACCTTCTACACAGCGTCCTGTATTCAGGATGAAGCGCAGACTGTAGGCGTGAGGATAGCCTTCAACCTCCAACCATAATAAATCGCTTTCGGCTTCACAAGCAATTTTTTCTTCATCCATCAATTCTGCTGCCATGTACTTCATGGTGTCGGCTAGCTGGGCGAAAAGACGGCAGAAATCGTTTAACTCGGCTTCGGTTAACTCAATCGCCCAATCATCTGTACCTACTAGGCCTTTATATTCAGGTGCATGAGGATTCCAGCCAATACGCCAACCAGATCCGCTTTTGATGACTCGTTCCATCAGGGAATTTTGGATTTTGGATTTTGGATTTTGGATTGTAGAATGAACTACCTACAGCAACCGTCAGGTAAGGCGTGAGATAAATTGCTGTTTTAGGTAAATTAATTCACAATCCAAAATTATGGCGTATTTGGTGAATTAGTACTAAATATGTTGGTCAATACTTGTACTAAGGCATTGCGCTGGCTGCGGGTAAGCTTAGAAATAGCTTTGCGATCGCCTTCTATAGGATTTTCTCGCAACACATCAAAACCGGGATATGTCACATCATACATAGTTTCATTGGCATTGAGATAATCAGCCAAAGTCAGCTTCCAATCTAGGCGGTAATTGGGGGTGCGTTCTTTGACGTAAATGTGATAACGAATTAAGCGCCCTGCTAAAGTATTATTTTCCGCAACTTTCCCTGTTTCTTTACTGATATACTGATTTTCTTTGGGAAAATCGGGTAACTGTTGATAGACTACCTGCCATACTTCACTAGGGCTGATTCGCTGTGCGATCGCAGGTTGGACACCGATAATATTTGTATATTTTGCATTATCTACCCCCGAACCCAATAAAATTAAACCCACGACCATAAAAGCTATTGGCAGTGTCCAGTACTTCATATTGAATATTGAATTAAGCTGCAAAATTATAATTTGGAAAAGGGCAGGGGCATGGGGCATAGGGCATAGGGCATAGGGCATAGGGCATAGGGCATAGGGCATGGGGCATTGGAAAAGCTTTTTATCCCTTTCCCCTTCCCCAGTCCCCAGTCCCCAGTCCCCAATCCCCATTCCCCATCCCTATATTTCCCCAATAATCTCTGGCTGAGTCAGTTCATCGGACATTTCAATAATTGCCCGGAGTACTGGTTTCATCATTGCATCTTCTGCATTTTCAAAGTCTTCATAACGGCGGCGCTTGGCACGGTTTGCCACCTGAACTGTAATGCGGTACCGATTTGAGGCTGCACTAATCAAATCCTCAGCACGGTGCATAATCTGAGACTGGGTTGTCTCGAACTTGGAACGCTTAAGCATAGTCAGTGGTTTTTGGGGTGATCTGAAGTCTGAAGGTGGAAGTATGAAGTATGAAATGCAACTTTTTCATCCTTTACCCTTGATCCTTCATCCTTTGTATGTCATTCCCCAGTTTAGCAGTACTGATTAATCTGCTGTAGGGTATGCAATTGTTGGTAACCTCTCTCTTGATAGAGGTTGAGAGCGCTTGGTCATTTTATAAGTAGGTTATAAAACTAAGTTAAGAAAGTAACTAAACCTCATGGCGGATCTTTTAGAAGCTGCGATTAATGCAGGAAATTTCAAAACTTTGGTAAAGGCTGTTGACGCTGTGGGACTTACAGATGTTCTCAAAAGTCCTGGTTCTTTGACGATTTTTGCACCTACTGACGATGCCTTTGCTAAACTGCCTGAGGGAACTTTAGACGCGCTGCTGCAAGATATCCCTAAGCTCAAGAAAATTGTGACTTATCATGTTGCTTCTGGGGATGTTAGATCTGATGATTTGGTACAAATTGAGGAAGCAGAAACTTTTGAGGGTTCAATTTTAGCAATTGAGTCAGATCATGGTGCAATTAAAGTCAATGATGCCCATGTTCTGCAAACTGATATTCTGGCTGACAATGGCGTGATTCATGTGATTGATGCGGTGTTAATTCCCGCAATGGTTGCAGGTGGGACGAGTTCGTAACTGCAAACCAAAAAAGCGATCGCACTTTTCACCAACCACATTGTATGGGCACAGCACCGATAATCTATCGATTTTAGCGAAAATCTGTGGATGCTGGGCACGGCACCGATAATCTATCGATTTCGCCGAAAATCTGTGGATGCTGGGCACGGCACCAATAATCTATCGATTTCACCGAAAATCTGTGGATGCTGGGCACGGCACCAATAATCTATCGATTTCACCGAAAATCTGTGGATGCTGGGCACGGCACCGATAATCTATCGATTTCACCGAAAATCTGTGGATGCTGGGCACGGCACCGATAATCTATCGATTTCGCCGAAAATCTGTGGATGCTGGGCACGGCACCAATAATCTATCGATTTCACCGTAAGTCTGTGGATGCCGTGCCCCTACTGATAATATATTGATGTGATTTTCCCATCAACACCGAAAAAGCGATCGCACTCCTTGAAAAATATCATAGGCGCTCTACTCTCTTAATTACGAATTACGTAGCGCTTTGCGCTTCCCGCAGGGTATTACGAATTAATTCCTTATTCCCAGTCATGAAATTCATCATTGGTATTTCGCAATAAAGAACTAATTTGAGCGCGGCGAGTTTCAAAGTTAGCCGCAATGGAAATTAGCACAATTCCCACGAATAAGCCGACAACCCATTTTAAAAATGGATAACGTAAGCTGAAAATTACTAATTGGTAAATACTAGTAATTAAAAACCCGGCTGTACCAACGTAGAGAAAGGCGCGTATCCTTAAACCTAAGCCCGCGAAAATTGTAATTAGGCTGAAGATTCCTGGTATTAAGGCGGTATCTTGATTAAAGATAATTGCCCAACCACAAATTAATCCACTTCCTAACATTCTTAAACTGTGGCGCGCGTCTTTATATTCTGTTCGCTGGAATAGAGGATCTATTTGAGCAATATATAGTATTGATAATCCAATGATTGTGACATACCACAAAGGATCATTTAAATGTAAGTCAGCAAACCAGCGAAATAATGCCCAATCTATCAACACTACGCTGATATATGTAAACCTTATGTTATTGCCAACTACGGCTAGGAAAACATAAAATCCAGCTGTAATAACTAAAGTAATTGGGTAAACATTTAAGTAGGTTTCCGCTAAAATTACCAAAGGTATAATGTACGCCGCCCGTTGCCAAGGTCGTTTTGACCATCCCCAATTCTCCCAGGGTAATATATAGAGGAAGTAGGCAATTACGCAAGCGATCGCACCTTTCCACGGTACTAAAGGCCCTGCTAATAATTGTCCAATTGCGGTTTCACGCCAATAAATTCTGATGGCGGCTACTTCTAATAATCCCAGGTAAACCCACATCTCGGCTATGGTAATGTCACCCAGAATCTGGCGTGTAGCAGACATTTGCCGTCCTTCAAAAATGGCATACTGAATCAAAACAATGCCTGTGCCTAATCCTACCAGGCGATTAACAACGATGGGCGCACCAATGGCCGCAATTAATAAACAACTACTCCAAGCCCAGTGCAGATGAGCAATACTTTTAATTTGTGGGCGCGTCAGGTGTAAGTAATCTCCTAACCAAGGCGATAAAATATGATATGCGTACATGATACTAGTACCCAGCATCGCCATCGCAATTAAGCCATCGCCATAACCGCCGCCTTTCGCCTGTGACATTTGATAAAACAGCAGTTCATAGGCGGAAATTGAAACACCAATAATTCCCAAATACAGCAGGGGTTTGAAGCTTTCGCTGCGTCGCCCGACACCAATCACAATTAAAGCCACACCGAGAGAACACAAGCCTGTCCAATCTTCAAAAGTATCTAAGCGTAAAAGTACACTTAAAGCAGCGTACATCAAGGGCAGAAGATGCAGACTAACTTTGAGATTCTCTCCTTGATAGCGTCGTCGCCACCATTCCCCTAACAATTGGGTGATTAAACCTAAAGCGATATTGGCGATCGCCATATTAACAGTCGAACGTCCCCAAAAACCGAGTAATTCGGCAATCAACAATTCCACACACCAACCAATCCCATAAAATCCCCAGTTTGTCGGTTCCCGCCAACTGCGATAGGTAATAGCTCCTAAGGTGATGGTAATAGCTGCTAAATAGAAAACTCCAGGGGTATTAATTCGTTGATAAACAGTCAGGGAATGTACGGTAAGTAAAAACAATTCTAAAACAGAAAATGCGATCGCCCATTTATCCCCAGCATCAGCATACATGGTTGCTAAGGGCTGATTTTGGCGAAGTAAAACAGTCCGCCCTAACCATAAACTTAAAATTGCGATCGCACCGACAAAAAACCAACCTGCAAGGCTAAGATGTGGTAATCCTGGTATACCTTCCCACAGCAGCACACCGATAAAACTCAGCCCAAAGCCGATATTTATCCCGGCGGAGATTTCATATTGCAAATAGCGGGTATTCGCCAACATCAACACCGCCGCCACAGCCAAACCAACTAAGCGCGTTCCCGGTAGTTGTAAAGTCAGTAACTGAGCAATTCCTAAACTCAAGATACTCAAACCACTATTAATTCTGCGGCGTGTTCCACTGGTGCGGCTAGCAATTCCTGTGAGAGTTAAAGGTGTAACTAGCCAAAGAACTCCCCAATGGTGATAACTTTGAACTACACCCAACCAAGATGATTCTGCATTTGCCCAAAATAAAACGAAACTGACAAAGGCTAGAACTAATCCAATATGCCATGCACTCTGTCGCCAGCGCCCATCACCGAGACTCAATCCCCACTCTGCTACCATCACAACTAATAAAATAGTTGCCCAAACTTCCCTACCCAAACTTGGTAACAGCCAATCAATGATTGAGCAAAATGTAAATACTCCCATGACATGAGTCATGTAAATCAAGGGAGAAAAAGCCCTGATTTCTGAGTCTCGCTGTAAACGTTGCTTGGTAACAAAACCCAGCGTCATCGTCGAGAATAGCAAATTCAGCGATCGCAATACCGGATTAAATAAAGTCAGCGCTGTTAAACCAGTTCCCAAAATCAGCGTCAGCGCATCTCCAAATTGCGCCAATTCCTGCTTTTGGCGACGATAAAAACCTTCCGTCAGCGCCACCATCAACAGCAGGTAGGGAAAGTAAACCACTCCCAGCAACGCCCAAGGTTCATTTTGAGAATTAGTCAGTTGCGTACCAAATGCGATCACTGATTGTTGTATACTCGACGGTAATAATCGCCAACCCAGCCAAATCGTCTGTAAGCCAATAACAAAAACTGCCGCTAAGTCACCCTGTAAGCTATATCTCTGCAATCTGCTACCGACAAACTGCAAACCCAAGCCACTCACAGCTATTGCTTGCCAAGGATAATTAACCACCGCCACCAACCAGCCCAGTAATAGTAGCACGCTGCCGAGTTGTTGCCAGATGAGGTGGGATTGGGGATTGGGGAACTCGGGGCCCCCTCTGGGGATAAGGGGTAATGGGGATTGGGGATTGGTGATTGGGGAATTACCTATTTCTCCTTGTCCCCCTGCCTCCTGCCTCCTGCCTCCTGCCTCTCTCATAGCTAGCCAAGTCATTAACCAGCCGCAAATACCAATGGCTAAACCGAGTTTGGTGACATCTACCTGGACAATAAAAATTGCCCGCATTAATAGCATTAATAGGGCATAAACAATGACAGCAGCAGGTAAATTAATACCGAAGCTGATGCGGCTACTGCTTTCAGTTGGTGGAGTTTCTGAGGATTGAGGCTGTCGGTGAAGATTGTAATAAACAGTAATAATAGTTGTTCCTACCATCGCCGCATACACAGCAACTAAAGGAAAGCCGGGGATTTTCCAGCCCCAATGTAGGAACGATAACCCAAGAATATTGAGCAGTAATAATTTATCAGTGCGTAAATTAGTAAAAAATAGCCGATTATTGCAAAGTAAAACCGTAATGACTGTTAACGTAGGTGCTGCGATCGCAACTGTAATCCAGTCCAAAGGATTGTGCCACAATTTGAAGCTGTCCATTGCCCAAAAATTCACCGGCACTAATAACAGCGTCACCAGCAGCAATGTTTGTGCAGTCAATCTCAGGTTATTTTGCTTCGCCGCCCAAAAGCTGAAACCCCAAAAGCTTAAGGTATAAGCGAATAAAACCCCATACTGTCCAGAAGCGGGAAACTTCTCCCACTGGCTGGCTGCGAGTACCCCAGAGGATACCACCACCAAAAACACCCCTAAAAACAGCAGCCAGCGTACACTCAATTCTTCCCCTAAGGACTGTAACATTGTGGTTACAAAGTTAGGTTTAGCTGACTTCGGTTCTGGTTGTGTGCGACTGCTAGATTTTACAGATGCAGTCTGTAACATATCTACAGGTAACTGTTGCACCGGATCGGAAATTGTTACAGCCGCTTGCGGTTGCAACACCACCGGACAAACCAAATTCTCTTCGCAAATCTGCCTCACTTTGGCATGAGATATCAAACCCAAGCGCAACCATATATCTAGCCCTTCTAGTAGCTGAGGATGGGAAGATGGCAGCCTGACTTCAAATTTAATCGGGCGATCGGGTAACATAAGTCGCAGCCGTATCAGTATATACTTAAATATTCGATAGATGAAAGTATAATTATGCGCTAACTGTGACACTTATTCAGCCGACATAATCTTATACCATCAAAAGGGCATAGGGGATAGGGCATGGGGCATAGTAAAGAGTTATCTGTCCCACCGCCTAAAATAGCTTGGATCTCACCCTACACACCCACAGTTCGGAGTTTCCCGGCGATTTACTGTGAAGTTAAGTGTATTTTCCAATTTAAAAAGTAGGTTGGATCTAGTTCTTCAACCTTTCAATTGCAGCAAAAAAATCTAGATGAGTGTAATACCTCTAGTCGCAAAGAACCTGATATATGTATACTACAGTTAATCTATCGAATAACAGTAATATATTTACTAATGGCTCTCTCACAAATTGTTACTACTCAACCAAGTAAAAACACTAAGCAGATTTTTACTCGCAGGTCATTTTTACCAGAACATCCAGGGGTTTTGTGGAAAATTGAAACAGGCTTTGTTCGCACGTTTACCTATTTAGAAGATGGTACTACAGTTGCTTTAGGATTGTGGGGGCCAGGGGATATAGTAGGGAAAAGTTTATCTAAGTTAGACCCCTATCAAATGGAGTGTCTCACTAAAGTAGAAGCAAAAATTTTACTGTTAGAAGAATGGCACCAACCTACAGATATTTTATTAGCTCACATTCAACAAGCGGAAGAGTTGATGGTGATTCGTAGCTATAAAAAAGTAGATACGATGCTGATTAAATTATTAGCATGGTTATCTAAAAGATTCGGCTCGGAAGTTGACAAGGGACGTTTAATTGATATGCGTCTTACTCACGAAGACCTTGCAGAAATATTAGGTTCAACGCGTGTCACCATCACACGCGTTTTAGGGCAATTTGAGCAAGAAGGATTAATTAATCGCCTGTCTTTACATCGTATCATATTAAAGCAAGAAGACATTTGGTATTATGAAATTTAGGTATTTGGTAATGGGTAATGGATAATTGGTCATAGGAATATTTCATCTTGTCCCCCAATCCCCATTACCCCTTATCCCCAGAGGGGCCCCGAGTTCCCCAGTCCCCAATCCCTAACATCAATAACTCCAACTATCCCCATCTACATTAGGCTTACCGACAATTTTTAGATTTAGAGATTCGAGGTAATTTAAACCGCTAGAAATTTGTGACAAGGTTCCGCGAATTTCTAAATCAAAGCGTCCTTCCCCTCCTGTTGTGCTTCCCAGAAAGGCGCTAATGATGTTCACAACTAAACCATGATGAGAAATTAAGCGAGAAATTACAGGTTCTTCCAGATAGGAATTAGGAATATATATGCACACACGAACTTTAGTAATCTGACTTTTTTCAGAGAAAGATGGAACCGAAGGAAATCTGGGTGTTGTTTTAACTTGAATTTGATGGAATGTGGTCATGGGATACTAAATTAGTAAATTAAAAAACTATTGGTTCTAAAGTTTTATTCTGCACTGTACCAGACCAATCAGGCCAAATTGGTAGTCCCAGTTTTTTTAAATAACGCAGGCTAGAATGGATTTGTTTTGTTTCCCCCCACAAATCCAAGTCAAACCATCCGTCATCTTCCACAGAGGGATTGAGAAAAGCACTAGTGATATTAACTGTTAATCCAAACCGAGACACTAGTTGAGAAATTATCGGTTTTTTGTAATAGCTTTTTAAAATACACAATTGTATGTGTAGTCTATTAGTTTGTCCATGAGAAAGCCATTTTTGGCATTCTGTCGCCCACTGATTTTTAAATGTTTCTAATTCTTTGCGCGTTAGCTTGTTAACAGCTTTTGGGAACGCTTGAGATTGTTGGTGAAATTGAATATGATTTGCAATTGCTAGTTCTACTAAACCCACTCCCAATTCTTGGAGGTAAGACAGGCTATTAGTGATTTGCTCAGGATTTCCCAAAAATTCTAAATCAAACCAGCCATCGCTTTCACTACCAGATACTAATGATGCAGCTACGATGTTTACTGTTATACCATAACGAGATACTAACCGCGAAATAACAGGCTGTCTTTGATACTGAGCAGGTACGGAAATTCTACTGTGAATTGGTGCGGATTTTCTGATTTTATTTGCAGACATTAGCTCAATCCCCCCATATTCATTGGGTTTTTGAACCAGAATGCAACACAGAGGAAACACTTATAGCCAAAAATCTGTACTTTCCCCAAATTTTCCAGACTGGATATGAGTCTCATTTAGATTCTCCTCTTCTAGGCTGCAAATAAACTACACTAATTCTATCAAGTTACTGTATTAAATAGATATGTAAAGGAGAATCCCACAAAAATTACAAAAAGGCAATGCGTAGATTCGCGTATTGTTTGGGGATTGGGGAGAATACTACTGGATTAAGCGTTTTGAAATCAAAATTGGTTTTGGGGAAAAGGTGAAAGGTTAAGGGTTAAAGGTTTTTTCTTTCCCTTTTCCCATTCCCCTTTTTCCCCTTAACCGACAAGTTTTGGGAATGGGTACAAGAGTGCTGAGTTTGTTGAGAATTGATGACTTTGTGAGAAAAATATGAGAAGGGCGTTAGTCCTAAAATGTATTGCCAATAAATAAAGATAAGCATTTTTGCTTTTCAAGTCGATGCTTTCACAGAAATATACAAAGTGACAGGCGAGGAAAAACTAGGATATTGTGTAAATTACGCAAACATCGGTTTTAGTGGATAACAAGCACTAAAGGTAATGGGAAAAATAAGGTATGAATTTTGAAGTTCACTAACAAAGCAGTTGCTAAAGCAAGCCCAGCCAAAATATCTACCGATGCATTTGTTCTAGATTTATGCGAGGTATATGATGAAAACTCAGACTCATTCTTCAGTGTTGCAAAAGACAGCTAGCTTGACTTTATCCAAGCCTGTACAAGCAACACTTTATGTTTCCTTGTGCGCGTTGACGCTGTGGACTGTTTATTTTACAACCTATCCAGCAATTCACGATCGCGTACACAGTCCCCGTCACCATACTTTGCTGGTTCCTTGTCACTAAAACACTTAGCAACTGTTTTGGAATCTTCAAGTTAATTCATAATTGATTATTCGCACTTAGAATGTCAAAATTTAAGCTTTATACACTCATCAGTATTATTTGTATGATGAGTGTAGTTTTTTATAGTTTTGTGGGCTTCTCTCAGTCACCCCAACCTACTGTCAGACTAATTAGCCCCGCGCCAGACAACCAAATTATACCGTTTGAAGCCGAAGCCAGTACATCCCAATCTCCAGTTAAATTAGCATTGCAAGCAGTAGATGCTAAAGGTAAAGCTTTAGAGAATGCTAAATTTCATCTGGAAATTGTTACGCCACCCCATAACCCTTGGTTCACAACAGATTTCCCGATAGTTGAGGGAACCAAGCTGCTTGATATAGAAACAATAGCTCCTCAA
Organism: Tolypothrix sp. PCC 7601; assembly: GCF_025677855.1. Lineage (NCBI taxonomy): Bacteria > Bacillati > Cyanobacteriota > Cyanophyceae > Nostocales > Tolypothrichaceae > Tolypothrix > Tolypothrix sp. PCC 7601. The sequence continues at coordinate 335,134 of NZ_CP064879.1, forward strand.
GGGCAGTTGGAATTACAAGAAATACTACCAATTCGCGGAAATTACCAATTCAAGGTAAATGTTACCCCTGTGGTAGCCAACGCTTTTAACCCAATTGCACAAACTCTGACTTTATCAGTAAAAGAGAATTGGGTAAAATACCGCAATTTTGCGATTCTGGCTGTAGTGTTGTTGATAGTTGGGTTAGCTGGCGGTTGGGTAATTGGCGGTTCCCAAGCTGTCACACCTACCGAAATTGCCCCTGAGCGCGTGCGATTATTATTGAGTGGTGCAATTGTAGTTGCGATCGCAGCTCTATTATTCGTTAACATTAGTGCAGAAGTTGCCCAGTCAGAGAGTTCAACACACGCACATCATCACGATCATCATGCATCAAAAAGCGTAGTTGAAACTGATAGTGCTGGGATTGCTCGGCAACAGGGTTTACAAGCACAATTATTAGGCGATACTAGCGCCACAGTAGGTAAACCTGCGGCTTTACAGGTACAAGTCATTGACGAAAAAACCAATCAGCCTGTTCAAGACGTAATCCTAAATATCAAAACAACCATGCTGGAAGATGGTTGGGTTAATTTTGCTTACCAAGCTGTTCCCGATACCACAGGAAAATTTGCTTGGGAACAAGGATTTTTTGATGGCGCACCTCATAAATTAGAGGTACAAGTTGCTCCCAAACCCAATGCTTCGCGCCAATTTACACCGTTTACAGTGCAAAAAGACATAGACGTGGAAGGAGTTGCACCACCGTTATCAGTGCGGTTTATTAGTCTAGCCTATATGACAGCTTTCGTGATTGCGGGGTTGTTAGTAGGATTAGGACTACGGGGTAATTCTTTAACATCAGTTTCCTAGTTTTTCTGGGGAAATTAGAGCTTTAAATTAAGGACTAAAGTCCTTGCCTACCCTACAAGCTGAATTGTAGGGTTTTTTTATCAACCAGAATTTTTATACAAAACTATTTTCAAAAAAATACCAATACAAATAATGTTTGCGACACATCAATATATTTATTATAGAGGGCATGGCAGTGCCCATTGGTGTCAACTTAACGTGAAACCCGCTTTGTAGCTAGGTTTTCGCCCTCACCCCCAACCCCTCTCCCGGCGGGAGAGGGGAGCAAGAGATTTAATTCCCCTTCTCCCCCAGGAGAAGCAGGGCTGTTTCATTCCCTAAAAGCCCTGAAAATGCAAGGGTTCAGGAGATGAAAAATAAGCTTGGCATTGAATATTAGGCATCAAAATGGTCAATAATTTATGACTTTTGTCCTAATATTTATCGCCAATCATATTGACAAAATACATATCCTTACGAATGAAACGGCCCTGCCCAGGAGAAGGGGTTAGGGGATGAGGGCGAAAGTTTTTGTACAACGCCAGCCCTATATAGCTTTAAGCTTAAGTTGACACGTATGGGCACTGCCTTGCCCCTACAATCCGTCGCATTCTTTTTTCACATTAGTATTAGTTCATGTAGGATGCGTTATCGATAGCGTAACGCATCAGCGCTTGTAATGCGTTACTGAGATTTTTTCATAAATCAAATCGGATTTCTCTGTAGCATTCATATTTAATTTTTGAAAGCAAAAGTACATTTATAGTTTCATCTTTCTTATTCCCTACCTTAATCAATAATTTTGCAACTACTACATAGATTGATATAGATTCTCATTCTTAAATTAGTAACTTGTAAAAACTCATTTTTTTTATTACATTTGAACGATAGCTCATATATCTAATAAATTACTAATTGGCAGCGAAATGAAGCGGGAAATACATTCAGAATCTGACCATTGCTGTAATTGCGGACATGATACTCATGAGAATCATCATCATAATCATACTCACGAACATGATGAGAATCATAACCATGACCATCATCACGATCATGGTGGAGAATTTAATCTCAAAAATGAGATATTTCCGTTAGTTTTGATTTTAGGTTTGTATATACCTGGTGTAATTTTTGAAGGTCAATTACACAATACATTCTACTCTATAGGTGAATATCTACTTTTCATTCCTGCGTATTTATTAAGTGGCTGGAGTGTACTCAAAACGGCAGGTAGGAATATAATTCGCGGTAGGGTATTTGATGAAACATTTTTGATGACGGTAGCAACATTGGGAGCGATCGCCATTCATAAGTTACCCGAAGCGGTGGGGGTAATGTTGTTTTATAAAATTGGTGAGTTGTTTCAAGACATTGCCGTTAACCGTTCCCGTAATTCGATTAAAGCTTTATTAGAAATACGTCCAGATTATGCCAATGTGCAAATAGGTGGTGAACTCCAGAAAGTATCGCCAGAGACAGTAAATATCGGTGAAATTATTGTAGTCAAGCCAGGAGAAAAGATTCCCTTAGATGGTGAGATTATCGATGGTAATTCCCAGGTTGATACCTCTGCTTTAACTGGCGAATCTGTACCGCGAACGGTAAGGATTGGTGAAACAGTTTTGGCGGGAATGCTCAATAAAATGGGTGTCCTGACAATTAAAGTTACCAAGTTATTTGATGAGTCTTCTATTGCTAAGATTTTAAACTTAGTACAAAATGCTAGAAGCAAAAAAGCAGCAACTGAGAAGTTTATTACTAAGTTTGCGAGATACTATACCCCAGTAGTAGTTTTCACTTCCTTAGCAGTGGCATTATTGCCACCTTTGTTTTTAAATGGTGCCACATCTGCTGAATGGGTTTATCGCGGTTTAATCTTATTAGTAATTTCCTGCCCTTGTGGATTAGTGATTAGTATTCCTCTAGGCTACTTTGGGGGTATAGGTGGCGCTGCTAAACGTGGAATTTTGGTGAAAGGCTCGACTTTTTTAGATACTTTGACAACAGTTGATACAGTTGTATTTGATAAAACTGGGACGTTAACTCAAGGAGTATTTAAAGTAGTAGATATTATTACCCAAAACGGTAGAAATCAGCAAGAATTGCTAGAATTAGCTGCCAAAATAGAATCACATTCCAACCATCCCATCGCCCAATCGATTCGGGAGGCGTATCAGGGAAAAATCGATGCATCGAGTGTGGAAGATTATCAAGAAATCGCTGGTTATGGAATTAGCGCCAAAGTAGAGAATCAGTTAGTGCTAGCAGGAAGCGATCGCCTCTTACATCGCGAGAATATTGCTCATGATGTTTGCAATACTGAAGGCACAGTCATTCATCTAGCGGTTAATCATATATATGCAGGGTATATTGCGATCGCAGACGAATTGAAATCCGACGCAAAAGAAGCTATTCAAGCACTCAAACGCATCGGTGTCCGCAAAACCGTGATGTTGACAGGAGATAATCAAGCGATCGCTTCCCAAATTGCTCAACAACTGGGTATAGATTCCTACGAAGCCGAGTTATTACCAGAAGAAAAAGTCAGCGCCCTTGAAAAGTTACTTAGCACCACCCCCAAACATCATACAGTCGCCTTTGTTGGTGATGGCATCAATGACGCGCCAGTAATTGCGAGAGCCGATGTTGGTATTGCAATGGGTGGCTTAGGCTCAGATGCGGCGATAGAAACTGCTGATATTGTGATTATGACGGATAGTCCCGCAAAAGTCGCCGAAGCGATTCAAATTTCCCGAAAAACCCGCAGCATCGTCTGGCAAAATATCATTTTCGCCCTAGGAATCAAAAGCATATTTATTGGCTTAGGTATTTTTGGAATAGCAACAATGTGGGAAGCCGTTTTCGCCGATGTTGGTGTCGCACTGCTGGCGATTTTTAACGCGACTAGGGTGATGGGGACTGGGGACTGGGGAACTCGGGGCCCCCTCTGGGGATAAGGGGTAATGGGGATTGGGGATTGGGGATTAGGGATTGGGGACTGGGGATTAGGGATTGGGGACTGGGGACTGGGGACTGGGGGAGAATACCAATTACCAATTACCAATTACCAAATGACAAATGACAAATGACAAATGACAAATGACAAATGACAAATGACAAATGACAAATGACAAATGACAAATGACAAATGACAAATGACAAATGACAAATGACAAATGACCAATGACAAATCTGGAATTAACAGCTGAGAACTTGTAGAACAAAAAAGCAATGAAGCGAAACTATGTTCATTGAACACTCCTAACTTCAGCACAGGCGCGAGCGATCGCGTCTGTTTATTTCTCAGCTTCCAGCGTAGAATCTATGAAATCCTCCATCACACGTATCGCTACAACGACTTTAGCTTTAGTACTCAGCTATTCACTCAACCCAGTATTTGCAGTACCCCAGACAAGCCATCAGTCAGTTACCGTTGCTCAAGCCAAAAAAGCCGCAGACAATTTAATTATTCCTGGGGAAAGGGTGGGTTTTGTAACGCGTAAAACCACCAAACAAGATTTAGTCAAATTGTATGGTGCATCACGTTTAATTGATAAAACTATATCTGGCCCGGAAGGGATTGGTAGTTTTGCTGCTACTCAAGTAAACCTCGGTAAAGAGCGCTCATTTCTGGTAGTGTGGAGTGATAAAATTCGTACCAAACCCCTAGATGTACGCGATCTCGGTTCTGCTTGGAAAACACCCGAAGGTTTAGGTACTGGTACTCCTTTAAGTGAGTTACGCAAAAAACTAGGCGACTTCAAACTCTCCGGGTTAGGTTGGGATTATGGTGGCGCGATTTTCTTAGAAACTAGCCGATTATCTCGCTATCAAGGCAAAATTTTCTTCCGCGTAGATACTGCTTCCAATGCTTACGAGAAATACCCAAACGATTACCAAGCAGTATTAGGCGATCAAACTCTTTCTGCTAGCAACCCTCACTGGAAACCTTTAGGAATACATATATCGCAAATCATTGTTGTGTTGAATCCAGAGCAGGAGTCATTCTAAGTAAATACAGTTCAGTTAAGAAAATTATATTGATAACAAAACTAAAAAACTAGTACAACAAGGCAAAAGGCAAAAGGCAAAAGTCAAAAGTCAAAAGTCAAAAGTCAAAAGTCAAAAGTCAAAAGTCAAAAGTCAAAAGAAAGAATACTTATACCACAAGCCTTTTAGCAATTACAGATGGTCTGTTTCTCTTACAAAGTTTGGCGGGACGGAAACCGACACCGCCAACTTTGCGCTATTTACGCCGACTTGTACTAGTTACTAAACAAAAAAACAGAACAATAATTTTGGAGGGGGTTTGGGGGACGCAACCGTCACCCAATCGGGGGTTTGGGGGAGAATCCCCCAATTCTTCTGGCTTCTTTAATAAGTGACAAATCAACGCTAAATTGTCAGCAAGATTCTACCCTACCAACTATCAAAGTGGACGACAACCGGAGAGAATATCGTGCAAATTCACCACAGAGCCAATAACTGCGATCGCAGGTGCTTCAAATCCAGTTTTTTCGACTTGCTCAATTATTGTGGCAATTGTACCAATTAATTCTTCCTGCTCTGGTCGCGTACCCCAACGCACTAAGGCGATTGGTATATCTAAACTCAAACCAGCCCCAGTCAACTGTTCAATAATATAGGGCAGATTGTGAATCCCCATATAAATTACTATAGTTTCCGAACCGTGAGCGATCGCACTCCAATTGACTGCGGGTCGATACTTACCTGCTGACTCATGTCCAGTAACAAAGGTTACTGAAGAACTATACAAGCGATGCGTTAACGGAATACCTGCATAGGCTGGAGCCGCAATACCCGATGTAATTCCTGGCACAACTTCCACATCAATCCCAGCGCCTACCAATTCCGCCATTTCTTCGCCGCCACGACCGAAAATAAACGGATCGCCCCCTTTCAGCCGCACCACAATCGCATTATCTTGTGCTTTTTCAATTAGCAGTTGGGTGGTAACTTCTTGCAACAAAGAATGTCTCCCCATCCGCTTACCTGCATTAATTTTTTCTGCTTGGGGGTTAATCATCTCCAAAATTGCTGGACTTACCAAAGCATCATAGATGACAACATCGGCACATTCTAGTAAACCCTTGCCTTTGAGTGTCATCAGTCCAGGATCTCCTGGCCCCGCACCTACTAAATAAACCTTGCCCAAAAACTTGCTCTCCTGTTGTATTGCTGTGCGGTTCATCTATCTATTAAATCCCCAATTAGCTCGGCTAATTCTGTACTGGCTCCTAGGGGTTGGGCCAAGTGAAAATTTACCAGAGGAAACTGTAATTTTAGCGTTTCTATTGATTGCGCGATCGCATCAGTTATGCCACCAGCGAATAAAAAATATGGCAAAATCGCAATCTCCCACTTGCTCACAGCAATCAAATCTTTCACCCGCGATTCTAAACTAGGAGCTACAGCCCAATAAGCTGTAATTGCTGCCAAATTTTGCGCCATTGCTTCCACAGGCTCTAAAGAATTAGGACGGCGACTTCCATGCGCTAATAAAATCCATGCAGCTGTCTTTTTTTCAGCTATTTGTTTAGCGAGTAAAGTTTGTAAGTTGGGGTTACTACCTAAATATGGTTTTAGCTCAATCTTGATATGTTGACCCAAAGCCTGTTGAGCCAAAGCAATTTCATCGGGAATATCTTTCATGACATGAACTCCCGGCAACAGAAATATAGGTAATATATTGATGCGATCGCAACCAGCCACCAAAGCCTTTTCACCAAATTTTTTAATCTGCTCATGCAAAGGTTCCAGGCTGAGTTCTAAGTAACCTATATCTAACAGAGGTTCTTGGTTGTAGCTGCTTCGTAGCTTGTCACGCATCAACCCCGCCAACTGCTGCATAGCAATTTCTGGACGCGGATCACGACTTCCGTGAGATACCAACAGATACGCAGATGGCATGGGCAAAGGTAAAAATTTGAGTAGTTATCTTAACTATCTTAATAAATAGTCAAGAGTCAAAAATCATTTGAATTGCCAAGATTACAAGTTGCGTAAGTCTTAATTCCCTTTTACAGAGTTAAAATGAACGAAGTAACAGTAACATTGTGCCAATTTTTCAACTAAAGCACTAATCTGTCGCCCTACTTGAGTACCGCCAGCCCAAATGTGAGAGGGGAGATGTCCTGGTGGTGCTGACAAGCGAAACGTTAATTGCTGAATCGGAGAAGTAGCGCGGGGTAGATTCCAGCCAATAGCAGCGCAAAACTGACCATAGTCACCATCAACGCTTTCGTAAATTTGCTTCTGAACGCTGAACCCAAAAAGCCCTTGGCTGTACTTCACCCACAATTCGTCAATTATTTGTAAATCTTCACAAGGCAAATTCTCAATATCACTAGTAAACAGATAACTACCACTCGGCTTGTTGAGTGCTTCACACATCAACGCCCAAGTTAGTTTATCGGCAGATTGCCATTGTTTTGCTGCTAATAAGTCGCTTAATTGACTGTAATCAACTCCTACCTCAGAATTTAAGCTAGAAGCTGGCTTTTTCAGTACAGGTTGGGAAGACTCAAGTTTTATAGCCGAATTTAGCGCTTGCAGCGCTTCAGCAGCAGTTTTATAGCGTTGGGGAAGGGCATTTTGCAGCAGTTTATCGAGAATATTACCCAGACGAGTATTGATTTTACCTTTATTAGGTGCATAATCGCGCCATATCCAGCGATCGCTTGTGTCATCAAATAAATCAAAGGGAGAAATTCCCGTTAATAAGTAAATACAACTCACGCCTAAGCTGTAAAGGTCGCTAGCTGGTAATGCTTTACCCCGCATTTGTTCAGGAGCCATATAACCTGGGCTTCCTACCGTAGTACCTGTATAGAGCAAAGCTGTGGCTGTAATCTGTTTGGCGACTCCAAAGTCAATTAAAACTAAATCCTTCCCTTTACCTGCCAGCGATGCTCTACGCATAATATTTTCTGGCTTAATATCACGGTGGATCACTTGTCGGACATGAATGAATTGCAACACTGGTAACAAGTCTTTCAGCAGTTCCCAAATTTGGGTTTCGCTAAAAACCCCTTGCTGTTGCAATTCCTGTGCTAACGTTTGTCCTGCAATCCATTCTTCCACCAAGTAAAGTTGATTTTCATGTTCAAAATAATCCAACAATTGGGGGATTTGGGGATGCTGCAACTCACTCAGGCGTACTGCTTCCTGGCGAAATAATTCCACAGCCTTATCAAAGCCTTTCCCGCTGTTTTCTGGAAAACAAAATTGTTTAATAACGTACTTGGGTTTTTCTGGAAGATGTTCGTCTACAGCTAAAAAGGTGATGCCAAAACCACCACGTCCAATCAATTGCAGCAAGTGATAGCGGTCTTTAAGCAATAGTGGTTTACCACATTTGATACAAAACCTTGCTGTGTCAGAATTATAAGCATACAAACAGCCAATATTAGGACAGAGTTTCATTACAAAGTAGAGCTTTGCCTGGGTCTACATTATGCAGTATTCCCAACTAATACCTACTTATTCCCTATTGAGGACGGACATAAAACAATATCCCCAACCGGAAGCCGCTAAATCGCTGCTTCTTTTGGCTTTTGTACAGACGCGATGAATCGCGTCTCTCCGACGACTTTTGACTCTCCTCATTGCTGTTGTGCAGAGTAGGTGTAAAAGCTATTAAACGCTCCCACTGTCTCAAAACTGTAAGAAGGGATAACCGAATTTAGTTTTAAATTTGTACGGTAAATGCTAAAAAGCAGAAAATCTTGCCTTTGTGTAGTTCCCGCAATAATTCCCCGCATTTGAGGGTTAAATGAATCTACCGTTTTTTCGCAATTGAAATTGATTAAATTTTGCAATATTCCTTGTGTTTTCTTACAAACATCCGTTTTTAAATATTGTGACAACCTCTCTGATGCATAGTCTTCATATTGCGTCTGGTTAGGATTGGTGCTAGACATTGCTATGCCCAAGGCTGCTAGTGCGGCAGCAGCTAAATATGTAATAATCGTAATCGGCTTCATGTTGTCTTCAGCTATGATTTGTGTGAGTCATCAGACTGGAAATTAACTGAGTCCGTTCCGAAAATAAAAATTTTCTGGACTAAATAGTAAAAAGAGTGCTATACTCAGATAGTTAATGGCGAGCGTAGCCAAGTGGTTAAGGCAGTGGTTTGTGGTACCACCATCCGTGGGTTCGAGTCCCATCGTTCGCCCTCTTCAGTTACAAGTGTTTTTATTCTCGCCAATTAGTTAGAGAAATATTGTTTTTCTCAATACTAATAAGCTTAACTAGGTATTCAAGAAAAAGCATTTTCATCCTTACATGAGTGAATGCGAGCATCCTTCAGGAGAAGCTAGGCTCAAACCCTTAAATGTCTAGCAATAATTTACCATTCATAACTTAATCAGCATAGAAGATATCAGAATCTGCTTATAATATTAATTTAAATTATAATATTCGCACTATTTATAAGTAAAATTTTTTATTTTGCTTCAGGACTTTATAGCAATTTGAAAAAAGAATGTGACAGATTGTAGGGTCAAGGCACTGCCTTGACCTCTAGAATATTGATGTGTCGCAAACATTATTTGATTTAGTATTAGCCCTCAAATAAGGATTGAAGTTCAATTTTATTATGTTGCTGAACATAGTTTGATTTATTCCCACCGATTTACTTAATTCTCCTGAACCAATAAAACTGACTTTACAGGTCGCTGAATAGGCTTTCTCACAATATTTAGCTTCCCGTAAACAGTTTTGCCATTGTAATAAAGTGAAGACGAACTTCCGCCATCTAGGTTCATGGCTTTTTTCACACCAAAGTTTTTCATGAAATCTGCCAATTCTGGTAAAGTCATCCCAGATTTAGCCAGACGGACGTTTGGCTTTTGAGCTACCATAACTAACACAATATTGCCATCCTCAGTAATCCCTACAGCGCTTCTAGAACTGGGTTGATTAGTACCAATTGCATCTCGTCCATTGCTTTTATCTACAAAGCCTTCTGGTTCAGAAGTAATTTCTGGTAAGAGTCCTGGCCCACCACCTACAGCATCGACTAACTGACACCCAGCTAAAGGTGATTCATTGTGCAAGACAATATCGTAAGTGACTGTATCTCCGCATTGATAGCGGCGAAATTCTGCGCGATTGAAAATTTTACTGAGGTAGGGTTTTAAGTTGGGATTGTTCACCAACCGTTCATTATCTTTGGGGTTGGCTACTTCACGACCAGAAATAACTATATATGATGTAGATTTTTGGTTAACTGGATCGAAAAAGCCTGCATTCAAGATTGCCTTTGCTTGATACTGCTGGGCAAATTGTTGGACAGTCGCTACTTTGGGCGATATTGCAGGGGTAACGACAAATCGGCTATCAGTGGGAATTGACAGGATATGAACTATACTTTGCGGTAGGGTACGCTGCTCGTAGCGGATGGTTTTTGGTGGTGAGGATGGAACGGTTGGGACTACCGATATAGAAGAATGCAACTTAAATAATAGCGGTATGCCAAAGCTCACTAGTGTCAAACCCAGCAGCCAGATTTTTTTCACTTGTCTACCCTAATCCTTATGATCAGTTTAATTTTAATGACTTGAATATGATCAGCAAAGACACGCAACATCTTGTTACGGCTAGATTGCATCTCTCTAGTAGTTCAACACACCAATATTGACAGGTGTCGATTGGGTAAAGGGAAAAGGTTCAAAGGGGAAGGGTTTAAGCCTTTACCCTTTTCCCCTTCACCTTTTTCCCGCCTGTCAAAAAGACTTTGGTAGACTACTAGACGATTGAATGTTAATGATAGTTGCGTGTCAAAAGTAATCTAGGCGATCGCACCAGAGGTTGATTCATGTAGCGTTACAATAAAGGCGATCGCACTTACTAAATAGCTCTGCTTGATGCTAGATAGCTATGAGGCTTTAGGTTGATACCACAGCATGAGCTTCAAAGTTGAGCAGTAGCAATCTCCTTCACTAATTTCTTGCTCATGCTCCGCTATCCAATCATATAATTGTGCAGCTTTGGCTAAAGCCACCCGTTCTGACCGATAAAGCTTAGGACTAGGGCAAAAAGCTTTGCCATTGATGTGTATCGCTGCAATGTGCCAATAGTCGCTACTTTCACCCTCTGGTAAAACTTCCAAAAATCCGCTACTGTAAGGCTCGATTATTCCGATGTTCATCTGCCAATCAATAGAACTACAAAAATATCTATCGTACAGTTGCAGTTAGGGAGTTGCCATCGTACTGCTTGGGTATGCAGTACATCAGTGTTGTAGAGTAAACAAAGCTTAGAAAAACTTAATGTATTGCCAGTAATTCTCTAGGTATAACTACCTCTGTCAAATTTGAACAATTTTTGACCAAAAGATACTGTAAGAATAGTCTTGTGAGCAGATGTTAGTACTGACTATTAGTCATATATTAGTAGCATCAATTATCACCTAAAACGAAAGTTATACAAGGAGCAGAATATGCTGACTGCCATTATTTTCTTTGCTGGTTATGCTGCACTATCTACATTATTTATTTCTAGCGTTGAGTAACTAACTCTCAACACTCATGTTCTATTCTTTGCATTCAATGGAGAATAGCTGCACAAAGGAGCTAGAAGCTAGGGGCTAGAGAAGAGAGATTTTCATGTCCTCATTGTGTGTGAATCAGATGACTATCTTGCTTGAAAATAGTGCTGAGTAAAAATACTAGCCCCTACTGCTTGATCGCATTTATGGTGATGTGTAAATAAATTTGTTCAATTGTAGATTTTTAATTTTTGCAGGCGCTACGCATTCTAAGCTAAAGACTCAACCCAAGGTAGTGCTACCTAAGAATTTATCAAAACTTTTGCGAGCAACCAAATAGTACAGTAATTTGTAAATTAACTGCCCATTCCCAATATTTAAGAGGTCTACCCTACAGGTAGGCTTTTGGACTTTTTAACGCCACTGTTACTTAAATGCGATCGCACTTATCTCTCATATAAAAGATATCAGCATAAATAATAAATATCATAGATTTAAATCTATTAAAACTATATATTGAATGTAATAACAAGTATATTTCGCTGAATGTAGCGAAATATATAAGCTTTTCTCTATGATGAGAATCTAATATTAATTTAATAATTGGCTATCCCAATGATCAACATTGGTTTAAAAAGCTGTAAGCTAATTGAAACGATTTTAAATGCAATTCATAAGTGACGCTTAAACTTGCAATAAATGTTCCTCATCTAGATTTTGATTAGTCTTTTCCCAAGCCTATCTCTATTTGAGATTTGCACTATTGAGAAAGGCATAATTTCTCTGAATTAATGCCAGAAAAATATTTTCTGTGCATATTTTGTATTGGCTTAAAAAATACAATTTACCCAGCGCGCATCATTAGTTGTCGCGAATTTTCATTTACCAGTTCTTGTGTTGAAAGCATTGATAATATGTCTGTAACCAATACTATCAATTTCAGAAACCTGCAAGGTGACGTATTCAGTGGTCTAACCGCCGCGATTGACAATAACCTTTATTCCGCCGCTGCAAAGACTTGTTGGGCTGCTGCCTCCGACCACTGGCTTCACGGTGCCAGCGATCTAAAACTATAGAAAAATTTCTATACAGACAAAGTTCATTTAGTTCATTTATTGCAATACTCCTCTTGAGAGGAGCCCCAAGGAGGTATTAGTGGATTTTTTGTCCCTGTTCGTGAAGGACTTCATTGCCCAATTGCAGTCCCCAACACTCGCCTTTTTGATTGGTGGAATGATTATTGCTGCCCTCGGTAGCGAATTGGTCATTCCCGAATCGATTTGTACGATCATCGTCTTCATGTTGCTCATGAAAATTGGTCTGACCGGTGGAACTGCGATCCGTAATTCCAGCCTGACAGAGATGGTGTTACCCATGATCTTTGCTGTCATAACAGGGATTGTGATTGTATTCATCGCCCGCTATACATTAGCCAAGCTACCAAAGGTCAAAGTCGTCGATGCGATCGCCACCGGGGGTTTGTTTGGAGCCGTGAGTGGTTCTACCATGGCTGCCGGACTAACGGTACTGGAACAAGCAAAAATGTCATACGAGCCATGGGCTGGCGCACTCTATCCCTTCATGGATATCCCAGCGCTCGTAACTGCAATTGTTGTGGCTAACATTTATATCAACAAGAAGAAGCGTAAAGAAGCAGCCTACTCTACCATGCAGACTGTTGCGGCTGGCGATTATCCCGATAAAAAAGATTATCCCGGCAGCCGGCAGGAGTATCTCAGCCAGCAAAAGGGGGATGGGGATAATAAGGTTAAGATATGGCCAATTATCGAGGAAAGCCTCCGGGGCCCTGCCCTATCAGCAATGTTGTTAGGTCTGGCTCTTGGCATATTCACACAGCCGGAAAGTGTCTATAAAAGCTTCTACGATCCCCTCTTCCGTGGCTTGCTTTCAATCTTGATGCTGGTCATGGGGATGGAAGCTTGGTCAAGGGTTGGCGAACTGCGTAAGGTAGCCCAGTGGTATGTTGTGTACAGCGTGGTGGCACCGTTTGTGCATGGGTTAATTGCCTTCGGTCTCGGCATGATTGCCCACTACACCATGAACTTCAGCATGGGCGGTGTCGTAATCCTGGCGGTCATCGCTTCCTCTAGTTCAGATATCTCAGGGCCACCCACATTGCGAGCCGGTATCCCGTCAGCCAATCCCTCCGCCTATATAGGTGCGTCCACAGCTATTGGTACGCCAGTTGCGATCGGCTTGTGTATACCGTTCTTCCTTGGACTTGCTCAGGCACTCGGTGGCTAATCCCAGACGGTCGCGGTCTGTCAGCGCTCCCTTGACCCGGCAGACCAATTAGATCAATGTACAGAATTTAAGGAGGTAAGCAACATGGCCAAGCGTGCCAACAAGCTCGTCATCGTCACAGAAAAGGTTCTGATTAAAAAGGTCGCCAAGATAATTGATGAAGCCGGGGCGACCGGTTATACGGTGGTAGATACTGGCGGTAAAGGTAGTCGCAACGTGCGCTCTACAGGTAAACCCAACACTGCCGACACCGATTCAAATGTCAAGTTCGAGGTACTCACCGAAACCCGGGAGATGGCAGAGAAGATTGCGGATCAGGTCGCAATCACGTTTTTCACCGATTATGCGGGCATTATCTATATCTGTGAAGCAGAGGTACTGTACGGGAGACATTTCTGTGGGCCAGACGGCTGTTGAGTCGAAATGACGCGCCATAAAAGGAACAAGCGAGCTATTAGTGCGAGTTTCTGTGGGTCAGACGGCTGTTGCATGGAGACGAAGCAGACCCCAAAAGCCGAGGTCATGACCTCGGCTTTTGAGTGAGCGTATTTATTGTCTGCAGGAGGTTGACCCTGGCGCAGAAGTCATTCCCCCGAAGTTTTATAACTTCCTCAAACCCTTAACCTTCATTGCTTTAAACTCATGATTTTGTCCAACATTCTGCCTCCTTTCAGTGGGGGGATAGCCGCTCTCATGGCTCCGATACAATTCTTGGCGACCGTTGTTGCTGAGGATTCACCCATTATTCTGTCTGGCGTATTGCTAACGCTGGTGGTGATTTATCTGGCCAGCAAGTTCGGCGCAGAGGTGGCTAGGCGATTGGATTTTCCGCCCGTCCTGGGGGAACTGGTCGCCGGTGTGATTGTCGGCGTTTCGGCGTTACACCTGGTGATCTTTCCCGAAGGGGGGCTGTCTGCCTCTGACTCGGTGATTATGACAGCGCTGCAAGGATTGAATCAATTGGCACCAGATGCGCTGACCCGAATCTTTGAATCGCAAAGTGAAGTGATTTCGGTTCTAGCTGAAATCGGCGTGATTATTCTGCTGTTTGAAATTGGACTGGAATCCGATCTGCGACAACTGAAGGAAGTGGGAATTCAAGCCACGGTTGTCGCCTGTGTGGGAGTCGCAGCACCCTTTGCGGCAGGTACGGCAGGGTTGATGTTGCTGTTTCACGTGGCGGCGATTCCGGCAATTTTTGCGGGGGCGGCGTTGACTGCAACCAGTATTGGCATTACGTCTAAAGTATTATCAGAGTTAGGTCAACTCAAATCCAAAGAAGGGCAAATCATTGTTGGCGCGGCGGTAATTGATGATGTCCTCGGCATTATTGTCTTGGCGGTGGTTGCAAGTTTAGCCAAAACCGGTGAGATTGATGTTGCCAATGTCATTTACTTGATTGTCAGCGCTACGGCATTCTTGATTGGATCAATTTTGTTGGGGGGTATCTTTAACAAAAGTTTTGTGGCGATCGTAGATCAGCTCAAAACCCGTGGAAATATTGTGATTCCGGCATTCATCTTCGCCTTCTTTATGGCATTTTTAGGCAACGCTATTCATCTCGAAGCGATTTTAGGTGCCTTTGCGGCGGGTTTGGTGCTTGATGAAACCGATGCCCGGAATGAGTTGGATGAATTGATCAAACCAATCGCCGATTTATTGGTACCCATTTTCTTTGTGACGGTAGGAGCGCGTGCCGACCTCGGTGTTTTGAACCCGGCGGTACCAGAGAATCGAGCAGGTCTGTTGATTGCTGTCTTTTTGATGGTGGTGGCGATTATTGGCAAGCTGATCACAGGTTGGGCAGTGTTTGGACAACCCGGCATCAATCGAGTGGCCATCGGGGTTGGGATGATTCCACGAGGTGAGGTGGGTCTAGTGTTTGCCGGTATCGGCTCTGCTAGCGGCATTTTGGATAAGCCGTTGGAGGTGTCGATTATTATCATGGTAATTTTGACAACTTTCCTAGCTCCACCTTTTTTACGGGTTGCCTTTGGTTCATCCACGAATCCCATCCCAGAATCTACCACGGCTGTAGAAACAGCAAGTGAGTAACGGTTTTACGAGATTATGGCTGTTTACTAAATGGATGATTGTGGCGTGAGGTTGAGTGAACGCTCAAGAAATTGCAGAGTTTCTAGCACCAAGTTACAGCAATTAATGGTTAGCGGAACTTTAGATAAACCTTTACAAGCTGCAATCGTGATTATTGTGATTCTGACGACGTTCTTAGCACCATCTTTATTACGGTTTGCATTTAAACAGTCAGTTGAACCTCAAGAACCAATAGAACAAGCTGATTTACTTGGGTAATATTGCAAAACAAGTTAATACTATTTCCTTCTTAGCTCGCGCGTGCGGGCTTTATTTTTGGCACTCATAGGAAGCCAGAACACCGATTAATTATGCAAACCCCTTGTCTATGAATTGGAAGACGAAAATATACTTGTAGCAATTCAAATAATGTTTGCGACACATCAATATATTCTAGAGGGCATGGCAGTGCTATGCCCCTACAATCTTCTGTCACATTTTTCTTTCAAATTGGTATTAGCATAATCTCTTCCAAACCTCTTTACTTCCTGTTCTTTGCGCCTACCCTGAGGAAACGACTCCGTCGAATGTGGTTCGTTTTTCTGAATTCTTACCTAGTCTTAGCTACAATTGTGAATACTGAATCTGCTTCTAGGGTGTATGCAAAAATTATCCAATCACCTCAATTCCTGCACTAGTAAGCTGTGTTGTGACGCACTATAACGCATTAAAATAATTTTCAATACGTTAGGAATAAAGCCTAAAGATTTCCGTATTTTCCTGTAAATTACAATAGCCCAACTATAAACTGTTTGGCTTTTCTCTCTGTTTACATTAGTTAATGAATCAAATCGCTAATTATAGATTCACACAATAGTTATTATTGAAAATTCGCGTAAATGATGATTATAAATGAAATGCAAACAACTTAAAAATGTGCATTCATCTTGTCTAAATAATCGAATCCATAGAGAAAAATTTATATATAAGAGCTTGACAGCAACTTTAGAGGCGAAAGATAAAATTTTACTTATATATCTAATCTAATATTTATTTAAGAAGAAGAGGATCGAAGTTAACCATTTCTACCGTAATACCTGTAAACTAATTTTAACAAGTTAAGTGATGGTTCCTCGGTTGCCCAAACTCTAATCTATTCATTCCCAAAGTTTTTTTGATAATTACATCGGTTTCTATCGCCATTCCTTTTAGGAATGACGAAAATCTGTGTACCCAAAAACGAACAAATTAACAATTAAGACATGCAAGAAATAGTTTATTTTCTTGTCTTAGTTGGCATACAAAAAAAACTTAAACTGCACTTTTAAGGAGACCCTATGACAGAATTTCTGAATCAGTTTTCTCGCCGTAAATTTATCTTAACAGCCGGAGCTTCTGCGGGTGCTGTATTCTTGAAAGGCTGTTTAGGCAATCCTCCTGAAAGCGCTGGTGGTGGTGGCACAGCGCAACCAACAGCGCAGCAAGTAGCTAATATTAGTCCCGAACAAAAGCCAGAAACTGCTACAGTCAAGTTGGGATATATTCCCATTGTGGAATCAGCACCGCTAATTATTGCGAAAGAAAAAGGCTTGTTTGCGAAGTATGGCATTAACGTAGAACTTGCCAAACAAGCTTCTTGGGGTGCAGCCAGAGATAATTTGGAAATTGGCTCTGCTGGTGGTGGGATTGATGGTGGTCAATGGCAAATGCCAATGCCTCATTTAATTACAGAAGGCTTAATTACCAAGGGTAATCAAAAAATTCCCATGTATGTTTTGTGTCAATTAATTACACATGGGAATGGAATTGCGATCGCCAACAAGCACCTAGGTAAAGGTGTAAGTCTGCAATTGGCTGGCGCTAAGTCCTTATTTAAAGAACTCAAATCTTCTACACCCTTCACCGCAGCTTTCACCTTTCCCCACGTTAACCAAGATTTGTGGATTCGCTACTGGTTAGCAGCCGGTGGAATCGACCCTGATGCAGACGTGAAGTTGCTCACCGTACCTGCGGCGCAAACTGTCGCCAACATGAAGACAGGAACGATGGATGCATTCAGTACTGGTGACCCCTGGCCTTTCCGCATCGTCACAGACAAAATTGGCTACATGGCTGCATTAACCGCAGAGATTTGGAAGAATCATCCTGAAGAATACTTGGCGATGAGAGCCGATTGGGTAGACAAACATCCCAAAGCCACCAAAGCAATACTCAAAGGTATTATGGAAGCGCAGCAGTGGTTGGATAATTTTGATAACCGCAAAGAAGCAGCGCAAATTCTCGCCGGCAGAAATTATTTCAACCTCCCCTCACCCGAAATTTTGGCAGATCCATATCAAGGTAAATATGATATGGGTGATGGCCGCAAAATTGATGATAAAACAATGGCGGCTTACTACTGGAAAGATGAAAAAGGTAGCGTTTCTTATCCCTACAAGAGCCATGATTTATGGTTTATCACAGAAAACGTACGTTGGGGATTCTTACCGAAAGATTACATTGCCAATAATGGTGCAAAAGCCAAAGAATTAATCAATAAAGTTAACCGCGAAGATATTTGGAAAGAAGCTGCTAAAGAATTAGGAATTGCAGCAGCAGATATTCCTACAAATACATCTCGTGGTGTGGAAGAATTTTTTGATGGCAGCAAGTTTGACCCCGAAAAACCAGAGGAATATCTCAAGAGCCTCAAGATTAAAAAAGTGAGCATCTAAAGTTGTAGAGACGCGATTAATCGCGTCTGTACTCAAAGCGCGATTAATCACGTCTGTACTCAAAACGATATTAATCGCGTCTAAAAGTCAAAAGTTATTGGTGAATTTTCTTAATTACCAATAACAAATATCAAAAACCAAACACCAAACACTCAACGCCAAGTACCCAATTTAGAGGAGATAAAATCTTATGACTATTGCCCAAAAGCGCCCTGCAAGTCCTAGATTAGATAATAGCTTTATATCCCGTCTGCAAAAGCAATTTCCCAATATTGTACCGCCAGCGATCGCAATTATTATCTTTCTGGTTGTGTGGCAACTATTTGCTTGGACTCCTGGCGCAACCTTACCAGGGCCAATTCAGGTGATTTCAGATACTTGGCTATTGATTTTGTATCCTTTCTACGATAAAGGTGGCACAGATAAAGGTCTTTTCTGGCAGATTTGGGCAAGTCTCCAACGGGTTGCAATTAGTTACACACTAGCGGCAGTTGTTGGTATTGCTTTGGGCATTTTGATTGGGGTTAATAAAACCATGTCTAAAGCTTTAGACCCCATCTTCCAACTATTACGGACTGTACCTCCTCTAGCTTGGGTACCAATTTCCTTAGCAGCATTACGCCAAAACGAACCAGCAGCTTTATTCGTAATCTTCATCACAGCAATTTGGCCGATATTAATTAACACCGCTGTGGGTGTAACTCAAATTCCCCAAGATTACAACAACGTTGCTAAAGTTCTGCAATTGAGCCGCAAAGAATACTTCACCAATATCTTAATTCCTGCTGCTTTACCCTACATTTTCACAGGTTTAAGAATTGCAATTGGTTTGGCTTGGTTAGCGATTATCGCGGCAGAAATCGTCATGTCCGGTATTGTGGGAATTGGCTTCTTCATCTGGGATGCTTATCAAAACAACAACGTCAGCGAAGTTATTTTGGCTCTAGTTTATATCGGTGTTGTTGGTCTACTACTCGATAAATTAATGGCTTGGGTGCAAAACCTAATTTTACCTGCAGAACAGAAGTAGTCATTAGTCATTAGTCATTGGTCATTAGTCATTAGCAAAGGACAAATGACCAAGGACAAATAACAAACAACAAATGACCAAGGACAAATAACAAAGGACAAATAACAAATGAGCGTATTCGTTGCTGTTGATCAAATTGATAAGGTTTTTGAGTTAACTGGTGGTGGTCAGTATATTGCTCTTAAAGGAATTGACTTACAAATTAGAAAAGGTGAGTTTGTTTCTTTAATTGGTCACTCCGGTTGTGGTAAATCTACTCTGTTAAATATGATTGCAGGTTTAGATTTACCATCTGACGGTGTGGTGACTTTAGAAGGACAAAGAATTACCAGACCAGGCCCAGACCGGATGGTAGTATTCCAAAATTATTCCCTACTACCTTGGCGGACAGTGAGAGAAAATATCGCCTTGGCTGTAGATTCAGTGATGAAGGGAATGCCGGCGGCAGAACGCAAAGCCGTTGTCGAGAAGCATATAGATATGGTGGGTTTGCGTCCCCATGCTGATAAACAGCCGGGAATGTTATCAGGGGGACAAAAACAACGGGTAGCGATCGCGCGGGCTTTGGCAATTCGTCCTAAACTATTATTGCTAGATGAACCCTTCGGTGCGTTGGATGCATTAACTAGGGGGAACTTGCAAGAACAATTAATGCAAATCTGCGAAGAAAATCAAGTCACGGCGGTAATGGTTACCCATGACGTAGATGAAGCAGTATTGCTATCTGACAGAATTGTGATGTTGACCAATGGCCCCGAATCGAAAATTGGTGACATCTTAGAAGTAGATATCCCCAGACCCCGCAAGCGCATGGAAGTAGTAGAACATCCTAGCTACTACCGTCTGCGGAGTGAGATGATTTACTTCCTCAACCAGCAGAAACGCATTAAGAAAATTCGGGCGAGGAAAACTGCGAATATTTCCCGTCATGGCTTAGAAAAAGTCAACTTAGAAATTGGCTTCTTACCCCTCACCGCTTGCGCCCCTCTAGCGATTGCCAAAGAAAAAGGCTTTTTTGCCAAGCATGGTTTAGATGAAGTCAACTTAGTGCGGGAAACCAGCTGGCGCGGAATTGAAGATGGTATTGCTGGTGGTTATTTAGATGCTGCTCAAATGCCTTCGGGTATGCCAATGTGGTTAACATTGGGCGGACGTAAAAACCAACCGCTACCAGTGGTGAGTTCTCTGACCATGACTCGTAACGGTAACGCTATTACTTTAGCGAAGCGCTTTTACGACCAAGGTGTACAAAGCTTATCAGACTTCAAAAAATATCTGCTACGTACCCGCGAACAACGCCACACAATGGGCGTAGTGCATCCCGCATCCATGCACAACTTGCTGCTGCGTTACTGGCTAGCCGCTGGGGGAATTGACCCTGATATTGATGTGGATATGTTGACCATTCCCCCAGCGCAGATGGTCGCCGACTTACAAAATGCCAGTATTGACGGTTATTGTGTAGGCGAACCTTGGAACTACCGTGCTGCTGTGGAAGGTGTTGGCTTTACCGTCGCCACAGACTTAGAAGTATGGTTGGGACACCCCGGTAAAGTTCTGGGTGTGCGGGAAGATTGGGCGGAAGCTTATCCCAATACCCACATTGCTTTAACCAAAGCCTTACTAGAAGCTTGCGTTTACTGTGCAGATCCCCAAAATGCTGAGGAAATTAGAAGGATTACAGCCGGGCGTGACTATGTCAGCACCGATGTAGAGTATATTCAACTCGAAGATCCTGACAATTTAACTTGTGACTTAGATCATCCACTGCGGGATTACGCCCATCACCAATTTTATTCCGAGTCGGCAATCAACCGCCCCAGCCGTACCGAACAAATTTGGATCATGAGTCAACTAGCGCGGTGGGGTGATACACCTTTCCCGAGAAATTGGGTAGAAGTTGTAGAAAGAGTTTGTCGAGTCCGCGTCTTCAGCACCGCAGCCAGAGAATTAGGTTTGGATATTAGCTATACTCGCCAACCGATTCAGCTATTTGATGGGACTCCTTTTAACGCTGATGATCCCATATCCTACCTCAACACCTTGCAAATTAAGCGTGACTTCTCCATTGCTGAAGTCATCCTCGATTCACCAAGAAGAACAGCAGCGTAAAAAGCTAAAGGATAAAGTTTTCGCCTTTATCCTTTGAAAACTGAATTTCCCTTGATCTTCACCCTAGCCTGAGACAAGTTGCTACGCGTCTACACCCTTCACACTTCACCCTTTCTCCATCCCTATGCAAAACCGCAATTTAAGACTAGCTGAAAACCCCAGAGATGCACAAAGAACAGGATACGCAGGTGGAATTAGCACCCGTCAGCCTTTCCTAGAAATTAGAGACGTTTCTAAAGTTTACCCCACCAAAAAAGGCCCCTTCACCGTACTTGATGGCGTTAACCTCAACGTCGAACAAGGTGAGTTTATTTGTGTAATTGGTCACTCTGGCTGTGGCAAATCCACTCTATTAAATATGGTGTCGGGGTTTAACTTTCCCACCTCCGGCGAAGTACTGCTAGAAGGAAAACCCATCACCAAACCAGGCCCAGACAGGATGGTGGTTTTCCAAAACTATGCTTTGCTTCCCTGGCGCACAGCATTTGAAAATATTTATCTCGCTGTCAACGCAGTTTACCCCGAAAAGCCAGAACAGGAAAAACGAGCGATCGTCCGGGAACATTTGGCAATGGTGGGACTGGCTGATGCAATGGAAAAGAAACCAATGCAAATGTCCGGTGGTATGAGACAGAGAGTTTCCATCGCCCGTGCATTGGCAATTCGTCCCAAAGTGCTGATTTTAGACGAACCTTTTGGGGCGTTAGATGCGATTACCAAAGAAGAATTACAAGAAGAATTACTGAAGATTTGGGGTGATAATCGCTGCACAGTGCTGATGATTACCCATGATATTGATGAAGCACTGTTTTTAGCAGACAAATTGGTAATGATGACCAATGGCCCCCATGCAAAGATTGGGGAAGTCTTAGAAATTCCTTTTTCTCGCCCACGCGATCGCGCCCGCATCATGGAAGATCCACAATATTATAAGCTGCGGAACTATGCCCTAGACTTCCTCTTTAACAGATTTGCCCACGATGACGTAGGGTAAAACGTCCCCTAACACAACAAAGGTTAGCACGAGTCAAAAGTAAAAGGTTTAGTCTACCACCTGCCTTTTATTTTTGGCTTTTTTTCATGAACATGTAGGGGCACGGCACCGATCAGATATTGTATCAGCGAAAATCTATGAATGCCGTGCCCTGACCGATTTGTTGGTGTGTTTGCGGTTCAGGCGATCGCTCCCCAGCATCTGTGAGGGCACGGCACCAATAATATATTTGTATACCCGAAAGTTTGTGGATGCCGTGCCCCTACCAACCAACGATGTGGGTAATGTAACATTATTTTGCTGCCGTTGATGCCAAAAACAAATTTCATCAAAACTGCATAGGCTTCGCCATCACAGAGATATATGTTACTGACAGGATTACCTCAGTAACACCGATGAAGATATACAAAATCGCACTTCTGACTTTCATCACTCTACTCACCACCATTGGACAAGCGCCCATCAACCACAGCGCCATTGTGGGAATAAACCAAGCGTCAGCGCAAACCCCACAGGCGCGGAAAGCTGAAGCATACAAACTGTTTAAAGAAGGGAGTCAGCAGTATGATGCTAGTCAATTAGAAGCGGCATTACAATCGTGGCAACAAGCACTAATTATTTTCCGAGAAATCAACAACCGTCAAGGTGAGGGTGCAGTGCTGGGTAATCTCGGTCTTGTTTACTATGATTTAGGAGACTATCAAAAAGCGATTGAGTATCATCAGCAGAGTTTAGCGATCGCAGTTGAAGTTAAAGACCGTCAAGGTGAGGGACAATCATTAGGTAATCTCGGTATTGCTTACGATGCTTTAGGAGACTACAAACAAGCGATCGCTTACCTCCAGCAAACTTTAGCGATCGCAGTGGAAATTAAAGATAGATTCATTGAGAGTAATGTACTCTCGAATCTTGGTCTTGCTTACGCTAAGTTGGGTGAATACCCAAAAGCTATTGATTACCATTCCTCAAGTTTAGTCATTGCTAGGGAAATCAAAGACCGTTTTGGAGAAGGTAGATCCCTGAGTAATCTCGGTGCTGCTTATTATTCTTTGGGAGACTATCCAAAAGCGATTGATTACCAACAACAGAGTTTAGCGATCGCCCAACAAATCAACGACCGAGTAGGTCAGGTAAAATCCTTAAGTAATCTGGGTAATGCTTACCTAGCCTTAGGAGAATACCCCAAAGTTATTGAGTACCAACAACAGAGTTTAGCGATCGCCCAACAAATTAAAGACAGTAGTGGTGAGAGTAACTCTTTAAACAATCTAGGGCTAGCTTACTACAAACAAGGTAATCTCAGCGCCGCAGAGAAAACATTATATGAAGCAATTAAGGTTAAAGAATCTCTGCGAAATCAAAAATTATCTGATACCAATAAAGTATATCTTTTTGATACCCAACGTAGCACCTACAGAATTTTACAAAAAGTTCTCATTGCTCAAAATAAAACTGATGCTGCTTTAGAAATTTCCGAACGTGGTCGGGCTAGGGCGTTTGTTGAGTTGTTAGCATCTCGCCTATCTACTAATAATAAACAAGCAGATAAATCATCTTCATCACCAACAATTGCGGAAATTAAACAAATTGCTAAACAGCAAAATGCCACCCTTGTGGAATATTCTATTATTTATGATGATTTCAAAGTAGCAGGTAAACAACAATCGCAAGAATATAAGCTCTATATTTGGGTTGTTAAACCAACCGGTGAAGTCACATTCCGCAAAGTTGACCTGAAATACTTATGGCAAAAAGATAAGACAAATTTAAATGAACTAGTTACCCAAATTCGCACAGGAGTTGGTGCTTTTAGAGGTAGAAATGCTGGCGGTATTTTAGCAGTACAAAATTCTCAGTCTGCTAAAAGTAAAAAACCCTTAAAAAAACTGTATGACATCTTAATTAAAGATATCGCTGATTTATTACCAAAAAACCCTAGTGAACGAGTTATTTTCATCCCTCAAAGTTCTTTATTCCTTGTTCCTTTCCCAGCTTTGCGCGATGAACAAGGTAAGTATTTACTGGAAAACCATACCATCCTCACCGCCCCAGCAATTCAAGTATTAGATTTCACTCAAAAATTAGGACAGGGAAGAACAATCAACTATAATAATGCTCTGATTGCAGGTAATCCAACTATGCCTGTAGTCTCTACAGAACCAGATCAACCAGCAACACAGTTAATTCCACTACCAGGGGCGGAACAAGAAGCCAAGACAATTGCTGATATGTTAAAAACTCAAGCAATTATCGGGAAAGATGCGACTAAAGCTAATATTCTGCAAAAGTTATCAACAGCAGATGTGATTCATTTAGCTACTCACGGTTGGGCGGATGATAACCGGGGTTTGGGTAGTTGGATTGCGCTTGCACCATCGGGTAAAGATAATGGTTTACTCAAAGCTGAAGAAATATTAGATTTAAAATTAAAAGCTCAATTAGTTGTTCTCAGTGCTTGTGAAACGGGGAAAGGTAAACTTTCTGGTGATGGGGTAATTGGGTTATCGCGATCGTTAATTTCTGCGGGTGTTCCCAGTGTGTTAGTTTCTCTGTGGCAAGTACCTGATGAACCGACACAATATTTAATGGTGGAGTTTTATCAGAGTTTGCAAACTCAACCAGATAAGGCGCTGGCTTTGCGTCAAGCGATGTTGAAAACAAAGGAGAAATTTCCTTCGCCTGTTAATTGGGCGGCGTTTACTTTGATTGGAGAAAGATAATATTAATTCAAATAATGTCTGCGAAATATCAATATATTCTAGAGGGCAAGGCATTGCCCAGTTGTGTCAACTTAAGCTAAAAGCTATATAGGGCGGGCGTTGTACATAATACCTCGCGCCCTCATCCCCTAACCCCTTCTCCCCGAGGAGAAGGGGAACTAAATCTCTTGCTCCCCTCTCCCGGTGGGAGCCTACGGTGTACACAGAAGTCTTGAAATCCTACCTGGAAGGGAGTTTTAAACTCAGATAAAAATCGCTCAAAACCTGTCATTGCGAGCGAAGCGTTCGCGTAGCGTCTCGAAGAGAAGCAATAAGAGCACCAAGCGATTGCTTCGTCGTTCCTCCTCGCAATGACAATTTAAGGGGGTTGAAATCCCTGAAACGTATGCGGAGAGTACTTGTGTGTACACCGTAGCCCGGTGGGAGAGGGGCTGGGGGTGAGGGCAAAAACCTTGCTACAAGGCGGGTTTCGCGTTAAGTTGACACCAACGGGCATTGCCTTGCCCCTACAATCTGTCGCTTTCTTTTTTGAAATTGGTATTACCTATCGTCCTGATAAACTGTTAACAAATGGGGAATATGATCGTAGCCATCTACGCCGATAATGGCGATAATTTTGGGACGGTGTTGTTGTAAGAAATTTTGGAAAGCTTCTGTTCCTAGTTGTCCCTGTAAAATTGTTAGTAATCCGGCTGGTTGCCGCCATTCACGAGAAGCAATTTGCTCTAGCAAATACATTCCTAAACCACCAGTGTAAATTGCTTTTTCGTAATTTTGCAGTTGATAATAAGCTTCAGCTAAATAAGCTAAATTACGTCCTTGCAGATATAAGTCACCAGATGTCTGCGCTGTTTTAAAACCTTCTTCCAAATATTTAATCGCATCCTGTTGCTGCCCAATCACAAGATAGGCGATTCCTAAACTACTGAAACACAAAGCTTTACTTTGAATATCACCTAATTGTTCTGATAACTTTAAGCCTTGTTGCAAATAGTTAATTGCCATTTCGTAGGTTTCTGGCTCTACTTGCTCTAATTCTTGGGCGTGCATCACTTCGCTGTAGCCTAAATTAATTAGGGCGTTGGCTTCGCCTGTACGTAGGCTTTGCCCGCCGTAGGCATCGCCTGCTTGACGGCTGAGAATTAATGCCCGTTGGCTGTTGTTAATCGCCTCAACATAATCTTGTTCTTGGACATAGGTACGGCTGAGGTGGTTGAGATTGGCAATTTCACAGGCGCGATCGCCTGCATTTCTGGCTATTTCTAATGCTTGTTGATGAAAGTCAATTGCCCGTCTGTATTGTCCTAAAGCTCGTTGGGAATAACCTAAAAGTGTCAAAATCCGCGCCTTTTCTTGGGTCTTCTCTACCTGTCGCAGTGGTTCATCGAGATAATCTAAGGCACCGCGTAAATAATTCCCAGAAAAGGAAGCGAAAATCCCCCCGTAAAGCGGAAAATAAGGACGCAGGGCAAAGTTACGCAGAATTTGCAGCATGATTTGAGATGCAGCATTGCTGTAGACAGTAGCTACATTTTGGAAACCACTGGCTAACTGACTCCACAGCACCGCAAAGGTCAAGTAGGTGGAAATTGATAACTTTGACCCAGCTTGGATATTGTAAGGTTGTTGGTCAAACCAGTTAACTAAACCCCGTTGCAAATATTGCAGAATAAATGCCATCTCTACCCAGTCACCCAGGGTAATACTGCGCTGTTGTGCGGCAAATTCAATGGCAGATTGCTCTAATGCTAAGGTACGCAGTAATGCTTGGGGTAATGGGCTAGTAACCTGCTTTGCCCAAGTTGCCCAAGGGCCGCTTTCTCCGGCTACGCCACCAAACCCTAGTGATTGATTTTGCTCGTACATCCAACTAACTAAGTGTTCTTGCAAGCGTTGCCAAGCAGCCAAACCCCGATTCATTCCTTGGGATATTTGCTGTAAATCGGAATCTGCTTGAGCAAATTGCTGTAAAGATTTTGACAATTGCTGTAGCTGTTGGGAATTTAGGGGATATTTTTGATTGGGGTCAGTAAACCTCAGAAATGTTGCTAGACGTTCCTCAGCCTCAGCTGTAGTAATTTCTCGCACCGCAGAGACGATCGCTTCTGTAGCTTTGTTGTGTTCTTGCCATCTCAGCCATTGACTGTGAATGGTTTTCATGGCTCTTAAAGACCGAGTAGCCTTAGCTTTCTTCAGTTCATCCTTTTCGCCATCTACCTGGCTTTGAATCGCACCCAAGCGATCGCTCAACACTAACTCAAACACTTCCCCCGTACCAGGATTCACCCCTTTGAGCAGCATTTGATACACCTGCTCCACAGAGCTAATCTTGCCCTTGAGGGTAGTGTCCACAATTTCATCAATTAAAGCCAGGTAGCGATCGCGTAAAGGTAGAGAGTCTGACACTTTAGCTACGAGTAATGTACGTCAACTCCATTTTACATGGGGCATTGAGTATTGGGCATTGGTCATTGGTCATGGGTAATGAGAATTTTCCTATAAATGCCAGATAGTAAAATTACTTAGGTATTTGTTATAAAAATTAACATTATTTGCGTATATTGCTGAACCGAAATTTACCTTCACTAAGGCAAGCTAGCCGTAGACTACCATACCATCGGTGACATCTATGCCTCGCGAAAGACAAAAATCACGTATTTTAGAAAAGGCTCAATTAAGAACCTACGGACTCAATGCGATTGATCCAAACATTGATTTTGGAGAGAATCGCAACTTGGAAGGCATGAAAGAGCTAATAGAGAAATTACGCAATAAAATGCTGGCTTATAATACTGCTTTAGTCACACTAAATGCTTATAAAAGCGAGATTCAAGATTTAGAAAAAATCTTGGGCGACCTCTGCGAGAGAATGTTACTGGGAGTCGCCTTTAGATACGGTAAAGACAGCCA
Organism: Tolypothrix sp. PCC 7601; assembly: GCF_025677855.1. Classification (NCBI taxonomy): domain Bacteria; kingdom Bacillati; phylum Cyanobacteriota; class Cyanophyceae; order Nostocales; family Tolypothrichaceae; genus Tolypothrix; species Tolypothrix sp. PCC 7601. The sequence continues at coordinate 363,257 of NZ_CP064879.1, forward strand.
CGAATATGAATTAGCAGGTGGTGTGCGTACAAGTAAACGCGTCCGTAAAAGCACGATTACCCGTTCTAAGGCGGTTAAAGAAGAAACACCAAGTGGGAAAACGAAGAAGGCGTAGGAGTGGGGAATGGGGAATGGGTAATGGGTAATGGGTAATGGGTAATGGGTAATGGGGAAGTTAGAACTTGTGCTTTCTCCCTCATCTCCCTCATCTCCCTCATCTCCCTCATCTCCCTCATCTCCCTCATCTCCCTCATCTCCCTCATCCCCCTCATCCCCCTCATCCCCCTCATCCCCGCTTCCAGTCCTTAATTCCTTCCGTTCGGACGTTGAATAATCGTTTCCATGACTCGGCGCTTGGCTTTGGGATCTATGGCTACTAAACGTAGGTACTCGCCTTCATATTCAGTTAGACATGATTCTAAAGCTGAGATGGCATCTGAGTGAGCATCAATGTGGGTATTGAGACAACTTTGCCATGAACCTGTGCGGAAGCGTCTTTCATCGACATGTTCAATGTTAATTGTGTAACCCTGCGCTAAGATTTGCCGGATTTGTTCTTGTGTTTCTAGGGTTAAATGGGGACTTAATGTTTCTGGTTTTTGTAAGTTGTGATTAGTTGCGCCTTTATTTACACCATTGCTTGATGGCTGATTTGTTGGTGTCCCCGCAGCAGGTGGTGCAGCTTGATAACTTTTGCCGCGATTGAGGCGATTATATTCGTCAACTAACTGGGAATTTTCGACTCGTTTTTGTTCGCCAACCATCAATTTACCAGATTCAAGTAAATGAGATAGCCTAAAATCTGGTTTTTTAAATTCTGGTGGCCCTTCAATGCTATTGACTATCCGCAGGGAAACACGCTCAAATCCTATTTGATGGATGAAGTTGCGAATTTGTTCGTCATAAATGCGCGATCGCAATGCGCTAAAAAAGTCTATCGATTGATTGGGGAAGGTATCAACTAGCTGTTCAATTTCTCGTTGGGAAAGTCCATCTGGTTCAAATATCCCGGCAACTATTCCTACCTTATCGTCGCGATCGGGTTCCCAGTAAAATTTCTCCATGCGACCATCCCGAATTAATGGTGCATAAAGGGTAGAAAAATCGTTGCCTGTCACGATAATCGGTACTCGACGTAAAGGTGTGGAATCGTAACTGCCAGGTAATTGCACATCTGTAGGATTATCGGCAATATTCATCAGTGTGGCGTTCACCAACTGAGTATTGACTGTATATTGCGTTCCTTCATCAAATCTACCTGCACCCGCATCTAAATCATTAATCATCAGCACGCACATTTTACCGCGCACTTTGATTAATTCTGCGGTTTCTCGATAGCGCAGACGTATTAAACGTGCTGGATCTCCCGCGTCTGGACTTTCTAATTCACCACCAGATATGTGAGTTACTTCTACACCCATTTTCTCGAAGACTAACTCACATTGAAAAGATTTTCCCTCTCCCTTACGTCCGTGAATCCCTAAAATTAAGGGAACTCGCACGCCAGGGAGATCTAGAAAGTTTTTGGTAATATGGACAGCTAATTTGTCCAAAAACCGAGGAGCAATATAGTAACTCATGCAATTAATTTTGGTTAGTGCTTCTTAGGATCATGGTAGTTTTTTTTAGCTACTGATGTTTATGTATCTTTGGGTAGAGAAGGGGTTGGGGATTGGGGACTGGGGAACTCGGGGCCCCCTCTGGGGATAAGGGGTAATGGGGACTGGGGACTGAGGATTGGGAAGAAGGGTGGGTATGGGCAATAACTTAAAAAATAAGGGCTTGAGCGATAAAATTGCCCACCCTAAGAATAAGTGTGATGAAAATTATTTTATGCGTTATTAACTGACGCTGAGGATGCAACCGGCACGTGGGGGAAGAGATAGGGAAAGCTGCTGTGTTTCTCCTGGATTATCCCAGGTAACTTCAGCATTGCCATATACCAGCTTGTTGGGTTGAGTACGCAAATTATTAATGTCAATATTTGCGTTTGTTGATGCTGTACCTGTGTTAACGGCAATAATTAATTCTTCTGTGCCTAAGGTTCTGGCAAATACATACAGTGCGCCTTGGGCATAAATTACTTGGTAATCGCCTGTCCGTAAAGCTGGGTAGGTGTGGCGCAGGGCAATTAATTGGCGGTGAGTCTGGAGGATTTCACGATTCCAGCTAGCTTCTAAAGGAAAGCCACGGCGAGAATCAGGATCTATGGCACCTGGTAAACCAACTTCATCACCATAGTAAATACTAGGCGCACCAGGAAATGTCAGCAAGAGGAGGGTTGCTAATTCTACACTGGCTACATCACCACCAGAAATTGTCAGTAATCGGGCGGTATCGTGACTCGCTAGCAAGTTTAATTGCGTCAGCTGAATTTCCCAAGGGTACAGTTGCAATACTTCTTGAATTTGGGCAGCATACTCAGCTGCAAATAAAGGTGGATAGGGTTTATAGTCACGGCTTTGCACTTGATCTAAGACTACGCGATCACCTGCAGCAAAGGCGATGGTTGGCCCAGCAAACAGATAATTCATTACGCCGTCAAATTGGGTACCATCTAGCCACTCGCGGGAATCTCCCCAGACTTCACCCACAATATAAGCTTCGGGATTAATTGCTTTGACGCGATCGCGAAATTCTTGCCAAAATCCAGGTGTTTTAATTTCAAATGGCACATCTAACCGCCAACCGTCAATGCCGAATTTAATCCAATATTCGGCAATTTCCATAATATATTCTTTGACTTCGGGGTTGTCGTGGTTAAATACTGGTAAAGCCCGATTTCCCGCCCAGCCTTCATAGTTGGCAGGAAAGTCTCCGTTGTAAGCTGAAAGAGGCCAGCCTTCAACTTTAAACCAATTTACCCAAGGAGAATGAGGGCCATTTTCTAAAACATCGTGAAAAAAGAAAAAGCCGCGACTGGAGTGGTTAAATACTCCATCTAACACAACTTTGATATGGCGCTGATGGGCTGCGTCTAGTAATCCCTTAAAAGCTTCATTACCCCCTAACAGCGGATCAACCTGATAATAATCGTGGGTATGGTAGCGGTGATTACTCGCAGATTGAAAGATGGGTGTAAAGTAGATGGCGTTAATTCCTAGATCCTGGATGTAATCTAGACCTTCCAGAATGCCCCATAAATCGCCCCCTTTGTAACCTTGCAGCGTTGGCATGGCTTCCCAATCTTCCCACCGGGCCTCATGCAATAAACGTTTGCGAGGCTGTTTACTTCTAGCAAAGCGATCAGGAAAAATTTGGTAGAAAACCGCGTGCTTTACCCAGTCTGGTGTTTGAATTTGCATGAAGTCCTCTCGATACTATTAGGTGCGATCGTTGCAAATAATAGCTTCTTTGCGGGTCTTACTTGTGGTAGAAATTCAAATATTAATTGTTGACGGTTGACGGTTGACTGCCAATACAGTTCGGTTAAGGGGGAAAGGGAAAAGGGGTAAGTATTGAATTTACCCTTACCCCTTTTCCCATTGCCCTTTTCCCAAATCACGAGGGAGATACAAAATACTTATCCGAACCGTATTGGGCCGCGATCGCTCGTCGCACTGGTAATCGGATCTGGACGCTTACCCGCGATAACCAACATCTTCAACATTCTCATACCTTGAAACGTTTTATTAGTCGTGTTCGCCAACGTGTAGAAGGCGTTTTTCATGAAATTCAAAATACTGGGCGTAATCCCGAACGCCTACTCAACAAAACTGTTGATGGTTTTTGCGTACATATCCCTGTTCTGTCACTCTCCGAAAACTTTTGCCATTTCTGAATTCTAGAGCTTTTGTATAACAAGCGTTTGCGCGATTATTTTCTAATAACAAATACAAGACCAACTTTTTTCTAATAGTATAGCTTGTATTGATTGCCTCATCGGGCTTCTAGCGATCGCCCTCCCGGAGAGTGACAAAAGCGGGATATTGCTGCCAAGATTGCATCTCACACACTACGTTTGTTGCTTCGTCTACGTTTTGGGATTAATGTTCTCACTTTCCAATCTCAACTTCTTTAATTCACATTAGGCGTAATTTATAAAAATCAGCGCATAACACAACGCCAGTTTGTTCAAGTTGGGGTACCCACCTACACGACTGGCTCCCCTACAGTTATTTTATTTTTACTGGATCAATATCCTCTTATTTTGCAATTTTCTTATTAAAATTAAAAATATCCTACAAACAAATCTAGATTTTATAACTCACCATTCGCGTAATCCAAATCGGAAATAATTAATTCCCAAAAAACCATGAAATTCCTACTATATATAGCTTTGGTTTTGGTAATCAGAATAGAAAGCTTACACTTACCCGATTTCCCTCAAAGATTTCAGTAGGAATCTGAATGTATCGGTGCGATCGCACCGTCATCGCACTGTGAACTAACCACGCCTCTAAAGGGTATATGGATAAAAGTTTGATGCGATTAATCCTTTTGTTGTAAGCCTTTTAACCATTTTGATGAATTCTTTATTTTCAGAATCGATTACGCGAACGATGAGTTATAATCATCCAATTTCCGCAATTTATGGAAATAACATATGAATTATGCCATCCGTCAAGGTGTAGAGGAATCATGGAATGGTGGCAACAAATAAATCACTCGGAGGGCACAGCACTGCTGTGCCCCTACCTATTTGTCACATTCTTTTTTTAAGTTGGTATAAATTGGTATGACAATTAAGAGCATTCCAATTACCAATTACCTAACCCCCATGCCCTATGCCCCATGCCCAATGCCCCTTTCTAATCAAGATTTTGTAAGCCCATCGCAATTTTACTGTGCTTTTCGATTTGCCCCATGACTTGTTTTGCTCGTTTAATAACCACAGCTGGTAAACCCGCTAACCTACCCGCTTCAATACCGTAAGATTTATCAGCGCCCCCTGGTTGAACTTGGTGTAAAAAGATAATTTGGTCGGGTAATTCTTTGACTGTCACCTGATAATTAGCCACATTTGCTAACATTCCTGCCAGTTCGTTTAACTCGTGGTAATGGGTAGCAAAAATTGTTCTGGCTTTGATATCTGTTGCTAAATACTCAGCTACCGCCCAAGCGATAGATAGCCCATCAAAGGTTGCAGTTCCGCGACCAATTTCATCTAAAAGTACGAGCGATCGCAATGTGGCATGATTGAGAATATTGGCGGTTTCGTTCATCTCTACCATAAAGGTAGATTGACCTGTAGCTAAATCATCGACTGCACCCACACGGGTAAAAATGCGATCGCAAACTCCCAACTTGGCAAATCTCGCCGGCACAAAACTCCCAGTTTGCGCCATTAACTGAATTAACCCTACCTGACGCAAATAACAACTCTTACCGCTAGCATTGGGCCCAGTTAGGATAATTAAGTCAGGAGATGAGGGAGATGAGGGAGATGAGGGAGATGAGGGAGATGAGGGAGATGAGGGAGATGAGGGAGATGAGGGAGATGAGGGAGATGAGGGAGATGAGGGAGATGAGGAGGATAATTTAGCGCTTTCATCTCCTAACTGTGTGGAGTTGGGGACAAAGAAACCCGAAGGTATAGACTGTTCCACTACTGGATGTCGCCCATCGACAATTTGAATTTCTCGCCCAGGTACCATTTGCGGGCGACAATAGCCTTGATTTACGGCTAACTCGGCTAAACCACACAACACATCTACCGCCGCCACAGCGCGCGACAGATTGCGAATGACTTCCGCCTGTTCTCCCACTTCTTCCCGCAAGGCGACAAAAATCTCATATTCCAACTGATTTAAATCATCACGGGCGGAAAGAATTCGGGCTTCCCGTTCTTTTAATTCGGGAGTGATGTAACGTTCCTCATTCGTCAGCGTCTGCTTGCGGATGTAATTACTAGGAACTTGGTCAGATTTAGCACGAGAAATACTGATGTAGTAACCAAAGGTTTTATTAAATCCTACTTTTAAAGTGGGGATGCCCGTTCTCGCCCTTTCATCAACTTCTAAATTAGCAATCCACTGCTGATCCGCTTCTACAGTAGCTTTACTCTCATCCAATAAATTATTTACACCAGAGCGAATTAAACCACCTTCTTTAATATGTATGGGTGGTGACTCGACAATATGGGCGTGTAATTTTTGTGCCAACTCTTCTAATTTTGCGGGCACTTTCTGCAAAGCCCTTAAAAAGGGAGAATAAGCTTCACTAACTAACTCTGATAATTCTGGTAGGCGAGAGAGGGAATCTGCCAAAGCGACTAAATCTTTAGCATTTGCAGTCCCCGAACCAGCCCTACCTGTTAACCGTTCCAAGTCATAAATTTGCCGGAGTAACTGCCGCAAATCTTGACGTAACGCTGTATTTTCGACTAATTCTTGAATGGTATCTTGCCTGGCTTGAATGCCTTTAATATCGATAAGTGGTTGCAGTAACCACCGCCGCAAAGCCCGCCCGCCCATAGCGGTATTCGTTCTATCTAACGCCCACAGCAAGGAACCGTGAAAAGTCCCATCGCGAACGGTTTGGGTAATTTCTAAGTTACGCCGGGTTTGATGGTCAACAATGAGATAATCAGTGACGGTATAGGTGCGTAATAACTGCAGCGGAACGGAGTTTTCTTTTTGCGTATCTGCCAAATATTCTAAAAGACCGCCAGCCGCCCGCACAGCTAAGGGCAAATGTTCACAACCCAGACCTTCGAGCGATCGCACTTTGAATTTCTGCAATAATCTACTTCTAGCTTCTCCAGCAGAAAATGGTACTTGCGATCGCAAACTATAACAAAAAGCTGGCGGTAAACATTGGGGGAGATGAGGCGAAGTTTCTCCCGGACGTAATATGCTACCTAAATCGGGAGCATTCGTAGGAAACAGCACCTCGGAAGGCTGTAAACGCATTAACTCTTGGGTGAGGTGTTCTAAATCACTTCCTTGTGTTGTGAGAAATTCCCCTGTTGATATATCTGCATAGGCTAAACCCCAATGATTAGCCGCAATTACCACAGCAGACAGGTAATTATTACGACTTGCTTTCAGCATTCCTTCTTCCAGCAACGTCCCAGGGGTAAGGATGCGTGTTACCTCACGCCGTACCAAACCCACAGCTTCGGAAGCATCTTCTACTTGGTCACAAATCACCACAGCATAGCCTTTCTCTACCAATTGGGTAGTGTAGCGTTCCCAAGCGTGGTGAGGTACACCAGTCATCGCCACCCGTCCAACTTCACCACCGTGCTTGCTAGTCAGAACTAGTTCTAGTTCGCGAGATACAGTCACAGCATCTTGGAAAAAAGTTTCAAAGAAATCCCCTACGCGATATAGCAGCAGCGCATGAAGATACTTATCCTTCATTTCTACATAATGTTGATACATCTTGCTCAACTTGCTGCGGTCTACCAGTCGCGTGTCCGAGTGAGGCGCAGTTGGATGATTGGATTCCGTTGGCTGAAATTCAGAATCAAAAGCTGTCATAAATACTAGGAGTTACGCACGGGAAAGCCACAACATCCGATGATAACGTGATTGATACTTGAATTGCGATCGCTCTAGATTTTTTTATTACTCGCTTGGGTCGTTGGCTGATACACCCATTTTTGCAGATAGTATGGTAAAAAGGCGATCACAGTAAGGCGAAGCATTGCGAATCTTAGTTAAATCCAACAATGCTAACAGCTTGGATGCATGATTTATTTTGTGATACTCACCTTTGGTAGTGCTGCGAGTCGCAGACTTTAGAATTGGTTCCAAGCTTTCTTTATCAATCGTCTCCACGTTAGAATTTTTGGGAATGGCATTTTCTTTAAATCCTTGTCCATAAAATTTTTTGAGAGTTTCAATATCTGCTACCAACCAAGCTTCCATTGCTTGCACCATTAAATGGCAATGGCTATCATCAACTCCTGCTGGTTTATCCCAATTATCCCTAAACTTTAAATGTGCCCAAGGAGAATCTATTTTCACAGGTGCTTCCGCATCAACCAGCAACACATTAAAAGCATCTGGATGAGATTTTATAGCATTTTTGAAGTTGCGAAAAGCATTATTACGAGAACCACAGATAATAATATCCCATTTAATGCGTTGGCTTTTTGCCAATTCAACAAGTGGTTTGAATAACTGACTAAATCCTTGTCTAATTAAAGCTTTTGTATTTTTACCATAACCACCACCTTCAATATAAATCCGAATTTCTTTTACCATCGATTACCACCAATTTCACCCATCCGCCAAAGGTCACCAAGAGTATAATTTTCTAACCAGTTTTTTAGTTGATCAGGTTCAAGACGGCGGAGGTGAGAGCCTTTTTCATCTCGTTCACACACTAACACTGATTCTGGATATTCACTTAAAGCAGAAACCAAAGCATCAGAATGAGTTGTCACAATCAATTGTGTTCTCTGAGAGGCTTCAATTAACATTTCTGCGATAGTAGGTAAAATATCTGGATGCAACCCTATTTCTGGTTCTTCAAGACAAATAAGTGGTGGTGGTGTTGGGTCAAGCAGTAAAGCTATGAGAAATAAATAACGTAGTGTTCCATCAGATAAACGAGTTGCAGGAATAGGCTGAACTAGACCTTCTTCACGAATAAATATCTGTACTGTACCGCCATATATTCTGACATTTAGTTCTTCAACTGCATCATAAAACTTTTTCAGCTTCTCGATAATTTTTCTACTACCTATTTGGTTTTGTAAGTTGTTTAAAACCAAACCTAAATTGCTACCATCCTCTAGTAGAGGATATTCTGGCAAGTCAGTCTGTTGAGGTTTTCGTGGTTCACAATGACGACCTATAGGTAAATCTCTATATATACATATTTGAGAAAATTGATTCCGAATATAGGTTATTTCTGGATATTTACGTGCTTCTTGAACTTGAGCTAAAATTGACTGCTCCAATTCCAGTAATTCTGAATCCCAAAATTCATTATAGAGCTTTTCTACTCCATTTATATCTTTTTCTTTAACCGTAAAACTTGGGTTTCCATCTATATCAGAGCGGTCAAAATATGTATAATTTTTATCTTTTATCTCCTCATCTAGTAACTCAATTTTCTGCTGATATTTGGTGAAATTTATGCTATAAAATAAAGTCTTTAATTCTTTAGGATAATCAACAGATATTGTAAATTTGGCTATGGGAATATCTTTGTTCCCTTTCCATAGAAACTCGCTAATACCTCCACCTTGTCGAAAGGCTGCTGGTAAATCTTTAGGAGTTGCCCGTAAAATCCCAATAGCTTCAATCAAATTTGACTTACCTGAAGTATTAGAACCAATTAATACATTTAGTGGTTGCAGTTCTATCTCTTCACCTTCACTTCCATAAGACAGGAAATTTTCTAGCCTGAGTGTGTGGATAAATCTTTTGCCTTCCATTCAATTCTCCTATCTGGCTAATCATATTAGCTTGCTATAGTCTAGCAGTCGCTTATTAGAATAAGACTCACTATCCTTATGAGGTATTTTTGGCAAGTGTCAGAGTCAGAAGTGGTCATAAATGCCAGGAGTTACACACCCAAAAGCTACAACATCCGATGATAAAGTAATTGACAGTTGAATTGCGATCGCTCCAGGTTTTTTATGCTTCTGTGATGATGCGTAGGAAGTGCTGAGTCCTGAGTCAAAAGTTAAAAGTTATTTGCTTTGTCCCCTTTTCCCCTCTGCTTCCTCATCTCCCCTAGCTTGAAAGTTTTGAGTAAAAATCCCCGCCTCGACTTTCATGCATAGCGGTGAAATTTTTTCATTGGGACTGCCTAAACACGGTATAGAATATTTTTTACTTGAAAGACCCCCTGGTTCAGCTTGATTTTAGCTTGACCTACAATTTTCTGCTATGCTATAGCAGTCATAGGGTCTTTCCAAAAATCAATTATCAGTGTTTTGGGGTAAGCATTTTGCGCCCTATAAGATGCCCATTACGTAAAAAGTTTAGAATATTGTTTTATTTGTTAACTCCCCTAAATCATTGATAAATTTTTATTTCTTAGTCTCTATTCCCTACCGCAACGAATAATTTTACACCTCGGTTATTATTGCTATCCTTTACTAGGATTAGCAATTTTTTTACCTATTTTTAATATATATGGTAATACCATAACCGCAATAATTTCTTAGCAGTCTTGTGATTTTATCTAAGAATCAGGGAAACATAAGTTGTAAGGTCTGAGCAACTTTGCAATTGTGGCAATGGTTGTTTGGGGTGTGATACCAATTCTGCTAGATGAAAGATATTTCATCTGTACAAAACATTAAAACCTGTTCCCATGTTTTTCTTTGGTCTTAATGGTAAGTCTTTAAGTAGAAAAGATATTACCAAAAATTTTACTTCAACGGTAAAGGATTGAAAGTATGCTGGCGATGCATAGCATGAAAATTGCTCATGAGTTGAACTTACAATTAAATTCAACTTTGAAAGAATTACCACTGTGGTCAGTTTACGTTGAGGTAACGCGTACAGTAAATGATTTAACTATTCTATTTAAGGAAGAACCTTTATTACCAGGAATTATCATTACCAGAGATGAAAAATATATAGGGATGATTTCGCGGCAAAGATTTTTTGAACATATGAGCCGTCCCTATAGTTTATCTCTATTTGCATCCCGCCCTACGGAACATCTGGTTAATTTTCTCCAGCCAGAGGTATGCATAATTTCTGAAGATACGCTGATTGTAGAAGCGAATCAGATCGCATTACAAAGAAAGCCCCAACTAGTTTATGAACCAATTATAGTAGAAAGTCAATCTGGGAATTATCAACTATTAGACTTTCATCAGTTACTTGTAGCCCATTCTCAAATTCATGTTTTAACCCTTGCCCAACTTCAACAAGTAGAGGCAGAATCTAAAAGTACTAAAGCAGGTTTTCAGAATCTCAAGCAGAACTATACAAGATTGCTCCAAAATGAAAAAATGGCAGCATTAGGACAACTTGTGGCGGGAATTGCCCATGAAATTAATAACCCAGTCAGCTTTATTGCAGGTAATCTTGTTTATGCGATTAACTACAGTCAAGATTTACTAGATTTAATTAACTTATACCAACAATATTATCCTGAACCAGTAGCAGAAATTCAAATTGCGATCGCTGATATTGAGCTAGATTTTCTCAGTGCTGATTTTCTACAATTGCTTAATTCTATGAAGGTCGGTACAACCCGTATTCAAGAAATAGTTTTAGCTTTACGAAACTTCTCTCGTCTTGATGAATCTGAAAGAAAAAAAGTCGATATTCACGCAGGTATTGATAGTACTCTATTAGTTTTGCAAAGTCGTCTCAAAAACCACCAAACTGAGCAAATAATCACCGTTGTTAAGGAATATAGTGATTTACCATTAGTAGAATGCTACCCTGGGCTAATTAATCAAGTATTTATGAATATTATTACTAATGCTATTGATGCTATATTTGAAAGTTTTAATTTTCCCGATATAACTTGTAAGCTACCTGAATCTTCTCCCAAATATCCCCTAATTCGTATTCAGACAGAATTAATTCATGATAAACTAGTAGTTATTCGCATTGCCGATAATGGTTCAGGAATTCCCAAAAATATTCAAAAGCAATTATTTGACCCTTTTTTCACTACTAAACCTGTTGGTAAAGGTACCGGATTGGGGCTATCTATCAGCTATCAAATTGTAGTTGAAAAACATGGTGGTCAACTACACTATAAGTCTACATTTGGTGAAGGTACAGAGTTTATAATTACTATTCCTATAGAACTTAATGGATAACCAGGTAGCAATTTTAGATTTTGGATTTTGCGAAAAGTTGCGTGTGGGGGTTCCCCCCGTTGAGCAAACTTTTCAAGACGGATTTTAGATTAAAAATTGTAAATCTATTGGGATATAACAAAAGTATTTACTGGTTACATATAACACATCCATATTTTGGGTAATGTCATTTCCAGTAGATCTTGTAAGTACTCACGCAAAATTATTTATGTCATTGCGAGCGTTCGCGTTAGCGTCTCGGAGAAAAGCGAAGCAACCCCAAAACCCTTGTGATTGCTTCACTCCACTTCGTTACGTTCGCAATGACAAATGTATATTTAATTTTGCATCACTACTTACCTCATACAATTGCAATAAGCTGTAAATAAGGTGGAATGTTACTTACTTTAGCGAGATTTAGCTCCCCAACTTTTTGAACAAGTCGGGGATCTGGGCAGCAACTTTTGCTTAAGTAAGTGCTATTTGTAAATATGGTGTGTTATTCGAGTAGGGTTACATATACCCTTTTCAACGAGGGTTCCGTTGTTGGTAATACTAAATTTTGTATAAAAAATCTCATATTTCTTGTCTGTTATCTATACTATTTAGTAGTTATTTTTGAAACACTGATAGGCTGGCATTGGCTCTAGCTATTTTAAATTTTTTGTGACAAAATTTAATTTTTCATTGCCTACCTGAACGAGTATGTTAACAAATCAAATATATTCACCAATTTCTCAAATTTTCTAGATATTCTAGAATCACAAATTGAATTCTTCGCTACATTTTTAAAGAGAGGATAATCCATGACTATTTGGGTAAACGAGCAAATTGATCCGTCTGGCATGATTCATGCTTGTATTGCCTGTTGTGACGAATCTCAAGCAAAAGATTGTCATGAATCATTTGAGCAAAATTTGAGTGACACACAAAAGGCATCTGGTTGGCTAGCACAAATGAGGATAGTTGAGAATTGGGATGATGTTCCAGTTAATGCGTTAAAGCTTGATTAAGTGTTTAGGTTTTTTAAGAATTGGAGAGACGCGATTAATCGCGTCTGTACTCAAGGGTCAAGGGGTAAGGGTCAAGGGTTAAAAGTCAAGGGTCAAAAGTTATTTCTTCTTCTGTCTTTGTCCCCCTCATTTCCCAGTCCCCATTACCCCTTATCCCCAGAGGGGGCCCCGAGTTCCCCAATCCCCAGTACCCAGTCCCCACTCCCTCTTACGCGAACTGATTAGCGATCGCACTCACGTCAATCCCTAATTTTTGTCCTAGCTTCAGTAAGCGATCGCAGCGATTATGTTTTTGTCCTTGGTTAGCGATGCACAGGGGTATGATTTGGCTGTACAAGCAATTAAAGTAGAGTTCTTGGGATCGATGCAGTGAGATGCCAAAGTTAAGCTGATAACCTACATCAATCAACCTTTCTAAGCGTTGGATATCTGCGTCTAAGCTACCATTGGGATCGTACAACAGTTGCCACAGCAAGCGCATAATTAATTGTTCTAATATCTGCTTACCGTCGGGAATATCCAGCTGACAACGTAGATACTTGGCTTCGGTGGCGATCGCTTCTAATTCTACGATGTGGTTGAAACTGCTGTGAGGTTCAGTGATATCTTGCTCTAGCGATCGCAATGTTGTTAAACAGCGATATCCTAAAGCAATTTCGGCTGCGACTTGCAATTCTCGCGGTACAGGTAGTTCATCTCGATGAAAGGCGGCAATTACCCCGTAATTATCTCTATAGGTTTGCGTATAAAGTTGGTCTAATCTTGTCAGTGTTTCCTGACTTAACAGGCGCATCATGCGTTGGCGTTCTTCGGCAAATAGATTTTGCAAGCTAAAGCTTTCTTCCCCAAATAGCTGCGTCATCATCAGGATAGTTTGGGCTGCACTAGCCTGTTTGAGTGAGCCAAATAGCTTTTCTTTGATTTGGCTGTACTCTCTTCTACCCGCAAATGGTTGAATGCAGCAGTGGAAATCCCAACCGCCTAAGTGTATAACTGCAAAAACTAAATCTTCACTTTCCCAAGTAATTTCTGATACTAGCCTTAAATGTCCAACTGCCAGGGTTAATGATCCCATACGTTGCAGTTGGTAATCTAACTCATTGGCGGTGTAGCAGTAAACCCGTTTTTGGGAAATAGAGGAAAGATTGCCCTGAGTATCTTGCCCAGACAGGAAATTCCGTGCTATTGCAGGTTGATGATTAGCAAACAAAGATGCGATCGCATAATGGGCGGCGACTTGTTTACAACTAATTTGGGCAGTTAGTACCAGTTGGCGATAAACTTCTGCACCGTGATTAAATTGCTCAACATTACTAGGTGCTAAACCCAGGCGTTTGATAAAGCCTTTTTCCAACTGTACACCCGCTACATCTCCCGCTAATTCTAAAGCCCGGGCGGCATAACGAAGAATCTGCGTTCCTTCTGGACGAGAAAGTTCTTCAAAAAACCAACCGCAACTGGTAAACATCAATAAAGCATGACGCTGCATTTCCAGTAAACGCAAAGCATCTATTTGTTCGGCGGCGGTAAGTTTATGAGTTTGATGGCGGCTGAGAAAACGGCTGACATTGGCAGCAGAGCGATCGCGGATTACTTTAATATATTCATCACGTGCTGCCCAGGGATCGCGGAATATTTGTCTGCCATATTTCTCATAGACCTCAATTAGCTGATCCCGCAGCCAATTTAGGGCATTTCGTAAAGGTTTACGCCATTTTTGATGCCAAACCCCTCCTTCCCCACCGCAACCACAGTCATCTTGCCATCTATCTACACCGTGGGCGCAACTCCAAGCAGTGATTGGCTTTAATTCCACTTCCCAAGTTGGTGTATTCAAGCTGAGATAGTGAGCATAGTTGGTGACTGTCCAACCGTGGTTAGGAAATTCGCCCTTAAAGGCGTAAGCTAAAGTTTTTTCTGTGCCTTTCTTGTGATGCCCAAAAGTCTCGCCATCTGTGGCTACAGATATCAACTGTGCGGGACGATGATCCCCACGCACAGCCGAACCGATACGTCCTGCTAGATGATGGGAATTGTAAATAACATCGCTAAAACCCATATCCCGCGATATCGGCCCGTCATAAAAGAAGATATCGATATAGGGTAAACCAGCTAAAGATTCTCCCTCTTCTAATGCACCCATACCATGACTGTTGTAAATGGCATTCAAAGGTGAAGATGCAATGCTGAGTGCAGGTTTTAAATAACAACGATAGGGACGGGTGGGATCAATCTGACTTCCTCCAACTTCGTGCCATTCTGGATGGGGATCATTTTCCGTTGGTAGGAGACGACAACGTTGTGCTTGTGATGGCGCGAGGACAATAAAGCGAATTCCTTCAGCCACCAAAACTTCTAAAGTTGCATAGTCTACAGCAGTTTCCGCTAACCACATCCCTTCGGGATCACGCCCAAAGCGAGAACGGAAGTCTTCTTTACCCCAGCGAATTTGGGTGTATTTGTCGCGTTCATTCGCCAGGGGCATGATGATGTGATTGTATACTTGCGCGATCGCATTGCCGTGACCTTGCAAACGTTGGGAACTTTTAGCATCGGCCTCTAAAATACGTTGATAAACCTCCATATCGTAGCGTTCTAGCCACGACATCAACGTGGGGCCGATATTAAAGCTCATATACTCGTAATTATTCACGATATCTACGACTTCGCCACGGTCATTTAATATTCTGGCGAAGGCATTCGGACGATAGCATTCCCAGTGAATTCGTTCATTCCAATCATGGAAAGGAGTTGCACTAGGTTGGCGCTCAATCGCGTCTAGATATGGGTTTTCCCTTGGTGGCTGGTAAAAATGACCATGCACCGTTACATAAACACCAGTTGCCGTTCTCAGGGGATCGCTATCCGGGGTATGTCTGGGATCTTGTTGTAATGAAAATGTTGAGCCAGAACTAGCTGGCAGTTCAGCAGCAGAAGTCATGTCTATTTATCCAAATCAAAAAAACTTACTTGCAATTGTGCTAAAAAACTCGTTTGTGAACCTTTCTTCAGGGGCTTTAATACAAAATCCGGTACCGATAACAACTATGGAATTAAGCCACATCTCTGAGAAAGCGGTTTTAGTATAACGGGAAATCTGCGTTATCGCACAGCCTTTTCCCTAAAGGCATTAAATAATTACCATTTAATAAGCATCTCAGAAAAGAGGTGTCACTATAGGTAGCGCCAAGAAATTTAATTGTCTTTTAATATATTAAACCGCATTTTTGCAGTAAAATATCGACCTCTAGTTATAGTTTTACTACAAGAGATTGCAAATAATACGTAAAACTTAACCTTATATTACATATTTTGCTCAAGAATGAGAACCGTACAATTTCGGAACCTGAAAGCTACGAAGAATTGAGAATTTTTTATTCAAAAACTTTGCATTTCTTAATATCAATGGGTAATTGGTAATTGGTAATTGGTAATGGGGAAGCACAAAATTAATAACAAACGCAAATGACAAATGACAAATGACAAACGACATCTAGTGATTAGTGTTAATCAATGCTAATCTGCTTGTTCAAAGTAGTACTCTTACTTAGGAAAGAGCTTCAGCCTTAAACTAGGGTTTAATAACCAACGCTGATGACTATCTGCAGAATGATGTCAAAATGAAGAGTCCTAGGTACCGAGTGCTAAGGAGCCAGTGCATCTTTGACTGAATACCCTTAACTAAAATGGATCAATGTCAGGTAAAAATCTTATTTTTTTCGTCTTGTTATTGTTTATACCAGTTTCCTTAGCAGCTCACTTCTTGGAGTGGGGAGACTTGATAATTTTCGTGACAGCTGGATTAGCAATTTTGCCCTTAGCAGCTTGGATGGGTACCGCTACGGAAGAAATTGCTGTAGTAGTAGGGCCTTCATTAGGGGGGTTATTAAATGCTACCTTTGGCAATGCTACAGAACTAATCATTGCTTTAGTAGCGCTGAAGGCTGGACTAGTGGATGTGGTCAAGGCCAGTATTACAGGCTCAATTATCGGTAACCTACTGCTAGTAATGGGTCTTTCAATGCTGTTAGGTGGACTGCGTCATAAAGAACAGACATTTCAGCCGATTGTAGCGCGGGTAAATGCTTCAGCTATGAATTTGGCGGTAATTGCAATTCTGTTACCCACAGCGATGGATATTACCTCTAAAGGGATTAGCCGCCAAACCCTACAACATTTTTCTGTGGCTGTAGCCATAGTCTTAATTTTGGTCTACGCTTTGACGCTGCTATTTTCCATGAAAACCCACTCATATTTATATGATGTAGGTATGGTAGAAGCCGAAGTGGAAGAAATCCCTCATAAAAAGCCAAATCTTTGGTTATGGAGTGGCGTACTGCTAGTATGTACGCTCTTAGTAGCTCTAGAGTCCGAGATGCTAGTTGATTCTTTGGAAGTAGCCACATCGCAATTAGGATTAACAGCCCTATTTACTGGGGTGATTATTGTCCCCATCGTAGGTAACGCTGCTGAACACGCCACCGCAGTCAGCGTAGCGATGAAAGATAAAATGGATCTTTCCCTGTCGGTAGCGGTGGGATCAAGTATGCAGATTGCACTATTTGTTGCTCCCGTTTTAGTCGTAGCTGGCTGGATATTCGGTCAGCCGATGGATTTAGATTTCAATCCTTTTGAGTTAGTCGCTGTAGCTGTAGCCGTGCTAATTGCCAATAGCATTAGTTCTGATGGTAAATCCAATTGGTTAGAAGGAACCTTACTATTAGCCGCTTATACAGTATTAGGCATAGCTTTCTACTTCCACCCGGTCATTGATGGTATTGGCTAGTTACCGACAAACATTTTATGCAGAAGCGATCGCTTAAATTTTCATTAAGAGCGATCGCTTCTCAATATTCATCAAGCATCAGGTTATAGCTACCCGCAATATAGTGTGAACTCTTGAGCGTTAATAGTACCCTTCAGGGTGATATTTATCTGGTACTCAATTTGGGATTTGTTAGTTAAAATCGCTCTGAAAGCTCATATGGTTTAACTTATGCAAAATCCTCCCAATCCATCACAGCCTTTGAATGCACGCGCTACAGCTAATCTCAGTTTGCCAACTCTACGTTTTGGCGATTCAGGTGATGCAGTGAGAGTTTTACAAAGGCTGTTATTAGGTAATGGTTACTCTGTGAAAATTGATGGAGTCTTTGGTGCATTAACTGAGACTGCTGTAAAAGCTTTTCAGAACCAGGGAAATATCAAAGCTGATGGCATAGTAGGCTCTAATACTTGGCGCAAGTTAACTTAAATAGTCATTAGCTGCGTAGAAAAATAACATATCGCTAATTCTTAATCTCTGTGTAAATTTATCTGAGTGTATTTGTGTTTTCATCTTATTTACAAACACAAATACACTGAAATATTAAGTAATTTTATTTAGATTTTATAGATTCTCTCAATACTTATTTTTATATTTATTCCACTTGGCAGAAAAATTCAAAATTTAGCCATCAACCATCAATTAACTGCACACCAAACCGCAAAAATTACTTAGTATAAATTTTAGATAATCCTCTTAAAAACATACTGTAAAATATCAGGATTAACTGCGTCTATAATATTCCTTCATAAATAATAGAACTTGCTCATCAATTCCTTAAATTCTTAAGGCTTAATAATGCTGTGTTATTAGCATATTTTTAATGCAAATAGTAAGAAATTTTAAAGAAAACTTCCTGAAAAGATTTTTGAATTTTCCGTATGCATTATTCCGGAATAATCGCAAGTTGGTGTGTCAAAAGGAATATCGGTGTTAGTACAAAGAACAATAATGAGTGAAATTGGCCTGCTGATGACAGGCGTGTTAACAACAGGACAACCATCATTGCCCAGTTTACCGGAGCAGCAACCGCTTCATATAGAAAATGGCTGGGAAAATTCCATACAAGAGCAGTCATCGCAGGTAATTACAGCTGCTCGAGTTACGCCACCAGAATTTATGGAGACAGATGGAACTTCCTTCGCTACCCCGCCATCGATTAATGATAATAAAAAAACTCTAGTTGATAAAAATTATCAGACTGTAATTGCAGACAGTATGAGAGTTAAAGCCAGAGTTAGAAATTATAGTAATCAATTACCAATTATTCGCTTTGGTAGCTCAGGGAGTTCCGTTAGAGTCTTACAAAAGTTGTTAATTTCTCATGGTTATGGAATGCGAGTTGATGGGGTTTTTGGGCCATTAACAGAGACAGCTGTCAAAGCATTTCAAAATCGGCGGAGCTTAATAGTAGATGGAATTGTTGGTAATAGAACATGGCGTGAGTTGACAATTTAGTCAAGGTTAGAGAATTGGTATTAATCGCGTCTGTACAAAAATTGCAGAGACGCGATTAATCGCGTCTGTACAAGAGTCAATAGTTATTAGTATTTACCAATGACAAATGACCAATGACCAATGACCAATTAACGATATTGATGCTGCTCTAATAAATGTTGCGCTCTTGGCTTATAAATTAAGTAGAATAAAGCCTCTATATAGCGCAACAAATCTTCTCGTTTTTCTTGGGAGCTAAAGTTCCAAAAACCATAGATTCTCGCTAAAGAAAGCAGCTTGGTTGTGTGAATTTTCCAGGTATATGTGCTGTAAACTCGCTCAATACTTTTCTGAGAAATTGTCTGCCAATAGCCAGGATTATGTTCACACTTAGTGACAAATTCTATGATTTTTTCGGCAGTTTCTTCTAAATTCGTGGGGTTGATGTAAAACCCATTAACTTTGTCTTGAATAATTTCTAATGGCCCACCAAATTGTGTGGCAAAGGTGGGTACCCCAGAAATCATAGATTCCAAAATTGTTAAACCAAAGGCTTCAAATAAAGCGGGTTGGACAAATATACCTTTTTGATCAGCAATGACGCGGTAAATTTCCCCTGAATCAGTTTTAGATAAGCGCACACCTAACCAGCGAATTTTACCGTGGAGATTGTACTGGTCAATAATGTGATAAAGTTTGACAATTTCGTCTTTTTCTTCATTATCACTTGATTCTTCTACACGCAGTTTGCCTGCTACTAAAATCAAGTTACAATGCTCTTGTAATTCTGGACTCTTACCGAAGCATTCTGCTAAACCTGTGAGGTTTTTAATCCGATCCAAACGTGCCATTGAAAATAGTGGGCGTTTGTTCGGATCGTCAAGTTTACCAAAGATTTGCGAAGGATCATCTAAGGTAAATAGCATTTCTTTAATACGTTGGCGATCGCTCTCTACTCGGTCTTGATTACGGGTGTAGGGAAAATAGTAATTTTCATTCACTCCAGGCGGTACTACATTAAACTTCGGACTGAATAATTCAATGCCATTCACAACATGGTATAAATCCGGCATAGTGAAGCATTTATAAGATTCATACTGTCCCACACTATCAGGAGTACCGACAATTTCTTGGTAGGTGCTGCTAATCACAAAATTGGCAGCATTCATGGCAATTAAATCAGCAGTAAATTGTAAGGAGAAGTGATATTTATCTTCTAAATCATTCCAGTACAAATTACTGAACAAATATTTCGATTTTTCTAAAGCATGGGCAATATTACACTGGGTAACTTTCATGCGTCGTGCTAGTAAAAACGCCACCAAGTTACCATCAGAATAGTTACCAACAATTAAGTCTGGTCTACCGTGAAATTCTGCGCGCAGTTCTTTTTCAGCATCAATGGCGTATGTTTCTAAATAAGGCCAAAACTCAAACCGGGAAATCCAATTTTGCGTCATATTAGGATTAAATTCCCGCAAAGGTACGCGCAAAATCCAGGCGTTTTCTGTACCGTGGACTTTCTCTAAGCGTTGGTTACAAAGAGTACCATCGCTATTGGGTATGAGGCGGGTCAGAATAATTACTTTGGGCTGGACGTTTAGCCCCTCTAAACCTGCTAATCTTGCATCTTCTTGTAGTTGTGTTTCTAAAGACTTAGCCTGATCGAGGACATAAACCACCTGACCCCCAGTATCGGGTCGTCCTAATACTCCTTCTTGACCAAACCAACCGTGAGGAGACACGAGGACGATTTTAAAAATCATCGGAATCCGAGATATGAAGGCTTCTAAGGTTTGGGGATCGGGAGAGTCGATTAATTCATCGAGAATATTTAGAGTCTCTTGGGTGCGTTGCGCTGTGTTACCCCAACCCGGTTCAAAACCCATTGCTTGTAAGTTAAACCGGAATTCTTCATAAGGTTCATTACTGGGGCGAGAACTGACAAAAGCGAGTGCTTTCTTAACTTGTTGAGAAAGCTGCTGCTGGGATTTGATGCGATCGCTAATTAGCAACTGCACGCCATTATATTGATGTAGGCGCAAAAAATTAAATAGGTTTTCTAGCCACTGTTGGGAGTCTTGGAGTAGTTTGCTAGATAGGTAGCGGTTGAGGAAGTTTACCCCTTTACCAATATTTTTGGGGTCGCGGATTGTGGGAGAGTAGTCATAAAACGGCCCAAAGTCTAGTTCTAGTAAATCACCTTCGTTAGGATGAAACCGATTGACTATGCGATCGCGCATATCCAAGAGTTCTTGCACAGTCATTTGTTCGACTTTCAGGTCTTCAGTTAAGCGATAAACTTCTTGAGAGGCAATCTTGGGGCGGATAATAAAGCAGAGGTTAGAGTCCTCTTGAATAATTTCTTGAGTATAGTAAATTAATTGCCCTAAATGAGAAGAACTGCAAAACTCTGCTGATTTTTGGTATTTGGAGCAATACTCGCTATAAACATTAATTATATCGTTACGTAACAAGTATTTCTTTTCTTGATGACGTAACTCACTAATAAAGGAACGTAAATCGCTTTTTTCTTCGCTTTCTAGGAGTGTTTGGATCAATTCAGACATAGCAACTCCACAAGATAATTGTGTATTTTTAACATCAACGTCAAGCCGAGGAAAGTATTATAGGCAAATATCCTCATAGTATTGAGGCCAACCTAGATACTTTACTTAAAGTATCTATTACTAAGTACTTTTGGTTCTAACTTAAGGCATAGAAATTTACATACTTTTTACAGATGCTATCAGTGTAATTCTCTCTGGTAAAAGGTTTGAGAATATTTTATTTATTAGGACAATAATGTATTTGTTTTTGGAATTTGATAATTGAGGTTATATTGCAGATTGAGATGTACTGTTTTGAAAATAGGCATGGGGTATAGGGCATAGGAAAGATAGATTTTCATGCTTGATTGTGCCGAACCCTGACGTGAACGGCTCTCCAGAACTGCTTGTTTCATAACTAAATATAATTGCTGGATTCGCTATCTATTAAGTAAATTTTTATCAGATAGAAACATCCAGCAAACTTTGTTAGTACTATACAGATAAACTACTCTGTGACTTGATTAGACGCTATCAATTAGTAAATAAATCAGAACTAGACCAAAGCTGAGGATCAAAATTCTCAACAAAACTTAATTTTTAATTTTTAAAATCAAGCGATTAAATTGTACTTAGATAAACTAAGATTAATTTTTACTTTTAGCTGAAAAACATGAAGCCAACCTAGCTATAATTACATTACAAAATTATTTGAAGCGGGTCGATTAATATGGCTAACAATACCCAAGACTTGGCTCATGTAGACCACAGCATTGGTAATATGATGATTATCACTTTGCTGGCTTTCTGTGGACTAACTTTTATCATTCTTCTGGGAATCTTCTAATAGTTGACAGTGTTGCGAAAAATTATGTGGAAGCATATAAGCTATCTAGTTGTGTCTGCTTCCACTATTTATTTGGGAATATAGGACTCATATTTGATTTTTGAAATTTATGTAGGATGCGTTAGCGATAGCGTAACGCATCCGTGCCATAGCTGTAAATTGAATTTTGAAATTATTAATCAAAATCAGCTTTCAGGTGACTGAGAGATTAAACCTGTCTCTATATAAATGGGATGTAAGATTTTTTTGATTTGTGGTAACTTTCTTGCAAAATACAAAGCTCCCAACGTGCAAAAAACTCCACCAAATAATAAAGAATTAGCAACTCCAATATAGCTAGCTAAAGCCCCAAAAAATAAATTTCCAAAAGGTAGAATTCCTAAAAAGCCTGTCGTAAATATACTCGTAACTCTACCTCGTTTATTCTCATCTACAAGCACTAGTTGCACAAAATTACTAATCGCAGCTAGAGTTAAAGTATTAGTCATCCCCACGATAAAAATTAACACTAGACAAATTTCTAAACTAGTTGCATGAGAAAACAGCATTAAACTGAGACCAAGAATTATTGTAGAAATTGATATGATTTTTTCTAAGCCTATAGCTTGTCTACGAAGGATTAAATAAAAACCTGCTACTATAGAGCCTAATGCCGAAGCTGTCATGAGAAATCCCATAATTTCAGGATTGCCATTTAAGATTTCTTTTGTAAAGACTGGCATTAAGTTCACATGGGTCATTACCATAAAACAAATCAAAACTTGTAATATTAGCACATATTTAATCGGGAGAAAATCGTAAGCAAAAATAAACCCTTCTTTTAAATTTTGCCAAATATTATATTTGGGCGATATAGATTTAGTAGAAAAGGAATTTATTTTGACAGTTAGAATTGCCGAAATAAAAGGTAAATAGCTAATGCTATCTACCAAAAAGCAGGCAGATGCTCCAATTCTTGCCAAAAACGCACCAGCAATCATCGGACTGACAAACTTAGCTGTATTAATTAAGAAAGAATGAATCGAAATGGCACTATAAGTATCTGCTTTGTTATCGACAAGTCTAGGAATAGTTACCAGACGAGCTGGTAAATCAAAGGCTTTCACAATTCCTTGAAGGATTCCAATAATAATAATCCACTCAACTGTGATCCGTTCGCTGATGCATAAAAAAGTGAGAGTTCCAGATAAAACAATAGATACTATCTGTGTAGTTAGTAAGACATATCTTAAGTTCCATCGGTCTAATAATACTCCTACTAAGGGTGTAATAATTAAGCCAGTAGCTTGATTGCTAAATCCTGCTATTCCAACTAACATGGCTGAGTTGGTTAGCTGATAAACCATCCATACTAAAGCAAATTGAGTCATCCAAGAACCGAAAAAAGATACGCTTTCTCCAATTACAAAACAACATACATTGGCGGATTTAAGCGCAGACGGAATCTGAAAAAAACTTGACTTTAGTCTGTTTTTTTCAGAATTTACTTGATTAAGTTGTGCCATATTTCCCTTTTTGGTATTTACACCCTGTTTAATGGAGATTTTCTGCTAACGTTTATCAGCCTGATTTGCACTGAAAATGACTTATTGAGGTAACTGATTAATTTTGCCCAAGTTTTAGCTTTACTTAAATTTAGGTAATCATAAATTTAGAATACTTATTATTTTTTGACAACAATAGAAAGTAAACCAATTAACTCTTGTGGTTATTGGCTGCATATTTAAATACGATAGATTGATAAAGTAACCGTAGTATTATATAGGAGATAAGATAAAAATCCAATAGAGCGGAACTTATACCAATTTGAAAAAAGGATGCGACAGATTGTAGGGGCACGGCACGCTGTGCCCTCTAGAATATATTGATGCGTCGCGAACATTTTTTGATTTGGTATCACTGATTAAAGAAGCTAGAAGAATTGGGGGATTCTCCCCCAAACCCCCGATTGGGTGACGGTTGCGTCCCCCAATCCCCCTCCAAAATTATTGTTCGGTTTTTTGTTACAGCAGTTTTCATGTATTTAGACCACAGGCTGATATCTGTATTTCTTTGTTACTTTGCGCCTTTGCGCCTTTGCGTGAGATATAAAATTGTGGTTCATTTACCTGAAAATAGCTGTAAGTAATACCAATTGGAAAAAAGAATGCAACCGATTGTAGGGGCACGGCACGCTGTGCATTCTAGAATATATTGATGTGTCGCAAACATTATTTGAATTGGTATTAGCACAGTAAGCGGATGCGTTAGCGATAGCGTAACGCATCCTACGCTGTCATTCATGTATTGGAAACACTATAGATATGCCAATTAGAGTTGTTTATGCATAAATAACTCTAATTGGCTATCGAGAATTTCGTCAGCCCTAATATTTATTACTTGTCCAATATTTACCAATTTTTTTTCAGCAAGGATTCTAACTCAGCTTGTAAAGCGGCAAAATCCGCAACTCTTGCTACTAATAAATTATCCTTACCTGCATCACCTAAGCGCTTTTTCCAATAATCAATACTCTCGGAATTATTTACCCAAAAATTAATGACAGTATCAACTACTTGGTCAAGATTCCAGTTCCATTTAGGTGGCACTGGTTCTATAGATTCCAAGAAGGCATCTAAAGTACAAATATTTGTACCAACGTATTCGACACCTGGTTTTTGTGGTTCTTTCAGGCTTTGTTGATGATTAAAAAACTGTAAAACTGGCGATACTCCTACAATGTTAAAAGTGTATGTCATTCCAGTCCTCCAAATTATTAATCAATTATATGGAAGTTTGAGTTTTATTGGCAATAATTATAACTATAATTTTAGACAAATGCTATCCATAATAAGTAGAATTTTCGTTTATATCTTTAGTATTAGGATTCAGTAACAAATTAGCACTTACGACCTTTGAGTGCTAATTTCCTAATAAAATAAGTAGTGTAATATGAGATAGTTTCAAGCATTATTTCATGGGTGCAGATTATTTTTAATAATTTTTTAAGTTCATCCTCAATGAATGGGCAGGGTGAAGTGGCGGCTTTAGCGGCTGCTGGTTTATGGGCTGTGGCTTCAGTGGTGTATGGGCTTGTAGGGCAGCATATCCCGCCAATACAGCTAAATTTGATTAAAGGAGTAATTGCGATCGCACTATTGTTGCTGACAATTGCGATTACTGGCGAATTGTTACCGCAGATTCCTGCCTTATCGATATGCTTACTCTTTCTTAGCGGTGCGGTGGGTATTGGCTGGGGTGATACAGCTTTTTTGGCGGCGATTAATTACTTAGGGGCGCGGCGTGTTTTACTGTTAGGAACCCTTTCCCCACCAATAACAGCGATCGCTGCCACTATTTTTCTCGATGAACAACTCAATGTCAGCGCTTGGTGTGGGATTTTGCTGACGATTTTGGGAGTCGCTTGGGTGGTAACAGAACGAGTTCCCGGTACTCCCGAGGTTGACTCAGCACATCTGTGGCAAGGTATCGGCTTTGGTTTGTT
Organism: Tolypothrix sp. PCC 7601; assembly: GCF_025677855.1. Lineage (NCBI taxonomy): Bacteria > Bacillati > Cyanobacteriota > Cyanophyceae > Nostocales > Tolypothrichaceae > Tolypothrix > Tolypothrix sp. PCC 7601. The sequence goes on from NZ_CP064879.1 coordinate 389,089, forward strand.
AGCAACTATCACCAATAGCGCAGGTTCCATCTTTTCCCGCGCCGCATTTGCCAACGCCAGTATTTCCCCCTTGTGGGCTGCTGTGTTGCGCTTAAGTGCTGGAGTGCTGACAATTTTAGTGTGGGCATGGTTTTCCCGTCGCCAGCAGATGGCATTTCCTTATCCCTACTGGCAATCTCGGCGAATTATTTTAGCGAGTTTCTTTGCCGCCTTTTGTGGCACTTATTTAGGAATTTGGTTGCAGCAAACAGCTATTAAACTCACATCTGTAGGTATTGCCTCAACGCTGTTGCAGACTAGTCCATTGTTTGTGATCCCCATTGCGATCGCGCTAGGAGAAAAGGTGAGCGTGAGAGCGATCGCAGGTGTCGGAATTGCGATCATCGGTATTGGATTGTTGTTTTACTTGAAGTAATTGTGATGACTTTCAGAGAATTTACTGGATTAAGTTAGCTCGTAATTTGCTTTCAAAAGGCTGACAATACATCGTGTCAGTGGATTCCTTTAGTCAGCTTTTTGGCAATATTTGACCCCTCAGTATAAATACAGAATCTTTAACTTGAATAAATTTAATTTTCTTTTAAGCTGTGGTATATTCACTATATGGCTATATTCTGCAAGTCAAAATTCGCACAAAAGGATTATTAAGGACACAGAAAAATTTTTTATTGATTAGGAACCTATTCAAAATACCCCAAGCTACCTGCTGTCTAGGTGCTAACTTAGCTATACAGTCCGCATAAAATTGATTGGCATCGAAACAGATATTCTCACTCAACACAGTTAGACACAGAGAAGCTTGTCGTTAGGTGTTTATTTGTAGTTGTCACACCCACTGAAAATGCTTATCAGCAAAGCACGGTGATTTGATGTGACAACCTACTATCACTTTGTCATACACATTAACGCTTGTAGTCAAAAGCTGAACGCAGCTTTCTCAAGCAAAATTAGTGCTGACTACAAACCAATCCTAGTAGCTATGACAGAGTAATAGGCCAATTATTTGCGGGTATTAATGAGCGCTCAGGTAATGACTACTGTGAGCCATGATCGCTGCCATAAAATCTCAAGACTAATTTATCAAACCTTTGTTCATCAAGGGTTAAATCAAGCTGAAAATTTTTCGGATACTTGCAGAATTAGCCATTTTCTTTGCATATAATTACTTAACTGCAACAAAAATATGACACTATCAATAGAACGTCAGCATCAGACACCTAGCAATGCGATCGCACCAGCTAAAACTCCAGTTAGCCTATCAACCTCAATAGGTTTGCTCAAAAGACAGTTAAAGTCGGAAGGTATTACTAGCTTTGAAGATATAGCTGCAGCTATTGATCAGCATAAGCAATTGCAGGTTGAGGCGGGTTTATATTCCTATGACAAATTTACCTTGGAAGGTAGTAGGGGAGAAACCCAATTAGTCTGTCCATCTACAGGCACTCTGCATCAGTGCATTGTTTGGTGTATTAATCACTACACTGGCTTAAACAGAAACCAGAAGATTATTGATAAAGTCTGCGAAGCAGTACAAAAATTCGGTACAGGAAGCGGGACTGCTGCTTTGTCTGGGGGTATGTCTTCGTTGCATAAAGAAGCAGAAAGAAGGCTTGCATCTTTAGTAGGTAAAGAATCGGCTTTATTGTTTCCCACAGGATACACCACCAATTTAGGTGTGATCTCTGCTTTACCAGGAACCAATGATTTTTTACTTTTCGACCGTGAAGCCCATGCTTCAATTATTGACGGCATCAAACTTTCTGGGAAGAAGTTTGCTTCGTTTAAGCATAACTCAGTTGCAGACTTAGAAAACAAACTGCAAAAATACAGGCACCAGTACGAAAACGTCATTGTTATTGTCGAATCTGCATATTCTATGAGTGGTGATTTAGCGCCTTTAAAGGAAATTGTCCAACTCAAGCAGAAATACAATTTTCATCTCTACGTAGATGAAGCGCACACATTTGGTTTTTATGGTCACCAAGGTGCAGGCTACTGTGATCAACTGGGCGTAACGGAAGAAGTAGACTTTATCATGTCTACGCTGTCAAAATCGACAGCTTCCATCGGTGGTTTTCTTGCTTGTAAAAGTAAATATATACCTTTACTGCAATGGAGCGCTAATTCTTACCTATTTCAAGCTTGCTTAACCCCAGGAGATGCAGCTGCTATCTTAGCTTCACTTGATGAATTAGCTGCTAATCCCGAATTAATCGCACAGCTGCATCAAAAAAATAGTTACATGCGGCAAAAGCTTACAGGAATGGGTTTTGATTTAGGACATAGTCAAAGTCCCATTATCCCTATCTTTATTCCTGAGCCAGAGACTTTACAGGCCTTTAATCGAGATTTACTCTTAGAAGGAATTTTTTCTGTCGCAATTATCTATCCTGTTGTTAAGCCTTCTGAAGGTCGCATTCGTTTTATTTTGAATGCTTCACACACCTATGAAAATATTGATCGGACATTGGATGTCCTAGAGAAACTAGGCAAAAAATATAGACTTATCTAAGCGAAAAAGGCTTTGACCGAAATTATATTCTCAAGTTCATTATCACATCCAAATTGCAACCCATGATAACTACAACAACTCTCAGCATTAGTGATGCAATTGTCGCAGCCAACAAGAACTTTATGCAGACTTTTGCCAGGGGTGATGCTGCAAGTTTAGCTAACCTGTACACACAAGATGCTCAAATCTTCCCCACCCACAGCGATTTAATTGCTACAAGACAAGGGATTGCAGAATTCTGGGAAGCAATTTTTCGACTGAATATTAGCCAAGCAACCCTAGAAACCCTAGAGGTAGAAAGTCACGGTAATACAGCCATTGAAGTAGGAAAATATTTGTTGAGCGATCGCAATGGGCAAATGGTAGATAGAGGTAAGTATATCGTTGTCTGGAAACAAGAAGATGGACAGTGGCGACTACATCGCGATATGTGGAACAGCAGCCTATCTAGTTAATATCAGGGGATTGGGGATTGGGGATTGGGGATTGGGGATTGGGGACTGGGGATTGGGGACTGGGGATTGGGGATTGGGGACTGGGGATTGGGGAACTCGGGGCCCCCTCTGGGGATAAGGGGTAATGGGGACTAGGGATTGGGGACTGGGGATTGGGGACTAGGGATTAGGGACTGGGGATTGGGGAACTCGGGGCCCCCTCTGGGGATAAGGGGTAATGGGGACTAGGGATTGGGGACTGGGGATTGGGGACTAGGGATTAGGGACTGGGGATTGGGGAACTCGGGGCCCCCTCTGGGGATAAGGGGTAATGGGGACTAGGGATTAGGGACTGGGGATTGGGGAACTCGGGGCCCCCTCTGGGGATAAGGGGTAATGGGGACTAGGGATTGGTAATTGTTAAACTGTATTTTTCTTTCCCATTCCCCATTACCCATTACCCATTACCCATTCCAACCTTCACAGATAAGATAATTGTTCAATGCTAAAATTATGAATATTAAAAATTCAGTTGTTCTAATTACTGGTGCTAATCGCGGGATTGGTGAGGCTTTTGTCAAAGCCTTATCTGATGCAGGTGCTTCCCGAATCTATGCAACGGCGCGCAACATTGATTCTCTCAAAGAAATTGTCGCAATTAACCCCACAAGAATTATTCCCCTAGAATTAGATATTACCAATCCCGAGCAAATTGCCCAAGTAGCCGAATTAGCCCAGGATGTGAATTTATTAATTAACAATGCAGGCGTAGGTAGTGGAGGTGGATTTTTCAAAGCCAACAGCGTAGAAATTGCACGTTGGGAAATGGAAACTAACTACTTTGGCTCACTCTACATGATTCGCGCCTTTGCACCAATTCTCAAACAAAATAGTGGTGGTGCGATCGCCAATATACTTTCCATCGCATCTGTAATGAGCATACCAATGTTTGGCTCTTATAGCGCTTCCAAAGCTGCATTACATTCCCTCACCCAAGGAGTACGCGCTGAACTAGCCGCACAAGGAACCTTAGTCGTAGGCGTATATCCCGGGCCTGTAGATACAGATATGGGTAAACAGGTACCCTTAGACAAAGTTCCACCCAGCCAAATCGCACTTTCTACACTACAAGCAATCGAACAAGGAATTGAAGACGTAAATCCCGATCCCACTTCACAGCAGGTATTTACCAGTATTCAGCAAGATGCGAAAGCTCTAGAAAAACAGTTTGCCACACTATTACCACAATTACCACAATAGATTGTTTGGTGTTTGAAATTTGGCATTAGTTATCAAGAAAGGCAGGGGGCAGGGGGCAGAAGGCAGAAGGCAATTCTGATTCCTGCCCCTTGCCCAAAAAGCAATAGTATAGGACTAGCCCTTTCAAGGTGTGTTATTTTGCAGCTTTTTCTGGGTTAGAATTTTAGCAGTTGAGACATGGGGCTTGTTCTTGAGGTAAGTTCGTTTTGGTCGAGCTTTCTTTAGACCTCGCGGATGACGGCGGAAAGTTCTCAGTTTGACAAGACCTGCCAGATATTTGAGAGTTTGTGATAATTCTGTGAAGGTTATGTTCTGAAAAACAGACCACTCATCAGGGGGAATCGCAATCATCATTCCTCTGTAAGTACCCTTGATTTCATCGGCTAAATAGTAGCTGGAAACTTCGGCTTCTATCTTGTCAGTTCCATGAACACTTCTGAGGGCTGCCTGAACGGTAGACAGCACGTTATAGGCGACTAAAGCAATACAGAAGGTAAACAAAGCCACTTTTGGATAGCCTAGTGTATTAATCTCGCAGCAGAGATTTTCTGTGAGAACTTGGAATAAGGTTTCGAGTTTCCAACGTTTGCGGTACATTTGGGCGATCAAAATTGCACTCCAACAAAGAAAGCGCCTGCTGATGGACTGCGTTTTAATCGAGCGATCGCACTTCCGGATAGCCCTATTTTTTTACAACCTGCGGCTCAATCTACAGATGGTAATAATGTGTTAGAACTACAGCTAGATTTAGGCAGTTAAAAAAGAAAATAGAGTGGTTGTGCAGGATATCACATCAGGTCATGCACTTTGCTACATTACGTAAAATCACGGAAGGGTGTTTACCAAAGTATTGCTGAAAATATTTAGCAAAACGACCAGTGTTAGAAAAGCCATATTCTAGCGCCACAGACGTAATTGTTTTTTCTCCTGAGAGTAACTCGACATGAGCAGCTTCCAGTCTGCAATTACGTAAGTATTCATTGGGGGAAAAACCGTAATGACGAGCAAAGGCTACTTGTAAAGAACGACTACTGCATTGTATTGCAGATGCAATCTCACCGATAGTCAGATTTTTTTTCAGATTTGCTCGGATGTAGTCTGCGGCTTCTCGTACACGAGCAATGGAAATTTCAGATACTTTGGCGGTTTTTTCTGGAACAAGTATGCGATCGCTCTCACGCTCCGAACCCTTGTAAAATGGCCCTTGCACTAAACTAGAAAAAATCGCCAATTCCAAATTTTTCACAGCGATGGGATGTCCGTTTGTATCAATTAAATTCCAGAGAGTCAACACCATTTGGTACAACGAACGACCATAATCACTGGTGCGGTCAAAAACTTGCACCAATTTAGGATTATCAATTTGTCTATCCAGATATTTACTAAGTTCACTGAAATAGCGAAATTCATCTATATAAATTGATAAAGCACTGTAAGAAGATACATGCTTGAGGCGTATATGTTCTAAACCCTGCTGTGCGATACACAAATGTTGATTATTAATCAGTAATTCTTCTGAGCCTACTTTAAAGAGATGCTCACCTTCAAAAAAAGTAAAAACGATTTTACCAGGGAGATTATATCCCTGTGTATAACTACTTCCAGCTTGCCAAACAATGTTGAGCAGGTCAAAGTTTTCTAACTGGGCCAGCCGCCACAAAATCTTATAATCTTTGGCATTGGGTATATGCTTACTGATAGTTGGTAGCAACTTAACATATTGCTCAGGATCGTTTATCTCCAAATTCAGATCCCAGACCATAAAAACCTCCCAAAACTCCGCAAGACTTTTGTAGCCTATATTTCACCTCCTACGCATCGTGAAAATTAGGGAGACTAGACATTTTACGCAACAAATCATTCGCAAATCGGATAGCACAACCCTAAAGAAGTAACTTATCTTGAATGAGTAAATAAACACATTCACTCCCTTACCCAGATTTCTATAGTTGCGTTCCGGGCGATCGCAATCATACTTCCTTGTGCAGACATTAATTAATACTTAATAGCTGAAATCAAACAACTAAATCTTGTAAAAACAATGGTTTTAATATCAGAATCACCAACAATAAATAGCAGTTTTTCCGAAAGCATCAAAGAGGGTAACGTAAGAAACTCATTTTCTACTCAGCAACCTTTAAAACTGATTGGCTCAATCACCCATTTAATGATTTCTTCTCCACTGCATAGGAAATATAAAATTGCCAGTATTTCCGAGCGATTTGTCCCTAGCTTAATTCATAATCAATTTCGCTACTACGAAATTGACGGAAATCCCATCGGCTTTGTTAACTGGGCATGGCTAACTGATGAAGTTGAGGAAAAATTTCTCAAAGGAAAATATGTTTTGCAACTTGATGAATGGCAGGGTGGAAACAATTTATGGTTCCCTGAATTTATTGCTCCCTTCGGTCATGCTCGTCTAATTATCAAAGATTTACGTAACAATATTTTCCCCAAAGGAACACCAGCCAAATCTCTCAAAATAAATCCTGACGGAACTCTAAAATCCATCTACAGATGGACAGCATAAGTCATTTCAAATCAAGCATTTAGCTTAATTTCACTTGTAAATAATAGTAATTTTTTTGGAGGTTTATTGTGGGACAAGTTATAAGTGGCGTAGATGAGGTTCTGAAGACCGGAGAAGACTTGTATAACGATGCTGTAGATGGTGGAGAAGATTTATATAACAAGGCTGTCGATGCTGGAGTTGATGCTGGAAAATATATTGCAGATACCTCAGAAGACTTGTTTAATGCTGGTGTTAAAGCTATCAAAGATTTGGTTATTAAAAAAGGTGGTGATGGTAACGATAGTATTGAAATCGATGTTGTTGGTGAAGCCTATGGGAATGGAGGAGATGACACCCTCAAAGCCTATGCACTTTACGTCAAACTAGACGGTGGTTCGGGTAATGACACTATCAAATCTAATTCTGGCGTAAGTAAGCTTTATGGGGGTTCGGGTAATGACTCTATAGAAGCTTGGGGAGCTTATAACTATATTGATGGTGGTTCGGGTAATGACACCATCAAAACCTACGCTGCTTTCAACAAAATCATAGCTGGTTCTGGTGATGACTATGTAGAAGCCTGGGGTGGTAAAAACGTAGCCTATGGTGATGATGGCGACGATACAATTAAACTATACGGTGGCAAAAACGAGGTTCACGGCTGGACTGGTGATGACCGTATTTATGTGTATGGTGGCTATAACAAGGTTGTAGCAGAACAAGATAATGACTATGTACAAGCTTGGGGTGGTTATAACGATGTAGACCTTGGAGACGGTAATGATACAGTTGATGCCTACGGTGGTAAGAATGTAGTCAAATCTGGTTCTGGTGATGACAATGTAGAAGCCTTGGGTGGTGAGAACACAGCCTATGGTGATAATGGCAACGATACAATTAGACTATACGGTGGTAAAAACGAAGCTCACGGTGGGGCTGGTGATGACCGTATTTATGTTTATGGTGGCTATAACAAGGTTGTAGCAGAACAAGATAATGACTATGTACAAGCTTGGGGTGGTTATAACGATATAGATGCTGGAGAAGGTGATAATACCGTTAAAGCCTACGGTGGTTACAACAAAATTAAAACAGGTGGTAAGAGTAACTACAATTACATTGAAGCAGATGGCGGCGCTAATAATATTACGGGTTCTAACTCTGAGGAGACTTATTGGGAACAGGAGGTGGTGGGATGGAAAGATGTATCTATCTCCACTTCATTTGGAACTATCACAGAAAAAGTGCCGATAGTTGGATTAGTAGAGAAGCAATATGCGGGAAATGATCAGATCAAAGCCATCGGGGGTTATAACAAAATTCTAGCTGGTTCTGGTCATGACAATGTACAAGCTTTGGGAGGATACAACAATATAGATGCTGGAGAAGGTAATGATATTGTTAAAACCGATGGTGGTTATAACAAAATTCTAGCTGGTTCTGGCGATGACAATGTACAAGCTTTGGGAGGATACAACAATATAGATGCTGGAGAAGGTGATAATACCGTTAAAGCCTACGGTGGGTATAACAAAATTAAAATAGGTGGTAAGAGTAACTACAATTACATTGAAGCAGATGGCGGCGCTAATAATATTACGGGTAGTTCTGCGGAGACTTATTCGGAACAGCAATTGGTGGGATGGAAAGATGTATCTATTTCCACTCCATTTGGAACTATCACAGAAAAAGTGCCTGTATATGTATCAGTACAGAAGCAATATGCGGGAAATGATGAAATCATAGCTTTCGGTGGAGCAAATATCATCAATGCCGGTTCTGGAAATAATAAAGTCATTGCTGGTGGTTTAGCCAATGTAATTCAGACGGGTTCGGGTAGTGACTATATCGAAGCTGTTGGTGGAGCTAATGTTATTATCTCTGGCTCTGGCAAGGATAAAGTCATGACTGGCGGTTTAGCTAATGCTGTCTATGACTCCGGTGGTGATAATGAAATTTACGGTCTTGGCGGTGGTAACGTTTTTCTCAAAACTGGTGATGGTATTGACATAATGGCTGCTGTTGGTGGACTGAACGTTCTTACCAAAGTTGGTAACGGGAACACCACAATGGTCGCTGCTGGAGCTTATAACGCTCTCACCAAGGTTGGTAACGGTAATGACACAATGGTTTCCCTTGGTATCGGTAGTGTCGTCACTAAAGTTGGCAATGGTCGTTCCACGATGGTTAGTGGTGCTTTATATAACATTTTGACTTCCTGGGGTGACAGTAAAGATGTGATGGTGGCTGTCGGTAAAGTCAATGCCATGATTGGTGGTGGCAATAACGATGTCATGATCGCTGCGGGAATGGGTAATATTGCTTTTGGAGACTCGTTGGGAATAGGGTTAAATGGCTTTGGTTCCAGTGAAACGAAAAATGCTGGCAAAGATGCCAAGACAGATCAACTTAATTCCAGAGTAGATGCCAAAAATGTAGGTAATGTAGATGCAACTTTACTGGCGACAGGAAATGATGTCATGGTCGCTCTTGGGCAGTACAATGCCGTTGTTGCTGGCAAAGGTCAAGATATTGTCATTACTGGAGGATTATATAACTTTACCTTTGGTGATGACCTGTTTGATATCGATTTGCCGGACTTGAGTGGAATTAGTTTACCCGAATTGAAGACAATAATTCCCGATCTCAACTTTAATGCGATTTTGAAGTTCGATGTGCCAGCCATCAAGGTGCCTGATGTTAATGTAGCTATCCCTGATTTAACCTTTGATGTTGATTTTGACTTATTTAATGTTGATTTTTCGATACCAGACCTTTCCCTTCCTACTTTTTCATTACCCGATTTAGGCTTACCCAATTATTCTTTACCCAATCTATCTTTGCCGAATATTTCTATTCCCAATCTATCCTTACCGAATATTTCTTTACCGGCGATTTCTCTACCTAATTTATCCTTCCCGAAAATTTCCTTACCTGATTTACCAGGGATTGAGCTTCCCAATGTCAGTCTGCCAACACTTTCGTTACCTAATTTGCCAAAGTTAGCCTTACCGACTTTTTCCATCCCAAGCTTATCTTTACCATCTTTACCAGATATAGATTTACCTGACTTTTCTTTACCTAGTTTACCTAAATTCTATCTTCCCAGTTTTAGTCTACCGACTGTACCTAGTTTTTCTCTACCGACTGTATCTGTTCCCAATTTTGATGGATTTTCACTCAACGCATCTCGATATAATTTTGACTTTTTCAACAATAACGGAGATATTCTCTTTACTGCTGGAAAGTTAAACCTAGTCAATGCAGGTTTAGGTGATGACATTTTGGTTAGTGCAGGGGTAAATAATGGTCTGTTGGCTGGAAGTGGCAATGATTTGGTCTTAGGAGCAGGTCAAAGGAATATCATTCTGGCTGGAGATGGTAACGACCTTGTTTTTGCTGCGGGTAAAACGAATCGTGTTTATGGGGGTATGGGATTAGACACTATAGTTACCGCAGGGGAAGAAAATAAAGTTGAGGGAGGAGATGATAGTGACATTCTTGTTGGTTTAGGTAAAAAGAACTCACTTAAAGGTGATGCAGGTCAAGATATTCTCTTCGCAGGGGGTGAGTCGAATTCCTTTGATGGTGGTGAAGGAGATGATATTATTATCGGTTTTGGTAAGAACAATAAAAAAGTTGAGGGAGGTGATGGAAATGACTGGATTGTAGCAGGTGGTGAAATTAATGGCATCTATGGTGGAACAGGGGATGATACTATCGTCAGTATCGGCAAAGCTAACATTATTTGGGCTGCTGAAGGCAATGATACTGTCTTCGCTGGTGGTTACAGCAATGTCATCTATGCAGATGGTGGTGATGATTTTGTCTTGAGTGTCGGTGCGAGTAATGTCATTGAAGCTGGATCAGGCAATGATACGATATTGACTGGTGGTTACAGTAATATCATTCGCGGTGGAGAAGGTAATGATGTCGTCTTAGCTGGTGGTTACAGTAATATCATCTATGGCGGTAGCGGTAATGATACTATCTTGGCTGGTGGTGAAAGTAATATCATCAATGCCAGTGACGGCAATGATATCATCTTAGCTGGTGGTATCACTAACATCATCAATGCCGGATTAGGAAATGACGTTATTTTCAGTGTTGGTGTGAGTGGTGGTATTAATGGCAGCGACGGTAGTGACTTTATTATTGGTGGAGGAAGTAATAACACCTTTGATGGTGGAAATGGTAGCGATCGCTTGATTCTCTTAGGTCATCAGAACAATTTCAAAGGTTCTCAAGGCAATGATACCTATGTTGTTGGCGGCGACGATCTCCTCAATTCTGTAGGGGCTGTCAACAAGCTACAAACTGCTTTTATTAGTAACCTGGGTGATGACACTTCTCAAGATGTCTTACTCTTTAGTGGTCAAACTAAGAAAGAAAAAATTCGCTTCCAGCAATCAGGGACATCCGATTTGCAAGTAAGTATTGTTGGTCAATCTTCCAGTATTATTATTCAAGATTGGTTTACTGGTGGAGTCAGTCAACGAATCGATACCTTCCAAATTGGTAATAGTGGAGCCAGTTTACAGCAATCTCAAGTCCAGGGATTGGTTAATGCTTGGAGTCAGTTTGATGCAGGAACATTAACTGCGGTGGGGCTGAATAACACCATTCAATCAACTTGGGCTTAATTAAAGTTTATATAACACACTGCCTACACTGACCTTGCTGTTAAGTGTAGACTTTCTGCTAAAATTCTAACCCAGAAAAAGCTGCAAAATAACACACCTTGAAAGGGCTAGTCCTATAGTATATTTCTTTAGTTGAAAGTCCCTATCCAGAGATGTGGACTACTAATTCTCTAACATGACTGCGCTGACGATGTTCCCAAACATAAATACCTTGCCAAGTCCCCAACACCAAATGGCCGCGATTAATGGGGATATGTTCTGAGGTATGAGTCAAAGCAGAACGGATATGCGCCGGCATATCATCAGGCCCTTCTGCATCATGAATGTACTTGCCTGATTCTGGTACAAGTTTCGCCATAAAGTTAGCCAAATCCACCAGCACATCAGGGTCAGCATTTTCTTGAATCACTAAACTAGCGGAAGTGTGGCGTAAAAATAGAGTACACAGGCCAGTTTCCACCCCCGACTCAGCAACAATCGCTTCAATTTTTGCGGTGATATTTTGAAAAGACTTGCCAGTAGTGGAAACTCTAAGTAGCTTTTGGTAATGAGTCACGTCGCTTTGCTCCGAATTCAAAATTCGTCTTGAAAAGTTTGACGGCAGTTGCTACAAGTCGGGAAACCCGCCCAACGCACCGCCTCCTCAACGGGGGGAACCCCCGCACGCAACTTTTCGCAAAATTCAAAATTAATAGCACCTATAAATAAATCTCGTAGTACCACGAGTGAAGTTTGGTAGTCTGGGGCTATTAGAATTCGCTTGCTGATTGAGAATATATCACACAACTTAGGAGCAGCATCATCCTCATAGTGCGATCGCCGCGGATTTGTGTAAGTAAATCATCTTTAGTATGGCAATAATCGACACTAGAGTATTCTTTAATATATCCGTCGAAGAAAAGCAAAATTAAAAATCCCCATGACTGAGGAATTAGAAAGAGCCGATAATGATTCACCGTGGAAAGAAATATTAGAAGCGTACTTTCCCCAAGCCATGCATTTTTTCTTCCCAGAAACCGCCATACTAATTGACTGGGAACGTCCTCATGAATTTTTAGATAAAGAGTTTCAGCAAATAGCGCGTGATGCTGAACAAGGCAGAAGATACGCAGATAAATTGGTCAAAGTTTGGCAAATTCAAGGAGAAGAAATTTGGCTATTAATTCATGTTGAAATTCAAGCCAGACCGGAAGAGAACTTTGCCCAAAGGATGTTTTCTTATAATCTGCGAATATTTGACAAATTTGGCAAACCAGCAATTAGCTTGGCGATTCTGTGCGATGCTGAACCAAATTGGCGACCAAATCAATACAATTATAATTATCCCAATACCAGGCTAAATTTTGAATTTGGCACCGTCAAACTTCTCGATTATCAAAACCGTTGGGCAGAGTTAGAGAAGAGCGATAACCCATTTGCAACGGTTGTGATGGCACATTTAAAAACGCAGCAGACAAGTAAAAAACCAGGCGATCGCAAAACTTGGAAATTTAGCTTAATCCGTCGATTATACGAACAAGGACTGCAAGAAAAAGATATTCGTAACCTCTACCAATTTATTGATTGGGTTATGATTTTACCAAAAGCATTGGAAGCGGAGTTTTGGGAAGAATTTAAGCAGTTTGAACAGGAGCGAACTATGAGCTATGTAACAACTGGTGAACGTATTGGCTACGAACGGGGACAACAGGAACAAGCACAAAGTCTAGTGCTACGGCAAGTAAAAAAACGGGTGGGAGAGTTACCTCCGGAAATTCAAGAACGCATTCAATCGCTTTCTCTAGGGCAATTAGAAGCACTTGGCGAGGCTTTGTTAGATTTTACAGGACTAGAGGATTTACTTAGCTGGTTGGAAGCAAATCCTGCCGAGTAGGATTTGTGTAGTGCGATCGCTCTTAACTCATAGAAAAATATTGCATCACAGCATTTGCGATCGCTTCATTGCCATCTTTAGCAATTGGTTGGGATAGCTTTGGTTGCAGCAGGGGTTGATACAGAAAATCCCAAGTTCCTTGGAAAAACTCAGATGGGGTAAGGATTTGATGCGGATGATAATTTATCAATCCTTCTACTAAAAAAGCTGCTTCCGCAAAGCCTTCACGAGTAACAGTAGCAATAGGTACTTCTAATTTAATAGCCTCCGCAAAAGTACCGTAGCCAGGTTTAGATACAACTCGCCCACAAATCGGCATAAAATCTACAGGTCGGTATTTACGGTCAGTAATTTTTACTACATTGGGTAAATCTGGGGCAGATTGATCAAATACAATAAATTGCCAATCGGGGAAAAAGCGCAGGTTATCGTAAGGAAGCTGCTGCACACCTAAGCCGCCGAAAGTCAGTAGAATCGTCTTTTCCACAGGTGCAGCGATACCCCAGATGGAACGCAAATCATCAGCAGCGTAACGGGGTGAACCACCTGTTAAACCCACATCAATAATATTGGAAAAAGCAGACATTGGCTCATGGAAAGGGAGACGATACAGGCGATCGCATTTTGAATAACACTCACTAATCCAGTCAGCAATTTCCAAAAATTCCCCACCCCAATCACGATAGATAAAATCCCAGCCAAAGTTACTCATCGACCAGCAGGGGATATTTGCAGCCTTAGCAATTACAGAGGCGAGAAAGGGGATATCCGCCAAGATCAGATGGACGCGATTTTGGCGGATAAAATTGACTTCCGATGCCACTAGGGAATTCTGCTTCTGCTTAATTTCTCTTAATTTGTCTAAAGTCGCAGCTTTATCCATTGTCAAGCTATCTGCTTGGATGACACCCAAATCAAAAGCCCTAGGACGATGGATAAAATCACCTTCGATGTAGCACTCTAGTAACCACCTCGGTGCAGTCGTCACCATGATTAACAAAACTTCTGGACATAACTTTTGAATAGTGGCGGCGACTGATGCCATGCGACTAGCATGACCAAAACCGTGGTTAGTAATAGCTATGTATAAAATTGGGCGTTCCATATTCATAGTGTTGAAGGTTGACTGTTAACAGTTCACTGGAAAGAGAGATTACGGCTAAATTTCATTGTCGCTAAGACCCAAATTCTTTCATAGCCGTAACACACCCTACTGGACTAAAACAGCTAATTTGATGCAATAGCAAAAATTCATCGGCGTACCCTGCGAAAAGCCCTCCGGGTGAATCCTGCGGATACGCTACGCGAAAAAGTCGGGGAACCGCAAGGGGGCACTGCTTCTCCTGCAAAGACGCTACGCGAACACCGATGCGCGTCTATATCGGCGTTTATCTGCGGTTAATTTCATCAAATCTAATGCCTCATTTTAGGCCTGTCAGTCCACTACAATTTATCATTCACTGAAATGTATGTATTGAAGCTTATTAGTATTTACATTTAAATACATGTAAAAATATCTATCAGTATATAAAATAAGCGCGATCGCATCTTGTCCGCTACAAACCCCACTCACACGGGTCAATGATAAACTCATGGCTAAGGTGCTTAACCTGCTATTTGATCAGTTAATCAAGGCGCTAGTACAAAAAAGCTGAAATATGAAGTGAAGAAAAGCTGAGAAGATCAAGTCTTTTGACTTTTGAACGCCAGTTACTACAACGCGGGAAACCCGCGCAACGCACTGGCTCCTTTTGACTTTTGACTTCTTCATAGCGGGACTAGCGCTGATAAAAACCGAGTACAGAAAAATTACGATGAATGTTTTAGCACAAAGCTGGGCTGAGATTGCGGCTCAATTACAGATAAATTGGAATCTGGTAAATACCTGCTTGCAGTTTGCTAGTTGGGGATTAGTCTCGCTGTTGTTGGTAGAGATAGTGAGAGATAGCTATCATGCTTTGTGTCACTATGTCCCCTCGCTTGGTAAATGGCATAATAAGCACCACATGGCGTATCGCCGCGATTTATCGGTAGTTTCTTTAAAAATTTACCAAGAGTCTCAGTTATACAATGATATTGTCGAGTCAACGCTACTGGTTGTAGTTTTGACTGTGATGGCTTTACTGCTACAGCAATGGGGCTTTTGGTTGGGAGTAGTCTATGCTTTCACCTTTTTATATGGCGCGTCCCGGCGATATTTTCTCGGTAAAATTGATACAGATTACACTCACCTCCCCGGGCCATTAGAAACTATTCCCTCGGTTTGGTGGGTAAATCGTTCTTACCACTGGCGACATCATTTTGATGATGTTAACGCCTATTACAGTGGTGTGTTTCCTTTAGTAGATACGGTATTGGGAACAGGTTTATCTCTTAAAGGTAAAACCATTGCTTTAACTGGTGCTTCCGGTGCTTTAGGGCAAGCATTGACTGCTGAATTGATTAAAAATAATGCCAAGGTAGTAGCCTTAACTACCAATCCCGAAAAACTACAGCCTCAAGAAAAGCTAACTGTAATTGCTTGGGAATTGGGTAAGGAAGCAGAGTTAAAAGCTGCTTTAGAGAAAGTTGATATTTTGATTATCAATCACGGTGTCAATGTCTACGCTAACCGCACCTCAGAAGCAATTGAGTCTTCTTATGAGGTGAATACTTTTTCTACATTGCGGTTGATGGATATATTTTTGGCAACCGTTACCGGGCCGCAATCCAAAGCAACTAAAGAAATTTGGGTTAACACTTCCGAAGCTGAAGTATCTCCGGCTTTAAGTCCTCTTTATGAACTCAGTAAACGCGCTATCGGAGATATTGTTACCCTCAAGCGTTTGGATGGGGATTGTATAATTCGCAAGTTAATTCTGGGGCCGTTTAAGAGTCAACTTAATCCTTATGGGGTGATGTCAGCGCCGCAAGTAGCCCGTGCAATTTTGTTTTTAGCAAAGCGGGACTTCCGCAATATTATTGTGTCCATCAATCCCCTGACATATCTGCTGTTTCCGTTGAAGGAAGTTAGCACTTGGCTTTACTACCGAATCTTTAGTAAAAAGGTTCAATCTTTGAACTAATCTGCCATTATCAACATAATTACTAATTCGTAATTTGTAATTCGTGATTAAACTTGGTTAAGGGCAAAAGGGAAAGGGGAAAAGGGGCAAGAAAAAACCTTTAACCCTTACCCTTTCACCTTTCCCCAAACCAAATTAAGAGTTGAAAATCCTGAACATGTAGTTCATAGTGCCCATTCATGCCCACATCAAAAAGCTACACCTGTCAGGAGTCCCCCCTGTCAAAAAAGCAATAAGATATTTTTGAGCTAGAAGTCCCTTACGTTGCCTGAACAACAACAGAATCACCTTCTATTTTAGCTGTGTAAGTTTTGAGAGGTTTATCCGCAGGGCCTTCTATCACTTTGCCATCAGCCCCAAATTCCGAGTCATGACAAGGACAGACAAATTGTTTGGCGGTTTCCTTCCAGGCGACTGTGCAACCTTTATGAGTACAGGTAGGGTTAACAGCAATCAGATTTCCAGATTGGGATTTACCAACTACTAATACAGGCCCAACAGGTGATTCTTTCAAAAGCAACTGACCAGTTTTATCTAATTCTGCAACAGTACCAACTTTTACCCCATTCCCAGATGTTGCAGGTGTAGTTGCAGTTGTAGATGTCGTTGTTTCGGAACTACAAGCTGCGATCGCAACAGGTAAAGAACTCGCTAGCCAACCTAAACCCACCCAATTAATAAAATCACGACGTTTCATAAGTGCTGGAAGAATTACGTAAGTTTAACTAACACAATAGAGTAAATCATTTGGTGGTGAGGGTTTGGTAATTGGTAATTGGTAATTGGTAATTGGTAATTGGTCATTGGTCATTGGTGTTTGTCTTTTATTCTTCCTCATCTCCCTCATCTCCCTCATCTCCCTCATCTCCCTCATCTCCCTCATCCCCAGTCCCCAGTCCCCAGTCCCCAATCCCCAGTCCCCTTAAAAGTTATATCCAAAACTAAAATAAAATCCATGATCTTGGGCATTGTTACCGCGATCGCTTAAATCAACTAAAGGAAGTGCGTAGTCCAAGCGACCGGATAAGTGGGGAATGGGTTCCCAAATTAGACCTAAGCCTAAACCTGCTAAGAAGGTTTGATTAGTTAGTTTGTTGGGATTGTCTGATTTGTTCCAGACAGCGCCTACATCGATAAATGGTGCTAATTGCATGGTAGGCTGCCCTGAGTTGTTATAGTCAACTACAATTCGGTCTTCTACAGATAAGCGAAATCCATTGTCGCCAGAACGGGCATTTTGTCGATAACCCCGCAGAGATTGTCCACCGCCAATCACGAACTGTTGCGAGGGTAGCAAACTATCAGGGGTAAGTTGTAAGTCTAATTGGGCAATTAGCAAGTTGTCTTTAGAGAATCGCTGTACACGTTGCACTTGGGTCAGCCAACTGAAAAACTGCCCATCAGGGATGGGGTCAGAGTTGGTAGTACTATCTAAGATATTTAAGCCGATATTGAATTGCGATCGCAGTGCCCAGGCCCCTTGTAAATCGCGTTTGAGATAATCTTGCCCAAATTTCAATACTCTTGTGCGGCTGTTACCTTCAGCATCGGGGCCAATCCCAAAAGGTGTAGGTGTGTCGTTAAATAAGAATGTTTGACCATCTTGCCAAGCAAAGCCCAAAGATAAAGCAAATTCCTCACGGGGATTGCGAATTAATGGTTGGCGATAACTAATTTCGTATAAGTTGGTATCGCTACTGATGCCAAAAACTTCAAACTCTGGGTCAGTAATTCTACTGCTACTTGGTGCAACCCGCAGTTGAATACTACCGTTCATGGGATTTACAGGCAGGCGATATCTAAAATCATAGGCATTGGAACCGCCTGTTGTTGAGCGATAGTAGGAAGCGGTAATTTCATCACCATTGCCTGTGAGATTGCGGTTACTAATAAACCCACCAAAACGCTCAGATCCGACACCGGGAGGTGAGTAATTATCTATACCAACAGAACCATAAAAAACAGGTGCCTCTTCAACACGCACTGTTAAAATACTTTGCCCTAATTCTGTTCCCTGTTTGAGATAAGCTTCTACGTTGCTAAACAGGGGATCGACTTTCAGTAAGCGCAGTTGATCTTCTAATTTATCTTTGCTCAAAGGTGAAACAGTACCCAGTTGTATGCGACTGCGAACATAGCTAGGATTAACTTTTTCAGTTCCTAGTACTTCGATTTTTTCTACCCCACCTTCAATTACCTGAATTTGTACAACGCCATTAGTAATTGTCTGCTCGGTGAGAATTGCTCTAGAGGTAATATATCCTCGTTTGAGATATAGCTCAGAAATCTGATCTACAGCCCCCTGGAGTTCCGCTAAAGTTACAGAACGGCTTTCTAAAGGTTTAGTAATGGTAGAAATTTCTTCGGGGCTGAAGACGGTGCTACCAATAACCTCTATCTTGCGAACCGAAATATTGACAGTTGGATCTGCTGGTGTGGTTGTTGTGGGTGGTGGGTTAGGTAGAGTCGGCTGCTGTTCATTTGTTGGTAAAGGTTGAGGCGTTGGCGGGGATTGGGGAAAGCGATCAAGATTTGGGTTTGGTTGAGGAGGTACTTGCACCGGGGCTGTTTGCGCGATCGCAGATAAACTCGGAAATAATGCCAAGCCAGCCAAGAAGACCGACAACCAAAACCGACGAAATATAAGATACATAAAAATAAATAAGTATTAAGTTTAAAGGATAAAAGATGAAGTATAAATTACTGCTTATAAAATTGCTAGAAGCTTTATGAGTGTTGAGTAACATTTCAGACTTTATACTTGACACTTCAGCCTTTACCAAGGGTTACCAATGAGTGTAAAAGCTGACCAGTAATATGGATGCCGTAATTCTTGGTTACCGAGTTCGGCAAGGATGGGTGGTAGAGTCACATTCACATTAGAAGTTTTGAGTTTCCCTCCTTCCAAGCGGACTTGACCTTTAATCATGGCGATTTGCGCTTGGCGGAGTGCTTCGGCTTTGATGGGGGCTTTTTTTAATTTTTCGTAGAATTCACTCATTAATCCCAAAGTCCCTTCGTCGGACACGTACCACAAACTCGCTAGTGCTGTTCTCACACCAGCTTGTACAGCAAAACCTGCAAAGCCTAACTCGGCCTCTTTATCTCCGATCGCAGTTCGACAGGAACTTAAAACCACTAGCTGCACAGGGGGATTGTTCCAGCCCAGTTTTCGTAGCTGATCCATTTTCAATTGGCTATCCCACATCTGAATGTAAGAATTACCGCGATCGCCTGGCTCAAATTCTGCGTGAGTAGCTAGGTGAATAATGCCGAAGGGTTTTTGCTGACGTTGCTTTTGCAGATTTGTCAGAGTAAAGCTTTCGTTGAGGAAGAAATTACCTTGCCATAACCGGGAAGTAATAGTTGCTAATTCTGTAGGTACTGCTGGTAAAGGATTTTGGTTGCGGAATTCCGATGCACCCATACCCAAAACCTCAGCCTTTTTAATGTCCACAAATTTGGTATCAGTCAGGCTAAGACTGGGCATTAAACCGACGCTATAGCTTTCTACCAAATACTTTTGCCCATCATAAAGGGCCGCGACAGGGAGCGATCGCAATCCCGTATCCATGATGAATGCAATATTATTAACCTTGCGTGCTTGCAGTTCAGGTTCTAAAGGTGTAATCAGCCATTCATACAATTTTTTCGCTGGATCTTTATAGCTGTTATTCCGTGAACTCTTGGTAATATCCTTAATAAAGGTTTGGGCTGTTGCGATAACTTGCGATCGCGTTACAGGTAATACCTTCCGAATTGGTAAACCTTGGGCAGTCACTATTAGCAATTCCAAGCGATCGTTTGGGGATGGTAGAATTTTTGCTTTGTTCTGCTTGAGTGTAATTGCAGGTGAAACGCTCGTAGGGATGAAATTGACATAAATTAGTGCAGGTTGAATACCTGTGGCATCACTAATTTGTTGCAGAATATTACGGGCTGTGTTGGGGGCTTCAAGATTAGGTTTAGCTTCTTCTCCTAAGTATTCTTTATACTCAGTAGTGTATTCTTGCTCAATATTTGCTACAGCAGTATCAAGTACAACCTCTGGTGTGGAATTGATAGTTACTGGTATTTGTGTAGAGGGCGGTTTCTTCAGAACTTCTGGATTGGGCGTATCAATTGGAACTGTTGGTGTAGTGGGAACTTCAGAAGCAGCATTATTAGTCAAACTGAAGTTGGCAGGTGTAAGTGCGCCACTGTTAGCTGTAACTGTGTAATTACCTTCAACTGTATTGGCTGTGACTGGGATACTCACATTACCACTGCTATTAGTCGTGAGGCTGGTATTACCTGAGAAATTAGCAGTTGCGCCAGTTGTGGGTGCGTTGAAAGTGACATTGGCGTTAGCGATCGCATTTCCATATTGGTCTTGTACTTTTGCTTGTAGTGGATTAGTAAATGCAGTGTTGACGATAGTACTTTGCGGTGTGCCACCTGTAGCGATGATGGAGAAGGCAACATCAGGATTATTAATCAAACTGAAACTTGCAGGTGTGAGTGCGCCACTACTGGCTGTAACTGCGTAGCCACCTGCAACAGTGTTGGCTGTGACTGGAATGCTGACATTTCCACTGCTATCAGTGGTTAGGGTTGTATTTCCTGTGAAACCAGCAGTTGCACCTGATGTCGGTGCGTTGAAGGTAACAGTAGCGTTTGCGATCGCATTCCCATATTGGTCTTGTACTTTTGCTTGTAGGGCATTAGTAAATACAGTATTCACAACCGTAGTTTGCGGTGTGCCACCTGTAGCGATAATTGCCGCCGCCACATCTGGGTTGTTAATTAAACTAAAACTGGCTGGGGTGAGTGAACCACTACTAGCGCTGATGCTGTAGCCACCTGCAACAGTATTGGCTGTAACTGGGATGCTGACATTGCCACCGCTATCAGTCGTCAGGCTGCTATTACCTGTAAAACTCGCTGTTGCGCCTGTTGTGGGTGCGTTGAAGGTAACAGTGGCGTTAGCGATCGCATTTCCGTATTGGTCTTGTACTTTTGCTTGTAGGGCATTAGTAAATGCAGTATTCACAACCGTAGTTTGCGGTGTGCCACCTGTAGCGATAATGGCAGATGCCACATCTGGGTTATTAATTAAACTGAAACTGGCAGGGGTAAGGGAACCACTATTAGCAGTGATGTTGTAACTACCTGCAACAGTGTTAGCTGTAACTGGGATGCTGACATTTCCACTGGTATCAGTCGTCAGGCTGGTATTTCCTGTAAAGTTAGCAGTTGCGCCTGTTGTGGGTGCGTTAAAGGTGACAATAGCGTTGGCGATCGCATTCCCGTATTGGTCTTGTACTTTTGCTTGTAGGGCATTAGTAAATACAGTATTCACAACCGTAGTTTGCGGTGTGCCACCTGTAGCGATTATGGCAGATGCCACATCTGGGTTATTAATTAAACTGAAACTGGCTGGGGTGAGTGAACCACTATTAGCAGTGATGTTGTAACTACCTGCAATAGTATTGGCTGTGACTGGGATGCTGACATTTCCACTGGTATCGGTGGAAAGAGTAGTACTTCCAGTAAAGTTAGCAGTTGCGCCTGTTGTGGGTGCGTTGAAGGTAACAGTGGCGTTAGCGATCGCATTCCCGTATTGGTCTTGAACTTTCGCTTGTAGGGCATTAGTAAATGCAGTATTCACAACCGTAGTTTGCGGTGTCCCACCTGTAGCGATTATGGCAGATGCCACATCTGGGTTATTAATTAAACTGAAACTGGCGGGTGTAAGTACGCCACTACTGGCTGTGACTGCATAGCTACCTGCAACGGTGTTGGCTGTGACTGGAATACTCACATTTCCAGCGCTATCAGTGGTGAGAGTTGTGCCGCTTGTAAAGTTGGCAGATGCGCCAGTTGTAGGGGCTGTAAAATTAACTGTAATTCCTGGAATAGGTTGATTAAAACCATTTTCTGTAACCCTTGCCTGCAAAGAGGTTGAAAAAGGATTGTTTGCGATCGCACTTTGTCCAGATCCAGCAGTAGGCGTGAGAGTATAACCTACTAACTCAAAGGCACCGATATCTGGTGTTGCGTCTTGAGGTCGGCTAATACCACGTTGATCTGTGGTGATGTTAGTATCAGAAATTCCCGCATTGATTGCAGGACTACCTGGTAGCAGGGCGAATGTCTGCGTAGAACCTCCATAATTTCCCAAAACAGAGAGTAGAGGATTAATTGGTGTAGCGGCTGTACCCACCTGATTACCGTTTACGCCATTGCTGATACCTGTTGTACCAGTACCGTCACCAATGAGGTTGTTGCTACTACTCCCAAGCAGAACCCCAGAAACATCAGGATTTTGGGAACTAGTGTTACCTGCAACAATAGTGTTCTTCAGCGTTGTTGGCGCACGAGAGTCGCTCAAGATACCACCACCGTCGGTTGCCAAATTACCGCTCAGGGTACTGTTATTGACATTTAATGTGTCAAGGAAGTTGTAAATGCCGCCACCATTGCCGTTAATCGCTGAATTGCTAGCAAAGCTGCTGTTGTTGACATTCAACGAGACACCATCGTTGTTGTAAATACCTCCACCATCGGTTGCTGAATTAGCATTGAAGGTGCTTTTGTTGACAGTTAGTACATTTATATAGAAACCCTCGTTGTAAATGCCGCCACCGCGGCCGTTACTAGCTAAATTACCGCTAAAAGTACTGTTATTGACATTTCCTGTAGTATCGTAGTTGTAAATACCGCCACCATCGCCGCTGGTCGCCGAATTGCTAATGAAGTTGGTGTTGTTGAAATCCAACCTGCCTCCATCAATGCCATCGTTGTAAATACCTCCACCATCGATTGCTGAATTAGCATTGAAGGTGCTGTTGTTGACATCCAACCCGCTTTGATTGTCACTGATGTTGTAAATACCGCCACCGCCGCCGTCACTAGCTAAATTATCTCTGAAGGTGCTGTTGTTGACATTCAGTGTGCTATAAAAGCTGTAAATGCCGCCACCATTGCCGTCGGTTGCCGAATTGCTATTGAAGGTGCTGTTGTTGACATTCAGTGTGCCATATTCGCTGTATATAGCGCCGCCATTGCCACCACCTTCTACATCAAATGCTGTCGAATTACCAGTAAAGGTAACATTGTTCACATTCAGCGTGCCAGAACTAGAACTGAAATAAGCAATACCACCACCATCACTACCAAAACCTCTACCGTTAATAATTGCCAAGTTATTAATGGTGACGGTACCTTGACTGAAAATACCAAATACTTGGTTAATATTATTACCATCAAATATGGTATTACTTGCCCCAGCACCATTTATTGTCAACGTTTTTTCAAAAATGTAGACTGTGTTACCTGTGTAAGTGCCTGCACCTAAGTTAATGATGCTATTTCCTGCTACTGTACCAATTGCGTCAATTGCATTTTGAATTGAATCAGTTGATGCATTCGTCTCCGGGTTCACCTGATTGAGATTAAACGTCAAGTTGCCCGTACTAGATAAATTGATGTTTATTAAATAATTGGGATTGAAAAATTGCCTACTCGTCAGCGTTAGAGATGCATTCCCACCGCCTGTCTGGTTAATCCCATTCGTTAGCGTAATATCACCATTACCTCCTGTACCACTGGAAGTTGTGATGGTGACATCTGTGCCATTATCTAAGGCAGTTGCAATAGTTAATGGATCAATATCACTATTATTGGCTGGGTCAAACAGTCCCCCTGTTGGTGTTCCACTACCACCAGTAACGATATTGATATCGGTTGGATCTAGTAACCAAATACCCGGTTGTCCATTAGCGGCGCTAGCATCGACTTTGCTACCTGCAACATTCAGGGAAAGTTTTCCTGATGTTTCGACTAATCCACCATTACCTGCGATCGCACCACCTTTAGCTGATATATTGCCAAAGAAGCGGGTTGTATCATCCGCCCAGACAATTACCTTGCCACCGTTACCATTTTGCAACGCATCAGCTGCGATCGCACTATCGCTACTAACAAATGTATGGGTTGCATTGGGAACAGTGCCTTTACCTTGGTAATCTCCACCGATTAAGACGGTACCGCCATTACTGCCAGAAGCATTGATATTGGCATTTAATAGGGCAATGCGATCGCCTAAAATATTAATCTGCGGTGTAGTATTAGACTCTTGGGAATTACTAACAGAGACTTGTCCGCTAACAACAGTTGTACCAACATCTGTAGGAATTACTGTATTCGTACTAATCAGCTTAACCACGCCATTTTCCACAGTTACGCCTGTGACTTTTTTGAGGTTACCACCAGTGAGCAATGATGGCAGTGATAGCGGCGAAAATGCTTGGGGGTTAATTTGGGTTTTTGTCTCTACAGGTAAATCCAAACTCAATAAACTATTGCTGGGAGTTACCCGCACAACTTTCTCGGCAGGGACTGCCATAATTGTGACGTTACCATCAGGTGCAGTAATTGTCCCTGTATTTAGCACCATTCCACCCAGTAATATTAAGCCTTGTCCCTCACCCACAGCCAAATTCCCAGCGTTGAAGATAATCCCTCCCAGGCTTGTGGTAAAGGCAAATTCTGTAGGGTTACCAATCAAATTAGCGTAATTATTGGCACCAATCGCATTAAACCATTGGTTGTTACCAAACCCTATGGCATTTGCTGTTGTTGCTGTAAACGCAGCCGGGACATTTAAACTCGCACCAGAACCAAATATAATCCCCGCAGGGTTCATTAAATATAAATTGGAATTGCCACCAGTAACCTGAATCAATCCGTTAATTAATGAAGCATTATTACCTGTGACACGCCCTAAAATATTTTGAATTGATGGTTGCGAAAGAAAGTTTGCCGTTTGATTTGCATCTAGCCCAAATTGAGAGAAACTGTGAAATAGATTAGTGCGATCGCTACTCAAACTACCACCGCTAATATCAATCTTATTGCCTTCGGTAGTAATCACAGTTCCAGTGCCATCATTAGCCGGAGTGATTGATTGGGCTTTGACAGATGCAGAAAACAGCCCACAAATCATCGCTAAAGTTGCCAGGGGACTCATGAATTTAGCAAATATAGATTTTGCCCTGATTACAAAAAAAATTGCTGGCATCCTCATCATTAAATTTTCCTGAAATAGCAAGTAGTAGAAAAATTAGTATGTAAAAAAATTAGCCTGTCAACGCCCGAAATCTGGTCAAATATAAGAAAATATATTGACAAATAGGTATTTTAAAATTTTCAGATTCTCAGTATATGCTGCTTTTTCTGTTACAGCTACTATGAATAAACTGTAATAATAATTAATAAAAATTATTATCTGCATATTTAATTAATAAGTTTCACATCAATAAAAATCAGCTAAGATGTTGCAATAATTTTTCTTGTGGGGTGGACATCTTGTCAGCCCTGGACGGGTGAGACACCCATCCCACAAGAGTTTTTTATGCATCCAAATTAGCTGTGTCACAAATCGGATTCTAATAGAGTCGAATAGCACTTACTTAAGCAAACGCTGCTACCCAGATCCTCGACTTTTTCAAAAAGTCGGGGATCTCAATCTCGCGAATCAGAATTGCTTATATTTGTGCGTCAACTTTGCACCACTGTTAACAAACATTTCAACATTAAATAAGCAGAAGTAGCTCCCGGATCTTGATGTCCAATACTTCGTTCTCCCAAATAGCTAGCTCGTCCCTTTTTAGCTAACATCGGTATTGTCGCCTGTAAACTTTGTTCTGCTGCTGCTACTGCTTGCTGCAATGCTGTTACAGTGTCGCCACCTTCATCTACAGCTTGTGCAAAAGCCGTCACTGCGGGAGATAGAACATCCACCATTGTCTTGTCTCCTAGTTGAGCTTTACCACGCTGAAGCACGCCATTTAAACCAGCCTGAAGTAATACCAACAAATCCTGTTCATTCAGTTCTTGCTTATGAGCTACATCCGTACTAGCACGTAAAAACCAAGTTCCATAAAGTGGGCCACTTGCACCCCCAACACTAGAAATTAAGGTCATGCTGACTGCTTTTAAAATGCTACCAATATCTTGATCAGCAACCGTTGGTAATTGACTAACTACCTTTTGAAACCCGCGATTCATATTAATACCGTGGTCAGCATCACCAATCGCTGCATCTAATTCGGTTAAATATGCTTTATTTTGCTCTATTTCACTGGCGAATGCCTGCAACCATTGCAAAATCTGCTCTTTGCTTACCATCTGTAACCTTTGAAACCTAGATTTGCTAATATTTGGCCAAGCTAGCGTAGTATTCTATCCGAATTTTTACGGCTAAGTGTGTTTGGCAGATGTAACAGTAAGAAGTACTGAAGCTCATCCTACATATAAAAGGAGTGGATTTCGCGGGTTTATGGCATGAGAAATAATACTTATGCTCCATGAATACCCTAAGTCGGTGGGTGCAGTTGATTCCACTCTGTAATTAGTGTGCTTTCCTGCCGACTTTCTGTAAATTAGCCAAGGGAATATACATTTATGATTCGTCCTCGGTCATTAGTTTTAAAACTACTTCCTTTATTATTTTTAATTGCTTTCTTCACTACTACTTGCGTTGACTATAGCAAAAATAGTGAAAATCAGATTGCTGCCTTTGGTGCTGCGATCGCCAAACCAAAAGAGAATATTATCTATCCAGAAAATGCAGGTGTTATCAATGTTACTTCTCCTGAATATGGAGCGATACCTAATGATAGTCAGGATGATACAGAGGCTATCCAAAAAGCATTGAGTAAGTTTCCCAGTGGGGGAAAAACTATTTATTTACCCAATGGCGTATATAACATCTCAGATTCCTTACATTGGGCTACAGGTGAGCGTTTTCGCTCTGATTACAAGCGAATTGTGCTACAAGGACAAAGCAAAGAAGGAGTAATTATTCAACTCCAAGATGCTGCTCCTAAATTTCAAAACCCTAAGCAGCCTCGACCAGTTATTTCTACAGGTTTTGACCCAGACTTAAACCCCAAATCTGAAAATTTTAAAGCCAGTTTGGTAGCTCAACGCTTTGGGAATTCGGTAAGAAACTTAACTATTAATACAGGTAAGAAGAATCCAGGTGCAGAAGGACTCAATTTTGCTGCCAATAATCAAGGAGCAGTACGTAGCGTTAAAATCATCTCTGGTGATGGTCAAGGGACAACAGGTTTAGCACTAACTCATGGTGAAGTCGGCCCCTTGCTAGTTGAAGATGTAGAAATTGTGGGATTTGATACTGGAATACGTACAAATAACGGTATTAACGGTATTACCTTACAGAATATTACAGTTCGCAATCAAAGAAGCGCTGGTATATTCAATGGC
This sequence comes from Tolypothrix sp. PCC 7601, assembly GCF_025677855.1. Classification (NCBI taxonomy): domain Bacteria; kingdom Bacillati; phylum Cyanobacteriota; class Cyanophyceae; order Nostocales; family Tolypothrichaceae; genus Tolypothrix; species Tolypothrix sp. PCC 7601. Next base: position 416,665 of record NZ_CP064879.1, read on the forward strand.
GGTCAACCAATGAGCCTTGAAGGGTTCACTAGTTTTAATTCCGTCCCAGCAATTATTAATGGTAAAAATCCGAATGAAGGTAACGATCCAGGAAGTACATTAACACTAGTAAATGCCAAGCTGATCGGTCGTGGTAAAGCTAAAACTATCTCTGCAATTACTTCTGCTGGGTTTATCTATGCCAGAAATGTCGTATCCTCTGGCTACAAAGATATTCTTGCCAGTAATGCCAAAAATGCCAACAAAACTATTAAAAAAAGTGTCATCGACGAGTTTACTTCTCACCCCATCCTGGCTGAATTTCCTTCACCTTCAAAATCTTTACGGCTACCAATTAAGCAATTTCCTAAACTAGCGTGGAGTAACCCCAAAACATGGATAAGTGTAGAGAAATTTGGTGCAAAACCTAATGATAAAAAAGATGATACAGATGCTTTTCAAGCCGCTATAGATTCTGGCGCAACTACAGTATTAGTTCCCCAAACTGGAACTTTTACAATTAATGGTACTCTCCGACTTAGAGGTAAAGTGCAAAGATTTACGGGAACTGAGGGTTGGATTGAAGGCAATGGAGAGATAGTTGCAGAAAACGGCACTCAACCCATCTTAATTATTGAAAACTTCTTTGTGGGATTTGGCTCAAAATTGAAATGGAAGACAGTTGCTAATCGGACGATTGTTTATCGTAGTATTACTCACTTGAATTTAGAAAGTACAGGCTCTGGCGACCTCTTTATTGATGATGCTGTCATGGATAAATTGAGATTCAATAATTCTGCTCAACATATTTGGGCACGTCAGTTAAATCCTGAAGGTGCTAGGGAAACTAACATAGTCAATAGTGGAGCTAAACTTTGGATTTTAGGATTTAAAACCGAGCAAGGTAAAACTAAAATTGCAACTATTAAAGGCGGTGCAACCGAACTTTTAGGTGGGTTGGTTTATGCTGCTGGTAAACAAGATCCAAAAGATCCACTATTCCGCATTGTTAATGCTTCTGCCAGTTTTGTTGGCATTGCTGAAGCATCTTTTGATGGAGATAGCTATCAAATATGGGTTGAAGAAACACGGGGTAATACTACTAAAACCCTAGTGAGATCTAAGATTCCAGGTAGATATACAGCTAACGGAATAGTGATGTTAATGTATTCAGGTTTTGATCAGCCAGCAAAATAATTATTAGCGTAGGGGGGATGAGGGAGATGAGGGGGATGAGGAGGTAGGGTAGAAATAACCAACATCAAACTTAAATTACCAATTACCCATTACCCCTTACCCATTACCCCTACCCATTACCCATTACCCCTTACCCATTACCCCTTACCCATTACCCCTTACCCATTACCCCTTACCCCTTACCCATTACCCCTTACCCATTACCCATTACCCCTTACCCATTACCCCTTACCCCTTACCCATTACCCCTTACCCATTACCCATTACCAAACCCTAAATTCCCCAACGTAGGCTTGGGGTTTTAACTGGTGCATCCCAAAGCCGAATCATTTCATCATCTAGCTTCAATAGGGTAATTGAGCATCCTTGCATTTCTAAAGATGTAATATAAGGGCCAATTAAATTGCGTACAATTTGCAATCCTTGCTGTTCGCAGATTTGGGCTAGTTTGCGATAGACAAGATAAAGTTCCGAAAGGGGAGTACCACCCATGCTATTGACAAAAGCAAGTACGCGATCGCCTTTTTGCAATGGTGGATCTGTCAGTTCTACATCTACCCAATCCCCTTGCTCTGCATTCCACTCTCTAACTGTCCGGCTATAGCCTGTATCGTCAATAATTGCTCGTGCTAAACTCTCAGTAATTTCATCTACAGATTGTACAGCGATGCGTTCTCTACCTGGTTCGCCATGAATCCCAATGCCAATTTCTAATTCGCGATCGCTTAATGTAAATGTCGGCGAACCGTTAGCTGGTACTGTACAGGAAGTCAAGGCAATTCCCATACTCCGCCCATACAAATTTACTCGACGACATAAATCTGCTATTTGCTGCAAATCATATCCAGCCTCAGCTGCTGCACCACAAATTTTCTCCGCCAGTACTGTTGTACCGACACCCCGCCTGCCCTGAGTATAAAGGCTGTCTTTAACTGCGACATCATCATCAATCAAAATATTCAGCACTCGGATACCCTCACCTTGGGCTAATTCCGTTGCCATTTCAAAGTTCATTACATCGCCACTGTAGTTTTTGACGATATAAAGGATACCTGCCCCACTATTCACTTTCTGGGCTGCGGCTAACATTTGATCGGGGGTAGGTGAAGTAAAAACCTCTCCCGGACAAGCAGCATCAAGCATTCCCCTACCCACAAAACCAGCGTGCATTGGCTCATGTCCACTGCCACCACCAGAAATAATTGCTACTTTCCCCTGTACGGGCGCATCGGCTCGATAGACAAAGGTTGGTTCATAGCTCACCTGAATTAAATCAGCATGAGCCGCCGCCATACCTTCTAAGCTTTCCCGCACAAAGTCTTCTGGCTTGTTAATCAGCTTTTTCATGATCCATGCCTGCCTGAGAATTTGTTACATCCCAGGATTTATTTTACAGTTCCGTCAGGCGATCGCTTAGTTGCTGTTCTAATTGTGTAATGCGGGCTTGTAAAGGAGCAATCATCGCTTCGACTTCGTCCACCGAATAGCGGATAGGAATATGTTGGGGACAGTTTTCGCTAATTGCTTCTACATGAAACAGAATCGCTCTTTCTACTTCTGCTGGATATCCTGGCATTCTTAGCTGTTCAATTAAAGCTGGATCGTCTTCAACATATTTGCTTCTTCCCCAAATCTTGATGCGTTTGCGGTGACGATAATCCATTAAGAAGATGAAGGCTTTATCATTACCCGACAGGTTACCTACCGTAACGTACTGTACATTTCCAGTGAAGTCGGCAAAGCCCAGCGTCTTCTTATCCAACACCTTCAAAAAACCGGGCGGGCCGCCACGAAACTGAATATATGGATAACCGTTGGAACTGACTGTTCCTAAATAAAAGCCGTCGAGTTGAGCAATAAATTCCTCAATTTTTGGGGTAATGATATCATTAGCAGAACCATTGGCAATATAGCGTTCATAGGTCTGCCTCGACCCCCGTTGTTCTTGAGCTGCTAGTACTTCCGGTGTAAAAGCAATTTCTCCAAATTTGCGTGGCATAATACACTCCTAAACCGTAACAGGTTCTTCAATGCCAATCATTCCTACAAAACCAGGAAGATGTTTGATGCGATCAATCCAGCTAAGGATATTTGGGTAATTTTCTAAGTTAATCTTGCCATCAGGCGCAAGTGCAACATAAGGAAAGACTGCAACATCAGCGATTGTCGGATGTCCTAATTCCAACCATTCTCGATTTCCTAAGTGATTGTTGAGTTGCGTCAAAATGAACTCTGATTTTTGATTTGCCCTTTCAATATTGATGCTAGTGGTTTTGAATAAATGATACAAACGCGCTGATTCAGGGCCTTGGCGAATTTCTCCCGCAGTGGTTGATAACCAGCGTATCACCTGAGCTAGGAGTAAAGCTTCTAAGGGTAACCATCGATCGCCGCCATACTGCCGCGCTAGGTATACAAGAATGGCTTGGGCATCTGCCAACACTGTATTGCCATCGACTAACAAAGGCACCTGTCCAAAGGAATTTAGTTCTAAAAATTCCGGCTCTTTATGCGCTCCTGTCATCAAATCAACTTTAATCCACTCGTAATCTAAGCCCAACAGAGACAGCATTAATTTTGCTTTGTAGCTGTTACCAGATAGTTCGTGACCATAAAGCTTAATCATGAGTTAGTCCCAATCTTTTTGTACCGTCCGTTCGGTCTAGAATTACTGTACCGTTCGTTCGGTATAATGTCAACAGATAATTGCTCACCCTATAAAAATGCCTAAAGAGACTTATATTCCCTGTCTGTTGCAGCTATTTCGGCAGTATGGTTATGATGGCGCAACCCTAGCCAAGATTTCGGAAGCCACTGGACTAGGAAAAGCTAGCCTTTACCACCACTTCCCCGGCGGTAAAGATGAGATGGTGGAGGCGGTACTAGATTATCTAGAACGATGGTTAGTAGAAAATATCCTGCCATCTCTTCAGAGTGAAGGAGATGCTGTGACAAAATTGCAGCGAATGTGCGATCGCCTCAACGAACTTTATGAGGGAGGAAAGCAGCCATGTGTGTTCGCCATCTTGTTGCTAGGTTCAGCAAGAGATGTATTTCACCGTAAAGTACAAGAATTATTTCAGGGCTGGATTGATGCGATCGCCAGTGTGTTGATTGAAGCGGGTATGGATAAAGAACTAGCTAAACAACGAGCTGAAGATGCTGCGATCGCTATTCAAGGTTCGCTAATTTTATCCCAGGGCTTAGAAGATTCGGCTCCCTTTCAGCGTGTAATTCAGCAACTCCCAAAAGAACTCTGTAGGGTTGTACCAATTTAATTAGGGAAGCACAATTAAAGTAAACGTTTTTCAGGGGGAAAGGGGAAGGGGGAAAGGGTAAAAGGGAAAACTTTTACTCTTTCCCCTTCTTCTATTCAGATGTTCAAGCTAGTCATAATGAATGAAAATTCACCACTATGTATGAAAGCTGAAATGGGATTTTTCCCCCGCCCTCTTGTACAGACGCGATTAATCGCGTCTGTACAACTCAGCACTCTCAAAGTAGACGAGGTAAACAAATTAAAGATTATTAACTATTCGCTGTTGATATTCTTGTTCTGTAATCATGTCCTGAGTACTTTCTAAGCGATCAACAAAGACAATTCCGTCGAGGTGATCGTATTCATGCTGAAAAATTCGCGCCACAAAATCCGTGAGTTCTTGCTGTTGCAATTCACCATAGCGGTCAGTATATTCTACTTGAATTGTTTGATATCTGGGAACTAAACCTCTAATACCAGGAACGCTTAAACAACCTTCCCAACCTTTAACTACTTCTGTAGAATGACCAATAATTCTGGGATTGATCATTGCTGTAGGTGCCATCTCTGGAGCGTTGGGATATCTGGGATTAGGGCGAGAAGCCACAATAAATAAACGATAAGACTCTGCAATTTGCGGTGCGGCAATTCCCACACCGTTAGATTGGGCAACAGTTACTAGTAAATTTTCAATTAGGTTCTGTACAACCTCATCTTGAATATTATCAATTAAGCTAGCCGTTTGGCGTAGTATGGGATTACCTAATTGAATAATTGGCATTAATTCAGCCATCGAATAAACTCCTTAATAAATAATCACTTATTTAAACATCAAATATATGGGATTGAAAACTTTGATATTTATCTCTACCATTTAAACAAATATAATTGATAAGATATATATTATTGCAAGTTTATTGACTCATTATAGCAGTCAAATTTAATTGAAAAACCCACATATTAAAGTGGGGATTACCCAGCCTCTAGCATTCCGATTTCATTTGTAAAAACTAAAGCAGATTTGTATATTCTTCTTGCCTGTTACCCTTGCTTCCCCTAATTGTCCTGCTGGCTATAGTGATTGATTATTTTTTAATTTGGCAGTCCATTAACGAGCATTACCCAACCTATAATGGTTGGTTCATACAAGCTGACAAAGCATTTTGCATAAGCAGACACATTAGGCGTGATTAGTAATTTAATTTGAAACTTTGAGATACAATCAACTTTCACGGCGGATGGGTAAAGGCGCGGGTTTGACTGCTACTTGAGTAACTTTCCCATCTCGTTCTACTTGCATTTGTAAAGGATTACCGATTTTGCTATTTTCTACGAGCTTTTGCACGTCTTCTATTTTATTGACAGGCTGACTATCAATACTCCGAATCACATCACCAGTTCTTAATCCAGCAACGGCGGCGGGAGAACGGGGCACAATATTAACTAATAAAACGCCTTTATCAGCAGTGAGATTAATGCGATCGCCTAATTCATTATTAATTCTGTCGCGAATTTCTGGTGTTAGCGTCACCATTTGCACACCCAAATAAGGATGCTCGACTTTTCCAGTCGCAATTAACTCTTGGGCAATTCTTTGTGCAGTATTGATAGGAATGGCAAATCCCAAACCTTGAGCACCACGAATAATTGCTGTGTTCATCCCAATTACTTGACCGCGTACATTCAGCAACGGGCCGCCAGAGTTACCAGGATTAATTGCTGCATCAGTTTGAATATAATCAACACGCTTATCACTAGCACCAATATCACTGCTAGAGCGACCAGTAGCACTAATAATTCCAGATGTGACTGTATTATTTAATCCTAAAGGATTACCAATAGCGATTACAGCCTCCCCTGGTTGCAAAGCATCGGAGTTACCTAAAGCTAGAGTTGGCAGGTTATTCGCCTCAATTTTGATCACAGCTACATCAGTTACCGGATCTTCTCCCAGTACTTTACCGTTAAAAGTCCGCCCATCTTTGAGAATGACACTTACACTATCAGCGCCGTCTACTACGTGGGAATTGGTCAAAATTTGCCCAGAAGAATTAATAATAAATCCGGAACCACTACCACGTTCTATTCTTTGTCGCGGCTGAGATGGTATCTCGCCAAAAAACCGCCGAAAAAATGGATCGTCAAATTCATCTGGTGTCTGAGAGGTAACAGTTCGAGAAGAATCAATCCGAACTACAGCCGAGCCAACTTTTTGTACTACTCCCACCACAAAGTTAGGATCGTTAGAAGATGAAAAAATTGCCGGTGGCGCAATTGTGGGATCAGGGTTAGTTGGATTTTGAGGTGCTACTTGTGACTGAGCATCAGTTCCTTGTTTTTCAACGGTCTTGCTAGGTAGAAGAGAGCAACCTCCCAGAAATACCACTAAACTGACTTTTAAGAGCATTGACATCATATTATTTCTTTCCTGCTTTTGGGGTAAACCTTTGGTATCAATAATTTGGGCTGCACAGCAACTTTTGTTGATCTTCATGTGTCTTTGCTTCTCCGTGTTAGTCAGTGGGTGGTAGGATCTTGCCTACTGGGTATGCCCCAAAATGATTACAACTTAAAAGCTGGTTCCAGGTCTAGAGCATCTGAATGCTAAATTGGTGCTGGCTTGTCAGTCGTTGGGCAAAATGAAATTTATCGAGAGAGGGAACAAGGAACAGGGAGCAGTCAACAGGGAACAAAAAACAATGTGTGTAATTAATTCTGTTTAGATACTTATCTTATATTGTGACGATTAGCAGCCAAGGTGGTAGATCATGGAAATTCCTCTAGACAATTTGTGGAGTCAGGTATTAGAGCGCTTACAGCTTGAATTATCCCGTCCTACCTTTGAAACTTGGATTAAAACTGCTAGTGCGGAGCGATTAGAAAATAATTGTTTAGTAGTCTGCACACCTAATCCTTTTGCACGTAATTGGTTACAGAAATATTACATAAATACCATCGCTCATGTTGTGCAAGATATTCTCGGATATCCTGTAGAAATTTACATTACCGTTGCTCAAGGTAATGAAATGTCTCCTTTGCAGGAACGGGAAGCACCTTGGGAATTACCACCACCATCTAATATTCCCGAAAGTATTCCCAAACCTCAGCAAAAAACCCATGAATTAAATACTAAGTATGTCTTTTCACGCTTTGTAGTTGGCGCTAACAATCGTATGGCTCATGCCGCATCATTGGCGGTTGCAGAATCTCCGGGGAGGGAGTTTAATCCTTTATTTTTATGTGGTGGCGTTGGTTTAGGTAAAACCCACCTCATGCAAGCTATTGGCCATTATCGCTGGGAAATTTGTTCTGATTCTAAAATATTTTATGTCTCAACTGAGCAGTTTACTAATGATTTAATTACAGCCATCCGTAAGGATAGTATGCAAAGTTTTCGAGAGCATTATCGGGCGGCTGATATTTTATTAGTGGATGATATTCAGTTCCTGGAAGGCAAAGAGTACACTCAAGAAGAATTTTTTCATACTTTTAATACTTTACATGAGGCGGGTAAGCAAGTTGTCATCGCCTCCGATCGCCCTCCTAACCAAATTCCTCGGCTTCAGGAAAGACTTTGTTCTCGGTTTTCTATGGGCTTGATTGCTGACATCCAACCACCAAATTTAGAAACCAGGATGGCAATTCTCCAAAAAAAGGCTGAATACGAAAATATTCGGCTTACTACAGATGTAATCGAATATATTGCTTCTAATTACACTTCTAATATTCGCGAATTGGAAGGGGCTTTAATTCGGGCGCTGGCTTATATCTCGATTTGGGGTTTACCCATGACAGTAGAAAGTATTGCCCCAGTTTTAGAAACTCCTAGTGAAAAAGTAGCCGCTACCCCAGAGGTAATTTTAAAGGTAGTGGCTGAGAATTTTGATATTGCAGTAGAAGACTTAAAAAGCAACTCCCGGCGCAGAGAAATTAGCTGGGCGCGTCAAATAGGTATGTATCTAATGCGGCAACATACAGATCTGAGTTTGCCGAGAATTGGTGAAGAATTTGGTGGTAAAGATCATACAACGGTGATTTACAGTTGTGATAAAATCGCCCAGCTGCGAGAAAGCGATCGCACTTTAGTAAATACCCTCCGTCAACTGAGCGATCGCATTAATATAAATAGCCGCTCTTAAAATTTAACGAGCAAGTTTACTGGCAGTTTTCCACAGGCATGACTATCTATATTTGACTTTGACAGTCGAGTAATTCATCTTGAATATTAAGTTAAGTATAAAAATATATTAAATTTTTATTAGATTGTGGAAAAAAACTTATTATTTAAGGAAAATTTTGGGAAAAACTTGATATTTTGGAGTGAAAACTTCAATTAAGTATATATACCTTGTGGAAAAGTTGAGGGGTTTTTCCACAAGTTTTCCACAGGTAGTAAGTGATGAAATTCCCTTCAACATAAATTAGAAAGAAGTTATCCACAATTTCCACAGCTAATGTCTTGAAACCAGGGAAGAGGAAAAAACAAAGATATATTTTCATACCATTGCTGTAGAGAATGTCAGTATGTTTTACTCAACAATCAGAATCAGGTAATACTTGGAAACGGTTTTTATATTGATAAAAATCGCTAATCAAAAATTACGTTATCAGAAACAACTTACTACGTAGATGAAAATTTGATTAGTTACCAAAAAATTTAGCAAGCTACGGATATCAATACTTGTCGGTTAAAGGGAAAAGGGCAGGAAAAACCTTTAACCCTTACCCTTTCTCCTTTTCCCCAAACCAAATTCCAACTTGAAAATCCTTAACAGAGCAGTATTGCTACTGAAACTGCGATCGCCTACATTATTTTGTCGTGATAGTTTAAAAACACACTTTAAGAGCTTGCAATCTTTGTAAATTCCCCCAGCCCCCTGCTTCTTGCGCCTCAGCCCCCTGTCTCTTCTTCTTCAGTCTTTAACCGAACAAGTGTTAGTTGCGCTTGGGGGTAGGCTGTTTGCTAAATTAAATACAGCACTAAGGCTTTCTTAGTGCATAAATTCGTGCCAGTGAGTTATTAGCTAATAACTATTGTTGAACATCAAGCAAAATCACATCTACTATCCGCATCTAAACCAGATTCTCCCGACATCCTTATGTTGGCGGTGAATAACCTTGTAATGTTATAACGTCATCAGTTCTAGATGCAAAATGGGGAACACTGAATTTAGTGAGTTAATTACTTATGCTGGACGAGAGTTAGACTTGGTCTCTATCACTCTTTCCACATCTACGATTAGGGGCTTCTCAGGTTTTCCCTCGCTAATTGCGTCAACCCCGTCAGACACAATCGATAAGCAATGCTAACGCCAGCACTGCTGAACATTTTTAAGCAGGTGGGTCAATAGTAATGAATGAAGCTGAAACCTCAAATAATGGGGCTTTTATTGAATCCTTAAATTCTGCTAATTCGCCACAAACGGAGGAGGCGAGTTGTCCTTTCTATGCTGTTGTGCCTAGTGAGAATATAAAACAACAGCCGCTACTTCTCCAGCCAGCAAAAGACGAGCAGCCTGAGACTCAAGCCCCAGATTTACCAGTAGATGCAACCAAGCAAGACTGGGTTGCCGAACCAGATATTCAACAACAACTTTTGGTAAACGCAGAATTCCAGAAATTGCTGGCATTGAATCAAGAATTGCGTTCCGCTAATGATGATTTGTATGAGCAGGTAGAACACCTGAAAGATGAATTAACTGATGCTCAAAAGGCTATACAGTGGCAGAAAAAACGCTTTGGTGTCACTGAGTCCATGCTCAACCAACAAACTCAGGAACTCAATGCCGCTCAAGAACAAATAAAATCTTTATTCGAGGAATTAGAAACAGCTGTTCAAGGTGTTCAGCGTCAAGAAATTTTCATCGAAACTTATAAAGCGCAGTTACAGATTAGTCAACAACGTTTAGCGCAGTTAGAACGTGAATGTTCGCTTTTGCAAACTAACTATAGCGAACAGTCTCAGCAGTTATTGCAATCAGAAAACACTTGCCGAGAGTTGCGGACTCGGCTAATGCGGCAACAACGCCAAACCCTACAATTTAAAGCAGCTCTAGAAAAATGTTTAGAGCCGCCTGTGACTGGTGATGAGTCCTCCGAAGATACTACAAATCGTCCCCGTAATACTAATAGACAGTCAAGGTTTACGAAAAAAGCCCGGTCTTTATTTCCCAATGCCCAGCCAATTAAGCCCTGGTCAGCAGAATCGGAATCTTTAGATGATTCTTCTCAAGAATCTTCAGCAGCTTCACATCCCACAGATGAACCAAGCGTAACTCCATCTTCGCCTTGGGATTGGTCAAACAGAGAAAACACTTCAACTACAGCTAAATCAGAGGCTGCTTCAGAATCAACGCCCTTTGTCAGTTCATCGCCTAGCACTGAAAATTCTTCGACTCCACCACAACCAATCTCACCTCTCGGTTCATCAAGCATTGATGAGTTAGATAGTCTCATCCAAATGTTTTTTGCGGCTCAACCTACATCAACACCGCCAAATTCTACTGTTGAAATCACTGTAGAGAGTCAGCCAGCTAAGGATGTAACTATTTGGGAAACCGTAGCTAAAACAGTTACAGATGAAGAAGAAACAAATGCTGTAGGCGAAAGCAAACCAACTCCAAAAACTTCTAAGAATACAGAAGGAAATAACATCTCTTCATCAGCGAAAAAGGCTGCAAAATCCAATACTCAACCTGTTGCTAACACAACAGTGGCACCAGAAAATGATGACTATTGGGCAGAAATTCCCCAAATAAATCAAGTAGATGTCCCCAATGCCAATCAAAATGCATCAGGCGACGCTGCTAACGACAATCCATCACCCTCACCAGTGGTTTATCCCCAACGTCCACCCAAAGGACGTAAATCTTTGGCATCTGTAGAGTTACCGAATTTTCGGCAGAAGCGGCAATAATTAAAGTCAAAAGTCAAAAGTCAAAAGTCAAAAGTTGGAGAGACGCGATTAACCCTGTTTTGTCACTCTGGCAGTAGTATAATAAGGTAAAAATGCTAGAACCAAGACACAGAGCATGGTACAGCCCCGTCCAGCCGCACCAACAGTCAAATTTGTGGACGAATATTGCCAGTGGTATAAAAGTCTGTTTCCAGATGTTAGGAGTTTCGAGGCTTTTAAATATCTCCATGTAGGCTGCATTTCTGATCTAAAACGTAAAACATTGCCAGAAATAGCAAAAATCGTAGGATTAGATAACCAGCAAGGGTTGCATCATTTTCTAACTACATCACCTTGGGATATAGAAAAGTTAAGAACCTTAAGGTTAGAGTTAATTTTACAAGTGCTAAAAAGGTAGACCAATCATTTTAATTATTGATGAGACAGGGGATAAAAAAGAAAGGGAGCAAGACAGATTATGTGAAACGGCAGTATATAGGAAATTTGGGAAAAACAGATAATGGAATTGTGGCAGTGACAGTATATGGTGTTTTCTGTGGGATGACATTTCCATTACTGTTTGAAGTGTATAAACCCAGGGAAAGATTACAGGCAGGAGATAAGTACCGCACTAAACCAGAAATAGCAGCAATACTGATAAAAAAGCTACAATCAATGGGTTTTAAATTCAACTTAGTACTTGCAGATAGCTTATATGGAGAGAGTGGTAAGAATTTCATATCTGTATTAGATGAACTAAACTTGAACTATATAGTAGCGATTCGGTCAAATCATTATGTAGAAATACTTCCACGACAACATATTCAATATTTAAAGTGGCAGAAGTTTCAAAGGGTATTCTCTGACTTGAGTCGGGAAAATCGATTTATTAGAGAAATTATTCCGGGAAAACGTGGAGAACTTAGATATTGGCAAATTACTACAGATCCAGAAAATTTGCCTGATAACACTACTTGGTATGTGATGAGTAAATATCCAGACATTACGCCAAGAGAAGTTGGAAATTTTTACGGTTTAAGAACTTGGGTCGAGTACGGGTTAAAACAAAGTAAGAATGAATTAGGTTGGTCAGATTTTCGCCTGACTCACTACCCAGATATTGAGCGATGGTGGGAAATTATTTGCAGTGCTTATTTAATGGTTAGTCTGCATTCGGAGCAACTGTTTCAGTCTCCATCACAACGAGAGTCAAAATTTGTTTCACATCCTTGGTGGGATAATGGAAATGGCTGGAAGAACATTCTTAACAATCTTCGTTTGATTATTCAACCTTTTACTTTATTTAATCTGATATATCCCTGGTTAACGGTTTTTCCTATTCCTCAATTAGCTTTGGGTTTTTTTAAACTTCAATCTATTATTTATAGCCTCACCAGTTCAATTTTTATATCCCTGATTCACCCTGATTTCTACTTTTCCTCTGCCTAGAGTGACAAAAGAGGGTTAATCGCATCTGGAGTCAAAAGGGGCCAGTGCGTTGGGTGGGTTCCCCGACTTGTACCGCTAACGCGGAACCCGCAGGGTAGCAACTGGCTTTCAAGGGTCAAGGGTCAAAGGTAAATTATATATTTTATGCCCCATGCCCCATGCCCCATGCCCCAATCTAATTGAGAATTTGTGCTTCTGAATTTTGAATTGAGTCTTCTTGTTGAACTTTCGCCACTTGATTTGGCGATCGCGGTTTGCCTGTGATGATAGCGTAGTTAATAGCTAGTAGTCGCAGCCACAACGCCGGATAGCGGGGTTCTAGCCAAGGGCCTATTTTATTGAGGAAGCTGGCAAACCAACCATTCAATAAAGCACTAACTAGGGCATAACTACCAAAGTTAAAATAATTGCCCAGCCATCGCAGCAAATCTCTTGGCCCTGCTAGTTCCCAAATCCACAATAGCAGGGCTGGATTTTTGCGGGCTGCTTTGATGGCAAGGCGGTTAAAGGTGAACCAATCACATCGGTCTTTAATGAAATTATCCGCAACATCTAGGGGTTCATCTGCCAACAGCCCAAAGAAGGTATTCAGCATAGAGTTAATTCTTTGGGGTGGTAAGAATTTACCAGTTGGTACCATCATGCCCTTAGAAAATAGCCAAGTTACCGAAACGTTACTTTGGTAGGCGCGGATTCGGTTTAAATGGCGGAAACTTAGCAGATTATGCTTGAGGGCGATATCTAAAAGTTTTGTGAGACGTTCTAAGTTACGTACTAAAGAACCAAAGCCAGTAAATACAAGAGGCGACTGGAGTGATGCAGCATCACCGATCGCAATTAATCTATCAAAGGCAACTGTGCGATCGCTACTTCCCACACTAAAATGCCCTGGTATATAGCCAAAGGTGGGTTTTTTCCACACCAGTTTGTCTACATCACAACGCCGATATTCCGGCAGAATCGCGAAAAAGTCCTCGTACATTTCTAATAAGGAACCGGGATTTTTGGGGTTGACTTCGTGGTAATGAAACAAATAAATTGTCAATTCTTCCCCAATTCCCGGAAATAATTCCCAAATTAATTGTCTACCGCGAGATATATCTCCGTGGCTGTAGAGAACATCTCCGTACTGCGAATCCCAAACTTGTGGCTCAAATCCCTTATCAATTACTGCCCCCACCGTAGGGCAAACACTGTCAAAAGCCCGACCGCCATTTAATTGCCAAGCAATAGGGGAAGCTGTACCCATCGCATCCACTAGCAACCGTCCAGTTACTTGCTGTTCGGCTTGACTAGGTAAATGCTTGACATTAAGCAGAACTTGTGTTTTATAAATATCAGCACGTAAAAATTCTGTTTCATCCCAGATTTCACCGCCTGCGGCACGGAGCTTTTGACCGCACATTTGCAGCCATTTATCAGAGTCCAGGGCAATATTTAGCACGGTGGGAGTATGCAAAACAGGCGATCGCAATTTTGGGGGATTGTTGCCATCAAAAAATTTATTGAACCCGTCTTTATACTCACGAGCAATGACGGTTTCTAGCTCGGTATGAGTTACCAAACCTAAATTAATCAAGCTTTGCAATTCATCACGCGAAATATTCCATTCTCGATTCATCCGCCCAAAGGGCATTCGCTCTATCAGTAAAACTTTATATCCCAATTTCGCCATCACTGCCGCATGGATAGCACCTAATGCGCCACCGATGTAGATGATGTCGTAGGTAGGGGATGAGGGAGATGAGGGAGATGAGGGGGATGAGGGAGATGTTTTTCCCAATCCCTGATTCCCAGTCCCCAGTCCCCCTTGATGCGAAAACACCACCTGTCGCGGTTGCTGGGGATTCCTTACCCCTTCGCGCCATCTTTGTTCCCACCAGTAAGCGCGTGTGAGGTCATATTCCCCATTGGGCATTTTCTGAAAATACTTGACGGTGAGGGGGTAATCAGGTTGTAATGCGTCAAATATAGATTGTTGGGATAAATCAATGACTGGGGGTTCTGGGTAATTATGAGGAAAGCGGCTTCTGATGTCAGTAATCAGGCGGTGTAGAATTTGCCTTTCTTGAGGAAAAGGTCGATCTGCCCAACGGAAAACTTTTAGATATGTAGTTCGCTGTACCGACCAAACAAATATAGAAAGTTCCGTTGGCAAATTTTCGGAAATCGGTGCTGTAGCCGTTGTAGTGTCAGCAGATACTCTCAGACGCAACCCATCTGGAGTATTTATTTTTTCACCATTGTCAGGTCGAAAATCTGCTTGCAGCCAACTGCGTACAGAGGCCGTATCTGGTGTCGGAACTTCTAAATAAAGGATTTCTTTCATTTTTTTTCTGACATCTCCGCTAAATCTACTCACTAAGACAGATTTCAAGAAGGCATGAAATACGATAAACTCCGCCCTATCGGTTGCTTAAAGATTTGATGAAGAGATTTTAATAATTTGTCAAACATCTAGTTCAATCTAAATTTCTGTAAACCCACGCCATGAATTATCCCATCCCAGACAGCCCCCAAGACATTGTTGCCCTGCAACAAATACCTGTTGATGAAGAATTGGTTGCATCTGCGATCGCTGGAGTTATTAAAATTGTGCGGGCGCAGGGGCAATCTTTGGAAGAGTTAACTGCCCAAGTTTTAGCTGACGATCAAATGCTTGATAAACAGCAACGGCGCTGGTTGAGCAAGTTAGTTGCTCAAGCTTGGGAAAGTTTCTCGTAGTGGAAGCTGATAGATGTTTGCCCAGATTGCCAATCGCATTTTTTGGTGTGGGAAGTAAATTGATGTGCAGTGAGAGATTGGCAATTAGGCTGGGCATTATTTCAAGGGTCAAGGGTCAAGGGTCAAGGGTCAAGGGTCAAGGGTCAAGGGTCAAGGGTCAAAATGTTGTAGGACGTTCTACTTTGGACTGTTGACTACCATCGCAAAAAATCATAGATGTGCTGTGAATGCACAATTCACGATTCCGCAATTTTTGTATTTTCGATTTTGGGCTTTTGGATAGCAGGAAACTGAACTTCGGCTTGAGAGTGGAGTAATAAACCATACTCTAATCCTTCGACCACAGCTTGATAGGAAGCTTCTAAAATATTTGGCGAAACCCCTACTGTTGTCCAGCGTTGATGACCGTTACCTGATTCTACTAATGCCCGTGTTTTTGCTGCTGTACCTGTGTGTCCATTGAGAATACGGACTTTGTAATCTGTCAACTCAAAAGCAGCGATTTGGGGATAAAAGTTTAACAGCGCTTTGCGTAAAGCCGCATCTAAAGCTGCTACCGGGCCATTACCTTCAGCGGCCTCTAAAATATTTTTACCATTAACAGCTACTTTGATTGTCGCTAGGGCGCTGCTGCTGGCCTTACCTTCAATTAAGTCACAGTGGACTTGAAAACCCTTAACTTCAAAAAACTGGGGACGATTACCTAAAGCTTCGTGCATCAACAGGGCGAAACTCGCCTCTGCAGCTTCAAATTGATAGCCTTCACTCTCCAAATCCTTCATTTTTTGGAGAATTTGCCGTGCTTCTGGTTGTTGGGGATCTAATTCAATGCCAAAAGTTCTGGCTTTGGCTAACACATTACTCAGTCCAGATTGTTCGGAAATGACAATGCGGCGACGGTTCCCTACTTGTTCTGGCTGAATGTGTTCGTAAGTTAGGGGATTGCGTTCCACTGCGGATACATGAATACCGCCTTTGTGAGCAAATGCTGACCGACCGACAAACGGCGCGTGTTCATCAGGAGCCAGATTTACCACCTCGCTGACAAAGCGACTGGCTTCTGTAAGTTGTGTTAGCTCGTCTTCACCGATACAGCTATAACCTAACTTCAACTGTAAATTGGGAATTAAAGAACAAAGATTTGCATTACCACAACGTTCACCATAACCATTGATTGTACCTTGTACCATTGTCGCCCCAGCCATGATAGCAGCTAAAGCATTAGCCACAGCCATATCAGAATCATTATGAGTGTGAATGCCAATTTGGGGGATTGTCCTTTGTCCTTTGTCATTTGTCATTGGTTGTTGACTAAGGACAAATGACAAATGACTATTGACTGCTTGGACAATTTGACTAACTTCATGGGGTAAAGCCCCGCCATTGGTATCGCAGAGGACTAGCCATTCTGCACCAGATGCGATCGCAGTCTCTAATGTCTGTAAGGCATAATCAGGGTTGTGCTTGTAGCCATCAAACCAATGTTCGGCATCATAGATCACGCGTCGCCCTTGGCTGCGAAGGTACTCAATCGTATCGCGGATCATCGCCAAATTTTCTTCTAAACTGGTTTTCAGCCCGGCTGTGACATGTAAATCCCAAGACTTACCAAAAATTGTCACCCAGCGAGTACCAGCCGCCAGAATCGCTTGTAGCATCGGTTCAGAAGCAGCAGTGGTGTTGGGGCGGCGTGTGGAACAAAATGCCACAATTTCTGATTGTTTGAGCGGATCTTCTTGAAGTTGCCAGAAGAATTGTACATCCTTAGGATTGGCACCAGGCCAACCACCTTCAATAAAGGGAATCCCCAATTGATCTAATCTTTTGGCGATGCGTAACTTGTCTTCTATAGACACAGACAGCCCTTCACGCTGAGTACCATCCCGTAGCGTCGTGTCATAAAGCCAAATTTGGGGTGAGGGATTTTTGGTCATAAAACTGGAACATTTGAGACAACTTTTAAAGCGATGTGCCAATATACAACAAAAAGCCAGTTTGGTAATTCAACAATGCCCAAACTAATAACTCAAAATCAAAGTTATGAGTGTATGCGATCGCCAAACCAGGTGATTTGGCCCCAAGGTTTACTGGCAGGCCTTGGTAAAATAGTGTCCATTGCCGAACCAAATAACGACAAACTTTGCTGCAATATGGTATTGACCTCTACAATGGCGGTGTTTAGCGAATCAGCTCTCACCGAATTGTGGCAGATGTAGTAGCTGTAAAGTTAAGGTAGAAGGCGAAGTATCAGCAGCGAATCGGCGCGATTAAACGCAGTGTTCGCTTCCTCCCCATTCTCCTACAACACACCTGCGTTTCGCCTGACATACTGACTGAGGTTTTATGGCAATCAATCACAGAGAAACAAAATTTGATAGATTTTGGTAATTTCTCAAATCTCGTGGACAACAAAAGGTTAACAAGGAGCAAAACAAGATGGGTAGATGGACACCGTTAATTCTGATGGCTGGAGGCTTGGCGATATTGTTGGGTACATTGCTAGGCATCAACTTTCCGATGGGCGGACAAAGCGCTAGCGTTCCACCAGGTGGTAAAACCTCAAAAGTCCTTCCAGCTAATATTAATGTTAATAGCACAGCTGCGGGCAGAAATAACGGTTCAACTACAGAAAGCCAACGCAGCGTTGCCCAAAATAATAACTCGACTGAGGAATCAAACTCAGAGACAGAAAGTTCTTCAGACACAAATACTACAGAAGCGCAATCAACAGACACCCAATCGACAGACAGCCAATCTACCAGTGAAAATGAAAACTCCCAACCTATTCGGGCATTGTGGTAGAGGTTGCTAGTTATTGGTTGCGAGTTATAAGTTATAAGTGATGAGTTATTAGTTATGAGTTATTAGTTATGTACTAATAATAAATGGCTAATAATGTATGACTAATGACTAATGACTAGTGACATTTTAATTATTGGCGGTGGCGTTATTGGCTTGGCGATCGCCGTGGAACTGAAACTGCGCGGGGCAAATGTCACCGTGCTTTGCCGTGATTTTAACGCCGCCGCTAGCCATGCGGCGGCTGGGATGTTAGCACCAGATGCGGAAAACATCTCAGATCCAGCCATGTATGATTTATGCTGGCGATCGCGGGCTTTATATTCAGACTGGACGCGTAAACTTGAAGAATTAACTGGCTTATCCACACTTTATTGGCCTTGTGGAATTTTAGCACCCGTTTATGAAGAGAGCGGGGCAGGCATTAAATCAACTGTAGCTTCGGCGCGGGAATCACCTGCTTACTGGTTGGATAAAACTGCAATTGGGCAGTATCAGCCCGGATTGTCATCAGAAGTAGTCGGTGGTTGGTGGTATCCTGAGGATGCTCAAGTTGACAATCGCGCCTTAGCAAGGGTTTTGTGGGCTGCAGCTGAATCTTTAGGCGTGGAACTCAAAGATGGGGTCACCGTTGAAGGATTGTTACAGCAGCAAGGCAAAGTCTTAGGCGTGCAAACTAGCGCTGGAGTCATGCGCGCTACCCATTATGTATTAGCTACAGGTGCTTGGGCAAATGAATTATTGCCGCTACCTGTACGCCCAGTTAAAGGGCAAATGGCCAGAGTGCGGGTGCCGGATACTGTGCCAGAATTACCTTTAAAACGGATTTTATTTGGTGAAAATACTTACATAGTTCCGAGAAGGAACCGCACAATTATTATTGGCGCGACTAGCGAAGATGTAGGTTTTACTCCCCATAACACCCCCGCAGGGATTCAAAAATTACTCCAACAAGCTACTCGCCTGTATCCGCAATTACAGGATTATCCCATCGAAGAAATTTGGTGGGGATTTCGCCCCGCTACTCCAGATGAATTACCCGTTTTGGGAACTAGCCCCTGTAAAAATTTAACCTTGGCGATTGGTCATTATCGCAATGGCATTTTGCTAGCACCAATCACCGCAGCTTTAATTGCCGATTTGATCTCAGAACAAAAATCCGATTCTTTACTATCTCATTTTAACTATTCGCGTTTTCTCACTCAAACATCTACCTCCACATCCATGCTCACTCACTCGGCTAATTTCTCCAATGGGCATCATGCCATTGTTGCTTTAGATAACTCAGCATTAACTAATCTAGACTCACCACTGAAGATTGCTGGTAAAACCTTCAAATCTCGCCTCATGACTGGTACAGGGAAGTACCGCAGCATTGAAGAAATGCAGCAAAGTATCGCTGCTAGTGAATGCCAAATTGTGACTGTCGCTGTGCGGCGCGTACAAACCAAAGCACCAGGACATGAAGGTTTAGCCGAAGCACTCGATTGGCAAAAAATTTGGATGTTACCCAATACCGCAGGTTGTCAAACCGCAGAAGAGGCGATTCGGGTGGCGCGTTTAGGGCGCGAAATGGCGAAACTATTAGGACAGGAAGATAATAATTTCGTCAAACTAGAAGTGATCCCCGATCCGAAATATTTGCTTCCCGATCCTATCGGCACATTGCAAGCTGCAGAACAATTAGTTAAAGAAGGCTTTGCTGTACTACCTTACATCAACGCTGACCCGATGTTAGCCAAGCGCTTAGAAGAAGTCGGTTGTGCTACAGTCATGCCTTTAGCATCACCCATTGGTTCGGGACAAGGATTGAAAACAACCGCCAATATTCAAATCATCATTGAAAACGCTCGCATACCTGTAGTAGTAGATGCTGGTATAGGGGCACCCTCAGAAGCAGCACAGGCAATGGAATTAGGTGCAGATGCCTTATTAATTAATAGCGCGATCGCACTTGCGAAAAATCCAGCTGCAATGGCTAAGGCAATGAATCTCGCCGCAGTCGCCGGTCGTCTTGCCTATCTAGCTGGTAGAATGCCCATCAAAGATTACGCCAGCGCTAGTTCACCACTCACGGGGACGATTAGTTAGGGATTGGGGGCATGGGGCATGGGGCATTGGGGACTGGGGACTGGGGACTGGGGACTGGGGACTGGGGACTGGGGACAAGGGGGACAGTAAATTCCAATTACCCATTACCCATTACCAATTACCGATTACCAATTACCAAACACCAAACACCAAATGCCAAATGGCGTAATATAAAGTTTATGTAACAATTAAACAAACGCTAAGAACAAGGAATTAGTTCATGCCCTATACAACTGAAGAAGGCGGTCTTCTTAATAATTTTGCTCGTGAACCAAAGGTTTATGCAGCAGAACCTCCCAATGCAGGGCAAAAGCGAAACTACCTTTTTCTAGGTATCGCTGCTGTTTTATTGGTCGGTGGCTTAATTTTTGTCGCCTTCTCTGTTTCGTAGCTCCATTTGAACGCAAAGAATTTTAATAAAAGTTAATTTTTTGTTGTATCAGGTTACCTATTCACTAGGAACCTGATTTTGTCTTTGTTCCATTGATAAAAATCAATAGTTTTTTACCGACGAATACTGTACTTGCGCTGCAAAAAACGTTTATGCCTCTGAGTTTCAATGTATTCTCGCTTCATCTGTTGGATATCATTACCCTCAGCAAACAAACTATCTAGACCGATAACTTCCTCTTGTGGTAAAACTCGCAGAGATTTGAAAACCTTAAAATCCGAGTTAGAAGTATCAGAAATCTTATATATGAAATAACTGATACCAATCCAGGCGATCGCGCTAAATACAACGGTAAAAGCACCCACGAGTAAAATACCAATTAATTGAGCAAATAACAGATTTATCCCACCACCAAACAATAAACCGCCTTGATCAAGACGAAAATACTCTTTAGACCAAAGGTACTTGTCTGGGTTTCGACTAAACAAACCGACCGCCAGTGTTCCCCAGACTCCACAAAACAGATGAACAGGAACAGCACCTACGGGATCATCAATCTGGAACTTGTCTAATAAAATTGTTGCATAAACAACTAGTGCCCCACCCACAAAACCGATCACAGCGGCGCTGGTGATGTTCACGAAAGCACAAGCAGCAGTAATACTCACACAACCAGCCAAGATACCATTCACCATGAATGAAATACTAGGTTTTTCGTAAACTTGCCAAGCGCAAAAAGTAGCACCAATTCCACCAGTTGCACCTGCCATGAGTGTTACCAAAAGAATATGAGCTATGGCTTCGGAATTGGCTGTTAGGGTTGAACCTGCGTTAAAACCATACCAACCCAGCCACAAAATAAAACAACCCAGAGTAGCAATACTCAGGTTATGTGCAGGCATGGAAATAATTTTTTTGCCATAAAAGCTTGTATCTTTTTTAGAGCGCTTTTCATTTGGTTTCAACTTCCGATATTTCCCCAAACGTGGCTTTAATAATACAGATCCCATCAAGGCGCTCCAACCACCAACTGAGTGAACAACTGTTGAGCCTGCAAAATCCCTAAACCCTAAGTTGTCAAGAAAACCTCCTCCCCAAATCCAGTGACCGGTGATGGCATAACTCAACACCAAGAAAAAACTAAAAGCCATAAATGCAGCGAACTTAATTCTTTCAGCAACAGCGCCAGAAACAATAGTTGCAGCAGTACCAGCAAAAGTTAACTGAAAGAAAAATTTAGCAGGAAGCGGGATATTTGCCCATTGTAATGACTTGAAGCCTGAACCCTCTAAAAAAAAACCACTAGTGCCGATAAAATCACTCCCATCACCAAACATAAAAGCGAAACCTAAAATCCAAAAGGCTAAGGTCGCAATGCCAAACACGATCAGGTTTTTGGCTAAGACTGTGATGGCATTGGCACTACGGCAAAAGCCAGACTCTAACATAGCAAAGCCTGCATTCATAAAGAACACTAAGCACCCCGTAAATAATACCCACTGAGTATTTTCAGATACTGTCGGACTAGCTGGTGTAGAAGTTTGAGCAGTAGTAGCATTAGAAATGCACATTAAAATGATGAGAGTTAATACAGGTACGTAAGCATACTTTAAAAGCCGACTTTTTTTTTGTATTGCGTTCTGGCTTTCTGGCTGAGGCATAGATACACAGAGTATTTTAATGAGGAAACTGCACGGGTTTATGTATAACTTATTTATACTAGTATTAGAGAGATTTTAAAAGTAAAACATTTAACAATGTTTTCCCAGTTTTGAGTGATGATTGAGCAATAATATATAATCAAAAATACATAGTAGTAAATATTTTGACGTGCTTATTTTTTTGTAGATGTATTTTAAACTACATTGAATCTCGCACTATTAGCGGACTGATAAAACTTCACAAAATCACTACTAGCTTGCTGTACCCGTGGGAAATCAATCTTATTAGTCAGTAGCTGCATTCTGTTGCAATTCGGCTATTAACCCGGGTAGAAATTCTCTGAAATTCTGGACATCTTCAGTCTTGAGTAGGAGATTTTTCAGTGAATCACTAGAAAAATAAAAAAGCTAAGTAAGTCAGCAAGAAAAAATTAAACTATGTAACCAAAAGTAAAATCTCTGTATTTAGCTCGTAGTGCGTTGTCTTCCAAGATAGCGCACTGCAAACCAGTGATGATTATTTGTGCTGACACAATTATCTGCAACTTTTTTTACTAACTCATCTTAATTAATTCCCTCACAAAGTAATGGAAAGCGTTCACCCATTAGACTACCCAGAGCCCCAACACTGTTTATGTATCAACCTCAATTGCCCATCGCCCAAAAGACCTTTCAAAGAACATCCTTGCCAAGCTTGTGGTTCTGATTTGCTTTTGAAGAGACGATATCGGGTAATCGATAAATTAATTCAACCCAGAAATAGAGAATGTAAGCTTTATGATGCGGTCGATATTAACAATGACAATAAGCTTAAAGTTATTAAAGTTTTATACACAGATAATGAGGAAGTAATCTCCCGATTTAACAGAGGTGCAGATGTTTTAATAAATCACTGGGTTTCAGGAATTCCTAAGGTAGATAAAGATGGATATTTCCATATTGAGTTTCCCAAAAATCAAACACTAGCTTATTGTTTGGTCATGGAGAAGATTGATGGCATGAATTTAGAGCAATTTTTGGAAAATCGAAATCATCTACCTATAACTGAAAAACAAGCAATTAATTGGTTGAAACAACTGACAATAATTTTACGCGACCTCCATGAAAAAAGCTTTTTTCATCGTGATATTAAACCATCAAACATTATGGTGAAAAATATCAATGAAGAATTAGTATTAATTGACCTTGATGCTGTTAGGGCTATTACTAAAGCTGTTTTGGATGGAAAAACTATCACTACAATTGGTACTGATGGTTACATGGCTCCAGAACAACGAGTAGGTAGAGCTATACCACAATCTGATTTTTATGCATTGGGGCGGACATTTGTGCATTTGTTAACTGGTAAAGCTCCAAATAGATTAGAGCAAAACCGTAATGGAACATTGCTTTGGCGTTCTATTGCGCCAAAATTATCAAAACCTTTTGCGGACTTAATCGATAGTTTAATGGATTGGTCTCCTAATAATCGTCCTAAAAATACAGCAGAAATTTTACAACGCTTAGAACAAATCGAGCGCAATTTAGAACTTCAACAACAAATTAAACAATTGCTAACCTTTAAGAAAGTTTCTGGGGTGGTGGTGCTTTTATTATTTACATTTCTAGTCTACAAAAGTATTAATCCAGAAGTTTCTCCTATAATAGCTCCAACTCCTTCTATACAGACACTAACCCCCACAACAACTCCCACCAAAACTCCTATAGCAACGCCTACATTCAATACAAAATGTAAAATACGTCAGGAAACAGGGGTACCACATGATAGCGCACTAGCCAAGGATGTAGTTGAAATTTTGCAAGATAAAAGGGCAGTCAGCAAAGATGAAGAAATCCGTAAGATTCAGCAATTCTATGTGAGACAGTTCAATTATTGCGACTTAAATATATATATACGTTTGTCTGACAAGAGTCTACCCAGTTCTACTCTAAAAAATACAATTGCGGATATGATTAAGAACCGCTTTGATTATGTTGGTAATATCAGAGTTGAACAGATGGAATAAAAGAAGAATTTCTGTATTTCTGAACTTACCTGCTGAGTTTTCTGTTAACGTACTTCATCACAATTCTCTGAAGAGTGAAATGTGTTTCACCTTCAGTCTTTTCAACTAACCCACGCCCAGTCAAAGATTTCATTGCGTCTGTAATTCCTTTTTTGTTAATCTGCTGTCGCAACTCGGTTAATAAAAGTGGCTGACCAGCAGAGGCTAGACTATACATTATCTCTTTTTCTAAATCTGATAAACGTTGAAATTGAGTGTCTATAAGATTATAGATATCATTAAAATCTAATGTTGCTTGGTCTAGAAAATTAGTAACACTACCACCAAATAATTCCTGAATCGTTCTAGCAACTATATTCAGTTTGAAAGGATTACTTTGGTAAAGTTTAATTAATTCAGTCAATCGGGATTCGGAACCAGAAAAGCCTTTCATTTTAAAAATTTCTTTAGCCGCTTCCTCATCTAAACCCTGTATTTGAAAGGATTTAACACACCTTGTATTATCTTCCAAAGATTGTATAATTTTAGGCTTTTCACGACTGATGAGTAACAAACAGCTTTGATGAGGTCTTTCTCCCACTTGTCTAAATAGCTTCTCATAATCCTCAAATCCTTGCCGATATTGCCCTATTAATTCCCTAGGTTGCAAAATTTCCTCTCCATCATCTAGCAACAACAAATAGCGATGACTAGATAAATAATTTATCAGTCTGGCTATTCGGATATTGATGTTGTCTGGTATATCTATATTTTCATCCTTCGAGAGTATCTTAAGCAAAGATCCCAGAAGTTCTGAAAGCGGTGGGGCATTTTTTAGCGATCGCCTGATGACATACTCAAAATTGTCATGAATATGTTCTTTTAACTTTAGCGCCAAAGAAGTCTTACCCATACCACCCATTCCCAGTAATGCTATGAGTCGGCATTTATCCTGCACAATCCATTGCTGGAGAGTGTTTAGTTCTTGTGTGCGTCCAAAGAAATGCGAAACATAATGTATATCTTCCTCATCTTGTACTTGTAGTTCACCCCCAGTTTCAGGTTGATCGGGTAACTGGGGGTCTATGACTTTTTTAGCTTTTCCTCAATTTCGTCCAACTCTTTCTCTAACTGTGAGATTTGAGTTTCCTCAGATTTTATTTGTTGCTGTAACTGGAATCTAACAGCTGTGTCTGCCTGAATTACATGATTTTTCCGCAATTGCTCCAACTTGTCTATTGTTAGCTGCCATTCTTCCTGAAGTCTATCTCGTCGCTGTTCTAAACGTTGTCGTTGTAAGTCTGTTAAGGTTCCAGAAGCAGCTGGTTGAGTTTCTAAAATGGGTTGCTCGTTTTTAGGTATTTGCTGAGAGCCCAAATCAATTTCATAGAACGACAAAGTGGTAACTCCATCTCCTGTTGTCCATCGGCCATCAGGCTTCCAAGCACCATTGACTTCTTCGCGTTTGCGGGTGTAAACCGTTAATTTATCGTTCTCTAACTTCAACAGCTGATATTGCCAGGGATAACCTGTGACCAATTCTCTGGTATGTGCGCCAAAAGTGCCCGCAGAAATCACCTCAATTTTTCTGCCTCCAATACTGCGATCATAACGGTAGAGAATGTTGTCTGCTTTATGGATGTGACCATGTAAAGCAAGACGGAACCCAGCTTCTGCTAACTGTTCCATAAAACCATGATCTTTAATGCGATCTTCTGAATTGCTGTTGAGGGGATGATGCCAAACAGCAATTTTCCGCCAGTTGTTGTATTCTGAATTTTGGCGAATTTTCTTCAGGGCATTACTTAGAGCATGGGGATTGATACTGGCTCGCTGTTTGTAGTAATGATCTAATTCCCATGCCGAATTTAGACCCAAAAAAAGTATTTTTTGCTCTGCAAGAGGATACAGTATGCCTTGGAGATCATCCGTTAAAGGATAGGGTTCTCCTGTGACATCTTCATAGAATTTACTGAAATAGTCAAATCGGTGTTTGTATTGCTCCTCGTCTCTAACTTCGATCGCATCTCCACCTTGATCAATAATCCGATTACTATCTACCGAACCTGAATAGTTCCTGCGTCGTACTAGTGTGTAAGCATCTTCCGAGAGAATCCAGTTGAGGTCGTGATTACCAGGAACAATCACAACATTCTGACGCTTGAGGGGAAATTCTTCACAAAAATTATCTAAAAAATTTTTAGCTGATGCATATTCTTCAGGAGTAGATTTGTTGGCAATATCACCAGAGAGAATTAAAGCATCAATACTCAAGCATTTGAGACCTCGCAGATCCTGTGCCAACTGACTTTGCCAGAGTTTGGCATCATTGAGAGTCCCAAAGTGCAGATCGGACAAATGGAGAATGTACATCCGTTGGATGAAGATTTAATCTAAATGTGATGATAATTATGACTTATTTATAATAATCTACACTTAGAAACAATCACTGACAGGACTTACGCAAAAATAACGTAAATCCGTCATTACGAGCGATAGCGACGTAATCTCCCCTGACGCTCTTATTGCTTCCCTACACTTCGTTTCGGTCGCAATGACATTATCAGCGTTGCGTAAGTCCTAACTCATTTGTGGGATTTGCCACTAGCAGTAGTGATCATTCGCGAATATTATATTTTCGCTCCCAAGAGCGTCTTTGCCTCTGAGCCTGGATATATTCTCGTTTTAAGCGTTTGATATTATTACCTTCAGCAAATAAACTATCGAGACCTACAACTTCTTCTTGAGGGAACACTCTGAGAGATTTGGAAACGTTAAAATCCGCGCCAGAGGTATCAGAGACAGCATATATCAAATAGCTAATGCCAATCCAGGCGATCGCACTGAATAAAAAGGTAAACACACCAACTACTACAATCCCAAATATTTGAGTCAATAAGAGATTTGCCCCACCACCAAAGAATAAACCACCTTTATCAAGACCAAAAAACTGTTTAGACCAACTGTAACTGCTAGGATCTTGGCTAAACAGCCCAACTGCTAAGGTTCCCCAAATTCCACATACAAGGTGAACGGGAACAGCACCTACTGGATCGTCAATTTGGCATTTATTTAAGAAAATTGCTGCATACACAACCAGTACGCCACCACAAAAACCAATAAAAGCCGCACTGGGAATATTTACAAACGCACAGGGAGCTGTGATACTCACACAACCTGCTAAGATGCCATTCACCATGAATGAGAGGCTAGGTTTCTCATAAAACTGCCAAGACCAAAAAGTGGCACCAATCGCACCCATTGCACCACCAATGAGAGTTACCAACAGCACATGAGCGATCGCTTGGGAATTAGCTGTTAGTGTTGATCCAGTGTTAAAACCAAACCACCCCAGCCACAGAATAAAGCAACCCAGAGTAGCACTACTGAGATTATGTGCCGGCATAGAAATGATTTTTTTGCCGTAAAAGGTTGTGTCTCGCCAAGTGCGTTTGTCATCTGGGTTAAATCTTCTATATTTTCCCAAACGTGGCTGTAATAATAAAATTCCCACCAAAGCAGCCCAGCCGCCAACTGAGTGAACTACGGTGGAACCAGCAAAATCTCTAAAACCCAGCTTGTAGAGAAAACCTCCTCCCCAAATCCAGTGACCAGTGATGGAATAAGTCAACACTAGTAAAAAACTGAAAGTGATAAATGCTGAGAACTTAATTCGTTCTGCAACAGCACCAGAAACAATGGTTGCAGCAGTACCAGCAAAGGTTAATTGAAAGAAAAATTTAGCAGTTAGTGGAATAGCTGCCCATTTTAAGGAGTTGAAAACTCCTTGATAATCTTTTCCTGTTAGAGGACTCAAGTCTGGTGGTAATAAAAAACCATTGGTACCGATGAAATCATTCCCATCACCAAACATGAACCCAAAACCTAAAACCCAATAAGCTACGGTGGCAATGGCAAATACAATCAGGTTTTTAGCTAGCACAGTGATGGCATTAGCACTGCGACAAAAACCAGATTCAACCATCGCAAAACCAGCGTTCATAAAGAACACTAAGCATCCTGTTAATAGTACCCACTGAGTATTTTCCGCAACTGCTGGATTATCTGTAAAAGGAGTAGCCGCAGTAGCACTAGATATCCACATCAGTGCGATCGCACTGACTACAAGTAAACAGGCATATTTTAAAAGCAAGCTTTTTTTTCGCCTTGCCTTCTGGCTTTCAGGTTGAGGCATAGAAAATAACAAGAGTTTGATAGATCAACTTGATTATTTAAGTTGTTAATTATTTATACCGCTTGGGAAATTACTTTTAATGTAAAAATTTCGACAATATTTTGCCGAATTAGAGTGATAATATATAATTTACAATACCCATTAGTCAAGCATTGGTGTGTAAATTAATCAAATATTTGTATTAAAGGTTACAGTTAATAACCCAAATTTTATGTATCGATAAAACTTCACAAAGTTACTACCTACTTTGTCTACCAATAACTACAGACTGCGGTAATTAAACTCAAATAAAATTTTTATTGATAAGTTGAAAAAATTCAAATTGTTAAATTAAGTAAAAACTTTTTTTATTCAAGATATATTCAATTAAAATTATCAAGCTTTTACATCGTCAACATTCAATAGTAAATATCTGTTTATAAAGTTTTTTAATTTTTTTACTACTTTATTTCCCGCATAATGGCAAGCTTCAACTCATTTGGCGACCCAGAACAGCAGAATTTTAATAACAAAGAATATTGCTTATGCATCAACCCAAACTGCCAAAATCCTCAAAGAAGTAAAGATGAGAGTCGTTGCCAATCTTGTGGTGCATCTTTATTGCTGAATGAAAAATATCGAATTATTGATGTATTGAAGGAAAGTAAAAATAAAGAATGTCAGCTATATAATGCTGTAGATATTAGCAATAAAAACCAGTTAAAAGTTATCAAAGTTTTATATAGCTATAATTCAGAAGCACTTACTCGCTTTAACAAAGGTGCTGATTTTTTAATCAATCATCGGTTGCCCGGGCTACCAAAAGTTCAAAAAGGTGGATATTTCCATATTGATTTTCCGAAAAATTTAACACCAGCATACGGCTTGGTGATGGAAAAAATTGATGGTAAAAATTTACAAGAATGGTTGAGTAATAAAACTAATTTACCTCTAACGCAGCAGAAAGCCATTCAATGGTTAGAACAACTGGTAACTATTATCAGCAGACTGCATCAACAACAGTTTTATCATCAAGATATTAAGCCCTCAAATATTATGCTGAGAAATCAACCGGAAGAGCTAATTTTAATTGATTTAGATAGTGTCACAACAATTAGCCAAGCATCTACAGCCACAGATTTAACCATCATTGGCAGTGGTTACCAAGCACCAGAGCAAGAAGCAGGAAACGCTGTACCACAATCAGATTTCTACGCTTTAGGTCGGACATTTGTGCATCTACTAACTGGCACCCATCCTCACAAATTTTCTAGAGATGATGTAGGAATATTACATTGGAGAAATAGTGCCAGACATATATCCAAAAACTTTGCAGATTTAATTGATAGACTTATGGAATTAGATTATCAAAAACGCCCACAAAATACAGCAGAGATTTTGCAGATTCTAGAAGAAATCAAACAAGATTTAGAACGTCAAAAGCATATTAAACAGTGGTTAAGCTTTAAAAAAGTTGTTGGTGTGATAGTAATTTTATCAGTTGCCGTGCTGGGATATATAGCGATTAAATCACCGTACCGTCCTCCTACTCCCGGAAATCAGCCTTCACCTGCAACCACAACTACATCAAATCCCAAATGTAAAATCCGTAAGGAAACTGGTACAACCGATGATAGCGCCCTGGCTTGGGATGCACGTCAAATTTTGCAAGATTATAAAGTCGTGAATAGCCAAGATTTAGAATTCCAGCAAATTCAAGATTTAAAAGTCACACAATTTAATTGCGACTTAAATATCTATATTAGATTGGTAAATAATAATGTAATCAGTTCCAGCCTCAAAAATAAAATTACCGAAATTTTGAAAAAGAATTTTGATTATGTGGGAACGATCAGAGTCATCCAAGCTCAATAAAAATCATGTTTTTTTGGATGATAAATATTTTTCCTGTAGATTGTAGATACATAAGGTAAAAAAATGATCCTATAACTCTTGTGGGGTGGGCAAGATGCCCGCTCCTCTTGATACCTGAAAGCGTTACCCTAGGTATATACAAAAAAATTACCTATGAAACCTGAAGAAATAGCGGGGACGCTGGCAGAATTATTTGGTAAAGCAGCAGTGAGTGCGATCGCACCTGGATCATGGCAAGTAGAAACTGAGAGTTTTCGGTTGTTGGTGCTACTCGCTGAAGATAATACCTGGTTGCGGGTACTATTGCCCATTGTGCCATTAGAAGCAGCCCAACAATTTTTAGAACAGTTTCTAGAAGCTAACTTTGATGACACCCAAGAGGTTCGCTACGCTTTATATGAAGGTGTAGTGTGGGGAGTATTTCAGCATAATAGCAGCACTTTGCTAACAGAGGATTTGTCTAGTGCGATCGCTAAACTCACATCTCTTTATGAAACTGGATTAAATGATGTCTTCAATCGACTAATTGAAAGCCGCATTCGACAAATTATTTTGGCTGCAAAACAGCAAGGACAATCCCTACACTCAACCATGCAAAATCTGGAACGTTTCTATACAGAAGGATTGTTAGGAGAAATTGAGCAAACCCCAGAAGCACGGGAACAAGTACTAGCTGTATGGCAATATCAATTAGAACGCTGGTGGCATCAAATAGAAGCATAGAAATTCAAAATTCAAAATGAATAACTGGTTAAAAACTTAACTTTTAAATCTAGTTTTGTTTTTTCATTTTTATACTTTAGCCTTTTCAATCTATGGACATAATTTCACTTCTCAAAGAAGACTATCAAAGATTCCCAGTGAATCAAACTTACAGCATTTATGCTCCAGATGTTTATTTTCAAGATGCTGTGTTTAAATTTCGTGGTGTAGAACGCTATAAGCTGATGATTAATTTCATTAAGGTTGCGTTTTTAAACCCCAAAATGGATTTACATGATATCCAATCTCTGGGAAACACCATTAAAACAGAGTGGACACTTAGCTGGAATAGCCCCTTACCGTGGAAACCAAGAATATCTATTTCCGGCTGGAGTGAATTACGTCTTAACTCTGAAGGTTTGATTGTTTCCCACATTGATTATTGGAACTGTTCGCGCTTGGATGTCATGAAGCAACATTTATTTGCTTTAAAAACTGCTAAGTAAGCTGCTCATTCAAATGTTGTGGACAAGTCCAAATCTCCAGATCAGCGATCGCAGCCATTATTCCCACCAAGCTGGATGATCCTCCAAAGCCATGTTTGGCAACTTTAGGCCCCTGGATGTGCAGCAACAGCATTTATTCCCTGCAAACAGTCGATAATAGAGATAGGTAAATAAATGTAAACAATTCTCAGGCAGGAAAAAATCATTCATGCGGGTAATTTTAATGACAGGCAAGGGTGGCGTTGGCAAAACCTCTGTAGCAGCGGCCACTGGACTCCGTTGTGCAGAATTGGGCTACCGCACACTTGTGTTGAGTACAGATCCCGCCCACTCCCTAGCGGATAGCTTTGATCTGGAATTGGGACACGCACCAAAAGCAATTCGCCCAAATTTGTGGGGTGCGGAACTAGATGCACTACAAGAACTAGAAGGAAACTGGGGTTCTGTGAAGCGTTACATTACCCAAGTTTTACAAGCTAGGGGTTTAGAAGGGGTACAAGCAGAAGAATTAGCCATTTTACCAGGCATGGATGAGATTTTTGGCTTGGTAAGAATGAAACGCCATTATGATGAAGGCGATTTTGAGGTCTTGATTATCGATTCTGCTCCTACAGGTACAGCATTGCGACTGCTGAGTTTACCGGAAGTCGGTGGTTGGTATATGCGCCGTTTTTACAAACCCTTCCAAAATATCTCTGTTGCACTTCGCCCTTTGGTTGAACCTCTATTTCGACCAATTGCTGGTTTTTCGCTACCAGATAAAGAGGTGATGGATGCTCCTTATGAGTTTTATGAACAAATTGAAGCTCTGGAGAAAGTATTAACGGACAACACTCAAACTTCAGTACGCTTAGTTACTAACCCTGAAAAAATGGTAATTAAAGAGTCTTTGCGGGCTCATGCCTATCTGAGTTTATATAATGTTGCCACCGATTTAGTAGTAGCTAATCGCATCATTCCTCCCGAAGTCAAAGATCCATTTTTTCAACGTTGGAAAGAAAATCAGCAGCAATATCGTCAGCAAATTTATGACGACTTTCACCCTTTACCTATCAAGGAAATACCCCTATTCTCAGAAGAAATGTGTGGTCTAGCAGCCTTAGAAAGATTGAAGGATACCCTTTATCAGGATGAAGATCCCACACAGGTTTATCACAAAGAAACAACTATTAGAGTTGTTCAAGAAAATAACCAATACAGTTTAGAACTGTATTTACCGGGGATTCCTAAAAATCAAGTTCAACTCAGCAAAAGTGGAGATGAACTAAATATTACGATTGGTAACCACCGCCGTAATTTAGTGTTGCCACAAGCGCTGGCAGCGCTCCAACCCTCAGGTGCAAAAATGGATGAAGATTATCTAAAAATCCGCTTTGCCTAATATGTAAAAGTTTAATTCTGCTGGCTCTATCAGCAGAATTAAATATTGTTAAGCGTTTTTAAGCACAATTCTCTTGATTAAGTATTTAACATGTATCTTCTTACACTATAGATAAGTATAATTTTTGATAAAGGCTTAATAGCCCCATGTTATTAATGATTTTTATTCTCTACAATTTTTAATAATCTTTTAAATATACCACACTTTGATAAATCGTAACTAGCAGCAATAAATTGGATTAAAAGTGCAGTAAACATCATATTTTTACTATAAAAAAATATGATGTTTTTTTAAATTTAAATCTAATTTATCAACAATTATTAGCCAGTAGTTTTACTGAAGACACATGAAACAATAAATTTAATAATATTTTCAGATATAGATATTTTTTAATTTTTAGTTTTTTTTCTGACCGAAAAATTATTTAAGTAAAAGCAATGACTCCGATCGCCAAACCAGACTCACGGGTAAACCTTGAGCAAGAAGGTTTATTACGCCGCATCACAGACCGTATTCGTCGCACCTTAAATTTGGAAGAAATCCTCAAAACGACAACAACGGAAGTGCGATCGCTACTGAGTACTGATAGGGTAATGATTTACAAGTTTCATGGCGATGGTAGCGGTCAGGTAATTGCTGAATCAATTTATCAAGATAGGCTACCCTCTCTTTTGGGGCTAAATTTTCCGGCGGATGATATACCGCTTTATGCTAGAGAACTGTTTGTTAAGTCACGAGTGCGTTCTATTGTTGATGTCGAGAAGCAGCAGATTGGTCACAGCTTTTTAACTCTTTTGGAATCAGGAGAAGCGATCGCAGAAGACATCTATTATCGCACTGTAGATTCTTGCCATCTCAAATACTTAAAAGCGATGGGAGTGGAGTGTTCTCTAGCAGCGCCAATTTTACATCAAGATCAACTTTGGGGTTTGTTGGTATCGCACCACTCCGCCAGCTTTGGGGTTGGCAAGCAGGAACTAGAAGCTGTACAGATGGTAGTAGATCAATTATCAGTAGCGATCGCTCAAAGTAATCTCCTCACCCAAGCCCATAACAAAGCCGAACGGGAAGCTAGTATTAACCGCATTGCAACTTTACTGCATTCATTGCCCACAATTGTATTACAGCCAGCTTTAGAAGAAGCTGTTGCTGCCTTCGGAGGTTCTGGTGGTCGGCTTTGTCTCAGACATAATGCTTTTAATTTCCAAAATAGTAGCTTTAAGCCCTTTGCAGAATGTTTAATTCCAGGAAGTGATTGTGTCAGGCTTTATATTTGCGGACAGCAACCTGTGATGCCACAACCAAATGTGTATCCGCTCATAGAGCAATATAATGTCTGGCAAGAACACTATGCATCTGGAAAATATGATGTCTGGGCAATTTCAGACATATATCAAGCACCTCATCTATTAACTGTACAAATTGCTTTTCAATCTACAAAAGTTCGCAGTATTTTGATGATTCCACTAGAATATCGTCAAGAATTAGTAGGTTATTTAAGTATTTTCCGCGATGAAATAGATACAGAAACCTTATGGGCGGGAAGATTGGATTCCGATCAAAGGCAAACTTACCCACGTTTATCTTTTGATGTCTGGCGCGAAACTAAAACAGCACAAGTGCAAAAATGGACTGTTGAAGAAATAGAAATAGCCAGAGAAATTGGTAAACATTTTGCTTCAGCAATTCAGCAATATGAACTATACCAACAGGTAGAAGCTTTCAATAGTAGCTTAGAAAAACAAGTTAGAAAGCGCACAGTTGAACTCAAAAAAGCATCGGAACAACAACAGACCGTGTTTGGTGTGATTGCCAAAATTCGCGAGTCTCTTGATACTAAAACTATTTTTCAAATTACGACTAAAGAAGTTTGTCAATTAATTAAAGCGGATCGCGTTTCTATTTACCGCTTTGATGCTGATTGGGGTGGTGAATTTGTTGGGGATTTTGAAGTTGCTAGCCCCCACTGGTCAAGTGCTTCCAAACTCGGAGTAAATACAATTTGGAATGACACCTTTTTACAAGATACACAAGGAGGACGCTACCGCTTTAACGAAACATTTGCGGTAGATAACATTTACCATCAAGGTTTTACTCAGTGTCATGTTGACAATTTAGAAGAGTATCAAATTTACGCTTTTGTACTTGCACCTATCTTTTTAGGACAAAAACTTTGGGGTTTACTAGCGACTTATCAACATTCTGGCCCTCGTCAATGGCTAGAATCGGAAGTGAACTTTCTCAGTCAGATAGCAGCGCAACTAGGAGTAGCACTCCAGCAGGCTGAGTTACTGACTCAAACACAGCAACAAGCAATAGTTTTGCGACAAGCAGCCGAACAACAACGAGTCTTGTTTGAAGTTGTCACAAAAATCCGCGAATCCCTCGACCTCAATGCTATTTTTCAAACTGCGACTCAAGAAATTTGCCAATCGTTACAAACAGATAGGGTAGCTGTTTACCAATTTCTCCCAGATTGGAGTGGTGAATTTATTGCTGAGTTTGTTGTTGCAGGTTGGGAAAAGCTAGTAGGTGGAACCATCCCCTCATTTTGGCAAGATACTTATTTGCAAGAAACCCAAGGCGGACGATATCGCTACAATGAAACCTTTGCAGTCAATGACATCTATCAGGTAGGGCATAGTGAATGTCATATTGAGTGTTTAGAGCTGTATCAAGTTAAAGCCTATGCGATCGCACCTATTTTTATTGGGCAAAAACTTTGGGGTTTACTAGCGGCTTATCAAAACTCTGCACCCCGCCACTGGGAACTCTCAGAAATTCAATTTTTAGCCCAAATTGCCAATCAGCTGGGGGTAGCACTGCAACAAGTTGATTTACTGTTGCAAACGCAGCAGCAAACAGAACAACTAACTCAAGCCCTGCACGAGTTACAAGAAACCCAAACCCAACTCATTCAAACTGAGAAGATGTCCTCACTAGGACAACTAGTTGCAGGTGTCGCCCATGAAATTAATAACCCTGTCAACTTTATTTCTGGTAACTTGCTCCACGTCAGCCAATATGCTGAAGATTTACTCAGTATGTTGCAACTCTATCAACAGCAAGTCTCAAATCTTAGCCCTGAGATGCAGGAGAGGGCTGAAGAGATTGATTTAGAATTCATCATAGCAGATTTGCCCAAAACCCTCTCTTCCATGAAAGTAGGCATTGATCGCATCCGTCAAATTGTCTTAGGTTTAAGGAATTTCTCTCGCCTCGATGAGGCGGAAATGAAAGCGGTTAATATTCATGAAGGTATTGATAATACTCTGCTAATTTTGCAACATCGCCTGAAAGCAAAACCAGACAAATCTGCGATTGAGATAGTCAAAAAGTACAGCGATTTACCCTTAATAGAGTGTTACGCCGGACAATTGAATCAGGTATTTATGAATGTCTTGAACAATGCGATCGATGCTCTAGAGGATGAACGTGAATCAATATCCAAACCAGATAAGGGACTAATTACTATCTACACGTCTATTGGCGAAATGAAGGGCAATATTAAAAGTGTAGTAATTCGCATTGTTGACAATGGCCCTGGAATCCCAGAAGCTTTAAGATCCCGAATTTGTGATCCCTTTTTTACTACTAAGCCAGTAGGAAAGGGTACTGGTTTAGGATTATCAATTAGTTATAAGATTGTTGTAGATAAACATGGTGGCATATTTAATTGTGAATCTCAGGCAGGTTTAGGTACAGAGTTCTGGATTGAAATTCCTATTGATCAAAATAGCCATCATCATATTTAGAATTGATTAATAAAAGGTATTTTGGTAGTGGACTGACACGCCTAAAATGAGGCATTAGATTTGATGAAATGAACCGCAGATAAACAAGGCAGTGCGTTGGACGGGTTCCCCGACTTGTTCGCGTAGCGTCTCCCCTTGGGAGAAGCAACTGCCGTGCCGATAAACGCGGATGAAATGAATTTTTTCTATTGCACCAAATGAGCTGTGTCAGTCCAGTAGGGTGTGTTACGCCGTAGGCTAACGCACCTTGTATTATTAATAGTGCTTTAGTGCGTTGCACTGCGTGACAACACACCCTACTAGATTTGAATTTAAATTTTTTGAAAATACCTGTTATATTATGTCCGGTTGAACACTTATCATATCTGTGAAGGTTGGTAATGGGTAATGGGAAAGAAAAATACAGTTTACCAATTCCCAATTACCAACAAGACCAACCATATCATAAGTAATTAGCTGGACTTGAGATTAATTTCTCAACTGCACTGGCATAGCTAAATAGGTCATTTTCAAACCACCTAGCGGTGTAAAAATCACTGGCGTTAAGCTCTGATTGAGATGCATTTGCACTTCGGAAGCCGGCAATTCTTTCAATCCTTCCATGAGATATTTGATATTAAAAGCAATATCTATATTTTCTCCGGATATCTGTGCTGGCATGGATTCTCTACCGCTACCTACATCTTGAGCTTCACAAGATAAAGTAATTTCTTGCTGAGAGCTATCAATGCTAACTTTCACAATATTATTCTTTTGATCGGCTAGTACGGCAATTCGTTCTAGAGTGCTTAAGAATTGTCTGCGATCAATAGTTACCTGTCGCTCAAATTGACGCGGTATCAGTTGCCGATAAGCTGGATATTGACCTTCTAATGTGCGGCTAGTGAGGCGTTGATTTTTCCAAGCAAACACCACTTGACCTTGATCCAAATATAAAGCCACAGGCTCATCATCAGAGGAACTATGAGGTAACATCCGCTGGAGTTCGCGTAAGGCTCTAGCTGGTACTGTGACTTCTAGCTGGCTACTACCTTCAATTGGACGTTCATTAGTAGTTTCTACTACTGCTAACCGATGTCCATCAGTAGCAGCAAATTCTAAGGTATCTTGTTTAACTGTCAGATGAACTCCGGTGAGTACCTGCTTAGTTTCATCACCACTGGTAGCAAATAATGAGCCTTTTAATCCCTCAATTAACGCCGCAGCTGTTAATTGCAGTGGTTCAGTATCTTCAATAATCGGTAATTCGGGAAACTCTTCCGCCCCCATTGCCCGTACTTGGTAATGTCCACTCTTGGGTGTGAGCGTCATAATTATACCTTCTCCGCCAGAGGTTACTGATTCATCGTCTAGAGTAATTTCTCCCTCTGGTAGACGGGAGGTGATGTCTACCAGAATTTTGGCAGGAAGTGCGATCGCGCCTCCTTCCCATACCTCAGCATTAAAGCTAGTGCGGATACCCAAGCTGAGATCGAAGGCGGTGAGGCTTACTTGGTTAGTTTGTGCATCTGCTTGTAGCAGTACGTTAGCAAGTATGGGATGTGTCGGACGTGAGGGTACAGCACGGCTAACAAGTGAAAGATTTGTACTAAGGTCGCTTTGGGCGCAAACTAATTTCATGGTGAGATTCAGCTTGTGAGTGTCTATAGTACCACTCTAGAAATATTTTTAGTACATGATTACCAAGCAGCTTTGATTCTAAAACTGCCAGGTAGATTGGTAAAACACAATTTAAAACCGTCCCTGACTAGCAAGAACGGCAAGCGATCAATTATTTATCAGTTAATCA
Organism: Tolypothrix sp. PCC 7601; assembly: GCF_025677855.1. NCBI lineage: Bacteria > Bacillati > Cyanobacteriota > Cyanophyceae > Nostocales > Tolypothrichaceae > Tolypothrix > Tolypothrix sp. PCC 7601. The sequence goes on from NZ_CP064879.1 coordinate 455,277, forward strand.
AAGAATTTGACAAACGCTTTAGTACGCGTAGTCTACGCAGGAATAACTTGAGCAATCAGCGAACGTTTATCGAGTGATTGAACTTTACCTACTTCACTCAAATCGCTGACAATGCGTTCTAATAGTTCTCCAGCTTTGTCACGATATTGATTTTCTCGGCCTCGTAAACGAATGGCAAACTTCACTGAATCGCCTTTACTCAACCATGTTAGTGCTTGCTGAATGCGTAAGTTGTAATCAGCGACACCAACATTTGGGCGGAGTCTAACTTCCTTGACTGTTGGCCTAGCACTCTGTCCTTGACGCTTTTTCTTTTGATACTGAAGCTTGCCATAGTTAAGTATCTTGGCAACTGGAGCGTCTTTGCCCTCGGAAACTAAAACTAGGTCAAGCTCTACACTCTGCGCTATTTGTAGAGCTTCAGATGTATCTACTAAACCGCGATTGTTATTTTCATGGTCAATCAAGAAGACTTGAGGTGCCTTGATTTGTGAGTTAATTAGTTGCTTTTGGACTGCGATAATGGTTTCCTCTCTGTTTTTCAATACTTTGCAAGTGCAAGTACTGCTAATGTAACACAACCTCACTAAGAACTAAGATGTGGTAAACCCATACTTTCTTACTTGGTTACATAACCACACATATCAAATGTGTAGAATTATCTCGCAGTTCACACAAAGCCTAACCTCTAGCTCCTTTAAGGTAGCCAATATGGATCGAATCCGTTGAGGGGAAGCTTTTCGGGCTTGATATCCGCAGTAGTAGTGTCAGCGATTGGTAATAACGGCATTAACCATAGGTCACTAGTGGCGATCGCTTCGCCATCATCAGTTTTTAAAGTATTGCCTGATAATGGTGCATTAACTTCCTGGGCTACTACTTGGTCAAATAATAAACCTAAACCATCAGGCGATAAATTCATGTGTACATTTCGCTGGGCGATGGGCAACACTAATAGGGGTTTTTGTTGTGCGGTTTTCAGATCAATTGCTACTACATAGGGTTGTTCTATGTATTGTTCTTTGGAAACCAACTGTGTGAGCAAGCAGTAAAGGGTTGGGGAAGACGGATCAAATTGGCAATTGAGAATTGAACCTGTGGTTTTTAACAAGGGTTTTTGAGTACCTTGGTTAGTCACCAAAAATAAATCTCTGGTGTAATCTGTATTGAATTTGACCATTGCTGCTTGCGAGCCATCTTTGGAAAAAGCTTGAACTAACCCAAACTGCGGCAGAAAATCTAAAGGTTTAGTCGCATCCCCTTCTATAGGTAAAATTGCTGCTCCTGCGCCTTGGGCAACTGCTACAGCTTTACTATCAGGGGTAATCATAAAATCTCCCCCAGGCTGGCTTTTTAAGGGTTTAGCAGTGGGTTTTTCTCCAGATTTAGTGGTTGTAGGCATTACCCACAGCCCAAAGTCACCAGGATTAGATTTGTTTCCGCGCTGGATAACAATCGTTTCTCCGTCTGGCGATAAGTCAAATTTAAGGTTTTGATAGGTTTTATTATCTAAAACTAAGTCAACTCTGCCGGGTGATTCTGGTTCTTGATCCGCTTGGCTAGCAATTCCTGTTGTGACTGTGTAAAGTTGGGCCGAAAGTAAATCTTGGTCATTGGTAGTACGAGCCGAAAATAGAATTTTCTCCCCATTGGGAAATGGCTCAAAGTCCATGACAACTAAATCTTTAGGGGTGAGTACCTTTTTTTGCTCTTGGGTTAAGTTGTAGAGAATTAACCGCCCCTTTTCTTCAGGATTAACTCCTATATAAATAATGGCGCGATCGCGGGTACGAAATGCACCTGTAAACGGCTGGACTAGCCTGTTACTACTTTCTTGGGAAGCAAATTTATCTTTTGCTCCTTGTAATTGGACTTTATAATTCGTGCCATAGGGTGCTGGTGTCAAAAGTGTATAAACCATCCGCCGCCCTGCCCAACTTATTTTCCCAGCCAGGGGCGGCTCAATTTTTAAGTTATCCTCTACACTTTTGATATCCATTGGGCGGCTAAAGGTGAGGGTGAAGGAAACATCTTCTGAGCCAATTTGCTGATTCTGCCAGGTAAAAGTTCGCACTTTCGGCTTGACGGCATCACCTTGCCAGATGATTAACCCAATTAGCAAACTGATTAGCAGCATCAGTGCGATCGCGACGCGATCCAGTGGTTGAATGAATGCTTTGGATGTAGTCATGTTTCAGAGCAAGGGTCAAATGTCAATAAACATAAGGATTTTTGGGTTGCGGAATCGTTTTCACAGAACTAGCCGCGATAGTTAGTTGGCGTTTACCAGAGAGAGTTTCTGTGATCATTTGCCCTTCTACTTCTAACCAGGTATCAGCTGGGTACTGATTGTTAGGGTCTGCTAATTTCACTGGCAAACCAGCTGGGTAGGCATCTGCAGCGCAGCAGGTGAGGATAAATCTTGCTAAGAAAATATATTCTTTCCCTAAATCTGGTGGGTGAATGACAAATCCTTGTACCTTGGCTTTTTGACCAGTATATGCATCTGGTTCTGGATAAACATTGAGCGTGCGAACCCAGTCCACAAGCGATCGCTCTTCTGGGCGAACAGTAGCGCGAAATGCTTGGGGTTTGACACGTGTAGTTCCCAAGGAATCAACGGTGATACCTCGTTGCAGGGCTTTGTCACTAGCAAAGACTTGCGGTGTAATGATGAAACCCAAAATGGCTGCTGTCAACAGCAAAGCACTTCCCCATCCAGGGGGAAATATATTTAGGTGCATAGCGTTGGTAACATTATCTCGTCGCCGTCGCCGCAACAGTTGCCCAGCTTTTAAGAAACCGACAATTTGTAAAGCGATACCACCCGCAATTGCTAACCAGAAGTAATCGGGGTGAATCAATAAGTTAAGTTTGCCTGTAGCCCAGTATTTGAGAATTAAAATTCCCCAAGCTGTAATTGCTAATACATCCAGCCAAGGCATTAATAAATTTCGGAGTTTAACTGTAGGATTTGGGTTGGAATTCATGGGAAATGGTCAAGGGTCAAGCAATTTTAGATTTGCGATTTTGCGGAAAGTTGCGTGCGGGGGTTCCCCCCGTTGAGCAAACTTTCCAAGACGGATTTTAGATTGACTACACCCATCAAGGGATGCAGCAGGGAGAATTTTAGATTTTAGATTTGCGATTTTGGATTCCAATCTAAAATCCAAAATTGAAAATTGTTTTCAATGCCCAATGCCCAATGCCCCATGCCCAATTTGATGAAATTTTTGACATTGGACTCTTGACTAATTTATTTACATGACGTGTAAATTCAAAAACAAGGTGAACAGAAATGTTAATAGTCCTGCTAGAGCAAATAGATAAAATAAAGCTTTAGCTTTAAAGATTGATAACATCAACCCCACACCTTTAATGTCAATCATGGGGCCAAAGACAAGAAAAGCTAGCAGGGAACCACTAGTAAAAGTAGAAGCAAAAGACAGCGCAAAGAAAGAATCTACTGTGGAGCAAATTGACACAGCTGCTGCTAATACCAACATTGCCACAATTGAAGTAATCGGGCCAGCACCCAGACCAAGGATAATTTCTCTTGGTGCTAGTACTTGAATAGCAGCTGCGATCGCACTACCTAACACCATCACTGCGCCTAACTCGCGCAATTCTTGGATAATGTTATCTAATAACAACCGCAGTTTATCTGGTAGAGGTTTATTGCTATTAGATAATGCTGGAGTTTCTGGCATTAAATTACTATCTATGCGAGTAGTCATACCCGCTTTTCCACCTAATAAATAGGTTCCAGATTTTAACAAACTAGAACCTGTGTTGTTTTGTTGTGGTGGAGAACGTCTACCACGCTTGTTCACTTCTGGCTGTGCGGGAGGATTAAACTTGAGGTAACGTGCGATCGCAGGTTGTACAATCGGACTCAAGTCTTTTTGAAAGCTGAATACAATACCGATAATTGTGGCGATCAATAAAGAAAATACGACTCGTAACACCACGATTTCTGGCTGATCGCGAAATGCTGTCCAAGTTGACCAAATAACTATCGGGTTAATTGTCGGTGCTGCTAGGAGAAAACCAATTGCCACTGGTGTCGGAACTCCCTGCATAAGTAAGCGCCGCGCCACTGGCACATTACCGCACTCACATACCGGAAACAAAAAGCCGATTGTACTACCAAATAAAGCTCCCAGTATGGGATTTTTGGGCATTTTTTCGACCAGTTTGCGCTCATCTACAAAAAATAGCAACAAGCTGGAGAATAAAACTCCCAGAAGCAAAAAAGGAATCGCCTCGACTAGCAGACTCAGAAAAATAGTGAAACCATTGTTCAGTTGATTCATGGGCCTCGCAGTCAAAAGCAGTTTGGAGTTTTTAGGTTATGCCTAGTCATTCTATCGGAATGGGGATCAAAAGCAGATCGGGACAATTTAAGCTCATTTTAGTCAAAAGTTGATATGGGATTTATATTAACGCTTCAGCGTTAGAAAGCAACTGTTACTTTGAAGATACTTATGTTTACTTGAGTGTATTTACGGATGCTGACTACTATGTAAGAATATCAAACCCGATCTATGGTTCCAATATTCTCGAGTAATCACTTAATGTACTACATTTAATTGGCTATGTTTATAGTTAATGCAATTTAGCAGGTTGGTGTGTTGTCTTGGGCAGATTTTTATCAAGAGTTTACAGTATTTAAACAATTGGGGATCGCAATTAATAGCAATTGCTTTAGGGGTTTGTACAGTTCAGGCAACATTTTTGACTGTCAGGTACGCTGGAATTTCTGAAGTTGCATAGTACTCAGCGAAGATTACTTAGTTATTAAGTTGTAAATCATAGCTAAAGCTAGGGTATTGAGTAAAGATGGGTAGAGGCTAAAATGTTAGCGTATTCATTGCCAGTTTTTATACCAATCAGAGTGTCAAGTGCCACAAAATTTCAGTACCCAAATATCAGCACCATTTCTATCGCAAGGTAGCGATCGCGATCTCGATTTAGATTCTACCCTCAAGGATCTGTCAATGTATGACTTCCAAGTGGATATTAGCTGTATGTCTGTGGAAGTTGCCCAGTTTTTTGAAAAATATCCTTTGCTACCAGGAGCTATCTTACTAGACGATGGAAAGTTCATCGGGATGATTTCGCGGCGGCGACTTCTAGAATTTTGGATTCATCCCCAAGGACAAGAATTATTTTTGCAACAACCATTAAGTATTCTCTATAGCTATGCCCGTACCACGATTTTACAATTGCCTGATACGACACCAATTTTGACAGCGATGCAACTTACCTTAAGGCGATCGTCTGAACTTTTGGCAGAACCATTGGTGGTACAAACGGCACCCGATACTTATAAATTATTGGATGTACATGAAGTAAATCTGGCGGCTTGGCAAATTCGCGGCATTGAAACTCAAGTACGTTATGAACGCAGCCAAACTCAAATGATTCAAATTGATAAAATGGCGAGTTTGGGGCGTTTAGTTGATGGCGTAGCCCACGAAATTTTAGACCCCGTCAGTTTTATTTGGGGTAATTTAACTTATGTTTCTAACTATAGTCAGGATTTGCTCAAACTCATAGCCGCTTACGACCAAGAATTATCTCCTACTCCCAATTATATTAATCATCTTAAGGAAGAAATTGAATTTGATTTTTTAGAAGAAGATTTAACCAAATCCCTGGCTAGTATTCGCACTGGGGCTGAAAGATTAAAAAAACTAGTCACTAGTTTACAAAACTTTTGCCATATTGATGAAGTTTATCCGAAACCGGGAGATTTACATGCCTGTTTAGATAGTATTGTTTTATTAATTAATAGCCGAATTCATGGCGAAATTGAAATAGTCAAAAACTATGGACATTTACCGCCAGTATATTGTTTTATGGGGCAATTAAGCCAAGTATTTATGAATATTTTTACTGAATCTATAGATACATTGCTCAATGAAACAGTGCGGCAGGAGTTTCATCCAGAAATAACAAAAAGTAATGACAAACCCCAGATTGAAATTACTACCAAAATTATTACACAAGAAGCTACTAAACCAGGCTCTCCAGATTCTCGCTGGGTTTCAATTTCTATTGCTGACAATGGCCCGGGAATGTCACCCACATTGCAACAACAAATTATTGATTCTTTTTCAGTAGAAAAACGCGCTGATAAAGCTACTAGTTTAGCTGTGAGTTATCGAATTATTACTGCTAAACATGGAGGTAAATTAAATTTTCATTCCCATCTCGGTCAGGGTACAGAATTTCAGGTATTGCTACCCTTACTTTAATCAAAATAATCTTGATAATATCTATAGTTAGCCATTCCAGGTGTGTTATTCTCCGGCATAACACACCCTTTATTTTGAAATCCATCATTCATAATTTAGTTACGACGGTAAAAATGTAACCTGCCAAAACCCAAAAATTGGCTATGAGATTTTTCACCTTGAGGAAATGCAGTCACCCCAAAGAGATAAACGCCATCAAATTGTGGGTTTTGCCTAGCTTGTAAACCAATCGTAATCTTTTTACCTGGAGATACTGGTGGGTTAAAAGCAATTGAGACTGTTTGAGTTTTTTGATCGCTGCTAATATCTTTTAACTCTAGTTTTTGTCCCTCTTGAGATTCTGTTCCTTCAAAAGCGATACTTTTATCTAGCTGAAAGCGAATGTATTCTAAACCCTCGCGCTGTTGGATGGTAATTTTTTGTAATGGTTCGCCAGCATTTTCTGGCAGGTTAATCGTAAAGTAATAAACTGCGCCTGGTTCACTAACTCGATTGTATGTAGTTGAAGCTTTCAGCAAGCTTGGTGGTTGGGTAAAATATGCGGTTCTGGTTCCAGCAGTGGGCGATAAAGTTGGCGATGGGGTGATCACAAGAGATGTAATTGGCGAAGCTGCAGGAGTTGTGATTGGTGTTGTACTTGTCGGTAGTGGTGAAGATTTACCTGCTGAAGTTGCCACATTATTACCACCAACAGCATTAAAGGCAAATGAACCAACTAAAGAAGAAGATTCCCAAGGAGTTTGTTTACCACCAGTCTGTTTTAATACATCTGCTCTGACTTGCTTAAACATTTGCTCCACATCTAAATTGGGAGTTTTCATGTGTTGCAACAACGCTGTAGTATAAGGGCTATTGCGACCTTCGCCATCTAAAGCAGTTTTCCCTGGTGAAGTAGCGTAAGCAATTAATGTACCTTTAACTGTCTGTGTAAGTGGTGCTAAACCGCGCTGCAAAGAACGCCATTTGCGCCCAAAAGGATTATTACGGCAAGCATCTAAAATAATGATATTGACATCGTTAGATGCATCTTCCATAACATTTAGTAATTTACCCACAGGTAGAGATTCATATCGCACATCTTGTTCTCTTTCTAGACGTGCATCTATGGGAATTAAATAATTCTCTCCATCTACTTGAGTTCCATGTCCGGCATAGTAAAACAATCCTGTGCCACCTTGACGTAAGTTGCGATTAAAATTATCAATCGCTTGTTCCATTTGCCGCAAATCTGCATCTTTGAGGAGTGTCACCTCAAATCCTAATTTACGTAAAGAATTAGCAATATCTGTAGCATCATTGATGGGGTTGGCTAATTCCGTTGCGAGTTTGTATTTAGAATTACCAATTACCAGTGCTGTGCGGTATTCTTTTTGCATTGCCAAGCGATTTTGGGCAATTAACTCACCCATGACGTTTTTCAGCTTGTCATCCATCACTGAATTATCGCTGGCAACTGGCAAGTTATTAGCAACATTGATGATTTTCTCTTCAGTGGTCGCTATCCATTCATCAGAAGCGAACTCGGGAATTGTCCAGATTTTTTTGACTATTAAAATTGATGCTAGCGGTAACAGCAGTGCTGTGGTTGTTAATAAGAGTAGCCATTTTCGACGTAACATTTTGTTACTTCTCTCTTAAGAGTGAGGTCAAATTCAAAAAAATTGACTATTCATTATATCAGTGTAATTCTATGTGATACCACTTTTAAAAAAGAATGTGACAAATAAATGAAGTAGGGGTGCAAAGCTTTGCATTCCTATAAATTATTCATGCATTGCAAAGATTTCGTGAATTGGTATCAGCTATACAATTAATATTTGATTTCTGAAATATGGCTATAGAAGCTCGTAGGATGTGTTAGCCTTTGGCGTAACGCATCCTAGATTTACCTGAATTAGCAATTACCAATTATTTGCTTGCAGCAACTTTTCACCACGTTGAAAAATCTCACGGGCATAGTCTGTCCAAGTACCTTGTCCCCAATAACGAAAACAGCTAGTTTGTAGCAATAAGTTATGTAAGAGAAGGTGGCGGTAATTTGATTTTTTAGTCAGAGATGCTGGTGATTGGGTTGCTAATAATTCATTGACTTTTTCATGAAATGCACTACTTAATTGATACATAGGAGATAAGACATTTTCATATCCTTTCACCCAACTGATATGATTTGTCCATGAGGCTCCATCCATATGAAAATTGGGATTATTTTGCTTTAATTCCAAAATGGCATTCTCTACAGCTTCGGGTTGCACATTATCTGGTGAAACCCTTTCCCAAATATAATGTTGTCCCACTGGCTGACAAGTGGGATAATCTTCGGGTTGACAACCAGCAGCCGCGATTAATTCTAAATATTCCGTACCACACATTCCCACTACACCAGTTTTACCTCCACCGTGATTTACCATATCCCACCAAGCTTGGTTGAAGGCACTGGGAAATTCATTCATCATCACACCGCCATTTTCACCATCTCCGATTTGGCTGACAATGGGTGGTATTAAGACATTTCCTAGTTGCTGTTTAGATAAAGTTTTGGCTTCATAGTAAGGTTGCATTTGACCTACTAATTTCGTATCCGAACCTTGGGTTTTAATTAAAGCAGTAATACTAATTGTTTCGCCTTGGGAATTGCGGGCAATTAAACGATGTGGTAAATGTTTGTGGATCAGAGATTGACCGTTAATTGTTTCTACACTATGTTCTTGAACAAGTAACCAACGGTAACCACATTCTTTCAGTGCTTTGACAAAAGCAAAAAAAGTATCAGGGTGATTTGGCAGATGCATTTCTGGTGGAGAAAATCCTTTAACTCTTGCTAGCGCTTCCCAACCAAAAATGGCAGCAAAATGCTGTTGCCATGCCACTATTTGTAATTTAATATCTGCTATGGGGGTGGAAGGAATCACAGCATGACTCCACATCGTACCCAACCACTCTACATAAGGTTGATAAGTGCGATCGCAAGTAATACGCTTGAGGTTATCAATAATATCGCTGCGTCCCATTTGCCTCAATCCCCAGAACAGATTCCCTGAGTAATCCAACATCACGCGGGGATTGCAACCTTGGCTGACGAGTTCGGGAATAAAATCTCCCATACGGCTGTAACAATAGGCAAAAGGCCCGGCATTATGATTATCCCCTTCTCCAGGATGCTCAAACATATATTGCAGATTACTGATCAATCCGCCATCATAGCCAGCCGGGATAGTTGGCTGATGCATATGTAAAGCGATCGCAAATCCAGCGTTAATATCTTCTAAGCGGAGATTCGTTTTTGGTAAGAAAACAGGCTCATTATGATTCACTACTGAGAGAACCTCTGTTTCCCAACCAGAAATATTCGGTAAACCATCTATAATTTCGGGCAAAGCGGGGAGAGTCTCAGGCAAAGTCTGCATTTCTGGTTGCTCCGAAAATAGGGTAATAGGTTGTGACGCTAAACTTGCATAATTACTGGTGAGGCGATCGCGAGTCAAGAGTTCAGAGTCAAAAGTCAAACTTACTCAACACTCAGTAATGTTTCCACGCAAGTGTTAAACCAATTGGTAATGCTGAAAGTCTCTCAGCCTCTAGATTTAAACCTTTGTTCAGTAGGGTGTGTTGTCGCGTAGCGCAACGCACCACCAAACATTCAAGGTGCTTGAGCCTAGAGAGAAGTGAATAGCCAAATTTACTCAGCACTTTTTTCGCTCAGGTATTAGCTTGCTTATTTGGAGCGTCCCAAGGCTGTATAACCTGACTCGCGATTATTCCTCTGCTCGGTATAACTATAAATATTTTGAAGCTCTGCCTCATGGGGTTGAGGCAGAGCGTCCTGTAGGGCGTTACCAGGTGGGGCCTGGTAACGAGGGGAACAGGGGGTAGAGATTTTTATTGTACCAAAAAATTTCTATTGTTCCAATGTACTGGGAATAAGTTTTCTAAGTTGTTTGTATGGCTGTTTGCTTTTTGGCGCTGAAGGGGTAGTCACAGTTAAAATTATCTCTAGCAACCAAGGTGCAAGGCGTTGACACCATACTGCTAGATGACTTTGCCATCCTACTAAAATTTCTGGTGAGTCTCTTTGCAATCCTGAGACAAGCGTTTGCGCTACTTTCTGAGGAGTTGAGGGAATTACCCAGCGAAATAATTGAAAGTTCCGCACCATGTCTGTGTCTGTGAGGGAAGGAAGTAATGCTTTTACCTGAATATTGTATGGTGCTAGCTCATGGCGCAAAGCTTGGGTAAATCCTAAAATGGCGAATTTTGTGGCTGAATATGTCGCCATTGTCGGTGCAGCAATTTTGCCCATCAAGCTGGATACATTCACAATTGTCCCTTGTCTTTGGCTAGCCATGCGCCGTGCTACAAGACTAGTCAAGTTGTACATTCCCATTAAATTAACGGAAATTTCCTCTTGAACTTGGGGAAGTTTAGATTGCAAAAACGAATTCTGATAAGCAACTCCGGCACAATTAACTAGTAGATGTATAGGGCCATAATTACGCCAAAGTTGAGCAACAGCAATATTTACTTCTACTGTTTGCGTCAAATCGATTGCTAAAGTTGAAACTTCTGTACCTAGTGCAGAGATTTCCTCTGCAACCTCAGCTAACTTTTGGCGATCGCGCGCTATGAGTATAACTCGCTTGATGCCTTGCTGTGCTAATTCTAGAGCGATCGCACGTCCAATACCACGGGAAGCCCCAGTAATTAAGGCAACTTTACCTTGAATCTTCATAAATTTTTACCTCCAAAATGTCAGTCCTACTGCGTTACTGATTGCATTCGCAGCGCAGACAAATTAGCAATTGTTATTTAAATCAAAACTAAGCCTGTAAGTAGGAGATATTTCTGAGCTAATCTACAACCCTTAATCATCAGTCTTTCAACAACAGAAATTTCTCGCTTTGCTTTAAATCATCAGCACTTCCTACTATCGTCTGTGTGGATATAGCTCATAGGTTTTAACATTTCCTCAATTGTTCACCGGAGCGTTTCCATACACACGTTAACAACTAAATCAAGTTCTAGCAACAATTTTTAATAAGAATTTCTTAATAGTTGTTTACAACAAGTATATATATAAGTGATTTTTTGGGAAATAAGTTTTTATAAATACTGCTGGTCTAATATAGAAATTTCTTGACAATCAGACTAAATTACCAAAATAAATTTAATAAAATCCTCAATATGGCTGAATTATGACAAAATTTGTCATCGCTGACACAAGAAAAATACATACAGTTGAGGAAACTTGATCAGAAAAATTTCCGTCAATATACTGATTACATTTACTTTATGAATACTCCTAGCCATGCGATTCTCAATCTGGTTGTTTTTAACCAACAACTGAGAAATCAGGCGAGTTATGCAATCTTTATTGGTGCAATCTTGCCCGACGTGCCAATATTCTTGTTTTACTTTTTGATGAAATTTGTCTATCGTTTACCATCACGCGAAATTTGGTCAGAAGCTTACTACCAGCCATTTTGGCAAGGAATAATCAGTACTTTTCACTCCATTCCTTTAGCATTAATTGGGCTAATAATTGCCCATTTTTTAAATTGGAAAGTTATAGAAGTTGGGTTTAGCAGTATGGTGCTGCACTCACTTTTAGATTTACCAGTTCACAATAATGATGCCCATAGGCACTTTTTCCCCTTTAGTAATTACCGTTTTATTAGTCCGATTTCCTATTGGGATCGTAACCATTACGGCGGGATCATCGCTTTTATAGAGATTTCCTTAGTATTAGTAGCTAGTATTTACTTGTTTCCCACAATGCGATCACCCTTCACCAAAGGACTATTAATAGCAACCAATCTCTTTTATTGGTATGCATATTTGAGGTTTTATCTCAAAGACGCAATACCATAAATTAATTTTGGGGTTAGGTGTTTGGTGTTTGTTCCATTCCCCATTCCCCATTCCCCATTCCCCCTTCCCCCTTCCCCAGTCCCCAATCCCCTCATGGCGCAGCCGGAGTTGGCTGTGGTGCAGGGACTTTTGGTTGCGGATCTACGCCACTTAATGCTTGTTTTAACTGTTCTGTAGTTAAAGATTCGACAATACTGAGATTGAGCGGAGCCTGACTAATATATTGAGCATAGCCAGGCTGCAGGTACGGACGATATTCTGGGCGGTTTAAAAGATGGGTGTCAAAAAAAGCGACACTTAAAGCTTTTAAATAGGAATAAGCAGGCGCACGATTTGGCCCTAATAAGGCTTCTGGTACAGGTAAAACATTATTTTCCGCCGTGGGTTCTGCGATCGCACTAAAGTGAGTAGCATTTTCTATAACTACCAAATATTTGTTCTGGTTTGGTAGCCAAGTAAAGGGGTAAATCTGTTCAGATAGAGGGGGTGCAAAAATATCTTGGGTACCTGCGACTAACATTGTTGGTAATTTAATTTGATTTATGCCAGTTTCGCCCAAAACAGAGCTATCAATGGGATTAACCGCCAGTACTGCTTTAATGCGTTCGTCTTGCAGTGGATAATTTTGGGCAGGTAACTCGTAGGCGCGACACTGTAAAAAGACTGATACATTCAAGGTGCGATTAGGCGCACAATCGCGGCGCAGTTGCTCAAAGTTCAGCTTTCCTCCCCCCAAAGCTAAAACAGTGTAACCGCCAAAAGAATGTCCAATCGCCCCAATTTGTTGAAAATTGATTTTACCTTGGAGGTTGCGATCGCTTTTGTCTCGCTGCTGGAGTTGATCGAGAACAAACTTGACATCTAAAGGACGGTTAATAAATTCTTGTGCTTCTGGAGGGCCAGCCAAGCCAGAAAAGTATAGCTGAAAGCGCTCGGCATTACTACCGGGGTGTTCTAAGACAGCCACCGCAAAGCCATAGGATGCTAAATGTTCAGCTAGGTAGACAAAGGCGAAGCGATCGGAAGCCACACCATGAGAAATGACAATTAGAGGACTTGGTGCTGAGGCTTGCGGTAGATACAAATCTACAGGGAGATTGCGATTGCGCGCAGTATCGTTGAATTGGAAGCTGGTTTTCTGCCAAGGTAATTTTCCAGGCGATCGCAAATCTGGCAATTGAGCATAATTAACCGTGGCATTATTAGTTTGAGCTTGTGTGGTTGTCTGTTGTTTAATCAACGCGACAATTTGATCCTGGGCTTTTACCAAATTTGACAAGCTATTGACTATCTGTAACCCCTCAGAAAAATTTAACCGCAAACTTTCACTTGGGTACTTACGCAATAAGTTGACAACCGTTAAGCCTTGAGGATCGGCAGCCGATAAAATCAAAGCAGCACGGATGGCATAAAAACCATTTTGGCGCGAGTCAGTCAGTAACAATTCTCCCAAACGTTTCAGTACTGCTTCACCGAGAGGCGAATAGGTAAACTGAGAAACCAAAACAGGTGTAATAACAAATTTCTGTTGTAAAAGCTGCCTTAATTGAGCAAGTTGCTCTGGAGTAGCACGACTGGCATAAAATGATAATTCACTGTCGATTTTGCCCTCTTTCGCAAATTTTTCTAAAGATTTAGCCGATAAAGAAAATTCCCCAAATGGCGGATAAAAAAAACTGATGCGCTCGGCTCCTAATCCAGGGGTTGCCGTCAAAATTGTAGATAGTAAACCTAAACTGAGATATTTTAGAAATTTTTTCATGAGCAAAACCCGCTTTTTACCCAATAAACAAAAATTTGGGCGGCGAAGAAAGCGGGGCGGGATAAATACCGCTTTCTTATTGATTTACATTTAGATATACCAAATACCTCGTTAATGCACATATATCCCAGAGGTTAGGCGTTAATACTTCTTTCCTGCTTCTCTGCATCTTTATAGTCAGTATTAAGCCAAATTTTTCCGCTTAAAGCTCTAATTAGCGCGATAATTAAGTTAGAGATCAAAGTTTTTATATGTCACCAACACCATGCCCTTGTTGTGTGGTTGTGCTAACTCAACAACAAGAGGAAAATATCTCTCACCAAAAGCGTTGTCAGGATGAACAGGTTAACTACAACAACGTCCCTGTCAAAAACTGCACAGTGGTTGAAAATGGTCGAGTAGTAGTTAAACCACTACAAACACCACCTCTAAAAGAGATTGATTAGCTTGTAAAGCATCGAAACAATAGAGTTCAGGATTAGTTCTCACTAATTTCATCTAAACTGACGGCATCGTGGAAATACTGGTAATCAATGTAGCGATGTCCATCACTTGTCTCGTGCATAATATTGACAAACTGATAATTCCACAGTAAATCAGTGGCACTATAAGTATGACGGGCATGAAGCACTTGGGCTACGGTTTCATCAATACCACTTAGTGAAACCACAATAGAGCTATTTGTTTTGAGTAAAGATTCTGTAGTCATTCCATACAGCTGGCTAGACTCATCAATAATATGCATTGCTAACCAGCTTAATGTAAAGCTAGGTGATAAATTCCTCAGTAGTTTGAGTTCGTGAATGCGACGGATATAATGTCCCTCTGCGGTAACTTCGTCTCGCATCAGGTACACCCGCATCTGTGCTTCCAAAATCAAGTTGCGGCGCTTATTAGCGGTGCGAAACATCAGCGTTGACTGTCCTTCATGGGGTGTAATCACTGCGACACGGCTAAAAACTACACGTGCATTAGGACGGGAGAAGCGAGCAAACGCTAACCCTGTCATGACAGCAATTCCCATCAAACCTACCATTGCTTCAATAGTCACAATGCTATTGGCATAAGGTGTTTTAGGATACATCGCACCATAGCCGATGGATGCCAAGGTTTGCACGCTAAAAAAGAAGACATCTAAGAAAGAGCCAGGTCTAGCATTTTCTACACAATCTCCTCCAGCCAGGTAAGCTAAAGCAAATACAGCGTTAGTAGCCAAATATGCTAAAGCAATCAGTAGAAAAAACCCAGGCCAGGGAATTGTTAACAGCAGATGGTAGGGGTCACGCCAGTAAGAATACCAAGCACCCATCCCCACAATCTGGAATTGCCCATCCCTGATTTTAATATGTACACGCGACCGCCTATGCGCCCCTGGCTTGCGAAAAAGTTTCTTGAGTGGGAATCTCATTGGGAGTAGCCAAAATCACTGCTAATCAGTAGCATAACTAGTGCCGCTACATGAAATTAACATCTATCCAATATGCAATCATTCTCATTAACCCACATTCTGTTGATGAATGGAAAAATCTTTTGATTTTCCATAACCCTTGTCTAACAAAGTTTTTCCAAGTTTAAACCCAGATGTACTAAGTGCGATCGCAATTCTGATTTATAGCGCAAATTGAGTTGATTGGCAGCATTCTAGCACTATAAAGATAATTTCACTATAAATGCTTTTATCCTCACTATAAATGAGAGAAAATATCAAATTACGCTCAAATAAAGATTTTTATGCCATCAAAATCAGAGTTATTTAGCATCCTACAGTATTATCAAAATTTTGCCAATTTTATAGCTATAGGAGTAGGAAAAATTTCCTTTAATCTGCTATATCTAAGTGTGTGTGTTATTCATGCTGTTATGCATATTATGCATTTGAGTAATTTAATTTATTACTCGACTTATGTAGAATAACGCGAGATAAAATGCTAAGATTTAGGCGCAGTCGTTCATATTTAAGTATTATTTTGTGGCAAGAGCGAGTACAGCGATAGGAGTTAGTCCCATCATTAAGGAGATTGTGCAAAAACAAGCACATTCAACACGGTTAACTTTAAAAGAGGTTATTCTCATGGGCATGATAGCAATTGACAAAATGGACGAACAAAGTCGTCAAGAGCTAGCAGACGAAGTGCATAAAATGCAGGTTAATGGCGAAATCTAAATTTGCTGGTAGGAGTCAAAAGTTTACAATCTTAGGTAAAAATATTAGTTAAATAACTATTAAAAGAGTTAGTGGGTTCAATGTTAGAATTGGCGATTTAGTCTTCACAAAAGCTTAGTAGTTATTACAGTGAATAATTCAGTATTCTCGAGAAAAACTGCTCACTGTTCGCTTTTTACTGATTGTTAGCTAAAACGATAACGACTTCCAGTAACATAATCTTCATTAATTTCAAAAGCAATCCATTGACGTTGCAAATTTTCAGCAACGAATCCCGTAGTATTAGATCCAGCAAATGGATCTAATACTAGATCGCCTTCATCAGTCAAGAATTTAATAAAGAATTCTGCAAAGGCTTGGGGAAATCTAGCTGGATGAGGTTTTATACCAGCCTCTTTACAGCGACGTAAATAAGCGCTATTGGATTCTGTATTGGCAATTTCTAGCAAATTAGGCGGAATTGCGCCTTGATTATCTTTTTGGAATTTATCAGAAATTTCATGTCCGCTAGGACGTATTTTTGCTTTATAGCCATGCTTAAGTAATTGCTGCATACTCTGGCTATATGGTTTTAAAACTTTTCTATTATCTGCTTTAGGGTTGGGGGTTTTGGATAACCACCAAACCACATTGACTGAATCTTTAACGCGGATTCTCCTAATTGTTACCCATTCAGCAGGGGTAGGTAATCTAGCTGGATTATAGTGATAGAATTCTTGGGCGAGAAAAAAGCCAATTTCTTTACATAATCTCACCAAAAGCTCATATTGATAGATACTCCGCACGGGATTTCCAGGAAGATAAGCGCCACCTAAATCTAAAATAAATGAGCCATCCTCAGCTAGTACTCTTTTAAATTCTGAAGCGAAAGGTAGGAACCATTCAATATACTTTTCTGCACTTTCATTACCGTATTCTTTTTTGCGTGTCAGTGCAAATGGGGGTGAAGTGAGGATTAAATTAATAGTGTTGTCATCAATGCACTTGATTAGTTCTAGACTGTCACCTAAATATAATGCTCCATTATTCTGAGTATAATAAGGGTTAAAATTACTCGATTTCTGTGATTTTTGAGCTTTTATTGTCAAGAGTAGTTAATGTTTAAAATTAGCAGTTAAAAACAATATTTACTCACAAAAGGATAGGAAAAAACCTATCCTATCTAGAGATAAAATCTTACCCTACCATTTTTTGTATGGTAGAAATTTTCCTGACATAATAATTTTCACGCGATCGCCTTTGGGATCTGCTTCTTTTTCGATATCCAGGGTAAAATCAATTGCGCTCATAATCCCGTCACCAAATTTTTCCTGAATCACATCTTTAATGGGAAAACCATACACCTGCATAATCTCGTAGAAGCGATAAATCAGCGGATCAGTTGGTACGACTGGGCCTAATCCTTTTACAGGGCATTCAGTTAACTCTTTAATATAGATAGCCCCTAATTCTAATGCCTCTAGCAGCAACTTAGCCTCTTCCTCAGAAGCGCTAGCTTGACGATAAAATACAGCAGCAATCCAGACTTCATCTCGTCCCAGAATTTTTTCTAAATCAGCAAAGCTCAAACCTTTCTCTTTCTTAGCTTTTAATAGTGTTTGCGTAATTTCGGGAAGGGACATTTGGTACTTATGTCAGTAAATTAAATTTGCTAGAGTCAAATTTTACCATGCTATCGGCTGGATTCAGTAAAAGAGGCGATTGCTCAATATTAACTACCACTGATAACCCCTTCGTTTAGCCCATTCTAGTCATGCTTGAGTCATTTCTTTTGTGTTTCCTCATAATAATCAAATTTTTGGTACATTACTATAATGCTTATAATGCTACAAAAAAATTTTATTCTTATAAAAAATTCTATTCAATTCAGTAATTGGTGTTATTTGTATGACAAACAACTTAAATAATCACAAGTCTAAATATTTCTTAATATATTATATAGGTGCAGCAATTATAGGAGTAGGTATAATCCACTTGGCTTATACTACTGTGCAGAAATCTTTTACTTCTCCATCAAAATATATTGAATCAAGTAATGCTCATAGGGCTTCTGGAAATTATAAAGCAGCTTTAGACGCTCTTAACACAGCGATTAAGCTAGATTCTAAAAACCCCCAGTTATACATTGAACGGGCTGAAGTTCGTGATAAATTAGGCGATGAGTTAGGATTTATAGAAGATATCAAAAAAGCGATTCAAATTGACCCTAATAACAAGGGTAGTTATCTATTAAATTTTACTTCATGGAATGGTGATAGCAATGCAAGGTTAAAACGTTACAACCAAGCAATTCAAATTGACCCAAATAATTACCAACTTTATCTTGGGCGAGGTGAATTACGTCACTATTCCTTAAATGACAATGACAAAAAAAGAGCTTTAGAAGACTACAATAAGGCAATTAAGCTTGAACCTAAAAAGCATTTTGCTTACAAAAAGCGCGCTGAACTTCGGTATGATTCGATTTCTAGGAAAGGGGATAAACAAGGTGCTTTGCAAGACTATGATAAAGTAATTGAGCTTGAACCTGAACTTAACAGTTATTCTTACAGCGATCGCGCTAGATTACGGAATGAATTAGGGGATAAACAGGGTGCTTTGCAAGACTACAATAAAGCAATTGAGCTTGAATCTAAAAGTTATTTAAATTACATCGCTCGCGCTAGATTACGAGGGGAATTAGGGGATAGACAGGGTGCATTGCAAGACTGCAATAAAGCAATTGAGTTTTACTCTCAAAGCTTTTTAGCTTACACCGTTCGCGCTGGCTTGCGGATTGAATTAGGAGATAATCAAGGAGCATTACAAGACTCCAACATAGCAATTAAACTCCGACCTGTATATGATGATGCTTATAACAATCGAGGTCTTGCTCGCTTCAATTTAGGTGATAACCAGGGAGCTTTACAAGACTATAATAAAGCGATTCATTTAAACGCAAAAAAGCCTACTGTTTACTATAATCGGGCTTGGGTTCGCTATGTATTAGGAGATAAGCAAGGTGCAATTAAAGATTGGCAGCAAGCTGCTAACCTTTATTTACAACAAGGAGATACAAAACAATATGCAGAGGCAATAGAGAGAATTAAATCGAGTCAATAGTTAATTTTAAATTGCCACTTAAGGCTACAAAGGGCGGGCAAGATGCCCACCCCACAAGAGAAAATTTGACAGGAGAAGAGAAAATTTCATGATTGAAATTATTCGGGAAGTTGCCAAAAGAAAGGGTAATCTTCTGGGCTTGATGACAGCCCTTCTTTTACAGGATTTTCTCTAATGTATTGCCAGTATTGTTGAAACTCTTGGTCATTCCTAACAATACGGTCATATCTTTCATCTTGCCAAACTGTGCCTATATGTTTCATAACTTTGGGAATTTGTTTAGCACTATAACTTTTAATACTGTTCATAATACTACTCAGTGACCAAAACTCATTGTCAGATTTGAGTAATGGCTGAATGAGTAAATGCACATGATTTGTCATAACTACAAAGACAAATAACTGATATCTGTTTTTATCAAAAAACAAGCAAGAATTAAAAACTATTTCTCTAGCTTCTGGGCTAAGTTCTAACTTCTCCCAAGTATTAAAGGTAATAAAATAAATTGCCCCCTCTAACTCCCAATGAGGCAATCTTCTCTGAAAAATTTTCAACTTTGGCTGGTGCATTTAGTTGAATTACTTATTTTTATTGTGCTTTTTCTTGTGGGGTGGGCATCTTGCCCGCCCTTTCTTTATCCTTCCCATTAATAAAAAGAAAATTTAATCTTGTTACTATCCCAATAAAAAATCCCCTACCTTGCGGCAGGGGATTTTTTATTAATTACCTACAAAACTAGTAGCCAGATCAACCGAACTTACCAGCAGTAGAAGCAATTAGGAACGCTGCGTAGGTGAGAACATAGCCCACAGCGAAGTGAGTTAGACCAACCAAGCGAGCTTGAACGATGGAGAGTGCAACGGGCTTGTCTTTCCAGCGAACTAGGTTAGCTAGAGGAGTACGCTCGTGTGCCCAAACAATAGTTTCAATCAACTCTTGCCAGTAACCTCTCCAGGAGATGAGGAACATGAAGCCTGTTGCCCATACTAGGTGTCCGAATAGGAACATCCAAGCCCAAACAGACAGGTTATTCACGCCGTATGGGTTGTAACCGTTGATCAACTGAGCAGAGTTAGCCCAGAGGTAATCACGGAACCAGCCCATGAGGTATGTGGAGTTTTCGTTGAACTGAGCAACGTTACCTTGCCAAATACCCAGGTGTTTCCAGTGCCAGTAGAAGGTTAACCAACCTACTGTGTTCAATGCCCAGAACAGAGCTAGATAGAAAGCGTCCCAAGCAGAGATGTCGCAAGTACCGCCACGACCAGGGCCGTCGCAAGGGAATGCATAACCGAAGTCCTTTTTATCGGGCATCAGCTTGGAACCACGAGCATCCAAAGCACCCTTAACGAGAATCAAGGTGGTGGTGTGCAGACCTAAGGCGATCGCATGGTGTACCAAGAAGTCGCCAGGGCCAATTGTTAAGAACAGAGAGTTGGTACCAGCATTGATAGCATCTAACCAACCAGGTAACCAGACGTTAGCGTAGTTAGGATAAGCTGTGTAAGCAACACTTTCGGGGTTGGACAAAAGTACATCCAATCCGTACAGTACCTTACCATTAGCTGCTTGGACGAACTGAGCAAATACTGGCTCAATCAGGATTTGTTTTTCAGGTGTACCGAAAGCAACTACTACGTCGTTGTGAACGTACAAGCCTAAGGTGTGGAAACCTAAGAAGAGAGATACCCAGCTGAGGTGGGAGATAATCGCTTCTTTGTGCTGTAGCACACGCTCTAGTACGTTACCTTTGTTTTGTTCGGGATCATAGTCACGAACCCAGAAGATAGCGCCGTGAGCGAAAGCACCAACCATCAAGAAGATGGCTATGTATTGGTGGTGGGTGTACAACGCTGCCTGTGTGGTGTAGTCCTTAGCGATAAACGCATAGGAAGGCATGGAGTACATATGTTGCGCTACCCAAGAGGTGAGAACACCCAATGTTGCTAGGTGCCAACCCAATTGGAAGTGCAGGGAGTTGTTGTAGGTGTCATAAATGCCTTGGTGAGGCATGTTGAATGGCCCTTCAACTGGTTTGCCAAAGAAAGTTTTGGCATTCATCATTTCTTTGATGCTGTGACCAATACCAAAGTTGGTACGGTACATATGACCAGCAACAATGAAGAGAACAGCAATTGCCAAGTGGTGATGAGCGTTGTCAGTCAGCCACAGAGCTTCTGTTTGAGGGTGGAAACCACCTAAGAAGGTGAGAATTGCAGTACCTGCACCTTGGGATGTACCAAATACATGACCAGCTGTGTCAGGGTTTTGAGCGTAAACACCCCAGTTACCAGTAAAGAAGGGTTGCAACCCTGCTGGGTGAGGAGGAGTTGTGAGGAAGTTATCCCAACCTACGTGCTGTCCGCGAGCTTCGGGGATAGCAACGTGAATCAAGTGACCAGCCCAAGCCAAAGAGCTAACGCCAAACAAACCTGCTAAGTGGTGGTTAAGGCGAGATTCAGCATTCTTAAACCAAGCTAGGCTTGGACGGAACTTGGGTTGCAAGTGCAACCAGCCAGCAAACAATAGAACTGATGCGAACAACAGCAGGAAGATAGAACCTGCGTAGAGGTCAGCATTGGTTCTCATACCTTGGGTATACCACCAGTGGTAAACACCAGAGTAAGAAATGTTTACGGGGTTGCTAGCACCAGCTTGGGTAAAAGCTTCAATAGCTGGTTTACCAAAGTGGGGATCCCAAATCGCATGGGCGATGGGGCGAATGTGAAGGGGATCTGTGATCCACTGTTCAAAGTTACCTTGCCAGGCTACGTGGAACAGGAGGCTGGAAGCCCACAGGAAGATGATTGCCAAGTGACCGAAGTGAGTGGCGAAAATCTTTTGGTAAAGATTTTCTTCAGTCATGCCATCATGGCTTTCAAAGTCATTGCCTGTTGCGATCGCATACCATATCCGACGAGTAGTCGGGTCCTGTGCGAGATCCTGGCTAAATTTTGGAAATTTTGTTGCCATAGGTTTGATAATTCCTCTGACCTTTAGCCATCATGTTTCAGCTTTGGGAGTTCTGAGTTTTGAGTATTGATTTCTGAATTCTCAGCACTCAGTACTCAGCACTCAGTACTCCATATAGCTGATTGCTACCCTACTGAAAGAATATGTGCGTGGAAGAATGCCCAGGTAGTAGCAATTCCTCCTAAGAGGTAGTGAGCTACACCTACTGCCCGACCTTGAGTGATGCTCAAAGCGCGAGGTTGAATTGCTGGTGCTACCTTCAGTTTATTATGAGCCCAAACAATGGATTCAATGAGTTCTTGCCAGTAACCACGACCACTGAACAGGAACATCAAGCTGAATGCCCATACAAAGTGAGCGCCCAAGAAGATTAGACCATAAGCAGACAGCGCACTTCCGTAGGAGTTGATTACCTGTGAAGCTTGCGCCCACAAGAAGTCACGCAACCAGCCGTTGATTGTGATGGCACTTTGGGCAAAGTTACCACCAGTAATGTGAGTTACATTACCTGCTGCGTCTACAGTTCCCCAAACATCAGATTGCATCTTCCAGCTGAAGTGGAAAAGTACAATTGATAGGGAGTTGTACATCCAGAATAGTCCGAGGAATACATGATCCCAACCGGATACTTGACATGTACCACCACGACCTGGCCCATCGCAAGGGAAGCGGAAGCCCAAGTTTGCCTTGTCTGGAATCAGACGAGAACTACGAGCATACAGCACACCCTTTAATAGGATGAGAACGGTTACGTGAATGGTAAAGGCATGAATGTGGTGAATTAAGAAGTCTGCTGTACCCAAAGCAATGGGAGCAGCTGCTACTTTACCGCCTACAGCCAAAATACCGCCGCCGAATACATAGCTAACAGGTTCTAAAGCATTGGGCGCTGTTCCACCTGGAGCTAAGGCATGGATATTTTGTATCCACTGAGCAAATACTGGCTGCAATTGAATTGCTGTATCGGAGAACATGTCTTGGGGACGGCCCAAGGCACGCATTGTGTCGTTGTGGATGTACAGTCCAAAGCTGTGGAAGCCAAGGAAGATACAAACCCAGTTTAAGTGAGAGATAATCGCATCTCGGTGACGAAGTACCCGATCCAGTACGTTGTTTTGGTTAACAACTGGATCGTAATCACGCACCATGAAAATCGCAGCGTGAGCAGCACCACCAACAATCAGGAAACCACCGATCCACATATGGTGAGTAAAGATACACAACTGCGTAGCGTAGTCAGTTGCCAAATATGGATAGGGTGGCATCGCGTACATGTGGTGCGCGACGATGATAGTCAAGGAGCCATAGAAGGCAAGGTTTGTTGCCAACTGAGCGTGCCAAGATGTGGTCAGGTTTTCGTAAAGACCTTTATGACCTTCACCTGTGAACGGGCCTTTGTGGTTTTCGAGGAGCTCTTTAATGCTGTGACCGATACCCCAGTTGGTGCGGTATTGGTGACCAGCAATAATGAACAGTACAGCGATCGCTAAGTGGTGATGAGAAATATCAGTCATCCACAAGCCGCCTGTGACTGGGTTAAGACCACCTTTAAAGGTTAGGAAGTCAGCATAAGCACCCCAGTTCAAGGTGAAGAAAGGTGCTATACCATTTGCAAAACCTGGGAAGAGGTCAATTAGCACGCTCTTGTTCAGGATCAACTCGTGGGGCAAGGGGATATCTTTAACAGCTACCCCTGCATCCAATAGCTTGTTTGTTGGTGCAGACACGTGAATTAAGTGTCCAGCCCATCCCAAGGAACCACAGCCTAGCAATACTTGCAGGTGGTGATTCAGCATGGATTCCACATTCTGGAACCATTCCAGTTTAGGAGCACGCTTGTGGTAATGGAACCAACCAGCAAACAGGAACAAGCCTGCTAATACTAAACCGCCAATGGCAGTGCAGTAGAGCTGGAATGAGTTGGTAATACCCCAGCCACGCCATATATGGAACCAGCCAGAGGTGGTTTGGATACCATAGAAGCCGCCGCCGAGATCGGCATTTAAGATGTCTTGCCCGACAATAGGCCAAACGACTTGAGCACTAGGCTTAACGTTGAGTGGGTCACTGAGCCAAGCTTCGTAGTTAGAGAACTTAGCACCGTGGAATATCATCCCGCTCAACCAAATAGTCACTACAGCTAAGTGACCAAAGTGGGCTGCGAATATCTTGCGGGAGATATCTTGTAGATCGCTTGTATGTGTATCAAAATCGTGGGCGAGGGCGTGTAGGTTCCAAATCCATGTGGTGGTTTTGGGACCTCTGGCTAAGGTTCTGTCGAAGTGTCCAGGTTGTGCCCATCTCTCAAAAGAGGTAGGTACCGGATCGTTATCGACTAGTACTTTTGCCTTTTTTTCCTCTCGCTCCGGAGGACTAATCGTCATTCGACCTCCTCTCAAGATAAGGAATGAGGAATCAGGAAACCACAAAGTTAACCATTATCGCATCCGCCAGATTTTCTGGGGGGCGATTAAGACCCGATGTGGAAGTTTGTTTCTGTTGAATTATAAAGTCTTAAGTTGTACATTGTTGGAGAGAATTTAACAATAATTCAAAATCACTGGAATAATTGTCTACTCTGCCTTTGAAGTTCAAACTAATTGACAAAAAGTCAATAGATTATCCATTTTATTTACAAACGATAACAATTCGTAAAACTTATAGTTTACCTACTCACAGCAAGAGTTTCAGCAGTTGTGCTTGCTTTTGTAGTCGACAAATTTGCTATTGGGAAAAAAAACTGTCACGAAGATGACATATTGAGGTAGTTCACGAAAAAACACAAACTAAAGATAATTTAGCTGTGACAAACTGTATAAGTTCACAACTTAGGAACAAGGAACTAGGTGTGAGGAAGTAGGTATTAGTATTTTTTATTCATATAGTCAAAAATTTTTAAGATAACGGGTAATTGGTAATCGGTAATGGGAAGAATTTCTCTCTTACTTCTCTACCCCTTACTACCTCTGCTCCCTCATCTGCCTTACTTTTGGGCTATATTTCCCTATGGGCAGTGTGAGCCAAAACAATCTGTCAGTTGTTGGAAAATATACGCTGGGTGGAATAAGGCATGAACTCGTGGCACAAAGCAGTGTTAGAGAATCTCCTCTGTTGGAGGTTCGCTGTGGTGAGATGGTTAATGACATTTTTATTAGTCTTGAGTTTGGCAAGCTGTGGTGATAAAGCTGTCAGCCAAGATGTCGCAGTGGGTAATCGAGCAACCCCACAAAAAAGTTTTCAGGAATTTGCGGAAGTTTCTCCACCAGCAACAATCCAAGAACTGCGCTCCGCATTGGAGATCTACCAGCCACAGGTGGCGATTGTTACACCTCAAGCTGATGAAGTCTTGTCTGATAATCAGATAACAGTCCGCTTTCAAGTTAAGGATCTGCCTATATATAAAAATCCAAAATGGGAATTGGGGCCTCATCTCCATGTAATTTTGGATAACCAACCACATATAGCTGTTTATGACTTAAATAAGCCATTAGTTTTCTCGGACTTAGCCCCAGGAACTCACAGCTTACGTGTATTCGCATCTCGCCCTTGGGATGAAAGTTTTAAAAATGAAGGTGCTTACGCCCAGATAAAATTTCATATTTTAGCCAAAACTGATGATAATAATCCCGATCCAGCACTACCTGTACTAACCTACAGCAGTCCTCAAGGTGACTATGGGGCAGAACCAATATTATTAGACTTTTATTTAACTAACGCTCCCCTACACCTTGTTTCGCAAGACAACTCCAACAGCGGAATCAGTGATTGGCGGATTCGTTGCACAATTAATGGTGAAAGCTTTGTTCTTGATCGCTGGCAAGCAGTTTACCTCAAAGGTTTCAAACCTGGTAAAAACTGGGTGAAGCTAGAATTTCTTGATAACCAGGGTAATCCTGTCAAAAATGTCTTTAATACTACAGTTGGGTTGATTAATTACCAGCCTAAAGGTAAAGATACTCTTTCACGAATTGTTAGCGGCGAACTCAAAGCTGATGATGTGCGTAGCATTGTCGATCCAAACTATATTCCGAAGACACCACCTGCTGAACCTGCACCTACCCCTGAACCCACGCCCGAAACTAAGCCAACTCCAGCAATTGAGATTCCAGAAACACCTATAACAGAACCACCAGTTCTACCATCACCAGAAACTAGCCCAGAACCACTGCCAGTTGTACCATCACCTGCTGCACCTGAATTACCTGAAAAAGTTACTCCACAACCAGAAACACCAAAAGGCGGATATTTCCAACGCCGTTCTCGCCCTACGGCTACACCATCTCCTAGCGTGTCGCCAACATTACCACAGGTAACGCCAACACCTGCGGCGACAGAATCGCCTCAACCCCAGGTAACGCCAACACCTGCGGCGACAGAAGCACCTCAACCCCAGGTAACGCCTACGCCTGCGGTAACAGAAGCACCTCAACCCCAGGTAACGCCTACGCCTACGGTAAAAGAATCACCTCAACCCCAGGTAACGCCAACACCTGCGGCGACGGAATCACCCAAGCCTCAGGTAAAACAGCGGACAAGAACGGATTTGAGTAAATATTTCCAGCGTCGTCCACGCCCTACTCCTGAAACATTGCCCACTTTAGCGCCAACACTACCGGAAATTATCGAATCTCCTGCACCGCCAACGCCTGCTGCTGAAGGCGAAAGCGTTCAGGAATAGCGGTTAGGATTTACCCAAAAATACTTAAATTGAGGTTTTGGGCTAAAACTTCTATAAATGCTAGCCCCGCTACGGGATTACCTACTTTATCTAAGGCGGGGCTATAACAAGCGATCGCACCTTCACCTGGTACTATTGCTACCAGCCCCCCACCAATACCAGATTTCATTGGTAGACCAATTTTGACAGCAAACTCCGCAGAAGCTTCATATAAACCGCAGGTTAACATGACAGCGTTAACAATCCTGCGGTTTTTTGTTGCTAAGAAGGAATTTTCACAAGCTAAAAGTTGTCCCAGTTTGGCTAAATCTTCTACAGTTCCTGAAAGACAGCATATTTGCTCGTATGTGTCAAGAGCCATGTCAAGGTTTTTCAGGTGTCCGGTTTGCGCGAGATGATTAGCGATCGCTTGATTAGCTGGGGAACGAGTTAATCGGACTGAAGCTAGCATAAGTTCATCTAACTTGAGTTCACAGCTTGCTAATTGGTTCAGCCAGAGACAAAATTGCTGAGTGCGATCGCTGGCATTTTCTCCCGGTAATTTATCAGCCAGAGTAATTGCGCCACTATTAATCATGGGATTGCGGGGGTAACCGCGATCGCTAATTAATTGATCAAGGGAATTGAAGGGCGCGTCTGAGGGTTCCACCCCTACCCATCGCAAAACCTTCTCCGCACCGAAATGTTCTAAGAGATAGAGTAGAGAAAAGGCTTTGATTACACTCATCAAGGGAAACACACAACGGGTATCACCTAAGCTGTAAGTTTGTCCCGTTCCACAACAGATGTGAACTGCAAACCAATCAGGGTTAGCCATATTCAATCGGGGAGTGCGATCGGCGACTCTTCCGCGATCGGCTTGGGATTTGGCTTGCTGTACCCAAGCAGATAACTCTATAGTGGTGATTGCTGTCAGTCCTTTCAAAATAGATACAGCCCTTGCAAGATTTTTCGATAAAGTAAAAAGGCAACTCTAAAAGATAAGAATAGCCGAAGCGATCACCTATTCAATTTGCATTGGTTGATAGGTATGACGCTTATTCATAACTATGTCGTTTCATTTGGAATTTTAGATTATTTATGATGCCCCGTGTAAGAGCGCCAGAATTACCACAAAATAGTACTTGGTTTAATACCGATACACCATTATCTATTAAGCAACTCAAGGGCAGAGTCGTAATTTTAGATTTCTGGACATACTGTTGTATAAATTGTCTACATATTTTACCAGAATTAAAATATTTAGAACAAAAATATAAAGATAGTCTGACAGTTATTGGCGTTCATTCTGCCAAGTTTGATAACGAAAAAGAGACTGAAAATATTCGCCAAGCCATCTTACGTTATGACATTGAACATCCTGTTGTAGTCGATAGTGGTTTTCGGGTTTGGCAAGAATATACTGTGCGTGCTTGGCCGACTTTAATGATTATCGATCCGCAAGGTTATGTAATTGGCTATGTTTCTGGTGAAGGACATTGTGATGCTTTAGATGAATCACTAGAAAAACTAATTTCCGAACATCAAGAAAAAGGTACGATAAATTTTCAAGAACTCAGTCTAAATTTAGAAAAGCAGCGTCAACCATTAATTACACCTTTAGCTTTTCCTGGTAAAGTATTAGCGACATCAGCAGGTTTATTTATTGCTGATTCTGGTCATCATCGCTTGGTAATGAGTAGCTTAGAAGGCGAAATTATACAGATTATTGGTACGGGTAAATCTGGTTTAACTGATGGTAATTTCAGTGAAGCTGAGTTTTCTTCACCGCAAGGAATGGCGTTTGATACAGATCATCAAATTCTCTATGTTGCTGATACAGAAAACCATGCTTTGCGGCGAGTTGATTTACAGCGCCAAGTTGTAGAAACTATAGCGGGAACTGGTGAACAAAGCCGTAATATTCGTCCTGATGGTGGTGTTGGTTTGTCAACTAAATTAAATTCGCCTTGGGATTTGGTGAAGGTAGGAAATACTCTATTTATTGCTATGGCTGGGCCGCATCAAATTTGGGAAATGAATTTGGAAAATGGCGTAATTAAAACTTATGCTGGTACTGGTGCAGAAGGTTGTGTTGATGGTTCACTGAATGAATCCGCTTTTGCTCAACCAAGTGGAATTACTAGCAATGGTGAAGAATTATATATTGCTGATAGTGAAATTAGTTCTATTCGCGGTGTGGGAATTATAGAACCGCGTGTAGTTAGAACTCTGTGCGGTAGCGGAGATTTATTTGGTTTTGGAGATGTTGATGGACAGGGTGAAAATGTCCGCTTACAGCATTGCTTAGGAGTGGAATATGCAGAGAATTTTTTATGGGTAGCAGATACTTACAATCACAAAATTAAATTAGTTAGTCCTAGCACAGGTAATTGTCAAACAATTTTGGGTGATGGTGTCATAGGTTTGCAGGATGGACAAGGTAAAAATAGTAGATTTTTTGAGCCTTCAGGATTGAGTGTGATGGGTTCAAAGTTATATATTGCTGATACGAATAATCATGCTATTCGTTGTGTAGATTTAAATTCTTTTGAGGTGACAACATTGCAGTTTCAGGGTTTGTGTGCGCCAGATGTTTGCGTTCCGTCTAATTTTTAGGATGATTTCTCACACATTCGACAAATTGACTGTCTCCCCATTGCTAAAGCAAGGGGATTCTTTCACTGTGCATCGCTTGTCTGCGAGACGCTAACGCGAACGCTCGCACGTCCCTAAGCACACAGAGCTACACTTAGAGTGAGGGCGGAACCTCAAACCAGTGGGCGCAGCCATAACGCCGACTACTGGGACATCAAAACATCCCAGATACTTTCTACGAATATTGATGGAACCAACACCATCTCGATGGAACTCAAAGCCGCATTTACATTTGTAGGTGCGATTTTTGGGTTTGTGGCGTTGACCGCATGATGGACAAGTTTGGCTGGTATATTTCTCGCACTGAATCTCAACTTTCATCCCCATTCTTTGAGCTTTATAGGTGAGAAAGGTGCGAGTTTCGCCGTGTGACCATTGATGCAGTTTTTGATTAGACTTAGTTCCAAAATCAATTCGCGCTCTAATATCTCTGACATCACCTATTGCCAGGGTTTGTACGCCTCTAGATTTGAGCGTAGAAACAAGCTTACTGGTTTGTTTATGCAGGATATCTTTAATTTGATTTTTGACTTTAGCTAACTGACGTTGTTTGGATCTGACTAGTCTTTTCCTGTTCTTGGAACCTCGCTTTTTTGTATCAACTAATGACGCTAACTTAGCTTTTAGCTTGTTTTGGTACTGGCGTTTAGATCTCAGCAAACGACCATTAAGTATGAAGGTTTGCGCTCCATCATGGGCAACGGCAAGATGAATTTCTCCTAAGTCGATTCCTGCAACAGTTCCCGAATTAGCTGGTTGTACAGGGGTGACAGCATAGCAAGCTCTAATTTCATATTGCTCGCCGTCCCATCCCATTTCTACCAATTTAGGAGTTTCCCAATTCCAATCAATAATCAAGGGTGCGTTCCCCTTGCCGTTGGATAATTGCAGTTTCCCATTTTTCACCTTGATGGCTGATGATTTCCATTGAACTTTGAAAAATCGTCTACGTCTTCTTGGTGGATGGGCGTTTGGGTCTGCTTTGCGTCTTGATCTCCATGATTTGAGACTGGCATAAAAACTCTGGACAACCGCATCTGCACTGTGAGCGTGTAAGCTGTCGGAGTTGTGCCAACGCATCATAGAAGATGGTTTGAGCCACAATCCCTTATTACGAACTGTGCGCCAGAAACTAACTACTGTGCGAGAGTATAATTCGCCAGCAGCTAAAGCCAGTTCACCCATCTGTTGATTGTTGCCAATCTTGAGTTTCCTTACTGTGTATTCGCTCATAGAAATAGTATATAGCATAAAGCTGTATAATGATGACATGAGGCGAAAATATAACTCTAACAACAATGTTGTTTATTCTTGCAAGTACCATATAGTCTGGACTCCCAAGTACAGACGCAAGGTCTTAAAAGACGGTGTAGATACTCGGCTAAAAGAACTACTCCAACAAATAGCAGCAGAAATCAAAGTTGAGATGATTGAGATGGAAGTAGTGGAAGACCACGTTCATCTACTGATTGAGGTTGATCCTCAGTTCGGTGTCCACAAAGCAGTTAAGCGGTTCAAGGGTGCAACATCTCGCTACTTGCGCCTAGAATTTCCGCATCTCAAACAAAGACTGCCTACTTTATGGACTAACTCTTACTTTGTATCGACAGTAGGGGGCGCACCACTAGAGGCAGTTAAGGAGTATATTCAAAACCAGAAAAATACTTGACGGCGATTAAAATCGCCTAGCAGCTTACCCCATGTCTAAAGCCAGGGGCTTGCGCTGCATGGATTATCGGTCAACACAAAGGTAAGCGGATGATTCATGGTGGTCGCGTCTCGTAGAGAAGCAATCCCAGCCCTTGCGATTGCTTCATTCCGCTTCCCGTCTCCTGACGGAGACGCTACGCGAACGGGACGCTACGCGAACGCTCCATTCGCAATGACATTGTGTAATTAATTATGTTTAACTACTTACAATGCTAGTTCACGAGAATTGGCGATCGCCGACGATTTTATGCGATCGCTATCTGTGGGATCAATTTTTCATACCCTTTTTGCCTACTACTGAAATCCAGCAACTGGGGAAGATTCAGCGGCGAAGCGGAGTGCCTGGTGCTGGCTGCGTCCATCTTGACCAAGCACCACAAGTCTTTTTGCCCGTACCAGGCACCTCTGAGTCTAGGGTAGCGTTCCGCAGTTGCGTCAATCTTCCCTGTCGCGCTTTTTTGTTAACGATCGCTTGACTTTTAAGACAGTCGCTACTTCTGGTGCCGTGCCCCTACTCATCTGTCGCGTTGTTTTTTCAAAATGGTATTATTTCTCCTCATCCCCCTCATCCCTTGTCTATCCTAAGAAGCTTTTGACTGTAACTGTTCCAGTCTCGCTAATACTTCTGTGCTGTGAATATTGGGATTGACTTTAACGAAAGTCTCACGCAGAATCCCATCTGGATCGATGATAAAACTATGACGCATAGAAACGTAACCAATCCAAGAACCATAAGCTTTACTAACTGCGCCAGTTGTATCTGCTAACAGGGGGAATTTTAAACCTTCTGAATCACAAAATTCCGCATGAGAATCTACATCATCAGCGCTGACACCAATAATTTGAGTATTCTGGGCTAAATATTTGGGTAAGTCTTGCTGAAAACGCCGCGCCTCTATGGTGCAGCCAGAGGTAAAGTCTTTGGGATAAAAATAAAGAACTACCCATTTACCACGCAAGTCCGAAAGAGAAATGTTACCGTTGCCTGTGTTAGTAGGCAAGGTAAAGTCCGGTGCAGGTTGATTAATGGCGGGTAGTTTTCCACCTAGCGCATCAGCAGTTGGTGTAAAGTTCAGCCAGCTAATGACAGCAACAAAGCTGGCAAATAATATGCTTAAAAAATTGCGACGAGAAATCATGGTACAGATAAGAATGATAACTTAACATAAGTTTACAGTTCTTATTCACTGTTCTTCTGATTCCGGCTGAGATTCGGCTGGGACATCTGTACTTTCTATGTATTGGCTATCGAGGAGAAAAGCCCCTTTAGCAAAGCGAATACCCCAATATCCACCAGGACGATGATCCATCACTATACCTTCTTCTCCCAGTTGAATCACATTTGGGGGGCGAAGCATGGGCATGGGTTCGGCTGTTTTGACGTAGGGCGGTAGTGCTACAACACGTACTTTACTACCAATAATGAATTCTTTAGACATTTTGATCCAACAAAGAGTTTTGAATAACTCATAACTCAAAACCCCCAGCAAAAGCTAGGGGTCAAGGCAACAGGGTGAAAGTCAAGAGTCGGAGAGACGCGATTAATCGCGTTTGTACTCAAGAGACAAAAAGTTGATGAATTCGGATTATTGATTCTGGACTAAGTAAAGCGGTGGAAATAAACCCAACTATGTTAAAAAACGTAAATAGGCTTAAAATTCTTACAAATGACCAATGACCAATGACTAATGACAGCCTTTACCAGCTATCTTTAATTGCACCGCTCACTTATACCAAATAACGCTTGCACCTCAGTGACAGGTAGATGCCAAAGTAATTCTGGTTGCCAAGTATCGGGGTCTAAGTGGGAATTGTAACCGCGTTGGTATGCTTGCCACAGTTTGTCCCAACTAAAATTTTGTCGCTGATTTTGGCGTTTGTGGATGGCGCGTAATAGTCCCAACCCCAACATAAAATTAATGGGGCTAAACTTGGTTCCTAAGAGAAAAGCCTGTACTTCTGCTTCCCCAATCAAGTCTGTACCATAGCCTGTAATCGCATGAATACCATCGTGGAGTTGTTTGCGACGAGGGCCTGTAGTGAAGGGTTTTAAGTTATTCTGCTCCAATAAATCTGCCCAAGCTCTGCCAAAAGTGCCTTGAGGAAGCGATCGCAATTTCTCGATGTATACTATTTGCGGCACTGCTAGCCCTTTGGCTTCAGCTTTACGGTCAAGTAAATCTAAGAGTTGTTGCAGCCGAGGAATGGCATTTGCGGAAGCAGTAACAGGTTGCATCATCTTCTATTTGTAGATTGTGATATGCAAATTCCCAACTTTAGCAAAGAAGTTGGGAATTTAGTTTTTAACAATGGTTTAGAACAAACAAACAACCAAGATAATCTTAGGAATTAACACTTATTAACTAATGCGGTAGAAAGTGGTAGTCAGCCTTTATTTTATGATTTTATTTATGGTTGTTGTGTGCCTTGGTTAGAATTACGTTGTTGCCAGCGTGCACGTGCATTCTCACGCATTTGCTGTAATTTTGTGCGTTGTTCGGGAGTCAAAACTGCTTGAATTTTTTGTTGTGAAGCCTGCATAATTTGCTTGATTTGGGTTTTTTGGGCTTCTGTTAAATTCAGAGACTCAAAACCTTTCTTCCCAAACTCACCAGGCTGTTGACCTTGGGGACGCTGTGCACCTTGGGCGCGACGCTGACCTCTTTGCGCTTGACGTTGCTCAAATTGCG
This sequence comes from Tolypothrix sp. PCC 7601, assembly GCF_025677855.1. Taxonomy (NCBI): domain Bacteria; kingdom Bacillati; phylum Cyanobacteriota; class Cyanophyceae; order Nostocales; family Tolypothrichaceae; genus Tolypothrix; species Tolypothrix sp. PCC 7601. The sequence goes on from NZ_CP064879.1 coordinate 489,121, forward strand.
CTTTTAACTGGTCTTTTTGTTCTTGGGTGAGAATTCCTTCAATTTGGGTGCGGCTATCGCGGCGAATTTGTTGAATTTGGGTTTTTTGTGCATCGGTCAACCCTAATTGTTGCCAAGGCCCTTTATTTGGGCGTTCTCCACGTTGTCCATTGGTGTTTTGTGCAACTACTTGCTTATGTCCAGAAAAACCTCGTTGTGCTTGAGCGGCAAAGGGAGTTGCGGTTAAAGTTAAAGCGATCGCACCAGCTACCAAAGATAATGTTTTAACTTTCATGATTGACCTCGTGTGTTTTTTCCTTTTCTGATGTCACCATCTTACGAACTCGTCTTCAGTCAACACATGAGGAAAAAGTCATGGATACACCCATGACTTTAGTCATTATTCATTCATGAGCAATCATACTAGTCATTTCAGGTAAATTAAATTAAGGTGAAAAAACTGCTGATTTAGCAGTTTATTTTTGTATTTCTATTTAAAAGGCTTGTAATTCCCTCGGTGGATGTACGTAAATAAGAACCATGCTGTAAGAATTTGAGGAATCAAGCTCTTGCTATATAGAAGTATTATCCAATAAAAATTTCAGCAACTAATTTTATTAATTCATTTAATTAACTTTTACTGTTATGAAACCTCCAATAAAGATTCACAATCATCCGTTTCGATTTCTACTTTATTTAGAGTGGATACTGTTAGCAATTGCTATGCTAACTGCGATTATGCCTTCTCCACCACCGCCACGTTTTGCTGCGAGGTTTCACGAACCCAGTCCCGAGAATTTAATAGTTGCTACTGGCTGTTTAATTATTTTTGGTTTGATGGGGTTGAGATTACCCACTGGCAACCAAATAAGTAAAATAATTTTTACAGCTATTGAAGTTTTTTTGATTTTTACTACTGGTTTTGTAGGAGGAAGAATTTCTCGGCTTTTCCCTTTTATCTATATGATTTTAGTAACTCGTAGTTGCTTAATTTTTCAGTTACCAGGGCGTTTAATAGTTACATTCATATCATTTCTTTTATTCTGGCTAACACTACAGCGTAAGTGGCAGAATTTTCCGCCACCACCGCAATTTCAAGAGCGCTTTCAATTTTTTACTCTGAGTTTATCTTTATTATTTGGCTTAAGTTTGATTTTTGTCTTAATGTTAATGAATACAGTATTATCCGAACGCCAAAGCCGCGAAGAATTAGCTGTTGCTAACGAAAAATTGCGTCAATATGCTCTCCGCATTGAGAATCAAGCAACTTTAGAAGAACGTAATCGCATTGCGCGGGAAATTCATGATTCTTTGGGACATTCCTTAACAGCATTAAATCTGCAATTAGAAACAGCTTTAAAGCTTTCACAATCTAATCCCAATAAAGCTCATGATTTTTTGAAGAGAGCGAAAGAATTAGGTTCTAAAGCCTTACAAGATGTGAGACAGTCTATTTCTACGATGCGTTCTCATCCCTTGCAAGAACAATCTTTAGAACAAGCAATTAATCAATTATTAGAAGATTTTCATCATGGAAATGGTTTTTCACCAATTTGCATGATTAACTTAGATCATCCTTTACCCAGCGAAATTAAAATTGCTATCTACCGCATCATTCAAGAATCATTAACTAATATTTCTAAGTATGCCAAAGCCACAGAAGTGAGGATAGAAATAGATAAAACTCCTAGGGGGTTACATTTAACTGTTCAGGATAACGGTCACGGCTTTGACTTTAGGCAAAATACTACTGGGTTTGGCTTGCAAAGTATGCGCGATCGCACTTTAGCAATTGGTGGTGTATTTAATATTAACAGTACACCTGGGGAGGGTTGTAAAATTATAGTTGATGTTCCTCTAATGAGGCTGAATAGATGATTAAAGTATTACTAGTAGATGACCAAAATTTAATTCGACAAGGATTAAGAGCTTTATTAGAACTAGAAACAGATTTAGAAATTGTGGGAGAAGCAGAAAATGGAGCTATAGCACTGAATTTAATTGCTGAATTGCAACCGAATGTAGTATTGATGGATATTAGAATGCCGATCATGGATGGAGTTGCAGCTACAAGAGAAATTCAACAGCAATTTAGCGGTATTAAAGTTTTAGTATTAACAACTTTTGATGATGATGAATATGTCAAAGCTGCACTCCAGAATGGGGCAATGGGTTATTTACTCAAAGATACACCTTCAGAAGAATTAGCTTTTGCCATTCGTGCTGTTCACAGAGGCTACACTCAATTAGGGCCAGGGATAGTCAAAAAATTATTAACGCAGTTTCCGACCTTAGAACCAACCCCACCACCAGAAATTCCGCCTAGTTTAGCAGAACTGACTCCTAGAGAAAAAGAAGTTTTACGTCTAATTGCTCAAGGTGCTAGTAATCGAGAAATAGCCCAACAACTCTACATTTCTGAGGGGACAGTTAAAAACCATGTGACCAATATGTTGAATCGTCTCAATTTACGCGATCGCACTCAAGCGGCCATTTTTGCTAATACATTTTTAGCATATTTAAATGACGGCGATTAAGTATCAATTAAAATTATTACTAATAAACTAAAGTTTATACAAATTCAAATAATGTTTGCGACAGATAAATTCTTTGTATGGGCACGGCATCTACAATCTTTAGGTATATCAAATATATTACAGGTGCCGTGCCCCTACCCATGTGTCGCGTTCTGTTTTTAAAACGGTTTTATTTATTTTATTCAATATCCAAATATGGACAAGACAGTAACTTTATATCGTCCTACTGGCCCCAAAGAATTAGAACTAGTTAAACTTCCGTAATTCTTAGTTGAGATAAAATAGATAGCTTGGCGTTTAATTAAATAATGCCAAGCATTCTGTTTTTAAAACCCCTTTAATCACATTGATATTTCTAAATGATTTAGCAATCACCTCTTCACAAGAAATCTCAATTTGTGATTGATTGATAGAAATTAAATCTTGAATAGAAGCACCATAGATAATCTCAGAGATACCCGTCCACACACAAGCCGTTGCACACATCGGACAAGGTTCTCCAGTTGTATATATGCTATAACCTGCCAAAGAAGGATTTTGAATTTTAGCTGTTAAACTACGAATAACATTGATTTCTGCATGAGCAGATGGATCGTTATCGCGTCTTACAGTATTATGACCTACGGCAACAACTTCGTTATCTTTCACAATCACTGCACCATAAGGTGTATCACCTTTTTTTGCTGCTGCGATCGCTAGGCGCATAAAATATTCATGATCCATATTCCTGAAGGAGTTGAAAAAGATACTTGTTAACAATATCGTATTTTAAATGTTGTTTCTACGAAATACTGAAAAATAGTTAGGGTTAAATATGTTACTTAGCAGAGAAAAAGCCGAATTCTATTTAACAGACATAGAAACACCACTAGGACAAGTAATTAACTTAACTATCGCCGGATTGGTTCTTTTGTCTTCAGGGATTTTTGTCGCAGAAACTTATAATATTCCTGATTCTCTCCGGTTTCAATTACAAATTATTGATACTGTTATATTCATAGTTTTTGCAGTTGAATATGCCATTCGTCTATGGAGCGCAGAAAATAAGGTTAAATACTTTTTTAGCTTATATTCCATTATTGACTTAATTGCTATCTTGCCATTTTTTCTAGGAGCCGTAGATTTAAGCTTTATTCGTTTATTACGATGGTTTCGGATTTTAAGATTAATCAGGTTTATCGATAAAAGATTTTTCTTTGGTAGTGTGAGTACTGAAGATGGTGTAATATTTGCAAGAATATTATTTACCTTATTTGCGATTATATTTGTTTACTCGGGCTTAATTTATCAAGTTGAACATCCTGTTAATCCCCAAGGTTTTGCCACTTTTTTAGATGCATTGTATTTTTCGATTGTTACCATGACAACTGTGGGTTTTGGGGATGTGACACCCGCTTCTGAATTAGGGCGCTGGTTAACAGTATTAATGATTTTGACAGGTATTGCCCTCATTCCTTGGCAAGTTGGTGATTTAATTAAGCGCTTGGTAAAAACTGCGAACCAAATAGAAGCGAATTGTTCTGGGTGCGGTTTAGCTTACCACGATGCAGATGCTGGATTTTGCAAAAGATGCGGAACCAAATTACCTGTGATGAGGGCTGATTAATTTCTGTTTGAGAATTCGGGTTTTTAATGAATAAAGAATTGCAGAGACGCAATTAATCGCGTTTGTACAAAAGTCAAAATAGTAGCGGTAGTGGACTGACACAGCTAATTTTGTGCAATAATTTTTCTTGTGGGGTGGACATCTTGTCCGCCTTGGACGGGTGAGACACCCATCCCACAAGAGTTTTTTTATGCACTATTTTAGTCGTGTTAGTCTCCTACTTAAGATTTACTTGATAAATGGTTTCTAATATCAAAGTTTTCCGTAAACACGATAACTCTTGTTGTTTATATATATGGAGCTAATATATCTCGTACAACTTGGCGGGAATCAATAGACCATTTATAAAACGTCAAAGCCAGAGAAAACAAGACTTTTGACTTTTGACTTTTGACTTCCGCCTTGCGGTACTAGTGGTGTGAAAATCTGGAGTAAAACCTTATGGAAGCCTTGCTACATAACCCAATTGCAGATATGTACGGGCCAAAATTCTTACTTTTGTATGGTAGCGTCATTAGCTTGACACTTTTAGTTTGCTGGAAACTTGTACAAGATCCGACAAAAAATCAACCCTTACCTTTAATCCCTAGCGAACTAGATATCTACAAAATTGCCTATCTGCGTTCGGGAAAATCAGAAGTAGTAAAGGTAGTAATCTTAAATTTAATTCAGAGGAACTTTTTACAAATCACAAAAGAAGGAATTAGCCAAACATCCACTCATGGCAGTCTATCAGAACTACAGTTGATAGAACATCAGGTATTTTCTAGTTATTCTACTTCTCCAAAAGTAAAATCAATAGAGTCAATAGCTAACAAAATTCAGCTAGACTGCGATAGATATGAAAGGCAATTACACGATGAGCAACTACTATATGCTCATAAATGGCAAGTAAGAAATAGACAAGTTGGCTTAATTGCAGCCGCAATTATTTTCAGTTTAGGCTTTTATAAGCTACTCATTGCTTTAGCGAAAGGACATTATAACGTGGGTTTTCTCATTATTATGGGTATCCTATCAATTATGTGGATTTTTTCGTTAGTCAATCAGCGACCGCGTCTTAGTCATCGAGGTAAAGCTTACCTTGAACAACTCCAAAATACATTTGCTCAATTGAAGAATAAGGCAAAGAATTCCAGCTTTCTTTCAGTATTCAATTACAACTTGCTAGTAGCAATCTTTGGTGTAGAAGCACTCGCTGGTAGTGAATACGATTCATACTACAAAGTTTTCTATCCTGCTATATCTAGAACTAGTAGCCAAAGAAGCAACACTTCTAATGGTTCTTGCAGTAGTACAACTTCCTGTAGTGGTGGGAGTTCCTGTAGTGGTGGAAGTTCTTGCGGCGGCGGTTGTGGTGGCGGCTGTGGTGGCTGTGGTGGTAGTTAAATAAGCTGTTAAGGCATTTAATTTGCATAGATTGGGTGGGCAATATGCCCACCCCACAATAAATATACAATTTCAGAAACAGATGCAAACTTTGGAATCTTTGTCATAGATGGCTTTGTTAATTTTGAATTTCTAATAAGATGTTATCTCATCTCCCTAATTTAGGTGTAGGGCTAGGCTTTCGAGAACTATTTAAAAGTGAATTGTTTCTCAATCGTCAGCCAGTAGACTTTCTGGAAATTGTTGCTGAACATTATTTAGATGCACCAGCAGCAAAACAGCAGGAATTAGAATTGCTGGCGGCGCATTTCCCCATAATTCCCCATGCAATTAATCTGTCTTTAGGTAGTGCTGAAGGTTTGGATAGAGATTATTTAGCTAAACTAGCAGCACTAATTAAGCAGCTTAACCCCCCCTGGTGGAGTGAGCATCTTTGTTTTACCAAAGCTGGGGGAATTGATATCGGACATTTGTCACCGCTACCTTATACCCGGGAAGCTGTGGAAGTAGTTTGTCGCAACATCGCTGAAGTGCGTCGCCGGATTGATGTGCCATTAATAGTGGAAAATATTACTTATATGGTGGCACTTCCTGGTGGGGAGATGACAGAAGCCCAATTTTTAGCGGAAGTCGCAGAACGTGCTGATTGCGGGTTGCTGTTAGATGTGACGAATCTCTACACTAATGCTGTTAACCACGGCTATGATGTGCAACAGTTTCTCCAACAATTACCGCTAGAACGGGTTGTACAGTTGCATTTCGTGGGTGGACATTGGCATGATGGTATTTTGATTGATAGCCATTCCCACTCAACACCAGCCGAAATTTGGCAATTGATGGATGAGGTTGTCGCCAACTTTCCAGTTAAAGGAATAGTTCTCGAACGAGATGAAAACTTACCAGCCTTTGCAGAATTAGTCGCAGAACTGCAACAAGCACGACATATCGCCGGGAGTCATGGTAAATGGGTTTAGCACAAACGCAGCAGGTTTTAGCCCAACTGTATACTAATACTGAATTCAGGAACAGTTTCTTTGCTAACCCAAAAGTCGTTGGTGCAGAATTGGGATTAAGCGATGCTGAAATAGAAAATTTATCTCAACTTGCTACTGCACAAGTTAACCTATTTGCCAATTCTCTGAAGTGGAAGCGATTAAATTTATTATCAAAGTTACTACCACGCACTGCGATCGCACTCGGTAAAAATTTCAAAACTTTATTTTGGCGATATGCAGAAACCTATATACCCCAAGGTATCAAGAAACATCGACAAGATGCGATCGCCTTTGCTGACTTTATTACCCAAACCTCACCGCTAGAGGGGTTAGAACCAATTTGGCTAAGTGATTTAGTCCGCTACGAACAAGCTTGGCTATTAGCCGAGGAACTAAATCACGGCTTAAAAGTACGTTGGTTTCGTTATGCTGTTGACAAACTAGGGAATGGGGAAGAGATACATCCGCAACTCACAATCTGTGTATGGTGGCGTTTCCAGACGCGATCGCCCCTACATCATACTGTGCGATCGCTATTTTAAAAATGTAAATCGTGAACATCTGGCTGACAAAGAGCGACAATTATCTTGCTTTTATTAATGTCTCATCAATAAATAACAATGAAGTTCAGCGAAATTGTCAGCCGATTTGATGATATTGTTACTGACCACAGCCTCAACACTCACCCCAATCACGATCCAGAAATTACAGCCTTAGCAGCCATTGATGAAGCCACTAGTAGTAATCTCAGCTATATAGAAGGGCCAAAATTCTTTTCTTGGGTGGGTAAAACTCATGCTGGGGCGTTAATTTTACCTCAAGACAAAACCTTACAAGCCCAAGCACAGGAACGGAATATTGTTTGGGTAGCTACCAAAGAACCACGCTTGTTATTTGCTCAAGCGATCGCAGTTTATTATCAACCATACCGCCCCAGCCCCGCAATTCATCCCACGGCAGTAATTGACCCCACGGCGGTAATTGGTAGCGATGTTTACATTGGCCCCCATGTAGTCATTCAGCAGCGAGTCAAAATTGGTAATGGTGCGATTATTCACCCCAATGTAGTGATTTATCCCGATGTCACCATTGGCGATCGCACTACCTTACAAGCTAACTGTACCATCCACGAGCGTAGCCAAATTGGTGCAGATTGTTTTATTCATAGTGGCGTTGTCATCGGTGCAGAAGGATTTGGCTATGTACCTACACGTAGTGGTTGGGTAAAAATGCAACAATCCGGCTACACTGTTTTAGAAGACCGCGTAGAAGTTGGTTCTAACAGCGCCATTGACCGCCCCGCAGTGGGAGAAACCAGGATAGGTCACGATACAATCATTGATAACTTAGTGCAAATTGGTCACGGTTGCAAAATTGGCTTTGGTTGTGCGATCGCCGGACAAGCTGGAATGGCTGGTGGTGTAAAAGTTGGTAATCGTGTCATCCTCGCAGGACAAACCGGAATAGCCAATCAAGTCAAAATTGGAGACGGTGCGATCGCATCAGCGCAAGCAGGAATTCATAATGATGTTGCACCAGGGGAAATTGTCTCTGGTACCCCCGCCATTCCCCACAAACTATATCTCAAGGTCTGTGCAATTTATAATCGGCTACCAGAAATGTATAAAACGCTGAAGCAATTTCAACGTTAAGAAGCAAAATCATACCAATTTTGAAAAATTATATGACAAATTGGTAGGGGCACAGCAATGCTCAGTGATGTCAACTTAAGCTAAAAGCGATAAAGGGCAGGCGTTGTACAAATACCTTGCACCCCAATACTTGTCGGTTAAGGGCAAAAGGAGAAGGGGAAAAGGGGCAATAAAAAACCTTTAACCCTTACCCTTTCACCTTTTCCCCCAACCAAATTCCGAGTTGAAAATCCTTAACCGAGCAGTATTGCCTTGCACCCTCATCCCCTAACCCCTTCTCCCGCAGGAGAAGGGGAACTAAATCTCTTACTCCCCTCTCCCTGCGGGAGAGGGGCTGGGGGTGAGGGCGAAACCTTGCACAAGAGCGGGTTTCACGTTAAGTTGACACCAATGAGCAATGCTGTGCCCTATTGTGTAAGGGATTTCCAAGAAATAAATTATTCCATCTTGTGGGGTGGGCATCTTGCCCGCCACATAAACTGGGCGGACAAGATGTCCACCCCACAATACATACTGGGATATTTTTTTATTTGGATGTCCCTAATGCAAGCAATAGTTTTGTTGGCAATATTTTGACGGATTCAAACTTAGGGTTCTGATGAGTGGCACTTTACATTAAAGCTATGGTCAAGGGATAAAGAAAAGAACCTGAAACGATTTGATGAGGTATGGGAAAGCACAGACCACAGAAATCTCAAGAACTAGAAGCGAATTACCCTGAAGATGAGGGTGTTGCTGATGTACCCCAAACTAAACTGGCGATATTTCAAGCGCCACCTTTACCTGCACACTTTGTTGAACGCCCAGAATACAGCGATGATTTAAAAACTCGCCTCCTGACAGAAGATAATCGCACTTTGGTAATTACGGCGATTCATGGTTTGGGTTCGGTGGGTAAATCGACTTTAGCCGCAGCTTTAGCAGTAGATGCAGAAATCCAAACTCGGTTCTGTGATGGGATTTTGTGGGCAACATTAGGTCAACAGCCGGATGTGCTGTCTTTAATTAGTGGCTGGGTGCAAGCATTAGGAGACTATAGCTTTAAACCTACCAGTGTAGAAGCCACTACCAACCATTTACAGACGCTGCTTTATGACAAAGCCGTGTTGCTGGTGGTGGATGATGCTTGGAATACGCAAGATGCACAGGCGTTTAATGTGGGTGGGGTGCGGTGTCAGATTTTAGTCACAACTCGTAAAAGGTCAATTGCCGAAGCTTTAGCAGCTAGCACCTACAGCCTGGATATCATGAAACCAGATCAGGCGATGGCATTGCTGACGAAGAAATTAGGACGCTCAATTACAGGTGCAGAACGTCAGTCAGCCGAAAATTTAGCTCAAGGTGTTGCTTATCTCCCCCTAGCGTTGGAACTTGCAGCCGCCGAAGTTGCTAGTGGGACAACTTGGGATGAACTATTGGCGGATATTCAGCAAGAGGTAGCCAGATTAACCAGTTTTGACCAACCGGAAGCGGGCGAAATTACCGATGAGGCGAGCTTAAAACGCTTGAGTTTAACAGCATCATTAAACTTGAGTATCAAGAGAATGCCTGAAGAAAAGCAGCATTTTGCTTGGTTGGGGGTGTTGCCGGAGGATGTCAACATTAATCAGATGATGGCGGCGACGCTGTGGGCAATGGATGAGCGTGATGCTGCTAGGATATTGCAATATTTACGGAATAAGGCATTGTTATTAACAGGAGTACCCCTGGCTGATGGTACGCCTACCTATCGCTTACATGACTTATTCCATGATTTAGCCTGTAATTTGTTAACTGCTGCGCCACAGCCAAAGCAGACAGGAGATTTGCCAGGGTTAGGTTTAAATCTGACTGATGCTCACGCTGCTTTTGTGGAGAAATATCGGCAGAAAACCCAGAATAATTTATGGCATACCCTACCTGATGATGGTTACATTCATCAGCATTTAGTTTGGCATTTGGAAAAGGCAGGACTCTTGGAAGAGATTCACTCTTTGTTGTGGGAGGAGTCGGTAACTGGTAATAATGGCTGGTTTGAAGCGCGGGAACAATTGGCACAAACAGGGGGTTACATCACAGATATATCTCGTGCTTGGGAATTAGCCCAAAGGAATTGGACTGCATCAACATTAAGTTTGCAGTGTCGCTATGCTTTGATTACTACATCCCTGAATAGTTTGGCAGCTAATTTACCAAGAGATTTGTTACTTGCTTTGGTCAAAAACAACTTTTGGACTCCCGAACAAGGACTAGCTTACGCCCTGCAAAAACCAAAGTTAGAAGAGAAAATCGACGCGCTGGCAAAACTAGTCAATTATCTGCCACCAAATCTTCAACAATTAGCACTGCAAAAAGCACTTGCTGCTGCCAGGGCGATTCAGGAAGAGAAAGATCGTGCCCAAGCCTTGAGTGTCTTAGCAGACAAACTAAAAGAAGTATTACCAGAAGCACTTGCTGCTGCTGTGGCACTTGGGAAAGAGTATGAGCGTGCCCAAGCCTTGAGTGCCTTAGCAGACAAACTGCCACCAGAGTTGTTAAAAGAAGCACTTGCTGCTGCTGTGGCGATTCGAGATGAGAATTATCGTGCCCAAGCCTTGAGTGCCTTAGCAGACAAACTGCCACTAGAGTTGTTAAAAGAAGCACTTGCTGCTGCCAGGACACTTGGGAATGAGTATGATCGTGCCGATGCCTTGAGTGCCTTAGAAAACGAACTGCCACCAGAGTTGTTAAAAGAAGCACTTGCTGTTGCTAGGGCGATTTGGGATGAGTATTATCGTGCCATTGCCTGGTATGCCTCAGCAGATAAACTACCACCAGAGTTGTTGCTAGCAGCACTTGCTGTTACCAGGGCGATTCGAGATGATAATTATCGTGCCCAAGCCTTGAGCGCCTTAGCAGATAAACTGCCACCAGCGTTGTTGAAAGAAGCCCTCACCGCCGCTAAGGCGATTTGGTATGAGAATGCTCCTGCCGATGCCTTTAATGCCTTAGCAGATAAACTGCCACCAGCGTTGTTGAAAGAAGCCCTCACCGCCGCTAAGATGATTCGGAATGAGTATTATCGTACCTATGCCTTGAGTGCCTTAGCAGGCAAACTGCCAGAAGTATTACCAGAAGCCCTTGCTGTTACCAGGGCGATTCGAGATGATAATTATCGTGCCGATGCCTTGAGTGCCTTAGCAGATAAACTGCCACCAGAGTTGTTAAAAGAAGCCCTTGCTGTTGCCAGGGCGATTGGGGATGAGTATTATCGTGCCTATGCCTTGAGTGCCTTAGCAGATAAACTACCAGAAGTATTACCAGAAGCCCTTGCTGTTGCCAGGGCGATTGGGGATGAGTATTATCGTGCCCAAGCCTTGAGTGCCTTAGCAGATAAACTGCCAGAAGTATTACCAGAAGCACTTGCTGTTGCCAGGGCGATTGGGGATGAGTGGAATCGTGCCGATGCCTTGAGTGCCTTAGCAGATAAACTGCCACTAGAGTTGTTGCCAGAAGCTCTTGCTGCTACCAAGGCGATTTGGCATGAGTATTCTCGTACCAAAGCCTTGAGTGCCTTAGCAGACAAACTGCCACCAGAGTTGTTGCCAGCAGCTCTTGCTGCTGCCAGGGCACTTGGGCATGAGAATTATCGTGCCGATGCCTTGATTGCCTTAGCAGATAAACTGCCAGAAGTATTGCCAGAAGCCATTGCTATTGCCAGGACGATGTGGTACGAGAATGCTCGTACCGATGCCTTGAGTGCCTTAGCAGACAAACTGCCACCAGAGTTGTTGCCAGCAGCTCTTGCTGCTGCCAGGATGGTTCGAGATGAGGATGATCGTACCGATGCCTGGAGTGCCTTAGCAGACAAACTGCCACCAGAGTTGTTGCCAGCATCTCTTGCTGCTGCTGTGGCACTTGGGCATGAGCGGAATCGTGCCCAAGCCTTGAGTGCCCTAGCAGACAAACTGCCACCAGAGTTGTTGCCAGCAGCTCTTGCTGCTGCTGTGGCGATTGAGGATGAGTATTATCTTACCCAAGCCTTGAGTGCCTTAGCAGACAAACTGCCACCAGAGTTGTTGCCAGCAGCTGTTGCTGCTGCCAGGGCGATTCAAAATGAGTATTATCGTGCTAAAGTTTTGATAGCTTTATTAGAGAAACTACCAGAAGTTTTGCCCGAAGCTATTGCTGCTGCCAGAGGGATTGAGGATGGAATGACTCGTGGTGAAGTTTTGGTACCTTTAGTAGAGAAACTACCGCCAAAACTACTGCCAGAAGCCCTGACTGCGGCTAGAGAAACTCAGGAGAACTATCATCGTGCTGAGATTTTGATTGCCTTAGCCCAAAGATTCCCAGAAGTTTTGCCCGAAGCTATTGCTGCTACCAAGACTATTCAAGATGAGTCTTGTCGTGGTCATCGTTTAAGTGAATTAGCCGAGAACCTACCACCAGAATTATTACCAGAAGTCCTAGCGATCGCTCGGAAAATGCAGAATCATTACGAGCGCGCTAATGCTTTGATAGCTTTAGTAGAGAAACTACCAGAAGTTTTGCCAGAAGCCCTTGCTGCTGCTAGAGAAACTCAGAATGAGTATGATCGTGCTGAGGTTTTGATTGCCTTAGTCCAAAGACTACCAGAAGTTGTGCCAGAAGCTATTGCTGCTACCGAGGCAATGGAGAATCAGTCTTATCGTGTCGGGGGGTTAAGGGAATTAGCCGAGAAACTACCACCAGAATTATTACCAGAAGTCCTGACTGCTGCTAGAAAGATTCAGGGTAACCTTTATCGTGCCGATGCTTTGATTGCCTTAGCCCAGAAACTACCAGAAGTTTTGCCAGAAGCCCTTGCTGCTGCTAGGGCAATTGAGGATGAGTATTATCGCGCCGATGCCCTCACTGCCTTAGCCGACAAACTGCCAGAGGTATTACCAGAAGCACTCGCTGCTGCTAGGGCAATTGAGGATGAGCAGTATCGCACCAAGGCCCTCAGTGCCTTAGCTTTTGGTCTGTCACAAATGCCATCCGCCATACTTTTTCCACTTTGGCAAGATACCCTTCATCAGTTATCTGTTCACACTCGCCCTAATTTGCTGCAGGATATCAAAGCATTGTTTCCGGTTATCTTTGCATTAGGTGGTGAAGTTGCAACGGTAGAACTTGCCAGTGCGATCGCAGATGTGGGGCGATGGTGGAAATAATTTGTAATTCGTAATTCGTAATTCGTAATTTACACCTCACAAGTATGGAGTGCGATCGCCTTCCCAGTCTCACAAGTATAGAGTGCGATCGCTGTTAATACCAATTCAAATAATGTTGGCGACAGATAAATTCTTTGTAGGGGCACGGCATCCACAATCTTTTGGCATATCCAATATCTTACTGGTGCCGTGCCCCTACCCATCTGTCTTGTTTCAAAATGGTATAACTACTCCAGAAAATGCGATCGCTTAACCTTGTAAGATTCGCACTCTATCTCTTCACTGCGATTTCTACCACCAAGCCATGCAGCATCTACGCCAAATCAGCCTTCTTTAGCAAAATTGCCTCATCCATAGAGAACATTGGTTCCTTCATAACCAACGTGATCGGGTTGTCTATCAATGAGCGCTCATCCATAGAGAACATCGGTTCCTTCACAACCAACGTGATCGGGTTGTCTATCAATGAGCGCTCATCCATAGAGAACATCGGTTCCTTCATAACCAACGCGATCGGGTTGTCTATCAATGAGCGCTCCTTCGTTCACAACCAGATCTCCTTCACAACCAACGAGCCAATTTTTTGCACTAAGAGTCTGTACCTCGCGCCCTCATCCCCTAACCCCTTCTCCCCTAGGAGAAGGGGAACTAAATCTCTTGCTCCCCTCGCCCTGTGGGAGAGGGGCTGGGGGTGAGGGCGAAACCTTGCAACCAAGCAGTTTTCACGTTAAGTTGACACCACTGGGTATGGCAGTGCCCATTGGTGTCAACTTAAGCTAAAAGCTATATAGGGCGGGCGTTGTACAAATACCTCGCGCCCTCATCCCCTAACCCCTTCTCCCGCAGGAGAAGGGGAACTAAATCTCTTACTCCCCTCACCCTGTGGGAGAGTAACAAAAACTCATGTACTCTGCCAGTAATAGCGGGAACTAAATCTCTTGCTCCCCTCGCCCTGTGGGAGAGGGGCACAGGGTGAGGGCGAAACCTTGCAACCAAGCAGTTTTCACGTTAAGTTGACACCACTGGGTATGGCAGTGCCCATTGGTGTCAACTTAAGCTAAAAGCTATATAGGGCGGGTGTTGTACAAATACCTCGCGCCCTCATCCCCTAACCCCTTCTCCCCTAGGAGAAGGGGAACTAAATCTCTTACTCCCCTCACCCTGTGGGAGAGGGGCACAGGGTGAGGGCGAAACCTTGCAACCAAACGGGTTTCACGTTAAGTTGACACCACTGGGTACTGCCTATTGGTGTCAACTTAAGCTAAAAGCTATATAGGGCGGGCGTTGTACAAATACCTCGCGCCCTCATCCCCTAACCCCTTCTCCCGCAGGAGAAGGGGAACTAACGCTCTTCCGTCGCTCTGGGGAGAGAAAATAAATGTAGGTTGGGTTGAACCCGGTGAAACCCAACTATATCGAGGTTTTTGGATGTTGGGTTTCGTTCCTCAACCCAACCTACGCCTAAATTCATAAAAGTCCGGAATAATAAGGGGTTTAGATTTTTATCTACTGAGAATGATTAAAGAGCGCTAAATCTCTTGCTCTCCGAAACGCTATTCATCGTGCGTCGCCAATTAAAATAAATGGCGACCAGTAAAACGGATGACGGTCAATTTGCTTCAACTTTGCTCTTTGTAATGCTTCGCCTTTACTCCTACCTTGCTGGAGATTTTGATAAAAATCAATCATCAAATCTTTGGTGGCGCTATCTTCAACCGCCCACAAAGTACCCATCACGGCTTGCGCGCCAGCACGTTCAAATATATAGGCAACTCCGGCAATTCCTGCACCTTTATTATTAATTTCTTTAGCAGTTTGACAAGCGCTGAGAGTAAGTAATTGCGTACCTTGTAAGCCTAAATATGCGGCATCAGCAATATCAAATTGTTTATCGGCAAATAGCAAAGAATTCTTTTTTAAGTTTATTGTTTTACAGTCTTGGTCTTGGAAGCAGCCATGAGTTGCTAAATGCAAAAAATCAAAGTTTAAGGCTTGAGTTTCAAACTTTGCGAAAGTGGCTTCACTACCGATATACGCTTCACTTCCTGGTAGTAATTGCTGAATCCTTTTGACTTCTGTTTCTGCATCTGGTAAATTTTGTGATTCACGGGGCATAGGATTACCAAAAGCTAAGACTTTTTTTGGTTGGCGAGTTTCCTTTAGCGGTTGTAGAGAACGAGTGGAAATGCGCGTGAGATAATTGACGGGATATTTTTCGATTAAATATTTTTGAGTTTTACTGTCTCTCAGGGTTTCAAAAGGCAGATAGCGGAGTTTACCAGTGGCGATAATACTCAATTGCTGGGGTTGCAATTTCTGGATTGTCTTTTCAATCGGGCGGATGAGAATATCATACAATTTCACGCTATTTTCTGCATAACCAGCATCACCATCATCCTGCACTTGCTCTAGATATTGGGTGAGAATTTTGTCAAATTCTGCAGGCTTAATCTCTGTTTTAATAACATCTAATTTATTGTTAGTTAAGATAAAAATTGTTAGAGACTTTGGTATATTCTCCACATTTGTCAATAGAACAGGTTGAATTACCACTGTTCCAGAGGGGATGGATGATTTCAGCTTGGCAATATCTGCGGGTGTGGTTTCAAATAGTTCGGCAACTTCGGGAAACTTGCGGGATATTGCTTCGGCTTGTTGATAGACTTGGGTTTCTAATTGGCGAATTTCTTGGGCTGAAGTTTCAGAAAACTGATTTTGCAGTTGTTGTCGCCGCGATTCTAGTTGTTGATTTTTTTGATTCCAATTATCAATCGCTTGTTGTGCTTCGCGGTTGGCAACTTTGGCGTTAATGAGGCGATTGTAGTCAGCTAAATCGGCAGTAGTGAAAAGATTCACCCATTCAAAAGCTTGAGCATTTTTCTTTTGCTCAATCAGCACATGGGTTAAAGCTGCACCCCAATCATATTCCTGTAAAAAATTTTGGCGATTTTGTTGCTGTAAACCCCGACGCATTTCTAAAGTGATTTGCAGAGATTTTTCTAAATCGGTAATAGCTTCAGTGGAGCGATTTGTATTATGAAATAAAATACCCCTGTTAGCCAAAGTTCTGGCTTCGCCTGAGCGATCGCCCACCGCCCGAAATATGGGCAGAGCTTGATTGTAGAATGACAGTGCTTGCTGCTTTTCTCCTAAATCGTCGTAGACTCCACCGATGTTATTGAGAATAGCAGCTTCACCAGTGCGATCACCCACCGCCCGAAGTATGGGCAGAGCTTGATTGAAAAATGACAGTGCTTGCGGCTTTTCTCCTAATTCGTAGTAGACTCCACCGATGTTATTGAGAGTAATCGCTTCGCCAGTGCGATCGCCCACCGCCCGCCTCAGGGGTAGAGATTGGTTGTAGAATTCTAGTGCTTTCTGCTTTTCTCCTAATGCGTTGTAGACTAAACCGATGTTATTGAGAGTAGCAGCTTCGCCAGTGCGATCGCCCACCGCCCGCCTCAGGGGTAGAGATTGGTTGTAGAATTCTAGTGCTTTCTGCTTTTCTCCTAATGCGGAGTAGACTGCACCGATGTTATTGAGAGTAGCAGCTTCGCCTGATCTCTCGCCCACCGCCCGAAGTATGGGCAGAGATTGCTGGAAGAATGACAGTGCTTGCTGCTTTTCTCCTAATGCATTGTAGACTCCACCTATGTTATTGAGAGTAAGCGCTTCACCAGAGCGATCTCCCACCGCCCGAAGTATGAGCAGAGCTTGATTGTAGAATGACAATGCTTGCTGCTTTTCTCCTAATGCGTTGTAGACTAAACCGATGTTATTAAGAGTCGTGGCTTCGCCAGAGCGATCGCCCACCGCCCGTCTAAGGGGCAGAGCTTGATTGTAGAATGACAGTGCTTGCTGCTTTTCTCCTAATGCGGAGTAGCAATAACCTAGGTTATTGAGTACGAGTGCTTCAAGTTTTTGGTCTTTAAGTTCTCGTAGCATCACCAGAACTTGCTGAAATATAGGTATTGCTTGTTGATATTCCTGTTGTTGTCTCTTTTCTATCGCCTGTTCTAGTAGGTTTTCGGCTGTTTGTGCTTGGGGGTTTTGAGTTTGTCCCCAACTGGGTTGAGCGATGAGTGTCAGTGTTAGGGGTGTTAGGTAAATACCTACAGCTAATATACTGGTGAGAATTTTTTGCATAGAAGGGTTGGGAATCAATACTGCTCGGTTAAGGATTTTCAACTGGGAATTTGGTTTGGGGAAAAGGTGAAAGGGTAAGGGTTAAAGGTTTTTTCTTACCCCTTTTCCCCTTCCCCTTTTGCCCTTAACCGACAAGTATTGGGTTGGGCATGGGGCATTGGGCATTGGGCATAGTAAAAAATATGGGAGATTAATTTGCCCAATTATTTTAGCGATGGGAGAGAACAGGGAATGAATCAGCCCCTTTGGGAAGTCAAAAGTTGCAGAGACGCGATTAATCGCGTCTGTACAAAAGTCAATTCATGCAACGATAGAAATTTAGATATAGGGATTGTATTGGGTGGTAATGCAGATTGTATGGGGTGGCAAGACAATTGCATCAAGTGCAATGCACCTTGAATTGTTGAAGGTGCGTTAGCCTACGGCATAACACACCCTACGTTACCCATTCCCCATTCCCCCTTCCCCATTCCCCATTCCCCATTCCCCATCCCCTAATACGGTGTCGCCTGAATCGTCATTGTTCTTTTTTGCGGATTAAACTGGATTTGCTCCACCACATATTGTCTATCTTTAGCCACGGACTGAATACCAGATAATAAATCTGAAGAAACTACAGGTGGCCCCAGCTTCACTTCTGCTTGACCTTGAACAGGGTTTTTAATCCTCAAAGTATCTAAAGGTAAACCACTCCAAGTCATTACTTTAGCTGTGTAACGTTGCCTTTCACCCCGGATAATCATCCGTCCATCAGTTCTGTAAGCTTTAGCACTATTCCTAAATGCTACTTTTTCAATTTGATTTAAAGGAATTAAGTAAGTTTTTCTATTACGCTGAATCGTTAATTTTTGCCCTTGAGCATCTATACCAACCACCTGACCACTCTGTGATCCGCCTTTCTTCAAATTAATAGCTGCCATCTCTGGTAAAGCTATTGGTAATGCGATTGACTCTGATTGTACTGGTGTTTGTGCTAGCAAAACATTTCCTGTCTTGACTTCTTTACCAATTGCAGATATGGTGTTTCCTGCCAGCACTCCTGCTGTTGCCAAGACTCCCACAACTATTACTTTAAAAAAAGCAGTCATAGTCTTAACACTGTTTAATTACGTATTAATTCTTTGTTTAACTTCCTTACTATTTACCAAATTTCCGTAAAATAACGGAAAATAATTTGATTGATTTAAGGAATTGTCAAGGGTCAAGGGTCAAGAGTCAAGGGTCAAATATTTACTACTTATTTCTCTCTGCTCCCTGCTCCCTGCCCCCTTGCCTTTTTTCTATCCAATCTCTTGCTTTTGGAGTGCTTCTGTGAGTTCAGCCCCCAATCCCACCTCAGACCCGAACATTTTAGGTAAGTTTACAAGTGTACTTGGTTTACTAGGTGCGGCGCTGTTCTTTGCAGGCTGGATTTATCGTTGGTCATATTTCTATTTTTTTCAGCTAGAAGTTGCTAACCTCGATTTACCTGCACAGTCGTTTCTCATGGTTCCCCTACAAATCTTCTTTGGGGATGGTTGGGCGATTGGCAAAACTGCGATCGCTTTTTTGTTAACTGCGATCGCCATTAACATTACCCTATGGTTAATTAGAATCATCAGCGAAGCGGTAGTTGCTACTCTCAACCACTTGCTATCACGTCGCATCATTCCCGCTACCCAACGTCAGCAGACAAAGAGAGCTAAATTGCTGAATTCTCTGGCGGTCTACAGTTCTGTACAATTGCGTTCTGTAGATTTTTTGCGTTCTTTAGTCAATGAAATTGTCATCGTCTCTTGGGTTTTAATTACAATATTCTGGTTAGCTAAGTGGCAAGGCATTACAGATGCTCGAAGAGATGCTAGTCAAAATTCTACTTTGCCTGTAATTGCCCTAATATCACCAGAAGAGAAATTTGTCGCGGGACGCAAACTAGATGATGAGTTTACTGATCCGCCATTAAAAGGTTACAAAATCATTGGTGACAGAGGACTATTTGAAGATTTACGCGGTAGAGAAGATACTGATACCAGCAACCCCAACCAACCGAGAATTTGGCGCTTACTGCTAGAACGAGGCGGCTGGATTTATTTATTTCAAACTTTACCTCTAAATGCCACACCTAGCGATCGCCCAGCAGTGATTGCTATTCAAAACAGTGATAAAGGACATTTGCTCATTCGCAGTCCAGAAGTTTCTAAAACTATCGTTCCTTGAGTTGTGTTAAGCGCAGCGTAACTTGTCGGGGAAGGGGGAAGGGGAAGGGGAAGAAAAAACCTTTAAGGGACTTCCAAATAAAAAAATATCCTAGTATTTATTGTGGGGCGGGCAAGATGTCCGCCCAGTTTATTTGGCGGGCATCTTGCCCGCCCCACAAGATGGAATAATTTATTTCTTGGAAATCCCTAACCCTTAACCTTTCACCTTTTCCCCAAAACCAATTTTGGTTTCAAAACGCTTAACCGATATCTCGGTGTTGGGTTTCCTTACGCCAACCCAACCTACTCATCTGGTAGAAATTCGCCATTAAGAGGCGATCGCGAGAGATTACGCATAATTACAGAATTATCACCCAAAATATTGTTAAAAAAAGCTAAAAATTTGTTATTTTCCCTGAACCGAAATCCACCTATTTTAAGACAAGCTAACAGTAGCACCGCAAAATTCAAAATGAATGCAGCAAAGCATTTCATTGTTGGAGAATTGTTGATTTATTTACGCGGTGCTGTAGTGGCAAAGTTTATGAGGAGTGAAGCTATTATATGACCTTACCTAAACGCTCATCTCGGATTCTCGAAAAAGCTTTACAGAGAGCTTCTGGAATGCAAGCTATTGATCCAAATCTTGATTTTGGCAGTTCTAACAGCTTGCAAAATATGCAGCAAATAATTGAAGAATTACGCAATAAACTCAACGCTCATAACACAGCTTTGGCTGTAATAGATGCCTCCAAAACTGATATTGACAAATTAGAAAAAACCTTGAGCGTTGTATGTGAAAATATGCTGATGTCTGTTGCTGGCAGATACGGAAAAGAAAGCGCTGAATATGTGCAAGCTGGTGGTGTGCTAAAGAGCGATCGCATCCGCAAAGGTACTATTACCCGCATAAAATCAGGTGTAGAGAAACCACCTGTTGAGCCGATAGAAACAGCATAAGCTTTCGGATGTTGACTGTTGACGGTTAACAATCAACATTAGATATCTGGGAAAAGGGAAAAGGTTAAAGGGGAAGGGGAAAATACAAAACCTTTCTCCTTTGCCTCTAATCCCCACTGCGTTGTAGAGACGCGATTAACATTGGTGTCAACTTAACGTGAAACCCGCTTTGTGCAAAGGTTTTGCCCTCACCCCCAGCCCCTCTCCCAGCAGGCTACGGTGTACACAGAAGTCTTGAAATCCTACCTGGAAGGGAGTTTTAAACTCAGATAAAAATCGCTCAAAACCTGTCATTGCGAGCGAAGCGTTCGCGTAGCGTCTCGAAGAGAAGCAATCCCAGCACCAAGCGATTGCTTCGTCGTTCCTCCTCGCAATGACAATTTAAGGGGGTTGAAATCCCTGAAACGTATGCGGAGAGTACTTGTGTGTACACCGTAGCTCCCAGCAGGAGAGGGGAGCAAGAGATTTAATTCCCCTTCTCCCTGAGGGAGAAGGGGTGAGGGGATGAGGGCGAGGGTTTTTGTACAAAGCCCGTCCTATATAGCTTTTAGCTTAAGTTGACACGTATGCGCTATTAATCGCGTCTCTACTGAAATAGCATTTTTATCAATTGGCAATTGATAGCAAACACCAAAAACCCAATTACCCATTCCTAAAACCCTAATTTCTCCAAAACTGGCTTTGTCGAAACAATATGTTTATCTAAACCCAATTCTTGAGGACTAACGCCTAACGCCAAAGCAATTAATTGCGGTAAATGTAATACTGGCAAACCCAGCTTCTTTTCAATTACCTTTTCTACTTCTGGCTGACGAGAGTCTAAATTTAAATGACACAAAGGACAAGGGGTAACCATACAATCAGCACCAGCCGCCAAAGCATCTTGAATATGTTTCCCCGCCATTTGAAAAGATTCGGTAGTGGCGTAACTAGATAAAGGCCAGCCACAACATTGTGTGCGTCCTCGGTAATAAACTGGTTCTGCACCTACAGCCCGAAACACATTTTCCATCGCTTCTGGGTTAAAGGGGTCATCATAAGGCATGGATTTTTGGGCGCGGAGGAGATAGCAACCATAAAACGCCGCACATTTTAGCCCACTCAACTTGCGGGTAACGCGTTTGGTAATCTCTGCTAAACCGTAATCTGTGACTAAGGCATAAAGCAGATGTTTAACTTCTGTATTACCGCGATAAGGTAAACAGCCTTCTTTTGCCAATAATCCATTCACTTGCTCAATATATGCTGGATTTTTGGTCTGACATTCTTTGAGCCGTTCATCAACATGACCGATGACACCTTGGCAAGTGCTGCAATGAGTTAGTAAAGGTAAATTCAACTCTTCAGCTAAAGCAATATTGCGCGCATTAACTGTATCTTCTAACAGTTGGGAATCTTCTTTAAAAGTACCCGAACCACAGCAAGCGGCTTTTTTCAGTTCAATTAATTCAATACCTAAAGCCCTGGTTAAAGCTTGAGTTGATTGGTACAGTTCCCGACAAGCACCTTGAGCAACACAACCAGGAAAGTAAGCGTATTTTAGACTTTGAGATAGCATAGAACTATAGCAGGTTGAGAACAATTGCCCTCAACAATAAATTTTTGATCTTCCCTTGCCAGTGTACATTGGAAGGCTATGTATCGGGATTTGGACATTGTAAAAAAAATCGGTAAGAATTGCAAAACAGAGACATGTTGAGAGTATATGCAATTATCTTGCGAATTCTATTGCCCTAGCTTGCTCCCCAGGAGCAGGTTGAGCAATTTTCACGCAGAAAATGCCTCAGTAACATCCCCAGCATTATCTAGCATGGTTTGGTGCCTAAATGCTCATTAAGAGTTGTTTTATGCGGCAATTACACGTGGTCAGGTTTTGTTTTGGGAAAACTTTGTGGCAGTATACGGGCGATCGCGCTTTCCGATAAGATGTATATGCTCAAAACAATGTCGCCCACAAAGAACAGATCATAGCAACTGGTTAAGGAAATTTTATCTATGAGCCAAGAGAACACTTTTGAAAGAGTGAAGAAAGTCGTTGTCGAACAACTAGGTGTTGAGGCCGATACTATCAAACCAATATCTACATTTGTTGATGATTTAGGAGCTGACTCCTTAGATATCGTGGAGTTAGTAATGGCTTTTGAAGAAGAATTTGATATTGAAATTCCCGATGAATCCGCTGAAAAGATTTTGTCGGTTCAAGATGCAGTGGATTATATCAACAGCAAAGCTCCTACATCTGCCTGAACGGTATTTGGGGATCGGGGATTGGGGATCGGGGATTAGGGATTGGGGATCAGGAAAAATTTAACTTAAATCTTTCACCCAGTCCCCAGTACCTAGTACCCAGTCCCCAATCCCCAGCCCCCAGTCCCTAATTACTAGTCACCTTTTTGCTGCTTTCTCGCCACCTTTAACTGAGTCATGACAGATTATAAACGTAAACGCGTTGTGGTAACTGGTGTTGGCGCGATTACACCAATTGGCAATACACCAGCACAGTATTGGGAAGGATTGTTAAGCGGTCGTAATGGCATTGATTTCATCACCGCTTTTGATGCCTCTCGCCATGATTGCCGCATTGCTGGTGAAGTCAAAAACTTCGATCCACATATTTATTTAGAGCGCAAAGAAGCCAAGCGCATGGATCGGTTTTCCCAATTTGGGGTGTCAGCGGCAAAACAAGCTATATCTGACGCGCGTTTAGAGATTAATGAACTGAATGCAGAACAGGTCGGTGTAATTATTGGTTCTGGTATTGGCGGTTTGAAGGTTTTAGAAGACCAGCAAACAGTCTACCTAAACCGCGGCCCCGATCGCTGTAGTCCGTTCATGATTCCGATGATGATCGCCAATATGGCGGCTGGATTAACAGCTATTCATACCGGAGCCAAAGGGCCAAATTCCTGCTCTGTAACCGCTTGTGCAGCAGGTTCCAATGCCATCGGCGATGCTTTTCGCCAAATTCAATGGGGTTATGCCAAAGCCATGATTTGCGGCGGCTGTGAAGCAGCAATTACACCATTGGGTGTAGCTGGATTCGCTGCAGCCCGGGCACTTTCAACCCTCAATGACCCAGCTAATGCCTGCCGTCCATTTGACCGCGATCGCGATGGATTTGTCATGGGTGAAGGTGCGGGAATTTTGGTGCTAGAAGAACTCGAACATGCTTTGAGTCGAGGCGCTCACATTTACGCAGAAATGGTCGGTTATGGGATGACCTGTGATGCCTATCACATGACTTCCCCAGTTCCCGGTGGATTAGGTGCAGCCAGAGCCATAGAAATAGCCCTGAAAGATGGGGAGCTAACCCCAGAGATGGTGAACTATATCAATGCTCACGGCACCAGTACCCCAGCTAATGATTCCACGGAAACAGCTGCGATGAAAAAGGCCCTAGGCGATTCTGCCTATAAAGTAGCCATCAGCTCTACCAAATCAATGACAGGTCATCTTTTAGGTGGTTCTGGAGGTATTGAAGCCGTAGCAACAGTACTGGCCGTCGCCAACGATCAAGTTCCACCAACAATTAATCTTCAAAATCCCGATCCAGAGTGTGACCTGGATTATATTCCTCACACCAGCCGCGCTCAAGAAGTCAACGTGGCATTATCCAATTCCTTTGGGTTTGGCGGTCATAATGTGACCCTAGCCTTTAAGAAATACCTCTAAGGGACTTCTAGTCAATAAATTATCCCTTTGCTGTGGGAGCAGAGGAGGCGGAGGAAGCAGGAATTTTAGATTTTAGATTTTGGATTTTAGATTTAAACCTAATCCAAAATCACAAATCCAAAATCCAAAATTGATTTTCCCCATGCCCAATGCCCCATGCCCAATGCCCCATGCCCAGATAAAGCAAATTTTGCCTATGATCTTTGCTCTCAAAATTGGATAATTTAATTGCTGGAATTCTTTAGAACATCACCAATTTATCTGCTGGTCGCTCTGCCGCAAGTTGGTGGTAACAGTATCATCGATTTCATTTCCAACTAAATCAACGGTTCAAAACAACCCAATTATTAGCTGGATTTATCACAGTCATCACTAAATATCCCGCTTGTCCATCAACAATTGGCAGTGGGATGATAAGAATAGGGGGAATGTCAAAACAATCAGGCAATCAATTTGGACAAAATCCAAGCTTTTTTTGCCTCCCCGGTAACTGTGTGAGCTACCAAGAGTGCTAACCCGTCGTTAAAAACAATCTTATTTATGGCTGTTGCAACCCAATCCCTCGAAGAACTATCTATTAACTCGATTCGCTTCTTGGCTATTGATGCCGTAGAAAAAGCAAAATCGGGACACCCAGGGCTGCCGATGGGCGCTGCTCCGATGGCTTTTGTACTTTGGGATCGCTTTATGCGGTTTAATCCCAAAAATCCCAAATGGTTTAACCGCGATCGCTTCATCCTGTCTGCTGGTCATGGCTCGATGTTGCAGTATGCCCTGCTGTACCTTTTTGGTTATGACAGTGTAACTATTGAGGACATCAAGCTATTCCGTCAGTGGGAATCCAAAACCCCTGGACACCCAGAAAACTTCATGACTGCTGGTGTAGAAGTGACTACCGGGCCTCTGGGTCAAGGGATTGCCAATGGAGTTGGTTTTGCGATCGCAGAAGCTCACCTAGCGGCTAAATACAACAAACCCGATGCCAACATTGTTGACCATTACACCTACGTAATTTTGGGTGATGGTTGCAACATGGAAGGTGTTTCTGGTGAAGCTTGTTCTTTCGCAGGACACTTGGGATTAGGCAAACTGATTGCTCTGTACGATGATAACCACATCTCCATTGATGGTTCTACAGATGTAGCCTTCACCGAAGATGTTTCTAAGCGATTTGAAGCTTACGGCTGGCACGTTCAACATGTAGAGAACGGCAACACCGACCTAGATGCGATCGCCAAAGCAATTGAAGCTGCGAAAGCTGTTACCGATAAGCCTTCTTTCATTAAGGTCACAACCACCATTGGTTACGGTTCCCCCAACAAAGCCAACACCGCTGGCGTTCACGGTGCGGCTTTGGGTACAGATGAAGTTGCATTAACCCGCAAAAACTTGGGTTGGGAATATGAACCTTTCGTAGTTCCCCAAGATGTCCTCAGCCACACTCACAAAGCTGTCGAACGTGGTGCAGGTTACGAATCTGAATGGAACAAAGCTTTTGCTGATTACAAAGCTAAGTATCCCCAAGAAGCAGCTGAATTTGAACGTTACCTAAGCGGTAAATTGCCTGATGGCTGGGATAAAGTACTACCCACCTACACCCCCGAAGACAAAGGACTACCCACCCGGAAACACTCCGAAACTTGCCTCAACAAACTTGCGGCAGTATTACCAGAGTTAATCGGTGGTTCCGCTGACTTAACCCACTCCAACTTAACCGAACTCAAAGGTAAGGGCGACTTCCAAAAAGGACAATACCAAAACCCCAACATCCACTATGGTGTACGGGAGCATGGTATGGGTGCAATTGTCAATGGTATCGCGTTGCACAGTTCCGGCTTAATTCCCTACGGCGCTACCTTCCTGATCTTCACAGACTACATGCGCGCACCCATCCGCTTATCTGCTTTGTCCCAAGCCGGTAGTATTTGGGTAATGACTCACGACTCCATCGGTCAAGGTGAAGACGGCCCCACCCACCAACCCATCGAAACCCTGGCTTCCCTGCGTGCTATTCCTAAACTGACAGTGCTTCGCCCCGCAGACGGTACAGAAACCTCTGGTGCTTACAAAATAGCAATTGAGAGAGCAAAGGCAAATGCTCCTACTTTGTTAGCGTTAACCCGTCAAAATGTTCCTAACTTAGCAGGTACCTCGATTGAAGGTGTAGCTAAGGGTGGATACATTGTGGTAGATAGCGAAGGCACACCAGATATCATCCTGATTGGTACTGGTTCAGAATTGAGCCTCGCTGTGACTGCTGCTGAAAAACTCACAGCCGAAGGTAAGAAAGTTCGCGTTGTTTCCTTACCTGCATGGGATTTGTTTGACGCACAAGATGCAGCTTATAGAGAGTCTGTATTACCAAAAGCCGTCACCAAGCGTTTGTCTGTAGAAGCAGCTTCTAGCTTCGGCTGGCACAAGTATGTAGGTAGTGAAGGCGCTACCGTTAGTATTGATACATTTGGTGCTTCCGCGCCTGGTAATGTTGTCCTAGAGAAGTTTGGCTTTAGTGTTGATAATGTATTAGCTAAAGCAAAAGAATTGTTGGGTTAATCGCAACAGCAAATTCTTGGAATTCTCTTGTAGGGTGGGCATCTTGCCCGCCTTTTTTTAATGGCAAAGTAAATGAATTAAGAGAAATTATAATTGGGGTAATAGATTCAAAATCAAAGAATATTATGCCAGAAGTTTATGGATATCAAGAAGCTCTGTTGGAGAGAATATCAAAAATTGTTGAACATTTGATGCAAAAGGATAGTAGCTACCAAAATTATTTAGATAAAAATAAAGCGATTCAAATAATATTTAAATACTACTCTGAAAAAGTTGCTATTGAGGACTTGAAAGCTATGTCTGATTTTAAATTAACGAGTTTTATTGAGGCAGATATGATGACTTTGTTATTGATTGAAGGAGAAGAGGATATAAATAATCACTTTTATTAGAGTTTATTTATCAAGTAAACATAAAATTAATGTAGGGTGTGTTAGGCGCTGATTTCCAATATAATTTGTCACGAAATAACTATCCTAGCGCCTAACGCACCATCCACGCGACGGTGCGTTACGCACGCCCAACAAAAATAAAATCCCCACATCAATGATGTGAGGAAAAGCTTGTGTGAGTCATTACATAAGTGTCCTACCACTCCCGAGTTTAAAATTCACAGGCAGAACAAATATCTACCTAAAGCATTAATTCTCAAAATTTGTGGTATTACAATTTTGGTGAATTCAATAGGATTGCTATAGAAATTTGCCAACAAAAATCTGGTGAGAAATTCAGGTAATAAACCTCAGACTAGATAAATAGTATTCGGTACGATCGCAAAGAAAGCGTACTCATACCAAGCAGTCCAAATGAAGCTACGAAGCCAACGTTGACGCTTTTGGGGGCTGATTTCGTATGCAAAAGCCCCAGCCGATGCATCAATAGATGAAAGGTGAGAGTTGCAACCACAGCCATGTTGATAGGTAAAACCGTATTTAGCAGCAATGCTTTGTACCCTCATTTGGATAGCAAATACTTTACCCGCGTGTAATACAGCATCCCAAGAACGTTTGTGTTCTATATCGCGCTTGTCAAATCTTAAAGCGCGTTCTTCAAACACATGATCTCGATAAATTGGCGCTAGATGGACATGATAAAAGCTGGCGGGTAACTCATAACCAAATTCTTCAAAAAGTTCGATGCCAATGCGCGCTACTTTTACCTCATCGGCATACTCTACACCCTTTGACTCGACATCGCGGAGAATTTCTGCAAAGTTGGGATAGCTACTAATCAGGAAATCTTGACCGTAGAATTCTAGGGTTTCTCTGGCTAACTGCCCAAATAACTGAGAAAAAGTAGGTTTGAAGTGAGCTAAATCTGGGCGATCGCTAAATAAGTCTACATCACCATGTTCCAATTTGTATTGAAACAACTGCGCCATCTCAACATAGCATTGTGGATCGCACATTCCCACATCAGCCACCCCTCTGGCGATATTTTGCCACACAGCAGGTAGTTGAGAAACAGTCACCGCATTTTCACCAGCAATGACCGTCACGCTAGGAGCTTCCAGAAGCTGCATATCTATTCTCCTTTCAGATATTAAGCTGCAATTTACACTAAGCGATCGCTTTTTTATTGTTCTCGACAGAATTAAAAAATCTTTGACAGACTGTCTTTTTATACGAGATGCAACTTTACTTCATCGTCAAAGTATCAAACTGTGCGCTTATATACCATCAGGGAAATTTGCGGTGCAGGCCATAGACTATTTGGTAATACGACAACCCGTCTTTTGACAGTAACTCCACTGTTATCGAGAATTGTCACACACCTCGATTTAAGCAGTGGTAAAGAAATGCTGTTGTTTGTCAAATCAGCCGCGATTGGTGTAGCTAAAAGCCTTCAGTGGATCGCAATGATGGCAATTCCCCTGACTGCTGTTTTAGGGAATGATGGTGTAGCTTTAACTGCCAATGGTCAAACCCAAGAAGTAAGTATTAAATTTAACGCCAAAGTCGGCAAACTGCCTTTTGAGTGTGGTAGAAGCTACGTTGGTTTAGGCAAACCAGCAACAAAAGTCACTTTCTCTGACTTTAGGTTTTATGTATCTGATGTTGCATTAGTTGATAGTAACGGCAAAACTGTACCCGTAACTTTAACCCAAGATAATAAATGGCAATATCAAAACGTAGCCTTGCTAGACTTTGAAAATAAATCTGGTGCTTGTGCAAATGGCACAGTAGAGACACGTAATCAAGTTATTGGCACAGTACCCAAAGGCAATTATCAAGGACTGCAATTTACTCTGGGTGTACCCTTCAATCTCAATCATGCTGATGTTGTGACAGCGCCATCACCACTGAATTTGACTTCACTTTGGTGGAATTGGCTATCGGGGTATAAATTTCTGCGCCTGGATTTGGCGAGTCAAAGTCTAGGCGCAAGTCCAAAGGATGATCAACATAGTCATCACGGACAAGGTTTCCCCATTCACTTGGGTAGTACTGGTTGTCAAGCTGCTGAAGGTAGTCAAAAACCCGCAAGTTGTAGCAATCGTAATAGAGTCAAGTTATTTTTTACGAAGTTTGATCTGACAAAGAATGTAATTATTGCCGACGTTGCAGCATTAGTAGCAAATACGAATTTAGCAGCTAATCAGCCCAATAGCCCACCAGGTTGTATGTCATCCCCTGATGATGGTGATTGCGCTGGAATTATGGCTAATATTGGTATCCCATTTGCTAATAAACCTACTGCTGGGCAAGCATTTTTTAGAGTGGAATAAAGCGATTTTAGATTTTGGATTTTGGATTTTGGATTGGTTACAAAAACAGTAGTGGCGTGTCTAGCCTTAAGTAGTGCATTAGTCAAACTCTTGTGGGATGGGCATCTTGCCCGTCCTGGGCGGACAAGATGTCCACCCCACAAGAAAATTATATTGCCACATTTTAGCCTTGCCGCGCCAGTAGGATGCGTTACGCTACCGCTAACGCATCATTGGCGGCGCTAAAATTGCGTTAACCAGTAATCATTTATCTTAAATATTGTGGCTAGCTAATGGAGAAAACTTAGTGGAATTTTTATCCGATTCCGTAGTGCTATCACGGATGCAGTTTGCGCTGACAGCCATCTTTCATATGCTTTGGCCTGTGCTGACTACAGGGATGGGCATTTATTTGGTGATTGTAGAGGGATTATGGCTCAAAACTCGTAATCCAGATTACTATCTCCATGCCCGATTTTGGTCTAAATTCTACGTCCTAAATTTTGGCATTGGTGTCGCCACTGGTATTCCAATGGAATTTCAGTTTGGTACTAACTGGGCCCCTTCTCGGAAGCTGTAGGCAATTTTTTTGGCAGTGTAATTGGGTTTGAAGCTTCTTGGGCCTTTATGCTAGAAGCGGCTTTTTTGGGAATTATGTTATTTGGTTGGGAAAGAGTAAATCCTACCATTCACTATCTTTCCACCATCTTGGTTGCTTTTGGTGCCAACTTGTCAACTTTGTGGATTTTGACAGCCAATTCTTGGATGCAAACACCCGCAGGTGGAGAAATGATCAATGGCAAGTTTATCGTTCACGATTATTTTCAGGCAATTTTAAATCCTTTTATGGTCAATAGTGTGCTGCATATGTTTTTTGCCACACTAGAGACATCTTTGTTTGTGATTGGTGGTATTAGCGCTTGGTACATTGTCAAGCAGCGCCATACAGCTTTTTTTAGTAAGTCTTTGAAGATTGCTTTAGCAGCTGCGATCGCAGTTGCACCATTACAAATATATATTGGGCATTTAAGCGGCGAGCAAGTTTATCACTATCAACCCACAAAACTGGCAGCAATGGAAGCCCAGTGGGAAAGCACACCCGCCGGACAACCTGCTGATTGGAGTTTACTCGCTATACCCAATGTTAAAGCCGAGAAAAATGATTGGGAAATTACCATTCCTAACGCTTTGGGATACATTTTGGAATTTAAACAGAATCTTTCCCAACCAGTACGCGGTTTAAAAGAATGGCAACCAGAGGATCGTCCGCGCATGGTAGGTTTAATTTATTACGCCTTCCGGGTGATGATTGCGATCGGCTTTTTCTTTGCTGGTTTAATGCTACTGAGTACCCTGCAATGGTTGCGAGGTAAACTTTCCGCCGAAAATATCGCGCAGCAGCGTTGGTTGATGTGGGCTTGGGTATGTGCTGCACCTTTAGGATACATTGCTGTAGAATCTGGTTGGATTGTGCGTTGTGTGGGCAGACAGCCTTGGACACTTTACGGACAAATTCGCACCGTTGATGCGGCTTCTCGGTTACCAGCTAGTAATGTCTTAGTTTCACTGACTAGCTTTGCCTTAGTTTATACCCTGTTATTTATTGCCGCGATGTACTTTGGTAGCCGGATTATTCGCACAGGGCCAAATTTAGAACTACCAATTCCTGGGGTAGAAATTACCAAACCCGCAATAGATACTACTCCTGGGGAGTTTGTACCCGATGAGCGTCCTGTAGAAGCACAACAGTAGGAGATGATATGGAGACGCTCGAGTATTTTCTGCCGCAAGTCTGGTTTGTAATCCTAGCTCTGTTTCTCTTCCTCTATGTCATGCTAGATGGATTTGATTTAGGGGTAGGTATTTTGTCTCTAACCTCCTCTGATGAAGAACGTCGGGGAATTTTGATGACTAGCTTAAGCAACATTTGGGATGCTAATGAAACTTGGCTAGTCCTCATGGGAGGAGGTTTATTTGGGGCTTTTCCTTTAGCTTATGGCACAATTTTAAATGCCTTGTATATCCCGATTTTCGTGATGGTGTTTGGGTTTATTTTTCGGGGTGTCGCCTTTGAATTTCGGGAATTAGCTAGACGCAAATTATTTTGGAATTTCGCTTTTGGTGCAGGAAGTTTTGCGGCTGCACTCGGTCAAGGTTTCGCTTTGGGTGCAGTACTCAAAGGTATTAAAGTGGATGAAACTGGACACTTTATCGGTAGTACCTGGGACTGGTTCAGTTTACCTTCAGTGTTGGTAGCATTGACCTTAATTCAAGCATACGTGTTGATTGGTTCTACTTATCTCGTGTGGAAAACCACGGGGGAATTGCAAGCAACACATTATAAAACAGCCAAAATTGCAGCTTGGACAACTCTCATAGGTGCGGTGCTAATTACAATTACCACACCAATAATTTATGAAAGTGCCAGAACTCGGTTGTTTCAGCAACCCCTAGTTTATATCTTTGCGCTCATACCCATACTGGGAGTACTGTTGATTTGGCAACTTTTACAAAGTCTGAATCTTAAGCAAGAACGAGCGCCTTTTGTCTGGACTATTCTGCTGTTTATCCTGTCATTTATTGGCTTAGGCTTGATTGTCTTTCCTTATATCATCCCACCACAAATTACGATTTATGAGGCAGCTGCCGATCCCAGTTCGTTGGTGATCATGATTATTTTTATCGGCTTTCTCATCCCTGTAATGCTGTTTTATAACCTTTACCAGTACATTGTATTTCGAGGTAAGGTGACTGGCGGTAACTACAGTGAATGATGTATTGCCATGAAATTATCTCGCTGGTTTACCCTCGCTATCATTTTTTTATTATCCATTTGTCTGTCAGTCGGACTGGGTAAAGCTTTCTCTGCTTCCTCAACTTCCGATTATGACTGGAATCTGCCAACTTGGATGCCAAAGCCAATTGTGCCAGCAGATAATCCGATGAGTGCTGCAAAGGTGAAATTGGGAAGACACCTGTTCTATGAGCAGCGCTTATCAATTACAGGTGAATTTTCTTGTGCATCTTGTCATATCCAGTCACTAGCCTTTACAGATGGTAAACCAATAGCTGTGGGAGCCACTGGCGAAAAACACCCGCGAAATTCTATGAGTTTGGCTAATATTGCCTACAATCCGGTGTTGACTTGGGCTAATCCTTTGATCACAAAGTTAGAAAATCAGGCTCTTGTGCCCATGTTTGGCGAACATCCAATAGAAATGGGTATGGTAGGAAGGGAAACACAAATATTGGCTATGCTAGAAAGCGATCGCCAATATCGGCAAATGTTTACTGCAGCTTTTGGTAAGGGAAAGGATGCAATTAGCCTCAGCAATCTCACTAAAGCCTTAGCTAGTTTTGAACGCACTCTCATTTCTGTTAACTCTCCCTACGATCGCTATCGCTTTGGCGGCGATGCTCAGGCGATTTCTGACGCTGCTAAACGAGGCGAGAAATTATTTCATAGTGAAAGTTTGGAATGTTTTCATTGTCATGGTGGTATTAACTTCAGCGATTCTGTGATTCACGAACGCCTAGCTTTTGTAGAAATCGCCTTTCATAACACTGGACTTTACAACATTGATGGTAAAGGAGCTTATCCACCTGATAATACAGGTGTTTATGCAATTACTGCCAAACCATCTGATATGGGTAGGTTTAAAGCTCCGACTCTCAGGAATATTGCTTTAACTGCTCCTTATATGCATGATGGCAGTATCGCTACCCTGGCGGGAGTTATCGATCACTACCAAGCAGGTGGTAGAACAATTCATACAGGAAAGTTTGCCGGAGATGGCAGTAAAAATCCTCTCAAAAGTGAGTTTATTTCCGGTTTTAAATTATCTGAGAGCGAAAAACAAGATTTACTGGCATTCTTGCACAGCCTGACTGATGAAACCTTTACTCACAACCCCAAACTAAGTAATCCTCACGGGGATAAGTCCGGCAGATCTGTCTTTTGATAGATAAAAAATATACCAAACGGATGAGTCAACTCTGATATAAGTCAGTCGATAATAACGATCGCTGGTATATTACTTTTTAGCCCGCCCTGAGGTGACTCAGGGTTTTATATTGCCCAGAATTCTCTTTAAAGAAATATTACATTAAACTACGGAATTTTCTATTGCAGTCATAGTGTAAATTTGCGATTGTCATAGAAGTTTCAGAGTAGTAAAGTGCTTGAAGTTTTGCATCTTACCGAGTTATTACAGAGAAATAAGTAAATACAGATGCATTTAAATTACCAAGTATTGAAACTTTCAGGGTCACTTAGCTAAATATTTCACTGAATTAAATAGGTTATCTAAGTAATGACGAATTCTTCTAGAGCCACTAGACTATGTTTTCAAAGAGATGATACAACGCCAGAGGACTTACGTTGTAATACTTCCATCTGCTCACGGCAAGTTAGAATCAGTTCGCTCAGAAAAACCGTAGTTACCAGCTATGGTTTTTTTTTGCGAAAAAATACTAAGAATTATTACTGGTAACATTTTTCTTTACATACCCTTTGTTAGTTTCAGTAAAAGCACGGGAAAAATAACATGGAACTGGATAAGGTATACATAAAAATTATGCTGTGTTCCTTACTCCAGGCTGGTTACAACCAATAATGTAATTGTGGAGTTATACAATGATTGAAAACTTGATATACATCACAAACAAAAATACAGATGCATTAATAGACATATTATTTGGGTTTTACTTAGATGGTGACGCGATAGATAGACAACAAATAGAACGCGAACTGATCGATTTAGGCAAAAAGCATCAGCTTGGTGGTAGCAATGAATTAGTCCAAAAATTGCGGAAGTTAGCAGCAGATAGAGGATTGTAGGCTATTGTCGGTTTATTGCCAAATTAGAGCAAAATAGTCAAAATAGACATAGTTACGCCATGATTTTGACATTCTTTTGTCAATTCCAGGTGCAATACTTACTATTACTATAGAATTCCTTATTGATTTTTGAAAATCTACGTAGTCTTTTCTCACCGAGAATACGTCATCACAGCTTTGAGAAGGTGCGGGATAAACTCCGTATCCGAATACTGAGATTGTTGTCAAAAATCAAATCGAATTGCTATATAAATTTTCCAGCCAGTGTTTACCTGCTGTGGCTGATTTCTTATATATCTTTGATTTTCCCATCGTCTGTGCAGTATCAATGCACACCCAGCCCTCAGATTGTATCTGAGGGCTTTTTTTGCCCTTAAATGTAATATTTATGACCTGAAAATTTGCCAGATGCAATCAATTTTTTAACGCTAAAATTAAAAAATATATTTTGTGGAATCAGGAACAATATATACTGAAATTTACTCAAATCTCATAAAAAACACTCTACCAAAAGATAGATAAAGCAGTTAATCATCCAAAAAGCTGCAAATATCAAGCAATAATCTAAACTTTAAAATTTGATAATGAAAATAGCTTTCGTAGTAGGGTATTTCCCCGTCTTGTCGGAAACATTTATTGTTAATCAAATTATAGGTTTGATTGCCCGGGGACATGATGTTGATATCTATGCATATCAACCAGGTAATACCGTGCAATTGCATCCAGATATAATTAAATATCAGTTACTAGGACGGACAAAATTTCAACCGTCAATCCCACAAAATTTCTTTTGGCGGTTGCTGAAAGCGGTAAAATTAATCATTGCTAACTTTCAGAAAAATCCCTTAGTCTTGCTGCGATCGCTAAATGTTTTCAAATATGGTAGATGGGCAGCTTCTCTAAGACTACTCTACTCAGTTATCCCATTATTAAACACAAAAACCTACGATATAATTCACTGTCAATTTGGGACATTGGCACGGGAAGGGATGGCGTGGCGGGATATGGGCGCGATTAGGGGTAAGCTAATTACTTCGTTTCGCGGTTATGATATTAGCTGGTTTGTCCATGAATATGGAGAACATATTTATGATGAACTGTTTACTAAAGGAGATTTTTTCTTAGCTAACTGCAAATATTTTCAAACCAAAGCCCTCAGTATTGGTTGCGATTCCCAAAAAATTGTTGTGCATGGTTCGGGAATTGATTGTAGTCAGTTTCAATTTAAAACCAGGCTACCACCTGAACCCAAAGGCAAAATTTATCTGGCTACAACTTGCCGCCTGATACCGAAAAAAGGTATAGAATACAGCATTCGTGCAGTTGCCAAGGTAGCGAAGATTTATCCTGATATCGAATACAACATTATTGGCGATGGCTATTTAAGAGATGAGTTAGCACAACTAATTCAAGATTTAAATGTTACTGAACAAGTAAAACTTTTAGGCTGGAAAAATCAGCCGGCAATTATTGAAATTTTAGATCAAGCGCATATTTTTCTGGCTCCTAGCATCACAGCTGATGATGGTAATCAAGATGCTCCCCTCAACACCTTAAAAGAAGCAATGGCTATGGGTTTACCAGTCATCAGTACCCAACATGGTGGTATCCCGGAACTAGTAGAAGATGGGATTTCCGGTTTTCTAGTTCCAGAGAGAGATGCGGATGCGATCGCAGAAAAATTAACTTACCTCATAGAACATCCAGAAATTTGGTCACAAATGGGTGCAGCAGGCCGCGCCTATGTGGAAACACACTATGATATGAACAAGCTCAATGATGAGCTAGTACAAATTTATCAACAAGTAATTGCTAATAATTTACCTCTACTACAACCAACTTTAGCTGTAGCAGGCAGGCTGAACTATGAAGCCTCAGGGAGTTAACGCATAGATGAATTTACCAGATATACCCCAAGTAACTATTGTTGTGGTTCCGCGAGAACGTTTTAGCTACACTCAGGAATCTTTAACCAGCGTCTGGGAGCATACGACTTATCCATTTAAATTAATTTACGTAGATGTCAATTCACCTGCTCATATTAGAGATTATCTTGCAGAGCAAGCAGCGCAAAAACAATTTCAACTGATTCGCACCGAAAAATATTTATCTCCTAACTGCGCCAGAAATCTTGGTTTGCGAGAAGTTAGCAGTAAGTATGTGGTTTTTCTCGATAACGATGTAGTTGTTACTCCTGGTTGGCTAGAAGCATTGATAGAATGTGCCGAAACGACAGAAGCAACTATAGTCGGCCCCCTTACCTGTCAGGGTACACCAGTACATGAAGAAGTACATTGTGCAGGTGGGGAAACTGGGGTGAGGGAAGAAACTAAAGGTGAAACCACAAGACGGCGGATTATTGAAAAGATTTATCTTCAAGGTAAGCGAGTAGTAGATGTGCAACCCCAGCTAAAACGAGAGGAAACTGGGTTAGCAGAGTTCCACTGTGTGCTGATCCGCACAGAAATATTCCAACAAATTGGTTTTTTGGATGAAGAGTTACTTTCTACCAAAGAACATGTTGATTTATGTATGTTAGTAAATGCAGCTGGCGGCACAATTTACCTCGAACCTGAATCCATCGTGACTTACGTTCCAGGGCCGCCATTAGAGTGGACAGATCTACATTACTATATGTTGCGGTGGAGCGATCGCTGGGAATTCTCTAGCCTGAAACACTTACTACAAAAATGGAACCTCAGCGAAGACGAATATTTTCAGAACAGGTATAAACGCTTGGGATCAAGACGGCATATGACAATTGTCCACCCCTTTGCGCGCAAATTTCCCGTCGGGAACTTTGGCTTTCGGGTAGTGAGTAAAATCCTGCGTCTGCTGGATCGGGTATTAAACCGTTGGATTACAACATGGTAAGATGTGCGATCGCGCCTTTACCACTTAACTAAGTATTTTGGACTCATAATTGAGTTTGGGGAAAAGGTTAAAGGGGAAGGGTCAAAGGTATTGTCTTTCCCTTTCCCCATTCCCCCTTCCCCTTTTTCCCCACCTATGTATACCAATTTGAAAAAAGAATACGACAAATATCTGACCTGATGAATCTTTTTATATGTCGTAAACATTCTTCAAATCGGTATTAGTTAGCAATTGGTAGATTTTTAAATGCTGCTGTATCTGGCACAAACAGGTCTACGTTTTTGACACCATCAGGAACCCTAATCCAGACATAAGCATCGGCTGATGCTTTGGGACGCAATTGTGCTAAAGAAACAGTTCCTGTTGAGCGATTTGCAGAAACTCCTTTATAGGTTTCACTGGTGTCAGGATTACGCGCAGTTGTATTCGCAATCGATATGATATCGCTACCACCAACACCATCCGTAGCTTGGCGACGGATACGCATCTGTAAATTTATCACGTCACGGTTTGCGGTTTCGGGGTCTTTAATCCGTTTTGCTGAAAGTATCTCAACTTCAGCCTTATTCCCAAAAGCAGGCTGCACAAATTGTCCAGGCTGAATCGCATTTGCCGAGGTAGCCGCGGGTGAGGGTGTTGTTTCTGGTGATGCTGATGCTGATGCGGTTGTTTCTGGTTCCGGGGGAACTGATTGTTTGGTAGAAATTGGAGGAACAGTATTAGTTTGTGTGCTAGTGCTAGTAGTATTTAGCGTCTGTCGCAGCGTGAACACTTCGTAAGCTGCATAGCCGCCACATAACAAAGCGACAGTAGAAAGGAATACTGCCACACCTGATAGAAATGTACTCACGCCATTACCTCAAATTCATCTTTCGTTTCCAGCAATTTTTACCTAAATAGAACACATTGTAGAAACACAGCAGTGCTGTGGCCTGATAATAAATGTGTTGCAAATACATAAAAACTACTGTCAATACAGGTTTGCTAACCTATCGCCTTTATAATGCCATAAATGTTGAAAATAATACATTTAACTAGGTTCGGATCTGTCTAATGTAACAGGGAGAAATCGTGAAGCGACAGCAGGATTTAAATTCACAGCTATCTGAAGTTATTTATACACCTGAGAGCCGCCTGAGACATCCCATTCAATTAGGTAAACAAATGTGGCGCGACTTGTTAGCTTCGCGGGAACTGGCTTGGCGGCTACTATTCCGGGATATTAGCGCTCAGTATCGTCAATCGTTTTTCGGTATAGCTTGGGCTTTTTTGCCACCAATAATTATGGCAGCAGGATTTACCTTAGCTCACGATGCTAATGTAATTAACATTGGCGCTACAGATTTACCCTATCCAGCCTATGTGATATTCAGCACTGCATTATGGCAAACATTTGTCGAAGCTTTAAATGGCCCAGTGCAAGCTGTAAGTGTAGCCAAACCAATGTTAGCCAGAGTCAATTTTCCCCGAGAAGCATTGATTTTGGCAAAAATTGGCGAAGTATTTTTTAACTTTGCTATCAAGTTAATTTTAATTGTGGCGTTGTTTATCTGGTTTAAAATTTCTGTAACTTGGACAGTAATTCTCGCACCTGTGGCGTTAATTAATTTAGTTTTACTCGGAATATTTATTGGGCTTTTATTAGCTCCTTTGGGGATATTATATCAAGATGTATCCAGAGGTTTAACTTTAATTACAGGCTTTTGGTTATTTTTAACTCCCGTAGTTTATCCTGTACCAAAACAAGGAATCTTCGGTTTTTTAGTTCAGCTTAATCCTGTGACTCCGCTATTAGTCACAGCCAGAGAATTAGCGACAACAGGTGTGATATCTAATTTTTCTGCATTTTTGATTGTTAGTGCCATTACTTTAATAGGATTAATCGTAACTTGGATTGTATTCCGGTTAGCTATGCCATTTGTCGTAGAAAGAGTCAGTTCGTAATTTGTAGTTCGTAATTCGTAATTTAGATAATGCTTGATGAGATTCAGCCTCAAGATTCCGATTTGTTGATTTCTGTAGATAATGTTTCTAAAAAATTTTGTCGAAATCTCAAGCAGTCTTTGTTATATGGCGTGCAAGATATTTGTACAGAAATCATCGGCGGAAATCGGAGAAGTGATACTCTACGTCCTCAAGAATTTTGGGCGCTAAAAGATGTAAGTTTTCAACTACGCCGGGGAGAAGCTTTAGGATTGGTAGGCGCAAATGGAGCCGGAAAAAGTACATTATTACGCATTATTAGTGGCTTGATTAATCCTGATACTGGCTATGTCAAAGTTAGAGGAAAATTAGCACCGTTAATTGCTTTAGGTGCAGGATTTAATCCGATTCTCACAGGGCGAGAAAATATCTATGCTAATATGTCAATTTTGGGTTTATCAACACCAGAAATTACAGCGAGATTTCAAGATGTGATAGACTTTGCTGGAATTGCTGATGCGATTGATGCACCTGTACAAACCTATAGTTCCGGAATGGCTGCAAGGTTAGGTTTTGCTTGTGCTGTACATATAGAACCCGATATTTTATTAATTGATGAAGTTTTGGCGGTTGGGGATATCAATTTTCGGGTGAAATGTTACCAAAAACTAGCACAACTAAGGCAAGCAGGTACAGCTTTTATTTTAGTTTCCCATAATCCCCATGTGGTTTTAAATGTCTGTGAGAATTCTCTGTATCTTGCTCAAGGTAAATTAATTCAAGCTGGAGAGACTGAAGCAGTAATTCGGCAATACGAAGAGGATTTAAGTTTAGCTGGTGCAGACACAGTTTTAGGAGTCATGTATTTACCAGAAAAACCCGAAAGCGAAAGTTTAGGAGTAGATATTATTTCTCTTTGTTTTAAGGATGAACAGGGTAATATATTAACTGCTCCCCTTTGTGGAGAACCAGCCTATTTATGCGTAGAATGCAAAGCTTATAGAGAAGTTGAATATGCTAATTTAGGCGTATTAATTACAGCTTTATCTGGACAGAACGAGCGAGTTTTATATATAACTTCCGCCAGCGATAATGAACCTTTAAAAATATTACCAGGTAGAATAGAAATCCAAATGCAGATGCCTTATGTTTGCTTGTTAGCTGGTGTATATACAGCCAAAATCTACATTAAAGAAGGTGTCTGTTCTTTTGATGTTGTCGAATCATTCCGATTTACTGTCAAAGCCAGCAAAATTACCAGTCGTTCTTTATTTTATCAACCAAGAAAATGGCAAGTTTTGAATAAATAATATAGCAGTTTGTCAAAAGTCTAAGAGACGCGATGAATCGCGTCTGTACAAGAGTCAAAAGTCAAAAATTATTTCTCCCAGTCAACAGTCAACAGTCAACAATCAACAATCAACTAATCACACTATTTTCATCGAGAAAATAATCTCTGCTAAAGCTTCTGCGGGGTATTTGTCTACCAGACATAGCTTTGAGTTTAGATGTAAAGGAATCGGTGCGATCGCTAATTTCGGGAGTAAATTGTCCAATGGGACTATGATTGGCTGCAGCGGGGAGAAACCGAGGAGAATTATTACTAGCTTGTGCAACAGCGTATTCAGGCTGCACACTTGGCTGTTCATCGGGGACAAATGCTGCTGTTTCTGCTGGTTTTTCTGGTTGAGGTACTACTTTTACAGGCGGAAGTTGTCTTTGATGATAGTCATGATTAACTTTGGTAGCTGATGCATCGCCTGTGGGAGATGATAAATGATAACTAGTTTTTTCTACAGAGAGGTTTTTCTTAGCTGGATATAAAACTGGTGATGGAATTGCGGTTAAGCTTTCAGGAAATTTGCTACAAATTAAGCGCTCAAATTCCATATTGAAATGATAAGTAGCCTGGCCTTTTCTGTGCCAGAAATTTAAAATTTGTTGTACGGAAACTGCTTTATAACGACCTTGATACAATGCTTCTATGACTGCAATATGTAGCCATTCAAGTGGGTAATGGGTTTTCCAACGCCTAATTAGCTCACTGGCGCTATAACCACTCAGGTCAAAGCTATAGTGAGTTAATAAGGCAGTGGCTAAATCGGGAAATGTGTCTGTAACTGGTGTTACCATTGAACTATTAGCTTCAGACATAAGTTAAAAATTTTACCCATTACAAATAGGCTAAAGTACTTTTAATTACAAGGGATTTACCCAAGTGTTTTTTTAATTAATAGGAAATGCTTCTTATTCTACTGTGTCAGTTAATGGTATGGGAAACAATATAGGGGGAATTAATTGCTGTTGTGCGTTGAATTGCAGCTAAAGCTTGATAAACCATCGCTGCTACTTCTGCACGTGTCGCTTCACGAACTGGCACAAGCAGCTTAGGATCTGGGTAATTAGCTACTATCTGCTGTTGAGTAGCTGTTGCTACAGCCTTCCGGGCATATTCAGGGATAGTATCCCGATCTTTATAAGTAACTAAGGTATTGCTATCAGCTGCTGGTAGGGCTAGTCCATTTACTAAAGAGACAATTACCTGTAGCCTTTGGACATTTTGATCGGGGCGGAAAGTGCGATCGCTAAATCCACTCACAAAACCACCGCTAGCGGCAATTTCTATGGCTTTAGCAGCCCAAAAATTCTTGGGTACGTCAGTAAAATCGATGGCTGCGCGTTTAGCAGTTGGGTTAAAGGCAGCTGCCACTAAAGCTGCATACTGGGCGCGAGTCATGGGTTTATCTGGCTGATAGGTACCATCGGCAAAACCTGTGGTTAAGCCCATGCTGACTAAGCCGCGAATAAAAGCTTCTGCCCAGTGTCCTTTCAAATCGCTGAAGGAAGGGATATCAACATCAGGGTTGACAATGTAAGGTGAGGCGATCGCTTTTTCTTGCCCAATAGCAACTAATGCCTGATAAATAATTGCAGCTACCTCCGCGCGGGTAATATCCCGCAATGGTTCTAGCTGTTCCGTTTTTGGATAGTTGACTACCAATAACTTTTGGGTAGCCACTGCCACCGCATTAGTAGCATAGCTAGGAATTTGAGCGCGATCGCCATATACAGTCAACACATTTGGGTTCCCCCCACTCCATTTCAATCCATTCACGATAGATACAATTGCCTGAATTTTTGTTAAGTTTTGTCCTGGTCGAAAAGTCCCATCAGGAAATCCACTAATAAAACCCATATTCGCCGCCCGCGAAATGGCTGATGCTGCCCAAAAATCTGGTTTGACATCCGTAAAATTACTGGCTTTACTACTGCTGGGTGGTGGAAAAGTCTTGGCAATTATAGCAGCATACTGGGCACGAGTGATCGGTGAATTGGGTTTAAATGAACCGTCGGGGAAGCCACTAATCAGGCCTTTACCTACTAAAGCTTCTACATAAGCGGCTGCCCAATGCCCACCTAGATCATAAAAGCTAGTGCCTAGTGATACTTGGGAAGGAGTTTCTATCGATGAAGAGAGAAAATCAACTGCACCTTTAACTTTGCTGGGATTTAATTGATTACCAACAGAAATTAGTTGCCCAGATGTGACATTTTGTAAATCGAATACTTGATTATCACGAAAAACATTACCAGCAGAGTCTTGATTACTCCCTAAATCGGGAAATGCATTGCCATTCACCAACAAACCGCCTTGGGAATTATTGGTAATTACATTTTGACGTAACACCGGTTTAGCATCGCGAGAAAGTGCGATCGCAGTCTGATTTTCTGTTAATTTATTATTTGCCACTAAAGGCGCAGCCGCATCACTAATTGCTATGCCGATAGAATTCTTTTGCAAAACATTCCGCAAAACTTCGCCCTTGCTATTACGTGCCATTGTCAACCCACTGGCAGCATTTTGCAAAAATACATTATCTAAAATTGCGGGTTTCGCTGTGCCTGTGGTAAATATGCCTTCCCTTGCACAATTAATAAAAGTATTATTAGCAACAGTGGGAGCAGTTGACTCAATCCAGACACCAGTCCCTTTAGGCGTGTTATTTGTCACAGTTACACCCCGAAGGCTGGCATCATTTAGCAGTAGCAGCGTCACGTTTTGCGCCCCAAAACTCGGACTCTGATAAGTACCATTCCCAATAATCACAATGCCAGCGCCTTTACTGGCTTCGTTACCCACCACAATCACCCCCGCAGGGATAATCAGGGGAAACACCTCACCGCTAGCGGCGCTGTATGTCCCAGAACCCAGTTGAATAATAGTAGATTGTGTAGAGGCTTTTAAGGCACGGGTGAGGCTTTTAAAGGGACTCAACCGTGAACCAGCGTTAGCATCATTCCCCTGTACGGAATTGACATAGATTGTGGTCACGAGGCTAGAGTTCACCATTAGTTGTTACTAGTCAATTGTTTAATTTTTGACGGCTTTAAATAATAACTCTAGTTATAATCACTCTGGGAACATTAAGTACATCTAAGCGAAAAATATATCCGAGTAAGCAGATTATACTGGCGCTATATCGTACCTACATCTTTAAATTTAATTAA
The DNA here is from genome assembly GCF_025677855.1 of Tolypothrix sp. PCC 7601. Classification (NCBI taxonomy): domain Bacteria; kingdom Bacillati; phylum Cyanobacteriota; class Cyanophyceae; order Nostocales; family Tolypothrichaceae; genus Tolypothrix; species Tolypothrix sp. PCC 7601. The sequence continues at coordinate 532,796 of NZ_CP064879.1, forward strand.
AGGCACAGTAATTGTACATCTGCATGGGGCATAGGGCATGGGGCATAGGGCATAGGGCATGGGTAATTGGTAATTGGGCATAGGGCATTGGTAATTGGTAATAGGTGTTTGTTATTTTTCCCCCCTACTCCCCTGCTTTTTCCCAGTCCCCAGTCCCCAATCCCTACTGGTAACGATACATCAGCCGCAGTTCGCCCACTTCAGTTGTAAAACCCCAACGTTGATAAAAGGGCATCATCTCTGGTAAGCAGTAAAGCGCTATTTGCTCAACTTCTCGCAATTGGGGATGATTGATGGCTGCATCCATCAACTTAGCGCCAAGTCCTAGTTTTCTATAGGTAGGTTTGATAATTACATCGTAAATAGTTGCCCGATAGACAAAATCTGTCAGAATGCGGGTAAAACCAATCAATTCTTGGCTATCAGTAACAAAGGCAATAATAATATTTGATGCCACCAACATTTTGGCTACATCTTGATATTTACGATTTTTACTCCAAAATTCGTTTTTGTATAAATCTGCTAACTCTAAAATTTGATTTTCAGTCAGATGGTCAACAATTTGGTAGTGCATGATTTAGTCGTGAGCAATTTGATTAAGAGGTTATTTATAAAGTAAAACTAAAATTGCTGTAGGCTAAAATAGCGCTTACTTAAGTAAAAGTTACTGCCCAGATACCCGACTTTTTGAAAAAGTCGGGTATCTAAATCTCGCAAAGGAATTTTAAAAAATAATATAAAATTGCCAAATTATCAATAAATAAATTGAGCCAAACTATAAAAATCAAATTTTCTCAGCATTTCTAAAAAAGTGAATACTGCCGGCACATGGAGAGCCTTTGATAAAATGGCAACGCCAATAATTCTTTCTAAAGGTACAGGTAAACTGTATACTTGCACCTTTGGAGGAATCGGAACTGCTGCTAGCCGGGGCATAATAGCTGCTCTCAGCCCTTGGTTAACCATACTCACAACAGTAGTGTGAAGAGAGGAATTGTGCAGGGATGGGGTGCATTGATGAGCGAAGTAGAGGTAAAAATAAGCTCCGAGCGAATAGACGATATTCCATTAATAGTGGAATGGCTCAAGCGGATAGAAATAGCCAAGTATAATACCAAATCAAATAATGTTTGTGACACATCAATATATTCTAGAGCGCACGGCGTGCCCACTTGTGTCAACTTAATGTGAAACCCTCTTGGTTGCAAGGTTTTTGCCCTCACCCCCAACCCCTCTCCCACCAGGAGAGGGGAGCAAGAGATTTAATTCCCCTTCTCCTGCGGGAGAAGGGGTTAGGGGATGAGGGCGAGGGTTTTTGTACAACGCCCGCCCTATATAGCTTTAAGCTTAAGTTGACACCAATGCGGCGTGCCTTGCCCCTACAATCTGTCGCATTCTTTTTTCAAATTAGTATTACATTAAGTTTTTATGTCTATCCTCAGTAAAACTCAACTTTAATGAGAAAATTTGGACTTATCGTCTCAACAAATTCACTGAAGATATGGACGATCGCAAAAAAGCTCTCCAGTCTCTTGCTAATGCCCGTTGGCGAGTATCGCTGCTGCTGAGTGGAGCCATGATGGTGATTTATTTTGGCTTTATTCTGCTAATTGCCTTCAATAAACCATTATTAGGTTCATTAATCTTGCCAGGACTTAGTCTTGGCATTTTGCTAGGGGCATTAGTAATTGTCTGTGCATGGATATTGATTTTTCTTTATGTGCGCTGGGCAAATACTAAATACGATGATCGCATCGCTAATCTCACACGTAAATAAGCGCCAATAACTTGTTCTCTATCAAAAATTCAAATTTGTAATCAAATATGGGCATCAATAGTTTGTGGTACAACTTCCCACTAGCTGTAGATAATCTTACCAATTTGGGGCATTTTAACCCGTTGGCGATCGCGTTTTTTATATTGTTTGTAGCCACTTCCCTCGGTATTACCTATTGGGCGGCCAAGTTGACTAAAAGCACCGTCCACTTCTACACAGCCGGAGGTAATATCAGCGGTTTCCAAAATGGGCTGGCTTTAGCTGGTGACTTTATGAGTGCAGCTAGCTTTTTAGGAATTGCTGGGTTAGTTGCCCTCAATGGTTTTGACGGTTTAATTTATTCCATCGGCTTTTTAGTAGGCTGGCCGATTGTCATGTTCCTCATAGCCGAACCCCTAAGAAATCTCGGTAAATATACTTTCGCTGATGTCGTCGCTTATCGCTTACAGCAAAAACCTGTACGGATTGCGGCAGCAATTGGTACCTTAGCAGTCATCAGTTTTTATTTAATTGCCCAGATGGTAGGTGCAGGGGAACTAATTAAACTACTATTTGGCTTTGAATATGAATTAGCCGTAGTCATCGTTGGTGGCGTAATGATGGCTTATGTCATATTTGGGGGGATGATTGCTACTACCTGGGTACAAATTATTAAAGCTGTTTTATTGTTAGGCGGAACGATATTGCTAGCGATTTTGGTACTAGCAAAATTTGGTTTTAATCCCCTCAATCTCTTCGCCGCCGCCGCTGATAAGTACTCTGGTGTATTAGCCCCAGGTAAGCAAGTTTCCGATCCTTGGGATGCGATTTCTTTGGGGATGTCGTTAATGTTTGGAACTGCGGGATTACCCCATATTCTCATGCGGTTCTATACAGTACCCGATGCTAAAGCAGCGCGGGTTTCTGTGACTTACGCCACGGCTTTTATTGGCTTTTTCTATCTCCTCACCTTTATTCTCGGCTTTGGGGCAATGGTACTAGTAGGTCAAGATGCCATCAAGCAAATTGGTACTGGTGGTAACATGGCTGCACCGATGTTAGCGGAATTTTTAGGAGGGGATGCCTTCTTAGGCTTTATTGCGGCTGTTTCCTTCGCCACAATTTTAGCAGTAGTTGCAGGTTTAACACTTTCTGGGGCAGCTGCATTGTCCCATGATTTGTGGGTGAATGTGGTGCGCGGTGGTCATGCCAACGAATCAGAACAGCTCAAAGTCGCTCGTGGAGCCACAATGCTGTTAGGTGCATTAGCCATATTGCTAGGTATTTTGTTCAAAGGACAAAACGTAGCTTACATGGTAGGTTTAGCATTTGCGATCGCAGCTAGTGCCAACTTCCCCGCTTTACTATTATCAATGCTGTGGCGACGCTTCACTACTAACGGAGCTGTAGCCAGTATGTTAGTAGGAACCCTCTCTTCTTTAGTGCTGATTTATTTCTCTCCCACTATCCAAGTCACAATCCTCAAGCACGCGACAGCACCTTTCCCGTTAAAAAATCCTGGCTTGGTGACTATTCCCCTGGCATTTATTGTGGGGATTGTCGTCTCCCTACTATATAGCGAACAAGAAGCACAAGAAAGATTCGCAGAAGTAGAAAAGCGCATCGACCTTGGTTCCCAAAGTTGAAACTCTTTGCCGAGAAAATCCGGGATTATTTGTGAAGGGATGGGAAAACTCTCATCCCTTCAGAATGTTTGTCAATTAGGAAGAAAAATCAGCCTCTCAGTTTCAATTTCGTAATTTTTTTTAGCAGAAGATTGTTTGGGATTGTTTAAGAAACTACAAATTTACATATAGATAAAATACAATGCATATCATAGATTTATTCGATGATGATGAAATATCACACCATTGATGAACTGCTGAGTAATAATCAGTCTTGGGTTGCAGAAAAACTAGCTGGAGACGCAAATTACTTTAATAAGCTGTCAAATGGGCAAAAACCTCCTTTTCTGTACTTAGGTTGTTCTGACAGTCGTTTGCCCCTGACTAACTTTACCCGCACAGAACCGGGAGAGTTATTTGTCCATCGCAATATTGCTAATCAAGTTTCGCTCACAGATTTAAACTTCCTAGCGGTTTTAGAGTATGCAATTTGTCATCTTCAGGTGGAACACATCATTGTTTGTGGACACTACGATTGCGGTGGAATTAAAGCAGCGCTGGAGGGAAGAACCACCGGCATTATTGATAACTGGGTAAATCCTATTCGGGAACTTTACCTGCAAAATCAAGAAGAGATAGACGCTTTACCTACCAGAGAAGCACGCCTGAATTTTTTAGCAGAAATCAACGTGCTAGCGCAGGTAAAAAATCTCTACCACACTCCCATCTTGCGGAAAGCACTCCATGACGAAAACGCCCCAAAAATTCATGGTTGGGTACTAGACATCAAAACAGGGTTAATCAAAGACTTGCATGTCTCAACCTTACAATGGCAATTAACTTCATCTTCCTTGTTATCCAAAATGCCTTTAGTTACTATGTCTGAGATACATCCCACAGATGGGGTTGCGGGTTGTTGTTGCGAACAAGCCAGTGAGTTAGGTTTATCTACAGTTGAAAATTAGGCCAGAGAAGGAAGAATAACTAGCTGAGAAAAATACTGATAGTTAACACCAAAAAGATAGATACTTCAACTAGATATTGTGAGTTCTAGGGTAAAAATGCTGCCTTTTCCCACCTGACTTTCAACTGTTAGATGCGCTTGATGTTTTTGGGCGATCGCCACAGCAATCGCTAGCCCCAACCCTGTACCGCCAGTTTTACGAGAGCGATCGCTATCTACACGGTAAAAGCGCTCAAAAATTCGCTTTTGTTGAGTAGGCTCAATCCCAATTCCTGTATCTTTCACCGCAATCACCGCAGTGCGCTCGTTCTTTACTAAGCTGACAGTCACATAGCCGCCACTGGGCGTGTAGTGGATGGCATTGGCAATCAAGTTTGACACTAAGCGGTAAAGTTGTGATTCGTTACCTAAAGTGTAAACTTCGCTACTGGGAATTTGGCAAGTTAAGTGAATATCACAAGCAGTAGCCAGCTCTAAAAATTCCTCAGTCAAATCTGTCACTAAATCATTTAAGCAACAGGGCTGAAAGGGTTTTGGTGATGAGTTCTGCTCTAGACTAGTCAACAAAAGTAAATCTGCTATCAAATGGCTCAACCGTCGCCCCTGGCGCTCAACAGTCTGGAGCATGATTTGCATATCTTGCTGATTTGATTGTGGGATGCGGAGGACAGCTTCCACAGTTGCTAACAGACTAGCAAGAGGCGATCGCAGTTCGTGGGCAGCATTAGCGGTAAACTGTTGCTGTTGCTGATAGGACTGGTAAATCGGTTGCATTGCTAATCCAGAAAGCCACCAACTAGATATAGCTACAAAAATCAGGGTAATAGGCAATCCAATTGCCATAATCCATTGAATTCGCCTATTTTCGGCGTACAAAGGCTCTAAATTCCGTCCAAGTTGCAAATAGCCCCAGGATGAACGGTCATTAGCACCATGCAATATCGTTGTGAATTGGAGATAACGAATGCCATTAGGCGTGTGAAAAGTTTGCCATGTAGCACGATTGAGAGTTTGAGGCAGAGATGATGGTTGGTTGGGTGAAAAAGCCAGAAATTTACCTTTTTGATTAAATAGCCGAATATAGTACGTCGTGCGATCGCTGATGCCAATAGTATGCCGTTGAATTAGGGCAGGGGTAGCTTTGCAGGGTTGTCCACTCAAACATAAATCTGGAAAAATTTGTTGCAGCACAGCAGTTGGTTCTGCCGCAGCAGGCAGCAGTGGTTCTACACTATCGTGGAGGGTGCCTGCGATTGACTCAATTTCGCGCTCCATTGCTGCCCAGTTTGCTTCCACCATTGCGCGATACATCCCAAAGCCAGAAACACTTAAAATCAAGGCCATGACTGCGGCATACCAGAGGGCTAACCGTAGACGACTGCGCCGAAACAGTGAGTAGCTATTCATGGCTGAGAATTAAGTTGGGAGTTAAAACGATAGCCTGCGCCAGGAACGGTTTCAATCGGGCAGGGGCAGTCATGAGTTGCTAACTTCCGACGTAGTAGACGCATTTGAGCTGCAACCACATTGCTAATTGGCTCCTCGTCCATGTCCCAAAGTTGTTGACGCAATTTACTTCCGGGAATGATGCGATTGGGGTTCTGCATCAAATACATCAGCAGCTGGAATTCTTTGGTGGTTAAGGGAATGGAGAGAGGGGCGGATTGGTCTAAATTTACTTGTAGCAGATTGTTTGCTACATCCAGAGTAAAGCCTGCGACAGTCAAGGTAGGGGGTTGTAATTGAGGTGATCGCCTCTGTAGCGCCCGCAACCGCGCTAGCAATTCTTCCATGACAAACGGTTTGACTAAATAGTCATCGGCTCCCGCATCTAGCCCTGCCACACGGTTTTCTGCCTGCCCCAACGCAGTCAGCATCAGTACTGGTAAAGGATTTTTGTGCAATCTGAGCTTTTGGCATAACTCCAACCCCGACATTCCCGGAAGCAGCCAATCGACGATAGCGACGGTGTAATCTGTCCATTGGTTTTCCAGGCACAGCCAAGCCTGAGAGCCATCTGGTACCCAATCCACGATATATCTCTCACTAATTAAGACTTGTTTGATTGCCTGTCCCAAATCCACTTCATCTTCCACTAGTAAAATTCGCATCGCTCCAAGCAAATCAACCATGAGCTTGATCTTACCGAAACATCTGCAATTTCACCTGGATTTCATCTGCCCTCAATTTTTAGCAGGTTGCAAGGAGTGTAGCACTTCTCGATAACAGACAAACCAAAAATAAAGCGCGACATTCAGCCCACTCAACAATTTAGGAATACCTTCTAATAAGCTAGGAGTTCCATCACCCTCTAAATGCAAGGAATCTACTGTAATAGCAATAAATAATAAGACTAAACTAGCGATCAGGATAGTATAAGGTGTTGATTTGATTTGCCGTCTAAAAGCTAACCCATACAAGCTAGCAATAATCGTGTAGCAGACAATAGTTACTAGCTTGGGAATGCCAAATTGCAGAAAAATTATATGTAGTCGATAAATTCCATTAACTAAATAACCTGTTGTTAAAATTGCAGAGTAAAGAAAAAATTGATTATATCTATTATTAGGTTTAATAGTTTTTAGTAAAGTAAAACTAAAAGCACAAACTATAGGTGGTATAGAACATAGTATTTGGAATCCATGTGTAAACAATCCTGCACCTGGATATAATGGGGTAGGAGGTGGTAAGAACAAGCCTCCAACTGATACATCAAATATTTTATTATAAATAATAAAGACAATAATTAATAATAAACATAAACTATTAAACCAAAAAATATTTTTATAAATTAGCATATAGTTAAAAATTATTTACCTAATTTTAATTTAGAGAAATTTATTTTTTGATAATTAAATTAAAAACATTCTTGAAAATTGTCATTTCTCCTCATGATTGCTCTTTGAGAAGAAATTCCCACTGTTCACGCAGTGGGATAACACAATCTATTTCGATTTAATTGTGAAATTAACACGCTGTATATGAAATCTGGATGAAATGCGGGAGAGGATGTTTAGAAATTTGTGGAGTTCTTCTCACCATCCGCCGTCTTGGGCATGGGGCACGGGGAAGAAATCCAATGCCCTATGACCGCAAAATCCCTCCCATTTGAGAGCTTAACTTTCTGATTGCTGGCTCCTATACCTGGAGTGGTGGCTATCATCTGAGTAGGGGTGAGAATGACGCATTAATCTGTGTTGATGAGGATGGGTATGTGGTTCGGATTCTAGTATCCCCTGGTGATGATCGTGCTGATGATGTTCATCGTGGATATGTAAGTGTTCGTGCCAAATATTTTCATGGATATGTTCATTTTCATCCACTGGGGGTTTCAGGGTAAGTTGTACTACAATTAACAGTACTAAACCCACAAAGCTGCCATAGAGGAATTCACCTTCTGGAAATTTGCCTCCTAGCCACCCAGCCAGAGGATAAGAAATTGCCCACCACAAGTGACTCCAAGCAAAATGTGCGCCGTATACACGTCCTTGGGCATCACGATTAATGCGCTCGGCAATCAAAGTTTGGGTGGGTAAATTCACACAATTTTGTCCAAAACCAGCCAGTAGCCACAAAATCATCAATACACTTAAAGAAGCATAATTAGCAGGTAGTAAGGACAAAGTTATCAAAACCGCACCGAACAACACAAAGCTTTTTCTATTAATATGTTGACTGATGGCACCAAAAGCTACAGCGGAAAGCGTTGCACCGATACCAAAAGCAGCCATTACCCAGCCGTACTGCACATTTCCTAATTTGAGAGTTCCCTGGACATAGCCAACGGTATTCACCAAAATCTCTGCTCCAGCAATGGATGCAACCAACTGCATGAAAAGTGCGTATCGAATAGGTGCATCACTAAAAAGGCGGCTTGTACCGTCTTTAATGTCTTGCCAGGTTCTACCACTTGTTGTTGATGATTGTTGATTTGGTGCTACTCTTAAATGACCAGGTAGGGTAAAAATCAATACTGCCGCCACAAGAAAAGTTACAGCATCCACAAAGAAAACTTGTCTGGCACCGATGAAAGCAGCAGCACTGCCAGCTATACCAGGGCCAAGTACACCCAGTAATTGATAAGTAGCACTAGAAAGAGCGATCGCAGCTGCATAATCATTCTTACCAGTTACTAGTGGAATTGTGGCTTGGTAAGTTGGCGTAAAGAAGGCATTGAAGACATTAAGCGTAAATATCAGGGCATACACTTGCCAAACTTGTGTGACAAAAGGCAATAGGCTAACAATTACCATGCGTACACAATGCGTTCCCACGAGTATTGATTTGCGGTCAACACGGTCAGCCAAAGCCCCTGCCAAGGGAGATAGTAAAACAAATGCAGTAATTCGCAACGTCAACGCCAAGGCAAGTACAACTGCGCTACTATCTCCAGCTAACTCAAAAGCCAGCAGCGCCAAACCTACCCAAGTCAGCGCATCCCCTAACAAATTAATGGTTTGAGCTGCGTAAAGCCTTGCAAAAACAGGGTTTCTCAAACTGGCAAAGAAATGAAACCTCGTAATCATCATCTGTTGGTGTTTATTAAAGCTAATTTATCCCTGTTTGTCAGAGGGATAAGTTTTAAAAGGTTGTTATAAACTACTTTCAAGCATAACCCATAGGGGGGCATATAATGATTACCCATCTGGGAATGCCTGAGCGCTCTCTAGCACCCAATCCAAGATATAAAGCTTACTAATCAGGACTGGTTTGACCAGTAAAAGCCCCATCCCTCCAGGGAAATCAACCATGAGCTTGATATTATCCGAAATATATTCAATTTCACCTGGATTTCATCTGCCCTTTGGCAGACTAGGAAGAACTTTTGTGTAACCAAATATCATTGTGAGGAGCGAGCATGAAATCCCTTGGGCTAATAAGTTCTATTCTGGCAGCGAGTCTAACCATCTGTGCGCCTACAGTTGTGTTTGCTCACGCTGGACATGGTGATGAATTTCAGGCAACAGGTGGTATTAATCGCGTGAAAGTCAATGCTCAAACAGATCAACTGTTAGGTATTGTGGTCACGCCAATCGCCTCCTCTGCCAAATCTGGATCTGCTGTCATGATTCCGGTGACAGCGCTGGTTGATGCCAACGGGAAACAGATAGTCTTTGTGCAATATGAAAATTTTTATGAGCCAGTGGAAATTACAACTGGCACAACTAAGGGTGAACTGATTGAAGTCACCAAAGGATTATCAGTTGGGGAAAAGCTTGTTACTCAGGGTAGTTTGTCACTCTATGCCGAATCTCGCAAAACCCAAACTGCCGATACAACCCCTAGTCCAGCCGCGATCGCCACTCCCCAAACCGACGCGGAACATGCTAAAGCACACACTGAAGGTACGGCTCACAGCCATGACACCCCACAAGCCAGTGGAGTATCAAAGGGTGTTTTAGCCTCCGTCGGTGGTGGAGCAGTCTTAGTAGCAGGCGCGATCGCTGTTATAGTTAGCAATCGCAAAAAGAAAAGTGACTTTTCTGATAAGAAGGGAGACATTTAATTGAAATGTTGAACTCAATTCTCAATCAGATTCTCAAAACCTCAATTGTCCAGCGTTGGTTCATAGTTATCTCTGCAATTTTAGTAACGCTGTGGGGAGTATTTACTATCACTCAGATGCCACTGGACGTGTTTCCTGAATTTGCACCCCCCCAGGTGGATATTCAAACCGAAGCGACTGGACTAGCTCCAGAGGAAGTAGAATCACAAATTACTGTACCGATTGAAAGTGCGGTGAATGGTTTACCTGGGGTAACTACGGTGCGTTCTTCCTCCAAAGTCGGGCTGTCGATGGTGCAGGTGGTATTTGACCAGGATGCCGATATTTATAAAGCGCGGCAATCAGTAACAGAACGACTCCAACAGGTGACCAATCAGTTACCGGAGGGGGTGCATCCGCCGGAAATTTCACCGTTAGCATCACCATTAGGCACAATTTTACAATATGCCTTTACTGTAAATGGGCAGGGGAAAACCTCGCTGATGGATTTGCGCCGTCTGGTGGATAGCACCCTTAGCAACCAAATTTTATCTGTGCCAGGAGTCACCCAAGTTACCGTTTACGGTGGGGATGAACGACAGGAACAGGTGTTAGTCGATCCAGAAAAATTGCGATCGCTCAATGTATCCCTGACCGAAGTTACCAATGCTGCCAAGGGCGCAAATTCTAATGCTCCTGGTGGCTTTTTAATTGGTGGTGGTCAAGAAATGTTGGTGCGCGGCATTGGGCAGGTGAAATCAGTTACAGATTTGCAACAATCTGTGGTAAAGGTGCAAGATGGTAAACCGATTTTGCTCAAAGATGTAGCGCAGGTACAAACGGGTGCGGTACCAAAGCGGGGGGATGCAAGCTTTAATGGACAACCTGCTGTGGTGATGATGATCAACAAGCAGCCAGATGTTGATACTCCCACCGTCACCAAAGCAGTAGAAGCGGTAGTGAAATCTTTGCAACCCACGTTTCCCGCCGATGTGCAGGTGAAACAAACCTTCCGCCAAGCTAATTTTATTGATATTGCCATCCACAATGTTGGTGGCTCTTTAATCGAAGGCATCATCATTGTGTCAATAGTCATGCTGCTGTTTTTGATGAACTGGCGAACAGCGATGATTACCCTAACGGCGATTCCTTTATCTTTGTTAATTGGTGTGATGTTACTAAAAGCTTTTGGCTTAGGTATCAACACTATGACTCTGGGTGGATTGGTGGTAGCGCTGGGTGCGTTTGTCGATGATTCAATTGTGTATATGGAGAATTGCTATCGTGGACTGCGAACCAATCAACTTCAGAGTCAGCCCAAGCACCCGTTGAAAGTAATTTTTGATGCCTTTGTAGAAGTGCGGTTGGCAGTAATTTTCTCAACGGTAATCATCATCGTTGTCTTTGCACCAATTTTTAGCTTGACCGGAGTTGAAGGACGGATTTTTGCACCAATGGGGCTGGCTTATTTGCTCTCAATTGCAGCTTCTTTAATAGTGGCAATGACCTTAACTCCTGCCCTCTGTGCCATTCTTCTAGCAAATCGCACCTTGCCTCAAGAGAACACATTCGCTTCGCGCTGGGCAGAGCGATTGTATCGTCCACTACTCAATCTGTCGCTGCGATTACCGCAAATCATTCTAGGTGTAGCACTTGCAGCTTTAGTTGCTGCTTTTGCAATTATTCCTTCCTTGGGACGGGTGTTTCTTCCCGAATTTCAGGAAAAATCAATGGTTAATTCAATGGTTTTGTTTCCTGGTGTTTCCCTAGAAATGACTAATCGAGCAGGGATGGCATTCTCCAATGCGCTCAAGGATAATCCTTTGTATGAGTGGGTACAAGTCCGCGCCGGACGTGCGCCAGGAGATGCAGACGGGGCGGGAGTGAGCATGGCTCATGTGGATGTAGAACTGAGCGATCGCGCGTTGCAAAATCGGGAAGCCAGCATCAAACAATTGCGGCAGGAGTTTAATAAACTGCCTGGTGTGGCATCTAACATTGGTGGATTTATTTCTCACCGCATGGATGAAGTGCTATCTGGAGTCAGAAGTGCGATCGCAGTGAAAATCTTTGGCCCAGATTTAATTGAACTACGGAAAATTGGCGAACAAGTACGAGATGTGATACAGCCGATTGCAGGAATTGTAGACTTGCAACTAGAACCCCAACTACCAATTCGTCAGGTACAAATTCATTATGATCGGGCGGCAGCAGCTACCTATGGATTGAATATGGAGCAGTTGTCAGAAGTTGTGGAAACTGCTTTAAATGGTCTTGTGGTGTCGCAAGTAGCAGAAAATCAGCAACTCATTGATATTTCTATTTCTGTAACCGAAAAAGCTCGTAATAGTTTAGATGCCATTCGCGCTATTCCCATCACTACGCCGACAGGAAAAACTATCCAGTTAGGCGAGGTTGCGAAAGTAGAGTATGGTATGGGAGCCAATGTAGTGAATCGGGAAGATGTATCCCGGCTGATTGTGGTTTCGGCGAACGTTGCCGAGCGCGATTTGGGCAGTGTCGTTGGCGATATTCAATCCCAAATTCAACAGAAAATCAAATTACCTAATGGCTACTTTATCCAGTACGGCGGACAGTTTGAATCGGAACAACGAGCAACTAACAACCTACTAGTATTTAGCCTTTTGGCGGCGATTGCGATCGCAGTTTTGATGTTCTTCTCGGTAAAATCGCTTCCCGCTACCATCGCTATCATGCTCAATCTGCCACTAGCACTAGTGGGTGGGATTGTTTCTATTGTGCTGACAGGTGGCGTAATTTCAGTTGCTTCCTTGGTTGGCTTCATTACCTTGTTTGGTGTCGCTGTCCGTAATGGTTTGTTACTAGTTGACAATTACAACAGCAAGTTTGCTCAAGGAATGCACCCTAAAGATGTCATTATCAAAGGTTCATTGGAACGAATTGATGCCATCCTGATGACGGCGCTGACTTCAGCATTAGGAACATTACCCTTGGTACTCTCTAGAGGAGCCGGAAATGAAATTTTGCAACCATTGGCAATTGTCGTGTTGGGCGGTTTATTTACCTCTACAGCATTAACTTTGCTCGTGATTCCTGCGCTCTATGCTCAGTTTGGCAAATACTTAATCCCCAAACAGCCTGCTAACAATGAAATAAGTTTGCCTTTGAATCCCGATCCACAATATTGGTAAATTCATCAGCAACCAAGCCCAATACTTGTCGGTGAAAGTGAAAAAGGGGAATGGTTCAAGGGAAAGAAAAAACCTTTAACCTTTTCCCCAAAACCAATTTTGAGTTCAAAACCCTTAACCGAGTAGTATTGCCACCGAGCCCATTCTTGCCCATATTTCTGCAAATTAGAAGTGAAAGCCACTCCCTCAAAAGTGGATGAAAATAGCTTCCTCTGGGTTCCAATCAGCACCTTGACAGAATTCATCCACCCAAGAAGATACAGTAGTAGCATTACTAATATGTGAAAGTTTGACTTTCTTGGGTATGGGTGGTAATTGCACCTTCAGGGATTTACCATTGCTAGGACGCTGAATATTGAGACCAAGAGATTGCAGTGTTTTTTCATTGACAGATACTTCAGTAGGCTGGGCTAGCGGCTCTATTTGCTGTGCTGGTAAAATCTCATCTGTGGGTTTTTCCGCCAGCAGCGTTGTAGCAGCAGACTCTCGACTCACCGCCGTAGCCACTGCAAATGATGATTCCGGTTGGCGAACTACGCTATTAGTTACCGTAAAAGATGGTACAGCAATTTTTGTGGGGGTGCGATCGCTCAGGAACGGTTCGGAATTTAATATTCTTGTAGGAGATTGGGAAGTGACTGCTAAATTATCGGTAACTAATAATACAGGCTCTAATTTATCCTGAATTGCTTCTAAAGGCTCGGCAGAAAATTGGTCAGAAACAATATAATCATCTTGATTAATTAAATCTAACTCTTCGTCAGGATTGAAGTTCAAACCCAATGCCCTAATTATTTGATCAGGGTTATTATTGAGTTCCATAATAAAACCAAGTATTTGATCAAACTCAGGTTCTAAAACAGACAGAGTAGCCAACATAAAACCAGATGAAGGTCGGCGCAGACCATCATAAGTAGCCCAAATCCGCATTTTTACTAACCAGGGCCGGTTTTGTTGATAATAACTCAGCCACTTCATTTTCAATGATTGACGTAGCTGTTGAATGTTCATTGGCTTCCTCACTTCAGTCAACAAAGAGTGCAGACTTGATATTTTTAAAACAGGTTTATCCTTGGGGATGAAACCGATAATAAAGCATCTGCTTGACTCTTTGATCACCTATTAAGTGTTGTTCTACCAATAGAGGTACTTCGCTTGGTTGAACTCGGCTATACCAGATCATCTCAGGTAATACCAGTACCATCGGCCCGCTACCACATTGTCCCAAACAGCTGCTAGATGTAACGATGACACCGGGAACGGGTAAAGCAGTAAAAGCCGCTAACACATCTGCTGCGCCTTGTTTTTTACAAGTGCGGTTTTGACACACCCGCACGCATTTTGGCACAGCAGCAGGATTTATTGTGGGGAACTGTGGCTGAGTAGTGTTTGACATGGGGATTGGGGACTGGGGACTGGGGAACTCGGGGCCCCCTCTGGGGATAAGGGGTAATGGGGATTGGGGATGGGGATTGGGGATGGGGAAATTAATTATTTTTGACTCTTGTACAGACGCAATGAATCGCATCTCTCCAACAGACGCGATGAATCGCGTCTCTACAATTTTTAACTAATCTACGGAAAGTCCTTTAGAGGCAAGCCATTCGCGGTTGAATATGCGGGACTGATAGCGAGAACCGCTGTCACAGAGAATGGTGACGATGGTGTGTCCTGGGCCTAACTGCTTGGCTAATGCAACAGCCGCAGCTACATTAATCCCTGTGGAACCACCCATTAACAAACCATCTTTTCTCAGCAGTTGGTAAACTACTCGCAAAGCTTCTGGGTCATCTATCTGGATTGCATCATCGGCGGGTGCGCCTTCCATATTGGCGGTGATGCGACTGTTACCAATACCTTCGGTGATGGAATTACCTTCCATCTTGATTTCACCTGTTTTAATATAGCTGTAAAGTCCGCTACCAAGGGGGTCAGCAACAACGCATTTAACAGCTGGATTCTTTTCTTTTAGGTAAAGTGCGACACCAGCAAATGTCCCACCAGTACCAGTAGCAGCTACCCAGCCGTCAACTTTACCATCTGTTTGTGCCCAAATTTCTGGGCCTGTGGTTTCATAATGGGAATTGCGGTTGGCTAAATTATCAAATTGGTTTGCCCAAATCGCGTTGTCTAACTCCGCCGCAATTCTGCCTGAAAGCTTAACGTAGTTGTTGGGGTCTTTGTAGGGAACAGCAGGAACCGGACGAACTTCTGCACCTAGTGTTGTAAGTGCGTCTATCTTTTCTTGGGATTGGGTATCAGGAATAATAATGAGGCATTTGTAACCTTTGGCATTGCAAATATGCGCCAAGCCAATGCCAGTATTACCAGCCGTACCTTCAACTACTGTACCACCAGGCTTGAGTAAACCTTTCTTTTCTGCGTCTTCAATAATATACAGTGCAGCTCGGTCTTTAACGGAACCACCAGGATTGAGAAATTCGGCTTTAGCTAAAATTTCGCACCCTGTTTCTTCACTAAAGCTGTTGAGGCGAATCAGAGGTGTGTTACCAACTGTGCCTACGAAGCCATGTTTGACATCCATATTTGACCGTACCTAAATTATTTTCTATAAAAATTTTGGCGTATACTGGCGGCAGTATTTATAGTTTTTTTAAGCCTTCCATATCTAATTTTAGCTTGCAATTCTAATTGACAATTTTCCCAGTCCCCAATCCCTAGTCCCCAGTCCCTAATCCCCAATCCCCAGTAAAGTAGCGATTATACTGAGGCTTTATAAATTTTAGTAAAATAAAATACATTTATATGTCATGATTACTTAAATCATGTCATTGTCCTAAACGGAGTGGACAGTAATGGAAAGCGATAGCGAAGCGCAGCAGAGAAGCGCAGAACGCAATCAAGAACTGGAACAGCGCGAACGTGAAATTCGACAACGAGAAGTAGAATTAAAACTCCGGGAAATGGAAGCAGAAATTAATCCACCTGTTTATAAAACTGTTAAGCATCAGCCGGAAAAGCTATCTCAGCCGTTGTTGAAAAATATCATGCTGGGTGCTGCACTAGTACACTACGGCGTAAATAAACATACCATTCCCAATGGTGCAAAAGATATAAGTCTTTTCTTTTGACTTTTGAACGCCAGTTGCTACAACGGGGGGAACCCCCGCAACGCACTGGCTCCTTTTGACTTCCGAGCAGCGGCGCTGGTATGGCTAGCTTACAAGCTGTTTCTGGAATCTTCTAAAAATCAACCTTAATTAGGGTATGAATCTGATGAGTAATCAAGTTGCAACTGATCAATTTATCAATGATTTAGAACGGGTTGCACAAGTGCGATCGCAAATGGCTGATTGTCTAAGTAAACTTGCAGATACAATTAATCAAGCTGAATTAGTTGGGGAATCTTCTTCAGGGAAACTCAGCCTAGAACGCGATATTGAAGATATTGCAGCAGCTAGCAAAAATCTCAAGCAAGGTGTATTTCGTCTGTTAGTTTTAGGCGATATGAAACGGGGTAAAAGTACGTTTCTCAATGCCTTAATTGGGGAAAATTTATTACCCAGTGATGTTAATCCCTGTACAGCAGTCTTAACTGTATTGCGCTACGGCCCAGAGAAAAAGGTTACAATTCATTTTAATGACGGGAAAAGTCCCCAAGAATTAGATTTTCAAAGCTTTAAATATAAATATACTATTGACCCGGCTGAAGCCAAGAAACTAGAACAAGAGAAGAAACAAGCATTTCCTGATGTTGATCATGCTGTAGTTGAGTATCCCTTAACACTATTAGAAAAGGGGATTGAAATTGTTGATAGTCCAGGATTAAATGATACGGAAGCACGTAACGAATTATCTTTAGGTTATGTCAATAATTGTCATGCTATCTTATTTGTGATGAGAGCATCACAACCTTGTACTTTAGGCGAACGGCGGTACTTAGAAAATTATATTAAAGGTCGAGGCTTAACAGTATTCTTCTTAGTCAACGCCTGGGATCAAGTGCGGGAATCATTGATAGATCCTGATGATACAGAAGAGTTAAACGCCGCCGAGAATAGATTACGACAAGTATTTAAAGCGAATTTGGCAGAATATTGTCATGTAGATGGACAGAATATTTATAATGAGCGAGTTTTTGAGCTTTCCTCAATTCAAGCACTGAGAAAAAGATTGAAGAATCCCCAAGCGGATTTACAAGGAACTGGCTTTCCAGAGTTTATGGGAGCATTGAATACTTTCCTCACTAGAGAACGTGCGATCGCAGAATTACGACAAGTCAGAACTTTGGCGAGACAAACTTGTAATCACACCCGCGAAGCTATCGAAAGACGCTTACCTTTGCTAGATAAAGATGTTGATGAATTGAAGGAGAGAATTAACTCTGTAGAACCAGAGTTTAAGAAGCTAACCAATATTGGCGATCAATTCCAAAAAGAAATTATCAATACTAGAGATACACAAGCAAGAACAATTTCAGAATCTTTTCGCAGCTACGTTTTAAATCTAGGTAATACCTTTGAAACCGATTTCTTGCGCTATCAACCAGAATTAAATTTGCTTGACTTACTCAGTAGCGGTAAACGGGAAGCATTTAATGCGGCGCTGCAAAAAGCCTTTGAACAATATATTACTGATAAATTCTCTGCTTGGACTTTAACAGCGGAAAAAGATATTAATGCAGCATTTAGAGAACTTTCTCGTAGTGCTGCACAGTATGGCGCATCCTATAGCCAAGTCACAGATAAAATTACCGAAAAATTAACTGGACAACAAGTAAAAGTTCATTCCACAGGTACGCCAGAAGATGATACATCTCCGGGTTGGGCAAAATGGGCGATAGGATTATTATCCTTATCACAAGGAAATTTTGCGGGTGTAGCTTTAGCTGGTGCAGGGTTTGATTGGAAAAATATTTTATTGAATTACTTCACTGTAATTGGCATTGGCGGCATAATTTCGGCAGTTACAGGGATTTTTCTCGGCCCTATTGGATTTGCATTACTAGGCTTAGGAATAGGCGTTTTACAAGCAGATCAAGCACGTAAAGAATTAGTCAAAACTGCCAAAAAAGAATTAGTGAAACATCTTCCACAAGTAGCCAACGAACAATCTAAAACTGTATATGATGCAGTAAAAGAATGTTTTGACTCTTACGAAAGAGAGGTTACTAAGCGGATTAATGAAGATATCACATCTCGTAAAGCAGAATTAGATAATTTGCTGAAGCAAAAAGCCTCACAGGAAATAAATCGTGAAAGTGAATTAAAGCGGTTAAAGAATTTGCAGGAAGCAGTAATAAAAGAACTGCAAAAGATTGAAGCAACTTACAGCAACTTATTAGCTTATTACAGCTGAGATAATTTCCTCTGCTTTGAATTTATTGCCCAGATACCCGAATTCTTTCAGAATTCGGGTATCTACATCCAAGGAAACGAGAGAGCAAATATGCAACCACAATACCAAGATTATAAAGAGCTAATCAATTCATTAAAATCTGCATCTACATTAATAGGTTTAGATAGTAAATCACAACTGCATCAAGATATAACTGCGATTTCTAATTATTTAGCTAATCCTAACTTTCAGATTGCAGTATTTGGCCCTTTTAATCATGGTAAATCTACGCTGCTCAATGCCATATTAGGAAATCGCACTTTACCGATAGATTTAATTCCCACTACTGGCGCAGCAATTAGCGTCAAATATGGGGCTGATTTACAAACGCGCATCATCTTAAAAGATGGTACTGAAATTGAGCGTGATGGTACAGAAATTTTGCAGCAGTTTGCCATTTTGGATGGTAACAGACAGATGCGCCAAGATGTAGCATCTGTAGAAATTTTTTGTCCTCATCCTTTTTTAGCAAGAGGTATAGAATTACTAGATTTACCCGGTACAAATGACAGAGAAGCCCAAGATAATTTAGTCCGCGATCGCCTGCTGACTACAGATTTAGTTATACAATTACTTGATGCGCGTAAGTTAATGACTTTAGGCGAACGCGAAAATCTGCGCGATTGGCTATTAGATCGGGGTATTAAAACCGTTATTTTCGTTGCTAATTTTATTAACTTACTCGAACCAGATGAGCAGCAACAAGTGCAAAATCGTCTGCTGTTTGTTGCAGAAAGTTTTCGCGCCGAATTACCGCCAGGGTTTAGTAATTTATATCGTGTGGATGCTTTACCAGCGTTAAGAGCTAGATTAAAAGGAGATGTGGCTCTAGCTACTAGTAGTGGCTTAACTACCTTTGAAGCAGCGTTGCAAAATATTGTGGGTATTTTACAACAAAATCGCGGTACTGTACGCTTACCCAAAGTACAGGCGATCGCATCTCAAATTCAATTAAATTTAAAAGCTAAAATTGACCCCCTTCTTAGCGAAGTTAGCTCTTTTGATGACAAACAAACTGCAAAAATTGCAATTAAACAAAAAGCTGCAAATCTTATTCAGCAAGGTTTAAATAAGAGTATTGATAATTTACGAACTTGGCTAAATTTAGACTCATTACTAAAAAAATATCAAACTGATGCCACAGTAGCAATTGCTGAAAATAAGTTTAAAACTTGGCAAACAGATATATTAAAAAAAGACTTAACAGAGTTACAACGCTCGATAATGAAATGGCTATATCAAGCTTACGAATTTTTTCAAGAAGAAAGACCAGAAGATTTATTAATTCCCTTACCCAGCGAACCCCAAATTAATCTACCTCCTAAGCCAAACAATAGCAATGATTTAAGTGAAACCGGTACAGTAGCAGTTGGTAGTGGTATTGGCTGGTTATTAGGTGGGCCTGTAGGTGCGGCTGTCTTAGGAAGTATTTCTTATTTATTAAATAAAAATATTCAAGATGCTGACGACAAATCAGCGAAGGAATCCTATCATCAGCAAGTTGCTCAAATTTGCATAAATGCAACTGAAGATTATTTCACTCAATTGAGTCATCAAGGATTAGCAATCTTAGCTGAATATGAAGCAAAAGCTAAAAAAGTAATCCGATTTGTAGGTAGCCAAGAACCACTGGAAATTGCTCATAAGCGGCAAAATTTGCAGCAGTTACAAAATAATTTTAATCAATTATGGCAAGAGTTAAATAAAGCTAAGATATCTACTAATTATCAACCTTATCGAGAAATACCAAAATATACGCCATATACCCCACCAGCAGAACCAGAACAAAGGACTTACACAAAAGTAGAAGAGAAAGCGAATAGTTCTGCATCCTCTACATATCGCACTTCTACTCACCGCGTTAATACTCCTCCCCCACCCAAGGCTTCACCATCTCCCAATCCAGCCGAAGTGGAAGCAAAATTCCGCAATTGGGAACTAGATGAAGAAATAGCGCGGATGAAAGCAGAAATGCGTTCTCCGGGTTATCAAGCTAACAAACAAAGCAATACAAATCAAAATAACTATACATATCAGCAGCCTAAAACTCAAGCGGAAAAAGACAAAATTACTCGTGCATATTCAGTTTTAGGATTGCAAGCTGGTGTTTCATTTGTGGAGGTAAAACAAGCTTACAAAAATTTAGTGAAAAAATGGCATCCTGATTTATTTGTTAATCAGCCACAATTACAAAAACAAGCTCAAGATAAAATGCGGCTAGTTAATGAAGCTTATACAATTTTGTCGGAAAAATTTCAATAAAATTATAATATTTTGGATAAATAGTAGGGTGCGTTATAGCGAAGCTGAACTTAACATATTTATTGCTAATCTCATTAGCAATATAAGGTAATATGCTTGGGTTAAGCTCATTAGCGATTGATTTGTCACTTATTAAAAAAGCTAGGTAAATTGGGGGATTCTCCCCCAAACCCCCGATTGGGTGACGGTTGCGTCCCCCAAACCCCCTCCAAAATTATTCTTCTGTTTTTTTGTCGAGTAACTACTTTTTTGGTTTTGTTATCAATTAATTTTCTTAACTGAACTGTATTTTAATATAAGGAAATTAACCGCAGATAGAAGAAGATGAACACAGATAAACGCAGATGAATTTAAGCGTTAATATAAATTATTAATAATTTATAACTCATAATTGATACTACCAAACCTTACTCATATTCAAAACGAAACCAGGTAACACAGGATCGCCGCTAATAGTATCAGGATGATCTAAACATTCTGCTGGGTTACCAGGACGATAAATATAAACTTGACGATGTTTGCGATCAATTAACCAGCCTAACTGTACCCCAGGTTCCCGCATATATTCTTCCATCTTGTCTTTGAGAGGTTGGAGATTATCGCTAGGCGATCGCAATTCAATCACAAAATCTGGACAAATAGGCGCAAACTTTTCTTGCTGTACGGGGGAAAGACTATTCCACCGTTCCAATTTCATCCAAGAAGCATCCGGGGATCTATCTGCACCTGTTGATAGCTTAAACCCTGTACTGGAGTCAAAACAAATACCAGTACCATCTTGTTCTGCCCAAACTCCTAGCTGTAAGGCAATATTAAAGTTACGATTCCCTGATTCTGAACCTGTAGGCGGCATAATCGATATTTCTCCTAAATTATTACGCTCAATGCGTAAATCGCGATTCACCTGACAAAACTCAAAGAATTGTTCGTCTGTCATTTGCATTGATGGCGGAATTTGCAACACCAAGGGAGATGAGAACATAATGCTTACCAGACTAACTTTTATCTTTATTCTGACCTAAACAAGCAAAGGCGCAAAGTTTTACCTTCGCGCCTTAACAGCAAAAAGTTTGAAGTAATAAGACTTACTTGTTAGGCTGAGGAGTCAAGCGCAGATAGGGTTTAACTACCTCGTAACCTTTGGGGAATTTCTCCTTCAGCACTTCTGGATCTTTAAGTGAGGGAACAATTACAACCTTATCCCCGTCTTTCCAGTCAGCTGGTGTCGCCACGCTGTAATTATCTGTCAGTTGCAGAGAATCAATTACCCGCAACAGTTCATCAAAGTTGCGTCCTGTGCTAGGAGGGTATGTGAAACTCAGACGTAGCTTTTTATTGGGATCAATAACAAAAACAGATCGCACTGTCACTGCTGCGTTGGCATTAGGATGAATCATATCGTAAAGGTCAGAAACCTTACGATCTGCATCTGCCAAAATTGGGTAGTTGAGAGTAGTGTTTTGGGTTTCTTCAATATCACCCACCCATCCGTTATGGGATTCTACATCATCAACGCTGAGAGCGATCGCTTTGACATTGCGCTTGTCAAATTCTGGTTTCAGCTTGGCAACTGTACCTAGTTCAGTGGTGCAAACAGGTGTATAGTCAGCAGGGTGTGAAAACAGCACAACCCAGCTGTCACCTGCCCATTCGTAAAAATTTATGTCGCCGTGTGTAGAGGCTTGCGTAAAGTTGGGTACTGTATCACCTAGACGGAGAGTCATGAGAACTTCCTGTAATTAGAAAGGCATTAAGTATTCTACTATGTGATCGTCACATAAAACCCCGGTTCACCAATCGGGTTAAGTGGCTGGTAAAGAAATGTGATTTTACGTAATTTCGTGTAAAGAAGCTCAATAAAAATAGGGCATGGGGCATTGGGCATGGGGGGTATGGAACAACGTTGTTAACGTAGAATCTGCTGGTATGCTGAAATCATTTGACGAGCGATCGCATTCCAGCTGTAATGTTGTAATGCATATTGCTGGGCGTTGAGTCCCCGACGCTGGCGTTCTGCCGGGTTTTGCAAGGCTGTTTGTAGTAAATTGACTAATACCTGTACATCTAACTCCCCAACCCATCCCGATTCGCTTTCACTCACCTGGTGACAAATATGCACCTGATCGGAAATTACCACAGGTATCCCGGCTACCATCGCCTCAGCCACTGCAATACCAAAGTTTTCATAGTAGGAAGGCAAAACGAAGACATCGGCAGCTTGCAGTAAACTAGCTTTTAACTCACCTGTAACAAAGCCAGTAATTGTAGTGTGCGATCGCAGTGGTGAATTTTGAATTTGAGAAATGATACTTTGTTCATAATCTGGATCTTGGGGATTTGTCCCAGCTAAGACAAAGTGAAAATTACGACCAGCAGTTAACAGCTTTTCTAGCGCCGGAATTAACAAATTCAACCCTTTTTTGGGGTCAATTCGCGACATAAATAATATTACAGGTACATCCTGGGGAATTGCCAATTTTTGCTGATGTGTTGCTAATTGTGGCGGAACCACACCCAAAGGAATCACCAAATCTTGCGTCGCTACCCCAAATCTGGCTGATATTTTTGCTTCTTGATCACTAGTAAAATGAATAGCCGCCGCACCAGCTATATTTTGACGTTCAATAATTGCAGCATAAAGCTGTTTTAATAACTTTTTCTTGCGTAAATCAGATGGATCGAGAGTTCCTAAAGGACGCAAAATATAAGGTAACTTTTGTTGACGGCAAACAGTTGCAGCCGCACTACTAACAGGAGAAAATAAAGCATGAATATGGGCTATATCATACTCACGAGCGTGACGTTTTAACCACTTAAGTAAATCTAGCGAAAACTTATAACGACGAAATGGCGCACAACGGAAATAGATAATTTCATAACCATCTTGTTTTATCGCTGTATTTAAAGGAACATCTAAAGGTTTTTGTCCAGTATCGCCATTACTATCAGTTGTAATTACCGTAACTTCCACCCCCTCCTTTGCCAAAGCAGGAGCCAACCCTAATACCATTTGACTAGGGCCGCCATAAATAAGAGAAATAGAAGGAACAATATGTAATACTTTCATAATTTTATCCTTAACATAAATAGCTCTGATAAAATCTCCGCACCCCTTTGCGTTAAAAAATAAAATTCAACAATCTCTAATAAAATACAGTTCAGTTAAGAAAATTAATTGATAACAAAACCAAAAAACTAGTACAACAAGGCAAAAGTAAAAAGTCAAAAGTCAAACGATTTTGGATTTTGGATTTTGGATTTTGGATTGACCCCGACCACAAGGGTGCAGGGCTTGAGGATTTTGGATTTTGGATTTTGGATTTGTTTCACCCACAAGGGGTGAGGCATGAACCAAAAAAATCTAAAATCGGCAATCTAAAATCTAAAATTGGCACGGTCAAAAGTCAAAAGTCAAAAGAAAGAATACTTATACCACCAGCCTTTTAACAAATTACAGATTGTCTGTTTCTCTTACAAAGTTTGGCGGGACGGAAACCGACACCGCCAACTTTGCGCTATTTACGCCCCAGAGTACTAGTTACTCAACAAAAAAAACAGATCAATAATTTTGGAGGGGGTTTGGGGGACGCAACCGTCACCCAATCGGGGGTTTGGGGGAGAATCCCCCAATTCTTCTGGCTTCTTGAATAAGTGACAAATCAATCACTAATAAGCTTAACCCAAGCATATTAATCTCTAATAACTCTTAACAAGTCCCCGATAAAACTCTAATTGCTGCTGCGCCAAAGCCTTATTTGTATATTTATCCATTGCTTTTTGATAACCCATAGCCCCAACTTTGTGCCTTAACTCCGGATTATCAATTAATTGCGTTAAGCAATTAGCTAAAGCTTGGGCATCACCTTCTGGAAAAATCAAACCAGCATCCCCAATCACATGAGGAATTTCGCCAGAATTAGAACCAATCACAGGCACTTTACAAGCCATAGCCTCAATAATTACATGACCAAATTGTTCTTTCCAGCCCGCCGCAGTTAAAGTTTTAAATTTGTAAGTGGTTTCAGATGGCAGTACTAAAGTATCCATTAAATTGATATATTGTGGCACTACATCATGGGGAACACTTTCAATAATTATGACTCTATCTTGAATTTGATTCTCTGCAGCTATTTTCAGTATTTCTGCCTGTAAATACCCTCGTCCCAGCAACAGTAATTTCCAAGGTTTATTTTTGATAGATATTAAGGACTGCAATAGAGTTAACAACCCCTTTTCTGGTACGAATCTGCCAACAAAACCTACTACAAATTCATCGGAAAAAATCCCCAATTTAGCTGCTAACTCTGGTTGAGCTTGGGGAGTAAAAACACGTTCATCGACACCCAACTGTGGCATCACCTTAATCGCCCCCTGGTAGCCTCGCTGTCGTAAAACTTCCGCCCCATCCTGATTACCAGAAATAATGCCGTGGCTATTATCTAGGTTAAATTTTTCTAAAAAACTAGCAGGAAATTTGAGTTCATACGGCAAATTCCACCAAGTAAAAAATATATTTTTCGCCTGCAAGCCCAAGATTTTATTTAAAATAATCATCTGAGTATAAGCTAGCCCCCTAGAGGCTTGCTCAACTTGAATCACTTGGGGACGAAATTGCTTTAACAAAGCGATTAAATCAGCCCCAAATGTGAGCAAGCCTTGATGATTTTGGCTAAAGTTAGAAACCGGGACTATTTTAAATGCACCTTCATCCCTGTATTGAGTTTCAATAACTTTATTTTGGACACCACCAGGTCGCCAACGTTTAGGAACAACAACCGTCACTTCAATCCCTGGTTCTAATTGCGATAAAGCGCGTAACTTTTCACAGTTTAAATCTACAATATAAGTATGACTAGCAACTAAAATTTTCATATTTCATTTAATTAATAAACGTAGGGTGCGTTACGCTGTCGCTAACGCACCATTAACTTTTTAAATAAGAATTCTCTATATCTGCGTTTATCTGCGTTTATCCTCTTCCATCGGCGGTCAAAAATAACTAAAACTCCGGATCAAGCCGACTGTAAATTTGCCCATCATTCCATAATGATTGAATCACAGTCCCCACAGCCTTGAAAAAACCCAGAATATAGAAAAAGCCACGAGTAGCGATTTTGATGGGAGAACCGCTTTTATGACAAGGAGGTCGCCCCAAGACGTGACAATCAAATAAACGGGCGTATAGACGTAAAGCTTGGCTAACAGTGAGGTTCTTCAACCCCAGTAAAAAATGATTGTGGTAAAAAGTGAGTTGATACTGGAGCGATCGCATACTAATATCATGACAACCTCCAGTTTCTTCACCCAAATGCACTAAATCGGCTTCTGGATCGTACCAAATCTTATATCCTGTCTGTCTCAGCCGCAAACAAAAATCCGATTCTTCCCGTACCGCACTACCGCGAAACCTTTCGTCAAATCTCAGCCCATATTTAGTAAAAATTTCTCGCCGGAAAGACATATTACAACCCCTCGCAGTTAATACCTGCTGGGGTTTGATGGTGTGGACTAAATCTATATGATACCAAGCAATTCCAGGGTCCATTGCTTGGGGAGGTAAATATTCAATTTCCAAATCTCCCCCAGAATCACCTAATTTCATTCTGTCAAATACTCTCCCAGCTACAGCCCCCACCTCTGGATTTTGCAGATAGTTTTTCACATGGGCTGATAAAAAGCCGGGTTTTAATTGGACATCATCATCAATAAATAAAATTATTTCACCCTCTGACCGTCGCACTCCATAATTTCGTGCGCCTGGTAAACTCGCCCAATCTAAGCGGAACCATTTAATCTTACCTGCTGTTGCCATTTCTTCGAGATAAGCTTGAATTTCTGGTTCATGTTTTGGAGTTTGGTCTACAACTATAACTTCAAAATTGGCATAATCTTGTTTGAGAATATCTGCAATACTATCTCGTAAAGCTTCTTCACGATAATAGGTAGGAATAACAACAGAAATTAACGGTAAATCACTCATATTTTTATATAGAAAATAACCTAGTTCAAAGCTGCGGCTTCTGCATACAAACTATCAAATAACTCATTTTGCTTTTCGGCATTATGGTAATTTTGCATTTGAGTTAATGCGCCAGCACTGAGAGATGCATAATGTTCTTGTTTATCTGTTCGTTCCAGAAAATGTAAGATTTTCTGCAATGCTTGCTCTGCTAAATCATCATAGGTGCTATTTAATATTTCCCAATATTCATTAGTTTTAGTTTTTTCCCCATGTAACCAATTATTCCAATGGCGAATTTCATTTAGTGGTAATTTTAAGTGATAGCCATTTTCATCATCATGAACAAACTCTGGTAAGGCGCATATATTGGTAGTAATTGCCGGAGTTGCAACCGAAAATCCTTCGAGGACACTATAGCCGTATGTATCATGTAAAGTAGCTAAAATTTGAAAATGGCTTTGGGCAAGTAAATCTAAAACTTTTTCATTAGGGATACTTTTATGAAAAACTACATTATCCAAATCTAATAGCTTTAAATCTGCTGTATATTTTGACTGGTCAGGAAAATCTGTAGGTACTCCGGAACCATATCTTAAATTAGAAATAATATGTACCTTAATAGGTAACCCTAAAGCTTCAGCTTTTTTGGCTAATCTTAAAGCAACAATTCCACCTTTTCTCGCTAAATGGTTACCGACAAATATCAGTTCAATGTTTTCGCCATCTTTATAAGTTTTAGGCTGATGAGCTTTAATTGCAAAATTAGGATGAATAACAGTTAATTTATTTTTTAATTTCTCGCTAATATTCCATTCTGAAACGCGATTTGCAAACCTCATTTTGGCATAATCAGATATGGCAATTATTTTTTGACAATTTTTTAGTGCTAAACGGTTATTTAAAATTGGATAAGCTATTTCTTCTAATTTGTTTTGGGGATTTCTATATAAAAATCTATGGTCTTCAAAAGTAACGAACCAAGGTTTATTTGTATATTCAATTCTATTGAAAGCGTGAACAACTTGAAACTTTTTCCAAAAAGGCTGCCAATAACTAAAGCTATTTAAGGGATACCAAATTTTTTCTAAAGGATACCTTCCTGAAGGAAATTGTTTAGGGCGAATTAATATATGTTGAGATGTGCGCGGCAGGTTAGGAGTACTAAGATGTCTTTCTCCTGCTATAATTACCTTTGCCATTTTTTATATATTAAAATTACAAATTATTAATCAAACTGAATCTAGCCTAGTCTACAGTTAGGTATCTGCCATCAGGGAGTTTACGGGAGTGTTCTCAGTAGTTCTTCGCAGTAATTTTGAGGAGGTTTAGGAACGAACTGCATTTGGTAAAGCTGTTCCCGCAGTGTAGGCACGAATTACGCTAAGGAAACAGGAAAAGAAGGGAAATAGAACAGTTAACTCACCAAGCAAAACTTAATGGGACAAATTACTAGGTAAATTCTACCTTGACATTAAATTTGCAATTATAAAAGAGGCTTTTTATTTACTTTATTCTGCGCTTCGCTACTAGCTTTTTCTTGTTTATCTATTAGTGGTAATTTAAACAGAATTCCGGCATAAAACCAGTAATAAACAGCAACTGGATCGACATCTAGAGGATAATAGTAAGTGTTGTAACTAATAAATAAGATAAATACCCACAAAGCAGCAGCATGACTGCGTAAATTCCGGTTTTTGATGGAACGATATGTTTTGAAGGCTGATGTTGTGAGGGCGGTGACTAAACCTAAAAACCCTAAAACTCCCAAAGTTCCTATTTCATACATTACTTTAGGATAGTAAGTTTCTATGAGTTTAGTAGAACCCATAGAACGAGCAGAATTAGTAGCCCTTCCCAAGCCATTTCCTAAAGGTCCAACATTTTTTAAGTTGTCTTCAAATTGCTGAATAATAAAATCTTGGGGTGGTGAGGCTTCCCAACGACTGGTAAAACTCTCGGTTCTTTCTTGGACTACAGCCGGGTTAGTCACCATTGCAATCCCCAGAATTAAAGCTAATCCTATACCAATGGGAATAAAGCGTTTGAGGTTGGCAATTTGACCTGTTAAAAATAGCAAAGCCACAAAACAAGTTGGTACTAAAGCTAAGGCAATTCTCTGTCCAGAAATCACCGCATTAATAAATACTGATGCTAAGGAACCTAACCCAATTAATCGCCAAAAAAGTGCAGGATCTGTGAAGCCAGTAGCAAAGCTAAAAAAGGTACTAGAAATTAAAAACCATGCCCATTGCCAAGGGGCAACAAATGTTCCAGGTAAACGAATAACTCCTTCTTCTGGACTGTATAATAATGAGCCACCAAAGTAACATCGAGCCTCTAATGTGGCTCTAAATAACAAATCACCTTCAAAACCTCTAGTACCTTGACAGACACCAGTTAGTAATAATAAATATTGAATAACTCCCAATACACAACAGATAAGTGTGAGGACAACCTGTAATCGTGATAATAATAGGAAATCTTTTTTATTACGAATAAAATAGTAAGCACAAGTAATTAGAGGTACATAACCTAAAAATACTTTTAATCCTAAAATTCCCAGCCCTATAGGAAATTCCTTTGGTGCTTTTTGCAGCGGCCCTACAGCGGGTGGGTTGAACTGTTGTCCAGCATTCACAAAAATCAAAGTTAATAAACACAAGCCCAATAAAATTAACAGGGGCGTTTTAATTGCTTTGGGAATAATGAATGGTAATCCTTGCTGACGACAACTTTGCCAAACTCCAATTAAAGCTGGAACATAGAAAGCATCTTTAGCTAATTGCAGTACAGGACTATTACCCAGGTAATAAGTGATAGTACCGCCAAAGGGGACGTAAATGATAAAGGCAAGCAGGGCTTGACGAGGATATTTATAAGATAAAGCTAGAATAATTATTCCTAAAACACCAGGAACTGCTACCTTCATTCCACCAACGAAAAATAGCAGGATGCCAAAAAAGACACCGCTAAAGGAGGCTTTGGTTAGTAAACTCGTGAATTCTTTTTTTGCTATATTAGCTTGCCGCTTTTGGGCTAACTGTTCTTTCAGACTCAGCTGAGGTTTTTCTGATTGCGATTGCTTTTTTGATTTGGAGGATTTTTTCTTGGGTTTCGCCATGAGTTTCAGTTCTGAGTGCTGAGTTGTGAGTCTATGTAACTCAGCACTTCAGCACTGGTTATCCTAGATGTTGCTGGACTTGTGATACCAATTCATTTGTCCAATGGTTAGTCAGTTCCGCATTGGCCGCTTCCACCATAACCCTGATAACTGGTTCTGTGCCAGAAACACGGACTAAAATTCTGCCAGCATCACCCATTGCTGCTTCGGCTTGGGCGATCGCTTTTTGTAAAGGTTCGCAATCTTTCCATGCTAAACGGCGATCGCGATCTAGGACTCGCACATTCCGCAATATTTGGGGGTAGGTTTGGAAGCTTTGGTCTACCATTTCATGTAGGGAAATGCCAGCTTCTTTAATTAAGGCTGCTATATGTAAGGCTGTTAATAAGCCATCACCAGTAATGCCATAATGACGACATAAAATATGACCAGATTGTTCGCCACCTAGCATTCCCCCATGACGCAGCATTTCGGCTTGCACATACTGATCGCCGACGGCGGTGCGAATTAACTTACCACCAATTTGTTGCCAAGCTTTCTCAAAGCCTAAATTGGCCATAACAGTAGAAACAATCAAATTCTCGGGCAATTGTTGCTTTTGCTGTAGATGGCGACCCCAAAGGTAAAGAATGTAATCGCCATTAACTTGTCTACCTTTACTATCTACAGCCAAAACGCGATCAGCATCACCATCGAAAGCAAAGCCTACATCAGCATTGTGTTCTTGAACTGTGGCTTGCAAAAATTCTAGGTGAGTAGAACCACAATTAACATTAATGCGATCGCCATCTGCTTGATTATGCAAGCAAATTACCTCTGCCCCCATTTCTGTAAATACCTCCGGGGCTAACCCAACTGCTGCACCCCAGGCTAAATCTAAAACTATCTTCATCCCTTGCAGATTCACCTCACTCTGTAAGGGTTGTTTTAAAGCCTCGCTATAATCTCCAATTAACTCTTTACGTGAATAATGCCGTCCACAATGACTGACATTCGCCACCGCTGACATATTACCGCGCAGTCCCGCCTCAATTTCTGCTTGCAATGCTAGAGGTAACTTGGCACCATTCCCACCAAAAACTTTAATTCCATTATCCTCTGGGGGATTATGACTGGCAGAAATCATCACACCACCAATGGCATCACTCATGCTGGTAAGATAAGCAACGCAGGGAGTAGGGCATAATCCCAAATGCCAAACTTCTACACCTGCTGCGGTTAACCCAGCACTCAAAGCCATTGCTAACATATCGCTGGAGTTTCTAGAATCCTGTCCCAGAATAACTGGCCCTGGATTAGCAGCATGACTACGCAACACAATCCCCGCCCAAAAACCTACCTGCAATGCTAAAGGCGCATTCAGTAAGTCTCCAACTTTGCCGCGAATCCCATCTGTACCGAATAAAGGATTTTTGGGCAGTACTATTAAATTCCGCTCCGAATTGCTTTCAATATTCTCAGCCGCAGTCAAACCTTTTTGAATGCCGCCTTGAGTCCGAGTTATAGATGAAACCATAATTTTTAAAACTCCACACACTCACACAGGAGAATAACACTTTACACTTTGTTAAACAATTTTGGGGAATGGGGCATTGGGCATAGGGCATTGGGCATTGGGCATGGGTAATTGGTAATTGGTAATTGGTAATTGGTAATTGGTAATTGGTAATTGGTAATTGGTAATTGGTAATTGGTTTTCTCCCTTTTCCCCCTCATCTCCCTCATCCCCAGTCCCCAGTCCCCATTACCCCTTATCCCCAGAGGGGGCCCCGAGTTCCCCAGTCCCCAATCCCTAGCCCCCACTATATACTTCTTTCAAAGGGAGACAATTGATTTTAAACAGACTGTTATTCAGTAAAAATACTTATGAATATTCATGGCTAATTATAAAGATTTCCTAAGCGATTTATTGCCTGAAATTGATAAATAGTGTCTGCAACCATCACTAGTGTTGATAATTAGCTGGACTATCAACTTCATTATTATCGCTAAGTATTAACACGTTAAACTAATGTATACTGTAAAGATATGGTAAAGAATGCTATTATTTAGCACTCATCATTTAATAAAGCCTTTTTAGCCGATAAAAAGCCGATTAAAGCCTAAATTAAACAATGCAAGCTCTGCATTAGTCAAGTGGAAACAAAAGTTCACTAAGGCTGAGTCTGTTAACTAGGCAAAAAGTAAAACTTCTGGTTGCTTAAGAATTTTTAATATAAATTCTCATCAAATGGTTCTAATGTAACGTTTTAATGGCCTTTTTTAGCCAGTCATAAATCGACCTCTGGTAGTTGACCTTTTAAAGTAGAGAAATTTAGCATGAGTAGCAATTTAGCAAGCAAATTGCGTGTAGGCACTAAAAAAGCCCATACGATGGCAGAAAACGTAGGTTTTGTCAAGTGCTTTTTAAAAGGGGTGGTAGAAAAAAGCTCGTATCGCAAGCTAGTTGGTAACTTCTACTTCGTCTACTCAGCGATGGAAGAGGAGATGGAAAAACATCGCGACCACCCAATTGTTAGCAAAATTTATTTTACCGAACTCAACCGCAAGCATACCTTAGAACAAGACTTAAGTTTTTACTACGGTAGTAATTGGCGCGAGCAAGTACAACTATCTTCAGCAGGAGAAGCTTATGTACAGCGCATCCGCGAAGTATCTGCAACCGCACCAGAATTGTTAATTGCCCATTCTTACACACGTTACTTGGGCGATTTATCTGGCGGTCAAATTCTTAAAGGTATTGCCCAAACAGCCATGAACCTGAATGATGGCCAAGGTACCGCCTTCTACGAATTTGCAGACATTACTGATGAAAAGGGATTCAAAGCTAAATATCGTCAAGCTTTGGATGAGATGCCCATTGATGAAGCTACAGCCGATCGCATTGTGGATGAAGCTAACGCTGCTTTTGGCATAAACATGAAAATGTTCAATGAACTAGAAGGCAATTTAATCAAAGCCATCGGCATCATGTTGTACAACACCCTCACCCGTAAGCGTACACGTGGCAGCACCGAACTTGCTACCGCCGAGTAATACCAATTCAAAATTCAAAATTCAAAATTCAAAATAAAGAAAACTAAATTTTCTCAAAGTTTCTGATTTTGAATCCGTTGCTGAATTTTGGAGAATTGGCATAAAAATTAAATGTTCGTAACCTTTAGGGGCAATTTCCCTGGGGTCACCTGATTAAAGTTAGGCGATCGCAGAGAAGTTGCCCCTCTTGTCATTGGTCATTTGTCATTTGTCATTTGTCATTGGGTAATTGGTAATAGAAATTTTTCCTCATCCCCCTCATCTCCCTCATCTCCCTCATCCCCCTCATCCCCCTCATCCCCCTCATCCCCCTCATCTCCCTCATCCCCCCTCATCCCCCTCATCTCCCTCATCCCCCTCATCCCCCTCATCCCCATTCCCCAATCCCCCGCAATCGGGGAAAATGCAAATGGGCAACATTCTAATTAAACAATGGCTACAAAAATTCCTGTCACAGTAATCACAGGCTTCTTAGGTAGTGGCAAAACCAGCCTGATTCGCCACCTGCTACAAAATAACCAAGGACGCAGAATTGCGGTGTTAGTCAACGAATTTGGCGAACTGGGTATTGATGGCGAATTGTTGAAATCTTGCCAAATTTGTCCCGAAGATGGTGATGGCGGGAGTAATATCTTTGAATTGACGAACGGTTGCTTATGCTGCACCGTGCAGGAAGAGTTTTATCCGACGATGCAAGAGTTATTAAAGCGCCGGGATAGCATCGATTGTATCGTCATCGAAACTTCTGGTTTAGCTTTACCAAAACCGCTAATTAAGGCTTTTCGCTGGCAGGAAATTCGCACTGGTGCAACGGTGGATGCAGTGATTACCGTCGTCGATTGCGCGGCGGTAGCAGCGGGGACATTTGCCAGCGATCCGGAGGCGATCGCGGCCCAACGGCAGGCAGATGATAGTCTTGAACATGAGACTCCGTTGCAAGAACTGTTTGAAGACCAGCTAGCTTGTGCAGACTTGGTAGTTTTGACGAAAACTGACTTGGTGGATGCTGATACCAAAGCTAAGGTTGAGGAGTTAGTCAAACAAGAGTTACCCAGAGTAGTAAAGATAGTTGAAAGCGATCGCTCTCAACTCGACCCATCTATTTTACTGGGATACCAAGCTGCTGTTGAAGATAACCTAGATAGCCGTCCCAGCCATCACGACACTGAAGAAGACCACGATCACGATGATGATATTACCTCAACTCACGTGATTTTAGACCAGGCCTTTGACCCCGAAAAACTGCAAAAACAGCTAGAACAACTGACAAACCAACAAGAAATTTATCGCATTAAAGGTTTTGTGGTTGTGCCGAACAAACCCATGCGCTTAGTTATGCAAGGCGTAGGGAACCGATTTGATAAATTTTACGATCGCCCTTGGCTACCAGAAGAGGCTAGGCAAACCCGCTTAGTCTTTATCGGTCGTAATTTACAAGCTGCGGAGATCGAATCGCAACTTGTAGCATTTTGATGTTGTAAAAGAAAAAACTTGACTTTTTAGACAAAATTGTATGTCTGGATACTATTCGTTGACAAAAGTCAAGGTAGATTTAACCAGTGCAAAGGAGTGTCAAGGGTGCATTTACTAAATATTTAGCCTTTTCACCGGAATTGTAACGAGAATTCAATAAATCAATGCGATCGCCTGTCGAGTATACATGAACGCCAAACCGACAAGTGCGATGTCTACGACGGGCTACGCCTACGCATTAGTTTTATCACATAAAAAATCTACCTCTGTTTTGTTAATCACAACAAGAGGTAGATTTGTGTGGAGAGGATACAGAATAAATAAGTTATCAGAAAGTAATTCAGTTACCTATCAAAGCTGATATATCTTGATAGCATCAATGATCAACATTTCCTGGGAAAGATATTGATGGTATCTCTAGCGTAATTGAAGGAAAACTAGGGAAGCTAGGAAAACTAGGAAATGTTGGTTGAGGATTTGTTGGCTGCGCTACAAAGCCAGGATCGGGATTGCTATCGTAAGTTTTTTCTTCAGTACTAACTGTTGCTATTCCACCAGCAACGTTATCTAATTCAGCTTCAGAAAGTTCAATAGTAATAATATTTTTGATTTTTGCAGACATTATTTTCTCCTGATAATTTAATGAGTTAATGTGTAATTTCCAGTTTGAGGTAGATGCAAGAACCTGGTATTAATGAAACATTGAAGTGCGATTACACCAGGTTGTTAAGTACTTGGACAAAAATATTTACAGTCATTGCGAGCGAAGCGTTCGCGTAGCGTCTCGAAGAGAAGCAATCCCAGCCCTTGCGATTGCTTCATTCCGCTTCGCTCCATTCGCAATGACTTTGTGTAATTAATTCTGTCAGACTACTTAATTTTATAAATTAGTTACCAACGAACAGCCCTTGACCAGAATTGCTGATAATGTCTTGAGCGTTAACTAAGGTAGTAGTACCAGCACCGCCAGGGCCTGCAATTGTTTGTTGACCAACTGCGAGATTTTTTTGTTGGAAGCTAGCACCAGTAAATAGTCCTAGATTTTGACCACCACTGAGAACAAATTCACCAACACCACCAGCAACGTTATCTAATTCATCTTCAGAAAGTTCAATAGCAGCGATGTTTTTGATTTCGTGAGACATGATTTTACTCCTTGTAATTTAATCAGTTAATGTGTGATTTCAAATTAGATGTGGAAGAGAGAACCTGGTAGTGATGAGATATTAACCAGGTTGTTAATGATGAGAATTAATTACCAACAGTGAGTATTTGACCAGAATTGCTAATAATGTCTTGAGCGTTAACTAAGGTAGTAGTACCAGCACCGCCAGGGCCTGCAATTGTTTGTTGAGCAACTGCGAGATTTTTTTGTTGGAAGCTAGCACCAGTGAATAGTCCTAGATTTTGACCACCACTGAGAACAAATTCACCAACACCACCAGCAACGTTATCTAATTCATCTTCAGAAAGTTCAATAGCAACGATGTTTTTGATTTCGTGAGACATGATTTTACTCCTTGTAATTTAATCAGTTAATGTGTAATTTCAAATTAGATGTGGAAGAGAGAACCTGGTAATGATGAGATATTAACCAGGTTGTTAATGATGAGAATTAATTACCAACAGTTAGTATTTGACCAGAATTGCTGATAATTTCTTGAGCATTAACTAAGGTAGTAGTACCAGCACCGCCAGGGCCTGCGATTGTTTGTTGAGCAACTGTGAGATTTTTTTGTTGGAAGCTAGCACCAGTAAATAGTCCTAGATTTTGACCACCACTGAGAACAAATTCACCAACACCACCAGCAACGTTATCTAATTCATCTTCAGAAAGCTCAATAGCAGCGATGTTTTTGATTTCGTGAGACATGATTTTACTCCTTGTAATTTAATCAGTTAATGTGTAATTTCAAATTAGATGTGGAAGAGACAACCTGGTAGTGATGAGATATTAACCAGGTTGTTAATGATGAGAATTAATTACCAACAGTGAGTATTTGACCAGAATTGCTGATAATTTCTTGAGCATTAACTAAGGTAGTAGTACCAGCACCGCCAGGGCCTGCGATTGTTTGTTGAGCAACTGTGAGATTTTTTTGTTGGAAGCTAGCACCAGTAAATAGTCCTAGATTTTGACCACCACTGAGAACAAATTCACCAACACCACCAGCAACGTTATCTAATTCATCTTCAGAAAGTTCAATAGCAACGATGTTTTTGATTTCGTGAGACATGATTTTACTCCTTATAATTTAATCAGTTAATGTGTAATTTCAAATTAGATGTGGAAGAGAGAACCTGGTAATGATGAGATATTAACCAGGTTGTTAATGATGAGAATTAATTACCAACAGTTAGTATTTGACCAGAATTGCTGATAATTTCTTGAGCATTAACTAAGGTAGTAGTACCAGCACCGCCAGGGCCTGCGATTGTTTGTTGAGCAACTGTGAGATTTTTTTGTTGGAAGCTAGCACCAGTAAATAGTCCTAGATTTTGACCACCACTGAGAACAAATTCACCAACACCACCAGCAACGTTATCTAATTCATCTTCAGAAAGTTCAATAGCAGCGATGTTTTTGATTTCGTTAGACATAATTTTTCTTCCTTGTTAATTGTGTAATGTTTTAAGATTTAGCAGCTTGCTTTAACCAGGTTATAATTTGTTTTATCTTGGTTTGTTTTCGCTGCGCTTTTCGTTTCGCTTCATGTGTTCATAGTAGGGAATTTAGCCAAGGAACGTAATCGGAAGAAAGTTCGGATTGCAAAAAGATGGATCTCAATCAAACTGTCTCCAACTAAAGTTGGATATCGAAAGATGAGGGAAGTGGTGAAGCAACTGCTCTCATGGTTGCGTTCCCACTAGGCGGAAAGCGGCTCAACACCTTTTCCCTTTACCCCAGTGCGAATAAAGACTTGTTGCAGAATGCTGGAAAATCTGATCGAGTGAATGGTTCTCAGATATATGAATAAGAGAGACCGTTGATGGAATTTGCGAAAATGCTGGGACGTTTTAAACTTGCATCTCAATTTACGCTGCTACTCACGCTCATTTTTATTGCGGGAATTGGGCTGGGTGGATTTGCGTTATCTAAAGCACTGGAACAAAAAGCTTTAGGAGAGATGAACGCACGCGGACAGATGGCAATACAGATAGTCAACTCGGTCAGAAGTTACACTAGTAATGATATTGCGCCGCTAATTACTCAAATTACCGATCCGCAAAATGAATTTATCCCCGAAACTGTACCCAGCATCGCCGCTAAACGAGTCTTTGATAATCTCAAAGCCAATTGGCAGTATAAGGATTTGATTTACAAACAGGCGACGCTGAATCCTACGAATCTTAATGACCAAGCTGACCGCTTTGAGGCAAAATTAATTGAGCGGTTTGAGAGCGATCGCACTTTAAAAAGTCTGTCGGATTTACGCTCCCAAGCTGGAGAACAGTTATTTTACACGGCTCAACCATTGGTGGTTAACAGTTCTAGCTGTCTCAAGTGTCATGGTAGCCCAGAGCAAGCACCCAAAAGCCACGTCGAACGCTACGGTACTCAAAACGGTTACGGCTGGAAGCTAAATCAAATTATTGGTACTCAGATTATTTATATTCCAGCTAGCGAAGTCTTCGGTAACGCCCGCAAAGCACTTTTCCTGTTTATCAGCATATTCATTGGCATTTTTGCATTAGTCATAGTGTCCATTAACTACTTACTTAAGTGGAGAGTAATTCAACCTTTAAAACCAATGGCTCAACTTGCCCAAACAATTAGCCGCGAAACCGTTAGCGCCACTGAAGTCCGAGATTTAGAACGCCAAGGACTCACCGAAATTGCCCAACGTACCGACGAACTAGGGCAACTGGGAAGGGTATTTCAGAAGATGGTACGCGAAGTTTGCGATCGCGAACAACAATTATCCGCACAGTTACAGCAATTGCGTGTAGAAATCGATAACACTAAACGGATAAATGAAGTTCAGGAAATTGCTGAGAGCGATTATTTCCAAAAATTGCAACAAACAGCAAAAGAGATTCGCAATCAATATGGAAATCCCGAAGAATAAGCCCTAACCCACACAGGTGAGAACTGTAATCTACAGCATCAAAGATAATTCTTATTACTAAATATCGGAGTCGAAAAAATGGCAAAAATTATTTCTATTCACTCATTTCGTGGTGGTACAGGTAAATCTAACGTAACTGCAAACCTCGCAACTGTATTGGCGCGTGGGGGTGCGCGAGTAGGAATCGTAGACACAGATATTCAATCACCTGGGATTCACGTCCCCTTTGGTTTAGATGAAACTAAAATCAAATATACACTCAACGATTATTTATGGGGACGTTGTGCAATTGAAGCTGCTACTTATGATGTCAGTTCTGTATTTACAACACGCAAAGGTTGGTTTACCAATAATCGCGGCAAAATTTATCTAATTCCATCCAGCATTAAAACTGGAGAAATCTCTCGAATTCTGCGTGAAGGATATGATGCGCGTTTACTCAACGATGGATTTCGCCAACTCATGCAGCGTTTACAGTTAGATTATCTATTTATTGATACTCATCCTGGCATTAACGAAGAAACTCTACTTTCGGTGATTATTTCAGATATATTGCTAGTAATTTTACGTCCCGATAAACAAGACTATCAAGGAACAGCAGTAACCATTGATGTAGCACGTAAATTAGAAGTTCCTAAAATGCTATTAGTAATGAATAAAGTATTACCTAGCTTAAATACTCCATCTTTAAAACAACAAGTTCAAGATATTTATAAAGTTCCTGTCGCTGGGATTTTACCTGTGTGTGAGGAAATGTTTCATTTGGCTAGCAGTGATATTTTCTCTATGCGTTATCCAGAGCATCCTTGGACAAAAACTATCACTGTCATTGCTCAAAGTTTAATTGAAAATAATCAACCTACAAATAATAATATATTCACCCGAAATAGAAAATAGGTAAGGGTTTGGGTAAAAAAGACAGCAGATTGAAAATTGTTGAAGGACAAATAATACCAATTCAAATAATGTTTGCGACACATCAATAAATTCTAGAGGGCAAGGCAGTGCCTTGCCCTGACAATTATCTGTATTTCACCAACTTGCAATCTGCTGTATCTTGTCTACACCAGGTGTTTCCAATCCGCTACGAGCCAGAATTTTTAGCGCTGAATTGTTTGCGACGATTGATTAAATAACAACTCCCGCGACTTCTCAACATCTAGTGCTTGATTTTTAAATGCTTCTGCTTTTTCATAAGCGCGAATTGTGGCTGGGCGTGCCTTAATTGCCTCAAACCAACGCTGTAAATTGGGAAAATCTTCTAACTTTTGATTTTGGCGTTCATAAGGCACAATCCAAGGATAAGCTGCAATATCAGCTATGGAATAATCGCCTGCTACAAATTCTCTATCAGCTAATCGTTTATCAAGCACTGCATACAAACGTCCAGTTTCTTTGACATAGCGATTAATTGCATAGTCAATCTTTTCTGGTGCGTATTGGCTGAAGTGGTGGTTCTGTCCAGCCATAGGCCCTAAACCGCCCATTTGCCAGAATAACCATTGCAGAACTTCAACTCGTTGCCGCACATCTTGGGGGATTAATTTTCCGGTTTTTTCTGCTAAATACAACAGAATTGCACCAGATTCAAAAACAGAAATCGGTGCGCCGCCATTTGTAGGTTCATGGTCAACAATTGCTGGAATCCGATTATTAGGTGAAATTTGTAAAAACTCCGGTTTAAATTGGTCACCTGCGCCAATATTTACAGGAATAATGTTATAAGGTAGTCCAATTTCTTCCAAGAAAATTGTAATTTTATGTCCGTTAGGAGTTGTCCAGTAATAAAGGTCAATCATTAGTATTCTCCCTGTTTTAGTATTTTGTATTAGACATGGGGTAATTGGTAATTGGTAATCGGTAATTGGTAATTGGTAATTGGTAATCGGTAATTGGTAATCGGGATTTTCCCCAGTCCCCAGTCCCCAGTCCCCAGTCCCCAATCCCCATTACCCCTTATCCCCAGAGGGGGCCCCGAGTTCCCCAATCCCCATTCTCCATTCCCCATCTTTAAAAACGCTCAACCCAAGGGCGTAGTTCAACTTCCCAAGTCCAGGCGCTACGGGGTTGATTGAGAATGTTGAGATAAGTTTGCGCGATCGCATCTGGATCGAGGGTGCTATCAGGATTGTCTGCTGGATCTAAGCGTTCTGCGGAACGGATGGCACCATCAATCACAAAATGCGCTACATGAATATTCTTAGGTGCAAGTTCTCTGGCGATGCTTTGAGCTAAACCCCGCAGGGCAAATTTACCCATTGCAAAGGGTGCTGATTGTGGGTAACCTTTAATGCTGGCTGAGGCTCCAGTAAAGAAGATGGCACCACTCCCTTGCTGTAACATTCTTTTAGCGGCAGCTTGGGCTACTAAAAAGCCACCATAGGCAGATACCTCTAGGGTTTTGGCAACTTCGCCAGGATCTAAATCAATCAGCGGCCCGCGAACTCGAAAGCTAGGATTGTAAACAACAACTGTAGGAGTACTCAGTTTATTTTCGACATCGATAAATAACTGATTTACTTCCTCTGGTTTTGATGCATCAGCAGCAAAGCTGACGGCTGCAATTTCACTAGTAAGCTGTGTAAGTTTCTCAATGCGACGAGCTGCTAAAGCTATTTGGTAGCCTTCTTTAGCCAATAAACGAGCGATCGAGGCACTCAGCCCACTACCAGCACCGACTATCAAAGCTGTATTTGCCATAGGTGCAATTCTCCTTTAATAATGCACTGATAGTTGTGAATTGGCGTTGCTGAATGTAACTAGAAGTTCAGCCTTGAGCGTGAACCTAATTTATATTTTCCATCAGCAACACTGAATTATTTTTAGTAGGATGTTGTCCAATTCGCAGTACTAGAACTGCGGCTATTAAACAGAGAACCCCTGACAAAATAAAAGCGTGAAAATAGCTCCCTAATAAAGTTCTGAGCATTCCAGCACCAAAGGCGGCTGTAGCTGCACCGAGTTGATGTCCCGCTACAATCCAACCGAACATCACACCGACATTCTCTTTGCCAAAGATATTGCTGACAAGACGCACAGTTGGGGGAACAGTAGCAATCCAATCGAGTCCGTAGAAGACTGCAAATACTGACAGTCCGTAGAATGAAAAGTTAAAACTAAATGGCAGGAAAATTAGAGATAGACCACGTAAACCGTAGTACCAGCAAAGTAAGTAGCGATTATTATATTTATCAGACCACCAACCGGAGATAGTTGTCCCGCAAAAGTCAAAAATCCCCATAATCGCCAGTAGTCCCGCAGCTTTAACTTCAGGGATACCATGATCAATACAAGCTGGTATTAAATGGGTGCCAATGAGTCCATTGGTGCTAGCACCACAGATAAAAAAACTACCAAATAACAGCCAAAAGTCGAGTGATTTTGCACCTTGCCAGAGTTTGCGGAGAGTGGAAGCAATAGAATTAACTTTTGGTGGTAGGACTTCCTCTGTATTGCTGCGATCGCCAAAAGGCCGCAAACCAATTTCCGCCGGGCGATCGCGCATGAATAAGGCGATCGCAGGTGTAATTACAAGCGCAATCCCAGCTAGGCTAACAGATGCAGCTCGCCACCCAAAACGCTCTATTAAAGAGGCTAAAATTGGTAAAAATATTAGTTGTCCGGTGGCTGTGCTGGCTGTGAGAACTCCCAAAACCAAACCCCGCCGTTCCGAAAACCAGCGATTGACAACAACAGCACCCAAGACTAATGCGATCGCACCGCTACCACTACCAACAATAATTCCCCACAGCAAAACTAATTGCCAAGAAGTTGACATGAAAGTGGTTAAGCCAACACCAATTGCGATCGCAGTTAGTGCCAATACCATTGTCCGGCGAACCCCTATACGCTCCATGAATGTGGCAGCAAAAGGGCCAATCAGTCCATAGAGTACTAAGTTGAGGGAAATTGCCAAAGATATAGTAGCTCTACTCCAGCCAAATTCCTGCTCCAAAGGTACGATCAAAACTCCTGGTGCAGAACGAATTCCTGCGGCTACTAACAAAGCTAAAAATGTTAAACCCGCAACAAACCAGCCATAGTGCACCGAACGACGCGCTAAGTATGAGATTAAAGACATGGTGATTGGGGAACTCGGGGCCCCCTCTGGGGATAAGGGGTAATGGGGATTGGGGAACTCGGGGCCCCCTCTGGGGATAAGGGGTAATGGGGATTGGGGACTGGTGGGGACTGGTGATTGGGGACTGGTGATTGGGGACTAGGCGACAAGGAGAAATTACTATTACCTATTACCCATGCCCAATGCCCAATGCCCAATGCCCCATACCCTACAGTTAGCCTTTATGGGTATATAAACAGCTCACCCTAGGCAGTTAACTTTAGGAAATATGCTGTGATAGAGTCTTGGTTAAAGTGGTTTTAGGCACGGCACCCACGACCGTATCGACTTGTCGGCCTGCCTTGAATACCATGAGTGTAGGTATACTACGAATTCCGTAATGGCTGGCAACGGTGGGATTTTGATCTGTGTTCAGTTTCACCACTTTCACCTGTCCGTCGTATTCGGTAGCTAACTCGTCTACAACGGGAGCAACCATTCTGCAAGGCCCGCACCAAGGTGCCCAAAAGTCAACTAATACCGGAACTTGGCTTTCTAGGACTTCTTGCTTAAAGGTAGCTTCCGTGACATTCGTAATGGATGACATAAAATTGTCCTCCTGTATTTAATTCTATTGTTCGATATTATCGAATAAGTAAAATATATGTCATTTTATGAGATAGTGCAACAATGAGATTTTTGTATCATCCAGATCGAAAAGATATTTCGTTAGCGGGAGTGTTATATGCCTTGGGCGATCCAGTGCGGCTAGAGATTGTGCGCTTGTT
This sequence comes from Tolypothrix sp. PCC 7601, assembly GCF_025677855.1. Taxonomy (NCBI): domain Bacteria; kingdom Bacillati; phylum Cyanobacteriota; class Cyanophyceae; order Nostocales; family Tolypothrichaceae; genus Tolypothrix; species Tolypothrix sp. PCC 7601. Next base: position 575,929 of record NZ_CP064879.1, read on the forward strand.
AGCAACGCAGGGACAGCAATGCTGTGCGGGGTTTGATTTTGCGATCGCCAAATCGACAATGTCAAATCACTTCAAAATTTTACGGGAGTCGGGAGTTGTATTAACTCATAAAGAAGGAACCCAGCACATCAACAGGTTGCGGCGTGAGGATTTAGAAGCGTTGTTTCCGGGATTGCTAGATGCAGTATTGCGATCGGCGCAACCATTAAATATTTGCGCCTCAGCTAATAAACAAACAGCCTCAAAAGTCTCCTAGGAAGTCAAAAGTCAAAAGTCAAAAGTCAAAAGTCAAAAGTCAAAAGTCAAAAGTCAATTGTGATTTTCTCTTAGTCCCCTTGTCCCCTAATCCCCAGTCCCCAGTCCCCAGTCCCCAGTCGCCAATCCCTTAACTCTGGGGTGGACGAAAGTGATAAATTTCGCGAATAACTTGCACCCAACCATCAGAAACAGATTCGAGAATGCGATCGCCTTTTTCTTTAGTTGCTGTTGTCGCATCACCAATCACACCACTTTTACTGATATCTTTCGTTACCCAAGCCACAGGTAGCTTCCCTTCCCAACTGAGCAAACTATCTTTTGGCTGTGCTGGTGGATACTCAGCAACGGCTTTGTCTAGCTTCACCTGTTCTGGTAAAAGTGCCAACATCAGGCTAGTTTCAGCATCTCCGGCGTGCATACCTTGCGCGGCTTCCTTCGGAGTCAGTAATTCTTTAGTAATATGAGGCACACGCCAAGTAAATAACGGAAATACAGCCAAGTCTCCATACTTCACGTGTAAATCCCGCGCAGCCATTTGCATCACCTGCGGCTGTCCCCCGTGGGAGTTCATCAACACTAATTTTCTAAACCCAGCACGGTAAATACTGTCGCCTAATTCCATAATTGTAGCTGTCAGGGTTTCCGTACTCAGGGTAATTGTCCCCGGAAAGTGCCAGTGTTCATTAGATTTACCGTAATAAAGACTAGGTAAAGCATAAGCAGGAATACTAGAGTCAAGCTTTGTTAGCGCCTTTCCCAGCACCCCCATACCAATCGCCGCATCGACAATTAACGGTAGATGAGGGCCATGTTGTTCAATAGCCCCTACTGGTTGAATAATTACCACATTTTCCTTATCTGACATCGCCTCAATGTCAGTCCAACTGAGGTAGGGAAAAAACCGTTCTGGGGGAATAAAACTATGCATTTTACTACTATCGCGTCAATTTTATATTAACGGGAATGGGTATTTAGGGTTTGGCATTTGGTGTTTGTTATTTCTCCCGTGCTTCCTCATCTTCCTTCATTCATGAGATGTTAAGGTAATTGCACATTTATCAAGGTGTTCGCGAAAAGTGCCTAAAACCAGAGGAGAAGGTGGTTTTCGCAAAGCTTTGACCAAATATTGATTGATGGCAGATTTCGTTAGCTATAATGCTTGTAATTTAGTAGGACATAAGCAAGAATGTCAGCAAAAACTTTTGATATTGCTTATTTATCTGATAATTTGGCTGATTTATTATCAGATATCCAAAATCATGTTGAAGTTACGCTAACTCATCAAGGTGTCCCTTTGGCAAAAGTTTTGCCTTTATCTTCAGAAGAAAAACCTACGGTTGCTAAGGTTGGTTTAAATGATGCCTTAGAGCCAAGGGTTGCAGGTTTTTGGCAGGGTAAAGTTAAGATTGCTGATGATTTTGATGAGACTTCAGAAGAGGTGATTGCTACTTTCTATGGGGATGAGTAATGAGTTTTCTGTTAGATACTCATATTTTGTTATGGTTTTTAGAAAATGATTCTAAGCTTTCCAATCAGGTACGAGAGGTAATTACTAATCCTAAGAATTTAATTTTTGTCAGTGCAATTAGTGCTTGGGAGATTTCGATTAAACAATCTTTAGGAAAGTTAATTGTTCCTAGTAATTTGGAGGAGGCTTTGCGCTTTAGTCGGTTTGAAGTTTTGTCTATGACATTAGTACATGGAATCAAGGTAGCTGATTTGCCAATGCATCATAGAGATCCTTTTGATAGGATGTTAATTGCTCAGGCTTTGGTAGAAGGTTTAACGATAATAACAGTAGACCAAAAGTTTAAATTTTATGATGTGCCATTATATAATGGCGATTTTGGGTAGTTCAGATGATGATTTATTGCAGATTCGACCAATAATGACTTTAGTTCATAAGGCTGCACCAATTTTATTTAGGGTTTGAATTTATTTCCTATGAATTTTTACAAATTTTTTCAATGTTAATTTTATATTAACGGTATTTCATGAGCAGATAGTATTTCTAATTCTGCAATAAGCCGGGGTTATATCTCCACTATTACAAATTACTTCTTAATAAGATGAAAAATGTATTATTACTATCGCTGAGTTGATTGCCGTCAGCATCTTTGCCAAAGATAAATTCATTATTAGTCCAGGAGAGACTGAGAATAGAAAATTTATTGTTATCACCTATTCTTAAGAGCGCGCTAGCTCCATAAACAGAACGAGTATAATTTTCGTTAATAGGTGTGTAGTAGGCAGAAAATTGAAAGTTTTGGTTCAATGTAACTGTTAAATCTGTTGTCAAACTAGTTTGCGAAGAATTGGGTAGTATATTACCAAAATTATTTGTTAACCCTAGAGAAATATTACCTATATTAGCTCTAGCACTAACAACCAATGAATTCTTAATTGAATTAATGACAATATTACCAACTGGTGTTTCGCCATCTAAGGCATAATTCATAGATGCAGATAGTAGCAGATTAGTACGAGAATTTAAGTTAATACTTTTGCTAATGCTACCTTGTACTTGACTATAATATTCATTATCAGGATTAGCGTAGGCGATCGCACCAGCAGAAAAAGTCCATCCATCCAATGTGTTCCTGGTAAAATCTGTGCCGATATAAGCTTTTAGATCATCAGCACCAATAATTCCAACATAGTAACGCCAAATATTTTCATTCCCTGTAATATTACCGCTAAAGCTAATATGGGGATAATATATTTTTTCTTCTGTTAATGTATTAACACTAAGATAATCAACATCTTGATTATAGATAGTTAAATATATTTGAGCATAATAATCTTTTAAAGTGGCTGTAGAAAAACTTTGGTCATTAACTAATGATAAAAGGCTGACATTAGAACCTGCGCCGCCTTCTGAACCTGCTGCACTAACTACTCTACGAGGAGCCAAAATTTCATAACGAGACTTACTATAGCTAGTATATTTAGATATTGGTGAAGAGCCAATCCAGATACTATTAAAAGTAGAAGCTGGTGTTTGCTCTCGAGGTTTTGGTGTTCTAGCTCTACCAATACCTGCATGATAAAAAGTAAAGCTGTTTGTTGGTATCCATACATTATTGGCGGCAAAAAATAGATTTTTATTAATGTTTTGATTAGCAGGACTGGAACTAGCAGATAAGCTAGGATTCGCATCTGGTAAAAATATGCTTGCTAACTGTGCGCCTGTATTTAATAATCTATTGTCATCATCAGCCATTACTGTTAAACCGCGAACTGTCCGACCAATCACAGCTTCTTGAGCATTGGCTTTAACAACTTGATTGACTGTAGAATAAATTCCTACAGGCGTATTTTCATAATTTTCAATTCTTTTAATAGTTACCTTATCCGATTGGAGATTACCAAATGTATAACCAGAATTAGGAAAAAATACATTCACACCGACTTCTTGACCATTAAATCCTTGTTGAAACCCTGGTTGTTGAATTGCTGCTAGTGATTCTGGTGTAACTACATCTGCTAATTGAGAAGGTAGAAAAACTGCTGTTGGTAGTAAAGTGTCTGGATCTATTGCATTGCGATTTGTGACCAGTCCAGGGGTGAATGTACATTGATTATCTGGATTACTACCAGGAAAAACACAAGTTCCAGTCAAGCTTAATTGAATTTCTGTACCTAATAAAGTTCTTGGTTCTGTAAAAGTAACTGTAACATCTTTTTTGGTGTTTACAGTTTGTAGTTGTATATAGCTACCTGTTTGCCTTAGGGTAAAAATATTTTTTTTGCTTAAGCTTTGTTCTATTTGACTATTTATATTGAAGATAGCGTTAACATCAAATACAGTATTTTGATTAGCGCTAAAGCTATTACTAAAAATAATATCTGCGTTAGTTAAATGGTTGATACTTCTGCCATTAAATGGCATTGTGGTTAAAAAAGTATTAATTTTATTGTTAGGTATTATCCGAGGAGGCTTAATATATTCTGAATCTTTTTGTAGGGAATCAGAAGATGGTGGTATATTCTGTGCAATAGCCGAATTATTTACTAAATTATTGGCTTGGCTTTCCTCTAGCTTCTTCAAATTGCAAGATAGATGATGATGAGATTCTAAATCTGCAACTTTAGTAAATTCTGGTTCTGCAATAATTCTGGGTGAACAACTTTGAATAGCAGTTGATTTAGGATCTAAATCTTTAACTTGGGTAAACTCTGGTTCACCTATAATGCTGGGAGTATCAAATTGAGCGTTAGTTATTTTATTATCTGAATTTTTTATCTCAGTAATTGGAGATGAATTAGTTATGGCTATTGACCAATTGTCACAAGATTGGGATTGCCTCGGTTCAATTCCGATTGATGTGTTAACTGGTTTTTTTGCGCTGTACCAAGCTTTCTGTCTACACCAGCTTCGATTTTACTGACGACTCCGCTAATATTAATATCCTCAAGAGCATCACTATTCTGAATTGTGACAGTTATCTTTCCAGCGCTGCCAACCGCAGTTGCTGTATTGCTTTGAAATCCTCCAATAGAAACGTTTGTAGCTGTTGCAGCAGCATTATTTTTACCTACAGCTGCTGTTTCAGCAGCACCTGTAAGTTTGCCATTACTGCTGTCAACTGAGAAAGCGGCAGAACCAGCAGCGCCACCTTCACCTGCGAATGCATGAGAAGAAACGCCGAAAACGCCAGCAGAAGCTGCAAATAGAGCAACAGCAATCTTTGTATTGAAAGTCATTGATTTGTTCCTTATAAATTAAGTTACTAAGTCGCTTCAGTGAGTCAAGTGAATTTACTTAAGTGACTCTTGTGTAAGATTATCAAACGAGAGTGTAATTTGTCTCGTAATTTTTCTGACTTTACAGTAATTTTACTGGCAGCTTATAAATTCTTTTTATTCGGTAACTAACAATACAAAGTTAATAGCCATTATCAAGTATATACACTAGATTAGATACAAATTATAGTTATTTCTCTATCCTATCTACCTGAATTTCCAGCCATCTAAACAAATTCCATCTGGAATAGCTTCAGCCTTTGTCAATGCAAATGACCAATGACTAATGACAAAGAACAACCTTGATGAGTGTTGATCAATGACTAAGCTATTCTGCTTTTAAGTTGCACAATCCATCGTAAGGGCTGTTGACGGTTGGCAGTCAACGGTTAACCGTCAACAGTTAACAGCCCTGATTAGTAGTTATGCAATTTAGACGCGCATTAGCTTATGTGTTTTAGCCTAGCTTGTTAAGACTCTCAAAACTTCTGGGTATGACCAAGATAGAGCAGCGCATAATAGCCAAAGAATACACTCTAGCTAGGAGAAAACTGCAATGGTTGATGATAACGGCTCAATTCGCACTCTATCAGTTGATATTGGTGGTAGCGGTGTGAAGACAATGGTACTGGATATTACAGGACATCCTTTAACAGAGAGAGCACGTTTAGAGACACCGCAACCTGCGAAACCGGACACTGTAATTAATGCGATTGTCGTTTTAGCCGCCTCTCAAGGTGAATATCATCGGGTTTCTGTGGGCTTTCCGGGTGTAGTGCGCTATGGAGTGACGGAAACAGCAGTAAATTTAGATCGCGATTGGATTGGGTTTGATTTACAAACAGCCTTGTCACAACAGTTACATAAGCCTGTCAGGGTAATTAATGACGCAGATATGCAAGGGCTAGGGGCGATCGCAGGTAAAGGCTTAGAATTGGTAATTACCTTGGGTACAGGCTTTGGTTCGGCGTTATTTATCGATGGCAAACTCGTACCAAATATGGAAATGGGACATCATCAGTTCCGTAAAGGCGAGACTTACGAAGAACAGCTTGGGCGGGCGGCGTTAGAAAACATTGGTGAGAAAAAATGGAATCGGCGTTTAGAAAAGGCGATCGCATCTTTGCAACATCTGTTTAATTATGATTGCCTCTACATCGGCGGCGGTGAAGCTGTGAAAGTAAATCTCCAGCTACCCTTAAATGTCAAACTCATCCCTAATATCACCGGTTTATTAGGTGGAATAGCTTTGTGGCGAAATTAATTTGTCATTTGTCATTTGGTAATGGGTAATTGGTAATTGGTAATTGGTGTTTGTCATTAATTCTTTCTCCCCTTGTTCCCTACCCCGTTGCTTTTCCCAGTCCCCAGTCCCCAATCCCCAATCCCCAGTCCCCAGTCCCCAGTCCCCAATCCCCCACCTAAGCCTACCGAGGGATGAAGCAATTACAAAACACACCTATTGATTAAAAGGAAGGTAAGTTAACAATAATTAACTATGCAATTAAAGCCAATTAGTCAACAGGTGGTAGCAATCGTTGGTGCTTCTAGTGGGATTGGGCGTGATACAGCGCTAAAGTTTGCCCAACGTGGTGCAAAGGTAGTAGTTGCTGCGCGTAGTGAACCAGGGCTAAAGTCCCTGGTGGAAGAAATTCAGAGTTTGGGTGGTGTGGCCAAGTATGTAGTTGCTGATGTTAGCGATTTTGAGCAGGTAAAGGCGATCGCAGATCAAACTGTAGCAGAATATGGACAGCTTGATACTTGGGTTCACGCGGCTGCTACTGGTGTGATTGCTCCTTTTGAGAAAATTACACCAGAGGAATTCGCCAGAGTTGTCGATGTTACTTTGATGGGACAGGTATATGGTGCAATGGCGGCGCTACCTCATCTCAAACAAACGGGACGTGGGGCGTTAATTCATATTTCTTCAATGGAAGGTAGGCGCAGTCTCCCACTACAAAGCCCTTACTCTACAGCCAAACATGGTTTAGAAGGCTTCCTAGATGCTTTACGGGTGGAATTACAACACGAAAAATGGCCTATTAGCGTTACCTCTATCCTGCCTGCAACAATCAATACACCTTTTTATAATAAAGTTGCCACTAAACTAGGGGTGAAGCCGACAGGAGTACCGCCATATTATCAACCTAGTTTGGTTGCTGATGCAATTCTGTATGCGGCGGAACATCCTACCCGTGATTTTGTAGTTGGGGATGCGGGTAAGATATTAGATTTTCTGCAACGGATTTCCCCACCTTTAGCTGATTCTCTGTTATTAGCGATCGCTTTTCAAGGACAGCGTACCAACGAACCAAAATCTGAAGATGCGCCAAATAATGTTTTTGAGCCAATTGCAGGCTATGACAAAGTTGAAGGCGACTTTAGGAACTTATCTATACCCAGTTTCTTGGAAAGTTTGGATATGAATCCGCCACTAAAATGGGGTGCGTTAGCATTTGCAGCCTTGGGTATAGCCGCACTTGTAGGTTTGTGGGGTAGGAACGATATTTAAGCAAACTTGGGAATTAATTGGCCAAATAGCTGATGCAAATTCACCATCAACAACAGCAATAAAGAATTATCCCAAATTGAAAAAAGAATGCGACAGATTGTAGGGGCAAGGCAATGCCTTGCCCTCTAGAATATATTGATGGGTCGCCAACATTATTTGATTTAGTATTACTCCGGTAAATGGGGAACTTGCAACAAATCTAATCCTCGTTCAAAAATTTCATCAATGGGTAACATTTGACCATCAGTAGTCATAAATTTATGGTCTTTTGTTGCTCGAATAATCGAACCATCTTCTAAAGCATATTCAAAAACTTCTTGTTGACCACGATGATGCCACTGCGCTATCGGTTGAGTATAAACATTACCGTTAATATCAACACTATAAACGCTACATTCTAAGCGTTTTTCGACAATTTCGCCAATAGGAATTAAGCCATATTCTACAGTCAAAACTTCTGTATCATAGCTTAAGCAATATTCGGCGAACTTCAACATATCCTCAAATAATTTCTCAGCTACTTGCTTTTTCACCCCGTTTTTAGTAGCACCATCAATAAACTTTTCTTGCTGTTTTTGCATCTCCGAAACTTTCTTTTTACCCATAGCGCGCCGCAGCAAGTCGGCTTGTCCTAAGGAATATCCAGCCATATCTTGAGCAATTTTCATAATTTGCTCTTGATAGACCATAATGCCATAGGTTTCATTTAATATTGGTTCTAAAATCACACTTTCATAATCAATTGCTTCCCGTCCGTGTTTACGGTTAATAAACTTAGGAATCAGTCCCGCATCTAATGGGCCTGGTCGGTACAATGCCAAAATCGAAGAAATATCCTCAATATTAGAAGGCTTTAAATCTCTGACTATCTGTTTCATCCCGGAGGATTCTAACTGAAATACTCCTTCTAATTCTCCTGCTTCTAATAATTCATAAGCTTTCTGTACATCTTTAGGTAGAGTACTATGCTCACCTTTAGCTAATATTTTTTGAGCTTTTCTTTCTTGACCTGTAATTTCATCTGGATCGACACGATAACCTTTAGTTTCTTCAATTAAATCTAAAGTTTTTTGAATTAGAGTTAAGTTCCGCAAACCCAAAAAGTCCATCTTTAACAAACCCATTGATTCCAGGTCTTCCATGAAATACTGGGTAATTACAGAACCGTCGTTATTTCTTTGTAGCGGCACAATTTCATCAAGGGGATCGGCAGAAATTACCACACCTGCGGCGTGAACACCAAAGGTTTTGTTAGTACCTTCAATTCGCATCGCCATGTCAATCCAATGGCGAACGTGCTCATCATTATCGTATCTGGCTTTAAATTCTGGTTCTGGGGTGTCATCAGAAATCATCACTTTTAACTTAGTTGGTTTCCCCCGCACCACAGGAATTAATTTTGCCATTTTATCTGCTTCCCCGTAGGGAATATTTAATACCCTGGCTACATCCTTTAATACAGCTTTGGAAGTTAAACGGTTAAAGGTAATAATTTGAGCAACTTTATCAGCGCCATATTTCTCTGTGACATATTCAATAACTTTATCTCTTTGTTCAATGCAGAAATCCGTATCAATATCAGGCATGGATTTCCGTTCGGGATTCAAGAAACGCTCAAATAGTAGCCCATGATGTACCGGGTCAATGTTAGTAATTCGCATGGCATAGGCGACTAATGAACCTGCAGCCGAACCACGTCCAGGCCCCACAGGAATATTATTATCTCTCGCAAATTTGATATAATCCCAAACAACTAAAAAGTATTTGGAAAATCCCATTTGTTGAATCATTTTGAGTTCGTATTCCAACCTTTCTTTGTAGGTTGAATCGACTTCGTTGCGGGATTTACGATTTAATCTTTCTAAAAGTCCACTCCATGCAACTTCTTCAGCATAAGTATCAGCAGTATGACCAGAAGGAATCGGTGGAGTGGGAATTTGCGGCTCACCCATAATCTGGTATGGCTCAACTTTATCTGCTACTTCTTCAGTAGTCGCCACAGCTTCCGCAATCACATCATCTGGTAAATGATCGCGAAATAGGAGATGCATTTCTTCGGCAGATTTGAGATATTCTGTGCCGCTATAACGCATCCGATTTTCTTCAATTATCAGCTTCCCTGTTTGAATACATAGCAAAGCGTCGTGTGCTTCTACGTCATAACAAGAAATGAAATGCGAATCATTAGTAGCAACAAATTTAATACCTAATTCCTTGGCAATTTTAATAATTTCTACATTAACAATTCTGTCTTCCTGGGAACCGTGGTCTTGAATTTCTAAATAATAGTCATCACCAAATACATCTTTATACCATTGAGCAACTTTACGGGCTGCATCTGGTCTACCACTCATAATTGCTTGGGGAACTTCTCCCCCCAAACAAGCACTAGTAACAATCAAACCTTCATGATATTCTTTTAATAATTCTTTGTTGATGCAAGGGCGAGAGAAAATGCCTTTTCCTTGTACACCTTTGAGGTGAGAAATAGTAGTTAATTTGACTAAATTTTTGTAACCTTTAGTATTTTTAGCTAAGACAACTTGATGATAACGGGGGCGGCGTTCTTGCTTTTCAATATCGCCATTAATGATATACATTTCGTTGCCAAGAATGGGCTTAATATTCTTGCTACGACAGATTTTGATCAATTCCACCGCGCCATACATCACACCATGATCGGTAAGCGCGATCGCTTTCATCCCCAGGGCGATCGCGCGATCAACCAACTCCGGCAGCTGACTGGCACCATCAAGCAAGCTATAGTCACTGTGAATATGCAAAGGAACAAAGGACATATCAGTCTCCAACCACAAGCCAACAATATCTCTCAGGAAAGAAAAAATACCCCCTGGAGTAGGATTCACTTAAGAAAGCAATGGGATCTTAGATTAACGCGTTTGCAGAATTTTCACTTCCGCAAGTGATGTTTAAATAGTTACAGCAGTAGAGTTACCCTAAATTAAGCAATGACTGAACCAGAGAGTATTACTTCTCTAGAGACCAAAACCCGTCCTTGGTGGCTGCGTATCCCTCTGACATTGCAGATTGTCGTCGCCCTAGCGCTGGCTGTCAGCTTAGGAATTGCCCTAGGTGCGGGGAATCCCAGCCCAAGTAATGCTACTTTGATTACTAACTTAGCAATTCCTGCAGAATTGGTGCTGAAGGCTTTACGCGCCCTAGCTACACCCCTCATTTTGGTAGCAGTGCTGCATACCTTCATGACTACAAATATCCCCGGAACAGCCGGTAGACGGCTAGCAGTACTATTGTTAACTAATACTACCGCAGCGATTTTAATCGGGCTGTTGGTAGCTAATGTTTTGCACCCTGGGAGTTGGGGAAATTTAACAGCCCCCACCGATACACAAGCACCTACAGCAAGTCTCGATCCTTGGGGTTTATTTAAAGATGCCGTCCCTGATGCTATCCTCAAGCCACTAGTCGATAATAACGTTATCCAACTCATTGTGATTGCCCTTTCTTTTGGAATTGTGCTGCGGGCATTAAAATCAGAACAAATCGTTGAAGGTAAAACAGCATACCAACCAATTGAAGATGTCATCGGCATTTTATTTGAAGCGGTAATCCGCATTCTCAACTGGGTAATAGCTTTAATTCCCTTGGCCGTGTTTGGAATTGTGGCTAAAACTGTCGCCGAAAAAGGTTTTGCGCCCTTCCAATCTTTAGCGGCGTTTATCGTCGCCGTACTAGTCGCCTTGTTTTTACAAGCTTGCTACTATCTCACTAGGGTACAAATCGGCTCTTGGGTTAACCCGATCGCATTTCTCAAGGGTGGTTCTGATGCATTTTTGACAGCTTTTTCCACCTCTTCCTCAACGGTGACAATGCCTATTACCTTTGAAGTGTTGCAAACTAAAATCGGTTTAAGAGAATCTTCTGCTTCTTTAGGCGCATTAGTAGGCGCAAACTTTAATAATGACGGTACCGCCCTCTATGAAGCGATGTCTGCATTATATATTTCCCAAATATTGGGTCAACATTTAGGTTTAGGACAGCAGTTAATAGTCGTCTTAACATCTATTTTTGCATCCGTCGGCGCTGCGGGTATTCCTAATGCCGGACTCGTAACGATGACCTTAGTATTTACTTCCGTTGGCTTACCGACCCAGTATATAGCTTTGTTAGTTACAGTCGATTGGTTTTTGGATCGCTGCCGTACAGCCCTCAATGTCATGGGCGATATGACTGTCAGTGCTTTACTAGACGGCAAAAAGCCTCGCTACTTAGACGAGGCTTAAGTAGGGCAGTGCATTTAAAGATAACTAGTTAGGGCTGTCATTTGTCATTTGTCATTTGTCATTGGTAAAGGTTTCAAGCCTATTACGTTTCGTAACATAGTTGGGTTAATTTACACCAACTTACTTAGTTTCAACTTGAGTGCTGAGTGCTGAGTTTTTCTACCTTATCCTCTTTCTTTGCAATTCCTAATTCCTAGTACCCAGTCACCAGTCACCAGTCCCCAGTCCCTTTTAATGCTGTTGCGGGCCCTTAGCATCACACTCTTTATTCCAGCATCTTTCTAGAAGCTGGATTCGCCAGATAGCGGCGAAGATATAAGGATTCCATATTAATTTAGTGTGATTACAAAATAAGGGCTGATTGAGATAATGCCAAAGTGGAAATTTAATCTTGTTAAACTTGGGAGCCATAGGAGGAGTTACTATACAAGCGTGCTAGCAGTATAGTTAAAGATTAAACAATCTGCACGTGATCGTCCTGGTGACAATTGCGGAAAATCACCAGTTTTTATGGCAAAAGTTATGTTAATGGCTTTTAAGGAAAAAATTGCTTGAAAAAGCTGATTTTGGCGGCAATTATCTCCTAAGGCTTCACTACAAGATTACTGATAGTTATTCCACGGTAAATAACAACACCTGAGCAAACATCTTTCTAGGGATAGATTTCGGCGTTTTGCTTCTTCTCCAAATCTTTTATATTTACTGGAGAATCTGTTACATTCTTTTTTTTTATTAACATTCTTTTAAAGATTAGATTTTATAAACACGTAATAATACTTAGGGCATGGGGCATGGGGCATTGGGCATGGGGTAATTGGTAATTGGTAATTGGTAATTGGTAATTGGTAATTGGTAATTGCTGTTTCTCCCTCATCTCCCTCATTTCCTAATCCCCAGTCCCCAGTCCCCCAATACAGTTCGGTTAAGGGGGAAAGGGAAAAGGGGAAAAGGATTGAATTGACCCTTACCCTTTTCCCATTACCCTTTTCCCAAATCACGAGAGAGATGCAAAATACTTATCCGAACCGTATTGCCCAGTCCCCAGTCCCTAATCCCCAGTCCCCAATCCCCAGTCCCTAATCCCCAGTCCCTAATCCCCATTACCCCTTATCCCCAGAGGGGGCCCCGAGTTCCCCAGTCCCCTCATCTCCCTTTTATGGCACTACTGGGATAAATTACTGTGATTTTTGAGTCTTATTGCTAAGAAATCACAATTTCATGAGAGGAGTGAATAATGGCTGATATGAAACGCCGACACTTTTTGCAATTTGCTGGGTCTGCTTTAGCAACGTTGGGTTTAAGCCAGTGGGATATTATGGAGCAAGGCTTACGCTATCACCAAGTCTTAGCCCAAAGTACAAAGCGTAAGTTAGCCCTACTTGTGGGAATTAATGAGTATAAGGGTATACCGGAACTCTATGGTTGTGTGAATGATGTACAGTTGCAACGCGAATTATTAATTCACCGTTTTGGCTTTAATCCTCAAGATATTTTAACTTTGACCGACCAACAAGCCACCCGTAAAGGCATACTGACAGCATTTGAAGAACATTTAATTAAGCAAGCCAAGCCTGGGGATGTGGTGGTATTCCATTTTTCGGGACATGGTTCGCGGGTACGCGATCGCGATCGCGACACGGAAGATGGACTCAACAGTACTTTGGTTCCGATTGATGGTAATTTACCACCAGGCTATCCTCAGCAAGGGGGCCAGGTGCAGCATATTATGGGGCATACATTGTTTTTACTAATGTCTGCATTGAAAACAGAAAATGTGACTGTGGTATTAGATAGTTGTCATGCGGGTGGTGCAAAGCGGGGGAATTTTCGGGTGCGTTCCATCGATGGTGGTGAAAAACTCCTACCGAGTACGGCGGAATTGGAATATCAGCGTCAATGGTTAGGAAAACTGGGACTGTCACCACAAAAGTTTATTGAACTGAGGAGAAAAGCTGTTGCTAAAGGCGTAGTCATCGCCAGCGCTAAACGCGATCAATATGCGGCTGATGCTTCTTTTGATGATTTTAACGCTGGGGCTTTTACTTATTTATTTACTCAGTACCTTTGGCAACAACCAGGGGATGAAGCAATTAATCGCGCGATCGCTAATATTAGCCGTAGTACAACTATCTTTGCTAGACAATCAGGCAATTTTCAAGAACCAGAATTAGAATCAAACTTTAGTCAAGAAAATACTCGCGCACCTATTTACTTTACGCGCACGCCCACAGTCTCCGCTGAGGCGGTAGTCACTCAAGTCAATGGTGAGCAAGTAAAATTGTGGTTGGGTGGGCTAGATTCCGAAAGCCTGGAAGCATTTAAACAAGATGCGATTTTTACAGTATTGGATAGTAAAGGTGGCGATCGCGGACTCATTCAGTTGCAGTCTCGTCAAGGGTTAACAGGACAAGGTAAACTCCTCAAAGCTACCCAAAAAAAGCAACCACTCCAACCAGGCGCACTCTTACAAGAACGAATTCGCAGCATTCCCAATGATTTAACTTTAAAAATTGGGCTAGATGACTCTTTAGGAAATAACACTCAACAAGCTAAACAAGCTTTACAAGCGATTCCCCGCATTGAAGCCAAGGCTTTGGGAAGACAAGAGGTGCAATATATTTTTGGTCGCATGACTGAAGCCAAATCTCAGGAATTACAAAAAAGTCGCCTTCCGAATTTACCTGCGGTGGGTAGTTTTGGTTTGTTTTTACCAGGACTTACACAAATTATTGCTAGTTCTTTTGGTACGAGTAACGAAACGGTGAGTGCGGCTGTCACTCGCTTACAACCTAAACTCAAGTCCCTACTAGCAGCGCGGATTGTCAAGCAAATGCTGGGCAATACTAATTCATCGCGAATTAATGTAACTGCGACGATGAATGTTGTCGGTAGTCAAGAAATATTAGGCGAAACCTTCCCCATTCGTGGAATTCAAAAAGTAGATTTGGGGACATCCAGCAAAACTGCTAACTCAGGTTTGCAAAAGTTACCCCTGGGTACAAAAATTGCTTTTCAAATTCAAAATAACGAATCGCAACCACTATATATAAGTATTTTGGTAATTGATGCCCAAGGTGAAATGGCGATTATCTTTCCTAATAATTGGTCAGCTGCGGAAGATGCAGCTTTGGTAGAAGCTAAACAAAAGTTAGTTATTCCTTCTGCTGGCGATACCTTCAAACTGGTGATTGGCGAACCTTTAGGAGTATCGGAAGCTTTAATTGTTGCTAGCACTACACCACTGCGAAATTCTCTCAAAGCCTTAAAAGAAATTGCCAAATCTCGCGGAGTCGAAAATACGCGTGCGCCGATAGCTGTGACTAATGAATTATTAGATGTGACAAATAGTTTACTAAATGACCTAGATGCTGGTACTCGGGGCGCGATTAATGTTGAAGGGATTCAACTTCCTAACGGTGTGCGGGGAATTGATACTAAGAAATTAGCAGCAATGGCGATCGCATTTGAAGTGGTTGGTACAGCAAACAGCTGATCTCGCTGCGCTTTCGTTGTACTATTTAAGACAAGGGGAAGTTTAAACTCTTACCCCTTGCAAGCCATGATTTTCAGCTTGTTACCTGTTATCTATTCACTTTCTATCAATATGTAACTAACGAACACATCTATAAAATTTTGTCAATAAAATTACTAATATTTCTGAATCCAAAGTTGCACTCTTGACTTTGGAGGATGAACTAAACTAGTTATTTGTAGTCTTGTACAAATTAGTTGATTAACTGTTTTATGGTGACTAGACTTTCAACAACACCAACTATAGCTCCTGAACGGTCTAATCAAGTTACCCGCAAGCATTATCCAAATTACAAAGTAATCGTTTTGAACGATGATTTTAATACATTTCAGCACGTGGCGGAGTGTTTGATGAAATATATTCCGGGAATGAGCAGCGATCAAGCGTGGGACTTGACCAACCAAATCCATTTTGAGGGTCAAGCGATCGTTTGGGTAGGGCCGCAAGAACCAGCGGAACTCTATCACCAGCAACTACGACGGGCGGGTTTAACAATGGCTCCTCTAGAGGCAGCTTAACTAGAATGGGCAAACCCAATGATGGTAGACTCGTCTGGAATCACTCAACCCACATAGATGGCCTCATCCCCATATTAGAACGTCTGTGTCAGCAGCCAGGAATTCAAACTGTTACCCCAGGCGTAATTGGGCGAGTTAGAGGTCATGCTCCTAAATTACAACTGCGTATATCCGTACCCATCCGTGGGGGTTATAAAGTTATTGCCCGTCAAGGAAAAACTGTACAGGAGGTATTTATCTTGACGACTTTAGATCAAGATAGCCTCTTAGAAGCGATCGCGATCGCCATGAAAATTTAACGATTACAGTAGTCAATAGTCCATAGTTAACCGACTATGCACTGTTGGCTCTCAACTATTCTTCTACTTGATGTACTGCAAATCTGTGGAGTGGCAAACTGAGGATACAAGAAAATGTTAAAAAATATGACAAAGCTGTAGTAATTTTTAAAGTCATCAGCATGGGTTCCCAGCTAGGTACCATGACTTTTTCAACGCCAAAAGCAATACAGTAAACTAACCAGTACGAGAAGCTCATTCTGAGAAGAATCTGCTCTGTTTCTTCCATTTCATCCTTTTGCTGTTTGCCATCCCCAAGTAAAAATAGACCCACAATACAAGCAACAAAGGACACAGCAACTACAAACTCATGACAAAATATATTTACCGAATGCATTTGTCTTGAACCCAATCTTTCCAATTGAGATTCAGTCTAAAGGAATAGTCCTTGGGGTTGCACAAAATAGTTACAAACTGCAATACAACACTTTGGATTACAGAAGCTAGTAGATGATGGCGGAAGTATAGCTAGGATTCTCAATTTGCAAAAAGCTCATAGCATATAACTTTTAGTTTCAAACTTTAGCCTTGATACTTCTCCGGCAAAGACGCTACGCTTCCTGGTAAGCGTACAGCCTGCTTGTACTAGAGTATTTTGCACTGGTATGAGATTATTGAGCAATATACAAAGTACAAAAGATTTTATATAGGATTCATATTTGATTTCTGAACTAGACGTAGGGGAGCCAGTGCGTTGCGGAGGTTCCCTCCGTTATAGCAACTGGCGTTGTGTTGTCGCGTAGCGCAACGCACCAAAGCTGAGAATACGGTGCGTTATCACGAAGTGTAACGCACCCTACATATACTTAGATTTTTCAATAATCAAATCGGATTCCTATATGTAGATATAGATAGCTTCTCATCTAGTCAGATTGCTTAAGGCAGAAAACATACTTCTCTTTAATGCTCAAAGTTGTTTGAAACTGACAGGGAATAATTTCATCGGTGAAGTTACAATGACTGGCTAAAATAAATCTACCCAAGTTCATTAAATATGCTTCATTTGAGCCAAAAAACAGGTACACTAAGCATGGTTATTTTTATGGCTCAACCGGATTATCTTGTTGCTAATTGTATAGTTGCTATACAATTAGACTAAATAATAACTAACTACTTCTCTTAATTTGGAAAATCTATTTATGAATATCAATAGTGTAATGTTTGCACCAATTCCGGAAATATCAATAGTTTTATGTACCTACAACAGAGCCAAATATTTAAATAAATGCATTGATAGTATTATCAATCAAACTTTTCAAGATTGGGAATTGATTGTAGTTGATGACGGTAGTGAGGACAACACTTTTGAGATTGTCAATATCTATGTCCAAAAATTCAATAATATCCGTTATTTTAAACATAAAAATAGAAAACCTGGTTATGCTAGAAATGCTGGTATTCAAGCATCATTTGGTAAATATATAACCTTTATTGATAGTGACGACGCATACCAACCAAATCATTTAGAGTCACGACTCGAATATATGAAAGCTCATCCCGATCTTGACTTAATAGAAGGTGGATTTGCAACAGAAGAAGATATTTGGGTAGTAGATTATTTTAATCAAGACCAGACTATTAATCTTAAAGAATGCGTAGTAGGGCCAACATTTTTTGGCAAAAGAAATGTATTTTTTGAACTGAAAGGATTTAATGATATTCCTTATGTAGAAGATACAGAGTTTTGGTGTAGAGCCGAAAAAGTATTCAAAACTGAAAAACTTACTGAACCACAGACCTATCTTTATACAAGAGGAGAAACTAGTGTGACTAAGAGTTTTTTAGAGACAATTTCCTCATCTAGCTAACTATTTGGTATGAAAGATGAAAGTTTTGATATCTCAAATTCTTAGTTATTTTTGTCGATTACATGTGTTTGTACGGCAGCTTCTACTTCTAGGGAGCATACTCAGTTTATGTCTAGTATTGTTATATGGTTGCCATAATTCAGTACAAAAAGCCAACGATGTTATTCATTTAACATTGTGGCAAGGTATTAACCCCCCTGTAAATCGGGAAGTATTTCAAAAACTAGTAAATAAATTTAATAAGACTCATAGTGATATACAAGTAGAATCTATTTTTGCCGGTGAACTAGACCAACAATTACCCAAGATACTTACAGCAGTTATTGGTAATTCATCTCCAGATATCTTGACATTCTATCCCCAAATGACAGGTCAGTTTGTCGAACTAAAAGCAGTCAAATCTTTAGAAGATTGGTTAGACAAATTACCGCTCAAGTCGGAAGTAATTCCCAATGCGCTGAATGAATTAAAATTGGACGGTCACTTGTGGTCAGTTCCTCTTTACACCAGTAATATCGGCATTTTTTACCGCCCTAAGCTGTTCCAGACTGCGGGAATTACCCAAACTCCCAAAACTTGGCAAGAATTACGACAAGTAGCCAAAAAACTAACTATAGATCGTAATGGTGACAACCGACCAGAACAATACGGAATGTTACTACCTTTAGGAAAAGGAGAATGGACAGTTTTTAGTTGGTTTCCCTTTCTATTGAGTGCTGGCGGCGAAATATTAACAAATAATCAACCTAATTTAACTAACTCTGGGGCGATCGCGGCCTTACAATTTTGGCAAGACCTCTTAAAAGATGGTTCAGCAACTCTTTCTCCTCCAGAACGGGGTTATGAAGAGGATGCTTTTATTGCAGGGCGTGTGGCGATGCAAATTACAGGCCCCTGGACTTATATTACAAAGTCTGATGTTGATTATGCAGTATTTCCCATACCTGCAAATACAAGCCAAGCTACAGTAATAGGTGGTGGAAACCTGTATGTGATGAAGACAACACCAGAAAGAGAAAAAGCTGCACTCAAGTTTTTAGAGTATGTTTTAAGCGAAGAATTTCAAACAGAATGGAGTATAGGTACAGGTTTTTTACCTGTGAATATTAAATCCGCCGAAAGTGCTGCTTATCAGCAATACCTGCAACAAAAGCCTTGGTTAAAAGTATTTATGGATCAAATGCCTGTAGCTAATGCTAGACCAACTATTGCTGGCTATAGTCGTCTTTCTGATAGTCTAGGTAGAGCAATTGAGTCTACGCTAATGGGTAAATCTAATGCGGAACAAGCGTTAAAAACAGCTCAAGAACGGTTAGAACTAATTTGGGATAATAACAAAGATAGATAGTTGGGTGTTGAGCCTTGGGTGTTTGTGAGAGGGAACAAGACATAATTTGGAATTGCATGTCTCCCCCATCCCCTTCATCCCCAGTCCCTAGTCCCCAGTCCCTAGTCCCAGCCTATCCAAAATAAAAGCATACTCAAAAGCCAATTCGCGCAAGCTTTCATAACGCCCAGATGCGCCACTATGTCCTGCACCCATATTGGTTTTTAACAGGAGAATATTGTTATCGGTTTTGAGTTCTCGGAGTTTGGCTGTCCACTTCGCTGGTTCCCAATATTTGACACGAGAATCATTTAAGCCAGCAGTAATCAACATATCTGGGTAATCTTTCGCCTCAACATTATCGTAGGGCGAATAGGATTTCATGTAGTCGTAATACACTGGATCGTTGGGATTACCCCATTCTTCCCATTCCATTGCAGAGAGGGGTAATGAAGTATCTAATATTGTCGTGACGATATCGACAAAGGGAACATGGGCGACTACTGCTTTGAATAGTTCGGGACGCAGATTCATAACTGCGCCCATCAATAAGCCGCCTGCACTACCGCCTGTAATCACTAGGCGATCGCTCGCTGTCCATTTTTCATTAATTAAATATTCCGCACAGGCGATAAAATCTGTAAAGGTGTTCTTTTTCTGTAAAAATTTGCCATCTTCATACCATTTTCGTCCCATTTCTTCCCCACCACGAATATGGGCAATGGCAAACAAAATTCCTCTATCTAGCAATGTCAGGCGATTTGAGGAAAATGTGGCTGGGTAAGAAGAACCGTAAGCGCCGTAACCTGTAAGTAATAAGGGATTTTGGCTATCTTTTTTAATTCCTTGTTTGTAAACAATCGAGATAGGAATTTTTGTCCCATCGTTGGCGGTAGCCATGAGCCACTCACTTTGATATTGAGTTCTGTCGTAGCCACCAAGTACTTCTGTTTCTTTTTTTAACTCCCGCTGCTGTGTTTCCATGTTGTAATCGAACACAGATTGCGGTGTAATAAATGAAGTGTAATGAAAACGCAAAATGGTAGTATTAAACTCTGGGTTATTGCCTTCATAAAATTCATAGGTAGGCTCAGGAAAAGTAATATTACTTTCCTCTCCTGTAGCTAGGTTTTTTACTCTCGCAGTTTCTAACCCACCTTTGCGTTCATAAATTACTAAATGATTTGCAAATAAACTAATTCCTGATAACAAAATATCTTCTTGATGGGGAATTAAAGTTTGCCAATTGGCTTTACTGGGCGAAGCGACTAAGGTTTTTACTAATTTAAAGTTAGTAGCCTCATCATTAGTCACAATGTAAAAGTAATCGCTATGATGGTCAACATCGTATTCCATTCCCGTAGTCCGGGGGTGAATTAATTGCCAATTCCCTTGAGGATGATTTGCATCTAAATAATGAACTTCTGTAGTTATGCTGCTTCTTAAGCTCATCAAAATATATGCTTGGCTACGAGTTTTATCCACATATAAATGATAAAGCTCATCTGCTTCCTCATAGAGGAGAACATCTGCATCAGGAGTAGTTCCTAATATATGGCTAAATAGTTGATAGGGACGATTGGCATCATCAATTTTGGTATAAAATACTGTTTGATTATCGTTTGCCCAAGCAAAAGAGAAATAAGTATCAGGAATAGTTTCTGATAATAATTGATGGGTGGTTAAATCTAGAAAAAATAAAGTATATTGCTCCGAACCACTAGTATCAACAGAATAAGCTAAAATTTGATGATTAGGGCTAATGTCAAATACGCCTAAACTAAAGAATTCATGTCCTTTAGCTAGTTCGTTTTCATCTAAAAGTATTTCTTCTGGCGCTGATAAATTATCTTTTTTACGGCAATAAATTGGATAATTTTTACCTTCTTCAGTCCGTAAATAATAGTAGTAATTATCCTTAAGATAAGGCACAGATAAGTCAGTTTCTTTAATCCGCGCCAACATTTCATTGTAGAGCTTGGTTTGCAGCGATTCTGTGTGTTGCATCATCGCTGCTGTATAACTATTTTCTGCTTCTAAATAAGCTATAACTTGGGGGTTATCAACATCACGTAACCAAAAGTAGTTGTCGATGCGGCGATCGCCATGTAACTCTAAAACTTCTGGGTGTTGGTCAGCAACTGGTGGTTTAGTAAGATTTTGTAAAAAATTATTCTGAGACATCAAAATTATGCTTATAAATCAGAAATAAGCAGCTAAATGCTGCCTAATAACCTTAGGATGAACTAGGAATAACATTCTTGTGGTTTTGTTTTCTTTTTAAAGTACACAAGCCAATTGCGGGAATAAAGCCCAGAATGAATGCTGTAAATCCTTGCCCATTCCAATACAATATCGAAGTCCGGTAGGCTTCGGGAATAAAATTTTGCAATAAAGAAAGCAACCAAATTAAAGTACTGATGAAGAAGAAGGCAACTGCTGGCAAAAAATTCCACCACCAAGCGTTAATTGTGTAGCGTCGTAACACCAACCATTGGCAAAGTCCTAGCCAAACACCGGAAATAATATAGGAAATCGTAGACAAGAATCCTAAAACTACCACCGCCTCAGGAGGTAAAGTTTCGTTAAAAGATGCAGCAATCGATGATATATAGTTAATCCAAGCTGTAGCAACGCTACTAGATAGCAGCCAACCGATGCTAGTAGCTAACATCCACCACCAACCAGATACATATTGCCGTATTACCAAGGCTTGATCGGCAGCGAAAATTAAGGCAAAGACAACGCTGCTGAGGTAGTTAGCAAAGTTCATCCACATTTGGGAATCTGGAAAAAAAGCAGGAGAAACGCTATCTAGCAGCTTTTCTAAAGCTATACTGGCAAGGCCACCTACAACCCATCCCACACAGGTCATGAAGGTAAATTTGATCAAGAAACTTCGAGTTTGAGAACGCGGGATCAAAAACTTTCTGGATTTGGGAGCGTTCTGAGTCGATGCAGCAGGAGAGGAAGTGTTGGAATTCGCTTGCATATGAAGTTAAGTTAAGCAGAGAGTAGAGTGAGACCAGCCTCCTGAAAAAGCGTGATCTCAGAATGATAAGCTAAACAGTGGCATAAAAAAGTGACTTAGGATGAAGTGTTAAATGGGTGTTTCCTCAACAGCTCCTAGACTCCTCATGGCAGCTCGTGGTGAAGTAGTAGACCGTCCTCCAGTATGGATGATGCGACAAGCGGGAAGGTACATGAAAGCTTATCGCGATTTAAGGGAGAAGTATCCTTCTTTCCGCGATCGCTCAGAAATTCCCGAAGTAGCGATTGAGGTTTCCCTACAGCCTTGGAGAGCCTTTCAACCAGACGGGGTGATTTTATTCTCCGACATTGTAACGCCATTGCCTGGTTTAGGCATTGACATGGACATTGCGGAAGGTAAAGGGCCAATTATTCACTCGCCCATTCGCACTCAAGAACAAGTAGATAACCTGCGTCCCTTTGAACCCGAAGCATCCCTGCCGTTTATAAAAACCATATTGCAGGCGTTGCGTCAAGAGGTAGGGAATCAATCAACGGTATTAGGCTTTGTCGGTGCGCCGTGGACATTAGCTGCTTATGCAGTAGAAGGAAAAGGTTCTAAAACCTATTCCATCATCAAGAATATGGCGTTTTCTGACCCGACAATTCTGCATCAGTTTTTAGAAAAACTAGCAGATGCGATCGCAGTTTACGCACGCTACCAAATTGACTGTGGTGCTCAAGTTGTCCAAATGTTCGACTCCTGGGCAGGTCAATTAAGTCCTCAAGATTATGACACCTTTGCTTTGCCATATCAGCGACGGGTTTTTGAACAAGTCAAGCAAACCCACCCCGACACACCCTTAATTTTGTTAGTTAGCGGTAGTGCAGGCGTGCTGGAAAGAATGGCACAATCTGGTGCGGATATTGTGACTGTAGACTGGGCAGTAGACATGGCAGATGCAAGGGCCAGATTAGGCAAGCACGTGAAAGTTCAGGGAAATCTTGACCCTGGTGTATTATTTGGTTCCAAACAGTTTATTCGCGATCGCATCCTTGATACTGTTCGCAAAGCTGGTAACTGGGGCCATATTCTCAACCTCGGTCATGGCGTACTACCAGAAACTCCAGAAGAAAATGTTGCTTTCTTCTTTGAAACAGCAAAGCAACTTAATGCACTAGTTTAGGCAATTGTCAATCTGTTGTACATTTTTCTTCTTCGTGTTTTAGTGTCTTGGTGGTGAAAAAATCATTTTTAACCACCAAGACACCAAGACACGAAGAAAATTTATATTCTGATGTTGAGGCGACATTGGGAACTAAAAATTCATTCCACACAACTAAATAAATTAAATAAATAAAACTTAAAACTCTCTATGAGTCAGAAACGAATTTTAGTGACTGGTGCAAGTGGCTGTATAGGTCACTACATAAGTGAAGCCTTAATTCAAGAAACAGATTACGAACTGTATCTCCTAGTGAGAAACCCCAGTAAACTCCAAGTTAATCTTCAGGCGCGTCCAGGTATCACCGTATTGCAAGGTGATATGCAAGAAATTGGCAAGTTCGCTGACTTACTCTCAACAATTGATGTGGCGGTGCTAACAGCCACGGCTTGGGGTGGAGAGCAAACATTTAATATTAACGTCAATAAAACTCTAGAATTGCTGAAGCTGCTAGACCCAGAAAAATGCGAACAGGTGATTTATTTTTCTACGGCTAGCGTTTTAAGTCATCACAATCAACCACTCAAAGAAGCCGGGGAAATAGGGACAGATTACGTCAGTTCTAAGTATCACTGCTTACAGGAACTACCAAAACTGGCGATCGCACCGAAAATTACTACAGTTTTTCCGACTTTGGTTTTGGGTGGTGATGCGAATAAACCCTATTCTCATTTAACAGCCGGGATTCCTGAAGTTACAAAATACGTCAATTTAATTCGATTTTTGCAAACCGATGGTAGTTTCCACTTTATCCACGGCAAAGACATTGCGACCACAGTCAAATATTTAATTGAAAATCCCTCTAGTGGAAATGAATTCCGCAAGTTTGTTTTAGGTCAAGAGAAATTAACTGTTAACCAAGCCGTAGAACAACTCTGCGCCTATCTAGGTAAAAAGATTTATTTTCGCCTTCCGCTATCTTTATCATTGGCAAATCTAATTATTGCCGTCTTCCGCATTCAAATGGCTGCTTGGGATAGATTCTGCATGAACTATCGCCATTTTACCTACGAAAACGCTATCAATCCCGCCAGTTTTGGTTTACCAAATTACTGTGCAACTATGAGTGATGTCTTGAAAATTAGTGGTGTGAAAAGACATTAGAGAATAGATAGTTGCTGGGAATATTGTCAAGCATAGGTCGAGGAACTGGTCGGTTGCATTGACCACAAACAAGGCTTTTATCTCAGCTGTTTAAGGACTAGAAGGCTTATACAGCAGTACATTAGCTCACTTGTCGTCTTCGTAACTGTTAGAGATAAGCTAAACCACATCTAGTTTGCATAATCTGAAATTGTATATTTATTGTGGGGTGGGCATCTTGCCCGCCCAATTATGCAAGTTAAATATGGAACCGCTTAATACTCACCCTCGACCTAACTCAATACCTATTTAATATTTACTTGATAAATAGCCTTTAATTTTAAATTTTTGATAATCATATCAACTTTAGAGTCTTTTTTAGGGAAATATGAATATATACATTAAAATAATATTATTTTATGAAATTAAATTTTCCTACATCAAGCCAAACAGAACAATCAAACAACTGGGATAACATTGATAATTTATCAACTAATGTCAGCTATGCAGCTGCTGTAAATTTACTAGGACAAAAAGCATTATCAGGAATTGACTTGTCCTACTTGTTCCAAGATACAGTAGCCTTAGTATCTCAAATATTAAATATTAAATATAGTAGAATTTGGCAAGTACTTTCAGATGGAAATTCTCTGCGTAAAGTAGCTAGTCTTGGAGAATCGTCTTTAACCACAGATGCTTATGAAATTCATGTGGGAATTAATCAAGGATTAAAAAAAATCTTGGACGAGAGGCAAAAAATTATTAATATCAATACAGCCGCTTGTCAGATAGAACATTTTGCTATTCCTTCTCCACCTGACAGTGTTGCTGGTTTAAGTGTACTAATTACTGGTGCGACTAAACCTTTAGGTTTTCTGGAAGTATATGCTACTGAGGCAAGAGATTTTTCTCCTGAAGATATTCATTTTCTACAATCTGTAACCCATGTTTTAGCTACCGCAATTGAACGCAAGCTATCAGAAGCATTAGTGTATACCCAAAGTCAGGTTTTAGAACAAGTTGCCTTTGGAGTTAACTTATATGAAATTTTTAATAATCTGTGTATTTTATTAGAGCAACAATTACCTGGAGCTTATTGCTCAATTTTAGTTGTAGATCAAGACAAACGCCGACTGCGGGGAGGAGCAGCACCAACTATACCAGAGGAATTTGCTAAAGGTGTTGATGGTTTGATGATTGGTGAAAATTGTGGTTCTTGTGGAACTGCAGCTTATAGAGGAGATACAGTATTTGTTAATGATATTGCTAATGATCCATTATGGGCTGATTTTCGAGATTTTGCTTTGAGCTACAATATTAGAGCTTGTTGGTCATCACCTTTTACTTCACAAAGTGGTGAAGTTTTAGGGACATTTGCCATATCTCATAAATTTCCCTGTCATCCGACTCCGCATCATTTAGAAATTCTGAAAACAGCTACTCATATTGCTAGTATTGCCACAGAAACAGCTAGAGCTGCAGAAGCTCTGCAAAAGGCTAATAATGAATTAGAGCGGAAAGTTGAAGAACGCACGACTGAATTAAGAAGAGCGCTACTAGATCTACAAACAACACAAGCGCAATTGGTTCATAGTGAAAAAATGTCTAGTCTTGGACAAATGGTAGCAGGGGTTGCCCATGAAATTAACAATCCGATTAGTTTTATAGCTGGTAATCTCGAATATGCAAATCAGTATATCGATGATTTACTAAATTTAATTGCAGTTTATCAAGAGCAGTATCGCGAACCAAATCCTACTATAGTATCCAAAATCAAAGCTATCGATTTGGAGTATTTATGTCAAGATTTACCTAAATTGATGCAATCTATGACAGTAGGTAGTGAGAGAATTAAAAACATTGTTTTAGGATTGCGTAACTTCTCACGACTAGATGAAGCAACAACTAAGTCGGTAGATATTCATGAAGGTATAGATAATACATTAATGATTCTGAATCATCAATTGGTAATCAATAGTCAGTTACCTAATATTCAGATAATTAAAGATTATGGACAACTGCCCAAGGTTAGTTGTTATGTCAACCAATTAAATCAGGTATTTCTGAACATTTTGAATAATGCAATTTATGCGTTAAAAGCAAATATAGAACGTTGGCAATCTACCACTGCTATTCCTACTATTATAATTAAAACTTCAGTTAAAGAAGATAGGGTTTTAATTAGTATTAAAGATAATGCACTAGGTATGACTCCAGAGGTGCAAAAACAGATATTTGATCCATTCTTTACTACTAAACCTGTGGGTCAAGGAACTGGTTTAGGGTTATCAATCAGTTATCAAATTATTGTGGAAAGGCATCAAGGGCAACTCAATTGTATTTCTACATTAGGGGAAGGAACTGAATTTTTAATTGAGATTCCTATGCAAATGTAGAAACAAGACTGTGACCAAAAAGAAAAAGGTAAAAGCCCCGAAATATATTTCGGGGCTTTTGACTTTTGACTTCCCCATAGGGGCTGACCTGTACCTAATACCAAATCAAATAATGTTTGCGACACATCAATATATTCTAGAGGGCACGGCAGTGCCAGTGCCTCTACAATCTGTTGCATTCTTTTTTAAAATTGGTATAAGTTATGATTAGCAGGCGATAATTTTGCCTGCTAATCATATCTAGCTAAATGACTACCACCTAAAGAAGTAAAATCTGGATGAGAAATCAATACCTAATATCTGTGGGAATCTCACCTTTGATTGGAACCTTTATACTCAGATTTAAGACCATACAATTACATTCTTCTTTTTGTCTGTGCGCGACGAAAACTTTTCTCAACTGAGGAAAAAATTGAGTAAACAGCTGAACCTGGTGAGATAAAAAGTCAATGAGCCTTGATTTTCGTTAAAGTGAAATAACAATCAAAGTGTGAGGATTGATACTGTATGCGAGTCCTGCTGGTGTATCCAATATTTCCCAAAACCTTTTGGTCTTATGAAAAAATTTTGGCGTTAGTCGATCGCAAGGTTTTGTTACCACCTTTGGGTTTAGTAACAGTGGCGGCAATTCTTCCTCAAGAATGGGAATATAAGCTGGTTGATCGCAACATTCGCCCAGTCACCGAAGCAGAATGGGCTTGGGCTGATGTAGTCATTTTCTCCGCCATGATTGTCCAGAAACAGGACTTACTAGACCAAATCCAAGAAGCAAAGCGGCGTGGTAAGTTAGTCGCCGTAGGCGGCCCCTATCCCACCTCGACACCTCATGAAGTGCAAAATGTAGGCGCAGATTTTCTGATTCTCGATGAAGGGGAAATCACCTTACCCATGTTCGTCGAGGCGATTCAACGGGGCGAAACCTCTGGTACTTTCCGCACTGATGAAAAACCAGATGTAACAATCACACCAGTACCCCGCTTTGATTTATTAGAATTTGATGCTTACGACATGATGTCTGTGCAGTTTTCGCGGGGTTGCCCCTTCCAATGCGAATTCTGTGACATTATCGTTCTCTATGGTCGTAAACCGCGTACCAAAACGCCAGCCCAATTGTTAGCAGAGTTGGATTACCTCTATGAATTAGGTTGGCGGCGGGGTGTATTCATGGTGGATGACAACTTTATTGGCAACAAACGCAATGTGAAATTGTTACTGAAAGAGTTAAAAGTTTGGATGCAAGAACATCAATATCCTTTCCGCTTTGATACTGAAGCCTCTATTGATTTAGCCCAAGATCCAGAACTAATGGAATTGATGGTGGAATCTGGTTTTGCGGCGGTATTTTTGGGAATTGAAACGCCAGATGAAGATAGCTTGCAACTGACGAAGAAATTTCAAAATACCCGCAGTTCCCTCACTGAAGCTGTACAAAGCATCATCAAAGCCGGATTGCGGCCAATGGCTGGGTTTATCATCGGGTTTGATGGTGAGAAAGCCGGTGCAGGCGATCGCATTGTCCGGTTTGCTGAACAAGCTGCCATTCCTTCTACTACTTTCGCTATGTTACAAGCGCTACCTAACACAGCCTTGTGGCATCGCCTGAAAAAAGAAGGCAGATTACGGGAAAACAAAGACGGCAACATCAACCAAACTACTTTGATGAACTTTGTTGCTACCCGTCCCCTGGAAGATATTGCCAGAGAATACATAGAAGCATTTTGTGCTTTATACGATCCAGTGAAGTATTTGGATCGTACCTACCGCTGCTTTTTAATGATGGGTGCGCCCAGTTGGAAAGCACCATTTAAATGGCCAGAATTGATAGTAATTAAAGCGTTGTTAATTGTCATTTGGCGACAAGGCATTAAACGCGAAACTCGCTGGAAATTCTGGCATCACTTATTTAGCATGATCAAGCGTAACCCCGGAGTTGCCGAGCATTATCTCTCAGCCTGTGCCCATAACGAGCATTTTCTGGAATACCGCCAAATTGTGCGCGATCAAATAGAAAGTCAGCTAGCAGAATATCTCGCCCAAGGCCCAGAAAAACCTTACGTACCACCTGTGAAGGAAAAGGCTGAAGCTGGAGTTAGTTAAGAGAATAACAAAAATTAATTTCTAGAATTTAGAGAGTAGAGCACTGCAGTGCTTTACTCTTTAATCTTTCACATTCTTTTTCAACTTGGTATGATTTTCTGGAAATGTCTGAAGATAAATCCTTTGTAAGGGCACGGCATCCGCAATCTTTTGGCATATCAAATATCTTACTGGTGCCGTGCCCCTACCCATCTGTCGCGTTCTTTTTTCAAAATGGTATGAGGATAAACAGTCACAGACAGATAGCGATCGCAAATCCAAAATCTGAAATTCCAAATCCCAAATCTAAAATCCAAAATCCAAAATCTAAAATCAAAATAGCCCACAGGCGATCGCGCTATGGGCTGGGTAGATGCATTAACTTGATAGCAATTTATACTTGTGTTGTGCTGTGAGACGGAGGCATAATTACTTTTTTAGCTAAACCTAATTTCTTGAGAAGATGGATACTCCACCAAGTAATATCTACTTCCCACCAAGAAAATCCTGATTTCGCTACATGGGGATAAGTGTGATGGTTGTTATGCCAGCCTTCACCATAAGTCACAATAGATACCCACCAAAGGTTGCGTGAGTCGTCAGTTGCATCGAAGGAACGGTAACCCCATTTGTGAGTTGCAGAGTTGACAAACCAAGTAGAATGCCACAGTAATACTGAGCGCAGAAACATACCATAAATCACAAAAGACCAACCGCCCAAAGCATAGAGCAAAATTCCCAAAGGAATTTGCAGTAACAAGAAGTAGCGATCTAACCAACGATAAAAGGGTTGACGTGCTAAATCGGGCGCATATTTTTGATAAACTTCGTAATCAAAAAACTCGGCGCGGGGATAGAAAATCCACAACATATGACTCCACCAAAACCCGCGTTTGGCAGAGTAAGGATCAAGACTAATATCTTCAGTGTGGGCGTGATGTTGGCGGTGTCCACCCACCCAGAAAATCGGCCCGCCTTGTAAAGCTAAAGCGCCAATAATTGCGATCGCATATTCTAACCACTTGGGTACTTGGAAGCTACGATGGCTGAGTAGTCGGTGATAGCCTAAACAAATCCCAATACTTCCGAATAACCAGTGCAGAAACAGCATTATACCTAATGCCGACCAGGAGAAAAACCAAGGAGCTAGTAAAGCTAAGGCATGAACTGTGCCAAAGAATACTACGTTCGTCCAACTGAGACGGAGTGACGTTTGTTGCTCAGGGGCGAACGCCAGCGATTTTGCAGCCATAAAAATTCCTGTTGATGAGTAATTAAGCGATCTGCTTTGTTACGGATGTACTCTTGCATGGGGTGTATTTGGCTATTACACTTCACAACCTACAAGGAATCTACCCGTTCTGTATCAGAGTGTTACAGTAAAGTAGAGCAAGTATCACTTACATTTGTTATCCTAACAACTTTGAAAATTATATGCAAGTAGTACTTGCATTAGTGCTTTTATGGCATCTCCCACCCATTCAGCTCGTCAACGCCTGATTCAAGCAGCACTGGAACTATTTACTGCTCAAGGAGTCAGCGGTACGACAACGCGCCAAATTGCAGAAAAGGCTGAAGTGAACGAAGTCACGTTATTTCGGCATTTTGGTAATAAGCATGGACTGCTATTAGCGGTTTTAGAAGAATCTGCTGTGTTCAAAACTTTAGGGGAGTCTTTGGTACGCCGGGCTAGTCCCCCTGGTAGTGTTTATCAAGCCCTGAAAGACTATGCAAGTGATAACTTGCTTGCATTAGAACGAGTACCAGAGTTAGTAAGGTCTGTAGTTGGTGAAGCTGACCAATACCCCGCAGAAAATCGCCGCGCCTTGGGGAAAGGATTAACAGAAGCTAACCGCTATGTAGCCCAGTATTTAGCTACGGTAATTCAGCAAGGACATTTAAATACCTATCTGCCGGCAGAAAAATTAGCAAGTTTGCTGAATGGAATGCTGTTGGGATATGCCGTCATTGAATTTACTAGCGAATTTCATGAACTTTGGGAAGACCGAGATGATTTTTTAGAAACCTTGGTGGAATTGTTTTTACGCGGTGCGATGTCACCCTCACCAGAGTTAGCAATCAATAATCCCACAGAAATTAACATAACTACAGAGGTATCTGATTTACCTGCTAGTTTAGTTCACGAAATTTTTCGCCAAGCCAGAAAAGCCGGAATCCAAGATTATGCCTTGGTGTATGTATTATTTGGTGCTGGTTTATCTGCCAAAGAAATAGTTAACTTACAGCGATCGCACCAAATTTATGACGATCAAGGGCACTTTTTACAAATTACCACCCCGGGATTAGTCCGCCAAGTACCTGTAAATCAGTGGATTATGGGCAAACATTATGGCTCCTATACAAATAATCCCTTAATTAAATGGCTAAAAAGTCGTAAAGACAGCCAAACAGCTATGTTTCTTAATAATCTCGGAGAACCAATTTCTGCATCAGAAATTGAAACTCATTGGCAAACCTGGACACAAGGAATGTTAACACCCCAAGGACAACCCCCAGTCATCGCCCAAGCACAACACACCTGGCGCGTAGAAATGTTAATGCGAGGTATGACTTTAGAAAATTTAAGCATTCTTACAGGTTGCGATCGCACCCAACTACAACCCTATGCCCGCCGTTCCAGAGAAAAAGCGGCATTAGAACAAGCTACAAAGCTAGATCATAAGCCGACGTAATGTCATTTGTTGTTTGTCATTTGTCATTAGGTAATTGGTAATTGGTAATTGGTAATTGGTAATTGGTAATTGGAATTTCTTCCTCATCTCCCTCATCTTCCTCATCTCCCTCATCTCCCTCATCTCCCTCATCTCCCTCATCCCCAATCCCAAATCCCCATTAAGATAAAAAAACATCCGCCTACTGAATACTCACCATGCCTCTCTCGCGCATAGTAACGCTGATTGTTGGTTTGATAGTGATTTTGGGGTTAAGCCTATGGCTGATTGATTCCCTGTCACGCCTTTACTGGCAGTTGTCTTATTCGCCACTGCTGGGCAATTTGCTGTTGCTGCTGTTAATTGTGCTGATTGCCGGATTAGTTGCGGCTTTTGTTTATTATGTGATGGTGTTGCAAGCTGGGGAAAAACGTTCTCGCCGCCAGCGTCCGCGCGTGACTCCAGCGCAAATCCCGGCTGCTAAATCTGATGCGGCTTCCTCGACTTTACAAGCTGTGCGCCAACAGGTGGCGCAAATTCAAGATGAAGTCACAAGACAAGCTTTACTTAGTCGATCGCGGGAAATTGAAGTTAATTTAGCACGGGGCGAAATCCAAGTAGTAGTATTCGGTACGGGAAGCGCTGGTAAAACTTCCTTGGTAAATGCCATTATGGGGCGCATGGTGGGACAGGTAAATGCACCAATGGGCACTACCCAGGTAGGAGAAACCTATTGTTTACGGTTGAAGGGATTGGAACGGAAAATATTAATTACCGATACCCCAGGGATTTTAGAAGCAGGAGTTGCAGGGACAGAACGAGAACAACTAGCACGAGCTTTGGCAACGGAAGCTGATTTATTATTGTTTGTTGTCGATAATGATTTACGGCGATCGGAATATGAACCCCTCAGAGGTTTGGCGGAAATTGGTAAGCGATCGCTGTTAATTCTCAACAAAACCGATTTATATACAGACGACGATAAAGAATCTATTTTGGCGCGCTTGCGTCAACGGGTGCGGGGATTTATTGCCCCTAACGATGTGGTAGCGATCGCGGCTAATCCTCAATCTGCCCAATTAGAAACAGGTGAACTCTTCCAGCCAGAAGCAGATATTGTACCCTTGTTGCGGCGAATGGCGGCAATTTTACGGGCTGAGGGTGAAGATTTAGTAGCAGATAATATTCTCTTACAATCTCTGCGATTAGGTGAAGAAGCGCGGAAACTCATCGATGCTCAACGCCGCCGCCAAGCCGATAAAATCGTGGAGCGCTTTCAGTGGATTGGTGCAGGTGTGGTATCAGTTACACCTTTACCAGTGGTAGATTTACTAGCGACTGCGGCGGTAAATGCCCAAATGGTCGTAGAAATCGGTAGAATTTACGGTTGTGAATTAAACATGGAACGGGGGCGAGAATTAGCCCTATCTTTAGCCAAAACCCTGGCGAGTTTAGGAATTGTCAAAGGGGCAATTCAACTACTTTCTACAGCTTTACAAACCAACCCAGCTACTTTTATTATTGGGCGAGCAATTCAAGGTGTAACAGCAGCTTATTTAACTCGAATTGCTGGGAAAAGCTTTATTGAATATTTTCGGCACGATCAAGATTGGGGCGATGGTGGAATGACAGAAGTTGTGCAGCGACAGTTTCAAATTAATCGCCGCGATGAATTTATTAAGGCTTTTGTCCAAGAAGCGATCGCACGAGTAGTCAAACCTTTAACCGATAAATCGGAAGTTGCGGAAGAAGTGAATGAGGAGCAAAGTTAATAGGCAGGGCGGATTTATGCCAAATTTAACACAATCATCCCTTTGAGATGCCAATACGGTTCGGATCAGTATTTTGCATCTCCCTTGTGATTTGGGAAAAGGGGAAGGGGTAAGGGTGAATTCAATCCTTTCCCCCTTTTTCCTTTCCCCCTTAACCCAACTTCATTAGAAGAGATGTAGAAGCTAAAAACTTGTATTGCCACAAATCCGGACAAATACTCAAGCATTCGGTTCGATTGCGACTGCATGATCAAAATATCATTCTTTGGCTTTGGTGTTAGGTATGGGGAATTGAGCATAGGGAATGGGTAATTGGTAACTAGGGTGTTTGGTGTTTGGGGTTTGTCATTAATTAATTATTTCTCCCCCTGCTTCCTCATCCCCCTCATCCCCCTCATCCTCCTCATCCCCCCCAATCCCCAATCCCCAATCCCCAATCCCCAATCCCCATTCCCCATTCCTTATGACAAATGATCGGGCTACCGGGTTAAGACAATTCAGCCTTACCCCCGACCAATTTACGACATTGTTTCCTTTTCATCTGGTGATCGATAGAGAGATGAAGATTGTCCAGGTAGGTGAAGTAATTAAACGTATTCTGGAACCGATCGCGGATACTTACTTAGAAGATCAGTTCCAGGTTACTCGTCTTAGCTGTAGGGAGCGATCGCTATTTCTCTTGGAATCCCACGACCATAAAATCCATCTCAAGGGAGAGATGGTATATATGGAAGCATCCGATCAGGTGCTGTTTCATGGTTATCCTCAAATGAGGGATATTGCTGAGTTGCAAAAGCTAAATTTGCCAGTCAATGATTTTCCTTTATATGACTCTGTTCCTGATGATTTTGTGAAATTCCACACTGAGAATACAGATCTCACAGATGTCACAACACATCAGCAAGCTGAATTAGCAGCCACAACCGCAAGACTCAGAACGCTGATCGAAAGTTTAGATTTTGGTGTGTTGATAGAAGACGAAAATCAAAAGATTTTATTAGTAAATCAGCAATTGTCCGATCAGTTTCAGCTTTCTGTACCAGCAGCAGCTTTAGAAGGTTTAGACTGTCGTCAAGCAGTGGAGAATTGTAAGCAACTGTTTGCTGAACCTGAAAAATTTGTGCAGTGTTTAGATGAAGTTCATCAGCAAAGGAAAGTAGTTGTACATCAAGAATGGCAACTCAAAGATGGACGAACTATTGCCCAAGATTATGCTCCGATTGTGGGTGAGCAAAAATTTTATGGTCATCTGTGGAAATATCGCGATATCACTTTAGAGAAGGAATCACAAAATGCTCTTCAATTGAGTGAAGAACGGTTACAGCTAGCTTTAGATGCCGTAGAAGAGGGGCTATGGGATTGGAATTTAAGGACTGGAGAAGTATATCGTAGCTCACGTTGGTTTTATATGCTGGGTTATGCCCCAGAAGAAATAGAAAGCAATATTAAAGCGAAAAATCACTTGATCCATCCAGAGGATCTAGCTTTAATGCGACAAAAACTGATTGCCCATTTCCGGGGTGAAACTCCTGTTTATGAAGCAGAACTACGTTTATTCGCTAAATCTGGAGAATGGAAGTGGATTTTGGATCGGGGTAAGTTGGTGCGTCGCAATTCTCAAGGAAAACCCTTGAGAATGGTAGGAACACATTTGGATATTACCAAACACAAACAGTCAGCAGCAGCCCTACAGCAGCAATATCAACGTGCTATGCTGCTCCAGCAAATTACCGAAGAAATTCGTCAGTCTTTACAAGCCCCGCAAATTCTCCAGACAACAGTCACACAAGTACAACGGATTTTGCAGAGCGATCGCGTTATTATCTGCCAAATTTACCCGGATGGTTCGGGCAAAATTATTCAAGAAGCTGTAGTTCCGGGATGGTTGGTAACTCTCGGTCACAACATTGAAGATCCCTGTCTGAAAGAACAATACCTGAATCTGTATCGTCAGGGCAAGACGACAATGATTGCTGATTTGGGGGAAGCGACATTAGAGCCTTGTTATGTAGAAGTTTTACAGCAATTTCAGGTAAAAGCTAATTTAGTCGTACCGATTCGGGTGCGAGAAAATTTGTGGGGGTTACTAATTGTTCATCAATGCGATCGCCCCAGACAATGGACGCAATGGGAAGTAGATTTGCTCAAATATCTTGCCGATCAAATGGGTATTGCGCTTACCCAAGCTCAATTACTGGCGCAAGAAACTCATCAAGCCTATCTTTTAGCACAGCAGAATGAACAGCTGAACTTTGCCAAGCAAGCCGCAGAAGCGGCGAATATTGCTAAGGGTAATTTCCTCGCTACCATGAGCCATGAAATTCGTACCCCCATGAATGCGATCATCGGCATGACAGGACTGCTTTTGGATACTCCTTTGGAGCCTGAGCAACTGGATTTTGTGGAAACCATCCGCAACAGTGGCGATGCCTTATTAACGATTATCAATGATATTCTGGACTTTTCTAAAATTGAGTCCGGCAAACTGGATCTGGAAGAACAGCCCTTTGACTTGCGGGTGTGTATAGAGGAAGCCTTGGACTTATTGGCTCCCCAGGCGGCCTCGAAAGGTATTGAATTGATGTATCAATTAGATTCAGACATCCCAACGCAAATTATTGGCGATATTACCCGCCTGCGCCAAATTCTCTGGAATTTGCTCAGTAATGCCGTGAAATTTACCAATGAGGGTGAAATCGTGGTGGCGATCGCCGCCCAACCCTCAGTCCTACAAAGGGGTACTACACCCACCGAAACGCAAATCTACGAGTTTCAATTTGCAGTTAGAGATACAGGTATTGGCATCCCCCGCGATCGCCTGGATCGACTGTTTAAACCTTTTAGCCAGGTTGATGCTTCCATGACTAGACGTTATGGTGGTACTGGATTGGGATTAGCTATCAGCACCCGTTTGTGCGAGTTGATGGGCGGGAGAATGTGGGTAGAAAGTGAAGTCAGTAGAGGTTCTACTTTTTATTTCAATCTGACATTATTAGTTGATCCGGCTACTATTAATAGCACCATAATTTTTGATTTAGAGTTACGTGGTCAAAAATTACTTTTAGTTGCTGCTAATGCCAATTTAAGAAAATGCTTAACTGCTCAACTTGAGACCTTGGGGCTATATGTCCAAGCTGTAGAATCGAATGTGGCAGCTCTGCACTGGATACGCCAACAAACTACTTTTGACTTAGCTGTATTAGATATTGATAGCCCGCAATTAAATATTCTCAATTTAACAGCGCAAATCCGCGCCATACCCAGACACCGACATTTACCTTTGGTGATGCTCAGTTCTAAAGGTAAACAAACTCTAGAAGTCAAACAAATAGCGGCTGAGTTTCATGCCTATTTGCACAAACCAGTGAGGCAGTATCAATTACATCAGACATTAGTAGAAATTATTCGTAGTGCTGGCTCTAACCAACTTGACCCCAAATCAACTATCCCTTCTTACTCCCGCTTATCCATTGCAAGCGTCTCAGAACATGAGAAACAAACTGTGCAACATGTCCCACTGAAGATTTTGCTAGTAGAAGATGGGTTAGTAAATCAGAAAGTTGCCTTAAAGTTACTGGAGCGTTTAGGCTACCGTGCAGATGTAGCGAATCACGGACGAGAAGCCCTAGAAGCTTTACAACGACAAATATATGATGTTGTGTTTATGGATATCCAGATGC
Source organism: Tolypothrix sp. PCC 7601 (assembly GCF_025677855.1). Classification (NCBI taxonomy): domain Bacteria; kingdom Bacillati; phylum Cyanobacteriota; class Cyanophyceae; order Nostocales; family Tolypothrichaceae; genus Tolypothrix; species Tolypothrix sp. PCC 7601. The sequence goes on from NZ_CP064879.1 coordinate 613,105, forward strand.
CGGAAATGGATGGTTTGGAAACCACCCGCCGGATTCGCAAAGAACTCTCTGCTGCTGCTCAACCTCGCATAATTGCCATGACTGCTCATGCACGCCAAGAAGACCGCCAGGAGTGCTTAAGTGTTGGTATGGATGACTACATTAGTAAGCCCATTAGTCTAGAAGCGATCGCTGCAATTCTTAAAAAGTTTGAGAGTTAGATAAGCTAATGCGCGCCTAAATTGCATAACTACTCAAGAAGGCTGTTAACTGTTAACGGTTGACTGTCAACGGTCAACGGTCAACAGCCCTCATGAGGGATTGTGCAACTTAAAAGCAGAATAGCTTATTTGCTCTAGAACTGACAAAATCCAATGATAAATTCACACTTATTAGTCATATATCTATACTACAAGGGATAGCGTTTTTCACTCAAAATAGGTTTTGGGGAAAAGGTTAAAGGTTTTTTCTTTCCCTTGAACCATTCCCCTTTTTCCCTTGAACCGACAAGTATTGAGTTCACGTAGCCTTAGCGGCGAGAGTACGGCATCAGCGCTGAGATTTTTTCAGAAATCTGATATTTGATTTTTGATTTTTGCGAAGCTATGTACACTTTTATTTCTTCTTCCCTGTTCCCTATTCCTTCCCTAAATAAATAATTTCAGGAATCAAATAATTTTACAGAATTACAAAATTTGTGTATAGAATAACCTGAGAATTATTTTATAAAATTTCGTTACTGACAAAACTTAATTTTTCAGACATCCTCTAAGACTGGTATATTAACGCTAGTACAAATGTTCAGACAAGCATCTCCAGAGGATGCTTAAATAATTTTACTAACTAAACTACGAGTGAAGATGAGTGAGTAAAAGTATACCAGTTGCTTAACAGTACTGCTAAACTCTCTTTCCTTCTCTCTGCGTTCTCTGCGCCTCTGTGGTTCAATAAAACCTAAATTATCTAGCTCAACTAGTAGACAATCTATATTTCCTTGCTACACTTTTACTTCATTAACCCAGCTAACTTGCGCCTATGGTTCATGTAAAGCGCGTCGAACTTACAAACTTTAAATCCTTTGGTGGTACTACCCAAGTTCCTTTGCTGGGGGGGTTTACTGTTATATCTGGGCCAAATGGTTCTGGTAAATCTAATATTCTCGATGCGCTGCTGTTTTGTCTTGGACTCGCTAGTTCTAAAGGGATGCGCGCCGATCGCCTTCCCGATCTGGTAAATAATACTCAAACAGCTAAAAGCCGTGCCACTGTGGAAGCTAGCGTCACAGTGACTTTTGATATTACTGATGCCGTCTCCCTCAACGATACAAAGCCGCAAAGCCTAGAAAATCTAGAGGAAGTCGAAGTAGTAGAAATTGAGGAAGTTGAGAACGTTGAGGAAGTCGAAGTATTTGAGGAAGACAAGTTAAAATCCAAACTTCCCAATCCCGAATCATCGAATGAGTGGAGTGTTACCAGAAAGCTGCGGGTGACGCACCAGGGAACTTATACATCGAATTACTATATTAACGGCGCTTCTTGCACCCTCACAGAGTTACATGAAGCCTTAGAAACACTGCGGATTTACCCCGAAGGCTACAACGTGGTGCTACAAGGGGATGTCACCAGCATTATTTCGATGAACGCCAGAGAACGGCGGGAAATTATTGATGAATTGGCGGGGGTAGCGGCGTTTGATCGCAAAATTCACCAAGCCAAGGCGACTTTAGATGAGGTAAAGGAAAAGGAAGATAGTTGTCGGATTATTGAAACTGAATTAACTGTACAACGCGATCGCCTGTCCCAAGACCGAGCCAAAGCCGAAAAATACCAAAAACTCCGTGCTGAGTATTTGGCGAAACAATCCTGGGAAGCTGTGTTATCTTGGCGTTCCCTACAAGCACAGCAAGAAAAATTAGCGAATCAAATTCAAACTGGCGATCGCAAATCTGAAGAACTATCTGCGGAACTGACAACTCTTAACACCACTATTGAGCAAACTACCGTTGAATTAGATAAACTCAACGCCCATGTTAAAGCTTTAGGGGAAGAGGAACTGTTAGCAGTACAATCTACCCTCGCCACCCAAGAAGCTGAACATAAACAACTCCAGCGTCAACGCAGCGAATTAGACACCGCAATTCAAGAAACTGGGAAACGCCAAACGCAAAGTCAGCAAGAAATTCAACAACACCAGCGTTCCCTCGAACAAATTGCGGAAACTCAGGTAATTGAAAAGCAATCGATTGTCTACTTACAACAGCAACGGGATGAAGCGCAACAAGCACTAGAAACTTCTCGCCAAGCAGCGGCGGAAATTGCTTCGGCTTCGGAAGCTTGGGTACAGCAACAAACGGCGTTAAACCGTCAAATTGAAACCCTGCTGCAAACCCTGGAACCCCAACGCACTGAACAAGCGCAGCTAAGAGAACGTAACGATCAGCTACAGCAGCAAATTCAAGAGCAAACTCAGCTAGTTGCTAATTTAGAACCAGAATTAGCCACAAAACAAGCTGATTGTAGTCGCCTAGAAACAGAATTTAACGCCTCTAGCGAACCCATCCAAAATTTAGCGCAAAATCTCGCAGCCACAGAACAAGAACTGCAAATTCAACAAGATACCCAAAAGCGCTTACTCCAAGAACAAAGAGAAAAACAACGCCAGTTAGATAAACTCGAAGCGCAAGCGCAAGCACAGCAAGAAATCCAAGGAACCCAAGCTAGCAAAGTCATCTTGCAATCGGGATTACCGGGGCTTTGTGGCTTAGTGGTACAGTTAGGCAGAGTTGAACCCCGTTACCAACTGGCTTTGGAAATTGCGGCTGGTGGGCGTTTGGGACATATAGTGGTGGAAGATGACGGTGTTGGTGCGGCGGGAATTGAACTGCTGAAACAGAAACGCGCTGGGAGAGCGACTTTTTTACCGTTAAATAAAATTAATGCTCCCAGATTTACCCAAGATGCCACACTGCGGTTAGCCAGTGGCTTCGTCAACTATGCTGTTAACCTAGTGGAGTGCGATCGCCGTTATAAAGATGTATTTGGCTATGTATTTGGTAACACCGTTGTATTTTCTACCCTAGAACAGGCGCGAAAAAACATAGGTTTGTACCGCATCGTCACCTTAGACGGGGAATTATTGGAAACTAGCGGCGCAATGACTGGTGGTAGTAACACCCAGCGTTCCGCGTTACGCTTTGGAAACGTCGAAGCTGCTGAACCCGAAGAAGTCGCCGCCTTAAAAAGACGCTTGGGGGAAATTGAACGAGTTTTAGAACGTTGTACAGAAGCTATCTCTACTCTCGCAGCGAAAACCAAAACCTTAGCGCAGGAAGTTACAGAAGCACGCCAAGCCAGGAGAGAACAGCAGATCAAATTGGAACAGCTGCAAAAAGAAATTAAAACTTTGACAGCGCAGTTAGAAAATACGCGATCGCAATTAGCGCAAAATAGCGAAAAATTTGCCACGGCGCAATCTCGCTTGGAAATTTTGGATCGGGAATTACCAGGTCAAGAAAATCAGTTGCAACAATTGCGACAAACATTAGCGGAGTTAGAAGCTTCACAAACCCCTAGCGAATGGCAACAAATCCAAGCCACCATTAAAAACCAAGAGCAACAATTACAACAACGGGAAACAGCCTTACGGGAAGCAGAACAAAGGTTAAGAAATCTCGAAAACCAGCAACAGCGTTTACAAGAAAAAATCCAAGAAGCTGAGGAACGGATTACCCAGTACCAGCAGGAGCAAGAAACCCAGCAAAATCAATTAAGCTTCATCAGCACCCAACATTCAGCACTCAGCGCTCAAATCGCCGCAATTAAGGCGAAATTGAGTCAGATGGAACTGAGTTTAGGCGAAGAAAAACAAAAACGCGATCGCACCGAACAAGAACTGCGATCGCACCTCCTGCGTCAGCAACAATTAGAATGGGAACTGCAAAAACTCCAAGAAACCCTCACAGCCAAGCGCGAGGAAATCGTTAACGTCAGAGAGCAACTGCAAACCGTCGCCGCCGAACTACCTAGCCCCTTACCAGAAGTCCCCGATCAAGTAGACTTAGAAGAATTGCAGAAAGAATTGCGATCGCTTGCCAAACGCCTGCAAGCAATGGAACCAGTAAATATGCTGGCTTTGGAAGAATACGAACGCACCCAAAACCGTCTGCAAGAACTAACACAAAAGCTGGAAACCCTAGAAGGGGAGCGTACAGAGTTACTTTTACGGATTGAAAACTTTACTACATTACGTCAACGCGCCTTTAAGGAAGCTTTCGACGCAGTCAACGAAAACTTCCAATCTATTTTCGCCACTCTTTCTGAGGGTGACGGCTACCTACAACTAGACGATCCCGAAGATCCCTTTAACAGTGGCTTAAATTTAGTCGCCCACCCCAAAGGTAAACCAGTACAGCGACTAGCTTCCATGTCTGGGGGAGAAAAATCCCTCACAGCCTTAAGCTTTATCTTCTCCCTACAACGTTACCGTCCTTCCCCGTTTTATGCTTTCGATGAAGTCGATATGTTTTTGGATGGGGCAAACGTAGAACGATTAGCTAGAATGATTAAACAACAGGCAAAACAAGCTCAATTTATAGTTGTGAGTTTGCGCCGACCGATGATAGAATCAGCCGAACGCACAATTGGCGTTACTCAAGCACGGGGAGCTTACACCCAAGTTTTGGGAATTAAATTGCAAGCTGACCATACATCTGCTTGAGTTTTTGTTAATAATAGTGTATAGATTAACCGGATTCGAGATCAGGACTCGGTATAGAATGACCTCTGAACAGATAATTAGGCGTTCCGACATATTAAATACCCAGGTGATTACCCGCGACAACGGTAAGCGGGTAGGTATAGTTAGTCAAGTCTGGGTGGATATTGACCAACGAGAGGTTGTAGCTCTTGGTTTGAGAGACAGCCTGATCTCTATTTCTGGTATACCGCGCAATATGTACCTTAGCAGTATCAGCCAGATTGGTGATGTCATCCTGGTCGATAACGAGGACGTAATCGAAGATATTGAAGTTGAAGCATTAAGCAACCTGATTAACTGGGAAGTAATTACAGAAACCGGTGAAGTACTAGGTAGAGTACGCGGCTTCAAATTCAATGGTGAAAATGGCAAACTTCACTCTATAGTCATTGCTTCTTTGGGATTACCGCAAATTCCTGAGCAAGTGCTAAGTACTTACGAACTTTCCATTGATGAAATCGTCAGCACAGGCCCCAGTCGATTAATTGTATTTGAAGGAGCCGAAGAACGCGTCAATCAATTGACAGTTGGCGTTCTAGAACGCATGGGTATTGGTAAAGCCCCCTGGGATCGCAGTGATGATGAAGAATACGGCTATAGTGCGCCTCGCACCATTGCACCACCCAATCAACTACCCAGCGGTGTACCATTAGAACCACCCAAGCCCAAAGTCCGCACCCCCGAACCCGTAGCTAGGGAAGAGTGGGATGAGGACTACATAGAAGAAGAAAGACCCCAGCGCCAAGTCATGCAGGCGCGCCAGTACGAATCGATTCAATACGAAGAAGACGACGAAGAAGACAACTGGAGTGAGGCTACAGATAAAGACAGGTATCAACAGCCCGCCAAATTTGAAGCTCAACCATACAAAAAGCCTTACACCGACGAATATGACAACTATGACGATGTAGATGGCGATGCTTGGGAAGATGTGCCCCAACCAGTCAATATTCCCAAGAAAGTTAAAGAAAAACAACCAGAATACGAAGAAGGATATTAAAGTAATTCGTAATTTCTAATTCGTAATTAAGTTTAAAGTTAAACCCCTCTTCGCGTGGAAGCAGGGGTTTAATTTATGCTATACCAATTTGAAAAAAGAATGCGACAGATGAGTAGGGGCACGGCACCAGTCATACGTGTCAACTTAACGTGAAACCCGCTCTTGTGCAAGGTTTCGCCCTCACCCCCAGCCCCTCTCCCGCAGGGAGAAGGGAGCAAGAGATTTAGTTCCCCTTCTCCTGCGGGAGAAGGGGTTAGGGGATGAGGGCGCGAGGTATTTGTACAACGCCCACCCTATATCGCTTTTAGCTTAAGTTGACACCAATGGGCACCAGTAAGATATTTGATATGCCAAAAGAGTGAGGATGCCGTGCCCTTACAAAGAATTTATCTGTCGCAAACATTATTTGAATTGGTATTAGTTAGGGCTTACTATTCTAATTTAAAGCAAGTGATGAAAAAGCGATGCTAAGGGACTTGCAAATAAAAAAATATCCCAGTATGTATTGTGGGGTGGACATCTTGTCCGCCCAGTTTATGTGGCAGGCAAGATGCCCGCCCCACAAGATGGAATAATTTATTTCTTGGAAATCCCTAATTAAGAGACTTGATTAAGAAATTTCAGAAATTAAATTATTCAATCAGAAAGGGCGAAGATATGGAACAAATTCTTTCTCTTCCTCTGCTCGCCCTAGCGATAGGATATTTTTTAGTTGGAAGCCCCTGAGCGCTTCCGACCACAATACATTACTAAAAGCACAAACAATCCCATCCCCGCAAGATATTTTAAAGGGTCTGGGATGCTGGGATTGGGTGAGAAAAAACCCTCAATAGTGCCAGCAATTACTAACATCGGCACAATCCCAAATACTAATTGTGCTGCTTGGGAACCGTAGAATTTGAGCGCATCCCGACGACGATATTTACCAGGAAATAAAATTGCTTTTGCTATGAGCAAACCTGCACCACCAGCAAAAAAGATAGCAGGTAATTCTAAAGAACCATGCGGAAATACAAATGCCCAAAAAGGATAGGCAAGATAATTTTGACCTACCAAAGTGCCAATCGCACCAATTAATAAACCATTAAATATCATTAAATATGTTGTGTACGCCCCGGCTGTAATTCCACCAGCAACCGCCCCAAAGGAAACCGATAAATTATTAATCATAATACTGCTGGATGCGAGGGGTTCAACACCCACAATTGACCCCATCCATAATTTGCGATCGTCTCGCACGCGGGAAATTAAACTTTCGGGTACAATCAGAGGCATAAAGCTGGGGTCTTGCCAAGCGTACCACCAAGCCACTAACGCCCCTAACAAAAACAAAGCGGTAGCTATAGCGATATATGGGAATGTTTGCTGTACTACAGCTGGTAATCCCCATTTGTAGAACTCTACTACAGCTTGCCATTCCTGCCGTCGCGAACCTTGATAAATCTGCGTATAGGCGCGAGTTGTTAAAGATTGTAAACTTTGAATCAACGTATTGCCGACTTTTTGAGTACGGGCGCGTGCTAAATCTGCTGCTACGGAACGATATAAACTGGCTAATTCTCTAATTTCCACTGCCCGTAGCGATTTTAACCCTTTTTTTTCTACCTGCCGTAAAAGGGTATCCAAACGCTGCCAATTTAATTCCCGTCGCGCAATCCAACGTTGAATATTCATAAATTTTGGGAGGATTTGGGTGAGTGTAATTTAAGATAGCCTCAATTCATCTCCGTACTTGCAAGGAAAATATAACATCATGACTGGTGATTTTGGTTCCCCTAGTCCCATGCAACCCCTGAGTGTGGGCAATGTCGTGAGTGCAGGAATAAGATTGTATCGTTCTCACCTCAAAGATTACTTTTTACTTGCCCTCAAAGCTTACGTTTGGATACTTGTTCCAGTATATGGCTGGGCGAAATTTTATGCCCTGACAGGTCTAATTTCTCGTTTAGCTTTTGGCGATTTAGTCGATCAACCAGAAAGCATTAGCGAGGGTGAACGTTTTGTAAATTCGCGATTATGGCAATTTTTATTGACCATGTTATTAATGACAATTGTCGGTATGGGAATTGTCTTCGGTATTAGCTTTGTATTTGTGATAGTTGGTGTTTTATCTGCTGTCGTAGTCGGAGGGTTAGGTCAACAAAGCAGTCTTGCGGCAACATTACTTGTAGTTTTAATCGGTTTTATTATAGGTATTGCGGCTTTGATTGCAGTGTTTTGGTTGTTAACAAGGTTCTATTTAGTGGATGTTCCCTTATCAATTGAGGATAATGTTGATGCGACTTCAACCATTAGCCGGAGTTGGGAGTTAACTCAAGGTTATGTTTGGCGGATTCTGTTGATTAGCTTTGTGGCTGTTTTGATCACATTTCCGATTCAACTAGTAGTGCAAATACTTGTGACTATTATTCAGTTAATTTTCACACCCCTACTGCAACAGGACAATGGTGCTGCAGGTTTTTTGTTATTCTTGCTGATTCTGGCTTTAAGTTTTGTCAGTGGCGCAGCCGTTCTTCCATTTTGGCAAAGCATCAAAGCTGTAATTTATTATGACCTACGGAGTCGTCGCGAAGGCTTAGGCTTAAAGTTACGCGATCGCGAAATTTAAACAGTCAAGAGTTGGAGAGACGCGATTAATCGCGTCTGTACAAGAGTCAACAACCTGCTGCTTGTCCTATTTATTAGGACTGCTTTTTTATAGTTAATTTTAAATTACTTATGCACCTTTTTAACCGTGTTAAATTCCGTACCCCAGAAAGTGTAGAACTAGAATTTACCCTCGCAGGAATTGGTAACCGTGCTTGGGCATTGCTCATTGACTATCATATTTTGGCTTTCATTTTGATGGGGTTCTATATTCTTTTTTGGGTGCTTGTCGTCCAATTTTCGGATTTTTGGATAACGGTTGTGGGTTCTACTTTGGGTTTGTGGATGATTGCGATCGCATTCATCATCACTTTTACTATTTATGCAGGTTATTTCGTTTTTCTAGAAACTTTATGGCAAGGGCAAACCCCTGGTAAACGCATTGCGAAAATTCGCGTTGTTCGAGATGATGGTAGACCAATTGGCTTACAACAAGCAGCTTTACGGGCTTTACTGCGTCCCGTTGATGAATTTTTGTTTATGGGCGCTTTTTTTATTATGTTGACTCGTCAAGAAAAGCGCTTAGGTGATTTAGCTGCTGGCACAATTGTTATTCAAGACCAAATCCCAATCGGAACTGCAACTTTAACTATTTCAGAACCAGCAAAATCATTACACGCACAACTAATAGAAATTGCTGATTTATCTCCCTTATTACCAGATGATTTCGCTGTAATTCGAGAATATTTACAACGACGTAGTGGAATGTCAGCTAAAGCCAAATCTTTACTGGCGTTAAAATTATCGCAACAGGTTCAAGCTATTATTAACCTAGAGCAAATACCCTCTGGTGTTTCCTCAGACGAATTTTTAGAAGCTATTTATCTCGCTTATAAACAAAAAGAATTTTAAAGAAAGACTGAATTATCAAGGATGAAAGATGAAATGAGAATAGGTATCAGTAGAATGGAATAAGCTAAACCACATCTAGTTTGCATAATCTAAAATTGTATATTTCTTGTGGGATGGGCATCTTGCCCGCCCAATATATGCAAGTTAAATGTGGAACAGCTTAGTAAACAAAAAATCAGCTTTTATAGATTTATATTCCATCTACATTTGGTCACAGTAATTGTATAATTCAGACTTCATCCTTCATCCTTATCTTGACTATTAACTAATAGTTAAAGTCGGCCAATCAGGTTGACGATAATAACGTGTCATGTCATCAAATTTTCGCAATTCAACGCGATCTACTAAAAATTCCGGCGAATTTAAAAGCCATTGTTGATTCAAATCAGACAGCATAGTACTCAAGTTTGCCCGGTCTAGTTCTGGCGAAATTTCTCCAAAATAGGCTAATGTAATATGGGCAGTGAAATGATAATGTTGTTCAATTCCCAAAGCCATTAACTGAGAATTTTGATAAATAGTACGGCGAAGTTTAATCACCTGTTCGTAGCAACGCTCATCCTGCGGTACTAAGCAAACTCCTATTGCTCTTGGCATAACTATCAATCCCAGCACTTGCCAATAAATAGGTTTAATATCAGCTGTGAGAGATTTTTGATATTCCTGAAATATTTCCCCACAGCAAGAATGTAACTGCTGTTCAAATTGGGGATTTTTTTCACAAGCATCACGGTAAGCACTATCCCAAATTAAATCTGCTACCGTTAAATGGAAGCTACTATCCGGTACAGGCACAATCAAATCACTATTGGTAGGCAATTCCAACAGTTTTTGTTGATAAGCTCTTAACTGCGTATAGAAAGCAGAGTTTCCTGTTGCTTCCTCGGCAGGTGGAGTAATTAGCGTGTAGCCGGGAAATGGTGCTGCTTGCCTAGAACCCGAGTCTGGCTGAAATTTAGAAGATTCTTGAATATGCTGGACTTGAGATCTGTAAGCTTCTGGTAGCGTCATTCTTGCTACCCGATTCAAGTAAGTTTGATAATTATCGTCCAATCTCGTTGGCCTCGCGCGCTCTTACTTGATAGATTTTAGCCGAATAGACTTCTAAGTCCAGTACCCTAGTTACAAGGGATGTTTTAATCATGCGATCGCATTTGTTAATCCACCAGGAAGGTACTGCCCCTCCTGTATCTGTGTTATCAGCACAGCGCCTCACTTTTCGGCTTCTGGTGGACAAGATTGCTGAATCTGAAATTTAGAATTTTTAGACTGATTTTTTTTAGCCCAGTAACCTCTTGGAGGTTTAGGAATACCATATTTTTTGCACCACTTGGCAACTGCAACATCAGATACTCCAAACTTGTGACTTACCTCAAGAACAGAAGTTTCCCAAATCATCTTCTCTAGGTCTTCCTTTGAGGGACGCTCTACTTTCCTCGATTTCAGCGAAACTCTATCTTTATTTTTGAAGGTAATAGCAGAATCTTTATCAAAAATCGCGCTTACATCCCCATCCCCTTGTGGTTGGGGCGGTTGACTGGAGCGTGTCGCTTCTCTGGCTGCTGACTTTGCTACTCGCGCCGCAGTTCACGATCGCGATGCTTCTTTTCCATTTGAGAATTTTACTGCTCTCCAGCAAGGGCAGCTTTTGAATTTGACTGTTCCTAAAGAGTTCGGCGGCCAGGCTTTAGGATATGCTGCTGTCAGTCGGGTGATTGAAACTATAGCTAGTGGGGATGCTGCTACGGCTTTAGTGTTGACGATGCATTATCTCCAACACGCTAATGCTAGCCGTTCGCGTCGCTGGCCAGATGAGATTTATCAACGGTTGTGTCGGGAATCGGTGGCAGGTATTGCTTTATTAAATGCTGCCCGGGTGGAACCAGAATTAGGTACACCAGCGAGGGGTGGATTACCTGCAACCACTGCTCAACAAACTCCAGATGGTTGGCTGTTAAGTGGTCATAAAATATACACTACAGGTAGCCCAATTTTAAGCTACTTCGTTGTGTGGGCGCGCACCACAGAGCCAGAACCGCGAGTAGGAAATTTTCTCGTACCTCGTGATGTGCCTGGTGTGCGAATTGCAGAGACTTGGGATCATTTGGGAATGCGGGCTACTGGTAGCCACGACCTAATTTTAGAAAATGTCTTGATTCCTTTAGAATACGCTTTAGATATTCGTCCATTGTCAGCTTGGTCATTACCAGATCCAGTGCAATTAGCTGGTAATAGCCTGTGGCTGAGTGCTTTGTATCAAGGTGTAGCTAAAGCTGCGCGAGATTGGTTAGTAGGTTATTTAAATGAGCGATCGCCTTCTAACTTAGGAGCTAGTTTAGCCACTCTACCCCGCTTTCAAACTGCGATGGGTGAAATAGAAGCTTTACTCTACGCCAGCGATCGCCTAATTTACGGTTTAGCCAACGATATCGACCGCGCTGAGTATGATAACACCGTAGCATTACAGGCACACTCTGTAAAATATCTTACTACAAATAACGCCATTCGCGCCGTTGAAACAGGACTAGAACTAATTGGTAATCCTGGCTTATCACGCCATAACCCGTTAGAAAGACACTATCGCGACGTTCTTTGCAGCCGCATCCATACCCCACAGAATGATGCGATTTGTATGTCGTTGGGTAAGAGGGCGTTGGGGAAGGGGGAATGGGGAATGGGGAATGGGGAATGGGGAATGGGGAATGGGGAATGGGGAATGGGGAATGGGGGAATGGGGAATGGGGAATGGGGAATGGGGAATGGGGAATGGGGCAAATTACTTTAGACCCTTGACCTTTGCCCCTTGCCCCTTGCCCCTTCCCCCTTGCCCCTTAACCTTTGACCCTTAAACCTGTTGCTTTCCCTGCATACCTATGCAATACTCTTAAATGACAAATAAATACGGTATACACATAGAATTACCGTAGTTTTATATAAATCTGATTTTGCAGCCATATTAAATAGGGATTATGCAACTACTTTGGTTTATCCCCACGCACGGAGAAGGGCGCTATCTTGGTACTACTATAGGCGCGAGGGCAGTCAATTTTGATTATTGGCGACAAATTGCCCAAGCCATAGATCACTTGGGTTTTACAGGTGCTTTGTTACCAACAGGGCGTTCTTGTGAAGATGCGTGGATATTGGCATCAACGCTAGCAACCCATACAAAAAAAATGCGGTTTCTGGTGGCGATTCGCCCGGGGTTGATGTCACCAGGAGTTGCGGCGCGGATGGCTGCGACGTTTGACAGGATTTCTGGCGGACGCTTGCTAATTAATGTGGTTACAGGTGGCGATCCCGTAGAGTTGGCGGGTGATGGTTTGCATCTTTCCCATGATGATCGCTATAAACTCACCGATGAATTTTTGACAGTCTGGCGACAAATCGCGGCTAATGAAGTTACTAACTTCCAAGGCGATTATCTCAACATTCAAGACGGTAAGATTCTGTTTCCGCCTGTGCAGAAACCTTATCCACCGTTGTGGTTTGGTGGTTCTTCACCCATCGCGCAAGAAATTGCTGCCAAGCACGTAGATGTTTACTTAACTTGGGGTGAAACACCTGCACAGGTTGCCCAAAAAATTGCCTCAGTGCGTCGCCTAGCAGAAGCGCAAGGACGGACAATCCGCTTTGGTATTCGCCTGCACGTTATTGTGAGGGAAACTGAAAGCCAAGCTTGGGATGCAGCGAATAATTTAATTCGCTATGTAGATGAAGATGCGATCGCTAAAACTCAAGAAGCATACGCCCGTATGGACTCTGAAGGACAGCGCCGGATGCAAGAATTACACAAGGGTAGCCGCGACGCTTTAGAAATTAGTCCTAATTTATGGGCAGGAATTGGCTTAGTACGTGGTGGTGCGGGGACTGCTTTAGTCGGCGATCCCGATACTGTTGCTCAAAGAATGTTGGAGTACACAGACTTGGGGATTGATACTTTCATCTTCTCTGGTTATCCCCATCTAGAAGAAGCCTATCGTGTGGCTGAATTACTATTTCCACGCTTGCCTTTAGAAAACTTACCTGCGATTGAACCGCAATTCACAAGTCCGTTTGGCGAAATCGTTGCTAATCAGGAATTTCCCAAACCACCAATTAATCAGCCAACAGCTGCGACTGTAGATTAACAGCAAAATATTCTCAGGAGAACTTTAGAACATGGCTCATATTTTAGCGATCGCAGGTAGTCCTTCCCATCCTTCCCGCACTTACTCTTTACTGGAGTATGCTAGCAAACTGCTTGTACAGCAAGGCGTAACGGTAGATATCATCTCAGTGCGCGACATTCCGGCAGAAGATTTAGCTTATGGACGTTACGATAGTCCAGCTTTAGAAAAACCAAAAGCTCTGTTAGAAAAAGCTGATGGGGTAATTATTGCTACACCTATTTACAAAGCAGCTTACACAGGTGTCTTAAAAGCATTCTTGGATTTATTACCCCAGAAATCCTTAGCCGGAAAAGTTGTACTTCCTCTAGCAACAGGCGGAACAATCGCTCATTTATTAGCAATAGAATATGCGTTAAAACCCGTGCTATCCGAATTAGGAGCGCGGCACATCCTCAGTACTATCTACAGTATAGATAAGCAAATTCAAGTACAAGCTGATGGCAGTATTCAGCTAGATGCAGAAATTGCCCAGAGATTACAGGATGTACTGTCTGATTTTGCCAAAGCGATTGATATTTCTGCCGCTACAAAAGAAGTCGCTCACGCCAACTAACGCATAATCTTGATTCTTTCTGCTCCCAGTAGCAGTTTGGCTGCTCTTCCCAAACTGCTACTTTTCTCATGGATGAGGGATGAGGGATTGGGGACTGGGGACTGGGGATTAGGGATTAGATGAGGGGGATGAGGGAGCAGAGGGGGTAGAGGAGAAATTCCCATTACCAATTACCAATTACCCATTACCAATTACCCCATGCCCAATGCCCAATGCCCAATGCCCAATGCCCAATGCCCAATGCCCCTTAAGTTAATACCCTTGTCGCTGCCAAATTAAGACTTGCTGCGTCTGCTTTTAATTGGGTGAGTTTGGCAACCGTCGCGTCAATGTTTTTCTTGGCATCGCCAAATAACATCAGGGTGTTGTCTTTGTAGAAGAGGGGATTTTCTACGCCGGCGTAGCCGCTAGCCATACTGCGTTTCATGACGATGACGGTGCCAGCTTTCCAAACTTCTAAGACTGGCATTCCAGCGATGGGACTGTTGGGGTTTTCTAAGGCACTGGGGTTGACGGTGTCGTTAGCGCCAATTACCAAAACTACATCTGTTTCGGGGAAGTCGTGATTAATTTCATCCATTTCTAAAACGATGTCGTAAGGCACTTTCGCCTCTGCCAATAGCACGTTCATGTGTCCGGGCATTCTGCCGGCTACGGGATGGATACCAAAGCGAATTTTAACACCGCGATCGCGCAGTTGTTTGACGATTTCGGAAACTCCATGTTGCGCTTGGGCTACTGCCATGCCATAGCCAGGGACGATAATTACACTCTTGGCGCGGTATAAGAGTTCTACTGTGTCTTCTATTGTGGTGGCGGTGAATTTACCTGTAGGTTGTTCGCCACTTTCCGCAGTGATGGTTTGAGCGCCAAAACCTCCCAAAATGACGCTGATAAAGGAACGGTTCATGGCTTTGCACATAATGTAGCTGAGGATAGCGCCGCTACTACCTACCAATGCACCTGTAATAATCAGTAAATCGTTGGATAGCATGAAGCCGGCAGCCGCCGCCGCCCAGCCAGAGTAGCTGTTGAGCATGGAAATTACCACTGGCATATCTGCACCACCAATTGCCATGACGAGATGAACGCCTAAAACGCAGGCAATCGCAGACATGATTAGTAGTAGTTGCAATCCAGGGAGGGATGCTGTGCCGAGAAACTGACTACCTAAGCACAGGACAGCAACTAGCATTGCTAAGTTGAGGATGTGCCGCCCTGGAAGTAATAGCGGTTTGCTGCTGATAATTCCTCGCAGTTTCCCAAAGGCAACTATTGAACCTGTAAAGGTGACTGCCCCAATAAATACACCAATATAAATTTCTACTTGGTGGATAGTTGCTTCTACGGCAGTGAGTGGCGTTTCTTGGAGATAATTAGCAATGCCTACCAAAACCGCCGCCATCCCTACAAAACTATGGAGAATTGCCACGAGTTCTGGCATGGATGTCATTGCTACCCGTGAGGCGACAATTGCACCAGCTATAGCTGAGGGGATGACGACAGCAGCTAAGATGCCGTAGGCGTTTGAATGAAGGGTAAGTGCAGTAGCAACAAAAGCAATCAGCATCCCGACAATGCCGTAAATATTGCCTTTACGAGCGGTTTCCTGGTCAGACAATCCCCCCAAACTGAGAATGAATAAGGCGCTAGCTACAATGTACGCCACTGTCAGTAAATTATTTGACATAAATTTCTTCTATTTTTGGAACATCTTGAGCATTCGTTGCGTGACGAGGAAACCACCGGAAATATTAATCGTGCCCACTAAAATTGCGATCGCGCCTAGAATGGTAGTAGCTGAGTTAGCAGATCCAGATATTTGCACCATACCGCCAATAATAATGATGCCGCTAATGGCATTGGTAACGCTCATTAGTGGTGTGTGTAAGGCAGGTTTCACATTCCAAATTACTTGCCAACCAATAAAGCAAGCTAAAACAAATACGGTGAAATGAGCTAGAAATTCAGGCGGTGCTGTGATGCCGATACCCACCAAGGCTAAAGCCACTATTAATAGCCAAAGAAAGTTAGCTCCGCCCCCTCCTTGGGAAGTTTGAGAAATAGGTGCTGTAGGTGTAGTTGCTAATACTGGCGGCGTTTCTTTGACTTTTTCTACTACTTTCTCGACTTTTGCCTCTACCTTTTTCTCAAATTTTGGTGCTGGCCAAGTAATCTCACCCGCATAGGCTACCAAAGCGCCCCGCACTACCTCATCTTCCAGATTTACTTGGTATTTACTCGCCCCACCCATTTCTTCTAGCAGATGGCAAAGATTTGTCCCGTAAAGCTGGCTGGCTTGTTGCGCCATGCGGCTGGGTAGGTCTGTTAAACCGACAATTGTGACTCCGTTGTAACGGTACACTTCATGAGGATGGGTACAAGCACAATTACCTCCCTGTTCTGCCGCCAAGTCAACGACTACAGAACCCTCTTTCATACTCTCAACCATTGCTTGAGTAATCAGTATGGGTGCTGTTCTCCCAGGAATCAAAGCTGTGGTAATGATGATGTCAACATCCTTTGCTTGCTCTGCAAACAGTTCCATCTCTGCTTTGATAAATTCATCGCTCATTACCTTGGCGTAGCCACCTTCACCAGAACCATCCTCAGCAAAGTTGAGTTCGAGAAACTCTGCGCCTAGGCTTTCTACCTGCTCTTTTACTACCAAACGGGTATCAAATGCCCGCACAATGGCACCCAATCCCTTAGCTGTACCAATGGCGGCTAGGCCAGCTACACCGACACCAATCACCAATATCTTCGCTGGTGGAACTTTACCTGCGGCTGTAATTTGACCGTTAAAGAAGCGTCCAAAGTGGTTAGCGGCTTCAATTACAGCTCGATAGCCAGCAAGATTGGCCATGGAACTCAAAGCATCCATTTTTTGGGCGCGGCTAATGCGTGGGATTGCATCCATTGCCAGCGCTGTAGCTTTGCGTTCTAGCAGTTTTTCCAGTAGTTGGGGATTTTGGGCAGGCCAGATAAAACCAATGATTGTACTGTCCTCACGCAGCAAATCCGTTTCATCTTTGCCTAACTCGGGATGCATTTGGGGTGGACGTACTTTGAGTACAATATCTGCCTCTGCCCAAAGAGTTGCAGCATCGGGAATAATGTGGCATTGGGCTTGCCTATAGGCATCATCGGCAAAATTTGCGCCGCAACCTGCGTTCGTTTCTACAAGTACATCAAAGCCAAGTTTTTGTAGCCGCTTGGCTGTGTCTGGTGTGACAGCTACACGCTGTTCACCAGGGTAAACTTCCTTGGGGATACCAACCTTCATGGGTCTTCTCCTTTTGATTTAGCTGAGTTTCCCAGAAAAAAGAAACGTGAAGCAATTCAAAATTCGCTCATTCAACAAACCCCTGATGAGAGGCTATGCCAACGGGGTAGGGAACTCTTGAAGTAGGCAGAGGGGTAGGGAGCAGGGGAAAAAAGAAAAATATTGTTTGGCAGTCCCTTGAACACCTGTGATCCAAATTGTAGATTGAAAATCTTTCACATCTGGCTGTTTACGGATTCTCAAATAATGCTGGCTATATTAATTTGGGATTACCTGTTAAGAGTTCGCTGTGAAAATGAAAAACTAATTTGTTGATAGTTATTCTGGCGGTTGGCTGTATGCAAGTTCAATGTGGAGGTGTCTAAAGCGGTAGCAACTTCCACAAATTTTGGAAACAAAATTTCCTGGCTTTAGTAGCATCCCAATTATATAAAAACATAATTTGTCATTGCGAGCGTAATGAAATAGAGCGCAGCAATCGCAAAGTCTGAATGTTGCGATTGCTTAATTCCGCTTCCCTTCATTCGCAATGACTATTAACCATCCTGGTAAATTTGCAAAACTGGGATGCTCCTTTGCTTTTTGCCTCCCCTATTTAGGTTTTATGTTTTATTGAGTTGAATTACTTCTGTTAAAGATACTATTTACTGTAGTCTTATGGATCTAGATTTGTATCAATTCTTCACAAGCTTTTGTATGATGATTAAAAGATAAAACTTGTAGCAATTTGATATAAAACTGAAAAGAATCTTATTATCACAGCAGTACACAAGAATGATATTAGCTTACTAAGCTGATGGGAATAATATTTTTTGTGTGCTGTAAATTTAATAGTATTTCTCAAGCTAGTACAACAAGGCAAAAGTAAAAAGGCAAAAGTAAAAAGAAAGAATGATGATTTTGTAAGCTTTTCGCTTGTTTTAAATGGGTGGCTTATTTCCGCCGTGTTGTACTAGGAAGGTATACTCATAAGGGCAGTGCCGTGCCCCTAGACTTCGCAATATAATTTTGTAACGGATCTGCATAAGAAACGCTATACAGTATTTAAACTCTGTTCCACTTCTATCATGCAAATATCGGGTTGCACTAAGCTTACCCCAATCCAATTTTTGAGTTAGAAGACATCCTCTAGAGGTGGTATTAAAAGCAAATTCTTTTAGTATTCGACTGCAATTAAAGGTTGCCAAACTACATTAATTGCAAATAGCTAAAAATCCTTCAACTTAGAAGGATTTTTAGCTATGAGAAAGAAATTATCCTGAAAGTGCCAACTTTAAAAGTCGTTTCTCAATTTCACCCGATATGACTTTTTTTAGTTTGCACAAACCAGGTAGAGATAGCGTACTTTTTATAATTAAGCAGGCATAGCAGCTGATTGAGTTAAACCAACAGCTTCTGCATATTTCAAATAAGTTTCAACAGAAGCGATAACGATCCGAGCTTCAATAGCTAGTAGTTCAATACCTACTAACGAAACACGTACCCAAGCATCTACAACGATACCTTTGTCCAAAATGCGGTCAATAACTTCTGCCAAACTTGAAGAGGAATTAGTTTTTTCAACTGCCATTGTTTTTTACCTTACTCATTGTTGATTGTTAATAGTTTCAGCTAGGTTTTATGCCTTCGCTTTCCACTGAATTAATATTAAACACACCTTGGTTAAATGTAAATAGTTTTGGACAGAAAAATGTAAAAAAATATGCACTTAGACAGTCAAATAAAGTAAAACAATTGGATGCAATGTTTGAGTTGTATATATTCTTTGATGAATAAGGAGCTTTTCATGGTAAAAATTGGTTGATTTTGATGATTTTTATGTATATTTTATGGTTGAAAAATTGCTATCCTTAATCAAGGATAAATATGGGGTGAAAGCCCTACTGTATATAGATAATGCTTGGCTAGAGGAATAATGGCGTTTTTTTAAAATCATCTCAAAAATTAAGTAATAATACGGTTATAAAAATATAAATATATCGCTATAAAATAATTTGATATACTATTTAATATAGTTTTTGGTAGAGAAAATTTTTTTGAAATAGCAGATAAAAAAGCTATTGCTTCAACAAGAAGTAATAGCTTTTTTAATTATCTAGAAAAATATTAATTATTTGCTGCAAAACCTAAAATCTCAAATCGCTGACGGCGATCGCGTCTAACTGAAGGTTATCAACTAAATATTTCCAGATATTTGCTAGAGGCTGTTCCTACCGGGAGATTTAGTCAAGAAGCGGAATTGGCGCAGGGGTAAGCTGTTAACCATTTAATTTGCACATTGAGGCTGCAGGGGGGACTCGGGGCTCCCTTTGGGGATTGGGGGGAAAGAGCGCTGCGCTCGTTTCTGGCGTTCTAACTGCAAAGCTGTTTTGACTCTTTCAAATTCTGCTTCTAAGTGATAGAGTCGCTCTGGGAGATGGCAGATTTCAGAAAGAGCGATCGCTTCGATTTCTCGACAAATTTCTGTGAGATTTCTGGCTCCTAAATAGGCGCTACTTGATTTCCAGCTATGGGCTAGACGATGTACAGTTGTAGCATCTCCTTGAGTAACGGCTTCCCGAATTTGCTCCAATATATATGGGGAATCTTCTAAATAGCAGTCAATAATTTCTAAGACAAAGGTTTCATCGTCTCCAGCCATTTCGTAAATTTTTTGAATAGCTTGAGTATTAATGGCTGGTAAGTCTGCTATCGGAATAGAGGCGGGATTGCTTAGTGGTTGATTGAGTGGATGGGATTGGCGATCGCTTCTGTTGGGTGGGATAAAACCACCATTGCTAGAAACTATCGGTACACATCGACTTAAGGCTTGAGCTAGTATTTCAATACGGATAGGTTTGCTGAGATAGTCATCCATCCCGGCTGCTAGACATTCCTCGCGATCGCCTTGCAGGGCGCGGGCTGTCAAGGCAATAATTCGTGGACGCAAACCCACTGGATATTTTTGGCAGATCAGCTTTGTGGCTTCTAATCCGTCCATTTCAGGCATTTGCACATCCATTAAGATTACGTCATAAGACAAGTGCTGGATGATTTCTAGAACTTCCTTACCATTGCTGACAACATCAGCACGGTATCCCAATTGTTTGAGCATTAATAATGCTAGCTTTTGATTCACTGCATGATCTTCCGCCAGCAAAATTCTTAAGGGGAATTTTTCTGCCATTGCAGAAGTGAGTGAAATTAGATGAGATGGCTGGGTATTTGTATGGCTAGTAGGCTGCACATTAGCTTCTCTGGTAGTTATTTCGTCAAGTCTGTCAGCCTTAAGAGTCACTCTCAAAATTTCTACATTTAATTATTTATATTGCACGGGAGACAGATTGTAAACTCAAATCAAGCTTATATTTGACAATTATCTCTACTTCTCTTAAGGTAAAAGGCTGGGTTGTAGCTTGCTTCTCGTAGGGTACAGAATGAAACCCAACAAAGTTGCGAAAATGTTGGGACAAAAAGCATTAATAATTAAAAATTTCTGAAATCAAATTATGCAATTTTTAGCAGATAATTATGCTGATAATTTTTCTCATGCTTCTAAGTAGTCATGCACAATTAAATATACATTTGTCATTGGGAACGGAACAAAGTCAAGTGTTCGCTGAAAGCGTTCCCGCAGGGTAGCAATCGCAAGGGTTTTGGGGTTGCTTCTCTTTGCTCCGCAACGCTAGCGCGAACGAGACGCTACGCGTTCAGCGATTATAATGTTGCGACTAGTTCCTTGAGGCGATCGCGTCCATCGTGAAAAACTGACCAACCATCCCCGACTAATATTGTTTCTACTTGAGTCAGATTGGCCAATTTTTGCACAGATGCTACAGCTTGTTCGCGGTTCACTAGCTTTTCGTCTGGCAATATAGTTAATGTACCTGCTCGATGGGCGCGCACCAAATCCCCAGTAATTAAAGTGGTTTCTTCTAGCAATAGCGCTAGTTCGCCTGGAGTTTTAGAACCTTGAAGTTCAATCACCTTTAATCCGGGGACTAATTCTTCACCATCACTCAGCCAGCGATCGCAATTTATCGGAAAATTATCTTTTTCTGCTATAGGCCCTGCTATTTTAGCGTAGGTTTGATCGGCAATATCCTTCGCTGACCTAGCATGATCGGAATTAGTCAGTACAATCCAAGCTACATTACCCAAAGAGTTTAAGTGATTCCAATCGTGATTGGATAAAGCTACCGGATCAATTATGATATTGCCCTCTGGACGAATCCAGGCAATCCCATTAAAATCAATGTTTCTTGCAGGATTGAAAGTTGACCAACCATATAGATCGGGACGGTGCAGAGATTTCATATTTATTTTGGGTCAATACCTTCAATAATTTAGTATCCGCAAATTTAGGATATAAATCAAGCTAGTGTTGCTGTAGAGGAGTCAAGAGTTAGAAAGACGCGATTAATCACGTCTGTATTCAAAAGTCAACACTGATATTTCTGATTTTTCCTCTATTCAGTTATGTACAGAGGTTGCAGTTGCAATTTCTACAGCGATGCTTGTCATACAATAAAATTATTTTACAGTTTTAAAGACATTTAATTTTTTTAATCACATCTTTTTAAATTAGTGCCTATGCTTTCTCAGGAAAATATTAAATTACATATTATAGGACTCATATTTGATTTTTGCAGTTCACGTAGTTCACGTAGGAGAGCCAGTGCGTTGCGGAGGTTTCCTCCGTTGTAGCAACGAGAGTACAGCATCAGCACCAAAGCTTTTCTGAGATTTTTTCAGAAATCAAACCAGATTCCTATGTATAACTCCTATGGGTTTAAAAAATCGATATAGCTATATTTTCTCTTGCTTTTTCCCTATTCTCTACTCCCTGTGCCCTGATTCACCAAATAATTTCAGTAATTAAACCCCATTAAAACTAATATATGCAAATCTGCCAAAATCCCAATTGCTCCAATCCTTTTAGCTCCGATGGTAATAGATTTTGCACCAGTTGTGGAGGAAACAGCTTTGGTACGTTATTCAAAAACCGCTACCGGATTAATCGATTATTAGGTGAGGGTGGTTTTGGTAAAACTTATGAAGCCAGAGATATAGATAGGTTAGATGCACCTTGTGTAATTAAGCAATTTGTCCCCCAAGTGCAGGGAACTAGCGCACTTAAAAAAGCTGCGGAAATGTTTAAAGAAGAAGCAAAGCGCTTGTTTGAACTAGGAGAAAATCATCCTCAAATTCCCCGGCTAGTTGCCTATTTTGAACAAGGATTAAACTTGTATTTAGTGCAAGAATTTATTGCTGGGGACACTTTAGCCGCAGAAATGCAAAAACAAGCTTTTAATGAAATGCAGATTCGGGAACTGTTAGCTGATTTATTACCAATTCTGCAATTCATTCACGAACGTAGTGTCATTCATCGGGATATTAAACCAGAAAATATCATTCGTCGGAGCTACGATCGCAAACTGGTACTAATTGACTTTGGGGGTGCGAAACAAGTTACACAAACTACTTTAGCGCGCCAGGGTACAGGAATTTATACTATTGGTTATGCTCCCTTAGAACAAATGCAAGGCTACGCTTACCCAGCTAGTGATTTATATGCTTTGGGTGCGACTTGTGCTCGGCTAATAACTCGGTGTTTACCGCTACAAGACCCCTATGGTAATCTTGCAGATGCTCTTTATGATGTTAGAGAAGCGCGTTGGCTGTGGCGAGAACGAGTCAAGGAGCAAGGTTTAAGTATTAGTGATGATTTAGGACGGATTATTGATAGGTTACTCAAGCATTTTGTTGGGGAAAGATATCAATCGGCAGCCGAAGTTTTGCAAGATTTACAAGCACCTCAAATTAGTAATGTACCACCAACAATTCCGGTTACCCCATCCACAAATAATGCTCAAGCTTATAACTTTTGGGGGCTAGAAAAGGCTCAACACCAAGATTATCAAGGTGCAATTACAGATTTTAATCGCGCGTTACAAATAGATCCCAATTATTTTGAAGCTTGGTGTAATCGAGGTAATGCCTACTTACAAATAGGGCAATATGATGCTGCATTAGCAGATTACGATCGCGCTTTAACTATCAATCCCACCTTTACAGAAGCATTGCAAGGGAGGGAGAAAATTTTTTCTATGCAGCGCCGAACTATACCTGTGCAGTCGCCACCGCAATTTCAACAAGCGGTTTTCGCCTATAGTTTAAATGGACACTCACAGCTAGTTAGATCTGTAGCCTTCAGTAGAAATTCTCAAACCCTCATTAGCAGTAGTAACGATAAGACAATTAAAATTTGGAATCTGCAAACAGGTAAACTGCAAGGTGTACTCAATGAAACTGGTATTTGGATAGTAACTGCGATCGCTCCCGATAATCAGACTGTAGTGAGTGGCAGTAGCGATCATACAATTAAGACTTGGCATCTGAATGCTAATAAACCCCAGCGCATCCTCAGAGGACATTCTGATTTAATTAATTCTCTATCCATCAGTCCCAATGGACAAACTATTGTCTCTGGAAGTAGGGATAAAACCATCAGAGTTTGGCAACTACAAACAGGAAACCTACAGCAAACACTCCCCATAAATGCTGGCTTTATTTATACCACAGCTATCAGTCCCGATGGTAAATTTCTGATCAGTGCTGGTAGTGATAAAGTAATTAAAATTTGGCAGTTAGACAATGGGCAATTACTCCACACTATTACAGATAACCCTGGCTTTGTGCGTGCTGTGGCTGTAAGTTCAGCGCTACAAATCATCGCCAGTGGCGGCTTTGGCTCAACCATCCACCTTTGGAATCTGCTTACAGGACAACTACAGCAGCGTTTGGAAGGACATCAAGGTTTAATTCAATGTTTGGTAATTACTCCAGATGGACAAACCTTGATTAGTGGTAGCAGCGATCGCACAATCAAAATTTGGAATTTAAAAACTGGTAAATTATTACAAACCCTGACAGGACATACAGCAAGTATCTTATCTGTTGATATCAGTTCCGATGGGCGAATCCTCGCCAGCGCTGGCGAGGATAAAACTATCAGGATTTGGCAAGCAGCCTAATAATTCATAATTCGTAATACCCTGCGGGAAGCCGCTACGCGTCTACGTAATTCGTAATTATTTTACTGCTTCTACTAATGGCAAATAATTAATGATAAATAACAGCCTTAGCTATTTATCATTAATTGCGCGACTTACAGATTTTTTCAAGGGGCTAACCAAGAAAAAGGAGCAAAAGGAAGATTTCGCAATACCCAATAAGCTAAAATAATTTTTAACATCAGCCAAATCCAAGCGGGTTTAATAAAAACTTGGGGAATTTTTTCACCTATAATTACAGGCGCGCTGTAGGATATATAAGAATAAATTAAATATGGCAGTGCTAAAATCATCAACGGGTTCAAATCAAAAGCCTTGATGATATGCCCGTGGAGTAATTGATGTAAGGCTCTTAGGGTACCACATCCAGGGCAATATAAGCCAGTTAGCGCTCTAAATGGGCTAGGCGGGTAAATAGAAGAATTGCTCGGATTGAAAAAGTAGAGCATAATTGCAGCTACAACAATAACGCCCGACAGTGCTGCAACTTTAACAGTTCTCACGGATATAGAAGATGAGCGACGAGGAATAATGTTCATTTTTGTAGATAAAATTTTTGCAATTTTTAACGCTGCATAATTATTATTGCGGTGCCAAAGAAGCCAAAATTATTAGGAGAATATAAATTAAAAACACAGCTAATCCTGATCCAAAAGATACCCAACACCATGTTTTGGCACTTTTGGATGATTGCATTGCCCCTTCATAATCTCCTGCTTGCAACTTTGTATTCACTTGAGCAGCATAGACAATCGCCACAATTCCAAATGGTAAACAGCAGAAAAGTGTAGTTAAAATTGCTTGTGGCAAATAGTTAGGTACATTCTGAGATTGCATTAAAACACCTTTGCAATGTCATTAATCCGACAATATACGTTTCTAGTAATACGTCTCTAAACGATATCAGAATTAGCTTTAGGTCTTAAAAGCTGCTTCATAAAAATAAATACTTCAGTATAAAAACGCAACATATTCTTGCTCTTACTGCATTCTCTTGCACTGCAAATAACTGTTACAAAAAAATTACTAACGAAATCCCCGACTTTTTCAAAAAATCGGGGATTTAAATCTCGATAAAGATAATTACCATGTAGGATGCGTTACGCTATCGCTAACACATCCCACGTGAATTTTAAAAATCAAATCAGATTCCTAGAGATTGCTTCTTGACGAAAACAGAAATAAAAATGCCAAGTTTTAACAAAATTATAAACTCGTCATTACCTGAGCTAATTCTTTAGATAAATCTGGTGTATCTTGTTGGCATTTGCTAAATAAAACCCCAGCCAAGAAGTAATAATCACCAGAATAAAATGCCATCTTATGTTTACGCAACTCTTCAATGTGATTTTTCACTTTTGGTTCTGAGCTATAGTAGCCAAACTTTAAAGGTAAGACCACAAAATTATTGACAACATATCCGTGTTCTTGTGCTTGAGAAATTGTACTTGTTGGATTAGAAAAACTAGAGACCAAGACTAGCACATTTTCATAGCCTAAAGCTAAAAGATTATTAGTAATTGTAGCTCCATCTATACCCCCAAATAATAGGGGCATATAGATATCTTGATCGGGCGCGGGAAGATAGGGCGGATTGGCTACAAGATATTTACCTTCTGGTTTTTTCGATTGAAATAAACAAGAATTGTTGATAATATATTTATTGGTAAGATGATATTCATCAATTGTTAAATTAGCAGCTTTCCAGGCAGAAGTATTTAATTCAAATCCGTGAATCACACCTGCAAATTTGTTCCTTAATAGTGAGTTGATTACAGGACTACCATCGCCCGAACCAAACTCAACAATACTTTCAGGATCTTGGCAATGCCGGAGAACTAAGGTTTCTAAACAATTTGAGTAAAAATTAGATTCTTCTGGGCAGAAAAATATATCTTTCATGTGACCTCGATGCAAGTTTAAGATGTAATCAGGCTTGAAGAAATTACTACAACTGCATTCAGGCAAGAAAAACTGTTTCTTTAGTAATCAAGCTGTTACTAAAGAAAGCTGTTTTTGAGCCAATTATTAGGGCTAAAGTCAGAATCTTTTCAGTACTATATTTATCGACTACTCACAGCAGCTTGTTCGACTTCACGTATGGAACGGACAACGGCTTTAGCGGCGCGATCGCCCATAAATTTTTCTTGGTCATAACCTAGTACTATTTCCCAAGCATCATCAGGATACTTATCTGCTAAGGGTAAAGCCACATCATCCAACATCCAACGACCGTGGCGTTCATCTTCCTTAATGTGCAGTTCCCAGTAACCCATTGCTGCTTGTGACAGTTCCAATCTTTGCGCCGCTGCTAAATAATTTCTGTAAGCTGCTGGCCCAGCTACTTCAAAATAGGTTAATGCACCACTGTAGCGGAGAAAATAGCGTTTACGCTGGGTAGTTAAAAAATTATGGTTATCACAAGCTAAAACTTCCCAAGGTACTAAATCAAAATATCCCTCAGGTTCAGTATTCATCCCAAACTCATCTAACATTTGGGCAAAAAAGGTCGAATGCTTGCGAGGTAAACGACCGTTGCCGTATTCTTCCAAGAATACCCGCACTAGCGTACACTGCACTTCATTCGCTGCACCACCCAAAATGTTGGTCATGCGGCTACCTTCTACCAAGCCATCAAAAGATGCGATCGCTAACAAGTGGCGGTAGCCAACCTCGCTCATTTCCTCCTGAAGATAGCGACTATCAGCCGATAATGGTGGATCGACATCCAAAGAGGCGCGTTCGGTAAGTGCTTGTTTGACATTCAATTTTTGCAATCTGGGCAAATCTAATTGTGCTAGTTCCCAAGCTTGCCAAGCAGCTTCGATTTGCTGACGACAGGATAACAAGTAAAGCGATCGCTCATTGTCATAATGTCGCAAATCGTCATACCAAAACAAATTCAGTCGATTAATTCGATAAAGTATTCTTTGCAAAAATAGATGAGCTTCTTGTTCGCCACAGCCATTTTCGTAAGCCTCACGAATCGCTATTGAAAGCGTCTGTTCAAACGCCTTGGCTTTCTCTGCAACATTTTCTAGTTGCTCATCTAAATTTTCTGTTGCTAGCAGTTCTATAAACAACTGCTCAACATAGTTATACTTAGTACGCTGTGTTTGCGTTGCGTGTGAATTCTTCCCTGCTACCTTCAGGCTAGGGAACATAACCAAATTATTTTGCATGGAGGATTTAGTAGCTTTGCCAAGATGTGAAAATTTCCATCTCTACTACCTAAATTTCCACAACTTGAGTAATCTTTACATCTTTCTCTGGTTATAAACAAAGATTAACTCCATAGAGACAGGGCATTGAAGCTGACAAGTGTATTCCCTAGTCTGCATTCCAATGCCCTATACTCATTGACAATTATTTTGTATGTTACTAGATGCTTAGTACCCAGTTAGTAAAGACTTCCGCACCACAAAAATAGATTCACAGCCATCGAAAGTCAGCGCAACAAGATAACCTTATTTGCAACTTGCTTGTAGCTTTCACTATTTTGAAAAAAGAAAATTCTGATTTACTCAATCATCTTGCTTGAATGATTTCATCTGCTACTCAGCATCTATAAATCAAAGCAATTTTTGCAAATAGCTAAGAGATAATTTAGGCTTGTGCTATCTGCCGCTACCACGTTCATCAGAGGAATTAATTAACATTCTAGCCTTCCTTAATTTGTTTGCTAAATGTACAGAAGCATCTCACGACAAAAGATAGTCACAACATTTAGATCTACAATTAATTTTTTTGCTTAAGCAGAAATTAAGAGTAGATGAATTACACTTGACTCAAATGATTTGGCTAGCGCAATTCTTTTGTATGAGATATCTAATATCGCCACTTGAGAGAAAGATGTTTTGTGGCTATGCAGAGTTTCAAAGTCAACACAAAAGTTTAGAATCAACAATGTTTGACTTTTGCGCGTCAGTTTTTACCCCTTCAGGTGAAGGAAACGCCACTTATAGCTTGCTTACATCTAGAGATTGGGTTTCTCTGGGGATGGAAGTCTTACGATCTAATACACTGGCTGCTTGTGACTGAAGTAATTTTATATTTGAGATTGGTTTGTTGTTTGCTCAACGCCACTTTTTGACTGAGCAAATCAAGAAAATACTCATTCTCCTCTAGGAGAACCTATGCCAACACTACCGCTTTGCTAATAAAAATCTCAAACTGTCTGATTTCTGCATAGCGGTACTAGGTAATTAGCAGATTTAATCAATGCCTGCATTCCAGACAAAACTTATTTCAGAAGTAATCACATCTCTGCTATCAATGTTGCCGAAATGTCGTAAGCTGCTGGCATGATGCTTAATCATCCTTAAATTACCCTAAGAAGATAGATTTTTGAGCTTGCTGTAATGATTGTTGGGTGGTTTTAATTTAATCTTTTACAAGAGTAATCAGCCTGCTGGCAAAGTACTGTTAAATCTATTTTTTATTTGCATTGTAGCAATTTTTAAGATTTGTTATCTAAGCATATCTGTATTTTTGATTGTTTGAAAACAGAGTTTATACATAACTAACAGAGATTTATTGTCTAGGCAGACTTTCTCAAATTACTGAGGAAACGACTAACAATAGTGAAATACCGAAATAGATTTTTTGAAAATTTCTAAGAGAGCAAATCAATTTCAGCAGTATAACTTAGGCTGATGAAGATTATTTTGTAAGCAAATTAAATATTTATACAGATAAAACTTTTCTAAAGAGATTAATAAAATTATTAATTTAATTAAATCCTACAATTAGCAATAGAAATTTTTAAAATTAATATGTAGTTCTTACTGAAATCTACACAAAATCTGGATGATAGCGCGTATAAATACGCGAAAATCTCGTATGCATACGAGATTTCTATTTAAACATCCTTAAGGATTGTATTTTGTATATGGTTTTACGTGAAAGCAACTAGTTAATAGCAATAAAAGATGCGATCGCGTCTTTTACTCTAGGCCCAACATCGTCTCTCGTATAATATGTATGGCCTTCATCTATGTATGCAGATGTAGTATCTATCCATTGTGCAATAATATCTCTGTGAGCATTATCTATGTCTTCGCTCACTTTTATATTTGTATATTTATTTTTCCGGTCTTCTGGCCGCAATAAAACTCTACTGTCTTTATATGTCTCTCCTGGCTTCGCCTGAAATCTCTCATTTAAATCAAATTGCAGGCGTAAGTACCGTTGAGATTCATATCCACCCATAATTTGCCGACAAATGGTGCTATTAACCTCAGACGTAGGCTCCATAAAAATATCAGGAATGTGTTGTGCCCAATCTAACGGCTTCCACTTATTGATTTGCTCAAATTGATAAGGTTCGCCAGTTTGACCAGTTCCAATCGAAAGGATAGATATGTCTTTCATTTGGAGGTTATCTAGCTTATATTTACATTTTGTTTCTTGGGAAACAACCCGATCCGCACATTGACTGATCCGCATAATTAAACTCAGTGCCGCCAAAGCCGGATTATTAGCTGATACGCCTCCATCAATATGTGGAAATACCCAATTGCCAAATTTCTCTTTATTAACAGGCTCTAAGTTATAAGGTGGAAAAAACGAAGGAGCCGCTGCCGAAGCGACACATAACTGCCATAAATAACATTCATCGTACCAACGGTAGCCTAAATCGGGATGACAATTCGTAAAAAATGTGGTGTTGCGATAAAGGGTATCGTAAGCCAAAATCAAAATAATCGGACTATCTATATCTTGGATTCTGCGGTATCCCAACTCATCTATCAGAACTTTAATCAGCCCTTCGTGAGAATATTTTCCAGGTGACAATGCCTCCAAAATGGGTTGTATGAAAGATGGAAACCTTTTATAGCGGTTTTTAATTTTCAGGGGGAAGATGTATTTACCCTTATTCACATATAGATTGATTAGTTCTGCACTAGTTTTACCTAAAGCAATTCCCGCTGCTAAAATTGATCCAGTAGAAGTACCAGCAATCAGGTCAAAGTATTCATTTAAAGACTGACCTTTCTGTTTTTTAATCTGTTGTTCGACTTCTTGGAGTATACGTGCAGTAATCACTCCACGCATCCCGCCACCATCCATACTGAGGATTTTGAAGGACATAGTTATTCTCCTTAATTAGTGTGTAGAGTAACTTTTGGTGCATAGTGCTTCTGCTTCTAGATGATTTTAAGCAAGCTTACACATCACAAAGTTGGTCGCCAATGACACCTGTTCTCACCCGATACACTAATAACGTCAAGACTGTAAGTGACAATTCTACACGCTCTACCAGCTTTAGTCCTGTATTGAAAATGGGCATAGGGCATGGGGCATGGGGGAGGCAGTGCGTTGGACGGGTTTCCCGGCTTGAAGCAACTGCCGTCATAGGGCATGGGAAAAACTTGGTTGTGGGTTTTTCCATGATTAGTTGACAGGAAAGTGCTGAGTGCAAATCCCAGTCAGGTATTTTCTTTCCTTTCCCCCTTAACCGAATGGCACTAAGATAACGCCAAACCCATTACCTATAAGGCTTTTGGGTGTGGGGTGTGGGGTGTGGGGTGTAGTGAATAAGGAAAATATTTATGTTCGTACTCGATATTTGGTTTTCGCGCATTTCCCCCTACACCCTACACCCTGCCCCCTACACCCTGCCCAGACGAGCTTTCAGCTTTTCTTAGTGCCATTCCCCCTTCACTTTTTACCCTTTTCCCAACAAGTATTGATATTAGTTACAATATGTAGTAGACAATTTCATACTACAACTGTATTATAAATATTAGTTATTAGTCTTAATCACACATACTACAGAAATTCAATGAGCCGCAGATTTTCCTCAACACATAAGTGCGCGATAGATTACCGACCCAGCAAGGGTTTAGGTAATGTGATCGCATTCTGTAAAGCCGCTAGCTTGTATAGGCTATTGGCATTTGAGGGAATATATCGGTTCGTGGGCAGTAAATTTGCAAATCAAGGGATTTTAGGAGCAATCGCGCTCTGGCTAAATCCAAATCGACTGATACAGAGCGGGAGGTGCAAGTGCTTTCTTGTGCCAACTATAAAGCCAAGAGTATTAACTACTTGACCCCCGCTCCTGAATGACTAGAGGCGGGGGTTATTTTTTTGAGGAGTGAATTCACTTATGGAAGCTCAACCACAGACTCAGAAATCACACATATTACAAAATTCGGTGGTCGTGTTCTCTAAGAACTACCTACCATTAGCACGAGTTAACATTAAACGAGCCATTGTGCTTTTAGTCACCGGACAAGCAGAATCGTTAGAGTTTAGCAGTACTAAGCTTTGGGAAGTTCGCTCACCTAGCTTCGTACTACAAGTTCCCGAACACATTCGTCTAACATTTGGCAATCCTGAACGTCATTGGAAAGTACCACCTGTAAATAGACGTGAAGTACTCAAACGTGATGGACACACCTGCCAATACTGTGGAAGCACTAAGCGTCTCACCCTCGACCATGTAATTCCCCGTTCTAAAGGTGGTCAGCATACTTGGAACAACGTTGTTACAGCTTGTGAACGTTGTAACTCAACCAA
The DNA here is from genome assembly GCF_025677855.1 of Tolypothrix sp. PCC 7601. NCBI lineage: Bacteria > Bacillati > Cyanobacteriota > Cyanophyceae > Nostocales > Tolypothrichaceae > Tolypothrix > Tolypothrix sp. PCC 7601. The sequence continues at coordinate 644,930 of NZ_CP064879.1, forward strand.
GAGCGATCGCCTACCACATGAAGCAGGAATGGTACTTAAAACCAAACCCAAAGCTCCAATCCACCCAGCTGTTGCATTTGCAGAACAGTTTTGGAATGCACAACGCCTTACTGAGAATGAGTAATTCACTCCTAATACCTTTTAGTTAAGATATCTCTTCGTTGAGGCAGCAGAGGAAGAAGAGAAGCAGAGGGAGAGATTCTTCCTCTGCTTTCTTTTTTCGGACATACTACAAGAACAAGATTCAATTTTCCCTCACAAGTGCATTGAACTAATTCCCTGAAACCCAGTGATAGAGAGCCATAAAGCGATTACATGATCCTGCCCTCTCTCCCTCGAAAAAAAATTTGTAGTATACCCTTGACACTCTTGTAATATTTGTGTAGTATAAATGTAGTGAAGCAAAAGCGCCTCTGCAAAAGGCATAAAGCTAACACCTCTGAACCATGAAAACTAAATAATTGCCACCCAACGTGGGGGTGTAACTCAGTTGGTTAAGAGTGCCTGTCTGTCGAACAGGAAGTCGCGAGTTCAAGTCTCGTCATCCCCGCCTTGTAGCCTTGTGGACAAGTAGATTAAGTCGCTCTGATTCTCAGTCAGAGAGAAGCGGGTGCAACTCCCGTCGAGGCTTCCAAAAATGTCCAGGTCGCCTAATGGTAGGGTATTGGTCTGCAAAACCGACTGTGCGAGTTCAATTCTCGCCCTGGACTCCAAACCTTGCAGTGTAGCTTAATGGCAAAGCCCCAAGCTCATAACTTGGTATATGCGAGTACCCTTTGGGAAGCCGCTCCGCGTCTACAACTCTCGCCACTGCGACCAAATGCACAGATGGTGTAACGGCAGCACTAGGGTCTCCAAAACCTTTAGTCAGGGTTCAAATCCTTGTCTGTGCGTTCTACTGCGTGTCCTAACAAGAGAAGCTTACAAACTGGTTAATCGGTCTAAAGCACCGAAGTAGGTACCCTGCGGGAAGCCGCTGCGCGTCTACGACTCCTACAGCCTCCGCCAAACCTGGAGGCTGTTAAAAACAGCTTTTCAAACTTGTACGTGGTAGAAATCTCACTCTTGGTGCCGTAGGCAAATTGGTAAAGCCACCTGTCTTTCAAGCAGGAGATTGCGGGTTCAATTCCCGTCGGCACTGCTGACTTGAGTTGGGATGGCAGAGAGCAGGAAAACTGGTCTCTCCATTCCTTTATTTCACCTAGAAATCTCAAGCCATTACTCAAAAATATATGGGTCGGCTCGCCTATTGGTGTAGGCAACGGTCTGTAAAACCGCCGCGTTTGCGTTGCTGGTTCAATTCCAGCCCGGCCCATTTTGGAGAGATTGCTATTGGCAGGGCAAACTGTTTGCTAAACAGTCGTGGATGCAAGTCTACTGTGGGTTCAACTCCCTCTCTCTCCGCCTTATGAGAACGTGGTGTAACTGGATGAACACATCGGTCTACGAAACCGAAGAGTGGGGGTTCAAGTCCCTCCGTTCTCGCCTTATCCCCTGGTAGCTCAGTTGGTAGTAGCGCCTGTCTGAAGAACAGGAGGTCATCCGTTCAATCCGGATCTGGGGGACTGGCACATTGCCCCATAGCTCAATGGCAGAGCAAGCGGCTGTTAACCGCGAGGTTGTAGGTTCAAGTCCTACTGGGGCAGCCATTCATTGCCGAGTGGACGACTTGGAAAGTCGCTGTGACTCTGAATCACAGAGAAGTTGGTTCGACCCCAACCTCGGCAACCAATTATTGGGAAGTAGGCGACGTTGGCAAAGCCACCTGATTTTGACTCAGGATCTCGCGGGTTCGATTCCTGCCTTCCCAGTTCTGCTTTGATAGAGCAGATAAATTATACTCCTGTAGCCCAATTGGAAGAGGCGGCTGTCTCAAAAACAGTCTATTTTGTACGGGTTCGACTCCCGTCAGGAGTACCAACGGGATGTGGCGCAACTTGGTAGCGCGGCAGCTTTGGGAGCTGAAGGTTGCAGGTTCAAATCCTGCCATTCCGATATGCCCTTGTGACGAAACTGGCAAACGTGCTGGTCTTAGAAACCAGATTTTGTGGGTTCGACTCCCACCAAGGGTATTGATGCTCCCGTGGCGAAATTGGTAAACGCTTCCGTTTGAGGGACGGAATTGTTGCAGGTACCCTGCGGGAAGCCGCTCCGCGTCTACAAATCCTGTCGGGAGTACCAAATTGGGTCGTTGGCAGAGCGGATATGCAGCTACCTTTTAAGTAGACTTATCTAGGTTCAACCCCTGGGCGACCCACCAAATTCTGCCCCTGTAACCCAATTGGAAGAGGTGCCAAACTTAAAATTTGGAAGATGCTGGTTCAAATCCAGTCAGGGGTATGGCTGAGATAGAGCGGGTAGTCGCCCAAAATTCTACTTTCAGATCTATAAATGCTGGTGTAGCTCAATCTGGCAGAGCAACTGATTTGTAATCAGTAGGTTGCAAGTTCAACTCCTGTCACCAGCTTCAGAATGCGATCGTGGTGTAAAGGCAGCATCAGAGTCTTCCAAACTCACGGTACGAGTTCGATTCTCGTCGATCGCTTCAATAATGCGGATGTGGTGTAAGGGTAACACTGGAGTATGCCAAGCTTCAGATACGAGTTCAAATCTCGTCTTCCGCTCTCGTAGCCCTGTAACTCAGTGGGAGAGTGCCTCTCTTACCAAGAGGAAGTCACAGGTACCCTGCGGGAAGCCGCTCCGCGTCTACAAGTCCTGTCAGGGCTACCAATTGATGGGAGTGTCGCCTAATGGATGGGCATCGATCTTCTAAATCGACCGATGTAGGTTCAAGTCCTACCACTCCTGCTGTATGGGGTCATAGCTCAACTGGCTAGAGCATCCGCCTTGCAAGCGGAAGGTTAGGGGTACCCTTCGGGAAGCCGCTTCGCGTCTACAACTCCCCTTGATTCCACTGTGGTGTCTGAAGCCAAAGCGGTCGCGGCGCTGGTTTGTGGAACCAGTCATTAGGGAGTTCAAGCCTCCTCAGACACCTTTGAATGGAAGAGGGTATTAAAGATGCTAGAACTACCCAACGATTATCTGATGATAATTTGCCTTCAAAGGACTTACTCAGTCAAGATGAAGCCACCACATCTAATGATGCTGAATCTTCTAAACCATCTCCAGATATTGTGCAAGCTGCTTTGGATAGGCTGAACATTCCAGCATCCCAGGTAGTAATGCTGGGTGATACTGCTTATGATATTGAGTCGGCAAATCAAGCTGGTGTTGATGTGATTGCGCTGCGTTGCGGTGGCTTTGATGATAGTCAATTAGAAAATGCGATCGCTATTTACAATGATCCAGCGGAGTTGTTAACAGAGTTTGACAGTTCACCTTTAGCCATTCCAGCAATTACAACAGCATAGTATCAATTCAACATTAACAAAGCCAATTTTTGATTAGAGAATTGGGATTACTCTGAATTAAATATTGTTTTCTTCCCTGCTTTTAGAGACGCGATTAATCGCGTCTCTACTATACCTTGGTAATGACGCTAGCAATAATTTGTGATTTTCTTAACTCTCGTACCAGATGTTGAGCTTGGTATTTATAAAGTAGTGTTGGTAATACTGTAGGCAAATTATTCATCCATTGCCTAGCATCAGCAGCAGTACATCCTGTAATCAAGGTGATTTTCTCTACAGCATGAGTTATGGCATTATTAGTCACAGCTTGTTCGATTTGCACTTGCCAAAGGCGAGGTAGCATTTCACCCCATTCAATTCGCTGTAAACTATTGCTGGTAGCTAAAACAATTAAGCGATCGCCAATATCAAGCCTCACATCATCCCAAGGCATTAATGAGTATTTGTGCTGGCGAGATTTCTGGTAGAAAATGGGTACAACACCATAACCATGAGCTATTTCCGATAACAGCAACCCATTGAGGGTATCACCTTGTTCAATTGTGTATTCTGTCACCATCACTATTTGAGCGCTCAGGTGGAAGAAGCTGAGGACGTTTTCGCCAAAAGCAGCACAAGCAAAGACTTCAGCAGATAAAGCCGAGCCACACAGCACTTGAGCATAGGGAAATAGAGGAGCTATATTGTCACTAAATAGATGATCGCGAGTGCGGATAATCAAGCGACTGACAGGGTTGATTGCATGAGCCATCAGCGCAATTTCCAGATTTTCCATGTTATCTTCTTCAACTAAGACGATGCTTTTAGCACCTTCAAGATTCACTTTAGTCAGTGCTTCGCTAGCATTGCCTACAATTAAAGGCATATTAGATAAAGTATTTCCCTCGATAGTCGTCTGATTAATTCCCACTAACGGCTGGTTAAGTTCTTGCAACAGCCCCGCTACTCGTTGTCCCAGACGATTTAAGCCTACAATCACTACATGATTGCATTCTGGAATTGGCGGTTCGGAATGGAAAAACTGGAATCGGGAAGTGACAAGCGCATCAGTTAGTAGTGCATATAATACGCCCACAAAAGCTTGACCTGTTAACGTTAATCCTAAGCTGAATAATCGCAACCACCAAGGCAGATACTCAGCAGATTCTAATTGGGATGCAAATCTAACACCACCGAATAAATCTCCATATCCTCCCAAAAGTAAGACTGCTGTTGCATAGAAAGCTTCTTGGAGATTGATGTGAGGATAATATATAGAGTAAATAATCGTACCTAATATTAACAGTGTAAATACAGTAATGGCATAGATAGTTGCAATGCGCCGGATTTGATTTTGGCTTTGATAGTAAGATTGCCAAAATTGCACTATATTTTGCCACAGACGCTTGACTTTTAAGCCTTGCCAAAACTGTTGCCACTGCCATCTTTGTTTGTAATATATCCTAGGAAGTTCCTCAGCTAAAGCTAGCTCATGTGCAACCTCAATGTAAACGATTGTGTCTCCTACCTGTACTGGCGCTTCTGGGTTCCAGTCATAGAATTCTTTGGGTGCAGTAGATAAAACAGGGATGTGGCTCAAAATGCAGCGAGTTGTGAGATTCAGTCTATATAATGGTTTGCCAATACACCAGCTATCCTGTGGTTTTACCTCATGCTCAATAACTCGCAATAGTTGTCCTTCTAAAGCAAAATATCCAATAGCTTCAGAACCTAAAGCAGTTAAAGCAAAAGCGTGAGCACAGAGATGAGTAGGCTCAAAAGCCACGAAATTACCTAAATTTTGGTACAGGAGTTCGTTGAAATTTTGTTTAGCAGAACGTACAATTAGCCGCACCTGAGGATTGAGCCGCCGTGCAGCAAAAGCCGCTTCTATATTGATGCGCTCGTCTCTGGTAACTAAAAGTATTGAGCGACAATGGCGAATCCCTGCTTGCTCTAAAACACTTGCTTGACGGCAATCTCCAATGATTAGCTTATCTAGTAAGCTAGGTAATTCTGGAATTTCCCAATGTTCAGGCTTGACATCATCAATAGCGCTAACTTTGACATTATATTCTTTAAGAACTGCAACACAATGTTGACCTAAGCTTTTGAGTCCGCATACTAAGAAAAGGTCTGGCTTTTGTTCTTGATGAGTGGCGCTAGAAGTATGCATTTTCTGTTGGGAATTGTGAATTTATCCTCTGTAACGAAATGTGAGTTCGACTGATGAATTGAAATAGAAAAAAGCTAAGACTTAAATTAAAGGTAGAGCAAACAGATACATTAATACCAATTCAAAATTCAAAATTAAGAAAGCTACATATCACAAAACGTGAACAAAAATCTGAATTGAATGTAGTGGCGTGTCTAGACTAAAATAGTGCATTATTCAAACTCTTGTGGGATGGGCATCTTGCCCGTCCTGGGCGGACAAGATGTCCACCCCACAAGAAAATTATATTGCCACATTTTAGCCTTGCCACGCCAGTAGGGTGTGTTACGCCGTAGGCTAACGCACCTTGAGTTGTTGATGGTGTCGGGGTGCAGCGCTTGGCGACAACACACCCTACGTTTGCTGAATGTTAACTCATTGGTTGTGAAGGAACCGATGTTCTGTATGAATGAGCGCTCATTGATAGACAACCCGATCACGTTGGTTGTGAAGGAACCGATGTTCTGTATGAATGAGCGCTCATTGATAGACAACCCGATCACGTTGGTTATGAAGGAACCGATGTTCTGTATGGATGAGCGCTCATTGATAGACAACCCGATCACGTTGGTTGTGAAGGAACCGATGTTCTGTATGAATGAGCGCTCATTGATAGACAACCCGATCACGTTGGTTGTGAAGGAACCGATGTTCTGTATGAATGAGCGCTCATTGATAGACAACCCGATCACGTTGGTTGTGAAGGAACCGATGTTCTGTATGAATGAGCGCTCATTGATAGACAACCCGATCACGTTGGTTATGAAGGAACCGATGTTCTCTATGGATGAGCGCTCATTGATAGACAACCCGATCACGTTGGTTATGAAGGAACCGATGTTCTCTATGGATGAGGTAACTTTGCTCAGGAAAGCTGATTTAGCAACTGCACTAGTAAATAAATATTGCTTCACCAAGAGTAATTGCACTTAACATTATTGTCATTAACTACTCATCAACAAGTCTCAGCGCTGACTATACAACTTGTGTACTAACTCTAAAACCAACTTGAACTAGTTGCTCAAAAATCGGTCTAGCGGCTGCTAGCTTACTTTCCCGTTTAGCAAGTAAAATCACACCCAGAGTTCCCCTCACGGGAATTCCTAAAGCAAGTGCTGCGGTTTTAGCAGCGCGATCGTCTAAAATTGACAGCATAATCATGTCAAAATGCTAGAAAAATAGCCAATTAGGAGAAAAATGCTAGCCATTGTTAAACGAAAAATCTCCTGAGAAGCATTAGCAGAGGCAATATCTTCTCTTGATCTACCAAAAAAATCTCAAATCCGAGAGCTAATTGAGCAACAAATTATTGAACAAACTGCATAAATCTATAGAAATCAGGACAGATGATAATCTTCAATAAATTCAAAAAGTGGTATTCATTAATTGGATTATCACTATTGGTGTTTGTATTTGTAGCTTGTACCTCTGCTAATCAAACTACTTCACAAACACCAGCAACAGTCACCATTGCCTATCAACCGGGAATTAATTACGCTAACCTCCTAATTGTTAAGCAACAGCAAACTTTAGAAAAACAATTCCCTAAGACACAGTTTGCCTGGAAAGAATTATCGAATGGTGCAGCTATTAGGGATGGCATTATTGCTAATCAAATACAAGTTGGCGCTAGTGGTATTGGCGCTTTTCTTGTAGGGTGGGATAAAGGTGTAGGCTGGAAAATCTTAACTTCACTGAGCCATAGTGAGTTTTGGTTAGTCACCAAGAATAATAATATTAAAAGTATCAAAGATTTCCAACCCGGAATGAAAATTGGTTTACCATCTCTAGATAGAATACAAGCGATGGTGGTGCGAAAGCTGGCACAACAAGAATTAGGAAATCCTACAGCGCTAGATAACAACCTACAAGTAATTGCTCATCCTTTAGGATTACAATCTCTACTCAACGGTCAAATAGATGCTCATTTTACCTCACCACCTTTTCAATTTCAGGAAGTTGATCAAGGAGGTAGAGTGCTAATTAAAAGTTCAGATATATTTGGCAAGACTAGCGTTGCTAGCTTATTTGCTACGGAAAAATTCTACAATCAATACCCTGAGTTTAATAAGGCTTTGTATAATGCCATAGCCAACGCTACTAAACTTTTAAATGACAAGCCTGATGAAGCCGCAAAAATTCTCTCGCAGATAGATGGCGGTAAGGTATCAGATGCACAATATCAAAAATGGCTGAAGAATAAAGCAGTCGCCTACGGTACAGAGCCAAAAGCTTTTCTTAAATATGCCGCATTTATGCAGGAAATCGGGATGCTAAATAAGCAGCCAAAATCAATTGATGAATTAACTTTACCGACACTTAAAGGTGCTGGAGGAGATTAATTTGTGGCAAATTTAGACTCGTTAATTGCAGCCGAAAATGTGCATATTAGCTACAACGATAGTAAGCAGAAATTTACAGCTGTACAAGATGTTAGCTTTAGTGTGAAATCAGGAGAAAAGTTTGCCATTATTGGCCCCTCTGGTTGTGGAAAGAGTACGCTGTTAAAAGCGATCGCAGGTTTTGTACCTGTCACTAGTGGCGAATTATTAATCGCAGGTAAGCGCATCACCACACCCAGTCCCGAGAGAATGATTGTTTTTCAAGACTTTGAACAGCTTTTACCTTGGCAAACTGTATTGCAAAATGTAGTTTATGCGTTGGAAACGACAAATAAAGCCAGAGGTAAAACCGCCATTGCTGAAGCTTGCAGATATCTGGAATTAGTGGGAGTTTCCGCAGCTAGGGATAAATATCCGCATCAACTCTCAGGTGGGATGAAACAACGAGTGGCGATCGCGCGCGCCTTGGCTGTTAAACCCCAAGTTTTGCTCATGGATGAACCATTTGCAGCACTCGATGCTTTAACCCGTACTCAACTGCAATATGAACTCAATAATATTTGGCACAGTACAGGGGTAACTTTGATTTTAATCACCCATTCCATAGAAGAAGCCATCTTCCTAGGACATCAAGTTGCAGTGATGACACCTGTACCCGGAACCGTGAAAGAAATTGTAGATACATCCCAAATAGAAGACATTAATAGCAATCAATTTACCGAAATTGCTACCTATTTACGCAGCTTACTCACAACTGATTCCTATTCGCCCCAGGAGGGGATGGGGAAGGGGACAAGGAGAATAAATAATTTTTGACTCTTGTACAGACGCGATTAATCGCGTCTCTCCAACTCAGCACTACCCCTTCCCCCTTCTCCATTTCCCCTTCCCCCATGAAATTGACACCTCGCACAGCCAAAAAATATACCTCTCTCATCACCAACCGCACCTTCAGACGTGTGGGAATTTTTTGCTTGCTGATTATACTTTGGCAAGTATATGTATCGGTTAGTCAAGTTCCCGCCTTACTGATTCCCACTCCCTTATCAGTATTACAAGTATTAATACAGGATTTGTTGAGTCAAAAATTACTGCAATCAACACTCAGTACCTTATCAATATTATGTACTGGGATGCTAGCGGGTGTAATTTTGGGTACAGGTTTAGCAGCTTTCGCCAAAGTTTCCCGCTTTGGTCAAGATTTACTCGTAGTGCTGAGTTCCATGTTCAACCCCTTACCTGCGATCGCAATTTTACCTCTAGTAATCATTTGGTTTGGGTTCACTCCCCTATCAATTATTGTCGTTACTGCCCATGCTACAACTTGGCCGATCGCTCTCAATACGGAAACAGGATTAAGCACCATTAATCCTACAGTCTTGATGGTGGGGAAAAACCTGGGACTCAAAGGGTTTCGATTGGTGCGAGAAATTATGCTCCCGGCTGCATTACCTCACATTTTAACGGGGTGGAAAACTGCTTGGGCCTTTGGCTGGCGCACTGTAATTGCGGCGGAGTTAGTCTTTGGTACAGGGGGAGCCGCTGGGGGTTTGGGATGGCATATTAACTATAGTCGTTATTTTCTGCAAACGGATCGTGTATTTGCTGGGTTAGTCGTAATTGCGAGTTTAGGTTTAGCTGTGAATTACCTTTTCCACTTAATTGAGTTGAGAACTGTGGATAAATGGGGAATGAAACACAGTTAACAATTCGGAGGATGCGTTAGCTTTTTGCTAACGCATTCTACTATAAATTATTCGGTATTGTCTTAAACTTCTGGGGCGAACCTAAAGAATAATCTTCTAATTTAAAATCAGCAAAAGGCTTCTTCTCTAATCTATTCCTCAAAGCTTCATCCAGAATTACACCATCTGATTTCTGCTTTACCCCAATAATAATAATACTTCTTTGATATGCAGTTAAATCTTGATTTACCTGACAATCACTGCGCTGAAATTGTCCCAAATTTAATAAGCGATAATTTTTAACAGTACCGCTAAATAATTTTTTCGCTAAAAGTTGGATTTGTTTAGAACGTTCTAAAGCCCTACTTTGTTCAGTGGCAACATCACCCTCGCAAGAAGCTGTACCTACAGAGATTATCTCTGTGGGATTTTCCATAATTCTCTGTATACCCTCTTGCTCTAAATTTAACTTTAAAACTTCTAGGCTAATAATACTATCGTTATATTTAATTTGAAAATTACTGCCTAACAACCACTTATATTCAACTGATAACACTGCAATATTAAATTCTGCTGCTCTCCCTTTACTATCCCTACCTTCCTCATAAGGAAAATAATCTACCTTCCCTTTTCGTTCCGGTGCTTGTCCATAATTAGGAATAAAATTCAGTTTTAAATTTCCTAGAATTAAAGCTAGCACCCACAGCAATCCCAAGGAAGCAATTAGTGCAGCAATTAATGCCAAAAGATGCGGTCTGGGTTTAGCTAATAAAGTTTTACTAGTTGGTGAATATGGCTGTTCAATTTGGACGTTATGCCCTAGATTTACTGTTGAATTTGCATTTATTTGTTTTTCAATTTCCTCTAAACGCTGTAAAATCTCTTGGGCATTGGCGGGACGCTTTTCTATCTCTGGTGACATCAACCAATCAATTAAATTTAACAGTAATGTTGAGATATGATTAGCACGATTGCGCCAGTGCAAAACATTATGCTGAATATCATACATATCTAAGGGATGGTATCCCGTCAATAAAAATACAAAGGTGCGTCCTAAAGCAAAAAAATCTGATTGCGGTACAGCTTCACCATGCAGTTGTTCTGGGGCGCTATAACCAGATGACATAATTGCATTTACACCAGTTAAAGACTTGGCTAATTCTTTAGCTGTGCCAAAATCAATTAAAAATAAATCTCCGCCATCTTCCTGAGTCTGGTTCTCTGGAGAATTACGAATCATAATATTACATGGCTTAATATCTCGATGCAGGTATTGTTTACCATGTAATACCACTAAAATTTCTAGCAACTGTTTCAACCAAGCTATAGCTTGTGTTTGAGATATAGGAACATTATCATGCTGTTTAAGCCATTGCTCTAAATTAATCCCGTTAATTTGTTCCATTACCAAGCAATGTAACAGCAAACCATCTCTGGTTTTATATTGAAAGTAGCCATCAACCTTCGGTATACCAGGATGATTTAATTGTCCCAATACAGCTACTTCTTGCTGAAATAATTCTACTATCTTCGGGTCAGCACCAAGATTTGCTTGTAGTACCTTAATGATTTTAGGTGTATCTTTTTCGTATGCTTCATAAACCTTACTAAAGCCAGAGTTATCGCATATCAGCCGCATTACCCGATAGCGTTCCAGCAAGTCCAACTGAGAACCACAATTTTGACAAAAGCGATATTCCTGCGGGCCTGATTGATGAGGTTGAGTACAAGCGGGATTAATACAAAGGCTCATGACTGGCTAGTAGGTAATATAAGGATAAAGGATGAAAAAAGAAAAATTAGAAATGACTTCCAGAGTTTTCTTCATCCTTCATATTTAATAATTACAGGTAACTTTGAGAGTTCCCGTCCAATGATTCTAAGATTTATCTCATTGCTGCTGTTTTAAGAAAGCTTCCACAGTTCGGTTAAATTCTTCTGGTTTTGTCAAGAATGGCCAATGATTACCAGGAACTTGGCAGAGACTTAAGTTTTTGAGATAGGTTTTGTAGGGTTTAAGTTGCCATTCTTGACGGTTGACACCTTTTTGTGGTTGCACAAACAGAGTTGGGAGATAAACAGGTTCTATTAACCCAGGTACGCGCATCACATCTTCAAAAATGCCATCGCGGGCAGCTATAGTAAATTTGCTACCCCAACTACCATCGGGTTTTTGTTCAACTCCGGCTTGAAAAACCTGCTGATGTAAGGAAGTCCAGCCTTGATACTGGCTTAACTGCTGCGCTTGCTTTTCAGCTTCCTCATAACTCACGAAGGGGCCCATACTTTTGAGAAAAGGTAACACACGGTACAAAAGTGGAAATGTCAACTTGAAGAAGTTGGGCATTTTCCAAATGAAAATCGGATCTACCAGAATCATGCTGCGTAGACGTTCTGGATGCTGTCTCGCCCAAATTGCAGCTAACTTACCTGTCCACGAATGACTAACAACATGGGCACTAGACCATCCTAAATGATCCATGAGTACTTCTAAATCCGCGATCGCACTCTCAAAAGAGTAATCTAATAGAGATTCCGGCTTGCTGCTTTCGCCATGACCGCGCATATCTGGCGCAACTATATGATAATCTGCTGCCAGATCATCCCCTAAGCTAGACCACACAAGGGCATGGTCACCTAGGCCGTGTAACAGTAGTAAGGGTATTTCACCTTGGTGCCATTCTAAGTAAGACAGTTGTAAGTCTGGCTGGGATAAGGTTTGACGTACAGGCATCATTACATATCTACCCATAGATAGAGCTTCGCGCTTATATGTTATCGCGAAAAGAAAAATGCCTGCACTTTTAGGCAAGGGAACAGGGAATAGGGAATAGGAAACAAGTACAGAGACTTTAGCCCTGTTAAGTAATGGTCTATGGATAATTGTCAGTTCAATCTTTTCCGATTAAATTAAGATTTGTGTCAACAAATTCTCAATTTTGGCTATATAACTTTATATTTTCAATTTGTGCAGTATCAAATGATCAATTTTTGTTTAATTTAACGAGATAAAATGTCAGGCAAAAGTGGTTATCTTAGATATGCGTTATAAAGTAAAGTTAAATAAAACTCATATAGGATATGCTATTTGGTGTCCTGCGTTACCAGGATGCTGGACTTTGGGAGAAACTGAAGAAGAGGCTTTAGAAAATATCAAACATGCAATTAAAGCCTATCTAGAAACTATGGATGAAGTAAATCAAAATGCTGAATTACGTTATGTAGAAGTGAGATGATTGTAATTGCTGCGTAGTTGCCTGATAGTATTGACCTTAATTCTTGACGCTTCACTCTGGATTTTTATTACTTAAATCGGCGTAATCCAATAGGTAATTCCCCTCACGACTTGTTTTTTAAATCCAAACACAGGTAATTCAGCTTCAGTTAAACCTAAATAAGTCCAATGAGGAATATCATTTTCTACGGTTTGGAACCAGCCATTTTGATTTAAAGCTTGTCTTTGCTTGGGATGAGAAACACGTAAATCTATAGCTAATCCCCACAGATGTTGTGATGATCCTGGCGGTGCAACTACTCCCAAGATAGCGGTTTCTTTACCTTGGCGGACTTTATCTAAAATTCTACTGTTAGCATATTTGTTCCAAAATCTTAAATTGGTGGTAAAAGTGCGAGTACAATCACCGCTACCATAACCTGATTTGAGGGGAATATTTTGTAACGTTCGTGCTTTATTAAAAGCTAATCCGGCTGATTGCTGTAAATAACAATCCTTAGTACCATTAACTTTCACCATTTCTAAAGTAGATTGAAATTCTTTGGTTTCTTGCTCATTGGCAAATAGAACCTTTGGCGGTAATTTGGTTTCTGCTTTTTGATTAATAAATGGCGCACCATATTTACGCAGCAATATATATTCAAAAGTTCCAGGTTGGGGAATTGTCGGTAATTTAATGGCAATTGTAGTTAAAAAACGCTGTTGCTCGTTTAGTTGAGGATCAGGCGTAAATGGCGTAATGGGAGTTTCTGAGGTTGTGGGGTCTGGTGTAATACATGGTGTGGAAATACTAGTTAAGCAACTGTTAAACTGTGCAGTATTAATCACTGTTTGGTGATGCACAATTCCATTACTGGCGGCTAAAATAAAAGTCAAAGCGAAAGTAATTATATATAAGGCTGATTTTCGTAATAGTGGTTGCATTAATAGGTTAATTGGATATCTTTAATCTAATAGTATTGCAAAACTCTATAAATGTTTGAAAACTTGGCAGATGTTGGTTTTGATCCTTAATTCTCTTTAATAATTGCTCGATATAGTATGGTTTTAACACATCTCCTGGGTTTTTCTTAGAGTAATTAATATTTTTTGCCTTAAATAATTCTTTTAAATAAGCTGCATGGAACTGAGCATGAGTATTAAAATCTGGATATTTATCCATTAACTCTGGACAGTTAACAGAGACATCATAATACCGAACAAAATCTAGTAAAGGTCTATCTTGCGGCTGTCTCGAGTAAATGTTTCGGTTTCCAAGAAACCATGTTTCAAAACATCTATTTTGGACTATTATTACAAGCTCAATATTTCCCAGTTTAATTTTCTCAGATGAGATAAACTCATAAATTTCATTTTGTATCTCCCCAACTGTATTTTCATCTGCATCTAAACATACTACAAGATAGTTATAATTTCCCTGGTCTTGAACATCTGCGATCGCATTAGGTAAATGCTCATAAATTATTGAAGGATAACCTTCTGCACTAAATAAATAGTAATTGTTTTTCTCAACTTCATCGTAATTTTTAACTTGTTTGAGTTCTGGTAAAAGATAAGCTAGCCAAGCAGGATAAACTTTTCTTTCTGTTCTTTTCCCCTCAACAAGAAAGTAAAGATTCATCTGACGGCTATTCCTTCCTTATAATCATCAAGATTAATCAGTTGCATAAATGCCTGATGTCTAGATTTACCAAGATTGAAGTCTTTAGCGTCTCTTGCTTTTACAATACCGCCTCTACGAGTTACGATTTTCCAGTGTTCCATGCCAATTTTATTAATTATATAAGGATGATGACTGGTGATAATAAATTGTAATTTCTTATTTTCTAATAAAAGTTCTGTGACAATATCAATACAATTAACTCCTAAACTATTTTCAAATTCATCAATTAAGATAACTGTGCCTTCAGCAGATAAATATAGTTCGCTAATATGCATCAATGTTCTGAACATACCTGAAGAAATTTGGTTTTGATTAATCCAATTTTTAACTTCTTTTTCTTTAATTTTAACAAAAGGATATTCTGTTAAAAGTGCAGGTAATTCCTCATATTCATCAGGCTCTAATTTTATATCTTCAACTTGAACGAAAATGTCTATAAACTTCTGTTTTATTTGATTAAAAACTTCAGGATAGTTATTATAAACTAATGCCAATTTAATCTGAATTGGTAAATCACTTTCTTGAATCTTATCTAAAGAGAGATTTGCATATTTTTTAGCTATAGGAACATATTTAATAAAATGAACTCCATCAACAGAACTTGACTGATCACTATATATTATTTTATCAAACTCATTCTTAACAGGTGCAATGTCTTCTTCTTCACTTAAGATATCTACTATACTTTGAAATGGCGATAGCTTAGGTAAAATTTTATCTTTAAATTTAATGTTTTTAGAATCTCTTTCTACAATTATCTGATCATCCTTCTTTAAAACTTCGTTAATAATTCTAAATTTATCTTTATTGTTTTCTTCACCTTTAATCATAATTCTAGCAACTTTCTTTGTTTCAAATTCACCACTCCAAGAATAACCAATAGAATCTTTAGTAGTAAACTCAACATTCCATTTAATTCCATTGAAGGAAGCACCTTGTGCTATATTTTGTAGAAAAACAATTGATTTCAGTATTTGAGTCTTGCCAACACCAGATATACCTACCAGAAGGGTTAAATCAGAAAAATAAATAGGTTCAAATTGCCACTCAAGCTCACGATCATAATAAGCGATCTGATTAATTTTCATATTGATAATTGATGCAGCGATGAAACTAAAATTAATTTTTCTCGTTTATTTTAACTTAAATCAAGCATAAGCTATTACAACATTACACAATACGATAGATTTGATAGACATTAAAATTAGCTCAAGCAAATTTTATTGATTGAGAAAATATAGTTATTCTCATAACAATTTACTACTAGTAGGACATCCATGAAATTACGGTATCAGTTAAAATTGAACATAACTCTCAGTTTGTTGACCTTGTAAGTATGACCATGCACAATTCCATTGAATTTCAAGACGCTTTTGATGTTATTGTCGTCGGTGCAGGTCACGCCGGTTGTGAAGCAGCCCTTGCTACTGCCCGCCTCGGTTGTCGCACTCTGCTGTTGACGCTGAATTTAGATAAAATTGCTTGGCAACCATGTAATCCCGCAGTAGGCGGCCCAGCTAAATCTCAATTAACCCATGAAGTTGATGCTTTGGGTGGAGAAATTGGCAAAATGGCCGATCGCACCTATTTGCAAAAGCGGATTCTCAATTCTTCACGCGGCCCGGCTGTGTGGGCTTTACGCGCGCAGACGGATAAGCGAGAATACGCAGCCGTGATGAAAGCAATTGTCGAGAATCAAGAGAACTTAATCATCCGTGAGGGGATGGCTACAGACTTGGTGTTAGGCGCTAATGATGAAGTGGTTGGCGTTGAAACTTACTTCGGTGTGGCGTTCCAATGTAAAGCTGTGATATTGACTACTGGTACTTTCTTAGGTGGTCGGATTTGGGTGGGTAACAAATCGATGGCGGCGGGACGTGCTGGGGAATTTGCGGCTGAGGGCTTAACACAAACTTTAAATAAACTAGGATTTGAAACTGGCAGACTCAAGACTGGTACGCCAGCAAGGGTAGATAAGCGATCGGTAGACTACAGTAAAATGACTCTCCAGCCTGGGGATGAAGAGGTGCGCTGGTTTAGCTTTGACCCGGAAGTTTGGGTAGAACGGGAACAAATGCCTTGTTATATTACCCGCACCACACCAGAAACTCATCGCTTAATTCAAGAGAATTTGCACCTCTCCCCTGTTTATGGTGGTTGGGTAGAAGCGAAGGGGCCCCGCTATTGTCCCAGTATTGAAGATAAAATCGTGCGCTTTGCTGATAAGGAAAGCCATCAAATATTTATTGAACCCGAAGGTAGAGACATTCCCGAACTATATATTCAGGGGTTTTCCACAGGGTTACCAGAAAATCTGCAAATCCAAATGCTGCGGAGTCTCCCCGGTTTAGAAAACTGTGCGATGCTGCGTCCGGCTTATGCGGTGGAATATGACTATTTACCTGCAACGCAGTGTTATCCCACACTAATGACCAAGAAAATTGAGGGACTCTTTTGTGCAGGACAGATTAACGGTACCACCGGTTATGAAGAAGCCGCAGCCCAAGGCTTTGTCGCAGGTGTAAACGCCGCCAGATTTGCACGCGATCGCGAAATGATTGTCTTCCCCCGTGAGCAAAGTTACATAGGAACTTTAGTAGATGACCTTTGTACCAAAGATTTACGTGAACCTTACCGTATGCTCACTAGTCGTTCAGAGTACCGTTTAATACTACGCTCTGATAACGCCGACCAGCGATTAACACCCTTGGGTAGAGAAATTGGCTTAATAGACGATCGCCGTTGGGATATGTTTACCCGCAAACAAGCCCAAATCATTGCCGAAAAAGAACGGCTACACGCCACCCGCGTCAAAGAACATGATGAAATTGGCAAAGCGATCGCAGCTGATACCCAACAAGCAATTAAAGGTTCAATCACCCTCGCTGACTTACTCCGCCGTCCGGGATTCCATTACGTCAAGCTCGAACAATATGGACTAGGTAACACGGAACTCAACCAATTTGAGAAAGAAGGGGCAGAAATTGACATTAAATATGCTGGCTACCTAGCGCGACAACAAAATCAGATTGACCAAATTGCCCGTCAAGCACACCGCCAACTGCCTGCTGATTTAGATTATTCAACAATTGATACATTGTCTAAAGAAGCGCGGGAAAAGTTAAGTAAAGTAAAACCGCTCACCATCGGTCAAGCGGCACGGATTGGGGGCGTGAACCCAGCAGATATTAATGCTTTATTAATATATCTAGAATTACGCAAAACAAAGAGCCAGTCAGAGTTTCCAGCATTGGTTTCAAAAAAACTTCATGAAGCTTGAGTATAGTAGTAGGGAAGAGATTGGTATGATAGATGACATGAATTAAGAACTGGCATCATCAGCAGTCTCTAGATTGTCAGTTGAATTTAATACCAGCAAGCAATCAGCCTGTCTAATATAGACAGGAGGTTGGATATTTAACCAAAATCTCTATCCCCAGGCAGTAGAGGCGGCTTCTCCCCGCCCTCGCAGCTACCATCACAAAGCCTATGTTAAAAGAAGCCAGCACCCGTTTCATTATTCCGGAAGCGTCAGATGAGTTAATCTCCAATGAACCTTGGACGATTGAAGTTTATGCTGATGGCTTGATGGATGAACTATTTGCCGATATCGACAATGTTCTGGATTATAGCGGTAGTTTTCCTACCCAAACTGTGAATGTACAATATATTCCTGTACAGACAGTAAGAATGCCAGAGATTGTCTTACCAGATGATCTACACCAAAATATCCAGGGAGTGTCTCAAATTAGAGACAACCCAGTGAGAAAGACTGTAATTGAAAATGCTCCTCGCAAAGCAGTTACCCGCAAAATTAAAAAAAGCAGAAAGCCTTTTGCTACCTTGCTGATTGTCGGCACAACAATTGTTGGTGTAGCGATCGCGGGGATTCTGTTTTTGCTCAACTCCAAAGCCTTCACCTTCCCGGTTGTCCCCAACTTAGCTACCAATCTTCAGATTGCACCCCGTGCTGTACCGCAAAAAGTTGATGTGCAAGCTGAGTTAGTTGACTATATGCTAGGTGCATTATCAGTCATCGATCAGCAAGAGAACAGAAACAATCAAAGCTACGCCACCCCAGGAATTGCTAATCCCAAACCAGCAGCTGTAGCAGTAGCTAATGATGCCAGAAATGTGGTCTTACCACAGCCTTTGACAGCGAATAATACACCACCAGCACCAGTCCGTTCAACAAACGTTGTTGAGCGCATATATATCCCCGTTTATCAAGCGCCTTCCCCAATGCGCTATACACCACCACTGCTGCCAGGTATTCCCAAAACCATATCATCAGTAGGTGCTGCATCTCGGCTCAATCCGGTGAAAAAAGCCTTAAATTCGCCTCGCAAACCAGCCAAGCCGGTGAGCGTTAATATGTATGCTGCTGCTGTGCGTCCAGATCTCAAAGCTGTGGGTGTACGAACTGCACCACTTGTCGTCAAGCAATCATCAAATTTACTACCAACATTACCAGTAGCATCATTCCGCGTTGCACCACCACAATTGCCCACAGCTACAGCACCCGCATCTGCTGCATCCCAGCACCAAGTTGTAGCCACAGTTCCAGAAGTTTATGCTCCGACTCAAACTTTAGAAGGAATACTAGAGTTAGGCAACAAATCTGCGGCTTTGTTCAAAATCGACGGTGTCAGCCACCGCGTTGTTGTTGGTGAAAGCATCGGCTCCAGTGGTTGGACACTAGTAGATGTGAATAATGGTGAAGCGATCGTGCGGCGTAATGGCGAAGTACGTTCAATTTATACAGGACAAAGCTTGTAAAACCTGTCAATCCTGTAAAACATTTATTCTTATCCTCAGACATGAGGTTAATAGTTGACAAAAATCTAGGACTGAAAAATTGACCGAAACATATGAATTACCATAGGTAGGGCTAATGCCTTACCTACTTAGTTTTGGGCCTGTACCATCGAACCACAAAGTAACGAGCAAAACTTGTGGTACTTAGGCATCAGCCAATAATTTGGTTACTTATATTCACTCATTTATTTTTGCCAGAATATATAAACTCTGACTTATTTGACTAATAATACAGTAAATACCCTGATTTGGATAGTAGGGGTCTAACACCTCATTAACTATGCTCAGTTAGGGAAATCAGTATTACTCTCTAGGGTGGAGAGTGAGAAGGTTCTTGTCAGAGTGTTACAAAATTATTTTGCGTAAATCTGCGGTTAACAGACAAGACGCTTGGGTTAAGCTCATTAGCGATTGATTTGTCACTTTTATTAAAGAAGCCAGCATAATTGGGGGATTCTCCCCCAAACCCCCGATTGGGTGACGGTTGCGTCCCCCAAACCCCCTCCAAAATTATTGTTCGGTTTTTGGTTGAGTAATACCATTTCTCTTAATTCAGGCTACAGATAATTCTCCCCCTGCTCCCTGCTCCCTGCCCCCCTACTGCCTATGTGTAGCGATATTTTGGAGAATTGTATAATACAATTTTAAAAAAGAATGTGGCAGATTGTAGGGGCACGCATTGCCGTGCCCTCTAAAATATATTGATGTGTCGCAAACATGATTTGAATTGGTATAACTAGTTTTTTGGTTTTGTTATCAATTAATTTTCTTAACTGAACTGTATTTTGGTTAAAAGAATGCACCAAAGAATTGGGTGATTCAACTATAGAAGCGAAGATGATGGGGTTCTTCTCCCTTTGCTCTTCTAACTACACAGCGATAGTATATTTTCTAGTTGGAGTCCTTAAGGAATTGACCCTTCAATTCCCTGAACATACCAATCCATTTTCTCTTGTAGTTGATCGTCAAGCGCTTTACCTTTGGGTACGCGTACAACTCCCTTTTGGTCTTTGATTGGGCCATCAAAAGGATGGGCTGTACCTTGAATAAACTGTTCGCGCTTGGCGTTGACTAATTGCTGAACATCGCTAGGAATCGCCTGATTCATAGGGGAAATATCTACCATACCTTGAGCAATACCACTCCAAGTCTGTTGTGGCTTCCAGGTATTATTCATCACAGCTAAGGCTGTATCTATATAAAATTTTCCCCATTTATTAATTGCTGATGTTAGGTGTGCTTTCGCACCAAAGCTGCTCATGTCACTGTTGTAACCAAAAGCATAAATACCTTTGGCTGCGGCTAATTGCATAGCAGCAGTCGAGTCAGTATGCTGTGTCAGTACATCTGCACCTAAATTAATCAAAGCTTGGGCTGTTTCCCTTTCTTTCGCAGGGTGATACCAATTTTGCACCCATAACACTCTCACTTTTGCTTGGGGATTAGTGGTTCGCAATCCTAGCGTAAATGCATTTATCCCGCGAATGACTTCAGGAATAGGGTATGCGCCAATAAAACCAATGATATTTGATTTGGTCATTTTGCCGGCAATCATACCGGTTAAGTAGCGAGGTTCTTCAAAGCGTCCGGAGTAAGTGCCGACATTGGCAGCCAGTTGAGAACCTGTACAATGCTCAAAGATGACTTGGGGAAATTCCTTAGCTACTTTCATTGTGGCGTTCATGTAGCTTAAGGAAGTTGTAAAAATTAATTTGCTACCATCTACTGCTAACTGGCGAATTACCCTTTCTGCATCAGCTTCACTGACATTTTCAATAAAAGTAGTTTTCACCTTATCCTGAAGATTCGCTTCCATTTCTCTACGACCTAAATCGTGAGCATAAGTCCAGCCAAAATCGCCTACAGGCCCTAAATAAACAAACCCCACCTTTAGCGGTTCGTTGACTACTACAGGTGAGGCTGTTGGGGTGACATCGCTTTGCAATTGGGAATTTCTTCTACCTTGAATACAGCTAGTCAAGGCAAAGCTAGACCCCGCTAAAGTTACATATTTGAGAAAATTCCGACGATCCATTGTAGGTAATTGAAATTCAACCAAAGTTAAAGGCAGCCAGATTAGTGGTCTACCTACAGGCATTCAAGAATCAACAGTCAAGAGTTATCTAAATTACAGATAACGATATAAGCAGCCTAGCACCGTGATTTACTGATGATAGCAATTACCTAGCCAAGTATGCGATCGCGCTTCCTATATTAATCGGTAATGGGTCATGGGTCAGATTTTTTTTTGCAATTACCAATTCCCAATTCCCAATTCCCAAATTCAGACAAAATAACTAACAACTTGGTATATTCTTCAGTTATTCCATAAATAGCGAGCGCCTAAAAGTAGTAAAAAGATACCATACAACTTCTTCATTGTCTCGCTACTAATAAAAGGCTGATTGGCAAACAATGCCCCAAATAAATTGCCGATTACTAAACCGACTGCAATAATCACAGCATATTTAATATTTAGTTGACCATTGCGATAGTAAACTGCTGCTCCTAAAATCCCAATTGGTAAAATTTGTGCAGCAATGGAAGTACCTGTGGCAAATTTTTGATCCAATCCTATCAGTAATACCATTGCTGGTACCATAATTGCCCCACCACCAATTCCAAACATCCCGCCAGCAATGCCAGCAACTAAACCAATTAGCAACATTTGAATGAGAATATTAGACATAATCAATGGTCTTTGAATTTTAATTGCAATCTGTTAGTTTTCATTGGTAAGCAATTTTTCTGGCACTGCTCACCATTTGATATTTCTGGGTTTTGGACAAATATTAGACAATATCTATACCAATACTTGTCAGTTAAGGGCAAAAGGGGAAGGGGAAAAGGGGCAAGAAAAAAACTTTAACCCTTCCCCTTTCACCTTTTCCCCAAGCTAAATTCCAAGTTGAAAATCCTTAACCGAGCAGTATTGATATCTATGCTACTTATTTACCAATTGATTTTATGAGAAAAAATTGCTTTCGGTAGCATTCCATGCACGCCTTTTTGAGGGCTGTTGACAACTTGGGTAATGCGAAAATTCACGGCTAAACTACATAATACATACGCTTCTTCGGGCGACAAATTTGTAAAGCGCTCCAAGAAATCAATCATATTTTTCAAGGCTAATTCTAAGGCGGCATCTAAGGTTTCACCAAAACCCATTGTGATGATATCAGTAAGAGTTTCTGCGATTGGTGTTGTGAAATGCAAATCTTTACGTAAAGTGAGCTTAATTTTACCGTTCATCGAAGTTTCAATAGCAGTAACATTAACTTCACCATCTCCCTGGGCAGCATGACCATCACCAATAGAAAATAAAGCACCTGGAACAAAAATTGGCAAAAATATCCGAGAATCTGCTTGTAGTTCCCGGTTATCAATATTACCGCCGTAATAGCCTGGTGGAATAGAAATTCGAGATGTTTCGGGAGTTGCAACACCAAGGATACCAAAAAAGGGTTTGAGAGGAATTTTGATGCCGCTATTTGTAGGAAATTCTGCAATCTTGTTTTCTAAATCGAGGGGAATAAATCTTAAAGCAGGCTGAGGAAAGATTTCGGGTAAAGCGCCCCAACCTTGACGAATGGCGTTGAAGCCTACAGGTAAACTGGGTGCGATCGCAGTTAATTCTACTTCCAAAACATCCCCAGGTTCTGCATCGCGCACATAAATCGGCCCAGTGAGTAAATGCGGCCCGCCAGCAATTTTGCGTTCCGGCGCTAAATTTTGGCAAATATCAAGAAATTCTGGTGTGAGAAACTCAGGTGGCGCTTTGTCGGACACATAATAACCACTGTAAGTTTCTACCTCAATCGTGTCACCTGAATTAATAGTGATTGCTGGTGCTAGTAAATGAGAAAAACCACCGAGATGTACTGTATCTTTGGTTGCTTTTAAAATGTGATGTGTCATCTGAGCATCATTGATATTGAAAAAATCTTGGCAACACATCAATTCTCTGTAGAGACGCGAAGCTTTACGCCTCTACACAGCTGTTGCTTGAGTTATTGTCAAAATTGCTTATTTTTAAGAATAGAGGTAAAACTTAAAAGCTAAACTGGGTTTCACCGCAATACTTGTCGTTTAAGGGGAAAAGGGAAAGAAAAAACCTTTAACCCTTCACCTTTAACCTTTTCCCCAAAACCTATTTTGAGTTCAAAACGCTATCCCTTGTAGTATTGGGTTTCACCCTGCTAGGCTACAACCCCTAATAGGCGATCGCATCATAGGGATTGAGGAATTCACAATCATAATGATTTCATCCTTTGCCTTTGTTATTTTCCTGTGTATTACTGATTCTCTATCTTCATAAATAAATCTCCAAATAAAATAGGATTCCTATATATCAAAACTTACATATTTTCCGTGTATACACCGCAGTCACTTATAACTTGTTTTTAATAATATAAACATATTCACGTCTGTGAGTGTGGCTAATTAAAGTTAGTCACTGTTGCTGATTGTTGGGAAGGTGTAAGGACAACCCTTCTGGGGGTTTTCCTGCATGACGGGCATCTCCAAGAGATGCCCTTTTTTATGTATGTTCTTACTCATCAAATTATCAAGAATATATCATTAAAAAACTCAGGATTTTTCCATGAAATCATGCTCTTCAGAGTGGGGAATTTTCACATCTTCTCTGGGTTTATTAACGCTCAGTTATGTCATATCTATGCCTGCTAAAGCGGCGATTGTTTGTGAAACTGGTACTATTAATAATTACTCTAATGGTTCATTGGCAACTTGTATTCTGAGCCACGATATAAATTTACAAATCTCCAATTCTCGCACAGGCGGATCAAATTTTTCTTGTAAAGCCAAAAGTTACATCTTTTTTGATGAAAAAGGACAGTTAAAAAGTTGCCAGCTTGCAGAGGAAATAAAAATTATTCAAGGTAATTTGGTAGAAACTTGCCCAGCAGAATACAGGGTAGATATTGCAATTGCTCAGGATGGTAGTTTAGCAATTGATTGTCAGCGTTATTAATAAGCTGTTACGCATTCAAATTGTATATTTTGCACTCAGGTTGTCAAAAGTCAAGAGTCCAGAGTCAAAGGCTAGCTTGGACTTTGGACTCTTGACCCTTGACAGTCCTAACGCCAGAATATTTGATTTATGTGCGTATCAGCTTAGAAAAATTCATCTCATAACTTATCAGACTAGCAAACAATCTCAAATTAGCATGATTAACCATTGAGAACTCAGCAAGTTGATGGTGTAAGCACTCGGTAGAATGGTTTTGTCTGTAATCAAAAATTCATGCCTCCGTAGCCAAGCTTATGCTCACAACAGCTGATTTTCTTCAATATACCCAATGGTCAGGGATTGCCACGTTGGTATTTGCTGCCTTAGCAGTCCTGAGTTTTATTTTCAAATGGGGTATCCGCTTTCGGCTGGTGGGTACAACTGGCTTTATGCTAGTGGTCACAGCTGGTTTATTTGCACTTTCATTAGTACCTTTAAGTCGGACTGTGATTCCTGGTGCAGTCCGCTACTCTCTGGTTTATGACAATGGTTCCACACAAGCCGTAATTGCCATCACACCCCAAATTACCACCTCAGAATTAGATGCAACTTTGCGTCAAGCGGCTAGTAATCTCTATTCTTATGGACGTTTAGGCACTAAGGTTGACAGTCAGATGACGATTCGTGCCCGGACTTTGACCCACCCAGAACCAGGGTTAACTGTACCTGTATACTTGGGTCAGGTGAAGCGATCGCTAGTTAGTCGCGATGACTCTAATATCACTGTGGAACTTTACCCAGAAA
This sequence comes from Tolypothrix sp. PCC 7601, assembly GCF_025677855.1. NCBI lineage: Bacteria > Bacillati > Cyanobacteriota > Cyanophyceae > Nostocales > Tolypothrichaceae > Tolypothrix > Tolypothrix sp. PCC 7601. Next base: position 670,014 of record NZ_CP064879.1, read on the forward strand.
AATTTGCTCAGTTGCCAAAGCCTACAGCTTAGAAATGTTGGCAATACCAGATCAAGTCTAACAAAAAGCATTTTTTAGGCTTCAAGTTCCATTTCAATCTTGGCAATACATTAATCATCTTGAGGGGCACAAAACTTTGCGCCCCTATTCATGTAGCGATCGCATTCTCTGTTTCCTAAATTGTCTGGGATTGTGTTGTTTACACTAGTTAAGCAATCAATATTCTCCCACCCAAAGATTGATATTTTTGATGTAGGGCAAGGTTTTTGCAGAAATATTTAGCTTGATTGAGTAAGTATATTCTTGTAAACAAAAGTCATCTTTTCGGTTATCAGGAAAACATAGTTTTTTTTGTATTTCAGTATACAATAATGATTTTTTTTAGTTTAAGATATTAACTTAGCAATTCCAGTAATTAGAAAAAGTTAATCAACCTGTCGGCAATCGGTGGTGGTGGGAGGAAAAATTATAGGACTTACCCAAGTGCCACATTTTTTTCGTTTAGGCTGTCCAGAGTCCAGAGTCAAAAGTCCAAAAAACTTGAATTTTTGACCCTTGAACGCCACTTGCTCTACTTGGGGAAACCCCAAGACCGCAGTGGCTCCCCTTGACTGTTGACTCTTAAACCAGAAGATTAGTGTACCAGTTGCGTAAGTCCTGAAAATTATTGGCTGTTCCTCAAAGCCCAAACCCGAATGCCCAAAGACTTTTCCTCAGTATCTGGGAGTGGTATTGTTAATTAACTATACGGTTATTCAAAACTTTGATAGTTCGGAATTTCAGGATAATGGGCAATATAGAATTAAGCCAGACTGTCAAACTGCTTCACCAGTTGGCAATCAGCTTAGTTGATGTCATTCCCCAATTTTATTAGTTGAGTCATCAGAATTGCTGATAGTGGCAAACAGCTTAACTTATAACTATCCGGCATCATCATCTATTTGCACTTTTAAGTTGTTAAGAAATATCAAGGTTTTGGCAAACTAGTTATATGCCCAATCAAATTTCTACTCAGACCTTGTCTACTCAAACACCTAGTTCATTATTGACGCTGGCGATCGCGCCAGCAAAAGTAATTCGTGGTTCCAGCATATTGCAGACGGCATCAGCAGAGATTGCGCGTTTGGGGAGTCGTCCCTTAATTGTGGCGGGAAAGCAAACTCTGGCGATTACTAAAGAGAGTTTGCAGCCAATTTTAGAACAGCAAAAATTAGATATCGCTGCAGCTGACTATGGTGCAGATTGCTGTGAAGCTAGCTTGCAATCTTTGCGGAAAGCAGCAAAAGCACATAAAGCTGATTTGATTATCGGTGTTGGTGGTGGTAAAGCACTGGATACAGCGAAGTTAGTAGCCCATCAGTTGCAATTACCAGTAGTGACAATTCCCACCTCTGCGGCTACCTGTGCAGCTTGGTCTGCCCTGTCGAATGTGTATTCTGAGGATGGGGCGTTTCTTTATGATGTGGCGCTATCTCGCTGTCCCGATTTGTTAATCCTGGATTACGACTTGATTCAAACCGCACCACAGCATACCTTAGTAGCGGGAATTGGAGATGCGATCGCCAAGTGGTACGAAGCGTCAGTTAGTAGTGGACATTCCCAACAAACTTTAATTATTGGTGCTGTGCAACAAGCACGAGTTTTGCGCGATATTTTATTGCAAAAGTCAGTCGCCGCCTTGCAAGCGCCAGGTAGTGAAGATTGGCAAGCAGTCGTAGATGCTTCAGTATTGATGGCTGGGGTAGTTGGTGGACTAGGAGGCGCACAATGCCGTACTGTTGCTGCCCATGCAGTGCATAATGGTTTAACTCACATTGCGGGACATAGCAGTATTCACGGTGAAAAAGTTGCCTATGGCATCTTAGTACAACTACGTTTAGAAGAAATGGTACAAGGCAATCAACTAGCAGCCACATCCAGACAACAGCTAGTGAAATTCTATGCAGAGATTGGATTGCCACAAAAATTGAGTGATTTGGGATTGGGCAACATTACCCTAGCTGAACTGCAAACTGCTGCGGAAATCGCCCTCAATCCAAATTCCGATATCCATCGACTACCGTTTAAAGTAGCGCTGGAACAGTTAATGGCGGCGATGGTTTCTACCACTGCACCAGTAGATAGTCGAGATGCGACAAATCGCGTCTCAGTCAGGGGTATCAGTGACGAGGTTGAGCAATGAGTTTGGATTGGATTGTCCCAGCAGAACGTATACAGAAACTACCACCTTATGTATTTGCTCGTCTAGATGAGCTAAAAGCAAAGGCGAGGGAACAAGGGTTAGATTTGATTGATTTGGGCATGGGAAACCCAGATGGCCCGACACCGCAACCGGTGGTAGAAGCGGCAATGGCAGCTTTGCAAAATCCCGCCAATCATGGCTATCCGCCATTTGAAGGGACTGCAAATTTCCGTCGTGCCATTACCAATTGGTACAATCGCCGTTACGGTGTCACTCTCGATCCCGATAGTGAAGCTTTGCCCCTCCTGGGTTCCAAAGAAGGATTAGCTCATTTAGCGATCGCCTACATCAACCCTGGTGATATCGTTCTGGTACCATCTCCTGCTTATCCCGCCCATTTTCGCGGCCCGGTAATCGCTGGCGGGCAAGTTTATAGCTTGATTCTCAAGCCAGAAAACGACTGGTTAATTGATTTAGGGGCAATTCCCGATGAAGTGGCACAAAAAGCCAAAATCCTCTATTTCAACTATCCCAGCAATCCCACCGCCGCCACCGCACCTCGGGAATTTTTTGAAGAAATCGTTGCCTTTGCGAGGAAACATGAAATTCTTTTAGTGCATGATTTGTGTTATGCCGAGTTAGCATTTGATGGTTATCAACCCACTAGCTTATTAGAAATTCCCGGCGCAAAAGAAATTGGTGTAGAGTTTCACACCTTATCCAAAACCTACAATATGGCAGGTTGGCGTGTTGGGTTTGTGGTGGGGAATCGCCATGTCATCCAAGGTTTGCGGACTTTAAAAACCAATTTGGACTATGGGATTTTTGCTGCCTTACAAACAGCCGCAGAAACCGCCTTGCAACTGCCAGATGTATATTTGCATGAAGTCCAGCAACGCTACCGCACTCGTCGCGATTTCCTGATTGAAGGATTAGGCAAGTTAGGTTGGGATATTCCCAAAACTAAAGCCACAATGTATCTCTGGGTGAAATGTCCTGTAGGCGTTGGTTCTACAGATTTTGCCCTAGATGTCTTGCAACAAACCGGCGTTGTCGTCACTCCCGGTAATGCCTTTGGCGTTGCTGGCGAAGGATATGTCAGGATAAGTTTAATTGCAGATTGCGATCGCTTGGGCGAAGTTCTGCACAGATTTAAACAAGCTGGTATCCATTATCAGTAATAGACCTCTTGCATGAATCTTTGCCCTCACCCTAAATCCCTCTCCCAAGCATGGGAGAGGGACTTTGATATCGGCTCCCCTTCTCCCAATTTCGGGAGAAGGGGCTCTCGGATGAGGGTAAGTTTTGTATTCGTGCAAGAAGTCTAATGAGTGCTGAGTTGCAGAGACGCGCTAACCCTGTCTGTAGAAGAGTGTTGAGTGCTAAATTACCAATACAGACAATACCTTCGCCAACAGTTTTACTAAATTAGCGAAGGTATTGATTTAATAAATAGACTAGTCCTGATCCTTTCCCCTTTCTCCCTTTCCCTTTTCCCCTAGTTGCTTAAAACACCCCAATTCCTCTAGCCATAACAGCCGCTAGCAAAGGAATTAAGGTAAACCCGAATAATTCTCCTCTAATCATCCAAGAAATTCGCTGCACTTTTGCTAATTCCAAACTCGGTGTTTTGCCATTGCGTAAATCTTTAATCCAAGACAAAAAAGAGAAGGTGGGATATAAAGACAGCAAACTTACCAAGATAAAAATGCTCACCTTCAGATAGAAAACCGAGTTGCTGAGATAGTAATCGGTTCCTTTGCCAAAGTAGATGACTCGCAAAATACCTGTAATAAGAATAACTGTAGCAGATAAGCCATAAACCGCATCAGCCATAACAACTTTCCAGGCTGCTTGTAAGCTGAAATCCTGCTTCAAAAATTGGCTTTCGACAACCAAAGCCCCAAAAGCCAGCATTAACCCTAAGTAATGTAAATACGCCGTGATAGAACTAACCCACATAGTTTTTTAGCCGTTCTTGCTCAATTTTAACTGCAACAAAACATAGCAAAGCTGGAAGTTTCAATGGGTAATCAACGCCACGTTATCTATCCTGGCTTGCTTGTAAGATAATTTTTGCCATGTTATTTAATATAGCTAATTAACTATATAACTATTTTACTTAGAGGCGATCGCCAATTATAGTGGTTCTGAATTGCATAGAATACATACCATTCGTAGGGACACAGCACCCAAAAACTTTCGCTGAAGCAGATATCTGAATCTACGCCTTGCCCCTTGTGTAACTCACCAAATTACCACTATGCAGATAAAAATAACCCCCTTGGATTTTCAAGGGGGGTTTGATTTGGTTCATATTTCTTCAGAGAAAAGAAGCGTATAATTAGGTTCGGTATAAGGCGTTCTGTATATATGCCCATAGTAGCAACTGTAAATGTCGATGTCAGGGCGATCGCTGATTCTTCAAGTTAACTTCACAAGAACTGAATAATCTACTGATTTTCACTCTCAGGGCGATCGCTATTTTACGAGAAAACAGGGACGGAAAATGCCCATGATCCTTTATTGCTGCCAAAATCGCATCTCATACTAATCCGCATTCGGTGATGTAATTTCCAATTGTCGTAGGGGCGGGGTCTCCCCATACGTGTCAACTTCAGCTAAAAGCTATATGGGGCGGGCGTTGTACAAATACCTCGCGCCCTCATCCCCTAACCCCTTCTCCCCCAGGAGAAGGAGAACTAAATCTCTTGCTCCCTTCTCCCTGCGGGAGAGGGGCTGGGGGTGAGGGCGAAACCTTGCAACTAAGCGAGTTTCACGTTAAGTTGACACCACTGGGTCTCCCCCATACGTGTCAACTTAAGCTAAAAGCTATATAGGGCGGGCATTGTACAAATACCTCGTGCCCTCATCCCCTAACCCCTTCTCCCCCAGGAGAAGGAGAACTAAATCTCTTGCTCCCTTCTCCCTGCGGGAGAGGGGCTGGGGGTGAGGGCGAAACCTTGCAACTAAGCGAGTTTCACGTTAAGTTGACACCACTGAGTCTCCCCCATACGTGTCAACTTAAGCTAAAAGCTATATAGGGCGGGCATTGTACAAATACCTCGTGCCCTCATCCCCTAACCCCTTCTCCCCCAGGAGAAGGAGAACTAAATCTCTTGCTCCCTTCTCCCTGCGGGAGAGGGGCTGGGGGTGAGGGCAAAACCTTGCAACCAAGCGAGTTTCACGTTAAGTTGACACCAATGGGTCTCCCCGCCCCTACCGTGTTTCAATATTACACTTTAGATTTTGTTAGGGCTTTGACACATTTTCAGCCTCTCCCGTGCTTCGTCATGGGTGGCGAGGTAATCTTTGAGCCAGTCGCAACCCCGCCCTAGCAAGTCATCCAACCCGCCAACCCGCCACACACGGGCGGTATCGTCACGTGATGCAGTGACAATCCGCTGTCCATCGGCACTAAAGCTGGCACTGTTGACCCAGCCCTCATGCCCTTTGAGTTCGGCCAGCAGTTTGCCAGTGATATCCCACACACGGGCGGTTTTGTCAAATGATGCAGTGACAATCCGCTGTCCATCAGCACTAAAGCTGGCACTGTAGACCACGCCCTGATGCCCTTTGAGTTCGGCCAGCAGTTTGCCAGTGATATCCCACACACGGGCGGTTTTGTCAGATGATGCAGTGACAATCCGCTGTCCATCGGCACTAAAGCTAGCACTGTAGACCCAGCCCTCATGCCCTTTGAGTTCGGCCAGCAGTTTGCCGATGATATCCCACACACGGACGGTTTTGTCAGATGATGCAGTGACAATCCGCTGTCCATCGGCACTAAAGCTGGCACTGTAGACATAGCCCTGATGCCCTTGGAGTTCGGTCAGCAGTTTGCCGGTGATATCCCACACACGGGCGGTTTTGTCAGATGATGCAGTGACAATCCGCTGTCCATCGGCACTAAAGCTGGCACTGTTGACTACGTCCTGATGCCCTTTGAGTTCGGCCAGCAGTTTGCCAGTGATATCCCACACACGGGCGGTTTTGTCACGTGATGCAGTGACAATCCGCTGTCCATCGGCACTAAAGCTGGCACTGTAGACCACGCCCTGATGCCCTTTGAGTTCGGCCAGCAGTTTGCCAGTGATATCCCACACACGGGCGGTATCGTCACGTGATGCAGTGACAATCCGCTGTCCATCGGCACTAAAGCTGGCACTGTTGACTACGTCCTGATGCCCTTTGAGTTCGGCCAGCAGTTTGCCAGTGATATCCCACACACGGGCGGTTTTGTCATCTGATGCAGTGACAATCCGCTGTCCATCGGCACTAAAGCTGGCACTGTTGACCCAGCCCTCATGCCCTTTGAGTTCGGCCAGCAGTTTGCCAGTGATATCCCACACACGGGCGGTATCGTCACGTGATGCAGTGACAATCCGCTGTCCATCGGCACTAAAGCTGGCACTGTAGACCACGCCCTGATGCCCTTTGAGTTCGGCCAGCAGTTTGCCAGTGATATCCCACACACGGGCGGTTTTGTCCAATGATGCAGTGACAATCCGCTGTCCATCGGCACTAAAGCTGGCACTGTTGACTACGTCCTGATGCCCTTTGAGTTCGGCCAGCAGTTTGCCAGTGATATCCCACACACGGGCGGTTTTGTCATCTGATGCAGTGACAATCCGCTGTCCATTGGGGCTAAAGCTGGCACTGTTGACTACGTCCTGATGCCCTTTGAGTTCGGCCAGCAGTTTGCCAGTGATATCCCATACACGGGCGGTTTTGTCAGATGATGCAGTGACAATCCGCTGTCCATCGGCACTAAAGCTGGCACTGTTGACTACGTCCTGATGCCCTTTGAGTTCGGCCAGCAGTTTGCCAGTGATATCCCACACACGGGCGGTTTTGTCAGATGATGCAGTGACAATCCGCTGTCCATTGGGGCTAAAGCTGGCACTGTTGACCCAGCCCTCATGCCCTTTGAGTTCGGCCAGCAGTTTGCCAGTGATATCCCACACACGGGCGGTTTTGTCCAATGATGCGGTGACAATCTGCTGTCCATCGGCACTAAAGCTGGCACTTTTGACTGGGCTCTGATGCCCTTGGAGTAGATTCCGTTCCCAAATATTGTCCAAAATTGTTTGTAAAGCCAATATCGGCTTGTTAGCTGGATATTTTTCTAATGGCCGTCCATCTTTAACCAGTTCCTTCAAGCTTTGTCCAGTTTCCATCGCTGATACTAATGTTTCCAAGCGTTCAGATGGGAATTTGTCAAATCGTTCCAACTCAGTCACTCCTGCTTCTTGCAATTTGATGGTTTCCTGAGCTTCCTGCGCTTGTTGAGTTACATAACCTGCAAATACCCCAGCTATTAACGCCAAAATGATAAAAAATATCAAAATTGCACTGCCAATTTTAATTTGACGCTGGGCTTTTTTTCTGGCTTTTTCTAATATTTCATTTGCCTGTTTAATTTCCCATTTATCAAATTCTTGGCTGGCAGATAAAAACTCATAATCTTCATTACCCAAACTTTTACCAGATGCCCAAGCTAAAGCATCTTGCAAAACTTGCCCGCGTAACAGCCATGATTCATCTTTCTTCCCTGACTCAATCCAACCCCTCAACGCTTCCCCATAAGGGCGCAATTCCCGCAGGGCTGTTTCCACCCAATTAGCATGAAAAACTTCTCCATAAATGCGATTATAAACTCGCAATTTACCATTACGCCTCACCACCAAACCCGTTAACCGCAATTGGGTTTGCTCTAAACTATTATCATTAGCTAATTCTTGGTTTTGTAAAATTTGTTGATATAGCCCCAACAATCTCCCTGTCCGCTCTCCACTACCTCGTAAAATTCGGTCACGAATAGTTTTTAAATGCTCTGGTTCATCCTTGTGCTCCCAGTTAGAAATTACTAGGCTTTGCACCAAATTTTCTAACCAGTTGGCAATTTTATCTTCCTCAATTACATCATTATTATTCATCACTCCATTTTCTCCCTCCTCCTCACTTGCTGTTAGGAAGTTAGACGGTGAGGTAGAAGATATCAACCGACAAATCTTTTGCGTCATAAAAGGTTGTCCGCCTGTCCATTTCAATACCTCTCTTAACAACGCTTTGGGATTTGTAGTTTTCGTTGCTAAACCAAAAGCCAGGGGTTTTGTTTCCTGTAACTCAAAGCCAGTTAATTCTATTGCTCTACCAATATTAAAAGGAGTACGGCGTTTATCTTTAATTAAATCAGCCGGAGTTGCTACCCCAAATAAAACAAATGTCAATCTTTGATATTCTGGTTGCTGCGCGCGGAGGTTATAACATTCACGGATGACGGCAAAAAAATCATCAATTTCAAATGGCAGACTCAAAACACTGTCAATTTCATCCACAAAAATCACAATATTTTGAGAAACTAAGTTCAGCAAAACTGTGTCCAAAAACTTGCTGATTTTATTCACCGGAGACAGTAAATGATTACTCTCCCACCACTCATTTAAATTAAACCTTTCATACAACTTCAGGCTGTTAAGAATACTATCAATAATCCCTGCATACCATTGCTCTGGAGTCATATCCCCAGTTCCAATGGTTGTAATATCAATATCGGCACAAGCAAAACCCTCACCCTGTAAGCGTTGCATAGTTCTGACTCGCAAGCTCGACTTACCCATTTGTCGCGAGTTGAGAACATAACAAAATTCCCCAGCTTTGAGCGCTTCGTACAACTCAATATCTGCTTGTCGCTGCACATAAGTAGGAGCATTTGCTGGTAAACTCCCCCCTACTTGATATTGAAAAGATGGGTTTGGGGATGTATTCATTAAAATATTGTTGACGGTTGACGGTTGACGGTTGACGGTTGACGGTTGACTGGGGATGGGGTTTACGGTGTGATATTAGGGACTTCCAAGAAATAAATTATCCCTTTTGTGGGGTGGGCATCTTGCCCGCCCTCATTCTTGGACGGGCAAGATGCCCATCCCACAAGAGATTTTGGGATGTTTTTTTATTTGGAAGTCCCTTATGCTTGGCTGATCGCTTATCAAATGTCGTTGCGAGCGGAGCGTAGCAATCGCAGAAACCCAACAAAGCGCCGAAAATGTTGGGTTACCCTTCTCCTGCAAAGACGCTACGCGAACGGGATCTTGCTACGTTCCTCAACCCAACCTACGGATTAAAATCTCAAATTATTTACCCCGCAAACGCTCAGAAAAATATGAGCGATACAAATCACACAAAGGTATGACATCATTACCCTGCAACCTCACTAAACCCATACTGCGTAATTTAAACGCTAGAGCAGGTTCTAAACGCACAGGATTGGTATTAGCAATCACCTTTTTCATGGCAGTAACTAAATTGACATCCTCCTGCAAATTCAACAGATGGCGGCGCAGATGATCGCTGAACATCCCTTCTTCCGTTGGCGCAGTGCGTAATAATTGCGACATTGTAATTCTGCCACGGGCGATTTCATAAAGCGATCGCCTGACGAGGTAAGGATGTCCGCCAACCATTGTCATTAACTGTGTAATTTCTACTTCTGTCCAATTAAGTTGGTGTTTTTGTACCAATTCTTGTACTTGGGATTGATTAAATTCTGCTAAATCAATTGGCAATCCCACGTTAAAAGGTGATTGATTAATATTGAGGGGAATATAAACTTCCTTGGAATGAACAATCACTAATCGCAATTTTTGCCAAATATCATCATTCTTAGATTTTTCATGCCAAGCTCTTAACAAGGCAAAAAATTCTGTAGCCACTTGCGGATATTGGAAAACTTGATCAACTTCATCTAAACCCAACACCACAGGGCGATTAATACTAGATAACAGATATCTTTGAAAATAGTTGGTAGATTTATTTTTACTACCTAAAACCCCTTGCCAATATTCTGTTAGCTGATCTGGAAGTTGTAATTCTTCAGCAATGCTACCGCAAAACCACTGCAAAAATTTGTCCAAATTACTCAAGCTCTCAGCATCTGCCGATTGAAAATTTAAATATGCAGTTTGACAGCTATTTTGTTTTGCATGGTCAATAATCCGTGTGAGAAGTGATGTTTTACCCAACTGTCGCGGCGCTTTAATTCTAATTAATGACCCTGGTTGTAAAATTGCTTCATAACAGTCATTCTCAATCGGTGGGCGTTTGATATACAAAGCAGAATTCAAACTTACTTGCCCTTCCGGTTGCTCCAAAATTACCGGCTTATTACTAATAGTACTAGCATCGGTATTGATAATATTTGACTGCTGAGAATTATTATTTACAGTATTTCCTCCATCCCCACCCCAAAACTTGCCAATAAATTGAAAAATGCGTTGATGTAACGGAGCTTCAGCAGCCAATTTTGGCAATTCATCACCCGACTTAGGTGGAATTAAAATAGTTGTATCCACACCGCTATCAGGTATTGATGTTTGTGGCTGATAGATAGGAATTAACTGAGATAATGCTTGCAAGGCAACAGCAGCATTTTTGTAACGCTGACGGTAGTCATACCGCACCATTGTGTCTAAAATTCTGGCAAATTCTGAGTGAATATTAAAGTACTTACTCAATAAATCACAAGAAAGTTCATATGTGTTAGCTTTTCGCGGTAATATCCGAGAATCTAACCCAGTTAACGCCTCAAAAGCAATGATTCCCACTGCATAGATATCACTACTCAACTGGGGATAATGATTTTCTTGTTCCCAAGGCATATAACCAGGAGTGCCAGTTCTAACGGTAGGATTGGTGACAACTTCATCACCCCCATTAGTAGTTTGTAAAGTGCAGATTTCTTTCACAGCCCCAAAATCAATTAGGACTATTTTTCCATCTTTTTTTCGCCGCATTAAATTCTGCGGTTTAATATCTCGATGAATGACATTTTGTTGATGGACAAAAGCCAAAACTGTTAAGATATCATGTAACAGCTTAAAAACGAATTTTTCAGGTTTAGAAGAACTAGGACTGATTTCTTTAGTTAAATCATGTCCCTCAATAAATTCTTGAACTAAATAAAATTCCTGATTTTCCTGAAAGTGGGCAAAAAGTTGAGGAATTTGATTGTGTTCATTACCAAGCCGATATAAAGTTTGCGCCTCTTTCTCAAATCGCTCTTTGGCATAAGTCACAACCTCAATTCTCGGATCAGTTGGTTTAAGATGCTTGACAACACACGCAGGTTGTCCTGGTAAATCTAAATCATTAGCTAAATAAGTCTTACCAAATGCACCTCTCCCCAAGGAATCAATAATACTATAGCGATTCCGTAAGATTGTTCCAATTAAATTATCTTCACGCATATCACAGTTACTACCTTTTCAAACCCCAGCAATTCAACCGATATAAAACGCTTGAAAAATTCACAATTCTGATAAACCAGAGTTATTAAAGGTCATTTAGAGACTGTTTGAAAAGAATTTTTGGTAACACTTAACCCTCCCAAACCTAACCCTCCTACCCGAATTTCCTACAAATTAAGAGGGGGTTTTAAAGCTCTCAAAAAGCAGAGAGAGGAATGGAACTGAGGTTTTTAGTATACATTTTGACTTTTTAAACAACCACTTAGGGACTTTTAAATAAAAAATATCCGTGATAGGGAAAGGAACACCGAAAATTTTTTACTCTATAAAGTAATCTTACCGATGTTCTCGACAGAATAATTAATTTTTTGCTTTTTCCTAACAACAATAAAAACTGGCGCTATTCTGGATTTATTTGACCAAAATCTATCCTATAAGAAAAATAATCTATGATTTACGAATTGACATTACAGACTAAATATGTAGTGGTCGCAAAAACACATCTTTCGCAGTGGTTTGTCGATGCGATCGCACCTGAGCAATATTTTCTAGTTCACAATAAAGGTAGATTACCCTTAGCAAACTCTGATTGATGCCAACCTCCACTGCTACCACTCCCCATTTAATTGTTGCCGGCTTTCATGCTCTTTCCGACCCCTTAAGGATTAGCGTGTTGGAATTGCTGCGACAGCGAGAACTGTGCGTATGTGATTTATGCAATGCTTTGGAGGTAAGTCAATCAAAGCTTTCCTTTCACCTCAAAACCTTAAAGGAAGCTGGCTTAGTTAACTCACGCCAAGAAGGACGCTGGATTTATTACAGCTTGAATTTGCCACAATTTAACGTTTTAAACCAGTATTTGGCAGATTTTCAAAATCAGCGTTTAATTGTGCCTACCCGTTCTTGCTGCGATTAAAAAAATGTATCAGGCGTAATTTTGAATTCCGAATCGCTACGCACATAGCTTCGATAAGCCTAGCTAATACATCAATTTTTTTTGATGAATTTTTGTGTATAGTCTCCTAAGTGTGATTGACATATCAACTTTTTTTGAAATGATATAGACATACCTTCAATATCACCTCTATCGGTCATATCAATGAACGCAGCAGCACAGCAATTAGCGATCGCGTTTGGGATGTTAGCGTTGGTATCCAGTTGCGCCACCACATCCAATTCTTCAACGCAGACTCAGGAGTCGCAAAAGGTCACAGAAGTTGCGGATTCTACACAAGTCACAGCGATCAAGATAGATGGTTCTAGTACTGTATATCCCATTACCCAGGCGATCACTAAAGAATTTCAAACCACCAAACAACAGAACAAATCAGATGTAATAGTTAACTTCTCCGGTACTACTGGGGGATTTGAAAAATTCTGTGCAGGAGAAACAGATATTAACAACGCTTCTCGACCGATTTTGAAGTCAGAGATGGAAGCCTGTAACAAAAACGGTATTAGGTACTTTGAGTTACCCATTGCCTTTGATGCGCTAACTATCGCCGTTCATCCGCAAAACAATTGGGCAACAGACATTACCGTTGCAGAATTGAAAAAGATTTGGGAACCTGCGGCTGAAGGTAAAATCACCCGATGGAACCAAGTGCGTGCATCCTGGCCTAATCGCCCTTTGAATTTATATGGTGCAGGTAAAAAATCTGGTACTTTTGATTACTTTACAGAAGCAACTGTTGGTAAAGTCAGAGCTAGCCGTAACGATTACACAGCTAGCGAAGACGATAATGTTTTAGTAGAAAATATTAGTAAAGACCCTAATGCTTTAGGTTACTTTGGCTACTCTTATTACGAAGAAAACCAAAGTAAATTAAAAGCTGTAGCAGTTAACAACGGTAAAGGCGCGATACTCCCATCACGGCAAACAGTAGAAAAAGCCCAATATCAGCCGTTATCCCGACCTTTGTTTATCTACGCCAGCTTTGAGTCTTCCCAAAAGAAACCAGCCCTCAGAGAGTTTTTAGATTTCTACCTCAAAAATGCACCGAAAACAGCAATTGCGTTAGGTTACGTACCTTTACCAGATGAAGCTTACAACCTCGATTATGTTCACTTCAACAAAGGCAAAGTAGGTACGGTATTTGAAGGTGAAGCAGAATTAAACCTGACAATTGGCGAATTACTGCGGAAACAAGCAAAATTCTAAGTTTTTTAGCTGATTTACAACATTAAAAACTCTGCAAGCTGACTCTGCGTTGAAAGCAGCTAAGAAGTGGTGGGAGCGATCGCAAAAACTCTCAATGATTAACCTGCAAGTTTTGTAGAAATTTAAATATTGGTAAGAACATAATGACAGTTCGTGTTGCTATTAACGGATTTGGTAGGATGGGACGGCTAGCTCTGCGAGCAGCTTGGGGTTGGACAGAACTAGAATTTGTCCATATTAACGAAATCAAAGGTGGAGCAGAAGCCGCTGCTCACTTACTCAAGTTTGATTCTGTTCATGGACGTTGGATACCAGAAGTAGAAGCAAAAGGCGATCGCGTTCTGATTGATGGTACACCCCTGAGCTTTAGCGAGTATTCCCAGCCCGGTGAAGTTCCTTGGGAAGAATTAGGTATTGATTTAGTGCTGGAATGCTCCGGCAAATTTAGAACTCCTGCAACCCTGCACCCATATTTCAAGCGGGGAGTGCAAAAGGTAATTGTGGCTGCTCCCGTAAAAGAAGAGGCCCTGAATATTGTCATGGGAGTTAACGATCACCTCTATCAGCCCGATCAACATCATCTATTAACAGCAGCCTCTTGCACAACCAATTGTTTAGCTCCCGTTGTCAAGGTAATTCATGAAGGTTTGGGTATTCAACATGGAGTAATTACCACCATCCATGACAATACCAATACTCAAACTATCGTCGATGCACCTCATAAAGACTTACGTCGCGCCCGTGCTACCAGCTTATCGTTAATTCCCACATCAACAGGATCAGCAACAGCGATCGGGCTAATTTATCCCGAACTCAACGGTAAACTCAATGGTTTAGCCGTGCGAGTCCCACTGCTCAACGCTTCTTTGACAGACTGTGTCTTTGAAGTCGTCCGTCCCACCACAGTTGCAGAGATTAACAGCTTACTCAAAGCGGCTTCCGAACAAGCACCACTAAAAGGAATTCTGGGTTATGAAGAACGTCCTTTAGTATCCATAGACTACAAAGACGATCCTCGCTCCTCAATTATTGATGCCCTCTCCACAATGGTTGTAGACGAAACCCAAGTCAAAATACTTGCCTGGTATGACAACGAATGGGGCTACGCCAACCGCATGGTTGAACTCGCTCGTAAGGTGGCTTTGAGTTTGCACAATTAGTCATTTGTCATTTGTCATTTGTCATTTGTCATTTGTCATTTGGTAATTGGTGTTTGTTCCCCTTTTACCCCTTGTCCCCTTGTCTACCTCATCTCCCTCATCTCCCTCTCCTCCCCATTCCCCCATCTCATGGCTTCCACTACAGCTTCTAGCGCTAATTTCAAAAACTATATTTTAGTTACACTCGCCTACTGGGGCTTCACCCTTACAGATGGAGCCTTAAGAATGCTGGTGTTGCTTTATTTCAACAACATTGGCTATACCCCAATACAAATCGCGTTCCTGTTTCTGTTCTACGAAGTCTTTGGAGTTGTTACCAATTTCTTAGGTGGTTGGATTGGCTCGCAGCTAGGGCTAAAAGTAACGCTTTATACTGGTATTGGGCTACAGATTTTCTCTCTGGCTATGCTTTCATGGCTGAATCCAGATTGGGTACAGTGGCTTGCAGTCCTCTATGTAATGGTGGCTCAGGCATTTTCTGGGATTGCCAAAGACTTAACAAAGATGAGTTCTAAGAGTGCGATTCGGTTGGTAGTACCCCAAGATGCTCAATCATCTTTGTTCAAGTGGGTAGCGGTGCTGACTGGTTCCAAAAATGCCCTGAAAGGAGTTGGTTTCTTTGTTGGTAGCGCACTTTTAGCTTCGGTTGGCTTCGTTAATTCCCTCTGGATTATGGCAGGGGCGTTGTCTTTGATTATGTTCACTGGGCTAATGCTGCCTAAAGGTATGGGCAAAATCAAGAAGAAAGTTAAATTTAGCCAACTCTTTTCTAAAAGCCAAGAAATCAATATTCTCTCTGCTGCTCGATTCTTTCTGTTTGGTTCTCGCGATGTCTGGTTTGTAGTAGGTTTGCCAGTATTTTTACGTACTGTTCTTGGCTGGTCGTTCTATCAGGTTGGTGGCTTTTTGGCTTGTTGGGTAATTGGCTACGGTGTGATTCAATCCTTAGCACCAACACTGATCCAGCGATTTGGTTCTGGTCGTCCACCACAAGCTAAAACCATTCAGTTCTGGACATTTACCTTAACCGCCGTACCATCTGCGATCGCTCTTTCTCTGCAATTAGGTATACCCGCAAATATTGCGATCGTTGGCGGATTGCTAATTTTTGGGGTAGTATTTGCCTTTAATTCAGCAGTTCACTCTTACCTCGTTTTGGCATTTACTGACGATGACAAAGTAGCGCTGAATGTTGGCTTCTACTATATGGCTAACTCTGGCGGTCGATTGGTAGGAACTGTATTGTCTGGTTTGGTATATCAGCTTTTCGGTTTAGTTGGCTGTCTGTGGACATCGATGTTTTTTGTACTTGCAGCTGCAGTAGTTTCACTGAAATTACCCAATCCCCAACCAAGCAAAGCGATTCCCTTCGGGACGGCAAAGCCGAACGCCTGGAAAGCCGGAGACGGAGATTAAAAAACTTTCTGGGGATAGGAACAACGTGCTATTAATTCAGGTTTACATTCATGAGTACACATTCGCAAGCTAACAAAGCCTCCATACAAGCAGGTAGTAATCTCAGTTTTTTTGAAAGATACCTAACTATTTGGGTATTTTTATGCATTTTTATAGGCATAGCATTAGGAAGATTATTTCCCAAAGTAGCAGTCATACTGGATGCAATCAGTGTTTATCAAGTATCAATTCCGATTGCAATTTGTCTATTTTTCATGATGTATCCCATCATGGTAAAAATTGATTTTTCTCAAGCTGCTCATGCTATTCGCGCTCCTAAACCTGTAATTCTCACATTGGTTGTGAACTGGTTAATTAAACCATTTACGATGGTAGTATTTGCTCAGTTCTTTCTAGGATGGCTATTTCGTCCTTTAATTACAGGTAGCGAATTAATTCATGGTAGTGAAGTCACACTCACAAATTCTTACATTGCTGGGACAATTTTATTAGGTATTGCTCCTTGTACAGCAATGGTATTGCTGTGGGGATATCTTTCTTATGGTAATCAAGGTCACACCTTGGTAATGGTAGCAGTTAATTCTCTGACAATGCTATTTTTATATGCACCTTTAGGCAGGTGGTTACTAGCAGCAAATGATTTAGCTGTTCCCTGGCAAACAATAGTTTTATCGGTGCTAATTTATGTCGGCTTGCCATTAGTAGCAGGAATGTATAGCCGTTACTGGATTTTGAAACATAAAGGTAGAGATTGGTTTGAGAGAAAATTTTTAAAATATCTCAGTCCCATTGCCATTACAGCATTGTTAATTACTTTAGTTTTGCTATTTGCATTTAAAGGAGAATTAATAGTTAATAATCCCTTACACATCTTGTTAATTGCCGTACCGCTATTTATCCAGACTAATTTCATTTTCTTCATTAGTTATGTCATAGCCTTAAAACTCAATTTATCTTATGAAGATGCTGCACCCGCAGCATTAATAGGAGCCAGCAATCATTTTGAAGTTGCGATCGCCACAGCTGTAATGTTGTTTGGTTTAAATTCTGGTGCAGCACTAGCTACAGTGGTAGGTGTTTTAATCGAAGTTCCAGTTATGTTGATGCTAGTGGAATTTTGTAAACGAACAGCAGCTTGGTTTCCACGAGAACCAGAAAAAGCAACATTGCGAGATCCCCGTTGTCTGAGTTCTTTCCATTAATTTTAATGGCATTGCTGAATTATGGGATGAAATTTAACAGCTTACAATTTAAAACTCCTTATTCTCTCTGCGGCTCTGCGTCTCTGCGTGAGATAAATCATCCCCCATTTATGCAACGCCATTTTAATCTTCAGGTAACAGAATTATCAAAATGGGTACAACAATGTTGCACCCTAAAAATTATCTCAATTTGAGGTGAGCTTTAAATCAACTACTCAAATTGAATTACGCATTACGAATTAGTAATTACCAATTTTTAATAGTCTCATGAATTTTGCTGAGGTAACGCTAAAGCATTTCGCAAAGCTTCAATCCGTTCCGGGACTAGCCGATAGTAAATCCAAGTACCGCGTCTTTCTTTAGCGATTAACCCTGCTTCATACATCACCTTCAGATGATGACTGACTGTAGGCTGTGATAAACCCAAAGGTTCTGTTAATTCACACACACAGGCTTCACCTTTTGGTTGATTGGCGATGAGACTCAGCAATTGTAACCGGGATGGATCTCCCAATACTCGAAAGATAGCTGCTGTTTGAGCCGCTACATCAGGCTTAAGGAAGCCTGATAAGACTGATTGACAGCATGTAGACAGTTGTTGATGAAAGTTCATATTTATATATTGACAGCTATCAATATATACGGCAATATATTGATAAGCGTAAATATTGATATATGTCAATATAATGTAAATCCAATAAGGGGTTAAATTTATGTCAGTTCTGAAAACTCATGTGGCTTTGAATGTTACCAATATTGAGAAGTCAGTAGCATTTTACCGAGCAATGTTTGGCGTAGAACCTATGAAATATAAGGCTGACTACGCTAAATTTGATATTCCCAACCCTGCTTTAAACCTGACATTGAACCTAACTGATAGTGTGCAATCAGGCGGTGCATTATCTCATTTAGGTGTACAGGTAGAAAGTACACAAGAAGTAGAAGCTTCTATTAAACGATTTACAGATGCTGGATTAGCGTTATTTACCGAAGAAAATACTAACTGTTGCTATGCTTTACAAGATAAAGTATGGGTGACTGATCCTGATGGTAATCGCTGGGAAGTATTTGTAGTGAAGGTAGCAGATACAGCACCAGAAGAGAATATTGCAGCTAATGCTAATTCTGAAGAATTAGCACCAGTTTTGAAAAAACCTTGTTGTGCTTAAAGAAGCTGTCATAAAGCATAGATAAGTAACCACGCAAAATTAATTACAGTCATTGCGAGCGCAGCGTAAAGCCTTCGGCATAGCTTCGCTTAACGCGTAGCGTCTCGAAGAGAAGCAATCTCAACCCTTGCGATTGCTTCATTCCGCTCCGCTCCATTCGCAATGACATTGTGTAATTAATTTTGTTTAACTACTTAAGAAGTTTAGAGCAGTCATTCATGCTGCTCTAAATTTGTTCATCAACAATAACCAGAAGTATCATGAAACGAGTCATGTTTATTTGCAAGCATAATTCCCGTCGTTCCCAAATGGCGGAAGGTTTTGCAAACACTTTCGCAGAAGGTAAGATTGTTGCTTCAAGTTCAGGTTTAGCCGCTAGCGAGGTAGATCCCGTTGCAGTGGAAGTAATGTCAGAAATTGGAATTGATATCAGCCATCAAACTTCTCAACCTTTAAGCGACTTTAATTCCCAAGATTATGATGCGGTCATTTCCTTATGTGGTTGTGGTGTAAACTTACCGCAAGAGTGGGTATTACGCGAAGTCTTTGAAGATTGGCATCTTGACGATCCCGAAGGCGAATCAATTGCTACCTTTCGTCGCGTTCGCGATGAAGTCAAGCAAAGAGTCGTGAATTTAATTGAGACTCTTTGTGCAAAAGTATAATTATAGGACTTACGCATTGACAAAAAATATTATTGATGTGTACTAGGCAGCACAAGTATTGGTGAGATTGTCCACAATATAATCACGCACAACTAAAGTAAACAAGTTTCTTTGTAATTCATACCAATTAGAAATGATGTTTTCAGACCGCATTAGCTCTAAACGAACAAATGCTTGAAGTGAGCAAAATATGTGTGTTTTAATTGCATGGCTATCTCTAACCCTTACGGGTTCGCCAGTTGCTTCAAGTCGGGAGACCCGCCCAACGCACTGGCTCACCATAAATCGACAAATTCCACATACTTGTTTTATTGCTCTGTGAAAACTTTCTATTCCCCAATGAGTATCATGAATTGTCACAAATTCACTGCGAGTTATTTGCTGAAGAGCTTCAGCATCTGGTAGATACAATATATAATGTCTAGAGTCTTCTTTTTTGAAGACTTTCCTAAACAATTTGATAAATCCAAATTCTCTCAGATGAGTTACCAACCCTTCATCAGGAATCTCTAAACCACTTACTTGGCAATACTTTCCTGGTTCATTAGAGACAGTTCTATTTTTCTCAACCCCAAATAGAAAACCCAATTTCTGGTTTCTTAAAAATTTTAAGTTTTCTACTCCTGAGTACCAACTATCTCCTGTTACTAGCCTTGGTTTTACACCCCAATCAATTACTTCAATTAGCATCTCTTGGAAATAATCGTTCTTCGTTTTCCCCTCCTTTTTATCGTATATTCTGTAATTTATTGGTACTGAGCTTCCATGTATGTCGCTGTAATACAGCGTAATTAAATTTATCCCTTTGATACTTTTATGATATTTACCTGACCAAAAATAACCGATTAATTCTGCATATTTTGGATTACTGTACAGTTTTTCTATGACTGTGTCGTCTACACTTAAAATCCCTCCTGTCAAGTTAATAATAGTCTTTACCGTACTGAACAAATCATAGGGAGCGTATCTCTCCCTCAACAAAAAACGGTTCACACTATCATGTGAAACATTCCCCAATATTTCTGCTAACCTACTGCATCCTCCATGCTTCGGTTCCGATAACAAAAATAGAGTGTAATGTTCCAGATTGCATTGTGCTGTTGAGAGTTTACTGATTTCTCTGATTGTCCGATACCTATTTGTAGACAACACTTTTTTCTTAACGCATTATTTTATCATTCTGTCAATGCGTTAGTCCTAAATTATTAGTTTCAGACTAGCTTGAAAAAGGGCATAGGGCATAGGGCATGGGGCATGGGGCATAGAAAAGACAGCTTTTTATGTCTTGTTATAACAAAACCTGGCGTGAATGGCTTACTTGCAAGACTAAATTTTTAGGGTGTGTTACGACGCTGCTTATGCATATTTTTCACTCAGCAAAGACATTATTGACTGTAACGCACCTGGCTTTATTTTAAAATTAATCTATCAACAAAGTTCTAATTACTCATACATTAATTCCTGACAAGCTTGTTAAAATTAGGCGACACCTAATAAAGAAGATAGGCAATGCAAAAAAAAGTTAAAGTTAAACCTAATTCCAAACAACAAAAAATTGAAGAACAAGCTGACGGTAGTTTGAATGTACATTTAAAATCTCCACCAGTAGATGGTAAAGCGAATGAAGAGTTAATTAAACTACTAGCTGAAAAATTTAATGTACCAAAATCTTATATCAGAATTAAATCTGGTGCTACTTCTCGGCAAAAGTTTGTAGAAATTGACACTGAAACTTAGTATTGAATGCCATGCATGAAAGTCTCAAGTTTTTTTATTTAGCACTCAGCACTCAGTACTCAGCACTTTCAAATCAGTGGTCAGTTAACAGCGATTAATTGAAAGTTAACCTCTGTTAACTGATAACTGGTAAGAAAATCATACTGTCATTCTTGGTGAATGGTTATATATCCAGGCTGAGATTTGACAAGTTCTATCCAAGCTTGGATAGCAGGAAATTGTGTTAAATCAAAACCGCCTTCATCAGCTACATGGGTGTAAGCAAACAAAGCAATATCAGCAATAGTATAGCGATCGCCCACAAAAAAGCTGCGATCGCTTAGATGATTTTCCATCACCTTCAAGGCAGCGTAACCCTTTTCCAGCATAGATTTCATCGTTTCTTGGTGTGCTTCCGGCTTGCCTAAAATAGAGATTAAAAATCTGGATGTGGCAATAAAAGGTTCATGGCTATTTTGTTCAAAAAATAGCCATTGTAGTACCTGAGCGTGCAGAAACCTATCATAAGGTAGAAATTCTGTGCCTTCACTTAAATACAGCAAGATAGCATTTGATTCTGCTAAATATTTCCCAGGTTCAATCTCCAAAAGGGGAATTTTACCGTTAGGATTTTTACTCAAAAATTCGGGTGTTCGAGTCTCGCCTTTAGTGATGTTGAGTTCAATTCTCTCAAATGGCATACCGATTTGCGTCAAGAGAAGACGAATCTTATAGCCATTACCTGAAGGTAAAAAATCGTACAGCCGCAATGTTTCCATGCCAAAAATATAATAGGGAATATGAGCGAAAGAAGGGGGGGTTTAAAATACAATATCTTACCAAATGATTTTCAAAAAACCGGATATTTTTTTATTTATATTCAGCATCAGAGTGAAAATAGAATTATCTGAAGAAATAAAAAAATATCGATGATTGCTCGGATTTATACGTCTAATTTTAATCTGCGATCGCCAATAAAACTATGTGTGGAAGATTTACTTTAAAGCAAACAGCCGCAGCATTAGCTCAAGCTTTTGAGTTGGAAACAGTGCCCGATTTAGCAGCGCAATATAACATTGCACCTACGCAAATGATAGCAACGGTACTACATAAACCCGAAAGCGATCGGCGCGAATTTCAGCAGTTACGTTGGGGGTTAATCCCCTCATGGTCAAAAGATCCCAGCATAGGGGCCAAACTCATCAATGCTAGGGCAGAAACTGTTGCCGAAAAACCCTCTTTTCGTTCAGCGTTTAAGCGTCGGCGCTGTTTAGTGCTAGCGGATGGCTTCTTTGAATGGCAAAAAAAACAAAACAAAAAACAGCCATTTTATTTTCGTCTTCAAAATGAAAAACCCTTTGCTTTTGCTGGATTGTGGGAGAAATGGCAATCGGCTTCAGGAGAAGAAATAGCCTCTTGTACCATTTTGACCACAGCAGCGAATGAATTACTCGAACCCATCCACGACCGGATGCCCGTGATTCTGGCTCCTGAAGATTACAATCAGTGGTTAGATCCCCAACTGGAAAGCCCTGAAGTCCTAGAACCGCTATTACGTCCTTATCCAGCCGCGTCAATGACTAGCTACCCAGTTAGCACCTTAGTCAATAAACCTCAGCACAACAGTCCAGACTGTGTTCTGCCAATCAACGACAACAATACCTGACAATTTTAGTTAAATTAGTTATTAACTATACGGATGGCAAAATCACCACGTGGACATAATTCGCGGCTCCCCCCTTTCATCTGGTTGGCTTTAGAGGGAAAATAAGGGTGTTCGCCTATGCCCACAAGACGTAGAGAATTATTATCGCGTCTCAACAACGGCTAAACAAACTCTCCGGGCATTGTTCACGCCAATAGCTGCAATCTCACAGAGGCAAATATGCCAAGAACCCAAAAAAACGATAACTTTATTGACAAATCCTTTACAGTCATGGCAGATATCATTCTCAAGATACTGCCAACTAACAAAAAAGCTAAAGAAGCGTTTGTTTATTATCGAGATGGCATGTCGGCCCAAGCAGAAGGCGAATATGCTGAAGCCTTAGAATACTATGAAGAGGCACTCACATTAGAGGAAGATACCAACGATCGCGGCTATATCCTCTACAATATGGGCTTAATCTATGCCAGCAACGGCGACCATGACAAAGCTTTAGAATTGTACCATCAGGCAATTGAGTTAAACCCACGCCTCCCCCAAGCCTTAAACAACATCGCCGTAATTTATCATTACCAAGGCGAAAAAGCCAAAGAAGCTGGGGATAATGATGGTGGTGAAGCTTTGTTTGACCAAGCGGCAGACTATTGGATTCGCGCCATTCGCATGGCTCCCAATAACTATATTGAAGCTCAGAACTGGCTGAAAACCACTGGGCGATCGCAAATTGACGTATTCTTTTAGCCCAGAGTCAAGAGTCGATAGTTTTGACTCTTGACTCTTGACTCTTGACTCTTGACTCTTGACTGTTGACTCTTGAAACCTTTGACACAATAATGATTGATCGTGAATTAGTCCATAAAGTAGCCCTGCTTGCTCGTTTAGAATTAACCTCCCAAGAGGAGGAGCAATTCACCACGCAACTAGGAAGTATTCTAGATTACATAGAGCAGTTAAGTGAACTCGATGTCAGTAATGTACCCCCTACAACCAGGGCTATTGATGTCAGCAATGTGACAAGAGAGGATGAATTAAAACCCTATCCTGACCGAGAAGCCATCCTCAGCTGTGCGCCAGAACAAGAAGGAGAATTTTTTAAAGTACCAAAAATTCTGAATGCTGAGTAGTCATTAGTTATTTAGTCATTAGTCATTTGCTAATGACTGGTACTCAATTAACATATTTGATTCTTGAAGTTCGCGTAGGATGCGTTAGCGATCGCGTAACGCATCAGTACCAAAGCTGAAATTTTTTCAGAAGTAAAATCGGATTCCTATAATTAGAAAAAGTCTATAAGAAGCGTAAGAAAGTGCATTCAGGTTGTGCATTAGGTTGCGTAATAGAATTTTGCTTCAAAACCCTTAATTTCATTTAACTTTTATTTAATAAATAAGTTTTAATTTTATTTGAGATTTCTGCCAAAGCCTGAATCGAAAATCCAAAATTGTTATCAGGAGATGCTTATGGGTTTGGGAATCCTCAAAGATGGTAAGTGGGTGTCAGAACGGGATCAGGAAGATTCTCAAGGGAAATTTATCCGGCCATCAACCACTTTTCGCAATAAAATTACAGCCGATGGTTCTAGTGGATTTAAAGCTGAACCAGGGCGATATCATTTATATATTTCTTGGGCTTGTCCTTGGGCTTGTCGCACTGCAATTCTCCGTCAGTTAAAAGGATTAACAGATGTAATTGGTTTATCGGTATTTGCTGCAGAAATTGCTCAAAATAGCTGGGAATTTAATGATGAGCCGGGAGCAATTCCCGATACAGTGAATAACGCTAACTATCTATGGCAAATTTATCTACAAGCCGATCCCAACTACAGCGGTAGAGTAACTGTCCCAGTTTTATGGGATATCAAAGAAAAGACCATCGTCAATAATGAATCTCGCGAAATCATTCGGATGTTTGATACAGAATTCAATGATTTTGCCAAAGCAGATTTTGACTTTTATCCGCAAGATTTGCAAAAGGTAATTGACGAAACCATTGATAAAATTTATCAACCCATCAATAATGGTGTTTACAGGGCGGGATTTGCCACTACTCAATCAGCTTATGATGAAGCGGTAACAGAATTATTTGCAGCACTCGATTACTGGGAACAAGTATTAGACAAACAACGCTATCTCTGCGGCGATAGAATTACCGAAGCTGACTGGTGTATGTTTACTACCCTATTTCGCTTTGATGCTGTTTATTATGTGCATTTCAAATGCAACTTACGGCGAATTGTGGAATATCCTAATCTGTGGAATTATCTCAAAGAACTCTACCAAGTACCGGGAGTTAAAGAAACTTGTAATTTAGACCACATTAAACGCCATTATTATCGGAGTCATCCCAAGGTTAACCCGACACGCATTGTACCCAAAGGGCCGTTGATTGATTTTGATACACCACACAACCGCGATGCCTGCGGCGGTTCGCTTCGCGACCATCGCATCCCTGTGTGATCTGCTTTTTGGTGAGGGCGATCGCTCAAAAAACTCAGCCCGCAAAGGCGGGCTAAATTACTAAATCATCTTAGCAAGCTACCTATTTAGGCGCAGAAAAACCTGCTTTTTCTGCTGTTGCTGTATCTTTAAAGCAGATATCAGGTTTAACTTTCGCATAATCAGGCGCTTTTGCAATGTGGTAAATATTGCCACGCTTTTTGGTAATCTTCCCTTTAATTGGTGCATTACTAGGACAAGCCGTTTCCCCTTCAGGCTTGACACCTAGCTTTTGTGCTTCTGCGGGAATTACAGTTTGATTTGCAGATGTTGCAGTAGCACTCTTCGCCGTAGGTTTCGTTTGAGAAACAGCAGTAGGATTTTCAGTATTGCTAGCAGATTCTCCCGATTTTTGACCACAACTTGCTAGCATTAAAACAGTTAATAAAGTTAGCCCAATCCCAAATTGACGAGCCGAGATTTGAGTTTTCATTGACAGTCTGCTCCTCATAAAGATAGCTAATTAATTTTAGATTTTAAATTTTAAATTGTTTAATCCTTACAATCCAAAATTTAAAACCTAAAATTTGCAAAACAAACAATACTAACCAACTCCTACTTCATCAGTCACAACATCGGTAGCACCACTAACTCCACCAGCAATCTCTACCAATTGACTTAAAATGTCTTGATCTGGTACTTTTCCTTTTAAAACTACCGTACTGCCTAACTGAGCAACATAAATTGTATTAATGTCATCAAAGCGAGAATCTTCATCAAACGCTAGCGCAACTCTTTTTGCTAAACCACTTTGATCATATTCCCCATTTAGTCCCACTCGCTCAAGCGGAATGCTTTCGCCTTCAGAAGAGTTCTCAGCCACTAAAGTTGGCTCAGGGTTCACTTGAGCATCTTCTGGTTTTTCCATACCAAAGAGTCTTTGTAACCAACCCATAACTGTATTATCTCCTTGCAAAATGTCGGATTTACACAAGTATTTTCACTTGTTTGATATCTAGATTATTATAAGTAATCTTATGTACAAAAATGTTGAAAAAATAATATAGAATTTAAAAGATACCCTGTACAACATTAGATGAACTAAGTAAACAATAGTTAAATTTATAGTTTTTTCTATTATAATCAAGTACAAATTTATCAGCGTTTATATGCGTTTATTGTCTTCCATGTGCGGTTAATTTTTTATTGCTGTACCTCCCCAATAAGGGAAGCGATATAAACTATTTTGTGTAGTATATAAATTTCCTCATTTCTTCCTTAAACGAAGATGTTACAGCTTCAGCCACCTCAAACGCTGATGTTCATGTGGCTTTTAACCCTCAAGTACCAGTTAATCCACTGAGAATCCTCTCAAATGTGTTAGTTTCCCTTGATCCTTGACCTTACCAGGAACATTTAACACCACATTGGCGACAAATAATTGAGGTGCGTTTGTAGATTTGTTAACGCACCTGAATTTATTATAGGGATCAGAACACTCTTGAGGGATTGAGGACAATGACGCTGAACAACCAACTTAAAACAGTATGTGTTCAACCTCTTAGTTACTTAACACTAAGCATGATCACGACAATGATTAGCGCGCCATCAGTGTTAGCGGTAACATTGCAAAATTCTTTTCATTCCCCAGAACAGTCTGCTGAAAGATTAACTCCACAGCGCAACGTCAACATTACAGAGCCAAAAATCGCACAATTACAGCAAGACTCACTTCTTCAAGAGCGATCGCAGTTTATTCAACAAGCAAATGCTCAATACAGTCAAGGTGATTTTAAAGGAGCAGAGGAAAGTTTACGTAAATTTCTCAAAAGATTCCCCGAAGATGCATTTGGTCATTATCAACTGGGAAATGTACTATTTCGACAAAATAGGTTAGAGGAAGCAATCACCTCTTACCAAGAAGCCATCCGCCTCAAACCCAAATATGCCCTAGCTTATAATGCGATCGGTATTGTTTACGCTAGCCAAAGCCGCTGGGATGAAGCTATGAGCGAATATCGCAAAGCTTTGGAAATTAATTCTGATTATGCCGATGCATTAACGAATTTAGCACTAGCATTATGGCAAACAAATAAACGAGATGAAGCTTTAACTTCTCTCAAAAAAGCTATAAATATTTTCAAATCGCAAAATAGAAAGGAAAAAGCTTCCCAAGTTGAACAAATTTTGCAAAAAATCCAAAATTCCGATAACCCTGGTGTGTCTTAAAGACAATACTACTATAATATCCTCGTTGAGAATTTTCGGCTCTTCATTACATACTATGCTAAATCACGTTCACAATTATCATGCAACCCTTGCCAAACAATAATAATGGGCATTATTTAATAACATTTTAGGCATTTGGCAAGTGTTTGAGTTCTTAAGCTATATTTTTCAGCCAAGCTTTGAGGTTTAACTAATAATTTGGCGTAACAGGTACGTAAGAACCGAATTTTCTAACTATTTGAGTTCAGAATAAGCATCAACTAAAACACTTGCTTTAAGAGGTGTTCTAGAAAATTTTCCATCCATGTTTGTTGAAAAAATAAATAGCTGACAGAATATTAATTATTGCGAGATGAATTGACTTATATGAGCCTCTAGCCCAATGGTGAAAAATATGTACATGAGGATAAAATACTGTTTTATATTTTTCAGCCATTCTTAAAGTTATATCTGCATCCTCAAGATACATAAATATATTTTCGTCAAAGTATCCAATTTCATCTAGATACTTTCTACGAAAAAGCATAAAGCACCCAGATAAATACAAAACATCTGCCACCTTATCGTAGCCCATGTCCCGCATTTCATACCAGTCCAAATAAGCTTTTACCAGGAAGTGTAATGATTGAGGAATAAAACGTCTAGCAAACAATGCAAAAAATCTTGGATAACGCTTACAAAGATATTGGATTTCACCATTAGGAAACAATATTTTGGGTTGAATTAGACCAACTTCCTGATGATTTTCTAAATAATTTATCAGTTCTGGTATAACATTTTTGTCAAAATATATGTCTGGATTAAGCACAAGATGGTAGTCAGCCATTCTACATTTAGAAAGCGCTAAATTATGTGCTTTACCAAAGCCAATATTATTGGCATCATTATAATGATAATCAACTTGCTCTATATTCGTAAATAATGTTTTTAAATTAGGCTCAGGTGAATTATCAATCACACACAATTTTATATCTAAAGGTGTGTTGATAGTAGACATTATCACACGGTTAACCATGCCACTATCATTTTTATACAGAACTAGTGATGCACTAATACTTATTGCTGCTTCCATTGATTAACTCTATTTACTATAGTCGATTTTATATTAATTCTTATGAGAATATAAAATATATTTCATATAAGAGTGAAGTTTCGGTGAAATTAATAAAATCATAAATTTGATTAATGATTTACTTATCAAGAAAATCATTTCCGCCAAGTTGATTCTATTATTTCTCCAAAGTTTCCAAAAGTTATTAATATCTCCTAATCTCATTTTCACAATATTACTACTCAAACTTTTAGGTTGTTTATAAACATAAGTTAATTGTTTATCCAATAAATAAATAATTTGCTGATCGAGACAAATTTGCATCCATAAAAAATAATCTTCGCAGTATCTTTGCTTATTATCAAATCGATAATGAATATTTCTCTTAATCATTATTGATGAAGTTTCAAAAGGATTAGACTTTAATATTTGTTTTTTTGTCACTACTCTGGCTTTAACGTCTTGATTTAAGAGTATAGGCTCTAGATTATATTTATTGGAATTTGAAAGAGATCCAGGCGGTGCGTGTCCAGAAACTAATACATGAGGATTATTACACATCCATAAATACTGAAATGCTATTTTTTCTGGATGCCAAGCATTATCAGCATCCAGAAAAGCAATATAATCTTGAGTAGCTAAATCCCAACCAATATTACGAGCTTTAGAAGGGCCATAATTTAACTTTAAATCTACAATTTTTATCCAATTTTCTTCATATTCAGCTTGTAATTTTTGTAGAATTTTCCAAGTATCATCTTTACTTCCATCATTGACAAGTATGACCTCTGATGGTCTAAGAGTTTGTTGAACTATAGACTTAACGGCTCTATCAATGGTATGAGCACAAAAGTAACATGGTATCACAACACTAACAGATGTTTTCATAATCTTACTTTTCGATATTCATGCTTAATACATCTGGAATTCTATAATATTATGACTAGTATTTTATCTTTGAAAAAATTCTAAGTATTTATATTTTATCAATCGCCAAATAAATGTAAATTTCAAAACTTAAAGTATAAATTCTATGAAATACAACCCCTGATTACGATCAACTATACTTACTAAACTCTCTCATATCAATATTTGGGAAACATTCTACCAGGCCAACCACTAGCTGTAAAAGTAGTTTTTTTAAACAGTCTCCAGCTGAGTTCAAATATAATTCTTCTCGCTGCCTTGCTACCTTTTTCTTGTCCGAAAATTAATCTACAAAACCACAATAAAATTACACTTAAAACTTTTAATTCCCAGCTAATTTTGTGGGAGTCACATGCATCATTAAGTGATAATTGTGATAGTTGTGATAATTGTATGCGATTATTTTTTAACCAATTTTCCTTAGACTTTATAGCAAAATCTAAAACTTCTTGCATACGAATTTCATAATTATGTTCCCGCTTAGTTCTTTCAAACCCAGCCCACGCGATCGCGTCCCGCTCTTCTGGATGTGCCACATAGTAATTTATTTTTTCAACTAATTCGGGGATGTCATAAAAGATTTCAATTTCTTTACCTAGCGTATAATACCTTTCTAATCCTGGTGTATATTCGGTTAATAAAAAACCACCAGCACCAGGGACTTCAAAAGTTCTTGCTTTAATTTGGTTTTGACCTATAGAGTTAGCAAAATTGAGGCTGATTACGGACTCTCTCATAATCTGTGGTATTTCTTCTGCTGGTATTGATCCAGAAGGCCAGCCATAACCAAAACTTGCCACTTCAATTCCAGATTTTTGTAATTGAGATATGCGGTAATTTCGATTACCAAATGCTCTTCCTACAAAAGAGACTGGATATTGGCAATATTTGCAAGACAAAGGCTCATTAAATGTCTCTGAACTAGCTGCCCACTGAGATAATAAAACATTTTGAATATTATCCTGATGATATTTATTGATAATCTCAGGATATGTTGTAGTCATTGCATGATATGCACTGCCTATAAATCGCGATACTTGCCTGTATTTCCAGGAATCATCAGTAGTCCAACAAATAGTTGCAACATCTCCACGTGCTTGAATAATTTTTAATGTTTCTAACCAAATTTCATAATGCATTTGAACTGTTAATATGACATCAGGTTGTACTTTGCCCACTGTTTCTAGTAGTGCTTGGTTCATTTCAGCGTAACTGGCGTAGGCTGACATATCCCATGATTCAAAGTGAACAACCTCATGTCCTAATTTTCTTAAAGCTGGTACAAATGCTGCGTATTCAGTGTTAATTCCACGGGCAGAATTACCATACTGATACTTTCCAAAAACGCATAATACCTTCATCATTATTGCAGGGTAATAAATTTTGATATTTCAATTTTTGAACAATAATTAAAGATAATTATTGCCAATAAAAGATTATAAATTGTCCTGGATCTACTGCGGTTGTTTTATTTGTTATATATAGTATTGCAGAAAAAGCCAAAAATTAAGAAACATAATGCAGGTAATGGTAAAAAAACAAGAAAAAGAAAATGATTATAGGTATGAGCAGCAATTAAAGTCCATGTAATTTGGCAATAAATTAACAAATGTGGCAGACTAAAAAATGATTTGCTATAAAAATATTTAGATATCATTCCAAAAATAAAAGAAAATACAATAATTCCCAGAATTCCTAATCCCCAATGTAAATTTCCATAGAACCCTACAGGGGAACTTGGCTCAGGAAGAGTAGGTAAATCATTATTCATTACGTAGTCTTCATAAAGTCTATAGGGTAGCAAATTAACGAACGTGTATATAGGGTTAAACTTATATGGTCCTAATCCAGCTTGTTCGCACTGCGCCTCGAAATTAATTAGAGGCCATTGGAGATAATTTATAGTTTCATCAGTGCCAGATATTTGATAACCTGAACCAATCCTTAAAGAAGCAATCAAACCCATAAAGTAAATTAAGATTGCTGGCACAACCAAGTAAAGTAAGATTCTTACCTGCTTACTGATCTGGAGTCCAAATATATTTATAAAGCTTTTTAATGGACTATTAAAACGGATTGAGAGTCCAGAAAATAGAAAAAATACTAAAATAAACAATCCCTGGCGTTTTCCAGTTATCAAAGTTCCAAAAATAGCAATTAGTAAATTAACTACGAAAAAGAAAGAGAGTTTTTTATTAGATTCTATCGCTTTGATTAATAAAGATAATAATAATCCATTTAAAAAAAATAAAGACGTGGCAAAAAGACCTAACTGACCAAAGCCAGTTTCAACAGCATTGTTGTTCACATCATTTATATTTATATTTCCTGAGAAAAATTCTAGAATTGGTAAAAAACCATAAGCTCGAACAATATTTATAATTTGAATAATTATTAGAACTGAAATAATGAATATTATTCTTTTTAAACCACTAAAACTAATTTTTACTATCGTAGGAGATATATTATCCAGGTTAGATTTAAAAAATCTAGTACCTAGCCAAAAGAAGAAATATCCAACAGTCCATAAAAATAAAGGCAAATAAGTTATTTCATAGTTATAACTCTCATTTGGCCCTTGAATAATCCAAAGAATATAAGGAGAAAGAGCTTGAAGGGTACCTAGTAGCAAAAGTACTTCAGGACTGACAATTTTGCGCCACATACAATATCTACATAATATAGCTAACAACAGAAATGTATATGCTTGACAAATAATAAAATTTTTTCTAATTTTCTGCTTTTAGCATGACATTTATTGTAGTGAATTATATACTAGTTGTGTTTGTTCTGCACAGGTATCCCAAGAAAAATACTTGACTCTTTCTTGACCTTTCATAATAAGTTCTTTAGTCCTTACTTGTGAAAAAAGAACTCTTTCTAATGCATCTGCTATGCTTTCTAATTCATAAGGATTAAAATATTCACCTGCATCTGCAACTATCTCTGGAATTGAACTAGTGTTACTACACACAACAGGACAACTAAATGACATTGCTTCTAGAGGTGGAATACCAAAACCTTCATAAAGAGATGGGTAAATAAATGCAGATGCATTAGTATAAAGATTTGCTAATGTTTTGTCATCTCCTGGTAAATATATGACATGAGTATCATCAATATCAAAGCTTTTAATCATGGCTATCTCGTCATCAGAAAAGGATTTTACTCCGCAGCATACAAGTTTAAAATTATCAAATATCACTCGACGACTAGCATATGCTTGAAGTAATTTCTTAAAATTTTTGTATTCTAATCTCCTCTCTCCAACATAAAGTATATAAGGGTCAGATATTTTTGGAGTTTTTTTTATATTTTCATGACTTTGAAGAGAATAACCAAGATATATCGTAGATATGATTTTAGGATCTATCTCCAAGATTTCAATTAAGTCCTGCTTTGTATTTTGAGATATACAAATAATATGATCTGCACGTCTAATTGCTTCTGCTTTTATGAGACTAAATTTTCTATCTTTTTCTGGCATCAAATGTGCAAACTTTTCGTGAATCATGTCGTAAACTGTTATGACAGTTTTGCATTGCTTAGGTGCTATACATGACCTAGAGTAGAAAGTTTCGTGAACAATATCAGGATTACTATGATTAAGCCATATTTTAGACAATTCGGCATTTATTGCACCTATAATTTTGGATGACTTTGGTATGAGAGGTATTTGCCATCCTTTGACTAAATCTGCACTACATTTTTCCAAATACTTATTTACATAAAATCCAGCAAGAATTTGCACTTCAAATGTATTAATTTTTGCAGTTCGAGTTGCAATTTCATATATATAACGGGAAATTCCGCCATATTTTGACCAAGAAAATATTTGGTAATCATAATATAATTTTATCATTTCTACCTGTTATCTAAAAATATGAAAAATGAGTATTTTCGAGAAAATACCCATATGTCAATTATTATATATTTTTTATAGTTTTCTAAGCAGAGTATTATGATCTGTTAAAATTTTGGAATTCATTCTTTTTCTTACATATTCATAGCCAATATTTCCTAAACGTCCAGCCATTATTCTCAAAAGTATATGGTGATGTATCTGTTTATAAGTAAGTATATGAATAGTTTTATATGAATAAAAAAACATTGATAATTTATCTGCTATAAATTGAATTGTTCTTGCTTGATAGAAAGAAATATGCTGTCCTGTATTGAAGGCATAATACCACCAATTTTCTGGCTGTGGAGGATTGCCTTCAAACAAATCTGTAGAAAAAATAATTGTTGATGTACCAGCATCTTTGATAGATTTTTGAATAAATTCAA
Organism: Tolypothrix sp. PCC 7601; assembly: GCF_025677855.1. Lineage (NCBI taxonomy): Bacteria > Bacillati > Cyanobacteriota > Cyanophyceae > Nostocales > Tolypothrichaceae > Tolypothrix > Tolypothrix sp. PCC 7601. Next base: position 703,534 of record NZ_CP064879.1, read on the forward strand.
TGGGATTATAGATATGCTCTAATACCTCAAAAGCAGTTATTGCACAAAATTCATTAGTGGTAGTAGATGCCTCAAAGCCTTTAGCAAAAATATTTTCACAATATAAGTCAGACCAGTAGAAATCAAAACCAATATCTCTCATCAGTCTTGTTAGCATCCCATAGCCACCTGCAACATCTAAATACCTGCCTTGTGGATCAAAAAAGAAGAAGATAATGCAAGCTAGTCTTTTAGAAATTGCAATATTTCTCGCGACTAAACCAGTATCTGCATCTGCAATAGCACTACTATAAGCTTCTTCTAGCCAATATGGATACTCTGTTTGTAGCAAACCGCAATTATTACAATATAGATAGCTAACCTCATATTTATTAATAATAGTTGCTGTGAAGTAAACATCTCTTTTAGAAGAGCATATAGGGCAATTTTTAATCATTTTTATTTAACCTACAAATAATTTATATTACTAATTCTTAATTTCAGCTTATTTATAATATCAACACCTACTGCTCCTAAAGAGAATAACAAAATACAAATTCCTGTAGACCAAGCTACTCCTGAAACACCTAGTAAATTACCTAAGAAAACTGATAAAATAATATTACTAATAGCAGAAACAGGGGATAATATAGCTTGTAACTTTAATTCGCCTAACCCATTAACCAACATTGCTACACATTGGGCAATACAATTTAATACTGTTGTAAATAGCATCGCCAAAAGCAAGCTAATATGTGGAATTGCTTCTTTATTAACTAATAAGCTGATAAGTTGCGGAGAAAATATAACTAGTAATATGCCTACAAATAGAGACCAGATGAAGCTGATATAAATCGACATTTTAAATGTATTATTAATCCAGGTATAATCTCCTTTAGCTAAAGCTTCACTATAGGCTGGCCAAAGAGAAATAATAAATGAGGATGAAATATATAGAATCAGAGAGAACAATTTTAAAGTAATTCCATAACTTGCTACTGAACTCGCACCAAATAATTGAGCAACAATAATTAGATCTGTTTGAAAAATTAAAATTGCTGAGATTTGAGCAATCCAGAACTGAAACCCAGTTTTTAAGAGCCATTTACATTGAAGCCCGTTAAAATTTTCATATTTAGGTGCTAACCATTTCCGTTTAAAACAAAATAAATGGATGCCAGAAAATATATCTCCTATCAGTAAAGTTCCGAAGCTAGCTACTATTAGCCAGGGTAAGTTAGCATGAATATAAATGGCAGTTATTATACTAATTATTGATAAAAAACTACTGAAGGCACCCCATATTTGATACCAATATCCTTCTTGATAGGCTGCATAGATGCGACTAGGAATTGAAAGTGGCAGACGGATGATAAACAAAATCCAACATACAAAAATTGATACTCCTACTTCTTGTTTTGCCAGCATTGAATTTATATTGAATACTCGTTCCCAAGAGATTGATGGATATAGTATTAAGAAGACTATGAATAAGATTAATGCTATTAAGAGCATTAGATAAAATGCACTTGATACAAACTCTTTGGCTATCTGCCTATCTTCATTAGCATCAGCTGTTGCTAATGCATTTGTTAAACTATTTGCTAAACCAAAATCAGCAATACTTATCCAGCTTAATAAAGAACTTAATATCAACCATAGACCAAATCTTTCTGTTTCTAAATATTTAGCTGTTAGTGGAATTGCAATAAATCCAGCTAGAGTAGACATTCCTTTGACAACTAATGTTGTACTACCCGTGAGTAATGCACGAATAATTCTTGTCCGTCCCCGATCAATAAAAAGATTATTATAATTCTGGAATAACTGCTTGAATATACGCATTATTGCCAATAATTTCCAGGTTTAAAGTCTGCTTATATCTCTAATGTTCTATCGCGATCGCACTTACCAAAATTTAATTCACAGAGGCATCTAAAATATTGCAAAAAGGCTCACAAAATCCGAATTTTTGATATTGAAGCATCAACTTTCCCATTTTTGTGAGATTGCTTTGCTCCGTAATAACTCTTTGCATAATAGCCACCGTAGCTACTTTCAGGAGTAACACCATTAGCTACCATCCCCAAAACCTGATGACCAGACTGCTCTAACAACATCTTGGTAGCATTAACTGACCCAGTATTAGCAACACCAGGACGTACAACCAGCAGAATTCCATCTACCAACTTACTCAACATCAAGGCATCAGCCACCAAAGTCAAAGGTGGACAGTCGATAATTACAAAGTCATATTCTTGAGTTGCTTCCTTAATAAATGTAGCAATGCGTTGAGAATTTAAAAGTGCAGCCGGGTTAGGTGGAATTGTCCCAGCCGTAATAATATCCAGAGTCATCAAAGCTTCTTTAGAGGTAGTTTGTAACTCAGTTTGACCGACTAAAATATTACTTAGTCCTACAAGGTTATTTTGCTCCCAAATTTTATGCTGGCGAGGGCGACGCATATCTGCATCCACTAACAATACTCGCCGTCCGAGTTGGGCTACTGCTACTGCTAAGTTAGCAGCTACAAAAGATTTTCCTTCGCCAGGAATTGAACTGCTTATGGCAATTACTTTCAGCATCTTGTCAGAAATGCTAAAACTTAAATTAGTTTGCAGCATCTCAAAAGCTGAAGACACTGGTGAATAGGGATTGTTGAGTACAGGTAATTCTACTTCTCCCACACCTTCACTACCTTTAGCTTTTTCAGCCTGTGGAATTGCACCCAGCAAAGGATAGTCCAAAAGTCGCTTGGCTTCTTCTACAGTCTTGAGGGAATTATCTATAGATTCCAACACCAGTGCTGTGCCTGCACCCAATATAATTCCCAAAATTCCCCCTAGTGCCAAGTTTAGAGGAATAATTGGAGAAACAGACTTATCAGCAACTAAAGCTTCAGATATGACCCTTGCATTACCAACATTTTGGTTTTCTACAACTTCAACTTCTTGTAACTGCTTCGACAGTTGTTCATAGGTAACTTGGGCTACCTTCAACTGTCGTTGTAACTGTAGCTGTTGTTGTTCCAGCCGAGGTAAGCTATCCAATCGGTTTTTGTTGACTAAAAGTACCTGCTTTAATTCTGCTACTTGGTTAGTTAATGCTAAACGTTCTACTTCTGATTTAACTAAATTTTCAGTTAAAGTCTGCTTGAGGTTGCCAATTTGCAAATTTTGCTCTGGCATATACTCAGAATTGCCTATGGTTTGAGCAACTCTCCCTTCTAATTGGTTTTTAAGAGCTACTGCTTGATTCTCCAAATTGATAATTTTTGGGTTGTCTTCTGTCAAGCGAGTCCGTGCCACAGCTAACTCGTCTTGTACTTTTTGGTATTCTGTAAGTACTTGCTGTACCCCAGGAGATTGACTTAAGGTGGTGAGTTCAACAGCGGTATCTGTATTCAATTTCATTTGATTTTGCAGAGCCAGAGAGCGAGTTTTAGCAGCAGTGAGTTCCCCTTGAGTTCTGGTAATTTCCTCGGCTAGCTCTTTTAATCCTTCAACACCAACTTTTGCTTCTACATCTAGAGCAACTACCCTATTTTTTTCTTTAAATCGGCGCAAGGCCATTTCTGCCTTTAAAACTCGTTTCTCTACCTCTGGTAATTGCCGATTTAAAAATTCTCTTGCAGACCTCGCTTCTGCGCGGTTTGTCCGAACATTATTTTCTAAGTAATAGTTCATCAGGGAATTAATTACAGATGCAGCTTCTTGCGGATTAGTGCTGCGGTAGGAAAGCTGCATGACATCCGTTCCCCGGATGGTTTTCAATTTGAGTAATTTCAGAAACTTTTCAATTGTCAGTGGTTTACCAGATTTATCCTTGAGGTCAAGGCTGGTAATGGTTTTGAGGACGATAGGATTTGAGCGGATGACCTCGGCTTCTGTATCCACTGGATTGCTGAGGTTGGTTAAACCGCTCAGTTCTCCTACTTGGGAAGACAAACCAGTCAGTGATGACACTCCATTTTGTTTGTTAAATAATAGTTTGGCTTGTGATTCGTAAACTGGTTTTTGAAGGAAGGTTACTAAGGCTGTCAAGCCAAACACAGAGCCAATTACAACTGTTGTCACTGGCCAACGCCTTTTGAGAACTGTCCAATACTGTTGGACATCAATGACTTCACGCTCTTCTTGCTTAGTAGGCATAAAACAATTTCCTGAAAAACCAGTGATAAATTGAGTTGGCGCTATTATTTATACCAACACAATTAGTGACTAACCCAAAGGAGTATGGCTAGTCTTGCTATGGATCAGAAGTATTCGCAAAATATTCTGATCAGAAAGTTTCTCTCAAATGTCTTGATTCCCAAAACGTCCCGATTATTCTATACTATTTCCTGTTCTTTATTCACTATAAATACTATGTTTGACAAATCCACTGGTATTTATAAGAATAATTTATATATAATTAGCCAATGCATAAATATTATTTATTGGCTTTTAATATTTATACTTAAAAGTTTGACTAATAAGTAATCGGTAAAGCACCAGTTACATAGAACCAAAAGCTATGTGTCATCAGTATATACCTTGCAATAAAAATATCTCGAGAACATCTACTAAGAAATTACAAGTTATGTAAAGTAATTGTTATAAAAATCACTCTATTGTATGTTAGATTATTTGTAATTTTTATTTGTAATTAAAGGGACTAGTTATTCTCCCTGAAGCACTTAAAATACTCTTAAACGGAAACTGAGCTAATCAACTTTGCCAAATTTGCAGAGGAAAATTGGCAACTGCTAATCAAGATTTCTATTGATAAATACTCAGGGTTAGGCATATTTAAGCAGCAAAAATCTACTACCTATAGCTCGTTTACTTCGGAATTAAGAGTAGTATAAAATATTTATGTTCAATATACCATTTCACACTTACAGGGGAAGCGTTCAAGTAATTACAATCCCACGCTTCATGCCTGTATTACTGTTGGTAGGAGATATTTTTGGCCTAGTTGTTTGTTTAGGGGTTGCCTTTTGGTTACGTCTGGGTCAGGCAATTACAGGTTTTGATGGAGTGGTTTGCGGATTTATGCTGCTGGTTCTATCAGGGCTTTATCTGGCAGATACTTATCATCCAGACACACAAATAGCAGGTTTGCGTGCTCCAGCGCGGATCTTGCTAGCTAGTTTTATAGTTGCTGCCATTACTTCTGCCCTAATTTACTTAACTGGAACTTGGGGACAGCATCCGTTGCTGGGAAGAGGTATTTTGCTAGTCAGCCTGGGAATATTTACTATCTGGGCGGTGATTTTAAGATTATGGGCAGTTAAGTGGTTGCGATCGCACGCCGAGCAAAGTCAGTGGTTGATGCTGGGAGGTGGCGAGAGTGGGATGAAATTTGCCCAAATGTTCCTAGAACATAACCCATTAGGGCGCTTGGTAGTACTTGCCGAAGCTAGCCAAGACATCTCTGAATTAGCAAAAACAGAATCGCATCTGAGTTACGGAGGCGGACTGAATAACTTGTCAGCTTGGATGCAGCAGCCTCTTTCAGGGGTAGTAGTTGCAACCCCAAGGGATTTTTCTGATATCCAAGTGCAGCAGTTGATGCAACTCAGGCTGCAAGGTATCCCAACATACAGGTTACCAGATATTTGCGAAACTCTATGGTATAAACTTCCCTCATCAGTGCTAGAAGATAGCTGGTTAGCTTTTAGTGCTGGCTTTAACTTGGTGCCTGGTGGTATAAGTTTGAAGGTGAAGCGGGTCATAGACCTGATACTGGCAAGCCTATTACTGATATTTTTATTTCCCCTGATGCTATTGGCAATGCTGGCTATTAAATTGGATAGTCCAGGCCCAGTTTTTTACAGTCAATTACGCACAGGATTATACGGTAAACCATTTAGGGTTTACAAATTTCGGTCTATGTATCAAGATGCTGAGAAGCGGGGTGCACAATGGGCAAGCCAACGCGATCCACGAATTACCAGGGTAGGGTATTGGCTGCGAGTTTTACGGATTGACGAACTACCACAAATTTTTAATGTGTTGAGGGGAGATATGAGTCTAATTGGCCCTCGTCCAGAACGACCGGAGTTTGATATCAAACTTAAAGAAGTTATTCCATATTATGAACTACGTTATTTAGTCAAACCTGGAATTACTGGCTGGGCACAGGTACTTTATCCTTACGGTGCTTCAGTGGAGGATGCTGCCCAAAAGCTAGCTTACGACCTCTATTACATTAAAAATTATTCTTTATGGTTAGATATTGCGATCGCCTTTAAAACTGTCAGGGTCGTTTTGTTAGGTAAAGGTAGATGAAAACGAAAGTATTAGTAACTGGCGGTGCAGGTTATATTGGTTCCCACGTCGTGCGCCAATTAGGGGAAGCTGGATATGATGTGGTGGTGTACGACAATTGTTCTACAGGTTCACCAAAGGCAGTACTAAATGGTGAGTTAATTATTGGTGATTTAGCAGACACAGACCGTCTTTACCAAGTTTTTGCCAAACACCGATTCGGCGCAGTGTTGCACTTTGCTGCCAGTCTAATTGTACCAGAATCCGTGGCTCATCCTCTTGACTACTATAGTAACAATACACGCAATACTCTAAATTTGTTGCGATGCTGTAATGTTCTAGACGTTAACCAATTTATTTTTTCTAGTACAGCCGCTGTTTACGGCGAACCTGAAGAAAACCCAGTTACCGAATCTACACCTACTTTACCAATTAACCCCTATGGACGCTCAAAGCTGATGAGTGAATGGCTGATTCAAGACCACAGTTTAGCGTCTCGAATGCGGTATGTAACTCTACGCTACTTTAATGTGGGCGGTGCAGATCCGGGTGGGCGACTAGGGCAAAGTTTACGCAATGTAACACACTTAATTGCAGCCGCTTGTAATGCAGCACTTAAACGTCAGTCAGAAGTCAAAATTTTTGGCACAGATTTTCCCACTCCTGATGGGACAGGAATTAGAGATTATATTCACGTTGAAGACTTAGCCTCTGCCCATGTCGATGCTTTACGCTATTTAGAGGCGGGTGGAGAAAGCCAAACTCTCAATTGTGGCTATGGCAAAGGCTACAGTGTGCGCCAAGTAATTGAAAGAGTAAAGGCGATTTCTGGTGTAGATTTCCCTGTAATTGAAGCTGAACGCCGTCCTGGAGATCCAGCTTGTGTAACAGCTTGTGCTGATAAAATCAGTCAGGTATTGGGTTGGCAACCCCAGTATAATGACTTGGATGCCATTGTCTATACGACTTTGGCTTGGGAGATGCAACAAGAAAATCTGCCATCGGTAACGGGAACTAGGCAGAAGCTAGTATTAATCAACAAAGAAAGACCTGTCAGATCTAAAATTGCTGAAATTGCTTATCGGCTACCGCAGTAGAGTTGCATCAATGAAATGTAGATGAAGGCTGATCGCAAATTTTAGTACCAGCAGTTTAATCAGATGAGGGTAGCAGATAAATTGCCCCAGAGATTAATGTCAGAGTTACGGAAATCCAAAATGCAATTATGGCTGGAATTTGCCAATCTGGTGATAAGGGTGCAATTAAAAGTGCGATCGCAATGATTTGACTGACAGTTTTGAGTTTACCCCAAATATTCGCCCCAGTAATTTGAGTTTGATTCACCCGCCAACCTGCGATCGCTAATTCTCGCGCTAAGATGAGAAACACTCCCCACGCGGGGACTTTGCCTAATTCAATTAATACCATCAACGGCGCAAGTACTAAGAATTTATCAACTAAAGGGTCAAGAAATTTGCCTAAATCGCTAACTTGGTTGAGTTTCCTTGCTAAATAGCCGTCTAACCAATCGGTTAATGCAGCTACTAGAAAGATTGTTAGACATATCCATTTAGCTTCGGTTGTAGGATTGTATAAGCCGTAAAGGAGAAATGGTATTCCTAATAAGCGCGAAAAAGTAATCCAGTTGGGTATGGTCATCAGCAATTCTAAATTAAGTAGAGCGTTGCAATTAACGATAGCTGCTAAAGGGTGTCATTTGTTATTTGTCATTTGTCATTTGTCATTTGTAACTTGAAATTAAAATTGGAAACCTAATAATTTTAGTGGTATTCTTACATCCACGTTCTAAATTGTATCTGGATCGATATTCAACTCTCGCAACTTAGCAGCTAATCTTTCTGCTTTTTGTTGAGCAATTTCTTTTTGCTGACGTTCTGATTCTGCGATTTCTTCTGGTGTCGGAACTAAATCACCTTCTGGGGTAAAAAATCTTACTAAGCCTTGATAAATACCCAAATATAACTCTAACTGTTGACTCCACAAATGTCCTTGATTGTTGGGTTCTAGGGGTTGATATTTACCATCAACTAAATGAAATCCTGCAAATTCTAAGGTGTAGGGATCAAACCAGAAATAATCTGGAGTCCGAAAAGTATCTTGGTAAAGTTTTTTCTTCAATCCTCTGTCTGTCTTCGCTGTTGATTCCGAGAGAATTTCTAAAATCAAATTCGGGTATTTACCATCTTCTTCCCAAACTACCCAACTTTTACGGGTTTTGCGTTCTGTATCTAGAACCACAAAAAAATCTGGGCCTCGGAATTTTTCATCTTTGCGCTGATTGTAACTATAGTAAATTGTCAGGTTACCAGCAGCATAAAAATCATTGCGATCGCGCCACAACCATTTTAAACATTTAAGTAAGAGCATGATTTGCTCTAAATGTAGTTCGGTTTCCAAGGGAGGTTCATCAGAGTATAAATCACCTGGAGGAAAGATAACATTTTCTGTGATGTCCTCGATAGCTGCTGGGGTAGTCTCTAATTCTCTAGCCAGGGACATGATTTCGCTGAGGTATTGGTAGTTTATGGGTTTATTTTAACCCTCGTCAGTGGTTAAAAAGTCTGTGGTTGGTAGTTGATGCTAGGCAATAAATCTTGACATACTCCCCAGCCTGAAGGCATGGGGATTCTAGCTTCAGACAGCGATTGCTGGCGTAGCCAGTCTGACATCACCTAAGCCAACAGTCGATGCCCCGACTGCACAAATATTGCGACTAGCGTTTTCGTCTCTTCCATTAACTGACTGACAGGAAGGACAACGCCACTCTCTAACTGACAAATCAAGACTTTCTAGAATATGTTTACAATTAGAGCATGTCTTGCTACTTGGATACCACTGGTCGATAAAGACAACCAGTTTATTCTTCTTCTTGGCAACCCATTCTAGGATTTGCAGAAACTCACCAAACGCTAAGTCTGATATTTGCCTGCCCCAAAGACGTTGCATTCCTTTGAGATTTAAAGTCTCAAAACAGAGAATATCGAACCTATCTGTTAGCTCATGAGCTAATTTCCAGAACCAATCACGCCGACGGTTGGAAATATCTTCATGCTTGCGTACTAAATTCTTTCTGGCTCGTTCTCTGTTAGATGAGCCTTTTAGCTTTTTGGAATGCCGCGAACTTGCTTTTTTAATGGCGCTTAGGGATTGCTTGAAAAATTGGGGCGATTCAATTTTAGTGCCGTCTGAGCAAGTGAGGAATGTCTTTAACCCAAAATCAAAGCCAGCGATTTTACCCGTCTTAACTTCAACTTCTGAGCTACCCTCATCAACAACCAAAACCATAAATAACTCACCTAACGGGGTGCGTTTAATAGTTAGGGTTTTGACTGTTCCCTCAATTTCTCTGGACTTCCAAAACTGGTAAACTCGACTACCAATTTTTACCCTATTTCCACCCAAAAACTTATAACCTGCCTGCTTAAGGGTGAACGATTTGTATTTCTTGACCTTCTTAAATCCTGGTGGTCTTACTCCTTTGTTATTGTGTTTGAAAAACAATTGGTAAGCTTTCTCAATGCGTTGACAAATATCTTGTGCTGCTTGAGAACCTACTGATTGCCAAAAAGAATTACGCTTTCTTAATTTGGCGATATGAGCCTGAAGTTTTGCACAGTTTAAATGCTTGCCAAACATCCGGTAATACCTTTTATGTAGAGCAATGCAATGGTTATAAATCACTCCAGCAGCGTTGATTGTGCGCTTGAGGTGTCTATTCCTTTTGTGTTCGTACAATTTAAACTTCAGTGTTTTCATGCTAGTATTATACCATAAAACGACGGCAATATGACGGCATGAAGAAATTAACAGTTCGATGCTCTAATGAAGAGTATGAAACGCTTTTGAAATACTGCGAAGAAACAGATCGCACTCAAAATGACGTACTTAGAGAGATGATCCGGAAGTTGAAGAAAAGCCGTGCTAGAAGCACGGGGCTTTAGACCCAATTTTTTGGTAAAACTCTTGTTTGTCTCTGACTATAAAGTAGTAAAACCTATGTCACACGCTGAGATAGAAGTTCCTCCCATCTTGCTAAAATCATGTCTGTGTAATCTTTGCAATTAATGTTATATGCTCCTATAGCAAAACCATCGTTCATCTCTATAAGAGCAGTTTCGCCAGAATCTAAAACTCCAAAATCAATTGCATACCCTGCATAAGATTCTCCTGCATTATCGAGAGTTTCGATAGCAAACTGAATTTTTTCCCTATCTAGTAAAACATTGGCGTTGCCATCATAATGATCGATACTTCTAATTTCTGAGTGAACAACATAAACACGATACTCACTCAGCCAAGAAACTACTTCTGAACACAGCAGCTTTTCCTGACGCGAAACTCCGTAAACTCGATACAAATCATATTCTGATTCCAAGACACAACCTGTAAAGCGTTTGCGACGCACAGCAGGTTTAGCAAATATTGCAGAGTATTTAGCGTTGCGAAGTCTTTGTTCCAACTCTAAAAGCGTAGATGTCCATATCCGACGGTGCATGAATTTGCGAAGAGATGGAGGATAATCATTTGGTGAAGGTTCTGGAATACCAAGCTGTTTTAATGCTCCTAAAACACACGGTATATCGCCCATAACTAAAGAGTTTTCATCAAGCGAAAGTTGTCGCCTGTGAATACGCTTTTGAGTATAAAAAGTAATGGGAATTCCACGTTCTCTTAGTTCTTCGGTAACAAGTTGCTCCTCGTGTCGGAGTTTTCCATTACCCTGTTCTTGAATGAAAGCCTGAGAAATCAATACTATAGGATTCATATTTGATTTCTGAACTAGATGTAGGGTGTGTTGTCGCGTAGCGCAACGCACCAAAGCTGAGAATACGGTGCGTTACACTTCGTGATAACACACCCTACACATACTTAGATTTTTCAATAATCAAAGCGGATTCCTATAGCTCACAAAATTTAATCAGAAATTTCCTTAATACCAATATGCTAATAAATTATTGTTAAAGCGCAGAGACAAAAAATGGATTTCCATATCTTTCGCTAACCGTGGGATGATCTTTGTTCTGAGATTGTCTAAATTATCGGCACTATGACTCAACAAGCAGACTTCCAATTTCGCATCGAACGCGATTCGATGGGCGATCGCCAAATTGCTAGTAATGTTTATTACGGTATCCAAACGCTGCGGGCGATAGAAAACTTCCCTATTAGCGGGCTGAAGCCGCTTTCTACTTACGTAGATGCTTGTTTATTAATTAAAAAAGCTACTGCCATCGTTAATGGTGAATTGGGATGCATTCCCCAAGAAATCAGTCAGGCGATTGTACAAGCCACTGATGAGATACTTGCAGGGAAATTGCGCGATCAATTTGTGGTTGATGTTTATCAAGCCGGTGCAGGGACTTCGCACCACATGAATGTTAATGAAGTGCTGGCGAATCGCGCTTTGGAAATTCTGGGGGATGAAAAGGGTAACTACAAGCGTGTCAGCCCTAATGACCATGTGAATTATGGGCAGTCTACCAATGATGTCATCCCTACGGCAATTCGCATTGGTGGCTTATTGGCCCTGACTCATACATTACACCCAGCTTTAGAGAATGCGATCGCAGCCTTGGAAGCCAAAGCCGCAGAATTTCAGGATATTGTCAAATCTGGTAGAACTCATTTGCAAGATGCTGTTCCTGTGCGCTTAGGCGAGAATTTTCGCGCTTGGGCGTATATACTTGCAGAACATCAAAACCGGATTTATACAGCCTCTAGCGATTTAATGGTGTTGGGTTTAGGTGGAAGTGCGGCTGGTACAGGTATGAATACTCATCCACGTTATCGGGCGCGGGTGGTGGAAGTACTAGCAGAATTACTCAACTCGCCTTTGCAACCTGCGCCACATCTCATGGCTGCAATGCAGAGTATGGCACCATTTGTAAATGTTTCTGGTGCTGTACGTAATTTAGCTCAGGATTTAGTGAAAATTTCCCATGATTTGCGGTTGATGGATTCGGGGCCAAAAACTGGATTTAAGGAAATTCAACTCCCACCAGTACAACCTGGTTCTTCGATTATGCCAGGCAAATACAATCCGGTGATGGCAGAGATGACATCAATGGTATGTTTTCAAGTCATGGGTTACGACAATGCGATCGCCCTGGCAGCCCAAGCGGGACAATTAGAATTAAATGTGATGATGCCGCTAATTGCCTATGATTTGATTCATAGTATCGAAATTTTGGGCAATACAATTGCTGCCCTTACGGAACGCTGCATCAAAGGAATTACTGCTAACCAAGAACGCTGTTTAGCATACGCGGAAGGTAGTTTGGCTTTAGTTACCGCCTTAAATACGCATATCGGTTATCTAAATGCGGCGGCTGTGGCAAAAGAATCTTTGGAAACTGGCAAATCTTTACGGCAGATTGTTTTGGAGAAAGGGCTGATGAGTGAAGCGGAATTAGCCACTGTGTTAAATCTCGAACAGATGAGCGGTATCATACCCCTCACTCCAGAATCAGACAACCTAGATTAAAAAGATAGTAGGAAGATATATGAAAGAAGAATTTCTTCTTTCTTTATCTTTACTAATTGTCTAAATAATCCATGCAGACACAAAAACCATCTGTCAGCTTAATCCGTGCTAATTCTTACGAACGAGAGACTTTACGCGAGTCACTAGAAACGCTGCTAGAACCTTTTGGGGGGATAGCAGCTTTTGTGAAGAGAGGCGATCGCGTTTTGCTCAAACCTAATTTACTCACAGGTGCGCGTCCTGGTAAAGAGTGTACTACTCGCCCCGAATTGGTTTACACAGTTGCCCAGATGGTAATGGAAGTTGGCGGTAAGCCGTTTTTAGGAGATAGTCCGGCTTTTGGGAGTGCGAAGGGTGTGGCTATAGCCAACGGCTATGCACCAATTGTTGAGGAACTTCACCTACCAATTATCGATTTTCACGGTCAGCGTTACGAAACCGTCAGCGAAAATTTTAATCATCTGTTGCTATCTAAAGAAGCAATGGCGGCGGATGTGGTGATTAACTTACCCAAAGTTAAATCCCATGCTCAACTAACATTAACTTTGGGTGTAAAAAACCTCTTTGGTTGTGTTCCCGGCAAAATGAAAGCTTGGTGGCACATGGAAGCCGGTAAAGATGCCAACCGCTTTGCAGAAATGTTGGTAGAAACTGCGAAGGCTATTAACCCCAGCTTAACCATTTTAGATGGGATCATCGGTCATGATGGCAATGGCCCTAGTAATGGAGAACCGCGTGCATTAGGTATTTTGGCAGCAGCATCAAATGTGTTTGCCTTAGATCGGGCAATGGTAGAAATTCTCAATGTCCCACCCCAGCAAGTACCCACAGTCGCAGCTTCTCAAAGATTAGGACTATGCCCAGAATTAACTGAGATTGATTTTCCTCATTTAGAACCTGATTTACTCAAAATAGAAGATTGGCGATTACCAGACAAGTTAGTACCTATCGATTTTGCAATGCCACGTGTGATTAAATCCACATTTAAACACCTTTACATTCGTTTTATTAAAGAACCAATGACTGCCTATGGTAGACGTTAGTTGTCCAAGTGCAAACTTAGCTACAACAATTTGAAAATTAGCAAATTAAGCTATAAATACCCTCCGATTGCTTAACCAAACCGCCCTAGATTAGCGGCGGTTTCCTCATACTCAATTTGTGATAAAACTACGATCAAACACTGCATTATTGTGGGATATAGTGCTGGAAAATTTGCTAAATTTATGTAGATATATAGTATCTAAATATCTTCAGATCTACCTAAATATAGATTGACAAAATAAGAAAGTATTACTAGGAATATTTACTCATGCATTGAGAATATTCTTAGCATCCTAACTAAATTAATAATGCTGAACCAGGTAGATATAGCTGTATTTATTCAGTGTCGATTTCTGGTTACAAAAAGCAACAATATTAGTTAATCTAAAAACATGATGTCGTTTCAGTATAACCACTGTGGAATATCACTATGATTAATAGATAATCAGTGATTTTTCGGTGAAGTTTTTAAGTAACACAAATTAACCACATATCCCTAAAACTACCTTAGACAAAGCTTTTTCAGATGTTATACTAATGCAATCAAGCCCAAAGTTGATGAAAAATTGCATCTGCACTCAACTGCAAAAATGTAATTTATGATTCTCTAAATCCTAAATCAAAAGCAGCAAAAATGATACAAGAAGAGCCAGTGATATTTAATCTTAGCTACCACATCAAAGCCCAAAATGTTCGTGTCGAACTTTGTATCAAAAGACTTTTGTAGCGCAGCAATATTATGACACTTGTAAAACTGGATAAGATTATAAATGTATCCCCTGGTTACATCTAAAAGTAGTTAAAATAGGATCAAGGCTCTCCTCGGAGAGTAAAGCTCAAAGTGAAGTGGTGAAGTTCAAATTTTTTGTATGAATTCAAATAGTCAGTCTGCCAATACCGATACATATTCCCATAGGTTGGCAGACATTGTGGGAACCGCGATCGCTCTACTGACTCTGACATTACCTGTATTTGTCATTGCTCATTATTCTTCGACAAATGTACACAACAATCAACAGCCTCTGACTTATAATCTACCCAGAAGCGGGGATTAAACGATCAGACTCGCAATTCACAACTAAATAAACCCAAAGCGGAAACAGATAATTCAGCAACAACAATTGCTTCTAATCTCTGTAAACAGGTGAGAGATGAAGCATTAACCATCTGTCCGCTACAACAGTTGAATAATCTGACGCGCTGATGATACAGCGCCAATATGCGGCGATTCTTTAGGAATCGCCGCAATTTTTGTCAACAGAATACTTTTTGGTAAAAGGAAAAGCCATAACCCTTAACCTTTCCCCTTTCTCCTTTTCCCCTGAATTAAAGTAGTATTGAAGTCCATCTTGGCCCTAAAATTCTACACGGGGAGGCAATATTGCTTATATCCCCGATGTACAGTTTTATAAGAGGAGCTTGTTTGTGGATTTATCCCGTATACCACCCCAACCAAAACCGGGTCTCATCAACGTTCTGATTGAGATTGCAGGCGGGAGTAAAAATAAATACGAATTCGACAAAGACTTACAAGCTTTTGCCTTAGACCGGGTACTTTATTCGTCGGTAAAATATCCTTATGACTACGGCTTTGTCCCCAACACTTTAGCTGATGACGGCGATCCCCTAGATGGGATGGTGATCATTGATGAACCTACCTTTCCTGGTTGTATAATTGCTGCACGACCCATTGGCTTCTTAGAAATGATTGATGGTGGCGATCGCGACGAAAAAATTCTTTGCGTTCCTGACAAAGATCCGCGCTACGCCCAAGTACAATCTTTAAAGGATGTACCATCACACCGCTTGGATGAAATCGCTGAATTTTTCCGCAGTTATAAAAATCTGGAAAAGAAAGTAACTGAAATTCTCGGTTGGCAAGATGTTGATAAAGTCAAAGCTTTGGTAGATAAGTCCATTAAAGCTGCTCAAGGATAATTGATAATAGGTAATGGGTAGTTGTTCAGTGGTCAGTAGAACTAGAAGCTACAAACAAGGAACTTAGAGTATAAAAGAGAAATAATCAAGACGCGATTAATCGCGTCTCTCCCACTCTTGATTCTTGACTAAATGCTATCTTTGTGCTATTGACTAGTGATTAATTACCCATTATTCATAATTTTTCCATCTTCAGCATTATCAAGTGCTGACTCAAAACGCCAATATTGCCACCGCACCCCTAAATCAAATGCAGCGTACTCTCCTTTTGGCAAAAATTCACAACTGTACCCTCACAGGGGCCAATATCAACTATGTGGGTAGTATCAGTATAGATAATATTCTGTTGCAAAAATCTGGAATTTTACCCTATGAACAGGTACAAGTCGTGAATAGTGCTAATGGTGAGCGTTTTATTACCTATGCCATACCTGCTCCAGCCTATTCCGGAATTATTGAGCTAAATGGGGCTGCCGCACGTCTAGGCATTATAGGCGATCGCCTGATTATAATGGCCTACGGGCAGTTCACCACAGAAGAGTTACAAAATTACTCGCCTACGGTCGTCATTGTAGACGAAAACAACCGACCATTGGAAGTACGGCACTACGATGACCTGCTCAGTAAGGCCTAAACTGCAAAGAAAATGTCAAATACTGAACTGTCGGTTTCCCAAAGCCATTTAACTGAGAAACAACCTACTCCGCTTACAAGTGCACCTAGTGAATTTGCGGTGCAATTCTGGGGTGTGAGAGGTTTGGTTGCTACTCCCAGCAGCAACACTACGCGCTATGGCGGAAATACTGCTTGTGTAACAATGCGTGTAGGCACAAAACATTTAATTTTTGATGGGGGTACTGGCTTAAGGTTACTGGGTAAAACTTGGCAAGAATTAGAACAGCCTCTAGAAGCCTATCTATTTTTTACTAATTCCCAGTCCAATCGCATTCAAGGGTTTCCTTTTTTTGGCCCTGCGTTTGTTGCTAAAAATCGCTTTCATATTTACGGTTCAGCCGCCTCAAATAGCGCCTCAATTAAGCAATGTTTGTGCGATCAAATGCTGCAACCCCACTTTCCCTACCCGTTACAGGTGATGCAGTCAGAATTGCATTTCCACAATATCAATCCTGGTAGCGAGGTAAAGCTAGGAGAACTGACGATTAACACAGCATTAATTAATAAACACCAGCGTTCGGTTGGCTATCGAGTTAATTGGCAAAGTTTTAGCGTTGCTTACGTCACAGATTTGTCGAAAAATCCTGAGCAAGAAGAACAAGAAAAAATTCTCCAGCTAATTCAAGGGGTTGATTTGCTGATTGCTAACAGTACCTATGCTCCCCCTACTGCTCACAATAATGATTCTTCTAGTTTACAGTGGCAAACTGCTGTGGATTTAGCTAGCAAAGCTGGTGCTAAGAGCTTAGTTATCTCCCATTATCATCCAGATGATGATGATGATTTTCTTGATTACGTGCAATCTGAAGTTAAGTCTAGCTTCCCTAAAGCATTGTTAGCTCGTGAGGGTATGGTTTTATCTGTGAGTAAGTAGGGGATGAGGGAGATGAGGGAGCAATCCCAATAACGAAAATTCATCGCCATCTATGAAAGTCGAGGCGGGGATTTTTACTCAGCACTCTTGTAAAGACGCAATGAATCGCGTCTGTTGCAACTCATTACTCAGCACTCCTAGGTAGCTTTGAGGGTTGATTCTTCTTGGCTGTTGACTAATTGGGTAAGTTCTTGAAGTTTGGCTGTGACTACACCAGTGGTTAATAATTCTGAGGCTTTGGCAATACCAGATCGCATATCTGAACAAATACCACTACGCCACAGGTAAAATCCACCATTCCATAAGGCTGTTTGCATCAACTCTGTGGGTTTACCAGCTAAAACTTCTTGCATCTGGGCGAGCAATTCGGCGGTAGTCTCTAGGGGGACGTTTTTGGTAGTAAAATCATAATCTCGTGGTGCAAGATGTAAGCGTTCTAGCACTCCTGTATTTGAAGATAAGCCGATAATTGCGGTGCGATCGCGTGGTAAGTCACAACTACCTTCTAATCCCTTCACTAAGGTATATTTTGTAACATTTTGTAAAGCTAGCGTTTCCTGAAACAGCGCTTCTGTCGGCGGATGCACAAACCCAGGGATCATATGAACATCCCCAACATAAGGACACCAAATTAGCTCCATTGTGGCCAAGGGTGGGCGCTTGCCTAATTGGTCGCGGTAATCCCAAATACTTTGATTTAGTTGAAAATGCTTAGGAGCATAAACAAAACCGATTCCTGTTTTCTCCAGAATTTGCTGGGTTTTTGCTAGTGGTAAATTTGTCCAATCTACCCCTAAACCCTGCCAAATTTCTACCAGGGGAAGTCCGTACTTAGTCGGTAGGCGATCGCCTCCGTGCATGATCACTGGTTGACCAACAGCAGCTAATAGCAAAGCAACGATCGGGCTAATGGGTGCAGTTCTCGTTCTGCCATCATAGGGTATGCCCAATACTATTACTGGTCGCTCCGCCGCAATAGGTTGCAGTTTTGGCCCTAGTTCATTGTAGGCATCCAGCATTCCCGCTAACTCTTCCGGCGTGGGACGCTTGATCCGATGAGCAATTAAAAACGCCCCGATTTGGGCGGGTGTGGCTTCACCTAGCAACATCATTTTGGTAGCTGTGGCGGCTTCAGCACGAGTTAAATTCTCTCCTGTGTGATTTCCACTGCCTACCTTTTTTAATAATTGCCTAAATAAATTGCTCATGGTACTCAAAGGTCAAGGGTCAACAGTCAACAGTCAACAATTCTTGGACTTTAGATTTGTGACTTTTGAGTCATCATAGCCTTAAGAAGCCGATCGCTGTTGGTTAATTTGCGGTGGGATGTTTTGTCGCACCAGTTGCCAAAAATGGTTGATTGGGGGAATTTGCAAGCGATCGCCAGTGGTAACCATAACTACCCGGCGTGTCAAACTCGAACTCTCAGATGCATTAATGTTACTATTACAGGCTAAAGGACGTACTGCCAGGGTGGGATCTAGCCGCGCTTCCATGAGTGCGGAATGGGGTAGCAAAGCTATCAGTTCTCCTTGACGCACCACTCCCCGGAAAGCATCTAAAGTATTGACCTCTAAAGCAGCTTGCAGTGTAGCTTCTAAACGCTCAAATCTATCTTGGATTAAACGTTGCATCCCATAACCATCTTTAAAAACCACTTGGGGGTAACGAATTAGCTCCGACCAAGGAATATATTCATATTGGGCTAAGGGATGCTTGGCAGAAGTTAATACCTCAATGGGTTCTTCATATAGTACTTCTACCACCATTTCCCGACCAGTAGTTAAGAAGCGATTATTCATCACGATCGCCAAATCCACCAGTCCATCTTTTAAGACTTTTAAAGCGCGATCGCTACCCAAAGAAGTTACCCGCAATTGCACCTCTGGGTAATCACGACAAAATTGTTGTAATACTGGTGGCAAATACGATCCACACATCGAGTGAATCGCTGCAATACACAATTCTGGTTGCTTCCCTGCAATTAAATCGGTTAATTCCTCTGTTGCTGTTTGCCACTCCTGACAAATTTTTCGCACCCGGGGTAGTAAACGTTCACCGCCCAATGTTAGCTTGGCGTGAGTCGTGCGGTGAAACAACTCTAGTCCCAAATCAGCTTCTAAGGCTTGGATTTGTCGGCTAATTGTCGATTGAGTGACACCACATTTTCTAGCAGCTTGTTGAAAGCTGCCGGTTTCCGCGATCGCTAAAAAGGCTTGCAACTGCTCTAGCCGCATGTTTTATGTAGCCTGAATTACATTTATAGCTCTTATTAACTTACTGGATCTTTCGCCACAATTTGGTAGAGTTTGCTACAAGTCTTTTTTTCTGCTAGCATGATAACCGTGTCATCATGCTAGTTATGATAGTATCATTTAAGAACAAAGCAACTGAAGACATTTTTGATGGTAATGACTCAAAGGAAGCCCGAAAACAGTGTCCCATAAATTGTTGGGGAGTTGCACAGAGAAAATTAGATCAACTCAATGCAGCGTTCTCTTTGGATGATATGAAAGTTCCTCCAGGTAATAGGTTAGAAGCTTTAAAAGGTGACCGCAAGGGTCAGCATAGCATTCGGATTAATGACCAATACCGGATTTGCTTTACATGGATACCTGAAGGAGTATCAGAAGTTGAAATAGTAGACTACCATTAGGATTTAGTAACAGATGAGAGTTCCAAAGCATAGATCCCCCTCACATCCTGGGGAAATATTATTGAAAGATTTCTTAGAAGAAATGGGAATATCACAACGAGAACTTGCAGATGCAATACATGTTCCTTATCAGCGAATTAACGAGATTGTAAATCAAAAGCGGGGTATTACACCTAGTACAGCATTACGATTAGCTAAATTTTTTGGGAATAGTTCAGAGTTTTGGTTAAACCTCCAACAAAATTGGGAACTCTACCATGTTTTGTTAGCAGAAGAAGCAGAATTAAAAAATATTAAACAGTTCAAAAGTTCTGAAGCAACGGCTTGATGTAGGGGTAACAAAAACAGTAAAACTCAAACTAAATCTAGCTTTCTTCATGCAAAAATTTAGCATGAGATTATTTAACCCATTCTGCTCTAGTCGCATGTTTTATGTAGCCTGAATTACATTTATATATCTTTTGCAAGTTCCTAACTCTCTTTTAAGTTTTCATTCTGAAAACGGGCATTACCTTGGCTATAGTTTCCTTCAGCATAGTTAGGATTAATACGCAAGACTTGATTAAAATCCTTAATACCTCCTTTTACGTTTCTCGAATCTACAAAAGCATTAGAGTGTTCCAAAAAATAAACGATCCAAAACCTGTCATTGCGAGCGAAATGGAGTGTAGCGTTCGCGTAGCGTCTCGCAGAGAAGCAATCGCAAAATCTTGCAACTACGAGCGAGTCTATGCGATTGCTACCCTACGGGAACGCTACGCGAACATTCCGCTTTGCTCCATTCGCAATGACAATTGAGCATTTTTTTACTTGGAGTACTCTTACCTAGATTAAGGTATGGCAGTACTAAATTAGGATTGATATGAATTGCTTGATGCTAATATTCAGTAGCAGCTTTTAAGTCTCCCAAGCCCGAACGATTTTTATGCAAAAAATTTACTTGAAGTTTTTTGTCTGTGTTAGTTTTTTATTTCCTATCCCAGTATTTGGAGCTAATCCACAACATATACAAAAGTTATTAAGTACTAAAACGTGTATTAGATGTGATTTGTCACAAGCGAATTTAGCTGGAGCTAACCTTGAGAGAGCTATTCTTATAGGTGCTGATCTTGAAGGAGCTAACCTTCAAGGAGCTATTCTTCGGGAAGCTAATTTATCGCAAGCATGGATAATAAGCGCGAACCTTCAAAGAGTTAACCTTAATCGAGCATTACTTCAAGGAGCTAATCTTTACAGAGCTAATCTTCAGGGAGCATTACTTGATGGAGCTAATCTTATAAGTGCTAATCTTCAAGAAGCTAAACTTCAAGGAGCTATTCTTCGGAAAGCTAATTTATCGCAGGCACTAATAGTAAAAGCGAACCTATCGAAAGCTGATTTATCTGAAGCTACATTATTAGGAGTTGGTTTGGCATATTCAAATCTTAGGGAAACTATTCTTCGGAAAGCTTTTTTGAATCAAGTCTACTTAGTAGGGTCAGACCTTTCTAAAGCTGATTTATCTGAGACGGAGATATACCAAAGCACTTTTTTCCAAGCAAAGTTATCTGGAGCTAATTTAATAAAAGCTAAAATAACTTTAACCACTTTTAGGGAAGCTGATCTTCAGGGAGCAAACTTTCAAGGAAGTTCTTTAGATGCAGTCGTGATGCCTAACGGAAATTATACTCCTCGTTAAATAGATTAGAGTAAGCGATCGCTGTTAGAGGGATACTCCATAGACCGGAGTTTGGCGTATCACGCCTATTTACCGAAGATTGTTTGTCAAGCAAATAGTATTTTCAGGAAGCTTCCTACACTCCCTCATCTTCCCCATTCCGCCAAAGCGATCGCGACTCCTTGCTGTAAGTCGGGGGTGAGGGAGGTGTTGTTGGCTAATTTTTGTAATTGTTGATGGGCGATTTCTGGTGAGAGATTTTTGAGGGCGGCGATGGTATGTAGTCTTACCGATGGTTCGGCATCTGCTAGGAGTAAAATTAATGGTTCAATCGCTTGGATGCAGCCTAGTTGTCCTAAAGAAAGGGCGATCGCATTTTTGATATTGGCAAGTTCTGTGGCAGGATGGTTGGATTGCAGTATTGCCAATAAAATTTCTGTGGCTATTGGAATTAACTCTGGCTGTTGTACTCGCCCTAAAACTGTGACAATTTCCTGCCACACTGTTTCGGATGTGCTTTGATTAAATGCTTGTTGGAGATATGCCAAGCTTGCAGATGTTCCTAACCAGCTCAGGGCGCAAATAATTTCTAATTGCAGTTTGATGGATATACTTGGTGATATTAAAGCTGCAAATAAGCATTGAGCCGCATGATCACTACCCATCCGAGCAAGGGTAATTGCAGCTGTACAAGCCACATTTTCGTTTAAATCATAAAGTCTAGGTTGCAGTTTCGTTACTAAATCTAATGTTTCGCATAATTCAGGGCGAAAACCTAAACCTTGGACAGCAGCATGTCTGACTGAGGCGGCGAAATCATCTAAAGCTTTCACCAATACAGGGGGAATAAGTTCGTTATGAAAGCTACTGAGGGCTTCAATGGCTGCAGTTCTAACTGCAGGTTGTGGATCTTCTACCACACTCAAAAGCGGCTGAATGGTTTCTGTGCTGCGGATATAGGAAAGCGATCGCACTGCCAAAAGTCTAGTATCTTCTGCAAGCAAGAGTTCGGTAAGTGCAGCACTAGCAAGGCGATCCATTTTCCCCAGTGCATTTGCTGCCATTTCCTTGAGTTCTTGGCTATCGCTAGTTTTTAATAATTGCACTAAAGGTGCGATCGCCTCTGGATGCTCAAGTTCTCCTAATATCCTTACTGCATACCAGCGAACTTCTTCGTCTGCGTCTTCATCTTCTAAAATTTTCACTAATCGCGGAATAGCTAATTTTCCTAAATGCTGAAAAATCTTCGCAATCTCCCAGCGTTGCTGAAAATCACCCATTTCTAAAATTGAGATGGTTAAATCCAGCAAAAGCTCTTGATTTTCCAATATTTCTGGATGTGTAGACTCTTGTTTGAGAATCAACTGTTGTAGATATTGAATCAGCAATGACCAATCAGCTGCATCATGTGCTGCTTGTGCTTGCACCAAAAGCTGGTTGATATTATCCACGATTCTTACAAACCTCTACACTGGTCATCTTTTATATTTTCTCAGGATCTATACAATCTAGCCAAGGGTTCCTAGCTAGCAATCCAGTAGAGAAAATCCAGAACTAATGTTCTGAATACGAACTTAATACCAAATCAAATAATGTGACACATCAATATATTCTAGAGGGCACGGCACTGTCCCATACGTGTCAACTTAAGCTAAAAGCGATATAGGGCGGGCGTGGTACAAATACCTCGCACCCTCATCCCCTAACCCCTTCTCCCCCTGGAGAAGGAGAACTAAATCTCTTGCTCCCTTCTCCCTGTGGGAGAGGGGCTGGGGGTGAGGGCGAAACCTTGCACAAGAGCGGGTTTCACGTTAAGTTAACACCAATGGGCACTGTCGTACCCCTACAATCTGTCGCATTCTTTTTTCAAATTGGTATGATACCTGGCTTGTCTAAGCAATTTGTGCAAAACAGGTGTACTATAAAAAACTAAGAAGTCTTCTGTTAGGTTGCATCTGGTATGCCTAAACGCCTTCTGGTGGTTGAATCTCCGGGTAAAGTGAAAAAGCTCAGTCAAATTCTGGGTTCTGAGTGGATTGTACGCGCTAGTTGCGGTCACATTCGCGAACTGAGTAATGAGGGTGAGGATTCTCTGGGTTTTACGATGGAAGGGAGTCATGTGCAGTGTCGCTATGTCCCCCGGGATCAACAGGCTAAGGAAACGATTCAGCAGTTAAAGGCGGCGGTAAAGCAAGTACAGGAAGTTGTTTTAGCTACAGATCCAGATAGAGAAGGGGAAACCATTGCTTGGCATCTCAAGGAAGCTTTGGGACTGAGGCAACCAAAACGGGTGGTGTACACTGAAATTACAGAAGCAGCAGTCAGAACTGCGATCGCACATCCTAGAGAATTAGATACAAATTTGGTAGGGGCGGGATTGTGCCGCGATTGTTTAGATAAGCTGGTAGGTTACAAGGGTAGTCCTTTAGTTTGGGCGTTGAATAATGGGGCGAAAAGTGTCGGGAGAGTCCAAAGTGCTACCTTACACTTAATTTGTCAGCGCGAGAGAGAAATTCAAACTTTTGTACCGCAAGATTATTGGAGTGTGTGGGTAGATTACGCTGAAGGCTTCCGCGCTTTTTACAAAGGGATGGTGAATGCGCCCAAGGAAGCAGCGAAGGAAGAAGGGGAAGTGAATGACGATGCGGCGGTGAATAGCACCCAAGCACCAGAATCTACCCGTGTGCTGTCGGAAGCGGAAGCAAATCGCCTAGTAGAAGAGGCGCGCCGCCATCCGCACAAAGTGGTGCAATTTGAAGGCAAAATTGTTAACCGCCAACCACCACCACCATTTATCACCTCTACTTTACAGCAAGCTGCCGGTTCTCGGTTGCGCTTTGCCCCAGAGAAGACAATGCAGGTAGCACAAAAGCTCTATGAAGCTGGGCTAATTACTTATATGCGAACAGATTCAGTGATGCTCAGTCCGGAGTTCTGTGATAGCGCCCGTAAGTGGTTGGAGCAAAACGATCCGCAAAATGTCCCCCAAAAAACTACCAAACATCGCAGTAATAAAACTGCTCAGGAAGCCCATGAAGCGATTCGCCCGACAGATGTGTTTCGCCCTTCTGTGCAGTTACGCCTAGAACTAACCGAAGATGAGTTTAACTTGTATGTCTTAATTTGGAAAAGAGCGATCGCATCTCAATGTCGAGCCGCACAACTGCGAAAAACTCTAGTAATTACCCAATCTGGGGATATTCTCTGGCAAGCAAGAGGGCAAGTTGTGGAATTTTTAGGCTATGCGCGCTACTGGCCTAACCTGAGTAAAGATAGTATTTTGCCTAATTTACAACAAGGGCAAATGCTGACTTTAGAAAATGCTGGACATGAGAAGAAACAAACCCAACCGCCACCGCGTTACAGCGAACCCAAATTAGTGCAATTAATGGAGCGTAAAGGCATTGGTCGTCCTAGTACCTATTCTCCCACAATCGCCACACTGAAAAAACGCGGTTATGTGCAGTTAGCGAAAGATAGTTTACAGCCAACCACCTTGGGGTTAGAAGTCGATGCCTTTTTGCAGAAAGCCTTACCCGACTTATTAGAAACCGAATTTACCGCCAAAATGGAAGATGCCCTAGATGCGATCGCATCTGGTAAACAACAGTGGCAGCAATATCTCACCAAATGGAACGAGAATTATTTTGCACCAGCTTTAGCCAAAGCCAAAACCATCGTCGTGACTGCGGCGACTGGCGTGAAAAATTATCCTGTCACCGAACGCAAATTTGAAACTTCCCGCACTCGTTGCCCACAGTGCAAGAATCATTTAGCCAAAATTCCCAGTAGTAAAGTTAAAAAGAAATATTTCCTCAAATGCGTCAGTGGGTGTGAGAATATCGTGCTGTTTTGGAGCGAATATAGCAAAAGTTGGGAAGCACCCCGTTCTCAAGCTGCGAAGGAAACGAAGGAAACCAAAGAAATCAGCCCCCAAAAACCCAAGGCTGCAATTACCAAATACTCCTGTCCAGTATGTCACAAGCCCTTAGAAGAGTACAGTTATGTCAAAGATGGACAGAACAAGAAAATGCTACGCTGTTCCAACCCCCAATCCCGCAACGATAAAAAACACAAAGATATCGCCTACTTCAGCACCCAGAAAGGTTGGTGGAGTCCGAAGTTAGGAGAGTTGAAGGGATGAGGGGGATGAGGGGGATGAAGGAGATGAGGGGGATGAGGGAGATGAGGGAGATGAGGTGGTAATAAGAAAATGCAGCGACACATCAATATATTCTAGAGGGCACGGCACGCCGTGCCCCTACAAGCTATCGCATTCTTTTTTCAAATTGTAGGACTTACGCAAAAGTCACGTAATTACCTCATTACGAGCGCAGCGACGTAATCGCCTGAGATTCTGGGATTGCTTCCCTACACTTCGTTCCGGTCGCAATGACAAATTTTGCTTGCGTAAGTCCTGAAATTGGTATTACTCAACAAAAAACAGATCAATCATTTTGGAGGGGGTTTGGGGGACGCAACCGTCCCCCAATCGGGGGTTTGGGGGAGAATCCCCCAATTCTTCTGGCTTCTTTAATAACTAACAAATTACCAATTACCCATTACCAATGCCCCATGCCCCATGCCCCATACCCCATTACCTCAAACACTTTCCCCTCTCTTGCTGCAATGCTACTTGAACCTTCACAAACTCAGTTTCTAAATGCTGTATTTTGTCATGAACATTGGCGACTCCGGTAGAAGCGATCGCTTCTAGTTCGCGGCAAAGATTTGCTAGCTTAGTGGCTCCTAGATAATCGCTGCTTGATTTCCAGCTATGGGCTAGGCGATGTAAAGTCTTAGCATCTCCTTGAGCAACGGCAGTTTTCATTTGTTGCAGTAGTTGGGGAGAATCTTCTAAATAGCAATCAATCATTTCTACCAGAAATGAGCTTGAATCTTGACCTGCAATTTGTCGAATTTTTTGTATAGCTTGGGCATTAATAATTGCTAATTCTACTTCTGCAATCTCTTTTTGCGGTTGCTTTTGATGTACTTGGGTGGGTGGCGCGCCATTACTCACTGCTATTGGTAAACATCGATGTAAAGCTTGAGCTAGTGCTTCTATACGGATGGGTTTGCTGATGTAATCATCCATCCCAGCTTTGAGACATTCTTCTTTGTCGCCTTGTAGCGCCCGGGCTGTCATAGCGATAATTCGCGGGCGAGAGTCGGCTGCATATTGAGAACAAATTACCTGAGTGGCTTCGATCCCACCCATTTCAGGCATCTGCACATCCATTAAAATTACGTCATAAGGCAACTTTTGCACAGCCGCTAAAACTTCTACGCCGTTACTCACAACATCGGCGCGATATCCCAGTTGTTTCAGCATTAATACTGCAAGCTTTTGATTCACGGGATGATCTTCTGCTAGCAAAATTCTCAGAGGAGATGATTCTATAAACTCAGAATTGGCAGGGTTAAGTTGATTTTGTTGTGTAGTTTGTTGGGTAGCAGTTAATTTTCCATTATTTTCTGTGGTAGCGATAGAGGAAGCAACAGGGGCGACGATGGTGAAATGAAAAGTCGATCCCTCTGTTTGCTGACTTTCCACCCACATCTTACCGCCCATCATTTCGCTAAGTTGACGGCTAATCGCTAATCCTAAACCTGTACCACCATAGCGGCGAGTTGTGGAAGAATCTACTTGGCTGAAGGATTGAAATAAGCGATTCAGTTTCTCTGGGGGAATGCCAATTCCAGTATCGCGCACTGCAAAATTTAGCTGATAAGGCACATCAGCAGAAGCAACTGGTAAATCTCTGATTTGGGCTGTAACTGTAACATTGACGCTACCATTGTCAGTAAACTTAATAGCATTACTCAACAAATTCACCAAAATCTGACGTAGCCGAGTTACATCTCCCACAATAATTTTAGGTACATCGGCGGCGAAATGATAGCTAATTTCTAATCCTTTAGCTGCGGCACTATTAGCTAGTAAAGCAATAGATTCTTTTAGGCAGTTTAGCAAGTCAAAAGGTTCTGCTTCTAGTTCCAATTTGCCTGATTCAATTTTAGAAAAATCTAAAATATCATTAATTAAAGATAGTAAAATTTCTCCACTAGAGCGAATTGTCTCTACAGCATCTTGTTGTTCTGGAGTCAGGTTTGTATCTAATAAAATCCCTGTCATCCCAATCACCGCATTCATCGGCGTGCGGATTTCGTGGCTCATATTCGCCAAAAAATCACTTTTAGCCTGAGTCGCTGCTTCTGCGGCTTCTTTTGCCTGCTGTAATTCAATTTCTGCCTGTTTGCGCTCTGTAATATCCTCCGCAATGCCCATGATATATTGTGGGTTACCTGCATTATCAAAAATTGGTAACTTCTTAGTATGTAAAATTCTAGTGCCGTAATTTCTAGTTTGAATTGGTTCTTCGGGAATATCTAAAACGCTACCTGATGCCAAAATATCCCTATCTTTACTAGTAAAGAAATCAGCTTGTTCTTTAAGGAAGAAATCATAATCGCTCTTACCTAGTAAATCTGCTCGGGAATAACCTAACAGTTCCTCACCTGCTCTATTTATTTGCACAAACTTTAAGTCTTTGGCATCTTTAACAAAAATCATGTTGGGAATATTTTCGATAATCGAAGTCAGAAATCTTTGCACATTTTTAATTTCTGCTTCCGATTGCCTGATATTACTAATATCGCGAAAATACCAAATTCTGCCGTAAAGTTCACCGCTAAGAGAAATCACGCTGGTAGAGTAGCGATCAAAAATCCGCCCATCCTTAAAAGTAATTTCATCACGGCTAGCTAGTTCTGGATGCTGATATAAATACTCGACTTTCTCTACAAATTCTTCAGGATCAGCTAGACTAGCAAGGGTATATTCTAAAATTTGGCGATCGCCATTTTCTACAATCTCAGGAGTAATATTCCATAACTGACAAAATTGTTGATTATAAGAAACAACTTTGCGGTTTTCATCAATAATTAAAATCCCATCAAGTGCTGATTCTTGTTGTGCCTTTAAAGTAGCATTTTGGCGACGCAAAGCTTTGGTATTTTCCTGAATACCCACAGCCATACGATCAAAAGCAATGGAGATTTGAGCCAGTTCATCTGAACCTGATAAATCTGCACGAACACTTAATTCTCCATTAGCTAATCTATTAGTTACCGCAACTAAATGATCAACTCGGCGCGTTAAGGTACGGTAAAAAAAGAACCATAAGCCAATACAAAATAATGCTAAAACTGTGCTGGAAACAAAAGTTCGACTCGCCGCATCTGCATAAGCTTGCTGCTTTTCGCTCACCAAATCATATTCCATGAATAAAACACCCACCCTGGAAGGGCGGATTTCTCCTGCTTGGGCTTGCAAAAGCACAGGATAAATAACTCTGAGAAAGCGCTTATCTGGAGAAAGCGTGACTTCTCCAGCCATTTTTTCGCGCACGATCGCAAATCTCGATAAATTAGGCGCGGCTTCTGTATCTTTTACCAGACGTTTGCGTAATTCATAATTATTTGACAGCAGAATCCTATCCTGCTCGTTAACTACTAAAATCAAAGGCAATCGCGGATTACTTCCCAATTGACTGATCACAATTTCAGCCTGTTCTACATCCCCTCCCCTGTAAAGGTAATCTAATATGCTTGCAATTTGACTTCCCAATGATTGCGCGTAGTGAGTTGCGTTTTCTTCAGTTTTGTGGTTACTTGCAGCAATTTCTCTATTTAAAGAAAAAAGCCCTAGTACTGTGCCAAACACAATTAAAACCGCAGGGATTGAAAAGCGTAGGGGAAAGGGGAAGGGTTTCATAACAAGCACAGAACTTTAGTGAGAATGTTAGGGAATCTTGAGAAATAAGAGAACAGGAGGAAAGGGTAAAAAGAGAAAAGGGTTTGTTTCATTCATAATAGGTAGATGCTTTGGACAAAAAAGTCAGAATTTGAGACTGTGTTTGGTCAAAAAGATGATTATTTTGAGACTTCCTGAATCTTTGAATGTAGCAACTCTAGAGTTTAGCGTTTTTGACAAAGCGATCATCAAGAATGCTAGCAGCATCAATTGCTGTGGGAATTAATTTGTGTTCTACCATTACTTTGACAAGTCTTTTCATACCATTAACTAAAGAAGGATCGGTTTGATTGAGCAATCTTTGATTTTGTGCGAGGAGAGGTTGGTGCATCCCTTTAAAAGCATCAAGAATTTGCTGAGGAGTCACTCCGGTGCGTGGGGCGATTAAAGCCGCAGCAGCCTCCGGATTTTTGTTCAAGTAATCCAAGGCGCGGAACCTTTCATTCACCAGAGTTTGAATTGTCACAGAGTTATTAGCGATCGCATCTTCGCTGACAACTAGAGTATCAACAATTTCACCGGGAATTTGACTACTATCAAATAAAAGTTTGGCACCTGCTGCCAGTAATTTGAAGCGTGGCGGCCCAAATGTCACAATTGCATCAACTTTATCCTCGTTAAAAGCTCGCTCATGCTGAGAAAAATCCAAGGATACAATTTTTACATCATTGGGGGATAAACCATTTTTTTCCAGCGCCCTAGCGATAAAGAAAGCGCCTAAAGCTGTAGACTCCACACCAACTCGCTTTCCCTTTAAAGCTTTGATGTCAGCAATCTCTGGTTTACCCAGAATCACATCCCCACCATTAGACACATCCATCACCGCAATAATGCGGAGATTTTTTTGAGTTGCAGCCAGTAGCATTGCTTGATCGATAGATAATCCCGCGCCTTCTATCTCGTGGTTGCGGTATGCTCTGACTTCCTCTGTTCCCGATGGATAATCAACCAAGCGAATGGGTGTATCTTTGTAGTAACCCAGATGACGCGCTAAATACAGGGTTTCATATCCCGGCCACATATTTGTACCAATCCTTAGCAATGGTAGTTTGGGATGAGGTGTCATGCAATTTGTCAGAGCGATCGCACAAATTAACGCCATCAAACCAAGTACCCATCGCCGCAGCTGTTTCGCTTTGCTGAACTGTCTTGTCATCCTTTCTACATTAAATTTATCAGTAATGTATGCAACATAGTGCCACAGAATTTACAAGCTGAAACACTAGGAACAAGAACCTCTTTTCTCCGTGTTCTCTTCGTCTCTGCGGTTTAAAAATTATTTAACCACAGAGGACGCAGAGAAACAAAAACACACTTCTCTACCGATGTAGCTGAATTTTTTGATGGAAATACCGTTCAATGGCTGCGATCGCCTTGACTTTGGCTTAGGTAAATATTATCTAAAAATCTGTGCGCTATGTAACTAAAAGCCCAGTTAATTTTCCCTACAATGCTTTACACCTAATTGGTGAATAATGTATTAAATTATAGCCTTGCATCTACAGGACAACACTTAATTGTAGAGCTTGCTTGCTGTTTTTGCCTAAGCCCTAACAAAGAATACTGGAATCACACAAGATGATGTGGAGTGTTAACTATGCCAAGTGAGATGATTACTCAAACTGAATTATGGGATGAAAAAACTGAACAACATCAAAAGCAAATCCTCAGTGTTGAAGAATTAAGCATTTTAAATGAACGCTCTAACTTTAAAGGGTTAGTACAACTAATAGGACATTTAGCAATTATTGGATGTAGTGGCTATGTTTGGGCTACTAACTTTGGTAATTGGCCATTAGCCATACCTGCATTGATCATCTATGGCTTTAGTTTGGCTTGTATGTTTGCACCGATGCACGAAGCTGGACATAGAACCGCTTTTGCCAACAATCGCTTAAATGATATTGTTGCTTGGTTTGCAGGTGTACTCTCGTTTTACAACAGCACATTTTATCGCCGTTATCACAAATGGCATCACCGTTATACTCGCGTTCCTGGGAAAGATCCAGAATTAACGGATCTGACACCGCGTAACCTGGGTGAATACTTCTTGGTACTTAGCGGTTTACCTTGGTGGTTAGATAAAATCCAAGGACATTATCGTGCAGCACTGGGAAACCTGGATAATTGCCCATTTATCTCAGATACAGCAAAGGCTGAAGTGATTCGTTCTACCAGATTACAATTAGCAGTTTATGCAGGTGCGATCGCAGTTTCAATTGCAATCGGTAAACCTTGGTTTTTCATGTATTGGCTGCTACCGTTAATTGTCGGTCAACCGCTGCTGCGTTTTATTTTATTAGGAGAACATACAGGCTGCACCCTTGACGCTAACCTGCTCACCAATACACGCATCACCTTTACACTTTGGCCTGTGCAGTTTTTAATGTGGAATATGCCGCTTCATGCAGTCCATCATTTATATCCATCAATTCCATTCCATGCCATGCCGCAAGCATATCCCATGTTGAGTGCCCATTTTACTCATGTGGATTCAGGTTATATCAAAGTTAATCGATATATTCTGGCTAACTTAGAAAAGTTACCTTGCTAAATCTTTTCTACAACTTTTTCAGTAGTCCATAAGCCAGATGAAGTTTCTGAATCTGACAGCAAACTTAGAAATAAGTAAGCGTAAATCATCAAAAACCATGACTACTGTTGAAGAAGGCAGGAGGCAGAGGGCAGAAGGCAGAAGGAACACGCTAATTTTTGCGATTGACAAAACATTAAACAGCTTGTCATAAAACAAGCTTTTTTTGTGCTTATTTACTGGAGAAAAGTATACCAATTTGAAAAAAGAATGTGACAGATGGGTAACTGTATTTTTATTTCTCATTCCCCATTCCCCATTCCCCATTCCCCATTCCCCATTCCCCCTTCCCCCTTCCCCCTTCCCCTTCCCCACCTTCACAGATATTACAGTTCTGCAAGCAAGACTAAAGCCTCCTTCAAGTCTTTAGTTTCAAATCCCTCAGAAAAACTGCCGTAAATCTGAGAAAGTATTTGTCGTGCTGCTTCATTCTTACCTTGTTGCTGCCATAAACGCGCCAAACTAATTGTTGCCTTGAGTTCTAATGACTTGGCACCCTGACGGCGGGAAATATCGAGAGATTGCAGGAAACATTCTTCTACTGCAGCTTCTTGTGCTTGAGCCTTTGTTTGCTGTAGTTGCACTCTTAAATGCTCTCCCTTAATGCGATATAACTCCGCTTCCCAGAAACATTCTCCTGTTTTCTGCACTTCACTCAGTGCTTTAGCCACAACTACAAGCGCTTCTTCCACTTGCCCTAATTTTCCATAGGCCTCAGATAGCAGCGCTAGAAAATACGGTAGCCAGCCTTGTGTGCCTGTACTTTGGAAAGTAGTTAATCCTTTGCATATCTGATCAATTCCCTCCTGTGCTTCGCCTAAATGAGCGATCGCCCAACCCCTTAAGATATGTCCCCACCCCAGCCAAAAAGGAAAACTCTGTTCTTGAGCTAAGGTAATCACTGCATCTGCTAGCTGCACCACAACTGCTGCTTCCCCGAGGAATTGATGAAGCCAACAAGCGCAGGCTTGAGCTTGGGTTAAACTGTAGGGATGAGATAGCTGCTTTGCCAGAGCGATCGCTTTTTCGCTGTACCCCATAGCTGCTTCTGGGAAGCCTAACAACCAGACATTCCAAGAGTCAACAGCTAAACTGGCAACTCCAACATCTTGGCCAGTAATAAATGCGTGGGAGTGATGCAGCTGTGGTTCGTAAAGGGCAATTCCTTGCTCAAAGTGTTCTCGAGAATTGGCAAATTCTCCTAGCCAGAATAAGTCTAGTCCTAAAGTAAAATGAGACTCCAGTTCTAAACTTCGGTCTTGCTGGGCTATGGCGATGCTCATCAGCCTCTGCCCATATTCTAGCGAAGTCTGATACCTGGCTTGCCCCGCAGACATCGCCCATAATCCCCTCAGTACCCAAAATAATTTAGGTGTTTCCCCAATCTGTTCGCAGAGTTCTTCACTGCGTTTGTAAGCAAGTTCTACTTCTAAAGCCGCATAACCTTTAGTGGCGACTAAAGCTGTACCCAAGGTAGTCTGGAAAGCTAATTCTTGCTGATTCCGTTCTGGGGTAAATGACATAGTCAATAGCAATTCCAATCCCTTATGCAGATGCTCTATGGCTTCCAGATTGGCTGAAGATGCAACTGCTTTTTGACCAGCTAGTTGCCAGTAATGAATGGCTTGTTCTTTCAATTCTGCTTTTGTGTAGTGATAAGCCAACAGTTCTGGTTCTGTCTCGACAACTTCTGGGAACTGCTCCTCTAAAACTTGTACAAGTTTCTGGTGATAATTTTTGCGGGTGCTTTTCAGCAATGACTCATAGGCTGCATCGTGAATCAGAGAGTGTTTGAATACATAGGATGCTTGCACATTCACTACAATCAGCAAATTGGCATTGACTAACTGAGTCAGCGAGCTATTCAGCGTTGCTGTATCTAGAGGTGAAACAGCTCTCAGCACCTCATAGCTAAACTTCCGCCCAATAATGGCAGCGATTTGTGCTACTTCTTTAGCTGTGCCTAAGCGATCCAATTTGGCCATCAGCAAGTCTTGGATAGTATCAGGAATAGTCACATCATCAGTACCCTCTCCCTGTCCTAGCCATCTCGATTCCAGAGCCATTTTGGCCATTTCTTCAATAAATAAAGGGATGCGATCGCTTTTTGCCACCATGAGCTTGATTACTGACTCTGGTACAACTTGGTCACCTGTTATCTGCTGGATCAGCAGCTTTGTTTGTGATTCTGATAATTGTTTGATGATAATCTGGCTAAAATACTCATAATTAGAATTTAAAAAGTTAAATCCTGGCCTAGCTGTACACAGTAACAACACACGCGATCGCGATACTTGCTTGGCGATGAGGTTTAGCAGTTCTATGGTAGAAGGATCAACCCAGTGCAAGTCTTCAAAAATTAATAAATATGACTGTTGGGCAGCAAGTGCCATCACCATAGTTAACAGAGATTCTAAAATTTTCTGCTTCTGTACCTGAGCAGATAAATTCAGTGCTGGGTAACGTTCATCTAAAGGAATTGATAGCAGATGAGCTAACAGTGGTACTACCAACTCTATCTGACATTCATACTTATGTAATAACTGCTCTAGCTTTGCCAGCTTAATTTCTGGGGAATCTTTGCTCGCCAAATGCATCTGTCTTTCTAGCAAATCAATGACAGGATAGAGCGCGCTATTTTGGTAATAAGGAGAACAATAGCATTCGCGTAATACATAGTCATCTTTGGCAATTTGCTTTTTAAACACCTGCACTAGGCGGGATTTACCTATCCCCGCTTCGCCAGTAATTAATACCACTTGCCCGTTACCAGACTGTACCTGCTGCCACAAATTAACTAGGGTTTCTAGTTCTTGTTCTCTGCCAACATAAGCAGTCAGACAGCCTGTAGCCGCTTCTAAACGGTTGTGCACATCTTTTTCCTGTTGCGCCCCATACACTTCCATTGGTTGCGGAACACCTTTGAGAGTGTGGTATCCCAAAGATTGGCACTCAAAATAACCTTGAATAATTTTATAAGTCGCAGCACTGATAACTACTGTATTAACTGGTGCTACAGTCTGGATTCTGGAAGCAATATTTGGGGTATCGCCAATAATAGCCATTTGTTCGTGGGTATCGTCGTTACCCATTTCTCCTAATACGGCTCTACCTGTGTGGATACCGATACGTACATCTAGTTTGATATTTTTTTCTGACATCAAGCGAGCGTTAAGTTGCTCCATATCAGCGATAATGCCAAAACCGGCGCGGATTGCTCGTTGGGCATTATCTTCGTAGGCTACTGGATACCCAAAGAATACCATTAGCCCATCTCCGTAACTCTGAGCAATTCTGCCGCCGTTGCGATGAATTGCCTCAGCGCTGAGTTGTCGATAAGCTAAGATGATCTCTCGTAAATCTTCTGGATCGATTTGCTTGGATAGTGCTGTAGAACCCACTAAATCGCAAAACATCACAGAGACTTGACGACGTTCAGCTTGGGGGGATTGGGGATACTCCTGTTTTTGATTGCCTAATTGCTGTTTGATTGGCTGAGAAGTTTCTCTAGAAAGGCGAGTACCGCATTGCATACAAAACTTTGCTGTATCTGGATTTTCAAATAGACAATTAGGGCAATTCACTTGCTAACTCCTACTGGCAGATAGATTCCTCTAAGATTCCGAGATATTCAGTGAATAATCATTTTAGGTTGTGTATGGCAGTCATAAACCCAAAAATTTACGCAAATTTAAGGTTTCAATGCTAATAGTAATTGGATAAATAATAGCTATAAATAGGTTAAGAAAATTTATCTGTACTAATATTGATTTTTGGCAATTTGTCAGCCAATTTAAAGCTGCAATTCCAGATGATATTGGGCTTTCGTAATTCTTAATTCGTCATTTTTCAGGACACTTGGGAGCGCATTTGAAAATAAAAATCATAAAACTTTGAATAAAGTAATAAAAGCCTCGGCTTTCAAATTGGCATTTTAGATTGAAAATTTTTAATTCAAAAGCTTTAATACCAAGCATTTTCAAACAATATTGCCTATGGCAATTTAATATGAGTAAAGCCACGACATGAGTTATAAATGTAAAGAAAAATATCTGTTGATGAGAAGTAGACTAAATTTTTGAGTTGACTGAAATTTTATGTGTTGCAATACTACAAGGGATAGCGTTTTGAATTCAAAATTGGTTTTGGGGAAAAGGTTAAAGGTTAAAGGTTAAGGGTTAAAGGTTTTTTCTTTCCCTTGAACCATTCCCCTTTTTCCCCTTAACCGACAAGTATTGTTATGCATTGTGGTTGGAATTCTAGCCAGTTGTTCTCGTCCGCCAAGAGTGCTGTGTTTATGATGTAGCGTTTACAGCACTCTCACAACTGGCCTACGACAGTAGAAGGATGGATTTTTGGTGTGTTTGTCACACAATCTTCTTTCTGTCGTTCTCTGTTGTTATCTATTGAAACTCTAATTGAAATACTGTGGATGCCAAATTGCCAAAAAGAAATCAGGAGTTACAAGAGATGCCGTACTTTCGCTGCTAACGCATCCTACTGATATCCTTTAAACAAGAATGCCACAGATTGTAGGGGCAAGGTAATGCCCAGTGGTGTCAACTTAAGCTAAAAGCTATATAGGGCGGGCGTTGTACAAATATCTCGCGCCCTCATCCCCTAACCCCTTCTCCCCGAGGAGAAGGGGAACTAAATCTCTTGCTCCCCTCTCCGTGTGGGAGAGGGGCTGGGGGTGAGGGCGAAACCTTGCACAAGAGCGAGTTTCACGTTAAGTTGACACTAATGGGTAATGCCCAAAATTTTGAGTCTACTTTAGTTTTCTTACAACATTAAGCCTTAAACCTCGAGCATTAAGCCTTAAACCTTGAGCATTAAGGCTTAAACCTCGAGCATTAAGGGTTAAACCTCGAGCATTAAGGGTTAAACCTCGAGCATTAAGGGTTAAACCTCGAGCATTAAGGGTTAAACCTTGAGCATTAAGGGTTAAACCTTGAGCATTAAGGGTTAAACCTTGAGCATTAAGGGTTAAACCTTGACCATTAAGAGCGATCGCCTATACAGGCAGTGTTATTGTAATACAGCAGATTACAAGTTGGTACAGATAATTCTAAGGGCAAGGCAGTGCCCTTAAGTGTCAACTTAAGCTAAAAGCGATATGGGGCGGGCGTTGTACAAATACCTCGCGCCCTCATCCCCTAACCCCTTCTCCCTGAGGGAGAAGGGGAATTGAATCTCTTGCTCCCCTTACCTTAAAAACGAGTTATTTGGAATCTCAGTAGCTAATTTTTAGACAGTCATTAGAAGTCGGCGGGAAACTCCATCCCCTTGTAGCTGGAGAGGGATAGTCGCCCGCCGACTTGGGACATTGCATTGGGCATTGGTAACTCTTTGCTATGCCCTATGCCCTATTCCCCATGCCCAAAAACTCCACCCACAAGGGGATGGAGTTTTTTATTCTTGTACCCAAACTGATACTGAACCACCTAAGCAACGGAATTCAGCCCAACCTGAATCATTGGTGTATACAGGTTCTTTGATATGTTCTGTTAAATCGATGAATTTAGTATTTGGTTTACCAACTTCCATCCATTTAGTACCTTCTGCACCATCACTCATAATTACAGCCATTGCTTTGGGATGATCTTCATCACCTAATCTTGTCCAGCCAATAGTATTCCAATGGTCAAAATAATTGTATTGTGGCCCATAAGCATAATGCTGACGTGCATAAAGTAAATGATCAAGAATCTCACGGTGAGAGGGCATAAAAATTTTATAGCTATTGCCATCTCTGCCCCGATCTTCATATTCTGCGCCGTAGTAATCAGCATGAAAGACGCAAGGATAACCTTCTTCTCGCAGCAAAATAATGGCGTATGCTAAGGGCTTAAACCAAGGTTCAACTACAGATTCTAATGCTTGTAAAGGTTGAGAATCATGATTCTCCACAAAGGTGACAGCATTAATAGGACGTTTCTGCATCATTGTGCCATCTAAAATCCGGCGCATATCATAGTTGCCCCCAGATTTGCTGGCTTGGTGGAAGTTGTAATGTAGTGGTACGTCAAAAACCGACATCTTACCACCAACCCGATCAACATACCAAAGCAGAGTATTTATATCGTTATACCAATACTCCCCAACAAAAAATAAATCTTTTCCAGCATGGCGTTCTAGTTCATCAATCCATTGGGGAAAGAACCATGAGGAAATATGTTTGATCGCATCCAAACGGAAACCATCTACCTTTGTGGTGTCAAGATACCATTTACCCCAGTAAGTGATTTCACCACGTACCCAATCGTTTTGGAAATCCAAATCGCTACCCATCAGGTAGGCAAAATTGCCTTTTTCTAAGGCTACATAGTCATCAAATTTTTTACCTTCGAGTAAATAAATTGTGTTGCGATCGCCTTGGTTATATTCGTTATAATCAACAGCGTCAAAATGCCACCAGTGCCACTCAAAGTTAGAGTATTTGCCCTTTCTGCCAGGGAAATCATAATAAGAGTAGGTCTTAATTTCTTGCAATCCCCCTTTAGGATTGAGGCGATCATCTTGAGAAAAAGGGGTGGCTTTGGGTGTTTCTGTGCGATCGCCACCCATCTTATGATTTAACACTGCGTCTGCATACACTTGCAGGCCATTTTTGTGTAAAGATTTAACCGCATCAAGATATTGCTGACGCGTACCGTATTTTGTCCTGACTGAACCTTTTTGATCGAATTCACCTAAATCAAATAAATCGTAAACTCCATATCCCACATCATACGCACCAGCAAATCCTTTATAAGCGGGTGGTAACCATAGGGCTGTAAAACCTGCTTGTGCTAATTCTGGCGCTGAAGCTTCAACTTTGCTCCACAAGTTCCCATCATTAGGGGTGTACCAGTGGAAATATTGCATCATTGTGCCGTTAATCTTTGCCATATCTCGTCTTGCTAGTTAATATCAGCTTTGAACAAAGATACAGTAGAGATTGGTGAAAATTCGGAATTTTGGCAGCGATTTTTAGCCGATAATCTAAAGAAATAATTAAGAAATGAATAATTGCTCGGTAAACTTGCATGGTAGATGCCGTACTCTCGCTGCTAATGCATCCTACTGGCGTGGCAAGGCTAAAATGTTGCAATAATTTTTCTTGTGGGGTGGACATCTTGTCCGCCCCGGACGGGCAAGATGCCCATCCCACAAGAGTTTTTTTCATGCACTATTTTTGGCGTGTCAGTCCACTACGTGAATTTCAAAAATCAAATATCAATTTTATAAGTACGAAAAGTATTGCCATAGATGCGTTACGCTATCGCTAACGCATCCTACAAATCAAATATGAATTTTATAGGATTAAGAAATATAAGGTTGGAATAAATTTAAATATGTCTAAGAAAGAAAGGAGATTTAAAGCGGTTAAGTCTCTTGATAATGTGGAAATCTTTATTCAGGAACCATGTCAGGTGCGTTGGGCAGATATGAAAGGTGATAATGATGTGCGAAAATGTCACTATTGCCAATTAAATGTTTATAACTTTTTAAGCAAGTCTCCTCAAGAAATTATTAATTTAATTAATCTGCATGAAGGCAAACTTTGCGCTCAGTTTTTTGCTCGTGCTGATGGGACGATGACAATGGAATCTTGCCAAGATAAGCAACGAATTGAGATGGTAAGAGGTAACATTCAGGTAAGGAGTAATGAATGAGATAGGACTCAGATCAATACTACTCGGTTAAGCGTTGTCAACCCAAAATTGGTTTTGGGGAAAAGGCTTCCCTGCGGGACGCTGTTCGCGAACGCCGTGAGCGTCAGCCGAACGGTTAAAGGTTTTTTCTTTACCTTTTCCCATTACCCTTTCCCCCTTACCCTTTCCCCCGCCTGTCAAAACAACTTTGCCAGACTACTAATCAAGAGTTTCTGGTATAGATTGGAGAAGTATGCCGCTTGCAAAACTGCCCAAGGGATAGGATGGTTGTGATGAAGAGTAAAAATCCAGTCGCCTACGCTTTAGTTTTACAAAGCGTGATTCTGTTCTCTGGCTGGCTGCTATCTCCGCAAGCTAGCGCGCAAACTCCTGCATCTGTAGCCCCAGTTGTGACTCCTGCTCCGGTATTATCAAATCAGGAGCGAGAAGAATTAGCTAGACTGCGTGCAGAAAAGCAAATTCGAGATGCAGCCCAATTTGATGTTGAGCGGAATTTTAGTCGTACAACCATGCTATTTAACGTTTGGTTAGTTTTATTAAGCTTGTTTCCTGTAGCGGTGATTGCTTTATTTTGGCTGTTACGACGGGTAGCCATCCGCGAAATTGTCACTCAAGCTATGTCACAGCTAGAAGGAGTAGAAAATGCCCAAAATCAGCTAACTCTGGTGAAGCAAGAAGCAGAAAATGCTATTCAAGAAGTTAAAAAAATTACTGAAGAGTTAAGCAAAGAGACAGAAACTCTGCAACAAAAGCTGAAAGCTGAACAAGAAAATATATCTTTAATTACATCTGAGTTTGTGGGTAAGAAAGAAAGTATCCTCAATCAAATAGACTCAGAAATTAATATTATTCAAAATAAATTAGCAAATTTAGATTCAGAGATTACTGCTCAAGTAGCACAATGGCAATCTGATGCTGTGGGTAATTTAGGGAAAATAGAATCTGATTTAGCGGAACAATTATCTACATTAGTATTAAGAGCAGAGCAGCGAAAAGATATCATTATTGAAAGTTTAGAAAAATCTCGCTCGGAATTTAATTCCTATTTATCGGGATTGCAATCTGATACACAAAGAGAGAAGGATACAGTTGTTGAGAGTTTAGGGAATTTACAAATAGATTTCACTCAACAAATATCAGGATTGCAGACAGATGCTCAACATCAGAAAGATACAACCTTAGCTAATATTACAGAATTAGAGAATTTATTAAAATCTCAACTATCAGAGTTACAAGTCAATTCTCAACAGAATATAGATACAACTCTAGCGAATATTGCAGAATTAGAAAATTCCTTGAAATCTCAAGTATCGGGATTACAGGCTGAGATTAACCAACAGAAAGAGCAAATTTTTGCAGATTTACAAAAATTGCAGTTAGAGTTTGCGAATAAATTAGCCGAATTACAAGCAGATGCAGAAAATCAAAAAGCACTGATTATTGAGAACTTAGAAAACTCTGGCTCGGAATTTACTTCGCAATTCTCAGAATTACAGTTAAATGCTCAAGAACAGAAAATTCTGATTTTAGGAAAACTAGAAGAATTAGAAAGGAATTTTGGATCGCAACTTTCACAGTTGCAATTAGATGCACAACAACGTAAGGATTCCATTGTAGAAGAACTAACAGAAATTAGGCAGCCAACAATTCCAGAGGAAAGCGCACCGGAAATTGAGGAAGAAATTCCCGAACCGCAGCCAGTCGCAGAATCCGTTGAGGAATATATTGCAGAGGGAGATGTGCTGTTTAATGAAAAGCGCTATGAAGATGCGATCGCACTTTATCAGCAAGCAGTCAAAATCCAGCCGAATAATTCTGTAGCTTGGTTTAAACAAGGTTTAACTCTCGCCAGATTGAAACGCTATCAAGATGCGATCGCTTCCTATGATACAGCTTTAAAAATCAATCCCGAATATCACCAAGCTTGGTGCGATCGCGGTGTCGCCTTTGGGAACTTACGCAAACATCAACAGGCTTTTGTGTCGTTTAATCAAGCGACGAAAGTTAACCCTGACGATCCAGTGGCTTGGATGAATCGCGGTTTAGCCTTGATTGAATTAGAAGAATACGACGAAGCGATCGCATCCTTTGACAAAGCCATCGAAATTAAACCAGCGCCGAAAGTTTGGGATAAACGCGGTTATTGTTTAGTGCGGTTGGGAAGAGATGACGAAGCGATCGCATCTTTTGATCGCGCATTAGAATTGAAACCAGATTATGCCAGTGCTTATTACAATAAAGCCACCTGTTACGCATTCCAAAGAAATGTAGAATTTGCTTTAGATAATCTCCGCCAAGCGATTAGATTGAATCCGCGATATCAAGAAGAAGCGGCGACAGATATCGATTTTGATGATATCGCACGTGAGCCAGCCTTTAGGGAATTGCTTGGTAAACCATAAGAGGCAAGGGGGCAAAGGGACAAGGGGACAAGGAGACAGGGGGAAATAAGCAATGCTCAATTACCCATTACCCATTACCCATTACCTAGTCCCCAATGCCCAATGCCCAATGCCCCATGCCCATTCGCAAGATGTATACTTAAAAACAGCCCTTCCCATCCCTGGCAATGACTGTTAAACCGCAGAAAATCCTGATATTAGCCGCAAATCCCAGTAATACATCACGATTGCGCCTCGATCAAGAATTGCGTGATATTAAGGAAGGCTTGCAAAGGTCGCTAAATCGGGAGAACTTTGAATTACGGTATGATTTAGCAGTCCGTCCCAGGGATATTCGCCGCGCTATTTTGGATTATCGACCAAATATTATCCACTTTTCTGGGCATGGTGCAGGGATACAAGGACTAGCTTTTGAGGATGAAACGGGAAAATCACAGCTAGTTACAGGTGAAGCATTAGCTGGATTATTTGGACAGTTCTCTAAACAAGTAGAATGTGTGCTGTTGAATGCTTGTTACTCCCAAGTGCAAGCTGAGGCTATTTCACAACAGATTAATTATGTGATTGGGATGAACGATCGCATCGAGGATAAAGCCGCGATTGAATTTGTTGTGGGTTTTTACGACGCGCTTCTAGCTTACAATCCCGAATATGATGAAAATTCC
Source organism: Tolypothrix sp. PCC 7601 (assembly GCF_025677855.1). NCBI lineage: Bacteria > Bacillati > Cyanobacteriota > Cyanophyceae > Nostocales > Tolypothrichaceae > Tolypothrix > Tolypothrix sp. PCC 7601. The sequence continues at coordinate 746,253 of NZ_CP064879.1, forward strand.
CCTGTAGAGTTTGCTTTTAATATTGCGCGGAATGCAATACAGTTAGCTGGTGTATCTGGTGAGTTGATTCCTCAGCTTAAAAAAAAACCAATTTAACCCCCCATCACCAACCTTTAGGAAATCTTACCAACGTCCCAGAGTTACCACCACACTTTTTACCCCGTCTTGAAGAACTTACACCCTTAAAACAGAAAATATTATCGCTAACAAAGCAACCTGTGGGGATTACTGGGAAAAGTCGGCGTGTAGGCGTGCAAGGAATGGGCGGAATTGGTAAAACAGTCTTAGCTACAGCCTTGGCGCGGGATGAAGAAGTGAGAAAGGCGTTTCCTGATGGGGTGTTGTGGGTAACATTTGGACAAACGCCCCAAATTTTAACTTGGCAATCTTATCTGGCTTCGGCGTTGGGTGAGAAGCAAGCGGCGTTTACCGAGGTGGGATTGGCGAAAGCGCGGTTACGGGAGTTGTTTGCACAGAAAGCTTGCTTGCTGATTGTGGATGATATCTGGCGTTTGGATGATGCGACGGCGTTTGATGTGTTGGGGGAACGCTGTCAGATGTTAATTACTACCCGTGATGGGGCTATAGTCACGGGGTTGGGAGGGGAAGAGTATCAGCTTGCGGTTTTAGGTGAACAACAGGCGTTAGAACTGTTGGCAGATTGGGCAAATCAACCGGAGATATTGCAACCCAGCCCGCATAATGATGTTACTTTGCAGGTAGCGCGAGAATGTGGATATTTACCCTTAGCATTGGCGATGGTTGGGGCGATGATGCGGGGTAAACCTGCAAATCGCTGGCAGAATATTTTAGAAAAATTGCGGTGTGCTGATTTAGAGAAAATCAAACAACAGTTTCCCGATTATCCTTATCCCGATTTACTCAAAGCAATTGCTGTTAGTGTGGCGGCTTTGGATGAAAATTGCCAACAACGATATTTAGATTTTGCGGTATTTCCGGAAGATACACCCATACCCGAAGCAGTTTTGCAGACTTTTTGGCAACCCTTGGGGTTAGATGAGTTTGATAGCCAAGATGTAATTGATGAATTAGTGAGTAAATCTCTGGCTTTGCGGGATGAAGCGGGAAATTTGCGGTTGCATGACTTGCAGTTTGATTATGTCAGGAAGCAATACAAAACTTTAGCAACCGAAAGTGAGGGGATAGGGGTATTACACAACAGGCTGTTGAATGCTTACAGCAAAAAATACCCCGCAGGCTGGCATAGTTTAGAAAATGATGGCTATATCTGGCAGAATTTAGCCTATCACTTGCTTGCTGGGGGAAGGGAAGGAGAATTACAACAACTGCTGTGTGATTTTCGCTGGTTGCAGGGGAAGTTGGAGAACATCAATATTAATGAGTTGATAGCAGATTATAATTTTTTGCCCGAAGATGAGAATTTACAGTTAATTCAAGGTGCATTGAGGCTGTCAGCACATGTTTTGGCGGTCGATAAAAAACAGTTAAGTAGTCAGTTACAGGGACGGTTACTAGATAAAAAAATTCCAGAAATCCAAGCACTATTAACGCAAGCCAAGCAGCAAACTTCAGTACCTTGGCTGTCTCCCTTGACCGCTAGCTTAACACCACCCGGCGGACGCTTACTCCGAAATCTCAAGGGTGAGAATCCTGTAGCAGTCACACCTGATGGGAAGTTGTTGATTTCCGGTTCTGATGACAACACTCTCAAGATTTGGAATTTGGAAACGGGAGAAGAAACTCTTGCTTTGACAGGTCATACTAAATTTATAACGGCTGTAGCAGTTACACCAAACGGTAAGTATATAATTTCTAGTTCAGGTGACCGCACAATTAAAGTTTGGGAAATTAATACAGGTCAGCTAGTTTTTACTCTCACAGGACATACAAGTTCAGTAAACGCGGTGGCTGTAACATCTGATAGTCAATTCGTAATTTCTGGTTCTAGTGATACTACTGTCAAAATTTGGAATTTAAATACTGGTAATGAATTTTGTACCTTAGGAAATTTAGAAGATCAAAAAGCTCGTTTCTTACAAATTCTTCGCAGTAAGAATAAGAAAGATTTTGATTTTATTGATGCAGTATATTCTGTAGTAGTCACACCAGATTGTAAACAAGTAATTGCTGGTTACGATTATAGAACTATTAGAGTATGGAATATAGAAAATAAAACACAAGTTAGTTCTTGGAAATGCGAGGCTCCATTAGTCAGAAGTTTAGCATTAGCATTAGATGGAAAATTACTTATTGCGGCTTCAGGGGCAAATACTATTCAGGGTTGGAGCCTAGATACTGGAAAAGAAGTTTTACGTCTTGAAGGACATAATAGGGGCGTAACAATCATAGCTATTACCTCAGACGGAAAACGACTAATTTCTTATGCTTTCGATAAAACATTTAAATATTGGAATATCGAAACAGGAGAAGAAATACTGGCATTCAAAGCAGAGGATAAAAACATAAAATCTATAGTGCTTACACCAGATAATAAAAATTTAATTTCTGGTTCTAATATTATTAAAATCTGGAGTTTGGAAATTAACAATAAAAATATTTATTTTTCAGAACATAACGATAGTATACAGGCTTTAGCAATAACACCAGATGGGAGAAAAGCTATTTCTTGTTCTGACGATAAGACAATGAAATTTTGGAATTTAGAAAGTCAAGATGTAATTCGTACTTTTAATCATCATACTTATTCAGTAAATGCAATAGCAGTAACGGCCGATAATAAAAAAGTTATTTTAGGTTCAGACGATAAAACTCTCCGAGTAAGAGAGTTATCAACAGGAAAAGAAATTTTGAAACTTACTGGTCATAGTCAAGGCATAATTGCTCTAGCAGTAACATTAGATGGACAAAAAGTTATTTCTAGTTCTGGTGACCACAGTCTTAAAATATGGGATTTAAAATCAGGAAAAGAGATTTTTAACATAGAGCGTGATGATTGGGTACATTATGATTTAGCAATATCTCCTAATGATAAATACGTGATATCTGCTCTTTATAAAATTATTATATTTGACAATATTTCAAACATTCCTGAATCTTTTATTATTGATGGTCATACGACTAATTATATAAATGCCGTAGCAGTTACGCCTGATGGAATGCAAGTAATTTCCGCTTCAAATGAAAACATTCCTGAATCTTTTATTATTGATGCTCATACGACTGATATAAATGCCGTAGCAGTTACGCCTGATGGAATGCAGATAATTTCCGCTTCAAATGACAAAACTATTAAAGTATGGAATATGAAAACAAGAAAGGAAAATTTTACACTCACAGGTCATACCAATGATGTTAAGGATTTAGCAGTAACAACAGACAGCAAAAAATTGATTTCTGTTTCTTCTGATAACACTCTTCAAGTCTGGAATCTAGAGACAGCAGAAAATATTGCCATTTTTACAAGTGACAGTTCCATAAACTGCTGTGCAGTTGCACCCGATGGGGTAACAATTGTGGCGGGAGATGCTTTAGGTCGGTTACATTTTTTGCGCTTACAATACACAAAAGAATAATTCGTAATTAAGAAATGCGGATTTTGTTTGAGTCAGTTGTGAGGAATGGGGATAATATGGAGTCCGGTTAGACAATGGTCATGGCAAGCGTTGCAAAACACACGGCAATTGTAGCGATCGCCTGTTTTAATTTCCTTCCCATCACCATGACTGTTGCTAATTTACTCATCAGCCGCCATCAAAGTGCCATCGCTCTTGCTAATTTTCTCACCTTTCAAGCAAAAAGCCGCAACGTTGAAGATAAAAGCTGCAATTTTCCGCATCAAAGCTGCAATGTTGAGGATAAAAACCGCAACGTTCAAGATAAAAACCGCAACGTTGAGGCTAAAAGGCGCAACTTCCAAGATAAAAGCCGCAATGTTCGAGATAAAAGCTGCAAGCTTCAGGCTTTGAACTCCAACCTTCAGGCTTTGAGGTGCAAATTCCGCCTTCTGAAGGTGAACAGTTGGTTATTTTTCTCGGTGACTTAAGAAAATTCGACGAATTTATACCAATTCAAATAATGTTTGCGACAGATAAATTCTTTGTAGGGGCACGGCACCAGTAAGATATTTGATATGCCAAAAGATTGTGGATGCCGTGCCCCTAAGCATCGACTTTAGGCGAATTGGTATGAAAGATTTTTTCCCTTTTCCCATTCCCCATTCCCCATTACCCCTTATCCCCAGAGGGGGCCCCGAGTTCCCCATTCCCCAGTCCCCAGTCCCCATTCCCCCTACTTAAGCAATGCATAAAAAATGGCCACTTACGGCTACGTCTTGTATCGTAAAAAGTAATGGCATCATCACAAATATAAAAATTATGGATAGTAGACAGCTGGCTCAATACATGGAAGCCACGGATAGCATCGCTAAACCTTGGCTATTAGTACAACTTCGCCTCAAAAAACTCCAAGAACGTCAAGCCTTGATTCCTCAAGATGTCTATGTTGAGGAATTAGAAGATATCTTCCAAGATATGATGAATTTGGGTGAATGGTGGCGCGGTATGGAAGATGAGGTGTTTTGATTAGTTGTTAGTCAACATCGCCTCAAGTACTCAGTTTGCCGTACTCTTGACCGATTTTAAGTGCATTGTAGTTACAATCAATAGCAGACGATACATTTAATGTATCTTTCACTGATCCCTCCTTGCTTACCTTGTTTGGCTGGTAAGGAGGGATCAATTGTGATTAGGGATTGGGGATTAGGGACTGGGGACTGGGGACTGGGGACAAGGAGAGAAATAACTAATGACTCTTGACTTTTGACTTTTGACTTTTGAGCCTTGACACAATTCAACGATTTACGCCGATTTGATATTTTAATAAAATAATCTCATCAAAAGACTCGCAGAAATATAAATGGACTGGATTACCTTACTGCGATCGCTACAGTCTGATTTTATTAGAAGGTTAACTAGTGGTTGTCTGCTTCATTGCGAAACAGAAGGTCAATATAGTGAGTTAACTATAATCTCTGGAGAAAGGTTAAAAGCACTGCGAGATTTTTGCTGGCTGATGGCAGAAAAATATAAGCGTACTTCGCCAGTCCGGGATGTTTTTATTAGCAACTTAAAAGGTAAACTCGGTGAGGAAGTTGTTAAAGAACGGTTAGCTGATTTTATTACAGAAGTAGATTATGAAAAAAAAATCGGTGGTGATGGCAAGGTAGATTTTACCCTCACTGCTGAACCTTCAATTGGTGTGGAAGTTAAATCGCGTCATGGCAGTATTGATAGAGTGAGATGGTCTGTTAGTTCTGAAGAAGTAGAAAAAAATGCAGTTGTTGTCTGCGTTTTAATTCAAGAAGAAGTACATGAAGCTCAACAAGAATATCACCTTTTTTTAGCTGGGTTTCTGCCGACACAAATGATTAAGCTAAAAAGGGGAAGAATAGCCTTTGGCATTAATCAATTACTTTATGCTGGGGGTTTATTCAGTTATTTAGAAGAATTGCAAGCAGCTAAACTTAAAGATAAACCACCTACAATTGAGCAATATAATTCTCAGCAAGATATACCAAAATTTCCAACCAATAATCAAAATCATCATCAGATAATCAAGCATTTAGCTTTGCCGGAAGCAGAAGAGATTGTTTCCAATCGCACTGCTGATTTAAATACATTGTATGTAAATCTAGGCGATAAATCTTTTGAGCAAGGCGAATCTGATACAGCAATTATTAACTACAACCAAGCTTTGCAACTGAATCCTGATAATGCCGATGTGTACTACAAACGCGGCATGGTGCGTTATCATCTAGGCGATTACGAAGGTGCGATCGCAGATTATACTCAGGTTATCCAAATTAACTTCAATTACACCAAAGCCTATAACCAGCGTGGTTTAGCGCGTTATCAACTAAAAGATTATCAAGCCGCTATCGAAGATTATACCCAAGCTATTAGAATCAATCCTGATGTGGCGCTTACTTATATGAACCGTGCTGATGCTCGTTCTCATATTGGCGATCATCAAGGTGCAATCGAAGATTATACCCAGGCAATTAAAATTAATCCTAATTATGCTGTTGCTGATAAAAATCGGGTAATTTCGCGTTATTTGTTAAAAGAACAACAGCGATTGACGCATTCAATTAAAATTGCTCCTGATGATGCTGTGGCTTTCTACAATCGCGGTAATACACGTGCAGAATTAGGAGACTATGAGGGTGCGATCGCAGATTACACTCAGGCAATTAAAATAAATCCTAATTACGCCGATGCATATTACAGTCGTGGTAATGCTCGTTGCGATTTAGAAGATTACCAAAGCGCAATTTTAGATTATAGTCAAGCGATTAAAATTAATGCTAATTATATAGATGCATATTATAACCGTGGTAATGCTTTAGTTAGCATGGATGATAAAACCAGAGCATTAGCAGATTTTCAAAAAGCCGCAGATTTATATTGGAAAGCGGGCAAAATAGCCGAACATAAAGATGCAAAAGAAAGAATTTTAGAGTTAGAAATTGAAGAATCACTAGATATTTTGAATTTCTAAAATATCAATTGATTATTAAATAATTTTGGCTACACATCAATATATTCTAGAGGGCAAGGCAATGCCTTGCCCCTACAATCTGTCAAATTCTTTTTTCAAATTGGTATTAGATTATCTGCAGGCATAAAACCAGCAATTATCAGGTTTTAAGTGCAGCATCCCAATGTGTTCGCACTGCAAAATTTTTTGTATTTAGTTCATATATCCATCTTCTTGATGCTTAATAACAACACATTATCAATGCATTGTTAATAAACATTAAGTTGTTTAAAGCTTCATGTAAACTTCATGATACGGTGTTGTTTTTGTAAAGTAATGTAATCAAATCAATTCCAATGAAGTATAAACGCCAACTGCCACAATCTTTGGCACTGTTATCTTTATCAGTGGTATTAGGCGCTGATTTAGCAATCACAGACATAGCTCCTTCAGCTAATGCCCAAACTGCTGTACAGTCATCTGTCGGTAATAGTGTGCCATTCACTTGTGGTGATAGCGAAGCAACAATCAAAGCTAAAAATGGCCCCAAGGTAACTGTTGGAACAAAAACAATCTACATAGGTTATAGGCAAGTATCTTCTAGTAACAAAAATCCTCGCATCATCCTTTTTAATAATGGTGTCAAACAATGGTGTCGTGATAATTATGAAACCACTGGTGATGACGGTTCTGGTTATGGTTTGCTTTGGGATGGCGGAAGTGTTTTGTATGGGGTGTTTTCTGCCACTGGTAGCCAGCCAGGAGATGATTTCCGCCGCTTTGCTACTGGTCGTTGGCTACCCAGTTACGGTAGTGGTGGCGGCCCGAAAGTAGCAGTTATAGCCAGGATAAATCCCAGTAATGGTGATGTAAACTATGCGACATTTCTGACTGCTCAAAAGCCAAATGATTTCAAAACTAATTCGTTAGTAGTCAACCAATTATCATGGAATGGAGCTAATTTAACTGTAAATGCAACTTCTTGGTGGACTCCCCGCCGCGCTAATACAACTGCAATGAATTGCAGTCCTTCATCATCATCACCCTACAAATACACAGCCGTCTTCACTGGGGATTTAAGAAAAGTAAACTCAGCTTCAGCTGCTAATTGTAGTTAGGAGGGGATTGTTAACTGTTGACTGTTGACTGTTGACTGTTGACTGTTAACTGTTAACTGTTGACAAATGACAAACCGCATAATTTGATACTAAAATTTGGTCATCAATTAAGTATTTGCCTATAAATAGGGTTATGCGGATGATATTCGGTTTAAAAAATTTCAGTGGTGCGTTTGCCGCAATTTTGCTAGTCAGCAGCTTATCAGGTTTAGCGATCGCATCTACCAATACTCAGTCTCAGAAGATTGCCCAAAGCCAAGTCCAAACCGTTGATTCTCAACCACATCCGGTTTTTAAGGCGATTCTACCAAGATTAAGACAGAAGATAAAAATTAGACTGTTATTACCTAAGTTTATTCCTGAATCGGATGGTGCTAACCCGGTTTATGCAATTGTCGAAAACGCTACGCTGAGGAAATATGATATTTTACTGGGTTTTAGTCCTGATTGTACTGGTGGAACAGCTTGCCGTTTAGGTGTTGTGACTGCGGAAGCTGTAACGCGCAGAACTCCTAAGTTAACTGGGAAACGAGTTGTATTAGCTAAGGGTATCACTGGCTATTTTGTAGATTCTACTTGTGGCGCTAATTGCTCAGATGCCACCTTGACTTGGCGGCTTCAGGGTGTGCAATATACTGTAGGTTTGAAAGCAGGCGATCGCGCTTCGTTGATCAAAATGGCGAATTCTGCGATCAATCCCTAAAACATCGATGCAGTTGTGCAGTGGGTTGTTGGTGTAGATTTTAAGGATGAAGGAAAGTATTTGTTAAAGTTGATTCCGGGCTTTGAGTTGTAAATATCGTTCAACCAACTGATCTGTAATTTGATTAGCTGGTGCATCGAGTACCAATACACCTTTTTGCTTTAATTGGGCAAATGCGACTTGTCGCTGTGCTAATAAATCTAAAGCGACTGCGCGAACATAAGTATTTGTCACATCTTCAGTAAAGGTATGCGCTAGACGATCAACTTGCGGATCGCGGAGTGTGACGCAAAATGGCAAGTAACGGGGTGCTAGGCGCGAAAGGGCGGCGAGAAGTTCGGTGGAAGCAGTGACATCAACTATATCGGTAATTAATACCACTAGTGCGCGCCGAGTCTGCCGTTGTACTACATTGGTTACTGCCCCTAAATAATCAGATTCCAGCAATACGGGTTGAATTGGTGTTAAGCGATCAATTAACTGGGGGAGATAATTTTGACCGCGTTCTGGTGGAATCCACGTATGCATTTGTCTGTCAAATACACCCACGCCCACGCGATCGCCTCGATGTAATCCGGCTAAGGCTAAGGATAAGGTTGCATTCAATCCCCAGTCAAATCGCTGCAAACCCTGCACTTTCGCTGTCATTAACCGCCCGCGATCAAGCAAAATTATTAAAGTTTGTTCTTGTTCTGGTTCTAAAACCCTAACTAAAGGCGGTGTATTACCATAAGCCCCGACGCGTCTGGCTGTAGCTTTCCAATCCACCAAGCGTAAATCGTCGCCTGTGCGATAGTTTCGTAGTTCCGCGAACTCGGTACCAATACCCATGCGGCGTTGGCGGATTGATCCAGATGATTGCAATGCTAGCCGAATCGAAAGCGATCGCAATCCCACTAAATCAGGATAAACTTTCACTCGCAGATTTTGCGGAATTTGCCAATCATTCCAAGCTAATCCCCAAAACCCTAATTGTCTGACTTGAAGATTTCCCCAAGCAAATTCACCCCTCTGTGTGGGGTGAACTGTGTATGTTAATTCCTGGGTGCTATTCATCCCTACAGTAGTGCTGAGTTCTGGTGTAGAAACACCAAAGCCTGTGGGGTAATAGTCACGAATTTTAATTACAGCATTGGTATTTGCCGATTTTACCTTTAGCACTACCGGGTTATCTCGACCAATAGATAAGCGTGATGGAATTTGGCGGCTAACTTCAACGCGATCGCGTTTTACTCGTAAACCATCCACCACCATTAATGCAAGGACAAAAATATCAAATAAAAATGTAATACCGATACTTGTGGAAATTCCGAAAAGCATCGCCAAAATAGGTGCGATCGCAATTCCTATAACTAATAATATATAAACTCTATCTGCTGGTACCATTTGTAAAGGATGAAGTATAAAGGGTTAAGGATAAGTGAGGAAAGGAAAAAACGTTAAATATTAGGGAACACTCATTTGAATATGCTATTAGCAATTAAACTATATCAATCTGAGGCTGTCATTCTTACAAAGTTCTGAGCGGAGGTTTCCTCCGCTCAGACTTTGCGCTTTGTCCTTTGTCATTTGTCATTGGTAAAGATTTCAAGCCTATTTACGTTTCTTAAAATAGTTTTGTTTATTTCCACCGACTTACTTAATTATTACAGGTGGCTGCAAATTCTCCCTAAGCTATTATGCCTAATCCGCAAAACCTGCCCTTCCTAGAGTCTATTGGTTGGCAATTAAATAATGTCTATCAATTAACTGAGAAAGAAATGATCCAATTGTATCAACGCAATTGGCATCATCAACATACTTTCAATAACTTCCAGCAATCAGAAAAAGATTTTGTGCATTATTTAGCCAAAAAATACAACTCTTGGATATTGCCAGATTTAGAAATGTTTCAAATAGAACATCATAATAAAATACTTAAAATACTTAATACTTTTAATCCAGAAGTTCTGCAAAAAGCTGATGCACACTTCGCCGGTGGTACGCTCTTGGCATTAGAATATGATGAATATAGGCTTAGTAAAGATATTGATTTTCTCTTTCCCTACGGAACTGAAAATTACAGATATTTAAGAGCATTGGTGTACGATGAAGGAATTGCTGCATTATTTCAAAGTCCAACAGATATTCGATTAGGTGAAAGTACAATAAATCAATATGGCATCCGTTTTCCTGTTGCCATCAACGAAACGAATATTAAAGTAGAAATTGTAGCTAATGGAGGTTTTACCTTAGACCCCCCTGTTTATCCAAATTGGGCTAATATTCCTTGCTTGAGTATAGGTGATAGACTCACATCAAAACTTATGGCTAATGCCGATAGATGGAACGATTCCAGCACACAATCTAGAGATTTAATTGATTTAGCAATATTGCGCGTCAATCATGAAATTCCTTTACAGGCAATTGCTAAAGCCGAAGAAACCTACGAAGTGAAAAAGCCCCTACTCAAAGCAATCAACAATTTTATTGAGCGAGAAGAGTATAGAGATAAATGTTTTCAACAGTTGAATGTAACTGAAAACAAAATTCCAGTAATAATGAATGGAATAAATTTGCTTTTTGTTGATTTTAATTAAAGGGTTTTTGAAAAGTTTTGAGTGGTCAAATTTTATGCTAATCGCCCCACTAATAATCATAAACTGTACAAGCCTACCAGAAAGTCGCTACATTTATTTTCCCTTCCCAATGTGAGATAAGAGGGTTAATTTCATCCTTTACCCTTTATCTTGGTACTGGTACTTGATTAATTACAGAAGTAATTACCGCATCAATTTGTAAACCATCAAGCATGGCTTCTGGTTTCAAAATCAAGCGATGACGCAATAAAGGTGAGGCGACAGATTTCACATCATCTGGTGTGACAAAATTCCTTCCTGCTAACCACGCAGCTGCTTGTGATGTCTGTAACCAAGCACCAGCAGCGCGAGGTGATGCACCTAAAGCTAATTCCGGGTGTTGGCGTGATGTTTTAACTAACGCTAGCAGATAATCAATTATTGATTCCGAGACTTTAACTTCTTTAACTGCTTGCCTTGCTTGCAAAATTTCGCTTACCGTTGCTATAGGTTCAAGACGATTAATATCTCCTCTGCGCGCTGCAAATCCCGCTTGACGATTGAGTAACATTTGCTTTTCTGCTGCTTGCTCGGGATAATCTACAGCTAACTTAAATAAAAATCTATCTAGCTGTGCTTCTGGTAAAGGGTAAGTACCCTCAAATTCTAAGGGGTTTTGTGTAGCAATTACCCAAAATAATTCTGGCAAAGGTAAACTTTCACCATCCAAAGTTACCTGCATTTCTTCCATTGCTTCTAACAACGCTGCTTGGGTTTTTGGTGGAGTGCGGTTAATTTCATCTGCTAATAATACTTCGGTAAAAACAGGCCCTTTTTTCAAAGTAAAACTGCGACTATTCAAATCAAAAATATTTGTGCCAGTGATATCTGATGGTAAGACATCTGGTGTTAATTGAATTCGACGGAAATCTGCTTGAATTAATTGCGCTAATACCTTAACTAAGAGTGTTTTACCAGTTCCAGGGACTCCTTCTAAAATTATATGCCCCCCAGCTAGTAGTCCTACTAGTAACTGTTGTACTAGGCTAGATTGTCCCACAATTATCTGGTTAAGCCCTTTACCTAAGCGGATTAAAACCGAATTTATTTCACTCATACTAAGACTAATTTATAATTCGTAATTCGTAATTCGTAATTCATATAATTGTAGGTTGGGTTGTAGCTTGCTTCCCGCAGGGTACGTAGTGACACCCAATAAACTGATGAAAATGTTGTGGGTTTCGTTCCTCAAACGCCACTTGCTTGAAGCCGGGAAAACCATCCAACACAGTGGCTCCCCAACCTACAGATTTTAAGGTTTTTAGTGCTAATTGAACGATATTGTGTTATAAATTGCTGTTTAATTTTAGATTATTGGTATAAATTATCTTGTTTGGTTAACAATTTGTAATTATTAATTACATCATGAAAGTACAGCACCCAACAAAAATAAAACCTTCCCATAATTACGAATTACGAATTACGAATTAGTAACTATTTTTAATTGTTCGCCATTGCCTCAACCAGCTTAACAGGTCTCGTTCACGCATAGGTCGTTTTTGGGATTGTAGTTTTAAGACTGTAGCTAGTTCAGCAGAACTTGCGCCTTTTTTCTCTACCCAGACATCAATTAAAGCTTGGGGTTCTAGTAAAATTGACCCTAATCCTAAAGCTTTTTGTAGTTGTAGTTGTTCTTCTTTACCCACCATTTCAACCACAAAATCACTAGATTCAGCTTTTTGTAATACTCCTGCTAAAGCTTGGATGTAAGCTTCGCTGTTATCTAAAACTGGTACAGTTAAAACTTCTGGCTTACCAAAGCGGCGATTTTGCGCCCAAATTAAGACTATTAATAAGATACCTAACTGTAACAACGCCACAATCAAAGGCTGTTTGGCAAAATAACTCAATAAGTTACCTTTGCCTTCTTGTTCTCGCACATCAGCATCTTTATAACCGTGAATGTATTCATTCACTAAAATGGCGTTCTTTTGTTTGCTAACTAAATCTGCAAGAAATTTAAAATTACTTAAATAATCTTGATAAGCATTAGCTGCTAAATAGGGAGTAGTGGCAAAAATAACTTTTCCTTTACCATACTTTTCTTCCCACACTACAGCACCAAAGCGATCGCCTAATTTAATTTCTTCTTTATCGGCTTTATCATGCCTTCTAGTTGTATCAATTTTCACATCTCCAAGGGGAGATTTTTGCATAGTGTGAAAATCAGCCGCAGTCACGGGGTAACGCACACCTAAGATTACTAGGGTATTACCTTTTTGTAACCATTCCCGTTTTGCGGAATTGATAATTGGAGAACCGAGATTGCTATTTACCTCTAGCAATGTAATCGGGGTTTTTTGCGCTGCGATATCTTTCCAAGGCTTTTGCCAGCGCTTGATTGTAGTTCCCTGCTGCTGCATATAAGCATACCAAGCCCCATAGCCATCAGCAGCACGGTTATAAGTAGAACCACTATTAATTGTGCTATTGCGGGGAGCCGCTATCAAGCTTAATACAATGATGATCGCCAGTGCGATCGCCCCCAGCCAAGCCAAGCGGTTTGAGCGCTTCATTTTATGTACAGCTTTATACTTAATTTATGGATATTGTAGATAGTAATGTAGTAATGGGGAATGGGTAATGGGGAATGGGTAATTGGTAATTGGTAATTGGTAATTGGTAATTGAGAATAGTATTTGTCGTTTATTATTTCTCCCTCATCCTCCTCATCCTCCTCATCTCCCTCATCCCCCTCATCCTCCTCATCTCCCTCATCCCCCTCATCTCCCTCATCCCCCTCATCCTCCTCATCTCCCTCATCCCCCTCATCCCCTCATCCCAAATCCTACTCCCCCGCAATCTCCCGAAATGCTTGCTGACAATGCTCATAATTTTCTGGCAGAATTTCCGTATCGCCAAAACATAATTGTTCGTGAGTCGTGATTAATGTTTCATAAGGCTGGATAGGAGTTATAGACGATCGCAATAATTGCAAATATTCGCCATCAGTGCGGCTGGGTTTGTGGCTGATAACGCTGCTATCATGCAAGCGCTGTAATATTGCCATATATAAGCAACGGCAAGCTTCTCTATAATTACCCTGACGATAATATTCTTGCGATCGCGCTAACCATAAAGGTACAGATAACTCAGTAGCGCTGATAGTTGTATGTGATATATGCTGATTGCCTCTTCTCGTTAACCACGAATAAATATAAGGGCCAAATTCTCGCCACAACAGCCAAAGCAACCAAACTACAAATAAACCTAATATCAGCCAAAATAGAAATTTTAACAGTTGACTTAACCAAGGACTGATTGACCATCCAGGGGGCAATTGTGGTAAAGCTGATTCTAATCGGGAAAATTGGTACTCAATCCATTCTCCTACTTGTTGTTGCAACTGAGAAAGTTGCCAATCCCAGGTATTTTTTTGAAAAGATTCTGTAGTCATGTGGTAATGGGTAATGGGTAATTGGTAATGGGGACAAATTAAAAGTCACTTTTGACGTTTGACGTTTGACTTTTGACCCTTGACACCAAAATTTAGCTATCAGAAAAACTCGCTAAAATCTTCTCAGATTGTTGACACAATTCCTCATGATATAGACCATTACTCGCTAGTAAGCCACCCCATTGACTAATATCACCAGTGTTGTACTGTAATGGTGTACCATCAAAATGAGTGAACTTACCGCCAGCTTCCGTTAAAATTAATTCTGGTGCTGCTATATCCCAGTCTTTAGGAGCAGATGAGCCAGAAAGGGAAATATAAATATCTGCTTTTTGTTCAAGAATGGTGGCAATTTTACAACCAACACTGCCAACAGATTTATGGTTTTGGCAGGGTAAATTTTCTAATAAATAATTTAATCTTTGGTTGCGGTGAGAGCGACTTACTACTAAAGTTAAATCTTCTAAAGGTTTTGTATCTAAGTTTAAAGATATTTGTAAAGGAATAGAACTATTACGAGTTTCAACAAATGTACCTCCGCCTTTAGTAGCATAATATAAATTTTCTACTTCTGGTAATGCCACAACTGCCAGTATAGGACGATTTTCTGTAACTAAAGCAATGTGAATTGCATAGTCTCCAGTTTTATCAATAAAATCTCGCGTTCCATCTAAGGGGTCAATAATCCATACATATTGAGAGTTATTTTTACCCTGTTGTGATTTATAAGTTTCTTCACTAATATAAGCAAAATCTTCGTTACCTAAAGCTGCTTGCAAATTGTCTAAAATATATTGACTAGTAGCGATATCTGCAGCAGTTACAGGTTCATTTTGTTTATATGCAATTTCTAAATTAGAGTCTTTAATAGTCCCATGATAATAAGACTGTAATATATCTGCTGCTCCCCATCCTACCTGACAAGCGATCGCTAAAATTTCTTGTAAATCTTTCATTCATTTCGCCTTGTATTCAGTGACATTCTCTCGCCTCTAGTTTCTAGCTAAGTAAGTCGGTAATTGCACCAAACTATGTTAAGAAACGTAGATAGGCTTGAAATCCTTACCAATAACAAATGACCAAAGACAAATGACAGCCTCAGCCAATTATCTTTACTTTCGCCGACTTACTTAGCCTCCATCCAACGGCGTGTACCGAAAAATTGGCAAGCATGAGCAGCCACTTTTGCAGCCTCAGCCAGCGCATCGGTAAAACTTGCTTGTAAAATATAATTACAGAAAGCACCGTGAAAAATATCTCCAGCACCCAGTGTATCAACTGGTTTAATCTGTCGCACATTAACAACGCCACTATCACCACAACTTAAGTATTCAATTGGTTGTTCACCGTGAGTAATGGCGATGTAGGGAATTTTAAAAGCACTGAGATAGGCGAAAACTTCTGCGGCTGTGTGACAGTTAGGAGGATGAAAATTAGCTGAACAAATCGCGTAATCAACAAAAGGTAAGAGTTCCTCAAATCCACTTTTCCAACTACCACCATCAATCACAATTGGGATATTGTGAGCTTTAGCCATTTGAGCAAGTTCAATACCCACAGCCATTTGATGCCCATCAATCAGCACTATATCAATGTTTTGCAAAATATCAGCCGGGATTGAGGAACTACTGGCTTGAGTTTTGACTGCATTAATAGAAACTACTGCTCGTTCGCCTGTAGATTGGGTAACAATGATGGAAGATACAGGTACAGCAGCATTAGTGGTAGGGTAAAGATCCGCGATCGCTACTTTGTAAGCTGCCAAATCTGTACGAATTAGCTGCGTCATCGGGTGAGAACCCACTACACCCAACA
The DNA here is from genome assembly GCF_025677855.1 of Tolypothrix sp. PCC 7601. Classification (NCBI taxonomy): domain Bacteria; kingdom Bacillati; phylum Cyanobacteriota; class Cyanophyceae; order Nostocales; family Tolypothrichaceae; genus Tolypothrix; species Tolypothrix sp. PCC 7601. The sequence goes on from NZ_CP064879.1 coordinate 762,384, forward strand.
CAGTAGCTTGATTTCCCAAATGGCTAAATGTCACAGCCGCATTTGTAGCCGGGCCCCCTGCTGCCACAGTATAGTCATTAGCAACAATCTTCTGATTATTTTGCGGCGACGACTCAGCCAAGTAAATCAAATCCAAGGTTACTAAACCTACAAATAAGGCGTTATTTGTCATTTGTCATTTGTCATTTGTCATTTGTCATTTGTTATTTGTTATTTGTCATTTGTCATTGGGTAATAGGTAATAGAAATTTATCTCCTTGTCCCCTTGTCCCCTTGTCCCCCAATCCCCCATGCAGACAGATCCAAAACCAGGAACACTTTACGTTGTCGGTACACCGATTGGCAATTTGGAAGATATCACCTTTCGGGCGGTGCGAATTTTACAAAATGTGGATTTAATTGCTGCGGAGGATACACGCCACACGGGGAAACTTTTGCAACATTTTCAAGTTCAGACTCCCCAACTTAGCTATCACGAACACAATCGTAGTAGCCGGATTCCCGAATTATTAGAGCATTTAGCTAATGGTAAAGCAATTGCTTTGGTGAGTGATGCGGGTATGCCAGGAATTTCTGATCCGGGATATGAACTGGTGACAGCTTGTATTTCAGTGGGGATAACAGTAGTGCCAATTCCGGGGGCAAGTGCGGCAATTACAGCTCTAAGTGCATCTGGTTTACCAACGAATCGCTTTGTCTTTGAAGGCTTTCTCTCCGCTAAAACTCAACAACGCCGAGAATATTTAGAATCGCTGCAAACAGAATCTCGCACTATAATTTTCTACGAATCGCCCCATCGTTTACGCGATACGTTACAAGACTTAGGAGAAACTTTCGGAAGCGATCGCCAAATTGTTCTCGCTAGGGAATTAACCAAATTTTATGAGGAATTTTGGCGGGGAACTATCACGGAAGCGATCGCCCACTACAACCAACGCGAACCCCAAGGTGAATATACTCTTGTAGTAGCGGGAATTCCACCCAGTCAACCCCAACTCACAGAAGCCGAACTCAAAGCCGAACTTGCACAATTAATCCGTCAGGGAATATCGCGATCGCAAGCTAGCCGTCAATTAGCAAAATTCACTTCCCTATCCCGTCGTCAACTCTATCAGTTAGCACTATCTATCGATGTCAGTCCTGAATAATTATCATAGCTAAGTAAGTTGGTGAAACAAAGCCCAACTATCTTACGAAACCTAAATAGGCTGGAAACCCTTACCAATGAATAATTACCAATGACCAATTACCCATTACCAATTACCCATTACCAATGACAACCCTCTCCAGCTATCTTTCATCGCATCGCTCTGTATCTTTTTGTTTCTAAACCTTGACATTACTGCAAATTACTTGAGTCGCTATGCCGTAGATTTACGTATTACAAATATGAAATTTAAATAAATTTAACTGCTTGTTTTGTAGGCATTGAAAAACTCAAGTATAATCATAATTAAAATAATAATTGCAGCCATTAAAAATGCAAAAAAATTATGAGTAGGCTGTTAATCAAACTAATAGGTTTAGTTCTAGTTTTTATAGGTATCTACTTTTTCGGACAAAATATTATTTTTGTGAGTGGATACTATTCTATTTTCTCGCGCAGCTTACCTGCTACCGCTTCAGTCTTAGCAATTATGGCAGGTTTAATCACCTTAATGTTTTTTGGGCGAGAAGCACGTAATTTGGGATGGGGTTTATTAGGTATTGGGTTAGTGTTAGTTTTCTTAAGCGGTGGAGTATTTTTTAGAGCCACTAGCTTGTGGAATTTATTTGTTGCTTGTGCAGCTTTAGTAGCTGGATATAAATTACTCAGTCAAGGAAGAATTAACTTTTAAAATCTGTAAAAGCAGCAGTTTTAAGTAATAGTTAATCGTATTTATGGTGACAAATATTACCACGCTATAGTATAGCGGTAAAACTGGTAGAGTGCGATCGCTAACCTTCAGTAGTCCCAAAGTCAGGAATTACTGAATATTGCTATAGACACAGAGAAACAGCCTCTACAGGAGAGTTTCCTAGATAAACCAGGCTTTTAAAACCCCGAATTTTCTGTTCGTTCCAGAAGGCTAACCACAGTTGGTATAGTCGCAAAACTATATCTACATAATGTCAAAACCCAAGAGTTTACTGCTAATAGTGATTACATCAATTCTGAAAATTATGTTTTTTACCGATTCTTAGCTTGGGGAGTTTTGCTAAGTTCGGGGCTGCTATTACAATGGAAACTGATCGATATGAGGATAAATCAAGAATGACCCAAGTGGTTTTAGGAGAGAACGAAGGAATAGATTCAGCACTGCGTCGTTTTAAACGCCAGGTTTCCAAAGCTGGAATATTAGCTGACGTTAAATACCATCGGCACTTTGAAACCCCATTAGAAAAGCGTAAACGTAAGGCAGTAGCAGCTAGACGTAAACGCCGTTTTAAATAAACTTATTATTGGTAGTGCTAAAGGCTGGCTTGTTCTAGATATTGCCTACCGTACTCACTAATTGATGTTACTGAAGGTGCGGAAAGTATCGAAGACAAAACAACCTGATAAGGAACAGAGATGGCTGCTAAAGTCTAGCCTGGAATCTCTTAAAGGTTGCAAGGCCTCCAGATGCTGTATCAAACTCATGGGATTTTGATCCATACATTTAGCAATGAATGTACCCCATAGAGCAACGGCGAGCGAGTTTTGCAGCTCCGACTGAGGCCTGTGGGCAAGTCGGAGTAGTACACGCAAGCAAAAAAACACTTCCATGATTGTGAAAAAAAATCACATAGATTTACCGCACCCCTGATAGGGGTGTGAGTTAGTCTATTTGTATAAATTTGCTGGGTTTGAATTGTCTGAGTATGGTTGGATGGAGTAGGCGACAATCGCTGCCCATCAACCAAATTCAAAACAAGTAACTAAGATTCAGAAATCTCAATAGTGCGGCTGTTACAACGGTTCATTGCTTTTTCTACTCCTTGTTTGAGAGAGAGTTCTATACACTCAACTACAAACTGAAGTACAGCAGACATGGTTTGATTTTCAGCAGCAGTAAAACGTCCTAGTACATGGGAAACAGCCCCGGAATCATCGTTATTACCTGCTCCTTTTGGTTTCCCAATACCGATGCGTAACCTGGGGAAATTTTGGGAACTTAAATGAGCGATCGCACTTTTCATTCCATTATGACCCCCAGCGGAACCAGATAAGCGCAAGCGGGTCTTTCCTAGCGGTAAATCCATCTCATCATAAACTACCAATACCGACTCTGGCGGCAATTTATACCAACTAGTAACAGCTTGTATTGCTTGTCCTGAGCGATTCATATAGGTTAATGGCTTCAGCAAGCGGATTTTACCCCCCACAGGCGCAACCCCTTCACCATACTCGCCTTGAAACTTTTTATTTTCTGCTAACGGAATTTGCCAAGCACGTGAAAGAGCGTCAACAGCCGCAAAGCCAATATTGTGGCGCGTTTGATCATACTTAGGCTCTGGATTCCCCAACCCGACAATTAGCTGAGGAATCACCAAAGCTGGTTTTGTAACAGCCTCTGTCATTTTGAATCTACTCTATCAATTTTGGATTTTAGATTTTGGATTTGGGAATAATTCCATCAATAAATAGATGAAGCTGGATGATTTGAGAATTGTTTTACCTACAAACTTGAGGTAAATGGTTCCACAAAGTTATTAATGTAGCGTCTCCTTGGGAGAAGGCTTAACGCTGCATTCGCAATGACAAAGATATATTGAATTTTGCATCAGCACTTATGCATCTCAAATCACAAAACAATCTAAAATCGGCAATCTAAAATCTAAAATTGCCAGTCAATCTATAGCATCACCTTTTTAGCTTTTTGGTGAAGAATCAGCAGTGTCATGCTGTACGGGTGCTGCTTCGATTTGCTTGGGTTCAAGTTCAGCAGTAGTTTTCACAGCTTGTTCTATTTGTTCAGCTTCCCGCTTAAACTCATTTTGAAATTCATTTGAGGCTTCTTGAAAGCCCCGAATTGCTTTACCTAAGCTACGCCCAACCTCTGGAAGCTTTTTCGGCCCAAAGATTAACAGTGCTACTACAAAAATTACAGCCATTTCCGGCAGACCAATACCAAATATATTCATGGATTTTTCCGATAAATCTATAGGTCAAGCAAAACTACAGGAAGAACATCATCTTCCTACCTTATATATGTTGGCTTGTTTTCGACTAATTTTTTCACTATCAAATCACAAAAAAACCCGGATGAGCCGGGTGTCGCTGCGCCTATTCTATATAATCAAGAGCTTTGTCAAGATTAACGGCCTAAAGAACGCCAATCTACAAATACATCCTGGATGAGGATGGTCTTGTTATAGACTTGTAGAATAATCAGCAGAAAAACAAAGAATAATAGCATAAAACCAGCCATTACAGGTGTTGTTCCCCAACCCGGAGCAACTTTACCATACTCAGAGTTTAGGGGTCTCAGTATATCTCCCAACCTTGTCCTTTGTGCCATAGTTCACCTAAGATTACTTGCCAAAGCTTTTTTTTATCTTCTGTAATATTCTTTGACACTCACCAGATAAAAATCAAGTGATTCTTGGTTTCACGAGGTTGCTTGCTTTAACAGGAAGTATCCAATTAAAGTATAGGCACCTTATTTAAGCCAGTTACTATAACTTTGAAAACCAAAGTAACGCACTGACTACCAAGCATAAATTCCGACGTGTCCCGCCGTACTTGTACTAATGAGTTTTTGTGTTTGGTTTCGTAAGCGACTCAATCGTAAGATTGGTTGACGCAGTATTTCAACTGTGAAACACATTTTGCGTTGCTTACTTATTCTTGATTACATTACAATAACATAATAAAGACTCTTTAAAACCTGCTTACATTTTTGAGCAGAACACTTAATTCACGGTCTTTTCAAGCAATTTTCTGATAACATATCACTTAATTATGGAACCATCTGTAGTTCTCATCATTTCTGTCGCCGCCGCTGTTATTGCCATCACCGGTTGGGGAATCTATATATCATTTGGGCCTCCTAGTAAAGAATTAGCAGACCCTTATGAAGACCATGAAGATTAAATCAAGGCTGAAGGGTAAAGGCTAAAGGCTGAAATTATATTAAACTCAGCAAGACTGTCACCAATCCTGCTGGTCTTCAAAACCGTACTTGAGACTTTCACCTCATACGGCTCCTCAATGACTTGACCCAAGTCGTGGGTACTTCTCACTACCACATCACATTTATTTCTGTATCGCTCTTAGGTTGATTATAAGAGTTGTCAGTGGCAGTTTTAACGTCGTGACAATGCCTATGTAATGCTTGCAGATTGTCGTATACATCCTTTCCACCTTGCGATTTAGGAATGATATGGTCAATCTCGATTAGGTCATCTTCTCTAAAGTACAATCCGCAATGAGAGCATTTCCCCTTTTGCTTTTTAAGTAGTATTGCTACTCTTTTAGGTACTAAGGGATTTTCGCCCTTTCTTGAACTCCAATATTTTAAGTTCCCATCGAACGGTGAGGCATCACCTTTTACTTTTACGTGTCTCACAATTTCTTTTTGTGAGTGTTTGAATAGCCTCATTGTGATTTCTCCGTTCTTTGTTGCTGCGAATACCCAGTTATCGCCACCTACTGTATGCCAATATTTCTTGGTTACCCATACATTAGACTTGTCAGGGTGACGACGTTTTCCCCAGCGTTTCAGCTTCTGATATATTAGATGACTTAGCTTTGAGAATATCTCTTTACTCACTGATGTTGAGTAATAGTTAACCCATCCCCTGATTACAGGGTTAAGTTTACTTATTAGTGTTTCTTGTGCAGCATTTTTGTGATTATCGATTATTCTTGCTATGTCATCGTAGTGTTTCTTTACTGATTTTACACTAGGCTTGATGAGTGTTTTATACCCTAACTTTTTACCGTTCGATAATTTTCCAGAGTCATTCTTTCCCACTTTGTATTGTTTCACATTGAAACCGAGGAAATTAAATCCTACTTCTTGCGAGGCGAATATCTCTGAGCTTTTGAAAGTCGAAACTATACGGGTTTTGTTAGGGTTTAATTCCAGTCCCATTTCTGCTAACCACGTTTTTACTATTTCTTTGAGTACTATTATTTGAGTTTTATTGGGGGCAAGAATCACAAAATCGTCTGCATATCTAATTAGGGATATACTGTTCTGATTCTTCACCTTTCCTCCTCTCTGGCTGGCTGCAAACTCCTTTACTAGCTTTTCTAGCCCATGTAAGGCAATATTGGCTAATAGTGGAGATATTACACCGCCTTGTGGCGTTCCCTCAGTAGTTTCTGAGAAATGACCATTGTCTAGTACTCCTGCTTTCAACCATGCTTTTATTTGCCTCCTCATGGTCGGGAATGTGTTAATTTTGGTCAATAGTTTTTCGTGGTTTATTTTATCGAAGCATTTTGAAATATCAGCATCTAATACCCATTTGTTTGAGTATCTGATACTATTAAATATTGCTTCTCTTGCATCATGGGCATTGCGTCCGGGTCTGAAACCGTAACTATTGGGCTCAAATTTTGCCTCCCATTCTGGTTCTAATGCCAGTTTGACAAGCGATTGAGTTGCTCTATCTTGCATTGTGGGTATTCCTAGTGGTCGTTTTTCAACGTTTCCGGGTTTTGGAATCCATACTCTACGAGTTGCTTTTACCTTATGGTTAAGCTTCATATTCATTACCAAAGTGAGTCTGGCTGATGGTTTAAGGGATTTTACACCGTCAATACCTGCTGCCTTCTTTCCTTGGTTATCTTGGGTGACTTTTCTTACTGCAAGAGCTTTTCCAGACCAAGACCTCATCAGGGTTTTTTGGAGTTTGCGGACTGCCTTAGTATCACCACGTTGAGAAGCTTGGTATATTCTTTTCTGAAGCTTGTATACGCTACGTTCTAACTTTCGCCAGGGTATCGTATTCCATTCCGCCGTAGTCTTTAAACTCGTATTAGACATATATACTTCCTAATCAGACCAATCCTTTCAAATCATTGTGAGTACGTCAGCATATTTCAATCATTACAATTAAACATTTGCTTCTTACTCAATCTCTCCACGTTATTACATCCGGTTAGCACCTACTCAGATACTCGACCATCTGAGAGTAAATAACGGGTTACTTCGTTCCGAATAACAATGCTATGTATCTTTAGAGTGACACTATTCACCGGGTTTATTGGGAGTGCATACTGGTCAAGGTAAAATTTGCCAGTCCTTTATCCTTTACCTTTTGGTTGTAGCGATTCAGCCTGATTGCGCTACTGTTTTATCACGATGATTCAGACGTGTCTTTAAGCCTTGGCTTTACTCATGGATACTTTGCTTGGTGATTACCACATTAGGCTTGCAGTATTTCCACCTTTTATCCCCGCTTTACCGATTGATGGCTAGTCTCTACAGTAGGGGATATGCTTTCACTCCAGCACTTGGAGGGTAGGTTTTGCACCTACATTGTTATTCAGTTATCAAAAGATTCTCATGAATCTTAAGCGGCTAATCCTCCTTAAGCCCTATTGGGATTGGTTTCTAGCCAACGAATCGCACCTTACCAATAAAGGGATGAAGCATGAAGGTTTAAAAAACGGGGGTATCCCAATGTGTAAAAGTATAATTTGTCATTGCGAGCGTAATGAAATGAAGCAAAGCAATCGCAAAGTCCATCTGCTGCGATTGCTTCATTCCGCTTCGCTCCATTCGCAATGACTAGTTTTAATTTGATAAATTTGCCAAATTGGGATGCTCCATAAAAACTCTTCATCCTCAATCCTTTATATATTGAAGGTTCAGAAAAATCAGGGTTAATTCCCTGGTTTCATTTTAAAACTAGCGATTTTCCAAGGCTGTATATTGAGGTTTTCCTGGCGAGATGAGAATTCTGTAGTTGTAGAACGCTCCAATAAATCTACACCATCTCCTAAAATTAAGCCAATATCACTTTGCAAAGATAACTTGGCTGCATCTCCGTGACATTCATAACAACGCACAATGAATTGCTGGGAATCGTCTTCAGCTTGCTTGAGTGTCATCAAGATTAAGTTATCAGCCGATAAATTCAGGAAACTCCTTGTAGTGGGAGTGCTGAGGAGCCAGTGCGTTGCGGAGGTTCCCTCCGTTGTAGCAACTGGCGTTGCTGAGTGCTGAGTTGTGAGTGGGTGAATAATTACTTGGAGTGGGATGTTCAACTCATAGCCACGTTTAACAGTATGGGCTGATTCCCAGCTACCAGTGTGAGGGTATAAAGCATAGGTAAATTCGTGAAAACCTTTGTCTGCTTGGGGATTCGGCCAGTTAGGGCTGCGTAATAGCGTCAGGCGTAATTGATTAGGTTGGCTGTCATAACCGTATTTACAATCATTCAGCAAACTGACACCGTAATAATTTGGGTTTGGTGAATTTTCTGCTGTCGCTTCCTCAGTTAAATCAGCCCAACGCAAAGCAGGGACTTCCCACTTAGCTTTTTCTGCGGGGGTTTTCGGTTTGGTTGTGCGGCGAATTGCGCCACAGGGAATTTCATAAGTAGCAAAGTCTGCTTCGAGGTTGAGAGGGAAAGCTGCTTTTACCAATACATGATTTTCTCGCCAATTTACAGTCGTGGCAATTTTGAGTAAGGGTTCTCCCACTGACAATATATAGTCTTGGCAAAATTCCGAGTTACCCAACTGGCGCACCACTCGTAAACGACTTTGCACCGCACCTTTTTCTAGCCACTCAATTGATTTGAGAGTAGTTGGCGGTAGGGGATGTTGGGCATAATTAGGGTCGATATTCCAAGCATCCCAATATTGGCCGCTATCTTGAAAACCTTGTAGTTGATTACCTGCACCACTTAAGACTTCCCGTTGGCAAGTTTTGTCAAACACACTAGCTAAATCTCCGGTGTTGGGGTTCACAGTAACTCGGAGAAATTCATTTTCCAGCACCCAGTCAGATGGAAGCTGCGGTGAGGAAGGAAGGGAGGAAGTAGGGACAAGCCAAAATAGACGATAACCAACAGATGGAATATCGCTGGCGAAAAATAGCAGAGTTGATGATTCAATAATTTGTGATGGCAGTTCCTTTCCAGAAACATCGTACACTTGCCATTGTTGGTTAGGTGTTGCCGTTGTGGGTAAGCTGACAGAAATAACCTCAGAACGTTGCCAATTCAAAGAATTGAATACAACCACAGGCAAACTATTGGGTTGTGGTGGTTGTGGTAGGGTAATGTGAGATGCGATCGCTAATAATGATCCTTGTAATATCTTCGTTCCTACTTCTTCCACTTGCTGCCATTGCGGTAGGGCATCAACATACACTTGAGTAATGGAAGAACCAGGCAAAATATCGTGAAACTGCTGAAATAATAGCTGCTTCCAAGCTGTTTCAATTTCTACTTTGGGATATTCCACACCACAGCTAATATTTGCCAAACTCGCAAACAATTCAGCTTGGTACAATAAGCCTTCACAACGCCGATTCCAACGTTTCTGATCCCCGTGGGTAGTGTAACAACCGCGATGGAATTCTAAGTAAAGTTCATCGTCCCAGACAGGGTGGTGGTTGTGACTTATAGTTTCTTTTATTTGCTGGAGATATTTTTCTGCGGTAGTAAATTCTAAATCTGGGAAAAAAGGCGAAGTTTGCCAGCGTTGGGCAGTTTCTAACATATCACGGGTAGGGCCGCCGCCATGATCGCCGACACCAGGGAGCCAAAGGGCATCTTTTAACCCAGTTTTAGTTTCCCACTCATAGGCATAATTTGCCATCTTCACGGGGTCGATACCTTCACCAATAGCTGCAGACATCAAACTAAATACTTCACTACCATCAGGCGATCGCCACCAAAAAACCCCATAATCAAATTTAGTAGTATCGTTCCACTGTAGCTTCTGGGTAACAAAATATTCCACCCCAGCGTTGACGAAAAACTGCGGTAAAGTTGCACAGAAACCAAAACTATCAGGAACCCAAACGATAGGCGACAGCTTACCGAATTTCTCTTCTATATAGCGTTGACCATACAATAGCTGACGGGCAATGGATTCACCAGCAATTAAATTTAAGTCTGGTTCCACCCACGTAGCACCAATAACTTCCCAACGTCCAGCCGCTACAGCTTGTTGAATTGCTTGAAATAAATCGGGGCGATGTTCTTCAATCCAAGCATAAAGTGCTGGTGTGGAATGGCAAAAAATTAACTCTGGAAAATCTGCTTGTAACTTTAGCGCTGATTCAAAAGTATGCTGTGCTGCATTCCAGGTTTCACTCACAGGCCATAGCCATGCTAAATCTAAATGAGCATGACCCAACAAATAGATTTTAGATTTTAGATTTTGGATTTTAGATTGAATAACATGATTACGAATAGACAAGAGACGTGTTTCCCACTCTTCCTTATCTTTCTCTGTGTTCTCTGCGCCTCGATGGTTCGTTATCTCTTCTACCAACTCCGCCAAAACCTCTAACTTTTCTGACGCAAACCGTTCCAAATAAAGCTGTACCACAGCCAACTCATTCGCGACAAAACCCGCATCCGGACGATTATAATCAGGAGATTCGTAAACAAGGAGCGATCGCACTAACGCACCATTATCATGTCCCGGACTCACCAGCCGCAAAGCCACAATAAATTCTTCACCTGGCGTTACCCCTTGACTCAACAGCACTCTCGGCGAACAATCAAATAAATCTCCCTCCAGTACTAACTTCCCATTTACATAAATCTCAGCAGCATCTGCCCACCAAAGCAATGCTAACCGCAAAGATAACCCAGCTAAGAGATAACCCTGTAAATCTTGGGGAATTACGAACTTTTGCGCTAACCACAAAACTTGCTTTCCGGTTGTCCAAGCAATATGGCCTTTAGCGTTTAGCTGCACGGGGTTCCATGTGGACAAATTTGATGCAGTAACCTCAGTAATATCACAGTCAGACTCCTGGTATAGCCAGGTAGACTGAAGATTTACTTGACAACAAGAGCGTAATTGCTCAATTGCCTCAGAGATTAATTTAGTATGAGATTCAGTTACTGGAGGGGTCATATTTTGGCTAAAATCAGGGCACTGACTATAATTAACAATTTCTCTTTTTTGGCTGTGCGGTGGGAGTCTCGTAACTCAATCAAGCTCTAACTAAAAAATTACTATCATGTCTTCCGGTTCCTCTGGTCGTTATCAAAGCAGAATTTTTAACTTCGTCCACCAGCAATCTCGGCGGTTGACAGAACAGTTGGAACACACCATTAGGTATGTACAAGTTGCCACAAAATGGGGTGTTGAGCTAATACTTTACCCGATATACCTGCTTTTGCAGCCAGATCAATCATCAGAGAGAACTCTGTCTAGTAAAGAACCGCCAACAAGACTACAGTTAGAAGCCGAAACTCCTCCACCTGCTGACACCCCCATTCAGAATGTACTAGAGACTGTCAAAAATTTGCCATTTACGGAAACTACAACCACACCCTCAAACAGTATATCTACACCTAAAAAACCCTTAGTTTTTTTAGAATCTTTGTGGTTGCAATTCTTACCCACCTCACCAAGCAATAACTCTAATCTTTCGCAATCATTGACTATTTTAGATAATCCAGCAGGCAGTCTCAACCCCTCACCGCAGTATCAAATGGTGCAGGGAATTGCAACAAATTTAGAAAATCGCAATTTATTACTCATTACTGCCGATAATGAATCTCTAGATATTTTAACCCCGCAACAGCAAGCAAAATTAGAAAATTTAATCATTAATGAAATTGCTAACTATTGGCGTACCTGGCGTTTATTAGAAACCAAAAAACAAGCTAATTTATTACCAGAAATTGAACGCTTATTAACCAAGCTGACTGGTGGTCAAACAGAAGAAATACCAGCTTTGGCTTCTAGCGATGTAATTGAAGATGTAGTAGCACCAGAAGCTTTACCAAATGCCCCAAAAGCGTTAGCATTTTTAGATAAAGTTGTTGCCAAATGGGAATCAAATATAGTAGTACCAATGCAACAACGTAGCCAAGAAATTATTCAAGTTGCTCAAACTCAATTTAATATATTTCTTTACGGTAAAGAACAACTAGCAGCTAGGGGACAATTAACAATCCCGGCTGATAGTTTAGAAACTCAAAACCCAAATATTCCCGATTTGATAGCGGCGGCTATAAATTACTTTTTTGGTATTGGTAGCGATAAAAAATTAGGTAATAAAGAAACGAGAAATCAACTCCCCGGCAAAAAATTACCCCATCTTCCTACTAAATCGCCTAAAAATCATCCAGTAGTAAATGATGTTTCTACATCAGACCCTTGGTTGACATGGGATGATTTATTTGGTGAGTCTGAAACTGATGTAGTAGAACCTTATAAAGCCTCTGCGGGAGCAAATCCTGCTTTACCCGCCAATCCATCAGCAATACCTACTATACCAAAAAATTTAGTTAAGAGTTATCAAAACTTTTTACAACAACCACAAAAAGATGCTGGGTTAGTACAACAGGAAAAACCTACCCGAAATCTTACTTCTACTCAGAAAAAATCTAGCAAAGTTACTGCTAGTAAACGAACTGCTGCTTCTATTTCTCAACCTAAAACTCAAACTAGCAGTGTTAGTCAAAAAAGCGAAATTTCTCAGCATCAGCAAACTACCCAAGTTGAAGCACAGCCAGATTGGATAGAAACTAAAGCCACCCTAATTGAATATGAAAAGCATATCTTAGAAAAAATTCTAGAATGGCTCGATACTATTATGCTTTGGTTAGAAGAAATAGCTTTAAATCTGATGAGTTTTTTAAAAGGTTTATTGCGAATTAAGTAGAGCAGTACATTAAAGATAACTGGTAAAGGCTGTCATTGATCATTAGTCATTACAGCTAAAGTATCTTGTCCCTCAAGAACTGCTTTTATCACTTCTTGTTGTGCAGGACGTAAGCTATCGTAGCCAAAGGTTTGTTGAGCAATCTGGTAAAGATTTTGCCGATGTTTAGCCATAGTTTATTGCTGCCACTTGTAGGGTTTCCGATCACTACTAACTGCGATTTTATTCCCCCAGATTTTGAGGTGTTTCTGTCTATGGATGGGGGTATGAAATAGCGAGGGAGAAATATTCTTAGTGATTGGAGGGATATATCTATCTGCTAAATCTCCCTACTCAGTCAACAGTCAGCACAATTTTTCAGAGAAATGGCAAGTAATATGCAAACCGAAACAGAAGCGCGATCGCTCGCACCAGCAGTTCAAGGAATCGCTAATACTCTTCGTCTTACAGGCTGGATTACCTTCTGGGTACAGTTGGGATTAGCTGTGGTTTCTGGCTTATCTTTGTTGTTTGCGGCGACAGGCCGAGGTTTTAGCGATCAACCAAATGCAGGCCTTGGGATGGGCATATTTTGGGCTGCAGCTGGAATTATTGTGTTATTATTCAGCATCTATTGGAATTTTCGTTACACACGCCTAGGTAAGCGTTTAGCAAATCCTAATCCGGCTCTACATCCCAGCAAAGCAGATACAGTGAGTGCAATTCGCCTGGGACTGATCGCCGCTTTAATCGGCATACTTTTAACTCTTTTGGGTGCTGGTGCAACTTTAGGCGTATTAGTGGCAAAATCTATCTCCCAACCTCCCGGAGTCGCCATCACCGACCCTTATAAAATTATCCGCGCCCTTGATGTCTTTGTAGCGGTAGCAAACATCAATGGCATTGCGGCTCACTTTGTTGGTACTGTTGCTTCGCTATGGCTATTAGAACGAGTGCATCAACACTAACTTAAAAACATGGGGCATTGGGCATTGGGCATCGGGCATGGGAAACACAGATTTTCATGCTTGGTTATGCCAAAATCTGGCGTAAATGCTTAACTTGAAAGACTAAAGTATATTCCCCTGCGGGGAAGCAAGCTACGCGTAGCGTCTCCGCAGGGGAAAAGTAAAGTATGAAATAAAACTATAAATATAAATAAAATTACGTATATTTATGCAAATTTGCTTCCTGCAATGCTTGCCAAGAATTACGCATTGGTATCTTCAATTTTGAATTTTGAATTTTGAATTTTGAATTCCCCCAAAGGGTTGACTATTCTATTTGTAAAACAACCAAAGTCATGTCATCAGTATTTTGTTTTTCATCACCGATGAATTGTTGAACTTGGTCAAACAAATAATCAACTATTTCTTCTGGCCCATCACAATACCGACAAGCAGCGCTGAAGGAAGCAACGAAGTTTTCTTCATCAAAGCGATCGCCTCCAGCGGCGGCGGCATCTGTTAAGCCATCTGTATAATAAATAATCGTATCTCCAGGTTCTAATTGTGCCTGGGCATCTTCATATTGGCTGTTGGCATCTAAACCAATCAGCATCCCCAAGGTATCTAACCGAGATACAGTTTTTGTGGCTGCGTGCCACCATAAAGGCGGATTATGTGCAGCATTACTATAAGATAAAATTCGGGTTTCGGGATTATATTCTGAATAAAATAGCGTCACGAAACGGTGCGAATTTTCTAAATCCGCATACATGACTCTATTTAAATTTTGCAAGATCCGCGATGGAGAATTACCGTGTAATACTTCTCCCCTCAGCATTCCTCGCATCATCGTCATAATTAGGCCTGCAGGGACTCCTTTCCCCATCACATCCCCAATTACTAAACCCCAAGAACCAGTTTCTAAACCACTTGTATGATTGGAATTAATTTGATTTTGATTGGTAGCAATAAAATCGTAGTAATCTCCACCCACACGATTAGCAGGTTTACAACGTGCAGCTAAGGCAGCACCAGGAATTGCAGGACATTGGCGTGGTAGCAATCGGCGTTGAATTTCTGCGCCAATTTCTAATTCTTGATCTAAACGTTCTTTCTTTCTTAGTTCTACTGCTAGTTCATCGTTTTCAATAGCCACAGCAGTTTGATCTGCAACTAGCCGGACTAACTTTTGTCTAGTTTCTGTCCAGCTATATTCAGGGTCACGGCTTAAAACATAAAGCCATCCCCTTTCTGTATGCTTCACTAAAATAGCAGTGCCAAATATTTGTACATCTGGCCCCAAATAACGATGCATCTGATCGTCTAACATTCCCGTGGCGGTTGCTAGTGGGGCACTATTTTGTAAAAGTGTAATTTGACTAGTTGCTGTTTCTAAAGCTTTACGAATATTCCGACGCTGACCACTGTCTTGCCAGTGTAATTGTTCTAATCTGACTTGACCATTTGGTTTGTAAAGAAATAGGGCGCTGCCATCCCCATCTGTAACTCTGGTTGCCATCAGCGGTATCAATTCCAAAAATTGATTTAAATTATTAAAACTTCTGAGGGCAAATCCTAAAGAACTTAACAAATCCTGAATTTTGTTCTGTTCCCGGTGCAGCCTTGCCACGAGTTCTTTCAATGCAACAACTGGAGTGACATCCGTTGTCGCACCATTATTACTATCAGTGGGTTGAGAGGGCAGTTGAGACACAATCACAGGTATTATTACATTTTAATAAAGGCAAACTTTTAGATTACTGAATCAATCCTTTGGTTTGAGCATTGCTAAACCATATTGGGGCAAGATTTGTCATTTTAGCAAGAGTAGAAAGACGTAAGCCATTAATTATATTAAGTATTGCATTTGCTGATTATATTTCTTATGAAAGAGAGTAATTATAACTAATGTGTTTTTCTTCATAAACTACAACGTTAAGCTCCGCAATTTCCGACAGACACTAGCAAAATTGTAATTTTTTCATAAGCTAATTACTTGGTAGTATGTCTGACAACAGAAAAATTCTTTTTGACGAAAATAATATATTACGTCGCCAGTGGGATTTTTAGGGGTGAGGGGTCTGAGGTCTGGGGGGTATGAGGGGCTATCTGGAGGTTAAGAACCATGAAAATGGCACCCATCCCCAATTTAAAAATATGTAAATAGATTGTGCTGAGAGGCACTACTAAAAGCAATATTCCTGGGCGAGCGCACACCTTTGAGAATATCAGCCCTCAAATTTTCAGACTAAAGGCTGAGACAGAATTTTGTATTTTTATAAACATATTTTACACCTTTAAATTTTGGACAGAGAATAATTGTGGACTTCATAAAAAGTAGAGACTGATAATACCCTTAAGAGTTTCTACCGATTGCTGACAACAATGTACTGTTGACTGAGCAATTATGCAAAGGGTTATGGGTACTTACTTTGCCTAAAAACGAGCCTAACTTTGCACAGAAATGCCCGAAACTTTCTGCTGGTGAGGGTTTAAGGATATCTCAATATTAAAATTTCAAAACCTCTACACCCTAATACCCTAAAACTTTTTTTCAAGCACCTGTAAAAGTCAGGAAAACTTGTCAGACTGTAATTAGGTTGGAAGCTAACCTAAAGGATAGACAGCCTGTCACCTCTTGAAAAGGTAACAGAGTTTTCTCTGCGGCAAGTGACTATCGTCATGCTACTAGTAACTTCATCGTGAGGAAGTTCAAAACGCAGCATTAGAGTAGAATTCTAGCAAAGGTTACACAAATGTGGGAAAAAACAATTTTTTCATATTTACGCAGTAGATCAGAATTTGTTCGGACTGAGAATTAATTCCTGAATATATAGGGGCACAAAATTTTGTGCCCCTACCTTTGTACTTCATGCATCTGAAATACGCTGTATGAGTTTCTCAAGAGAAATCCTAACTGACATATGATCAATCAGCCATCCAGGAGTGCTTCGACAAACTCGTAGCTAGAAAAGGGACGTAAGTCTTCAATACCTTCCCCAGCACCAATAAAGCGAATGGGTAAACCCAACTGCTGCACCACAGCCAGCGCCACGCCGCCTTTTGCAGTACCATCCAGTTTGGTTAACACCACACCACTAAGTTGGGCTGCTTGGGAGAAGACCTCAGCTTGCCGCAAGCCATTTTGACCTAAAGTAGAGTCAAGAACTAACAGTGATTCGACTTTGGCATTAGGGGCTTTTTTGTCGATAATGCGGCGAATTTTACTGAGTTCATCCATTAAATTCTTCTTATTTTGCAATCGCCCGGCGGTATCAACCAGCAGTAATTCAGTGTCCCTCGCTTGGGCAGAGGCGATCGCATCAAACACCACGGCGGCTGGATCTGTATTTTTCCCTGGGTTGGAAATCACTTCTACGCCGCTTCTGGTTCCCCAAACCTTTACCTGTTCTACAGCCGCAGCCCGGAAGGTATCAGCAGCACCAATTAAGCATTTATAACCAGATTTTTGGGCGAGGTGGGCAATTTTACCAATAGTCGTAGTTTTACCGGCACCATTCACACCTGTAATTAACCAAATATTTAAGGTGTCTTTTTCTGGCGCAAAGCTGGGTTTGTAGTTTTTCTGGACGGGATTATCTAACATATCCCGGATAATTTGCTTCAGATAAGCGATCGCTTGTTCTGGGGGTGTCACTTCTTCGCGTAATTTTTTCTGTAGCGCACTGATAATTAAATCTGTCGCTTCTACACCCACATCAGCTTGCAGGAGTAATGCTTCAATTTCCCCTACAGCTGCTTGGTTCAGAGGCCCTTGACCAACGATCGCCTTCAGTTGGTTTAAAATATTGCGTCGGGTTTTATCTAATCCTTGGCGTAACTTTTTCAGCCAGGTAATTTCTTCTAGGGAAATATCTTCTGCCCGTCTACCTTGAGCTGCTAAGATTTCTGCTGACCAGACAAAACCTTCATCAAATTCCAGTCCGGGAATTTCTGATGTTGTTTCGGAAGTGGGGGTTGTTGATGTTGTCGCCGCTGGCTGTACTATCTCCGGTTCTGGTACCTCAATCGCGCTGGCGATTAATCTTTCCTGCTTTGCTTGTCGTTCCGCCGCCGCCCGTTCTAAGAAGGATAAGTTTGCTGCTGGTTGTGCTGTTTCTGGGGTAGTAACAGATTCTTCGGTGGTTGTTGTTTCTACCGCACTCACTGTTAATTCTTCTGGACTAGCAACATCTGGCGTTGCAGCAATTTCTTCTATAGAAGTCTCTACAGTTTCTTGATCGTTACTAGATACTTCCTCAACAGTTTCTAAGGGTTGCGTAGTTTCTGCAACTGCCCCAGGTTCCTCAGTAATTGTCTCACTCGCAGTGGCATCTAATTCACCTGCTGCTGTTTCTGCAACTGCTGCTGGTGCAGTTTCAACTTCAGCCTCAGCAGCAGATGCAGTTTCAGCCTCTGGAGATTGCTGTTTTTGCTGAATATTTTTATAAGCGGCTTTCGCAAAAGCTAACAAATCTGCCGCTGTGTCTGGTGTAGTTGAAGTTTCTGCTGGTTCTGGTTGGGGTTCTAAAACAGCAGGGGTTTCTTCCTGCTGTTGTTGCGAGGGAACATCAGAGGAATCGTTATGTTGACGGCGGAACCAATTAAAAACCATTGCAGCTAGTGATATTAGTTGTAATTTCAGTAAGAGTTATAAGTTATGAGTGTAATTGAATTCCTGACATTTTCTTGGTGGGAAAACCGCCAAGAGTAATCACTACTCATATCTCACCCTTAACTCAAAACTTAACACTAATAAAACGCTATGCAGTCTTTTTCTGCTCCGTGAATCGGCGCAGTACGCCATTAATAAACCGATGACCATCGTCTCCACTGTAGCGTTTAGCTAATTCCACAGCTTCATTGATAGCTACACTATCAGGTAAGCCTAAAAACAGCATTTCTGCAACAGCAATTCTCAGAATATCTCGATCAATTTGAGCTAGGCGAGTTACTTGCCAATCTACAAGCGCAGTTGCAATATGTTCGTCGATGGTACTGCGTTCCTCGGTCACTGTCTTGACTATGTCGATAGCGTATCTGCTAACTTTCTTATCTTGGTTGGCGAGTTGAATCAGTTCGGGAAACTCTACGGCTGCACCCAATTGATTGATGGCGGTTTGGGTAGCTGCGATCGCTTCTTGTAACATTGTCCGCGCAGTATTCAAGTCTGATGCACGGGTTTGACTAGTTAAAATGCGATCATGACTGCGTTGTAGTTCACCTGCTGCATTATCCAAATTATCTTGGACTTCCGATCTCAGGGTACGTACTGCCGCTAATACTAACTTAGGCAGTTGTTCTTCTGTGAGTTTCTTCGGGTTAACAGGCAACTGACTGAGGCTTAACAGCGCTAGTTCACGCGCCAGCTGCTGCGGTTTACGGTCTTGCATATAAAGTAAGTTGGAGTTAGTTAAGACTGAATAAAAGTAGGGAGAACGGAATTAGGAGTCTATAGATTTTGCTATAGTCAGACAACCATATTATCTATTTGTTGGTAACTTTCTCCGAATGATGGGAATTTTCTGCCAAGGGAATCATTTGTGACTTGGTTTCTAGGGCTGTTACGTCCTCTTGAGAAATAGCTATCAGTGTATTAGGGGCAACAATGCCACCAGAAACCACTATTTTAAAAGCATCTTCTATGGACATGGACAGGGTTATCACCTCATCTTCCGGAACAACCGCATACCATCCGGTGGTGGGGTTGGGAGTAGTGGGGATAAATACACTCAACATCGGACGCGACATTTGAGCTTGAATCTCATTGCTGATGATACCCGTCACAAAAGCGATCGCCCATATTCCTCGCCGGGGATACTCTAGCAAAACTACACGCCGAAATTTGCCAGGAGAATCTTTGAGCAGCGTTTCCAAAAGCTGTTTCAGGGTTTTATATACCTGTCCCGCTAAAGGAATCGCTTGTAAAAGCTGTTCGCCAAAATCTAGTAACCACCGCCCCACAATATTGCGCGCCATCAAGCCAATTAACAGAATACTCAGCAGTGGTACAGCTAACCCAACTCCCAAATTCAGTATATTTACTAGTATAGGATGCAATCCCTCAAACGGGTTGAGTTGTTTGGGAATTTGGGTAAGAAAGTTAATGACCCAACTGGCAATGGTAATAGTTAGCCAGATGGTAGTTGCTAGGGGAATTACTACCAACAACCCAGCAATCAGGTCATTTTTTAAGTCCTGTTTGAGGCGATTAATTACCAAGTCCCGATTCTCCTTGCTTAGGCTAGTGGAACTTTTGCGATCGGTCTTGTGACCAACCGACTTATTCAAGCGCATAGATATAGCTTGAGGTACAAGCTACCACAAGCAAATCTGGCAACCCCTTTTAATTGCATAATAGATCGCTACGAAGTACTATCGCGGCTAGTTTAGCTGAGAAGATGTTACTTTTCTTTATCAGACTTGTAAATTATTATTACAAGTTTCTTAAGTTCTAATCAGACTAGCGCGCCTAATTAAATGCTGCTAATACCTTTGAAAGTATCAGCAGATAGTAGAAAAGATGTTTTTTCTGTTAAATATGTTTTGGACAGGCAAGAAAAAGTTTTCTAAAAAAATTATATAAAAAAATTTTAATTTATCATAACTGAGATTGGGGATTAGTGACTGGCGCACTCGAGGCCCCACCAGCGCCGGGAGTGAGGGTGAGGGAGATGAGGGAGATGAGGGAGATGAGGAAGATGAGGGAGACAAGTAACTTTTGACTCTTGACTCTTGACTCTTGACTCTTGACTCTCAACTCCAAATCACACCACATCAGCTGGTGTACTTGTTTGCGAAACAGATACTTTTGTCTCTAAACTAGGGACGGGCATATGCTTCATTTCCCAGACTTTCAGCAAAATTAGGTATTCGTAGAATGCCTGTAATGTACACCAAGCCAAGCCAGCACGTCCATCCAGACAACCGCCCAATAAAAAATACATATAAAAGAAGCGTACCAGTGGTCTAGCAGGTAATCGCAAAGATAAATCTTTTAAGGCGCGCCGTTTTTCTACCTCTGACTTACCAAACAACAAATCTCGCCATTTAACATCACCTTGTTCTAGTTGATGCAATGTCTCTATGGCTTCATCAGTAGAATAACGGTTATGCTTTTCAATCCAACGGCTCAAACCCTTGCTACAAGTATAGTGAGGATAAGTTTCTTTTAAAAAGCTGGTTGCACCATTACAAACTTCTCGTTCAGTATGTCCGTAGTCTGTAAACCACACTTTACCATGACGGAACAGACGTAGTTGATAACGCGGATATTGGGTGCTGTAGCGAATCCAACGATTCATAAACATCACACGTTCTGCAACGTAGTAACCAATGTAGTCTGGATTTTGTGTTGCTTGTTCGCATTCTGCAAACAGTTCCGGTGTCATGCGTTCATCAGCTTCTAGAATGTACACCCATTCATGCTTGGGCATAATAGACTCTAGCATCCAAGTACGCTGTCGCCCGTGGCTTTCAAAAGGGTGTTCAAAGACGCGAACTGGATAGCGATTGGCAATTTCTAAAGTGCGATCGCTGCTGCATGAATCCACAACAATAATGTCATCGGATAACATTGCTGATTCTATACAAGCAGCAATATCTAATTCTTCGTTATAAGTCAGTATATAAATAGAAAACATTCTCAACCTATAAAAAGATTTATACCCAATCAAGCTATATAGTAGTTAATTTCATCTCAGTCCCCATCAGTAGAAACCCAGAATCAATGCATGAAAATGCCTCTTTTCTCGTCTCTATTTCCGATAGTTTTAGAAAATAATGCAATAAATTACACATTTATTGGTACAACATGGCGTAAATAAGCCACCCATTCTGTAATTGCTAAAAGGCTTGTGCTATAACTATTATTTCTTTTGACTTTTGACTCCTGCGGAGTTCGCCAGTTGCTTTATGCCGGGGAACCCGTCCACCGCACTGGCTCACTTTTGACTTTTGCCTTGTTGTACTAGCCCCTTTTTATGGGAAAAGGGTAAAGGAATTTCCCCTTTCCCCTTTTCCCTTTAACCTTTTCCCTTCTTAAGACTGCTTATCAATACTGGGTTTTTCATTTTGAATCAGCAAATCTTGCATTGCTTAACGAGGTGCAGGAGTTTTGCGTCCGCTACTTTGGAAAGTTCCCATACCTTTTAATCCTGTCCAGCCGATGATGATGTAACCAAGGGACAACAGCAAACTACTAATACCCGTGCGGATTCCAGATTTCCAAGCATTGTCTCTAGCTTGTTTCTCGGCTTCTTCCTTACGCTGACGCACTTGGCTGAGTTGTTGATTGCGTAAAGCCTGAATATCTGTTTGTTCTTGAATAGCCTTATCAAGTACTTTTGGATCAGCCTTAGCTTTCTTGAGTAAATCTTTAACAGCTGGGGGAACTTGAGGACTTTCTAGCGCTTGCTTATATTTTTGCTCGTCTTTCAGTATTTCAGTTAACTGAGTTTTAGTTTGATTCCGTAGTTGTTCTAGCTGTGCTTTTCCTTGATCAGTATTCAGTTGTGCCTGCAATTGCGATAACCGATTATTAAGTTGATTTTCTGCCTGATCTGCATCTTGGTTAATTTGATTAACTGCTTGAGTCTTAGCTTGATTTACATTATTGAGATGCAGAGGAAAAATTAACAAAAACATTAAGCCTAAGATACTTGATAGTACGAAGGCAGGAAATCTCAAATCGAGACTTGGGGTGCGATCGCTATCACCATCAGTCTCTATCCAGTAAGCCGCAAACAGTATCCCAAAGCCTACCAATGGTACAATCCCCCGATCCACAAGAGCTGTAGCCAAATTAATTTGCCATGCGCGATCGGTGGGTTGGAAGGGTAACAACAGAATCGCAAAGTCTAGCAAAAAGGACAAAATTAGGACAATGCCCACCACCTTTAATGTCAGGGCAGTGTTCACGGTAGTAAAACGTTTCACCATAGTTTTTTAGTCTTTGAGTAAATCAGAGTGATTGTCCTATATAAAGTTACTGGAATATTGTTCCCATAACCGTACTTGTTATATGGCAACAAAAGGTCGATGTCACACAATTACATAATGTCGGTACTCGATGGACGAAAAGCCGAGTCCTACAATCAATTATCAATAGTTACTACTTTTGACCATTGACTAATCAACGCCAAATCTTACCCTTAATCGGAAATAAGCATAGAGATTTTGGGTCTCTTGCAATGAAACTACACCAAAGTAGCACTTGTCATCATAAGTGTCCTCAGAAGTTACCTAGTGTTTTGCAACACTTTTAGTAAATTTCTCTATATTTCTTCACTCATCACTGAGTTTTGTCAGCGACTTCTCTAGCAATAGTTTGTTCCCAAATTGGCAGATCCTCAGGACGGTCAACATCAACCAAGGTGGGTAAGTCCGCGCGTGATAAATTAAGCTGCTGGGCGATGTCTAAAGTTTGTGAGAATACTTGAGAAGTTCCCCAGTCGATATTAGCGAATAATTGCGGAATTGATTGACGTAACCCAATTAAGTAGTATCCACCGTCCATTGCAGGGCCTAGCACCATGTCAAAATTATCTAGTTGCTCAAACGCCATTGCTAGCAACTGAGAATTTACCCCAGGACAATCTATACCGATGATTATTATTTGTTGCTTACCAGATGCAACAGCATCCGCAAGCGATCGCATCATGCGATCGCCTAAATCACCTTCACCTTGAGGCTGGTAAACTAAATCAGACCCCAACCAATCTTGCATTAGTTGTAAATTACCGCCTGCAAACCGCACTTCAAAAGAAATAGCAAGTATCTTTTGCAATGCTTGAACTTGCAATATTGTATATTCAGTCATCTGCTTTTGCAGATTAGCAGCACCCAATTCCCCTAAAGCAGGTATCAACCTGGTTTTGGTCTTCCCCGCTTCTGGATAACGAGTAAATATAATTAGATGCTTGAGGCTATATAGTGATTGCAGAACAGAATACCTTACTTGTAATCAATAAAAATTATTTTAGTAGCAATACTTGCCACTTTGATTTGCTTTTAGGTGTTCTTTTCCAGTTCGCATTGCTCCTAAAACTGTAGAAACATAGATACAACGCTTTGTTTGGGAAGTATGCTGACTATGAAAAGTTATCTGTCCTAAGGTTCTGAGAGAAGTTTTGGTACACTCATCACCAATTACGTAAACAGGGCAACCTTGGTAGTTAAACATCACTTTCCACATTTGAGGGGAAGTTGTTTTTGCTAAAGTTGTCTCGTAATTACCTTTATTGTTTTTATCTTTGAAAATCTGAATATTTGGGTGAAGACTATACCACAGATTATCGTTGTTTTTAACAGTATCAGGAATAAATTTGCTAGTTTCTGCTGGATGAACAGTCCATTGCACGATACCATTTTTTTCGCGCAAGCTAACTTGCCAAGTCAGTTTATGGTTGATCGCTTGGCTTTGCGCTTGGCGTAAAGCTTGATGAACTTCCTCTTGAGCATTATTAAGACGACGAACTTCTACAAAACCTAGCCAACTTGGTATTGTAATAGCCGCTAATATACCAACTACTAAAATCACAACTAACATCTCTAGTAAAGTGAAGCCACTACTAGAAGGATTTTTCAAAAAAAAATTGAGATTAACTAAGCTTAGGAAATTCACGAAAATATTTTGAACAACTTTAAGAAACTGATGTGTTAGTCATTACATTAACCAATGTCTACTTTGGAGTTGTAAACATCAATGACTATCTATCAAGATATCCATGTTGCCAAAGATAAAAAGGACTGAGAAAACTACTCATAAAGAGTTGCATTTCACAAGATGCAACTAATTCATTTTTAACTTGTGAACGATATTTCAGTAGGTGCAAAATTATTTTACGTAAATCGTTGATGAGGTAAGCGAAAAATGCTATTGGTTTAGCGCAAGGTTTTACACCTAACATTCTAGTGACATGACGGCTAAGTCCGATTCCTTTAAAAAAGGGTATTAAATAATCTTTTTGTAAGCGCCAACTTGGTATTTCATGAAAAATTTTCATGTTGGGATTATACCAAATTTCCCACCCAGATTCTTGGAGATAAGATAACATTTCCAAGTCTTCGCTGGTGAGCATATTCCCTTTGACTCTACCAGTTAAAATAACCTTATTTGGTACACTCTCTAACCAAGCTTGTCTACGCACAACAAGTCCAGCCGAAGGAGGTAATAATTTATTAGCTGCTTTATAAAGCAAAGGTATATCACCACGCTTTGTAATTGCCAAAAAAGGCTCAATTCGCTGAAAATTTTCTGGTGGTTCAACTTCCCATTGAGCATGAATTTGACTAGCATAAGCTCCAGCTTTAGGATGGTTTTTTCCAAAATTATAAGCTGCTGCTACCCAGTTTGGTTCTGGATAATTATCATCATCTAAGAAACCAATTAATTCGCCTTTAGCCTCTTGCACTGCTCGCTTTCTAGCGTATGCTGCTCCTTGTCTAGCTTCAAAACAATATTTTAGAGGGTAAGGACATTGCCAATTTTCTTGATAGCTTTGAATAACTTCTGCTGTGTTATCAGTGCTGTTGTTGTCTACAACAATAATTTCCCAAGAAAAATTTTCAGTATCAAGTTGATTTTGCAACTTTTCCAGTAATTTAGGCAATCTACTTGCACCGTTAAAAGTTGGGATAGCAACAGTAAATTCAATATTCATAGCTTTCTACTGATTATCAAAACCTACCTTATAAATCAATTGTTAACTAGGGGTACTGTTTTGATGTTCAGTTTATATACTGAATTATTTAACAATTTATGTTAAACCCTCTGAATTTGCCAATTTTTAATTACATTCAGTATCTTTTCCGGTTTTGATAGAACCTAATAAAGTTTTGACAATCACACAGCGCTTAACACCTGTAGGCTCAGTAGGACTACCTGGTTTTGCTAAACTTATGGCTATAATTAAGCCTTTATCGCCAATTTTCTCGTTTTGTACAGATGTTAAACTGTTAGTGTTTGTTTTCACTAGAAGATCTAAAGCACCTGTGTAGTCAAAGGTGATTGTTTTTGCGGTAGTAGAGGCATATGATACGGTGCTACTGCTAGTAGTGGTGTTTGTATCAGTCAGGTTTGTTCCTAATACTATTAACCCTGATTGAATTCCTAAACCTTCACCTAAAACGCGCCAATAACCATCAGCAACATCTTTTGTAGGATAGATAGCAATTTTGGGAATATTATTGTCAGTTATAAAGCTGACGTTATAACTAATTTTTCGCCTTTTCGCTTCTCTCTGAGCTTCTTGAATTGCTGATACAATCACATCATTAGCTTTATTTATCTTTTGTCTGTTACTAAAACTCAGCCAACTAGGAGCTGCGATCGCAGATAATATTCCAATCATCACTACTACGACTACAACCTCCACTAGACTAAACCCAGAAATTTCTGAGGGAATAGCGGGAGAGTCTTTTAGTTTTTGAAAGAGCCATCTAAGTTGATAGTTATGTACTTTTTCTTTTAACGCTAAACTATACATAGCAGGCTGACCTCAGTGAGTTTAATAGATGTAGTGTAGACTCCAAGTATATGAGTGAAAATTGCTAATTGCCTAACTATCTATCATTAACTAATAGCTATTAGCATTAGTAGAAATTAATCATCATGACTTATTATTTGGTGAATACGAATCCTAGTCCTTGTACTCTGGCGCTAGCTTTTGGAAAATAAATTTTTCTGCTTTCACTACTTTGATCAAAATTCAAATTCGTATTTTGAGCACGAGCAAGAGCATTACCACGTAAATAGATGTCTGCTACAGTTTTACTAGAGTCTACACATACGTAAAAGCCACGGGTTTTAACATTACCTGTAGCAACACCATCTCCACTACCGGAGAATTGTGGAACCATTTGACCAGTAGAGCAAGAAGGCGCTGGGTTAGCTGTAGTATCTATGATAGTTTGATCAATATAATCAACGAGAGCCAAAACTTGTTGATCATAGCTTTCGTCACTTTTTTTCCATTGATTCATTTTGGTTTTCAGGTCTCCTTCACCGTCCAAACTAAACATATTAAAACCAGCATCCCTAGTGCTGCTTATATCTGTATCAGTTTGACCATAACCATTACTAATTTGAAATCGACCAATTCGAGCAGCATTAGACCATGTAGAATCATTATCTTTAATTACATAATAAGCCACTAAAGAGTAGACAAAAGTATCATTAGCACCACCTTCAACAGCTAGTCCACCTGAAATATATTGTCGCTTCCAAAAGACAAGCACAGGAAAATATTTATCTTTTTGATCATATTTAGGTAATTGGTTTCTAATCGCAGCTATACCATCAGCATCATAGATATAAACTGCTTGTTGCATATCTCTGTTAATGTAGTCAAGTGCTGATCTTATTTCTTGTTCGGTAGTTGCCTTTGCTTGTTCTTTACGATCATTCTCAAGAATACTGATCATAAATCCCAACAAAGGCGTAATGATTATGGCAGCTAAAATTAGACCAACAAGTAGCTCAATTAAGGTAAATCCATTGACTTTTTGTTTTAATCCAATTTTTTTTATATAATTACTCAAAAAATATTTATAAAAACTCATAATGCTATGTTTTCTCCCTAAAATTGCAGGTATTTAGCATTGAGATTGATGAATCAACTCAGTCTATTTTAGAAACGGAAGCTTACTAAAAAATTTGATTTGCTTAGATCTGAATTTATCAAATGTATACTAAGGATAAAAAAGGTATGGTTTCCAGAGATGATTGATAAAGTAAAAATAAATTGCTATAGGGGAGCCAGTCGCGTAGGTGAGTTTCCTGGCTTGAGCAAACTGGCATTGTTTAGCCACATATCTATTTTCGATATGATTTGTGACTAAAAAACAACCCTAACGCCTATGCATTGCCACATAATATGGCGCTTTACGACTCAATTTTATAGTCTCTAAATCTCAATTTTTTCATGGACGTAAAACACCTACTTAAGATTTACTTTATAAATCCTCTTTCAATGTATAGCTAGTTTATGGCTAGCGATTCACACCAAGTTTTGGTACAACCAAGCATGAAAATCTGTCTTTCCCATATCTCATAACCCTATGCCCATTTTCAAGTTAGAACTAAGAACATGTAGATTGCGGATTAGTTTGTTGTAAACGCTGGCAAAAATCACTAAATGTTACTCCTTTTGTAATTTCTGTTGTCATTTCTACTAATGGCGTTTTGCGATCGCCTAATCCCCCAGTAAAAGTTGCTTGTTTATTAGGTGCTTTTTTCAAGTCCCCGCCGTCGCTACTAAAACCATTTGCTCGGTAAACACGTATTCCTAACTGGTAGCCCTTCGCAGGATCAGTAATATTAGTAGTAGAACCGCCAGTAGTCTCAGTAGCACTATTCAACCGAATCGCCTGAATTACAAAATTGTTGGCATTAGTAGTAGTACAAGCATTACCATCAACCGAAACGCAGTATAAATTATTTGCAGGTGAAGAACAGTAACCACTACCAGCACCACAGGTTAAACTCCCCACTGTAGGAGCAGCATAGTTTGCGATAGTTGTGCTATCTGTAATTGGAGAATCTGGAGTAGTAATTACTCCAGATCGGACACCATCAATGTAGCTTTTGGCAGCGTCAGTTGCAGACTCAATCCGCTTTGCTTGTACTCTGGTTGCTACAGATAAGATAATCACAGGCGCGATCGCTGCCATTAAAATAGAAACAACTACCATAGCCACCAAAGACTCAATGATGGTAAACCCTGATTGATTAGAAGTAGATACTTGTTGCTGTTTGTAATGAATCATAATTCAGCAATTGAGGTAGGTTATATCAAGGGCAGCTAGGACGTTGGTCTGAGCTAATAGCATAATTGTAGTTAGTGCCATAGTTAGTAGCAGGGCTGTAACCAACAGTACTGGGGTCAGACGGGTCATCGTATTCAGCAGCACATAGCAAAGTTTTCACCCAGTTGTCATCTCGTGGCACTTCTCTGTAAAACTCATTGGGAGGGTTAAGTGTTGGTGCTGTGAAGCGCTGAGAGAACAAATCAGGTAACTGAGTCAGCAAGGCGACATCGTAACCCCACAGACGGTTAGGTGGCGAGTAGAAGGGCCCAGAACCTACACCACTAGAATTATTTATGTCGCCTGACAAAGATACGCTAGTTGTATAACTTTGTGGGTATTTAAAAATACTTGTCTCGGTACCACTATTATTAGTCAGGACTTGGAAAGGTGCTGACGCATAGGAACTGCGTTTAAACTCAATGAAAGAGCCATTAGCTTTATGATTTTTCCCGTAAGAATCTACGTTTATATCCCAGCGTTCTAAGTAACGTACAAAGTTCTCTAAACCACCACCAGATTCATTTGTACGGCTTGGGCTGTCACCTTGAGCAAATACAATATTGGTTTGTGTTTCCGTTGCATTTTGTAACCAATTAGTTTTAGCACGATTTATTAGATCATTAGGGTTACCTCTAGATGAATAAAGATTTGCTTCATCAATTGTTGAAGCGGTTGGATACTGAATTTGTAGCACTGGTACTAACAGAGGTTGATCTGTGGCTCTATTCTCAGTTAGGGTGTTGAGAAAATCTAGACGATAGTCAGAACTATAATTTTCTGCGTTACCGTTTCTATTTCTAGTTCTAAACCAGAGAGCGTTAGAAGTTCTATCAGGGTAGTTGTTAGTATCTTTATCGAAGATATCGTAGGTAAGAGTGTTGATAGTTAGAGTGCTAGAAAAAGGCAAATATTTGACTTGTCCACTAACAATACCCAGAGGAACTGGTGTTTTGTCAGAGTCCAGTACTAATGCGTTTTCTACTGGAGATGCATTTAAAGCAGTCCCATTCTTGGTAACTGTCAGACCATTGCCATACCTCAAAAATGCTACTCTTCTAGGGTATTGTTGGGCTTCTTGAGTAGCAGCTTGTGCTGTAGTACCTGCCCATAGCTTAGTTTTATCAAATGTTCCACCAGCATCAGTTATGGCTTGTAATAACTGATTTGCTTTAATTGTTCCATCGCTGTCATAACCCACTACCCAATCACCAGGTTTACAAGCTGTTACCGTTAACTTGGGGCAAATTTCCATGACATACTCAGAAAACCGCACCCGGCGCTGAATTGGAGTCACAAAGTTGTTGAAGTAAGAACTAGATAATGGGTCTGCACTAGTATTATTAGCCTGAGAATAGTATTCATCTGTAAAGTTACGACTAGTGACAAAGTTATTATCCCAAAAGCCATTTAATCTCGCAGCAACAGTTGCAGTGATGTTGCTTTCATTAAGTGCTACAGATGTGTCTGCCATGTCACCATCACCATTGACATCAAACTTAATAGCTGTTTCATCGAGCAATACTGATGTTGTATCAATATTGTTATCGTTATTAAAGTCGTAACCCACAGGATAATTACCATAATTATCTCTCAGGTCGTAGTCGCCATCATTGCGATAGCCTTCCTTGAAATCAGCAGAAAGAACGGTGATTGCGTCAGCTAGAATTGTTGCTGGTCGCCAGGTTTCACCAGTGTTACAAGTACTAAACTGTCCTGCGCGACATGCAAAGTTGGGATCAAGAGTTTGACGAGTATAGAAGTTTTGCCAGATCGTATACAGATTGTCATACGGATCTGTACTTAAAGTCTCTGTAAATTCTTCTTTGGTATGTTTATTAAAATCACCCTTAACATATACAGGCAGGTTAGATACTAAGATTAAACCTTTTTCTTCTGCTTTATAAGTAGCGTTACGGCTCAAGTCACTACCGTTAACTAGCATAATGCCGTTAGGTCGCCGAGTAGGGTCTAGCTTAAAGTCTTTAGAACTTAAATCTACATCTGTACTAGTGGCTGTATTTGGATCGTTAGTACTACTTAAATCTGGTAATGCATCATCACGAGTTGCATAGATAATGCCACTATTTGGCAATAGAAACTCTCCATCATTCTTGGCTTTTTTACTACGTAGCAAATCCATATCCAAAACTGTGGCACGAATTTCTAAAGGCTGACGTAGTTCTACATCTAAATCATATTTTTTTGAGCCTGTCTCTTTATCTATTGCCTTAATCTGTCTAGCATCAAGAAAAGTTTTTTCATAGATAGCATTATGCGGAATAACACCATCATTAATATCACTCAAAGGGTCATCCAAAATTTTCAAGGCACACATTGCAGAATCAACTGCTGATTGCTCTGAAAGGGTAAGATTTTTACTAGCTGCGATTTTATCTAAAGCATCCTTAAGTGGTTTATTTAGCAAGCGCCCATTGGGGTATTTCAATGCGGCTTGGTAGTTCAATGCTGCTTCATAACCGCTTTTTGACAGAGAAGAAAATGAGTAAACAACACCATTATTAGACTTCCTTCCACTAGATTCATTCTTGGCTGTAGTCTCATTGGTAGGGTCGTAGTAGCTGCTAACACAGGCAATGGGGGTTTGGTAATTAGTGGGTTCATTAGGATCGTATGGGTCATACTGATAGTGATAAACCGCCGTAGCTCGCATTTGCAAGTAGGGTGTATGGTCATCAGGTAAACCTTTATTCTTAGTATCCACGCCCATAGCCATCGTATCTGGCCAGACTATTTCTTGGGTACTGGTAAAAGTGTGGTTAGCGGGATTGTAATCTTTCGGCAAATAAATTCCTGCACCTGTTACCACTCGCAAACCCCCGACAACATCAAGCGGGCCTGTGGGTTCTTGTGTTGCGGCTTTTTCCCAGAAACCATCCCTATCTGTCACCCCTAAGTCATCTAATACACTAGCTTGGGTGAAACGCTGGCGAGTATTAGTGGTGTCATCCCATTCTTTATCAACAATATCTTGCCCTGTTTCTGAACTAACAAACGCAGAGCCTTTGTACCAATATTGAGGTAGTCCATTACCAACTAAAACGCGATCGCCAATCTTA
Source organism: Tolypothrix sp. PCC 7601 (assembly GCF_025677855.1). NCBI lineage: Bacteria > Bacillati > Cyanobacteriota > Cyanophyceae > Nostocales > Tolypothrichaceae > Tolypothrix > Tolypothrix sp. PCC 7601. The sequence continues at coordinate 793,986 of NZ_CP064879.1, forward strand.
TTTTCTTGAATTGGAGTTTGGGTTTTGAGAGTTGTAGGGTCTGTTGCTGGGAGATAAAGCTTCTTTGCTGTACTCTGTTCATGAATCCCTATCTTGGCAAAATTAGCCTCGGTTTTACCATCACTAGGATCAAAAGGGAAAACCCATTCATCTACTGGACGTAGAGAATTACCAGAGTCGCCATCAGCAGGAAACGGATTAGTACTTGTATAGTCATAAGTTGTTCCTGTAGCAGGAGGTTGTTTCAGTGCATTTTCACCAACACCCACCTCTTTATAAGGAACACGCCTTGTCCGCTTTTTAAAGTAAATTGTTAGCTGTTTATTTTGTGCTGTCTCTGGTTCGAGAGTGGCATCATTTGCCATCGCGTTCTTAATTCCCTCTTTAACCTCATCGGGAAGAGACGAATTTGGGGGATCTGTAGCTGGATACAGCGCATTTGTTGCCTCTAATAAACGCGCAATTCGTTGAGCATAAGCCTCATCGTTATAAGCTGCATCATTTCCGTAAACGCCTGATGGTACTGTTTTATTTTCATTATTAATGTAATAGGCAGAATCATTTGGAAATCGGGGTACATCATAAGGTCGCTCATCTTTAAATAAATCTACTTGTACGCTCTTCTGAGTATTATCACTTGTATCCGATACACTACTTTGATTAACACGGGTATTAATTAAGTTACCAGCAACAATAATTTTGCTATTTTCTTGTGCGTAGTAACAAGAATAGGGACTGCTCACCAAAAAATATCTGATTATACCACCATATTTTTTGTTAAATTCTGTTAGCAAGTTACCGTTAGTAAATATCCGTCCGTTGATATTAAAACCGGCTCCTGCTGCAATTTGTAAATCGTTGTCGTAGATGACTGCGTTGTTGGTTAATGGAAGTCTCTCCCGGTCTTGCTGATACTCTAACGATGAAAAGCCTTTGTTACCTGTAAATTTTTCGTATTTAGTATTATCTAAATTGTCTAAATCTGTGATGGGTACTGTAGTTGTATAAACGAAAAGGCTTCTTTTCAACTTACTACCGACTTTATACCAGCCTTGGCTACCTACTAAATCAGCACTAGTAGCAACATTACTTGCACATTTATTAGTAGTAGCCCCTTCATCCATAGGTTGCGCTCTTGCTTCCAGAGAACTTCTTGCCCTATTGCTAGTGGGTGTCTGAAAGTAAATACCGTAGAGAGTAAAGCTATCAAACTTACCATCATTATCTGTATCAACAGGATATTTCCAGACAGATGTTAGAGTTTCATCGTCAGCAATAGAATTATCACTGTTTACATCTTTAACTAATTTTAATTGTGTCTCATCACCAAAAGTATATTCAGCAATGTTACCTTCAATAACTTGCTTCAATGAAAAGTCTGAAGGAGTTGAACGTGGCAATCTAGGGTCTTGAAAGAGTTTATCTAATTTTGATTTTGCCCGATCTAGAGCTGGTGCAGATGCTCTAAGAACAATTTCATTGACTCGAACATTACTAGCATTTTTGGATCTTTCAAATGAGCGGAATAAAATTGCAGTCGTTAGTAGGACAACTACTAACGCTACCATTGCCACCGTTGGTAATACAAAACCAGCATTGACAGATCCGCGTTTTCTCCTGGTAGTAAAAATAGCCCGGAGCAGCCAAATAATTTGCTTTTTGGTTTTAGATAAACACTTGCGGGTAAAATTTTTAAGGAGTTTTGTTATTGCCTTAACTAGCTGGCGTTTTCGACTCATAACTGCTTTCCTGCCAAGTGATTTTACGGTGGTATTAAATTTTTAGCTATTGCTAACTATTTTTTGATAAGTTCTGTTGAGCTAATGAGAAATTTTGTTTATGTAGTTAGTCACTATATTTTTACCAAGACAAAATATAGTGGCGCTGCCATAAATATGATTAATTTGGATTGATTTGATTTTTATATCATGGGTAAAGTTTGCTTTATTAATCGGAAAATACGGATTTTTTCAAAATTATTTAATTCCGGTCAAATGATGGAACGTAAAGCTGTAACTTCACATTAACTTTGTAAAAATCTAGTCATCTGCAAGCAACTTCATGAAGATAGTGTTAGGAGAGTAAGCTTATATTACCCACCTAATGACGGAAAACTATCAGTCAGTCGTTAAAAATATTAAGCAATTAAAAACCTCCCCAATTTGGGGAGGTAGTAGAGCCAGTATTCTCAGAATTAGCTATAACCTTGGCATTAACCTTGAACGCCAATCTTTTTTTCAGAAGCTGATACCATTTCGCTTTTTGATTAAGACTTGGCGTTGCTGAATGCAAGCTACAAAACAAAAGTCATTTTTGGCATTTAATCCACGCTAGCGGATGTTGTTAGTTTAGCCCCAGACTTATAGCTTGTAAGCCATAGGACTTGAGTGTATAAGGCAGCTTTGAGGATATTTAGCCTATTTCAAAAAATTGATGTTAGTAATGATTCAAGTTAATCCCAGCTTCTTTGGCCATTGCTTCCAAACCTTTAGTTTCTAAGGTTTTGATTGCTTTGGTAGAAAGCTTCAGTTTCACCCAACGATTTCCACTAGGCCACCAAACACGCTTGTTTTGTAAATTTGCTTGCTGAAGGCGCTTGGTACGGCGATGGGAGTGAGACACAGAAAAGGCATTATTGGCCTTCTTACCAGTTAATTCACAGCGACGAGACATAGTAACTATCTCCAAACTACTATTTCAAGACAACCTTTCTATTGTATGAGCTTTGGCGTAGATAATGGGTAACACCCCAAATTTTGGATGCGTTAGGAACGTAACGCATCCTACAACAATTTTGATGATTTAATGATTTACTTGTTCTGTCAGCTTGGTTAACACCTCATTTGAGCGCTCAACAAAGGATTTCATTCCTTCACCATCAAAGCCTTTCTGAGACATTAACGCTAAATCGTAGACATGCTGGCAAATCATGTTCACTAATTGTGCTGTTGGGGATAAACCATCTCCTTGGATAATACTACCTTGACTGAGATTAGCCAGATTTTGAATTAGGGGATGAGCAGTATTAACCAGTAAAATATGGTCTTCGGGAAACTCTGTAGTTTGCTGCTGCATCATCGCGTTCATTTCTCGCAGACGACGGAGAATTTCTGGTAGTAGTACCATTGCAGGTGGAGTTCCCTGAGGATTATCCGATTTCAACGCTTCTGTGCGGATATTGACTTTGGGTTTATTGAGAGCTTTTTCAAATAATTCTTTGATGACTTCACTTTTAGTTTTGTTGGTTGTGGGGTCTACAATTTCCCCAGATTTATCATCCAACAGGGTATTATCTAAGTCTGAGTCTACCCGTGTGAATTTTACATCGTTATATTCCCGTTCTAGGAAGTTGATGAAGTGGGTATCGATGAAGGAGTCCATAAATAGGACTTCTAAGCCCTGATTTTTATGTAATTCTACGTAGGTGGCTTGTGAAGCTTCATCAGTGCAGTAGAAAACTTTATTTTCGTGGCGTTCCTTGTTGCGTTCTAAGTATTCTTTCAGAGTGGTGTAGGGAGTGCTAGTTGCTGAACCCTCAGTGCTGGGTGCATTTGGGGTAACATCTTGCCAAACATCTCCTTCTTGGGACTGGACTTCAACTGCTGGAGTTGACGCAGGGTTTTCGGCAACTTTAGCAGTGCTGCGGAAGACAATGATGTCTTCAACTTGTTTTTTGAATTTATCATCATTGAGCACACCAAACTTCACAAAAGTGCCGAGGTCTTTCCATGCACTGATGTATTGTTCGCGGTTATCGCGGTAAAGTTCTTTTAAGCGATCGCCTACCTTCTTAGCAATGTAGTCACCAATTTTGCGAACAGTGCGATCGCCTTGTAGGGCGCTACGTGATACATTTAAAGGAATGTCAGTACTATCAATTACACCCCGCATAGGCATGAGGAATTGGGGAATAATTTCTTCGCAGTTGTCGCTGACAAAAACTTGATTGCAAAATAGCTTAATCTGTCCCTTAGTCACATCGACATCGGGTCTCATTTTGGGGAAATACAGAATCCCATTAATGATGAAGGGATAATCTGTATTCAGATGTACCCATAGCAGAGGTTCTTCTTGAAAAGGATAGAGATAGCGGTAAAACTCTAAATAATCTTCCTTGCTGAGATTATTGGGAGATTCTCGCCAAGGTGCTTTTTGCTGATTTAAAACTTCACCTTCCAGCTTGATTGCTACTGGCATGAAGTCGCAATATGTCTTAACAAGAGTCTTAATCCGTGCTGATTCTAAATATTCTTCTTCTTCCGCTTGCAGAGTCAGGGTGATGGTAGTACCGTGAGTTGTCCGGGATGATTCTTCTAAAGTAAACTCTGGTGAACCATCACAAGACCAGTGTACTGCTTGCACACCTTCTTGGTAGGAGAGGGTATCAATTTCGACCTTTTGCGCCACCATAAAGGAAGAATAAAAGCCAAGACCGAAGTGACCGATAATTGGTTGGTCTGATTTGCCTTGATACTTGTGAATAAATTCTTCAGCACTAGAGAAAGCAACTTGGTTGATGTATTTCTTTACTTCCTCTGCGGTCATTCCGATACCGTTATCGGAGATAGAGATAGTCTTGTTATTTTTATCTATGGCTATTTCAATCTCTGGTTCGCCAATCTCCCCAGTATATTCTCCAGCACGGGATACCATCTTTAGTTTTTGAATGGCATCTACAGCGTTAGATACTAGTTCCCGCAAAAAGATTTGGTGGTCTGAGTAGAGAGACTTCTTAATAATCGGGAAAATATTTTCAGTATGAATACTGATAGTGCCTTGTTCTATCATAACCTAATTTTAGATAAAAGTCGCTTGTTGAGGATTCTAAGGGTATAGTTTAGTGCGATCGCACTAGTTGAGAGGATTGTTTACCCCCATTCCGAAATGCGGATTTCCCTACTTCTTTTATCCGGTTACACAACTTAAACAATACACAAAAATCTTCTTTATTGTCCGCTTCAAGTAAACTAGACTGTGCTACTTCTTGTCTAAGACCTGTGTAACTTTCTATAACAGGCCAGGCGTACAGATATTCCTAAAACATTTCATAGATATGACAGACTTGTAAAAAAGTTAACATTTATTGCTAAACTCAACCTAGTAACGTTTTATTAAGATCTGATTAGTAAAGAAAATCTTAAGGATACCCAATTAATTGCTGGGTAAGAATTTCAGCGAATAAAAGCTAGAGTGTCCCAAATTTCTGAACCCCTTACAAAACAAAAATTTTACTCTAGGTTACAAATTAGCTCTAATTTTTGGTATTCTTAATTTTTATTCTAAAAAAAGAAGTAGCTTTTCAGTATATTTTTTTATATTAAATGAGTGTTCAAACAATTGAATACAGTTCCCTGAATATTCCTGATAACTATTTTGGATTTTCTGTATTGCTGGAACTAACTCATCAATATCTTTTATAGCCACTCCTATTTTATTTTCTTCTACATATTGCTGCAAATTAGTTTTAGTTTTCACAATTACTGGCTTGCCACATCTAATAAACTCTACAAGTTGGCCTGATGCTTTGGATATGTAGTAGTGGTTTACATCTCCTATAGCATAACCAATAAAACCAATATCACATAACTGAATTATTTCAGACAATTTATCTGGAGGTACTCTAGAAGAGTTAATATGTGGAGAAACTTCTAAACTTTTAAGTAATATTTCTATCTCTGGAGTTAAAAAACCTTGAAGAAATAAATTAAACTTCTCTAAGTTCTGCTGATGGCATATTATTAATTCATTACTAAATCGCCAATTAGCAATAGTCCCACTTTGCATAATTATAGGAAGTTGGGATTTACAACTGTATTTATTTTGCAATTGTATTGGTGGTAATGATACTGGTAAAAAGAAAACACTATTTGGCATTCCATCGTAACTAATACTCTTTAATAATGCCTCTAATCTTTCTGAATCCTGAATTATTATTTTTTGATTTTTATGCAGAGTCTTTCTGGTGATTAAAGCAATATTTTTTTGCACTAACTGCTGATTCTTTTTCTCATCATAACCAACAAAATCCTGGCTCCACAAAATAGTTTTATTTTTAAAAATTAAATCAGAAATAATATACAAAAAATTATCAATAGCTAATACAAATTTATAATTTTGATTTTTCTTTGTATATAAATCCATTAAGTCTTTTAAAATATTTATGACTGGCTTATAATTACCTTCTTTAAGTTTTTTATTAAATTGTTCTGTCCAAATACCACGTTCATGTCCATAAAAGTAATCAATGTCATAATCAACAGACAGTTCATTAATCAAATGTCTGATATGAGGGTATAAATCATCATCATTAGGAAATGGACTTACTAGTAATATCTTTTTATTGTTCATAGATTTTTAATTAAAAATAACCATATTTTAAAATAATTTGACAATAAATACGCTACCCCATGTATTGAAGTTTAGTGGTTTACCTGACATCCATTCCATATGATCAATTATTTTTAAACCCATATTATTTAATAAAAATTCTAGTTCAGGTTTAAACAAGTAGCGCATTTGATGAGTTTCTCGAACTTCTTTAATAGCATCGCTATTTTTATCTTGAATAAAGATTTGATAATTAACATCTACCAAATTTTCATTAGGATACATCTTAGGTTCAGCAATTCTAGTCACATAAATTTCTGAATCTTCTAGTCGTTTGACCCGAACCTCTGGTGGTTCACTTAATACAGCTGGCCCATACCAAATATCAAAAATGAAAATTCCTCCGGGTTTGAGATGTTCTTTGACTGTAGCAAAAGTTGCTAGTAAATCTTCATTTTTTGTTTGGTAGCTGATGACATGAAACAAAGATAAAACGACATCAAAATTTTTATGCAATCTAATTTGGCGAATATCCCCATGAAAAACTTGCAATTTGGAAGCTAAATTTTTGGGTATTTCACAAATACGAGTTTTAGCTTTTAGTAACATTTCTTCACTAAAATCTACTCCGTCAATTTGATAACCTTCTGCAGCTAAAAGTGCTGCATGTTTAGCTGTACCACACCCTAGCTCTAAAAGAGTTTGTGCTGCTGGTAAATAGGTTTTAATTAGCCTATGAACAAACTGAACTTCTGCTGCATAGTCTTTATCGCCGTAGAGTAAGTCGTAGTAACGTGCATAGTTAGCAAATATAGTCATTACTTTAAGCCTTAAGTTTAAAATACAATCCAGAATAAAAAGGAACTGAGTTTTGTGAATGGAAAGGAATAACACAAGCATCATCCTTAGATTGCCAAATATCAATTAATTGATAACCGATGTCTGTTATCCCTTTAATAAATTTAGCTTTATTAAACACATATTGAGGATAAAAAACCTTACCTCCATTTTGTAAAGTCACAAATTCTTTGCCATTGTATAGTGGTAAACGATTGATTAATAAGTGTTTAGGTTTATTTAAATCAGTAATTTTATCTGCAAAATTTGCTACATATTGCACTGAACCAGAAGCAAGAAATATATCTTTACCTGTAACATCATTAAAATCACTACTAAAGAATAAGTTGTAGACATTTCTTTTCTCAGCTAATTGTCTGCCAACTTTGCAGATCTCTGGTAAATCACAAATCATCCATTGTAAATTTGCTGGATATTGTAAATATTTTGCATAGCTATAGAAATGAATTCCTACATTGCCACCAAAATCAAAAATTTGGTTAATTCCTTGATTTAATAGTGACCCAAGCCAAAATAAAATTGGATAATCATAGGCTGCAATAATCCGACGACGATTTTCCCAATTATTACTTTCAAGCATATTTTGATATTCTTGGGCTAGTTCTGCATTATCATACCCAATACTTTTCGTTTTAGGTGCTGCTTGCATTGCTTGTTCCAATGTTTCAAATACTCCCCAAAAACAACCATAACCATTTGTTGCAAATCGAGACTTATATTGTTTCTCCGCAAAAATTTTGTAAACTTGTTGAGTAAATGGTATCTGCTTGATAATTCTCTTCATTTAAGAATCTCTCTAATTGTTATTACTACTTGCTCAATCTGCTCATCTGTCAATGCCATTCCACTAGGAATATAAAAACCACGGCGGGCGATTCTCTCTGCTACAGGACATATAACATCTTTAAATAAACCCATATTTTGGAAAACAGGTTGTTCATGCATACACCAGAAAAATGGTCTGGTGCCAATTTGATAACTACTCAAGCGATGCATCACATATTCTGCATCAAAAGGTACACTATCGTTTAATACAAGGCCATATACCCAATAAATATTGTCAGCATAGTCAGTTTGGCATATAGGTAACTGCAACCCAGGAATATCAAGTAAAAGTTCTGTATATCTCTTTCCAATGTGACGTTTGTGAGCTACAAACTCATCGAGCCGTTCCAACTGTGCAATCCCAATAGCGGCTTGTAAATTCGTCATCCGAAAGTTCCAGCCTAATTCTTCATGCACAAAACGTTTTTGAGGTTGAAAACACAAATTGCGTAAACTACGGCATCTGTCAGCTAATTTTTGATCATTGGTGAGTACCATTCCACCCTCACCAGTTGTGATGTGTTTATTGGGATAAAAACTAAAAGTACTGATAGTTCCAAAACTACCACATGGTTGTCCTCTATACATCTGACCATGCATCTGGGCAGCATCTTCAATAATATGCAGTCCATATTTTTCAGCTAGCACCATTACTGCTTCCATATCTACAGGTAATCCATATATATGGACGACCATAATAGCTTTGGTTCTTGGTGTAATTTTCGCCTCAATCTGACTGACATCCAGATTCCAAGTTTGAGGATCACAATCTATCACTACTGGTATTGCACCGGCACGAACTATGGCAGATGCACAGGAAATGATTGTAAACGTAGGAATAATTACTTCATCTCCAAAACTAATATTTAATGCTGCAACTGCCACATCTAAAGCAACAGAACCGTTACTAACAGCAATCCCATATTTACGATTAACTCTTGTAGCAAATTGCTCTTCAAATTGTTTAATAAATGGCCCTTCCGAAGAAATCCAGCCACTGTCAATACACTCTAGTAAATATTGTCTCTCATTACCATTTAGTAATGGTTCATTTACCGGAATAGGATTCATTAATTACTCCCTTTAACTACTTTAGTTTTATCGGCAGTAACACCTACAAATCGGGTTTTATCTTGCTCCCCGACATAAGGGCCTTGCTTCACTTCAAGCATCTCGATTTCTTCTAGGACTTCAAAGCCATGTCCCCCTGTTACTAAAAGTATGGTGTCGCCTGTTTCTAGAATTCTACTTTCTAGGTATTGCTTTTCGTTGTTGTAAAAGTCTACACGCAGTTTACCCTTTTTAATAAATAAAACTTCTTGAGTATACTGTACATTTCTAGCTACAGGATTATGAACATGGGGTTGAATAATTGTGTTCACCGGATGGTGCATATAGGCCAATTGTTGAGAAAGTTCATTAGGTGTAAAAAAGTGAATGCCCCTTTCATCAAAATGCCTGGGAACAATTATGGCTAAAATTTGACCTTGATAGAGAATTTGTTGAATCACTTTGGTTTTTCCTTAAAATCAAAAAGCTGTTATTGTGGTATTAATTACTTAATAAATTTAATAATGAGCTATAAATTAGCAAATAAAATGTATAATCTGCTATAGAGTGACTCTTTTATTACGTTTTAAGTAAAAATATAAAGAAGGGAAAATTATTCTAAAAATAGCTATAAATATAATCCTTGTATTTGTATAAAATTTAGGATTATATCTCAGCGTTTTCCAGAGGAATAAAGTAGATATCCAACGGTCTACTTTATCGGGATCGACCTCTAGAGACCTAAAAGTCAAGTATTTATAAATATTAGATATTGTGTGTTTTTTTAAATGCCCTAAAGATTCTGCTCTGGGAGCAGCAAAAGCTTTGTTAATTACAGTGAGACAAGTACTTTCTTGCCTTTTAAGATTTGCAGACATTGAATTCATAGAGAGTCTATATAATACTTGTACTTCTGGAATTACTACAAATTCATATCTAGCTGCTAAACGCAACCACATATCCCAATCTTCAGCTGCGCTAAGTGATTCATCAAAACCACCAACTGTATCAAAAACTTCTTTACGCACTAAGGGGTTAGAACCATTTTCTATAAAATTCCAAAGTAAAAGTTTTTGATAAACATCACCTGTATCTGTGGTATGTCCACCAGATTTTACAAACTTACCATTTGCGTCAATATAATCTGTCCAACTATAAGCTACGAAAGCTTTTGATTGTTCTTGCAGGGCAGTTAACTGAGACTTCAATTTATTAGGTGTCCAGAGATCATCAGCATCAATAAAAGAGATATACTCACCTAAAGACAATGCTATACCCCTGTTACGGCTAGCAGCAAGACCAGCATTTGGATAAGAAAATATGCGTAATCGAGGTTCAGCAGATTCAAATTTTTCAATGATGTCTAAAGTAGAGTCTTGAGAACCATCATTAATTATGATGAGTTCCCAATTAACAAAAGTTTGATTTAAAACAGATTGAACAGTTTCAGAAATTGTTTTCGCTCCATTAAATACTGGAAGCACCACGGAAATCAAAGGTTGATTAAAATTGCTAATTAACATACTATTTTGTGGGTAAAAATGGATCAAATTTTAGATATCCTAGTAAAGTACTTGTATTGCTAATATAAGGAATTTTTGTCAACCAAAAGTTAGTACATTTACCAGGCAATAGAATAATTACGGCAACCTTTAGTAATAATTTAAAAATAACTTTTGTAAAAATTATAGAAGGGTCAGTTTTAATAACCTGAATTATAAAATTAGCAGCGATCCAACCTTTATTACGTTCTGGTTGTCCTTCAATTGTTCTGTAAAGCAAACTTTTATAAGTGTTAGCAATTGAATATGGTTTCAGATATTGTAGCGATGCAGGAGTTTGATTAAAAGTACGTTCAATTACTTGCAAACATGCTTTTTCCATATTACGAACATCAGCGGACATTGAAGTAGCTGATATGCGATATAAAATTTGTACTTTTGGTACTAATGCAAATTGATAAGATGCAGCTAATCTTAACCATAAATCTGAGTCTTGAGCATTAGTTAGTAATTCATCAAATCCGCCAATTTTAATTAATTCCTGTTTCCGAATCATGACATTGGAGCCACTACCAATGAAATCATCTAATAAAAGATATGGATATACATTACCTGTTAATTCTACTTTTCTGCATGAACGTAAAAATTTACCTGTTTCATCTATGCAATTAGTCCAACTGTAAGCTAAAACAGCGTTAGGATTTTCAATTAATGCCTGATATTGTGCTTCTAATTTATCAGTCGTCCATAGATCATCAGCATCTAAGAAACTAATAAATTCGCCGACAGAATGAGAAATACCCCGATTGCGATTTACAGCTACATTGGCTTTAGGATAAGAAAATATTTTAAGGCGAGAATCTTTAATTTTAGAGATAACTTCTAAAGTCTTGTCTGTAGAACTAGCATTAATTACTATTAGTTCAAATTGTAAGAATGTTTGATTAAGAACTGAGTTAATAGTTTCATTAATGGTTTTTTCTCCATTAAATACTGGAATAACTACAGATATAGTAGTCATATTTTATATACAATATATTGACTATTTTAAAAGATAATTTATATGTTAATCCACTTTATATAACAACATCATCAGTATATTTTCAGAATCTATTAGTTTCTATATAGTCATAAAACATAGATGAGAGTGAAAGCCTTATATGCTATAGCATTTCCCAATCTGATGAAATACATTCTCAAAGCTAATAACTTTGTTTAAAAAGATTTGGGTGTAGCTCAGTTGCTTAGGAAACGCTATAACAACATAAGGCAGATAAGGCTTTCAATAATTCAATAACTTTGCACTCTATTTTAGATTAAAAGATGGGTAGAACTTAATTTTCAAAAATCTGCTAATTTTTAGATGACATAAATAAAAAGGACTAATTAAGGTACCAAGAAGTCTTTCCATTTCACAAGCTGCAATAATATCATGTTGCAGTACTTTATGATAACGAATTAAATGCGATATAAATTTATATATATCACTAACCATATAAATAGAAAAAACAAAAGGTTTTTGCCAGTTTTTTAGGAATAACATCCGTAAGTAATAACGACCAAGACCAATACCACGCATCAGTGAAATTAAATATTTTCTTTCTATCCTCCAAGATGGAATAATATGCTCTACTTCCATTGCTGGGTTGTACCAAATTTCCCAACCAGCTTTGTAAATATAAGATAAAGCTTCAAAATCTTCATAAGCTACTAATGAGTTACCAACTCTACCTCCTAATAAAAGGCGCGAGGGGACATTATTTTTCCAGATATTACGACGTACTACTAATCCTGCACTAGGAGGAAATCCTTTTTTACTAGGTTCATATCTTAATGATTTTTCTCCTCTTTCATTAATAGCAAGGTAAAAAAGAATTGGCTTGATATCTTCTGATGGTTCAACTTCAAATAAGCCATGAATTTGGCTACCATAAGCACCAGCATTTAGATGCTCTTGCCCAAATTTATAGGCTGACAACACCCAATTTTTTGCAGGTAAATTATCATCATCTAAAAAACCAACCAATTCGCCCTTTGCTTCTGTGATTCCTCGATTTCTAGCAAATCCTGCTCCTTGTTCAGCTTCAAAACAGTAGCGTAATGGTACATGGAAAGACCAATTAATTTGGTATTTTTGAACAAGTTCTGCTGTACCATCATGACTATTATTATCAACAATAATTATTTCCCAGTTTAGGATTTCTATATTTGTTTGGCTTTGTAAGTATTCCAAAACTTTGGGTAATCGGCTTTTGCCATTGTATGTAGGTATAACTACTGTAAAGTCAACTGACATTTTGAACTATGCATCCATGTGAATAGATCTGATGATTTTATTGTTCCCAGCCAGTAATCGAAAGATTCAAACTAAAATTAAATATTCAAATTTTCTGAATATTTAAAGCAGGACTGGTCTCTTAACGCTGTCCTGAGTCAAGAGTTAAAATTTTAAATCGCCCTTTGTGATCATTTACCTAAGAAAATTTAATGAGAAAATAACCGAAGAATCGCGCCAGCTAGCAATACACATACAATTCCGGTTAAACCAGCTAGAGGTTTTTTATTCTTACCAGTCAACCATTCCGATACTTTATCTGTGTAAGTAATTAATCCGGCTGTATCTATAGTCGCGATCGCCCATACCCAGCCGGCGTGAAGTCCCCAAGCTATACCCAAATTACCGCGATCGGCAAATCTGGCTAAGACTAGTACCATTCCCATCAGCCACAATCCAGGGAGTTGGGGGATGGTTTCTCGTTGTTCCCAGACTAAATGCAGCAGGGCAAAAATTAAGCTAGAAATGATCGCTGCTAGCCAAATTGGGTATTCTCTTGCTAATTCAGTGAAGAGGAAACCACGAAAAACTAACTCTTCTATGGCACCCACTAATAAAGCTATCAACAAAATTGGTAGTAAGTTGGGTAAAATCAACTGGAAATTTGATTCTTGCCATTTACACCAACCCAACCAAAATTGACCGATAAATACAATAGTTAAGCTCATCACTCCTAAGGTAAAGCCTAAAAGTAAAGAACCTAAAAGTGAAATATTAGCAACAAAACCGTAATCAGAGAGCGATCGCAACCCCAATGAACTCATTCCCCAGATAATTAGCGGGGCTAATAGATAAAGGGGTATTAATAAGGGTAACTTTTGTTCTGGCTGGAAAGTTTTTTGAGGTTGCAATTTGAGTGCGATCGCCTCTTGGCGGGCGCGGAGCGCCATCGCAATTACTGCTGCTATGGGTAACCAACAACCTATCCAAGCTATAAAAAAAGCCATCACAACAAATATTACTGGTGCATTTTGAAAAAATGCCAGTAGGTTGTCGGTTGATGGCGTGATCAATGTGATTAAAATAGGCATGAAAAACACGACTAACTTTTTGCAACAATAGATTTCTTGGTGATTATTCAAGACTCTACTAAAGTTAGTGACTTATGCAAGAGGTCAAATCGTATTTTTAGTGATGAGAAAATTGTCAATCAATTTTGTGTTTGAGATTTTAGATTAGCCCTATACCATCGATATTGGACTGGGCGAAGCGATGAGCAATTTTAGATTGGTTGCACATAGCTTACTACTCACCAAGCGAGTATAAGTATGTTTGCTTACACCATAATTCAACTTTGGAAGCAAATTTTAAATTCTACTTTCCAAAATTTCAAATCTAAAATTATGCGGTCAAACTACAGCCAGCTTGCGGCTGTAGTCGTAGAGATAAGTTATCCAGTATTTACTTTCAACCTACCTCTATCATTAGCACCGCTTATTCTTCGTCTTCGTCTTCTAAATCTTCTTCATCTAAGTCATCAACGTCCAAATCACTCTGGGTTAATTTTTTGTCAGTTTCACCAAGTTGAATCAAGTGAATATGCTTGTAACCCAGTCTAATTTCAAATTCATCGCCTGGCTTTAAGCCCATTGCTTTGGTGTATGTAGCACCAATCACAATTTGACCATTTTGATGAACGCTAACACGGTATGTCGGTTCGCGGCCTCTTCCATCTTTGGGTGCTTCTGGGCTGAGTGGAATTCCTCTCGCCGATAGCAAAGCATCATAAAAATCAGTGAGATTTACACGAACCTGATTATTCTTAGTAACAGTGTAGTAGCCGCACTGCTTTGCTCTTTCTCGACGCGGTAAATTAGAAAGCTCTTTTACTTTAGCAAGCAATGCTTTTCCGGTTAATGGTGCGGTTGCAGTTTCAGTCATTATGCTCAAAATTTCCTTACTTTCTCCAAACTGATAAACGATATTGTCTTGTGCCAGCATTTAGCTTTTTAGCATCTGCACAGAGCAACTCTTGACCCTTAAGGTGAGGGTACATTCCTGCTTATAGGGGGAAGCTATAGCGCCTCTATTATGGTTATCCACAACAGATGAGGTTTCATGGTAATCACAGGTATTAATTTCGGTGATTTTACGTCAGTTTTAACCATGATTCGCCAAGGAAAATGAAATTATTTTTTCTTTTGGCGCTACTTTCGTGGCTTGACTTTCAGCCACCTTTACAAATTATGTGAGTTCTACGGCCAATAAGTCGTAGACCTAGAAATTGCAGGTTTTCCACTTTCAGTGCTTGCTTTTTTACTCTTGAGTTATAGGGTTTACCCTACTATTACTCCAGAGCTTTTAACAGCATTAGATTTGAATATGGTCATACAGGCTTACACCCTTTAGTCCTGCTAGTAGAGACATGAAATTTCTTGTCTCTACATTACAAAATAAACAAAGCAGCAGCAGCCGCGCTTGTACGGCTATTGATACTGGTTTTGTTACTTCTGTAATTTTATATTAAATACTAGCATGGACTAATAATAGCAAAATAGTTGTTTTATTTTGAATTAAATTTAACTGGTAAACTTTTATTTAAATGTACTAGCTTAGGGAAGTAAAAAACGATGATAATTTTTCGAGGGTTTGATTGCAGTGGTGAGTATTGCTATGGAGCTTTGATCAAAATTCCTCTAATTTAGACTGCCAGATTTGACAACTGAGTTAAATCTAAGATTTGCTTGATTGAGACGAGTAAAAAATCCCTGAGGATTTTCGTCCCATTGATAGCCAACAGACAAAAAGCAGATAGAGGATTATCTGGGTCTATCTGTGGGAAGAATGAATTTTTGTACATCTGTCTAGTGCATTATTGCCAGTACTTGACTTCATTAGCGCTTTAACACTTCTATATAAACAAAAGGTGCCATTTTAGAAGCATTTGAGGTATTCTCCCAGCCAGAACTTGATGCTGTGAACATCAGGATGTAGTGCTACCCTAAGGTAGATTTAATTTATCTATTTTTCCTCTCGAGCCAACTTCCATGTGTCCTGATCTGGCTAACCATTTTTTACCTATACTGCCCAACAGGTCAATTAAATGTAAAGTAGCAATTACGTTTTTTGATGTTAGGTCAAGAGTCGGACACAAATGTAGCCTACTGTGCGTCTAGGGCTAAAATTTTAATGCAAATCCTGAAACTACTACTACGCGGAATTTTAAATTTATCTGGAAAAGTCTACTAGGTCAAGCAGAGTTAGCAACATCAGTTAAAATCTGGGAAGCTTACCCAAGATAGTGGCTCATTATCAAAACTTTTTCCGCAATTCAACTTCCAAAAACTTTACATCATGTAGCTTAAGAGTAGTTTTTAGGTGGTACTCTATTTTGCGGCTGTGTACTAGAATTATTAAGTTTTCAATCATCAGTCTATTAACAGCTAGCCTAGAATCAAGAACCAAAAGAGGATAGCTCGTTTTTTAGAGTAACCAGCCTGTAGTGATGAATTTTCAGGCAAGTAGATAATTTTCAAATTTTGGTTGGTAATAATGGAAATTCTATTTAAGGTCATTCGACAAGAAGAAAATTCCTCTCCTGTTGTAAAAACTTACCTGCTAGAGGTAGAACCTGGCAATACAATCTTGGATTGTCTCAATCGCATTAAGTGGGAACAAGATGGAACTTTAGCATTCCGCAAAAATTGTCGCAATACGATTTGTGGTAGTTGTGCTATGCGAATCAATGGCCGTTCGGCTTTAGCTTGTAAGGAAAATGTTGGCAGCGAAATAGCTAGATTAGCAAAAATTCCATCCCCAGGAAGGGAAGCAAATGTAATTCCAGAAATCACGATCGCACCACTTGGTAATATGCCAGTGATTAAGGATTTAGTAGTGGATATGGGCAGTTTTTGGCATAACTTAGAAGCAGTAACTCCTTATGTGAGTACCGCAGCCAGACAAGTTCCAGAAAGAGAATTTTTGCAAACGCCACAAGAGCGATCGCTTCTCGATCAAACAGGTAATTGTATTATGTGTGGAGCTTGCTACTCAGAATGCAATGCTCGTGAAGTGAATCCTGATTTTGTTGGCCCCCATGCGTTAGCCAAAGCTTACCGCATGGTCGCAGACTCACGCGACCAAACAACCGAAACTCGCTTAGAAAATTACAACGAAGGTACTAAAGGAGTGTGGGGTTGTACCCGTTGTTTGTATTGTGATGCAGTTTGCCCGATGGAAGTAGCACCATTAGAGCAAATCACTAAAATTAAACAAGAAATACTCGCTCGTAAACAAGCCGATGCTAGCCGTTCAATTCGCCACCGCAAAGTATTAATTGATTTAGTAAAAGCAGGTGGCTGGATTGATGAACGTCAATTTGGTATACAAGTCGTCGGTAATTATTTTCGCGATTTGCGAGGATTGCTCAGTTTAGCACCCCTCGGCTTGCGGATGATTGCTAGAGGTAAATTCCCCCTTTCCTTTGAATCTTCCGAAGGTACCCAACAAGTGCGATCGCTAATTGAATCTGTGCAAGAGGAGGTAGGGGCTAGGGATTAGGTACTGGGGATTGGGGACTGAGGATTGGGGATTGGGGAGATGAGGGAGATAAGGGAAAATAACAAACACCAAACACCACACCCCATTACCAATTACCAATTACCCCATGACAAATGACAAATAACTAAGGACACCCCTAAGCATTAATTACCTTGGATCTTGCGGTATATTTAACGGCTGCCCAAAACGGTCATAAACTAGAATATCCCACTGCCCATTATTACTAGATTCAAAAGCAATCCTAGTACCATCAGCGCTAATTGTGGGATTGCGGACTTCTGCTTGCAGATTTGTTGTTAAATTCCGCAATTGGCGTGTTTCTCGGTCGTAAAGTACAATAGCCGATCGCCCTTGACGACTGGCCCCAAAAACTACATAACGGCCATCCTCAGAAACGCTGGGATGAGAAGCAATGGTATCTAAAGAATTTAAACCTGGTAAATCTACTAAATTGCCAGTTATCCGATCAAATAAGTAAACATCTTGACTGCCCCTTCTGTCAGAAGTAAACACAATATATCTGCTAGCAATTTGAGGATTTAATTCTGAGGCTAAACTGTTGAGACTGCGACCCCCAGGATCAAATGGATAACTCAAAAGGCGTGGGTAGCCAAAACAACCAGTCAATAGACTGGAGCAAGCAAATACCGATATAAAAATAGAGCGTTTCATAAATATTTAATTGCGCGGCTGGGGCTAGCCAAAAAATATTCTTGAATCCCCTTGATGATTTTAAAGAAGCTAGTCAACAAATTACAGACTTATTTTGAAGCGTAAAAAGCCTGCGATCGCTTTTTCCAGCTTTACCCTATTGAGAATTAGGTGGTGCAACTGTTGCACCATTGGGAATATCTAATTCAATATTTGGCCCCCGGTCTAGGACTTCAACGTCCCACTGACCGCGGCTAGCGGTTTCAAATACCACATAACGCCCGTCGGGGCTGATCCCTGGTTTTCTCACCCAGCCGCGATAGACTGGGGTGAGGATTTGTGATTGTTGAGTAGCGCGATCGTAAAGCGCTACTACTGGTCTGCCTTGGTCGCTAGTTAGGTATACAATGTAGCGCCCTGTGTAGCTCAAGCTAGGACTTTCGGCAATGGTTTCCGGTCGGTTTAAGCCTGGGGTGCGAATGAAACTTTGGTTTTGTAAGTCGTAAATTAAAATTTGGTGACTACCGTTACGATTGGATACAAACGCTAAAAAGCGCCCATTTCCACTCAAAGTCGGTTGCTCCTCTGTATAACGACTGTTGAGGGACGTAGGCCCAAGTGGAATATCACTAGAACTACAAGAGACAAGCACAGTTGCCAAGCTAAAAACTAGGCTCCAATGAATCGGTCGTTGGAGCCAAAATCCCGGTGTAAATTTTTTCACCTCAACTATTTTCCATCGCCCTGACTATTTTAGATATCATCAAAATTGGTCGAATTATCAGAATCATCATCTGTTCTTCCAATTGGTTTGTATTCTACATAATCAGTTGGTATGGCATCATCATCTTCACGCTCTCTGCGAGCTGGTGAATCATTAACTGGACGGCGCTTCCTGGTTCTGGGGGTGACATCTTCATCACGAATTTCTGGACGCTGCGGTGTGTTATTACCACGGCGAGAAGGTTTTCTAGCTTCACTTCCCGAACTGTCCCAATCATCAACTTCTCTAGAAGCAGAACCCCAACTTTCCTCATCCAATCTGTCTGCAGGACGGTTCCCAGAACGCCCGCCGGAACTGCGGCGACGGCTTCTTTCCCCTGAGTCCTGTCTTTCATTACTACTGCTGGGACGTTCTGAACGACGGGGAGATTGATCTGTATAATAATCATCACGAGAAGAGCGATCGTCTCTGCTAGCACGAATTCGGGGACGCACAGGGCGTTCCTCTTCCTCATAAGGCAATGGCTCTAAATCATCATCCACCTCAGCTTGATATCCCCGTCGCCGCTTGTCATAGGAATATTTATTACTCACCTCGCGTTCTTCATCCACAATTGGAGTATTGCGCTTGGCTTGCTGGGTAGCGATACTACGTAAGCGAATACTTTCTACTGCAAAAAATACAGTTGTACCCACTAAAAGTAGCTGACCAAATTGCAAAATTGGATCTAATCGCCAACCTTGGAAGATTAAAATGAAGCCACAAAGTAAGCCTACTGCTGCAAAAAAGATATCTTGATCTCGTGACAGTTCGGGACGCACAGTCCGTAGAAAATACAGTGCTGCCCCAGCCACAGCCAGGAAAATTCCTAGAATACTGGCTGAGTTTGTCCCAAAATTTACCTGAGCCAGAATACTGGCTGAGTTCAGCCCAAAATTTATCATTGCTATTTTTCCAATATCAAATCTATGTTAGCGAGTCACAATTAAAATCACTACTCTAATCAAGCACAATATATTTAAGCTTCAAAGCCACTGGTAAAGAAGCTTTGAAGCTATCCACCGAAAGCTAAAAAATTTTTTGTCTGTCAGCTAAGTACATCTTGTCCTTTATAAGAGGAATTGCTGCTCTTAGTGGAATCAGGTAAATAGCCAACAGACAAAGGTTTATGAGAGTCAAGCTGACCCCCGCCAAGATTATGAACGTTGGATTTTATCTTTTTGGCTAATGAAAATCAAACCAACTGTCGCAGGGATAACGACAATCAGAGTACCCCACAACAGACTCCAAAGAAAATTTGCTAAAGCAGGTGTCATAGTTCTCAACCTTTTTTTACACACTTCATCATAATTCTAATAGTGTATTACTTCCTTGAGAAGCCTCACAATCATCAGCTACAAAAGGACAACAGCCCTGATAAATAATTAAGTTCAGGGCTGCTGGATATTTGCTTTTCCATCTCTAAGAGCAGGTAACAGCATTTGGTTAAAATTATAGAGAGTGGTTTACAAAGCTTAAAATTTTTGCAATCTTGCCTAGGTTGCTTCTGCGTTCACAGATAGTACTTCAAACTAATGACTGTTGTTAACCTAACTACTTGGATTCTCAATCCTTTATTGGGATTGATGATATTTTTGTTCATTTTTCGCATCATTCTCACTTGGTATCCGCAAGTGGATCTAAATCGGTTCCCGACTAATCTCATAGCTTGGCCCACTGAACCTTTTTTAGCTTTGTTGCGAAAACTAGTCCCACCCATTGGGGGAGTAGATATCACACCCATTATTTGGGTTGGGATTTTCAGTTTGCTACGAGAAATTCTGCTTGGTCAGCAAGGATTACTGACCATGATTTCTCATCTAAGTTAGGGCATGGGGCATGGGGCATTGGGCATTGGGAGGGCTCAGTACTGAGTGCTGAGTTAAGTTTAATGAGAATTAAATGTTGAACCCTGATAATTTCGTAGCTAGCCACAAAACGATGATTGTGGACTAATCTTGAAATCCTTATGGCATAAGAGACGTTTCTAATTCATATTAGGTGTGAATTATGAATTATTCCCTTTTCCTCCTCATCCCCAGTCCCCAGTCCCCAGTCCCCAATCCCTTACCCGTTCAACTCCTGCACAAAATTGGTGTAAACATTACCCTGCAAGAACTGTGGGGTTTCCATAATTTTTTGATGAAACCCAATAGTGGTAGGCAATCCCGTAATGGCACATTCCCGTAATGCCCGTTTCATGCGGGTAATGGCAGTGGGACGGTCTGGCCCCCAAACAATTAACTTGCCAATTAGCGAGTCGTAGTAGGGTGGAATTTGGTAATCAGTGTAAACATGGGAATCAATCCGCACGCCAGGCCCACCAGGAGGAAGATAGCCGCTAATACGTCCAGGTGAAGGGCGGAAATCGTGGTCAGGATCTTCGGCGTTAATTCGGCATTCAATTGCATGACCCTTTAAAACTACTTGGTCTTGAGTCAGCTTCAGCCTTTCACCTTGAGCAATCCGGATTTGTTCAACAACCAAGTCCACTCCCGTAATCATCTCTGTTACAGGATGTTCCACCTGAATCCGGGTGTTCATTTCCATAAAGTAGAATTTACCGGATCTATCCAAAAGAAATTCGATAGTACCAGCTCCGGTATAGTTAATAAACTGGGCGGCTTTCACGGCAGCCTGACCCATTTTATCTCGCAGGTCGGAATCAAGCGCAGGGCTGGGGGCTTCTTCTAAAAGCTTTTGATTTCGGCGCTGAATCGAGCAATCCCGTTCACCTAAGTGGATAACGTTGCCGTAATTATCCGCCAAAATTTGAAACTCAATGTGGCGTGGACGCTCAATAAATTTTTCTATATAAACGCCAGAATTACCAAAAGCTGCACCCGCTTCACCTTGAGCAGCCAAAAAAAGTTTCACGAATTCGCTTTCAGAACGCACTAAACGCATACCCCGGCCACCACCACCTGCTGTGGCTTTAATCATGACTGGATAGCCAATGTCTTTGGCAAGTGCTAATCCTTCTTGCTCAGATTCGACTAAGCCATCGCTACCAGGTACTGTAGGTACCCCAGCTTTGTACATCGTTTCTTTAGCAGTAGATTTATCTCCCATTAAGCGTATAGCTTCAGGAGTTGGGCCAATAAAGGCAATATGATGGTCAGCACAAATTTCTGCAAACCGGGCATTTTCTGCTAAAAAGCCATATCCAGGATGAATGGCGCTGGCATTACGTGTTAAGGCGGCAGCAATAATATTGGGGATATTCAAATAACTTTTACTGCTGGCAGGTTCGCCAATGCAAACCGCTTCATCGGCTAGTTGGACATGTAAAGCGTTACGATCAACAGTGGAGTGAACCGCAACTGTCGCAATTCCCATTTCTTCACAGGCGCGGAGAATGCGAAGGGCGATTTCTCCCCGATTGGCAATTAATATTTTGTCAAACTTCATTTTCTAGTTTCGAGATCAGTACCAGTAGATTGACATTCTCTCCCATTCAACTTGCAACAATGCTTTCCGCCTTATTTCAAATTATGACAGGAGATTCCCCAACCTCCTCCAAGAAGAGTCTATCAGCCCTTAGGCAGTCTCCCAAAGGCTAGGATTTGGCTGAGAACGCCTACGGGGGTTTAACTAGATTAACAATATTCCTATTGTTAGTCTCCTGCTGCATTTACCCGAAATTAGGTTTGTACAAGCTTACTTTGTACCCCACGTTGGCATACCCCTTTTAATATCTCTTGGGAAGTGACTATATTTCTGTCAGTCTAGTATCCACTAGCAGAAAATTTATGCTATATTCTATTTTCAGTGATAAAAACCGTGCGGATGTGGCGGAATTGGTATACGCGCACGCTTGAGGTGCGTGTGGCTTTGCCTTGCGAGTTCGAGTCTCGCCATCCGCATTTTTTAGTGGATAGTAAAAAGTCAAAGGTCAATAGTCAAGGGTCAAAAACTTGCGGCTGTTGACCTTTAACTATCGGAGCTAAATCTGGTGTAAGGGGAAAATTTTTGTAGCGCTTTGCCCTTCCCATAGCGTATTTTAAATTCCGCGTAGCGGTACTAGTTTTTTATGCTTTCATAGAAATAGGTGAACTTTTGTAAAGAAAGAAGAACATTGACTGCAACTTTTAGTCCGACAAACAACTTAACACTGCCAGCAGCATGGCATCGCCTGAACCCAATTTGGCAAGGTGGAGAGGACGTAATTAGGAAAAGTTTGCCCCACTCTCAGCTAGCACCAGCTTGGCAATTGCTGCTTTTGGGCGATGGCTCACCTACACGCCATTTAGAGTTACTGACAGGTGAGCCAACGGAAGTTGATGTAATTGATATGTCGTTAATTGGTATGGACTCAGATGCAGCTCCGGATTTAATTCAAGCTGTACCAGGCCCTAGGCTGCGGCGACAGGTTTGGTTACGTACTGCGTCTGGTCAGAGATTGGCATATGCTACTTCTTGGTGGGAAGCCAGCCATATAGATGAGTATTTACAAAACCGTTCTTTACCGATTTGGGCAAGTTTAGCTCGTCTCCGTACAGAGTTGTATCGAGATGTCCAAGGGGTTTACTATGGTTACTCACCTGCTTTAGAGTCTGGTTTTGAGGTGGATGGGCCTTTTTGGGGTCGTCACTATCTGTTTTGGCACCACGGACAGCCTCTAACATTAATTTACGAAGTTTTTTCGCCTTATTTAACTAAATATTTGGGCCCGATGCAGCTAAATTCTAGAGATTAGAAAAAAGCTCAAATTTAATTTGATTTATTGTAAAGTTTTGCTGGGAAGTCTGAAAGCAGAGTTCACCAGATTTAGTATGGCTATGCAGGGAAAAAATCTCAATGGCCGCCTGGTAAAGAGCTTAATTCATCCACCTTTCCTTCCATTTTTGATTTTTTATTCTTTAAGGAAATAATTCTGTGTAGAAACTCAATCAGCCTGGAATAATGGCTGATAATTTTATTTGTGCCTATTCTGTCAGATAACAGGTTATCTAAAACTTATGATTAACTGCTGGGATCAAGTCTGATTGTAGATTCAAGATTCTATTGATTTTTAATATTTATATTTTTGAGGCTGCTAGGATAAAAATCATGATATTTTTTATACCTAGTATCAGGTGTTTAATATCAAGCTACACTAGTAAAATTTAAAATTTTGCTGAAGAGTAAATCATCAATCTCCAATGGTGAGATGCTTTTTCACTTCTATATAAAATAGCTATTTCAATAATAATGAATGATGTACTTTTGATGCTGAAAACATGATATTTGATTTTCCAGCACTCTTGTACTATCCCTAAAGTGTGTGTCAAAAATTAGTTAAATTTTATTTTTAAAAGTCTTAGCTGTATGTTTAAATAAATTACTAGTAAATTCCAAAAGTTGAACATAAAATTTGAAGTGATACTTTATTAGCTAGAAATTTTGCTTTCAAGAGGATATTAAAAATATTTAAATAAGGCTAATACTATAGAGTATGAGTCAAGCTTTACGATGTTGATCTAATGGGTGTCTAGTCTTATTTTTATAGAAATATTACAAAAATACAATTATATATTGACTAGCAAAATATTTATTGAACAAACAAATATATGATTAGAGTTCTGCTAGTAGATGACCAAGAAACTATTCGAGAGTATTTAAGGTCATTGATTGAAAAAGAAACAGATTTAGAAGTAGTAGGAGTTGCAGAGAATGGAAAAGCTGCAATTATAAAAGTCGCTAACTTACATCCAGATGTCGTGCTCATCGATATGGAAATGCCTGAAATGGATGGTATTAATGCGACAAGGATTATTAGTGAAAGATTTCCGAAGACGAAAATTTTGGTATTAAGTGGTTATGACAAGCATCAATATATTAACGCATCGCTCAATGCAGGAGCCTGTGGTTATATATTAAAAGACGCATCCCCAGAAGAACTAAGAGACTCGATTCGCTTGGTTGAGAAAGGCTATACTCAGTTAGCGCCTGGTTTAATTAATAAGATTATTCCTCAGCAACAACTATCTAGTTCTGAAATTTTTGATTTTCAAAAAAGTGCTGCATTGCCGAAGCCAGGAACACTACTCCAAGAAGATACTCCTCTTTTATTAGATGTAATTCAAACAAACGAAGTTTTACCTCATACAACTCGTTGGGTAAAAGTAGGAGGGAAGCTTTTAATTGGATCTGTTGCCACATCGGTGATTTTATCTGCGGTTATTCAATATCAAGTAACTGTCAAGGCACCTGCAACTGTTCGTCCTGCTGGAGAAATACGTTTAGTCCAATCAGCATCAGAAGGAACTGTGAGAAGAATTCTGGTGAGAGAGAATCAGGTGGTAAATAAAGGAGATATTATTGCCACTATTGATGATAGCGAAATCCAAATTAAAAAAAGTCAAGTTCTAGCGAATATCCAGCAGAATGAAATGCAACTAATGCAATTGGATGCTCAAATTCGTGCTGTCGATAGGCAAATAACTGCAGAAACAGAGCGAAATAAAAAGGCGATCGCAGGTGCAACAGCAGAATTGCAACATACAGAAAGAGAATATCAGCAAACTAAAGTTTCATCTAGCGGTCAACTAGACGAAGTTAGGGCAAATATTAAAATTGCTCAAAATGAATTACAAAAAGCAGAATTTGATTTGAAATCAATGCAAGCGAATGTGAAAGCGACAGAAGCAGCATGGAAAGCTGCTAAACTGAAGCGCGATTACTATCTCGGTCTTGCTAAATCTGGATCAATTTCTCACAATCAATTGGAACAGGTGCAACTAGCACTAGAACAGCAGGAACAAACTTTATTATCCCAAAAAGCGGCAGTAGAAGCTCAAAAGCAAGTCATTGAAAGGCAACAACAAGCTGTAGCCGCAGCTACTAGCAAATACAAACCAGCAGTAGCCGCCACCAATCCTAGTAATGCTGTGTTAACAGTTGTAGAAGCAAAAATTGCTCAAGAACGTGCTGCTGGTGATGGAAGTTTGGCAAGCTTGCAGCAAGAAAAAAATGGTCTGCTCCAGCTGAAAATCGAAATTAAAAATATCATTGACAACGGTAAAAAAGAATTAAAACAAATAGATAAACAACAGCAAGCAACTATCATTCGTTCTCCTGATAAAGGTACGATTTTGAAGTTGGAATTGCGAAATCCTCAGCAGTTAGTGAGTGCAGGAGAGGTAATCGCACAAGTTGCTCCTTCTGAGGCTCCTTTGGTGGTTAAAGCTAACGTCAGTGTTGAAGATATTGGTAACGTCAAAGTCTGTAAAGTGCAACCAGTTACAGCTTGCCAAGAAGGTAGAGTACAAATGCGAATTTCCGCTTATCCTTACCCAGATTATGGGATTTTGGCTGGTGCTGTGAGGAGTATCAGTGCCGATGCGATTACCGCTCAAAATAATGCTATAGCTACAACTGCGCCTTACTATGAGGTAACTATAGAACCGGAAAAACTGGATTTAAAAAAAGGCGATCGCTCTTATCCCATTCAACCAGGAATGGAAGTCAAGGCAGAAATTATTGCTCAAAAAGAAAGTTTCTTGACGTTTATGAGCAGAAAAGTACGGATGTTGACTAATTTATAGCTTCTTGGGGATTGGGGGGAATGGCACTAAGATAACGCCAAACCCATTACCTATAAGGCTTTTGGGTGTGGGGTGTGGGGTGTGGGGTGTAGTGAATAAGGAAAATATTTATGTTCGTACTCGATATTTGGTTTTCGCGCATTTCCCCCTACACCCTACACCCTGCCCCCTACACCCTGCCCAGACGAGCTTTCAGCTTTTCTTAGTGCCATTCGGGATTGGGGGTTAGAGATTAGTAAATCGCCGCGATCGCGGCGATGGCACAGTAGAAGCAACTGACTTGCAGCTGTGTCAAGTTAGTTATATCCTCATAACGCTTGGGGTAACAGAGCGACTTTGGTATTGTCCAGCAAAATCAACTAAAGTGTGTTAATAAAATGTGTTAGCAAAGCTAACTAACCAGCAAAACAGTGCTTTTGACATACTGGGAAAAGTTGATCAACAAAGGCTGATAAATGTTCAGGGTGGACAAATTAAGATAATTAGCTGCCCTCAAGAATGTCTCAGCTTTTGGTTTACTTGGCAAATCAAGTAATGAGTTCGCAAGTATGAGGTATGGGTCTCGATGGTACTGCCTAATGTGTCTGTTGCGATGAAGAAAAAAATTAAGAAACCGTCTCTGGTGCTGACGCTTTCGGCTGCTGGGTTGTTAATTGTTGGCGGGAGTGCAGCATACTGGCTATTAACCCAGGGGCAAATATTTTCTAAAGATTTACCAGTAGGTGCAACTATTATTCCTCAAGATGCTCTGTTTGCGGTTTCTCTCACCACAGATCCTAAACAATGGCAGCAATTGCGGCAGTATGGGACAAAAGAAACCCAAGCAGAAATAGATAAAAATTTAGTGAAGTTGCGCGATCGCTTTCTGACTAATAATGGTTATGACTTCCAGAAAGATATTCAGCCTTGGGTAGGTAATGAGGTAACAATCGCCATTCTCGCACCCCAAGCTACTCAACCACCACCAAAGCCAGTTTCTACTAATCCTGAGCCTACTAGCAGTCAGCAGTCAATGGTAATGGTTCTGCCTGTAAAAAACCCAGAACAGGCTCAAAGCCTTTTGGCACAACCTAAAAGCTTAAAACAAGGTAAGTGGATTGACCGCACATATCAAGGTTTCCCTATCAAGCAAACCGATGGACAAACGAGTGGAAACCTCTCAGCTACAGTCTTAGATGGGCGGTACTTGGTAATCGCCGATGATCCCAAAGCTACAGAACGAGCTATTGATGCTTACAAAAATAAAACTTCTTTAGCTACAACAGGTGGATTTGCCGATAATTTTCCCAAAATTGCTAGTTATCAGCCTTTTGCTCAGTTTTATGTCAATGTGCCAACGGCTGCTAGGATAGCTGCAGCTGCGCCAAATCGTCAGTTACCAGCCCAAGTTTTAGCGCAGCTGCAAAATAACCAAGGCTTGGCAGGGACAATTCAATTAGAAGCCCAAGGGATACGTTTAAAAGGTGTTTCTTGGCTGAACCCGAATAGTCAGCGAGTGCTGGCAGTGGAAAATAAGGCTGGGAGAATGCAAAGCATGGTACCAGCAGAAACCTTAATGATGCTTTCTGGCGGTAACTTACAGCGTTTTTGGGCAGACTACGCTTTAACATCCCAAGGAAATCCCCTATCGCCAATCATGCCAGAACAACTGCGAAGTGGAGTGAAGTCCCTAATTAATTTGGATTTGGATCGGGATTTACTGCGGTGGATGAAGGGTGAATTTTCTTTATCAGTTATTCCCAACACCCCAAAAGATAGTTCAACAGCAGATTTTCGCGCTGGATTGCTGTTTATGGTCAAAGCAAGCGATCGCAATTTGGCGGAAGCATCCTTAAAACAGCTCGATGACGTGATGAAAACTCAATACCAATTCACAATCCAACCAGCATCGGTTGCAGGTAAACCCGTTACCAACTGGGTTGCACCTTATGGAACCTTAACTGCTACCCACGGCTGGTTAGATGGAGATGTGGCGTTTTTCATCTTCGGTGCGCCCATTGCCGATAAAATCGTTCCCAAACCTACCAATACATTAGCTAGTACAATTCCTTTCCAACAAACTGTACCCACAGAACCGAACCCAACAAATGGGCAATTTTTCTTAGATGTTGAACAAACAGCGAAAAATTTTCCGCTACCGAATATAATTCCCAATCAACAAACTTGGTTAGGCGCAACCCGTTCCATTGGCGTGACAACTGCTGTTAGTGATAATCGCAGTAGTCGGTATGATATTTTCTTTGCACTCAAAAAGGTGGAGCATTCGTAGGGGATTGGGGACTGGGGAACTCGGGGCCCCCTCTGGGGATAAGGGGTAATGGGGATTGGGGATTAGGGAAAATAACAAACGGCAAACACCCAATACCCAACCCCATTACCAATTACCCAATGCCCCATGCCCCATGCCCAATGCCCCATGCCCTATAACTTTGACTTTTGAAAAACCTATGACCCAATACGCTCTAAGCAGATAGGATCAGAACAGTCAGAAAAAATAATTTTAACGAATCCACTGGGGAGAACACTTTATGAATCTGGTTGTACTCCAGAACTGGCTGGACAATGCCTCCTTTGCTGTCTTATTCCTCACCATGCTGGTGTATTGGGCAGGGGCAGCTTTTCCAAATCTTCCAGCTATGGCCGCTTTGGGGACAGCTGGAATGGCGATCGCTAATTTGTGCATAGCTACTTTATTAGGAGCAAGATGGATAGAAGGTGGTTATTTCCCACTCAGCAATTTGTATGAATCGCTATTTTTCTTGACTTGGGGAATTACCACTATTCATTTAATTGCCGAAAATTCTAGCCGTAGCCGCTTAGTAGGAGTGGTAACTGCCCCTGTGGCTATGGGAATTTCGGCTTTTGCGGCTTTGACATTACCATCGCAAATGCAGGTGTCAGAACCTTTAGTACCTGCGCTGAAATCAAATTGGCTGATGATGCACGTCAGTGTAATGATGTTGAGTTATTCTGCTTTGATGGTGGGTTCCTTGTTAGCGATCGCTTTTCTGATCGTGACTCGTGGTCAAAATATCCAACTACAAGGCAGTTCTGTTGGGACTGGTGGCTATCGCAGCAATGGCTATAAGTTACACAAAGCAGGTGAATTAGTTTCTGAACCGCAAACACCTGCTGTAGAAAATAATGGTTTTGTTCGCTATGAAAGTAATAGCAATGGTAACGGTAAAACTGCTGTTTTAAATTTAGTTACTGCGCCACAATCGCAAACTGTTACATCTACTGAACCCCTATCACCTCAACGTCTTAGCCTTGCGGAAACTTTAGATAATATCAGCTATCGCATCATTGGTTTGGGATTTCCCTTACTGACAATTGGTATTATTGCGGGTGCAGTTTGGGCTAACGAAGCTTGGGGTTCTTACTGGAGTTGGGACCCTAAAGAAACTTGGGCATTAATTACTTGGTTAGTTTTCGCCGCCTATCTTCACGCTAGAATTACTCGCGGTTGGCAAGGTCGTCGTCCCGCGATTTTAGCTGCTAGTGGTTTTGTTGTTGTTTGGGTTTGCTATTTAGGTGTGAATCTTTTGGGTAAAGGTTTACATTCTTACGGTTGGTTTTTCTAAGCAATTTATCCCTTTCTCTGATACTGGAGAAGGGGATAATTAATTTGTAAGCAATCAAAAGCCTAAAGAATTGGAAACAACTCAAGAATTAAATGCAGTTCCAGGAGTAAATAAAATTGCGAATTACAAGCAAAAAAGCAGCTTGATGATTAGCTAAAATTGAGTCAAGCTAACCAAACGAAAGCATCATGACTGCTATTATCATCAACCTTAATAATACATGACTCAAGCCTTACCCAAACCCATAACATACGAAGAGTTTATCGAATGCTATCCCAATGATGGCAAGCGCTACGAGCTACATAAAGGAATAATTGTTGAGATGCCACCCCCAACAGGAAAACATGAAAATGTTACCGGGTTTCTGACAGTGCAAATTGGGTTTCAACTTTTACAGATGGGTTTACCCTATCGCATACCCAAAACAGCATTTGTCAAAACAAGAGATTCTACCTACTCTCCAGACATTATCTTATTAAATCATGAAAATTTGGTCAATGAACCTTTATGGGAGAAGCAATCAACTGTAATTAAACCTGAATCTGTTCCATTAGTGATTGAAGTTGTTAGCACTAATTGGCGCGATGATTATCATGATAAATTTGGAGACTACGAGGAAATGGGTATTCCCGAATACTGGATTTTAGATTATGCTGCTTTAGGTGGTAAAAAATTTATTGGTAATCCTAAAAAGCCTACTATTTTTGTGTGTGAATTAGTAGATGAGGAATATCAAATGACCCCATTTACTGGTAATAACTTAATTGTTTCTCCCACTTTACCCCAACTCAATTTAACCGCCCAGCAAATATTTGATTCGGCTTTGTAATTGTTGGGTTTCACTCCGTACCAGCACGGGGAAGCAAGCTACAACCAACCCTAAGCATCTGTTTCATTCTTTTCTGGAAGTGGTATAATATTTTTTATATAAAGCTTTACCACTTTAAAAAAGAAGCTTCAATCCCCTGTTCTCGCCTAGTTTTACTATCTTTTTCAAACCAAGCTATTACTTGTGATGTTGTTAAATCTTCAATAGCAACACCATATTCTTTGGCAATATGCTTTAAAAGCTTTAGGGATGAAATTGTTAATCTTGTTAAAAATTTTTCTGGAGAAGACAACAAAGCTGCGTCTACTTTTGCTGATTCTTCCAAAGTTAAAAACTGTTCTGATGGTGACTGTGGTGGTAGATTCATAAATAAATTTTTATCAAGAGCGGAGAGACGCGATTAATCGCGTCTGTACAAAAGTAATTTTTTAATTGGTAATTGGTAATTGGTAATTGGTAATTGGTAATTGGTAATGGTTATTTCCCCCAGTCCCCAGTCCCCATTACCCCTTATCCCCAGAGGGGGCCCCGAGTTCCCCAATCCCTAGTCCCCAATCCCTAATCCCCAATCCCTAATCCCTCGCTTTCACCAAATAGCCACAACGATGTTCACCATTGATAATCCAGTGGGTGCGCTCGACTGTGCAATCTGGTAAGACGGCGGCGAACATTTCTAATTCATGACCGCAAATACTGGGGAAGGATTCAGCAACATTGGAGATAGCACATTTATGCTCCATAAAGATGAAGCGATCGCTCTCTAATAATTCTTGAGAATCTAAGGGGTGAAACTCTGCCATAAAACCTTCGGCTTGTCTGAGTTCCACTAATTTGGCTAACCGTTCGGCTAGAGAACCTTGACCTAAGCGATCGCGGTATTCTTGGGCTTTACGCTCCCACTGTTTTTGTAAGATTGATGTGACTTGGTCTTTGCCTACTGTTTCTGCTAAGGTATCCAGCAAGGAAACAGCAAAATCACCATAACTATCACCAAAGCGATCGCTCTGTTGTCGATGTAGGCGATCGCGTCCTCTAGAACTCAGTTGATAAACGTGCTGGGGCCGCCCCATTCCCGCTTGCACTGCGGTGGAATACAAAATTAGCTCTTCCGCCTCCAAATCCTTGAGATGGCGGCGAATCGCTTGGGGGCTAATATCTAAAACTTCGGCTAGCTCAAAAGCGGTTGCTTGTGAGTGTTTCTGGAGATATTCCAGAATGTCTTGCTTGGTTGAGGACTGGTGGGTAGTCGTCATCTTTTTGGGGAGACGCTCTGCAAACGTCCAAAAAATTTCTAGGAAAATTTGACTTAAACAACATTGTTGTTGTTAATTTAGCGTAAAATGAAGATACATTAAACAACATTGTTGTTGTTTTAGTCTCAATTCCTATTGTAGCAGCCGTGTAACCACTCAGTAACGCGAGATGGGAATCGGCTAAAACCAAGCCCGTCTCCGCTCCTAGAGAGAGATCCTAAAGAACACGAGAGATTACTACCGATGAGTGCCACTGTCAAAACCTTAGTCAACCAACCCTACAAGTACGGCTTCGTCACCGATATTGAAGCCGACACTATTCCGCGTGGACTAAACGAGGACATTATCCGCTTAATTTCCGCCAAGAAAGAAGAGCCGGAATTTATGCTGGAGTTTCGCCTCAGAGCGTATCGCCAGTGGCTGAAGATGACAGAACCAACTTGGCCTAATGTCAAGTATCCACCAATAGATTACCAGGATATCATCTACTATTCAGCTCCCAAACAGAAAAAACAGAAGCTGGAAAGTCTGGATGAAGTCGATCCCACCCTGTTAGAAACCTTTGAAAAGTTAGGTATTCCTCTATCTGAGCAAAAGCGCCTCGCCAACGTCGCCGTTGATGCAATTTTTGATAGCGTTTCCGTCGCCACAACCTTTAAGGAAAAGCTAGCTAAAGATGGCGTGATTTTCTGCTCAATTTCTGAAGCATTGCGGGAACATCCAGAACTGATCAAAAAATATCTGGGTAGTGTCGTTCCGGTAGCTGACAATTACTTTGCGGCTCTCAACGCTGCTGTATTTAGCGATGGTTCTTTTGTCTATATTCCTAAAGGCGTAAAATGCCCGATGGAACTGTCTACCTACTTCCGCATCAACTCTGGTGATACAGGACAATTTGAGCGGACATTGATTGTGGCTGAAGAAGGTAGCTATGTTTCCTACCTGGAAGGTTGTACCGCGCCCATGTATGACAGCAATCAACTACACGCTGCTGTGGTAGAACTAGTGGCGCTGGATAACGCCGAAATTAAATACTCCACCGTGCAGAACTGGTACGCTGGCGATGCTAACGGTAAAGGTGGAATTTACAACTTTGTTACCAAGCGCGGTTTGTGTCAGGGTGTCAATTCCAAGATTTCCTGGACTCAGGTAGAAACAGGTTCAGCGATTACTTGGAAGTATCCTAGCTGCGTATTAGTTGGTGATAACTCTGTGGGTGAATTTTACTCGGTGGCGCTGACAAATAATATGCAGCAAGCCGACACAGGTACCAAAATGATTCATGTTGGGAAAAACACTCGCAGCACAATTATTTCTAAAGGAATTTCTGCAGGTAACTCCAGCAATAGCTATCGGGGTTTGGTAAAAGTTAACCCGAAAGCGCAAGGTGCGAGAAATTATTCGCAGTGCGACTCCATGCTGATTGGCGATAATGCCCATGCTAATACTTTCCCCTATATTCAGGTACAAAATAACAGTGCCAAGGTAGAACATGAAGCTTCTACTTCCAAAATTGGGGAAGATCAGCTATTTTACTTTGCCCAAAGGGGCATTTCGGCAGAAGATGCTATTTCGATGATGATTAGCGGCTTCTGCAAGGATGTGTTTAATCAGCTACCAATGGAATTTGCGGTGGAAGCTGATAAATTATTGAGCTTGAAATTAGAAGGTAGTGTTGGTTAATATTCAACCGCACTGAACCGTTGATTACGAACTGAGAGAGAGAAGAGAGAGAGAACATGATTGTGGAAAATAGCGAAGTTGTACTGTCAGTTAAGGATCTGACAGCTACAGTTGATGGGACACCGATTCTGAAGGGTGTAAATCTGGAAGTTCGTGCAGGCGAAATCCATGCGATTATGGGGCCGAACGGTTCTGGAAAGAGTACCTTTTCTAAAGTATTGGCGGGACATCCAGCTTATGAAGTCACTGGTGGCGAGGTAATTTTCCAAGGACAAAATCTGCTGGAATTGGAAGCAGAAGAACGGGCGAGAAGTGGTGTATTTTTAGCGTTTCAATATCCCCTAGAAATTCCCGGTGTCAGCAATTTAGATTTCTTGCGCGTTGCATATAATTCTCGTCGCAAAGCACAGGGTTTAGAAGAACTGGATGCTTTTGATTTTGACGATTTGGTAGAAGAAAAGTTGGAAGTGGTGAAGATGAATCCCTCTTTCCTCAGCCGCAGTGTCAATGAAGGATTTTCTGGTGGTGAGAAGAAGCGCAATGAAATTCTGCAAATGGCGCTACTAGAACCGAAGTTAGCAATTTTGGATGAAACCGATTCTGGTTTAGATATTGATGCGCTAAAAATTGTCGCTGGTGGGGTTAACCATTTAGCTAGTCCCGAAAATGCCACAATTTTGATTACTCACTATCAGCGCTTACTCGACTATATTGTGCCTGACTTTGTGCATGTGATGGCACATGGACGAATTCTTACTACTGGTGGTAAGGAATTGGCGCTAGAGTTAGAGTCTCGCGGTTACGACTGGATTCTGGAAGAAGCTGCGGTTGAGGTGGGTGTGTAATGACTATTCAAGTTTCCCCCAGTTCAATTTCGAGTTTGCTGGATAGAGATGAGTATCTCAGTGGCTTATTAGCACAGGTAACAGCACAACCAGCAGCATGTTGGTTACAAGAAGTTAGCCAAGCTGCTGCGAATGTGGTGCGTCATTCCACTGTTCCCACCTCCCGCGATGAAGAATGGCGCTTTACAGATTTGTCAGCGTTGCGAAAGCTGGAATTCCAGGTAGAGAAGCAATTAATCTCTACAGATATTGCAGCGCTGACTCTACCTGAAGCTGCTAACAGTCGTTTGGTATTTGTTAACGGTGTGTACGCACCAGAATTATCTGCAATTGCAGATTTACCTGCGGGTGTAGTTGTCAATAATTTGACAGCTTTACCTGTGGCTGAACAAGAACGGGTACGGCAGTATTTAGCCCAAAGTGAAGGACAGCAGGAAGTTTTCACCGCTCTGAATACTGCTGGTTTGACTGATGCAGCCGTGGTATTGGTGAAGAAGAATGTAGCAGTTGCAACGCCAATTCACTTGTTATTTATTACAGTTGCAGGGGAAAAAGCAACGATTTCGCAGCCACGTTGTTTGGTGGTAGCGGAAAGCGGTTCGCAGGTGACTTTGGTGGAAGAGTTTACGAACCGCAGAGGCGCAGAGAACGCAGAGGAAGCGGTTTACTTCACCAATGCAGTGACGGAAATTTGGCTAGCTGAGAATGCCGAAGTCAGTCACACAAGAGTTGAGCGTGAAAGTACAGAGGCTTTCCATATTGGTAAAACTGCGATCGCACAAGCTCGTGATAGTCGCTATAGCTGTCATGCTATTAGCTTTGGTGGCAAGCTGTCACGCCATAATTTAGAGATTTTGCAAACTGGTGAACAAACTCAAACCACCCTCAACGGGTTGACGGTAATATTTGGCAATCAGTTAGCTGATACTCACAGTGCGATCGCCCTCAATCATCCCTATGGTACAAGTAAGCAATTGCACAAATGTATTGTAGGCGATCGCGCCCATGCTGTATTTAATGGCAAGGTTTTTGTGCCCAAACCAGCACAGCTCACAGATGCCGCACAATTAAATCGGAATTTGCTACTATCATCCAAAGCGAGAGTTGATACCAAACCCCAACTAGAAATTACTGCAGATAACGTCAAATGCGCTCACGGTGCTACCGTTAGCCAGTTAGAAGATGATGAAATATTTTATCTGCAAAGTCGGGGCATTGATGAAAACGCCGCCCGAAATTTGTTAATTAACGCTTTTGCTGCTGAAATCATTAATCAAATACCAGTTCCCTCTCTTAGGGAAAGTCTGTTAAACACAGTCAAGAGTCTTAAGACATCTAATGACTAAGGACAAATGACAAAGGACAAATGACAAATCATTAATTACCAATGACTTTTACTTCTACCAAAACCTTAGCCGATCAAGTACGTATTGACTTCCCTATCTTGCGTCAGGTAGTCAATGGTAAACCCTTAGTTTACCTGGATAATGCTGCTACTTCTCAAAAACCTCTGCCAGTATTAAATACCCTGCGAGATTATTACGAGCAGTATAATGCCAACGTCCATCGGGGTGCCCATATTCTCAGTGCTAAAGCTACCGATGCTTATGAAGGTGCTAGAGATAAAGTAGCCAAATTTATCAATGCTGCATCGCGTCAAGAAATTGTCTACACCCGCAACGCGAGTGAAGCGATTAATTTGGTAGCTTATAGCTGGGGAATGAACAATTTGCAGCCAGGAGATGAAATTATTCTCTCGGTGATGGAACACCACAGTAATATTGTTCCTTGGCAATTTGTGGCACAAAAAACGGGTGCGGTACTCAAGTTTGTCGAACTAACACCAGAAGAAACCTTTGATTTAGAACAATTTAAATCACTGATTTCCGAAAAAACAAAATTGGTGTCAGTGGTTCATGTTTCTAATACCTTGGGTTGTATTAATCCAGTCCAAGAAATAGCTACGATTGCTCACAGATACGGCGCGAAATTCTTAATGGATGCTTGCCAAAGTGTCCCCCATATGCCCATTGATGTACAAGAAATAGACTGTGATTGGTTAGTAGCCTCCGGTCATAAAATGTGTGCCCCAACTGGCATAGGATTCTTATATGGCAAGTTAGAATTACTAGAATCTATGCCACCATTTTTCGGTGGTGGTGAGATGATTGCAGAAGTCTATTTAGACCATTCTACCTATGCAGAATTACCCCATAAATTTGAAGCGGGTACACCTGCAATTGGCGAAGCGATCGCTCTTGGTGCAGCTATAGATTATCTTACTAGTATTGGTATGGATAAAATCCATGCCTATGAAGCCGAATTAACAGCTTATTTGTTCCAACAATTAGAACAAATTCCCCAAGTGCGGATTTACGGCCCCAAGCCAGATGCTAAAGGAGAAGGGAGAGCCGCTTTAGCATCGTTTACAACTTCCGAAGTCCACGCCAACGACTTATCTACATTATTAGATCAAGAAGG
This sequence comes from Tolypothrix sp. PCC 7601, assembly GCF_025677855.1. Lineage (NCBI taxonomy): Bacteria > Bacillati > Cyanobacteriota > Cyanophyceae > Nostocales > Tolypothrichaceae > Tolypothrix > Tolypothrix sp. PCC 7601. The sequence continues at coordinate 831,001 of NZ_CP064879.1, forward strand.
CGTAGCCATCCGTGCTGGACATCATTGCACTCAACCATTACACCGCTACTTAAATATTGCGGGAACTGCACGGGCAAGTTTATCTTTCTACAATACCCGTGAAGAAATTGATATTTTCATCAAGGCGTTGAAGGACACTCTGGAATTTTTTGCGGGAATCTTCGGCTAAAAATCGTCAATATTTTCAAATTAATTGTGTCAACTATTAGCTATATATGAGGCTAATAATTGGCACAATTTAATTTTTAATGGGTTTAAATACCTTGAATTGTTGACGGTGCGTTGCGCTGCGCGACAACACACCCTACATTTAAATTAATAATTGGGAAGATTTACAGGAGTAAATTCAATGTCATACAGTGACTTTACTTTAGATAAAGTTAGAAAAGCTTTTAACTTAACTATTGCTGATAAAATTAATATATTTGCATCTGTGCCTGAAATTATCTGTCCGCCATTACTCGCAGAAATATTACAGGAAAATATACCTTTAGCTCTTGCTAGTAATACAGAGAAATCTCGTTCTGAGATGATTATTGCGCCTATCTTAATTGCTATTAGAAAATATTTAAATAATCAAATCAGTTTATTTTCAGGTATAGATTTTACTGTCGAAACATCACAAGGATTAAATGGTAATTGTGATTTTATTATTAGCCGTTCCCCAGAATTATTAATTGTTAATGCTCCAGTGATAACGATTGTAGAAGCTAAAAAAGAAAATCTCAATGCTGGTTTAGGTCAGTGTGTTGCAGAAATGATAGCAGCTAAATTGTTTAACGAACGTGAGGGAAACAATATTCAAACAATTTATGGAACTGTTACTACTGGAACTAACTGGAAGTTTTTAAAGCTTCTGGGACAAATGGTAGAGATTGATTTGAATGAATATTATATTAATGATATAGGTAAAATTTTAGGAATTTTATCTAGCATTCTGACAGAAGAATTATTGTAATATGCTGGTCAAGTCTACACCTGCCGAACAAAGAACAGTGCTATATAACATTAGCTGGGATACCTTTGAAGCCTTACTCAGAGATACAGGAGAGGACAGAGGCTCTAGATTTGCTTATGACTGTGGCACTTTAGAAATTATGACTCCACTTTTTGAACATGAAAATCCCAAAATTCAATTTGATCGCTTGATTTTGATTTTAGCAGAAGAATTGTCAATCGAAATTAAAAGTGCTGGCTCTACAACATTGAAACAACGAATAGCAAAACGAGGTATAGAACCAGATAATTGCTACTATATACAAACTGAATCGCAAGTGAGGGGCAAAGAGAAATTAAATTTAGAAACCGATCCACCGCCTGACTTAGCAATTGAGATTGATATTACTCATAGTTCAGTGAATAAATTTGGGATTTACTCAGTACTGGGTGTTCAGGAATTATGGAGATATAACGGGCAAGATTTAAAATTTTATCAATTGTTAGAAGGGCAATATGTTGAGTGTGAATTTAGTATTGCTTTTCCTTTAGTATCAGTAAGCGACATCAGCAGCTTTATTCAGCGAAGTAAAAGCATGGGAGAAATTGCTTTGTTGAAATCATTCCGAAATTGGGTAAAAGACAAGATTAAGTAGATAGTGTGATTTTTGCTGTCAACATCACACTCAAACATGAAAGACTTAAAAATATCATTAGTTAATAATCATACATTAATACACTTCATTTATATGTTCACCTAGGTTAAGTAATTACAGCTTACTGTTAACTATTACAGGTGCGTTAGCCTACGGCATAACACACCCTACAAAAAAACTGAGAATTTATGGTGTTGGGTTTCATACTTCTCCTATCGGAGACGCTAGGCGAACAGCCTTCTTTGACTATTTTTTTTCGCCTAACTATTCAGAAACTCCACAAAAACTGATAGCGTCAAACAAAGAAAGAAATTATTGTGGATGTGACAGCTTGAAAACGCGATCTAATTATTGGCAACTGCTACCTTATATCCGAACCCAGTGGCAAACCATCACCAAAGGATTTATCGGCATTATCGGATATGTGCTGGCGACATTAACACTCATCAATCTCGCGGGTAAATTGGCAACGCCCTTTGGAGAGGGTAATGTAGTAGCGATCGCACAACTAGCTGGCATCTGTGCTGTAGTATTTCTGGTACGTGGCTTTTTTCAGTCTGTGCAAGATATCTACATGGCGCAAGCTGCTTTAAGAGTAGCGTTTCTTCTCCGTAAGCAAGTTTACGGACATCTGCAAAAACTTAACCTCAGCTATTTTGAAACCGCCAAAGCAGGTGATTTATCTTACCGCTTGACTGAGGATATTGACAGGATTGGGGAAGTAGTCAATAAAATATTTCACGATTTAATCCCCTGTGTGTTGCAATTGCTGGCAATTCCCATCTATATGATTTACTTGAATTGGCAGCTCACCCTCGCAACGGTGATTGTAGCCCCATTAATGGGGATTTTGATTGGTTGGTTTGGCGAAAGGTTACAAAAATATTCTCGTCGCAGTCAAAATCGGGTTTCTAGTTTATCGGCTATCCTCACAGAAGTATTTAGTGGGATTCGGTTAGTCCAAGCTTTTGCCGCCGAAACCTACGAAATGGTGCGGTTTAGCCATGAAGCAGAACACAGCCTCAAAGCTAAATATTCAGCCGAACGCCTCAAAGCCATTCAAATCCCCATTATCGGCTTCCTCGAAGCTTTAAGTGCTTTATCATTATTGTTAGTGGGAGGATGGCAAATCTCGCAACGCAACTTAACTGTAGGCGAGTTTTTCAGCTACCTCACAGCAGCAGCATTGTTAATTGACCCCATCGGTCATACTACTAATAATTACAACGAATTTAAGCAGGGCGAGGCATCCATTGACCGAGTTTTTGAATTATTAGCAATTCAACCCACAGTTTTAGAAAAGCCGAATGCGATCGCCCTCCCACCTGTGCAAGGCAAGGTAGAATATCGCCATGTTTCCTTTGCCTACAAAGCAGGTGAATCTGTCTTAAAAAATATTAATTTATTAGCATTACCAGGAGAAGCGATCGCCCTTGTGGGTGCTTCTGGTGCTGGTAAAACCACATTTGTAAATCTGCTACCCCGCTTCTACGATCCGGAATCTGGGCAAATATTGATTGATGATGTCGATATTCGCGATGTCACGCTTTATAGCCTGCGGCGACAAATTGGCATTGTTCCCCAAGAAACTATCATGTTTTCTGGCACAATTGCTCAAAATATTGCCTTTGGGCAAGATTCCTTTGCAATATCAGAAGTGGAAGCCGCAGCGAAAATTGCTAATGCCCACAATTTTATTACCCAGCTACCAGAAGGTTATGATACTTTGGTTGGTGAGCGTGGAGTAAATTTATCAGGGGGACAAAGACAAAGAATTGCGATCGCCCGTGCTGTGCTCCTTAACCCGCAAATTTTGATACTAGATGAAGCCACATCAGCCTTAGATTCAGAGTCAGAAGCCTTGGTACAGGAAGCTTTAGAAAGGCTGATGAAAGGTCGCACTGTATTTATTATTGCTCATAGATTAAGTACAGTAAAAAGATGCGATCGCATTTTAGTACTTGAACAAGGACAAATTGTCGAATCTGGAACCCACGAGGAACTTTTGGCATTTCAACGCCGCTATGCAAGATTTTATGCTCAACAGTTTAGTTAATGATATGTGAGTTGGGGCGATCGCATCATTTATGATTGGCCACTGCTGAAGTACAGTGAAAAGATGCGATCGCGTAGCATCAAACCAAATCACTCATCTATTTTTTGTACACTCTGATTAACGGTGTCACCTTTGGTTTTTCGGGATTAGTCAGGTTTAATCTATAAGCCGTGTTTAATATATCTCCTGATTCATCACCTTTGACTGTAACTATATAAGTTGCTGGTTGCTTGGGATGTTTTTCAAGTTTTCCAATCACCTTGTCTTGAATAATCGACACATCTCTTAATCTTTCCGGTAGCCGAGCATGAGGTTTCCAAAGACATAAAACCCCTTTAGAATTGGGAAATTTTAGTAATTGTAGAACGTATTTTTGATTATTAACTTGAAACTGAGATGTTGATAATACTCTAGCTTGATTCCGTTGTGGTATTTGCCGCAATACTTCTTGTGTTCTTACATGATAGCGGCAGTTTCTATCAATAATGGGTTCCCCAGCAAGTGCAGATGTTGATAATGTGGATATACTGACACTGTAAAAACTTAAACTTGTTAAAGCCAAAGCAGTGACCTTATAAAAATTCAGCATAGTTTATAGTTTAAATTCTCAGTTTAGATATCAACGACTGTGTAAAAAATTACTAAATCATGAGCGAAGTAAAGCTCCTGAAAGGAACTTTACCTCCAAAGCTAAGTAATCAATTTTAATTTAAATTCCTTCTCCTAATTTTCTCTACTCAATTTAGCTGCTGAGAGAAACGGCTGGAGTCATCATTTGTTTTTGCTGTTCTTGTATCCAACCTTCAAACAGTTCATTGAGCAGCCGTGCTTTCATTGGTTCATCTAGTTGTGCTGGGATAAATTTCTCTAACTGCACAATCACAAACCATTCAGCGATGCGAGTCGGGGGTAAAACTTGCCCTGGTTGATTGTTAGCCAGTAATTGCGCCATTGCTGGATGGAGTTGGTTGAGTTCAATTGGCCCAACTAATCCGCCTGTTTGCGCCTCTGGGCCTTTAGAATATTCTCGTGCTACATCTGCAAAGGATTGCTCTTTGGCTTGAATGCGGAAGTAGAGTTCTTGAGCGATTCCCATATCTTGGGTGCGTAGCAAAGAATAAATTACTTTATCCAGTTTTGCTTTCGACTGGAAAAAATACGCTTCTAGCTTTTTACCCCAAGTTTCTTGCTTAAATTTTTCTACTTTCAGCTTCCGCACCGTCAAATCTGCTAGTTGCTTTGGACTCAATCCCTGATATTCCATCCATGCTTTGACATCGGCTTCGGATGTTAACTGTCTTTCAGCGAAAAACTGTTGTTGAGCAGCAGCGATTTCTTCCGGGGTACAATCTATGGATGCGATCGCATCATCGATAATTAATTCCCTTCGCAACTGTGGCAGCATTTGATAGCCTGCCAGTAAGGGAATTAGTTCGTCATTCGTGATTGTACGGTTACCAATTCTTAGTACTTCAGTCATTAGCTTTTATATATATCAAAATATATGTTTTGTAGAATTTTACACTCTTTGGTTGTATATACTGTTCAACCAGACCCTACATAAATCATGCTAAAGGCATTTTACTAGTAATCCTTTATACTATTTTGAGTTAGATAGTCATGTTTTCTAGGTCTGGAACAACCTTTTGGTAAAGATTGTTAATCTCAAACCCAAAACTGGCTATCAGTTGCCCCTCTGTTATACCCAATACAATTCTAATTTCAAAAATATGCAGCCTATTATGAAGTTTAGGCGAAGATAATACCAAGGTTACTAGGCAAGCACAAGTGCAGTATAGTCAGCAACTTTGCACCTTAACTAATAATGTAAAACACATCTAAATAGACAGCGCAAATCCAGCAAGCATTTCCACCTACTACAATCTTTGCTGTACAGAGTTTTTGACTTTCTTCAGTTAAAAATTTTTAAGGTAAAATTGCCAGTCTTTATATATGGTGAGAGCGATCGCCTTTTAGCCTTAATATAGTTCATACCAAGCAATAATTTCTCAAATTTGGGCTATAAAGACTCTAAATAGCTCAAAAGATCTGCCATTTCTTGGGCACTAGGCTGAAACTTTGGCATCGGTGGTGTTTCACCACTAATCACTTGGCGAATCAGTCCATAACGCGACTTATGCTTGGATACACCTTGCAAGCTGGGGCCTACTCGCCCATCGGCTTGCCAGCCATGACAACCAGCACAATTGATTTGAAAAATAGCGTTACCTTGAACTGGATCTCCAGTTAAGGATAGAACATTTTTCACATAAGGATCGGAAGCTTGCACCATCTGAACACCAAAAATGCCCAAAGTGATTGCTAGCATTACGGCAAGAGCCAGCAAAGCGATCCTCTGAATTAAATTTTCAGGTTTGGTAATCTGGTTATCCAAAAGGTTTGTTGTGAAAGTTGTAGGTGTGCTAAGAATTTTTCATTTCCTACACATAGCTTAAAAGTTCTTGATGCTCACTGCAAGCATGAATGCCAGTTTTACTTTGATGATTCATTCTCCAAAAATGCTGTAGAGAGCGGCATTCATCCCGAATTTGGTAAAATCAAAAACAGGAAACAAATGTTTAATAATTGCAAAGAGGAGATTTACAGTGGTTGAACCCCTGCTCTCAGGTATCGTCCTTGGTCTAATTGTGGTTACACTCTCTGGTCTGTTTTACGCTGCCTACAAGCAATACAAGCGTCCCACTGAACTGGGAGGTTAGGGATTAGGGACTGGGGACTGGGTAATTAGTGATAGGTAATGGGAATTTCTCGTTTTCCCCCTTGTCCCCTTGTCCCCTTCCCCTGAATCACTCGATCATCCTATAAAACGTCAAAGCAGTATTTCCATAGACTTTCTGGCGGCAAATTTCCCAGTTAGCAATGACTGGTGGAGTCCAATCTTGGGCACTATGTTCAGCCGCAATTTCGCCTTCAGCATCTAAAAGCTGGTAGTTTGCGATCGCTTCTAAAACTGGTTGATATAATCCGCTAGCATAGGGCGGATCAAAATAAATTCTGTCAAATTTTTGGTCTGATAAGGTTTTTAACTGTTGGAGTACATTTCCCCGCAACAATTTCCATTCTTGGTCAGCACTCGCTACTCGCTGCCAATTCTGTTGAATGATGTTACAGGCGCGGCTCGATTGTTCAATACCGACTACTAAGCTGGCTCCTCTACACAAAGCCTCTGCGCCCATTGAACCGCTACCAGCACACAAATCTAGCCAACGACACCCAAATATTCTTTCCTGCCAAATATTAAAGACAGCCTCTCGTACCCGCGCACTAGTAGGTCTGGTATCTTTACCAGGTAAAGTTTTTAACTGACGATTTCCGTAAATTCTCAGAGCCATTAGTCATTAGTTATGAGCCATTAGTCATTGTTCATCGATCATTAGTCATTGCACAAAGACAAATGACAAAGAACAAATAACAACTGACAGACAACTAAATTGTATTATGCTGCTACTTGTTCGCGGACTTGAGCAACAAAATTAGATAGGATTTGCAATCCAATATTAGATGATTTTTCCGGGTGAAATTGCACTGCCATCAGATTATCACGAGCGATCGCAGCTGTAACTCTTTGCGTCCCGTGGGTAACTGTTGCTGCGCTAATTTGCGGATCTGTTGGTTCAACATAGTAAGAATGAACAAAATAAACCCAAGGATTCGCAGGCAAATGCTCCCACATAATACTTTTTGGCTGAGTTATTTCCAGCTGATTCCAACCCATGTGAGGAATTGTAATTTCTGGTTCTGGACGAAACCTTTTAACTGTTCCTTTGACAATTCCGAGTCCTCGTTGTGTACCTTCGGCACTCGATTCAAACAGAATTTGCAATCCCAAACAGATACCCAAAAAAGGTTTACCTGATGCGATCGTATCTTTAATAGGTTGTTCTAAACCACGGGCACGCAGGTGTTGCATGGCTGGATCAAATGCTCCAACTCCTGGCAAAACTACTGCATCTGCTTGTTCTAATTCCTTAAAAGAATGAGTGATTTTAGGAGTTGCTCCAGCTTTTTCCAAGCCTTTGCAAACTGAATGTAAATTTCCCATATCATAATCTACGACCGCAATCACTGGCATTGACCTGCTCCTTGTAAATTTATTATGGAGAGTAATTCTATTTTAAATAATATTTCTTATGAAGAAAAGATTTCTATTAACTTCTTTTGACACTTGGCTCGCAGATCAACAGTCAAATTCTTCCGATGATTTATTACTTGAAGTCACCAAACTAGAAACACTACCTCATCATTTGACTTATTTACGTCATTTACCTGTAGATGTGCAGCTTGCTAGTAATGTTGTAATTCAAAAAATCAATGAACTCCAACCGGATTGTATTATCTGCTGTGGAATGGCTGCAAGTCGAATGCAATTAACTGTAGAAGTTTGTGCAACTAGTGCAGAAAGTGTTTTGCAAACAGGTGTGGATATAAAACAATTAATTTCTGGAGCAAGGGGAATTGAGATTAGTCACGACTGCGGTAAATTTGTCTGCGAAGGTCTTTATTATTCAGTATTGGATCATTTACACCAATCCCAACTGCAGGCAAATTGCATTTTTGTCCATGTTCCAGTTTTAAATCACGAAAATTTGGTAAACATTGTTGCAGATTTCGTATTAATTATTAACAAACTGGCACTTTCATAAATTTGCCCGCGTCTTTATGGAGGAAAAAATAGTTAAATTTATGTTGCCATTGTTACTAAGTTTGACACTTGCTCAATCAATTTCGCCTACACCACCACCAGAAGAAGTAGTACAACCGCAAGTTGTTCGTCCTTTACCAGGTAATCTTGATACAGTTCCAGTATTTAATAGCAATAGTCCAGAACTAGTCTTAAAGGAAGGGATTTTACTCTCCACTTTTCCTCCAGATAGCAAAAAAGTACCAACAGCTCATTTAAATTTTCCCTTTCAAGGAAGATTTGATATTTTTGCTCACCATATAGCTAGAGCTGAACCACAAGAAAATTTACGCTCGCTATATTTAGGAATTATCTTGCATAATCCTGGTGCAACACCAGTAACTATTAATGTGCTGCAAGGAGCAACTTATTTAAGTCAGCCAGATGCACCTTTTATTTCGTTACCATCATTCAGTGAAAACACTTTAGGTACAGTTTACGCAGGCCCAGGCGATCGCGTTACTAGTGATGTCCTGCGAGGACGACGACAAGAAATCTTTCCGGCTCAAATTGTGATTCCCCCAAAAGGAAGTCAGATGTTATTAAATCTGCCAATTCCTGTGAAAGGACTTACCCCACCTTTAAATGGTCGCTCGACATTAATGCGGCTACGCAGTAATGGTACAGTTTATGCAGCTAGCCTCGCCATGTTTGCACAAACAAATCCCGATGGTAGCGAACGTGCCCCAAATTTAGAAGAGTGGCAAAATTTACTCAACAATAGTGATGTAGCTGGCCCCAGAGATAAAACTCCCACACCTTTAGAAGAGACTGGTAAACCGAGAATTTACGGACGTGTAGCGGGAGTTGCTAGTGGTTCTCAGTGGCGCGCCTTATTAGTAGATGAGCCTAAAGCTAAATATTTAACGATTCCTCAACCGGGTCAAGCCTTTTCCTACGCTTTGAGTACCGTGCATGGTGGTACTTTGGGAACCAATCAAATTCAAAGCGCTCAGATGTTGGTACGCTATCCTGACACCGCATACCGCGCTCATGGTAATTACGGCATTCAATATAGTCTCAAATTGCCGTTGTATAACAATACTCAAACTCCCCAGACTGTAAGTGTGTCCGTTCAAACACCACTAAAAGAAGACCAGTTAGTCAAACCAGGACTACGCTTTTTCAATACACCCGCAAAGCAAGTATTTTTCCGTGGGACAGTACGAGTGCGTTACAACGACGATCGCGGTAAGCCACAAACCAAGTTTGTCCACTTAATGCAAACTAGAGGCCAAGCTGGAGAACCCCTAACTTTATTAAATATGCCAGCAGGCGATCGCAGATTAGTACAAGTAGACTTTCTTTATCCACCAGATGCTTCCCCACCGCAAGTATTAACCGTTGCAACTCAGACAAAGGGACAATAAGCTACTTCATTATTTGAGGTAGTGTGTTACGGCACATAGCGCCATTTCTGGCCATCATACCCGCCGTAACGCATCATTGAGAGACGCGATTAATCGCGTCTCTACAAATTTTGAATTTTAATTATTTTGGTCGGTACTCAGTACCATCCGCACGAAAACCTTTCTGTTGTAAAACAACTTTATTGTTCTGAATAATTGTCAGTTCCGTGTCAGCACCAGGAATAAAGCGGACTTGATAAGTATATCCATCCTTAGATGCTATGTAGGTTGTCCAGAGATTATTAGTTTCGGTTTTAGGTAACTTTGCTGCTGGAGCGCTATTTGTAGTTTCGCTCTTGTTGTCGTACACATTTATATATGCTTGACCTTTACCGTGAACTCTCACAGTTTTAGTTTCGGTCACAAAATGCACTAATGTATCTGCTTCTGAAGGATTTTTATCAGGCGCAGGCTTGGCGGGAACAACTGAGATCACATCTTCACGCACCCAGCCGACTTCATTTGCTTGTTTACCAAATTGCACTTTGTACCAAGTCCGAGTATCCCCTGAGGGCTTTTGCTTGTCTATAATTTTGACGCGATCGCCTGATTTACCTTGGCGAATGACGTTACCTTCTTTAATTACGGGTGCTGAACGAATATTAACTATATTCGTGTTAGTAGAATTAGTCTTGAGAATGCCTTCGCTAGATAGAATTTGGTTGGAATTTGTCATATTCTGATGCAGCCAGATAAGGATTTCTTGACAATAGATGCTTCAAATGATACTACTGGTTTTCCGAATTTGGAAAAAATATACTTAAATTTCTTAATAATGTACGCAGGTTTGAGAAACTGTATGGACTGGAATATGGCTCAGTCAAAAGTCAAATCATTTTTGTACTCAGGAATTTACTCCTGAGATAGGCATGATATTGAATGGTTGCAGAGTTAGGTAGACCTTTATTATTTCTTTCCTGTTCCCTGTCCCTAGTTACACAAGTAATTTCAGCAATCAAACCAGATTTCTATACATTATTTGAAACCCTTTGCTGCTTTTTTTTGACCTTTACTTTGAGGCTTAGATTTCTGCACTTCTGCTATGGCTGCTTGAAATAAGTTATGCAGATGTACAGGAACACTAGCAATTTCTGGTAAATCTGGTTCTAGAGGTTTACCGAATTCTTGTAGAAGTGAATCCAAATCATTTGCTAGACTAAAATCTGGACGTTGCAGAAAAGTTTGTAACAAGTTTTCTAATGATGTGGGATACTCTTGAGCTAATCGATGCCAGATAAAAGCATTGATACTCTTATCTTCCAGATAAAAGCGAATTAGTTTCTCAGCGCCTTCAATGCTCTGCCAATTTTCCGCTGATAAAATTGTTTTGAATTTACTATATGTTGGTAAAAATATTTGTCCCCAACGGGGATGGGAAATTGCTGTAACTTGTTCGGCTTTTTTGAGTTCAGCAGGTAAATCAACCTTTGGCATGACCATTTTACTGCTGCCATTATTGTTAAATATCTGCGAGGCTACATTAGAGTCAGCACCCATTTCTTTAACTGCTGCTTTAATTTCTTCTTGGTCGATACCAGCTTCCTGTGCCATCTCAGCTAAGGGTTTGGAAGTATCTATACCTGTATTTGCTAGTAATTTTTCTGTAATTACTTCTTGAAATTCAGCAATTTTTTTATTGAGTTGATATCCCGGTAATGTAATTTCATCCTGTCCAAAAAATTCTACAAACTGCTCATGGTATTGGACAACAGAATTCCAAGCTTCTGCTAGTAAATCGGGAGCATCGCTGTAAAGATGATTTTTATAGTTTTCTTTAAAATTACCAATAGCGACAGCCAGTTTTGGTTTACCCAATTTACCCATAATTGTATAGTTACCAAAAAATGTCCAGTAACTATCAGTAACCGGAGAAATCCGGGTAAGTAATATTTCTCCTTCTTTCAATCGTGATATTTCTTGTAGAGTTTTAGGATTATTGGGCTTAACAATGTAATGTTTATCTGTAAGCCAGTTTGTTACCTCAAAGCCATCAGGTAAAATTTCCGTGATGGCAAATAAGCCCATAAAACTACCATGCCAACTGCTAATAAGATTGCGATCGCTTTCTTGTAAATCAGGATAACTGTCTATAAACAATTCTAACGGAGAGTGATCACCAACTTTTCCTTCGGTAATAAAGCTGTCAATCACCAAGTCTTGCTGGGTAATGTTCCCATTCCCACTGCGTAAATTTCCAGCAGCATAGCTTTCCAGCGCTTGTGCTAAATCGCCTTCTGCTTCCAGCACAAAATCTACTATGGTTTGTTTGAGTGCGTGCGATCGCTCTAATATTGCATCCACAAGTCTATTTCTCGAATCAACAGAGGTAGATTATAGCTTTTTAGGCTATTAGCGCATCTAGCAATAGCTAGATTTATCAAAATGCAACCTCCGCAGGTTAAGCCCTCAGATCCTCTTAAACTAGATATCAAGCATCACCCAAGGTTTTTGCACATGATTGCAAGTCTAAATTCTAGTTATATTTCTTCAGAAGACTATCTTCCAAGAGAAAAAACTAGTCCCTTACAATTCCATAAGCTAATTGTCAAGGATTGCAAGTTTGAGTACATTTACGAACTTGCGCCCTCAGCTTAATTTTTCCTGAACTCTGGTTAGCGCTTTCAAAGGATTCTACTTTGAGTATGAGTAGTTTTTCGCCTGGTTGAAGTTCAACTAGTGGATTTGATGACAATGTTTTTTCTTTTCTTAAATTCACTTTATATTTAACTTTCACGACTGCTCCTGGTGATGGAATAACAGGAGGATCAATACTAGGAAGTAAATTAGTATTTGCTGTTTTAATCAGTCTTTTCCCAACAGACAAACCATCTGAGCCACTGTTAACAGTTCCTATCCAAATCCAGCCTATATGGTTCACTTTCTTTCTTGATTCAGAAGTTGTATTATGTTTGAACAAAGGCTTCCCTAAGATGTTCGATATATAAGGAATTAAGAATATACTACTTATTAATATAAGTACAATCAACTGTCCAAAAGGTATAATTGTAGCTCTACGTCGTCGATAAACCCTTGATGGCTTAAATAATAAACAAAAGGTTGTACTTGCTATCTTTATTAAAATATTGCCAATAAACTTCGTGACAGGTAGAAAAACTCCTGTAGTCTGTATAATAAATTTTTTAATAGGAAAAAAAGAATCTTGGATTTCTTCAACTGTCTCACGGATACCTTCAGCAATACTTTTAAAAGCTTCATCATAGGGTTTCCATTTAGTAACAGGTCTTTCACCCTTAGGCAATGCTTTAATATTACCAAAAATGGCCTTCCAATTATCATATGGCCGAAGGAGAACAGGAATGACACGAGCTTGTTTAGCTTTATGTCGTTCCATAGCCTGCTTGATCACAACTTCCCAGTAATAATCGGAAGCTATAAAGTCGGAACTAATCAACAGCAAAATTATATCTGCGCTCTTTAAGTGAGTATCAATCTCATTTTCCCAATCTTTCCCAGGACTGATCATCCCTTTGTGCCATCCCGTGATCACATTTTGCCGCTTCAAAATACTAAGGTGATCCTCAAGTTGTTGCCGCATTTGTTCATCTTGCTCGGCATCAGAACAACAATAAAAAAGTTCAATAACTTTAGTAGATCGCATTATACTGATAACTTACTACGTTTAAATCAACTAGTAATTATTATTTGCATGATTTATTCTTTAAGCTTGAGTACTTTATCTATTTTTCATTAAAAAAGCATAATCTGAATGTATCTATAAATTTTCTGTAAGCTCCTTTGTTACTATTCGGATACCTTCAGCCACGTTTAAAAATGCATCATTACGATTTCCCCACTTTTTGACAGGTTTACCACCTTTAGGAAGAGGTTGAAGTTTCCCAAATGGTGCGCTCTGCCAATCAACAGAGTCAAGAATTACAGGAATAACTCTGGCTTCTTGAGCTTTATGACGTTCCATAGCTCGTTTTACCTCAACATCCCAGCAATAATCTGAAGCAATAAAATTTGCACTTATAAGCAGCAAAATGATCTGAGATCTATTTAAGTGTTGATCTATCTCATTTTGCCATTCTCTTCCTGCTCCAATTTTGTGATCGTACCATCCTGTAATCACTCCTTGACGCTGTAAAAGAGCTAGGTGTTTCTCTAAGTTATTACGAAGTTTTTCATCTTCATGAGCATAAGAAAAGAAGATTTTAATACCTTGATTAGGTTGCACTGGCATAAGTTTATTTTTAACTAAACTCACATTATCCGTAACTCTCTGTATCCCAAATTCTTCTGTTGGTAATTCTGAAGAAGGTAAAATAATAGAAGAGGTAATTCCTAGTGAATTTATCTCTACTTGGCGAGCACAAATCTGCTTCTTTATTTCTTCGATATCATCATTCAACTTAAGCTTACGGCGTGGATCATCCTCAGAACGTCGCCTATCTTCTAGTGCTTTCAGCAGTTGAAAATCTTTGCTCAATTGTTCTTCCAGATATTGACGCAAATCCATTGCTTACTTATTTCGTAATTTGGACATTAAGCGTTCCCAAGCTGATTTGATGTTGAAACCGCTTCCTAGTTCCAACTCACCTTCATAATCAATTAGAAAAGGAACTATAGGTAGAGTAACTTTCAATTTATGCTTGGCATCTAGCTCAGGTGCTTTAATAACTTCCACAACTGCTGCTTGGCTGGGAAGTAAAGAAGGGATACGCTTTTCCAATATGGCCAACATTTGTTGCATTTCTGGCTCTGAAAGTTGATTAGCTTCTAAAGCATCCAGTAAAGTTTGAATCATAGCTAATTGGTTTTGGCTAAGCTGCTGTACAATTGATGCAATAATCACTTCTTCGGCAGCATCATAGCGTTTCAAAAATGATTGGCGCATTTGATTCAGGCTGACAGAGATAGCATCCTGAACATTTAATAAAAGGTTCAGCTTGGCATCCATCTGATGCAACTGTGTTTCTATATCATCCATCTTTGCTACTGATTCACTAGTACAACACGGCATAAATAAATAGACCATATTGGTGGGAGAATAAATAATCAGGTTAAAACCCGTTTTGGGCGCGGATTAAGGAATCAAGGTGTGGCTAGATTAAATCCTAAAATATTAAATTTAAGCGATGGCGAGCGGGATCAACTCCAACAGTTGATAAACAGACACAACACGCCGCAACAGATAGCGCTACGAGCCAAAATAATTGTCATGGGATCAGAGGGTCAAAATCATCGTGAAATCGCCCGAAATTTAGACATAAATCGTCAAACGGCGCGTTTATGGCGAAATCGGTGGTTGGAAACTGAGGGGAAAGAATTATCAATTGAGCAGAGATTACAAGACTCTGAGCGTGTTGGCGCACGCCCGAAGTTTAGTATGGAACAAGTAATCGAGTTGTTTGCATTAGCTTGTTCCCCACCATCCGATTATGGAAGACCAATAAGTCATTGGACAGCAAGAGAACTAGCGAACGAAATCATCAAACTTGGAATTATTGAAAGCATATCTGTCCGCCATGTTGGAAGATTACTTGAAGAAGCAGAACTTAAACCTCACCAGAGCCGCTACTGGTTAACCCCCCCCTGAGGACGAAGAATTTGACGCAAAAGTTGAAGATATTACTGGTTTATACATCAATGCGATTGAGCGGCATCTTCAGGGAGAACGTACAATATCCATTGATGAAATGACAGGAATTCAAGCTACTGAGCGCTTAGAAAAAGACTTACCTGTGCGACCAGGCAAAGTCGAAAGAAGGGAATTTGAGTATATTCGTCACGGCACGCAAAGCTTAATTGCCAGCTTTGATGTTGCCACTGGTCAAATTGTCCAGCCGACTTGTTCAGATACCAGAACGGAAGTTGATTTTGCCCTTCATGTTCGCCGAACAATTGAAACTGACAGTGATGCTAAAAAATGGCATCTGATTATGGACTGCCTTAACACTCATCAGTCTGAGTCTCTAGTTCGTTTAGTTGCACAAATTGAAGGTTTGAATATTGACCTGGGTATTAAGGGAGAAAGTGGCATCCTTAAATCAATGAAATCCCGCACTGCTTTTTTGAGTGATCCAACACACCGGATTGTGTTTCATTACACACCTAAACATTCCTCTTGGCTCAATCAAATTGAGATTTGGTTCAGTATTTTGGTTCGCAAGTTACTCAGAAGAGCCAGTTTCGTCAGTCAGGATGATTTGAAAAATCGAATCCTCAAGTTTATCGACTACTTTAATCAAACAATGGCTAAACCTTTTAAGTGGACATATAAGAGCAAAGTTTTGGCTATTTAATGGTCTGCTTATTTCCGCCGTACTGTACTAGTAGCTAGATATTGTTTAAGTTGTTCATATTCATGCTGGTAACGACTTGCTGACTCTCGTAGCTGCTCAATATCCATACGATAGCCAGCTTTCACACGAGGATTAGTTTCGTAGCGGAGTACATCCTCAAATTCCTTAAGAAGTTTAAAGTCTTTATCAACGTTGTCTGCTAAGTCTTGTAGTCTTTGGTTGAAGGCAGAAGGAATCACAAGATTGATTTACAGGCTTCAAATATTACTTTAATGCCACTCTAGCATTTTTTATTAGTCATTTTTACTATAAAAGTTTACCCCTATCTTATCTTGTCACAAGTAGCACCACCTCCAGATATGCTTCATACACTGTTGAATGGTATAGTTTTGGCTTGTGCGTCTAATTTATTGAGCAATAAAAATAATAAAAGCCCCTCCATACACTATTGGAGAGGCTTTGTTTATTAAAAACAGACCTGGCATCGAGCTATTGTGGCGTAGGGCAACCCCTAGACTATCGTGGCCGCAGCAGCGTTTCACCTCTGAGTTCGGGATGTAGTCAGTGTGGTTCCACAGCGCAATAGACACCAGGAAAACTTGTGGTTGGTTGACGGTTAACGGTTAACAGTTAACTGTCAACAAAACCCTGAAGACTGCAAGTAACGCGAAATAACCAATGATTGATGAGGTCAAGCCCTCGGTCTATTAGTACTCCTCTGCTTCATGCATTACTGCACTTCCACATAGAGCCTATCAACGGGTGTTCTGCCCGTGACCTTACCTACATTTGTAGTGAGAGCACTCATCTTGAGGTGGGCTTCCCACTTAGATGCTTTCAGCGGTTATCCGCTCCGCACTTGGCTACCCAGCGTCTACTGTGGGTACAATAACTGGTACACCAGCGGTGCGTTCCTCCCGGTCCTCTCGTACTAAGGAGGACTCCTCTCAATGCTCTTACGCCTGCACCGGATATGGACCGAACTGTCTCACGACGTTCTGAACCCAGCTCACGTACCGCTTTAATGGGCGAACAGCCCAACCCTTGGGACGTACTTCCGCCCCAGGTTGCGATGAGCCGACATCGAGGTGCCAAACCTCCCCGTCGATGTGGACTCTTGGGGGAGATCAGCCTGTTATCCCTAGAGTAACTTTTATCCGTTGAGCGACGGCCATTCCACGCTGCGCCGTCGGATCACTAAGGCCTACTTTCGTACCTGCTCGAGTGGTCACTCTTGCAGTCAAGCTCCCTTTATGCCTTTACACTCGCCGCACGGTTTCCAAGCGTGCTGAGGGAACCTTTGCGCGCCTCCGTTACTTTTTAGGAGGCGACCGCCCCAGTCAAACTGCCCACCTGAAACTGTTCCCCAACCGGGTAACGGTTGCGGGTTAGAATTCTAGCTTCGCCAGAGTGGTATCTCACCGTTGGCTCCATATTCCCCACAAGGAATATCTCTTCGCCTCCCACCTATCCTGCGCAAGCGAAGCCCGAACACAATTCCAGGCTACAGTAAAGCTTCATAGGGTCTTTCTGTCCAGGTGCAGGCAGTCCGTATCTTCACAGACATTCCTATTTCGCCGAGTCTCTCTCTGAGACACCATCCAGATCGTTACGCCTTTCGTGCGGGTCGGAACTTACCCGACAAGGAATTTCGCTACCTTAGGACCGTTATAGTTACGGCCGCCGTTCACCGGGGCTTCGGTCGCCAGCTTCACTTTCGCTGACCAGCTTCCTTAACCTTCCGGCACTGGGCAGGCGTCAGCCCCCATACCTCCTCTTTCGAGTTTGCGGAGACCTGTGTTTTTGGTAAACAGTCGCCTGGATCTCTTCACTGCGACCCACTCTCGTGGGCACCCCTTCTTCCGAAGTTACGGGGCCATTTTGCCGAGTTCCTTAGAGAGAGTTATCTCGCGCCCCTTGGTATTCTCAACCTCCCTACCTGTGTCGGTTTCGGGTACGGGTAAGATATGTTCATCACATTCCTAGCTTTTCTTGGCACAATCGAATCACTACTCGGAGTTCGTAAACTCCTCCCAAACCAATCAGGGTGTAGCTATCTTTCATGCGTCCCTAGCAATGCTCCCATACCTTAGTCAGGGATTAGTCACCCTGTGTCCATCGACTACGCCTTTCGACCTCGCCTTAGGTCCCGACTAACCCAGAGCGGACGAACCTGGCTCTGGAACCCTTAGGGTTTCGGGGTATGTGATTCTCACACATATTTGCGCTACTCAAGCCGACATTCTCACTTCCGTTTCGTCCACAGCTGCTTGCCGCTACTGCTTCTCCCTACCACGGAACGCTCCCCTACCGATTTATTTTTCAACAAATCCCACAGCTTCGGTACATCGCTTAGCCCCGTTCATTTTCGGCGCAAGAGCGCTTGACTAGTGAGCTATTACGCACTCTTTCAAGGGTGGCTGCTTCTAGGCAAACCTCCTAGTTGTCTATGCACTCTCACCTCCTTTCTCACTTAGCGATGATTTGGGGACCTTAGCTGGTGGTCTGGGCTGTTTCCCTCTTGACAATGAAGCTTATCCCCCACTGTCTCACTGGCAATGTGTGCTTTGGGTATTCTGAGTTTGTCTCGATTTGGTACCGGTCTCCCAGCCCGCACCGAAACAGTGCTTTACCCCCCAAATATAATCATTACCGCTGCGCCTAAACACATTTCGGGGAGAACCAGCTAGCTCCTGGTTCGATTGGCATTTCACCCCTAACCACACCTCATCCGCCGATTTTTCAACATCGGTCGGTTCGGACCTCCACTTGGTGTTACCCAAGCTTCATCCTGGACATGGTTAGATCACCAGGGTTCGGGTCTATAAACACTGATTATCGCCCTCTTCAGACTCGGTTTCCCTTTGGCTCCAGCATTCTCGCTTTAACCTACCAGTGCCTATAAGTCGCCGGCTCATTCTTCAACAGGCACGCGGTCATCCGTTGAATCGGACTCCCACTGCTTGTAAGCTGATGGTTTCATGTTCTATTTCACTCCCCTCCCGGGGTTCTTTTCACCTTTCCCTCGCGGTACTGGTTCACTATCGGTCACACAGTAGTATTTAGCCTTACGAGGTGGTCCTCGCTGATTCACATGGGATTCCTCGTGCCCCATGCTACTCGGGATTCAGCTACTATCCTTCAGCTTTTGACTACAGGACTTTCACCTTCTTTGGTGCAGTATTTAGCTGCTTCGTCTAACCTCTAGATTCGATATCGCTGTCCCACTACCCCAGTCAGTAAACCAACTGGTTTAGGCTTTTCCCCTTTCGCTCACCACTACTGAGGGAATCTCTTAATTGATTTCTCTTCCTCCAGCTACTAAGATGTTTCAATTCGCTGGGTTGGCTCTTTCCTGCCTATATATTCAGCAGGTAGTACATAGGGTTGCCCCATTCGGACACCTCCGGCTCATAGTCTGCTTCCAACTCCCCGGAGCATTTCGTCGGTAACCACGTCCTTCTTCGCCTCTGTGTGCCTAGGTATCCACCATCAGCCCTTATTAGCTTGACCACAATACATTTGGTTTCACATCTGCAGTCTTTTGTCTTTCGTCTTTGGGTCCTTCTTTTGACTTTTGACTTTTGACTTTTTTGACTGCCTGCTATTTTTCGCGTTACTATGCAGTTTTCAAGGTTCTGGCTGGCGTATTTCCAGCAGTTTGACTGTTATTCACGTCAATTGCTGAATTTACCTATTGATCTTTGCAATCATTTTTATTTACCGAACACAGAATACTTTGAAAGTTCTTCACCAATCTCGACCGACCTAGAGTAGACCATCTTTGTCTCTATTGACTGTTTGCAATTGATTTCAAAGTTGGGTAGGTCTCCCTAAAAGGAGGTGATCCAGCCACACCTTCCGGTACGGCTACCTTGTTACGACTTCACCCCAGTCACCAGCACTGCCTTCGGCATCCTCCCCCACGAATGGTTGGAGTAATGACTTCGGGCGTTGCCAGCTTCCATGGTGTGACGGGCGGTGTGTACAAGGCCCGGGAACGAATTCACTGCAGTATGCTGACCTGCAATTACTAGCGATTCCTCCTTCACGCAGGCGAGTTGCAGCCTGCGATCTGAACTGAGCCACGGTTTATGAGATTTGCTTGCTATCGCTAGCTCGCTGCCCTTTGTCCGTAGCATTGTAGTACGTGTGTAGCCCAAGACGTAAGGGGCATGCTGACTTGACGTCATCCCCACCTTCCTCCGGTTTGTCACCGCAGTCTCTCTAGAGTGCCCAACTTAATGCTGGCAACTAAAAACGAGGGTTGCGCTCGTTGCGGGACTTAACCCAACATCTCACGACACGAGCTGACGACAGCCATGCACCACCTGTGTTCGCGCTCCCGAAGGCACTCCTCCCTTTCAAGAGGATTCGCGACATGTCAAGTCTTGGTAAGGTTCTTCGCGTTGCATCGAATTAAACCACATACTCCACCGCTTGTGCGGGCCCCCGTCAATTCCTTTGAGTTTCACACTTGCGTGCGTACTCCCCAGGCGGGATACTTAACGCGTTAGCTCCGGCACGGCTCGGGTCGATACAAGCCACGCCTAGTATCCATCGTTTACGGCTAGGACTACTGGGGTATCTAATCCCATTCGCTCCCCTAGCTTTCGTCCCTCAGTGTCAGTTGCGGCCTAGCAGAGCGCTTTCGCCACCGATGTTCTTCCTGATCTCTACGCATTTCACCGCTACACCAGGAATTCCCTCTGCCCCGAACGCACTCTAGCTATGTAGTTTCCACTGCTCTTATGAGGTTGAGCCTCACTCTTTAACAGCAGACTTACATTGCCACCTGCGGACGCTTTACGCCCAATCATTCCGGATAACGCTTGCATCCTCCGTATTACCGCGGCTGCTGGCACGGAGTTAGCCGATGCTTATTCCTCAAGTACCGTCATTTTTTTCTTCCTTGAGAAAAGAGGTTTACAACCCAAGAGCCTTCCTCCCTCACGCGGTATTGCTCCGTCAGGCTTTCGCCCATTGCGGAAAATTCCCCACTGCTGCCTCCCGTAGGAGTCTGGAGCCGTGTCTCAGTCCCAGTGTGGCTGATCATCCTCTCAGACCAGCTACTGATCGTCGCCTAGGTGCGCTCTTACCACACCTACTAGCTAATCAGACGCGAGCTCATCTTCAGGCAGCAAGCCTTTTACCTCTCGGCACATCCGGTATTAGCCACCGTTTCCAGTGGTTGTCCCCGACCTGAAGCTAGATTCTCACGCGTTACTCACCCGTCCGCCACTATCTCCGAAGAGACCGTTCGACTTGCATGTGTTAAGCATACCGCCAGCGTTCATCCTGAGCCAGGATCAAACTCTCCATTTTGCTTTCGAGTTCGCGGCTCCGATGACTTTTTGTCTCGGAATCCTGTATTTCTTTTTTTTAGATTTCTTTGGGTCTTACCCCAACAATCTTAATTGACGAGGATTGTTTCTGAAGCTTTCAAAGTATTTGTTTTTCTCGGTTCGGCTGCTTTGGCATCTCTTCGCCTCAGCACTTATCTACATTAGCAACTGTTTTTCTATTTCGTCAACCCTTTTCTCAACTTTTTTTGACCTGCTCTCTACCATAGCGGCAATCAGACATCAAACCTCTATCAGGTAAGGCTTTTGATGTTTTTGTCATCTTTAATGGCTGAGTCGGTCTGAATCTATGGCTGAGTATTTATCTCATCCGAATACGCCTGTGATGCTTAAACTCACCTCTACTCATCACTCAGATGTTCGGCATGAAATTAGGCTATGCACCTACAAATCCTAATGTGTGGGACTTTTACTAAACTCTTATTTTTCAAATATTCCAAAGATGAGTGATTGAGCTAAAGACAAAACCTGATCGTTAGAAGATTAACGATGCATAGGATGTTTAATTTTGCAAAATATTAAGCATCACACCATAAATTATAGAATTTGCCTCAGATCTGCTAAATTGACAGAAAGGAAATAGCGTGTTTATATCATGTCCGGATAATCAGTTATAATTTGGCAAGTCTGTGCTGAAAGCTGAAAATCCTGTCCTTCGATACCTTTGGTGCTTTAAATCTAAGACTTTAAGCAAACAAAATTATGATATGGAGATCGCCTACCTAATTAGGATTGATGAAGCTTAAGCTTAAATAATTACATATAAAAGTAATAACAATTGCAAACCAGCTTGCTAGCTAAATTATATTTAGCCACGGTTTTTGATTAGTACAACTTGCATAATTTGTAGGGCTAGATCGCTGGAAATACCCAAAGATAAGTACAGATCGTTGAGAAAATTAGTTTCCTCTTCTGTCAAAATTCCGTCATTTAGTACCAAATCTGTAGCTACTGCAAAGGCTGCTTCTCGCAATTCTTGGGTTAAAGTTTGTTTAGCTGAATTAAATAAAACATTTATCCCATCCCGGCGTCTCAGGATGCCAAGAATTTTATCAAACAGCTTGTTCATCATCTCGTCAGTATAGTTTCTAAAAAGCTTAGACCGAGATAGAACTGAGGCAATAGAACGAGCTTCATGTTCTGCAAGATCGCCATCGATTGCTGTTGCAGCGAGCGTAATAGCAGCAAAAGCCTCTGATGGACTGAGTGTTGGTTGAGCCTGGCTTTCTGTACCCAATACCGTGTCTAATAAACCCATAGTAGTGCGCTCCTTGATTGAGTCTTCAATAGGGGAGCAGTACCCTGCATGTTCGATAACTTTCAGGTGAATCTGCAACACTGTGAGACTTTCATGGTTTATTGTTCCCAGTATTTCTTCACAATGAACACATACAAGTCATGGGTTTATCGGTGAGAACGAAAAGCCAGGTGAGAACTTAGCGTTCTCCGGTCTTTTCCATCGTTTCTATTACTGCTAAACCTATACCAGAAGCTGCTATTAGCACTACTGCTGAGATTAGATAGGCATTAGCCAGCATCTGAAGGGCTTCATTGAAAAAAATGTAGGTGGTCATTATGCTTCACCTTTATAACTCTGTATTGCTAGTGCTTTTTATTTCTCCACACCCTGAGAGGTGTATTCCGTTGAAAAGCTCCTAGCATTTGCATCTTAACAAAACTTTAGCTATTTCAAAATACATCTCAAAGTTTTTCTTTCTGAAGATTTCATGAATTTTGTTGGTATTTGGTTGCATACCATACTGCAAATTATTTGCTGTTAAAAAAATGTCCGTCTCATCTATAGAAATAATACTTAGCACTTATGTCTCCATAGCAACAATAAAAAAACACGAATATAATTATCATCTATAGAAGTAATTAGCAATATTTTGCTGTTAAACCTGCCTATAGAGACGAAATTCTTTTAAAGCTTACTTGGATTGTTTACGAAAAAATTACTAGGTAATTGTGTTATTAGTCTTACCTAAAAATTTATTTATAAAATTTATTCCTCATCGTTCGCGTAATCGATTCTGAAAATAAAGAATTCATCAAAATGGTTAAAAGGCTTACAACAAAAGGATTAATCGCATCAAACTTTTATCCATATACCCTTTAGAGGCGTGGTTAGTTCACAGTGCGATGACGGTGCGATCGCACCGATACATTCAGATTCCTACTGAAATCTTTGAGGGAAATCGGGTAAGTGTAAGCTTTCTATTCTGATTACCAAAACCAAAGCTATATATAGTAGGAATTTCATGGTTTTTTGGGAATTAATTATTTCCGATTTGGATTACGCGAATGGTGAGTTATTCAGCTTGAAATTTCTGAAAAAGCAATATAGCGCTTCTCGATCGCAGAAAGTACAAAACTTCAGGGAATCATAACTCAAATAAAAATCCTATACAGATTAATTCCTCGTCTCTGACTTGTAAAGATTGCTTTTTTGCTGAATTTAGTGGCATTTGCTACAGAAATCAATCCCAACATCGACTATCTTGCTTTGCTGTTTGTAGCAGAGATACATATTTCTTTACATTTCGATGAGCGATGTCTGACGAAAAGCCCTCCGGGTTCGGTAGTTGCTTCAAGTCGGGGAACCCGCCCAACGCACTACCTCACCGCTTTGCGTCTACGCAATTTATCATGCCACTCCGATCGGTTCATCTATCGATCACTCTTTATACTAAACAGCGTTCGATTGTTGCTACCACAGATTGAGAAAGGGTTGGCAAATCATAGCCACCTTCTAAACCAACAAGAATTTTGCGAGTGCAGCCTAAACAATAA
This sequence comes from Tolypothrix sp. PCC 7601, assembly GCF_025677855.1. Taxonomy (NCBI): domain Bacteria; kingdom Bacillati; phylum Cyanobacteriota; class Cyanophyceae; order Nostocales; family Tolypothrichaceae; genus Tolypothrix; species Tolypothrix sp. PCC 7601. The sequence goes on from NZ_CP064879.1 coordinate 855,182, forward strand.
TTGATCAAGTAACCGTAATCTTCTGGTTGTAAATTAACGCTGGCTAAGGGATCTTCAGCATTAGCATCATAACCAGCACTGATAATTAATATATCTGCTTGAAAATTGGCTAAAAAAGGGAGAACTTTGTTTTCAAAGAGTGGCTGATATACTGCCATTGTGCTACCAGGTGGTACGGGTAAATTTAAGACATTATTATGAAAGCCGCGTTCGGATGCTCTACCAGTTCCGGGATAGCAAGGATATTGATGTAGCGAACAATAGGCAATTTGTGCTTCAGATTCCACGATCGCCTGAGTGCCATTGCCGTGATGCACATCCCAATCTAAGATAGCTACACGGTTAATCCCTGGTTTTTGTAGGGCATGGAAAGCTGCGATCGCCGCATTAGAAAATAGACAAAATCCCATACCCATATCACTTTCTGCATGGTGTCCTGGGGGACGAGATAGCACAAAAGCTGGATTTTCTGTGGATAAAACTACATCGACTCCATCCAGCCAAGCGCTAACTGCTAGTAATGCTACGTCATAACTGCGGGGGGAAATTGGCGTATCGCCATCTAAATAACCGCCTCCAGCAAAGGCGATCCGATGGACTTTGTCGATGTAATCTGGAGTATGAGCTTTAGATAACATCGGCATTAGTGCTGGATTTTCTGATGCTGGTGTAGGCGATCGCCAGATCAGGTTTTCGGCAAAATGCGCTTGCTTTAAGGCGTTGACAATAGCTGTTAAACGTTGTGGTGATTCTGGATGGTAATTTCCAGTTTTGTGTTCTAGAAACTCATCAGAATAAATGACTGGTAGCATAAATTAGGTAATTGGTGTTTGGCGTTTGGTGTTTGTCATTGGGTAATGGGTAATTGGTAATCCCTGTCCCCAGTCCCAAGTCCCCAATCCCTATTCCCTATTCCCCCCATCCTACTCAGGCAAATTGGTAAACAATTGCTCAACTAACTCTTTAGTTTTCGCTTCCAAAATTAACCAATCTACTTCTCCGGTTTCATCAATTAAACTAGTATCAATATCAACACCTGCGGAATTAGGGTTTGCGGGACTGTAGTTAAGAAAACACACTTGATAGCATAGTTCCCACAAATCGATATTTACTTGCTGCTCTTGACGCTGTAAACGTAGATGATATCCTGGATGGGGCATTGGCAGACGAGAAAGACTCTCTTTAATCTCATCTGCTTGTTCTGGTGTTGCAGTTTCCATTTCTTGCAACAGCTGAGTCACAATTGCTTTTGTCTGATCGGTGGTGCTAGCAGGCCAAATCAAGACATCATGATAAGTTCCTTTCCAGGAAGAAACATCTAGTTGCTTGCGAATATTATCGACCACGCGGATAAAGGCAGGCTGCATGAGAATTTCAGCCTGCTGCCATACGACAGATCTGTTTATTTTGGGTGGCATTGCTAATCAAAAAAGGATGCTTAAACAAAAATTAACAATCTGCATTTATTAAAAAACTGCATTTTTAATTCAAATCTTTTCTCAAGATAGCGGATTTCATGCAGGAAAATTTGGAGATATTGATTAGCATCTGGAAAATTAGGTGTTAACACTGGGGAGGGATTATGATTGGCAAGCTTCTAGATCATCGTTACCAAGTAATTGAAGTCCTAGCTACGGGAGGATTTGGGCAAACTTATATTGCTCAAGATACTAGACGGCCAGGTAATCCCATTTGCGTTGTTAAGCATCTTAAACCTGCTAGTTCAGATCCTAAAGTTTTTGAAACAGCCAAACGCTTGTTTAATAGTGAAGCGGAAACTTTAGAAATTTTAGGTAAGCACGACCAAATACCCAGACTTTTAGCTTACTTTGACGAAAATCAAGAATTCTATTTAGTACAAGAATTTATTGAAGGAAATACCCTCGGTGAGGAACTTTTACCAGATCAGCGCTGGAGTGAAGATCGGGTGATGCAGTTATTGCAGGAAGTGTTGGGTATTTTAGATTTTGTACATAGCCAAGGCGTGATTCATAGAGATATCAAGCCAGATAATATTATTCGTCGGGCGAGTGATAATAAATTAGTTTTAGTAGACTTTGGCGCAGTTAAACAACTGCGGACAAATTTGGTTACGTCTGGAGGACAACCAACAGCTACGGTAGTTATTGGTACTCCTGGCTATATGCCTACAGAACAAGGACAAGGTAAACCTCGTCCTAATAGTGATATTTATTCATTAGGTATCATTGCTATTCAAGCTTTAACAGGATTAGCAGCAAATGCCTTGCAAGAAGACCCCAATACAGGCGAAATTATCTGGCAGCATTCAGTTTCTGCGAATCCTCAGTTAGCAGCAGTCTTAAATAAGATGGTACGTTACCACTTTAAAGACCGCTACCAAAGTGCAGCTGAAGCATTGCAAGCTTGTAGAGCATTGACACCTGCTGTAGCTGTAGCTTCCCAAGTACAACCCCGTCAAAATTCTAGCTACCCACAGAGTAAAACTACGTCTCAAGTCTCTCCACAGCAAACTGTTGCAGTTGCGCCAGCCAATAAAGCAGTTGGGAAACCTGCGCGTCAAGATGGGAACAAACCTGACCCCTTACCATTGATTATTGGTCTGTTGTTGGCAGGTGGTGCAGCTGCTTTGGTAACAAATGTTTATCCCAGCGTGAAAAATTTCGCTGCTCATCTAACTGGTAACGATACAATTGCCGAAAACAAGTGTTTAGCTATTGTGGTTGGTAATTCTAATATTCGTTCGGAACCAAGAGCAATTACTTCTGAAAGTATTGTGCAGACAGTGAAGCGTGACACTAAGTTTGAGGTTACTGGTAAACGCACAAAACAGGGTTGGGTAGAAGTTAAAGCTAACTCCGGACGTACAGCTTGGGCACATTCGGATGTGATCGCCAATAATGAACAGTGGGTTTCTTGCTTACGAGATAGAGGTATTGCAATTAATACAGTTGATGATAATAAACTGATTGCTGCTCGACCGCTACCGAAGCCAAAGCCTCAATCTAGCGGGGTGAAAACGACATCACCTAGTGAATCAGACCCCTTTAGTTCCAAACCATTTACTACTGACTCTGGAACATCAGAGTCATCAGAGAATGATGCTGATACAGCTAAGGTGTTGGAGCAAGCTAAAAAGAAATATGATTCAGGGGATTTGACAGGAGCGATCGCACTGCTAAAATCTGTCCCGCAAACAGCTTCTTCGGGTTTTAAAGAAACTGCGGCGATAATTGCTCAGTGGCAACAAGATTGGGCGAAAGCAGATGCTTTATTTAATGATATCAATACGGCATTAGCGCAAGGTCAATGGGATAAGGTTTTAGATTATAAAAAACATCCAGAGAAGTTGCCAAATATCAAATACTGGCAAGATAAATTAGAACCAATATTTAAACAAGCGGCTGAAAATATTACTAAGCAAGGATTAAGCCAATTTGAGCAAAAGGATAATCAGAATCTGCCCAAAAAAGAAACAACAAATAAGATAAATAACTCACCTGCTGGTGAAAATAACCGCAACAATTTGTAATTATTAATGAATGAGGCTGAAATACTCTGTTTTAGTCAACTCTTCAGATAAATATTTACACCAGGCTACTTATCACCTAAAGTAGTATCAGATTGCAACAATTTACACAAGTTGTCTCAGAGGGTGTTAATATATCATGCTCAGAAAGTACAAAATTGCTTGGCAGTGAAGCTGCTAAAGTATGTTTTGATAATTTATATTTAGGCCAAGCATTGATTAATTATTAAACTACATAACTAGTTATCGATTACTCTCAACCATAGTAGGGATAACAATTTTTTGTTATGTGATATCTGTCATGTTATTAGTTATTCCGAATTTATGGAATCTTGTCAGTTTGTCATAATTTCCTGTTCTCAGCATTAGATAACTTATAATTGCGTAATTTACCTATAAATTGATGACAAATTTTCTAGTTAGTCATCTAAAAAATCCGAAATGATGAGGTAAAAGAGTGAATTTAATACTATTAATATTGTAGAGTTCATCCTTGAATTTAGGACAGAAATTTTCAAAAATGTGGAAAAGTGAGGGCGGAATATGCCATATTTAATCTACGCTCCTAAAACTCCTCAAGAAAGAGTTCATCAATTAATTGTGGGGATGAACACTATTGGCCGTAGCGGAGACAATACAATTGTCATCGGAGATGAGAGTTTATCCCGTTACCATGCAGAGATTACAATTGCAGACGATCGCATTACTATTAAAGATTTGCAAAGCCTGAACCATACTTTTGTAAATGAGGTCAAAATTGACCAATATGAACTCAAGGATGGAGATTCGATTTATTGTGGGAACGTAGAGTTCAAATTCGTAGAAAAACTTAACAGCACACCTACAAATGATGGTTGTGAAGAAGAGCCTATTCCGGAAACAATTATTAAACAGTTTTCCACTGAACAAGGTCGCTTCAACATCCAAGATTTACTAGATACTCCAGGCAGAAGAGATTCTCTGTTAAGGCTATCACAGCGCGGTAGTAATCAACGCACTGTAGATAAATTAAAAATTTTACTTGAAGTCAGCAAACAACTTTCCTCACCCGAAGAACCTGATCGCCTGTTAGAAAAAATTCTAGATTTACTATTCGAGATTATCAATGTAGACCGAGCAGTTATCTTGTTGGTCAGTGAAACAACAAAACAGTTGGAACAAAGAGTAGCAAAATTGCGTTCAGGAACTTCTATAGAAAATCTATTTTATAGCAAAAATATTACTAATCATGTATATCAAAATGGCAATGCTGTTGTCACCACAGATGCGTGCTTAGATCAGCGCTTCCATACTTCCGAATCTATTTTTGTCCAAGCTATTCGGGCCTCAATGTGCATTCCTCTCAAACCCAGAGAAGAAGTAATTGGGGTATTATATGTTGATAATTTATCGATGTCAGATGTTTATTCTGACGAAGATGTAGAGTTCTTGACTGCTTTGGCTAATCAAGCTGCGATCGCAATTGATAATGCCAATCTCTACAAGAAAATTCAAGCAGAAGCCGTAATGCGGAATAAACTAGAGCGTTTCTTTCCCGAACCTGTGAGAAAAAAGCTGAAGGAAGAAACAACTTTGGGTATTGTTGATACTGAAGTTACAGCTTTATTTGCTGATATTAGTAATTTCACACAAATGTCTTCTACTATGCATCCGCGCCAAGTAATTGCGATGCTAAATGAATATTTCGAGGTGATGGTAGAAGAGATTGTCTTTCAATATGAAGGTACTTTAGAGAAATATATTGGTGATGCTTTATTTGCGATTTGGGGCGCGCCTTATCGCAAAGCAGATGATACAGAACGAGCCATACAAGCAGCAATTGATATGCAGTGGGCAGTCATGCGGTTAAATCAAAAGTGGTTACAGCAAGGTAAACAACCGATTCAAATTCACATTGGATTGAATACCGGAAAAGTAGCGGCAGGAAATATCGGCTCAGAGAAACTGATTCAGTACGCTACTATTGGTGATACTACAAATGTCACTAGTAGAATCTGCAACGTTGCTCAAGCCGGAGAAATAGTTATCTCCCAAACCACATTTGAGCGGATTCAAGCTCGAAATTTACCTGTAGAAAAAATGCCACTTGTGCAAGTTAAAGGTCAAGACCAGCCGTTACAACTCTATCGCTTAAATTGGAATTTATTACCATCTAAACATTCTCAAATTGCGGGAGTTGCTAATACAGGTGTGATTAAGTGATATCAATGCCAATAATCTTTTTCACAGATAAATTATAGTCAGGGCACAACAATCTTGTGCCCTGACTATCTGTTACATTTTTTGAAATTACTATTCGATAATTCATAACTCATAATTACTGTAGATTTTGACTGCTCAAATCTTGTTTAACTACGAATTAAGAATTACGAATTAGTAATTATTTATTAGTCGATTCTGACACGGAAACTTACAGCGCCAGATTGACCATTAGGAACATTGCCCAACCTAACAATTACTGTACCGTTGGGATTATTGGTATTTTCGCAAGCACTACTTTCAGGAATTGATGCTAAGGGTGTTAGAGGCGAGAAAAATCTGCCTTGATCTGCACCAGTACCAGCGCCAGTTACAGTAATGCTATTAGCTACATAAGTTGTTCCAGTGGGAATTAAGTCACAGAAATTGAGATTTTCTAATAACTGACCAGCGCGGAAATAAACGGTGTACTCTACTTCATCACCGCTGGCTATGGGTGTTTGCACTTCATATTGACCCAGAGGCGCTGGTCTGATGACATTATCATTTTGATCATTGGGGTCATCAATAAAAGTATTGTATTGGATGCGTTGACCATTTGTTCTGGCGATCGCAGTGATTCGTTTGACTAGTTGTACACCTGTATTACTGGCTGTCCCAGACGCAAAACCAAAGTCTAGATTATCAATCTCAGCATTAGCATTTGGCAAATTTACCGACACGCTGGTTGGTGTTGTAGGTGTGAAATTCTGGGGTGGGGTGGCTTCTAAGGTATAGTTACCGGGTGGTAAGCCTGTAACAATGAAGTTACCGTTATTGTTGGTAGTAGTAGTATCAACTATTTGACCGTTAGGATTTCTGACAGTAATGTTGACATTGGGAATTCCGCTTTCGCCTGGGTCTGGTCTACCATTATTATTTTGGTCGTTAAATACCAAATCACCAATGGCATTACCTGGTGGTCGCCGTAAGCCAAAGTCAACAGTAGTCAGCGCTTGACCTGATTGCAGATTCACTTCTATTTGAGAACTACCAGTGGTAACTTGTGGCAAGTTGAAAGGAGGTGCGATCGCAACTCGATAGTTACCTGCTGGTAAATTAGAGAAAGTGTAGTTACCGTTGGCGTTAGTAGTTGTTGTTTGAGTAGTATCATCACCAGTACCCAATAAGCCATCTGCCCCAGGACTAGTCAGCGTTACAGGAACATTCGGAACTCCTGCTTCACCTGCGTCTTGTCTACCATTACCGTTGGTATCGTTGAATACGGTATCGCCGATAGAACCACTAGTGCCATTAAACCCACCTGCGCGGAAACCAAAGTCAGCACTATCAAGTTGTTGACTTGGTAGCAGATTGATATTAAAGGGGTTGATACCAGTTGTGAGAGTATTACCTTGAGGCGGATTGGCAGTTACTTGATAATTACCGGGTGCTAATCCTGGGAAGCTGTATCTTCCATTAGCATCAGTAGTAGCAGTTTGTGTAGTTCCATTTGGTAATCTTAATGTGACTGTAACGTTAGGAATGCCTGGCTCGTTATTATCTTGTGTCCCATTACCATTGGTGTCGGTGAAAACTGTATCACCAATAGAGGCATTAGTAGGCGGAAGGAAACCAAAGTCAACAGTATCAATGTTTTGTCCATTAGCAAGACTAATGGCATTGGGTTGGGTAAGGGTTGGGGTAAAGTTAATCGGAGGATTGGTAACTGCAACTGTGTAATTACCAGCCGGGACATTCTGAAAGCGATAAACCCCATTCGCATCTGTTTTGGTTGTAGCAACTACGTTACCGTTACTATTCCTGAGTACGAGATTAATGTTAGGAATTCCCGGTTCTCCTGCATCAGGAATGTTATTACCATTAGTATCGCTAAATACAAAATCTCCTATAGAGCCTGTACCTTGTGCCTGTTGAGTAAAACCAAAATCAGCTTGGTCGAAATTTTGCCCAGAAGTCAAGGTGATGGGATTGGGTTGGGTCAGAGTAGGTGAAAAACCACTAGGTGTTTGTGCAACGCTAACTGTGTATTGTCCTGGATTTAAATTAGGGACAGTATATCTACCATTAGTATCGGTAGTTGCGGTACCAACTACAGTACCACTACTGTTTCTGACATTGACTTGCACACCGCTAATGCCAGGTTCGCCAGGGTCTTGGATGTTGTTGGCATTGGTGTCATTAAATACAGTATCACCAATGGAAGCTGGTGCCAGACAAATACTGATCCTATTCAGACCGACAGTCTCATCCTGTCCGGGTTCACCAAATTCTCTACCTGCTTGGTAAACAACTCGGATTTGGCTGACAGCACCAGAGAATGTAATTTCAGCGTTGCCATTAGTTGAATCAGGAAAAGCATTTTCATTCACCCCTGCGGCCACCACACTATTACCATTATTAGTAACTCTAGTATTGGGGCCGAGAGCAGTGCCTGTTAACGGTACGGGTGCAGTGCCATTAAATCCTGTCACCGTAATTACATCTTGGAAAATTCTCCCAAAATCTCGTGCCCCATCTCGGTCAACATCTAGAAAGGTGAGGGGAGTGGCTAGAGTGACCGGTTGAGAAAAGTTAATGGTGAGTGTAGAAGTACCTTGTGCTGGGTTTTTACCCAAACCAATATTCCAACGCAGATGGGTTCCTAGAATCCCACCGTAAATATCTTGAGGTAAGCCTGAGTCAATTCTGGTAACTTGGTTATCTGAGTTGGGATCGAAAGTCGCGGTGTCTGTAACTGTTCCCAAAGGCCCAGGATTATCACTGAACTGAAAGGTAGCCCGAACTCCTTTAGCAACAAGGGTTTGAGCTAAAAAATCTGCCACGTTGTTAGTAGGATTCCACTCATAAGTGGCGGGTTGTGTACCATCTGGACAACTTGGTTGTGCTTGCGCCAAAACTTTTTTATCGGAAAAGGCACCTCCTAAGGAAATCTGCGGCACAGTAAACAGTAATGTCAGAAATGTACCCCTTAAGGGTTTTACTACATTTTTTAATAAAGGTTTCATTATTGGCTTCCTAAACAAGTTGTAAAATTTTTTACTCAAAAAGCCGGGGGGATGAGGCAGGAGGCAGGGAGATGAGGGGGATGAGGGGGATGAGGGAGAAGTAAGCAATGCCCAATGCCCTGTGCCCCATCCCCAATGCCCGATCGCATCTACCTTCGTTCTGGTTCTAATTGCAGGTCTTGTTCTTGGCCTTCAATGATGATTTCCACGCCTCTTACGTCTTTGAAGATGATTTCGGCGCGGCGATCGCGTGCGTAATCTACGCGGTTACTACCTTCACTGACACGTTGAGTTTCGCCTAAGCTGCGGATGGTCATCCGTTCTGGGGGTACACCTTGTCGTAATAAGTAATTTCTCGTAGATAAGGCCCTTCTTCTACCCAAGGCTAGGTTATAGTCGTTGCTGGCGCGGGGGTCGGTGTGTCCTTGGATTTCGATAATAATTGAGGGATATTGCTTTAAGACTTCTACTACCCGATCCAGGACTTTCGCGCTTTCTGGACTAATGAAGGATTTATCTAAGGCAAAGTGAACGTTCCGGGGTACGCGTATCTTGATGGGGGCGGGCGGAATTAAAGTTGGGGGGGTTGTGGGTGGGACTGGTTCGGGTGGTACTGGGCGAGAAGTACATTGCGGTACGGGGTTTTGTCTGCTGGCAGGTGGCAGACTGGGTGTAGTAGTTCTCGGGCCAATAAAGGCCGCGATCGCAGGTTCGGATGTACCGTATTTGGGATCGGTGGCGATCGCACTCACAATATCTCCTACTTTGACATTGGGGACGGTAACGCTAAAATTCCCCTTCTCATCCACAGCTACGCTGGTTAATGGTTGACTGAGCGCCCCATAACCTGTTTGATAAATTGCTTGCTTACCTTGTTGATAGTCACCCAGGCGATAAATTGTCACCTCAGAACCGGGATCGGCTTTACCTTGCAAGGTGACGCTATTACCTGTAGGCAGAAATTCCCGCGTGGTGAATTCTGGGGCATTAATTGCCGCGTTACCTGTATCTAAACGGCGATTCCCAGAATTACGTTTAGGATTGGGGCCATCTCCCCTTTGCCACTCATTCACATCTAAATTTCTTTGGCCATTCAGGTCAATACTCAAGCCTTCTAAGGCAGCAAAGGTATTATTTTGAATAATGTTGCGTTGACTTTGGGGAAAGGCTGTTACCACTACCCCAGGCCCAGTTTGATAAGAAATTTCATTATTGGTTACTTGATGGTTACTACCCGTTAAGAAAACTGCTGCCCGCCGCAAACGTCTGCCGTTGTACGTGATGCGGTTATCACGGATTTGCAAGTTACCTTCTGGTTTAAATAAATACACCCCAGCACCATCATTAGCGCAAATTAAGTTGCTGGTGATTTGGGAATTATTCACTACACCTTCAATGCGTAAAGCATCGGGCATTCCTGCCAAACCATTGCTGACAATGATATTTTCTTGGACTAAGGTATTTTCCCCCCGGACTGAGGTAATAATGGCGCTGCCATCATGGTAATAGATGCGGTTGCGGCGAATGGTTGTCCCTTGGGAGTTGAATACGTAAACTCCGAAAGCAGAAGTTTCTGATGGCACCTTTTCATCTATGGGTAACCCTAGCCAGTTATTCTCAATCACCACGTTTTTGGGTGGCACATCCTGGTTGTAAAAGGGGAAATTACTATTAGGTGGCTGCTGTTTCTTGGTATTGGGAGGTGGGAGACGATGGGAAATGACAATATCTCCTGGGGGTGTTGTTAAAGTTACAGGCTTGGGTACGCCATCGTAAATTAACAGATTTCCCAATTGCTGCTTAATGGGGCTGGCGTTGAAGCCATAAATGCTTAAACCACGAATGGTTACACCATCAGCCACCACAGTTAAACCGCGAAATATTTCTTTACCTGGTGCAGGTGCGATCGCGACTACGGGAATGGGAATGGCAATTTCGGCTGTAGCGGAACCAGCAGCGTCATATCCTGGCTGGCTAGCGCCATCGATCACTAATCCCGGACTGGCTAAATCTGGGAGTTGTTGCTGTAAAAGAATTGTAGTGGCAGTTGGAGGTAAATTAAATTCAATGCGCGAACTGCCTGTAGTAGGTTGTACTAGGGCTTTTTCGACATCGCTGAGTTGGGCAACGGTTAGGGTACCATTTACTAGTTCGATGGCTTCGCGTAAGGTGAGCTGGGCATCTGGCTGAATATTACCATCTTGGTTGCTGTTGACTATTACCCGCAGAGAAATTGGTAAGGGTAAACTGGGGGTTTGGCTAAGTGCGACTTCGGATGTTAAAAGGCAGAGGGTTAGGGGGAAAACGAACCGCGTAGACGCTTTAGCGGCTTCCCGCAGGGTAGTGCGCGTTCGCGTAGCGTCTCGCAGAGAAGAACACAAAGAAAGAAGAGTTTGAGAGAAATTTGGTTGTGCTACCTTTTGAAAATTGCGATCGCCTAAGTTTGGACTATGAAATTTTGATTGTTTTGACGGAGAATCTTTTGCTTTCCTCAGTGGAAAATCTAGTAACCAACGGACTTTAAAACTGGACATCACTCACTCCTATACACCTTGAATCTGGACTTTGTTATTAGTTCGATGCTTGTGGCTGTTTCCAACGCTTAATCAGCTCAAAGAGTTTACTTTGGGATGTGTCCGATTCAGGGGGTTTGGGAAGTGCTTGTGCTTGTTTGAGAGTATTAATCAGTTGACGTTGGGATGTCGGCTGTACTTGAGCAAGGGGTTGTACTTCCGATTCTTGTTCTTGCTTGGGTACAGGTTTTTGCAAGCCAAAGCCACCCAAAAGTTCATTCAACTTCAAGCTGATATTGAGATAAACGCCACCTTCGGAACGGTAGCCAGTAAAATCCCGGTCATCGACACTACCAAAGCTGTAGCCTAAGCCTATGCGTAAATCGGGGGTTAAATAATACCCAGTTTCGACAGCTACGCCAAATTCGGTGTAGTTGGTGCCACTATTGGAGGTTTGCCCAATCCAGCGTCCTTCTACTGCTAAATCGGTACGGTAACCAAGTCTGTAAGTTGCCCGTAGCTGGGCTAAGTTGACATTAGCATCGTAGCGATCGCCATTTAAAAATGTCACACCATTACGTAAGGCGTATTTGCCGTAAAATTCCCAGCGCCAACTTGGGGCGTAGATGGCTTCTGCGGAAAAGATTTGGCCTGTAGCGGTACTTCCGGTTAATTGGGCTTCGGGGATGGAGTCGAAGTTTTGCCGCCACTCATATTTGAGTAAGGCGTTGAATTTATCGCTTCTGGGATCGCGGTAGGCTAAACCGATTTTTAAGTTGGAGGTATCGCCTAGTTCTTGGAATCTCACGCCTTCAGCCACCACACCAACGGTGGAAGGTAAAAAGACGTTGGCTTCTCCGGCTTGTTGGTAGCGCACTAAGGCGGTTAAAGCTGGTGAGATTTTCCCGGCGGCGGCGGCGGAAATTACTAAGTTGTTGCTTTCATCGCCATCACGATATTCAAATCTAGTGCTGGCTTGGAATTCGGGGTTATCTGTGTACTCCAACCCGATACTATAAACGGAACCAGAAAATAGTCCCAGGGTGGAGGCTGTTTGCCCAACTGCATAATATTGCCCAAATTGGGAACCAGCAGCAGTACCGTTAAAGATGTTCTTAAATATGTATTCGTAGCCAAGGTTTACGCGTAATCCTGGAGCCACGGCCCAACGATGATTTAACCCTACAGCACCTTGACCTTGGAGGCCGTTAAATGCTGATAAAACGGAATAGCGACCGATCAAACTGGTATCTTCGGAGAGTTTGCGATCAAGGATTGTGTCTAGGGTGGTGATGGAGTTACCAGGAATTAAGCTGCTGTCGTCATAGAATTGATGGGCTAGGCGGAATGTCACGCCGGGATAAGCTTTCCAATCTAGACCCAAGGTGGTGCGGTTGGGATAGAGGGGGTCGCTATCGCCTAAATTCAGTTCATTTTGCCCTTGGAAGGTCAAAGATTCTGTTAGGGGCAATTTTAAACGCGAAACTAATTGATCGGCATCGCCACTAAATCGAGTGCTAATCCGGTCTTCGCGGGAACGATTAACATACTCTAAACTCACATCTGCCGGGCCTACTCTTTGCAGTATGCCTGCGCGGAATGTTTTGAGGGTGTTGTTAACTGTCTCTCCAGGACGGGCTTGGGGTTGGGGATCGAAGAGGTCAAAAAAGCCGAGGACACTATTTAACCCTGTGGCTGTAGTACCGTAGTTTTCTTCAAAGTCGTAACCAACTGTCAAGCTAGTGGTGTCGGTGACTTTCCCTATTAAAGAAGCCCCATAGCGTGTTTGTCCGGGAGTAAAGCTAAAGGTAGAATTATTGGCAAAGTTAGGTTCTACGGCGCGGTAGTAGGCTTGCCCTAATAAGCGATCGCCTAGGTTACCAAATGCTTCTAAGCGGTAAGCAGAACCGTTGGCATCTTGACCGTTTACGAGGGTGCTATTAGAACGGGCATACTCCCCAATTACCCTACCAGCGCTACCAAAAGACAATAAAAAGTCTGCGCCATAGAGTTGAAAATCTTGGCTACCTTGGTCTTCTTGCAGGTAACTACCAGCTATGTAGGATTTGTTGTCTAAATCCTGGGATAGGTTGTATTGCAGTCGTCCACCGTAAAGTTTGGTGTCTTCTCCGCCTTCGTTTTGGTAGGTAACAACAATACGTCTAACTAAGGTGGCTCCAAAGGGGTTAAGTTCTGTAGCTAAGATGGGACGACGGAACAAAAGTGTGCCGCGATCGTAGTCTATTTCGTAATCAGGGCCGCGAAATAGCTGTTGACGTTGAATTACTGTACCGGGGCGATTAATTTCTTCGGCTTCCAAATAAACGGTTTCACTCCCTGGAACCAACAACCGTTTGGAGAGGAAATAGTTACCACTCACGCCGTTGGGGACTATCGTATCGCGTTGGAACCCCTCGATGTTGTTGGCGTATAACCCGGTAATTTGCAAGGGGCCAAAGTTGTAGTTGGCTTTGAAACCATGTAATTGACGGGAAGTGGCTGTAAATAGTTGGGAAGTTCTCGCAAATTCTTGGGTGTTATAGTCCCCCCACATCAAATAGTCTGGTTCTGCTCCGGGAACGGAGGAACTGCGCTCTAAACGCGCATAAAAACTATCAATAGAGGGGGTAGTGGGTGTAACTGTAGAACTGTCGCCGTAGACGGGATATTGCTGTTCGCAGAACTGCACGCCGCCAAATAATCGGTTTCTCCCCTCACAATCTTGGTTAATCGGGCGTTCGCTGTTAAATGCTCCCGTAAATAACCAATCTCCAACTTTGCCTGTGGCGAACACCGCCGCCGTTAAATCAACTTGGGTTCCCCCTGTTCTGTCGGGGTTGAGGAAGTCTTGAAAACTGCCCCAGTAGTCGGTTCCCCTCGGCCCAATCCGTAGGTTAACTATCCCTGTGGTGAGGGAAGGACGCAGATAGGTAGTGAATTCAACTTGGGTATAAGCCTCAATGGGTGCTTCCCCAATTTTGTCGAGGAGAGAAGTATCTGTTTGTTGGGGAAATGATAAATCTCCAGGCTCAATTTGAGGCCTTCTCGTAGTGATTTTCTCTACAGCAGCACGAATTCTGACTTGTTGGGGTTTAATATCTGATTGCAGAGTTGCGGTAAATTCCCCATCTATGGCACGTACTTGAAACCCAGCTTGGTCTTTATCTTGATCTGTGCCAACAAATTTCCCCGCACTAGTGGTCAAAGTTACTACTAAATCTTCAGTAATTAGTTGACCTTGGTCATCGGTAATTTGTCCTTGCAGCCTGATTGTAGAGCGTCCATCTGCTTGGACTCGGGGATCGCCAACAGGTAAAATATCGATTTTGAATTTATTTTTGGTACTCGGCGTTTCAGTCGTGGGTGTAGCGGCTGGCGGTGACTGTGTGGGAGTGGGTACCGGGATTGTTTGTGGTTGAGTAACCGGAGAGTTGGGATTTTGCTGAAATTGGGTAGCTGGATCTGGCGGAAATATCGAGCCTGGATCGCTAGAGGAAGGTGTTGTAGTGGGGAAGGCTTGAGCAATTACCTCATTAGCCTCTGTTTGCGCCTCTGGTAATACTGCTTCTTCGGGTTGAGCAACAGTTGGTGATTCGCTGTTTTCTGCCTCGGCGGCGAAGGCTTGGTTATTAGGGGTGTTGATCTCGAATAAAGAAGGGGCAATCCATGCCAAAAATGCCAGTAATATGACTTTTTTACCCTTACTTTGCAAAGCCCAGCGCCAAATTGATAATTTTTGTGTTTGGACGCTATCCCTTAGCGGCAAGGTACATTTGATTTTAGAAATCACACTCCGATCTACGGTATAAATCACTCTTTGTTTTCTAGTCTTCATCGCTTACCCCCCGAAAACGCAGGCGTTACGCCAAAATTGACTCGTACCAAGCTACTCGGTGCTAATTTCACCATTCGCGACTGGCTATTTCTTTCGATGAAGTAGTTGTTAGGTGCCAGTGCATAGCCTGGTAAGCTAGTCAAGTCCAACGTTGCTGACCGATAACCCGATATCACATTTGCCAAGGAGAATAATCCATTGGCATCTGTAACAATGCGATTGCCATCATCCATATAAATTATGGCGTTGGGAACTCCAGGTTCATTGGGTTGCTGTTCGCCATCAAAGTTTTTATCCACAAAAACACGCCCAATGATGGTGCCACAATCAGAGATAATTCCTGGACGAATTCGCAACACATGGCTGGCTTGATTACTTGTTAAAGTTCCAGCTTGCGCTTGAGCTAAGTTTCTCCCAGTCCCCCGAATTGCATCTGGGGTGACTTCAACGGCATAAACTACATTCAAAGTTTGGTTGGGTTGGAGTTCTGTGGCTGGGTTGACTGTAAGAGTTACCGCACGATTTGCACCTGTGTTAGCGGTTACAGATACCGATGTTCCAGCAATTGAACCTTGCAGCGATCTAGAAATAAATCGCAATCCTAAAGGTAGCCTGTCTGTAATTGTGAGATTTCTTGCAGCAGATCTACCAGTATTTCTAATAGCAAGTCGATAAAGGACTGTGTCGCCTGGTTCAGCGGCGGCGCGATCGCCTGTTTTAATAATTTCTAAAGCAGCTTGCGAAGCTGTTAATCTCACTTCGTTTGAACTGCGTCTTGGCAGATTATTTGCACCCGCGCCAGCAGTATTTCTAATGATAGATACTTGAGCATTAACAGGCATACTTGCATCAGCAAGTAAACCTAAAGAAAAAAATGCAAAAAAGAGGCTCTTAGACCTCAACCATAAGAAGGTAGATGTCATTGTAAGGCATCAATCGATAACAGCAGTTTTTTTAAATTTGAGAGTTTTTAATTAAAAACTCGCATTTGTTTGATTTTTTATTTGATAAAACAGTCAAGGCTTTCTAGCCTTTCACAAAATTGCACTCAATACTAGTGTCTTTACAGAATCTTTAATTACTTGGTTGTTCAGACATATTATCAGAATGTATGGCCAAAGCAGAACTTTCTGACTACTTCATCATTTAACCATGATTAAGTAATTCCAAATATAAACCTTGAACTATATGTATAAGCTTAGATAATACTATTGAGTATTTTTGCACCAATGTTGATGACATAATTACACAACAAAATTTTGTACGCAAATTTTTCTCTTAAATTGCATACATCATCTACAAATGATAGAAAATATTTATATATATTAGACTCTATTTCATCATCCTTAAGTAGGTTGATGCTATAAAGTGTCGGTCATGCACCACTCAATTCTCTAATCTTTAAACAGAGAAATATGAGCATAATTTCTCCTTAAAGACGAGAGATATTTTGTTGTTCAGCTAAGGTTTATGGCTCCTTACGCCCTTTACATTACTTTACTACTCCTTTGTCTTCAGCTTTGATTTTGACGAGAAAAGCATATTCACAAATTCGTACCCAAGTTAAACACAAGGGCTGCCTTTTTAGCTGCAACACTATGACAACAATAATATACTGCTATGCCAAAATCCAGAAGTTGCCATTGATTCCGATCACAATAAACCACTTGTAAAAGTGTCATACGTACGTATATGAAACAAGCACTACAGTGCTGTTAGTCGAGATAGCAGAGAAAACACGACTAATGACAGTTTTGATCGGTTTATAGTTATTGTATAGAAAACCTGATAATATTGCTCAGTTCGCTAGCTATTAACTGTATTTACTGGTCTTGATCGTTGTGCAAATGCGGGATCATCTGATGAATTCTAATTTACGCCTTGGCTTTGCTGGTTAACAATATGAATGAGCTTCATGTCAAAGAAAGAACACTTATGTGAGTGAGTGGGTTATTTGCACTCAAGTATCCGTTCTCAAGTAGCTGATCAAAATTTAAATTTCAATACAGCAAAGATTGATACTTCACTAGTGCCACTTCAACTGATGATGAAGTACTAACCCTTGCAACATAAAATACATTAGTGGTAATAAAGGCTATTGAATAGAAGACAGCAACAGATATCTTCAGATTAACCCCAAGTATCATGCAAGCTGTCTACTCTATGATTAGAGTTGCCAGCACGCGGGAGAGAAAAAAATGAGGATTTGGCTTGCTTGCTTTTTTGTATTGTTTGCTTTGGCGGAACTATTTGACTGGGTGCAGGAATTTAGCCTGCCATTACCGATTTATATTTTAGGTGGCGCGTTTTTAGCCGTTGCTTCTAACTACGACAAGATTGTGGGTTCTTATTTTAATGATGCAACCATTGAGCGATCGCCTGAAGTATCACAGTTAGATTCTACATCTGTGCCTGTATTGGGGACTGGGGACTGGGTACTGGGGACTGGGGACAAGGTGGATCAGGAGGAGACAAAGAGAAATAACTAATACCTAATTAAAAACACCTAACACTTAACACCAATTGCTAAATAAAATAGAGTATTGGTGAAAGCTGATTCAGCAAAAGCCTATAATCTGAAGTCTCAGGACTGTAACATCTACCACATTCGGGCTATTGCCTCAACTCTGTGATTAGCGGTATCTTACAAAAACTCCAAACGGCGTTGACCAAAGATAAAATTACCCGTGACACTTACTCCAGCAAGAAGTGGCTGAAAATTGTCCTGTCTAGTAGTTTTGGAGTCACTGCTTTAGTCTGGGGAGTAAGAGAACTCAAATGGTTGCAGTCTTGGGAGTTAAAAGCTTACGATCAGATGTTGCGATCGCGCCCTACAAAACCGCGTGACAATCGCATTTTATTAGTCACCATTACGCAACAGGATCTAGCGCGTTATCAGTGGCCATTATCAGATAAGACTGTCAATCAACTGTTACAAAAATTAGAGTCTTATCAACCTCGTGTCATTGCTTTAAATGTATATCGACCAGAGCAAAAAAATTTAACTGCGGGACTTGCAAATCCCCAAAATATCATTGCTACTTGCGCTAAAAGTACTATAGGTAGACCAGAAATTCCACCACCAGCTAATTTATCTATAGATAATCTCGGCTTTAACGATTTAATTCCTGACAATGAAAACGATCAAATTGTCCGGCGAGCATTGTTATTTTCTCACTCTGCAGATAAAAAATGTAAAACAGATTTTTCCTTTGCGGCTTTAGCTGCAATTAGTTACCTAGAGAAAGCAGGACTGGAATTAGATTTTCCCGATCAGCAACATCTCTCGATTGGGAAAACGATGATTCCCATATTGACTAGTAATTTTGGTGGCTATGAAAACTTGGATGCCCAAGGCTACCAAATACTGTTAAATTACCGTCAGCCAGATAATTTTGCTGAGGAAGTTAGTTTAACAGCAGTTCTGAAAAATCAAATTAAACCAGAACAAATTAAAGACCGTTTAGTCATCATTGGTACTGATGCTGCAACTGTTCATCCTGGTTATTACACACCCTATAGCGCAGCCCCAGAAGAACCTGCGAGAATGGCTGCGGTATTCATTCAAGCACAAATAGCCAGTCAAATCATCAGCACTGTACTGGATGGGAAATCCTTGATTTGGGACTGGCCGAACTGGGCGGAAATCCTGTGGATATGGGCTTGGTCATTAGTAGGAGGAACAGTAGCATGGCGACTGCGACATCCTTTATTATTGGTGACCATTGGTGGTATAACATTAATTGGGTTGGTGGGCATCTGCTTTGGTTTGTTTCTCTTTTCTGGATGGGTTCCGCTCGTCCCACCTGCCCTAACTTTGATCATTACTGGTATGAGTGTTATGACTTACACTACATACCAGACTCAACAGCAAACTCGCTTAATTATTCTGCAAGTTGAAAAGCAAAAAGAGGTAATTGAACAGTTAGATATCCTCTTACAAGAAACTAAAGCAGACAAGTTAATTCAAGACAAACACTATCACCAAGCCCCCGAAATTTTAAAACCAAAAATAACGGGTGATTTTCTTTTGGGTGGGCGTTATCAAATCGCCAAAATTCTCGGTTCTGGGGGCTTCGGTTGTTCTTATTTAGCACATGATACTCAACGTCCTGGTCATCCTACTTGTGTAGTGAAACAGTTAATGCCAGCGCGTCGGGATACTAAATTTTTAGAAGTTGCTCGCAGATTATTTAATAGTGAAGCAGAAATTTTAGCTGCTTTAGGTAAGCATCAGCAGATACCAGAATTACTAGCTTATTTTGAAGAAAATCAAGAATTCTATTTAGTTGAACAATACATTCCTGGGCATACTTTACATGAAGAATTACCACCTATACAGGGTGTAAAGCATGAATCTGGAGTTATCGATATGCTCAAAGGTGTTTTAGAAGTTTTAGAATTTGTCCACGAGCATCGGGTAATTCATCGAGATATTAAACCCCATAATATTATTAGATCTGCTGACGATCGCCGATTAGTATTGATTGACTTTGGTGCAGTTAAATTAATGCAACCCCCCAATAGCGAACAAACAGAATTAGCTACAGTAGCCATTGGCACCCGGGGTTACGCACCGCCCGAACAATTTGCAGGTCATCCACGATTATGCAGTGATATTTACGCTTTGGGGATGATTGGAATTCAAGCTTTGACGGGGATACAACCACAGGAACTGCATCCCGATCCCGACACAGGAAATATTATCTGGCGTTCTTACGCTCAAGTTAGCGAGGAATTAGCAGAAATTTTAGATAGGATGGTGCGTTATCATTTTAGCGATCGCTATCAATCGGCAATTGACGTAATTCAAGATTTAAAGTCGCTGGGAAAGTAAATTTTCAGCCCAAATGTTAATTAACTTAAATTTTTTAAACAACAAGTTAAGCAACAACCATGCCTAAAAAAAGTTCCCCAACAATAGCAAATCGCAAGTGGAAAGAACGCCATAAGTTTTTCCTGAATACCTATTCTGATTGTGCATTTACTAAATGCCCAAAATGTGATACTAAAACCAAAGTTCGTAAATTTCCTTTAGTTATTCACATTCAACCGCAACAGCTTTTTATCTTAAATAAGCAATGCAAATATTGTGAAAGATGTGACCTGATTATTGCCAAAAAGCAGGAACTCGAATCATTAATGACTGCGGGTTTTATCCAATCCAACCCGAAAATTATAGGCAATGATTATATGGTGATGGGAACTGTGGATCGAAAAGATTGGAAAGAAGGAAATCAAAATGCAATTGCGCCATCAGAAATGTTAGACAGAATATATGTCTTTCAAGATATCTGGGATTTTGAAGTCATTCCTGCTGGCTGGTATCGTAGCGAAGACAAATAACCAATAGGTTAATGTTACAACCCTCTTTTGTTGGTGAACAAATTATATAAAACTATTTATTTGATTTTTAATGTAGGATGCGTTAGCGCAGCGTAACGCATCTTATTCAAGCCACCAGATTTATTCGTGGGGTCTTTAATTTTGAATTTTGAATTCGGAGCAAAGCGACGTGACGCAGTTATATAAAGCTGTTGTACTAATTACTGGTGCATCTGGCGGATTTGGACAGGAATTAACCAGACAATTATTAAAGGCTGGTAGCCGACTGATTTTAACGGATTTGGATGCAGCAATTTTGCATCAAAAAGTCGAAGCAATTCAAAGTGAAATTTCTACTGGAGAGGTGATTGCTTGTCTAGCTGTAGATTTAGCTACTCGCGAGGGAAGCGAAAACCTTTATCAGCAAGTTAAAAAACTTGATATCCCAGTGGATATATTAATCAATAACGCAGGGATAGGACTTTTCGGTCGCATGGATGAAGTTCCTAGCGAAATATGGGAGCAACTAATGCAGGTAAACTTATTAGCACCCATGCGTTTAAGTTCCCTATTTGCTGCTGATATGATTGCTCGTAAAAAAGGTCATATCGTGAATATTTCTTCCCTAGCAGGCTGGTCAGCTACCGCAGGAATGGCTCATTATGCAGCTAGTAAATTCGGCTTACGAGGGTTTAGCGAAGGGCTATTCAATGAAGTCAAAGAACATCAAGTCAAAGTTACAGCTGTTTATCCCTTCTTTAGTCGTACTCCGATTTTGCGATCGCAAAGCTTTGGTACTTTAAGTAAGCTGATAGAACAAGGCTTTCCAGAAAGCTTGGCCACTGATCCAGTAGACGTAATGCGTGCCACTATTCAAGGAATTGTTAACGATAAACTGCACGTATTTCCCGATCCCACAGCTAAAAGCGTCCATCTGCTCAAAAGATATTCACCGCTACTACTGGACTGGATTAGTCATGTATTTACCAGGAGGTTGAAAGTTGCTCAACGTCAGTAATTTCAGTCCAACTCAAAACCTAGTTGAGACTAAAGAAAAACATCTAATTATTGGGGCTGGTTTTGTCGGATTGGGTATGGCGGAAATGCTCAAATCGGCTCATATTCCTTACGATCAAGTTGATGCTAGCGATGATATTGGTGGTAATTGGTATCACGGCGTTTACGAAACTGCACATATCATTTCGTCACGCAAGATTACCGAATTTACACACTTCCCTATGCCAGATCATTATCCCGATTTTCCTAGCGCTCAAAATATGCGGGATTATTTAAACACCTTTGCTGATCATTTTAATTTACGGGAGCATATTGAACTGAATTGCACAGTTAGTTATGTGCGACCAATTGAAAACAATCTCTGGGAAGTTTCCTTCGCTAATGGAGAACAGCGAATTTACAAAGGAGTGTTGATTTGTAATGGTCATCACTGGTGCAAGCGTTTTCCGCAATTTCAAGGCGAATTTAACGGAGAAATTATTCACTCCAAAGATTACAAACACCCAAAACAACTGACAGGTAAACGGGTTCTGGTAATTGGTGGCGGAAATTCAGCTTGCGATGTCGCCGCAGAAGCAGCGCGGGTTGGTGCTAAATCTGTTTTAAGTATGCGTGAATCGGTGTGGTTTATTCCCAAGTCTTTTGCGGGAGTACCAACCGCCGAACTGATGAAATGGTGGATGCCAGAATGGTTACAACGGCTTTTAGCTTATGCAATTATCCGCCTAACCTTTGGTAAGCATCAAAGTTATGGTTTACCTCAACCCAATTATCAAATTTTTGCCAAACACCCAACTTTGAATAACGAAGTACCATATTACATCAAACATGGCAGAATTACCCCCAAACCTGCGGTGCGGCGTTTAGATGGTTGGGAAGTGGAATTTGTTGATGGTAGCCGCGAAGCATTTGACTTAATAATTTGTGCCACTGGGTATTATGTTGCTTATCCCTTTCTACCCTTAGAACTTCAGCGTGTGAAAGGTGCAACAGTGCAATGTTATGGCGGCTCGTTTTTCTCAGATTATAAAGGGCTGTATGTAATTGGTTGGGGACAAGCAAGAGGTGGAGTAGGTTCGCTGATTTCGGCTAGCAATTCCTTATTCATGGGTTTTCTCAAACTTCAAGATGAAATAAATGTGCCTATTGGTTTGGTTCTCAAAGAAATGGGTCAAAAATTACCAACTACTCACCTGGCAGATCCACAGCACATTTTTAGGCAAGTAAAGTTCGTTAGTTGGTTATTTAATTGGATAGTTAAAAAAGCTCATCAAGTTGATAGCAAATATCCCAATTTTCGTAATCAACCGCTACCTGCCGCACAAAGCACCGAAAAGCTTAGTTGTTAATAAAATCAATTACAAAGGTATTGTGTTGCTGTATAAGCAAGGGAAAAGGGGGAGAAGAATTTTATCACACAGAAATAATAGTTCAATGTATATTAAAAATATACATTTGAGGTAGGGTGTGTTATGCCGTAGGCTAACGCACCCTGTTGATTATGCGCTGGTGCGTTGCACTGCGCGACAACACACCCGAGGCTAAAATTTGATAATTTGGATTTCCTGGAAATCTTTGTAAAGTTAATCATTGCCAAATTAGTATCTTCCTAAATAAGTCAACAAACCAATCAAAATATAAGATTCAAAATCATTATGAATCAGGCTGAACAGCATACAATTGAAGGCATTTATGAAGTATGCATTGGAGTTCCCGAAGCAATTGCTGCGATTCAATATTGGGAACAGTTTGGTTATCGTATAGGTCAAGTTGGTGAATTATCTGCAGATATTGCTCAACAACTATATAGTGTAAATTCAGCGTTAAAATCAATTCGTCTTCATCATCAAGAAGCGGATCATGGATTAATCCGGTTGATGGTTTGGCAAAATCCGACTAATCAGGGTTTGGGAATAAGTTCAATGAAAGTTAAGGGAAATCGTTGGGCTACTACCTTAACTGCTGATGGCTTAAGTATCTTAAATCATGCAGAGCAAGTAAAAGCTGCAGGTTGGGATATTAGATTCAGCAATCTTTACTGGGATATTATCTACAACAAAGATAAAATAAGCCGTCCTTTTATCGATCCGGCTGTTGGGGTGCGAGAAATGTTGTTATTGCAACCCTTAACTAGACAAGTTTTATTTCAAAGATTTGGCTATACACTACCAAATTACGGGCAAATTAATCCAAATGCCCCATTTAAGACTAGTCAATTTACCCACATGGGATTAATTGTTCAGGATGATAGCAAAGAAATCCTCAAGTTTTACGAAGACGTGTTGGGTTTGCTGCGAGTACGTGATGATGTCGAGACTAGGTACGAACTTTCACCCGCAGGTCAAGATTTTTTTGATCTCAACCCTGGTGAGAAATTTATTATTACCGCCTTTGACGATCCGCGTTCCTCTGCGTCTGACTTCCTGACTGCACGCAGTGGTAGGCTGTTCATTACAAGGTTTCCGGAGTCCATCAAGTTAGAATCGCGGTTTGAAGCAGCAAAACCAGGTAGTTTAGGAATGTCATTATATACCTATCGAGTGCGGGGAATACAGGCATATTGCGATCGCATCCGTGAAAGTTCAGCCCAAAATGTCACTAACATCGTTACCAACGAATTTGGCGAGATGAGTTTCTCGTTCACTGCACCCGATGGGTACTTTTGGACTTTGGTAGAAATTTGATCGGGAATTGGTAATTGGTAATGGGTAATTGGTAATTGGGAAAATTCCTCACACCGAATACCAAATCACAAACACCAAATATAAAATGCCAAAAGTCAAAACTCGATGGGTGAAGCTAATTTTACTCAGTCTATTATCTGCCGTATTAATAGTAATAACATCTACAGCCATAAGTATTTATTTGTACGGTAATAAAATTACTGATACAAAAGCAGAAGCAGCCATTGTTTTAGGTGCAGCAGTTTGGGGAAAAGAACCCTCACCAGTTTTTCGAGAACGCATTAATCATGCAATTAATTTGTATAAAAATCAGGATGTTAGCAAGTTAATTTTTACTGGTGGAGTTGGTGAAAATAATGAACTAGCTGAAGCTATAGTGGGCAAAAACTATGCTTTAGCCAGGCAAGTAAAAATCAATGATATCCTGACAGAAACCGAATCTAGAACAACTTACCAAAATCTCAAAAATGCTCAGTTAGTAGCAGCTAATCATCAATTAAATAAGTTTCTGATTGTCAGCGATCCATTGCACATGAAGCGTGCAGTAATTATGGCACGTAATTTAGGCATGAATGCTGATCCATCACCTACACCTACAACTCGCTACCGCAGTTTTTCTAGTCAGATGCAATTTCTGATACGAGAAACTTATTTTTACCTGATCTACTTAGTGTTTAAAATTTAACTTTTAACTTAATTTTTAGAGATTTTAAAATAAAAATAAATCAGTTTAATTATTAGCAGCCCCAACCGGAAGATAGACTAGAAGACTTGAATAAGTACCAAAAGATCCGACCGAAAAATTATGTTGATGAGAATTTGGGCTGTTACTGTTGTACTAACTTCTTCTTGGTTAACAACTGGGGTTATAGCTGCTGAACCAATTAAACCTGTAGCGGCTGCTTCACAAAGGGAAGCTCAAAAAAAAGATAGTCAACCAATCATTGTAAATAAGGCTGATTTTGGGGTACAACGCGTTGGCTCCCAGGGTAAAGTTACCTTTATCCCTACCTTTAGAGTGCCACTGCAAGAGGGAAGCAAATACGGCTGGCAAATTCAACTCAAAGACTACAAGGGTGCAGTGACATGGCGAGAAATCCTGCGATTGCCAAAACGTCCAGAAACCTGGGGTGTCGATACTGGACAAGACCTAGCAATCTCTCCAGATGGCAAAGAAGCCGTGACAAAGCGCACGCAAACTACTACCGATGGTATTATTCAAAACTTCTGGACGATCGCACCTGGAGATCCAGATGGTAAATATAAGATACAGGTCTATATTGAGGATCGTTTAATTGCATCTTTTGAGTTTGAAATCGTCCCCTTGAAGAAGCCAAAGCCAAATAGCCGCATTTAGCAGCGAAAAATTTAGTAATTATTTTAGGGTGGGCAATACGAAATTTTACAACTGCCCACCTTGAGTTTGACTAGCTATAAACTGATTTACCTCTATTCTTAAAATAGAGAGTTAATCTTGTTTGACTAACGATGGTAAATCTACCTGAATTTCAACAGTTAATTGCACAACAGTGCTTATGTCCAAATACCTTGCCAAAAGCGTTACAAGCACTGTTTTATGACAACAAAGATGACTGGGACAAAGCTCATGAAATAGTTCAAAATGCCAGCGATGATGATAGCGCTTGGGTTCATGCTTATTTACATCGTAAACAAGGCGATTTGAGCAATGCACGCTACTGGTATCGACGTAGTAATCAGCCAGAATTTTCTGGTGGATTAAACCAGGAATGGGAAGAAATTGCTGCTTGTTTATTAAAAAATGTGAGTTCTTTTGGCTAGTTAATAACTATACTAGTTGCCTCAATTATTTGGGGGTTGTTAAAACCTCAGATACTTACTAAAGTGAATAGGTTATATCTATATTCATCGCTATCTACATAACCAAATGCTAGCCGCTACAAAAAGTTTTCGTGTTGATGAGTTGACGGTGCAAATTTACAACAATGAAGCTGAAATGGCACAAGATGTTGCAGCAATTTTCCAACAACATCTACAACATGTGCTTCAGCAAAAAGATACTGCTGCTGTATTGTTAGCAACCGGAAATTCTCAACTGAAATTTCTCGATGCATTAATTGCTTTAGGTGGTGTAGATTGGTCGCGAATTATTCTATTTCATTTAGATGAATATTTAGGAATTTCTAGCGATCATGCTGCTAGTTTCCGTCGCTATCTGCAAGAACGTGTGGAACAGCGAGTTCACCCTAAGCAATTTCACTATATTGAAGGTGATACATTGCAACCATTAGCAGAGTGCGATCGCTATAGTAAACTGCTGCAAGCACAGCCAATTGACTTATGCTGTCTTGGTGTTGGCGAAAATGGACATTTGGCTTTTAACGATCCCTCTGTAGCAGATTTTCAAGACCCTTACAAAGTCAAACTAGTAAAATTAGATGCTATTAATCGGCAACAACAAGTCAATACTGGTCAGTTTGCCAGTCTAGAAAATGTACCACAATATGCATTTACTGTGACCTTACCAGTGATTTGTGCCGCTAAAAAAATTATCTGCCTTGCGCCAGATAAGCGTAAAGCAAATATTGTTAAGGATATCTTGCACGGGCCAATTAATACAAAATGTCCTGCTTCTATTTTGCGCCAACAAACCCAAGCTACATTATTTTTAGATACAAATTCAGCAAGTTTATTGGCTGATATTAGCAATTATTAATGCTCTAATTTGCTAAATTAAGTAACGCAAGAAAGGCTTTAGCAATGATGCGTTAGCGATAGCGTAACGCATCCTACTGGCGTGGCAAGGCTAAAATAGTGCATTAGATTGTAAAAAATTAACCGCAGATGAAAGCAGAGAAATGCGGATAAAATTGATTTTTATTGCAACATTTAAGCCTTGCCAAGCTACTACGTTAAATGTATAATTTTTCAATATTAGTCTGCGCTATAAAAATTTCAATTATATAATCCTTGAGCTTTTAAATTAGACAAACAAGATTCAAGATGCGAACAGTCTTCACACTGAAGTTCTTTACCTGGGTTAATACATCCGCAGGGGGGATTCTCAAAACATTCAGCAACCTGTTGCGTAACGCGATATTTTTTTCGTACAAACTCTAAAGCAACCTCTTGCAAACAAAGCATTAAATCTCGCACCATAAATAGTTACCTTGTTTCTTTTGTTGCTGACTGAACTGTACACATTTAATCAAAGTAGAGGCAGAAGCAATACTGCTCGGTTAAGGATTTTCAAGTTGGAATTTGGTTTGGGGAAAAGGTGTACCCCTGCGCTTAAGCAAGCTACGCGTAGCGTCTCCGCAGGAGAAAGGGTAAGGGTTAAAGGTTTTTTATTGCCCCTTTTCCCCTTCCCCTTTTGCCCTTAACCGACAAGTATTAGAGGCAGAAGGTAATTATGTTATAGGAACTCGCACCCCTCATTTATGCATGAACTTAATCGGATATTTGCGTTACCTTCGCCTTCTACTTTGTGGCAATAATTGCTATATTCTATCTACAAGCAAGCCATAGTTTTGTTTGAGAAATCTGGCTGATGTAGAAACTGAAACTTTAGGCTGGTGAATAACCAGTCCATTCAGAAATTATATCTTCTACAACCAATTCTTTCGTCTGTGAGTTTTTAGCTTCGTCTACCAGGACTTTGAGAGTTGTGGTATAGACATTATTCATGATTTGATGCCCATAACCAATAACTTTGCCTAGATGTCCTGTTTTTTGATTTAGCACATAGTCCCCAATGTTAAACATAGCCGTAACTACCACTTTTTCATTGATGATGTCTCTATATTGTCTTATAGATTAGTTTGTAATAACTTCATGCTTTAAGTATGACTTATATAATACCTAAGGAAGATTAAGCCACTGTTCCCTCAGTTTTAATTTCTCTATCTTTAGGAATAAATACTAATACTTAAATTTTTCTCTTTAAAATCAGCTATTGCTTGATAGAGCTTAAGAGTATTTTAGCAAATAGCGTTTAAATGCTATAAAAATTTGATTGCAAGCTTTGCTACTCTTTTAAACGGTCTCTTCATTGATAATGTTACATCACTATGTTTTATCGATTTAGAGTGACTACAGAGAATAATAGGTTTTTAATTACATTTATATTGATTTAAATACCGGTAAAAAAATTAATCAAACCAAAACATTTTTTAGCTACCTGCGATCAAACTGGATTAAATCTATTTCTTGCAAAATTTCTACAAAATTAGCAAAATTAAGCAATCTAACAGCTTATTAACTATTTGACTGATGCGATCGCAATTTTAAATTTCTTCACTATTAATACATCCTCACAAGTTCCTCACAACTTATCTTGAGAATAATTTTCAGCAAGTTCAACAAGCTCAACAAGAAGATACTATGGACTGTCACCAATGTAAATCTAAAAGCCAATCGTGTGGAACACAATCGTGGAAATTGCCATTTTTTCGCAACAATCAACCATCCTTTTCTAAGGAAGTTCCTGCAAGTCCACCAATTGCCTTGGTAGGAATGCCTAATGTTGGTAAGAGTGTGCTGTTCCATGCACTGACTGGCATTTATGTAACTGTTTCCAATTACCCTGGGACAACTGTAGAAGTGAGTCGTGGTTTGATGCAGATTGCGAGCCAAACCATGACAGTGGTTGATACACCAGGGATGTATTCACTGATGCCGATCACTGAAGAGGAAAAAGTTGCACGAGATTTACTACTCATAGAACCTGTGACAGCCGTAATTCATGTAGTAGATGCTAAGAATTTGGGACGAATGCTCCCCTTAACATTTCAACTCATCGAAGCTGGGCTACCTGTTGTACTTGCCGTCAACATGATGGATGAAGCGCATCGTTGGGGGTTGGATGTGCAACAAGATGCGCTGGAGAAAGAGTTAGGAATTCCAGTAGTTTGTATGGCAGCGGCTTTAAAGCAGGGTATAGATGAATTAAAACAAAGGATTGTGCCATTTCTGCCGATTCAGCCTGCCATGATTCCCGCGTAAATATTTTGAGATAAGGAAAGAATGGCATGATCGGTCAAGTTAGCTATCCCGAACCAATAGAAGCCGCGATCGCACAATTAGAATCTTGGTGGCAAAGTTTAGGCGAGCGGTATTTATTTAGTAATTATTCACTTTCACCCCGCAGTTTGGCGCTATTACTGTTGCAGAAAGATCCAGGACTGTGGCAAATCTTGGAACAAGATCCAGAACAGTGTCGCCATTTGGAAGTGTTGATTACTGTTACCCAAAATCAACTCAAACAGTCGATTGGATTAGCGATCGCCCACACTCGCCAAAGCCAAGCGCAGGCAATAGAACAAGCAGTTCTGCATGAAACCAAACAAGCGCGATCGTCACTTGCAGAGAAACTTCATCGGCTGACAGTCAACCCCATCACTGGATTTCCCATCCTTGTGGTCATCCTTTACTACGGAGTGTACAAATTTGTGGGAGAATTTGGAGCAGGGGAACTCGTAGATCGCATCGAAACGGTTTTTGAGGAACAAATCAACCCGGTGGTGAACCACATCACTGCTCAAGTAGTTCCCTGGCAACCAATCCAAGACTTGATTGGTAATGACTATGGCATTATTACCTTGGGGATTCGCTATGCTACAGCCATTGTCTTACCTGTAGTCGCTACTTACTTCTTGATGTTCTCGTTACTGGAAGATAGCGGCTATCTCCCACGTCTATCTTTGATGCTCGATCGCTTATTTAAATCCGTTGGCTTATCAGGCCGGGCAGTGATTCCCATCGTGTTAGGCTTTGGATGCGACACAATGGCAACGATTGTTACCCGCACCTTAGAAACCAAACGCGAACGGTTAATTGCCACATTTTTACTATCCCTGGCTATTCCCTGTGCTGCACAGTGGGGTGTGATTTTGGGGCTATTAGCACAAAAACCCGCCGCTTTGATGTTTTGGGGAGGCTTTATTAGTGCCATTTTCTTGGTAGTTGGGTATCTCACCGCTAGGTTTTTACCTGGCAGTTCCGGTAGATTTTACATGGAACTTCCTCCTTTAAGATTGCCCAACTTGCGGAACGTGGTAGTTAAAACTTGGGTGCGGATGAAGTGGTATTTCCTAGAAATCTTACCCTTGTTTATCTGGGCATCAGTCTTGATTTGGGTAGGGCGATTAACTGGATTATTTGACCTCATTATTCGGGCAATTGAACCGCTAACTTTTGCCTTAGGAATGCCCAAACAAGCAGCACCGATATTCCTTTATGGCTTCTTTCGGCGTGATTATGGTGCCGCAGGGCTGTTTGATTTACAGCAACAAGGGAGCCTCACAGGTAATCAGCTTGTAGTAGCTGCCATTGTCTTGACATTGTTCTTACCCTGTATTGCCCAATTGCAAATGCTGATTAAAGAACGGGGAGCTAAAACTACTTGGTTAATAGTACTGTTTATTTTCCCCTTCGCTTTTCTGATGGGATATCTCGTCAATTTGGGCTTAACGTTCTTCGGAGTTAACTTTTAAAATGAACGCCTTACCAACAGTCAAAATTGGTCAACCGCAAAGGGTAGTATGTTTGCAAACTCAAGATGATGCCGTATTACACAAGCTGATGGCGTTCGGCATTCTGCCAGGAAGCAAATTAGTGCTAGAGCAACGCTTCCCTTCCTACATCATCGCAGTCGGCAGAACCCGCACCGCCCTGGATAAGGAAACAGCACAAACTATTTTTGTGGAATCTTGTTAGTTGTGTTGGGTAATAGGTAATAGGTAATAGGTAATAGAAATTTCTCCCTCATCCCCCTCATCCCCCTCATCTCCTCAATCCCCAATCCCCATTACCCCTTATCCCCAGTCCCCAGTCCCCAATCCCCAGTCCCCAGTCCCCAATCCCCTGAAATTCAGAAGGAGCAGAAATTATGCTGTCGCAAGCTATGACTGATCGGTTGAACGAACAAATCAACCTAGAAATGTATTCTTCCCATCTTTATTTGCAAATGGGTTCTTGGTGTGCTTACAAAGCTTTAGATGGATGTGCAACATTTCTCAGTCAACACGCCGATGAAGAAATGATGCATATGCGCCGTTTAGTTAATTACTTACATGAAACGGGGGCGTTAGTAGTACTAGGTGGAATGCAGGCTCCACCAATTCATTTCGCTTCCCTTACAGAACTGTTTGAACAAATCTACGCACACGAACAGAGCATTACTCGTAAAATTAACGAGTTGGTACATTTAGCAAATACAGAACCAGATTATTCTACGCTACAGTTTCTCCAATGGTATGTAGCAGAACAACATCAAGAAGAGTTTTTGTTTAAAGGGATTCTCGACAAAATTCACCTGATTGGCACTGAAGGACAGGGCATATTCTTCATCGACCGAGAAATTGCTAACCTAGCAGCCACAAAAGGTAAAGAAGCAACTACAATGAGCGCTACCCCAGCAGCTTAACTCAAATCTAGCGGCAGTGCGCTCGCTCAATCAGGGTGTTGGCTTTTATGACTAAAGTCATGGTGTATTCATGACTTTAGTCTGTATGATTTTGAGAGCAAAATCGCTTTAATAATCAATAGGGGCAGGAAACAGTGACTACTTGATAATGTGTCAGGTCATTAAAGAGTATTAGCTGTAAATTCCCTGGTAAAAGCTAGTTTACTCCTCAATGCAAATATAGTTGGCATACTCCCAACTATATTTGCAGAATCAACAATCATTTCTCATTGATGATCACAAAGAAGCTACCATTAAGTAGCTTCTTTTTATATTTCTGTACTTAATACTAAATCCGAATTTTAACACTCATACCAATTCAAATCATGTTTGCGACATATCAATATATTCTAGAGGCCACGGCGTGCCCATTGGTGTCAACTTAACGTGAAACTCGCTCTTGTGCAAGGTTTCGCCCTCACCCCCAGCCCCTCTCCCGCAGGGAGAAGGGAGCAAGAGATTTAGTTCTCCTTCTCCTGGGGGAGAAGGGGTTAGGGGATGAGGGCACGAGGTATTTGTACAATGCCCGCCCTATATAGCTTTTAGCTTAAGTTGACACGTATGCGGCGTGCCGTGCCCCTACAATCTGTTCCGTTCTTTTTTCTAATTGGTATTACTCAACAAAAAACCGAACAATAATTTTGGAGGGGGTTTGGGGGACGCAACCGTCACCCAATCGGGGGTTTGGGGGAGAATCCCCCAATTCTTCTGGCTTCTTTAATCAGTGATACCAAATCAAAAAATGTTCGCGTGCCCCTACAATCTGTCGCCTTCTTTTTTCTAATTGGTATCACCCTCATTTTACAGCGCTGGTTAGTGCTTGGCGTTCATAGCGATCGCGCTTTAGGGCCAATGGTAGCGCTGATGCAAGGACACTATCTTTCAGAAGCAAACCAACCAATCAACTTGATAATTAAAAAAATCAATCCTATAGAGAAGAAATTAAAAGGAGATATATTTGAAGTTGCTACAGCAATACATGAAGCTGTTAGAAATATAATATTAGCTACGAGCACAAATCCTGACCTTACAGTAGAGTTTAAATCTTTAATAGCCCTAATTAACGCCTCATTGTCATTAGGCATAAAGAACACCCTTTAATTGTTAAATAAATACTTTACAATGAATGGAAACTTTAAAATAGCCAGTGTTGGGCTACTTTATACACTGTCTACTCATAAATCCGGCAATCATAACTGCTTTATTTCTCAACAAGAATATTTAACTTTGAAGAAGTAGATGGGTATAAGAGCGTTGAAAAAGCTTAAATATAAGATTATAAAAATAATTAGCTTTACAGCGTGTATATATGGAATATAAACGGATAAAGCGTTTGCAAGTACAAGTACTATGAACTTGCTAATTTAAGCTACCATTTCCAAAAGTAAGGCTAATGTAAGTGAAATTTAAGCTGAAAATAACAATAAATATTACAATGTCATACTAATAAACTGATTCATCAGTTAAATAAGTAGAAAGGCTAGAGAATTACAGATCCCTATACACAAGGCTTGCCCGAAAAAAGGCTGGCAATGTCCACTTTAAACATTGAATATTGAAGTGGTCACTTCTCTTTTACATCAATTTTAGTTATGGAATTGCTAAATAATTTTTTTTTCCTCAGCAATATATACCTCATGGGCATTGCTATCTTTGGCAAGCACAATTAGTTGGATTGCATATAGTCTCTGATTTGCTGATTGCACTGGCTTATTATTCAATTCCCATAATTTTGGTTTATTTTGTCCATAAGCGAAAAGATTTACCTTTTAATTGGATGTTTCTATTGTTTAGTACATTCATCATTGCTTGCGGCACAACCCACATCATAGAAGTGTGGACACTTTGGCATCCTATCTATTGGATATCTGGTTTGATTAAAGCTATAACTGCTCTTGTGTCTGTATACACAGCCATAGAATTGGTACCATTAGTTCCGCAGGCGTTGGCTTTACCTAGCCCTGCCATACTAGAAGCTGCAAATGCTCAATTAGCAAAAGAAATCGCTGAACGGAAGCAAGCACAAGAAAATCTTAATCAACTACTCGACAGACTAGAAAATATAGTTGCAGAACGCACAGCAGAGTTAACAATAACTAACGCCTCACTACAAGCGGAAATTAACGAACGTCAGCGCATAGAGGTAGCTTTAAGAGAAAGCGAACAGCAATTTCGGGCAACATTTCAACAGGCGGCTGTTGGTATTGCTCATGTAGGAATAGATGGACGATGGTTATTAGTGAATCAGAGATTTTGTGATATTGTTGGTTATACCTTTGAAGAATTACAATTACTAACTTTTCAAGATATTACTTACCCAGATGATTTGGCAGATGACCTCAACTATGTTGAGCAGATATTAGCTGGTGATATTCAAACCTACACTTTAGAAAAGCGCTTTTTTTGCAAAAACCATTCTCTCGTCTGGATTAATTTGACTGTGTCTTTAGTCCGCGATAGTTTTGGTAATCCTAAGTATTTTATTTCCGTGATTGAAGATATTAGCGATCGCCAGCGTTCTCAAGAGCAAGTTCGAGCTTCATTGCGGGAAAAAGAAGTTTTATTAAAAGAAGTCTATCATCGAGTTAAAAACAATTTTCAGGTAATTTCTAGCCTACTGAGTTTGCAATCAGAATACATTACAGATCAACAGGATTTGCAAATATTTCAACAAAGCCAGCAGCGCATAGCATCAATGGCTTTAGTGCACGAAAAGATGTATCAATCAGGAGATTTATCCAGAATTAACTTCCGTGAATATGTTCAGGAATTAGTAGTTAGTTTATGTACTTCTTATGAAGTATATGACGGAGAAATTACTTTAAATATTAATATTGATGATGAGATTTTACTTGGCTTAGACACAGCCGTTCCTTGTGGTTTAATTATTCATGAACTTGTTTCTAATTCTTTAAAATATGCTTTTCCTGCAGGGAGAAGTGGTGAAATAACTGTTGCCATTAAAGAAATAGCAAATCATAAAATTGCCCTGACTGTTAGTGATAATGGTGTTGGGTTACCTGAAAATTTCAACTTTACTGAAACAGCGTCATTAGGTTGGCAGTTAGTAGAAGCTTTAGCTAGTCAGATAACAGGAGAAATCGTGATTAATAACGATGTCGGTGTAGAGTTTTTGATAACATTTTCTCTAGGTTAAATATATAGGTTAATTAAATGAATAACGCCAATATTTTAGTTGTAGAAGATGAAGCTATTGTTGCTAAAGATTTACGCAATCGCCTCACAAGATTTGGTTATACCGTTCCGGCTGTTGCTTCATCAGGACAAGAAGCTATTAATAAAGCACTAGAATTATCTCCAGATTTAGTGCTAATGGATATCAAATTAAAAGGGCAAATGGATGGTGTAGAAGCAGCTCAGGAAATTCATAAATATTTAGATATACCAATTATTTATCTAACTGCTTATGCAGATGATAATACTCTAAATAGAGCAAAAATAACAGATCCATTTGGCTATTTACTCAAACCTTTTAAAGAAAGAGAATTACAAACTAATATTGAAATAGCCCTGACTAAACATCAGCTAGAAAAGCAATTAAGAAATAATCAAAAATGGCTATCTACTTTGCTAAAAAGTATTAACGATGGTGTAATTGCTAGCGATGTGCAAGAAGTAGTAAATTTTATGAATCCTGTAGCAGAAACCTTGACAGGTTGGCAAGAGTCAGAAGCTATGGGTAGAAATTCATCAGAAATATTGAATATTGCTCATGCAGAAACCCATCACCCTATTGAAAATCCTATCAAAAAAGTGCTGCAAGACGGTGTAGTTAATCAATTACCGGAAAATACCATTTTGATAGGGAGAAATGGTAACGGAATTCCTATAGATCATAGTGCTGCCCTAATTAGGGATGATAAAAATAATATTATAGGTGCAGTCTTAATATTTCGAGATATCACTGAGCTAAAAACTGCTATAGAGGCTCGTAAAAAGCAAGTAGAACAAGCACAAATAGTAGCAAAATTGCAAGAACTTAATCAACTTAAAAATGATTTTTTAAATTTAGTCACACATGAATTACGCTCACCTCTAAGTAATATGAAGGGGATGATTCAATTACTAGAAGTTTCTCCACTATCTGAGGAATTTCAGCGCTATCTCGATATTATAAAAGCAGAGTGCGATCGCGAGATGGAATTGATCAATGATTTGTTAGATTTACAAAGGCTAGAAAATTCATCTTATTTGCCTCTAGCGCCTGATGCTTTAGTGTTAGAGCAGTGGTTACCTTTATTGATCGAACCATTCCAAGCCCGTGTTCAAGAACACCAGCAAACTCTACAGCTAAATCTACCCGCAAATCCAGTAACAGTTATCTCAGACCGTACCAGCTTGGAACGTATTTTAATAGAATTGCTGAATAATGCTTGTAAATACACTCCATCTGGTGGCGAAATTATCATAACCGTGTCTTACAACGCTTCTGTGATACCACTAGAAACCATTATTACTGTCAGCAATACAACAGAAATTTCCGCTTCAGATTTACCGCGCATGTTTGAAAAATTCTATCGCATCCCTGATGCCGATATCTGGAATCAAGGCGGTACAGGCTTAGGACTCGCCATAGTGCAGAAGTTAGTCACACAGCTACAAGGAAGCATTAAAGTAGAAAGTGGCGACGGCAGAACGACATTTAGCCTCATATTTACTGATTTAGCACCAACTAGTACAACACAGCAATAATGAAGAAGGTATGCCAAAAATCAATAGAAAATATGTAATTAAATTTGCCAAAGTAATTATAAGATGATTAAATTTACGACATTGTTATATATATTGAAGCGCCATATATCAAATATTGTAATATTTGTCAACTCCAAATAGAAAGATGATATATCAGCCCAGTATGTCTAAATTAGCTATATATGGTAAACACCTGGTATATCTGGAGGCTTGGTTAAAACCGAGCCTTTTTCATAGGTTTTTATTTATTCATATAAGTAAATAACTATAAAAGTATAATTTTCTACAAATGTAAGTTGATCAAGCAAGTACTTTATTAGCAGTTTTTGGCATATTTGGATACATCCCCAAGGAAGATGATCTGTGATGAGAGTAGGTCTAAATTAATTTAGTACGTTGTTAAGCACAGCAATGATCGAGGTTTGGCTCGCGACCAAACCTTTTTTTTCAGAACTCACAAGTAAATTTTTAATCTGTCTTCAGGCTGTTTGCACACATCCTCTAGGATGATGAACTAGTGTCGTAGAAAGTCTAAATTAAGCATGGTGTAGTAAATGCTTGGTATATATAGAGACTTGGTTCTGCCAAGTCTCTTTCATTTTGTACATTCGCAAATTATATGTCGCAGTTCGCAAATTAATGTCTTTATTCGTAAACAAATATTGATTTTTACAAAAAAATAGTGTTCTCACCATTAATAAAGTCGATTAGTAAATTGAATTTTTGCTTAATACACAAATATCAACAGATGAAATTTGGCAAATATCTCGGTTTTAGAAATAATTCTTAACTCAAGAAGGAGGAACAGAAATTGTGAAACTTTCATCTCTTAATTTTTAACGACAGCAGCCGATACTTTGAAATATGCGATCGCATATCATAGCGATTGAGCATTTAAACAGAATTTTTCAATATTAAAAGTATGAATCTTATCTTCTAAATGTAATCACTACAATTATCAATATATTTTCTTCGTGGAATTATACTTTGAAAAAATGCTACCAATATATGAGTAGGCTGAGAAAGAGCGCGCCCCTACAGATGATTGATATGCTACAAACCTTATTTGAATTTGCAATTATACCAAACGCTGAACCTTAAATAGCCTAGCAACGAATCTTAGATACTGCTCAACTGCCAAACTTAAAATTTACTCAAACGCTTGTATAATATGCATTTTGGCTATTTTAGTTAACTAAATTTACTGGCTATCAAGGTAACTGTTGAGCAACCTCTGGCTTAGATACTCTAACATGGTAATAGGCACCACACTCATTCATGGTAGAGGTATCTATGGAAGCTTTAGCGGAAACTCTAGATACAAAATTGCGTCAATGGAAACCCGATGTTGCTGAACAGGTACGGCAATATGTGGCAGCAATTATCGAAATGGCAGACCAAGATGCACTAGACATTCTGCAATCAAAGGAAGTTACACAAGAACCTGTGGACTGGTCAGAAAAAAATGACAATTAGTGCAGACTGGCAGAAATAACTAATCAGTACAAAATTCAACTTAGCAACGCCACTTGCGCGATTTCCGGGAAACCCGTCCAACGCAGTGGCTCCTCAGGACTCTGCACTACCATCACGACTGGTTAGAAACTGTTGCCACGATGCACTAGCATTGATACAGAAAAATCGTTGCAGGATCGGATAAGCTAACCAAAGCAGTTTTCATCCTCAAAACCATGACCGCAAGTAGTCCCACAATTTTAGCCCTAGACTTTGATGGAGTGATTTGCGATGGACTAATTGAATATTTTGAGGTAGCATGGCGCACCTATTGTAAAATTTGGTCGCCTGCTAACAAGACACCAGCCGAGAATTTAGCTTCGAGATTTTATCGGCTACGACCTGTAATTGAAACAGGCTGGGAAATGCCTGTTTTAATCAAAGCATTAGTAGACGGGATTGCGGATGACAATATTCTGCAAGATTGGGTAAAGATTGCTCCACAAATATTGTTAAACCACAAGCTACAAGCAAGAGAAATTGCTACCGCACTAGATAATATCCGGGATGAATGGATTGCTACTGATTTGAATGGTTGGTTAAGTCTGCATAGATTTTATCCTGGTGTAATCGACAAAATCAAAGCAACTATTGCTAGTGCGGTTAGCTTATATATTGTTACCACTAAAGAAGGGCGTTTCGTTCAGCAATTATTGCAACAAGAAGGAGTAGAGTTATCTTCCCAAGATATTTTTGGTAAAGAAGAAAAACGTCCAAAATACGAAATCCTCCGCGAATTAATCCAGACAGCAACTCAAAAGCCTGTTAGTCTCTGGTTTGTAGAAGATAGGCTCAAGACTTTGCAATTAGTACAACAGCAAGCAGACCTTGCAGATGTCAAACTTTTCTTGGCAGACTGGGGCTACAATACTCAACCGGAAAGAGAAACAGCCGACAATGACCAACGGATTCAACTATTATCTCTTTCTCAGTTTGGTGATAACTTCTCAAATTGGAGTTGAATTCTGTAGAGGATAATGAGGGGCAAGGAACTGCAAGATAAATTATACCCAAAAGTCAAGCGATCGCTTGTATTTTACAAACAGTACTAGACCATTAGTAAAGTAGTAAGAGTGAATATTCGTTCACCCTTACTTCGTCTGGCATGGCAAAATTAATTTTCGGACGTGTCTAATACACTAAGGGCGTTACGCCGCGCATTTGACGTAAGGAATTGATGCAAGCTGGACAATCACAACCAAATAAGGTAATGGCTGCATCGCTTTCTTCATCGTTAAACTCTAACATCGGCACACCCTCTGTAGAGGGCTGTGCTTCTTGCTGATACTCTGGTATTTGAGCCAATACAGAAGCTCTCATACAGACTAAACCAACTTTGTGCTTATTGCGGATACAAGATAGACGGTCAGTATTTGCTGGTACTGGATCTGCTGCTTGAGCTTGATTGATTGTCACTCCCATAGACAAGATAGAGCTAATCAGTACAGGAGTCGAAAGCAAGTGAAGTAAAAATTTGTTCATGAGTTTCCAGGTGAAGAATTTCGACTGCTCACATGAGCCGATTTCATCTTACAGGGTAAGCTAATAGGCATCAGGAATTTGGTATACCCAGCCAAATTAAATTCAGAATGGCTCAGAAGGGAAATATGTAATACTTTTTACATCAATTCCTTTTCAGCTTGCAGCCAATGTTCTACAGATTTGCCATCAGGGTAACCAGCTTGTTGCCAAATTTGATAGGCTTTTAACCGGATTTGATTTTCATCTGGGCGGTTACTAATAAAGTAGTCACAGAAATTAGTCGTCAAACTATACGGTGCTGTTCCGAAAAAATCCTGACGACCTAAAATTTCAGCAGTAAAACGGTAACACTCTTGCTTAATGGGGCAATTTTCCCCAGGACACATCACAATATCGTAAGGCATCATTAGTAATTAGCCCTGTTTTGTCACTCTGGCAGTAGTATAATAAGGTAAAAATGCTAGAACCAAGACACAGAGCATGGTACAGCCCCGTCCAGCCGCACCAACAGTCAAATTTGTGGACGAATATTGCCAGTGGTATAAAAGTCTGTTTCCAGATGTTAGGAGTTTCGAGGCTTTTAAATATCTCCATGTAGGCTGCATTTCTGATCTAAAACGTAAAACATTGCCAGAAATAGCAAAAATCGTAGGATTAGATAACCAGCAAGGGTTGCATCATTTTCTAACTACATCACCTTGGGATATAGAAAAGTTAAGAACCTTAAGGTTAGAGTTAATTTTACAAGTGCTAAAAGGTAGACCAATCATTTTAATTATTGATGAGACAGGGGATAAAAAGAAAGGGAGCAAGACAGATTATGTGAAACGGCAGTATATAGGAAATTTGGGAAAAACAGATAATGGAATTGTGGCAGTGACAGTATATGGTGTTTTCTGTGGGATGACATTTCCATTACTGTTTGAAGTGTATAAACCCAGGGAAAGATTACAGGCAGGAGATAAGTACCGCACTAAACCAGAAATAGCAGCAATACTGATAAAAAAGCTACAATCAATGGGTTTTAAATTCAACTTAGTACTTGCAGATAGCTTATATGGAGAGAGTGGTAAGAATTTCATATCTGTATTAGATGAACTAAACTTGAACTATATAGTAGCGATTCGGTCAAATCATTATGTAGAAATACTTCCACGACAACATATTCAATATTTAAAGTGGCAGAAGTTTCAAAGGGTATTCTCTGACTTGAGTCGGGAAAATCGATTTATTAGAGAAATTATTCCGGGAAAACGTGGAGAACTTAGATATTGGCAAATTACTACAGATCCAGAAAATTTGCCTGATAACACTACTTGGTATGTGATGAGTAAATATCCAGACATTACGCCAAGAGAAGTTGGAAATTTTTACGGTTTAAGAACTTGGGTCGAGTACGGGTTAAAACAAAGTAAGAATGAATTAGGTTGGTCAGATTTTCGCCTGACTCACTACCCAGATATTGAGCGATGGTGGGAAATTATTTGCAGTGCTTATTTAATGGTTAGTCTGCATTCGGAGCAACTGTTTCAGTCTCCATCACAACGAGAGTCAAAATTTGTTTCACATCCTTGGTGGGATAATGGAAATGGCTGGAAGAACATTCTTAACAATCTTCGTTTGATTATTCAACCTTTTACTTTATTTAATCTGATATATCCCTGGTTAACGGTTTTTCCTATTCCTCAATTAGCTTTGGGTTTTTTTAAACTTCAATCTATTATTTATAGCCTCACCAGTTCAATTTTTATATCCCTGATTCACCCTGATTTCTACTTTTCCTCTGCCTAGAGTGACAAAAGAGGGTTAGTAATTGGTAATTGGTAATTGGTAATCGGTAATTGGTAATCGGTAATTGTTAAACGATATTTAATACTTTTCGGTTAAGGGGAAAAAGGGGAATGGGAAAAAGGAAAGAAAAAACCTTTAACCCTTAACCTTTAACCTTTTCCCCAAAACCAATTTTGAGTTCAAAACGCTTATCAGAGTAGTCCTAAAACGGTATTTCTCTTTCCCATTACCTATTACCCATTACCCATTACCGAACTAGATATTCTGGCAACGCGATTTTAACTGTATCTGCGGGGGGTGTAAACGGAGACACTACCATCAAGGCGCTGAATCTTCCTTGTTTTGCTAGAACCAATCAAAATTATAGTTCGCATATCTGCTAATTCTGGGGTTAACTCTTCCAAAGTAATTACCCGCACAGCTTGCCCAGATCTGCCGAGATTACGTGCTAATACTACTGGGGTATCAGCTGTTCGGTAACGCAGTAGAATATTTCTCGCTGTGGACAATTGCCAAGTACGCTCTTTCGATACAGGATTATAAAAGGCGATCGCAAAATCAGCTTGAGCTGCTGCGGTAATGCGTTCTGCAATAATTGACCAAGGCTTCAAAATATCGGAAAGGGAAATCGCGCAAAAATCATGACCCAAAGGTGCGCCAATACTCGCGGCTGCGGCTTGCATGGCGGATATTCCCGGTGCTACATGAATATCAATGCTGTCCCATTCTGGTTTAGGGTGGTAATCGAGTACCTCAAAAATTGCTGTCGCCATTGCATATATCCCTGGATCACCAGAGGATACCACAGCCACATATCGCCCTTCTGCTGCTAAATCTAGCGCCAGTTCCGCCCGTGAGATTTCTTCGCGATTATCAGAATCATGTCTTCGCTTCCCTTCAGCGAGAGAACCGACCAAATTTAAATAAGTTGTGTAACCTACCAAATCAGTAGCCGATTTGAGGATTTCTTTCACTTCTGGCGACATCCATTGCGAACTCCCTGGCCCCGTACCAATCACAGCTAATCGCCCACGTGGTTGACCGATAGTACTGGGGTCCATGGGTTGAGGGGAAATTGCGATCGCAATTTCTGCTGCTGTGGCCTCAATTAGTTGTGCTGACGTACTTGTAGCGGCTATAGCTGCGGCTTGTACAGGGCTATAACCATGTGATAACAGGTTTTCTAATTGATTTGGGGTAAAAAATCTTGCAGGTACACCCAAAGCTTCAGCTACAGCATGAATTGCAGGATAAGCGGCGCTGGCGATGGGTGCAAATACACCAGCTATTGATGCAGGTGCAAGTTCTGCATCACCAAGTAGTTGCCATACTGAAGCTATTACCTGATCGTGAGTTTGAGAAGTTTCACAGATAGCGATCGCAATTGTGGGTGGATGGTAGACAAGACAATTGGGTGTAGGCTTGAGTAAGCGATCGCTAATTTTAATTGTCAATTCTCCGTTGGGATCAATGGGTAATTGACTCTCAGTCAACCAAGGCGCTGTTCCTTCTAACTTCACTTTCGCCCCAGCTAGTAAATCTGAAATAAATTTCTTCGCATCATCAGGGTTAGCTAAATGATATCCAGCCGGAGGAGACAACAGCGCTGTGCGAAAACGGATGTCGCCTGTGGTTGTAATTGCAGCTTTGATATCAAAAATCTCAGCAATGCGACGTGCCAAATCATTTACCCCACTCAATCCACCCAAAAGCGGCACCACAGCGCTACCATCCTCAGCCACAGCTATTACTGGCGGTTCCTGGCGCTTATCGGAAATCATGGGCGCTAGAGTTCTAATCAAAATTCCCGCAGCACAAATCCCAATTACCGGGCTTCCTTGGGCGAATAACTCCCGTACCGTCTCACCAAAATTACTAAAACTCACATCCACCTCACTAGTGCGCCCCGCCAAACCATATAGCGTCGCCCCTGGCAAAACACTGATGATTTTCCTTCCTACTGCCACACTATTTTGACCCAACACCACAACAGCAGGTGCAACCTTCGACATCATAAAAGTTAGGGAACGTAATTTTTGATATGTTTCAAATCAAACCATAAATTGGGGATTGGGGATTGGGGATGAGGGAGATGAGGAAGCAGGGGTGCAGAGGAGGAAAACTATATAAAGGTTCTTCCTCTGCCCCTCTGCCTCTCTTCTCCCTCTGCTTACTACTTGCCCCATGCCCCATGCCCTATTCCCAATGCCCTATTCCCCTTTGCCCCTTAATTTGCTAATATTTCCAATGCGAAAACACTGACACAAAGCAACTCTGCATTACCATGCCAACATCTGCAATTGACGCTCAAGACGCAGCAGCTATCCAAGCGGTAAAGGAAGGGGTTGTTGTTTGCGATCGCTCTCACTGGGGACTTATCCGTGTTTCTGATGAGCACCGCATTAGGTTTTTACACAATCAAAGTACTAACGATTTCCAAAGTCTTAAGCCTGGGCAAGGGTGTGATACGGTGATGGTGACATCCACTGCTCGGACAATAGATTTAGTCAGTGCCTACGTTCTAGAAGATGCGGTGTTATTGTTGGTTTCGCCTAACCGCCGCGAATTCATCATGCAGTGGTTAGACCGCTATATCTTTTTTGCTGATAAAGTGCAATTAACCGATGTGACCGATGAAACAGCTACCTTAAGTTTAATAGGCCCTGGTAGTGATGGCATTATTGCAAAGTTGGGTGCTGGGGCAATTATCGGTCAACCCTACGGCAATCATATTGTGATTAACGAGGGCGTAATTGTTGCCGTTGGTAGCGGTTTGGCTTCCCCTGGATACACTTTAATTTTGCCAGTTGCAGAAAAACAAAAGCTGTGGAATGAAATTTTAGCATTAGGTGCAGTAGAGTTGAGCGATCGCGCTTGGGATGCGTTGCGAATATTAGAAGGGCGACCAACCCCAGATGCAGAATTGACAGATGATTACAACCCGTTAGAAGTCGGTTTATGGCAGACTATTTCTTTTAATAAAGGCTGCTATATAGGCCAAGAAACCATCGCCCGCTTAAATACATATAAAGGTGTCAAGCAAAACCTTTGGGGAATTAAACTGAATGCTCCTGCGGAAATAGGTGCAACAATTACCGTGGGGGATGAAAAAATTGGCAAACTTACCAGTTACACAGAAACAGCCGACGGTTATTTTGGACTAGGTTATATTCGCACTAAAGCTGGCGGCGTTGGCTTACAAGTGCAAGTAGGAGAAACAACTGGTGAAATAGTCGCAGTTCCCTTTGTCTCTCACGAATATCCTTGAGGGTTTCAGATATTCATCAAGAAGAGGCGGGAAAAGGTTAAGGGGAAAGGGGGGAAAGGTTTTGTGAC
The DNA here is from genome assembly GCF_025677855.1 of Tolypothrix sp. PCC 7601. Classification (NCBI taxonomy): domain Bacteria; kingdom Bacillati; phylum Cyanobacteriota; class Cyanophyceae; order Nostocales; family Tolypothrichaceae; genus Tolypothrix; species Tolypothrix sp. PCC 7601. The sequence goes on from NZ_CP064879.1 coordinate 899,552, forward strand.
ACTGTTGGCGAATTCGGAAACGCCTATGGGTTTGTAGTTAATTCAGCAATGAAACGATTGAGAGCTCTCAGTGCAGCTTTGTATCCAGTGGCTTGCTTCCTAACTTCAGTTCCAACAAAATGCGATCGCGTAAAGCTTCAAGTGCGTCTAGTTGGGGCAGTAAGGCGGTTGAAGTTTGAGTATTCTCATTAAGAGGTGTATTACACGGTTGAAGAGAATCGGCTTCCCAGTAATACACGGTTGATTAGTCAATCATTTTCTTTTTCCGTGTATTACATGGTTAGTTTTTAGAAAACAAAATATTTCAGTTCGGTTGACATTCAAAAATTTGGCAGCAAGTTATCAGGGGCATTTTTGGATATGTAATACATGGCTTGAGGTCATACAAATTCATCGCTTTACTCCTCAGTCCATCCACTCTACATAAGCATTTCCCGAATTCGCCAACAGTGTCTTCGCTATATCTACGCCTGATACGGTAAAAATCCCTCGCGCTTTATTTGAACGTTTGAGAGACATAGCTGTTTATGCGGCTTAATTAGATAAAGTCGAGCTTAGAAAATAAAGATTATATTTGCTTAATATGAAGATTATATTAAGCAAATATCAAGATTATATTTACTACAATTAAAAAAAAAGAAGATTGAAACTTTTACAAATTCATCATATTATGTGTGAAGTTAATTATGTCATTTTAGGCAAGAAAGTAATATGGATAAAAAATACCAATAAGATGCAAAAAAATAAGATTTATATTGGTTATCTATGTCAATATGTAATTTATAAAAACTTATAATTTTAACGAAAAAACATTTTTTCCCATGTTTTTTAAATATAAATAATAGAAATATTCAATACTAGTTTTTTTTTAAAACTGCTACATTTTTAATTGTTAATAAATAATTGCCTATACCTTTTTTAAGTGATAGTGAGAAGAAAAAAGCTGTAATGTTTGATTTACAAACTTTTTTATAGCGGTAAATTTTCCCTTCTCACAGATAGCTTTCGGATGGTTATAGAAAAACCATATCTGCAATTAGAATCAAACATGAAAAACTTCAAAAATATACCCAACAATTCCTATAAAGTCCGTTTTTCTTGGGAAGTTGCTAATGCTGAGTATTTTACTAATTTCTGGGACAATAGCAGATTAGTAGATTTTTCTGGATTTAGCCTAATTCACAAAGATTCGCTAATACCGACATCAGTGATTGTTAGTTCTACTAGTAGTCAGGATGGGCAAGTTGCTACTGTAGATAGCATCCTAGAGCAAGGGTTACAGAATACATTTGAATATTTGAGTAAGTTCCGATTTGATGCAGGGTACACTCAAAAGTTGGAAACTGCTTTTGGTAATAATTTGAATTGGTCAGTAGCTAATCAAATATTTGACAAGTTAGCCCAAGGAGATTTTAGTGATGTTCCTAGCATCGAAATTGTGAATCGTAATGATATTAATGGTGCTAATGGGGCTTTTGCTATATCTACAGGCAAGATTTATATAGCTGCTGAATTTATTAGTCAAAATGCTCAAAATCTTGATGCTATTGTGGCTGTATTGTTGGAAGAGTACGGTCATTATGTTGATTCGCAGATTAATACAAAAGATGCAACAGGAGATGAGGGTGACATTTTTGCATGGTTGGTGCAAGGGAAGAGTTTAAGTGAGTCAGCGTTAGCGGTTTTGCAGGCTGAGGATGATAGTGCAACTGTGACTTTAAATGGTCAGGTTGTTGATATTGAGATGAATTCTGGGACAACAATATTTAATCCTAAAACATTCGTATCAAACAATTTTGGTGTACAACAAGGATGGTCGGCTCAAAATACATATCCACGCCAACTTGGAGATGTTGACGGTGATGGTCATGCAGATATTGTCGGATTTGGTGATAGGGATATCTGGGTATCTCGGGGACAAAGCAATGGCACATTTGGTAATTCTTTTGTAGGTATACACGGAGCTTTTACACACTTAAATTACTGGACTTCTTTTGATGCCTATCCACGCCTACTAGGAGATGTAGATGGAGATGGCAAAGCTGATATTGTCGGATTTGGTGATAGGGATATCTGGGTATCTCGGGGACAAGGCAATGGCACATTTGGTAATCCCTTTGTAGGTATACACGGAGCTTTTACACACTTAAATTACTGGACTTCTTTTGATGCCTATCCACGCCTACTAGGAGATGTAGATGGAGATGGCAAAGCTGATATTGTCGGATTTGGAGACAATACTACTTTTATATCGTTTGGTCAGGCTGATGGAAAATTTTCTCAGCCCTCGAGCCAACATTTAGGGTTAAGTGTAAACGATACATGGCGTTCTTTTAACCAATATCCACGCCTACTAGGAGATGTAAATGGAGATGGCAAAGCTGATATTGTCGCTTTTGCTTCGGCGGGTGTTGAAGTCGCTCTATCTAAAGGAAGGGAATTTGAGCCTAAAAGATTTGTATTAAACAATTTTGGTGTACAACAAGGGTGGGTGAATCAAGATACATATCCACGCCAACTAAGAGATGTAAATGGAGATGGTCGGGTTGATATTATTGGATTTGGAAACAATGCTACTTTTATATCGTTTAGTAAGGCTGATGGAACTTTTTCTCAGCCCTTCAGCCAAAATTTAGGGTTAAGTGTAAACGATACATGGCGTTCTTTTAACCAATATCCACGCCAACTAGGAGATGTAAATGGAGATGGCAGAGCGGATATTGTCGCTTTTGCCTCGGCGGGTGTTGAAGTCGCTTTTGCCACATCAGATTATAATGACGTTTTTGAGGTGCGTTCAGTTAATCACATCTATAAAGGTGGTAATGGTATTGATACGTTGGATGTTAGCAAGTCGGGAAGTGGTTATGTAATTCGCCTTGATGGCTCAAATCAAGGCTCTGCTGTGTCCGGGAATATCAATCACCAGTTGTTTTCCATCGAAAATGTCATCGGGAGTAATTTTAATGACAGTCTATATGGGGACGGGCAAGCTAACCGTCTAGAAGGTAATGGAGGTAATGATTTAATAGAAGGACGTAGTGGCAACGATATTCTCAGTGGTGGTTTAGGAAATGATAGAAATGATACTCTCGATGGTGGGGCGGATAGCGATCGCGTTATCGAAACAGGCGATGTGAATTTTAGCCTCAGAGTTGTTATTCCTAATGACATCAACAACACACATCAGCTTACAGGTTTAGGAACTGACACTTTAAGGAATATTGAGACAGTTGAACTACGAGGAGGTGCAAGTAATAACACCTTAGATGCTAGTCTTGCGACTATTAAGGTTGAGCTTAAAGGTTTGGGAGGTAATGATACTCTTACAGGAGGTTCAGGAGATGATACTCTTGTCGGAGGACAAGGAAGCAACAATTTGTGGGGAGGTAAAGGCCGCGATACCTTTGTCATAGATCGCAGTTCTACCAGTCTTTATAGTGGGGATATTCAGATTATCCAAGATTTTGAGCGAACCGTTGACAGCATTGATATAGCAGGTGCAGAACTTCGTCATATAACATTTGAAAGAAACACTGTTGAGAATTACACCTTAATTAAGGAAAATGGTGTAGATAGAGCGAAAGTTCTGGGAACGACTCGAATAGACAGCACAGACTTGTCAAAATTTAGAACTATATACCAGCCTCTCCCCGCAAATGAAGTTGGGAATTTAGATCAAGTTATTAGAAACTGGGCGCAAAACTATGCGAAATACTTGGGAAAGGAGTTGGGATCTGATGTTAGCCTTACTGGAGTGTCCTTAACTCAAGGAGTAGTTAAATACAGTCCATTGACATCCATCAACTTACCCAATGGGGACATTCAGGTGATGGGGACTTACATCAATAAGAGTAATGTACAGCAAACAAGCCCCACCTTGAAATATACCCAAAGAGCATCTGCTACTAGCAATGTCACAGAAGGCACATCTTATTCAAAGACTACAACAAGTGCAATACAGCATGGTTGGAAAATCAGTGTTGGTTATGATTACACTGTTAAAGCTAAAATGTCAGGAAAAGTTTTAGGCTTGGGACCAGAGACAGAGGTATCCAAGAGTGTTAAAGTCTCAGGGGAAGGTTTTGGAAATTACTCATATAGTGGTAGTTTTACAGATGGAGGTAGTAAGACTTACAGTAATATAAAAGTAGAGGAAAACTCAGTAGAGACTACCTATAGTTATACTGCTCCTGCGTTTTCAGTAACAGAATTTAAAGCTATTAGCAATAAAACAACATACCGTGACAATTACGAGATGGATATTGCTATTGGAGGTGATGTTAAATTTCGCCTAGGTGATAAGGATCCTAATACCTCAAATCTAATAAATCTGCAGGATGTAGTAATCCCTGTTGCTCTAATTTTAGAACAGTATAATCCTGAGATTTTCTATTCTCAAGATACCAATTACCAAACCTACACTCTACTAAATGGAGACCAAATTGTTTATAATCCTAACCTGAAATTTAATGTCAAAGGAACTATAGAATCTCAATCAATCTATGGTACTCAAGTAGTTACTGATACTACATACGATATTTTACTCAGTGGTGGACAAAATTACCAAGCTCAACCAGGTAAGGAACGCTTGTGGGTTGCTACAGGTCAACTTCCCTTAGCAGGTACAGCACCTGTCAAAATTACAGGTTTTAGCGATGGACTAGACAAGATTGGATTCGCCAATGTACCCCAAGTAATGGGATTAGGTAGCCTTGAGCGTTGGGATAGTGGAACAAGTGGCTTTATTGGTATTGGTACTGGTGATCAACGTCGCGCTTTAGCTGAACTGGTGGGAATTAGCGCAACTGCACTAGATGCAAGTGATTTCATCTTCAATACCACAGGTACAGCGATTGGTTAGAATGGGATTAACTTAACCATGAATCAAACTGAATATTAGTATTGAAGGGCGATCGCATTTCTGAAATAGGAGTGCGATCGCTTTCATGTTTGGTTGTGAGATTTTCTCGTGATTAGCTGACTTGTAAATAGTGTTGACGGTTGACAGATGACTGTTGACTGGAAAGAGAGATTTTCATGCTTGCTGGTGTACGCAGTTCATGACGGAATAATTCGCCAACGGTATCTTTTGTATATTCCCCTTCCCCTTTTCCCCTTACTCCTTCCCCCAAAAGCCGTTAATCTAACCTCCGTCCCGTTAGTTCTACAAAAATGTCTTCTAAATTAGAAGGACGCACCATCATTCCAGTTTTATTTTGCTGTTGTTCCAGATAATTATTAGCAGCTTCAAGGGTAGGGAAAAACAGATATTCCCAACTATGTGCAGTATCACCCTCTACCTGAGACGCACCTACCTGCTTCATTACCAAACCTTCACCATAAGTAGAGCGCAATTCTTGCAGAGTTCCTAAAGAAATTAACTTACCACTATCCATAATGCCAATGCGTCCTGGCTTGGCTGAACCAAAAGCATCACATAAATATTCCACCTCATCCATATAATGGGTCGTCAGTAGTATTGTCATTCCTTGCTTATTCAAATCGCGAATAATTTCCCACAGTCTGCGCCTTGTTTGGGGGTCTAGTCCTACTGTCGGTTCGTCCAAAAATAAAATTTGTGGTTGATGTAATAAGGCTCTCGCTATTTGTAAGCGTCGCTTCATCCCGCCAGACAGGGTTTTTACCAAATCATTACGCCTGTCTGCTAGTTCGACATACTCTAACCATTGATTAATTTTTAGCTGTCGCTGCGGGTTGGGAATGTGATGTAGTCTCCCATGCAGTTCCATGTTTTCCCATACTGTTAAATCGCCATCAACGCTAACTTGCTGTAAAACTACACCAATAGACTTTTTAGCCAGTATTGATTGATTGACTACATCATAACCACCTACCTCCAGCCGTCCTTCGGATGGTTTTGTGAGTGTAGTTAGCATCCGAATTGTAGTAGATTTACCTGCACCGTTGGGGCCAAGGAGTGCAAATATTTCGCCAGTCTCAATGGTGAAAGATAGGTCATTGACTACAGGGCGTTTATCGTAAAATTTGTAGACGTTTTCTAAGGAAACAGCAGCAGTCACGTCACTTCTCCTACGGAGACGCTGGGCGAACGCTCCGAATTCAAAATTCAAAATTAAATACACCCATAAATAAGTTTAAGGGCTTGTATCCTTTTTATTTTCGGTTATGACTCGATTGCTAATACTACTTCAAGACTTACGCAATTGGCACAGTGATCCTCTGGCATAAGAGTCAAGGGTCAAGGGTCAAAAATTCAGGTTTTTTGGACTTTTGACATTTGAACGCCAGTTCACTCAACGGAGGGAACCTCCGCACGTGACTGGCTCCCCTTGACAGCCTAAACGAAAAAAATATGACACTTGCGTGAGTCCTAACCCTAATAAACTATGCCCACTGTCACTAGATTAACTGGGTACGAGTGGGCATGGCTTTGAGATTGTGAAGTGGTTATATTACAGCAAAATAGAGATCTAAAACCTCATCCAGGGACTGTTTTTAGTAAATCATCTCCAGGAATGACTGTAGTGTAGAACACGTAGTCATCATTAGCTAAAAAGCGGCGGTCTTGTTTAATAATCGCCATAAATTCGCGATGTCCTTCGCGTCTACGTCCTACTAAACAACCTGCGCTGGCATTCTTGATATCATTAACTGGCGCATCATAACCCCAGTGTTGATTGACTTGGAAAAGACCAGTATCCAGTTTGTCACCAGTGCGTTGAAAATCTTTGTTAAAATCTCGGTGTACAGTAATCGGTGCTACTTGAATTAAAGCTTCGTGGCGGTCTGCATTACCGTGGTATCCAACAGCCCAAGCTTTGTATTGCCCAAATTTAATTCTAGCAGCGCCGCCCGGATTCATGGGATTGTAAGTATAATAGCGGCCTGGTTCGGTGGTTGCTTGCCAGTGGTTTACAATTTTGGGCACACCCTCTACTATTTCAATGACGATGCGTCGGTCATTAAATTCATTGGGTGCATCACTATTGAGACTCCAATCTTCATTCATTCCCTCTATGTAAACAATGTTATATTGTCTGGCTCCTGTGAATATCTGATAATTTTTTAATTGCAAGTATTTGACAATTCGGCTGGCAATGCTACTGCTAAGTTTTAACGGTGGTTGTGGTAATTCTTCCGGTTTCGTTTCAATTAAATTCTTGGCGGTAACTGCACCTAAATAATCATTTTCTCCAGACTTAGTTAATTCTTGGAATGTTTTTAGTGCGGTTGCGGAAACAGGCCCAAACTTACCATCTGCTGGCGGATCTAACAAACCTAAACCAATTAGTAAAACTTGAATCTGACGGCTTAATTCTAGATCTTCACCAATGGCCTCAAAGTTCCATTTCTCTTGTTTTCCTAAGAAATCTTGTAGTTTCATCTGGTAATTGCCTCTATTATCTACTTGCTAGCTAAGTCCAAAAATGCTTGTGTGTGTTGATTCTGTTTGAGAAGCTAACCTAAGATACAACTTTTGTCAAAATTGCTACTTATTCATATACGATACGAGTATATATCTGCTGCTTAAAAAGCACTTATATAGTGTAAGTGAAGGAAGTTATTTAGTAAAATATTTCCGTAGACACGTAATGTAAATTAAATTATCGCTACAAAGCTATAGCCATTTTCAACTACTGCCATCTAAGTGTGTTTTCAGTTCTTAAAGTTGCATTGACTGCTGGTGCAAAAGGAATCTGGTTTGGTTCCTGAATTTACTTGCGTGGAAGAGGAAGCGATAGGGAACAGAAAAGAAGCGAGAAATTTTTAGTCAGCCTTGTTTAAAAATCACATACCACTTCTACAGGAATCCGATTTGATTTCTGAAAAAATCTCAGCTTTGGCGCTGATGCCGTACTCTCGCTGCTAACGCATCCTGCGTAAACGTCAAAAATCAAAGATGAGTCCTATATGAGAACTCCACAGAATGATTGATCCAAAAGCTGTCATTGCGAGCGAAACGGAGTGTAGTGAAGCAATCCCAATATTTTGCGGTTGCTTCATTTCGCTTCCCTTCTCCTGACGGAGACGCTACGCGAACGGGACGCTACGCGAACGCTACATTCGCAATGACAATTGGGCATTTCTTTTTGTGGAGGTCTCTATATAGTTATTTACCCTTATATCCTCAGTGTCAAGGGATATCATTTTTGTATAAATAAATTTACAATTACGTATTTAAAAGCATTTTAGTATTATTCAATACCTGATTTTGATAAAAAAAACTTAATTTTTTGTATCAATAAATGTAAACAAGGGGAAAATAAGTTACCTTTGTGGCACAAAAAAATCCAGTGCGATCGCTGAGTGTTTAGAGAAATGACAACCAATACATCACTTCGTCTTCGCGATTTAAAAGCAGAATATCAGAAGCTGTGGAATCGCTGCGAAATTAAACCAGAGAAATTGACCCCTACTCAAGATACGGTTGCAATTATCCGCACAAATCGCGGACGCTATGAAGCTTTGCAGCGCAAGCTGAATGTACCTTGGTACTTCATTGCTGTTATCCACAATATGGAATCATCCCTGAAGTTCACCAGACATCTGCACAATGGTGACTCGCTGAAAAAGCGTACATATAATCAACCTCCGGGTAGGCCAATTGCTTCACCAATCAACGGTTGGGGAGTTGGATATACTTGGGAAGAAAGTGCAATTGATGCCTTGGTACTTCATGAATTCGATCAAGTAAAAGATTGGAGCTTGGCAGCACAGCTTTGGCAAATTGAGAAATACAATGGTTTTGGCTATAGGCTTTACCATCCAGAGGTTCTAAGTCCTTATTTGTGGTCAGCTACTAATCTTTATAGCCGAGGTAAATATACAAGCGATGGAGACTGGGATGATGATGCGGTTTCCGAGCAAATTGGTGTAGCTGCTTTGCTCAAAATTTTGCTGAAAGTAGAAAATCTGCAAATCTCATTAATGTGAGGAGCGTAGAGACTAATTTTAATTTTTATAATAGATTATAGAGGGCAAGGCAGTACCTTGCCCCTACCAAAAATTTATCTTTCGCGAACATTATTTGAAAATTATTTCATCCCATGTTTGTGCAACGTTAATTATTTTCCTCATCCTTGCACATAGTGGCTGTCAAACTATAATTGTCTACCTGAACCCAGCTATCCTGACTAACCGCCCAGTATCCGGTAAAAATGTTGTATTCAGATTCATTGCCTGTGACGAATTTTATTGTTAAAGGGATGTATTGAGATAAGCTACCAAACTTTAATTCTACTAGCGAATTTTTATTACTATCTCGCACTCCAAATTCACCATCTGTGACATTACCGGATGTCCGCACGTAGGCTTTTAATTCATACTCGGCATTAGGTTGTAGCTTAACTCTTTGGCTAATACCATTCCAGCCCGAAAAATTTCGCATCCAGACGTTATTTTTACCAGAATTGCTATTACCTATTTCTCTATCAACTCCTACTTGACCTTCTGCTTCCCAAGGACTGTTGAGTGTTGGGCTAGCCTGTTGTTCAAAGTCACCATCTAATAGGAGAGTAGGACAAGTTGCTTTTACTGTAGCAGAACTAAAATTGCAACTAATTAAAGTGGTAATAAATAGTGCAAATTTGCTGAACAAGAAGTTTTTGCTAGCCATATTTTGTTGTTCTCTTCCCCCAGGGTTATTACCTAAGCACAAGAGTATATAGTATGCCTGCAAAATCAGCTTGAGGACAATTACTTAGGCTTCGGGTGAGAGACGCGATGAATTGCGTCTCTACAAGAGTCAAATCCCTCATTCCCCAGTCCCCAGTCCCTAGTCCCCACTTAAAGACTTCTCTAAATTCTCAGCTTGTTGCTCTTCTTGCTTGAGCAGAAACATATAAACTAAACCAAAAATCACGATACCCAAAACGCCATAGGAATAGGAAGCTTGTCCTCCATGCCAACTTTCAAAGGCAGCTTTGTTAGTTCCTTGCATGACAGCTAACATAGCAATTCTGACTCCATTAATGACAAATCCTAAGAGAATGGCAAAAATGGGTACAAAGAAGCGCTTCTTTTTTGCGATGGGGAACATGACCAGCGCAATAATAGATATCCCTAATATATAGTTGATGGTGTCTATGCCAGAACAACTATGAACAACTTTGATGCTCCCAGTTGGTAAATAGATATTCACTCCATTAATCCTGACATCAAAGCCTGCATACCACAAAAGCAGGCTGCCAAATTTGGCACTCAAAGGAGAAATATCAAATAATAAATCGGAAACTACAGCCGGAACTCCTAGGAAAAATAAAATTATTAGTTCTTCCCAATATTGCTTTAATCCCTTAAACCCTGAAGCTAGTAAGCTAACGGCAAAAGCGGAAGTAAATGATAAAAGCCGTAGGGTATGTTCTAAATTTTGTGTGGCACTTTGCCATAACACCCAAGTAATTAATAGCAAGCCAATAATGGTAGAAAAAACATCACTTTCAAAGCGTAATGTATGACGTTTGTCCCATAATAAAGAGCCTGTAGCGAATAAAAACAAAATACTCATTCCTAAATGGCCAATATCATGAGCTTTCCACACTAAGGTGAGACATATCGCCTCTAGAGCAGCTGTAATACTTAACAGCCAAAATGGTTCTTGTCTGAGAATTTTAGGTGAGATGATACTAGTCAAATTCATGGCAAGATTGGGTTTGGTAATTGCAAAATCATAGATTTTAAATAAGATATTTATTAAATATAATCCAGTTTAGTTATTAGTATAATCGAGAATATTTGATAATAAATTATTGTCTAAATAGATTATTTTATATGAGGTTGATGCTTGAAAATATAAATTGCGTTTACCAAGAGCTAATATAGGAATCCGCTTTGATTCGGAGAAATTATTTGCGTAGGGAGGGAAGAGGGAACAGGGAATGGGGAACAGGGAAGAAGAAATAAAAGTGTACTTAGTTTTTTTCAAAAATCAAATATGAGTCCTATAGTTAACAATCAGGTGTTTAAAGAAGATTGAGATTGCTAAGGAAAAGTAATTTTATTGCTGAATATTTGATACTGTTCTCAATCATGTGCCAAGATTTGCGATCGCTCTCCTTTCTATTGATAGTTTCTAGGTAAAACATCAGTCACCATAAGTTTTTTACTTAACCTAAGTGTTATCCCCAGGACTAATGTAATAAATCTTTAAGTAAATAAACGGAAATTAAATAAATTATTTATAAAGTAATTAGACAAGCTAGATGAATTTTTTGTAAAGTCAACACTTGTAGAGGCGCAAAGACGCAAAGACGCGATGAATCCCGTCTGTACAAGAGTCAAGGGTTAAGGGTTAAGGGTTAAGGGTCAACGGTAAATAAATTATTTCTTCCTCATCCCCCTCATCCCCCTCATCCTCCTCATCCCCCTCATCTCCCAATCCCCAATCTTTTACACAGCAGCCTCAGATGTCACTGGTACACAAGCCTGAACTAAGGGTAAAAGCGGCCCTATTTGTTCTTGTCCATTGACGGCTAAGTCGCTATGACAGAGGTAAACTTTCTCGGAGACGCGGGAAAGTAAATCAGCCAAAATTCTTTGTAGTCGTTCTTGTTCGGCTGTTTGTTCATCTGCTGCTGTCCAAGGTACGCCTAATCTGTCTTGCAGAAATAAAGGTGCGCCAAATAATGTAGCTGCGCCACCTTTAGCCCACAGGGGTGAACTCGCATCTAGCCAAAAATGCCAACGGTGAAATCTTCTACTAGAACGGTATTGGAAGATGGTAGCTAGGGTAACAGCTTTTTTAGCGGGGCCGATGGGGCGTAAAGGATAGGGGTTGGCGGTAATGGTACCGCGTCGCAGCAGTTGAATAAATTCGCTGATAGTGGCTTCTGCAGCTGCGCGTGTGGGTGAATTATTTGGTTGCAGTCTGGTGTTAATTTCCCAGTAGTGTTGGGCGGTTTCTAGCAGTTCCCTTAAGGCTGCTAGTTGATCGTAGGGGGGATTGCTATCTTTACAAAGAAAATCTTGGACTGCTAGGTATAACAGGGAAATAGGGCTAGGAATTAAACGCTGTTCTTGTTGCGATCGCTGTTTTTCTAACCACTGTAATATCTCATTATAAGCTGTGGTGGCAGCATAGCCGATTCTATCCCAGCGCTCGAATGCTGTTACTGGTAGCAAGTTGGGGCGTTCGGGGTGGGGTTCAAAGCAATAGTCTGCTATTAACCCAGCGCGTACCGGGTCGATATCGCTGCTGATTTCGGAGGAATTATCGGCGGTTTTTTGTCTGCGACTCAAAACCACCAACATCTCAGCTACGGCATCTCTATCTACTAAGCGACCCAAGCCGGGATAAACTAGGGCAAGTATGGTGAGTAATGCCCGAATTGCAGGTGAACTAATTAAGGGGCGTTGGTCGTTGAGGGGTTCTACCAGAATATTTTGCTTGTTGAGGATTTCTATTAGGGTATAACGGGCGATCGCATCTAAACCAGGGGCGATGACTGCGACTTCTTGGGCTTCTACTTCTCCTGACTTGATGGCATCTACAATTACTTCTGCTGTTTGCCGCAAGAGTTGGGCGCGGGAGGTAGTTTGAATTGATTGTACTGTTTCTGGTAAGCTCAACATCACCGTTGGTTGTGTGGCTAATTCCATCATTTGGGTAGCTAATTGCATTGCCAAGGACTCACGGGAAGGGCCTACTAAGTTTTCGACATGACAGCGTGCTGCTAAGGCGGCTAAATAGTTGGGATCTGCACCTAATCCTAAACGCACTGCACCCTCTGGATTGTAGCTAAAAGCCCCGACAGCGCCTTGGTCTAACAAAACATCAAACAAATTACGGGCTATACCAGGATAATCATCTACATCATCTGCGAGTACAGCTTGGTAACGTTTCCTGAGTTGCTGTTGATATTGGGGATTAGGCAATAAATGCTGTTTGTACAGTTCGGTGATAATTCCGTAGGTAAGCAATCCCTTGTCTAAACACCAATCGCGCCACTCTAGCAATAAAGAGGCGAGAAATTCTGGCTCTAAATAGATGGGATTGTCTGCGAAACCGCTTGCTAAAATTGAGGAAATCTCTTCACAGGATTTGCCACTGTATGCTGCTAGTTGCAGTAAATCGAGGATGCGACGTACTAAACGATACTCATTCATTCCCGCACGGCGGAGAGTTTCTTCGTCTAAATGCGATCGCCAAAGTTTGGTGGCTAATTCCTGTTCGGTTTCGGGGCGCAATCTCACGGGGAATTGTGCTTTTAGCTTGAGTGATTGAATCAGTAAGGGCCAAAATAAAATGACTTCATCTTGAAAGAAGCCTAAAGGGGTCTTGGCTCTAACTGGATATTTACCCAGGGTTGCTGTAACAATTCTATCTCCTAGTTCTCTGCGATTATCATCATTGGCAGCCAACAGCAAAACGCCTGGTTCTGTTTGCCGTAAATCTAATCCTTTGGATAGTTGTTTGCCTTTTTTTTGTCTTTTTTGGGTAGTATAAAATGATCCGCTATCTTGGTTTTCGCCTTGTACCCAATCACAAAACTGTTTAACTAAACCTGTTGTTTTACCACTGCGGCTACCGCCAACAATCCATACAGAATCAAAAACCACAAGCCCTCTCTTTGTAGATTTGTTAGTATAATTCGTGCGTTAATTTAAGGTTAAGAATCACCAAATCATGCTGGATGATTGCCGACGATGAAGAACTCTGTTTTTGGCGAAAAAATTTACTCTTTCTTGCTGGGTCTTTACCGATGGTATTTACGCACACCAGAACGTTCTCTGGATGAGGCTTATAACGCGGCATTAAAAATTAAAGAGCTAGAAGATCAACATTTTAATGGTAATAAAATAGACCCCGATTTAGCCATGTACAGTAATAATGTCATGGATTATTTTGAGGCAGACTTGAGAAAGCAATTAAAAATTGCGCGGATGCGACTAACAGAGTTTAAAGGTAGTCGGTGGTTTTTAAATGAGGGAAATCAAAAGGCTGCGAATAAAGCAGGTGTAGAATATCCTGAACCTTACATAATATTAGAAAAGCTCAGTTTTATCGACCAAATTATTTCTAAATATACTATTTTGGATGAAGAACCGAGTTCGCTGACTGTAGTCGATAGAACTCCGAAAGTTCCTACTGATGCAACGATTAATCCCCCAATAATCACTAAACAAAAAGTTCCAATACCCGAGAGAAAAAAGCCTCAAGGAAAAGCAAATACAACGGGAATTTTGCCCCGTTCAATTTTAAGTACGATTACTCGTCTGCAAGTAGAATTAGACCCCAATTCGGAACAAGATGTAGTTCAAAATTTTCGCCAGACGCAAAAAAGAACCATCATATCTATTAGGTTTATTTTACTGTTAATTATTGTACCACTTTTAACACATCAACTAGCAAAAACATTAATAGTTGGCCCTTTAATTGAACATTTTCGCGGTTCAGAAGCTGTGCAAATTTTCATAAATGCGGAAATGGAAGAGGAAGCGTTAGCTACCCTAGAAAGATTTGAAGAAAGGCTAAAATTTGAGAATTTGATTACCAAAGCACCGCCAATATCTACCGAAGAATTGGAAACTCACATGAAAGAGAAAGCAGGTGAGATTGCTGAGGAATTCCGCGAAGAAAGCGCGAATGCGATTAAAAATGTGTTTGCAGATATTTTTTCTGTAGGGGCGTTTATTTGGCTGTTGCTTGTTAGTAAATCTTCTATCGTGACTATCAAAGAATTTTTCGATAATATCGTCTATGGTTTGAGTGATAGCGCTAAGGCATTTATTATCATTTTGTTCACTGATATATTTGTAGGGTTTCACTCCCCGCATGGTTGGGAAGTAATTTTAGAAGGGGTGTCCCGCCATTGGGGTTTACCTGCAAATAGAGATTTTATCTTCTTATTTATTGCTACGTTCCCGGTGATTTTAGATACGATTTTCAAATATTGGATTTTCCGTTACTTAAACCGGATATCGCCTTCTGCGGTGGCGACTTATCATAATATGAATGAGTAAGGGAATAGTGTTTTGTAGCGTGTGTTACGGCTACGCCTAACGCACGAAAGGCTTGTTAAAGATGCGTTACGCTATCGCTAACGCATCCTACATAAATTTCAAAAATAAATATGAGTCTGATAACCATGCAATTGGAGTTGAGAAAAAGTGCGATCGCAAAAACGAAAATGCGATCGCAATTTTTTTGTCAGCCATTAGCCACAACACTGGCTGAATCTGTTGACAGGAGAAAGCAATGGCTATTTTTGAGCAAGTAAATAGCCTAAATTTTTGCGGAAAACACCAAAATGAGTACGCGATTTACCGAAATGAGTAGGCGTAAAAGCTTTTTACCTGCATAAAATACCGCAATGAGTGCGTGATTTACCAAAATGAGTAAGCGTTAAGGCTTTTTGAGTAGGCGATAAGGCTTTTTGCTTGCGGAAAACACTAAAATGAGAGGGCAATAAGGCTTTTTGGGTAGATAAAATGGCTTTTTAAGTAGGTAAAATGGCATTTTGCTTACTGGAAACAGCCAAACGAGAAAGTTACAAGCCTTTTTGTTTACTCACCGTATCAAAATTAGCACCTAATTTATAGAAATAATAAAGTGGGATTGGGGACTGGGGATTAGGAAGATGAGTGGTAGCGTGCTAAGGCTCAGTGGTGTCAACTTAACTTGAAACCCGTCTGGTTGAAAGGTTTCGCCCTCACCCCCAGCCCCTCGCCCTGTGGGAGAGGGGAGCAAGAGATTTAGTTCCCCTTCTCCTGCGGGAGAAGGGGTTAGGGGATGAGGGCGCGAGGTATTTGTGCAACGCCCGCCCCATATCGCTTTTAGCTTAAGTTGACACCAATGAGCATTGCCCTCACCCTAAATCCCTCTCCCAGAGGGAGAGGGACTTTGATATCGGCTCCCCTTCTCCCAATTTCGGGAGAAGGGGCTGGGGGATGAGGGTAAGTTTTGTATTCGTTTGAGAAAGTGCGATCGCCACAAATTGAACTACGATGTCTACGACAGGCTACGCCTGGGCTGTTGACTCTTGACAAATAACTTATTTTTTAATGCTAAATAAACTTACAACTATTTCTCTGAGCCTACCTGTTGTGCTGTTAACGTTCCTAGTGGGGATGCCATCTTTGGGACAATTAAAACTCAGTCCCGCAGAATGTCAACTGAAAAAATGGTATCTTCCTGAATCATCTGCCGCCAATTCTCAGCAGAAATTACCAGTATTAATTCCCAGAGTCCCAGTTACTTGCTGTGAAGATGATAGTTCCTGTGTGGATCAGGCGATTTATCAAGTTGAAAATGGACAACCAGCGCACAAAAAAGCGCTGTTACAGTCGATAGATCGTAGTCTGCGCTATTTACAAACACCCAGGGCGGAAGCGGCTTATCAAAATTATCAGGTACCAGGAATTACACGCGATCGCATTTACAAAAGTTTGATGCGATTCCGTCAGCTGCTACTAACGACAAATTCCGCAGCTGCATTGCATACAGCCATATCTAAAGAGTTTGTACTTTATCAGTCAATTGGTAAGGATAGCAAAGGTTCAGTTTTGTTCACTGCCTATTATGAGCCAATGTATACAGCTAGTCGTGTACCGACGGCAGAATACCGCTATCCTGTTTATAAATTACCTCCCGATTTAGATTCCTGGAGCTTACCGCATCCTACACGCCTGGAATTAGAAGGAGCTGACGGTTTGCAAGCTTCAAAGGGGAAACTGCGCGGCTTAGAATTATTTTGGTTTCGCGATCGCCTGGAACCATACATGGTGCAAATTCAAGGTTCTGCGAAATTGCAACTAACTGATGGTACGCTTACAAGTATTGGTTATGCAGGCAACATTGCGTATAATTACAAAAGTATTGGGCGAGAATTGGCGAATGATGGCAAATTACCGTTACAAGGAATGACTATGCCCATAATTCTCGACTATTTCCAAAAGTATCCTCAAGAATTGAACGTATATATTCCTCGCGATCCCAGCTTTGTGTTTTTTCAAGAAACCAAAGGCGCACCTGCACAAGGTTCCATTGGGCAACCACTGACGGCAGAACGTTCCATTGCTACAGATAAATCTCTCATGCCTCCAGGTGCTTTAGCACTAATTCGCTCTGAGTTTCCCTTTGCCGATAGTACTGGTAAATTAGAGCATCGAGTTGTCAGCCGTTACGTACTCGATCAAGATACAGGTGGGGCAATTAAAGGCCCTGGTAGGGTAGATTACTTTTTGGGGACTGGCAAAATAGCAGGCGATCGCGCTGGAGTCACAGTCAGCAATGGACAATTATTTTATCTATTACTTAAGCCTTAAAAATAAATTTCTTGTGAATTTTCAGCAGCTAAATGTTGCTAAAATTGCAATTTTATTTCGGAACTTTTAAAAGCATTCTTCGTCATTGAATTTAGGTATTATTACAAACTTGTTCTTGCTTTGATTATGAGCATGAATGTTATTTGTAATAACACCTATTGTTCGATTACCGCCACATAAATTCCAAAGTTAAAAATCAAAAGTCAAAAATCTTAAGGCTGTGATTTGATAATTTTGGTTTCTGGGAATCGGTCTAAATATGTACGCCAATCTGTACGAGGAAGTTTTGATTGTTGCGCTTATTCTTGCCTTTAGCATCTATTCAACGGTCAAATTTCAGGCAATGGCACTAAATTTATCAGTTTACAATAGGGGTTAACGTGCTAAGAATTTTAGTTGATGCCGATTTAATCTTAGAAGCTTTAATGAATCGCTACAACTGCGTAGAAGATGTTAGCAATCTCTTAGATGTAGCCCATCCTTTGGTGCAAATATATATAACTGATATCGGTTGGCAAAGGATCTCCAATTATATTAGTCGCCTGCAAAATTCTCAGATAGCTGAGATAGTAATTAATTGGTTACAAGAAAAAATCCAAATTTGCCCAGTAGACAACAGCATCTTACAACAAGCTAGAGTCTCACCCCTGCAAGATTTTGACTCTGCTGTAGAATTAGTTTGTGTGAGCGATCGCCTTCTTCATGCCATTGTTACTCACAAGCCAGATAATTTTGCAGACGCACCGAATAAAGTGGTGATTTGGTCAATGACAGAATTGTGGGTACGCGCAAATTTAGAGATGAAATATATGTATGCGGGAAAAGTAATTTAATCCCGCATACAAAAAAGTCAAGTTGATGAGGGTGTACGAGAAGAAGCGATCGCGATCGCCACATCCTCACGAGTTCCACCTACAGTTAAAATTGTCCGAACCATCAAATCTAGAGAAACAGACGGATCGCCTGCTTCCATTTTTGCGACTCTTGACTGACTAGAATTAATTTTTTTGGCTAAATTCGCCTGAGAAAGATTATGTTTGAGACGTAATTCTTTCAAATATCTACTTAAAGATAATTTCATCTCAATAAAAGCTTCTTCCTCAGGGGAAAGTTCTAGAAAGTCAGATGCATTTCCTACACGCCAACCTGCTGCTTCTAGTCGTTGGCGTTTAGCTGTATCCATAAGTCAGTTGTTTAGTTAGTGAATAAATTAACTATCCTGAGACATTCTGTCATATAACTTTAACCGTTTCTGACAGTTTTGAATCACCCGTTTGGGTGTTTTTTACTCAGATAATAGCAATTTGAAAAAAGAAGGCGAAAGATTGTAGGGGCATGGCACTGCCATGCCCTCTAGAATATATTGATGTGTCGCAAACATGATTTGAATTGGTATTATTAGGGTGTTTTTGAGAAACTCTCGTGCAAACCGACAGACTGACGCAACAAATTCAATTCATCATCGAAATCGATCGCTTAAAGCAAATACTCCGCCAAACCCTGCTGATAGATGGTTCGCGCCAAGAAAACAGCGCAGAACATTCTTGGCATTTAGCAATAATGGCGATGACGTTAGCAGAATATGCACCGGATGGTGTTGATATTGTCCAGGCGATCAAAATGCTCTTGATTCATGATTTAGTAGAAATTGATGCTGGCGATACCTTCTGCTACGATGTGCAAGCTAATTCCAGTAAGGCAGAGAAAGAATTACAAGCAGCATCGCGGCTATTTGGAATTTTACCCACAGATATCGGTAGTGAATTACGTTCACTGTGGGATGAATTTGAAGCCGGGGAAACACCCACTGCTAAGTTTGCCGCAGCTTTAGACCGGATACAACCTTTACTACACAATCAACAAACAAAAGGTGGTACTTGGCGCATTCATGGTATCAGACGTGACCAAGTTATGAAACGAGTCGCACCCATAGAAACAGGCGCGCCAGAACTCTGGCCTTTTGTGCTGCAATTAATAGAAGATTCTGTGTTAGCTGGATATTTAATTTCTTGAAAATGGGCATAGGGCATAGGGCATGGGGAAGACAGATTTTTATGCTTATACCAATTTAAATAATGTTTGCGGCAGATCAATTCTTTGTAGGGGCACGGCATCCACAATCTTTTGGTATATCAAATTATCTTACTGGTGCCGTGCCCTTACCAACCCATCTGTCGCGTTCTTTTTTCAAAATGGTATTAGTTATGCCAAAACCTGGCGTTAATGGCTAACTTGATAGAACCAAGAAAACATTTAATTACCAATTACCCATTACCCCTTCCCCATTACCCCTTCCCCATTCCCAAAATCTCCTCCCATTCTGCTGGCGAGAGAGGTTCCACAACCAACTCCATCTCAAAGCGATCGCTTGCGGCAGCCATCAAAGCTGTAATAATTGATTCTACACTCAAATGCTGGGGTAATTGTACCTGCGTCCAAGATTCTGCACCAAATACCTGAGCAAATAATTCCGCATCTTGGTTTAAGCGGATGGAACCATGTTGTAAAATTGCCCCAGCGCGTCGCAGTTGGGCGCTACCAATGAGTTTACCGCCATCGCTGAGGACTAAATCTGCACCAGTAGCAGTCCCAAAACAGTTAGGGTTATGAATATAGCCTCGCCCCGCAGTACCATAGTGCAATTCTACGCCGAGCGATCGCCAACCTTGAATTAAAAACTCGCAAATTTTTTGGTATGCTTGCAAGCGATCGCCTGGTAATCCAGATGTAACGACAGTATAAGTTAAATCGCCTTGGTGCAATACTGCTCTGCCACCACTGGGACGGCGGACAATATCTAATTTTTCACCTTGCCAACTTAAATTTTCCCAGAATTGTGGATATTGGCGTTGATGATAACCTAAAGAAATCGCGGCTGGCGACCAAGTATAAAATCGCAGTGTTGGGGGATGGTTTCCAGTCTGGTGCTGTTCTAGTAACCAGCTGTCAATTGCCATTTGTACTTTACCAGCAGCTGCTAGTAAGGGAATTAGTCGCCAAGTTTTAGAGTTCAAGAGTCGGAAGTTGGTGATTGGAAGTGAAACTTTCGAGTTCAGAAGGTGAACGTTGAAGCTTGGAAGTGAAACTTTCGAGTTCCGAAGGTGAACGTTGAAGCTTGGAAGTAGAACTTTCGAGTTCCGAAGGTGAACGTTGAAGCTTGGAAGTAGAACTTTCGAGTTCCGAAGGTGAACGTTGGAGATTGGAAGGCGAACCTTCGAGTTCAGAAGGTGAACGTTGAAGCTTGGAAGGCGAACTTTCGAGTTCAGAAGGTGAACGTTGCAGGTTGGAAGGCGAACTTTCGAGTTCCGAAGGTGAAAGTTCACAATTTTTTCTAAATTTATCACTCCTCAAACACAGCCAATTCCCAAAATATCAAAATTGTAAGGGCACGGCACCGATTCAATGTTGATTTTACCGAAAGTCTTTGGATGCCGTGCCCCTACTTGCCAGATAAATAAAGCTTTAGCGATGATTTATGCTGCGCCGAACTTAGATTGTAAGGCTTCGTCGTTGTTATCTGCGATAGTTGCCACAATTGTAATGAGGCGGGAGACTTCGCCGGGAGATAATTCTGCTAGTGTTCTTGTGGAGATGACGACAACTTGGTTTTCGATAATGCCGAAACGTGCTTCAAAGGTGCTGCTACAGTTTAACTCTAGTAAATATCGCATCAATTCCGGTTCATTTTTCGCAGGTAACTTCAATACCGTAGACCATACCGTGATTGTATCCTCATCACTTGTACCACTCAGTTGGACAAAGACTTCCACACTCCCGTATTTAAACTTCCACTGATAATTACCGTCTGGGGTTTGGCTAACCATTGCACTGTCATCTTGTTCCAAGCTATCGATGACATTTTCAATAACTTCTACATGGTTAATACTCGCAGTTTCCGCAATGAGATTCTCGACGAGTTCGTTGTTGGGTAGGGTTTCTTGGTAACTTGTCATACAGATTTTTAGTTGAATATCGTTACTGATTTATCTACACATACTTTATAGCTTGTCAACGCAACTAGTTTTAGCTCCTAAGGTGATAGTCTGGTCTTCAGCCAAGTCAGGATGAAGGGGAAAAAGGGAAAATGAGAAAAGGGAAAGGGGAAAACAACAACCATTCACCCTTAACCCTTACCCTTTTACCAAACCTATTTCACTTTGACTGAAAACGCCTACTAAGATTACGCGCCTATGTCTTCTGTGTTTGAAACTCTGCAAAGTCGTGATGTTCGTCAGTTGGGAATTAACCCGAATCACTGGTATGTAGTTGCTCGTAGTAGTGAAGTCACAAATCAGCCTGTAGGTGTGGTAATTTGGCAACAGGCGATCGCGCTTTATCGAGATAGTAGCGGCAAAGTTCACGCTTTAGAAGACCGTTGTCCTCATCGCCAAGTTAAACTCAGTCATGGGCAAGTCGTTGGTAATGACTTGGAATGTGCTTATCACGGTTGGCGTTTCGATGCATCGGGTGAATGTTCAGCCGTTCCCTACCTAGCAGAAAATCAAAAACTCCCAAGTTGTAAAATTCGCCGTTACCAAGTCAAAGAACAAGACGGTTTCATTTGGCTGTTCCCTGGAAACGCAGAACCATCTGTAGAACCTCTTGGTTTACCGGAATGGGAACATCTTAATTACATTGCCACAGTTTCAATTATTAACTGTAATGCTCATTATTCTTATTTAATTGAAAACCTGATGGATATGTATCACGGACATTTACATCAGGATTTGCAAGCTTGGGCATCAGCAGCTTTACAAGATATTGACGAAGATACTAATCGTGTAGATGCTCATTATACAGCCCAAAGTTACTATAAAATAGACAAAATTTGGTCAATATCTCAGCTATTTTTCCCCGCATTGCGGCGATTACATCCCGAACCTTTAGATGTAAGTTACGTTTATCCTCATTGGGTTTCTACATTAGGAAAAGATTTTAAAATTTACTGTTTACTTTGTCCAATCAGCGCAACGCAAACCAAAGCTTATTTAATACATTTCACATCATTAAATGCCTTTTGGCGATTGCACAAATTACCTGTATGGTTTCGGCGGTTTGTCAAAGATAGCTTATTTGGTGCAGCGCAAAAGTTACTTGATGGTTTGGTAATTCAAGACGTGAAGATGATTGAAGAGGAACAGCAAGCTTATTTACAGAATCCCGATATACGGAATTACGAGTTAAATCGAGCCTTGGTAAGCGTGCAAAGACTAATGAGAATCCAGGCTGAAAAGATAGATTAATTTCTCAAGCGCTGACTAATGAAAATGAAATCATGGAAGTACAACCAAGAGAGATTAGACGCTACATAGCACCAGATGGCAAAATTCCCTTTACAGACTGGCTTGAATCTCTGCGAGATAGGAGAGCTAAGGCTAAAATCAAAGAGAGGCTAAAACGAGTCGGTCTGGGAAATTTAGGAGATTATAAATCAGTTGGAAGCGGTGTTTTTGAACTCAGGATTGATTATGGGCCTGGCTATCGAGTGTACTTTGGTCAAATAGGCTCAACGATTGTGCTTCTTCTTCTGGGTGGAGATAAAAGTACTCAAGAACAAGATATTCAAAAGGCGCAGGAGTATTGGTCAGAATATGAAGAGAGTGAAAATGCGGACAAGTGATAGCTATCAAGAATACCTGATCGAATCTCTTCAAGAACCTGAGGAGGCTGCTGCATATATTGAAGCAATATTAGAGGCTGAAAATCCTGAAAAAGAACTGCTATCATCAGCACTGAAAGATATCATTGATGCCAGGCTAAGAATGAACAATCTTTCAGAACAAGCACAAATAACCTGGGAACAACTAAACAAGATGTTGTTAGAAACTGGTGGCGCTGAGATTTATAATCTGTTGGTGCTACTCGATATCTTGGGGTTTAGAATATCGGTAAATATCAAATAATAATAGCACCCAATACTTATCGGTTAAGGGGAAAAGGGGAAGGGTAAAAGGGGCAAGAAAAAACATTTAACCCTTCCCCTTTCACCTTTTCCCCAAACCAAATTCCGAGTTGAAAATTCTTAACCGAGCAGTATTATAATAGCACCTACCTCACTTCAGGCAGGTGCTATATATTTCCATTTAATTTCAGGGATAAATAATATCTACAAAAGCTCCCTGAACTTTACTAATAAAGAATTATCAATTAATACCCTACGATTCTAGACAGCACTACGGTTCAATAAGTTCCACAGGAAAACAGCGATAAGTGCGCCAATCACAGCGACGATGATACCAGTAATGCTAAGAGTCGGAGCCGTTAAGGCAAGCGTCCCCGTAGTAAAGAATACACCTAAACTACCGCCAATAAAAGCACCGATGATTCCTAGCAGTATGGTTCCGAGGATTCCACCACCCTGATGACCTGGATAGATAGCCTTCGCGATCGCACCAGCAATTAGACCTAAAACAATCCAAGCAATTATGTTCATTGTTCCGACGTTGATTAAGTAACGTTTTTCTTTGACAATTAAACAATATCAATTTCTCCCCTCATCTTGAATCTGCCTTGGGAATCAACTATTCATCTACCTGAAGATTAATTACAAAGCTCCTACTACTTTTGATATATACAGCAGATTCGATAAGTAATGAGTAATGAGTAATAAGTAGTGAGTAATAGTAAATTTCCTACTCATTACTCATGATGTACCTCACTTACTGCAAAAGTGCTATATCTTTAATTGAGTAGTTAAAAATTTTAAGAAAAAGCTCCTAGCAGGTCTAAGACTAGGGGCTTACAAAATTATTGCTTGGTAATCGTAGTATATGTATTTATAGGTACATAGCTCCTCTACTTTAAGAGTTAAGCTTTACTATTTCTAAAGTATTGTTAACTTTAAGCAAAGATATTTTTAAATAAAAATCCGATAATTACTCTTCTCAATTCTTAAACAAGGCTGTGGTTAAAAATGCCTAAGACTTAGGTCATGGGTAATTGGAATTTATCCGATGATCTGTTGGCTGTTCTTATAGGATAAGAAGAAAAAAATTCTTTTGACTTTTAAGTAGAGACGCGATAAATCGCTTTGTTGCAACCCTTGATCGAATAAAAAAGGATACAAGCCCCCGGATTTATCCGTGGGGTCTTTAATTTTGAATTTTGAATTTTGAATTTTGAATTTTGAATTCGGAGCGCAGCGACGTGACCCTTAAAACAAGAATTTTGATGAAAACTATGTAATGGGGACAACAATTTGCTAAACTCCATCATCTGGAAGGCAAATAAAGCATTGGCAATTCAGGGGAGGGTCGCAAAGTGGCTCATGATGAACGTGCTGGAAGCGCAGAACTAATTCATCCGCAGGACTTTTCGTGGTTTTTCTGGTTTACTTTGCCACTCTACCCATACGGGGAACGGCGAACCATTCGTAAAGAAGTAATCAAAGATACAATCTGGACTTTTGACCAAATGCAGGGCATTTTCTATGTTGTTGTGCCCATTCGCATGACTGTTGTGAAGCTAAAAGCTGGCGGTCTGTTGGTATATGCTCCCGTAGCACCAACTTCAGAGTGTATCCGATTACTCAATGAGTTGGTGTCAGAACATGGTGATGTTAAGTATATTATTTTGCCAACTATCTCAGGATTAGAACACAAGGTTTTCGTCGGCCCCTTCGCGAGATTCTTTCCGCAAGCACAGGTTTTTGTTGCTCCTAGCCAGTGGAGTTTTCCGTTGAATTTGCCACTGAGTTGGCTGGGGTTACCCCGCAAACGCACTCAAATCCTTCCCGCAGACAGCAAAAATACACCTTTTGCTGAAGAGTTTGACTATGCGATCCTTGGCCCCATAGAATTAGGCCCTGGTAGGTTTGCAGAAGTAGCATTTTTCCACAAGCGATCGCGCAGTTTATTAGTCACAGATGCGGTAATATCTGTTCCAGAAGAACCACCTGCGATCGTGCAATTAGACTCATATCCCTTGTTATTCCATGCTAAAGATCATGCAGGTGACATCGTTGCAGATAATCAAGCAAACCGCCGTAAAGGATGGCAACGGATTGCGCTATTTGCATTGTATTTTCGCCCCAGCGTGTTGGATATCCCTGGATTAGGTGAAGTATTGCGTGATGCTACCAAAGCCCCAGAACGTTCTAAAAAAGCTTATTTCGGCTTATATCCATTCCAATGGCAAGCTAATTGGCAACGTTCATTTGATGCCCTCAGAGGCGATGGACGTTTATTTGTCGCGCCAATTTTACAAACTCTCATTCTCAACCGCGCACCCCAAGAAACTATTGACTGGGCTGATAAAGTAGCAAGTTGGAATTTTGAATGGATTATTCCTTGCCATTTTGATGCGCCAATTAAAGCGCAACCGCATCAATTTCGCCAAGCATTCTCATTTCTAGAAAAGCAGCCAATAAGTGCAGGTTTATTGAACACTAACAGTTATCCCTTACCACCAGATGATTTTAAAACTCTTCAAGAAATTGACGAGAGTTTACATAAATTTGGCATTGTACCGCCAGCGAAGGATAAAGTGTAAGGTTGGGGACTGGGGATTAGGTAACAGCAGAGGAAACAGAAGAAAAATTCTCATTATTAATTACCAATTACCCATTACCAAACCCCTATTACAATTTTTCCCACACCACTGAATAACGCCAAAATAAATGCTTTCTGACTTTCGATCCTGTAAGGTATTGTGAGTAAATTTGTTGAGCTTGCGATCGCGTGAGATATTTATCTGTGCTACCATGTTCTCGCCATGCTGCTATTGCTTCTGGTGTAGGTCTGAGGCGTTTGTTCTTCCACAGATGCAATGTCCAATTTAATGGTAAAGCAATTAGATTGGGCAATATGTCTTCTATCCCTTTTGCTTCTACTAGGTCTAAAATTAACAGCTTACCACCAGGTTTGAGCGCAGACTTAATTTTAGGCAATAAGACATCTAATGGTAAATGATGCACTGTCGCAATTGAAGCGATCGCATCAAAATATTCCACTGGAAATTGCCATTGCAATATATCAGCAACTTGATACTTTATATTTGTGTAACATTGAGACTGTTGTTGAGCGACTTCAATCATTTTTGCAGAAAAGTCTACAGCAATTACTTCCTCGGCACGTTGCGCTAATAAGCGAGAAAACACACCTGTACCACAGCCGATATCTAGAATATTTTTACAGTTTGGCGGTAATTGCTGAACTAAGAAACTGTGATAGTGATTGTTATGATTCCATGCCAAAGGCGGAAGTAAAGCTAGCCTATCAAAATCTCGTTGAATTTTTTGATTTAGGAGCTCACTCATGATTAATGTAAAAAATAAAGTACTTATGTTGTGAATTAATTCTAGGTGAGATTTGATTTTGCAAAATCAATTTTCATAATGAAAGAAGTACCACCTACGCGGTTGATGATTTCAGTTCCCTCAACTACTTGCCAGCCCAATCTTTGATATAAATGTAAAGCGGGATTTGAGCTTCTAATGCTGAGTGATATTGATGGGTAATAGGCTGGTGCGATCGCTAATAAATGATGGAGTAACTGCGTACCTATGCCATGATTTCTATATTCGGGGAGAACTGCGATCGCAAGTTCGGGAGTTTCGTTATTAACATATCCATATCCCTTATTTTCCTCTGTCAATAACCGCAACCATGCAGCCCCTACTTGTTGATAGCTGGGTAACAAGCTAGCAACATAACCCGTATCTTTTTCATAATCCCAATTTTTCACATATTTTGCTAACTCTGGATTATTCATCAAATCTTCCATTGTTAAATTGCCTTCTTCTGATAAATGCGCTGCTTCATACAGCATCCGCCACAAAAAAGGCTCATCTTCTGGAGTAATTGGGCTAATTACATAATCCATCTTCAAATCCTGTGAACGCACAATTTATCTATTACCCCCTGTAGCAAACTTAAGGTAAATTGCTCAGTGGAGTAGGTAAACCATCAATACTCATCAGATTTTTCTGCTGTTGATATTCTTGAACTCCTTGTTCGCCTTTTTTAATTGCCCAATTAACTAAACTCTGGCGCTGGTCTTGATATTCATAAAGTGGTACGCCTAAGCCACAAGAAGTTTGCACCCGTTCAATATCAGCGATGATAATTTGACGAACTCCAGGTAAGGCAGGAAATAGAGGGGCAAAAGCATCCCACTCTGGAGAACCTGGTAAAATTACATACCCTTGCCCATACAAGCGCAAAATTTTTGGAGGTTCTTGAAAAGCGCAAAACAGAAAAGTAATTCGCCCATTTTCTTGTAGATGGGCTGAGGTTTCGTTACCACTACCAGTCAAATCTAAATACCCTACACGGTTAGGCGAAAGAATGCGGAAACTCTCTAGCCCTTTGGGGGACAAGTTAACGTGTCCTGTAGGACTCAAAGGCGCACTACCTACAAAAAACAGATGTTGGGTAGCAATAAATTCTTGTAATTCGTCAGTGATGCAGTCAAATAGTTTAGCCATAAAATTTTATTTGGTAATTGGTAATTGGTAATTGGTAATTGGTAATTGGTTTTATATTTGTCTACCTCATCCCCTTCATTCATCGTGGAAGAAATCTTTTCATTCGCACAACCTCCTACCATACAAACGATTGACAGTGCAATTGCTCGACAAGCTGGTGTTGATTTGTCTGTGCTACGCCTCGATGTTATGCATCCATCGGTGAATGGTAATAAGTGGTTTAAGTTGAAGTACAACCTGTTGGAGGCTAGACAGAAAAATTTTACGACGTTGCTGACCTTTGGTGGAGCTTATTCTAATCACATCTATGCTACTGCGGCGGCGGGAAATCTTTTTGGGTTTCGCACTATTGGTGTGATTCGGGGGGAAGAGCATTTACCCTTGAACCCTACACTGAGTTTTGCGGTTCAGCAAGGTATGCAAATTCTCTACATTGACCGTCAGAAATACCGACAGCGATATACAGCAGAACTGCAAGCAGAATTAAAAGAACGCTTTGGTGAAGTGTTCATTATTCCCGAAGGTGGCGGGAATTTGAACGGTGTGCGGGGGTGTATGGAAATATTATCGGGGGATGACGGAAAGAAGGGGACAAGGGGACAAGGGGAATCTTGGAAGCGACAATTTGATACTGTATGCGTGGCTTGTGGTACGGGCAGTACTTTGGCAGGAATTGTACTGTCACTGCAACCAGGACAGCGTGTTATTGGGTTTCCTGTGCTGAAAAATGGGGAATTTCTGGCTGAGGAAATAGATAGTTTCCTCAAAAATTATCGCGCCTCTGGTTTACCTGAAACCAAAAACGCGATCGCATCCTGGGAACTAATATGTAATTACCACATGGGTGGCTATGCCAAGGTGAACGATGAACTATTACTATTTGCCCAGCAGTTCACCCAAGAACACAGCATACCCCTTGATTATGTCTACACCGCCAAAATGTTTTATGGCGTAATGGATTTACTCAAGCAAGGATTTTTCCCCCCAGGTAGGCGTTTATTGTTAATCCACACTGGTGGGTTGCAAGGTAATTTGGGGAGGGAATAGGGATTGGGTATTGGGGACTGGGGACTGGGTACTGGGGACTGGGGACTGGGTACTGGGGATTGGGGAACTCGGGGCCCCCTCTGGGGATAAGGGGTAATGGGGACTGGGGACTGGGGACAAGGAGAAATTACTTTTACCAATTACCAATTACCAATTACCGATTACCAATTACCCCATGCCCATCAATTTAACACTTCAATAACTGCCCTCAACCCATTGCTATTGAGTGTTTTTAGCATGGTGTCGGCGTTATAGCGATTGCTAAATACTCCAGCTTGCATGAGGTTGCGTCCTTGGGAGACTGTGAAAAAGGCAGTCGGAACAAGGGACTGTACGAATTCCATGTCCTTTTGAGTTGCTACTTCCACTAGTACGCGGTAACGTGCGCCCATTGGGATACCATTATTCGGTAATGGGGTGTTACTCATGGGACTGATACCCGCAGGTAATGGGCTGTTATTTGTGGGAGCAACAGTATTTGGTAGTGGACTGTTATCCATTTGCGGAACAGCGTTAGGCAATGGGGTATTCATGGGAGCCACAGGATTGGGCAATGGATTACCCATTGGAGCCACAGTATTAGGCGAGTTATTGTTATAGTTTACGGCTGGATTACCTTGTGGTACTGGCACTCTCCGCATATTGCGCGTATTGCCTATGGGAATATTGGAATTAGGTACAGGCAAAAGATTTGATGGTGCTGGGGGCTTTTTGGCTCTGGTATTTCTGGGTGTGGCTGGCTGTGCTTGGGGATCGAATGGGGATTGGGGTGCTGTAAACTCGATCGCACTGGGATTAATCTGCACGTAATTTAACTGTGGTGTATCAGCAGAAGTTGCTGGTGCAGGGGGTACACTTGCCCTTTGGGTAGCGGCTGTACCTGCCAAGCTGCTAGGAACAGGAAAGCCGGGAACAGGTGAGGGAGTTGTTGCTGTTGTTGCTGGTTGTGGATTCGGCTTGGGAAGCAGGCGAGATGTATTAGCTGGTAACAGGGGCAATAGTTGAGGATTCAATTTACCAACCCTCATGTTATTGGCAGAATTGCTGTTGGGAGCAGTTGGTACGGTTACCTCGTTGGGAGTATCTGCCGCACCAGGAGCAGAGAAGGTGATTTCGCCATTGGTAGGTGCAATTTCCGGCCCGCCTTCAGCAGTTGGCACATTTCGAGCTACTAATGTTCTGGGAGCTTGTAAATCTACCTTACCTGCAACGCGACTGTTGGTAAGAGTATTACCAAAAGCAGCTATTACTTGTTTTGCAGCACTGGCGTTAATGTCGTAGCGAGCATTGTTGCGGAATTGATTGCCACCAGCTTCGGCATCAGTGCCTAAATCTGGCATTGCTTGGGCGATCGCCACTATACCATCCTCTTTATTGCCCTCAATAATGTTATTCCGCAAAATGGGGTGGGCGTTAGCTTGGATGATGATTCCGGCTCTATTATTTTGAATTTGATTATTTACAATTGTCGGCGCGGCGTTTTGGGCGATATTAATCCCAAAGCCTGTTTGTTGAAAAGTATTTTCCTTAACTTGAGCTTGGGAACTACCTGCAATGGTGATCCCATTGGCACCATTACCCTCAAAGTTATTCTGGCTAATAGTTGGTGCAGCATTGCCAGTCACAAATACCCCATCTTGGGTATTACCTGTAAATGTATTTTGTGAAACTACAGGGTTACTAGATTCAATCCACAATCCATAACCACGACGGTTGGGGTTTGTTATTGTTACGCCACTTAAATTTACTTGGCTACTCGCAATTATACTGATATTTTGACTGCCTAAACTCTTGCTGAGGTATTCACCACCTCCCTGAATAATTACGCCTCTACCTTGATTGTTCGTATCCCCTTGAATGGAAATACCTGGACGTAAAATCAAGGGAAATGCTTCTCCTGTTTCTGCACTGTAAGTACCTGCAGAGAGCATAATCACGGTATTAGCAGAAGCTTTTTGCAATGCTTGGGTAATGGTTTTCCAAGGAGCGCTTTCAGTACCATTGCCCTCTTGGTCATTTCCACTACTAGGATTGACATAGAGTACATTCGCCTGCGAAGTTGCTGTATCAGCCACAGGTGGGACTTGAGCAATCACACTGCTCAGGCTTGTTCCTAAAAAAGTGATACAAGCTACTCCGATCCCAACGCTAAAACATAATATAGATGAACGAAAAACTTTCAACAGTCCCAGTTCTACTAAAGAAGATGGTCGATCAACCTTTGCAACCTGTGCTGCTGGTAGAATATGTGACTTACGATATTTAGAAAATAATATAGAAGACATTAACTTTAGCGCACTCCTGTGAGTTGAGAAGAAATTTTTATACTGTGATTTGCTGGTATGCCGATAATGTTACTCAACATATTGACCAATTGCCTATTGGGAATACACAGTAAATCAGTTAAAAGACTGGTTTTTCCCAACAGGCATATAAAGTATTCATAAACCCTAGTAAATCATCAAAGATCCTAAAAAGAGTGCCTATATGGCAGATATTGCTGATGCGATCGCAACGCTAATTTTTGATGAAAGACTGTTAGATATCAGTATATTCAACAATTGGGTATTGGGAATGGGGCATTGGGCATTGGGCATGGGGAAATACCAATACCAAAAAAATAAACACCGACGGAACGGTGTCCATCGGTGTTTATGGGTGATTAGAGTTAATGAATCAGGATTTTTCGCAGATTTTTATCAAAATTACCTAAAAAAGGTGAACCTTAATGATTCACCTAGCGGCTGCTGCCTAAACTAACTGTGCTACGTAAATGACCGTTCTGAGCAAATCGCTTTTGCAGAATTTGCCGATAAACTTCTTCATAACTATCAGTCATTTTTTGGAGGCTAAAGCGGTTTTCTACGTGCTGACGGCAGGCGTAACGGTCTAAGTCTGCGACTTTATTAATGGCTTTGACGAATTCTTCGGTATTTTCGCATAGGAAGCCAGTTTTGCCGTGGTCAATGACTTCAACTGTAGACCCTAGTTTCATGGCAATCACTGGTGTACCAGCTGCCATAGATTCTACCATGACTAATCCAAATGGTTCCCGCCAGGTAATGGGGAATAAAGTGGCTACTGCACCTCCCATGAGAGCATTTTTTTGCTCGTGGTTAGCTTCACCTAAATACTCAATTTGTTTGCCGTCAATGAGGGGTTTAATTTCTTTTTCGTAATATTCCACATCAACGACATCTACTTTCCCGGCGATTTTTAAATGCCAACCTGCTTGTTTAGCAACTGCGATCGCAATATGGGTACCTTTCTCTGGAGATATGCGTCCTAAAAATGCTAAATAAGGGGGATCGCTTGGTTGGGGATGGAATTGATAACTGCTAACATCAATGCCGTTGTAGGCTGTGGCGACATAATTCAACCCTAATCTCTGTTCCCTTTGAGAATTAGAAATACTGATATAAGGTTGCTTTTTGGCATATTGGAACATTTTTTCATTGTCGCAGGTAAAGACACCATGCAAGGTGTGAACTGTGGGGGTCTTTACAAGATTTGCGTAGGGCAATGCGGCACAACCCATGTGGGAATGAATGATATCAAACTCTTCTGCCATTTCATAAACTGTACCCAATTGCAACATCTCATAGATGCCATATTCTTTCACATCAGGGTCAAGTCTCAAGGCACGGGGGTGAACTGACACTAGTTTTGCCAAACTGATAGAATCTCCGGAGGCAAATAGCGTAACTTCATGTCCGCGTCGCACCAGTTCATCAGTCAGCAACCCCACTACCAACTCAATACCCCCATAAGCTGGAGGTGGTACTCTCTCCCATAGCGGGGCTATCTGAGCAATTCGCATCACAAACCTCCTAAAAAATTAGTCTTGGCTGAGAGATTTTAGCTTTGTATCCTTTGGGTTTAAAGAGTGCTACCAAGCATTGCAAACTCTTATAGAATCTCTGCTTTCAAGCCAAGCAAATGATTAACTACTTTAGAATCTTAGAAGTGAATTTATCGCTTTTCGTCTACCTAAGTAGGGAAATTATCTTATCCTGAAGTGGTAAAAATCATGCTTTTGAAATATGCTATATCCATAGCGAATAGTGTTGAGAATAACGGTTTTTATAACTTTTGTGGTGTAGGAAAAGGTAAAGGGAAAATGGGGCAAGGGTGAATCTCCGCCTTTTATCTTTATTATTAACCACTTCACCGGAGCATATTGCATCCCAATCTTTATATTGGTTTTTCCTAGAAAATATTGCTTAAATAGATTAATTAAGCCTCAGAAAATGATTCCTGTACAAGATTTTCAACTCTTTGCCCTTGTTAGCTTTTTCAAGGTAAATAAATCGAATATTTAAATGGATTGTATGTATCACTCTTTATAACTTCAGATGTCATCAAACTAGGGCATGATTCATTATATTGACTATCAAAGTTACACAATATATAATTATCGGCTACTAAATTATCCAAAAAACTAGCTTAACGTGAATATTTCTCCCTCATCAAAAAAACCGCGTGTCTCATGGCAGGCGGTTTTATCAGTAATTATGTTTATTTTTATGTACCTACCTATACTGGTACTAGCATTCTATAGTTTTAATAGGTCGCCTTATAGTGCTACTTGGCAAGGATTTACCATTGATTGGTATCGCCAGCTATTCAGTGATGAACGGATTGTTTCGGCTTTGCAGAACAGTTTGATAGTTGCTTTCTGTGCAGTGGCGATTTCCGCCGTTTTGGGAACTTTGATGGCGGTAGGTTTAGCGCGTTATCGGTTTCCCCTGCAGAATGTCTATCGCGGTATAGCTTATTTACCGTTGATTATTCCTGATATTGCGATCGCAGTGGCTACTCTAGTGTTTTTAGCAGCGTTTGCTGTTCCCTTGAGTTTGTGGACAATTATCGCGGCTCACGTGGTTTTTTGTCTAGCTTATGTGGGGTTGGTGGTGTCTTCGCGATTAACGCATTTAAATCCCCATTTAGAAGAAGCAGCTTTAGATTTGGGTGCAACACCATTTCAAGCTTTTATGCAAGTATTATTACCACAGTTAATGCCGGGAATCATCGCCGGCTGTCTGTTGGCTTTCGTCCTCAGTTTGGATGATTTTCTGATTGCTAGTTTTACAGCTGGTAGTGGTTCTAATACTTTACCAATGGAAATTTTTAGTCGCATTAGAACTGGGGTAAAACCTGATATTAATGCTCTCAGCGTGATTTTAATTGTAGTCTCAGCACTTGTTGCTTTTATAGCGGAATTAATTCGCTCTTATGGTGAGGAAAATTAATATTAATTGGTAATTGGTAATTGGTAATTGGTAATGGAAATTTCTTCCCTGCTTCCTCTGCCTCCCAATACTACTAGGTTAAGCATTTTGAACTCAAAATTGGTTTTGGGGAAAAGGTTAAAGGTTAAGGGTTAAAGGTTTTTTCTTTCCCTTTTCCCCTTCCTCTTTTTCCCCTTAACCGACAGGTATTACCCTACCGCCTAACACCATTGAGGAGTAGCTGCCATTAAAGCTGCAGCTTCCGAACTATGTAAGGGTGGCGCTGTGTGTCTGGGCGGCAAGCAAGTATGATGTTACTTTCGTAATTAGTTATTAATAATACAATAAAGCTCAATTCAAAGCATAAACTCCTGTAGAGTCTGTACTGTCCACCCCCTACATTTTCTAGAATTTATCAGAATCCTTTTTGTTCAAAGCGAACATCCTGCATGAGGAATTAAGTTCATAGTGCAATATCTTATACTCATCCGGATAAATGCGGCATTTGATATTAATAAACGAACTGCTAATCATGCCAATCATGGCAACCATAAGAGAGATAGAGTTAAGAACAACTCAATATAATTGTCAGGTATTTTTCCATACTATTAAGCTGCTCTTGACATATTTAAGAAAATTAGATTATTATTCTTTCGGTAATAATAAATAATTGCTCTTACTTATACTCATATTTAAAAAGTTACAAACAGAGACTCACAAATAAATATAATGGCTATCTTTTTAGGTATTATTTATTTGTCTAAAAATCTGTTTCGCTTTCGATAATATTGGGGCTAACTTTGGACAAGATGCTACCTACCCTACATTATGCAAATCTGCCAAAATCCCAATTGCTCAAATCCGTTCAATGCCTACGGCAATAGATTTTGTTTGAGCTGCGGACAAAGTAATTTTGGTCAAATCCTGAGAAACCGCTATCGTGTACTACGTCTATTAGGTGAAGGTGGTTTCAGTAGAACTTACGCCGCAGAGGATGCAGATAGACTAGATGCACCATGCGTAATTAAACAATTTTTCCCGCAAGTTCAAGGCACGGGACAACGCTTAAAAGCGGCGGAATTTTTTAAAGAAGAAGCATTCCGCCTCTATGAATTAGGTGAAAATCATACACAAATTCCGAGATTGCTAGCTTACTTTGAACAAGGCTCTAGCTTATATCTCGTACAAGAATTTATTCAAGGCAGAACTCTGTTAGAAGAAGTCCAACAAGAACCTTTTAGCGAAAGTAAAATTCGGCAACTTTTAACTGATATATTACCAGTGCTGGACTTTGTTCACGCCCATAATGTTATTCATCGTGATATTAAACCAGAAAATATTATTCGCCGTTATAGTGATGGCAAACCAGTATTAATTGATTTTGGTGGCGCAAAACAGGTAACACAAACTAGTTTAGCCAGACAAGCGACAGTAATTTATACACTTGGTTATGCTCCCGCCGAACAAATGGCTGGATTTGCTTGTCATGCTAGCGATTTATATGCTTTGGGCGTAACTTGTGTGCGGCTTTTAACTCAATGTTTGCCCTTACAAACTGATGATGGACAAGTTCAAGATAACCTTTATGATGCCATGAATGCTCAGTGGTTATGGGCACAAAAGCTGCAAAAAAATGGTATTACCATCAGCGATAGTTTAAGCAAAATTTTGGATAAATTGCTGCAACATTTACCCAAGGATAGATATCAAACAGCTGCAGAAGTTATTCACGATTTGAAGTCTACAACTACATCTGACTTAGAAGCAGAAATTATTGCCATTTCTCAAAAGTTGTTCTTACCTTTTGCATCAATTACCAAATCACAAAAAGTTGTAGTGCCACTCCCACCTTTACAAAGTTTTGAATTTGATGTAATCACAGTAGATACTGCAGGTAGAGAAGTCAACCGCGATCGCTTCCACAGTGAATACTTTACTGAAGAATTGAGTAAAGCGATCGCACTAGAAATGGTCTCAATTCCTGGTGGTACATTTATGATGGGTTCGCCAGATTTTGAAGGCGATGCAGATGAACGTCCTCAACGCCTAGTTACAGTAGCACCCTTTTTTATGGGGAAATATCCTGTAACTCAAGCACAATGGAAAGCAGTCGCCGCTTTACCAAAAGTCAACCAACCTTTAAATCCCAACCCATCAAAAAACAAAGGCCCAAATCTACCAGTAGAAAATGTCACCTGGTATGAAGCCGTAGAATTTTCTCTTAGGCTAGCCGAAAAAACCGGACGTGATTATCGTTTACCCAGCGAAGCCGAATGGGAATATGCTTGTCGTGCTGGAACTAAGACATCCTATCACTTTGGCGAAACTGTCACGCCTGAGTTTGTCAGCTGTAGTAGTGGCGATACGAGATACCGTAAAGAAAGCACAAATGTTGGTAGCTTTGAAGTCGCCAACGCCTTTGGATTATATGATATGCACGGTTTAGTTTGGGAATGGTGTGCCGATCCCTGGCACAACAATTATCAAGGCGCACCCTCAGATGCAAGTGTTTGGGAAGATGGCGGCGATCAGCATCGCCGGGTATTGCGCGGTGGTTCCTGGAGTTTTGGTGCAGAACTTTGTCGCAGCGCTAGCCGTAGTTGGGATGAGTCAGATGGTGGCTTAAGGAGTTGCGGCTTTCGTGTAGTTTTTTCTGCTGATTAACGAAGGTAGTAGACCACTTTTGTAACAAGGATTTATGCTCTTAAAAGGCGAATGGTATTAAATCTAAATCTAGAATCTAAAAAGCGGTTTCCAGCCTCTGGGTTTATGGAGAATAAAATAAAAAAATTCAATATTTAAGCCTCTTCTTTACCAGGAGAGGTTAATCCAAAATTTACCATTGAATGACTTAGTCTAAAATCGGCGATCGTACTCAACGACTGCACGGCTATCATCAAATAAATTGGTGGAAGCACGCAAACGAATTTCATCATTAATACGGTAATTTATACCCCATTGCAGTGGGTCATTGGCTGTGAGGATTTTGATACTAGAAAGGGAAAACTTAGAAGAAATATCTACACCAGCTTCTAGGGCCAATTCTAAAGTTGAATTGCTCCTACCAGCTTCCGGATTTTGAGAAAGGACGGTAGGAAATAGGCGTAGTTCACTTAAACCAAAAGCATTACCAATCTGGTTAAATGCTCCTTGAAAGTTATTAAATACAGCAGAACCTGCAATATTAATTAGACCTAAAGTACTGTCGCCACGTCCTTGAGTGTCAATAAATCCACCACCTAACAGCGCCACAAGTTCTGTTTCGCCGCGAGATGGTGTACTTGTGAGTTGGAGATTTTCGTCAAGTTTGCTAGCAAGTCCTTTAATATTAGCTTCAACTCTGATAGTTTCTAAGGTT
This sequence comes from Tolypothrix sp. PCC 7601, assembly GCF_025677855.1. Taxonomy (NCBI): domain Bacteria; kingdom Bacillati; phylum Cyanobacteriota; class Cyanophyceae; order Nostocales; family Tolypothrichaceae; genus Tolypothrix; species Tolypothrix sp. PCC 7601. Next base: position 936,861 of record NZ_CP064879.1, read on the forward strand.
GATAATCCTCCGGTATTGAGTCGGCTAATATCAGTAGTTTGATTACCATCAAGTACTTTGGCAAAAAGGCGAATATCTAAATTGGGATCGCGGGGTTGTTCCTTTTTAAAAGTTGCAGTGTGTTCATAACCACGAGCTAAGTTAAATTGAGTAGTAAATAAATTCACTCCTCCCCCTGTTAATTTAATAGTTCCATCAGGTATAGGCTGATTTAAAGAACCATTAACTGCCAGATTTCCTGTTGCTTGGAAGTTGATAATTGGGGGACGGGTAATCAGAACATTTTTACCTAATACTAGTTCGAGATTATTTAACCTGGCTGTTGTATTTTTGGTATTATTCGGGTCTGGTTTATCAGCTTTAGTCAGTGTCGGTTCCTGATTTTTGGAGTTAGCCGTGTTAGCAGATTCTGCTAGCAAGACTTGCCCGTCAGATAACTCTACTTTGCCGCCAATTTCTGGGTTAAGGACAGAACCAGTAATTTGTAAATTACCACTAGCACCGCCTTGGTATAATCCTTTCAACCTTAAAGTCAGTTGATCCAAATTAACAGCAAGAGGCGTGGTAATTACTTGTTCTTGATTGTTAAATATGGGAATTTCTCCGGCGGCTTCTACCTTACCTCTGCTAAATCTACCTTGCAGACCTTCTACAATAATGCGGTCAAAATCAAATGTGATTTTGCCTGTCACATCTCTCAGCTTTCCAGGTAAAGCTTGGGCAGAAAAAGTGGCATTATTCACGCTAGCAATACCTGTCATTTCTGGTTGTTGTCTGGTACCGTTAACTGTTAAATCTACCTCTCCTTCACCCTTTTCAAATACAATCTGGTTATTTAATAGATTTAATAGTGCAAGTCCCTCATTTTTGACTTTGACATCCAAGCTGATTTCATTGTTATCAGGTTCTACTGAAGCGAAAGGCAATTTATAAGGTATATTACCGTTAATTTTCACAGGTTCTGAACCAGTAACTAGGATATTACTGCCAAAATTTAAGCGACTATTGTCATAACTAAAACTAGCGATCGCAGATTCTACTTTTTTCTGATTGATTGTACCGTCAGTAATGGTAATTTCTCCCCTAGCTTTGGGATTGCTAACGCTACCTGCTAAAGCGACGGAGGTGCTAAGATTACCGCCAACCCCAACGGGTAACTTGACAAAATTACTGAGTACCTGGATGGGGAAATTTCTCACCTGCAAATTCCCCGATTGATCGTTACCGCCAATATTACCGTTAAAGGCAATCAGTCTTTCATTAGAGGTGATGCGTAAAGGTAGCAGCGTCAGAACGCCATCGCTAAATCTACCATTCGCAATCACTTGTTCCGCCCGATAAAACCGTCCTACTTGGTTCTTTTCTTCTTCTTTACCCCAAGTCCAATTTTGCCCATTTAAATTAAACTCCACCGCTAAACCCTTATCTGTAGCAGTATTTAAGGCAATTTCACCACCGAAAGTGCCGTGCAAGTTAGCTAAATCTGGGATAGGATTTGTTTCTAAGCGCTGTTGTTCTTGCGCTGCTAGTAGTGCCTCAACTTGGTAAAAACGCTCGATTTGGGTTGATAATGGCTGATTGGGCAATCCTTGAGGGACAGTCACTAAATCCGCAGCTTTACCATAGTTTGGCGATGTCATCCCACTGCGAATATCTTGCAGTTCAAATACCTGAAGCGCTGTCAGGACATCTTGAACATTACCTTCGCTGACGTTGAGTTTCCCTTGAATTTGGGGAGTTTTCCCAGAATTACTGACATTACCTGTAAAGGCGTAGCGACTTTTACCCTTAACAAAGGCGCTATCTGTAATATTTGCGGTACCGTTCCCATAGCGGAATTGTGCCGTTAAACTGTCGCCCTTAATGCGTCCAACGGCTGGATTTGCGATCGCAATATTTCCGGCTGTGGCTAATGTTTGTTGATTAATCTGTAAATTCCCGGTTAAAGCCCCAGCTAAGGGACTTTTGCCTAGGCGAGTGTTCTCCGGTAAAGATAAATTTAATACCTGTAAGGGGAAGTTATTTAAACTCATCGCCAAACTATCCCCTTGGGCTTGACCGCTGGCTGATGCTTGTCGCCAATTGACTAGGAAGGATTGGGGGCGATTTTTGCCATCGAGGTTAACGGTAATGCGATCGCTCTGACCAGCTACGTCTAAACTAGTACCTTTACCTTGAATAGTCTGAATATTTCCACTGAGGACAGGCTCAAAGGCAAAGTTTTTCACTGCCAAATTTCGTAACCGCAGTTGTCCTTGCAGGTTCGGTACAGGTAGCGTACCGCTCACCTGTCCAGCAAAATCGGCTTTTCCTACCAAATTAATGCCATTGGGTAGCTTCAAGGGCAACTGTTGCAAGCTGTAATCTAAAGCTTGTACATTGAGTTTTAAGTCCGTAATTTCTGGTACGCCAGCACCTTGGGCATTGGCTAATATGTAACCGCTAGCATTGAGATTCGGCCCAGTAGCGCGTTCTATATTTAACCTTTCACCATCCCAAGCGATCGCAGCATCGATTGGTTGCTGAATTGCTGCAATTCCTTGAGAAAATTGCACCTGACCAGCAGCCCGCACATCAGCTAATTTTGGCGATTGTACTGTACCGGATACTTGCAATTGACCGCCAAATTGACCGCGTAATTGCTGATTTAACTGCTTTAATTCCACACCAGAAGCGGCAACTACAGCTTGATAGCGACCGTTGTTGAGTTGGATATTTTTAGCGGTAACTGTACCATCGGCTACATTCACCTTTGCTTCACCAGTAGCTTGAATCGCTTCTGGTTTAAATGAATCAACCGTACCAGCAACTTGGAAATCTCCCGTTAATCTACCGCCAAATTGCTTAAATGTCGGTGCTAATTGCGGCACTAATAAATTACTTGCCCGTAGTTGTGCCTGATACACACCGTTATTAAGTTGAATATTTTTCGCTGTGACTGTACCATCAGCCACTAACAAATTACCCTCACCAGTACCACGCAGAGTTTGGAGGCTGAAATTATCTCTGCTACCTGCAATTTGGAATGTACCAGCTAATGGCCCAGCTAAAGCTGAGGGAATATTTTTTAATACCCGTCCCAACCGGACATTATTGGCGACTAATTCAGCTGCAAAGTTTTGGTCTTGCAATTGCAGTTGAGAAATTGCTACAGTTCCGCCACCAATTTGTACCCCTGCACCTTCAGGGCGGATAGTAGCAATTGTAAATGGTGCTGTTGTCCCAGACAGCCGCAGCCGACCGTAAAATTCTGCCCCCGTCAACGAGACATTTTGCAGTTTAGTCTTGTCTACAAAGGGTTCTAACTGCACACCCTTAGCGTCAGCCACAGCTTGCCAACGTTGATTGGCATAAGTACCAGAACCTAATACCTTACCACCAGCGACATTTAAAGCCACATTGCTAAAAGCTACAGTTCTGTCTGGGGCAACTGTAACTGTACCAGTGGCCGGGTAAGTTGCCTGTGGCGCTTGCCATTGCACTACAGTATTAACGTCACCAGGAATACCATAGAGCTTACCTGTGCCAGAGACAGTACCGATTTGAAAAGATGGGGCTGTATTGTAAACTTGGGCGATCGCATCCCCTGGAACATTGTTAGCAGTAAAATCAAAATCTAGTTGTGGTGTTTTCCCCAGTTTGACTGTCCCGCCACCCGTAACCTTACCCCCAACGGTGGCTGTACCTTGAATATCTCTAAAACTAATTAAGGAATTACTCGTAGAAAACTCAAATTTACTAGTAACATTTTTAAAATCTACTTTATCAATTTGGGCAGGCTTAATTGTGGCGACTGTGCCTGAGAGAATCGGTTTATTGATGGCTCCTCCCAGTTGTACATCTGCCTTCACTTCTCCGATTACTGGTATCGGTAGATTTACCTTGAGAGTTTCTAAGGCATTATTCACATTTACCTGATTGACTTGCCCAACTACTTTATAGCCAGTTTCTCGATCAATGATTCCTGCAGCTATCAGGGGAATTTTGCCGTAATTAGTAGCTACTTTCTCTAACTTAATTCCTAATCCTTGAAAACTGAGATTACCGTCGGTATTATTCAAAAGTTGCGGTAACCGGGGTATTTGAATCGCTACCCCTTGCAAAGCCGCACTACCATACAACAAAGTCTGTTGCTGTGGCTGCAGTTGAATTTGCAAATCCCCATTGACTCGACCGGCTTGTAAAGTTAATGGTAACTGGATAATCCTGGTAATATCTGCAGCTAGTAAATCTTGTCCTCGTAGCTGTAACTTAGCCGCTTGGGTCTTCAGCCCTGTTTCACCCTGAATTGCGATATTACCACCGCTGTCTGCTTGTGCCGCTATATCAAAACGTAACAGCTGGTTTTCATTTAAAAGTTGACCAGTGCCATTGAGTTGAGAAAATGCTACTGGAACTTTCGCAACTTGGGGAATAGTTTGTAGTTGTTGAGAGATATTTGCTGACGCTTGTGTTGGTGTAGCTGAGAGCAAGTTTACTAAAACCAGCTTGCCATTGCGTAAGCGAATATTCTCTAAATCGGTTTTAATTGGCCCGCCTTTAGGCCCCAAAGCAATGCTAGTAGTCAACCAGCGCCCTTGCTCATCTTTTTCAATATAAACATCTGGGTTGACTAAGGTAACATTTAGCTTGAGGGTGCGGTTCACAATTAACTGCAATGGATCAAAACCCACCTCTACCGCATCAACTGTCACCTTATCTGGGTCTGTGGCGGTGGCTGGAATCGCTGAAGCACCAAACCGCACTCCCATTAAAGAGAAGTCTGTAACTTTGCCTAGTTGTACTGGACGGTTGAGTGTAGTAGTTAGATTTTTTTCGGCTAGGGGCGTTAACTCTTTTTGCACAAAATTCCATAACCGCCACATTCCGCCTAACACTGACAAAAGTAAAACTCCCCCCAACGCAATACCACCGCGACTCAACACCAGCAACCAAAAACGCTTACGATTTGGGGAAGGGGAGTGATTAACTTGTTTAGGAAGCTTAGTCATTTGCTGTCACTCTTTTTAGGCGAATGTAGCTGGCTTACTACTGGCATTAACTAGTACTAGATTGCTCTGCCATTCTTAGAATACGTCAACTCAACCTCAGGACTGATGCTGCAATTGAGGAAATCGTTCTATTCCATAATATTGGCATTGTCAGGAATACCGTAATCAAGTAAACTACGCAAACTTTGTAGTCTAAAATTTCTATACTGGCAGTGTTTCTCAGCGCGTAGTTTAAGTATGCAAATATCAATGGCAAGCTTGACTGGTTGAGATAGGCAAAACAGCAACGCCCTTCTACCCTAATTTGGATACCATTGTCATTCAGTAAAGTCGGTAACTGATGAAAACACATAATTCCTAGACGACAATACCTTGGTGGGGTTCCAGAAATATTCTCTATCTAAAGAAATAGTTCTAGTCATTTGTCATTGGGTAATTGGTAATTGGTGTTTTTCCCCCTGCTCCCTGCTCCCTGCTCCCTGCTCCCCTGCTTTTCCCCAATCCCCAATCAATGAAAATTCTGCCTCTCTACTTTCCCGAAAGCACAACCTAGAACTTTAATTAAGATATAGACGAGAAAACTATTAAAGATAGATGATCACACCAATGCGCGTTTTTGTATTGATTTTCAATGCTGGAACGGAAAACGAAGGAATTCATACGGTGAAGGTAGGCGATCGCAATAAAATTCTGATGTTTGAGTCAGAAGACGATGCGACTCGCTTTGCTTTAATGCTAGAAGCTCAAGATTTTCCTACACCAAGCGTAGAAACGATTGATGCTGAAGAAATCAAAGAATTTTGTGAAAGCGCTGGTTACGATTGGGAACTTGTCCCCGAAAACAGTAATGCAGTCATAACTCCGCCAGAAATCAATTTAGAAGAAACCGATTGGAAACCTGATGCTGATGAGCCAACTGTCCGTTCTACTCAAACAGAGGAAGCAGCACCAGATATATCTAATTCTGAACTAGACAGTATTCGTCGTAGACTTGAAGGTTTATTGTAATTGGGGATTGGGGATTAGGGACTGGGGAAAAGCAGGGGAGCAGGGAGCAGGGGGAAAAATAACAAACACCAATTACCCATTACCAATTACCCATTACCCAATGACAAATGACAAATGACAAAGGACAAATCATAAATGACAAATTTGCAAGAACGTGGCTATCTTTTGACCGAGCAAGTAAATGCTAACAGTCTAAATTTAGACCAAATAAGTTCTCTAGAACTGGTGGAATTATTTAACAGCGAAGACCAAAAGGCAGTTGCAGCAGTAGCCGCAGCTAAAGAACAGTTAGCACAGGCAATTGATTATACTGCCGAACGTCTGCGCCAGGGAGGACGGTTATTTTATATTGGTGCGGGGACAAGCGGCAGATTAGGGGTATTAGATGCTGCGGAATGTCCACCAACTTTTTGTACACCCCCAGAACTGGTACAAGGGATTATTGCTGGTGGTGCTGGTGCATTGGTACGTAGTTCCGAAGATTTAGAAGACAGATCTGAGGATGGAGAAACTGCGATCGCTCAACGGCAAATTACGCAATTAGATGTAGTAGTAGGGATTACTGCTGGTGGCACAACTCCCTACGTGCATGGGGCGCTGAATGCTGCTCGCCAAAGGGGGGCAATCACGATTTTTATGGCTTGCGTACCTGCAGAGCAAGTTAAATTCGATGCCGACGTTGATATTCGCCTGTTAACTGGGCCAGAAGTACTGGCTGGTTCTACTCGCCTGAAAGCTGGTACAGTCACCAAGCTAGCGTTAAATATCCTGTCTACTGGGGTGATGGTAAAGCTGGGTAAAGTGTACGGCAATCGCATGGTGGATGTGGCGGTTACTAATCAAAAATTACGCGATCGCGCTTTGCGAATTTTGCAAGACCTCACCGATTTAAGGCGAGAAGATGCGGGTGTGTTACTAGATCGTAGCGGCAATTGGGTGAAGTTAGCCCTATTGATGCATTGGACTGGTTTAGATAAAGAAGAAGGCGATCGGCTTTTAGCAGAACATCAAGGTAATGTGAGGTTAGCGATTGCCAGTTATCACAATGTCAACAAAACCTGATATTAATTGTTGATCAAAATGCGCTTAATACAGCTTAGAGAATCAAACTTTGTTTGTATAGCCGTACCCTTCTAGTACCATCCGATCAATTTTTTGACTTTTGAATTGATGGCAGTACTTGGGTATCGCATTAAGCGCAAGTTTTTTGATGTTTAATAACTATTATTGGCATTTTTAGCGGTTTTTAGCGTTTGATTATTGAGTTTTTATAGGTGTAGTAGAATCTGAGTAAAGTTACTCGTTTAATAAATGATATCAAGACTTATTAAGTTCTGATTGCAACGAATTTTAGCCAAAAAAATCAAATAATCAATCTAATTCACACAATTCAACCAAAAATTACAAAATTAATCAAAATTTTATAGGAAAACCAACTAGCTCATCAATATAAATCAGTAGAAATCCTGATCGTTATTCAACTTCAAAAAGCATAGAATCATATTCTATACCTGCATAGATCATAATTATTTAATTATGGCGAAAAATAGAGGCGCTAATCACGGGTTATTCATTAGCAGATAACTCATCTATTAGCCCTATTTTTGCTATTCTTTGGGTCGATAATGCTCATTTTTGACTTTGTAGTTATATTATTTTCTACAACATAAATAGCAATAACCCGGAGATTTTTCCCAATATATTGGTATTTATTCAAGCTTGTTTATTTTGACTAATATATGGGTAATGTAATGTGAGCAGGGCTGATTTTTTAGTCAAATACCAAAATATATTTGGTCAAAAAAAATGGTCATATTAGGTAATGTGCTGAATGAATTTAAAACTTGTACACAATTACAGTACAATGGCACGTTAAATCTTAAAAGCGCAAAAAATCACAAATGGAGCTTTTATTATCGTCTAGGGCGAATAATTTGGGCATCAGGAGGGATTCATCCATTTCGCCGTTGGCGAAGACAAATGGCGCAAAACTGCCCGGAAATTGATGTAGATAAGATACGTTTAAGTTCTCAAGACGTAGCAATTGAATACTGGGATTATCGGCTTTTAGAAATTTTATATAAAAAACAAAAAATTCAAAGAGAGCAATTTCATAATATTGTAGAACATACAATAGCAGAATTATTTTTTGATTTAGCTCAGGAGTCTGATTTTTCAGATGTAACTTGCAATCGTAGCCAAGAATTGATTGTAGAAATGCCCATGAGCTTTACCAGTGCAGATGTCTCTTTAAAACAGATGCATGATTCGTGGAAGATTTGGTCAGAAGCAGGTTTAGCAAATTTATATCCTGATTTAGCACCGATAATTCGTAAGCCAGAACAACTCCAGCAATTAGTTAGTCCAGCTGTTTACAATAATTTTGTAAATTTGATTAATGGGAAATATACACTGCGAGATTTAGCGGTAAAAATGAAGCAGAATCCATTACCCGTTGCTCGTTCATTACTACCTTATATACTTAAAGGTATTATTGAACTTATAGAAATACCTGACTTACCCTTATCAGTTGTGACTGTGCAGAAGAATTCTGCGCCAGCAACACCTCAAAAGCCCAATGTACCATTGGTAGCCTGTGTAGATGATAGCCCCCAAGTGGGGAAACTTTTAGAAGAAATTATCACTTCTCACGGGCTAAGATTTATCAAAATTCACGATGCTGTGCAAGCTTTACCAATTCTCATTCAAAATAAGCCAGATTTAATTTTCTTAGATTTAATGATGCCTGTTGCCAGTGGTTACGAAATCTGCACTCAGTTGCGGCGAATTTCTGCCTTTGCTCACACACCAATAATTATCCTCACAGGTAATGATGGTCTTTTAGATAGAGTTCGTGCTAAAGTTGTTGGCTCTACGGATTTTATCACTAAACCTGTGGCCAGTGATAAGGTAATGAGTATTGTACGTAAGTATTTACCTATCCAAGCTTCCTCAACCCAGAAAAACACCCCTCAGGCTAATAGCCTGTAATACAAGTATTACTTTCAGTAATTCCTGTTCATACTGGCTCTTGAGACTTTATATAATCACACAAAATTATTAAACCCAAATTTCTATCCCACGAAAATTAGCTAACTGTTTAAGTAAGATAATTTCCAGCTTTTTTAAATTTGCACTACATTCTAAAAATTCACCAAGAAGCTGATTTTTTAGTATTTAATCACGCGGTGAACTCATTTCCAAGATTATCCAAGAATTACTAATATTTTAAGGATTGATGCAGCTGATATTGTCCCGATTCAACAACAGCCTGTAACATCAAGTAGAAATTGAATCTAAACGTAAAGCATTACTGTAACAATTTTTGCCAAAGTCTACTTGAATATAACAATTAAATACATATTATTTCTCAAAATTAACGACTGATTTTGGTTTTTAAGTGCTTTTTCTGAGGCTAATGTATGAAAAATGTATTAGCTTTGTAAAAGCCAATTTTATTGTTGAGAATCCCAATATAAATTTAATAGGAAATAAATATGAATACTGTTTTAGTTGTTGAAGATGGTTTGACAGACATGGAAATCATCAGTACATACTTGCAACAAGCAGGATACTATGTATTGAGTGCTAAAACTAGCGAAGAAGCTCAATACCAAATTGATACAAATAAGCCTGATGTCATATTTCTTGACGTTATTTTGCCTGGTAAAAGTGGCTATGAAATTTGCCGAGAGCTAAAAACTAATCCTCAAACTAGTAATATACCTGTAGTTTTTTGTTCCACCAAAAATGGTGATGTGGATAAAGTTTGGGGGAATATGCTTGGAGCGGAAGCTTATTTATCCAAACCCGTCGATCGCAAAGAACTAGTAGAGACTTTACAGCGATTAATCATTAAATAGAGAATTGCGGAATCAGCAAATAGAGTCAAAGTTTTAGCAGAAAAAGGAAAAATTATTTTGGAAACCAAACAAAAATTTTTAAGTTTTAATTTGGGAGCCAAGGATACAGGCGTAATTCAGTTACAACACATCACTGAAGTTTTACAAATATCATTAGCAGAAATCTGCGGTGTTCCGCAAATGCCCAATTGTGTTTTGGGGATTTATAACTGGCGTGGCGAAATGCTGTGGCTAGTCGATTTAGAGGAAATGCTAGGGTATTCTTCGCTGTTACAAGGCTCCAATTTAGTTGCCAAAATGATGACAATTGTCATAGAAAACGAGGGTAAATCTTTAGGTTTACTAGTACGTCAATTGACGGATATTGAGTGGCTAAATACTCAAGAAATGAAAACACATTCTACGGAACTGTTTTCGCCATTAATGTCACCTTTTTTACAGGGTTACTTTATTAGCCATAATGAGGAGATGATGTTTACCTTAGATGCTTTAGCAATTATTCAAGCTCCTATATGGGGTAATCATAATTAGAATCTGGTAGTTTATCGAAGTACTATGTTTGCGATTACCAGAGTTTTACTTGCAATTTGAATGTAGTTAAATATTACTAATTAAAGTTAGTGAGGGGTGTAAAATGAAATATTATGGCAGTGCTCAAACCAATAGTAATGCTGCTAATAAAAAAGAAGCATTAGAAAATCAAAATGGTAGTCCAGAAATAGCCAGTATTCCTGGGGATGAGTTGGCTTTATTAAATGCAGTATCTCAGGAATTTAAGAGTTGGCGGCAGCAACTACAAGGTATATCTAGCCAATTACGTCAAGCGCCAGATTTAGATAATCTATTGAAGGTTACTGTTACACAAGTTAGAGAAAAAATTATTAGCGATCGCGCCTTAATTTATCAGTTTACTACTTCTGAGACTGGTACTGTTTTACAAGAATCTATCAACAGAGGTTGGACACCAACTCTCGGGGAAAATTTGCCAGGTATTACCTTTGGTTTATATGAGAGTCAAGAGTATTTAGAACCTGTAGTTATTAATGATATTACGCAGCTTCAAGTTACACCTTATCAACAACAACTTTTAGAAAAATTTCAAATCCAAGCTTGTTTAAGCTTACCAATTGTAGTTAACGATAGAGTTTGGGGGTTGCTGGTAGTCAATCATTGTGCTGCTGCTAGAGAATGGCAAGAAGTAGAAATTACTTTACTATCTCAAGTTACTACAGAAATTGCCTACAGAATCCAAAGCTTTACTTCTGAAAAACAAACTCAGCAGGAAATATTAGCACAGAAATCTATCGTTAAAGTTATTGATAGAATTCTCAATTTATCATCTATAGATAAAATATTTCAGACAACTACTCACGAAATCCGGCAATTCCTCCGTTGCGATCGCGTCGCCGTATATCGCTTCCGTCCCGACTGGAGTGGTGAGTTTGTATCTGAATCTGTAGGGAATGCTTGGGTAAAACTAGTTTCTCCAAATAAGAACACTATTTGGGAAGATACTTTCCTGCAAGAAACCCAAGGTGGACGTTACGCCAAAGGTGAAAGTATAGCTGTTAGCGATATTTATCAAGCCGATCACTCTCAATGTCATGTTGAGATTTTAGAGCAGTTTGAAATGAAAGCCTATATCATAGTTCCAGTTTTATCGGGACAGAAATTATGGGGCTTATTAGCAGCTTATCAAAATTCTGGGCCGCGTAATTGGCACCCTTGGGAAGTTAATTTCCTCACAGAAATGGGCTTACAATTTGGTGTTGCTATTTCCCAAGCTGAATATCTTGAACAAGTACAAGCTAAAAATGAGCAACTGACACAAATAGTTGAACAAGAAAAAACCTTAACTAAAATTGCCAACCGCATTCGCCAAACATTTGATACAGAAAGTATCTTTAAAATTACTACCCAAGAAGTTCGCCAATCTCTGCGCTGCGATCGCGTTGCAGTTTATCGTTTTAATGCTAACTGGGGTGGCGAGTTTATTGCAGAATCAGTGGGTCACCCTTGGGTGAAGCTAGTAGGGCCAGATCTCAATACTGTTTGGGAAGATAGCTATTTGCAAGAAACCCAAGGCGGTAGATATGCTAAAGGCGAAAACTTAGTTGTCAAAGACATTCACCAAGCTGGATTTTCGGCTTGTCATATAGAAATTCTAGAGCAGTTTGAAGTTAAGTCCTGCATGATAGTTCCTATTTTCTTAGGAGAAAAATTATGGGGCTTATTAGGAGCTTATCAAAACTCAGAAACTCGTGAATGGAAAAACTGGGAAATTAACTTTTTAGAGCAAATTGGCTTGCAATTTAGTTTAGCTAAATCACAAATCGAATATTTCGATCAAGTACGAATTAAATCGGAAAAATTAGCTCAGATTGCCGAACAAGAAAAAGCTTTAACAAAACTAGTGGATCGTGTTCGCCAATCTTTAGACGTGGAAGAAATATTCAAAACATCCACACAAGATTTACGGCAATTACTCAAATGCGATCGCGCCTGTATCTATAAGTTTAACCCCGACTGGAGTGGCGAATTTGTCGCTGAATCAGTCAGTCATGGTTGGGTAAAATTGGTAGGGCCTGATAAAAAAACTGTCTGGAAAGATACCCAAGTACAAGAATGCGCCCAAATTGGTAAATATCAAAAAGGTGACTGTTTTGCTACAAATGATATCTACACTGCCGGACATTCTGTTTGCCACATTGAAGCATTAGAGAAATTTGAAGTCAGAGCTTATGTAACTGTACCAATATTCTTTGGTGAAAAACTGTGGGGATTACTAGCAGTTTATCAAAACTCTGGGCCTCGTGACTGGGAAGAATCGGAAATGAACTTGCTAGCACGGACTTCCGATCAGTTAGGGTTAGCATTACAACAAACCGAGTATTTGCAACAAGTCAAAGCACAGTCGGCACAATTAGCTGAAGCCGCCGCCAGAGAAAAAGCCGCTAAAGAATTATTACAACAGCGTTCTATTCAACTGCTCACAGCACTCAGACCTGCTCTCAATGGTAACTTGACAGTACGTGCGCCGATTACAGAGGATGAGCTGGGTACAATTGCTGATGCTTACAATAATACCTTGCAAGCACTCCGGCAAATTGTCATCCAAGTACAGTCTGCAGCGCAACAAGTTGCTCAAACTTCCGATACTAGTGAAGCATCATTAGTTGGACTTACCCAATTAGCCAACCAACAATCCCAAGAAATGGCCGCAGCCTTGAATGATATTCAACAAATGGTTGATTCAACAAAAGCTGTGGTATCCAACGCTGAATTGGTACAAGTTGCAGTCAAACAAGCTAACCAAACTGTCGAGTCTGGTGATGCGGCGATGAACTTGACTGTACAAGCTATCCAAGGTATTCGTGAAACTGTTGCCCAAACTAGTAAAAAGATTAAACGCCTCAGCGAATCTTCGCAAAAAATCTCGAAAGTGGTGAACTTAATTAGTAATTTTGCCACCCAAACAAACGTTCTAGCTTTGAACGCCGCCATTGAAGCTACCCGTGCAGGTGAATATGGTAAAGGTTTTGCAGTGGTAGCTGATGAAGTTCGTTCTTTATCTCGCCAGTCAGCCGCAGCAACTATCGAAATTGAAAAACTAGTGCAAGAAATTCAAGCAGAAACTGGGGAAGTTGCAGTGGCGATGGAAACAGGTATTCAACAAGTTGTCGAAGGAACAAATCTTGTCAATGATGCGCGACACAATTTAAACGCTATTGTGAGTGCAACAGCTGAAATTAGCCAGTTACTTCAACGAATTAGCGAAGCCACTCAAAAACAAATGTCTCAGTCTGTGACAGTAACTTCAAGTATGAAAGATGTCGCAGAAATTTCCCACAAAACTGTTGCAGAATCTCATGAAATTGCAGCTGTCTTCCAACAATTATCGGGAATGGCAAAAGAACTATTAGCAACTGCAAGTAAGTTCAAGGTTAATTAATGGGAATGGGGGATTAGGGACTGGGGACTAGGGATTGGGGACTGGGTAAGGGGTAATGGGAAATGGGGAATAGGGACAAACACCAAAACCCAAACACCAACCCCTAAACCCCAAATACCAAACAGTAAATAATTTAAATATATGACTACAGATAATGATATTCGCGAACAAGGATACATCTATTTTTTAGCTGAAGCTCCAGAGTTATTACAAATTATTGAACAAGAAATATATACATTATCTGAGAATTTTAGTACAGCTAAAGTCCATGAATTAATGCGGGCAACTCATACAATTAAAGGGGGTGCTGCTAATGTAGGGCTAGAAGGAATTCAAACTATTGCCCACTCTTTAGAAGATGTATTTAATGCTTTATATAACCCAAATGTTATTCTTGATTCTCAATTACAAACACTGATATTGCAAGCCTATGAATGTTTAAATTTAGCACTTACCGCAGAACTAACAGGTTGTGATATCAATACTGAGGAACTGCTACAGCGAGCAGCTTCTGTATTTGTACATCTACAAGAAAAATTAGGCGATGCTTTCGGTGGTGAAGCACATATTCCCACTTCAGCAGAACTAGGATTTGATATTGTGCAATCTATCTTTGAAGTAGGAGTACAACAACGCATAGAAAGTATTACAGAAGCTTTAAATAGCAATATTGATATTACAGAAATTGCTAATTTGCTGCGAGAGCAAGCAGAGATATTTATTGGTTTAGCAGAATCTTTAAACTTACCTGGTTTTGGCGCGATCGCTCAAACGATTCTGGCAGCACTGACAGCTAAACCGGAGCAAGCATATCACATTGCTGAAGCTGCTCTTGCTAATTTACAGCAGGCACAAGCAGCTGTATTAGCTGGCGATCGCACTTCTGGGGGAGAACCTAGTTTAGCTTTACAAAGTTTAGCTAATATAGCCACAAATGAGTCAAATACAGTTACAAATATACCTATTTCAACTAAAGATTTACAAACTCAAATTAAGCAGTTATATAAATTTTTAATTACATCTGGTAATCTCAAAAATCAACCGCTAACTCCAGCACAAGCTAAGTTTTATATTCAAGTTATTCGCTATATTTTTGGCTGGTTTAATCATTATCGACAAATTCCTCAAGAAGACTTGAGTTTGTCTTTGCTAGTAGCACCTGCAGATGAAGAATTACTTACTTATATTGAACATTGGTTAAGTCAATTTTTAGATTTTATCCAAGAGGCAGAAGATAGCCAAAGTCTTCAACTTTATCGCCAAGGTGTGATATTCACAATTATTCTCGCTGTCGTCAGATTTTATGATTCAGAACAGCAAGTGAATGGTGATAAATCTATAGTTTCCACATTACAACAGCAAATTGGTAAATTAGCTCAAGTATATAAAAAATATCCTCCGGTCACCAATCAAGAAAAAAATTGGCTGGATAGTCCTAAGCTACAACAACTATTAGTCTTTAAAGAAATAGCTTCTCCGACGACAGAGGCTGATAATTTACTTGAAAAAATTTGGGGAGGAGAAGTTAGTTTAAATTCAACTTATGAAATTGTAGAGACTTCAGAAAGCCCAGAAATTACCCAAACTGTACCTGAAACAGTCATAATTACTTCCTTAGCTGTACAGGAACCAATAGTTTCAGATATGACAACTGCCACTGTTGATATTCATCAAGAAATAGAAGATAAAATTTCTGCTAATGTCCAAAAGAATTCACGTCAACATTCTTTTGTGCGAGTAGATACAGATGGATTACAACGCCTTAATTACTTAGCTGGAGAACTATTAATTAAGCAAAAACAGCGGATGTTACAAGATGAACAAGTTAGAGAAATTATTGACCAGTTAGTACAGAGACTAAATAAACAGCAAAGCATCTTAGGTCAACTAGGTGATTTACCATTACAGATGCAAACTGCTGTATTACAGCATCAACAAAATTTTGCACCTGTGAAATTTGATGCTTTAGAAATGGATGTCTATACAGAATTTCAGATGACATTGCATGAGGCTATGGAAGAAGCTCTGCAATTACAAGAAATTACTGAATCTTTAGATTTATTACTGACACAAGCTAATCAACTGAGCGAGAAAAAGCAGAGATTAACGCTGAATATTATCGATAACTTAGTGGAAGCCAGGATGTCACCGTTAGGCAATATCATGAATCGATTCCCGCAAATGGTAAAAAAAATGGGGAATGTTTATGCCAAACTGGTAGACTTTAAACTAAGCGGTACTGATGTACTAGTAGATAAGGCGATCGCAGAAAAACTCTACGATCCACTATTACATTTAGTACGTAATGCATTCGATCACGGTATTGAAACGCCACAAGTTCGCCAATCTCTTGGTAAACCAGAACAAGCTGTCATCGAAATTTCTGCATATCATCAAGGTAGCCAAACTGTAATTGAAGTTAGGGATGATGGTCAAGGTATAAATTTAGAAAAAATTCGCCAAAAAGCTATTGAAGTAAATCTATTAGCTGATGTTTATAACCCGACTGAATCAGAAATTCTCGATTTGATGTTTGCACCAGGATTTTCTACCGCCGAACAGGTAAATGAAATTTCTGGCAGAGGTATGGGTTTAGATATTGTGCGATTGCAATTACACGCACTTAATGGCTCAATCTCGGTGAAATCATTTCCTAACCAAGGCACAAAATTTATACTTAAAGTTCCTTTTTCTATGACTACAGATAAATTAATGCTGGTGCAAGCAGATGGTATTTTCTATGCCTTACTGTTAGATAACCTCGAAAAAATCTTAATTCCTTCAGAGCAACAAATTAAAGAATTTGATGGCAGAAAAGTACTGTATTACAACACAGACCAAGAGCAGCGTATGGTTAGCATCAGCCGCATTTCTGAGTTGATGTATTATCACGGGCCATTACTGAATAATGTTAATCTGAACAATACCCAAACTGCTTATGATACAGGGATTACTCAAGAACCTGTGTTATTACTGCGGCACAATCAAGAAATGTTTGGCTTAGAAGTTGACCAAATTATCGGCGAACAAGAGCTAGTAATTAGACCTTTAGGAAATGCGATCGCTCCCCCAAAATATATTTATGGTTGTAGTAGTTTAGCTAATGGTACTCTCATCTTAGTCATCGATCCAACGCTGCTTTTAGAGTCTGATGAAATGCAAGCAACCCTAGAAAGTAGTACTCCATCACCTACTTATTTGGCAAATAAAGCAGCTTTAAGTCTATCAAGCGTTAATACTAACTCTACACCTTTATTAGCCGCTTCTCCTGTCAGCAATACAACACCAACCCAAGTCAACCAACTTACATTAGTTAATCCCAAGTCATCGGCTGTGCTTTTAGTAGTTGATGATGCTATTAGTTTGCGACAAACTATTTCTTTAACATTACAAAAATCTGGTTATCAAATATTACAAGCACAAAATGGTGTGGAAGCGCTAGAACAATTACAAAGACATCCAGAAATAAAAGTAGTAATTTCTGATTTAGAAATGCCTCGCATGAATGGTTTTGAGCTTTTATCGAATATCCGTCAAAGCCCAAATTTCTCAGATTTACCTATAGTAATTCTAACTTCGCGTAGTGCAGAGAAACATCGCCAACTTGCTCAAGCTTTAGGGGCAACAGCTTACTTAACTAAGCCATATTTAGAAGAAACTTTGATTTCGATTGTGGAAGATGTAAGTAACAAAAGCCAGGATAAATCTAATAAGTTAATGATGAGGTAAGTAATATATAGCAATCCGATTTACAGCACTTTTGAAGTAAGTGAGGTACATCATGAGTAATGAGTAATGAGTAATGAGTAATGAGTAATGAGTAATGAGTAATGAGTAATGAGTAATGAGTAATGAGTAGGACATTTACCAATACTGCTCGGTTAAAAATTTTCAACTCGGAATTTGGTTTGGGGAAAAGGTGAAAGGTTAAGGGGTAAAGGTTTTTTCTTGCCCCTTTTCCCCTTAACCGACAAGTATTGGGACATTTACTTATTACTCACTACTTATTACTCATGACTTTTTTCAATTAGTTGCTGTACCTCATAAACATCGAATCTGCTGTAATTTCTGAAAAAATCTTAGTACTATGTAGTGGCGTGGCAAGGCTAAAATAATGCATGGAAAAAACTCTTGTGGGAAGGGTGTCTCACCCTTCCAGGCGGGCAAGATGTTCACCCCACCAGAAAAGTTATTGTAATATTTTAGCTTTAGCACTCAAGTTGTTGCTCAGATCCCTGACTTTTTGAAAAAGTCGGGGATCTTAATCTCGCTCCAGCAATAGTAAAACTCAATTAAAGGATTGGATGGGTTAGGACAGAGTCTTAACCCATCCTACTATCAAAAATAAAAGCGCAAAGCTTTATGGAGTCATAGCTATTTTGCTATTTCTGTAGGAGGTGCGCCGCTAGAAGTCTTAAAAGAGTATATTAAAAATCAAGAAAAGTTGTCATAAAAGGACAAGGCTTGTATCCCATTATTTTCGGTCAATAACTGTTAAGTAATAAAAACCTATCGAGCATTTTGATAGATGATTAATCATATAACTTATTAATTTCTCCGTGAGGATAGTATTGATTTATGGCGGCAACCTTGGGTAAGTCAGGAAAATCTGGTTAGTTATTGGCGCTGCACTGTACTAGTATTTTTCAGGAGGAAGACAAGTGGTGTCCCAGGTGCCAGAGAGAGTTAATGGAGATTTTCTACCTCAGCCTGTAATTTCTGCCAGTTCAGAAGCAGGAATGGTATTTTATTTGGCTGATGGTAAGATTCAAGCTTGTAATGCTGCGGCTGAAAGAATTTTAGGATTGACTTTGGAGCAGATGCAGGGTAAATCTTCTGTTGAAAGTCTCTGTTCAGCTATTCACGAAGGCGGATCGCCCTTTGACAGCGTCAACCATCCAGTCAAAGTAGTATTGCAAACGGCTCAACCAGTTGTTGGAGTGGTGATGGGTATTTATCATCCTAATGGTGAGCTAATTTGGATTAAAATTGATGCCCAGCCGTTGTTTCAGGTAAATAATCCAAGTCCTTGGGCTGTAGTTACTACCTTTTCTGACATTACCTCACAGAAGCGCTCAGATAATCAACCAACTGCTGTATTAGCAATACCAGCAGAACAGGCACAGCATACTATTTTGATAGTGGAAGATTGTGCGGAAGACAGAGTAATTTATCAACGTTATCTGCGGCGAGACTCGGAACAAAATTACAAAATTTTAGAAGCAGAAACTGGAGAAGAAGCTTTAGAAATTTGCCAACGTTACCAGCCTGATGTAGTGTTGTTGGACTACCGACTGCCAGATTTTGAAGGCGTGGAATTTTTAGAAACTCTCAAACATCAAAGCAACGGTAACTCACCACCAGTAATTGTGGTGACTGGACAAGGTAACGAAGCGATCGCAGTCCAAATTCTCAAAGCAGGAGCTGAGGATTACCTGATTAAAGGCCGGATGACGGCGGATGATTTACAATTTACCGTGGGCTGCGCGATTAACAAAGCGCAGTTACGCATGAGGCTACAACAAAGCGAAGTCCGCCTGCATTTAGCGTTGGAAGCATCTCGCCAGGGAATTTGGGAGTGGAATATTCAGACGGGTAAAGTTGTTTGGTCTGAGCATTTAGAGCGTTTGTATAGTATGTCTCCCGGTAGTTTTGAGGGAACATATAATGCTTGGGAAAAACGCATCCATCCTGACGATCGCCATCCAGTAGTTGAAATCCTCAATCGTGCATTGGCTACGGGTAGTGACTATCAAGTAGAATACCGGATACTAATGCCCGATGGTCGTGTGCGGTGGTTGGGTTGTTGGGGCCGAGTTTTTTATCAAGAAAATGGTCAACCTGTACAAATAGCGGGAACGGCGCAAGATATTAGCGATCGCAAACAGGTAGAGGTGGAACGTCAGCAGCAGTTTGAGCGAGAACGCTTAGTTGCCCAAATTACCCAGCAAATTCATCAATCCCTCAATTTGGATGAGATTCTGCACACCACAGCACATCTCACTAGACAAGTACTCGACTGCGATCGCGTGCTGATTTTCCGCATCAATGCAGACTCATCAGGAACAGTGGTATCAGAATCAGTTGGTGCTGAGTGGACGGCAATTCTGGCATCAACAATTACCGATCCCTGCTTTGATAGCAGCTATACCAATCTCTACCAGCAAGGGCGAGTGCTGGCGATCGCAGATATTTATACCGCAGGTTTTCAAGAATGCCATATCGAACTACTAGCTCAGTTTCAAGTAAGAGCCAATTTGGTGGTGCCGATTTTGCAAGGAGATCATTTATGGGGATTGCTAATTGCCCATCACTGCGCTGCACCTCACCCTTGGCAAACATCCGAGATAGAATTACTCCAGCAATTAGCCAGGCAAGTGGCGATCGCGATTCAGCAAGCAGTTTTGTATCAACAAGCACAAACAGAACTCGCTGACCGCAGAAAGGCAGAATTAGCATTGCGGCAAAGCGAAGAACGCTATCGCTATTTGGCAGAATTAATCCCGCAATTGGTATGGACAGCTAATGGCGAGGGAACGTTACTTGATGTTAATCAACGCTGGTCAAATTTCACAGGTTTGACACTGGCACAAGCAAAAATTTACGGCTGGGAAGGTATCGTTCATCCTGACGATATAGCGATTTTGGGTGAACAATGGGCGCTGGCGCAACAATATGGCAGTCATTATCAAGCAGAAGGTAGGATTCGGCGCTTTGATGGCGTATATTGCTGGCATTTACACCAAGCTGTACCTCTGAAAAATGAAAGCGACCAAGTAATTAAATGGTTTGGAACAGCGACAGATATTGACGATCAAAAACAACTGGAACAAGAACGCGCCAAAGCACTTGCTCACGAGAAATTAGCCAGGGAAGAAGCCGAACGCGCCAACCGCATTAAAGATGAATTTTTAGCGGTATTGTCCCATGAATTGCGATCGCCCCTGAATCCGATTTTGGGCTGGGTACAATTGCTGCAAGGACGCAAAATGGATGAAGCGAGGACAGCGCAAGCTTTAGCGACAATCGAGCGCAATGCGAAATTGCAAGCCCAACTGATTGAAGATTTACTCGATATTTCCCGAATTATGCGGGGTAAGCTGACGCTCAAGGCGGCTCCTGTAAGTTTAGTTTTTGTGATTACCGCCGCCTTAGAAACTGTGCGCCTAGCGGCTGAGGCCAAATCCATTCACATGGTAGTCAGTTTAGATCCAGAGGTGAGCAAAGTTTCTGGTGATGCAGCGCGATTACAGCAAGCAGTGTGGAATCTGCTTTCTAACGCCGTCAAATTTACACCCATTGGCGGACGAGTGGAAGTTAAACTCACACAAGTAAATTTCCAAGCGCAAATTCAAGTGATTGACACAGGTAAAGGTATTAATCCAGAGTTTTTGCCCCATGTATTCGAGTATTTTCGCCAAGAAGATGGTTCCACCACCCGTCAGTTTGGCGGATTGGGGTTAGGATTAGCGATCGCCCGACAAATTGTAGAACTGCATGGCGGTACAATTTGGGCAGATAGCTCCGGTGAAGGCAAAGGTGCTTGCTTTATCATTCAGCTACCATTGCTCCAAGAGGAAAACAGCAATGAGCAAATACAACCATCTCATGGTTTACCCCTCCCCCAGCTACCCCTCGCTGGCATTCGTACCTTAGTTGTGGATGATAATGCAGATACGCGAGAGTTGCTAGCGTTTCTCCTACAAGAAAACGGTGCCATTGTCAGAGCAATAGCTTCAGCAACCGATGCTTGGCAAGAATTAGAGCAATTTCAACCAGATATTCTTCTCAGCGATATTGGAATGCCTGAGATAGACGGTTATACGCTTATCCGCCATATTCGCAATTTGCAAGCCAAACAACAAAAGCCACCAATTCCAGCCATTGCTTTAACAGCCTATGCCAGCGAAAGCGATAAAGAGGAGGCGATAAAAGCTGGATTTCAGCGCCATATTGCCAAGCCAATCGATTCCAAGAGTGTAATTGCGATCGTACTGGAGTTATTGCGAGAGAGAAATTAATTTTTAATTGAGATTACCTCTGGGGTGTCGCTTCACCAAACTTAATTAAAAGTGCGATCGCAATACTCACCAGCAAAATTAATGTCATACTCAAAGCGGAACCAAAGCCCCAATTTTGGGTAGCGCCGAGAAACTGGTTATAAACTAATCTTGCTGCTGTCATACTAGAAGCACCACCTAGTAATTCTGGGTTAATAAAATCTCCTAATCCGGTGATGAAAACTAACATTGAACCTGCAGTAATTCCCGGCAAAATTTGTGGTACTGTAACTTTCCAAAATACCTGCCTAGGATTTGCTCCTAAATCTGCGGCTGCTTCTAGTAAGCGGATATCTAATTTTTCCAAAGAAGCATATAAAATTAACACCATATAAGGCAATAAACTATAACTCATTCCTACCAATACAGCAGGAATTTGGTTAAGTACGTCTAAAGCTGGTAAATGAAATATTTTTAATAAACTATTTAATAAACCCGTAGGACGCAGAATTGTAATCCAAGCGTAGGAACGGAGTAAAGAAGAAGTCCACAAAGGTAAAATAAAGGTTAATAATAAGAGATTGCGCCAGCGTTTTGGGGCAAGTTGAGCAATCCAATAAGCTACTGGCAAGCTAAATATTAAACAAATAATTGTTGTACTAGCCGCCAAAATTACTGAACGGATAATTACATGCAAATAAAGAGGGTCGAGTATTCTCAGATAGTTTTGCAAACCACTAGGATTGACTAAATCTCCTGGTCGGATATTCGGTACTAAACTCAACTCCAAAATTATTAATGTTGGTAATACTAATAACAGGATTAACCAAATACCAGATGGTGCCAACAATATAAACGGTTGGAGCCAACTAAAATTTAGATGACGCACTTTTAGTTTTTTTTGCTCAGACAGCATTTGATTAGACACAATAGATATCGAAGTAAAAATTCCAAACTTTTAACTACTAGTTAACTGAGTCCAGTAACGCTCATAAACTTCTTCAAAGTCTCCTAAAGGCGTAATGCGTTCACATTTTTCTAAAATTGACTCTGGTGGGAATAAAGTATTATTTTGTTGTTGTTTTGCAGGTAACTGCTCAAATCCGGCACTATTAGGAGTAGAAATATTCAAATGTTGGCTCATTTGGGCAGCTACCTCTGGCTGTAAAATAAAATTAATCCAAGCATAGGCACCATCTTGATTAGGAGCGACTTGAGGAATTACAATTGTATCAGTCCATAAGGAAGAACCACTGCGAGGAATTACATATTTCAACTTGGGGTTTTCTTTAGTGACTCGCAGTGCATCTGCTGAGTAACACATTGCTAATACCAAATCTCCTGCGAGAATTTGATTTTGCCAAGCTTCAGTGTCAAAGGCAGTAATTGCAGGTTTTAGGACTTTCAATTTTTCATAAGCTTGTTTAATTTGATTTTCATCTTTAGAATTGTAGGAATAGCCTAGCATCCGCAAAACCGCACCCATCACCTCACGCACATCATTCAGCAAGGTCATGCGTTTTTGCAATTTATCTTGATTTTGCCAAAGATAATCCCAATCTTGTGGTTCATCTTTAATAATTTCGGAATTATAAACTAAGCCAGTTGTCCCCCAATTAAAAGGAATACTGTAGCGATTATTTTGGTCATAGCTAGGATTTTGAAAACGCGGGAATAAATTTTCTAAGCCAATTAAGCGTTGATGATCTATTTCTATTAATAAGCCTTTTTTTACCATCTTTTGTACCATGTAATCAGATGGATAGATAATACTGTAAGCACCACCTCCTCCCGCTTGCAATTTAGCTAACATAACATCATTAGAATCATAAAAGTCAGCTAATACTTTCATGCCAGTTTGGGAGCTAAAAGTTTTGAGTAATTGGCTATCAGTATATTGCGTCCAAGTATAAAGATATAATTGGTCACGTTGAGCAGAAGTTTTCGCATTAGCGCGGACATCAGCTAACCGCCAGCCACATCCAGTTAAAGATAAGCTAGAAAATGCTGCTATTGATTGGAGAAATTTGCGTCTGTTTATCATTGGGGGTTTGTCATTTGTCATTTGTCATTGGTCATTTGTTTTTGGGATATTGCCAATTGAGTTGAGATAGGAGTTTAGTTTTGGGGCTAATTCATTCAGAATTATTTGAATGGAATTTATCTGTTCGCTACTTAAGAGATTTCGCATATAAGCTCTTCTTAACCAATGTTGGGTTTCATTTAAAGAGCCTCTAGCTATCTTGATAAAACGTTTATTGTCTTGAAAACTGCCTCTCCCTGAACCTTCTGCTATATTTGCTCCAATACTATCTGCTGAACGGACAATTTGTTTACCAATTGTCTCTTTGTCGAATAAATCCCATTCACCAACTATTTTCCAGATGTCATCTGCTAATTTTTCTGATAATTGATAAACCTGTAAATCTTGGAAACGCTTTGCTGTCATTTCTCAAATTTCAATTTATTGAGATTAATTGCTATGTCATCAGCCAAGAATAAATGACAAATGACCAATAACTATTCTCTAATAGCTAAACAATCACTTTCTTCCCACCAAGCATATATAGGTGTATTGGGATCGGGTAAGCTACCAAAGGTATTGGGTTGTAAAACATTGATAGTAATACCGTTAATTAATTCCACAACATAATTAACGTGAGTACCTAAATACATGACGTTGATTAGTCGCCCTTCAAAGCAGTTATGGGGTAAATTTGGTGGATAAAGTGATAACTGAATTTTTTCGGGACGCACACAAACGACTACTGTTTGCGATATTTCAGTCAGCGTTTCTTCACGGCGAGCGACAACAATTGTTAGCCCAGTTTTAGTTTCAATTTGGAGATTAGTAGCATCAAAAGCCGCAATTTCACCACTGAATAAATTAGTATCCCCAATGAAATCAGCCACAAAAGTTGTGCGAGGAAATTCATAAATTTGGCTGGGAGTACCAACTTGCTCTATTTTCCCTTGATTGATCACCGCAATGCGATCGCTCAACGAAAGCGCTTCCTCTTGGTCGTGGGTGACCATGATAAAGGTCAACTGCAGTTCTTGGTGTAAATTTAATAACTCAACCTGCATTTCCTTACGCAGCTTTAAATCTAATGCGCCTAGGGGTTCATCTAGCAACACCACGGATGGACGGTTGACTAAAGCCCTGGCTAAAGCTACTCTTTGCTGTTGACCACCCGAAAGTTGATTAGGAAAGCGCGATCGCAAACTTTCCATTTTCACTAGTTTTAAAGCTTCTTTGACTCGATGATCGATGTCTGACTTGCGGAGTTTTTTCAATCGCAGTCCAAAGGCAATGTTATCCCACACATTCAGGTGATTGAACAATGCGTAACTTTGAAATACCGTATTGACAGGTCGGCGGTAAGGCGGGACATTAGTCATAGGCTGACCCTGAATCAGTACCTTACCGGCATCCGCTGTTTCAAACCCAGCAATCAAACGTAATATAGTTGTTTTTCCACAACCAGAAGGCCCAAGGATACTAAAAAATTCCCCTTGTCTGACTTCCAAATCTACGCCATTGACTGCTGGTTCCTGGTGAAAAAACTTGAATACATTACGCAGCTCAACATCAAGCGGCTGCAAAGCCATCATTTCCCTCTGATTCTGCGTCACAGTTTGAGCCATAATCCTTAGTAAAATGCCATGATCTTACGCAATTGTGCCCAATAATGTAGTCTTTTAACCAAACTACCCCTGGCACTTTGGTTTAATTGTATCCGTGAAAAACAATTGTTCTGGAAGATAATTTCCTAACTATTTGGCGTTTTATACTGAGTCCCAGCCTTTAGGGTTGTGTATACAAGTAATACTAATTTCTTAATCTTAATTTTTTCTTATGGATTTTATCCCATCGGCTCTACCAGGTAGCAAAAAAGATACACGGACAGTTGGCCGTGGTTTTCAATCAGTATTTTTAATTATATTTACGCTGATTATGACTGCTGGGATTGATGCTCGGTTAGCATATTTGCAAATTGTCGAAGGGCCAAAACTGCGACAGCGAGCAGAATCTAACCGCATTCGTATGATTCCTAAACAACCGGAACGGGGGAATATTTTCGACCGTAATGGTAAATTGTTGGCTAGTACGCGCTATCCCCATTCTGTGTATTTGTGGCCAATGGCTCATACCAAGCCTTCATGGCCGATTGTCGCGCCCAGATTGGAAAAAATTCTCAACACTAGCCAGGATGAGATGGAAAAGAAGCTCAAACTGGCAGGTGCTAATTCTTCTTCGCTCGTCCGTATTGCTCGTGATATTAGCGAAGCAGAAATTACGGCTTTGAAAGAGTATGCTAATGAACTACCCGGGGTAGAAATTAATACAGAAGCGGTGCGTTATTACCCAGAGGGACTAGCATTAGCCCATGTGCTGGGTTATACCAGAGAATTAACTCCCGAACAGCTAGAAAAGAGGAAGCAGGAAGGCTATCGTTTGGGAGATGTGATTGGGCAAATGGGGGTCGAAAAAGCCTACGAAAAAATTCTCCGGGGTGAATGGGGTGGTCAGCAGGTAGAAGTAGATGGTGCTGGTCGTCCGATTCGGGTTTTAGGAGAAAAACAAGCGAAGGCGGGTAACGATTTACATTTGACCATAGATATCAATTTGCAAAAAGCCGCAGACCAAGCTTTAGGCAAATATCAAGGTGCTGTTGTTGCCATAGACCCTAATAATGGTGCGGTCTTAGCAATGGCTTCTCATCCCACCTTTGACCCCAATATTTTCTCCAAACAAAAACTGTCTCAAAAAGATTGGGAAAGTGTCCAAGGTAAAGATCATCCCTTAGTGAATCGTGCCTTGAGTGCTTTTCCGCCAGCCAGTACCTTCAAAATTATTACCGCCTCAGCTGGTTTAGAAACAGGTAAGTTTTCACCAGATACCGTATTACAAACCTTTGGTTCCTTAACTGTAGGAGGAGTAACCTTCGGAGAATGGAATCACGCCGGATTTGGCCCCTTGGGATTTCCTCGCGCTCTGGCTATGAGTAGTGATACCTTCTTTTATCAAGTTGGCAGAAGAGTTGGCGGCCCGGATTTGATTGCATGGAGTCGCAAATATGGCTTTGGTCAAAAAACTGGAATTGAATTTCCTGATGAAGAATCTAAAGGTTTAGTACCTGATGAAAAATGGAAGCAGAAAGCGTGGAAAATGCCTTGGACTGTAGGTGACACCATCAATATGTCAATTGGTCAAGGTGCTTTGCAGGTGACACCACTACAATCAGCAATTATGTTTTCTGTCCCAGCTAATGGCGGATATCGCGTGAAGCCGCATTTGCTCAAAGACCACGAGGAAGCAAAAAGCTGGCGGGTGTCATTAAATATGAAACCCAGCACCATCAAAGTACTACGTGACGGCTTGCGGAAGGTAGTAAGTGAAGGTACAGGGAAACGCTTAGACGTGCCGACAATTGCCCCTGCATCAGGAAAAAGTGGTACAGCCGAAGCAGGTGTTGGTCGCCCAAATCACACTTGGTTTGGAGCCTATGCACCCAGCGATAAGCCAGAAATTGTGGTAGTAGGCTTTGGTGAAAACTCTGGCGATCATGGTGGTACTGTTTGCGGCCCTATGGCTTTACAAGTGCTAGAAGCCTATTTTCAGCATAAGTATCCTGGCAAATATCAAAAACCAGTGTCTGAAGGCAATCACAATGGCGGTAGCACTGGCGACTAAATTATTTGGGCATGTGGCATTGGAGAGATGAGGGAGAAATCAACAATATCAATTACCAATTACCAATTACCCATTCCCCCCTATCCCTAAAATCTTATAAAATACTGAACTTTAAAGCAGCATAATTGTATAGATAATAAATATTAATTTTGCAGTACTCATTCGTCCTATGGCATTATTGCAACCAAGTCCACTGGGAAATGGCAAAAATACACGTACAGTCGGTCAAAACTTTCAACCCACATTTCTAATTATTTTTACGCTCTTGATGACAAGTTTCATAGGTGTGCGTTTGGCGTACTTGCAAATTGTTGAGGGAGCAAATCACCGCAAACGAGCTGAATCAAACCGGATTCGGATGATTCCTAAACAGCCAGAACGGGGTAATATCTTCGACCGTAACGGCAAACTCTTAGCTAGTACTCGCTATTCTCGTTCTGTATATTTGTGGCCAATGGCTCACACTAAACCTTCCTGGCCAGTTGTGGGTGCACGTCTATCTCAAATTTTGGAAATTCCTGTAGCAGATCTAGAAAAACAACTACAAGATGCGGGTAGAAACTCTTCCTCGCTGATCAGAATTGCCCGTGATTTAAGCGAAGCAGAAATTACCGCATTGAAGGAATATCAGAATGAACTATCAGAGGTAGAAATACATCTGGATGCGGTACGTTATTACCCAGAGGGTAAGGATGTGGCTCATGTGCTGGGCTATACTCGCGAATTGACAGCCGAACAGTTAAAAGACAAGAAAAAAGAAGGCTATCAATTAGGCGACGTAATTGGGCAAATGGGAGTCGAAAAAGCTTATGAGAAGATACTTAGAGGCGAATGGGGTGGTCAGCAGATAGAAGTAGATGGTGCTGGTCGTCCACTACGGGTTTTGGGAGAAAAACAGGCAAAAGCTGGTAAAGATTTGCACTTAACTATCGATTTGGCAATGCAAAAAACAGCAGAAAAAGCTTTAGGTAATCGCAATGGTGCGATCGTAGCCCTCGATCCTAAAAATGGTGCTGTTTTAGCAATGGTGTCTCACCCTACTTTCGATCCCAATATTTTTTCTAAACAAAAAGTCTCCCAAAAAGACTGGGAAACTTTGCAGGGTGCAGAACATCCCCTAGTCAATCGCGCCCTCAGCGCCTTTCCCCCTGCCAGTACCTTCAAAATTGTCACGACAACTGCGGGTTTGGAATCTGGTAAATTTTCTGCAAATACCGTGCTTCAAACCTATGGTTCCTTGACTATTGGCGGCACTACCTTTGGTGAATGGAATCACGCCGGATTCGGGCCTTTGGGTTTTGTCGGTGCAATGCAGTGGAGTAGTGATACCTTCTTTTATCAAATTGGTAAAGCAGTTGGCGGCCCGACTTTGATTGAGTGGACTCGTAAATATGGATTTGGCGAAAAAACTGGGTTTGAGTTTGCTTCCGAAGAAACTAAAGGTTTAGTTCCCGATGAGACATGGAAGCAGAAAGTCTGGAAAATGCCTTGGACTGTAGGTGACAGCATCAATATGTCCATTGGTCAAGGTGCTTTACAAACGACACCTCTGCAAGTGGCAGTGATGTTTGCTGTACCTGCTAATGGTGGCGATCGCGTCCAACCTCATTTACTCAAGGACAATGAGGAAGCAAAAACCTGGCGTTCATCGTTAAATATGAAGTCAGAAACTATTAAAATACTCCGCGAAAGTTTGCGGAAAGTGATATCTGACGGTACGGGTAAAGCTTTAAATAAACCAACACTTCCCCCTGTAGCTGGTAAGAGTGGTACAGCCGAAGCCTGGAAACGTGGTGTCAAACAAAATCACGCTTGGTTTGGTGCTTATGCCCCAGCCGATAAGCCAGAGTTATTAATAGTAGCCTTTGCTGAACATTCCGGTGGCGGTGGCGGTAGCGTTGCTGCCCCAATGATTGTAGAAATTATGGAAGAATATTTCCACCGGAAGTATCCGGGGAAGTATCAAAAAGTAGTAACTAAAATGTGAATAGGGGATTGGGTAATTGGTAATAGGGAAAACACCAAACCCCAAATACCAAATAGCTACAGTCGTTAAGATATGTGATCATGGTTTATGTCTTTAACATACTCCCCATTCTTTAATTGCGGAAATTCTAGACTCAAACAGCGTTTAACTGACTTCCTACTTCTGTTCGCAGTAGGTTTCCTAAAGAACTATTCAGGCGATCGCACCCTTCATGTATCAGTGCGTAAACACATTCCCGGAGCCTGATCGCAAGCTAGCTTGCTGTTATCGTTATCAGGGATGTTATCTAAGGACAAAGATAATAACTTATATATATTGACATTTTTGCTCTTGTATGAATACATGGATTTAATGCACATACAATAAAAATTGTCAATTATTTTTTTAAGAGCTATAAAAAGTTAGTAATAGCTCGATTAAAGACTTGGTAAATACAACTCTTATTTATTGCTCTATACCAAGTTACGAACATTTATATATTTACCCTTTGTTTATCCGTTGAGATACTGAGAGCAAGTATTCAAATTCTTGGTTCACAAAAATATTGTTTAGCAAAGTTTGTCTGATAAATACTCAACCAAAGATTATCTATGATGTTTCCACCGCAAATACAATTCATCTAAACCTATAGGCGGGTTTCTAAAAACATCCTCTAAAAATTACAGGCTGGCTATTGAAACCTATCTGTTAACAATACGGCTCTCTTAACCTTAATTGGGGTTCACAAATTTTCAGTTAATTTTTACCAGTCAGGGTCAGCTATTTTTGGGTTGCTACAAGGTCTATTACACAAAGCTATAACAACCAGCAAATCTTGTAAGCAAGCATCTCCACTATTCACCTTCACTTTCTGTAAATAATTTAGTTCTATGGCAACCTTAAATTTCCTGACAAAATTCTCCGTTGCGATTACTGCTACTACAGCGCTAGGATTGTTTGCTTCTTCAGCTAACGCCTTATCCCTAACAAGTTCTTCTGGTACCTGGAGTAAACCTGTTGGCGGAACTAACATCAAATATCAAAAAGTTACCACAAATACAACAAATACAACTACACAAGGTAGAAGAAGTAAAACAACAACAACAAGTACAACAGTTACAACAGTTACAACAGATGCTACAACAGGTAGAATCACTACAGACATTACCACCCCAGATATAAGTTCTATATCTAATTCCAGCAATCCAATAGGTGTAACATCTACAACTACTATAGAAAATCAAGTCCGTTGGGGAGAGGGAAAAAATGGTCAAAGTGGATTAGGATTTCAAGGCACTAGTGACTTAACCTTCAATCTCAATCAAGTATTTCAAATTGGTACTCTGACACACTATAACAATGCGATCAATAATGGAACAGCCGCCTCAAAAGTAGACCTTGGCCTCAACTTAAACTTTAGTGATTTGCCTATAGCATCACAGGCTTTTAACTTTAGCTTTAATATCGACGAAACGCTAAACTCTGGCGTATGCGCTTATGGGAGCAACAGTCAGGGCTGCGCTGATAAAATTACCTTCTCTACTCCAAAGAACTTCAACACCTTTAGTATTGCTGGCGTAGACTATACTTTACAGCTGGTAGGATTCAGTGCAACTGCTAATAGCACTCCTGTAACTAATTTCATTTCACAAGAAGGTGGTAGTAACTCAGCTTTCCTTTACGCTAAGATTGCTGCTGTTCCACCAAAAAGAGTTCCTGAGTCTAGTTCTGCTTTAGGTGTAGTTGCCTTTGGTGCTTTAGCTGCTAGTTCTATGCTGAATCAAAAACAACGAGTTAAAGCAACAGCCAAAGTATAATTTCATAACTTTTAGTTATTGCCAACCTGTTATTGTCACTGCTGTTTCTTACGAGTAAGAGACAGCAATTTTTTATTTGAGGCTTCTTGGCTAAGTTAGCTAAAAACTGGGAATAATATAATAGCGATTTTTATCCAGTAAATCTGCGGATACATTAGCATAAATTATTCTAATTGCCCTTCACCTTAAGTCACTATGAAAGATATCCAGGGAGGATTACAATTCGTCGAACAACTAATTTATGCCAAGACAGGAAAATCTCTAACGGATATTCAAAAAGCAGTCTTGCAAGAATCTTGGGATGGTCAAAGAAAAACTTATAACCAGATTGCCGAAGAATTTCAATATTCTGCTAGTTATATTAAGCAAACTGTAGCCCCGCAATTATGGAAACTGCTATCGGAAGTACTAGGGGAAAAAGTTAATAAAACTAATATTCATGCTGTAATTGAAAGGCGACGAGCAAATCAAACTTCTACTAGAAGCCAAAATTTAATTGAAAGCTTGAGAAAGCGACTAGAGCCTTATTATACTGGACAAGTACAGTATGTTAATCCACAAACAATTGCCAATACTGCATTTAAAAACCATACTAATCCACTGTCTGCGCCTACAAAATTAATCAACGAAAATTATCAAAATACAGTAGAGTTAGAATTACCAAAAGGCTATGTACCTTTAACTTCTGCTTTTTATATTGAGCGAATACCTAATGAACTTAGATGCTATCAGGAGATTACTAATCCAGGGTCTTTAATTCAAATTAAAGCTCCAAGACAAATGGGTAAAACCTCTTTTATGGTTAGGATTCTGGCTCATGCTGCTACCGTAGGTTATCAAACTGTCAGCTTGAATCTTTTACAAGCAGATAATAAAATTTTGACTGATTTAAATAAAGTATTGCGTTGGCTGTGTGCCAATATTACCCATAAACTCAAGCTCAAAAATAAGCTAGATGATTATTGGGATAAAGATTTGGGTAGTAAAGCAAACTGTACATTTTATTTACAAGAATACCTGCTGCCACAAATAGACAATCCTCTAGTATTGGCTTTAGATGAAGTCAATGAGATTTTTGAATATCCTGAAATTGCTCAGGACTTTTTATGTTTATTGCGTTCTTGGCATGAGGAAGCTAAAGATAGTGAAATATGGCAAAAACTCCGACTAATAGTAAGTAAATCTACAGAATTATATATTCCATTAAGTATTGCTAAATTTCCCTTTCAGGTTGGTTTTTCAGTGCAGATACGCTCATTTAACTGGGAGCAAGTACAAGATTTAGCACAGCGTCATCAACTTAATATTTCAATAGGTCATTTAGCTGAACTTATGTGGCTGGTAGCTGGTCATCCTTATTTGCTACGTGTGGCTTTTTACCATCTAGCACACCAAGATTTAACTTGGGAAGAATTGATGCAAACTGCAGCTTCCGATACAGGAATTTATAGCGAATATCTTCACCAACTCTTATGGTATTTACAACAGCATCCCGACCTTGCAGCAGCTTTTGAGCAAGTACTAAAGGCAAAAGCACCAATAGAGTTAGAGCCAGTACAGGCTTTTAAGCTACATAGTATGGGGTTGGTAAATATGCGAAATAATCAGGTGATGATTAGTTGCGATTTATATCAACGATACTTTGGTCGATAGTTATTTGATAAAGTGATACCCAAGCTCACAAGTAGCTTGGGCATCAATACTGCTCGGTTAAGGATTTTCAACTCGGAATTTGGTTTGGGGAAAAGGTGAAAGGGTAAGGGTTAAAGGTTTTTTCTTGCCCCTTTTACCCTTCTCCTTTTCCCCTTAACCGACAAGTATTGGCTTGGGCATTAGCAATAATTAATTTTGGAAGTTATAAATTACCAACAGACTAAAAATCAAGGTAATTGACTAAACTGCACCACTATTTCTATGAAATAGAATGGCTAAAGTTTTGAAAATTAGCTTGAAATCATACAGTAAACTCCAATTTTTTTGATACTGCAAATCCAGGCGGATTACATCTTCAAAACTACGTACTTTAGACCGTCCGTTTACTTGCCATTCACCAGTCATGCCTGGTTTTACATCTAAGCGCTGCCACTCAGGTACTTCATAACGTTCTACTTCGTCAGGAGTTGGAGGTCTAGTACCAACTAAACTCATGTCTCCTTTAAGAACATTCCAGAATTGCGGTAATTCATCTAGACTAGTTCGCCGTAAAAAGCGCCCTACCCGCGTGACTCTAGGATCGCTATCATTCTTAAAGAAAGCTCCTTGCGCTTGGTTTTGGACTTGAGATTTTTTGGCTTCTGCATCCACACACATGGAACGGAATTTCCAAATTCCAAAACGTTTACCCATCCACCCACAGCGAGTTTGTTTAAAGAAAAGGGGGCCGGGATCGTCAATTTGAATAGCAATTGTAATGGGAATTAACAAGACTCCTGTAATTACCAAGCCTACCAGTGCTCCAACAATGTCGATCAACCGTTTCATCCAAGATGCCACAGAAGGATGAGTAGTAGGTAGCGGCTCAACCTTACGAGCAGAAAACTTTTGGTTTTCCGCAATGTGGCTTTGTCCATGCGGTGATAAACTGCTGAGAGATTCAATGGAAAAAACTTGATCCAAACCTGTAAGGTTAAGAACTGCCATTACCTGAGGTGTCACATTTCGCAATATAATGGCGATGCTCTTTTCCTGAGCAGTTTTAAAATTACTGACTAGAGCACCTAAACCACTGCTATCCATAAAAGTAGTTTGGTGAAAGTCAATAATGATTTGTTTTATATGAGAATGTTCCAGGGTTAACTCTTGGCAGATTTGCTTAAAGCCTACGGCCTCAAGCACACTCAATCGGTTGGGTACCTGGACTACAGCCATGTCATTTAGGGAAGTCACCAGGAAATCGACCGCTTTGGGTTGGCTAGTTATGAAGCTTTGCACTGTCGTTGCCGTCTAAATGTAAGCTATCAATCATTAATTTTGACGTAGATATTCTCTAACCTCATCTTGAATTAGTAGGAATCAGGACTAATTGCAAGTTCTTTAGGGTGAGATTAGAGATGGCTAGCGACGATTCACAATAGAACAAGAGCCAAAAAACTTACTTGCTTTTGTGACGACGCAGCGCGATCGCTTTTTTTAATCATCCCATGACTGCTAAAACTACGGTTAAACCTACTGCACGCCTGATTGAGGTCTTTTCTGCTATTCAAGGGGAAGGACTGAATGTCGGGACACGTCAGATTTTTATTCGCTTTGCTTTGTGTGACTTACGCTGTCACTTTTGCGATAGCGCCCATACTTGGAATGCACCTTCTACTTGTAGGATAGAGCGAACCCCTGGATTACGAGACTTTGAAGAGCACTCTAACCCTATCCCAGTGCCCATTTTATTAGAATGGATCGAACGGCAAAATCAACCGTCTATACACGATAGCATTAGCTTAACGGGTGGCGAACCCTTGCTTCATGCACCATTTTTAGAGCTATTTCTACCGCAAGTGCGATCGCTTACCAATCTGCCTATATATTTAGAAACTGGAGGTCATCGTCCAGAACAGTTGGCAATGATTTTGCCCTACCTCGACTCTGTAGGTATGGATTTAAAATTACCTAGCGTCAGCGGTGAAAGCTATTGGCAAGAACATGGGCAATGTCTGAAATTATCTTATGATTCACATTTAAACATTTTTGTCAAGATAATTATTTCCCAACAGACAGACCCAACTGAGTTAGAACGTTCAGCTTTGTTGGTAGCAGATGTTAGTCCTGATATCCCAGTGTTCTTACAACCTGTGACACCTTTGCCAGTGTCCGAAAAATCTACAGCAAAAACTATACTTGCGCCTACTCCCGACCAGGTTTTGCAGTGGCAAGCTTTAATGAAGCAGTGGTTAAAGCACGTTCGTGTCGTGCCTCAAACCCATAAAATGTTGAATCAACTGTAAACTATGCTGAGTGCTGAGTTGATTTCTTGACTCAGCACTTAGCACTTAGTAATCAACACTCTCATCTACTGGTCTAGATTTAGCTTTTGCTTTATTGGCACTGCGTTTGAGGGCAGAAAGGCGTGCTTCATATCTAGAGCGTTGGCGTTTGCTAGGAGTATTGTCTATTAAAGTTTTTAAAGCGCTACCTAGACTTTTATAGGCGTTGGGGAGGCTATAACCAAAGCGAGTTGCAAGTGCGATCGCTTTTTCGTCAGCATCTAATAATTCTTTTAGTTGCTTTTCACCGTTATTTTTTTGGTATAGTCGCCAGCCAGATACGCCACAAAGTGCTAAGGCTAAAACTAGTAACAATCCATCCTGTACCCACAACTCACCTACAGCACCACCTAAACCGATAGCCAGTGCTGCCATTTCCCAACCATCTTTGGGAATTGTGTCATTTTGAATGCGAGCGACTTCGTGCCAAAACAGCAGATTACGCTGATCCATCGCGAGGTTATCCCATTTCACCAGGTCAATTTGGATTTCTACCTGGTCTTTACCAATTTCTTCGCTACGGATCAGGGGTGGATTGACCTCAGTTGTGCCTTCTACCGTGACCCAGCTCTGCAATTCTGGTGGTAGTAAGCTTTTCAACCGCCGAAGTTCACTCATTTCCGCCTTGGCAGAGGAGGTTGCATAGGATGTCATAAAATCCAGCCCTAGAAAAATTCAGTATATAGTGAGGGTATCACTTTGGAGTATAGCTATTTAAGTGATAATTCGCCTCACTCGTGAGGAAAACTTCCTCGTTTTTTCCTAGCTTCCATTGCTTTTTCGAGGATTTCTAGTAATCCAGGGGCTTCTTCTTGAATACTCAGTAAAAGTCTTTCCCCAAGTTCGACATTTCCAGGATCATGTCCTGTTGCCATTACCTCTTTGAGGCGTGGCATGGCTATGCTATCAACAATTTGGATTAATCCGCTCAAGCAACGGTTAAATTGTTTTTCTGTCAGAATTGAATCTTCTAGGGGAAACTCAATAATCGCCCGGATTTCACCGTCAGATGGGTCATACTCCCATTGCAGCATTTTGGTTTCCCAGGAAATGGCCAACATTGTCTGGAGGATAGCTCCTTTATAAGGATGCTCTTGAACTCCTGCTAGTACTTGAGGTGCAAATACCCGAAAAAATTTGCCCTCCTCATCTAATTGCACAACAATTAGGAAGTCTTCTAGGTGATCAGCTTCTACACCTGTGATAATACGTTCTTCCTCGTCATCAAAGCGATATTCCCAACCAAGATTATCTAAGTATTTGGCAATCTGTGTCAGATTAGCTCCCATAAAAGCCTCACAAGGAACGGTGGAGCAGCTGTTACCAAATCTAGTTTAACCTGCTAGTGGCCTATGCTTAGGTTGGTATAGTTACTTCTCTTTTCATCAGAGTATGCAATCCATCTCTTGATGATTAATAAGTGTCGGACTGCTCCATCAAAGTAAAAAGTCATCTTGAAAATTTTACCGCATGAAAACCCACTTTGCAGCTTTTCGTAACAACCAAAATAATTGTATTCTCATATTTAAATAGGTTTTTGATAATAGCCGTACCTTGGCTAGGCTTTATATATAAGTAATTTTGGCGTTATTTGCTAATAATTATTGTATAGATATTTTGGATTATTTTGGAGAATTAGACAATCTAATTTTTTCCTAATTTCAATGAATTAAAACAATTAGTCATTTTTTTCACAGCCCCAAAAAATATTAATTTTTGCAATAATTTTAGCTTATATCTATTAAAAATTATGTTCAAAAGTTTATTTTGTACAAAATGGTATTTTCAAAATAAAGCTAAATTAACTATTTTTATATATTATTTTTGACTGGCTAAAAATCAGTTAAAAATTTAAATCAGAATCAACTGAAAACAAGTTAATCAAAGAGTCACAAAAAGTTTTATATTACAGACATCTACCTATTTTCACAGAGAAATTGTAGTACTAAACACATTTTTACTTTGTAAATGTTTATAGATTTATGCGTAAATCAGCATTAATTTTAGCGATCGCACCCCTAATCTTTGCCCTCAATGCTTGTAATGAGCCGTCAAAAGATCCAAAGACACCCACCACGCCTGGTAGTAATTCAACATCTCCAGTAAATCGCAATCGCTGGGAGACTGTCAAAAATCGTGGTCAGCTGATTTGCGGTGTGAGTGGCGAAGTTCCAGGTTTTAGTTTTGTTGGCACTGATGGTAAATACAGCGGAATTGATGTTGATATTTGTCGCGCTGTAGCAGCGGCTTTATTTGATAACCCAGACGCAGTAGAATTTCGCAATCTAAATTCTAAAGAACGCTTTACAGCTTTACAAACTGGGGAAGTAGATATTCTCAGCCGCAACACTACATGGACACTAAGTCGCACAACGTCCGTTGGCTTGGATTTTGCGCCTGTGGTTTTTTACGATGGTCAAGCAGTGATGATTCGTAAAAATAGCGGAATTAAATCCCTAGCAGACCTCAAAGACAAAGCCATTTGTGTGCAAACGGGTACGACTACCGAACAAAACTTAGCCGACCAAATGCGGAAGCGAAACATCACCTACAAACCCGTTGTGTTTGAGGATGTTAACGTTACCTTTGCGACTTATGCAGAGGGACGTTGTGATGGAATCACAGCCGATCGTTCAGCTTTAGTAGCGCGGCGATCGCTTTTACCCAAACCAGAAGATAACTTGATTCTTGATGAAGTGATTTCTTCAGAACCCCTTGCACCTGCTGTTGCCAAAGGGGATAGCAAGTGGGCTGATACTGTCAAATGGGTAGTTTATGCTTTAGTCAAAGCTGAAGAGTTAGGCATTAATTCCCAGAATATTGCACAATTCGCTACGAGTAGCGATCCAGATATTAAGCGATTTTTAGGAACAGAAGGCAACTTGGGCGAAGGATTGGGTTTAACAAACGACTTCGCAGCTAGAATCATCAAGCACGTCGGTAACTATAGCGAGGTTTACGATCGCAATCTCGGCCCCAAAACAAAACTCAATCTCCCTCGCGGACAAAATCAACTTTGGTCAAAAGGCGGATTGCTGTATTCACCACCGTTCCGGTAATTAGGGATGAGGGGGATGAGGAAGATGAGGGGGATGAGGAAGATGAGGGAGCAGGGGGAGAAATATTTATTCCCAATTACCCATTACCAATTACCAAATGACAAATGACCAATGACAAATGATCAATATGAAATCTTTGTGGCGCGATCGCCGATTTTGGCAGATTGCGGGACAATTACTGGCTGTATTATTAGCAGTAGCAATCGTCACAATATTATGGGGCAACCTCAACCGTAATTTACAGCAATTAGGTATTCAGTTCGGTTTTGACTTTCTCAAACAGCAAGCATCTTTTGATATTGGTGAAACTGTAATTACTTACAAGCCAACTGATACCTACAGTCGCGCTTTGTGGGTAGGACTAGTTAACTCTTTACGGATAGCAGTTACAGGAATTTTTCTCACCACAATTGTGGGTGTGAGTGCGGGAATTGCTAGGCTTTCGGATAACTGGCTAGTCAGAAATATTGCCCTAGTTTACGTGGAAATCTTCCGCAATACTCCCTTACTGCTGCAATTGCTGTTTTGGTACTTTGCTGTTTTTCTGGGTTTTCCCAAGGTAGAAAGTAAAATTTCGCTCTGGGGTTTGGTTTATTTGAGTCAAAATGGCATCGAATTGCCTTGGTTTACCTTTTCTCCAGAGTTTTCAGCCTTATTATTAGGCTTAACTTTTTATACAGGTGCATTTATTGCCGAAATTGTCCGAGGTGGAATTCAATCAGTAGCAAGGGGACAATGGGAAGCAGCGCGATCGCTTGGTTTAAAACCTGGGTTAGTCATGCGTTTAGTTGTATTCCCCCAAGCTTTGCGAGTAATTATTCCACCTTTAACGAGCCAATATCTCAATTTGACCAAAAATTCCAGTTTGGCGATCGCAATTGGCTACCCCGATATTTATTTTGTTGCTTCTACAACTTTTAACCAAACCGGGAGAGCCGTAGAAGTAATATTACTGATTATGCTTACCTATCTCACCCTTAGTTTGACAATTTCCGTAGTCATGAATCTATTTAACCGCACAGTGCAAATTAAGGAAAGATAAAGGGATAACAAGAATAAAAAATGATAAATGACAAATGACAAACCCTCAAATATTGTGGTTGCGTAAAAATCTCTTTAGTACTTGGTACAACAGCCTATTAACTGTTTTCTGCTTAATATTACTGTCTTGGGTAGCCAAAGGAATATTAACTTGGGCAACTACCCAAGCACAATGGGCAGTAGTTTCAGTAAATTTACGTTTATTTTTAGTCGGAAGATTCCCTCAATCTCTGTACTGGCGAGTTTGGATTGTGCTGGCGATCGCTTCTGCTTTAGGTGCAATAACTTGGGGAGTATTTTCTAGTAAACGAAATTTAACCAAGTCTGGGCTTGCTATTTTTAGTTTAATTATCGGTGTTTTATTAACTGTTTTTCCTTTAGATTTAACATCCCGCATTTATCTACTGCTAATTGCTGTTTTATTATTGATAAGTTTTTTGCTAGGCAAGAGATTTACTAAATTAATAGCACCTTGGCTGTCTTTCATCTGGATTTTATCTTTTCCTATAATTTTGTGGTTAATCGGTGGTGGCTTTGGCTTACAATCTGTGCCTACAAATTTATGGAATGGTTTGTTACTAACTCTGTTGATGGCAGCAGTTAGTATTGTACTTTCTTTTCCCATTGGAGTTTTACTAGCTTTAGGACGCACTAGCAATTTACCTGTAGTCCGGTGGTTTTCTATCCTGTACATTGAAATTATTAGAGGATTACCCCTGATAGGAATTTTGTTTCTTGCACAGGTAATGCTGCCATTATTTCTGCCAGTAGATTTACGTTTAGATAGGGTAGTCAGAGCAATTACAGGATTAGTATTATTCAGCGCAGCTTACATGGCAGAAAATGTGCGAGGCGGACTCCAGGCTATCTCACGGGGACAAATTGAAGCTGCTAAAGCACTAGGTTTAAACTCTTTATTTGTCGTGATATTAATTGTCTTACCACAGGCTTTACGTGCGGTAATTCCGGCAATCGTTGGTCAATTTATTGGTTTATTTAAAGATACTTCACTGTTATCTTTGGTAGGATTAGTGGAACTTACTGGAATAGCTCGTTCAATTTTAGCGC
Organism: Tolypothrix sp. PCC 7601; assembly: GCF_025677855.1. Taxonomy (NCBI): domain Bacteria; kingdom Bacillati; phylum Cyanobacteriota; class Cyanophyceae; order Nostocales; family Tolypothrichaceae; genus Tolypothrix; species Tolypothrix sp. PCC 7601. Next base: position 977,301 of record NZ_CP064879.1, read on the forward strand.
AGCCGCAATTTATCGGACGTTATGCAGAAGTTTATTTGTTTATAGGATTGATTTATTGGGTATTTTGTTACTCAATGTCTCTGGCTTCTCGGAAATTAGAAAAGCAGTTAAGTAGTTAAAAGAGAAAATAATTCCTACCAAAGACAGAGAATAAGAGTTAAAAGGTAAAATTTTATGTTAGACCAACAACCAATAATTATTGCTGAGAATGTTCACAAGTGGTATGGACAATTTCATGTCCTCCAAGGTGTTAGCTTGACCGTAAATCGTGGTGAAGTAGTGGTATTAATGGGGCCGTCAGGTTCAGGTAAATCTACTTTTATCCGTACATTTAATGCTTTAGAAGAATATCAACAAGGCAAAATTGTTATAGATGGTATTACCCTCAGCAATGATTTGCGAAATATTGATGCGATTCGCAAAGAAGTGGGAATGGTATTTCAACAGTTTAATTTATTTCCCCATCTCACAGTACTGCAAAATATCACCTTGGCACCAATTTGGGTGCGTCGGTGGGCGAAGGCGAAAGCTGAAGAATTAGCAATGCAACTTTTAGAAAGGGTGGGAATTCTAGAGCAAGCACATAAATATCCAGGACAATTATCTGGGGGACAGCAACAACGAGTAGCGATCGCGCGTGCGTTAGCAATGCAGCCTAAGATTATGCTATTTGATGAACCCACCTCAGCTTTAGATCCAGAAATGGTGAGGGAAGTGTTAGATGTGATGCGAAGTCTTGCCCGTGACGGTATGACAATGGTAGTAGTTACCCATGAGGTAGGATTTGCTCGTGAAGTGGCTGACAGAGTAATTTTGATGGATAGCGGTTTACTGGTTGAGTCAGCTACACCAGACTCCTTTTTTAACAAACCTCAAGAAGAACGAACTCGCAAATTTTTATCGCAAATTCTCTAACTACAGCATTTCATAAATTCTTAGTGAATTAGCTGAGAAAATACTCTGCGTTCCTCTGCGCCTCTACTCCTTCCACTTGACCATCTGTATATTTTTCCAGTGAAATGGTATTGCAACTCATAACACAGATTGGTCAAGATTAAAATTCAATAATTCACCACAATAAATTTATATTATATTAACTTTCCAGACGCTATACTGAGAACTCAATCTATTTTCTAGATAAAAAGCTGCTTTACTATGCAGCTTTAAATAATAAAGTCTAAATTCTCTATCTATTATCTATCTTAGGTATTCGTTACACTTCCCATTAGCAACTCAACATTTGGGGTGTTGTGCAATTAAGTACAATATCTCACTAATTATTGTGATGATAACTTTATAAGCTATCTGATTTTTCACAATATATCTACCTAAAATAATTATTTTTTTGAACCCGTAGTTTTCATGATTACTACTGGTGGAAATACTATGTATTCACTTATATTTACTCTGGATTGATTTAGGATTATTTTTTAGCATTTATCAGAAATAATTTACTTGCCAGAACTTTTATTAAAGTAATTTTGATGCTTGTTTAAAGCTTAATTAATTAATGAAAATAGAGATTATACTTAGGTAGGTTTACCCTACAAAACAATCACATAACAAGCAAGCAGCCTCTATATAAATTAAGTATTGCCTACGCATGAGATATCAAAATTTACTTAATCTTCAACCAAAAGTCACTGACATAGCAAGGCTGTGCAAGGACAATTTAGTTATGGGTGCAACGTAAAACGTAAAATCAAAAATTCTTGGGACAAGTATTCTTTTTCAATACAAAGCCAGATAATTCTGACTAATTTGTTATGCGGATTTTGATTTACTCCTACAACTATTACCCAGAACCAATTGGTATTGCTCCCTTAATGACTGAATTAGCCGAGGGACTTGTGAAGCGGGGACATGAAGTGCGTGTAGTCACAGCTATGCCCAACTATCCTGAACGTCAAATTTACCCTGGCTATCGCGGTAAATTGTATTCAACAGAATCTAAAAATGGAGTCCAAATTCAACGCAGTTATGTTTGGATTCGTCCACAACCAAACTTGCTAGATCGAATATTGTTAGATGCTAGCTTTGTAGTCACCAGTTTTTTACCTGCAATGATAGGCTGGCGACCAGATGTAATTATTTCTACTTCACCTTCATTGCCTGTATGTTTACCAGCTGCCCTTGTCGGATGGTTGCGTGCTTGTCCTGTGGTTTTAAACCTGCAAGATATTTTACCAGAAGCAGCTATTCATGTAGGGCTACTGAAGAACAAATTTCTAATCAAAGTATTTACACAATTAGAGAAGTTTGCATATCATAGCGCTACTAAAATCAGCGTCATCGCTGATGGTTTCGTGGAAAATTTGCTCAAGAAGGGTGTACCATCTCACAAAATTGTGCAAATTCCCAATTGGGTCGATGTGAATTTTATTCGCCCCTTACCTAGAGACAATAACGCGTTTCGGGAAACACACAACCTCAAAGACAAATTTGTAGTTTTATATTCTGGTAATATTGCTCTAACTCAAGGCTTAGAAACAGTTGTGAAAGCTGCGGCTCTGTTACGTCATATCCCAGACATTGTGTTTACAATTGCTGGGGAAGCGAAAGGATTGCAGAGACTTCAACAAGACTGTCTCGATTATGGTGCAGATAATGTCTTGTTACTACCTTTTCAACCTCGCGAACGTCTGCCGGAAATGTTAGCAGCTGCGGATGTTGGCTTGGTTGTGCAAAAGAAGAATGTCATATCATTCAATATGCCTTCCAAAATACAAGTACTACTTGCTAGTGGGCGAGCATTGATTGCATCTGTACCAGAAAATGGTACAGCAGCAAGAGCTATTAGACAAAGTGGTGGAGGATGTGTGGTGCCACCAGAAGATGCTCAAGCTTTAGCCAATGCAATTCTAGACTTGTACCAAAACCCAGATAAAGTTAAAAATCTCGGTTATAAAAGTCGCCAATATGCTGTTGAACAATATAGCTTTGAGCAAGCTTTAAATAACTATGAGGCTTTATGCTATGCGCTAAAAGCAGAAGAGGCAATAATTTCCAGCACCAATATCTCAAACCAAGAAGTTTAATACTTCAAATAAAAACACAAAAGACCCCTGCCTGCAAATGCTCAGACAGGGGTCTTTTACTTTTTATTTTTTGCTTGTTAAATATGCTTTAATTTTTGTCTGCATAGTACTTGCAGCCAAAATGTAACGAGCATCAATATGAAGCTTAACTAATAATTTCTGACTCAGGTAAGATTCTAAAATATATCTGAGGTTACTTGTAAGGTATCTTATTCTCTGTAATTATTCCTGTATGTGATATGTGGCTGCACTGACCATATCGACACTATATTTATCAACCAAAAATCATCATTAATTTGGATTTTGAATTTTAAATTCTGCTTTGTGGTACTAGGCTGGTAGGTTGCAAAATTATCAACAGGCCTCAAGTAGGCAATACCTCAGAATATAAAAATCAGGATTTAAATTAATCTCTGAAAGTAGCAAATGATACTACAAAAATTGCCATAAAGCAACTAATACAAAGTACTAAGTAGCTACACTAGCTCCATATAGCATGGTACGCTTGATTGCTGTTTACCAAATCCAAAAAGTCTTTTTTTTTGTTAGTATGCAAAAAAAACAATTTACATAGTTACATCTCATGATTGATGAGTTGTGTGTAATTGTCAAAAAATGTAACAAAAGGGCTAAAGCACCTGAGGTTTAATGTCTGATTCTTTCCAAGGAGAATTCCCAACGCCATCTGTATCTTTAAGAAAAACTGCGATCGCTAGTCTACAAGACCCCAGCGAAGAAGCGAGCAGAAAATTAGCAATAACCGTTGCCGAAGCAGCATCAGACCGCAAAGCTGGCGATATTCTACTGCTTAGGGTAGCAGATGTCTCTTACCTAGCAGATTATTTTGTAGTGATGACTGGCTATTCAAGAGTTCAAGTCAGAGCGATCGCAGAAGCCATTGAAGACCAAGTATCAACCGAACTGCAACGCAATCCCTTGCGGACAGCAGGTAAAGCAGAAGGAAGCTGGGTTTTGCAAGATTATGGCGAAGTGATCGTTCACATCATGATGCCCAAGGAGCGAGAGTTTTATAATTTAGAAGCATTCTGGTCTCATGCTGAACGTTTAGAACTGCCAACAGCCGATGACGGTGGGGTTAAGCCAAAATGATCAAATCCTCGGTTTCTAATTGCCCAGTTCCGACTGAACAACAACCACTCAACGAGTACGAAGAATTAAAAACATCTTGGCTATTTCGTGATTGTGCCTTAAATTGGCGCGAGCATATCAAAAAAATGCTGTGGATTTGGAGTTTATCGTGGGTGGTAGCTGGGCCAGTCGCAGCCGCCAGTTTTCCCCCACATAAGCATTTCGCCCAATTTATTCTTTGTGGTGCAGCGGGAGCAAGTATCGGCGTAATTCTCTTGTTAGTACGATTGTACTTAGGCTGGTATTACGTCAGCGATCGCCTAACCAGCGCCACAGTATTTTACGAAGAATCTGGGTGGTATGACGGTCAAACTTGGATCAAACCAGAGGAAGTCTTAAACCGCGATCGCTTAATTGCTACTTACGAAATCAAACCGATTCTTCGCCGCTTGCAACTGACCTTTGCTAGCTTGGCAGGAATGTTCGTTGTTGGTAGTATAGTTTGGCATTTGTTGTAAATAGTCATTAGTCACTAGTCATGAGTTTTAACAAATGACATAGGACAAATGACAAATAACAAACAAATAATAAAAAAATAACAAAAAGTGATAGATTTTAACCCATGACAATGGGAAAACGAACTCAAGCCGCAGCCTTAGAAGTGAGGTTGCTACGGGAAGGAATCATTGAATCGCGGCATATAGTCCAGGCTGTTGTATGCGACGAACGAGGGCGGGTTTTATCCGTAGCTGGGAATTCGGAAACGGCTGCATTTGTCCGTTCCGCACTGAAACCATTTCAGGCACTCGCTATTACATCTACTGGTACGCTAGAACGATACGACCTCAGCGATCGCGATTTAGCGATTATCACTAGCTCCCACAAAGGTAGCATAGAGCAGGTAAGACAGGTATTTAACATTCTTTGGCGGGCCGATCTAGACCCCAGCGCACTCCAATGCCCGATTCCTGAAGGTAAGCGGAGTCCTCTAGAATACAATTGCTCTGGTAAACACGCGGGAATGCTAGCGGTTTGTCAACAACGACATTGGCCTTTAAATAACTACTTAGAACGCAAACACCCAGTCCAACAGTTAATTCTTAGCAAGGTAGCAGAATTACTGCGAATGCCATCAGAAGAATTTATCGGTGTTCATGATGACTGTGGCGCACCAACTTATTTGATGCAACTTGGTCAGATGGGTTCGCTGTATGCCTTGCTCGCTTCTGGTAAAACTTTGGATATGGAGCGCATTGTCCGGGCCATGACTCATCATCCCACAATGGTAGCTGGTGATGGTGAATTTGATACGGAACTCATGCGCTTAACCCCTGGAGAATTGGTAAGCAAAGCTGGTGCCGAAGGAGTACAGTGCATCGGTAGGTTAGGGGAAGGCATGGGATTGGCAATTAAAGTTATGGATGGAGCAAAGCGAGCAAAATACGCAGTTGCTATTCATTTACTTCAACAAATGGGCTGGATTACCCCCAGCGTTGCCGAAAGCCTAGCTGAAAAGTTTATGATTTTGGGAAAATACAAGCGTTTAGAAGTTGTGGGAGAATTATCGCTTTTATAGTTGCCAAATTTATAACTTGGGGTTATACTAAAAAAGTAAGCAAACGACGCGGGATAGAGCAGCCTGGTAGCTCGTCGGGCTCAACAAGCAAAGTTAACTAAACGCTTATCAGTTAACTTTGTTATGGGCGGTACGTAGAGAAACTTACGTGCGTTTACCTGTCAAACTCGGGGAAGCCATTAGCGTGGTAATCCCGAACCAAGCTCCAGAAATGGAGAAGGTGTAGAGACTGGAAGGCAGGCACCCTAACGTTAAAGACGAGGGTGAAGGGACAGTCCAGACCACAAACCAGCAAGTCTGGGCAGCGAAAGCTGTAGATGGTAAGCATAACCCGAAGGTCAGTGGTTCAAATCCACTTCCCGCCACCAAATTAAAAGAACGATAAATCCCTGAGACTCTAAATGGTTTCAGGGATTTATTTTATATATCTAAATTGCACATTTTGTTGTTTGGGTTGTCAAGGCTCAAGAGGAGCCAGTCACGTGCGGAGGTTCCCTCCGTAGAGTGAACTGGCGTTTAAGAGTCAAGGATAAACTTGGACTTTTGACCTTTGACTCTGGACAATCCTGATAAGTAACTATGCAACTTAAATGCGTAACAGCTTATGGACACCAAGCTTAAAGGAGATATTGCAGAACAAGCAACTATTCTTCACGCCTTAAAGCGGGGTTGGGGAGTTTTAAAACCTGTAGGCGACAGGCTCCCTTACGATTTAGCTTTTGATATTGAAGGAACTGTACTCAAAATTCAAGTCAAATATGCTTGGTTTGATCAGCCTTCTGGAAATTATGTTGTAGATAATCGTCGCACTAAAACAAATCGCCGATTCATGCGAAGAGAGGCATATCAGCCAGCAGACTTTGATTTTGCCATAGTATATATAGAAAAACTTGATATATTCTATATCTTCCCAGTCGATGTGTTCATCGGTTATGGTAGCGAAATCCACCTTGTGGAAACTGAAAAACGACAGCGTAAACCTCGTTCTGCACAATATCGTGAAGCTTGGGAATTAATCTTACAAGCGGTAAGTAAAGAAAATTGTGTTTGTTCGCCTGTCTCATTCGGGGAAGCAGGGTTTTGATCTATTCTGGAGTAAGCCATCCAAAAAGCGCGGAGAGTCATAGTTGTGAAGTTGCAACGACCAATTTTAGTAGGAGGATTGGGACTGTCGTTTTCTCTGTGGATGTTAGACAGTTGGCAAGATTCCATAGTGCAGGTAGGAGAATTTGGTTTACTGAGTGCTTTGGCAGTCGGCGGTGGTTTGTGGTTATTGCAGCAAAATCGCCCGAAAGCTAGTGTAGAGCAGCTTGATATCATGCTTGTAGAACGAGCAGATGTAGAAAATGCGATCGCTAAAGCAGAAGTCGTAATTAACCAACTGGCACAAGAATCAGAACAACATCCAGCCATAGGGAACTTACGAACACAAGTTAACCAATTACTCTTAGATTTAGATAGGCAAGAACTTAAACTAGCTGTTACTGGTGGGAAATCTGTCGGTAAAACTACCTTAATTGAGGTTTTAAAATCTAGCTGGCAATCCCAAATCAAGCAAAAAGTCAGCTTCCAAGAGACAGCACCTTTATATATTCAAGCTGGTAACAAATCAGATACAGATGTTTTGGCAGAAGTGGAAACATCTGATTTTATCCTCTTCCTGACTAACGGTGATTTAACCGATTCAGAATTTCAAACTTTACAGCAGCTAAAAGCTGCAAATCAACCTGTTTTGTTGGTTTTCAACAAGCAAGACCAGTATTTACCTGATGAACGTGCTAGCATCTTGCTGTCACTGAAACAACGGACACAAGGAAATTTAGTTGCAACAGCCGCCTCTCCCATTCCCATTAAAGTCCGGAAACATGAAGCTGATGGTGCTGTACAAGAATGGTTAGAACAACCAGCAGCAGATATCCAGTCTTTGACACAGCAACTAGGAGAGATTTTAGCCCAGCAAGCACAGAAGTTAGCCTGGACAACAACTATTAGAAAAGCTAACTTGCTGAAAGCTGAAGCAAAAACCTGGTTAAATAACATTAGACGCGATCGCGCTACCCCAGCTATCGAACAATATCAATGGATAGCTGCGGCTGCTGCTTTTGCTAATCCAGTCCCTGCACTTGATGTTTTAGCAACTGCGGCGATTAATGCTCAAATGGTCATGGATTTGGGTAATATCTATCAGCAGAAATTTTCTTTAGAACAGGCGCAAACTGTCGCTGGAACGATGGGAAGTTTAATGCTGAAGCTGGGTTTAGTCGAACTTTCTACAAAAGCTGTGAGTACTGTTCTCAAAAGTAACGTCGTCACCTTTGTCGCTGGTGGCGTGGTACAGGGAGTTAGTGCAGCTTATCTCACCAGAGTTGCTGGCTTAAGTTTAATAGAGTATTTCCAACAACAAGAAATAGCTCTAGATTCTGGCAATAACCTGAATTTGGAAAAATTGCGGCAAACTTTACAAAATGTCTTCCAGCAAAATCAGCAGATGGCTTTTCTGCAAGGTTTTGTTAAGCAAGGTGTTAAGCGCTTGTTACCAGAAGTTGCTGTTGAGAAGGCTGTGGGATAATTCCCTTAAATTAACTTAAATCTTAATGTCAGTAGATAATCAGCCTGCGATTTAAATCGCAGGCTAATTAGTATTAGACGAGACTTTTTTCTGAGAAATTAAAGAAAATCTCGTAGTTAATAGATGGCTAATTATCGTACTTGTATATTTTCCTTCTTTGCTGGCTCCGGGTTCCTCGATTTAGGATTTGAAACTAGCGGTTTTTATATTGTTTATGTCAATGAAATATTTCCGCCATTCCTTGCCGCATACCGTTATTCACGGGAAATTCTTAACCTACCATTGCCTGAATATGGGTATCATCAAGGTGAAGCCGCAGACGTAACTAAACTTTTAGAAGGATTACCCGCTCAACTTTTAGGTGAATTAGTCCAGGACTGCCGAAAATCTCATAATATTGTTGGCTTTATTGGCGGGCCTCCTTGTCCAGATTTTTCCATAGGCGGAAAAAATAAAGGTCATTTGGGAGATAATGGTAAACTTTCTGCATCTTATATTGAATTGATTTGTAATCATTTACCAGATTTCTTTTTATTTGAAAATGTCAAAGGTTTGTGGCGGACAAAAAAACATCGTTTATTTTTTGAATCGTTAAAGCAGAAATTACAAAAAGCTGGCTATATATTAACAGAACGCTTAATTAATGCTATTGAATATGGTGTGCCACAGGATAGAGAAAGAATTATTCTTATTGGCTTCCGAAATAGCTTAAGAGAACGCGATAATTTAAAAATTTCTAATTTCTTTCCGTGGAAAAATTATATTTTATATCCTCAAGAAGAAGTCTTTGCTTACCCTTGGAGTCAATGTACATCATTCCAAGAAGATTCTATAATTACTTGCCCGGAAAATATTCCTCAAGAACTCACAGTTGAATACTGGTTTAGAAAAAATAATGTGGCTCAACATCCCAATGCTCAACATTATTTTCAACCTAGAGCAGGAATCACAAAATTCGCTTCAATTGACGAGGGAGATGATTCTCGAAAGTCCTTCAAACGTTTACACAGATGGCGCTACTCGCCAACTGCTTGTTATGGCAATAATGAAGTACATTTGCATCCTTACAAAGTGAGAAGAATTTCTGCTGCTGAAGCCTTAGCAATTCAATCTTTACCTGCCAATTTTGCGCTTCCAGAGGATATGTCACTCACCAATATGTTTAAAACTATTGGTAATGGAGTACCATATTTGGCATCAAAAGCATTAGCTGAAACTATTCTTAACTTCTTATTAATTAGTAGCTAAAATCCTATTAAGCGTACTCAAGTTAAAAGTGTCTAATGTTAACTTGAATACTTAAGTGTTTTCAGTCCATCTAGAAAGCCGATATCTCAGACCTATTCAGCAGTTCGGTTTTCAGGATAAACTCGTAATAAATGTGGTTTAATATATATATAAGAAATGTTTTAATTTTTTATAAAGTTTAATAATCAATAATTGGCAAAAGGCACGATGGCAGCAGACTATCCCGACATTGATATTGCGCCATTTATCGATCACGCCCTGTTAACGCCAACGGCTACTCCAGAGCAGGTTGAGCAATGGTGTGAAGAAGCAGATAGATTTCATTTTGCGGCGGTTTGCTTGCACCCTACCTATGTAAAGCGAGCCGCAGAACTCCTCCACGGTAAAAATCCCAAAGTCTGTGCAGTAATTGGCTTTCCTACTGGAGCGACTACTTCCGCAGTTAAGTTGTATGAGGCTCAAGAAGCAGTGGAAAATGGAGCCACTGAACTTGATGTAGTGCTCAACTTGGGTTGGTTAAAAGCTGGTAAAACTGAAGCAGTCCACCGGGAAATTGCGGAAATTTGTGAAGCAACCGGGCAAACTGTGAAGGTCATTTTAGAAACTAACCTGTTGACAGATCCAGAAAAGAAGGTAGCGGCAGAATTGGCTATGGAAGCAGGGGCCGCATTCTTAAAGACCAGTACGGGTTGGAATGGGGGTGTCACTGTGGAAGATGTGCGACTTTTGAAAGAGATTGCCCGAGAAAGGTTAGGAATTAAGGCCTCTGGCGGTATTCGTACCATTAATCAAGCCTTAGAATTAATCTTGGCGGGTGCTACTAGATTAGGCACGTCTCGCGGTATCGATTTAATCCGTCAGCGCAATAACCCAGAAAAAGTGGAATAGTCATTGGTATTTTGTACTCAGAATTAATGACGCAGGACTGATGACTAATTTACGGGCGGTTTAAATGAAATATTGCGTCTGCCCCTAAATATGCGGGTTTAACCCGCCCCTACGGACTCTTGGCTAATGAGTAAAACCTATCAAGTAACAGGAATTAATCTGAAAGCCCAGGCGCTGGGAGAATCAGATAGAATAGTAACAATTTTGACAAAAGAGTTCGGTTTAATCCGAGCAGTGGCCCCAGGGGCACGTAAGCACAATTCAAGCCTGGGTGGTAGGAGTGGGATGTTTGTTGTCAACGAACTACTGATTGCTAAAGGGCGATCGCTCGATAAAATTACACAAGCACAAACAGTAAAAACCTATCCAGGTTTGACTAAAGATTTAGGGAAATTGGCAGCTAGCCAATATCTAGCAGAAATAGTCCTCAGTCAAGCTTTAAGCGAACAACCCCAAGAAGAACTGTATGAGCTGCTTAACGAACATCTCAATCGGTTAGAGGCAGTGTCTAATAACGAAGCGAGCATCTTAGCTCATCTGTCTCAGGGAGTGTTTCACCTTTTAGCGTTGGCGGGACTAACACCTCAAGTGCAAGTTTGTTGTCTCACGCAACGCCCCCTGATACCAAATTTTACAAACCCGCAGTGGCAAGTAGGATTTAGTATTTCTGCTGGTGGCACAGTTTGCTTAGAGACTTGGGAAGACTTGCGAAAACAAAAAGAGAGGGAGAGACAAATCAACTCTTCCAAGACGCGATCGCCTCATCTCCCCGCAACCCCAGCAACAACCATCTCGGGTTACCAAACAGTGATGCATCGCCAAGAACTACCAGTGATTTCTGGGCGATTAAATGCAAAAGAACTTGATATTCTGCAGCAGCTGTCACAACCAGAGATAATGCAAATTAGTACCACCAGAGATAATGACTGGTTAGCTGTTGAGCAAATTCTGCGCCATTATGCTCAGTATCATTTGGGTCATCCAATCCGCTCCGCCACTTTAATTGATTCTTATTTTGCTGCCAACCATGATGCAACCGTCTGATTTGGATACAAAAATCCTGCCTTTGTCACCGAGCTACGCCAAAAAACAGAATAGAGCATCAGATTCTACAGCACCCAGCCACTTGAGTGCTGTTCCGAAGTCTCGGCCCAGTCAAATCAATAACCACGAAATTTCCCCCCGGGAGATTTCGCCAAATAATAAAAATTGGCTATCGGAAAAATCAAAACCTGATTTTATTAATTCAGAAGCCAAATCTACTCAGGCTGAGGCTAATGGCCAAGCCGCTATTACCTCAGCAAAAGAACCACCCGATATCAAGGGGCCTGATTCAGGTAAAGATGAACCATCAAATGATGTACCTCAAAAGGGGTTTTTACCTGTATTAAAAAACCCAAATTTCTTAGCCCTTTGGGGTGGACAAGTTTTTTGCCAGCTAGCAGATAAAGTTTATCTGGTGTTGATGATTGCCTTGATTAATACGCAGTTTCAAGCTAGTCATCAAAGTATTAGTGGTTGGGTATCTGCCTTAATGATGGCTTTTACCATACCCGCCGTGCTATTTGGTTCTGTGGCTGGTGTGTTTGTGGATCGCTGGTCGAAAAAGACTGTATTAGTAGCTACCAATATTTGGCGGGGAATTTTGGTGTTGGTGATTCCCTTGCTGTTATGGTTGACTCATGATTGGCAACCAGTGGGAGTATTGCCTGTAGGTTTTTTGATCATCTTAAGCGTGACTTTTTTAGTTTCCACCCTCACACAGTTTTTCGCCCCAGCCGAACAAACAGCAATTCCTTTGGTGGTGGAAGAGCAACATTTACTCTCAGCTAACTCACTGTACACCACAACAATGATGGCCTCGGTAATTGTTGGTTTTGCTGTTGGCGAACCACTATTAGCGATCGCGGATCAACTTTGGCTAAATCTGGGTGCAAGTGGCGGATTTGGAAAAGAAATGGTCGTAGGTGGAAGTTATGCGATCGCAGGAATAATTTTGAGTTTCTTGGTAACTAACGAAAAACCTCACGACTCAGCCACCGAATTTCCTCATGTTTTCTCAGATTTACGGGATGGCTTACGTTATCTCAAAGATAATCATCGTGTTCGTAGCGCTTTAGTACAACTGATCATCTTGTTTTCCATATTTGCCGCCTTAACAGTTTTAGCTGTAAGAATGGCAGAAATCATTCCCAACATGAAAGCCTCACAATTTGGCTTTTTACTAGCAGCTGGTGGTGTGGGAATTGCTGCAGGGGCAACAATTCTTGGTCAGTTTGGTCAACGTTTCTCCTATACTGCCCTTAGTCTTTGTGGTTGTCTGGGGATGGCAGCTTCCTTAATAGGGTTATCCATCTTTACAACACAGCTTTGGATAGTGCTTTTGTTAGTAGCACTATTGGGTGTTTTTGGCGCACTTGTGGGTATCCCGATGCAAACTGCAATTCAAACAGAAACCCCACCAGAAATGCGGGGTAAAGTCTTCGGTTTGCAAAATAATGTCATTAATATTGCTCTTTCTTTACCCTTAGCATTAGCGGGTGTAGCAGAGACCTTTATTGGATTACAAGCTGTCTTTTTAGCATTAGCTGTAATTGTCTTTTTCGGAGGTATCTTTACTTGGTATACCTCGCATCGTGAGTAATTAAACATTAGCTTGACATAATTAATCATTTACTGAAAGCTGAAATTTTCGTGATAGACTGAACTCAGCCATAAATCACTATAGGCTTAACTCGGGATCATTGTGAATCCTGGCTCGATTGCTTTTGATTGACTCATATGTATTCACAAATTCTTAGTAGGATAACTACAGCTATAACTAAACTAGCTAAATTAATCTGAGAATTTGGCTATTTTATGGGTAGAAAAAATGGGGTGTAATAGTAACTAAAAGCCAGCGATAACAAACAGCTAAAAGCAAAACCACAAACAATAACTAAATATTAAACCCGCTGTTCTTATAACTAAATAAAGAATGCGTATAGCCTGGATTGGAAAAAAATCACCCTTTTGCGGCAATGTTACCTACAGTCGAGAAATTACAAATGCCTTGTTAGACCGAGGTCATGAAGTTAGCTTTCTCCACTTTGCTCAAGAAGAATCTGAACCTGATAACTGGCCAAAATTTCAAGAAGTTTCCTTACCCTTCATTTACAAGTCCCAGGTTTACACAATTCCCACTTTTAAAGCAACCAAAGTATTAACTGAGTCGTTGCGAAAAATTAAACCAGATATAGTCCACGCTTCTTTGACTTTATCTCCCTTGGACTTTATTCTTCCAGAAATTTGCGAGCAACTGAATTTGCCTCTAATTGCGACTTTCCATACCCCATTTGCAGGGAAAGGGGCAAAACTCATTTCCGGAACGCAACTTTTGGCTTATCAGCTATACGCACCTTTCTTAGTGAACTACGATCGCGTGATTGTATTTTCCCAAATTCAACGCGAGTTATTAGGGCGGATGGGTGTGCGGGAAGAAAATGTTGCAGTCATCCCTAATGGAGTTGATACTGCTAAATATTCTCCAGGCCCTTCTCAAATCAAAGCTGAATTTCAAGCCAAACGCCTATTTGTCTATCAAGGCCGGATAGCACCAGAAAAGAATGTGGAACCGCTGCTACGCGCTTGGAAGCAGTCAGGGTTGGAAGCTGATAGCAAGCTACTGATTGTAGGCGATGGGCCTTTGAAGCCGTCTTTACAGCCGTTTTATGGTGCAGAGGAAGGCATTATCTGGCTAGGATTCATTGCCGATGAAACCCGACGCATCGAAATTCTACGGGGGGCAGATGTATTTATTTTGCCTTCGTTGGTAGAAGGGTTATCTTTATCTCTTTTAGAAGCAATGGCCTGCGGGTTGGCGTGTTTAGCCACAGATGTGGGTGCTGATGGTGAAGTATTAGAAAAAGGTGCAGGGGTAGTTTTAAATACTAAAACAGTGCGATCGCAATTAAAAACCCTGTTGCCACTATTTCAAGATCATCCAGAGTTAACAACTGTGTTGGGACAGAAAGCCAGAAAGCGTGTATTGGAACGCTATACCCTCACTGATAATATTACTCAGTTGGAACAATTGTACCGCGAAGTTTTACTACAGCGACCTTTACCCCTAACTCATAGATTGTAAGTAAGGGTACTGATATAAATTTTGGTTGGCTGCACTGCATCTGAGAGCATAAAAGAGTGCAGCTATACTAATTTTTAAGTTGCTTAATCTAAACCCAACTTACCTAATTTTACGTAGAGAAAATCGTTTTACGTAATGCCAAATAAATTAAAATTCAGCTTGAAATTGTACTTTTTCTGTTGGAATAGAATCGAAAATATACTTGCCTGGATTTTCACTATCTTCCTTTACTTGTAATATTGATACTTCTGCTTCACGCTCACCTCTAAAATTGACTTCTCCTGTAACAGGTTTTAATGAAAATTTCTGTTGAGAAAAATCTTTATTATTATCTAAGCCTAAGCGGAATCCCTTTCTAGAAAGCCTGTCTCTAAGATTGGTACGGTTTATTTCTTTACGATTATTTATAATTTCCTCAAAAGCTTTAACAATGGCTTGGGTTGTATCATAAGCCATCGCAGTACGCCAAGTAACATTAGCTACTTTCAGGTCTTGCTTTGTGACATTAAAAGAGTTACTTTTATCATTCCCTTCTTTATGATTCCAAGGTACTGGAATTAACATATCTTTAAAATATTTTCCTTCAGCTAATGTTTGATTGGTATTCATTGTAGGAGAGCCTAATAATTTCCAACCCTTATCATGTGCTTTTTTTGCAAGTTCTATAGCTTTATTTATTTTTTCGACCGCAGGTAACAAAAGTATTGTATTAACCTTATCTTTTTCTAATTCTTCTATAATTTTATCTGTATCAAAATTATCTGAAATAATACACGGTTTTCCTGAAAGTAACCTGTTTCTTTCATCACGAATAGCTATACTAAAAACTCTTTCATGAGATTCACTAGCTCGAGAAGATAAATCAGCACAAATAGCAATTTTTTCTATATTACTATCTCTTGAAACATGATTTGCTAGTTTTTCAGCAATTCTTTCTAAAAAAGGCATTATATGAAATACAGGAGGGCCGAATGCTGTTATTTCCCTTGCATCACTTGTGGGGGTGATCATTACTAAACCTCCGTCTTGATATATGGGAGCCGCCTTAAGTGATGTATTGCTAGAGTTGTGCCCCACAATTGCTAACACATTACTAAAATTTGATTTATTCTTGACTAATTCTTTAGCAATTTTTACAGCCATTTTTGGTTCATTGCTATCATCAGCAATCAAAACATTTAAAAATCGTGGGCTTTCGTTTGCGTTTTTTGAAAATCTAATACCACCATTATCATTTACGTCTTTTTGAGCCAAAGATACGCCACGTAATATTTGTTTGGCTATATCGGGGTTATTTCCTATAGGTACGCTAACAGCAATGCTGAGAATCAGTTTGTTATCACTGTTTGCTTGAATGTGAGCATTGGCATTGTTATAGCCAATTAATGCCTCCGGATCATCAATTGGATTATTTTTTATTGCTTCCTTAAAATAATTCAAAGCTGTTGGATAATTACCCTTTTCAAATGCCTGTTGTGCTTGCTTTTTGTTATCATTTCTATCTGTATCTAACAGATTTTTTTCTCCCCAACTCATTTTCATTTTTGCATCAGGAAGACTTTGTTCTTTTCTATAATCAGAAACTAGAATTATAGCTGTAGGTGTAAAAAAATAGCCTATTATAATTAATATAATTAATAATATTCCAATTATAAATTGTCCAATTTTTAACTTTCTGTTAAAATTTTTCTCCTGTTTTATTTTTGCAATAACGCGCTGTTCTATTCGGCTTGCTTCATCATCCTTGAGTTCCAATGAGTTTTTTAACTCTTGTAAATTACGTTTTGCTTGCCTATTGATAGAAGATGTTTGCTTTACTACCTGAGTAAACTTATTTTCATACTCCTGTAACCTACTCTCCTTAAATGCGATTATAGGAGCTTCGATAGCCCTAATATTTTCATCCTTCAGTTGTAAGCGCTGCTGAAGTTCTATCAACCCAGAATCTAGATGTTTAACTGGGTAGGATTGCTCAATTGCAAAACGAAAAGCTTGCTCGTATTCTAGCAAGTTTTGCTGTCTTTCTTCAATTACTTGATTTTCAATCAGAGCTATTTTCTCATCCGTAAGTTGTAAAATTTTTCCCAAACGTATTAATTCTTCGCGAGTTTGATTACTGATTGGATATCTTTGTTGAATCTCTCTTCTAAACCTAGATTGATAGCGCTTTGACTTCTCCTTCAAGTCTTTATAAGGCTTTAAAACCTTCTCCTCAATTGCAGAAGCTTCCTCAGTATTTATTAGATATTCATTTTTTAGTTCATTCAATAAATCACGACCAGTATCAGAAATTTGACCATCACCATTACGTACCAAAAACTCAACTTCTTGATGATATATTTTTTTGGGATCGTCAGTCGATGACTTAGCTAGCTTAATATTAAATCCTTCTCTGACTGCATAAATCCGTGGACTCATTTTTGGAGCAGCTTTTCTAACTTGATCTTTAGCATAATCATATAATTCATAAACTGATATCCAACCATCATCATCTCTATCTGCTACACCATCTTCTAAACCTTCTACAATGTAACGAGTAAAAAGCGAAATATCTCCTCCTTCCTGTTCATAAGAATATTCAGTGAAAGCTGAAGACGTAATAATAACCCGTCCCTCTCCACCAAGTTGGTTTTTTATTGACTCAGAACCATCATTTTTTACATACAAATCATTAGTAAAAGCACCACTATAGCAGCAATCGAGGATCAACACCTGATAACGGGACGCGCTATTGCTCATGATTTGATTCACGAAACTAGCTGTTACTGCCGTTGATATAACTACTTCTGTATTGTTATTACTATTTTTCCGAGTATTAGAAGTGGCAAAATAAAGTTTATTGTTAGCTAATTTACCTCCGTGACCAGAAAAAAATAGCAGCACTAAATCATCTGTTCGACGACTCGCAAATAAATCCTCAATTGCTTCACTCATTAACTGAGAACTAGGGTTTTTAAGTATTTTGATTTCATCAAAACCTCCAATTTCCGGGTTCTTTAAAACCCGTTGCATTGCGTCTATATCTCCTATAGATGCAGGTAATGGGGTAAAACCAGATTGATACTCACTAACCCCAATGAGTAGTGCTACTTTTTTTGCCATAGAATATCTAAACCTTTAATTAGATTTGATAACTTCTTCTGCTGCTTTCACAACATCTAGTAACTCTTGCTGACTATAATTTTTAGCTTTGACTTTTAACTTCTTACCGTTTGCCTCAACTTCAAATTCAATTTCTTTACCAGACAGACGACTGTGCAAATAACCCAATGCACCTTTGATATTTTTCGGACTTACCTCAGCCATCAAAAATCCTGGCAGAAAATTTCCAAGAGGTTTTGCCTTATCTGGTATGTCTTCTAGAGGTACTTGTACACGTCCTACTGTTTCAAACTCATCTACCTGTTTCATCTCATCCAGTAGGTATACAGTTTCATCTTCTAATTTTTCATCATCTGGATTTATCCAGGAAATGGTGAGTTTAATCATTGATTCGTTAATCATACTGAAGTTTTAGGCAATTTTAGGTGAATTTATGACTATTATTACGCATTTTTACTTATCCTATCGGGACAAATTTTATATTGTTGACAGAGAAAATTCACTATGACAAAGATGAGGATAGCGTTACAAAAGCTCCTATCCAGTTAAAACTCAAGCGACTATGAAGACCACCCCAAACTAGTAGGCTGTTGATAAACCCGCTTCAAGGTATTCACATCTCTAATAGAAATCGGCGGCGGTTGGCGAACTTGAGAAAAGTATAAAGCATCGGTTTGTAACGGACTATGCCCCCAAATTCCCAAAGCATGGCCGAGTTCATGACGCGCTGCGGCTAGGACATAATTACCTGTCTGGCTAGGACTTAATAATATTGTGAAGCGGTGTAATAAAACTTTGTTGTTGGTATATAACTCGTAGGTAGTTAAAGCAGAACGCGCACGGGGTATTTTATCGACGGGAGAAATTTGCAGAGGAGGCGCTTTTCGCAAAATTTTAATATCTGCAACCTCTGGTTTTTCCACTATCAATAAAGGTAAGTAAGCATTCCACTCCTGCACAGCTTGTAAGACGCTGTTAACCCAAGCTTGAGCTTGCTGGCTGTTAACTGCCGTTGGCGTTTCTATGTAAACTTTAATAGGAAATTGTGACCAAACTAGATAACCAACTTGGGTGGGTGTAATTTGAGCAAAGTAATCACCACTGTTGGTATTATCTTGCCATTTAGCTAGCGTTGGCGGTAAAGGATAAGGTTTTGGAGAGGGGTATGAGGAGGCTGGGAGAGAAGTTATTAAGTCCCTAGAATATTCGGTTACTTGGGCAAAATTAGCATTTGTAGGGAGATGCATAAAAATAACTAGCAGCCCTGTACTTATTGCTAAGGTGAGAACTGCTAGTAAATGTCGTGTAAGTAAATTTTTTAGGGGGTTGGGTGTTGGGTATTGGATTTTTTGTCCCATATCCCTATTCCCTATGCTTACTTAGGTAGCCAGCCAGCACTTAAAACTACTGTTAAACCTAGAAAAACTACTGTTAATGCCCAAGTAATTCGGTTTAAGGTGTTTTCTGCGCTTTTAGTGCTGCTAAACAGTTGAGCTTGTCCACCAATGGCTCCAATACCATCTCCTTTAGGACTATGCAGCAGTACTAAGACGATTAAACCAACGGCGGAAAGCGCCCAAATGCCTTGAACAATATTAGAAACTGTCATGGTAGGAATCTAAATAGATAGTCAATTTCAAAACAGAAGTGCCAGGGTGAAGGTAACAGTTAACTGTTATCTATTTTACAAACCTACTTGCGCGGGAGTACGACTGCGTTGCACATCATATCCAGCTGGGACAACGAGCGATCGCCCTGTCATTTCTGATGGCTGAGGAAGTTGTAAAATCTCTAGAATTGTCGGCGCAATGTCGGCTAGCTTGCCATCGCTTCGTAGTTCGACATTTGTACCATGTCCAGGGATTTTGACTTTTTCTCCTTCCAAAAGAATTAAGGGGACTGGGTTAGTGGTGTGGGCTGTCCAAGGATTACCCGCATCATCTAGCATATACTCAGCATTACCGTGGTCAGCAGTAATAATTGTTGTGCCACCAACTTTAGTAATGCTAGCAAGTAGGCGACCCAAACAGAGATCAACTTTTTCAATTGCTTCTATCGTAGCTTCTATCTGACCCGTATGTCCTACCATGTCTGGGTTGGCATAGTTAATTACAACCAACGAGTAGATACATTTTTCAATCGCGGCGATCGCTACTTCTGTAACGGCTGCGGCTGACATCGCCGGAGCTTTGTCGTAAGTTGCTACCATAGGACTACTTACGAGTTCCCGGTCTTCACCCTCGAAAGGATCTTCTAGACCGCCATTAAAGAAGTAGGTAACATGGGCGTATTTTTCGGTTTCAGCAGTGCGGAATTGCTTTAATCCGTGATTGGCGACGACTTCTCCCAAAATATTTGTGAGATTCTGTGGCTCAAAGGCAACAGCTACTTTTAAATCTGGATCGTACTGAGTAAAAGTAGCAAAAGAAAGTGGTTGAATTAACTGCCTTTCAAAGCCCTTAAATTCTGGGCTGACAAAAGCTTGAGTGAGTTGTCTAGCGCGATCGGGGCGGAAGTTGAAGAATATCACTCCATCCCCGGCTGCAATTGCGCCAGGAGCAATACGTGTGGGGTTGATGAATTCGTCTGTGACTCCGGCGGCGTAGGATGCTGCTAAAACTTCTACGGCTTGGCGATTATCGGTTACTTCATCTTGGGTCATTACGTCATAGGCACGTTTAACCCGATCCCAACGATGATCGCGATCCATCGCATAATAGCGACCGCTAAGGGTGACTATCTGCCCTACACCTAAGCGGTCTATATATTCTTGCAGCTGCCCAATTGCTTTGACACCTTCTGAGGGTGCTGTGTCACGACCATCGGTAATGGCGTGGATACAAACTTGGGAAATTTGCTGATCCTTAGCTAAGTCCAGTAGTCCGAATAAATGGGTGAGATGGGAATGTACTCCACCCTCTGAACACAGACCTACTATGTGAAGCTTGCCATTGCGATCGCGCACTTCCTGGCAAATTTTGACAAGTGCTGGATTGAGCTTAATAGAACCGTCTTCCACCGCATCGGAGATGCGTACTAATTCTTGCGGTACTACTCGCCCAGCGCCAATGTTCAAATGACCAACTTCCGAGTTGCCCATTTGACCATCTGGCAACCCTACGGCTTTTCCTGATGTGCGAATGAGGGTGTGTGGATAAGCTGCCCATAAGCTATCCATGACTGGAGTTTTCGCATTAACTATAGCGTTTCCACGCTTCTCCTCGCAGTAGCCCCATCCGTCTAAAATGACTAGCACCACAGGAGCAACAGGTGCTTTGGTCATAGTAAAATTGCCCTTTACTTTTTGTAATACCCGAATGATACCACTGCTAATCACCACTGCAAGAGGATTTCTGCTTATTAACTTCTTTTATCAAAAAATTCAGTATTTTTTAGAGTTTTTTTAACTTTAGTAACTTTTGCTTATTTTTTGTGATACTTGTGTGGGGCTAATTATCAAAAAAGTTTTTGTATAGTGCTAGCAGTCAGACTCTAATTTGCGTTTTGCTGCAACTTTTATAGATTTCTTGCTATTTCTGTAGAATATACTATTTACTGTCTAATTCATCATTGTATAGCAGTAGTGCATGATGTTGAAAGCTGAGAATGAACACTTTTCAACTAAGCTATTGCAGCATCATGCACACTACGTAAAATTCAGTGTTATTACTAACTTATTATTTGCGTTTTGCCGAAGCTTTAGCGGCTTTAGCAGCTTTCTTGGCAGCTTTTTCCGCCGCGATCGCAGCTAGTTTTTCAGCTTCTTTTTCTTCAGCAATTTTATCTAGATAGTAATGATAATTACCTAAATAAACGCGGAATTCACCATCGCGAATTTCTACGATTTTATTAGCTACCTGGGAGATAAAATAACGGTCGTGAGAGACAACAATCGCTGTACCATCGTAATTCTGCAGGGCTTCTTCCAACATTTCTTTAGCTGGAATATCTAGGTGGTTTGTCGGCTCATCCAAGATGAGTAAATTTGCTGGACGTAAGAGCATTTTTGCTAAAGCTAGACGTGCTTTTTCGCCTCCACTTAATGCGCCAACTTGTTTAAATACTGTGTCTCCAGTAAATAAGAAGCGTCCTAATAATGTACGCACTTCTTCATTTTTCCAGTCGGGAACTTCATCATGAATAGTTTCCATGACTGTCTTTTTCAAATCTAAAGCTTCTGCTTGATTTTGTTCAAAGTAACCAGGAATCACATTGTGATCGCCTAATTTAACGCTACCTTCAGTGGGTGGTTCCATACCCATAATCACCCGCAGTAGGGTAGATTTACCCGCACCGTTGGGGCCTAAGAAAGCAATGCGATCGCCTCTTTCAATGAAGAGATTGGCTCCTAAAAATAAGATTTTATCATCATAGATATGAGTTAAATCTTTAATGGTGACCACTTCTCGTCCGCTACGGGGTGCATCGGGAAAGCGAAAATGTAGAGTTCTGACACCACCTGTAGGTGCTTCAATTCTCTCGATTTTTTCTAGTTGTTTTTCGCGGCTTTTAGCTTGAGTACTACGGGTAGCACTAGCGCGAAATCTATCAACGAAAGCTTGTTGTTTCTCTAGTTCTTTCTGCTGTCGTTCGTAAGCACTCAACTGTGCTGATTGATTTTCAGCTTTTTGTTGCAGGTATGATGAATAATTACCCAGGTAAGTAGTCGAAACACCACGTTCTGTTTCTACAATTTGAGTGCAGAGGCGGTCAAGAAACTCCCGGTCATGGGAGACTATCACCATTGGAGTCACTAGACTTTTTAAGTAATTTTCCAACCACTCAATAGTTTCTAAATCTAAGTGGTTTGTTGGTTCGTCCAGTAGCAATAAATCTGGTTTTTGCAACAGGATTTTACCCAAACTCATCCGCATTTGCCAACCACCAGAGAAGGCGCTAACGAGGCGATCGCCATCTTCTTGTTCAAATCCCATCTCTGGCAAGATTTTGCCGATGCGTGCTTCTAAACCATAGCCATCCAAGCCTTCAAACTGGCGCTGTAAGCGATCCAATTTGTTAATTAAGTGATCGAGTTCCTCTGGAGTCGCAGTTTCCATATCCCTAGTCACTTGGGCGATGGAAAGCTGCACTTGATTCGCTTCTTTAAAAACAGTCCAAAATTCTTCTCTCACAGTGCGGCCGGGGTCTACTTCAAACTCTTGGTTGAGGTAGGCTATATGTAAACTCGCAGGACGAATAATTTCCCCCGCCGTCGGTTCCATTTCTCCAGAGATAATTTTCAGTTGGGTAGATTTACCTGCGCCGTTCACACCGACTAAGCCGATGCGATCGCCAGGTTTAACTTCCCAGTTGATATCTTTGAGAACTTCACCTGTGGGATAAATTTTACTAATATGTTCTAGTCGCAGCATCAAGTTTTTCTCAGGTAGGGGATGGGTAGTTGGGGAATGAAGTGCTAATGCCGTGTCAATCTTAACAAAATTTAATTAATATTTCGTCGGGAAAAATTGCTGAATGATAAAAAAAGAGTTTGAGATTGTTACGCTCATAGCTAATTAAGTTATATATACCTAATCACAACCACCCATTTCGACATTTGTCTACCCTAGTATTCAAATTATGCTGTTATTCTTCGTTGCTACTGGAATTAGAAGCCTGCTGTTGTACTATTTGGCTAACTTCCTCCGCACTCAATTCTAAAGCTTGAGCTATTTGCTCTACAGTCAACCCAGCTGTCAACATTGGTAGTACTGCTTTTAACTTACCTCTTCTTACACCTTGCTCTATGCCTTCTTCTTTGCCTTCCTGAAAAGCTTCCTGATAAAATCTTGTCTGTTTTAACTCGCTCAAACTAAACATGGCTTCGATTTCCTCCCGACTCATGTTAGGAAATTTGTAAACTAAGATAGTTTCTATTAATTGTAATAATTGCTGCTGTAATTGTGAGTTTATCTCTTGCTTAGTTTTCTTGATTAACTCTCGCGCTTGGTGAATCGCTATCTCTGCATCTTCAACTACTAATTTAACGGTTGCTATGCTAACTGGTAAAGTAGCTGTATCACCCAATTCATTTAGATAAATCCGTTTTATCCTGTGACTGGCAAAGAATTCACGATAATGTTTAATATCTCCTGTATCTACACTCCTGTTTGGGTATAAAACTACAGCACTCCAATCATTTTTAGGTTTATTCTGACGCAGGTATAAACTTATTTCTGCAATCAGTCGTGAGTAAATTTCGTCATCTTGTTGAAATTGAACTTCAACGAAGTAAATTGGTCTATCAGTAATTTCTATAGGCAAAAATAACCCATCTATTCGGAATGAAGTTTGTTTAATTTCAACTGATGAAAACAGATAATTGTTTGCTTCGTCAGGAGGATTGCCAATGATTTCAAAGAAAATACTAGGTATTTCTTGAAATAGCCGATAAAATAAAATGTCAGTTTTCACAAAAGTCTACAATTTTCGTATTATAGATGCATCTATTAATTTATTCTTCAGCACCATCGCGCACTTCTTTCAACTGTTCTTTTGATATACCTAATATTCGTGAAAGTGGCGCTAACAAGCTATCATCAATAACTTCTCCAGCATAAATATTATTGAGTTCAGAAGGAGAAACTTTAAATGTATCGCAAAATTTAGCAAACTCCTGACTACTCAAATCTAAAGCTTTTTGTCTTTCACTTAATAAAAGTGCGATCGCCCTAGTTCCATATTTGGGACGTTCGCTAATTTTTATATATTTTCTTATCTTATCTTCGACTTGCTTGCTGTCACCACCAGCAGCTTTAACTAAATCAGTGCAAGCCAATTTAAGTGCTTTTTTTAAAACTTCATCCTGGTTTAAAAACTTAATAATTTCATCTGCATATTCTCGCTTAAAAAAACCAGCTAAATCGCCTTTATAGTAGATTGGCATAAAAACATCGCTTGATTCTACTTGCCAAGCTGAAGGTTCATTGGGTAGTGACATAAACACACCTCGGAAAATTCAAGATTGTAACATTATCTCAATTAATACACGAGGCTTCCACATCCAATAAGCCAAAGCAATTTCATCTTTATTGCTTTACTTTTGATCGTCACTAGTGCTATCTCATGCACAAAA
This sequence comes from Tolypothrix sp. PCC 7601, assembly GCF_025677855.1. NCBI lineage: Bacteria > Bacillati > Cyanobacteriota > Cyanophyceae > Nostocales > Tolypothrichaceae > Tolypothrix > Tolypothrix sp. PCC 7601. Next base: position 1,002,012 of record NZ_CP064879.1, read on the forward strand.
AGCAGAAAGTAATATCCTGATAAAATTTGTATTTATTATTAGATATTTGTAATAAAAATTAACAAAATTTTGGTTGCCTATACAGATAACTTTACAAGTTTACTTGTAAACAAACGAGCGATCGCTCACAAATATTCAACTTGCTTTTGCTTCATCTACAGACGCTTCAGCCGCCGCAGCCAATCTATCCATTACAGCTCTACCAATGATTGCTACTTCATTCAATGGCATAGATTTGATGTACTTCACAATCTGATTAACATCGGAGGATTCTGATATTGGCTTAACACCTAAGTAGTTAAGCAACTCCTCCATTGTGTAGCCTGCTCTGGCTGCGATGTTAGCTAAATTCTGTGTATCAGGAATCGATTCGCCTTTTTCCCACAATTGCACAGCAGTAGCCGAAACACCCAGAAGCTTACCAAAAGCTCGTTGACTCATAGAGCCACGAGCCATTTTCACGACTTCAATAAGTTTCTTTCTAGCCTCTAAATCCACTGCTGTTTATTTTTTCAACGAGATTCACGGGTTTACTTGCTCGCCAATAAATATTGATTTTGCCATTTACAAGTTTGCTTGCCAATGGTAAATTAAATCTAAGATTGGAAATTACAAGTTTAAATGTCAATCAATTTAGATTGAAGACACTAATTCATTTTATCGCGGAAATTCGTGACAGACCGCTTGCAGGAAAATCATGGGAAAAAGGTGCATCATGTTGTATCAGCCGCGCAAAAGCAACTCTTATCGCCGCAAGGGTCAAAACCTGATCAGCGCTAATAAAATTAAACCAGAACAGTGGCATATTTCTCATGCTGAGGCTAAAGCAGCCTTAACAGGCAAAGGCTATAAGGTTCAGCAAATCAAGAAAATCCATTGCCTGAAGCATCAGGTTTGTATTTCTTATTGGGATGAGCGGGGTAACATTTGCAGCAGCTTTTTCAGCTACCGAATTTTTAGCCGTTGGCAAAAAGCAGTCGAACAGTTAGTTGATAGCTGCTTAAACTTCAATGAATTGAAGAAATTAAATTACATAATGCAATACGAATTTGCCAACTACCATTATTTTCAAGAAATGGAGGATGCTATCTATACTGCATTAGAGAACCGCTTGTGCGCGTTAAAAATAACATCACAACAAGTGGTTTGAGAAGATTTATTACAAAACAATTAGCTAGTAGCACCAGAGGCCGCTAACTCTGCTAAACGTTCCTGCTGGTCTTGAGAGATACAAGATTGTATAACTGACTCTAAATCACCTTCCAATACAGGGTTAAGAGAATAGTTTTGTCCCAAACGGTGATCGGTAACCCGGTTATCTTTATAATTATAGGTGCGAATTTTTTCCGATCGCGACCCTGTACCAACTTGCGATCGCCGCATAGAAGTTACAGCTTCTTGTTGTTCGCGTAACTTCATTTCGTAAAGTTTCGCTCGCAGAATTTGCATTGCCCGTTCTTTGTTTTGCAACTGGCTGCGTTCTTCTGTACAGAAAATCCGAATTCCTGTGGGTTTGTGCATCAAGTCAACAGCAGTTTCCACCTTGTTGACGTTTTGTCCACCAGCACCACCAGAACGAGCTGTGGTCATTTCAATATCCTTAGGGTCAATGTGGATTTCTACATCATCGACCTCTGGCATGATAGCCACTGTAGCTGTAGAGGTGTGAACCCTTCCCCCAGCTTCGGTTGCAGGTACACGCTGTACGCGATGTACTCCGGCTTCAAACTTCAGCTTACTGTAAACACTCTCACCCTGAATTTCCAGGATTACTTCTTTAAAGCCGCCCATTTCACCTAGTGACTCGCTCACTAGTTTCACTCTCCAGTTCTGTCCATCAGCGTAGCGAGAGTACATCCGCAGTAAATCACCTGCCCAAATACTCGCTTCGTCGCCGCCAGTACCAGCGCGAATTTCCAACATAATGTTTTTATCATCGTTGGGATCGCGGGGTAGCAACAATATTTTTAAGCGGTTTTCTAAAAATTCCAGCTTTTGCTCTAGTTCATCTACTTCCAGGGCTGCCATTTCTTGCAACTCCGGATCGCTCGCCGATTCTTTGTAAACCTGACGCGCTCCGATCAAATCTTCTTGAGCTACTTTCCAAGTTTCATAGGTATTAACTACCTCTTCCAAAGAAGAACGAGATTTAGCAATTTGTTGAAACTCGTCAGGATTTCTCGCGGTATCGGGGTCACCAAGACGACGAGTTAATTCATTAAAGGTTTGTTCAACAGATTTTAGTTTGTCCAGCAGGTATGATTCAGCCATGATGAGTGCGACGCTCCTTAAAATAACAAGTTGGCTCAAGCATTAAATGACAATCGACCCAGCTGATTGCAGGGTCGTCGTTAACAGCAGAGCCAACCCGCTACTTTTTGTCTGTGTCGCCTGAGGTTTGAGTGCTGCTCATACCGTACTTGCGAAGGAAGCGCTCTACTCGACCCTCAGTATCGATAATCTTCTGGGTGCCGGTGTAGAAAGGATGGTTTCCAGACCAAACATCTACGTGCAGTTCTGGCTTGGTAGAGCCAACAGTCATTACAACTTGACCGTTGCAGTAAACTTTCGCATCTGGATACCACTTTGGATGAATTTCAGGTTTAGCCATTGTTCCTTTTGTGGTGAATCTATATCAATTATAACTTTCAGATAATTTCAAAGCGTAGGCAAGGCAGACCAAGAGGACAAGGCGAAACAATTAATACCCAATGCCCAATGCCCAATGCCCAATAACCTAACGCTTTGAGTACTGAGGTGCTTTGCGAGCTTTATGTAAACCGTATTTCTTCCGCTCTTTAGCCCGTGGGTCACGAGTTAGGTAACCTTCTGTTTTTAAGGGGGAACGGTTATCTGGGTCTAACTGACATAAAGCACGAGCCACACCCAAACGGATAGAATCAGCTTGTCCGGTTAAGCCACCACCTTCAGCCTTTACCAAAATGTCATATTCGTTTTCTAGACCCAATGTTTCTAGAGGGCCTTTGATCACGCCCAGGTAGTTGGCGTTGAATTGGAAGTACAAGTTGCCATCTTTACCATTCACGGTCAGTTGACCGCTACCTGGAATCAAACGTACTCTTGCTACTGCTGACTTACGGCGGCCAGTACCCCAGTATACGGCACGACCACTAGTAGTTTCTGCTACTGCTATCATTAACTTTCTGCTCCAGGAATTGTATTAACTTTAAGTTCTTTGGGTTTTTGCGCTGCATGGGGGTGAGTTGGCCCAGCATAGACTTTCAGCTTAGTAAACAACTGCTTACCCAGGCTATTTTTAGGTAACATCCCCTTAACAGCGTGTTCTACAATTCTTTCTGGTATACGCTGTTGCAGTTTCGCGAATGTTTCGGTTTTCATTCCACCAGGACGGCCAGAATGGCGACGATAGAGCTTTTGAGTACGTTTTTTACCTGTAACTGCTATTTTCTCAGCATTGATAACAATGACAAAATCACCTGTATCTAGGTGAGGAGTATATTCAGCTTTCTTTTTGCCTCGCAAAACCATAGCGATTTCACTAGCGAGGCGGCCGAGGCGTTGATCTGTGGCATCTACTATGTACCACTCACGCTCAAGAGCATCTTGAGGAGGAAGGTATGTTTTAGTCATTTGTAATTTGTCCTTTGTCATTTTTCTATGTCATTTGTCCTTCGTCATTTGTCGTTTGTCATTAGGCTAGTGCTGGTTGACTATTGACTTTTGACCATTGACTCTTGACTAAAAACGAATTTTGGCAGATTGTCATACCAAACATCTGGGGAAAAAGGGAAATCTGGATAGCCGACTCGCAACAAGCACAAGCCTTGGGCGGGTGCAGCATATTTCACTTCTTCTCGTCGTTCAGCTTTCCACAATTCAGTAAAGTTGGCTAGGGTGCGCTGTCCAGTACCTACTTGTACCAACATCCCTACCAACAGCCGAACCATGCCATATAAAAATCCATCTGCCTGAATTTCAATATGGATTAATGGCCCACTGCGATGACACTCTGCTGCTTGTACTTCTACCCAAGAATGCGATCGCTTTGAACCTGCACGATGAAAAGCAGCAAGATGATGCTTTCCCAGTAGGGGTTTGAGGGCAGCCTTAATTAATGATTCATCTAGGGGCGCATAATAATAATGCCAACTGAAGGGCCTAACAAACAAGTTAGGTTGATCTTCAGTGTATATTGTGTAGCGATACCGTCGATAGGCTGCACTAAAACGAGCGTGCCAACGGTTACCTACACCGGCTGAAGCCCTGATTAAAATATCATTGGGCAAATAGCTATTAAGGACGGCTGCCCATTTGTGAGGTGGAATTAAACCTGTGGCTTCAAAATGGGCTACTTGGGCGGCGGCGTGAACTCCAGCATCAGTTCTGCCTGCGCCATGTAGTGTCACATGATACCCAAGAATTTTAGCGATCGCAGTTTCTATTTCTTCTTGGACTGTACGCTGTTGCTTTTGCCGTTGCCAGCCATGAAAATGAGTGCCCAGGTATTGAATTACCAGGGCTACTCTATGAGTTCCTGTTGGCTGGTGGCTTTCTAACATAGAATTACTTAAGGCTGAAGTTTGAAGTCTGAATTTTACTTTTCTGATTCTTCATCCTTCATCCTTCATCCTTCTTAAACTAGTTCAAGAATGGCCATCTCAGCATGGTCGCCTCGACGAGGGACTGTATGCAGGATGCGAGTATAACCCCCGTTGCGGTTGCTATAGCGAGTGGGAGCTTGCTCAAATAGAGCATGAACTAGTTGTTTGTCGTAGATATAGCCTAGAGCGGCTCGGCGGGATGCCAAGGAACCGTCTTTAGCTAAGGTAATCATTTTATCTACTTCAGCTCTCACAACCTTAGCTCTCACTAAAGTAGTAGTAATCCTTCCATGACGAACTAGTTCAGTGGTGAGCGCACGCAATAAAGCGCGACGCTGGTCTGCTGGTTTACCAAGTTTTTTGACCCGACAACGGTGACGCATAATAATGCACTATCAATTACTAACGGTTTTGATTTAGCTGTGTTTAGAGCTTCTTTCTTGGGGCAAGGTGATGCCTAAGCGTCGCTGTAAAGCTTCAACTACCTCTTCCGCTGACTTCTGACCGAAGTTTTTAATTTCTAACAAGTCTTCTTGGGTATAATCCAACAAGTCGGCTACAGAGTTAACTTGTGCTCGCTTGAGACAGTTATATGCCCGTACAGAAAGTTGCAATTCTTCGATCGGAATTTGAGCGGTTGGGTCGTCTGGGATATCTGAACCTGTATCGGTAGGTTCGAGTGAGATATCTTTGAGGGGATTAAATAGATCTACCAGAATTCCGGCAGCAGATGATAGTGCTTCTTGTGGAGAAATACTACCATTTGTCCAGACTTCTAACAGTAATCGGTCTTTAGTGATAGAGCCATCCCCACGGGCTTCTTCAACACTATAGTTGACTTTTCGCACTGGCATAAACACGGAGTCGATTTGCAAGAAGTCCAAAGATGTGGCTTCTTCGCGTCCTCGCTCTACAGTGCGATAACCCTTACCTTTCTCGATCCGAAATTCCATTTCCAACTTGCCACCTTCTGCTAAGGTAGCTACATACTGAGTTGGATCGATAATTTCTACTTCACTTGGCAAATCAAAATGTGCTGCCGTAACTGTTGTAGGGCCGTTTACGAGTAACCGCCCAATTTGAGGTTGAGATGAATAGCTTTTGAGAATGACTTCTTTCATTCTCATCAAGATTTCTAAGACATCTTCCCGCACACCAGGAACTGTGGCAAACTCGTGTGAAACGCCTGCTATCCGCACTGCTGTAACTGCGGTTCCCTCTAGATTTGACAGTAAAACGCGACGTAAGGCGTTACCAACTGTGGTACCTTGACCGCGTTCTAGAGGTTCGAGGACAAATTTACTGTAATGGTTTCGACTTTCCTCAGTATTAGAATCTACACATTCAATTTGAAACTGCGCCACGGAGTTGCCTCCCTTTTTTTAAGGTGCTACTAGTAGGCAAATCGCTTGCCTCCTGAATTTAGTTTTTTCCCTGAAGCTTAATTTTAGGTATATCAATTATCCAGCTAATGATACTGGTATTTAATTTCCTTCTTTAGCTCATGGGTGTTAATAATTAATTTTGGGTTTTCCAAAGTTGAGCAAACCTCCTTCATGGAGGCGCTAACTTTACTTCTAGTCGCCTCATCTGCCTGAAGTTCAAAAGCTGAGTCTGTCCACAGCAGGCTACAAGCTCGAACTTCTAGCAGGCATTACAGGTGACTTTCCCATCCTCGAATTTCTTGCTGTTACCTCCTACTAAGTAGGGACTAAACTCGGCGGCGCTTAGGTGGACGGCAACCATTGTGAGGAATTGGAGTAATATCCCGAATGAGCGTAATTTCCAGTCCCGCTCCTTGCAGCGCTCGAATGGCAGTTTCTCTACCTGCGCCTGGCCCACTGACCATGACTTCGATTTGGCGCATTCCTTGATCGATGGCTCTTCGAGCAGCACTTTCAGCAGCAGTTTGTGCAGCAAACGGAGTTCCCTTTTTTGCGCCTTTAAAACCGCTAGAACCAGCACTTGCCCAAGAAATCACATCTCCGTTTTGGTCGGTAATAGTGACAATGCTATTGTTGAAAGTAGACTGGATGTAAGCCATACCGTTGGGTACGTTACGCTTCTGCTTTTTGCTCCCAGATTTTTTGGTTGGTTGTCGCGCCATAGTTGTGTAGTGAAATTAAAGTAAATTTTGCTTTGATGAGCAAGCAGTGAAATTTTATTTGCCTGGTGCCTTCTTCTTACCGGCTACAGTTTGCCTTCTACCACGGCGGGTTCTAGCATTTGTGCGGGTTCTTTGTCCTCTGACAGGTAAGCCCATGCGATGACGACGGCCTCTGTAAGTACCAATGTCAATGAGGCGCTTGATGTTCATTGCTTCCCAGCGCCGCAAATCCCCTTCAACTTGATAGTTGCTTTCTATTTCGCCTCGCAGGGCTGCAACATCAGCATCACTAAGATCTTTTACACGTGTATCTGGGTTGACACCTGTTGTCGCTAAAATTTCTTGCGATCTAGATAAACCAATTCCGTAGATATAGGTGAGACCAATTTCTACACGCTTATCGCGTGGCAGGTCTACTCCGGCAATACGTGCCACAATGAATTTCTCCCTCTTGTTCTCGCAATTGCTGTTATAAAAACGCGATTACTCGCATTTTGGGCTGTTTTTGGTGTGTGTCACACTCGTGTCTCTGGTTATAATCAGAGCACTATCCTTGACGTTGCTTATGCTTGGGGTTAACACAAATCACCATGACGCGACCACGGCGTTTGATCACGTTGCACTTTTCACAAATCTTCTTGACTGAGGCTCTGACTTTCATGCCTTTTGTAATTAACTCCAAATAGTGAATTATAGCATTTTTCAGAAAATTAGTCAGTTAAATGACCAAGGAATATCCAAAAAAGTGTTTGTATGGTAATATTCTCTACATAGCCTTACTTCTTGCGTAGTCGATAAGTGATTCTGCCCTTTGTCAAGTCGTATGGCGTTAACTCCACTTTGACGCGATCGCCAGGTAAAATCTTGATGTAATTGCGGCGGATTTTGCCCGAAATGTGTGCCAAGACATTAAAGCCATTATCCAAGTCAACACGAAACATCGCATTAGGCAATGACTCGGTGACTGTGCCTTCCATTTCAATCAAATCTTGCTTAGACAATTTGTTTTTTCCTCAACTCAACAATCTCCTGTTCTGTTGCGGTAGCTTCACCTGCAAGAGAACATATTTTACGTAATATATCAACAGTTTCTTAATATATCTTAGCTAAAAATACCCTCTGCCCTACATTAACAACTAGTAGTGCAGTTTATATGTATCTGAAATTGGGGTGAGGGGTAAATTGAGAAATTATCTATTGCTCTCTTACCCCTTTTATGGTGCTTTTGTTAAAACGCTATTACTTTGTGGAGTGCATCAGTGACTTCTTCCGGGGACTGATTACCATTTACTGTCAGGAGCTTTTGGCGATCGCGGTAATAATTAATCAAGGGTGCTGTTTCTGAACGGTAAATTTCCAGACGACGACGAATAACTTCTTCGCTGTCATCTTTTCTTCCCCGTGCTAGTAACCTTGCTACCACAACATCATCTGGAACATCTAGGTTTACTACCCTTTCGCCAGCTTGATGTATTGTTTCCAGCAATTTTGCTAAAAACTCAGCTTGTGAGACTTTACGGGGGAATCCATCTAGAATCCAACCAGATTGAGCATCCGCTTGACCTAAGCGTTCCTGTACCAAGTCCTGTACTAGTTCATCGGGAACTAACTCACCGCTATCTACATAGCTTTGAGCTTTTACACCCAAAGGAGTTTGGTCTTTCATCGCTTGCCGTAAAATATCACCAGTAGAAATATGGGGTATCTGCAAGCTTTGCGCCAATTTTTGCGATTGAGTTCCTTTACCAGCTCCAGGAGGCCCCAAGAAGATTAACTGCGTCACTATTGTTTCACCATTCCTTCATAGCGCTGAGATATGACATAGGTCTGGACTTGTTTTGCTGTATCAATCGCAACACCAACTAGAATCAGCAAAGATGTAGCACCTAAGCCTTTAAAAGTTGGTACTCCTAAAGCACTTTCTACAGCTGTGGGGATAATTGCAACAAAGCCCAAAAAGATTGCACCCAAAAAAGTCAGCCGATTAATCACCCGCTCAATGTACTCACTAGTTGCTTTACCAGGACGAATTCCCGGAATACTCGAACCCATCTTCTTCAAGTTCTGTGCTACATCTACGGGGTTGACAATCAACGAAGAATAGAAATAGCTGAAGAAAACAATAGAAATTAAGTAGACCAAGGCATAAGCCCAAGCTTGAGAGCCACCAGGACTGAGATAAGTATTAACGATATTTGCCAAGTCCGGATTTTTGGTGAAATTAGCAATTAGTAGTGGCAAACTCAAAATCGCTGCGGCAAAGATAATTGGCATTACACCGCCAGAATTGAGTCTTAGAGGTAGATAACTACGCTGCTCTGCCAAAACTCGCCGTCCTACTTGGCGACGTGCCGAAATAATGGGGATGCGGCGAATTCCTTCCTGCACAAATACAATACCAACAATTGTGGCTAGGAAGACTAATAATAGTACAATCACCCGACCAACTATTTCTCGACCGCCAACTTGTACCAAGTCGATAGTATCGCCCAATGATTTCGGTAGAGATGCCACAATGTTGACAAAAATCAACAATGATGCTCCATTACCAATACCACGCTCGGTAATCAGTTCTGATGCCCACATCACGAACATTGAACCTGCTGTAAGGGCGATCGCAGTTTCGGCTACAAATAATGGGCCTGGCTGTAAAGCAAACTGCTGCAGGAACAGAGCGGAAAAAGTTGTACTTTGAATAATTGCCCAACCCAAAGAAACATAGCGGGTAATCTGCGAAATTTTCCGCCGACCAGCTTCACCCTCGTCTTTCTGTAACTTTTCTAAAGATGGGATGGCAGCTGTGAGTAATTGGATAATAATGGACGCATTAATAAAGGGCAAAATACCTAAAGCAAAAACTCCCAAAGTCGAAAGTCCTCGCCCGGAAAATATATCCAATAAGCCAAAGATGGAATTATTGCCCGATATAGCGTCATGAAACCTAGTTCTATCAATACCAGGTACAGGCAGAAAGATGCCCAGGCGAACCAAAATTAAAATACCGACAGTTACAAGCAGCCTACCTCTCAGTCCAGCTGCTTGAGCCATCTGCATAAAAGTTTCTTGAGCCGTTGGGGCTTTGTCTCGACTGATCATAGAGTGCTACCTTTATCGTGAACCAGGCGCTGGAAGCGAGTTGGCTAGCATTGTAAGTGCGCTATTCTGGCTCACTCTGGAACTTGACAACTTCCTCCAGCCGCCTCAATTTTGCTACGAGCTTGACCCGTAAAAGCTGCCGCTTTAACTGTGAGCGGAACGTTCAATTCCCCGTTACCCAAAATTTTCAATGGGCCTTTAACAGCAGTCAGAATACCTGCTGCTTTTAAGGATTCCAAAGTTACTTCTGTATTAGCAGGGAGAGAAGCTAACTTCTCTACATTAATCGTAGTGTAAATTTTCCGATTAACTATCGGGAAACCCTTCAACTTAGGTAAGCGGCGGTACAATGGCTGCTGACCACCTTCAAACCCTGGTCTGGTACCACTACCAGAACGGGATTTTTGACCCCGCATCCCTAAACCGGCGCTTGCACCTTGTCCGGCTGAAATACCTCTACCTACGCGCTTACGGCGTTTTTTTGAGCCTTTTTGAGGCTTCGCATCGTTGAGTCTCATGATGTAAATAGTATTTTTTTACACAAAGGAGGAGGCAAAATTGGCTCTACTAAATAATGTAGAGATTTTCAATAGGAACACCTCGGTCTTCAGCGACTTCAGATAAAGTACGCAGCGTGGATAAGGCGTTGACTGCGGCTCTCGCATTGTTTAACGGATTGTTGGAACCGAGTTGCTTGGCCAAAACGTTACGAACTCCTGCCAATTCCAGTACAGTCCGCACAGCACCACCAGCAATTACCCCAGTACCGGGTGCTGCTGGGCGCATAATGACTTTAGCACCGCCACCCACACCATCAATGGGATGAGGGATGGAGTTAGATTTGGTAATGGGGATGTCAATAAGATGTTTTTTGCCGTCGGCTACACCTTTTTTCACAGCACCAATTACATCTGAAGCTTTGCCTACCCCTACACCAACTTGACCGCGTTCATTACCGACGACGACGATCGCGCGGAAGCTGAGTTTTTTACCACCTTTAACGACCTTACTCACCCGTCTGATTTGAATGACCCGCTCTTGCCAGTTGGTTTCTTCTTTTTTTGCGCGGTTCGCTTTACGACGACCAGTTGCCATAATTAAATGCTCTCTATTAGCTCAGTTGTCTTTTGTCCTTTGTCATTTGTCTTTTGTCATTTGTCTTTTGTCCAATGACTAATGACTAATGACTGATGACAAATGACTTTAGAAATCTAAACCAGCTTCACGTGCTGCATCAGCCAATGCTTGGATACGACCGTGGTAGAGGTTGCCACCGCGATCAAATACTACTTTGGTGATGCCTTTTTCTAGCGATCGCGCTGCGATCAGTTTGCCAACTTGCGCTGATGCATCGCGGTTAGCTCCTGATGCTAAACTCGATTTCAACTCTGGTTCTACAGTTGAGGCTGAGACCAAGGTGTGATGCTGAGTATCATCAATCACTTGAGCATAGATATGCTCATTAGAGCGAAATATAGCTAAACGTGGGCGTTCTGGAGAGCCCTGGACTTTACCACGAATACGTCTATGGCGACGTGTTTTTGATTCTCTACGAGTAAGTTTCATGTTTACTTCTTACCACTCTTACCAGTCTTACCAGCTTTACGTCTGACCACTTCACCGGCGTAGCGAATACCCTTGCCTTTATATGGTTCTGGTGGACGAACGGCACGAATTTTCGCTGCTGTGTTGCCAACTATTTCCTTGTCGTAGCCACTAACTATGACGTTGGTTGTACCTTCGACAGCAAACTGAATACCATCGGGAGGCTCAATTTGTACCTGATGGCTGTAACCCATGTTTAAAACGAGGTTACGCCCCTGAACTTGTGCCCGGTAACCAACACCTTGGATTTCTAAGCGGCGCTGAAAACCTTGGGATACACCTTCGACCATGTTGGCTACTAAAGTACGGCTCAAACCGTGCATTTGCCTGGAGGTACGAGTTTCATCCCTACGGGTTACTAATAATGTTTCGCCTTCTTGAGAGACTGACACATGGGCAGGTAACTCTCGAGAAAGTTCTCCTTTCGGCCCTTTGACGACAACTTTTGTGCCATCAATCGCCACTTGCACTTTGGCAGGAATAGTAATTGGACGTTTACCAATACGAGACATGACTATTTTGTCCTTTGTTATCTGTCTTTTGTCTTTTGCCGTTACGTTAATGACAAATGACTAATGACTACCAGACATAGCACAGTACTTCTCCACCCAAGTTCTGACGACGCGCTTCGCGGTCTGTCATAATCCCACTGGATGTTGAAATAATGGCAATGCCGATACCGCCCAGTACTCTGGGTAAATCTTTTCTATTGGAGTAAACCCGCAAACCTGGCTTACTAACCCGCTTGAGGGCAGTAATCAGTGGCTGACGATTTTTACCCTTGTATTTCAAGGCAATCACCAGATTGCGTTTTACCCCTTCACCTGATTCTTCAAATTCAGCAATAAAGCCTTCATCACGTAGCACTTTAGCAATACTACGGGTAAGTTTTGTTGCGGGCACTAGTGTAGTTTGATGCCTCGCCAAGTTGGCATTGCGGATGCGCGTCAGCATATCTGCAATTGTGTCGTTAGCCGCCATCGTTCCCTCTTTAGATGAACTTATTGATCGCGAAAAGGCATACCCAATTCTTTCAGTAGGGCGCGACCTTCTTCGTCGTTTTTCGCTGTGGTAATGATGGAAATATCTAAACCACGGATTTGATCGATGCTGTCGTACTCGACTTCTGGAAAAATCAGCTGCTCTCGTACACCTAGAGTGTAGTTACCGCGTCCGTCAAAGCTCTTAGGGCTAACGCCGCGAAAATCTCTAATTCTAGGTAGGGATAAGCTAACAAGTCTATCGAGGAAGGCATACATCCTTTCGCCTCTTAAGGTCACCATGATCCCAACAGGCATACCTTGACGGATTTTGAAGCCCGCGATCGCCTTTTTCGCCCGTGTTACTACTGGTTTTTGACCAGTGATCAAGGCAATTTCATTTAGAGACGCATCCAGTGCTTTGGCGTTGGATGCTGCTTCTCCCAAACCTCTGTTCACAGTAATCTTGACCAACTTCGGTACTTGATGAACGTTGGTATATTGAAACTGATTGGTCAGTTTAGGGACGATTGTCTCGTTGTATAAGGTTTTGAGTCTTGTTGTCGCCATAGTTTTTTGTCCTGTTTATCCCTGGTCTTGGTCAGGGAAGCGCGAATTTTAGATTTTAGATTTGGGATTTTAGATTGAATTTAAAATCTCATCTAAAATCGTCCCTTGGGAGATGACTATTTATCCAGGATCTCGCCGGTTTTCTTGAGCTTCCGTACTTTCTTGCCTTCATCGGTGAAGGTGTAGCATACGCGGCTGGCGACATTTTGCTTAGTGGAGTAAAGCATCACGTTGGAGCTATGAATCGGGAATTCTTGAGTCACAATTCTTCCAGATTCTCCCTCTTGTTGAGGCTTGACGTGCTTAGTTTTAATATTTACGCCTTTGACAATAACTTTACTAAGTTGTGGCAGTGCTTTGATCACTTCACCAACTTTGCCTTTGTCCTTACCAGCGATTACTTGTACAGTGTCGCCAGTTTTGACGTGCATTTTATGAAACACCTTGGGTTGTGGCTGTTTTGCCATTACAGCACCTCCGGAGCCAACGAAACTATTTTGGTGAAGTTCTTATCACGCAGTTCCCGTGCGACTGGGCCAAATACCCGTGTGCCTCTAGGATTACCATCTTTGTTGATGATTACTGCAGCGTTATCGTCAAATCGAATGCTCATACCGCTGTCTCGATTAATACTTTTACGAGTGCGGACAATTACTGCCTCTACCACATCTGACTTTTTCACAGCCATATTTGGTTGAGCATCTTTGACAACGGCAATAATTTTATCACCCACGCCACCATAACGGCGGTTGCCTGCGCCTAACACGCGGATGCACATTAGCTTCCGGGCACCACTATTATCTGCGACATTCAGGTAAGTCTGGGGTTGAATCACAATTTGTCTCCCTTGTTAAGTTGTTAGTTCGATAACAACTATTAAGTTGTAGCTTTAGCGTTGAGAATTTCTGTGACTTGCCAGCGCTTGGTTTTGCTCAGGGGTCTAGTTTCCTGAATGCGAACGCGATCGCCCACTTTGCACTGATTGTCCTCATCATGAGCTTTATAGCGCCGGGTTTGAACTACAATTTTGCCGTACTTGGGGTGAGGAGCGCGGTTTTCTACGGCTACTACTACCGTTTTTTGCATTTTATCGCTCACTACCAAGCCAACTCGTTCTTTGACTGCCATAATCTCCTACTTTTGTTCTTGAGACTGTTGACTTGCTGCCCGTTTTCTTTCTCCTTCTACCGTTAGCAATTGTGCTAGGCGATGTCGGGCATGTTTAAACTGATGGGGCTTGTCTAATTGTCTGGTCGCTTTTTGCAAACGCAACTGAAATAGTTGTCTTTTAACAGCAACAATTTCCTCAGCCAGTTTTTCGTCAGTTAATTCTCTAGCTTCTGAAATCTTGGGAAGAGGCATAACCTACTCCTGCTCCTGTACTTGAGGGCGCACGATAAATTTAGTTTTGATTGGCAGCTTGTATGCAGCCAAGCGCATGGCTTCGCGGGCAACTTCTTCGGAAACACCAGCGATTTCAAACAAAATCCGCCCTGGCTTCACTACAGCTACCCAAAACTCGGGGTTACCTTTACCGGAACCCATCCGGGTTTCAGCGGGACGCATGGTTACGGGTTTATCAGGGAAAATCCGAATCCAAATTTGTCCACCCCGGCGAATGTAGCGGGTCATGGCTCGACGAGAAGCCTCGATTTGTCTGGAGGTAATCCAAGCTGGTTCTTGTGCTTGGAGTGCGAAATCGCCAAAGTTCAGGGTGCTACCACGGTGGGCTAGACCCTCCATCCGTCCGCGCTGTTGTTTGCGGAATTTAGTTCTTCTTGGACTTAACATGGTTTGTCACTTGTCATTTGTGAGGCAGTGCGTTGGGCGGTTTTACCGACTTGAAGCAACTGCTGAACCCGTAAGGGTCATTTGTCATTTGTCATTTGTCATTTCCAAGGACTAAGGACTAATGACTAATGACGATTTACCCTTCATTTGAGCGGTCTTCAAATTGTTGGCGACGGCGTTGTTGTTGACGGCGACGAGGTTCGCGTTCGCGTTCACGAGATGTGGGTGCGGGTGCGGCTTCTTCTTGTCCGGGGATGATTTCGCCTTTAAATACCCATACTTTGATGCCCAGAATTCCATAAACGGTTTTAGCTGTGCAGTAAGAGTAATCGATGTCAGCTCTTAAGGTATGTAGAGGTACTCTACCTTCACGAGTCCATTCTGTACGGGCAATTTCTGCACCGTTGAGCCGTCCGCTCACTTGAACTTTAATGCCTTGAACACCAGCGCGTTGGGCACGTTGAATCGCTTGGCGTACTACCCGACGGAAAGATACACGTCGTTCTAGTTGTTGAGCGATATATTCCGCAATCAAATAAGCATCAGCATCAACTCGTTGTACTTCTACTACGTTGATGCGAATTTGGCGATTGCTACCCAAAAGTTCTTGCAGTCCGGTACGTAAGGATTCGATACCTTGACCACCACGACCTACTACTACGCCAGGTCTAGCTGTACGAACTTCTAAGTCGATTTGGTCGGCTTTCCGCTCAATCCTTACCTCTGAAATGCCAGCGTTGTTTTGAGCAAGTCTGCCTAGCTTTTGTTCGATATATTGACGGAGTTTGTAGTCTTCTTGGAGCAGTTCTGGATATTTATCAGGAACGGCAAACCAGCGAGATTGGTGTTCTTGTGTAATACCCAGCCGAAAACCAACTGGATGAATCTTTTGTCCCACGAATGGTTCCTCTAAAATTTCTTACTTTACGCAATTGGGTTCGTGTCTAGTCATTATTCAGCAGCGCCTGCGGCTACAGCTACAGTGATATGACACGTTGGCTTGCGAATTTGGTAAGCTCTACCCTGCGCTCTGGGTTGGAATCTTTTGAGTACTGGGCCTTGGTCTGCGTATGCCTGAGTAATTACGAGTTGAGCACGGTCTAAACCAGCATTATGCTCGGCATTAGCAGCAGCGCTTCTGAGAACCTTTAAAACTGGGTCACAGGCTCTATAAGGCATGAATTCTAGGATAATTAGCGCTTCTCGGTACGATCTGCCCCGAATCTGATCGAGTACACGACGTACTTTATAGGGAGAAATGCGGATAAAACGAGCGATCGCTTTGACTTCAGTTGTATCAGTAGCCATAATTTTCTCCTGTTGTCAAGAGTCAATAGTTAATAGACTCTTAACTATCTCCCTGATTTTTTGTCACTTTTACCATGACCCCTGTAGGTACGTGTGGGGGCAAATTCTCCCAACTTGTGCCCTACCATTTGCTCGTTGACAAAAACGGGGACATGTTGCCGTCCGTTATGGACTGCGATGGTGTGACCTACCATCAAGGGTAAAATTGTCGATGCTCTCGACCAAGTTTTAATAACTTGTTTTTCGTTTTTAGCGTTTAGCTTTTCAATTTTGCTGAGCAAGTGATCGGCTACGAAAGGACCTTTTTTAAGAGAACGACCCATATTTTTAAGTGCTGAGTTCTGAGTTCTGAGTTTTAAGCTTTGAGTTTTGAGTTGTAAGTGTTGAGTTGGACAATTCTACTCAGCACTCTTGACTCACTACCCACAACTAAATTTAAGATTCACGACCACCACGACCGCGTTTAGAAGATTTACGGCGACGGCGTACAATGAATTTACTGCTAGCTTTCTTGGGTTTGCGGGTTTTAGCACCTAAAGTAGGTTTACCCCAAGGAGTAACAGGCCCAGATCTACCAATTGGCGCTCTACCTTCACCACCACCGTGGGGGTGGTCAACGGGGTTCATGACGCTACCTCTAACTTTAGGACGGCGACCCTTCCAGCGATTTCTTCCGGCTTTACCAGCACTCAAGTTTCTCGCGTCGGTGTTACCTACTTGTCCAATGGTGGCGTAACATTCGCGGCGAATTAAACGAACTTCACCGGAAGGTAGCTTCAAAGTGACGTAATTGCCTTCTTTAGCTACAACTTGCGCGGTAGCACCAGCAGAACGCACAATTTGACCGCCTTTTCCAGGTGTCATTTCTACGTTGTGAACACTGGTACCCAAAGGAATATTCGCTAAAGGTAAAGCATTGCCATCTTCAATAGGAGATTCTGGCCCAGCAGTAATTTTGGTGCCAACTTTTAACCCATTGGGTTGAAGAATATACCGTTTTTCACCATCTTCATACAACACCAAGGCAATCCGCGCATTGCGATTTGGATCGTACTCAATGGCTGTGACTGTACCTGTAATGTTACGCTTATCTCTTTTAAAATCGATGATGCGGTAAAGCTGTTTGTGACCGCCACCCCGACGACGGCTTGTAATCCGCCCTTGATTATTTCGTCCTTTTGGACGATGTACGTACTTAGTGAGCGATTTTTCTGGCTCAGTTTTAGTAATTTCCGCAAAGTCAGAGATTGTAACTTGGCGAGTACTAGGGGTATAGGGGCGATAAGAACGAGTACCCATCTTTGTTTTAGACCTCTGGGAATAGAACTTGTCTAACCTTTTCTACATCCCCAGATGCGATAGTGACAATCGCTTTCTTATATTGGGGCTTGTAACCAATAAATTTGCCCACACGCTTTTTTTTCCGTGGTGGGTTCAAAGTATTGACTTTGACAACCTTGACCTGAAATAAGTCTTCAATCGCAGCTTTAATTTCTGGTTTAGTCGCTTTAGGAGTTACTTCAAAAGTGTATTTGTTTAACTCCATCAGGATGGTCGCTTTTTCTGTCACAATTGGGCGACGTACTAAGTCGGCGAGGTCTCGGGGGTCGAAGTTAGGCACTGTAGACCTCCTGAATTTTTTCTATTGCTGAGGCTGTAACTACAATTTTGTCAGCGTGCAGTAAATCGAAAACATTTAATTGATTTGCTGCAATTACCTTTAAATTTTCTACGTTGCGGGCTGACAAGTTAATGTTTTCCGCAATTTCCGACAAAATCAAAAGTGTCTTAGCTTCTGGTGCAGCTCCCCAACGGGCCAGTGCTGCAACTAATTCTTTGGTTTTGGGGCGAGATAGCTGTTCGCTAAATTCTTCTACTACTATTAAATCGTCAAGGCGGCTGACAAAAGCTGTTCGCAGTGCCAAGCGCCGCTCTTTGCGGTTCATTTTTAAATCAAAATCTCTGGGTTTTGGCCCGAAGATTACGCCACCACCACGCCATAGGGGTGAACGGATTGACCCTGCACGAGCGCGACCTGTACCTTTTTGCCGCCAAGGTTTGCGACCACCGCCTCTTACTTCAGAACGGGTTTTTGTACTAGCAGTTCCTTGACGAGCATTAGTCTGTTGTCTAACTAAGGCTCTATGTACAATATGAGCCGCTGTTTCTTCTTTGGCAACGCGCAAATCAAACGAAGTCTCTCCGACTTGTTCTCCTTGCCAATTTTTAACTATACTCTGAACCATCTTTGTCACTTGTCCCTTGTCATTTGTCCTTTGTCATTTGTCCTTTGTCACTTGTCCTTAGCCAATGACTAATGACTAATGACAACAACATAATGACTCTTGACTACTTCCCAACTTGCTTGGCAGGCACGATATTTACGAGAGCGCCTGGTTTTCCAGGAATAGCCCCTTTGATTAGCAGTAAATTGCGCTCTGCATCTACGCGTACTACTGTCAATTTGCGGATTGTGACGCGGCTACCACCTAAGCGTCCTGCCATCCGTTTTCCTGGATAGACACGACCTGGGGTTGTACCAGCACCAATGGAACCGGGCGCTCTATGGTTTTTAGAACCATGTGACATTGGCCCGCGACCAAAGTTGTTACGCTTTTGGTTGCCTGCAAAGCCACGACCGATACTTGTACCGATTACATCTACAATTTGACCTGCACTAAAAATATCTGCTTTAATTTCTTGACCTAAAGCATAATCGCTAGCAGTATCTAGACGATACTCATTCAAATGACGTAACGCTGGGGCAGATGATTTTGCTAAGTGACCTAAAAGCGGTTTGTTTAGCGCCTTAGGTTTAACTTCGCTAAAACCAACTTGAATGGCAGCGTAACCATCAGTTTGTTTCGTTTTAACTTGGGTAACGGTGCATGGGCCCGCTTGCACAACGGTGACAGGAATTGCTACTCCTGCATCGTCAAAGATTTGGGTCATGCCCAGCTTGGTGCCGAGAATACCTACAGACACAGTAACTGGTTCTCCTTATCTACGTTGCTAACCTTGGCATCGGACTCTAAAAGACATAAATTTTGCACACAGAGCAAGGTTGGATCAGCCTCCGAAATTTATAGCTGCTTTGGCTACTCCAACTTCTCTGGGACACAAAAAATTATGTCCTTACTGTTTGGTGAATCCGTTTACTTTCACTCACTAGTTCACCAGAACAGCCATAAGCACCTTCCTTACGGGAAGGGTAACTTCTGGAATCAAGGCAAGGCTTTAGAGCTTTGCACTTTGTGCAGCAATGCTTTCATCCGAGCAATTGCTTAGGCACTTTCTGGAGGCAGCGTCCTGAGTGGATTTCCCAACTTTAGACGACAGCCGTGTCGTAGTGGGACTTAAGCAGCTTTTGCCACCCAGTATCCTTTAACTAAGACTGATGTAATGCGATTAAACCAACATTACTGCTCAGTTTCTACTCCGACTAAAATACCTTAAACTATTGTTCAAGGTTTTGCCTACTTTTTCAGGACTACAGGAGTGAATGTAGTCTCTAACTTAGGGTTGGGGTTGAATTTTCCAGCCATAAGTTCTGTATTTGACCCGAAAGCTTTTTTAGTGTACCAGTCTTCGGCATATCTCAGCTAGATTCATCCTTGTTGGAGTCAAGTCATCAGCCCTTGATGCTCACACTAGCTCAGAATGCCAATAAGAGGGCAGTCTAATTTGCGTATTTGGTCACAATCTAACAATATAAATGATTTATTTATATTTGTCTATAAATTTTTTTGGCACTGGGTAATTGGTAATCGGTAATTGGTAATCAGAATTTGTTCTTACTTCCCTACTTGCTTATCCCCTTACCCTAGCCAGAGGTATCAAATTTACAGAGAAGCGATATCAAGGGATGAATTGACAGCAAGGAAACCTAATCTAGATCATAAATTAATTGATGAAACGGATTTAGCAGTTCACAGTAAATAATAGAGATATCTAAGTGAGATAGAACGAATATCTATGGCACTACTTACCACTGGCAACGCTTTCATTCGCGAACTAGAAAAAGTTGGTTCTCTTGGTGTTTATGTTCCTCCAGAAGGGGGTTATGAAGGTCGGTACCGTCGCCGACTGCGCGCAACTGGGTATGAAACCCTCCACATTACGGCTAAGGGACTAGGAGATTTGGCGGCCTATCTCACAGGAGTTCATGGAGTCCGACCACCTCATCTAGGTAAAAAAAGTACTGGTACTGGTGCAGCAGTAGGTTATGTATACTATTTGCCACCTATTATCAGTTCTCATCTAGAACAGTTACCGCCAAAGTCTAAAGGACTGGTTTTGTGGATCATTGAAGGGCATATCCTTTCCAATCAGGAACTTGACTTTTTGACAGCTTTACCACGCTTGGAACCAAAAGTAAAAGTAGTGATTGAAAGAGGTGGCGATCGCGCTTTCCGTTGGACTCCTCTAGAAAAAACGCTTTTAGCTAGTTAGTCATTAGTCATTTGACTTTTAAGTAGAGACGCGATTAATCGCGTCTCTACAGTTATTGACTTAATTCCATCAGCATTTCTATAGTGCTGATGCGAAAACCACAAGATGCAAATAACCGCCGAGCTGCTTCGTTAATTGCTGCGGTATCTAGCCTGATTTGATGAATGTCCATTTTTTGAAAGATTTCAACAGCCAGTATTACCATTTGCCGTGCTACACCTCTTTGACGATAATCTGGCTCAACCCAAATATCATGGATAAAGGCAAATTCCTTTAAGCGATAAATAGGAATTTCTCGCTCAACTGTCGCTACTAGGAACCCCACTAAATTCTCTTCATCTTCAGCTACCAGAAATGCACTGCTATCGCTATTTGTCAACTTTCCCAACCAGTTTTGATATCGTTGTTCTGGATGGGGTAAAAACCCGTATTTGGCAGAGTCCCAAGCATCATGCAAAGCACAAATCTTTGCAACCATTGGTAAAACTTTGGGCACGTCAGCTGGCGTAGCAGGACGGATCAGCATAAGTTAAAGGCTATGGAAGCAATCTGTTTTTGCATTGTAGCGAATCGATATGCAACATTAGTTCACATCAAGGCGATCGCAATTTCACTACTGGTTAACAATACGGAACTTTCTATTGTTAGTCCTTCAGTTTGTAACAAAAACTGTAACAACCTTATGATCTCAGCATTGATCCGTCTAGATTGGGGAAAAATCTGCGCGTAATCCCTGAATATGCGGGTAATGTTACTTAATGATATCCGAGATTATCAAATTCTATTTCTGTCCTTGTTCCTAGCTTTGGGAATTGGGACAAGGGACTGGACATTGCGGCCGGAGTTGATAGGAGTAGCGATCGCGACTTGTCTATTAACCCAATGGATGTTGTCCTCGATTTTGAGTAAAGAACAAAACATCAATCTTCGCAGTGCTTTAATTACATCCTTGGGACTCAGTTTGCTGTTGCGGGCCGATCATTGGACGACAATGGCTTTAGCCGCAGCAAGTGCGATCGCTAGTAAATTTTTTTTCCAAGTTGGTAATAAACATTTCTTCAATCCTGGCAACTTTGGTATTATTACTGCCTTGCTGCTCACCTCTGATGCCTGGGTTTCGCCAGGACAGTGGGGAGAAGACTGGTGGTATGGACTATTGTTTTTTGGGACTGGTGGCATGATTTTGCAGCGAGTTGGTCGCTGGGATACGACAGCTGCTTTTTTGGGTTCCTACTCTCTGCTAGAAGCTATTCGCAATCTTTGGCTAGGCTGGACTTGGGATGTTTATTGGCATCGTTTGATGAGTGGGTCTTTGTTGTTATTTGCCCTGTTTATGGTGACAGATCCGCGCTCAATTCCCAATGCTCGAGTTGGTCGTCTAGTTTGGGCAGTATGCATCGCCATATTCACTTTTATACTGCGGAACTATTTCTTTATTTCCAGCGCAGTTTTTTGGGCCCTGTTTATCTTAGCACCATTAACTATTTTGTTTGATGCCTTCTGGTCAGCCCCAGAATATTCTTGGTGGAAAAAAGACGATAACGCTAGTGTTCCCGATAACACTCAAATCTCTAATTCCTTAAATCCTAGCTCCTAATCAGCCAATGCCCAAATAAACAAACCATTACAACTCAAGGAAATGCTGACGCTGTATTCTTTTTGTCACGGCGGTACTAATCTCTAGCCTCTTAAACACAATTGAAAAATAATATGAAACCCTTAAGATTCTTAATTTCCATAGTCATTGCATTGATAGCTGTGCTGTGTTTTACGCCTACAGCATGGGCATTTTGTGGATTTTATGTTTCTAAAGCTGATAGCAAACTTTATAATCAAGCTTCTCAGGTAGTAATTGCGCGAGATGGCGATCGCACTGTCTTGACAATGGCTAATGATTTTCAGGGTGCAGTCAAAGATTTTGCGATCGTTGTACCTGTACCGACTGTCTTGCAAAAAGACCAAGTTCGTGTTGCTGAACCCAAAATTATTGAACGGCTTGATGCTTTTAGCGCGCCACGACTAGTAGAATATTTCGATTCAGATCCCTGCGCTCCTGTTTACGAAGGTGAAAATATGCCACAAGCAGCACCTCGAGCCGCAGCCAGAGATGAGATTTCAAGTAAAAGGGGCGGTAGTAATTTAGGTGTTACTGTTGAGGCGCGGTTCAATGTTGGCGAATACGATATTGTGATTTTAAGCGCTAAAGAGTCTGGAGGTTTGGAAACCTGGCTTAATCAAAATGGCTACAAAATTCCTAAGGGAGCTAAAGACTTACTTCAGCCATACATTCGCTCTTCCATGAAATTCTTTGTAGCGAAAGTCAATTTAGATAAATTTGAGCAATCTGGCTATCAGTTACTCCGTCCTCTGCAAATATTCTACAAATCACCTAGGTTCATGCTGCCAATTCGTTTAGGTATGATTAACGCCGCAGCTGAACAAGATGTGATTGTTTACATTTTATCTCCCAAAGGGCAAGCAGAAACTACTAACTATCGCACAGTAAAAGTTCCTTCTGACGCTAATATTCCGGTGTTCATCAAAAGTGAATTTGGTGACTTTTATAAGTCCATGTTCCAAACTTCCTATGTTAAAGAAGACAGGAAAGTCGCTTTCTTAGAATATGCCTGGGATATGAGTAGTTGCGATCCTTGTTCTGCCGAACCATTATCTTTAGAGGAACTCAAGCAAGCAGGTGTATTTTGGCTGGATGATGATTCTCGCAATAACCGGACATTACCTCGTGGTTTTCGTCCACCTGTTCCTAGTAGTAATGTGTTTATCAGTCGATTGCATATTCGTTACACCCGCAACAAATTCCCCGAAGATCCAATGTTCCAAGAAACTTCTAACCGGGAATCTTTTCAAGGTCGTTACA
Organism: Tolypothrix sp. PCC 7601; assembly: GCF_025677855.1. Classification (NCBI taxonomy): domain Bacteria; kingdom Bacillati; phylum Cyanobacteriota; class Cyanophyceae; order Nostocales; family Tolypothrichaceae; genus Tolypothrix; species Tolypothrix sp. PCC 7601. Next base: position 1,025,382 of record NZ_CP064879.1, read on the forward strand.
TCTTACAACATCCGTTTACAGGCGACCTAAATTGTCCGGCTGGGCGAGAATATAAGCAGTCATTAACTAAGCGTTTTGAACAAGAAGCGCAAACTTTAGCCAAGCTAACGAACTGGAATATTCAAGATATCCGCCGCAAAATGAATTTCAATGTCAGCGATTTGACAACTTCCTGGTGGGAGAGTTTCTTTTCCTGGTTAGGGTTATAGTTCAACTTGTTAATTCAGGATACAAAGGGAAAAGGAATTACAAAGCTTTACCTTTCCCTTTCATTTTTCTTCAAGTAGGTAACATCAGTTTGGGTTAAGGAGATTTATTCAAAATTAAACGTCTGAAACCGCGCAAGCAAGTTGACAAATCCCAGAAGTAAAAAAATAGTATAATGAAAATTTAATCTGATATCGAATTCAGGTTAAGTATTTCAGCAGCTATAATCCAGAATTGGTCTGTACTATTACCTCCAGTCTGGAGACTGTCGCTATTAATAGCTATGCCTCTATAGTAACCAATGAATAAATTGATGGTTTTAGTCAATAAATATTGTTTTATGCATTGCTAAAGTTGCAATAACAAATATAGCTATTTATAGAAAGTAAAAATAATATATACCTTGAAACAATATATTTCTCACATTTATCTAGGTTAAACAGTTAATTTAGAGCATAATCAAAGTAGAAGCAGAGATATAGAAAATTATATTCTTTTTCAGAAATTCAATTATTGCCTAATCATATAAATGGCAATTTTTTATTCATTTAAGCGCATAAAAGAAAAAAAGTTGCCCAAGCTGGAAATAATAGATTTTTGGGGAAATATTTGCATTAAAATATTCTTGCTTTCTTTATCTAGATTGCTATGGTTGAATTGGATGAACAGCTGCGCTGTTTAGTTGCCCAAGCTTGTGAATACCCACCCGGAAGTAAAGAGCGTCAGAAGCTGCTCACGCAAATCATTCGTTTGACTGCAAGTAGGCTCTGGCGTGAAAGTACTCCTTATTATCATGACGCACTCCAACAAACTTGGTTATATTTCTGTCGCAATATTTGTGAAGCTAGGACAGGTCAAGCCTATGACCCTAATTATGGTAGTGTTGTAACTTGGTTGAATGCTTACCTAAAACGTAGACTCCAAGACTTTTACTTAAGCCAGCAGAGAGAACAAGCAATCAAAGTACCTTTGAAAATTCGACAATCGGGTTCGGGTGACAACAGCGATACTATTGATCCTGTGGATAATCTAGCTGCTACCCCTGAAGCTCCCCCAATGTTAGATAATGTCAGAATATGGGCGGAAGCTGACTCTCAAGGAGAACTCCGCAGTGCTTATATTAAAGGACGTTCTGATGTCAATTGTCAGGTATTAATTTTGAAACGTCTACCCCCAGAAGCTAGTTGGAAGGAATTGTCTGAAGAATTCGGTTTATCTATTCCCACTTTAAGCAGTTTTTATCAACGTCAATGTTTACCACGCTTGCGGAAATTTGCTGAGAGCGAGGGATATTTATGAAAATTATCAAATAGTAAAAGAAGACTGAAGTATCAAGTGTGAATAATGAAATAGAAAGACTTATATAGGCAGCCTTGGGATTGTTTTTAATTAGCACTTTATTGATGGCATGATGTAATCAAACAGTTATTAATTCATCAAAATGAACATTTTCTTGGTTGGAGATTAGTTTTCATAAAACTTTGAAATAAAAATGTAAAGCCACTTATCCTCAGCTTTGTAAATATTTACTATTACTGGTTTAATCTTAATACCAGCCATGATTAATAGTGAATATATGGCATTTAACAGGTTTAACTCTAGCGTACAAAATTCCCGTGTTACAAGAGATTAATATAATTTGAAATACAAATTAGATATTTTATAAAATGCTAGATATTTAGTAGCAGTTATAAAAATTTTATTTTGTAAATTGAATCTGCGAAAAAATATTATTGGTTAATTAGTAATATTTTGCCATAAGACATCCATTAATAAGAATATAATTAATTGCCAGTTTTCCCTATAATGAAAAATATCAAATTCTAAAATAAAGCAATTTTGGCAATTAATTATAAGTTGATGAATAAAACTAAATTTTGGTATTTTTTAGTTAATCTTTTGTTTTAAATATTATAAGCAACTCTCTTTGCTAATTCGTAATTATAGCGGATAATAGTGAAAATCTAATTGTAAACTGAGTCTAAGCTTTAATTTTTTAACTTAGATGAATTTACTGTCAGTAAATATCCAGCTAGCTGCTATCTTGTAATGTCAGCTGCTTTTTACTAAATCTTAATGTAAGTTGAAATAGCCCTAAACCATGATGAGCGATAAATTACTTCATAAGTATGGAGTCTTGTTATTACAACTGAGTATATTTGTGTTGCTTGCCAACATCAACGCTAAATCAGCAAAAGCTCAAACTATTAATAGTTCACAAATCTCAAATATTAATTCCATCCAGGCGCAACAGCTCCCACCACCACAAGATGTACAACCACCTGTACCTTCTCCAACGCCTTTACCTAAACCACCACAACCATTACCACCACCAGAACAACTTCTTCCTGCTCCTAACCCCACTCCAGTACCCGAGCAAACCTTACCAGAAAATCTTCCAGAAAATATTGTTGTAGAAAGATTTGAGGTTGTTGGTAGTACTGTATTTACTCCTGAACAATTAGCAGCAGAAACCAAAGAATTTATCAAAAGACCAATATCTTTGGCTGAGATATTTCAGGCTCGTTCTAAAATTACTGATTTATATGTAAGAAATGGCTATATTACCTCTGGTGCTTATATTCCACCACAAACGATCAAATCTGGTGTAATTAAAATTCAGGTTGTTGAAGGTAAATTAGAAGAAATTCAGGTAACTGGTACTCGCAGACTGAACTCTAATTATGTACGTAGCCGTCTCGCGATCGCCACCAAAGCACCGCTAAATCGGGAGCAGTTGCTAGAAGCATTGCAACTATTACAGTTGAATCCTTTGATCCAAAACTTATCTGCTGAACTCTCCGCCGGATCTCGTCCTGGTGTGAGTGTATTACAAGTTGAGGTGCGGGAAGCACAATCCTTCAGCGCTCAAGTGGTTCTAGATAATGGGCGATCGCCTAGTGTTGGTAGTTTTCGCCGCCGCTTACAAATCAATCAAGCCAACTTACTAGGATTTGGAGATGGCTTTAATTTTGCATACACTAATACCGATGGTAGTAATGCCTTTGATGTTGGTTATACATTACCGCTCAATGCCCGTAACGGTACACTCTCTTTCAATTTTGGCACTACATCGAGCAATGTTATTGAAGAACCTTTCAATATTCTCGATATTGAATCATCTTCCCGTTACTACGAGATTACCTTCCGCCAGCCGATTATTCAAACTCCTACACAAGAATTGGCTTTGGGTTTGACAGCTTCACGGCGCGAGAGTGAAGCTACATATATTGAAGGTGAACGTTTACCTTTTCCTTCATTGGGAGCTGACGAGCAAGGAAGGACACGCATATCTGCAATCAGATTTTTCCAAGAATGGACAACCCGCAACAGTCGGGAAGTAATTGCTTTGCGATCGCAATTTAATTTAGGTATAGGTGCGTTTGATGCGACGATTAATCAAGATGGGCCTGATAGCCGCTTTTTTGCTTGGCAAGGACAAGCACAATGGGCAAGATTATTGGCTCCAGAAACATTGCTACTATTACGTGTAAATACACAGTTGGCATCAAAAAGCTTGCTGCCTTTGGAACAATTAGGTTTAGGTGGTATTGATACGGTTCGAGGCTATCGCCAAGATTATTTATTAACGGATAATGGGGCTTTTGCTTCAGCAGAAGTTCAAGTACCAATTCTTCGTTTACCCAAAATCGGTAGTACGTTGCATCTGGCACCATTTGTTGACTTTGGTGTGGCTTGGAATAATTCTAATCGAGCAAACCCAGATCCTAACACCCTGGCTTCTGTTGGTTTGGGCTTAAGGTGGACACAAGGCGATCGCTTCACCGCACGTCTTGACTGGGGTGTTCCTTTAGTATCTGTAGAATCTAGGGAGAACACATGGCAAGAAAATGGGCTATACTTTTCTTTGATCTACAATCCCTTTTGAGAAAAAAGTCCAAGGTTCAATGTCAAGAATCAAAAGCCAAATGTTTCGACTTTTGACTCTTGGCAAACTCTACGAAAAAAATTTTTAACCTTGCTTGTTCAAAATAAAAATAATAAAAACTTATACATTTGATAAATAATTTTGAATTAATTACTCTTTACAAATCTCAATAGTACCATTATGGTGATTACACAGGTAAGTAAAGTTGCTTACCGTAATACATAAAAAATCAGCACTCATAAAACAATGACAACAACCTTACAACAGCGCTCTCGCGCCAGTGTATGGGATCGGTTTTGCGAATGGATCACCAGCACCGAGAACCGGATTTACATCGGTTGGTTCGGCGTATTGATGATCCCCACCCTGCTAGCTGCTACCGCTTGCTTTGTAATCGCTTTCATCGCTGCTCCTCCAGTAGACATTGATGGTATCCGTGAACCTGTTGCAGGTTCTTTAATTTACGGAAACAACATCATCTCTGGTGCAGTTGTTCCTTCTTCCAACGCTATCGGTTTGCACTTCTACCCCATTTGGGAAGCAGCTTCCTTAGATGAGTGGTTGTACAACGGCGGCCCTTACCAATTGGTAATTTTCCACTTCTTGCTAGGTTGCGCTTGCTACCTAGGTCGTCAGTGGGAATTGTCTTACCGCTTGGGTATGCGTCCTTGGATCTGCGTAGCTTACTCTGCACCTTTAGCATCTGCTACCGCAGTATTCTTGATCTACCCCATTGGTCAAGGTTCCTTCTCCGATGGTATGCCTTTGGGTATCTCCGGTACCTTCAACTTCATGATCGTGTTCCAAGCAGAACACAACATTCTGTTGCACCCCTTCCACATGTTAGGTGTGGCTGGTGTATTCGGTGGTAGCTTGTTCTCTGCAATGCACGGTTCTTTGGTAACCTCCTCCTTAGTGCGTGAAACCACCGAAACCGAATCTCAAAACTACGGTTACAAGTTTGGTCAAGAGGAAGAAACCTACAACATCGTAGCTGCACACGGTTACTTTGGTCGTTTGATCTTCCAATACGCATCCTTCAACAACAGCCGTTCTCTGCACTTCTTCTTGGCTGCATGGCCTGTAGTCGGTATCTGGTTTACCGCTTTAGGTGTCAGCACAATGGCGTTCAACTTGAACGGTTTCAACTTCAACCAATCAGTAATTGATTCTCAAGGTCGCGTCATCGCTACTTGGGCAGATGTAATCAACCGCGCTAACTTGGGTATGGAAGTAATGCACGAGCGTAACGCTCACAACTTCCCCTTAGACTTAGCTGCTGGTGAAGTTGCTCCTGTTGCGTTGACTGCTCCTGCAATCAACGGCTAATACTAAAGCTTTAGCTCAATAAAAAAGCTCCCCACTAATGGGGAGCTTTTTTATTGTCAGGTTTTGATAGTTGAAAATGGTAATAATTTTTTAGCTACAACCCAAAATTATAGAATTGATACTATCGGATTGGTAGTTCAATAACAAACTCTATCCCCTCACCTGCTATGGAATTATATGTAAGCTTACCATTATGGTTATTAACTACAATTTGATAAGCAATAGATAAACCAAGTCCTGTGCCTTTGCCAATAGGCTTTGTGGTGTAAAATGCATCAAATATTTTACACTCATCTGCTTTGTTGATACCTGCTCCATTATCTGCGATTCTGATAATAACTTTTTCTTTTATTACTTCAGTTGTGATTTTAATGACACCAGGATTTTGAGCAATTTCATTAAAGTCTTTATTTTTATATGTTTCTTCAATAGCATCAATTGCATTAGAAATTAAATTCATAAAAACCTGATTAATTTCGCCAGGATAACACTCAATCAGTGGCAAATTAGCATATTCTTTAACTAATTGAATAGGTGGATGATGACCATTGCTTTTGAAGCGATGTCCCAGAATCATTATTGTACTTTCTAGACCTTCGTACAAATTAGCTAGCTTCTTACCTGCTTCTCTGTGTCGTGAGAATTTATTTAAAGATGAAACAATTTCTGTAACTCGACTCGTACCCACTTGCATAGACTGAATAATTTTCGATAAATCATTTAATAAAAAGTTGAGATCATTTTTGTCAATTGCGGTTTTTATTTCATCCGGTGGATCAGGTAGATGTTTTTGATAGAGATGAAGTAAACTAACCACTTCCTGTACATACTGTTCCACAAAATTTAAGTTACCAGCTATAAAATTGATAGGATTATTGACTTCATGAGCAATTCCTGCTGTTAGTTGACCTAAAGCTGCTACTTTTTCAGCTTGAATCAGTTGAGTTTGAGTTTTTTGTAATTCGGCATTTTTGGAGATTAAAGCCTTGGTGAGGTTTCTCAGTTGCAGATGATTTTCAATTCTGACTAAGACTTCTTCATGCTGAAAAGGTTTAGTAATATAATCTACCGCTCCCAATCGCAAGCCTTTGACTTTATCCGCTGTTTCGGACAGAGCCGTCATAAAAATTACCGGAATATCTTGGACACGAGGATTGCTTTTGAGATATTTACAAGTTTCAAACCCATCCATACCCGGCATCATAATATCTAGCAAAATTAAGTCAGGTAAATCACCATTTTCTAATCGCTGAAGAGCTTTCTCACCACTGCGCGCTGCCCAAACTTCAAAGTTAGATTGATCGAGAAAACTGGATAAAACCTGTAAGTTAGCGGGGTTATCATCAACTATTAAAATAATTCCTTGAGCAGAAGGCTCTCCTATAGTATTATTCATACTTTTTCCACTGCGTATTGATGCAAGAAATTGAGGATTAAATCTTCATCAAATTGCCTAGCTAATTGCCGGAGTTCGTTAGCAAATGGCGCAAATTTGATGTCTGTGTCTTCTAGTTGATCGGCCCGCTTGAGAATGGCATTGAAGTTACCTTTACTAGCTAAGGTAATTAGTTCCTGCAAAACTTCTGTGCTGGGAGGCGTTAATTGGGGAGATTGGCTATCGGTTGTGGTAGATTCTTTGGCTGTTACTTCAGCTTGAGATTGCTTATAAATCCACACTAAATTAAGGTGGTTAGCTAATTGCTGCAATAATTCATCAGCCTGTACGGGTTTGCTGAGGAAGTCATCACCGCCAGCTTGCAGACTGCGATATTGGTCAGCTTCAAAGACACTAGCGGAAGAGACGATAATTTTGACATCCTGAATTTCTGGGGTCTGACGCAGATTTTGAATCAATTCAAAGCCATCCATTTCTGGCATCAGCAAATCTGTGATGATTAAGTTTGGCTGGAGTGCGATCGCTTTTTCTAAACCTTCTTTACCGTTGTTGGCTTCTACTACATTAAAACCCAGTGGTTGCAATAGGTTGGTAATTACTGTGCGATTCTCCCAGCGATCGTCAACCATCAGGATGGTGTAGGCTTCTCCTTCAAAGCCAATGATTTGTTTGTCTGATACAGTCATTGCAGACTGTACCCAATCATGAGCCGTGGGAATCTCTAACTCAAAGTAGAAGCTACTCCCCTGACCAATTTGACTTTGCACATGGATATCGCTATCCATCATCTGTACCAATTGGCGAGTAATGGCTAAACCCAGCCCAGTACCTTCAGCTTGGCGCTTTTTCTCGCCTACTTGCTCAAAGGGCAGAAAAATTTTGCTTAATTCTGCGGGAGTTATACCAATTCCCGTATCTTTTACAGTAAAACGAATCTGATGTTTAACTATCTGCTCATCACTGGGAGGTTGATCGATGACTTCAACTTTGAAATTCACCTTACCCGCATCTGTAAATTTGATGGCATTTCCCAGCAAATTCAATAATACTTGACGTAATCTTTTGACATCGACATGAATCCCTGTTGGCAAGTTACTTGCAGGTTCATAAATAAACAAAATACCTTTTTGTTTCGCCCGAATCTGGCAGATTTCCCCAATTCCTTGCAGAAAAGAAGGTAAATGCACATCTTGGGGGTGCAGTTCTAACTTTTTAGCTTCAATTTTAGATAAATCCAAAATGTCATTAATTAAAGTCAGCAGATGAGAACCACATTGCTCAATAATATTGACGTGATATTGCTCTGACTCAGGTAAAGCTGGAGAACGCAGTAAAATTTGGGCACAACCGAGAATCCCATTTAAGGGTGTTCGCAGTTCATGACTCATGTTAGCTAAAAATTCACTTTTCGCCAGATTAGCTGTATCGGCTGCTGCTTTAGATTTTTTAAGTTCAGCTTGTTCAAATGCTTGTACTCTCCACAATACTGTAATCATGGTGACTGTCAGCCCACCGACAATTAAGGCGATCGCATCGAGGAATTGCAGCCGAGATTCGATATTTTGGCGGGGAATTACCAAAGCCACTGACCAATTAGCAGATTTTAACGGCAAATAAGCTACATATTTTTGAGTACCATCAATTTCCATCAACTCAATTCCCTGCTTTTTGTTTACCATCCGTTGCGCGATCGCATTTAAATTGCGATCGCCAATTTTCAGCAAACTAGGTGCGGGTTTTTCGATGGTTGACATTAACGCGGAATTGGGGTGGACAATCGCTTGTCCTTGGGAATTCAGCGCAAAAGCATAGCTGTTGGGGCCGTAGTATAGCGAGTTGACAACCTCTTGGATATGATCGACTTTCACATTCCCGTGGAAAACTCCTATTGGCGAACCAGCTTGCGGACTAGTTGCCCAAATTGGAGTCGCGATCGCAATTAACGGAATTCCTGTAGAACGGCTAATAAAGGGATCGGAAATATTGCTTTTACCTGCGATCGCTTTTTGAAAGAAGTCTCTATCCTTTATATTTTTATTTGAAGGCCCAACTTTGGTATTAGCAAATGAGCCATCTAGGTTAACCATTTGGAAAAAGAAAAATTCTTTAATCCTGTTAACTTCTGCGGTTAAATAAGGTTCTGCGATAGACCAAGTTAAGGAGCGTACAGTAGGAGTATTAGCCAAGGTTTCTACTTCTACTTGGCGGACGTGTAACCACTCCTGAATTTCATCGCCTCCTCTCTGTACTTCTAAAAAAGCACTCTGTCTCAAATCACTGAGCGTCATATTTCTAGCTGCTTGATAGCTAAAATATGCAGAAATACTAACTACAAGGGTAGTGCCACCAACAATAAATCGAATCAGTAAATTACGTGAGCGGTGATTTTCTCCGTCAGATACCGATAGCCTGGAGTGTTCTTGTATCAAGGGTTTGCTCCTTAATTACAAAGTTAAGTCAGCAGAAATTCTAGGTTATCCTTAGATTTCCCAAGAAATTACTGACACTCACAGATTGTATTAAAAACAGCAATAAATTTATATTAATGTTACATATAATAGTTTTATCGTTAAAATTTATCTATTATTCACCGATAAAAACCTTGATTAGCTTTAAGAAGTGTTGCTAATAAACAAATTTATGATTGTTATATATCAAAATCGTTTTGATTCTTGAAATTACTTGCTCAGGTATGGAACAGGGAAGAAGAAATAAAAGTATAATTACTTTTTTTAAATTTCAAATATTAGTTTTATATAAAGTATTTTCGCTAAATTAAGTATCTAGCAAATAGCACATATAATTGTGCCCCTTGATTGTTTTATAAAAGGGTGTTTGAAACTTTGTTCAGGCTGTAAAAAATGTCTCTCAGTATGTAGTGTGAATAGATAGTCAACAGCACCAAGAGAGCAACATAAACAAAGTTTATGAAGTAGTCTCCATGAAAAAATTTCATGCAATACATGAAAGTTTCAATGGGATTTTTACTCAGCAATGCCAGTTGCTACAACGAAAAGAACCTCCCCGCACTGCCTCAACTCTAGGACTCAGAACTTTTCAGTCAGTGGGCTACGATGCAGGCTATAAAATTCAAAGTTGCAAGTGATTTCTGGCTGTCAATACCTTGGGGTTAGTATTGCAAATCTTGGTCATATCTGCTGGCTGATTCTTCAGCACTTCGCAACAGCCTCTGATATCAATCGTAAATATTTATTTATGCCAATTTATTTAATGAAAAATGTAGTGCTTATGACATTTGTCTAGAAGATACTACATTATCTTTTTTAAAGATTCAGATAATTTTTATCTTTTCAGGGACAGCTATCACTTCGTTAAGCTACTTAATGCATCTGAAACATCTACATCTATCCTAGTGTATAAACTTGGAGGTGATTACTTGTATTTACTGTAAAGCAGTTGCAAAATTTCTCTAAGTTCATCAAGCCTTAATAGTATCCTCGTATTTCTGCTAGGAAGAATAAGGTAGATTAGAGGTCTTATAACTCTATACATTAAGTAATTTCCATGTTACGACAAACTGCTTTTGGCATAGCTTTAAGTACGCTTGTCCTTGCCAGTGGATTAACAACTACTCCGATTTCAGGACACAGTTCTCCACAAAAAAACCCTAATAATAAACCGTTATCGATCGCTTCAAATCAGGTTGTTGCATCAAATACTGTTTTTAAAACTACAGCACTGGAAAAATCAGTTTTTGACCAAATTAATCGATATCGTGTTTCTAAGGGTTTATCAAAGTTGACCCTGAATGCAAATATCACTCGGCAGGCAAGAATTCATAGCCAAAATATGGCTAATGGTAAAGTTCCTTTTAGCCATCAAGGTTTTGAGAAACGAGTTACTATTCTACCGATTATTTACAAAAGTGCAGGCGAAAATGTTGCTTTTAATCAAGGATATAGCGATCCTGCAGGACAAGCTGTGATTGGTTGGCTCAATAGTCCAGGGCATCTTAAGAACATCAAAGGAAAATATAATCTTACCGGGATTGGCGTTGCTGCTAATCAAAAAGGTGAAGTCTATCTCACACAGATTTTCTTGCAAACTAATTAGTGCAGCTTGCCAGAAGTTTCTCACAGTCGTCATGGTAGTGCTGAGTTCTGAGTTGCGTACAAGCTTTTGCAGCTACTCTTTGAAACCACTTAACAACGAACCTATAGGCTGAAGTTACTGCATTAGAGACTTCCAGAAAATAAATTATCCAATTTACAAGAGATAATATTTTTCTGTTTCCCCCTCTGCTCCCTGCTCCTTTTCCCCCTACCTCTTCCGGTCACCTGAGAAATGGCTAGAAATTCTGCTTTTTTTGCACAATAATAATGTAGTGTCTCATAGAAATTGCTTCTGTTGGGCACTGCAATTATTCTTGAGTGATTCATGACATTACAAGATTTTCAAGTGAGCGATCGCGACCTGAGTGACGCTGCGCTGTCCCAGTATTTAAAATCAGAGGCGATCGCCGTGGATACGGAAACAATGGGATTACTACCACAGCGCGATCGCCTTTGTCTTGTCCAATTATGTAACCCAGGGGGGCAAGTAACTGCAATTCGCATCGCTAAAGGACAAACTGAAGCACCAAACTTACAAAAACTGTTAGAAGCAGCCAATATCGAGAAAGTATTTCACTTTGCGCGTTTCGATATTGCTACTTTACGTTACAACTTAGGTATTACTGTTCAGCCTGTTTTTTGTACCAAAATAGCTAGTAAACTAGCGCGTACTTATACTAATCGCCACGGACTAAAAGATGTAGTTCAGGAATTAGAAAAAGTAGAACTGGATAAAAGCGCTCAAAGTTCTGATTGGGGTAATGCTGCTAATTTATCTGGAGAACAGCTCAATTATGCTGCTAATGATGTGCGCTATTTACTTAGTGTTAGAGATAAACTAATTGCCATGCTCCAAAGAGAAGAGCGTTGGCAGCTTGCTCAAGAATGTTTTCAAGTTCTGCCCACAATCGTGACTTTAGATTTATTACAATTTAAAGATATATTTGAACATTAAATTCACGAAAATTGTTTGAAGAGGTGCGTTAGCGTCACGTAGTGAAGCATGACACCCAACATGCGAATTAATGTTGGGTTTCGCGTTGCTCAAACGCCACTTGCTTTAAGCCGGGAAACCCGTCCAACACAGTGGCTCCCCAACCTACACCTAATGCAAGACTTTAGCTGTGCCTCTCCAATACGTGGATTTCCAAAATAAAATATAAGTCCTATATTTCATACATTTGTTTATGTTTAGCTAAAAGCTGGAGATACTTTTCATTGGTCTTGGCTTGTATCCACTTGGCTTTAAATATTGCTGCTGATTCTGCTTTAACTGGGTCTACATCATAAGGTAAAATTTCTTTTTTCTGGCTTCCTTCTGTCGAACTAGATTTATATTTCCTACCGCTTTTATGATTTGCATAACGGCGCGATCGCGTATAACCCATTTGTAAAAACTTGCGTGCCATATCTGCACCAATAAAATCATTATTTTCTAAATAAACTAAAAAAATCTCATAAATCTTCTCACTCGACTCTTTAGCAATCTCTGGGGTCTTAAATCGCCAGAAAGGAAGAATTTCCGATTTATATGGCTCTACCAAAAGTACACCCTGCTCACCTTTACCAACACGATAGAGTTCAGGATGTTGGCGAAAATTAATCTTGGCAAAGTCTAAAGAATAATCGAAAGGCATGGTAAGTTTTTAGGATAAAGCATAAACTTTGAGCAAAAAGTTTATCTTCTATCTTTGTAGGGAAGTTGATTCTGCCATGCTATCTAGCTCTTGTGCTGCGAACAATGTCTTAGCTCCCGGTGTTCTACGTAAGGTACATCACATTGCTCTCAACGTTCAAGATATGCAAGCATCCCGACATTTTTATGGCAATATTTTAGGTTTACATGAACTTACAGGTGATGAAGTACCCGCAACCCTGGTTGAACTTGTCGCTGCGGGGAAAGTAGCTAACTTCATTACTCCTGATGGCACAATTCTAGATTTATTTGGGGAACCAGATTTATCACCACCAGATCCCAATCCGGAAAAGTCTTTTACCAGAGCATACCACTTAGCATTTGATATCGATCCGCAATTATTCGATCAAGCAGTAGCAGTAATTAGAGACAATCAAATTGCGATCGCTCATGGCCCAGTTAGCCGTCCCACAGGTAGAGGTGTATACTTCTATGACCCTGATGGTTTTATGATTGAAATTCGTTGCGATCCAGTTGCAGATTAATGAACCCTCACAGTCTGGCTGCAAGTATGTAGATATCAATATATTCGCCTTCAGGGTTTCCTAGGGGATACAGCAACTAACTGGCTTTCCTAGAAGAATTGCTTGTGTTTGATTTATCAATCACTGTGATAGAGCAATCAGATTTTGCTGCCAGTATTCTATTGAGGTAAAGACTTTCAGCATTTTTTTGTCGTGATCCATCTTTATCCTAAATTGATATAAAACAATTTTTTATAATTCATTATTTAATACTTTATATATTTATTGTTGATTTTGATAAATATACGAACCAGGATTTGAAGTGATTATTCCGGATTATGTGCAAAATTCCGTAATTTTTCTCTTATATAAAGAACAACTATACAAGTATATTTATTGTTAGTTGCACAAACTGATTTTTCAAACAAGATAGATAAAAAAATAGTGCGTTTTCAACACACTAATTCTTCAATTAACAACTTAAAACTTTAATTAATAGAAGGTTGTTGTGAAGTTGCAATATTTATCATCAACATAGTTTGTGTTCACAGTAAATTGCCAGATAAAAACTCCAATCCAGCAAGATTAATAATTTGCAAAAATTCTGATTTAAGAGTTCAGTGCATCTCCCTTGTTCAAATTCTCATCCCTCATCACATCAATAAGAATATGCACCACAACTGTCAAAACATCATTGCACTGGCTATAGCCTCAATTTCTGCTTTGACTGTAATGCCATGCCAAGCGCAAACTGCAGCAGAATCAAATAATAACGATACTAATAAGATTAGCCCTATATCTACAGAACCATCTATCAGTATCAATCCAATTGAGCCATCTCTAGATAATAATTCAAGTTCTTCTACAAATAAGCAACTCAATATCTTATCTGAAAACCTGAGTGATCCTTCTACTAATCCTACCAACACGACAACAGAACTAGCTAAACCTAGTACAAGGATTCCTATTGGTAGCAGAATTTTTACTGTACCGACAATGGAGCAATAATCCAATTATGAATCAGCAATAGTTCAAATTTCATAATTCCCATCACTTCCACAACAAGCTTTTTCATAGCTTTCACCGGCTATATCCCAGGTAAATTCTGTTTCTATCAGTTCTCTGCCATTAATAGATAACTCGGCTCTCAGTTGTGGACGATCAAATAGTTGAGTAATGGCGCTGACATACTCTGCTGGTGTATTTGCTCTCAATGCTCGTACAGGTGTACTATAACCATCTACGGCTAACCCTTCTAAACCGCGATCGCTTGCAACTATCGGTACACCAGCAGCCATTGCTTCTAGAGTTTTATTTTTAATGCCAAAACCCGTCCGCATTGGTACAATGCAGACGGTTGATTTATGTAAATATTCGGCCATTGAAGGTACACGCCCTGTTACAGTAACTCCCGGTTGTTTTTTTAGTGCTAAAACCTCTGGGGTTGGATGACTACCAACAATATCCAAAGTTGTATCAGGATAAATTTTTTGGATTTCTGGCAATACTTCTTGGCTAAAGAAGCATACCGCATCAATATTTGCCAAATTATCCATTGCACCGATAAAAATTAAGCGATTTCCTGCTGGATCGTGAATTCTGTAGGGAAATGACACTAAATCAACGCCATTAGGAATCACTGTAATTTCACTATGAGGGTTAAATTCTTGTAATTGGATTTTATCTTCTGCCGTTGTCACCACAATTTCAGAAAACTTCGAGCAGTAGCTTTGTTCGTAACGGCGTAAAAGTGGCAGATTAATTTTATCCCTCAACTTATTTTCGGAAATCCCAGTGGCGAGTTGGTTATAGCAGCTACCGTATACCGAACTATGAATATTAACTACAGTTCTTAACTGTTTTTGGAAGTGCGATCGCACATAAATCTCATTTACGCTATGTTCGCAGGTAATGACATCGCATTTTCCCGCCTCTACAAAGTTATCAATCCACTCTTGCATTTCAGTAGAGTAACGGTTGATCACACTTGGTGGTGTTCCCTGTTGCAAAAATGAACTGAAGCGTTGAATTTTCTGGAATATTCCTGCAGAGGTTCCTGATTCTGGGGGACGTTCAAATACCACTAGACGATCCACACAATCTTGTAATGCTATGATTTCCGCTTCTGTAACAGTAGCATCACGTTGAGTTAACAGCGTAATCCTATGGCGTTGACTTAAATACTTAAGTAAATTAAACGTCCTCACCTGTGTTCCCCCCCGTGTTGGTGGATAGGGAAAGGTAGCAGATAGCATTAAGATATTCATTTAAGTGGTAGTCTCAGAATTAGATTAATAATTGATATATATACAATGACCTAATTCCAGGTTATATGTCATCACAAGTATTCCTTAATATGGCTGATAAAATTCCTATATATTAAAGTCAATATAAAGGAGATTACTGATGAATCACAATAACAGTAAATTTACTATGTACTTTATTATAAACCGTTGTTTATAGTGAAAATAATAACAGAGAATCTCAATATAAGAAAATTTAATTATTTAATTATTCTGGTTTAATAATTATGGCTCCATTCGGTATTTATACTCTTGCTAATGATGTCGTTTATGATCAATTAGTTGCCCTGCTCAACAGTCTAGAAGTCAATGTAAATGCAGATATTCCTATTTGTATTATTCCCTATGATGAGCAATTAGAGAAGGTGAGGTCGGAAATAGCGTCTAGAAAAAATGTTTTTTTATTTGAAGACAAAGTTTCGATGCAACGCTGGGAAGAATTTTATAATCAAATATGGAATCTTCATCCTCAAGCCCATAACAAAATTCAAGGGCATTATAAATGGTATAGAAAAAGCAATCTATTTAGAAAAATGTCTGCTTTTGATGGTGAGTTTGAAAGATTTGTATTTTATGATGCTGATAGTTTAGCAATGAGTTCACTGGATAAAGTTGTAAATAAATTAGACGACTATGATTTTATATTTGATGACTGGGAACACCGCAAATCACCTTCTGTAGCAGCATTAAATTTTTCAGTAATTGAAAACAAAACTTCTTTACCAGAATCTCACATCCGTCCTCAATTACATTGCTCTAGTTTTTTCGGTTCAAAACGTGGGATTTTTGGAGATGAAGAAATAAACAGTCTTAGAGACTTGCTAGCTAATCAGCAAGAGTATACCTATATTAATGAGCATTCTTGGTGGTGTGATGCAGACTTGTTTACTTATATGAGTTGGCGCAGCGATAGACCAATATTTAACTTTACTCTAAGTCCCGATCCTCAAGATAGAACTGGTAATTGTGCAGATGCTGATCCATTTACTAATATTAATAATATCCTCTACAATCAAGAAGGTTTAAAACCAATTCGCCGCCTACATTATATGAATTATTCATCCTCGGAATTTCAAAGATTGTGTCAAGGAGAAGATGTTAATATACGTTATGCACATGAATTTCTATATTACAGATTCCTCAAAAATCCAGAACTAAAACCTAAACATCTTAAACCTCCTAGCCTACAAAAAAAGATGAATAGATTTGGTCAAAAAGTACTAAATAAATTTAGAAATATCGTTTAATACTTATAAATAAATATTTATATCATATATATAAGATTATTTCTAAAATTATTGTGATATGCCAAAAATTTCTGTTACTATTCCTACTTTTAATAGAGTTCATCTCTTACATTACGCTATTGAGAGCGTTATCAACCAGAGTTACCAAGACTTTGAATTAATTGTTTGTGATGATGGTTCGCGCGATGGTACACCTGAGTTGATATCACAGTATACAGATAACCGCATTAAATATATTCGTCATCAACAAAACATTGGTAAAAGTAATAATATGCGCTCTGGCTTTAATGCGGCTAGTGGCGAGTATTTTATCAAATTTGATGACGACGACCGACTAACACCTGATTTTTTAGCGCGTACTGTTGCCATTTTTGAACAAAATCCTGAGATTGATTTTGTTGGTACTGACCACTGGATTATCGATATTAATAATGTCCGGGATGATGAGATGACTCAGGAAAATTCTCGTCGCTGGGGTAGAAAGAAATTAGCGGCTGGTATTGTTGATAATTTACTAGAGGTAGTTTTTATTTACCAAAGCTTTCAAGTAGGCGCAACATTATTCCGTCGCCAAACATTGCAAGAATTGGGTTTTATGCTTCCCAATATTCAAAATTGCGAAGATAATGATTTGTTTGTGCGGCTAGCTTTGGCTGGTAAAAAAGGCTATTATTTACCGGAATTATTAATGGAATATCGTTGCCATGCAGAACAGCAAGGCATTAATCGAGCGATTCCTTATTTATTTGATAAGATTAAATACCTGCAAAATTATCAGTTTGATTCCGAAAAATTAGAGTCAATTAGAAAAAATCGCCTTGCGGAAGCAAAGTTAATATTGGGTTTGCGTTTAATTGAAAAAGGCGAAATCCAATCTGGTAGAGAGTTTGTTTTGGCTGGTAAGTCTTTTTCTAATACTAAAGCCTGGACGGGTTTAGGTTTGTCGTTGTTACCAGGTGGGTTGCGTAATAAAGCTTTTAATGCTTTGAGAAGAGTTTAAGCGAAAATATTTAGTGCAAAAGCGGGTAGATAGGAATTAGAAATTCAAAGAATACTAAAAAATAAATTGTCTTCTATCCCATAGTTTATGGTGCGTTGCTTAGTTAACGCACCATCTTTATTTTATTGGTAAAATTTTAGGCTTTTTACATCAAGCTATGAGTAGTGAGAAGTTAGATTTACTCAATTAATTAGAAATGGTGTATATGCGATCGCACACTTTTCCGTAGTCACAGAATATAGTGCTACGATCAGAAAAGTGTGTCAATTTTTGCTGTTCGAGCTAGAGTAGTGCTTAATGCTTAATTAGATACAGGCAAGATTACTAGTATGGAAACGAACGAGTTAAAGTTTCTACTCAAGTTGTTGGGATCTCCCAATTATCGCTCTAATCTTAGCGCTAGCACCTTTGATGTTTTTAAAGGTGATAAAAACAAAATTTGTAAAAGTTTGGGCGATCGCGAACTGGTAGACTATACCCGTGAGATTGCCACAGTTAAAATTTTACCGCCAGGTCAAGCTCTGCTGAAGCTTGATCCAGCCCAAGAAGTACCCATCACAGACAAAGAACTTAAGGTACTGGACAAGATAAGTAAAGCGTCCGGGAAAATCACCCCCAGCAAAATCACCTCGCCAAAAGCAGCTGAACGAGATGTGATATTGAAAACCCTGAGTGAACGGGGATTGATTGACGCTGAATGGGGAATTAAAAAAACTAAAGCCGAAGTTTGGCTGACTGAAAGAGGAATTGAGTCTTTACGAGATGATTACAATCCTAACAAAGGCACTAACCCCGTTATCAGTTTGGAATTACTTGGTAATTACCTACGATTTTTACGAAAAACTCTGCGGGAGAAGCCAGAAGAAGTTTCTACTTCACTAACAATTGCGACAGAGTCAGCTTTTGAAACAATTAGTAATCTCAGTGATGAGGAAATTTTACAAATTATTGAAAAATTAGATAAGGAATTGGGTACAGATAATTATTTACCTATTTTCCATCTGCGACAAAAGTTACAACCTCCGCTTTCAAGGGATGAATTAGATCAAGTCCTATATCGTCTGCAAAGGAATGACCAAATTGAGTTAAGTACTTTGTTAGACCCGAAACTTTATACCCAAGAACAAGTTGATGCAGGTATTCCACAAAATGTTGGAGGTTCACTATTTTTTATCAGCATTAACTAGCAGACAATAATTAATTTTACCCACAATTCAAATTTGCTCCTTCACAATAATTTAAGTATGCCATCAATCAACGAAATTATTAAACGCGAAGTTAATCCGTTTGACCTAGTAAATTTGAGAACAGGTAATTTTTGGACAGAAAATCAAGATGCAAAGTCTGTAGTTGAGTCCATTCATCAAGAAGTTATCAGTGATATTGAAGAATTATTAGATCTAGTAGCAAGAGATCATCGTAGCCGTACTGTATTACTTATAGGTGATGCAGGTTCTGGCAAAAGTTATTTACTAGGTAGGCTAAAACTGACGTTTAATGATAGAGCTTTTTTCGCTTATATTAGTCCTTGGCCTGACAACGATTATATCTGGCGACATATTTTACGTTATACAGTTGATAGCTTAATTAAAATACCAGAAGGCCAACAAGAATCTCAATTAATCCTGTGGCTTAAAAGTTTATCTGCCTTTACTAAACTCAGTGTCAAACAGCGTATTTTTAATGCCAGTATATGGCAATTGTTACTCAATAATCGCCAAAAATTTATTAAACATCTTAAAGATACATATAAACAGGCAAGTATTTATAATCCTGATATATTTTTTGGGATTCTCTATGATTTAACTGACCCTGAACTATATACTTTAGCCTGCGAATGGTTAAGAGGAGATAGTTTAAGTGAAGAATCTATGGAGTTATTAAAAGTTAAATATTGTATTGATACTGAAGATACAGCGAAGAATATTTTAGCAAATTTTGGCAAAATCTCAACTGATACTCAACCAATAGTCTTATGTTTTGATCAAGTCGAAACTCAATCAAACTGGAATTCTAATCCTCAGCCAATATTTAATATTAATACTACTATTCACAATGATAATCTTAAAAATTTTCTCATTATTATCAGTATAGTTAAGGATGCTTGGAAACAGTGTGCTAGCCGTATTTTACAGTCGGATAAAGCTAGAATTGAACGGCTAGTAGCACTCAAGCCTATTAATCTCAACCAAGCAGAATCTCTTTGGGCTTATAGGCTACAACCATTACATCAACAAGCAGATTCAAAAACTGATTCACCTATATTTCCCCTAAATAAGCAATTGTTAGAGGACAATTTTCCTGGTGGTAAAACTCTACCGAGAAATACATTAATTCTAGGTCGGAATGAGTATCAAAAACACAAAGTTTCTCTATTAAATAAACCAGATGAAATTAGTATAGATATAATAAAAAAAACAAATGGTAATGGCACAATAATTATTACTCCGCCCAAGCCTCCGGTAGATAGGACTCAAGCAGAGTTTGAATTGTTGTGGGAGAAGGAATATAAAAAAAATCAGGAAAAAATTACTAAAATTTCCTTACTATCATCACCTGACTTAATCCAGATGATGCAAGTATCACTAGCAGCGTTACAAATACAGGAAATTAAAACTAAACTCTTAAGTGGTAGGTTTGCTAGTTTTTCGTTGAGCTATCAAAAGCCTGGTAAGCTTGAAAGGATTGGTATAGTTTGGACTGAAGAGTCACATATGACAAGCTTTTTCAATATTATGAATGCTTGTCAAAGAGTTATTCAGCAAAATTTGTGCCATACCCTTTACCTAATTCGCATTGGAGGAGTAGGAACACCGAAACTAGCTGGTAATCAAATATATCAACAGATTTTTATACATACCAACCATCATCATATTAAACCTAATTTGTCTTCTGTTCACTATTTGGCAACATACCAAAGCTTGGTTAATTCTGCACTAGCACAGGAATTAGTCATTGCAGGGAAAACTATCATTTTACAAGAATTACAAAATTTAATTCGTGAAGCAAAAATCTTAGATCAATGTATTTTATTGCAGGACTTAGGAATTGTTTCTAAACAACCCGTTAAGCCTGTAAAAGATTTAAGAAAAGTTAAAGATTTTTTATTAAATCTAGTCACAACCCAAGGCTATATGGGAGTACCTACTTTAATTTCACAAGCAGTTAGTCATTTTTCTGATATAAAAGAATCTGAAATTCAACATTTGATTGACCTATTATGCCAGGAAAAGAAAGTGAAAATTATTAACCCCAAAGCTAAGATACAAGACCGATTAATTTGTTTAATTGCATTATAAGTTTTTGAAAAAAATTTCAGTCAATGCACTACCTGACAGAAGCTGCGGAAATCCGGAAATTAATAGCTAAGTTAGCATCTACTAAAATTCTTTGGTTAGATACAGAAACTGCTGACTGGAATACTTACTATCCAAAATTATCGCTGATTCAGGTATTAACTGACCCGACAGACTCAACAGGTGTATCTGCTTATATTCTCGATGTCTTAAATAAACGTGATTTGGCTGCATATTTTGTTAACCAAATCATGAGTAATGCCAATATTGAGAAGATTTTTCACAATGCTAGCTATGACGTAAAGTATTTAGGAGGTAAGCTAGCGCAGAATGTTACCTGTACTTTACAATTAGCCAGAAAAATTACTCGTCAACGGCTGGAAGTTTCCAATTTAAAACTGAAGACTTTAGCAGCAGAACTTTGCAATTTCTCGAATGTAGATGTAGAAGAACAGGGAAGTGATTGGGGAAAGCGTCCTCTGAGCAATAAGCAGCTAAAATATGCGGCGATGGATACGGTTTATTTGGCGGCTGTGCATCGTCGCTTACTAGAAATATCTAATTCCAATGCCGTAATTAATATTTTTGATATGGGAAATAATACCTCAAAACAGCCAAAAAAAACATCAGATAATTCATCTTTAACGGTAACTAAAGTCCGTTTAGCTTTTGAGTGTCCCCGCTTATTCTATCTAAATCATACATTTGGCGATAAGGCAATATTTTTCCCACCAGATACAGTTATTGGCATTGGGAATCCATTTCATAAGTTAGCCGATAGATTTGTGAAATTAGCTGTTATTGAACCACAATTTAAAGCTTTGTTTAAATCTGAAGCAGCACAGATAAAGGTAGAGGAAGTTGCCTCACAAATGCAACAAATATTTTATCAATTAGAATTTTTTCCCTACCTACAAGAGGCAGTTGAGAAAGATGCTAGTCAGGCTCCAGCACTTTTACAAGTTTGGCAGGGATTACAAGGATTGATTAAACGCTTTGCAGAATTGTTAGTAATTAATCGGCGCTATTGTAATGCAGAAACAGTTATTAGTAATACGTTTCTCTCTGGAGAACATAGCGTTGAGCATTACTTTCAGCTACCTAATGGAACGCAGCAACTGATAAGGGGTGAATTTGATTGCTTAGTTTTTAATTTTGAGATCAATCGCCTTTGTGTAGTGGAGTTTAAAACCTATCAACCAGTAGATCCATCAGCACAATTAGCGCAGGTTTCTCTTTATAGTTATATGCTGCATCATCAGAAAAAAGTACCTGTTGACTCAGCAGTTTACTGTGTTTTACCAGAATTTAAAGAGTATCAATATTCTTGGGAACAGCTAGAAAATACTGTGCATCAGTTGATTCCCTATAAATTGCAACAAATGCAAGAATGGTTAACTTGGGAACAGTCTCACCCCAATTCACCACCAAGAACGACTCAGCCTTATTTGTGTGAAATTTGTCCCCAGCAACAAAAATGTCAGACTTTTTTTGTAGATGCAGAAGTTGATACTCCAAAACCGCCGATTGAAGAGGAGGATACATCAACGTTAGGCGATGAAATTGGTGAACAATTAGTTGTTACCTTGCAATCTTTTAAAATTAAAGTTGATTATCAAGGTGCTGCTGTGGGGCCTGCTTTTATTCGAGTAAAGCTGAAACCCCATCTAGGCGTGAGTGTCAATTCTATTCTGCGGTTGTCTAATGATTTACAAGTGCAGTTAGGTTTAGCAAATCCGCCTTTGATTGCGCCACAAGCTGGGTATGTCAGCATAGATTTACCGCGTTCAGATCGGCAAATTGCTCACTTTGAAACTTATATTCAGCCGCAACCTTTACCCGCAAATGCACCTGTAAAAATTGCAATTGGGGTGAATTTAGAAGGAGAACTCATAGAAGCTGATTTATCCGATCCGAATACCTGTCACTTTTTGGTTGGGGGTACAACTGGGAGTGGTAAAAGTGAATTTTTGCGATCGCTCCTCCTCAGCTTACTATATCGTCATTCACCGCAACACCTGAAAATTGTCCTGGTAGATCCTAAACGGGTGACGTTTCCAGAGTTTGAGCAAATGTCTTGGTCTTATTCATCTATTGTTAAGGATAGCGATCGCGCTATTGAACTAATGGATGAGTTAGTTGCAGAGATGGAGTCTCGTTACCAAAGGTTTGAGAAAGCTGCTTGTGCTGATTTGAGTAGTTATAATCAACGTTCCTCGCAATCTTTACCTCGTATTGTCTGTATTTTTGATGAATATGCAGACTTTATGGCAGAAAAAGAAATTCGCACCGCATTAGAACAAAGTATTAAAAGATTGGGCGCAAAAGCCAGGGCTGCGGGAATCCATCTAATTATTGCGACTCAACGTCCGGAAGCTGGGATTGTTACCCCTCTAATTCGCGCTAATTTACCAGGAAGAATTGCCCTCAGCACTAGAAGTGAAGCAGATTCCAAAATTATTTTAGGTGGTACATCAGCCTTAGCAGCTTACTTATTAGGAAAAGGTGATTTACTTTACCAAGTTGGGCCGCACCTACAACGGTTACAAAGTTTATTAGCAACTAAAATTCAACTACCGTTAGCCTAAAACTAATTTTTTCTTAATTGTTAGTAATGTGCTACTCACTGCTATAATTCTGACTGCCTCAATCACGGCAATATCACTGGAGTACTTTGTGTATTCCAGAAATATTAAATTTAACGACAATTTCCATATATTAGGAGGGGTGTGCGCTACCTAAATGGGGATGCGTCACCAAAGGACTTAACCGATGGGATATGTAATTGCAACTGCAAATATGAAAGGTGGTGTCGGTAAAACCACCATTACAGTCAATTTAGCTACTTGTTTGGCTAAGTATCATGGTAAGCGGGTGTTGGTTCTAGATTTAGATAGCCAAATTAGCGCCACACTCAGTTTGATGTCGCCTTTGGAATTTGCCAAGCGGCGGAAAAATAGAAAGACTTTTCGATATCTAATAGACCAAGTTATAGCACCAGAACCGGATGCTAAATTAACGATTCAAGATATCGTTCATGCCAATGTTTGTAAGTTACCTGGATTAGATTTATTACCAGGAGATATCGATTTATACGATGAATTTGTCGTTTCCGAAATGCTGCATCAACAATCGGTGGCGTTGGGTGAGCAAGATTTTGAAATGGTTTGGAATCGGTTTGAAAGGGTGTTAATTAATAACATCTTAAAGGCAGTTCGCCAAGAGTATGATTTTATTATCTTGGACTGCGCCCCTGGCTATAATCTTTTAACTCGTAGTGCTTTGGCTTGTAGTGATTTCTATATTTTACCTGCTAAACCAGAACCATTATCTGTAGTAGGTATTCAATTGTTAGAAAGACGGATTGGACAATTAAAAGATAGTCATGAACATGAAGCGAAAATCGATATAAAAATGCTGGGTATAGTATTTAGTATGTCGAGTTCAAATCTTCTAACTAGCAGATACTACAAACAAGTAATGCATCGCGTTGTTGAAGATTTTGGTGTAGAAAAAATTTGTAAAAATCAAATTCCAGTAGATGTGAATGTGGCTAAGGCTGTTGATAGCTTTATGCCGGCTGTTTTAATGAGTCCGCAATCTCCTGGTTCTAAGGCATTTTTACAGTTAACTCAGGAGTTGTTGCAGAAGTTATAGGGGATTGGGGATTGGGAGATGAGGGGGATGAGGGGGATGAGGGGGATGAGGTAGATGAGGAGGAAAGAAGATAAATCCCCATTACCAATGTGACCAATTACCAATTACCCCATCCCCAATACTTAAAATGTACCTGCTAGTGCTGAAACGCAACGTTCGCAGAGTAGGGGATGTGCTGTTGATTCTCCTACGTGGATTGAGTAGTTCCAGCAGCGATCGCCTGCCCTCATGCGGCTAAACTGAGGTTGTGTATTGCGTAGGTTATCTGCATTTTTCTGGTTTGGTAGGTTTAATATATAAAGTGTCACCTACAACAGACTTATGACATTAAATTTAAACTTACCACCAGAATTAGAGCAGTATATTACACTGCAAGCTCAACAGCAAGGGCTTTCTATTGAGACATATACATTGCAGATTTTAAAAGAACATATTCTGCCAAAAGAAAACCAGTCTAAGTTGGTAAATCTGCTTCAATCTTGGATGGATGAAGATGATACCGATGAGCAGCAAGAAACCGGAGAATATTTAATTCAGGCCTTAGATGAAGATAGATTATCTGAGCGTAAATTATTCCCCGTTGAGTTAAAAGGTGTAACTTGGTGAGTCGCGTTATCCTGTTGGATGCTGGCCCTATAGGTTTAGTTACAAACCCAAATCGCTCACATGAAAGCCTTGCTTGTGCCCAATGGTTGCAAATACTCGTTTCTTCTAGTAATCGAGTGATCATTCCTGAAATTGCTGATTATGAAGTGCGGCGAGAGTTATTAAGAGCAAATAAAGTTAAAGGTATTACTCGTTTAGATGAATTAGCTCAGTTATTAGAATATTTACCCATCACAACAGTCGCCATGAGGCAAGCTGCAATCTTTTGGGCGCAGGCTCGTCAACAAGGGCAACCAACAGCTGGTGATAAAACTATTGACGGTGACATAATTTTAGTAGCTCAAGCTGTCACCCTTGCCATTCCAAATATAGTTATTGCCACTACTAATGTTGGTCACTTATCGAGGTTTGTGGCGGCTGACTTGTGGCGCAACATTCAAACAATTTAATGGAAATACCAGCGAATTGCATAAAATCTATAGGTATTTTATGCAGTGATTGATCGCGCTGGGCTAGTTGCTGCAAAATGAGTTGAGCTGATCGCATTCTGTTCAGCTTCAGGTAGCTGTGAGACCACAGCAAATGCTTCTTGTAAGAGATTAGTCATCAAATTCCTCGCGCCGTGGAAACCCCTACATTATTCATTTTAGGGGATTGGGGGATGGGGATGAGGGAGATGAGGGGATAGGAGATTAATTCCCATTACCTATTACCAATTACCCATTACCCTATCCCCAATCCCTAAAACTCTCCGGCTAAAGCGGAAACGCAACGTTCGCAGAGTAGGGGATGTTCTTTTGATTCTCCCACGTGGATTGAGTAGTTCCAGCAGCGATCGCATTTTTCGCCGTCTGCATTTACTACTGCAATTGTCCAGTCTTCAGTTTGCGCGGTATATTTCAATCCTTGCAGTTTCTCGGCGGAATCTAATAATTCCACTTGCGAAGTCAGCAACAAGTACCGCAGTTCGTCGATACCGTTACCGCTAGCAGGGTTGAAAGCTTTGATTGCATCGCCTAACTGTTTGTCAGGGATGTGAATTAAAGCTTTCGCTTCTAGGGAAGAACCGATGAGTTTTTCTATTCTCGCTAGTTCTAACACCTTGTTAACATCGGTGCGGAGTTGTCGTAATGTTTGCCACAAATCGCCTAATTGGGGATTTAGCCATGCTTCTTCTACTTGCACCCAACCAGCTTCAAATACTGATTTGTAAGGTGTTTTGTAGGGGAGATGTTGCCAAATATCTTCCGCAGTGTGACATAACACGGGGGCGATCGCACGTGCTAAATTCTCTAAAGCTATCTTTAGTACTGTTTGACAACTGCGACGGCGGAAAGCGTTAGGGGCGCTGATGTACAGTCTATCTTTGGCTACATCCAAATAAAAGTTGGATAAATCCACAACGCAGAAATTCTGCACTGTTTGGAAGAAGCGGAAGAATTGGAAACTGTCGAAGGCTTCTGTGACTTCCTGAAATACTTCGGTGATGCGATGCAGCATATAGCGGTCGAGTTCGGGTAACTCCGCTAAAGGAATTGCATCTTTTTCGGGGTCGAAATCATGCAAGCTACCCAGTAAGAATCGCGCTGTATTGCGAATTTTACCTCGGACATCGTTGAGCTGCTTGATGATGTTGCCACCCAGACGCACATCGGAGGTGTAATCTACCGACGACACCCACAACCGCAACACGTCAGCACCGTAAGGGGGTTCTTTTTTCTGGTCTTTACCACCTGCAATCATCACCTGCGGATCAACTACATTCCCCACAGATTTACTCATCTTCCGACCTTGTTCATCTAGTACAAAGCCGTGAGTTAGCACAGTTTTGTAAGGTGCAATGCCATTCACCGCTACACTGGTGAGCAAACTTGACTGGAACCAGCCGCGATGTTGGTCGGAACCTTCCAAATACATATCTGCGGGGTAACGCAACTCTGGACGCTGTTTTGCAACAGCAGCCCAAGATGAACCAGAATCAAACCAGACATCCATTGTGTCTGTACCTCTGCGGTAGGAACGGCCATTACTCCGGTATGGTTCGGGTAATAATTCCTCTATGGGAAGTTCCCACCAAGCATCGGAACCTTTTTCGGCGATGATGGCTTGGATGTGGTTGATGGTTTCTTCATTTAGCAGGGGTTCGCCAGTTTCTTCATCGTAGAATACGGGAATGGGCACACCCCAAGAACGCTGACGGGAGATACACCAATCAGAACGTTCCGCTACCATTGGCGTAATGCGATTTTCCCCTTGGGCTGGAATCCATTGTACCGAAGCGATCGCTTTTAATGCTGCTTCTCTAAATCCTTCTACGGAAGCAAACCATTGTTCGGTAGCGCGGAAAATTGTCGGTTTCTTTGTCCGCCAGTCGTAGGGATATTTGTGTGCGTAAGCTTCTTCCTTCAATAAGGAACCCGCCGCCGTTAATGCATCAATTACCGCCTGATTGCCATCACCCAATACATTCAACCCAGCAAATTGTCCGGCTTCTGGGCTAAAGTTACCGTTATCATCCACTGGCGCGAGGATAGGTAAACCATAGCGTTGACCAACTATGTAGTCTTCTTGACCATGACCAGGGGCAGTGTGAACTAAACCTGTACCAGACTCAGTGGTAATATAATCGCCACCAACTACAACTGGACTTTCACGGTCAAATAAGGGATGACGGTAAGTGATATGTTCTAAATCTTTCCCTTTGAATGTGGCTTTTACGGTTAACTCAAGTCCCAAAGTGGCAGCTAAACGTTCCGCCAAATCAGCCGCAACTATCAGATACTTAAATCCAGTTTGGGTTTCTGCATCTTTGCGGGAAACTTCCACCACAGCATAGTTGAGGTCTGCATTCACAGCCACAGCCAAGTTACCTGGAATTGTCCAAGGTGTGGTTGTCCAAACAGCGACACCCAAATCTGGCAGATATTCACCTAATAGCGATTTTGCAGCTTCCGAAAGACTTGTAACAGGAAAAGCTGCATAGATACTCCGGGAAGTGTGACCTTCTGGGTATTCCAACTCAGCTTCAGCCAAAGCAGTCTTAGAACTGGGACTCCAGTGAACAGGCTTTAAACCGCGATAGATATATCCTTTTAAGAACATCTGCCCGAATACACCAATTTGAGCAGCTTCATACTCTGGCTTTAAAGTCAAATAAGGATCTTCCCAATCGCCCCAAACACCATAGCGTTTAAAACTTTGGCGTTGGTCATTGACTGTTTCTAAAGCAAATTGTTTTGCTTTCTGCCGCAGTTGTAAAGGCGTGAGGTTTTGCCGTTCTGCTGACTTCATATTCTGCAAAACTTTCAGTTCAATGGGCAAGCCGTGGCAGTCCCAACCCGGCACATAACGAACCTTACGCCCCCGTAGCAGTTGGTAGCGATTAATAATATCTTTGAGAATTTTATTTAAGGCATGACCAATATGAAGCGAGCCATTTGCGTAGGGAGGCCCATCATGTAGTATAAATAATTCGCCAGGGTTGTTTTGCGACAGGCGATCGTAAATGTTATTTTCTTCCCAAAATTTTTGAATTTCCGGCTCACGCTTGAGCGCGTTCGCTCGCATATCAAAACTAGTCTTGGGTAGGTTTACAGTATCTTTGTAGCTTCCAGTTTCTGTCACAGTCTCATGCCTAAGATTTATTTGTGCAGGTTTTATAAATTATAGAAGATGGCATGAAGACCAAAATTAGCAATTTCCCTACTATTGACATGTGGATGTCTGAAATCAGGTAGTTGCTTGGTAATTGGTAATGGGGAAGAAATTCTCTTGTACTGTTTCCTTAAGAAACACGATAGAAACCAGTTTCTTAAGGAAACGCTGGCTTAGAAAGTAATATCCTGCTCAATATTAAACATAGAATCAGTATTTAGAGTAGCAAATTGAACATTATTAAAGCTCAAAGCACCTGTAATATTGTTATAGCTGAACAGGCTTAGGTCAGTGCCAAAGCTAGCACCAATTTGAATTTTATCTCCTTCTGAACTAGAAAAGTCTGCGATCGCATCTTTCTTATCTGCCAGAGAATCAAAGACAAAGATATCTGCTCCCAAACCACCTGTAAGGGTGTCATTACCCAGTCCACCTATTAAGACATCTCTATCATCACCGCCTATTAAGACATCTTTGCCATTACCGCCGATGAGAGTGTCATTGCCAGCACCACCATAGAGGGTATCGTTATTGGAACCACCATTGAGGATGTCATCGCCAGCATCACCATAAAGTTTGTCATTGCCAGCATCACCATTGAGGTTGTCATTACCATCCGCACCATAGAGTCTGTCACCACCAGCGCCGCCATTGGCTGTATCATCACCAGCACCACCTGTGATGGTGTCATTACCATTTTCGCCATTCAGAACGTCGTTACCATCGCCGCCATCAATGGAGTCATTACCATCATTACCAGAAATAGTATCGTTGCCTAAACCACCAGTGAGGCTATCATTATCGACAGTGCCATAGATAGTCTGATTCTCAGCATTGTTAGAGATATTGTCACTATCACTACTACCGCTAGCATCATCAGAATTTTCGGCTGGAGTCGCAACTGGCTCTGCAGCAGGTGTATCAATTTCGCTATTGGTTACACTAGCTGCTTGAGGAGCTGTTGTTGACAAAAATTGCGTTAATTTAGACAAATCTAAGTATCCACCAGTAGCCACCTTGCCTTGCAAAGTCGAGACTTGCTTAACGCTGGCAAGTATGTCACGTTTGAGTTCTGATACTGTGAGCTTGGGGTTAGCCGCCAAAAGTAAAGCCGCAGCACCAGTCACATAGGGGACAGCCATTGAGGTGCCACCCCATGTAGCATATCTACTATCAGCGAAGGTACTATAAATATTTTTCCCAGGTGCAGCTATATCTACGGTTGTAGCACCATAACTGGAGGAACTAGTGCTGGAGAAAACAGCCAGATTTTCAGTTTCATCAATAGCTGCAACAGTAATGATATTAGGCAAATCGTAGTTGGCTGGATAGTACGGATTCACATCATTATTGAGACCATTATTACCAGCTGAAGCTATAACTAAAACACCGTTATCATTTGCAAACTTCAGAGCGTTATATTGTGCTTGGTCAAAAGAAGTGGAGCCTAAACTGAGGTTAATAATTTTAGCGCCATTCTTTACAGCATATTCAATGCCGGCGGGAACATCCCACAAATACCCCACTGAATCACTGGTGCGGAAATGCTTTGTGACCATAATGGAAACATTGGGGCTGACTCCAATAGTGCCTAGGTTGTTGTTTCCTACAGCACCTAGAATACCTGCTACGTGAGTGCCATGACCGCGACTACTTTTGGTGGTGGAATTTTCGTTTGGATCGCTGTCGTTATCGCCAAAGTCCCAACCATGAATGTCATCAATATAGCCGTTGCCATCATCATCAATGCCATTACCAGAGATTTCTTTGGTATTTGTCCAAATATTCGCAGCTAAGTCAGGGTGGTTGTAATCAACACCAGTATCAACAACAGCTACAACTACACTTTTACTACCTTGAGTATAATTCCAAGCTGCGGATGCATTTATCTTCTCTAAACCCCACTGACGGTTATAAGAAGGATCATTTGGCCTTATCGCATCTGGGTTAATTCCCTCTTCCTTTGCTTCAGTCTCTATCTGGTTGCTGACGACATCATCTTTCGTAGTTGACGAAGCATTATTATCTATATTTTCCATTTACTGAAAAGCACCTCCAAGAGAGTCATTAATGACTAGAGAACAACAAATATTTTTTCTTAAAAAAGAAAATTATCGAGAACGATTTACAGAATATAGATGCCAGTAAAAATATTGTGAGGAAATTCCTCATTAACTTAGAAATTATTTCCAAGTCACCCCGTTAATAATCAATAAGTTGGTAATTTCACCCTGTATACTCTGATCCCGGCCAAATTATATTAGCTGGATTTTCTGAGAGTATTATGAAGTTTCTATGAAATTATGTCGAGACAATACCATGTATTGTAAAACACGTCAATTCCAAGGATATACATCTGTAAGATAGTTTAATGATAGACACAATAGGTTACAAGCTATAGCTTATATCAAATAAGTAATCAAAATAAACATCAGTATAAAATTTTTCAGAAAAAAATATTTCATAGGTAAGCTAGCTAAAAAATAGATGTATTTACCCTGTAGCGATCGCCTAAAAAAGACCAATTTTTATAATTGGCTGTCAAATTTTCTCTTCATTGATAGAAGTCTAAATATACATGAAGATATAAAGCAGGAATATTCATGCTTGCTGGTAAGCGATCGCCTTTCAATAGCTGAGAGCAAAATGCTAATAAAGTCAATATATTTAGTTGGCAGAAAGAAAGAACCAAAAAGACAACTCTTGCCTTATAATTTCTAGTCAAATAAATTAGATTCTCTAAAATTAGAACCTTTAAGCAGAATTTTAACCTTCGCTGAACTAAGCATTAATAATTTTATTGATTAAGTCGCTAGATATTTGCTGTGTAGTTAAAGAGGCAGGGGGCAGGGAGCAGGGAGCAGGGGAATATGAGGGAAAAAGTAATTACCCATTACCCATTACTCATTCCCCATTACTCATTACCCATTACCCATTACCCATTACCCAATGCCCCATGCCCATTGCATCTAGAAAATGTCAAAATTGAATGTGTTTTGTAACCGTCGCTGGACATAGGGCGGATTTGAGATAACTAAACTGGAAACTTATGGGCAAGCAGCGCGTTCTGTCGGGAGTTCAACCAACCGGAAATTTGCATTTAGGCAACTATTTGGGAGCAATTCGTAATTGGGTAGAAGCCCAGAGTGATTACGACAATTACCTTTTCGTCGCTGATTTGCACGCAATCACTGTGCCACACGAACCCAAGGAGTTGGCATCTAATACCTATACTCTCGTGGCTCTCTATTTAGCTTGTGGTCTAGATTTAAATCATTCCACTATCTTTGTACAGTCTCACGTCTCGGCACACAGCGAACTTACCTGGTTGCTCAACTGCATTACACCCCTCAACTGGCTGCAAGATATGATCCAGTTTAAGGAAAAGGCTGTAAAACAAGGAGAAAACGTTGGTGTCGGCTTGTTGGATTACCCAGTGCTGATGTCTGCTGATATTTTACTGTACCAAGCAGATTTTGTACCTGTGGGTGAAGACCAAAAGCAACATTTAGAATTGACGCGGGATATTGTGAATCGCTTTAATCACTTATTTGCCACACCGGATCAGCCCGTGTTAAAGCTACCAGCACCTTTGATTCGCAAAGAAGGTGCAAGGGTGATGAGTTTGACCGACGGTACCCGTAAAATGTCCAAGTCCGACCCATCGGAATTAAGCCGAATTAACTTGTTAGATACACCAGAGCAAATCGCCAATAAAATTAAGCGTTGTAAAACCGATCCAGTTCGGGGCTTAACTTTTGACGATCCAGAGCGTCCAGAGTGTAATAACTTGTTAACTCTATATATGCTGTTGGCTGGTAAAAATAAAGCAGAGGTAGCAGCAGAATGCGAAAATATGGGTTGGGGACAATTTAAGCCCTTATTAACGGAAACAGCGATCGCAGCTCTCAAACCGATTCAAGAGAAATATCAAGCAGTAATGGCAGACAAAGGCTATTTAGAGTCTGTGTTGCGAGATGGCCGCCAAAAAGCCCAAGCAGTTGCCAACCAAACCTTAGCAGAAGTCAAAGCAGCTTTAGGCTATTCTGTTCCTCTCTAAAGATTTCACTTTTAGGTGTAATTTGCTTTACCCTGTAAGAAAATTGAAATCTGAATGTTATGCCTGATACCCAGATTCCGACAGTCTTGAATGCCTTCCGCAGCGCCGCGCAAGCAGGCGAATTTTTAATAACTGCTGAAGTAGCACCTCCTAAAGGTGGAGATCCAAAACATATGCTTGATATGGCGGCGACCCTTAAGGGGAGGGTTCATGCCGTCAATGTTACCGATGGTAGCCGCGCAGTATTACGGATGTCTTCGTTAGTGGCATCAGCAATTTTGTTACAACATGGCATTGAACCAATTTGTCAGATTGCTTGCCGCGATCGCAACCGGATTGGTTTACAAGCTGATCTGATGGGCACTCATGCCTTGGGTATCCGTAACATCTTAGCTCTCACGGGTGACCCAGTCAAAGCAGGCGATCACCCCGATGCTAAGGGTGTATTTGATTTAGAAGCTGTCCGCCTGCTGCAATTAATTCGCAACCTCAATCAAGGTGTGGACAGTAACGAGCAACCCTTGAGTGATGGCGCACTCGATTTATTTGTTGGTGCAGCAGTCGATCCACAATGTGCGAGTTGGTCAGGCTTGCAAAGTCGCTTTGAACGAAAATTACAAGCAGGAGCGCAATTTTTCCAAAGTCAATTAATTACCGACTTTGAGCGGCTAGAGAAATTTATGGACAAAATTGCTGCAGGTTGTAATAAACCAATTTTGGCAGGTATTTTTCTGTTGAAATCTGCAAAAAATGCCCAATTTATTAATAGGTGCGTTCCTGGTGTAAATATACCGCAGCACATAATTGATCGGTTAGCTAAAGCTAAACACCCACTAGAGGAAGGTGTAAAAATTGCCGCCGAGCAAGTGCAGATAGCACAGCAATTATGCCAAGGTGTCCACATGATGGCTGTGAAGCGAGAAGACTTAATTCCGCAGATTTTAGATTTAGCAGGAGTTAAGCCAATGAATTTGGTATTAACTAAGTAAACAGCAAAGGCGATCGCATTTTTTACCTGATGACAAAGCAGAGAAAGTGCGATCGCCTCTCTTCTTATTGAATTGCTAAACTAAAGAACAACCCTTACCCCTGCAAAGGTAGTATTCTGACCACAAAATAGGGTTTTCAGCTTCGCAATTGCTATTTCCGACACTACAATTGCCATTTCGGACACTACATTTGCTGTTTCGCACACTACAATTGCCATTTCGGACACTACAATTGCTGCTTCGGATACTACAATTGCTATTTCGGACACTACAATTGCTGCTTCGGATACTACAATTGCTGCTTCGGATACTACAATTGCTGCTTCGGACACTACAATTGCTGCTTCGGACACTACAATTGCTGCTTCGGACACTACAATTGCTGCTTCGGACACTACAATTGCCAAAAACGTTCAAAAACCAGTCTTGAAAAACGGGGGTATACAAGGAAGTTAGCCAAAAAGTAAAAAATTTTTAATATTAGTAAAAAAGGAAAAAGTAAACACTAACTAATGGAACCGACCATAGAACAACTCAAAGCATTCTTTGATTTCTGCATTCGCACTAGCAATCTGTTACAGAACATAGAGTTAGTTCGGTACGATAGAAGAAACAATAGAATAGCTGTTTTAGTAGGCGAAACAATTGAAGTAGAGATTCTGAGTAGTGGAGAAGTATTAATAAGATGAGTGATTATCTAAATTTGTCCTATAAAGAACTAAAAGAATATATCAAAACCCATCCACAAGATGAAGAAGCTTTCCAACACTTTCTAACATTGATGAGAGCGAAGCCGGGAGTAGTAGTAAGCGGTGGTGAACAAATAGAGGCAGAGCTTAGAAAAAGACTAGCCTCGTAACCAAAAATCATCTAGGAATATCACCAATTTTCCTAGATGATTAATAGGGACGTTTTAAAACTATCATGACTTTTAACGCATACTCAACACTATAATCAACCGATGAAAGGTGCGTAGACGTGCAGTGGCTTGTCCTTAGACATCGTTTCTCCACTGGATACAACAGCTACAAAATCTTTTGTCATTTAGCTTTTAAAGCTTGAGTAAGCTATGTACCTATATTAAAAATCCTATGTTCTAACCAGCCCAAACCCAAGCCTAGAGTAGAAGTGCTAGCTAAAATTAGAATAGTATGAAATCTGCTAAAAGATTCTAGTAATTTTATTACAGCCACAGCCACAACCACAACCACAGCCAAAGCCACAGCCAAAGCCACAGCCCAAGCCCCAGCCCCAGCCCTAGCCACACCCACAGCCACAGCCACAGCCACAGCCCCAGCCAAAGCCACAGCCATAGCCACAGTCACATCCCAAGTCCCAGCCCCAGCCCAAGCCACAGCCACAGCCACAGCCACAGCCACAGCCCAAATTATGTACGGAGCGTTAGACGCTGCTAACAAGTAGCCTATCGGTAGGTAGCTTAATAATACACCTATTAACCAGCCCCAAGGAATAATTCTAGTTAGTTTCGTAGCTCGTTTATCTGGAGTAGCCTTTGACTTTAGCGGAGTTTTGAAATGAGGAACTTCTGTTCTATAAACTGGTTCAACTCGCGGTGTAGGTATAGCTTTTGATGCTTTTAGCATTGCCAACCATGCCTGCATCGACTGAGGACGGTCTTTTGCCTCTAGCGCCATGCCTTTGAGAATTACCTGATTTAATCGGTCACTAATGTTTGAAACAATTTGTTGAGGTGGGGTCAGAGAAACATCATCAAGCTTGCGAGCTAGAGAAGGTGTGGGGCGTTGACCTGTCACTGCATAATAAAGTGTAGCAGCCAAACAATAAACATCTACTGTTGGCTCTCGACTGCCGCTGCTCATCTGTTCATAGGGCGCAAAGGCTTGATTACCATCCTTGTTAATTGAACTGATAGTTGAGGGAATTACTGATTTAGCAATCCCAAAGTCAATTAAAACCGCTTTACCATTTCTCCGCACCATGATGTTTCCAGGGTGGGCATCTCTATGTACTAAACCTGCTTGATGCACTACCCTCAAAGCTTCCCCAATCTGGCGGATGCAGGGTAGAATCTCCGCTTCTGGTAAAGCCCCCTTACGCCTCACCGCCTCAAATAAATTTTCTCCCTCAACAAAGTCCATTACCAAACAGTGGGTAGCACCTTCCTGAAACAAATCAATTACTCCCACAATATGAGGATGGGGGTCTTGAGATAAACGTGCAAGTATCCGCCCTTCTTGAATAAATCTCTCTATATACTTGTCATACTCTGGATCGTGGCTGAGGTATTCATTAGGTGTTTTAATTACAACTGTCTGTTTTAGTTCAACATGCAAAGCCTTATAGGTAATTCCGAATCCACCCTGTCCCAAAACTTGCTCAATTACATATTTGCCACTTTGCAATTGTTGTCCTGCTATCCAGGGCATGAATACCTCTAAATAATTCGTAATTCGTAATTTGTAATTCGTAGTTAAAACAGTTTAAAAAAGCTGTAAATGGGTGTTTTATATGACTTAACAGTATTTCACAAAAAATACATTTTTGGAGAATTTTTTACCATACACAATGAAAGTCTAGCTAATTCTACGGTGTTTTGCTAGATGAAGGGCTGGGATACACTGAAGCTGGGCTAGAAGGCGGAGAAGGTTTTAATTTATCCATCACAGCCCCCATTCCTGCAAGTAAAGTACCAATAGCTGCGATCGCAGCTATCACAACTCCCCACAACTGGATGTTTCGCTCCCAAGATGGTTTTGTCTTAGGCGGTACAGTTGGCTTAGGCTGAGAAGTTTCCCCAGTCAACCCCAAAGAATCGAGCCATTCGCGCATTGATTGCGATCGCTGTTTGGGATCTAGCTTCATCCCTGTTAAAATTGCTCGATTGGTGCGATCGCTAATCTCAGGATTAAGGTCTTTAGGAGCAACTAAACGAGCATTATCTATCTTGCGTTTCAACGCACTAACTGGTGTTTTTCCAGTAATCAGTACATACAGAGTTGCTGCCAATGAATAAATATCACTATAAGCCCCAGTTGGTTTAGTATATTGGGCGTAAAGTTCAGGTGGTGTAAATCCTTCAGAAGTTTCTTTAGTTCGGTTTGTGGTTAAGATATGGTCAAAATCGAGAGCTAAACCAAAATCGATAAGTACCGCTTCTGCTTGTCCATTTCGCACCCGCAAAAATATATTTCCTGGGTGTACATCTCGGTGAATCAACCGATTTTCATGTACTACTATCAAAGCTTCGCCAATTTGTTGGATGTAGCGTAGTGCCTCTGTTTCTGCAAGTATAGGTTGGCGACGGTCAGCTAAACTTACGCCATCTACATATTCCATTACCAGACACCAATGCTCTTTTTCCTTAAAAGGTTCCGCAACCTGCACAATATGCTCATGGCGACAACGACTTAGTTTTACAGCTTCCTGCCAAAACATTGTTTCCAGTCGTGCGCGATCCTCTGGACTTAGGGAATTGAGCAAGCTATCGTTTAAAGTTTTAATGACTAAGCGATCGCCATTTTTATTTTTTACCAAATAAGTGATGCCAAAGCGTCCCCTTCCCAATTCCCTTTCAACAGTGTATTTACCACCTTGCAATTGCTCGCCAGCTACCCAAGCCATCGTTGCAACTCCCAAAATACATAGATTAATTTTCACACACCAGACTCTTGAAAACTTGAGTTAGTTTCTTCAAAGGAGTGCATAGACGCAAAGTGGTGAGGTGGGATTAGAGTTAGGTATATGGCAGGGAGAATATCAGAATCTAGAATTACCTTGGCTGCGCTGGTGGGATGAGCAAGGGAATTTGTTGTTGACTGGGGAGGAAAGAGCCGATCGCCTAACTGCTCAATTGCGTGCTTTGGGTGTTGATCCAGAAGTATAATCTGGTTAGTGCGATTACTTGGTACTGAATACCTTGAAAAGCCGTGATGAGAACCCCAGAGTCGATGTAGGTTTTCTTACGACTCACGGTATCCACCCCGACGTTCAGTCAGCTCTTGTTCAATTTCTGCTTCGTTGAGTAATTGTATTCCAGAGGCGATCGCTCTATTACGAATTTCCCATAGTTTTTTAGCTAAGGGCGTTTGTGGAATATATTCGGTAATAATTGCTGTTGCATCTGGTTCAGATTTCAGTGCTTCCACAAACTCTAAAACCTTTTGCTGCTTTTCGGGTGTAAGTTCTCGCCAGCCGTCAAGTAATTGTTCTTCTTTACCCATAATCCACCTCGTTATAGAGTAATGGTTTTATTTTTACTCATTTTTTCAATGCCAATACTTTTACAGAATTGATCGCCAATTGTCGCGTCAGGAAGATGCGATCGCATCATCAAGTTAATAATGTAATTAGCTGTAAGGCTATGGAGTCAAATTCCACCCAAAGCTAGCTCGATTTTAGCCTTTAAGTAGAGACGCGATTAATCGCGTCTCTGCAACCCTGGACTCTTCACCTAAGCTATTCGGCTGTTAAGTTGCACAATCCATTGTGAGGCCTGTTGACTGTCAACGGTCAACAGTCAACAGTCAACAGTTAACAGCCCTTATTAGTAGTTATGCAATTTAGACGCGTATTCGCTTAATTACATTGATGTCACAAAATCCCTTCTTTGTTGGTGGCCCAGTACCACCAGAATACTTTTTCGGACGCAGTGCGGAAGTTAGAACTGCTTTTGACCAAATTTCTCGCCGCGCGCACTTGGCTATCTATGGTAGTCCTGGGATGGGCAAGTCTTCGTTATTGCGGTATATTGCTTCACCAAAAATTTGGGAAGCGCGGGGAAGAGATATATCGAAAGCGTTGATTGTTTCTATTAACTGTGCAGGTATAAGTCCTTTTACCGCCTCTGGTTTTTGGCGAGAAATTCTCAGCTTGCTACAAGATGCAACGGAAGATGATGAATCTCTACAAGCTGATATTAAACAGTTATTACAGGAAGAAAAGGTAGAAAAGGGAGACTTGCGGCGAATGCTGCGTAAAATTGGGCAGCGTGACAAGTTCTTGTTGCTACTGTTAGATGATTATGATGCTGCGCTGCAACCCAATGAGCAATACACCGAAACCCAAATGCTCACTTTCTTAAGTGAGTTTCGGGATTTGGCAGTTCACAGCAATGAAGGCAAATACCTTTCAACTATTGTTACTACTTTTCGCCGCCTCAATGAATTGGGGCCGACCATCAAACCAGGGGGTTCGCCGTGGTATAATCATTATCTCTTCCGGTTATTAAGACCATTACCTGCTACGGAAGTTAATAATCAGCTGGCCATACCCATTCCTGGAAGTTTGCGCGCCGGAGTTTTGGAAATTATCGATGGACACCCAGCACTACTGCAAAATGCGGGTTATTTATTGTATGACACCCTGCTAGCAGGAAACACTCCTGATATTCAGTCTTTTGCTCAGGATTTTGAAAGCGCTACCGAGCAATATTTCCGCGATACCTGGAGGTTTTCCACTGAAGAAGAGCAGATTCTTTTAATGCTAATTGCCCTAGTGCGGTTGCAAGGTCGCTTAAACAGAAACACTCGCTATGCTTTAGGTGATATTGATTTAGTTTTTAGCCAACGCAGCCGGGAACTAGTTGATTTAGAGGAACGAGGCGTAATTCAACGCACATTAGATGAAGGGAAAACTGTCTATAGTTTTAATTCATCAATGATGGAGTGGTGGGTAATCCAAGAAATCTACAACACTAATGAAGCGCAACTAGACGGACGCGAGAAAGTTTTTCTGAATTTGATGAGCCGGGAACAAGCAGGTACAGTTAAAAAAGCGATTCGTTGGGTATGGCAGCATCGAGATATCGTCCAGTCTTTAGTTTGGATTGTTCGCAAACTAGCGGGCGATCCTACTTGAGAAGTAATTATCACGTGCCGTATGCTTAAAGTACAAGCTAGATCTACTTCCTCTGGGGAGGAGTTGGCGAGAATGGTGTCTTCAACCAATTGGGAAGATAATCCGTATGTTATTGGTCGTCCAATTTATGAACCAGAGTTATTTTTTGGGCGTGAAGACCTATTCAATTTTATTTATGACAATCTCAATCAAGGCGCACAGGTAATTTTACTCCACGGTCAGCGCCGGATTGGTAAGTCATCTGTGCTGTCCCAAATTCCTCACTTTATCGATTTAGAAAACTTTTTCTTTATACCTTTATCGCTAGAGGGTAAAAGTCAGAAGTGCCTAAGTGAGGTTTTATATGAGCTAGCAAGAGAGATTATTGATTATTTAGATGATTATCGCCATCCACATCGCCGCCAACTTGCTTTACCAACAAAAAAACAACTGCAAAAAGATGCAGGTATATTCTTCAATGAATTTTTACCTCAAATTTATCAAGTCATTAATGGTAAAAACTTGGTACTTTTGCTAGATGAGTTTGATGTATTAGGTGATTCTGGTCAAAATTCTTCTGTTGCTGAATTTTTTCCTTGTCTCCAATCGGTTGTTTATTCCCAAAAAGAACTTTTTATCATTCCAGTTATCGGTAGACAATTGGATGATTTACCCAATTTACTGAGTTTATTTAGGCAAGCACCAAATCGAGAAATTGGTCTATTAGATAGACAAAGTGCAGAACAATTAATTACCAAACCTGCTAAGAATATTCTCAAATATGAGCCTGATGCTATAGATGCAATTTTAGAATTGTCAGCAGGACATCCTTATTTTACCCAAGTAATTTGCTTTGCGCTTTTTTCGCAAGCGAGGGAAGAACAACGCTGGCAAGTTACTCGCAGTGATGTACAAAATATTGTTGAGGAAGCAATTGAAATTGGTGAGGCTGGTTTAGCTTGGTTCCGAGATGGTTTACCGATTACTGAGCGAGTAATTTTCTCGGCGGTAGCAGAAGTTCAACAACAAACAACCTCTGTAGCTAAGGGAGAACCATTAAAACTGCTGGTGCAATGTGGTGTAGTTTTAACTGAGCCTTTTCACATAGCAGAAGAACGATTATTGCAATGGGATTTCTTACAAAATATAGCACCAAAAATCTCTTTACCATTACGTTGGAATAACTATAAGGTAACAGTTGAGTTAGTCCGTAAATGGTTAGTCAAAAGATATCCTTTAAGGCGAGAAATTTGGGAATTAGAAAAACTAGATTCGCAAGCTAATCGCCTTTATCAACAAGCAGTAAAGTTATCTCAAAATAGCGATTTACAAAATGCAGCCAATCTCTACGAGCAAGTATTACAGGCTAATCCTAACCATTTTGATGCACTATTTAGATTAGCTGAAATTTGCATAGATATTAGAGATTTTGACCAAGCTGTAGAACTTTATGCTAGAGCTTATAAAGTCGATTCGATTAGAACTCAGGAAGGATTTATTCAAGCTTTACTGAGTTACGGACAAGAACTAATGGAGCAAGGAAGATTTGAAGCAGCAAAAGAACAATTTAAACAAGCGTTAGTACTGCAACCGCAAAACTCTGTAATTCAGGCTGTTTTAGTTGCTGCTCAACAGAGAAGAAGAATTGTTAAAACTGATGAAATGGTGGTGATTACTAGCGGTAGCTACATTGAAAAATTAAGCGAATCAATGGTCAATGAAGTTACTATTAATGAAGCAAATGACCTTGTTAATAGTAGTATTAACCAACTTGAAAATTTAGATTCTCCAGAAGCAGCAAAATTAGCTAACCTGCTGAAACAGTTGCAATCAGAAATTGAAGCGAATAGAGAATTACAACCTGAAGATAAAGCGGAAGCATTAGAGCAGGTAATGGCTTTAGCTGAAGCGGGAAAAAATCCGGAGGAAGGACATATACACAGGTTAGCCAGAACTGCGTTTAAGATTTTGATTGGTACGCTGGCTAGTTTACCCAATTCTGCCAAATTAGTAAAAACTGGGCATAAGTTATTACCTGCTATCTCGCAATTGTTGGATTTGAATCTTTGAGCAAACAAAGAAACACAGCACAGCGAAGAGAGACAAGGGAAGGGGGACAAGTAACATATTTTAAAACAAGTTCATCAAACGTTTTCATCACATCTCATCCTTGCAAAACTTCCGCCGCAGTTAACTGAAGATTAGCAAAAATTGAAGAGGCGATCGCACTTTCTCCCTGATAAACTCGCTCATCATAAAATCCCTCTACCCATTCCAAAACTGTCACCTTTTGGGCGATAGGATCAACAATCCAATACTCCGCAATTCCTCGTGCCGCATACTCAGAACGCTTATAACGATAATCCCGACTTTCCTGATTTGGACTGACTACCTCAACCACCAATAACGGCGGCGGCATATCCATCAAAATCAGCGATCGCTTTGCGCCTTGCATTACTGTCGCTAACTCTTCCGAAAACAGAGTCAAATCAGGCACTCTTACCCCCACCTGCCGACTATTCACAGAAACTTCTGTTTTCGTACTCAAGCGATAAAATGGAATTCCCAATTGTAAGAAATAAGCAACTAAAAACATCACTATCCGGCGATTTAGCTCGCTTTCTAATGGCATCTGAATTAATTCTCCATTTTCTAATTCATATAAAAAATCAGTGCCATCGTCATAATTAATGAATTCTTCAAAGCTCATCTTTTTAGCGGCTGCAACTTTCATTGCTTTTTCTCCAAATAGTCAGCTTTTATTGATTATTTTAACAATGTCTCCAATTTCTTCATTACCTGCTGAATTTCCACTTCCAACGGTTTAATTAAAGCTATTTTTGTTGTTTTTTAAATTAAGAGGCTTCTCCTAATTTTCCCTACTACTTATTTTTTTATACTAAAATTGCCGCTAATAAAAATAGGCTGTCTACTAAGATTGTGCTTAAAACTGCGCCACTGAAGGCGTACCAATGTCTTTGCTTAGTAAGTAGAGGGATAATACCTGTTGTTAATAATACTAAAGCTAAGGCGATCGCCCATGCTTGTCCCCAAGGTGTTCTAACTTGAATGACAGCATTTTGTAAAATTGCTGAAACTCCCTCAGGTTCAACTTGCATGATTTGTCGCCAATAGGGAATTAAATCTACTAAATAAAAGTACACATCCGTTAAGACTGTACCAAATAAGGAACCTAAGTAAAACCAGTTACCAACTTTGCCCCAATTTCTGAACAGACACCAACAAGCAAAGGGTAGCCCAATAGATTCTACTGGTAAATGCCATAACGGTTCCCAGCGAAACCATCCCCAGTAAATTGCACCTGCTAGCCAACTCCAGCTAAAACCTAAAAGCAAATCGCCCCAAAGATATGTTGCGGGACGTGACATTAAATTAAAACTCAGCCACACCCACAAGCCTGCGATCGCTAAACTTAAACTAGGGAGCGATCGCACTAATGGCGCTTCGATAAATACTGGTACAGATACCAAAAATACCGCCGCCGCAAACACTAACCAAACTTTTGTAGAAGCTGGAGATATGGGCAAATTGGGAGAATTTGAGAGTGTCGTCTCTAATTCACCTATGCCTTTGCGTCCTTGATTAATGGATTGTAATTCAGTATCTATAGAGCCGGTAGGAGCACCGTATGAGGACAATGTATTATTAATCAATGTTTTTAATAATTGTTACTAAACTTTATCTTACTTAAAATACCACACTTAAAAATCCCCCCCAGGGGCATATTTATTTTACATTAATTTTGGGGATTGGGCATTGGGCATTGGGCATTGGGTAATGAGTAATGAGTAATGAGTAATGAGTAATGAGTAATGAGTAATTACTTTTTACCTCATCTCCCTCATCTCCCTCATCTCCCTCATCTCCCAGTCCCCAGTCCCCAGTCCCCAATCCCCAACCTATTCACACGAACTTTAAAAAATTGTCGTTAAGGCTTCATCTATTTTTGAGAAACTCTAGCTATTAACAGCTACCTTCTGAGTGGGAGAGTGCTAAATTAATGGCGCGTCTTTGGGGAAATTCATGGTAATCCACAGCTTTGTTTTGTGATTATCCTGGCAAGTTCTCCAGGTAGTTGTTTTTGTAATAGGTTGTATGATTAGCGATCGCAGGTAGACTAATGGCTCTATTAAAACGACAACAATTTTTAATGTTGAGTGCGGTATCTGCTGCTTTGTCAGTAGCTGCATTTCCGCTGCAAGTTCTCAGCACCCAGCCTCAGCCCGGGGGTGAGGGGGTGCAACAAATGAATATTTTGCAAGCAATTATTTTAGGTTTCGTACAAGGACTGACAGAATTCTTACCCATTAGTAGTACAGCCCACTTAAAAGTTGTACCTGTGGTTCTAGGTTGGGGTGATCCGGGGGTAGCGTTTACAGCAATTATTCAATTAGGTAGCATTGCGGCGGTGCTGTGGTACTTCTGGCCGGACTTAGCGCGAATTATTAAGGGTTCAGCTAGAGCGATCGCCCATAAAGATTACAATGACTATGACTTGCGGTTAGCCTTGGGGATAATTTTGGGAACTTTGCCAATTGTCTTTTTTGGGCTGTTGATTAAAAAGTTTATCCCCGATTTTGATAATTCTCCCATTAGAAGCTTAAGTGCGATCGCGATCGCTTCTATCTTTATGTCGCTGTTACTAGGATTGGCTGAACAACTAGGTAAGCGTCAACGTAACTTTGAAAAGCTGACAATGAATGATGGCTTATTAATGGGTTTGGCGCAATGTTTAGCATTAATCCCAGGGGTATCTCGTTCTGGTTCTACCCTCACAGGGGGGTTATTTATGGGATTAGAACGGGAAACCGCAGCGAGGTTTTCATTTTTGCTAGGGATTCCCGCCATTACCTTAGCGGGGTTAGTGGAATTAAAAGATGTTGTCGGCG
Organism: Tolypothrix sp. PCC 7601; assembly: GCF_025677855.1. Classification (NCBI taxonomy): domain Bacteria; kingdom Bacillati; phylum Cyanobacteriota; class Cyanophyceae; order Nostocales; family Tolypothrichaceae; genus Tolypothrix; species Tolypothrix sp. PCC 7601. Next base: position 1,069,975 of record NZ_CP064879.1, read on the forward strand.
CAGGCTTAAGTAGCGATGCGATGATTCCCCTAGTTGTCGGCGTGATTTCTGCCGCTATCTTCTCCTATATTGCGATCGCTGGCTTGCTGCGCTTCCTCAAAACCCAAAGCACCTGGGTATTTATTTGGTATCGATTGGCATTTGGTGTAGCTATTTTAGGGGCAATTAGTGCTGGTTTGTTGAAGAATAGTTAATAGTCCTTGGTCATTTGTCCCTAGTAGTTCAACACACAAATATTCACAGGTGTAGATTGGGGAAAGGCAAAAGGGGAAAGGGGAAGGGTTCTAAACCTTTACCCTTTTCCCCTTACCCTTTCCCCTCGCCTGTGAAAAAAACTTTGGCAGACTACTAGTCATAGTTCTTAGTGACAAATGACAAATAACAAATGACAGATGACAAATGAGTACAATTCACCCTGCCAAAATTAGTAAAGTCTTACCAGATTCCATCGCGGCTGAAATCGGCTTTGAGGTGGGGGATGCGATCGTTGCAATTAACGGTACAAATCCCCGCGATTTGATTGATTATCAATTTTTATGTGCTGATGAGGTTTTAGAACTAGAGGTTTTGGATGCATCTGGTAAAACTCATAATGTGGAAATTGAAAAAGACTATGACGAAGACTTAGGGCTGGAATTTGAAACGGCGCTGTTTGATGCTTTAATTCAGTGCAATAATCGCTGTCCGTTTTGCTTTATCGATCAACAGCCACCAGGAAAGCGTTCTAGCTTGTATTTTAAAGATGACGATTATCGTCTGAGCTTTTTATATGGGTCTTATTTAACTCTCACCAATTTACCAGAGCGGGAATGGCAGCGAATTGAACAGATGCGTCTATCTCCTTTATATGTTTCTGTTCATGCTACAGAACCAGAGGTGAGAATTAAACTCCTGAAAAATCCTCGCGCCGGGCAAATTTTACAACAACTCAAATGGTTCCAAGAAAGACGACTGCAAATTCATGCCCAAGTCGTAGTTTGCCCTGGTATAAATGATGGCTTACACTTGGAACAAACATTAGAGGACTTAGCGTCATTTTATACTGGCGAAGTGCCGACAGTGGCATCAGTGGCAGTAGTCCCTGTGGGTTTAACAAGGTTTCGCCCCGAACAAGACGAACTTACCCCTGTAACACCAGAAAAAGCGCAAGAAGTGATTTCTCAAGTGCGATCACTTGCTTTAGAATTTCGCCAAAAGTTCGGTTCTAGCGTGGTTTGGTTGGCTGATGAATGGTTTTTAATTGCAGGTGAAGAGTTACCTAGTGAAGCTGAATATGAAGAGTATCCCCAAATTGATAATGGTGTTGGTTCGATTCGGTTATTTCTTAAACAATTTGCAGCTGCGGCGGAATCACTCCCAGCTAAAATTTCTCCCGAGAAAAAATTAACTTGGGTAGTTGGTAATGCAGTTGAGCAAGCATTTCAACCCATCCTCAAACAATTAAACTCTGTGGCGGGTTTGCAGGTAAATATGCGTGCTTTGGCTAGCGATTATTGGGGACAAAATATTAGTGTGACTGGTTTATTAACTGGGCATGATTTAATTCTAAACTTAAAAGGTGAAGATTTAGGTGATGGTATTTTGCTGCCAAATGTCATGCTTAAACATGGTGAATTGATATTTTTAGATGATATGAGTATTAAAGAAGTTGCTAGCAAACTGGGAACCAAAATCTTTCCAATATCAGGAATTGAGCAATTAATCAATACCTGTATTGGATGAAATATAAACTGTCTAGGGCTTTGCCTTTTCCGTAGGAAAGTGTAAAGGATACAGTAAGAAATCAGTAGATATCTTGCTAGTTTTGGGCAAGCAAATATTTATATGCTGACAATTGATGTAAAATCCTTTGAGTATAGGATATTTTTATACTTTATACTTCCTACTTCAGTTAATGATTAAACGAAGAATTAATTAATCTAAATGAGGAGTGAGGAGTGAAGAATCAGGAAAAGCGTGTTACCAAACAATTACAACTAAAAAAAGCCGGATTCTTCATTTTTAATCTGCAATTTTTACTATTAAATAGTTTGGGAATTATACCAGCAATTGCGGCAGATGAAGAACCAGTATTGAGCATAGTTTATAGTCAAGATAATAGTAATCAATGGTCAACAATTACTAATCGCTTGCAAGCGGCTGGGGTGAAATATTGTGTGATCCCCCTAGCTGATGTGCGAAGTGCGACAGATTTGGGCGATCGCAAGGTATTATTTTTGCCTAACGTTGAAACATTAACACCAGCACAAACCATCGCTTTAGAAGAATGGATGAGCAAAGGCGGGCGTTTAATTGCTAGCGGCCCTGTGGGTAGTTTGTCAGCCCCAGGCGTGCGCCAGTTGTTGCGAAGTATTGTAGGCGGTTTTTGGGGATTTAGCTTGAGTGAAAAGCAAGAGCTACAACCAGCAAAAACCAAGCTACCAGAAGACTGGGTCAACCAAGGGGCGATGTTTGGCAAAGTACATGGTGGCGTAATCTTACCCGATAGCGTCAGTACACCTGCGGCAGTATGGAATAGTACAGATAATCAGGCAGCTGTAGTCACTACTGACCGTTCCACTTTGTTAGGCTGGCGCTGGGGTGTAGATGCAGTTGCAGGTGCAGAGTTAGATAACGCTTGGTTAAAAGCCGCGATCGCGCGTTATATGAAGCTACCACCCAGTGCTAGTAGGAAGGTCGAAGGTGGTTCACCGACTTGTTCTACTTCCACAGTGGCGAAATCCACAACACCCTCACCATTACCACCAGTGATTACAACTGCGATTCAACCAGTTGTGCAACCGCCAATTACCAATACACCAAAACCACAAACTAAAACGCCACCAAAAGCGATCGCCACGGCTCCCCAACCTAGACCGTTAGCGAATGTAACACGTCAAAGTTCCCAGGAGCCGATTGATCAACTAGAAGACACAGTGCGGTTGGATGTAGTACCCAACTCGAATGTACCAATTAGTAGCGGCGATGCGATCGCCCTGCAGCAGGAGCTAGAAAATCTGATTGGGCGTGTCGAGAGTTCAAATTTAGCAGCTGCTACCAATGGTGCTAATGAAGATATTGCCAGCAGCAATACCGAAGGGCTGAAGGTAGACCGCCCCAACTTGATTGCTAGTCGGTCTGGCGTGCAAATACCAGAAACAGCCGTAGCAATTACCCAAGCCAGAGAAATAGCCAAAAATATACCTGTGTTGGTGGCGCAAAAAAATTATGCTTTAGCTCGTCAGCAGTGGCTCACAGCCAAGGCGAGTTTGTGGAAGCAGTTTCCCTTAAATCGCAGATTAGCTCAACCAGAAATTCGCTCAGTTTGGTTAGATAGGGGGACAATTGTCCGTGCTGGTAGTGAGCAAGGACTAGCACAAATTTTTGATCGCCTGGCACAATCAGGAATTAACACGGTATTTTTTGAAACCGTCAACGCCAGTTACACAATTTATCCTAGCCAAGTTGCACCCCAACAAAACCCCTTAGTTCGCGGTTGGGATCCATTAGCCTCAGCCGTCAAATTAGCCCATGCGAGAAATATGGAACTACACGCTTGGGTTTGGGCTTTTGCGGCGGGTAATCAGCGTCACAATGAAATTATTAACGCCAAGCCAGATTATCCTGGGCCAGTGCTAGCAGCTAATCCCGATTGGGCAAACTACGATAATCGTGGCAACATGATTCCTATCGGTCAAACCAAACCATTTTTTGACCCAGCAAATCCCCAATTGCGGCAATATTTACTCAGGCTGTATGAAGAAATTGTCACTCGTTATCAAGTTGACGGGATTCAATTAGATTATATCCGTTATCCCTTCCAAGACCCCGCCGCCGGGAGAACTTACGGCTATGGTAAAGCCGCTAGAGAACAATTTCAGCAACTTACAGGGGTAGATCCCACGAAAATTTCTCCTAGCGATCGCGATTTATGGCAAAAGTGGACAGCATTCCGTACCGAGCAAATTGATAGTTTTGTCGCCCAAGTTTCCCAACAACTGCGACAAAAACGCTCTAATTTAATTGTCTCCGTGGCTGTATTTCCCCTACCAGAAATAGAACGCATTCACAAGCTGCAACAGCACTGGGAAGTTTGGGCTAGGCGCGGAGATATCGATTTAATTGTGCCCATGACTTATGCTTTGGATACTTCTCGCTTTCAACGCCTAGCACAACCTTGGATTGCTTCTACACAATTAGGCGCAACTTTATTAGTACCGGGAATTCGGCTGCTTTCTTTGCCAACTGTAGGCGCATTCGATCAACTGCAATTGGTAAGAGATTTACCTGTTAGCGGTTACGCACTTTTTGCGGTTGATAATTTGAACAACGAGTTCCACAAAATCTTTAGTCATACTCAAGGTAAAGCCCAACCTACCAGCACCGAACCGATTCCCCATCGTCAACCTTTTCAAGCCGCTGCTGTGCGTTATAACGGCTTACAAAGAGAATGGAAATTTATTTTGCAAAGCGATCAAATGCGGATGCCAGCAGCTACAATTGCTGATTTTAATAATCAAGCACAAGTTCTACAAACAGCTTTATCTCAGCTAGCAGCCTCACCTTCTGCTAGTAAGTTCATTACTGCTAAAGCTGCACTCAGCCAATTCCAATCTCAATATCGAACCTGGATGCGCCAAGAAGCAATAGAAAATCCCTATCAAGTCAAAGTCTGGGAGAATCGTCTAGCAGCAATTGAACGTTTATTACGTTACGGCGAACGACGGTTGCAGTCTCGTCCTTAAAGGCACAGGGGTAGGGAGCAGAGGGGAGTAAGGGACTTCCAAATAAAAAAATATCCCAGTATGTATTGTGGGGTGGACATCTTGTCCGCCCAGTTTATGTGGCGGGCATCTTGCCCGCCCCACAAGATGGAATAATTTATTTCTTGGAAATCCCTAAAATTCTTGTGAAATCTAGAAATTGGGATAATTGATTTTTTGGAATTCTCTAAATAAATATCCTCATGCTGTGGATGCGCGGGGGGGAAGGCAATATTATTTATATCCGCTTATGCCCTTCATGTTGTGTTTAAAAAAAGGCTAATCTTTAACGCTGCAGAGAAACAAGGCGCAGGATTGAGAAAGAAAGTTGGATAATTGATATTTTAGTATTTCTTAAAGTTCACACCATCATTTTTCTGTAAAAATCCCAATCCCCATTACCCCTTATCCCCAGAGGGGGCCCCGAGTTCCCCAATCCCCTTCCCTAACCCCCAATCCCTAATAATTCTTAAGAATGTTGTATCTACATAACATAAATTTTCCCGTGTTAATACGCGAGTGGTAATTAACTATTAGAAAGAAAATATTACAATAGCTGGGAATAATCTTAAGGAGGTCAAAAATTAGTTATCTCAATTTGAACTATTACTTTCAAGGCTCTATTCAGACTACCACTTTATTTAAGTGGTAAACTTCGGCTTTCAAGATAAAAACTGGCAATAACTATTTTTAGATCGGAGTCATCCCCAACATCTATGCAAAGCATACCTCAACTGCTGTGGCGAAAAGACTTAAAGTCAATGATTGACTTTCAGCCGTTGATTGTTGGGCCGGAAACATTGGTGTCAGATGCGATCGCTCTCATGGCAAGTCAAGGCAAAAGTGCTTTAGTCGGTTCATCTACAGAGATTCTTGGCGGGTTTAGTCAGAAAAATCTGGTCAAGTTGGTAGCTGGGGGGATTGACTTGAAAACTACTAAAATCTCTGAGGTAATGCAGACTCCAATTCTCAAGCTCAAGTTATCTGAGGTTAACGATTTAACAACGCTGCTTTCTCAATTACGCCAATCTCAAGTTGATTTGCTGCCAATCGTCGATGAAAATGATTGTCTGTTCGGTGTTATCACATTAGATAACGTTTGTCAAGTGCTAGAACAACAGCCCCAGTCATCTATAGATCAATGCGATACCATAGACAAACAGTTATGGTTGCTAGAGTCGGTAATAGCTAGTGCTAACGATGCCATTGTGATTACAGAAGTAGGTTCACTAAATGAACTAGACCCACGGATAGTTTATGCGAACACAGCCTTTACCCGGATGTGCGGCTACAACTTGGGTGAAATTGTAGGCAAAACACCCCGGATGTTACAGGGTAAGCAAACTTCGCAGACGGAACTGGCAAAAATCCGCACAGCACTGCAAACGGGATCGACAATTAAGACAGAATTACTCAACTATAAAAAGGATGGTACTCCCTACTGGGTAGAGATGAGCATCTATCCCATTAAAGACGAAGCTGGGACAATAATTTATTTTGCTGCCATCCAGCGAGACATTACCAAACGTAAAGCTGATGAAGCGTCTATAAAACAGACAGCAGAATTATTTCAACAACTCACAGAAAATATTCCGCAAGTATTCTTTGTGCGGGATGCAAAAGAAGAAAAAATTTATTACGTCAGTCCCGCTTACGCCCAAATTTGGGGCAGAAACAGCGATCGCTTGGATGAAAATCTTCAAGAATATCTTGATTCGATCCATCCCCAAGACCGCGATCGCATCCTTGCAGCCAGAGAAAATCTTTTATTAGGTGAGTCTTTCAACGGAGAATATCGCATCATTCGTCCTGATGGTGAATTACGCTGGATTGCCAGCAAAACTTTCCCCATTAAAAATGAATTCGGAGAGATTTATCGCATTGTCGGCATTGCCGAAGATATTACCATACTCAAACAAACACAAGCAGATTTAAGTCAAGCCAATGCAGAGTTAGAAAGGCGAGTATTAGAGCGGACAATTGCGTTAGAACAAATTAATCAACAGCTATTATCAGAGATTTCTGAGCGCCAAATTGTTGAAGACCAATTACGAGATAGTGAAGAACGCTTCCGCAACTTAGTAGAAGCTAGCAGCGATTTAGTCTGGGAAGTTGATGAAAAAGCACGTTATACCTACGTTAGCCCGCAAATTCGCGAAATTTTGGGATATGAACCAGAGCAATTACTGGGTAAAACTCCTTTGGAATTTATGCCCTTATCTACGAGAACAATTCTGGCTGAGAGTTTTGCAGCATTTTTCCTCACACCACAAATATTTCAATGTCTGGAGAACATCCAGATGCATCAAGATGGCCATTTAGTTGTACTGGAAACTAGTGGTATTCCTGTGTTTGACTCTCAAGGTCAATTCACAGGTTATCGCGGTATGAGCCGTGATGTTACCCAGCGCCATCAAGCAGCAGCATCATTAAGGGAAACGCAAAAGCAGCTACAAGCGATATTAGATAATTCTTCAGCAGCTATTTTTGTATTAGATATTCACAATAGATACTTACTGATCAACAGCCAGTATGAAAAACTATTTAATCTTAAACAAGCAGAGATAGTAGGTAAAAGTGTTTATGACATTTGGGATGTTGAGATTGCCGATCAGTTTGTAGTCAACAATCGCCCAGTCATTACTAATGGTAACCCCATAGAAGTAGAGGAAGTTGTTCCCCAAGGCGATGGATTACATACTTACCTGTCGAACATTTTTCCTTTAAAAGATACCGATGGTAATATCTATGCTATTTGTGGCATTTCTACAGATATTACCGAACGCAAAATAGTTGAAGAATCACTACTCAGCCTACGCCAAGCCATAGAAAGCACGAGTGATGGCGTTGTTATTGTTGATATTACAGGTAAAGGTATTTACTTTAATCCAGCATTTCTCAATTTATATGAATATACTCAAGGGGAATTACAAGCACCAGGCGGGTTAGCAGCGATTTTCCAACAGCCTCAAGACCGTGAGGAATTATATCAGACACTTGTGCAAGGCAATTCCTGGCATCAAGAAGTGACCATGCGATCGCGCAGTGGTCGCACCTTACAAGTATATCTGCGCGCTGATGCAATTAAAGATGCGACTGGCAAAGTGCTGGGAATAGTTTGTAACCATACTGATATTACCCACCGCCAGTTAGTAGAAGCAGGTTTACGACTCCGCGATCGCGCGATCGCAGCTAGTAGCAACGGGATTATTATTGCTGATGCCAGTATACCTAATGGGCCGATTATCTATGTTAATTCTGCCTTTGAGCGGATGACTGGATATAGTGCCACAGAAGTTATTGGGCAAAACTTTAATTTATTCCACAACAATGAAAATCAAGCGCAATTACAACAACTGATTGCAGCTATGCAAGCGGGAGAAGACTGCACCGTTATTTTGCGTAACTATCGTCAAGATGGCGAACTTTTGTGGACTAAGCTCAACATTTCTCCTGTGTATGATGTTGCAGGTACACTCACTCACTATATTGGCATCCAAACAGATATTACTGAACGCAAACAAGCAGAAACAGCACTACTTCTTAGCCAACAACGACTGCAATATTTACTGGCTTCCAGCCCAGCTGTAATTTATAGCTGCAAAGTCTCCGGAGATTTTGGCGCAACTTTTATTAGCGAAAATGTCAAAGCCATGATGGGCTATGAAGCCAGAGAATTCCGCGAAGATTCTAGTTTTTGGGCTAATCGTATCCATCCAGACGATGTATCAGATGTTTTTGCCAAAATATCTGAGATTTTTTCTCAAGGATATCACTCCTATGAGTACCGTTTTTTACACAAAGATGGTAATTATCGTTGGGTTTACGATCAAGTCCATGCAATCAAAGATGAAGCTGGTAACTTTGTGGAACTTGTTGGTTACTGGGCAGATATTACAGAGCGTAAACAATTAGAACAGGAGTTAATAACAGCACTGGAGAAAGAAATAGAACTCAACGAACTCAAATCTCGTTTTATCACCATGACTTCTCATGAGTTCCGCACACCGTTGAGTACCATTCTCTCTTCTTCAGAGTTACTAGAACACTACCGCCACAAATGGACAGACGAAAAACAACTGATTCACATTCACCGTATCCAAACTTCTGTCCATCGGATGACAGAAATGTTGAATGATATTTTGTTTATTGGTAAAGCCGAAGCGGGAATACTAGAATATCACCCGACATCTTTTGATTTAGTAGCATACTGTCATAATTTAGTTGCAGAAGTTCAACTAGATCATCAGCAACACCGTATTGATTTTCACAGCCCACATGAATTTATAGAATGTTACATGGATGAGAAATTGCTGAAATATATTCTCAGTAATTTACTCACAAATGCCATCATCTATTCTCCGGATACTCGCTATGTCAATTTCACTCTGACTTGTCAAAATGGACGAGCAATTTTTGAAATTCAAGACCAAGGAATAGGCATTCCTGAAGCAGATCTACCGTATCTCTTTGCATCTTTTCATCGAGCTAGTAATGTAGGTAATATCATCGGTACTGGATTAGGGCTAGCAATTGTGAAAAAATGTGTTGATATCCATCAGGGTGAAATCTTTGTCACTACTCAACTAGGAGTTGGGACAACTTTCACAGTCACTCTCCCAATGAATCAGCGTCATGAATGATTAACATCAGGATGAATGGGCATTTATTACCAAGTTAAATACCCAATTGACTTTCACAAAATCTCTTTACAGAATCAAATACAAACAGAATTAAATTATGACTAAAATTTTAGTAATTGAAGATGAAGAACTAGTACGGGAGAATCTATTAGATTTACTAGATGCAGAAGATTTTGATACTATTGCAGCTGCTAATGGCAGAGTCGGCATTAACTTAGCTTTCTCGGAAATACCTGATTTAATTTTGTGCGATATGATGATGCCGGAAGTAGATGGTTATGGTGTATTAACTACATTACGCCAAGACCCATTAACGGCCACAATTCCCTTTATTTTCTTAACGGCTAAATCTGCAAAAGCCGATTTTCGCCAAGGTATGGATATGGGCGCAGATGACTATCTGACCAAGCCTTTCACCCGCGCCGAATTATTAAGTGCAATAGTCAACCGCCTAGAAAAGCAAGCAGCTTTAAAAAAGCATTTATTATCAACTCAAACTGCAAATGTGGCATTATCACCCAAGATGCAGTTACTAGAAACTTATTTACAACAAGTAGTTAAAGAGGGAAAATTTTCTGAATTCGAGTTATATTATCAACCCATAGTAGATATCGCTTCTGGGAAGATTATCGCCGCCGAAAGTCTATTGTATTGGGAAAGTCCAGAATTAGGTTTGGTTCCCCCGGTAGAATTTATGCAATTAGCCGAATCTACAGGTTTAATTCTGCCAATTGAACAATGGATAGTGACCAATGTCTGTTCGCAAATCAAAAGCTGGCAATATAATCTTGACTTTTTACCGTTGAGTATCAATGTTAATGTATCTGGAAGTCAATTTTATGATCCAGATTTTATCTCAAAGCTATCTGAACTTTTAGCAAGTAAAAAGGTCTCACCGCAGCACTTAGAAATAGAACTGAGTGAAAGCACTCTGATGCAAGACATCACGAATGCGATCGCTATTCTGGGTAAATTATTTTCTTTAGGTGTCAAAATCGGTCTTGATGATTTTGGTATTGGCTCTTCTTCTTTAGTTAACCTTAAAGATTTACCTATTAATACCTTAAAAATCGGTCGATATTTTATTCACAATATTGATTCAAATCCACAAAAATCAGCTCTCACCAAAGCCGTAATTGAAATGGCTCATAAGCTAAATATCCGGGTAATAGCTGAAAGTGTAGATACAGAAGCCGAATTAGATTTTTTACGTCAATCTAATTGTGATGCGATGCAAGGATTTCTTTTAAGCCGTCCATTACCAGCAGCTGAATTAGAAAACTTTTTTTAAATAGAAACTGCTGAAAAATTTTAACTCTCATACCTGGAAATTAAATAAAAGCTTCGGCATTGCATAACAAGGAAATATTTTGTTTAGCAATGCCATAAGCTAGTTGGGTATGTAGAATTGGCTGACTTGAAAACTATTATAAATAGCTTATATTAGTGATTGTGTTGGGGTTCAAGTATAAGATTTAGTATAACTTGTATATTTTGTATACGAACAGCCAATTTCTATATATTTTTTTGGTGAGAGCATGGCAAAAAGATCTCTTCAAGCATCAGAAGAAGGTATCAGAAAAGCTAAACAGGCTTTTAAACGTAAAGGTTGGACGCAAGAATATCTAGCTGCGACGGTAGGTTTAGAAACTCGTCAGCCAATTTGGAAGTTTTTTACTGGTAAACCAATAGACCGCCAAGCTTTTAACGAGATTTGCTTAGTTTTGGACTTAAACCCTTTAGAAATCTCACAAAATTGTACTGAGGATGAAATAACACATCAAGAACAGCCACTCAATACCTATATGAATTTCCATTTAGATATTGAGAGTTTAGTAAAAAAGCTCAGGTCTGCTCAATATGAAAGGATGCAAGCCCAGTGTGGTACGGTGCATATTTTGGATATTGCACGGCCTATTGGGATAAATGAGTTATATGTTGATGTCAATATCCTAGAAGAAATTAATAGTAAAAGATGGGTAGATATTAATGATTTACAAACGCCTGATAGAGAGCAATTTGAGCGATTTGGTTTAGGAAAAGTCCGTCAAAAACGGGTTAGCGGACAAGATGTAGTATTACAATATTCCAAATTGATGTTGTTAGGAAAACCCGGCGCGGGTAAAACTACATTTTTGCAATCACTAGCGATCAATTGTAACCAAGGCAACTTCCGTCCTGATTGTTTGCCAATATTTATCAATTTGAAAAACTTTGCGGAAGATACAAGAGACCTCCTGCAACCTAGCCTAGTAAAATACATTCATAAATATTTTGCAGTTTTTGATATTACCGAACAGCAAATTATCACAGTATTATCTCAGGGAAAAGTACTACTTTTATTAGATGCTTTAGATGAAGTAGCAGAACAAGATAGCGAAATACTTCTCAAAAATCTGCGACAGTTTATTGAAATCTATCATAAAAATATTATAGTTATTACTTGCCGCGTTGCAGCGCAATATTACAGGTTTCAAGGATTTACAGAGGTAGAAATTGCTGATTTTACTAAATCACAAATTGCTACTTTCGCTAACAAATGGTTTTTAGCGGTGGCTAAAAAAAGTCCAGCTAAAGCACAGTCATTGGCACGTAAGTTTATCCAAAAATTAGAACTTGCAGAGAATGTGCAAATTTTGGAGTTAGCATCTACTCCCATTTTGTTAAATCTCACTTGTTTATTATTTCAGTTTGTCGAAGATTTTCCTTCTAAGCGTGCTGAACTATATAAACAAGGATTAGATTTACTGCTGGTACGCTGGGATGAAGCCAGAGGGATAAAACGCGATCAAATTTACCGGAATTTGTCGCTACTCCAAAAAATTAAACTGCTGAGTCGGATTGCAGCCATTACCTTTGCTCAAGGAGAATATTTTCTCCCTGAAAATAAAATGCATCAGCTAATTGCCGACTATCTATCTCATCTTCCCCAAGGGATACATGATGCCGATGCTTTAGAATTAGAGAGTGCAGCCGTGTTAAAGGCAATTGAAGCGCAACATGGTTTATTAGTAGAAAGAGCTAGAGGCATTTATTCTTTTTCCCATTTGACTTTTCAAGAATACTTCACAGCCAGAGAAATTTTTGCTAATGCCAATACTCAAACACTACAAGAAGTTGTGGGGCAAATTACTGAAGAACGTTGGCGAGAAATCTTTTTACTAACTGTAGAGATGTTGCAACCAGCTGATGAATTATTGCAGCTGATGAAGCAACAAATCGACCGACTAGCAACTACCAACGAAAAACTAGAAGATTTTCTTAACTGGTTAATAGAGAAATCCTCGACAATCAAGGGAGCGTATCATCCTGCTAGTGTACGTGCTTTTTACTTTACCATTGCGTTGCCTCCCGAACATCCTTTAGCCCGGACGCAGAATTTTGCGATATCTTTAGATCCGCAAATGGCTGGTAATCTTTCTCTGGATTTAGCCTTGGATTTAGCCCTGACTCATGCCCTATCAGTAAGTGTGACGATTACAGCTGATATATTTAGCCAACGCTTATTTGCGTTAAGTTTAGCCCTCGACCTAGAACATTTACTCACAGATGAACCATCTTTACAAACATCACTAAAATTATTGAAAAACCAACTACCATCACCAAAACAGGGTAGAGAAGCATTAAAAATGTGGTGGCAAACTCATGGTGAAGGTTGGATTAGAAAATTGCGAACTTTAATCATCGGTTCCCGCCAAATTGGTCATGCTTGGCAGTTCAGCCCAGAAGAATGGCAGAACTTACAACAATATTGGTATGCCAATCAATTACTATTAGATTGCCTCAATAGTGCAACTAATATGACTCCTAATGTACGACAATCAATAGAAAATACTTTGCTGTTAGTTGGTGGGTAATTGGTAAGTAGGTCGGCGAAATTAGAGATAACTGGCTGAGGCTGTCATTTGTCATTGGTCATTTGTCATTTGGTAATGGGTAATGGGTAATGGGTATTTTTGAAAGGAAACAGAGAACAGTGTATTCTTTTGAATTTTGAATTTTGAATTTTGAATTTTGAATTTTGAATTGATTTGTCTCCCTCATCTTCCTCATCTCCCCAATCCCCAGTCCCCAATCACCAGTCCCCAATCCCCAGTCCCTCATCCCCAGCCCCCAGACGGATGAGCAATGACAGCGCTTTAGTTACACTCAAGACTGAGTACTTTGCTATCTTCCGGTTGAGATTTTTGGAAGAGTTGAATTATTTATGCAAATTCTTGAGCGTTTCTTGCCGCTTTTATTGTTATTCACCGCAGTAACAGCTTGTAACCAAACCAGTGCGTCTTTAGATAATGCCACACCGCAACCATCTGCATCTGTTGTACAACAGGCAGATAGTTCTCCACAACAGCCGAAAAATGTAGTTCGGACTGAACTGCTTTCACCTACACCAATTAGAATTGGCTTGAATAATTTACCAGCACCCTTCGCTACAGAGAGTGCTTCCAAAAGACCTCAAGTAGTAGCAATTCCGCAAAATCCTGTGCTGCGTGTGCCATCAGGATTTACAGTTAATGTTTATGCTGATGGCTTAGATGCACCACGCTGGCTGGCTTTAACTCCCGATGGTGATGTGTTAGTCACTGAAACTCGGCAAAACCGGATTCGGCTGTTGCGCGATCGCAATGGCGATGGGGTGGCTGATGTCCGTAAAACTTTCGCCAGTTCTCAGAATGGTCTAAATATCCCATTTGGTATGGCTTTTGGGGGTAATTCCTTCTTTTTGGGTAATACCGATGCTGTGCTACAGTTCCCCTACAGCAAAGGTCAACAACAACTGAGTGGTACGGGTAAAAAAATTGCTGACCTGCCTGGTGGTGGCTATAATCAGCACTGGACTCGAAACGTGGTAGTTTCGCCTGACGGTAATAAGCTATATGTTTCTGTTGGTTCCGAAAGTAATGTAGATGAAGAACCGCTACCACGCGCTTCAGTTCAACAAATGAATTTAGATGGTTCGCAAAAGCAGACTTTTGCTTCTGGCTTGCGTAACCCAGTCGGTTTAGATTTTCACCCAGTCACCAAAGCACTTTATACTGCTGTGAACGAACGGGATGGTATTGGTGATGACTTAGTACCAGACTACTTTACGCGTCTCCAGCAGGGAGAATTCTACGGCTGGCCCTATGCTTATCTCACACCCAATAATCTTGACCCACGTCAGAAAGCCAATAATCAAAGTAAACGTCCAGACTTAGCAGCCCGTACAAGTACCCCAGATGTGTTATTCCAAGCACATTCAGCAGCCTTGGGTGTACAGTTTTATGATGGTCAGACATTCCCACAAAAATATCGTAACGGTGCTTTTGTGGCTTTTCGTGGTTCTTGGAATCGCGATCGCGGGACTGGTTATAAAGTAGTATTTGTACCCTTCAATAATCAAGGCCGTCCGCAAGGTTACTATGAAGATTTTCTCACAGGATTTTTGCTCAATCCTTCTACACCAACCACTTGGGGGCGACCTGTAGGTTTACTAGTTTTACCTGATGGCAGTTTATTAGTAACAGAAGAAGCTAATAATCGGATTTATCGGATTCAGTATCAGGGGGGTTAGGGATTGATTGGGGAACTCGGGGCCCCCTCTGGGGATAAGGGGTAATGGGGATTGGGGATTGGGGACTGGGGATTGGGGACTGGGGATTGGGGATTGGGGACTGGGGACTGGGGACTGGGGACTGGGGATTGGGGAGATGAGGGAGATGAGGGAGATGAGGGAGACAAGGGGAAATTTTGGTAACTCATACTAATTTAAAAAATTAATGGGCTACATAGATTCACAGAAGTCTCAACCAGACAGGAATTCTAAATCCAAAATCTAAAATCCAAAATCTAAAATGGTATAACTTTGAGGGTTTTGTTTAGGCTTAACCTGTTTGCGCTACATTATTGAAAAATTAACTGCGATCGCTATTAGGTTTCAAAATTAGTTATGACTCAGAATGACAGTAATACTCAGTCCAATATTCCACCTTCTTCCCATTCTGGCGCTAGATATTGGGGCAATGTCGAGGTTGTGGAAGAAGGCGAAAACTATAGAATTAGTCGTGTGGAAATCAAGCCTAGGCACGGGATTAAACCACAAATCCATTATCATCGCAATGAACATTGGGTGGTAGTGTCTGGTATTGCCAAGGTGACTTGTGGTGAACAAGAAGTATTAGTGAATCGTAACGAGTCTACTTATGTTCCGGCTGCAACTCTGCATAAAGTAGAAAATCCTGGCTCTATTCCTCTGGTAATTTTAGAAATTCAAAACGGCGAGTATTTAGGGGAGGATGATACTGAGCGCCCTTTTGACTTAAGTCTGGTGCAACCTGTAACTGAAATTACTAATTCGTAATTCGTAATTCGTAATTCGTAGTACTCTCAATACTGCTCGGTTAAGGATTTTCAACTTGGAATTTAGCTTGGGGAAAAGGTGAAAGGGGAAGGGTTAAAGGTTTTTTCTTGCCCCTTTTCCCCTTCCCCTTTTGCCCTTAACCGACAAGTATTGGTAGTACTCTTGCTGGATTTCTTACAAGCAGCGATATAGCATATCTATGTTGGGTTAAGCGCTGACTTAACCTAACATGGATATTGAAAGCTTTACCTATATTGTTTGTAATGTGGTTGCTGCTTTGATTAGTTTGAATGTATTGGCGAAGAACGAGTCCGGAATGATACGATTTTCTTCGCCGGATGCGCGGATGGGTAGGTGTTGAAAAAGTGTTTTCCACAAAAATCGCTGAAACGATTTCTGTATCAGGCTTTTCAAGCTCAATTCCTGTAAAATCACCCGCGCACTTTACAGAAGAAGACTTTCAGCGATTTTGGTTTTGCGTTTTCATTATTGCTCATGTTATTATGGCACTGTCCGCGCAACAGAACCTTGAAAACTTCATACACACTGGCTTTGGAGCTTCTGCCATTGCAATTTCACTTAATCCCTATTAGGGATTGAAACGACTCTGATTCAAAATTTTCTAAGTAGTAAGTAATATTGCAATTTCACTTAATCCCTATTAGGGATTGAAACCATCTTTTAATAGCTTCGTGTGGATGCAGTGGACGTGGATTGCAATTTCACTTAATCCCTATTAGGGATTGAAACAAGCTCACCCTCTTGAATCCAATCCTTAACTTCAGATTGCAATTTCACTTAATCCCTATTAGGGATTGAAACGTACGGGGGACTGGGGAAAAACTCGTTACCTTCACATTGCAATTTCACTTAATCCCTATTAGGGATTGAAACTTTTTGGCGTAGTTGCTGTATATTACGCGCTTACCCATTGCAATTTCACTTAATCCCTATTAGGGATTGAAACCCAATGGATTCTGGTACTCTTACTGGCACTTTGGTTATTGCAATTTCACTTAATCCCTATTAGGGATTGAAACATCGGGTAGGCTCCACTCGTTTCTACCCAACCGAATTGCAATTTCACTTAATCCCTATTAGGGATTGAAACCGTACCATCGTCGCTGGTATAACTGAACCATTTATTAGAGATTGCAATTTCACTTAATCCCTATTAGGGATTGAAACAAACAATCGGGGAGCTGGTCTATAGATGTCGCTGATTGCAATTTCACTTAATCCCTATTAGGGATTGAAACAGATATTTAGGAGATATCCACAGAACGACACGCGGAAGGCTATTGCAATTTCACTTAATCCCTATTAGGGATTGAAACCTGATATTTGGTTGTTTCGATTCTCCATATTACTATTGCAATTTCACTTAATCCCTATTAGGGATTGAAACCAGTGATTTTGTAGATATTATCGGGGGTGGTAATTGCAATTTCACTTAATCCCTATTAGGGATTGAAACCTAGCCAAAATCAGCAAATCCAAGGAGAAATATATTGCAATTTCACTTAATCCCTATTAGGGATTGAAACTATCAAAATTATTTCCTGCTTCCCCCCAGTAAAATATTGCAATTTCACTTAATCCCTATTAGGGATTGAAACTAATTCACAAGCAGTCGATGAATTAATTGCGATTATTGCAATTTCACTTAATCCCTATTAGGGATTGAAACGCTGGAGAATGGAGCAGCTACTTAGCTAATGCTGGCACATTGCAATTTCACTTAATCCCTATTAGGGATTGAAACGCCTGTGATGGGAAATTCACTAAGTCTGGTGCGGGTGGATTGCAATTTCACTTAATCCCTATTAGGGATTGAAACTGACTATCTACATTTATCCAAATGTGAACCTGGCGAATTGCAATTTCACTTAATCCCTATTAGGGATTGAAACCTCTAGGTAATGGTACTCAGCCTCCTGTATCAGACGATTGCAATTTCACTTAATCCCTATTAGGGATTGAAACGTATTGGTACTCATACCCTTCAATCCAGTAGGGATTGCAATTTCACTTAATCCCTATTAGGGATTGAAACAATAACTCAAGAGGAGATATCGCGGTGCTTGACGATTATTGCAATTTCACTTAATCCCTATTAGGGATTGAAACTTCGGTAATTTTTGCTAGGCGCAGGGAACACTCAATTGCAATTTCACTTAATCCCTATTAGGGATTGAAACCCACCTATTGGTAGGGCGGCTTTTTCATGGGTGCTTTATTGCAATTTCACTTAATCCCTATTAGGGATTGAAACAAATTTTTCCCATCCGGCTGCTATTAAATCTTCTATTGCAATTTCACTTAATCCCTATTAGGGATTGAAACAGTTCAGACTGATATTCACCAAGGTAGTACTGGGATTGCAATTTCACTTAATCCCTATTAGGGATTGAAACGATGACATCCCCTGTGAGCTTGACTTAAGTAACTGAATTGCAATTTCACTTAATCCCTATTAGGGATTGAAACGTATCTGACACATCCTTCGATAGACCCCTCCAATAAATTGCAATTTCACTTAATCCCTATTAGGGATTGAAACATGAGATTGCCCGAATCCCTTTGCACACATAGCAAGTTGAAATTTCACTTAATCCCTATTAGGAATTAAGAGTGTATCGAGCAAAGTAAAAATCAAATAATTGTAGGGTCTATTAGGTGCTGATTTGCAAGATGATTTGTCACGGAATAACTATCCTAGCGCCTAACGCACCATTCACGCGGCGGTGCGTTACGGGTAAATTTCATTATCTCTGTGTCCCAAATCCTTTCATAGCCGTAACACAACGCCACTTGCTATAACGCGGGAAACCCGCGCAACGCAGTGCATTGGTGTCAACTTAAGCTAAAAGCGATATAGGGCGGGCGTTGTACAAATACCTCGCGCCCTCATCCCCTAACCCCTTCTCCCGCAGGAGAAGGGGAACTAAATCTCTTGCTCCCCTCACCCTGTGGGAGAGGGGCTGGGGGTGAGGGCGAAACCTTGCACAAGAGCGGGTTTCACGTTAAGTTGACACAGGTGACCCCTACTCGGCTGACTCCATAGCAGATGTTTTTGACAAAATACTTGCGTTGTTAAACAAAGTGCTTGTCTTGTGTATACGCCACTATACAAACTAAAAATCAAAGGTTGTCCGTAATACTCCAACATATTGGGTATTATTGCTGCTATTGTTTTCTGGGTTGAGAATTACCCAAAAGCCGGGGGTAACGGAGATATTATCGTTGAGCCGCATACGATAAAAGGCTTCGATGTGGTAAGCATGGTCACCTTCTTGACGAACATCGCTGCTGGTAACGTGAGGTGGGATACCAAATAATATTCCTGGGAGATTACCTCTACCGCCGAAATCAGGGAAGGATAAGCCAATTGCGCCAAACCAAGCATTAGCATTAGCACCATTGTTAACTAATAATGTATCTCTGCCACCCCTACCATCAGGGATATTACTTAAACCAGAATTTTCCGCACTAGCCCAGATATACCCACCCCAAGCATGAACTTGGAAGTTTTGCGAAAAGCGATAGAATCCTTGTGCGCCTACTATATTATTGGATGTTGCGATGGTGTCTCCAAAAGGCGAAATTGCTAGGTTACTACCTGCTCCACCTGTAAGATTAACTTGTCCGCCGGGACTATAACCATGAGAATAGGCAATCCCAATTGACCCTTGTTTGCCGTTGAAAACCAGGTGTGCTAAAGCATTATAACCGCCATTAAATATGCCATTACCTGATGATGGATTTTCGGGGGAACCTGCAAGATAGCCTAAAGTCAAAATTACATCTGGGGTGATAAACCAGTTAACCGCTGCACCGCCACCACCTCGCCTAAATAACGGACTATATTGTCCAAACAGTGAGGGAACGCCGTTACCGTCATCTGCAATTACAGCAGGGGTCACGGTTGATGTAATATCAGTGTAGCCAATACCTACAGGCCCCACCACAAAAGCAAGAGCATCGCTGACGGGGAAGTAGTAACGGATATGAGGAATAGATAGGGTATTGTTACTATTGGTGTCAAAGTTCAACCGCGTCATGCCTGTACCTGTCAGGGAAGCTATCTGACTAGTATTATTAGAATTTAAGAAGTTGCCAAACTCCAGCCGGACTCGCAACAAGTCTTTCCCTGTAAAGCTGCTTTCTAAATTCAGACGACCTCTATCGGCAAAGTAGGTATTGGAGCGATCGCGATCGCCTCCGACACTGTTACCAAAGGTATCGCTAACAGCAGTAATAATTTGAGCATTTAATTTAGTAGTGGTGGAAAACTGTTGTGCTTCTAGGGTTGCTTCCCGCGCTTCTAATACATCAACTCGCCCACGCAGAGTTACTAATTCTGCGGAAAACTCTTGTTGTAAATTTTGCAACACTGCTAAGTCTTCTTTTCTGACTAAATCAGTGGTCGCAGTCGCAATTAATTCATTAATTCGGGTTAAGCAAGCATTTAAACCAGCTGCAAATTCATAACGAGTAAGGGCGCGGTTACCACGATAAGTTGAATCAGGATAACCTGCAATACAGCCGTAGCGTTCAACTAATGATTGTAATGCTTGAAATGCCCAATCGGTAGGGTTGATATCTGAAAGCTGGGAAACAGAGGTTACTTGGTCTTGCAAAGTAACAGAGTTAACATCTGCGTTGGGAAAATTATCGTTTGCAGGTATCGCCCAGGCTGCGGGGCAGATTAAGAATAATAGGGGGAAAGTACATAATAAGTTTTTTAGCATGGTTTTAAAAAGGATATCTGCAATAGTTGGTAATTCGTAATTCGTAGTTCGTAATTCAAGCTAACTCAGCAATTATTATTAGTGGCACAACATTGTTGTGCCCTTATTTTATGGTTAAATCGCGTTAATTTTGAGGAGTAAAAAACGAACCGCAAAGGCACGAAGTACACAAAGGAAGAAAGAAAAGAAGAGATGTAGGTTGGGTTAAGCGCAGCGCAACCCAACATGAATATTGAAAGCTTATCCGATATTTTGGTGTTGGGTTTCCTTACGTCAACCCAACCTACTAATCTTGTGGGGTGGGCATCTTGCCCGCCCAATATATGCAAGTTAAATGTGGAACAGCTTACTACCGAGAATGAAATAAACCAATTACGAATTACGAATTACGAATTACGAATTAGTAATTATTACCGTTTGGATCTTCTGCGGAGTCGGTCAATCATTACTGCGACAATAATCACTAAACCTTTAACAACAAGTTGCCAAAAGTAAGACATATTCAACAATGTTAAACCATTGTTGAGTACAGCAATAATTAATGCACCGAGAAGAGTTCCGCCAATAGTACCGATACCACCTGTAAAGCTAGTACCACCTAAAATTACAGCCGCGATCGCATCTAGTTCGTAACCTTGACCTAATAAGCCTGTAGCACTGTAAAGACGGCTGGCACTCATGATTCCGGCTAAACCTGCTAATAGTCCACTCACGCCATAAACAAATAGTAAGACGCGATTGACTTTAATTCCGGTTAGTCTTGCTGCTCTTTCGTTACCACCTACTGCGTAAATTTGCACACCTAATACTGTTTGCCGCAGAATAAACCAACTAGCTGCTACAGTTAGCAAGGCAATGATGACTAGCCAGGGAATAGGGCCTAAATAGCTATTACCTACCCAAGCAAAATTTAGGTCAGGGTTAATAACAGTTGTACCATTAGCTACCAAGTAAGCAGCACCACGTAAGGCTGTGAGTGAACCCAAGGTGACAATAAATGGAGGTACATCCAAAAAGGTGATTAGCGCACCGTTGACTAAGCCTAAAAGCAATCCTGTTAATAATGCCGCAGGTACAGCCGCCCAACCTAACGCCGGGAGTAGGGAAACTAACACCGCAACGACCGCAGAAACAGCCAAGATGGAACCGACGGAAAGGTCAATACCACCTGTAAGAATGACAAAGGTCATGCCAGTTGCCAGCACAATGTTAATTGATGCTTGGCGCAGGATATTAACGGCGTTACCAGCTGTGGCAAAGTTGGGAGTGAGCAGGGCAAATAAGATACAAATCAGGATCAGGATGGGGAGAATCCCTGCTACCTGCAGAAAGTTGTTGAGTGATTGACGCTGGCGGGATTTGTTTTGACTTCCGGAACGATTTTGGGTAGGTCTTAAAGTTTGACTCATGATGCTAATACCTCTGCTGCTCCTGTGGCATAGTGCATAATGTTTTCTTGGGAGATTTCTTTACCTGGGCTACCGTCAAGTTCACCAACTAACTGCCCTTCTCGCATAACTAAAACGCGATCGCTCATGCCCACAACCTCGGGTAATTCGCTGGAAACCATTAAAATAGCGATACCTTGGGCTGCAAGTTCGCTCATAATCCGGTAGATTTCGCTTTTGGCACCAATATCTACACCGCGTGTCGGTTCATCCAACATCAATACTTTGGGCTTAATCGCTAGCCAACGCGCTAGTAAAAGTTTCTGCTGGTTCCCACCGGAAAGATCCACGGCGCGAATTTCTAAATTCGCTAGCCGGATTTGAAAGTTTTCGACTGCATCTGTGGCAATTTTATTCACTGAACCCCAGTTAACTATGCCAGCGTTAGCATCTTGCTTGAGGCGATTCAGGGCAATATTTTTGCGGGAACTCATTTCTAAAAATAAACCCTGGTCTTTGCGGTCTTCGGGAACGTAACCAATTCCTGCAGTAATAGCATCACTAGGGCTATTAATTTCGAGTTTTTTGCCATCAAGGAAGACTTCTCCAGTGGCTTTGCGATCAGCGCCAAAAATTAGCCGGGATACTTCTGTGCGTCCAGCACCAACTAGCCCAGCTAAACCAACAATTTCGCCAGCATGAATTTGTAAACTAGCGGGTTTAACCTTGCGTCCATCGCTGATATTTCTGACTTCCAGCACTACCGGGCCGACTTGGGTTTGGCGTTGGTGTTCGTAAAAATCCTGCATAGGACGACCAACCATCATCTGCACCAAGCGTTGCGGCGAAATTTCTTCCCTTGTCAAACTGCCAATATATTGCCCATCACGCAGTACACTAATACGGTCAGCTAAAGCATAGATTTCTTCCATGCGGTGACTGATATAGATAATGGCAATGCCATCATTGCGGAGTTTGCGAATTACCTCAAATAAACGTTCCGTTTCCCGGTCTGATAAGGCGGCTGTGGGTTCATCCATTACCAAAACGCGGCTATTATCTTTTAGCGCCCTGGCAATTTCTACCTGTTGTTGTTCCGCAATTGAGAGCGTACCGACTATAGTATTGGGTGAAAAACTAGCGCCCAAACTTTGCAGTACTTGCGTTGCTTCCCGTTCCATACCTGGGCGGTCTAAAAACTGACCTTTTTGCAACTCGCTACCCATAAACATATTTTCGGTAACGGTTAAATTGGGTGCAACGTTCAGTTCTTGATAGATGAGATTAATACCCGCCTGTCGCGCTGTCCCTGGATCGGTAATTTTTATCGGTTTACCATTGATGTGAATCTCCCCTTCATCGGCTATGTAAGCCCCAGCCAGAATTTTCATCAATGTACTTTTCCCTGCACCGTTCTCCCCCATCAGGGCGTGAACTTCTCCCGGATAAATTGTGAGATTAACATTTTGGAGAGCAGGTACACCATGAAATCGTTTTGTTATTCCTTGCATTTCCAACACCGGGGTGGTGGTTGGTGCATTGGGTATTCTTTGGAAATCGGTTGTCATAAATTATTTTGGGGATTGGGGACTGGGAAAGGGGGAATGGGGAATGGGGAATGGGGAATGGGGATAAATAACTTTTGACTTTTGACTTTTGACTTTTGACTTTTGACTCTTGACTCAGCACTCAGCACTCATCAGACTCACCACCCTGGGAAGGTGCTGACGTTGTCTTGAGTAATTAACTTCACAGGAATAAGAATGTTAGGATTGCTCGGTTTTTTACCCTGTAAAATGTCATTGCCCACTTGAACAGCTTTTTGCGTCATTCCTCTGGGGTTTTGGGTGGCTGTGGCTGCATAAAGACTTTTTTTGGATGCGATCGCATTAATTGCTTCTGGCGCACCATCAACCCCGACGATGAAAAATTCTTTGCGTTTAGCTTGGTTAGCTGCTAAGTCTACACCTACGCCACTGGGGTCGTTAATGGCAAAGACTGCATCTATTTTGGGGAAGGTAACTAGTAAATCACTCATGACTCTCAATCCCCCATCTCTGCTACCTTCGGCGTTCTGGTTTTTTGAAAGGATTTTAATATTGGGATATTTAGCTAAGGTATTTTCGCAACCATTGACTCGCTGAATTACTGAAGTAACTGGCGGGCCGTTGACGATGACGACATTACCTTTACCTTTTAGGCGATCGGCAATATACTGGCAAGCAACTTCTCCAGCTTGCAAATTATTGGTGGTAACAGTGGCATCAACTTGAGCGTCAACTGCTGTATCTACCGCAATTACAACTGTACCTGCTTGTCTTGCTTTATCAACTGCAGGTCTAATACCTTTACTATCAGCCGCATTCAAGACGATTAAGTCAGTATTTGCAGCCACGAAATTTTCAATTTGGTTAAATTGCTGGTTGAGGTCATAACCGCTAGAAACTACAGTCACTCTGACATCATTACCGCCAATTTTCTTGGCTTCGCTTTCAGCACCTTTACCCATCAGCACAAAGAACGGGTTACTTAAATCGCCAACGGTAACACCAACAGCTTTTAATTTTCCCTGATGATTGCCGTTAGCACCTATAGCATTTGTGCTATTCCGAGAAATATTAGGACTAATACAGCCACTAAGGGTTGTGCTAACGATACCTAATAGACTGGCTACTATTGCAATCCTATTTACGTTCATTTAGACTCCTCATAAAATTCAACTTAGCTCCTAAACTCTTTCCCTTGTCCCCCAGGTTGGTTAAAAATTTTTCGTCATAATTTGGGTGTGGGAAAGACGCGATAATTTTTGGTGTTGGGGAGACGCGATAATTTTGGTGTTGCGGGGGGAAGACGCGATCAATCGCGTCTCTACAAGATTTAAATGTCAATCGATGTTGTCTTATCTCCCTTATCTCCCTTATCCCCCTCATCCCCCTCATCTCCCTCATCTCCCTCATCCCCCTCATCACCACCCTTGGTAACTGCTAATGTTCTCTTGCGTTACCAGCTTGACTGGAATCAAAATATTGGGATTACTCGGTCTTTTGCCCTGTAGGATGTCGTTACCAACATCCACAGCTTTTGCAGCCATCCCGACTGGATCTTGAGCTGCAGTTGCTGCAAATAAGCTATCTTTGGTGGTCATGGCTTTGACTGCATCCGGGCCACCGTCAACCCCAACGATAAAAAATTCTTTGCGCCTAGCTTGTCTCGCTGCTAAGTCTGCGCCAACGCCACTTTGATCGTTGGTAGCGAAAACTGCATCTATTTTGGGGAAGGTTGTTAGTAAATCGCTCATGACTCGTAATCCTCCGTCCCGGCTTCCTTCAGCGTTTTGGTCTTTGGAAAGGATTTTGATATTAGGATATTTAGCTAATGCCTTTTGGCAACCATTCACGCGCTGAATGACTGAATCCATCGGTATACTGTTGAGGATGACGACGTTGCCTTTACCTTGCAAGCGATCGCCAATATATTGACAAGCAATTTCTCCAGCTTGCAGATTATTAGAACTAATTGTGGCATCTACCTTAGCATCAACAGCCGCATCTACAGCTATGACTGTCTTTCCGGCTCGTCTAGCATTATCAATAGCAGGTTTAATCCCTTTATTATCTACCGCACTGAGAATAATTAAGTCAGCATCAGCAGCCACGAAATTTTCAATTTGGTTAAATTGCTGATTTAAATCAAAGCCGCTGGAAACTATACTCAATTTCAGATTGTTACCAGCTATTTTCCTAGCTTGGGACTCAGAACCCTTAGCCATAGCCACAAAGAAGGGATTTCCCAAATCGCCCAGACTGACACCAAGCGATCGCAATGGGGAATTTTGCTGGCCCTGATTTTGGGCGATCGCGTTTGTGCTGTAGCGCGAGACGTTGGTACAAGCTGCCAAAGTACTGCTGATTAGGCTGATGATACTAGCTGCGGTCGCAATTCTCCTCATAATTCATCTATCCAAATATGGATTTCAACCTATATCTGCAATGTCATTGCAATTTGAACTAGGACTGAAAACTTCAGACCTAATTAAGTGACGCTGCTAGCTTTTAGCTGCTCAATTGCTATCAAATCTCTGAGCTACTACTATTAGCGCTACTCATACCAATTCTGGAAAATTTGTCACTAGATTTTCAGCTAGAAGCTGGGAATAAATCTGAATGACTCAATTCTGAACTAGCATTAATGATTTTTTGAATGTTAAAAGTTGCTGGCTGCAATACATCAAATTTTTACATTATGGTTTTGTAAAAGCTGTTTGAATGTACTGGTATAAATTACTTTTTCTTTGGTTAATCTTGCTTGTAGCGGCAGACACTTTTTATCTAAAACTACTTTTTCTAAAGTCGTAAAACTCTAGCGTTTTCCTATCTCTAGAGAAGTATTTCTGAGAAATTAGCCGCTTTTAGCTCATATCCAAATTTAACCAAATTCACTGCTATTTCTGAAAATCAATACATAAAATTTAACACTCTCTAGGAACTAATATTTAATGTCAAATTTCAGGTTTTTCAGAGTAGGCTATTGTGAATTTTTATGGCAATCTAGCAAACCACCTGTTACCCATGAAACCTATAACAGCACCATACATAAAAATTCTAGGAAATTATTTTTCAATCTGTCTCAAGTATGCTATTCTCAGGAACTTTTTTTGAGATTATTCTGGACGTTACATAATACAAAACGGTATGTTTTTCATCTATCTAACGTCAGAATCAGGGAGTAAAAACTGCGATTTTTAGATGATGGCTTTACGGGGATAGCAGCAGGTTTCCCAAATCCTGAGCTTGGCAATCAACCTATGCTTAGAATTTTAAAGTAGCAGGTAAATACTTAGTCACTAAATCTTCATAATATGGTCTGAGTTCTTGCCAATTTGGCGGATTGGGGTTTTTGGAATACAAATCATAAGGATTGAATAATTTTACCCACTTGAACATTTCGCGATCGCGCTGATTCATTAAATGTTCGTAGGCATTTTCTCGATGTTGTGGATAAAAGGAGTGATAACGCAGAATATACAAAGCGGGTTCAGGTAAATAGGGTTTCATCATCTGATAAAAATATTCATCATGACCCCATGACATCTGGACATTACTTAATCCACAATTCGGCTCATAAATACCATACTTGGTGTTATATTTCGGGTTATTGTAATCAGGATTTTCTTGAAAGAATTCCGCGAAGACAATTTTCTCGGAGAATGCACAACCCACAGGATAAGTATCGCCTACAGTCGCCCATTGGGGTTCGCCAAATAAACACAGCACCTTCCCCATATCGTGAAAGAAGCCAGTTAATACCATCCAATCAGGATGTCCATCAGCACGAATAGCTTCTGATGTTTGCAATAAGTGCTGTAACTGATCTAAATCTGTATCTGGATCGGAATCATCAACCAATTGATTTAAAAATTCCACCGCATCCCAAACCGTCATTTCTCGCTGATTAAACTGCAAAAACTCTGCCTTTTTCTCAAGCACAAAGTTGTATGTTTGGTTAACATGATTTAAGCGATAAAACTCTTTAACTGAATCTCTATTAGTTGTTTGATAATTTCTGTATTCTGCAGTTGTTTTACCCGCTTTAACTATGCTTTCCGGATTGGGATAGCGATTCAGTACATCTTCTTCCCATTCTTCTAGAGAATCCAAGGGATTATTTTCCACTTGATTCATAATATTGAGTGTCTGAGACATATTATTTGAGGAGTTACGCCAGTTTCTTACAACGGTAGTTTAGGTAAGTTATGCACACGTGTGCATAACCTGATGCTTTTATAATTGCACACGTGTGCATAAAATATATATTAAGTTTATTTACAACAAATTTTCGAGCCTAGAAAAAGTTTTCTATCAACAGCTAGCCGAGTTTTTGTTAACGTAGACACATAGGGATAATCGTTAGACATCCCTTGGTAAGACAGTCACTACCAATCTCCCCATTCCCTGTTCCCTAAACCCCCAAAGCTGTTCTAATATTGTGCACAATTACTTGCGGTGACTCTGCAACATCCATACATAAGGCATCTAATGGTTCTTCGAGAGTATGAAATTGGCTATCCAATAGAGTTGCACTCATATAATGATTTTGGCGCTCTTGCAAGCGCTTTTGGATTAACTCATAAGACCCTTTGAGGTAAACTATTTTTACGAGGTTGCTATCTACCAACAAAACTTGACGATAGCTATCTTTTAACGCTGAACAAGCTAAGACCACATTTTGATTGTTTTGTAGCCAGGTTTTAATAGCTGTTTGCAAATCTTGCAACCAAGGTTTTCTGTCAGCTTCCGTTAAGGGGATACCACTCCGCATTTTTGCTACATTCTCTGGGGAATGAAAACTGTCAGCATCGCTAAATGTCCAGCTTAAAACTTCTGCTAGCAGCTTTCCGATGGTAGTCTTACCAGAACCAGAAACACCCATTACCAGAATGATCATTTGACAAATATCTCGATATTCCTAATAATTAACATTATGATGCACACGTGTGCATAAATTATATTAAAATTATAAATGAGCAAAAGAAAAATCTCCATAGAAGATATTGCTCGGAAAGCAGGTGTTTCGCATACCACGGTGTCACGTGCTTTGCGAGATAGTTCTTTAATTAGCGCCAAAGTACGAGAAGAAATTAAACAACTAGCGCGAGAAATGGGCTATGTTCCCAATGGGATTGCTCAAAGCTTACAAACTCAAAGAACTAATACCATTGGGGTAGTAGTCACTTCCATTGCAGATCCTTTTTTTGCGGAGGTTATAGAAGGAATAGAACAAATAGCTAAATCTTCAGGTTTAAGTGTATTGTTAAGTACTTCCCACCGAAATGTTGAGCAAGAAATAGCAGCGATTGATAACTTTTATCGTCGCCGAGTAGACGGTATTTTAGTAGCGGATTCCCGAATTACTACCAACCATAGCCAGCAAATAGGGACAATAGCTGCACCCACAGTTTTTATTAATAGCCAAACTGCTAACCAACCCCAATCCTTTCACTCAGTCAGAATAGATGATTACTTAGGTGCTAGGTTAGCTGTACAGCATTTAGTCAGTTTAGGACATACTTCTATAGGGTACTTGGGTGTAGGCGATCGCAGTTTATCAAATCAGTTACGCCAAGAAGGTTATCAAACGGTTCTAAGTGAAGCTAATCTACCACAGATAGATGATTGGATAGCAATTAGAGAAGAAGATCATACCAGAACCAGTGATGTTGTCACCGGACAACAGATGTTACCTCAGTTAGTCAAAGCTGGTGTAACAAGCATCTTTTGTTACAACGATATGGTAGCAGTAGGCGCGCTTTTAGCTTGTAAAAAATTAGGTATTTCCGTACCTCTAGATTTAAGTTTAGTAGGATTTGACGGTATTGCTTTAGGGGGTTATATTACTCCACCACTAACAACAATTCGCCAGCCAATGTTAGAAATTGGTCGTGTTGCCATGCAAATGTTACTTGATTTATTGCAGGATAAAACTGTAGAAAATCGGATTTTATCGCCTTATTTAATTGAACGAGGAAGTACGGCGAGGCGAGGTTAGGGGAATGGGGAACTCGGGGCCCCCTTTGGGGATAAGGGGTAATGGGGAATGGGGAATGGGGAATGAGGAATGAGTGATTGGGAAATACTAGATATCTAATGATGCGTTACGCTATCGCTAACGCATCCTACTGGACTGACAAGCCTAAAATGTTGTCTTCTTTTTTCTCTGCTTCCTCTGCGCTTCTGCGGTTTATTAATGCACTATTTTAGCTTTACCACGCCACTACATGAACTAAATTACCAATTACCAATTACCAATCACCAAAATAAACTTTACTAAAAAATATGTTAACTAAAAAACGCAATTTATCAAGCGATCGCTGTTTTTCTCCAGAATCAGTACAAAGACAAATCGCGCGTCAATTTTTTGACAGCATCTCTACTCTACCCCTAGTCTGTCCGCATGGTCATGTAGAGCCAGCTTTATTAGCGAATCCCGCCGCCCGATTTGGTTCGCCAACGGAATTATTGATCATTCCTGACCACTATATTTTCCGAATGCTTTATAGTCGGGGCGTAGCTTTAGAAGCCCTCGGCATACCTACCAAAGATGGTACACCCATAGAAACTGACCATCGCCAAATTTGGCAGATATTTGCAGACCATTTTTATCTATTTCGCGGTACACCCTCTGGGTTATGGCTGAAAGATGAACTAATTAACGTCTTTGGTGTAGATGAGCCTTTAAATTCGCACAATGCTGGCAATATCTACGATTATCTCGAAAAGCAGTTAGCTTTACCGGAGTTTTCACCCCGGGCTTTATTTAAACGCTTCAATATAGAAGTGCTTTGTACCACCGATGCAGCTAGCGATAATTTAGAACACCATCAATCCTTACACCAAGAGGATTTTACCCAAATTAGACCGACTTTTCGACCAGATGCAGTTGTCAACCTAGACGTTCCTGGATGGCGGGAAAATCTTGCTCAGTTAGAAAGGGCTGTAGGTAGAGAAATTAGTACTTACGCTGCTTTTATCCAAGCTTTAGAAGAACGTCGGGCTTTCTTTAAAAAAATGGGTGCCACAGCTACTGACCACAGTGCTGCTACACCTTATACCGCACGCCTATCTGACCAAGAAGCCGAAGCTATCTTTGCCAGAGCCTTAAATAACAAGCTCAATCCCGGTGATGCAGAGCAGTTTACTGGTCATATGTTCATGGAAATGGCGCGGATGAGTGTGGAAGATGGTTTAGTTACGCAGATGCATTGCGGTATTATGCGTAACCATAACCCAGCTATCTTTGAGCGATTTGGGTCTGATAAAGGTGCAGATATACCTTTACAAATTGAGTGGACGCAAAATCTGCGTCCGTTGTTGAATGCTTATGGTAATAATCAAGACTTCCATTTAATTCTGTTTGGCTTGGATGAAAGCACATATAGCCGGGAGTTAGCGCCACTAGCTGGGCATTATCCGGCTGTATTGCTTGGGCCGCCCTGGTGGTTTCACGATAGCGTTAATGGTATGGAACGCTACTTCAATCAGGTGATGGAAACTGCGGGACTTTACAATACGGCTGGGTTTAACGATGATACACGCGCTTTCGTTTCTATTCCTGCCCGTCACGCTGTTTGGCGGCGTGTAGCTTGTAATTGGTTAGCAGGGTTGGTAGTACGGGGGTTAATTGAGGAAGAGGAAGGCTATGACATGGCTGTGGCTGTAGCTTATGACCTCGCGAAGAATGCTTATAAATTGGAGTGGTGAGTGCTGAGTGGTGAGTGCTGAGTCAAGAGAATACAGCTAGTGGTCTGTTCCATGAATTTTAAGGGGTAAGATAACGAACCGCATTCGACGTAGTCGTTCCCAGAGGGTAGATGCGACGTTCGCAAAGGTAAGAGTTTTGAGAGAGTTTTTGTGTAAGTCTCAGGGGAATTATTAATGCCGAATTTAATATTGGATAAACTTTTTAGCCTGCAAGGTCAGGTAGCAGTAATTACAGGTGGATCGGGTGTGTTGGGTGGTGCGATCGCACGCGGGTTGGGTTTGGCTGGGGCGCGGGTGGTGGTTCTGGGGCGCAATCAGACAAGGGCGGAGGCGGTAGTTAAGGATATTATCGCTAATGGTGGGGAAAGTTTGGCAGTGCTGGCAGATGTGAGCGATCGCACGCAATTAGAAATCGCCAGAGATGCGGTTTTAAAGGATTGGGGGCAAATAGATATTTTAATTAACGCCGCTGGTGGTAATGTCCCGGCTGCCACAATTACCCCTGATGCTACTTTCTTTGATATGCCACACGCAGCTTTTGAGCAGGTGGTAAGTCTGAATTTGGTGGGGACTTTATTACCTAGCCAAGTTTTTGGTGAAGCAATGGTAGAAAAACATCAGCCTCGGGGTTGTATTGTGAATATTTCTTCGATGTCTGCTATTCGTGTAATCAGTCAGGTGGTTGGTTACTCAGCAGCGAAAGCCGGGATAGATAACTTTACGCGCTGGCTAGCTGTAGAATTGGCACAAAAATATGGAGCCGGATTGCGGGTGAATGCGATCGCACCTGGTTTTTTTATAGGCGAACAAAATCGAGATTTACTGTTAAATCCTGATGGTAGTTTAAGCGATCGCGGACAAAAAATTATTGAACATACCCCAGCCGGACGTTTTGGCGAACCAGAAGAATTACTCAGTACAGTGATTTGGTTATGCAGCGCTGGTTCTAGTTTTATCAATGGCGTAGTTGTACCTGTAGACGGTGGTTTTAGCATCTACAGCGGCGTTTAAGGGATTTCCAAGAAATAAATTATTCCATCTTGTGGGGCGGGCATCTTGCCCGCCAAATAAACCGGGCGGACAAGATGTCCACCCCACAATAAATACTGAGATATTTTTTTATTTGGAAATCCCTAAGTAGAGACGCGATTCATTGCAATACCGTTCGGTTAAGGATTTTTAACTCGGAATTTGGTTTGGGGAAAAGGTTAAAGGGTAAGGGTTAAAGGTTTTTTCTTGCCCTTTTGTCTTTAACCAACAAGTATTGCTATTCATCGTGTCTTTTAATTCACGTAGTAGCGTGGCAAGGCTAAAATAGTGCATTAGATTGGAAAAAATTAACCGCAGATGAACGCAGATAAACGCGGATAAAATTGATTTTTAATGCAACATTTAAGGCTTGCCAGTCCAGTAGGATGCGTTAGCGGCGAGAGTACGGCATCAGTACCAAAGATTTTCGTGCGTTAAGCTTACCGAGATTTTTTCAGAAATCAAATCGGATTACTATATTAGGCTTTCTTAATTGTGAATTGAAATGATGTATTCATTAGACATAATTGACGGGACGCTTGCAGATGAGCAAGTTGCTGAATTAGTTCATGCGGCTTTAACAGATCCTCAATTAGATGGAAAGCGCATCTTGGTATTAATTCCTGATGGAACTCGTACTGCACCAATTCCCCAAATGTTTCGCTTGCTGCATCAGGAGTTGGGTAAGCGGGTGGCGGCTTTAGATTATTTAATTGCTCTGGGTACACATAATCCCATGAGTGAGTTACAAATCAATCGTTTGGTGGGTGTTACGCCGCAGGAACGCGAGACAACTTTTAAAAAAGTACAGATTTTTAACCATCTTTGGCATTTACCAGAGACTTTTATTTCTTATGGGGTAATTCCATCTGCAGAAATCGCAGAAATTAGCAATGGAATGCTAAATCAAGCAGTAGAAGTGCGCGTTAATAAGCTGGTAACTGAGTATGATTTGATTATGATTTGTGGGCCAGTATTTCCCCACGAAGTTGTTGGGTTTTCAGGAGGGAATAAATATTTTTTCCCTGGGATTGGTGGGCAAGAAGTAATTGATTTATCACACTGGTTGGGGGCTTTAATTACTTGTTATGAAATTATTGGTACGCCAGGAATTACACCTGTCAGACGTTTAATTAACCGCGCTGCTAGTCTGATTCCTACCCCGAAACTATGTTTAGCAATGGTGGTTGCACCAGGAACAAATCAGTTAGCGGGACTTTATATAGATCAACCAGAACCAGCTTGGGAAGGGGCGGCGAAATTATCAGCGAAATTGCATATTAAATATGTAGATCAGCCTTTTAAACAAGTGCTTTCTGTAATGCCCCAAATGTATGATGACATTTGGACAGCCGCTAAAGGAATGTACAAATTAGAGCCAGTTGTGGCTGATGGTGGTGAGGTAATTATCTATGCACCTCATATTACAGAATTTAGCTATACACATGGAGAAATTCTCGCCCAAATTGGCTATCATGTGCGAGATTATTTCCTAAAACAATGGGATAAATTTCAACACTATCCTGGTGGAGTGTTAGCCCATAGCACTCACTTAAAAGGTATGGGTACTTTCGATCCAATTAAGGGAGAACAAGCCCGGATTCAGGTAACTCTAGCCACTGGTATTTCCCCAGAACGCTGCGCTGCTCATAACTTGAGCTATCGCGATCCAACTACCATTGAACCAGCAGAATGGGCAAACCACGAAGATGAAGGCATTTTACTTGTACCCAAAGCCGGCGAGATACTCTATCGGTTGACTGTTGACTGTTGACTGTTGACTGTTAACCAATAGAGTTGTTGGGAAATAAGGGAGAATAGAAAGTTAGTACTTAAGCGGGGAAATGCTGAACATCGAACGGGCATTAAAACAAGATAGGCTGTTACGGGCAATGACTGGATTGAACCGGAAAGCTTTTGAAACACTTTTGCCAACGTTTAGCACAATATATGACAAACAAGTGCGCGATTCACCCCGTAAGAGAGCATTTGGAGGAGGGCGCAAAGCTAGGTTATGCAGTCCTCAAGACAAATTATTCTACATCCTGTTTTACTTCAAGTGTTACCCGACGTTTGATTTAGCAGGATTGTTATTCGATATTGACCGCGCCCAAGCTCACTACTGGATGCATCGTTTACAACCAATATTAGAAGAGGCTTTGGGTGAGAAGAAGGTACTGCCGGAGCGCAAACTCAACAGCATTGAGGATTTTATGGAACGGTTCTCAGGAGTTGAGCGGATCATGATTGATGGTACAGAACGCCCAATTCAACGTCCTCAAGATCCAGACCAACAAAAACTAAATTACTCCGGTAAAAAGCGGCGACATACTCGCAAGCATTTAGCGGCAGTAGATCAGTGTCAACGTGTGTTGGTGTTGAGTAAGGCGCGTGAAGGGAAACTACACGATAAAAGATTTCATGACGAAGAAGACATTGCTCTTAGCATTCCTGACGAGATTCCAATTGAAGTGGATTTAGGGTTTCTTGGGCTTCAAAAGCAGTATGTCAATATCCGCATTCCACATAAGAAACCCAAAGGTGGAGAATTATCACAGGAGCAAAAAGCAGCTAATAGGGAATTGAGCCAAGAGCGTGTGGTGTGTGAGAATGCCTTTGCTGGGGTGAAACGTTATCGTGCAGTCAGCGCGGTTTATCGTAATCACATTCAAGATTTTGACGATCATTTAATGTTGACTGCTGCTGGATTATGGAACTTTTACTTGATGGCAGCATGAAAATTACATCAAAAACCACAGGGGTCAGAATTTCAATGCAACTCTGAGTTATTTCCCAACAACTCTAATGCCCCATGCCCTATGCCCTATGCCCAATCTCCATTTTCACTAAACCAACTATAATTTCTTAGTAAATTTCCTAGTATATTTTTATATCTAAAAATATACTGGTACCACGAAGCGTAAATAAATTTGCTCAATTGAAAAGGGTGCAAGCGTAAGGCTCAAATGTTTAAGCACACAACAGCTCTCACTTCCTCAGAATTAAAATCCGCAATTGTCCGCAATCCCTTAATAGTTGGACTAGATACTTTGGTGATAGACGCGATCGCTCTCATGAGCGGTGTGCGGGCTGTTTGTGATGCCAATAAACTTGACGAACTCGATATCGACGCAAGAAGCAGTTGTGTTTTAGTAGTAGATAATCACAGCTTATTAGGTATTTTTACAGAAAAAGATGTGGTACGCTTGTGTGCCCAGCAGCGTCCTTTGGAGAATTTAGCGATTCGGGAAGTGATGATTCATCCAGTCATTGCTCTGCATGAGTCTGACTTGACTGATGTATTTTTTGCGGTGAATTTGCTCCAGCAATACCACATTCGCCACTTACCTATCCTCGATGAGCAGGATCTCGTTGTGGGCTTGCTCACCAATGAAACTCTGAGACAATCTTCTCGCGCTATCAATCTTTTGCGCTTGCGTTTGGCATTTGAGGTAATGAGTCGTGAAGTGATTTGTGCTGCGCCAGATAGTTCGATATTGGCGATCGCGCAACTGATGACAGCCCATCGTGTCAGTTCTGTCATGATTGTCCAACCAGGTGGTAGCGAAGCTGCACCAGTCAAAATCCCCGTGGGAATTTTGACTGAGCGGGATATTGTGCAATTTCACGCCTTGGGCTTGAACCTGGAAACCTGTTGCGCTCACATGGTGATGAGTACCCCAATTTTTGCTGTAAAACCTGAAGATTCGCTGTTGGTGGTGCAACAGATCATGGAACAGCGCTTAATTCGGCGCTTGGCGGTGACAGGTGAGCAGGGGGAGTTATTAGGGATTTTGACTCAAAGCAGTTTGCTGCAAGCCCTTAACCCCTTGGAGTTATACAAGCTAGCGGAGGTTTTGGAAAAGAAAGTAGTACAACTAGAGACAGAAAAAGTACAACTCCTAGAAGCTAGGACTGCGGAATTAGAACAGCAAGTAGAAGCCCGCACAACCGCCCTCAAGACTAAAGCAGAACAGGCGCAACTGGTATCTGATATTGCCATGCAAATTCGCTCGTCCTTGAGTTTGCAAACCATTCTCGAAACTACTGTGCAGCAGGTGCGGCAATTTTTAGGTTGCGATCGCGTCATCATTTTGCGATTTGAAGAGGATGGGCCCGCCGCAGTTGTGGCAGAATCGACTAATTCTTCTCTATCTTTGATGGGCAGATGGATCAAAGATGGCTGTTTTCAGAAAAATTATCGAGAGAATTACTGCCAGGGGCAGATTCGCGTTGTCAAAGATATATACACAACCCAAATGACTAATTGTCATCGCCAGATGCTGATCAGTCTCCAGATTCGCGCCAAAATTTTGATACCTTTGTTGTGTAACGGTGAACTCTGGGGCTTACTAAATGTCTCCGAAAGCGACAAAGCCCGTGAGTGGCAACAATCAGAAGTTGAACTGCTGCAAGCTTTATCAGTACATTTAGAGATTGCTCTTCAGCAAGCTACTATCCACCAACAATTACAAGAGCAACTGCGCGATCGCCAACGGGCGGAAATGACGCTGCAAAAATTGGTAACCGGAACTGCAGCTGTTACGGGAGATGACTTTTTTCCCGCCCTAGTGAGCCACATTGCTGAAGCATTAAATGTCTGCTGCGCCCTTGTCAACGAATTGGTGGGTGACAAACTCTATAGTCTAGGATTCTGGGAAAATGGAGCCTTACAGCCAGCAATTTCCTACCATATAGCTCAAACTCCCTGCGAACATAGTCTTAGAGACGGGGAATTTTACTGCCAAAGCCAACTGCAAACAATCTTTCCTGATAATTTAGCCTTACAGACAATGCAGGCCGATAGCTATCTGGGCATTGCTTTAAAAGACAATCTTGGTAATACAATTGGCAATCTTTGCATTCTCGATAGGCAGCCCTTATCACAGACTAAATATACTGAAGCGATCGCGATTCTCCAAGTATTTGCAGCACGAGCCGCCGCAGAATTACAGCGTATAGCAGCAAACGATGCACTACATCGTTTAAATCAGGACTTAGAAGCAAGGGTAGAACAGCGGACTGAAGAATTACAAGCCAGAGAAGTAGAACTTCACAAAACATCGGAACGCCTTGCCTTGTCGCTGAAATCTGGGGGAATTGGTTGTTGGGAGTGGGATATTTTACAGAACACCATTCTTTGGGATGAACGGATGTCCGAACTGTATGGAGTCACTCCACAATCTGATTCCTGCATAGTCTACGATACCTGGACAAAAAAGTTACATCCGGATGACCGTACACAGACGGAAACCTTGCTTCAACAAGCGGTTCTAGGACAAGCAGAATACAATACTGAGTTTCGGGTTGTACATCCAGATGGCAGCATCTACTTCATCAAAGCTTATGGGGTGGTGGTAAGAGATGAACAGGGCAGCCCCCAGAAAATGATTGGAGTTCACTTTGATATTAGCGATCGCAAGCGTGCGGAAATAGCCCTGCAAAGTAGCGAACTCCGCTTCCGGCGAATTTTTGATTCTAATGTAGTCGGTATGCTCTTTGCCGATTTTAAAGGAGACATTACCGATGCCAACGATCGCTTCTTACAGATGGTAGGTTATACCAGAGAAGAACTCAATGCTGGGGCGTTGAGTTGGAAAGCCATAACCCCGTCCGAATACGTCTTTGCCGATGTTGGAGCGCTGAAGCATCTGAGTCAATATGGCGCGATGAATCCTTGGGAAAAAGAATATTACCGCAAGGATGGTAGCAAGATTCCTGTGTTGCTGGGGGTGGCTATGCTCCCAGGCTCAGATTATCAAACTATTTGTGTAGTGGTAGATATTAGCGAACAAAAAGCTGCATTGCAGGAACGTCAACAAGCAGAAATGCAACTGCAACAGCAGGCCAGACATAAACAGTTGCTCTGGAATATTACCCAAACTATTCGCCAATCCCTAGATATTGAGGTCATTATTAATGCAGCAGTGACTGAGATTAGACAAGTATTAGGAGTAGATCGGGTAGCGCTTTACCGCTTTCGAGCAGATTGGAGTGGTGAGTTTGTTGCGGAATCTGTAGCTGCTAATTGGGTAAAACTTGTGGGATCTCAGGTGAAAAAAGTTTGGGAAGATACCTATCTCCAAGAAACTCAAGGTGGTCGATTTCAAAATTATGAAACCCTAGTGGTTGCTGATATTGATCAAGCTGGCTTACAGCCTTGCCATATTGAACTTTTGCAACAGTTTCAAGCCAAAGCTTATGTAATTACCCCCATCTTCGTGAATGAATCACTTTGGGGTTTGTTTGCGATGTACCACAATCATCGACCTCATTCATGGACAACATGGGAAATCGAATTATTGCGGCAAATTGCGAACCAGTTGGCGATCGCAATTCAACAAGCGAGTCTCTACGAAAAAAATCAGTCGGAACTATTGGTGCGCCAGCAAGCTGAAGCCAGAATTGCCCTGCAACTGCGGCGACAGCAAACTCTAGGGGCAATTATTGAACAAATTCGCAAGTCTTTAGATCTCAACGAGATTTTAGCAACGGTAACTCAACAGGTGAAAGATTTAATGCATTGCGATCGCGTCATCGTGTTTCGGCTGTTTGCGGATGGCAGAAGTAAAATTGCGGAAGAAGCTGTATCTAGTGAATTTGTCAGCCTCAAAAACCGCCACTGGGGGAACGAAATTTGGTCTCAAGAAATCCTTGATTTTTACTGGCAAGGTAAGCCTCGTATTGTCCCCGATGTGATGAATGATCTCTGGACACATTGCTTGGTGGAATATTCCCAGGAAGGACAAATCCAATCCAAAATTGTGGCACCTATCTTACAAGAAGTGCGTGACCAAAATCATCGCTGGGTTTCGCCTTGGGCAACAAATAAGCTGTGGGGAATTTTAGTTGTTCATGCTTGCCAGGAAAGAAGAGTCTGGAAAAACTCAGAAGCCCAAATTCTGCAACAAATTGCCAACCAATTAGCGATCGCAATTCAGCAAGCGAGTCTATTTGAACAATTACAGCAAGAACTCGCTGAACGTCAACAAGCAGAAGCCAAGCTCACGGAAATCAATCAACAGCTAGCATTTTCTAACGAAGAACTCGCCCGTGCTACCCGCCTCAAAGATGAGTTTTTAGCTAACATGAGTCACGAACTTCGTACCCCTCTCAATGCCATTCTGGGGATGACTGAAGGGCTACAAGATGAAGTTTTTGGCAGCATCAATCAGCAACAGCTCAAAGCTTTAGACACAATTGAGCGTAGCGGCTCTCATTTGCTGGAGTTGATCAATGATATTTTGGATGTGGCAAAAATTGAAGCTGGACAGATTAAGCTCGATTACACCTCAATTTCTGTAGCCAATCTGTGCCAATCTAGTTTGGCATTTATCAAACAACAAGCATTACAAAAACGCATCCAGCTAGAGACCAAAATTCCCCAAAATCTCCCACACCTACTAGTAGATGAACGACGCATTCGTCAAGTATTAATTAACTTACTCAATAATGCAGTCAAATTCACCCCAGAAGGGGGACGAATTACCTTAGAAGTTAATCAACTGTCTCCCGACACCACTAACAATTCTCTTCGGCAACATTTTTTACAAATTGCCGTGAAAGATACAGGTATCGGCATCGCCCCAGAAAATATCAACAAACTATTTAAGCCTTTTATCCAAATTGATAGCGCTTTAAATCGTCAATACGCGGGTACAGGCTTGGGACTAGCATTAGTGAAACGCATTGTAGAACTACACGGTGGTAGAGTGGGGCTAAGTAGCGAATTAGGCGTAGGTAGTTGTTTTACCAT
Source organism: Tolypothrix sp. PCC 7601 (assembly GCF_025677855.1). Classification (NCBI taxonomy): domain Bacteria; kingdom Bacillati; phylum Cyanobacteriota; class Cyanophyceae; order Nostocales; family Tolypothrichaceae; genus Tolypothrix; species Tolypothrix sp. PCC 7601. The sequence continues at coordinate 1,109,884 of NZ_CP064879.1, forward strand.
CGAGTTACCCTATACCCCAGTTTTTCCCGTTGTAGAAGATACTCAACCTGATGTTACTCCAGAATTTGTTTCTTCAAACCTTGACCATGCTGGGCCGCTAATTTTGCTAGCGGAAGATAACGAAGCCAATATCAGTACAGTTTCTAGCTACCTCAAAGCTAAAGGCTATCGCATTTTGTTAGCAAATAATGGTAAAGAAGCGATTGAGTTAGCTACAACTCAGTACCCTAATTTAATTTTGATGGATATTCAAATGCCCTTGATGGATGGTTTAGAAGCCATCAAACTCATTCGTCTCGATCCCAACTTAGTTAATACTCCCATTGTGGCACTCACCGCATTAGCGATGAATGGCGATCGCGATCGCTGCATTGCTGCCGGAGCCAATGACTACTTAAGTAAACCTGTTAAACTCAAGCAATTGGCTACTACTATTCAACAGCTATTAAGTACCTAAATAATTAAACATTTTTTACCCTGTTCCCTTTATGGCATCGATTTTAGTCATTGACGATGAACCCGATAACTTTGATGTGATTGAAGCATTCTTAAGTCAGCAAGATTACATACTGCATTATGCACCTAGTGGGCAAGAAGCGATCGCATCTCTCAACCTATTTCAGCCAGATCTAATTTTGCTTGATGTCATGATGCCGGGAACAGATGGTATAACAGTCTGTAAACAAATTAAAGCCATGCCTCAGTGGCAACCAGTCCCCATTATTATGGTGACTGCTCTCACAGGTAAAGAAGACTTAGCGCGTTGCTTACAAGCTGGTGCCGAAGACTTTATTAGCAAACCTGTCAACGCGGTGGAACTGCGCGCCCGCGTTCATGCAATGCTGAGAATTAAGCAACAGTACGATAAAATCCAGAGTTTATCTCATATTCAAGCCAATACCATCAAAGTCTTAGAAAGTACTCTTGATGAACTGCGCGGTAACTTAGCCACAGCTTTACCCCACGAACTGAATACACCACTTAATGGCATTGTTGGCATCGTCAGCTTGCTGATGGATGATATTGAGAATATGAATCTTGCCGAAATCCGCGAATTTTTAAGCTTGGCAGATAAATCCGCCCGAAACTTAGAAAAATTAACCAAACAATTCCTAATTTATTTAGAACTAGAGTTATTAGCACAGCAGCCGCAAAACATCGAACCGCAATCAAGCTACTTTTCCCAAAATGCGATCGCTACCGCTTTGCAATCTCATGCCCAAAGTTTTCATCGCAGTGACGATTTAATATTTGCAATTGAGGAAGCCGAGGTATCTATCTCAAAGCAATATTTAGAAATTATCCTCCATGAATTAGTCGATAATGCCCTCAAATTCTCTCAAACTGCTACAGCCATCAAAATTAGCACTCAGGTAGATAAAGAAATGCTGAATCTCTACATCCATGATTTAGGCAGAGGGATGACAGCAGAACAGATTTCCAAAATCGGTGCTTTCATGCAATTTGAACGCAAAACCTATGAACAGCAAGGCATAGGCATGGGCTTAAAATTAGTAAAAAAAATCGTCGCAATTTGTGGTGGTAATTTCTCAATTACCAGTATTTATCAACAGGAAACAACAGTTCAAATTGCCTTACCTCTACATCATAAATAGCAAATATAGCAATCCTATTTTATTTATTTAGAATTGTAGGGTGCGTTATACCATTTTGAAAAAAAACGCGACAGATGAGTAGGGGCACGGCACCAGTAAGATATTTGATATGCCAAAGAATTGTGGATGCCGTGCCCTTACAAAGAATTTATCTGTCTTAATTTGGTTTAGGTAAAAGGTGTACCCCTGCGCTTAAGCAAGCTACGCGTAGCGTCTCCGCAGGAGAAAGGGTAAGAGTTCAATGTTTTGTCTTACCATTTTCCCTTCCCCTTTTCCCCTTAACCGACAAGTATTGAATTCTCTGTTAGGGCACAGCAACCAAAATCTTTGGGAATATCGAATTATCTTAATGCTGCCATGCTCCTGATCATCTGTCCCTTGATTTTTTCAAAATGGTATGATTTACCTGGCGAAAGCAGCTTTGGCAGAGACTTCTAATGCACCTATATCTATAATCGCACCACCTCTACCATCTCCATCTTGCGGACGGCTGAAGCCTTGCTTATCAATAGTCGGTGCATTGACTCCACTGAAAGTCTTGGTTCCAGTATCAATCGCCGAACTACCAGATCTGAGGGTGAAATTAGCCTTGGACGGATCGCTAAATAATGGGTCTTTTCCCATAATATTTTGTGTTAGTGAACCGTTAAATTTGGAGGAATTGTAAACAAGGTTATAGGCGTATTGGAAATTCTTAGATTTCGCGACGTTGTTTACTTCTCCGTCCTTGCGAGCATACATAATGTTGTTGAAAACTTTCACTTGATCAGACTCAATTACAGAAATTTCTCCATACTGTTGAGTATCAGGATATTGCCCATTTTGATAGGTTGTATTGTTGACCACATCAACATAGGCACTACTATATACATGGATACCAGCAGCACCGTTTTTATAAACAACGTTATTTGCAACCAGAGTTTTGCCTTGATAACGTTGATGCAGTGAATTCTGTTGAGTGTTTAGTGAATCATCTATGATAATTCCATGCCCTTCAGTGACTTTTCCTGCATCTTTCCAAGGAATTAAGCTTTTATTGTCGTAAAGCGTATTACCTTGGATAATCATTTTATATTGGCTGGTATTGTTGTCAGAATTCCAGTTGTACATCATCCCCATAGGATTTGCGCCCCAAGGACTATACCAACAATTCTGAAAAACCACATTATTCTCGTATGTGAGATAGTCTGCTTTGATAGAACTAATTCCTGTCCCACCAAACTTAGAGACTCTGTTGTTCCGAATGATCACATGGTGGGAAAAGTCACGGATTTCAATTCCATTACCTGCTGTCTGGGGATTGTTGTAATTGTATTTTTGCTGTTGTGCATACTGCAATGTAATATTGTCGTTGTTGCCCTCTAAGGTCAGACCCTCAATGGTGATGTAAGAAGACCCAAGCAATTTAATAGCAGTCCAATTGCGCGATTTGATGAAAGGGCTGTGTCCAGGATAGGCTTTGAAGGTAATGCGTGCATTCGGCGTACCTTGTTTTTTATTAAGTACCATAATTTCTTGGTTAGGGTTAGCTTGCGTATAAGTCCCATTCATGATGTAAACTGTATCGCCTGCTTTTACCAAGTCTGCTGCCTTTTGCAGCGTCCGAAATGCACTACTTTCCTTTAGTCCATTATTGTTATCGTTCCCAGTTCCAGAAACAAAGTAGGTTTTACCAGTATTACTGAGAGCGAGTTTTGTAGTTGAGTTATTTTGAGTATTTGTCAGTTTTGCGGTAGATAAATCTGCGTTATCAGCATATTCAGCTTGTAACTTAGCAGCATTGCCAAGGTTAACAGGTTGAGTGATTGCAACCGGTTGATCCAAAAACATAATAATGCGACTCCTAAGGTGTTCGATGAATTGAGTAGCACACTCCTGGCAATGAATAAACGGAAATCTGCAAATTACCGTTTCACAAATATTTGCGATCGCATAGATGCCTATTTAAGTCATTAAAAGGCTCTCGTCCTAAATTCTGAGCCTCGCCACATCTCCCACTGATGATGGTTGTTAAGTTAGCCAATTTTGCAACTAAATTCGCGTTTACTTAGGATGCGATTATCTGGGTGAAACCGCTGTTGTAAACTTGACCTAGAATACCATCTGTTTTTATACCATCCGATTAACCTATGCCACTTTTGAACCTGGCACACTTGTGGTGACTGGGTCATGAATAATTAGTAATCGGGAAAAGGAGAGCAAATTTCAAATATCTATGAGACCTCCACAAAAAGAAATGCCCAATTGTCATTGCGAATGTAGCGTTCGCGTAGCGTCCCGTTCGCGTAGCGTCTCTGTCAGGAGAAGGGAAGCGAAATGAAGCAACCGCAAAATATTGGGATTGCTTCACTACACTCCGTTTCGCTCGCAATGACAGCTTTTGGATCAATCATTCTGTGGAGTTCTCTATAGATTCTTACAAATGATTGAGGACTGCTATATATATTGGGAAGGATGAGACAATAGAGTTATGTGCAAAGGATATTAGTTATTATTTTGCGGTTTGTAACCAAAATTAATAGCGCGCTGGGAGTTTCAGTCTTATTTAACAGCCCATAGCAGTAAATATAGTCAAAGACGTTTATAGAAAGTCTATAAGTACTGTGAGTAATTATTAGAAAAATTTGGTACCAGCTCTATTGGGTAGCCTTTGCAGTCAGCAATATCGCAAATAGTAGATCGGGTCATCTTCGGTATATTGCACAGAATTTAACGATGCATCGCTTTCACCCTATGGAGGTGATAATTATGTCTACAAAATTCCGTAACCGCTTAGAAGCTGGTCAGATGTTAGGTAAACAACTAACAGCCTATACTGGTTGCCCAAATTTGCTGGTTTTAGGCTTACCTCGTGGTGGTGTACCAGTAGCATATGAAGTAGCAAAGGCACTTAGTGCTCCATTAGACATCTGCTTAGTAAGAAAACTGGGTGTACCTGGGCACAAAGAATTGGCAATGGGTGCAATCACATCGGGAAGTATTCGGGTATTGAATTATGATGTTGTCAACTCTTTAGCTATCTCCACTGAGACGATTGAGCAAGTAACGGCTGATGAATTTCAAGAATTACAGCGTCGCGATCGCGCTTATCGAGGCGATCGCCCTCCAGTTAATGTCAAAAATTGCACTGTCATTGTTGTGGATGATGGTATTGCTACTGGCTCAACCATGCGTGCTGCTATTACTATATTGCAACGCCAACAACCAAAGCGCATGATTGTAGCAGTTCCAGTTGCACCACCTGAAACTTGTGAACAATTGCAGAGGATAGTCGATGAAGTAGTTTGTTTGAAAATGCCAGAGCAAATGTGTGCAGTTGGTCTATGGTACGAAAACTTTTTGCAAACTACCGATGAAGAAGTGCGCTATCTGCTTGCAAAGCACTCATCTGCTAGCAATTATTCTGTTTCACTTTAAGAAAGAGAATAATCCCGCCTTAATTTTTCAACTTATACTAATTCCCAGAATGCTTGCGAGATAAAAATTATTGGGAAGGCACAAAAATGTTGTCTCTTTAACTTATGTCTCGCATTCTTTTTTTAAAGTAGTCTTCAATATTGATGATTAACCTCTCCTTGTAAAGAAGAGGCTTAAATACTGATTTTTTTTTGTTTTCTTCTCCGTAAACCCAGAGGCTTGAAACCGTTTTTTGGATTCTAGATTAGATTTAATCCAAAATCCAAAATCTAAAATCCAAAATTGTCTCGGTAATCTCTACTTTTTAACCTATTTTGTTTTGCAGTTCCAGACACTCACAACCATGCAAAGAGAGTATCTAATTTAGCTTTGATCGAGGAGATCAATTCTGGCTGTTCCAATTGGAATGTCTCCTTTTAAGCCAACTCTTTGGCCAGTTACACCATAAAGCAGTGTTCTTACGCCTGAACTCCTGGTTCGTATACCTGTGAGATTTACTTCTACCACACCACCAGAAGTTACAGGTTGCTCAAAGGTGATTGCTATACGTTCTTTACTAATCTCTGTTTTGGCAGCAATTTGTTTACCTGATTGGTCTGTAATTTCTACACTATTAAAACGTTCCATTTGGTCTGGCAGAGATATCATTAAATCTTGCAGCGACATCCCAACTACTGCAACTTGGATAAAGTGAGCATTATTACGAACACCAGAACCAGTAATATGGGGAACATTAATTTGATATGCTATTTGAGATTGTGCCTGTGTATTTAACTGTTCATATTTAACAGGTGTAGCTATAGCGGCAGCAGATGTAGTGAGTATGAGAGCAGATAAAGTACTACCAATTAATTTTTTCATCATAATAACCTCTTTCTTCAATGACCAAGAGCTTCATGTCAATCAAGAGCCTGTAATTAATAGATTGAGTTATTAATCTGAGAACAAGCTGACTGAAAAATTAGAGTCTGCTGAGTTTTTGATAATATTAAAGTGCTGAGTTCTGAGTAACAATCCCTAGAGATGAAATTTTTTTCATTGGACTGCTTCCTCTACCAGCCTCAACAGCTAAATCTTCTGAACTGAAACTTATTGCTACTTAACTAATCAGGCTGACAAGAGGTTACTCGCTGACTTTTGAGTTCGCGACAAAGCATCTCGATACACCTGCTCAAATAATTCTCTTTGGGCATGGCTACCCCCTATTTGAGATAATTTTGATAGTACAGGTTGGAGTTGATTGACTGCTTCTGAGCAATTACCTTTAGCGTGGGAAATCATGCCTTTAGCGCAAGGAATGGCAATATCCGACCATTGTCGCCGCAGAAATGGGTTAATCTTCAGGGTATGTTGCTGCATACTCTCCCACATCTGCTTTAACCAGTCATGACGTTCTGCTCTCGCTAATGCATAGATATAGTGTAAGTCTTGAAACGGTAAAGCATGTTCATGCAGTCGAGGGAGTAAATAAGCACTTAACTGCTGCCAACGCTGTTCTACATCAAACCCTTGCAGCTCTAGTCTTAACAATAAAGCGATCGCACCTACCTGATCTTTAGGCGAGGATTTCTGTGCGCGTCCCCAAACATGACTATCGTAAAGCGCTAAGACTTTGGCTGCGTTACCTTGCTCTAAATAATAAAGCGCTATATGCCACCAATTATGGGTATAAAGCATGGAGTTGCAGTTTTCCCAGGTATCAGCCAGGCTTTCCATCCAAGCAATTCCCTCCTCAATTCGTCCTTGAGTTTCCATCACATGAGCCACAGCATGATGCGCCCAAGGATCGTAACGATTCATTGAGGTGGCGATTCGCCCCATTGCTTCTGCTTCCTGCAAACGATGGCATTGTTCTAAACCAAATGCCACCATACCGTATAGATAATGATTGTCGCGATTCGCTGGTAATACCTTTTGCGCGATCGCCAGCAATCTCTGCTGATCGCCCAAGTAAAAGTAGTGATACTGTCCCTGCTGTACAGAGATTAAGTCACGGGGATATTTTTCGGTAAGGGCTTCGTGGATAGCGATCGCCCGTTCAATTTTCGCCTCCGCCCAAGCTGCGATCGCCTGCACATACAACTGTTCTCTATCGGTGATTTTTGTAAGTTGCTGTTGCGCTATTTGTAGATGTGGCTTGGCTTGCTTCCACGCTTGAGCATTTTCCTGAGAAAGATAATAAGCTGCTGCATAAGCACGAATAATTGCACAGTTGGGATCGGCGGCAATCCCTTGGTGAATTACTGCTTCCGCCTCTTTGCCATAACTGAGGGCTTGATCGATGAAGCTGTTAATAGCTGCGATCGCGGCTTTTGAGTCTGTTGTAACTTCAAGTCCTTGAGCGTCTTCTAGCATAGTTCTTTCCTGGGATGGCGATCGGCAGTCATGTTGAAACGCTGGTAACCCTGCAATTGATTGGGCTACCATAAACTCCATTAAATCGGTCGGAATAGTGTATTTATGTTCCTGAGTATGTCACAGTAACGATGAAAATGGCAAGACAAATTTCTCGACTGCATAACTTCAGACTGATGCGATCGTTGCTTCAGGTTCAGTCTATGCAAGTAATTGACCTATATTTCAATCAGGTTTATTTAGGATTGAGCTATGATCTCGCAATTTATTGCAGGGCGGGAAAGCAGCGCTATAAAATAAGGTTTTCAGGGTGGGGGTTAAACCAAGAATTTTCGCTGGGCAGACTACTCAATTATTTCTAACTTCCTTTAGGATGGGGGATAAAGAGAAATTACCAACACCAACCGCCCAACACCAATTTTAAAAACATAATTAAAAGATTTTGCAATTGTGATCTAGAATACCGACTCTGATAAAGACAGGTGATATTCTTTAGTTGTGTGTGAGGAGCAAGTTAAAACAAAAAACGCTTAGGGTGGAAACACGGCAACACTCCTGGGCGTTTTTTGCTTATTTTAGAGTCAAATGTTGTTGTAGATTCGGGGGACATGATTATAAATGTCTCAATCTTTCCCTTAAGCCTATCTGGTCTACGCAGTTTAAGATTTTATACAACATATTCAACAGGTTCAGCAGTTGCGATCGCAAATTCTTGTATTTTGGCAGCACTGCAGCTTTAGTCAGCTCATCAGTATTGAAGTTACATGATGAGTGTAGAAACTTGTCAAGCTCACAAGACTGTGGTTTTTAGCTAATATGTAAATTAAATAACCCAGAGCTTATACCCATTCAAAATTCAAAATTACTGTAAAAGATTTTATTCAATCATTATCAGGGGTAAAAATAATGGAAAATTTTAATGAGTATCATTTAAACCCAGCAGAATTTTCTTTCCTAGAAACTTTGCAAGATAATTGGCTAGTAATTAGAGATGAGTTTAAACATTTTACTAACAACGCATCTTCTGAAGAAATAAAATTCACTTATGAGGTGCTAGGCCCAAAAAGTAAAACTATTAAAACAAAGGGCAATTCCAAATATAGCGCTTTTGGTATATTGTTCCAAGGTCTTTTTATAGAAGAATATATTAAACTGCATCACATAGAATATTCTGATTATGGGACAAATGATGCATCAGCTAAAGCGCTAGAAATAAGAGAAAAATACTTTCCTAACTTGGCTAATGTAATAGAAAAAGTTAACTTTAGCAATGATGATATTATTAGAAATGCCTATTTTGGTACATTTCATCCAGGCTTAGATATTAAGCTGCACGTTAACTACAACCCACACATGAATCGGGGCTATTTAGGTTTGATAGTTCCCGAGGGAGATGTAGCAATGAAAATCTGCCATGAGCAGCTTTATTGGCATGAAGGTGAGTTTTTGATTTTAGATCATAGTTATCCACATTGCCCCCATAATTATACTAATTATGACCGGACTGTTTTAGTTGTAGACTTTTTTAAACCAGATAAATCAAGAGCAGAAGTTATCCAGTTTGAACAAGAGCAAGTTTCCCAAAGAATGCAAGATAATCCTTACAGCTTAGGTGTTTTTGGTAAAAGCGATAAAGCAAAAGAAGAAGATTTTATCAAATACGGTTTAGCTCATCAATTAGAGTGGGATAAAGCCTTGTAGGGGAGATGAGGGGGATGAGGGGGATGAGGGAGATGAGGGAGATGAGGGAGATGAGGGAGAAATAACAATTACCAATTACCAATTACCCATTACCAATGCCCAATGCCCCATTACCAATGCCCAATGCCCAATACTAAGAATAAATGAATATAAAAACCTACAGAAAATTAATTGCAAAACAACTGAATCAAGACTTTAAATCGGCTGTTAAGATTGTTGAAATACCGATTTCTATTCCTACTGAAAATCAAATATTAATTCAGAATAAATTTGCTGGTGTTAACGGTGGTTTTGACACTTTACTATGTCGGGGAGAGGTTCCCTATGTTCACTTAACTCCGCCCTTTGATTTGGGTGTGGAAGCAGTAGGAACAGTTGTGGCTGTAGGTGAAAATGTGCAAGATTTTCAAATTGGTGATGCGGCGATAAGTACAGCGCGGGGTGGTGGTTATCGAGAATATCAGGTTATTGATACGAACTTAGCGGTGAAAGTGCGAGAAGCCACTCCAGAGGTTTTAACGCTCATACCTACAGGTGTATCAGCTTTGGTGGCGTTGGAACAAGTGGGAGAGATGAAAAGTAATGAGGTGGTTTTGGTAAATGCGGCGGCTGGTGGTACAGGCCATATTGCGGTGCAATTAGCAAAACTAGCAGGTAATCATGTCATTGGTACTTGTAGTTCTGAGGCGAAAGCAAAGTTACTCCAAGAATTAGGATGCGATCGCATTATCAACTATCGTACAGAAAACCTCGACCAAGTCCTCAAGCAAGAATATCCCAATGGCATTAATTTAATTTTTGACTGTGTGGGTAAACAAGTGTTTGATACTTGCGTTGACAACTTAGCTGTGCGGGGACGCTTAGTGGTAGTAGGTTTTATCTCGGAATACGCCAAGAATATAGAACAAATTACCCAACCCCGCATTTATCATCAGCTATTTTGGAAAGCTGCTTCTGTGCGCGGCTTTTTAATGCCACATTACCGTGAGTATATGCCAGAGGCGCGCGATCGCCTTTTAAATCTCTTCTACACTAATAAAATCAGAGTTAACGTTGACCCTACCCAATTCCAAGGTATAGAGTCTATTCCTGATGCTGTGGAATATCTGCTCAGTGGTCAGAATTGTGGCAAAGTAGTTGTCAAGTTTTAATTACTCATGGCGAGTGTAAAAACGCTCAAATTTGGTTTTCAGTTTATCGGCTGCAAAAGCTAAAGCTAATGCTGATAAAGCAGCTGCAACAGCTACAGGAGAAATCCATGAGTCATCTGTAAGTATAGCTAAGGCTGCAAGAGCGATCGCAATTCCCACTAAAATTTGTTTCACTAAGCTTGTAGTTTGATAAGCTCGATTACAATCATGACAAATTAGTGTGTGTTGTGAATACCTATCTAGTAGTAGTGAATTTTGCGTAATCTCACTTTCAGATAAATTCTTTGCAGAGGCATAACCTTGATAGAAAGGTAAATCTTTAGCAAATTTGTCTAACCACTTTCGGTATTCAATTACTAATGTGTCTGATGTTTTAAGTGGTAAATATACATCTTTGAGATTCTTTTGCAAGCGCTCAATTTGTCTTTTTTGTTGAACAACAAGCTGTAAATCTCCTTCCAAAATTTTATTTCGTACTGTAATGTGATCTAGCCAATCAGGCATCAGCTTTACTTGCCAAGGAAAGCTATTACTATAATTTCTCAGTAGAATACGGCATTTATTTCTGCTTAGAGGTAGAGAATACAAAACTGTTCCTCCCAATCTTTTCTGAGCTTCATTGCTAACATTGCTAAACTTATAAATAATTAAATTGGGAGCTATAAAATCTAATACCATCCAAGGTAAATTAGGCTTTCTTGTTACCCTCCATCTGCCACGAATTCCCGCTAAGGAACTTTCAACAACTTCTATGTCTAATGGTTGAGCATCTGCTCTTTTGCCAAGAAGACCATCATGGCTGATGTAAACATGTGCTGGATCAATCACATTTTCAATAAAATATGTCTGGTCATAAGGTAAATCACGTATATAATCTTTACAGACTACATCCGGATTATTTAACTCTGGAACTAGAGGAATTATTTCCTCATTGGCAGTTTCTGCTTCACCAGCCCACATCCAAACAATACCTTGGCGTTCTACAACAGGAAAAGATTTAACACAGGCATTATTAGGAATTTTGGCATCATTTGGTAATTGAGGAATATGCAGACATTGACCATCAGTACCAAATTGCCAACCGTGGTATAGGCACTCAATTTTGCCATCAATAATTTGCCCATCAGAAAGTCTAGCCGCTCGGTGAGGACAAATATCTGTTAAACAACCCAATTTCCCATCTTGGTTTTTGAATAATACCAACGATTCATCATAAAGTGAAAAGCTATAAGGACGGTTTATTGGTAAATCTTGTATGAAAGTTACGGGATACCAACAGTTTCTCCAGTTAAATTCTTGGCTAGTTTCCGATATTGGTAAGCTAACAATTCCATGTTCCGTCTCTTGTTGATTAGGAGTGATTGTCATATACTTTTCCTCGGTTTGTAGCTGGGAAGATAAGATAAAAAATCCTTATTCGTCTGCTGGTATGACTTTAAAAGCTGATTATCGTGTTTTATCTTAAAATATCAGGATAATTCTGGAACGTAGACAAATTACAGGTTTAGATAATTAAATTTAGTTTATATCTAGTTGCAGAAAAAATGACACAAAATCCGGAAAATACTTTAAAAATAGCTCAACAAGCATTTGAGAAATTTACCCACGCCTTAGCTACAGGTGAATGGCAAGGATTTCTAGATATGCTGACAGAAGATTTTAACTTTTGGTTTCCAGTTGGTAAATTCCACGGTTTGAATGAGGGAAAAGAACGCGCTAAAGAGTTTTTTGAATATGTGAGTACATCCTTTCATCCTGGTATCAAGCTAACTTCACTAGACCGAGTTACCAGTAATGAAACAACTGTGGTATTTGAATTTCGAGATGAAGGGCTATTATTCGGAGAACCTTATAAAAATCGCATAGCAGTTTCCTTTGATGTGCGTGGCGACAAAATTTGCGCCTACCGAGAATATTTTGGTAGCGATGGTAAATCCTATTAAAGAAAATACAGTTCAGTTAAGAAAATTAATTGATCATAAAACCAAAAAACTAGTACAACAAGGCGGAATTCAAAATTCAAAATTCAAAATTCAAAATTCAAAATTAAGACAGAGTAATAATTTTGGAGGGGGTTTGGGGGACGCAACCGTCACCCAATCGGGGGTTTGGGGGAGAATCCCCCAATTCTTCTGGCTTTTTTAATAAGTGACAAATCAATCCCTAATGAGCTTAACTGACCTGTATTCTTACTTTTGACTGGTTCGTTCAATTATTTTCAAAATTTGGTTGATTAATTTCTTTGGATTTAGCTTCTGCGGCTTGATATGCATCCAAATAATTTTTACCACCCAACATCACATCACCATAATACTCATAAGGCGCATCGCCATAGATGGGTAGCGGGTCATCTTCGGGATAATCTTCTTTTGACTCTTCGATAATTTCCTTGAGTTCAGTGACATTAAAACTTGCGGCTGGAAAATAGTAAAGCTGCTGCGGGTCTTTTTTCAGAAACGGTAGATTGGGATCGACAATAGACTCTGCTAATTCAATCCAAGCGTGTTCAATAGGTTGATATGGCTTACCAGGGAACACTAAAAATCCCTGAACATACTGGGCTTGATCAGTCGCCAGCGCTGCTTTATAAGCATTATCAAAGGTTTTTTTAGCCTTGCTTTTAATCCGTTGAGAAATTTCAACCGAAAGCGCTTCATCCAATGGTTTATTCATCGATAAAAAGAAGTCAACCCCTACAGGGAATTCAAAATTCACAATTCACAATCACAATTCCCATAAATATTTATGGGCTTGTATCTTTTTCTTCTTTGGTCAAGCACCTACTTCAACATCCTAGCATTCACTAGGACAGTCAACAGTCAACAGTCACCGAACCGCATTACTTTCCTCTCCCGGCTAAATCTTGGGCTTTCGCCTCTGGGTCAAATTGTAAATTAGTATTCCACTTCTGGGCTTGGCGGAATTTAGCGATCGCACCATCAGTATCGCCTACTGGCGCTAACTTCTCACCTTGCATGATTAAAACTGTGGCTGCTTGTAATAACAGAGAAGGATTTTGACAGGAGTTGAGTTCGGCTAAGGTTTCTGGGTGCACAATTAAGTAATTATTGATCAAGCCACAACCATCTTTTACCAACTCATCTAAGTTGAAGTTCCACAGAGTGATTTTGTTGTCAGTACTTGCAGAAGCTAACCGTTTTCCATCTGGACTAAAGGCGACGCTTCTCACCCAATTACCATAATTGCTAGTTATGGTTTTGAGCACTTTCCCAGTGGAGACATCCCAGAGTTTGATAGTGCTGTCATCACTCCCAGAAACCAACTGTTTTCCATCTGGGCTAAAGGCAATACTATTAACTAAATCACTATGACCGTTAAGGGTTTGCAAAACTCTACCTGTGGAGAGTTCCCAAATTTTAATGGTGTTGTCATTACTCCCAGAAGCCAACCTTTTTCCATCTGGACTAAAAGCCACAGTATTCACCCAATCAAGATGACCACTGTTGGCGTAGCGTTCCCCTGGTAGAGTTTGTAGTAGTTTCCCAATGGTGACATCCCAAATTTTAATGGTGTTGTCATTACTCCCAGAAGCCAACTGTTTTCCATCCGGGCTAAAGGTAACGCTATTAACTGAGTCGCGATGACCACTAGTCAAAAATACAAAAAACCCACGGAAATTGTGCAGAAGTTTACCAGTGTGGACATCCCAGATTTTGATGGTTTTATCTTTACTACCAGAAGCTAATTGTTTACCATCAGGGCTAAAGGCGACGCTTTTGACCCAATCGCGATGACCATTGTTAGCGTTGGTTTCAGAAGGAAAGGTTTGCAGGAGTTGACCAGTGGTGATATCCCAGAGTTTGATCGTCTTGTCGTCACTTCCAGAAGCTAACTTTTGGCGATCGCTACTTAAGGCGACGCTATTTACCGCCCCCCGATGTCCATTAAGAGTTTGCAGCAGTTGACCAGTGGTCACATCCCAGAGTTTGATAGTGTCATCATTACTTCCAGAAACCAACTGTTTCCCATCACTGCTAAACGCGAAACTATTGACCCAAGCCTCATGTCCGCTATTGGCGTTACTGTCGGAAGGAAGAGTTTGCTGCACCTTACCAATCGTCACATCCCAAAGTTTGATGGTGTGATCGTTACTTCCAGAAACTAACTGTTGACCATCACCCCTAAAGGCGACACTATTGACCGCCTCCCGATGTCCACTAAGAGTTTGCAGCAGTTTAGCTGTGGTGACATCCCAAAGTTTAATGGTCTTATCATTACTCCCAGAAAGCAATTGCTTACCATCCCTGCTAAAAGCAACGCTATTCACCGGATTGCTATGACCGCTCAAAGTTTGCGGTACTTTGCTGTTGCTGAAATTCCAGAGTTTGATGGTATTATCACTACTTCCAGAAGCTAACTGTTTACCATCATTGCTCAAGGCGACGCTATTGACTGACTGGCTATGACCATTAAAGGTTTGCAGTAGTTTTCCAGTGGAGACATCCCAGAGTTTGATAGTCTTGTCCTTACTCCCAGAAGCTAATTTTTCACCATCACTGCTAAAGGCGACGCTATTGACCACATCGCTATGACCGCTAAAGGTTTGCAGCAGTTTTCCAGTGGAGACATCCCAAAGTTTGATGGTCTTGTCATCATTCCCAGAAGCTAATTTTTCACCATCATTACTCAAAGCAATGGTTTTGATTAAACCGCTATGACCATTAAAAGTTTGCAGTAGTTTCCCGGTGGTCATATCCCAGAGTTTGATGGTCTTGTCCTCACTCCCAGAAGCTAATTTTTGACCATCACTGCTAAAAGCGATGCTAGTAACAGAGTCTTGATGACCGCTATCTATATAGCTTGCTGTTGGCGTAGCCTCTTGTAGATGGGGAAGAGTTTGTATAACTTTACCAGTGGAGACATCCCAGAGTTTAATGGTATTGTCATTACTTCCCGAAGCTAATTTTTGACCATCTGGGCTAAAAGCGACACTATTGACCGCACTATTATGATCGCTGAGGGTTTGTAGTTCTTGAAATTTATTCTGCGGTTGTAAATACACCGCCTCCCGCAATCTTCCCACAACGTGCATTTGGGTAATGGCTGGTGGTGGATTTAATTTCTGCAGTTTTTTCACAGCTTTCAAGGCTTCAATAATCGCATCTCTGGTTTGACCAGAGGCGGAAAAAGTAGCTGAGGAGTTAACCAGGGAGTTAATTTCGTTGATTTCCGCTTGTTTTTTTTGGGCTTCCGCCTCTAATGCCCATCGCCATGAGATAATTGCCAAACTACCGAAGACCAATCCTGCAGCGACGGAAACAATCAAAGCAAATTTGAGTAAGCGATTCAGCTTGGCTTCACCCAATTTTCTTTGCTTGCGTTCATTTTCGAGTTCCGCCATTAACTCTTTCAGCTTCGGTTCTTGTTGCTGGCGGATAAAGGCAGCTAAATAGTCATGTACCAGTTGATAACGCCCGGCGGGGTTTTCTTTTAACAAAACTACTAAGCCTGATTTGACAAAAATTTCTAAAACTAACTCTAATTTTTGGCTCAGAGGTGATTCCCTGGGTAAATTAGGAGTTTCATTGAGATATTTTTGACTTCTTCTCAGCTTTCGCCTTCTATTCCTTTGCTTCCGTGTCTCATTCTCTTCCTTCACAAAGGCTTGTAAGTCCCGTTCTAATTCCACCAAAGTCCTCAGAGGTCGAGTTCCTTTCTCATCGGTGAGTAAATATAGTAATAAATCTGCTAGTTGCTGATTGTCAGCACCGCAATCATGAACAACTTCATTTAAATAATGCTTCACTAGTTGTTCTTTGGTACCGCGTTGCCGATATTCTGCCAAAGTTGTAATATTCTCAGTCTGCAATTGTGCGCCTATCACTTGTAATTCAATTGGGCGCACTTCCCCTAGTTCACTAGCTAAATCTTGCACTAGTTGCTCAATTAACGTAGGCTCTAGGCGAAAGCTAGTATTCTCAGTTAAGCGCTGAATAATTGATTTCGCATCACTAGGCGAGAAATTGCCCAACTTATAAAGCACATTTTTGCTGAGAATATCATTATTAATAATCTGCATATTGGGCAAATCATTGCATTCCAGCAAGTAATGCAAGTAATCTAACCGCAACGACAGGATTACTTTCACAGAGAGAACATTAAAACATTCGCCCAAGAACTCAAAAAATTGCCGCCTCTGCGCTGGTTCAGGATAAGTGAAGAAAAATTCCTCAAATTGGTCAAAAATTAACACAGTGCGGAGGTTTTTTGCTTCATTTTCCCGTAATTGAGCGAGTAAGTCGGGAGGGGATGAGGGAGATGAGGGAGATGAGGGGGATGAGGATGAGGGAGGTGGGGGAGATGAGGGAGATGAGGGGGATTGGGATGAGGGAGGTGGGGGAGATGAGGGAGATGAGGGGGGATTGGGATGAGGGAAGTGGGGGAGATGAGGGAGATGAGGGGGATGAGGAAGGGGAAGTTTGAAGATATAAACTTGGAGTATTGTCTTTTGAACTCGGCGTTTTGAGTTCAGAACTCGGAGTGTCGTGTTCAGAACTCAGTCTTTCATGTTCCAAACTAGAAGGTTCATGTTCCAAACTAGAAGGTTCATGTTCAGAACTAGAAGGTTCATGTTCCAAACGAGAAGTTTCTCGTTCTGAACTCGGCCTTTCATGTTCCAAACGAGAAGTTTCTCGTTCTGAAGCTAAAGCTTGAACTTCCAAACTCAAACTTTCCTCTCCCTCATCCCCCTCATCCCCCTCATCTCCCCCACCTTCCTCATCCCTATCCCCCTCATCCCCCTCATCTCCCCCATCCCCTCCATCCCTCCTCTCCCCCATCGCCTCAATCATCACTCGCCCCAACTCTTCTTCCCAGTGGCTATAAAAGCGCATGACAACAGGTAAGTTATCTTGAATACCGATGGCTTTTTGTTTTAAAGCTGGAACCAATCCCGCGTTAATTAAGGAACTTTTACCCACACCCGATTGCCCATGAATGACTATCAACTTATAATCGGGGCGACCGATGCGCTCAATTAAGCGTTCTACATCAAGTAAACGACCAGAGGCGGCGATTTCTGGGGATATATTTTCTTTTAAAGTGGCTGATGCTACTGTTCCTGCAAATACTTGCTTGGTTGAGCCTAAACGTCCAGCACCAATAAACGCCCGCAAGCCAAATTGTTGCTCAACGGAACGCTGCTGTTGTTTAATTTCATAAGCTTTGGCATATTCTTGCTGTTCAAAATAAAGTCGTTGGAGATAATCGAGAATTTGGATATAAAGTTTCAGGTCTTTGAGCGGATTAGTATGATTCTTCGCAGTTTCTAAGCTAGTAATTGCGTCTTGAGTTTGCCCTAAATGATATTGAGAAAGCGCCAGGATAAATTGATATAAGCTGAAATCATGAGCAGCAATCAATTTTTCTGGTAATTCCGATAATAAACCCGATTCTACATGAGGAATAGCTGACCAAATTTGCAATGCTTGCTGAATAAAATTATTTGCTTCTTGCCAAGATTTTTGCACAAGAGCGACTTCGGCTAAAAAGCCATAATCTTTTGCTAGTTCTCTTGGTTGATTGTTAGCTTGATGTATGACTAAAGCTTGCTGGGCAAAACTTTTTAGCTGGTCTGCCAAGTTTTGAAACTGCTGCCAAATCCTCACATCACGGAGAATATCACCTAGTTGTTCAATGGCATCAGCAATTAACTGCGGATTTTGGATTTCAGCCAGTAATTCTATATATTGTTGTAAATAATTTTGAGTTTTTTGCCAATTATAATTATTAATATCTAAATATTTGGCAGCTTTGAGATAATAACACAAAGCTATATTGCCAATAATCTTAACTTGCCGTTCTAAGTTATTACTTTTCTGCCAAAGTGTCAGCGCAGTTTGATAATGTTCTAAAGCCGCATCTAGTTGATGGTTAACTTGTTTGATTAACCCCAGCAATGATTCGATATCAGCCTGAATTTCTAAGCTGTTAAATTCGCCATCACCAAGTAAATCTCTCTGGGCGGCTTGAAGTTCTGTTTCTAATCTGCGATATCCAGCTAAACTCAATGTCAAGTTATTACTAAACCACCTATCGGCAGTTTTTTGTAAAAAAGCAACTAAATCTTGTTTGGAAATAGCAAAGTTTCTGGTAATCGCCCAACTTTCCAAATCAGGCGCAACTTGCATCAGTTGCTTGTGAACTTCATCGTTAATCCACAACACCAAAGGAAAAGGACAATGCTTGCGAAATTCTTCCCGCACCTGATTTGCAGAACTCAGCATCTGCGGTAAATCTTGCACATCCTCTAAACCCACCACCATTAAACAAGCTGGTAATTTTTCTGCAAACTCCTCGCGGATAGCGCTGTACAGCGTCCTGTTAGTTTGTCGGATAGTTAAAATGCTGATTTCCACCCGACAGATTTTTGGTAATTGCACCAGGAGGAGATCGCGCAAGTTAGTATAGTTGCACTTTGCCAAAATTAGCTTAAACTGCCCCACAGAAGCTTCTAACGCCCAAGCTAGTTGTTGCAAAGTGCGATCGTTATTTTCTGGTGGGTGGTTATTATTCATATATGGGACTGGGGACTGGGGATTGGGGGCTGGGGAAATGGGGAAATGGGGAAAGGGGAAGGGGGAAGGGGGAAGGGGGAAGGGGGGAAAAGCTGGGGAGAAATTATAGAAAATTCTTATCCTTATTGATGTACATCAGAGATGATGACGATAGTTACGATTAATAATTATTGCGGAGAATATATACCTAAAGGCATATTGCCAAAAGTCAATTTCTTTATATCATAAATAGATGCGATCGCTCTGAAGAAATAGAAAAATTCTAGAATTAAAAGCATATTTAATTCACACTTGCGTAATAAGTTCTAAATAATAAGAGTGTTATCTTAAAAGCAAGGTCATTTACTCAAATTTTGAGGAATAAATCATGACTGCAACGCTTTTAGCAGGTAGTTCTATCGAGTCGTTTTTAGGTCAAGAAGCAGAAGACCTGCTCACCTACAAAGCAAAAGTTTCTCAAGATTTATTACATTTACCGGGGCCAGACTTTGTGGATCGAGTTTGGCTAAATAGCGATCGCAATCCGCAAGTATTGCGTAATCTTCAGCAACTCTATTCTACTGGTCGTTTAGCATATACTGGCTATCTCTCAATTCTGCCAGTAGACCAAGGTATTGAACATTCAGCCGGAGCATCCTTTGCACCTAATCCGATTTATTTTGATCCAGAAAATATTGTGCGGTTAGCAATAGCTGGAGGTTGTAATGCTGTTGCTACAACTTTAGGTGTCTTGGGCAGTGTTTCACGGAAATACGCGCACAAAATCCCCTTCATAGTCAAAATAAATCATAACGAACTTTTGACTTTCCCCAATCAATTCGATCAAGTATTATTTGCTGATGTCGAACAAGCTTGGAATTTGGGTGCAGCAGCTGTTGGCGCGACAATTTATTTTGGTTCTGAACAGTCAACTCGACAAATTCAGGAAATTAGCCAAGCTTTTAAATACGCCCATGAATTGGGGTTAGCAACTATTCTCTGGTGCTATCTGCGGAATAACGCTTTTAAGCAAGATAAAGACTATCATCTTGCGGCTGACCTCACCGGACAAGCAAATCATTTGGGTGTCACGATTGAAGCAGACATTATTAAGCAGAAGTTACCAGAAAATAATCATGGTTACACTGCTGTAGCCAAAGCAACAGGCGAGTCTTACGGTAAAACTAACGAGCGGATTTACACAGACTTAGTAACCGACCATCCCATTGACTTGACTCGCTACCAAGTACTGAATTGCTACTGCGGACGTGCAGGATTAATTAACTCTGGTGGTGCGTCTGGTAAAAATGACTTTGCAGAAGCAGTTCGCACTGCTGTGATTAACAAACGTGCCGGTGGTACTGGCTTAATTTCTGGACGGAAAGCGTTTCAACGTCCCTTTGAAGAAGGAGTGAAATTATTTCACTCCATTCAAGATGTTTACCTATCATCAGATGTGACCATAGCTTAATGCAGAAAACATAGCAAATAAAACAGTAATACCAATTCTTTAAAATTCAGCAACAGGGCTAAATTCATCAACCCTTATGTATCTGACTTTCCCCATTTTAAATTTTGAATTGGTATGAGGTGGGTCATGTATCCACCTTAATTTTTTATAAAAATAATTAATGCTAATCATCAAAAATCTAGCTGGCAATTTACTCGATGGCGAGATGAGACTAAACTAAGATTTTGGCTAATCTTTAAGCAAACTACACTTTGATAATTTATCATCCAATACCGTTTATTTAGCGCCAAAAACCTGAAAATGCGGAGATTGGGTTTATTTCCTCACCCCAACCAGCCCCGGAAATGTTAGGTTTTAAGGCGTTTAACAGAACCTAAAATTTATCCTATAATCACAACTTGGCAATTACAGACAATTGCCATTCAATGGTCAATTACAGCAGAGAAACTATGAAAAGAAGAGAAGTTTTAAAAATTTAAACAATAATTCCGTTGAAATATCCCTTAAAAATGTAATAATATAATGCTTGCAAAAATCTAGTTGTAAATACAAATTTTTTTGCCTGAGCTGAAAAATTTGTATATTGAAAATCAAACTATGCAGGATTATAATTTTTAAATACTGTGCTATAATCGTGCATATAAAGATTATTTTCGGTTGAGCTATTCGTTTTGATTTCACTAAAGCGTCTCTCCGAATTTAAGTCTCTACGCTAACTGGATTCGGAGACAAACCATGTCGATTTATGTTGGGAATTTGTCCTATCAGGTTACAGAAGATGACCTGAAGCGGGCTTTTGCTGAATATGGAACAGTTAATCGCGTTCAACTACCTACAGACCGCGAAACTGGTCGTCCACGTGGCTTTGCATTTGTGGAAATGGACACAGATGCTCAAGAAGTAGCTGCAATTGAAGCACTAGATGGTGCAGAATGGATGGGACGCGATTTGAAAGTCAACAAAGCTAAACCTCGTGAAGAAAGAAGCCCTGCTTCTCGTGGTGGCTGGAATAACAACAACCGTAATAATCGTCGCTACTAAGCCTGGCGCTGAAAACTTAAAATCTAGAGTCTCCAGCAGATAAAGCCCAAGGCTCAATTCTGCTGGAATATTTTATTTCGTCTATTCATCCACATTCAGGAGGAATGAGAATGACCCAAGTAGTCTTAGGAGAGAACGAAGGTATTGAATCAGCTTTACGAAGATTTAAGCGGGAAGTTTCCAAAGCCGGAATTTTCCAAGATATGCGTAAAAAGCGTCACTTTGAAACGCCTTTAGAGAAAGAAAAACGCAAAGCAGTTGCAAGACACAAGCAAAGTCGTAGACAACGTTCTCGCTACAAATAACATTTTTTAGAAATTTGCTCTTCGACTAAATTACTGTGTTTAACTACCATATTGGTAGCTTTACTATCAGCAAGCCCAAAGAAGAGAAGGGAATAGGGGCTAAAGACAGCTAGACATCAATAATAACCTTTAGTAGTAGCACTGTTTTAGCTTGCAGTGCTACTACAAATGTATATAGGACTCCAATACTGCTCGGTTAAGGATGTTCAACTCTTAATTTGGTTTGGGGAAAAGGTGAAAGGGTAAGGGTTAAAGGTTTTTTCTTGCCCCTTTTCTCCTTACCCTTTTGCCCTTAACCGACAAGTATTGTATAGGACTCTTATTTGATTGTTGTAATTCATGTAGCGTGCTTTGAGGATATTTATTAAGTAAATCTTCAGTAGGTTGTTTTAGGCGCTGATTTCCCAGATGATTTGTCACAGAAGCACTATCCTAGCGCCTAACGCACCATCCATGCGGCGATGGGTTACGTTTATTTTGCGGAACTTACAGCTATGTAGAGCTATCTTCTTTGTATACTGACAAAGTGTCGCAGATACTTTCATAATGCCATCTCTGATTCTAGGTTTTCAGATAAAATGTTGCGCCTTTATCATCTTTTAATTGGTGTGATCTTGTTAGCACTAATCCCAGTGGGAATTAAATTTGTTCCACCTCTGTTTTCTGCAAACAATCCCCAGCAGAAAAACCCAGCAGTACAGCCGTTAAATAAACCTAGTCCTAATGAGGGAGAAGGGAATATTTGGCAGGAGATTTTGGTTAATAAGAGTGCGCCAAATAATTGGCAAGTTGTTCCTTGTAAAGGAAATGCACCGCTTTTATGCGTCTCCAGCCAAGGCAAACTTTTAGGTACAGTTGAGATTGGGGTTTACCCATTAGCAAACAATCCCGATTTTCAAAAGAAACTAGAAGCAGTTGGGATTCCCGCAGGTAGCAAAGTCGATTCCCAAAATCCTCAGTACCAAACTCAGATATTGACAGCACTAAAAGCTTGGGTCACAGACTACTATAGTGCTATCTCCAAAGACCGCCAGGCTACTTACAAAAACGATATTATCTTCTCTAGCCATCCCCCCCAAACGGTAACGATTGGAAAACTTCCAGGACTCCGTTATGGATTTGTGGGACTAAAGCGCCAAGGAGGAGTACAAGAACAACATATTGGTCATGTAACCTTTGATGGAACTTCACTTTACGTGATTACTAGTGGCTATGACCCAGCTTTAGCCACAGGCAAGTTTGATAAGTTAGAAGACTGGGCAATTTTCCAACCATATTTATATGCGATCGCAGCTGATATAAATTTGCCCCAAAAATAAATTATTTGTTATGCTCTCAAAACGAGCCGACTACCTGTAGTCCCACAAGCGATTCACCCGCGTCATCACTGCTAATAATGGGGAATAAAATTAACCCATGCTTTTGGCTAAGTTCCAATTGTGCTGTCAGGTATCCTAGTGCAGCCCCAGCTAGCACTTCTGTCAGACGATGACGATTGAGGTTAATTCGGGAATAGGCAATCAAAGATGCGCCAGAATACCAAATTATTGCCGAACCCGGATGATAATGGCTTTGTACAGTAGCGATCGCAAATGCTGCTGTCGCATGACAACTGGGAAAACTATCACGGGAGTCAGAATCGGGGCGCTTCACATCGGTGATTTCTTTTAAAGAAATACAAAGCAGAGTACTGGTAGTCAGGGAGTCTAAAGCTCGTAAAGAGTGTTGTCCGCCTTGTTTCCCATCTTGCAATAGAGGTAGGGTCACACCAGCACCTAAGTACAGCGCAGTTCCGCCACTGGAGACAAAATTAGACAAGTCTTTGTCAAAAGTATCTGCGATCGCTTTCGGAGCCAAAATCGTACAGTATAGGGCAATTAAAGTAGGGCATAATGTTATTAACCTGGAGAGCAAGAGGTTATTTTTCATTTAATTTATGTATAGTAATTTTTGATAAAAATTTTCATGCATAATAAATAGCGATCGCCACTATTTGTTAAAAATAAATATAACTATATTGAGAGAGGCAGAAGAGGCAAGCCTCTTTTACTTTTTCCCAGCAACCTTTACATAATTCGATTATTGATAATTGGTTTGAGTAATAGATAAATATAAACATTACCCATTACTCAATACCAATTACCTCTCAGATTAAATCTCAGCTACAGCTCGTTCAATCAAACGACGCGCCAAAGTTTGCGTTCCTGTGTGTTCATAGTAGTTAGTTGCCACATCCAAAAACGCCCCCAGGTAGTCTAATTTATCATTAGAAATTTCGACAAAATTTTGTAAATGACCAACAACGTTTTGTGGCGTTAAATTATTGGAATTAACTAGATCACCCATCCAACCTTTAACTGAGTCAAAGCTTTGACCAATAAAGTTCAGCTTCCCACTATCATTGTTACCTGGGATAGCATCTTTGATACTTTGAAAAGTTGAGTTTTGTGCTAATTCCTGGGGATTTGTTTGACTGATACTAGATAAAGCTTTGCTGATAAAGTCAGGCCCTAAAGGTATCAAACCATCAACGCAGACTAATGCAACCATGCGAATCAAAGATTCGCCAGCATACTCACCTAAAGAAGCCACAAAATCACCAATGCTATCTCCGGGAATGCCATTAATTTGACAGAAAGCTACCAATTCAGCCACAACTTTTAATGTCAGGTCAATAGTTTGAGCTTTATCTGGTTTGGGAGTGACACTATTTAAAAAACCTAACAGGGGAATTTTTTCGCCCACCTTATTAGCCAAAGCTGCTGCACCTAAGGCTTTATCTGTACCATCAACAGTTTGATATAGCCATAAAGCTGTTTGATAACCTTGAGATTTATCGTTGAATAGATAAATTGCCCGTTCGCCAATTTGTTGAATTAGGGCTTCGTCACTTTCACCAGTTACGGTTTTAATCGTGTTGACAAAGCCTACAGTATTTTGCCACTCACCAGGAGCAACAAAATCTAGGGCGTTCAACATAGAAATAGTCAAACCACTGGTTGGTAGTTCATCAACCAACTGAAAAATCGGTTTACTCAAAATAATCTCCTGATTGCTGTGATGTAATTTTTATTTCTCTTGTGCAGCTTATACCAATTTTGGATTTGAGAATTGAAAACATAGAACACAACGCTGCTTCCAGATTCTCAAACAATACTAACTATGCCAATTTGGTATTATTTGAGTCTCGCCAAACCATTCAGATCGAATTTTTCTAACCAAGCTTCTCTGTCTGTGGCTGTAAATGTTGGGTCTTTAGAAATTGCTTTTACTTGGTATTTACCAACCAAAATAGAAGTTTGAGTATTACCAAGTGTGACTGCAGGATAACCAGCAACTTTTTTGCTACTATTAGAGAATTTTGCTGCTGCAGTGGGAGTACTAGTTGTGTCGGAAATGGCTAATTGCGCTACAACCTTGCCACCTTTTTTCAAATTTGCTTCCGAAAAGCCTTTTTTCTCTTGAGTATAAACGCGCTGGTAGCCATCCCCTCCACTGGGGAAAAATTTGTTCAATTTGCTACCCTGAGTTGCATTTTTAGCAACTGCTTGACCACTTTTTTGGCGACTGCTTTCTTGCTGTGCCTGATCAAAACGTCCAGGGGTTTTAGCGCTACAGGCTGATGTCAGCAATAATACTGATAGTAACAAAGCCGCTAAAATCCTACGCCCACGGGTTAAAGTCATGTTGAGCTTCTCCTTAATGCTTGAGCTTTGAGGCAATTATCAGCGCTTGTCAGGAGTTTCGCAAGAAACTTTACTTTTTGATAATTATTGGTGGGTATCCTGGATTACAGATGTGTTGGGGATGAGGGGGATGAGGGGGAAAAAGACAAACATAAAAACCTCAAAGTCAGAAATTTCTGTCTCTAATTTCTTACTTGAGTTGTAACAATCAAGGTAGATCAATACTTTTCGGAGCCACTATAGCGCAGCTTTCTTGCGCGGTTGCGGCAGCCACAGATTTCTAAGCTTAAAAAATCTTTTTTGGCATAGTCATCCCTAGCATTAAGTAAAGAAATATAACTTATTTACAAATTTGCATAAATACCGTCGGTAGTTGCGTTGATTCTATAGAAGGCATAAACAGCAATTTGCTTCTTACACATTAGGCGTAAGTTGTAATTATGGATATATATTCAAATGCTTCTAGTAACGACCCTAAAAATGATGATCAAATCAGAACTAAACGCCTCGTATCGATAGATTTACTACGTGGTTTGGTGATGGTTTTGATGACATTAGACCATACCAGAGATTTTTTTTCTAATGTTCGTTTTAATGCGTTGGATATAGAACAATCAAATATTTTTCTATTTTTGACGAGATGGATGACCCATTTATGTGCCCCTTCATTCATTTTCCTTGCAGGTGTGGCTGCTTATCTTTCCTTAAAAAGAGGAAAAACAAAGCAAGAGCTAGCTCGTTTTCTATTGATAAGGGGATTTTGGCTAATATTTTTGGAATTAACTGTAGTTAGTTTGGCATGGACATTTTCTCCTGGTACTTTTATGGCAGGAGTACTATGGGCAATTGGTTGGTCTATGGTTGTTTTAGCACTACTAATCCAGTTCCCCATGAGAAATCTAGCTATATTTGGAGTCCTACTGATTATTGGACATAATTTGCTTGATAGTGTGCAAGCTAAACAACTAGGAAATTTTGGCTTTCTTTGGTCATTTCTTCACGAGCGGGCAATGTTTGTATCGACATCAGGAATTCGCTTTTTCTTGGTGTATCCACTTATCCCTTGGGTTGGAGTAATGGTATGTGGCTATGCCTTTGGATATGTGATGACTAAAACCAAGACTCAACGCCTCCGTTGGTTACAAAATTTGGGTTGGGGTTTAATTTTTAGCTTTGTAGTTATCAGAGGGATAAACATTTATGGTGATCCGAAACCTTGGTTAATTCAATCTACATTTTTGAAAACTATATTATCATTCCTCAATTGCAATAAATATCCCCCATCATTAGCTTATTTATTAATTACACTTGGGATAGCTTTTTTGCTACTTTATATATTTGAAAATCAAAACTTATCAGTTCTCAAACCTCTGATTATTTTTGGGAGGGTACCATTATTCTTTTACATTATTCATCTTTGGTTGATACATTTTTCTGCCATTTTGCTAGCCTTACCCAAATATGGATTGAAGGCAATAACTCTGCCCTATCTATTATCTAGCGCTATGCCAAAAGATTATGGATATGATTTACAGTATGTTTATCTTGTATGGATTTTCATAGTTTTTATTCTTTATCTAATATGTAATTGGTATGCTAAGTACAAGGTAAAGAATAAATCTTGGTGGTTACAATTTTTATAAATTTAACTTTCCCTAAATAAAAAAAGCTAACTATCGCAGCTTCATCTGGCAACAAAGGCAATGCCTTCTTTAGGGTGAGAAGCTATGCTTTGAGATTGGTGTTGAACGTTTTGCCAACAACACTAAACTCTGACTGTTGTGCCTTCTAATCTTCAAATTGGTATTATTACACGCACAAGTTGGAGAATGGTTGTTAAAAATAGCTATAGCAATCCTAAATGATTTGTGAAATATTACATGCATGGTTGTTGACTGTTAACCGTTGACAGTCAACAGTCAACAGCCAAAACCGATATTTTTCACAACTGAAATAGGATTGCTATATATTGTTGTTCTGCTTATTTGCCATCGCGATGATTGTGGAATCTAGCAAATAATCTTTGGTAGCAAACACTAAAAATAGCCAATCGCTAATGTTCTAACAACTAGCAATTGGCTATTTTTTGTAACTAACAATTGACAAATCCCTAAGTTAATGCTTCAGCACCACCAACAACTTCTAGAAGTTCTTGAGTAATTGCAGCTTGTCGAGCTTTGTTGTAAGACAACGATAGGGTTCTAATCAATTCACCGGCGTTGTCACTGGCGTTGTTCATCGCCGTCATCCGTGCGGCTAGTTCACTAGCGGCTGATTCTTGTAATGCCCGTAATAGCTGGTTACCCAAATATAAAGGCAATAATGAATCCAGAATTTGTACTGGATCTTGTTCAAAAATCATGTCACGGGGGAAAGGACGGGCTTCGGTAGTCACTTTTTGGCGTTCTACTTCAAATTGACCACCACGGGTTGTTAAGCGGAAGATTTCGTCATCTGCGGCTTCTAAACCTTGAGGATCTAAAGGAAGTAGGGTTTGCACAACTGGACGTGAGCTCACTAAGGAAACAAATCGGGTGTAGATTAATTCGATGCGGTCTACACTTTCCGACAGGAACAAAGACAGCAATTCGTCAGCAATCTTTGTGGCTTCTGCGGCGGTAGGAATTTGTTCTAAACCGCTGTAGGTAGCATCAATGGGTTGGTCACGGCGTTGAAAGTATTGGATAGACTTACGTCCTACCAACACAAATTTGTAATTAATACCTTCGGCTTGGAGTTCCTTGGCACGATTTTCGGCACGGCGAATGACGTTACTATTGTAACCGCCACACAGACCGCGATCGCCTGCAATGACTAACAGCCCGACTGTTTTAACTTCCCGTTTTTTCAGCAGGGGCAAGTTGGCTTCTTCAAACCGCAGACGGGTTTGCAAACCATATAAAACTTGCGCTAATTTATCAGCAAATGGACGGGTAGCTAATACTTGTTCTTGCGCCCGGCGTACTCTCGCCGCCGCTACCAGCCGCATGGCTTCTGTGATTTTTTTGGTGTTTTTGACCGACTGAATGCGATCGCGTATTGCTTTAAGATTGGGCATATTCCGATTTTAGATTTTAGATTTTAGATTTTAGATTTGGAGTTTCGGATTTTAGATTTAATCCAAAATCCAAATTCCAAAATCCAAAATTGTTACGCTGTTGCTTTGAAGGTCTTTTTGAATTCGGTTAGCGCTTCCTTTAAAGCAGCTTCTTCTGCGTCACCCAGTGCTTTGGAAGATTTCACTGCTTCAGCGTACTGAGGTTTGCCGGTCTTCAAGTAATCGCGGAGACCTTTGGTGAAGCTAGTAACTTTGTCTACAGCGATATCATCTAAATAACCGTTGATACCTGCGTAGAGAATTGCTACTTGCTCGTATACGGACAGAGGGTCATTTTGGGGCTGCTTCAAGAGTTCCCGTAAGCGTTGACCTCTGGCCAACTGATCTTGGGTAGCTTTATCTAAGTCAGAAGCAAATTGTGCGAAGGCTTGCAGGTCGTCAAATTGTGCTAGTTCCAATTTAATCTTACCGGCAACTTTCTTCATTGCCTTGGTTTGCGCCGCAGAACCTACACGGGATACGGAGATACCAGGGTTTACCGCCGGACGGATACCAGCGTTAAACAAGTCAGAAGACAAGAAGATCTGACCGTCGGTAATCGAAATTACGTTGGTGGGGATGTATGCAGATACGTCACCTGCTTGGGTTTCGATGATTGGCAGGGCGGTCATGCTACCTTTACCCAATTCATCACTCAGCTTCGCTGCTCTTTCTAATAAGCGAGAGTGAATGTAGAATACGTCTCCGGGGTAAGCTTCCCGTCCGGGTGGACGACGTAGCAGCAAGGACATTTGCCGATAAGCTTGGGCTTGCTTGGAAAGGTCATCGTAAATGACGAGAGTAGCTTTGCCTCTGTACATGAAGTACTCAGCAATGGTGGCTCCGGTGTAAGGAGCGAGGAATTGTAGAGTTGCAGGGTCACTGGCGTTAGCGGCGACGACTACGGTGTAGTCCATTGCGCCTTTGTCTTGCAGTGTTTGGACAACGTTAGCAACGGTGGAAGCTTTTTGACCAACGGCAACGTAGACACAAACGACATCTTCACCTTTTTGGTTGATGATGGTGTCAATTGCGATCGCGGTTTTCCCAGTTTGACGGTCACCAATGATTAACTCGCGCTGACCGCGACCGATGGGAATCATGGAGTCGATAGCTGTAATCCCGGTTTGCATCGGTTCGTGTACAGAACGACGAGCGATAATACCAGGAGCTGGAGATTCAATCAAACGGCTTTCTGAAGACTTGATATCTCCCTTGCCATCGATGGGACGACCTAATGCATCAACAACTCGTCCAATCAAAGCTTCCCCTACGGGTACTTGGGCAATTCTTCCAGTAGCGGTTACAGAGCTACCTTCTTGAATTTCCCGACCTTCACCCATTAACACCGCGCCCACGTTGTCTTCTTCTAAGTTTTGGGCGATGCCAACTGTGCCGTCTTCAAATTCCAATAGCTCCCCAGCCATAGCCTTTTCCAGACCATAGATCCGGGCAATACCGTCACCTACTTGTAATACGGTACCGACGTTAGCAACTTTGACATCTTGGTCGTATTGCTCGATTTGCTGTTGAATAATGCTACTAATTTCGTCAGGTCTGATTGAAATGCTCATGTGTCTAACTTTTTTTCTTGGGAGACGGAACAGAGTAATCGGTTCACCGAAACTTCTGAATTTCTATGAACTGCTTAAGCGCAAAGAAAGGCGGCGCAACTGACCCCGTAAACTAGCGTCAATTACCTGCGATCCTACTTTAATGATCAAACCACCAATTAAATCACGGTCGGTTTTGATTTCCAGTTCTACTTGGCGAGCATTAGTGATGGACAAAACCTTGTCTTTTACAGCTTGTTGTTGAGCTTCTGTGAGGGGAACAGCTGAAGTAACTTCCGCTAACACGGTTTGATTCAGCTGGCGCAACAACGCTAAATACTGCTGCAAAATCGCTTCCAAGAAGAAAATCCGGCGCTTGTCTACCAGCAGCTGCAAAAATCTGCGTAAGTACTGATTTGCGCCATCACCCAATATTTGAGTGATTACTGCTTTTTTCTTTTCAGGCTGAATAAAAGGGTTGTCAATTAAGTTTTGCAGTGGCGCTGAATTTTTCAACAAATTCAGCAATGCGCGCGCATCTTCACCAAATTCTTCCGTCAGATTTTGGGATTGAGCAATTGACATCAGAGCCTGTGCGTAAGGTTGGGCGACTTCGGCTGTTTCTACATTACTTTTCATCAGCTTCCTCCCACCTGCGCGATACTGCGGTCAATTATTGTTTGTTGAACATCGTCAGCAATACCAGTCCGCAGTTCTGACTCGACTTTTTGCAATGCTAATGCAGCTACCCTCTGGCGCAGTTCGGCCAGCGCTCGCTCTCTTTCTGTGTTCAAATCTGCTGCTGCTGTTTGTTGCAAGCGTTCTACGTCTTGCGCTGCTTTTGCCAACAGAGCTTCTTTAGCCGCTTGGGCGCTTTCTTCGGCAGCTTTGCGGATGCGTTGCGCTTCTGCCTGAGCTTGAGTTAACTGCTCTTGCGCCTGAGATAAAGCAATTTGTGCCTCTTTTTGGCGCTTTTCTGCTTCCCGAACTGCGGTTTCAATATTTGACCGTCGCTCGGTGAGGATATTGCTTAAAACTTTACGTCCGAAGTAGAATAATATGCCAACCAGAATCGCTAGGTTAATGAGATTGGTTTCAAACAGGTCTAGGTTTAGACCGAAACCACCTTCTGCTGCGCCTTCTGCTAATTCAGAGTGTTCTGTGGCAAGTAATAAGAATGTGCCCATGTTACCCATCTACAAGTGCGCTGCTCGCTTGCTAATACGTTGTATTTTCCTTTAGGGAAATAAAGGTTCTTAACTTCTCTAAGATCTATTAAGTTGCTGAACTTCCCGAAGGAAAAAAGTGCCTTTTTTGGACACTTAATTAAGCGCTTCGTGGCAATTGCCCATCTGCGCGTATGCTTTCACAGAACCTAATACTGTCGCTTATCTAGCGAGAGCCGGCCCTAATAGTTTTTCTAGAATCTGTCTGCTTAGAGCATCAACTTGTTGTTCTAACTCGCTAAAAGCTTGTTGTTTTTGTTGCTCTATTTCAATAGCAGCTCGTTCTCTTTCTTGTTGAGCTTCCTGTTGCGCTTCAGCGATTTTTTGGGCAGTAATTTTCTTAGCTTCCAACTGAGCTGCTTCTATAGCCGCTTGCGATTGCCTGCGAGCGTCTGCTAGTTGTTGCTCATATTCCTGGGTTAAGCGTTCGGCTTTAGCCAAGCGTTCTTTGGCATCAAGGGTATTCGTTCGGATGTAATTATCGCGATCGTCCAGCACCTTGGTCAGTGGCTTATAGAAAATTACATTCAATAAAGCTGCTAACAACAGGAACTGCAATGCCATAAAGGGCAAAGTAGCATCGAAATCAAACATTTCTCTCCTCTTTGGCTGGAGTAGCAGTGTTCATGGCTAGCAAAATCATCCAACCGTTTAAATTTTAGGAACCCTTAGCCAACAAGGGTAACTTACATCAGAACGACTAAATACCCAAAAGATTTTAATTGTAGAGATGTGAAGATTCAACAATCATGGAAATCTTTTAAGTCTGACAATCGTTCTGATGTAAGTTACCCTTGTTGGCTAAGGAATTCCTAAAAAATTTAAACGTTCTGGAATGATTTATGACAAATAGTAGATTTGATGCTACTTGCCGCATGGCATTGCGGTTCCTGTTGTTAGCAGCTTTTATTGAATGTAATTTTCTATAAATACTGACCAAGATTAACTGGTTTTGTCACTCGCGAAGGGTCTGTCCGAACGAATACCCTTGATGCCACCCAACGCTTGGCTAAAGCCGAACGATAACCCTGGAATATGAGTAACAACCTAGCAGACGCTCCCACGTATCGCAAGCGAATATATAAGCAGCTCAGTTGGAAGCTAAGAAAATTACTTTCTATACTCATCGCTGAAATTTGGCAAAAGCTCAACAAGAGAGAACGAGCTATATTGAAGTAGAGAAAAACAAGGTTAGATGCTCTAAGCAGACAGATTCTAGAAAAACTATTAAGGACGGGTCTCGCTAGATAAGCGACAGTATTAGGTTCTGTGAAAGCATACGCGCAGATGGGCAACCCGCCACGAAGACTTAATTAAGTGTCAAAGAACTTTTTCCGGAGTTCAGCAACTTAATAGATCTTGAGAAGTTAAGAACCTTTATTTCCCTAAAGAAAAATACAGCGTATTAGCAAGCGAGCAGCCCACTTGTAGATGGGCAACATGGGACATTCTTATTACTTGCCACAGAACCTAATACTGTCGCTTATCTGGCGAGCCGGCCCTAACTAGTTTTTCTAGAATCTGTCTGCTTAGAGCATCAACTTGTTGTTCTAACTCGCCAAAAAGCTTGTTGTTTGTTGCTCTATTTCAATAGCAGCTCGTTCTCTTTCTTGTTGAGCTTCCTGTTGCGCTTCAGCGATTTTTTGGGCAGTAATTTTCTTAGCTTCCAACTGAGCTGCTTCTATAGCCGCTTGCGATTGCCTGCGAGCGTCTGCTAGTTGTTGCTCATATTCCTGGGTTAAGCGTTCGGCTTTAGCCAAGCGTTCTTTGGCATCAAGGGTATTCGTTCGGATGTAATTATCGCGATCGTCCAGCACCTTGGTCAGTGGCTTATAGAAAATTACATTCAATAAAGCTGCTAACAACAGGAACTGCAATGCCATAAAGGGCAAAGTAGCATCGAAATCAAACATTTCTCTCCTCTTTGGCTGGAGTAGCAGTGTTCATGGCTAGCAAAATCATCCAACCGTTTAAATTTTAGGAACCCTTAGCCAACAAGGGTAACTTACATCAGAACGACTAAATACCCAAAAGATTTTAATTGTAGAGATGTGAAGATTCACGTCTCTACAATCATAAAACTTTTAGGTCTTAGGCAAAGGGGTTAGCAAATAGCAACACCAAAGCGATTACCAGACCGTAAATGGTGAGGGATTCCATGAACGCCAAGGTTAACAGTAGAGTACCCCGAATTTTGCCTTCTGCTTCGGGTTGACGGGCGATACCTTCTACTGCTTGACCTGCAGCATTACCTTGACCGATACCAGGGCCAATTGCAGCTAAACCAATTGCTAGAGCAGCAGCCAGAACTGAAGCAGCAGAAACTAATGGATCCATGATGATTTTCCTTGCTTGAAGTACAGAACTAACAAAAGTAGGTTAACTAGTAAAGACGTGGTTTCCACGCTGCACCGAGTTCTCACAAATCGCACTGGGCGATGTTTTGAGCATCTATGCTCGTCGGAACTGTGCTATCTCCTGAGAAGCGTTAATGATGCTCCTCATGCTCATCTCCACCATGTCCCTCCATCGCCTCATGAATATAAGCCCCAGCCAGGGTAGCAAATACCAGGGCTTGGATGGCACTGGTAAATAAACCCAAAGCCATCACAGGCAGAGGTATAAATAGAGGAACAAGCAGAACCAGCACCGCTACAACCAATTCATCCGCCAATATATTTCCGAATAGACGGAAGCTTAGGGAGAGGGGCTTGGTGAAATCTTCTAGGATCGCGATCGGCAACAGAACAGGCGTTGGCTCAATATACTTTTTAAAGTAGCCCAAACCCCGCTTGCTAAAACCCGCGTAAAAATACGCCAAAGAGGTCAGCAATGCCAATGCTACGGTCGTATTGATGTCATTGGTGGGAGCTGCTAATTCACCAGAAGGTAACTTGATTAGTTTCCAAGGGATGAGCGCGCCTGACCAGTTCGATACGAATATAAACAAGAACAATGTGCCAATGAATGGCACCCAAGGGCGGTACTCTTTCTCACCAAGTTGGTTTTTTGCCAGATCCCGAATAAATTCTAGGGCATATTCCATCAAATTTTGGATGCCGCGAGGAATTCTTTGTGCATTGCGAGTAGCAGCTAGTGAGGCTATTACTAGAATGCCAATCACAAACCATGAGGTGAGAAAAACCTGCCCATGAATTTTCAGATTGCCCAATTGCCAGTAGAAATGATGACCTACTTCTAATTCGGCTAGGGGA
Source organism: Tolypothrix sp. PCC 7601 (assembly GCF_025677855.1). NCBI lineage: Bacteria > Bacillati > Cyanobacteriota > Cyanophyceae > Nostocales > Tolypothrichaceae > Tolypothrix > Tolypothrix sp. PCC 7601. The sequence continues at coordinate 1,144,234 of NZ_CP064879.1, forward strand.
AATGAATTAAAGGCGTTTAAGACACTAAGCATTTGCATTCTTCAAGCATTTTCCCCAACGAGCGAGGATGGGAGTATTGTCTTTGTGAGCCTGACTTGTTAAGAATCAGGAAGAAACGCAGTTTGCACGGTGTAGACGAGGAGCGTGGCTTTGTAAGTTAGAAATCCCAAAAAAATGGGCAAAATCTGTAACTCATGCCATTGAGTTGCTAATACAATCAACCCAATAAATAGAGCAAAACGACTTTTACTCAGACGCTTTTTCTCACCACCGAGTCGCTCAACGTCTTTGGCCAGCATTTTTAAGTAAACCACACCTGTACACGCTCCAATCAAATAATTCAGAGCAATGTTTAGGGAATAAAAAATCCACACAGAGATAAATATTATCCCTGTCAACACAAGTGTGATTACCAACAACTTCTGGTAGAGTTGATAGAACTCTCCCATAGAGTTTACTCGTTCTTCGTCATCAGAACCAGATTGAGCATTTGGTGTTGTTGTTGGAGTCGATGCAGTTGATTCGTCTGACAAGCTCACGAGACTCGAAACCAGTACAGATAAGGATGATGACTGCACATCCAGTCAGCTGAATCATATCACGATCTGGTAACAATACTTTAGAAAAAAACAATTAACTTGTTGTTCAGCAGCCAGGAACCAACCAAATAAGGGGCGATGAGGAGAATTAGAGACAGGGTTAGACCTAGTCACAGACACCTTTACAATAGCTCTTGATCTGGCGATCGCTTGCTGCTTAATAATTTTCTTAAGGTCTATTCAGTAAAAGTACTAATACTCGAGTTGTAATGCCTAGATGTTACAACAATTGATCAAATATTCTGCCAAGATTTACAAGAGCGATCGCTCTTGATTACGAATCTAAATTGTAGCTAGTTAGTATAATTTTCAAGTCAGCCATTCATACCAGGTTCTGACACAAGTCTTGCCATGAAAATCTGTCTTTCCCATACCCAATGCCCTAAATTATGAATGCCCCTCAGAGAGAATTACAGGCAATCTCTAGGGGCATAAATTTATGTCTTATCAAAGTGGTTGTTGCACCCCGTTAACTAAGAGGAGGTTTGAGTGAGAAGGGTTTATTAACTAAGCTTTCTGCACAGACTCAGCTTTCTTGCGCTTCAGCCAAGTACCAAAGCCAATAGCTACTAATGTGCCACCAACTGTCATAGGTTCAGGGACATCTTCTATAGGCCCAGTGGTATTCCCAGCATTGAACTGAGTACCATTGAGAACTGAGAAACTGACTGTAGCTGGTGTTGTAAATTTACTGATTATAGAAAAATCTAATCCTGCAAAGGGGTTCCCTATTGCAGTACCTGTTGCTGCTTTCTTCAGTGTCAAAACAACCTGATTTTCATCAAATCCAAAAATCTTCAGAAATGATGAATCTGCAACATTAACATTAGTTACGCCAGCCAAACCAGAAACTGTAATGGTACTACTTTTAGCCAACGTTTCATTGTTTGTATCGGTAACTACATTGTAATTAAATGTGCCACCAGCTTGGCTAGCGAACTTGACACTTGCAGCTTCAGAGGGTTTAGCACTAACAGCAGCAACAGACAAGATAACACTAGTAGCGGCAATACTCAGCTTTTTCGCTAATTTCATCCGCAAATTCTCCTTTAATTAATGTAGAACTACGTAAGTACAAGCTCGTAAGAGATAACAAGTACAATGTATTAGCATTTACTTTTATACGGAAGCAAAAAAAGTATTTTTGAATAAAACTTTATATTTTTGCAGGGTTTTGTAAATTTCGGGTAAATGTATATTTTTTGAATAAAAAAAATCCGGATAGTTCAAAATCCGAACTTTTATTGTTATGTAAGCACTTGAGTGAGATAGTGGAAATCCTGAATAGGTAATTACATAGCTTGGTTTAACCGCGTGAGCTAACTGAGTCCAAATCTATTGAGGTTGGAGTCAACATCACTATTTGTTGCTTGAGCAGCTGTTTCACTTTATCTAACTCTAGCTGTACAGCAGATATTATTTGCGCCACTGTAGAATTACCATCACAGCGTTGTAGAAATTCCAACTCTTCTGCTGACAAATTAACTATTTGGTAATCGTAGTTAAATATACATTGGCTGGGAAAGCCATCTATACAAGGATTAAGTTCAGGAATTGCCTGCAATAGAGCGTTATCATCTGACCAATCAGCTTTCGTAATCGGAGGACGACCTAGGAAAAATTCGTAATGGGTAACTTCTGGATCGAGTAATTCAATTAAACGGTAGATTTGGCGTTGGCGTAGCCTGCCGGAGGCATCGCTCAAGTTTTTAGTTCGCTCCATCAAATCGGGTGCTTTCGCTAAAAGTCTGTCTAATTGCCAGAAACCAGGATTGGAGAAACCGATAAACTCTAAGCCAGAAGCGTCAATTAATTCAAATAGCGTCTCAATGTTGTAATCAATCTCTTGGGGATGAACATACATATCAGCGAAGTTTTCATCCCGATGATTTTCTAATGACCAGCGCTCTTTTTCCCGTTTGGCAATCCTATTATTTTCTGGTAAAGAAGCGAATATTTGCCGCCCAACTTGTACCCCATCACGGTAATCGCCACGTTTTTCACCTTGAAGGAGAGCGATCGCTTTTTGCATCAGTTGAATTTCCCAGCGTCCCAACTCACCATATACAAAAATGTGCATCAAACCGCCTGGGGCTAACTTTTTGGCTAAGGCTTGAATTCCACGAATGGGGTCAGAGGTATGATGCAAAACGCCAACGCAATTAATTAAGTCAAATTCACCTGGTAGCTGTTCGACATCGAACAAACTCAGGTGATGAAACTCCACACGGTTAGCGCCAGAACGTTGACAACGTTCTTTTGCGACTGCCAATGTACCAGCACTCAGGTCAATACCGACGACTTGTGCGTGAGGGTTAAGATGCACCAAGTATTCTGTTCCCACCCCAGAGCCACATCCTGCATCTAAAATCCGAATATTCTGCTTTTGTGGCTTCTGTCCAGTGCAAAAATTATAAGCTGCTAGCCAATTCCAACGCCAATTGTACCCAGGTGGGGCTTCATCAAGCAGTGGTTCTGGCGGAAATGGATAGGTATCGTAGAGTTTGGCAACAGCAGTGCTAACGGTTTGAGGATCTGACATTTTTGAAGCGACAATGCAGCAATTCTGAGTTTATCGAATACTGGACATTTAGGGTATAGCTGGTGATAAAAGAGGCAGGGGAGATGAGGGGGATGAGGTGGATGAGGGAGATGAGCAGAAATAACAAACACCCAATTACCAATTACCCAATCCCCATTTTCAAGACAAGGTCAATCCAAAATCCAAAATCTAAAATCCAAAATTCTTTGTTTCTAATCGCAAATCTTTTTAAATAGGCAAATCTGTGCCGTAGGTTTTTGTAAACCATTAGTTACAAAACTTAATCTTAATCTCAGATAACTAAGAGTGCTGGCTATAGAATTTATAACTTTGATGCGTCAGATTCTACATACTTCTTAATAAATCAACAGGTAAGCCGCAAAACGTTCTAATCTAAAAGCTGACTGGGTTAATTTACTGGCAGTTTTGAAGGCGGTACTCTTAAGGCATGACCACCGATGTGTCAAGCCTCAAAGCGACCCAGACTTAACACATAAATGCTTATGATGGGAGTTTTACAAATCCGATGAGTGTTAAGGCAAGTGGTGGAAGCTCAGTTGCGCGTCCGCAACTATATCAAACCCTAGCAGTAGCAACAATTACCCAAGCGGAACAACAAGACCGCTTTTTGGGAACTGGCGAACTGAACGAACTGGCAACCTATTTTGCATCTGGTGCAAAGCGTCTAGAAATTGCCCAGACGCTCACGGAAAATTCCGAGATTATTGTATCTCGGGCTGCCAATCGAATTTTTGTTGGTGGTTCGCCAATGTCTTTCTTAGAAAAGCCAAGAGAAGCAGAATTGGCAATGGCTACTGTTGCTCCTGGGAATGTTCAAGAAGGCATGAAACTAGGAACAGTCACCTACGTTGAAAGTCGGGGTGGATTCCTAGAAAATTTACGCTCTATCTTTAACAGTTCTCCCAGTGGCCCAACACCTCCAGGTTTTAGACCGATCAACGTTGCTCGTTATGGCCCTAGCAACATGGCCAAGAGTCTGCGGGACTTGTCCTGGTTCTTGCGCTATGCTACCTATGCGATCGTGGCAGGTGACCCCAATATCATCGCTGTGAATACACGCGGTTTACGGGAAATTATTGAAAATGCTTGTTCTGGTGAAGCCACAATTGTGGCTTTACAAGAAATCAAAGCAGCATCACTGTCTTTCTTCCGTCAGGATGCTAAGGCTACAGAGATTGTGTCTCAATACATGGATGTATTGTTGACAGAATTTAAAGCAGCAACACCTTCTAATAAACTGCGTCAACGTCCTTCTGGAGACCAACAAGGTTTACAACTGCCTCAAATTTACTTTGAAGCAGCAGAACGGCGGCCCAAGTTTGTGATGAAGCCTGGGTTATCCGCATCAGAAAAAAATGAAGTCATCAGAGCTGCATATCGGCAAATCTTTGAGCGCGATATTACTCGTGCTTACAGCTTGTCCGTATCTGACCTAGAATCTAAGGTGAAGAACGGCGACATCTCCATGAAAGAGTTTGTTCGTCGTCTAGCCAAATCTCCTCTTTACCAAAAACAGTTTTACCAGCCTTTTATTAATAGCCGAGTAATTGAACTAGCTTTCCGCCATATTTTGGGACGGGGGCCAAGTAGCCGGGAAGAAGTACAAAAATACTTCTCGATTATTTCTAACGGTGGTCTGCCAGCTTTAGTAGATGCTTTAGTGGATTCGCCAGAATACAGTGACTACTTTGGTGAAGAGACAGTACCTTACCTGCGTGGTTTGGGTCAAGAGGCACAAGAATGTCGTAACTGGGGGCCACAGCAAGACCTGTTTAACTACAGTGCGCCTTTCCGCAAAGTACCTCAGTTTATTACCACATTCGCTGCTTACGATCGCCCACTCCCCGATCAGCATCCCTATGGTTCTGGTAACGACCCGCTAGAAATTCAGTTTGGGGCGATTTTCCCGAAAGAAACCCGCAATCCCAACACTAGCCCTGCACCTTTTAGCAAGGATACACGGCGGATCTTAATTAACCAAGGGCCTGGTATTAATAGCCAAGTTAGCAATCCTGGTGCTAGAGGTGAATTCCCTGGTAGCTTAGGGCCTAAAGTCTTCCGGTTGGATCAACTTCCAGGCACAATTGGCAAAAAAGCTGCTAAAGGCGCAAGCATTAAGTTCTCCGAAAGCTCTACCCAAGCAGTAATTAAAGCTGCATACCTGCAAGTTTTCGGTCGTGACGTTTACGAAGGTCAGCGCTTAAAAGTCCAAGAAATTAAGCTGGAAAACGGACAACTCTCCGTCAGAGAATTTATTCGTGCTTTGGCTAAGTCGGATGTATTCCGCAAAACCTACTGGACTTCGCTGTATGTTTGTAAAGCGATTGAATACATTCACCGCCGCTTACTAGGTCGTCCTACCTACGGTCGTCAAGAAATTAACAAATACTTTGACATCGCCGCTAAACAAGGCTTTTATGCCGTAGTAGATGCAATTATCAACAGCGTGGAATACAGTGAAGCATTTGGTGAGGATACAGTTCCTTACGAACGCTATCTGACTCCATCTGGTGTGGCGTTGCGACAACTGCGAGTTGGCAGTATCCGCGAAGATGTAGGTGGAAAAGTCCAGAAGCAAGAAACACCGTTGTTTGTAACTTTAGGTACAGTTACCGACACCCGGACAGAACCGGATATTCAATTCCGCATCAACCAAGGTGTTAGCAAGCAACGCGAACAAACCAAAGTCTTCAAGCAGGTGGCAAACATCAGCGACAAAGCTGCTGTGCAGACTTTGATCAGCGCCGCCTATCGCCAGATTTTTGAACGCGATGTTGCGCCTTATATCGCGAAAAACGAGTTCTCTGCTTTAGAAAGCAAACTGAGTAACGGGGAAATCACTGTTAAGGAATTCATTGAAGGTTTGGGTTACTCTAACCTCTACATCAAAGAGTTCTATACTCCTTACCCCAACACCAAAGTAATTGAACTAGGAACCAAACATTTCCTAGGACGCGCACCTTTAGATCAGGTAGAAATCCGCAAGTATAACCAGATTTTGGCTACTCAAGGGATTCGTGCCTTTATTGGTGCTTTAGTGAGTAGTGCTGAGTATGCTGAGGTATTTGGGGAAGATACAGTACCTTATCGTCGCTACCCCACCCTACCTGCGGCTAACTTCCCTAATACTGAAAAGCTGTACAACCAGCTGACTAAGCAAAATGATGATTTGGTAGTACCTAGCTTTAAAACAGTACAACCACGCCTGACTTTGGCAGGAACATCATCATCGGGACGTAATGGTTTTACTGACCTGGGTCGTTCTTCTACTAGCGCTCAGGGACAATTAGGCGAAACAGCAAATCGTTGCAAACCTGCACGCATTTATCGCCTGAGTGGTACAAACCAAGCGGAAACCCAATTGGTCATCAATGCCATTTACTCTCAGGTATTAGATTTATTTAGCAGTGACATACCTGCTAACTACCGCTTAAACGCACTAGAAGGCAAACTGCAAACTGGAGAAATCTCAGTACGCGAGTTTGTCCGTGAACTAGCTAGTTCCGATATCTATTGCGATCGCTTCTACACACCTTACCCCAGCGCTAAAGTAATTGAGTTCCTCTACCGTCACCTATTGGGACGCGCACCAGCTACTCAAGAGGAAATTAGCGAATACAACAAGCTGATGGCTAGCCGGGGTCTGAGAGCCGTTGTAGAGGCAATTGTTGATAGTCAAGAGTATGCCCGCTACTTTGGTGAAGATGTGGTACCTTACCCACGTTCCTCTTCCTTAGGTAACTAATACTCTCGTTTGTCACTAATTAACACTCACAGGTCAGGAGTTCATGCCTTGGACTCTTGACCAAATTCTGTTTTGAGTACTGAGTGCTGATTTCTGGGCGTGAACCAGCACTGTTGACTTTTGACAAGAGCTTGGCAATTTTTCGTAACATTACTTTCAGATTGGAAAAAATAACGTAAATCTGAAAAGTAATATTACAAAATATTAAGAGCAGTCATAAATGCTCAACAGAATGCCGGAGAATGTTTTGCGGAAGGTAACTGATGTTTGAAATACTTGTGTGGTTGTATTGACTCAAGTAACTCGTAAATCCATAGCTGAGACATTTTGTCAAGAGCCATGTTTAATAAAAACGAAAAAACGCAGCTACCATTGTCCAAATTGAAAGTCGCACCAGTTTTAATTAAATTCTGGTTTAAATCGTAGTTGGAGGAATCCATTAATGAGTATCGTCACGAAGTCCATCGTGAATGCTGATGCAGAAGCCCGCTACCTCAGCCCTGGCGAACTAGATCGAATCAAGAGCTTTGTGAGCGGTGGTGAGCGCCGTCTGCGGATTGCTCAAATTTTGACCGAAAACCGCGAGCGTTTGGTTAAGCAAGCTGGCGAACAAGTTTTCCAAAAGCGTCCTGACGTTGTATCTCCTGGTGGTAACGCTTACGGTCAAGAATTGACTGCTACCTGCTTACGCGACTTAGACTACTACTTGCGTCTAGTTACCTACGGAATCGTATCTGGCGATGTTACCCCCATCGAAGAAATCGGTGTAATCGGTGCTCGTGAAATGTACAAATCCTTGGGTACTCCTATTGAAGGTATTACCGAAGGTATCCGTGCCCTGAAGAGTGGTGCTTCCTCCTTACTGTCTGGTGAAGACGCTGCTGAAGCTGGTTCTTACTTCGACTACGTAGTTGGTGCCCTCTCCTAGGTTAAAGCTGTTTCGTCGCTAAAACCGAAGTATTGCAATACGGTTGGAAAAAAGGAATTAACAATATGGCTCAAGACGCAATTACCTCTGTCATCAACTCTGCAGACGTTCAAGGTAAATATTTGGACTCTGCTGCTTTAGATAAGCTAAAAGGCTACTTTGGAACTGGCGAACTGCGTGTACGTGCTGCTAGCACCATCAGTGCAAACGCTGCTGCAATTGTTAAAGAAGCTGTAGCAAAATCTTTGTTGTACTCTGACGTTACCCGCCCCGGTGGTAACATGTACACCACCCGTCGCTACGCTGCTTGTATCCGCGACTTAGACTACTACTTGCGCTACGCTACCTACGCTATGTTAGCTGGCGATCCTTCCATCCTCGACGAGCGCGTACTCAACGGTTTGAAAGAAACCTACAACTCCTTGGGTGTTCCCGTTAGCTCCACCGTACAAGCTATCCAAGCTATCAAAGAAGTAACCGCTAGCTTGGTAGGTTCTGACGCTGGTAAAGAAATGGGTGTTTACCTAGACTACATCTCCTCTGGCTTAAGCTAAGAGTTAGTTGGCACTTAATAATTTAGGTGCAGCTTAATTGAGGTCTGGAAATCAATCGTGAGTGCTAGAGCGTTTATCGCTTACCTTGGTTGAAATAATCAATTATGATGAGTGTTAGTGGTCTAGTATTGATGCTTGATTTCCAGCCTTTGCAGTGATTAATTTAAAGAATTTGTCTTAAAAAACACTCCCCTTTTTTGAAATAAAAAAGTTTTCACAATTACTACAGGAGAATCTAAGATGGCCCGGTTGTTTAAAGTTACTGCTTGTGTACCCAGTCAAACCCGGATTCGCACCCAGCGCGAACTACAAAATACCTACTTCACCAAATTAGTACCCTTCGAGAACTGGTTCCGCGAACAGCAACGCATCATGAAAATGGGTGGCAAAATCGTTAAAGTTGAATTGGCAACTGGTAAGCAAGGTACTAACACTGGGTTGCTGTAATTACCATCTATATAACGAAGATTATTGTAGGGAGTTGCGAAGAGGTCGAGTGAGGCCTCTTTTTTGTTGTTTGTCATTTGTCATTGGTCATTTGTCATTAGTCCTTTGTGATTCAAACGAGTTAGGTGATAATAGCTTTACCTACAGAAATTGCTCAAAGAGCGATCGCACTCCCAAATCTAGAACCGTTATAGTTATAGCCAGATAGATTAAGACATCAAGCTAAGAAAAAACCCTCACAATAAAAGGCTTTTAAGTCTGTGAACAGTCAACAGTCAACAGTCAACAGTTAACAGTTGAAAGGACACAGCAGTGCTATGTCCTTTACTGTGCCAATTTTCCGTAATTTGATGACTATTGGATCAACTGGAAAGAGTCAAAAAACTTTCTGATATCACTGACTTGCGGATTTTGATCGCTGACAACTAAGAGCATATACATCCGTTGGTTAACAATAAAAATTCTCCCCGTCCAAGTCATTCCTTCTTTTTCATCCCACAGCTTAATTTCTTTACCAGGATATGCACCTAGATTAATATTTTGCTCGCTGAGTAATTGTTTCTCATCCCCTAACATTCCTTGTAGAGCAGAATCCAATAATTCACTTGAGGAAATCTGAGTCACATCATTTTTAAAGTCAGCATAGCTAACCATATACACATCTGTGCCATGAAGACTCAGATACATTTTTGTAGACTCAATGTTCTTATGCATTTCGCTTTTATCTGGTGTCATGTCCGAGATGTCACCATTTGGCATGAGAATAGAGGATTTACCTGCATCGGGAGAGAATTCTTTCCATTCTGATGCGGTTGCAATATCTTCAGTGCTAGTCTGTGTGTAGATGCCAGTTGATGTGGATAATTCGGTTAGATTGAGGTTTTGGCTGATGATTGCATCTACTTTGGGACTATTGAATGTTAATGCTGATAGTGAAATTGAAGCAGCGAGAAGTAATCTGTTGAATTTGCTGATTGTTTGTAACTTAGCTTACTACTTCTCTTAAGATGCAAGGTTGGGTTGAACAGATCGAAACCCAACAATACTAAATTTTTCGGGTGTTGGTTTACCCTACCCTTCGGGAATGCTTTTAGCGAACGGGAAGCCGCTGCGCGTCTACATTTCTCAACCCAACCTACACCTGACATACTATCCCCTTTACCCAGCATCGCTAAAATAGTAAATCTTGTCTTAAAAGCTATTTTGGCGACTCCTGAAACAGCAAATGTAGTATAAAAACGGCAATTGTAGTCTCAAGAATAGCAAATGTAGTATAAAAAACAGCTTTTAGGATCGCCAAAATAGCAAATGTAGTATAAAAAACAGCAAATGTAGTGTCGGAAATAGTTTTTGTAGTGTCAGAAATGGCTTTTGCGATCGCACCACGACTAACAGCAGATTATCGTACTTACCAGTAACGAGTAACTGCATAATTATCTAATATTGCATCAACACTAATGATGGGAATTTCTTCTGTGAGTGCTTGGGCAACCAAAAGCCGATCAAAAGGGTCTTTATGATGAAATGGGAGAGTTATAAGCGCAGCGACATGAGAAACTTTTATTGGTAATATTTCTAATTCATTAACTTAGATTTGATGCTCCATCCAAGTTGCAAAATCTCCAGGAATTTCATACTTACCAATACTAACTTTAATGGCAATTTCCCAATAGGAAGCAGGACTAAGCAAGATATCATTGAAGGGATCGACAATTAAATCACAGGCAATTTGGCTAAGGGCGCGATCATTAAGTACAAACCACAGAAATGCCTGAGTATCAAGCAAAAACTTCATGACATATACTCGTGAAAGTCTTCCAAATGGGTTTCGTCTTCTGAAAGAATAGTTAAGGTTCCAATTGCACTACCAGGCTGACGAGGCTTGCGGAGTGGTTGAAGTTCGCCAATCAATCTGGCGACAGTACGATTGCCAGAAAAAATTTCTACTTCTTCCCCAGGTTGTAAACTAGCAATCAGTTCGGGTAAACGAAGTTGAGCTTCTTGTAATGGAATTCGTATCATTAATTTTATACTGCTGTATTTTAGCCATTCGCGGCGTGTGTCGCAAAGAAAGCTTTGACGAAGCCATGACTCTTGCTTGATTTTACAAATATTCTAGAATAACCGCGATCGCATTTTACATGTAAAGCAGCTACGATCAGATAGTTGAGCCGATTTTGTAATTATTGGGGAGATTCCAAAGTATGAGTGAAACTGCAGAAAAACTGAAACTTGAACTTTCTCAACTTTCTGCAAAAGAACGTGCTGAAATTGCCTATTTTTTAATTCATTCTCTAGATGAAGAGATAGATGATAATCTGGAAACTGCTTGGGATACAGAATTAAACCAAAGGTTGCAAGATATTAATTGCAAAACAGCTATTGGAGAACCATCATCTCAAGTGTTTTCTGAATTACGAGAAAAGTATTCGTGAAATTCATAACTTAATTACGAATTAGTAACTACGAATTACGAATTATTTATGAGTTATTTATATAATTTTTTATACAGAGTTAGAAAAAGTGATTTGGGTAATTGCGATCGCACATAGTAAGCGCAAACCGAATTATTGGAAACAAAGAAATCTGGACAACGAGTAAAATTTCTGCCAAATATATAGTTCTCGATGGGAGTAGCTAAATCTACAGTATGGGCTGAATCTCAAATCCCAAATTATTTAACCCGATACCCCAATCTGCAAATTGCACAGATATTGCACAGGCTATACGCCAAGGTAGGTTAATCCTATACTCAAAGAGAAGCGTATGTTGAAGTCTATGGAAGCGTCGTTGAGAAATCGCCAGCATCCCCTAATCCGCAAGCTGGCGGATTCGATTGAAGAAATTTGGCAAAAATACCTGGATATCTCCCCTTACTCTGTCCCAGAAGGTTTAGGCTATGTCGAGGGGCATTTGGAAGGCGAACGGCTGATCATTGAAAATCATTGTTACCAAGCTCCGCAATTTCGCAAACTGCATCTAGAATTGGCGCAGGTTGGCAATGGTTTAGATATTCTGCACTGTGTGATGTTCCCCAATCCTGAATACCCGATTCCCATGTTTGGTACAGATTTGGTAGGCGGGAAAGGTGGTTTAATTAGTGCTGCGATCGCGGATTTGTCTCCGATCAGTAGCGATCGCAGTCTACCGTCACGCTATTATCAGCAGTTATCTGCTTTACCGGAAATTGAGTTTTCCGAACCACGGGCTTTACCGCCTTGGGGCGATATTTTCTCGCACTTTTGCCTGTTTGTGCGCCCAGAAAATGCTGAAGAAGAAGAAAAATTTCACAACCGTGTTCGCGAATATTTAACGATTCATTGTCAGATTGCTGCATCAGAGACACCTTTAACATCCAATCTTGATATCTCTAGAGTTTTGGCAGGACAGCGCAATTACTGTACAAAACAGCAGCAAAATGACAAAACCCGGCGCGTTTTGGAAAAATCTTTCGGTAAAGAATGGGCAGATCGCTACATGACAACTATGCTTTTTGACTATGTAGCTTAAAACTAAATTCAATGAAATTTTTCAAACCAGGAAGGCAATAGCAATCCTGGTAATTTTTGCTGTCTGGAATTGACTATCAAAGATTTGTTCGATGTTGGACTTGCTTAAGATTTATTTAATAAATTAAGCTGACATACAAGCGATCGCATTAACGCATAAATACATTACAAAATCTGCTATTAGTCCGCTTATGCATGAATGTAACGAATTGTAAGAATTAAGTTCCGAAACTTAAGTTTACGAGTAATAAAGTTTTGCTTTCCAAACAATGTATCTAAATGTAACTGTTTGTAACTCTAATTTAAGTCTAAAGACAAAACGAAAATATAAACAATCCTTGCTATCAAAGGGTTTCAGCATTTGCTTAATATTTTTTAACTAATTATCTGAAAACACATTTAAATTTGCACAAAATTTGCACAAACGGATTGCTTTAATCAATTTCAGGTTCAAAAAACAGCTGAACGCTCTGCCCTCGATAGAGAAAGTTCGGTATCTGAAAAATTGATGAACAGCTATTTTCTTAATCTAGGCTTGTGGGCCTTTAAGAAATAGGTTGTTTGTGGATAATAGCAGTATTGATGTATAGCTGTACCGTTAGTCACTGAAAACTAGCTAACAGAATTAGGGGTAAATTTACCCTGATTGCCAAGGGAATGCAACTTCCTGGCGACTATTGTGCTGGTTGCTCATAACGGCAACATCTAAAAAGTCAGTCACTATGCTTATTCCCATCAAGGATCGGATTTTGAACCAAGTTTGAATCCACAGCATAGTAATATTTTTAGGAGATGCTGGAATGCTTGACGCTTTTACTAAAGTAGTTTCCCAGGCTGATACTAGAGGCGCATACATTAGCGATGCAGAAATCGATGCATTGAAAGACATGGTTGCTGCTGGTTCTAAGCGCATGGATGTTGTTAACCGCATTACCGGCAATGCCTCCACAATCGTTGCTAATGCAGCTCGCGCTTTATTTGAAGAACAACCCCAGTTGATTGCACCTGGTGGTAATGCTTACACCAACCGTCGTATGGCTGCTTGCTTACGCGACATGGAAATTATCTTACGCTATGTAACCTACGCAGTATTTGCAGGTGATGCTAGCGTTTTAGACGATCGCTGCTTGAACGGTCTTCGTGAAACATATCAAGCATTAGGCGTTCCTGGCGCTTCCGTATCTACTGGCGTTCAAAAGATGAAAGAAGCTGCGATCGCTATTGCTAACGACCCCAGCGGTGTTACCCGTGGTGACTGTAGCTCCTTAATGTCTGAATTGGGTAGCTACTTCGATCGCGCTGCTGCTGCAGTTGGCTAGTAAATCGCTAGTTAATTATTTCTACTTTCTGACGCATAACTTTAGATATTTGTTGAGAGAATAATCAGCATGAAAACACCTTTAACCGAAGCCGTAGCTACCGCAGATTCCCAAGGTCGGTTTTTGAGCTCCACAGAACTTCAAGTTGCTTTTGGTCGTTTCCGTCAAGCATCTGCTAGCTTGGATGCAGCTAAAGCATTAAGCAGCAAAGCTAACAGCTTGGCTCAAGGTGCTGCTAACGCAGTTTACCAAAAGTTCCCCTACACCACCCAAATGCAAGGTAAGAACTTCGCTTCTGACCAACGCGGTAAAGACAAGTGTGCACGCGACATCGGTTACTACATTCGCATCGTTACCTACTGTCTAGTTGCTGGTGGTACAGGCCCTCTAGATGACTACCTAATTGGTGGTTTGGCAGAAATCAACCGCACCTTTGATCTGTCTCCCAGCTGGTACGTTGAAGCTCTCAAATACATCAAAGCTAATCATGGTTTGAGTGGCGATCCTGCTGTTGAAGCAAACTCCTACATTGACTACGCAATCAACGCCCTAAGCTAGGGTTTTCCTTTCGCCCAGAACAACTAAAGGCTGTGGATGCTAATTTCTAGCATGGGCAGTTTTATGGGGTTCTGGGCATGTTTTTTCTGATTGAAATTCAGGAGATTCAGTCATGACTAGTTCCACAGCGGCCCGTCAGCTAGGATTTGAACCGTTTGCTAGCACAGCTCCCACAGAATTGAGAGCTAGTAGTGACGTACCAGCAGTAATTCATGCTGCTTATCGTCAAGTGTTTGGCAATGACCACGTGATGCAAAGCGAACGTCTCACCAGTGCAGAATCGCTATTGCAACAGGGTAACATTAGCGTCAGAGATTTTGTGCGGTTATTAGCACAATCTGAACTATATCGCCAAAAGTTCTTTTACTCTACACCTCAAGTCCGCTTCATCGAACTGAACTACAAGCATTTGCTTGGTCGTGCGCCCTACGATGAATCAGAGATTTCTTACCACGTCAACCTTTATACAGAGAAAGGATACGAGGCAGAAATCAATTCATATATTGATTCAGCCGAATATCAAGAAAGCTTTGGCGAAGCAATTGTACCTCATTATCGGGGATTTGAAACTCAACCGGGACAAAAGACAGTAGGCTTCAACCGGATGTTTCAGATTTATCGGGGATATGCTAACAGCGATCGCTCCCAAGGTAAAAACAAGTCTGCTTGGTTAACCCAAGATCTAGCACTGAATTTGGCTAGCAACATTCAGACTCCTAACTTTGGCAAGGGACTGACTGGTGTAGTCGCAGGCGATCGCGGACAGCTTTACCGAGTACGAGTCATCCAAGCAGATAGAGGGCGTACTACTCAAATCAGACGTAGTATTCAAGAGTATTTGGTCAGTTACGACCAACTTTCACCAACTCTGCAAAGACTGAATCAGCGAGGTAGTCGCGTAGTTAATATTTCTCCTGCCTAAACTGAATCAAATTTGCCACATCAAAAAGTCTACAAGGAGAGCTATTCGTGCCAATTACATCCGCAGCATCTCGTTTGGGAACTACAGCTTACCAAACAAATCCTATTGAACTGCGTCCAAACTGGACAGCAGAAGATGCCAAGATTGTTATCCAGGCAGTCTATCGTCAGGTATTAGGCAATGACTACTTGATGCAGTCAGAACGTCTCACCAGCTTAGAGTCGTTGTTGACCAATGGTAAACTGAGCGTCAGAGATTTTGTCCGCGCAGTAGCTAAATCAGAATTATACAAAACAAAGTTTCTTTACCCACATTTTCAAACTCGGGTAATTGAATTGAACTTTAAGCATTTGTTAGGAAGAGCTCCTTACGATGAATCGGAAGTGATTGAGCATCTCGATCGCTACCAAAATCAAGGGTTCGACGCAGACATCGATTCCTATATAGATTCTGCTGAATATGATACCTATTTTGGAGATTCGATAGTTCCCTACTATCGGGACTTAGTAACCACAGGTGTTGGTCAAAGAACAGTTGGTTTTAC
Organism: Tolypothrix sp. PCC 7601; assembly: GCF_025677855.1. Lineage (NCBI taxonomy): Bacteria > Bacillati > Cyanobacteriota > Cyanophyceae > Nostocales > Tolypothrichaceae > Tolypothrix > Tolypothrix sp. PCC 7601. Next base: position 1,159,922 of record NZ_CP064879.1, read on the forward strand.
TCGCATGTTCCGCCTTTACCGTGGTTATGCGAATAGCGATCGCTCTCAGCTAGCAGGTAGCAGTTCTCGTCTTGCATCTGACTTAGCTACAAATAGCGCAACTGCGATTATCGCACCTTCTGGTGGTACTCAAGGTTGGTCTTACCTACCTTCCAAACAAGGAACTGCACCCAGCCGTACCTTTGGTAGATCCTCTCAAGGTTCTACCCCACGCCTTTACAGAATCGAAGTTACAGGTATCAGTCTGCCAAGATATCCAAAAGTTCGTCGTAGCAACAAAGAGTTCATTGTCCCCTACGAACAGCTATCTAGTACCCTGCAGCAAATCAATAAGCTGGGTGGTAAGGTCGCTAGCATTACTTTTGCACAATAGGAGATAGAACTATATATGTTAGGTTCTGTATTGACCAGAAGATCTAGTTCCGGTTCAGACAATCGCGTCTTTGTTTACGAAGTAGAAGGATTGCGCCAGAACGAGCAAACTGATAACAATCGTTATCAGATTCGCAATAGCAGCACGATTGAGATTCAAGTCCCTTACAGCCGGATGAATGAAGAGATGCGTCGCATCACCCGCTTAGGCGGCAGAATTGTTAACATCCGTCCTGCAGGTGAAAATCCAACTGAAGATGCATCAGAAAACTGAAAATGCATCGGAAAGTTAACAGCAATCATCAATGATATCTGCGGGCGTGGAAAATATTAATTTCCCACGCCCGTTTATTGATGTTGGCATAGTGACTAAAAGCGCAATACTTGTCGGTTATGGGGAAAAGGTTAAGGGGAAAGGGGTAAGAAAAGACCTTTAACCTTTACCCTTTCACCTTATTCCCCAAACTAAATTCCCATAAATTGCACCTACATCTTGTTTGGGTCGTTAAGAGTCAAGGATAAGCTTAGACTTTTGACTCTGGACAATCCTTATGAGTATATTTGTTTGCAAAATAGGATAAAGCCATGTCTGAAATACCAACTGGCGGTGAAATGCTCTGGAAATTAGAAGGAGACGAGCGAGTATTGTACTTGCGGCATAATTCATCTGAAGAGTGGCGACCTTATGAAGACTTCCCAGAGTATGTTCTGCCTGATCCTCACGGATTTTCTAAAGGCATTACTACCTTTTTGGCATTGATCAAGAAAGGTTGGACTGCTACTAAATCTTAATCATTAATTAATGTTGCATTATTCAATTGATTTTTGGAGATAGGGAATAGGGAACGGGGAACAGAAAAATAATGAATTCTGTATTGATGCTTGTACAGGCGAACTCAGGGGGAGCGATCGCATTCTTTCACTCAGATCACGCCTGCTGATGCAAAGGTAAGCGGTTTGTAGTCATTCTGCATAGTTTCATGATTGTGAAACTCATTAACCAAACAAAATAGCCCAGGGAATGTAAATTAAAAACTCAGTTCCTTAATACTTCTTAATTTAAGCTATCATTTTGAATTAGGCTGAAAATCAAGGTATCTGGCTACGCTGCCATAACTGGAAAGTTAAAGCGATCGAGTATTAATTAATAAGTGTTAAGCATTAAAAATTTTGTTAATAAAGGCAAAAGCCTTACTGGTTAAGCAATTCAGCCTCTTAGTATGACTAACTTGACAATTCGTAATAAACAAACGATCCAACGATATAGTATAAACAAGTAATGGAAAGCTTCACAGAAAAGAAGCAGGTTTTCCATCCATCTTAAATGAGTGAAGTTTTTCAATTGTTTAAGAATTAAAAAATCTTTCAAATTTCCTTAAGGGAATAAGCGGAAGGTTTCAGCAGTGATTAAAGCTACTGCTTTTAGTTGATCGGGCTACTGGGGCAGCTGTATTGCCTAGCTCTATCAAACTGGGTTTTAACCTAATCCAAGCCATACTCGACTAAACTAATTAGGAAATTGAGTGTATGTTAGACGCATTTGCAAAAGTAGTCTCCCAAGCTGACGCTCGAGGTGAATACCTGAGTGGTTCTCAAATAGATGCTCTCAGTGCTTTGGTTGCTGATGGCAACAAGCGCATGGACGTTGTTAACCGTATTACCGGCAACTCCTCCACAATTGTGGCAAATGCAGCTCGTTCTCTATTTGCAGAACAGCCTCAGTTGATTGCTCCTGGTGGTAACGCTTACACCAGCCGTCGTATGGCTGCTTGCTTGCGTGACATGGAAATCATCTTACGCTACGTTACCTATGCAATCTTCGCAGGTGATGCCAGCGTTCTAGACGATCGCTGCCTCAACGGTTTAAAAGAAACCTATTTGGCTCTAGGAACTCCCGGTTCTTCCGTAGCAGTTGGCGTTCAAAAGATGAAAGATGCTGCTCTAGCGATCGCAGGCGACACCAATGGTATTACCAGAGGCGATTGTGCCAGCTTAATGGCTGAAGTTGCAAGCTACTTCGATAAGGCTGCTTCTGCTGTTGCTTAGTCAGCTATATCATCGATTTTTTGGAATCGATTTTTTGAGCGGTTTCAGATATTTAGATAACTGAAACGATTGCTAAAAGCTATTTCATCAAAAAAGATTATTGGGAGAAAATCTGATCATGAAAACCCCTTTGACCGAAGCAGTAGCTGCTGCTGATTCCCAAGGACGCTTCCTGAGCTCCACCGAAATCCAAACCGCATTTGGTCGTTTCCGTCAAGCTTCTGCTAGTTTAGCTGCTGCAAAAGCATTAACCGAAAAGGCTTCTAGTTTAGCTTCTGGTGCTGCTAATGCTGTTTACAGCAAATTCCCCTACACCACCAGCCAAAACGGCCCCAACTTTGCTTCTACTCAAACCGGCAAAGACAAGTGCGTTCGTGACATCGGCTACTACTTGCGGATGGTTACCTACTGCCTAGTTGTTGGTGGTACAGGCCCATTGGATGATTACCTAATTGGTGGTATTGCTGAAATCAACCGCACATTTGATCTATCTCCCAGCTGGTATGTTGAAGCTTTGAAATACATCAAAGCTAACCACGGTTTAAGTGGAGATCCTGCTGTTGAAGCAAACTCCTACATCGACTACGCTATCAACGCATTAAGCTAGTTAAGATGTTGTTGCCCGGAGGGGTATACAATGACTGACAGAAGTTAGTGATTGTTTACCTCTCCGGGCATTGTCATGTATAGGCATTTGTCAGAGGGCATAGAGAACAGGAACAGAAAGTGGAAAACGCAGCTAATATCCAGGACGATAACCAATTAACTGTAGAACAAGCGATCGCGAATCTCCAAGGTGAAGATTTAGGATTGCGCGTTTATGCGGCTTGGTGGTTAGGGCGGTTTCGAGTGGATGCTCCAGAAGCCATTGATGTGTTGATTCAAGCATTAGAAGACGAAGACGATCGCACTAATGTTGGTGGCTATCCCCTGCGGCGCAATGCAGCCAGAGCATTAGGAAAATTAGGAGAAAAGCGAGCCGTTCCTGCATTAATTAAAGCGCTGGAATGTTCGGATTTCTATGTGCGTGAAGCTGCAGCCCAATCTCTGGAAATGTTAGGCGACTCATCCAGCATTCCCAGGCTAATCGAATTACTCAACGATCAAGTTCCGGGAACATTACCAGCACCAGAGCCACCCCAACTCACCCAACCCTTCGATGCCATCATAGAGGCATTGGGAACATTGGGGGCAAGCGATGCAATTCCCATTATTCAAGAATTTTTAGAGCATACTGTGCCTCGGATTCAGTATGCCGCAGCCAGAGCAATGTATCAGCTAACCTCAGAATCAACTGCAGGTTACAATCAGTATGGCGATCGCCTAGTACAGGCACTTGCTCAGGATGATTTGCAACTACGTCGAGCAGTACTTTCAGATTTAGGGGCGATTGGCTATTTACCGGCAGCAGAAGCGATCGCTGATACCCTAGCAGAAAACAGCTTGAAGTTAATATCTCTCAAAGGTTTACTCGAAAAGCAATTCCAACCGACAAAACCAGAAGATTTATCCCCTGGTGCAATTAAAGTGATGCAACTAATGGATGCGTTACTGTAGCAGAAAGAGCGAAAATGGAAAAGGTAGAACTTATCGCTTCTCTTCTTCCTCATGCCTGATTCCCTCAATAGTCTAATTCGTGCAGTAGAAGACGCAAATTCTTCTATCCTTTTACAAGAAGCTGTCAAAAATCTGGCAGCCGCCCGTTTAGAAGGAGCTATTCCCACCCTAATTGCTGCCTTGAGCTATAACAATCCAGGTGCAGCTGTTGCAGCTGTCGATGGGTTAATCCAAATTGGCGAACCAGCAGTTCCATCTTTGTTGGAACTGCTGGATATGCATAACTACACAGCCAGATCTTGGGCAATCCGCACCCTAGCAGGAATTGGCGATCCTAGAGGATTAGTCACCTTGTTAGGCGCAGCTACCGCTGACTTTGCCCTGAGTGTTCGGCGGGCAGCAGCAAAGGGATTAGGAATGATGAAATGGCATTGGTTCCCAGAGGAACTGCTAGAAATTGCCCAAGCAGAAGCAATGGAAGCCTTGCTATTTGTAGCTCAGGAAGATGAAGAGTGGGTGGTACGCTATTCAGCCATCGTTGGCTTACAGTTCCTTGCCAACGCAATTGCTGTGAGTCATCCAGATTGGCGATCGCAAATTCTGTCAAATTTTGAGCAAATTGCTGCTAAAGAAGAGAGTTGGCCAGTACGTGCCCGTGTCTTATTGGCACAGCAAGAACTCCAGCAAATAACAGCGACTATTCCCACCCAAGATATAGAAAATCGCCCTTCACCCTTGTCCTCTATGGACTGGCAGAAGATTATGGAAGATCTTTATGGACGCAAAGGGCAAGAGCGGTTAGTGTTTGCTGAAGGCGATCCACGCCGTTATGAACAACTGGCAGTAGCGATCGCTCAACATTCGGATGAATAATTTTCTCATCAGGATTTCAGTCCTGAATTTTCGCTTGAATCAGAAATTAGCCCATACTAACTTCTTAAAGGTGTAGTGCGAGTTAATTTTTGGTTCAGGCTAATTATGATCTCATGCAGAGAGAATAAGGAGCGGTATTATATTTTTTAGTTGCAAGTCCCTACGCAGACCAAGCTTCCCGAAAATCGGCATACAGAGTTAATCCCCCATCAATAAATAGCGTTTGACCTGTGATGTATGCTGCTTCATCAGAAGCTAAAAAAGCCACCGCAGCTGCCATTTCTTCAGCAGTCCCTGCACGATTCATCGGAATATGACTTTCTACAACCGCTTTTTTTTCAGGGTCGTCAGTCCAGGCTTCATTAATAGGTGTAATTGTGGCTCCTGGTGCAATAGCATTAACACGAATACTTCGGTTCGCATATTCTAAAGCTAAAGTTTTAGTGAGATTTTCCATCCCACCTTTGCTAATAGAATAACTGAGATACATTGGTCTGGGAATAACTTCATGAACGCTAGAAATATTGATGATTACACCAGAACGGTTTTGTGAAAGATAATGTTTAATCGCCTCACGAGCGCAAAGGTAAGCACCCCGCAAATTTACCCCAAGTACTTGATCAAAATCTGCTGTTGTTAACTCATGGGAAGGGCATTCTTTTTGAATTCCCGCATTATTAATTAAAATATCCAAACTACCAAATTTTTCGATAACGGTATTTACCATCTCAATAATGTCTGCTTCTTGAGAAACATCCCCTTGAATTGGTAATGATTGAACACTGCAATTGTTAATATCTCCGCAAGCTTTTTGTATCGCCATTTCTTCTGTATCTTCCGCTTCTTCTAAGCTTTTGCGGTAATTAATGGCGATGTTACATCCTTCTTGGGCTAGGCGAATAGCGATCGCTTGACCAATACCAGAACTTGCTCCGGTAATTAAAACATTTTTACCTTTTAATCCTTTCATAGTAATTTTTCCTTTCACAGAGATTCCTATTAACTAAAAAAACGCCGTTATCATAGGATGGACACCAATACTGCTCGGTTAAGGATTTTAAACTCTTAATTTGGTTTGGGGAAAAGGTGAAAGGGTAAGGGTTAAAGGTTTATTTCTTGCCCCTTTTCCCCTTCCCCTTTTCCCCTTAACCGACAAGTATTGGGATGGACACTACTTAAATTTCGTATCCACCCTACAAAAACTGCTGCAAAAGTAAATAATTTTGACTACTTACCGCAGGTTCGCAGGAACATTGTCAGGAACTACCCAGAGGTAAATAGTTTTACCGTCTACTTGTTGCACTTGTTGAGGTTTCCAATCGCCCATATCAAAAGCGTGGGAAACAATGCGGGTACCTGGTTTAAGTTCTTGTAATAACTTGGGTCTGAGTTTTAAATTGATATCTGGTAGTAAATAGAGAGTAACTACCGAAGCTGGGCTTAAATCTGTTTGGAATAAATCTTGTTGGCGGAACTCAACGCGATCGCCTACTTTAGCGCTTTGGAGATTTTGTTTTGCTTCTTGCACGCGTTGTGGATCTATATCTATCCCAACACCACGCGCCCCATATTTCTGTGCTGCTGTGATGGGAATTCTGCCATCGCCACTACCTAAGTCGTAAATGACATCATTACTATTCACTTTTGCTAGTTTTAACATCGCATCTACTACAGGTTGGGGAGTTGGGACATAGGGAACATCGGTTTCTACTTGTTGTACTGGGGTAGTAGTAGGAGTAGAAGTTTGGGCATCTGTTTCAAAATTACGTACTGTAGTGCATCCAGAAACACCTAAACTAGCAATACTAACGCTGGTAATTAATAAAAGCGCAATTCTTTGTAATTTCATGATTTTCTCCTTTGTAATTGTTAGTTATTCCCGCAAAAAACAAATAAGCGTTGGAAAGTTTATGCAAAAGTGCAGAGAATTGAAAAATTAAATTTGTTGATGAAATATTGAAGATTGATTGAGCATTAATTTTGAGTTATCAGCGAAATACTCACAAAAAATCACCAATTTATGCAGATGAAATTTGTAATTTTCCCCCTGCCTATTTATCGCAAGTCTCTTAACGAACGTTGTCGGTAATTATTCCACAACAACAAGGGAATACCTGCGCCTACAACTAAAACCCCAACTATTGCCCCGATGCCTGTATACGCCAAGCTGGAGTAAAGCAAGTACCCACAAATAATGCAAAACAGCAAGGGAATCCAAGGATAAAATGGCACTTGGAAAGGTCGATTTATTTGAGCATCTCGTTTGCGTAAAACAAATAATGAAATCGCAGACAGTAGGAAGAAAAACCAAAATACTGGTGCGGTGTATTCCACCATTGTTTCAAAACCATTGCGGGCAATTGTGCCTAAAAACACCAATGATAAAGCGATCGCACCTTGGATGATTAAGGCTTGAGTAGGCGTTTCCTTTTGTTGTTGCCAACTTCCCATAAAGGAAAACATCGAGAAATCTTGCCCTAGGGCATAATTACTGCGTGCGCCTGTCAAAATGGTGGCGTTAATGGCTCCTAAAGTACAAATTGCTACCAAAATACTGAGAAATACAGCTCCAGATGTCCCCACAGTCCGATCCATTAAAGAGGCGGCGACAGCCTCAGATTTAGCCATTCCTGCTAATCCTAAGCCTCGTAAATATGCCAAATTAATGAGCAGATAAATAGTGGTGATGATACCAATACTCCAAACTAGCGATCGCACCATATTGCGCCTTCTATCTTTAATTTCGGCTGAGATATAAGCTGCTTCATTCCAGCCACCAAAGGACAGCAAGACAAATACCATTGCCAATCCCCAGTTTGTTGAAGTTGTGGAAGTGGTGGGAGTTGGCAGAGTTGTAGGGTTATTAGCGGTAACTCCAATCATCACCACTAGGAGTAAACCGAGTATTTTCGCCGCAGTCAGCCAGTTTTGCGTCCATTTACCAGGGTATAAACCGAGAATATTCAAACCTGTCAGCAGGATAATTGCGATCGCCGCATAAATGGAAGAAGAATAAGGCCCTAGCAGCCATAACCCAGAGAAATAATCCCCAAAAACAAACGCCAATAAGACAATAGAACCAGTTTGAATTACTGTCATTCTTGCCCAGGCAAACAGAAAAGCAACTGAACGTCCAAAAGCACGTTTCAAATAATAGTAAGTTCCCCCAACATCAGGGTAAGTAGTTGCTAATTCTGCGTAGCACAATGCCCCAACCAAAGAAATCGCACCACCAAGTAACCACAGCAGTAAGACATTGATATCGCTACCAGCATTCGCTGCGACAAATGCCGGAGTTTGAAAAATTCCTGCACCAATAACAATCCCCACAATCAGCGCAACAGCATCTAATAAAGCTAATGATTGCTTTGGTGCTGCAGCTGAAGCTATAGGGGTACGTTCTTGTAAATTGCTGTAGTTTTGTTGTCTCTTCACATCAGTTCCCACGAATAGTAATTTGAGCTTATGCAACACTTAGCAGTACGCTTCAAAAAGCGCTATTGCCAACATCAAGCTGAAAATTTAAGTTTCTTCATTGATAATTAAGTAAGACGGTGGAAATCAAATAAACTATGTTGATAAACGTCAATATGCTAGAAAGATTTACCAATGACAAAGCGTAAAGCGCCTTGCCAAAGGCATCAGAACTGTCTCAGAATGACAGTCTCAGCCAGTTATTTTCAATTTCGCCGACCTACTTACTTTTGAAATCTGCGTTTATTTCAGTTTGACAAGCAAATGTGATTTAAAAGTGACAACAATCTCAATAATTGTGAGGGAAAGGGGAAAAGGGTAATGGTTAAAGGTTTTTTCTTGTCCCTTTTCCCCTTAACCGACAAGTATTGCGACAGATTATAGAAGCACAGCAGTGCCGTGTCTTCTATAATATTATTGATGTGTCGCAAACATTATTTGACTGGTTATAAGGCTGCTAATTCTTCTTTGATAGATAATGGTTGATAACCTAATGTAAATGCTTTAGAACTATTTAAAGATACATCTTTTGGTCTAGGTGCTGCCATTTTGATATCTTCTTGGCGACAGCCTTTAAGTTGAGCATTGGGAATTTCAAATACCTCTACTAATTGACGCATAAAATCGTAACGCGAAATTCTTTCTTTACCACCCAAGTGAATCAAACCTTGGACTTTTTCTAATGCTAATAACAGCCCTTGAGCCGCAGTTTTACCACTTACTGGGGTGCGAAATTCATCGATAAATAAACTTAGTTCTTTACCTGCTTGTAATGTTTCTATGAATGGCTGTATAAAGCTTTTAGCTGTAGGTGTTGCCATGCCGAACATTAAAGGCATACGGCATACTGCTGTATGAGGATATAGTTCTAACATCCCTATTTCTGCTTGAACTTTTTGCTCACCATAAATGCTTAAAGGATTTACGGAATCTGTTTCTTGATAGGGAGCATTTAAGCCATCAAATACTAAATCAGTTGAGGTAAAAGCACAAGGAATTGCATAATCAGCACAAAGTCCAGCTATATTGCAAGATGCGGTGACATTAATTGCGTATGATTCTTGAGGATTGTTTTGACAAAAATTAGGTTGAGAAAGAGCAGCAGTATGAATTACTGCGGCTGGTTTTATATCATTAAATATCTGCTTTAATTCTTGAAAATCTGTTAAATTAACTTTTAAGGTTTTGATGCCAGGTATTGTTAATGAATTAGCAAAATAATTACCATAAACTTCCCATTCTGGCTTTGCTAGCTGGCAAATATGCCATCCTAAAAAGCCACTGGCTCCAGTTACTAGCAATTTTTTCATATTTATATAAAAATTTAAATATACAGCCAATATTAATTTATACCAATTCCCATAATTTTGGCGGTAGATAAATAGTTAATCAGGGCGAAAAAACACTGGTATGAGACCTCCACAAAAAGAAATGCCCAATTGTCATTGCGAATGTAGCGTTCGCGTAGCGTCCCGTTCGCGTAGCGTCTCCGTCAGGAGAAGGGAAGCGAAATGAAGCAACCGCAAAATATTGGGATTGCTTCACTACACTCCGTTTCGCTCGCAATGACAGCTTTTGGATCAATCATTCTGTGGAGTTCTCTATGAGAAAATTAGCGGAAATGGTTGCTGGTGCGTTGCGCGACAACACAACGCCAGTTTGCTCAAGTCGGGAAACCTGCCCACGCAACTGGCTCCCCTACATTTATATTTATATTGACTAATTAATTAGCTGTTGAAATTTTTTATCGTTACGTACTTTATTAAAATCTGTGTCTGTTTTCGCCAATTTTTTATATTTATTCGGAGCCAGCTTAATTGCTTTTTCTAGGTTTTGAATTGCTTGGTCTACATTGCCTTGTAAACCATAAGAACAAGCCTTATTGTAATATGCCTGGTGCATATTGGGCTGAATCGCGATCGCAGTGTCGTAGGATTTCAAACCTTCGGCGTAACTTTGCAGTTTTGTTAGGACTATTCCTCGGTTAATCCAAGCTTCGGATTTTTTCGGCTGGAGGGCGATCGCTCTATCATAGGCTACTATCGCATCTTTGTAGAGTCGCAATGAGGTTAAAGCATTGCCCCGATTATACCAAGCGACATCTTTGTCAGGTCTTAAAGCCAGCGCCCGATCGTAGGATGCGATCGCTTCTTTGTAAAGCTGTAGAGACGTTAGCGCATTACCTCGATTAATCCAAGCTTCGGGAATGTTCTGTTCAATTGCGATCGCTTGATCGAATGCTGCGATCGCATCTTGATAACGACGTGCATCTAGTAAGCTATTAGCTTGCTTTAAAAATTCTGCCGCCTTTTGTGGTGATTGTGTACCAATTAGCTGTTGGGAAATATTACTTTCTTGTACAACTTGTGTGGTGTTATTTGCTGTTGAATGTGCCCAATTACCACAGCCAAATGTAGAGAAAGTGATAAAGCTAGAGGCAACTAAGCAGCGCCGTAAGACCATGCTGTACCTACAGAATTCATAAGATGATGCTAAAACTTATTTCTCTTAAAATATAGTATCAAAGTACACGATTTTTATTAATTTTTTATTTGGTTTATATAAATTTAATTTTTTCCCAAAGATAAGAAAAATATACCATATTCAGTGGTAACAATACAATCTATAAGTAAAAAAAACGACTTATTTAAATTTTTCGGTAGCTATACTTAAATTAATGCCTAAAGACCTTTATTCTATCCATAACTATTAGTATTAAAGCTATATTCTGCCATTTTCAAGCTTATCGAGAATTCAAAATTCAAAATTCGTGTCACCCCAACAAGACAGAAGAGTAAGTTATTTTTATTCATCTTTATATAGCTGATGAGTTATATAAAAATGTGATTTGATTGCTGAAAAAGACTCAGTATTTTGTAGTAGCGCACGCAAAGCTTTAGCGCGGATGCGTTAGCGATAGCGTAACGCATCCTACGCACTACTCACTGATAGCACTGTTTATAAATAGATAAAAATAGTGCGGTACTCAGTAATCAACAACCTAGAAGTTACAACTATTTATTTCAAAAATAATTCCCGAATTCCTGTACTACCAATTTCTACTGCTAGCGCCGCTAATAGAAACCCAAACAACTGAGTTATAATCACTCCACCTTCAGCACCAATCCACTTGTCAATATAGGTTCCCAAACGCAGAATTAACCAACTAATAAACATTGCCGCTACAATACCTAAAACTACACCGAGATAGGGCAGTTGCGATTGTGAGGTTAATAACATGACTGTTGTTAAAGTTCCCGGCCCGGCTAGTAATGGTAAAGCTAAAGGCGTAATTGCAACATCACGACCTTCTTCTAAAATGGGCGTATCTAATTCTCCCCGCAACATTTGCAAAGCAACTAATAGCAACAATAGTCCCCCAGCTACTCGCAAAGATGCCATGCTGATTTCCAAATAGGTCAAAATTAATTGCCCAGTGAACACAAACAGCAACAGAACTGCGATCGCAACGACAATCGCTTTATCTATGACTCTGTTTCTTTCTTCTGGGGTCATACCTTTGGTCAAAATCAGCACTATGGGTATATTACCTACCGCATCTGCTAGCACAAATACAGCAATAAATGTTTGAACAAGAGCTGAGGTATCCACAGTAGACCGCATTTATCAAGGTTTGATAACAACCTACCTTGAAATGTGTCCTATTTTCTATCATCCAGAGAAAGATTGAAATGTAGACAGGGTATTATCAATTACTTAAACAAAAGTAATAAAGATGCATATTTCACTAAATGACTTGTAATTAAAAAAAATAAAAATCTCAAACCCAATGACTAGCAAGACTTTGAGTCACGCATACTGCTAACGAAGCGCCCTTACCCTAATTGCTAGATAATGAATTTATTGGTATTTCCTCAGCCCTACAGTTGCTAAAACAACTGTCATCTTATCCCTAGAACTTGTGGGCTTTTCCGCTGCCTCTGGTAACGATATATTTGAGAATCTACCTCGCACATATTTACTGTTTGTGGAATCTATGAAGCCTTATTTAGCAGCTGCTATCCAATTAACCAGTGTGCCTGATTTATACAAAAACTTAGCACAGGCAGAAGAATTAATTGAACTTGCCGTGCGTCGGGGTGCTGAATTGGTGAGTTTGCCAGAAAACTTTTCTTTTATGGGGGAAGAAAAAGACAAACTTGCACAAGCAGAAGCGATCGCACGGGAAAGCGAAATATTCTTGAAAAAAATGGCCCAGCGCTTTCAAGTCACTATTCTGGGCGGTAGTTTTCCAGTTCCCGTAGAGCACACAGGCAAATTTTATAACACAACCATACTTGTAGACTCCAACGGTCAAGAACTTTCTCGCTATTACAAAGTACATCTATTTGATGTGAATGTCCCAGATGGTAACACCTATCAAGAATCAAGCACAGTCATGGCTGGAACACAGCTACCACCTGTGTATGTTTCCGAAAACTTGGGTAATTTGGGACTTTCGATTTGCTATGATGTCCGCTTCCCAGAATTGTACAGACACCTGGCAGACAAAGGAGCCGATGTCATCTTTGTCCCGGCTGCCTTTACAGCCTTTACTGGTAAAGATCATTGGCAAACATTACTCCAAGCCAGAGCAATTGAAAACACCTGTTATGTCATTGCTCCTGCCCAAACAGGTACCCATTACGCCAGAAGACAAACCCACGGACACGCCATGATTATCGACCCCTGGGGTACGATTTTAGCTGATGCCGGAGAGAAACCCGGAATTGCGATCGCCGAAATTCGACCCACTCGCCTAGAACAAGTCCGCCGTCAAATGCCTTCTTTGCAACATCGCGTATTCAGCTAATCGATAATAGACGTTCGCAGAGGGAGCAGAGGATGCAGAGGAGGAAGAATCAAATTATGGTCTTCGCTTTCATAATTAGATAATGTAATTTCTGGAAGTTCGTTACCAAAAAATACTTGTCGGGTGGGCCAAATAGCCCGCCCAATTTATGTATGAAAAATGGCTGATCAAGATTTAAGAGCCAGTACATTTAGCTACATAACTCACAGGTACTACAGTAGGTATCTCTGGCGCATGAGCCACTAATTCTATAGTGCCATCGCGATTAATTACCCATCCTTGAGCTTCAATAATATGTGTTGATTTTGGAGAAGTTGCAACCAGCTTTTCTTGGCTTGCTGCTCCTAATTGATTTTTTCTATTACTGCTTGTAGATAATTGCCGCCAATCTGTCCAAACTGTTTGTCCTCTCAGCATATCAGTAGGATTTTCTGGTAATCCTCCCTTTCCGATGATGACAAACTCATTAGTTGTACTAGCACTACAAGCTTTAGCTACTAACTGAGTAACATCCACTATATCCTTTGGTAATTCTGCAATGGCAATCTTTTGAACGTCTTCTGGGTTAGTTATTTTGACTACACCATCAATCCCAAATTTAGAACTTGCATCAATTTCGCTATCTTGACTTTGAAAAAGTCCTTGGGTGTAAATTTGGATATTACCCCCATTGCCAAAAACAGCGTTAGCTCTCATATCGCTATTATTGTAACTGACGATAAAATCACTATTAATAAAAAGATTACCTCCGCCTCCCGTACTATCAGTAACGCTGCTACTAATGAGGCTATTGTTCTGCAAAAAGAGAAAATTATTATTTAAAGTAATATTGCCACCACCTGATTGAGTAGCAGTAGCAGTAATTAACCCTTGGTTTGCTCTGACTTGATTAGCGTTAATAAAAATATCACCAGCTTGACCTAATCCTGTACTATTTGTACTCAAGGTAGCTCCACTGTTCAAGGACAGCAAATTAGTATTAACTCTAATGGTGCCACCATTAGCATTACCTTTGGTATCCGCAGTAATTAAACTATTATTTCTAGCAACTAGAGATTCTTTAGTATTTATTTGAATATTGCCACCACCACCATTAAAGGTAGTAGCATTAATACTACTTTTAATATTGGAAGTAGTGTTATCAAAAAGCTCAATTAATCGAGCATCAATTTTAATATCACCTGCTAAACCTGTTCCTGGTGCAAGATTAGGGTTACGACTAGAAAAGTTACTAGCAGCAATGGTTGCACCATCTTGAATAGTCAGTTTATCTGTTGAGATATTTAACTGACCACCATTACCACTATTGGTAACAGCATTACTAAATAAACCACTACTACCACCAGAAATAAAACCACTTAAATTTATATCATGAGCTTGAATGGTTAAAACGCCGGCATTACCTGTACCAAATGTGCTAGTTGCAATTTGTCCACCATTACTTAAATATAGAGTTTCAGTATTAATATTTAATTCACCCCCTGCACCTGTCGCCTGACTTTGAACATTTGCGGCAATTATTGTCGGCAGTGGATTATTAGATGTTCCTTTAATTTCTATATTTTTAGCTACAATTTCTATCTTCCCAGCATTTCCTGAGCCAGCAGTTTTAGCAACTATCGTCGCACCATCAAATAAATTCAAATTCCCAGTTGTAACTTTTAACAAACCTCCATTACCTGTTGCACCTTTTTCAACATTGGCAAGTAAACCACTAGCAAGTGTGCCGGAATCTGTACCACTTAATTCTATATTTTTAGATGTAATTTCTAATTGCCCTGCATTACCAGCAGCAAATGCACTATTTTGAATTTGTGCCCCATTTTTAACTTCTAAGCTATCAGCATTAAGGAAAATATTACCGCCATTACCATCAGAATAAGTACTAGCTAATAACCCACTAGGATATTTTCCCAAAGCAGTACCGATAAATTGTGCTTTTTTCGCAGTAATCTGGATTTCCCCAGCATTACCTTTGCCAGACCAACTAGTAGTTGATATTTGCGCGCCATCAGTAACTAGTAGATTATTAGTTGCGATCGCAATTTTTCCCGCATTACCACCACCAGAATCAGTACTAGCGAATATCCCACTAGGCCCCAATCCACCGAAAGCTAGTTCTATATCTTCTGCTTGAATATTAACTGTTCCCCCAGTTCCCAACCCAAAGGTTGTACTACTAATTTGTCCACTATCAGTTGCAGTTAATTTCTGAGCAGCAATATCAATGCTACCACCATTACCGCTAGCTTCTGGAGACACATCGGTAGAGATAATTGTTGAAAAATCAGGACGACTATTAAACCCACTGACATTGAGTAATTCTGCAGCTTTAATCTTGATACTCCCTCCATTTAAATCATGTTCAGTATTGGCTAAAATTGCCGAACCATCAGTTAAATTAATATTTCTACCGATAACTTGAACATGACCGCTACCATCACCACTCACATCTATTGAAGCAGCCGCATTGAGATTAATATCTGCAAAATTATTCACTCCCTCATAGTTTAAAGTTAAGCCAGGATTATTGTAATTAATGGTAACGAAACTATCTTTAACAGCGCCAACTTCCACTCTACCTTGCCCTGCTGTTAAATTCCCACCTTTTAAATCAACATTACCGCCAACTAATGCCAGAGTATTACCAGCTTTTACCTCTAATCCTACAGGTCGATTTTCTCGAGAAGTGGCAAAAAACTCATTCACAAATAATTGATTACCTGGCCCTTGTACAGTGATATTTCCCGGATTTACTCCATACTGCAAGCCAAGAGGAGTATTGATAGTTAATAAAGTTTGTTGTTGCGGATTAACTGCACTATAAATACTGCCATCAGAAAATTTAATGCTATTCGCTGTACTTGCAAAAAAAGAACCACCAATGTTTAAGCTAGCATTCGTACCAAAAATAATACCATTAGGGTTAATTAAAAATAAATTTGCTAGGCCATTAGTACGAATTAAGCCATCAATTTGAGAAATCGAACTGCCTGTGACTCGAGTAATAATATTATTAACTTCTAAAGGATTATTAAAAAAAGCCGTATTGCCTGTGTTGACAGAAAATTGCTCAAAGCTATGAAAAAGGTTATTACCGACTTGAGTTCCACCTTGAATTTCAATTACATTTCCTGAAGTAACAGTTATTGAATTTGATGACAGGTTATTATCTGGGATAATTTGTGCAAATCCCTTTAATTGATTAATAATTAATAAATATAAAATGTAAAATAAAATTAAAAGTGGCTGTTTAGTTTTATTGAGTATCAATAATAAACTTGTACTTTCTGAAATTTTAAACATCTGGTTAGTGTAGGGCTACTATTCTTAGAGGTGACATTTTTAGGGTTCCCAAAAATTTTGCTTAACTAACCAGAAATTATTTACAAAAAAATTAGCTAACTAATCGCTAGTAATCCCAAGTCACATAAAACACCCCTGCTGGTATCCTAGCGCTGCTAAGGATTGCAGAGGGATGGGAACAGGCTCTATATAGAATTGAGATAATGGCGAGAAAACTTTTTCAATTTCAAACCAATTAAGCCTAATAAGCCAATACCGATTAATCCAGCATTATTGGCTGGTTCCGGAACAGAAGTAACATTCTCTTGCTCATCGACAGTGTCCCAAAAACCACCCATTTCAAAAACACCTTCTTGAGCGAGAATATCGACTAGGTCTTGTGTTTGATTTAAAGTACTAGTGGTGCTAGCACCACCCCAACGATTTAGATTTAACATATTCGTAATATCGAAATTACGGTTAATTTCTTGAATCCAATATGCAGCAGATTGAGCTTGTGAATTTAATGTTTGATTAGCCAAAATATTAGCATATTGGATTTGTGAATCTAATGTGTAATAGTTACTAGAATAAATCCTAGATTTTCTGTTCCAACCAATCACATCTAAAACATTGAGGTCTCGTTCATCGGCTTCACGCACAGCACCGACACGCAAAGCTGGTGCCATCACACCAATACTATTAGTGTAATTTTTCCAATGGCTGCCTTGAAAGCCATCGCCCTTAATACTAGTATCCTGACCAGTAGATAAATAACCTATGCTGCTCATACCACCATCAATAGAGAAGTAACTAGCATTACCGTTACTCAAATCTGATAAACCTTGAGTTTTGCTAGAGTCAGAATAACGGAATAAATCAAAGGGAGTAAACAGTTTTTTACGTAAATCTAAATCATTGTAGTTCTTAGCATTAATGCCATCGAGACTACTAACAAATCCTAAGATATGTGCGATTTCGTGAACAGCAACACTGTAGAGGTCAAATGCTTTAGTGTACCAGCTATTGACACTAGTGCTGGTGTAACCGCTGTTTGCCCATCCATAACCAGTATTATCTAGCTCATTTAAAACGATCACCCCATCTAAGGCAGTGCTATTTTTATCAATTAAATTTAATGCTTTGGCGTTGGCTTGAGTTAAATTAATTGTGTTATTAGAAAGCGTGAGTGTTTCTTGCTGTAGATTTTGAAAAATAGACTGCCATTGTGTACTGGAAGATAAATTGCTGACAGCAGTGTAATCAAATTGAGATTGGCGGTCATTATTCAATGCATTCCAAAAAGAATTATAGCTCACATTATTTACAAACGCTGGAATAGAGCCACCAAGCATCCCTTTTGGCAATTTACTCGAAGAAGCAAAATCAACGTGAATGTTCACAGTAGCATCATCACTTAGGTAATCAGCCCAGTATCTTCCTGCAAATTCAAAAGCAGTTTTTTGCTGATAAGTCACACCTGCATCGTATGTAAAGTTAAATGTCAATGCTTGGGCTGGTAAGGTATAAGTGATGATAGTAGTTGATGCTAGCGCTAGCGTTATTAATTGAGGAAAATTATTAGTTTTAATACATTTGTGATTTTTCTGCTTTTGGGATGACATAATCGTAATTCTCTGTAAATCAAAAGTAATAATTAATTTACAAGATAACTCCAAAAACATACATGATTAATTTATTTGCTATAAAGTCATATTAATTATGGATAAATTTTTATTGGCTATCCAGTCGTAATATCTTTAAAAATTGTAATTTATTAGCTAATTTTATAAAAATACCATATCTTACTTATCTATAATTGTTAATTGCTTTTCTAAATATATCTTTTACAGTCATTAGCTACGCTATAAATACTTAAGTTTTCTGATTTTTTTCCTGTGAAATCAGAATTTATAATTTTATTTTAGTGAAAATACTGATAATTAAAAACAGCTATTTGGATAAACACAGGACTTACGCAACTGACACAGTGATTGTCTGGCATAAGATTTGCAACAGACGCGATTAATCGCGTCTGTACAAATGTCCAGGGTCAAAAATTTAGGTTTTTTGGACTCTTGACATTTGAACGCCAGTTCACTCAACGGAGGGAACCTCCGCACGTGACTGGCTCCCCTAGACAAACCTCAACGAAAAAAATATGACATTTGCGTAAGTCACCCAATTTTAGATTTTGGATTTACGATAGCGCAGCGTTAGCGAGTCCGCGAGCGTCTTTTGGATTGACCTCTCCTTATAAAGAAGAGGCTTAAGTATTGAATGATTTTTTTGCTCTTTCTCCGTCAACGGAGGAGCCACTCTCGTGGGCGGGTTTCCCGACTTGAGAGAAGTGGCGTGAGCCAGTGCGGTGGGCGGGTTTCCCGACATAAGGCAACTGGCGTAGGCTTGAAACCGTTTTTTGGATTTTATTTTTAGATTTAATCTAAAATCTAAAATCTAAAATCCAAAATTGTCTCGGTCATCAAACAATAAAATTCATCTGCTCATGCCATTTAATACCATTTTCAAAAAATGGTATCAGTTAGCTATTAACTTGATTGAAATTACCCAAAGGACTGTAAGCCAGTTATAGCCAATTTCCTACCAACACAAACGCTGACCAATAATAGGGGTGCTGAAAATTAGCATCTTGTAAAAAAATCAATTGAGTTTGTCGCAAAGCTTCTGCTTTACCAATTCCAGGTTTTTTGAGATGTTTATAAAACTCAACCATAAATTTAGCTGTAGACTCGTCTTGTACTGCCCACAAGGTAGCTATAGTACTACGCGCGCCAGAACGTACTGCTACTCCAGCTAAACCTAATATTGCGCGATTGTCTCCTTTTGCTGTTTGACAAGCACTGAGAACCATTAATTCTACCGGTGTAGAATTAACCTCGTTTCTGGATTTGAGAAACTCACTTAATTCCTTAACGTTAATCTTGCCATCCCAGCTAAGTATAAAAGTATCATCTGACTTACTGCTAAACTGACCATGAGTAGCGAGATGCAATACAGAAAAAGGAATTGATTTGATAGCTGTTTGCAGGTTAGCGTCGGTAAATTTTTCATTTAAAAGTAGCTGTGAAGAAATTTCAGCGCTAATTTCTGTGACTTCTGATTTAACAGCTGGTAAAGCTTTAAACCCTTGGCGTGCTTCGCTGAGTGCGGCTGTAATCACTTTAATATTATCTCGCTTGAGTGAGTGGGCTTGTAATAATTGCATTCCTGGCGATAAAGCCAAGCTATATTTCTCTACTAAATAATTTTTGCCATCATACAAAGCCGCCATTGGTAAATTTCGCAAGGAACCATCTAAAACAAAGGTCAAAGTTTTGATTTTACTATTGGCTAACTGCGATTCGGCGGGACGGATAAGTAAGTCGTAGAATTTTTGGGAAACAGATAAAGCATTCTCTTGCGAAAAAGCCGGGTTGAGAGATTGACGCATCTGTTTGATAGTCTTTTCTATTTCCGCTTTTGAGATGTCTGTTTTGTAATTAATTAAGGGTTGCCCGGAAATCGAGACAATAACTTCTAAGCGATCGCCTAAAATAATCGGATAGATAACAGCTGCATTTTTATCAATTTTGTCGATTTGCTCTGGTTTACCATTTAAACAAGCTTCATGGAAGAAATTGTCTAATTCAGCGAGTTGTAGCCCTTCGATAGTTTCTCGCGCTTGCTTTAAGTTTTTCTGGCTGGGGTGAAATTGGAGTAATAAATCAACGAACTCCCGATACACTGGTTCCACACTCTCTTGAAAGGAGAACTGGACATCACGATTAATCGCCACTAAGTCGCTACGCAGAGACTTGAGGGTTTTGACGGAGAAATTATAAGCTGCGATCGCACCTTCAGTGTTACCTTTAATTTTGAGAATGCGCCCAACTTGCCAGGAAGCTTGATAAGCAATGTCCGCCGCATTAATTTCTTGAGCGATTGTCAATGCTTTTTGGGTCAGTTGTAAAGCCTCAGATAACTGCTGCTGCTCAAAGTATAATTTTCCTAATTCATTTAAGGCATAAGCTTGAGCACGTAAGTCTTTCAAACTGTCGGCTTGTTGTATGGCACGTGCTAAAGTTACTGCAGCTTCTTTAGCTAAATCTTGATTGTCTCCAGCCGATTTTGTCAACTTAGCCAAACTACGCGCAAAGTTAACTGTGGCATAGATAGACATCCGGCTAGGCGGCAGATTCTCTAATTGTGATTTAATTTCAGGTAATAAAGCATTAGCCGCTTGTACTTGTGCATTATCTAAATACAGGCTGAGTTGATTGAGTTGTGCTTCTAGGTGTAGTTGGGGATTAGTTGCCTTAGCTAGCACTTGTTGATAATAATCTAAAGCCTCTGCAGTTTGTTGTAAATCTCTAGCTGTATTTCCCAAGCTAAAAAGAACATCGCCGATATTGTCTGTAGAGTTCAGGCGAGTGCTAATTGCTAAACTTTGCTTTAAAATTTCCTGGGATTGCTGTAAATTTCCCACCTGTTGCAAAACAACTCCCAAGCTTTGCAATGCTTTAGCTTTGATGATGGAATCTGGCTGATTTTGCAGCTTTTGATTGATAGCTATTAACAACTTCTGCGCTCTGCGATAAAATCCTAAAGCCTGTAGTGCCTGCGCTTGGTTAATTTGACTACCTAATTTACCTGCATCATCACCAGCTTGAGCATAATTTTTTTCTGCATCTTGCCAAGCTTGTAAAGCTGCTTCTCCTTGTCCTTTGGTAAGTTGGAGATTTCCTAGAGTATTAAAAGCTACTGCCCAAATTGCAGCATTATTTTGATTTTTGGTGTTCAGGCGTTGCAGCAGATTGAGACTGTTAGTAATTGAAACTTCCGCCTTTTGCCAATCTCCCAAGTTTTGTAAAGCTAAAGATAGATAACTCAAACTCCAAGCTTGGTTGATAGTGTCACCTTGTTCTGCAAAAGCAACAGATGCAGCTTCCCAAAGTTTCGCTGCTTCGGTAAAGCGTCCTGCGGCAAACTGAATTCTACCTTGTTCCAGTAGGGAATTGGGATTTAAGACTGAGCTTGTAGTGATTTTCCCATCCTGAATTTCTGAGTGCAAATTGATATTTGCTAGGGCTGGAATGCTAGCTGTGACGACAAATAATGTCAGCAATCCTAAATTCATTGTATAAGCAAAAGAGCCAATGATCTGTTGATTTTTGTGCATAAATTTACATTCCCATAGTGACAAGCAATAGAAACCTATTTTCTACTGTTCCCTAAAATCCTTGTTTTATTTCACTATAGGTTTGTTCAAAGGCTCAATTTTACTCCTCAGATCCCAGGATTTCATGCTTATACAGGGATTTCAATGACAAATCTTGTGCCTTCTCCTAATACTGAAAAACATTGGATTTTTCCTTGGTGTTTTTCTTCAATAATCTGTTTACTAATAGATAAACCTAGTCCAGTACCTTTACCAATTGATTTAGTAGTAAAAAATTGGTTAAATACTTGCTCTATAAGTTCCGGAGCAATCCCAGAAGCATTATCCGCAAAGGTGATAGTGAGCAAATTTTCATCCCGATTAAGTCGGGTTTCAATCACAATTTCATATCCAACATTTTCTGGAATAGGTAATTTTTCATTTTTTTCATCAAAAGCGTCAATAGAGTTAGAAATTATATTCATAAACACTTGGCTAATTTGCCCAGGATAGCATTTAAACAAAGGGATATTTCCATAATTTTTTATCACTAATATTTGCGATCGCTTATTACTTGCCTTCAGACGATGCTGCAAAATTAGCAAAGTACTATCAATACCTTCGTGAATATCAAAATCTACTTGATGAGATGTATCTGTACGGGAAAAAGTACGTAAACTAGTGCTAATGTCGCTGATGCGTTCTACACCGATATTCATATATGAAAGCAGTGCAGGCAAATCTTTGATAATTTGCTCTAAATCTATCATCTTGGCATCTTTAACAATATTCGTAGGTGGATCTGAATAGTGTTGACGATAAAGTTGCAAGTGGTTAACTAAGTCATCGATATAATTGCCAATAAAATGCAAGTTACCTGTTAAAGAGGTGAGGGGATTGTTAATTTCATGAGCTACACCAGCAACTAATTGACCAAGAGTAGACAATTTTTCGTTCTGCACTAATTGGAGTTGAGATTGCTTTAATTCATCCAGTGCTTGCAAAAGCTTGGTGGTACGTTCTTCTATCCGCTGCTCTAACTGTTGATTCTGTAATTCTAGTTGTTTTGTTAAAAATCGAATCTTTAAATGGACGTGAATTCTGGCTAAAACCTCTTCTTTTTGAAAAGGTTTAGTAATATAATCTACACCTCCAATTAAAAGCCCTTGCACCTTATCAAATTTGTCTGATAGAGCGGTCAAAAAAATTATTGGTATATCATGAGTTGCAGGATTTTTTTTGAGGATTTGGCAGGTGTTAAATCCATCAAGACCTGGCATCATTACATCTAATAAAATCAAATCTGGTTGGGCATATTCAGCTTGTTCAATAGCACTTTGACCATCAATGGCAGTCAAAATTTCCCAGCCATAATTAGAGATAGCATTACATAATACTTTGAGATTGGTTTGATTGTCATCAACAATCATAATAGTTGCTTGTTCAACATTAATATTTTTCATAAACTTATATCCTGATAAGATTTAATAATTGCCCGAATAGGTTTGGTTTGAAAGTTATCAGCAAGTTGTCTAATTTTGTGACAAAAAGGTGCAAATTTTTGATCTGCAGCTTCAAGCTCATTCAATAATATTTGTATACTAGGAATATTCCCTCTCATTGCTAAATCAAACAGCTGATCTAGTTCAGTTGCAGGAGGTGCAATGATTACTTGCTCTGTTTGATTTTCAGAATCTAGTTCTAAGGCGCTATCTTCTTGATAAATCCAAGTCAGTTGTAAATATTTTTCTAAAATTTTAAAAATTTCATCTATCTCAAAGGGTTTGGCTAAAAACTCATTACCTCCCACAGCTAAACTTTTTATTTGGTCATTTTCAAATACACTGGCTGAAGAAACTATAATTGGCAGATTTTTAAACTGATGCAAATTTCTTAAATTATGCATCATTTCAAAACCGTCCGTAATTGGCATTTTTAAATCAGTGATAATTAAGTCTGGCTGACTCTCTATGGCTGTTTCTAAACCTTCTTTTCCATTAGTAGCTTCCCAGCAAGTGAATCCTATTGGTTGCAGGAGATTGATAATAACAGAACGATTTTCAAGTTGGTCATCTACAATTAAGATTTTTGGTTGTTTATTTTGAATACCGACAATTTTTTTCTTGGGAGATATAGTAGCAGTATTGGTGGCTACTTCAATCACTTCTAGATTCACATCGAACCAAAATTTACTACCAACTGATAAAGTGCTAGTGACATTAATTTGGCTACCCATTAATTCAGCTAGTTTGCAGCTAATGGCTAATCCTAATCCTGTACCTTCTACTTGTTTATGTTTATCTCCTACTTGCTCAAAAGGTAAAAAAATCTTTTCTAGCTGTTCGGGTGTCATCCCTACACCTGTATCTTCAATTTTAAAGCGAATTTTACTTAATATATTTTCAGGATTATTTTCTATTTGTAATACTTCTACCTTAAAAGTTACACTACCAATATCAGTAAATTTAATGGCATTACCAAGTAAATTAATTAAAACTTGCCGTAACCGTTTTTCATCAGCATTGATTCCTAAAGGAAGTTGAGGATCTAATTGATCAATAAATGAGATACCTTTTTGTTGAGCACGTATGCGGCAGATTTCTACTACTCCAATCAAAAAGAAAGAGAAATCAAAGTTTGTTTTGTGTAGTTCTAGTTTTCGAGCTTCAATTTTCGACAGGTCTAAAATATCATTGATGAGAGTGAGTAGGTGAGAACCGCATTGATGAATAATTTTGATACCATCTAGTTCTGATGGCGCTATTTTTTCAGAACGTTCGAGGATTTGTGCGTACCCTAAAATTCCATTTAAAGGTGTCCGCAGTTCATGGCTCATATTAGCTAAAAATTCGCTTTTAGCTTGGTTGGCAACATCAGCAGCAATTTTAGCAATTTCTAATTCTTTAGTGCGATCGCTGACTTTTTGCTCTAACGTATAAGAGTACTCCTGTAATTCCTCATTCGCTTTTTCTAGTTGTGATTGTTTATAAAAATTAGTGATGACAATTCCACAGATAAGGACAGCTAGTAACGGTGAAATGCTAGGAATCCACCAACCTGCTAAAAAAGCTAAATAGCTGCTACCTAAAAGAGTCGCAATTGCAAATATAATTCCTACTATAGGTAATCCTGGCAATTTCCACTTACCAAGAGATTTTACGTGCAACAAGCGCCAAGTCAGACTACTACTGATAAATGACCAGCATAAAATCCATAGCCATTCTGCATGGGAAGACCATATTTGTATAAGAGGTCTACTATCTAATGCTGCACTTAAAATTTGGCTAGTTAAATTGGCATGAACTACAACCCCTGCCATAGGTTCTCCATTATTCTGAAACTTAGGATTATAAGAAACGTTAAAAAAGTCATTGATACTCTTAGCTGTAGTACCAATCAAAACAATGCGATCGCGTACTAACTCCTGTGAGACAGAATTATTTAGTATATCCCGCATTTTGACTGTATCAAAATGATTTTTACGTCCTCGGTAGTTCAATAAAATTTGGTATCCGCCAACATCTGCACCGCGATAAATAAACTCTTTACCTTTTAAGGGTGTGAATATGGCTTTACCTAATTGCAAGCTAGTCTCTGTTTGATCTATTGCTTCTAGAGAAATATGTTGAGGTTCTAGATAAATTAAGCTTAAGCGCGCTGCTAAACCTAAAAAAATTTCCCCGTTGCGATCGCCAGCCGAAAGCAAACCCCGTCTGACTTTACCATCTGTATCCAACACAAAATCAGAAAGCGCAATTTGCCCTTGTGCAGATAAAGTTGGTGATGGTGCTACACTATCCCCTGCGAGTTTTTTGACACCAATTAAGGTAGGTGTAGATTTCATCACTGCGACTAATTCTTGATACCCTGGTTCTACTGGCAAATCTCGATAAATATCCATACCAATAGCTGCTGGTTGTTGAGCCTTGAGTTTTGTGAGGAGTTGAGCTAAGACAGCATCAGGAATCGGCCATTTACCAACTTGAGTAATGTCTTTTTCATCAATGGTGACAATGAGGATACGCTTATCTCGTGCTTCTAGAGGTCGTAGAGCAAAAAACTGCTCCATAGTACTCCATTCCAGTAGTTGAAATAAACCTGTCATACCCCCAGCAATCACCAATATGCTGACGCTAGGAGCAGTTATCAATACAAAGCGCCAATGCTTAAAAATGGTTCTAATTGAACCTATCCTCAATAAATTTGCGAATAATGCTTTCAACAATAAGCCCATTTTAAATTAATAATTAATAATTTTATAAAATTAGAAAGTGGGGAATAATTTAATTACTGTTTACTCCCCACCTTAGCTTTAGTTACTATTAGTTAATTAATTAACGAGTGGTTCGTTGGCAATCACATTTAAATTAACTGATTTTAAAAGGTCTTGCCAAGCATTAGTTAAAGCTTGATTATTTGGTTGCGATCGCCTGAGTTCTGCCAGAATAGACAGAGAATCATACCAAATACCAGTTTCAGCTAATTTAGAAATTAGCTCTAATGATATGGGTTTTTGATTTTTACTAGTTAAACTGCGATCAGCTTCTACACGGCGAATCCATCCACCTACCCAAGGACTATCTGTGTCTAGCTCTTCAGTGCAAATCATGACTAAAGACCATTTATAATTTTTGCCTGTCTTCAGCGCTGGTACAGAAGTTGGCAGTTTTACTTCCATCACTCCCGGTTTTTCGGGCAAAGTTAAGGCTGTCTGATAATAAGTTTTCGAGCCATCATCTTGGAGCGTAAACAATGCTTTTTGCGCTTTACTAGCTGGAAGGTAGACAAATATTGTGGGACGATCTGCAACAGTAAAGCCAATATTAGAATTGGGCATTAACGGTGTTACCGATGCACTATTAGAGACTTTCGTTCCAAATCCACAAATATTATCATTCCTTGAGCCTCCCCCAGATGAGCGTTGAGGTGCTTGCGCTCCTGGAGGTTTAAAGGTTACTCCTGCCATCACTGGTGTTATGGATATAGGAATAATAGATGATGAAATTATCAATGCTATTCCTAACAGTGGTGATTTAAAAAAAGGTTGTTTTTTTGCTGACATAAACTAACTTATATTTTGAGCAGCTATTTCTTATAACTGCTTGATAAACAATAACTACAATTACTAATATGGCATAAAATTAAATAATAATAGTTTATTTACAGTATTTTCACTTGCCATCAGTATAAGTACGCAAAGCTGAGGAAAATACGCAAAAAATTGGATTTTTATTGATTTTTTTATTGATTAATTATTAATTAATCAATGATATTTGTAAAAATAATTATACTAGATATATAAATAATTAAATGGCAATAATTAGCAGGTTAATTGAGTGTTAGGGATTTTTAAGCTATGTAATTGACCAGATTAATTTCTATTGATAAATGCAAATTTTTTGGGCTTTTATCTATAAATAAAAGTTGAATTTGATTACAAATGGTAATACAACAATTTTTAGATGCATTAATTACAAAATGCTAGGACACAACAATTTTGTGTCCTAAATCAGGATATCACTACTTTGTAGTATGCTGTATGACTTAACTGCTAGCTTTAAAAGAATTGTGCGATCGCTCTGATGAAGAGAAAAGATAGCAGCTTCAGAAAATTAGTCATTGGTCATTTGTAATAGTTTCAAGCCTATTTACGTTTCGTAACATATTTGGGTTGATTTCCACCGATTTATTTATGTAAATCTTATACTGCTACGGTTACAACCCGATCCTGTGCTAGCTTACCATCTTCCATGTGAACGATGCGATCGGCTATGTCTAAAATCCGGTTGTCATGAGTCACCATCAAGATTGTACAGCCTTGTTCCTTGGCTAATTGTTGCATGAGGTTAACCACATCTCGCCCAGATTTACTATCAAGCGCCGCCGTTGGTTCATCCGCTAGCACAATTTTAGGACGACTGACCAAAGCACGTGCGATCGCTACCCGTTGTTTTTGTCCCCCTGATAAATCATCAGGATAGTAATTGAGGCGCTGTTCTAATCCTACCTGCTCTAGCATTTCAGCCGAGCGCTGTTTCATTTCCTGGGGTGAAATATCTTGATGCAGTTCTAATCCCATTCTCACATTCTGAAGCGCTGTCAAACTTCCATGCAAGTTATGTGCTTGGAAAATATAGCCGTGGCTGCGTCTAGCTTCGGTAAGTTGTGCTGCATTTGCACCGCAGAGTTCCCTTCCCAATATTTGCAAACTACCAGACTGAGCAGAACGCAAGCCTCCTACTAAGGTTAGTAAGGTGGTTTTACCAGAACCCGAAGGCCCAGTCATGATGATAATTTCGCCAGCATTGATTTCTAAATTGATATCAAACAAAACTTGCTTTTTCAGTTGACCTTGACCAAAGTAGTGGTCGAGATTTTGGATAGAGATTACTGGATTCATAGCAGGGGATGAAGGAGATGAGGAAGTAGGGGGAGATGAGGGGGATGAGGGAGAAATAATAAATGTCTCATTACCAATTACCAATTACCCATTACCAAATGACAAATGACAAATGACTAATGACTAATGATTAAAACATATCTGCGGGGTCAGCAGATTGAACTTTGCGTGTGGCGATCGCACCGGAAATCATGCACATAATGATGGTAAGTACTTGTACTTGGATGGCTCTGGCTAAGGTCATATATAAAGGTAAATTTGTGGCGTTGCGTGTGAGTGCATATAGTCCTATAGAAACGCCGAAACCAGGTAGAAAGCCTAATATTGCCATAATTATCGCTTCTTCAAAGACGATACCTAATAAGTAGAGGTTGTTGTAACCCATCGCTTTGAAGGTGGCGTATTCTTTCATGTGGGCGTTGACATCTGTGGAGAGAACTTGATAAACGATGATCACGCCAACCATGAATCCCATCGATACGCCGAGGCTGAAGATAAAGCCGATCGCAGTGTTGGTTTTCCAGTATTCTTTTTCAAATTCGATAAATTCTGCTTTAGTTAAAACTTTGACATCTTCACCCAGATGAGATTTTAAGGCTGTAGCAGTTTGCTTGGGGTCATAACCTGGTTGCAGTTGAATTAAACCAATGCTGAGGCTGCTAGCATCCCGTCTAGGAAATACTCGTAGAAAGTTCTGGTCGCTAGTAATTAATGTACCATCGGCAATAAAGGATGCACCGACGGAAAATAAGCCGTTAATGCTAATTGTGCGGCGGTCGATTTCTGTGGTGACAGGTTTTCCGCTATTAATTTGAGCGATCGCCTTTTGATAATCTCCTCTAGAGGCGCGATCGAAAAGCATGGTATCTGGTAGCTTGACAATATCTTTTTGGCGGTTGACTTCTGGTAAGTCTAATACTTGCTTGTCAGGGTTAAATCCCATCACTAGCACCGCTGTCTTTTTCTTGGTTTGGGGATTCTTCCAATCGCCAAAATTAATATACATACCTTCAGCTGACTTTACCCCTGGGAAGTCCATTGCTTGATACAGTCGCCGTCTGGTAAAGCTGGACATATTCGCCAAGTTCCGTGCTTGGGGACTGACAAGCACAATGTCAGCTTGCATACTGCGGTGCAATCTGGTGTTACTCTCATACAATGCAGTCTGAAATCCCAGTTGCATAAACATGAGAACATCTGCAAAGGCAATACCTGAGAGTGCAACTAATAAACGGCTTCTTTGATGACTTAATTGCAACCATCCTAAAGGTGTGCGTCGTTGGAGTTGAGAGATAAATCCAATCATTGCTCAATCACCGCCTTAACTTGCAAATTGGTAAACTGAGCTGCTTTAACGCTGGATGCTTGATCTAGGCGCACATGAACTTCTACTATTCTTGCGTCAATATTACTGGAAGGATCGGCATTAATCACATTTTGCCGTTGTATCTGCATTCCGAGCCAATCAACGGTTCCTTGTAATTCGCCAGGAAGAGAATCGCTGCTGACTTTGACTTTTTGACCAGGCCGGACTTTATGAATATCACTTTGGTATACTTCTGCAACTGCATACATCTGATCGGTTTGGCCTAGTTCCACAATGCCATCATTACCAACAGTTTCACCAGCACGGCTATTAATTTTGAGAATTTGTCCAGCTTTGGGAGCGCGAATATATGCTTGATTGAGTTGCGCTCTAATTTTCTCGACAGCAGCTTGGGCGCTGTTTACCTCGGCTTGCGCGTTAGCTACATCTGTGGGACGAACTTCTGCAGTTTGGTTGAGGGTAGCTTTGGCTTCACTAATTTGCTGTTCTAAGGTGGCGATAGTTTTATCGCGGTTGGCTTTAGCTTCGTTGATTTGTTGTTCTAGGGTGGCGACAGTTCTGGCTTTGGTAGCTTGGCTTTCGATAAATTGCTGGGTGGAAGTTTCAGCACTTAATCTGCGGCGATCTACTTCTTGACTAGAAATTGCACCTTCTTTATATAAACTCTCATAGCGTTGCACATCAGCTTGCGCGTTGCTTTTCTCAGCCGCGACACGTGCAACTGTTGCTTGCAAACTTTGCTGTTGTCCTTGCAGTTCTGCTTCTAAACGATTAATTGTGGCTTGTTGCGTTTTTATACTTCCGGCTAGTTCAACTTGCAGACGGTTGATAGTAGCTTGACGCGCTGCTATTTCTCCCTGTTTTGCTCCAGCTTTTACCTGCGCCAGACGGGATTTAGCGACTTCTACTTGTCTTTGCGCTTCATCCAAACTCGCCTGTAAGCGATCGCGACTATCCATAATTGCAATTACTTGTCCAGCTTTGATGCGATCGCCTTCTTTCACCAACAACTGCTCTACGCGATTTCCTTCATTAGCCGTCGGTGCAGATAGTTTAATCACCTCACCATTCGGTTCCAGCCGTCCCAAGGCAGTTACAGTTTTTACTACTGGCTGCATAGCTGCTGCTACTTCTGGCTTTTTCGCAGAATCAGCTTGGAACTTAGTTACCGTATAAACGCTAGCTCCTGCTGTAACTAAAGCTGTAATTATCGCTATGGTTGCAGGTGACTTCAAAAAAGTTTGGGAAGCTCGAAAACCCGTTAAATTCCAGTTTTGCGCCATAGTATTCCCCTCTTGCTGGCGGCAATTAAACTAAACCGTCCAGTTCAAAATTATGCTAAACTAAACCGAGTAGTTTAGTCAAGTGGTATTTGTCATTGGTCATTGGTCATTGGTCATTGGTGTTGGTTATTTTCTCTTCATCCCCTTATCTTCCTCCTCTCCCATTACCCATTACCCAATCCCCATTACCCATTACCCATTACCCAATCCCCAATCCCCAGTCCCCAGTCCCCATTACCCCTTATCCCCAGAGGGGGCCCCGAGTTCCCCAGTCCCCAATCCCCAGTAAAATAATTTATAAGCAAAGTTGATTCACAAATGGCACGCACAAAAGTTGACGAAGTAGAACGCGAGAGTTCAGTTGAGAAAGTGGAACAAATTCTGCAAGGGGCAATGCAGGAGTTCCTTAAGCATGGCTATGCTGGTACAAGTATGGATAAAGTGGCTGTTGCTGCGGGGGTGTCTAAAGCCACAGTCTATAGCCACTTTCAGGATAAAGAAGAACTATTTAAAGTATTACTTGAGCATTTATCACGGCAAAAGTTTAACTCTATATTTGGTACAGAACCTCTCCAGGGTGAACCAACAATTGTATTACGCCAGTTAGGAACCAAAGCCTTAGAGCACATGGTAGCAGACCAAGAACATCGAGCATTGATGCGGGTGTTAATTGGCGAATCTGGACGTTTTCCAGAGTTAGCGCAGATTTGTGTGCGCGCTATGATTAAACCAGTGGTCGAAACCCTGACTCAATACGTTGCTAGTCATCCTGAACTGAAAATTAACGATCCAGAAGCAGTGGCCAGGATTTTATTAGGGTCATTAGTGCATTTTCATATTGTTCAGGATGTGTTGCATGGTAAAGAGATTTTACCTATGGAGAGCGATCGCGTGATTAATACGATGATCGACTTGATTGTCAATAACGCTAAGTAAGCTCAATATTAACGGGATTTGCTAGGAGTTACACCAGACGCAACAGAAGGAACGAGGGTAAATTTTCCTCCTTTCACCTGAACAAGAACAGGTTGACTTTGGCGTTCCCCATTGTCTGTAAACTTTAAAGGTTCTCCTGAAGTTTCATTAGGAGAAAGATTAACCTGTTTCAATCCTTGTAAAACATTTTCCCTAGAAAAATTGGGAGAGATATTAGTCAAAGTTTTAATAAAAGCCTGAGTAGCATCATAGCTAGTAGCTGTGCGCCAACTAACAGGCCCTCCCCATTGCTTAAGTGCTGCTTGTGCGAAGTTTTTTGAGTTTGGTGAATCTCTAAACCAAGGTATAGCGACAATTAAACCTTCAACAGCTTTCTTACCTTTTTGCAAGGTTGTGTTCCCATAGAGAAGACTTCCACCTAACAAACTTAGACCTGGGTTATTTGGATTTTTAGTGCTAATTAAGTCAGCGTTAGCTTTAGCAATTTCTAATGTTACTGAAGCCTGCTTTTGTGTAGCTGGAAACAATACAGCAGCTTCGGCGCGATCGCTAAATACAATGGTTTTAATTTCTTTGTTTACATTTAGCTCCGGTTTTGTCAAATCAATCTCCCGAACCACCTGACCCCCTAGTGGTTCAAACTTCTCAATAAATGCTTGACTCAGAGATTTACTATCTTTGCTGTCTGGATTCTTAAAAATAACAACTTTGTTCAAACCACGAGAACTTTTGGTGTATTCAGCGAGTCTTTTACCAATAGCTGCATTAGAAGGAACTGTTCTAAAGAAAACATTGCCAGATAAGGAATCGCTGATACTGGTAGAAGAAATGATTGGTAAGTTAGCTTTTTTATATTCGGCTAATGCTACTTGAGTAAGATTACTAGAACTATGTCCAATTACTCCTAGTATCGATGAGTCTTTTATTAAAACCTGAGCTATTTGTTTTGCATTTTCAGTTTTGTTAGCATCGTTAGCAATAACTATTTCTAGCAATTTACCGTTGAACCCACCTTGTTGATTAAACTTATTTTGCGCTTGCGCTACACCACGTAAAATATCTTCCGCCATCCCTTTTGGATTCTCTACAGGTACAGATACAGCTACAGTCATGGGAGTACCTTTTTGGCGAGCAAGGGCATTATTATAGTAAATTAGTACTTCTGGATCTTGAGGATTAAGCGCTACAGCTTTTTTAAATAATTCGGTTGCTTTTGTATAATCAGTTTTTTTGAATTCTTCAAGTGCTCGATTAAAATCCTTGTTTTCCTTGTTATAAAAAACTGTGCGATCGCCCCGGCTAATATTAGTTATAACATTGAGATAATTTATATTATTGTGCTGAACTACACAACTTTGATCCAATATGAAATATTGTCTCTTTTCACAACTATTAAAAAATTGGTAAATGCCTAACGCAACACTACTGATAGACACAATTAATCCTACAACTACGATTCTAAATCGCAAATTTTTATTTGGAGAATAATCTGTGTCTTTTTCTCTCGCTTCTTTTAATATTTTATCATTCAATAATTTCAGTTTTCGCTCTTGATGTTGTGTAATGTTTCTTTGCGATATAACATTAATTTTTTGTTCTTGTTGTTGTATTAATGCTTGTATATCTGTATCTATTGGATGTCTTTTTAAGAGCCAGAGACGGACTATTTCAACTTTTATCTGGTTTCCACTAGCATTCAAAAGCCCTTTTTCAACTAATTGTCTAGCTGCTTGAACTAATTCTTCTGTCTCGATAATGCCGTATTTTTTCAACAATGTTAATGGATTTTCTGGGAATGCTTGCTTTTGTGCTTCAGCTACAGATGAAAATACTATTTGCTCTAGAATTGTTAAACCATCCCAAAACCAAGCTAATCCAGCTTCTGCACTTTCAATTGCTTGCTCTACAATCGCATCTACATCTGTGCGAGTAACTTGCCATTTTTCTTCAGATCTTGCTTGCACAAAAATATGAAAGCAAATTACTTGGATAAAATAAGGATGACCTGCTGTCAGTCTATAAATTTCATCAATAGCATTTTGTTCATAATTTAGGCTATTTTTAGCGGGTTGGGTAATTAATTGAGCAGCATCTTCAGCATCTAATAAACCAATTTCTTGATATGGTACATTATTAAATATACTAAGTAAATTTGGCATATCTGCTGATTGCCTACCAACACAAAGAATTATGAATAGTTGATTATCTGGTAATTCTATAATAGAGCGGAGATATGGAAAAAGATGTTCAACTGCGGTATCTGAGCTATCGTTATTTAAAGCATCAAACTCATCAAGTAATAATACTAGTTTTTGATTTCCTATTTCTTGATAGACTTTAGGTAAAAATTGCCTATAAAATATATAGGGATCTGTTTCTAACTCTGTTATATCAGGTAACGATATCCTATCTAAATCCAGTTCTAGTTGTTCAATAATTTCTGTTGCTATTGCAGCTAAAATACGACTAAGAGTTTCTCGGCTGTGATACTCTAGATCGAAAGTAATAAAAGCAAATTGCTCTGGTGCAACAAAATTAGGAATATTACGAAGTACTGAAGACTTACCAATACGTCTTTGACCATGTAATAAAATAACTTTTATATCTTGCTTCAGGTTGTCTTCGATAAAGTTAAACAGACTTTCTCGACCGAATAATAGTTCAGATTCATCAATTGGACGACCGATGACGTAAGGATTTCTTCGAGCAGTTGAATGTGTCATATTTATTCCCAATCTACTGAGCTAGTAGTTGCCTTCTAGTTAGGGAGTGTTTGGTAATATCTTAAATTGATCGTTTTGAACTTGAATAAGTATTGGGTTACCCTGGCGCTCATGATCTTGAAATTTAAGTCCCTCTCCGGAGGTTTCATCAGATGAAAGATTTAGCTGCGGAAGTTTTTGCAGAATTGTGGAACGTGAGGGATTTGAGGATAAAGCATGAATAAAAGCTTGAGTCGCATCATAGCTAGTTGCGGTATTAGTGCTAACACCTCCTCTCCATTGTTGCTTTGCTGCTTGTGCAAATTTTTGTGATTGTGGTGCATCCCTAAACCAAAACACACTTAGAATCAATCCATCAAAAGCTTTGACTTTACTGAGTCTATCAATATATAGAATATTCGTACTTAACAACTTTAGCCCTTGCTTGTTTTGGTTTTGAGCGCTAGTCTTTAAATTTGCGTTGACTCTAGCAATTTCCTCTGCTGCTGCAACGTATGTTGCGTCTGGGATTAATAGAGCCGCCTGTGCATTTTGAGAAATACTCTCATTAACTTCTTGTTCTACATTCCGGTTGTCAGCCGTCAGATCAATCGGATTACTAACTATTACACCCCCTAGTTTTTCAAAATTTGTGATAAATTGCTCTGTGATACTACGGCTAAAGAGGCTCTTAGGATTCCAAAAAATTACAACTTTTTTTAAGGCGTTGTTCCAGGCATATTCAGCTAGTTTTTTACCATGTGCTTTATCAGAAGCAGTAGCCCGAAAAAAAACATCTGCCTTCAATTTTGTACTGGAGCTACTAGGAGAGATGACAGGTAAGCGTGTTTTAGCATTCTCGTATTCAGGTAGTGCCTTTTCTGTAGAGTCACTCGTATAATGTCCAATAACTCCTAATATGGATTCATCTTGAGCTAGTTCCTTAGCCACTGGTTTAGATATTCTACCGTTAGCATCATTGGCAATTACAATTTGCAGTAATCGACCATTTAATCCACCATTAGCATTGAACTCATTTTGTGCTTGTGCTACACCTCGCAATATTTCTTGAGCTTTTTCTTTTGCGTTTTCTATCGGCACAACTGCTGCTAAAGTGATGGGAGAAACCTGCTGAAGGGCGAGGGCATTATTGTAGTAGATTAGTACCTCTGGATCATTGTGATCATTTGTTACAGCAACTTTAAACCGTTCCGCAGCTTTAGAATAATCGCGTGCCTTAAATGCTGTAATACCCTGATCGCGAGCACTGTTAGGATTGCTAAAAAAGAAGGCACGTTCACCACGACTTATATTATTTTTAGGATTTTCATCTATACAAAGTATGCCGGATAATTGCTTTGGCACAAATGAGCAACGATTTGGATTTGACCACAGATACAAGCTAATAGCGATACAAGCCACGGCAAAAATTCCTCCTATTAAAGATTTTTTGCCTTGCCAGTTTAGCTGTGGTAGAAAATCTGATCTGAGTGGCAGTTTTTTTGATATTTCCTTGTCTAGTAATTGCAGTTTTTCCTGTGTTGATATTCTATTAGGCTCAATTTCTAAAGCTTGGTTGTACTGCTCCCGCGCCAAATCGTACTTTTTTTGCCCTTTTAGTTTATCGCCGTATCTTTCCAAGACATCCAGCAGCTTTTCTTTGTTGCTTGTTTGATCAACTTGGTAAGCTCTTGTGTAAAATTCTACTGCTTTAACTAAATTGTCAGTTCTCAAATATATTTCAGCTAAAGCTAGTAGACTGCTAACGTGATTAGAATCTATTTGTATAATTTGCTCATAAAGAGCTACTGCTTCCTGTTGTTTACCTTCTTGATAAAGTTGAGTAGCTACTGCAAATTTAAATTTAGTTCGCAGTTTTTGCAATTTTTCAAATTCTTGCTCTAGCGAGTGTCTTTTCAATAACCAAAGGCGAACAAATTCCACTTTCACCCGCCTTCTGATATCATCTACTAAAGCTTTTTCAAATAAATGCTCAGATGCTTGAGCTAGTTCTTCTGTCTTAGAAAGATCATACTCTTCTAAAAGCATGAATGGATCATCAGGAATCTGTTGATTTTTCAATAGAGCAATTTTATGAGCTTCAGCTATGGCAGAGAAAACTATTTGCTCTGCCATTGGTAGCCCATCCCAGAACCATGCCAAACCAGCTTCTGCATTTTCTAGTGCTTTATCTATAATTTTGTCTACGTGTTCACTAGTAACACTCCAAATATTTTGCTCTCTAGCTTGTGTAAAAATAGTAAAACAAATGACTTGGATAAAATAGGGATGCCCTGCACTTAAGCGAATAATTTTGTTTATAGCCTCTTCTTCATACTTTAGTAAATTTTTAGCTGGTTGAGTAATTAGCCGTCTAGCACTCTCAGTATCAAGCAACCCAATTTCTTGGTAAGGCGCACTTTTTAAAAAGCTCCTTAACTGTTGTAAGGTAGATGGATGCCGTCCGACTACTGGAATAATAAATAATCTTTCTTGTTTATCCAGAAGCTCTTTTAAAAGCGGTAAACGCTCCGAATTTTCTTTCTCAAGAACAACATCAAATTCATCTAATAACAACACCAGCTTTTTATTTCTCAATCTTCTATAAACCAAGGGTAAAAAACGTCTGGCGAAGATTTTTGGATCATTATCTATCTGCTCAATAGTCGGCGGACGCAGGTTGTTAAATTCTAGGTGCAAGATAATTTCTGTAGCGAGGCTATTGAGAATTTCACCCAAGCTTGACTGACTTTTTTCGTGAAGATCAAATATAAAAAATTTTAATTCATCTGCTATCAAAAACTGAGGAATAAGTTGAAGTATAGATGACTTTCCGATACGTCTTTGACCGTGCAACAAAATAATTTTTGTATCTTGATTTAGGTTATCTTGAATAATTTCAAACAGACTTCTCCTGCCAAAAAATTTATGAGGTTCATCTATGGGACTACCTATAATATAGGGATTATTTATCCGGTCTTCGGGATTAACCATTACTATGCTCCTAGATTCCAGTTAATCAAGCCTTTTATGGCTCCCTTTGGTAAAGCAGAGGATATTTTACCAAACCATTCCAGAGTCGAAGGTATCTCATCTTTATGCTTCCATACCCAGTGAATTGCTGTGGTAAATTTTTCTAGTTGCTGATGGCTCATCAGATTGAGGAACACTATTTTTCGTTTTTGCAGTTCAGCTTCATCAGTATTCCAAATCTCCTGAATTACCCATCGTTCCATGATTGATGATGTGAATGCGTATTCTCTGATTTCTGCTTGTTCATTAGCATTTTTTGTGCGAAGAATTATGCCTTGTTCTTCTAAGTTAGTTAACTCTCGCACTCTTTGGGTAAAGATAAGGTCAATATCACTCAAATCAAATTTAATCTTCTTATGCAGTCGACCTTTCAACCCAGATAAAGCCATTAGCATTAATAGAGTTTGTTCTACTTCCGAACATCTTTGCCAAATATTTTGAAAAATATGTTTGGTATCGCTTTCAAAGCCCCTAGCAAATGCTGCTATGTCTAGTGTTTTCCCCTCTCCCTTTTCTAGTTCTCTGTACAGAAGAGAACAGGCAATTTGTAATAAAGTAGGATATCCACCAGTAATCTCTCTAATTGCTTCCTGTAACTTTGGTTCTATTGATATATTGGCTATCTTCAGTAGTTGCTCAAAATCATTGTTAGTAAACGGCTTTAGGGATTGGAAGAGATAGTGGTTGTACCACGGGGAAGCATTGGGATTTAGCTTAGGCCCAAGTTCATTGAGGCGCTTGAGTGAGGTAACAACCATCGAAAGATGTTTTCTTTCTGGAGCATGATAAGCCAAATTTCGGCACTCGCTCAAGAAAACTTCCATAGCAGTTTCGGTATAATCCTCTTTTGGGTATAGTGCAGTGTCATAGTCATCTACTAGCAACACCAAGAATTTTTTTTGTTTACCTAGCTTTCGTAATACTTGACGTAAACTATCTTTAGTTGTTTGTCCTGCTGCCAATAATTTCTCAATATCAGCCTGTAATGTAGGTTCATCGTCTAACTGATCCTTCAGTATGCTTAAGACTTCTCTCCAGAACAGAGGCCCACTAAAGGGCTTAATATTCTCGCAGCTCAAAAGAACTATTACAGCTTTTGAAGATTCTCCTTGATTTTCTTCCCAGTATTGAGGTGCAGCCAGTTTTTCTAAGAAGGAAGATTTCCCCATTTTTGGGCCACCCCAAATTGCCAAGCTGCCGTGATTATATATTTGATCGAGTGCTGCTGATATTTCAGTTGTTCGCCCAACGAAATTTTCTGGCGAAACTGGCTGACCAATCGTGAAGGGATTGTTTGGCATTGGGACTACTGAGCCTATATTAGGTTTGATGAATGTTTGAATACCTGTCACACAGAAGCGTTAGACGTTTCTAGTATTTGTTTGTAGAGCGGGTATCGTTAGGAAACTCACATTCTGTACATTGTGCTAATTGCTCTTTGATAAATTTAGTACTGATGCATTTGCCAAAAATGCTACTAATAAACATATATACTGACTTTTAAGCATAATGACGGTTGAGAGAGGATCAAAATCTACTTTTTGCGAATTAGCTTAAGTATATACACTGTAGCTTAAATTATTGTATTTTATGGATTGTCAGAACTAAAAATAAAATTAAGTAATATCACGGCCTTGCCGAGCGCAGTTTATGAAATCATGATTAAAGCTGAGGCTAGAGGTCTGGTTAGAATCGCATTTTGACAAAGCAGAGGTAAAATTTTTTGCAGAAAGAATATACTCTCTCATCTGTGCTGAAAAGCGATTGCAGACTTACAAAACAGAACCGGGGATGCAGAGTTATCTGTCCCCTAAGAAATTATGAGTATGCCACCAAAAAAGGAAGGCGTTGTATCTCAGGTGATTTAGCTTTCTACAACTTCTTGCACACCTTTGATGTAGCAATCATAGGCACTTTGGCTAAAACAAACGAAAATCACTTGTTCTATAGAGTGATGGCTGTTAAGGAATTTGTTGACTTCTGCGATCGCAATTTTGCTAGCGCGTTCCAAGGGGAACCCATAAACCCCTGTGCTAATGGCTGGGAAAGCAATAGTTTTAATTTGGTACTGTTCTGCCAAAGTTAAGCTGTTGCGATAACATCGAGCTAACATCTCATCTTCACCTTGATTACCTCCGCGCCAAACTGGGCCGACAGTGTGAATTACCCATTTTGCTTTGAGTTTGTAACCTTGGGTAATTTTCGCTTCTCCTGTCGCGCAACCATGCAACTGACGACATTCGTCCAAAAGTTCTGGCCCAGCTGCACGATGAATTGCGCCATCAACGCCACCACCACCCAGTAGGGAATTTTTGGCAGCATTAACAATCGCATCTACTGGTAGCTGAGTAATATCGCCTTGAAAAACTGACATTTGCTTCATCATATTTCGTTTACCGTGATTGTCAGACTTTTCTAACATTAAAGCTGCATGGATTGCTTGTAGCCTGTGGAAAATTGCCAGAAAATGACCATTTTTAATCATTGCAGCTAAATGACCGCTACAAAAGCGTTCTTTACGAATGTGAGTTGTTAACAATTTCTGCAATGTCAGAATGTCAGCTACAATTAATAATTCTGGATTTGCTACCAAACGCTCGGCTTCATTTTGCCAAGCTGGCCAATCAAAATCAATGACAAAATTTTCTTGATAAACAGATGTAATGAACTTATTAAATTCTTTAGAATAACAATAAGGATCTAAAGTCAAGGGTTCGGTTTCTATGTTATATAGCTGTGCTTCTGTGTCCGTAAATAATGTTAAAAAAGCTAATAAATTTTCAATATTTTTCAGTGTGATTTTCCGGAACATCTTCCAAATATAAGGTAAGTAAAATTTACTAAATAACAAAATTTTACTTCACTCTCTACGTTGTTAAAGTTATTGCCAGTATCTTCAAACCAAATTGATGAAAAACGACACCCCAGAAGCATTCGATTCAGATAAAGAAATTGCACGTGTAATTGACGAGGTAATGTCTTCATCCTTAAGTGATGAACAGTATCGCAAAAAGATGCAGCGGCGCAAAGAAGTACAGGATCAGCGCATAGCACAAGCTGTACCGACAAAAGGATTAATCGTTGTTAATACTGGTAACGGTAAAGGGAAAACAACTGCAGCTTTGGGGATGGTGTTGCGATCGCTTG
This sequence comes from Tolypothrix sp. PCC 7601, assembly GCF_025677855.1. Taxonomy (NCBI): domain Bacteria; kingdom Bacillati; phylum Cyanobacteriota; class Cyanophyceae; order Nostocales; family Tolypothrichaceae; genus Tolypothrix; species Tolypothrix sp. PCC 7601. Next base: position 1,200,328 of record NZ_CP064879.1, read on the forward strand.
GTCATGGTTATAAAGTTGCGATCGTCCAATTCATCAAAGGAGCCTGGGAACCTTCCGAAAAAAGGGTGTTCAGTAATTGGCAAGACCAGCTAGAATTTCATGCTATGGGCGAAGGCTTTACTTGGGAAACTCAAGACCGCGATCGCGATTTAGATAAAGCGCAAGCCGCCTGGGAAAAATCTTTAGAATATATCCGTAATCCAGACTTCCGCTTAGTCTTATTGGATGAAATTAATATTGCGCTCAAAATGGGTTACCTACAAGTTGAGCAAGTATTAGCAGGTTTAGCACAAAAACCTGAAGCTACTCATGTGATTCTCACAGGTAGAGGCGCACCAGCCGCATTAATTGAACGAGCTGATTTAGTTACAGAAATGACTCTGGTGAAGCATCCTTTCCGCGATCAAGGCGTGAAAGCTCAACCAGGAATTGAGTATTAAATGATAAATGATGAATGACGATTTAACATAACTCATCATTCATCATTTATAAATAAAGCTGCATATCAGATAATTTTGGATTTGAGATTTGGGATTGCTCCAACAGATAGACCCTTTAATTTAGCAGGTGATATTTTTTCTACCAAAGATTCCAGGTCAAATGTGCAATAATACGAACTTTTGACTATTGGCTACAGCTACAGACGCGATGAATCGCGTCTCTACAATTTTTGGGTTCCGCACTGTGGTACTAGTTGGAAGATTGATTACACATTTGCAAAATGCGGCGGTCATTGGCACTAATAGACTTGAGTTGATGATAATCTTGCAGCGCCACAGAGTAAGGATAGCTACTTAGCTCCTCCTCACTAATGGTAGGTATTGTGTTGCTTGTAGCTACTGCATTTGAAGTACTTTCATCTGCAGAACCATTAACTGTCATCGCCAATTCCCCGGAGCGATCAATTGTGCCTTGAAAACAGCTAAATTCTGAATTGGGCATATATAAGGCACCATTCACTTTACCTTGGCGCTTCTCAAAGACAATATAGCCTTGTCCAATTTGGTTTGCGGCTGGTGATTGACCGTATAAATAAACGCCGTCTCGGTTGGGTACATTACTCATTGGCACATTTGCGGCTTCTTTAGCAGATTTTTGGTTACTGCTTGCTAAAGCTGTGGTTTGAGGTGTTATTTTTACACCTTTAGCTGAAGTTTGAAAATTCGCTTTTTCGCTGGGGTTTGTAACAAACTCAGCAATATTATTGCTACTTTCAGCAGTTGCCCAAGCTTGATTTCTCTGACCTTTTACTTCTCTTAGCTGTGATAACAAACTAGCAGAACTATTGTGAGTATTTACTTCTATTTGCTGACTGAATACTGGTTGAGTTTGCTCACCGAAAATACTAAGAGCCATAACTAAAGCAACAGCAGGCATTTTCAACTGACGAGAGGCACAGAACTGATAAATGTTATTAAGCACCCGACTACTCCTCTAAAAAACTAACTACTCTCTCAGCAACTTATTAGAACTTAACTAAGTATTTGTAATGAAGGCTCCCTCAATGGTTTGATTTATATTGTCAAGGGAATAAAAATACCTAAAACGGAAATTTTTGTTTAGTTTTTACTTGCAAACCTAGAATATCGTCCTAGAGCCACTTTCTGCTTCACCCTACAGATTCACCTGATTGGGTGATGTAAGAAGAAAAATTACAAAAAATCTCTTTTTTAGAATAAATTTCAATCAATATTCATATTTTTCTCAAAAAATCCACTTTCGATATAGCCCTTTAGTAGCACTAAATATAACTACAACAACGAATTCATTCATTACGGAATATGTCGGAAGATTTTTTGGAAAAAGGGATTGGGGACTGGGGATTAGGGAGATGAGGGAGATGAGGAGGATGAGGGAGAAATAACAAACACTAAACACCCAATTACCCATTACCCATTACCAAAAGACAAATGACAAAAGACAAATGACAAAAGACAAATGACAAATGACAAAAGACAAATGACAAATGACAAATGACCAAAAAAATAGCCCCCTGATTTCAGGAGGCTCATAGTTAAAAGTTATTTGGCTTTTAACTTGCAACGTATTCTTTGACATTGGCTCGACGGCGGCGTAAATGAGCAAGAGCTTGATGCTCTAACTGGCGAACGCGTTCGCGGCTGAGATTTAATCTTTCACCAACTTTCGCCAAAGACATTTCATTACCATCTTCCAAGCCAAAACGTAGAGCTAGAACTTCTCGCTGTTGGGGAGTTAGTTCTGCTAACAGCGTGTTCAAGTCTTGGCGCAAAAACTCTTGGGTGGTGTAATACTCTGGAGATGGGCCATCATCTTCGAGCATTTCTTGTAGTTCGGTATCTTGGTTATCACCCACGCGCACATCTAAAGAAACTGGCTGACGAGCCATATTTAAATACTCGCGGATTTGCATAGGCTCTAGCTCAAGTTCGTGAGCAATTTCCGCCGGATTGGGCGATCGCCCTAACTTTTGAGCTAGTTCGCGCTGTACTTTTTTAATTTTGTTCAGCTTCTCGGTAATGTGGATCGGTAAACGAATAGTACGCCCTTGTTGAGCGATCGCTCTCGTAATTGCTTGGCGAATCCACCAGTAAGCATAAGTGGAAAACTTATAGCCACGCATCGGATCGAATTTTTCTACACCCCGCTCTAATCCTAGAGTTCCTTCTTGGATTAAATCCAGAAACTCCATGTTGCGCTTTTGATATTTTTTCGCAATAGCAACGACTAAGCGGAGGTTCGCTTCAATCATCTTTTGCTTGGCGCGTTTACCTTGAGCTACTGTCTGTTTCACTTCAGTTTCAGATTGGCGAACTTGCTCCGCCCACTCTGGTAAACTTGGTTCGCGGTGCAGCTTCTTCGCCAACGCCTCTTTAGCGTCCAGTAGCGTCATCATTTGTTGCACCTGCTTCCCAAAAACAATCTCTTGCTCACGGGTTAGCAGTGGCACACGACCAATTTCTCGCAGATAGGTTCGCACCATATCAGCCGTGAATTTGGTGTTTAGGTTTTCGGTTGCGGTGTTAACAGTAGGCATTGGTGCGTTGTCCTCTACTCCGTAAACACAATGAATATTTAATCACTAAACTATGGGGGATTAGGAAAGGGAGTACATATATCACAGAACATAGGGGGGTACTATAAGTAATTAATTTATACAGCCGTTTACATGACGGTGTATCACTGAGATAGGTTCCCCTACCCTCCCTAAATTTTGCAGTCTATTTAGATATACGCTGGCTTTTTTTCAACAATTCTTCTGATCGTTAGTTACGGGCGGTAACTATAAAATACGAAGTCGATATGAGTTTTACTTTTATTATAATACGACAAATCTGGTGGATAGTAAAGTAGCCCAGATAAATCTTCCAATTATAGGGCACAACGGTTTGTTTGGCAAAAAAATTTGAAATTCCTTTAACTGCTTACTATATCTATAGTGACGCGAAAACCCCGGCTTCTGTTGCCGAGATGTAGGGAGATAACCGAACTGATTGCCTAGTCGTAGGGTGGGATGTTACGAAATGGGTATGGGGCATTGGGCATTGGGGATAGCCCAATTTATGCCTAAAAGCCTAGATCGGCTCTTGCTAGTTCAGCTGCGGCGAAGAGTTCTTCGTCGGGTTTTTCTTCCCAAGCTGGATCGCCAATTTCTGCGTAGAAGGTAGCATCGTAGGGACGGGTACGGACTACCACTGGCATCGGTACCGCGTGACCTAAAATTAAGGCTTGTTGCTTGGAATCTAATTTTGCTAATACCGATCGCAAACTGCCAGCACCAGAGACTCCTGTAAAAATTGCGTCAATGTCTTTTTCATCATTGAGCAAGGCTGTGATGCGAGTCCCAATTTGGGACATAACTTCATTATCTATCCCCGATGGGCGTTGATCAACTACTAGTAACGTTACGAAATATTTTCGCATTTCGCGGGCAATGGTTCCAAAGATGGTACTTTGAACGATCGCAGGATCTAAGAATCGGTGGGCTTCTTCAATGGTAATCACAAGTTGCGTGGGGCGATCGCTCACATTACCACTATGCAAAAATCTTTCGGCTTTGCTGACATAATGGCTATGAATTCTTCTGGTGATCATATTCGTCACCAACATATATGAGAGCATATCCGACTGGGAGCCAAATTCGACTACCACATGCTTGCCGGCTTCGAGCGATCGCAAAATTTGATTAATATAGTTCTGCGGACAAGCAGCGCGCATATACTTCAAGTTATCCAAGCGCAGCAGTTTGCGCTGCAAGGACATAATTGAACCTTGGTGTCCCCGCTTTTCTTCGCAAAACATCTTGATTTCTTCGTTAGTCATGTTCAACAACTGAAGAATCCAAGACTTGCCATACTCGGCGTAAAGAATATTCGCATTATCTAGGGCTGCTTCCGATAGTCCTAAATCACGAGAACATAACTTGACATCTTCAACTTCTATTTGTTCGTAACTGAGATAAAGTTCTTGTGCGTCACGTACACCCCGGCGTTTTGTCGATTCGGGATCGAGGGTATAAACTTCAACTTTACCGGGAAATAGCTGTTTTAATCCTTTAACTGTACTATATTGCTTACCTTCACAGACGGCTTGCCAGCCGTACTCAGAATGCATATCAAAAATTAAATTTACCGCCGCGTTTTTCCGAACTATCCCCGCTAAAACTAGGCGTGTCAGAAAAGATTTACCAGTTCCAGATTTCCCAAATACTCCGTTACTGCGTTCCACAAACCTGTCTAAATCGATACAGACTGGTACGTCCATATCTAGCGGTTTACCAATGGAAAAGTTTTTTCTTTGGGTATCATCTTCCCAACCAAAAACACGACGAAAATCATCAACGCTTGCTTCGTAAACTTGGCTAAAGTGGCTGGGAATCGTTTTTACTGGTAACAATTCCATTGTAGTGCTAGTTTGAGGCTGAAACGAAGCCAAACCAGTCATTGATGGCGTAAAAGGATTAGCTGATTTCCCATTTGTAGGTGAGAAAGATTCCTCAACTTCTTCTGGGGTAAACATCAACATCGGCGCAAGATTTATCGTACCGTATGTGCCACTACCAGCTAATACTTCCCGTAAAAAAGTATCTTCCCAATTTGGTGGATCAGCAATAATACGGGCATTAGCAGTTCCTAGCGCCACATCTGTCAGCATACAGAAAAAGCGCGATCGCATCCCTTGCACGACTAAAAACTTACCCACGCGCATATCTTCAACAGAGATATCTGGGTGTAATCTTACTTCTAACCCTCCAGTCAGAGAGCCTTGGGTGACTGAACCTAATGGTTGTCCAGAATTCATTTGATTAGTTACATCAATGTTGAGCTGATCTTATGTTGCGTTCCAGTTGTAGAGTTCAAACTTGCCAGGAAATTCTAGCACAAATGGGTTGGGGACTGGGGATTGGGGACTGGGGATTAGGGATTGGGGATTGGGGATTAGGGATTGGGGACTGGGGATTGGGGATTAGGGGTTGGGGATTAGGGATTGGGGATTAGGGACTGGGGATTGGGGATTGGGGGTTGGGGATTAGGGACTGGGGATTAGGGATAGAGTAGTTTATTCCATTTACATAAAAACCGCTATAGTTAATCCTCTTTTAGGTTTCCGTATAGGTACTAATGTCAAGCTTTATCAAAAATTGTTAGTTTAACTATAGATATTATATGAATCAACTAATTTTTGTTAAGAAAGTATGTTAATTACTGCGCCCACAAACCAAGTACAGTTAGAGGCTGTCTTTGAGCGTATCTTAAATATCCGTAGAATTACACGCCAAGACCAAAAGCTTTTAATGTCAGCCTTGCTATCTAAAGAAGATTTGAACGAACAGGAAATGTTGCAAATCAACAAAGTTTTTCAAGCTGTACAAGGCGGATTAATCAAGGTAGTCGATTAGACGCGATTCATCGCGTCTGTACAAGATTCAAAAATTCTACCTCATCGCCAATGCCCCATGCCCCATGCCCCATGCTTAGTTTAAGTTATGTTACACGCCTCATTAGTGTCTTGACGAGAGAAAATGAGAGATGGTGAACTAACTAGAACAATTCAATGGATACAAAAGCTTTTAAACGTAGCCTCCAACATTCGGAAAACTATAATCGTAAAGGATTTGGTCATCAGGCAGAAGTGGCTACTCAGTTACAGTCTGAGTATCAGAGTAACTTAATTCAACAGATTCGCGATCGCAATTACACTTTAGAACAAGGTGAGGTGACAATTCTGTTGGCGCAAGCTTTTGGTTTCTGCTGGGGTGTAGAACGTGCGGTAGCAATGGCTTATGAAACCCGCCAGCACTTCCCCACTGAGCGCATTTGGATTACTAATGAGATTATTCACAATCCTTCTGTGAATCAGCGGATGCAGGAGATGGAAGTCAAATTTATTCCTGTGAATGCTGGGAAAAAAGACTTTACTGTAGTTGAGAATGAAGATGTAGTCATTCTACCTGCATTTGGGGCTAGTGTTCAGGAAATGCAGATTCTCCATGAGAAAGGCTGCAAAATCGTCGATACAACTTGTCCTTGGGTATCTAAAGTTTGGAATACCGTCGAAAAGCACAAAAAAGTAGACTATACCTCGATTATTCACGGTAAATACAAGCACGAAGAAACTGTGGCTACCAGTTCCTTTGCTGGGAAATATCTGATTGTGCTGAATATGCGGGAAGCAGAATATGTTACCAACTATATTCTCCACGGAGGCGATCGCGAAGAATTTCTACAAAAATTTGCCAAAGCCTGTTCAGCCGGATTTGATCCCGATCAAGATTTAGAACGGGTGGGGATTGCTAACCAAACAACAATGCTCAAAGGTGAAACTGAGCAAATTGGTAAGCTGTTTGAGCGTACCATGATGCACAAATACGGCCCCACAGAAATCAATCAACATTTCCAAAGCTTTAATACAATCTGTGACGCTACCCAAGAACGCCAAGATGCAATGTTGGATTTAGTGCAACAAAATCTTGATTTAATCATAGTAATTGGTGGCTTTAATTCTTCTAATACTACGCAATTACAACAGATAGCTTTTGAGCGCGGAATTCCTTCTTACCACATTGATTGTGTAGAGCGGATTAAATCAGCTAAATCTATTGAACATCGACAATTATCTGGGGAGATAGTCACTACAGATAACTGGTTACCAAATGGCAAGATTGCTGTAGGTATTACTTCTGGTGCTTCTACACCCGATAAGGTTGTAGAAGATATCATCGAAAAGATTTTTGATTTGAAAGCCACAGCAACGGTAGTTTAATTACTAATTCGTAATTCGTAATTCGTAATTTTTTACTGGCATTTATCCAAAGGTGGTTGAAATTTTCTTTAATTTATCTCAATTTTTGAACCTGCCTCTGATTACGAATTATTAATTACGAAGCTTTTGAGAAGCACTATATTTCAGGTACATGAATTACACCTGTAGGGGCACAATATATTGTGCCCCTACGATTATCAGTACAGCAAACAATCCAATATTGCTGTAATATCTTGAATAGAAAGAAAGTTTTATAGTAATAACTTGCTACCTCAAAACTATTTTCTCTGATGAATATTAAAATTTGGATACTGTTACCTTAATTCCCGATTCGAGTGGTGGAACTTTGAAATATTCAATTGGTTCAGAGAGTTGAGCAGTTGTTTTAGTTGTTGGTTGCTGACAGGGCGTAAATAAAATATTAGGGTTTTTAATAATATCAAATGGGTTCAGATTTTTGCATACACTATCTTGCTCTCGCAAAATAGTGTTGCTTGTTGCTGGAGAATTATTTTGGTTGAGACTATAACCCCATTTACCAATCAATGACAATGGTTTTGTTGCTAAAACTGCAGCTTGATGATTCTGGCTGTTTGTGGATGGAACATTCTTTTGGTTAGCGTAAGCACTCTGGGTGATGGTAAGCGCACCAATGATAACGGCTAAGGCTAGGGAAGAGGATTTCATAAATATTCCAGTTAGCTCTAATGTATCTTGCTGTTCTATAGCTACATCCGAGACATCTGTTATTTCGGAAAATCCTAAGAGTGCTAAGTAATTACTCAAAACTGTTGAGTTGAGAGAAACTTTAGCATTGCGGCGGCTACATCTTCCAGTGATTCAATCAAAAAGCCATGTCCACCAGAATTAAGCACTACAAGTTCCGCCTGGGGAATACCTTGGGCAAGTTGTTGAGAAAATTTTACAGGGGTGAGAATATCTTGTTTACCTACCATAACTAAGGTAGGGCATGGAATATCTTTGAGGCGTTGTGTAGTATCGCAGTTCAGGATAGCGCGGCTTTGATGATAGATTCCATGAAGAGTTGGCGGAAATGGGTAGTTAATCGCCATCTTAATTATCGCATCGATTATCCCAGGAAGAGAGTAGAATTCATCAGTAAATATCCACGGTAAGATGACTTGCTGGTAAGTTTTCCAGTCAAGAATGCGGGGGAGTTCTCCCCAGGTGGAGACAATACTATTGAATAGAGCATCACCCTTGGCTAAGGATGAGATTAGTATTAGGCTTTTTACTTTTTCTGGGTGTGCTAATGCAAGTTCTTGAGCAATTAAGCCTCCCATTGAATGCCCTGCTAAATGTATCTTATTAATGCCGATAGTTTCTAGTAGTGCGGCTGCATCAATTGCCATCTGCTGAATAGTGTAGGGGCTATCAGGTGCAGAAGTTCGCCCAAAGCCTCGGTTATCGAAACGAATTACTTGATACTGTTTCAGTGAAGGCATCAGCAATGACCAATAAGCATGATCGCACAAGAAGCCGGAAATTAATAGTAATGGCTCTCCTTTGCCTTGGATGTCATAGAATAAATCGATGCCGTTAACGTGGACTTTGGGCATAGTTAAGGGAGATGAGGAAGATGAGGAAGATGAGGGGGATGAGGAAGATGAGGGGGATGAGGGAGATGAGGGGGATGAGGGGGAAACTGATAATTTGATAATTTCTCAGCGGAACAAATCCAAAATCCAAAATTCGTTGACTGCAGTATGAGTAGTATTTATCGCTAGGGGCAGATGAAAGTGCGTTAATCGCAATGAAAGCTAGTGAGTAAGAACTAGCAGTGAGAGTGAAAATTTATGCCTTATCAAGATATAACGGATTTACCAGACTCCGTGAAAAACCATCTACCCAAACACGCAAAGGAAATATTTTTGGCTGCGTTTAACAATGCACTCTCTGAATATGGAGAAGAAGAGACAGCATTTAAAGTTGCTTGGGCGGCGGTTAAGCGCGACTATGAAAAAGGTGCAGATGATGAATGGCACAAAAAACCCGAGTAATACCAATTCAAAATTAACAAAGCAGAAGATGGGCGTAACAGTTGCGTAAGTCTTGTTGTGATTTCTCCCTTATCTTCCTCATCACCCTCATCCCCCTCATCTTTCTTTCATGTATGACGATGAAAATTTTTTCATCAAGACTGCTGCTTTTGCTTGACTAGCCAAAGGGCAAGCAAGGCGATCGCAATTCCTGTAATGATAAAACAAGGAATATAGCCATAACTATCGACAATTCTGCCAAAGGCGGCTGCACCAATTCCCTGTCCAATAAATAAGTTAAATGCAAATAGCGACACCGCAGTTCCTCGCGCCTCGGGTGCAAGTTCTGTGGCTTGGGTTTGCAATGTGCTGTGCATCATGTAAAAGCCTAATCCCATGAGAATATTGAAGGGAACAAACAGCACCCAATTTTGCCATAATGCGATCGCTAAAAAAGAGATACACATTAACACTCCACCAAACCCCATTAACCCCCTTTCCCCCAATCTCCGCACCAAATACTTGACTGAACGGCTATAAATTAGTCCACCTATGCCAAAACCACTGATCATAAAGCCAATTGCGACATAGGGTAAGTTATATCTATCTCTGAGGAATGCACCAATATAAGCAAATCCACCGAATAAGCAAAAGCCTTCAATAAATACGCCGATAATGACAGTTTGGGCAGCTGGTTGCGTCATCAGTTGCAAATAAGGGCGGAAGGTTTCCCAACCAAAGGGAACATGAGAATGTGTTTCATGACGGAGTTTGCCAATCTTTCGCCACAATTCTATAGATATAACTAGCGAAACAACGCCAAATACTAAAAACAGCTCTCGCCAACTCACATATTGTCCAAAGATTCCGCCCAAACTACCACCGAGAATTTGTCCTAATACCAGCGCGCTTAAATATTTACCAATAGCAGTTTGGCGTTGTTCGTAGGGGAAATTGTCACCGATATAAGCTAAGGTAACGGGGATAATTCCTGCTGCTACCACACCAGTGAGGAAGCGCAGTAAAGTCAGAAGCATGATATTGGGCACAAAAGCACAAGCTGCAGTTCCCACAGCAAAGGCTGTCAGTGCAGCTGTAATGACTTTCAGTTTGCCGATGCGATCGCCTAAAGGGCCGTAGACTAATTGAAATAATCCATAAGGTATGGTGTAGGCACTGACAATAATTGCCGCACTACCAACACCAACTTTAAACTCGTCAGCAATGATGTGCAAAAGTGGGTCAATTACCCGCACATCAGCAATTACCATAAAAGCAGCTGCACCCAACAGCCCTAATGAGACAGGTGTTTTACCTGCATTGTTCATAATTTAGAACATTTAGAAGACCAAAATATTTATTATCCGGCCAGTTAAGGAAATTCAAAAACTATAATTTGTCCTTGAATTGTTGGGGACTGCCAGAAAATAAATTATCCAATTCCTCATTACTGCGGTAATCTCTCTAAAATATCCCGCGCTGCTACCGCTCGATATTCATCTTTATACTCAATATATATCGCCAACGCTGTCTGCAAATTCGCCCTCGCCTCTGGGTAGTTTTCCTCTGCTTCTGTAAGCAATCCTAAAGCGTGGTAGGTGAGTGCTTGCTCATAGCGAGCGCCATATTCAATTTTGATAGCTAAAGCTTGTTGATAATTGCACCGCGCCTCTTCATATTCCCGCAATAAATACGCAACAATTCCCAACTGGTGGTAAGTGAGTGCTTGAGAAAAGCGATCTCCATATTCGATATAGATAGCCAAAGCTTGTTGATAATTGCGCCGCGCTTCCTCACCTTCCTGCAAATCTTGGGTAACTATTCCCAAGTTGTGGTAGGTGCTAGCTTGAGAATAGCGATCACCATATTCGATTTTGATAGCCAAAGCTTGTTGATAATTGCGCCGTGCCTCTTCAATTTCCTGCAAATCATGGGCAACACTTCCCAACTGGTGGTAAATGCTAGCTTGGGAATAGCGATCGCTATATTCGATATAGATAGCTAAAGCTTGTTGATAATTGCGCCGTGCTTCTTCAAATTCCCGCAAATCTTGGGCAACACTTCCCAACTGGTGGTAGGTGCTAGCTTGAGAAAAGCGATCACCATATTCGATTTTGATAGCCAAAGCTTGTTGATAATTGCGCCGCGCTTCCTCATATTCCCGCAATAAATACGCAACACTTCCCAACTGGTGGTAGGTACTAGCTTGAGAAAAGCGATCGCCATATTCGATTTTGATAGCCAAAGCTAGTTGATAATTGCGCCGTGCTTCCTCAAATTCCCGTAATTCTTGGGCAATACTTCCTAACTCGTGGTAGGTGCTAGCTTGGGAATAGCGATCATCATATTCGATATCGATAGCCAAAACTAGTTGATAATTGCGCCGTGCTTCCTCAAATTCCCGCAAATCTTGGGCAACTCTTCCCAACTGGTGGTAGGTGCTAGCTTGAGAATAGCAATCGCCATATTCGATATAGATAGCCAAAGCTTGTTGATAATTGCACCGCGCTTCCTCAAATTCCCGCAAATCTTGGGCAACTCTTCCCAACTGGTGGTAGGTGCTAGCTTGAGAATAGCGATCGCCTAGCTGTTGATCTATCTCTAAACACTGCTGGTAAAATTTCTTAGCCTGTGCAAATTGTCTTAAGTTTAAGTAAGCATTACCCAAGTAAAATATTGCTGTAGCTTCCTCATGCCTATTTTCTAGCTTTTGGGCAATCTTTAATGATTGTTGATAATAAGTCATTGCTGTTTCAAATTTTCTTTGCTGAGAATAAGTCCTTCCCAAAGAATTGAGAACTTTTATTTGCAAGCTACTATCTTGAAGACTCTCAGCAATTTTTTCGGCTTCTGCTAAATATTCCCTCGCTTTCTCCGGTTTTTGATGGCTGATATAAGCCACTCCTAATTGATGTAAAACATTACTATATCTGCGGATATCTCCCTCTGGTACAGAATACCCTGTGGGTTTATATTCCATCAACAGACGGTTTAATACATCAATGCGTTCTTGCTTTTCTGGTGGTGGTAATCTATCAACTATTTTCTCTGTATTTTGAGCTTGGTTTAATGCATTTTCTTTAGTTTTTTCTGGCGTTTTAAAGCGAAATACTCCAGAACTCCAAGCCCAAAAATCTGGGGCGAATTTAGCTAGGCGAGTAATGGCATAGTCTGGCAGAATAAATAAAATCGGATGGGGAACTGTTCTTTTATAAGCATCGCGAACAAAATTCAGGTCTTGTAATACTGGGGGATATTCACCATAAACGCCGATAGATTTTTCTAGTCCCCGTACCAGCAACACTAATTTTTTGTTTACCTCTACTTGAAGATTCGCTAATTCTTTCACAATCTCATCTCGCAGAAACCGCAAGTTTTCATCAGGGAAATTGAGAATATAAAGCTGAATCTGTTCACATTCTGGATGAGTTTGCAAAGCTGCAATCAATAAATCTATATCTGGCGGGAAATTAACTTCTACAAAACCCAGCGTGAATTTTTCGGCAAAGTCGATAAAAGTGAGTAATTCAGCAAATATATCTTGATTCAGTGTAATAAATTTCCCAAGCTCGGCATTATGGTTGTCCTGCAATTGCTGATTCAAGTGCTTTTTTGAAGAATTCATTTTGCTTCACCACTGGATTGGGGTAGTTCCACCTTTGATTGCCGTTATATTCTAAAACAGAGGTATTAAATAACATCAACTGACCAATATCATCTTTACTGACATCTTTCGTGATACATACCTGAGCTAAATATAAATAATGTTCTTCAGGGATAAATCTTTCAAAGCTAAATTGCTGCTGCTTGATAGCATAGGTGACATCTTCAGCCGTAATTTTAGGATGCTTGCGTGTACTAGCAGTTTGACAAGCAGTCCGCATCATTTGCATTAATTGGCGAACATGACCACCACTAGCTTTGGCTAATTCTAGCAATTCTTGGCGAGATTCAAATACAGCAGCAATATCTACGCGCTTTTCTATTAAACTTGCTGTTGCGTCTAGTCCAGCTTGATTGCAATTTAAATGGCAAGTATTCCTATCCAATTCATATATATTCACCATTGGCACAATATGGGGATTACCATCAAACAAAGCCAAGGGGTTTTTAGGGGAACACAAAATAGAAATTGGTACTGTATAAATAATGGTACAGTGCAATTCTTGCAACTGAGCCGCGTAATCAAAAAATAAATGGTTAGCAACTGCAGGTGGCACCCGGTCTAGATTATCAAATATAATTAGTAGACCTTTATAATCTGGGTATTTTTTTCTCAGTTTAACGTAAGCATCACCTAGCAATAAATTAATATCTGCTTTCAAGCGAGACAAGTCTTTTTCTAAAGTTTGGCGAATCGTAGTTTTTTGTTTATCAGAACCTTTAATTTGTGCCAGCAATTTAACCATTAATTTCGCAATAAATGGCGCTTCTGGCTTCAGTGTGGCTTCTCCTTCAATGCTGACCGATTTCTCTACAGTTTCTTCTGTTTCTTTTGTAATATCTTTAAACCATTCTTCAAAGTTATGTAATAGCTTTTCGTCAAAATTTAAACCTAATTTTCTCAATTCAAATTCTACTTGTTTAATCACAATTAAATATAAATCTGTATAGCTGGCATCGTTAATATCTGTTTCTTCATTGACTTCTAAATAAATCACATGATAAGTTTTTTCCCAAAGCTTTTGAATGCGCTTTAACTCGGTACTTTTGCCACATCCACGATGACCAGTAAATAAAATAGTGCTAAAATCTGCAGGTTCTTGAAAATCTAAAATAGTACTAACGCTATCAACGGCTGAAGTTTTGCGTACTGCTGATAAATCAACATAATATTTTTCAATTTCTTCACCTTCCAAGGGTTCTAAAGTACAAACTTGAAAAGCTTTTTTGAGAGTATTAGCCAGTTGATTATTAGATATACTCATAGTTATTGATACTAATTTAGTCTACTGCGATTTTTCATTTGTAGTTTCTCACAAATAACTTACAACTCGCCATAGGATTTTCCCATAACAAAATTTTAGGCGATCGCACTCATGAATTATCTTTGCCAACCGATACATAGGCAATGTAACCCCATACATTAACAATGCATCCCGATACATTAACAATGTGACCCGATACATTGCCAATGTCAGCCCATACATTAACAATGCATCCCGATACATTGCCAGTGTAGACCCATACATTAACAATAGACCTCTTGCATGAATCTTTGCCCTCACCCTAAATCCCTCTCCCATGCTTGGGAGAGGGACTTTAATAAGTAGGGCTTGCAGAATAAACAAAAAACCTAGATAAATCAAGAGATTTGGGGGGACAAAAGAGAATAAAGTGCAAGGAAAAAGGATAAAGTAAGTAAAAACCCTTGTAGCAAGTTGCGTTGATATGTATCGAAAAGCGCAAAAGCAAGAAACAGCAGCAGAAGACTTTGAACTACCCTTTGGGGGAAAACTAGCCTCAGATAACCGTTGGGTAATCATGGCGGAGATGATACCTTGGTCAGAATTTGAAGCAGAGTACGCAGCAATATTTTCAGCAGAAATGGGCGCGCCAGCCAAAACATTTAGGATGGCATTAGGGGCATTAATAATTAAAGAAAAACTAGGCATAAGTGATAGGGAGACAGTAGAGCAAATTAGGGAGAATCCCTATCTGCAATACTTTATAGGAATGTCTTGCTATAGCAATAATGCCCCATTTGATGCGTCAATGTTAGTTCACTTTAGAGAAAGAATAGATATAAAATTAGTTAACAAACTGAATCGAGAAATAGTCAAGCAAGTGTTAGAAAGTAAAGAGGAGGTAGAAGTAAAATCAAAAAAAGTCAGAAACCGAGGATTTAAAAAATGAGCCGACCAATCGGGGAAAATTAATATTAGATGCGAGTTGTGCGCCAGCGGATATCAGTTATCCCACAGACTTAGGATTATTAAATCAAGCCAGAAAGCATACAGAAACAATTATAGATATTTTATATAACTCCCTCTTGTTAAAGAGTATCAAAAAACCGAGAACCTATAGAAATATAGCTAGAAAGAATTACTTATTGGTAGCCAAAAAAAAGAAAACCGACCATTAAAGAAAGAAGGAAAGCCATTAAACGGCAACTACAATATATCAAAAGAAATTTAGTTCACATTCAGCAGCTAATGGAGTTAGGTGCGTCACTCTTCAACCTGAGTAATAGGCAATATAAGAAATTACTGGTAGTAGCAGAAATTTATCGTCAACAACTTTGGTTATATGAAAATAAAAAAATTAGTATAGAAGACCGTATTGTCAGTTTAAATCAACCACACATTCGTCCGATAGTCCGTGGTAAAGCTGGAAAAAAAGTAGAGTTTGGGGCAAAGCTTTCAGCTAGTTGCTATGATGGCTATGTATTTTTAGACCATATTAGTTGGGATAATTTTAACGAATCAGGCGACTTAAAATCACAAGTAGAAGCCTACAAAAACTACACCGGGTATTATCCTCAATCAGTTCATGTTGATAAAATTTATCGCACTAGAGACAACCGCTCTTGGTGTCAAGAAAGAGGAATTAGAATTAGTGGGCCACCTTTAGGGAGACCACCTAAAAATGTCAGTCCTGAAAAAAAGAAACAAGCACGAGAAGATGAGCTAATTCGTAACTCTATTGAGGGTAAATTCGGACAAGGTAAACGAAGATTTAGCTTGGGTAGAGTCATGGCTAAACTTCCTCATACCTCTGTCACTGCTATTGCTATTACTTTTTTAGTCATGAATCTTTCTACCCTTGTTTCACGGCTTTTTTGGGAATTTTTATGCCAATTTTTCAACATTACATCTTTTTTCACTTCTTTTATTAGCAAAAGTGATGTTCCGTTTGATTGCAGACAACAAAAACTTATATTTGCTCTTCCCTGACTACTGAGTCAATTTTTCTCTTGCCTTGGAATGACTTTTTCAGCAAGCCCTAAGTAACCACGCAAAATTAATTACAGTCATTGCGAGCGCAGCGAAGCAATCTCAACCCTTGCGATTGCTTCATTCCGCTCCGCTCCATTCGCAATGACATTTTGTAATTAATTTTGTTTAACTACTTATCGGCTCTCCTGCTCCCAATTTCGGGAGAAGGGGCTGGGGGATGAGGGTAAGTTTTGTATTCGTGCAAGAAGTCTAATGCATCCCAATACAATCAAGGATAATCTTTCTCCCCCTTGCTCCCTGCCCCCTGTCCCCCTGCGCGCTTAATGCGCTATCCTTAAACTCAACACCAAATTAAGCCCGCCAGTGTAACAGCTGACTCTTCACCGGGTTGACAAAGGGACGATTTTCAGACAAAGAACGGGCATACTCGCGCTTTAATTGGTAATACCATTGCGCCTGGACATCGGAATCTTTAATTAATCGCAGTACTGGGTCGTACTTTAAACCAATTTGCTGCTTTTCTACGACTCTGCGGTCTTGGTCAAGAAAGGCGCGTGTAAATAAACGAATTAACGGCTTGGCAAATCCAGCCCAAGGAACTGTCCAATAAAAGGCAAAATTCACCTCGCATTCTGTTTCGGAAATTGGTGTAATTGCTGTCAGGTTGCAAACTTGATGCTTGGCTGTTGTGGTGTTTTCGATTCTCACTCCGGGGATGCTGAAAGAAATTTCGGTTTCAGGGATTCCGCCGCCAATGAACTTATAAGCTGCACCTGTATTAGCGGGTAATTGGTGTTTACGCATGGTAAACCCATAAGGTGAAGGGTCAAATTGCTTAATTTCGTCGTGAAGTTGTCCAGAACGCCACCACCATACCCGATGCACATAGGGCGAATGGGCGGGGTCCATCAAACCTAAGATTGCATGATCGACAAAACAGGGAAACCGCATCACTTCAACTAACTGCGGCGGCTGATCACCGAAACCCGGAATCACCGGAATTTCCATATCTGAAGGCGAGCCTTGAGATTTTCCTGCTTCTGGCATATATATCCAGATATTACCCTGGGTTTCCCTCACTTCGTAAGATTCCACATTGTAGCGATTTAAGTCTACATCTTGCCCTTCAACTAAAGAAGGAATGACAGTACAATTTCCCCCATGATCAAAACGCCAACCATGATAACAGCATTCTACTTCTTGCCCATCAAAGCGACCGCAGCTTAAAGGTATACCGCGATGGGGACAAATATCCCGCACCGCAAACACTTTACCCTCACGGGTACGACATAGTAATACTGGTTCTCCCAAAAAAGTACGGGCGATCATCTTACCAGGCTTCAGGCGATCGCTAGGCAAGGCATAATACCAAATATTACGCAGGAAAAAATTTTGATTATCTTTCATAAGTTAAGGGTCAAGGGTCAATAGTCAAGAGTCAAAGGTCAATAGTCTAGAATCAAAAGTTTTTCTCCCTCATCCCCCTGTTCTCCCTCATCTCCCTACATCTCCTTAATCCCCAGTCCCTAATTGCTCGCTTCTATCTTCTCCTGTTCCCGCTGCTTTTGATACTGCCTTAGTTGTTGTAATAACTTTTCTGAAGATGATTCTGGTGTAGTTATAGTGAAAGCTGATGGGAAGTGTTTGTCAGCAGTTTTAACAGAGGTAGGTGAAGGATTAATAGTGATCGCCTCTGGTTTGATGGTTGGAGTCGCCAGTATAACATTAGGTTGATGATCGGGTTTATCACCTGGTTTATTAATTGATGCTTTGAGTGAATCTAGGGTCGCAGCCACCTCTACTTGCTGTTGCATATCTTGGGTGGAAGATACTAAGTTACTCAAACCATTCACCAATTGTCTTAGATTACTTCTAAACGTGGGATCGCCTGTCAACTCGTCTAAATCAGCAGTAATTTTTTGAGTATTCTCAAAAGTGGCTCTTGCAGAATCGAGAGTTTGTTGCAGCAACACAGTGTTTTTGGGGTCGTTTAAACTCCTAGTTGCATCGCGTAAATTAGCTGATGCTTGTGCTGCATTTGCAGACAGAGTTTCTAAATTGCTGATGACTTCGCCTTGAGTTAAGCGATTAACTGCAGGTGATAAGCCGCTAACTGTAGTGCGTAAAGCGTTGCTGGTTTCGGTAATATTATTTAAAGCCGCAACCAGTGAAGAACGATTGTTTGTGACTAGGTTATCTAAGTTAGTTAAAAGCCGACTGGCTTGACTTGCTGTCAAACTAAATTGGGTTGCGGCTGAACCTAGTTGATTGACTGTTTTCGTACTAGATGCAGTTAATTGATTAGTCGCCCGTTGTACAGAAGTAGCTGTAGCGGAAAATGTGCCTAATTGACCTTGAGCGCTTTTTGACAAACCCCGGAGGTCGCGGGTTAGAGCAGTCAAGCTAGTGGCGGCGGCGGTGGAGCTTTCTAATAGCCTGTTAACATTACTATAAAATTTGGGGTTATTATATACAGTTGCTAACTCAGTTGAGCTGCGAATCAGTTCATCAACACTGATACCAACTTGACCTTTTAGCCGTGAACCATTGCAAATAATTAGTTGAGGATCACAATTTTTATCTCGTGGTTTAGCAACAACAACCCCAGCAGGTAAAGCAGATTTAGGAGTGATATCAATGATACTTTCGCTAATTAATCCACTCTGATTGGCTTCAACTACTACATTACTGGGAATGATTAAATCAGCTTGGGGAATTTCAATTTCTACTTCAATGTTATTTGGCCCCGGTCGAATTGCGGATATATTGCCCACTTTCACGCCACGGTAGCGGACTGTTGCGCCTTTTTGCATCCCGCCCGCATTAGCAAATTCCACAATTGCCTTGTATGAACCGCGACTAGTGCTAACGCGATTCAACCAGATGACTATTAATCCAAATGCTCCCACTCCCATTAGGATCAACAGCCCCACAGAACCTTCTCTAAATGTTCGCGATCGCATATTTTTCCTCCATCCATCTAGCCGACGACCTGAATTGGGCCTTGCACACTTCCACTCATAAATTGTCTAATCAATGGATGGTCTGTGCTATCTATTTCATCAACTGTACCTTGCCACTGCACTCTACCTTGATAGAGAAAAATCACTCTATCGGCGGTACGACGAATTGTGCTGTCTTGATGGGTCACAATAGCATAAGTGCTACAAACTCCTTGTGAGCATTGCAAATGACGAATTAAATCTTCGATAACTGTGGAAGCAATGGGGTCGAGTCCGGCTGTTGGTTCATCGTAGAGTAACAGTTCTGGCCCCTGTTGATCGCTTTCGGGGTTAGACATAATTGCACGTGCAAAACTCACGCGTTTTCGCATCCCCCCAGAAAGTTCCGATGGATAAAGTTCACCAATTCCCGGTAAACCTACCATTTCCAATTTTGTATTCACCAGTTGGCGAATGCGCGATCGCGCTATTTTGGAATTCTGATACAGTAAAAACCCCACATTCTCTTCTACTGTCAGCGAATCAAATAAGGCTGCTTGCTGAAATACCATCCCAATCCCCACACTATCAGCAGCATCCTCAATCAAACCTGTACGCCGCACTCCCCGGACATATATCTCACCTTCATCCACAGCTAGCAATCCTGCAATCACCCGCAAAATTGTAGATTTACCAGTCCCAGAAGGGCCAATAATTCCTAGTGCTTCTCCCTGATGAATTGTCAAATCCACACGATCTAAAACCTTGTTACTACCAAAGGACTTAGACACGCCTCTTAATTCAATTAATGGTTCTGTCATTGGTCATTAGTCAAGGGTCAAAAGTCAAAGGTCAAAGGTCAAGGGTCAAGAGTCATAATAAGTTAATCTGGACTTTTGACTTTGGACTGCGCGAAGCGGCAAAAATGCAAGATAGTGATGTCATTGTAATTGGTAGCGGTATCGGTGGTTTGTGTACTGCGGGTTTACTGGCTCGTTATGGCAAGCGCGTAATTGTTTGCGAAAGTCATACAATTGCGGGTGGTGCTGCTCATAGTTTTAGACGACGGGGATTTGAATTTGATTCTGGCCCTTCTTTCTATTGTGGTCTGAGTGATACCCAAAGCTTAAATCCGCTCAAACAAGTTTTGGATGTGCTTGGTGAATCCATTCAAGTTATACCTTATGATCCTTTGGGACACTACCATTTTCCTGAAGGAACTATTGCAGTTTACAGCGATGCTGAACGTTATTGGCAGGAGGTGGAGCGAGTTACACCCCAAGGCGCAAAAGAACTGCAACGGTTTACATCACGCTTGTTAGGCTTGTATGAGGCGATGCGGGGTATTCCTACTTTAGCGTTGCGCTCAGATTGGCAAGTCGTACTCACATTAATAAAAAGTTACTTACCATCATTGCTGAAAATGTTGCCTTACTTGCCACTGGTGCAAAGTTCAGCCGGGAATGTCATGGATGCAACAGTAAAAGACCCTTGGGTAAGGCGGTTAATTGATTTAGAATGCTTTTTACTTTCAGGGTTGAAGGCTCATGGCACAATCGCCCCAGAAGTAGCTTTTATGTTAGGCGAACGTTCCCGTGCGGGGGTGGAATATCCCCTTGGGGGAAGTGCAGCAATTGTTCAAGCTTTAGTTAAAGGATTAGAACGCTGGGGGGGAGAACTGCGTTTAGGGTGTCACGTCGAGCAAATCTTAGTGGAATCAGGCAAAGTTGTGGGTGTAAGGTTAGCGACAGGTGAAATTTTGCGATCGCCAATTGTCATTTCCAATGCGAGTATTTGGGATACTTACAATCATTTGCTACGTCCCGAAGATTTACCTGCTACTTTCCGCCAAGCAGCTTTAGATACCCCAGCCGTTGATAGTTTTATGCATTTGCATTTAGGTATCAAGGCAGATGGTTTAGAGAAGTTAACCGGACATCATGTAGTAGTCCAAGATTCCCATCAAGATATTACAATTCCAGGGAATACTTGCATGATTTCGATGCCGACAGTGTGGGATACTACACTCGCGCCAGAGGAACATCATGTAGTTCATGCTTACACCTTGGAACCTTACACTGGCTGGGAACGAAATCAAGATTATGCAGACAAGAAACGCCAGAAAGCACAATCTTTATACCGCGCTTTAGAGCGCATTATCCCCGATATCCGAGAGCGCGTAGTCGTGGAACTCATCGGTACACCCCTTACCCATGCTCATTATCTCCGCAGATATCGAGGAACCTATGGCCCAGCTATTGCTGCGACTCAAGGAATGTTTCCCAGCACACACACGCCAATCCAGGGTTTATATCGCGTTGGTGATAGCACTATCCCCGGAATTGGTGTCCCGGCTGTTGCTGCATCTGGCATTTTATGCGCGAATACTTTAGTCAATCTACAGCAGACAGAAAATTTGATAGATAAATTGAGCAAATAACAGTAATTTTTGATTCACTAATTAACAGCTAATAACCTGGATGAAATACTTTTTGGTTAAGGGGAAAAAGGGAAATGGGAAAAGGAAAGTCAAAACCTTTAACCCTTAGCCTTTAACCTTTTACCAAAACCAATTTTGAGTTCCAAACGCTTAATCAAGTAGTATTAGATTGCGTCGTCTTACGCATAAATATTTTTCTTGATGGAACAGTTATAAACGTTTTGATTCTTAGTGTTTAGCAATGATAAATACCTAATTAAATTATATGTATGCTGATAAAAATGAAATTATATAAGGCGCAATTAATAGTAGCTAATATAAAACAAAAACATAAATTTATACATAAAATTACTTGACAATGTTAGGTCTAACCCCCGTGTGGTTTTAGTACAACGGTTATAGAATAAAAATTATTGATCGCACAGCAAGTAATTGAGGAGATTTTACCCTTGGCTCTTCTGTAGAGTCACGGTTATAATCACAAGCTAAAGTTAAAAATATTACTTTAATTCCGGCAAAATATCTTTGCTGATAGGATAAGTTGTTTGTTCATGACTGACAAACAATAATTATTTTTCATTGGTTATTTACCCTTGTCTCCTTTTCCTTAATACCTGGCTTACCCCAGAATTATGCAATTTATCATGCCTTTTTTCCTATCAGACTTGTCCTAAAATCGCACCGCTGATATAAAAGAGTAAAACAAAAGCATGGTTAAATCTTTCGATTCCCGTCCGACTGAAATTTTATGGCGACAAGTTTGGGGATTAGCGGCTTTACTAGCCGCAATTATGCTCAGTTGGATGGCTTATAGTTTTTATCAACCAAAAATTTTACAGAAACTCAAATTTGGAGAATTAGCCGCTTGGCTGGGGATAATCCAAGGGTTACTCGCCACATTTATTGAACCCTTTGTAGGAAGATTTTCCGATCGCATTCAGCAGCGTTGGGGTAATCGCTTACCCATGATTAGTGTAGGGGTAATTCTAGCGGGTTTGATTTTCGTAATTATCTCGCTGTTAATGGAACAAAATTTACAAGGGGGTGTACGTTGGTTAATTCCTGTACTGATGACAGTTTGGGTAATTGCAATGATTATTTTTCGTGGCCCTGCGATCGCACTACTCACACAGTTAGCACCAGTGACGGAATTACCACAAGCTAATGCTGCTTTAGTATTTGTCTTTGGCTCGGTTGGAGCGATTGGGCCATTTTTCCATAAATTTATTAATAGTATCGGCGCATCAATTACTTTCCTATTAGGTGCGATCGCTTTAGTGATGGGTGCATATATTTTGCGATCGCTTACTTCCCCATATTTTTTAATAGAGTATCCGCTCAATGAAGATTTATCTCCTAAGGCTCCTGCTTTATTATTATTTTTAATTTTTGTGATTGGTTTTGGAGCAGGATTAGAAGTCAATCTGCTCATGTCAATGTTCCCGCAAGTTTTACAAGCTCAACTACCCGGACTCAGGCTAGAATTTATTACCTCTGGCATACTTTTAGTATCTGCAATGTCTTCAGTAATTTTGGGAGAATTGACAGCCCAAATAGGTACTAATAAAGTCTTGTTACTAGGCTTAGGCTCAATGACAGGCTTAATGGGACTGGCATTATTAAACGATATTGATAATTTAGTCGTAGCTTATATACTTGGTTTTGGTGTTAGCTATGGGCTACTTTTTGTCAGCATGATTCCATTTTGCTTAGGAAAAGTTTCTCCACAGCAAGCAGGTTTAGCCACTGGTTTATATTTTGGTGGTGGTGCTGGCGCTACTGCTATCGTCGCAATTTTAATTAAATATGAATTTTTTACATCATTACTCGCTTTTTTGCTCTCTGAATTAGCTTTTTTTATAGCAGCTGGTTGTGTCGTCATCATCAAGAGAATTCAACTCAGTTAGCCCGCAAAACTCCTATACCAGCTTTCGTTTCAATGTAATCAGCTAATTTTATAAAATCTTCCCGCGGATAGCATCTTCCACCTATAAGATCAAATGCTAATCTACTGGCAGGATTTGCTGGATTTTCAATAATATGAATACCCCAGTAATAAAGTAGGTCGCTAGCCCGAATACAAACTTCTTCTGGATTTATACAATGAAACTTATCATCTGTCTTACTAATTTCCTTATAAGCATCAAAATAGACATCTTTTAGAAGCTTGAAACGTCTGATACCAGGGTCTTTAAAGTTATTGACCAGGACAAATAAATGAGCGGTTTTATTAATATCGCGTATTTCTTCAACAGTTGCTTGAATTACTTTGCCATGCTTGTTAATTCCCAAAGGATTTAATGTTGTGGGAATAATGCAATAATCTAATCGCTTAACTATCTCTTGGGGATTACGTTCTAGTGCAGGCGAGCAATCGCAAATCACTATTTGACAATCACGAGCAGAATCTTCATGCCAATCATTGCCATCAAATACTTGAATAGTTGTACCGACACCTTGTGGATTAGGAACAAAAACGCCATCGCCTACTAACTTTTGCAGATTTTCTTCTGGATCTAAATCCACCAGAGCAATATTAAATCCTTGTAGAGCTAATGCTCCAGCTAAGTGTGCTGCTACGGTCGTTTTCCCTACCCCTCCTTTGCAAGTAAAAACTCCAAAATAAACTTTTCTTGTGGAATCTTTGCCATTAGGGTTTATATCACCTACATAAATATCAGAAGGAATACCATCAACCATCTCCAGCTTATTTTCCAAAGCAATACCACAGCGTATTTTAGTATTTTTATTCCAAGATCTGATTAATGCCTGTGCTGGCCCACCAAAACCTTTTGTAGTAATAAAGCAACCAAAATTAAATTCCTGACCTTCATTAGAATCTAAAAAATTAGCAAAGCCTAAAAGCTGGGGTGCAGTCACATTATTTTTTAGCCATTTCACCTGAACAGCACATACTAAATTGTCTTTTTTGATCACTAAATCATAACCACGCTGGTTAGGTTTAGCAGTTTCAACTTTCCAGCCAGCCTTATGCATTAGTTTTGCTACATGCTGCTCAAAATGTATATAGTCTTGAATGTATGCTTTCTCTAAAGATGATGTCATAAACTAAAGCTTTTGGAATTGTTAATTTAATGGTGTATAAATAAGCAATATTTGAATAGTAGACATTGAAAATGTAATATTAATTACTTTCTATTAAAATTTCAATTTAGTATTATTTTATTCCGCTTATAAAAAGAAGTCTAGCGGGAATCTACCTCAGCAAACCACAGCCTCAAGTAAATACTCATTAAAATTTTTAAGTACAAATACGTAAACAAATTATATAATTCATGAAGTTTTCAAGAAGTTGTTTTAGTTGAACAGGCGATCGCAGAATTTTTAGTTAAGCTATAAGCGCTAATAGTTAGGATGATTAAGCGCGCTATGCACTGGTTACTATCAGGGCCGTTGAGTACAGAAAAATTGACGGTTAAGATTGCAGACTTACCTGCATCTTTAAAAGGTAAAAAGCTGGTGCAGATGTCAGATTTTCATTACGATGGTTTTGGGCTATCGGAAGCGATGTTAGAACAGGCGATCGCAGTTAGCAACCAAGCCCAACCAGATTTAGTATTATTGACTGGAGACTATGTTAACAGAAGCCCACAACCAATTCACAAGCTAGTGCTAAGGCTGAAAAATCTCCAAAGTCGTACAGGTATTTATGCCATACTGGGCAACCACGATATATGTTATCAACACTCAAGAGCAGAAATTACAGATGCTTTCAATAAAATTGGTGTTCCTGTTCTTTGGAATGACATCGCTTATCCCCTAGGAAAAGAATTGCCATTAGTAGGGTTAGCAGATCGTTACTCGCAAGAATTTAACCCTGTACCAGTCATGAATCAGCTAGATCCTGATATTCCGCGGATTGTGCTGTCTCACAACCCTGATACTGCAGAATTATTGCAAGCATGGCGTATAGATTTGCAATTATCTGGTCATACTCATGGTGGTCAAATCGTAATTCCCAGATTTGGCCCAGCATTAGCATATTACAGAAAAATTGTGCAAAAAATTCCTAAAAAAGTGCGTCAATTTATGCCATTTTTGCAAGTGAGTAACTATACAGTAAGACATTGGGAATGGGCACAGGGTTTACATCAAATAGGCAAAAATCAATTATATGTCAATCGTGGGTTAGGTACTTATTTACCAGGACGTTTATTTTGTCGCCCAGAAGTGACTATCATCACCCTACAAAGTCAGTAATTTTTAAATGAATAGCCAACCAAAAAATTAATTTAATTAAATAGATTGAATCTTGCTCAAGCAAACACCAATGTTTATTCAAGCTAAAACAGATACTCATTACCAGTCAACAGTCAGCAGTCAACTGTCTACATTTTAACTATCAAGTATTGATACCCATTCTAAAGAATTCTTAATTTAAGATATATTTTATTTTTTGGTAAGCTGTAAGCGCTGCTATGAGGAGTGTCTATTAAGTTATGCACTGGTTATTTACAGGACATTTAAGAGTAGATAAACTAACGGTTAAGATTACAGACTTACCTGTATCTTTAGAAGGCTTAAAGTTAGTTCAGTTATCAGATTTTCATTACGATGGTTTGCGATTATCGGATGAGATGTTAGAAGAAGCGATCGCACTGACTAATGAAGCCGAACCTGATGTAGTAGTCTTAACTGGTGACTATGTAACGGACGATCCGACTCCGATTCATAAATTAACCCAACGTCTCAAATATCTAGAAAGCCGTTATGGAGTCTATGCCATACTTGGTAACCATGACATCCATTACAGCCACTCCAAAGCAGAAGTAACAAATGCATTTACTAAGATTGGAGTTAATGTCTTGTGGAATGAAATCGCTTATCCTGTAGGCGCAGAATTACCATTTATCGGATTAGCTGATTATTGGTCAAGAGAATTTCACCCAGCACCAGTAATGAATCAACTAGACTCCGCCACACCCCGCATTGTTTTATCCCATAACCCCGATACTGCTAAGATATTGCAACAATGGCGAGTAGATTTACAGCTATCTGGTCATACCCACGGAGGTCATATAGTCATACCAGGTATTGGCCCTTTGGTGTTTCATTATAAAAAGCTGCTGAAGAAACTACCCAAAAAATTGCGGAGTTGGGTATCTTTTTTCCTTGGGGATTTCTCTACAGTAGTGCGATATTGGGAATGGGCCCAAGGATTTCACAAAGTTGGCAGTAATCAGTTATATATCAATCGTGGCTTAGGAACTTATCGACCAGGACGCTTATTTTGTCCGCCAGAAGTAACTGTAATTACCTTAATTCGTGAATAGTCCAGAAACATTTCATTTATTCGGATACTCTTGCTGGAACTCTGCACATTTTCTCTTTCTGGCTATCAACAGCCAACATTCCATAGTCAACCTTTAAACACATTTAACCGCCTCAAGCTACGATGGAAGAATATCAGCAGCTTCAGGCGGTTGATGAAAAATGCAATTGTTTCGAGAAAATTCTAAAATTCAGAGGAAAATAGCTACAACTAATGTGGACTGTAAACAATCTTCGCAATCGCTCTCTCCAGAAACCATTTGTGCATCCTTGATCCAACTAGGCAGGCATTTCTGGCTGTGCGTTCAATCACCTCCAAAAGGATAATCGATGAGATTAAGGCGAAAACACTTTCAATGGATGCTACAACTGAGCAGTGATTGCGAGAACATTAGAGCAGGAGGCACAGGCTCTAATTTAAAGGTTTGTTGGTGAACTTTTAACCTTTTTGTACCTTGTTCTTAATGTAGCACCTACTTTACTCTACTGAACCACATATTTACTAAACTTGATCGCTGTTAATTTACCGCAACATTTTGGCAATTTTTCTTAATAAGCGGGGTTTGGTGTTTGAGAGATAGAGATGAGGAAGATGATGGAGATGAGGGGGATGAGGAGAACAAAAACCAATTACCCATTACCCATTACCCATTACCCATTAACCCTTCCCCCTTCCCCCTTCCCCAACGACAAACACCTACTGACCAGTCTTACTATCTCCAGAAGACGAAGTACCACTGTTAGAGTCGGTGTTTGACTGACCTGCTCCCTTAAGTGGAGAATTTGTCAGTGTATCGCTGCTCTTATCTTGAGTAGAAGAGTTATCGGTTGGACTTTGCTGGCTGGGAGTCGATGTTGATGGCGATGCAGATGGAACTCTTTCAGCAGCAGGTCGTTGAGATGGAACAGTAATATTAATATTTGGTTGTGAAGGCGCAGATTGTGAAGGAGGAGACTGTTGAGGAATTACAACAGGTACTTCTCTGGTTCTTTCAATGATTGTGGTTTTTGTTTGAGGAGATTGACTAGCAGCAGGGGAAGGACTAGCACTAGATGGTACAGGAACGAATACTGGCGCAGCATTGTTCACAGGTTCATTGTTACGCTGGTTGAAATACCAGAATGCGGCTGCACCCAAGGTAACTAAAGAAGCTAGGATGACACCTAACAATAAACCATTAGCAGTATTACTATTATCACGCTCTACTAAATTCGCTTGTTGATATCTGCGTTCAGCGTTGCGACCGGTTACATAACCACTTCCATAGGAATTATAATTACCCGTGTTGTTAACTGTTTCCGTAGTTCTCTGCACGTGAGTACGAGTCTCACCGTTAGCATCTGTATAAGATTCTTGCCTATTTTCACTGTGATAGCTTTCGCGATCGCTTGGATTATTCATAACCTTTTATTCCACTCCTCGACTAGGAAATATTGACAAACAAGACTTTGCATTAACCAAAACTTTTCAGATAAATGAAAAATTTGATTTTTGAAATTGTGTTTTATTTGTTACTTAGCCTTTGATATGATTCAGAATAACCTTTGTAATCATTTAGTTGGCTCTACCGCGAGTAGGGAGTTTTTCCTCCATCCAAAGGGGGAATATTGCCAGTGTTTTCATAACTATTAGATTACTAACCTGTTAATAGGCTAATAGTTTTCCTAATCGATGTAAGCTTTGAAAGGTTATTTATCGAGTAATTAAAGTAATTAATGTAGGGTGTGTTAGGCGCATATTCTCGATATGGTTGGTCACAAAATCACTAATCTTGCGCCTAATGCACCGCCGTGTAATATGGTGCGTTACTGCTAATTCCTATTGTTTCTCAGTCCCAAATACCTTCATAGCCGTAACACGCTACTATCTGTCCCATTAATTTTAACCATGTTGTAGTAATTTCCGAAACTCTTTTTATCTGTGTGTCAGCATTTTGATAAGTTAGTACATAGTTTGAAACAATTACCTTAACTCAAAGAGGGGATTACGTTGAGTCACCATCCAGAAGCCATAGCCCCGCACGGTGGACAGTTGGTTAATCGCATTGCCACACCAGAACAAAGAGAAGAGTTTCTCTCAAAGGCTGAGTTTTTGCCAAGAGTGCAACTTGACGAGCGAGCCGTTTCTGATTTAGAGATGATTGCGATCGGCGGTTTTAGTCCACTCACAGGTTTTATGAACCAGGAAGACTACGATCGCGTGGTTACAGAAATGCGCCTAGCTAACGGTCTTGTGTGGTCAATTCCTATTACACTGTCGGTAACCGAAGAAGTAGCTTCTCCACTCCAGGAAGGTGGCTTAATTCGTCTGGATAACCCCAATGGCGAGTATATCGGGGTTTTACAGCTATCCCAAAAGTATACCTACGACAAAACCCGCGAAGCTATTAATGTCTATCGCACTGATGATGCTAAACATCCAGGCGTGCAAGTACTCTATAACCAAGGGTCTGTAAATCTGGCTGGTGATGTCTGGCTATTACAACGCGATTCCCATCCTCATTTTCCCGCCTACCAAATCGATCCTGCCGCATCTCGGCAAATGTTCCAAACCAAAGGCTGGAAAACTATTGTTGGCTTTCAAACTCGTAATCCCATCCACCGCGCCCATGAATATATTCAAAAGTGCGCTTTGGAAACCGTAGATGGTCTATTTTTGCACCCATTAGTAGGGGCAACAAAAGAAGATGACATCCCGGCTGATGTGCGGATGCGCTGCTATGAAATTTTGCTGGAACATTACTATCCTGTGGATCGGGTGATTTTGGCAATTAACCCAGCCGCTATGCGTTACGCTGGCCCCAGAGAAGCCATTTTCCATGCTTTAGTCCGCAAGAACTACGGTTGTACTCACTTTATTGTGGGACGCGATCATGCAGGCGTTGGTGATTACTATGGCACCTACGATGCTCAATACATCTTTGATGAATTTGAGCCTGGTGAATTAGGGATTGTCCCCATGATGTTTGAACACGCGTTTTACTGTACGCGTACCAAACAAATGGCGACAACCAAAACTAGTCCCAGTAAACCAGAAGAACGCGTCCACCTATCAGGAACCAAAGTCAGAGAAATGCTGCGCCGGGGTGAACTACCTCCCCCAGAATTTTCTCGTCCAGAGGTAGCAGCGGAGTTAGCAAGAGCAATGAAAGTGCAAGTTTTGGCTTAGGGACTCGGGATTGGGGACTGGGGACTGGGGACTGGGGGTTGGGGGAGATGAGGAAGATGAGGGAGATATCCCAATTACCCATTACCCATTACCAATGCCCAATGCCCCATGCCCAATGCCCCATGCCCCATGCCCCTTGCTATTGCAAAACAGTATCGAGTTTAACTTTACACTACAGGCTTTAGCCCTTTAAGCTGTTATGCTGATGGGCTGAGGGCTGATAGCGAATTTATGAAGCGTCGGACTTTTTTACAACGGATTGGTTCAACTCTCACAGTTTTGGGTATAACTGAAGCTGAGTGGTTGAACTGGGGAAATCGCTATTACCAAGCGTTGGCGCAACCTAGTGTGCGTAAGTTGGCATTGTTGATTGGCATTAATCAATACTCCCAAAATCCTGCCCTGAGTGGGTGTTTGACTGATGTTGAACTGCAAAAAGAATTGCTGATGCATCGCTTTGGCTTCCCCGCAGCCAATATCCTCACGTTAACAGAGGAACAAGCTAACCGAGAATTTATTGAAGCTGCTTTTTTAGAACATCTGGGTAAGCAAGCGAGAACAGGTGATGTTGTAGTATTTCACTTTAGCGGCTACGGTACTCGCATCAATATAGAAGCCGATCAAGTGCAAAATGCTCTCATCGCAGTTAATACACAAAATAGTCAAAATAGCAATTATTTATTAGAAGAAACTTTATTATTATTGTTGCGATCGCTCTCTACAGATCGGGTCACTGCGGTATTAGATACTAGCTACTATGCACCAAATAGTGCTGGGTTACCAGGCTTAAGAGTACGTTCCCGTCCCGAAGTAGATAGTCAGCTAGCAACAGCAGAACTGGAATTTCTTAAACAGCTAAAAACGCAAAATTCTCTCATTAAGGGAGAAGTTACCCCACCCTTGCTATTGTCCGCCACAGGCGATTCCCAGCAAGCCGCGCGGGAAGTTTTGCTATCAGGTTTTAGCGCGGGGTTATTTACCTACGCTTTAACGCAATATCTATGGGAAGTTACACCGACTAAGACAATTCAAGTCAGCCTTTCTCAAGTAGAAACGGCGATGCGTAAGCTGGGTAGCAAGCAGCAGCCAGCTTTAGTCAGTAGCAAGAAAAATCCCCAAGCTGTTTTCATTGGCGATAATTTTGCTCCTGATACCTCAGTTGGGGGTGAAGGTGCAATTACAGCCATAGAAGAAGATGGCAAAACCGTGAGTTTATGGTTAGCGGGATTACCACCCCAAGTATTGGAAAACTACAGTATTAACTCCCGATTTAGCTTAGTTACTGGAGAACCGCTAATATTGCGATCGCGTGCTGGGTTAACAGCTAAAGCACAACTTTCCAATGTTAATCCTACGAATCCTTTACAAGTAGGGCAATTGGTACAAGAAACTGTGCGTGTTTTACCCCGCAATATTAGTTTAATTGTGGCTTTAGATACGGCACTAGAGAGAATTGAACGAGTAGATGCTACTAGCGCCTTTGCTTCAATAGCCCATGTTTCTGCTGTCGTGGCGGGAGAACAACCAGCAGATTATCTATTTGGCAAACTTTCGCCAACACCTACATGCTACAGTTTATTTTCTCTCAGTGGCGAAGCTATACCCAACATTGCTGGCGAACCCGGAGAAGCGGTAAAAATCGCAGTGCAAAGGTTGGGGCCGAAATTACCCACCTTGTTAGCAGCTAAGTTATGGCGACTTACAGAAAATGAAGGCTCTTCACGGTTAGCTATTAAAGCCAGTCTGGAGATTATTAATACTTTAGCGCCGCGTGTGGTGATGCAACGAGAAACCATGCGGACTTTAGGTAATGAAACTGCAACCAACAAATCACCCAGCACAGGGATTGTACCCATTGGTAGTAAATTGCAATATCGCTTACAAAATTTAGGCGATCGCGCCGTATATTTAATTTTGCTGGGATTAAAGAATAACAGAAGTGCGATCGCATTTTATCCCTGGCAAACTTCTTCAGAACCGAACATTTCCCCAAGCAAACCCTTGGTGAAACAATTAGTTATTGCCCCAGGTGAAACATTTACCTTACCACAAAGCGCTGCGGCGGCTGAATGGGTAATTCCTGGCCCAGCTTATGAATGCGAACATCAACTAATTTTTAGCACCAGTCCCTTCAATGAAACCCTAACTACATTGGAAACTGCTAAAAATCAGACGACAGATCAACAACCCATCGGCCCATTATTAAATCCCTTAGAAGTCGCCCAAGCCTTACTACAAGATTTACATAATGCTAGTTCTGTAAAAGCAGAAATTAACGGTACTGCTGCTGACTCTTATGTATTAGATGTGAATCATTGGGCAACCCTCAGCTTTAATTTTCAAGTTGCTTAGTAGCGCAATACGCTTGGGTTAAGATTATTAGCGATTGATTTGTCAGTTATTAAAAAAGCCAGCTCAATTGGGGGACAATCCCTCAAACCCCCTCCAAAATTAGTGTTAATTTTTTTGTTGATCATTAAATTCAATCTAGTAGGGAAATTTGGCTAATTACAAATAACGAATGACAAAGCGCAAAGTCGAGCCAGTCGTGTGGCAATACTGCTCGGTTAAGGATTTTCAACTCGGAATTTGGTTTGGGGAAAAGGTGAAAGGGTAAGGGTTAAAGGTTTTTTCTTGCCCCTTTTACCCTTCCCCTTTTC
This sequence comes from Tolypothrix sp. PCC 7601, assembly GCF_025677855.1. Taxonomy (NCBI): domain Bacteria; kingdom Bacillati; phylum Cyanobacteriota; class Cyanophyceae; order Nostocales; family Tolypothrichaceae; genus Tolypothrix; species Tolypothrix sp. PCC 7601. The sequence goes on from NZ_CP064879.1 coordinate 1,232,972, forward strand.
CCCTTAACCGACAAGTATTGAGTCGTGTGGGCGGTGAGTGCAGCCACACGTGAGGCTATACCGCCGAGTGGACTGCCGAATCCGAAGGGGTTTTCCGACTTGAACGAACTGGCGTTGAGCGGAGGAAACCTCCGCTCAGAACTTTGTAAGAGAGGACAATTGACTACAAATCAAATTCGGCTTTAACTACTGTGGGATCTGCGGTGCGTTGAATGCGGAAACCAAGTTTTTCGCAGACTTTTTGCATTCCATGATTTTCCGCTAAGATGTCAGCAGTAATTTTACTGAGTTGCTCATCTCGCCCAATTTCGATGAGTCGTCTGAGTAATTCTGTACCTACACCTTGACATTGCACGCGATCGCTAACGACAATGGCAAATTCGGCGGTGTTGGTGCCATGTACTTTACTTAACCGCCCTACTGCTAAGATTTCTTTGGCTTCTTTGGTAGAGTTTTGCGATTCTACGACTAAGGCAATTTCGCGATCGTAGTCGATAAAGCAGATACGTGTGAGGCGATCGTGGGCGACTCGTTGACTTAATTTAATTAGATGAAAATATCGGAAATAAACGCTTTCCTCAGAGAGGGTGTGGTGGAATTGCACCATTAACGGTTCATCTTCGGGACGGATGGGACGGATAGTAACTGGAGTTTGATTTTTCAGCGTCCATCGTCCGATATATTGTGTAGGATAGGGGCGAATCGCTAATTTTGGTAGTTGCTCCTCTGTAATATCGGCATCGTGAAGGATAATCCGCCCATCTAAAGCAATTAATTGTTCTTCGGAAGCTAGTAAGGGGTTAATATCAATTTCCTTAATCCAGCGTTGTTCGACAACTAATTGGCTAAATGCCACCATTAATTGTTCTAAAGCTTCCATATCTACGCTCTTACGCCCTCTAACGCCTGTGAGTGCTTTGTAAATCTGTGTTTGTTCCATCATCCGCCGCGCTAGGGTAGAGTTGAGAGGTGGGAGTGCGATCGCTCTATCTTGGAAAACTTCTACTAGTTGTCCGCCTGTACCAAATAGTAATACTGGCCCAAATTGCGGATCGAGGCTACTACCGATAATCAGTTCGTAACCGTGGGTTTTTACCATTGGCTGCACGGTAACACCCAGGAAGATATCTGGATTTTCGCTGCCGAGTTTTGCGTAATGCGGATCGGTTTGTACCTTCTCTTGTAAGGCAGATTCAATGGCACGGTAAGCGCGTCTGACGGATTCTGCATCGGTGATATTTAATTGCACGCCGCCGACATCGGTTTTATGGGTAATAATGTGGGAAAACAGCTTCAGCACGACAGGATAGCCTAATTTTTCCGCACATTCAACCGCTTGTTCTTCATTACGGGCAATACAAGTACCAACTACAGGAATGCCGTAAGCTGCTAAGATTTCCTTAGATTCAAACTCGGTGAGAATCGTCCGTCCTGCGAGTCTGGCAGTTTGGATGATTTTATTCACATATTGGCGATTGGGGATACCGGAAGCAGAATTTACGGTAGGTAATACAGGGGTTTCGTAGATACCGCGCAAGTTATAACTAGACTGCCACATATAGCTAAATACACGCGCCGCCGTATCTGGATAAGCGTAAGTAGGGATACTTTGACGATTTAAAATCATCTCTCCATCTGACACATCTGCGCCTCCCATCCAACTTGCCAGGATGGGTTTAGCTGGTTGAGATTTTTGCTGTGAAGTTTCTACATAGTGCTTCAGTTGTTCGGCTGTGGCGGTGGGATCTGTCATCGATTGTGGTGTGAGAATCACCAATAAGCCATCACTATTGGGATCTTGAGCCGCAATTTCTAAAGCTTTGGTATATCTTTGAGGATCGGCATCACCCAGAATATCAACAGGGTTGTCGTGACTCCAATGGGCGGGTAAAAATTCGTTGAGGGACGTGCGAGTTTGTTCGGAAATGGGTGCAACTTCGCCACCTGATGAAATTAACGCATCGGTAGCCAGTACACCAGGGCCGCCGGCGTTGGTGAGAATTGTGAGGCGGGGGCCTTTGGGACGGGGTTGTTTGGCTAGCACCTCTGCCATATCAAACAAGTCAGAGATACTGTTGACGCGTAGCACTCCACAACGACGGAAAGCGGCATCTAAAACTTTATCACTACCTGCTAATGCTCCCGTGTGGGACGCGGCGGCTTTAGCGGCGGCTTCGGTACGACCGGCTTTAATAACAATAATTGGTTTAGTTAAAGCTACTTCTCTAGCTGCTGAGAGGAATGACCGGGCATCACCCACGGATTCCATGTAAATTACAATACTTTTTGTATGGGGATCGTCACCAAGATAATAAATTAAATCGCCCCAGCCCACATCTAGCATCGAACCAAGGGAAACGAAGGCACTAAAACCAACATTTTCCCGGAAACTCCAATCGAGAATGGCTGTGCAAAGCGCACCACTTTGACTAATAAAACCGACGTTACCAGGACGCGCCATCGCACTAGCAAAGGTAGCATTCAGCCCAGATTGGGGACTCATCACACCCAAGCAGTTGGGGCCAACGATCCGCATATTACCGAGACGGGCTTGTTGCAGAATTTGCTGTTCCAAGGCGATGCCTTCTGGCCCTGCTTCTTTAAAACCTGCGCTGAGGATAATGGCGCTTTTTACGCCTACTTTGACGCAATCAGCAATAATCCTGGGAACTGTGGCTGCTGGGGTAGCAATTACTGCCAAATCTACTTTTTCTGGGACATCAAAAATTGTTGGGTAAGCTTTGATTCCCAGGATGCTATTACGTTTAGGATTGACGGGAAAAACAGTACCACCAAAAGGGCTGCTAATTAAATTCCATAACAAAGTCCGTCCGACACTACCTTGTTTTTCGGTAGCACCAATTACAGCGACATTGCGCGGTGCAAAGATGAAATCGAGGGGATTAGCTTTCTCAGTGCGGAGAATATCGTAGGCAGGTTCGATAATTGAATTTAGTGTATTTTGCATGAGTTGCGACTACCTGTAATCTTGATTAATAATTTGCGTAATTTTTTCTAAAGCGATCGCCACGCCTGTTTCTGCAAATTCTGAAAGGCGATCGCCTATGGCAAAATTTTCTCCTGGGACGATTACCCACCAAGCTGGGGGACAATAACCATAAAGTGCTTGTGTTAATGCTAAAAGCGATCGCGGATCTGCTGTGTGTCCGGCGATAACGTTGGAAAATTCTGGAGAGAGGGGTTTTACTTGCACTTCAGTACTTTCGGAAGCTACACAAGCATCAATAAAAATTGCTAAATCAGCACTTGCTAAAGTATCTGCAAGTTCTGGAGTGAGTTGATGAACAGCCAGAGATTTGACGTTGTTAAAATCCAAGGCATGAGCTACACGTTGTCCAATACCATCATCACTACGTAAGTCATTACCATAACCGATTGCTACTACATTACTCATTGTTTTTCACTCTGCCTCATCTATTGTTAAGTTAAGTAAAAAACTTGAGGAACTTGTGAGGATGTAGGTCGGTACAAATAAAGTTAACTCGTTTGAGACATTATCTGTCAATAGCAAATTGCGTGAGAAGTAGCTGTTTAGATAGTTTTATAGAAAAACTTAATCTCAGCATCTTAAAAAATCAAAAAACTGTAACTACAGTTATATTTTCGGAAACTACATATATGAGTTTTATCACATTAATTATTTTTATAATATTTTCTTAATTGATAGCTGAAATTACTGGTTGCAGAGGGAAGAGATATAACTTGATTTAAGAATATTAAATATTAGTAAATCTTGAGTAGGGTGTGTTACGGCTATGAAAGGATTTGGATCTTAGCAACAATGTAATTTAGCCGTAATGCACCATCCATGAGGCGGTGCGTTAGGTGCTAGAATTGTTATTTAAATTCGGGAATCTGGGTAAACTGTTCCACATTTAATTTGCATATATTGGGCGGGCAAGATGCCCACCCCACATGAAATATACAAACAATTTCAGATTATGCAAACTAGATTTGGTTTAGCTTAGTATTGGTTAATGGTGCGCTGCGCGACAACGCACCCTACAATTCGCATTAATTACGAATTAAAAAAGGATTAATCCCGCCAAACTTCTTTGACAACTGTACCATCAACACCAACTAATTCAATATGCAATGGCATTTGTCCCACTGCATGAGTTGAACAGCTTAAACAAGGGTCAAAAGCACGAATACCTGCTTCCACACGGTTTAACATTCCTTCGGGAATTTCTGGGCCATGAATAAAATGTTTAGCAATTTGGGCGACGGTGCGATTCATCGCTAAATTATTCTGACCTGTGGCAATAATTAAGTTAGCTTTTTGAATTAAGCCATCTTCATCTATTTGATAAAAATGGAATAATGTGCCGCGTGGTGCTTCACTAACACCGACGGTTTCTAATTGGTTTATTCCCGCATCAGCACGGAGTCGAGTTGATAAAATATCTGGGTCATCAAGGAGAATTTCAATGCGCTCAATTGATGCCAAAATTTCAATCAATCTAGCGTAATGATAGAAGAATGATGAGGTAACTGTGCCTTTACCTTTATCTCGAAATTCTTTTAACTCTGCATCAGCTAAAGGCGTACCGATATGGCTACAAACATTTAACCTCGCTAACGGCCCGACTCGATACATACCACTTTCTGACTGATTACCATTGCCGTTAGGAAAACCTAAAGGACGATAGTAAGGAGATTTTAAATAAGAATCAGGCTGGACGATTTCGCCAATAAATTCGTAATAGCGACTAGGATCGAGTTTATCAGCAATAATATTGCCGTCGCTGTCTACAAACCGCAGATTGCCGTCGTAATTTTCCCATAAACCTTCAGGTGTGACTAACCCCATAAATAAGCTGGGGAAATTACCAAAAGTTTGGGCTTCTTTCTCATAAGGTTCAAGTAACTTCTTGAACATTCCTAATGCATTGATGACTGTTTCTCGCGCTTCGGGAATGCGGCTTTGAATATGGGCGCGTCCTTCTGCGGATAAGGGTTCGCGCACACCACCGGGAACCGCCCAGGATGGGTGAATTTTCCGCCCGCCTAAAATTTCAATAATTTCCTGTCCAAATTGGCGCAAGCGGATACCGCCACGGGCAATTTCTGGTTCAGCAGCAATTAAACCAAAAACGTTGCGTTTTTGGGGATCGCTATCCATCCCTAAGAGTAAATCCGGGCCGCTGAGGTGGAAGAAGCTCAAAGCATGAGATTGGACAATTTGCCCCAAATTCATGAGGCGACGCAGTTTTTCTGCGGTTTTCGGAATTGTCACCGAGAGGAGGCGATCGCCTGCTTTCGCAGAAGCTAATAGGTGACTTACTGGACAAATACCACAAATGCGCGCCGTAATTCCTGGCATTTCCCAGAAAGGACGACCTTCACAAAATTTTTCAAATCCGCGAAACTCGGTAACATGGAACCTTGCATCGCTAACTTGTCCCGTATCATCCAAATAAATCGATATTTTGGCGTGTCCTTCAATACGGGTGACTGGATCGATGATGATTTTTTGAGACATAAATGTTGTTGGGGTTGGGGAGTGGGGATTGGGAGATGAGGGAGATGAGGGAGATGAGGGAGATAAGGGAGATAAGGGAGGTGCGGAAGCAGGGAAAAAATAACCTATGCCCTATGCCCTATGCCCCATGCCCTTTGAACTAACCAAACTTCAATAAGTCGCGTCCTTCTAGGTGTGGTTTTTCGCCCTTCAATAAAGGTTCTAGTACGGCTCGAATTCTATCGGCGGAAGGGGGACAACCTGGTAAGTAAATATCTACTGGAACGAGGGTGTGTACTGGTTGCACTCTATCTAATAATGGGGGGACAATTCCTGGTGCGTTGGGTATGGAACCGTGAAGATCGGCGGCTTCTATATAACAACTTTGCAGCACGGATTCGGTGCTTAAAGGATTGCGTAAAGCGGTAACATTGCCAGTAACAGCACAGTCTCCAAAGGAAATGAGAATTTGCGATCGCTCTCTGACTGTGTGCAAAATTTCTAAATGTTCTTCGTTGGCGATCGCACCTTCTACTAAGACTACATCCACCCATTCGGGGTATTGTTTAATATCAGCGAAGGGGCTATAAACTACATCTACCTGTTCTGCTAAGTCAATCAGCCATTCATCTAAATCGAGAAATGACATATGACAGCCAGAACAACCACCTAGCCATACCGTTGCAAATTTCACACGAACCATTGTTTTTTCTCCCGTGCTGTGACAAGGAACTCTAGTTTTGCGCGATCGTGTTTCATTTCACCGACGCTGGAACCTTGGTAAAAAATTGCACCTGTGGGGCAGGCATTCACACATTTACCGCAGGAAGTACAAGTATTTGAAGTTCCCCAAGGTTGATTTAAATCAGTAATTACATGGGAATTAGAACCTCTACCTGCCAAGTCCCAAGTGTGTGCGCCTTCAACTTCGTCACAAACACGGACGCAGCGAGTACAAAGAACACAACGGTTATGATCGACACCGAAGCGATCGTGAGAAACATCAACTTTGCGATCGGGGAAATGGTAATTGAGACGCACATGATCCATACCTGTCTCAATCGCCAAATCTTGCAATTCACAATTGCCGTTGGCTACGCATACAGAACAAACGTGATTGCCTTCCGCAAACAGCATTTCAATAATTGTGCGGCGGTATTTTTGCAACCGTTCCGAATCGGTTTTTACCTCCATGCCTTCTCCCACCTTGGTAACGCAAGCTGGTAAAAGGCGATTGCTACCGGCAATTTCTACCAAACACAGCCGACAAGCACCTATATCTGAGACTCCTTCTAAGTGACACAAAGTCGGGATATTAATTCCCGCCTCTCGCGCCGCCTCGAGGATAGTTTCCTCCTCTCGGGCGCTAATTAATTGGTCATTGATTGTTAAAGTTTTAACTGACATTGCTTCTAGTCTCTATCAGAATTAGCCTTTAGCCTTAAGCATCTTAAATACCCTGCGCCTTGAGTTATAGGCAAAGAGTTTGAGGAACTTGTGAAGATAACAAATGATGAAGTTGTATCATTTACAGCGAAATATCTAGAGATTGGTTGACTGTTGACTGTCAACCGTTAACAGTTAACAGCCTTATTGAGTAGTTATGCAATTTAGGCGCGCATTAGCTTAATGTTCAATTTACTTAGTTAAGTATTTTTAACCGTAAATTTGTCTAGCTGAAAAGCTTACATATTAAGGCTTATAGCTTCTTGATTCCCCCCTTTCCCCTTTCCCCCTTTTTCCCTTCCCCCATATTCCTACTGATATCTTTACCAAACTTTGCAGATTCTCTTGACTTAGATCAAGGTTTTACTTGCAGATTGTCAATACTCTAAAGGCATAAAGATTGGAGTGAAAGACTTATGTTCTGTAATCAGTGTGAACAAACAACCCGTGGTGATGTATGTTATCAGTGGGGAGCCTGCGGTAAAAGTCCAGAGGTAGATGCATTACAAGATTTACTGGTGCATTGTCTGCGGGGGTTGTCGCAAGTAGCGCTGCAAGCCAAAGCTTTTGGTATTAGTACTCACGATCAAGATGAGTTCACCTGTGAGATGCTGTTTTCGACGCTGACGAATGTGAATTTCTCAGCTGATGATTTTGTCACGTTTGTAAATCGCGCGATCGCTTTACGTGAGAGTCTGAAGTTACAAATTCAAGCATTAGGTAACGCTGCGGTAAATTCTGCGATCGCGAATTTCCAACCTGCTGGCGATCAACAACAGCTAATTAAACAAGGAAAAGACTTAGAATTTGAGTTTATTGGTCAATCTGCTAAAAATGTAGATATTTTCTCACTCAAGCTCACAATATTATATGGTTTGAAGGGCGTAGCTGCTTATGCTTTCCATGCTTTAGAACTGGGGCAGCATGACGAAGATTTATATGTATTTTTCCATGAAGTTCTAGCTAATCTTGATGCTCAAGACAAGAGTTTGCAAGAATGGCTAGATATTACATTGCAAGTAGGCAAGATGAACCTGAAAGCAATGGAATTGCTGGATGCTGGGAACACCAATACCTTTGGGCATCCTACACCTACAGCCGTAACTCTAGGTGTGACAGTTGGTAAAGCCATCCTTGTATCAGGGCATGATTTATTACACTTGCGCGCTATTCTAGAGCAAACAGCCGGAACCGGGATTAAAGTTTATACACACGGTGAATTGCTGCCTGCACATGGCTATCCCAAGCTGAAACAAACTTATCCTCACCTATATGGGCATTATGGCACCGCCTGGCAAAATCAAACCCATGAGTTTGAACACTTCCCTGGTGCAATTGTGATGACAACTAACTGCCTCATGCCTCCTCATGAAACTTACAAAGATAAAGTATTTACCTTGGGGCCTGTAGGTTATCCTGGTTTGCAGCACGTTAGTATTCGCGACATTACACCGATTATCCAAAAAGCTTTAGCATTACCCGGCTTTGCAGAAGAGAGCGATCGCGGTACAGTAACTACAGGTTTTGCTCGGAATGCTGTCTTAGGTGTAGCTGATACTGTGGTTAATGCGGTGAAATCAGGTAATATTCGCCACTTCTTCTTAGTTGGTGGTTGTGATGGTGCCAAACCAGGACGCAATTACTACACAGATTTAGTAGAAACGATTCCTAGCGATTGCGTAGTCATGACTCTTGGCTGTGGTAAGTTCCGCTTCTTTGACAAGCAACTCGGTGATATTGGCGGTATTCCCCGACTGCTAGATTTGGGACAATGTAACGATGCATACTCAGCTATTCAAATTGCTGTTGCTTTAGCCCAAGCATTCCAAGTTAATGTCAATCAACTACCACTGTCATTGGTACTATCTTGGTACGAACAAAAAGCGATCGCAGTTTTGTTAACCCTACTTTACCTGGGTATTCAAAATATTCGCATTGGCCCCACCCTTCCTGCTTTCCTCACACCTAATGTTGCGAAGTTGCTTTCCGAGACATACAATCTCAAACTCATCACTACTCCAGAACAAGATTTAGCCGCTTGTCTTGGCTAAAGATACTATAGAGAAAGAGAGGCGAAGCAAATTCGTCTCTCTTTTTTATCAATAGCTATTAGAGGAATCAGCTTTTATGTTGGCAATAAAATTGTCTACACAAGCAACTTCAAAATGTAAATTGAATTAAAAATTCTGAGGTGGTAAAGGTTTGCCTTTACTATTAGGAACATTGGTAACTTTTAAAGCTTTAGCAATTGCGATCGCATCATTATCTAAACGCCTAGCTTTAGCATTACCAGGACAGCTAATATCTGTGGATTGCTGACTACCTAAATTGACAGTAGTCGTTGTGCCAAAAGAAGTGGACTTGACGCAGTTGGGCTTCACTGGTAAGTCGGATAATGGTTCAGCAGCTTTTAAATCACGGAAGAATCGGTTCGTTAATTTTTCCGGAAGTTTACCTTTACCAGAACCATTTCCATCGACATAATTGGCTTCTCCATTGGGAGAAACATAAATCCGGTAACCAATGGTATTTGTGGAACCACTGTTGAGAATTACTCCCACATTATTGGGTACAAGTGCCATTAGAGGTTGAGATAAGCAAACCAAAAATGTTGCACTTGCCATTCCCAGCCAGCTTTGAGAAACTAACTGTTTCATATTATTAACCTCTTGAAAAACACTTAATAAATCTATCGAGCTAAACTTGTTATTCAGAAGAATAACTGAGGCGTATGTCAAAGATATGGAGTAAGTATGTCTGCTTGACAAATAGGTTGATGCTGTCGCGATACTTGTAAGGTGCGATCGCCTGTGTAAGTTAACTAGACATCTCGCGTGGGGAATTATATACTTGCTACCCTTAGGGATGCTTGCTTAACAATTACGACTAGAAAATACAAAATGTCATATACAGGCTACTTACGCTCAATTAAAAATGAACTTCAGCGAACTGGTAGAACTCAAAAAAGCCTCCGCGTCAAAACCATTATGGAACAGTTGGGCTACCAGCGTCGTAGTCAAGCTTTTGTCGATAATTTTAATAATGCGCTAGCTGAATTGGGACTTTGCACAGATCCCCTATTTGATTTGTATATTCCTTTAGATACTAAACTGGCTATTTCTCTTCAAGATGTTACTCCTGATGTGCAAATTGCTGATGTGCAACCAATTTTTAGTAAATTAAGTGCAGCATTTCCAGTTAAGCATGATTTTTTCTATTACTTATTTGATTTCGGTTCTGAGCAAGAATATGAAAGGTTTCAAGCTTGTTTAGACTCAAATCAACCAGTAGGAATTTTTCTCATTCCCCAAGTAGAAGATTTCTTTTCTGATGTTGTGACTAAAATCTTAAATTATGAATTAATTAGAAAATATCAATATAGAGGTAATAATAATATCCCGACAGCATCGAATCAAAAATTCAATACAAATATTACTACTGATGACGATGATGACGATGATGATTATTCCCTATCTGGTGCTAATATTTATCACTTTTATTTTTCTACAATGACTAGTGTGATTCTCGGCACTACTGGCTTAGATTTACTAGATTGCGAAAAATTTGATGAGCAGTTTGAACAGATATCAGTCTACGCCAACAAATATAATTCTGAACAATTATTTATAGTATTTCATTGCCCACCTGTATCAGAAATTCAAGCACAGCAACAAGAAGATGCTTTAGGCTATTTGGTAGATAGAGTAGCTAGTAAAATTCCTTTTACCTTTACTCTACGATGCAAATATCCCAACGAAGCTGCTATTCAGCATAAAGAAGAAATTTATGCTCATTTCCGTCTCTTGTTAGAACTTCCGCGTTATGAGATGGAAGAAGATGAGGTATCTTTATTAAATTACTTTCTAGAATTACAAAAAGCGCAAATCTTAGCTGATTCTCAGCTATTAATTGGCATGAAAGCCGAACATTTTTATAGTTTGAAGTGGCGAGAAGAAAGTACAGAATATATTTATCTCAAATATTTTGCGATTAAAACCTTAGAAGCTTTAGGCTATGATTTGTCTAAAATTCAATGTGAAGTAGAATTAAGTTCCAGAGATCAGGACACAAATGATGATGAAGATAGCTATGAATATGAAGAATATCAAAGCGAAATCATTCCTGTATATGTAGATAATCAGGTAATTGTGGAAATCGAAACTCTGAAGTATCAAGAATTTCAGGATAATAATCTGTTCTTGGATTCACTCAGAAGAATTTTACAAAAATCCAAAGTCTGGCCGAATAAATTAAATACTGTGTGGTTAGTATTTCCTGGTTTTGAGATTGCACGTAACTCTTACCAGATTAAAAAGATTAAAGAAGTTCTCGAATATAAACTAGCTGGTTATTATGATAATACTTTTAAAATTGTGGTTATGGCACCGGATTATGAAAATCATCAATTAGTTCCAGTATCTTTTGATGCACTTGAATATCCAGCTTTTGAATATGCAGCTAAAAAACGCAGTTTAACCCCGACTTATCCCTTAACTCAACGCCTCCCAGAAACCAAGCTTGATTTTAGCCAAGTTAAAGGTTTGAAGGAAGAAAAGGAAAAATTAAGCAAACTTTTGAGGCTACAATCTAAAGGCTATCAAGATGCAATTAGTGGGATTCTTTTCTACGGCTTACCTGGATGTGGTAAAACTCTGTTAGCAAATGCATTCGCTAATGAATCTGGCAGATATTTCTTTAAATTCTCCCCTGCTGATATTATCAGTGTATGGATAGGGCAAAGTCAGAAAAATATTCGAGATATCTTTGCTCAAGCGAAAAAGAAATCTCCCTCAGTTTTATTTATTGATGAGTTAGATAGTATTGGCTTTAACCGTCATGAAGACAGCGCCCATACAGACCAAAAGGCGACAATTAACCAATTATTAATAGAATTAAATAATCTGCGAAATAGCAATGTAATTGTGATAGGTGCAACTAATTATTTAAGTGGTATAGATAGCGCCTTAAAGCGTTCTGGTAGATTAGATTGGAAAATTCCTATCTTTCCCCCTGATCAATCAGAAAGGATAGAATTATTCCAACATTATCTAGCAAAAATTGATTTCAATCAGATAATTAACTTTGAAATGCTAGCCGAAAAAAGTACTAGGTTTACCTCATCTGATATCGAATTGGTGTGTAGAGAAGTGAGAAATGCAGTTTGGCTAGAAGAAATCAGTGCATCACTAACAACTGCGGATATCATCACTTACATTCATAATTTGCAAGAAGGTGGTTTAACTCTCAACGAAGAACAGGTAAAAGAGTTTTTGGATGAATGTAAAAGATTGAGTGTCAAAAATCCCAAACTAGAAACACTCAAGTGGGAATGGGGATTAACCGAATAAAAGTAGGGTGTGTTGTCGCGCAGCGCAACGCACCATTTAATTCTCAACGGTATTCTAATATTGGGTATTTAATTTTTCTAATTACCCATTACCAGCCTATACCAAAGTATGTTATGAGACGATACAGTTCATATTTAGTAATTGATTTGTCACTTGGGGGATTCTCCCCCAAACCCCCGATTGGGTGACGGTTGCGTCCCCCAAACCCCCTCCAAAATTATTGTTCAGTTTTTTGTTGAGTAACTAGTTTTTTGGTTTCGTTGTCAATTAATTTTCTTAACTGAACTGTATTGCATTGTATTATAAGATTACCTAATTTTTAATTCCTATCAATGGGAATCTGAATAATAAACTCTGCACCTTTACCAGGGGAAGAAACACACTCAAAAGTACCATTGTGGACTTTGGTAACTATTTGATGACTAATAGATAACCCTAAACCTGTACCTTTACCTTCTGGCTTAGTGCTAAAAAAGGCTTGAAATATTTTTTCCTTAACTGACTCTGGAATTCCCATCCCATTATCAGCAATCGAAATTTTTACTTGTTGATCGCTGACTGTGGTAGAAATTATGATGACATTGGGATGCTGTTCTATAAAAGCATAATTCTTACCTTCATTAGATTCTTCTAAAGCATCAATAGCATTAGCTAGTAAATTCATAAATACCTGATTTAATTGCCCAGGATAACAAGCAATCAAGGGTAAATCGCCATAATTCTTAACTACCTGAATTGCTGGACGATGAGGATAAGCCTTTAAGCGATGGGATAAAATCATCAGCGTGGTTTCAATACCCTCATGAATATTTACCGCCTTTTTATCTAAGCCATCTTTGCGTGAGAAATTGCGTAGAGATTGCATAATATCTCGAATCCGATGGGTTCCCTCTTTCATGGAAGAAATCATATTCGGTAAGTCTTCTAAGAGAAAATCCAAATCTATCGCTTCAATTTCATCTTTAATTTCTGCTGGGGGATGAGGTAGATGCTGTTGATAAAGATGTAGTAAATTAATTAAGTCTTCGATATAGCGCCTGGCATGGGTAAGGTTAGTAAAAATAAAGCTAACCGGATTATTTACTTCATGGGCAACTCCCGCTACTAACTGCCCTAAAGAGGAAATTTTTTCTGTATGTACAAGTTGAGTTTGAGTTTGTTGGAGTTGTAATAATGCTGCTGCTAAATCCTGAGATTTTTCTTGTTCTTTGGCATATAGACGGGCATTTTTCAGCGCGATCGCAGCTTGAGAAGAGAGTATTTTCAACAGTTCTAGCCGTTCGGGTGTAAATGCACCAGTAATTAAATTATTCTCTAGGTAAAATATACCGATAAACTTGGATTGATAAAAAATAGGTACACATAATATGGATTTACATTCATGATTTTGAATGTAAATATCTTTATTAGAAACTGGATCGAGTTTGGCATCTCTAATTACTAAAGGTTGCTGAGTTCTCGCTACATAATTGATCAGCTTTTTGGGTACTAGTTCGCTTTCTTCTACAGGAGTTGATAGCAAAGTAATTTGGGAATCAATCATACTGCTATCAATAGCTTCAATAATTAATTGCTCATCTTTGACTAAAATTAAGCAACCTTTTTGAGCGCCAGCATTTTCTAAAATGATATGTAGTAGCGTGCGCGGTAAACTTTCTAAGGAGATTTCATTATTAATCGCCTCACTCGCTTTGACTACTGTGACGATATCCAAGCTGATACCACTACTAGTTGTCGAATGCGAACTGAGAGATGCATCTAATTTGAATGTTCTAGAGATGCTACCAGTAGAAGCGTAGGCGTAGCCCGTCGTAGACATCGCATGATTGCTGCGAAGAATTAAATCGGGGTATTGTTTTTCTAGGTGTTTGACTTTGGCTGTACTACCCCAACGGTGGTAACCATAATAAGCTTCTGTGATGTAAACTTGGGCAATTTTTTTCTTACCCATTGACATGTACATTTCGGTGGCGCGTTCATTTGCTAGTGCTTCTTCTTGAATGTAACCATGTTCAGCAGCACCAGCAATGGCGCGATCATAATATTCCATCGCTTCTAAATATTCACCCAATGCGCGATGGTACTCGGCTTTAACTAAGCAATACTTATGCTTGTGGTTCATGGGTGCATGATTTGCCCATGTTTTCAGCTTTTCTTGGTTAGCAATTACCCGCAACCACAAAATTTCTTTTTGTGAGATGGGGGTATGGGCTAACATAGCAAGCTGGGTGAGAGAATCATAAAAGTGGAAAACTGGCACCATAAACGAACCAGTTATCCCATCTAAATATTCCTTTGCTAAATCAGCAACTTCTGCGGCTTGTTGATATTCAGCGAATAGATAACAGAGAATTAATTTGTTGACGTATAAAGTACCAATGGCATAGCGATCGTTAGCTTGCAAATGTAGCGGTAGCATAGTTTCTTCGTTATATGCTACACCTGCTAACTTCTCAGAGAAGGAGACATCACTGATCAGATTTAATACAGATTGGCGAAAGACTTTGAGATAATTATGGGCTACTTCCTGCTTGATTTTATCTAAAACTTGACTGTAAATTGCCATCTCTGGTTCTAGGGTTTTCAAATCCTTGCCCAGGAAGTAAGAAAGGCTGCAATAATTGTAGGCACAGTAAGCGGAGTATTCTAAATCCCCTGTTTCTAAACCATTATGATGTGCATCTAGTAAAGGTAGTAACGACTTGCGAATATGATGCTTCCACGGCTTCACGAACGGATAAATCATATTGAAAGTACTAGTTTGCAGCGCTTTACCCTGGATATTTGATAGCAAACCTAATGCTAATTTACCAGCGCGATCGCCTGCATCAATATCCGCGATGACTCCACAGAGAATCACGCCATACCAAGCGTAGGCGAGAGTGGAGACTGGTGCGTTGCCATATTGTACTGATAGTCTTACCTGCTTAAAAACAATTAAGGGTAGCAGCATTGGTACGGCTTGAGATACAGCCGCCGTCACAGTGGCGATAATCCGCATCACTGCTAAAATTTGCGGATCTGTCATTGCTGGTAGATCGATTAAATCTTCAGAACTTCTGCCTGCTAATATCAGTTGCGTTGCTTGTAAACTTTCGCTGATATCTCCTTCGCTAGGTGCATCAGGGAACCTCACACCCAACAGTTCTAAGACAGTTAAAGCTGTTTTGATAGCTTCTGGTTGTTTACTTTGGGCAACATAAGCTTGAATCTTCACCTCATAAATTTTTACTTTATCAAGTAGGGTGCGGGCATTTTGCAATACTTGACTGGCTAAATTCTCCATCAACTGATAATCGCCACCGAGATATGCTGCTTCTGCAGCTTCCACCATCAAGGCTAAAGTCAAGTCATATTCACTGAACCAGCTATCTGCAGCTAAAACTTTGATACCAGTATTTAAATAAGCGATCGCCACTAAATAAGCTGTAGCGGCTTTCGCTTTTCTCCCCGCTAGCAAATTTAATTCTGCCAAATGTTGCTTTTGGGATGGCTTACTGATTAAGCTAGCACCCACATTTAGTTGATTAATAATATCAAAAATATTTTCCTCTAATTGTTCAGGAGGGGTATTTTGCAACAACTGCTGCCCAATTTTTAAATGCGTAACTTTTCTTTGATGGTTAGGAATGAGAGAATAGGCAGCTTGCTGGACGCGATCGTGCAAAAATTTATAGCTAATATGAGAGTCATCAAAATCTAAAACCGCTAACTCTTCGGTGGCAAATAGTAAAGGTATACGATATTCATTGTTCAAAGGTAAAATGAGGCCCAATTGTAAAGCAGGTTGCAAAGCTTCTGCTAATCTTTGCAGATTATCACTACTGACAGTTGCCAATACATCTAAACTGAAACGATTACCAATACAAGATGCTAATTGTAGGGCTGTTTGCGTAGCTTCGGGTAGCTTTTGAATGTTTCTCGCAACTAATTCGACAACATCTTTATCTACCAGATTCTTTGTTTGAATTTGCTGTATATCCCAACCCCAAATTCCTTGATTAAAATCGAATTGTAGGAGATTCTCTTGATATATTGCTTTGATTAATTGGGTTAAAAATAAAGGATTACCTTGGGTTTTATTAAATAAGACTTTCGCTAATTCAAAGATTTTTTCCGAATCGCCTAAAGTATCTATCAGCAGTTGATAGACATAAGGTAATTCTAAGGGGCGTAACACAATACTATTAATAACCGTATCAGCTTGGGCTATTTCCTCTAAGGTTTTGATTAATGGATGGCTGGGGCCGACTTCATTATCTCTATATGCCCCAATTAACAGCAAATAATGACTATCTGGATTAGTCATTAACACTTGAATTAATTTTAAAGAAGCAGAATCAGCCCATTGTAAATCATCAAGAAATAATACTAAAGGGTGGGATTGTTGAGCAAAAACTTGAATAAAAGACTGAAATAGGCGATGAAAGCGGTTGAGGCTTTCAGCTGCGCCTAACTGTGGAACTTCCGGCTGTTTACCAATAATTAATTCCACTTCTGGAATCACATCAATAATTACTTGACTATTGCTACCCAGCGCTTGCAGGAGTTTCTCTTTCCAGGCTGTTAACCTGTCGCTACTTTCAGTTAATAATTGCTGTATTAAAGATTGAAAAGCCTGAATCACAGAAGTATAGGGAACATTGCGTTTAAATTGATCAAATTTCCCATCAATAAAATAACCCCTCTGTCTGACAATCGGTTTATGTACCTCATTCACCAGCGATGATTTCCCGATCCCAGAGTAGCCAGAAACCAACATGATTTCGCTTGTACCTTGGCTAATACGCTCAAAGGCTTGCAGCAAGGCGATCGCTTCTGATTCTCTGCCATATAATTGTTGGGGGATGAGTAATTGAGAAGTGCGATCGCGTTGTCCGGGGGTAAAATTAGAAATATTACCTGTAGTTTCTAATTGCTCAAGGCATAATTCTAAATCAGCTAATAGTCCCAATGCACTTTGATAGCGGTCTTCAGCATTTTTCGCGATCAATTTCATGACAATCGCGGCTATTGTTCTCGAAACTTCTGGTTTTAACTGGGTAATTGGTGTAACTGGCTTGGCAATATGAGAGTGAAACATCTCCAGTAAATCGTCAGTTACAAAAGGCAATTGACCAGTCAAGATTTCATAGAATGTAATCCCCAAAGAATAAAAATCACTGCGATAATCGACAGCGCGATTCATTCTCCCCGTTTGTTCAGGAGACATATAAGCAACTGTCCCTTCCAATTGATGAGAATTTGTCAGTTGCGGTGTTTCTTTATCTAAATGTGACGCAATACTAAAGTCTGTAATTTTCACAATCCCAGTCTGGGGATTAACAATAATATTTGCAGGTTTAATATCTTTATGAATAATGCGGTTCTGATGTAGCGATAACAACGCTTTAGCTAATTGCACAGCAATCTTTAAAAAATTAGCTTCACTAAGCTGCTGCAAAGAGAGAAACTGTTTGAGACTGATACCACCAAAGTCTTCTGCTACTAACACCAGGCGATTTTGATAGCTCTCTAGGCTATAAACTTTAACAATACCCTCACAGTTAAGATTTTCTGTAGTTTTATATTCGTGCTTGAAGCGAGTAATTTGCTCAAAAGAGGGATATTCAGCCTTGAGAACTTTCAGAACTACACGCTGCTGGTTTTTTTGCGACCTAGCTCGGTAAACAGTTGTGTTAATTCCTTCAGATATAATTTCTAGTATGTCATAACCTGGTATTATCGAGGTTAACACTATCGTTTCTCCTTTCCCTAGAGTTGGGCGCTCACTTCCTATATTTCCCAACTGGAAAGGCAGAATATAATAATTTACATACATTTACGCGAGCAACAATCTACCTGATTAGTCAGGTATTATTACTTAACATTTTTCAGCGTTTATTAGCGTTAAGTTCTTCATTTCACAGACTTTTCGTAATTTTACTATGGGATTCGCTAACTTAAATTTAAAACCTCTCGCGGTAAATTAAACAACCCATCTTCCCCAGATTCAAAATTAATTACTTGAAACACTGCATCGATATTTAACTTTCCATAAATATGAGGAAATAACTCACCTATTTCCGCCTCCTCATAACGCACCTCAGCTTTCACTTGATCAGCATCAATAAACAGTATTACCAATCCCTTTTGATGCTTGAAAAATCTATTTGCAACTTTGAGGATTTGGTTAGCTTCTGAACAGTGGATAAAACCCTCAGTTTCCAGAGAATCAGCACGGTAACTTCCGAGTGTTTTCGCCTCTTCCCATTGTCCACTTTGTGTAATATGGAGAATAGTTTTCATGTTGCTTGCATCATTTTGCGAATATCGTCTAAAGGAGATTCTGGTTCAAGAGGTTCATCAGGACAAAATTCTATAGTTACTTGAATTTTGACTGTAGTATAACTGCTAATTTTATGAGCACCGATATGATTGTCTGTAGTAATTCCTGTAGATGTGATTATTCTTATTCTTCCTATTTCCCATCCTCTAGAACCAACTCGTAAAATTTGGCATCTTATACCTTCAGAAGAAGACTTCCATGTTATATCTTCAACTTTAAAAACTGCTTCACTAACCGATACAGACTGAATAATACTTGCAACTTTTTGATGACCATTACTCAATTGAGTATGCAATTTTTCTCCAAAATTATTATGTATCAACTCCTTGAGTCTTCCAACAGTGTATGTATCCTTTTCAAATAATACAACATCAGTATCATTATCTAACACTTGGAACATATTAATCATATTAATGATAAGAGGAGATTTAGAGCCTATATTCTCTATTGAGGATTTCAAACTATCACAATTTTAATTGTGAAATGATAAGATAAATTGAGTATAAACACTGATATTAAAACTACTCAAAATGTTAATACTCAATGATTATTATCAAATATTACGTACAGACACAAAGCTTTTATTTGCGCCTTTGCGCTTACCTTGCAGGAAAGATTAACGTAGAATGTATCAGAAGTTATTTCTACATTAAGACTAAATAATAGAGAGTGCTGCTTTAATGCAGAGATATACCAATCTGATTTGATTTTTGACGAGTCTAGAGTCAAAAGTCAATTGTCAACAGTTCCCCCTTGTACCCAATCCCCAATCCCCATTACCCCTTATCCCCAGTCCCCATTACCCCTTATCCCCAGAGGGGGCCCCGAGTTCCCCAGTCCCCCCCTTCAACAAAACAGGCTTTTGCTTTAACTATTTGCCTAGTCCCTAAATGATTCGCTAGGCTATTGATAATTCTAGTTACTCAGAAACTTGCTGTGTATGGATTTTGAAGGCGAAGCTACTACTACATCTGCTACAGAAAACAAAGAATTGCCACAGCCAGAGACTACTCCTAAGCCTTTGGAATTGCTGCGAGACACTGAGGCTTTGCTACGTCGCCCAGCTGTAGAATCTCTCACGCCGATTTTACCTCCCAAGTTGAGTAGCAAATTACAAACAGCCTCATCCCTCGCGGATAAATCTTTAAAAGAACTAGCAGAAATTGATTTAGACGAAATTGGTGACTTTGATTTACGCCCTGCAAGGATTCGTGTTGGTTTAAGCTTCGTTGGTTTTGCCGCGTTAATGACGCTTATACTGTTGCTTCATTTCAGCACTCTACATTTAGAATTACGCACAATTGAGCAGATGCGACAATATTGGTATCAATATGTTTGGTTTGTTTGCTTAGGTGTAGCGGGATTGTTTGTCTTGGGTCGAGAAACAATGCGTCCTATCCGCAAGCCGAGAAGAGTGAGGGGAAAACCGCAAAGCGGAATTCAAAATTCAAAATTCAAAATTCAAAATGAATAGAGTCTCAGCATTGCGTTCGTTGAGAATGGTAGTTTATTTACGCCATGCTGCGATCGCAATTTATAACCATATATTAACCTCATAAAAACTGTTCTCGTAGACAGATTGACTGTTGTTGAGAAATTTGCTATTATAAAATCGATAAGGAAGAAATATACTAAATATGTTTATACCGAAACAATAAACCGCTTGCTGTCAGCAAGCGGTTTTATGGTGTTTTAGTAATTTGATGGAATTAAACAAGTTTTAAATCGGGATACTCAGCTAACAAATCATCAGAGGTTAGAGTATCGCCTGCAGCTTGAGGAGTCCAAAGCACCTCAATAGCTAGGATTTGCTCGCTAGGAATACCACCAATTTGGCGCAAAGATTGACGCAAATCATCAGCACTGTTAATTGCAGGAATTGCAGACTTGCCCAGAGTGGCCACTAGTAAGGTGACGATAATATATTCTCCAGGGCCAGAGGTAATTAAATCAGTGGGATTCTCAGGAGTTTCAGTACCAGGTAAAGCTTCTTTAGCGAGTGCTGCTCTGAGTTGGTTGTTAACGTTAGAGAGGGTTTCTTCGCTAAATTTGCTGCGTTCTGCTAGTGAGAGACGGTTGAATTGAGCTTCAGCTGAATTCAATTTCGCTTGTTGTGTACCACCACCAACATATACCCAATATTCTGGATGGCGGAGTAAAGCTAGGCTAGTTTCTTGCAGAACTTCTGCTCTTCCTTGTGGGGAGTTAGTATCAGCAGTTTCAGCAATGCGGTCAAGTTCGCCTTGTAAACCACGTGCTTGAGCTAATAAACCAACCTGCAAGCGAGTTACAGATACAGCAGGATTGCTGCTATAGCCTACATCGTCGGTGGTGGTGTCTCCACTGCTAGCCCGGCGGAAGGCTTGCAGTATAAAATTAGCGATCGCAATAAAGATTAAGATGCTAAACAATCCGCCAAAGCCACCGCCAATACCCCACAAAGGTAACAGGAAAGGAAATCCAAAACCACCACCAGGGTAAGGGGCGTAATATCCACCCCCGCCAGGAGGTGCATAGGTGCGAGGTGTGTAAGTCCGGCTAGAAGGTACTCTAAAGGAACCACCACCGATTCGTCCACCACTACGGGCGGCTAACGCTCCATCAGCATGACCTAGTGCTAAAGTTAACACCAGGCTGAGGACAAAGACAGTTTTTAACAGCGGTTTGATGGCTAGTTGTAGTTTTTTACGCATAATACAGTTGCTTGAAAAACGGTATTGGTGATGATTTCTTCCAACGCTGCTAGGAGAGATTTGCTTGGTCAGTAACGCCAGCCCGTAGCAAGCAAGCGAGTTTTTGATTGGCAGTAGCTCTCTGTAATATTCATTTTTCTTGGCTACATATTCAATGTACCGCGTCATATCTTGCCTAGACAGCAAGCTTAGGGGGGATTTCTTGAGTAGATTACCGTACCTCGGATTCTTTTGCGATCGCGGGAATTTTGGGATCAATTAATCATTTGGGGATTGGGGACGAGGATGAGGGGGAAAAGGCGAAAGGGGAAAGGGAGAAAGGGGAAAAGGAAAAAAAGGGAAATTATTATTACCCATTACCCATTACCCATTACCCATTACCCCATGTCCTGACAATTTAGTTATCTGAATTACAGTAATTTGACTTGATAATTATCAAAATAGATTTAATTGGCAAGTAATTTTGGTATTTACTTTTGAATTTTCCTTAATTACCATAATTACTGAGGGATTATCTTGTTGACTGCATCTAGCCTTTGGGATATTGCTGAACCTGAAGGTGCATGATTGTTGATGCCAATAATCAACTTAATTTTTCCTAAAAACGACTGCAATTTTTTGGCATTTTGGCAGAATCTCAATTAGTTACAAGATATTCTATTGATATCAACTCGATTTAGTAATTACCACCAACAAAAGTCTATGAGCAATTGATTTCGCTGGTAGTCCCAAATTTCAATGCTTGTTAATTAGGTAGACAGATTTTAAGTGGTGAACAATTGAAAAGAAAATTAACAAATCAAATAATTGAATATCTCAAAATCCTCTTTCAAAAAAATGCTGGTATTAGTATACTGCAAGCACTCAAAAAAGGATGAAGGAATATGCTTTTGTAAATCAATGTATTAAAAGTTCATCAGCCTTAGTGTAAATACTCTTGCTATGCCGAAATTAGTTACTGATGCTCAAAACTAATGTTAAAAAAAATATAGAGATTAGAGGTTGTTACGGGATAGCTGTTGGCGAGAATGAGAAAAGAGTGGAAAATTAGATACAGAGGAGGAAAATTTCCTATTGGTATTACCCAAAGGAGTTTTTGCTCGATAGCTAGTGGAGGCTGCACATTAGGCAAGTCTCCTACACTACTTGTTACTACGGAGGAGGGTGACCGTACAGGTGATGCGCCCAAATGTAAAAGTCACTGCTTTGTTCTTGCAGAATTGAGGCGAGTTAAGATGTGAATAGCGTCAAAGAATTATACTTTCTGCTTTATCCTTGAGTTCATACATCAATGAAATTTCTTTTCAATTTAGACAATCTCTGCTCAAGGATAGCGGTTAATTATCACTCATTTCTGCGCTTTGTTGATAGTATGAAAAATTAATTTTTTTAACTATACTTATCACATTTATTATGGAACATATTTCACAACTGGCGGGAAATGTTAGAGAACAAACTGCATTACCAGACATTCTCGTAATATCCCGTAGTTTCTTACCCAAAGAAGCAATTATTGGTGAATATATTTATAATCGCTGTCTGCAAGATCCAGAGCGGGTAATTGTTTTGGCAGCTAGTTGTTCAGGCGATCAAGCATTTGATCGAGTGCAAAAGTTTCCTATATATCGCTGGCCGATTCTCAGAGATTGGAGTTTTTTCAATCCTTTAATCAACCTCATCTATTCATTTGCATTAGCAATCAAACTTTATTTTCGCTATCGTTATCGCTATATTGAATGGGGGCATGGCTACGAATTTCCCTCACTATTATTACTAAGTTATTTTTTACCGATTCGCTTTTTTATCTACCTCCACGGAAATGATATTGTTTGTGGCTTACGTAATCCTTTATGGCGATCGCTATTTAAATTAACACTCAAGCGGGCTGAAGGAATTGTCTGCAACAGTTCCTTCACCCAGGATTATCTCCGAACAAGGTTAAGATTAGATACTCCTACCCACGTCATCAACCCAATGGTGAGGGCGGATAAATTTAGCCATGTAATCAATCCAGGTAATTTGGGCGAATTACGTGCAAATGTCCGCCAAATGTACAATATTCCTGAAACAGCAGTAGTTATTCTCTCTGTAGGAAAGCTTGTCAAGCATAAAAGCTTTAACCGCATCATTGACAACCTACCGCTACTACTGACTGTTGGCGTAGATGTTCACTATATAATTTGTGGGCAAGGCCCTTGTGAAGCAGAACTGAAATCCCTGGCTAATCGCCTACGAGTTGACCAAAGGGTACATTTTGCCGGAGAAATCAGCGATCGCGAATTAGGTGGGTATTATGCAGCCTGCGATATCTTTGCCATGCTGAATTTAGTCGAGAACAAAGCTAGCACTATGGAGGGTTTTGGTATCGTTTATTTAGAAGCGAGTTACTTTGGTAAACCAGTAATTGCTTCTCGTTTAGGCGGAGTTATCGATGCCATTCATCATGAAGAAAACGGCATCTTAGTTAATCCTTATTCTGGCTATGAAGTATTTCAAGCCTTCAATCGCTTATGTAAAGACCAACAGCTACGGGAACAACTTGGTCGCAAAGGCAAAGAGTTAGCCAAGCGCAAAACCCTTCACCGTTCGCTGTATAAATTGGAGTAGGGATTGGGGACTGGGGATTGGGGACTGGGGATTGGGGAGATGAGGGAGATGAGGGGAAATTACCAAAACCAAACACCCCATTACTCATTACTCATTACCCATTACTCATTACTCATTACTCATTACTCATTACCCATTACCCATTACTCATTACTCATTACCCATTACCCATTACCAAATGACAACCTTATCCACCACCCACAATAGTGACAACTTCTAGGCGATCGCCTGGTTGCACTTTTGTTTGCTCCCAAAATTGGCGATGTAAAATTTCGCCGTTGTATTCTACTGCGACTAAGCGGGGGTTGAAACCTAGTTTTTGGAGTAATTCGGGTAAAGGTGTTTGGGATGAACAGTTATGGTTCTCCCCATTAACCTGAAGTGTGATTTCGCTAGACATAAAATGTCACAAATTTTTGAAAAATTTTTTGATTTTGAAATTATTTAAGATTCTGGTTTAATGCGATTGAGTTGGGAGAGCAGATATTGAGTTACAAGGGTGGGTTGTTCTGCTTGCATGAGCGATCGCACTACCGCTACACGTTGCGCGCCAGCATCAATCACGTCATTGATATTATTGGCATCTATACCACCAATAGCAAACCAGGGAATAGCACAATTTTTGGCAGCATAGCTGACATATTGCAACCCTGCTGCTGGCTTACCTTCTTTGGTGGGTGTTTCATACACTGGCCCTACGCCAATATAATCAGCGCCTTCTGTCAGTGCTGCTTGCATTTCTTCAGCATTTGTAGTGGAACGACCAACTATCCGATGAGAACCGAGTAATTGTCTGGCAATCTCAATCGGCATATCTTGCTGTCCCAGATGTACGCCGTCAGCATCTACTGCTAAAGCCAAATCTATCCGGTCATTAATAACGAACAGCGCGCCATAGAGGTGGCATAGTTGTCGCAGCTTTTTAGCTTGTTCGAGACGAACACCATCATCAGCAGTTTTGTCACGGTACTGAACCAAAGTCAATCCGCCTTTGAGAGCAGCTTCTACCGTTGAGAGCAAATTTTCGGCCGGTGAAGTTACCAAATACAGACGCGATCGCCATAATAGTTGATGGCGTTGATAACCCAATAAATTGCTTTCTAATGTATAAACCTGATACCGCATCTGCTTAAAAGCTTTTCCCATATTAGGGTCATGCAGCTTGCCGTATTCTTCTAGCACCCGCATTGCTTCTTGCACGCGGCAAAAATTAGCTTGCAACACAGATTTGATGCTAGTACGTTTTTCCTCATGAGGATGTGTTAAGTCTGTACCCGCATCACCCGGTGTATCTCGCGCTGCTCGCAATTCAGCTGTATGCCAATGAGCTATGTCTTGCCGCAAGCGTTTACACTCTCCAGTGAACTGAGCATTATTCAGTCCAAAGCGACACCACTCCTCAACAATTCGCAAGCCTTCACGAGCGCGATCTAAATTGGCATCTAAAATGCGGTAAACAACTTGCTGCATTTGCTCTGTTTGGCTGTGTGGCTCGACCATTACAACAACCCCATTCCTGCTTTCATCAAAAGACGGAAAATCAACTATTCTAGTAATTGTCATTGATTAAATTGCTATTTTTACTAGAAATTTACTATGTACTCAAATCGTAAGAGTAGCAAGGATTCTATCAAATTAGCAGATATACGTGTCGGTTCGGATAAAGGTAATTTAAGGCTACAATTCAGCACTCGTATTAGCCAGCAGTTTTATCGCAAGCGACAAGCATATAAAGGTCTAGGGAGAAGTGACACTCCAGAAAACCAAAAATGGGCTAATCAAATAGCAGCAAGGATACAAGCTGACATCGATCATCCCGATGGCGGTTATTTTGACCCAACACTTGCTAAATATTTAACGATTAAGCAATTAACCACGATTAGTCAGTTACACAATCTGATAGAGCCACCTCTGCTTGGTGAATTATGGCATGAATTTGTGGATTGGAAATTACAAACTAAGCAGATTCAAAAAACTACCTACAAAAAAAATTTTGTTGTTTATACTAACCTCATTAAAGAATTTTTAGATTTAGAGCTAAATTTGGATACAGCTAATAAATTAATTAAGCAGCTTTTACTCAAGCAAAAGAACAAGCAACAAATTAAAAAGCTGTTTAGCTTATTGAGTAGTATGTGCCAACGAGCAATCAGCAATCAGCAATTGGTACAAGATTATTTTTTAGAAATAAAAAAAACTTACAATATATCGAAGAAGCCTCAAAAAACTTCAAATATTGAAGATTATAGGGCATACAGTCTACAAGAGAGAGATTTAATCATTCAAACTTTCAGAAATTCTGAACAACCATCTATCAAACATGGTGCTGATTTAATTGAATTTTTGTTTCTCACTGGTTGTAGACATAGTGAAGTATTCGCTTTGAAGTGGAGAAATATTAAATTTAATGATGGTTGGATAGTTTTTAAAGAGGCTTTTGACAGCAATACTGGCATGACTAAAAGCAATAAAAATAGATTTTTCAACCTACAAGGTATGAGCAGATTAATTAATTTATTAATTAAATTGTATGGAAATGGTAAGAAAGATAATGAATTAGTGTTTAAAACTATTTCAGGAAAACAATATTCAAGTAATACCTTAACAGATATCTGGGCAGGTAATACTGTTGAGGTTAAAGGTAAAGTTTACCACTATCCGGGGATAGTTAAAAAGTTAGCAGAAAATAAGCAAATTGAATATTTAAAACCATATTCTACCCGTCATACTTTTATTAGCATTCAAGTTAATAATGGTGCCGACCTCAAGTTGCTAGCTAATAGCTGCGGTAATAGCGTTGAACAGATTATCAAGCATTACTTACAGTTCGATAATCATGCCACATTGAAGGATATTTAATCATATTATTTGTGTGTGCTTAACAAATCAGGATAATTATTTATAGGACTTACGCAAAAGTCACGTAATCACGTCATTACGAGCGTAGCGACGTAATCACCTAAAATTGTGATATTGCTTCCCTAAACTACGCTCCGGTCGCAATGACAAATTTTGCTTGCGTAAGTCCTGGTTTAAAATCCAGAAGAAAAGGAAATAGTAATTTTAACCTTTACTATTTTTTCTCTTTCCTTTAACAAAATATCGAATTAGCGCCCACTTTGGATTTGATCAAAGATTGCGCCATCGTTGAAAAACTTATTCTGAGCAGCATTCCAACCACCCAAATCGCCAACTGTATAGAGTCGGGAAATCTTGGGGAATTTACTCTGTACTTCTTTAGCCACAGTAGAGTTCACTGGACGAAATCCTACTTTAGTGCATCTAAAAGTTAGCAATCTATGAATGAGTAGCGATCGCCCAATCAAATCATCTGAAGTTATGTTGGCGTGAAAATACAATTTTTCAGTAAAAATAGCTTGAATTTTCTAAACCAAATATTAAAAACACCATATTCTCGATAGAGAATTCGCCGTTTACCTATTGCTTTTTAGTAGCAATACCTGCAATTATCTTATATACCACGTGCATATACGGTATTTCCATAGAATCACCGTAGATATTTTAGAGGAGGATCTGGAATGAGTCTGTGGCCGCGCCCCCGGAAGCGATCGCAACTGAGTATTGAGCGAATCATCACTCGGTTTAAGCTAAATTCGCTCAAAGGCTTTGTATCGATGTTTTTGCTAGGGACATTATTGAGTGTGGCCCTCGCCGCCTGCTCTGGTGGTAGTAATAATAATTCTGCCACGGAAACCCCTGCGGCTAGTAACGTTGCTGCCAACAAACAAAATGTGGAAGTAACTCTTGTTTCTTTCGCAGTTACCAAAGCAGCACACGAAGCTATTATTCCTAAGTTTGTAGAAAAATGGAAGCAAGAACATAACCAAACCGTCACCTTCAAACAAAGTTACGGTGGCTCTGGTTCACAAACTCGTGCTGTAATTGATGGTTTGGAAGCAGATGTTGTTCACCTAGC
The DNA here is from genome assembly GCF_025677855.1 of Tolypothrix sp. PCC 7601. NCBI lineage: Bacteria > Bacillati > Cyanobacteriota > Cyanophyceae > Nostocales > Tolypothrichaceae > Tolypothrix > Tolypothrix sp. PCC 7601. The sequence continues at coordinate 1,260,816 of NZ_CP064879.1, forward strand.
ACTGGCTGCAGATACTCAAAAGATTGAAAAGGCAGGATTAATCCAAGCAGGGTGGGAAAAAGAGGTTCCTAATGATGGTATTGTCTCTAAATCTGTAGCAGCATTAGTAACTCGTCCAGACAATCCTAAAGGTATTCAAACCTGGGCCGACCTAGCACAAGATGGTGTCAAATTAATTACCGCCGATCCCAAAACCTCAGGCGTTGCTCGTTGGAATTTCCTGGCATTGTGGAATTCAGTAATTAAAACTGGTGGAGATGACGCTAAAGCTTTAGACTTTGTGACCAAGGTGTATAACAATGTGCCTATCTTAACTAAAGATGCTCGTGAAGCTACAGATGCGTTTTTTAAACAGGGTCAAGGTGACGTTCTGATCAATTACGAAAACGAAATTGTCCTAGCAGAACAAAAAGGTGAAAAAGTCACTTCTATTATCCCGGATGTGAACATATCTATTGATAATCCGGTTGCTGTAGTCGATAAAAACGTTGACAAACATGGTAACCGTGAAGTTGCTGAAGCTTTTGCAAAATACTTGTACACTCCAGAAGCACAACAAGAGTTTGCCAAACTTGGATTTAGACCTGTAGATGAGACAGTAGCAAATACTAAAGAAGTTGCAGACAAGTTTCCTAAAGTCAAAACTTTAGGTACAGTTAAAGACTTCGGTGGTTGGGATGCAATCAACAAGAAGTTCTTTGCTGATGGTGCAGTTTTTGACCAAATTCAAGCCAAAAATAAACGGTAGGGTAATGGGGATTGGGTAATGGGTAATGGGAAAATGACCCTTAACCATTAACCCTTGACCCTTGACCCTTGAACTTTGACTGTTGACCCTTGACGCTTTTCACTATGGCTATATCTCCTTCTTTTGAAGTTGATCGCGAAACTCCGGGCTGGAAAAAGTTTCTTAATAAGTTACGTCAGATTCCCTGGACTTGGCGAATCACTTTCGGCTACCTCACAGTCATGTTATTTCTCCCGATCGCGGCGATGTTTCTGAAAGCGAGTACGGAGCCGCCAGCTAGATTTTGGGAAATAGCTACTAGTCCTCTAGCACTAGCTACTTATAATGTCACCTTTGTTACCTCATTGTTTGCGGCTCTGCTCAATGGGGTTTTTGGAACTCTGATAGCATGGGTTTTGGTGCGCTATGACTTCCCCTTAAAACGGATCATTGATGCTACCGTAGATTTACCGTTTGCCCTGCCGACATCGGTAGCAGGTTTAACATTAGCGACAGTATATAGTGATAATGGCTGGATTGGTTCACTGTTAGCACCATTGGGATTGAAGGTATCATTCACTCGTACAGGGGTTGCGGTAGCAATGATTTTTATCTCGCTACCATTTGTTGTGCGGACGGTGCAGCCTGTGCTTCAGGAAATGGAACATGAAATTGAAGAAGCCGCTTGGTCATTAGGTGCTTCTCAATGGCAGACTTTTTGGAAAGTAATTTTACCGCCTTTATTTCCCACAATTCTGACTGGTATTGCTTTGGGTTTCTCCCGTGCAGTCGGGGAATATGGCTCTACTGTAATTATTTCTTCTAATACACCGTACCAAGATTTAATTGCACCAGTGTTAATTTTTCAACGCTTAGAACAGTATGACTATTCCGGTGCAACTGTCATCGGCATGGTTTTGCTGACAATTTCCTTGGTGCTGCTTTTAGCAATTAATCTCTTACAAGCCTGGTCAAGAAGATATGACGGTAAATGAGCCAAGTTTTCACTCCTCTCCAGCTGATCAACCTACAATCAAGCCCAAACAAACCAAGAGTTGGGTACCAGCACTGTTAATTGGGATTGCGATCGCCTATTTAGCTTTGGTGCAATATATCCCAGCACTCAATGTTTTTATTCAAGCCTTTGGCAAAGGTATAGGCCCGTTCTTTGCCAATTTATCTAAACCCGCCTTTCTCCACGCAGCTTGGCTAACACTGTTACTAGCGCTGATATCTGTACCACTAAATACAGTATTTGGGCTTTGTGCAGCTTGGGCGATCGCGCGTCACAAATTTCCTGGTAAGGCGATAGTTTTGAGTATTATTGACCTGCCTTTTTCAATCTCGCCAGTAGTTGCAGGGTTAATGATTGTACTGCTTTATGGGCGCAATGGCTGGTTTGGCCCTTGGCTACAAGCACATGATATTCAAATTATCTTTGCTTTTCCGGGCATGGTACTAGCTACATCATTTGTAAGTATGCCCTTTGTTGCCAGGGAAGTAATTCCCGTTTTAGAAGAATTTGGCAGCGATCAAGAAGAAGCCGCCAGAACATTAGGTGCAAATGATTGGCAGACATTTTGGCGTGTTACCTTACCTAGTATTCGTTGGGGTTTACTTTACGGACTAATTCTCACCAATGCCAGAGCAATGGGCGAATTTGGCGCAGTTTCGGTTGTATCTGGCAATATCGCTGATAAAACCCAGAGTTTACCGCTATTTGTAGAAGATGCTTACAAACAGTATGAAACTGAAGCTGCCTTCTCTGCTGCTGTACTTTTGGCACTGCTAGCAGTTGTCACCCTGGTATTGAAAGAAATTTTAGAACGCAAGACCCGCATTAAGGATGTGGAATGAGTTGGTTGGGACTGGGGACTGGGGACTGGAGAGGCAGGGGGCAGGGGAAAAATTCTTAATTCCAATTACCAATTACCCATTACCCATTACCAAATGACAAATGACAAATGACAAATGACAAATAACAATTCACTTACCAAACGTATAAGACTGAGAATTCCTAAGGACTATCACCAAGAACCTGTGATTTCTCGCCTTGTTTCTGAATATGGTGTAACTGTGAATATTACTGCGGCAATTTTGGGAGCTAATGCTGTTGGGGATGGTTGGTTTGACCTAGAACTACAAGGAACAGATACACAAATTCAAAGTGCCCTGTCTTATCTTGATGAATTGTCTTTACAAGTCTGGGATGATACAAACCAAGGTAATTGGTAAGGTCTTCCATAAACAGCACTGTTCGCTCAAGTTTTAGTAGTTACAGCAATTGTAGGTAAATGAAGTACACAGCTAAGGGCACAATAATATATTGTGCCCTTACGATTATCTGTAGATTACCTGAGTAAAGACGCGATGAATCACGTCTCTACAACTCTTGACTTTTGACTCAAATAAATTTTCTCTTGCTAAATCAATTTAATATTGCCAGCAGTAATTTCATTAAGAGGTATTAATTTAAATTAAATATGCATAATTAGTAAAAGGTAGCAACCTCCAGCGATGGTAAAGCGTCTCATCTTGTGGATGCGATAACTCCAAAGCGTCAAAAAGATACTAATGTGATTAAACCATAGGCATGAAATTTAAAGTTTTACTTGGCTCTTTACTTTCCCCGATTAAAGGACGACATTGGTGGGTAACTTTCCTGTTGTGGATAGCTTTGGTTGCACCAGCACAAGCATCTGTAATTCTACGCGTCGCCATTGAAAGAGATGTTAATCAGGTAAAAGTTGGTAGTTCGACACCAGCAAGCGTCAAAGATAGTACTGGTAGGACTTTGGGTCAATTACCAGCGATGAATTCATTCTATGCCCAAGCTGTTCCTGGGGGAGTAGCTTTGGATAAATGGCAATCTGGTTTATTTTGGATTGAGCCAACAGGTAAAGGATTCGTTTATATTGGCGATCGCTGGTATCGTGGTAGAACTTTAGTTGTTGCTACAGAAAAAGGCTTAAGTGCTGTCAACTGGGTAGATATGGAAGAATATCTCTACAGTGTGATTGGTGGCGAAATGGATGCCCAATGGCCCCAAGAAGCACTCAAAGCACAGGCGATCGCAGCTCGTACCTACGCTCTCTACGAACGTGAAAGACAACGTAATCGCAATCCCATTTATGATCTAGGCGATACTCCTGATCGCTGGCAAATTTACAAAGGTGTTAGTAGCGAAACTCCTACTACCTACGCCGCCGTAGATGGTACAGCTGGACAGGTACTAACCTACCAAAACCAAATTATTCTCTCTGTCTTCCATGCTTGTTCTGGTGGACATACTGAGAATGTCGAAGATGTTTGGCAAAGTAAGGAACCTTACCTGCGGGCTGTTCAAGACTACGATCAAAATATTAGCGAATGTAGTTGGGTAAAAACATTCTCGCCTACTGAAATTAGTTCCCGTATTTCTGGTGTAGGCAATGTTAAGGATGTAGTTCCCGAAGCCTTCTCACCCTTCCAAAGTGTGAAAGTCCTAAAAATTGTTGGCGATAAAGGTACGAAAGTTTTACAGGGAGAAGAAGTGCGTACTGCACTCAGGCTGAAAAGTACCCGTTTTCGTGTAACAAGAGGTGCAGATGGCAGTTTTATTCTCCAAGGTTTAGGCTACGGCCACGCTTTAGGGATGAGCCAGTGGGGAGCTTACAATTTAGCTCGACGTGGAGCAAACCACCTCCAAATTTTAGGACATTATTATCAAGGTGTAGCCCTTACGCCTATTCAAGCAAAGTAGTTTACTTATCAAGTTAATATCTTTATTGGCTTATGATTCCATTAGTAGGGGCGCAAAGCTTTACGCCCCTATGTGTATTTACAACTACTTTTGTGGCACGTTAAACAATAATCTAATAATACTCACACCAATTTAAAAAAAGAACGCGACAGATTGTAGGGGCAAGGCATTGCCTTGTCCTCTAGCATATATTGATGTGTGGCAAATATTATTTGAATTGGTATCATTCTCCAAAATTCAGTAACAAATCTCAACTCATAAATCCTTGTTATTTCTGGCTTTCTTTAGTCTTAATTTAGTTAAGAATGACAAATGTTTTATATCTTTTGATAGATGTTTCAATCCGAGTAATGGATAATTAGGAAAAGCTTCTAGTAGGTCTGGTACTAGAAGCCCGTCAAACTATTGCTTGGTAATTGCAGTATATGCATTTATGATTAACTGTCTCTTCTACTAGAAGCATTAGGCTGAGGCTTTAAAGACTGTTTCTAAAGAGATGGAATTTCCAGATGCGGTTTTGACTTCTGCTTTGAGGTACTAATCTAGTTGGAACTTATGGTAGAAGCACAATATTTTATTCCTACCTAATATTAAGACCGTAGCAACAAATTGCAGTTTACTTGCTTTGACACTTATGGATTTTAAATACAGGTGGAAAAATGGCAGCAAGCCCAACCGAGATCAAGCAGCGACGAGCGAGCATTTGTTAGATGAGAGTCAGTTTGCAAACGAACAAGACCGCTCAATCGCTGAACAGATGGCAAGGAAACATTTAAACGTACCTCTGAACACTAACGATCAAGACCAATCTATATTGCCACAAGCTGCTCAACCTGAACAAAAGCAGAAGTAGCAGAGATAGCATACGCGTTAAGCGTTGGCGCAGCCTCTCGTAGAGAAGCTGGCTTCTGCGACTGGAGAAGGTTTTACAAGGACGCTGACGCTTTAATTAAGTGCTTCTTGATAAATGATTTCTTGAAAGTGAATCATATCTTTTTGCGGGTCGGCAAGGCTAACTTTTACTAATAACTGTTCGCCTAAATTTACCGAACGACGGAAAGACATTGGTAGTTGTAAACCTAAATCCTCTAAGAGAATTAGGGCTAAATTGCTATCTTCTCGCAGCCACATCAAAACTGTTACCTGCCAAACTTGATCTGGGTAACGACGTAAATATTCTAAAGCGTAATATCTATTAGTTTGCCGTTCTACCATTGTCACTTCTTGGGTGATACTGGTGACGGTCATCATCACTTCTTTAAGCTGTTCGGCGGAGAAGGGTAGAACTTCACCGCGCAAATGGGCTTTGAGTTGAAAGTGAGTTAGCAAATCGCTGTAGCGACGGATTGGAGAAGTCGCTTGAGTATAGGTATCCAAACCTAAGCCAGCATGACGCACTGGGGTAATGCTCATTTCGCTTTTGGGCATACAGCGACGCATGGCACAGGCGCGAACAAATCCAGCTGGTAACTGGAGTAATTCCTGTTCTGGGGGCAATTCTGGCTGTGGCTGACCGCGAAAAGGTAAGGGTATTTGGTGAACTTTACCGTAGCGTGCGGCGACTTCACCAGCTAAAATCATCATTTCCGCTACGAGTTGCCGTGATGAGGAATCATCTAAAATATCAATGCTGATCTCGTCGCCTTTGACTTTGATCATCGCCTCTGGCATATTGATGCTAATCGCACCTTGGGCGTAACGCCAATTTTTGCGTCGTTGTGCCCACATGGCGATCGCAGCAATTTCTGGTTCTGCTTGTACACCTAATTCCAGCATCTCATCGACATCTTCGTAGGTGAGGCGGTATGTCGGCTTAATTAAGCTGGGATGAATACTAAAATCTTCTACTTGCCCAGTCTCATCTAAAATAATGCCAAAACTCAGGGCACAACACACCCTTCCCTGTACCAGACTCATGGGGCCAGTTGCCAAAACTTCAGGGAACATGGGAATCATCCCAGTAGGCAAATAAACTGTACTTCCCCGTTTCCTGGCTTCTAGGTCTAATTCATCTTCTGGCATTAATAAGCGGGTGGGATCGGCAATATGTACCCACAGACGTTCTCGCCTATCAGCTAGCGATTCCCAACTTAGACCATCGTCGATTTCTGTAGTACTTTCATCATCAATTGTGTACACCTTCAGGTGAGTCAAATCTAGGCGATTTGTATCTAGATCGGACGGCGGGGAATCCATACGCTGCTGCGCCACTTCTAATACCTTGCTAGGAAACTGAACGGGAATGGACGAACGACGCAAGAATAAGTTTTCATTGGGACTCCACCAACCCAAATCTACCAAAAGTTGTAATGCGCCCTGGGGAGTTGCGGCACGTCCCAGCATAGTCATGGTTTCTAATACTTGTGCTGGTGGTGGATAAGCCCGAGACAGAGAATCATAATTTACTCCCATCCGTACCACATCAGCTAGTAGAGCTGCATATTTTTCAATTGCTTCTAAACGCTGGCGATCGTGACGTTGCCATTCCACAGTTTCGCCTGCCAAGGCTTGTTCTACACGCGCTAAAAATTCCTGCTGTCCCCTAGCTTTGAGGGCTTCTACTTCTAGCTGGTGTTTGCGTTCTGCTACCTGAGTGGTTGTCCGTGGTTCATACGCATCGCCTTTTTGCTTGAAATAAAGTTTGTCGTCTGATAACAAGCAATGGGCGGCGTAACAAAGCGGTGCATCTGTTTGAGAAAACAGCAGATTCGCCATTGCCACTGGAGTGACTGTTTCTCCATCCTCAACCAATAATTCCCAGGCAACTTCTAAGCTAGATGGGTCGAGATACGGCTTTACCTGCTCTAAAAAGCTGCTAATCTCAGACGGCTTGAAGGTTTGTCCGTTAACAGTATAAGTAATTTGTCTAGGCGCGAGGCTGTGGGATTGACTGCGTTCATCTACCACAAACCAGCGGGTCTTTCCATCTGGGCGATCTACGACTCCCAGACGGCGATCGCCTTGAACCCTAAATTCAACTAGCGTCCCCTTCTCCACAACTCTCGCAATTAATTTGGTGTACGAATAAATTTTAGATTTTGGATTAAATAATAACTACTAAATCCAAAATCTGCTGATTTTTTAGATTGTAGAACACGATTCTACACTGAACTTTCTGAAATTTTAGATTTTGGAATATAAAAATTTGCAGCTACATATATTATCAACGCAGCTGCTTGAGATCATCCAGAACCTAAAATTCTCGTTTCCAACGGGAATTAGCCTTCCGCATTGATAAACGGCAACAATGCCACAATCCGGGCACGTTTAATCGCCAATGTTAAATCTCTCTGTTGCTGAGATGTCAGCCCAGTAATCCGCCGTGGCAGGATTTTACCGCGCTCTGTGACAAACTTCCGCAACAAATCAACATCTTTATAATCTATTGGTTCTCCCGGCTTGATCGGAGACAGACGACGACGGTAGTAACTCATTTTTACTTAATTTCCTTGTGGACTGTGTGTGTGTTGCAATGAGAACAGAACTTTTTCAGTTCTAATCGGTTGGTGGTGTTACGCCGATTTTTCGTGGTGGTATACCGGGAAACACCAGGGGTGCGCTTGTTAGCGTTAGTGCGACATTCGGTACATTCTAGTGTCACGATGATGCGGACACCTTTACTCTTAGCCATAATCTTTCAAACCGTAAAGCCTGGAGAGAATTAACACAAATGACTATCTTCTCACATTCCGCCGTAAATTTTCAACTAATCGCTTGACTTTTATATCTAGCGAATAGCCACGACGCGACGAAACGATGATAGTTCCTGAATAGCGGTCATGCAAAGCTTGACGCAACTGGGTATCATTAAAGGCTATACCACAGTCAATCGCCAGAGGAATTACTAGCAGTATAGCAGTGGGGTTGGCGCGAATATTGCCTAAGGCAATTGCCACGCAAATAGCACCCAAAGCAGTTATCGCTTCGCGCTTTAGCAATGCTAGCAGAGTCGGAATTCTGCCTACAACCTCTCCCTCTTCGACTTCCAAAATTTTGAGGTCAAAAGCCCAACGCCCTAAACTTTGTCCCTGGTTGTTATATACAACTAGTACCCGTAAAACTATCCAAGCGATCGCAAACACAAAAATTTGCATCACCTGAATGCCTAAATTGCTGTTTCCCAAAAAGGCACTAATTAACCAGACAACAAAGAAATCTAATCCCAACGCCATACCGCGCCGCCCAAGTTCAGCCTTGGGATAATGTTTTTGGGGTAATCGTTCGATAGTCATAAATGGTTTGGGGACTGGGGACTGGGGACTGGGGACTGGCTATTTATACGGATAGGATTTTTATTTAGGAGTTCAAGAATTAATTATTGCCACTATGTTTAATAGTAGATTGAAGGGTTAGGAAAGATTTTGGACAAGAGTGATTTCAATACTGCTCGGTTAAGGATTTTCAAGTTGGAATTTGGTTTGGGGAAAAGGTTAAAGGGTAAGGGTTAAAGGTTTTTTCTTCCCCCTTTTCCCCTTCCCCTTTTGCCCTTAACCGACAAGTATTGAGAGTGATTTGACATTTGGTGTTTAGCGTTAGTTTCTCTTGCTTCCTTATCTCCCTCATCTGTTTTGAACTTTAACAATTTCTCTCACCAGGCGATCGCTTATGCTATCAGTCAGCGATACAGAAGCAGTTATTTTAAATTTAGTCCAACCTCTGGATGCTCAGGGTAATACAGAAAATGTTGATTTATTAGCAGCCGCAGGACGCATTCTCGCTACACCTGTCACTAGTCAGCTGGACTTTCCCCATTGGGATAACTCGGCTATGGATGGCTATGCAGTGCGTTATGAAGATGTACAGCACTCAAACCCTGAACAGCCAGTAGTTTTGGAGATTGTTGAGGAAATTCCCGCAGGTTATCAGCCCCAATATACAATTTTACAGGGTCAGGCGGCCCGGATTTTTACAGGTGCAATTATCCCCCAAGGTGCAGATACTGTAGTGATTCAAGAAGTAACAAACCGCCAAGACAAGCAAGTTGAGATTCTCTCTGCACCCAAACCCCAAGAATTTGTCAGACACAAAGGTGAGTTTTACCAAGCTGGAACTCAGTTACTACCATCCGGAATTCTCCTAACCCCAGCAGAAATTGCTGTGTTAGCAGCGGCCCAGTGCGCTCAAGTCAGTGTTTACCGTCGTCCGCGTGTGGCAATTTTTTCCACAGGAGATGAACTAGTAACTCTTGAACAATCTCTAAAAGCAGGACAAATTGTCGATTCTAACGGCTATGCACTCGCAGCTTTAGTTAAGCAAGCGGGAGCAGAAGCGTTAATGTTAGGTATTGTTAAGGACGATCCTGTAGCACTTGAGAAAACCATAGCCTACGCCATCGCTAATGCTGATATAGTCATCTCTTCCGGTGGGGTTTCGGTAGGAGATTATGATTATGTTGACAAAATTCTGGAGTCACTAGGAGCAGAAATTCACATTCGTGCTGTAGCTATGAGGCCGGGTAAACCGTTGACTGTAGCTAGCTTCTCCACACAAAATTCAGCGCTGTACTTTGGTTTACCAGGAAACCCGGCGGCGGTGTTGGTAACCTTTTTGCGGTTTGTCCAGCCAGCAATTAAGAAACTTTCAGGGCTAAGTGCAGGTTGGCAAGTAAAATTTGTGAACGTGCGATCGCATCAAGAACTGCGATCGGATGGTAAGCGCGAAACTTATATTTGGGGTCAATTACAGTTAATTGATGGAGTTTACGAATTTCGCAAAGCTGGTGGTAGCCACAGTTCCGGCAATTTAATTAATTTAGCTCAAACCAATGCCCTAGCCGTTATCCCAGTCGCTACAACCTTAATTCCTCCAGGCGACGAGGTGTTAGTTTTGCTTACTTTATAGGGATTGGGGATTGGGGATTGGGGATTGGGGACTGGGGACTCGGGCCCCCTCTGGGGATAAGGGGTAATGGGGAATGGGTGAAGATGAGGGAGATAAGGGAGATAAGGGAGATGAGGAAGATGAAAATAAATTCTTAATCTCTATTACCAATTACCCATTACCAATTACCAATTACCAATTACCAAATGACAAATGACAAATCACCTTTGACTAATAGGTATTTCCATTTGAAACTCAGTTCCTTCTCCCAATTCTGATATGCATCTCAGATATCCCTTATGTTTTTCGACGATAATTTGATAGCTAACTGCTAACCCTAAACCGGTACCTTCTCCCACTGGTTTTGTCGTAAAAAACGGGTCAAATATTTTAGATTTTACTTGCTCACTAATTCCAATTCCATTATCTTTGATACTAATTCTCACCCAATCTTTTTCATGAATTTGAGTGCGAATAATAATAGTATTCGTAGCAGTTTTATTTCGATTAATTGAACATTTCTGACCTTGGCTTTCAAACGCATCAAGAGAATTCATTAAAATATTCATAAATACTTGGTTCAGTTTCCCAACATAGCATTCGATGGCTGGCAAATTACCATATTCTTTGATGATTTCAATTTCTGGATAACCAGGCTTGCTTTTCAGGCGATGTTGCAAAATTAGCAAAGTACTTTCAATTCCTTCATGAATATTGACTGATTTCATTTCAGCTTCATCCAGTCTTGAGAAGTTCCTTAAACTTAGTACAATCTCACGAATACGCTGGGCACCTACTTCCATAGAATTTGTAATTTTTGGTAAATCCTCACAAATATAATTTAAGTCAATATCTTCGGTAAATTTAAGTATTGCTGGTTCTGTTTGAGGGTAGCGTTGCTGGTAAAGTTCAATTAATGCAATTAAATCATTTGTATAGTTGGTAATATAAGATAAATTTGCATAAATAAAGTTCACAGGATTATTAATTTCATGAGCAACACCAGCTACCATTTGACCAAGAGCAGACATTTTTTCTGTTTGAATGAGGTGAGTTTGTGTCTGCTTTAATGAATTTAAAGCTTGTGTCAGTTCATGAGTTCTTTCATTCACCCTAGTTTCTAAAGTCTCACGTGCTAATTCTAATTCATCAGTGTATTGCGCTAGACGTTGAATTAAACTATTGAGCGAGCTAGCTAAGATTCCTATTTCATCTTGTGTAGTTACAGGCGCTAATATATTAAAGTTCAATTCTTCAGTTGTGCGCTTTGCAACTTTAGTCACAGCTAAAATAGGAGCCGTTAATAGGTAGCTTGTGTAGTGAGCAACAATACCAGCTAGTATTATTGATAGTAAAATGCTGGTGGCAACAATTTTAAAGCGGATTGTTTCTGCATCACTTAGTGCTACTTCCGCTTGTTTCTCATCCTGATAAGAGGCATTAATTACGTGATTTAAGTCATCATCAATTAAATCATATTCTAGGGCTATAGAACTGCTAGAAAATTTCACTAACAATTCTTGTAATGGTTCAATATCTTCTAGTTTAAAATTAGAGTTAGCAGGAATCTCTGCCATCAGCTTTTCTACTTGGCTGATATATTCTTCTTTTATTCTTGAATGAGCTTTTAGAAAATCTGGTATGCCTTCACTGTTGTTCTCATGTTTATATTTTTCGCTATTCACATGAGCCTTTACTTCAGACCACAGATTTTTCAATTCAAGTGCATACTTAGCAAAATCAGCGTATTGATGCTGCAATAATTCTGCTTGATGAGTAATTACAGCAATAACTTGTTGTTGACTGTTCCTTGTTTGTAAAATAGCAGTCTGCAAGCGATGGAGTAGCTGTAGTTCGTACTGAGCAGAATCTTTCTGCTGTCTAGCTGGTCTTTGGTAAAAATCTCCAACTATCAACCCGCCAACTGTACCTACAACAGCAATACTAAGACTCAGAATATACCCATAACGAATTTTTTGCCCAATAGTAAAATTATGAATTATTTTTAATATCCAACTGTTATCTATTTGAATAAAAACCTCAAATATTTTTTTATAAATATGATTTTGTTGCATATTAAAAAAAGGCATCTGATTACTAACAAATCATTAAAATACAACAAAATTATTACTTGCAATAATCTATTAATTCATGAAACTAACTTAACTTGCTAAAGATTAAATTTATTATTTAATACATTAATTACGTTTAGTCATATTAGAAAATATGGCAAGCTTTGTTGAATATGAATATTTATCTAAATATTAGCAATAAAATTAAGATGGACAAGCATTCTCTAAAAAACTTCACTATGCTGATATTAAAGCCTCATATAAATAGATAAAATTACCAGATTAAAGTTTAATATTTGCAGTAATTACTATAATTGACTTCCGAAAAATTACTGATTTTTTGGGCTTTTTGCCATTGAAATATAGGCAGAGAAATTCAATATTAGTAATTTTTACTTGATAATTGATAATTTCGTATGCAAATTAATAGATATAAACCAGGAATATAGTAAAAAATAATTATAATGTTTGAAATTGGTCAATTTAGTTTAGCTATGAAAATTTTTTGGCATAATTCCCAATTTAAAATTTTAGGAACATATAGTATTTTAGGCGCGATCGCACTCTTAACTCTGTTTCCATTGCTGTGGCTAATTAGTACAGCCTTGAAATCACCCTCAGAAAACATTTTGCAATCGCCACCGCAGCTATTACCCAGCCAACCTACATTAGATAATTTTGCTAACGTCTGGCATTCTCTACCTTTTGCCCAGTATCTCTACAACAGTACGCTGGTGGCATTGTTAACTGTGGGTTTAAATCTGCTGTTTTGCTCCTTAGCAGCCTATCCCTTAGCCAGGCTGTCATTCCCAGGACGAGATTGGATTTTTATCGCCATTGTTTCCACGATTATGATTCCCTTTCAAATCGTGATGATTCCCTTATATATTTTGACTGTCCAAATAGGTTTGAGAAATACTTATTTAGGAATGATTTTTCCCAGTTTAGCTTCTGCTTTTGGGATTTTTCTATTGCGCCAAGCTTTTATGAGCGTTCCTAAAGAAATAGAAGAAGCTGCCCGTATGGATGGCAGCTCCGAGTTAGGTTTATGGTGGTATGTAATGTTGCCGGCAGTTCGCCCAGCACTTGCAACCCTGGCTATTTTCGTCTTTATCGGTTCTTGGAGTGATTTTTTGTGGCCGTTAATTGTTATCCAAGACGAAAATTTATACACTCTTCCCCTGGGCGTTGCAAAGCTTGCAGGTACGTTTTCTCTTGATTGGCGGTTGGTAGCTGCTGGTTCGGTAATTTCTATTGCCCCTGTATTGGTACTATTTCTCTTCTTGCAACGCTATATCGTACCTACAGAAACTGGTAGTGGAGTAAAAGGTTAAACAATTCAAAATTCAATATTATAAATTACCAAAAATTTTGGAGTATACACTCATAATGTTGAATTCTGTCTCATGGTGAGATAGGCACACCCTGACTAGCAAGAGTGGCAGTAAATTAATAAGCACCTGTCTTTAAAAAGACAACCCTGATTGTTTTAAAAATGAGGCTGAGGTCGTAAGTAACCGACCACTTACGCTGATAGTCGATATCCATACTGACTACTTTTTCAAAGTCGGTAATACTAGAACGACCATTAGCTTGCCATTCTCCAGTAATACCTGGCTTAACTTGCAATCTTTCCCAATGATGAGGTTCATAATGAATCACTTCATCAGGAGTAGGTGGGCGAGTACCAACTAAACTCATATCCCCCAGCAGGACGTTCCAAAACTGAGGTAATTCATCTAAGCTGGTACGACGTAAGAACTTACCCACACGAGTAATGCGGGGATCGTCTACAGCTTTAAAAATGTGACCTTGAGCTTGGTTTTTTACCAAATGCTTGAGTTTGTCAGCATTGACAACCATCGAGCGAAACTTCCAGATACGGAAGGGTTTACCTTGAAGGCCACAACGAATTTGCGAATAAAATATCGGGCCTGGATCATCAACAAAGGTAAGAATTGCTACTGGAATTGCTACCACTGCTGTAATGATTAGCCCGACAATCGCACCGAAAATATCAATCAATCTTTTTGCTGTGCTGCTGATAGAGGGGTGTAAAGACTGTGGTGATAAATTTACGGAATCGATGTGATTCCATAATGCTAAATTTTCCACAGTACAACCTTTTGCATCAGTAGTAAAAGTAGTCATGGACATAGTTTACCTGCGGTTGTGACTGGACTGTACCGTTTCACTTATGTTCAGTTGCTACTGAGTTTGTACTGAGTGCTAATATAGACAATTTTTTTATCTACTATCGGAAGATTTAAGGTAGCTTTACACAATCTTTCAATTGAACAAAAAATTATAAAGTTTCAGTATACTTTTGTAAAAGAAAAAAATACGTGATATGGTACGTAGATTTTCGTAAGTAGGGGGATGGGGAATGAGTAATGAGTAATGGGTAATGAGTAATGAGTAATGAGTAATGGGTAATGGGTAATGGGTAATGGGTAATTGGTATTTCTCCCTCATCCCCCTCATCCCCCTTATCTTCCTCATCCCCAGTCCCCAATCCCCAATCCCCTAAACCTCTAAGGCAAAATTAACGGTATATGGTTCATCTAAAGATTGCTGTGTACTGGCTTTGATGGCATCTAGATAACGACGTAAATATGAAAGTTGTTGCGAATTCGGTCGATAGGTGAGACTACCTTGTTTTTCAAATAATGGCGCAGATGCGATCGCATGATAGTCGGGGTTATTTTGAGAACTTTGAGTGAGCCATGCGGAATCTGGCGTGTTAGGTATTAACCCTGGAGGTAATTCTCCTTCTAAGAAGGCTAACAGGCGTTGCTGACAGATGCGGGTATTAATGCCACGACCCTCAAATAACTGGATGATTTCGCTAAAGGATAGGGGTCTATCGGGTAACAGTCGCAGCAATTCTGTAAATAGGAAATAATCGGTATATTGTTGCCTGGGAATTTCTAAAGCCTGGGGATGTAGCGGTAACATCGCTAAACCATAGGCAACTCGACTACAATTAGGCGCGCCATTTTCACCAAGGTAGGAATCTTGAATAATTTTGGCGTTGGGGAGTTTTTGCTTTAGCCACCGATTGACTGTAGCGATGGAAGCCACACCACCTGTTAAGATAGCTTGGTTAATTGCTTCTGTGGGGATACCACGCGCTACTAATAATTTATTCAGTTCGCGATTGAGGCGGCGCACAAAGGGAACTAAAACTTGGCTTTCCAAATCTCGCCTTTGTAAAACCCATCGCTGATCGGCTAAGTCGAGAGTGAAAGATTCTTGGTGTTGTAAGATTAACTTCAGAGCTAATGCCGCATCTAGTACAGCTTGCCCTAACAGCGAACTTTCTAAACGCTGCTGGAGATAAATTCGCGCCACAATATCTGGTTCGCCGACTCGCGGAAGTTCTAAATCTTCTAACCCCAAACTTTGCCAATGCATCTGATCTAAACCAGGAATATTTGATTGCCAAAGTCCAGGCTGACTGCTAACTTGCTCCCCGGTAATTTCTGAGCGTAATTGCCGAGATTTGGGTGGTAAAAGTAGTTGACAAATAATATCCTGCTCAATACCCTTGCCTGCATAAGCAAAGCTATGGAGCATAAAGTCATTATGGGCAAATTGCGATAAGTTTTCTGGTAAATCAACTAATGCCATTTCTGTGGCGGTAGCCCCAATATTGATGGCTAGGGTATCGCCTACTAGGGGTTGTTCGTTGGTGTGTACAGAACGTAAACCTTGACTGTGGCTTAACTGTACTGCTTCACCATTACCAGCATCGAGTACACTCAAAAGACTAGCGATCGCTTCTTCAACAAAAAAGACTTGCTGTGGATGTTTGACTAATTTGCTATTGAGTAATGCTTCTCGCAGATTAAAGCGATATTGTTCTGACCAACTAGATGGGCAAGTACAGATGACACCTGCAATATTATTAATAATGTTGTGGAAAGCTGGCTCTTTTAAACCTATAGCTGTTGCAGTTAAACCTTGAGTAGTACTTTGGCGATCCGACTTCAGCGTTAATAGTAGTTTAGCGAGCGATCGCACTACCCAAACTAAAGGCCCCGCAGAAAATTCGTTAAATTGCAGCACAGGTTCCCATTTTTGTCTAGCACTCTTGTAGGGAATGGCTACTTGTAGATAGGGTTTTAACTGTGCGGAATAAAGTGTGCTTTTTAATTTGGCATCTGGCTGTGGTGATGCGGTTGCTGTTTGCTCAGAAGCCGTAGGTAAATAAACTTCTGCTGGTAACCGAAACGATTGTTGAAAGGCACTACCGCCTGCTGGATTTTCTGCTGACCAGTAAATAGGATACACAACATAGGTAGAGCGATCCAAAAGTGCGGCAGAAATACCTGTTGTACCAAAATCAATTCCTAGATACCAGTTCGAGTCTGGAGGATTTTGCGGTGCAGGTTCTGGCTGATTGAGGCTGGGCGCACCAGACAAGGAAGAACTGGCTGTAGTTGAAGTCTCTTCCTTTTTTTTTTCGATAATCGGGCTAAAGTCTAACTCAGCTTCTGGCTGTGGGAAGGAAGTGGGAGTAATTTGGGGCGCTTCTTGTTGATTCAAAGCATTGGGGGACAGATTCTCTGCTGGTTCCTGGGGTGCAGTTTCCTGCGTTTGCTGCTGTTGGGCTTGATTGCTGCGATTTACCCAACTGGTGATTAGTGGTGACTGAGAATTTAGCAACCCATCAAAGTTTGCCAAATCTTGATCCAATAGCTGCAACTGCTCATCATCCAAGGAAATATCAGGCATGGTAGCTGCTGTTTCTAGGGAGAGCAAGTTTTCTCGTGGAGAAGCTGGAATGTAGCTATCTGAAGAGTTTTCTGGCGGCTCATCGTGAGTTTCAACTTCTGTTCTGGAGGTAGAAGTTATTACTGTTGTTGAAGTTGAGACATCTGCTGGCGGAGAAGAAACTGCGATCGCTTCTTGGCGATCTCCTAATTCCACTAACAACTCTGTGAGGGATGTAATTGTATCAGTGTTAGCTTGATTAGTTGCAACCTCGGTTGTGGTTGTCACTGCAGCTGCTGGTGGCGTTGTTACTGGAGTTTCGTCAAAAAATAACGTTTCCCATTCTTGGGAAAATAAATCTGTGGGTGGTGGAGGTAAATTTTCTACTGCAGGTAAAGTCTCTTGGCTTAGTTCTGCAACAGTAATTTCTGTTTGTTCTAACTCTAGATTGTTTGGCGTTTCTACAGCAACATCTACAGATTCCACTGGCTCAGTAGATAATTCTGATGGTAAAACAGTTTCGGGTGGCGACAGTTCATTAGTAACAGCTTGGTTCGGAGCTATTTCTGCAACAGGCTGAGTCTCATTTCTCTTACCAAACAAACTGGCATAAAGTTTATCTACTTCATCTGCTGGAGAACTATCTGACGGTAATGTAGTAGGGGTTGCAGCATCAGGAGCCTCGAAAGATGACGACGCATCTGCAATCAGTTCCAACAGCATTGCATCCAAGTCATCTGCAGGTGCAGTATTTGCTGCTGGGGCTGGTAAATTTACTAATGGTTGATTGACTAATTCAACCTGAGTTTCATCTGGCTCTAGGGTTGCTGGAATTACTTGTTCCCTAGGTGTGGATAAAGATGCTGGCTGTTGGGGAAATTCTTGTAAATACTGCGTCAAATTATTCACAAAGCTCACTATGACTTGTTCCCCTTGCAACCCTTGGGCGTGCATTCTTGTCAGGGCTTGCGATAGGGATTCATGGTATGTGCGAATATTGCGCTGTAATGCCTCAAAAACGATATTTAAAGTGCCATCAAGTGATAATAACCGTTGGTCGAATTCTTGACCTAGTCTAGTTAGCTGCTCTATCTGCTCAGAGGATTGTAAGAAAGGTTGAGGTGTCGCTGCGGCGGATTCAGAGTTAGTATTATTAGCTACAGTAGAACCAGAAGAATTCGCTAAACTCTGTGTTAACTGTGAGGTTAAAGCAGGCATGAGGCGACTAACAAGCACCTTTAAAAATTCTTTAATGATCTGTTCTTGGGTTGCTAACTGCTGAGTCAGGGAATAGCTATGTAGCCGCCTTTGCTCTAATTGCCTAATTTCTTGTACTAGCGTTGCTCGCTCTTGCAACAAAGTTGCTAATTCTGCTTGTAGCGGCTGAAGTAAAGCTTTGATTTCACTATTTAAGTTTTGTCCCAGAGTTGTACTCTGTTCTTCACTAGCTAGCTGATTTTGGCTTGAAGCTTGCTGAAGATTTTGATCGACAAATTTTGCTAACAAAGGCGATCGCGGTTTTTGTTCTGTGGGCTGGTTTTGACTATCACTCGTCAAAACATCACTTTCTCCCAGTCTCACAAGAAAATCCCGAATTCGGTCTAAGACCTCTTTTGGCTCCTGCGCCTGACTAGACAGGAGTTTAGACAGGCGCTTACCATTACTGGCAAGTAAATTGTCAATATCTGCAATTAGTCTTTGAATTTCATCTGCGCGAGAAGTCACTGTATATACCTTAGGTAGAACTTTCTGTCAATTTTTAAGCAAATTAATTTACAATTATTGAAGCTACGCGGGTTGGCGTTTTGCCAATATCCCGATCGCACTTCTAAGTGCAATTATGTTTATGTTATAGATTATGGGAATTTAAGCTATCGTCAATAGACCTTGGGCATAAATTGGGAATTGGGCATGGGGCATTGGGCATTGGGCATGGTAATTGGTAATTTGTTCTTTTCTCCTTGCCCTCTGCTTTTCCCAATCCCCATTACCCCTTATCCCCAGAGGGGGCCCCGAGTTCCCCAATCCCTAGTCCCCAATCCCCATTACCCCTTATCCCCAGAGGGGGCCCCGAGTTCCCCAATCCCCAATCCCCAATCCCCAAACAGTTAAGTTAAGAGTATAAGGTTAGCAAAAATTAACTACCTTGAGTATGATTAATGTGTCTACTGAGGTTAGGAAGTCAAGAGTTAGCGATCGCGTTTACCCATAAAGAATAACTTTAGGAGGCGTTTCTACACTCCCTGAGGTTTTTAGATACTAAAAAAACAACTCTTGAGTCGTTTTCTTGTGTAACATAGTTTAGTTTTATTTTTGTCAAGTGCTGGGTTCTGATAGCTTAGGCTTAAAGATAGCACTGTCGTTTGTTGTGTATCCAACAGCTTTATTTAATAAATATGTAATTCAGATTTTGTAATGGAAGACCGATTTAGCCTGCAAACACCTGCCAATCCCTGGATGCTCTCGACTCCCTTTTTTCAAGGGCTACCAGAATTGGTTGTGGAAACAGCCCTCACTCATTTTGTGACCCGTACTCATCCACCCAATCAAGTGATTCTACTGGAAAATGATTGGGGTGGTTCAGTATACTTTATTGTTGATGGTTGGGTCAAAATTCGTACCTACAATTTAGAAGGCAAAGAAGTAACATTAAATATTATTGGCAAAGGTGAACTGTTTGGGGAAATGGCGGCACTAGATGAAGTACCTCGCTCTACCGATGTCATTACCCTCACACCTACTGTCATTGGGAGTATGCCATCGCAGGACTTTGTCAAGTTACTTCAAACAGAGCCTATGGCAGGAATGCGATTAGCTCAACTCATGGCGCGGCGTTTGCGACAAGTCAATCGCAGACTGCGCTTGCGGGAATCTGATAGCCAATCACGGGTGGCTGATACTTTGCTGTTTTTGGCGGAAGGACAGGGAAAAAAAGCACAAACAGGCACAGAAATTCCTAATTTACCGCACCGAGAACTCAGCAGTTTAAGTGGGTTGGCAAGAGAAACAGTGACACGAGTCTTGACAAGGCTAGAAAAGAAAGGCTTGATTAAACGGGATCAAGATATTATTTGTATTCCTGATTTGACTGCCTTGGAAAGAATGATCGTTTAAATACTTGTCAAATATGAGCATTTTAGATTCTTCGCCAGATGAGCCACAGCCTGGTTCATCGCCTGAATCTCAAACCCCGCAAAATCGGTCAGACAAACAAGGCAATTCGCTCAAGTTTGACAATCAAAACACGCTGCAACCTCCCCAATTAAAGGTAGATGCACCTTTAAGGATGGTGGAAACAGCGTTTTTGGCTAGTACTGCGAGTTTGATTTGGTTTATTAATTTTTATTTTCCTTTGGGCCCGGTATTAAAGATATTTTTTCCAGTACCGATCGCTCTAGTCTACCTGCGTTGGGGGCGACGCGCTGCTTGGATGGCAGCAGTTACATCTGGCTTGCTGCTAGGGGTGTTAATGGGCCCTGTTCGCAGTTTACTGTATGTAATGCCCTATGGTTTTATGGGCGTGCTGTTAGGTAGTGCATGGAATCGCCGTGTTCCTTGGATAGTTTCTATGACCTTGGGTATGTTACTCGGGACTTTAGGGGCTTTTTTTCGGGTATGGTTTCTGTCGGTGCTATCCGGTGAAGACTTATGGATTTATGCGATTAACCAAGTCACAGAACTACTAGAGTGGATATTTCTGAAGCTGGGATTATTAATCAACCCCAGTACATTCTGGATACAAATCGGAGCGATCGCTTTGATTATGTTCAACAATTTTATCTACTTGTTTGTAGTCCACATAGGAGCATGGCTGTTGTTGGATCGTCTGGGAAATCCAATCCCCCGTCCGCCTCGCTGGGTACAAGTTTTGATGGATTATGAATAATTGTTATTTGTCATTTGTCATTGGTCATTTGTATGGGGTCAATCTAAAATTTCAAATCTCAAATCCAAAATTCTTTGACCTTTGACTCTTATACATGATTAGTATTTATACTCAAATAGCACAGGGAGAAGCTTGGATTGCTAAGTATCGCGATCGCTTACCTGTGTTTGCTTGTATTTTAGGATTTACAGAAACTGGTTTGATTCCGGGGATTTCTGCGGCGGGAAAGACTCCCGAAGATAGGAAGTATACAGCTTGTGCTGATGCAGAATTTCTCTACTATGGTGCTGAACACCAAGCCAAATATCCCTTACCACCACTAGCGGCGGGTGCGTCACCTGTGCTAATTTCTCGTGCTGTGGTGGAAGCGCTGAAAACACCTGTTTATTTGTTTAATGCAGGATTACCCTACACCCCAGCAGTACCAAGCATCGATTTGGGTGGCTTTCCTGCTAGGTGTTTAAGTCAAGGTAACGCGATGGAATTAGCAACAGTCAAGCACTTGCTAGAACAAGGGTTGCTTTGGGGTACTAAACTGGCTGCTAATCAAGATGGGTATTTAGTTTTAGGGGAATGTGTGGTTGGTGGCACAACTACCGCCTTAGCCATTTTAACTGGCTTGGGTATACCAGCCGAGGGCAAGGTCAACAGCAGCCATCCTATTTGTAACCATGACCAAAAATCGGCTTTGGTACTAGCAGGTTTGGAGAAAATGAGACAAAGAGGAACCAATTACCAATTACCAATTACCAATCCCCAATCCAAAGTAGATCCTCTCAAACTTATTGCTGCTGTAGGCGATCCGATGCAAGTGGTGGTGGCGGGAATGGCGATTGCAGCTAGTCGCAGTTGTGGTGTGTTGCTGGCTGGTGGGACGCAAATGCTAGCTGTTTACGCGCTGATGAATGCGATCGCCCAAGCTTACAATTTATCTTGGCAACCAAAAGAAGTAGTAGTAGGTACAACGCGTTGGGTAGCAGAAGATCCCACTGGGGGAACGGTGGAATTAGCCCTCAGTTTAGGTCAACAAGACATAATGAAGGGTGGAGAAACCCCACCCTTACTAGCTACACAACTGAATTTTACTGATTCTTGTTATCCCCAACTCCAGGCTTACGAACAGGGCTTTGTTAAAGAAGGTATGGGCGCTGGAGGAGCTGCGATCGCTGCTCATCTGAGTTTAGATTGGCAGCAAAACCAACTTTTGGAAGCCATCGAAAAACAACTTGAGAGATTGAGCAGATTCAATCAACAATAGCGGATCTCAAGACTCAGCAAGTAACTGGTTATCAGGTTACAAAAATAACCAAATTTTAGATTTTAAATCGAAAACTTTGGACTGAAATCGTTAATATTTAAGCTACAAGCTACTGATTGATTTGGGAAAAAAATAAACATCCAAAATTTAAAACCCCGTAGAAGGCATGGGGCCAATCTAAAATCTAAAATTGTTGGACAAATTAGTGAATTCTTTCTCGGAGTAATTGTTCTTCTAAGGCTGCAATGCGATTGTATGCTGCAGTTAATTGTGCTGTTAGTCGTTGTATTTGAATTTCTGGGGAGATGGTTTTTTCTCCTCCTTGACGATTCATATCGCTGTAAATGCCATCAGCCAATACATCCTTGTGTTCCATTTCAGGATTGTAATTAAGATTCCCCCGGAACTGATAATGTACAGCTTCGGTATTTTCTGGATAATTATCTCTTGCCTGGGTTTTAGCTAAAGAGCATTCTGATAGAGTTTGAGTCACTTTACCATCAAGCTCCTCAATCACTTGGCAGAGGTTATCCAGCTTATGGCTCAAAGTCGTGATCTGCTTTTGTAATGGCTCCATTTAATACCCTAATCCGCATATTTTCTCTATGTTATTCAATTTACTGCCGACCTTAAATATACTTATGAATTATTTAACTTTTGCCAACTTCTGTTGGATTGTGAAACTAAAGTCATTACTTATCTATATATCTCAATATTTTCCTTAGTAGCTCTCAGAATTTTGTTGAGTAAATTAAAGTTTTTGGTATTTATTTTGCGATAAATCTCTTAAAATAGAGATAATTGCAGATTTTTCTGTCTAATAACCAACAGATATGGTTATTTTCGTGGTTTTAGCAGCAAAATCTAGTTGAATGTAGACGCAAAATCTTAGTTAGACAGGTGTGTAATTCCCAGAAGAGTTACAGTCTAAAGTTTATGTAATGCTATTGCTGGGGTGAGCATCATAAAAGCCGAGTCAGCCATTCCCGACGCGATCGCGCCTCTCTCAGGTCAGGAGTTTGTAGGACAATATCAATCAAATATGCGGGGGATAAATTCTCTACAAATCATGGCATTCGACCATAAAGCAGAGAAAGCAAGCACAGTTGCGTAATTCAGCCAATTAGGAAAAAGTCCAAAAGCAATAGCCTGTATCAATTACAGCAAGCACAACCAAGTTTCCACATCTATCAAAAGTAGGAGAAAAACTCAGGAAGCTTTGGTTAACTGTTAACTATTAACTGTGAACAGTCAACGGTTAACAGTTAACATTTAATTTTTGGTGTTCCCTCAAAAGCGCAGGTTGTAAAAATTCTGGTGTTTGAATGCTTAACATAGGTATAATGCAACATCTCATATCCCATAATCGATGGATCGACGGTCGTTTTTATTAGCCACAGGTACAGTGGCAATTTCACAACTACTTATTGGCTGTGGTGGAAGCAACCGGACGCAGCTGAAAGTACAGCTATTAAAAGGTTCCATACCTGGCCAGGTAGTTAATGAATTTCAGAAAAACTTACAGCGACAGGTAGAGTCTAAGTTTACCCCTGTCGATCAAATACAAGATTTATTCAAACAATTGCAAAGTTGGCAAGAAAAGCCAAAAACTAGCGATGAGCAAGGATGGAGTCGGTTTATCCCATTTCAGCAAAACCAAAAAACACCCGTAGCTGACTTGGTAACATTAGGAGATTATTGGCTGAAAGCGGCGATTCAACAAAACCTAGTTGAACCATTGAATCAAGGACAAATCAAACAATGGTCGGCTGTGGATGAAAAGTGGAAGCAACTGGTAACGCGCAACGACCAAGGTAATCCCGATCCACAAGGGAAAGTTTGGGCAGCTCCTTACCGCTGGGGTAATACAGTATTAATTTATAATCGCCAGAAGTTTCAAGAATTGGGATGGAAACCCCAAGATTGGAGTGATTTGTGGCGAGAGGAATTGCGATCGCACATTTCTCTACTCAATCACCCACGGGAAGTAATTGGTCTAGTTTTAAAGAAATTAGGAAAATCCTACAATACCGAGAATCTTGACCAAGTACCAAACTTGGAAACAGAACTGCGGACATTAAATCAACAAGTTAAATTCTACGACTCTCGAACCTACCTAGAACCCTTAATTGTTGGTGACACTTGGCTAGCACTTGCTTGGTCTGAGGATGCAACACCAGTATTATTGCGTTATCCCCAACTAGCAGCAGTTATCCCGCAATCGGGAACATCATTATGGGCAGATTTATGGGTACGTCCCAAAGGCGCTGTTAAAGATGATTTATTAAATAGATGGATAGATTTTTGTTTACAACCCGCGATCGCTAAACAAATTGCAATTCTCACCAAAACTAACTCGCCAACTGCTACAAATATTGCAGCTGCAGATATTCAGGAACCATTGCTCAATCTTTTAGTGAATAATCCTGCAGTTTTCGATAAAAGTGAATTTTTGCTTCCCTTATCTGATTCAGCCACAAAGCAATACGAAACTTTGTTTACCAAAATCAAGCAAGGATGAAATAAATCTCCCTGATAATTTTCGCTAAAAGACTAGTACAACTTAGATTCCCGAATTTTTAAAAAATTCGGGGTTCAGGGAAACAATTTTTAATTACGAGTGATTACTGATGATTGCGGCATTTAACCATAGTTAGGATGTAGCAAATAATATAGCATTAGCTACTTGAGATAGCGGATTGAAAAGGTAAATGAATATCAAAAAACCCTTGGTGAGAAATCAGCCAGAGGTAGGACAGCTTATCCGGAGGCTGCGGCTTGTGGCTGGGCTAACGCAAGAACAGTTTGCAGCCTCTCTAGGTGTTACATATTCAACAATTAACCGTTGGGAAAATAAACGCTCTCAACCATCACCTTTGGCGATAGAGAAGATTGAGAGAATGTTAAAAGCAATGGATGAACAATTTTATTATTTCTAGAAAGTCAACTATATTTGCTCTGTTTGGGTATGGGCGATCGCAAATTTTACTTGGCAATTTAGAATTAATCACTGTTAGACAAATATTAATTATTTATCTATGTATTTTTTTGACTAATTTATCGAAGCTGACAAAATTAAAATTATGCTCTCAATCGTCCTACATCCAGATGTTGTTAAGTTTTTGCGTAAAAATATTAGCAGTAATGTTCGGCAAAAAACTTGGGACTGCATTAATCAGCTAAGACGGCGACAGTTTAATGGTGGATTGAGAGTTAAACGGCTGAAAGGTATTAATAAAAGAGTTTGGGAAGCAAGGATTGATCGTGCTAGTCGTCTAATTTTTACTTACGACAAATCAAGACAGCCTGAAACAGGAGAGGCGGAAGTTTACATCGCCATTCAGGATATTTGTTTGGATCATGATGATGTTCCTAGAAAAGCAGCTAGAGAAAGAACCCCAGATGCAACTTGGTTAGATGGAGAGATAATTAATACTCTAGGTAATATAGAATCAGATTTTAATGAACTGCCGCAAACTGAACGCACTCAACTAGAGTTTGACCAATTAGAAGATGAAGATTTAGATTTAACAAAGTTATCAGATAATAAAGATGAACTCTTAGGTAATATACAGTGGTTAATTATAGACTCACCCGAAGATTGGCAACGAGCCATTATTAACCAGGATGTAGATTTACAATTCAAACTTACACCTGAAGAATACGCATTATCTACAATAAACGAGGATATACTTCTCAAAGGTAGTGCGGGGACTGGCAAAACTACAGTAGCTATATATCGTCTTTTGAATGATTACCGACTGTACCCACAATCTTCTAAAAGGCTTTATGTTGCTTACAATCCTTTATTAGTCAATAATGCAAAAGAACAGTTTTACCAATTATTAGGTACTAATAATCCTGAAGTTACATCTCTGTTTCAGTTTAAAACCCTAAGAGACTTATGTTTAGAAATTCTTGAGCTAACTGGACAGAGTTATTCACCTGAAGATGAAGTAAATTTTCATATTTTTGAAAAAATTTATTTACATAAAGAACGTCAAAAATATCCTACTGCTTTAGTTTGGAATGAAATTCGTAGTATTATCAAAGGTAGTCAACTGGCTTTGGATGCAGATTATTTAAGCCAATCTGAGTATGAACATTTAGGTGCTAAACGTTCAAGTATTGTCCAACTGAGTAAACGTGCTACTTTTTACTCGGCATTTACTTATTGGTATCAAAGAAAGATTAAAGAAAATGGTCGATTTGATGATATAGATTTGACTCGGAAAGCCTTAGAAGTTGTCATTGAAAACAATTTGAAAGATTATCGCTTAATTGTCTGTGATGAAGTGCAAGATTTTACTGAATTACAGTTAGAATTTCTCATGCGACTCGTTGCACCGACAGGGAATTTATTTTTTGCTGGTGATTTACACCAAATGATTAGTCCTAGTGGTTTTCGCTGGGAAGACTTGACAACAAGATTTTTTCAAAATGGACGAAAACAACCTCTGCAAGAAACATTCACATTCAACTTTCGCAGTGTTGGCACATTAGTTAATTTAGCTAACCAAATATTGCAAATACGTTATCGATTATTAAATACATCTTATCCCTATAAAAACACTCAGGCTATTAGCAATTATGGTGAACTAACTCGGATAGTTGCTGCTTCTAATCAACATTTGGAATCTATACTGCAAACTCTTCATCCAGGTGATGCTATTTTAGTTAGAACCAATCCAGAAAGAGAACATCTGCGCGCAGTTTTTAAGTCTTCTTTAGTGTTTACAATTGAGGAAGCTAAAGGTTTAGAGTTTGATACTGTATTTTTAGTAAATTTTTTTGAATGTCACCAGAATTTATGGTACAGAGTTTTACAAAAACCTTCTCGATTGCCTGAGAATGAAATACCAGGATTATTATTAGAGTTGAATTTACTTTATGTAGCTGTAACTCGTGCCCGTCGAATTTTAAATGTTTGGGAAGAAAAAATTTCTGAATTTTGGCAGCAACCAGAACTGATCAATTACTACAAAATTCAGGATATGCAAACAATAGCAGAAAATCGTTCTGCCGAACAAGTTCAAGATTGGCAGCAACGTGGAGAATATTACTTAAAAGCTGAGTTTTATCTACAAGCTGTTGAATGTTTTGATAAATCAGGTGATAGATTAAAATATTTGCAAGCCAGAGCTAAACAACTACAAAAAGAAGGTAAATATCAAGAAGCTGCGGTAATTTTTGCCGAATTAGAGAATTGGGAGACTGCTGCCAAACTTTTCCAGCGTGTTCAAAAATGGGAAGCAGCAGCACATTATTGGGGAAAAGCAGGTAATTTTGCACAAAAACAAATCTGTGATATTCATTTATTAGAAGAAAAAGGTCAATTTACACAAGCGGCTCGAGAATGGGAAGTTATTGGAAGATACAAGCAAGCCGCTGAATTATTTGAGAAAGATGCACAGTGGGAAGCAGCAGCAAACTGTTGGCAACAAGCAGGTAATTTAGAAAATAAGCAAATCTGTGAAATTCGACTACTGGAAGTAAAAGAACATTGGGAAGATGCGGCCCAGCAATGGCATCAATTGAGACGATTTGATGATGAAAAACGTTGCTGGATGAACAGTAATAATATAGCTAAAAAAGCTGAATATCAAGCTAAGGATTTTGAAAAACAAAAACAATGGTTACAAGCATATGAACAATATCAATTAGCAGGAATAGTTGATAAAGCCACGGAAACTTGTCAAAAAGCTATTGAAAGTTTAATGGCATCTGGAAAACAAAACTTTGAACAACAAAATTTTCAAGAAGCATTAGCTGATTACACACAAGTCTTACAGTTAAATTCTCAATATACTGAAGCTTATGTGCGCCGAGGAAGGGCTAAGATAAAACTCAAACAATATCTTTCTGCGATAGAGGATTACAATCAAGCTTTAATGATTAATCCACAATCTGCAGAGATATATTATGAGCGAGGTAGAGTTTACCAAATATTAAGCCAGTTAGATTTCCAAAAAGCGAAGATACTGAAAGAGCAGAAAAAGCCTGAAATTTAGTACTACTGCATTTTTACCCAGATCCCCGACTTTTTGAAAAAGTCGGGGATTTAAATCTCACTAAAGTTAAGTAATGCACCGCCTTACGGATGGTGCGTTAGGCGCTAGGATAGTTATTTCGTGACAAATCATCTTAAAAATAAGCGCCTAACATACGCTACAAAAATATTTATAAATAAACTCTGATTGCTGCTTGCTGTTGAGTTTAATTGTGGCTACTTGTGCTTTCAGCTTTGCATTTCTTGTAACTTCTAAAATACGCTCAGAATATACAACAGCGTAAATAGAATGATCCAAATGATATCTACAAAGTGCCAGTAGATTTCTGCCATTTCAATGCCAGTATGTTTCGTAGCAGAGTAATGACCGACACGGCGCGATCGCCACAGTACACCAAGTATTAACAGCAACCCTATAAATACGTGTAAACCGTGAAAACCTGTCATCAAGTAAAAGCAATTAGAAAATACGTTGGTAGTTAACCCATATCCCAAAGTCAGATACTCATATACCTGACCTCCCAGGAAAATCGCGCCCATCAACGCTGTGATGCCATACCATAAGCGCATCCCCGCGATATGATTTTTCTTAATCGCTGTATCACCTAAGTGGATCACAAAGCTACTAGAAACTAGGATGATGGTGTTAATTGTGGGTATGAGTAATTCTACCTCTGTCCCTTCCGGCGGCCAAACTGCGGCACCACCACGCAAAATTAGGTAAGTGGCAAAAAAACCACCAAACATCAAAGACTCAGAAACCAGAAACGTCAGCAGCCCGAACACCCGCAAGTCTTGATGTTCTTCATGGGAAGCGGCTGAACCCAACGCTATTTCTGGGGCGTTCAAAGTTGAATCCTGCATAAATTCCAATTTCTAAATTTAAGGAGAAATAATTGGCTTGAATTTCAGCCTTCTTCTTCTCTCTGTGTCTTCTGCGGTTAAAAATCATATAAAACCACAGAGGCACAGAGAACGCAGAGTTCACGTAGGATGGGTTAGCGATCGCGTAACGCATCCACTAACGTTAAACCGAGGCAGCCGTTTGCGCTGTGGGTTTTCCTTCATCACTGCGCCCATAATCGTAGGGGCCGTGAGTCACAACTGGTAGTACTTCCCAGTTTTCAATCGCTGGGGGTGAAGTGGTTGTCCATTCTAAAGTCAGCGCTTCCCAAGGGTTATCTGACGCTTTGGGGCCATTCATCCAACTCCAAATGGCGTTGAAGAAGAACGGGATTACAGATATGCCGAGAATTATTGCGCCAATAGTACAAATATGATTAATTCCTGCAAATTGAGGGTCATACATGGCGACACGGCGCGGCATTCCTTGCAACCCTAGTTGGTGCATGGGTAGGAAAGTGAGGTGAGTACCAACAAAAGTCAGGGCAAAATGTACTCTTCCCCAGGTTTCATTCATCATTCTGCCAGTCATCTTGGGGAACCAATGGTAAATTCCCGCATAGATACCAAATACAGAACCGCCAAATAATACGTAGTGGAAGTGACCAACTACATAATATGTATCGTGAACATGGATATCAAAAGGCGCTGTACCCAAGGTTACGCCGCCTAATCCGCCAACGACAAACATTGATAGCAAGCCAATGGCAAATAACATGGCACTGGTAAAGCGGATTTTACCGCCCCACAGAGTTGCTACCCAACCAAAAATCTTCACGCCAGTGGGAACAGCAACAATCAGGGTAGAAATGGTAAAGAACATCCGCATCCAAGGGGGTGTACCACTGGTAAACATATGGTGTACCCAAACAAATAAACCAATAATGCAGATTGCCAAGCTAGAATAAGCGATCGCTTTATAGCCAAATATCGGTTTACGGGCGTGAACGGGAATCACCTCCGACATAATGCCGAAGATGGGCAAAATCATTAAATATACGGCAGGGTGGGAATAAAACCAAAATAAATGCTGATAAAGCACCACATTTCCGCCAGCATCCGGCTTAAAGAAAGAAGTGCCAAAGTTGATATCAAATAATAACAGCACTAATCCGGCTGCTAAAACTGGGGTAGACAGCAGGGCTAAAACTGAAGTGGCTAAAATTGCCCAGCAGAATAAGGGCATTTGCGTCCATTGCATACTGGGGACTTTCATCTTCAAGATGGTGACGACAAAGTTTAACGCCCCCAAAATTGAGGAAGTCCCCACCAACACGATCGCTAAAATCCACATTGATTGGGCAGTGTTAGCTGTGATTAAACTCAATGGTGGGTAAGCAGTCCAGCCACTTTGAGAACCACCAAAGAAGAAGCTACCCAAAAGTAAGGCCCCAGCCGGCGGATTTAACCAAAATGCGATCGCATTCAATTTGGGAAACGCCATATCTCGCGCCCCCACCATCAAGGGAATCAGGAAGTTACCAAATCCCCCAATCGCCGCCGGCACAATCCACATAAAAATCATTAATGTGCCGTGGTTGGTCATGAAGGCGTTGTAAAGGTTGGGATCGAGAAAATCTGCATCTGGTGTATTTAATTCGATGCGGATCGCCATCGCCATTAATCCACCAATCAGGTAAAACACAAAGGCGGTTACCAGATATTGAATGCCAATGACTTTGTGATCGATATTAAAGGTGAAATAGTCGTACCATTTCCACTTTTCGGGTACTTCGTGGTGGGTAACGACTGTTGTAGATTTGGGAGTTTCTAATTGTGTCATACCAATTTTGGATTTTGGATTTGAGATTTTGGATTGAAAATCTTGAATAAAACAAGACTAGCTATCCGAAGTTGGTATTATCTGGAAAAACGCTTATGGATTGACGGCAACGGTTTGATCCATTTCTGGCTGTTGGGCTACGCGATTTTCTGCCAACCAGCGATCGTAATCTTCTGGGGTGTGGACAACTACAGAAGTACGCATACTACCGTGATAGCCACCACACAGTTC
Organism: Tolypothrix sp. PCC 7601; assembly: GCF_025677855.1. NCBI lineage: Bacteria > Bacillati > Cyanobacteriota > Cyanophyceae > Nostocales > Tolypothrichaceae > Tolypothrix > Tolypothrix sp. PCC 7601. Next base: position 1,291,967 of record NZ_CP064879.1, read on the forward strand.
GGCGCAAACTATGGGATAGGTTCCTGTTTTGGTGGCGGTGAACCGCAACTGTGTAGGTTGACCAGGAATTGCATCTTGCTTCAACCGAAACTGAGGCACCCAAAATGAGTGAATTACATCATTTGCAGAGATATTCAGTAATACATCTTGACCGATGGGAACGTGCAGTTCGCCTGTATTCACATCGCTATCGGGATAGTTGAACAGCCAAGCATATTGCATTCCGGTGACGTTAACTACTAAAGATGGTGGTTTACCTTCGGTTGCAGGTGTCGAACCAATACCAATGGGGTTTGATTCGGGTTGTGCCATCATTGACTCGTGGGTCATACCGTGATGACCAATCTCATCCATCCCGCCCATCTCGGTGTAAACATCTACGCTGTAAACCCCCAATCCAATTACAATGATTCCGGGGATAATAGTCCACAAAATTTCTAGGGGAAAGCTACCTTCAATTGGCAGGCCATCGCCATTATCTCCAGGCCGCCGACGAAACTTAATTACAGAAAACAGGATGGCCCCTTGTACTACTAAAAATAAAGCAGTCCCAATGGCTACCATCACATTAAAGAAATCATCTACTAAAGGCGCTTGTGCGGAAGCTTGAACAGGCAAAAGATGATTATTTTGTCCTACCCACAAGCTAATTAGCGTAATTAAGATACCTGCAATTAAAGTTATAATCCCAAGGGGAATTTGTTTCATAAAATAATTTCCTCTGGATAAGTATTTTGCTGCCACATTTTTTCCAACATTTGGATTTTTCTTTGTAGCACAGCAGCACGATAAGCAACATAGCCCTTATGCAAAGTAATTCCTAAACAAAGGCCAATAGGAGCCAAAATTATCAGCCATAATAATATAGAAATAGCCATAGTGACACCGTGATTAGTGAATTGCTGAACATCGGAAACAGCATACACTAGGTTTTGTGTTGCCTGAAAATTTAGATGCTCCTGCCAAACTATAATTATTGCCACTAAAGCTGGAGAAAGCACTACTAAGCTTAATAAAAATACTGTGAGCATTCTTAAGAGTTTAGATTTCATAAGCATGACTGCAAAACCGCATATTCCTATAGATGCGGAGGTATAAGTTCTGCATTTTAAATCTGGTTAATTCCAGTTTTAAATGTCAATAATCTTTACAATTCACAGATAACCTCGTTGATATTTGATATATGCAGGTATTACTTTAACTTATGTTTATCGCGTTTATATTAAGACTGAAACAAATAGCCAGCTAAATATAAGTTAGGAATGTTAAGTAGGTTTTTCGTGATACATATCACAAAAAAAGATATTTGGCTTCAATCTACTCAGGTAAGACTATATTTTTTAGACTTTCTTTAGAATTTATAGTTCTTAACTATCTATTATTGAAAGTCTCAACTATAGCAATCTGTGTAGAAGTTACAAATATCTCTTTAATTTATCCTCCTTGTTACCTTTGTTTCCTTGTCCTGTTCATATATCAAATACAACTGCGATAGAAATTGATGACACTTGCCTGAGTTCTATCTATCAAAAGTGTTATATCAGCTACCTCATCTAGTAACAGCATTTAATTAGGGATGTACTCAACTGTTGAAACCCCTGCCTAGTAAAGATTTCAAAGTTTTTTTATGGTGGGGTACTAGTATTTTTTTGAGGGGAGGAATATTTACTTACAGGTAGGGGTACTAGCGTTTCTGTACTCAAGACAAAGCTCTACTGAGGCAACATCAGAAGCTATTTGTTAAGTTATTCTTCTCCAGTCAAGAAATGTTAATGAGTTATTAATTAAGTGAAGCGCGCTTGTACTCTCCATATTCTGTGTTTCAACATACACAATTCATCAATTACAACTAAATTCCTCAAATATTCCTTCCTACGCAAATAATTTCAGAAATCAAAGTGGATTGCTATATACAGATCACAAAATTAAAATTATCCAAATATTGCTAAAAAAAGAGACTTTTTTGAATATTAAATATCAATTAAATTTAATAATGTCAAATTTTCCTGATTTTGATATATTCAAATCGCTGTGACGCAAATCCCTACATTTTTCCAACAGATGCTTAAAACAATAATAATTTTATGGCAAGAAATCCCATTTTATGCCTTTCCTAACATCATTTATTAAACTAGAAATAGGTTTGTTACATTTATGTTAAAATCGGTAACTAAATGTTAGTGAAAGCTATTCTGTATAATAATTGTTTGGCAAATGTGAAGATTCATTTAATAGTTCAAAATGAACAAAAAAATCAGATGCTTTTGGTTAAAAAATTTACTAAGGTTAAGATAGATCAATGCGGATAGCAGAATAATTTTGGAATCAACAGCAATTAATTTTTAACTAATTAAAATTTTGCGGCGATCGCGTATTAGCAACATCTAGAAAATTCGGCATCTTTGCCACCGAGAGGAATAGATAAAAGCTGAATTCCGTAGCTATCTACGGCTTGATTTAGCATTTCAATTTAAAAATCACTCTTACAATACTATGCCCTATGCCATTACTAAGCGCTGTATTCAGTGTGACCATTGCCTTCCTCAGTGTCCTGAAGGTGCGATCCAAGTTATCGATGGTGACTACTGGATAGATCCGAGTTTGTGTAATGATTGCGAAGGTTATATGACACCGCAGTGTGTCCTTTGTTGCCCTGTCAATTCTCCAGTGCCTTATCAAGCAAAAAAGGGTAGATGCAAGGTTGATGCTAATGTCATTACCAGTCAGAAGCTATTTACCGATGGGAAAGGACATCCTTTTGCCTCAGCTATTGTTATTTGGGAATTATGCAATGTTTTAGCCCAGCGTCAATCGCTTCCTTGGCAAGTTGATGCGGATGGAGAGTTATATTATCAACGACAAATTAATGGTGGTAAAGGTGCGATCGCATTCCGAGTGACGGATAGCGTAAATTCCGAGCCAGAAAGCGTACTTAAAGGTGCCAAGGCTTTATCTGCGATCGAGGCATTTGATATTAGATCTGCTTGTATGCACTTAATATATGCCGCTCACGCCACTAACCTAGATCAACCTTGGGAAGAAAAGTTTACCATCAACGACCGACAGATTGAGGACTATCTAGGGCTAGAGAAACGTAAAGACTTGAGCAAAACTACCAAGCTAGCTTTGATTAAAGAACTTGCTCAACAACCCTGTCAACTGATCGCTTCTATTGATTTACCCGCAAAAGGGAAGATTCCAGGGGTATACCTAGAAAAAAGCCGCTTGTGGCATTTATTAGATATTCAACACCACTTTCAAGAAGACGATTTAGGATGCAAACATCTAGTTGGGTTGACCTTTACAATTAAAGTCGGTCAGTGGGCAGAGTATTTTCTCAATCGCCAAGGCTGCAAAGAGCGTACTGCTTTCTATCAATACGGTACCTTACCTAAAGCTTTACTAAATGTAGTCATGAGCATTTGGCAACAGCATGAAGGTGCAGCGCGGATGATGCTGTGGTTATTATTTAAAACCAAAATAGGTAGAGAACAACGCATTACTATCCCCACCCTCATGAGAGTTGCTTATGGCGAGCGAAAACTGAGCCAAGTCTCTGGACACCCAGAGCATCGCCAACGCCTCTTAAGAATATTTGAAAGCGATTTAGAAGTACTTAATTATCATGGACTCAAACCTATATTCGATCCTGTTACCTACCCATTAGAAATTCAACCTTTATGGGCAAAATTAGTTGATATTCCTGAAGATGCAGAAGCCGCATTGGACTTCTGGATTGATGATGGTAGTAACGGTACGCGATTAACCGATGCAGCCCCTCGTGGTAAGTGGAATCGACTCATGAATGCCCGCATCTTATATTTTGAAGTTCCACCAGAGTGGAAAAAACAACTTGCCAAATCTAAGAAAAAGCAGCGAACTACTAGCCGCAAAACAAAATTAAAACCACAAATAGCGCTTTCTGTTGAATATATTCTTGAGGCGAGAAAAAGACTAGGGTTAAGCCAAAGAGACTTAGCAAAGCTAACAGGTAAAAGCCAAAGTTGGATTCGTGATATTGAAAATGGGCGTTTTGAAGCTAAGTTAGAAGACCAAATGTTATTACAAAAAGCATTGGCGATGGGTAATGGGTAATGAGAATTTCTCCCCGTGCTTGTAAAGACGCGATTCATCGCGTCTCTACCCCGCCCCCTTGTCCTCATTTAAGCTTCGTTGAACTTGGCGCGAATAGTTTCTATGCGTTGACGATTTACACCTAAATCGCTTTGACCCAAGCGAGAAGCTGAACGCACTTGAATGACATTTGCGTTGCGGTCAAGATAAAATTCGACATCATCCACGAAGCCTAATAAGGCACTTTTAAATTCTGCATACAGATAATCAGTACTTTCAGTAATGATTTGAGTTCTGGGTAAAGACTCAATGATACTTTTAAGATTGGCGATCGCTTCTTCTGGCGTTGATGTAAAAGTCAGTGGGGCAATTTGATGGACTGCATCTGTACTTTGGCTAGATACACAGTTAGGGCTATTGGGACAAGATGCTAGTTTCCCGTTGTTAACCCCTAAGTTATTAGGTCTTTTACCTGCAAAAACCATAATTATCTTGTGAAATTTTGTAATTTAAAGTCGTATTCACTCTAGAAGAATTAATTGCTCACAAGCAAGCCACCTGAGATGGAATATATAGGAATACGAATTAAATTCATTCATTAGCAGAACGTTCAAACACTACGGAAAGATTATTTGCGGGCATTTGGTAAATCTGTTTGAAGACAAAATTTTCTGCATTAGCTACTGCAATGACATCCTCTAAGTTACGCACACCCCACTCTGGATTTTGGGCGCGTAAATATTCATCAAAAGCAGCATTACTCGGTGCTGTATGTTCTCCACCGCGTTTAAATGGGCCGTATAAATACAGAATATCTCCCGGTTGAAGGATACGATTTGCCCCTGCCATTAGCCCCAGACAAGCTGACCAAGATGAAATATGAATCATATTAATATTAACGATCGCAGTAATTGGTGAAGTCTGAAGCCACTCGCTGACTACTCCTGTTTCCACTGTCCAAACTGCTTCTCTCACATCCAGCGTTTGCGGTGGATAAATATTCTCACAGCCGCAGTGTTCAATCCAGGCACTAATGCTGGCGAGTGACTGTGGGTTTACATCTGTAGGTAGCCACTGGCGCGGTTTGAATTTGGGGGCAAAAAACACTGAATGTTCGCCAGTTCCAGCAGCTATTTCCAGTATCGTGCCACTCGCAGGTAATACTTGTAAAAGTACTTCTAAAATCGGTTCGCGGTTGCGCTGGGTTGCGGGTGCTTCTTGCCTTGCGTCTTGTGGTGTCATTCCTGTAGTTGGAGAAAGAAAGTGGGATAACTGCCAATACAGTTCGGTTAAGGGGGAAAGGGAAAAGGGGAAAAGGATTGAATTCACCCTTACCCTTTTCCCATTACCCTTTTCCCAAATCACGAGGGAGATGCAAAAGACTTATCCGAACCGTATTGGGATAACTGCCATCAAGACCATAATACCGAGAGCAACGTTATCTAAATTAGTAATTTTCGCTGAAATATCTTGCTTTGGATGCTTGTAAAAGTATGCTGCATCTTACTTCAGCACTCATTGATAAGCAAAATTAAGAATCCTGAGAATCACTCAAAAAACGGTGATGCGATCGCTCTATGATGCGGTAAGTACCGCATAGCTTACAAAAAATCATGACGCATACCGTATCAATCAACGATAGTCAAAGGTTACAACTTGCACCTTTAGCAACGCCAAATCGTCTACTATTGGGGCCGGGGCCTTCCAATGCTCATCCAGCCGTTCTTCAGGCAATGAATACCTCACCAGTTGGGCATCTTGATCCTGCTTTTCTGGCTTTGATGGATGAAATTCAGTCATTGCTACGCTACGTATGGCAGACAGAAAACCCCCTGACAATTGCAGTTAGCGGTACAGGAACAGCCGCAATGGAAGCAACCATCGCCAATATCACAGAACCTGGCGATGTCGTATTAATTGGTGTAGCGGGATATTTTGGCAATCGCCTTGTAGATATGGCGGGAAGATATGGCGCAGATGTCCGCACTATTACTAAACCTTGGGGACAAGTCTTCAATTTAGATGAAATCCGCACAGCACTAGAAACTCATCGCCCAGCAATTCTCGCCTTAGTTCATGCGGAAACCTCCACTGGCGCACGTCAGCCGTTGGAAGGGGTAGCTGATTTATGTCGTGAATTTGACACACTATTACTAGTAGATACCGTTACCAGCTTGGGTGGAGTACCCATATTTTTAGATAATTGGGGAGTAGACCTTGCTTACAGCTGTAGTCAAAAAGGCTTGGGTTGTCCTCCGGGTGCTTCACCCTTTACCATGAGTCCCCGTGCTGTAGAGAAATTGCAAAACAGACGTAGCAAGGTTGCTAACTGGTATTTAGATATGAACTTGCTGAGTAAATATTGGGGTACTGAACGCATCTATCACCATACAGCACCCATTAATCTGTACTATGCATTACGGGAAGCACTACGTTTAGTGGCGGAAGAAGGACTAGCAAACAGCTGGCAACGTCATCAAAAAAATGTAGAGTATCTCTGGGATAGTTTGGAAGATATTGGATTAAGTATGCACGTAGAGCGAGAATATCGTCTCCCAACACTAACCACTGTTCGCATCCCTGAAGGAGTTGATGGCAAAGCCATTGCCCGTAAGCTACTTGATGAACATAACATTGAAATTGGCGGTGGTCTTGGCGAACTAGCCGGTAAAGTTTGGCGGGTTGGACTAATGGGCTTTAACAGCCGTAAAGAAAGTGTTGATAGACTTTTAGAAGCACTGCGCCAGGTATTACCTAAATAGGGATTAGGAACTAGGGATTAGGAACTAGGGATTAGGGACTGGGGATTAGGAACTACAAAGTAGTCTTTTTACCCAGCTATCATAAGTTTTTCAAGTTAGCCCCTCATGGGAAAAACCCACAACCAAAAATGAAAACCTGTATTTCCAATGCCCCATGCCCCATGCCCTATGCCCTATGCCCATTTTCAAGTTAGCCTCTGATGTGATAAATGACACAACAAAGGCATAAAAATAAACTGTTCCCAGTACCCAGTACCCAGTACCTAGTCCCCAATCCCTATTAACCTCTATTGATTCTTGTGGCTTTGCTTTCCAGCTTGAGAATGTTGCCCTCGGGTACCACCCTGAGTGCCTTTGCCTTCTTCGTTATTGTCCTCATCATTATTATTATTTGATTTGCTGCTGCCTCTGTGGGAACTCTTGCCGCCTTTGCTGCCAATTTCAGCCATGTGTTCTCTGTCTTGGCTTACAGCTTCACCGCCCTTGCGTCCAGCTTCACGGGCTTCCTCAGAGGTAAACTCGTGTGCTGTACCTTTTTCATGAGCAGCGTGTCCGCCTTTACTAGCAATTTCGCGTTGTTTATCTTCATCCATAGAAGCAAAACCGCGCTTACTGGTGTCTGACATTTGAAAACTCCTTTTAACTAACTAAAGCTTTTGACTTTTGTAGCCAGTGGAAACCTTGTTCGGTTTCTTATGTCAAATAATTACTTTCTAAAGTTAGCTACCAAATTGAGTTGTATTCATGTCTCCTTAGGGAGAAAGATTTACGGTTAGAGCATGACTATATATATATACAAAGATATATACTGAAACCTAGAATTAGCGATAATCTACCTGAACTAAAAAATCGCAGAAAAATTTTTAAAAAAGCTTTAAATTCTAGGCTCCAGCAAACTTGATAAATTCTCTTTTTGCAGAGCTTGCTTAATAGAGAAAATCTGATTTTTTCCAAAAATGACCAACTAGTGAATTAGTAGCTGAGAATTGTTAATACGTACCAAAATCTATAGAGGGTAGGATTTCCCTACCCTAAAATTTATGGATATTTAGCGAATGATGAAGAATTGGTACATATTGCAAAGCGCGATCGCTCTCCTCAAATTCCTCAAATGCTTGGTAATCAGTTGGGTTGAGGAATTTCAATTGCTCTAGAATTTACTGGGATAGAAAACCAGCGAATAAAAGAGGTAAAAGAATTAAAGCCGAGATAATCAACACTAGCGTGATTGGCTGTATTTTTAAAATGTTCTTATCAGGCTCTGGCATTGTTCACCTTAAAAAAAATAGGTAGACAATTTCAGCCTAAACTATTTTCACGCCTCGATTCAAGCAAACTGTAGAAAATCTCGTACTTTAGTAAGATTTAAAACCCCGAATTTTTCAAAAAGTCAGGGTTCTGGGTTATCCCTAGCAACAATTTTGTAATTACGAATTACGAATTACGAATTACAAATTACTCTGTTTTACTTCTCAGCCGACAATACCGGACTTGGTCTTTTCAACTTCGCATAGGTGCGGCGAACAGGTGGCTGATGCACCATCGAATAACCCATCCAGAGAATATTTTGCCGTTCTTTAACGGGGAACGAAACTGTGTGGACTAATGCATCTTGCTGCCACATCAATGAAGAAAAAGGTTGTGGTGGATTTTGCTGATTTCCTTCTAATAAATACCCTTGAATATTTTTTCCTAAAGAAACTGGCTTACCTGTGTGTCTGTGTTTATAAAATTCTTTGATTGCAGTGACAGAATTGGGGCTATCAACGCTAAAACTGCCTACTAAACAAGACGTATCAGTAGTTTCACAACTGAATAAACCCACAATCATACTGCGAGGCGAATTGCTAGAAAAAACTTTGACAGTTAGTTTACTGAGCAAATCGCGATTACTACCATCTCCTAAGCGAATTTGTTCGGGTAAACGCATTGCATAACCTGGTGGTAAGCTTTGCTGAATTTCTGGCAATTCAGAAATAAATACTTCTGATGGAATAGCAAAAGCCGGAAATGTACTGCCTAAAACAGCTAGAACAGCTGGTAAAGTAAGTAATTTACGAAACAGCATATTGTAACCATTTTTTATAAGTGGATAATAAAAACTACTTGAAAAAATGGTTAAAAAGCCTGAGAGGAATTACTTATTAATTAGTAATAAAAGGACACAGTTAGATTGGGGAATGGGGGAAGGGAAAAGGGGTAATGGGGAATGGGAACAACTAATTATAAATACCGAATACCAAACACCAAACACCCAATTTAAAAATCTACGCCACGTTTTAGTTCTACGCCGTGATTGGCATAGTGTTTGTGGCAATAAACTTCGGAGTGAACGCTGGCTAAATCAAAGTATGAAGGTTGATTTTGACAGCGACCGGTGATAATTACTTCCGTATCACGGGGTTTGCGAAGTAATGCTTGCACAATCGGTTCTACGGGGAGTAATTCTAAGTCAACGGTGGGATTGAGTTCATCCAAAATAATGGTTTTATACAATCCAGAAGCGATCGCAGTTTTGGCAATTTCCCAACCTCTTTCGGCTTCTACGTAGTCTAATTCTTGGCGAGAATTGCGCCAGACGATCGCATCTCTTCCACAACGTTGATGATCCACTACCTCTGGATATGATTGCTGTAAGGCTGCGATCGCAGCGTCTTCTGTGTAGCCACTACCACCTTTGAGCCATTGCATAATCATTACGCGGGTAGAGCCAGGATGATTGATTCCTCTACCTATAGCTTGTAATGCCTTACCTAAAGCGCTGGTAGACTTACCTTTGCCAGCACCCGTATAAATCTCAATCCCCTCAATTAGCAATGCTTCTGCTGTGGGGTGATGTTGAGGCTTCATTTCCGAATGTAAATCGGCAATATCTAGCAGCTTTTGCGGTGCAGCACGTCCAGTAGCAATAATTTCTAAATCCTGGGGTTTAGACTTAAGTGTCCGTACAACTTCATCAACTTCCAGCAAACCTAAATCTAGAACTGGGTTAATTTCATCGAGAACTACAACAGAATATAAACCAGAGGCGATCGCACCTTTAGCGACATCCCAACCTCTAGCTGCTTCAGCACAGTCAAAGGCAGTAATTTCGTCAGGGCCAAAATATTCTGCTCTCCCAGTTCGTACTTGGTCAATTAAATGAGGAAAGCCGCGCTGCAATGCAGCAATTGCGCCGTCCTCATCATAATCTCGTTCTGGCCCCTTTAAGAATCTTAGTAATAAGACACGATTTGCATTGCTCGGTGTATTAATTCCCAAGCCAATCGAGCGCAAAACCACGCCTAAAGCTGCTTGGGACTTCCCTTTCCCAGCACCATCGTAGACGTGAATTTGACCAGTGAGCCGTTCAGGACGCACTTGCGCCGTGCGAATACCGATACCGTTCCTTGTCATTTCTCGAAAAGCTCTAATGTAGCAATTTTTAATCTTAACGAACGTCTTGCACTCTCAGGTAGAGCGGCTATGATATTTGGGCATTGGGCATTGGGCATTGGGCATTGGGCATTGGGCATTGGGCATAGAACATTAAATATATGTATTAAATTTGAAGTCTTAATTTTTCACCCATTCCCCATTCCCCATTCCCCAGTCCCCAGTCCCCAGTCCCCGAAAAATACTGGCACATCCCGATGGTAAAAGGCAAGAACAATGAGATAATTGCCCCCATCACAGTGGGTATGCCAGTTATACTCTCTAAAGTTAACCCTTACAGAGGAAGGTTTATGTTTGACGATTGGACTCTTCCCAGAGTATTGCCGATAGGCGCAATTTTGTTTGATCTCTTATTTATACTGATGGCCATCTCTATAGAAGGCTACTGTTTCAACAGAAGATTAAAATTTGACAAAAAAACTAGCATTTTTTATGCAATATCTATTAATCTCTTTTCCAGCGTGATTGGTTGGGTAGCGTTTTTCGTCATAGAGCCTATGTTGCCCCTGCAGTTGCGGACAGAATTAATTAACTATATATTCTTCAACACGGTTAAATATTCTAATACGCAAACTGTCATTATTTTATCTGCTTTTATAATTTTCTTTGCTACGTTTATTGTCAAGTTATTTCTGCTCAGAGGTTTCTCACTCTTACTCAATGAAGAATTTTGGAAAAAGAGAGAAGAAACGACAAGCAACGAACCACCAAACTGGCGTAAGCTCAAACGCTCTAAATTAATTAGTAATAATTTAGTTTCTACTTTATTAATAGCTAATTCATTGAGTTATACGGCTATAACTTTTGTTCTACTGATTCGGAATAAAGTTTTCTAATTTAATAACTTAGTCTGCGGTATTAAGATGGTGTGTATTAAATGAGTTAGAGGTAAATCAATGAACACAATATTTAAGGATTTATTGGGTGTAACCAATTTTATTTCAGATATATACGCTAGGCTTAAAAAGATATTTGTCCCTCCTAAAGCTTATTCCTGGCAGACATTGATATATTTAAGTGTCTTTTCTTGGGCAATATCTTACTTTGCTACGCCTCCTATTAAGGATGTAATTGCATTTTTTGGTTGGTTATTTTTAATAGCTGGTACATCTTGGTATACTACCGATGACCCTTTAAGGGTTCCGGGTACTTTTATGCCTGTTGGTGCAGTCATCACTGGATTTTTAGTAAGTGTGTTTGCATTTGGGCAACAAAATAATACTGGTATTACCCCAAATACTATAGTTTTGTGGCCGACAATCTCGGCACTAATTACCGCCGTACCCGAATTTTTTGAAGGAAGTGGTACGGATGCTAAAGCTCAGATTCCTAAACCAGAAGACCGCCAAAGAATAATTGTATTGGTAGCTAGCTGTATGGTGTTAAGTTGCTGGCTGCAATTCTATTTTGTTGTCAATAACTGGGTAGAAAAATATCCTAGTTTATTGTCTGATAATTTCAAAAACAGTGCCTTTGTAGTTAAAACAGAATTGCCAACAAATATTCCACCTAACGGTGCTTTAATTCTGAGAGAAATTAGACCAAAATTAGAGAATCAAATCGATAAACAGCCTTGGTCACAAGTCGAGAAATGGCTACAAAATGCTAATGCAAATCTTAGTAATATAGCAGAGCAAGTAATTCAAGATAAACGCCTCAGACAAAAAGACGAGAAGATTTTATGGCGGATTGAACCACGAATTTCCAACCCTAATCCTCGCAAAAAAGATGAATATATACTAGATATTCTCAGTATTTGGACTGGCCCTAGTTCTGACAGACGCGGTTATTATCTCAAGCAGTCCTGTCAAATTCGACCAATTGCAGATACTACGAGCAGAGCCACTAATTCAAAACCCGATGAAAAACCCATCATCGCCGAAGTTGAGTGTGGCAAGGTTAGTAAACCAATTCTGGGATTACCGCCAGCAGAAAGATAAATTAATTCAAAATTGCTAAAATGCAACATTCATTAGATATGCTGAATTTCAGTAGAATTTTTGTGATCGCCAAAAATGTATTTCAGGAAGTAATTCGCGATCGCATCCTTTATATTATCGGTGTGTACATCCTCATACTTGCCGCCGCTATTCGTTTACTACCTGAAGTTGCTGCTAATACCGATGGCAAAATGTTTTTGGACTTCGGTATTGCGGCGATGAGTGTGATTGCCTTAATTGTGGCTGTATTTGTCGGCACTGGACTAGTTAACAAAGAAATAGAAAAGCGTACTGTTTTGATGTTAATTGCCAAACCCATTAGTCGCAGTGAATTTATTACTGGTAAATACTTGGGTTTATCGGCTGTCCTCGCCTTACTGATTGCCATTATGACTGGCATTTATTTGATATTTTTACAATTTGGACATATCCATCATTCCGCAAATAGTATTTTAATTGCCGCAATTTTTTTATTTTTGCAAACATCTTTAATTGCTGCTGTGGCTATTAGTTTGGGCGTATTTACTAGTTCCCTATTAGCAATAGTTTTGACTTTGGCTGTATATTTATTGGGTAACATCACTCAAGATTTATTGAAATTTGGGAAACTGAGCAATAGCCCAGGCATTCAACAACTTACTCAAGCCTTGTATTTGATATTGCCAGATTTATCGCGTTTAGATTTAAAGAACTATGCTGTTTATGGTTTGCAAGCATTACCAGAACCAACGGCACTGATTGCGAATGCTGGCTATGGCTTAATCTACAGCGCCTTGCTGTTAGCGATCGCAATCTTAGTCTTCTCACGCCGCGAATTTTAATCATTGTAGGATGCGTTATTAACGCATCCTACACGCCATAATATTTAAGCAACAAATATGATTTGCGGCTCCTGAATTGTGCCATCAGGCATAATCGCATCCACCAGCTTTGTATGAGTTAAAATACTTCCCCAAAGTTTAGCTTCAATTAAGTTAGCCTCAGTGAGATTTGCCCATCTTAAATCTGCACCAATTAAATTAGCTTCAGTTAAATTAGCTTCTAATAATTTTGCACCACAGAGTTTCGCTCCTGCGAGATTAGCTCGCACTAAGTTTGCTTCAATTAACGATGCTTCAATTAATTTGGCTTCAGTCAAATCCGCCTCACTTAAATCAGCATCACATAAAGAAGCCTGCGTCAGATTGGCCTCACGCAGGTTAGCACCCGTAAGAATAGAACCGCACAAATTTGCACCACGCAAATCTGCTCCCGCAAAATTAACACCACTCAAATCAACTGCTCTCAGGTCTATTCCGCTCAAGTCACATCCGCTGAAATCTCTACTTTGACTTAAAATGAAGTCCTGTTTGTCAGCATAATTTCTCATGGTATTACCTCAGGGTGTAAATTATGGCAACAATCAATTGTGAAAGTTACTGTATATCGAGCGTACACCCCAAAAGTGAATAAGCAGCGCCGTAAATTAATAATAATTTCAGAAAAATTCATTCATATGCGAAAAAGTAAGCTTTTCAGGTACTTTTTGGCTAAAAAATTCTGACATAAGTCAGGAAAATTTGATATATAAGCAAAGGTCATATTTTCAAGTACTGACTTCTCTAAGCTACCTCTCAGCAATAAAAAAACCCCGGCGAAACTAACCGAGGTTGATGGGAGAAGTCCAAATGACGATGAGAGATACAGATAGCGAATTGCAAAAATTTTAGCTAACGCTGAAACCTACTAAAACTAAAGTTGTGACTATTAAAGTAGCGAAAACAGCCTGTATTACATATTTGCGTTGTTCCCAAATTGCAGGGTACTCAGCGTAATACATTTGGGGTTCGGTTGCATAGTTATTGAGAACGCCGTCTTCGTTAATGGTGGTATACATAGTTATTTCTCTTTGTTGTTTTTCTTTTGTTTGTTACTTTATGTAAATAAATTTAACAAGATTGTTACAAAAAGTCAACTCAACTTGACAAATAATTACAGATAGTATTAATAAGCCTGGCTTATGTGATGGGATTAAGATGAAAAGAGGACTTCTATAAATAGTTGAACTCCGTGAACGAGGCTTTTTGCTTCATTCTTGAGACAGCTATTCCCAAAGCAAATGAAAATAACCAGATTTTCGCCTTTAACTGCGGTGATGCTCACGGCGCTAACTCTCAGCAGTTGCAGTACAGTTAGTAGTAGCGACTATGAAGCCACAGCGCTGACGACTTATACCTGGCGCGTGAAGTATATTAATGAGCCATCGCCGGAATTTGAAAACTTTGCCACTACATCTTTACTCAATCGCAATGGTATCAAGCCAGAAGGTGCGGTGACTGGCCCTGATGATCGGGGTTTATGGTGGCCTGCGCTACCACCCCGTCCTACTGTCAGCGAGGTGGAACAGCGTAAAAAACCTCAACAAGAGGTAAGTCAGCCAGAATTATTAAAAACCGTAGAGTATAAGGTGAGCTATAAAGTGGGTTCCGAACAGAAGATATTCCCCACAAACTACGATGTTTACCGAGAGGTAGTAAAAGCGTATCCATCGCGCATCCCTTTATCTTTTACTTTGGGGGTGAACGACGACACAGTGGAGAAAGCAGAACAGGCCGATTGAATAAGCTATTAGCCTGAAAATTCATTCTCCGGTGGGAAAGGAAAGACTCAGTTTAATACTCGCCCTTGTGTTTCCCAGACTAATTTTAAATTTTTTCTCATCTTCCTTGTTCCTTACCCAAACCAGATTGGGGTTGATTAATCACAGGAGATGGGCGAGGTGAAACTGGATTACGCAACAACAGAATAGGAATACTCAGTAGCCCGAAAATCATCACAGCCCCTGTCATCATCCATACTGTCAGACGATGAGGTTGATAGTTGCCTCGTTCAATTTGCCAGAAAACCCGGTTGTATTGCCATGCAGCTAAAGCGATCATCACAATCCCAAAAATTACTAAGACAATCCCTAAATTTTCCGAATTGAATAAGTGATGTACATCAGGTTCTCTGTGGGTGATGACTATATCTAGCTGATTTAAAAATAAACCAAATCTAGCGATCGCAAATCCAAACCCAATTAGTGCAATAGAAGTACGCAGCCAAGCTAAAAAAGTGCGTTCGTTGGCTTGATGCTCTCGTTGACGGTCTATTTTTGGTATTTTATTCATCAGTATTCCATTTCAAGAATTTGTAGAGACGCGATTCATCGCGTCTTTACTGGCGATTAACCGCGTCTGTCAAATGGCGTTCCGTTGTAAAAATATTACCCCGTTGTCTTCTTTATCTTCTTTTAGCCTTGCCGCACAGCAAAACACATCTACTGACAGAGACGTTTAGCTATATCATGCAATCATCATAAAATTAGATCAAAATTTCTTAAATCATCAATTTAGGGGGCTACTATGTCTCGTTTAACACAAATTCTCCAAAACTTGTACCTTCGTGTTGAAGGTTTTCTTTCTGTCATTTGGAATAAATTTGCAAATGTTGTCAAAAGTTTCTTTGGTTTTTTTGCCAAACTCTTGGGATTAACTGAGTCTGGTTACTTTTTAGAATCTGATGCGGCACAAGGTACCAAGCGAGTTGAACCTCCACAACCAATAGAAACTAAGCAAAATACTGCAGTTGAAACTCCCACCAACCGCCGCCGTTCTAATGCCAAAATGGATTACTACATGAACATGGCTCGTGATATGAAAAAGGGTTAATGACTAGTTTTCAGCGAAAAAACCTTTGAGCGATCGCATAACACAAGCTGTAATTAATTCCAATTCAAAAAACCTTTGTAATATATAGCAATCCTACAATGAGTTGTGAAATTATACCAATTTGAAAAAAGAATGCGACAGATTGTAGGGGCAAGGCAGTGCCCATTGGTGTCAACTTAAGCTAAAAAGCTTGCCCCACAAGCGTTTTACCCCTCCCCTCAATCCCCTCCCCCGAAGTTTGCTCAACGGGGGGAACCCTCCTTTGGATTCACCACTTTGCTTATGCCGGGAAACCCGTCCACCGCAAGTGGTTCACCGCACGCAACTTCTCTCCGCGCGCGGGGAGGGGAAGTTTTGGCTTTAGACAAAACTGGGGTGGGGTAACGCGGATCTTGATGGTAGACGATTTGATGCAAAATCAATTCCTGATAAGGGTTTCGCGTTAAGTTGACACAGGTGGGCAGTGCCTTGACCTTACGATTTCTGTACTCCTGTGGAGTCAGCCAGAAAGCCTTTTACAGGTTTCCTCACGCACAAATAAGCAAATTGTTCATTCAGAATCCAAAATTCTAAATTTAAAATTGATTGTATAGTCGCTGATTTGCGCCATGATACTCCAAGCCCACAATCAATTGACCTTGCAAGAGTTTCTCAATCTTCCCCCTGGTGAGGGAGATGTCACCTACGAACTTGTTAATGGTCAAGCAATTCCTAAGATGTCACCAAAATTTTTTCATGCCAAACTTACCCATGCCTTTCTAAATTTAATTGCACAATGGACTGAGGGAAAGGGATTAGTTTGTCCAGAATGGGCTGTTTTGCTAAAGCGACATGGCCGAGATTGGTTACCGACACCGGATCTTTTGTATATTTCTAATGAACGTTTACCTGCAGGCTGGAACGAAGATGAAGCTTGTCCTGTTCCTCCAGATTTAGTAATTGAGATTATCTCTCCAGGGCAAACCTTTGGACAAATGATAGCTAAAGCTCAAGATTATTTAGATGCTAATGTATTGCGAGTGTGGGTGGTAGATAGTAAAGCTAGAAGCATCACTGTTTTTTACCCAGATGCGCCACCAAAAACTTTTATGGGAGATGAATTACTCACAGATTCCTTATTTGAAGGCTGGGAATTTACTGTTGAGCAAGTATTTGAAATGGCAAAAATTCCCTTGAATAGCTAAATATTGCTTATTAAAGACAGTCAACAATCAACAGTCACCATGAGTAATTATGCAATTAAATGTGCATTGCTTTACTCAAATAAAAGGGAAAAAAGTTCAATCCCTTTCCCCCTTCCCCCTTCCCTCTTTCCCTTTCCCCTTCCCCAAACAACTTCTGTCATAATCACTGAAATAGACCGTTGTATCGGGCTGATATTGGGGAATTCGTCATGAAATTAGATTTAACAAGGTTTTTTCAGGCTTGTAACCCTAGCAAGACGCTGGCGATTAGCAAACCAGAGGATCGGCAATATTATATTGATTTTTCTCAAGTCCGGGGTGCGAAGATTATTGAAGAATTGGGGCGGACTATCACACGCTTGTCACCGGAAACACCTACCTGTCAATTATTTACCGGACATATTGGTTGTGGTAAGTCTACAGAGTTACTGCGGTTAAAGGCGGAGTTAGAACAGCAAGATTTTCATGTGGTTTATTTCGAGTCTAGCCAAAGCCTGGATATGGCTGATGTGGATGTTACAGATATTTTGTTGGCTATAGCGCGGGAAGTTAGCCAGAGTTTGGAAGCTATCAAAATTAATATTAAACCGGGATATTTTCAAAAATTATTTCAAGAAGTTAAGGATTTATTACTCACGCCGATAGAACTTTCGGAGGTGAAACTATCGGCAGGAATTGCGGAAATTACTACTAAAACTAAAGATAGTCCGAAACTGCGTGGACAATTGCGGCAATATTTAGAACCACGCACCAATGGAATTTTAGAATCAATTAATCAAGAATTACTCAAGCCAGCGCGAGAAAAACTGAAGGCGCAAGGTAAAAAAGGTTTGGTGGTAATTGTTGATAATCTTGATAGAGTTGATAATTCTGTGAAGCCATCGGGTTATTATCAGCCAGAATATCTATTTGTGGAACGTGGCGACCAGTTAAATCAATTAAATTGTCATGTTATTTATACCATTCCCTTGGTGTTAGTGTTTTCTAATGCTTTGGGTAGGTTAACTAATCGCTTTGGTGTCGATCCCAAGGTGTTACCGATGGTTCCTGTACAGCTACGGGATGCGGCAGATTCTGAACGAGGAATGACATTATTAAAACAGATGATTATGGTGAGGGCTTTTCCTGGGGTGAGTTGGGAACAAAGCCAAAATTTAATTAATTTGGTTTTTGCAAATCCTGATAGTTTAGCTAGAATTTGCCGAGTTAGTGGTGGACATCTGCGGAATTTGTTGATGTTATTATTTCGCTGTTTGCAAAGAGAAGATCCGCCGATTTCGGCTGAATGTGTGGAAGGCGTAATTAAACAACGGCGGAATGAACTAAGTTTAGCGATTACCGCAGATGAATGGGAATTGTTGCGGGAGGTGGCGCAAGATAAAATTTTTAGAGGTCATGAAAAATATGACCTTTTACTCCGCAGTATGTTTGTATTTGAATATCGAGATGAGGATGGTTCTTGGTTTGATATTAATCCGATTTTGACGGAGGCGAAGGAATAAAATTTGGGCATGGGGCATGGGGCATTGGGCATGGGAAAGATGTTAATTGTTGTTTTATAACCAGGATTATGCATCGCTAACCCGATAGATAAATTTGGTAGGGTACATTACGCCGCAGGCTCACGCACCGTCAACCCCATTCAAGAATGTGAATTGTTGTTTTATACTGCAGGATGATGCATCGCTAACCCGATAGATAAATTTGGTAGGGTGTGTTACGCCGCAGGCTAACGCACCGCCAACCCCATTCAAGAATGTGAATTGTTGTTTTATACCGCAGGATTATGTACCGCTAACCCGATATATAGGCGGTGCGTTAGGCGCTGAAGTTATCGTTTTGATAACAAATTATCTGGCGATGTGCGCCTAACACACCCTACAAATAAATTGTATAAAGCTAAACGGATATATTGGCGGTGCGTTAGGCGGTGGAATTATCGTTTTGATGACAAATTATCTGGCGATGTGCGCCTAATACACCCTACAATTATTTTATTTTCATTGTTGAAATTTTGAATTTGGGGCACGGCAAAGTGACTCATGAAGAAGCAGAAAATTTAGGTGCTGATAATGAAAGTTCATTGCAAACTCTGGTAAGAGCAATTACGCTTTCTCAAGGTGAATTTTCGCTGATATTATTGCGCTGTAATTATGGGGCTTTGCGTCAGCAGATGGTGCAACGTATCCATGAATTATCAACGGTGAAAATTAGGGAAATCACTTTACCTGCATCGGTGAAAACGCTTTACAGTGCTATTAAGACAGAGTTGGGAGATGAACAGCCACCAGCTTTGATGATTTTTGGTTTGGAGTCGGTTAAGGATATTGATACGGTACTGACTGCGGCTAATCAGGTGCGGGAGGAGTTTAGAAAGAATTTTCCCTTTCCGATTTTATTGTGGATTAATGACCAAGTGCTGCAAAAGATGATTCGCTTGGCGGCGGATTTGGATAATTGGGCGACGACTATTGCTTTTAATAATAGTACGCATAATTTAATTGAATTTATGCGAGAAAAGACTGATGAGATATTTGCAGGTGATGTTAAACCGAATCTGCAAATTTGTTGGGAATTAACAACGGCGCGTCAAGATTTGCAAAGCCGTGAGCAACTTTTAGCTCCGGAAATTATAGCTAGTATAGAATTTGTTTTGGGTTTTGATGATTATTTATATGATCGGATAGATGGGGCTTTAGGACATTATCAAGAAAGCTTGGGTTTTTGGCGAGGTAGTCAGAATTTAGAACGCTATGGGATATTATTAGCTCATGTTGCTTTAGCATATCAACGGAAAGCGAATATTGAGCAGGTAGAAAATCAAGGCTATTGGCAAGAAGCGAGAAATTATTTTCAGCAGGCGATTGTGATTTTTGAGTCAGCACAAAAGCCGGATTTAATTGCTGAATATATTAGTAAATTGGGTGAGGTGCTGCGAAGTTTACAAGCCTGGCGTGATTTACAAGGGCTGGCGGAACAAGCTTTAATTCTGCATGAAAATTATGGTACGGCGCGACAATTAGCTCAAGATTATGGCTTTTTGGCTGAGGTGGCGTTACAAAATTCGCATTGGGATGAGGCGCAGCAATTTGCAGAACAAGCGCTGGAAGTATTAGCTAGCTGGAGGGAAATCTTAAATGTCATGGCGAGTAATGCGGAGCAATCCCCGCCTGTCATTGCGATCGCAGCGCAGCAATCTCAACCCACTGTAAACGAAGCTAATCAATCCTCTGCTGTCATTGCGAGCGCAGCGCAGCAATCTCAACCCAATGCAAACGAAGCGAAGCAACCCCAACCCAACGTAAACGAAGCTAATCAATTGGAGGAGATTGCTTCACTCCACTTCGTTACGTTCGCAATGACAAGTGTAAGATTGTTGGCGAATGAAGCAAATTTGCAATCTCATGAGGGGGGGTTATATCGGTTTATATTAGCTAGTTCGCAGCAGGGGTTAGGTGATATTGCAGCTGCAATTAGTAGCTTGGAGTTAGCGAAATTAGAAAGTAAACCGCAGTACAACCCGCAATTATATATATCTATTTTAGAGAAATTGCGCTTACTCTATTTTGAGCAAGCTAGATATTTAGATGCTTTTCATCTTAAGCAAGAGCGATTACAAATTGAACAGCAATATGGGTTTCGGGCTTTTGTGGGTGCATCTTATCTTAACCCGCAGCGACAGGCAATTAACCCAGCACTGATACAAGCAGAAAATACAGAAACAATTGCTCAAGAAATTGCAGTTTCTAGCCGAGTTCAAGATGTGCGGCGGTTACGGGAAAGAGTTAGCGGAACTGAACATAAATTAACTGTAATTCATGGACAGTCGGGAGTAGGGAAAAGTTCAATTTTACAAGGGGGATTAATCCCAGCTTTGCAAGAAAAACCTATTGGTGAGCGAGATGCTTTACCAATTTTGTTGCGAAGTTATACAGATTGGGTGGGGATGTTGGGACGGATTTTAGTAGAAAGTGTTGAGAGGTTGGGGGGAATATCTCTTAATTCGGCGGCTGAGATATTAGCGCAGTTGCGGAATAATGCAGAACGGAATTTATTAACGGTTTTAATATTTGACCAATTTGAAGAGTTTTTCTTTGTTTATAAAGACCAAGCTCAAAGGCGACCTTTTTATGAATTTCTGCGCGTTTGCTTAGATATACCTTTTGTTAAGGTGATTTTGTCATTGCGGGAAGATTATTTACATTATTTATTAGAGTTAGACCGGATATTTGATTTAACCGTTATTAATAATAATATTCTTGATAAAAATATTCGTTATCACTTGGGTAATTTTTCAAGGGATGATGCGAAGACTGTCATTCAGAGTTTGACGGAGAGGACACATTTTTATTTAGAGCCTAATTTGATTGATGAATTGGTGAAAGATTTGGCGGGGGATATTGGGGAAGTTCGCCCGATTGAGTTGCAAATTGTGGGGGCGCAATTGCAAACTGAGAAAATTACAAGTTTAGAAAGGTATCGTCAGGCGGGGACGAAAGAGAAATTAGTTGAGCGATTTTTAGATGAAGTAATTAAAGATTGTGGTGCTGTTAATGAAAGCACTGCGAGATTGATTTTATATTTATTGACTGATGAAAATGGCACACGCCCGTTAAAAACTAAGGCTGAGTTAGCGGCAGATTTAGCAACATCAGCCGAGGAATTAGATTTGGTGTTGGAGATTTTTGTTAAATCTGGTTTGGTGTTGATATTAAAAGAGTCTCCGGCGGAACGTTATCAATTGGTGCATGATTATTTAGTTGATTTGATTCGCCAGCAACAGGGAAATGAGTTATTAGAAGAATTGGCGAGGGAACGTGAGCAGCGTTTGCAAGCAGAAGAAAATTTAGAACGGGAACAAGCAGCAAAGAAAATATTAGCCGATGCTAACAGAGAAGCGAAACAGAAAATTAAGCAAGGGCGGAATAGATTAGCTTTGAGTTCTGGTTTGGCAATAGTTTTATTATTAGCGGCGGGTTTAGCTGCTTTGTATGCAATTAATAAAATTAGCGAGGCAAATATTGCTAACAAAGAAAAGCAAGATTCACTTGCAAAAATGGCAGAAGCGAATACTAATCTAGAAAATGTAAATTTACAAAAGCTGGAGACAGAAAAGCGACTGGGAGAGATTCAGAAAATCGCTAAAGGCTTAGAAGATAAAAAGCAAGATTTAGAAAAAAATTATCAAAAAGAGCTAAATAATAAAAAAGTGGCAGAAGCCGAATCAGCAGCAGCAAAAAAGGCGACGCAACAAGCAAATAAAAACTTATTAACCGCTAAAGCAGAGTTAGATAAGGTAAACCAAGAAGCAGCCACATTACAACAGAGAAACGCACAAGCAGAAGAGAGAATTAAAACGGCTAATGTAAATGTAAAAGCTGCGGAAGAAAAAGTAAAACTGGCAGACATACGACAAAAAAAAGCAGAATTAAAAGCTAGACAGGCTGATGAGAATTTAAGCAAAGCACAAGCAAGCCTGAGACAAGCACAAAGCGCCAAAATTGCCGCAGAAGTCGCACAAAAAGAAGCATTGCAAGGAACAAACTTAGAACGGGCGGGGGCTAATGCCTTAAGGCAATTTGAATATACCGAGTTAGAATCGCTGGTGTCGGCAATGCACAGTGGTAAGGATTTGAAAAATATTGTTAAAGATGGTCGCCAGCTAGAAAAATACCCAGCTTTTAGCCCGATTTATGCTTTGCATAGCATTCTGAGCAATATTAAAGAACGCAACCAGTTTCAAGGGCATCAGTCCAGTGTCTTAAGTGTGAGTTTCAGCCCGGACGGCAAAACCATCGCCACCGCATCTTCGGACAATACAGCGCGGTTGTGGAACCTGCAAGGGCAACTGTTACAAGAATTCAAAGGGCATCAGTACTGGGTCAGAAGTGTGAGTTTCAGCCCGGACGGCAAAACCATCGCCTCCGCATCTTCGGACAATACAGCGCGGTTGTGGAACCTGCAAGGGCAACTGTTACAAGAATTCAAAGGGCATCAGTACTGGGTCAGAAGTGTGAGTTTCAGCCCGGACGGCAAAACCATCGCCACCGCATCTTCGGACAATACAGCGCGGTTGTGGAACCTGCAAGGGCAACTGTTGCAAGAATTCACAGGGCATCAGGACGGTGTCAGGGGTGTGAGTTTCAGCCCGGACGGCAAAACCATCGCCACCGCATCAGATGACAAAACAGCGCGGTTGTGGAACCTGCAAGGGCAACTGTTGCAAGAATTCAAAGGGCATCAGTCCAGTGTCTGGGGTGTGAGTTTCAGCCCGGACGGCAAAACCATCGCCACCACATCAGATGACAAAACAGCGCGGTTGTGGAACCTGCAAGGGCAACTCCTGCAAGAATTCACAGGGCATCAGTCCAGTGTCAGGGGTGTGAGTTTCAGCCCGGACGGCAAAACCATCGCCACCGCATCTTCGGACAAAACAGCGCGGTTGTGGAACCTGCAAGGGCAACTCCTGCAAGAATTCAAAGGGCATCAGGACAGTGTCATTAGTGTGAGTTTTAGCCCGGACGGCAAAACCATCGCCACCGCATCTTCGGACAATACAGCGCGGTTGTGGAACCTACAAGAATTCAAAGGGCATCAGGACGGTGTCAGGGGTGTGAGTTTCAGCCCGGACGGCAAAACCATCGCCACCACATCAGATGACAAAACAGCGCGGTTGTGGAACCTGCAAGGGCAACTCCTGCAAGAATTCACAGGGCATAAGTCCAGTGTCTGGGGTGTGAGTTTCAGCCCGGACAGCAAAACCATCGCCACCGCATCTTCGGACAATACAGCGCGGTTGTGGAACCTGCAAGGGCAACTCCTGCAAGAATTCACAGGGCATAAGTCCAGTGTCTGGGGTGTGAGTTTCAGCCCGGACAGCAAAACCATCGCCACCGCATCTTCGGACAATACAGCGCGGTTGTGGAACCTGCAAGGGCAACTCCTGCAAGAATTCACAGGGCATCAGGACAGTGTCTGGGGTGTGAGTTTCAGCCCGGACAGCAAAACCATCGCCACCGCATCTTCGGACAATACAGCGCGGTTGTGGAACCTGCAAGGGCAACTGTTGCAAGAATTCACAGGGCATCAGGACAGTGTCTGGGGTGTGAGTTTCAGCCCGGATGGCAAAACCATCGCCACCGCATCATTAGACAAAACAGCGCGGTTGTGGAACCTGCAAGGGCAACTGTTGCAAGAATTCACAGGGCATCAGGGCTATGTCTGGGGTGTGAGTTTCAGCCCGGACGGCAAAACCATCGCCACCGCATCTTCGGACAAAACAGCGCGGTTGTGGAACCTGCAAGGGCAACTCCTGCAAGAATTCAAAGGGCATCAGGAAAGTGTCAATAGTGTGAGTTTCAGCCCGGACGGCAAAACCATCGCCACCGCATCTTCGGACAAAACAGCGCGGTTGTGGAACCTGCAAGGGCAACTCCTGCAAGAATTCAAAGGGCATCAGGAAAGTGTCAATAGTGTGAGTTTCAGCCCGGACGGCAAAACCATCGCCACCGCATCATTAGACAAAACAGCGCGGTTGTGGCCTGTGGAGAATTTAGATGAGTTGTTGGTGCGGGGTTGCGGGTGGTTGCAACTTTATTTAAAGAATCCGAATGTGAATTTGAGTGAGGGTGATAGGCATCTGTGTGATAATTTGTAATTCGTAATTCGTAATTCGTAATTCGTAATTCGTAATTAAGAGAGTAGAGAGTAAATAGAAAAGTTGGGGGTTTGGGATAAAGGGCGATCGCTTGTGGTATTTTTCAGGGAGTGCGATCGCTTTTGGTGTTTTTTTGTGATGGCAACTAGATCCCCCTAAATCCCCCTTAAAAAGGGGGACTTTGAGAGGTTTTTTCCAGTTATGCCATTATTAGGCAGGGTTGGGGGGAAATTAAAAATTGGTATGAGTGCGATCGCATTCACTGTAATTCGGGTTAAGCCTGAGAAACTCAGCTTCATAATACCTGAAAACGATTCTGAAGTACCTGAAAACGACTCTGAAGTACCTGAAAACGACTCTGAAGTACCTGAAAACGACTCTGAAGTACCTGAAAACGATTCTGAAGTACCTGAAAACGATTCTGAAGTACCTGAAAACGACTTTGAAGTACCTGAAAACGACTCTGAAGTACCTGAAAACGACTCTGAAGTACCTGAAAACGACTCTGAAGTACCTGAAAACGATTTTGAAGTACCTGAAAACGACTTTGAAGTACTCCAACACGACTCTGAAGTA
Organism: Tolypothrix sp. PCC 7601; assembly: GCF_025677855.1. Lineage (NCBI taxonomy): Bacteria > Bacillati > Cyanobacteriota > Cyanophyceae > Nostocales > Tolypothrichaceae > Tolypothrix > Tolypothrix sp. PCC 7601. The sequence continues at coordinate 1,317,284 of NZ_CP064879.1, forward strand.
CCTGAAAACGACTTTGCAGTACCTGAAAACGACTTTGAAGTACTCCAACACGATACCAATTTGAAATTATGGAAAGTGCGATCTCGTTTTGGGTGTTGTGAGTGGTGAAAGTGCGATCGCGTTTTTGGGTGTTGTGGTGGTGAGAAATGCGATCACATTTTTGGGTTTGATGGGGAAATTACATCAATATATTATCCGTAGGGGCACGGCATCCACAGACTTTCGCTGAAATCGATAGATTATCGGTGCCGTGCCCGTACAATTTGGTTGGTGAGAAGTGCGATCGCGTTTTTGGGTGTTGTGGGTGGTGAGAAGTGCGATCGCGTTTTGGGTGTTGTGGGTGCTGAAAGGTGCGATCGCGTTTTGGGTGTTGTGGGTGCTGAAAGGTGCGATCGCATTTTTGGGTGTTGTGGGTGGTAAAAGTACGATCGCATTTTTGGGTTTGATGGGGAAATTACATCAATATATTATCCGTAGGGGCACGGCATCCACAGACTTTCGCTGAAATCGATAGATTATCGGTGCCGTGCCCGTACAATTTGGTTGGTGAGAAGTGCGATCGCGTTTTTGGGTGTTGTTGATGGTGAAAGTGCGATCGCATTTTTGGGTTTGATGGGGAAATTACATCAATATATTATCGGTAGGGGCACGGCATCCACAGAATTTCAGTAAAATCGATAGATTATCGGTGCCGTGCCCCTACAATTTGGGTGGTGAAAAGTGCGCGCCTAATTACTTAAACTTTGGTTTTCTTAAAAAGCCGACGCTGACGTGTAGGTTGGGACTGAGTTGTGTGTAATGGTACTACTTCGGCTTCGCTACTTTCTCTAGCTACACGAATTAGTAACGCAGCTGCAATCATACTTGCAATCATCGAATTACCGCCATAACTAAACATAGGTAAAGGTAAACCCGTAGTAGGTAACGCACCTGTAGTTACGCCTATATGCAGCAGAGATTGTCCTACCATCACAATGGTTACACCCATCGCCACCAGTCGAGATATGGGATTTTTTGCCTTTAGGGCTACTCTTAATCCCAAGGTAGCAAATAAAGCTAACAACACCAACAACACCATGCTGCCAATAAAACCAAATTCTTCAGCATACACTGCGAAAATAAAATCAGTGTCCTGAATTGGCAGATAAAACAATTTTTGTTGAGAAAGCCCAAATCCAGCGCCCCAAGTCTTTCCAGAACCCACTGCAAGTAAGCTTTGCACAAGCTGATAGCCGTCGCCTGTAGCATCAGCCCAAGGATTCATAAATGACATCACCCGTTTACGCTGATATTCTTTGATACTAATACTGAGTAATGCTAACAAAACCCCACCAACTGCTGTTCCCCCTAGATATTTGTAAGGTAAACCAGCTGCTAAGGCAATTAACCAGATGGTGATTCCGCAGAGTGCGGTTGTACTGAGGTTAGGCTGGGCGAGAATCCCCAAAAGTACCAAACCGAAAATTCCTAACCAAGTGAACCGAATTCGCCAACTGATTTTTTCCCACTGTCCAAATAATCGGGCGCTTTGTAGTACTAAAAAGGGTTTAATAAGTTCTGATGGTTGAATGGGAATTGGGCCTATTGCTATCCAGCGCGCTGCATCAAAAGCCTTTTTACCAAGTCCAGGTACAAGGGTAACAAAAATTAAGCCTAAAAATAATATCAAAAACCAATGGGCTACCCCTACAAATTTCTTTAAGGGGAGATGGACAATAAAGTTGAATAAAATTAAAGAAACTAGCACCCACAGAAGTTGACGCTTAAAGTAATACAGTCCATCATTCTGGCGGGCGGCGGCTACAGTATAAGATGCAGAAAATAGCATTATCAAGCCGACACACAGCCAAATCAGTGTTAACCACCGCAACAGTCGTGCTTCTAAGGCCCAACTGGAGACGGTATCATCAAAAATTGGTATTAAGCGGCGTAAATTCACAATGGATACAGGTATTAAGAATTTTTAGATTTTAGATTCGAGATTTGAAATTGGGAAGAGGGAAGTGATTATCAGTGTGTATAATACGCACTCTATTTTTAATTACTACTGTCTTAGGGGGGATTTGGGGAATGGGGACTGGGGAATGGGGATAGGGAGATAAGGGAGATGAGGGAGATGAGGGAGATGAGGGAGATGAGGGAGATGAGGAAGATGAGGAAGATGAGGGAGATGAGAGAGAAATTACTATTACCCATTACCCATTACCCATTACCCATTACCCATTACCCATTACCCATTACCCATTACCCATTACCCCTTCCCCATTACCCATTACCCATTACCCCTTCCCCTTTCCCCAATCCCCATTCCCAATAAATTAAATTTGCTCAATTTGACGTACTGCTTCCATTGCACCGTTGATATAAGACGGTATTGGGAAGTTGTTTGCTGGTATTGCTTCATCTAGTATTCTTCTAACCATCGCATAGATGTTTAGCAGCTGTTCGTCAAATGTCGCATCTTGATTATTTTGCACCCAATAGCTCTTGTAAGCTCTTTTTTCTTGGCGATCGTATAATCGCTCTAATGGTATTGCTACTAAAGGTACTCTTACAGCAGCACATTCGTAAACCGTGTTGTAACCTGCGCCTCCAATGACAATATCTGCGGCGGCGATACATTCAATTCCGGGATGGTGAGACACCCACAAATCTTTTGGGCATTCTTGGGGACAAGTAGCAGCTAAAATTCTGACTGCACAATCAGGAAAATTGCGCTTTAGCCATAGTGTTAATTCGCCAAATAAAGTCAATTCTGATGCTTTACCAGATGCACAAACCAGGATAGTTTTTTTATAGGGACTAACTCTGAGAATATGCGATCGCGTGGTAGCTTTATCTGGTAACTCCCAATGGTTGCGAATTAACCACGGTGCTGTATGGTCTACCATCGGTAAATCACAAAATGGTAAATCTTTGCCTTCACCAGGGACAATCACTCGATTAAAATTTTCTTTGACAAACGACTTTAATTTTTTAGCAGATACATAGCGAGAGTTAATATCCCGATGAATTAAAACCCGAGGGACATAATCTAGTTTGGGTAATATATCTGCTAACTCTGCACCCAAACCTCTAGGAAAAGTATCGACAATCAAACAATCGTAGTGACAGTTGCATAATATTTTTCTGACTTGCAAACAAGTTTCCGAAAAATTGACATTTTCAGGAATTAAGTATACAAAACAATCATCATGGTCTATTTTGTATGCGTAAGGACTGTTAGTGATAATTTTAACTTTTCTTTGGCGAGAGGCTATTCTCCCCAAAGATAAAGCACGAGTCACATGTCCCCAACCGCCGCCCAAGGCGTAAATAAGCCAAGTCTCAGACACGATTTAGTTACCTTACCCCAACTAGGAATAAAAATATCAAGTTATTGATGTTGCATAATTACAAGAAAAACTGTAGTTTTCCGCAAAATACAATATTGATTTTACTAGGCAGTATTCACCTTATAAGATGGAATATGATCCTGCGTTACCCAACGCGATCGCTTAATTTGCTCACTGTTAAAGATACGCAAGAACAGTTAGCCTACTCTATCTAATTGATGTTTTGTAGTAAGATAGAGCTAGGACAAACGCAGAACAGCAAAGTTGCATTTTGCTGCCACTCCCTAAGAAACTGCTCAGTTTTTATGCACACAACAAAATTTATATCATCAATCAGCAACGCAATATTCTCATACCACTTCAAAACACAGCGTTGCATGAATGCGGGATCAATTAGCGCCTCAAAGTATTAATAATTCGTTCAAAATATAGCGAAATCATCCCCTGATTTAGCAACAACAAAACTGTTGCTTCACAGTCAGCCAAAAATAATTTACTCAGGTTTATTGTCTTGTTTCGTCCTTTACCCAATTTTTGAGAGAAAACAAATTCTCAATTAGGAGACAGGTACAAAGCTAAAACCTTTATTTTGTCGAACTTTAGTAATTCTTCACAAGAGTAACAGCTCATCTCTTAAAAATACCCAAGGGTAAATTCTAAGGTATTTTAAATTGTATAGCTTAGTTCTTTCTTGCGAAAATCATTACTAAGATGGGCAATTTAATACCAGATGGATACCTAGAATAATATGTACTTTTCTATGTAATGTCTAGATTAAATAGATAAAATTATGTAACAACGGATAAAAGCAGATAAAAGCAGATAAAAGCAGATAGGTAAAAATCTTGAACACTAGTAACGCTACGCAGAATCCAAAATGAAGACAGCGTCATCATTTCAATATGGCTTTTGACTGATTTGGTAGCTTTACTAGGTTGCTGTACTAGGTGAAGCTACTCTCAACTTGCTCCCATATCAGTTTCAAACTCAGTATCTGTTTCCGTTTCTACACTCACAGCATCCGCTTCTGTAAAGTCTACATCGCCAGTCTCCGGATCGTAGGAATAGCGATCGCGATCGTCATAATAATCTCTACCCCAGCCGGAGCGATAGTTACCGTATTCTGAATAATAGGCGTAATCATCTTCGTAAGATTGCTCACAGTCAGGACAGCCTGTTCTATCAGTACGTCCACAGCGACGTTTAAACAAAAAGCCTACCATGCGATCGCACTCCCAGGCTGTAGCTGTAAAGGTGACGACAATTTCACAAGCGCCAATGGTGATGCGATCGCCAGATGTTAAAATCCCACTTGTTACTTGGACACCATTAATTTTGATACCATTGCTGGTATTTTGGTCAGTAATAGTTAATTCTTGATTTTGCCAATCAATTAAAGCATGGTAATCTGCAATTAAGTCATCCTGAATGGTGATTCTAGAAACTCTTTGTTGATCAATTTGTTGTGGCATTTCTGCAAATGTTCGCCCAATAGCTACAGGAGTTTCTAATAGTGGTTCTCGCCGTTCTTCGCTATTAGGATCTATCCAACTTAGCTGTATCTGCAAGGTTTATTTCCCTCCTGTTAAGTTTACAGCATAAGCTAGTCCAGCTTGCTGTTCGCGGGTAAGTACATCTAAGCCAAAGCAGGTAAATGCAATCGGTGATAACTGAGATTTGGTAGAGAAAATCGTTTTGGATGAGCCTTTTCTTAAAGAAGTTTTTCCTTCTTTAACTTTTACTTGATAAACTAAATTTTTATCTGGCGTTTCTATTGCAAAGCCATCATTGCGTGCTTTAATGCGATAAATTTCTTTTTTGGCAGCATCTTCTAATTTATAATCCTCATCATTCTGCTGTCTGAGAATATATAAATCTTGGCTTTGATTAGCATCTTTGAGCTTCCAATAACCTTTTTCTGCCACTACATAACCTAAAACTTTTTCGCTACTATCTTTAATTTTAATTTTTCCCGATTTATCTGCTTTGATTCTTGCTAATTCCTGATTTTTCCCATCTACTAATTTAGCACCATCTGCTTCCGGCTTCAGTGCAAATAATTCCGAGCCACCTTCAGTTTTAAATTGAATTTTTCCCTGAGTAGCAGCTACATTAGTAGCGACTGGTGTATTTTGCAAACTACTATTACTAGCTACATCGCTTCCAGATTTACTACTACCACAGCTAACAATAGTAGTAATTAAAAATAAGGACAGGAAAATTCTTAAGAATCCTATTTTCATAATTTTGATTACTTAGAAAGTACTTTTGCTAAATTTAATACTTGATAAAGACTGAGAAACATCATGGTAATGGTTTGATATATTTCATTTTCATTATCTGCTACTTGAGGAGCCATTCTCACACTTAAATGCACAGCTTTATCTGTGAGCTTGACATTTCTGGGATGAGATAAATTAGGCAACTTCACCGCCTTGCTAACTTCACTTTGTAAAATTTTAATCGCACCATAACGGCGTTGCGGATAGTGTAAAGTTAAAACTATATCTAAGCCAACATCATTAGTTTTGGTTTTATATTTACTTTTGCCACTGCTACCACGTTTCCAGCCATATTGAGTTTTGGAAATCTCAGTAGCAGTTAATAAAAACTGGGTTTTATCTAACAATTGTCCATTTAATTTCAACCATTCATTTTGATATTTATCAATTTTCCAGTCGCGCTTAGTTGGATGAGGTATAGTTTCTGCTAAATTTTCCTTATTTTTTGTCCGTTTAAAAGATAGTTTAATCTCCATCTCGCTACCTGCATCCATATCTCGCGCTAGCATTTGCACAATTCGCTGAGTTACTTCATAGCGATAATTAAGAATATTTAATTTGCCTAGTTTAAATCTTCTAACCAGTTCATAAATAATCAAGATTGTCAATACAATTATGACTAAAAATAATGCAAATAAGGCAAAAACAAAAACTGGTATTTTAGCAATTACAAATAACAGAATAAACCCTAGTACAAAACAGCCAATTATGCCGTAAAAATAATAGAGTGCCCGTTTAGCATATTTACTTTGCTGCAACTCTGCCAGATGATCTATACCTTCTATTTCCTGCAAATCAGCAATGATAGTACTAAGATTTACTGTTGTAGAATAAATCAAATTTTTTCTAAAATTGAGAAATTCTATCGGCATTTTATTAAAACTCCATCAATGCAATTCAAAAATGATTTTATCAATTTTTATTAAATTTACTAAATATATATGTCTTGAAACTCAGCAGTAAATCATTAACAAAATATACAATGTGGCTGTCAGTATAACAAACACAAAATTAGCTGTCAACGAAATTTATATACATTAATGACTGAATCAAAAATCGCTTATATTACCTTTGATACTGTTCCTGCACCTAAGGGCGCAGCCATTCATATAGCAGCTTTTTCTATTGCTTTAGCAACAGCTTTTGAGCAAGTACAGTTAATAACAGTTTCTCCCACAGCCACAGGTATAGATTACCAGGAAATTTATCCGCAAGTTAGACAAACAACATTACCAGCAATCGGCGAGACTTTAATTCATAGAGTTTTGTATTTTCGGCAATTACTCAAAGCATGGTTGAAAGGAAAGCGATTTGAAGTTATCCAAATACGTTCAATTTACGAAGGCTTTCCCATCGCCCGGAACAAACAAAAATATTGCGATCGCCTAATTTTTGAGGTTAATGGTTTACCTTCCATCGAGTTAAAATATCGCTATCCTGCCGTAGCTGAAGATAGAGAACTGCTACATAAATTGCACTCTCAAGAGCAAATTTGTCTAGAAGCAGCCGATTTAATTGTTACCCCCAGCAGCATCACCAGCGCATATTTACAAAATCGCGGCATTTCTAGAGATAAAATCCGCGTCATTCCCAACGGCGTAGATTTAAAAATATTTACAAATGACCAAGGACAAAGGACTAATGACAAACGACAAATTATATATTTTGGTACACTTTCGCCTTGGCAAGGTGTCAACCAAGCAGTAGAAGCATTATCATTAATTAACCGAGATTTTCCTGCTAATTTAAAAGTTATTGGACAAGCTAGGAACTATCAACTCAAAGCCTTAAAGCAACTAGCGCTAAAGTTAGGAGTAGCCGATAAACTCACCATTTTAGAACCAATGCCACAAACTCAATTAGTGGCAAATATTCATAACTGTGATGTAATTTTGGCACCCTTGATGCCCAGCGATCGCAATTTAATCCAAGGTTGTTGTCCCCTGAAGATTTTAGAGGGGATGGCGACAGGAATACCTGTAATTGCTAGCGATTTACCAGTAGTTAGGGAATTAGGCGAAGACGGAGTACATTTTTTATTAGTCAAGCCAGGTTCAGCAAAGTCGATTAAAGATGCTGTGTTCAGCTTAAAAAATCAGCCAGAACTCGCCACCAAACTAGCGATAAATGCTCGTCAGCGAATTGAGGAGTATTATACTTGGCAAATTGCTGGTGAAGCTTTGATTAATGCTTATACAGAATTGGGAATCAACCGCACCATCAAAGTTTGAAGTTGCAACTTTTCTTGAGCGAGGGAATATTCAGTTAAAATGCGATCGCGTGCAGCTTGGCGAATGGGATTTTTTTCTTCAGTTGTCATCGCCAAGAATTCTAACACCGCCTCACCCAGCTTATGCAAATGCGATCGCGGTAGTAAAAAGCCGTTTTTACCATGTGTAATCACCTCCGGTATCCCACCCGCATCACTGGCGATACAACCACAACCACAAGCCATTGCTTCTAACAACGCATTTGGCATACCCTCCCACAGTGAAGGCTGGAGATAAACATCACACAAGCGTAGATACTCAGCCACCGCCTCCAGATTTGGTAAATGTCCTGTGATAATTATTCGCTGGGCATTTTCTGGCTGATTAGTCTTATACAATTGCAGCACAGATTCTTGAGAAGCCCTTACCTCACCAATAATTAGCAAACAAGCAGAATGCACTTGTCGAACTGTCGTTAAAGCATTCAATAAAAACTGCTGCCCTTTTTTCTCCCGCAATTCCCCACAAAATCCCAAAATAACCTCATCTGCTGCAATTCCCAAAGACTCCCTAGTAATTCCTTCCCCCCTCCTCGCTTGCGGGGAAGGGCTGGGGGTGGGGTTGTTCTGCAAAGAAAATATTTCTGTATCAACCGCATTTTTCAACACCAACACATCATCCCGCCCACTAAGTAGCTGAATTTTGCGCGACATATCAGCACTTACCGCCGTAACCACCTTGGCGTGTTGTAGCGTCCATTGTAAACGGGCAAAATCTCCCGGCGGAAACATTTCGCGGTCAATATCATTACCACGGGCGCTAACTGTACTAGGTAATCCTACAAGTGCAGCAAACCAAGTAGCCAAAAAACCACTGGGAAACAAATAATGTCCCCATACAGCATCATAACCAGACGCAGAATGTAACCATTCCAGAACATTTAATGTATGAGGCATCGTCATATCCCAATGACGGTATAACCCGATACGATAAACACGAATATTTGCTTCTTTAGTTTCCGGTGGTAAAACCTCACCTGGTTGTAAATAACGACTCCAAGTCACAACATCAATATCTACACCCAGTTGCAACAGCGTCCCCACCAACCGCGTTGCACTCCTAGCCAAACCACCCAAATCAGGCGCAAATCTTTCTGTAATGAAAATTAGGCGTGTCATGACTGTTTTTTAACTCATTTCCGCCTTGTAATTATCTCTTGCAGAATAGGAGAAAAGTTTAACTTTGCGATCGCATTCCTCAAAATTACCGAAAGGTGATAACTTCGTTAAGCTGGGCTAAAGCACTTCCCCAACTACAATAAATGCGTAGCCCCCACTTAACTTACGCAACTTGTTGCGTAAGTTAAGTGGGTATTAATTTTTTCATTTACCTGTGTCACGAGGATTTAATTTGTTACACCTTCTAACTCTTCATCTGTTAACTCATACAATTGCCGTAACTTATCTAACTTATCTTCATCAGCTTGCCAGAAACCCCGTCCGTGCGCTTCTAACATTCTGCCCACAATATTGCGGAATGCTTCCGGATTTGCTTTGCGTAACTTCTCCGCCATCTCTGCATCTAGGGCGTAAGTATCCGCAGCTTGGTCATATACCCAATCATCAGTAAAATCCGCAGTACCGCCCCAACCGATTAACGCTGTCATGCGTTGGGAGATTTCAAACGCACCACCGGAACCTTGATTAGCCATTGCTTGCGCCCATTTGGGATTGACTAATTTCGTGCGGTACTCCATTCGCAGTAAATCATCTAAATTGCGGGGTGTGGTGTCTTTCGAGAAACTTTCCACAAAACTGGTTGTAATCTTCTTACCGCGCTGTTTTTCTGCGGCTTTCTTTAACCCACCAGTATTGGCATAATATTCTTGAATATCGGTAATGCCATATTCTACCGAATCAATTTCTTGGACAATGCGATCGCTTGTTTTCAATAAAGTATTTAACACTTCCGGCCTAGCCTGTCCTTTATCTTGTCTCCCATAGCTGAAAACATTGCGGCTTTGCCAAGTATTACCTAACTCTTCACCGGATTCCCAATTTCCATCAACAACTTGGTCATTTACCAAAGAACCGAAATCTCCGGCTGGGTTAGAAAATAATCTTGCAGAGACATTTTCTACACCTTGCGCCTTTAAAGCTAAAGCGTGTTTTCTAATAAAATTCTCTGCTTCCGATTCCTCAGCTTCCGCAGCCCGTTGAAATAAATCATCTAATAATTCGATGATATTCACAAAACTATCGCGGAAAATTCCTGAGAGATTTCCTAACACATCAATCCGGGGATGTCCCACCTCAGCTAAAGGTTTTAACTCATAACGAACAATTCTCCCCGTTCCCTCCTTTACAGGTTCAGCACCAACTAATTCTAATAAAATCCCCAAGGATTCACCCTTAGTTTTAATCGCATCTAAACCCCATAACATTACCGCCACAGTTTCCGGATATTTGCCATGTTCTTGTAAATGCTGGGCAATAATTTTTTGAGCAATTTCCCTACCTCTTTCATAAGCCGCAGGTGAAGGCATTCTATAAGGATCTAAAGCATGAATATTTCTCCCTGTAGGTAACACACCAGGCCCATCTCTTAATAAATCACCACCAGGTGCAGGCGGAATATATTCCCCATTCAAACCCCTTAATAAATTCGTCAACTCATCCGTAGATTGGCTCAACAAATCTCTGATTTCTTTTCCTTCATGTCCTTCTCTTCTTTGCGGTTCTTCCCCAAAATAAGCTTCTAAATACGCCGCCAATTTTTCCTCATCTGGTTCCTCACCCAGAGTATGTAAACCTGAAGAAAACAACCGACTTTCTAAAATCTGTAAATACTCATACAGCTTCACCAAATAGTCATCAAAAACATGGGCACTAAACATTCTCACATTTTCATAACTAAAAGCAATTCCCAACTTTTTCGCATCTTCCAAAGGACAATCTGCTTCTAAACCAGTGTCCACAATTTTTGTACAAATAGCTTCCTTCAAGGCGTAATTCTTTTGCGGATCTTCTCGATACTCAGAAATTAAATCTCTCAGCGTCAACAATTCCTTATACAAACCAGCACGACCATAAGGCGGGACATTATGGGAAATTAATACCCCATAACCGCGACGCTTTGCCAAAATTGATTCGGAAGGATTATTCGCCGCATATATATATAAATTAGGAATATCTCCCAACAAAATATCCGACCAAGAATAACCCGTATTACCTAAAGGAGAACCAGGTAACCATTCTACAGTTCCATGCATTCCAAAATGAACCACAGCATCAGCTTGAAACTCATTTTGTAACCATTTATAAAAAGCCGCGTATTGAGGATGGGGAGTTAAATCTCTCTCAAACATTAACCGCATCGGGTCGCCTTGTAAACCCAAAGGTGGCTGTACACCAATCCAGATATTTCCTAACTGTATGCCCCCAATTTGAAACTCATCACCATAAGTTTTAATTCCCGTCCCAGTCAGAGATTTCCATTGTTTTTCAATACGGGAAGTGCGGAGATATCCTAACCATTTTTCCAGAGTCTGTACATTTACAGTAGAACCCCCCCTAACCCCCCCGTAAACGGAGGGGGATATAACTCCCTCCCTGCTTGCGGAGAGAAGTTGCGTGCGGGGGTTCCCCCCGTTGAGCAAACTTCGGGGGAGGGTTGGGGTGGGGTTTTCATCTGCTTCCTTCACCCAGCGAATTAATTCTTCCCCATCATCCGGTAAATCTCCAACTGCATAGCCTTGTTTCTTCAATGCATCTAAAAACTTCAACAAACTACGCGGTACATTTAATAAAGCAGCCGTTCCCACAGCACCATAACCAGGAGGAAACCCATATAAAATAATCGCAATTTTTCTTGCCGATGCAGGTTTTTGCCGTAAATTAATCCAGCTTTTGACTCTACCAATTAATCGCTGTACTCGTTCAGGAACTAAATAAATATCTTCACCTACCAAACCACCAAGGGGAACCGTATCAATCGCCCCATCAAGTTCAGGTAAAGCGTATAACACCACACTTTGTAAACCACCAATACCTTGACGCGTCCAAGAATAAATATCTTGAATTAATAGTGGTGCTGCGACAAAATAAGGGACATTTTTCGCAGTCAAAATACGTTTAGCAACTTCTACTTGTCGCCCTGCTTCCATTGAACCAGCCGGGCCACCAACTAAAGGAAACCCAATTGTAGAGACTATCGCATCAACCTTTACCGCTTCTTTAGAAAGCGACGGAGTTTCAATATTACCTATTTGTCTTTGCTGAATTTCATAATCGGTTGTCATCCAATCTCTGACAGCCACATGTCCTTCTACACCATTGATAAAAATTGGTAAAGGAATTAACCCAGCAGCTTCAAAACGGCGAATTAGTTGGGGAATATATTGTTGTTTGGTAATAACATGTTTGCGATAAAGCAGAATTCCTACAACTGGATTGTTAACCTGGAATTTCTGCTGATACCATTCCAAATACGCCTTTGGTGATTCAAAAAATCCTTGATAATCTGGGTGCAATAACCCCATATTGGGAGTTTCTACAGGCGCAGGAATATCGCCAACTTTTAAGCCTAAATATTTTTCCGCTATTGTCCAAAATAGAGAAGCAACATTTTCAGGGCCGCCAGCATTCCAATAACCATAGATAATTAACCAGTTGCGTAAATCTTGCACTTTCTGCACTGGCACATATTTAAGTAATTTCGGCCCGACTTTTAAAAAGCTAATATAACCAGCGAGTTTATCTTCTTCTCTGCCGTTACTAAATTTATCTAGAATGAATTTTACAGGCTTAGGCATACCTTTAGGTTTATCGCCAATGGCAAAATCGCCCAGCTTGGTTAAACTCATCAATTCCAAAGCCGACTCAAACACCAAGCGGATGGGAATTTGGGAGATGCGATCGCGCAACCACAAAACCTGGTCATAATCAAATAGCAAGCTGCCAAAAAATACCTCAGCGTCTTGGAGTGCTGCTTCTACTTCCTGGCGCTTGGTGGTAATATCGCGATCGCTAAATACTCGAATGTCCAACTCAGAACAGCGAGAGTTAGCTAAAAAAGCTGCTTTTCTGTACAAGTCAGCGTTAAAGGATTCAAACCCAGCAATCAAGACGATGCGTTTCATGCAGTAAGCTACGAAATCTTTCTTTACTTACTTGGATCTTAAACGGGGTTGTAGGGTGATGGCAGAATATCTACCTCGAGGCGAGAGTTGAGGGACTTCCACCTAAAAAATATACTATCGCTTTCTGAGCATGGGGGCAGGGAGCAGGGGGAAAAGAGAATAATTCTCTGTGGTAGACTTGGTAATTGATTTTCTGGAAGTCCCTAATAATTCCGTTTCAGCAATCTGCTTAAGATATTAAACTTCTTGTCTAGTTCGCCAATAATATCCATAATCTCAATTAGGTTTCGCGGTGGTTGAGAAATCAGGGAATCCACAGCAATCAAGTTGGAGAAATTCACCCGAACCTCACCGGGACGTTCCGTTGTCCCATCCTGTTGATAAAATTTCACCCCTGCTAACTGCATAATCTTAATCACTTCTTGAGCAATAATGCCATAGCCAATGGTAGTGGGATGAATCCCATCTAAAGAAAACAAACCGCCTTGGGTTCGACCTTTTGGCCCAGCCAGAAAAAAGCGAGAATCTGGTACAGGGTTTAAAGCTTGTAACTCAGCAGGTAAAGGATAAGCACCGCCAAGTTCATCCCACCACACGGGTTTAGCTGCGGGGTCTTCTAAAAAACGCCGGGATGCTAACCTATCTAATAATCCCGCCGCTTCAAATAAATACCAATCTCTACCTTCCAGGCGAGCTTGACGCACAGCATCAGTTATATAGTCGTTATATTGGTCAATTGCACTGTCAATTGCCCTAGCTTCTGCTTCGGTAAGGTTTGGGTGTTTGTTAGGGTCAAAATCTTGATCCTGAATCCAGGGCAAAGTGTAGTAAGGAAAATAGCGAGAACCTTGCCTAACTTTGTGGTTTACCCCACGGGCAAAAGGTACAATCGTAATGTGGGGTACTGTACCAAAAATCACATGACGAGCGCGGATTTTTTTGACTTCAGCCACTAACTTATCAAGTTCGGCTTGAAAATGAATCGGTCGCCAAACAGTATATTTGTCATTAATATCCATATCCTCATAGCCAGTATCACTCCATGCGACATTAAACGTGAGAATACTGCCTAAAGCGTTATTAGCCCCAATCAACACAATCAGGGTTTCAATTCCTTCTGTATCTGGTGTACCTTCATCACCCAAGGCTGCGGCTGCTTGTACTGGTGAAAGTGCAACACCATTGTTATCCCGTGCTGAGTTAAGAGTGCGAATCGCCGCCCGTTCGTTGTGATTCTCCACAATCAACCGCAAAAAATCATCCTTGGGAGGGTTTTCTTTAATCACATTGATACAGATATCTGCATTCCGCGCAATCGTATTACGTAAATCCCAGCCATAAACTGCTAGGTTATGGTTAATACCTTGTTGAATCGGGAACAGCGAACCTGTACCACGCTCCCAATAATTTTCGTTAATATCTAACTGTTTACGTAAAAATAGAGCAGCCCCCACAAACTCTAGCGGGTTAATATTAGAACCAAATTGCTTCTCTAAGTCATTGGCTAGGCGTTCCAAGTTCAACGGTAATCCATCTTCTGGCCCCCCGTAGGTAGGGAAACGAAATTCCCCCCAACCCAATTCTTTAGCAATAATTACTGGATATGATAACTGCGTGTTAAATATTGCTCCACTCTGAAAACCCTGCGTAATTGAGTCACCCAATGTTACTAACCGATTTTTGGGAGTCCCAACTTTTGTAACTGTAACAGGAATACCCAGCGTTGGGTCTGTGACGGGTTTCCTTGGTTGTAACCGAACGACCACATCCGGCGGGGTTTTTGGGTCTAACATCGGACTTGGTATATTTGTCATAACTGTCTGTTGTCATAACTACTAAACTGAAGACAGAATACACAAGACAAGCAAATTAAACCAGTAGATATTTGTATAGGGAATGGGTAATGAGTAATTTCTCGATTTCCCCTGGCCCCTTCTCATGCATAGTAACCAATCTTAAATGAAATCGTAGTCACCTCTGCTTGAGGGAGATGTTACGTGAAAAAAAGTTTTGTTAAATTCCTGGAATCTATTATTCTCAAGTTGTTGTAGTGGAAAGCATTGAGTTTCCTTTGCGCTATTGCTATTTATTTTATGACTCTCGTTAGAGCCGTTTTAGGAACATTTATGTTATAGAATTTTTCTAGCTATGACGTTTTTTAGGATGTCAAATCTATTTTTCTCTATATGAAAGAATAAAAAAGGATGATTGAATGATGTTAAAAATTTAAGATTCAGTCAGCATTAAATAGGGTTTCATCTGCCAGTTAAAGTTAGCTAATACAAAACTTTTTCAGCTTTTTTAAAATTAGAAACTCTATTTTAAGCTAGGATAAATGATTTAAAGTAGGATAAAAATAAGTAGAGGAGAAAAACATGAAATTTGGTATTGATAGCGGACATAATTGCCCTCCAGATACCGGAGCTAGAGGTATAAAGGTTGAAGATAATTTAACATTAGATGTCGGCAATAGAGTTATCAACAAGCTAAAAGCTTTAGGGCATGAAGTTGTGGTTTGTAGACCAGATAGAGCCAGTTCAGTAACTGATTCACTGTCAAGAAGATGTGCTACAGCAAATTCTTCAAGAGTAGATATATATGTCTCTATTCACTTTAATTCCTTTAACGGACAAGCGAATGGGACAGAAGTATTTGCTGGTAGCGATACAAGCAGAAAAATCGCCAAACCAGTATTAGACGAAATTGTCAAATTAGGATTTTTTAATCGAGGGGTTAAAAGTGGTTCCCACTTATATGTCCTCAGAAATACAAATATGCCTGCAATTCTAGTTGAAGGTTGTTTTATTGATTCCCAAAAAGATATGAATCTTTTTGAACCAGAAGCGATGGCTAATGCCATTGTTAAAGGGTTAACAGGTAAATTACCAACTACTCCTGTAAATCCAGTACCAGATGAGGAAATGAATGTAGATACCACAGTTTTAAGGCTGCAAAAAACTTTAAATCAGCTAAAAATAACTGATACAAATGGTAAGCCTTTAAAAGAAGATGGTATATCAGGTAATTCTACAAGGTCTGCAGTCGCTAAATTTCAAAGAGTTGCAGGAGTTCCAGAAACAGGAACAGCTGATAAAGCTACATGGGATGCCATAAACCTCATATTAGCAAAACGGATCATTCGTCCAAATCATGCTGGTGGCCCAGTGATTAGGTATTTACAATACCGTTTGGGAGTAGATGTTGATGGTGTTTATGGGCCACAAACAGAGTCAATAGTTAAAAACTTCCAAAAGCAAAATAGTTTAGTTGCTGATGGAATTATTGGCCCTGCTAGCTGGCAAAAATTAATTGGTTAATTATCAGTAATTCATTACTCAGCGAGCCTAAGCACAAGGAGATTGTCAATCATTTAAAAATACTTAAATTATAATGATTGGCAATTTTAATATTTTATGCTCATATCGTCTTAAAAAATAGACTTCTTGTAAAAGTATCTGACACAAATCAGAACAAGTAAAAAGAGAAATTATATCCCTTCTTACTTTCCCTAACTTCTACAAGAAGTCTATGATTTTTTAATGAGGGGAAAATCATGGCTTTTAATGTCAATGTTCTGAAATTACCCGTGATCAAAGTTGGCTCAAACAGTGCTGTTGTGACTGCTTGGCAAAGCTTTCTCAAAGATGCTGAATTTCCTATTGGTGTTGTGGATGGTGACTTTGGCAAACAAACTGACCAAGCAACTCGTAGCTATCAACAGCGCAATGGTTTAACTGCTGATGGTGTTGTCGGGAATATGACCTATGCTAAAGCACTAAATCAAGGTTTAATTTTCAAACTTAACTTACCAGCTAATACATTACTCAGTTACCTAAATTTTGGTGAAGCCGAAGTTAAAGATTTACAAGCATCTTTAAATAAAACTGGGCAATTAAATCCACTGTTAAAAGCAGATGGAGACTTTGGTATTACTAGTAATAAAGGATTAGCTGAAGCATATAAAAAAAGAGACGTGCGCTGGCGTAGCGAATTAGAAGCAGCCTTAAGTGATGCAACTAAGCAAAAATTAGGACAAGATTTAACACCAGCTTTAGACATTTTGAATGGCTATGCCAAAATTCAGAGATTTTGCTTGAGTGGCGCGCATTGGATTGATAGTTTCCCTACTAGCAGATTGATTGCTGATTTAGCTTCCCCATTTCGCCAACGAGTAGAAGCGTTTCAAAAAGCGCTGATTGATGCGGGATGTCAAGTAATTGTTACCGCTACCCATCGTCCGAAAGAACGTGCTTACTTGATGCATTATGCAGCCAGAATTAACAGACAAGAGATAGCAGCTAAATTTGTTCCTCAAATGGCTGGAGTAAACATTGAATGGGAACATTACACCAATGCTGGTTCGGTACAAGCAGCAAAAGAGATGGTAGAAGCTTATGGAGTAGGCGGTAATCCTGTTTCTTTAAATTCTCGCCATATTCAAAGATTGGCCATTGATTGGAATGTTACCTGGAATGGCAAGATTAATATTAAAGATGCTAATGGAAAAACTGTCACTATCAGCGACCCAGCAAATGCTGCCCTCAACAGAAATTTATGGACAGTAGGGAGTAGCTACGGGGTGTATAAATTGAGTAATGACCCTCCGCATTGGTCAGTGGATGGGTATTAATTTGGTAGTGAGGGAGATGAGGGGGATGAGGGGGATGAGGGAGATGAGGGAGATGAGGGGGATGAGGGGGATGAGGGAGATGAGGAAGCAGTCTCAATTAAAAGATTTTACTGGCAACTGTGAAAATTGGAATGGGATTTTTACTCTTGTACAGACGCGATTAATCGCGTCTGTTGCAACTCATTACTCAGCACTTTGAATTCAGTCCAGTAGGGTGTGTTACGGCTGTGCAAGAATTTCGGAACTGTTAAGAGAGTGAGAATTAGCCGTAACGCACCATCTTTATTGAATAAAAATTTCTAACCTCGGTTACGTTCTAGTAGCAGCATCATCATTAAACTTAGCAAAACTTGTTCCTCTTCGCGATCGCTCATTTGATCCACAGCTTTAATCGTAAATTGGCGCGAAAGGAAAGACGGGATTTTCTCTAAACGCATCACAACCGTACCATCAGCCCGACTGACTAAATAGACTGGGTTAAATACATAACCTGTAAACATCCCCACAATGGGAATTTCTGCGAATAGCGCATCTGCAACCTTTACCCAGGGATTTTTCTCCTGAATGTTGAGATTGCTAGTCTCACCATCAAATATGTCATAACGTGCCCGCCAAAGCGATCGCAATCCCCGCCGTTTTACTCCCCCAATATCTCTACCGTTGCTATCTGTAAAGTTATAACGTGCCGAAAAATCAATAATTCGGTCAGCTTTAATGTAGTAAAGCGGTCGTGTACGTTCTACATCAGCAAAGATGGTAATTGCTTCTTTTAGCTTGAAGAGTTTCTGTTTGACGTAGAAAATCAAATTTCCCTGATTATCAACAATCGATATTTGCGGCGCTAAAGCCCAGAATTTGAAGGTAAGTTCTAAAGGGTACTGCATAGTTCAGTAAAAACATCAAGATTACTCACCTTATTTATCCCAGTTTTTGCAGTTAATCAATTGGGTTTGGGAATTGGTAATGAGTAATGAGTAATGAGTAATGAGTAAGGGGTAAGGGGTAAGGGGTAATGAGTAATGAGTAATGAGTAATGAGTAATGAGTAATGGGTAATTGGTGTTTCTCTACCTCATCCCCTTAATCCCCCTCATCTCCCTCATCTCCCTCATCCCCCTCATCTCCCTCATCCCCCTCATCTCCCTCATCCCCCTCATCTCCCTCATCTCCCTCATCCCCCCTCATCCCCAACCCCCAATCCCAAAAAAATTTCCCCACAGGGTGCATAAACTAATCGAGGTCAACCTATTGAGTAAGTGAAGGGGTTAAAGCCCAATACAAACAAACACTGAAAACTTTAGGAGAATGACTATGAAATTCCGTAACTTAACTGGTTCTTTGCTAACTGCTACCGCACTTTTGACCGCTACACTACCAGCTTTCGCCGGGCCTTTTGATGCACAGCCTGCTGGTATTTTCAAACCCGGTGTTCTCACTCCTGGGGTCAATGTTGGTAATGGTACTCCCAACAATTCTGCACCTAGCACACCTAGCAATCCAGTTGGGAATAGTGAAATTCAAGGATTGGGCGACCACCAATCTTGGGTTGACCCGAAAACTTTAGCAAATGACCCACGCGCTTTGTGTAGTGATGTGGGTTTAGGAAACAACACTCGCAGCAGTGCTAGCAAAGTAGCAATTGCAAACTCTAGCAGCACTCGCTCTAGTTCTTCTCGCAGTCATAATGATGGCGGTGGCGGTGGTGTTAGCTTCTTAGGTATTGGCGTGAGTGGTAGCGGTGCTAGCCAAGGTAGTCAGAATAACAGCGATTCTAAAGATATTCGCAATAACCGTAATGAAGAAAATAGCAGCAGTTCTTCGACAGTAGTGCAAGGTAAGAATTGCGATGCTTTTGTTAATTCTGCTGCAGCTAGAGATATGAATTACCAAGACAACCTGACTCGCCGTTATGAAATTAAAACAGGTCGTAGAGGACAGCAGGTAAATCAACTGTTAGACAACAAATAATACCAATTCGTAATTCGTAGTTTGTAATTCGTAATTTTGAATTGATTTTAAGGGACTTCCAAATAAAAAAATATCCCAGTATTTATTGTGGGGTGGACATCTTGTCCGCCCAGTTTATTTGGCGGGCAAGATGCCCGCCCCACAAGATGGAATAATTTATTTCTTGGAAATCCCTTACACCGGAGTTAGTACCCTGGCAATTTCTTTATTAATTTCTCAGGAGAAATTATGAAAAGTCCACCTGGAGCAAAAATTATTACTTTAAGTACAACTTTGTTGTTGTCTATATCATCTTTAGCCAGCGCTCAAACTCGAACAATTCAGAACTCGCAAATTCTGCCTTATATTTTGGATAACCCCAATGAAAACTCTTTGGTGAGGGTGCGCTGTGTTCCTATTTATGGGCAGGAAGGTGAGAGGAATCGACGTATTATTAGAGATACTCTCTTGCGACCAACTCAGAGCGAGCAAACAGTAACAATTGAAATTGAAGGGAGTTGTCGCAATGTGAGAATTAGCGTTCCTGAAAATGCAAAATTTTTCGATTTTCCTGTAAATAATTCCGATTTAGACAACTCCTGGCTAACTCGTCCCGGTTCTGGATGGTATTGGTTTCATCATCAGCGATAATTCTTGGGAGAAATAGGGGAAAAGGGGAAAGGCGAAAGGTGAAAGGTAATAAATTAACGGGGAACTTACTTTTTAGATGGATTATTTCAAGGATATTTGTCGGATTCAGAATTTGTCAAAATTGTCCAACAGGATTTGATTGATGGTCAACATCGCAATCCAAATAACCATCCAGCTTACTTTACAACAGCTTTCTTACATCATCCCGATGAACTGCAAGCTGAGATAGAAGCCGCTGGTTTAGATTATGAAATCACTTTAGCCATTGAAGGGCCAGGCTGGCTATTACAAAACTTTGATGAACATTGGCAGGATTTAAGCCGTCGTCACAGGCTTTTACAAGCTATTCGTTGGTTAGAAGCTGAACCTTCTACATTGGGTATGAGTGCCCATATTATAGCGATCGCTCGCAAATAATTGTAGACGCAACTAATAGCAGCAGGACTTTAGACAATTTACATTTTGTTATATAGTGAGGTTGATTCTTACCTGACTACATAATTTACATTTCATTCTGCAAATGAATATCACGCAATTATTTAACGTTGCCAATCTTTTCGTTTTACCTTTTTGGGCGTTGATGATTATGTTGCCTAATTGGAAAGTTACAAGGCGAATTATGGAATCATATTTACCCTTTGTACTTTTAGCAGGAGCATATTTATATTTATTTATCACTAGCATTACGCCAGAAAATGCTCAAGCTTTAGCCAATCCGCAATTAGCTGATATTGCTAAATTTTTTGCTGATGAAAAAGCTGCTGCTACAGGTTGGATTCACTTTTTGGTAATGGATTTATTTGTGGGACGCTGGATATATTGGGAAGGGCAAAAAACCGGAATTTGGACAATTCATTCTCTAGCACTTTGTTTATTTGCTGGCCCTTTAGGTGTGCTTTCTCATATTTTCACTGCTTGGATAACAAAAGCATTTTCGCCTAATTCCGCTACCGAAACAGCCACATCTTCTAGTAGTACATAAAAATTCCTGATTCCTGATTTAAAAATACTGTTCCCATCTTTGTATCTGCAAACAGCATTACGTTCATAATTAATTGGGAAATTCATGTAGTGGCGTGGCAAGACTAAAATAGGGCATAAAAAAACTCTTGTGGGACGGGTGAGACACCCATCCCACAAGAAAAATTATTGCACCAAATTAGCTGTGTCAGTGCAGTAGGATGCGTTAGCGATAGCGTAACGTATCCGCATGATCTGCTGATATTTTTACAAGCCCCGAAAATATTTTTTGCGTATCTTAACATAGGTAGTCTGTGCGAGTAATTTAGCTAAACGCATCTTAGTTAAACTTGGAATATTAGATGGCTGCTGAATTTTATGATCAAAAAACTCATTTAATTCATCTAAAATAACTTGCAACCGCTTAATAATATTTTCGTACCGATACTCTGTAAAAAACTGTTCGTTTAAAGTAGGTTTTACAGATGATGCAAGTAAATTCAATATCCGTTGAACATCAAATTCTCGAGAATATGCAGCAATTTTATAACAATTAAACCCAGGATCTAAATAATCTGATAACCCACCATTAACACTAGAAAATACTTGACAACCACAAGCTAAAGCCTCCATTGGTTGTAAGCCAAATCCTTCACTGACACGCTGTTGTGCCCAATATTCAGCAGAGTCATAAAGGTAAATCTTAGCCCGGTTAAATACACCCGGCAAATCTTCTACATAAGAATTAACTAGAAAAACATTACACTTTTTCTGTAATTCAGGAATTAAGTCTTTGATTAAATAGTCTGAAGATTTACGCGCCTGAACTAAAACATCTATATCGCGCTGTATATTTAAATTTTTAAATTCATCAGAAATTTGATTGGGTAAATAATAAATTAAAGAATTGGGACACTTTTGTCCCCAATATCCCATTGTATTACGACTCACGGTGATAATAGGAATACTCGGAGGCAGTTGGAAGTTGTAACCTGCACTGTGGGCATGATAAACAACGTTATATTGCTTAAGCTTGGTCACAAGTTTAGCTATATCAAATCCCCAACTAATTACAAAAATTACATCATCTAAATTTTTCTCCTTTAGCAAATCATCTATAAACAGTTTGCCTGTTTCTCGTTGACGGTAGGTGACAACTTCAGCACTACAAATCTGCTGCACCAGATTCACTGTTTTTAATTCTGCCCAAAGACCCCCGCAGGCAAATTTACCATCTGTTCCTGGTAGTAAGAAGTAAAGCTTTCTCATTATATAGTTCTCTTGAATGCATGAACTGATAACAATAATTCACTATCTTAGAGGTAAATCCGCCATTTTCAATTTCATTGATAAAGTAAAAATTAAATTTTGAAAGTATCAGGACTTACGCAAGCAAAATTTGTCATTGCGACCGGAACGAAGTGTAGGGAAGCAATCCCAGAATCTCAGGCGATTACGTCGCTGCGCTCGTAATGACGTAATTACGTGACTTTTGCGTAAGTCCTAAGTATGTTACGGCATTTGTAATGCTGAGTTTTTAATTAAATATTCACGTCCTAAATTACACAACGGAGGCATGAAATCTTTCTGCTCTAGCCCCTATTCCCTAACGCCTCTTTTCTAAATAGACGGATATTTGCTCAAGTTAGTTTATTCTTGCCAAGTCACTTTAATAAAGTGGGCTTCGCGTCCCCAAACATCGCGTTTACGAATAATATTTTCAATTTTGAGGTTAAAGGGGATCGCAGTTGTTAAATAGCGCTGTGCCATAAAACCTAAGTCTGGTGAGAGTTCCGCTGCTGTTGTAGCTGCTAGCCCTAAACCTATGAGTTGCTCAATTGGTCGAAACGGTAGCAGCAGATTTACACCTACAGCCAATCCAGCAGTTAAGAGCATGGCTACAGATAAATTTGTCCCGCATCGGGGATGTACAGCTAAATCCCATTCGCCATTGGTAAGGCGATGTAAAGCCAGGGTGACTGCGCGGCGTAAATCACTAATATTTACTTCTCCATACAGGTAAAATCCTTGTTCTGTAGACAAGCCGCCTAACAATTCGTTATCAACTTGCACAGTGTTGGCTTCTGTGCCATGAGTATAAACACTTTTTGATTCACTCAAAACCCAAACAGTAGCATGTTCTAAGGCGTGAACTTGTCGCAGCATCAAAATTTCTTTCAATCCCGGTATAAATGATAACTGCTTGATTAGTTCAGCATCTTGTGTAGGTTTAGGAAAGTTAGTAGACGCGGATGCGGAATTTTTGCCTACAAATGTGTTTTCTGTAACCTGCGAAACGTTGCCAGTAAAAGGTAGAGTCAAATCAAAGTTGAAAAAGTCAAAGGGAGAGGAGCCACTTTGAACAGAAGTAGAAGTATTCATAGCAACACTGCTCCCCAAAGTGATGGAGCAACATAGATTTCTTTCAAATGTAGCGCTTGAACTCAGCGATTATTGCTAATTTTTATTGAATTGGGGACTGGGGATTGGGGACTGGGGAATGGGGAATGGGGAATGGGGAATGGGGGAAATAAATCAATACAGTTCAGATAAGTTCATTAGTGATTGATTTGTCAGTTGTGTAAAAAGCTAGCTCAATTGGGGGATTCTCCCCCAAACCCCCGATTGGGGGACGGTTGCGTCCCCCAAACCCCCTCCAAAATTATTGTTGAGTTTTTTGTTGAGTAACTAGTTTTTGGGTTTTGTTGTCAATTAATTTTCTTAACTGAACTGTATTGGGAAATAAATCACTAATACCCAACACCAAACACCTAATATCAAATTATTCTTGCGATGGGCAAAAGGGAACTTTCCCGTCGGTAAAGTCACTAAAAACTCTACCGATATGGGAAAGTATCCCTTTTGAGGAGCATCAATAGCCCATCTTGAGAATCTGCTGAATTTCGACGCTGATTTTGGTAGAGGTTCACACTGGAATAACGGCGTGAAGAGGAGAACTCTCACTCAAGCGTCTAATTTGCCTAGGCTGTCAACCAAAAGAACTCGAACATGATCACGCAACAAATGTTGTCTGGAACAAACAGCATCAATCGCGTTCTGACTAGCAACTTGTCTAATCGTTATGGTTAGGCAGAGGACAGCAATTGACATCATTCAAACAAACTTTTCCCCACTGTAGTGCCCAGCGTACAAGAGCCACTCGATTTTCAGTCTGGGTTTTAGTGAGAATATTGCTGATATGGTTATCAACTGTGCGTTTGCTAATTTCCAGTTTCCCTGCAATCTCTTGGTTAGTTAAGCCAGCGGCCACTAAGTCGATAATTTGCAGTTCTCTGTCTGACAGACTAACAGGGGTCTGAGACTCGCCAGCAGCCATGACTTATTCTATCCTCCCTTGGTATATGTACTTAATCGCTCTTTCTAATTCTAGAAGATTCTTTTGTAGGCAGGCCTTTTCAGGGTCATTAGCATGATAATTTCCATAATTTCTTTTTAGTTATGAATCTTGGCCATGTAATTGAAAATACAAAAGTATTAATTAATACCAAATAATTAATTATCTCTCCTCCCTACTGATACTAAGAAATGTGGGTAACAAAAGCATATACATCTTAATCTGAGTAGCAAAAATTGCTATTTCATTGTATGAAGGACTGGCGACAGGGAGTGGAGATTATTGTAGATTTTATACTGGAAAATCTGACTCCAAAAATCGCAACCCTAAAATGAGATGAGTAATCCCCGTGTTTTGTGCCTCGGTGAAGTTTTGTTTGATTGTTTAGCCGATCAATTGGGGCTAAAGCTAGAAGAAGTTCAGTCTTGGACTCCTTACCCCGGAGGGGCACCAGCTAACGTAGCCTGTGCTTTAGTAAAGCTGGGGACACCAACTGGTTTTATTGGAGCTGTTGGTGAAGATGAACCAGGAAATACACTGGTAACACTCTTAAAAGATGTAGGTGTCGATACAACGGGAGTGCAACGCCATCCCACAGCGCCAACTAGACAAGTATATGTGGTTAGGGATTTAGCAGGCGATCGCTCTTTTGCAGGATTCGGTAAATATGATACCACTGAATTTGCCGATACTCGTCTGCAAGCAGAACAATTGCCGCGTTCTTTATTTCAAGAAGCAGATTTTCTGGTGTTAGGTACTTTGGAATTAGCTTATCCTGAAAGTGAAAAAGCAATTCACCGCGCCCTAGAATTGGCAGTGTACTACGACCTGAAAATTGTGCTGGATGTGAATTGGCGACCTGTATTTTGGCACGATGAGAATATTGCTCGCCAAAAAATAGCGGAATTATTTAAGCAAGTTGACTTTCTCAAACTTTCCAAAGAAGAAGCAGATTGGTTATTTGGTACACATGATGCCGGCGCAATCACTTATCGCCTAGATTCTGTAGAAGGAGTATTAATCACAGATGGCGAAAATGGTTGTGCCTATTGTTTGGCAGAGAACGAAGGCCGATTACCATCATTTTCTATCCCTGTAGTAGATACCACAGGTGCAGGGGATAGCTTTTTAGCAGGATTTATTCACCAACTACTTCAGCACGGTATCCAAGGTATGGGAAATGCAGAAACAGCAAAACGGATTGTTACCTATGCCAGCGCTGTAGGAGCATTAACCACCATTAAACCAGGCGCGATCGCATCCCAACCAACTGCGGCTGAAGTCGAAGCTTTTATTGGGTCTCATCAAATATAAGTTGGGCATGGGGCATGGGGCATTGGGTAATGGGTTATTTCTCTTTTATGCCTTTTGTCCCCCTTGCCCCGCAAACACTAAACACCAATTTTCAGAGAGATATCTTACATTTAGTCTTGACTCTTGACTCTTGACTCTTGACTTTGGACTCTTAACTAAATTTTTAGTTTTGCTAAACCTAAATAACGAATCCCTTCTGGGGAGACATCAAAACGGCAGGGTAAAACTTCTAAACCGAGTGCGATCGCATCCCGCAACAACTTACCATAAGTAGGATCTGTCATATCTCCTGGGGCAAACTCTGTACAATCGCTGCGATTAATAAAATACAACATTACTGCACGAGTTAGAGGTAATAGCGCCATTAGTTCTCGTAAGTGCTTTTGTCCCCTTGTGGTCTCGGTGTCCGGAAATAGTGCTAATCTCCCCTCAGCGAATGTGGTATTTTTCACCTCTAAATAAATTGGGCGTTCTTGGTCGCTTCCTGTCAAGAAGAAATCTACACGGCTTTTTTTATCTTGACCATAAACCACCTCGCCTTTGATGTGGTTATAGTCACCTAATTCAGGAAAAAGATGTTTTGCTAAAGCTAACTTAACTACCCGATTTGGCAACGCCGTATTCACGCCTACCCAAGTCGGTTCATTGTCATGCACCTGAATTAATTCTAGAGTGTAGGCTAGTTTGCGCTTAGGATTATCACTGAGGGAAAGTTGTACTAAACTGCCAATAGTTGATACTCCAGTCATTGGCCCTGTATTGGGACAATGTGCGGTTACCACCTCCCCAGAAGCAAGTTCAACATCAGCAAAAAAGCGCTTGTAGCGCTTGAGTAAAATACCTGGATAAAGAGGTGGGTAGTTATAAAGCCAATCAATCATTTAAGTGATGCGTCATCAATATATGAAAAATGCACAGGCGAAAAAATTTGTCTGAGTTTGCTTTTAGCAAGCTCTAAATTTTAATTTTTTCTTTATAATTTGCCTCTCATCAATATACTTTGATTTGGCTATATTTGAACTCTCTGAGGCTGGTGATTGCACTTGTTTTATAGAAATTAGAGTCAGCTATTCACGCCAGGTTTTGGCACAACCCAACATTAAAATCTGTCTTTCCCATGCCCCATGCCCATTTTCAAGACAGCAATTCTTGACGTGCCTCAACTTACTGCCTGAAGTTAGTCAGTTATACTGCTATGACCAAAGCCACCTGTAATAAATATTTCAATGTTTAGGGTTAGTTAGTCAGTCAATCGCTGAAAACAACTATGTAATTTTTGGTACTGACACGCCTAAGGAATAATAAATATACTTGAATTCTGCTCTAGTACTGCTAGGGGTAGATTTTATTCAAAGTCATGCTTCTATATCATTAATTGACAATTTATGTAGTTATTTTTACGACAATTTAATAAAAAGTAGCATAACATAGATATTATCAGCCTCCTTAGAGAAAGAAGCAGGAGGATTGTAAAGTGCAAGTAGGTAAATCCTATGCAAAAAGTTTGGGGAATTACGGAATTAGAATATGCTTTTCTGTTTACCGTTAGAAAAGTAAATTCTATTAATTTAGAAGGGTTTAAACCATTTTTTAACGATATGCCTATTGATCCTTATATCAAAGGCAACTATCGCTCTAGAAGATTATCTCGGTTTACTGTTGCTGAGGATAAATTAATTAAATTACCTCATGGTCATCTCTTCCAGAGTAAGAACTACAATCCTTTATTAGGAGACATTAAAAGAGAGTTTGCAGAATTAGATGATGCACTCACAGAACTTGATATATTTAAAAACCTGGTTTTAGCATTTACTGATTCTTGTAAGCTTCACCCAGAAGCAGAAATAGGAGTACACCAAATTAGAACTACCTGTTCACCAGATAATTTGGGTAATCCAGCACCGGAAGGAATTCATCAGGATGGAACTGACTTTATCGGTATTTTCTCTGTGGCTAGAGATAATATTGTTGGCGGAGAAACACATTTATATACTGCCAAGAAAGAAAAACCTATTTTTAACAAAATTTTGCATCCTGGAGAACTTTTATTAGTCAACGATCATGAGTTTTACCACTTTACTACTCCTATTAAACCGGAGATGCCAGCCCCAGGCACAAGAGATGTGTTTGTGCTGACTTCTCCTAGTTTGCTGATTGAGTAGCTAAAAAGGTAATTGTTAATAAACTTGGGTTTGTAGATTGTCAATGTAGGCGTAATTACAAGGAAATAAGTTAGAGTTAGCTCTCTCACTTTTTAAATAAGTGGGAGAGGTGAACTACCTACACTGATGCTTCGCATACAGTGTAGGCTTCCTGTCCAGCAGAAAGCGCAGTAGTAGATTTCTTGCGTCCTCTATTACTCCGACTTACATCTGGGCAACAGGCTTTATCCCCCGTTCCAGAGGTCAAAATTCGTAGTCCCTCATCTCTGAGGTTAATAGCTGCGTTCACATCCCTGTCATGTCTAGTTTGGCAGTTTTCACAAGTCCAGAATCTTACATCTAGCGGCAAACTGCCAACCTGATTAAGACACACATGGCAGGTTTTTGAACTGGGAAAGAATCTATCAACCTCTTGATATATCTTCCCCTCCATTTCTGCCTTGTATTTCAGCATGGTGCAAAACATACCCCACCCTACTTGATGGATGGATTTTGCTAGTTTATGGTTTTGCATCATGCCTTTAACATTAAGATTTTCCACAACAATAACTTGGTTTTCGTTAACTATCCTACGAGATAGCTTGTGCAGAAAATCCTCACGGCAGTTAGTGATTTTTCTATAGACTCTAGCAACTTTTTTTCTAGATTTAATTCGATTCTGAGAACCTTTCTGCTTCCTAGATAATTGCTGCTGCTTAAGTTTTAGATTCTTCTCATGCTTGCTGAGTATTCTAGGATTGTCAAATTTTGACCCATCACTGGTAATAGCAAAGTGAGTTAGCCCCAGATCAATACCTATTGCTTTACCATCTGTGATTGATTCTGGTTTGTCTTTACCATCATCAAATAGAATAGCTGCAAAGTATTGATTAGAACAGTTCTTGGATATAGTTACAGTTTTAACTTTTCCCTCAATAGGTCTGTGAATCATTGCTGATACATCCCCTATTTTTGGGAGACTTACATAACTATCAGCGACTTTGACGTTTTGAGGATACTGTATTGACTGCTTACCATGCTTTGATTTGAATCTTGGGTATTTAGCTCTTTTTTCAAAGAAATTATTGAAGGCTACACCCAAATTTAAGCAGACTTGCTGCAAACATTGTGAATATGTCGAAGTTAGCCATTCATACTCTTTCTTTAACTGGGGAATTATCTTTTTTACTGCGTAGCCAGATAAACCCTTACCAGTTTCCTTGTATGTTTGGTTCATCAAATTCAGGCAGTAATTCCAAAGCCAACGACAACAGCCAAAAGCTTGCTCTAGAGACTGCTGTTGATGAGCATCTGGATATAACCTGACTTTGACAACCTTAAGCATTTTAGATTGAAATCAATTTACTATAAAACAGCATAGCATAAGATTTGCTCGTTTCCTCCATGTCTTTCTCCCTGTTTCCCCTGCGGGGAAATTTGGTCAAAAGACTGTCGTCAACTCACGCGCAATTCATCCCACGCTGCACTTCGTGTCAGACGTGGGATGAATTGCTGTTCAAGCTAACTTTTGAAGAATACTTGCGGAAAATACTAAAATAAGTCCGCGATTTACCCAAATGAGTAAGCAATATAGCTTTTTACTTGCGGAAAACACCAAAATGAGTAAGCGATATGGCTTTTTGAGTAGGTGAAATGGTATTTTGCTTGCGGAAAACACAATAACGAGAAAGCAAAAAGGCATAATCAGAAGGTAAAATGGCTTTTTGCTTACTTAAAACATAAAAATGAGTACTTGATTTCGATAAATGAGCAAGCGATCGCTATTTTTGTTTACTAAAAATATAAAAATGAATACTCAATATGTGTAAATGATGAAAAACTCCATCCCCTTGTGGATGGAGTTTTTGGGCATTGGGAATTGGGGATGGGGGAGACAGTGCAGTTTTGGGGTTTCCCCAAGTGCAGTGGTGTCAACTTAACGTGAAACCCGCTCTTGTGCAAGGTTTCGCCCTCACCCCCAGCCCCTCTCCCGCAGGGAGAAGGGAGCAAGAGATTTAGTTCCCCTTCTCCCTGCGGGAGAAGGGGTTAGGGGATGAGGGCGCGAGGTATTTGTACAACGCCCGCCCTATATAGCTTTTAGCTTAAGTTGACACCAATGCCCCAAGTGGAGGAACTGCCATCATGGGGAAGAGATCACCAAGGCTAGGAATAAAATAGCGTGAGAAATAAGTTAGAGTCACGGTGAATACTTATGTATTCATCAACTAACTGAGTTCAGTTCATCAACGCCATGAGTGACGAATTTTATTACCGAGGGTTGGAAAAAGCTAGACAAAAAGACTACGCTGGAGCCATTGAGGAATTTAATCGTGCTTTGCAAGCTACGCCTTTCTTTCCTGAAGCTTACTTGCAAAGGGGGCTAGCATATTATGACTCCGGGGTAATTCTACAAGCCGTTTCCGATTACACTGAGGCTTTGAAGCAAAATCCCCAAAGTTTAGCAGCATACTATTCTCGCGCCTTGGCTAGGGTGGCGTTGAAAAATTTGCCGGGTGCGTTAGAAGATGTAGAATCTGCTATTCGTCTCAATTATAATTATGCGGCTGCTCATAGCTTGCGGGGGATGGTGCGGCGGAAACAGGGATATATTCAAGATGCGATCGCTAATTTTAAAAAAGCGGCAGAATTATATCTAGCGCAGAAAGACACAGAAAATTGTCGTCTGTGTTTGGAAAGAATCAAAGAACTACAACCACCAGAAAAAGCCCCTACTTTATCGCAAAAACCACCGAATATCACCATTAAATCAGAAAAAGATTATTTTAAACAATTATTAGATAAGGCAGAAAAGGGAGACACCCGCGAAGCCATTGAAGATTTAAACTGGGTGTTGCAAGCCGATCCGCAAGATGCACAGGCTTACTGCTGTCGTGGTGTAGTGCGGTGCAAAATGGGTAACTATCAAGAAGCGATCGCGGATTTTAACCAAGCATTGCGGCTGGATTTTCACGATGCAATTGTCTACCGCAATCGGGGGAAAGCACGTTATTTACTAGCTGATTATCAAGGTGCGATCGCGGATTTTAACCAAGCGCTAAAAATTCAACCGCAAGATGCTTTAGTTTTTGTGGCTAGGGGTAATGCATATCGTGCCATGAGCAATTATTTAGGTGCAATTCAAGACTACAGCCAAGCGATATCAATTAATCCCGATGATGCCCAAGCTTATTATAATCGCGGCATTACTCATACTTTATTAGAAGAGATGTTAGCAGCTAGGGATGATTATCAAAAAGCCATCAGTATTTTTTTAGAAAAAGAAGATTGGGATAACTATCACCAAGTTTTAAATAGTCTCAACAAAATTCAAAAATCTCTACCAGAAAACCACAACCAGAAATATAACTTGTTACGTCAGCGTTTGTTACGCATGGTTGGGGGACAGTGGGAGATTGCTCAACGCTTAATTGAGCAGAAAAAAGATTATTATCCGCAAATGCCAGAAGAGTGGTATTTACAAAAAGTGATTGCTGATTTAGAGCGCGATCGCAATAATTAAAATAATTCGTAATTCGTAGAGTCGTTGACATTACTAGGACTTACGAAACGCCGATAATATCATTGCGAACACTTCGTTCTGCTCGCAATGACATATTATACCAATTTGAAAAAAGAATGCGACAGATTGTAGGGGCACGGGCAATGCCCATTGGTGTCAACTGAAGCTAAAAGCTATATAGGGCGGGCGTTGTACAAATACCTCGCGCCCTCATCCCCTAACCCCTTCTCCCCCTGGAGTTGGGGAACTAAATCTCTTGCTCCCCTCACCCTGTGGGAGAGGGGCTGGGGGTGAGGGCGAAACCTTGCACAAGAGCGGGTTTGACGCTATGCCACCAAATAATAACGACGAATATCTGCTGGTGCAGCCACCAAACTTTGCAGTTTTGCGGCTGCTGCTTGCAAATGGGCTGAATTTAAATGAGTATCCAAAGCATCATTAGAAGCCCATTCTTCTACAAAAGTGAAATCTGTTGGATCGTTCTGGTTTTGCAAGAGTTCATACTTAATAGCACCTGCTTCTTGTCTGGTTGGTTCAATTAATTCCAGCAGAACCGCTTTAATTTCTTCTACTTTGTCAGGTAAAGCAGTTACATGGGCAACAACGCGAATAGTTTGGGTAGTCATTTGATGTTGGGTATTGGGTGTGTGGTGTTTGCTGTTTGGGGTTTAGGGTTTGTGATTTTTTGTTTATCCCCTCTTCTTCCCCCACTTATCATATGCTCAGTAACTATGTAGCGAAAGATGTATTCTAGTATCTCAATATAATTACGGGCTGCTGTGGGCGAAGATGCCCAAGTTGTCACACCATGATCTCGAATTAGGAGGGCTGGTATTTGCACAGAATTAGCTGTAAAGCGCTGTTGAATATCTGAAGCAATACGTGCAACTTGTAAATGATTGGCAAATATGGGTAAGAAGCAACAGGGATTTTCTTGGTAAACTCCCAACCCTTTCAGCATTTCTAATGGCGGTAAGGGGAGATGATCTTCTAAGACAAAACGGGAAACTAAATTAGACTCAACAGAATGGATATGGTAACAGGCTTGTGCTTCTGGGAAGAGAGTATAGATGATTTGGTGAATAGCAGTTTCCGCTGAAGGCTGTAAATCTGCTGAGGCTTTTTCTAAACTACCATCTGAATAAACACGCACAAAATCGCTGGCTAATAATTCTCCTTTAGACTTACCGCTAGCTGTAATCAAGAAGCTATCATCGGGGAGGCGAATCGAAAGATTACCAGCTGTGCCCACCATCCAACCTTGTTGGTAAAAGCTACGGGCAGTATCAATGAGTTGAATACAGGCATCGTCTATGATTTGGCTAGTCATAGAATAGGATTAAGTAAGTCGGTGGGAAAAAACAAAACTAAGTTAAGAAAGATAAACAAGGCTATAACCCTCTTCCCTCCTGCCTCCTGCCTTCTGCCTCCTGCCTCCTGCCTTGTCATAGCGATAATTTTGAACACTGAGCTACTTACTTCCATAATTTCACTAGATAATCTCTAATTTGCGAGAAATCATTCCAAGGAATGTATGATTTTTGATGTTCATCTAGATATTCTGCCAGGCGATCGCGCGCAAAAACTAGATTAACTTCCAGCGCCATATTTAAATCAGTCAGGGAGTCACCAATCGCAATCTTCTGATATGCCGGATATTTTGCCATGACTTCTACTTTGGCAATCAGTTCTGTACCTCTTTCATATTGAGAATTGACTTTCAAAAAATTACCACTAGTTTCCACATCCACAGCGTGGATTGCATGAACTCGCTGCACAAGCTTATCTAATACAGTTTCCACCATTCCCCGCAATCCCCCCGAAACTACAACTAAGGGAACTCCTTGAAACTCTAGGAAATCTAAAAGTTCTACAAATCCCTTGCGGATGGGCTGTATT
The DNA here is from genome assembly GCF_025677855.1 of Tolypothrix sp. PCC 7601. Taxonomy (NCBI): domain Bacteria; kingdom Bacillati; phylum Cyanobacteriota; class Cyanophyceae; order Nostocales; family Tolypothrichaceae; genus Tolypothrix; species Tolypothrix sp. PCC 7601. The sequence continues at coordinate 1,350,667 of NZ_CP064879.1, forward strand.
TGAGTAAATTCTAAAATTTCGCTGTAGCGTGAAGAAGGAATTGATTCTAGGATGGTTCTCACTCCTTGGCGCAGCGTCACCCGTCTTGCATACATTTCTGGAAGCAATTTGGCAGATAGTTGTGGTGCAAACTTCTTGAGAACTGCAACAAAGGTTTCTTCGACTGTAATTGTGCCATCAAAGTCGCAAAAGACAATTCGCCTCACATTCTCTCCTCTTAAATCCAAATCTCTCCATATTCCTCAGGCTATAGCCTGAAAAATACGAATTGCTCTAGCTGTGTACTCAGGAACCCAACCTTCAGTACTAATAAAATAGCGTACTGCTTTAACTCGCCTTTTGGGAGTCAAATAAAACCAGTGTTCGGTTCTAGCTGGTACGTTGATGTATTCTTCTGGTTGCACTGTCAGTTCTACTTGGCTACCATCAGGACGTACAAAGCCAAAAATCGCTTCGCCATCAATGATGTAGCGAACTTCATCATCTGCATGGGTATGGATACTGGCAAACTTTGCCATCGAATCATCAAGGTTAGGAATTCCAGGATGTAAAACAACCAAATCCCGAGATTGATAACCTGCTGTTTTTCGTAACTCCTCAAAATAGTGATCTAAAGCTTGAAGTACTTGTTCTTTCTCATCTTCGTTGAGGCTATCTTGTGCTAATAAGCGTTGTAATTCAGGTTTTGTGCCTACATTCCAGTAATTGAGTTGAATATTTAGTGATGCCAATTCGCGCGTAATATCTACAATATTCTGATATTGTGTACCGTTTTCTAATCTTAAAATTGCCATAAATACTCCTTATACAAGACAATTACATCGTATTTGTACTTGTTGCTTTTTATTGAAACTATATAACAGTGTAGCGGAATGTTTCTTCGTAATTCTACTGGTTTAGCTTTGCTATGAACAACCTAATTATTTAATTTTTAGTTCTTTTTTAGAACGTTTTAATTGTTTCCACAATAGATGAATTTGATGATAAGCTTCTTCTGGAGAAAGTTTGCCACCTGTTTGGAGGTCACAAATATAACTCACACGTTGAGAAAATTCTTGGAGAGTAGCATTAAAAGCTAGATATTCCGGTTGAAACTGACCGTAATAAGAATTACGCGGATATAAGAAATCGCATAGTTCAGAGAGGAAATCAGATTCTTGTTGCATATTAGTTTACCTTGCTTATTAATTGGCTATTGCAATCATTTTAGGTATAGAAGAAAAGTAGTAGATAAGTAAAAATTACCCATCTACTACTGGCAGAGGTTAGGAGAAAGCTTCCAATTTTATAATAGGTTGAGCCATTTTTTTATCAGCATATTTTCATGGAAGTCAAAGTTTTATTATTTGAGTTAATAATTAATAACTTGATAATAATGACTTCTAAATTTTAAGAAAGGTAGCAGATGAATAAGGATATTCATCTGCTAGGTAGAAACGGAGGTATAAACTTGATTACATAATATTCATAAACAGATTTGATTAAATAGTTACACCAAAACGAACGAAGTAGGGAATATCTAGGCAATAGATGTTAGAGACTAGGAATAATGTACGAAACTTGTTTACTTAACACTCAGAAGTTGTTTGAAGCTAGCTATGTCCAAGTAGTATGCGTTGTTGTAGCTGGAAATTAACCATCATGCTTGCATTAGCGATTTAGGCTAACTCCAGTAAGTCGATAGATTTAAAGTACTTATATTTGTTTAAGGATTATCGCACATGATGCTATATGAAGCAAGGGTTTTTGAAAAACTAAATTGTATTTATCAATGCATAAAACCCCATATCCTGGCTGAGGTATTAGTATATTTAGTGCTAATTGAGGAAAAATACTTATGCTATATCACTTAGATTTTCATGTAGAGTACCCTGATGAAATGTCTCAGGCAGAACTTTTTAAAATTTGGGCTGAGGAAGCAGATGCAGCTTTAAAAGCTAAACAAGCAGGGGTAGTTATTGATTTATGGAAATGTGTTGGCGTGCGCCGTGTGATTGCAATTATTGATGTTCCTACTCCCGATTTGGTAGATCAAATTCTCTTAGATTTACCAATCATGCAGAAACTTGGTCACTCGGTACAAGTTCACGTAACTCCTCTTCGGAAATATGAGGACTTTGCTAATGATTTAAAAGCTCGTTTGGATAGAAAGTAAGCTATTTTGCATTTAAGTTGCATTGTTACTCATCAGGATTGTCCAGAGTCAAAAGTCAATAGCACACCCTAACGCCGTACTGTACTAGTTTGCATAATCTGAAATTGTATATTTCTTGTGGGGTGGGCATCTTGACCGCCCAATATATGCAAGTTAAATGTGGAACAGTATATAGAATTACTCTATCCTCACAAGTTCCTCAAATTTGTTACATACCCTTTCTATAGAACTAAAAATAGGGGTTACACTCTCGAAACCAGGACAAAGGCACTATTACTCAGCTTTTTGCTGAAACACTTAGCAATTATGGCAGATGGTTAGCACCTGGCATTTTGACATCGTGAGCAAACTCCTTCCCAGTTGATGAGCCATAATTCTGCTGCTGTATGAACTGGTGAGATGAAGCCAGTTAAACCGTATTTTTGATTGGTTAGATTTATTTCCTGAAAGGGAGTGTTTAAATTTAAATTGTATGAAAACACAAAAGCGTTTAGGTATTCTTACTAGTGGTGGCGACTGTCCGGGACTGAATACAGTCATTCGTGCAGTTGTCAGCAATGCGACCCTTACCTATGACTGGCAGGTATTGGGGATTCCTTATGCAACAAAGGGTTTGCTAGAAACGAAGGCGATTCCTCTGTCTCTGCACTGTTTAGATTTGCGGGGTATAGATCCTTTACTGAGCATGGGTGGTACGATTCTTGGTAGTATCAACCAAGGCGATACTATGACTCAAATTGATGATATTTTAGCTGGCTACCAAGCATTAGAATTGGATGCTTTAATTGGGATTGGTGGTGATGGTAGTTTAGGCATTCTCAACGAGCTGAGTAAGAAGGGAAATTGGCAATTCATTGGTATTCCCAAAACTATAGATAATGATGTTGCTTTAACAGAACGAGTAGTAGGGTTTGATACTGCAGTTAATACAGTTGTGGATGCGTTAAATCGTCTTACCTATACCGCAGCCAGTCACGATCGCGTGATGATTGTGGAAGTAATGGGACGCACAGCCGGTCATTTGGCGCTACATTCTGGGATTGCAGGTGGTGCAGATGTCATCCTCATTCCAGAAATTCCTTACACAATTAAAGATGTCTGCGACCATCTCAGGTTATTACGCAATCGCTGGGGACGCAGATTTGCAATTATTGTGGTGGCAGAAGGTGCGAAAACAGCAATAGACTTTTCTTATGCATCCTGTGGACAACCTACTTGTGGTATCGGTCAGCAAATTGCGGAAGAAATTCGCAGCTACAGCAATCAGCACATCGATATTCGTGTTTCTGTTTTAGGACATATCCAAAGAGGCGGAATTCCCTCAGCTTTAGACAGATTAATTGCTACAGCTTTTGGTAAAGCCGCAGTAGATTTAGTTGCTAACGGACAATCGGGAAAAATGGTGGCTTGGCAAAACAATGAAGTTGTAGCGTTTCCTTTAGAAACAGTTTTGAGTCAAAGTCCTGCACTTGTAGACCCAAATAATTATCTGGTGCAAACGGCGCGATCGCTTGGTATTTATATCGGTAATCCGACAATTCAATCTGTAGAAGAATCACCTTATTTAAGTTGTTGCTGAGGTTGTTCTAGATAAAGCTAACACGCTGATGCCGTACTCTCGCTGCTAACGCATACTACGTGAACTTCAAAAATCAAATATGAATCCTATGATTAGGGTTGGAGTTAATATATATGGGAGTAATATATTAACAAAAATAGCTGGCATTTTATTCCTATTGTATGCATTTATAGCTACCAAAATTATCATCCTAAGGTAGAGTTTTTGGGAAAAAATAGGGGCTACCATAAGATGTATCTAGAAAATTTTAGAATACATCTGAGCTTTAATATGACTATGCGCTTTCCACTAATTGCTGCGACCTTCATGGCAACTAGCCTTAGCCTGGGTGCGTTTTTGAGTATGGCTTCTCCAGCTTCAGCTCAACAGGTTATTACTTGTGAAAGCCAGAATAATCGCACGAACAGCTGTTCAATCCCTGGAACAGGTAGAGTAAGACTTGTTAGGCAATTATCTAACAACAGTTGTAGAAATAATTGGGGCTATAGCAGAAATCGGATTTGGGTAAGGAATGGTTGTCGTGCTGAGTTCGCAATTGGTAATCGCAGAAACAACAGAAATCGAAGATACGATAGATACGATAGAAATGACAGATACAACAGATACGATAGATACGATAGAAATGACAGATACGGCAGATAAGAAAAGAGCCAAGGTCAAGATATCTTACAATACTTGTCGGTTAAGGGTAAAAGGGGAAGGGGAAAAAGGGCAAGAAAAAACCTTTAACCCTTACCCTTTAACCTTTTCCCCAAACCCAATTCCGAGTTGAAAATCCTTAACCAAGCAGTATTGAGATATCTTAAACATTTGATATTAGACCAGATTGAAAATTTTGGATAACTTTTGGTTAATCTAAAATCCAAAATTGTTTGATGCTGAACAGCTTGTTCGTGAACAATCATAAACTTGTAAAAGTCTTGTTAATGAGCCAGTTTTCCAGGTTTATAATATTGAATTCTTACTTGCCTAACATCAGTTTCTTGGGACTCTAAAAATTCAATTTGTTCTACTTTATGTAAGCCTAAATTTTCTAACTCTGCTAGTTCAGAATTAGATAATGGCCAAGGTGGGCCGGAGGGTTCCATTTCTGTATCTCGTACGCGAGTAATTACTAAGAGTGTGCCACTAGGTGCAACTACACCAGTGATAGACTGAATAATAGAAGAACGTAAATTTAAGGGCAAAGCTTGGATATTGCGACATTCAAAGACAAAATCAAAGCTAAGATGCCATTCTGAGGGAATTGCTAATAAATCTGCAGTTACATATTTTACAGTCGAATCAGGAAATCGCTGTTGACACCAGGCGATCGCAGTTGGTGAAATGTCAAAGGCTGTTACCTCAAATCCCAACTTGGCTAAGGCTTCCGCATCATCTCCTAAGCCACAACCAATTACTAATGCCTTTTTTCCTTGAGCAGAAAACTGATGATTTGTTAGCCAATCTTGCAAATAAGGATGAGGTGCTAACTTTGCCCAAGGTACTTGTGTTGTATCACCTTTAGCTTCGGCATATAAAACTTCAAACCATGCTGATGGTGCTGATTTGTCTAAAGCTTCTGTCGCTAATTTTTGAACGCGAAGCCGTAAATGATCTGGTTGTTGTTCTAGCATAGAAATTAATTTTGTAGATCCAGTACAAAATTTTAGACCATATCACTGCTTTTTGCCTTAATTAAAAGCTATCGCCTAAAGTGTTGACTTGTTTCTATTTATCTTGAATAAGGATTCTAGTTTTTTCACATAAATTTTTAATGCTGTTTCATAGGCAGCTTGCTTTGCACATTCTGGCAATCTTTCTTCTAATTTTGTGTCTCAGTATAGTACTGCAAACAAATTATGAATTTATCTAAATTATCAAGAATAATTTGTGGAAATTGATAGCCTATAGTTTTTAATCCTTCCCATTCTCTGTTTAAATTTCTCAGCCCCATTGCCACTACTATCTGTATAGTTACAGCATGATGATTGGCGTAATTAGTCATGTTTGATATTGCCTTGTAAGCTTTTTTAAAATCATTGGGTTTATCAAACATACTAGCGAAGTAATGACAAGTTAAATAAACTCTTCTGATATTCTCTACTACCTCAGTTCCTAGGAAATGGACGATTCCACAAACCATCATATTTCAGAGTAACGGTTTTTAATGCCCTAGCTAGTCCCTGACGTTGCTTTGCACTCAAACCATCCAAGGTGGGTACTGGTTGTTTAGGCGCAAGCCAAACTTCGTAGGGATAACGCGCACATACAGGGACAAAAGCGATCGCTTCTTCATCCTGATAAATAATGCGCTGGTTGTCCGCTATCTCTTTTTCAATTAAATCTGCTAGCAAACCCCGTTGATGTTCTTGATAAAATTGCTGCTGCATCTCCAACATTCTCGCGGGAACTGGCGGAACAAAAGGATAGGCATAAATTTGTCCGTGGGGATGGTGTAAAGTTACCCCTACCTCTACACCTTTATTTTCAAAAGGTAGCACGTACTGAATTTGCGGATTTGCGCCGATTTCACGAGTGCGATCGCCCCAAACTTGCAACAATAACTCTAGATGCGACAATTCCAAAGCACTGAGGGAAGTATTAGGGTTTTGCGTAAAAACCACTACCTCACAGGCCCCATTCGCGGGTAAAAGTTGCATTCATCAAGACGTGCTTCGTTCTCCAGACAGATGGTATTGCAATACTGCTCGGTTAAGGATTTTCAACTCGGAATTGGGTTTGGGGAAAAGGTTAAAGGGTAAGGGTTAAAGGTTTTTTCTTGCCCTTTTTCCCCTTCCCCTTTTACCCTTAACCGACAAGTATTGGATGGTATTGTACTGGTATCAGTACTTCAAATGGCATACAGATGAGCTTTGTTCGTAGGGAAAATTGTTCTCTACGGATGTACTTTATTTACCCAAAAAAGGCTGTATTGATAAAATTTAAGTTAATTCAGGTCAATAAAAAATTGAAACAATACCCTGTACAATTCTTAGTTAGATTTAATAAATCGCTGCGACAGAAAAGACGACTAGTTAACTTTACTGCTGAGATGGTTCATAGGTACCAGGGTATGATTTCTCTAGATTATGATTCCATTCATCATGTAGATGAATTGCTGAGACAAATCAGAATTAAAGAAAGTCAATTAAAAATCGCACAAGAATCTAATATGGTCTACACAGCTCAAGCATTAGAAAAGCAAATATTAAAATTACAACAAAATTTATCAGAATCGCGAGATCCTGAAATTCATGCTTTGATGAGTTTGTTAGATGATTAAAAATTCTGGTTGAGCAAGTTTAACCAAATCACAACTCATCCCAGAATTACGCTGACCTCAGAAGCTCGTAAGTACCGCCACGTTCAAGGGCGCGCTGATAAGCTGGTCGTGCGTGAATCCGCTCCAAAAATTCCATAAGATGAGGGCGGCTAGCATTTAGCCGTCCTAGTGCATTAGCCGCTTCTAGGGGAAAGCTGACTTGGATATCTGCAGCAGTGAATTCATTGCCAGCAAACCACGTGCTTTTTTGCAGTTCCGCTTCTAGGTAATCTAGGTGCTGCGCTATCTGTGGCCCTAGAAAAGAACTTTTGACACGTCCTGCGATCGCTCTGGCTATGGGCCTAGCAAAAAATGGCATTGGCTCATGCTCGATGCGATCAAAAATCAGCTGAAACACCAGCAATGGCATCGCTGAACCTTCTGCATAATGCAGCCAGTAGGTATAGCGTAGTCGTTCTGGCGTATCCGTCGGAGGAATCAGCCTACCATTACCGTACCGTTCCACCAAATACTCAATGATGGCACCAGATTCCGCTAGAGTGAGCGCACCGTCGGTAATCACTGGCGACTTGCCGAGTGGATGCACCTGGCGTAGCGATGCTGGAGCCAGCATAGTTTTTGGATCGCGTTCATAGCGCTTGATTTCGTACTCTATGCCGAGTTCCTCCAGCAGCCAGAGTATACGCTGAGAGCGCGAATTGTTTAAATGGTGGACAGTGAGCATCAAATTATTCTCTTAGCAGTACAGTGTGAAACTAATACTAAATCAAATTAACTCACCATTCGCGTAATCCAAATCGGAAATAATTAATTCCCAAAAAACCATGAAATTCCTACTATATATAGCTTTGGTTTTGGTAATCAGAATAGAAAGCTTACACTTACCCGATTTCCCTCAAAGATTTCAGTAGGAATCTGAATGTATCGGTGCGATCGCACCGTCATCGCACTGTGAACTAACCACGCCTCTAAAGGGTATATGGATAAAAGTTTGATGCGATTAATCCTTTTGTTGTAAGCCTTTTAACCATTTTGATGAATTCTTTATTTTCAGAATCGATTACGCGAACGATGAGAATTAATGTTAGCGAAACACCAATATTCTAGAGGGCAAGGCAATGCCCAGTGGTGTCAACTTAACGTGAAACCCGCTCTTGTGCAAGGTTTCGCCCTCACCCCCAACCCCTCTCCCGGCGGGAGAGGGGAGCAAGAGATTTAATTCCCCTTCTCCCCCAGGAGAAGGGGTTAGGGGATGAGGGCGAAAGTTTTTGTACAACGCCCGCCCTATATAGCTTTAAGCTTAAGTTGACACGTATGGGCAATGCCGTGCCCCTACAATCCACCCTAAGCAGTTTGATTATTGTTGAGTGCAACACCGCGAATTTTTGCAGCGATTAATGGGGCTAATATTAAGAGAACTAAACCAATGGGCATTAATCCACCATTTAATAAGTTGTAGTCAGCGGCGATTTGCTGCCAAGAATAGCCTAAAACAAAGCGTCCTAAGCCAATCTCAAAGCTCAGAGTTAGTAACATCCACAGTATCCCAATGTTGAGCAATTGAGAGGTGCGGGTTGCATGAAGCCATTTCACGAAAAGAGTTGCGATCGCCACAACTAAAATCGACCCAGTGAAAAATGATATTTGATGTGCCCAAAAGTCACCTAAGGATGGTACAAGCCAGAAAGTACGAATAGTACCATTCACGCTTTCGGCAAGGATAAACACTAGCCAAACAATAATGCTTTTGAGGAAAATCATATTGTTTACCTCTAAAGTAATATCAATTCGTAATTCGTAATTCGTAATTATGAAATTAAGATAGATAAATTCTTTGTAGGGGCACGGCACCAATAAGATATTTGATATGCCAAAGATTGTGTATGCCGTGCCCTACCCATCTGTCGCTCTTGACTCTTGTAGAGACGCGATTCATCGCGTCTCTACAATTAAACTTTTGTCCCTTGTTTAATTAATGCTAAATACTCTTCTTTGAAATAACGTAATGTACTGAATACTGGATTGGGTGCTGACTGTCCCAAACCACATAGGCTGGTAAATTTCACTGTTTCACAGAGTTCTTCTAGCAAGGCTAAGTCAGTCATGGAGGCTTTGCCTTCGCTAATCTTGGTTAATAAGTGGTGTAGTTGCACAGTTCCCACCCGACAAGGAATGCATTTACCGCAGGATTCATCCATGCAGAATTCCATGAAGAAACGGGCAACATCAACCATGTTAGTGGTTTGATCCATGACGATCATGCCACCAGAACCCATCATTGAACCTAGTTGAGCAAGTGATTCATAATCTACCGGACTATTAAAAGCTGATGCGGGGATACATCCGCCGGAAGGGCCGCCTGTTTGTACGGCTTTGACTATACCGCCATTGGGTACGCCACCGCCCATTGTTTCTACAATTAGTTCTAATGGCGTTCCCATCGGTACTTCGATTAAACCAGTGTTAGTAATTTGACCAGCAAGGGCAAAAACTTTTGTTCCTTTGCTCTTTTCTGTACCGATGCTGGCGAACCACTCAGCACCTTTGCGAATAATTGGTGAAATATTGGCGTAGGTTTCGACGTTGTTAATTAAAGTGGGATATCCCCACAACCCAGACTCAGCCGGATAGGGAGGACGAGGTTCTGGCATACCGCGTTTACCTTCAATAGATGCCATTAATGCGGTTTCTTCACCGCAAACATAAGCACCTGCACCAATGCGGATATCAACTTTAAAATCAAAGCGGGAGTCAAAAATTTGAGTGCCTAAAATACCCAAACGTTGGGCTTGGCGAATAGCAATTTGCAAGCGGTTAATGGCAGTAGGATATTCAGCGCGCACGTAGATGTATCCTTGCTCTGCACCAACAGCATAAGCTGCGATCGCCATTCCTTCTAAAACACGATGGGGATCGCTTTCTAAAATGCTGCGATCCATGAATGCACCAGGATCTCCCTCATCGGCGTTGCAAATTACAAATTTGCGATCGCCCTTAGCTTTGGCGACTGTTGCCCATTTCACCCCTGTGGGATAACCAGCACCACCTCTACCCCGCAAACCACTGTGAGTAATGGTATCGATGACATCTGCTGGAGTTTTCTCCCGCAGTACGTGATAAAGCGCTTGATAACCCTTAGCCGCAATATAAGATTGAATGCGTTCGGGATCGACTTTGCCACTGTTTTCTAAAACAATTGGCATTTGATAGGTAAAAAATGGCTGCGCTAAGTCACCTTTTTGTACTGTGGTTTCGCCACCAGTTAAAGTGCCAATAATCGAAGGTGCATCTGCTGGCGCAACTTTTTCGTAAAGCGTACCGAGGGTTTCTTCTGCAACTGGTTTCTCAACAGAAGATTGTTTAATTTCTCCCTTAACTTCCACTAATGGCCCTTGACAGCACAAGCGCATACAACCAACGCCAGTTACTTGCACTTGTTCTTCTAAACCTGCAGCTGTCACAGCTGCATCCAAACTTTTCTTGACAGCTTCGGAATTAGCAGACAGACAACCCGCCGCCATACAACAGCGAACTTGCACTGGTTTCTCAGAAGCACGTTCTTTCTGGGCAATTTCAACTAATTCAGCTAGATCCATCTTTTAGCCTTCCTTTGTGCTTTCTGCGGTGCAGTGGTGTATCCATTCATGTACTGATTCAGCAGTTTGATTTCCTAAGACAGCGCCATCAAAAACTACAGCGGGTGCAATTCCACAAGCACCTAGACACCTTGCAGTTAACAATGAAACTTGTCCATCAGGTGTGGTTTCACCTGCGCGAATGTTGTCAGATTTTTCTAACTCTGTCAAAATTGCTTGCGCGCCTTTGACGTAACAAGCCGTACCCGTACAAATCACACAACTATGTGCGCCACTTGGTGCTAATGAAAATAAATGATAAAAAGTCGCAACACCATACACTCGGCTAGGTGGCAATTTTAAACTTTGGGCAACGTAAATTAATACATCGGTTTCTAAATAGCCAAAAAGTTCCTGCGCTTTATGCAGAATCTCAATGAGTGCATCTTGTTGATACTGATAGCGTTTAATAGTTGCATCCAGCATCTTAAAGCGTTTATCACCACTAGCGTGTGTTGCTGAAGATGCTGTTTTACTGTTTTTCGGTTGAGCAGCAGATGCTGAATTCATAAATTTGAGCCTTTTTTTAGAAGTTCTATATAGCTTCCGCTACCGTGTCAAGCTGCTCTTAGCCTGACAGTGAAGTTATATGGGAATAATTTGAGGAACTTGTGAGGATGGGGGACTGGGGACTGGGGACTGGGGATTGGGGACTGGGGATTGGGGATTGGGGACTAGGGACTAGGGACTGGGTAAGTACTAACGCAACAATATACATTTGTCATTGAGAATGAAGCGTAAAGCCTTCTTTAAGAGACGCTGCGCGAACGCAATGACATGAATCATTTTGCGTAACCACTTAATGGGTAATGGGAAGTGTCAATAATTGTTAATTGGTGTTTGGGATTTGGTGTTTGTTATTTCCCCTCATCCTCCTCATCTCCCTCATCTCCCTCATCTCCCTCATCCCCAATCCCCGATCCCCAGTCCCCAATCCCCAATCCCCAATCCCCGATCCCCAATCCTCACAAGTTCCTCAAATTCTTTCCTTACCTTGAAAGTAAAGCCGAGATTGTATAACTCCTTGAGCTACGCCAGAGATGGGAATTCAAAATTCAAAATGCTAAACATATAAATTTTGGATTCTTGGGTAGCTAGAGGATTGCTATTGCAAAAATTCTTTAAATCAATCAGTTTGCAGGAGCTAGCTATGAGAAACCAACATCATGATTCTGTTCAACATGAATACCTAATTGGTTTTATGCTACTTCTGCTCATGGTAGTTGGAGGAAGTGGTTTGTGGGCTTGGCAAACAACAAAACCTGCCAATTCACCAACTAATTCTTCCCAATTAGATAATTCTCCGGTTTCACAGGTTCCGCCCGGTGTAGTTTCGCCACCACAAAAGCAAGCAACAGTTACTAAACCAGCAGTAAAATCAGCGCCAAAATTCCAACCAGCCGTAATACAATTACAACCTCAAACTTATTGGGTAAAAGTTGAAGGTACAAAAATATATTTAGTGCCGCAATTGGTTACTGTTCAATATAAAGCTTCTAAAGAAGTGGCTTTAAAAGCAGCACTAAATAATATGTTTACCAATCCTCAAACTAATAACTTGAGTACAACAATTCCTGCTAATACAAAGTTATTAGGGTTGCAAATCACCCCCACAGGAATTTATGTCAACCTGTCAGGTGAATTTGCCTCTGGAGGTGGTACTAGTTCAATGGTTTATCGAGTTGCTCAAGTTTTGTATACAGCCAGCAGTCTAGAACCTAATGCTCAAGTTTTTATTTCCGTAGATGGCAAGCTACTGAATGAAAATTATCCCCTTGGTGGTGAAGGTATCACTCTAAAAGCACCTCTAACTCGTAAAGAATTCACTGAAGAGTTTTCTATTGAAAGATGAAGAATGAAGGATAAAAGTATCTTAAACAATTACTATCTTTGATATAGATACTTTCAATTTCATTCTCTGAGTTAAATAACTTTTTTGTACTCTGGATAAAAAATTATGTCTACTACAACTAAAATTGGGCAAATCTTACAGGCGATTATCGAAGTTCCACAACAAGTGATTCGCTATATCTATACTGGAGCAGCTAGAGCTTTTACACCAAGTAACGATAATTACCCAGCCACAGGAGTACAACCATACGAAGGCGATCCTCCTGAAGAAAAACATTTTTAATTTCTTGGTGAAATGAATTAAAGGATAAATTTTATGTTGCTGAAATTTACCACACAAAAACAACTTGCATTCTACTTTACAAAGCTCAAGCTTAGGGTTAAGAAAGCAACGTTTTGGTGTGGTAATTTTATTTAGCAATTTAGGGTGATTTACCAGACTTACATTACACTTCTTTAATTCATTATTCACCGCTTGGGAGGAGGGAGGGATGGAAACAATCAGAAAAATTAATAACGAATTAACTATTGCCGGACAAATTGACTCCGCAGAATTAAAAAGACTTGCTGATGAGGGCTATAAGTCTGTACTGAATTTGCGATCGCCTGACGAAATGGGTTTTCAAAGCAGCGAGCAGCTTTACGCTCAGTTGCTAGGATTACATTATACTAATCTGCCAATAAAACTGACAGAAATTAATTCTGCAAATACAGTACAGGTATTTCAAAAAATTGTTGAACTACCCAAACCTACTGTAATACATTGTGATAGCTCTGTGCGGGCGATCGCAATGGTATTAATGTATTTGGCTACCAGACAAGGTATGTCTTTAGAACAAGCCTTTAAACAAGCCGAAAACTTGGGTTTATTAGATGATGCCATCAAGGTAAAATTGTGAGCAACAATCTACAGTTAAAGTTTGATTTTTCATGCATGGGCGTGAAATTTACTTTATCTGTACAACCTTTTTCAATAATTAATTATTCCTCAAATGAAGTCATGGGATAATTAATTACGAATTACGAATTATATTGACAGTTGGCACTTAAGTTCTGCCTTTCTTAATAACCCAACACCGAACAAGATCATGGCATCGTCTCATCAGCCTATCTGGGCATTATCGGTTGAAGAGGTCTATGAGTCACTAGGGAGCGCTACCAATGGCTTATCGGCAGATGAAGCTCAAGCAAGATTTGTACAATTCGGCGCAAATGAGTTACCAGAACCAGCTCATCGTCCCCTGTGGCTGCGTTTTACTGATCAACTAACTCATTTCATGGCTTTACTGCTCTGGGTGGCGGGTATTTTAGCGTTTATTTCGCGGACACCGGAACTCGGCTGGGCAATTTGGGCGGTAATCTGGATTAACGCTATCTTTAGTTTTTGGCAAGAGTTTCAAGCAGAACAAGCGCTATCGGCTTTAAAAAAAGTATTGCCGATGCAGGTGAAAGTGTATCGAGATGGGGAACTGAAGCAAATCCCAGCGCGAGAGTTGGTGCGTGGTGATGTGATGCAGTTAGAAGAAGGCGATCGCATTTCTGCTGATGCACGTCTGATATCTGCTGATAACTTGTATTTGGATGTGTCGGTGATGACAGGGGAGTCTTTACCCGTAGCGCGGAATGCTTACCCAGTCAGGTTGCGGGAAGCTGTACCGATTCGCGGTGGTAAAACTTTGCTACGTCCAGGCGAGCAACCGATGCAAGAAAAGGTGAATCCCTCGGAAATCGCCAATTTAGTGTTAGCGGGTTCCACTGTCGCCGCCGGGCGTGCTGTGGCGGTGGTTTATGCTACGGGTGCCCAAACAGAATTTGGACAGGTTGCCCATTTAACAACAGTCGTCAAGCGGGAACCCAGCACCTTAGAAGTCCAGGTGGCTTATATTGTGCGGATGATCACTGCGATCGCTGTCAGCATGGGAATTATTGTTTTCTTGCTGGCGTATTTTTTGGTGGGGATAGAGGTTAAAGAAAGTTTTATTTTTGCGATCGGGATTATTGTGGCACTCGTGCCAGAAGGATTATTACCAACTGTCACTTTATCCTTGGCGATTGGTGTCCGACGCATGGCCAGGCGCAATGCCCTAGTCAGGCGGCTGTCATCTGTGGAAACCCTCAGCGCTACCACTGTGATTTGCACCGATAAGACAGGGACGCTAACAAAAAATGAAATGACGGTGCGCTATCTCTGGTTACCCGAAGAGTCTCATCCTTCTAGTTCCCAGGCTTTAATTGAGGTCACAGGTGCAGGTTACGATCCCACAGTTGGTAAAGTGAGATTACCATCAGATACCGCCGTCGCCTGGAAAGCCAATCTTTTACTCATCGGTTCTGCCCTTTGTTCTAACGCCCGCCTAATTCACCTGACAGCCCCTAGCCGTTGGCAAGAAATTGGCGATCCAACGGAAGCAGCCTTGCTAGTAGTAGCTGCTAAAGCGGGACTGAATTTAGAAAATTTACAACAGCAGTTACCACGGTTGCGCGAGATTCCCTTCGATTCTCGCCGTCGGATGATGACGGTGGTGCTAAATTGGCAAGCTGCGGAGTTATGGCAAGATGAATTGCCCTATTTAGCATTTACTAAAGGTGCGCCTCTAGAAGTTTTGAAGCATTGCCATACAATTCTGCATGATGGCACCGTACAGGAATTAACCCACGAGGCTTGGGATGATGTTGTCCAAGCTAATGATGATTTAGCAAGGCAAGGATTTCGCGTTTTGGGATTGGCGGCGCGCCGGGGTAGCCAAGAGTTGCTGGATCTCAAAGCCCAGGATCTAGAGCAAAACTTGATTTTTATTGGCTTGGTGGCTATGTTCGATCCGCCTCGAGAAGAGGTAGCCGATGCGATCGCTAAATGTCATCAAGCTGGGATTAAAGTCACAATGGTAACTGGCGATTATGGCTTGACTGCGGAAGCGATCGCCCGCAATATTGGTTTGCTAGCTGATAAGGTGCGCGTCGTTACTGGTGAAGGCATGGGACATATCTCCGATGCCCAACTGCGGCAAATTGTTAAATATCGTACAGGCTTAGTGTTTGCGCGGATGTCACCAGAACATAAACTGCGCCTCGTCCAAGCTTATAAAGATATCGGGGAAGTAGTAGCAGTTACAGGCGATGGCGTGAACGATGCACCTGCGCTACGTGCGGCGAATATTGGCATTGCGATGGGATTGAACGGCACAGATGTCGCCAGAGAAGCCGCCGATATTGTACTGACAGACGACAACTTTGCCACTATCGTCGCCGCAGTTGAGCAAGGACGCTCAGTCTATCAGAATATTCGCAAGTTCATGACCTATATTTTGGCATCCAATGTTGCCGAACTGGTGCCATTTCTGTTGATGGTTACCCTCAAAATCCCGCCAGCGTTAATCATTATGCAAATTCTGATTGTGGATTTGGGAACCGATATCATCCCAGCCCTGGCACTAGGTGCTGAACGTGCCGAAGCAGGTACAATGCAGATGCCGCCTCGTGCCAAATCGAAACCACTGCTGGATCGTTCTTTACTCTTACGCGCCTACTGTTTCTTAGGATTAATCGAAGCAGCTTTAGGAATGGCTGGCTTCTTCATGGTTTGGCAAAGCTACGGTTACAACTTGGCATCATTGCAAGCGATCGCACCAGCAATTCTTTCTCGCACCGCCGATCCTGCGATCGCCTTGATTTATGCTCAAGCTACTACTATGACTTTAGCAATTATTGTTGCTTGTCAAGACGGTAACGTTTTTGCTTGTCGTTCTGAGCGTACTTCTATATTGCGATTAGGATTCTTTTCTAATCCTTTTATCTGGCTGGGAATTGCCACAGAATGGACTTTGATTCTCGCCATCATTGAAATTCCTCCTCTGCGGCATATCTTTTCTACTTCTCCATTGACACTTTGGCAATGGTTATTTTTGTTAATCTGTCCGCCACTTTTATTAGGTGCAGAAGAATTACGTAAAACTTGGCTGCGTCAAAGACGGAAACACAAAATCTTAAATTAGATAAAATTGAAAATTTTCTTCATTAATTAAGGATAAAAGTTTTTCACATTTATCCTTTTAAATTTCATATTTGTTTCTCAAAAAAATAGAAATCTTGCTTTTATTCAGTTTATACCAATTGAAAAAAGAATGCCATAAATTGTAAGGGCAAGGCACTGCCCATTGGTGTCAACTTAACGTGAAACCCGCTCTTGTGCAAGATTTCGCCCTCACCCCCAGCCCCTCTCCCACAGGGAGAAGGGAGCAAGAGATTTAGTTCCCCTTCTCCTGCGGGAGAAGGGGTTAGGGGATGAGGGCGCGAGGTATTTGTACAACGCCCGCCCTATATCGCTTTTAACTTAAGTTGACACGTATGGGCAATGCCTTGCCCCTACAATCTGTCGCATTCTTTTTTCTAATTTGTATATTTACTATTTCCAGCTACATAATATTTATCTATTAAGCAATTTTACAAAAAAATCAATAATCAAACATATTTAATTACATAATTTCATAGCCAATGTCAGATTCACCCTTGATAGATAATCAAACTCAGCATGAGTATTCAATATGCGAGATAATCTTTAAAAGATACAAGGGTGAATTCCATTGCTACCACAATCAGAACTCACAGAAAATTCGTCAATGCAAGCCATCCAGCGTGTTTTGGTGAGCTTAAGAAATTATCGATGGATTTCCTTAGGAGCTTTATTAAGTCTCTTACTTTTGACAGTTGCGAATGCAATTACCCCCCAATTATTTCGCTGGGGAATTGATGGAGGTATTATCCAGCAAAATTTACAAATAGTGCTTTATAGTGCTGCATGGATGGTAGTTGCAGCGATCGCGCGGGGTTTGTTTAATTTTGGACAAAGCTATTGGGCAGAAGCGGCTTCTCAAGGTGTAGCCTATGATTTACGCAATAAGATTTTCAGCAAAATTCAAAATCTCAGTTTTAGCTATCACGACAAGGCGCAAACTTCGCAACTATTAACTCGGGTTACCAGCGACATTGAACAAATCCGCACCTTTATTGGTACTAGCTTAATTCAGGTAATTGGTGCAGTGGTGACATTGGTAACGATTTCGGTAGTTCTGCTAATCATGAACTGGCGATTGGCATTAATTACCTTAACAGTTGTGCCAATCTCAGGATGGTTAATGGCCAGATTTATTAGCCGCAATGACCGATTATTTGGTCAGATACAACAACAACTGGGTGATCTGAATGCAGTATTACAAGAAAATCTGGTAGGAATTAGGGTAGTTAAAGCTTTCGTGCGCGAGTCGGCGGAAAGGTCACGTTATACGGGACTAAATAATGCCCTCGTCACGGCTAACATGAGGACTATTGATGCTATCCACAATACCTTCCCCTTTATCTTTTTGCTGAGTAATTTAGTGACTCTGGCTGTTTTTGGCTATGGGGGAGCGCAAGTAATTGGTCAAAGGTTCTCGATTGGCGAACTGGTAGCTTTTAACTCCTATTTAGTTTTAGTATTGCAACCAATTTTATTAATTGGGTTTGCTGCACCTGCGATCGCACAAGCTGCGGCTTCAGCACAGCGAGTTTATGAAGTGGTAGACGCAGCCGTGGAAATTCGCGATCGCTCTGATGCAATTGAGTTTAAAACTTGTGGTGGTAGAATCACCTTTGAAAACGTCTCTTTCCGTTATCCCGGCGCTACAACCGAAGCCCTGAAGGATGTTTCTTTTGAAACCAAGCCGAAAGAACTGATCGCTGTTTTGGGAATGACAGGTTCCGGTAAAAGTACTGTGATGAACTTGATTCCCCGCTTTTATGATGTTACTAAAGGCGCAATTCGCATTGATGGGCGGGATGTGCGAGATTTTACCCTTAAAAGCTTAAGAGCGCATATTGGTATTGTTTTTCAAGAAACCACGCTATTTTCTGGCACTCTCCGCGAGAATATCGCTTACGCTAAACCCAACGCCACATTAGCAGAAGTCATTGAAGCCGCAAAAACTGCCCAAATTCATGATTTCATCGACGGTTTACCCGATGGCTACGAGACAATAGTCGGGGAGAGGGGTATCGGTTTATCGGGTGGACAAAAGCAACGGATTGCGATCGCTCGTACCCTACTCACCGATTACAGTATTCTGATTTTGGATGACAGTACCTCGGCTGTAGATGCCAAAACAGCAGCGCAAATCCAAGCCGAACTCGATAACTTAATGCGTCGCAAAGCATGTGTCACCTTTGTTGTGGCTCAACGCATTAGTACAGTCAAGAATGCCGATCGCATTTTGTTAATTGATAAAGGAAAGTTGGTAGCCCAAGGAACCCACGAACAATTAATGCAAACCAGCCCGCTTTACGGTGCAATTTTGGAATCTCAAGTCAAGGCTAAGGAGAAAGAATGATATCTAACTAATTAATACCAACAGTAGTCATGAACTGTATACAGAAAATCTCTCTTCCTTATGCCCATTTTGAAGACAGTATTTGAGATTCCTGTATAGCCTAACGGCCAAGACTTTTAATCTAAAATCCAAAATCTAAAATCTAAAATTGCTATGAGAGGTATCGGCCCAGTTGTTGCGCCTGAACAACAAGCAACTAATCAACTCTCAACCTTGCGGCGCTTTTTACAATACTTGCGACCTTACCGCAAAGAAATTCCCATTGCCTTGACATTAGTCATGATTGGTGCATCAACCCAGGCGATCGGGCCATTTCTACTTGGCTGGTCAGTGGATCACCTAATTGCACAGGGTAATTTGCAGGGATTGCTCTTGCTATTAGCCTTACTAGGGGTAATTTATAGCCTTGGTGTCTGGGCAATTCGCGGTCAAATTATGCGAGTTGGCTGGATTATGCAGCGCTTGCTGGCGCAACTACGACAAGATATTTTCATTAAAATTCAGAGTTTACCACTGAGCTTTTTTGACCGCAGTGAAGCTGGCGATTTGATGAGCCGTCTGCTAAATGATGTCAACACTGTCAATCAAGCATTTGGGCAAACAATCGCCCAAATGTTAGGTAATATTTTCAGTTTGGTGGGCATTGTGATTGCCATGCTGACAATCAATCTGCAACTTGGTTTGTTGAGTAACCTAGTTGTACCACTAATGATTTTAACTACCAGCTTGTTTGCTCGTTGGGCAAGAGCCAGATTTCGTGTCACTAGGCAAACCATCGGCGAACTTTCCGCCAAATTGGAAGAAGATATTGGTAGTGTGCGGGAAGCACAAGCATTTAACCGCGTACATATTAATATCGCCGAGTTTGACATTCTCAACGCTGCTAATCGGGATGCCAATGTGGAAGCTGTGGCAATTACTGCGGCATTTTTACCATCGATTGATTTTCTTAACACCCTAGCAACCGCAGGTGTTCTCGCCTATGGCGGCTATCTAGCTGTTACTGGTGGCGCAACAGTGGGTGTAGTGACATCCTTTTTACTGTATGTACAGCAGTTTTTCCGTCCTATTCAAATTCTTAGTCAGTTTTACACTCAAGCTCAGTCTGCATTTGCCGGATTAGAGCGAATTTTCCTACTTTTAGATGAACCATCCCAACTCAATGATGTTCCTGATGCCATTGAAATGCCACCAATTCAAGGAGAGGTAACTTTTGAGGATGTCAAATTTGGTTATAACCCAGAGCAACTAGTACTAAAAGGTGTAAATTTACACGCTTATCCAGGACAGATGATCGCCTTAGTCGGCCCTACTGGCTCAGGCAAAACCACCATTATTAACCTGATATTGCGCTTTTATGATGTCTCTGATGGCGCAGTCAAAATTGATGAAATCGATGTGCGGAGTGTGACGCAAGCTAGTTTGCGCCGTCAAATTGGCATTGTCCTGCAAGATAATATTTTATTTAGCGGTACTGTAGCGGAAAATATTGCCTTTGGTGTTCCTAACGCTACCCAAGCAGATATCGAAGCTGCAGCACAACTGGCAAATGTGCATGAGTTCATCACCTCATTACCCCAAGGTTACACCACTCAATTAGGTGAACGAGGCGCACCTCTCAGCCAAGGACAACGCCAACTAATTAGTATTGCCCGTGCAGTGTTGATTAACCCACGAATTTTGATACTTGATGAAGCTACCAGCAGTATAGACACCCGCACCGAAGCACTCGTACAAAGTGCGATCGCACGCTTGCTGCAAGGACGTACCAGCTTTGTCATTGCTCACCGCCTCAGTACTGTAACTCAGGCTTCCCAGGTGTTAGTCATTCAGCAAGGACAAATTGTCGAACGGGGAACTCATGCAGAACTAATTGCTAAACAAGGTGTCTATGCAAACTTGTATGCTCTTCAGTTGGGTGCAACTGCTACATAACCAGTGGTCTGCCGCATTAGTTGTGAGAAGTTGGTGGTGGTCAGATCCCCGACTTCTTAAAGAAGTCGGGGATCTAGCAACCCAGCAAGGGTCTTAAAAAACTAAAATACAGAAAACTTCGTTGTATTAAATTATTATGTTTGAAAGAGTTTTAATTTCCACAGATTTTGCTGATGGTTTGCACCGTCTGGCACATTTTGTTTCTAGCCTCGGGCTAGCAGGAATCAAGCAAATTGTGTTTTTGCACGTTGTACCAGTTTGGGAAAAAGGCGCTATTCCAAAAGTGGATACTGAGAAAATTGCAGAAGCACAAACGCAATTAGCAGCAGCAGTTGGTGAACATAATTCAGATGTAGAAGTAAAAATAGAAGTTCAATCAGGAAAACCAGTCGAAAACATTCTGAAAGTAGCGCAAACTTATCAATCTGAACTAATTATTTTAGGTTCTCAAAGTCGCAGCTTATTCACAGAAAAATTAGTGGGAAGTACGATGTCTGACTTATCCCACCAAACCAAAATTCCTCTATTAGTCTTACGTCCTCAGTTAATATCTGCCTATACTGACGAAGAATTAACACTGCGTTGTCAGCACCTTTTCCGTTCTTTACTACTTCCCTATAACAATACTCAATCAGCGAATTATCTGGTAAAACAGGTGAAAAATTTAGCAGAGAAACAGCGTGGCCAATCTCTGCAAAATTGTCAGCTTTGTTGGGTAATAGATGACTGTGGTCGTCAAGAAAGACCACCAAAAATTTTGCCACAGCAGGCGCAAGCAACTCTATCTCAAATTAAAGCTGATTTGGAAGGAGTAAATTTACAAGTCAAAACAGAAGTTCGGGAAGGAAACCCTGTAAATCAGATTTTAGAAACAGCTTTCATGGCTGATATTAGTGCAATTGCTGTGTCTTCCGAAACTATAGGTAAGCTCCAGGAATGGTTGGTTTCTAGTTTTGCGGCTGAAATCTTGCGTCAAAGCTGGTATCCTGTAATCTTTTTCCCATTCCCAGGAAGCTAATACGATTTTAGATTTTGGATTTTGGATTTTGGATTTTGGATGAAGTAAATCGCCCTACTTAAATATTTTTGGTCAAATTTTCGGGGAACTGAGGCTACTCACGATTAGCAGTGACCAAGGAACTTTGATATCTGGTATCAGCCAGGAATTTTTTCTCAGTTGTGGTATTGCCATAGGTAGCAGAAACCGCAAAGAACGTAGTGATACAGGTAGGTTTCCTTCTTGATCTACCACTCCATATCGCTGTGCTAATTCGGCAACAATATGTACATGCCCTGTACGGGATATTACTGTGGAATCGTTGGCTAGTTTAGCAATTACTCGTCCTGTTAATAGCGGTGTTTCCCAGTTGTAGCGATCGCTAAACATGGATTTTTTCGGGTCAGTTGATTTGCTGTCAGCCATTTCTGCGGCGATGCTGCTAATATGTTCTGTGCCCACAATCCCCGGCCAAAGGGAGATTGAAGCCACATTATAGGGTTTTAGTTCAACAGCCATATCCGTAGCGAGGCGATCGCACGCGGCTTTACCCGCACCATAGGCTGCACCAAAAATATACGACAGCCCACCCCAAGAGGAAATATTACAAATTAATCCTTGTTGACGTTTAGCCATCATTCTGGCTGCAAAAATACTTGCTACATAGTGACTACGTAAACCGACATTGTTGCAAGCATCCCACAGACTCGCGTCAAAATCCCAAAAAGGTTGATCACCAATCTTTCTTAAAGCTGGGACTCCTGAAAATACATTATTTACCAACAAATCCAGCTTTCCATCTTGTTCTTGTTCAATGCGTTGAAAAAGCGATCGCACTTGCTCATCATCACTGTGATCGACTGCAATCGGAATGCAGACACCGCCAGCTGCTTCTACTGCTAATTTGGTGTCATTTAAATTACCTCCAATATCATCCTGAGCATTAGAGTTATTCAGGCTGCGCCCTGTAATGTATACAGTTGCGCCTGCTTCACCTAGTCCAATGGCAATTCCCTTACCAATACCCCTAGTGGCTCCTGTGACTAATGTGACTTTTCCTTGGAGATATTTCATAATTGCTGGCTTTGCTTGTAATTACCTAAACAAAATTAATTTATCAAACTAGCATTTTTCAACCTAACACTTCCTTTCTCTTAAGTGTGGTTGGTCTCATAGTTTTTTGGGAATAATAAGTGCCAAACGGCTATATAAATTTTGATTTTTAGCAAATAAAATTGATTTGTGGAGTATAACCATGACAAGAGAAAGTGATAAATTTTCCCACATTAATGGCTATGAATTCGTCGCCAAACTCTACCAAGGTTATAAAAGCGAAGTTTATCGCGCTATTAGAGTTGCGGATCAACAGGCTGTTGTCATCAAAATATTACGGTTGGAATTTCCTAGTTTCAACGAACTGTTGCAATTTCGCAACCAATATACTATTGCTAAACATCTTGATACTCCCGGTATCGTCTGTCCTTTAAGTTTAGAAGCTTACCGTAATAGCTATGCATTGGTAATGGAAGATTCTGGAGGAATTTCTTTAAAAGAATACACCAGCAATCAACCACTAGCATTGATCGAATTTTTGCAAATAGCACTGCAATTAACTGAGATTATTGACTATTTATACCAAAATCGCGTCATCCACAAAGATATTAAACCTGCGAATATTCTCATTCATCCAAAAACTCAAGAAGTTAAACTCATCGACTTTAGTATTGCTTCTTTATTACCTAGAGAAACCCAAACCATGATCAGTCCTAACGTTTTAGAAGGGACTTTAGCTTATTTATCCCCCGAACAAACAGGACGGATGAATCGGGGTATAGATTACCGCAGTGATTTTTATTCCTTGGGTGTAACATTTTTTGAACTACTGACAGGAAAATTACCGTTTAATTCTCATGAACCGATGGAGTTGGTACATTGTCATATTGCCAAACAACCGCCTTTAGTGAATGAAATTAACCCTGCAATTCCTCTAGTACTGGGTGAGATTGTGAGTAAATTAATGGCAAAAAATGCCGAAGACCGCTATCAAAGTGGCTTAGGTTTGAAATATGATTTGCAAAAATGTCTCGCTCAATTAAACGCTACCGGGAAAATTGCCTACTTCGATATTGGCAAACGAGATATATGCGATCGCTTCATTATCCCCGAAAAACTCTATGGGCGAGAAACAGAAGTTCAAACTTTACTCAGCGCGTTTGATCGCGTTGCCAATAATAACTCAGAATTGATGTTGGTTGCTGGTTTTTCTGGTACGGGAAAAACTGCTGTTGTCAATGAAATTCATAAACCAATTGTCAAACAACATGGGTATTTTATTAAAGGTAAGTTTGACCAGTTTAATCGTAACGTTCCTTTCTCTGCCTTTGTCCAAGCCTTGCGGGATTTGATGGGACAATTACTGACTGAAAGTGATAGCCAATTGCAACAATGGAAAACTCAAATTCTATCAGCATTAGGTGATAACGGACAGGTAATTATTGAAGTAATTCCCGAGTTAGAAGAGATTATTGGTACACAACCACCTGTACCAGAACTTTCTGGGAATGCAGCCCAAAATCGCTTTAATTTATTGTTTCAAAAATTTATTTCTACTTTCACTATTCCCGAACATCCTTTAGTAATTTTTCTGGATGATTTACAATGGGCAGATTTGGCTTCGCTAAAACTCATGCAACTCTTAATGAGTGAAGCCAATCGCGGCTATTTACTAATTATTGGTGCTTATCGAGATAACGAAGTTTCTCCTATTCACCCTTTAAGCTTAACTCTATTTGAAATTATCAAAACCAAAGCAACAGTCAACACCATTACTTTAAGCCCACTGAATAAATCTGATATTAATCTCCTGATAGCTGATACTCTTAGTTGTACTGAAGAGATTGCCCTCCCTTTAACAGAATTAGTCTATAAAAAAACTAAAGGTAATCCTTTTTTCAATAATCAATTTCTGAAAAAATTATATGAGGATGGGTTGATTACTTTTAATTTTGAGTTAGGCTATTGGCAATGCGACATTGCTGAAGTTACAGCCTTAGCTCTAACTGATGATGTGGTTGAATTTATGGCAATTCAGTTACAAAAGTTGCCACAAGCCACTCAAGATATTTTAAAATTAGCTGCTTGTATTGGTAACCGCTTTGACCTCAATACCCTAGCAATTATTTATCAGCATTCTCAAATTGAAACGGCTGCTGATTTATGGAAAGCTTTACAAGAAGGAGTGATTTTACCTAATAGTGAAGTTTATAAATTTTATCAGGAAACTGGGAAAGATTCTGACTCACAACCTTTTGCTAATGCCAGTTTCCAAGTTCCTACCTATAGATTTCTACACGACCGAGTACAGCAAGCATCTTACTCTTTAATTCCTGAAAATCAAAAACAAACAACTCACTTAAGTATTGGGCAGTTGTTACTGAAAAATACAGATGATGCAGACTTAGAAAACCGCATATTTAATATTGTTAATCAATTAAACTTAGGGATTGATTTAATTGTTGAACAAAATCAAAAAAATCAACTAGCTCAACTTAATTTAATTGCTGGTAATAGAGCTAAATCATCTACGGCTTATGCTGCGGCTGTGAGTTATTTCAGTATTGCTATGAAACTGCTAGCAGCTGATAGTTGGGATAGTGAATATGATTTGACTCTAGGACTTTACGAATCTGCGGCTGAATCAGAATATTTAAATACCAACTTTGATGCTTCTAAAAAATTAATCGATATCACCCTTCAGCACGCAAAAACAGCCTTAGAGAAAGTTAAAGTCTACGAAATTCAGATTCAATCGTACACCGCGCAAAATAAATTTATTGAAGCCATCGCGACAGGAAGGGAAGCCTTAAGCTTACTGGGTGTCACTTTACCAACAGACTGCGATCGCGAAACGACTTTCCAAGAAGCCGAACAAGTCAAACTGCTGTTAAGCGATCGCTTAATCAGCGACTTGGCTAATTTACCAGAACTCCTTGACCCCAATCAACTGTTCGCCTTGCGGATTCTCTCTGGCTTATTTGCACCAGTTTATATTGCTCAACCCGCATTGCTACCGTTAAAGATTTTCACAATGGTGAAAATTTGTATTCAACATGGTAACTCTCCCCAAGCTGCGATCGCCTATAGTTTGTATGGATTACTGTTGTGCGGTATGGGAGAAATTGATGCAGGTTATCAATTTGGTACTTTAGCAGTATTAATGTTAGAGCGTTTCCCAGCAAAAGAGCTAAAAAGTAGAGTTTATCTCACCTTCAGTTTATTTATTAAACACTGGAAAGACCCAATAAAATCTACATTACCATTATTCCAAGAAGGTTTAGTAAGTGGCTTAGAAACTGGGAATTTAGAATATGTAGGTTATTGCGCCAATTGCTATTGTCAGTTTCTCTTTTGGGCGGGAGAACATCTAGATATTGCTGAGTCTGAATCATTTAAATACTGCAACCTCATGGCAGAAATTAAGCAAGAGGTATCGTTAATTTGGGGTAAAATTTGGAGACAAACTGTCTTAAACTTACAAGGTAAAGTTAATAAACCTACGTTGCTTCTTGGTTCTGCTTTTAACGAAAAAACAGATTTACCGGGATTAATTGAATATCAAAATATTAACGGTATTTGTTATGTTTATCTAGCGAAAACTTTATTATCCTATTTCTTTGAAGACTACCAAGATGCATCTGAATTTGCTCAAAAATTTGAAGAATACGAAGCTGGTGCAACTGGTTTAGCAATTATTCCTCTGAGAAATTTTTACCAATCTCTCAGTTTACTTGGTTTATGCTCCACTGCTGGAGAATCACAAAAGCAAGAATATCTCAAAAAAGTCTCAGAAAATCAGCAGCAAATGCAGAAATGGGCAGAGTTCGCCCCAAGTAATTATCAGCATAAATATAATTTGATTGAAGCCGAAATAAATCGGGTTTTAAACAGAGAATTTGCTGCTTTTAATCTCTACGATGATGCTATTAAGCAAGCAAAAGAAAATGGCTATATTCAAGAATTAGCCCTTGCTAACGAACTTGCAGCAAAATTTTATCTCAACTGGGGTAAAGAAAAAGTTGCCGAAGCTTATATGCAAGAAGCTTATTACTGTTATGCTCATTGGGGAGCTAAAGCAAAAACTGATGACTTAGAAAAACGCTACACGCAACTGCTCCAACCAATTGTCCAACAACAAGAACACCGTTTCAATCCGCTACTAGAAACTATTCCTACTATTGCCTTTTCAGGGACTTCTGCATGTACTAACTCTTCTAGTACCAATGTTTCTGATGCTCTAGATTTTACCTCTGTCCTCAAAGCTGCTCAAGCTATCTCTAGTTCCATCCAATTAGATGAACTCATCACCAACCTTACCCGCATTATTCTAGAAAACTCTGGTGCCAAAAAATCTGCACTAATTCTTCCTGTAGAAGATACTTGGCAAGTCAGAGCAATTACCTTTATTACTTATCAAGAAAATTCCCAAACTCAAGTTAAAACTATTCTTGAATCACAGCCATTAGAGCAATGTCAAGATATTCCCATAAAAATTATCTATTATGTCAAAAATACTCAACAAACAGTCATCATCAATAATTTAGAAACTAATATTCCTGGCGTAATTGGGGAATATATGTTGAAGCATCAACCCAAGAGCGTTATTTGTACACCAATTATTAATCAAGGTTATTTAGTAGGCATTATCTATTTAGAAAATAAACTCACTCAAGGAGTATTTACTAATGACCGTTTGCAAGTGCTAAAATTACTTGCTTCCCAAGCAGCTATAGCATTAGAAAATGCGCGGATGTACCAACAAGCGCAACAAGCATTACAAGATTTACAACAAGCGCAATTACAAATAGTCCAAAGTGAAAAAATGTCAGCACTGGGAAATTTAGTTGCAGGGGTAGCCCATGAAATGAATAATCCTCTCGGCTTTATTTCTGCTAGCTTAACTCAAACTAAACCTAGCTTCGCAGATATTATAGAACATTTGAGACTTTACCAACAAAGCTTACCAAACCCTAACGACGAAATTATCAATCACGCAGAAGAAATTGATTTAGATTACCTATTAGATGATGTGCCCAAGGTAATTGATTCAATGGAAATTGCTTGTAATCGCCTGAGTAATATTAGCACCAGCTTAAGAACTTTTTCCCGTGCCGATAAAGATTACAAAGTAAAATTTAATATCCATGAAGGTATCGATAGCACAATTCTGATTCTTAAACATCGCCTCAAAGCTAACGAACACCGCCCAGCAATTGAAGTAATGACAAATTATGGCAATCTACCAAAAATAGAATGTTTTCCAGGGCAATTAAATCAGGTATTCATGAATATTTTAGCAAATGCCATTGATGCCTTAGATGAATCAAATACTGGACGGAGTTTTACAGAAATTCAAACCAATCCTAACCTGATTACAATTACTACATCTGTGCAAAATAAAAACGTAAAAATTTCTATTGCTGACAATGGACTGGGGATGTCAGAAGAAGTCAAAGCCAAGATTTTTGACCATTTATTTACTACTAAAGGTGTAGGTAAAGGAACAGGTTTAGGATTAGCGATCGCACGTCAAATTATTGTAGAAAAACATGAAGGCATCATTAATGTCAACTCTGCTCTAGGTAAGGGTACAGAATTTGAAATTCAGATTCCTATCTATGGCGATAATGACTAAATTCACCACAAAAGTAAAAGGGTAAAATTAAAACCCTTACCCTTTCCCCTTTAACCTTTCCCCTAAATCAATTTCTCAATGCTATTACTTATTTCCTTGAATCGCACCCATCCGCACAGTTCCCGCCTGACAATCCCGTAGCCAAATTTTAATTGCTTGAGCAATAGCGCTATTACTACTATCTCTTGGGGGAGATACTGGTTGTCCAGGAACAGATGCATCAGTTTGAGTAAACATCATTACCAAACGCCAGCCATTTTGAGTTTTAGTCAACAATAGCCAGTGGAACTCTTCTAATTCCACAGCTTTCCCCCCAACATACTGCCGTTCTAAAGTAGTAAAGAAAACTTGATCGACTCCTGATGATGAACTTTTTGCTGTCTCTGGGGTGTCAATTCCCGGATTCAAAGGTAAAGGTGTAAACTCTGGCCTACCTGCTAAAAGTATATAACTGTAAACTTCACTACTCCGGCTAAGACGGCGGGCGCGTTGACTGACGCGATTAGTATAACTCGGTAAATCGCGTAGCATCCAAGTAGTTAAAGATTGCACATCTTGCTCAGTGCAAGCAGACTTCACCTTATCCTTAGATACAGATGAGTTTTGCGAAAATGCTAAGTTATCAAAGCTGTTAAATACTAGCCAGAAGCAACAAACTATCAGCCAGAAGCGGCTTTTTTGGGGATTGGGGAACTCGGGGCCCCCTCTGGGGATAAGGGGTAATGGGGGCTGGGGAACTCGGGGCCCCCTCTGGGGATAAGGGGTAATGGGGACTGGGGACTGGGGATTAGGGGTAATGGGTAATGGGTAATGGAGATTGGTTTTCATGCTTGGTTTTGGGAGCGATCGCCTATCACTTCTGGAAGAGAGAATATTTCTGTTTTATGCCTCTTGGGAACTGCAAAAAATTAGATTATCGAGTTTTGAGAGCAAAGGCGAAATTATATTCCTCCTCTGCTTCCTCTGCTCCCCCAGCCTACACAGCGACAGGATATTTTTTATTTGTTAGTCTCTTTGGTTATCTCCTCAATAATTCTGTTCCAGGCTAACTCAGGCTCGGTAGCCGCAGTAATTGGACGGCCAATTACCAAATAATCTGCCCCAGCTTTAATGGCTTGTGCTGGGGTGAGCGATCGCTGTTGATCTGCTTTGTCTGCCCAACTTGGACGCACGCCAGGACAAACAAAGAGAAAATCATCCCCGCAGGTTTGCCGCAATTGTGCTACCTCTTGGGGGGAACAAACTGCACCATCTAACCCTGTTTCTTGAGCTAGTAGCGCCATTGACAAAGCATATTCTGGCAATTCTAGGGGAATTTTTAAATCAAACGCCAATTGCCTAGCAGAAATGCTCGTCAACAGCGTAATCGCAATCAATTTCGGCGGTTTTACACCCGCTTGGGCTGCCCCTGTTTGTACTGCTGCGGTTGCGGCTTTCAGTGCATCCTTACCAGCAGTAGCATGAATAGTTAACAAATCCACCCCATAACGAGCCGCCGCCTGACAAGCGCCAGCAACAGTATTGGGGATATCATGAAACTTTAAATCCAGAAAAATCTGCTTTTCTCGAGATTTTAGCTCTGCGAGAATAGCTGGCCCAGTGCTAGTAAATAACTCTAAGCCAACTTTCCAGAAATTCACTTGCGGAAGCTGATCCACAAGAGCGATCGCACTCGCTACATCTGGTACATCCAAAGGTACAATAATTCGCTGCTCGGCTTTCATCGGCGTTGATCGGCGGTTCATTTCATAGATTAAGGTACTAAGCGCACAAACTTGTTTTTCCCTACCTGCAAAACTTTCTGAGCTAACTCATCAGGTTGGGCAAAAGTGGTATCAACATTAGTAATGCGATCGCCATCTAGGTAAACCCCACCTTCTTGAATTTTGCGTTTACCTTCGCCGCTACTTTTGCACAGGCCGCTAACATTGAGCAAATAAGCCAATTTTACGGGAAACTGGGGAATTTCAGCCAAAGAGAATTCCGGGATAGCACCTTTTTTACCACCGCTATCGGCAGCTGCTTTCGCCTGATTCGCCGCAGCTTCACCATGATATTGTTTCACAACTTCCCATGCTAAAAGTAATTGGCGATCGCGTGGGTTTGCGGGCAATTTCTCTAAAGCTAAATCTGTCAGTAGCTCAAAATACTGGGTTAGTAATTGATCGGGAACTCCCTGCAACTTTTGATATTTATCTGATGGGTGTTCCGATAACCCTACATAATTACCTAAAGACTTAGACATTTTCTGTACGCCATCTGTACCAATCAAAATTGGTAGTAATAGCCCAAACTGAGGCTTTTGCCCAAAATGGCGTTGTAAATCTCGCCCCACAGCAATATTAAATTTTTGATCAGTTCCGCCTAACTCCACATCAGCCTCAACCGCCACAGAATCATATCCCTGCATCAACGGATAAAGGAACTCATGAATGAAAATTGGATTCTCTTTTTTATAACGTTCTGCAAATCCTTCCTTGGCTAGCATCTGCCCTACTGTCATTGTGGAAAGTAATTCTAAAATTTTTCCTAAATCTAGCCGGGAGAGCCATTCGGAGTTATAACGTACCTCTAATTTGCCAGGTGTGTCAAAATCCAATATGGGGCGTACTTGGTCAAGATAAGTCTGAGCGTTCTGCGCTACCTCTGCTTCTGTCAGTTGGCGACGTACCTCAGATTTACCAGTTGGATCGCCAATGCGAGCTGTAAAATCACCAATAATTAGCACTGCTGTATGACCAGCATCTTGAAAAGCTCGCAGTTTTCGTACCGGTATGCTATGACCAAGATGAATATCAGCACCGGTTGGATCAATGCCTAATTTGACCCTTAAAGGTCTGCTTGTAGTTGCCAAGCGCTTTTCTAAAGTTTCACTTTCGCTGTCAACATCTGTTGGTTGTGGGAAGATTTCCACAACACCACGACGCAACCAAGCAAAATCTTGCGCCATGCTAGGAGATTCGCTATTAATTAAACTTTGGGCTGAAGAAATTAAGTTGGTTGTATTCACTGGCAATTTGTCCGTTCTCTTATCTGCCAAACTACTATAATTGCAAAAAATCAACCGCCTTGCTTCGCCAAATCAATTACAGTTAAATTTACAAGTGAGGAAGTGAAATCGCCGTGTCGTCTAGGACTTTTGAAGACAAGGAGCCACACACTAAGGCTTCATCAGGTTTTGAGTTTTTGAAAGGAGTAGGTCAGGTAGCTGGCGCAACTCTATTATCAATCACGATGCTGACAAGTTCAATTGTGGCGGGGGGATTGGTGGGCTTGGCTATTAGTTTCCGTAACTTGCCAGATGTGAGGCAACTACGTAACTTTTTTCCTTCAGAAACTACTTATATTTATGATCTTAAAGGCAAGCTGTTAGCTAGTGTTCATGGCGAAGCTAACCGCGAAGTGATGCCCTTAGATAAAATTTCTCCCAATTTAAAACGGGCTGTATTAGCCAGTGAAGATGGTCATTTTTACAACCACCACGGTATTAACCCTACAGGTGTAGGGCGTGCGATCGTGGTTAACTCAATTGCTGGTGGAGTTAAAGAAGGTGGCTCTACCATCACCATGCAGTTGGTGAAAAATATATTTTTGTCTCAAAAGCGTGCCTTTACCCGCAAAATCGCAGAAGCAGTTCTGGCAATCCGCTTAGAGCAAATTCTTTCTAAAGACCAAATATTAGAAATGTACCTCAATCAAGTGTATTGGGGTCATAACAACTATGGAGTACAAACTGCAGCACGCAGTTACTTTAACAAATCCTCAGAATATTTAACTTTGGGCGAATCGGCGATGATGGCTGGTTTAATTCAAGCACCAGAGGAGTTTAGCCCTTTTGTCAGCATGAAGTTGGCAAAACAAAAACAAAAAGAAGTTTTAGGGCGGATGCTGGACTTGAATTGGATTAGCCAGCAAGAGTACGATGATGCTCTCAAGCAAGAAATTAAATTAGGTAAAATTAGGTCATTTCAAGGTAGTGCATTACCTTATGTCACTAATACTGTATCTCAGGAGTTAGCGAAGAAGTTTGGGCGAGAAGCATTGTTGAAAGGCGGTATGCGTGTCCAAACTACAGTTGATGCCGAATTCCAAAAAATGGCAGAGCAAACTGTCGCTACCTGGCATGAAAGGCTCCAAGGCGAAGGCTTATCTAAAAATCAAATGGCTTTGGTAGCAATCGACCCCCGCACGCATTTTGTCAAAGCTTTGGTAGGTGGTGTAGACGCTAAAACCAGCGAATTTAACCGTGCTACCCAAGCGCAACGTCAGCCTGGATCTTCTTTTAAGCCATTTGTATACTACACAGCTTTTGCTTCTGGAAAATTTGCACCAGACACAACGGTGGTAGACGCTCCAGTTAGCTATCGAGATGGTAATGGTTGGTACTATCCCAGAAACTATGATGGTGGGTTTTCTGGGGCCATGTCAATTCGCACAGCCCTAGCCCAATCGCGTAATATCCCTGTCATTAAGGTTGGTAAGTCAGTGGGGATGAATAAAGTCATCGAAACTTGCCGTACCTTAGGAATTATGAGTCCAATGGAGCCAGTAACTTCTTTACCTCTAGGTGCGATTGGCGTGACACCATTAGAAATGGCTAGTGCCTATGCCACCTTTGCTAATTATGGTTGGCAGTCACCACCCACAGTCATTGCCCGTGTTACAGATAGTAGCGGAAACGTTTTATTAGATAATACACCCAAGCCCCAGCTAGTTTTAGATCCTTGGGCATCGGCAGCAATTATCAATGTTATGCAATCGGTAATTACTGATGGTACTGGTAAAAATGCTGCTATAGGTCGCCCTGCTGCAGGTAAAACGGGTACAACATCCTCAGAAAAGGATATTTGGTTTGTAGGTACGGTACCCCAGTTAACAACTGCTGTCTGGGTTGGTAGAGACGACAATAGACAATTAGCCCACGGTGCTACAGGTGGGGTGATGGTAGCCCCCATCTGGCGTGACTTTATGCAAAAGGCTTTAAAGGATGTACCAGTAGAAAGCTTTAAATCGCCCTCTCAGTTTCCTCGTCCGAAATCGAATGAGCGAGAATAGGAACTAGAGAATGGTTACTGGGGACTAAGGACTAGAAGCTGATTAATATTGACTTTTTGGATTTGAGATTTTGACTGACTTAATAGCAGCACTATTACCAAACTTCTAGCCCCTAGACCCTATACTTGTTTTTCCAGCTCGGCTTTCATCCGTTGTAGAGTAAGATGCATTTGGTCAAACATTTGTTGTGGTGTCACTCCAAACTGACCTAGCTGAGTTTTCATCTGCTCCATAGTCATTTGTGCCATGAAATCTTCTGATAGCTCAAAGCGCTTCATAAAGATGCGATACCGATCCATCATGGCTTCCATTTGCTCAATAAACAGCTTTTTACCTTCACGGTCAAATTTGCCGTAGCTATTACCAAGCTTGATAAGTGCTTGATAATCGTCAAACAGCTGTTTCGCTTCTTGCTGAACTATCTCAGAGTCAAAGAATCCCATTTTGTTTAATATTCAACTGAGCGCCCACACTCAGCAAATTATGGTTTTGCTTATATTTTTATTCTAGTCTAGGGCAATACTCTAGGGAATAAGCTCCGGTTCCTTTACGGTTTTTTAGGGAAATTTCAACACTTGACTCAAGATTCCGAGCGTGAAGTAAACAAGCTTAATACTGAGGCAAGACCTACAGAAATTGCTGCTGATTTAGGATTAGGTGGTTGGGCTTCTTTAATGTTCAGCTTGGCAGCATATTTTAACGCTACAGGATGTTGGGGATTCAGCTTTAATGCTTGGCGAATATAAACTGTTGCCATTCCCTGGAAGTTCTGCTTAAAATATGCAACGCCTAATAACGCATGATAGTCACTAATTTTTGGTTCTAGTTTGATGGCCTCACGTAATTCTTGCACACAACTTGCCCAGTTGCTTTGGTTAGCATACTGAACAGCTCGCTGGTAGTGACGATCCGCATAGTTTTGTTCGACGGGCTGAACATGATTTTTTTGGTCTACTTTCTGTTCCACTGATTTTTCTCTGAGTTTCGGAATTAGGGACATCGCTGCTTTTAGTAACAACAGGTGGATATTTTGCAACTATTCGGTACACTAAAAACCGAGAATTTTATTTTTTGTGGCTAAGACTAGGTTGAACTAAAATCTAGCTCAAATTTTTGCTATTTAAGAAATTTCCTCAGCCCAAGTTTATGTAATATATTATATTACATAATAGATATAAATAACTACTAGGAAATACAATGAATTTGGGCAATTCCTCTGTATCTAGGTTATTTGAATATAGCCTACTTATTGAGAACTGATCAGCCATAGCAAAAATCAATAAAATAGATTCATATACATTAGGAGAAGTATAAATATTTGCTGTAGAGAACAAGCCGAAGGCAGCACAGCCAATGTCATAGTTAAGTTTGTTTGCAACTTATAGCCGTAACCATCGGTAATTGGTAGTGGGTGAGCAACAAAAACATCAAACACTCAATGCCCAACACCAAACAATAAGCTGCATTTATGCAAGTGCTTTGCTAGGATGACTATCTAATTGTAGGTAATGTACTAGTGGTAAATTGGGGAATATGTTAACCAAGCGAAAAAGCCGCAGCGTTGCCGCTATTTTAGCTTTTTCTGGCACGCTGACCATTTCAGGATTACATAAGTTTTATCTAGGCCAACCTGTGTGGGGAATATTGTATGTTCTGCTTTCCTGGACTCCTATCCCCAAAGTAGCCAGTGCTATTGAAGGGGTTTGGTATTTGGCTCAAGATGAAGAAGCTTTTGATCGCAATTTTAATTTTGGTAAGTCAGCAATCAAAAATTCACAGCAGGTAAGCAATCAAGTAGGAGCGATCGCAGATGCTTTGCGAGAATTAGATAAGCTGCGCCAAGATGGATTAATTTCGGAGTACGAATTTGAGCAAAAGCGCCGCCAGATGCTAGACCAAATTTCTTGACACCAGAAAAAGTATGAAAAACTGGCTATCTTTCAACCCCAGGTTACAAAAACTCCGTACCCAGCTCCTCAACGACCCTTACTATAGACTGCAATCTGGGGAAGAAATTCAGCTGGCGATCCAATTGGGGATTCACATTGATGCTAATCAAGCAACTGTAGATGATTGGTTACGCTTACCTGGGTTTTCCATTCATCAGGCGCGATCGCTCGTAGAACTTTCACGTTCCGGTGTTAAATTTTATTGTATAGAAGATATTGCAGCAGCTTTGGCGATTCCTGTGCAGCGATTACAGCCAATCAAGCCACTGCTTAATTTTGCTTACTATGACGAAGAATCTTTAGAATGTCCAGCACCTTTAATTAATCCCAATTTAGCAACAGTTGAACATTTAGCAAAAATACCTTTTATTGATATATCTTTAGCGCAAGCTGTTGTGCAAAATCGTTTAGCTGCTGGCCCTTATCGTAGCTTAGTGGATTTCCAGCAGCGTTTGGCACTACCAGCAGATGCGATCGCCCAATTAATGTATTATCTCAGGTTTTAAGTTGGGGATTGGGGATTAGGGATTGGGGACTAGGAACAATCATAATTAACTAAAAAAGCTACTTTTAATTTCTAATTTCTAGTAGTCTGTCAAGAAATAATTGACGGATAGATTTCCTGTAGAGACGGCGATTTATCGCGTCTCTCTAACAGTCAAAATGAATTTGACAGACCACTAGTCCCTAGCCTTTAATTTTAAATAAACCCAAAGCGGTCGAGGGGCCAAAAACGGAATGTGGCTCGACCAATAATATTTTTTCTGGGTAAAAAACCCCAGTAACGAGAGTCATTACTATCGTTACGATTATCACCCATGACAAAAAATTCGCCTTCTGGAACTACTTGTGGCGGGTAAGGATTATTTGGTGGTTCAGCAATATAGTCTTCTTGCAAAGCTTGACCGTTGAGATAAACTTTACCATGAGCAACACTCACAACCTCTCCCGGTTCACCAATCACCCGCTTGATAAAAGCTTGGTCTTGAGGATATCCCCGGCGTTGCAGTTCTTCTGGTGGCTGAAAAACAATAATATCACCAGTTTTAGGCGGATGAAATTTATAAGATATTTTTTCCACAACCAGGCGATCGCCTGTGTGTAAGGTGGGTAACATAGAATCCGAAGGGATAAAACGCGGTTCGGCAATAAAAGTTCGGATAAGAAATGCCAAACATAACGCGATCGCAACTAGAGTTAGATTTTCCTGCCAACTACGCCATATTTTAGATGACGCTGGGCTATCTTTTGCTTCACTTTCGTGAGGAGTCATAAAATTTTTCAGCCAGTAAAAAAAGTGGTACAAATACCTTGATTATTTTGGCACTCAAGGTATACTTGTAATCAAGTTGGGTTCTGCATTAAACCCATACAAGCATTATTAATTGGGCTATCGCATCTACCAATTATAGGCAAAAGCGCTGAAAATGAACTAAAGCCTGTCTAAGTCGATACAAGCGCAATTTTAGGTGTGGTAAATAGGTAATTCAAATACCTAATTATAATTGTTGCAATTCTAAGGCAAGGTTTTAGAGCATTATCCGTTTTATTGTCTTATTGTCTCCTTCTGAAAAGTAAGGTAAGCTAGTTGCCGACTGGTAGAGCGATACAGCCAGTCGGTTTTTCTTATTTACTTATTGGTCGCTATACACCAAATTTTTGCATAAGAGATTGCAGTAATTAATCCACAAAAGGAAAAGCTTTAAATTTGAATTTCAAATCCCAAATGTGACATTTTCCCTTATATGCAATCTTGGGATAAAAATCGCAATGATGTTGATAGGAAATATATAGATGAAACTGCAACTACAACTCTTCAATTGTTACTAAACCACCTTCAGTAAACTGAATTACCAGTTCATATTCATCAAGTAAAGCAGTACCCAATAGAGGCAATCTTCCAGTAGCGAGTACATCTACTTCCCGTTCTTCTCCATTCCAAATAATCGTAGCTTGATGTACTGGCAAAATGACATTACTATTATTAGCTAAATTTACATACATATCATAAACAAACGGAAGACCCAACACTGCTACTGCTGCTGGAGGTAGGGAAAGAAAATTTGTAAATCCTGTATCAATAACAAATTCAATACTAAAATCTGGTTGATTTGGGAGTCTAAATATTATGTTGACAGTCGCACGTCCATTTTTAATAATCCCAGAAATCACCGATAATCACGCTCCATTTCCCCACTAAAAGAAGCAGCAACTTTATAACCTATGCGAATACCAAAAAGTCGAGCAAGTGGGTTTTTATTACGTAAATATTTAGCTGATTCTATCCCTATTTTATCAACACCATATTCACCTGTTTCTATATCAATAATCACCATCTTACCAATGTTTTCTTCTGTTTCTACTTGTTGCCGAATGATATTTTCATAAAGTTCGGTAGCACGTTTGGCGACTTCTTCGCGACTTAAAAGAATAGTTTGCAAGCTTTCACTCCTGAATTTTGAATTTATCTTGATTCTATCTCAGAGCTAATTTAATACGATCGCCTGTTTCCTACAAAAAACGGTAGAGCAATTAATACTCTACCGTTTGCATTTTTTAATTTGAGATTTAATCCCAAATTTTAAATTTTAAATTTTACTCAGCACCTTGGGATAATAACTCCCGACGCTGTTGAGAACTGACTTGAACGTTACCGTTTTCATCAACATCAACCAGGGCTGTATCGCCATCTTTAATGCGACCAGAGAGAATCTCTTCAGCCAAGCTATCTTCTAACAAGCGCATAATTGCTCGACGTAATGGTCGTGCGCCGTAGCTGGGGCTGTAGCCTTCTTGGATGAGGCGGTCTTTGAAGCGGTCGGTGACTTCTAAGGTGATACCTTTTTCGGTCAGGCGACCAAATACTTCTTTGAGCATGATGTCGGCGATTTCTGTAACTTCGGCCTTGCTCAACTGACGGAAGACGATAATTTCATCTAAACGGTTGAGGAACTCTGGACGGAAGTATTGCTTCAGTTCTTCGTTCACCAAGGAGCGAATGCGGTTGTATTGCGATTCGCTAGCATCGTCTGCAAACTCGAAGCCGATACCGCCACCACCTTTTTCAATTACCTTGGAACCGATGTTAGATGTCAAAATCAACAGAGTGTTCTTAAAGTCTACGGTGCGACCTTTAGCATCGGTTAAGCGACCGTCTTCTAAGATTTGCAGCAGCATGTTGAAGACATCGGGGTGAGCTTTTTCGATTTCGTCGAATAGCACCACGGTGTAAGGTCTGCGTCTTACTGCTTCGGTTAGCTGACCGCCTTCGTTATAGCCAACGTAACCTGGAGGTGAACCGATCAGTTTGCTGACAGTGTGACGCTCCATATATTCCGACATATCTAGGCGAATCATTGCTTCCTCGGAACCGAAGAAGTAAGAAGCCAAGGATTTCGCTAATTCGGTTTTACCAACGCCTGTGGGCCCTGAGAAGACAAAGCTGGCGATGGGTCGATTGGGATTTTTCAAACCGACACGAGCGCGGCGAATTGCTCGGGAAACTGCCTTCACAGCGTCTTCTTGTCCAATTAGGCGCTGATGTAGGGTGTCTTCCATGTGCAACAGCTTCTCGGATTCGGATTCGGTGAGCTTGTTCACCGGAACTCCCGTCCAGGATGCGACGATGTGGGCAATGTCTTCTTCTGTAACTACGGGTTCTAGACCTTCGTTACCAGAAGCATTGGTTTTGCTTTGAGCGATCGCGCGAATTTCGGCTTTGATTTCCATTTCGCGATCGCGCAGTTCTCCAGCGCGGTCGAAGTCTTGGGAGCGAACTGCATCATCTTTTTCTTTTAAGATTTGGCGCAGTTCTTTGTCTAACTCTTTAGCTGCGGGGGGCAATTGGGAGTTAATCAACCGGACTCGGGAACCTGCTTCGTCGATTAAGTCGATGGCTTTATCTGGCAGATAGCGATCGCTAATATAACGATCAGACAATTTCGCTGCCGCCACCAAGGCTTCATCGGAAATTTTTAGTTTGTGGTGTTGCTCGTAGCGATCGCGCAGACCGTAGAGAATCTCAATTGTTTCATCAACTGAGGGTTCACCTACCATTACTGGTTGGAAGCGGCGCTCTAATGCTGCATCCCGTTCGATGTGTTTGCGATATTCATCTAGGGTGGTTGCACCAATACATTGCAACTCACCTCTAGCCAAAGCTGGCTTGAGGATGTTCGCAGCGTCGATTGCGCCTTCGGCTGCACCTGCACCAATCAGGGTGTGTACCTCGTCAATGACGAGAATTACGTTACCCGCCTGACGAATTTCGTCCATGATTTTCTTCAGGCGTTCTTCAAATTCACCCCGGTACTTGGTTCCGGCTACAAGTAAACCAATATCCAGTGTGACTACGCGCTTGTCTTCCAGGATGTCGGGGACATCTTTGTTGGCAATGCGGCTCGCTAAACCTTCAGCGATCGCTGTTTTACCAACCCCTGGTTCACCAATTAGCACTGGGTTATTTTTTGTCCGGCGACCCAATATTTGGATAACTCGCTCGATTTCTTTGGCGCGTCCCACCACAGGATCGAGTTTGTTGTCGGTTGCCATTTGGGTGAGGTTGGAACCAAATTCATCCAAGGTTGGAGTTTTGGTGCGCCCAGAGGGGCCTCCTTGGGTGACTTCAGCTGTTTCGCCCAACATCCGAATGACTTGGGTTCGTACCTTCGATAGATCCACGCCGAGGTTTTCCAACACCCTGGCTGCCACACCTTCCCCTTCTCGGATCAGGCCCAACAGCAGATGTTCGGTGCCAATGTAGTTATGGCCTAATTGGCGCGCTTCTTCTAAAGATAGTTCCAGAACCCGCTTTGCCCGTGGCGTAAAGGGAATTTCCACAGCAACAAAGCCCGAACCCCGTCCTATGATTTTTTCTACTTCAATTCGGGCATCTTTGAGATTGACACCCATTGATTTCAGCACCTTGGCCGCAACTCCTGTCCCTTCACCAATCAGACCCAGGAGGATCTGTTCAGTGCCGACGAAATTGTGGCCTAAACGGCGGGCCTCTTCTTGGGCCAGCATGATTACCTTAATAGCTTTTTCTGTGAAGCGTTCAAACATGGCATTTTTCCCATCACCTGCGTCGTGCCGGTACGCTGATTTTAGCACAGGCCAAGCTTTTGGATATCTGTATAAAAAAATCAAGATATCTAAGTGGTATCACCCAAGTTGATGGCGTAATTCCTGAATATTTATTACTTTTGTGTGGCTGTTGTACTGAGGAGAACAAGAGAAACAGCGTTTTTAGCTCTAATTGCCCGCAAAAAAGCGCTGGAAGTCTAGTTTTATAGCCACTTCCAAACATTTATTCTTAACATATCTATTTTGTGAAGTCAAGAATTATTAAAAATATATTTATTTTTTCAATTAAATAGTTTTAAAAAATAAATAATACTCATCAAATTTTCTTGAAGAAAGTGTATTTTTTTCATGAAGATGACCAAAAGTCAACCGCAAAGTCATCAAAAGTTACATGGGAATCAGGGGGATTGGGGATTGGGGATGAGGGAGATGAGGAAGACAAATGACAAACCCCAATTACCAATTACCCATTACCCAATGACAAATGACCAATTTTACAAAAACCGAAATTGCCAAGAGGATTTGTTGAGG
Organism: Tolypothrix sp. PCC 7601; assembly: GCF_025677855.1. Classification (NCBI taxonomy): domain Bacteria; kingdom Bacillati; phylum Cyanobacteriota; class Cyanophyceae; order Nostocales; family Tolypothrichaceae; genus Tolypothrix; species Tolypothrix sp. PCC 7601. Next base: position 1,391,754 of record NZ_CP064879.1, read on the forward strand.
CGATCGCGTACCATTGTCTCCCATTGGAGCAAAGTTGTTTGAAATTGGGGATATTGCAGGTCGGGAAGCCAAAGAATTAAAGCGTCTTCGCCATTGTCCTGATAGTAGCGCCGTCGTCGCCCAGCTGTTTTGAAGCCAAATTTTTGATATAAAGATATAGCCGCTAGGTTGGAAGCTCGAACTTCGAGGGTAGCTCGCTCCAAACCGCGATCGCTAGCTGTCTTGAGAAGGGAATAAAGTAAAGCTTGTCCTAAACCTTGACAGTGATATTGGGGATGTACTGCCAAAATCGTAATGTGGGCTTCTTCTAAAATTGACCAAAAACAACCCATTCCTAGCAAACTTAAGCTAGAAGCCGGGGAAAATAAGCCTAGTAAAACACTGTTGGGACTATCTAACTCTCGTTGGTAGCCTTCCATTGTCCAAAGACCGCCAAAACAAGCTTTATCCAGTTCTAGGATTGCGCTGAGATCGTCTGATGTCAGTAATTGCAGTTTTAACTCTAATGAGATCACAGTTATTGGATAAGATTACAAACCCTTTGTAAACTGGGAATCGGGAGACTCACTCACGCCCATAATTTGAACAAGGACAACTCTTATAGTTATGGTATCGACTCACCCCACTGGGGTTCAACAGGCTGGTAGTCAATATTTACCTGCAAGGCGTAGCACTTCGCCTAATCAAGAACTTTTACCCTTGACGGCTCAAGTAAATAGTCATGGCTGCCTAGAAATTGGTGGGTGTGATATCACAACCCTAATAAAGCAGTTTGGCTCGCCTTTATATATTTTAGATGAAGAAACCCTGCGTTCGGCTTGTCAGCAATATCGAGATGCTTTCCAGCAATATTATCAGGGAGAATCTCAAGTACTTTATGCTTCTAAAGCTTGGAATTGTTTAGCAGTTTGTGCGATTGTCGCTGATGAAGGCTTGGGAATCGATGTCGTGTCTGGGGGAGAACTCTACACCGCCCTCAGCGCTGGGGTTAGCCCAGAAAAAATTTACCTCCACGGCAATAATAAATCTCGCTCAGAGTTAATTTTAGCGATTGAGTCTGGTGTCACCATTGTGGTGGATAACTGGTATGAGTTAAAAACCTTAGTGGAAATAGCAGAGGAGCAAGGAGAAAATTCCTTCCCGCTACCCATTCGGATTATGTTGCGCTTGACACCAGGTATTGAGTGTCACACTCATGAGTACATCCGCACGGGACACTTAGATAGTAAATTTGGCTTCGATCCAAATGATTTGGATGAGGTGTTTACCTTTGTTAGTAAGCAATCAGCCTTGAATTGTGCTGGTTTACACGCTCACATTGGTTCTCAAATTTTTGAACGCCAGCCCCATCAGGATTTAGCGGCGGTCATGGTGCAGTGGTTGCGGGATGCAGCCAAGTACGGTTTAAATGTGACAGAGCTAAATGTTGGCGGTGGTTTAGGCATTCGCTATGTAGAATCAGACGATCCACCAAGTATTGATGAATGGGTCAAAGCGATTTGTGATGTAGTGCAAACAGCTTGTGCAGCAGAAAATCTACCTTTACCCAAGTTATTATCGGAACCAGGGCGATCGCTGATTGCCACAGCTTGTGTAACTGCTTATACAATAGGTTCATCAAAGGTAATTCCGGAAATCCGTACTTACATAGCAGTAGATGGAGGTATGTCAGACAATCCACGACCCATTACCTACCAATCAGAGTACCGGGCTGTGGTCGCTAACAAAATTTCTGCTCCCTTGACAGAAACTGTCACAATTGCTGGTAAGCACTGTGAATCTGGGGATATTTTGATTAAAAATGCCCAACTCCCACAAACTGAACCTGGGGATATTCTCGTAGTTATGGGAACTGGTGCTTACAATTACAGTATGGCATCTAACTACAATCGCTTACCCCGACCGGCAGCTGTTGTAGTCTCAAACGGCGAAGCAAATTTAATTTTGCAACGCGAAACTTATCAGGACTTAATTAGGCAAGATTGCCTACCAGAAAGGCTCAAGAAATAGTTCAACGTCCAAGGTCAAATGTTCAAAGTCCGGAGTTAATAAATGTTCACTCTTGACTTTTTACTCTTGACTCTGGACTATTAATTCACTGTATTTTAGAGGCAAAATATTAATCCAGATGTCATGAGAGATTGGTGGAAGCAATGGCTGACAAACCTGGGATGGTCGCAGTCCTTGCTGCTTGGGACTCTGGATATCGTATTAGTATTGGCGCTGACCTACATGATACTAGTTATTATTAGTGAGCGCCGAACGCTGTGGATGGTACGGGGATTTATTATATTAATGTTGGCTTCAGCACTAAGTAATAGGTTGGGGCTACCACTCTTAAATTTCGTACTAGAAAAGTTGGTTATTGGCTGTGCTGTAGCAATGGCAGTGGCACTCCAGTCAGAGTTTCGGCGTTTTTTAGAACAATTAGGGCGCGGCGAATTCCGCCAGTTGTTTCATCCCTCCAGTTTGGCAGTACCTAAATCTGACAGTGTAATTGATGAGATTGTTGATGCTGTCAAAGAACTGTCAAAAAACCGAATTGGCGCTTTATTGATTGTGGAAACAACAGGCCCGATTGACGAGCGAGATTTTTCTGTACCAGGAGTGAAACTGAATGCTGAGGTTACTAAAGAATTAATACAAACTATATTTCAACCGAAAACTTTATTACACGATGGGGCAACCTTGATACGTGGCTCACGGATTATTGCATCGGGTATAATTTTACCACTTTCGGGACGCACAGCCTCGCGCCAGTTGGGTACACGCCACCGGGCTGCGATGGGAATTACTGAGCGGGTCGAAAATTGCATCTGTGTTGTTGTATCAGAAGAAACTGGTTCTATTTCCTTAGCTGAGCGGGGAATTCTCAATAGACCTCTGACGATTAGGAAACTAAAAGAGTCATTAGAAGCTCTTTTATCCCCAACGGTAGATCGGGAAGCTGTGGCTCCTGGTTTGTTAAGCTTGGGTCGTCAGCTTAATACTAAGGCACTAGTACTGGTTTCAAGGTTACTAGGATTACCACGTCTTCGACGCGCTACGCGAACGACCGCCTCTCGAGATAAAAAATGAAAGCACAACAAACTGAATTACAAGATTTGCCCCCTGGCTTAAAACGAGAATTACTGCCCAAACACGTTGCGGTGATTATGGATGGCAATGGTCGATGGGCTAAACGTCAAGGTCTACCCCGGATTATGGGTCATAAACGGGGAGTAGATGCACTCAAAGATTTGCTGCGTTGTTGTAAAGATTGGGGAATTCAGGCGTTAACAGCTTACGCTTTTTCCACAGAAAACTGGAAAAGACCCCAAGAAGAAGTTGATTTTTTGATGACTCTATTTCAAAGAGTTTTACGCCAAGAACTGCGGGAAATGGTGGAAGAGAACGTGCAAATTCAGTTCGTGGGGAATTTGAATGCACTACCGCGATCGCTCCAAGAAGAAATTTCCCGTTCAATGGCAGAAACTAAGGATAATCGCAGTATCCGGTTTACAGTAGCCACCAATTATGGTGGACGGCAAGAAATTTTACAGGCTTGTCGGGCGATCGCCCAAAAAGTTCAACAAGGTCTAATTCAACCCGATGAAATTGATGAGGCGGTATTTGAACGCCACTTATATACAGCAGGTATTGCCGATCCAGATTTATTAATACGTACTAGTGGCGAAATGCGCCTCTCAAATTTCCTTTTATGGCAAATGGCTTATGGTGAATTTTATATTACTGAAACACTCTGGCCAGATTTTGACCGCGTAGAATTCCACCGCGCTTTGTGTGCTTATCAGCAACGGGAACGGCGGTTTGGTGCGGTTTAGGGGTTGGGGATTGGGGATTGGGGACTGGGGACTGGGGACTGGGGATTGGGGACTGGGGATTGGGGAGATGTAGACGCTTTGCGGCTTCCCGCAGGGTGGGAGATGAGGTGGATAAGGGAGATTAGGGAGAAATAATAAACACCCATTACCCATTACTCATTACTCATTACTCATTACCCATTACTCATTACTCATTACTCATTACTCATTACTCATTACCCATTACTCATTACTCATTACCCATTACTCATTACTCATTACTCATTACCCATTACTCATTACTCATTACCCATTACTCATTACTCATTACCCATTACTCATTACTCATTACTCATTACTCATTACCCATTACTCATTACCCATTACTCATTACTCATTACTCATTACTCATTACTCATTACTCATTACTCATTACTCATTACTCATTACCCATTACCAATTACCAATTACCCGATCCCTTATGGCCCAGCAAAAACCGCTTGCTCAATATCTTCCCGGCTGAGGGAATATTTAAATGAACGGAGGATGTCTTGGTGATTTTCTCCGGCTTCGATATAGCGCACTGTTAGTTGCTCAACATCAAGGGAGAGATCAGCTTGCCAAGTAGGGCGTTTTACGTGCCAACAATGTAACTCTGCTTCATTTTGTTGACAGCCTTGGTCTTTTAACCACTGCTCAATTTGTGGCAGGGTGTGGTTATATAAGGGTGCATCTGGAGGAAGAAAAGACATGATTAAGTTTAAAATTACACATTAACAAAAGTGATTTTCAATTCCCAAAAAGCTGGCTGATGGTGCCGTTTGGTGAATTTGCTGCTGACTTGTAACAGGTTGTGGAAGCTGTTGTGTTTGAAAAGCCGCCTCACCACGGGTTAAACCAATAGCGATCGCGAGTAACAGACAACCCAAAAACGTTAACACTAGCATAAATAATGCAAAGATTTCCCCCGATGAGAGTGGGCGATCGCTAGCATCTAAGTAAGCAGATTTTGACCAGTCATAGGTCTTCTGCACGGGATGGTTCAAATCGGCAGGTGCTTGAATCACTCCAAAGCGGGAATAGCCGATTTTTAAGTCGTAATTTAACCTACGTTCTGGGTTACTCAAAGTAGCGTATGCTTCATTGAGTCGCTGAAATTTAGCTGTAGCAAGAGTAGCAGGTAAATCGGTAGTATCAGGATGATAGCGTTTACTCAGTTCTCGGTACGCTCGACGGATGTCGATTACCGATGCCGAGGGATGCAGTCCTAGCAGGGAGTAATATGTGGGTTCGCTGCTTTGTGGCATTGCCCCATGTTGATTCACGGCTGATTGAGTCACCTTGCGATCAAGTTTTTCTTAATATTGTAAACCTCAATTTATGATGAAAACCTGCCTCTCATCCATTACGTTTTTTGGGTTGGGAATCACTTTGTTATCGATGTATAGCAATCATCTAGTTGTTGCACAAAATAGCAAGAGCGAAGAGTTCATTGCTAGGGGTACAGAACCATTTTGGAGCGTAACTGTAGGTAAAAGCGCAATTATTTACTCTTCCCCTGACAAGCCGAAACAAACCTTTCCGTACATTAAACCTTTAACAGCACAAGGCCGTCCAGCAGATTTAGTACGTGTTTACCGCTTAAAAAATAGGATAAACAGTATATTAATCATCAAGCAAGTCGATACTTGTAGTGATGGAATGTCAGATAAAAACTATCCTTACTCAGCAATTTTCATTCTGGGTAATCAAGTTTTTGAGGGTTGTGCTGAGAAGAAATAAAAGACAGGATAACAGTAAATTTATCAGGACTTACGCAAGCAAAATTTGTCATTGCGACCGGAACAAAGTGTAGGGAAGCAATCCCAGAATCTCAGGCGATTACGTCGCTGCGCTCGTAATGACGTAATTACGTGACTTTTGCGTAAGTCCTATTTATTTATTTTACGTTTACTGTTATCCTATTTCTCAAAAATTCAATTTTTAGATTTTCTCAGATTCCGTGATTAACTTACTTCTTTGGGAAATATCAAAGGTTCATCTGGCGCTATGTTGATTTGATAGTTCTGTGAGCCTAAAAACTTGGTATTCACTACTTCTTGGTAAGTAGCTAAGTCAGTCTGCCATTTACCTATAACTTGTACTAGGTTAGCTAAACGCGTTTTCGGATCGTCTTGAGCGATCGCATGGCTAAAATTAGCGGAAAATAAAATTGCTGGCAGTTGGGTTTTGTCAGGTAATTGTAGCCCAACTTCATTAATATCTAAGAATAGTTGCGTATCCTGAAGGGTATAAATAAACCGCAATGCAGCTTGCACAGGTGCCGTACCAAACTCTTTCCAAGGGCCTGATTGTAGCAGTTTACCAAAGATATAGTTATGGGCTATGTTGTTCTGCTCGAAAATCACGTAGCCTCTAAAACTAATACTAACTGCTTGATAATTAACTTGAGTTAGTGTCTCAACATACTTGCGAGCTATTGCAGGAATAGATACATCTTGCAATTCTTTAGTAGGAATTGGCTCCGAGAAAACAATTCTATTAACTTCCGCAGTTATACTGATACCATTTTGATAGACAACTTGAGCTGCAGAGTTTGTCACAATGGGCTGTCTGCCTAATTCCCAATCACTAGGAACAATACCACTATATTTGAGAAAGTCTGGTGTCAAAACCGCAGGGTTATGCTGCCTAACTGCGATCGCTATGACAAATTCTTGAACTTCTAAGCTTTGGGTCATATATTTTTTCTCTAATTTTTACTTCGGTTATTACTTAATATTTTTGGTATAATAGCTTAATTTTTACACCATTTCAATAATTTTTGTTAAAAATTGCCACGCCAATAGGCAGTGCGTTACTGATAGCGTAACGCACTGCCTATTACGTTTGATGTGTTAAGGAAAAATAAACTACATCGGCGCAGTAGGATGCGTTAAGGACTAAGTAACGCATCCTACAAATAAATTGTGATTAGGCTTTTCTATAGTTAGCATCTAACCAACAGCGCGGTAAGCTTTCACCTGAAGGAAAAACTAACTCATCTTTTTTGAAGATATCTGTTTCTTGTTCTTCTTGACCTTCTTGATCTTGTCCGTGAATAGTATCATTATTAGGGTCAAGTAATTCTTGTACATCAACTATTTTGACTAAATCTCCAGTATCTTTGAGTTGTAAAAACATATTTGTTAATCCTCAATTAATTGCTCAGTAAATTTTTCGTATGCGACAAATTGCCTCACCCATTTTTATCACTAATCATGGGTTCGAGAAAACTCTCTCTTGGCAGAAAAGATGCTGGTAATTCTATTACTTTTATCTGATAGATAAGGATATAAGGTATTGGATTGGGCGTTGCTTTTCTCGCCATATAGAGAAAAGTTAGACACACTTTGAATTAAATCTTCTAAGTCTACTACGCACCAGTTAATCAAGCAGTTGGGCAAATTAATATCTGTCACTGACAATCAAAGTATGTAATCTTATAACTTCAGAATTGCTCACTTTTACTGCGTTGATTGTCTAATGAGATGACTATGGGATTGTTGCCCAATCTTATTTTCTCAGGATTTTTTATTTATTAACTGCTTATTTAACAAAACTTAGGTATTTTCAGCATCAAAAGATGGCCTTTACACTTCTGATTAATTACTATTCATTGCCAAGTTCAAACTGAGGATTTATTGCCATCAAACAGTATGTACTGATATTACCTATAACTTGTTCTAGTAGGTATTAAACAAAAAGTGCTGAGTTAAAAGTTCTGAATGCTGGGTGAGTGGCCCTACTCAAGCCTCAGTAATCAGGACTCTTGACTCAGCACTGCTGACAAAGGAACAAGTAACATAGCTCCTGATCGAGAAGAAAGTTAAATTTCTCGTTGATATTTTTCTAAAATATCTACTAAGTTAACCTGGCATTGCAGTGGGAGTAAATCTATTAAAGGGATTTCCTTTCTACCACCGCCAATTTTGACAGGAATTGATTCTAATACTGCTGTCACACGGTTTTCGGTAACACTATTAGAAGTAATTAGAGGATAGAGCTGTTCGGCAACAACGGTATGCAGTTTGGCATTGGATAAATAAAGATGCCACTTAGCAATATCAATGTAAACATTGTCACCAATTTCGGCTGCTAGGGCTTCTAGCAGTTCTGTGGTGTTAGTCTTAGCCATAAAAATCACCCCATATCAACAAAGAGCGTTAACTCTCAGGCTCTTTCTCATTATCGCTCAATTGGTTAGGCTATCTCTACAGTCACAGGTTACAATCGCCCCAGCATTAACAGTCCGTCTTCAGGTGGATTTTGGTGGCGTATCGGAATAGTTAGCGATCGCACTAATATAAAGCAGATGCACCGACAATACCACAATCCAACTGACTGTTAACCAAGGCAGCCATTCCCAGTTAGTTGCTTTGAGATTGTGGACAAACCACAACCCAGAGTTAATCGTAGCTGCGATCGCTACGTGAACAGCGAAATTCATTCTGTCATCAATTTTGCGGTAGGCTGGGTCTTTGCGATCGGGTTTGGTAGGCCAACGAGGAGGCATAAATATTTGTTACAGATTGTGACACACCTACTTATTCTAAGGGTGTTCGGGGTGCAGTTGCTATTAGAGTGAGAAAATGGGCATGGGGCATGGGGCATTGGGCATGGGGCATTGGGCATAGATAGGAAAGATTATCTTGCTTGATAGTGGCAAAACCTTTTATGAATGACTTTCTTGAAAATAGGAAATAGAGAACACAGAAATATATATTTTCATATCTTAATTTGAGGCGTGGAGGTTGAGCGCGTTAGCCCTACTTTTAAGAAGATGGCGAATTTTCGTAAGCAGATTCTATGGTTGTGAGCAGTTTTTTAATGTCATAGGGTTTATTGACAAAATAAGAAATACCCAGAGATGAAGCTAATTCATCCACTTGGTTATAAGCAGTCACTAATACAACTGCTAACTTAATTCCTCTAGCCTGGAGATTTTGATAAACTTCAGCGCCAGTCAGTTCTGGCATTCTATTATCTAAAATTAATAAGTCTGGTTGTTGTGCCAGAACTTGTTCTAAGGCTTCTTTACCATCTTTTGCTTCTCTTACCTCCCACCCTTCTTGCTCAAGTAAAAAAGCCAGCATGGTGCGACTGTCGCTGTCATCGTCTGCAATTACCAATTTGCGCTTTGCTAAACTTTGAAGGCTCATAACTTGGTTTTGGCTATGGATAAGCAAAGACTATACGGAGTTAATTGCGAATGGTCAATATTTATTGCTGAACTTGCCATAAAATTTACTTGTGCGAATTGAGCATTTTGCACCTTGTTTATTGATAGTTCTATTGTCCCATTTTGACCTGCAAGTTCAAAAGCTTGGAAAAAACAACGCAATATATTACGTAACAGAGTTTGAGGATCGGCAAGCACTGTAATTTCCTCTTTCCAATTAGCCACAATTTCAATTTTACGAATAGCAACTTCTGTAGATAAAATCTCTATCACATCATTGATACTCTCAATGAGTGGCAGAGATTGAACGCTACCAGTCTCTAATGATGCCAAATTGCGCCAAATATGAGCGCGACGGCGAAAGATTTCAATGGATTGTTCTGCTTGTTTGAGTAGCTGCGCTGCATACTCCCAGCGATTAACAGCCACCATCCGCGAGATCACCTCAAGTTTTAAGCGTGCGGCTTGATGTACTTGAATCAAATCCTGGCGTAATTCTTCTAATGGCTCATATTCGTCTGGTTGTGAAGCTAGTACACGATGAACATCTGTTTCTAAATTTGCGATCGCAAATTCGGCTTCAATAGCATGGGAAGCACATCGCAATATTTCTTTCAGGCGTTTTCTCGCATCTGCACGCCGCAAAGAAATACTCAACACTCCAACAATTTCTTGTTTATCGTTTCGCAGTGGTATACCTTGGCAAATAAAAGGCTGAAATCCTTCGATAAAATGCTCTGCGGAAATAATTTCTACGTAATTTTCTTCTGCTAAAGGTGTGCCAATCCCATTAGCGCCAGCCACAGCTTCTGACAGTAAAGAACCTGGTTGCGGAAAGGGTTCTGGCCCGTTGACAGTCTGCTCATCACCAATTACATCTAATAGAATAGCTTGGCGATCGCCTAACATGATCGCATGGCGTTCTTGCCCTGCCGCCTGTGATAGCATTCGGAAATAGGGACGCACTACATCAATTAAATAATTATTTCTTTGGAGCAGATGCTCTGTGTCTCGCCTAGATAATTGTTCTGCTTGTAACGCCAGAGGGTTAGCTCCTTGCAGGTGGGATCTTTCCCAAGCGCGATAAACTGGCGATCGCAACTTATGAGAGGCTATTGCACCAGTAGTTCTGTATAAACGTCCTGCTTCGACGGCATCACTCTCTAGATGTGGCATAAATTAGGATTTAGTGATGTGTAATGTTGCTTTTGTCTTTTAATTTTGCAATTTAAATTTGTAATTTTATTTGCTGATATTGAGCGAAAATTTTCAGCTACTAATAATCAACTCTGCTGCTTTTAATTTGCAATTTTTGATTTAATATCCTGGATTTCGATTTGGCTAACTCTGATGATGCCAGCTTTATACAGCAGAGATTCTCTCTTTTTGTACAGCCAACACTTCAGAAAATAGCATGAATAATACTATTGATGTTCAGTTTGAATTTGTCAATGTCTATTAAATCACATATTGATTTAAGATTTATGCTTTAGGTTACGAATTATCAACTATCATTTAGGAGTTTTTAACAGAATTTCACCTTTTACAAAAACAAATTAAATAAATCAAATTTTATTACTCTCTAATACCAATTGGAAAAATCATGAGACAAATAAATTCCTTTGAACTTGAATTTTATGAGTAAAAATCTCATCAGGAATTTCATGTATAGCGGTTATTTTTTTGATTTTAACTGTATTATTTCCTTCCTTTGCTATTGTTCATTGTTGACTGTTGACGGTTCACAGTTAACAGTCAACAGTCAACGACTTGAACGGAATAATTTATTTTTTTGAGTTCCCTTACCCCTTCCCCTTTACCCTTTACCCCAACCACCACAGAAATTTTTGGCACTTAGCCACTAATTCTTGCGGAATAATCTCCGGATTTTCCGCCACTTTTGCTAATTAAGCGAATTGATTCAATTTGAATGGATTTTTCTAAGGCTTTTGCCATATCGTATAAAGTTAAAGCTGCCACAGAGACAGCAGTTAAAGCTTCCATCTCTACGCCAGTTTCGGCTTTGGTTTTGACGGTAGCCTGAATTTGATAGCCGGGGAGTTGGGAATCTGGTATCACTTCGACTTCAACTTTCTGCAACGGCAAAGGATGGCATAACGGAATTAAATTAGCTGTTTGTTTTGCAGCCATAATTCCCGCTATCCTTGCAGTACCTAGGACATCGCCTTTGGGAGCATTCCCAGCTTGAATGGCGGTAAAAGTTTCCGGTAGCATTCGCACCTGAGCAGCAGCTACAGCTTGGCGTACAGTAGCCACTTTCGCCGACACATCTACCATTTGTGCCTGTCCTTGTTGGTCGAGATGAGTGAGGTTAGGAAAATTAGCAGCAAAATTGTCTTGCATGATTTTTAAAGAACGTGTTAATATAATTTTCTGACAGGGGCGTGTAGCTCAGTGGACTAGAGCACGTGGCTACGGACCACGGTGTCGGGGGTTCGAATCCCTCCTCGCCCGTTAAAAGAAGAAGACCCAATCAAAGATTGGGTCTTCTTCTTTTTATCAAGATTGATTCAGGGAATAAGCATCTTTGCTACGACCCAAGGCAAAGCGCAGGGAATCAGCAAAGTTTTTATTGCCTTGAGTTAGGAAAATTAACAGCGCCAGCACAGTTAAGCCACCGCAAAAACTAAACATATTGCGGTACCCAACTTGTTCAGCAAGTGAACCAAAAATTGGGCCAGCGATCGCAATACCAAAATCTAACCCCATAATACAAAGTGAAAATACCCTTCCCCTTTCTTGCGGCAGAGAGCGATCGGCAATTACTGTAGAAATCATAGGCATGAGGATACCAGAACCCGCACCCTCTAAAGTTCCCGCGATTAAGAAAATATTGGCGGTGGTAGCAAAAGCTAGTATGAGCATCGAAATTGCATAAATAAAGAGGCTGAGAGTAATAAATAAACCTCTACCATAGCGATCGCTCGCTTTACCAGTGAAAAAGCGGACGCTAAAACTAGCAAGTGCGCCAGCTGTATAGAATAAGCCTGGGTTTAAATCTACTCGCGCGGCTTTAATAAATAAAGGTACAAAGGTATGCAAAGCCCCAAACGCCAAGCCAATCATCAGCATAATGCTGGCTAAAACTCTAACTCTGGGACTGAATAATAATTGCCAAAATTTGCCCTGATTACTATCAGTTTTGTTTTGCTTGTGGATTGGAGGATTAACAATCGGAACAATACACAATAAACCCATCCCCGCCAATCCTGTAGATAGTAAAAATAACAGCGTGTAACCACTGGTTGCTTGTAAATAACCTCCCAAAGCGGGGCCAATAGCTGCACCAATGGGAGTTACCAAACTCATGTAGCCCATGATTTCACCACGATTTTTTTCTGGTGCTAAATCTGCTACCAATGCTAAGTAACCAGTTGTAAAAGCTGCAACACTTAGCCCATGAAACGCCCGCACTGCCATTAACCCCGGAATTGATTGTACTAATATGTAACCCAGAGGTGAGATCGCATTCACTAACATCCCAATTATTAAGACTATTTTCCGTCCCCTTTGGTCTGCTAAATGCCCAAACACGGAGCGAAATAGTAACATTCCAATAGCAAAACAACCAAGCACAATACCTATTTGTTGCTTAGTTGCGCCCACATCTTCCATATAAAGTGGTAGCGTTGGTAACAAAGCAGCCAAGCTAGACCAGAATAATAAACCTGCTGCAAATAAAGACAGTAATATATATTGATTTTTCAATACTTCAGCCTTTAATTTTAACTTACTGATTAAAAAATAGATTTATGGCATTACAGCTATTTTACCAGCTATCACATTCATCTCTAGTACAAGTCGGCGTAAATCAACAGACCATCTGTAATTGCTAAAATGCTTGTGCTATAAACATTCTTTCTTTTGACTTTTGCCTTGTTGTACTAGTTATTTGCTGTCAAGCTATACCTTAATTACCTGTTGAAAAGCCCTACATAGCGCACGTAGAAAATTGTTACAAGGATTTGTTACACAAAGTTTTCAAACATTGAGACAGCTACAAATTAATGATTTTTATATAAAAAGGTAATTCTGTCAAAGAAATTTCAACCAACAAATAATAGCCCCATCTAATATTGTTAGATGGGGCTATTAGGAGTATCAAGATATGTGCAGTTTCACATTAAAATGGTATGAATAATTTATTTTTTTACCAATAATATTTAACTTGGTATTAATTAATTTTTTTGATGGTGCATTAGGTAGATTACCTATGCACCTTACTCATACAAACATGCAGACATTTTTTATTTCCTATTTATCAGTCAGCAATTCCTCAACCCAATTATTAATCAGTAATATCTATCTTTCAAATTGATATTCTGTCTAAGCCTATCCATCCGTTGATGGTTTCACGTTTGTTTGTGCAAACAAGGCCTTCAGATTCGTGACGACCATCCACAATGGTCGGTAGCTCTTCTACAAAATGTTCTGATAATAAGCAGGATTGATGTCCTAGAAATACTGGCATTCTTTGCCAACAATGTCGGCAGAACCAGTATAGATCAGAACCATTGATATGTAGCAGCAGCAAGTTAGAGCAGCAAGGACAGTAATTCATATTTGCAAGTTCTGCAATCAGCTGAACTAGAAAAATTCACTATCAACACTTTTAAGATAATTGTGAAATGTGAGGAACTTGTGAAGAAAGTTAAGTTATTCTTGTTTTTGTAATTTTTGTATACATTTTGCAATATATGAGTTGGATTGTTAATAATTGCTTCCATAAACTAAAAAAAAGAAAACTCTTTTGGATTTTAGTTTTGAGGCTGATGTAAAAACAAATTACTAATAGCTATATCTTCACAAGATCCTCAAATTATCCTTATATATAAATGAGTGTAGGGCTTGGGATCAAAACAAATAATACATTGCTCTTCAGTATCTCTATTTCTTTAAGGAACTTAAAATTATGCTAGAAATCTTGGATAATCAAGAAATATCTCGCTCAGTTTCCAAAGAACAAGCATTTGTATTACCTTTAAGTGACGTAGGTATTGCAGACATTCCTTTAGTTGGAGGCAAAAATGCTTCTTTAGGGGAAATGATTCAGCGACTCCGGCGCAGAGGTGTAAAAGTTCCTACAGGGTTTGCTACCACTGCTTACGCATATAAATACTTTATTTCTGCGGCTGGTTTGGAAACAAAACTTAGAGAAATTTTTGCTGATTTAGATGTAGAAGATGTGCAAAATCTCCGGCAATGTGGGAAGAAAGCAAGGTTATTAATGCTGCAAACTCCCTTTCCTGTAGAATTACAGGAAGCGATCGCCCAAGCTTATCGCAGTCTTTGTCAGCAATATGATGCTGAAATAGATACTGATGTAGCTGTTCGTTCTAGTGCGACTGCGGAAGATTTACCCGATGCTAGCTTTGCGGGACAGCAAGAAACTTATTTAAATGTTCATGGCTTAGAAGCTGTATTAGAAGCTTGTCACAAATGCTTTGCTTCTATTTTTACCGATCGCGCCATTTCCTATCGCCAAATTAAGGGTTTTGACCACTTCAATGTTGCCCTGTCGGTAGGCGTGCAAAAAATGGTACGTTCTGACTTGGCTAGTTCTGGTGTCATGTTCTCTATTGATACGGAAACTGGCTTTAAAGACGCAGCTTTAATTACTGCTGCTTACGGTTTAGGTGAAAACGTTGTTCAAGGCGCAGTTAACCCCGACGAATATTTAGTATTTAAGCCCACATTAAAACAAGGATACCGCCCAATTATCAGGAAAAGCCTTGGCAGTAAAGAAATTAAGATGGTTTATGATCTGGGCGGCTCAAAATTAACTAAAAATATCTCCGTCGCTGCATCGGAACGGAATATATTTGCTCTCAATGATGAGGAGATTTTACAACTTGCTAATTGGGCTTGCATCATTGAAGAACATTACTCCCAAGTCCGTGGTACATATACGCCAATGGATATTGAATGGGCAAAAGATGGGATTAGCAATGAACTGTTTATTGTCCAAGCGCGTCCAGAAACAGTGCAGTCCCAAAAGACGGGGAATATATTGCGGACTTATAGATTGGGGACTGGGGATTGGGGACTGGGGACTGGGAAAGACGATATTCAATCCCTAGTTCCTTTAGTTACAGGCCGTAGCGTCGGTGAGATGATTGGGCAAGGGAAAGCCAGAGTAATTTTAGATGTGCATCAAATTAATCAGTTTCAAGCTGGAGAAATACTCGTAACTAACCGCACCGATCCAGACTGGGAACCGATTATGAAACGGGCTAGTGCGATTGTAACTAATGCTGGCGGACGTACTTGTCATGCAGCAATTATTGCCAGGGAGTTAGGAATTCCGGCGATTGTTGGTTGTGGTAATGCGACTACTATCTTAAAAACTGGGCAAGAAATTACTGTTAGTTGTGCAGAAGGTGAAACCGGAAAAGTTTACCCAGGTTTATTACCTTTTGAAATTCAAGAATTACCATTAGAAAAACTGCCACACACCCACACTCAAATTATGATGAATGTGGGCAATCCAGAAGAAGCATTTGGTTTTGCAGCTATTCCTAATGATGGTGTAGGATTAGCGCGAATGGAATTTATTATTGCTAACCACATCAAAGCCCATCCTTTAGCCTTGATTCATTTTGATGAATTAGAAGACGAACTAGCTAAATACAAAATAGCTGAGTTAACTACTCAATATGAAAATAAAGCGCAATTCTTTGTAGATAAAGTAGCTGAAGGTATTGGTACGATCGCAGCTGCTTTTTATCCCAAACCTGTAATTGTGCGGCTGTCTGATTTCAAGAGTAACGAATACGCCAATCTCTTAGGTGGTAAACAATTTGAACCCAAAGAAGAAAACCCGATGATTGGCTGGCGTGGTGCTTCGCGCTACTACGATCAACGCTATCGTGAAGGCTTTGCTTTGGAATGTCAGGCGATGAAGCAAGTACGCGATCGCATGGGCTTAACCAACATTATTTTAATGATACCGTTCTGCCGGACTCCCGAAGAAGGGCGGCGAGTATTAGCTGAGATGGCAAACAATGGTTTAGTCAGAGGCGAAAACGGCTTACAAGTTTACGTAATGTGCGAATTGCCCAGTAACGTGATTCTCGCAGACGAATTTGCTCAAGTATTTGATGGCTTCTCCATCGGTTCCAATGACTTAACGCAATTAACCCTGGGATTGGATCGAGATTCAGAATTAGTTGCCCATCTATTTGATGAACGCAATCAAGCTGTGAAGCGAACAATCGCCACAGCTATCCAAACAGTTAAACAGCATGGACGCAAAATTGGTATTTGCGGCCAAGCACCGAGTGATTACCCAGAATTCGCCCGCTTCCTTGTCGAACAAGGAATTGATTCCATCAGCCTCAATCCTGATTCAGTACTGAAAACACTCCTAGAAATTGCTAATGCAGAAGCTAGGGGATGAGGGGGATGAGGGAGATGAGGGGGATGAGGGGGATGAGGGGGATGAGGGAGATGAAGAGAAATAACCATTACCCATTACCCATTACCCATTACCCATTACCCATTACCCATTACCCATTACCCATTACCCATTACCCATTACCCATTCCCCATTCCCCATTCCCCATGCCCAAATACTAAATAAGGAGTAATCATTATGTTTCACAAAATTTTGGTTGCGGTTAATAATTCAGAAATTGGTCAACAAGTTTTTGATCAGGCTTTAGCTTTAGCGAAAGCAACTAATGCGGAATTAATGTTGCTCTATGTGCTTTCACCTTTTGATGAGCGGTATCCCAATCCTCCAGGTATAGCTACAGATGGAATTTACGCTCCTTTCACTCCTGATGATGTCAACTATTATCTGGGACAGTGGGAATCTTTAAAGCGTGAAGGGGTAGAATTTTTGACGTTGTTAAACAATAAAGCGATCGCTCAAGGTGTCAATGCAGAATACACTCAGGAATTTGGCGATCCTAGTCGAATTATTTGCGATTTAGCCCGTAGTTGGCAAGCTGATTTAATTATTCTCGGTCGGCGTGGACTAACGGGAATTAGCGAGTTTTTCTTAGGTAGCGTTAGCAATTATGTGCTGCATCATGCTCCCTGTTCAGTTTTAGCAGTACAAGGGGTAGTTGATGCTGTTAAAGAAAATTCCCCAGCCACGGTAGCAGGTTCAGCTTGATTTTTACAAGCAGTTTAATCCATGAGTATCATCTTTATTCCCTAACAATCGGACTTCCAACCCTTAACTTATATGCTGTCTTCAAGCTTAAAAACTCCCGATTTTGGTGTGGATCTATCCAATCCCCAAGCCTTACTCACCGCCTTACAACAGCTTCGCAAATGTGTTTATCAAGAAGGACAGGAGATTTTTCACGAATGGCGATCGCGCATTCATAGACCAGCTTTTATTAATAGTAGTCTCAACTTAGCTTATTATTTAGCACTGCGGCGTTATGACTTGCGGGAATTGCAAATGGCTTTGTTACCTTGGGGTTTATGTTCATTAGGACATATTGAAACTAAGGTTTTAGCTCATTTAGATGCAGTAATTGCTACTTTAGCAGCTGCTTGTGATGTTAAGTTAAATTCTCCCATTAGTCACCCACCATTAGAGGAATTTTTTGAAGGCGATCGCTTGCTGCAAGAACAAACTGAGGCGCTGTTTGGTAAGACCCTTCGTCACCGTCGAGTCAGAATTATGGTGACATTGCCTACAGAAGCAGCTAGCAATTATGAGTTAGTCCGGAATCTCATTCACCAGGGAACTGATTGTGTGCGGATTAACTGCTCTCATGATACTCCGACTGAATGGTCTGCCATGATTGCGAATGTGCGGTTGGCAGAAGCAGAGATGAAACATCCCTGCAAAATTTTAATGGATTTAGGCGGGCCGAAACCGCGAATTGAATTTACTCTCGCGCCTAATGGTAAACGTCACATCTGTCGTGGAGATTTGCTGCTGCTGACTCGTGATGTATCCACCACTGTTGGATCTAGTTGTTTCCAAGCAAGTTGTACTTTACCGGAAGTACTAGATCAAATACAGTTAGGCGCGAGAGTATGGATTGATGATGGTCATATAGGTGGACTTGTAGAATCTATCACCGATGAAGGTATTTGGATAAGGATTACTCAGACTCGCCTCAAAGGTAATAAACTCCAACTTGATAAAGGCTTAAACTTTCCTGATACAGATTTGCACTTAAGTCCACTCACAAATCAAGACAAACAAGATCTAGACTTTATCGCTAGCCACGCCGAACTAGTGGATATTATTGGCTACTCCTTTGTGCAAAAAGCTGAAGATATCGCGCTTTTACAACAGGAATTACAAGCTAGGTTACCAGCAGGTTCTCCCATCCCTGCGATCGTCGCTAAAATCGAAACCCCATTGGCTGTTAGCAACCTGCCAGAATTAATTGTGCAAGCAGCAGGTCAACAACCCTTTGGCATTATGATTGCTAGAGGGGATTTAGCTGTGGAAATTGGTTACCAGCGTCTAGCAGAAATTCAAGAAGAAATTCTGTGGTTATGTGAAGCTGCCCATGTGCCTGTAATTTGGGCTACTCAAGTTTTAGAAAATCTCGTGAAACACGGAATGCCTTCACGGGCAGAAATGACTGATGCAGCAATGGCAGAAAGGGCTGAGTGTGTGATGTTGAACAAAGGCCCCTATATTGTCCAGGCTGTAACAATTTTAGATGATGTACTCACCAGAATGCAGGCACATCAAATGAAGAAAACACACCAATTGCGCGCTTTACGTTCCTGGTAAAAGTAGCGCTGGTTTTTTGCACAATTTTTGAACAAGCATCTGCTAATTTGCATATCTCATTTCAATTAAATATTTGTGTCTTTTGCCTGAAATAACACCTGAGTTATGTAATACCAATTTGAAAAAAGAATGCGACAGATTGTAGGGAACAGTGCCGTGCCCTCTAGCATATATTGATGTGTCGCAAACATTATTTGATTTGGTATGAATTAAATGTGAAAAAATTAAGTAAATATTTAGGTCTGCTTTCTCTAACCAATTTATCCTCAGTTAGAGGAAGCGGACTTTCCGCATATCACATAATTTCTGGAAATTGCTGTAGTTAATATTAATTTAAATAATATAGCCCTCAATTAAAATTATACAGTTTAGGTTTTCTTAATCTTGGATTACAAATTATAAATTTGTAATTTGGATAACAGCCAACATACGTAAACCGCATAAGAATTGTATAATAATAGCCTAAAATATATGAAAATTTTTTTAAATTATCAGCGATTACATAGAGAATATATTAAACAGTAATTACAGGATGTAATTGTAAATTTTGGGAGTCTCTAGCCGTGTCAGCCAGTATGATTCGTCAAAACCAAGCTATTAATAGATTTGATGCGATTCGCAAAGATGTAGATGTTCAGAAGTTGATGAATTTGTTGGCGGCGTATCCTTTAGCAAAGCAAATAGTGCTAGCAAATTTACACAAGCAATCGCCACAGGAGATGCGGCTAGATTGGCAGGCTGTTAATATAAATTTAAATAAATTTAGCGATTATAAAAGTAAAACAATCTTTAAATGTGTAGAATATCCTCACAAGGATTTATCTGCTGATACACAGACGTTACTATTGTACTTATCTCCCTTGAAGGGTTTGATTGACCGGAATGAACTGGTAAATTACATTCAAGAACTACAAAACTTAGAATTACTTAAGAAATATTCCCTCAAAAAAATTGATGCAGCTATTCAAGAAGCTATTGACTGGGGATTGTTACAATATCATAATATTTTCGCTAATTTGCTGATTATCCAGCCTGTATTTCCTTACTTTTTGCAGCAGAAGTTAGAAAGCCTCAATGAGCAAATGCATCAAGCCTTAGATGAGGCATTTAAAAATCACTATTTAAAGTATGCAGAAAAATATCACCAATTGCTAAATTCCCATGATTACCAAGAGCGGGAAAAGGGCAGATTATTTTGTCAATGGCAATATGAAAACCTCTACAAAGCCTTAGAATTATGCTTGCATAAGCAAGAAAGTATGAGTATTTATTTTTGTCTAGATAGATACTTAGATTTGATTAATGACAATCAAACAAATCAGAAGTTAGCAGAAATAGTCTGTCAAAATTTAGAAAAATATCCATCTGTATTTATTAAAAGTGAATTAGGCTATCAAATACCCTTAGCAATTCAAAAACTAGGTCGCTGGCAACTGTTAAAAAAACAATATTCACAAGCCAGAGAATCTTACATAAAAGCATTACAAATATACAAGACTTTAGACAGCCAAAAGCAGATACAGAAACAAATTTGGCAAGCTAGCACCTACTACAATTTAGGGATAATTGCCCAGCAAATGCAAGAATTTGCACAAGCAGAAAGTAATTATCAACAAGCTTTGCATATTTATATTAAATATGGCGATCGCTATCATCAAGCCCGTACTTATGACCAATTAGGCAATATTACTCAACAAATATGGGAATTGTCACAGGCGCAGAATTATTATCAACAAGCGTTACAAATCTACGTTGAACATGGCGATCGCTATTCATGTGCCCGCACCTACTACAATTTAGGGATAATTGCCCAAGAATTGCGGGAATTTACCGAAGCCCAGCGCAATTATCAGCAAGCGTTACAAATCTACATCGAACATAGCGATCGCTATTCTTGCGCCAGCACCTATTACAATTTGGGTGTAGTTGCCGAAGCGTTACAAGAGCTATCACCAGCACAGCGTAATTATCAACAGGCTTTGGATATTTATATTGAACATGGCGATCGCCAGCACCAAGCACTGACATATCAAAATTTGGCAAGTATAGCCCAAAAAACACAGGAATTTGCAGCAGCGCAACAACATTATCAACAAGCTTTGATCATCTACATTGAATATGGCGATCGCGATGAGCAAGCCAAGATATATCAAGATTTGGCAAGTGTAGCCCAAAAAACACAGGAATTTGTCGAAGCGCAACGCTATTATCAACAAGCTTTGGATATCTACATCGAACAAAGCGATCGCTATGAGCAAGCCAATATCTACCAACACTTGGGGCTAGTTGCTCAACAGATGCAGAATTTAGCAAAGACGCAACGCTATTATCAACAAGCTTTGGATATTTATATTGAATATGGCGATCGCTATAAACAAGCCCGTACTTATCAAAACCTGGGGATGATTGCCCAGACTATCCAGGATACAGCACAGGCGCGCCAAAATTATCAAAGAGCTTTAGATATTTTTGTGGAATATGGCGATCGCTATTCTCAAGCTCATATTGAGTTGCAATTAGAAATTTTAGCAGAAGTCTAGCTAGTCCTCGTCATTAACGAGCCATCAAAGATTGGCTTAACCAATATGCAACCGTAGCAAATATCAATATTACAGACACAGGGCCAAACCAAATTCCTAAAGTAGGATTTTCGGTAGTGGCGAGATTGTACATTTGCCATTCAATGTAAGCAAAGAGCCAAACTAATTCAAACTTTAACCAAACGATCATTGAGCAAGCAATTTGATATTGTCTAAATGCATTTTCTTCCGTAATTGTCACTACATAATTAAAAGTATGGGGATAGCGGTTGATCAATGTCAGCATTCCATACATAAATAAACCCACTATTGGTAACAACCAGATAACTGTTTTGCTACCCCAGCCGTTAGCGCGTCCATCAACGCCAAAATGGACTGGTATCGTATCGGGTAATGTTAACCAACCGTGAAGTGCGATGCCAAATAATGCCACTATTCCTGCTAACGCACCCCAATTTATTATTTGCAATAGCTGCGATTCAGGAATTACAAGAACAGGCCTTTGATTACTCATGATATTTACCTTAATCTGCTGATTTTGGTCTTAATCTAGCCTGATTTTTGAAATATGAAACTACCCCAAATGTCAAAAAAAATTACAATCTTCTCTATGGTAAGTTTGCTTCCCCCTAGTGGACTGACAAGACTAAAATAGTGCATAAAAAAACTCTTGTGGGATGGGTGTCTCACCCGTCCGGGGCGGACAAGATGTCCACCCCACAAGAAAAATTATTGCAACATTTTAGCAACGCATGAAAAGCTTTTCCATCGGTGCGTTAGCTTTAGCTTAACGCACTCTACTAGACTGACACGCCTAAAATGAGGCATTAGATTTGATTAAATTAACCGCAGATAAACAAGGCAGTGCGCCCTTGCGGTTCCCCGACTTGTACCCCTACGGGGAAGCAAGCTACGCGTAGCGTCTCCCCTTGGGAGAAGCAACTGCCGTGCCGATAAACGCCGATGAATTTTTGCTATTGCATCAAATTAGCTGTGTCAGTCCGCTACTAAATCTATTGATTAACAAAATCAAAAATATATTTTGATAAACGTATCACAAAAAATACGGTGTCCTTGTCAAATCCAATCACATAAAATTTCTGGCTATTCCTCCTGTTTCCTGCTCCTTAATGTTCATTCAGATAAAATTTCTCTGCAACCAAGTTGATTAAAAATCTCTTCATCTACCTCCTTTGTCTCACCAACCTCTGTATTTTTGAACAGTACCGTAAATGCTCCTGCTCCTAACCTATCTTGGGGAAACAGACGATAACAAGGTATATCGGTTAAATGCGATTGGTAATTTTGGAAATTACTCACTTTAATTGCCTCAAATTGAGGAAATCTCTGTAAAAACCATTCACACACTTCCTCATTTTCTTCTGGAGAATAGGTACAAGTCATATAAGCTAAATAGCCTTGAGGCGCTACCAATCTAGCAGAATTAGCTATAATCCGTTTTTGCCGATTAGCACATTTATTAATATTAGTTGGGTGAAAACATCCTGGTGCTTTTTCACCTTTAGCGAGTAAAGATTGCCCAGAACAAGGAGCATCCACTAAAACCAAATTACTAGATAATGGTATAGTTTCCGCCAAAATACTAGAATCTCGATTAACTACAAAGCTGGGTTTAATCTGGCAACGTTTCAAATTAGAAATTAACATTCCTAACCGTTTACCAATTACCTCATTACTAATTAGTAATTCAGGTTGCAAAGCCTTCCACGCAAAGATACTCTTGCCTCCCGGTGCAGCACACATATCAAATATCAGCTTTACCGATGGTGAAATTGTTAATAAAGGCGCTGCTGCAAATACAGAAGAAAAATCCAGACAATAAAAATCTCCTTGGTCATGCAGAGGATGTTTACCTGGCTTTTCTCCTAAAGGTAACCTATCTACAAATTCCGGTTGCCAACTAGCTGGTGTTTCTACAGAAAAAGGTGAAATTTTTGGTCTTGATTGACACCATAAAATGCAAGGATGAAAAGGTTGAGGATTAATCAGCGCTGCAATAAATTTCTCTTGAATATCAACGTTTGCAAACAAACGCTTTGCAAGTTTAATTAATAGATTTGAAGGTTTTTCCATCGATAAATCAAACTGTTATGAAAGAACAATGCCAAGCTAAGGTTTAGCTGCATACTGAAAAACATCATGTCATTTGAAATGGGGGCATGGGGCATGGGGCATAGGGCATAGGGCATAGGGCATTGGACATTAAGCATTTGGTGTTTGGTGTTTGGTTTTAGGTGTTTGTAATTGATTATTTCCCCTTTCCCCATATTCTCTTATCTTCCTAGTCCCCAATCCCCAATCCCCAGTCCCCAATCCCCAATCCCCAGTCCCCAATTCCCAATCCCCAGCCCCCAAACTACACCACCGAGGGTCATGATATTCGATAATTTTCAGCAAAAAATACGCAAAGAAGCACAGCTGTGGCGAGACGAAGGCATAATTAGTGCTTCGCAATACCAACAGTTAGCAGACCGTTATCAATTTAACAACATAGAAGCAGCTACGCGCGATCGCTCGCGGATGATTGCGATCGCAGTTGGCGGTATCTTGTTAGTGTTAGGTGTGATTATTTTTATCGCCGCCAACTGGCAAGAATGGTCGCGAGATGTCAAGTTTATCTTGATGATCAGTTTGTTTCTATCTGTTACTATCACTGGTTTTTACACTTGGCGAGAACCTGCACAGCGGAAAGCGGAAGGCAAAAAACTTGACCGCAGCAAACGCTCATTAGGAGAGGCTTTACTGATATTAGGCGCTTTTATTTTAGGCGCAAATATCCTCTTGATGGCTCAAGTCTTCAATATTGCTGGTTCCACTGCGGAACTGTTTATTGCTTGGGGATTTGGGGTTGTGATCATGGCTTACAGCCTATCCTTAAATTCCTTGGGTATTCTGGGCATTGTCCTCGTCCTCATTGGTTATTGGAGTGGACTCGGAGACTGGTGGTACACTCAAGGCGAATGGACTTGGGCAAGATTAATTGTGCGACATATGCCCTTGATATCCTGGCTATTTTTTGTACCCTTAGCCTATTTTTGCCGATCGCGCTGGATTTTTGGATTAGCAGTTTTTGCTTTTGTCAGTTCCTTGCAATTCAACCTCAATCCCTTACAAGTACTAACTTACACTGATATTGCGCCGTGGGTGGCATCCTTCGCCTTTGCACTTCCACCAGCTTTATTGTGGAGTTACGATGACTTACTATTTCCCACGGTTAATTATCGCTTGTTTCAACCCCTAGCGCGTAGCCTGGCTTTATTCTGTTTTGGTTTTGCATTTTATATCTTGTCCTTTCGTTGGCAATGGCAATTTCCCGAAAATGGCTATATCCCGCCAACTACTAACAGCAACATCTTCAGAAGTCTTCCCATCATCGATATCGGGATTCTTAGTGGCTTGGCAGTCTTACAATGGTTATTTCTGCTGCGTCAACGCAATAATCCTGCCCGTCGAGAAATGGTTTTCAACCTGATCCTAATTGGGATATTTATTGGCATTACGGCTTTAGTACCTTTTTGGCATCAAGGTATTACTCGCATTAGCGAACTGGGAATTTTTGCCTTCAACGTTCTGTTAGTCATCTTAGCTTGGAAACTAATTCAAGAAGGATTGAAACTTAACGATAGACCCGCCTTCTGGGGCGGTATGCTATTGTTAACTTTACAAGTCCTCAGTCGGGTGTGGGAGTACAATACAGACTTGCTAGTCAAGTCGCTGGTTTTTGTAATGTGTGGTTCTGTACTAATTAGCGCCGGACTGTGGTTTGAACGTCGCCAATCTGAAGGAAAAAGTAAAAAAAGCAATTCGTAATTCGTAATTCATAATTCGTAATTCATAATTACGAAGAATTCGATAGAATGTTATCTCTGTGTATTCCTAATATTTGAGTAGTTAGGGGTTTTCAGAAAATAAATGATCCCACCTTCAGAGGAATAAATTCTTTCTCCTCTGCTTAGTCCGCTTCCTCTGCTGACATAGCGTTCGCGTAGCGTCCCGCAGGGATGGAATATTTTTTTAGTTGAAAGTCCCTTAGCCTGTCTCTGCGTAAGTCCTAATCCCGGTTATTTTCCTCTCCTTTCAGGACTACGCCCATGAAAAGTAATGCCTCCGAATCAAATAAATCCAGCGCTTCTGAATCGAATAAATCATCAAATAAATCTAATCAAGGTTGGTCTCCCGAAGCTGAATTTTCTGGAAAGCTGACTTTTCGGGATTATTTAATTGCTACTGAACAAAAAGCAAACCAACCTTTACCTTTTTGGCGGTTACTGGTTCCCCTGTTAATTCAAACAGGGTTGATTATGGCAGTACCGACCCAAGCTGTTTACACAGATGTTGCAGGCAAAACTGTGATTTTGCAAAGTGCGTCTGTAGATCCTGATGATGTGCGGCAAAATTACGCCATCAATTTAGACTATAACATTTCCCGAATTGCAACTTTGAGAAGACTACCTGGCTGGCAGGAGTTGCTAAGGCAAAATAGGGGTAGAACTAGACAATTGGCAGAAGGAACCAATTTGTATGTAACTCTGGAAGAGAGAGAATTTTCTGGTCGTGGTGTTCCGTCTGCTTGGAGGCCAATAAGAGTTAGCGGAAGACGACCCACAAACCTAGCAAATGATCAGGTCGCCTTAAAAGGCGTATATCGGGATGGCGTTGTCAATTATGGCGTAGAGACATATTACATCCCAGAGGAACAAAGGCAACGGATTAGTAGAGATATTTCCCGTGCTTTAGACTCTCGTGAAGGAAGACGACAACCAATAGTAGTCAAAGTCAAAGTCGATCCTCAAGGTAATGCTGTACCTATTAGTTTATGGGTGCGCGATCGCAACTATCGCTTTGAATAATTACTAATTTGTAATTCGTAATTCGTAGTTCGTAATTACTTAATAGTAGCCTGTGTTATCGCGCAGCAAAACTAAAAAAAACATCAATGACACTTTAAAGCATATTTAAGGTGCGTTGCTATAAGGCAGAACACACTCTACTCTGGAATAGCACTGACTTAAGTAAACATTGCTGCCCAGATCCCCGACTTTTTGAAAAAGTCGGGGATCTAAATCCCGCTAAAGTAAGTGACATTCCACCCTACTCTGTATATGCAAAGCGGCTATTTTGCGATTGATTATCCCAAAATAGCCGCTTTAACTACGAATTACAAATTACGAATTACGAATTGTTTAGTCTTGTTGGCGTAACTGCCAAGCTACACCAAAAGCTGCTCCGGCACCGGCTACTAAACCAGTACTCATTCCTTGTATAGTTTTTTGTATAGGGTCTTGAGTCAAGCAGTCACTAGTAACTGTCTTGGCTTCCAAACACATAGTACTTTCTGCCCAGCTGGTAGTACCGCCTAAAATAACACCACTCAAACTACAGAAAACAACTAGCATTAAAAGGCGTTTAGTTTTTCTATCCATATCAAGATGCGTTAAATATTGCAGTAAGTTAATAATCCTCAACTAGGATACACATCCTGGGACAGATTGTCAGCTGTATCAACTTGTGTTTTATGTGGGGCATGGGGCATGGGGCATAGGGCATTGGGCATTGGGCATTGGGCATAGGGCATTGGGCATAGGGCATTGGGCATTGGGCATTGGGAGACAGGGGAAAAACCAAACACCAATTACCAATTACCAATTACCCATTCCCCATTCCCCATTCCCCATTCCCCATTACCTACTCTTCTCCCCAAGTTCGCAATTGCAAATACACCAAAACTAGAGTTACTGCTAATAACACCGTTGCGGCTGCGGCTGCATAACCAAAATCAAATTGACCAAAAGCTTCTTGATAGATGTAATAAACTAGCAAATTCGTTGAATTTAACGGCCCGCCGCCTGTAATTACGTAAACTTGCTCAAAACTCCGCAAGGTAAAAATAGCAGTGGTAATAATCGCAAATATTAAAGTTGGTCGCAATCCGGGGAGGGTGATATGCCAAAATTGTTGCCAGCCATCTGCGCCATCCAATTCCGCAGCTTCGTAACGGCTGGGGGGAATAGCTTGTAACCCTGCTAAAAACACCACCATATTAAAGCCGAGTTGTTTCCAAATACTCAGTAAAATAAGTACTGGCATAGCCCAAAACGTATCCCCTAACCAAGGAATCGATGGAATGCCAAATATATTTAAAAATCCGTTAACGGGGCCAGTGGTTTGAAATAGCCAGCGAAATCCTAAGCCAGCAGCTACTAAGGAAATAATTGAAGGTAGAAAATAGGCGCTGCGGATGATGCCTCGTAAAGCCAAAGAACGATTTAATAGTACTGCTAGCCCTAGGGGAATCACTAAACTGGGAATTACTGTGGCAATCGTAAAATAAGCGGTATTAGCCAAAACTTGCCAAAAATCGGAATTTAACAGCAAGCGCCAATAATTTTTGAAGCCGACGAGATAAGTACCTTTTGAGGTAAAACTACCAGCTGTAAAACTGAGATAAAACAAATAGGCGATCGGCCAAATGATAAACAGACCTAGTAAAATCAGTGCGGGTGTGAGAAAAACCCAGGCGGCAACTGTATCATTATCTAGCAGTTGCATCTGAGAGGAACGGGATGTTTTCATAGCGGTTTTGGCTGTTGAATGCGGTAGGGTGTGATTCGACGCAGAGGTACTGCTAAGATCCTGTGAATTCTATTTGGCTCAAACGAATGCCTCACATTTTCCCCTACTTTGGCAAAATTGCGATCGCCAGCACAAAGCTGACCTCTAGCGTACTTATAGCATTATCGATGACACTCAATACAGCTGTGCTGGCTGAACCTGCAAAAGTACCAATTCCTAATCCAGCACCTACAAATCAGGCGATACCTACACCAATTCCTAATCCAGCGCCTACAGAACAGTCTACAAACCCCATTGCTCAAAAATTAATCGGTGAATGGCAAACTAAAGACCCTTCATCACCTGTGACGCTAACTTTTATGTTCTCGCCAGATGGTAAATTATATGTTCTGTCGCCTGATACAAAAACTTCTGTAGCTGTGGAATTTCAATATCAAATCAACCCGACAGCCCAACCAATGCATTTAAATGTCATAGTCGCTAAAGAAAAACAACCAGTTCTGACAATTTTTGAATTTACAGCTGATGGTCAACTGCGGTTGCAATTAGATAATACCGACCCTGGTAAACCACGACCAACAGCTTTCTCTGGGACAGCCACCCTATTCACCAAAGTTTCCGATACCACGAAGCTACCGGAGAATACCAAGTTTATTAACCCGCAAATATGAGTAATAATTCTACAATCGATACTGCTACAACTAGTTTGATTTCGCCCAACATTTCTCATGAGGTCTTAAAAACCAGCACTCCTTTAAAATTAGGCATTCTCGCCTCAGGAAATGGCAGCAATTTTGAGGCGGTAGCCCAAGCTATTGCAGGCGGACAGCTAAACGCCCAAATTCAAGTTTTGATTTACAACAACCCTGATGCTAAGGCTGCTGTGCGGGCAGCGAATTGGGGTGTAGAGGCGGTATTGTTGAATCACCGCGATTGCAAAAATCGACAAAAGTTTGATGGGCAAATTGTACAGACTTTGCAGCAGTACGATGTAGATTGGGTAATTTTAGCTGGCTGGATGCGGCTATTAACACCAGTATTAATTGATGCTTTTCCTGACAGAATTATTAATATTCATCCCAGCTTGCTACCAAGTTTCAAAGGTATTCATGCGGTAGAACAAGCTTTGGCGGCTGGGGTAAAAATTACTGGTTGTACGGTGCATTTAGTATGTTTAGAAGTAGACAGCGGCCCTATTATCATCCAAGCAGCAGTACCAGTGTTAGCAGATGATACCGCAGCAACGCTTCACGCCAGGATTCAAGTTGAGGAACACCGAATTTTACCACAGGCGATCGCACTAGCCGCACACAGGCGATCGCTCATCCTCAATCATGCTTAAACGGAGAGGGACAGCCGCCCCGCCGCTTGGGGCATTGGGCATTGGTAATTTCTTCGCCATGCCCCATGCCCGATTCCCCATGCCCAAAAACTCCACCCACAAGGGGATGGAGTTTTTCATACTTTTCGCAACTTCCACAAATAACTAGAAATCAAATTCGTCATCACATGGGCAATAATTGGCACTAGCAAATTGCCACTCAATAGCGCACCATAGCCTAGCATTAAACCAACAATAGTTGCCCAAATCACATAAGGCCATTGTTGAGAGCCACTCAGATGCAATACCCCAAAGCAAAGGCTTGATACAATCACAGCGACATGATCCGCTCCTAAGGCGGGAATCATTACACCTCGAAATAATAATTCTTCACTTAATCCCGGTAGCAATCCCAGCCAAATAATATCTGGTAAAATTAAAGGCTTGAGTACCAAATCTAGATAATAATCTGCGCTTTTACGGTAGGCTGGCACAAAGCGATAAGTTAAGCCACTCACAATAGTGATAATTAATCCTAATCCCACCCCCAAAAGCAAATCAGTTTCATTCCAACGCCAAGGAAATAGGGAAAAGCCACCAAAGCGCAACCACAATTTAGCAACTATCCACAAAATAATTGCAGTCGCTCCCATCGCTCCCAATACTTGGATGCGTGTTAGGTAAGGAATTTCTGGTTCTTGTTTTTGTTGTTCAACCACGGGTGTTTAGGGGAATTGGGGATTGGGGATTGGGGAACTCGGGGCCCCCTCTGGGGATAAGGGGTAATGGAGATTGGGGATTATGGAAGAAATAATTTATTAATTTTGACTTTTGACTCTTGACTCTTAACTAATAACAAGTTGCTGTAGAGAATTTATTTGCGGACGGAGAGCAGAGGGATCGACACCTGCTTTGTGTGCTGCTAAAACACCTACTGCTTCTAAATATGAGTTTACCTGTATGGACTTGATCCCTAAAGGTTCTGGAGGAACTTGGATTTGAGTTTGGTTTTCTGCAACAGTAATAATTTGGCATTGCTTCTGATTTAAGCGCAAAATTGCACTACTACCACAAGCGGTTGCTGGTATTATTGCAGCATCAACTTGCTCTGACCAAATATCTTCTGGTAGATATTTGATTGTTCCTTTCTCTATGATAAATTGTGGTGCGCGACTTAAACCGACAAGTACACACGGTAAAAAAGTATAGCCTAATTCTTCGGCGGCAGAACGGGGAGATAAATTCGCATCTGGGGGGAATGAGGCTAAAGCTGGAGCATGGGCGCAGGGTATTTGAAAAGTACGTACAATTAAATGACTGATGACGGCTTCTGCGCCAGCTAAGGTATCTACGCCTTTACCTTGGCGGTAGTTTTCCACGGCTTCTGCTTCCATATCATCAGGGAAACGGGCTACTACTGCGATCGCATCTGCACCCGCTTGTTTAATTAATACTTCTGCTGCTCTTAATAAACTATCGGGGTTACCAATTGTCCCCCAACTAATACCAGATGGCGATGTGCGTAATTCTATATTTAGTGGCGTATCTGTTACAACATAATCTGTCAGGGTTAAGCCTAATGTAGCTCTGGCTGCATCTGCTGCTTGCAAGTGTCGCAGCCTTAATTCTGGCTCTATTCCCTGGTCTAAAAGTAAACCTATTTTATTTCTATGTACAGGGCGCAAACCCCATTCTCCCGCAGCAAATTTGTCCAACCCGTAACCTTCCACATAAAAAGTATTGGGTAAATTCCAGTACAAACTTGCACCATTGAGGACATTAGGGTGAGTAATTAGGCGATCGCACACCTGTGATATAACTCTGGCTACAGGTAAAGCATCCCCTGCATAACCCCCGATGGCTGCACCCACACCAGTAGGTACAATTAAAATAGCAGTATATGGACGTTGCATAAAATAGTTCGTAATTAATAATTCGTAATTCGTAATTATTTTCCTATGCTTTCAGACACGCGGTTTTTAAAACATTCATCACCATGTGTTTAACTTCTCGATTGCTAAATCAAGGGTCTGATACTGTTCTCTAAATTACGACTTACGAATTACGAATTAGTAATTATTCTGCAGTTGCTGTAGTCACTACAGCTTCTACAGTAACCTTTTCCTGTTCTGTATCCACAGAGGTAATTGCCCAACGTAAAGGTTCACCCTGTTTTTCTAATTCTGCGGCGATTGCTTGCTCTAACTCTGTAGGAGTTTCTTGGAGGTCAATTTCTGCGGTAATAAAATGAGTAGTCATTCTCGCCTATCCTTGTTATTATTGCTTTCTAGAATAACTGATATCAGCATAAAGGATGAAGTATTAAAAGAGAAATTTCTGTCAAATTTTCATCCTTTAGCCTTTATACTTCATTCTTTAATTAGTCTTTGCCAAATTGCAACTGATAAAGTGTATCTTCTTGTTCTGTTTCCAATTTGATATCAGACAGAGGTTTAGCTACACAAAGCAACACGTAACCTTGTTTTTGTAAATTTGGACTAACGCCCATACCATCAGTTTGATCCACAGAACCGGAGATAATTTTACCCGCGCAAGTTGTACAAACACCTGCATGACAAGAACTAGGTAATTCTAAACCAGCTTGATCGGCAACTGCTAAGATAGTTTCATTTTCAGGGACTTGTAAAGTGTGGCTCTCACCTTGATGGATGATTTCAACGGTGTATGTTTTGGACATATACAAAAAGAATGTAATTTAACTAACAAAGGAAATATTTTATCTGATGAATAGACACACAACCAAGTCGAGAAATGCCAACCCAAAAATTATTTTCAAATAGATTTATTGGCAGAAGTAGCTATACAGTGATAATTATAAGTCCTGGCCAGACCAAAAACTTCAAGTAGGGAGACTCATTACCAGTTGATACCGTGAAAGAAGACTTGTAAGCTTGAGTTCTCCTGAAATATAGGCAGTGATTATAAACACTAAAACCATTTTTGGCTAATATCTTGGAGTGTAGAATGTTGGAATCATATCGTCAACACGTTGTAGAAAGAGCTGAATTAGGAATTCCCCCCTTACCGCTAGATGCCAAGCAAACTTCCCAGTTGTGCGAATTACTGAAGAATCCGCCCAAGGGTGAAGAAGATACATTATTGCATTTATTGCGCGATCGCATACCCCCTGGAGTTGATGCCGCAGCTTATGTCAAAGCAGGGTTTCTCACAGCCATTGCCAAAGGTGAAACCAAAAGCCCCTTAATTTCACCCATCCAAGCAGTAGAATTACTGGGAACGATGGTAGGTGGCTACAATGTGCAATCTTTAATTGAATTGCTGCAAACTCCCACTGTCTCTGTATCAGACTCTGCTGAAACTCCTTTAGTCATGCAGGGACAAGGAAAGGAACCCATCGCTGCTTATGCCGCCAACGCTCTCAGCAAAATTTTGTTGGTGTATGATGCTTTCCATGATGTTTTGGAACTATCCAAAACCAATCCCTATGCCAAACGCGTCATAGATTCATGGGCGGAAGCTGAGTGGTTTACTGTTCGTCCCCAACTCCCAGAGACAATTACCGTTACAGTCTTCAAAGTTCCTGGGGAAACCAACACCGACGACTTATCCCCCGCCCAAAGTGCTACCACTCGCCCGGATATTCCCTTACACGCCTTAGTGATGCTAGAGTCACGGCAACCGGGAAGCTTAAAAACCATTGCCGATTTAAAGAAAAAAGGACATCCTGTGGCTTACGTCGGGGATGTAGTGGGTACGGGTTCCTCCCGGAAATCTGCCATCAATTCCGTATTGTGGCACATGGGTAATGATATTCCCTTTGTTCCCAACAAACGCGCTGGGGGATATATTTTAGGTGGTGCGATCGCGCCAATCTTCTTTAATACAGCTGAAGATGCTGGTGCTTTGCCAATTCAGTGTGATGTCACCAAGTTAGAAACAGGTGACGTGATTACCATCCATCCCTACAAAGGCGAAATCACCAACGAAGCAGGTGATGTGATTTCCACCTTCAACCTCAAACCCGATACCATCCTTGATGAAGTCCGTGCAGGTGGACGTATTCCTTTATTAATTGGGCGTACCCTCACCGACAAAACCCGCCAAGCACTCGGTTTAGAACCCAGCATCTTATTTATTCGTCCCCAAGCACCGGAAGATACAGGTAAAGGCTACACCCTCGCCCAAAAAATGGTAGGGAAAGCTTGCGGATTAGCCGGTGTGCGCCCTGGTACATCTTGCGAACCCATCATGACAACTGTTGGTTCCCAAGATACCACAGGCCCCATGACCCGCGACGAGTTAAAGGAACTCGCCTGTCTTGGTTTCAGCGCTGATTTGGTAATGCAGAGTTTCTGTCACACCGCAGCTTATCCCAAACCAGTAGATATCAAAACTCACCACGACTTACCAGACTTTTTTGCCCAACGTGGTGGCGTAGCCCTACGCCCCGGTGATGGTATCATTCACTCTTGGCTAAACCGGATGCTGCTACCCGACACCGTCGGTACAGGTGGCGACTCTCACACCCGCTTTCCCCTAGGTATTTCCTTCCCCGCAGGTTCCGGGTTAGTAGCCTTTGCCGCCGCTTTAGGTGTCATGCCTTTGGATATGCCAGAATCAGTTTTGGTAAGATTCAAAGGAGAATTACAACCAGGTATTACCCTCAGAGATATTGTTAACGCTATTCCCTACGTCGCCATTCAAAAAGGATTGCTAACAGTAGAGAAAGAAAACAAGAAAAATATCTTCTCAGGACGGATTTTAGAACTGGAAGGCTTACCCGATTTAAAAGTTGAACAAGCCTTTGAATTAACAGATGCATCAGCAGAACGTTCCTGTGCCGGTTGCACAATTAAACTGAGTACAGAAACAATTGCTGAATATCTGCGTTCTAACATCTCGCTGTTAAAGAATATGATAGCCAGAGGCTACCACGATGAGCGTACTATTCTCCGCCGCATCGCCAAAATGGAAGAATGGTTAGCCAATCCCGTATTACTTGAAGCTGATGCAGATGCCGAGTATGCCGAAATAATTGAAATTGATTTGAACGAAATCAAAGAACCAATTGTTGCTGCTCCCAATGACCCCGATAATGTAAAATTATTATCGGAAGTTGCTAATGATCCAGTACAAGAAGTATTCCTTGGTTCTTGTATGACAAATATCGGTCATTATCGCGCAACAGCGAAAGTATTGGAAGGCGCAGGTGAAGTCAAAACACGCCTGTGGATAGCACCCCCAACCCGCATGGACGAACACCAATTAAAAGAAGAAGGTGTATATAGCATTTTTGGTGCTGCGGGTGCTAGGACAGAAATGCCAGGATGTAGTTTATGCATGGGTAATCAAGCACGAGTTGCTGATGGCACAACTGTATTTTCCACCTCTACCCGCAACTTTAATAATCGCATGGGTAAAGGTGCAAGAGTGTATTTAGGTTCTGCCGAATTAGCCGCAGTTTGTGCATTGTTAGGACGCATTCCCACAGTACAAGAATACTTGGATATTGTGGCGAATAAAATTCATCCTTTTGCCGACAATTTATATCGGTATTTGAACTTCGATCAAATTGCGGGTTTTGAGGATGAAGGGCGCGTGATTTCTATAGAACAGCAGGCTTTGTTGGTATAGTTTAACTTGGGTGAGTCTTAATGGCTCACCTCAAGGTTGTTAAAGCTTTACTCTACTTAACTAGAGTGAATTGAAAACAGTGCCGTCAGGAAGCAGTCAGGAATGGATTATCGGGACGCTGGGGTAGATGTTGAGGCTGGGCGAGCCTTTGTAGATAAAATTCGCAATTTGGTTCACAGTACTTTTAGAAAAGAAGTACTTGGGGGACTAGGTGGTTTTGGTGGTTGTTTTCAGCTTCCAGGGGGTTATCAGGAACCAGTATTAGTCTCTGGAACAGATGGTGTTGGGACAAAGCTCAAAATTGCTCAAGTTCTTAACCGCCACGATACTGTAGGTATTGATTTGGTGGCGATGTGCGTTAATGATGTACTGACATCTGGAGCCGAACCGCTGTTTTTTTTAGATTATCTGGCAACAGGTAAGCTGGATAAAGAGCAATTAACTGAGGTAGTTGCAGGAATTGCGGCTGGGTGTCAGCAAGCTGGTTGTGCTTTGCTGGGGGGAGAAACCGCAGAAATGCCAGGTTTTTACCAAGTCGGTGAGTATGATTTGGCGGGATTTTGTGTAGGGATTGTAGAAAAAAGCCAAATGCTTGATGGTTCCCAGGTACAAGTAGGAGATGTTGCGATCGCTCTTGCTAGTTCTGGTGTGCATAGTAATGGCTTAAGTTTAGTACGAAAGATTGTGAGCGATCACAAATTCGATTGGAATGAACGCCCAGAATCATTAGGTGGCGAAACCATTGGAGAAGCTTTCCTCAAACCGACGCGCATTTATGTCAAACCTATCCTAGCTGCACGTCAAGCTAGTTTAGAAATTCACGGTATGGCACACATTACAGGTGGTGGTTTGCCAGAAAATTTACCCAGATGTTTAAGCAAAGGTCAAGCAATTAAAATCAATCGCCATAATTTGATAACTCCTCCACTATTTCAGTGGATAGCCGAAGCTGGAGGAGTGAACGATGAAGCAATGTATAATACCTTCAATATGGGTATTGGCTATGTGCTATTAGTCCCACCAAATAGCGCTGACCAAGTAATAACCTTCTTTCAATCACAAGATATTCCTACTTTTGCCATTGGTGAAGTAATTACTGGTGATAATTCATTAGTCGGATTGCTTGATTAAATCACAATATTCATCCAATACTACGCAGTTAAGCATTTTTACATCACCATTGGGTTTGGGGAAAAGGTTAAAGATATCTTCTTTTCCCTTTCCCCTTCGCTTTTTTACCCTTAACCGAAAAATATTGAACATTGATCGGCTGTTGCACATCGAACAAAGCATATTGAATTGTGTTGATAGTTGACGGTTGACTGTTAACTGTTGCAGTCACCTGTCAACTAATCTCTATGGAATGAATAAGTGTTTCGACTTATTTGTTACCTATGCTGATAAATGCAATCGAAAATACTCATGCCCGTCAGCGTTGAGATTTGCTAACGTAGTCTTAACATATTGAAAAATTTGCGGTCGAATTCGAGAAAATACTGACACTAGCTTATGGTGTTAGTGGTTTTTCATCTAGAAATATGCGGCGTGTTCCTGTGTTGAGAACAATGTATTTTGTCTTTGAGGGGTTATGGTTGTAAATTTTGCTCGGACTTCAGCTTCCACGGAAATTTTAAAGCAAGTATTCCAAAATATTAATGCTCAAAGTTGTCCGAGGTCATTTAATTTTCATATACATACTGTTCACTCTGATGGCAGATTGCAGCCAAATACATTGATGGAACAGGCGATCGCTATTGGTTTACAAGGACTAGCAATCACCGATCATCATAGTATTGGTGGATACCAAGTTGCCAAAGCTTGGTTAGAAGACTGGAAGTGGAATAATCCGGGTGCAAGCGCTCCCCATCTGTGGACTGGTGTAGAAATTAATGCCAACCTTTTAGATGTAGAAGTTCATATTCTGGCTTACTCTTTCCAGCCAGAACACCATAGCATGAAACCTTATTTGCAAAGAAAAGCCACAACAGGCGCAGAATACCAAGCAAATAACGTCATTGCTGCGATTCATGAGGCGGGGGGATTAGCAGTATTAGCTCACCCAGCACGCTTTAGGCGATCGCACTTAGATTTAATTCCTGCTGCTGCGGAAAGGGGAATCGATGGTGTAGAAACTTTCTACGCTTACAATAACCCGAACCCTTGGAGACCAAGTTCTTTAGAATCAGAACAAATACAACATTTGGCTAACGAATATAGTCTTTACAATACCTGCGGTACTGATACCCACGGTTTAAACATACTCCAGCGTTTGTAATCATGCAGGTAGGCATTTTGTTTAACACTCCTGGTTCTCTAAGCCAGGGGAGTTATACCAAGTTGGAATTTTAGATTTTAGGTTAAGCTTGTGTACTGCAAACAGTTCTAGCAATTCCCAGCAATTTTACTTATTTTAATTTTGTATTCGTATTATTTTGCCTTTAATATTTTAATTTTAGATTTTTGATTTTTAATTAAAAGTATTGAGTGAGACTTTTTGGCATTTTGCAGAAGTAGGTTGACTTCACTTATACTCAACACAACCTACAGGCTAAAAGACACTACGCGCCAGGAATTGTAGGAACTTTCCATAGGGGATCAACATAAACTTACTTGCTAATTACATAAAATCAAAAATTCTCAATATATCTTTAATATTAGAATCTATCCTGCGAGTGAATTTACCTTACAACGATCGCAGTTGACTTTTTCTTGCTTCTATAATTATTTCACTTGCAACATTCTCATTGGAGGATCTATGCAAATCTTTGGGAATAAGGATAAAATAGAAAAAAGTATCATAAGCTACAATCTCCTTTACATCTATCTGGGGAGGGGTTAAAATATAATATTAAGAATTGTAAATAAGGTTAATATTATAAAGAAAGATAGACGTATGCTTCTCATTTATGCGAGACTCAAATTTACCAGGGGCTGAAGTGCTCAAAGCTTTATTGGAACCTCTGTTAGAGGATTTTCAGTATTGGTTTACGCGATCGCGTAAATTTCTCGAAACCGAGCAAATTTCATTTATGAGTGAGCAAGACAAATCAGACTTGCTTCTCAGAATCCAGCAAGCCCAGGATGAACTCAATACAGCAAAGATGATGTTCAGTGCAACTGATGGGCAAGTTGGTATTGAAATGGCAACAATTAAGCCTTGGCACGAATTAGTGACAGAATGCTGGAAAGTGGCAATACGCTTCCATAAAGAAAGAGATGTGTGAGAGTGAAGTTTTTTTTCATTAAGTTCGGTAGACTTAATTAAAAAAGCAACGCAATATTTCAGTTCGATATTTAGTAATCAATCCTTAATAAATTTTGAATAAAACAGAAAAAAATGTATAACATGCTACCGTGGTTTGGATAACGGTCAATACATTCCCCCCTGCGAAACCTAGACATATCAATGTGCTTCAGCCATTCGCTCTATATGTAATTTTAATTACTAGTAAAGCGAAAAGTTACAGTAAAAACTTTTAGAACTTGCTTCCTCTGGAGGATAACCCGATGTTACACCTGCTTTACATTCTTGCTTTTACAATTCTTGCCGTTATCGCTGTTGCTAATTTAATTCGCAATCTGATCATGTTTAGTTTTGATCGAGAGCGCAATTATCCAGCAACTAGAAACCAGGGGAGATATGGCTATCCCTCAGTTAACAAGCATTTTCCGCCACATCCAGAATTATTAGATAATGCAGGTAACTTAATTAAAGAACCATTATTAGTGATGCGGTCAATCAACGTCGAAGATGCGCGCCAACAGCTAGATGCTTTGTATGAATCTTCTCCTGGCCGTAAAGTTGAGAATCAAGAAGAAGGTTAACTCGGAGTACTCAGTCCTGAGCGAAGATTAATTCATTAAATAAAAGGTCAAGAAAGAAGATATTTTTACATCTTCTTTCTTTTTTTATGGAGTTTGGAGATAAAAATAATTAGAGACCATTTATAAAGTAATACAGTTCAGTTAAGCTTATTAGCCATTGATTTGTCATTCAATTTTGGATGCGTGGATTTACGATAGCGCAGCGTTAGCGAGTCCGCGAGCGTCTTTTGGATTAACCTCTCCTTATAAAGAAGAGGCTTAAATATTGAAAAATTTTTGTTTTTCTTCTGGGTTAACCCAGAGGCTTGAGACCAAATATTTTAGATTTCAAATTTTCATTTAATCCAAAATCTAAAATCTAAAATCTAAAATCGCTTC
Organism: Tolypothrix sp. PCC 7601; assembly: GCF_025677855.1. Taxonomy (NCBI): domain Bacteria; kingdom Bacillati; phylum Cyanobacteriota; class Cyanophyceae; order Nostocales; family Tolypothrichaceae; genus Tolypothrix; species Tolypothrix sp. PCC 7601. The sequence continues at coordinate 1,430,791 of NZ_CP064879.1, forward strand.
GGTCACTTATTAAAGAAGCTAGAAGAATTGGGGGATTCTCCCCCAAACCCCCGATTGGGTGACGGTTGCGTCCCCCAAACCCCCTCCAAAATGATTGTTCTGTTTTGTTGTTGAATAACTAGTTTTTTGGTTTTGTTATCAATTAATTTTCTTAACTGAACTGAACTGTATTTATTTATAAAGTAAATCTTACAGCAGATTGCAAGTTGGTGAGGTACAGATAATTGTAAAGACAAGGCAGTGCCCAATACAGTTCGGTTAAGGGGGAAAGGGAAAAGGGGAAAAGGATTGAATTCACCCTTACCCTTTTCCCATTACCCTTTTCCCAAATCACGAGAGAGATGCAAAATACTTATCCGAACCGTATTGGGGTTTCATCATCCATCCAACTCAAAAAACAAGTCGAGGAGCAAAGCTATCATTTTTTGCTAATTATCTTTCTCTCCTTTGCCGCTTTGTTGTCATCGAGAAGCGAGATAAGAGCAATTTTGAGGATGGTAATTAGCTTTCAGCATTTTTCCCCATTTTGCATCATAAGGATGCACAAACTCTGTTTGATGGTTGTCATCTTTAAAAATAGGTCGTCCTTCATTTGCCCACTCAAAAATACCTCCGCTTAAGTTATAAATAGAGGTAAAACCTTGCTTTTGAAGCTGTTGAGCAATTTTGGCACTACGATAACCAATTGAACAGTACACAACAATAGGGCTATCTTTTGAAATCCTCAAAGCCTTTTTTGAGTGTAAAATAATCGGATCGATACGTATTGCTGATTTGAGATGACTGACTCCATACTCTGCTGGACTGCGTGCATCTAGCACTAAAGGTTGTAGCTTGGCAGAATCCGATCGCCATTTAGCAAATTCTGCTGTCGTAATGGAATTCACAGCAGGAAACATGATTCTGATGCAAATTTTTAATAGATTTAACACAAGCGATCGCAATTTTTAGTATTACTTTAGCGAGTTATCATACTTGCCGCATCAATCTTAACGTGGGCATCGTTAAAATACTATAAAGCGATTAAGAAGTTATCTTCATCATGCCGTAGATAGATTATTTCTCAACATGATTTCTAGTTTAGTCATTACATCATACTAATTAAAAAAAAGATATTACAGATATGTAGGAAACGGTGCTATATCCTCCGCATGATTTATCTATCGCCAACACTATTTGAATTGGGATTATTCAGATAACAAAAATTTAATTCTATCAGTCACAATCAATTTTTAATTAATAAAATTATCAGTTAGGGATTAAAGAAAGGAAGTATTGCTGATTACTGTATACTAAATAATTATACTACTTTTTATATAAGCTTTTGGGATGCGATCGCTAGCAACTTTCCCACACCTCAAGCCGCAATACTGTAATATTAGGTAAAGGCTAAACCCTCACTCTGAACTCATGAGTTCCCATCCATTGTTGAAAGTTGAAATTTCTGAACTCAGCGTTGCAGAACGTATCCAACTTGCTGAAGATTTATGGGATAGCATTTTAGAACAGCAAGAGGAGCTTCCCTTGAGTGAAGCGCAACAACAGGAACTAGATCGGCGCTTAGAAATTTACAAGAAAAACCCCGCAAATGGTTCTAGTTGGGAAGAGGTTAAAAAACGGTTAGGCTTTTCCCGATGAACTATAACCTGATTATTCAGCCAGAAGCAGAATACGATATTCAGGATACTTTTGAGTGGTACGAATCCCAGAATTCCGGTTTAGGTTCTGAGTTTGTTCGTGCAGTTGATGTTTGTCTGTCAGGAATTACACGAAAACCCTAGGCTTACCAAGTCATCCACAAACAAGTAAGAAGAGCATTAATCCGTCGATTCCCATACATCATTCTTTACGTTTTTGAGCAAGATACTGTTTTTGTACTTGCTTGCTTCCATGCAAAACGCGATCCAAAACAGTGGTTGCATAGAATTTAATCAAACTTCCCTTTGCGTGAAATACTCTCATGACAACGGAGACAAAACGCTTCCCAATTTTTCACGCCCTAAGCGATCGCTCATCACCTTCATGACTCATAAACTTCACTGCGATGGGCGATCGCCACAACAAACACCTGCGCGAGTTCATCATCTATCGAATAGATCACCCTGTAATCCCCAATTCTGTAGCGGTATTACCCTGCATAATCTCCTTTTAGGGCTTTAATGTTGGGGTGCAACAGGGGAGTTTGCTCTAGCTGTTGTAAACATCGAGCAATTTTCTTTCCTAGGGCTTTGTCAGCATTAATATAAACCTTTTGGGCATCGGGATGGAGAAGAACTTCATACATCAGAACGAAGGGTTCTCCAATTTTTGTACTCGCTTTTAGAGGTAGCTTGATTTTGCTTAACTCGCTCTAACAATCCAGAAATTGCCAAAAGTTCTTGGGTTGCTGCTTCGCTTTCAGCATTTGCTAAGTAAGCCGCAAAATCAGCAAGTACCTGTAATCGTTCTGGCGATAGTTGCTTGAGTAAGTCATTAAGCTGACGCTGTAGTTCTGTCACAGATACCAAAACCTCTGACTCTTTATCCTCAATAGGGGAATTATCTGTAGTGTCCATCGCCTGCTAGAGCAAATTTAAGGTTTAGTGTCTATTGTAAGATAAGCAGTTGTCGGAAAATATTGCTTTAATATGCGATCCAAACAAGTTCTTTGATAGCACTCTCTGTGTCTGCGTGACATACTCTCATGACAACGGAGACAAAATACTTCCCAATCTTTCACTCCCTAAGCGATCGCTCACCTCTCCCTTAGAAATAACCCGAACTCCATTAATATAAACCGCTTGCACAATCTCATCTGAACCGCGCTTCACCATCCGAGGTTCACCATCCAACACAGGATCTAATATTTCCACCTGAGGACTGATTGCTTGATTGAGCGCATTGGGGTTGAGTAAAACTATATCTGCTTTCGCACCAACTCTCAGCACTCCCGTATCCAGCCGAAACCAAGTTGCAGGTTCTCCTGTAACTCGAAAAATCGCCGCTTCCGGTGTCAGAAAATTCGTTGTTACAGCCTGCTTCAGCAAAGACAACGCGCCATCATAGTATCCCAAGTTACGCACATGAGCGCCAGCATCAGTAAATCCAGGGAAAATATGCGGGTGCTGCATCATCGCTAAACGGGGTTTTAAGCGATCGTTGGCTCCTGTTGCTACCCAACGCAAATCTGTATCGTATTCTTGCAACGCCTGCATAAACAAATCTACAGGTTCCTGTTGCTTTTGGCGGGCAATTTCTGCAAAACTCAACCCTTGCCAACTTGCTTCGGGACAGTCAACAACTTCTATCAAATCTAACTGGCGATGAAAAGAATTTCGCCATTTACTGAGCCATTCTTGACGAAATTGACGACAAAAACTTTCAGATTGCCATAATTTTTGTCTTTCTTGGCGTGACTCACAACCATTTAGTTGTGCGCCTGTTGCAAATTCTTCAAATAAGGGAGTAACAGGGCCATCAGAATAAATTGTGAATGGTTCTGTTAGCGTTTGAAAGCGCACATTACCATTAAGAAGCCGATTCCAAATGAATAGAAGAGGGGAAAATGTGCGCCAGAGTTGGCGATTATGTACAGCATCCAAAGCAGAGAGGACAGTTAGCCGCAGTCGCTTGCCAAACCCCGAACCCATACGCAGAATCTCTACAAAAGAAGCCAGCTTTTGTAAATTAGGAGTGACTTGAAAAACGCGATCGCGCTGCTTACAAAGCTTTGCCAGCATCGCATATTCTTTAAATTTCGCGTGTTGTGAGGGAATTGTATAACCTTGCCATTCGCCACTCATCCTATGCCAAGGAAACATATCAATAGAAATCCCGACAAATCCCGCGTCTAAAGCATCTGCTGCTATGCGCTGCATCAGTTTTAGCTCAAATCTGCTCGGCTGAACGGTTAAGCTGCGTTCCAACCCCATAACGTGAGCGCGTAAAGCACTATGTCCAAATAAAGGCGCAACATTTGGCCCTAGTGGTAACTGTTGTAAATGCTGTAAATATTCTGCTGGTGTTTGCCAAGATATTGACTTGTTCAACCATTTGGCAATTAACCGATGAGATAATGTTTCGACTCGCTGAAAAATATCTGCCAGCATTTGAGCTTCACCAATGGCAACAGATAAACTGCAATTGCCAATCACCACGCTGGTAACACCATGACGCACCGATTCGCTCAATCCTGGTGCAATCTCTAACTCTAAATCGTAATGTGTATGAATATCGATAAATCCCGGTGTAACCCACAATCCAGCAGCATCAACTACTTCACGCGCTGGGGTAGATAAGCTAGGAGCAATACCTACAATCCGGCCATTTTGAATTCCAATATCCCCACGTATAGGTGCAGATCCTAAACCATCGAAAATCAACCCGTTTTGAATCAGCAAGTCCAACATATAGTGACTGGCAAAAATTACCTCATTAGTTCACCAGAGAGATAAAAATTATCTTCTTGTTCCTTGATATCTTGCACCAATAATCACCTCAGTGTGAATACTGACCAAACTCACAAAATTACTTAACGCTAATTTAAGCGATCGCTAACTGCCTAGACTACAAAATGTAAAAGCCCCTCTCAGTTTCAGAGGAGCTTTGTAAAGTTTCGTTGCTAAAATTTATTTTTATTATCTTAAAATGCACTCATGATGGTGATAATGCTCACACTGGTCAACATGATGAGAGCGCCCATAACTATAGATTCACCAAAAGATCCAGGAGTTTTTGACTTATTCATTTTCTTAGAATCCACATCAAAGTTAAGGATTCATTAACAATACCAGTCTCATAATTTAATATCTATATAAGTGCGGTAAAACTTTATCTAACGCAATTTATCTTAGTAAAACCTGTGGTATTCACTTACGTGGGGCATGGGGCATTGATTGGGCAATGGGCAATGGGTAATGGGTAATGGGTAATGGGTAATGGGTAATGGGTAATGGGTAATGGGTAATGGGTAATGGGTAATTGTTCTTTCTCCCTCATCCTCCTCATCTCCCTCATCCTCCTCATCTCCCTTATCCCCAATCCCCAATCCCCAATCCCCAATCCCCATATATTTACCAATATAGGTATAAATTCTATAAACTATAAGTTTTACAAATAACTGATACCCTAGCGATTTATGTGCCTTTGTATTACCCATTTGGGGTAAAATAAATTTTATTGAAGTAAAAGACCCATTTACCTAAAAATTATCATGACAGTTTCCACGGTATCGCCAAACCAAACCAAAGAGTTTGATTTAGAACAGTTAAACCAACAATTTGAAACTGCTACCCCAAAAGACATACTGGCGTGGTCTGTAGAAAATATCGCCACGGGATTGGTGCAAACCAGCGCCTTTAACGTGGATGACATGATAATTACCCACATTCTTTATAGTGAACTGAAGCATCCAGTCCCCGTTATCTTTCTCGATACCCTATTCCACTTCCCCCAAAGCTTAGAACTAGTTGCTAAAAGTAAAGAAATTTATAACCTAGATCTACAAACTTACAAAACCCCAGATGTAGATAGCCGTGAAGCTTTTAACGCAAAATACGGCGATGCACTTTGGGACAGAGATATTACTAAATTCCACCACATTACAAAAATCGAACCTTTGCAAAGAGGTTTAGACGAACTCAATACAGTTGCTTGGATTACTGGTCGTCGCCGTGACCAAGCTGTTACCCGTGCTAATATGCCTGTATTTGAATTAGATGGTCAAGGACGCTTGAAAGTAAATCCTTTAGCTGCCTGGACACGCCAACAAAGCTGGGTTTACGTGGCAGAACATGGCGTAATTTACAACCCTCTACATGACCAAGGCTATCCCAGCATTGGTGACGAACCAATCACCACCAAAGTAGGCGAAGGTGAAGACGAACGCGCTGGACGCTGGCGGGGAACCGGCAAAACTGAATGTGGAATTCATATTTAATGGAAACTAGAGATTAGGAAATGGGTCATGGAGGAGAAAAATCCTCCACTCATTTCCTTATATATGGCTCTAAAATCCTGTACTCCCCCACCAAGCTGGAAAAATTCTTAGTTATAAGTTCTCAGAAAACATTCTTGTCTGTAGTACCTAGTCTTTATTCCCATTTCGTCTGCCTTAGCAGACACAGTTGATGATTGTTACTAATTCTCTACAATCTAGTAACAGATTTAAAGTGTAAGAACTCAGATTAAACGTTACTTTCTTAATTTAAAAATTAAGTAGTATTAATTAATATCCAAAAATAAAAGTATTTTTCTTTACTAATAGAAATACTGAAAAAAATTGGTCATAGCTTCGTCATAGTTCTGCAATAGCCTTGTCAATTAGATATGTGATGCTTATTCCATATCTAATTGAGTAAATAATATTTGGCTATAAAAAGCACCAGGATTTACTCAGGAGATTTGCGATCGCGTCATAGGCCTGACACGATGACACTGCACATCACAATCTCTGTTTAATAGGAACTAGAACTATGAATTGGAAAGTACTTACTTTAATTCCTGTACTAACTTTAGCCACTGCTTTTCCAGCCTTCTCCAAAACTGCGAATAAAACTCAAAATCCTGCTAGCACTACCCCAGTTACTCAAACTAGCCAGCCAACAACCAATACAACTAAAAAGCCTAGCGCTATAACAACTACCAACACTGCAGCAAAGCCAACCACTACACTCCAGTTAGGTAGCAAGGGAGAAGGAGTTAAAACTGCTCAAAACTTTTTAAAGCAACAAGGGTTGTACACCGGAAATGTTAATGGTGTATTTGATAAACAAACACGCTCCGCAGTCATCAAATTCCAAAAATCCAAAGGCTTAAGAGCAGACGGCATCATTGGACGGCGGACTTTAGCAGCTATGAAGTAAAGCAGAGGGGGATGAGGGAAAAGGGGAAGGGTAAAAGGAGATAAATAAGTAGTCTGACAGAATTAATTACACAAAGTCATTGCGAATGGAGCGAAGCGGAATGAAGCAATCGCAAGGGCTGGGATTGCTTCGCTTCGCTCGCAATGACTGTAAATATTTTTGTCCAAGTACTTACCATTATCAATTACCATGCCCAATGCCCAATGCCCCATGCCCAATGCCCAACACTTGACGACAACCTCTAAAGCACGGCACACTTAGTACAAAAGTTCCAGTGGATGTAGAGCTGGAGGTCTTAAAAATGACTACTGCCTTAAGTTGCCGCAATTACATCAACGGTGAATGGTTGAGTGCTTTAGGGGGAGCCACTTTAGAAAGTCGCAACCCTGCTGATAAGAATGAAGTTGTTGCTACCTTCCCCCGTTCCTTAGCAGATGATGTTAATCAAGCAGTAGCCGCCGCCCGCCAAGCTTACCGCAGTTGGCGACAAGTTCCCGCCCCAGCTAGAGCCGAATATATTTTTCGTGTCGGGGAAATATTGCTTCAGCACAAAGAAGAACTCGCTCAGTTAATCAGTCGCGAAATGGGTAAACCCTTGACTGAAGCCAGAGGCGATGTGCAAGAAGGTATTGACTGCGCCTTTTATAGTGCTGGTGAAGGGCGGCGATTATTCGGGCAAACTACACCCTCAGAAATGCCCAATAAATTTGCTATGACGGTGAGAATGCCAATAGGGGTATGTGCTTTAATTACTCCTTGGAATTTTCCCGTGGCGATTCCCTGCTGGAAAGCTATGCCAGCCTTAGTATGTGGTAATACCGTTATCCTCAAACCTGCTGAAGATACCCCAGCTTGTGCAACAAAATTAGTGGAGATTTTTGCCGCCGCAGGTTTACCACCAGGAGTAATTAACCTAGTTCATGGTGTCGGAGAAGAAGCTGGAAAAGCCTTAGTCGAGCATCCTGATGTTGATTTAGTATCTTTTACTGGTTCTTCCGAAACAGGTGCATTTGTCGGTGCAACTTGCGGACGCACTCACAAGCGCGTTTGTTTAGAAATGGGTGGTAAAAACGCCCAAGTTGTCATGGAAGACGCAGATTTGGAACTGGCGTTAGATGGTGCAGTTTGGGGAGCCTTTGGGACTGCGGGACAACGATGTACAGCTACTAGTCGTTTAATATTGCATCGTGACATCAAAGAAAAATTTACTGCCATGCTTTACGAGCGTACCAGCAAATTACGCTTAGGGGCTGGAACCGATCCAGATATAGATATCGGGCCGTTAATTAATGCATCGCAGTTGCAAAGAGTCAATAAATATTTAGATATTGCCCGTGAAGAAGGAGCAAAAGTGTTAATTGGTGGAGAAATTGCCAGCGAGGGGCAATTAAAAAACGGTAACTTCTTTAAACCGACAATTTTGGATAATGTGACCCCGGAAATGCGCGTTGCTCGCGAAGAGATATTTGGGCCAGTAGTCGCATTAATTGAGGTTAGCTCGTTTGAAGAAGCGATCGCAGTCCTCAACGATACCAATTACGGTCTATCTTCCTCAGTCTACACCCGCGACATTAACCGCGCTTTTACTGCTATGCGCGACATTGAGGCAGGTATCACTTATATAAATGGCCCGACTATTGGTGCTGAAGTACACTTACCTTTTGGTGGTGTCAAACAAACAGGCAATGGACATAGAGAGGCTGGTACTACAGCCTTAGATGTTTTTACTGAATGGAAAAGTGTTTATGTTGACTTTTCTGGGAATTTGCAACGCGCCCAAATAGACAACCGCAGTTAATATATGGGGGAAAGGTGAAGGGGAAAAAGGGAAAGGGGAAAAGTATCCTTTTCTCCAAATCCTCTTTCTGGGTGGATAATGCTTAACCTTGTTTTGTCACTCTGGGAAAATAAAAATCAAAGCCAAATTTTGAACTTTAGATACAACGGGCATTTGAGCGTTTATTTTCTAACACAATGGCTAAAATCATGGTTTTTTGGTAAAAGTCTTATGCTGTAAGCTTTCCAGATTATTATCTCCCGAAAGTGATAAAAGCGTCCGAGGAAAGTGATCGCATTCCCAATGGATGTAAAGAAATATTTCTGTTTCTTAGAAGAGGGTTAATCTAGAAGTATTGCAAGTTAAGTATGCAAACACCGATTTACTAGTATTTGGATAGATTTTGAGTTGCGTCTTTAACGATACAAATTTGAAAAGTAATTGCAAAAAATTGATTTACAAAAATCATAATTATAAGGCGATTTCCAATCCAAAATCTAAAATCTAAAATCCAAAATGGTATGACTTCCGATTTTGTCAACTCTTTAATTCCTGATACTGCACTTTCGGTAGCTGGGTTAACTGACTACATCCGCTTGCTGTTGGAACAAGATCATCAACTGCGACAAGTTTGGGTAACAGGAGAAGTTTCCAGCGCTAATCACCATCGCAGTGGTTTATTTTTCACCTTGCAAGATCCCGATGGTACAGCTGGAATTAAATGTGTAGCGTGGAATAGCCAATTGGCAAAACTGGCGCAAATCCCTATTCCTGGTGAGCAGTTAATTATTTTAGGTAGTCTCAGAGTTTATCCTCAAAGGGGAGAATATCAGCTATCTGTTTGGCAAGCTTTACCTGCTGGTGAAGGTTTACAGGCTTTGCGTTACCAACAGTTAAAAAACCGCTTGCTATCTGAGGGGTTGTTTGATCCCGAAAGAAAGCGATCGCTTCCTTCTCATCCCCAAACCATCGCTGTGATCACTTCACCAACGGCTGCGGCTTGGGGTGATATTCAAAGAACCCTAAAACAACGGTATCCAGGGTTACAGGTTTTATTTTCTCCGGCGACAGTACAGGGGGAGCAAGCACCAGAATCGATAGTGAAAGCTATTGAACGCGTAGAACGGGATGGGCGAGCCGAGGTGCTAATTTTGTCACGGGGAGGCGGCGCAGTTGAGGAATTAGCTTGCTTTAACGATGAACGAGTCGTGCGATCGCTAGCTAATTGTTCTATACCAGTAATTACTGGCATTGGTCATCAACGAGATGAATCTTTGGCAGATTTAGTTGCAGATGTATGCGTCCATACTCCCACTGCTGCGGCAGAACTGGTTGTGCCAGCCCTGGCGGAATTGTATACTCAACATCGGCAACGAGTGGAAGCTTTACAAGAGGCGGTACTTTACTCTACACAAGCTGCTGAACACAAGCTGCGAGTATTGCAAAATCGGCTGCAACATTTACGCTTAGATCGGCAATTACAACAAGAAAAGCAAAGACTAGCTTGGAAGCATCAGCAATTAGTGCAAGTCACAAAAAGGCGATCGCAACAAGCCAGCCAACATCTAGAAATGTTAAGGCAAAAATTAGCTACTCTCGACCCGAAAGCCGTATTACAGCGTGGTTACGCCGTAGTCAGACAAGAAAATGGTGCGATCGCTCGAACTGCTGCAGATTTAGCTGTGGGTGATGAGTTATTGATTCAATTGGGACAGGGAGAAGTTAAAGTGAAAGTGAAAGAAGTAAAAGATTAGGATGATTAAACGTAAGAACCCTGCTAATTCTGATGCCCTCACAGGTTGGAATTATGAGGATAAAGTGGCTGAAATCGAACAAATTATTACTCGTATTGAGACAGGCGAGTTGGAATTAGAAGAAGTATTTGCACAATTTACAAATGCTGTAGAAAATTTGCGCCAATGCGAGAATTTTTTGCAGCAGCGTCAGCAGCAAGTCGATTTGTTAATTGAAACTTTGAATGATGAGTAAATTGCTCTAAGTATTTCCTGAGCGGAATTGCTATTTCCTACTAGAAAAGTACGGCGTACTCCAATACTTGTCGGTTAAGGGGAAAAAGGGGAATGGTTCAAGGGAAAGAAAAAACCTTTAACCCTTAGAGTGTTCCAAAAAATAAACGATCCAAAACCTGTCATTGCGAGCGAAACGGAGTGTAGCGTCTCGCAGAGAAGCAATCGCAAAATCTTGCAACTACGAGCGAGTCTATGCGATTGCTTCATTCCGCTTTGCTTCATTCGCAATGACAATTGAGCATTTTTTTACTTGGAGTACTCTTAACCTTTAACCCTTTCCCCTCAACTAATTTTGAGTTTAAAAAGCTATCCCTTGTAGTATTGCGGCGTACTCATCCCAATCTACGTATTTATCACATTATTTATTCAAATTGGTATTATTTGTGAGACACTACGAATGACCAGTGAGCATGGAAAAGAGTAGCCATTTTTTCCTGTTCGCTACCCTGTGGGTGTAGCCTCTCCCAGAAGAGAGGTTTATTGACATGGACTATACAGCTTTTCTGAGTAACATCGTAACCCTGAAAGGATTAGTATAATTCCGTCAAATACAGGGTGTGAGAATTAGTTTTTTCGTGTTAAATGGTTGGATGTTACCAAGATTTCTTGGCTTAACACCAAAAACCGTTTATTTATGTGTGGCAATATTTTGTAAGGAGTGAATGTGAATACTATTATTCGTAAAGCTGTTTTTTGCTTGCCAAGTTTAGCAGCTTGTGCAGTCTTAGGTAGTAGCTTATCTGCTGTCGCTCAAACAGTAGATTCCTCAAATAATCAGCAGTTTAGTAATGCTGCTACAACCGTAGCATCTCCCAGCCAATCAACTACTGAACAGGAAGCTACAAGCCAAAATTCCCCTACTCAAACCAATACAAATTTCACCGTTTCCCAGCAGTTCCCTAACGCTGCTACACAACAAACCGCTAATCGCATAGTTACACCTATTCCAGGTACAGCAATCACCTCAGCAGCCGGCTTTATTCCCCAAAACTCGGAACCGACCGCTCAACAGCCTATTGCTCAACCAGCTACTACTCAAGTAGCACAAGCCGATATTGAACCAGGTAGAGCTACCCGTGGTGGTAGAAGCTATATTGGTCTTGCAGGTAACATTGGTGTCAGTGGTAGTGACTCTGCTTTGGGTGATGGTAACTTTGCTGTCATTAGTAAAATCGGATTGAGCAATGCTATATCTTTCCGACCATCAGCAGTTTTGGGTGACAACACCACAATTCTACTTCCCCTCACCTATGACTTTACCTTTCAGCAGGTAGCAGATCCATTTAGTGAACCCTTACCAATTGCGCCTTACATAGGATTAGGTGCAGCAATTAAAACTGGTGATAACTCTGAAGCCGCATTTTTAGTCTCTGGTGGCTTTGATTTTCCTCTCAATACCCAATTTACTGCCACTGCGTCTGTCAATGCTGGCTTCTTTGAAAATACTGACATAGGCGTGATGTTAGGCGTTGGCTACAACTTCAGTGGTTTCTAAATCCAATTTTTGAATTTTGGAGGGGGTTTGGGGGACGGTTGCGTCCCCCAATCGGGGGTTTGGGGGAGAATCCCCCAATTGAGCTAGCTGTTTCCCAAGTGACAAATCAATCACTAATGATCTTCTCTGAACTGTATTGAGATATAACCCCTACAGGGAAGCAAGCTACAACCCAACCTTGTATCTTAGAAAGAGTAATTAGAGAGCCCTATTTAGGATTAACTTTATCGATCACCGTGATTTTGCCATCATCTCCCACAGTCCAGACATCGTAAACACCAACCACATCGCCATTAGCGTCAACATCAACGTTACCGCTAGCGCCTTGGTAGTTAATCTTTTTACCTTCTTTGAGCAATTTTAGCCCTTCACAAACATCAGTAACTTCTGTACCCGGCCCATTAGAAACGTCTCGAATTTTACTAGCAATGCCAACACCTGTATTTTCTTTAGCAGCTTGTGCGGCTAATGCTAATAATGCAGCTGCATCCCAAGCTTGAGGTGCGTATTCTCCTGGGGAACCACCTTTTTTCTCTTTCCAGAGTTTGTTAAAGCCTTCTAATGCTTTACCATCGGAACCGGGAACGGTACCGATCGCACCAGTTAAAATATATTTGCCATCACTAGCTTTGCCTACTTGCTCTGGGAAAGTGGGTGATTTTACGCCATCAGTCAGCAGAATTTGCACTCCTTTGGTTAAGCCTTGCTGGTAAGCAGTTTTGAGAAATATACTTCCTGTCTCCGCATAGAGTACTGCTAATACGGCATCTGGTTTGCCGGCAAAAGCCGCCGCCGCTTCAGTATCAAAGGTCTGAGCCTTAGGATCATAACGGACAGGTTTATCTTTATTAACTACTGTTCCACCTAATTTTTCAAAAGTTTGTACAAATGCTTTTTCAAAACCAACACCGTAGTCGTTATTAATCACGACTGTAGAAACGCGTTTAAATCCTTTTTTCTTAGCGAGTTGCGCCAAGGCTAGTGCTTGGTAAGTATCTGGGGGTGCAGTGCGTGCCCAAAAGCCTTTATAGTCGCCTTTTTGAGCCTTTTCCGTAAACACAGGACTGGTACTCCCAGGGGAAATCAACATCACTTTATTCGGTGTCGCCACTGAGATAGCCGCAGTGGAAACGCTACTAGCAAAGGAACCCACTACACCAGCTACCTTATCCAAGGTTGCAAGTTTGGTCATCCCAGCTGCACCTGCTTTCGGATCTGTTTGATCGTCTACTGGTACTAAGGCGACTGGTTCACCGTTTACGCCACCACAAGCATTGACTGTGTCCACCAGCAAGGGAACTGAACCCACCATCTGCTGACCGATAGATGCTAAATCGCCTGTTGATGGTAGTAAGGAACCGATTTTCAGTCCCTTGGCATTAGTTGTAGTAGTTGAGTTGGTTGCTGGGGTAGCAGTGCCTTGTGTGTTCCCTGTACTATTAGAGTTGCTAGTAGTATCATTACAAGCCCCCAACAGAAAACCAGCTGCTAAGGTAGCTACACTAAAAGCTAAGGCTGTACTAATTCTTGGCATAAATTACTTTCACTCCTCTATTCTTTAGGAGTCTGAAAGTAAAATTCTAACTATATTTGAGGTTAGGTTAATATTTACAGACTCCAAAGCATAAATAATATCATCCTCCTGAAGATATAGAGGTGTTGATGCCAACATTAATACTTATGCCTAAAGACGTATTTTTTTAGTTTAAGAAAAACTTATTATCCCTAATTAACTAAAAAAGTGATGCAAACTCAGTGTCATCACTTACTTCTAGTGGCTGGGAAAACGGAGAGGGAGGGATTCGAACCCTCGGTACGGAGTTGCCTGCCGTACAACAGATTAGCAATCTGCCGCTTTCGACCACTCAGCCACCTCTCCTGGGTCACGAATAACAATAGTAGCAGATACATCTTTACAAGTCAAACATTTTTTAGTCATTAGTCATTAGTCATTAGTCAACTGTATTTTCAGAAGTTGGAGTCAGGAAAGAGAGTCATCTGGAAGGATTTTAGTAAATAATTGTTAACTACTGACTACTGACTACTGACTAAAATTTAGAGGACTTGCGCTCGCATCCAAGCCAGTGGTAAGGTACGCAATTTTTTCCACTGGGGGACGTAGGCGCGCTGAGTGAAGACATTATAATCGTTGCGTTCGATAAAGTTTAAAATTTGGCTGTAATGCATCAGCGCAGCCCAAACAGGCCAACGAGCATCAGCAGAAAGATAGGAAATTCCTCGTTCTGCTTTGGTGTAGAATTCTCGTGCCCGTGAGATTTGGAACTGCATTAAGGCACGCCAGCGATCGTCTACTACACCCTTAAATAAATCTTGTTCGGTGTAGTTAAAACGTGCCAAATCTTCTAAGGGAAGATAAATTCGTCCTCGCCTAGCATCTTCACCAACATCTCGTAAGATATTGGTGAGTTGCTTGGCAATTCCTAAAGCAATTTCTTCTTGAACTGGAACATACGACTGTTGTGTACGGTGCCACGGCGCTGTATTTCTGGTATCATCCAACCCCATGATCGCCGTGGACATTAAACCGACAGTGCCAGCAACGCGGTAACAGTAGACGTATAATTCCTCAAACGTTTCATAGCGACTGCGATATAAGTCCATGCGCTGACCGGCAATCATATCCCGAAAGGGTTGAATGTCCATCGGAAAGCGTTTAACAGTATCCACTAAAGCCACATCAAAATTTTCTACTGGATGCCCAGCAAAAATTGATTCTAGCTGCTTCTCCCATAGATCTAGGGTTTCTGGCGTAGTCATAGCAGATGCAGGGCCATCTACCAGTTCATCTGTACGGCGACACCAAGCATAAATTGCCCAAACAGCGGGACGCTTTTCTTTGCTCAGGAGCAAAGTGCTCAGGTAAAAAGTCGCGGAATACTTGGCGATAAGTTGCCGACAAAGTTTGTAGGAATCGTCTACAGAGACCAGCGTTTTCATGCGCGGGGGTGAATCAGGCAGTTGCAGCATTCGTTGCGGGCGATCGGGTGAGCGTTTGCGGTTTGTTTGCAGTGTCCACCGGGATTGCTTCCGAGATCGCCTGCGCTGTAAGCTTACCAGAAAGTACGGCCCCTTCCATACTGGCCAAATAGCGTTGCATGGTGTAATCCCCTGTCAAATAGAAGTTGGCAATGGGAGTTTTTTGCGAAGGACGGTACTGTTGACGACCTGGAGTCGCTTTGTAAACTGAACGCGGCGTTTTCACCACATGATATTTCAGCAGCTTGGCTGGATTATCCCCACCAAAGTGTTGGGGAAAGAGTTTTTCTAGTTCAGCAATGGTGGCATCAACAATTTCCTCATCGGATTTAGAGATCCAATCTTTTGCTGGAGCTAGAACTAATTCCAACATTGAGCGATCGGGATTAGCATATCCACGGCAGGTGTTGCTCATATCAGCATAAACGCTGAGGAGGGGCGATCGCGAAAATAGTAAGTGGTCAATTTCTGTTAGTTTACGATCAAACCAGAGATGGAGGTTAATTACTGGTACTCCTTCTAGCCCATCTAACTGCTGGAAAAACTCCATTTTTTTCCACGGTTCTGGCAGCATCACCTTGAAGGGGTCAACGGGCATGGCAGATACATACAAATCAGCCGTTAACACTTCATCTTCTGCGCCATTTAACCCCCGAATTAAGAATCCCCTCACGGTACCATCTCCGTTGAGCAGAATTTCTTTAAGGGGGGCATTTAATCTTACTTCCCCACCCCGTTCGGTGATGTGATCTACTATCGGCTGACACAATCGCTCTGTTGGTGAACCATCAAGAAAGGCCATGGTTGAGCCTTTCTTTTCTTGTAGAAAGCGATTGAGGGCTGTTAGCAAGATAGTAGCGGAAATTTCTTCTGGGCCAATGAAGTTTAATGCCTTAGACATGGCAATAAAAACTTCTTTTTCAACTCTTAGGGGAATGTTTTGCTTTTGCAGCCATTCCGTCCAGGAGTATTTGTCCATTTCCTCTACGTACTTCTGTCCTTGCACCATTGCTGGTAACAAACCCAACCCAAAACGAATTTTTTCTGGCCAGGTGAGCATATCGTTGTTTCGCAAGATTGCCACTATGCCATTTAAGGGTGCTGGCAAATCTGGGAAATCAAAGCGGCTGTATGTCCCTGGGGCATTGGGCTGGTTGAAGATCATTGTGTGTTCTTTCCACTGCAAACGGTCTTCTATGCCCAGTTCTTTGAATAGCTGCAAAATATTGGGGTATGCCCCAAAAAATATGTGCAGACCTGTTTCGTACCAGTCTCCGTCAGCATCTTTCCACGCTGCCACCTTGCCACCCAGTACGTCTCGGCGTTCCAAGACAATGGGGGTGTGACCCGCGTCTGTGAGATATTTGGCGCAGGAAAGTCCTGCTAGGCCCGCTCCCGCGATCGCTACTCGCATTTAACCCTACTGCTCTTCAAGATTTCTTAATCGTTTTGCCGTTCTCATTATACGTTGCAATCTGTTACATTTCGCAGCGATTGTGCGATCGCTTTCCTAAAAAACTTGGAAATATCCTGCTGCTTTTAGGTTTAGGCATCAATAAAATTGATTAGCCAAATCGTCATTTTTCATTTGCATTGGTGGTTTGCCAATATTTTCGAGATATATTTCTTACCTTTTACCCCAGTAGAAAATTGGTCAGTAAGCATTGGTATTTGAGCAATTTTCATGTTTGGTTAGAGGATCTTCCTCTGAGTGCTTGACTAAAAAATCAGCAAAGCAGGAGAGACAAAGAACTGAAAAATTCCGAAAATTTTTTGATCCTTGACTCTTGAGAAAAATTTTTACTTTTCTGGTTTTGATTGATTTTTTGCTCGCTACTGAATTTGTCTGGAAGAAATTTTTCTGGCTTTGATCAAGACTATGAGCCATGATGTGAGTATTTTTTCTGTTAACAAATTAAAAAATAAAGTAAAAAATAATACTAAAAATTTTGTTATTCCCGTATTTTTATCGTTGTCAAATCAGATTTTCTGTATATTTTAAAAACAATAAAAGCAGCAGTTATAAAAAATTTAAATTTAAAACTGGCAAATAATTCAAAACAGTATCTAAAAGTTTTATTTGTTTATTTACGTGTAACAAGATATGATGATCCCTGCTGGGGATCGCTCAGTATTGTGTCAACAAAGTAAGAGGATTTTTCTCTGTATTAAAGAATAAAAATTTAATTTGTTCGTCTAAAAATGTTGTTTAGCAAACCCAGGGGTGCACGGTTTAATTGTGCAAAAACTTGGAATTTAAATCGACATGCTAATTTTTGAATTTCTTTGGATAACATCCACGATTAGTTCTTTCTTTTCATTGAGTGAAAAATTACCAACAAATTTTACGCCGAAAGTATTACCAGCGAAAGTTTCAACCAATCTGGGTAAATTGGTCAGTAAGCACCGTCCATTGTTTATACTTCCCCAGGGAAAAGTATTGAGTGCAACGTTGCTACCTACAAGGTTTTTAAGAATTGATTGGAACAATCATGACAGTGCCACCAACATAGAAAAGCCACGTAATTCTCAAAGACAGACAGTTAAAAAAAGTAAAAAAGAGCTTTGTAGTGCTGGGCAAGAGATAGCATCACAACAGCCAATTTTTAGAAAATCTAGCGGTTGGACATCTGGAACCATCATCAACTCAAGTTCTCCTAGCCCAGATTTTTTTACCCATAAAATTCTGCGATCGCTACAAGATTTCTTCCGTTTTACCAGTCCTGTAGAACAGAATTTGATCTCTGCTTCCTTACCTGTAGTAGTTGTCCATCGAGACCAAAGTAACTATGAAATGTGGGTAAATAACAGTTTAGTTGCTACCTTACCTACAGAAAGGGCAGCAAAGTCAATGCAACAACGCTTGACTAACCTAGCGAAGTTACCCAACTTAGACGCTAATCAATTACGACCCGCTTTAGTTGATGGTATACCTGCCCTAATGGCAGGTAATCGCTTTTTATGGGGGATTGAAAAACAAATCTCCAATAGATTCCATAAGACTGGTGAATTGTTAGCAATTGAATGGATTAACAATCTGCGTTCAGCTTTTAAAGCACCAACATTGACCCTCGTAGAGGGACAAAAAGAGATGTATGGTGTCAGTCCTTCTAGCAGAAAACTATCTGGGTTAGCGTCTTGGTATGGAGGCTATTTTCATGGTCGTTTAACAGCAAACGGCGAGATATACAACCAAGATGAATTGACAGTAGCCCATAAAACTCTGCCTTTTAATACCTATTTGCAGGTGAAAAATCTCCACAGTGGCAAATCTGTGATTGTCCGAGTCAACGATCGCGGCCCTTATATTGAACCCAGAAGCTTAGATTTATCAAGGATTGCAGCCCGTTGTCTTGGTAGTGAAATAGCTGGAGTCGTACCCTATGAAGCGGTAATTTTGCAAAGCAGTCAACCCAAAATGACTTTAAAAGCTTCTACTCTCACCAAAGCAAAACCCAAGCCAGTGAGACAACTAGCATTAGTATCGGAATTTTAATCGCCTCTAGATTCTTGCTAGCTACTGATGGTTGATTGCTAATAGCCGATTGCATAAATAGCTACTAGCAATTACCATACCTCTGTTATCAAAAATTAAATGCTATTAAATGAATAGCCACAGGTAAAACGTTATGTCAGTAACGCAGCATCTCCAGGGCTTTGGGCATCATTTAATTCTCGGTGTCTCCGGCACGACATTAAGCGACGACGATAAACGTGCACTTAGTGAATTAAAACCTGTTGGGGTAATATTTTTTGCTAAGAACTTTCTAGATAGCGCTGCTTATGAAATTTGGTTGCAAAGCTATAGAGAGTTAATCGACCAAATTAGACAATACGCCGAACGTGATTCTATGTTTATTACCTTAGATCATGAAGGCGGTCGGGTGGTGCGTACACCTTTACCAATTACCCGATTTCCCTATGCTTCGCTGTTACAATCGCGATCGCGTCAAGTAGCTAAAGCCACCGCCGTAGAACTCCAATCCTTGGGAATCAATATATCCTGGGCACCTGTAGCAGATATTTATTCCCATCCACAAAATCCTGTGATTGGCCCGCGCGCCTTTGGTACAACTCCCGAATCTGCTGCTAACGGCGCACGGGAATACTTTTTAGGACTGCAAGAATCAGGAATTCTTGGTTGTGCTAAACACTTCCCCGGTCATGGAGATACTAGTAAAGACTCTCATCTAGAACTACCAGTACTTGATTTGACAGCAGAAGACCTGCGAAATCGCGAACTTCTACCTTTCAAAACTCTGATTGAGGAACAGGTACCTCTGGTGATGACAGCCCATATCCTATTCCCGAAAATAGATCCGGATGTACCAGCAACACTTTCGCAACGCATTCTTCAAGGCATACTCAGGGAAGAACTGGGTTTCAAAGGTGTGGTAGTGTCTGACGATTTAGATATGAAAGCCATCTCCGATATGTTTATGCAAAAAGGGACTGTCGCCAAAGCTGTAAATGCTGGCTGTGATTTATTTATTGTCTCCCGTAATATCAACTCATCATCTTTAGAACGTACCTATTACATCGCCCAAGATTTTGCTGACTCCCTGAGTAACGTTAGCCTCGACCCCGCAGTAGTCGCAGCAGCAAAAGACAGAATCGATAAATTACTAGCGATCGCACCTCAATATCTTGTCCATACTTTGGATAAAGATACACTCAAAGAACATACCGAATTAGCGATCGCTTGTTCTTTCCAAGAAGTTGGATGATTCCAGAGATAAGACAAATCGATTGACCTTTAAATCTTCTTGTAGAGACGCGATGAATCGCGTCTCTACAACTACGTAATATTTTGTAACAATTATCTAAGTGTGGCTGTAAAGCTTATCCTGTAATAAATTGGACTTTTATCGCTTCCCACAAACTCAGCAATATTGTAAAAATTTCCTGTTGATTATTTAAAGCTTTGATAAATGATACAGATTGGCATACTTAGATCGTATCAAGCTAATCGCAGCATTCAATATCAAAATCTTTACATGATAAAGGTTTTGACATTCTCGGCTAGTCCATTAGTTCATATTTGTGTGATTCCATGAAAAAACACATAGTGCTACTAAATACCGTTGCTAAAGAGGTACGCAAATGGCAACGGCAATTTAGTAATAAAACTTTGATGCTTGTGTTCTCTGGTTTAGGTTTTGTCCTAGCGCTGCTCTTGGCTCAATTCTCAGTCGGATTTTCTGGTTGTTTTATGGGGATTTGCCATAATTCCAACGTCGGACAAGCCGCAACCTTATCGCAAATTCTCTATATTTCACCGCAAGGTGCTGGTAAGCGTGATGGTAGTAGCGCTCAAAATGCAGGATTACTGACTGATTTACCTGCATTTGTTGGCAGAGTGCAACCAGGCGGTGAAGTGAGGTTACTGACTGGAGTCTACAAGTACAGTGGGAATATTCGCATTGCTAGTGGCGGATCTGCTGGTAAACCGATAACCATCCACGGAACTGATGCATCAGGAATTGAAACATCCATGCCAGTTATTGTAGGCGATCGCTCCAGCCCATATCAGGCTCCTCCATTAGGAAAGACGGGTAACAGTCTCTTTAATCTTCTTCCTGGTGCTAGTTACCTGACTTTCCGTAACATTCATTGTATGAACCAGGGTAATGGTTGCTTTGTGTTTGCTGGTACTAAAGGTGATGTGACTATCGAAAAAACCAAAGCTACCAACGTCCAAAGATTCATTGAACATGATCCTAGTGGTTCATGGGATTTAGCAAATGTCACCATCCGCAATGCAGATATTCAAGGCTACTCCAAAGGAGCAATACGTTTTGGTAAATCTAAGCCTAGTAACCAAGCTGATGCACACAATATCCTGATTGAGCAAGTTGTTGGAGACTCACAACGCCAAGATGGCGACAACTTTTGTATGGGCGTGCATCTCCGTGGCGATGTGCATCATGTGACGCTGCGGCGAACCACTATGAATAACTGTCAACAGACTCTCTCTAGCAAAGACTATTGGAATGGAGA
Source organism: Tolypothrix sp. PCC 7601 (assembly GCF_025677855.1). NCBI lineage: Bacteria > Bacillati > Cyanobacteriota > Cyanophyceae > Nostocales > Tolypothrichaceae > Tolypothrix > Tolypothrix sp. PCC 7601. The sequence continues at coordinate 1,451,932 of NZ_CP064879.1, forward strand.
TGGTTTTACCGCAGAGGCTAACGTCTCAGATATTAGATTTGAAGATACGAGCGCTGCTGGCAATACTGATGGTGGATACGACATTAAAGCGAAAAATACTGTGTTAATTCGTGCCAAAGCCACAGATAACAAACGTAACTTCAGATTTTGGTCAAAAATAGATGTTCAAGACTGTGTCGGTATAGAACCTCGTTGTCGTGGAGGTTCAGGTTGTTTAGCACAAATCCATGCTACGGAGTCAGCTGATGTCACCCTGACTCGCTGCACCTTGAAGTCAACTAATCCCTTAACTAAGGTTTTCCAATCTGATAAAAATGCCAAAATCACAGTTCAAGGCGGAACAGTTCAACATCGAGGTATCCTCCAAAAAACAGAAGGCTCGCAAAATTTGATCAAGATGAGCAGTGTGAAAGTGGAAGTCATGTAACTATGACATATCAATAGAGGCATAAAGACTCTCATTACTCTCTTCAGGTTGTGAAAGTTACATTGATGAATTCATTCAAAAATTAACAGTCTCCTTACCGAAAATAGAGTTACGAAAATAATTTGAGACGGCATTACTGATTTAAACGAGTGTTGGTTAAATCAGTAATACCGTCTCTTTTTTTACGTTAATCGAACTCAGCTATTCTTGCTACTTGCTGATTATAAAGATACAGTAAAGCCATATAATATAAACTTTTGTTTATGCTTATGTTAATAATAACAATAAGTAACCAAGTACCAAATTGGCTAAAGCATGAATAGCAATTTTAAAGCTTTTTTAAAAAATATTTTTCTATATTATGAGCAAGTTACAAACTCTAAATTTTACCATTTAAGAGCACAAACAAATGGTATGTTATTACCACTTGTCTATAAAAAGATTTACCAACTTTGTTTGCGATTACCCGATCTCGATATTATCGAAGTTGGTGGTGCAGCAGGTACAGGTAGTATTGCGATTGGTTGGGCGATAAGAGATAGCCAAAAAAAATCTAAATTGATTGTAGTTGAAAAGTGCCAAGGCGGTACTCGGACTGATGTTGGTGGCTATGCGGAAAATCTAGAATTAATTCAAAAACATTTTGAAAATTTTGGCGTATGCGAGCAAGTGCGCCTTTTTCCACAAGAACTCACTTTTGAGAATGGACAAGAAGCGATCGCACTAATTAATACCCCCAAAATTGCTGCTTTCATACATGATGCTGATGGACGCATCGACCGCGATTTTTACTTATTCTGGCCGCTACTGCAACCCGGTGGATTGATTATTGTCGATGACTACGCTAATGAAGCCAAATTTCAGCCAATTAGCGATCGCCATCCCCAAGGTGGTGCTAAATCACTAATCACTTATCGTCTACTAAATCAAATGATTGAATGGGGACTTTTTCAAACTACTTATAAAGTTGGGAAAACTATTTTCGGTATTAAGCCGCATCATGCCGATTTCAGTCGCTTTAACCTAGAAACTTGCCAAAAGATTATTGCGGAAGTCAACAACGAGCGCAGCAATTATTTAGAGCACCGTGAATTAGTTTTAGCGAGCAGATAATTTGTCTTTTTTGCAACATTAATCTTGTTAACCTGATGTACATTAATAAATGCACATCAGGTTTTTTGTATTTTGATAGTGGACTACTATCAAAATTTGTACGCTCAACAGCTTATATCATTCTCTATTCTTCCCTGTATTTCCAATACTGCTCGGTTAAGGATTTTCAACTCGGAATTGGGTTTGGGGAAAAGGTTAAAGGGTAAGGGTTAAAGGTTTTTTCTTGCCCTTTTTCCCCTTCCCCTTTTACCCTTAACCGACAAGTATTGCCTGTATTTCCTCATACCAATTTTAAAAAAGAATGCGACAGATTGTAGGGGCACGGCAGTGACCTCTAGAATATTATTAATTTGTCGCAAACATTATTTGATTTGGTATCAGAGTCAATGTTTTAGTTAATGAATAAGCTTGACTTTATCCAATTAAACAATGCACACATCTATACGGATAAAACTATCAGTATTCAATCAGCAAATGCCATTGCAAAATTTGGTTTTGGTTACATGAAAAATCCCTAAATTATTCATGGACAAAAGCCACATTGTATAGTAGCAATTTAACTGCTTGTCTGAGGTATGGCAATTGAAATAATTGGATAAAGTCGAGTTCAGACCTTTAGCTAATCAAAAACCTGAAATACCTGAAGCTACGGAGAAACCTTCAACAGTTATACCAGCATTAGCTATTACATTAGATTTATCCCAGGATACGAGTTCAAAAGTACCTTGGGTAACGTTACCAAGCGAAGTTGGAGTAAAGCGGAGAATATCACTACCTTTACCATTGATGACAACACCATTGGCACCAGGAACGCTAAAATCTCCTTCGGTACTTAAGTAAATGTGTTTAATAACACTGTTATTGCCATATTCAATCCAAAAAGCGTCTACATCTTCGCTAGAACTAGATAAACCTACATCAGAACCATCAAAAAGCAATGACCAGGTACCAGCCGTATTTTCGCCTGTACTACTAGGTTTGAAGAGTAGTAAATCTTCATCTCCACCCTTTAAATCTCCATTAGACCCTGGAACTGTATAAGAACCAGTTGTACTAATTACCAAACCACCATCCGGAGCAAACGCGATTCCATCTATATCCTCGTTGCTGGTATCTAAACCTACATCTGAACCATCAAAATAAAGTTCAAATTTTCCACTGGTATTCTCACCCTTGGAGGTAGGAGTAAACTTGACGATATCTGAATCATCTACCTTTAACCCACCAGGCAAAGTGGCAGGGTTATTGAGAGCAAATAAAATAGAGCCATCGTTATTGATGTGAAAATCTCGTATGTAGTATTTGCTTGGATCTAAGCCTACATCCGAACCATCGAAATACTTAGACCAGGTTTGCTTACTCTGGTTGTAAGCTAAAATGTCTACCCTATCAGCATTTACTCCTCCAATAGTATTGTTGCCGCTGACTTTACTGCCTACAAAAATAGTAGCTTGTGGATCGAATGGTGATGGATTACCGCCACCAGTACCGCCACCAGTACCGCCACCAGTACCGCCACCAGTACCGCCACCAGTACCGCCACCAGTACCGCCACCAGTACCACCACCGGAACCGTTACTATCTAGTAAAAATTCGTAAATTCGACCGTCATTTTGACTTGAATTATTATCATTATCAACACCGCGATCGACTATATAAAGGCTTCTCTTAGAAGAATCCTTACTATTAGGCGCAATGGTTATACCAGCAGGTTTAATTGGGTTCGCCTGTGAAATATTAATTTTCTGGACAAGGCTACCCGAACTAGTCACTTCATACACATAATAAACTTTCTGTTTATTTTCAATCTGAGGACTAGCTACCAAAAACAGATTTCCTGTAGTGGGGTCTTCCGTAATCCCTTCAGGGTCTTTAATTCCTAGAGATTCAGTATCAAATCGGCTAACTATTTGACCGCCGGTGGTATATTGATAAACCTCTGCATTAAATCCATCAACTACCCATAAATTACCTGTTTTGGTGGAGAATGCTACGTCTTCTGCATCAGGCTTAGAAATTCCGGAGGGATTAACATCAAAAGAAGTTATCCGATCATCCGATGTATTATATTTACCATCGTTGCCGGGATCTACTTGAAAAATTTCAGCCTGATCATCATCAGAAATATACAGAAAACCATTTTTTGGATTATAAGCAATCCCTGTTGGTTCATCAGAAAAACCTGCTGCCACGTTTGGTATTTTCGTCGTGGTCAAAGTGTTCTGTAACTGACCTGTGAGATTGATCTCAAAAATGTTTTTTCCCTTGAATACATCATCTATTTCTTCTACTTCACCATCACTAATCAACAATGTTTTAGTGTTAGGGTTATAAACAATCCCCGAAGGATCGGGACTGTCTGGAGAAAATCTAGTGTAAATAGTTTGTACCAGTTCTGCCATTGCTTTTTTTGATGAAATTATTTTGAGTCAAACAGCTTGCTTGTAACTTGATCAAGCAGTTAAAAATTTACGCACCAGACAAATTCAGGATTTTGTGAATTTACTAAAAGTTGTCATTTCAGGCTGCGTAAATCATCTTTTGATGACTTACATAAATCCTTTTACAAAGTGTTGTTACAGCGTATCAGCTTGCCACTAGATAGAGCTTGCTAAAACAGCAGCAAAGAATCACATTGAAAATCCTGAACGCCATACGTTCAACATAGTTTTTACGTACTGTCAATGCGTAAACTCTAGTGTTAATATTACATCTATTTAATACTCTGATATACGTAAAATCAAATACTTTTTTATAAAATTCATTTAAGCTTTATCAAAGATTTATATTTAAAATATCTATGCTTAATATGTTTTTTACACGATAAATATAAGGCATATAAAAATTATTACTGAAGAGCGATAAGATAGAATTTATCCAAATTGCTCTACGATGTAAAAAAATCTTAAGGCTAAATATTTGTTTTTTGGAGAAAAATAGAATATTTTATAACCTCAATTCAGCCTAATTGGTTGATCATGAGAGTCGTGAAAACCGAATGCTTGAAAGGATAATGTTAACAATTTAGATATTTGAAATTTTTAAAATTTATTATCAAGAATTACTATGGCTTGATTTTACTAAATTAAATAATACCAAACTTCTTTTTTGCTATACATTAATCATATTTGGTATAGTTTGGATGATTTCTATCAATTAGGTTGGTTTTGGTTACAAAAATGCTTATAGTCTTGATAGATAAAAGCCAAAATATATGGTAGATGCGAAGAAATTGACCGCTAGCCTTGTAATTGAGATTAGGTAGTCAAGTTATACCAATTAAAAATTCAGCAATGTACATTATCTAGTGGTTTTGAAGTTTGCATATATTGCTAAATTTTAGAGAATTGGTGTTACGTCAACGTAATTAAAAACCTGAAAAATTTGGGTTAACGGCAAGACCTTCAATAGTAGAAGCACCTAGTCCATCGAGTCTGGTTATCAGTTCAAAACTACCTTTAGTATCGTTACCAAGTGAGGTAGGAGTAAAGCGTAGGATATCACCAGCACTACCAGTAATGGTCTTACTATTATTGGTAATGCTAAAATTGTTTTCGGTGCTTAGATAAATGTATTTAATATTCTTGTTAGCATCATAGTCTAACCAAAAACTATCAATATTATTACCCTTGAGACCTACTAGAGAACCATCAAAAAGCATTGTCCAGGTACCAACTGTCTTGTCTCCTAAAGTACTGTTGAACTTGATTAGATCTTCACCCGAACCAGTTAGTTCTGTACCAGATGCTCCAGGAACTTTAAAACCATTCCTGGTACTAACTACTAAAGCACCATCTGAATCTATAGCGATTCCATCAATTACCTCACTTTTGACTCCAGGGTCTAATCCTACGTTAGATCCATCCAAATAAAGTTGAAATGTGCCACTAGTTTTGTCACCAGTTGAAGTAGGGCTAAACTTGATGACATCGTATTCATCTGCTTTTATCCCACCTGGTAATGTAACGCTTTGATTAATAGCAAACAAAATTGAGCCATCACTATTGATGTGAAAATCGCGAAGACGGACATCTTTGAGGTTTGAGCTGCCACTGTTGAATACATCCGAACCATCGAAATACATAGACCAGGTTTTTGTATTCTGGTTGTAAGCTAAGATGTCTTGTTTATCAAAACTTACTCCTCCAAAAGTATTAGTGGTGCTAGTGCTAGCACTGTTAGCCACAAATACAGTTGTGAATTTAGAGTCCAATGATGTGCTACTGACTGATGTTGTTGTACCACCTGATGTCGTACCACCCGATGTTGTTGTATCACCTGATGTTGTGCCACCCGATGTTGTTGTACCACCCGATGTCGTACCACCCGATGTTGTGCCACCTGATGTTGTACCACCTGATGTTGGCGTACCACCTGAGGTTGTATCAGGGGTTGGATTGGTACTACCATTACCATCTAGTAAAAATTCGTAAATTCGACCATCATTTTCATCAGGATGATCGTCATTATCAAGACCACGATCAACAATATAAAGACTTCTCTTGGAAGAATCTTGACTATTGGGTGCAATAGTAATACCAGCAGGTTTATTGGGATTTGCTGCGGAAATATCAATCTTGCTGACAAATTGACCTGTATTTGTCACTTCAAATACATAATAAACTGCTTTACCTGCCTCAGTTATTGGTCTACCTACAAGAAATAAATTCCCAGTCAAGGGGTCTTCCACAATTCCTTCGGGGTCAAGAATTCCTTGAATTCCTGGTGTTGTATCAGAAACATCAATTGTAGCTGTATCAAATTGACTAACTAATTGACCGCTAGTAGTAAATTGGTAAACCTCTGCATTTAAACCATCAACCACCCATAAATTACCTGTTCTGGTTGAATATGCAACGTCTTCTGAGTCAAACTTACTATCACTGAGCTTAGTACTGAAATAAGTCACTACATCATCTGATGTACTGTATAGTCCATCTTGTCCGGGATCTACTTGATAAATTCTATTCCTGTCATCATCAGAAATATAGAGGAAACGATTCTGGGGATTATAAGTAATCCCTGTTGCCTCTTGCGTAAAATTCATGCCATTTAAATTATTATCCACATAACTACCTGTCAGAGTAGTTTCAAACAGGTTTTTTGAGACGAATCTAGTTTTCATCTCATCTACTTCGCCATCCGCAATAAACAGGTTTTGCAAATGGTCAATATAAACAATCCCTGATGGATCTGGACTGGCAACTATTAAAGGATTGGATTCAGAAATAGGAGGTTTGAACTGAGAAGTGTAGATAATCTGTACTAATTGTGCCATTCTTTTTGCTGTTGAAATTCCTGTGGATACAATAAATTGATTGGAGATTTAGCGTTTTCCAGGCTACTGAATTACACAAGAACCTTTTATATAGGAATCCGATTTGATTATTGAAAAATCTAAGTATGTATAGGGTGTGTTATCACGAAGTGTAACGCACCGTATTCTCAGCTTTGGTGCGTTGCGCTACGCGACAACACACCCTACGTCTAGTTCAGAAATCAAATATGAATCCTATATGAAAATAAGTATCTTGCAAAAAGTACTTCACTAGATTGATAAACGCTATAGCTTCATGTTCAGAACTTACGCAATACAAAAATTTAGTACCTTGTGATACACAAAAATACATTTTTTGGCTTTTGTAAATCATCCTTTGAAGAGTAGCTCAAATGCTTTTTACAAGTGCGATCGCAGAGTTTCAGATTACTGCTAAACAATTGCTTAAGCACTTCAAAACATCAATCTCAAAAGCCTGTAATCCATACGCAAATAATAGTTTGTATGTATTGTTAATGCGTAAGTCATCTTGTTTATTTTATATCTAATTAATACGTAATGTAGGTATAATCAAAGACTTTATCATAAACTTCATATAAACTTTATTTATTATAAATAACCCAATATTTGCGATTAATATACTCTTTTTAAAGAAAATCTTACGCATACAATCATAATTGTACTGAGCTTTAATTATGACATTTATATGTATGCTTTATTTAAGTCAAAGTACTAATTTAAAATCAGGAAAATACCTGCTCAAATTAACTAAAATTTTGAGCAGATATTTGGTGTTAAGCACTATGTTGGTTAATGTTTGATTTTCAACATTCAATAAACAATGAACACATTTATGATTCTTTATTTTCTAACGATTTTCAAGAGTTCTTGTTGCAATCAAGCTGTTGTTGTTTTTTGCTGATAAATCCTAGCTAAACAGAGTAAATATGAGCATATTTACATCACATTGTTTACACAAACAGGTTCACGTTGAGCAATAAAATCATTGTTCATCCAGGTTAAAATACGTTGTGCTTTTTCATCTATAGGCAGTGAACTATCAATTTCTAGAATGGGAATGTTGAAACTTTGCGCGCAGTTAACAATTTCTTGCAGATAAGCAACATATTTAGACAACAATTGCTGCGCTGCTTCGGGATGCATCCGATCAAAACGACTTTCAGCTGTTGGACGGTTTTGGATGCGCTTAAGTGCAGTATCTACATCTATTTGGAAATAAACGATCGCCATCGGTCTTTGGTGGAACAACAGCGCTAATTCCTGCTTGATGCTTTCTGCAGATGGAGTGGTACCAGTGATTCCTACTGACCAAGTTTCTTGCAATAAGCCTTGGTCGAGTAAGATGATTTGCGAATTTTGAGGACTTGGCGCTGCGCTGCGCGCAATCGCGCTTCGTGCAGCGCCAAAGGCGATCGCATCCAGCCGTTTAACATTGGCAAAAATCTTGGCAGCTTTAGCAAAACTTTGCTTATTAATCGGTTTGACTTGGAATGCCAAAAACAGCGAGTACAGCAAAATCTGCCATTGATTCAGGGTTTGTGGAATCAGTTTGATCAGTCTTTGCCAAGTACTTTGCTGCTTCCACTGCTGCAAAATTTCATCGCCACCAACCAGAGATACTCCCTGGTTGTTTAATCGTGAAGCAACTTCACGACAGACAGTAGTCTTACCAGCACCAGGTAATCCGACAAACTCTAATATTAGTGGCTGTTCACTGTTGGTATTCATCAAATTAGTGTGAGTTAGAGATTGTCCCATACAGCCAATTTTGCCTGTAATAAAACTTGATCGAGAGGTTGAGTTGCATCAATGTTCACCACCATAGTTTGTGGAGGAAACTTAAATTTATGCACAGCCTCTACTTTTTGCTTTGCAATTTCTGGTGGTGTATCTGACTTTCTCGCTAAAGCAATTTCGGGGGTGACGTGCAACTTGATGACTAAATCAGGAGGCATGGTATTTACCATGTATTGATAGCGTTGCAACTCCCATTTTTGTAGAACAGCAGGATACGGAGAAGCTTCTTGATTACTACTACTTAACAAAGGCCCATCATTAAAGCCGAGAATCTGGGTTTGGGGATAGCGATCGGAAATCACCATCATGCCTCTATCTCTGGCTGTACGAGACTGCTGCAGTTTTTGCAGCTTTTCGTAAACCAAAGTAATTGCCCATAAGACTTTACCAAGAATGGAGAATTTTGATTTCCGCTTAGAACTTCCTGATGAGCTGGAGGACTTGTGAGCATGATTGGACTGATTACGCGATTTCTTTGAGCGCAGAACTTGACCAACTTTACTTGCCCAAACTAAAGGCAATCTGATTAAAGAAGCAGGGCCATCGCCACTACCTAGATACACAGGCAGAACATCAAGTTTATGAGAAAAACATTTTGTAATCTCACCAGTAACAGTAGATTTACCAGATCCATCTGCACCCAGAACAGCAATAATTATTCCGCCATTAGTAGGTGTTCTGTGAGCAGGAACGGGAGCTTGGAAAAACTTTCTCATGCTCTTGTAATAAAGAGATTTAAATTCCCTCTGCCAGCGTAAAAATCTAGAGAATAATGGATTGGAATAGCGATATTTCTGTAAAGATGAGTAGATAGGATTACCAGATTTTAATAACAGCTTGAGATTTGATTCGCTGTTAATTACATCTAAAACTAACTTCGCAGCTTTACTACCTAAAAGTTCTTCGCTGAGTTGCTGAATCTTCGATAGGTCTATCCTTTCTTTTAACCACCGAAATTCCCGAATAAAATCTCCTTTAAAATAATCCTTACCCAACATAGCTTTGAAGCTATCGCGAGTTCTAACTTTGAGTACCGCACGGACAATTAATATAATTGTTTCAATGTTAGGTTCAGCAATATAAATTTGATTTTCGTTGTCATAAATCCGAGTAGATAATAACAACTCTTCCCAAGGCAGACGATAACCTTTAAGATGCTTTTCCCCTAACTCTAGACGATAGTGCAAATGGAGATGCACTAAAATTCCTGTCTCTCTATCAATAGCTAAATAATCATCAATATCAACATATCTACGGCAGGGAATTGCTTCAAAATACTTGAAACCAACTTCGCTTAAAACCTGCTTGAGATTTTCTTTCTCGTTTTCATCAACTAAAACATCTAGATCGGTTTTGCCTTCTACCGCCGCATCAACATGCTCGTTACTCTTCCAGTGACAGTAACGAATATTTTTTTGGTCTAGGTAGTTATTAAGTATTTGCACAACCTGGAGTGCTGGCATGATCTCACCCGCTCCTTATTGCGTTAATAGGAATTGCTATGTTTTCTAAATTAATTATTTATTTCAGGCTCTATGCAATTTATACGTGTCTGCCATTAGTGCGTAATTTAGCGATTTAACCTGAAATCGTTTACTCTTTGTTAACTCGGAATTAACTTAAGTTAAGATTTCACTAATAACACATTATAGGAAATTTTGCAATTACTAGCCTGATACTAGTTGTGATTTTAGCTTGATTTGTTGATGCAATCTGGAATCTCTTAGAGAAGTTATGGTGCAGTAACCTTTATATAGCAAGGATTTGAGCTTATTAAAGGTTACGAAAACCAACGGAAATTCTCAGAGTTGCTCAGTCACTGCTGAAAATTGTAACCAGTATTACTAGGTTTACACCTTTTAAGTACATACCGTCGAGATCGTGAGAGTTTTATTAAGAATTGTAATTAAATTCCGGACAAGCACTCTGGTTATTTGCATCTCAACTAAGACTCAGTGTTGTGACACAAAGTCTGTATTAACCCTAGCTTAAACTCATTGGGAGCGGAATATTGAAGAATTTTTTGCAAGGAAATAATTAAAAGTAAGCAAAAATTTTACTAATTCTTTATATTTACCAGTTTTTCCTTGTTGGGAGAGGCTTTGCTATCTCAGACAAGTTAATAAAGAAGCTAGGTATTACTTGAGTAGTATAAAAGGCGATCGCTTGACATTGCTTGAAATAAGTGTTGTTTTAGCGTACATCCCGAACTTCTCCATACCGTAATTACACAGGCTTTATGTTCCGTTCATAAACCCGTATAAATTTAACGCTAACTTTAAACCAATTTCGGTAATAAGCCTTATATACTAGGTTTAACTCGGATTTAACCTAAAGTTAATTTGCCACTCAGAGAAGTTTGTATTCTGTAAATTCCACAGTCAGCATTCTTGATTCTGAGCCTGAAACTACTATTACACAAGGTTTATAGCTATTAAGGAGGTTCAATTATCTCGCTCTAAGTAGATTGTCGGAGATTTTTGAAAACATTATCTGGGCACAATCAAAATGGAGAAGAGAATTTGTGAGCATTCACCAAAATTAAAATTTCACTTCATGATATTCAAAGATATCTGCACCGCATAAAACTAATGCGGCTCATAACTAAATTATCTGTCTCCAAATTTGTCAAAATTTTTACAGGTAGTTTGTAATTTACAACTATCTTAAAGCTCACTTCTCTAGTTTTTCTGGCTCCGTTTTTACGCTCTGCCCAGCAAAAAGCAAAGAATTGGCAAATTTTTGGATGAGTCTAATAATCTATCTTGTTCAGTAAAAATAATGAAAATAGCTGTTATAGGTGCAAAAGGTCTCCCTCCGAGACAAGGAGGGATTGAGCATCACTGTGCAGAAATCTATCCCCGCATAGTTGCAAAAGGTCATTCTGTTGATTTGTTTGCTCGCTCATCCACTACACATGTCTCTCCTTTTACTCAAACTGAGTTTCAAGGTGTCCAAGTTATCTCTCTACCTTGCCCTGGCAAGAAGGGATTAGATGCCTTATTTAGCTCAGTATTGGGAGCTATTTTATCTACCACAACCCGCTACGATATTGTTCACTTTCATGCTTTAGGCCCGGCTTTATTTAGCTGGCTCCCTAAATTATCTTTGTCTACAAAGGTTGTAGTTACTTGTCATGGATTAGATTGGCAACGTAACAAGTGGGGCAAAATGTCCAGCCGTTTGATTTTTGAAGGCGAAAAAGCTGCTGTTCGCTTTTCCGATGAAATGATTGTAGTTTCGGAAGAGTTACGCAGTTATTTTCGCAACACTTACGGTAGGCAGTCTGTTTATATTCCTAATGCGGCAGCAACTTATGGTGCGTCCGATCCCAATTTTGCCTATGCACGTTCTTTAGGGTTAACACCAGGACGCTACATTTTATTTCTCGGTAGATTAGTTCCCGAAAAGTGCCCCGATCTGCTCTTAGAAGCCTTTAAGAAACTCAAGCCTCAAGGCTGGAAATTGGTACTAGCTGGGGGAGTCAGCGATACAAAATCCTTTAGTGCCCAACTCTTAGACCAAGTAGCTAGCGATCGCGATATCGTTTTTGCAGGTGAGTTACAAGGTTCACGTTTATGGGAGATTGTGCGCGGCACAGGATTATTTGCCTTACCCTCTAACCTAGAAGGATTGCCATTAGCATTGCTAGAAGCAATGTCAGAAAATATTCCCATCATTGCTAGCGATATTCCACCGCATCAACAGCTAATTGGTTCTAAGAGAGGTATATTGTTCCGTGCTGGCAACTTAGACTCCTTCGTTGAGCAAATGAATTGGGCAATTCACCATCCTCAAGAGATGCAGGCAATGGCTGATAATGCTCAACGGTATTTGCAAATGCACTACAGCTGGGAAAAAATTGCTGCTGACAATCTCAGCTTATATGAAGCACTGGTAAATTCGCCTAATCAACAACCAGGCAAAAAACTCGTTACTACAAAAATTTCCTAAGCCAATGGTAAGAATGAAGGAGTCTAATTATGAGTCAGCCTACTCTCACTATTTTCTATCAATTTAATCCCTGGAATCCTACTATTGGCGGCATCCAGACTTGTATCCGCTATGTTATTAAGTATGCGCCTAAAGAGTTCCACATCCGCCTAGTGGGAACAGGTAATGGCGATCCAAACATGCCTGTGGGTCAGTGGTCTGAGGCTGAGTTATTTGGCAGAAAGTTTTCGTTTATGCCCTTAATTGAGCTAAAGAACGACAATATTCGCGGTTTAGTGCCTACCACAGTTAAGTATACAATGGCACTATTAGGGCGCGATTTCTCATCGGACTTTATGCAATTCCATCGCATAGAACCGACAATAGCTGCCTCTGGCTGGTCTGGCAAGAGAATTTTTTATATTCATAATGATATTGAGCAGGAAATAAAAGGCTCAAGCGAGGGAGGCGGTATTCTCTGGCGATATTTCCCTGCTGCTTATTACGCGCTGGAAAGCCGATTAGTACGCCAGTTTGATCGCATCCTCTCGTGCAATACTAAAGCTGCAAAACAATATCAACAGCGTTACTCAGATATTACAGAACGGATTTCCTATCTACCCAATACTGTGGATGGAGATGTTTTCTATTCTTTAAATTCTAGTGAACGGGAAGCAGCTAGAATCAAGCAAGCACAAGAGTTGGGGCTGTCAACTGAGACTCGGTTTATCTTGTTTGCTGGTCGTCTGCATCCACAAAAGCAGCCACTATTGTTGATTCGTTCCTTTGCAGCGCTTAACGATCCTCAGGCTCACTTATTAATTGTGGGTCAGGGTGAGTTAGAAGAAGATGTACGTGCGGAAATTACTCGTTTAGAGTTATCAAATCGAGTCACGCTACTTCCACCACTTGCACAAGCAAAGCTCGCAGATTTATATCGAGTTTCTAGTATGTTTGTGTTAACGAGTGCTTATGAAGGATTATGCCGAGGTAGTATTGAAGCACTGGCCTGTGGAACACCTGTTGTCACAACTCGTGCGGGTGAAACACCAAATTTCCTCACTCCAGATAGTGGTATTGTCTGTGAAGAACAAACTCCAGTAGCGATCGCCGATCAGTGGAGAAAAGTATTAAGGAATCCGGAAAATTATCCCTCGGAAGCATGTGTGCGCGTAGTTAAACCCTATGACGCTCGTTATGTTGTGAATGGTATTTACACTGAATTGTTAGAAAATTGGCAAAGCGAACAAGGTCAATTTTCTGGAGCTTATGCATAAATTTTATGCATACAGTTAACAATAAGAGTGATTTTGATTAACCATCTGTATTGGGATATGTACTATTTTTTGAAAATCTGAAAATAGTTTTATATTATAGATTTTCAATTTAAAATCCCAAAGTCTGATAATTCGCCCATTTTTTAGGCTTGAGAAACAAGACGAAACGACAGCATAATTGCCATCGCCATTTGCGAATTCATTTTGGGTATTGGTTCACCACTCATCACTATCCAAAAACTTGATTTCTCGGGAGCCGCGATCGCAAATTTATTGCACTACTTCTTGAGCCGCAAAAATGGGCGAACTTCCTGTGATTAATTCTTCATTTTTCATTTACATGTCATAGTTCGCTCTTACCAAAAGTCCATGCAGATTCATCTTCAAACGAGTGCTAATTTTGCACAAAGGGTACATCCTTCGGCTACGAGTTCTCTGAAGCGATTAATAGATATCTTCGGTGCGCTCATTGGTTTATCTCTTACTTTATTAGTGGCTATACCAATAGCGATCGCTATCAAATTAGATAGTTCTGGCCCAATTTTTTACAGTCAGACTCGTTGTGGTTTAAACGGCAAAAATTTTCGTATTTGGAAGTTCCGGACGATGCTTCCTAATGCCGAATATCTGAAGCATCTAGTGCCAAATCAGGCTAAGGGACATATTTTCAAGAATGCTCAAGATCCACGAATTACTCGCGTTGGCTCTTTCTTACGCCGCACCAGCTTAGATGAATTACCTCAATTCTGGAATGTTTTGCAAGGTGATATGAGTTTAGTTGGTACTCGTCCTCCCACTGTTGATGAAGTAATGAATTACGAACTTCACCACTTTCAAAGGTTGCTAGTTAAACCTGGAATTACAGGTGAATGGCAAGTTAATGGACGTTCTCATATAGAAGATTTTGAAGATATTGTCAAAATGGATCTAGAATATCAGAAAAAGTGGTCTGTTATTTACGATCTCAAATTAATTTTAAAAACAATTCATGTAGTCTTAAAGAGCAAAGGAGCATACTAACTATTTATCTGTTAACATAATTATTAACCTATAGTATTTTCTACGTTGAAGAAATTTACTTTAACCAATTTTAGTATACTTTCAAAGAGCAATCTTGGCAGGCACATTAATGGGTAAAGCTGCTTTTCCTTTATCTTCAGCATCCGCTATCAAACGTCATTCTTGGGCGGCGGCATTAACTTTTGTATCTGTATTAGTAGGTGTAGCTGCAATTAGTTTTGCGATTTCACCTCGTTTATATGAAACATCAATAAGACTACTTGTTGGGCAAAAAGAAGTTGGTCTATCATCTCTAGGCCAAGCATTAACAGATATTAATAATAAAGCACCTAGTAAAGCTGCCGATCCAGTAGCAACACAAGCAGAATTAGTAAAATCTCCTCAAGTTTTGCGGAGTGCGCTCAAAAAATTTCAGAAAAATAGTGAAATACCAGCCGAGAAGCTACCCACAATTGAGCAATTACAGCAAGCCATTAGGGTAGAAATTATACCGGCAACGAATCTGTTGCAAATTAGCTATCAAAACCCCTATCCCAAAGTATCGGCCGATCTGTTAAACGAGATTGCCAAGTTGGTAATGGTGGAAAACACTAAGCTAATTCGCACAGAAGCTTCATCAGTACGCAAGTTTCTGGAAGAGCAAATCGCTCAACAACAAATCAAGTTCAAACAAGCTGATATAGCAGAAAGAAGATATCGGGAAACCTATTCTTTAGTGGCATCAGAAACCCAAACTCAAGGGTTAATTGAAAGCTTAACAGAGCTAGAAAATCAGGAAAGGCAGCTGCGCGCCCAATTGCAAGAAGCTAGAAACAAAGACCAATCATTACAACAAGTAGTGGGGGTCAATGATTCTCAAGGCGCTTACGTTGCTGGTCGTGTTGGGCAAGATGAACAGCTCAAAGAACTGCAAAGACAACTTACGAGTGTAGAAGTAGCACTCACAGATGCACGCTTCCGATGGACGGACGAACATCCTAATGTGTTAGCGCTTTTACATAAGCGCGACGAACTACGTTCTCTGTATAATCAACAACTATCACAAATAGTTCCTGCAAATCAAGCGGTATCTTCTAGCCAAGTTGCCTCTAACCAATTAAGCCAAGACTTAATGTCTTTGTATATCACCAGTCATATTGAACGTCAGGGCTTAGAAAATAAGCTCAACGTCGTCCAGTCTGACATCCAGCGTTTGCGATCGCGTGTAGCAAAAATTCCCTCTTCTCAACAAGCATTGGTAAGCTTGACTCGGGAACGCGAAAAAGCTGATAAAGCTCTCAAAGCCTTAGAAGATAAGCTAGAAGAAGCGCGGATTGCAGAAGGACAAATCCTCAGCAACATCCGGATTATTGGACAAGCTGAAATTCCTACCGATCCAGTTTCACCAAGACCTTTGGTAATTATAGTACTCAGTACCGTCATTGCCACTATTGCTGCTGGCGCAATGGTATTAATTTTGGAACTCATGGCTTCCACATTGCGGGATACATCTGAAGTTGAAGCTTGGCTAGAAACTCCTGTAATCGGAGTATTACCCAAATTTTCACCTGCAACCTCTAGTTTGGCAGACCTCAACAATCTGTTGGATACCTCCGACTATGTAGAGCCATACCGGATGTTGCTCAAAACCCTAGAATCTGCTGGTAAAGAGAGCGCCAGAGTTATCGTGATTAGCAGTGTCAGTAGTGGAGAAGGAAAATCTTCAGTAGCACTGCATTTAGCTGCTGTAGCCGGAATTTTATCAAGACGCACATTAATTATTAATGCAGACTTTCAATATCCCATGTATGAAAGTTTGCTGAATCTGCCTGCTTCCCTAGGGTTAACAGAAGTAATTGCAGATAATGTGCCTTGGCAGAATGCAGTTCAACAAACAGCAATTCCCAATTTATCAGTATTAGGCTCTGGTAAAATCCCCGATCGCCCATCTATGATTATTGAGACAGATGCAATGGCGGAGCTTTTGGAAGAAGCAGCAAAACATTATGATTATGTGATTGTTGATTCTGCTCCCATAAAAAATTCTGCCGATGCTGCTACCTTAAGCCAATTTTCAGATGGTGTACTTCTAGTTGTGAAGCCTAACGCCACCTCTAGAGATGCTGCTATGCAAGCAATATCTAACTTACAAAAGAGTGGTAGCGTTGTTTTGGGCGTAGTCATGAATGAAACTGTACTACCACTAGAAAAAGCTCCTCCTGCACTTGCTTCTGCTGTTGAAAGAAAGCAATTAGCAGCAGCAGAGCATTCTTCTTCATGGTCAATGCTTAAGGAAACAGGCAAACATACTGGCTAATACAACAAGGCAAAAGTTACAGAGACGCGATTAATCGCGTCTGTACAAAAATCAAAAAATCAAAAGTTTCATACATCAATTCTTGTGATTGTTTACAAGGGTGACTCTATTTATTCAATGCTGTATTAGTTAACTGTTTGGATGAGACAAATACATACTTGACAGATAATGGCAATAGATCAAGGTAGCAATATTCTTTTTCGTCCTACCATTTGGATTAGTGTTTTAGGGCTTATTTTTAGCATTATTGTTGGTGTGGTTGCAAACTTACAACCACTGTATATAGTTGCGCTTTTTGTTGCTATTGCTATCCTCATCAATTTCTTTAAAAATTTTGAGCAAACCGTTTTAGGTTTATTAATTTTACGCAGTGCTTTAGATGCCTTTTCCGATCAGCAACTACCTGCCGCATTTGGTGTCGGAATAGATATCTTGGCATTGCTTTATGTGGCAGTTCTCTTGCTACGCAGACAAAAAATACACACCGATGGATTTTGGTGGTTGCTAGCGGGATGGATTGCTCTGCAAGGATTATGGGTAGTTTTACAAGCAATAGGTGGGTTAGGGCTAGGAGCCTCATACTTACCAGTAGCTATACGGGAATGGATAAGAGTATTTTCGGGATTAATGATTTACCTGTTAGTCATGCAACTTAAGGAGCGACTAACTGCAGAGAAAGTAATTTCTTACTTATTCTTAAGTTTGATTATTCCCATCACCGCAGCTACTTTGCAAATCTTGTTACCACCATCAATGCTGCCTTCGTTTCTAGTATTTCAAAGCGGATATGCTATTGAAGCTGGATCGCGAATGAATGGAACCCTGGGACATCCTAATGCATTTGCTACATTTTCATTGTTTTTCCTCAGTCTTGCACTTTGGAAAATTGGGCAGGTAAAGCAACGCTTACCCTGGCTAATCTTAGTTGCGGCACTGGCTTTTTTCTTAGTTAGTAGTAAATCATTAACAGGATTGGTGATGCTGGTTGCTTTTATTCCAGCATTAGTGGCACCAAAAATGAATATAGTCAACTTAATTGGTGGTATTTTACTGTTTGGGTTGGTGTTATTTTTCTTTGCTAGCTCACCTATGGGACAAGAGCGCTTGCAATCTTTGTATGGAACACCACTATTAAATCCAGATATTGATGTATCTCGGGCAATTTTGTTGCAATGGAGTGATGGTAATAGTTTTAATTGGCGGATTGCTCAGTGGACATTCTTACTAGAAAAATGGAGATATTCACCACTTTTAGGATATGGATTAGACACCTCTAGGTTCTTAACTCCTCTGGCTAGCTATTCTCATAATGATTATGTGAGATTTTTAGCAGAAGAAGGAATTTTTGGATTTATTCTATTTTTGTTTTTAATTGGTGCCTTATTTGTTCGTCTGTTCCAATTAGCTTACTCTGTTCCACCTAATTCATCGAAACGCAATCTCTGTTTTATTCTGCTGGCGTTTCTTGTTTCTATGTTAGTAGGGATGTTAGCGGGAAATGTTTGGAATCACACTACTTTATTTTTCTACTGGTGGACTTTATTAGCTGTAGCTGGCTGGGATTGGGATAAACCGATAACTGCTGAATTTGATTCAGCTACATCTACAAAACAGAAATACTTTAATTATCAAAAGAATTCTAAACGCCGTCGCTTGTCACGCTCTGAATAAGCAATTTTGGTAATGGTAATCCCATCTGTAATTATGATGCATCAATCTCATCCCATCACTATTATTCCTCTAACTAAAATCAAGATGTTTCTATAAATGTCTAATACAAAAGATATTAAAGGAAAAATTATTCGCGGTGGTGTCTCAATGACACTTAGACAGTTACTAGTCGCAGCTCTTTCAATGGTGAATGTGCTAGTAATTGCTCGGATGTTAGGCCCAGGTTTATACGGTATTGTCACTATTGTTTTAAGTATTTTTTATTTTTTAAATCAAGTCTGCCGTTTGGGATTGCAAGTTTACCTAGTACGTCAGCCAAATCTTACTGATGAAGAACCCGCACAAATCCAAGCATTTTATAACTTTTTGGGAATAGCGATTTGTGCTGTATTGTGGTGTGCGTCTCCCCTTGTTGGCTGGTGGACAAAAGAGCCAGAGGTAACAGGTGCATTACAAGCCGTCTTACCTGCGCTGTGGATGGATATGGTGAGTCGAGTTCCGACTAGTATGTTGGAACGAGAACTGAGTTTTGACAAGGTGGGTTTGTTAGAAGCAGTTTCTCGTGTGGTGTTGTATGTTTCGGCAATTCCCCTCGTATTAATTGGCTGGGGCTATTGGGGGCCGATTATTGGCACAGTTTTGGGATATTTAGTCCAACTAGTAATGGCGTACTATTATTATCCCGTTCCTTGGCGCTGGAGTTGGCAATGGAAGGTAGTTAAACCCGCTATAAATTATGGACTTACCTATTCTGGCTCTGATGGAATTTTAAACCTGAGAAGATTAAGATTGCCTTTATTAGTGAGTCGTTTAGGCGGTACGGAGATAGTTGGCTACATCAGTATTGCCATGCGATTGGCAGAGCAATTAGCAATCTTGCGTTTGGTGGTGCGGCGGATGTCCATTAGCGTGATGGCAAAATTAGTGGATAAGCCAGAACAAACTCGCAAGGCAATTAGCAAAGGAATGACATATCAGGCTCTATTAATTGGGCCGATTTGTGCTGCCTTTTCTTGTACTTCTGCCTGGTTAATTCCTTTAATGTTCTCTCATAAGTGGTTAATCAGTGCCCAAATCTTTCCCTTCATTGCAGTAGGAGTTTTGGTAGGAGCGATTTTTGAACTGCATACATCTAGTTTGTATGCTGTAGGGCATAACTATGAAATTGCTCATCGTAATGCTTGGTATGTAGGCGTTCTGTGGTTAGCAACCATAATTTTCCTCCCCCTTATGGGATTGTGGGGATACGGTTTGTCAGAAATTCTGGCTTTACCCAGCTTCTACTTGCTTCATAAATCGATCGCTAAGTTATTTGGTTCACCCGATTATTGGGATGCCTTTTGGATTACCTTAGTCTCGACAATTTCTATGTTTGCTGGTGTGTTCTTACCACCAGTTGCAGCAGTGGGAGTGCTAGTTGTTAGCTATGGGGCAATATTTATTTATTGTCCGGGTATTCGTAAGATTCCTTTGGATATTTGGGCAGCTAGGCGATCGGCAGCTTAAAAATTGATCGCATCAAGTAATCCTCAATGTAATAATCATGTAATTCAAATTACATGATTATTTTTTTTGCTTATATAAATATACGGTTTTAGATATGTTCATAATTAAACTTAATTTTGATATTGGGGCTGTTGAGAACTTGTAGCGATCGCAACTTACAATTAACACCCAATATCTTATAAATAGGCTATTCTAGCGCATTTTATATTTGGATGACATCTGGAAAGTAAAAATCATCCTAGAGATTTTCAGAATACTACTTTGGTATTAGTTAAAGCTATTGTTGGCAAACCATAACTTTATGAGTTTTGCAGTTTGTCTTGAGATATACAACAGCTTTATAGGCATGGAACTATATTCAAAAGAGAGGAGCTTAATTATTGGTTTTTATGGGTTACAATATAAAATTTGTAACTCATATTTCCAATAAATTAAGGACGCTAAATATTTCTATTTTGTTCCGCAATTATTTTGCATAATTTTTAGACACGCCAAACCCATTAGGTATAATCTACATATTTTCTCTTATGAACAAAGCACAGCAATACAATTACAAAAAAACCGTTCTGATTACAGGCGCGGCTAACGGGATTGGCTATGAGTTGGCATATATTTTTGCCCAAAATAACTATAATCTCGTATTAATAGATATCATGGCGCAAAGGCTAGCGGATGTTACTGATAAAATTAGGCAGCAATTTGACATTTGGGTAAAACCAATAGTTAAGGATTTATCTATAAAAAGTTCGCCAGAAGAGATTTTTGCAGAATTACAACAAGAATCTATTCAGATTGATGTGTTAGTAAATAATGCAGGGTTTGGTATTCATGGGCTATTTAGTGAAACCAACTTGAATACTGAACTAGATATGCTGCAAGTAAATTTAGTCACTCTGACTCATTTAACTAAGTTATTCCTCAAAGATATGGTGAGCAAAGGTGAGGGTAAAATCTTAAATCTTGCTTCCGCAGCTGCTTTTCAACCAGGCCCTTTAATGGCAGTTTATTTTGCTACCAAAGCCTATATTTTATCCTTCTCTCAAGCACTAGCAAGTGAATTAGAAAATACAGGTGTCACTGTAACAGCCCTTTGTCCCGGGCCTACAGAATCAGCTTTTCATGAACGCACAGGGCTTGCAGGTGCAAAGCAAATAGAAAATAATAATATGATGGATGCAGAAACAGTCGCCAAAATCGGCTATCGTGCCTTAATGGAAGGTAAAACTGTTGCTATTCCTGGGTTGAAAAATAAAATTCTGGCAGAAATTGTGAGATTTACACCTAGGAATTTGGTTACAAAAATTGTGAAAAATATGCAGGAAGTTAAATAAATTGTGAATTGATATAGACTTTTTAATTGTAATTAAAGATAATTTCAGGCAGAATTTAAATTTCTGCCTGAAACATAATCATTGATAGGTAATTGCGTCTTTTTAAAGCAGATTACTCATGATTATGGCATGGGATAAAAAAGCAAATCGGGGAAGATAAAATTAAAAAGCGCCCATATAGAAAAGGCTCTGGATATAGTTAGTACAGCCAGAACTGGTGCAAGAGAAAGATATTTCTGAAAATAACGTGATTGGTCGTTGGATTTCTGCATTGATTACTCCTAAATTCAGTGAATGATTGCAGATATTTGATTACAATAGGAATCTGATTTGATTTCTGAAAAAATTTCAGCTTTGGCGCTGATGCCGTACTCTCGCTGCTAACGCATCCTACTAGCGTGGCAAGGCTAAAATAGTGCGTTAGATTAGAAAAAATTAACCGCAGATAAACGCAGATAAACAAGGCAGTGCGTTGGGCGGGTTTCCCGACTTGAAGCAACTGCCGTGCGGATAAATTTAATCTCTAATGCAACATTTAAGGCTAGACACGCCACTACGTTTATTTCTGAAATCAAATTATAGTTTGATCACGAGACTGCAACCCAAAATCATCAATTATCTAAATTTTGGTTTTGGTAAGAATCTAAAATACCACTGCGAATAATTAGTTGCGGCCAGATTAATAGAAAAAAGCCCATCCAAACCAAGATAGGTATAGAAATGATAACTGTTAGCCAAATAGTTTTAAATACTAGCCAGCTACCACTAATCAGCGTGATACCTGTAAGAACTATAGACCAGGGTTGACACCACCAAGGCTTGTAATTCCACGGACTTATGGGCTTTTTTTCTTGCATTTTACAAATTGTTAATTAGGTTTCCATGTTTCTAAGGAGATATATTCATCCTTGAGAATATCGTAAACTTGAATGTTACCACTGGGATTCAAGACCCGGAATAAATAAATGGTGTCAACATGGTCTACATGATTTTCCACGACTCGCACTGTGTAGTAAGGTGCTTCGGGAGTTGGTAAACTATCAATTATTGTAGCAACACGGATCTTTCCCTTAGAAAGACGTTCAATTTCTCTATCTTTACGTTTGACTTGTGGTAACTTAGCTACTAAATCAACGGCAGCTTTTTCATCAATTACGCTCGAGGATTGAGCAATTTTAATTTTATAATTGCTATCAAAAACCTTGACTTTTGCTGCGTAATTGATCCCCATTTGAGCATGAATTATCGGACTTTGAGCCATAGCTGAATGTCCTGCTATTGCAATTAAAGATGAAATAATTAAAGAACTACAGGCCAATCGTTGCATGACACTACTTGCTAGCATTTTGGTTTGCTCGAAATGAGAACTCGTTATAAATTAAGCATATCGAGACAGGAATCAAAATGTCATCTGCATGGGGATCGTTTTGCTCGTCTGTTGAGATCATCAAAATATGCTAAACCGTTGATATTTCTGTGCTGCTATAGTCAACGGTTTAATGTTTTTGCTGTTTCATCAATTCTTATTGTAGGAATTACGGTTTTTCCTACAGTTGAAAGCATCTATTTACGCCAGATTCATCCACCAAAAAATATGCAGATCTAAAAAAGTCACTCCTCATACTCTGCATTTAGTAGTTTATTTTCTACCTTTCCACTACTTCACGCAGTAATTGCGCTAATTTATCAGCACTGTCGGGAATTGCGATCGCTTTTGCTTTCTCTCCCATCTTGGCTAGTTCGCTAGGTGAGTGCAATAATTCTAAAACCTGATTCTGCAATATCTCAGCAGTTAACTCTGACTGCGGGAATGCTAAGGCTGCACCTACTTTGGTAAATACCTTGGCATTGTAGGTTTGATGGTCTTCGGCTGCAAAGGGGTAAGGAATCAAAATCGCTGGCGTACCACACACCGCCAATTCTGTTAAGCTACCTGCACCAGAACGACTTATGGCTAAATTTGCCCGTCGCAACAACGCCGCCATATTATCGTAAAACGGCAAGGCGATATATTGGGGATGCTGGAGACTATCTGCTTCGGGATCTTTATCTCCTGTTAAATGCACTACATAAGCGCCAGCTGCAAACCAAGCGGGTGCAGATTGACGGACTAACTGATTAATTGCGACTGCGCCTTGACTACCACCAAAGACAACAATTAAGGGAACACCATCAGGAATGGGTAAATCTAGTGATACATTGATTCCTGAATCGAGGAATTGCGATCGCACTGGAGTCCCAACATAAACATTTTTAGCACGGGGCAAATACTGGGCAGCTACATCAAAACCTACAGCCATAGCATCACACCAAGGGCCGAAAAAGCGTGTTACCTTACCAGGTAAAGCGTTAGATTCGTGGAAAACTACAGGTATTCCTAGAGAACGCGCCGCAATCACGGCGGGGCCTGCTATATAACCTCCCGTGGTAAACAATCCCTGAAATTTACCTTGTTTGAGGATGCGTCTCACATCCAGAATGGAACCAATGAGTTTACCTAAAATGCGAAGAGACGAAATGCTAAAACCTTGCTGAAACCCTTCAACTGCAATAGTATGCAAAGGATAATGTCTGGGTACAAGCTGAGTTTCTAAACGATTGGGGACACCCAACCATTCAATTTCATATTCTGGAAGTTTTTGGGCCAGTGCGATCGCGGGAAACAAATGTCCACCAGTCCCACTGGCTGCTATTAATAACCTAATCGGTGCTTCTTCTACCATCAAAACCCTACCGTTTAGCGCTTAGTTTAACTAAGATAAAACAATTTCCTCACCTTCTCTAGTGAAATCAGTAAATTCTTGCCAATGACTAAGATTATTACTTTATTACTGAAACGCCGTTGCAAATTCCCTACCAGCATCGGGCTAATTTTATCTTTAGTGACCCTGGGGATCGTCAGTACTTGGCAATGTACTCAAGCTAGTACACCAAGAAACTCACAACTTTCTAGGAAATCAACATCTGAGCGTGTAGCTGCTAGAAAATACGCACAAAACGCACCTTCCGAAGTAACAAATTTGTTGACACAAATTGATACAGCTGCTACCCAAGGTGATATTAAAAAGGTCATCGAATTCTACAGCCCTAATTTTACTCATGGCGATGGTTTAAATCGCCAAACTCTAGAAAAAGCCTTAGTTGACCTCTGGAAACGATATCCCAAATTAAGATACAGTACCCAGCTGCAATCTTGGCAATCACAAGGCAATGGTATTGTGGCTGAAACCGTCACTAATATAACTGGTTTACCTTCGGCTAACAGTAATAATTTAAGTTTCAACGCCACAATTAGATCGCGTCAGCGAATCGCAGGTGCAAAAATCATCCGTCAAGATATTTTGTCGGAACGTACCCTGCTAACTTCAGGTAGCAAGCCACCTCAAGTTGATGTTAAGTTACCACAACAAGTCCAAGTTGGACAGCAATATAATTTTGATGCGATCGTTCAAGAACCCTTAGGCGATGAATTCCTTTTAGGTACAGCTATAGAAGAACCTATTAAAGCAGAAAAATATCTCAACCCCACACCCGTAGATTTAGAATTACTCACATCTGGCGGACTTTTTAAAGTCGGACGCGCACCCTCAACCCCTGGTAGCCAATGGCTTTCTGCTGTCATCCTCCGCGGAGATGGAATGACGATGGTGACACAGCGGTTACAAGTTGTGAAAAAGTAAATGGGCATGGGGCATGGGGCATTGGGCATTGATAATGGGTAATGGGTAATGGGTAATAATAATTTCCCTTTTTTTCCTTTTCCCCAATCCCCAGTCCCTAATCCCCAGTCCCCAGTCCCCAGTCCCTAGTCCCCAGTCCCCATTACCCCTTATCCCCAGAGGGGGCCCCGAGTTCCCCAATCCCCCATTAGTCAATTGTTCCGAATTATTGGACAATTAACACTGGACTCTTGACTCTTGACTAACAATGATTTCCCTGCAAAATCAAATTATTCTGATCACTGGCGCAAGTAGTGGGATTGGTACTGCTTGTGCCAAAGTTTTTGCTGGTGCGGGTGCAAGGTTGATTTTAGCGGCACGAAGGCTGGAACGGTTACAGGAGTTAGCTGCTAACCTCCGTGAAGAATTTGGTACTGAAACTCATTTGTTACAACTAGATGTGCGCGATCGCCTGGCGGTGGAATCTGCTATTTCTATTCTCCCGGCTGCTTGGTCTGAGATTGATATCCTGATAAATAATGCGGGACTGAGTCGCGGTTTAGACAAGTTGCATGAAGGCAGCTTTACAGATTGGGAAGAAATGATTGATACCAATATCAAGGGCTTACTTTACCTTACCCGTTATGTTGTGCCGGGGATGGTAAAACGCGATCGCGGTCATGTGGTAAATATAGGTTCGATAGCTGGGCATCAAACCTACCCCAATGGCAATGTTTATTGTGGAACGAAAGCGGCTGTCAGAGCAATTTCCGAAGGTTTAAAACAAGATTTGTTAGGTACTCCTGTGCGGGTGACTTCTGTCGATCCCGGGATGGTAGAAACAGAATTTAGCGATGTGCGGTTTCATGGCGATAGCGATCGCGCCAAAAAGGTGTATCAGGGAGTTCAACCCCTAACTCCAGAAGATGTGGCTGATGTAGTATTTTTCTGCACTACGCGATCGCCTCATGTGAATATCAATGAAGTGGTACTCATGCCTGTTGATCAAGCTAGTGCCACCTTGGTTAATCGCCGCAGTTAAAATAAAGACATCAGCACAAAGTTGAGCTTTGTCAAGCTATGCAGAACATTGCCAATACTGAAGAAGTACTTGTACTAGAGGATGGACAAGCCGCACCCACTGGTACAAGTACTCCACCACGCCAACCTATGTGGGATGACACTTTTAAATACATTGCTAATCCTGATCGCTTCTGTCGTCAGAATTTAGCAGAGTACGGCCCCATATTTACCACCAGTGTTTTTGGTCGCACTACTATCATGGTGGGCAAATCCTCAGCTATTCAAATGGCATTTAATGGGGATTTAAAATATACAGAAATTGCCTTGCCAGCTACCACAATGGATATGTTTGGCGAGTATAGTCTGTTTCAGCGTCCAGATTTACATCGTCAGCGGAAAAATGCCCTAGCTCCCGGTTTGACTGGTCGTGTACTTGATGGTTACACACCCCAGATTAATGAAATAATTGTGCGTGGTTTGCAGAATTGGGTCGCGCCTGGTCAAATCGCAATTTATCCCACAGTAGAGAAAATTTGTTTTGATGTCCTGACACCTCTACTATTAGGAATCACTTTAGAAGATTCCGACCCTGGCACATTCCAAGGATTACCCATCACCTCTAAAGCAGAGTTAAGAGCTTTGTACAAAACCTATTTTGATGGCTTCTATGGTTTATCTCGCTGGAAGTCTCCCTTCACAAAATACGGTAGAGGACTAGCAGCGCGTACCAAACTCATAGAATTTATGCGTGCTGTGGTGCGCCGACGGCGAGATCAAGAAAAAGTGAAGAACCCCACGACTGACTTCCTCGCGATGATGCTAGCCAGTCAGCAAGAAAATCCTGATGGGGTATTCAGTGATGAGTTAATTGAAAATCAATGTCTATTAGAGCTATGGGCTTCGTTGTACCAAATTTCTGCTTTGGTATCTTCGCTGATGTACCAAATTGCTCGCCATCCGCAGGTGCTTGCAAAGCTGCAACAAGAGCAAGCTAGTCTTGGGGGTGGAAATAGACAGATCAATAGGTTCTCTTCTGAACATTTAAAGCAGATGGTATTTTTAGAAGCGACAATTAAAGAATCCTTACGGACTCTACCTCCCAGTTCTACTGCCAGCCGCCTACTCACCAAATCTGTAGTCATCGATGGAATTTTGTATAATAAAGGTTGCGTGATTATGGCAGAACCACGGATTGCACATATCATGCCAGAATACTTTCATCAGCCTGATGTATTTGCTCCAGAGCGTTTTCTGTCAGAAAGGGGCGAGGGCAAGATGTATGAATTTATTCCCTTTGGTGGTGGCGTTCATGCTTGCTTGGGCGCACAAATGGCGATCGCAATTACTAAAGTTTTTGTGTCTCATGTGCTACGGATGTTTACCTGGGAATCCACAGACGAAGCTCAGTTTGTGGAGTTTCCTCTGAAAAAACTGAAAGATAATTACCAAATCCAGATTTCTCACCGAAATTAGGTACATTTGAATTTTTCAATCGCAGATGTCTTTGACCTGCGATTTTTTGATGCTCAATAGTTATAACTCATAATCATTTTTTGAGTATTTCTCATGTTATTTTTTCAATTGTTATTAATTTTGGAAATCTATCTAATGATAGATGCAAAAATAACAATGTATTTATTATCTATCATAAGGATGATCTACCAGTTTGCAATCTATTAAAATAAATCGATTGAGGCTAAGATGGTGACATAGAAGCTTAAAAGCTTCAAAGCGCTGGTTTTTAGCGTTTTCAAATGCAAGGTAAAAATTGACAAATATCATTAGTAAAAATTCAGAGCAATTCTCAAATCTATGGGAATTAGATTTAATTTGTGAAAAATATCAGTGTAGCGTGCGTTAGTTGCAAGCCATAACACACGAGAATTGTTGTCGCAATGAAAAAATTCCACAACTAAACATAAAAATATCTCTTCCCCTGTGCCTTTTTCCCAATTTTCAAGCCATGAGGAAGAATTTTGATATTTATTCCCTAGTTATCTAAGCTATTCTGCTTTTAAGTTGCACAATCAATCGTGAAGGCTGTCAACAGTTAACAACCCTTTTTAGTAGTTACGCAATTTAAACACACATTAACTTACCTCATGTAGTTGCAACCTGCAGGTTCAATATTTTGTCTGTGATTTTCGTAACAAAAAAAATTAATATGGGCTTTTTACATCTGCTTGTAATCTATTGATCAGAAAGGTATTCATAGACAGATAAATTTATGTTTTCATGGCGATCAGGGATATTTTTGTGAATACATAAACTAAAAATTCAAGAAGTCAGAGCTAGACTCAATCGAGATCAACCCTTAAAAATTCCATCTGAAAAATATTGCCAAATCACAAATTTTCTCTACCCATTGTCATGGTGACTTTTGGCGATCGCGGATATCAAACTATTGAGTACAATATGCAAAATGACCATCTCTTCGCATTACCGGCTCTTGCACAGGTTATCGATCCCCATCCTTTAACCGTTACACCTGATACTACTGTGATGGATGCGATCGCTTTTATGAGTCAGGCGCGAGGTAGGAGTTGTAGTTTAGATGATGCAAAGTCCACATCTACACTGAGTTCTTCCAGTTCGGGAATCAATAGCTATGTGTTGGTGACAGAAGCAGCAAATATAAAAGGTATATTTACTGAGCGAGACGTAGTTAGGCTCATTGCGATGGGGGTAAACTTAGCAAACATTAAAGTTGGCGAAGTGATGACACAACAAGCCATCACCCTGCAATACAGCGATGCTTACAATGCGGCAATTCCCCTATCTCTGATGCGTCAGCATCAAATTCGCCATCTTCCAATTGTGGATGAGCAGGAAAAATTAATGGGGATTGTGACTCACAACAGCCTGCGTCAAGCTCTCCAACCTGCTAATTTGCTGAAATTGCGCCTAGTCAAGGAAGTAATGCTGACTCAGGTAATTCATGCGCCTCATACCGCCTCTGTACTGGATTTAGCTCAATTGATGAGCCAGCATCGGGTTAGCTGTATCGTCATTGTCGAACCTCAAGCAGCAGGCGACTCGGAATTACTTTACCCCAAAGGCATCGTGAGCGAGCGAGATATTGTGCAATTTCGGGCATTAAATCTGGATTTAGCCCATACCCAAGCTTTAACAGTCATGAGTACGCCTCTATTTACTGTCAAGCCAGAGGATTCAATGTGGGCTGCTTATCAACAGATGCAGCAGCGCTATATCCGCAGATTAGTAGTAACTGGCGATCGCGGCGAACTGTTGGGAATTGTCACTCAAAGCAGTTTTCTCAATGCAGTCGATCCCTTAGAAGTGTCGAGTGTGATTGTCACATTACAACAGCAGATTGCCGAAAAAAGAAGTGAACTGGGCTATGTCAATCAGCAATTGCACCAGCAAATACTAGAACGTCAGCAGTTGGAAGTAGAACTGCAACAGAGTAACGAGCGTTTAAAACTAGCGTTAGAGGCGGCTCAAGCTGGTTCTTGGGATTGGGATATGGTGAAGAATGAGACTATTTGGACACCTTACCATGAGATTATCTTTGGCTATCAACCAGGAACCCCAAAACGCAGTTACCAAGATTGGGCGAATCGAGTTCACCCTGAAGATTTGCTACAAGTTCAGGCTTGTATGCAAAAAGCGATCGCCAATCGACAAAGTTATATATGTGAATATCGGATAATTCTCCCGGATAATCAGATTCGCTGGGTGAATGCTCGTGGGAGTTTTTATTACAATCAGCATGGGCAAGCGATACGCCTGGTAGGGGTAGTAGATGACATCACCGAGCGTAAATTAGCAGAATCAGCCCTCCGTCAAGCCCGTGAGGAATTAGAAGTCCGTGTAGCACAGCGAACTGCTGAACTAAATCAGGAAAAACAAGCATTTCGAGCGCTAGCAGACAATGCACCCGATATTATTGTCAGATTTGATTCTCATTTCCGCCATATTTACGTCAATCGAGCCATTGAAGCTGAAACAGGCTTACCTGCTCATGAGTTTATCGGTAAAACCAACGAAGAGTTAGGAATGCCAGCAGATCAATTAATTGTATGGAACGCAACTCTCACACAAGTATTTACCACAGGTCAGCCAGCAGAAATAGAATTTGAATTTCCCAGTCACAATGGTGTGAAATATTACCAAAGCCGCTGTGTCCCAGAATTTGACCAAAATGGCACTGTTGCATCAGTACTCACAATCACGCGCAATATTACCAAGTATAAGCAAGCAGAACTTGCCTTGCGCCAAAGTGAAGCCAAATATCGCTGCATCGTGGAAACTGCCATAGAAGGTGTATGGGCTGTAGATGCTGAGGGGAAAACAACTTTAGTTAATCAACAAATGGCCTCGATGTTGGGCTATACCATCGAGGAAATGCAGGGAAAGTCGCTATTTGAATTTATGGACGAGCAAGGACAAGCGATCGCCTTACAATATTGGCAACGTCGGCAACCAGGCATTAGAGAACGGCACGACTTTAAATTTTGCGATCGCAATGGTTGTAATGTCTGGGCGATTGTCTCAGGAACTCCCATCTTTGATGAAAATGGTGAATATATCGGTGGTTTAGGCATGATTACCGATATTACAGAGCGCAAACAAGCAGAAGAGAAAATGCGCGAACAAGCAGCTTTAATTGATATTGCTACAGATGCGATTTTTGTCACCAATCTGCACAACAAAATCTTATTTTGGAGCTTAGGATCTGAGCGCTTATATGGCTTTACTACCGCCGAAGCTATAGAGAAGACAGCCCAAAAGTTATTTAACGATGATGCATCTCAACTCGCAACTGCAATGAACACTACTTTAGAGAAAGGCTGCTGGCGGGGAGAATTGGAGCAACTTACCAAAGCAGGTACAAAAATTATCGTTGAGAGTCGTTGGACTCTGGTGCAGGAAGAATCAGGACAGCCAAAATCAATCCTGATTGTCAACACTGATATTACAGAAAAGAAGAGTTTAGAAAAGCAATTTTTACGCGCCCAACGTTTGGAAAGCTTGGGAACTTTAGCTAGCGGTATTGCCCATGATCTCAACAATATCTTTACACCTATTTTGGCAATTTCTCAACTTTTACCATTAAGAATCCAAGTAGTTGATAGCAAAACCCAAGAATTAGTGGAAGTATTGACCAAAAGTGCTAAACGTGGCAGCGACTTAGTTAAACAAATACTCATGTTTTCCAGAGAAACAGAAGGCAAACCCATCTGTTTACAAATTGGACATTTGCTTTTTGAAGTAGCAAAAGTTATTACACAGACATTTCCTAAATCTATTGAAATTACCACCAACATCCCTGTGATAACCCTATGGATGGTGAAAGGCTATCCCACCCAAATACATCAGATTTTGATGAATCTCTGTGTCAATGCACGTGATGCTATGCCCGATGGTGGAACTCTTGATCTATCTGCTGAAAATCAGTTTATTGATGAAATTTATACCCGAATGGATCTGAATGCTCAGGTGGGAAATTATGTCGTGATTACCATTTCAGATACAGGTACAGGCATTCCCCCAGAATTAATGGATCGGATTTTTGACCCTTTTTTTACCACCAAAGAACCTGGTAAAGGCACAGGATTAGGGCTTTCTACCGTCATGAGTATTGTCAAAAATAGTGGTGGTTTTGTACAAGTATTCAGCCAGGAAAGTAAAGGTACAAAATTTAAAGTTTACTTACCAGCTATAGAAGAAACGAGAGATGAGCAAGTATCAGCGGCGACAATACCAACAGGAAACCAAGAACTAGTGATGATTGTCGATGATGAGGTCATGGTACAATTAGCCACCAAAACATCTCTAGAACAAGCTAATTATAGAACCTTGATTGCTAACGATGGTATTGAGGCGATCGCGATTTACGCCCAGCATCAGCAGGAAATTAATGTAGTGTTGATCGATATCATGATGCCGAGTTTAGATGGATTGACAGCTATCCATACCCTCAAGCAATTAAATCCTCAACTCAAAATCATCGTTACTAGTGGGTTACCTACTCACAGTCGGAAAGCCTTAGCAGCTGGTGCGCGAGAGTTTTTAGCCAAACCCTACACCGCCGCAGATTTATTAACTACTTTATCTCAGCTAATAAATATTGATTAAAATTATCGAGAGGAAACCATGAGTACTAATCAAAAAATTGCCGTCATCACAGGTGGAAATCGCGGTTTAGGATTGGAAGTCTCCCGCGAATTAGCTAAACAAGGATATCAAGTAATTCTCACTAGCCGCAATCAAGAAAAAGGTAATACTGCAGCTACAAAATTAACAAATGAGGGATTAGATGTAATTTATCATCCGCTAGATATTACTAGCAATGAAAGCGCCCATCAATTAGGGGAATTTATAAATAAAGAATTTGGAAAAGTTGATGCCTTGGTAAATAATGCCGGCATCTATATTGATTCCGAAGCTAGTGGCAATAATTTGAGTATTTTTCACACCAAAATTGACACAATACAACAAACAATCGACACAAATATTTACGGTGCGATCCGAGTTACCCAAGCTTTACTTCCGTTAATGAAGAACCAGAATTACGGCAGAATTGTCAATGTTTCTTCCGGAATGGGACAACTCAGTAGCATGGGGGGAGGCTCTCCAGCATACCGTATTTCTAAAACCGCATTGAATGCCGTTACGCGAATTTTTGCTAGCGAATTACAAGGAACAAATATTTTAGTAAATTCAGTCTGTCCAGGTTGGGTGAAAACTGATATGGGTGGTGTGAATGCACCCAGAACCCTAGAGCAAGGCGCAGATACAATTGTCTGGCTAGCCACGCTTCCTGATCATAGCCCTACAGGTGGATTCTTCCGCGATCGCCAACCAATAGACTGGTAAGCTAAAACCCATCTCCATTGCCATAATCATTTCATAGGCTGTTGACGCTCAACAGTCAACAGTCATCTGTGAAAAGATTAAAATCAATGTGCTGGGCTATCTCAGCTATATTGAGATATCTGGAGTTTTTTATCCTGTGCTTACCGAATTACCAACGATCAACGCTCTCAAACAACCTACTAGTTCAGCTTGGGTAGAACAAGCGATCGCTAACTTAGATATTATCTTGCTCGACCATTCCCACTGCGAACGCAAAGCTGCGGGAGTGGCGTTAAATTTTATGTTTCGCTACCCTTCCAATGCGAAAATGGTCAGAGAATTAACTGCGATCGCTCGTGAAGAACTAGAACACTTTGAACTTGTCAACCAGTGGCTAGAACGCCGCAATATTCCCCTTGCACCCTTACCCCCACCTCCCTACGGCGCAGGTTTAAAAGCGCAAGTTCGTCCCCAAGAACCCGATAGATTTTTAGATTCTCTACTCGTCACCGGATTAATTGAAGCACGCAGTCACGAACGTTTAGGATTATTAGCTACCCACTGTCCTGAGCCAGAGTTAGCAAAATTTTACCGTGGTTTGATGGCATCAGAAGCCCGTCACTTCGGTACTTACTGGGTTTTAGCAGATACTTATTTTGAGCGAGCAATTGTCAGGCAACGGCTCGATGAACTAGCATTTGTTGAAAGTGAATTGCTAGCAAATTTACACCCAGAACCTAGAATTCATAGTTAATCCATTGACGTGCATCAATTATGAAACTTCAGTTAACACATCTCAGACTGCTCGTTTCCAATTACAAAGACACTTTTTTGTTTTACCGGGATTTATTGGGTTTGAATTTGGATTGGGGTGATGAAGAAAGCGGATATGCTGAATTTAGTACCGGATCTATTCAACTAGCTATATTTAAAAAAGAGTTAATGGCTCAAGTCATCCCTAGTATGGATCAGCCTTCATCCTTTGCTAGCCAGGATAAAACATCCTTAATTTTTGCGGTTGATAACGTCGATGAAGTGTATCAAAAACTCAAAGAGCATAATGGCATCTTAATGGCTCCACCTACAGACCGTCCAGAATGGGGAATCCGCACAGCTCATTTTCGCGATCCTGATGGTAATTTAATTGAAATTTACACCAACCTGGGTATTGTCATTTAAAAATTTCCCGCCAGCTACTAACCAGTGTCTGAACCACAGCAAAACCCGACTCAGATTATCTGCATATCATCAATTTATAGCTAAGAAATTGATTATTAGTTTTTCAGATTTTCATGCTTTTAAATCTGAAACACTTTACTAATTTTGGAGGAATTTGATACAGACATTTTCATGACTACATCAACTATTTGAAAACTATATAGCGCTCCTATTTCAGTTGTGAAAAATATCGGTTTTGGCTGTTGACTGTTGACAGTCAGCAGTCAACAGTCAACAGTTAACAACCCTGCAGATCAGATTTCACAAATCATTTAGGATTGCTATAGTTAGATATTTCTCTATGAGAAAGCTTTTATAGAGTCTATGATCATAGAGTGAAATTACCAAAGAAATACGGCAAGCTACACCCTCACGCATGGCAAACGCAGTGGCTTTTAAGATAGACAATGCCGAACTTAGACGCGTTTTAATTCAAGCTATAGGCTACGATCGTATATGTGAGCAATTACAGGCGCAAGCACTAAATTCTTGGCAGGAATAAACCTGACTTCGCATTGATGCTGATGTTGATGTCGAACCGATGCATTGATTAAAAATGACTTGCCCTAGCACTAGCAAAATTTATACATTAAGAGTACCGCCTGAGATCAACTCTGCCAGAGTAGCTATAGGTTGGGTAAATTGGGATATAGATCCAGAAAAATTTTCTGTGCAAACTTGACTCTCTTTTTGCTCCCGTTCAAAATTATAATTATTGAAAATTTTACGATGAGAGATTATTACCGAGACTTTTTGATTCGTAACTGGGAGCAGAGCGATCGCACAAGCACTGCCGCAGTCATCAGTTATGTATTATCAGAATACGGTTTGGGCTGGGAACCAAACGGTGCTGACCGAGATGTGGTAAAAGTCGAAGAATGCTACTTAGCCGCAGGCGGTGAGTTTTGGGTAATTGAACACCAAGGTCACCTCGTAGGAACAGGGGCATATTACCCCGTAAATCGGGGTGAAAAAGCCGTAGAAATCAGGAAAATGTATCTTTTACCCAGTATTAGAGGTATAGGGCTAGGGAAATATTTATTACAACAACTAGAAGCTGCGATCTCCGCCCGTGGTTTTCAGGAAATTTGGATTGAAACCGCCAGTGTTTTAGTAGAAGCCGTCAAACTCTATGAAAGCAACGGCTATCAACCCGCAACCGGAGTAGAAACCCCAAGGTGCGATCGCGTTTATGTGAAATATCTCAATCAGCCATTACTAGGGGACTGGGAACTGGGGATTAAGTGACGGGATGAGGGAGGCTAGCTATTTATTTACTAGCGGTAACATCTGTAAAACTGTAATTCTCAAATCAGGAAACTCTAAGGGCGAAATAGTCTCATCTTCTGACAAAATCTGTTCGCTTTGGTAGCCATCGTCTGTTGGTTCCCGAAAAATGTGTAATTGGCGATTAACCACATCTAACACCCAATAATCACGAATTCCCGCTTTTGAATAGGATTTACCTTTAATTTCACAGTCTAGTTTCAGGCTGCTATCTGCCACTTCAATAATTAAGTAAATCTCAGATGGAGTAGGATGATGATCTGCATAGTCCAATGGATCTATTTTGACGACCGCAATATCTGGTTCAGGCTCAGACTTTTCATTTAACTTTACTGGGTCTTGAATAGCTACCCAAGCCCGATTTCCTAACCAATTTTTCAGCAAATAATCTGTTCTCCCCACAGCCGAACGATGGGCTGTTCCTTTGGCACTCATCCAGATAATCTTTCCTTCTAGGAGTTCCACACGTTCATCTACACCAAAAATCCCAGCCTCAGCCATCCGGTGGTATTCCTCAACTGTCCACAGGCGAAGCGGTAACGTCGTTTCTGTGTTTTGCATAGTTTGTTGAGCAAATTTGAGAATTGGGAGATTTTAGTATCGTAACTTGAAAAAGGAAATGGTAATGGGTAATGGGTAATTGGGGACAAACCCCCAACACCAAAGTTAATTTGTGCCAGATTAATGTCAGTTAAATTCTGATATTGAAAGGACAAGCTAGCTGTGATTTATGCTAGAAGCGCATTGAAAGGCTTACTCAGCCTTTTTCTCCAATCCCATTGCCCATTGTGTCAACGCAGTACATCTCGTCAAGTGTGTGAATACTGTGAAAGACAATTGCAGCAATGTCGCCTAGAAGACCCTAATAAGTTCTGGCAACAACCTATACCCGTATTTAGCTGGGGAATTTATGGTGGTTCACTCAAAAGAGCGATCGCTGTGATGAAATATGAAAATCAACCACAAATTTCTCAGCCGTTGGGTCAATGGCTAGGTGAGACATGGTTATTAAATTCACCAATACGTCATCAAAAGCTGACTGTTGTTCCCATCCCACTCCACCCCAGCAAACAAAAAAAGCGAGGCTATAACCAAGCAGCACTCATAGCACAAAGCTTTTGCCAAACAACTGGGTTAAAATTCAAACTAAATGGTCTAGAAAGAGTTAGAGAAACTAAAGCACAATTTGGTTTATCGGTATCTGAGCGAGAACAAAACTTAGCAGCAGCTTTTGCTGTTGGTAAGGAACTTCGCCGCAGTCCTCCAACTTTCCCAGTGTTGTTAGTAGACGATATCTACACTACAGGTGCTACCGCCGCTGCAGCGGTACAAACACTTAGCCAGTGTGGAATCACGGTTTCAGGGTTAGTAGCACTTGCTACTGCTATAAAAAATCCATAACTTAACAACTCATGGAAAAGTAATTCAACTAAACTCTATATTTGACCAAATCACCCTATTGTTTGGGAATTTTGCTTTCAATGAAAAGTCAAGGCTTTGCAGTAAGTTTGCCACGATTAATTATCTTTCCTGCCACCTTATTGGCAATGAGCATCTGTACAACTGCCGCTTTTGCTCAAAATAAGTTATATAGTCCAATTCCTTTAACTACAACTAGTTCTGAATTTTCCGATACACTTTCAGATAAAGATATTCCCACAGGTCAGGGCGGATACGCTCGTGATTACTCTGTGAAGTTAACTAAAGGTGATAATTTAGCCGTTGATCTATCATCCGATAACTTTGACAGCATTATTACCCTGCTTTCACCTAATGGTACTACCCTAGCAGAAAATGATGATGGCCCTGATGGCACCAGTAATTCCCTATTATTTACTCGTATTGCAGAGACAGGAAATTATATAATTCGCGTTCGCTCTTTCGGGGAAACTGGTGTTGGTAACTTTAAACTCAAGGTGACGAAGTTGCAGCCAATTAAATAAATGGGCATGGGGCATGGGGCATTGGGCATTGGCATTGATAATGGGTAATGGGTAATTGGTATTGTCTACCTCATCCCCCTCGTCCCCAATCCCCATTACCCCTTATCCCCAGAGGGGGCCCCTCCCCAATCCCCAATCCCCAGTCCCCAGTCCCTCATTAAAAAACCGTCAGCGCACAGAGAAACAGGGCTTCAGTCCATTCCACGACTGCGCCGTAGGTATCGCCTGTGTGTCCGCCTAATTTGTGGTTAAACCAAGCACCGGTTATAGTGGCGATCGCACCCCCGGCGATTACCATTGCTATTGCTAAAATTTTCTGCTGGCTATCTATTAAAAAAAGTAAACCACTTAAAGCCA
Organism: Tolypothrix sp. PCC 7601; assembly: GCF_025677855.1. Taxonomy (NCBI): domain Bacteria; kingdom Bacillati; phylum Cyanobacteriota; class Cyanophyceae; order Nostocales; family Tolypothrichaceae; genus Tolypothrix; species Tolypothrix sp. PCC 7601. The sequence goes on from NZ_CP064879.1 coordinate 1,489,911, forward strand.
TCAGTAACAAAAGCCCTGGTAATACGTCTTGATAAGATTGAATGGCTTGTTTGTGAATTGCGCCTTTACCAGTAGGTTTGAGGTAAGGATAACAAGCGATCGCTAGCTGTTGTCCCCAGCGTCCCCAACCACAAGTTGCCATCAATATCAGCCAACGATGGGTTTCTACCTCTGTTAACGCTGTTGTTTTTAGCAGTAATATGGCGATCGCTGCCATTGCTCCAAATGCACCTGTAGCGCTATCTGCCATCACTTCTAGTCGTCTTTTTGGGTCGCCTACCGCCAATCCGTCAGCAGTATCCATTGCCCCATCTAAATGCAATCCTCCAGTAATGCCAATCCCTAAGCTAATTACTAAAGCACTACGAGTTAATATTGGTATACCCAGATAACTCATTCCTGTATCACATAACCCTAAAATTCCCCCAATCAACACCCCTACTAGCAAAGCAAAACGTGCTACTTTATCGAATTCCAATCCATTCACATATGGTAATGGAATAGTAGTATAAAATATCACGCTAGATAGTAGATTTAGCAACAGCTTTTTCCACCACGGAGGCTGATTTGTCATATAATTTACTTTCTTGAAAAGCTATTTGTGGAATACCGCTTTCTATTACTGCACAGCCTGTAGAAAAACAGATTAAAGCTTTCTATAAGTTTTCTTTGATCTAGCGATTCATCCACAAAATTTTGTTATGCTAGTTTCAGTAACAACCACTAATTATTAGTAGTTTTATATACTGAAAATAAAATTATTAGGCAATATTTCCTCAGACACACTTTTGTCTTGTATCCTTGAACTAATAACTTCATCAAGGTTATTAGACGATTGCCGAAGAAAGTTGATATTTTTTTAAATGTAGGGGTATACAGGGAGCTTATTAACTTAAACTATTGTGCTTCTGTTGCACCTCACCTTCGCTCATTCCCTATTTTTTTATGAGTCATCATCTACCCGACACAAGAATACCAGCTCCGTGCATTATTAACACGGGAATTATTGTAAATAAGCTCGACATCAAGCGATTGTTGGCTGATTTAGGTCGAGTCCACTACATCTACACCCACGAAGGTCAATTACAGAGCGAGGGTGATGGCGATGTAATGGAAGTATTTGCCAATCCTCAAAGGTCTACTTTAGTCGCAAACCAAGCGCTTTATTTGAATGTTTATAGTTTTGATTATTTAGAACTAAAACAATCCCCGCAACAAGAAACCTACTTTGATTTAATCCAAGAAGGTATGTGTTTGCGGTTAATTCCCCTTTCTACACCTCTACAAGAGCGTAGAGAGAGAAGCTTGAATGTCAGCGCCATCGAAGCCATGATGGATCAAGTACTCTCAGCCAGATGGGATGCAGAAATTGATGACGATACTTCTGATTCGTTTTAATTAGCCCTAAATGAGAAAGGGTACTTAAGCTAGGACTAGATACTAGTATTTTTGATTCAGCACTCAGGATTCAGCAATTTTTCTCGCTATTGCTCATAAAATTGCATATCTAGCACCCAAGAAAAAGGGGCTAATACTGCAGGAAAGTAGAAAGATTTATATATCATCAAGGCTTGTGCCTGTTGGAAATGCTAGCTTGATTTCCACCACACTGTACTAAGCGCGATTAGCTAATACAGCCGATTAAAAATTTTCTCCCAGAGGCTACGCCAACTCTTGGTACAAATGATTTTTGGAGCATAACAATTGTTGTGCCTCCGTTGTGTACTCAATTCATTTGAGAAACAGATGATTGCTGACTCAGTATTTAGCCATCACCATATTTTTAAGTCAGTCGTCGATCAGGAATTGCGCCCATGAACAGGCGATAAAAATTAATATTCTTTTATTCCTGAGTTCGCTATAAAGTTATACCATTTTGAAAAAATAATGCAACAGGTTGTAGGAACACGTCACTGCCTTGCCCTCTAGAATATATTGAGGTGTTGCAAACATTATTTGATTTGGTATTAGTATTTTTATGTTTGCCAAAATATTTAGCGAAATAAAGTTACTTTTACCTTGAGTGCCAATTTTTCTTTTCAATGTCTTGCTTGCTGTAGCCAGACAAAAGCTAGGGCGGGAGTCTTTTTCACTCCTCATGGCCCTGTAGAAACCCCAAGATTTATGCCTGTGGGGACGCTAGCTAATGTCAAAACTGTCACGCCAGCCCAACTCAGGGATACTGGCGCGCAAATGGTTTTGTCTAATACTTATCATCTGCACCTCCAACCAGGTGAAGCAATTGTGGCAGGTGGTGGTGGACTGCATAAATTTATGGGTTGGAATGGGCCGATGCTCACTGATTCTGGTGGGTTTCAGGTCTTTAGTTTGAGTGAGATGCGAAAAATTACGGAAGAAGGCGTAACTTTTCGTTCTCCCCATGATGGGCAGATTATTAAATTAACACCAGAACGCTCGATAGAGATTCAAAATACTCTAGGGGCGGATGTAATTATGGCGTTTGATGAATGTCCCCCCTACCCAGCAACTCGCCAGGAAGTAGAAGCTGCAACTGAGCGTACTTATCGCTGGTTGGAACGCTGCATAGTGGCTCATAAACGTAGCGATCAGGCGCTATTTGGGATTGTGCAGGGGGGTGTATATTTAGATTTGCGATCGCAAGCTGCTGTCGCTTTAGCAAAGTTGAATTTACCAGGATATGCAATTGGGGGCGTGAGTGTAGGAGAACCTCCAGAACTGATGGCACAGATTGTACAAACAACTGCACCATTGTTACCACCCGAAAAGCCACGTTACTTGATGGGTGTAGGGACTTATAAAGAAATGGCGATCGCGATCGCTTCTGGTGTAGATTTATTTGACTGCGTCATTCCTACCCGTTGGGCTAGACATGGTACAGCCATCGTCCAAGGCGAACGCTGGAATTTGAAAAACGCTAAATTCCGCGAAGATTTTACCCCATTAGACGAAACTTGTCCTTGCTACGCTTGCCAAAATTTTAGCCGTGCCTACATCTCCCATCTAGTGCGATCGCAAGAAATCTTAGCCTACACCTTGCTAAGTATTCACAACATCACAGAGCTGATTCGCTTTACCCAACGCATCCGCGAAGCCATATTAAGCGATCGCTTTGAGAGTGAGTTTGGACACTGGCTGGAGTGAGGGGAATGGGTAATGGGTAATGGGTAATGGGTAATGGGTAATGGGGAATGGGGAATGGGGAATGGGGAATGGGTAATGGGTAATGGGTAATGGGTAATGGGTAATGGGGTAAAAGCCTAATGACCAACGACAAATGACAAATGACAAATGACAAATGACAAATGACAAACCCCAAATGACTAATGACCAAACCATGTTAAGATACCTATCAATTATGAAATGCTGTGTTGGATAGGTGGATATAAACAAATATGGAAGCAGCACTGTTGTTAGCAAAATTACCAGAAGCTTACCAAATTTTTGATCCTTTGGTGGATGTTCTCCCAGTCATTCCCGTTTTCTTCTTGTTACTTGCTTTCGTCTGGCAAGCAGCAGTCGGATTTAGGTAAGTTAATTAATTTAAAATTGCTGGGACAGGTACAAAAAACCTGTCCTATTTTTTGGTATCAGATTGTTTACTCAAATTGATATTTCTTAATATTTTGTAATAAATTAATATACACTTAAATTAGTATATCAATCCTAGTCAACAAACGGGCAAAAGCCACGCTGAAAGTTAGTAAGGTATCAGTTATGGGTAATATAAAATTCGTTAAAGAAGATAAGGAAGTAGTGGCTGCGGATGGTGCTAATCTTCGGCTAAAAGCAATGCAAAATGGTATAGATATCTATACATTGTTTGGAAAAATGACTAATTGCGGCGGCTATGGTCAATGTGGTACTTGCATAGTCGAGATTACTGAAGGAATAGACAACCTTTCTCCGCGCACAGATGTAGAAAACCGCAAATTGAAGAAAAAGCCCGCAAATTACCGCCTGGCTTGCCAAACTTTAGTAAATGGGCCTGTAAGTGTAGTTACAAAGCCTTAGTTTTGTAGGCTATTTCTGGTTGGTTTCAGGGTTGCAAAAGCAGAAAATTTCCATAAACTCTGTCATTGATGATGCTATTCTAATGTTGTTGACTGGAAATCTAAGAGAGGCTTTCTTGCCATGCAAGTGAATGACCTGGGGTTCGTAGCGAGCATTCTGTTCGTACTAGTTCCCTCTGTATTTTTGCTGATTCTGTACATCCAAACAGCTAGCCGCGAAGGTAAAAAAGATAGTTAATACGTTTTTTATAAAATAAAGAACCCCTGCACCTATGGTGTAGGGGTTTTTGTTTATCAACCGCTAAATCTATTGTGACCTTAACTAGTGGTTCGTGCCAACAACACAGGACAAGTAGCGTTAACGCGAACATAGTCAGACAAAGATGAGCCGATGAGTCTATCTATATCGACAAAACTCTTAGCTACCGATGGACGGCGATCTGGAGATCCAAGTAATAATAAATCTATGTTCAACTTGTCTGCCAAGCTGCAAATTTCTTCACCTGGTTTACCATTACTAATGAAACTACGAGCTTTAATTCCATATTTTTCAGCCTCTGCAACTGCTGCACCCAAAACTGAATTTTTCTCTGGAGTAATTTCGCTTGCTTCAGATGATTTACCACGTAAATCTGTATTAACATTAGCTAAAAATAACTGACCTCCGGGGATATCTCGCAGCAGGAACAAAGCCAAACTTAAACAATGTTTTGCAGACTCAGAGTTATCTATAGCCACCATGACGCGGTTAATTCTCTTGACATAAATGTCATCTTTTACCAGCAGCATGGGGCGAGACGACAGTTGAAATACATACTGGCTCACGGAGTTAGATAAAATCGATTGCAACCGCTTGAGTCCCCGTGAACCCATGATAATTAAGTCAGCGTCTATTTCATCAGCCACCTTGCAAACTACATCTTTGGGATCGCCTTGGCGCAAGATGGAAGAAACCTGACTCGGATCTAAGTTCAAAGACTGAATAGCATTAGCTAGAATCTTGCCACCTTCTTCCCACTTCTCTGTCATTTCAGAAGCGGCGGATTTAGCATTAACTACGTGCAAAACTGTAACTTTTGCACTTTGAATTGATGGCACTTCTTTCAAAGCCTTGAGCATCTCTTCTGCGTGCCCCAATCCAGATACAGCCAGCAAAATTTTTTCTATCATCTTACGTCTTGTTGTTAAGGTTGCTTAGGTTTCTGCTCGTAGTAATTTGGATTAGCTAGATTTTCATCACAGCCTTGAAAATCTAGTCAATTTTCTGCTCTCATCAAATCACTAAAATGAATTCTCATTCAAGGACAAGTTCAGCTTTTAAACAAGCTTTTAGAAGCTTGAATTCACTAGTTGTAGATAAGCAGAAAAAACAGCTTTTTTCTTTGCTTAACCCCGTAAATTTAGCTATAGGAATGAGAAACTAAGAACTCGTAATCAGCACTACTCAAAGTCAAGCACTGTCAATAATCTACACCGTCATTTTTGCGGTATTTAGACTTATGGACTGGATTACTAAAGATTGAGATATTTATTTGCGCTCCGTTACTTAAGTTCTTAAATAGTCTCTAATGATTAAGCATACTCTCAATTTAGCCTGTCAAACTTAATAAAATATGATGGTATTTATTATTTTTAACCTATGTTCATCTTTGTTCATTAAAAGCAATTTAAATAATGTAAACAAATTAAATAAAAGACAAGTATATTACATTGAATTTATTATATATTCACTATTTTTCAATAAAATTTAAGAATAATTAAGCTGCTTTAGTTGTCTCATAAAGCTTTATAGAGTAGCACTATAACCTGATTTTACGAGAATCGTCGAATTTATCAAGATTTAAATGCTTAAATCACAATTAGATAAAGTTATATTTTTATAAATTATTTGTACTTGCTTTATTCAGAAATTGCTATGGCAATTAGCCAAAATTTTCCAATAGGGTATTTTACCCATTACCCAATCCCCCGATCGCTTAATAATTTTTGAATAACAGCAATCAGTTGCTTGAGTTTAATTGGTTTAGTAATGTATAAATCGGCTCCAGCCTGCAAACATCTTTCTTCATCGCCAGGCATGGCTAAGGCGGTAATGGCGATAATTGGGATCTGAGCTAATTGCAGATCGGAGCGAATGCGTGATATCGCTTCTAATCCATCCATTTCTGGCATCTGGATATCCATCAAGATCACATCTGGATGCTGAGTGCTGGCCATAGTAATTGCTTCTTGGCCATTAACAGCCCACAACCAATGATAGCCCCGACCTTCTAAATAGCTAGAAATGCTGAGGGCATTGACTTCTTGATCCTCTACCAGCAAAATTAAAGCCTTTGAGGTTGGTTTATCTGGGGATGCTAGGGGAATAGTCAATTGGTTCAAGCTTGGGGTTGCGGCTGGAGAATGTTTTTGATTCAGAGTCGCTTGTAGTGATGGGTTAGCTGTAGATTCAGATTCAAGTAATGATTGAGCGATCGCTGACGGCTCAATTACGCGGTAGGGTAAATAAACAGTAAAACAGCTTCCTACTCCTAATTCACTGGTGACAGCGATGGAACCTTGATGCAATTGCACTAAACGACGCACCAGGGATAAACCTAAGCCTGTACCAGGGTGCAGGCGATTTAATCGACTATCAATTTGGGTGAAGGGTTGGAAGAGTTTGGAGATATTTTCTTGAGCAATGCCAATCCCGGTATCAATCACCGAAAAGCAAAGTAAAATTTTGTTGTCTGACTGTTCCTGTCTCACAGTCAGCTTTACACTGCCACCATTGGGAGTGAATTTGACAGCATTGCTGAGTAAATTAATCAAAACTTGGCGAATTCGTAATTCATCAACCACAATGTCCGCCAAATCCGAGGGTGCTTCAATTGAGAGTTGAATATTTTTAGATATCGCTTGTTGTTGGACAAAAGACAAACTAGATTTACAAATATAGGCGATCGCTACTGGAGCGAGTTGCAATTCTAATTTGCCAGATTCGACTTTTGCTAAATCGAGAATGTCGTTAATCAGTGCTAATAAATGTTGACCGCTACGTTCAATACTATCAATCGCGGCTTTTTGGCTATCGTTGAGGGCACCCATAATTTCATCTTGTAACCCTTGGGACATCCCTAAAATCGCATTCAAAGGCGTTCGCAATTCATGACTCATGTTTGCGAGAAACTCATCTTTGAGTCGAGTAGCCCGATAAAGTTCAGCATTAGTTAGTGTTAAGCGCTCGTTTACCTGTTGCAATTTTTCTTCGGCTTGTTTGTGCGCTGTGATATCGGTTAATGTGCCAATATAGCCAATTACAGCACCATCGGAATTAGTTTCGGCTACTGCTTGAACATAAAACCAGACCTCGCTACCATCTGGCCGTACCATTTTACCTTCATTATGGTAGAGTCCTTCTGCAGTAACAGCCCATTGCGACCATTCAGTTAGTAGGAGGTCGCTGTGTTGCTGGTACAAGATTTTCGTCCATTCCATCCCTAAGGCTGCTTCCCTAGGCCTACCTGTGAGATCGCTCCAGCGATCGTTAACATAAAAACAATTACCAGCCACATCGAACCGCAAAATTGCGACGGGGACGGCGGCGGTTAGGGTGGAATAACGACGTTCGCTGTCTTTTAAGGCTATTTCTGCCTGCTTCAGGTCGGTAATGTCATCGTTAATACCAATAACTCTGACTATTTCCTGTTGCTGATTGACTTGGATCATTCCATAAGCTTTGATGAACCTAATTTTCCCCCCTGGCTGCACGATGCGGAACTCAGTGTTATATTCATAACCATTTTCTAAAAATTGCTTAATTAATCTCAGCTTTTGTACCCGATCATCTGGATGCAGACAGCTGACCCAAGCATTGAAATTACCGGAAAAATTGCTAGGGTTGACACCGTAAATTTCAAACATCCGGTCATCCCAAATTAATTTATCCTCGGGAAGATTATATTCCCAGATGCCAAAACCTCCTGATTGTATGGCCATAGTCAGCCGCTCAGACAGATTTCGCAGTTGTTCTTCGGCTTGTTTGCGCTCAGTAATATCTAGCGAAGTGCCTATTAGCTTCACTACCTCACCGCTTTCATTGCAGACGGCTTCTCCACGTGCTTGTAAGTAACGCAGGCTACCATTAGGACAGTAAAGGCAAAACTCAATACTATAGGGTTGTGCCTGCTCAATTGCCCTTTGCACTAGCAAATTATGGCGATCGCGATCATCTGGATGTATAAGCTGCTGCAATTCTGCGTAAGTGGGAGCGCCATCATCAGGATTACGTGCAAAATTCCGAAAAACTTCTTCTGACCAAGTAATTTCTCTAGTTTGGAGGTCAAATTCCCAACTACCTAGTCTTGCTATGCGCTGAACCATTCTCAGTTGGGTTTCGCTGTACCGCAATTGCTCCTCTATCTGCTTGCGATCAGTCATGTCTTGGGCAATACCAATAATTTGTTTTACTTGCCCATCTTCTCCACGCTGAAAAGGTGTGTCATGGCTAAGAAACCAGCGCCATCTGCCATAAATATCTCGCAGACGATACTCGAACACTCGTCGTTCGCCATCGCCAGCACTGCGTAAGCTTTGAAAATAAGCAGCCGCATTTGCCAAATCGTCAGGGTGCATGAGCTGAGTTAGGAAGGATGATCCCATTGTGGATATCTCTTCGGAAGAGTAGCCTAGAGTTTTGACGACTTCTCGATTGGAGTAAATACTACGTCTTTGTTCAAGGTCGTAGATGTAAAGTACATTGGGAATATTGTCGGTGATGCTTTGAATGAACTGCTGACTCTCTTGTAACTGTGCTGTGCGTTTTCGGACTCTGGATTCTAACTCTTGGTTCAACAACTGCAATTCTTGCTCCATATTTTTGCGATCGCTAATGTCGTTGGAGCAACCAATGAGGCGAATAATTTCACCCTGCTGATTCCGAACCACTGAAAGACGCAAACTCAGATATAGTAAAATTCCAGATTTTGAGCAACACTGCACTTCCACTTCATGATAATCTTTGACCAACAATGGTTCTAGTACCTTAGTTTGCAGTTCTCTAAGATCTGGGTAGATGATGCCGAGATGTTGCCCAAGTACTTCATGAGCTTTATAGCCAAAGTATTTTTCTGCACCGTTATTCCAGCTTTGAATAATGCAGTTTATATCTGTGCTAATCACCGCGTCATGTATTTGATCGAGGATTTGCGCTTGCAACTTTAATGTGGCTTCGCTACGTTTGCGATCGCTAATATCGCGGGCAATACATAAAAACGATTGCACTTTTCCTGCTGGATTCAGTTCCGGAACAATGCGAGTTTGGCACCAAGTTTCTGAGTGTGATATCGGAAAGGGATGTTCGATAATAGCTTCTGTGCGTGTAACAATAATGCGATTGAGAAGTTCACGCCATAGGGCAATTGTCTCACAATCAATTGCCAAATCTTCTAAAGTTTTGCCCAGCCAATTACTGCTAGCTTGGGGAACCATCTGCTCAATAGCGGGGTTGATATAGAGATAGCGCAAATCGCGATCGATGCGAAAAATGATATCGGAAGCAGACTCTACCAAGGCGCGAAATTCTGCAGCAACCCGTTGCCGTTGCTCTAATTCAGCTTGTACTTGTGCGTACAATTGAGCTTGCACCCGTTCATACATTTCCGATTGCTGGATCGCGATCGCTAGTTGTATGCTCAACTGACTCAATAAAGCGATTTCGGCATTTTGCCAATAACGCGGGCGATCGCATTGATGAGCTATCAGCAATCCCCATAGTTTGTGTTGGCTTGTGGATTCTTTGTCTGTATGATTGCTCTGCCCATTTCCTACTGCTAACAAAATGGGTACCACCAGGTTTGCTTTTATTTGAAAATTTTCTAACAGTTGCTGATGACATTGTGTTAAGCCAGCTTGAGTAATATCGGAGACAGCCCACAACCAACCTTGATCGTATTTGTTGGCACTACTTTGTTGAAAATAAGTCTCTTCAATCTCGGCATTTAAGCAGGCTGTCCACTGAGGCAGAACTGATTCATTTGTGACTATACCCGTCATACCAGGGCCAAACTTGTAGATCAAAGTACGATCTACCTGGAGCAGTTGACGCACTTCCTCAACTGTAGTTTGCAAGACATCCTGAAGCTGCAGAGATTGACGAATGCGAAGCGCAATACTATTAACTAAGCGTTGTTGTTCTTGTTGAAAAAAGAGTTGCCGTTTTAACTGTATCTGTTCTAAGGCTGTGCGGACTCCCTGGCAAAATAAATCGGCCGTTAAATGGCTTTTGATCCAATAGTCTTGGACACCCAATTTCATTGCTTCCACTGCGGCTGTGGCATTCTCGTTTCCTGTCAACATCACCACTGGTACCAAGGTATCGTTATAGCGCTGTTGCCATTCCCGCAGAAATACCATGCCGTCATCATCGGGTAGCTGATAATCTAGCACTACGAGATCGGGTAAGTTGCGATCGTACAATTCCAGTGCTTCACTAACTGATTCTGCTTCTATGACCTGATAATTGTAGCGAGTTTCTCTATTTAAATAGCGATGATAAATTACCCGATCATCTTGAACATCGTCCACAATCAAAATTTTGTAATCAAATTCAGCAACCATAGATAAATTCTTATATAGGCTGGCATATTGATCGGATATCGTGAATGTAAGGTATCGATTTTAGCTTGTTGAGATTGATTGTTCGATACTTTTTAGAGAATGCTCCACAAAAGTATCTACGCTATTTATCTAAATGAACATTTCGTTACAACGGAAGAAATATGCTTGTTAATATACAAAACAACCAGTTTATACAGAGAATCATTGAATCATTTGTCTTAGAGAATTTAAATTGTATTATATTTGCGTAGTTAAAAATTCCTGAGCAAAGATTTTTAGCTAATCTGGACAAAGAACTCTAATATGAGGGAATTGCCAATCAAAAATATGCGATCACTTATCTTAAAAAATGCAAGACTACGGTAGTTGTGTTCCTCTGAAAATTAAATAATTTAATTTCTGCAGGCTTTTTCACAAAATTGCTGAATAATAGTTAAATTTCAAAAACTTAGGGCTTAGACAAATGTCACATTTTTTTCCTTGAGGCTTTCAAGGGTCAAGAGGAGCTAGTGCGATGGGTGGGTTAAGAGATTTGTAGCAACTGGCGTTCAAAAGTCCAAAAAACCTGAATTTTTGACACTTGACTCTTGATTATGACAAAAGAAGATAGGTGTACCAGTCGCGTAAGTCCTGAAACTTTCGTAACATAAATAGTTATTTCTTAATTGAGAATTCAGTATCTTGTTGCTTGCCTGCAGCAGGTATTATGAATTACAAATTACGATAATAAGACTTCCCAAATCTCATGAATTGATTCCAGCGTGGTAAAATGCACCCATTATTTCAGTATATGCGTACATGGTTATTAATCTGCCTATCATGTTTGGTTTTAGGCTGGTCATTTCCTGCAATAGCCGTTAGTTCTGCCAATCCCAAACTAGAACAGCAAGTATTACAAATACTCCGCGAACATCCAGAAGTAATTATCGAATCTGTCCAAAAATTCGAGCAGCAACAGCAACAGAAATTACAACAAACACGACAAGTGTTTTTACAAGATTTAAAAACCAATACCCAATTGGTAATAGGCGATTCACCTACCATCGGCTCGCCACAATCCACAATAGTGTTGGTAGAATTTTCTGATTTTCAATGTCCTTACTGTGCTGAGGCACACAAAACCCTCAAGCAGTTGCTAACCAAGTATCCAAACAAATTTACATTGGTTTACAAACATTTTCCCCTGATTCCAATTCACGATCAAGCGCTACCAGCTGCTAAAGCAGCTTGGGCAGCATATCAACAAGGTAAATTTTGGGAATATCATGATGCTCTATTTACTCATCAACAGCAACTGAGTGAGGAATTATATCTTTCTACAGCCAAATCTTTGAATTTAGATGTAGAAAAATTTAAAACAGATGCCTTTGGTGCTAACCCTATTGCTGAACAAGCCATTAGAAAAGATATTCAACTAGCGGAAAAATTAGGGCTTGGTGGCACACCCTTTTTTATCATGAATAGTAACAACTTCTCGGGTGTGGTGCAGTTATCCAAAATCGAAAGCTTGTTGGCTAATGCTCAGTCAGAAGGAATAGGGCAGAAGTAGCTTGGGTTAAGCTACGCTTACCCAACATTTATGGGACAGAAGGTTTGAAAACCTTCCTGAGGGGCTAGAAGCTGTTGGTGCTATATCAATCTCAATCCATGCCGTAGCTTTACGGTGTGTTGTCTTGACATCAAACTTGCTAGATAAGGGCAAAACTTTGTTTTGCCCTAGCAGATAGTGTACTTACCCTTTACGTTTATTGTTATAAAGGTTACAACATACTGTTGAGTGAGAATTGTACAACGCAGAGGTTTACGCCAAGTATAAGAGAGTTGTCTGTATTATTTGTGCGTAACTCTGCGCTTTTCTTTACGCGTATTTATTACCATTGTAAGTTTTATAGTGTCATTTGTGAAAAATTTTCTCGATAAATAACTTAGTTGAAATTTAGGAAACTTTATTGACTTGTAGTGTATCTAAATACAAGTATAGAAACCCTTAAAAAAAATTATTTTAGAGAGGCAATTCATGGGTCGCCCAGGATTTTGGCTATTTTTGCCCCTGACTTTGATAGCTAGCTGTTATCAACAACTGCTACCCACTAACCAGTCTGTGGCTAAATCTCCTCAGGCTGTAGTTCAACCAGCTAATTCAACTTTGTTAGCGAAAGCAACTTATCTTTCACCTTTGGAAAGACAGGTAATTGATGAAACTAACAAGGTGCGAACAAATCCTAAATCTTATCTTCCCATATTACAAAACTATAGAAAGCGCTTCCAAGGAAACAAAGTCAAAATCTCTAATAATACCTATTTGATCACACAAGAAGGGGTAAAAGCTGTCGATGAGGCGATCGCATATCTCAAGTCAGCTCGTCCTGTGGGAACATTAAGTCCATCTAAGGGTATGTCTTTAGGTGCGAAGGATCATGTCAAAGACCAAGGCCCCAAAGGAATCACAGGGCACAATGGAAGTGATGGTAGCAACCCTGTGACTCGTATTAATCGTTATGGTAAATGGCAATCTACTGCAGGCGAAAATATTAGCTATGGCCCCAATACTGCCCAAGATATTGTCATGCAGTTAATTATTGATGATGGAGTGAGCGATCGCGGTCATCGCACAAACATATTTAACGGTAGCTTCAAGGTTGCTGGTGTGGCTTATGGTTCTCACAAAAAATATAGAACAATCTGCGTAATTAATTACGCAGGGGGCTATATAGAAAAAGGATGAAATAGCTAATGTACTCTTGGAAAGACGCGATTAATCGTGTCTCTCCAACTCTTGACTATTAACTCATGAAATCTAACATTTCCAATAGTATTTCTCTATCACTTTTAGAACAAGAAGTCATAGCAGAAATGAACAAGGTGCGGACAAATCCCACTGCATATCTTCCAGTTTTAGAGAATTGGCGACGGCGTTTTGATGGGAAGCAAGTCCTCATATCAGAACGGGTTTATTTGCAGACTCAAGAAGGAGTCAAAGCTGTTGATGAGGCGATCGCATTTCTCAAATCAGTTCGTCCTGTGGGAGCCTTGAGTATATCTGAGGGAATGTCTTTGGCTGCGAGAGATCACGTGCAAGACCAAGGTGTAAAGGGTATAACAGGTCACTATGGTAGTGATGGTAGCGATCCCTTTACTCGCATGAGTCGCTATGGGAATTGGCAAATCACCGCAGCGGAAAATATTAGTTATGGTTCTTATGTACCACAAGACATCATCATGCAGTTAATTATTGACGATGGGGTACGCGATCGCGGTCATCGTCGAAATATGTTTAACTCGGCTTTTAACGTCACAGGGGTAGCGTTTGGGATTCACTCTTTATATAGACAAATGTGCGTGATTACCTACGCTGGCGGTTATCAAGAAAAATCACTTTGATGTCACACAAAATCTCCCTAAAATCCTTGCTGCTATGGGTATGTCAGAATTAGAAGCAAGGTATTTTTTTGCGTAGTCAGGAGAACAGAACGTAATGGGCGATCGCCATAATTATCCTGCGGCTGGTGCTGCAAAGTTGAATGTCTACGTTCAAGGTCAAGGCTTCCCCATTCTGGCTTTACATGGTCATCCCGGTTCTGGTCGCAGTCTGGCTGTATTTACAAATCACCTCTCGCAGCGCTACCAAACTTTTGCCCCTGATTTGCGCGGATATGGGAAAAGTCGCTTTGAGGGCAATTTTAATATGCAAGACCATTTATATGACTTAGAAGCTTTATTAGACCGCTTTCAGATTGAAAAATGTCTGGTATTGGGGTGGTCATTAGGTGGTATTTTGGCAATGGAATTAGCATTGCGCTTCCCACAGCGTGTCACTGGGCTAATTTTGGTGGCTACAGCCGCCAGACCCCGTGGTAATCATCCTCCGATAACTTGGCAGGATAATTTATATACTGGTGTGGCAGGAATATTGAACTATATTAAACCTAGTTGGCAATGGAATATTGATACTTTTGGTAAGCGATCGCTGTTTCGTTATCTAATCCAACAACATACACCTACAGCATACAGTTATATAGCTAAGGACGCTGTACCCGCTTATTTACAAACATCTGGGGCTGCTACTAATGCCTTGTTTACTGCTATTCGTTCTGGGTACAACAGGCTGACAGACTTATGGCAAATTGAATGTCCTACTTTAGTACTTGCTGGTGCCCAAGACCGTCACATTACAGTTGATGCTAGTTTAGAAACCGCTCGCCATCTGAAAAATTGTCAATGGCAATCTTACCCCCATACTGCCCATTTATTCCCTTGGGAAATCCCAGATCAAGTATTAGGAGATATTGATAACTGGCTAGAACTCCATTTTGCAGAAATTCTAGCCAGTTAAGGATTAAAAATTACGGTTTTAATATTCTCCGCTTGGAGACGCACTAATTTTTGAGGCTCAATTTTTTATTCCCAAGAGGTTTATTTAACCCCTTTGGGGAATTCAAAATCACCAATTAATTATCCTAAGTATTAATTCACAGCAATTGAATTAATCTATTTTCACTTGATTTTTTCTACATAAATCAATAATGCTTTTACTAGCATTATTTTTTGCGGTCAATAGTGTAAATGGGGAAAATTTTTTTAACTATTGACCAGTGATTGATTGCCAGTCCTGTCCGTGATAGCAGGGCGTTTAGCCCGTGGTAAGAAGTATTAAGCATTCTGTCTCTCAAGGACTTGTCGCCAGCCAATCAGAAATTCAGACAAAAAGCAACTTTGTGGTTGCGTAGGTTCTACTCAGGACTCAACACACAGAAGGCTGAATGGTTGCCTAGTTTAATATTGACCGCTAAAGGCAGGCTTTACTTTACGGTCAATCCTTTCCCCCAAGTCTTCAGCAATCGTCAAAGAATCGGGTTTACAACGCTTAACGTTCACAATGATTCCCTGTGCGCCTTCTGCCTCCAAATCTTCTATGTAGCCTTTAACGGCGACATTGGCATCCACAGAGTTCAAAAATGGGCCAAAGTAGTATGTGCAACGGGGATTTTGGGTCACAATCTCTACCCACCAAGCCAAGCCAAGATTGTTGACTGTACTAATCAACGTTTCCTTTAGGTCATCCCAAATGGTTTTCATGGTAGTTGCCAATTTATGAATGAGGTATTGGATATTAAAGGGTATTTCGCTGTCTGGTTTTGCTTTACATTTCTTTATACTCTTTTACTCTGAATTTTTAAAGAGGTTTTTGCAATTTGTCTAGGTAAAGTGTGTTTAAGGAACGCTGGCGATAAATCTCATAAAGTGCCATACCTGCTGCTACTGAGGCATTCAGGCTGGGGGTTTTACCCTGGAGGGGAATTGATACCAAGACATCGCACGACTTTTGTGTTAGCATACTCAACCCTTCCCCTTCAGAGCCAATGACTAAAACAATCGGCCCGCTAAAACGGATTGTGTGCAAAGGTTCGCTACCTGTAGCTGCTGTGCCATAAATCCAAAAACCAGCTTCCTTGAGTTCTTCCATAGCACGGCTGAGATTGACAACACGGGCGACTGGGAAGTTTTCTAAAGCACCAGCTGCTACTTTTACCACTGTAGAAGTGATTCCAGCTGCGCGTCGTTGGGGTATGACTAAACCTTGTGCGCCTATAGCTTCTGCGGTGCGAATAATTGCACCCAAGTTGTGAGGATCGGTGATCCCATCAGCAACAATGATGACGGGATCGTTGACAGATTTAGCCTTGGCAATCAAATCATGTAATTCGATGTAGCTGTAAGGGGAAATTTGTGCTGCTATCCCTTGGTGATTAGCTCCATCAGTAATTTGATCTAAGCGCTTTGGTTCTACCTCATCAATGACTGCACCATTGTCCTTGGCTTGCAGGATCAAATGATGAAAGCGGGGATCGTAGCGTAAACGAGTAGTAATCCAAATGCGGTTAAGACCTCTTTGGTTTTCCAAAGCACTTAATACTGGATGACGGCCATATATAATGTCACTATCTTCTGCGATCGCCTTACTGGGCAGCGATGGTGGTGCAAAGTTGCGGTTTTGCTGCACTTTAGCAGAGACAGGCTTACCATCAATCTTTCTGGGATTGCGGATAGGATTAGCCAGAATCCGCTTACCTTTGACTTTCACAGGGGGAGCAACGCGATTAGGTTCGCCAACCGTGGTAATTTTTTTGGATTTATTCGACATACGAGTGTTTGGGATAACTTTTAGGTGGGCATAGCGATTCCCTAACCGACCGAAATCAACTCTACTGGATTTAAGATTTGTGAGATTAGTTGCCCACTATTTTTCTAGCTCGAGCTTTTGCAACAATTCGGTTAATCGTGGGAAATCAGTCAGATAAAGGTAGCCAATTAAAGTTTCTAGACTAGTTGCTTGCTGGTAAATCTCGGGATCAACTCGCTTAGAGCGTCCTGTGGCGGCGTTGCGACCTCTTCGGACTATATCTAATTCTATTTCCTTTAAATGAGGAATGAGCGATCGTAAATGTAGCGCTTGTTGTTCTGCTCTCACCTGTGCCACTACCAGACGATGGTAAGTATCTGGTCGCTGCAATGGCATTAGATAAAACATTCTAACATATAATTCATAGATTGCATCTCCCAAGTATGCTAATGCCGCAGGAGAAATTTGTTGCACTTGTGAGTGCGTCATGGATTGGGGTAGTTGCCCTGTGCTTACCAAGAGTGCTTGCGTCCAAAATGAATTTTGAGCTAGAGGTTCATTTTGTCCATCTAATAACTCTTCTTGCTCCGGCTTCACAAGTTATTCATTCCTTAGTAGGCTACATTTGGCAGACATCATAGATATTGTTTTTAAATACTTAGCATAATATACACTACCAAAATTACTGACTAAAATTTTATTTTTCTGTTGAGAATTTGACATTTTATTTCACATTAGCTATCTTTATATGTCTCCTTGAGAAACGGAGAGTTATAATTGACAGCTTTGACAAAAATTAAGCTATCCAGATAAAACATCGGATAGCTAGATTGGTGTTAGTGGTCAAGCAATCAAGAAGACTTGATGTTTTCTAGAGCCGCTTCAACATTTGATTGCAGAGAGAGAAACTTCTCTAAGCGAACCAGCTTGACCGTTTGAGTTACACGGGCATTAGTGACAATTTGCAAGGTGCCAGTAAGGTTTTGGGCCTGCTTGGCTAGCTGCACCAAGGCACCCAAGCCAGAGCTATCAACAAAGTCAATCTGTGAGAGATCCAAAATAATATGCTTTGGTCCCTCATCAATTTTGCCACCGAGTACCTTGCGAAATGTCGGCTCAGAAAAGGCATCTAATAAACCTGTGAGGCGGAATAGCTGATAATTATCCCGGGTTTCACGAGTACCCCTTAGGCTCACAGTTAGATTCAGTTGTTCAGCAATAACTCCCTCCTCATGGTGAAAGTGAACGCTCCAGTATAAATGGTTTTGGTACAATTTGTCTACAACCTGATGACTTAGGGGATGGGGCATTGGGCATTGGGCATTGGGCATGGGTAATTATTCATTTCTACCCTGCTCCCTCATCTCCCTCATCTCCCTCATCTCCCTCATCTCCCTCATCTCCCTCATCCCTCATCTCCCTTATCCCCTGTCCCTAATTCCTATCCCCCTGCGATTGACGTGCTGCTCGCATTGCTTTGACGAAGTCCTCAAACAAGTAATCAGCATCGTGAGGGCCTGGGCTAGCTTCGGGGTGGTATTGCACCGAGAACACGGGTAAAGACTTGTGACGGACACCAGCAACAGTGCGATCGTTCAAGTTCAGGTGGCTGATTTCTACCACTGCTTCTGGTAAAGAATCTGGGTTAATCGCAAAACTGTGGTTTTGGCTAGTAATTTCTACCCGTTGCTGTAAACCCGCAGGTTGATTTAATCCCCGATGCCCAAACTTGAGTTTAAAGGTTTCTGCTCCCAAGGCATGACCCAAAATTTGATGTCCCATACAAATGCCAAAGATGGGTTTTTGAGCGCCTAGCAATGCCTTGGTAGTTTCAATTCCTTCTGTTACTGCTGCTGGATCGCCTGGCCCGTTGGAAAGAAAGATACCATCTGGATTATATTTGAGAATTTCCTCTGGTGTTGTATGCGCGGGCACAACAATGACTTGACAACCATAACTTGCTAAACGCCGCAAGATATTCCGCTTTACTCCAAAGTCAAGGGCGACAACGGTAAAGGTTTCTCCGTTGCGCTCAGAGACATTAGAGTTAAATTCCCAAGCGGGGATAGTAGGATCAGACCATTCATAAACCTTTCGGGTCGTGACTTCACGCACCAGATTTAGCCCTTGCATACTGGGGGCTGCCTGTACCTGTTCTAATAATTCTGCCTCATCCAAAATCGATGTAGAAATTCCACCATTCATGGCTCCATACATCCGAATTTTACGGGTGAGGGCGCGAGTATCAATCCCATAGATGCCGGGGATGTGGTGCTGTTTCAAGTAGTCAGGCAAAGATTGTGTTGAGCGCCAGTTACTTGGGCGGTGGCAAATATTGCGAGCGATCGCACCTCGTACCTGCGGTCTAGCTGATTCCTCATCTTCGGGATTAACACCAGTGTTACCCAATTCAGGATAGGTAAAAACAACAATTTGTCCGCAATAGCTGGGATCGGTCAACACTTCTTGATACCCAGTCATGCCAGTGTTAAATACCACTTCCCCAATTGTGGTTCCTATAGCACCAAAAGACCAACCGCGATAAGCGGTGCCATCCGCTAGAACAAGTAGAGCCGGGATTGTGTCAGACAGGGGCATAAGCAATCATGATTAGGGGTTAAAAGCTAGGGGCTAGGAGCTAGGGATTAGGATTTTGCTAGTTTCTAGACCTATTCTTTAGTCCCTAGTAAGCTTGCGAATGTTAATTATCCCATGAGTTGGACAAATTAGCGATAAAAAGCATTTGTCATTTGTCATTTGTCATTTGGTGTTTGCTAGAAAACAGAAAGTTTAGTGATTAATAGTTATCCTGCTTGTCTCCCTCATCTCCCTCATCTCCCTTCTTCCCAGTCCCCAATCCCCAATCCCAACTTTCCCACAACAAAGGTAGATTTCCTCACCTTCTGGCAGGTAAAATCGAAGTTAATTATGCTTCAGTCTTTTTTATCCCGTGCAACCCTGATTTGTTTAACAAGTGCGCTAGCGGTTTTGGGTGTTGCCTGTAGTAAAGACAAACAGACCACTGTGACTGTTGACCAAGAGCAACCTCAGCTTGCGGACAAGATAGCAGCATCGCCTTTTGTCGAAGCTTCACCTTTATCCAACCCAGAA
This sequence comes from Tolypothrix sp. PCC 7601, assembly GCF_025677855.1. NCBI lineage: Bacteria > Bacillati > Cyanobacteriota > Cyanophyceae > Nostocales > Tolypothrichaceae > Tolypothrix > Tolypothrix sp. PCC 7601. The sequence continues at coordinate 1,509,735 of NZ_CP064879.1, forward strand.
CCACAGCCACAATCATCGTCTGCTGTTCAATTGAATTCTTTTGAATTGGCGCTGGACAAAGCCGCAGGTGCGATGACGATTAGCCAGTCTGCCCAATCTCCTGATGATTGGAAGTTGGTAGCAACTCAGTTTCAGGATGCGATCGCGCTGATGAAAAATGTGCAGCAAGAAAGTCCTAATTTCACGGTCGCGCAAATCAAAATCTCGGAATACCAGCGCCAAATTCAATACGCTTTGGATAAAGCTACACCCAAATCTCTCGCGCCAATTGCGGTACAACCACCTCAAAAGGCTCCTCAAAGGGTAGTAGTTGTAGTACCATCTGCAAGAAAAATCACGCCTCAACCCACTCAACCTTTATCCCCACTGGTGGCAAAATCACAGCCAGCAGTGCAATCTGTTTTGATGCCGTCAGCACAAATTGCTGAGGATCAAGCTGTCTTTACAGCCCCAATCAAACGCCGCATCGGGGGGACACCAATTATTGAAGTTACCTTCAACGGCGATCGCAAATTCGAGATGATTGTAGATACAGGGGCTAGTGGAACTGTAATTACCCAAAACATGGCAAATGCTTTGGGTGTAGTACCAGTAGGTAGAACCAAAGCCAACACAGCCAGTTCTAAGCAAGTAGAATTTACTATTGGCTATGTTAATTCGATGGCAGCTGCTGGGGTCAGTGTGAATAAAGTAGCCGTGGCGATCGCAGGCTCAGATTTAGAAACTGGACTGCTGGGACACGACTTTTTTGGTAATTATGATGTCACTATCAAGCGCAATGTCGTGGAATTTCGCCCACAATCCCATGCGGATGTTAATTCTTCAGAAAATGAACTAACTGTTCCAATTTCACCCAAGGAGCGCCACTATTTAGGATCTCCTTAGCTAGTTTAATTCCTTGGGCATGGTCTAGCAGTGGGATGGCACCTGCCACTTGTAGCGCCAATGACGTATTTAACGCTACAGCATCCTGTTGCGCCTGAGTTCCCTTGCCTTGTAGTACTGCCTTTAAAATCTCCGCATTTTCTTGCACATCTCCACCTCTGAGTGTGCCTATTGTTGCAGGCGTTAAACCCACCTCTTCGGGATTAATAGTAGTTAACTGCACTTCACCATTAGATAAAACTGCCAAATCTGTTATATCTCCTAACCCCGCTTCATCTAATTTTTCTCTTCCATGTACAACAATTGCCTTTTGCTTACCCAACTTTTGTAAGGCTTGGGCAACAGTTGCTAAAAGTTTAGGAGTAAATAACCCTACTACTTGCCCAGTCGGATTTAAAGGATTGACTAAAGGGCCAAGTAAGTTGAAAACTGTCCGTACCTTAAGAGTCCGCCGCAATGTTGCTACAGCTTTGAGTGCGGGATGCCAACCAGGGGCAAACAGAAAAGTGATCCCCACTTCTTGAACTGCAGCTTGGACTTTTTCGCTAGCAGCACCAAGATTTACGCCCAAAGCTTCTAAAACATCAGCGCTTCCTGTGAGGCTTGATGCCGAACGGTTACCATGTTTAGCCACAGGTACACCATAAGCTGCAGCCACAAAAGCAACGGCTGTCGAAATATTAAAAGTTGACGAACCATCTCCACCAGTACCACAGGTATCAATGAGAGGAGTTAGGGATTGGGGATTAGGGATTGGGTTCCCAGTCCCCATTTTTGATTGAGATTGTAGTACTTCCGCCATACCTGTTAATTCGTCAGCCGAAACGCCTTTAAAGTTTAGCGCTGTTAAAATTGCTCCCGATAATTCAGGCGGAACAGATTCACTTAGCCAGCCTTGCATCAAGTCCGCAGCTTGAGTGCGGGATAAAGATTCTCCATCGATTAACTGTTGCAGCAAGAGATACCAGCTTGTTGAGATTTCTGGCGTGGAGATGGGGGAAGTTGTCATACAATTTTGTTTGCGTGTGGTAGGGTTGAGCTTTTATTGAAGTGTCTGGGAGCTATCCTACCGGAAAACGGGAAACAGTTTGTAGTCAGCAATTTAATGGTTGATATAGAGAGAATAGTTCACGTAGGATGCGTTACGTTATCGCTAACGCATCAGTAACAAAGCTTTTTGTGTATTACGACTTACTGAGATTTTTTCATCAATTAAATCTGATTTATATATATAAAGAATTTAATTTATCACTACGAAAAAGTCTTATAGTTGGTAATAAATAACTCTTTTCCTTTGGCTGCATTACTCTGTCTATAATTATTCATCCCATACTGCAATTTCCACTCGAAAATATTTGCCCAGCTAAAATTTTCTCTAATTTGTGGCGAATCGTCGTAGGTAATTAACCAATCGTGGTGGCATTGTTTTAATACTTCGGCAAATTTTTGATGTTCAAAAGAGGTATGTAAGTTACCTGCTTTGCCATAGAGTTTAGATTTAGTAGCTATAAAATATGGCGGATCTAAAAATAAAAATACTTTCTCACCTGCTGCATATAATAATTCGCTGTAATCTAAGTTAGTAATGAGAATATCTTCTGATAAAATGCTTTCTAATTTCTCAAGACGGTCTATCGATGAATTAGTAAAGCGTTTATGGAAAGCTTCTTGAGAATAACCGCCAGATTCTACAGTTCCGCTAAATGTAATGCGGTTAAGAACAAAAAAGCGAACTGCTCTTTCAAAATCAGATAGCTGGTTAATATCTACGGTTGTTAATTCTTTATATAAGAATCTGCCATCTGTATATTTATTTTTAATATGACGAATTTCTTTAACTAGCTCAGAGATATCAGATTGAGCAAATTTCCAAAACAGAAATAATTCCCGGTTTAAATCGTTAATCCAAATTTTGAGATTGGGGAATTTTTGCTTTAAGTAGATGAATACAGAACCACCCCCTACAAATGGTTCTCTAAATTCAGAAAAACTATCTGGTAAGTATTCGATTATTTGATTTATTGCTTTTGATTTACCGCCTGGATAACGGAGTGGACTTTTGAACATGATTTTCTGGCGATCGCGAAAATCTTATTTTAAGTATAAAAATTCTCCTAGATGCGGTAAACAATAAAAGCTACTTATGCAAACAGTCTATAGGTGAGTGCAAAATATATTTATCTTTCTTTTGTCAAGAAAATGTTGCATTTCTATAAAAATCTGTTACATTACTTTACAGGCAGTCACAACTGTCACCACATAAAAGCTCGGAGTGTTATTTATGACAGGCACGAAGAATCCTACACCTACAGTTTCTGAAGATCCTAACGCTTTACGCTGGGGCTTCACTCCTCAGAGCGAAAACTGGAATGGTCGTTTTGCAATGATTGGTTTTCTAGCGGCGATTTTAGTGGAAGTTTTTTCGGGCCAAGGAGTTTTACACTTCTGGGGTATCCTCTAAATTCAGCTTCGTTTGATGTTCTCTTAAGACTGCGATGTGTAGAGTCGCCTGGCTTCTGTTGACATCAAGACTCATTCAGACTGCGATCGCAGTTGCAATACATTCAGATAAATATCATTCTTTCGATATTTGCAGAAAATGCAAGCTTTTGCATTTCTAACTTGTAAGCAAAGCTGGACATTAATTGTTCAGTTTTGCTTCTCTTAAATCCAGAAATTGGTAGTTAATTTAGTCAAAAATAGCCATAAACTACCGTGATGCACGAAAGATTACACGCCCTGGTAACTCTTCTTGATTAATTCGCGCGTAGACTCGCAGACAAGCTAAAACTTCGCCAGGATTACCGCCACAATCGAGTTGCAAGTCATCTTTGGTTAAAGCGCAGATATCGGCGTAAAGCCCGGATAATTGGCGTATTCTGACTTCATTACCTGCATTAATCGCTTGATCGACAAATTTTTTCAGCATTCGGCGTGATTCTTGTTGTAAGTTACCCCACCAAGAATAGCGATCGCTTGGCGGGACAAATACTAAAGAGTGTATGGCTTCGTCAATGTCAATCCAAGCACGTAGGGTTAAGACTGGATCAGCATTTTCTACAGCTTTTTGAGTACGATGAAAGCGCCCTGTGAATGCTTCAATATATTGAGTTTGCTGTTCTGGCTTAGAGTTTAAGGAAATAATATCAAAGCTAAATACGCTCTTTAAAGCGTGGTGTAAATCTGGGTCAATTTCGATAAATTTTATACAAAGTAGCAAATAGCCAGCTAGTAAATTTAAGTCGCTGGATTCGTTATTGGGAATAATTTCCGAATTTGGCAGTAATTTTTGAGATAAACATAAACCTTGAGCTTGGATAGTACCACTCAATCCAGGGTAAATAATTTCGTCTCTGATGAAGGGTAGGGTGTAGAGATTGGAATTATCTTCTATAGCACCAACTTCTTGCGCTAAAGTCAAGGCACGTTGTCGCCAAGCTGTCGCCAAGTCTTCAGGAACTCGTAGCAATTTGCGTTGCATCTCGTTCCATAATTCTGAATCTGTTTGGCTTTGGAGTTGAGAATTTCCTAAATATAATTTCAGGTCTTTATCTGTATTAAAAGCTTTCTTCAGACGACTTAGTTTTAATTCATGATTAGAGTTTAACTCTGGTAATTTTTGAGATTTAGTTTGTAAAATATCATGAAGTTCTTGCAGCACCTCGTCACATAATTTAGCCCCTGGATCGCTAGGTAATTCTTTTTGCGCTTGCTTTAAAGCTGCTTCGATTCCGTACAGGCTAAACCGTAATAATTGGGCTAAATTTGAGTTTTCTATTGCTAATAGCTGACGTAGGTGCTGCATGAATTTAGCCTCGATTTTAATCTATTTTTCTATCTCACACGAAGGTAAAATTTATACGAACCACAGAGGCGCAGACAACAAAGAGAAAGATGTTGTTGAGAGGTTTTTCCTTTCTTTGCGCCTCTGCGCCTCTGCGTGAGTTTATTACCTAATGAATACCGCAAAATGGATCGCGTTCTTTATCAACTTCATTGGGTTGCAATTCTAGTTCAGCACGGTAAACACATCCTTCTTGTTTGAGACATTTTTGATCGGTTGATGTCCAGTAAGGTACTTCCCCGGCGTGCATTCGTAAAATTCCGTAATTGTCTATGCTGACACGATATTGGCAAGGATAATCTGTAGCGAAATCGGGTTTACTTAATGCGCCAATACGTATCCATTTTTTCGTATTAGTTTGTGCATCAGTTTGCACAACATAAAAGGTGTGTTGTCCATTTTTGGGGAAGGGAGGTAGAGGATTACTAATTAATCCGGTTCCTGGTTCTGGTGAACCATCACGCAAATAATGGAATTCTTGTAGGGATTTACTCACATCTTTGTCGGCTTCAAATACGAGATGATAAGCATCTGGTTGATCTACTGTTGCTGACTCAATTACATTGATGGCAATATCACCATCATTTAAGTCTTTATGAGGTCTTTCTACGGCAATATTCCACTTTAATTTACCATCAGCAAATAAGGCTGAAGTTCCTGAGGCGGCAGAGATTACAGAATTAACATCAATACCAGAAACATCAATTAAATAATGTGGATTTCCTTGACAAAGTAAGACACTAAATTGTAGGGTTTGGTCAATTTCAAACTGAACTTTAATTTTCTTCAGGAAGTCTGGTTCTGATAATCCCAGTTTTTCCATCAAAGTTTTGCCATCAAAGCTACCCCACAGCCGCAAATCCCCATCTTCATAATCTTGACGGTAAATAATATTTGTTAACTGTATACCTTGCCACTCAGTCCGAACTTTAGCAACGCTTTCATCAGCGCCTAGTTGATAAAGTTCTTGTCCGGCTTTAAAGATTGTCAGCAGTTCGTTACTTTGGGTTTTGCGTTTAAAGTTGCAAGGTAAATAATAAAACAGGTTTTTGACATCAATTTCTAGTTGATTTGCGCCTTTACGGAGTAATCCTTTTGACTCTTCGGGGTCAAAGCGTAATCTCCGTAATTTTTCGGCGTAGCAAGCACCGGCTGAGGTGGCTAATTTGGTAAATTCCAACACAAAGGTAATGCGTTCGGGGTTCCACACGAAGTAGGGAGATTTACTAAATTCTTGGTAGATGTGGCGCTGTACCAAGTCGAGGTTGCAAGTTTTCCCCGATAAAATCAACCAATCTACTTTGTGGGAATTCCACGAATCTACTTTGGCATCTTCTGGACGTAAGCGACTATCCATCAAGCCTTTAGCAATACCGATCGCTTCTTTAATAGATGATGATGCGGCGCGATCGAATTGCTGACTATCGATGGTAACGCAGATACTACTGGTATCTTTTGCTTGGTATTTAATGGCACTTTGAACTAGTAATTCATAAATTTGCTGTTCAGCAAGGCTGAAAGTTAGGATTGAAGCATCTTCTGGCGGCTTTTGCCCAAGTTTGATTTTGGCAGCTTCGGCATGATCCCACAAGGTATAAAATGTTTGCAGACGTTGCGGTGCTTGTTGCCAACGGGTAGGTAAGACTTTTTCCGCAGTATCTAAAGCGTCTTTATAAGCAGCGTCACCTTCAGGATTTTCTTTATCTACACATTTTAAAATACTGCCGCTTTTGAATTGTCCATTTTCTAGGAAGCGTTCATTTAATTCAGAATTAATTAAATCTTCCAGCTTATCGCTGCTTAACTCACCTGTGGAAACTGCTGTTAATAAAAAATCTGCGATCGCCACTTTTAAAAGCCTGAAGATTCGCAGGGTAATTAACTCGCCACCTAGCTGTAAATGTCCAGATGAACCTAAGAGTTTGGGTGTGAGTTTATAATAGCGTCCCCCTAAACCTCGGTCTTCATTATCAGCAAAGAAAGGCGTTTTATCTTCTAATGTGAGTTCAATTAAAGCTAAATCTGTAGTACCACCACCAATATCTAAAACCAGAACATTTTGTGACCATTTATTTCCTTCTTGGCGACAACGAGTCTTGAAAGATTCAATCCCAATATTGAGATTACCGCCAAATTCTCGCCACAGGAAAAATATAGCTACAGAAACAGCTTCATCATAAGCAGTTTGGACATCATCTAATCCTAATTGTTCCACTAATTTCTTAACTTCCTTACGCACAACAGGCGGTGCGACGGTGGGATAGGTAACAACTGCGGAAAGAAATCCCCCGTCAGAAAACCTGCGTCTAGCGCGTTGGCGATAGTCTTGGGTTAACTCAATTAAATGTCCCCAAGCTGCTTGAATTAATTGGTTAACGTTGATGGTTTCTTCATCTTCATCAACAATTACTGGAAAAGAACGATCCTGTCCAAAATAGCGTTTGGGTGAGTGATGAAAGCGGCTGATAATTTCTTTTAAAGCACTGCTAGTTCCTTGGGCGATCGCTTTTTTTCTGTTGTCGCTAGCTTCCCTACCCATTTTCAGTTGTAGGGCTGATAATCGCGAAATTTCTAACTCACTTTTAATTTCGGTACTGCGGCGATCAATATCTAGAACCACAGGGATGAGATTTTGCGATTCTAAAGTAGGAACGCGGAAGACTTCATGATATATCTGATAAAGTTTTTTACTAACAGCACGGCGAAAGCGATCGCTTGTACCTAAACATAGTTCAATTTGGCGAATTGCTTCTAAAAATCGTTCTCTATTATCACTTTCAAACACTTCACTTAAGCGGCTAGGTTCGATTTCCAAATTTTTACTAATATCAGCAATAAATTTATCCCAATCGCCAGCACTGACATCGGGTAAAGCAATTCCCGCCGGAGAATTCAGCCATTGCGCCATGCGATCGCGTAGTCGCATTTCTTGTTCTCTGGGTAATACTTCGGCGATGGGTACTTCGATGGGATCGAAGAGGGTAACAGTAGAGTTGGATGTACCAAAATCGACAGCTAACCATCCGGGAAATCTTTTTTGTTGTTCGCTATTTAGTTGGGAGGAGTTCATAGGATTTGTTGAGGGGATAATTGGAAACGCAGAGATTCGCTGAATATCTTCTTCTTGTCTTTCTACTTTGCGTCCTTCTCTTCGAGACACTTCGTGAATGCGCCTTCTCTGCGAGACGCTTCGCGAATGTGGTTCGTTTAAAAAATCTCGATCAACGAACCGCGAAGACACGTTCGGCGAAGCCGTTCCCGAAGGGTAGTACACGAAGAAAGAGAATAGTAAGAGTTTATTTCTGAAGATTCAGCACTATTTACTAATAGTTTTTGGCTGAGACATCAGCGAGAATTTGTAACCAAGTGGGAATAGATGATTGTGATGGTGTATCGCCAGCAGCAATATGTCTAAGTAAATTCTCTTTTTTAGAAATATTTTGCAAACTAGGAATAATTTGATCCAAAATTCCTTGTAATTCGGCGTTCACTTTTTGATTTACTTCACTCACATATTGCACAAGATGCAGACTAGCGCTAGCAGTAATTTCATCTCTTAGACGTAAGACAAAAAGTTGATGATTGTTGGCTTTAGGCGCACCGTTGCGTTCAGGGGCCCAATCAAAAATTTGCCCGATATTATGTTTTTCATCTTGACGCGCTAAGGGAAAGATCATTTCCGGTGTAATCGATTTTTCTTGATTATGAATCTCAGAAATGATTGCTTCTTGCCATTGATTAGGATCACAGCCTAAAAGTAGTTTATAAAAAAGTTCTGCTTCTTCGATACCAAATTTTGATTCAATATCTGATTCCATCTCTGGGTTGAGATTTGTTTGCAGAAATTCCCGTTCTTTAGCGACGTAATTTGATAATTTAGTCAGCAAATCTCCAATTGCTTGACTAATGCGATCGCGCGCAAATTCTTCTACTTCTTGAATCGTCTTGGCAAAGATGGGATAAAAATCGTCGCTTTTGGTGGGAATTGTAATATTAACTCGGTTTCCCCGCTCAAATAACTTTCCGGCTGCACCTTTAGATTCGGTGAGGGCGATTGTACCATTATTAACTTTGTTGAACAGTAAAGTCCATTGACTCCAACTGAGGATTCTAAAAGTTAATTCATCTTTAACGACATCGCTGACAGAAACGTTGCGTCTATCTTTGAGTGGTTCTTTTCCTAAATCTTTTTGGAAGTTTCTATAGCTTTTATCTAAATTTTCAATTGCTTCTCGTAATTCAATAAAAGCGGGACTGTCTCCAGTAGGTATACCTTGTTCGTGAATTTCGTGGAGAATATTTTTGAGATTATTTTGTTGCTGACGTACAACTTCCGCCGCACGTTTTGTATCTTCATACAATTGCTTTAGTCCGTGGGTAGCAACGTGTTTTTGAATTAATTCTCGCAGCTTGCTAATACCGCCATCTTGAGCAAAGTAACCCAGTTGTCTGCCAAGATAATTACGTCCATCGGATGTTAATAAGCGATCGCTTAATCTGCCCCATTTTTCTTGTAACCTTTTAGAACGGTCTAGATAATCGGGATAATCGAGGTTAGCTAAAAACTCTGGCGAACCTGCTTTTACCGAAGTGGAACGCTTTGCTAAATCTGCTAGTCCTAACAGTGGTGATAGTAAAACGATGCGGTCTTTTTGAGTAGTAAAAGCACCGGCTGCGTCAATGGTTGTTTGTAAAACTTTAAGTTTCTGAAAAACGCTGCTTTCCTGTAAAGGATAATTTTCGCCGCTATCGTTAATTAATTGATCAAGTTCTCTTTCCCCACCTTCGCTTTCCAAGGGAAGTTGATCGAACCGTCCCACACCCACCAGAATCAAATCCTTGAGGTCTTGTCCTGGTCGCTGCTGCTGCATCATGGTAAAGATTTTATTGGCGCGATCGCTTCCAGGAGATTTACCATTGAGCAATACGAGAATTGTCTGCACCTCTGCTAATTCTCGCAGGGATAAAAATGTGTCGCGCGTTCCCGAATTAGACGCACCCAACCCCGGAAAGTCAAGCAAAATAAATTCTGAAGCACCCGTAACGTCCCAAATTTCCCGTGAGATTTTCACTTCAATATCTACACGACGAATCAACGGGAAACTATTCTGTAATAACTTTGAGGCTAATCTTTGCGGTGGACTTGGTAATTTAATATGAGCAGGGGGTAAATCATCAAAGCTGAGGGTTTGAATCGCCATTGGTTGCTCAAGTAACTGTAACCCCTCACGGGCAGTGGTAGCATTAATTTGGTAGCATCCACCACACATCGCCTCACCGTAAGATAGATAAGCGCGAATAAATATGACTAACTCACGCAGTAAATAACGCAACTCCAAATTGTTGCTACTCTTCCAGGTTTCCTGACACCAACTGAGAATATCTTTTGGTTCCTTCAGCTTCGATAGCAGCGCCGGTGGAAGTCCCGCAGCGATGGTGCGGCGATTAGCTTCCCCCAACATAAACCGCAGACAATCATGTACACCTTCATCATCTAAGTACTCTACGGTAAAATTGCCTAGCTGAGTAGTCGCAAAGCCTTCCTGAGGAATGATATGTATAGCTGTAACGTTTCCCGTAGTTGGATTTTCACTCACAGGTAAAGCATCAGCGTAGCCAATTAAACTACCTAGCAGCAAAGTTTTCCCACTGCTAAATTCACCCATCACCCCAATTTTGACTGGTGAGGTAGCCAATTCTACAGTTTTTTGAGCAGCTTCCCGCAAGCGAAACAGACTCTCATCAAGACTAGCTGGTACCCAATCTTCTTGCTTGGAGGGATATTCAGGTACAGAGTCTAATTTCTGGAGGATGAATTCGCCATACTCTTTAAAACGCTCCAGTTGTTCTGTTTCCATAGAGTATTTTTTGCTCTAAGATAAATTGCTGTGAGTTTTATAACACAAAAAATATCACTCTTGCTTGACAGGAATTTAAAATTAAAAATTTCACAATTTTTTACCATACATAGCACTCAACCCCTATGGGGAATTCAAAATTCAAAATTCAAAATTCAAAATTCAAAATTCAAAATTAATCTACTCACAGTTTTACAAGGTTGTCACAATTATAAATAGAACTTCTATACTTTACCCAAGACTGGCTCCGCGTTCCTATGTGTTAAAAAATTTTCCAAATTATACGTAATAACAAAGAATGTTGGTAGCTAACTGATGTTCCCAATTTTCTTTAGAAAAAATTAACAAGTATCAAAGTAGTGATTTTGTATTTTTTGCTAACTATTGATATTTTGATATATTAGATAATCAATTTAGACGCATCCTGATAATCAAGTGCATCTCTAATATCTGCCCTCAAGAGGCGAAAAGGCAGAAAGTTAGATAAGGGTGCTGTGTAGATATAAATTTGGCAGTAATGATTGGTTAGATTCGCGGTTGCACCCTCTTCCTAAAATGCGATACCTGCGGCGGGCTACGCCTACGCGAATTATCTATTGTTTGGTGTTTGGTAATGGGTAATTGGTAATTGGTAACTGGTAATTGGTAATTGGTAATGGGAATTTTCTCCCTCATCTCCCTCATCTCCCTTATCTCCCTTATCCCCAATCCCCAGTCCCCAGTCCCCAATCCCCAATCCCCAGTCCCCAGTCCCCAATCCCCAATCCCCAGTCCCCAGTCCCCAGTCCCCAATCCCCAGTCCCCAATCCCCAATCCCCACCACCCAACAGCCATGAGGGGAGAAAACCCTCTAGTCACCAATAAATTTTCATGTGAGAATCATTTTCTCGATAATTTTACTGAATCAAAGATTCTTTTGAACCTGCCTACTGCCATAGATTTCAGATGTAGAATGGCTGATTTTATTTGTAGGCTTCACGAATCTTTGACAGCTTCTTTACGGAAACTTAACCTAAACTTATTGAAATTTTAACCAAAACCCTGTTTACTGAAGAGTAATTCACTTTTTGCTGCAACATTTGAACCCCTCAATCAACCTGGATTTTCAGGACTTGGGGGGATTCTTTGTTTTCAAGTGCGATCGCTCTCAGCTTAACCCAAAAATAAAATCTGCACTTGATTTGTGTTTTTAATTTATATTTTTCAGTGCAATAACTTTGTCCTTTTAAACCCAATCCCCATTACCCCTTATCCCCAGAGGGGGCCCCGAGTTCCCCAATCCCCAATCCCCATTACCCCTTATCCCCAATCCCCAATCCCCAATCCCCAATCCCTTCATTCATTCTCAATTGTTAGCAGAACTTTGAGATATAAATTTTCGACTCTCCGAGTTTGCGATTCACCCAATGAAGCATAATTGAGCAATCCTGGAGAGCCATTAACTTCAATAATGGTGTAGTCTACCATTGGCATTGTGATATCGCTAGCAATAATATCTACCCCTGCTAATCTTAAACCCATATCTTTAGCGATATTAATTGCCAATTTTTTAAAATCTGGATGAATAATGTCGCTTAAATCTACAGCATCTCCGCCACTCGATAAATTTGCATTGTCTAAAAGATAAACAATATTACCTGGGGGAAGCACACTCTCAAAGGCTAATTTTTGCCTTTTTAATTTTTGAGCAATTCTAAAATCTTCAAAATCGATAATTTTTCTAGAATGTTGATTGAGAATTTCTTGCTTTTGATGCAAAAGCTCTAAAACAGTGGATTCACCATCACCTACAATAAATAAAGGAATTCGCTGATAGGCAATCATTACTTCTTGATCTAAGACTACAATTCTGTAGTCATTGCCCATATGGAATCGCTCAACAATAAAGCCTGGGGTTATTTGTAATATTTTTTTTGCTACTTGATAGTATTCTCGTTTATTATAAACTTTAGTTACGAATCTACCTTGGCTGAGATTAAGTGGTTTAACTATTACAGGCATTCCCAAATACTTAGCATAGTTAAAACCATCATCGATATTTCTTAACGTCTCAATTTGTTTGCATAGTTTCTCATTAAAAAAAGTTTTGCCTTCAGGAACTTTATAGCCAAAATGATTGAGAAAAAAACTAGAGGAACCTTTATCCTTGGCTAACTCTGCTGCTCCAAAACCATTTATACTGAAATGCGTAGAGCGAAAAACAGTTTTTTTCCCATTTTTAAAGGTAATATGACCTACATATTTACATTCTGGGTCTAATACTAATACTGCTCCAATTTGCTCAACAACTTTTTCAATTATTGTGACAACAAATGGTGTCTTCATTTTTATAAATTATTAGGTTTCAATTTAATTCCATATTTTGTAGCGTGCATTACACTCTGTTAACGCACCATTTTTGAATTTATTTACGGGAATATTTTTTAATTACAAGTGGATTAAGGGGGTCATACCCCACAGATAAAAATTGCACAATGTGCCCAGTATATATTCAATTGTTCTGTACTAAATTGTCAAGCCTGAAATCTATGTCAAAACTGTCTAGGTTGTAAGTCGAGCAACAAATCGATTTAGTTAGTGCTAAATCTTAACAAACCTAGTTTAGTTAATCGTTGTGCTGGCAAAATAATTTTTTACTCAAAACTTGCACAGAAAAAAAATTTATTTTTTTGGATAACGCCATAAATAGAGTAATCTTAGAACTAAGTACACCAGCTCCTAATTGCGGTAAAAATAGCAAGTTTAGTAGAGCATCTAATTATAGAAGTAAAATTTCATACTCAAAATAGGAAATTAGTTACTTGCACTCCTTAGTCCCAGGTGTTGACAACACAAAAATAATGTATTACTAAGGGTGCATCGATACTTAAAAAGGCGTTAGTCTATCCCCGCCAAGAGACTTACTAACGCCCTTGACTTAGCTCCCGAAGGATAATTTAGATCATGCCACAAAATACCGAATATCCAGCTTCCACAACAGAAATGCAAACTAAAGGCTACAGACAACGCCTTAACACTTGGGCTATCACTCGTATTGTTCCCAATACAGACCCAGTAATTGTGGCTAGATTCCGCAGCCGTTCTGATGCTGATGGCTATTTGCGCCACTTACGCCAAGTAATACCAAACACTATCTTTGAGATTGTTGTGGATTGTAAACGCGATGAAGCTGTCCTTTGAAAGATGAAGTGTTAAGGATGAAAATATAGCCAACATTTTCAAGAAAAAAGGCGAACTTGACGTTCACCCTTAAATAGATAGTGTTACTTTTTTAGTTCTGAGTCTTAAGTGCGGAGTACTGAGTGAAGTAGAAAAGATTCAGGACTCAGCACTTGTAACTCAGTATTGTTGATTAAAATTGAAATTCTAAATTTTGGCTTCTTCCTTAACCAACTTATCCCAACCTAAATCTTTCAAACTGTTATTGCGACGTAAGGGACGAGTTACTAATTCTAAAATGTCACGCGCATTACCAAAGCCGTGAATTTGAGCAAAAGTAAATTCTACAGACCACTTGGTGTTAATACCCCTGGCTTCAAGCGGATTAGCATGAGCCATACCAGTAATCACTAAGTCTGGCTTTAATTCATAAATACGCTGAACTTGGTTATAGTTATCTGGCTTTTCAACAATCTTTGGCAGGGGTACACCCATTTCTTTACAAGTATTTTCCAGTAGGGTCAATTCAGCAGCTTGATAGCGCTTATCCATGTAAGGAATCCCAATTTCGGAAACTGTCATTCCACAGCGCACCAGGAAGCGCGCTAAGGAAACTTCCAGTAAGTTATCGCCCATGAAGAATACTGATTTGCCGCGAATGAGTTTCACGTATTCTTCCAACCCAGCCCAAATTTGTGCTTCCCGTTCATCCAAACCTGTGGGAGTAATACCGAACACCGAGCAAATCTTCTCAACCCAAGCACGGGTACCATCGGGGCCGATGGGGAAAGGTGCGCCGATGAGTTTGCATTTGCGACGACGCATTAAGGTAGTAGCAGTGCGGCTGAGGAAGGGATTGACACCAGCGACGTAATAGCCTTCTTCCAATACTGGCAGTTCAGTGAAGCGCTTCGCAGGTAGCCAGCCGGAGACTTTGATGCCTTGCTTCTTCAATTCTAAGGTGAGCTGCGTTACCACAGGGTCAGGAAGGGAGCCGAAGAGAACCAAGGGAGGATGGTCTACATATTGGGATTCTTCTTGGACTACTTCTTCTTTTTTCTTACCAAAGTTGAGCAGTTTAGAAATAGCGTTGCGTTCGTTTTTATCTGTTTCCGCCACAGGAGCCTTATCGGGACATCGATTAGCCATTGCAGCTAAGACAGTATCTTCCCCTTGGGTAAAGGCATAATCTAGACCGTTGGCGCGAGCAACGACGATGGGAATCCCAATTTCACCTTCCAGCTTGGGAGCCAAGCCTTCCAAGTCCATTTTGATGATTTCGGTGGTGCAAGTACCAATCCAAACGATTACACTAGGATTGCGATCGCGTTTAATTTGTAAGCACAACCGTTTTAACTCTTCATAATCATTCAGTTGTGCCGAAATATCTCCCTCTTCCAACTCTGCCATTGCATAGCGGGGTTCAGCAAAAATCATTACCCCCATCGCATTTTGTAGGAAGTACCCACAAGTCTTGGTTCCAATCACCAAAAAGAAACTATCTTCAATCTTTTGGTATAACCACGCCACGCAGCTAATAGGGCAAAAGGTGTGGTAATTCCCAGTTTCACACTCAAAGTTTAAAGCTTCTGGTTGTTGAGCGACAGTCATTTTGGTTATTTCTCCCCTTGATATTTAAAGCGAACAAGGCAGGCGAACATAGGGCAGGTATGTGGGGAAAGAACAATTCTTCCCCCAAACTCCTGTGATATGTGGTACATAGCACCAGCCAGCAAACCCTAAATTCAACAGGAACGCTAAAAAATTAAGCGTTGGGGAAGAGACGGGCAATTTCGGAATCATCGAAAACGCCAGCTGGCAGTTCTTCCCCTAAAAAGTCATTACTTGCATCACCCTTGTGTAGCGATGTTTCATCACCCCAAACATCTGATAACACGTCACTGAAGGCGTTCTCATCTGGTGACTCTAAATCTTCCAGTATTTGGTCATCCAGCTTGATTTCTGATGATGTTGTCTCAAAGGAAATATCACCAAACTCATCTTCATCAGCAGCTTGTTGTGAGTTAGTGGCGTTTAGCCCATTTACAATCGTAAATTCTTGAGCAACTGCTACATTAGCAAAGCCATTACTTTGAGGATTGTTTTCTGTATGATGATGGGCGCTTTCTTCAGCAACAGCAGCATCTTGATAGTGATAATTATCTAAATCTCTAGGATTTACGCGATTACCAAGAGCCATGTCTGGGTCAAAATGTAAATCCAGTACTTCAATTAACGTGTCAGCGTCAGGATTAAGTTTAGAAAAGGGTAGCATTAACTGCGCTAGTTTTGGTTCTAACGCGTTGGCAACTCCCAGGATGAGGTAAGAAGGTGGTCGCTTCCCTCCATCGGGGGTGTACACTGATTCCACTTCCATATGGAGAGTAATCCAGTCACGATTAGCCTGGAAAAACTCCAACCATTTTTGCTTTAATGAATCTGTAAAGCTATGAAAAAAAGCCATACTATTTTCCCCATCCTGGAATTTTGATGATTTATACAATCATCAAGTCTAATTCCTCTTCCGGATTACGCACCTGGGGTTTATTCGGATTTAGATAAAAATCTGATAATAAAGAGAACAATTCACGGTCTTGGGCATCATTTGGTACTACCCCTTCTGGACGTGCAAGAATTTGGTCGGCAATGTTGAGATAGTAATCGCAAACGTAGCTTAAAGAAGGGTCGGATTCTGCCATTTCAAACAAAGTTTTACCCTTAACCCGAGAAACTCGAATATCTTCTATTAAAGGTAGAACTTCCAAAACTGGCATTGGTACTGCTTCTACATATTTTTCAATCAAATCGCGCTTGGAAGTGCGATTACCAATTAAACCAGCTAAACGCAGTGGGTGAGTTCTGGCTTTCTCTCTCACGGAAGCAGCAATCCGATTGGCGGCAAACAAAGCATCAAAGCCGTTGTCGGTAACAATCATGCAGTAATCAGCATAGTTGAGTGGCGCTGCAAAACCGCCGCACACAACGTCACCAAGTACATCAAATAAAATTACGTCATACTCATCAAAAGCGTTGAGTTCTTTCAGTAATTTCACGGTCTCACCAACAACATATCCACCACACCCAGCACCTGCTGGCGGGCCACCTGCTTCTACGCAATCAACACCACCGTAGCCTTTGTAAATTACATCTTCCGGCCAGACATCTTCATAGTGATAGTCTTTTTCTTGCAGAGTATCAATAATCGTCGGAATCAAAAATCCGGTGAGCGTAAAAGTACTATCGTGTTTGGGGTCGCAGCCAATTTGTAGTACTTTCTTGCCGCGTTTTGCTAGGGCGACTGAGATGTTACAGCTAGTTGTGGATTTGCCGATTCCACCTTTTCCATAAACTGCTAGTTTCACTTTCGTTGGCCTCTTAATAGTTTATTTTCAAACTCTTGGCTGAAACATTTGCCTTCACCTAGCCTGAGATGGCGATGCGTGAGGTCTTGTGATGTCATTATTGTCCAAACTACAAGGAAAATAAAGGGGCTGTAAATATGTAACTAGAAGATATAGAGATATTTAAGTATATTTAAAAGATATTTACAGCTTAAAGGCTCATAAAATCCATAAAAAACTTTTTTATAGCTTTATTTAAATTATTTATGTTTTATTTAAATAAAATTAGTAACAAAAGACAAAATGAATAAATCGGCTATTATCTATGCTTTCCATTGATTTTGCTTATGCTAATCTCTGCAGATGAGAGGCATAAATACTTAATGTCAGTGGAGAATATCGAGATTCATGCTTCTAAGGATGAGATATTAAAAAAGTCTCTATACATACCAAAAACGCTCGCAGGATAGAAGCTGCTGGCTAAATTCCATGAATTATCTTCCTAGCTGTCGGTTAGCCTATGAAGCTAGGGAACGCTAAGGGCCAATTGAGACTGAAATTCTAAGTTATTCCGGAAAATATTGCTTTTATAGCGATAACCTTTCAATTTATTAGATTCGTCCGCAGCTATTGTTGATGCAGGTAATTTTTAATATGCAACAAATTATTAAATTTTTAAACGGTCAGTGTTTGGCTAGATAAAGTGACTGGGGATTGGGGATGAGGTGGATGAGGGAGATTAGGTAGATTAGGGGAAAAATCCCCATTACCAATTACCAATTACCAATTACCCATTACCAAACCCTTATTCAAGACACCTCGCTTTCAATTTGGTTGATTTCTTTTAAAGGTTGCCAGCCAGGTTGCCACTGAGAGTTATCTTGTAATAATTTGGCATTCATCCAAAACCGGACATTTGGGTCACAAGCTGCAACTAATTCTGCGTAAACCCATTTACCCTGATTTTTGCGATTAACAACTTGGAAATGTCGCCAACCATCTACTTTTTGCTGGGCTGTCCATTTAGAACCCAAAAGGTAAGGAAATTTCTGTTTTTTAGGCATATTTTATTTATTGTTTGTTAAATTTATACTTTACACTTCATACTTCAGGCTTCAGCCTTCAGTTGACTAAATCGCCATTCAGGTCAAAAGTTTGACAATTTTTTTCACCATTTTGCTCAACACATAACCCAAACAATTTAATGTGGTTCCAGCAAGTGTTGATATTATTAGTGATTTTGCGTTTTTTCTTGCTGAGGCGTTGCTGCACAACTTCGTTGGGGCAAAGAATTTGCAAAGTGCCAGTACCATCTTCATGATTGAGAATGCGAAACAGGCAATCTTGTAAAATAGCACGGATGCTACTGTCGAAAAAACGTTTAAAACGCTGTAGCTTTTCGCTTTCTGTCATTTGGCTAATACGTTTTTGGGAAAATAACTCCTCCTCATCACAATCAAAGTTATCATCTTCAAAGTTATAGGGATCAATCATCTTCAATATTCATTATGCAACTTGGGATAATCTGAGTGCTGAGTTCTGAGTGCTGAGTTCTGAGTAAGAAGATAAATGAGTAATGCACCTAAAAATATGGTAAATTACGCTATCGCTAACGCACCATACTGGACTTAAAAATTTAGCAATAATTCGGTTTTAGATATTTGTTTAAATATGTTTGAGATTGCAAAAATACTTTAATAATCAGGTTTGAGATATACAAATTATACCAATTCAAATAATGTTGGCGACACATCAATATATTTTCGAGGAAAGGGCAATGCAGTGCCTCTACAATATGTAGCATTTTTATTTCAAATTGGTATTACATAATGAGGCGGGCAAGATGCCCACCCCACAAGATTTAGTAGCAGATTGTAATTTTTTTGGGTAGAGATGATTTTGAGGGCACAAATATTATGATGACCCTACTGACTTTAGGCGATCGCAGCTACTTTATCTAATAAGCCTTGAAACATCCGTAAACCATCATTACCACCTAACACGGGGTCGGAGGCTCGTTCAGGGTGTGGCATCATCCCTAAAACGTTGCCTTGGCGGTTACAAATTCCAGCAATGTTATTTAACGAACCGTTGGGATTCTCACCTGCGTAGCGGAAAACCACTTGCCCGTTATCTTCCAATTCTGCGAGGGTAGCTGCATCAGCGTAGAATCTGCCCTCTCCGTGAGCAACAGGCACAGTGATAATTTCATCATCTGAGTAACCCTGCGTCCAAGGCAAATTGGTACGCTCAACTTTCAGAGGAAGGCGATCGCAGATAAAATGCAAATCCTGATTTCTGGTTAATATACCTGGCAGCAATCCTGCTTCAGTTAATACTTGAAACCCGTTGCAAATACCTAAGACATATTTCCCCTTTTGGGCATGTTCAACCACCTGCTGCATCACAGGCGAAAAACGAGCGATCGCACCACAACGCAAGTAATCCCCGTAACTAAAGCCACCAGGGATGACAATCACATCCAAATCAGCAATATCCGTCTCTTGATGCCAAACCATGCGAGTTGGTTGCTGTAGTAAGTCTCTGGTGACATAAGCAACATCGCGATCGCAATTAGAACCCGGAAAAACAACAACACCAAATTTTGTCATTTGTTATTTGTCATTTGTCATTTGTCATTTGTCATTTGTCATTTACTATCCCAAACACCAATCCCCAAACCTAAAACACCCCTGTCTGCGTTTCGACTTCGATTAATTCAAAGCGATAATTTTCAATTACCGGATTTGCTAGCATTTGGTCACAGATGTTATTCAGTTCTTGGCGGGCTTTAGCCTCTTGGGTTGAGGTGATGGTTAATTCAATGTACTTACCAATCCGCACCTGTTCTACGTTGTCGTATCCCATTTGTTTGAGGCCAGATTGTACAGCCACACCAGCTGGGTCTAAAACTGAGGGACGAAGTGTCACGAAAATTTTAGCTAAATACTTACTTTGCACGGGCTTAACGCTGAATGCTGCGATCGCTATACTATAACTTTCTGTTCCAACTGAGTGAAAATAAGATTAGGAAGCGACTACAGTTAATTTATCAGTTAGCCAGTATGAAGGCTTCAACCACAGCGGCAAATTCAAATAATTGTCTATGAGAGCCATACGCACCCGCAGTCAGGATAAAATTTTGAACCTGTTGAAAAACATTAAACAAGGTATTTCCGCGCAGGATATTTACGTTGAATTACGTAATCGCAATCAGAGTATGGGATTAGCAACTGTTTACCGCTCTTTAGAAGCCTTAAAAATGGAAGGTCTGGTACAAATCAGAACTCTAGCAAATGGTGAAGCCCTCTATAGCCTAGCGCAACAAGATAAACATCACCTCACTTGTCTGCAATGCGGTGTCTCTATTCCGATTAATCAATGCCCAGTACATGACTTAGAAGAGAAGTTGCAAGAAAAGCATAAATTTAAAATTTTTTACCACACGCTTGAGTTTTTTGGTTTGTGTACCCAGTGTCAGAGTAACCAGGCGGCTGAGGTGAATGAGTAGGGAAGGGGGAATGGGTAATGGGTAATTGGTAATTGCTATTATTCGCTTGTGCTCCTTTCTGCCTCATCTACCTTATCTACCTCATCCCCCCATCCTATGCAAATGTGAAATTGGGTAGGCATTTAGTAATACACTGAGAACGGAAAACCTCTCTGGCAGTGATTTTCATGTCGCTCTCAAGGAAATGGAATTTTTTTTATACTCTTTCTTATCTGGAAATAGCGCGATCGCCCCAGAAAAAATATGCGTAAAATCAAAATCCTTTCCTGTGGTTTGCTGTTTCTGGCTTGTCCAAGTCTCAGTTATGGATCTGAAGGGTTAACCTCTAGCTATTCTCGAGAAGCGATCACAGAAGCAGTTACGCCAGTGCGATCGCCTATCAGTACTGAAGCTAGAGATTTGCAAGGACAAGTACCGCTAATCGCTTTCCCAGATATTCCAGCAAAGAAATTGCAAAAACAGCGAGACGCAAATTTTTTGTGGCTCATGAGTGACAATTCAACTCAGAATGTGCAGCCAGAGGTGCCGCTTTCCCCATTACAAACACCGCCAACTCAATTGCATAACTTGGAAACAGCCAATCAATTACCAAAGGGTGTAGTGCAGTTGGAAGCTGGTTTTTTGCAAGTTCTGCCAACGGATGCTTCTGTTTCAGGTACAGGTTTACAAACCTATCAGTTAAATCTCGACTGGGGAATTACAGACAATTTCCAGATAGGTTTTACTGGCGATATTTTCGATGATTATTTAAAATGCCCAGTGAGAAGCGAATGTCCTTTTTTCGCAACTATTAGTTATGGCACTAAGCTAAAGTATCAAATTCTCAACCAGAATTCTTGGGCTGTTGGTCTTGCAGGCGCGTTTCAGTTATTACATATATCTTCAGATACCGGGATTTTTAAGAATAGCCCCAACCAACCATTTTTTAATGTGAGGCCAGTTGGCGCTTTACACTTGCCAATTACCTACAAAGCATCTCCCAATCTGCAATTACATTTCACCCCAGGAGTTGTTTTCTTTCCAGATAAAGTTGCCGGGGGAGATTTTTTTGGGACTTTTTTCAATATTGGCACAGGGTTTAGCTGGCAAACTTCCAAAAGAGTTAACTTGTTTGCCAATATACAAACTCCCTTGGGGCCAGGAGGCAATACTTTCATTGCCAAAGACCGCTCTATCACTCGTAAATTACTTTGGACTGTGGGTATAGATTATACCCTTAACCCCAAAATAGGGGCAGAGGTTTATGCTACCAATAGTTATGGTGCTACACCGACCACAGGCTTGTTAGGCTTTATTCCTGATGGCGATGATTTATTATTGGGTGTTCGCGTCAAGCATGTTATTGATTTGGGGCAAGGGTATGCAGCTAATTTTAGTAATTTTCCCCGCACCACACTTGCCTACCGCGATCATACATTGCTATTTGATGGTCTGACACTGTCAACGGCAAGTACTCTACCAACTAGTAATTTCCAATTTAGAGGCGGGTTAGGTACACATGGTAGTTCTAGTTTTGCCCTAGCCTATGGCTTAACGGAAGATTCACAGTTAGAGCTGAGTGTCGATCAATTTGCTTCAAGCGATCGCTTTTCCGAAAGAGATATATCTGGGCCGGGAATCAAAATTGGCGGTGCCATAAAACTCAAGTTTTTCGACCAAGCAAGAGGGGATGGAGTCACCCTCAGTGCTAAACTGGCAGGAATTAGTGAGACAGCATTGCAAAGAGGTGGTATCAATGGCACTCTGTACGTAGAGTTGCCTATCACCTATCAACTCAATTCCCAAACTGCCATTTCCATTAATCCCAAGGGAGCATTTTTTGGATCGACTAGGCGTATAGGGATAGGGATAGGAATTAATCAGGCGATCGCAGATTGGCTGCAATTGATTGGAGAATTCACCCCGGTTGTAGATGGCAAAAGCAGTACTTGGGCCACAGGCTTGCGCTTCTTACCCAGTTCTCGCTTCGGATTAGATATTTTTGCTACTAACGCCATTGGGCAAAGTGGCTTAGGAAATTTAAACGCAGAACCAGACGGTACAAATTTTGGTTTTAGCCTCATTTGGGGAATTTGAAATTTGGGCATGGGGCATTGGGCATTGGGCATTGGTAATGAGTAATTGGTAGATATTTCTCCCCTGCTCCCTGCTCCCTATCCCCTTGCCTCACCCCCGATGATTAATCCCCGGTAATTCCTGCCCATCAGCAATAATGGACTTTATACCTTCTAAGGTAGCGGGAATACTGCGTGGGTCGATAAACATGACCTTGCTGCTATCGCTTTTACCAATTGTCGCGCCCATATCTAGATAACCCAAAGCAAATAAAACTTCCAAAGACTTTTGAACGTCGGGGTTGTTTTTGATTTTTTGGGCAATAATTTCTGCAGATTCAGCAATAGCTTGGGCTTTGAGAACTTGCTGCTGACGTTCAGCTTGTGCCCTGAGAACGATCGCTTTTTGTTCGGCTTCTGCTTGTAAAATTACAGCTTTTTGCCGGGCTTCTGCGTCTAGAATTTGGGCATCGGCTTTACCTCTAGCGCTATTAACAGCAGATTCGCGATCGCCTTCTGATGTTAAGATGGATGCCCGTTTGCGCCGTTCTGCCGACATCTGTAATTCCATCGATTCTTGCACCGCCTTCGAGGGGATAATATCTCGCAGTTCTACCCGCGTGACTTTCACACCCCAGGGATCAGTCGCAATATCCAAATCCCGCAAGAGAAGTTCATTAATTTGAGAACGGGCGGTAAAGGTTTCATCTAACTCCAGTTGTCCCATTTCCGAACGAATTTGAGTTAACACCAAATTCACCATCGCCGACTGGAGATTTTCTACTTTGTAATAAGCCCTTTCCATATCCATGATGCGCCAGTAAACTACGGCATCAACTGTGATGGAAACGTTATCACGGGTAATACACTGTTGTGGCGGAATATCTAAGACTTTTTCGCGAATAGTTTGCTTGTAGACAATCTTATCGAGGAAAGGAGTAACAAAGTTTAGCCCAGGGCCTAATTTTTTGTTGTAGCTACCCAATTTTTCCACTAAGGCTTCATCACCTTGATTAATAACTTTGACTGAACCTGCTAAAGCAGAACCTCCAAGAGCCAAAAATATCAGTAACAAGAACTGTTCCATAATAATTCTCCTAATTTTTCTGTAGGGATTGGGGAACTCGGGGCCCCCTCTGGGGATAAGGGGTAATGGGGACTGGGGACAAGGGGAGAAAATTCTAATTACCAATTACCAGTTACCAATTACCAATTACCTATGCCCAATGCCCAATGCCCCATGCCCAACTACGAATGCAACAAATGTTCCGGCATCACAATCAAGGTGGTGCCTTCTCTGCGGACAATATAAACCCTTTGATGAGATGCAACGCTGAGTTTGTCATCGTCACATCTTGCTTGCCAAGAATTTCCTTCGTATAGTACCCGGCCTGTTTTCCCAGGCGGAATTTCTGTTAGAGTTTCAGCTGTAATTGCATCTTGGATGTTTGATTTACGTCGTCGTGGTTGTAAAAACCTGCGAGAACCCACAATTAGCAATGTGGACAGCAACAGCCAGGCTATAACTTGCAGCCATACAGTCCGCAGAATGAATTGAGACAGTAGCGCCACAATAAAAGCGCTAATTCCCATCATGAAAGCGACAAAAGCAGACGGCAAGAACAGTTCCATTAAACATAAAACTGCTCCTGCTAAGAGCCAGATTACGGTATAACTTGGCATAGCGTCATCCTAAGACGTTACATTTGCGTAAATGTATTTCTCCTATTAGATCCACCTAGAGGCTGGCTGTTTCCAAAAGACAAAATATGGTATTTTAACCATCAATTTTGATTAATTTCCGTAACAACATGTAGCCAGAGGTACAAAAATCCAGTCTATTCTAGCCCTTAAGTATTTGACAGCAATATGTAATCGAAATTCACGACTTAGTTTGTTTCCTAAATTTATACCATTATGATTTCTACTCAACAGGTCATTTATTGCATCAATCCAGACTGTACTAGTCCTATTAATTCTTTAGAGAGTCGTGTTTGCGCTAATTGCCAGACTCCCTTAGTTCATCGCTATCTTTGGGCGACTGGCCCAAAAGCAGCAAAAATACCACCAGGAACAACGGTGGCAAATAGATATGAGGTTATTACGCAGCAAGTTTGGTTAGATACGCAACCGGGGCTACTACCAGATATCCCAGAAGAATTGCCAAATGAAGTGCTTGCTTATTTGCGGTTATATTATGAGCGATTGCATATCCCCCAAGCCTATGGATATATTCCAGAATTTGAGGGCGGTGGAGATCATATCCTGTTACTGGAAAATGTACCGATCGCAGAAAATGGCAATGTCTATCCGGCGATCGCAGATGCATGGGAACAAGCAACAGCAGTCAGACAGGTTTATTGGCTGTGGCAAATTCTCCAACTGTGGAAGCCGTTATCAGAATTAGAAGTTGCTAACAGTTTACTCATGTTAAACAACCTGCGGGTACAAGGTTGGTGTATCCGCCTGTTAGAACTTCACCAGACACAAGAAAATTTAGTGAGTTTGCAAGATTTAGGCCGATTTTGGCAACCTTTGGTAGCATCTGCAAAACCAGCCGTAGCCGGAAAGTTGCAGAACATCGTCAAGCAGATGTGTACACAGGAAGCTGATTTGGCAGAAATTACTAATCAACTCAATGCCTTATTACTTTCAGCCGCAGCAGACTTACCATTTAACGTGGAAGTTTTGGGTGCAACCGATGCGGGGATGCAAATGATCACAAATGAAGATGCTTGCTACCCTGCTAATGTTAACGATTTAGAAGAATTCCTCGTACCACAGTTATCAATTGTTTGTGATGGTATTGGCGGTCATCAAGGTGGTGAGGTAGCTAGTCAACTAGCAGTACAATCCTTAAAATTGCAAATCCGTGCCTTATTAGCAGATGTTTCACAAGAAGGTCAAATTGTCAAGCCTGACTTGTTTGCAGAACAACTAGAAGCCTGCTTAAGGATAGTAAATAACGTTATTTGTGCCCGTAACGACGAGCAAAACCGCCAAGGTAGAGAACGCATGGCCACAACCCTCGTGATGGCATTGCAAGTGCCGCAGCGAGTACAGACTACCTCTGGTAAGGAATCTAAAAATGCCCATGAACTTTACCTAGCTAGTGTTGGCGATAGCCGTGCTTACTGGATTACCCGTAATTATTGCCAACTTCTAACAGTAGACGATGATGTCGCAGCGCGGGAAGTCCGTTTTGCTCGCAATTTTTATCGTCAAGCATTAATGAGACCAGATGCAACAGCTCTTACCCAGGCTTTAGGAGCCAGAGATGCCGAATCTCTTCGGGTTGAAATCAGGCGCTTCATTTTGGAAGAAGATGGCATCTTGTTGTTATGTTCCGATGGTTTAAGTGACAATAACTGGGTAGAACAATCCTGGCAACAATACGCAGTTCCAGTGTTAACTGGAAAACTAGCTCTTGAAGATGCTCTCCAACGCTGGATTAACTTAGCTAATCAGAAAAATGGTCATGACAATGCATCTGTAGTGATGACCTTATACGGCATTTCCCGAGAATACTTAATTTCTTTAACTTACAAACAACCACAAGTAGAAATCATCGAAGCAGAACCATCCGAAGCAGCGATCCCAGAAAGTTCACCAGTCCTAGTAGATTTGGATATCACCGCCGAAGAAGCTACCTCAACCCCAGCAGAAAAACCCAGCCGAGGCAAACCTGCGCTGTTGGTTGGCGGATTATTATTGTTGCTTCTGGGCGGAACAACCATCGGCTTATTCGTCTTATCCCAATTCCAGCCACAAACATTCCAACAAATGTGTCGCCAACTTCCCCCAAGCGTACAGCAGGTATGTCCTAAATAGGGGTTTGGTAATTGGTAATTGGTAATTGGTAATTGGTCATTTGTCATTGGTGTTTGTTATTTCTCCCTCATCTTCCTCATCTCCCTCATCTCCCTCATCTCCCCAATCCCCAATCCCCAATCCCCAATCCCCAATCCCCATTACCCCTTATCCCCAGAGGGGGCCCCGAGTTCCCCAATCCCCAATCCCCAGTCCCCAGTCCCCAATCCCCAGTCCCTAATCCCCAGTCCCCAATCCAATTCACAACACCAACTTGTTGTAGAATGAGACTTGGCGTTAAAGCGCAAAATAACAGCTAAAGCGGGTTTTGCTTACCCGTGATGCAGATCATCCTCAACAAAACGCTTCTGAGACACGCCTAGAAGTGAACAAGTTCACTGAGCAGGCAATCATGGTGTAGATTTTTGTCATCATCAGATAGTCTCTTATTGGGTAAATCTCGTTTTTGGCAAGCTCTTTGGCAGAGTTTGTTTAACAAGTGGTTAGGATGAAAAACTAACTCACAATCAAAAGATCAGACCTGTTGCTAAAGCATTAGGTGAGTCTAATGTTGCTAATTGATCGACAACAAAGCCTGCATGGCAGGCTTTGTTCGTATAGCAGTTACGGAAGCATTCAACAGCCAGTCTGTACAGATGTGATCAAAAGTGTGACTGTTGCCAGCAGTCTATTTTTCAAAAAAGCTAATTCAGTAAGGGATGGCTGTGGAGATACTTGTGGAACAGGAAAAGCTAGGTGTAAATGTTGCTATGAAAGTTGGCGATCGCGTTCGTGTTAAAGAATCGGTAGTAGTTTACCACCATCCTGAACATCGCGGTCAGGGTTTTGACCTTAAAGGCTCAGACGGTGAAATTGTATCTATTGTCACCCAATGGCAAGGTAGACCTGTAAGTGCCAATCTGCCAATCTTAGTCCAGTTTAGTAAAAGATTTAAAGCTCACTTACGCGAGAGTGAATTAGAAATCATCTAAATCCCTCAGGAGCGGCGAAACCATCGGAAAATATTCAATTCGCCGCGCATTCTTTCTAGTTCTTGACGGTGTTGCATTGCTGTTGTATAATACCACTCACAATGTTGCCGAAATTCTGAGCGCTCCCTAACTTCATGGTAAAACTGGTGAGTTGTTTGATAAGCAGCAAAGGTTTCATCAACTTCGCTGGGAGTCGCAGGAATAATATAAGGTAAATTTTTAGACATAATATCAGGGAGTGCTGATTCCTGAGAAATTTAATAAAAGTCAAGAGTCAAGGGTCAAAGGTTAAAATCTTCACCTAGGAACTATGTATGTATAACCTTTGAATCAGATCTAAAAATCAAAGCTTTGTGACTATTGAAATTATAGCGATTGCAAATTAGACTTCCGAAATTCAAACTACTGCTTATACTACTCAAAACTTAGAACTCAGCACTGTCTAGAGCCAACCCCGCAAACTATATATAAACAAACCAACGTATTCTTTTAAAGCGCTGGTAAATTCGTTTAAATTATTAGTATCAGGTAGTAAATTCAAAATAGCGGATTTAGGGCTATTACCCAGTTCTTGCATTTCGCCTGCACTGACTAGAAAATCAGTAGGTGCTGGAATCGCATCAATTCCTTGACGCTGAAAAATTTTGAGCGATCGCGGCATATGCATTGCCGAAGTGACTAATAATACTTGCTTGATGTTACGCGATTGCAAAATTTTCTTGACATTTACGGCATTTTGATAAGTATTGAGCGATTCCGGCTCTTGCACAAGCGCAGTAGCAGGTATGCCAACAGACGTGAGAATATTTGCCATATCTGCCGATTCAGAAGTACCGCTACCACGCCAATCAATTCTACCGCCGCTAAGGATAATGATCGGGGCTTTTTGTTGACGATATAGTTGAGCAGCATAAATCACACGATCGCCCTGTTCGCTTAAATCAGCACCGGGACGGGGCCAAAAAGCCGATTTAGTAGCACCACCCAAAACCACAATAGCTTCCGCATTCGGTATTTGAGCAGTTGCAGTATTTTGCCATTCTAGCGATCGCACTAGTAAATGAGAGATCCAAGCATTGCTGCAAAATAGCAATAAAAATAGGGATAAAGCAATTGCGATCGCAGCCGTGCGCGGTCGTTTCCATATTGTTATTAATGCTACTACCAAGCTAATAGAAGCTAATCCCAGCGGATAGAAAAATAGCGGTAGCAACTTGGAGAGATATAAGAACATATTGGGGATTGGTAATTGGTAATTGGTAATTGGTAATAGGAAAAAATGACCTTTGACCAATTACCAAATTCTACCGTTCCCAAAACTTTAAATTGATACCTCCGGGTGTACGGCGGAAACGTCGAGCTATTTTTCTAGTGCGCCTAACATTGCTTCTAGGACTGGGTTGCTCGTCCTCAATTTCTTCTGTAGGTTCAAGGGGTAACTGAGTTCTAGTTTCTTCTTTACTTCCCCACCAAGCAATCATCCAGCCACCGCCCAAAGCACCTAATGCCCCTAATAAGATACTCATCGGTGCTGGATATCCTAACCAGCTAAAGCCAGCTAAGAACAATAACCAATATTTCAGCGCTGCATCAATCCCCTCGGAAGAGTCTACAGACTGCGGTTGAGCACTGTTCTTACCGGCTGCGGTGATCCAACCTAAGGTGAAACCGCCAATGATTCCTAAAAAGATACTGAGGGATAGCGAAGACCCTGTCATCTTTAATATCAGGGTTAAAATTAAGCCAAATATCAGTTGCGATAGGAAGTTTGGCGACATATTCATGAAGTCTTTTTTCTGTGCCATGAGATAAACCAGGCTATTAGTGAATAATTTCTTTTAATTGTGCCTGTTGTGGCTGAGTTGTATCCAAAATCTTAAGGTAGGGTTTTTCTGTCTCAGTAAATTCTTCAAATAGTTTAATTTGGGATGCTAGTAAATCGGCGGTAGCATCAGCAATGTCCCCAGTACGCTTCAGCAGACGTTCTTGTACAACTTCTAGCGGTGCTGTGCATTGAATAATCTGGAGAGGAATTTGGTGTTTTTCGGCTTGGGTAATTGCCTCTTGGCGTAGCTGTTGTTGGTCATATTTGGCATCCAAAATTACGGAAAAACCTTGATTAGCAAGTATAGTCCCTAATTCCAACAGCCGTGCATAAGTTTTCTGAGTCATTTCGGGTGTGTAGATTTCATCCCCGCCTCGTTCCATCAGGGGAATTCCCGCTAAGTGTTTTCTGACTGCATCTGAACGCAGGTGAATTGCGCCGATTTCACGGGCTAAAGACCGAGCTGTGGTACTCTTACCAGAACCAGACAAACCCGACATTAAGAACAGTTGCCCTTGTTTGGGTTTAGTATATTCCCAAGCTAGCTGATAATATGTGGCTGCGGTTTTTGTCGCCTGTTCTTTTACTGCATCTGGTACAGCTGGATCATCTAACAAAAATGAAGTGACTTTTGCTCTCACATAAGACTGACGAATTAAATATATGGGTAAAATCTGTAAGCCTTCCCAATCGCCAGTCTGTTCTACATAAGTATTTAAATAAGCATTACTCAAGTCTTTTCGCTGCTGTGCTTCTAAATCCATCACCGCATAAGCAATATCGAACATGACATCTACAAAGCGGAAGGGTTCATTAAATTCAATGCAGTCGAACAGCAGGATTTGATTGTGCCATAGAGCGATATTTCTCAGGTGTAAATCGCCATGACATTCGCGAATATAGTTATTTTTAATTCTGCTGGCAAATAATTCTCCTCGTTCTGCAAAAAAACGCTCAGTGTATGCTTTGGTTTCGTCAAACTGTTCCTGAGTTTGAGGCCCACCGATATATTTCTCGGTTTGCACGTAATTTTCATCAAACGCCTCCCGAACTTTAGGAACTTCACCAAAACTGCGAATATAATCATTTGTCTCAGTTTTGGCGTGATATTGCGCTACTATCCGTCCCAATTCTTCCAGGTGCGTTTCATTTAACTTACCTTGCTCAAATAGGCTGCTAAACAGCGCCTCTTGAGGAAACTGGCGCATCTTCAGCGTGTATTCTACAGCCTCACCTGTTCCTCCGAGATGGTATTGCTCGCTTTCTAGAGTTAGAGGTAAGACTTCTAAATACAATTCACCTGCACCGCGCTGATTTAAGCGCAATTCTTCTTGGCAAAAATGTTGTCGCTTTTCTAAGGTGGAGTAGTCTAAAAAGCCAAAATTCACAGGCTTTTTCAATTTATAAACATAATCACCAGTGAGCAGCACATAGGAAACATGGGTTTGAATCAGTTGAATAGGTTCTGAAACTGCATGAGGATAAAATCCTGGCTGCAACATTTGCTGAATTAAGGCGGGAAGAGTTGCTTCTGTCATATTTGTTGGGGAATGGGAATGGGGAATGGGGAATGGGTAATGGGGAATGGGTAATGGGGACAAGGAAGAAATTATCAATAGTCTTTGAATGTTGACTTTTGACAAGCACCAAATGCCCAATATCTAAAAACTATATCCTTAATATATAGATGTGGTTTTTATACTTCATCCTTGAGACTTCATCCTTCTACTGCCGCTGATAGCTTAACAAAAAACCAGGGTGTTACCCCTGGCATTATCAGCAATTATCACAAAATTTAGGTAGCAAAAAAGA
This sequence comes from Tolypothrix sp. PCC 7601, assembly GCF_025677855.1. Lineage (NCBI taxonomy): Bacteria > Bacillati > Cyanobacteriota > Cyanophyceae > Nostocales > Tolypothrichaceae > Tolypothrix > Tolypothrix sp. PCC 7601. The sequence goes on from NZ_CP064879.1 coordinate 1,540,826, forward strand.
TGAAATATCTTCCGCAATTAGCTTTGAGGAGTGGCAAAAAAGCTGACGTGGTAGGTTGTACCTTTTGCGGGATGGGTTTGAACTTCCCGAACTATAGTTTTACCAGTCCACTCAAGCTCGGGAATGGTGAGTTCAACTTCTGTTTTGTTGACAACAGCGTGTTTGAGCAAGCGCTCAACGGTTTTTGCTTCAACTACTAAAGAAATTGATTCTGCGCCTTTGTGACCGTATAAATTAGCGGGAATTAATCCAGAACGACGCAAAGCTTTAGGCTTGCTGCCTTCTGGTCTGGTTTTAGATTCGACTGTGAGGCTCATACAAGTTGTTAGTGGTAATTTGTCAATTGTCAATTGTCATTGGTCAATTGTCATTTGTCATTTGCTGATGACGAAACGACTGATGACTAGTGCTAGGCGCTGAGTAAAGAGACAGGTGTACCGTCAGGCTGTAACAAAGCACGTTTTGGCCCGTGGATTGGGTCTTCTACAATTATGGTTTGATCGCGGCTAGCTCCTAAGGAGACAATCGCGATCGGGACTTCCATCAATTCTGCTAAGAATTTTAGGTAGTCTAGGGCTTGCTTGGGCAAATCTTCCAGGGTACGGCAGTTACTTGTCGAAACTTTCCAACCTGGTAAGGTTTTGTAGATGGGACGACAGCGAGCAAATTGACGCGCACTGGTGGGGAAGTGTTCGCAGCGTTCGCCATCAATTTCGTAGGCGACACAAACGTTGATTTCCTCTAGTTCATCGAGAACATCTAGTTTGGTGATTGCTATACAGTCCATACCGTTAATCCGTACGGCATACCGACCGATTACAGCATCAAACCAGCCGCAGCGACGCTTCCTACCAGTAGTTGTACCAAATTCAGCACCGCGATCGCACAACAATTCTCCCAATTCACCTTGTAGTTCGGTTGGGAAAGGCCCTTCACCAACGCGTGTTGTGTAAGCTTTCGACACCCCAATTACCCGGTCAATCATTGTCGGGCCTAAGCCTGTGCCAACGCAAGCCCCCCCAGCTACAGGGTTAGATGATGTGACGTAGGGATAAGTGCCATGATCTAGGTCTAGTAGCGTCCCTTGTGCGCCTTCAAATAAGATATTGCGCCGTTTGAGAATCGCATCATATATTTTCAGCGAACTATCAACGACGTAAGGCCGCAACCGTTCAGCATAACCCAAATACTCTTGAATTACCTCTTCTGGGTCAAGAGGAGGTAGGTTGTAAAGCTTTTCTAAAATTGCGTTTTTATAATTAATTGTCCACTCTAACTGATCGCGCAATCCTTCAGGGTCCATCAAGTCTAAAACTCGGATACCTGTGCGCTCAGATTTATCAGCATAGGTGGGGCCAATACCCCTTCCTGTAGTGCCGATTTTGTGGCTTCCCCGACGTTCTTCTGATGCCTGATCGATTAATCGATGGTAAGGCATAGTTACATGGGCAGTCTCGGAAATTAGCAGATTATTAGTAGAAATATTTAAACTTTCTAATTGATCTAGTTCTGCTATTAAAACTTTGGGATCGATGACTGTACCACAGCCGATAATGCATTCGGTATCTGGATACAAAATACCAGAGGGAATCAAATGTAACTTAAAGGTTTGACCTTTAACTACAATTGTGTGTCCAGCATTGACACCCCCTTGGTAACGGACAACTACATCTGCGGAGCGGCTGAGTAAGTCAGTTATTTTACCTTTTCCTTCATCGCCCCACTGGGCACCTATGACAATAACGTTAGCCAAGCTTTTATTTTATAGAGCTAAAGTTTCCACAAACAATTATTATTTACATAATATGTAACTTATGTCAAGAAAATTGCAAAATTCTCAATCCAACAAATTCATCACCTAGCAAACAGTAACCTATTCACTTAACCAGAGGTTATGAGTACATACTTACTCATGAGGTTATTTAATGGTTAGGCGTGAAAAGTTGTGAGCATCTCAAACAATAAATTATGGAATTAATGTTTGATTTTGGAAACTAATCAAAATCTTTCAATATCTCTAGCAGCTATTAATCATGCCCCAAACCTGATATCCACGCATTATTTGATAATTCTAGGATTTGGAATCCGCGAATATTCATCAATTATCAATAGTTATGCTGTAGAAAATCATTTAAGTAGTCAGTAGTTATGCTATTAACAGCTTCTATTTATCTAGCTGAAACAACTTGCGGATCAACAATAAATTTTGTATTATAGTTTTTAATACTAATAGTCGCAAATAATTGTATTAATCATCAATCATTTACACAAAAAAACTTGTCCCGATTTTCAATTCTGGAAAAATCTAAAAATTAGATTTCATCTAACTGAAAACCGCTAATAAAGTAACTTTTATAGCGGTTTTTCTGTCTCAGTAATCACCTAAAATTGCTAACAATGAATAATTCATACCACTATTCGCGATGGGATACATCTCAGTGTAAATATTAAAAATTGTCCTGTGTTCAAAGTGGTATCAAGATTTTTGACTGATCTTAGGTATTCAATTTTAAATTTACCGCATTGGGGATATCACCAGCATTGAAGGCGATCGCATGATGAAATGGTCTGTCATCCAAAAGCTGAAAGCAGTATTTATTCTAGTCTTGGCGGTTTTGTTTACGAATGCTGTAGTTTCCCATAGCACTACGATGCAACTGGTACAGAATTGGCAATTAATAACACACTCCCAAGAAATTATTACTCAAGTTCAAACGCTACTGACAACGCTAAACAATGCTGAAACGGCACAGCGTAACTACTTAATAACTATAAGCACAAATAACTTAGTAACCTATTTACAAGCAAGTCAACAAATTAATAATAATATTCAAATTCTCAAACAGCTCACTCAAGCGCAACAAAATCATCAATGGGTTGCTGTACTAGAACAAAAAATTACTGACAGACTCAACATCTTGCAAGCAGAAGTTGTTGTTTTGCAAAACCAAGGGTTTGATACTGCAAGGCAATCAGTGTTGTCTCATCAACAGGAAATGCTGAGTCATGATATCCCAAGATTTATTCATGAGTCTTTAGCAAGTGAGCAAAAAATATTACAACAGCGCAATCAGCAGTTACAAGTGACTTCTCGTAAGTCAATGGCGACATTTTTATTAGCTGCTATCATCGATTTTTTATTGGTGGCTTTGTTATATGACTTGTTATGGTGTTACATCAAGCGGCTTCAACAGACAGAATTAAATTTACGTCAAAGTGAGAATCGGTTGCGAGCAATTATTGATGCAGAACCAGAGTGTCTGAAGTTAATTGCTAAGGATGGTACCTTATTAGAAATTAATGCCTCTGGCTTGGCAATGTTGGAGCTAGAAAGTGCAGAAAATTTGATTGGGCAAGCATTTACTGCGACTATTTTACCAGAGTACCGAGAAGCCTTTGTATCTCTACATGAACGTGTTTGTCAGGGCTATAAAGGGAATTTAGAATACGAGATTGTCGGTAGTCAGGGTACTCGTCGTTGGTTAGAAACTCATGCTGTACCACTACATAACGAAGCTGATGGTACATTTTTGCATTTAGCGGTAACGCGAGATATTACCAAGCGCCAACAAGCAGAACAGAAAATTCGTGAACAGGCTGCACTTTTAGATGTTGCAACTGATGCAATTGTAGTCAGAAATATCCACAACCAAATATTATTTTGGAATCAAGGTGCTGAAGGCGTTTATGGCTGGAAGGCTGAGGAAGTTTTAGGTAAAAATGTGGTTGATTTGTTATACAAAGATAGTTCACCACAACTAGAAGATGCATTTTTAACAGTCTTACGTGCAGGTGAATGGCGCGGCGAATTGCAGCAACTTACAAAACAGGGGAAAGAAATTATTGTCGAAAGCCGCTGGACACTCATGCGGGATAGTCAGAATCAACCAAAATCAATTTTGAGTGTCAGTACAGAAATTACTCAAAAGAAACAACTAGAAGCACAGCTTTTGCGATCGCAACGGTTAGAAAGTATTGGTACTCTAGCAGGTGGGATTGCCCATGACCTTAACAATGTTCTAGCTCCTGTGCTAATGTCAGTTGAACTATTGCGGATGAAATTACCAGACCAACAAAGTCAACGCATTCTGCAAACCCTAGAAAGTAATGTTAAACGTGGCGCTAATTTGCTCAAGCAAGTGTTGTCTTTTGCTCGAGGTATTGAAGGCAAAAAGACAATTGTCCAAACTAGACTTTTGATACAGGAAATTGAGCAAATTATCCAACAAACATTTCCTAAATCGATTACCTGTCAAGTAGATTTATCAGCAAGTCTGTGGTATGTGTTTGGCAATACCACTGAACTGCATCAAGTGCTGATGAATTTGGTAGTGAATGCCCGTGATGCCATGCCCGACGGTGGTATCTTGAAAATTAGTGCAGAAAATGTGGTAATTGATGAGAAATCAACCCTAATTAATATTGATGCTCAAATAGGCGCTTATATTGCTATTTCTGTTAGGGATACGGGTACGGGAATACCACCAGAAATTCAAGAGCGGATTTTTGAACCCTTTTTTACCACAAAAGAGGTGGGTAAAGGTACAGGATTAGGACTATCTACAGCCATTGGTATTATTAAAAACCATAATGGTTTTGTCAATGTCAATAGTAAAGTTAACCAAGGCACAGAGTTTCAAGTATATTTACCAGCATTTAGTAATAGCACTCAACCTCTGCATACCCCCGAAATTGCAGCACCAACAGGAAATGGTGAATGGATTTTGCTAGTTGATGATGAAGCCGCCATTCGAGAAATTACCAAATCATCCTTAGAAAAACATAATTATCAGGTGTTAACTGCTAGCAATGGCATTGAAGCCGTAGCAATTTATGCTCAGTATCAACAGCAAATAAGCGTAGTGTTGCTAGATATGATGATGCCAGTAATGGATGGTGCGATCGCAATTCGCAAATTACAAACAATTAATCCTCATGTCAAAATTATTGCTTTGAGTGGACTATTATCCCCTCAGAACATCAAGGAAGTTACTGATATGGGTGTTAGTGCATTTTTATCTAAACCCTGTACTAGCAACGAGTTATTACAAACAATCGCTAGAATAAAAGTCCTTGGTTGTTGACTGTTAACTGTTGACTGTTAACCAATGAGTTAATGACAACTACTGAACATCGAAACAAATAAATTAACCTTACCTTTATACAATCTCCCTAAAGGTATAGATTTTTTTTCCCGAAGTTCTTGTTAAGATTAGTAAAATTTCTCCGGAAAACACCAATATGGCTTTATACGCTGAATTGCATCGGCATCTGGGCGGTTCGGTTGTACCTCGTGTGTTGTGGCGATATTTCGAGAGACATACGTCTGAGTTAATTTCCCGCTTTGCGAACTATCCAGAATTTGAAGAGTTTTATACCAAACCTCGTAATACCTTAGACGAGTATTTAGAATTACACACCTTGGTAGAAAGTGTACAGACTGTAGAAACTTTGCCTTACTTTATCTACCGATTGTTACGGGGTGCTTATATATTTGAGAATTTGGCTTATTTGGAACTGCGTTACACCCCCTATTTACGAACACCTGAACATTTAAGTCAATCCGAAAGAATTGACAAGATGGCAGAAATTGTTGAAGTTGTGGGTAAAGCCAGTCAGTTGGAAGAATATCCGATTGTGACTAGCCAAATTCTCTGTATGCACTCACGTTTACCTTATGAGGTGAATAAGGCCATTGTTGATTTGGCGGCACAAAGTAAACAGTATGTTTGTGCGGTAGATATCGCCGGTGGTGATAGCCACTATGCTGAACGTTTAGAAGAATGGCTGAATCTGTATGATTATGCCTGTTCTTTAGGTATTAACACCACAGGACATCTTTACGAAACTACTGCAGGTTGTTACACCGAACTGCTACCCTACCTGAAGCGGATTGGACATGGTATTCAAATTCCTCTGTTGTATCCTGAGTTACTGCCAGAGTTAGCGCAAAGAGGACAGTGTTTGGAAGTTTGCCCCACAACTTACATTAAAACTGGTACTTTACAGGATATCCGTCAACTAAAGTTAGTTTTTGACCGATGTTTTGACGCTGGGGTAGATATTGCAATTTGTACTGATAACGCTGGGTTACATAATGTGCGTCTGCCTTTTGAGTATGAAAATCTTTTGACATACGACATTATTAACTTTAAACAGTTGCAAGCTTGTCAGGATGCAGCTTTCCGTCATGCTTTTGCTTGGCCTCATGGCGAACGTCCTGCATCTCTGTTAAATGAATTGCTGAAACCGGAACCTCCGAAAGTTTTGGCAATGAGAGATTAATTCCGCAGCCAGTTTTGGATTTGCCCAATAGTCATAGATCCCCGACTTTTTGAAAAAGTCGGGGATCTGAACAACATGGCTTTAAAATTAATAAAAATTTTGTTGAAGAGTAAACAAAATTGCTTATTGTATTCAGTGCTGGCTTTTCGCCTACACTGTAATTTATGACATCTACTATTCACGCTTTACCGACAGAAGTCGTATATCTAATTACAGCTGGAGAGGTGATCGACTCTTTAGCTTCTGTCGTGCGGGAATTAGTAGAAAATTCCTTGGATGCTGGCGCGACGAGAATTGTTGTGTCTCTCTGGCCGCAGCAATGGCGAGTGCGCGTAGCCGATAATGGTTGCGGAATGAACTTAGATGATTTGCAAAAAGCCGCAGCCACTCACAGCACCAGTAAAATTTACACTTGTGCTGATTTATGGAAAATTAGCAGTTTAGGATTTCGGGGAGAAGCACTGCACAGTTTGACAAATTTGTCAAATTTAGAAATTTTGAGTCGTCCGGCTGGTGAAAATTGGGGATGGCGAGTTGTTTATAGCGATGGCGGAAAAGTTCAGCAAGTAGAAGTCGCTGCGATCGCACCTGGTACAGTGGTGACAGTATCTGATTTATTCGCCAATTGTGTAGCGCGTCGTCAGGGGTTACCAGTAGTTGCACAGCAAATGAAAGCTGTACAAACTGCAATTCAACAAATTGCCTTATGTCATCCCCAAGTTACCTGGCAAGTGCAACAAAATGACCGTGATTGGTTTACGATTTATCCGGCTAGCACCAGCAAAAAATTACTGCCGCAGTTCATACCCCAAGTTAAAGAAGCCGACTTCCAAGAAGTCAAACTAGCAATACCCCATCCAGCTAACTCAGAACTCAGAACTCAGAACTCAGAACTCACATTAGTGGTAGGATTACCCGATCGCTGTCATCGTCATCGTCCAGATTGGGTACGTGTAGCCATTAACGGCCGGATGGTGAAGTCAGCAGAATTAGAGCAAACAATTTTGGCAGCATTCCATCGCACATTACCACGCGATCGCTATCCCGTTTGTTTCTTACATCTTGATATTTCTCCAGACCAAATTAACTGGAATCGTAACCCAGCGAAAACAGAAATTTATCTTAATGAAATCGGTTATTGGCAAGAACAAGTGACTCAAGGAATTGAGCAAGCATTACGCCTCAGTTCTGCCAATATTAAAGAAGCCGTTCATATTACCCGCGTCAGTAAATTACTCAAAGCTGCGGAAGCTAAAGGCGGCTACAATTTTAATCCGAAAAATCCCAAAGATGAGGATCATACTCAGAACTCAGGATTGAGTACTCCTTATTCTTTAAAAGCTGTTGCTCAAGTTAGCAATACTTATATTGTGGTGGAACATTCTGAGGGAGTTTGGTTAGTAGAACAGCATATTGCCCATGAGCGAGTTTTGTATGAGCAATTATGCGATAGCTGGCAAATGATACCCATTGAACCAGCAATTATTCTTTATCAATTAACGCCAAAACAAGTTGCACAATTACAACGCATTGGTTTAGATATAGAAACCTTTGGCGAACAGCTTTGGGCGGTTCGCAATATCCCCGCAATGTTGCAACAACGAGAAGATTGTGCCGATGCTATTTTAGAACTGAGTTTAGGTGGTGATTTACAAGCCGCGCAAGTTGCTGTTGCTTGTCGCAGTGCTATACGCAATGGTACACCGATGAGTTTGCCAGAAATGCAAACTCTTTTAGATCAATGGCAACGCACTCGCAATCCTCGCACCTGTCCTCACGGAAGGCCTATTTATTTATCATTAGAAGAATCCGCTTTAGCGCGATTTTTCCGGCGTAACTGGGTGATTGGGAAGAGCCACGGAATTTAATTTTGATGATGAGAGCTATTTGATAAATTAAGTTAGTTTATTGTCGTCGTTGATTTTGCGGAATTTTGTAATATTAAGCAAATTTAGCAATCAAGTCTGAGTATGTAAGTAATCGGAATTCTGAACTTTATTGTTAGTGCAGATTAAATCCAGGGAATTCTAAAATAAGCAGACTTGATACCAATTTGAACAAGATATGACAAATAGTTAAGGAAACAATATTGTTGAGTCCTGACAAATCATTGATCTGTCACAAACATTATTTGGATTGGTATGAGAATCCTGCTTATACATCAAGATTTATAAGGGTGAAATATGACTAACAAAAATTACCACGGCAATAATCGGGATCAATCTTCTGTAGAGTTAGCTCTGATGGAATCTCAGAGTTCTTTGGAGGTAAAACTCAAGCATCTCAGAGATGCTTACGAGCAAGGCTTCATTGATGAAATTGCCTATAGCGCAAAAAGGTTGGAAATTGAAGAATTAATGCAAGCTTTTAATCAGTGTGTAGACACAGAAGAGAAACTGATAAAACTTCAGCACCTCCTTGATGAGGGAATTTTAACTCAAGGTGAGTTTGAGATGAAGAGATCTGAATTAATCCATGAGTCTTCTCACTCAGAAGTAGAAGTTCAAATTGCTAAACTCAATGCTGCTTTGGCTTGTGGAATTCTCAGCCAAGAAGAATATGAGATTCAGAAGTTAGCAATTAAACAAAAATCCGAACTGAGCAATCAAATCAAATAACTTAAAAATGCTAGAGATGCAGCAATTATTACCAATGAAGAATTTGAAAATAAAAAGTTGGCACTAATTGCCTAATACCAATTCTTTATGAGGCTGCATAGAATTCGATCCCCCTTGAAAAAAGGGGGAAACCAGAATACATCTACCAAAGTCCACACCACTTGCTAACCTGCGGGTTCCGCGTTAGCGGCACAAGTCGGCAAAGCCGCCCAACGCAGTGCTTCCCCCTTTTGAAGAGGTAGTTAGGGGGATCAAGATATGTGCAACTTCACATTAAATTGGTATAAGTTCCGAAATCCTTTGTACCTTCCTGTACATAAACACATTTAATACTTGTAATTATTAGCTTGTTGATTACACTCAAATGTTTTGAAATTTTGGTGGGGCAATTGCAGAAGTTTATCTATAGCAAGGTTTTGGGTACTCTAGCTAAAGGTCTATAAAAAGTTGCCCAGATTTAGATTTAGGGCAAGCATAATTATCATATAGAGTGTGTATCCAATTGCTATGACTAATCTAGGCAATAATCCTGAGCGCCCTGTTGGTAGATACCAAGATTTTCTCGATGCTACTTTTGGATCTGATATGACTCAATCAATGGAAAATCGTCATGCTGCTAGAGTCTTAGAAGCAATTGATTATGCAGACCAAGGAAATTATGCGGAAGCAGCAGATCTATTTTTAATGGCTTCTAACACAGCTACTACAGAGGCAGGCAAACGATACTGTCAAACTTTAGCAAAGGGAGCAATTGATGCCAACACTGCCTATGAAAATTTCCTTGCAAATGCTGCTTCTGTGACAAGAGCAAAAGAAAAAGCTAAGACATCATGGAATACTTTAAGTAAAGAATTATCTGTTTACTTGAATTTCTTGGGAGTCTACTTTTGCGAACGTAAAAAATACTCGGAGGCAATTCAATACTATGATCTAGCAATCAAGATCAATCCAAGTTATGCAATGGCATACTTTAGCCGTGGTGGTGCTAAAGCAGATTTGCGTCTCTTTGATGAAGCTATTCATGATATTAAAAAAGCTGTACAACTTTTTTCTGACCAGAACGACCTACCTAATTATGAAAATGCTCAAAAGATTCTGCAACAGATCCAAAGTGCTAACTCTAATTTAGGTAGAAAACAAGTAGGAAATAGCAACCAGTTACAAGAAAATGTATTTAAGAAGGATTTTGGGAGCTATGAAAAATTGCTGTATCACGCTGCAAAGCTTAAGGCTCTCTCAATACAAATAGCCAGAGAATTTCCAACAACGCCTCAACCCAAACAAAAAGAGTTAGCAGCGGGTTTACTCTTTAAATATCTTGAAGATAAATATGATGATCGGGAGAGAAAATATACTGATTTAGATAGAGAATTTATGAAAGCAATTTGTTTTCAACAAGGTCTAGATTTAAATCAATATTATGCCAGAAATAAATCATTTAAGAACTTTTTCGCCGGATTATTAGTTGGAGGATTGATAGTGTATATAATTCTTAAGTGGATGTTTAAATAACTTTCTATTTAATAAACAAATTATGCTGATCATAGTATCTCTAAAAGTTGCTGTTAGCGACTCAACCACAGTGCTAACATAACTTAAAGAAATTAAGACTAATGTTATGTTTATTAAATTAAGTTATAACCAAGCTTTTTGCAAGGAACAAGTGATCGCAAAATACTCAGACTGAATTAGTTTTTGATTTGGTGGGTAAGAGCAAGCGTAAACTGAAGACAATACACTCAACGTAACCCTATGGACTGGCAATCTCGAATCACGATTGATCCTAATATCCTTGTCGGCAAACCCATTATCAAAGGGACTCGCCTTGCTGTCGAGTTTATTATCGACTTGCTTGCTCAAGGCTGGACAACCGATGAAATTCTCCGCAATTACCCTGGTATTACCCTTGAGGATGTTCAAGCCTGCCTCAGCTATGCCAGCGCCACCCTCAAAGCGGAAAAAGTCTACGCCTTTCCTGCATAGCCTATGCGATTTCTTGCCAACGAGAACTTCCCATCTGATGCTGTAGAAGCCCTTAGGCAACAAGGGCACGATGTTGTGTGGATTCGCACCGATGCGCCTGGGATTACCGATCCTGAGGTGTTGAGTCGCGCTCAAACCGAAGATCGCATTCTCCTGACCTTCGACAAAGACTTTGGTGAACTCGCCTTCCGTTCAAAGTTACCAGCGACCAGTGGAATTATCTTGTTTCGGATTAAAGCTCCTTCGGGCGCAGTTGTGGCTCAAAAAGTTGCGACTGCGATCGCATCTCGAAACGATTGGGCCGCTCATTTCAGCGTGATTGAAGATGATCGCATCCGTATGAGACTCTTGTAAAAACGCTTGCTATAGATTTAAAGTCCAAGCTTTGGCAAGAACAAGCGATCGCAAAATACACAAAATAGACTCGATCTAGTGAGTAGAATAATTCAAGGTGCGTTACGCTACGCGATAACACACCCTACTGATTTGTGCCCTATTTCCTATTTCAATCTCCCAAATAAATACCTAAACCACGCGCAGTTTTCACTAAAGTATCCCCTGGATTGACGGCGCGATATTGAGCGATCGCTTCCGCAATTGGTATAGTAAAAACTTGGCGATTTTGCCAGGCAACCATGTGATCGTATTTACCTTCATCAATAAGATTGACCGCAGCTACGCCAAAAGCTGCTGCTACTAAACGATCTAGTGGTGAAGCTGTTCCACCTCGTTGCAGGTGTCCTAAAACTGTAACGCGTGTTTCTGCACCAATGCGATCGCTAATTTGATCGGCTAAGTATTGACCAATACCACCATAGCGAGATTCTCCAGCACGATTGGTCATTGTTACACATTCACCATCTTGAGTCCGAACTGCTTCAGAAACAATAATTAAACAGTAGTTTTTGCCTTGTTCTTGGCGATGTTTAATTTTGTAGCAAATCTGATCCATGTCGTAGGGAATTTCGGGAATTAAAATTACATCTGCTCCCCCAGCAATTCCCGCAGCAATCGCAATGTGTCCGGCATCACGTCCCATCACTTCTAAAATGATCACTCGACTGTGAGATGCGGCGGTGAAATGTAACCTATCCAATGCTTCTGTGGCAATATTTACTGCTGTATCAAAACCAACGGCGTGTTCAGTAATGCCAATATCATTATCAATGGTTTTGGGAATCCCGACTAAATTAATCCCGCCTTGTTGTGCCAAGCGCCGCAAAATCGCCAAACTACCATCACCACCAATGCCAATCAAAGCATCTAAACCGAGTTGATGATAACCTGCAATGATGTCTTCGGAGCGATCGCATAAACTACCATCAGGCATGGGAAATGCAAATGGATCGCCTTTATTTGTGGTTCCTAACATTGTGCCACCAGCAGTTAACAGTGGGTCAACTTGGTCAATTTCTAGTTTTGTGTATTCTGGTGGACGCGCCATCAATCCTACAGTTGCTTGACGAATTCCCAATACTTCCCAACCTTTTCCCGAAGCACAATGAACTACAGATCTGATCACTGCATTCAAACCAGAACAATCTCCGCCACTGGTAAGAATGCCAATCCGCTTAGATTTCCCCATATTTTTTTCGAGTTTCCAACAAGAAATCAGTAAGCCGGCAAGAATATTTCAAGGTTAAGGAAATTAAAATTTAGCAATTTTAGGTGCATTTGCTTATTGCATAATGCATCTATTTCTACTCCTACAAATCTTCTTATCAACTTACCCGTATTTAGTAGATTAAACTATCTGTGAACACAAAAATCAGATTATGTTTAAAACCAATTAATTAAGGGAATACAAGCGAAATATGTAAAGCTTTGTATGAGATAATTTCCGGATTTTTACTTTTTTATATCTTTCTTAATAAGCGAATTTCTATATATTTTAGGACTTACGCAAGTATCATATTTTTCCCGCAGTGGTTGTCCAGAGTCAAAAGGAATTACTGCGTTCATTCGCCAGACTTGTACCGCTAACGCGGAACCCGCAGGGTAGCAACTGGCGTTCCAAAGTCTAATTTTTGACCATGTCATGCCCCGAAAATATTTGTGCTGCCTCAGTCCTATTATTGATGAATAGCTTTTGAAGTTAGTAGTTGCATTGATTTTTTACAATATGTGACAAAAGTAATATTGTTCACAAATTATCTACATAAAAGGAAATATTTATCTTATTCTTACTGTTATTTTGCTATAACTATACTTGTTACTATTAATACAGCAAGCACAGATTCCAAACTGATATTAAATGTTGAGGCATCTACCTATGAAATATTTTCTTTTAATTTCCTTAGTTTTGATGGGTGCGATCGCAGGAACTAAAAATGCCTATGCTCAACAAGAAAATTTAATGCCCACAATGATGGAACCAGCTAATTCTGCTGTTGTAGAACCTGTGACAGATGTACCCAACCAAGCGGTGAATCTGATGACAGAAGCAGCAACAATTAATAATAAGTGGCAGAATGTGATTATTCAACCAAATAATAGTTTATTGCCAACTAATAATAGAATTTCTCGAATCGAAGAGCAAGGATGTCAAAAAGTCAATCCTTTAGATTTCTTGAAAGATCCAGCAGCTGCGTTTGCAAAATGTCAGCAGCCAAACAATAATCCTACACCTCGCAATAGCAGCGAACCGATAGAATATTTGAAAGTGCCTAAACTTGATTCTGGCTTGAGTGTAACTGTAACGCAATTTTAAGTAGAGTGTTGCAATTGAAAATAACTGACAAGGGCTGTCATTAGTCATTAGTAAGCGTTTTAAGCGTATTTATGCTGAGTTGCAACAGACGCGATTCATCGCGTCTGTACAAGAGTCAAAAGTCATTATTCATTTCTCCCCAATCCCCATTACCCCTTATCCCCAGAGGGGCCCTGAGTTCCCCAGTCCCTAACCCCTATCACCGTTTCACCAGTGCAACGATCGCAGCGATTAATTTTGACGGATCGGCGGGTTTTGCGATATGCAGTTGAAATCCCGCCGCAAATACCTGTTGTTGTGTGGTTTCTGCGGCGTAGGCGGTGAGGGCGATCGCGGGAATTTCTTTTCCTTGCTGGGCTGGCATACTGCGGATTTTACGGATTAAGGCGTAGCCATCAACTTCTGGCATACCTAAGTCGCTTAATAATAAATCGGGTTTTGATTGAGCGATCGCAATCAGTGCTTCGTTGGCTGAGGCGGCGCTGGTGACGATTGCACCATGCTGTTCTAATAAAAAGGCGAGAAATTCTCTTGTATCTACATCATCGTCTACAACTAATACCTTGATTGCTTCTAATGGGGCATAAGGTACAGATAAAGAATAGGAATCTTGTGATAAATCGCTATCTCTAGCTGATAATCTTAGGGTTTTTGGTAACGCGGGTAGAGAAACTGTAAATGTTGCGCCTTTGTCTTCTCCAAGACTTTCTGCCCAAACTCTACCACCATGTAATTCTACAAGTTGACGCACAATCGCTAAACCTAATCCTAATCCCCCCGATCTACGGGTGATTGTACTATCGGCTTGGCGGAAATATTCAAATACATGGGGTAGAAAATCTGGACTAATACCTTTACCTGTATCGCTGACTTGAATTTCTACTTGTGAATCTATTTGTTGTAATTTAACTTCTATTTCTCCACCAGATGGAGTGAATTTGATGGCGTTAGAAAGCAAATTCCACACTACTTGTTGCAATCGGCTACTATCACCTTTTACCTGTGCTACTTTACGATCTAATTTGAGATGAATTTGAATAGATTTGGCTTCTGCTGCTAATCTGACTGTTTCTAAAGCTGCTTCAATTGTGGTGGCGAGATTCACTGTTTCTAAATTTAAGCCGAGTTTACCTCGCAAAATACGCGAAATATCTAACAAATCATCAATTAACTGTGCTTGTAATTCGGCATTACGTTCGATAGTTTCTACAGCGCGTAGGGTAGTTGTTTCATTTAAATTACGTTTTTTGAGTAACTTCGCCCATCCTAAAATTGGATTAAGAGGCGATCGCAATTCATGAGAGACAATAGCAAGAAATTCATCTTTGATGCGGTTTGCGGCTTCGGCGGCTTCTTGCGATCGCTGGCGTGCTTCTGCTTCTGCTAATGCTTGATCGCGCACGTTTTTATATTCTTGAACACGGAAGGTGAGTTCGGTAACATCTTGAATGGAAAATAATGCATAAAAATCACCATCAGCTTCTACAGCAGTTACTGTGGTGTGCTGAATGCGATATTTTTCTTGGGGTAACGGTACGGGAATAATATATTGATGTAATTGCGAAGAAAATATTGTAGGCGGGCCACCTTGAAAAATTTGCTCTAAGCGATGAATGTAGCGCGGTTGATTAAGATGGGAAAAATATTCCAGAATTGAATTACCTAAAATCCGACTGCGGGGAATTTGTGTCCATTCTTCTAAACTGCTATTCCAGAATAAAACACTGTAGTCTGACTGTAGAACAAAAGCTCCTAAAGTAATTTTATCTAGCAGGGCGAATTTTTCTTGAGCTTGTTCGATTCTATTCATATCATCATCAGACTAAATTTAAAAATTTATACTATTTTTTGTAAGATTTTTTCGCTTCATGATACTCCCATTTCCTGATTAATTATTTGAATTAAGGTATCAAATGTATCTAATTCAAATATTAAAATGATATCTCCAATTAGTTCTAATTGCTCAATCGTAAATCTTGCTTGTGCTAGCAAAATTTTTGACTCGCTCACATTGGCAGATGCTAATAAATTTTCAATTTTATCTTCTAAATAAACAGGTATTGTGTAACTCATGTGCTGTCTCAACACATTACCTATTGAACCCATTACCCCATTAATTACAATATTACCGATTTCGCTTAATGTGCCAATTTTAACTGCATCCAAATCAGTTGAATCTGGGTTTTCACCAGTCAAAACTGCTACTAATGATGAGGCGCTGTCAGTTGGGAAAATTAAGCCAGCTGTACCGTAAAAGGGGCCTGTAAAGCCGAGTCTCACAGCGGCTAAACTATCATCATGAAATCGTAAAGCTAATTCTTCATAGGCATCCACAGCTGTTAATACCTTGACAAAAGGAATTTCTAGACGAATGTGAGAGTTTACCATTTCATTGAGTAAACTTGCTGCCCTACCAACTCCAATATTAATTAATTCTTGGAGGGCATCTAATTGTTCTGCTGTCACATTCATCTTGGCTTTATTCCTTGGTATTGAGAACTTGCTGAACTGCTGCGCGCAATTCACTTTCTTTTGGCGGTTTGTTAATAAAGTTAACTGCGCCTAACTGATAACTTTGATTGCGTGAGCCATCTTGAATATCTGCTGAGATGATAATGGTAGGAATTTTTAATTGTTCATCTTGGAGAGCTTGCAAAAATTCAAAACCATTCATTTCCGGCATTAAAATATCAGCTAACACACAGTTTGGCTGATGCTTATGCACCATTTCTAACCCCTCGCGTCCATTACTAGCTTCGAGGATTTCATAACCATCTACTTGCAGAAACTTGCGAATCATTCTGCGAGAAAATGCTGCATCATCGATAATTAAAACCAAAGCCATCAACTTTACCCTTTTGACCTGCGACTTCCTGAAATTGCAAAATTAGTCTCTTCTTGAATTATCCGTAAAAATTCAGCTAATTTCTCAAAATTTATCTTTAGTTAATACAGCAGTTTTTACTCAAGTATAAGCAAAAATATGATATTGATAATTTTCTATAATTAAAACTTGATATCTTGCACAGTTAATTTATTGCCATTGGCGCTTTTCGCACTCCAGATAAAATTTTTGGATGTGATATTTGTTATTACCAAGATTGGTATCACATTTATGGCATGAAGATGCATTCACAAACACACTTTATTGATATAATTGAGGTAACTCCAAGATTGCTAAGATGAGAATTATTGAAAATTGCATCGCTGATACTTTTAACATTGTCTAGGTTGATGCTAACCCTTTTTAAGTTTGGATTTGCAGCGCAAAGCTGGCATTGGATTTCTTTGCTTTCGTTATTAAGTTTAGCATTATATTTTCAGCATTTATGGCGATAAACATCTCTCATGAGAGAGATATATATTGATTTTGGCAGGTTATTAGTATTAAAATAAAGAATTGGCAATCTATTATTACAATGGAGTTAACAGAGATAGATGATGACATAGAAGCATTTCTCGTTGAAAGCTACGAGAATCTCGATCAAATTGAACGTGACATTATTGAGCTAGAGAAAGAATATGGAAATGGTGAATCGTTAGTCAGGATTTATCGCTCACTGCACACCCTTAAAGGTAATTGTGGCTTTTTACCGTTTCCTAAGTTAGAAGCGCTGGCTCATGCGGCGGAAAGTTTGTTGTCGAGTCTGCGCGAACGCACTTTAGCCATTACTCCTCAAATCGTCAGTACGTTACTCCAAACAATCGACAGTATCAGACAGATGTTGTCTGCGATCGCAACGACAAGAAAAGAAAGCGATCGCGATTATGCTCAACTGATTGAGAAAATCACCGCATTACAACAAACTCAGCCAGCAGCAACCTCCCCAGCACCGCCAACTGTAGAATTCGATGGCGATTTGGAAGATTCCACCCAGACAACCTCAGAATCTCATATCCGCGTCAATGTGGGGTTGTTAGATCAGGTGATGAATTTGGTAGGCGAACTGGTGTTAGCGCGTAACCAAGTTATGAGATTATCTACCAAGCTCAAAGATAGCGACTTGACTGCGGCTTGCCAACGCTTAAACGGAATTACAGGCGAATTGCAAGAACAGGTGATGAAAACTCGCCTCCAACCAATAAATAGTATCTGGCAAAAATTTCCCCGAGTAGTTCGTGATTTAGCGATCGCTTCTGGTAAACAAGTTGCAGTGGAAATGGCGGGGATAGATACAGAGCTTGATAAAAGTATTATTGAAGCCATCAAAGATCCTTTAACGCACTTAATCCGCAACTGTGTAGATCATGGGATTGAGTTCCCCGCAGAACGCACAGCTAAGGGTAAACCTGCTGTGGGGAGGTTATTTCTGGGAGCTGCTTACGAAAACGGTAAAGTCAATCTAGAAATTAGCGATGATGGTAGGGGACTCAACCCCGAACGCCTCAAAGCGCGATCGCAACAACTGGGATTAGTCAGCGCCACCCAAGCAGCAACGATGACTGACTCAGAAGCAATGAACTTAATTTTTTTACGTGGCTTCTCTACCGCCGAACAAATCACCAACCTCTCAGGAAGAGGGGTAGGAATGGATATCGTCAAAGACAATATCGAAAAAATTAACGGTAGCATCGAAATTGAAAGTCAGTTAGGACAGGGAACCACATTTAAATTAAAAATTCCCCTGACATTGGCGATTATTTCCGCCTTAATTATTAGCAGTGGCGGCGATTTTTATGCCATTCCTCAAGGAAATCTCCAAGAACTAGTTCGCCTGGAAACAGAGCCAGGACTAAAAAATATTGAGATATTTTATGATGTTCCCGTGTATCGCTTGCGGGGTGAACTTATACCGTTAATTTACCTCAATCAAATATTACAAATTAGTACTACTAACAGCGAACTGCTGAGTATAGTGATTATTCAAGCTGATAACTATCGCTTCGGCTTGGTAGTAGATAGCATTGAAGATATTCAAGAAATCGTCGTCAAACCCTTAGGCAAACAATTAAAGCATATCTCCTTATTTGCTGGAGCCACAATTTTAGGAGATGGAAAAGTCGGATTAATTATTGATGTCGTCGGTTTAGCCAAGCAAGCTGGTGTCAGCGCCACATATCAGCAGTTAGCGAATGCTACAGATGTCAGTATTCCAGAAAGCGATCGCCAAACTCTTTTACTGTTTACAGGCCCCCAAGACGCACACATGGGTATTCCTTTAGCGATCGCATCTCGACTGGCGGAGATTCCCGCAACTGCGATTGAGAAAGTCGCTAATCAGTTGGTTGTGCGGTATGACAAGCAAATTTTACCGCTAATTGATCTACATACTATATTTGGCGATCGCACCTTTGATAATCTAGCAATAGAAACCGAGACATTATCAATTATTATTGTCTCTCCCTATCCAGCAGTAAGCGTAGCGTTAGTAGTTGATCACATTCTTGATATTGTCGAGGAAGCGCTGACAATTAAAGGTATACCTAGTAGAGAAGGTATTTTATTCTCTACTGTAATTCAAGGTAAAATCACAGAAATTCTGGATATGGAAGCGATAATTAGGAAGACAAATCCTTATTTATTACAACTAGTAAATTCTCGATAATTTTTGACGCATTCGACGTTAGTTATTCTCGCAGGGTATAATTTTTGTGAGTTTTGGGAAAATCAGCCATGTTAAACTACAACCTGCCGAGGTACTTGCCTTCTGCTGAAGAATTGCCCGACTCTGACGATACACCTGTGGATAATGAACTGCAAGAATTAATACCAGGCTTATTAAAAGCAATACTGCTAATTCTTTGGTCAGAACGCATGGACTGGTTCTTTGGCGTAGATATGGGTATTTATCATCACCCAGATGAACCGCCCATTGTACCCGATGGCTTTCTGAGCTTAGGAGTAGAGCGTTTTTATGATGAAGAATTACGTCCCAGTTATGTGTTGTGGGAAGAAAATGTTCTACCTATTTTAGTGCTAGAGGTAGTTTCCCAAACTTATCGCAAAGAATACACTGCTAAGTTACAACAATATGCAGAATTAGGTGTACTTTACTACGTAATTTATGCTCCTCGCCGTCGTCGCAAAGCGCGTTTAGAAGTATATAAGTTAGTTAATGGTAGTTATGAATTGCAAGCCGGAAACCCAATTTGGCTACCAGAAATTGGTTTAGGAATTGGTTGCGAAAGGGGAAACTATTCCGGTGTAACGCGGGAATGGATGTATTGGTACAATGAGCAAGGAAAGCGTTATCCTACGCCAAAAGAACAGATTCAACAAGAAGTACAACGCGCGCAGCAAGCAGAGCAACGCGCTCAACAAGCAGAACAACGCGCTCAACAATTAGCAGAAAAATTGAGAGCGCTGGGTATAAACCCTGATGAGCAATGACTATTACCAATTACCAATTACCAATTACCAATCAAATAGATATAGGACTCATATTTGATTTTTGAAAAAAACTAAGTACACTTTTATTTCTTCTTCCCTGTTCCCCGTTCCCTGTTCCCTCTTCCCTCCCTACGCAAATAATTTCTCCGAATCAAAGCGGATTCCTATATCTTTTTAGGAATCACATTTCTCATCCCACTTTTAACACCTACAGTATCACCTTTGTAACGCGGGATAATATGGATACTGACGTGCATCATATTTTGACCTGCGGCGCGATTGACGTTGATTCCCACATTAAAGCCATCAGGATTAAATTCTACTTTGAGCATTTCTTGGACTTTGTTGACCATAAACCAGCAAGCAGATTGTTCTTTAAATGGTAGGTCGAAATAATTGCTCACATGGCGTTTAGGAATAACTAAAATATGTCCTTTACTGAGGGGATAGCCATCAAAAATTGCATAAGCAGTTGCGGATTCTGTTAATAGTTTTAAATGTGTATAGGGATTGCAAAATAGACAATTATTGGAGGAGTTGCGTTGGTGATTGTAATGCCGATATTCATAAAACTCCCGAATGTCATCTAAATAAATAGAATTGAAAGGAAGTCTTACAATACATTGATATGTAGGTTTTTTATGAACGTAATGTTCTCTAAAACCTTCTTTTTTGATATCTCTCCTCACTGCATAATAAGCTTTACCTCCTGGCTGCAATAGATGTGCTACTTCCATGAGTACGCTAGCTTGTTCTTCAGAAAACAACACATTTAATACATAAAAGCAAATGATTGTGTCAAATTTTTCTTGAGGATATTGGGGACAATAATAAGGGTCATAACCTGTAATATCACAGCCTTTGTCCCGCAATATTTTCACATCATTACCAAAGCCACAACCAAAATCTAATATTTTGCCTTGAAGCAGGTTTTGATTTAATAAATATTGTGCTGGAAATGACAAGCTAGTTCTTTCTATAGCGGTGAGATGGCTAAATATATTTTTTTGCTGTTTCATGAAATTCCGCTTTTCTTGGCTTCTGATACATCTCGTTGTTATTAATACGGAGAGAGAAGGCACAAGGAGAAGCTAATTATTATACTCTCGTCTTTAGTTAGTCGTCAGCACCATACTTTGATTTCTTCCCTTGGGATGGAAGAAGTACTAGAATCAGCCGTAATAGTTGCTGAGGAAAGACGAATTTATCTGATTTACTGGTACAACGGTCAATTAATTGAATCCCAAACCCTAGAATTAAACATTAACGATCCAGGGTTACTTTATGGGGCGACGATTTTTACTACGATGCGGGTTTATGAGAATTCGCTGGATAGTAGATTAACTCACTGGACTTTACATTGCGATCGCCTACTATTCTCTCTCAAAACTTTTGGTTGGCAACAACCAGACTGGAATCGGATACGTCAAGGTGCGGAAATGCTGCTACAACATTTCCCCATTCTCAGAATTACCCTATTCCCTGATGGACGGGAATGGATAACGGGTAGGTTATTACCAGAAAATTTAAGTGAAAAACAAGCAAATGGAGTAGTTTGCGCCATTGTCAGTGCAGAATACGATCGCACTCTGGCTTCTCATAAAACTGGTAATTACTTAAGCCCTTGGTTAGCCAGAAATAGCAGCCTAACCTCATCTGCTCAAGAAGCGATTTTAGTCGATCAAGCAGGAAATTGGCTAGAAACCAGCACTGGTAACCTTTGGGGTTGGCGTGATGGTTGTTGGTGGACACCGCCTTTAGCTGAAGGAATTTTGCCAGGAATTGTGCGATCGCAACTTGTAAAATGGCTGCAATCCCAGCAGCAACAAGTAAAAGAGGAACCCTGGACAATGGAGTTAGTCAAGGAATTTGCAGCGATCGCCTACACTAACTCTGTGGTGGAATTCCTCCCTATCCATACCGTTCACCAGCCTGCTGGGTCGCTACAATATAATCCTCACCATTCTAGTTTTCAATTGCTCAGGAGTTTTTTTAGCATGACAACGTCACCATTTTGGTATACGTTAAGATAAGTTAACATAATTCTTAAAAACACCCTCTCTTTTAGAGACGTTACCAAAAGGTGGCAAAACAGCCCAGTTCTGCTGAGAATGGGACGTAAAGTTACCTCAAGGGGAAACCCTGCTTCGCCACAGTCATGAGTGATTTACTCAGAGTCATTCATAAAAAATGACAAGGAACGAATAACAAATGACAAATAGAAGCGATCGCACGAAAAATATTAGGAGGATTGACCTCAGTGAATAAAAGATGGAGAAACGCGGGGCTGTACGCACTGCTCTTTATAGTTGTAATTGCTTTAGGAACAGCATTTTTTGATAAGCAACCCCAAAGCCGAGAACCATTACGCTACAGCCAATTTATTCAAGAAGTTGAAAAAGGCAGAATAGATAAAGTCAGTTTAAGTGCAGACCGTTCTACAGCCCTGGTTACATCTAGAGACGGTAATAAAAAAGTAGTCACATTAGTCAATGACCCTGACTTAATTAATACTCTTACTGCCAAAGGCGTTGATATTTCTGTTTTGCCTCAAACCGACGAAGGATTTTGGTTTAAGGCATTAAGTAGCTTATTTTTCCCTGTATTGCTTCTAGTTGGCTTATTTTTCTTACTACGTCGTGCTCAAAGTGGCCCTGGTAGCCAAGCTATGAACTTTGGTAAGTCTAAAGCCAGAGTGCAAATGGAACCTCAAACTCAGGTTACTTTTGGTGATGTCGCTGGTATTGACCAAGCCAAGCTGGAATTAAATGAAGTCGTAGACTTTTTGAAGAACGCCGATCGCTTTACCGCCGTTGGTGCCAAAATTCCTAAAGGTGTATTACTCGTTGGCCCTCCAGGGACAGGTAAAACCCTCCTAGCTCGTGCGGTTGCTGGGGAAGCTGGTGTACCATTCTTCTCTATCTCTGGTTCCGAGTTCGTAGAAATGTTTGTGGGTGTGGGTGCTTCCCGCGTCCGTGACTTGTTCGAGCAAGCCAAATCTAATGCTCCCTGTATCGTCTTCATCGATGAAATTGACGCAGTAGGTCGTCAACGGGGTGCTGGTTTAGGCGGTGGTAACGATGAACGGGAACAAACCCTCAACCAGCTACTTACCGAAATGGACGGCTTTGAAGGTAACACTGGTATCATCATTATCGCGGCTACCAACCGTCCCGATGTACTAGATGCAGCGCTGTTGCGTCCCGGTCGTTTTGACCGTCAGGTAGTAGTAGACCGTCCCGACTATGCTGGACGTAGCGAAATTCTCAAAGTTCACGCTCGTGGTAAAACCTTAGCTAAAGATGTGGACTTAGACAGAATTGCTCGCCGTACCCCTGGTTTCACTGGTGCAGATTTATCCAACTTGTTAAATGAAGCCGCAATTTTAGCAGCACGGCGGAATTTAACTGAAATTTCGATGGATGAAATCAACGACGCAATTGACCGCGTGTTAGCTGGCCCAGAGAAGAAAGACCGCGTCATGAGCGAAAAGCGCAAGACTTTGGTTGCATATCACGAAGCCGGTCACGCCTTAGTGGGTGCGTTGATGCCAGATTATGACCCAGTACAAAAAATTAGCATTATTCCTCGTGGTCGTGCAGGTGGTTTAACTTGGTTTACTCCTAGCGAAGACCGGATGGATACTGGCTTATACAGCCGCGCTTATTTGGAAAACCAAATGGCAGTAGCTTTAGGTGGCCGGATTGCTGAAGAATTAATCTTTGGGGAAGAAGAAGTTACCACTGGTGCTTCTAATGACCTACAACAAGTAGCCCGTGTTGCTCGTCAAATGATCACCCGCTTTGGAATGAGTGACAAACTAGGGCCCGTAGCTCTGGGTCGCCAGCAAGGTAATATGTTCCTTGGCCGCGATATCATGTCAGAGCGTGACTTCTCAGAAGAAACAGCAGCTGCCATTGATGAAGAAGTCCGCAAACTGGTAGATGTAGCTTATGCTCGCGCCAAAGAAGTATTAGTCAATAACCGCCACATCCTCGACCAAATCGCGGATATGCTGGTTGACAAAGAAACAGTAGATGCCGATGAATTGCAAGAAATTTTGGCAAACAACGATGTCAAAACTGCCGCTTTTGCATAAGCGATCGCCTCTATAATTTAAGATTTAAATAGGGGTAATTCTGGAGTCTCAGAGTTACCCCTATTTTTTTTTACCAATTACAAAGGGTAAAGGTTAAGGGGTAAAGGGGAAAGGTTTTTATCCCTTGCCCTTTTCCCTATCCCTCACCTAACATTTTTGGGTTAGTAACTACTACTAAAGAGCCAAACAATATATGAAAATTGCTGGTTATGCTAAATTTTGTTTACTCTGTTACGTAATTGTATGTGACATTTTGCGAGTTTTTAGTAATCTTAAGTTGCGAAAAAAATTGGATATCTATGTTGCTTAAATAGTACCAATACCAAGCCTAGAATTTATTTTTTGGGGGGTTATTTGCAGAATTTACTCTAGGTATATATCGCAATTTATTTTTTTAGCAGTATCAGGCAATTTTTTTTTACAATTTATACTTATCTCTTATGGCAGAAGTCACTTTAGACTGTAATCAATAACCTAGTAGTTACATTTGGTACAGAATATTATGAACCTTCTTGCTTGGGTTGTTCTTGGTATTATTGCTGGTGCTATAGCTAAAGCTATTTACCCAGGTCGTCAAGGTGGCGGAATTCTTTCGACAATGGTTTTAGGTATAATTGGTGCTTTGATTGGAGGAACTTTAGTTTCTTTCTTGAGTCCACCAGGAGCAACATTTGCTGCTGCTACTCTCAGTATTCCTAGTCTAATTATTGC
The DNA here is from genome assembly GCF_025677855.1 of Tolypothrix sp. PCC 7601. Lineage (NCBI taxonomy): Bacteria > Bacillati > Cyanobacteriota > Cyanophyceae > Nostocales > Tolypothrichaceae > Tolypothrix > Tolypothrix sp. PCC 7601. The sequence continues at coordinate 1,565,563 of NZ_CP064879.1, forward strand.
TGTCATTGGCGCAATAATTGCTATTTTCTTATGGGGCTTAATAACTAGTCGTAGCAGTTATTAAGCACATAATATTAGGCTCATGGCTAGAGTTAACCTATTACCTTTCTTAAGAACAATAGAACTCCACTTTCTTTACAGAAATGGAGTTCTACAATTCATTCTAATTCTTTATAATTTAATACCTGTATTTCTCACAAGCAGCAGATATAGCAGATGTAGGTTGAGTTAAGCGCTGCGCTTAACCCAACATGGATGATTAAAGCTTAACCTATATTTCTGTGTTGGGTTTCCTTACGTCAACCCAACCTACTAAACTACTAAACTGGTAAGAAATTGGGGAGTAATAAATTGTAAAGCTAGAGGCATTAGATTTTGTCAACCTTCTATAATTACGAATTATGAATTACGAATTACGAATTCCAAACTAGTATCAAAGGTTGCACCCAACATTGGGATCTAGAGAACTAATCTATCGCCTTTTTCAGTTCATCTTTAATGTTTTCGGTGGTGTGTGTAACTTGGGCTTCAGCTTGCTTTGCTTTACCTTCAGCTTTATCTGCTGGGTTACCAGTTACTTCTCCAATGACCTCTTGAACTTTACCTTCGATATTTTTGGCGGTAGCTTCTACTCTGTTTTCAATACTCATAAGTTTTTACCTGCACTCTTAGTTAAGTTGAATTATTAGTAACAGAAATAATTTAGACTAAAAAATAAAACCTTTGCATCTGTCAGGAGAAAGTAAATTATTTTCTATTTTTATCTACCCAAGGTAGATGCGAAATTAGCAGCTTCTATAATAAATAATAAAAATATTCCTAAATCATAAATCAAATAAAGCTTTGGGCGTAGCTAACACCCATGATTGAGTAAGCGATCGCTCCTGCTTGCTACCGAATTAATTACTTATTTTAGACTAACAATAATTCAGTAAGTAATAACTGAAAGGAAAATTTAGTAGTGTCTAAAAAATATCGTCAAAAAAATATATGGAAAAGTGAGATTAATGACATCATTAGAGGTACTTGTGGAGGCTTTTTGTTTGGTATTCCCTTGTTGTACACAATGGAAGTATGGTGGATTGGATCGCTAGCAAAACCAGCCATGATGATGTTAGCGATCGCATTAATGTTTATTGGCGTGTTCTTAGTTAACCAGGCAGAAGGCTTCCGCAAACGCAGACATGGTAGACGAGCTTACGAGGATATAATAGATACTATAGAAGCAATGGCGATCGGGCTAGCTTGCTCTAGCTTTATGCTATTTTTATTACAAGAACTGACACCGCAAACTTCTCTGAGAGAAGCACTAGGCAAAATCATCTTTGAAAGTGTACCATTTACTCTTGGTGTAGCATTAGCTAATCAATTTTTAGGGGATACTGATAGTACCAATACTGAAAGGCAAACAACTCAGAAACAATGGAGTAACTTACACGCCACCCTCTCCGATTTAGGTGCCACTCTTATTGGTGCGACCGTAATTGCATTTAACATTGCCCCCACAGATGAAATTCCCATGCTAGCAGCCACAGTATCACCTCCGTGGTTACTAGCAATAATCGCTACATCACTAGTGATTTCCTATGGCATAGTGTTTCAGGCAGGTTTTTCCGACCAGCAAAAGCGCAGACAGCAAAAAGGAATTTTTCAACGCCCATCAAGCGAAACCATTATGTCTTATTTAGTTTCACTGTTAGCCGCTGCGTTGATGCTGTGGTTTTTTCAAAAGTTGAGTTTGAGTGACCCCTGGACAATGTGGTTAGATCACACTTTAATGTTAGGGTTACCTGCAACCATTGGTGGTGCAGCTGGCAGGTTAGCAATATGAATAATCAAGATAACCAGCATGAAGAGCGATCGCTTGCTGAATGGCTCACATTTACTGCTGCTTCATTTATTATCACAGTAATTATCGGATTGGTGGGATTTACTTGGCTAAATGACAAAAATCAACCCCCCATAGTATCCATCATCAACAAACAAAGAACGCGCCAAATTAATGGACAGTTTTATGTCCCTTTTGAAGTGATCAATAAAGGTGGAGATACAGCCGCATCAGTACAAATCATCGCTGAGTTAGAAATTAAGGGCAAAGTTACAGAAACCGGGGAACAACAAATAGACTTTTTATCTGGCGGTGAAACAGAAGAAGGAGCATTTGTATTTAGCCAAGACCCCAACAAAGGTAAGTTAACTATCCGCGTTGCTAGCTATAAATTGCCCTAGCACTGGAAGAGACGCGATTAATCAAGTCTGAACGAAATTAAAATCCAATTATATATTTTTTGGCGTTATTTACTATGTATTAGCGCTTAGTTATTTTTGATAAAATTGCAGATAAAAACAGATAAATCTGCATTCATCTGTTTTCATCTGGATTTATTATTAATTTTCAAAAATCAAGCTTCTACCTTAGACTTTGACCAAACACCATTTTCATCTTCATCAAATTGCTGACGCACTGCATCCCAAGCCGCTTGTTCAGATGTGAATTCGTCGCTAGTTTCAGCGAGGGTGACGTTATAGCGTTCAATAAAAGTGCGCTGTGCTTCATTCGATAAATGCGAGCGAACTTCTGGCGATAAATCTTCTGGGCGATTGCAAGGGCCAGGACAAGGACGAGCTAAGATTTTCTCATTACTGTGAATTTCTTCACCGCCAGCACTTTCTAATAATAATTGAAATTCGCCAGTGCGATCGCTTGGGACTTCTGCCATCAATAAAAACTCGCCAGCTTGTAAGCGGGTTTGGTAAATTGTGGCCTTATCTTCCGGCATTCCTAAAGCCGTAAGAACTGATATTAATCCCGCACCAGCACTACCTGCGATCGCACCTGTTGCAGCCCCCAGTAATACCGCACTAATGGGGCCAGCTGCGACAATTGGCCCAACAAACGGAATGAACAGCACACCTACACCCGTAAGCAAACTGAGAAAGGAACCAAACAAGGAACCAAAAATTGCTCCCGTTCTTAAACCTCCCAAAATCACATCTCTTTTGGTAATAAACCCAGCAATTCGAGTTTCTGATTGAAAGTTTCTACCCAAAACAGAAATATGATCTCTCGGTACGCCTCGATCTAACAAACGCCGAATTACATCATCAACTTGCTTCTGTTCTTTAAATACAGATGAAATAGTACGTTCTGCTATATAGGTTTCTGCCACTTGAATCTCCTTAAATCTTTTTATTGCAATTTTTTATATGTTTGTGATTGGGGAAAGGTGAAGGGTAAAAAGGGTAAAGGATTAATTGCAACCTTTACCCTTTCGATCCTTTTCAGTTAAAACAAAACTTGTCGCGCTTATCCCTAACCCTGAACCTGCTTTATTAGCTATACACCTACAGGAGTTTGAGTATCAGCTGCTGAAGGTTTACTGGTTGCTTCCAATGCTTGTCCTTCAATAAAGGAGCGCAGCATCCAAGCAATCTGCTCATGTTCTTCCATCAATCCAGTTAAAAAGTCAGCAGTTCCTTCATCATTAAATTCTTCGCTAGAGCTATTCACATGCTCTCTCAGGTTACGAATTACCTGCTCATGATCTTCTACTAGTTGAGCTACCATTCCTGTAGCTGTCGGAACTTGTCCAGCTTTTTCTTTCAGGGTAGCAATCTTTAAAAATCCCTCTAATGTCCCAACAGGGTAACCACCCAAAGTCCGAATCCGCTCTGCTATGGCATCAATATTTTCAGTTAGTTTCTCGTAGTGTTCTTCCCATAGTTGGTGCAGAGTACGAAACTGAGGGCCAACAACATCCCAGTGATACTTTTTAGTTCTAACTAACAGCACATAAGAATCTGCTAAATCTTGATTGAGCAAATTAATGACACCTTGACGCTGTTGTTCTGTTAATCCTATGTTTGGTTTAGGCATAACTTTCTCTCTTTTGGCGAACTTCTTTATTAAGTGTCCAAATTTCAGCCTTAAACTACATCAGCCTACAGAAATAATGTTAATTATTTTTAATTTCAATGAAATAGTTGATTTTTCTGCTTATAGGCAGATGCTTAAATATTAAAATTTGAACTAGTTATTATTGTTTTTTATTTACTCATAGATTATAAGAAGCATCTTGAATCTTCACGATTATCAAGATGCTTCTTACATTCAGAGATTATAAACTATTTGGGAAAATAACCCGATGCTAGCTTAGATTTAAAACCAGGAGAGCATTATAATTTAGGCTTAGACTATTAATCTGAGCCTAAAAAAGGCTTACTTCTTGCCTGTTACTTTTTCCAAAAAGTTTTCGATATTATCTTCTACTGAAGTTGAACTGGTGGAATTTTCAGGGCGTTTCATTTTGTCAATATCTGCATCACCCTGAACTTCATTCAGTCCTTCATTTGATTTCTTTTGAACTTCTTTCAATCCAGGGGGGTTAGATCTGCTTACTTCGTCAGTCTTGCGTTGAGTTTCCAGAAGTTGTGTAGTGGCTTCTTCTGGATTGCTTTGATAGCTATCAATTGCAAAAGCAGGGAATGCATTAGATACAAAGAGCAGTGTGCAGGTAAAAGCGAGAACTAAAAAACGTACTGGACGTAAGATGGATGAAACCAAAGCAATAATTTTCATTTGTATTCCTCAATAAAAAGCGTCAAAAACGCATAATTTGTACTTCAAAACAGATGCATATACCTAAATTCAGTTAATTGAAAACTCCCTTTTTTTAGATATGCTTTCATCTGTTTTTTTACTGATAAACCTAGCGGAGAAATTAACTTCTTTATAACTTGAATAACAAATTAATTTATAATAATTCTTATTCAAAAGTTATATGACATTTGAAGTTGTTAACTCTTCGTCTGAGGTTCGATAATTTATTTTTACCCTGATTTATTAAAGCTTGCATCAATCTGGAGAATGAAAAGTAATTAGCGAATTCCGGTGATAAAATCACTCTCTAGGCAGAGCAGGCTCATTTATTCAGTCGATTTAATGTAATTCTTTGATTAATTATGTAATTTACAATAATGATTAACTAGTATTATCTATAGCCTAAATATTAATATCGTAAATTATTACTTTCAATTGTCATTTGGTATTTGGTGTTTATATTCAAATACAGTTCAGTTAAGCAAATGAATGGATCACAAAACCAAAAAACAGAATAATAATTTTGGAGGGGGTTTGGGGAACGCAACCGTCACCCAATAGGGGATTTGGGGGAGAATCTCCCAATTGAGCTGGCTTCTTTATATAAGTGATAAATCAATTGCTAATGAGCTTAACCCAAGCGTATTGGTTTATATTCCTCATCCCCCATTACCCAGACTCTAGTATGGGAACATACAAGTTCTAAATTTTTTCCGGAATGGGTCACAAGCATCTTGTATACACATACATACAGAACCTCTTATACAGAAACCGGGGCAATAAAGCTATAAAGCCCCATGTACAATTCTTCTCTCAAAGCCGCCCCATAGTTAGTTTAGGGCGGTTTTGATATATGTAGGGAGCTATGGTTAAATTTTTAGTTGTGCAAGCAAGCTGGGAGTTTAATTAATTATTCTTAGCTAAGTTGTTACGCGGTTGAGAAACGGAAACCTCATCTGTAAAACTGAATGAAGGTGACTATGCGAAAAATACGGTTATTTATCGCCTCTAGCCTCGATGGATATATTGCGAGAACATCAGGCGAAGTAGATTGGCTATTTACAGCCTCTTGTAGGATGAGGCTAAATCACCTTTTACATCAGCATTATGAGTATTATTGTTTTTGGTAGCATCAATATTGATTTAGTCGCCACAGTACCTAGATTGCCAAATCCGGGAGAAACATTATTAGGACATAACTTTGTGCAAGTTCCCGGAGGTAAAGGTGCAAATCAAGCTGTTGCACTGGCACGTTTGGGAATTCCCACTCACATGGTTGGGCGTGTAGGTACAGATAGTTTTGGCTCAGAATTACTATACAATTTACAAAACTCTGGTGTAGAAACTGAAAATGTTTCTATTGATGAAAATGTCAGTTCGGGAGTAGCTGCGATCGCAGTCGATGATAGAGGTGAAAATCAAATCATTGTGATTCCTGGTGCGAATGGGCGTGTCAATCAAGAAGATGTAGAGCGATTGTCTGATTTATTACCAAATAGCACCGCAATACTTTTACAATTTGAAATTCCACTGGCTGCTGTGGTGGCTGCGGCGAAAGCAGCGCATCAAGCAGGAGTAAAGGTGATTCTCGACCCTGCACCCGCACAATCTCATGTGCCAGATGAACTTTATTCCCTAGTAGATATCATTACACCCAATGAGGTGGAAGCAGGGCAATTAGTGGGGTTTCCTGTAAATAACGAAGAGTCAGCAAAAGCAGCCTCTGCGGTTTTATTGCAACGGGGCGTTAAATGTGCGATCGTCAAACTCGGCGCTAAGGGCGTTTTTTGTGCCACTGCTGAAGAAAGTTTCTTTGTCCCAGTCTTTCCCATTCAGGTTGTAGATACAGTTGCGGCTGGTGATGCTTTTAATGGTGGTTTAGCTGCTGCGCTTTATGAAGGGCTTGCTTTACGCCAGGCGGTGGTTTGGGGTGCGGCTGCAGGTGCTTTAGCTGCGACAAAATCAGGGGCGCAAACTTCCTTACCTGATAAGTTAACGTTTGATGCGTTTTTAAAGGAGAGGGGAGTTTAGTTTGGGGATGAGGGAGATGAGGGGGATGAGGGGGATGAGGGAGATGAGGGAGATGAGGGGGATGAGGGGGATGAGAGAGATGAGGGAGATGAGGGAGATGAGGGGGATGAGGGGGATGAGGGGGATAAGGGAGATGAGGGGGTAAAAGATTGGCTATTGGCTACTAAAATTACATTGCATCCGGATGCATTAACAATGTGACTCGATACAATGGCATTGCATCCCGATACATTAACAATGTCAGCCAATACAATGGCATTGCATCCGGATGCATAAACAATGTCAGCCGATACAATGGCATTGCATCCTGATACATTAACGATGTCAGCCAATACAATGGCATTGCATCCCGGTGCATTAATATAGCACGTTTATATTTCCAAGCAAGGGAGACTGAGTAAGGTAGGGAGCAGGGAGCAGGGAGCAGGGGAGAAATAATTAATGACAAATACCCAATTCCCAAATGACAAACGACAAATAACAAACGACAAATGACAAATGACAAATGACAAACCCCAAATAACTACTTCCCAATATCCTCATTCCACAATTCGGGATTCGTTTCGATAAATTCGCTCATCATTTGTTCGCATTCATCTAGACCGAGATCAATTACTTCTACGCCGTGAGATATCATAAATTCTTTAGCACCTGGAAAGGTTCTCGATTCTCCGGCGATGACTTTTTTAATGCCAAATTGCACGACTGCGCCAGCACATAAGTAGCATGGCATTAAGGTTGAATAGAGTGTTGTACCTCTGTAGTTACCAACTCTTCCGGCGTTGCGGAGACAATCAATTTCGGCGTGGGTAACAGGATCACCATCTTGTACGCGCTTGTTGTGTCCTCTGCCGAGAATTTTGCCATCTTTGACAAGCACTGAACCAATGGGAATTCCCCCTTCTTGTCTACCTTGTTTTGCTTCTTGAATTGCAGCTTGTATAAATTCATCCATATATTTAATGCTCCTTGTATGTCCAAACAACTTGTATTAATGGATCACGATGGCGGTGTGGACGACTATCTAGCAACTATGCTGCTGTTGACGATGGATCATGTGGAATTACTGGGTGTGGTTGTGACTCCGGCTGATTGCTATGTGCAACCTGCTGTTAGTGCTACGCGTAAAATTTTAGACTTGATGGGATTTTCGCATATCCCGGTGGCGGAAAGCACGGTGCGGGGTATTAACGCTTTTCCTTATCTCTATCGCCGTGATTCTTTTGTAGTTGATCATCTCCCAATTCTCAATCAAAACGAAACCATGAAAACACGCTTGGTTGCAGAGACAGGGCAAGATTTTATGGTGAAGGTTTTGCGTGAGGCGACTGCACCAGTAACGTTGATGGTAACAGGGCCATTGACTACAGTGGCAACAGCTTTAGATCAAGCACCAGATATTGAAGCGAAAATTCAAAAGATTGTTTGGATGGGGGGTGCTTTAAATGTTCCTGGAAATGTAGAAAAAAATTGGGAACCAGGACAAGATGGTTCTGCGGAATGGAATGTTTATTGGGACGCAGTTTCTGCAGCGCGGGTGTGGGAAAGTCAAATTGAAATTATTATGTGTCCTTTGGATTTAACTAATAATGTACCCGTAACATCAGATTTAGTGCAAAAGATGGGAAAGCAACGTCACTATCCTATTTCTGATTTGGCGGGACAGTGTTATGCCTTAGTTATTCCCCAAGACTATTATTTTTGGGATGTGTTGGCGACGGCTTATCTAGGACATCCAGAATTTTATCAATTACGGGAATGGGAAACAGAAATTATTACTACTGGGCCAAGTCAAGGACGGACTAAAGTAGTGTCTGGTGGGCGCAAGATTTATGCAATGGATCAAGTAGATAAAGAAGCTTTTTATGCTTATATCTTGCAACAATGGGCAAGGTAAATTGTTTTCAGGGAAAAGTAGCATCTTAATGTCAACAGTTAGTCATCTCTCCCAGGGTAGAAATAAAAATTATTTTTCTGCATCACAAGAATCAGAATTTATTAGGAATAATTGAGCTGTTTAAAGTGAAAAACGAGACTTTTAGGTTATATAGCCGCTAAAAGCTTTTAATATCTATTAAATTGCTAACTTTATAGATTATTTTCTTGATGCTTCTCAGTGAGAAGATTATACTCTCATGGGATTTTTTTAACATTTAAATTTCAACAAACTAAATGTTAAATCCAAGTTAAATAATGATTAATTAAATTTAAAATACTGATATTGATGTTTCGCTTTTAGGAAATTACATTAGTGAGACTAGCGTTATTTATTTCTCCGCGAAGAGTTGGCATACTTCTGACCATAGTAGTCATAGGACTAAGCATTATCAGCTTTGCTGGACAGTTTTCTACCTATGTTCTTGGTCATGGTAGAGTTTTTGGATTAGTCAGGTTGTTCGATGTGGGGCAGGATTCTAATATTCCCACTTGGTATTCATCTATCATGCTATTATTTTGTTCGCTGCTCTTAGCATTAATTGCTAAATCTCAAAAGACGGCCCGTACTCGCTACATCTTACATTGGAAAGTTTTAGCGGCTATTTTTTTGTATATGTCTATAGATGAAGTAGCGATGATTCATGAGAATGCAGATATAATTTTAGGATCACACATTAGCAGAACTGGGTTTCTTCACTTCGGTTGGGTTGCTGTTGGTATTCCCCTAACAATTATTTTTGTGTTGTCTTATCTCAAATTTTTGACTCATCTTCCAAAAAAAACAAGGCTTTTATTTGTGGTTGCTGGTACTATTTTTGTTAGCGGTGCCATAGGTGCAGAAATGTTTGCTGGACGACATAACGAGATATATAATTTGGATCTAACCTATGCAATGATTACAGCTGTTGAAGAGTTCTGCGAGATGTTCGGCATTGTTGTTTTTTTATATGCTTTGCTTTCATACATCAATGAACACTTGCAAGAAGTTAACTTTAGTATCAAAGAAGCTGTACAAGCAAAATGAGCGCTATTAATGGTGCAGTTCTAAAAGTTTCATTTCTGTTAAAAGACAATTAGTCAACTAGTAAGTTTAGAGTTATTTAAAGCAGGGTGTAATACCAATTATTTGAATGAAGTCTGCCATATTTGATTACTGTAAAAAATTTAGCGATCGCCTTCGCAGATTGAGACAATTAGGACTTACGCACGAGTGCAGCGACGTAATCGCCTGAGATTCTGGGATTGCTTCCCTACAGTTCGTTCCGGTCGCAATGACAAATTTTGCTTGCAGAAAATCTTAATTTTTTAAAATGGTTGACTTCAAATTATGTCGAAAACCAATGAGAAAGAAATATTTAAGCATTTCTAGGGATGCGTTACGCGATCGCTAACGCATCCTACGTGAATTTCAAAATTAAATATGAGTCTGATATTGGCATTGCTGATGTATGTCATAAAAAATACGGTTTTTGTAGCAAAAATCAGCTAATAAAGGTCACTGGCTGAAAGCGATCGCAGAATTTTACAATTTAGTAGCTTTAGCTACTTTTCTGATTTTTTTAATTGTTTTTAAAGAAACCGCAATTTATATCAAAATCCTGTTACATATTTGTTAAGAATAGTTACAGCTTCTTAACAGAAGGAAATATGTCTTATGACAAGCAAACTTGAAAAGAAAGCACCACATCAAGTGGTCATCATTGGCGGCGGTTTTGGTGGACTATATACAGCAAAGCATCTTGCTAACGCAAATGTAAACGTTACTCTCATCGATAAACGTAACTTCCACCTATTTCAGCCGCTTTTATATCAAGTTGCCACAGGTGCGCTCTCACCTGCTGATATTTCCTCACCATTGCGATCTGTATTCAGCAAAAGTAAGAATACACAAGTGTTGCTGGGAGAAGTAAGCGATATCGATCCCAAAGCACAAAAAGTTTTCTTGAACGATAAAGAAGTACCTTACGATACATTAATTGTGGCTACAGGTGCTAACCACTCCTATTTTGGTAAAGATAACTGGCAAAAATTTGCCCCTGGCTTGAAAACTGTTGAAGATGCGATTGAAATGCGTCGCCGGATCTTTGGCGCTTTTGAAGCCGCAGAAAAAGAAACTGATCCTGAAAAACGCCGTGCTTTGTTAACCTTTGTGATTGTGGGTGGTGGCCCTACAGGGGTAGAATTAGCAGGTGCGATCGCAGAATTGGCATACAAAACCCTCAAAGAAGATTTCCGCAACATTAACACCTCAGAAGCGAAAATTGTCTTATTACAAGGTGGCGATTACATCCTGCCACACATTTCACAAGATTTATCAGTAGTAGCAGCAAAATCTCTACGCAAATTGGGTGTGGATATTCAAACCAACACCAGAGTCACAAATATTGAAAATGACATCGTTACTTACAAGCAAGGCGACGAAATCACCTCTATTCCCTCAAAAACTATCCTGTGGGCTGCTGGTGTGCAAGGTTCGCCAATGGGGAGAGTTTTAGCAAAACGTACAGGTGTAGAGTGCGATAAAGCTGGACGTGTGATTGTTGAACCAGACTTGACTATCAAGGGTTATGACAACATTTTCGTCATCGGAGATTTAGGCAACTTCTCCCATCAAGATGGTAAACCCTTACCTGGTGTTGCACCTGTAGCTAAACAACAAGGTGAGTATGTAGCCACACTCATTCAACTACGACTCCAAGGTTATAATTTGCCACCATTCCATTACAATCACGTCGGTAGTTTGGCGATGATTGGGCAGAATTTAGCCATTGTCGATTTAGGCTTCCTCAAACTCACAGGTTTCTTAGCTTGGGTATTTTGGTTAGTAGTTCACATCTACTTCTTAATTGAATTTGACACTAAATTACTAGTAGTCTTCCAGTGGGCGTGGAACTATATCACTCGTAACCGTCGCTCTAGATTGATTACAAATCGCGAGGCTTTTGTAGAAATCAAAACTGTTACCAATCCTAATGCTGTTAACAATATCGTGGTTACTACTAGCGAGTTGCATACATCTAAAGATAAAGGTAATTTAGTTGGCAATACTACACCTTAAATTCAGTTTAACTCCTAGCATTCCAACTTGGTATGACTTGAAAATACTGTTGAAAGTAGACAGTTGACTGGAAAGATAGCTCTTCATTTCTTGGTTGTGGTATTTTACCTTGGGATATAACTTGTAATTAGGCTAGGAGTAAGATGTTATACCAATTTGAAAAAAGAATGCGACAGATTGTAGGAGTATGGCACGCTGTGCCCTCTAGAATATTATTGATTGATGTGTCGCAAACATTATTTGATTTGGTATCACTGAATTAAAGAAGCCAGAAGAATTGGGGGGATTCTCCCCCAAACCCCCGATTGGGTGACGGTTGCGTCCCCCAAACCCCCTCCAAAATGATTGATCTGTTTTTTGTTGAGTAATAAGTAGTTAAACAAAATTAATTACAAAATGTCATTGCGAATGGAGCGGAGCGGAATGAAGCAATCGCAAGGGTTGAGATTGCTTCTCTTCGAGACGCTACGCGTTAAGCGAAGCTATGCCGAAGGCTTTACGCTGCGCTCGCAATGACTGTAATTAATTTTGCGTGGTTACTTACCAATTTGAAAAAAGAATGCGACAAATTGTAGGAGTATGACACGCCGTGCGCTCTAGAATATTATTGATGTGTCGCAAACATTATTTGATTTGGTATTAAATTTGGGGGTTGGAAGATAGTAATTCTTCCTTAAGGGGAAATTGTAAACATAAATTATTCAATTTGTAGACTCATCACTACTATTCCTTTTCTCTGACCCTTGCCCCCTGGCTTATTGATACAGAGATAAGGAATTTTCGCGTAAAATTGCAAGAGCGATCGCTTCTGCTTCTTTCAGAGTAATATCGGTATCTTGAATAGCCTGGGTGAGTACTTCTTGTAATAGCTGGCGACCCCATTTTGCCCCTAAATAATACAATTCGGGAATTGAATGAGCATCAGAGGAATACATCAGTTTGCTAGTTGGCGCTAACTCTAACAATTGCCTGATGGCTTCACGCATTCCCGATACACTTAAAGATGGTATTGCCAAACCATAATCTAAATAAACTTGCGGATAAACAGCAGCTAAATACCCTGCCTCTCGCATGAAGGGATAAGCCGCGTGTAACAATACCAAAGGTGCTTGACGATATTGGGGTAATTCTAAAAGCGATCGCAAATGTAGGGGATTAGCTAATCGTAAATCTAAATCGGGGTCACCAAAACCAGTATGTAACTGCAAGGGTAGCTGATATTTCGCCGCAATTAACAAGGCTTCTTGCAGTAAAAAATCAATCAAAGCTTTATCAACCAGACGCACTGGTTGATTATTGAGTGTTTGTCTAATTTCATCAAAACGAGATGCAGCCACTTCATAAGTTACAGGCTGGACATCTAAACCACTGCGATAACAAACAATACTCTTAAAACCCACAACTCCAGGCGGCGGCGGATCGATTTCGCTGTGGAATCTGGCGAGAAAATCCTCAAAATTGGTAACTTGAGGAATTAGCTGTTCTGCAATTACTTCCAACCGCAGAATTCTACGGACGGTAATTAATTGTTCGTGCCATGACAAAGGTAGGATACTTTCAGTGTCCAATCCATCATCCAAATAAATCGCTTCTAGGTTCCCAGCTTGGAAATAAAGCCGCGTCAGATTTTCTAATCCTAAACTTTCCCGCCGAGCTGCGATCGCACTTTCCTCAGCATCACATTCCAATAAAGCTGCGATTTCTCTGAGACTGCGGCGATAAAAGAATGTGTGGCGCGCATGATGATTAACTATTTCCTCGTCATATCCTTCCGTAAACGCAGCCGCAAACGGATAACGCGCCGCAACTTCCGGCTTAAGTATATTGTGCGCGTGTTGATCAATGAGGGGAATGTCGGTGAGGTTGAGTTGCATGGGGGTTGGGAAATGGGGAAGGGGGAAGGGGGAAGGGGGAATGGGGGAGATAGGAACAATGATTAGGTTTTAAGCGGGGAAATTGGGGTGTTGAGGGTGAAAGTTGTAGCTTTGAACTTGGAGGTTGAGGTGTTGAGGGTGGGGTTTCTACTTTTGAGCTTGAATGTTGAGGTGTTGAGGGTGGAAGTTGCAGCTTTGAACTTGGACTTTGCAGCTTTGAGCTTGAACATTGCGGCTTTTATCTGCAAAGTTGCCGCTTTGAGCCTGAACGTTGCGGCTTTTATCTCCAAAGTTGCGGCTTTAAGCCTGAACATTACACCTTTGATCTGCAAAACTGCACCTTTGAAACCCACATTCCAACCTTAACTCTTAACCTTTGACCCTTGACCTTTGACAAATGCCCCATGCCCCATGCCCTATCCCCCATGCCCACTCTCCTCAATACCTCTCCAATAACAGCTTTACTTCTGCATCTAAGTCCCAATCTTTCATTGCTAGCCATTCGGCTTGACGGACTGCGACAAAGGCTTGCGATAATTGGGGATTTAAAGCATTTAATAAGACGTTATTTTGTCTGAGGTTCTCTAACGCTTCTCCTAAATTTGTGGGTAAGGGGTCAATACCATTGGCTGTGCGCTGTTCGCTGGGTAAATTTCCGGGGTCTTCGTTGACAGGGTTGGCAAGTTCAAGATTGCGTTGTATTCCGTCTAGTCCGGCTGCAATGATTGCGCCTAAAGCTAAGAAAGGATTCGCGGTTGCATCTACAGTTTTGACCTCAAAATGTGTCGGATTGCCAAATTCAGGGTCGCTGGGAACTCGCACAGCCGCTTCGCGGTTATCGATTCCCCAACAACGGAAAGCCCCACTCCAAGTATGAGGACGAATGCGGCGGTAAGAATTGGGACTAGGGGTAGTGATAGCCATCAGTGCTGGCAGATGATGCAGAATACCTGCAATAAAGGCTCTAGCTGTCGGAGACAGACCTGCGGCACCTTGAGCATCGGGTACAATGTTTTCCCCGTCACGCCACAAGCTGAGATGGATGTGACAACCGCTACTCGCTGCTTCAGGAAAGATTTTCGGTAAGAAAGATGCAGTCAAATTGTGCTGACGCGCGATCGCTCTGACGGTTTCTCGAAATACAATTTGGTAGTTAGCGGCACGCAAAGCGTCGGTATAACGCATAGATATTTCCTGCTGACCGGGGCCGGATTCTGGGTAATACTGTTCTACAGGGATTTTTTGAGCAATTAAAGCATCTGCGATCGCATCAATTACCTCCCGATTAATATCCATTGCTTGAGTAGCAGCAAACACCGTGGATTCTGTAGGTACAATGCCCTCAGATGTTTGTCGCAATAGATAAAATTCGTTTTCAAAAGCGGCTTTAACTTCCAATCCTTCACGTTTTGCGGCGGCGATCATCTCCATGAGAAAATGGCGCGGACAAAACGCCCAAGGTTGCCGATCAAGTATCATATTTCCCAGCACACGGGCATGACCAGGGGCGTATGGTAGAGGTGCCAAGCTATCCCAATCTGCAACCAAGCGGATTTCACCCACAGGAGCCAAACCACAATCAGGTGCGATCGCATCATACATTACAGGTATGCCTTGTTCCCCTGCTGATATGCCTACACCATGTTCAAAATAG
The DNA here is from genome assembly GCF_025677855.1 of Tolypothrix sp. PCC 7601. Taxonomy (NCBI): domain Bacteria; kingdom Bacillati; phylum Cyanobacteriota; class Cyanophyceae; order Nostocales; family Tolypothrichaceae; genus Tolypothrix; species Tolypothrix sp. PCC 7601. The sequence goes on from NZ_CP064879.1 coordinate 1,580,718, forward strand.
TGAGAAAGCATCTCTAAATGCACAGCTTTCCCCCGAATGATGTTGGCATTATCACACCAGAGAATGCGGACAAATTTAACACCCGCTTCGTGAAGGGATTTTTTGATTTTCTTAACTGTATAATTTGCTGCCATCGCTCACCCCATCCTGTGGTTCTGCCCACGAAATATATTCACTATATATAAGGTATTGAGATAGAACTGATTTTTGATTTTTGCGAAGCTAGGTATAGCTTTATTTCAGGGAACAGTGCTGAGTTGCAACAGACGCGATTAATCGCGTCTGTACAAGAGTTCTGAATGTCAGCCTTTCCCCAATCCCCAATCCCCAATCCCCATTACCCCTTATCCCCAGAGGGGGCCCCGAGTTCCCCAATCCCCATTACCCCTTATCCCCAGAGGGGGCCCCGAGTTCCCCAGTCCCCAATCCCCAATCCCCAATCCTCAATCCCCAATCCCCAATCCCCAATCCCCAATCCCCAATCCCCAATCCCCAATCAGCTGTAAAATGACAGCGAAATCACCTTTCTTTGGAGCAAAACGTGAGCATTTATCTCGATTCGGCAATTATCGCTGAAGCTCAGGCTGCTAAGGAATTGGGTTGGGTAAAAGGTATCACAACCAACCCAACTCTTTTAGCAAAAAGCGATTTACCAGTAGAGACTACACTCAAACGATTAGCACAGTTAACTACAGGCCCATTGTTTTACCAGCTAATGTCATCCGATTTTGATGAGATGTTAGCAGAAGGGCGGGCGGCTTTTGGAATTATTGGTCAGCAAACTATATTAAAAATTCCTGCAGCATTAGTTGGTTTTCAGGTTGTTGCAGCATTACAGGGGGAAATTCCCTGTGCGGTGACAGGAATTTATAGTGCAGCGCAAGCCGCAATAGCCAAAGAAGCGGGTGCAAAATATGCGATCGCCTATGTTAATCGAGCTACTAAACTTTTAGGTGATGGCATAGCCTTAGTGCAGCAAATGGCTAATGTGGTCAAAGGTAGCGATACAAAAATTATGGCGGCTAGTATTAAATCTCCAGAAGAAGCAGTAGCTTCCCTCCAAGCGGGTGCAAATTCTCTCACTCTACCATTGGCAATGCTGCAAAATATGACCAATCACGAGCTATCACTGCAAACCATCGATGAATTTGCCAAACATGGCCGTGGTATTTGGGTATCTTGCAAGATTTGACAAAAAATTTTGGATTTTGGATGTTCAATTCTCCAAAATGGCTGACTGTTCTCTGACTAAAAATTTTTGGGTATTTGTATATTAAAAAATTGACCAAAGAAACGATAAACAATGAAGTTAAAATTGGCACAAGCCTTTGCAAAAAAATCCAGCTTTCCCTGATTCCTACCCTAACCATCAATGGCTAGGGTAATACCAAATCAAATAATGTATGCGACATATCAATAATATTCTAGAGGGCAGGGCAATGCCCCATTGGTGTCAACTTAAGCTAAAAGCTATATAGGGTGAGCGTTGTACAAATACCTCGCGCCCTCATCCCCTAACCCCTTCTCCCGCAGGAGAAGGGGAACTAAATCTCTTACTCCCCTCTCCGTGTGGGAGCTACGGTGTACACACAAGTACTCTCCGCATACGTTTCAGGGATTTCAAGCCCCTGAAATCGTCATTGCGAGGAGGAACGACGAAGCAATCGCTTGGTGCTGGGATTGCTTCTCTTCGAGACGCTACGCGAACGCTTCGCTCGCAATGACAGGTTTTGAGCGATTTTTATCTGAGTTTAAAACTCCCTTCCAGGTAGGATTTCAAGACTTCTGTGTACACCGTAGCCGTGTGGGAGAGGGGCTGGGGGTGAGGGCAAAACCTTGCAACCAAGCTGGTTTCACATTAAGTTGACACCAATGGTAATGCCCATGCCCCTACAATCTGTCGCATTCTTTTTTCAAATTGGTATAAAATTTCCCCTTTCACCCTTCCCCTTTCCCCTTTCCCCTTTCCCCCTTTCCCCTTTCACCCTTCCCCTTTCCCCCTTCCCCCTTCACCCTTCCCCCTTCAGTACACAACCAGACTAGGATATAATTGCAGCGCTTTGGGAAAATCATGGCAGATAAAATCACAGCCGTATTTGATGGCAGAGTATTCTATCCTATTGAACCGATCGCATTACCAAACAATACTCGTGTGCGGTTGAGTATCGAAATTTTACCGCCTGAGAAGCAGGAAAGTGTATCATTCTTGCAGACCGCGCGATCGCTGAATCTTTCAGGGCCGACTGATTGGTCTACCAACATCGACAAATATTTATAAGGTTCAGAAATTCAGCATGAAGTCTGAAGTCTTTCTTGATACAACATTTGCGATCGCCTTATCTGCACCGCAAGATAAATTACATAGACGTGCTGTGCATCTCGCAGAAATTTTAGAAACCGCCGGTACACGCTTGGTAACTACCCAAGCTGTGATGCTAGAAATCGGCAATCTCCTATGCAAACAGCCATTTCGTCATGGTGCAGTTACCTTATTAAATGCCCTAGCAGCAGACTCGAAAGTTGCAATTGTACCGTTATCTCCAGAACTTTACGATAGAGCTTTTCAACTATATTGCGATCGCTCCGAAAAAGAATGGAGCTTTGTTGATTGCGTATCTTTTATTGTCATGCAATACGGCGGAATTACCGAAGCCTTAACCGCCAACGAACATTTTCAGCAAGCCGGATTCCGCGCCTTATTGCGAGAAGAAATGGGAGATTGAGCGATTGGGAGATGAGGAGATGAGGTAGATGAGGGAGATGAGGGAGATGAGGGAGATGAGGGGGCAAGGAGAAATAACAAACACCAATTACCAATTACCAATTACTAATTACCAATGCCCAATGCCCAATGCCCCATGCCCCATGCCCCATGCCCCAAATTGTATATTTCCTAACTTTCTCCATTTTTTAATCTGTGCCAAGCGAACAGAAAGGATTTTGCCAATTTTGTTACTAATTTCTTAATAATCGTTACACCAGTCGTAACACTAGGAAATATTTCTTATGGCAAATTCGCTTGACAATAACCCACCACATGAAGTAGTTATCGTTGGCGGTGGTTTTGGGGGACTGTACGCGGCAAAAGCACTTGCTAAGGCTTCGGTGAACGTTACACTCATTGATAAGCGGAACTTTCATTTGTTTCAACCACTGCTGTACCAAGTGGCTACAGGTACTTTGTCACCTGCTGATATTTCCTCACCATTGCGATCGGTGTTGAGTAAAAGCAAAAATACACAAGTATTATTGGGATCTGTTGATGATATCGATCCTCAAGCTCAGAAAGTTTTAGTAGATGGTGAAGCCATACCCTACGATACGTTAATTGTGGCTACTGGTGCGAAGCATTCCTATTTTGGTAAGGATGACTGGGAAGAATTTGCACCAGGGTTAAAGACTGTAGAAGATGCAGTAGAAATGCGTCGGCGGATTTTCAAGGCTTTTGAAGCCGCCGAAAGAGAAAGCGATCCCGTCAAACGCCGTGCTTGGTTAACTTTCGTGATTGTGGGTGGTGGCCCTACAGGAGTAGAATTAGCAGGTGCGATCGCAGAGTTAGCTTACAAAACTCTCAAAGAAGATTTTCGCAAAATCGACACCTCAGAAACCCGGATTTTGCTATTAGAAGGTTTGGATCGCATCCTCCCACCTTTTGCACCAGAATTATCCCAAGCCGCAGAAAAATCTCTCAAAGAATTAGGTGTAATTGTTCAAACAAAAACTTTGGTAACGAATATTGAAAATGATATTGTTACCATCAAACAAGGCGATGATAAACGAGAAATTGCTTCCAAAACTATATTATGGGCAGCAGGTGTCAAAGCATCGCCAATGGGTAAAGTTTTAGCAGAACATACAGGTGCTGAACTTGATCGTGCGGGTAGGGTGATTGTTGAACCAAACTTAAGTATTAAAGGATATGACAATATTTTTGTTGTGGGTGATTTAGCCAATTTCTCTCATCAAGATGGGAAACCTTTACCAGGTGTAGCACCAGTAGCCAAGCAAGAAGGAGAATATGTAGCTCAATTAATTGAACAAAGGCTACAAGGTCATACTTTGCCACAATTTAATTACAATCATCAAGGTAGTTTAGCTATCATTGGACAAAATACTGCTGTTGTAGATTTAGGTTTTATCAAACTCAGAGGTTTCTTTGCCTGGCTATTTTGGCTCATAGTGCACATATACTTTTTAATCGAGTTTGACAATAAACTAATAGTCATGATTCAGTGGGCATGGAATTACATTACCCAAAATCGCAGAGCGAGATTGATTACAGGTGCAGAATCACTAATCGCAACTAAATTTGGCGATAAACCTACTTATTATTCGTCAGACAAAATTAGAGATACAGTCAACGTCTAAAGATTCTCTCCCAACAGTAGGGTGTGTGATGCCATAATATTTAGCTTCAGGCATCACGCACCATCATAAAATCTCGTAGAATATGACAAATGACTAATGACTAATGACTAATGACTAATTATTAATAGGCAAATTCACAATAAATGTTGTACCAATTCCCGGCTTACTAGCAAAGGAAATATTACCACCGTGTAAATCAATGTAATATTTTACAATTGCTAACCCTAAGCCATTGCCAGGAATATTTCCGACATTACTACCTCTATGAAAAGAATTAAATAAATTTTCTTGATCCGCTTCAGGAATGCCAATACCTTCATCTTGTATCCGGAAAATAACTTCTCCCGAGACGTAAAAAACATCAAAACTAATTGTTCCACCTAAAGGTGAGTATTTGATAGCATTAGCAAGCAAATTACTCAGAATATGATATAGCATCTTTGCATCTAATTTAATTAGATGGGAATCTGGCATCGAGAGATTATTGTGTATATTTGCTAATCTACCATGAACAGTAAATATAATCTTGTGGTTCTCACTAGCATTCAATTGGATATCTTGTAATAAATCTTGGCAGAAATCTTCTAAATCTATAGGTGCTGGATTAAATTGTAATTTTTCGGGTTCATCTTTGCTGATCAGTAAAACATCAGTTAATAAATTATCTAGATGTTTTACTGATTTTTGAATATGGCTAATATATTCATGTCTTTTTTCATCATTCGCGTGCAAACTATAATCTGATAATAATTCAGTACAAGTTAAAATATTATTTAAAGGATTACGAAATTCATGACTAACCATCGAAACAAATTTGTTTTTAATGGCTCTATTTTCTTTTTCTTTTTCTAATGCTTCACGCATTACCACTTCTATTTGATGTTTGTTTAAAGCAATTTCAATGGTGGTAATTAATTGAGTTTCTTCAAATGGTTTAAGTATGTAACCAAAAGGTTGTGTAGTTTTAGCTTTTTGTAAGTGAGTTTGGTCTGAATATGCAGTTAAATAAATGACAGGAATATTGAAAAGATGACCAATTTCAGCAGCAGCTTCTATGCCACTCATATCACCTTTAAGCATGACATCCATTAAAATTAAATCTGGATGTATTTCTGCGGCTTTTTCAACTGCTTGTTTGCCATGAGCAGCAATTGCAGGAACAATATACCCAGCTTTTTCTAAACAACTTTTGATGTCACAAGCAATAATTATTTCATCTTCAACTACCAAAATTTTTTCTTGCATAACATTCTACCTTTGTTCGCTAAAAGTAATTGTAAATGAAGTCCCTAAAGATGCATTAAATGTAATCGTTCCTTGTAACTGTTCAACCAAACTCCAAACTAATTGCAGCCCAAGAGATTGATTTTTATAAACTTCTATATCCTGAGATAGTCCCACACCGTTATCACTAATATTTAAGAAGTATTGATTTCTAGTTGTTTGTAACATTTCTATGTAAATATCCCCCTCTCGATTTTCAGGAAAGGCATATTTTATAGAGTTAGAAACCAACTCATTAATAATTAGCCCACAAGAAATAGCGGTATCAATTTTGAGAAAAATTTTATCTATTTTTAAGTGGCTTTTGATATTTATTTTTATACCGTAAGAACGCAATAAATTATTCACTAAACTTCTTAAATAATCAGAGAAGTTAATTTTTGATAAATTATTTGATTGATATAAATTCTCATGGATTATTGCCATAGCTCTGACACGATTATGGCTATCTTGGAACAGCTCACAGGCTTGCTCATCATTAATATATCTAGATTGAAGACGTAATAAACTAGAAATGATTTGCAAATTATTCTTGACGCGATGGTGAATTTCTTTCAATAAAATATCTTTTTCTTTCAGAGACACCTTAAGTTTGTTTTCTGCTTGTGTACGAGCAGTAATATCAGTATTAGAACCAGCTAGAAAACAGATATTCTCTTGAGGATCTCGCAGTAGTGTACCTCGGCTTAAAAACCATATACAACTACCATCTTTTTTCACCATTCGGTGTTCAATTTCGTATTTTAGAGTTAAACCTGCTAAATATGTGTATACTGCATTTTTGACCGATTCCACATCATCATGATGCACAAATTTTAGCCAATCATCAAAATATTTAGGAATTTCTGCTTCTGGATAACCAAGCATAGTTTTTAAATTGGGATCTATGTAAATTTCATTGGTTTTAATATTCCATTCCCATATGCCAACTTTCCCAGCACTAATAGCTCTCATATATCTTTCTTCGCTAATGCGTAAGGCTTGCTCTACTCGCAGCCTTTCTAAAGCATTACCAATAATTTCACCAACCATTCTCAGCATAATAATGCTATCTTCTGTCCAGGTTTTTGCAGCTTTTACGGAATCAAATTCCAGATAACCAATTAATAAACCACTACATACTATAGGCACCATAATGAGTGATTGAATAGTGTGAGTATTAACTGCAATAGCTAAATCATCAATATGAGGAATGTGAATAGTTTCAAAATTACTGAGTTTGTCTCGTCCCCAAGATAAAACAACATTGCTAATATCCTGCAAATTATAAATTTGCCCTTCTAAGGATTCTGCAAACCATTCATAGGTATTGCTATCTGCAAATACAAATACATAAGCACGATCAACATTTGTAATTTCACCAATCAACTGTAATGCTTGATGGATACCATTCTCAATTTCATTAGGTGCAAGATTGATAAAATGTGTAGATATAGCAGTAGTTAGTTTTTCAAATTCTACTCGATATCGTAAAGCTTCTTCAATTCGCTGGCGTTCGCTAATCTCTAGCACCAAGCGTTTATTGATATCTTGTAATTCTTTAGTTCTTTCTGCTACGCGAATTTCTAATTCTGCTTTAGCTTTTTGTAATGCTTCTTGTACTTGCTTACTTTCAGTGATATTGCGAATGATGGCGATAATTTGTTGCTGCGTTGAAGGTAAAATTCTGGCTTCAAAGCTTTCGTCTCTACCAGCAATACATAATAAATATTCAATAGTAACAATGGCTGCATTTTTCTGTGAATTCAGAATTGCAGTCATAAATTTATTAGCAACATTTGGAGGAAAAACATCTTGCACTCTCCTCCCCAAAAAAAATTCTGGTACTACATACAAGTCTGAGTTATTTTTAGCGTAATAACTGAGGATAGTGCCATCGCGATCAATACGAAAATATACATCGGGAAAGGCTTGAAAAATTTCTTGTAAGTCAGAAGTTGTTTGCAGCAATTGCACCTCTGTAGCAATGCGATCGCTGATTTCTCGCTTTAAATTTTTATTGGCTTTAATTAACTCTGCAGTTGCTTGATTAACTCGTCGTTCAGATGCTGTTTCAGCATTTTGTAATGCTATCTCTAAAGAACGGCGCTGGACTATTTCTAATTGTAAATCTTCTCGCGTTCTCACAAGTTCTTTTTGTAAACCCACTGCTAAACTTTCTGGGGTAATAATTCCTAATAATTGCCCAATATCATTAACAATAGGTAAATTACGCATGTTATATTGCTGCATGAGCGGCAATATATTGTTAACATCAAAATCTGGCTCTAAAGTAATTAAAGGTTTTTGCATGACTTCGGCAATCTTCATAGTGGCTAAATTCAAGCCAGAAGTCATCAGCCGGATCAGATTTAAAATAGTGAGTATACCTAATAAATGTGATTTATCTACTACATATACACAATCAACCGATAAATTCAGGTTAAGGTGCTGTGCATTTTGAGGAATGGATTGTTCTGCAGCTACTTTTAGCTGGGGATGAGAGGTATATAAACTGGAGTCAGTCACAAATATACCTTTTTCCATGCCAATGTCTTGCCTAATTTGCTCCATATAACTGATAATTTTTTCAACTGGAGTATCAGGAGCAAAAGTTACAATAGATTCTATAATTGCATAGTCTGATAGTGGCATATTGGTATTTAATAATGATTAAATTCATGTATTTGTAGCGAGCAAATCATTACTAGAAATATTAGTGATGAATAATATCAATTAACCAAATGTAATTAATCGGCTATTAATTACAAATTAGTAGAAGATAATTTTTCAAAAGCAAATATATTCAGGTCAACCAATTTTGGGGTTACTATTTATCCTATGCCTTGATTTCGGCTTCAAATTAGAGTTTCAGAAGTGCAAATTGTTATTAAGTCAAACCAAATTTTTATATCAATCAAAAATTTTATATTTTGTCTTCTCAACTCAAAATATAAAATTTAAACTACGCTGATTGTCAGGAGAAAAACTAAAAAATCTTAAGAGTTTGGGTAAAACCCATTGATGAACTATGATTTTGAAATCGATTCTAGGGCTGAAATATTTTCAGCATTCCCAACCAAGATTACACAAATACAGAAAATAACGAGAGAATGTTGACTGGTACAATGCTATACATAATTTTTCATGACCTCAAATTTTGCTGTTATATGAGTAGATAAGTGGTATCACAAATAACTTGACTGTGATTCTATTGTAAAAAATTAATAACATTGCTACCCTGATAATTAAATCTCCAATTGATCCCCTCTGTTTATCTATATGACAAAATATAGATAAAAAGTGACAATTTGCTGTAGCCAGCTTAAGTCATAAATATTATCTTTACTTCCGTAATATTGCTTAAAATAATCTCTAAGGATAAGTAATATTAGTAACAAATTATCTAAACTTTTGTAGTGTAAGCATAGGCACCACTTTTAACTGAGCACTTTTTTAGTGAGTTTAGCCAGTAAATTAGAAGTAGGACGTAAAAAATAAACTGATGAATGCGATCGCTTCTTGTCTGGCATCTATCGTCAATGCAGAAAATGCTGTTTACTTTTGGGAAAATATATCACCCACACTTCAAGAATCAATCCAAAAGGCAATTATTGGGGGAAAATCTCCCAGTTGTCTTGTCTATCCTCATACCCAAGAACAACTAGCGGCGATAATTGCCGAAGCACACCGTAAAAATTGGCGTATCCTTCCCTGCGGTAGTGCTAGTAAACTAGGCTGGGGTGGTTTAGCTCAAAATATTGATGTGCTTGTCAGTACAGAACGCATCAATCGCTTAATTGAACATGCTGTTGGCGATTTGACGGTAACAGTAGAAGCGGGCATGAAATTTTCTCAACTTCAAGGTATTTTGGCTAATTATCGGCAATTTCTCGCCCTTGACCCCACTGCAGCAGATTTGGCAACCATTGGTGGTATCGTTGCTACAGCGAATACAGGTTCTCTTAGACAACGTTATGGTAGTGTACGCGACCAGTTGTTAGGTATTACCTTTGTCCGTGCTGATGGCGAAATTGCTAAAGCTGGGGGAAGAGTTGTCAAAAATGTGGCTGGATATGACCTGATGAAGTTATTTACTGGGTCTTATGGCACATTGGGAATTATTACTCAAGTTACCTTTCGGGTTTATCCTCAGCAACAGACATCAGCGACAGTAGTATTAACTGGTACAGAGGCGGCGATATCACAAGCTGCTGCTACTTTGAGAGGTTCTGCCTTAACACCAACCCAAGCTGATTTATTATCTACTAAACTAGTTGATAGTTTAGAATTAGGTAAAGGATTAGGCTTAATTGCCCGGTTCCAAAGTATTAGTGAGAGTGTCAAAGAACAGGCGAATAGATTATTAGAAGTTGGGCAAAAGTTGGGATTGGCGGGAGTAATTTATCAAGGAAAGGAAGAGGCTGATTTATGGCAGAGATTGCCAGAACAAATGCACTCTGCTGCTCTTAATTTACCAATTACCTGCAAAATAGGAGTATTACCTAACGCGGCTGTAGAAGTTCTCAGTCGAGTAGAAATGGGGTTGATTCATATTAGTAGTGGCTTGGGAGTATTGTCCTTAGATAGCCAAAAGCGAGTTTTGCAAATACGTGATATTTGTCAAAATTATGGCGGGTTTCTTTCGATTTTGGCTGCACCAAATACGGTGAAAGAAAAATTGGATGTTTGGGGATATACGGGTAATGCTGTGGAGTTGATGAGACGGATTAAAGCACAGTTTGATCACAAAAATATTTTAAGTCCTGGTCGGTTTGTTGGGGGAATTTAGGGATTGGGGATTGGGGACTGGGGATTGGGGACTGGGGAATGAGAAAAGTCTGACACTCAGAACTCAGAACTCAGAACTCAGAACTCAGAACTCAGAACTCAGCACTCAGAACTCAGCGCTCAAAAAAGAGGGGAAAAAGTAATATGCAAGTTTCAGAAAATTCTGTGAATAATACGGCGAGTATCAAAAATTTGCAGGGATTTGATGGAAGTCACCCACCAGATCCCAAGTTAATTGATAGTTGTGTACATTGTGGATTTTGTCTTTCTACTTGTCCTAGTTATCGGGTGTTGGGTAAAGAGATGGATTCTCCCAGGGGACGTATCTATTTAATGGATGCGATTAATGAAGGTGAAATTGCACTGAATACGGCTACGGTAGAACATTTTGATTCTTGTTTGGGGTGTTTGGCTTGTGTGACAACTTGTCCTTCTGGTGTGCAGTATGACAAGTTAATTTCTGCTACTCGCCATCAAGTTGAACGCAATTATTCCCGCAGTTTACCCGATCAGCTGGTTCGGCAATTAATATTTACTTTATTTCCTAACCCCGACCTTTTAAGAATCTTACTCATACCGTTGCTGGCTTATCAAAAGTTAGGGGTTTCTAAATTCATTCGCGCTACGGGTTTATTGAAAAATATATCTCCCCGGTTAGCAGCAATGGAATCTATTTTGCCAGACATTACTTTAAAAACTTTTCAAAGTAATTTACCAACTGTTATCCGTGCAAAAGGTGAGAAACGCTATCGTGTGGGGGTAATTTTGGGATGTGTGCAAAGGCTATTTTTCTCGCCTGTTAATGAAGCAACGGTGCGGGTGTTGACGGCGAATGGTTGTGAGGTGGTGATTCCTCAATCCCAGGGATGTTGTGCGGCGCTTCCCGAACACCAAGGACAAACGGAACAGGCGAAGGCTTTGGCGAGACAGATGATTGATAGTTTTGCTAATACGAATGTCGATTTTGTGATTATCAATGCTGCTGGTTGTGGACATACATTGAAAGAATACGGTCATATTTTAGAAGATGACCCAGAATATCGGGAAAAGGCGCAAGCATTTGCTGCTAAGGTGAAAGATGCTCAAGAGTTTTTAGCAACTGTAGGTTTAACAGCGAAATTGTTGCCGATTACTGATCAACCTGTGAATTTAGTTTATCAAGATGCTTGTCATTTATTGCATGGGCAAAAGATTAGTGTGCAACCACGTCAATTGTTACGCCAAATTCCAGGGGTGAAATTAAGTGAACCTTTGGATGCAGCTTTGTGTTGTGGCAGTGCAGGTGTTTATAATATGTTGCAACCAGAAGTTGCGGAAGAATTGGGTCAGCAAAAGGTGCAGAATTTGCTGAATACTGGTGCAGAGTTAATCGCTTCTGCGAATCCTGGTTGTACATTGCAGATTACCAAGCATTTGCAATTGCAAGGTAAGAATATTTCTGTAATTCACCCGATGGAGTTGTTAGATTATTCAATTCGGGGGGAGAAGTTGAAGATTTGAGGAGATGAGGGAGATGAGGGAGATGAGGGGGATGAGGGAGTGTATGACCCAATACTGCGTTTAACCCAACATTTTCGGGAGTTTGTTGGGTTTCACTACGTACCTCTCTAAGGAAGCAAGCCACAAACCAACCTTGTATCTTCAGGTTTTTATGCTGGCTTATAGGGATATCACAGTTTCAGCAGATTGTCCTTGCGCGTGACGGGAGCGAAGATGTAAAGTGATTTCCGTATCAAGTCGCTTGAGGAAAATGAGGAGTTTTGCCTCGCTGAACCGTTGAAACTCTCCTTTCATTAAATGAGATACTTCTGGCTGAGGAATACCAAGAAGTTCGCTGATTTCGCGCTGTTTGAGATTGCGTTGTTTGAGAAGGCGGAGTACCTGAATCCCGATTTTACCCCGCGTAAAAAGTTCATCTGCATTCTCTAAACCGAGATCAACAAATACATTACCACTGCTTTCTTCAAAACCGGGTTCCTGAGTCATTGTTGTTTCTCTCTTGCTACCGCATCTTTATAGCGTTGTTTAATCAAGTCAGATTGAGTTGGAAGTCTCTAAATGCGGCTAAATCGTTCTATGATTCAGGAATTGCAGGAATGGGATTTGCAATCATAGATTTTTTTTTAGCAAAAGCTACTTTGACATCAGCAATCGCAGCAATTCGACCTGCAATCATAGATATTTTTTTAGCAAAAGTTAGTTTGACATCAGCAATCGCAGCAATTGCACTTGTAAGCATAGATATTTTTTTAGCAAAAGCTGCTTTAACATCAACAATTGCAGCTGATGTCAAAGCAAAAGTTAGTTTAACACCAGCAAGAGTTGGTTTTGCGATGCCTACGGCGGGCTACGCCTACGCAAAAATAGATTTGGTAGAAATATTGGCTTAAAATTCACTCAGCCTTTTCTCGCCGTTGCTGGAGTTTCATCATGATTTCGGCGTGCATTTCCCTTGTAATGGGGTAAAAGTAGGTTAAAACTAAACCCGCAATTAAACAAACGGTAGGTAAGGGGCCGACTGCGAGGCGGATAGCGAGTAATGCTGATTCTGGTTGTGTGGGTAGTGTAGTTTGTCCGGCTACTGCTTCTTTAAAACCATAAGCTTGTAAGGCGTTTCCGACTAAAAATAAGCCGAAGGCTAAACCAAATTTTTGCAGCAATACCATGAAACCATAAAATACTCCCTCGCGGCGCTGTCCGGTTTGCAGTTCATCTAATTCGATGACATCGGGAATCATTGACCAGGGAACGAGATAGGCTGTAGAGACACCAAACCCTGCCATGATTGCCATGATGTACATTAAGGTAAGTTGTCCTGGTTGTAAGTAATAAAGTCCGGCGGCGGCGATAATCCATAAAATCATGCCGAGAAAATAGACAACTTTTTTGCCTACTTTTTTACTCAAATTACTCCAGAAAAATAACATCACTAGTGCTGTTCCTTGGACAGCAACCATCACTTTGGGGACATCCGCATCTTTCAGACCCATACAGTTAACAACAAAAAAAGGAATAATACTGGCTGTAATTTGTACGCCTAACCAAGAACAGAGATATATACCGATGACGAAGAGAAAAGGTTTGTTGGTGAAGGCGATTTTGATTTGTTCGGGAAAGGGGAGAGATTGCGGTTCTTCTAGTTGAATGCGTTTAGCTTCAAATGCTAACACGCGATCGCGTGTCCCATAAACACACCAATATAAGGCTAAGACGGAAATTACAGTACAAACTGCGGCTAATACTATATATTGTTGTCCGCGATCGCTAATTACAGAAGAAACAATTATTGACAATATTAAAGATAGAATACTGCCACCGATGGAAAAGGTGAAGCGAAAACTGTTTAAGCTGGTACGTTCGTCATAATCTTGGGTGAGTTCTGGTGTCATTGCTGTATAAGGCAAATTCACCACAGTGTAAAACACCTGCGATATTAACCCAATCACCACGTAATACCAGAACTTACCCCAAACACTAAATGGTGGTACAATCCACTGTAAGAAAAAGAATACTCCAAAGGGAATTGCCCCATATAATAACCAAGGCAGACGACGACCCCAGCGACGAGATTTTGTTTTATCAGTCAGAAACCCTACAAATGGATCGTTGACAGCATCCCAAATTTTGCCCACCATCAAAATACTGCCAGCTAAACCCGCCGGGATACCAGCGACATTGGTAAAGAAAACCAAGAGAAAAAATATGGCAATATTGGCAGTAATTGCTGGGCCTAAATCCCCTGCACCATAGGCTAGTTTGGTTTTAAATGGCAGTTTTTCACTGTAAGCAGAACCATCAGAATCATTCATAATATCTTGCACTCATATTAAAATAGAGAATTTGCGTGTGCTTTGAGTATTAGCCAAAAACTACATCCCTTATGCCAGACCTTTACGTTTCTTGGTCAGATTATCACCAAAAAATTGAACTACTGGCTGCTAAGATTTATCAATCGGGTTGGCAATTCAACCAGATTGTTTGTCTTGCCAGAGGCGGACTGCGAGTTGGAGATATACTTTCCCGTATATATGACCAACCGTTGGCAATTTTAGCAACATCATCATACAGTGGCCCAGGTAAGCAAGAAAGAGGTGCATTAAACTTTTCTCGCCATATCACTATGACTACGGAAACTTTAGGTTCGCGGATTTTGCTGGTGGATGACTTGGTAGATTCTGGGGTTACACTTGAGCAAACTATTCCTTGGCTACAGCAATATAGTGAAAGTGCAATTTTAGATATTCGCACGGCTGTAATTTGGTATAAATCTTGTTCGGTTATAGAACCGGATTATTATGTTGATTATCTATCGGATAATCCCTGGATTCACCAACCTTTTGAACCCTATGAATATACGAATCCTGCGGATTTAGCTGCAAGAATGAATCAAATAAAGGCTGAAGTGTAAAGGTTTAAGTTATACCAATTCGTTATTAGGAAATAAAGCTTGGGTTAAGGGGCTTTCATACCATCAACTAAGGCAGCAGAATTGGGGGATTCTCCCCCAAACCCCCGATTGGGTGAAGTTTGTGGGGAAGGTTTCCTTCCACAAAACTTCGGACGGTTGCGTCCCCCAAACCCCCTCCAAAATTATTGTGCTGCTTTTTTGTTGAGTAATAAGCTAAACCAAATCTAGTTTGCATAATCTGAAATTGTATATTTCTTGTGGGGTGGGCATCTTGCGCGCCCAATATATGCAAGTTAAATGTGGAACAGCTTACCAATTTGAAAAAAGAATGCAACAGATTGTAGGGGCACTGGCACTGCCGTGCCCTCTAGAATAAGTAACCACGCAAAATTAATTACAGTCATTGCGAGCGCAGCGAAGCAATCTCAACCCTTGCGATTGCTTCATTCCGCTCCGCTCCATTCGCAATGACATTTTGTAATTAATTTTGTTTAACTACTTATGTTGATGTGTCGCAAACATTATTTGATTTTGTATAACTATAGCGGTTTGCAGTATGTTAAAAATCCTCTGGATTTTCTCCTAATTCCCGCAAGCGTGCAGCTAAACGTTCTGCCCGTTGGCGTTCCGCTTCCGCCCGTTGACTTTCTGTCTCTGCTCGTTGGCGTTCCGCTTCCGCCCGTTGGCTTTCTACTTCTGCCCGTTGGCTTTCGGCTTCCGCGCGTTGGAATGCTGCTTCTTCAGGTAGGAAAACTAAATTTGACTGGCGGTCATAAAATCTTAACCAAGGGGCAGTTTCTCTGTCTATTGTTCCTTCCCAAGTTCCTAACCAAAATCCTAAGGTTTCGCACCATAACCAGCCTTGTTCATTAGCAACTAACGGCTGATAGCGAAAATTAGCATCTAAACGCCATCCTTGCAAGGAGTTAGGGTCAAAGGGATCAAAAACAAAATAATCTCTAGTTCTAAACACTCCCTCATAGAGATGTTTTTTCTCGCCTAAATCTACATTTTTGGTTGAGGGTGACATTAATTCCACAATCACATCTGGGTAGCGTCCATTTTCATCCCAGACAACCCAACCTTGGCGAGAACCAATCTCTTCGACGTTGAGAACTACAAAAAAATCTGGCCCTTTAAAATCCCGATTTCGCGCTTGTATCCGGCTATAGTAAACAAACATATTACCGCCAGCAAAATAATCATTGCGGTCTGACCAAGCTTGTTGCAATGACCGGATTAAAACATTCATCCCAATACGGTGGCGGTTACTTTCCAAAGGTTCTCCGTCATCAAATATTAAATCTGTTGGTGGTGGAGTAGGTTCCCAGTCTGATTCAGGGGGCGCTGGGACACTCTGGCTTTCAGTAATGTTAGTTGACATGGCATAACCTGATATTTGTCATTGGTCATTGGTCATTTGTCATTTGTCATTTGTCATTGGGTAATTGGTAATCTCTCCCCCTTATCCCCATTTCCCCTTCCCCCTTCCCCATTCCTCAAAATAGCCACAGCCAAAAAGGTAATGTAATTAATAATACTATTGCACCTAATGCTAAGGCTGTGACAGCTAAATCGCGGTCAAGATTGAAGGTTTCGGCAAGTACTAGCGTGGCAAAGGCTGGGGGCATAGCCATTTGTAGGACGATTACTTTGGCTGGTGAACCAGTGACACCAAAAAACGGTAATGTGCAACCTAGAAATAAGGGAACTATTAACATTTTAATTGCCAAGCTCATTCCTACTTTGGGGATGTTACTCCAAGACTTTAATTGTGAGAGTCGCATCCCAATTAATACTATGGATAAGGCTAAAGATGTCCAAGCCAATTTATCTAAGCAAAATTCCAGCGCAAAGGGAATTTTTAACTGTCGCAACAGTAAGCCAAAGCCGAAACTCCATAAAGCAGGATTAATCAATATGGCTTTGGCTACTTCTGCATAATTATGCTTACTATTGCCAAAATTAGCTGCTAGCGCTACTCCTAAGCCGTAAGCACCAAAGAGTGTGCCTAGTAAATCGTAGAACAGCGCCCAAGCGAAGTATTTTTCTCCTAGCATTGCTAAGGTAATAGGAAAGCCGAGATAACCTGTATTCCCTACCATTGCTGCTAATAGGAAACTTCCTTGAGTTGGTGGCTGCGGCATGGTATTTGTGAGATAGGCTTGTCCTTTAATTGCTAGCCAAGCTAAAAAAGCCCCTAGGAAAATGGCAAGGTATGCGATCGCAGGTGCAATCCAAATTTGTCCTGATAAGTCGGTTTTGTATAGAAAAAATACAATGCTTATAGGTACTCCTACCCAAAAAAGGAAGTAAGCTACACCTGAGGGAACTGTACTTGGTAGTTTACGTCCGAGGACGAATCCAATCAGGACTAGCCCCACTAACTTGACATATAGTGCTAAAAGATTTATCAAGATTGCACCTAAAAACGCTGACGTAAAATCCTAACGCTTGCGTTTATTTTTATCCAGTCTACAATCTGTTATGGCTATTCAAAAAAAGCAGGAGTGAACTCTTGAATAAAGCTGGGTTTTCTGGAGAACCTCAACACTCTTCGGCTGCTTCTGGTGATGATATTCCAGCAGCTTTACGCGATGCTCCCGATGCTAAACCTAAGGTGGGATTAAAACCGATGGTTTTGCTCGTTGGGGGAGTATTTGCATTTGTCCTGCTTGCTGTGAGTAGTGGCTTTGTCTTTTTCATTCTTTCTCCCAAAAGAACAGCCAATTCTCAACCTTCACCCACTAGTTTACCGACACCAACATCTGATAGTGCTGCTAACTCTCAGAGTAGCAATACTGATACTGTATTAGGACATTTAGCATACGCAGAAGCGCCAGAATCAGAACTAGCAGTAATTCCTGGTAGTGGGCGCATTAGAATGCGAAAAACTGCTGCGGAAAAGTTTCAAGCCATGAAACAAGCAGCACGCAGCGCCGGGGTAATTTTAGTACCAATTTCTGGCTTCCGTTCTGTCAAAGAACAAGAGCAGTTATTTTTTGCGGTGGGCGCGCAACGCAATCAAACACCAGCCGAAAGAGCTGCACTCAGTGCGCCTCCTGGTCATAGCGAGCATCACACAGGCTATGCTGTAGATGTTGGTGATGGCGCAGTTCCAGCCACTAATCTGCAAGCTAACTTTGACAATACCAAAGCTTATCAGTGGCTGGAAGCAAACGCTGCCCGTTTTGGTTTTGAAATGTCCTTTCCTAAGGATAATGCACAAGGTGTCAGTTATGAACCTTGGCACTGGCGTTTTGTAGGCGATCGCGATAGTTTAGAAACCTTCTACAAAGCCAAGAATTTAAAACCAACTCCCACACCCGAAACAACGCCAAAATAATTCGTAATTCGTAATACCCTACGGGAAGCGCAAAGCGCTACGTAATTCGTAATTAATAAAAGTTTCAGACAAGGATTTATACCATGTCCGAAACTTTTGCTATTTGTCTAATCAAATCCCTAGCTTTTCCTTAAGAGATTATTTATAAAGTGGTAGGATGCGTTAGCGCTAGCGTAACGCATCCGCGCCAAAGCTTTTTTTTGCGTTACATCTGACTGATATTTTTGCAGAAATCAAATCGGATTCCTATAATATTTTTCTCTATCTTGTTAAGGGATTTTCAAGAAATAAATTATTCCATCTTGTGGGGCGGGCATCTTGCCCGCCACATAAACTGGGCGGACAAGATGTCCACCCCACAATAAATACTGGGATATTTTTTTATTTGGAAGTCCCTAAGCAACAGCAGATTGCAATTTTATGAGGTCAAGATAATCTGAGGGCATATGGCTGTGTCCCTATAAGCGTAAATCATTGAGTGGAAATAGACTGTAGGTAACCTGATTTAACGCTTCTATCGTCATCATTATATAGAGATTGACAAGGAATATTAAAGATTATCCCTAAAGCAAGCTGATGCGTTAGGGTCGAGCAAAAATTTTAATTAGGAACAGCGCATCTACTTAATTGCATAAAACTTTTTCATCAAACCTAATACTTATTGAACGCAGCCTAATACTAAATTTTTAATTTTTAGGAGTCAGAAGATGAAAGTATTTTCTCATGTTTCCCAAATGGCAGCTTTAGTTGCTATTTTGTCTCCTATGCTGACGATAGATACTGCTCATGCACAGCAGAGCTATCCTTTAACCTGTCGTGGTGGTGGTACGCTGAGTATACAAAACGATGGTAGCAACGGTGTAAGAATCAATTTCCAAGCTGGGCCAGGAGCCGCACCCCAGGGTTTATCTCCTGGTCAGTGTACCTGGTCGGATCGGGCGTTTAGGTCTGGTGAGCCAACAACTATCTGCGATAGTGGCTCAAGTGCAGCGCAATATGTAGCTTTGTTAGTTCGCTCAAATCAGTACCCAATTTTGCAAGTTTACAACGATGGTCACGGCTGTATGAAAGTGACCAGGGTTGGCCCTTAGAAATGGTTTATCAAGTAAACCTTAAATTCTAAGGTGCGTTTGCGATCGCATAACGCCCTATCTTTCTCGGTGCGTTACGGCTAATTAAGTAGTCTGACAGAATTAATTACACAATGTCATTGCGAATGGAGCGAAGCGGAATGAAGCAATCGCAGGGGTTGGGATTGCTTCACTTCGTTCGCAATGACTGTAAATATTTTTGTCCGGCTACTTATCACTCTTTTAAGTTCCGAAATCCTTGCACAGCCGTAACACACCCTACATCTGCTGCTTGTGAAAAATGCAGCATATCCATTCTTTATTAATGTTATGCAATAGCAATTAACTCAATATCTCTGATGCATAATCAGCGTAAATAAGTAAAATCCAGCCACAGCAAATATAAAAATTATAGTTGCAGAATATACTATTACATCCTTTAAAAGAAATAGTATCCAATCTTTTCTCAGTTCTTGTTTAAATTTGAGTTCTCGCAACTTGCGCTCAAGTTCTGTATCTTCTTTGGAAGGTAAACTAAGATAACCATTTGTATATATTTCATCAATAATTTCTTCACTAGAATCTTTTTCTTGCCAA
Source organism: Tolypothrix sp. PCC 7601 (assembly GCF_025677855.1). NCBI lineage: Bacteria > Bacillati > Cyanobacteriota > Cyanophyceae > Nostocales > Tolypothrichaceae > Tolypothrix > Tolypothrix sp. PCC 7601. The sequence continues at coordinate 1,600,561 of NZ_CP064879.1, forward strand.
TTATCAACCTTGGCGACAAACCTATCTAATGTATTATGTGTTTGATTTGATGCAAGCGCTAAATTATCATTTTTAACTTTCTCTATTTCTGCCAATGTATTAGAAGTTTGATTTAATGCAATTCCTAAATTATCTTTTTTCAGCTTCCCTAATTCTTTCTTAATCACTTTTTTGACAGTTTTGGTGATCAAAGCTTCTAATTTTTTTGTTGCCATGTGTTGTTAAAAGATTTTCTTGCATAGCCTTTCTGCTTAGATTTTACCGGAATTGAATGTTAAGCAAATGAAGTGGCGGCTACTCAACCCGTCACAACTGCAATTTTACCAGAGCCAACTAACGGGCGAGTCAAGCATTAGTATTATATACCTATATCATAGAGCGATCGCCTGTTGCGAAAGTGCGATCGCTTCGTTATATCCAATCTTTTTAAGGCAAGATCCAGTTTTCGAGTTTTAGCCCAGTGATGCGATTGTAATGACGAGTATTGTTAGTAACTAAAATATAATTTTCTGTAAGTGCAACACTAGCAATCAGTAAATCAAACTCAGTAATTGGTTGTCCTAGTCTGCGGAGTTCTGCTTTTAATTCTCCAAACTTTTTGAGAGCAGGAGTATTTAAAGGTACAACGGGCAAATTTTGAATAAATTCTTCTGCACGAGCTAAATTTTCCGCTATTCGTTGAGAATTATAAGCACCAAAATACAACTCAGCAACCGTTATACTGCAAATAGAAATTTGCTCCCATCCTATTTCTCTAACTTTAGTTCTGACTGAATTAATATCTTTTATCCAATAAATACAAGTATCAGTATCAAGTAGATAAGTCATAAACTAATGTCACGGTTAGAAATAGTACGACTATCATAAATGTCTTTGACTATTTCCTCTGCACTGCGTTCATCTTCCCAAGGGCCAAGCCTTTCCATAAACGTATCTAATGGATGCTGTTTTGGCTGCTCAGATGGAAAAATGATTTCATTTGCTATCAGTTGATTTGCTTCTGGAACTCCTAATTTTTTGGTTTCTTCTTTAGCTATAACCATAATTTGCATCAATGTTATAGCCTGACGTAGAACATCACTTTTACTTGTGCCAATTTTTGTTGACAGTTCTTCTAATACTTGATTAAGTTCTGGTGATAAATCTAGGTTCAACCGAACCATACCGTTAATATCGCTCATGCTGTCATCCCCGGATTGTTAGACGGACATCTTCCCAATCTTGAACAGTCATTTCTGTTGCTTCTCCAGAGTTTAATCCTTCCAGAAGCATTGTTTCAAGACTTTCTGTAGCTTTCTGTTTTTGATCTTGTCGCACTAATTCACGAAAATATTCACTAACACTGCTGTAACCACCTTGAGTTACCTATTCTTCTACGTAAGCTTGCATGGTTTCAGGTAAGGAAATATTGATACTTTTCACAAGGGTTATTTCCTGAATCTGTTTTTGTACATTATGGCAGTTTTTAGCATTTCATGTTACTGCACAAAAGATGTTATTTGGGATTGAATAGAGAATGCTAGGTTGGCGACAGATGGGCAAATGGTAACTTATTGTTAGATTTTGATGCTATCTGGGCATATTGTAATTATCCAGTAAGTAGCATTAAAACAGGGTAAACATTATGTTGACTATACAATGGCAAGAAGAAATTGTAGCGCTACAGCAAAGCCTGAGACATGAAATTACCAGAATATCAGGTGGCTCAGAAATTAATGTAATCAAGCATATTTGCATCAATAACTTAAAAGCCAAGCTAGAAAGATTAGAAGAAATTGATAAAATTTTAAATATAGAAAAATATAAAATTGTTTTTATCGGCACTATCGGACAAGGTAAGACAACCGCTATTTGTCATCTTTTTAATTTAATCAGTGACTTCAGAGTTTCTAAAACAATTAATGGCAAAAGTAAAGATGTAATTGAAACTAGAGAGTTACTCTCAACTGGATCAGGTAAAACTACTATATGTGAAGTCATTATCAAAGCTGCTGATAAAACTTACATAGAGATAGAGCCTTATACCATTGATGAGATGGAGAATCTTATTTTTGAATTTTGCGACTATATTGCAAATAAAGAAAATACTCAAGTTGAACAGAGAATAATTATTTCAGAAGAAATTCAAAGAGCTATTAGGAATGTTATAGAACTAAAAAAAGTTACTAAATCAGTCACAGACGGCGAAAAAAGTAAAACTATTACATTCGATAAGGCTAAAGAATTATTTGATGAATCAGGAATAGATGTATTAAAAAAGACTGCAGTTGATAATGCGAACTTAGAATCAAGAACTGCTACTAAAATTGAGTTTGATAATCAAAGTAAAGAGCAAGAATGGATAAAAAATAACTTTGATGATATCAATAATGTCCGGTTGAAAGACTTTGCTATACCAAGAAAAATTTATCTTTATGTAAGCAATGATGTTTTATCTGGATCAAACTTGTCTCAGTTCGATTCTGTTGTCGATACAAAAGGACTTGATGAGAATCCAATCCGCAAGGACTTGCATAAATATATTGATAGTCAAGATAGCATTTGTCTTTTTGTAACTCCTTTCAATTCTGCTCCTGAAGCTAATATTACAAAATTAATAGGTTATCATTTGACATCCAAATCAAAAGAATTTCATCATAGATTTGTTACTTTGGTACTACCTCACAAAGGGGAGCCTGAAAAAGTACATGACTCTGATGGAGATAGGGAATTAGGAATTAAAATTAGACAAGATCAAGTTCAATCTACATTTAAGAACTTAAATTTAGAATTCTTCCAAGATAATATTTTGTTCTACGACTCCTTGCGATACTATCGTGATGATATAGTCAAGGTATATGAAGACTATCAAGAAGAAGTACAGGAAGATAAAGATGAGTTGATCACAGCGATAACCGATGTCATAGAACGTAGACGCAATCTTTTATTAGATGAAATTAAGAATATTCGAGTAAGCTTTGGAAAAATAAAAAATGGTGATGCTTTAACCTTCTCAGAAATCAAAGCAATTGAGAACGCTATTCAGAAGATAGAAAATGTACGAGACTTGAGTAAAAGAGTACCTAGTTTTGTTTATGAAAATTTTGTTGAGCAATATGTTGAATTCTATCGTATTACTTATAAAGCATGGAATACGAAACACGCTATACATAGAAATTTTGGTTACTATGAACCAAGAGATATAGATATATATTACGATGCAAAAGTTTTTTCTGAAGGAATAGATGAAGATGAAATGCTGAAGAAATTTACTAGAGAAGTTAAACAGGAATTAGAAAATATCTTGTATGAGCTTACATCTGCAAACGAATCTTTAAAGACACTTATCCCTGAATTAGTAAAAGAATTTTACGGCTTATATGACGATTTTGTAGATAAAGTAGGAACAGACATTGAAGAGGAGTTGATAAGAAAGTTACTACCTCGCAGTCAAGATTCTAAGTTTTGGAATGCGCTACTTGCTGAAAAAGGTAAGCAAAGAAAGAAAGGGGAAACTTTTGCAGGTAACGTATGTGAGATATTTAAACGAGAACTGGAACTTGAAGCAAATTTGAATCAATTTTTCCAGAGCAAAGCTGAAGAGCATTGGAAGGAATTAGTTGATAAAATTCTCAGCTTCTTTGGAGAAAAATAGAAAAGTTGCAATAGCACCGTTAATACACATATTAGGGCGCAATTATATTGCGCTCTTAAAAACATTGTATTTACTATATAGTTAATTTTAAGAAAAAAATTATGGCTTATGCATATTTAGAACGAGAAATTCATGAAAAGCTAGAAATTTATGTTAAAAAATATAACCAACAATATACAAAATGTTTGATTAGAGGTATAGAAATACCACTTAATGGCAGGCCAGAAGAGTTAGTTAGGCAAATATTTCTTCATTTTCTTATTAAAGAAAGTACATTATTGCCAGATAAAATTACTATTAAAGTTGAAACTAATAATCATGATATAGAAATATATAAAAAACAAAAAAATGAAACCTTCAAGCCGCATCAAAATCCTTTAATAATTGTGGAGGTCAAACGAGAAGATGTTAAATTGCAAAATTATTTTGCTCAGATAGAACGCTATTTAACAAATTCAGGTTGCAATATTGGAATTTTGTATAACTATCATGAAATTGTCACTTTAACTAAAAATTTTAATAAATTTGAGATATATTATCTTAAAAAATTGATAGAAATACAAGAATTAATTTTACAAGTAAACAGCACTAATGATGAAAATTTATTCGCTTTTCAAAATGCTCAAAATGGAAATATTGAAAGTTTTCTTTATCTAATCCATAAATATGGTGAGTATACTAATCATAGAATAATTTTTAAGTTGAAACACCATTCCTCAGCGATAGAAGGAAATTTATTTTATATAAAAAAAGATAAAATTTATTATAAAATATGTGGGCAATATCATAAAAAATACCAAAGTTTTGATTTTCAAGATTTTGAAAAACTAATTTCTATACTTTATTAAAAAACCACAGATGCACATCAATATTTATCTGCGTTCATCTGCGTGCATCTGCGGTTAATTATTCCAATCTCAATCCTAATGTACTAACTCAATTGCCCGCTTCGTCAACGCCTCCGCAGTCAATCCATTAAACGCCATCAACTCACCAGCACTCGCGGTAGTTTCCCCACGCTTCCATGCAAAAGTATCGCGCTTAGAATTACTCCGCAACATAATTGGTTCCAGCATCGCCGGCGCGCCACCAGTAACACCAATTAATGCATCGCCATCAAATAATTCGGCAAATTTGGCATCATCTAAGAAACCGCCATCGGCTTCGGAACAAGTATCCCATGCAGTATCATCAGGACGATACAAACGGCGAGGATTAATAATAGAAACTATCTTCGCACCAATACCTTCAGTTTCTAAAAATGCTGCTGCTTCAAATACTGGCATTAATGTCATATCACCAATGACAGCAAACACAACTTGCTGATCACCTGGAACTTCATGCAATACTACTGCACCGTCGCGTAAACCTTGACGAGTTTGTTCTAAAGTGGTGCGAATTGGCAAAGGTGATTTACTTGCAGTAATCACAATTCCCTTGTTTTTAGTTTGCAATGCCCAGTCATAACAAGCTTGAATACTGTTAGCATCGGGGGGGAATAATGGGAACACATTGCCAGTTCGCATTAAGGAAGCAAAATAAGCTTCAATTTCGGGACGTTGGTGTGTCCAACCATTACGTCCTTGCTCTAATGCACCAGCAGTAAATAATGTAATTGTTGAGGGAGTTTGACGGCGCAATTCTGCCATTGCTTGAGTGACAGTTTGCCAAATTGGTAATCCATTGATGGCAAAAGATTCATAAGAACACCACAATGTTCTGGCACCCATTAATGACAACCCAGTAGCTAAACCAGCACAAGCATCTTCACTCAATGGTTCGTAAACTTGTCCGTTGGGTGCTTGATTATATAAGTCGTCGGTTGTGGGGTGAATAATCTTTAATGCTTGGTTAATATTGGCAATTCCTGATGCTTCATTACCATCGGCATTAGTTACTAAGAAATTGGGATCTTTTTTCCCGACAATTCCGACTAATCTTCCCATTGCAGTTGTCGAAACTTTTGGTTCCCCACCTACTGCATATTCTTCTAAAGGTAATTCGCCTAAATCTGCTAATGGTAATTCAAATTCTGTTACCACTGTTTTCGCAGCCGGGCCACCACCAGCGCGTTCGGCGTTTGTCCGCACAATTTGCCAAGCATCAGCAGATAATGCCCGTTCTTTTAAAGCGCTGACAATATGGGGAGCATCTAACGTATCTTTGGGATAGAGGTTGTGAGATTTTGACCCTCTAGCGTGAACTCCCGCACCTTTGAGTTGTTTAATGATGAAGACTGTCAGCTTACCATTCAAAGCAGAACGTGCAGCTTTATCGACTCCCAAAAGTACAGCTTTGGTAAAGGCTAACCGTTGCTCAAAGGAAAAGGCGGTACTATCAACATAATCGCCAGTTTGGTTTTTGTCGTCAAATTCTTTGGCATCGACTAACACGACTTCCTCAAAACCGTTACCTTGCCAATATGCTGTCATCTGTTCGTTAGTTTTCAGAGAAACCATACTGTGATGTTCCTGGCTGTAACCGTTCCACACCAGCACAGGTAAGAAGTTGGTGACGCTGGGATAAGCAGTGTTAAAGTGAGCCATTGAACTCATGATATAAGGTTCACCTAACCCACCATCCCCAACGGTGAAGGGGAATAATTTATCTTTATGTAACAGTGCGGCGGACATGGCGAAGTGTTGCCCTTGTCCTAAAGGCCCCGCAGGTGCGAGAATACCGGGTATGTAACCAGAAAGATGCCCTAACAGTCCATGCTTTTCGCGGAAGCGATCGCGCAATTGTTGGACAGTTAAAATACCCATATCCTCTAAAGAGCGATCGAGGAACATGGCACTATAAAATCCAGGGGCGTGGTGACCGACTTCCGTAATAATGTTTTTGTACCCTAACATGACCAGAGCCGCGTAAGCTTCCGCTTGGCTAGCAAATCCACCAGGGTGCCCAGAAGCTTTACTACCTGTGATTTGTAGCGTCAGGTAACGTAGAGCATCGGCAGCCAGTAAAGTTTGATATACGGCTACTGGATCATTCGGATCTGCGATCGCTACTTTGCCTGATTCTATAGCAGGGTTTGCACCATAGGTTTCAAAACCTGGTAACGCTTCGCCAAAATATTGAATTCCTTCGCAAAAATTAGGAAGCGCTGAAGATGCTTTAGGCGTGGTTGCTGTCATGCTGAATACCTTAAAAGGATGAGGAGAAACTGGAGATGCTCGTCCAAATTAACAAAAATTTTACAACTTCCAGGTTGCAATTTTGTAACGCCATATCAATACTTTCAGCTTACTATAGGCTATTTTCTACTAACTTTCTAGTAATTAACCTATTTTGGTACTGATGTACTGAATTTCTGGCTGGTTTTTATGTCTAGTAACTTTCTAAATTAACTGACATTAACAACTTCATTGCCTAATAGAATGCTTACTCGCATCCATGACTAGAGCTTGTAGTAAATTTTGTGTAACAAGCTACTGCAACAAATATAAAACCATTACTAGATAAGCATTAGAGCTATTTTACCAGCTATGCCCCTATTCTCTAGCTACCTAATGTAGAGCCATAGCTTAATTAACCATTGAAAAGCCATATACAGCGTATGCAGAAACTTGTTACACAGATTTGTTACACAAGTTTTTCTATATGCTCTAACCACTAGTAAACAGTCACTCTGGACAGTCACAACAAACGTCTTGATTCTGTAACAGAATCAAGTTAAGGTAATTGAAAGGTACATTACAACGTTGAATCAATGACTAAATACCTAGTGGAGTTAAAGCACTCTACCAGTGGTGACATGAAGCTTGTACAGCTAGAGCAGGATACCCTAGAAGATGCTCATAGCCATGCCTTAGAAGCTAACCCAGGTTATGAAGTGGTAAAGGTTAAGCATACTCATGGCGGTAAGCGTAATGGTGCTGGTAGAACTAGTAAATGGGGTGATGGAGTCAAGACTAAAAATTGTAGAGTTCCTATTACTTTTGGTGACAATGCTGAAGAGATAGTCAGTGAATTAGAAATGATTAACCATATCCTTGATAGCTGGCAATCAAAAGTTGACGAGTCAAAAGCTAAATCAGCCAGTGGTCAACCTTCAGAACGTTATAAGTATGTTGCTCAACTGGTAGCTGACTTAAAACAAGCTATGAAAGTGACAGGTGAAAAGTTAGTTTAAAGTAGGTTAATAGCTTATATATAAATTTGTTACACAATTTTGTTACACAAATTTTAGTAACACATATACAGCTAAAATCTAGGGATTTATATATAACTAACTAGTGATATAAAGACAATTAAATCAACAAATAATAACCCTACCTAAAAATCTAAGATAGGGTTTTATTAATAACTTACAGTTGGATTAATTGCAGTATAACTTATTAACTGAAAGGTTTTCTAGCAAAGCTAATCTTTCATCACTTCTACGTTTCAAGTCATTCAACTGTTTCTCAATATCCTTTAATCGCTCAATCTGTTCAGGTGAAAGTTTTTTAGCACTCATTTATATTGCTCCTAAATTAAAACGAAGAGGTAAGTTCTTTAAGCTGCGATGTCAATTGTTCTATTTCTATTGCATCATTTCTCTGTTGTTGCATCGCTCTTTCATATCGTTCACTCTGTTCTTTTCTAATTTTTTCTGACTCTTCTAATCGAATCTTATCTTGCTTTGCTACTTCTAATTGCGCTCTCAAAGATTCATTTTCTTTTTCCAGTTCAGTAATTATTTCGTTCTCGATTATCGGTTCATAAAATCTAAGAAATGCATTCCATTGGTCTTGTCTCATCCTATCGAACTGTTTTCTAACTAAGTCAGGTATTGGATAATCTTTGATTGGAGCATCATTATCTTCTAACTCTTTCCACTCTCTCAGATACTTGGCAATAGTCTGATATGAACCTCCCCCTAATACCTTGCATACTCTTGCTTGAGTAACTGGTTGACCCTCAGCAAATAATTTGTCAGCAGCAACAAAAACTTTCTCTCTTGTGGCTATTGCGGCAGTCATTTATCAATTCTCCAACTGTACTGTACTGTATTTAGTACACTATAGTACAGATATACTATACCGTCTAGTGTACTGTACTGTATTTAGTACAGTTGATACAGTTCTTAGCTGTGACTTTAGCTATCTGTCAGTTAAGCCTTACCCTTAGCCCTATTGCGTTATATCCCCATAAGTAAACAAGGAGCCTTTATGTCAGGCTCCCTTGAGTAATTCTGTAAGGTGCATTCCATTTCCATGATAATGAGTATTCTGGTATAAATCAACGCCATTCCATGCAATTTAGAAAAAATCCTATCTTTATTGTGTTTATTTCTGACTAAATGCTTATTATGAGCTTATTTGAGCTTTTAAGGTTCATATTTAAAAATTCAACTGTACTGTACTGTATTACACACAGTTAATACACTTTGCTAGCTGGATTATAGTAAAAATCACCATTATTTTTTGGTCGATACCCAATAGCTAAAAGTTAATCTATTGCCGTCTAAGACCGGAAAGGTTAAACCGTTACGCCGGAAAGGTCTATGCAAGTCTAGCTAACTATCTGACTGCTTAGTTCTGTCCAGTTTCTCTTGTATTGCATCCCTACAGAACTGAGCCGGATCATCTTGTGCCTTAACCGCTTCCTTCATTGACTCAGTAACCCTAAAACTCAAATTAGCTGTTAATGCTTCCTCGCCCTTTGGTTGTATTGGTTCTAAATTTTCAGGGTTCCCTTTGGGATTAGGCATTGTTGAGAAAAGTAAATATAGCTTGAACGGTATGCGCGCAAAAGAATAGAGTCTTTTATTGGTAGGTAATGCGTCTGGAAAACTTGTTACCTACCAAATCCACCATTGAAAATGGACAGTACCATTTTATGTTTACAAGGGAAGAATTAGAAAGTTTGAGCGATAGGAAGTTAACCAACTTATGCCGACGCTACCAGTTGGAGAAACCCAGATCAACACTTCGTAAAGACAAAATTACCTACCTAATCACATTTGGTCAAATAGCTATCACTCAATTTAGGCAGGGTAGAGGATTGCGTTCACCTAGCCAAGCTGGTATTCAAACGCTAGGGAAAATCATTGAACAGATGAACACGCCTACTAATGAGCAGAAAGGATTAGTTAACTTCTCACTTGAAGATGATAGGAGAATGGAAGGACAGGACGGACAAGACCAAGAGGAATTGTTGAGACTTGGTACTGTGCATATTTTGCTTGAGAAGGCTTATAAGTTGTTAACTGGCGAGGTAGAGGATGTATAGAAAATCGTTACACAAATTTGTGTAACAAGTTTTTCTATGCGCTCTAGCACACAAAAAAAGAGAGTATTTATACTCTCTTTTGATTTATGTTAGCTAAGTATATTTAAATGTCTTTCAACGTAGTATTACGATTAGCGTCTAAGTAATGCTCGATAATGACATCAACTGAGTTACCACAACTATCAGCTAAGAGTTTTAAATCAGCCCCATTATTAGCTTGAATGCTAATAAATGTATGTCTTGTTGAGTATGGTTTGAGGTATTGCAATTTGTCTTCATTGGCTAATTCTGTGACAGCACCGGGATATGTATGTTTTTTACCTCTTACAGTACTTGTCTGATATTGCCAGCCACTTTGTAATGTCCCTCGATTTATACGCTTACCATTTTTAGTCTTAAACACTAAATCATCAGGATTTTTACCATCACCATATAGTCTTTTAAGTAGACTAATTAATCTATTCATTCCCTTCATTTTAAAAATTCTAACGCCGTCAGTTTTAGTACCTTTAGTTATTTTTGTTGCAGAATCATACGATGTTCCAAAAATTATCCAACCAGTATCAAACTTGATATGTTGCCACTTCAAAGCAAACGCTTCACCTTGTCTACAACCTGTAAGGAATAGGAACTCAACTAAATCAGCTATTTGATTAATTGTTTTTCGATTGTGATTCCTGATGTAATCAATGATTAAATCTCTCTCTTCTACTGTGTATGCTTTATAATCTTTAGCCTCAACTAACTGTTTTGACTTTTTAGATACTTTGTAATGTTGTTTTATCTCAGCAAAATAATCTTCAGTGAGTAGTTTCTGATTTATAGCGCGTTGACATATTTCACTTAATAGACTGAGCGTTTTTTTGATGTTGTCTCTATTTTTCTGTCTAGCTAAAAAATCTTTGATTATTTCATCAGCAGTTTCATTGTCTAGGGGTCTATCTAGATAGGGTTTGAGTAAGTTTGTGTATCCAACTGTGTAAATTTTTTCGTAAGTAGTTCTCTCTATTTTCCCTATACTTAGCTTCCATTCCATAAACTCTTCCCATAGTTCCCCAAGCTTAGGTAATGGTTTTGCGGTTGGTAGCTGAGTAACTGTAGCCAACATCGGCTTGATATCCAGGTACTTAATTAGGGATGGGTCAAAGTTAGTGCCATTTTGGTAGTCAATATCTTCCTGTATCCGTCGTGCTATTCCCTCAGCCCATTGTCTGTTTTCTGGTGTGTCACTTCTACCTAGTCCTTTATAGGCTTGTCTCTTTGTATAGAACTTCTGACTGATACGGCTTGAGAATTGCAATCTGAGACTTCCCTTGTCAATTCCTATCTTCACATCAGCTAATTGGTTGGAAGCCTTGCTGTTACGTTGTTTAGAGTACATCTAGTAAACCTCTAGTAATTTTAGTAAATCTAGTTATTGAATAACTCTAAAATACCAGGTTTTTCGTATTTTTATCACAACTTCCAAGTTGTAACAGTTTATTGCACTTTCGCAACCCAAAGATAAGCAGCTTCTATGAGTCATTCAGAAAAATTTAATTTTTTTCTGGGTTCTGAATTGGCAAAACAGAAATAAACCACAAAACCAAGCCTATGAAACTACCAAACGGCCCGCAATCTCCAGCGTTTGTCCAAATGCTTCAGTGGATTTTCCAGCCAATGGCGTTTATGGAAGCCTGTGCTAAACGCTATGGCGATATTTTCACTATGCAGTTAAATCCGCCTGTGGTGTTTGTCAGCAATCCCCAAGCGCTACAGCAAATTTTGACTAGCGATACTAAGGAATTTGCAGCCCCTAGCGATTGGAACACAGTATTTGAACCAATGCTAGGCAAAAATTCTGTCATTACAGTTAGTGGAGAAGTACATCGCCGTCAACGCCAGTTATTAATGCCGCCGTTTCACGGTGATAGAATGCGAACCTACGGCCAGGTAATTAACGATGTCACACAAGAAGTAATTAGCCAATGGCAGATAGATCAACCCTTCTGTGTCAGGTCAGCGATGCAAAAAATTACCATGCGGGTGATTATGCAAGCTGTATTTGGATTATACGCAGGGCCTCGCGCCGAAGAGTTAGAAGAAATTTTAGCTACTATGCTCAATGAAAGTTCTCCCTTAAGGGTAGTTGAACTTTATTTTCCGGCTCTGCGTCTAGATTTTGGCCCCCGCAGTTCTTGGGGAAGATTTCTGCGCCGCAAACAGCGCGTTCATCAACTCCTCAACGAAGAAATTCAGGAACGGCGCGAAAATCCCGATTCTTCGCGTACAGATATCCTCAGCTTACTCATGGCGGCGCGAGATGAAGCGGGTGAAGCCATGACTGATGAGGAATTGCGCGATGAATTAATGACTCTGTTGACAGCCGGACATGAAACCACAGCTACAGCCCTTACCTGGGCATTGTACTGGATTCATAAATCACCTTCTGTTCAGCAAAAACTACTACAAGAACTCGATAGTTTGGGTGAGAATCCAGACCCCAGTAGCGTTTTTAAATCACCATATCTCAGCGCTGTTTGCTCTGAAGCCTTGCGGATTTATCCAGTGGGGATGCTAACCTTCCCACGGGTAGTAAAAACACCAGTATCTTTGTGCGGTCATAACCTAGAACCCGGTACAGTCGTACTTGGTTCCATTTATCTCACCCATCAACGCGAAGATTTATATCCACAACATCAGCAATTTAAACCAGAACGCTTTTTAGAACGTCAATTTTCACCTTACGAATTTTTGCCTTTTGGTGGTGGTGCAAGACGCTGTATAGGTATGGCATTTGCCCAATTTGAAATGAAAATAGTTTTAGCAAAAATCCTCTCAAGTTGGGAATTAGCCCTAATAGATAATGGTGAAGTACGTCCGAAACGTCGTGGTTTGGTTACAGGGCCAAATCGCAGCATTCAAATGGTGGCGAAAAAACAACATCAGCTACCATCTCGCGCTTTAGAGTCAAGTAGCATTTAAAGGATGAAACTATACCAGTTTCTGCCAAAGTCTTGTTAACAGGTGGGGAAAGGTTAAGGGGAAAAGGGTAAAGGCTTTAAACCCTTCCCCTTTGCCCTTTTCCCTTTACCCAATCTACTTTAATATAGGCGATCGCATTTTCAACCCTAGCTAGGATTGAGCACAACTTAAATGCGATCGCTTTATTTTCAGTCAAAATTATAGGGGCAGTTTCGTAACCACCCCTCTAATCCCCTCATATTTAGAATTTACTTGCAGCACCCTTAGAGAAAAATATAATTACTCAGTAATATTAACCAAACTTTCTACTTGAGAAGCAGCTAATGTTGGAGCTTTAAACAGACGTGAGTAGAGATTAGATGGTTGTTGATGAGCTACAACTGGTAGAACTTGGCGTGCATGAGCAGCTACTTCTACTGTCTTCACATCATAAGTTTGAGTGATTAACTTGGGATACAAACCAATTCCGATGATGGGAACTAAAAGACAAGCGGTGATAAACAGTTCGCGGGGTTTAACATCAGGAATGAAGTTATCTAAATGTAACTCTTCGGTTTGCTTACCGTAGAACACTTGACGCAACATTGACAGTAAGTAAATCGGAGTTAAAATTACCCCTACAGCTGACAGGAGTACAACTACAACCTTAAAGCTAGAACTGTAAACATCGCTGCTAGCAATACCCAAGAACACCATCAATTCGCCAACAAAGCTACTCATTCCAGGCAAAGTGATATTACGAGAAAATACTGATGACTCATATTTTATTTTTTTACAAAATAGAATTTATGCATTGCAAATAAACTGACAATCACTGTTAAAATATGATATCTTATTGGCAAAATGGTACAGCAAAAAAATTTAAGCTTAACAGCATTAAAACTTTATTAAAAAAAACCAATAATCGGCAGCTTATTTCATGTCTACTTGCAACAATATTAATCGCTTCTTTTGCAGATAAAACATATTCACAACAACGTAGAAATTCAAATTTTGCATCTTTAGGGGAGAAAAGATGTCTGCAAGTAGAACAAACAGATTCGGGTAATGATCCAAAATATACTGCCATTAACTATGATGTTGCTGTAGGAAGAGATTTGTTGAGAGCAGTTGCATATTTGGGAGCTATATATTTTGGTGAAAAGAGAGGGTTTGCACCCAATAATACATCACCTGTTACTTGTAGATTGTCACCATTAGATAAACCTTCTAAATTTAGCACTTTGACTTTATCATTTGGCTTTCAAAATAAAAATTTTAATTGGGAAGCTGTAAGAAATTCATACGTAAATTTATCAATATTTCTAGATAATCAACTTGTGGTTCAACAAGTTGTGAGAAAAGGTGAGATATGGAGAGTACCTCTTAACATCAAAAATAAACGGACTATTGCTTTTGAAGTAGAGTGTTTTGGCGTTACACATAAAAATGCTAAATGCCCTGGATTATATATCTTTGAAGATGTTTTGGAATAACTGTAGATTATAGATATGAAGCGTAGAGAAATAATCAGGTATACTGCACTTGGTGGTTCATGTTTTTTGGTGAATTTAGGATTAATAAATTCTCAAAAAGCAGATGCTTTTTTAGGTATTCTTTTAAGATCTGCACTCATGGATACAGCTTTTAGCTTTTTGATGCGAGGAGCTTTTGGTTATGTTCGCAATGTTTGGGGAGGACATACTCAAAAATGGTATGATGAAAGACTAGATGCACAACTGGCACAGCGTAAGTTCTTATCAAGAAGTTTTACTAATGTTGTAGTTGCAACAGTGAATGAATCTGAGTACAATTACATTTTTGCGGCACAACAACAAGAAAAATTAGGCTACAATGTCGGTTTTTGTTTTCCTAAAAAAGATGGAGGTAGAAGTTCGGCGTTTGCAGGGCCAGTAAGTATTGGTATGGCTGTTACTGCTCGTTATCTTCGAGAACACGAGAAAATGACCCCAAGCGAAGTTCAGTCAGTGGTTCTACCAAGATACAAAGAATATGACAATTGGCATAACTGGTCTGAGGAAACTAGCTTGACAACTTACGCAAATACAGCATCAGATAATGGAGTACTTGTGAGATACGATTCTATTAATCCACGTCCAGGGGGTTATGGAATTATTAAAGTTACAGTTAATTTTGGCGGTCGTATTAAAATACCAGATATTCAAGTGCGGTACACATAGTAAATTAATTTTTTAGCGCTATTACAAATTAGCTCTTCATAATAAAAACCTACAACTAAACATGAGAATCTTTTTTTCTCAAGCCCCTAATCCCTAACCTTCATTTTCTAGCTAATAGTAGGCTAATAAACATTAGAGGGGCAGTTTCGCAACCACCCCTCTAATCCCCTCATATTTAGAATTTACTTGCAGCACCCTTAGAGAAAAATATAATTACTCAGTAATATTAACCAAACTTTCTACTTGAGAAGCAGCTAATGTTGGAGCTTTAAACAGACGTGAGTAGAGATTAGATGGTTGTTGATGAGCCACAACTGGTAGAACTTGGCGTGCATGAGCAGCTACTTCTACTGTCTTCACATCATAAGTTTGAGTGATTAATTTGGGATACAAACCAATGCCGATGATGGGAACTAAAAGACAAGCGGTGATAAACAGTTCGCGGGGTTTAACATCAGGGATGAAGTTATCTAAATGTAACTCTTCGGTTTGCTTACCGTAGAACACTTGACGCAACATCGACAGTAAGTAAATCGGAGTTAAAATTACGCCTACTGCTGACAGTAGTACAACTACAACTTTAAAGCTAGAACTGTAAACATCGCTGCTAGCAATACCCAAGAACACCATCAATTCACCGACAAAGCCACTCATTCCAGGTAAAGCTAGAGAAGCCATTGAACCGGCTGTAAATAAAGCGAAGGTGCGGGGCATTACTTTACCCATACCGCCCATTTTGTCCATCATCAAGGTGTGGGTACGTTCGTAAGTCACACCAGACAAGAAGAACAAGCTAGCAGCAATTAAACCGTGAGAAATCATCTGGAGAACAGCGCCGCTGATCCCAATTTCTGTATAGGAAGCAATCCCAATTAACACAAACCCCATATGAGCAATTGAAGAGTAAGCCAATCGACGTTTGAGGTTAGTTTGAGCAAAGGCGCAACAAGCACCGTAAACAATATTTACTACACCTAAGATTGCTAACACTGGTGCAAAAATAACATGGGCATTAGGTAGCATTTCAATGTTGAAGCGAATTAATGCATAACCACCCATCTTCAGCAGCACACCAGCCAAAATCATGGAACCAGGTGCAGATGCTTCACCATGTGCATCAGGTAGCCAAGTATGTAGAGGGAAAATTGGTAGTTTGACACCAAAGGCAATTAAAAAACCTGCGTAAACTAATAATTCCAAAGCTTGAGAATAATTCTTCATTCCCAGAGTCGCCATATCAAAGCTGACGGTATCTCCAGAGAATGCCATTGCAAAACCAGCTACTAATATAAATATTGATGCAGCAGCAGTGTAGAGAATAAACTTAGTTGCAGCATAGCGGCGGTTTTGTCCACCCCAAATAGAAATCAGCAGGTACACAGGTACCAACTCGATTTCCCACATTAAGAAGAACAATAGTAAATCTTGAGCGACAAACACACCCAGCTGGGCGCTGTACATCACCAGCATTAATCCATAAAATAAACGCGGCTTGTTGGTTACTTTCCAAGCCGCGAAAATCGCTAGGGTATTAATTAAACCGGTAAGTAACACTAAAGGCATTGACAAGCCATCAACTGCTACAGACCAATTCAAACCTAACTGTGGTACCCAAGAATATTTTTCTACTAGTTGGAAACTTGAATTTTGAAAGTCATAGTTATGCCAAAAGGCATAAATCATTAGTGCAAAGTCTGCTAGCGCTACTCCTAAACCATACCAGCGGACTGTTTTACCTTCTTTATCGGGGATAAAGGGGATGGCTATTGATGCCATCAGGGGCAAGAGAATTATGGCGGTTAGCCAAGGAACTTGAATAGGACTCATCACTTATGACAATCGTTTTGCGTTTTTGCTTTTAATTGCAGTATATGAACCAATTTGTACTTTTGTAAACGTAATTTATCCCTATACTAGCAAATCTTTAGATTTTGGTAGAGATAAATACTCATTCGTTTTGCCGTCCACCATTCTAATTGTAAAGTTTTGCAACGTCAATGTGGGGTGAATCTTTCTATTTATTTGATTTAAATATTTATAGGGAATGTGAAAATTCCATAAAAAAGGCGGCTGTGCCACCTTTTTGGTTAGATTCGTGATTATGTCCAAGGTGAGATATCTTGTAACGAAGCAGAATACAGGAAATAAATAAGTATTAATTACTAAGGAGTGTGTACTCGCTTCATTATGAAGCTAGCTGATTCTTCCCTCCAAGGTTTTTGATTCAGAATTCAACGTGAGTGATGAAGTGTAGAAGAAGAAAGCAGAAGAACTAGGGGAATAGAGGAGATAATTTTCCAGTTTATATATAGATATAGGAATTAATACGCCTTAAAGGTAAATTTGGCTGACTTTCGCGAGATTTAGATCCCCGACTTTTTGGAAAAGTCGGGGATCTGAAACGCAACTTTGCTTAAGTTAAGTCGTATTCCACCCTACACGCATTTCAGCAATCAAATATGAACCCTAATAGGTATTGTTGAGCTTACTTCAAAATCTGCGATTTTATTTCTTGCTCTATGGCATCGCTAATAATCTCCGTGCCCATAGCTGGTTTGTCAAGATTGACTCTCATAAAATTGGTTTGATCATTTGCTGTAAATTTTTTATCCTTATCAGAGTCTTTAATAACTTTAATAAATAAAGCATTTTGGCTGGGGACAATTACCCAATTCAAAATTTGAGTATTATTCGGGGTGATTTGCAGCAAATTTTTGCCTGATAAATCAGATAGATAACCTGCGATCGCATCTGTACTGTTGAGTTTTTTATCAGCGTTGGTATCTTGCTCGACAATTCTATATAACCAAAATCGCGTAGGTGTTTTACCTGGTATTTTGGTTTCCAAAAACTCGTAGCTATTAATCAGCGCTTTTTTATTTAATAACAGATGGCTTTCTCCATCTTGTTTATGATAAAAAATAAAATTATACAATTGGTTTTCTCTACCTGAAGAACGCGAAATACTATAATCGCTGTCTTTTTCTAAATATTCTCCGGGGAGAGTTACAGGAATCATCAGATAATCTGATTGCTCTTTTATAATTAAATCGCCATAGGTAATATTTTGTTGTGCCTTTTTTTCTTGAGTCGTATTGGCTTGTGTCTGCTCTATTCTTCTATTAGAAGTTGGCACACATGATGCAGCGAGTAAAGTTATAAATATTGCTGTAGTAATTTTCTGCCAACACCTATTAATACTCATTCAAATCTCCCAGCTAGATATTTTTTGTCTATTGTATTCCTAGCGAGAAATTTTACCTAAGTTAACGAAAATTACCATTCAAAAGCGCTTATATGCCGGATTAATTTAGATATAAAACTCAAAAACCTGGTCATTGGTGACCAGGTTCGCTCGAATTCACTGTTTTCAAATCGTTAACTTTAATAAGTAGGTGGAGAAATCAACAACTAAGGTGGACTTAACAACTAACAACTTCAGCACTTTTCGTTTTTCCGCTTTGGGATTTGGCTTTGCCTTTTGTTAAAAGACTTTACGCCACTTAACTATGAATATGCTGAAACTTGCTTGGGCTGCTGACAGGAGACACCGAGTCATTTGCCCTTTGGGTTTGGTTGTTTGTTATCTGGTGTCTTATGAATATCAAGATATCACTCCTCGCATTAGGAGAAAACTGTTGTTAACTAAAGTTGATGTTTTGTTTAATTCTGCAATACAGATTGAAGTTTGTATACAACTATGGTTGATATGTAGCGAATCTTTTCTGAGTGAGGTACTAGAAACAGCAGGTGGGCAAAGGGAAAAGGTGAAAGGCGAAGGGGAAAGGGAAAATACCAAACTTTTCCCCTTCTCTTGTTCCCAACTTCTGTAAGCAGTCTAATTTAGCGGACTTTCCGAAGAGTTATATGCTGAATATGGCTAAGACAGTCATGCTTGGAGCGATCGCAATCATCTACCCTTGTATATCGCAATCATCTACCCTTGTATTAGGAAGGGTTACCATTCCCACATGAGTTTACTTTCATCGAGTTGATCGGTAACGATGCGCCCAATAGTATCGATTTCCGATATTTCTGCATCTGAAAGTTTGATTTCTCCAGCCACGGCGTTATCTTTTGCTTGTTGGGGATAACGCGCACCTGCGATCGCATTTGTTTGTGGTTGAGCGATTAGCCAAGCTAGGGCTAACTGAGCCAAGGTAGCATTATGGCTTTCTGCTATGGGGCGTAGTTTATCTAAAGCTTGTTGGGCGCGTTCAAAGTTTTCACCTTGAAATAGCCTATTTTTAGCACGATTATCGGCTGGGTCAAATTGATGTCCGGGAGAAAATTTACCTGTTAATAATCCTTGGGCTAAAGGTGAATAAGCAAGAATAGAAATTTGATGTTCGACACAATAGGGCATTAACTCTTTTTCTACTGGTCGCCAAAATAGAGAATAGGGTGGTTGTAAACTATCAATGCTGCCATATTGGGCAGCCTCTGCTAATTGCTCGCAAGAAAAATTAGAAACTCCAATGGCGCGAATTTTTCCTTGCTCTTTCAAGAAATTAAGAGCCTTCATAGTCTCTTCAATTGGGACTATTTCGGTATTAAAAGCACCAGATGGCCAATGAATTTGATATAGGTCTATGTAGTCAGTTTTTAAATTTTTTAAAGACCGTTCGCAAGCGGCGATTACTTGGTCATACTTAAGATGGTTCGCAAAAACTTTTGTGGCGTACTCAACTTGCGATCGCACATCGGATAAAGCTTCAGCTACAATGCGTTCAGAGTGTCCATCACCATAGACCTCAGCCGTATCAATTGTGGTAATTCCAGCCTCAAATGCAACTCGAATTGTTTTAATAGAGTCATCATCTTCAATACCCACCCACATTCTTTTACCAGCTTGCCAAGTCCCCATTAAGATAGGTGTGATTTTGACATCTGATGTTCCGAGAGTTCGCTTTTCCATAGTTCCTAATTCATATCCCTGGACAGTTTCAAACTGTAACGGTATTAGCGTGAAATTAAATCAGAGTTAAAGTAGATATCCATGAACTTGACCACAACTTTTCATGCACTCAAAGAATGGGCAGTTGCTATTGATGCCTTAGAAAATGGCAACACGATTATGTTGCTTCGCAAAGGCGGTATCCATGAACAAAATGGACTTTTTCAAGTTGCTCATCATCAGGTTTTACTCTACCCTACATTTGAGCATCAACAAACTTTTCTGCTTAAATCTGAGTATGCTAATCTTGTTTGCCCAGTTACATCTGGCTGGCATCCGGAAACGGTTCGCATCGGTAGTTGGGCGGAAATTACCGATATTTTACCTGTAAGGGACGAGTCAACTGTTAACAAGTTGCTTCCCTTCCATATTTGGAATGAGCATTTTATTAGCGATCGCTTAAAATGGAAAGCCCGTCAACCTTTGTATATTCTCCTACTGCGGACTTATAAACTCGCGAAAATACAGGAAATTCCTTATCTTTCTCAATATGGTGGTTGTAAGTCTTGGATTGATTTAGCACAACCAATTGATATCTCCGCAGCAGAACCAGTTTTGTCTGAGTCTAGCTATCAGCAGTTAGTCGGGGAAATTCGTACTATTGTGGGCGATAAATTATATGCCCCATCTTTGTAATACCCTGATTTTTAATTCCACTTCTGGCAAGTATCCTAGCTGCTAAATTCGCTGTTCCTCTCGGCTGAATCGCAGATGTGGTAAGGATACAGCCAAGTAAAGTTATCTCGTAACTCTAAGGTTGCACAGCTTTAACATTAGCAAATATAAATAATTCCGACTTGTGTGACTAGAAAAACAAATATGTGAACCATCACTTGTGACTTCAAATAGTAGCTCTTGCTACATACACTAGCAAAAACCGCAAGTACTATTAAAAAAACTTCACCCTATATCAAGGAAGAGTAGAAGACTTGGTTGACTCTGTTACTATGGGCCTGCGGAAAAAGTCCGTTGGGTTAACGGCTTGTGGGTAATTATCTGTTCTCAACCAATAGGAAATTTACAGCTATCGCAATTAAGCAGAAAAATTATCCCAAAGGGTGATGTGGGTATTGACAAAAATCTGCAAATATGCAATATATGCTTAAAGCAAAGGAGTTTACCATGCAAGGACAAATGTGCTGGTTATCTAGTTTAGGTGCTGATGGGGAGAAAATTTTGCATTTGCAAGCTTCACCTAATCAGCCTTGGCGGCCATACAACGCTTGTAGGGAATATGCTGTTCCTGATTATAAAATACCAGGTGGTTCTAAAGGTTGGGCAACTTATCAAAAATTGCTGAAGGCTGGCTGGACACTTGTACCAAGCGCTCGTGCCAACGAGTTTGTCAATAATTATTCCGATTCAATAATCCAAAATCAATAGTCCACAGTTCATCCTGAAGACTGTGGACTTAAATTTATGAACATTCAATAACCGATAGCGGCACCTTCACCGCGAGGATCGGCTGCTCCCTCTAAATTGCGATCTGCGGTTACTACAATCGCATTAGCATTACCCCAAGGAGTTGTTTGCTTGATGTTATGTCCACGTCGGCGCAACTCTTGTAAAGTCAGAGCATCCAAACCCCAAGGTTCTACTCGCAACTCATCGGGAAGCCACTGGTGATGTATGCGTGGAGCAGAAACTGCTGCACCAGCATCCATGCCATATTCCAACACGTTAAGGATAACTTGTAATACTTGAGTGATGATCGTACTACCACCAGGCGCACCTACAGCCATTCGTAAATGACCATTTTCAGTGACAATTGTAGGTGTCATGCTAGATAACGGCGTTTTGCGAGGTGCGATGCCGTTGGCAAGCTGCGCTAACGCGTTCGCTTCGTTACCAACCAAGCCAAAAGCATTAGGTACACCAGGTGCAGCAGCAAAATCATCCATCTCATTGTTCAGCACAATTCCTGTTCCAGGTGTCACTACACCTGCGCCAAAACCAAGGTTAATTGTAAATGTCAAACTAACGGCATTGTGCTGTGCATCTACAACTGTTAAATGACTAGTTTCTGGCGATTCCGAAAATTTTGGATTACTTCGTTGCGTTAAACCTAATGGTAAAGCCTGACTAAACTGTTGTAATGTTTTTTGGTCTACTGGTTTTACCTCTGTCGCAGGTTTAGCAACTTCCATGTTAATTTCTTGACGGCGTTTTTTAGCATAGGCGGTGCTAATAAGTTGCTGTACAGGGACTTTCACAAAATCAGGATCGCCTAAATATTGGGAACGATCTGCGTAAGCTATTTTCATTGCCTCTACCATGAGATGTAAAGCATCGGGGTGATGCCAGCCCCAAGATTTTAAATTGCTGTCCCCAATAATGTTTAAAATTTGCAATAGGTGAACTCCTCCCGAAGAAGGTGGTGGCATTGAGCAGATTTTAGCTTGATGAAAATTGCCACAAATGGGAGTCCGCCAAATCGGTTTGTAGGCTTTTAAGTCTGCCAAAGTAATTAAACCACCATTTTTAGCCATATCTGCAGCGATCGCTTGGGCAATATTACCTGTATAAAAACTTTGGGGATTTTGAGCGATCGCTTCTAGAGTTTTGGCTAAGTCACGCTGCACTAACCTTTCCCCTGGCTGATAATATTCACCATTGCGCGTAAAAATTTCTCGCGCTGCTGGGTTGCTGAGAATTACTGGCTTGCGATTTTCGTAGGCTGGTAAAGAACGGTAAGTTACCAAAGGATTCAGGATAAAGCCATCTTTGGCGAGTGCGATCGCAGGTTTTATTACCTCTCGCCAAGGCAGCTTACCATAACGGCGATGCACTTCATACATTCCTGCCACCGTTCCTGGTGTCGCTACTGCTAAATAACCATTGATACTTGCATTCGGACGTACCTTACCTTGTGCATCTAAGTAAAGATTTCTTGTAGCCTTGATGGGTGCGCGTTCCCGAAAATCCAGCGCTTTCATTTCGCCAGTTTTTTCGGAATGCATCAGCAAAAATCCACCCCCACCAATTCCTGCAGAAAAAGGCTCAACCACAGAAATTGCAAAGGTTGTGGCGACTGCTGCATCAACTGCATTCCCACCTTTGCGTAACATCGAAATCCCTGCATCGCTGGCTAAGGGATGCGCTGATACCACCATCCCTTGTTTACTGCGTAGGGGTATAGTAAAAGCAGCTGATACAACTTGGCTAGGAAGCAGAACGCTCAGAGAAAAGATGGTAAATGCAACGCGCTGCAATTTAGGATTACGCACTTTTATACCATTTAGTTTAATGTGATGCTTTGCAATCTCTCATAAAATATCTATATTGAAAAGTATTTTTCGTAATATTTGTAGGATGCGTTAGCCTGCGGCGTAACGCATCGTCTATAGTTATAACTTCAATCCTAATTTATCCATAAACTTTAACATCTTTTGGATTTGATATTTATCTCCTAAAATCTGATAAATTTTATATGCATAACGGTAATAATAAATAGCTTCTTCAGAATGATGTAGCCTCTGGAGATTATTCCCTAAAATCAGAGATAGTTTAGCTACTTCTCGATGATTTTTCTGGGCTTGAGCGAGGATAAAAGCAGACTGTAAAAATCCCATTGCTTGAGAGAATCGCGCTGATGAATAATATATATAACCAAGATTAAATAATAGCTGTTGCTGATTTTGCTGATTTCCTATATCTTGCAAAAGATTTACAGATTGCTGATAAGGTGCTGAAGCACAATCCTGTTTCACTAAATGATGATGTGTAACACCAATTGCTTCTATAGGTTGCCGATGAATACTTAAAGATTCAATATTGTATTCTCTTACTGGCTCAGATAAATTCATTTTTTTGGACAAATCATTTAATCCGTGCAAAATTACACTGCGGACTCTGGACTCGCCTAGTTCATCAGAAATATTTAGAGAAGTTGTCAAACAATCTATTGCTTGATGATAATGATGCAGACCTTTATATGCCTGTCCTAGAATGTTAAAACTAATCATCACTAGGCTTTGATTATCAATAGCTTTCGCCAGCAAGAGTGATTTATTACAATAACTAATTGCTTGATGCCACTCTTGTAATTGGAGATAAATACCAGCAATATTTCCTAGGGCATCGCCTATAGCTTTGATATCCTCCATTTCTTGAGCAATTATCAAAACTTTCTGTTTATATCTTAGGGATTCTTGGTAATTACCTAGACACTGATAAACATTGGCTAGAGAATCCAAAGCACTTTTCTGGCAAATGCGTTGATTTATTTCGTAACTAATAGCTAACTGATTTTTGAAATGCTCAATTGCTATTTCAAACTGTCCCAAATTTTGGTAACTAGTTCCTAAAGCTGATATTCCGGCGATGTGTAAGACTCTGTTCTCAGTCTCACAGGTAATTTTGACTAATTTTGTAAAATACTTAATCGCATCATGGTCTTGTCGCAGTTGAAAATAACAATTACCTATATTGTATAAAGCTATTTCTTGCCACTCTTTAGTACCCATCCTCTGAGATAAGGCAAGCAGCAGCTTATGATACTCTAAAGCTTGTGCAAAGTTAAATAGTTTTTCGTAAATAGCTGCTAGCTGGCTCAAGCAAGTTAGTTCTTCCTGTAAAGCGTGACTGCGGCGACTAATTGAAAGCCTCTCCAAGTAATAAGCAAGCCGCTTACGCAGGAGGTGCATGAGATGTTGTTCATCTTCTCCCAACATATTGAGTAGAAAGTATAGTTTTTAACTTAGGTAAAATTTGACTGTATAAATATCCAGCCAAAGGTGATTACAGTAATACGTAACATGTTACTGGTAGCATTTGATAAATAGATTTGGTAAAGATTTTCTATTTTTCATATAAACTTTAAATTTTCTTAGTAAAGCTTTTAATAGCAGATGCTATTTAAAGTATATATTCGGACGAAAAATATTACTTAACCATCGTATTTATACTTAAAATATTGGCATTTACTCAGTAAAATACCAGTTTTAAATCACACATTACTTATGACATACAAATTCTTTAGAAGTTCCATAAGATAGCAAAAAAGCACAAACTGAGACTTTTATTATTGTAGTAATAAAATAGCAATTATCAAATTTATCTACTGAGTCTCTGGGAAATAGATGCTTTTGTGATAGCTACAATTTTTTACTATATACTGAGCTATTTTATAGCTAATTTAAGCTAAAAGGTTAATTAAGCCGGAAAATAAGCCTTAAACAAGTAAATTAGTGCATAATATCTGTCATATTTGCTTAAGCTAATTTTTAAATGGCTTATCTACCGTAAAAGACGCTATGGTATAGCGACGCTGAGGCATATGACGACATATTTTGCAATTTTCAACTTTAATCTGGAGTTTTTTCTTCCAACCCTCAGAGAGATGCAGAATCTTAGGGTTGCTTTTTTTAATTAAATATCAAATATAAATACCACCCAGGATTAATTAACTTTTTGCTGGAAATTAGCAAATCATTGAAGAGTTGCATAGGCTAAAAGGATGATGAATTTTTCAGGTTTCAAAATCAAGAGTTGCTGTTGGTTATAAATTGCGATCGCCTGTGAAAGCAAAATTCTACAATTCAGCTTGAGCTAACTGATAACCGGGAATATCCCCAATACCTTACGGAATTCAACGTCATGAATGGCCAGAAGTAGCAACCAACTTGGAACAAACAGAGACTAACTACTCTGTTTCCAGCCATGCGCTCAAAGTAATTGCTGAAATAGATGGTAGCCTAAAATTTTGCGATCGCTTCGGGCAAATTATCCGTGCCGAACTACCGCCCCAATGCAAAAGTGAAGAGTGGATTCATCAAGCCCAACTGCGAACAGAAGAACGCATTTATGTCTTAGGGGAACGGGCTTCGACGCTGAATTTGCGCGCTGCTAAAGATGAACAGCAACAAAGTAAAACCTACCGGATGTGGAACTATGATGCGGCGGGGATGTATCTTCCAGGTTCCGATCCCATGTATCTCTGCATTCCGGTATATCTAGGTTTACATTCTCTGGGTAGCTATCTAGTTTTTTATGAAAATTCCTTGTTCAGTTGAAAGTGCTGGGTGCTGAGTTGGAGAGACACGATTAATCGCGTCTGTACAAGAGTCAAAAGTTACTTCTTTCTTTTCCTCATTACTCATTACTCAATCCCCAATGTGGCACATTGGCAACTACCTACGAGAATAAGTAGATATATTGCATATATTACCAAGATGTTTTCACATATTATTCTAAAGACAGGTGGCGACCTGTTTTTTTATGGCCAAAAATTCGGCATTTTGGCAACTTTTGCAATTTTAGCCATGTTATTGTCAAATACATTGAGGATTGACCCAGGTTGCAACATCATAAATAGGAGCAATGGACTTTATTGTTGTTTGCCCTCTAATAATCCTGACGACCTATTAAACTTATTTGTGTATTTTTCCAGAGTACAAGGTGTATTACCGCTTTCAAGCTATCTGGACGGGATAATACCCGTCTTTTATTATGCTTTGTATCTAAATAAAAATATATAGCTTTGTAATATCAGCTTTTAATGAATTTGAACACAGCCTATAGGACTGGAGTTTAGATTAATCAGCAAAAAATTACCCAACAATTCTGAATATTCAGCAGCATATAATAATCCGATTTGATTTCTGAAAAATCTCATACCAATTCAAATAATGTTTGCGACAGATAAATTCTTTGTAGGGGCACGGCACCAGTAAGATATTTGATATGCCAAAAGATTGTGGATGCCGTGCCCCTACGCATCTGTCGCTGCTAACGCATCCTACAGAAGTGGAATATTACGCGGAAAATAATAAGGCTGGAATTTGTTCTAACACTTTTAGTGCTTTTAAAGAACCCCGAATTAAATTAGTAGCAGCAATAGGCTGTCGGAGTAATGTAATTGCTAAAGGTAAGGGTTTTAGCGAACCATCAGCACTAATTGCTGATGTCAGGTTAGGGATATCATGTTGACAGTCGTCGCTGACTACACGCAACATAGCTACAGAAATGTCCAACGGATTGAAAAACTCTAACGCGGCAAATCCTTCCATATCTACAACATCTGCACCTGAAGTATCTGCGAGATGGCGTTTTTCGCTAGCCGTACAAATGACGCGATCGCTTGTTAGTCCTTTGACTAAAGATAGTGCTGAGTGCTGAGTGCTGAGTGCTGAGTGTAATTGTGCAGTGAAAGTGCGATCGCACTCTTGTACATTTCCTTGATAAGTACAGTTCTCATACAGCACAATTGTGCCTACAGGGTAGCGGGGCGATAAACTACCGCACACACCCATAATTAGCACTCTCACTTCTGAATAATTGAAAACTGTACTATTAGCTTGCAATTGATGCAGATATGTGGTTAAAGCTTTCATCCCCACAGGTATAGGCGTAACCGTCAGCGCCGTGCTACTAATAGTTGTTTTAGTTTTAAAGCCTTTTATTACAGCTTTAAACTCTGCACCTTGGGGAACAAGAATTATATTGGGCATGGGGGATTGGGCATTGGGCATTGGGTTTTTGGTGATGGGTAATTGGTAATGGGTAATTGGTAATTGGTAATGGGTAATTGGTAATTGGTAATGGGTAATTGGTAATTGGTAATTGGTAATAAAAATTTCTCCCCAGCTTCCTCATCCCCCTCATCTCCCTAATCCCCAGTCCCCAATCCCCAGTCCCCAGTCCCCAATCCCCTCAACCCGCTTGCGGAGAATGAATTGCAAAGTGCGTAACGCCATCCTAGCTAGCTTCGGGATTAATTCTGGCTTGAGCAATCGGGAATCATACTTACTCATACGCAGATGATTTTCTTGGATACGTACATTCAGAAACTTTTCTAAGGTGAGGTCGTCGGTGAAAGTACTAGCCCCGGTAGCGGTGAAACCAGTACCACTGGGATCGGCATCGCCAAAGGCAGTAATTGAAATTAAGCAATATTGCAGTCTGACGGTAGATATAATTCGCAAACTTTGGGTGTTGTACTGTAGCATGACTAATAATTGTGTCACCCGCACGATGATTTTCCAAGATGGTCAAGCCTATTAGCTCAAAATCCGCACGAGAGCGTTTTAATATTTCTAGATTGGCGATTGAATTTTCGTGGTTGACGGTAGGTTTTTGGATTGCTGTGACGGTAGCTGGACTGTTAGCTTTCAGCTCCCTCAAGTATGCTTTGTTTCCAGATATTACCTTTCCTGTCGTGGTGGTAAATGCTACCGCCCCTATAGAAACGGCTCTGGATACGGAGACAAAACTGACTCAACCAATAGAAAAAGGTTTGCAATCTCTGGAAGGACTTGAGGATATCCGCTCATCGACTTATCCAGGGCAAACTGCTGTGAGTTTGTCTTTTGTAGTTGGCACAAACCTCGACTCTTCAACTCGCCAAGTAGAAAAAGCGCTGAAAAAGTTAACCCTGACTCAGGGAGCAAATTACAAAATTATTCCGCTGAACTTGAATGAGTCAGCTGCCATTAGTTACGCCATCGAGAGTTCCTCAGGGAATCTTACGGATTTGACGAAATTGGCAAAAGACCAAATAGTTCCCGCGATCGCTAAGGTGCCAGGGGTGTTAAAAGTAGCACTATTAGGTACCGCTCATACATCACCTCCCCAGTTATCAGCGAATGCAGGGGATTTACCTACAGGCGGGGCTACTTTAGTTCACTTTAATGGTAAAGATGCTTTAGCATTTCAGGTCATCAAAAAAGGTACCGCCAATACTTTAGAGGTGGTGAGCCGCGTTGAGAAAGAAGTGCAAAAGCTGCGGACTTCCCTGAAAGATGTCACACTCACCTTAGCTGCGACGCAGGCTGAGTATATCCGCAACGCCACCCATTCCACAATCGATGCTTTGATTGAAGCTATAGTCTTGTCGGTAGTGGTGATATTTCCATTTTTATG
Organism: Tolypothrix sp. PCC 7601; assembly: GCF_025677855.1. Classification (NCBI taxonomy): domain Bacteria; kingdom Bacillati; phylum Cyanobacteriota; class Cyanophyceae; order Nostocales; family Tolypothrichaceae; genus Tolypothrix; species Tolypothrix sp. PCC 7601. Next base: position 1,629,377 of record NZ_CP064879.1, read on the forward strand.
GAACTGGCAAGCCACGTTAATTTCCGCCTTGGCGATTCCCACATCTTTGTTGGCGACATTTATCGTCATGGCGTTTTTTGGCTTCAATTTAGAAACCATCACCCTGTTAGCCCTAGCTTTGGTAATTGGTAGTATTGTCGATGATGCGATCGTGGATGTAGAAAACATCATGCGGCACGTCGAGGACGGCGAAACTCCCCGTCAAGCTGCACTTGCTGCTACCAATGAAATTGGGCTGACAGTTACCGCCGCCACCTTCACCGCCGTAGCAGTATTTCTGCCCATTGGGTTGATGGGGGGAGTTATTGGTCAGTTTTTCAAGCCATTTGGAATTACTGTTTCTGCTGCCATGCTAGCTTCATTGCTAGTCGCCAGAACTTTATCGCCAGTACTGTCGATTTATTGGCTCAAACCTCCCTCTTCCCGTTCCCGTCGCCGCGAATCTCATCTATGGATTCGCTTTGCTCAAAGTTACCGCGATTTGCTGAGTTGGTCTTTGGATCACAAGCGAATTGTCATGGGGTTAGCTTTAATCAGCTTCATTGGGGGTATCGCCATCATTCCCATGATTCCCAAAGGCTTTATTCCCAAACTCGATCGCGGCGAATTTAACATTACCTACACCGCCCCGTTGTTGAGTTTACCTGAGCATTTGAGAGCAGCGCAGGAGGCAGGGGGCAGGGAGCAGGGGGGACAAGAGGCAGGGGGCAGGGGGCAGGGGGCAGGGGGAAATATAAATTCCCAATCCCCAATCCCCAATTCCCAGTCCCCAGTCCCCAGTCCCCAGTCCCCAGTCCCCATTACCCCTTATCCCCAGAGGGGGCCCCGAGTTCCCCAATCCCCAATCCCCAACCCCCTAGACGATTCTTTGCAAGTTGCGAGAAAGTTGGAAGAGGTGGTGAGAAAATCGCCTGCTGTGGCAACTGTATTTACTACCGTGGGTTCCCGGGAGGGTGAGCCGAATAAAGGTACCCTGTATGTGAAACTGAAGGAAGACCGCAAAATCACCACTGCGGAACTGCAGGATCAATTTCGTTCCTCTTTGCCCAATCTGCCTGGGGTGACTACCAGCGTAGAAGATATTCAATTTGTGGATACTGGTGGGCAAAAACCTTTGCAATTAGCCTTAAGAGGGAATGACCTCAAAGCACTAGGTAAGGCAGCTAAAGATATTAAAGACCGCTTAGTAAAATTGCCAGGATTCGCTGATATAAGTGTTACAGGTGATAACAATCAAAGCGATCAGATTTTTCAAATTGAGCGTCTCAATAATCAGCGTGTGGCTTATATTAGCGCCAACCTGGGCAAGGATATGTCTTTAGGTGATGCTACTGACAAAGTTGTATCAGTAGCTAAAGCAGTGTTACCAAAAGGTGTTTCCTTAGACTTAGGCGGCGACTCTGCCCGTTTAGGAGAAGTGTTTGGCAGCTTTGGCACTACCTTAGCTTTATCAGCACTGTGTATTGTAGTAGTACTAATTTGGCTGTTTAAAGGCTGGGTAGACCCCTTAGTAATTGGCGTTTCTTTGCCCTTAGCTATAGTAGGGGCGATGTTGGCACTGTTAATTACTAAGAGTGACTTCGGCATGATTTCCCTGATTGGCTTTGTATTTTTGTTGGGTATCGCCAATAAAAATGCCATTTTGATTGTTGATTACATCAATCAATTGCGGAAATCAGGACTAGAACGGAAAGAAGCTATCCTCAAAGCCGGGCCAGTGCGCCTCAGACCAATTATGATGACCACTGCGGCGACAATTTTAGGCATGGTACCCATCGCCTTGGGGTTGGGAGCAGGTTCAGAATTGCGATCGCCTATGGCTGTTGCGATCGCTGGTGGTTTAGTTAGTTCCACTGTCCTAAGTTTAATTGTTGTGCCTGTGGTCTACGTCATCTTAGATGATTGGTTTCCTCGGTTCAAAAAGCGGGGTAACAATTGATGCGGGTTTTTGTAACCGGGGGTACTGGTTTTATTGGTGCCCATTTGGTAAGGTTGCTGTTACAAGAAGGATATACAGTCAAAGCACTGGTACGCCCTAGCAGCAACCTGCAAAACCTCCAAGGGCTAGAGGTAGAAATTGTCAAGGGCGATCTCAATGATGGCGATTTGGCGCAGAAAATGCAGGGTTGTCAATATTTGTTTCATGTTGCAGCCCATTATTCCCTTTGGCAAACAGACCAAGAGCTACTTTACCGCCACAACGTCCAAGGTACGCGCAACGTTTTAACCGCAGCCCAACAAGCTGGAATTGAACGCACTGTATATACCAGTTCTGTCGCCGCAATTGGGGTCGGGGAATCTGGTAAAGTCGTAGATGAAACTCATCAGAGTCCCTTAGAGAAATTGGTTGGTCACTACAAAAAGTCAAAATTTCTGGCGGAACAGGTAGCAATGCAAGCAGCTAGTAAAGGTCAGGAAATCGTTGTGGTCAATCCTAGCAGCCCAATTGGGCCCTTGGATATTAAACCTACCCCCACAGGGGATATTATCCTGCGGTTTTTGCGGCAACAAATGCCCTTTTACATGGATACTGGCTTGAATTTTATTGATGTGCGAGATGTAGCCAAGGGTCATTTACTAGCATTAACGCAAGGTAAATCAGGCGATCGCTATATCTTAGGGCATCAAAATCTTACTCTGAAGCAACTTTTAGAACAACTTGCCCAAATCACAAGTTTAAAAGCCCCGCAAAAGGCTGTACCTGCTTGGCTACCCCTAACTGCTGCTTGGATAGATGAAAAAATTCTCGCACCATTTGGTAAATCGCCCTCAGTACCCTTAGATGGTGTACGCATGGCGCAACAACCCATGTACTACGATGCATCCAAAGCAGTCAGAGAATTAGGCTTACGCCAATCTTCCCTCACCACAGCCCTCAAAGATGCTGTTGATTGGTTTGTTAGCCAAGGCTACGTCAACCAATTTTAGATTTTGGATTTTGGATTTTAGATTGACAATTTGATATTTGTTCCACCCAAGGCTGTGCTTGCAACAAAAACAATACAAAATCGTTCGACTGAGCGCTCACAACGAAGTCCCAAATTTAAAATCTAAAATTCGGAGGGTCAAATAAATGTTCTAGGATTTTCGTAATTACGAATTACGAATTACAAATTACGAATTGTTATTAGTGGTGTTTTAACCAACAGAGGAGTGAACAGAAGTAATGGCAATTAATCTACAACAAGCTATAGATATTGGGAAATATCTAGTTACACAACGGTTGAAAGGACGCAAACGCTTTCCTTTAGTATTAATGTTAGAACCGCTTTTTCGGTGTAACTTAGCTTGTAATGGTTGTGGTAAAATCCAGCATCCACCGGAAATATTAAAACAAAATCTTACCCCAGAACAGTGCTTTGCTGCTGTGGAAGAATGCGGCGCACCAGTGGTTTCCATTCCTGGGGGAGAACCGCTAATGCATCCCCAAATTGATGAAATTGTGCGGGGATTAGTGGAACGCAAGAAATATATTTACTTGTGTACCAATGGTTTGTTATTAGAAAAAAGCCTCGATAAATTTCAACCTTCCCCTTACCTCACCTTCAGCGTTCATTTAGACGGAATGCGCGATTTACACGACAAATCTGTTGATCGCAAAGGCGTTTTTGATATTGCTGTTAAAGCCATTCGTGCTGCTAAAGCTAGGGGTTTTCGCGTCACAACTAACACCACCATCTTTGATGGTACTGACCCCAAAGAAATGCATGAGTTTTTTGAGTTTCTAGAAACTCTGAATACAGATGGAATGATGATTTCTCCTGGTTATAGCTACGAATTAGCACCAGATCAAAATCATTTTCTCCAGCGTGAACAAACACACGCCTTATTCCGGGAAATCTTGGCTCCCCAGAAAGCAGGCAAGAAAAACTGGAACTTCAATCACAACCCCTTATATTTAGACTTTCTCACTGGTGAGAAAGACTATGAATGTACACCTTGGGGTAGTCCTAGTTACAGCGTTTTCGGTTGGCAAAAACCCTGTTACCTATTTGGTGATGGTTATTACGCCACCTTTAAGGAATTGCTAGAAGAAACCGATTGGAGCCAATACGGCCGCGCCAGTGGTAATCCCAAATGTGCCGATTGCATGATGCACTGTGGCTACGAACCGACAGCCGCAATGGATGCAATGCAACCACAAAACATTGCCCGTTCTCTCGGTACTGTGTTTGGTAAATAACTGACAAACTCCCACAATTCAGTCAGCCAGAAGTGTGGGATCAATAACTACTCAGTTAAGCGTTTTGAACTGAAAATTGGTTAAGGGGGAAAGGTTAAAGGGTTTTTTCTTTCCCTTGAACCATTCCCCTTTTTCCCCTTAACCGACAAATATCGAGTTTGGGTTGCTCACAACTCATCACTTATCTGAAACTGATTTTTCTTTGCTCCCATTTTGCTCTCGAACAGTTGCTAGCCCATGTATACCTATTGCTGTAATTACTCCTCCCAGCAATCCCCATGTCCCATCAGCAAATACATTAATGCGATGCGCTAAAGTCCGATGATAGGCGTAATCTAACTGCCCATAACTAAGTTTTGCATTTTTTGCTAGCCTTTCTACATTGTTTTCAGCTTTTCCTAGCGCGTCATAATCCAAAATAAACCAATACAGCGATATTCCCACCACTGCTAAACCAGGCATAACTAAAGTAATTAGAAGAATTGCTTTGCGAGTATTCATATAAATTAATTTAGGGTTTGGTATTTGGTGTTTGGTGTTTGGTAATGGGTAATTGGTAATGGGTAATGGGTAATGGGTAATTGGTAATGTTTATTTCCCCTTGTCTCCTTTTACCCTGATCCTCCTCATCTCCCTCATCTCCCTCATCTCCCTCATCCCCCTCATCCCCCTCATCTCCCTCATCTCCTACTCCTCAACACCAATGACATTACCATGAGTCTGTGTTAAAACTTGGCTGAAAAAGTTGATACAGATTAAATTAAGTTTGAGTAGGTGGGCCGGATTTTGAAAATCATCCTCATGGTGTTGGCTTGGAGTCATCGCTTTTGGCAATTTCACACCATGAACAAGAGATTTTGGTATTGGTGGCAAATGGTATTGTCTGGGATTTTATGTGTCATTTTTTTGACATTAATTCTAGCTTTGCCAATCTATGCAACTGATACACCATCAATTAATACCCTCAAGCAGCAGCAGCAACAAGTTCAGCAACAACGTCAGAATGTAGTTCAAGAACGCGATCGCTTAACTAATCTGCAAGAAGCCGCAAAAAATCGCCTCAATGGGTTACAACAAAATCTGCAAACCACTGATAGCCACATTCAAGATACGGAATTGCGCTTAAACCAAGCTAATCAACGCTTGCAAGAATTGGAGACTGATTTAGATGTAGCAGAAATTTCCTATGAAGAGCAACAAGCAGCCACAGTTGCACGATTGCGCTTTCTGCAGCGATCGCCTGCTAGCCAGGGATGGGGAATCTTACTGCAAAGTGAAAATATTAGTGATTTTATCAGCCGTCGTCATCAGCTAAAGTTGGTCTACCAAGCAGATCGGCAAATTTTGGCAAAACTTAATCAAAAAGCCAAGTTAATTAGTCAACAAAAAACCGCAGTAGAGCAGCAAAAAAACGAAATAGCGCTGATTCGTCTACAATTACTAGCGCAGAAAGCTGATTATCAAGCGCAAGCGCAGTCACAATCAGAGTTAATTGAACGCCTGAATAGCGATCGCTTGGCTTTAGAAGCAGCACAAAACCAACTAGAACAAGATTCCAAAAATATAGAAATTCTCATTCAACAAAAGATTGCAGAAGCACAAGCGAAAACCAACAGCAACAGTAAAAGCGTGATTATTCGCGGCACAGGGATGTTCGCATATCCCAGTGATGCACCTACTAGCAGTCCTTTTGGTTGGCGAATACACCCAATTCTCGGCTATCGTCGCTTTCACGCTGGGCTAGACTTTGCCGCTAGTTATGGTAGTACAATTCGCGCCGCTGATTCGGGAACAGTAATTTTTGCTGGCTGGTATGGCGGTTATGGAAAAGCTGTAATTATCGACCATGGCAACGGTATTACTACACTTTACGGTCATACCAGCGAATTGTTCGTTTCCGAAGGACAAGGAGTACAACGCGGACAAGCGATCGCGGCTGTGGGTTCCACTGGTTTATCTACCGGGCCTCACCTGCATTTTGAAGTAAGGCGTAATGGCACACCTGTAGATCCCGCCAGTTATCTTTAAGCTTGAGGAGTGCGATCGCACTTCTCATCTGCAAATTTTATCCTCAACTTGTTCTCATCGAAAAGATTAAGGGCGGGTGGCTTAGGGAATAGAGTAACAGATTCCAGATCTGTGGGTCGGGGGTTCAAATTCCTCCGCGCTCGTTTTGTACATTCACTCATTTCTTGTCGTGTTGACAGATTAATGTCCTTGGTGAATTATAAGAGACATTAAACCAAGCTTCTTAGGATACAAAGCCTTGTAGTTACCAATAGTAGAAGCGAGACTTAAAACTTTTGATCAGGAACTAGAGCAGTGCATAGACTATGGACAAACTCTAGGGTGAAGTTTGCTGACTCAACTTACTTGACTAAATAGAGAAAATATTGTTGAGTAAGTATGATTTCATGACGGTTGATTTTGTCTGTATGCAATTGGTAATTAACCTCATAACTTAAATAATATTCCTTGATTTCAAGTTAGCAATAACGTATTTTTTTAGTTAAAAATAAGTTGTATATATATTTAAAATTTCGTGTAAACAATGGAGTATACATTCGGTTTAGTTACTATTTTCAATCAATATATTATGCAAAATATTGAGGTTTTAATGATATTAATAAAATATTTTTAATAATAGTAAATAAATTGTGTCTACTTTGAGTCATAATAAATAAAATAGTTGCTATTATAACCATTTCATCGTGATCCAAACGACTCTGAATTTAAAAAATCTGGAAAGTCCAGTCAATCCAGTATTTGCCAACCATGAAACTTTTCACCCTCGGTTTGGTTGGTTGAAAAAAGGATTCGATGCAGCTCAGAGAAATCCAGGTATTTTCTTACAAGATGATGCACCTGTACGTCTGGGCGTTGGTAAAAATATGGTACGAGCTATTCGCTATTGGTGTAGTGCTTTCAAAATTATTGATAAAAATAGCTTACCAACAACATTTGGAGAAAAACTGTTAGGAAACAATGGTTGGGACTCTTATTTAGAAGATCCGGCATCTTTATGGCTATTACATTGGAATTTGTTAAAGCCTACTTGTGAAGCGGCGGCTTGGTATTATATTTTTAATGTTTTTCGAGATTTAGATTTTACCAAAGAAGATATTTTAGCAGGTTTGAAGGATTATATTAAAAGTTTCAATAAAACCATTGCTGATTCTTCTTTTATCAAAGATGTCAATTGTATTTTACGAATGTATTCAGCACAGGATTTGATTAGAGATAATACCCCAATTGAAGATTCTATAGATTGTCCGTTTAACGAATTAGGTTTAATTCGTAATTTCGGCAAAAGTTATCAGTTTAAAATTGGCTCAAAGTCTAACTTACCAGAATCGATTATAGTAGCAGCTTGTTTAGAATATGCGAGTTGGGCAAATCAAGATAGCAATACAATTACTATTCGTAAGTTACTTTATGATGAAGGTAGTCCAGGGATGGTATTTAAACTGACGGAAAATATTTTATGTGCAGCTATTGAAACAGTTGCTAAAGAATTTAATACGATAGTTTTGGAAGATACTGCTGGACTCATTCAGTTATCATTACCTAATGAACCAGATGTTGTAGCTGCGGAAATTTTAGATAATTATTATAATTCCTAATGAAAATGAGTAAAAATATGACTAACAAAAAGCTATCCCACTATTTTAGCCTCCAGCGTCGCTATTCTCGTTCAATTAATTTAGAAAGAGATTTAGATAGTGTGGAAGCTTTAGAGGGTTATGTGCTAACTAAAAGAGCAATTGATTCTCTAAAACGTATTGTAAATAGTTTTAATTCTGATGAAGGAAATAGGGCTTGGACTTTAACCAGTGTTTACGGTACTGGGAAATCTGCTTTTGCTCATTATTTAATTTCTCTGGCTGCTAATTCTCAAAGTCAAATACATCTTAAAGCTTTATCAATAGCTGAAAATAAATTAGGTAAAGATAGTGATATTTATCAATTAATTGAGGAAAAAATTCACCCGACAGGATTAATTAGGGCTGTAGCTACAGGACAAAGAGAACCGATTAGCCACACCATTATTAGAGCTTTATTAACAGGCATTAATAGTTTTTGGACTCCTAGCCAAAGAAACAAAATTAATACTGTGCGTCAATTAGTAGATTTAGAAGCGGAAATTAATGAGGGTGGTAAGCTTGATAGTAGAGAAATTCCTAATTTAGTGTTGGCATTAGCTGCGGAATCTCAAAGTGGAATTTTCCTGGTAATTGACGAACTAGGAAAGAATTTAGAGTATGCTGCTCATGCTCAAGGTGATGAAGATTTATATCTTTTACAACAATTAGCTGAATTACCAAAAAATCAAAAAAATCCTATTTATATTTTAGGAATTTTACACCAGGCTTTTGCAGAATATGGGCAAAGATTAGCAACTATTCAAAAGAACGAATGGGCGAAAATTCAGGGGAGATTTGAAGATATTTCTTTTACTGAATCATCTGGACAAATGATGAGTTTGATTGGTGAAGCAATTAACTCTTCTCTTCGAGAGACTTCGTCAACAGCAGCAGATAATATTAGGATTGCCACCCATACTTATGCTCTGGAATGGTTTGAAAATTTAGAATCAATGCTGGCAGATGAAGAAGTAACGGAGCAAATTATCCAAAAAGTTTATCCATTACATCCTTTATCGGCTTTGGTGTTACCAAGCCTTTGTCAAAAATATGCTCAAAATGACCGTTCTTTGTTCACATTTTTAACTAGTAGCGAACCATTATCGTTTCGGAATTTCTTAGAAACAGTCACACTGAAAAACCATGAATGGCCTTGTCTGAAATTGTACCAAGTTTATGATTATTTTATTGAATCTGCGGGAATGGGTTTAGCTTCTCGTCCTAATTTGCAAAGATGGGTGGAAGTTCAAGATTTAATTAATGATGCGAAACGATTAGAAGAAGATAGTCTCAGGGTACTAAAAACTATTGGTGTTCTGAACCTGATTACAGTTACAGGTTCGATGAGGGCGACAAGAACTTTAGTCTCTTTAGCAATGTGCAATATTCCCTCAGCAGCAGAGATTAATTATTGGCAGGAAATTATTGATAAACTGTTAAAACAAAATCTTATTACTCATCGTCGTCAGTTAGATGAATTGCGAATTTGGCAAGGTTCTGATTTTAATGTTGACAGTGAGTTAAGTATATATATAGAACAAGAGCGATCGCCTTTAGTAAAACTCTTATCTATTCACCGTCCTCTTAAGCCTTTAGTCGCACAACGTCACAGTTATCAAACAGGGACTTTGCGTTATTTTGAACGGCATTATTTAGATAAATCCCAAGATTTGAGCAAATTAAGCTGTAATAGTTTGGATGCTGATGGTTTTGTGGGGTATTGGGTAGATGAAGAACTTCCTATCTCTGTTCCTTCCACAACTAGCAATGGGAAACCATTAGTAATTTTGAGTGCAGCTAACTTAGATATTTTGCGAATTCGTACCCTAGAATTTGTGGCTTTGAATAATATCAAAAAAACAGCCAAAGAGTTACAAACTGATGGGGTAGCACGCAAAGAGGTAAATTATCGCCTACAAGAAGCTGAAGAATTTTTAGATGAAACCCTTAATCAGTCCTTTAGTATTGGGGGAAATCAGCAATGTTGGATTCAAGGACAAGTTGAAAAGCTGAACAACATTAGCGATTTTAATAGTAAGCTTTCTGAGATTTGCGATCGCGTTTATCATCGCAGTCCCATTTTGTGGAATGAATTAATTAACCGTCGTGATTTAACCTCTCAAGGGGCGAAAGCTAGACGTGAATTGATTCAAGCAATGTTGGAACATCAAAATGAAGAGAAATTAGGCTTAGAAGGTTATGGGCCGGAAGTTAGTATGTATTATTCTCTGTTAGAAGAAACAGGGATTCATCGTCAGGAAGAAGGATATTGGGATTTTTATCCCCCATCAGAAAACTCAGGGTTAAATTCTCTGTGGGAAGCAGTTGAGGATTTTTGTTTAGCAGCTACAGAAAAAAGCCAAACCTTTGATTTGCTATATCAGCATTTAGCTACACCTCCATTCGGTGTGAAACAGGGTGCAGTTCCGGTAATTTTGGCGGCTGTACTTTTACACCATGCTGATGATTTGGGATTGTATCAAGATGGGACATTTATTCCTGTATTAGGAACTGAACATTTTGAGTTATTAGTAAAATATCCTGAACGATTTGCAGTTAAATATTTTGCAGTAGTTGGATTAAGGGCAGAAGTCTTCAAAGAATTAGAAGCAATTTTACGCAATCCTCAGTTAAAAAAATTAGGTAAAGTGCGTAACGCCACCTTGTTAACAGTTGTGACTCCGCTTTATCAATTTGTTAAAAAACTGCCTAAATATACTCAACAAACCCGCAATTTGGCAGCAGAACCAAGAGCAATTTTAAAAGCATTACAAACTACTGTCGAACCAGATGAATTGTTGTTTAAGGCCTTACCAGCAGCTTGTAATTTACCCTCAATAGGGATTGAAACTGGCGATGATGGTGTAACTGCGAAAACTTTACGGACTAAATTAGTTCACGCCCTCAGAGAAATTCATACAGCTTACGATCGCTTATTAAGCGATTGTCAGAAACTCATTTATGAAGCCTTTGGTGTGAGAAGCCAGGAAACAAAACTCAGGGAAGATTTGCGAGTCAGGGCGAATTATTTAGCAGGGAAATGTATTGAGCCGCTACTAAAACGCTTTATTCGTGCTGCATCGGATGAAAGCAAGAGTGATTCTCAGTGGTTAGAAGCTTTGGTGATGATTGTGGCGGATAAACCCGCTGAATCTTGGACAGATGATGATGCGACTGCATTTGAAATGAAGTTAGCGGATTTGGTGCGACGGTTTAAAAATCTGGAAGCTTTACAAAAAGAAGTCGCCGCCAAAGGAGAAGGTTTTGAAGCGCGACGGATTACCATGACTCGTCCTGATGGTCAGGAAATTCATCAAATGGTATGGGTAGATCATGGTAGAGAATCGCAGGTTGAAAAGATTGTTGACAAAATTTTGGCAGAATTACCTGACGATCAGCAGTTACGCCAAGCGATTTTAGCGAAGTTGAGTGAACGGATTTTAAATCCCGATGTGGGAGAAGGGGTGAAAAAGATTGAGGAAAAGCGATCGGATGAAATGAACAAGAAAAAGTTAGGATAAACAAGATCCCCGACTTCTTGAAGAAGTCGGGGATCTGAACCTCTCAAATTTAGTGATGATTTATCCTTGTTGTTGGTTTAACCAATTTTCTAAATCAGCCACATTAGAAAAGTCTAGTAATGCTTCTCCTAAATTTTCTAATTGTTCAATCGATAATTCTTGAATGCGATCAATTAATGATTGATTAATTTCCCCAATCCGGCGATTGAGTAACCGTAATATTAATTCTTGTTCTCCTTCTCTCCTTCCCTCTTGCTTTCCTTCTAACTTGGCTTGTTCTCTATCTCTTTGATAAAGCGGTTCTAATCGCATAACTAACTCCCTATCATCTGCTGATAATTCTTGATTGATTCTCAAGTTTTCGCGCAAGTTGTAAACTAATTCAAGAGTGGCTTTTTGGTATGGATGATTTAATGGTAACTCTTGCAATTCGATAATCGCTTGTGACTGTACGTTTCCTCTACCTAAAAGCCTCAACCATAATGTTTCCGGTGTTTGTGGTAGTTGATGTATGGCGACAATTGCTGTCCGTAGTGCATCTGGGAGAAAATGTACTCCTGATAACCAATCTGATTTTTGCACAGTGCCAAAGCTAGATAATCTCGTTTCCGATACTGTGGGAGTCAGAATCCACAATTTGGGAATTTCTGAGTCTTGAAGTTTGATTTTGTTGGCTTTAGCTTCGCGTCGTAATGAAGCTTTGACTTCTAATAATTTGAGGATACAGTCGCATATTTCATCGCTAGAAGCTGGATTGCGGAATGGTTCTATGATGGCGGGATTTTCGGCAAATTTTCCTAGTAAACCCAAGATTTGTAAATTAGAGTTTTGCTGTTTGTTAGGCGTGAAGAAAACATCTATTTCTTTTATCTCTCCTGAGATTTTTTCTGATGCTTTGACTTCTCCGTAATCTTTGAGTAACTCTTCTAGATAGTCCTTAGCGAATTTGTCATGTATGAAGCGTGTCATTCAGTTAATAGTCTAAGTTTTTTTAAGCCACTCCATATCCTGTATATGGACGTTTATATGGTGGTTGTAAACCGAATACAATATCTTCCTTTGGTACTCCCATTTCCAAAAGTTCCTGTGCTAAATCTATATCTGTCATATTCTGCTGAATCCAGATTTTGCCATTTTTAATATCAAAATGAATGATACTGTGATACACACGGCTTAAACCATTCCAACCTATACGCATTAACTGATAATGGTCGTGTATTGTATCAAATATTAATTGATTTTCGATTTCTTCATGGTTATATTTATATTTGCCGTGTTGAGTTAAAATATTTTGGATATATTGACGATAATTTTCTAGCTTTTCCATTCCAAAATTACCTCCATTATTGGTTCGTATACTATTAGTTTTAATTGATGTTTTTGCACTGCAGTTTTAGCAAGTTTTGTCTGAAAAAATGTTTCATGAGCATCAACCGGAATTGCTAAATATAATTTACGTTCTGGCTCATTCTCTTCGAGTGCAATTTGATAATTGAGAAATTACCCCAAAGCTGTATGAAAGTCACTTACCGCAGAATTACTGGCAAAACTTTTGATTTCTACAGCTATTTTTTCTCCTTCTCTTTCTGCCGCTATCAACTGTTCTGCACCTAGATCTATTTTAAGCTTTACTTCCTCAAATTCTATTTCTAATGGATCATCGGTAACTATCCAATTTTCTTTTTGAAGTGCATTTTTTACCGCTTCATGAAATAAATCTCTAGCTGACATCAGCGCATCACTTTGTTGATATGAAGACCTGTATATTCTATCAAATGTACTCTTGAATATTTTGAAGCGTAAGAGTTAGTGCGATCGCGCGGGATTTTAAAAAAAGGCGATCGCACTTCACCCTCAAGCTTCGATTTCTTAAACTTGCTATCTAATTAAGACACTCAAGACATCGCCAGATTCACCTAAGTTACCAGCTTTTACAGGTTTAGACCAAGAACCGATTTCTGCATAACCTGTAGTATACAACTGATAGATTGTCCTTCTGACTAGTTCAGGACTACCCACTAATATGTGTTTTACCTTTTCTCGCCTCACCTGGACTTGATTGCTGCTGTTATCTTCTAATCTCACAAATTCTTCCGCCATAACGCACCTATGTAACATTATCTCTTTTGTTATCATAAATGCTAACAAAAACAGAAAATAAGTTATCATAAAAGTTAACAAAATTCCGTTCGCTATCCTGTGATAATGGAAATCATGGGAAAAGCAGGACAAGCACTCAAGCAGGTTTTAGAGTCTTACAACATCAGCCAAAGCCAACTGGCGACAGCTTTAGGTGTTGAGCGTCCGATTGTCTTCCGTTGGTATCATGAAAAAATTGACCCTACTGCTGAAACTGTTGCAGACATCGTTAAGGCGTTAAATAAGATTAATCAATCAGCCGCTAATGATTTTATTCAAGTATATTTAGGCAATTTAACAGTAATTAAAAATCCAATAATGACTCAAAGTTTGCCATTATCAGACCAAGTTAATGTTACTGTTTTAGCGCAAATTTTTTCTGATACGACTAATTCTTATAAATACCTATATTTTTTATCTTTATTGGATATTCTTAAAAGAAGAAATTTTGATACTTTATCAAGTATCAGCTTTCGGGAAATTATTGTAGAAATGTTAGCAAATGCTTGGTATCCTCACAATTATTTTAAACTCTCGTTTGGGAAACAAGACCAAATCGCTAATAAATTAGATACTCTTGAATTAGAAATTACAGAACCAATTTTAAAATTTATAGATACAGATAAGAAACTTTTACGTAATACTATTAATAATCAAAATATCGAGGATATTATTAGTGATATTAATCGTTATGTTTCCTATCGCTTAATTCGTCCCTTCTTTTCTCAAGAAACTAGAGGGATAAAAGATTATGATGTTAATCCATCTATCATTAATTTAGCTAATAGCCAATTTGATAATAAAAAGCCGTTATACAGTTTTGATGCTCAAGACCAAAAAAATTGTAACGCCATTATTTTACACCCAGATTGGATTCAGTATTTAGAAAAAAATTACACAATAGTTAAGGGCTGGGCATCTTGGGAATGGTTAAATTATATGCAACAAAGAAACCCCAGTACCCCTAATGTGGTTAATAAATTATTTATGCCACAACAAAGAGATTCCTTAACGAATCAAACTAAATATTGGAAAACTATTTTAAATTATCAAGATATTGAATGTATTTATTCTCAAGTTAAATTAGATAAAGATTACATTTCATTAGATCATTATTTGCCTTGGTCATTTGTAGCGCACGATCAGCTATGGAATTTGATTCCGACTACAAAATCTGCTAACTCTTCTAAATCTAATAATTTACCATCTGAAAAATATTTTAATAGTTTTGTCGAATTGCAACATATTGGTTTGACTGTTGCCTATCAAAATATAACTCAAAGTCAATGGTTAAAATATAGTGAATCATTTGTATCTGAATTAAAAGTAAGTCAAGCAAATGATTTATTAAATTTAGAAATTTTGAGAAATGCTTATCAAATAACAACCCTACCTTTAATTTCTTTAGCAACGATGCAAGGTTTTAGCCCTGATTGGGTTTACACCTGAGAAACAATGAACCCACTTTAGTAATATCAGTAGACCTAAAAGTTTTGCGATCGCTAAAAAATGGTAGTTTAAGATACAGTTTTGGGGGGAAATATACAAAAGCTGATTGCTTGGCTAAATGATAAGATTAATTTATGAATAAACCCCAAAATCAATCAAAATCAGCCAGATGGCAAGTAAACTTCACAGGCGACTCCATAATTGCGGTCTACTGCTTGACGTAAAAACTCAAGCATTTGTTTAAGGGTAAATAGATGGGAGAAAACTTGTCTTGAACTTTTTTTTAAACGGCTGAGATAATGCCAGACTAGATAAATCCAAACATTAATAATTAAAAAAAGCTAAAGCTACAAATAGAAATCTAATTGTTGGATTTTTTGATAGTTGTTTTAATCCGACATTGATTTTTCATCCGATAGCTACTTTCAATTCCAAAACGGAGACGATAGTCGTCATGTATTGAATGTAATGACAACTTAACTTTATAAACAGCATAAATAAAAAAATTCTCGCCCGTGCGCTCGTCTTTTACCGTTTTTATATGTACAAACTATCCAAACTGGGAAAGTACATGAGCCATATTTATCACTGTTTAAAGTGTAAGTTGTTTTATAACTGCGCCGACCTCTAATTAATTGTCTAGTACCTCCATTTTTACCTCGAATAATTACTGGCATTTCAAAGGGAATATCCAAAGCTTGCAACCATCTGATGACTGGCACACAGAAAAATTCCCGGTCTAAATACAATCTTTCGATTTGAAGATTCAAAGGCTCAATCAGTGCTAAAAGATAAGTGATAATTGCTGCCTTCGTATTTTGTTGTTGAACAGCTTTGATAGCTAAAGTTACTCGTTTATTCTTCTTAATTACATAGACAGTAGCGTAGGCATAAAAAGAACAAGTTCCACTTTTAGCTTGACTTCTATAAATATATGGTGCTTCGGTTGGTGAGGGTTCACCATAATATGGAATTAAGTTAAAATCGATAGCAATTTTTTGTTTACCTTGTCGGATTCCATCTGGTAAGCGGCTTTGAATTGCTGCATTTAAGTCTGATTCTAAATATTTAATGTCTGAATATTTATCTAAATGGTAACGAATATCGTTGCTGGTAGGAACATTCTTTAAGACTTTGGTTGTATTTTCGATACTATCCCTTTGGGTGGCTGCTCGAATTAAAATCTCAAAGATATTTTTTTGTTCACACTTTCCTTGAGTTTGAATTGGAATATGTTCTGTTAAACAGTTAACTACTTCGTTTAAGGTTTTACTATCAGTTAGAACTGGCTCCCTTGCATTCATAGCCAAACTAAATAATCCTCAATTTTGCTTGTTTACCTCCATACTTTACAAAAATTGCATACTACAGATCCAGAACTATCTTTTGGTGGGCGCGTTACTCTTAACTTTTTCGGTGATTAATTAGTTTTACTTATTTATAGTTGTTGAAGGAGTTTTCTAAAAAATGTATTTCAGAATACGGTTTTTTTGACAATAGTCGGTTTTATAGGTATCGCTCTATGCGCGATCGCAAAACTTTTAGGTCTACTGAATATGGTTAGCCTATAGCGAAGAACTTTGCGAACAAGCGGTTACAGAATTTCAAAAAGCCTGGGACAGTTTAGGCGATCGCACCATCTCCACTTACCGCTTTTGGGGTAGCCACAACTTAGATATAGAACAAGCCCAAGATGGCTTAGTCGTAGCCGGATTAGCGAAAGTCTACAGCGCCGCTAAAAAGAGTATTCGCTTCATCAATCAACTGGGTGTGCGTTGTTCGTTGGTAATTATTGATGAAGCCCATCAAGCAGTAGCCGAAACCTATAAACTCGTACTAGATGCTTTAGTCGTCCCCTACGAAAAAACCGCCTTATTAGGCTTAACCGCCACACCCGGACGCACTTGGGCGGATATTAACGCCGATGCACAACTAGCAAAATTCTTCGCCCAGCAGAAAGTTACTTTAGAAATCCCAGGTTATGACAACCCAATTGATTATCTTGTCGATCAACAATACCTAGCTAAAGTTAACTATCGCTCTTTATTTTACGAAACTGGTATTCAACTAACTCCCCAAGACTTAAAGCGGATTAATACAGAATTAGACATTCCCCAATATATCCTCAATCGGTTAGCAGCCGACGAACAACGCAACCTCTGCATCATCCTAGAACTAGAAGCACTCGCCCAACATCATCAACGGATTATCGTTTTTAATACTTCCGTTGAACACGCCCGACTCATCGCTTCTATATTGCGTTTGCGGGGATTAAATGCTGATGCGGTGACAGGTGAAACACCCAAATCTGAACGGGAACGAATAATTTACAGCTTTAAAGACGAACAGCCGCAAACCAAAATTTTATGTAACTACGGCGTATTAACCACTGGCTTCGATGCACCCAAAACCAGCGCCGCAGTTATCGCCCGTCCTACCACATCCCTTGTTCTCTACAGCCAAATGGTAGGACGCGCCATCAGAGGACTCAAAGCTGGGGGTAATGCTACAGCCGAAATTGTCACGGTTGTGGATAGCCAACTCCCCGGTTTTGCTTCAGTCGCATCAGCTTTTCACAATTGGGAAGACGTTTGGAGGAAAATCCCATGAATGCTAACGCCCATGATATCGTTCCCACACACCTAGCAGTTCAAGCCATGCGCGACAACGGTTATAAAAACGCCGCCTATGCTTTAGCCGAATTAATGGATAATGCCATTCAAGCTGGTGCATCGCAAGTAGAACTGCTGTGTGGGGAACGTAAACAACAGGTAGAGGGAAGGAGGCGATCGCGCATTGAACAAATCGCCGTGTTAGATAATGGTTGTGGGATGGATGCGAATGTGTTACGTCTCGCCCTGCAATTTGGTAACGGTACATATTTAGATGAAGACAAACACACCGGAATTGGACGTTTTGGGATGGGTTTACCTTCGTCTTCTATTTCCCAATGTCAGAGAGTTGATGTCTGGTCATGGCAAAATGGCATAGAAAATGCACTGCATACTTATTTAGATTTAGATGAAATTAAAAATCAACGGTTGACAGAAGTACCAGAACCAACACCTAAAGCAATTCCCACAACTTGGACAAGAATTGGTCAACAATTTGGCGCAAGTGGCACATTAGTAGTATGGTCAAAAATCGACCGTTGTATTTGGAGGACTGGCAAAGCAATTATTGATAATTCGGAATTTGTGATTGGTAGAATGTATCGCAAATTCATTGATAGCGGCGATGTCAAAATCCGCATGGTAGCCTTTGATTTAGAAGCATTATATGACTTGATTGTCAATAAAGATGCCAAACCAAATGACCCTTGTTATCTCATAGAAAAAACCTCTTGTCCCGCACCATTTAATAATCAAGCTATGTTTCGTCCCTGGGAAGGAGATACATCTTATGAAGCCACTTATAAAATTAATTTTAAAGATAAAGAACATGATGTAAAAGTGCGTTTCTCTTACGCTAAAGAAGAAGCCCGTCAAGCTGAACCAGGAAAAAGCCCTGGTAATTTACCCCACGGACAACACGCTGCGAAAAATGTAGGAATTTCCGTTGTACGTGCAGGAAGAGAATTAGAATTAGATACAGGAATCGTCAGTGCTTCTGATCCTAGAGAAAGATGGTGGGGAGTAGAAGTAGAATTTCCGCCCTCTCTTGATGAGATTTTTGGAGTCACTAATAATAAACAATCAGCACGTAATTTTGGTGAACTTTTAAAATTTGATATTAAGTCTTTACTAGAAGATGGAAAAAGTATTACTCAACTAAAAGAAGAACTTGAGGCTGAAGAAGATCCAAGGAGTTCACTTTTAATTATTGCGGATAAAATTGATAGTCAACTTAAAATTATTCGTCGTTTGCTGGAAGCACAAACAAAAGGTACTCGTACTAACACTGAAAAACGTCACGACCCTTATAAACCTGAAAAAGTAGCCACTACTGTAACTCAAGAACGTAAATCGCAAGGTTACAAAGGTCAAAGTGATGCAGATGAACAATTACCCAAAGAAGAACGTAAACAAGTTATTAAAGAAACTTTAAAAGAAGAAGGCGTTACAGAAACCAAAGCCGAATTATTAGCCGCAACAACAGTAGATGATGGCTTGAAGTATACCTTTGTGGAAGCACCTCTTGATACTCCGGCTTTCTTCTCTGTTAAACCCAGAGGCGGAGCAATTATTGTTACTTTAAATACTAACCATCCAGCTTATCAAAACTTAGTAGAAATTCTCGAAGAGGATGTAGATAAAGCTGATATAGATACCTTGCGTTCTCGGTTAGTTAATTCTTTAGATGGTTTAAAATTACTATTAATGGCATGGGCAAGATATGAAGACGAACAGCCAGATGGTAAACGTAAAGATAATGCTCAAGATACTCGCATTGATTGGGGAAGAGTAGCGAGAAGATTTTTAGAGCATGAGTAGCACAGTCACAAAGCCCACGGTAACAACAAGCCAAATAAACCCGCCTCTACAGTTGCTCACACAGCGCGGATAATTTGGTGAATGCAGAGCGAAACCCAAACAGGACTTACGCATCAGTTAAACTGAACTTCCCCCCAAGCAAAAAGAGCTAACTGTTATCCAGAGCGACTTTTAACGTTTTTCGCTTCGCTCTTACTGGGTACAAATTGTCAAAGGGGCTTGCGGAGCGAACTTGAGGCGTTGGCCCCCAATTTTTAGCCTGAACTTCCCCCCAAGCAAAAAGAGCTAACTGTTATCCAGAGCGACTTTTAACGTTTTTCGCTTCGCTCTTACTGGGTACAAATTGTCAAAGGGGCTTGCGGAGCGAACTTGAGGCGTTGGCCCCCAATTTTTAGCTTACCGCAGTTGTACCAACAGTTCCAGGGCTTACATGGGTACAGTAATATCTGCGCTCAAACCCGGATTGCTTACAGAGTAAAGGTTTAAGGGCTATTTAGTACATTTGCACCGGGGGAAGTTCAGGTTAAACGAAAGTAGGGGTAATTCATGAATTACCCCTACCCAATAATCAGATTTTCGTCCACATGTTGCGTAAGTCTTACCAAAATCTAGATTAATGTTGGGTTTATTTGCGTCAACCCAACCTACAATTTTGTTGCCAGTGAATAATTTAGTCAAGCTCTACTGACAAGCTCTTTTACCATTAGCCTTAGTCACTGAGAAAGCATCAAACTCTCCTTCATCAAATTCCCCTCTTACGGTTACTTGATCACCCACCGATATGTGCGAGCTGGTATTATCTCCACAGATATCATATGTATCAACTGTGATGGAACGACCATTGCTGTTTAACCTAAATCCATCTTCCCAAACTTGGCGCACAGGGCCAGAAAAGGAAGAACTTTGATTTCCAGCCATCGTAGGCAGATCTCCTAGGACTAGAAAACCGAGAAACACTAAACTTGTAACAGTTATTTTCATTCCCATTTTCAGTAAGGAGTTAACAAATTTTTAATAAACTCAGTATATCAAACGTAACTCAAGGGGAGGTTAACGGTTTTCTATGATTGCAATCAATATAAATCTATCGGGTTTTTCAGTTTGTTAGTTTGACATTACCTGACTTGGTGAGAAGATATGCAAAAATAAATCAAGTTTTCCAGAAAAAGTCGAAAATTTATCTAAAAATGTTCCCAAGCAATGACTACACAAGAAAAGATTATTTACCTCGATTACCACTCAACTACTCCTGTTGACCCAAGAGTAGCCCAAAAAGTCATGTACTATATGACTACTGCTTTTGGTAATGCTAATAGTGTAGATCATGGATATGGAGATGAAGCAGGCAAAGCAGTTAAACAAGCCCGTCAACAAATAGCAGAATTAATCAACGCCTCACCCAAAGAAATTATCTTTACATCTGGTGCAACAGAAAGTATTAACTTAGCAATTCAAGGACAAATTGCACAACAAAATAGCACTGCCAAAATAATTGTTTCCCCAGTAGAACACAAAGCCGTTTTAGATACCTGCAAAGCATTAGCTAAAAAAGGACTGGCGGAAATTATTTGGTTAAAAGTCAATCAACAAGCGCAGATTGATTTAGAACATCTAGAAAAAGTCTGTGCTGATGGTGCTTCCTTACTTTGTGTGATGGCGGCTAACAATGAAGTAGGGACAATTTACCCCATAGAAAAAATTGGTGCGATCGCATCCTCCCACAATATCCCTTTTTTATGTGATGCTTCCCAAGCAGTCGGGAAAATTCCTCTCAACTTCCATGATTGGGGTATTACTTATCTCGCAATTTCTGGACATAAACTTTATGCACCTAAAGGCGTTGGTGTATTAGTAGTGAGAAACGGCGTTCATCTGCAACCAATGATTTACGGTGGTGGACATCAACACCAAATGCGATCGGGTACGCTGAATGTACCCGGAATAGTTGGGTTAGGGGAAGCTTGTAAATTGAGACAGTTGGAGATGGAAGTAGATGAAACTGCGATCGCACTTTTGCGAGATCATCTGCAAAACTCCCTCCAAGCGCAAGTTCCTGATTTAGCGGTGAATGGAGACTTAAACAACCGCTTATCAGGTAACTTACATATTTCTATACTCAGTATTCCTAATAGTGCCATGATTGCGAGAGTGCGCCATCAGTTAGCCATATCTACAGGTGCGGCTTGTTCATCAGGTGTTGTTGCTTCTTCTCATGTTTTACAAGCAATGAACCTTGCAGAAAATCTCATTGAGGGCGCATTGAGAATTGGTATTGGTAAGTTTACAACCAAAGAAGACATCGAAATAGCATCTTCTATAATCATTGGTGCAATCAATAAGATTCATCAGCTTCTTGAATATATCTAAAAACCTCAAGCTTTTGCGGATTTTTTCTTGGGGAATGATGATAAAGTTGATACATTTTGATTGCTTTTGATATTGATTTTTATTGTTCTTTGTGAACTCAGATCATGGAGTCTCTTGCAGAAGTGCTGTTTGCAAGAGGTGGGTGGGAAAGGGGAAAATACCAAGACCTTTCCCCTTCTCCTGTTACCGACTTCTGCAAGCAGTCCATTTCAGCTAGAGAAGTGCGATCGCCAACTCATCTGCAAATTTTATCCTCGGCGTGTTATAATCGAAAAGATTAAGGGCGCGTGGCTCAGTGGATAGAGCAACAGATTCCGGTTCTGTGGGTCGGGGGTTCAAATCCCTCCGCGCTCGTTTTGTGTCGATTGCCAAATTATTTGTCCGTGTTGACAAATTAATGTCCATATTGCCAAATTACTGTCCGCGTTGACAAATTATATTTGACAGCAATTTTCTGCCGTATATCAAGTATGGCAGAACTCTTCTTTATATGGAGCGACTAATTAGTATTTAATATTTAGAGCAAAAGTCAATCTCTCGAAACAAAGAATCTGTTGCTCTATCCTTTCAACCCACCTAAAAACTTTTTGCTCAGTGCCAACCCTTGAAAATAGTCAACTGCTCACTCTTGTGGCGTTACATATTTGCGGTTTGTATTACCTCTCAACTCAGTAAAGGACTTTCAACCCGCCTCAAGCCGTGAGGGGTATTGAAACACCCAGTAACGCTTCATCTTCTCTCACATACTGTGTCTTTCAACCCGCCTCAAGTCGTGAGGGGTATTGAAACCTTTCAAAGCAGGTGTAGAATTCATCGCAACATGCTGCTTTCAACCCGCCTCAAGTCGTGAGGGGTATTGAAACTTGTCCCTAGAAATGTGTTTGTGATTATAAAAAATCGCTTTCAACCCGCCTCAAGTCGTGAGGGGTATTGAAACTCAGCGCCTCAAATCCTTCACCAGCAAAGACTTCCAGAAGCATTTTTGTCAGATCTGCCAAAATCGCCTGTCTGTTAACACTTAAAAAAGTAAATTAACTGACATCATAAAAGCTACGAGCCTTAATCAATAAGCGATTTGAAGTTTTGGCAGATCTCCAGGGAAATTGACCCCGCTTCGATTCGTCAAAAAAATAATTAAGGTGGGTTCCTCCTTGGTTGGAGGTGATTATGTAGCTACCACTGCGGTAAACCCGCACCTCTTTGCTGGGGGCGCACCTTATTCCTGTCTTTAAGGGACAGCAGCTTCAAGGTTGGTAGAACGACTACAGGGCCAGAAAGCAAGACTGTCTTCCAACAGTCAAACTAACCCACATTTACACAGTACAGAGGCTTTATACAAGCATGAACTGCGGCGCTATTTATTGATATTTATTCTATTTTCAAGGTTCGGTGTTTTGTCAATCAGGTTTTTTGGCGATAATTGTAAGCAGCGATCGCTAATTCTTTCGCTTTCTCCTGTGGACTTACTCTTACTGGTTGTTTTGCCTCCTCAATTACAATTCCAACTTTAGCTGCCTGAGTCTGAATATTAGCAATCAATCTCCCGTAGCTCCATTGATGGACGCTAACTCGGTACTCTTTGGCATATTTTTGTTGGACTTCTATTAAGTCTGATTTCTGTTCGGCTTTGGCTTGAATCTCACTTTGAACTTGTTCTCGCATATCGCCCAACTTAGGGAGGACAATACTGCCAGCTTTATATGTTTGAGCGATCGCTACAATCTCTTTAGCCAGTAATCTGTCAACATACTGTCCTAACTCTGATTCTCCAAGTTGATTTGGTGCAGCCAGTATTTGAGCTATCTGGCGTTGGTGGGATAAGGTATGTTTTTGTTGTCGCTGTCGATTTAGTAGTTTGTAATTATCACCTAGTAGTTGTTTAATACTGCGGTAAGTAAGCACTTTACCTGTAGAGCCATCAACCACTGCTACTGTTGCAAGTTTTTCTAGACCAAGGCTGACACCGACAAGAATATGAGATTGTCCTTTATATAAAAGCTGACTGGGACGAGGGAAGGGGTTATTAATTCTAGCTAATGTGGAGTTTTTTCTTCTGATAAAAGCTAGTTGTTTTTCATTGAGTTCACCTCTGGCTATAGTTCTAGTGATAGCTTTAGCAATTTCTTCTGCTTTTTCTTCTCTAACTTGGTTTGTGCCTTCAGCCGTCCACAAACGAGTATCTACACAACAATAAAGGATTAAACGGTTAACGATCCACTCTTTGCCTTTACCTTCATGTTCTTGCCAACAAATACAACCACTACGGAGTGTAAAAAGGCTACTGGAGTGTTGATTTTTACTATTTTTTTTGATTCTTTGATCTTCAAAAAAGCGTTGAAACCAATGCAAATCACGAAAATCGCAGTAAACTTTAAAGGTATGTTTGCTTAATCCATTGAATTGCACACAGAGCCGTCTTTTATATTTATGAAGAGATTCGTGCAAAAACAAAATACTAGCTAAACAATTTAGCTCAAGCGCTAGATTCCAAAGCTTGATTAGTAAACTAGTGTTATTAATTTCTAAATTATGCAACCATTGTTTTTCAATTTGAAGAACATCACGTAAAAATACAATAGCAATTAAATAATCTATATAAATCCACAACCAGAAAAAACGTAAATTAATCGCTATATTATAAAGGCTAAATTGCCAAAACCAAGTCATGTCTTCGTTACTTTCATAACCTACAGGGAAAGGTAATTTGCTAGATTTTTTTAAAAGGTCGTCTTGCCAAGATTTCGCCTCTAATTCACTTTTAGGAACATTACGAGTGGCAAGCAAAAGAGTTTCTAGCCACTTGGCATCAGTTAAATCTCGACCTTTGGGTATTCTTGCTTCTAGTTGTTCTCTCAGACGTTCAATCTGAATCTCAAGTTTACGGCGGCGTTTAGCAAACTTTTGAGTGTCTTCCTCTTTATCATTGATTTTGCAACCATTTTTGAGCAAATAGCTAATTGCACAACTAGTCAAAATGTCTTTTGTGTCGTGGTAAGCCTCAAACAAAGTTTTAGACATACTGCGATCGCTATCTGAGGCTTTTGACTTTTTAGTCTTTTTACGTTTGTTTT
Source organism: Tolypothrix sp. PCC 7601 (assembly GCF_025677855.1). NCBI lineage: Bacteria > Bacillati > Cyanobacteriota > Cyanophyceae > Nostocales > Tolypothrichaceae > Tolypothrix > Tolypothrix sp. PCC 7601. The sequence goes on from NZ_CP064879.1 coordinate 1,654,184, forward strand.
CTGTCGCTGGTTTTGCTTCAACTGTATCGGATTTGAGAGTGAATTGAGCTAGAATTTCAGCAGCTTTACTACGAAGGCTTTCTATAGTCATACCACTGAGTTCTACTAATTCAGTATCGCTTTTAAGCATTTCCCACCAGCGAATTTTGCCTTCTAGTTGGAAGTGCGATCGCTTAATTAATGCAAACCAAGATTTGTAGATGTAATTCACTGTGGCGATCGCACTTGTGTAAAACCGTGCTGGCTGACCGATGAAACGAGGGTCCGTTTTCAAGGGTTGGCACAATTCTTTGACAATACTACTCGGATGTTTGCCTTTTTGTCGCCAAGTTTCAAACTCAGGATTTTGAGCTACTTGAACCAATAGTTCGTTAATCAGTGACGTGTTTTTCTCTGCCATCAGCTTCCATAGCTGTTGGCGGGTAGATTCACTTGCTACTAAACGACACTGAATAGTAATCTGGCTCATACGTTCATCAATAAAACACATGTGTTTAATAATAGCATAAATGTTTAACAAAATGCTGTGCCTAGAATGATTTCATGCAAGAAACGTTTTTTACGAGTAAACAAGCGGCTGAAATCACAGGCTGCACCCTGCGCCAACTCCAGTACTGGCGTGAAAAGGGTGTGGTTGTTCCTGTTATTGGTGAGACGGGAACAGGACGTAGTATTTATTACTCAAAGCCAAATTTGATGGAACTGGCAGCAATGTTATATTTTTTGTCGATGGGACTAAGTTTTGATATTGCCAGTACTACGCTGAAAACTCTCAAATACAAGGAACCGGAGTTATTTGAATCTGGTAAAGGTAGTCGATGGATGCTACTTTGGCAGGGGCATAAGCGATCGCTAAATCTTATAGTGTATGACCGAGAACAAGCGATCGCATCTTTAGATGAAGGTAAACCTGTGATTCCGGTGTGGCTAGACGTGATTTATCAGCAGTTGATAAATAAGTTGGCAGGTTAATCTGACATAATTTTGAGGAACTGCGGTATCAATCTATAAAAATGCACGTTTCTAATGAGTACTAATAATCAAGCTCGAAAGATCCTGCTGTTATCAGCCAATCCTAAAGGCACCAGTCAGCTTCGTCTGGGTGAGGAGATGCGCGAAATTAGAGAGGGATTAAAACGAGCAAAGAAGCGTGATGATTATTCAATAGATACAGCAGAAGCAGTACGCTACAGAGACATACACAGAGCTATTCTGGAATATGAACCACACATAATTCACTTTTCTGGGCATGGTTCTGGAGAAGAAGGTTTGTTATTTGAGGATGAAACGGGTCAAATCAAGTTAGTTGATGCAGAAGCTTTAGCTGGATTATTTCAATTATTCGCTAATCAAATAGAGTGTGTTGTTCTTAATGCTTGCTATTCAAAGTATCAGGCAGAAGAAATAGCCCGACACATTAATTATGTGGTGGGTATGAGTCAAGCAATTGGTGATAAAGCAGCAGTTGAATTTGCTGTGGGTTTTTATGATGCACTGGGAGCAGGTCAAGATTATGAGTTTGCCTATAAACTAGGTTGTAGTGTGATTCGAGTGGCAGGGATACCGCAGAATTTGATACCCCAACTTATTACCAAAAAAAGTTTACTCTCTCAGCTTGCTTCACAGGAATTACCTACAAACTCTGACTCAGAACCAACAACAAATATATATATTGAACGCCCACCGATTGAAGAAAAATGCCATAAAGCTATTTTGCAACCTGGAGCGCTGATTCGGATTAAAGCTCCGCAAAAGATGGGTAAAACCTTGCTATTAGAGAAATTGCTCGACTATGCTAGGCAGCAAGGTTATCAAACAGCGAAATTAGATTTGAAACTAGCTGATAGTTCTGCGATTGCTGACTTGAAGACCTTCTTACAGTGGTTGTGCATCAATGTTTCTGACAGCCTGGAACTGGAGGCTCAGTTGGATGAATACTGGCAAGATAATATGGGGCTGAATACAAGCTGTACTCGTTACTTTCAAAAGTATTTACTATCAGTAATTGATAGTCCTGTTGTTCTTGCCATAGATAATTTTGAGCGGTTGTTTAAATGTGAAAATATTTTCTCCGAATTTTGCTTACTGCTGCGGAGTTGGTATGAAACTGCCAAACAAGGGGACAGGATGGGTAAAATTTGGAAAAAACTGAGGTTAGTGGTAGTTAATTCTACAGAAACTTATCCTACCTTAGATACTAATCGCTCACCTTTTAATGTGGGATTAGCCATTGAGTTACCTGAGTTTCACCAGCAGCAGGTAGAAGAAATGCTAAAGCAATATGAATTAGATGGACAATTAGGAGAACAAGGCTTAAATCAGCTAATGGGATTGCTGGGAGGACATCCTTATTTGCTGCAAGAGACTTTGGGTAATCTTAAAAGTCAAGAAATTACTTTAGAAGAAATTGTCGCACTTGCTCCAACGGAACAAGGAATTTTTAGCTACCACTTGAGAGAACAACTCGAATCTTTACAAGATGCTCCTCTGCTAGAAGCAGCTTATAAAAGAGTAGTAAGTGCAAATGAACCTGTCCAACTTAATCCTGAAATTACGTTCAAGCTGCATAGTTTAGGGTTGGTAAAAATTGTTCGTAATGATTGTGTTTCTAACTGCGATTTATACCGTCAGTATTTTTCAGTGCGATTGAGGTAAGTTATGGGTGATGAATATATCAATGAATATATTTTTTCTGGAAGCTTACCTGAGAATGCTAGTACCTATGTAACACGGGAAGCCGATGAGGAATTATATAATGCGCTTCGCCAAGGGAAGTTCTGTTATGTACTGAATTCCAGACAAAGTGGAAAATCCAGCTTGCGGGTGAGAACAATGAGCCGCTTGAGTGAAGCTGGTGTGGAGTGTGCATCGATTGATTTATCTTCTATCAGTATTCAGAGTGCTACACAAGAAAATTGGTACGCAGATTTGATTGTGAAGCTAATTGATAGCTTTGATTTGAATATAGATTTTCACAAGTGGTGGGAAAAGAATAAATTAAACTCATCTTTGATGAAGTTTGGTAACTTTCTAGAAAAAATATTACTGAGGGAGATTAAAGAAAATATAGTCCTCTTTATTGATGAGATTGATAGTGTTTTAAGTCTGCAATTTTCTACTGATGATTTTTTTGCTTTTATTCGTTCCTGTTACAATCAGCGTGTTGATAACTCTGAATATAATCGCCTTACTTTTTGTTTGTTGGGAGTCGCATCACCTAGCAATTTAATAGAAGATAAACAACGCACTCCGTTTAATATTGGTAAAGGGATCTCTCTCAAAGGTTTCCAACTGCATGAGGTTGAGCAATTACAGCTAGGTTTACAGGGGAAGTTTAGTAACCCTCAAGCGTTGATGGAGGAAATTTTATATTGGACAGGTGGGCAACCGTTTTTGACGCAAAAGTTGTGTCAGTTGATGGTTGAGGAGTCAGAGCAAGAAAACCTTCGCACTGTTGAACAGGTTGTCAAATCACGAATTATTGAAAATTGGGAATCTCAAGACGAACCTGAACATTTGCGAACTATTCAATCCAGAATTTTGAGGGATGAGCAACGGGCTGGATATTTACTGGAATTGTATCAGCAAATTACGTTGAGGCAAGAACAAGCCGAGATTACGGCAGATAATACTTTAGAACAAAGTGAGTTACAACTTTCAGGATTAATTGTTAAGCAACAAAATAAGTTAAGAGTTTACAATCCTATATACAAAGAAGTTTTTGACTTCTATTGGATTGAAACACAATTAAAGAATCTGCGCCCCTACTCAGAAAATTTCAAGTTTTGGCTAGCTTCTAAATCTACTGATGAGTCTAGACTATTACGTGGCAAAGCATTACAGGATGCTGTCGAATGGGCGAAAGACAAAAGTTTGAGTTACCAAGATAGACAGTTTTTAGCAGCTAGTCAAGCGAAGGAACGGGAAGAGGAAATTGCGGCTAAAGAAAAAGATGCTGAGTTAGAAAGAGAGAGAAAAGATAAGGAAGCAGTAGAAAAAAGGAATTTGGTACTGTCTGAGGCTAATAAGCAAGCTTTTCAGCGAATTCGTATTGGAAGCTTTATTTTAATTATTACTTTGTTAGGGGCTATATTTTTAGGACGACAAGCAGTAATCTCAGGGAAAAAGGTTCAGCAAAATCAACAATATTTAATAACTGTTGAAAAATTAGCTGAATTAGCTGGACAGCTTGAAGATGAGGGTTCTGATCAAGAATCCAAAGAATTATTTTCAATGGCTGGTCAATCAGTTAAAATCAAAGACTATAATTTACAAAAAGATATTATTAATACAGGAATAGCTTATGCTTATACGAAACTTAAAAGCAAAAATATGTTAGAAGTTCGGAATTATCTTGACAAAGTCAAAATAAGCAATAATAATAACTCTTTAGAATCTTTACAGATTCGGTTATTAAAATTAAAAATTCAAGGTAATTTATCATATCCATTACAGATAAAGCTATCTAATTATCAAAAGCAAACTGATTCTTTTGAAAACACATCTCAAGAAAATATTAAAGTAGCGATTATTCATTATAGTCAAGCTTTCGAGGTTATTAAGACTATAAAATACAAGAGTATATTAAATAATAAGGAAGTTAGCCCACCATTTAACTCAAACATAGAAAACAAAATTATATCAAAAGAAAATATAGAGGCTTTTTATCGAGAATTCATTACTTTACTTTCAGTAAATAATGAAAATAAAAAATTAAAACAAGAAGTAGAGAAATCTTTACAAGAACACTATTATGATGAACTAGAAAACCTACTGGCAAACCAAAAGTGGCAGGAAGCTAATGAAAAAACAGAAAAGCTTATGGTCTATATAGTCAATCCTGAATTCCAATATTACCCCAGTTATCTCAAGATTGAAGACATCAAGAATTTATCCTGCGAAAACCTTAACAAAATTAACTCGTTATGGTTAAAGTACTCGCATGAAAATTTTGGTTTTAGTGTGCAAAAAAATATATGGTTAGACTTAGGAAATAAATTAAATATTACGGAGAAGGATCAGAATGATGAAAAGGCTAATATAATTTTTGGGGCTGCTGTCGGATGGTATGATAATCAAAAAAAACAGTGGAGAAACTACAATGAATTGATTAGATTATTAGTTGCATTAAATACAAAATTGCCCAAAGGTTCTTTGCCAACTCTAGAAACAAGTGGTCAACGTTTAGCTTGTAAATATTTTCCACTGTGTTCTGGTTATACGGGATTCGATGAGTTTGGGGGAAGTGGATTAAAACAAATATTTTCTCGCGTTGCAGCTTGTAAAATAAAATAAAATTGAGCAAATTTTAAGAAGAAATATATAGTAGTTTCTATGTGTATTGCATATTGAAACCTAAAATCTCATAGATAGAATATAGAATATAGCCTTTTTCCTCAGCCACTCTATACTTAATAGTTCTCTGGAGTTCACTAAAGAGGTTGGTTAATTCTTACGAAATGCGATCAACATGGATTGGCATATATGGGAGCAAATATCTATCGCTACCCAAACAGGTATCTACTTAGAGCAAGTTTCTTTTAAGAAGAATAACACTTTTTTGCTTATTATCTAGCTATATTGAAATGAATGCCATTTAAGAGTCCTCAGTGACGCTTAAATATCGGGTAAGAGTAGAAAGCTCAGTGATGAAACCGGAAGAACAGGCAAGGCAAAAGATTGACCAATTACTCACCGTCGCAGGATGGGTTATCCAAGACTATGAGCAAGTTAACTTGGGTGCAGGGTTGGGAATTGCGGTGCGGGAATATCCCTTGAAATCTGGTTATGCTGATTACCTGCTATTCATCAATCGCAAAGCTGTTGGAGTTCTTGAAGCGAAACCTGCTGGATTTGCTTTAAGCGGTGTTGAAATCCAATCCGACAAATATTCCTTTAACTTGCCCAAAAGTCTCCCTTGTCACCAAAAGCCTTTACCTTTCATCTACGAAAGCACTGGTACAGAAACATTTTTTCGAGACTCCCGTGACCCTAATTATCGCTCTAGGCGGGTGTTTACTTTCCACAGACCGGAAACCCTACAGGAATGGCTAGGCAAGTCTGACACTCTCAGAGGGCTTTTGCAACTGTTACCCACAATTGAAACTGAAGATTTACGGGACTGTCAGCAAGAAGCGATCGCAGGTTTATTTAATTCTCTCAAAGAAAATCGCCCTAGAGCGTTGATTCAGATGGCGACGGGTGTGGGCAAAACCTATACTGCTGTAAGTTTTATCTACTGGCTGATTAAGTTAGCTGGGGCGAAACGGGTTTTGTTTTTGGTGGATCGGAAGAATTTGGGAGAGCAAACCCAGAAGGAGTTTCAGCAGTATGTCACCCCTGATGATGGGCGCAAGTTTACTGAACTCTATAATGTGCAGTTGTTGACTTCCAATACCATCGATCCGGTGAATAAGGTATGTATCACGACAATTCAGCGTCTTTATTCGATGTTGCGGGGTGAAGCTGAATTTGAGGCAGAAAATGAGGAAGCATCACAGTTCGATGGGGAGGAGGAAAACCAGCAACCCAAGGATGTGGTTTATAACCCGAAAATTCCCATTGAAACCTTTGATTTCATTATCACCGATGAATGTCACCGCTCGATTTACAACGTGTGGCGGCAAGTTTTGGAATATTTTGATGCTTTCATTATCGGATTGACGGCAACGCCATCTCTGCAAACCTTTGGCTTTTTTGATCAGAACTTGGTGATGGAGTATTCCCACGAACGGGCGGTAGCTGATGGGGTGAATGTAGGGTATGAGGTTTATCGCATTCGCACCCAGATTACGGAACAGGGTAGCAATATCCAAGCAGGATTTTACATTGATAGACGCGATCGCCAAACTCGTGCGATCCGTTGGCAGCGGTTGGATGAAGATGTCAGCTATGCGGAAAGGGAGTTGGATCGTTCTGTTGTGGCGATGGATCAAATTCGCACGGTGATTCGCACCTTTAAACAGCGATTATTTACCGAGATATTCCCTGGTAGAACTGAAGTTCCTAAAACCCTGATTTTTGCCAAGGATGACTCCCACGCTGAAGATATTGTGCGAATTCTGCGCCTAGAATTTGGCAAGGGGAATGAGTTTTGTAAAAAGATTACCTATCGCACCACTGGGGAGAAGACAGAAGATTTAATCGCCAGTTTCCGCAACTCCTATAATCCCCGCATTGCTGTCACCGTTGATATGATTTCCACGGGGACGGATATCAAACCTCTGGAATGCTTGCTATTTATGCGGGATGTGAAATCGCGGATTTATTTTGAGCAGATGAAAGGACGGGGAACCCGCACAATTAATCCCACAGATTTTCAGGGAGTGACACCGGATGCTCAAGTTAAAGAACAATTCGTGATTGTGGATGCGGTGGGGGTGTGCGAGTCGGATAAAACTGATTCTCGACCTTTGGAGCGCAAACGCAGTGTACCTTTTGATAAATTAGTGCAAGCAGTGGCATTGGATCAGCGAGATGAAGACACGCTGATGTCCTTGGCGGGACGCTTGGCAAAGTTAGAAAAGCAACTGAATCCTGATGAACGCACAGAATTAAAAACTGCTGCTGGGGGCAAGTCTATTCAACAGATTACCAGAGAGTTACTCGATGCCGTCGATCCAGACAAGCAAATTGAACAGGCGATCGCCCAGTTTCAAACCCCAACACCCACGGAAACACAACAGCAGCAAGCGGCAGAGGTATTAATCAACCTTGCTTGTCAACCCTTTGATAATCCCCAGTTTCGGAATTTGCTCAAAGATATTAAAAGTAATAATGAGCAGCTAATTGATACAGTTAGTCAGGATGTAGTTTTAGAAGCGGGATTTGATACCAGCACCAGGGATAAGGCGATGGGGACAGTGGAGACTTTTCGCCAGTGTATTGAGGCGAATAAGGATAAAATTACCGCGCTGCAAATCCTTTATAATCAGCCCTACGGACAGCGACAGTTAACCTACGAGCAGATTAAGCAGTTAGCAAATGCCCTAGAACGTCCACCCTGCAACCTGACAACAGAGAAGTTATGGCAAGCTTATGCCCAGTTGCAAGCGGATAAAGTCAGGGGTGCTGGGGTGCAAAAGCTGTTGACAGATATCATTTCTCTGGTACGCTTTGCGATGGGGGAAACGGAGACGTTAGAACCCTACGCGGTGACAGTTGAGGAGAAGTTTCAGCAGTGGTTAGCAGGAAAAGAGTTTACCTCACAGCAAGTGGCGTGGTTGGAAAAAATTAAGGAGCATATAGCCACCAGTGTGAGGATTGAGCCAGAGGATTTACAGGAAATGCCACAGGAGGCGTTTCAGGGTTATCAGTTGTTTGGGAATGATTTAATGGATATTTTGGATGAGTTGAATGAGGCGTTAGCTGCGTAATGGGCAAGGATTTGTATGAGTTGCCGAAGGGTTGGGTGTGGACAACTATTGGAGAAGCTACTGAATGTTTAGATTATCAGCGAGTACCAGTTAGCAAAGAAGAACGAGCAAAACGGTTGGGAAATATTCCCTATTACGGTGCTAATGGCTTAGTTGATTATATTGATGATTATATTTTTGATGAACCTCTTGTTTTAGTTGTAGAGGATGAAACTTTTGTAGGTCGTGAAAAACCATTCAGTTATAAGATTACAGGTAAAACATGGGTTAATAATCATGCTCATATTTTACGTAGTAATGGATGTGTTGATATAGATTATTTAAATTACTCACTTTGGTATTATCCATTTACTCCCTTAACTACTGGAACAACTGGCAGAAGAAAATTAACAAAAAGTGCTTTAATTTCAGCCCCTTATGTCTTACCTCCACTTCCTGAACAACATCGCATCGTTACCAAAATTGAAGAACTATTCACCCAACTTGATGCAGGGGTAGAGTTACTCAAAAAAGTAAAAGCCAAATTAAAACGCTACCGTCAGGCGGTGCTAAAAGCCGCAGTCGAAGGAAATTTAACTAAAGAATGGCGGGAAGCGAATCAAGGAGAATTAGAACCCGCCTCAGTGTTACTTGAACGCATCCTCAATCAGCGACGGGAGAAGTGGGAAGCCGAACAATTGGCGAAGATGAAAGCGCAGGGTAAAACTCCCAAAGATGACAGTTGGAAGCTGAAATATAAAGAACCTACTGCACCAGATACCTCAGATTTGCCTGAATTACCTGATGAGTGGGTATGGGTTACTATGGAAATGCTGACAATTCAGGGGCCACAAAATGGGATATATCTTCCCAAATCAGATTATGGCTCAGGTATTCCAATTCTCAGAATAGATGACTTTCAAGATAATTTTAGTCGTAGTTCTTGTGAGTTAAATTTGGTAAGAGCTACAACAGATGATATTGAAAGATATAGCTTATCTGAGGATGACTTAGTTATTAATAGAGTGAATAGCCCCAGCCATCTTGGAAAATGTTTAGTAGTTACCGATAAACATATTCCATCGCTATTTGAATCAAATATGATGCGCCTTCACTTATCTAGTTTTTATAAGGTTTTATTTGCCGCTTATTACTTACGTTCTGTTATTGGAAAATCTCGCTTGATAAGTAATGCAAAATGGGCAGTCAACCAAGCTAGTATTAATCAAACAGATGTAGGTAATACTGCAATTCCACTACTACCAATTGAGGAACAGCAGAAAGTCATAGAAGATGTCACTGTAAGCAAAAGTTTGCCGTTTTTGAAACCATAACCTTGCCGCAGACATAGCCCAAAAGTAGATTATTACGTTTAGTAGCCAAATAGAAAAAGTTGAGTTTTGAAATGATAAGCTTGCCGAAAGTATAAAAATCAAGCATAAACCTGCCGAAAGTTACGGTATTTCCTATGCTCAGCGACCGAGAGTTTGAAGACTGGTGTCGCCGCCTTTGTTTACCAGAGACGACAAAAGAGCTAGTGCAAAAAATCCGGAATTCAGAACCTGTGAGGAAGGTAGGTGGCGGAGCGAAAAATGTTTGCGGCAGTTATCCAAGTCGCAAAATGGGGAAAACGATTCAGTTTGAATCTCATAAAGTAGAACTGCCGGCGATCGTAGAGTACGAAAATGATGAAGATGTATTAGAGTACTATGACCAGCCAATTCGTCTAAGTTTATCTTTTCATTCCCTGAGCGGACGTTGTGTGGTGACATCTCATACTCCGGATTTTTGGGTAATGAGGCGTAATAGTGCGGGATTTGAAGAATGGAAAGCTAGTGAGCGGCTCAAAATACTAGCCAGAAAACAACCTACACGCTATCAGCAAAGCGAAGAAGGTCGTTGGCACGCGCCACCAGCAGAAATGAAAGTTCAAGCAATGGGACTGTACTATTATTTACGTACAGATCTTGAAATCAACTGGATTGCTTACCAGAACTATCAGTTTCTTCAAGGTTATTTCAACCAAGAAAATACAGTTAAAAAAGAGGTAAGAAAAACAGTTGTTGAGTGTATTAATGCCAATCCTGGAGTAACCCTCAAAGAACTACTAGAATCAACAAATACCGATTGGGCAGATGATATCTATGCCTTGATTGGAACAAAGCAAATATATGTAGACCTGAAAGCAGTAGCTTTGAATGAGCCAGAAAAAGTTCATCTTTTCAGTAGCCAAGAAATGGCATCAACTTATGATCTAATCATTGCTCAAAAGACTTCTGCTCGTATCGCCAGTGGACAACGAATTGATGTGGCAATTGGTTCAACGCTGGTTTGGGATGGTAAAAGTTGGTGTGTAATTCAAATCGGAGACACAAAGATTGCGCTTCAAAGCGAAAATGAACTGATTGGGTTAACTCATGCAAACTTTGATGCACTAATTGCACAAAAAGAAATCATTCATATTCAACCATTATCTGCAAAAACAACAGACATTTGGGAACAGATCAAATGCGCTAGTTCTGAGGATTTAGCAGTAGCTAATTACCGCTATAAAGTTATTGAACCATATTTACATGGCAGTCCGCCAATTAATAGTTCTGTACCTGAGCGGACAGTTCGTAGCTGGAAATCCAAATATCATCAGGCTCTGAATAATTATGGCTGGGGCTATATTGGCTTACTACCCAATCGTGGCAAGAAAGGGAACAGGGTAGATCGCTTTTCACCCGATACTTGGGAGTTTATTGACCAAATTATTGAACAGCACTATGAGAACCTCAAACAGCGAGGAAAACTAGCAACTTACGGTATTCTGGTTAGAGAATGGGAAAAAGCTGGAAAAACAGACCCTTGCCCTAGCCGGATCACTTTCTGTAAACGCATTAATCAACGAGAGAAAGTAGGACAAACTCGCCATAGGCAAGGGTCAAGAGCCGCTTACCAAAAGAGTCCTTTTTATCACGAATTAACGCTCTCCACCCCTATTCACGGGAGTCGGCCATTTGAAATCTGCCACATTGATCATACAGAATTAGATATCGAGTTAGTTTGTTCGCGCACTGGGCGCCCTTTAGGCCGACCTTGGGCAACTATTCTCATTGATGCTTTCTCACGTCGTATTTTCGCAATCTATTTAACATTTGACCCGCCATCGTATCGTTCCTGCATGATGGTATTGCGAATTTGTGTGCAGAGATTTGGCCGCTTTCCAGAAACATTAGTAATGGATAATGGTGTAGAGTTTGGCAGTATTTACTTTGAAACACTTCTAGCTGCCTTTAGTTGCACAAAAAAACAAAGACCATCTGCTAGTCCTAGATTTGGTTCACTCATTGAAAGATTTTTCGGCACAAGTAACACAGAATTTTTTTACAACCTTAAAGGCAATACTCAAATTACTAAACAAGTACGCTTGGTAAATAAAACAAATAACCCAAAAGTACAAGCTGTCTGGACATTGCCAGAATTATATGAATATTTTTGTAAATATGCTTATGTAATTTATGACAGTAGAGAGCATCCGGCACTGGGAATGTCTCCCAATGCTGCATTTACAAAAGGTGTGAATCAGAGTGGGATGCGCTATGGACAAAAAATTTTAGATGATGAAAACTTTAAAATTTTTACTTTGCCCTCAACTGCAAAGGGAAGTGCAAAAGTAATACCAAGACTCGGGATAAAAATTAATTATATCTATTATTGGTCAATTGATGATTCATTTCTTAACCCTGAAGTTGAAAGTACTCAAGTACAAGTTAGATATGATCCATTTGATGTAGGAACTGCTTATGCGTATGTCAAAGGTAATTGGGTACGCTGTATATCTGAATATTATTCATCCTTACAAGGTCATTCTGAAAAAGAAATTCGACTGATAAGTATTGAATTACGACAGCAAAAAAATCAGTATAATCAAAAAATAGCAATTAGAGCTAAAGAACTTGCACAGTATTTAGAATCAGCAGAAGCTCAAGAAGTTTTACAGACACAAAGACTTCATGATTTAGCTGCAACTGATTTGCGAGACTTAATATATAAAAATGGTAGGAAACAAACATCCTCTACTCTTACTCAGTGTCCAGTTGATAGTGATGAAGCTATTAGTACAGAAGAAGTATCACAAACACATCAATTAAATACTTCAGCAATAGAATTAGGAAAAATTCAAGCTTACTCTCAAGAGGAGTTATGGCAGTAAAACATAACCGTCCATTTCCACAAGAACTCCTGAAACAATCATTAACCGAACGGTTGAACTATTTTCAAGGAATTACAATTGGACACTTACGATTAAAACAAGCTTTAGAGACTTTATTGCTCAACCTTCAACAACCAACAGATATTTGTGTTTTCTTTGTTGTTGGCCCAGCAGGAGTAGGTAAGACCACTTTACGACTAAGGGCTGAAAAACTGTTGATGGAAGGTGCATTAGCATCTATGAAAAATCATATTTATCAAATTCCAGTTGCAGGTATTGAGGCAATTGCTAATGAAGGAGGAAAATTTAATTATAAAGATTACTACCTCCGCGTTTTAGAATGTTTAGAAAAAAATTTCTTTTGATTCAATTGCTACAAATAGTTCATTAAATTATCAAAATTATTCAGGGTTTCTTTCTACTACATACTTTGCTTCTAAAAGTTCCGATACGGTGCGTCGTGCTTTAGAAAAATCTATGCGGCACCATAAATTAACAGCATTGATGATAGACGAAGCCCAACATTTGCTGATGGTTGCTGGGGGAAAGCAAATGTTACATCAGATGAATTGGATAAAATCTCTTGCCAACATCACTGGTGTTGTACATATTTTATTTGGTACTTATGATTTACTTAACTGTTGTCACCTCAGTGGTCAAGTTAGCCGACGCAGCGATGATATACATTTACCTCGTTACTCAACAGATAACAAAGAAGATATAGCTGAGTTTATGCGGATTATCAGAACATTTCAGGCGCATTTACCTTTGCTTGAAGAGCCCTGCTTGGTAGAACAATATGAATATCTGTTGGATTATTCATCTGGTAGTGTTGGTCTTCTTAAAACTTGGTTAACAAAAGCTTTACGAAATGCTTTGGCAGAGAATGCAACAACCCTCAACATAAAGTATATTCAACAAAATGAATACTCAAAAGCACGGCGGCAGCAAATAGAACAGGAAGCACAAGCTGGAGAGAAGCGATGGCGCAACGATGTTGCTCCCGTAGCACTTAGTTTGACCAATGAAGATGTGAAGCAACCATCTCAAGCGAAAGGTCGTGTGGGAAAACGTCAGGCTAAAAGAGATACCGTAGGAATTAATCTTGATGTCAGTTAATTATTATACCGAAGATGAGTTTTGGGCTCTAGAAAAACCAACAATTCCAGAACGCTCTCAATTATTCCCACTCGAACCAATCGGTGTCGGTACGCTCTATGTCGAAAGCTTGAGTGGATATATTGCTCGCCTTGCCGACTGTCACACGATAACTACCGGAGAACTAGTTTTATCAAAAGTTATTCCATTGATGAGGCATAAAAGAAGCAGTGTTAGTTCTATAAACATCATTAATCATTTATTTAGAGATCAAGATTTTTTCACCTCTACCAACGAAAAAAGAATTGACATTGCTACCACTCTAATTCAAGCTCTAAAAGAATTGACCTGGCGTCAAGATTTATCTTGTTTATGGCCATTAAAATGGGCCAGCATTTTTTTCGAGTTTAGCATTTTGCGTTTGCATCAAGCTTGGTGTCCCGTATGTTATGACCACTGGTTTGTCAACAATCGAGTCATCTACAATCCACTGTTATGGTTAGTTAACACAATTGAGGAATGCCCTGAGCATGACCATCAGCCCTTGATTGAGGAATGCCCTCACTGTCACGAAAAATTTCCACCATTATCCAGGTATTCTCGTCCAGGGTATTGCTCAATCTGTCATCTGTGGTTAGGTAGCCAGAAACTCAACCAACTAGCCAATGAACAAACTCACAGCGTTGATTTTTGGCGACAGCTTTTGATTACTCCTATGCACTCTCATCAAAGCAACAAGCTTGTCTGGCAGTGTATGTGGTTTGATGATGTCGATGATTTGGCTGCCAATACGCCCTCTGATTTCCTGCCACCCATAAATGAGAACTAATTTTCCATCCTTACCTGCTCCGGGGTTTGAAACCATAAACCTGCCGCTCCGGCAAACTTATGGTTACAGTCACAGAAGAAGTTGAACTCTGTTTCTCCGTTCTTGAAGAAATTGAAAAAACCATAGAAACTAACCTCAAACGTGCTGAAAAGCTCCGACAAACGATATTAAAACAAGCATTTGAAGGCAAACTCGTACCCCAAGATCCCAACGACGAACCTGCCGAAAAACTGCTAGAACGCATCAAAGCAGAGAAAGCTAACCGCGAAGCTGATAAAAAACCAAAGCGTCAATCTACAATTAAATCCAAGCAACCCCGTAAATCTAAAACTACAGCCACACAACTAGAGTTGAAATTAGATGATTAAACGACTATTCCCCGTCCCCAATCATCTGGGCGAACAACTCCCCACCCTCACGGAAGACAAAAAGCAACTTCTCCAACAGCAAACCATCACCCAAGATTCCCCAGGAACAATTCTGCGGGACTTTCAAACCATCCTAGAATTTCTGCAACCTGACGGCGTTGAAGTTAGCAGCACTTATCATCAATTCTCTCTCAAATACCTCCAGCAACTCAATTCCCGCTTGAGTTACCCCATTGAAACTAACCTCAAGCGTCCCCAACAAAAATCATATCCCTACATTTACGGGTTATACTTCGTCCTTCGCACCTCTGGACTATCTCAAGTTATCTCCCAAGGCAAAAAAAACAAATTAGTATTAGACGAACAACTCCTCAAAATTTGGCAAGGCTTCAACCCAACAGAACAATATTTCACACTTTTAGAATCCTGGTTAATTTGGGGAGAAAGCGAAATCTTAGGCGAATCCAGAGACCCCTTTGGATTATTATTTCGCTGCTTGCAATTTTGGCGAGAAATTCCAGATGAAGGCTTAAATATTAACAGTTACTCAGAACAAGATAAATTAGTCTATTACCCTGGCTTGCACAGTCTTAGCCTGTTTCATTTATTTGGCTTCCTCGAACTCATCCCAGGAAAGCCCGAACCTGCTAAAGGATGGCGAATAGCTACTGTAAAACGCCGTCCTTGGGGAGATGCAATGATAGCTTTAATCTCCGAAATTTATGATGAAATTGAACCAGACACAGAAGATGCGGAAATTACACTTAACTTCCACATCGCTTTTGAAAAATTAAAACCATCACTCCAAACCTACTTTCCTGAATGGGAACAAACCTTAGTCATTGCCAAAGGAGAGTTTACCGAGGCAATATATACTTTTAAAGTCACCCTGCTGGATGCTTGGCGACGCATAGCCATTCCTAGCAACTTCAATCTCGATCAAGTCGCCGCAGCATTTGTTCAAGCATTTGATTTTGACTTTGATCACCTCTACCGATTCATTTACAAAGACCATTTAGGACGTACTTTTGAATTTTCCCATCCCTTTGTTGATATTCCCCCAAATACCAGCGATTTTCGCTTGGGTGAATTACCACTGAAAACAGGAAATCATCTGCAATTTATCTTTGATTTATTGGATGAGTGGGAGTTTGATTTGCAGCTAGAAAATATTGAACCTGCTAATCCCAAAATGAAAAAGCCCAAAATTCTTGAGTTTCACGGTGAAGCACCAGCACAGTATAGCGAAGAGGAAGAGGTTTACTGATGCGATGGGCTACGCCCCGCCGCAGGCATCGCACATTACAAACGTGTCAGAATTGGTAATGCGATCGCTTTAAAGCTTAACATCGCTTGCACATCTTCTGCGATCGCATACTGAAGTTAATATACTGTAGTTGATAGTCGATCTAAGTAATGCCTAAGAAAATTAGGGAATTAAAACAATGGTTACGCCAAGTAGGTTTTACTGAACTCCCAGGAAAAGGAAGCCACACTAACTGGATACATCCCTTATATGCTGGAAAGCTAACGGTTTCAGGGAAAGACAGTTCGGATGCTAAACCCTACCAAGAAAAGGATGTGCAACAAGCTATAAAAGAGGTAGAGGAGAAACAACAGCAGGAGAAGCAGGAAGATGAGTAAATTTAAGTATCAAATGTTAATTCAATGGTCTGTTGAAGATAACTGCTTCTTAGTTGGATTTCCTGATTTTCCCGGACAGCGTTGGCGCACTCATGGCGATACTTATGAGGAAGCTGTGGCGAACGGTATTGAAGCGTTAGAGTCTTTAATTATGGCTTACGAAGCCACAAATGAACCGCTTCCACAGCCAACAGTTTATCAAGTTGCGTAATTGAGTTTGTTACTATACGTATCAGAATTGGGGAAGCGTAGACACGCAGTGGCTTGTCGTCAGACATCGCTCTTACTGTATTAGTGTAAAAGGATGGGGGGTGCGATCGCACATTACAAACGTGCCAGAATTGGGAATGCGATCGCTATTACTGTATTAGTGTAAAGGGACGGGTAGTGCGATCGCCTCAACATCGCTTGCATATCTCCCAGATTTATTCTCCATCTTCCACCGCACCTAATGCTTTAAGTGTGCCTTTTTCAGCTTCAGTTAAGCCTTTAACGCCTGTAATGTTCATGCGTTCATAAGGGCGATCGCTTCTCAAGGTTTTTAAACACTCACCAGTTTCAATGTTCCAAATTTTGATTATGCCATCTTCGGCACAACTGCTAAGAACTTTACCCTTGGGACTAAAACTAATTGATGATATTGTTCTAGTATGTCCCTGCAATGTGATTAAACATTTACCTGTATGTACATTCCAAAGCTTTATACTTAAATCATCACTTCCAGTAGCAAGAATCTGACCATCAAAACTAAAAGCAAATACCTTGATTTGTCCAGTATGTTCCTCCAAAGTCATTAAACATTGACCAGTATAAATATTCCAAAGCTTTGCTATATAGTCATCACTACAGGTAGCGACAATTTTTATGTCAGAGCTAAAAGCACCCGCTCTTGACCAATTTTTCTTTTTCTCTCCTGTTAGAGTTTTAAGGCATTTACCCGTTGAAACATCCCAAAGTTTTACAGTGTCATCATAACTAAGACTGGCAATAATTTGACCATCACAACTAAAAGAAAGTTTTGTTATAGAGCGAGTATGCGCTCTTATTTCATAAATATTTTGTTTTGTATTAAAGTCCCAAAGCTGTATTGTCCGACCAGAAGCAATTGCTAGTTTAAGTCCATCAGGACTAAATACTATCGAAAATAATTTTCCAGTATCTTCTTGTAAAATTTTGGTACATTCTCCAGTTTGAACATCCCATAATCTAATTGTAAAGTCACCACTTCCACTGGCGAGAATTTGACCATCGGGGCTAAAGGCTAAACATCGTATCCAATCATTATGCCCCTGTAACTCTTTTGTACATTTACCTGTATTGATATCCCACAATCTAACTATTTGGTCTTGTCCACCACTAGCAATGAGTTGTCCGTTAGGGTGAAATACAACCGACTTTAACCAATTAGCATATCCTTGAAAACGGTAAATACATTCGCCTGTGTTTACATCCCATAGCTTTACCGAATGGTCTTGACTTCCACTAGCTAAAGTTTGACCATCAGGGCTAAAAGCAACAGATTGTACCCAATTATCATGCTCTTTTAGAGTTGTAAGGCATTCACCTGTGTTTATATCCCATAGCTTGATTGTACGGTCGGTGCTACCACTAGCCAAAATTTTACCATTGGAATCACAAGCAATTGAGTTAACTACATCTTTGTGTCCCTGCAAAGTTTTTAGACATTCTCCAGTGTTGATATCCCATAGTTTGATTGTGCGGTCATGACTACAAGTTACAATAATTTTTCCATTAGGGCTAAAAGTAATCGCTCTTACATAACTAGTATGTCCTTGTAAAATCTTTTGGATCTGAGATATACGGGTATTCCATAAATTAATCGTATAATTACTATCGGTAAAAGCAAGTATTTCACCATTGGGACTAAATGCAATTGCCCTTACAAGACTATCTTGCACTGAAAAGGTTATCAAACATTCGCCAGTTTTTACATCCCACAATTTTGCTGTTTTGTCTTCGCTCCCACTGGCAATAACTTGAGCATTCGGGCTAAATGCTATTGTTCTAACTGTAGCAGTATGGCCAAGTAACGTTTGCATACATTTTCCCGTTCTGACATCCCAAAGCTTTACAGTACAGTCACTACTTACACTAACAAGCATTTGATCATCAGGGCTAAAAGTTACTGAATATACCAAATTTTGATGCCCGTTAAAAGTCATAATTTGTTGTTTGTCAGTAATTCGCCACAAACGAATACCTGCACCATCACCCATTGCTAAAAACTGCCCATTGGAGTTAAATGCTACCGAAAAAATTTGACTTAAAGTATTTGTAAAAACTGAATTTGCTAAATTTGCATCGGCAAAATTAACATTTCGTAAAATTGCACCAGTAAAATCTGCTCTTTTAACAACCACTTGGCTTAAATCTCTATCCTCCAAAGCAGTTTTATCTACTTTTACTGCCAATGTTGCTGCATTTCCGCCAACATAATCAGCTTCATTTTCGCTTTTACCTCGCGTTACCTCAATCGCATTAATCAGAGACTCACTGTTACTCAACATTGGTAAAAGTAAATCCATTACTGCTTTAGTAAGTGGCGCTTTGCCAAAAGTCTGCCTCAACTTATTCAAAGACTCACTTGTAAATGCTTTGAGTGGTGCGTTCCCCAAAGGGGTTGCCGCAGGCATCGCCTCACCACTCCCTTGCTGCGAAAAATAACCAGACCACGTATAATCAGTAGGCACGACAGTTTTATCTACAAGCGATCGAGCTTGTGCCAATTCAGTAAAATCACTCGCCAACGCCCCTAACTCTGCCGCAAATTTATACGCTACAAAAAACTCTAACAGTGATCTATGCGCTGGAGTATAGTCACCATCAGCATTGCGGACAAGCATCGTCTGCGCCATCATGTCATAATGCCAATGGTCTAAATCCTTCTCTTCTTGAACACTAGAACCAAATAAGCGGCGGATACGTTCTGGGAACAGCCGATAATTCAGGCTCATTTGGTCACTAGACAGCATTTCCCAAGAAAGTTCGCACAAAAAGTACAGCTTATCTGCTAAAGAAGTAAAAGTACGCTCTGCCTTGATATCCCGTTCCATCTTGCGCCGCACTGCATAGAGATAAACCCGTGACATATCCACAGGTTTACCCGCCTCAATATCTGGCAATGCTTCCAAGATTAAGTCAGTCATCACTGGACGACGGGCTAAGTCTAATAATTGCCCATTGCCCATTACTTGTTCAACTGTCGCTGCTTCAGCTTGGTATGACAACACCTGCCGAATTTGCTCATTGTTGAATTTCTCCAATTCCAAGACTTCAAATTGCGGTGTTTCACCAGTTAATTTTTTAGTTGAAGCCTGCAATTCTGCATTGAGTAAAGCGCGTCCTTCCTTCGCCTCTGGAAAATGCTCAGTACGACAAGTAAGGATAACTTTAGCACCAGGAACTACCACCTTTGCCAGTTCCCAGAAGTTGTTAATCATCTGTTGGCGGTCAACTTTTGCTGCCATTTCGTCAAAGCCATCGAAAATTAGCAGCAATTTACCCATGCGGTTGAGTTGGTCAAAAACTTCGCTGTTGATGCGGATATTATGTTGGGTAAAAAAGAATCCTGCCAAAACATTTTCTACATTTAACGCCTTGGCAAAGTCACGCAAAGTAATTACTAAAGGCAGACGGGGACGTTCAACACCACGTTTTTGGGCATCACGGTAACGTTGCAGTGCAGTCCAAGCATAGTGAAAGACAAACCAAGTTTTACCTGTACCAAATTCTCCCAAAATGGAAATATGCTCTTTTGCAGGGTCATCAAGCCACAAGTCAATATAGCCATCAATCCAGCCGTCTTCTTCTTCATAACGACTCACCCCGATTCGCTGCTTAGTCACCGGGTCAATTTCTTCTTTTGTACAAGCAAGGGGTACATACTTAGTATCAATTTTTCGGCGTTTGATTTCCGCTTCTAACCAGTCCAGATAGGCATTAAAGTCTGCATCCAAGTCAATTAGTTCGTCAAAAGTGAAACAATCAAGATGACGATTTGCTTCCTTTTTGACTTCATCCCTTGCAGCACGGGAAATGCGGCGGGTTGTTACTAACCATCCTTCATCAGTTTTTTGCGCCTCAACTGAGGAACGCAACGCCATCACATCACTCAGTCCAATTTCTCCAGCCACGCCACGGATAAGAACACGGTCATAACTGCGACGTACTGGAATCTGAATTATCCATTCAAAATATTCTTCTGCCCAGATTTCATATTTTTCAAAGTCATAGCCCAAGGTTTCAAACCATCCTCGCATCTGCTGGGCTAGTGCGATCGCTCTACATTGATTTTCAGTGACACTTGAGGGTAGTGCAGGATAATTATTTACTGCCAACCTTGCTATTTCTGTCCGAATTCCCTCCAACGTCGGCAATCTTTCCAATTGTTCTTGGATACTCGCAATCCTTTTATGTAGAGAACCAATTTTCTGGTTCATCAACACATCAGCAGGTGTGCGACTACGTTTCGCCACTTCGATAAATACCGTCGCAAATTCAGCTACCTCTCGCCTAACATCAAGTTCCAAACCTCTGATATCATCGCCCAATGTATAGGCATCGAGAAAAGCATCAACTTCAGACAGCAGAATTGAGGGGTTATTGTGGTCTAATGCTGTGCGAAAAGCTTGTTTAATTGCTTCTTGTCGGAATAATTCTAGTAATGGTTTTGGTTTGCCTACACCGTATTCTACTAAGGCATAAGCGTAAACACCACTAAAATCAGCAGGTGGATGCTCTGGATCGAGGTTAAATTGCTGGAGTAACTTAATTACTGTCTCACTACGCAGAATTTTTTCTTTAATCAAAGGATTGGCGATGCTAGTAATTGCGCTGAAAACCAGATCCAGGTTAATGAAACTCATTAGGATACTCCGAAAGCACAGAGCTATCTTGCTAACTAAGGGTTAATTACTTAATTGAAAATGATCTACCGTCAAAAAAAGTTTTATTTTATACTTTCTCAATCATTCTCGAAAAAATACACCTAATGACTGTAATATACTCAAGCTTTGGGATGTTTCGCAGCGATGCGTTCGTCAGGTAGACAATAGGTGAGGCTGGAAGTGAGCGACCGAATATTAATTTGAGACTGTCTTCGCCGCGATCGCCATCTCAAAAATATATAATGCTTCGTTACTAGTAAAACTCCCTGTAGCATCACTCAATGGCTAACGAATCTTCTACCATCGTTCAAAAACTCTGGAATTACTGCAACGTCCTCCGCGATGATGGCGTTAGCTACAGTGACTATGTAGAACAGCTTACCTATCTGCTGTTCCTGAAGATGGTGGAAGAACAAAACCAACTTCCCCCACCTTTGGGCAAACGTTCCACCATTCCTACAGAATACAGTTGGGAAGCACTGCGATCGCAAGACGGTGATGCTTTAGAAACCCAGTACCGCCACACCTTAGAAAACCTGGGTAAAGAAAAAGGGCTATTGGGCGTTATCTTTCGCAAATCGCAAAACAAAATTCAAGACCCCGCCAAACTCAAGCGACTGGTAGAACTCATCAACTCAGAAACTTGGATTGGTTTAGATATCGACGTAAAAGGGGAAATTTACGAAGGATTGCTGCAAAAGAACGCTGAAGATGTCAAAGGCGGTGCAGGTCAGTATTTTACGCCAAGGGCATTAATTAAAGCCATTGTCGAAGTCATGCAACCCCAACCAGGACAACGTATCTGCGATCCTGCTTGCGGTACAGGTGGTTTTTTCTTGGTGGCTAATGACACCATTACCAAAAATTACAAACTCGATAAAGCCCAAAAGCAATTCCTGAAAAATCAAACCTTTAAAGGATTTGATGTTGCTGATGGGGTAGTGCGCCTCTGTGCGATGAATCTGTATTTACACGGTATTGCTGGTGATGAAAGTCCTGTTGATGCTAAAGATAGCTTAATGGCAGATCCAGGCGATCGCTTTGAATTAGTATTAACAAATCCACCCTTCGGTAAAAAAAGCAGCATCACTGTTTTCAACGACGATGGCAAAGCAGACAAAGAAAAGGTCGTTTATCGCCGTGATGACTTTTGGGCTACCACATCTAACAAACAGCTAAACTTTCTCCAGCACGTCAAAACCCTACTGCAAATCAATGGTAAAGCTGCGGTTGTCGTTCCTGATAACGTCCTGTTTGAAGGTGGTGCTGGTGAAACCATCCGCAAGAAATTACTGCACGAATGTGATGTACATACCCTGCTGAGATTGCCAACAGGTATATTCTACGCTCAAGGTGTCAAAGCTAACGTGTTATTCTTTGACCGCAAACCCGCTAGCGCCGATCCCTGGACTAAAAAACTGTGGATTTACGATTTCAGAACCAATCAGCACTTTACCCTGAAAACCAATCCCCTCCGCTACGAGAACTTGCAAGACTTTATCCAATGCTTTAATGCTCAAAATCGGCAGGAACGCCAGGAAACAGAAAGGTTTCGAGCCTTTAGCTATGAAGAACTGATACAACGCGATAAAGTCAGTCTGGATATTTTCTGGCTGAGGGATGAGAGTTTAGAAGACTCTGATAACCTCCCAGCACCGGATGTTTTAGCTTTAGAGATTGCTGAGGATTTAGAAGCAGCGTTGGAACTCTTCCAAAGTATCACCGAGAACCTAGAGGCAAAAACTGTCAGCGAAGTGTAAGTGGGTTGGGTGCGGGAGCGAGATGCGATCGCGCCGAAAAAGTTCGTCAAGCCTTTAAAAACCGCCAAATAGAAGCACACGAGACTTTAGTTCAATTAGATGAAATAGCCAACGTATGTGTCGAAGCAGAGGAAGAACGCCAAAAGCTCGATGTTGATAAAAATACCTTTGCCAATCAATTTCTATCACTACAGGAAGCTTGACACTTAACACAGAGTTATTAGATTTGCCAAAAGAAGTAGGAGAGTTCGTTATTGTTCATGAACTAGTACATTTGCTCTTACCAAACCACGCCAAGGTGTTTAAGTGCTTTCTATCTGCTGATTTGCCTGATAGAGAGGAGAGGGAGAGGAATTTACGGGCGTTTGTGAAAATAGTTCACGAAGAACAACTTTAACCAGAAATAGCCATATTCATTGGGTTCTAATCCTTGTGTTTCCGGATGTCAGAGGTAACGGGAACATAAACTTTACCTATAGCCAGCAATAAAATTGCCAGCTATCACTTTTAAGTGTGGGAAACATCACTGACTAATGCTCAGAATTAGGCTACTCTATAAGATAAAAGGTTGTCTCACTTGGTCTTAGCATTTTTTAAAGATGAAGCTCCCAGATTATGAAAGAGTCATTTATGAGTACAATCCTCTAATCGAGGTGATTGCTCAAATTAGATTTCCAACTATTCTGAAAATTACAAGTCAAGAACCTGTAGATTTTCAAGATAGCGTAAGATTTGAATACCCTATTTTTGAAGCTTCTAGAAACTTGCAAATACCAGTTGAATTATCAAACCTTTTAACCCAATTTAACTCAAACATTGCTAGTGAGGTGACATATCAGTTTAAATCAGAAGATTTAAGTTGGCAGCTTTCTATAGACAAAAACTCCATTACACTTGTTACTAACAAATATGAAAGATATGAAAAATTTATTGAAAGATTTAAAAATGCTGTAGAAATTTTCGAGAAAATATATAATCCATCATTTTATTCAAGAATAGGTTTAAGATATCGGGATTTAATCATTAGGTCAAAGCTAAACATTACCAACAAAGAATGGATTGAATTAATACCTAAATATATTGCATCTGAACTACATACTCCAGAGTTAGAAGAATCGATAATAAATTTTGTCAAAAATTTACAATTACGAACTGAATTTGGTCAAGTTAATTTTAATCATGGACTTGTTCAAATTAGAGACATAGAAAAAAATATCGATGAAACAGCTTATTTATTAGACGCTGATTTTTTTACAGAGAGAAAGTTAGAAAGAGGTGAAAATGTCTGGAATACATTCGACCAAGCAAATCGTACAGCCAGAAATCTTTTCCGCTGGAGTATCACCGAAGAATTACACAGTGCAATGCGACCTCAAACCATATAACTCTATGCAAATAATAACTGGTGGTGCTAAAAACAATAATATAATAGGGCAAAGGTACGAAGTAATATCCACTCCTACCCAAATATCTCCTTGGGAAACTTTATCACTTAATACAGCAAATTTAAATATTAGAATATCGATAGAGTCACCTTTTACGGCTGAATTGCCCAGCCAATTACATCAAAATAGCGTTCTATTAGTCAAATGTTTAAGTTTAATTAGTATGCTTTTTGCGACTTCTACAACAGAAGGTTTACAAGAAGCATCAGAAGCGCTTGAAAGGATGGTGGAATACTATAACGATAGTGGGTCTGATTTACAACAAACTACCTTACCCCAAAGTTTAGGAGTAATTACTGGCAACTTATTGCCTAGCGAAGTCAGACCACCTTTAATTATTGATTTTGAATAGCTTTCATCATGCCCAAAAGTTTAATTTATCGAGCCTCTGATGAAAAAGAAGCTCTTAGACAAGGGGAAATTTTAACGGGAGTAATACAGTTTATACCTGTTCCTAACGAAGCATCGCCAGAGCTAGATAAAACGCAGTTTAAACCAATAATTCATCCTTACGCAATTGTTGTTAGTCAAGATTGTGACCTAGATTGGGATTATAAAGCTAGGCAAACAACAGATAAACAGAATAAACTATTGAACTCCATACTTTGTTGTGAGATATATCAAGCTCAAGAAATTAGACAGGATAGAAATACGTATCAGATGAATTCTGAAAAATGGAATCTTGTCAAAACAAATTGTAATAAGCAGTTTCATTTTTTTGAAAAAATACCTTTAGAGTGTGATTTAACAAAAGAAGGATTAGCAGAGTTAACCGCAGACTTTAAGAAAGTTTTTGCAGTAGACCCGGAGTTTTTATACTATCAAATAAGTATAAATAAAGTTCAAAGGCGCAGCGTCTTTGTAAGTCCCTATTTAGAAGACTTCTTCCAACGTTACTACAGTTATCATGGGCGTGTTGCACTTCCAGCACAACATGAAAGCGAAAAAGGAGGATAAAAGTAGAAATCAAGTAAAGAAAATATTAGAGATTTTTTGTTTGTTTTTCATCTCCCCAAACCCTTAGAACCCTAGTTAATGCCTCCAACTGCTGGCGAGAAGCAGGGGGGTTAAACCGAAACTTTTCTCAACGGACGATCATCGCCTCACTTCCCCTTACCAGGCGGCGAAATCGTTCCATCCGCCTGCGCTTGTCTAATCGCTCGTTTGAGAATTAACACCGCCATTTGCGACAAAGAACGCTCCTCTGCATCCGCCAGTTGTTGCAGAGCTTCTTTGTCTTCTTCTTCCATGTAAATACTCAGTGTTACTTTCCCCATGTGATTATTATCAGATTTACTATGTATTTTTATATTAAATCACTAAAAACAAATAAATTTAAATAGAAATACATCAAATTTATGTATAATTACTGATAAGTCAAAAGCCAGCGCACAACTTTCCACGGCTGACGCTGGCTTCTGGCTCCCTTTCACAGGAGACATATTCCATGTTAAGACCTGTTTGCCACAAAACAGATCAATACAGAGGTTATCAACAAGCCTTAGATGACTTCGGTATTGCTGAAGTATTGGCGAAACTCAGCAATTACTGTCAACAGCAAGAACAAGAAAGTTTAGCAGCGTTGTTGATTTCTCAACTAACTCAGAGTATCGATGCCGAACTGATTGCTAATTATTTGAGTGCGATGGCGCTCAATCGCCAGGATTTACTCCCAAGATTAATTAACCAGAAATTTTCTCCGAGTTCTGTTGATTTACCCGAAGACTTTCCTAATACAGCAAAGACACCCCGCTTTTTGTATGGCGATAAATTGCGTTGGATTGGTTCTGACACCGATTGGGGAACTGCGATCGGCAGATTTTATAGCTTTGCTCCCCATCTTTGCTGCTGGACTTGGTGTTACCTCATTTGCTTGAGCAAAGATAGCCCCAGTACCGCTTGGGCATCTGCCGATATTGCCTGGGAAGAAGATTTAGAACCATTGGAAGCGGAACCAATGCTATGACTAATCCGCGTCCTTTACAAGCACGAGAGCAAAATTTGATTGATCTATATAGCCATTGTCAACTAGGAATGACACCCAAGAATTTTTATGCCAAATGGGATGTCAATCACGAAGCGATCGCTCGGATTTGCTCCCGTTCACTTTCAACTGTCAGGCGTTGGTTTTCCAAGGGACGTAATTACCGCAGTCCCATGCCCAGTGATTTACGCCATCTTGCCCTCATGGACTTCCTGCTAGAACACTTCGAGGAAATCCCCGAAGAATTTCTGAAGATACTCTGTTCTCTCACAGGGCATAAGTAGGAATCGAAAAATTGACGGTGAGGGAAGTCGAACTGTCAACCAATTGCAATGTCATCCTGACATTTCTTTACCAGCCACTCTCACAGTAGGGTGGCTTTAGTCTTGGGAATGTTTAAGTAACTTTTGTCTATTCTTCAACTCCAATTCACTAGCTAAATCATAGGTATGATCGGGAGGTTTTTGTGACCTACATTGAAAAGCTAAATCCTTGGTGTATAGTCCGCCATTTTCCTAATATGCAACACCAGATAGTTGCTCGTTTTCGCCGCCGGAATGATGCAGAAGCTCATTCACAAGCTCTACATCGGCTGATACCAAATGCAACTTTCTCAATCATTTTTAATGCGGCAGTCGAGCAACCAGAGCAAATTACTCCATAATTCGGTCATTCTGGGAGCAAATTTAATTTGTAGTGAGTTTTCTTATCTGTTGAAACATAAAATATCCCCCCTTGCCACCTTTTTTTCATCAAAGCAAGGGGGGATTATTACTGATTAACATTTGAAAAATATTATTTATGATTGTACTAAGTCAGTAATCAATAAGACTTTTGATACTTTACCATATCAGCAAAAGTCAGAGAACATTGCTGGCATGAACTATCCTGCCACACTGCTGGAGTCTTAAATTTTGCCCCACAGTTTGGACATTTTGACAACAAGGTTAAATCGTGGCTCAGGCATCCTTGTATCACCTTCAACTGCCACTCAATTTTGTGATAAGGCGACTCAACATAACAAGCAGCACATAGCCGAACAGTTTCCCTTTTTATTTCCACTCCAGCAGGTGGCAACATCTGCTTTAACCTATCCACATCAACCCCTAAAACAACAGCTAATGCTTCTAACTGTTCAGGGGTAGGAGGAGGATTAAACCGAAATTTTTCCCAACGTGCGATCGCGCTCCCAAGTCCTGTTTCCTTACCTAACCTAGCAGGCGTTAACCCATTTGCTCGTCGAAAGCGTCCTAAAAAGTGACTAAGACTTTCTCCTTTTAATGGTTCTACTTGAAATAACCAAAGTTGAATTTCTACTACTTCCATTATTTGTATTCTTCTGTTACTTCCTGAAGTTTTGCCAAATCGATCTTTTGTAATTTTTTCTTCGATGCACTTATTGCTGCCTCTCTCAGAATCATATCAATTAAACAATATAATCCCCAGTTGCTTCACATACAATCTTTCCAGCGATGCTGAAGATTGTATGTGAAGCAACTGGTAACTGCAAAACCTTCTTTTCCCAAATTTCTACAGTTCGCTTCAGGTATTTCCCATGAAACTTGGACAGTAGCTTTCTGTCTCTCATCTCCGCTACTGTTCCCTTTGTCATTTGATACTTTGTAGCATAGTAAAAGATTATCTTTTGGGAGCGCCGTTGCTCGTATTGCTCTCTGTGACTTAGAGGAGCAGTCCTATGCCCAGCGATTTGCGCCATCTTGCCTTGATGGACTTCCTGCTAGAACACTTCGAGGAAATTCCCGAAGAATTTCTGAAAATACTCTGTTCTCTGACAGGACATAAGTAGGAATCGAAAGGTCAACCAATTGCAATGTCATCCTGACATTTTTTCACCAGCCACTCTCACAGTAGGGTGGCTTTAGTTTTGGGAATGTTCAAGCAACTTTTGTCTATTCTTCAACTGCAATTCACTAGCTAAATCATAGGTATGATCGGGAGGTTTTTGTGACCTACATTGAAAAGCTGAATCCTTGGTGTATAGTTCGCCATTTTCCTAACCCTCTTTTGTCACTCTAGGCAGAGGAAAAGTAGAAATCAGGGTGAATCAGGGATATAAAAATTGAACTGGTGAGGCTATAAATAATAGATTGAAGTTTAAAAAAACCCAAAGCTAATTGAGGAATAGGAAAAACCGTTAACCAGGGATATATCAGATTAAATAAAGTAAAAGGTTGAATAATCAAACGAAGATTGTTAAGAATGTTCTTCCAGCCATTTCCATTATCCCACCAAGGATGTGAAACAAATTTTGACTCTCGTTGTGATGGAGACTGAAACAGTTGCTCCGAATGCAGACTAACCATTAAATAAGCACTGCAAATAATTTCCCACCATCGCTCAATATCTGGGTAGTGAGTCAGGCGAAAATCTGACCAACCTAATTCATTCTTACTTTGTTTTAACCCGTACTCGACCCAAGTTCTTAAACCGTAAAAATTTCCAACTTCTCTTGGCGTAATGTCTGGATATTTACTCATCACATACCAAGTAGTGTTATCAGGCAAATTTTCTGGATCTGTAGTAATTTGCCAATATCTAAGTTCTCCACGTTTTCCCGGAATAATTTCTCTAATAAATCGATTTTCCCGACTCAAGTCAGAGAATACCCTTTGAAACTTCTGCCACTTTAAATATTGAATATGTTGTCGTGGAAGTATTTCTACATAATGATTTGACCGAATCGCTACTATATAGTTCAAGTTTAGTTCATCTAATACAGATATGAAATTCTTACCACTCTCTCCATATAAGCTATCTGCAAGTACTAAGTTGAATTTAAAACCCATTGATTGTAGCTTTTTTATCAGTATTGCTGCTATTTCTGGTTTAGTGCGGTACTTATCTCCTGCCTGTAATCTTTCCCTGGGTTTATACACTTCAAACAGTAATGGAAATGTCATCCCACAGAAAACACCATATACTGTCACTGCCACAATTCCATTATCTGTTTTTCCCAAATTTCCTATATACTGCCGTTTCACATAATCTGTCTTGCTCCCTTTCTTTTTATCCCCTGTCTCATCAATAATTAAAATGATTGGTCTACCTTTTAGCACTTGTAAAATTAACTCTAACCTTAAGGTTCTTAACTTTTCTATATCCCAAGGTGATGTAGTTAGAAAATGATGCAACCCTTGCTGGTTATCTAATCCTACGATTTTTGCTATTTCTGGCAATGTTTTACGTTTTAGATCAGAAATGCAGCCTACATGGAGATATTTAAAAGCCTCGAAACTCCTAACATCTGGAAACAGACTTTTATACCACTGGCAATATTCGTCCACAAATTTGACTGTTGGTGCGGCTGGACGGGGCTGTACCATGCTCTGTGTCTTGGTTCTAGCATTTTTACCTTATTATACTACTGCCAGAGTGACAAAACAGGGCTAATATGCAACACCAGATAGTTGCTCGTTTTCGCCGCCGGAGTGATGCGGAAGCTCATTCCCAAGCTCTACACCGACTGATACCAAATGCAACGCCTCACAATCATTTTCAATCCGGCAGTCGAGCAACTAGAGTAAATTACCCCATAATTTAGTCATTTTCGGGGTCAATTTAATTTTTAGCGAGCCTCTTTCAGAGGAGCTTTGCTAACGCATTTTAATCCAATGTTCTTTTCTCATCCAATATCGTTTCATCATAGAAACTATAAGCGATCGCATTCAGGATGCTCTGATTACTTACTTGCGCTCACTGAGGAATATCTACTGCCACGATCCTGGATTAGCCCTAACTAAATATCAATTCTCTTGTTCGTTGGAACATACAATATCCCCCTTTGCTACTTTTTTCTCCAGTAAAGTAAGGGGGGATTATTGGTGGCTAAACATTGCGGAAAATACTAAGGGATTATACAGGCTTACAATCACGGAAACTTGTGATACTTTGCTACTTAACTTATATAAATTTTACAAAATATAGCTTATACCAAGTATCAATCCAAAATGTCAAAAATTTCAACCTTCCTACATAGTTTATTGAACTGCTATCACATGTGACACTGTACAATTTTTTTAAGATTGCTACCTCAATATTCCTCAATCCATCTTTCCAAGCTTGTATAGCTAGCGCTTTAAAAATACGTTTCTATCCTTCAATGATACCTTTGACAAGTTTGGTTCACAATATCGAACATTGGTTCGCCTACTAAATTTAATGCTTTGTTAAGTTTTATACATATTTTTCCTAGTAGAAGGTTATAAGTGGCTCTGTTGCATCTACTCCCGAGTGTCCGAAACGATAAATATTGTTAAACCGAGGGTTAAGATGCATATTACCGTATATATAAGAGTAGAGGCATTGTGTACCTACCAGAATGACGGCAATATTTATTGGTTCACAAATAGATATAATATCAGTGAAAACTTTATTACTGTAGTGGACAGTATCATCAATAATTAACATTTCTACTCCACAATCTTTCAATAGGCAACGCGCTTTCTCTCGTAAAGCTGCTAAATGCAAGTCTGTACTTGCGCTATCTAAGAACCCAATAATTGCTAGGAAGATGTCTTTAGCACTAGCACAAAATGGTGGATCAATATAGACAATAGGTACAATAGGTGAGGTATCTATTAGGTGCTGAATTTTATTCTTATAAGCGTAAATTTGACAAGCTATAGACTTTCCTATTGAGGGTTCACCTATGATTAGATTATTATGACGTGATTGCCGTTGTACGTCTAACCATTCATATAATAGCCTTGATTGTCTATTAGAAAAAATGTAATTAATAAATAATAGCTTAAAATCTGATTGACTGTCAATTTGACAAGCTATAGACTTTCCTGTTAACGGTTCATCTATAGTTAGATTAATTTGACCTGATTGCTGTTGTACCTCTAAGCATTCATATATTTGCCTTAATTTTTTATTAGAAAAAATGTAATTAATAAATAATCGCTCAAAATCTGATTGATTATTCTTTTTATTTGATGAAATTTCAGACATTTTTATCTTATTTTTGATTATTACAAATCTAATATTTATCAAATTGCTCTATAACGAAGAGTATACAAATTTCTGGTATTTCACCATATCGGTAAACCTAAAAAAACACCTATGACACCAGGGATATACCCATAACGCCGGATGTTTAAACCTTGCCCCACAGTTTGGACATTCTGATAACAAAGTTAAATTGTGGCTCGCACATCTTTGTGTCACCTTCAACTGCCAATCAATCTTGTGACAAGGCGACTCAACATAACAAGCTGCACATAACCGAATCGGCTCCATTTTCATGCCCACACCAAGAGGTGGCAACATCTGCTTTAACCTATCGACATCAACCGCTACCACAACAGCTAATGCTGCCAACTGCTGAGGGGTAGGAGGCGGATTAAACCGAAATTTTTCCCAACGTGCGATCGCACCGCCAAGTCCTGCTGCTTTACCTAACCCAGTAGGCGTTAAATCATTTGCTCGTCGAAAACGCCCTAAAAAGTGACTCAAACTTTCTCCCTCTAAAGGTTCTATTTGAAACAGCCAAGGTTGAATCTCTGGAACTTCCATTATTTGTACTCTGCTGCTACTTCCTTTAGGGTTTCTAAGTCAATCTTTGGTAATCCTTTCTTTAAAGCCCGAATTGCTGATTCTCTCAAAATCATATCCAGCAAACCAATATAACCCCCTGTTGCCTCACCTAAAGTTTTGAGCATCGTCTTGTTGGAAAGATTAGAAGCAACTGGCAGTTTTAAAACTTGTTTTTCCCAAATCTCCACAGTTCGCTTAAAATCTTCCCCAGAAAACTTACCAAAACGATGACATGCACGAAAACGGTTATAAACTTGCTCATCTCGCTTGATTACAGCGTCTAATCTGTCCGTACCCACCAAAATCACCGCAATTTCCAACTTGTCAAAAATATCTCGCACTTCAGCAAAAGTTTTGGGTTTCAAGCGGTCAGCTTCATCAATGATTAGCATCTCAACCCCGCAACCCTTAAGAACCCGAAATGTACGTTCTCTAATCTCAGCTACAGTTCCCTTAGTCATTTGATACTTTAAATGCTTAAGAATCTCATTGAACAAATCCTTAGCACTACACTCGGAGGGTATGTCTTCGAGAAAAGCAATAGGTACTAATGGTGGTTTTCCTACTTCTTGCTTGGGTTTATGCCGAAGTCTGTAGGCATCACAACCCATTGTTTTACCAGTTCTGGACTCTCCTACAATACGACCAGACTGACGAGCTTGACGCTTTCCTTCTAGCCAGTCATTAAGAATTTTAACTTGCTCCAAGAGGATAAAAGTCTTCCGGTTCAATCTATCAATTTCTACTTGTAATTTTTCACCATTTACTGGAATATCACCTAATTGTTGTGCAACTGTTTGAGCTTGTTTTAAAGTCATTTTTTACCACCCGTAATCTTCACGCATTTGTTCGTAATCAAATACCTCTGGCATCTGGTATTCTGTCTCACCGTCAACAGATGCCACTTCAATTTCTTCCTCTGGTTGAACAGGCACAGGTTTTTTAGCCTTTTCAACTACAGCCTGTTCTGCTTTTTGACGTTCTTTTTTGGTTTTCTTTCGGGTAATGAATGTTTCGCGATCGCGCACTTCTGCCAACATTGCGTGATTGCTAATCATCTTTCCTGCTTGCCGAATCTTGCGACTACTAGCTTTAGCCTCATCCAGAGATAATTGCTCAGTCTCCAAATCCTGAGCAAATGCCCTTGCTAGAAACTCTTCTTTATTACCTTTCTGGCGGTACACCAACACAGTTGTAATATCTCTAGGGTCATAACGCAGTACAACAGTTTCACCTGAATAACCTGCCAAGTTTTCTCCCCGATATGTCAAATTTTCAAATTGTAGATATCCACCTCTATAAATGGAGCGTCGAGTTTGCTTCATCAGGCAGATACGTAATTCTTCTTCTGAAATTAGATTGGGAGAAGCAATTAACCCTGCTTCCCACCGTTGATAGCGTGTTTGATCGCCTAGACGCGCATCAGGACGTTGATTGTATTTATCCACGATGTAACGCACCAGCAAACGTTCTAACTCCCTTAAAGTCAGACAAGCTTCTTTCTCAGCTTGCTCAGGACGTTCTTGGACATTTGATCCTGTATATCCAGGCAAAGTGGAAAATAAGTCGGTGTTAAAAGTTCCAAAGGGACGCTCAACAATGCCACCTTCACTGGGGCGATCGCGTAAATGACAAACAAATCCTAATTCCACACCTATCTGTTGCAAATGGTTTGAGCGAAAATCTTTACCGCCATCAGTATAAAAATGTTCTGGTTTACCATAGGTTCCCCATTCTTCATGGAGTCCATATTCTGACCCATAATGCTTAGGCAATATTGCATGACGCAACGCTAATGCCACTATCTGAGAACTCGGAGCATCAAAGCCTAAGTTAATTCCTATGATGCAACGGGAGTAAGTATCTACAACTGTTGTCAGCCAAGGACGACCCAAAAGTTCACCATGCTGATCTACTAGTAATAGGTCTACACGGGTATGGTCACACTGCCAAACATGGTTGCTGTATTCTACTGATAAGTCTTTGCCATCGCGGGTTTTAACTGATAATCGAG
The DNA here is from genome assembly GCF_025677855.1 of Tolypothrix sp. PCC 7601. NCBI lineage: Bacteria > Bacillati > Cyanobacteriota > Cyanophyceae > Nostocales > Tolypothrichaceae > Tolypothrix > Tolypothrix sp. PCC 7601. The sequence goes on from NZ_CP064879.1 coordinate 1,688,344, forward strand.
AACCATGCCAACCTCGACTTCTCACACCTGCTTTTTGTTCTTGCTCCTCAATAATTGGCTGTAGAACTCTGTAGACAGTCCTATAACTGGGATACTTCTGTTGCCCCAATTCAGCAGCCCTTGCTTGTACTCTGATGGCAACTTGTTGGGGAGTAATTCGCTTACTACCTTTATTGCCTTCCTTATATGTCTTGATAATGAACTGTTGCCAATCAGAATCTATTCGATGTTTGCCTTTGTCAACCCGTGTTGTGGTTTGAAGTGCAGCTAAACCTTCCTCTTCCCATTTTTTGACCAGTCGCCTTACCGTCCGCACAGACTTGCCTAGTTTAGCTGCGACTTCCCTTTGTCTTTCTCCATAGGTGATGCGATCGCATGGTTCTAGCAATTTTTGAATCAGATCGAGCAAATGCCTATCATCTGCTGATAGTTCAGTCACTATCTCATTAATTTCTGGCTCTTGCTCACCATTTAGATGATCGTCCAGCATATTTACATATATGTTCAATACAAACGTAGTTGTATTGTACTATTTGAAGGACATTTATTTTGTCAATTTTGGTAAAAATATTGGTTGGGAGTATTTTTCAAGAGAGGACAAATATTGTGTCAAAATTCCAAGAGAGGACAGCTATTTTGGCAATAAGTCTCTAGTCGGCTATCTTGAGGTTAAAATAGTAAAACCCTTACTAAATAAGGGTTTTAAGCTGAATATTTTTAAGGACATTAATTTGTCAAGTGGTCATTTAATTTGGCAATCGACATTTGTAGATTGCCACATTATTTGTCCGCGTTGACAAATTAATGTCAAATACTTGTCGGTTAAGGAGAAAAAGGGTCAATACCTTGGGTTAAGCTCATTAGTGATTGATTTGTCACTGATTAAAAAAGCCAAATCAATTGGGAGATTCTCCCCCAAACCCCCGATTGGGTGACGGTTGCGTCCCCCAAACCCCCTCCAAAATTATTGTTCTGTTTTTTTGGTTGAGTAACTAGTACAACACGGCAAAAGTAAAAAGGGAGAATGACTATAGCACAAGCCTTGTCGCAATTACAGATGGTCTGTTTCTCTTACAAAGTTTGGCGGGACGGAAACCGACACCGCCAACTTTGCGCTATTTACGCCGACTTGTACTAGTTTTTTGGTTTTGTTAGCAATTAATTTTCTTAACTGAACTGTATTTGTATATGGGTAGGGGCAAGGCAGTGCCTTGCCCTTACAATTATCTGTACTGTAATTTTCTAGTTGTGTATCTTATTTAGTTGCAAAATGCTGTATATAAAAATCAGAAATTTCAGTAGAGAAAGAGCAGAGAAATAAAAATTTGGATAAAAAATCAAAGTTTTAACAAAGATTGCGAAAAATAGGTAGGCGCACAACAATTTTGTGCTCTCACGAATTATTTAATGTCGCGCGAACATAATTAAAGTGGCAAAAAATCCCAAATCTAAAATTGTTTATTAGACTTCTACCCTGCGAAAAGGCTGATAAAAATTCCGACACTTTTAGTTATGATAATTTCCAGTTACCCATTACCCATTACCCATTACCCCTTCCCCCTTCCCTTTAATCTGTGATTAATCCATCTAACAAAACAGCAATCATTTGATTAACAATAAAATCCTTTGGTGCAGCATTAGCAAATGTAGTAGCAAAAGGCAGACTTTCGATTACAGACAGAAAGAATCCTGCTAGTAATTGGGGACGTACATTGCGAATTTCACCTCGTTGTTGTGCTTGAACAAATATTTGACAAATCGGGTCAAAAATGCATTCAGATGAGCAAGCAGATAACCTGGCAGTATTTTCTTCATCTAACAAAGGCATATCTGTGTGTACCATGCTCAAAAAATGGATGGGAGGCTGAGAGATAAACCACGCACCTACTGCAGATAATTGCGATCGCAAATTATCTTCGTTTCCACTGATGGCTTGCTGTAAACCCAAGCGATGGCGTTCAAACATTCGCTCGGTGACGGCTACAAAAAGTTGCTCTTTGCTGGGAAAATGATAGTACAAAGAAGCCTGACGGATACCGACTGCCTGAGCAATATCCCTCATTGTGACTGTATTGTAGCCTCGGGTGTGAAATAGGTGTTCTGCTTCATCAAGAATGCGTTCTCTTCCACTGGATGAGACTTGTTTTGGAGAGTTGCGATCGTCTGGCACTCCCAAACCTACCTAACGTTTAGTAGTCAACTTTTAAATATTATATTACACTGTCATCTAAAGGATGAAGTGTGAAGTATGAAGGCTGAAGTCAAGAGTTTTCTCAAGCATCAATGCATTAAATATGATTTTGGCATTTATTCTGTGAAATAATTTGCTTTTTTTTGCATCCAAATCTCCCGATTGATCGTCTGTGGTAAAAATAGCCTGAACCTAGCAAACGTGAGGGGAAATTATTGACAAAAACAACATTAAGCCATATATAGCTATCCTGAATGCAAGATTCAGCTTTTGCATCAAGGTTTTTGCAAGTCAACACCCAAAACGAATATTTTTACAACCGAAATAGGATTGCTATAGTTTGTCTTTTCCTCACGAAATTAAGCTGCTGAGGATTAACACTGAAATGGGAAAAATACTCCATAAAAAAGGCTAGCTGATAGCCATGATTTCATGCCAGTAATTTATCATCAAGAGTTAATTCTGTAACCAAATGAGCCAATTATCGAATTTGCCAGAATCATCGCCTATTTCCCGCCGCACACTGCTCAAGTGGTTCGGTATTGGTGGTATCGCTGGAGTAACTGGATACTCTCGTTTCAGTAAGCCACAACCAACTGTTTTTCAAAGAGATACTCTGAAGTTACCAAGAATACTAAATCAACCAAAAAGTGTAGTAGTAATTGGGGGTGGATTAGCAGGTTTAGCCTGTGCATACGAATTGAGTCAAAGGGGATTTGTTGTGACACTTTTAGAAAAGTCCCCTCAACTTGGCGGCAAAATTGCTAGTTGGCAAATTGAAGCCGTTGGTGAAAAATTTATGATGGAGCATGGTTTTCATGGCTTTTTTCCCCAATACTATAACTTGAAAGGTTTAGTTACAGAATTAGGGATTAAAGATAATTTTCAATCATTAAACTTTTATGCAGTAGTTTACCGCGATCGCAAATATCAACCAGAGGTATTTCGCCCCAGTCGTTCAGCCTTTCCTTGGAATATTATAGATTTAGCGATCGCTTCTCCTAATCGCTTGCAATGGGGGATTAATTTAGTTAATTTTAAACACTTGCAAGTTTTTCAAGCCATTACAGGTTTTGAGCGCGAAAAGAATTATCAACGCTTCGATAATATATCTGTGGCGGAATGGGTAGAATCGGAATTCCCCCAAGGTTTATACGATTTATATTTTCTACCTTTTGCTAAATCGAGTTTGAATGCACCAGACATGATGAGTGTGGGAGAATTGATGCAATTCTTCCATTTTTATTTTTTTGGTAATCCAGAAGGGTTAGCTTTTAATGGTACTAAAGACGATATGGGAACTAGTTTAGTTCAACCTATCGCCAAGGCAATTTTAAATACAGGTGGTAAAATTATCACGGGCGCAAACGTCAGTGAAATTGCTGCTGTTGAAGGTAGAGTAGACTCTCTCAAATATTTTGTTGGCGGTAATAACAATAGCGTTCCTTTTTGGATAAAGAAGAACTCATCTGTAACTGATGAAAACATAGAATATTTTGGTGCGGCTGATGAAGTATTTGCTGCAAAAGTTGGGAGTAAAGAAGCGATTTCACTTACCTGTACCCATCAAGGTTGTACTGTCAAAAAAGCTGAGGATGGTAAATTCCATTGTCCTTGTCATGGTGCGGTGTTTGCGGCTGATGGTCAAGTTTTAAAAGGGCCAGCACAAAGAAATTTAGCTAAGTTTAAAATAGCCCAAAAGCGAGATACAGAATTACAACTGATAGCAGCCAATCAAGAATTATCTTCACCAGAGACAATTACAGCCGATTATTATGTCTTTGCTACTGATGTACCGGGAGTACAGCAACTATTTAAACGGATAAATGGGGATGTCGATAAAAACGTGCGATCGCAAGTTGCAAATTTAAGCATCGCCGATCCATTTGCAGTGTGTCGTTTTTGGTTTAATCGCGATTTTGAATGGGAACAAAGCAATTTTACTTCTCTATCTGGCTACCAGCTAACTGATAGCATTACTCTGTATCACCGCATTCAAGAACAATTTATTGACTGGGCACAACGTACAGGTGGTAGTGTAGTGGAATTACACGCCTACTGCTATAAAGAAAAGGAATTTCCTACTCAAGAAGCATTGTTAACCACTTTTGAGCAGGAACTATACGAAATTGTCCCGGAATTAAAGCAAGCAAAAATTCTGCATCGAGAATTAGTCAATCAGCATAACTTTTCTGGATATCCACCCAATAGTTACGCAGAACGTCCTGAAACTAGTACCAATGTTGCTAATTTGATTTTTGCTGGTGATTGGGTAAAAATGCCTTTCCCTTGTGGATTGATGGAACGGGCTGTGAGTAGCGGTTTATTAGCAGCCAATGAGATTTTATCCCGTGAGGGGTTACAGAGGCGATCGCTTTTATCTGTGAATCCAGAGGGTTTACTGCAAATTTAAGTGTGATTTGTAAAAATTTGCGGTGTCTAGATTCCCGACTTGTTTGAAAAGTCGGGAATCTAAATTTTGCAGTCATAATTTATGACTATATCTAAATAAAGTTCAGTTAAGAAAATTAATTGATCACAAAACCAAAAAACTAGTTACTCAACAAAAAAACCGAACAATAATTTTGGAGGGGGTTTGGGGGACGCAACCGTCACCCAATCGGGGGTTTGGGGGAGAATCCCCCAATTGATCTGGCTTTTTAATAAGTGACAAATCATATCTATTTAGCAGAATTTAACCCAATCACCCCAATAATTATCAACGCTATAGACATAAGCTTTATACTACTAGCAGATTCGCGAAAGAAAATAATACCAATCAATGCAATTAATGTAGTTCCTAAACCAGCCCAAAAAGCATAAGCAACACTCACATCAATTTTTTGCAGACATAAAGTCATACAAGTAAAACAAAGTCCATAGAATATAAAAATTGATACTGAAGGAACAATATTAGTAAATCCTTGGGACAACTTCATGCAAGTTGTACCTAAAACTTCAAAAATTACTGCTCCAATCAAATAAAACCAACTAATTGACATATTGATAATAAAGGCTGGGTGAGGCTGGATGATAAATAAGAGCCTTTTATTATCTCTACTAAAAAGATAAAAATCAATAAGTAAAAATATTGTTACTAATTATATAAAATCACCTATATCAATATACTTGTAACAATTAAATAGTGTAGCGTAATCATTGACTGCTGTAGGTATATTTTAAAAACTCAATAGAAATACTATATATTTGCCGTTTCTTTAACCAAGATATAATTATTTAGGTTGTGCTATTTATCTGAAGGTAGAGATAAATAAGTATGAAAATCTCTCGCGTTGTGATTAGTTTAGCAAGTGCGATCGCCTTTTTAACCGTGGCTGGTTACGGCTACGTGTTTATTTTAGGTGCGCCGCAATTAGATGCACCTAAAGCACAAGCAAATACAGGGTTGGAATTTCAGCTCAAAAGCTTTAAATCTCAAGCAATGGGACAAGTCCGCAACTATGGGCTAATTTTACCGCCTGACTATCGCCAAAATTCCCAAAAGCGCTATCCTGTCATCTTTTTATTACATGGCGGACATGATAACGAACGTGCTTTTGCAGATAAATATGCGCTGTTAGACGTACTACATGAACTTTATCAAAGTAAAAAATTAGCCCCATCAATTGTAATTACACCTGATGGTAATGACAATCGTGGTTCTAGTCCTTTATACGATCCAGATTATTTTGATGGCCCTAATGGCAAAATTAGTACTTTAATTGGTTCGGAATTAGTCAAACTTGTCAAGTCAAATTATCGTACCTTAGATAACCCACAATTTTGGGCAATGGGAGGTGTATCTTCTGGAGGATGGGGAGCATTTAACATCGGGTTACGCTATCTAAATAACTTCAATGTTCTATTTAGCCATTGTGGTTACTTTACAGATAATAGCGGCCCTCAAAATAGCCCCGAACAAATTGTGCAAAAATTAGCTATTCCTGATCAAAAGCGATTGCGGGTGTATCTTGATTCTGGACGTAGCGATGTGGAATTCTTAGCTTCCACTCAAGCTTTTCACAAGACTTTAGATAAATTAGGTGTTGCTAATGTATTCTATGCCTTTCCAGGCGGACATGGTGTATCTGGTGAAGATTTTGGCTGGAACTATTTTCACAAGCACCTAAAAGATTCACTTTCGTATGTAGGAAAACAGTTTGATCATGCAAAAGTTAAAAATGCTAAATAAAGAACTACCTTAATAAGCAATGATAGGATTCATATTTGAGTTTTAAACCAACCTAAATAAACTTTTATTTCTTCTTCCCGGTTTCCTGTTCTCCTACTAAACAAATAATTTCAGAAATTAAAAGGTATTTATAAAGCATGGATGGTGCGTTACGGCTAAATTTAATTGTTTCTGTGTCCCAAATCCTTTCATAGCCGTAACACACCCTACGGTTTCTGGCAAATGACAAATGACAAATGACAAATGACAAATGACAAATGACAAATGATAGTCTCAGCCAGTTATCTTTAATTTTGCAGACCTACTTAACTCATCATCAATGAAAAATGACTTCTAAATTAAAAACCAAAATCGGACTGAGGATTGCAGCTTTTCTCACAGCTTTAGTCGGATTAGTCAATTTGGTTTCTGCAGTTACGCCAACATTACCTGAACGCAGTCATTGGTTAAAGCAATTATTACCCTTTGAAATTCGTGCTAGTGGACATATATTTGCGGCTTTAACTGGGTTTGCATTATTAGCTTTGGCAACAAATTTATTGCGGCGAAAACGTATCGCCTGGTTACTGACAATTGGTTTATTAGTAATTTCTATTATTAGTCATTTAGTCAAGGGTTGGGACTACGAAGAAAGTATACTTTCTGGTATATTGTTGGTGCAATTAATCTCCATGCGCCATATATTTACGGCTCAATCAGACCGTCCTTCAATTGCACGGGGAGTTAGGGTATTATTAGGCGCTTTACTATTTACTTTGGCATACGGCACAATTGGATTTTACTTGCTAGATGGCAAATTTTCGGTGAATTTTGATTGGCAAGATGCGATATTTCAAACTCTCGCCATGTTCTTCACAGAAGATAATGCGGGATTGCAACCCAAAACCCGATTTGGTAATTTTTTTGCTGATTCAATTTATGTAATAGCAGCTTGTACGTTTATCTATGCATTGGTAATGCTATTACAACCAGTTTTTCTGCGTGATTCCGCAACCCTAAATGAACGCCGCAAAGCTAAAGAAATTGTCGAAAAACATGGTCATTCTTCTTTAGCAGCTTATACATTATTAAATGATAAAAGTTATTATTTTAGCCCTTCAGGTCGCAGTATCATCGCCTATGTTCCCAAAGGTAGGGGTGCGATCGCATTGGGAGATCCCATTGGCCCCATAGATGAACGTCAAGAGGTAATAGCCGCTTTTGGGGAGTTTTGTCAGCGTAATGATTGGTATCCCGCGTTTTACCAAACTTTACCCAATGATTTGGATATTTACATTTCTCTCGGTTTTCGGGTACTCAAGATTGGTGAAGAAGCGATAGTAGATCTGGAGACTTTTACTTTACAAGGAAAAACTGGTCAAAAATTTCGCTCTGCAATTAATAAATTGACAAAACTAGGTTATGAAGTCAAGTTTTACCAACCACCAATTGCTGATGAATTATTACGTCAGCTAAAACCTGTAAGTGATGAATGGTTAAAGATGGTACAAGGTTCAGAAAAAAAGTTTTCTCTGGGTTGGTTTGATGAAGCCTATTTGCGAGATTGTGTAATTGCTGTAGTTTACGAACCCCAAGGAAAAATTACTGCCTTCGCGAATATTGTGCCAGAGTATCAACATAATGAAGTTACTTTGGATATGATGCGCCATCGTCCAACAATGGAAAATGGCACAATGGACTTTTTATTTAGTTCCATGCTCCAGTATTTTAAAGAGAAAAATTACGATAGTTTTAATTTTGCACTTTCTGCTTTAGCTGGTGTAGGTGAAACTTCACAATCACGCCGCTTAGAAAAAGTATTAGGCTATCTCTACGAACATTTAAATCGCTTCTACAACTTCAAAGGTTTACACGCCTACAAAGAAAAGTTTCGTCCCCGTTGGGAACCACGTTATTTGGTTTATCCCAGTTTGAGAAGTTTACCCGATGTAGTGGTGGCATTAATTCGTGCCGATTCAGGCGATCGCCTTCTCGATTATTTCAAACCAGGGGCTTAAAATTGTCAATCCGTTTGGAGATGTAGATAAACGCCAAGACAACCAGTGATAGCCACCATCTGGATACAGATAACGGATTTGCAAATGCAAATATGCGATCGCAATATGATCTGGACGTACTAACTCTAAACACTCTCCAACTTCAGCTTTCACCTTGGGCTGAATCAGCATACACTGATTTTGGACTAATGAAAGCTGTTGCCCTATAGGAACGATGAGCGAAAGTAAGATCCCAGAAATCCTGGAAACCTTCGAGGCAGAACTGTTATCGGAGTGGACTCAGGAGTTAGCTACTGTCAATATTCGCAGAGGCTTGATTAAAGAAGCTGAACTCAAAGAGGAGTGCCGAGAATTCCTGAGCTTGTTTCGGATTGCTGTTGGGCAGGGCGAGTTGACCAATATTCAAGCAGCACAATGGCAGGATGTGCGGGAGATACTGACCAGCATTTCTCGATCGCGATCGCAAAAAGGCTTTACACCGTCGCAAACAGCTACATTCGTCTTTTCGTTCAAGCAACCCCTCTTCAACCGGATGCGTCAGCAACTGAAAGATCCCATTGACTTAGGTGAAGAAATCTGGCTAGCGACAAACTTACTGGATCAGCTGGGATTGCTGACAATGGAAGTATATCAGAAGACGCGGGAAGAAGTGATTTTGCGGCAGCAGGAAGAGTTGATGGAGTTGTCTACCCCAGTGGTTAAACTCTGGGAGGGAATTTTGGCATTACCCATTATTGGCACCCTGGATAGTGCCCGCACTCAAATGATGATGGAGTCTTTATTGCAGAAGATTGTCGAAACTGGATCAGAAGTTGCCATCATCGACATTACCGGAGTTCCCACCGTCGATACCCTTACTGCTCAACATCTGCTCAAAACCGTTACTGCTGCCCGTCTCATGGGAGCCGATTGTATGATCAGCGGTATTCGTCCTCAAATTGCTCAAACAATCGTTTATCTCGGTATTGATTTGACTGATGTCATCACGAAAGCAACCTTAGCCGATGCCTTTCTCATGGCGCTAAAACGTTTGGGAGTAACCATCACCCGCTCTCAACCCCAATAGGTGGACAGGAGAAACTAATGGAACGCATTCCCATACTCAAAATGGGCAATTACCTGCTGGTGACGATCCAAGTGGATATGCACGATCGCCTGGCCATGACGCTACAGGATGACTTGACCAACCGCATTGCTGAAACTCGCGCTCACGGTGTCTTGATCGATATTTCTGCATTAGAAATTGTTGATTCCTTCATTGGCAGGATTTTAGGCAACATAGCCAGAATGTCACGAGTGCTGGATGCCCAGACGGTTGTCGTCGGAATGCAGCCTGCCGTGGCAATTACTCTAGTGGAATTGGGGCTGTCACTGACGGGTATTCGCACTGCCCTAAACTTAGAAAAGGGAATGGCTCTGTTGCGATTGTTACTTAATGAAACCACAAATCAGGTCGCTGCCACCAAACGGAGTGCAGATGACGATGGAGAAGACTGAAACGATCAACATTCAATCTTCTAGTGATGTAGTCGTAGTTCGACAAGCCGTGCGTCAGTTAAGCGTGGAAATTGGCTTGAGCTTAGTAGACCAAACTAAATTTGTGACCGCCGCCAGTGAGTTAGCCCGCAATACCCTAGAATATGGGGGAGGTGGCACAGTCAAACTAGAAACACTTCAGGAAGGGAAACGACGAGGACTGCGGCTGACCTTTGAAGATCAAGGGCCGGGAATTCCTAATATCGACCTGGCGCTCAAGGATGGGTTCACCACCGGTAGCGGGTTAGGTATGGGACTGGGCGGTGCCAAACGACTTGCTAACGAGTTTGAGATTCATTCTGTGGTGGGAGAAGGAACGCGCGTCACAATTGTACGATGGAAATAAAATGCTAGAATCTGTTGCCATTTCGATTACTGAATCTAGCCAGATCGGCGAAGCCCGACGAGTAGCGATCGCTTTAGCAACTCGGCTCGGCTTTCAAGATACGGAACGGGGCAAGGTTGGCATTGTGGTAACAGAGATTGCGAGTAATCTGATCCAGCACGGTCAGGGCGGAGTATTGTTGCTAAGATTGATCGAATACAATTCAGCCATCGGTATTGAAGTCTTATCGCTAGATAAAGGACGGGGAATGGTTGATGTGGATGAGTGTTTGCAAGATGGCTTTTCCACAGCCGGAACGTTAGGCAATGGACTGGGGGCAATTCGTCGCCTCTCTGGTTTATGTGAAATTTACTCGATTCCCCACCAAGGGACGGCGCTCCTCGCCCACCTCTGGTCAAATTCGATACCCCATTTGCCCCAAAAGTCCTTAGAAATTGGGGCAATCTGTTTGCCAAAACGAGGAGAAGAAGTTTCTGGGGATACCTGGGCGTGTCAAGTAAATGATTACCGCAGCTTGTTGCTAGTAGCCGATGGCTTAGGGCATGGGCCTGCGGCTGCCACTGCGGCTGCAACAGCCGTCAGAATTTTTCAAGAACATCATCGCGCTCCTGGTGCAATTGTTGAAGCTGCCCACGCTGCCTTGCGAAGTACAAGAGGAGCAGCACTCGCCATTGCTGAAATCGACTTTGAACAACAGTTTGTCCGCTTTGCCGGCATTGGCAACATCGCTGCTAGCATTTTCTCGTTGACTAAACGCCACCATCTGATATCTAACAACGGTACAGTGGGACATGAAATCCACAAAATTCAGGAGTTTAGCTACCCCTGGTCTGCCAACGGACTTTTAATTATGCATTCTGATGGATTAGATACTAAGTGGCAGCTTGATCGCTATCCAGGCTTGAGTCACAAACATCCCAGCCTGATTGCAGGTGTCTTATACCGAGACTTTAACCGAGACCGGGACGATGTGACAGTGTTAGTGGCTAAGGGAATGGGCAGTTAGGGCAGGAGGCAGGAGGCAAAAGGCAGGAGGCAGGAGGTTTAAGAATTTTGAGTGGGAGCGAAACGAATTGACAATAGTTTTCAGCCTTGAAATCCACTACGAACAGGATATTGTGCAAGCTCGGCAGCGAACTCGTGAGATTGCAGCGCAACTGGGTTTTGATACTCAAGATCAGGCACGATTGGCAACGGCAGTTTCAGAAATTGCCCGCAATGCCTTTCAGTACGCCGGAGGCGGAACAGTTGAATTTTCTGTGGCAGGAGAGCCTCAAGAGTTGATCATTCGGATTCAGGATCGAGGTGAAGGCATTCCTCATCTGGCTGAGGTTTTGGCAGGACGCTTCACCTCAGACACAGGAATGGGCTTAGGCATCATGGGCAGCCGCAGACTGATGGATTTCTTTGAGATGGAATCGCAGCCAGGACAGGGAACAACGGTGGTGATGAGTAAAGGGTTGTCGAAGCGCACACCTACTTTCACCGATTTGCAATTGCAGCAGATTCGAGACACTGTGATGGAGCGATCGCCTCAAAATCCCTATGAAGAAATCCAGCGCCAAAACCAGGAATTACTGCAAGCAATGGCAGAGCTACGCAAGCGCGAAGAAGAACTAACCCAACTTAACCGGGAACTGGAAGATACCAATCGCGGTGTGCTTGCTCTCTACGCAGAATTGGATGAGAAGGCAGACTCTCTGCAAAAGGCCAACGAGTTAAAAACCCGCTTTCTCTCGAATATGAGCCATGAGTTTCGCACACCGCTCAACTCTATTTTGTCCCTATCTCGGATGCTGCTGGCACGGATGGATGGTGATTTGACCGCCGAGCAAGAAAAGCAGGTGACATTCATCCAAAAGGCGGCGAGTGGATTATCAGAACTGGTCAACGACTTGCTGGATTTGGCAAAGGTGGAAGCTGGAAAAATTGAAGTGCGTCCCAGTTCCTTTGAAGTCAGTGACTTGTTTGCTACGCTGCGAGGAATGCTGCGCCCATTATTGGTTCAAGGCTCCTCCGTGGCGTTGAATATCGAGGAACCTGAAGGCATTGGGCAAATGTATAGCGATGAGGGGAAGGTCGCGCAAATTCTGAGAAACTTTGTCTCGAATGCGCTGAAATTTACTGAGCAGGGAGAAGTGCGTGTCAGCGCTATGCAAAGGGGTCATGCTGTGATCTTCTCCGTGTCTGATACAGGCATCGGTATTGCGATCGCCGATCAAGAGCGCATTTTTGAGGATTTTGTCCAAATTGAGTCTTCTCTACAAAAGCAGGTGAAGGGAACCGGGTTAGGGTTGCCGTTATCACGTAAGCTAACGGAGCTACTCGGCGGCAGCATTTCAGTTGAAAGTAAGCTGGGCCAAGGCTCTACCTTTACGGCATCGATTCCGATTGTCTACCCATACGCGACCGAATTTCCCACCCTACTGCCACCGATCGCATCACTTGAGTCAACTCGCCTGCCCATTCTGGCAGTTGAAGATCATCCAGAAACGTTATTTATTTACGAAAACCACCTTCAGCATTCAATCTATCAATTAATTGCCACCCGTACCTTAACTCAGGCAAGGCAAGTATTACAAAAAGTTCGACCAGCGGCGATTATGCTAGATATTATGCTAGAAGGACAAAACGGCTGGACGTTTTTGCGAGAACTCAAAGGAGATGAAACAACTCGCAGCATCCCTGTAATCGTCATTACCATCATTGATAACGAAAAGCAGGCACTGGCGCTAGGAGCCGACGGTTTTTTAATTAAGCCAGTAGACAGATTGCCTCTATTAAAAAAACTTAATACTCATCGTTCGCGTAATCGATTCTGAAAATAAAGAATTCATCAAAATGGTTAAAAGGCTTACAACAAAAGGATTAATCGCATCAAACTTTTATCCATATACCCTTTAGAGGCGTGGTTAGTTCACAGTGCGATGACGGTGCGATCGCACCGATACATTCAGATTCCTACTGAAATCTTTGAGGGAAATCGGGTAAGTGTAAGCTTTCTATTCTGATTACCAAAACCAAAGCTATATATAGTAGGAATTTCATGGTTTTTTGGGAATTAATTATTTCCGATTTGGATTACGCGAATGGTGAGTTAATAGGCTAATTAATCAGAACCAACCTCAAACACTCTTGTTAATTGATGATGACCCCGCCTATCGGTATTTAGTGAAACAGTTGTTGGTAAATACACAGTTAAGTATTTTAGAAGCCATGAATGGACAGGAAGGATTAAATTTAGCACAACGCGAGCAACCAAGTGCCATCGTGCTTGATTTGGAAATGCCAGAGTTGAGCGGGTTTGATGTCCTCAAGGAGCTGAAGAGCAATACTGTCACTCAGTCGATTCCGGCGATTATCTACTCATCAGCACAGCTGGATGCAGAAGCGCACAGTCAATTAGCAAAAAAAAGCATCGCCATTCTTTCTAAAGACATCGGTTCTCAAGGAACAGCGATTGCCCAACTCCAAGATGCGCTCGTAAAAGCTGGACTGGTTCTAGATGCTTGCGGGCAAAGTTATGTCTGAGCCACGGGTGACGATCCTGCATGTTGACGATAACGAAGCCAATCGTTACGTTGTGACTCGAATTTTGCAAAACGCAGGCTTTGCTGTCGTGGAAGCAGCAACCGGAGCGGCAGGATTAAAGGCAGTTGCCAATCATCAGCCAGATTTGGTGATTTTGGATGTCAAATTACCTGATATCAGCGGCTTTGAGGTCTGTCGCCAAATTAAGGCCAACCCCGAATTGGCTTTTATCCCTGTGCTACAACTTTCTGCAAGTTTTATCCAAAGCCAGGATAAAGCAGAAGGTTTAGACAGTGGTGCTGATGGCTATCTAGTGCAACCCGTTGAACCTATTGAACTGCTGGCTACAGTGCGATCGCTGCTGCGAATTCGCCGCGCAGAGGAAGCTGCTTTGTCCTCAGCCCGAGAGTGGCAAACCACCTTTGACTCAATCAACGACGGCGTATGTCTGGTAGATAGAGAAGGTAGAATTCGCCGTTGTAATCGAGCGATGATACAGCTTGTTTGCAAGCATAAGAGCGAAATTTTGGGTCGTCTTTACCATGAGTTGTTAAACGCAGAATGGGGAATGGGTGACGGCACCTGTTTTCGCCGTGCTCAAGAAACTCACCAACGGCAAGTTCTAGAATTTCAGTCCCAAGGACGGTGGTTTGCCAAAACTATCGACCCGGTATTTGATCGCCTGGGGACACTCACAGGTGCGGTTTTCATCCTGTCCGATATCACCGAGCGCAAACAAGCAGAAGTCTTGCTGCAAGAGCAGAACGAGCGCCTCAATCGGCTGATGGTTTCTTTACAACAACAAACTGAACAAGCACAACAAGCCAACCGGATTAAAGATGAATTTCTGGCTGTGCTGTCTCATGAATTGCGATCGCCCCTGAATCCGATTTTGGGATGGACAAAAATTTTGCAAACGAGCCAACAGGACGTAGCCAAAACTCAGTATGCACTTGCAACTATCGAGCGCAACGCTAAACTACAAGCGCAACTGATTGAAGATTTGCTGAATGTGTCGCGCATTCTTCAAGGCAAGTTGAGTTTAAATAAAGTTCCAGTTAGCCTCAGCTTGATCATCAAAGCAGCCTTGGAAACCGTGCGGCTCGCTGCTGAAGCTAAATCCATTCAGATTCAAACAGTATTTGAACCAAACCTTGGGCAAGTATTGGGTGATTCTGGTCGTCTGCAACAGGTTGTTTGCAATCTACTTTCCAACGCGATTAAATTTACCTCACAGGGTGGTCGAGTCGAGGTGCGGTTAGAAAGGATGAAGAATGAAGTAGATACTCATCCTTTGGAATATACTCAAATCACTGTCAGCGACACTGGTATGGGGATCTCTAGTGACTTTCTGCCCTATGTCTTTGACTACTTCCGCCAAGCTGATGGGACAACGACCCGCAGATTTGGTGGATTAGGGTTAGGGTTAGCGATCGTGCGTCATTTGGTTGAACTGCATGGAGGAACCGTTCAAGCAGCAAGCAAGGGAGTTGGACAAGGAGCAACCTTTACAGTCAAGTTTCCACTGCTCGCTGCCGCACAACTGAATCAAAATGATACTACCTTTCATAATCGCTCAGACTTCAATCTCAATGGGTTGCAAACGCTGCTTGTAGATGATGACAGAGATTCGCGGGAGTTCATTGCCTTCCTGCTAGAACAGTACGGGGCGCAAGTGACGCAAGCCCAATCAGCACATGATGCTCTGAGCAGTTTGGGGCAAGCAAAATTTGATTTGCTGATCAGTGATATTGGGATGCCCGATATGGATGGCTATACACTAATTCGTCAAATTAGAAAGCAGTCACCTGACCAGAGTAGAGAAATTCCAGCGATCGCCCTCACTGCTTATGCAGGAGATGTCGATCAACAACTCGCACTATCCGCCGGATTTCAAGAGCATATTTCCAAACCAATTGAGCCAGAGATACTAATACAGGCGATTTTAACTATAGTCCGGGTATGAGACTTCCAAATAAAAAAATAATCTCTTTGGCAAGCAGATGAGGAAGAAGAATACAATGATGGTCTTGCCTCCGAAAAATGGATAATTTAATTTCTGGAAGTCCCTATAGTAAAGATTAGTGAAAAATTCGGACATTATATCTGCCCTATCTCTTCATACTCTTTTTTTGGCTAAGGCATTACTTATACTAAATCAAATAATGTTTGCAACACATCAATATATTCTAGAGGGCAAGGCAGTGCCTCAATACTGCTCGGTTAAGGATTTTCAAGTTGGAATTTGGTTTGGGGAAAAGGTGAAAGGGTAAGGGTTAAAGGTTTTTTCTTGCCCCTTTTCCCCTTCCCCTTTTGCCCTTAACCGACAAGTATTGGGCACTGCCTTGCCCCTACCCGTGTTTGGTGACCTCATGTACCCGCAATCTGTAATTGGTTGTGAATTGATTACATCGCCTGTAAAACTTGGCGAATCGTATCTGCTGGTACTTCATCGGTAACTGTCACTACACCTATCTGTGTTGGTAAAACAAACCTGACTTTACCTGCTTTGACTTTTTTATCTAGTTGCAGTGCGTCAATAATGGCTGCAATATCTACCCCAGAGGGTAATTGAGTCGGTAAACCTGCTTTTTGAATTAAGGCGTTTTGACGTTCTGTCTCTTCTTTTTGCCACATTCCTAGTTCCACGGCAATTTGCCCAGCTGCTACCATACCAATACCCACAGCTTCGCCGTGATTGACTAGGCGATAACCAGTCAAGCTTTCTACTGCATGACCAATGGTGTGACCATAATTGAGAATTGCCCTTAATCCAGCTTCTTTCTCATCTTTGCTGACGACATCGGCTTTAGCTTGACAAGACCTAATTAATATGATTTCTATCAGTTCAGGTTTAATGTAGCGGAGTTGGTTCAGGTGTTTACTTGCTTCCATTTGGGAAAACAAATCCGCATCCCAAATCACACCATACTTAATTACTTCTGCCATTCCCGCCCGAAACTCGCGCACGGGGAGAGTTTTCAAAACTTCGGGGTCAATTAATACTAAGCGCGGCTGATGAAAAGCCCCTATCAAGTTTTTACCTTGGGGATGATTTACGCCTGTTTTGCCCCCAATTGCCGAATCTACCATTGCTAACAATGTGGTAGGCACTTGCACGACACTAATCCCACGCAACCAAGTAGCGGCAGCAAAACCAGCCATATCACCAATCACACCACCACCCAACGCCACAATTGTAGCGGAACGTTCGAGGCGGTTTTCTAAAGCTGCATCGTAGATTTTTTGAATAGAATTCAGGTTTTTGAAGCGTTCCCCGGCTGGTAAGATACAGCTAGAAACTTCAAATCCTGCCGTTTTTAAAGAATTGATAGCTCTATCACCATAATGCTTAAAAATAGTGGGATTAGAAACGACTAGTACCTTTTTCCCTAGCTGCAAACTAGTCATTTTCTCACCCAGTTGATCTAAACTACCAGGTGCGATCGCAATCTCATAAGATTGCTCTGGTAAATTCACATTAATTACAGAAGTCATTACCCAGCCCCAAAACACGCCGTGGGCTGTATTTTACCGCAATCTGGGGCATGGGGCATTGGGCATGGGGCATTGGGGATAAATTCCCATTACCAATTACCAATTACCAATTACCAATTACCAAATGACAAATAAAAAACAGTTTGTGCAAAGACAAACTGTTTATACTAACTAATTTTTACTCAGTACTCGGCACTCAGTACTCAGCACTGGTGGCTTAGAACATGCCCATGCCGCCCATGCCACCCATACCGCCCATGCCGCCCATGCCGCCCATGCCACCCATGCCGCCATCAGCGGGAGCAGCAGCTTTCTTTTCAGGCTTTTCAACAACGAGGGCTTCGGTGGTTAGTACTAAACCAGCAATGGAAGCAGCATTTTGCAAAGCTGAACGCACGACTTTGGCGGGGTCGATAATACCAGCCGCAATTAAGTCTTCAAATTCGCCTGTAGCGGCATTGTAGCCAACATTGATATCAGTTTCCTTGACTCTGGAAACGATAACGGAACCTTCAACGCCAGCGTTATCGGCGATTTGACGCAATGGTGCTTCTAGTGCGCGTCCAATGATGTCAGCTCCAATTTTTTCTTCGTTATCTTCGAGGCTGTTTTTGATGGCTTCTACTTTGGTAGCCAGGTGAATTAGGGTTGTACCACCACCAGGCACAATACCTTCTTCTACAGCCGCTTTGGTAGCGTTGAGAGCATCTTCAATCCGTAATTTACGGTCTTTGAGTTCGGTTTCGGTGGCTGCACCAACTTTGATTACTGCCACACCGCCAGCTAGCTTGGCAATGCGTTCTTGCAGTTTTTCTTTGTCGTATTCGGAATCTGTTTCTTCTAATTGTTTACGGATTTGACCAATCCGCTTTTGAATTTCTGGTTTGGTGGTACTACCAGCGACAATTGTGGTGTTTTCTTTGTCAATGGTAATTTTGCGGGCGGTTCCTAGGGCTTCGATAGCTGCGGTATCCAAGCTCAAGCCGATTTCTTCCGAAATCATCTGCCCATCGGTGAGAATCGCAATATCTTGTAACAAAGCTTTGCGGCGATCGCCAAATCCAGGGGCTTTAATTGCAGCTACGGAAAGTACGCCTCGTGCTTTATTCACAACCAAAGTTGCCAAAGCATCGCCTTCGACATCTTCTGCAATAATCAGCAAAGATTGACCCAAACGAGCCACTTTTTCGAGGATAGGTACTAAATCCTGAATGCTGTTAATTTTTTTGTCAGTAATCAGAATCCGAGCGTTTTCAAATTCTACGGTCTGCCGCTCGTTGTTGGTGATAAAGTAAGGAGAAATGTAACCCCGGTCAATTTGCATCCCCTCCACTACTTCTAGTTCAGTTGTCAGGGACTTAGATTCTTCAACAGTAATTACACCATCTTTAGTGACCTTATCCATTGCTTCAGCCAGCATACTACCGACTTCTTCATCATTGCCCGCTGAAACTGTGGCAACTTGAGCGATCGCACTTCCTTCTACTGGCTTGGCTATTTTGGCGATTTCTGCAACTAAGGCCTCTACAGTCTTGTCCATCCCCCGCTTTAGAATAATGGGGTTGCTACCAGCAGCAACGTTCTTTAAACCTTCGCGGATCAAAGCTTGTGCTAAAACCGTGGCTGTAGTGGTACCATCACCAGCAACATCTTTTGTTTTCGATGCTACTTCTTGGATGAGTCTCGCACCTGTATTTTCTAATGGATCTTCTAATTCAATTTCTTTGGCAACAGTGATACCATCGTTGACAATTTGGGGGGCACCAAATTTTTTTTCTAAAAGAACGTTCCGGCCTTTTGGCCCTAGGGTGATTTTTACAGCATCAGCAAGAGCGTTCACACCCCGTTCTAGGGCCCGCCGCGATTCCTCATCAAATGCAATAATCTTCGCCATGTTTTATTTCTCAAGCGCTTCCATTAGACAATTTAGCACTCACAGCGCCAGAGTGCTAATACTATGACGAAGATTGGGGATTGGAGATTGGGGATTGGGGACTGGGGATTGGGGATTGGGGACTGGGAAAAAGAGTGATCAAGGGACAAGGACAAATACCAATTACCCAATGACAAATGACAAATGACAAATAACAAATGACAAATGACAAATGACAAATAACAAATGACCTTAACCTTAACTTTTATTGATTAAGATACAGTTGATGCTTATGTTGAATATTAGCAGTAATGGTTGGATTGGGAGATGAATCTATATAACTCCCTGAAATCCCTGGGTATTGCCGAACCAAGCGGCACCGGCTGGTTGGCTGTAATGTTTACGTTTATTTTGGCTTGGTTAGTAACCTGGCGTTTAATGCCGACAGTACGTAAATTTGCTTTGCGGGTGGGTTGGGCCGATCAACCAAACGCACGACGACTGAACCGAGAACCTTTGCCAAATGCAGGGGGATTGGCTATTTACACAGGTGTGATTGCTGCACTGGTATTAGCTACCCTTTTACGACCGATTGAATTGCAAGGTGTATTAGCTCAGGTTTTAACTATCCTTTTGGGAGGAACAATCTTAGTTCTGGTTGGCTTTATTGATGATCAATTTGGCTTACCTCCCTCTGTGCGGATGTTCACTCAAATTCTCACGGCGCTGTTACTAGTTGCTAACGGTATTAGAATCGAAGTTACTTTTGGCACACCCATTGATTATCTCCTTTCCCTATCACTGACAGTATTTTGGGTAGTAGGTATTACCAATGCTATCAACTTGATGGATGGTATGGATGGTTTAGCTGGAGGAGTGAGTTTTATCACTGCGATGAGCCTATTGGCGGTTTCTGCTCAAATTTCCCAAAAAGCAGCCGCAACCTTAGTCCTAGCAGCATTGGGAGGCGCAGCTTTGGGCTTTTTGCGCCATAACTTCCACCCCTCCAGAATTATTATGGGTGATGCTGGAGCCTACTTTTTTGGCTATGTACTAGCGGCGACTAGTATTTTAGGAAAATTGCAAGTAACTACCGTATTTGCACTTGTACCAACAGTATTATTTTTGCTACTTCCAGTACTGGATACAACACAAGTAATTGTGCGAAGGCTGATGGCGGGTAAAAACCCCATGAGTACGCCAGGAAAAGACCATCTTCATCACCGCTTGCTAGCTTGGGGATTCTCTCAACGCCGTGCTGCGTTTACCCTGTGGTCAATTAGCTTAGTTTTTAATTTGTTGGCGATGAGAATGCAGCATTTGTCCTTGGTGCAAATGCTAGCTACAACCTTAAGTGTCATCCTCCTGATTGGCTTTACTATCTGGGGACGAATGAAGAGGGTGGAAGCAATTTCATGAGTGAATTTTTGTGACAAAACCTCGAAATTTGAGCAAATTTGTCTGGATCTAAGGACAGTGGCGATCGCAAATTGAATGGAAATGCGATCGCCACTTCTGTGATTCAGGAGTAAAACTATGCATCGTCAAGGTAAAAGAGCGGCTAAATCTCAGGTTTGTCACGCCAATAACCAATTTTGTCCGATTTGCTTTGTTGTCCCACCACATATGTTGAAGGAGATAGCCAAACGTGGTGATACTCAACAGAGTGACTGGGCGTTTCAAAGCTTAACCCGTTCCGCCCGGATTCGCGGACAACGTGATGTCTTAAGCTTAATTCCTTCGGCTAAATCAACTGGAGAGAAGCGCCGGACGATTTATGATGCCAATAATGGTATAGAACTGCCTGGCAAACTGGTACGTGGTGAGGGCAATCCTCCTACTCAAGACCCCGCCGTCAATGAAGCCTATGATGCTGCTGGTGCTACCTTTGATTTTTACAAGGAAATCTACAAGCGAAATTCTATTGACGATCGCGGTTTGCGTTTAGACTCTACAGTTCATTACAGCCAGAATTATGACAACGCCTTTTGGGATGGCAACCAAATGGTTTATGGCGATGGCGATGGGCAGATTTTTACTCGCTTCACCAAATCAATTGATGTCATCGCCCATGAACTCACCCACGGGATCACTCAATATGAAGCGAATTTAACCTATCAAAATCAACCGGGGGCATTAAATGAATCTATGTCTGATGTCTTTGGTTCCTTAGTTAAACAACGGGTACTCAACCACACAGCAGATCAAGCCGACTGGATCATTGGCGCTGGTTTATTTATGCCTGGGGTGAAAGGAGTAGGTATTCGCTCTATGAAAGCGCCGGGAACTGCTTACGACGATCCTGTATTGGGTAAAGACCCCCAACCCGCCCATGTCAAAGATTTATATAAAGGAACCGAAGATAACGGAGGTGTACATATCAACTCTGGTATTCCCAACCATGCTTTTTATTTAGCCGCAGTAGAAATCGGTGGTTACGCTTGGGAAAAAGCTGGAAAAATCTGGTATATCACCTTAAGAGACAGATTACGCCCCCGTTCAAATTTTGCCAAAGCCGCACACCATACAATCTCTGTAGCTGGCGAATTATATGGTCATGGAAGTAAAGAACAAAATGCTGTTCGTAATGCTTGGAAAAAAGTAGGCGTAGAACCAGCACTGTTGGGATTATAAGTTGTGAATTGAATGTTGAGTGTAGAGTACTGAGCTTTCCGCACTGTACACTCAACATTCAGCACTCCTTAAGCCATTACCATGCCACCATCGACATTGAACACTTGGCCAGTAATGTAGGCGGCGGCGGGATCAGCAGCTAAGAAACGCACCATCCCAGCAATTTCTTCCGGTTGACCGTAGCGACCAAGGGGGATGAATTTGAGAATTTCTTCAGTATTGCTGAGATTGCTGGTCATGTCGGTGGAAATAAAACCAGGGGCGACGGCGTTAACGGTGATCCCGCGAGAAGCTAGTTCTTTAGCCACAGTTTTGGTAAAGCCGATGACACCTGCTTTGGCGGCACTGTAATTTGCTTGACCAGGGTTACCCATTTGCCCAGCAACGGAGGCAATATTAATAATGCGTCCAGAACGTTGCTTGAGCATAACTTTACTAGCAGAGCGTGTGCATAAGAAAACACCAGTAAGATTGAGGTCAATCACCGCTTGCCAATCTTCGGGCTTCATCCGCAAAAGTAAGGTGTCGCGAGTAATACCTGCATTGTTGACCAGAATATCAATCCGCTTAAATTTATCGATGACGGTGTTGAACAGCGCCTCTACTTGGTCGAGTTTAGAAACATCTGCTTGCAGCGCTAAAGCTTCGCCACCTGCTGCCGTAATTTCCGCAACTAAGCTGTCAGCAGCACCACTAGAACTGGCATAATTAACAACTACATTGGCTCCGTAGCTAGCTAATTCTAGTGCGATCGCTCTTCCTATTCCTCGTGATGCACCTGTAATAATTGCAACTTGTCCACGTAATTTTTGTAAGTTCTCTGGCAAAAGTTCCATGTAATGTTTTTTGAATCACCGCGCTAATTATCTTATGGTGATTTGTACCTTCAAGAATAGAGAAGAAGTAGAAATTCAATTCAAGATTATTAATTTAAAAATAGAATGCCATAGATGGGTAGCTGCATCTATGAATATTATTTAAATGAATTTAATCTGATTAAATTCCTTAATTGTTGGGATATCAACGGTGCATTAGGCTAAAGCCATAACACACCCTACTGGAGAATGCTACTCACTTGAGCGAGATTTAGATCCCCGACTTTTTCAAAAAGTCGGGGATCTGGGGAGCAACTTTTTTATGTAAGTGCCATTCCAGCATAATAGATATTTAATTTGTCTTTTATCCTTGGCTCAAAGTTTTAATTTCGGCTGTGATATTAGCTCTGGCAATTTCTTCGGCAACCTCAAACATTAAAGGCGTAAAATAAATGCGATCGCGCTGCAAAAATTTTTCTAAAACTTGCTTGCGTCCAGCAATATATTGGTCTTGTGGAACCCAAGCATATTCTTGGCGAATTGCCTGAGCATATTCTTGATATTGAACTGGGTCGGCAGCTAAAATTGCTAAGTCGGCATCCAGTAGAACTTGGCTATCAAAATCATCCGCAGCCGCTTGATGTGATTTTGTATCGATAATTAAGCGGGTGATGTGGTCAATTTTATTAGCGGTCAGCCCTAAATTATGTAATAATTCACTTGCATATTCTGCGCTTTTTTCTTCGTTATCTTTAGCCTGAGTGTCATAAACTATATCGTGAAACCAAGCGGCAATTTGTACAGCATACATATCTTGAACATAGTCCTGTAAATTATCAATAGTAATCAGAACGTGAAGAATATGTTCTAATGTATGGTAATAACGCCCAGGAGCCAAATAACCTGCAATTAGGTGATTAAAAATAATATTTGTATCTATTGGATTAACCTTCAAAGGTAGGAGTGTTTGTTGCCAGCGATATAATAAAATATCGAGCAATTTTTCTTTAGATATATCTTTATTTCTGATGTTGGACATCTGAATTTATGCGTTAATTTATTAAACTGAATTTGCCATAGGACTTACGCCAATAACTACTCAAACTCTTATTCCTCTGTGTACCAATACTACTCAGTTAAGCGTTTTGAATTCAAAATTGGTTTTGGAGAAAAGGTTAAAGGTTAAGGGTTAAAGTTTTTCCTTTCCCTTTCCCCATTCCCCTTTTTACCCTTAACCGACAAGTATTCATTCCTCTGCGGTTTGATTTTCTGTAACCTCTGTGTAAATCCTGTTCCACTACAAATTGTATTTCGTAGGTAGATTTGATTTCCGAAACTGGAAATGAATTTTGCACTTGGGAAATATGGTGACAGCAAAATTGAGGAGTCAAAATAGAATACAGAGGCTTGTAAATGCAAGCCTTATACCAACTTGGGATATGTAGTATTGCTTGAAAATCCTGTCACGGCCTTATTTTCAAGGTTTTCAATCTAAAATCCAAAATTGGTATTACCTGGAATTAGGAGTTATTATCAGTGGTATTACAAGTACAAACCAGCACCTACGAAGCTAAAACCCAAGAAATTGCTAAACAACTTCTAGAAGTAACCCAAGAAAATCGCTCGTTTTTGGCATCTTTGCGCGATCAAATGCGCTGGGATGATAAATTACTAGCTTGGGCGATGAGCAATCCAGGTTTACGGGTGCAATTATTTCGCTTTATCGATACATTACCAGCTTTACGCAGCAGAGCGGAAATTGCTGCCCATTTACAAGAATATTTAGGAGATGAATCTGTAGAATTACCTGCGGCGTTAAAGGGAATGCTGAATTTTGCTAACCCTGATTCTATGCCGGGACAAGTAGCAGCCACAACAGTGGCGACAGCCGTTGAAACTCTTGCTCATAAATATATTGCTGGGGAAAATATTACACAAGTCATCAGAACAGTTGAACGCCTACGTAAAGATAAAATGGCTTTCACCATTGACTTACTTGGTGAGGCGGTAATTACAGAAACAGAAGCTAAATCTTACTTAGAACGCTATTCGGAATTAATACAGCAATTGGTAGCTGCATCAAAGAATTGGAAAGCTATAGCGGCTATTGATGAAGCAGATGGCGAACAGCTAGCAAAAGTTCAGGTTTCTGTGAAGTTAACGGCGTTTTATTCGCAATTTGACCCTTTAGACGCTGAAGGTAGTGAGGCGAGAGTTAGCGATCGCATTCGCACCCTTTTACGTCATGCTAAAGAATTAGGGGCGGCTGTGCATTTTGATATGGAACAGTATGCCTATAAAGATATAACTCTTCATATCCTGAAAAAATTATTAATGGAAGAAGAGTTTCGCCAACGTACAGATATTGGCATCACTATCCAAGCATATCTGCGTGACAGCGAGCAAGATGCTAGAGATGTGATTGCTTGGTTGAAACAGCGTGGTTATCCCTTAACTATTCGTTTAGTTAAAGGCGCATATTGGGATCAGGAAACTATCAAAGCAGCGCAAAAACATTGGCCTCAACCTGTTTATAATGACAAAGCCGCTAGCGATGCGAACTTTGAAGCCATTACGCAGCTATTGCTAGAGAATCATCAATATGTATATGCTGCCATTGGTAGCCATAATGTGCGATCGCAAGCTAGGGCAATAGCTATTGCAGAAACTTTAAAGGTTCCCCGACGTAGTTTTGAAATGCAGGTTCTCTACGGTATGGGGGATAAGCTGGCGAAGGCTTTGGTTGATAAGGGTTACCGAGTAAGAGTTTATTGTCCCTACGGTGAATTATTGCCGGGGATGGCTTATTTAATTCGGCGTTTGTTGGAAAATACGGCTAATAGTTCATTTTTACGGCAAAATTTGGAGAATAGACCAGTTGAGGAGTTGATAGCGCCTCCGAAGGTGGATTTGTCTCACGCAAAGGCGCATTCGCCGGAGGCGTTCCCGCAGGGTAGCCGCAAAGAAGAAGGCGCAGGGTTTTTGGGTGTGGCGGATACTGATTATGCACAGGAGGAAGAGAGGAGGAAGTCGGCGGAGGCGTTTCAGGCTGTTCATCAGCAATTGGGGAGGACTTATTTACCTTTGATTAATGGGGAGTATGTGAATACTCCAGAAGCGATTGATTCTCTCAATCCTTCTAACTTTAGTCAGGTGGTGGGGAAAGTCGGACTCATCAGTGTTGAACAAGCTGAACAGGCGATGAAAGCAGCGAAAGCAGCTTTTCCTGCTTGGCGGAAAACACCAGCGAAACAACGCGCTGATATTTTGCGGAAAGCTGGGGATTTGATGTCACAACGCCGTGCAGAACTTTCGGCTTGGATAGTTTTGGAAGTTGGGAAGCCAGTTAAGGAAGCAGACGCAGAGGTTTCGGAGGCGATAGATTTTTGTCTCTACTACGCCGATGAAATGGAACGGTTGGATAAAGGCGTAAATTATGATGTTTCTGGGGAAACGAACCGTTATATTTACCAGCCACGGGGAATTGCTGTGGTGATTTCTCCTTGGAATTTCCCTTTGGCGATCGCCTGTGGTATGACTGTAGCAGCGTTAGTTGCTGGTAATTGTACTCTGCTCAAACCTGCGGAAACATCTTCTGTTATTACGGCGAAACTCACAGAAATTTTGGTAGAAGCTGGGATTCCTCAAGGTGTCTATCAATATGTACCCGGTAAGGGTTCTCAGGTTGGTGCATATTTGGTTAATCATCCTGATACTCATGTAATTGCCTTTACTGGTTCTCAAGAAGTTGGTTGTAGAATTTACGCAGAAGCAGCTACCCTCAAACCCGGTCAAAAACAAATGAAGCGGGTAATTGCAGAGATGGGTGGCAAGAATGCCATCATTGTTGATGAGAGTGCTGATTTAGACCAAGCGGTTGTCGGGGTAGTGCAATCGGCGTTTGGTTATAGCGGACAAAAATGTTCTGCTTGTTCTCGGGTAATTGTGCTGCAATCGATTTACGATAGCTTTGTGGAACGGTTAGTAGAAGCCACAAAATCCCTGAACATTGGGGAAACAGAGTTACCTAGCACCCAAGTCGGCCCGGTAATTGATGCCAACGCCCGCGATCGCATTCGCGAGTATATTGAAAAAGGTAAAACAGAAGCCTTAGTTGCACTAGAGTTACCCGCACCACAACAGGGATATTTTATCGGCCCGGTGATTTTTAGTGAAGTGCCGCCGAATGCGATAATTGCCCAACAAGAAATTTTTGGCCCTGTGCTAGCGGTAATTAAAGTCAAAGACTTTCAGGAAGCATTAGCCGTAGCTAACGGGACTAACTATGCTTTAACTGGAGGACTTTATTCGCGTACCCCATCCCACATTCAGCAAGCACAACAAGAGTTTGAAGTCGGGAATTTGTACATTAACCGTACAATTACAGGTGCGATCGTCGCACGTCAACCCTTTGGTGGTTTCAATCTTTCTGGTGTTGGTTCTAAAGCAGGTGGCCCCGATTACCTGCTACAGTTCCTAGAACCGCGCACCATCACCGAAAATATTCAACGCCAAGGTTTTGCACCAATTGAAGGCGCAGATTAAATTATAAAAGAAGGTAGGGCAGATGCCCTACTTACTTTTTCATCGAACCGCAGAGGCGCAGCGAAATGATCAACAAAGATTTAATTATCAAAATTGTTGAGTCTCCTGAAGAATTTGCAGCAATTAAAGCAATTAGAATCGCTGTATTTCAGGAAGAACAAGGAGTAGAAGCTGCTTTAGAGTTTGATGGTAAAGATGAAATATGTGACCATTTAATTGCTTATTTAAATCAAGAAGCTGTCGGTACTACCAGAATTAGATATTTAGATAATAAAATTGCCAAAATAGAAAGACTTGCCGTTTTAAGCAAAGCTAGAGGTAAAGGTATTGGTAAACAACTTATGGAAAAAGCAATAGAAATTATTGCTCATCAGCATATTCCAGAAGTTATAGTTCATGCTCAAAAATATATCCAAGGTTTATATGATAATTTAGGTTTTATACCAGAAGGAGAAGTCTTTATGGAAGCAGATATTGCTCATATCAAAATGAAGAGAAAATTATTATAATATGATGATATTTGAATCATTATTTCATATTTTTTAAATTGCATATTTGTGGTTCTTATTCTCTGGTTACCTTGGTTTTTATAAGGCTAGTACCGCTATGCGTAAGTCAAAATACTTACAGTCTGCTGTAATTCCCGAAGAAGTCCTAAAAAATTATATTTACTCCCACAGTGGTAGAGTACTTAGCATCAACATTAATCGCTTTAATGGTGCATTAGAATCCTCTTCAACACACCATATTTTTAAACGATAGTTAATAATTAATGCTGCAATTAGTGGTACAGTGCACCAATAATCAATGTAATAATTATCGGTATCAAAATTGGAATAGCAACTAATAGTCCCCACTTACCAAATTTAATCTCTTCGCCTTCAGATTTCAGAAAAGCCATCCAACCTATAACTCCCATTACCAGCCAGAGAAACCCAAAGCTAAGAAATATAATAAATATTGAGTCATCCATTGTACATTAATTAATATTGCACTCTACTCTATTTGAAGATAGCGAACAAATTGGTAAATTTCACTACCACTGTATATAAAAATTTTCGTTGAATGCTAGAGGCTAAAGAGATATTTTTCCAAGGTTATATTGTGATTGATAGCATCACAGCTAGCTAGAAAATCTTGAGCAATTATTTAAAGTGCAATAACTATTCACTAGACTTGTGATTCTTTTTATCTCCTTGTATCTGATTCAGAGAGCATTTGTAAAATTCATAGAGAGTATATTTTTACAATACCTCCTAAGATTGGTTTTCTGATTGCCAAAATTCATGTAGGCTGTGTTAGCGATAGCGTAACGCGCCTGGAGCAATGCTGTGCGTGCGTTACTAATATTTTTTCACAAATCAAATCGGATGCCTATATACATTTGTGACAGAGAGAATTACAATGCCACACATAGGCTTAGAAACGGAGCATTAGGAGCTTTTTTATGTTAAGTCCTGTACAAACAATCAGCATCTTCCAAAAACAACCTGATCCTCAAGTATTTTCAGCAGGACAAGTAGTCTTTGGAGAAGGACAGCCGGGTGATTTTATGTATGGCATCATCCAAGGAGAGGTTCAAATATTCATCAATAATAAGCTGATAGAAACAATTCATCCAGGAGAAGTTTTTGGTATAGGCGTACTTGTAGGCATAAAAAATAGAACTTATACAGCTATTGCCAAAACCGATGTTCAGCTTGCTTTTCTAAATGAACAAAGATTTATTTTTGCGGTTCAAGAAACTCCAGTATTTGCGCTGCAAGTTATAAAAAATTATTCAGAACGTCTGACTCGTTTAGAGCATCGCTTCTCCACAATAGCAATTTGAGAAATGCTCTAAATAATATTTATCTAAATCACAGCTTAATTCACAAATAATAGGCAGGTAACAATTCAAAAATCAAACCTATTATCAATAGTTCGTTACCTTGATTTTTGAATTTTGACATTGGCTCATAAAATTGAAATAAAAAAGGAAACCATTGTTAACCAGTGGTTTCCCCATAATGCAAAATATTTCATTTACTACTATGCTAGCGGATTGCTATAGGCGCTAAAACCATAAGCTAAAGTTTCTTTCCAAGCATCTGAAGGCTTTAAGCTTCTATTAAATGCTTTTGCAAATGGTAATGGAATACCTTTGATAGTTTCTGGTAAAATTGCATATTCTGTTGTATGTTCCACTGTATATTGCGGACACTTTTCTTTGATACCCGCATCATTCAACATTTCTGCTATTTCTCTAGCTGAATATTGCTTGAGATAAATAGGATTCCGGCTAAATACATTGAGATTTCTAATGAAATTATGGATAATATGGGACGGACAATCTTTGTTATGAAAGGAATGATTAAATACAAAACTGCCACCTGGTTTAAGGATACGAAATATCTCAGATAATAAGTTTCTTAATTGTGCATCTGGAATGTGCATAAAAACACAATTAGAAATCACTAAGTCCACAGAATTATCCGCTAATGGTAAAATTTCTGCTGAGTTACAAATTATATTGAATTCCGCACCAGGGAAAAAATCGTATTCTTGTTTTACTTTAATTAATCTCCTGAGTAAAGATTCGGAAATATCAATAGCATAATATTTTTCACATCTCAGATTTTTATCTTTTGAAAGGTGCAATGGAGCGCGTCCATAACCACAACCAATTTCTAGAATAGAACCAACAGATTTATTTTCAGGAAATTTATTCCATGTACCGCCTGGTTTGCCACCTAGCAAAGTGTAATCTTGTTTAATAGCTGATGTTTCGGGAAGCTGCTCAATTTTTTGAGAACCATAATAAGTCTTACCAATTGCATCCCATTTTTGTTTATGTTCAGTGCTATTTAACTGTTCATAATTTTTGGGAAAATAAATACCATCCCGCAACTGAAAGTCACTTAGGCTATTTCTAGATTTTTCTAATTGAGTCATAATAAGATTCTTAATCAATAGCTAGCTATTTTTTCTGTTATACTCTTAACCAACTATTAAGTGCAAGTGCTGTTATATCTACTTTAATTTATTTAAAATACATAAAATAATTATCAAAGTAATTTTTAATTTAAAAATTCATTAAAATCGCGGTTGTTTATTATAACAACCGTGCTAATAATCTAATTGTTTTGGCTGGTATAGGCAAATATAATTAGCATTTGTCAGTAATTTTACGATGCAATGTAAGCATCGGTTTACAAATACTTTAAATTTAATTATAGATAGCAATAATCGGAGGCTGGACTGCACAATGAAAGCAGAGTCAAAACAAAAACGGGTAGTCGTTGTAGGTGCAGGTTGGGCTGGTTTAGGGGCTACCTACCATCTGGCAAAACAAGGATATGATGTGACGCTTCTAGAAGCCGGGCCTTATCCTGGGGGATTAGTTGCTGGTTGGAAAACAGCCGCCGGAAGTTCTGTGGAAGCGGGTATACATGGCTTTTGGTATCCTTACAGAAATATTTTTGCCCTCATTAATGAATTAGGAATTAATCCTTTTACAACTTGGACTCGTTCTGCTCAATATTCTCCTGCAGGATTAGAAGTAGAATCACCAATTTTTCAAGACTTACCCAGGCTACCCACTCCTTTAGGAACTTTTCTGTACACTAAATTTCAACGTTTACCATTAATTGACCGTTTAAGTGCGTTACCTTTACTTTATGCTGTAGTTGATTTTGATAATTCTCCCGATGCTTGGCGGCGTTATGATTTTGTCACAGCCCGGGAATTATTCAAAGATTTTGGGGTTTCGGCGCGACTTTATAAAGAAGCTTTTGAACCGATGTTATTGGTAGGTTTATTTGCCCCTGGCGAACAATGTTCAGCCGCAGCTACATTAGGAATGTTGTACTTTTTTATTTTGGCACATCAAGCTGATTTTGATGTTGTTTGGTGTCGAGGAACTGTTGGCGAAAAAATATTTAGTCCTTGGGTAAACCTTATTGAAAAAGCAGGCGCAAAAGTATTATCTCAAAAACGAGTTACTGATGTAATTGTAGATAGTAATAATCGAGCCACAGGTGTAGTTTGTGGCGATGAGGTTTTTGATGCCGATGCTGTAATTTTTGCTGTTGGTATCACTGGCATGAAGAAAATAGTTGCTAATAGCCCCAGCTTACAAAATCGTGAAGAATTTCGTAATTTAAATAATTTAGGAGCAATTGATGTTTTAGCGACTCGCTTATGGTTTGACCGCAAAATTGATATTCCTCGCCCTTCTAATGCTTGTTTTGGGTTTGATGCAACTACAGGATGGACATTTTTTGATTTAAACGCCATCCATGATGAATATAAAAATGAACCAGGAACAGTAATTGAAGCTGATTTTTATCATGGCAATCAATTCCTCAATTTAAGTGATGAGGAAATTGTGCCTATTGTTCAGCGTTATTTAACAACTTGTATCCCAGCATTTCGAGAAGCAAAGGTGATTGATAAAAGTGTAATTCGCCTGCCAAATGCAGTGACTCATTTTGCACCAGGGAGTTATCGCTATATGTTACCAGCTACAACTACTTTTACTAATGTGTTTATGAGTGGTGATTGGATTGTCACCCCTCATGGTTCATGGTCGCAGGAAAAGGCGTATGTCACTGGTTTAGCTGCAGCAAATTCGGTAATTTCTTATTTAGGAGCAGGTCAGCCAGCTAAGATTTTACCAGTAGAAGCAGATGAACCCCACATACAAGCAGCGCGATCGCTCAATCAAACAGTCCGTCAATTGGGCAAATCTACCCTACCTGACTTTTGGTTGCCTTAGCTGGTTGGGGAATGGAGACAACGAGGAATAACTTTTGACTCTTGACCTTTGACTCTTGACTCTTGACTCTTGACGACTAAGCCACTCGACTAACTTTTTGATGAATGGGAATTTGAATGATAAATTCTGTTCCCTGTCCAGGTGTCGATTTACAATAGAGACAGCCACCATGTTTTTCGACAATAATCTGGTGGCTGATTGATAAGCCTAATCCAGTGCCTTTACCAGAAGATTTGGTGGTAAAAAATGGTTGAAATAGTTTTTCTAGGACTTCTTGATTTATACCAGGGCCGTTATCTGCAATGTGGATAGCTACTTGATTCTTGTCAATCATAGTAGTACGAATTTCTATGCGGCTTGGTTGCTGCTTAATTTCTGCCAATGAACGCTGCTGATTATATTCATCTAAAGCATCAATAGCATTGGCGATAATGTTCATAAATACTTGATTCAGTTGCCCTGCATAACAATCAATTAGTGGCAACTGGCTGTAATCTCTGATTACTTCAATACCAGGATACTCTGGTTTAGACTTTAAGCGATAATTCAAAATTATCAGTGTGCTATCAATGCCCTCATGAATATTTACAGCATTCATGTTGGCTTCATCGACACGCGAGAAAATCCGCATAGATTGCACAATATCACGAATACGTCTAGCACCAATATTCATTGATTTGAGCAACTTTAATAAATCTTCCTGAATAAAAGTTATATCTACTTCATCAAGCCCTGTTTGAATACGGGGTGTAGGATGAGGATATTCTTCTTGATAAAGATTTAAAAGATTTAGGACTTCTTGAGTATATTCGTTGGCATGAATGAGATTGCCATAAATAAAATTGACTGGGTTATTAATTTCATGGGCGATGCCAGCAACCATCTGTCCTAGGCTAGATAGCTTTTCACTCTGAATTAACTTCAGTTGCATTTCTTGTAAATCTTGATATGCTTGGCTGATTTCTCCAACTTTCTGCTCTAATAAAGCGTTTTTCTGCTCTAATTTTACTGATAAATCATGTAATTTGAGGTGCAATTTAACCCTTGATAAAACTTCTTGCTGATTGAAGGGTTTGGTAATATAGTCTACAGCCCCAACTTCAAAACCTTTGACTTTGTTAGCTGTATCAGAAAATGCGGTCATAAAGATAACTGGAATATCTTTAGTGACAGGATTGGCTTTTAAGTGATTACAGGTTTCAAAGCCATCCATATCTGGCATCATGATGTCCAGCAAAATCAAATCTGGTATAACATATTTAATCCTTTCTAAAGCGATTTTGCCAGATTTTGCTACGCATACTTCTAAGCCAACTTGATCTAGGGCATCAGATAGGACACCTAAATTGGCAGAATTATCATCAACAATTAGAACTGTCGCCGTTTGTTCAGTTACCAGAGTCATACAACCTCTAGGATGTGTAGAAACCAACAAAAGACATAATTAATTTTGTCTTTTGGTGTTTGTCAAAGCTTTGACTTATAAGATTGAATGAGTGCCAAGATATCTTGGTCTTGATATCCTGTTGCTAGTTCGTGCAGCTTTTTCGCGAAGGGGATATATTTTTTATCCATCTGTTCGATTAATGCTGCTTGTTTAATAATTCCCTTAAAGTTACCTTTCATTACCAACTTGCACAGAGTTTCTAGTTCGGCTATAGGTGGAGCAATTAGCTCAGTATGATCTAGTTCTGGTAGATGTTCATTTTTCTGCTCTTCATAAAGCCACTCTAGATGCAGATGTTGTTGTAATTTTTGCAAGAGAGTCGTTGCTTGTACTGGTTTAGGGAGGAAATCATTTCCGCCTACTTCTATGCTGCGATGTTGATCAGTTTCAAATACACTTGCTGATGACACAATTATCACAATTTCTTTGAATGTTTCTGACTTACGGATGCGCTGGATCAAAGTAAATCCATCAATTTCTGGCATTAATAAGTCAGTCAAGACAATATCTGGTTGAAATTCCCAAACTTTCAGCCAACCTTCTTGTCCATTGACGGCTTCAGCTACCTCAAAACCAATGGGGCTGAGTAAATTCGCAATTACTGAGCGATTTGCCCATTTATCATCCACAATCAAAATTTTAGGACGGCAGTTTTTAATACCAATAATTTGTCCCTTGTCATCAGTTTGAGATGTTTTAACCCACTCATCAGCTTCAGGTAAGTTGACATCAAACCAAAAAATACTCCCAACATTTACTTGACTTTGCACCTCAATAGTGGTTTCCATTAATCCGACAATTTTTTGGCTGATTGCCAATCCCAACCCAGTACCCTCTGTTTGTCGCCGATGATTTCCTACTTGTTCAAAGGGTTGAAAAATCACTTGGAGTTTTTCTTCGGGGATACCTATACCAGTATCACGGACTTGAAAGCGAATTTTTCCGGCTGCAGCATAGCTCACGGTCAAAATTACGCTACCTGTATCGGTAAATTTAATAGCGTTGCTGAGAAGATTAATTAACACTTGTCGTAAACGTTTTTCATCGGCATGAATGCCAATAGGTAATTCTGCAGCTAATTGATATTGAAAATTAATATTTTTGAGTTCGGCGCGAATGCGGCACATTTCTGCAACACCTTGCAAAAATGCTGGTAAGTGGAAATCCGTAGGTGTAAGTTCCAGTTTTTGTGCTTCGATTTTTGATAAATCCAGAATGTCATTAATTAAAGTCAGCAAATGCGAACCACATTGGTAAATGACATCAATACGCGATCGCTCTTTTTCATCTAAGTGTTGGGAACGTTGCAGAATTTGGGCATAGCCTAAAATACCGTTGAGGGGAGTCCGCAATTCATGGCTCATATTGGCGAGGAATTCGCTTTTGGCATAACTTGCTGCTTCTGCGGCTTCTTTAGCTTTAGCTAGGGTGATTTCAGCTTGTTTGCGCTCAGTAATATTTCTGGTTATGGCAATAATTCCCATCATGTTGCCTTTAGCATCACGCCAAGGAGCCTTGGTGGTCAGAAAAATCCCCTGAATGTTATCAGCAGATATTTCTTCTTCGTAAGTCTCTGTGATTCCTGTTGCCAAAATCTGGCGGTCTTTGGCCATGATTTCCTGAGCTGCATCAGGTGGTAATACTGCTGTATCGTCTTTGCCAATAATCTCGTTGATGGGCTTACCAAATAATTTAGCTAAATTAGAGTTGAGAGCCACATGACGACCTTGGCAATCTTTAACCACAATCAAGTCTGGTGTACTTTCCAAAATAGAATGCAACAGCATATTCCTAGCGCGTAGGTCTTCTTCTGTTTGTTTGCGCTGTGTAATATTTTCACTAAACATTACCAGCCCGCCAATTTCACCACTAGCCTCATGCCAAGGACGTATCAACCAGCGTACCCACTCAATAGAACCATCTGCACGTAAATATCGGTCTTCATCGCGTTGGGCGATCGCCCCCGCTAAACACTGTTGATGAATCTGCTTCCATTCTTCGGGGATATCAGGAAATACATCGTAGTGACAGCGTCCAATTATGTCATCAGTTATGTGATAGCTTTCTAGCCATTTGCGATTCACCGTCAAATAGCGCATTTCCCGATCCAGTATGACCATCCCCACAGGACTATAATCAATAGCCTGTTGCAAATATGTTGTGGTCTCCGATGAAGCGATGTCTGTCAGATTACACCCAATCATGTTAATGTTTGCTCCCAAAGTTGTCTGGGGGTTATCGGATGAGAATTGTTGGTTCATGGTGAATTCTGACGTTCAGCAGTATAGAGCTTTTATGCGATCGCGCTGAGGATTGCACACCTGAAGTTTTGAACTTAAACCCTAGTTTGGGTGTTCTTCAAATAGAGTTGGCTGTCAACTCGCAAAGATAAGTCTATTTCCATTGAATCTAAATATACCGATGGTCGAGAACCGAGTAAAAACGGAAATAGTTAGATATGTACTCTCATAGATAACTATAAAACACCGATATTTCTAATTTTTCTGGGATTCAATCACTGTAAATTTACGGCTATCAGCAAAATCTCATATCAGCTTTATCCGTACAATTTTGTATTCGATATCCAGTAATACTATAAAATTATACCTATTGCATTTAGAATTCATTCCCAGGTAGGATGACACAGAAAAGGTATTGATGTCTGTTCGTGATTTCTCGTTTTCCTCTGCAGTCAATCCTTCATCACAAGCTTTACTTTTTCTCTTCGGGGCTTACCATCATTGATTTTCGGTCAATCTGCAATCTGCAAAGAGTAAAAATGCTTACAAAAAATCAGCAGTTGATCCCATGTCTTAAGGATGGGATCAACTGCTGCTCACTAACTTGGGGCATAGAGAATCAGGCATTGATTGCTTTTTCTATGCCCTATGCCGCAAAATCCAACTTCCTATTTTTTCAGGCAGGAATCTTAAAGTTGTCTAACTCTTTGCCTTGTATATCGCCCATCCAGTCCCAGTTTGATCCAACTCAGACATTCATATTCTGAATTGAATAATTTTGGTGCTGCAATATTATTCAATAACTCTGGCGGGTAGTGGTCGTAAAAATATTTACCCTCCTGTTGGGAGACAATAATTAAATTGTGATGGTAAATATAGCGAGATTTAAAACTATCACCGCTACTGATAAACTCTGACTGTTTGTCAATATGTTCTTTGGCAATATCAATGATATTACTGATACTACTGCCATAAATACCTGCTGGATTCTCTGTTTTGTGAAATTGGCTATTATTACCAATCTCTGCCAATAGTTTATAGGAATAAATTTCGTAATTATCGGCTTTGCCAAAAACAAATGGAATGATGAGATATCCTTTATATGACACTGAGCTTTCATAAAGAAGACGACTCATCTCAACCTCCTTTGGTATAACTGCTTCCTGATAAATTGCCCCCATTATGCCCCTACTAACAGTCGAGATATTACTGTTAATTAGCAGACTGATGTGTATATCTGATTTGTTTTTTTGCCAAGGGGGTTTTCACCCCTTTTTTGACAAATTTAGATGTGATAGAGGCTGCCAGAAAATCATTGCAAAATTCATTATCGCTTTTTTTGAAATGCATAATTATGAAATATATTGCAAAAGTCAAAAAATCATAAATATCATCCTTTAGATAGATATAAGATTACTATTTGATTTTGTGATACTAAGTATAGATTTAGTCACTTATTTTCAGCTTGATCGCATCTTTTCCTTGCTTAAGATATTTTTTTAAAAGATAGAATTTTTAGAGCAAAAATTTAAACACTCTTGCAGCTATAGTACGTACATAAGACCAAGAATTTTTAGACGATTCGTGAGAAATCCGGGGTACGAGTCAGAAATTCTAGCTTTTTGACTGTTGTGGCATTGCTTGCAAATGATATCTGCGTTTGATAATGAATTTAGGAAAATTGCGATCGCTGTCGTTCAGTGGAGTACGGTGACTCTTTGATAAGCTGATACGCACCTAAATCAAATATTCTGGCGTTAGGACTGTCAAGGGTCAAGAGTCCAGAGTCAAAGGCTAGTTTGGACTTTAGACTCTTGACTTTTGACAACCTGAGTGCGAAATATACAATTTAAATGCTTAACAGCTTATTGGCTGTTTGCCTTTAACCACAGAATATTCACAGCCTTCATACCTGTATCTTCACACCCAATCTTAACCAAGCCTTATTAATTTATTAAAAAACAATTTTTATTTTTAAACCACTGGTATGTTGCTGAAGCATTTCTAATGAACTTATCAAGACGTAATTTCTTTAAGGTGGCTGGTGCAAGTGCTGTTGGTGTGACGATGCTTTCTCCCCTAGAAGCCTTGTATGCAGGAGCAGCCAAAGGTAAAGTTGCTAACGGAATTGGCTATGGCCCCTTAGAGGCAAAACTACCCGAAAATGCAGATGAACTAGTTGATGTTGTGCTTGGTGGAATTAACTTAGGTAAGCAACCACTGTTAGAACTTCCTCGTGGATTTAACTACACTGCCATATCCTATACAGGCCAACGTATGGATGATGGGGCATTGGTAGCCAGTAATCATGATGGAATGGCTGCTTTTGAGGATCGTAGTAGAAACGGTCGTAAAACAAATAGCACAATTTTAGTACGAAATCATGAGGTCAGCGCTAATGGTTCTAATCCAATCATCGGATTGCCACGATATGACCAAATTGGAGGAGGAACAACGACTATTATTGTTGGGCCTGATAGACGGGTGAAGAAGCAATTTGTTTCTCTATCAGGAACTATTCGTAATTGTGCTGGTGGGCCGACTCCTTGGGATTCTTGGATTAGTTGCGAAGAGAACCTGACCCTTCCTACACCTGGTGGAGCTAGCAAAAAGCATGGCTATAACTTTGAGGTTCCAGCAACAGAGAATATTCAGATTGCCGATCCGATTCCCCTTGTAGCAATGGGCCGTTTTAATCACGAAGCTGTTGCTGTTGATCCCAAGACGGGATGGATTTATCAAACAGAAGATGATGGAAGTAGTTGTTTTTATCGCTTCCGTCCTCATGTCCGTCCTACTAGATATGGTGATTTGCAAAAGCGTGGTGCGGGAGTATTAGAGGCGCTAGTAGTTAAAGGAAAACCTAGACTTAATACCAGCAAAGAGTTCCCTGTCACTCAATCAAAATCAGTTGAAGTTGAGTGGGTAACGATAGATAATGTTGACCCTAATGACAATTCTTTTGCTAGTTCCGTGCGAGGTCAAGGACAAGCTAAGGGTGCAGCCATTTTCTCACGCGGTGAAGGTGCTTGGTATGGTGATGGCAATATCTACTTTACCTGTACCAATGGTGGGGCTGTAGGACAAGGGCAGGTTTTTGCTTATAATCCCAGAAAAAACACTCTTACCCTAGTTGTTGAGTCTCCGGCAGAGAACATACTTAATTTCCCTGATAACATTACCGTAGCTCCATTTGGGGATCTCTTTTTATGTGAAGACGGTAGCAATACTGAGTACGTAATTGGCGTTAACCAAAATGGCGAATTGTATCGCTTTGCCGCAAATGCTATTAACGGTAGTGAATTTGCTGGGGCTTGCTTTTCACCTGATGGCCGTACAATGTTTGTCAATATCCAAGATCCTGGAATTACCTGTGCAATTTGGGGCCCTTGGACTAGAAAACGAGCATAAAGTATTTGTCATAACTTTAACTTCGAGCAAGCCTTGTTAGAAGTTTGAAGCTGATTTTTATCAGCTTAATCAAGCGAGATTTTTATTTTCATGTACTTTCAAAAATAAAATGAAGGCAGTTAGTTTCCCCTAAAAACACGCTTAACTGAAGCAATGAATGAAGTCATATAAAAAGTTAGCATAAGACTAAACTTTGCTGCCCATATCCCGGACTTTTCTAAAAATTCCGGGATATAAATTCTGCTAGAGTAAATAAATATTTATTTACAGGATGGCATTGCTAACCCTAAATATAGGCTTGTAGTTCAAGCAACCTGGAAACATCAAGTAGTATAAACCAGAATCTTTAAAATATTTAATCAAGTGGAATTTTCCTACTTAACTAAATGTTTAATTATTTCATCCCTGTCTCAATAAAAATTAAAATTTTTATTTTCTATAAATTTAGGCTTAATATTCCTGACTAGAGATTGCAACAATACGCAATAATTGCTGAAATTTTATAAACTCATTGCCAGCAAGATTTGGTATAATTAAGTTTAATGCTATTAATTTTAGTCAACAACCTGAGTAAATATTTTAGATTATAGAGCATTTTCAGCCTCATAAGGTAGCTGAATATCAGCGTAAAGTGCAGATAATGACCAATTGATTAATTTTTAAATGCTTTAATAGACCTGGTGAGAAAATTATAGCTAAAAAGCAATTTCCTTGAGAGTATATAAATATTTAACAAATTCACTATTAGCTATCTGATTGCATGACAATTCGTAGCTGCTCAATTGCTTCAAACTAAATTAAAATCGGTTAAATATTTAATTTAAAAACTGACAATCTCCTGAAAATTTAAATTACTCGATTGATAATATGACTCAGCATTTAGTTTCTTCCGATACTTCCTCAGAAAATTTAGCTAATACTAAATCTGATAACTACCCACTAGCATTAAACGCTGATGATTGGGAATTACGGATGGCTCAATTAGTAGGTTTGGAAGTAGAGTCAATATCTGCTGAGTCGGAAGAATCATTAGAATCATCAGATAACGTACAGTTATTACCATCTCAACCAACAGCAGAGAAAACTGAGCAATCACTATCATCAAATCCCTTTGCTAAAGTAGGTGTAGTTGGTAGTGTTACTTTATTGATAGTTTTATTTGCTGGTGGGTTTTTATCACAATTGATGAGTAGTAATCAAACCCCAAAAAAGAAGATTGTTTCGCCAGAAGTTCAACCATCGGTAAAACCAGAATCTAGAGAAGAAAGTTTAGCAGCAACAGTAGAGACTCTGAAAACAAAATTAGCTTTAACTGAACAAGCGGTAGCTGTGAAATCAGCACAACAACAGTTAAGAAGTGGCAGAATGAGAGCAGTTGCATCAAATTCACAGCCAGATACTTCTCAATCTGAACGAATGGTAGTTACAAGAATACCAACACCGAGGTCAACAATT
Organism: Tolypothrix sp. PCC 7601; assembly: GCF_025677855.1. Classification (NCBI taxonomy): domain Bacteria; kingdom Bacillati; phylum Cyanobacteriota; class Cyanophyceae; order Nostocales; family Tolypothrichaceae; genus Tolypothrix; species Tolypothrix sp. PCC 7601. The sequence continues at coordinate 1,728,814 of NZ_CP064879.1, forward strand.
TATGTACCCAGGACAGTTACAGTTGAGCGCATGGTTAGATACCCTAATCCTCAACAACCTGTTGCTCAATCTTCATTATTACCCCAACCGCTGATTAGCCAACCATCAACTCAACCATTGGTGCAACCATCAGTCAATGTAACTCCAATCTCTACACCAAACCCACTCCAAGATTGGGAGAAGATAGCAAAGTTAGGTAGCTATGGACAGGTTGCTGCTGCTAATAATTCTAATCAAAATGTCAGGAATGTAGAAGAAAATAATCATCAAGAAGAACAACAAATAAGTAATAATCAGCCAGAAGATACACCGAATCAGCAAACTTCTATAGTAGGTCAAGGATTACAAAAAAATCCAAAATCTTTAGCAATTGGTAGTCATGCTAAAGCTGTGTTGGCAACAGCTATATTTGGAGAAACGACTAAATCAAAAGATAGCGATGATAATAATATCTTTGTAGTCAGGTTAAAGGAACCCTTAAAAGCAGCAGATGGTGCGATCGCAATTCCTGCAAATACAGAATTATTAACTGAAATAAACTCTATTTCTGAGCAAGGTTTGATTCAGCTTAACGTAGTCAAAATGATTGTAAAAAATCAAGGACAAATCACAGAAAGAAGTTTATCAGCAAATGCACTGGTCATTCGTGCTCCCCAAGGTAAACCCTTAATCGCCAATCGATTTCCTAATAGCGGTTCATCGATTGCTAGTATGGATCTAGGGTTATTTATGTTAGGTGGTCTTGGTAAAGCAGCTGAGTTAGCTAACCGTACTGAATCTCAAGTTGTAACTACAACTGCTGGTGGTACTATCGTCAGCAATAGTAATCCTCAACGCAACATCTTAGCCGGAGTTTTAGAAGGTGGGATAAATACTGTAGTTCCCCAAATCGTGCAACGCAATCAGCAAGCAATTTCTCAAATGAGCCAACGAACTAACGTTTGGTTTTTACCTGCGGGTACAGCAATTGAAATCTATGTTAATCAAGCAATGCAATTTTAGTTATGATGTCAACTCCACCAGCAATTGCTAAAATTTAATTTGGAAAGTTACATCTATTTTAGCTGAGGGAAATTTGCATTTTGAATTGAGCAGTCAACAATTTTTTGGTTACTTAGGTAAAGATAAATCACAGATTTTGTTTAGGCGATCGCACTATACCCTCAAAGTTAAAATCAGCAATAATTAGTCAATAAGAATCTTACATTTTTGTGAATTATGCAATTGCATTGAGTCCGAAAGCTAAAAAGCATACTCAACCAATTGATAATCTTTAAACTGATGTATCATAAAAAATACATTTACAAAAATCAACAATGGTAGAACGCCCAATTAAGAAATCAGAACGTCAGTCCCAAGCAAATGCTGATAGTAATTCTGAAAATTTGGATTCTGTAACCCCAAGAGAGTCTAATCCAAAATCAAAACCAAGCGGGAATCGCTCATCTGGTAAAGGAAAAAAAGGATCTTTTAAAGATGAAACTAAGCCGCCGGTCAATCCTGCTCTAATTCGTGGCCCTAAACCTGTTAAACCTAAAATTGATGTCAAAACCGACTCTGAAACAGAATCAGAACCTATTTCTGAAGAGCCTCAAGATTAACATATTAGTCATTACAGGTTGAATACTTAATACGTTAATTGTAAGGGAAGCCAGCGTGTTAGGCGGGTTTCCCAACTAAAAATGTACTATTCTTTCTTGGCAGCTAGGCAGAGCACAGACGCGATTAATCGCGCTTCAACAAGCAGGGAGGAGAAAAAAAGATTATGGTTTGTATGCCATATCATGCTTAATCCTTGGGAGTCCGCTATATTGTATATATTTGGATTTTCTTGACACCGAACAATGCCAGCAAGGTTGCAAATAAAAGCTGAAGATTGCTCCCCCTTAGGACGATTCATTCTCCAATATTTGGAAGAACAGGGTATCAGTATGAACCGTCTGGCGGATTTGTCTGGTGTTCCTCAACCACGACTCAGAGGTGCTTGCTTTAAGGGAACTTGTCCTACGCCGGAAACTTTGAGGAAACTTGCGAGAGTGATGGGGAAACATCACTTGGAGCTTTATACACTTGCATACGAGGCGAGAATTGAGAAGCTACCGGAAGATGCAGATGATACTTCCCTAGATATCTTAATGCGAGATTTATTTGAGACTGCTAGAGAGTTGCGGTTAGCGGTTCCTAAAGTCCGTCCTTCTAAAGCTAAAATCCGCAAAGCTCTCCTAGAGTTAGGATTTAGTGAAGAGAATGATGAATGTGCTTGAGGTAATTTCAAAATTCTCAATTCCAGCAGATATATAAAATTTAGTTGTTCATGATTTGAGAATGAGTGGCAAAATTATTGGCTATTGTCACTATTGCTTATTCCCTACACGAACTTATATTTCGCAACTAATGCATGAATTGCTATAGTTTATCTGAATTAAACTTAAAATAGCGTATGTCATATTTATATAAAATACGACAGCTGTATTTTTATATAAATACAACATACGCTTTGGTTAAGTTGTTATTTCAACTTATTTACGGCGATAGGGAACCGCTTTCTCAATATCAATGTTCTGTACTGAGAGCTGCTGAGGTGCATTACCTCTAGCGTTGATGCTTTTCGCCATATCAAGGAAGAGAGCAGGGTTACCAGCTGTAGGCTTCTTCTCTTGGGGGGTAAAGCCACGAACGGTAGTTTGCCAAATGATTTGGGGGAAGCCCAACTTCGCACGATGGTATGAATCGTAGCGAGGAGACTTGATGTTAAAAGGTGTTTCGCCTGCTACACGACCAGGTAGTACCCGACGACGTTGGTAAGGTACGGTGTCGTAGCCAAAAGCTTGGAGGTACTCATCAGAATTTAGTAGATCGTCAACAAAGCCTTTAATACCCTTTGTCGCTACCACAATTGACCAAGCAATCTTTTCGCGCTCGTTGTATACATCGCGGCCAAGAACGCGCTGTACTGTCTGTTCAACGAAACGATAGTTGCTGTTCAGATCGTAGAAACTACGTTTGTAAGTATTAGAGAGCAACAAGCCGCGAATGAAGTCACGCACTGTGATCTGACCGTTACGGAGTTGGGACTCTAGGAAACGCTCGCGATCGGAAGCAAATGCATGAAAGAAAATCTGACGATAAGCTGCTTCAATCAGAACATCTAAATCTGTTGCGGAAAGTATGTTGTCAGTAGAGAAAGTCCTTGGTTGCTCATCTCCAGGAACTTCAAGACTTGCTACCCGCTGGTTTTGAGAAATAGGGGTATATTCTAAAAGAGGAATTGCCACGAATACAAAATCTCCCTTTCCTTAATGAAATCTTACAAAGTTATCATAATAATAAAGGAGAAGAGGGAGAATTATTCGATTTGGTTTGATAAACATTACATAACTTAATTCATTTGTTCAGTAATGCTGAAACGCCCTGTGCAAGGGGTTTAGAGAGTCAAACAATTGATATTAGCAAGTGCCAGACTACCGGGAATATAGGGAAATTAATGGTTTTCAAACCTACCACAATCAGCCTGCAATCAGAAAATTATGAGAAAAACTGGTGTAACATTTCTTTGCAATTCTTAGCGTCTACCACCACCTCGGTGAGGTACTGCACTAGGTTGAGCGATCGCTACATTTAAAGGCTCAATGTTGACAATCTTACCACCTAGACGGCTAATCCGTTTCATTTCTTGATTCATGCGATTGTAGGGGACATTGATAAATACGCTGCCACTATGCCGAATGTCGTATTGATTGTTGTCGCTTTCGGAGGTTTGGCGCAAACCTACTACTTCGTAACGAAATACTCGGCTATTGGATGAAGGGTTGCTACCAGCATCAAATCCAGTTTGACCTAACATGAGTTTTACGCTCTCCTATATATTGAATTGTTTGGCATACTACTTACTGATAAATCAAAGGTGAAAAGAAATACTAGTAAATTGATACTGTATTTTGATATCAGCCAGAAAATCTTGGATTTTCTGAATCTCATATCTGGCTATCAAGTCAGTAGACTGTCATTAAAATGACTCCAGGATATTTTAACCAAGAATACAAAAATTGCCATCATTTAATTTGAGGATGGGTAATTGGTAATGACTTAAAGGGAAGAAATTCATCCAAAATCTAAAATCAGCGATCGCCAACGTTCTTCACCAGGACTTACGCAACTGGTAAACTCATCTTCTGGTTGAAGAGTCAACAGTCAAGGGGAGACGCTAAAAGCGATAGCGCAGCGTCAAGCCTGCTCTGCGAGAGGTAAGAGCGTCTGGGGTTTGCCCAAGTAGAGCAAGTGGTGTTTAAGGGTCAAAAATTCAGGTTTTTTGGACTTTTGCACGCCAGTTCACTCAACGGAGGAAACCTCCCTACCCTGCAGGAACGCTTTCAGCAAATATTTAAATCTCCAACCCCTACTCAACTTTCAATTGACTGTTAACTTTTGCAGATACAGGGATCAACAGGGGTGTTTTGCCAGATGGCGTTTCGGAGTTATCTAAGGTTTGCAAACTTGTAAAAGCTGCGTCACGAATGATAGATTCTTCTTCTTTGGTGAGTAACAATTGCAAACATTCCACTACATTTTGTTGCACGGAAGCATCAACGCGCTTGCGTGTGATTAATTTGGTGAGTTGTCTAATAGCATTTAAGCGCTTTAGTGGGTCTGGTTCTGTTAAATTGTTCAACAGGCGATCGAGATAGTCTTCGTCTGTGGTGCCATAAAAATTGACGATTTGGCAGACTAATAAAATTAAGGTTAATACGGTTCCTATACCTTGGGTAATTACTCCCGCAGCTATCCAAGGACTATGGGAGTCAAACCAAATTGTAGCTGCTATGTAAGTGCTAAAGGTGGCGATTCCACCACTACTGACTGCCAAGAGTAAGCGACGGTTGGGGCCGTTGAAAAACCTCTGCATTTGTGACCAGCGTTGTTGCCAGTCCCACTTTTGCATGGAGTAGACTGATAACATGATCCCAATGCCAATACTCAAGGCTAACAGCAGCTTCCAGTTCCACAACAGCATTGCAACGACTATTGTCAGGAATCCTAAAACGCCTCCAGGCCCAGAGAAACGCTGAAAATTTCGCTGCTTTGTGGCTCCTGTCTTGAGATCTGGAAGCGACCAGTGGGAAAGCTGGTTAATCAATTGCTGCCACGAAGACGAAGCCTGTGCCACGGTGTTTACCTACTAAAATTACAAGATTGTTTAGTTTATAAGTTTTACCCCATATCAGGGAAGAATGCAGACACCCAAGCTGCTTACGGCATAGCTATTAGTTAAGTTTATAGTTTGATAAACTCCAATGCCGATGCCAGAAGCGTGGGTTTCCCCAAGTTAAGGGCTGACCAAAAACTCAAACAAAGGGTGAAATTTTCTACTCCGCCCTTAATGTTCGGTGATTTTTCATTTACCTGGGGCTGAATTGAGAATCAATAATACCCTATTAAGAATACCTGAACTTCGGTAAAGCAGAGTGATTTAGTTATGGAGTTTTGAGACTGTTTTAAGCACAAAAACGAAAGTTATCTAGAGTGAATAAGCCATTAAAAACGCTGAATGTCACCGAATAAATCTCATTTGCGGCTACGGATAATTGGGCGTTGGGGGTAATTGCGGAGTCAGAATTAGCTAGATTCGCCATTGGTAAAACTGTTTGGGCAAGTAGTTGGCGATCGCGTCCGTAAGCTGAAAGTACTAGGCGCTGTGAACTGGTTACCAAGGCGCTGACTTGCTTCACAGGACGTAAAAAAGTGACTTCTAACAATTCAGTTTGAGGCGATCCCATCAATACTATCGAGCCTGAGTGGGTGGGAAAGGCTGGATTTGATGGTTGAATTGCTAAACATTCATGAAAAATTACGCCCAAGGACTCATACTGGCGCTCTACTGGTTCAAAACATTTTAAGCCTTCAAAGTTTAAACAGATACAGTTCTGTGAATTTTCCTGCGTAGTATCCGCTACTGCTTCGACTTGACCTTGCCACTCGGAAATTATCACTTGGTTTTGGAGATGAAAGTTCTCCAGGTTCAATCCAGTGTCTTTAAACCTCGGTATTGTATCTGATTGAATAGCCTCCTTGACCATGACTCCCCACTTTACAGTTACTTATAGAAAATTAATTTAGTAATTTCATCAACATCTATTGTTTCTAAGTACAAAACTAGAATTAATAGTGGTTTTTGATTGGCGTTTTGATGATCATCTTGACGCTCTGATTTATCCGTAATCTTTCTGATAGATTACCATACAAAATTCTCACGAGAATTCCGATCTCAGTTATCTTAGCTACTGACTAAAATCCTTATCGGGCGCTAAACACAAGGAAAAATCATGCAATACTTGTGTAAAAAAAACACAATATCTTTACAGACACTACAGCAATTTTACATCTACTTAATCTGACGTTAGTATGAAGTCTCAGAATAGTAAATTCACTGATAATAGTAGAAAGTTTACAGCCAACGGGTAAAACAAAGTTGCGCTCTGAGATAGACCCTAGGGGATCGAGAAATCAAAGAGCAAATGAACAGCAGAATTTAAGTTCATCACATATTGATTTCTCGATCCTATCTCTGAACACAACTTAGTATAAATACTCTATAGAGACCAGGCTGTCATCTAGACCAAGCAAACACGACATTAAATAAAATATACTTATGTTTCAACCACTAGGATTTGAGCAACGTTCGATTATTACCTCACTCGGTAGGATAGTGTACTATACAAACACTGGTTCTCTCTGGCAGGATGATTTGACTGCAAAAGATGAAAAAGAAACTTTGTTGTTTCTTCATGGCTTTGGTGGTGGATCTTCTGCTTATGAGTGGTCAAAAGTATACCCGGCTTTTGCGAGTGAGTACCGAGTAATCGCACCAGACTTACTCGGTTGGGGTAGATCTGAGCATTTAGCTCGGAATTATCAGATTGGAGATTATTTGAATACAATTGGGGAGTTTATCCAGCAGACTTGTACGGGCCCTGTGACTGCGATCGCATCTTCCCTCACAGCAGCGATGACAATTCGAGTTGCGATCGCTCATCCTGATTTATTCAAGTCGCTGATTCTCACAACTCCCGCCGGACTGGGTGATTTTGGCGAAGACTACTCTCGCAGTTTCTTTGCTCAGTTAGTTAGTATTCCTGTTTTTGACCGTTTGCTGTACAGTACAGGAATAGCGACTAGCAACGGTATTCGGAGTTTTTTAGAGCAAAGACAATTTGCCCAACCTAACCGGGTATATCAAGAAATAGTTGATGCTTATTTGCAATCTGCACAGCAACCCAATGCTGAATATGCAGCGCTATCTTTTGTCCGTGGCGATTTGTGCTTTGATTTATCACTGTTTATTCAGCAGCTAACCACACCGACAGCCATTATTTGGGGACAAAAATCGCAATTTACTGGGCCAGAAATTGGACATCGCTTCGCTGAGATGAATCCCCAAGCAATCAAATTTTTTCAACCACTAGAAGATGTGGGGTTAACACCACAGCTAGAACTACCAGCAGTGACTATTGGGTTAATCCGCCGCTTTTTAGCTTTGTTGAATTAATTAATCAAAGTCACGTAGTCAATCAGAAAGAAGCTGATGATTTAGTAACTCTTACTAAATCTCAACTTCATATCAATAAAGAGGTCGTCCGACACAATTATCTAACTACGATTAAAGAAAAATTTGCTAAAACTTTATAAAAAATTAATTCTTTCTTTAAAATGATGTGCTTGTCAATTGCCATCAGTAGCTAATGAAACATTGCCAGCAAGACTATAGGCTGAAGCTATAAAATTTTGGGTTTTACTACAAAAAGTAAATTAACAAAACGACTTATTAATTTTTAGATAATTATCTATTTGCATTATTGATTCTAAAACTAGGATAGTTCTATGATTAAAAGCTGCAATTCATTGATTACTATGTAATTAGGAAGTGCTAAAAAATCAATTCTTGAGAATATTAGTCAGCAATTGTATATCACCTAATTACAATAAGTAGCTATGTTATCTAGGTTACTAGCTTAGTTAAAAAATCGGATATTTTTATTGATTGGAAGTCTCTGAGGTTGACTACCTAAAACTAAAAATCTCAGCCATATTTCTTATTCTGAGTATGGAAACCTCAGGCGATCGCACTTCTTTGACCTATCGGGATAGAAGCAGGAATACTATGTTGCTCAACTCCCAAGAATCACTATTTTTAGGTATTATAGTCAAAAAACCAGGCAATTGCAGCACAGTGTTATCATTAAATCAATACCCTAAAAGAAAGAGAGTTTATCTAACTAGCTGTGATGCCATTTCCTGATTTTGGTGTGCGAACACAATATATTTAGTAGTAGATTAAACTTAAGCAAAGGCAATCACCAAAAAGTGCCAGGGTGATCTCTATGTTTGTTATGTATCTCGCTGAAAAAACAATCTATCCCAACAATCAACTATGACGGTGGAGCTAAAGGTGACTAGTATTGATAATCACATCTTCTCTTTTTCAGGAGAAGTATCGATTCCCCAAGCTCCTCCTGAATTTAAATCGGGATTCATCGGCATTATCGGTCGCCCTAATGTCGGTAAATCTACTTTAATGAATCAGTTAGTAGGACAAAAAGTTGCCATTACATCTCCAGTAGCACAAACCACAAGAAATCGGTTAAGAGGAATTTTAACCACCCCAGAAGCACAGCTAATTTTTGTAGACACACCAGGAATTCATAAACCCCATCATCAATTAGGGGAAGTGCTGGTGAAAAATGCCAAAATAGCCATTGAGTCTGTGGATGTAGTGCTATTTGTAGTAGATGCATCTGTGGCTTGTGGCGCAGGCGATCGCTTTATTGCGGAGTTACTGAGTCGTAGTCAAACCCCAGTAATTTTAGGTTTGAATAAAATCGACCAACAAGCCACAAATTCCCAGTTGATAGATGATAGTTATACACACTTGGCTGAGTCTTATAAATGGCAAACAGTGAAATTTTCTGCCAAGACTAGCGAGGGATTGCCGCAACTGCAAAATTTATTAATCGAACATTTAGAGACAGGGCCATATTATTATCCCCCTGACTTGGTAACTGACCAGCCAGAACGCTTTATTATGGGCGAATTAATCCGCGAGCAAATTTTGTTATTAACTCGTGAAGAAGTTCCCCATTCAGTAGCGATCGCCATTGATCTGGTAGAAGAAACTCCCAGCATTACCCGCGTACTCGCCACCATCAATGTTGAAAGGGATTCTCAAAAAGGAATTCTGATTGGCAAAGGTGGATCAATGCTCAAATCCATTGGTAGCGCAGCTCGCGAACAAATTCAAAAATTAATTGCTGGGAAAGTTTACCTAGAATTGTTCGTGAAAGTGCAACCCAAATGGCGGCAGTCTCGCGTCAGTTTAGCAGAGTTAGGATATCGAGTGGAAGAGTAAGGGATTTGCTTTCTAGGTAGAGGTTAGGGGGACGGGGGAGATGAGGGAGATGAGGAAGATGAGGGAGACAATCAGATAAATTTCGATTACCAATTACCCATTACCCATTCTCCCTTTCCCTTCTTTTAATCGCTAAGTGGTAATATCGTTACCCACAAACTGGTTTGTAATCCAAAATCTAAAATCTAATAATCTGTCTTGGAAAGTTTGACGGCATTTGCTACAAGTCGGGGAACCGCAAGGGCGCACTGCCTCCTCAACGGGGGGAACCCTCCTACCCTGCGGGAACGCTTTCAGCGAACGAATTCACCACTTTGCTTATGCCGGGAAACCCGCCCACGCAACTTTCCGCAAAATCCAAAATGGTATGAGCGATCGCAATGTCTCCAGATAATGGCTATTTCTTAAATCTACCAACCGATGCGCCGCCGTTGCGAGTCTTGATTGTGGAAGATGATCCGATGATGCAACTGGGATTAGAACAGTCATTGATGGTTCATCCCCAATTGGAGATAGTTGGACAAGCGGAAGATGGCTATTTAGGTGTACAAGCAGCACTTAAACTCAAACCTGATTTGGTAGTTATGGATATTGGGTTACCGCGATTAGATGGGATTGCGGCGACACAGCAAATCAAAGCAGCATTACCTGATATTCATGTAGTGATGCTGACATCCCATCAAACAGAGACAGAAATTATTGCAGCGCTGTCTAGTGGGGCCGATGCCTATTGTATCAAAGGTGCCAGTGTCGAACGATTATTGAGTGCGATCGCAGCTGCTGTTGATGGCGCAACTTATCTCGATCCGCAAATTGCACGGCGAGTCATTGAACATCTTCGTCCCCCCGCAGTTAAGGGAAACGCCGCTAACCTGTCTGGGAGAGAGTTAGAAGTATTAAAACTGATGGTAGAAGGATTGAGTAACCCAGAAATTGCCGAAAAGCTTTATCTCAGTCCCAATACCGTAAAAACTCACGTCCGGGGGATTATGAATAAATTAGCAGTAGATGATCGCGTGCAAGCTGCAGTTGTAGCGCTGCGTTCTGGCTTAGTTTAGGAATGGGAGATCACTTCTAGCCAATGAGGGTAAGCGTAAGAATTGGCGATGGCTAATGGAAAATTGCGATCGGTATGAAATACCCATTTAGCTGTAGCTTGCAGATTTTCCCGAATACAGCTATCTTCGCCAAAAGCTTCAAAAGCAATACTCCACCAAACATTTTCTGCAACTACTAAATTAGTAATTTCTACACTACAACCATTATCCAGAGGTTCTTTAGTGGTAACAGGTTGGATCGCATAATCAGCAAAGACTTGAAAAAGTTGGGAATAACGTACTTTCTTGACACTCACCCATACAGGGTTACCTAACACCATTGATGGTTGAAAACTTTCTGCATTTGCATCTTCACACAGCCATTTACCCCATTTTTCAGCCTTACCTGTAATTAAATCGCCAAAAGACATCACACCAAGTTCTGCTTGTCGCCATTTCACCTCCAGCCTTCTCTGACGCAATTTAATTCCCAAATAATCACATCCTGGCGAATAGAGATAGACATCTTCCCTTGCTTCTGGTAGCTGTGATGGGTTCACCAAACAATGCTGTTGAAACCACAACTGCATATTTTCTGGAAGTTTACCAGGATAAAACCAGCGCAATTCATTACTGATCAACATAGATTATTTAGTCTCAGAATGAATAAAGTATAAAAGCAGACGTTACAAGCAACTTCACTAGATTGTGTATTGCCTTAAGCGTCCCTGTTGATGGGACAATGAGAAACTGTGCTTGGCTTATTTTGCTGCCAGGCCAAAGGAATTTATAAAAAATGTGGAAACGAATTGCATTCATTTTGCTATTGGTATTAACCTTCAGCCTGAGTAATCCTGATGTAGCTGCGGCTGCGGGAGTTAAAAGCTTTGTCAATACTTCTAATGGCTATGAGTTCTCATATCCGAACGGCTGGGTGCAAGTTAAAGTAGCCAACGGCCCTGATGTGGTATTTCATGATTTGATTGAATTCAGTGAAAATGTCTCAGTAGTAATAAGTCCTGTTCCTGACGGCAAATCTTTAGTAGAACTAGGAACACCCACAGAAGTAGGATATAAATTGGGTAAAGCTGTTCTTGCACCTGCTGACTCTGGCCGTACTGCTGAATTAGTCAATGCTTTTGAGAAAGAATCTGATGGCAAGACATATTACATTTTAGAATATGAGGTGAAATTGCCCAATCAACAAAAACGGCATAACATTGCGAGTGTCGCCGTCAGCCGTGGTAAGGTTTTCACTTTTAACGCCTCGATTCCTGAACAACGCTGGCCAAAACTCAAATCAGCTATCGAAAATGTGGTCAATTCTTTCTTAGTTTATTAAGCTGTTACGCATTTATATATTCGCCATAAGTTGAGAGTCCAGAGTTAAATACTTTTAATTTTGGACTCTTGCTGATTGACAAGGGAACTTCAAAAAATAAATTATTCCTCTTCAAGTTGTTGACTGTTGACGATTCACAGTTAACATTCAACAGTCAACAGTTAACACCAACCCTAATATTCATAATTCATAAGTCTCTATGACAATTCCGCAATTTGTTCTGGCTTCTGCTTCACCAGCGCGACGGCGTTTGCTGCAAACTGTTGGGATTGAACCAATAGTTTACCCTAGCGACTTTGATGAATCGCAAATCCAGTTAAACGATCCCAATCAATTAGTACAAACTCTGTCTCTGCGAAAGGCGGAAACCGTAGTTCCGCAGTTTGAATCAGCTTTAATTATGGGTTGTGATTCAGTATTGGCTTTGAATGGAGAGATTCATGGTAAACCAGCCAATGTTGAGGAAGCGATCGCACGGTGGAAAATTATGCAAGGTAGCTTTGGTGATTTGTATACCGGCCATAGCTTAATTGATTTAACTCAAAACCTCACCGTAGTTAAATGCCAAGTAACTAGAGTTTACTTTGGTAAAATGAGCGATCGCGATATTCAAGCTTATGTCGCTACAGGTGAACCGCTCAAATGTGCTGGTGCTTTTGCAATAGAAGGTTTTGGTAGCTTCTTTGTAGAAAAAATTGCAGGTTGTCACAGCAACGTCATCGGCCTGAGTTTACCCTTGCTGCGCCATATGCTAGCTGAACTGGGATACAACGCTGTTGATTTTTGGTCAGCGTGAAAAAACCCTTATCTGCCACAATGCAGCAAGGGGATTATAGAGTAATTGAAGTGGTGAACGCTAATCTTTAGGTAAAGCCAATGATCAAGGTACCATTGGCTTTTTTTAAATAACCGAAACATTAGAGGGTAGAAGCGCTGACAACTGTTGTTAGGGTAGCATTAAAAAATACTCTCTGCTCAGGGTAATAACACTGATTTCGGATTTCATAAAATCATCAAATATTAAAACCAGAATCTAAGCTGATACGCGTCTAGATCAAATATTCTGGTGTTAGGGTCGTCAAGGGTCAAGAGGAGCCAGTCACGTGCGGAGGTTCCCTCCGTTGAGTGAACTGGCGTTCCAGGGTCAAAGGCTAGCTTGGACTTTGGACTCTTGAATTTTGACTACCTGAGCGAGAAATATGCGTAACCGCTTATCTCAATCCCTATTTATCAGTACTCCAATTCATAGTTAATTGTTAATAGCTAATATTCCCTGGTCAGCATCTAAAGTTACTAAGGCACCCACTGGCAAAGCCGCATTACAACTATCGTGACCAAAGGGTAAGTCAGCCACAATTGGAATCCCCAAATCACCTAAGCGATCGCGCAGTACTTCCTCAACGCTAAAACTCGGTACATTTGCTGGCGGTTCACAGCCAGTAAAATTACCCAAGGCAATTCCCTTAACTTTTGATAAAGCACCGCTTAACCGCCATTGCGTTAACATCCGGTCAATGCGATAAGGTGCTTCCGAAACATCCTCAAATCCCAAAATGACACCATCGAAATTGGGTTTAAAGGCAGTAGCAAAAAGATGAGTTGCCACCGTAAGATTACCAGGTAGTAAAATCCCCGTAGCTATACCGCCACCCCAACCATTACCCTTGAGCGGTTCTAAGGGACGACCTTCCAGCAAATTGAAAAACCGCTCAATTGACCAATCTGGCTCTTTAGCGAGAGTGGTTAATACAGGGCCATGAACACTAGCAATCCCTTCGTTGTAAAGACTCCATAACAGCGCCGTGATATCGGAAAAGCCAATTAACCACTTAGGATTTTGCAGAGGCGATAATCCAGCTTGCCAATGCCAATCTTCTAAAACTCGGGTGCTACCAAAACCGCCTCTAGCGCAGAGAATACCTCGGCAATTAGGATCTTCCCATGCAGATGCTAGTTGAGTGCGACGTTGATCGTCTTTTCCTGCTAAATAACCCAATTTATCACCGATTGTTGCCGGGACTTCCACTTTATAGCCACGCGATCGCCAAATTTCGATACTCTTGTTGAATGCCTCAAATTCTCGCAAAGCACCACTAGGAGCAATAACACGCAGTAAATCACCTGGTTTGAGCGCCGGGGGTAAAATTTTTGCTTGCATAAATAACTTATTTACTAGTAATAAAAATTACTAACTTTGTAGAGATAACAAGGTAATCTAAAGATGAGACTTTTATTTGTTTTCGCCAAAAATAATTTTATGCTCAAAGGAATGAAAGTGAGTATGCTGCTCTTAGCAGTAGTGGGAAATTTAGCTTGGTCTTTCAGCGCCAGAGCCAATTTCAACGGCAACCTAACAGTAGAAATTGATGGCTTAAAAAATAAACAAGGGCAAATTTGCGCCAGTATTTTTGCCAATAGTCAAGGATTTCCCAATCAACGCGATCGCGTCATTCAAAAGCAGTGTACCAATATTACTGACATTCCTGTAAAGCTCACTTTTGAGAATCTCAAAGCCGGGAGTTACGCCGTTGCAGTCATGCACGACCAAAATAAGGACTTAGTTCTCAATCGCAATAGCTTGGGAATACCAACTGAAGGCTTTGGATTTTCCAAAAATCCAGAAATCCGCACCAGCGCACCTAAATTTGGCGATGCAGCAATTGTTTTAGCAGGCCCCAACACCGAAATTAAAATAAATTTGAAATATTTATAGGTGGGGTATGGGGCATAGGGCATAGGGCATAGGGCATGGGGCATGGGGCATGGGGCATGGGGCATGGGTAATTGGTGTTTGTTATTTTTCCCCCTGCTCCCTGCTCCCCTGCTTTTTCCCAATACCCAGTCCCCAGTCCCCATTACCCCTTATCCCCAGAGGGGGCCCCAAGTTCCCCAGTCCCCAATCCCCAATCCCCAGTCCCCAGTCCCCATTACCCCTTATCCCCAGAGGGGGCCCCGAGTTCCCCAATCCCCTAACCATCCTTCTCCCTCTGTTCTGGTAAACTCTCTTGCTCTGATAAAACACGAATGCGATTCAGTTGGTTCAGTGCATACCTTGCTGTTGACTGGACTTCTGGATCGGCATCTTCTAGCGCATGGCGTAGGATGGGGGTAATTTGAGACATCATGTCATATACGCGAGTTAAGTCACGGATAGCATTTTGCCGGACTTGGGGATTTTGATTTTGCATTGAGATTGCTAAAGCACGGTTGATAGGTTTGAAGGTGCGAATAGCTATTTCCCCTAAAGCTGACAAAATTAAACTGTGCTGCTGGGAATCCGCATCGATAATCAAATCTACCAATGGCTCAATTGCTCGTGAATCTCCCTGCTGACCTAAATCCCAAATCGCCTTGTGTCTTTTTGCGGGATCAGCGCTGTATAAATCGTTCATCAATTCGTCAACTAGACTAAATTTCGCTAAACGAGAAGTTGTTTCTGCTGGCAACAATTTAGGTGTGGATGTTGTAGCAGATGGCGAATTAGACGCAGATACAGGATTGTTGGTTGATTCTGGTAACTGCGGTATGCTGATGTTTCTGTCTGCTTCAGTTTTGATTTCGCTATTTGCAGCTTGAGATTGTTGCATTTTTTTGACTTGATGCAACCATTTCAGACAGTAAATCACTGCTACAAGATTTCCTAAAGTTCCTAGTCCTAATACTGACCACCAAATCAGATTTTTTTTGCTAGGCTGAGGTTCAACACGGGGTTTGGAAGTAGGTACAGGAGCGGTAATTATTGGTTGTTTAGCAGCAATAGCTGCTTGCAGCTTTTTCCAAGTTGTACTGCCAACAATACCGTCTGCTAGCAAACCCTGTGCTGTTTGAAATTGAGATACAGCGATTTTTGTAGGTTCTGTGAACTGCCCATTAACCGCACCATTGTAATATCCCAACTCTTTTAATTGGGTTTGCAAAGTCTGCACATCCGGGCCTGTACTACCGGGTTGGAGCATTGGTGGGTCAAGTTTTGGGGTACTGGTTTGTGCCAGTATCAATATTTTTGGGTTTAACTCAGGTATCGCAGACTGCGCGGGACTCTGGTACAAACCCAGGCATATACAAAAGGTAAATATAGAGATTGAGGGGTAGCATAGCCTCATATTACTAACTTTAGGCAATAGTTGCTTTTAATTTATTCGATACCACCATAACTTTAACTAGTCTAAAAGTTAACTCTTCCTGAAAGAAATAATTACTTCCCCATCCTCAGCCTGATATCAGAAAAAATTCATAGCCTAGCATCCTCATCTAAAACTTGTAGTATTTATTCACAAATCTCTTCTAAATCAGTATCTATCCCAATGACATCAGACATTTCTCGGCTGATACTTGGGTTATTAGATACCTGATTATAGGTTTCCAGGTTCGTCATCTGGGCAGCTATTTAGGGATAGGTGATTCGCAAGCGTGTCATCTATCCCTTTTACTAATTTTGGATTTTGGATTATAGTGATACCACTTCACGAACTTTTTGTTGAATGGGGATTTGAATTACAAACTCGCTTCCTTGAGCGATTTTGGGCTAGTTTATGCCCATACAATGTAATGCCACCGACTATGAAGAGCATAGCAGCTGCGATCGCACATCAGTTTCTCATCTGCATCGGAATTTCATGTCTGAATTTTGCGTCATAATTTGTAATAAGTGCTCTTTGACTACTTATAGTATTCCCCAACGAAACATGATATGAACAAGAGTGCGATCGCAAAGTGATACCAATTCCAATAATGTTTGTGAAACATCAATATATTCTAGAGGACAAGGCATTGCCTTGCCCCTACAATATGTCGCATTCTTTTTCCAGATTGGTATGAATTATTGAATCATTTAAATGTGTAATTTTTAGAGTAGTTATAGTTTTTTAGTCGAGCTTTAGAAGCACTCACTTTACAAGCGTAGAGAATAGTTTTTGTAAGAAACTTTGACCCGCCTTCTCAAGGTTATCATCTAATGAAAAAGTGAGATTGCGGACATTAATATCATAACTGTGAATATTTAGTGCCTATTTTAAATCTACCGGATATACTAAGAAAGCCTGTTTAGAATTGGTTGTGTTAGCGTAGCTAATCATTTGATGAATATCGCTATTTGCAGCTTGATCAGGAAATTTATATTTAGTATCTAAAACTGCTAATGCTTTGCCAGTAGAAGCATCACAAAGTAAAATATCTAAAATGAATTGCCGATTTTGACCAACTTTTATTTGATACTGCTGTTTAAAAATATAGCCTGTTGGTGCATTTTGCTTCAGCCATTCGGCAACGAAAAGTTCGTATAAACGTGCCATATCAACGAGAAAGGGCAAAGTTTGATGATTTCCCATTTCATGACTTGGGCTACTGTTATCTAAAAAGAATCGGCAGAGAATATGTAATATTTGATAGTCTTCATTGAGGCGATTGTACTGTCTACCAATACAATCTTCTGCATTACAAGGTTTTGGCGTTACTAATCCTTGGAGAGCGTGATAAGCTTTTCTTACTGTTGGTGATACTCTGTCTGAACAAAAACCACTGTGACCAATAATATAAAGTGTCCAAGCAAGAATTTGGTTTTCTACAATATCAGCAGTATGTTCTTCGTAGTGGCATTTTAGTTTAACATCCCAAGGCTTTTGAATTACCTGTTGTATATCCAGCCTTCCTCTTACATAGGCAAGCTGTTCTGTTTTAGGTAAGTAAGTACGATATAATCCCTTACGGCATCGCTCTAGAATTTTCTGGGCTAGTAAATGAGCTAGATAATTATAAAATTCTTGCAGAGATTCGCAATCCATTAGCCCATCAAGAAATCGAAAATTATTAAAGTTATAGGCATATTCCAGCATTCCCAAGAGGTTTTTAATAGGAACTTTGGGATTGATTTTTAAACCAAATTCAGGATTTACAGGAATATAACCAACCCATCCTTTAGATTTTAGCTGCCACTGATTTCTTGTTTTGTAGCTAGGAAATTCTATATCTATTTGCGTTTTATATTTATCATATAATTCTTTGCCTACCAAATCTGGTATGTCTTGATGGGTAAATAGCTTATCTTTATATTCGGTTATTTCAATAATTTTGTGTTTTACTGGGTTTATATCCATAAACTTTGCTTAATTTGATCCCAGCGAAAATTTTCTACCTTCTCTGGTTGGTTAAAAAAGTATTCTTCTAAATAAGGTTCAATTTCCATACACCAGATGTCTTCAATATCTTCCCGTAGGTTATCTGTTAAAAAGAAGGAAATACCAATTTCGTAATTTTTATCGGCAATAACTTGATTTAATTGTTGTAGAATTTTAATTAATCCCTCTACTACAAGACCTGTTTTTTGGTGATAACGTCGCAATACATCATAATTGGAGCGAAGTTCAATAAATGCAAAGCGACGACGTAATGCATGATCTATGAGGGCAATAGACCTATCTGCTGTATTCATTGTGCCAATAATGCGGACATTTCTTGGTATGCGAAAACTATTTCCACCAGCTAAAGGAATTTCTTTATCGCGATACTCTAGCAAATACATCAATTCGCCAAAAACTTGAGCTAAATTTGCACGGTTTATCTCGTCTATGATGAGCACACAAGTGTCTTGAAAAGATTCTGCTTTTTTGCAAAATTCTAAAAAGCGTCCGGGTACAAGCGGATATGTTAGTTTGCCATTTTTACTGTGGGGACGGATACCTTGAATGAAGTCTTCATATGTGTATGCTGGGTGAAATTGTACTAATTCTAAGAAACCATAACCACCGTTGAGTAACTGTTGAGCAAGCCTTTCAGCTATAAAAGTTTTTCCTATACCAGGGGAACCACATATAATTGCTTGACCTTTGCGATTAACTGCACTGATCCAATGCTTTATTTCTGTTGTAGAAAACCCGGTTTCTTCAGCACATTGATTTAATGTATATACTTCCGTTCTACTGGTATTAGTATTTGTCAACATTAAAAACAATGGTCTTATTTCTTGAAACCAGTCATTAAATTTATTAATTAATTTTGATACAGGTATATCTACAATGTTTTGATTAAAGCGTAAAGCAAATCCACCTTCATACAATATTTTATAAAATATAATTTACGGAATTTTGGCAATATTTTTTTGAATAGTTAACTTATCTAGAATGCCATTTATTTTAAATAATAATTCAGATGCATGAAAAGTAATTTCTAACCCTTTTTCATTCATAGATACATATAATAATGAAAAATTATCTATATACTTTTTCATGCTAAATGTATTAGGAGATACCAATAAATCAATATTTACTTCTTTCAGACCTTCTCCATTTATGTAATAAAAATTATCATTAGCTAAATTTTTATTTAGATTTTGATAGAGACGTTCACATAAAAATATGAATGGCTTTTGTACATAATCTATAAAATCTTTATATTCTTCTGAGGTTTTGAGTTCATTAGAATTTCTACGATGTATTTTCTTATAGCTTTCAATTACTTGAAAAGTATTACTAGGAAAAATAGTTTTTATATTTTTAGTAAATTCCATAGTTTTTATGTATTTAGAGTAATAGTTTTACAAGTATGAATGAAGCTAACACTTTTAGCGTAACTGGCTCAAATGGTCAGTCACTATAGTAAAAACTCGTAAATATATAAAGGCTTATTGTTTTAGCTCAAATCTCTATTACCTACTTAACTTCCGCAACGCCAATAAACCAGCACCATAAGCAGGCTCATGCTTCGGAAAAATTACTTTTACTTTGGGAAACTGCTGCACAAGAGATGTGGTAAACTTTTCATGCATCTTCGATTTACCTTGCCATACACTTCCTGTAGTGACTACTTCTAAAATTGGGCGATCGCTAAAAATTTGCTCAATTACTGTGGAAGTAGCTTTAACAAAATATTGCACCGCATCCTCAATAATTTGATTTGCTACTTTATCGCCTAAAGCTGCTGCTAAATCCACAATTTCTGCTAAAGCTGCTATTTCTGTAACTCCCCATCCCCGCCGATAGATTAATTCTACTAAAGCTTCTAAATGAGGCAATTCTAAATACGCTTTAAAAATATCTACCAAACTCGTTGGCATTCCACTGCCATCATAAGCTTTTAATGCTGCCTGTAAACCTGCGATCGCAATTTTATAAGCGCTACCTTCATCACCTAGAAGATATCCCCAACCACCAACGCGCTTGGTAATTCCCTGATGATTACATCCAAAAACTATGGAACCTGTACCTGCGGCTGCAACAATACCTACATTGTTACCAATTCCTCCTACCAAAGCAATTAAAGCATCATGACAAATTACAATATTAGATGCAGATAATGCCCAGTTAATTGGCAATAATTCACTATTTTGTAATGCTGGTACCAAACTTTTTACTAATTCAATATCCTCTGCGCGTCCTACACCTGCTAAACCTAAACAAATTGCTGTAATTTTAATTGGTTTGGCAATATTTACGGCTTGCTCTGTCGCCGCCATAATTGCAAATTCAATAGATTGTCGTGCTGCATCTACACCTATACTTTGATAATTTGATGCTCCTGCTTTTCCTCGGCTGATAACTTGGCGTGTTTCGTCCATTAATACGCAAACAGTCTTACTACCGCCGCCATCAATCCCTAAAACATAATTCATGGATAAATTCAAAACTCGCTATTTTATACATTAATATATGTAGGGATTAATACCAATTTGTAATTCGTAATTCGTAATTAAGAAAATCAGTTAAGGTGTGTTTCAGGGTTTGAATGTGTTGGTGAAGTTTAGAGAAGTGATATAACAGGTTATCAAATATGAAGTTTCTCATCATGCAAAAAATAATAGTGGATGAAGATGCACTCAAAATAAATATAAAAATATGAAATCTTACTGCATCTAACCCGCCAAAAATAATTTGAGAATTTATTTTTTACTACTTCTTAACTTGTCGGAGGCTTCACTGGTTCTGTCAATGGAATGAAGAATATAGACAACATCCCTGGAATAGTTAGCAAACAAACCAATACAAAAAATAATGGATATCCTACTGCTTGTTGAATTGTGCCGCTAATTGCTCCTGGTAACATCAAACCTAAAGCCATTAGTCCAGTAGATATGGCGTAATGAGAGGTTTTATATTCACCTTGGCAAATATACATCAAATACACGCTAAAAGCAGTAAAGCCGAGTCCATAGCCAAATTGTTCTAAAGAAACTAGGGGATAAACTAATGTGAGTGATGGTTTAGCATAGGCAAGATAAACATAAAATAAATCTGGTAAATTTAAAGCTAAAGCCATTGGTAGCAGACATTTTTTCAAGCCATAGCGGGAAATAATCATTCCGCCTAAAATGCCGCCAATAATTAAAGAAAGTACACCAAAGGTTCCATAAATTAAGCCAAATTGCTCTGTGGAAACAGCTAATCCGCCCTTTTCTACTTTATCTAAAAGAAATAATGAAGCTACCTTCAACAGCATGGCTTCACCTAATCGATAGAGCAAAATAAAAGCTAAAATCGCGCCTATTTTCTCTTGCCGGAAATAGGTTTGAATAATATCTAAAAAAGGAATTTTTTCGCTTTGGGCTTGTGTTTGTCGAGAAGTATCTGATTCCGGTAACGGTAAAATGAAGCGATGAAAAATAAACAGAATAGCAAAAATAACGGCGGAAAATCCTAGGGATATAGTCCAACTTAAAGGAATATTGTTGAGTGTGGTTTCTAATCTTCCAGCTAATACCACTAATAATCCGCTACCAAATAATACAGCGATACGATAGAAGAGCGAGCGAATACCAACGAAGAAAGCTTGTTGTTCGGGATTTAATGCCAACATATAAAAGCCATCGGTGGCGATATCATAAGTGGCAGAAATAAATGCTCCAACTGTTAAGGCTGCTAGGGAGATAAAAAAGAAGTTTGGGAGTTGTAAAGATAAAGCTACTAAACTCAAGCAACAGAACATGGCAAATTGGGTGACTAATATCCATGTTCTTTTTGTGGCGTAAATATCTACAACTGGCCCCCAAAACATTTTAATCACCCAGGGGAGGTAGAGAAAACTCGTCCAAGCGGTGATTTGGTCGTTGTCGATTCCGAGTTTTTTGTAAAAGATGACGGAAACGCTGCTGATAATGACGTTGGGGACACCCTCAGCGAAGTAGAGGGTGGGGATATATGTCCAGGGGGAAGGGGTTTTCATAGAATTAACGAACCGCAGAGACGCGGAGGACACAGAGAGGAGTTAAGAAGATAGGATAATGCGTTTGATGCCTTTTGTAAGGAGAGGAACGTTAAAGTTTATTAGGAGAGCGAGGGGATAGTTAGTAATCTTCAGGTATGAGAGTACTTGTGCTTCATGGATTGGGGCTAGATTCTGTACAGCTTTCAATTCCAAAATTAGACAGTTAGCAACCAAAAAATCCAATCTTCCTTTACCAACTTCATATCCTTTGTAATTGACTGTTACCCACTTCTCGCATTCATGAGGTATCCCACGGCTCAAAAATTCTACCATCAATGCTTCCTGATACACCTCCTCTAAAAACCCTGGCCCCAATACTCGATGTACCTCAATCGCCGCCCCAATTACTTCACCAGTCAGCCAATTCATCCTTTTCCCTAACTCTCTTCCCTCTGTGTTCTCTGCGCCTCTGCGGTTTATCTCCATCAATCCCTCTCCAACCCTGTGGCAAAATTTATTAGAGTCCTTCCAAACTTAGTTTTCCCCGCATGACCGCAACTATACCTAATCTCCCTAGTCTCTACGAACCATTCTCCACAGAAGCCAAGTGGCAAAAATTCTGGGAAGAAAACCAAGTTTATAAAGCCGACCCTAATCATGGCGGCGAACCTTACTGTGTTGTCATCCCACCACCAAATGTCACTGGTAGTTTGCACATGGGTCACGCCTTTGAAAGCGCGTTGATTGATGTGCTAGTGCGCTACCACCGGATGCGGGGGCGTAATACTCTGTGGCTACCCGGAACCGACCACGCCAGTATTGCTGTACACACTATGCTAGAAAAGCAACTCAAGAAAGAGGGTAAAACTCGCTATGAGTTGGGGCGTGAACAATTCCTAGAACGCGCTAAACAGTGGAAAGCGGAATCTGGCGGCTTTATTGTGAATCAGCTACGCCGCCTGGGTGTTTCGGTGGACTGGACGCGGGAAAGATTTACCCTAGATGAGGGTTTATCACAAGCTGTTATCGAAGCGTTTACTCGCCTGTATGGGTCAGGCTTAATTTATCGCGGTGAGTATTTAGTTAACTGGTGTCCTGCTACTCAGTCGGCGGTGTCTGATGTAGAAGTAGAAAACCAAGAGGTGAATGGTAACCTTTGGCACTTCCGCTATCCCCTCAGCGATGGTTCTGGTTATGTGGAAGTAGCAACAACCCGCCCAGAAACCATGCTGGGTGATACAGGAGTGGCTGTTAACCCCAGTGATGAGAGATACAAGCACTTAATTGGTAAGACAATCACTCTGCCAATTATGCAGCGAGAAATCCCGATTATTGGTGATGAATTTGTAGACCCAACTTTCGGTACTGGTTGCGTGAAGGTGACTCCCGCCCATGACCCCAATGATTTTGAAATGGGTAAGCGTCACAATCTGCCGTTTATTAACATCCTCAATAAAGATGGTACTCTCAACGCTAATGCTGGGGAATTTCAAGGACAAGACCGCTTTGTAGCCAGAAAGAATGTGGTTGCGCGTCTTGAGGCAGATGGCTTTTTAGTCAAAGTTGAAGATTATAAGCATACCGTTCCTTATAGCGATCGCGGCAAAGTTCCCATTGAACCCCTGTTATCTACTCAGTGGTTTGTCAAAATTCGCCCCTTAGCTGACCGGGCGCTAGAATTTCTCGATCAGCAAAATTCGCCGGAGTTTGTCCCCCAACGCTGGACTAAGGTTTATCGTGATTGGCTAGTTAAACTCAAAGATTGGTGTATCTCTCGTCAATTATGGTGGGGTCACCAAATTCCCGCTTGGTATGCTGTTAGTGAAACAAACGGACAAATCGCTGATAATACCCCCTTTGTAGTTGCTAAATCAGCAGAGGAAGCTTGGGAGAAAGCCAAATCACAATTTGGTGAAAACGTCCAGCTTGAGCAAGATCCAGATGTGTTAGATACTTGGTTTTCTTCAGGATTATGGCCGTTTTCCACTTTAGGCTGGCCGCAAGAAACTCAGGATTTAGCAACTTACTACCCCACGACTACCTTAGTCACAGGCTTTGACATTATCTTTTTCTGGGTAGCCAGAATGACGATGATGGCTGGTCATTTCACTGGAAAAATGCCATTTAATGACGTTTACATCCACGGCTTAGTGCTGGATGAAAAAGGTCAAAAGATGTCAAAGACCAAAGGTAATGGTATTGACCCGCTATTATTAATCGATAAATATGGCACTGATGCCCTGCGTTATACCCTAGTTAAGGAAGTGGTAGGCGCAGGCCAAGATATTCGCTTGGAATATGACCGCAAAAAGGATGAGTCGCCATCGGTAGAAGCTTCCCGCAACTTTGCTAATAAGTTGTGGAACGCCGCCCGGTTTGTGATGATGAATCTTGATGGACAAACGCCGCAACAATTAGGTCAACCACTCCCCATAGAATTAAGCGATCGCTGGATTCTTTCGCGCTACCATCAAGTTATTAAACAGACTATTAATTACATCGATAATTATGGTTTAGGTGAAGCAGCCAAAGGATTATATGAATTTATTTGGGGTGACTTCTGTGACTGGTATATTGAACTGGTGAAGTCTCGTCTCCAACAAAATGCTGATCCAGCATCGCGGCGAGTAGCACAACAAATTCTGGCTCATATCCTAGAAGGGATTTTAAAATTGCTTCATCCTTTTATGCCCCATATTACGGAGGAGATTTGGCAAACTCTCACTCAACAACCAGCAGATTCTCGACAAACTTTATCTTTACAACCCTATCCCCAACCGGATAGTAACCTGATTAATCCCGAGATTGAGACAGAATTTGAACTGTTAATTGAGACTATCCGCACTATTAGGAATTTACGTGCCGAGGCGGATATTAAACCTGGGGCAAAAGTGACGGCTAATTTGCAAAGTGAAAACGCCAGAGAACGGCAAATTATTAACTCTGGACAAGTTTACATTAAAGATTTGGCCAAGGTTGAGACTTTAACTATTAATGACAAGGAAAATAAACAAGCAGTTGTAGAAAAAACACCTTTAAAAGGTTTAAAAACTATCGGCTTGATTATTGTGACAATTGTCTTTATTAGGTTGGCTTATTCTGTTGGTTATGCAATTGATCGAGTTCCTTTATTTGGAAATTTCTTTGAAATAGTTGGTTTTGTTTACTCAACTTGGTTTATTAGTCGCTATTTATTGATAGCTGAGGCGAGACAAAAGTTCTGGGAGAAGTTTTTCCCACCAGCCACAGACAATCAGCATTCACTAGCAACAGAATCGCAGCCAGAAGCATCAGAAAACGCTATTGCTGGCGTTGTGGGGACAGTACAAGTAGTCATTCCGCTCAAGGGTGTGGTAGATATTGAGGTGCTACGAGCCAAGCTAGAGAAAAGCCTCAACAAAGTAGAAGCAGAAGCGCAATCTCTCAAAGGAAGGTTAAGTAACGCTAAATTTGTTGATAAAGCACCCAAAGATGTAGTACAAGGTGCACGAGATGCTTTAGCGGAGGCTGAGAAACAAGGGGAAATTTTACGAGAGCGCCTGCGTGGTTTAGCATAACTGCAATGAAGTAATGGGTAATTTTTTTCAACTTACCCATTACTATTGAAACAACCCCAGAACATCAAAAATCAAAAATCAAAAATCAAAAATTAATTTTGAGTTTTTGAATTGGAGCCAAGCGACAGTCATGCGATATCTAGCCCAGGTAAATAAAAACGAATTTTTAGAACAGTATCAGTTGCGCTTATTGGCCCGTCAAGAAGCCGAAAATCTATGGGCACTTATCCCTGAAGAGGCGGTGATTCTTTTAGGAAAGGGAAACGCTATGAGCGAGAAATTGCTGGTGTTAGTAGAACTTTCATCTACAGGCGATATTGAAAGATTAGAAGATGCCACCAGTTGGGTACTCTATTTGATACAGGCTTACCTTTCTACTGGCGTGACTCCAGATTTTTTACAACAGGAAACAGAACGCGCAGAACATTGGCGACAAGCATTAACCTTGCAAAATCAAGATTTAGCCCGTCGTTCGTTAGAATTGGAAGCCCGCCGTGAACAAATTCAAGCTTTAGAAGAAAGCATTAAAAAAGAAAGGAATGGCTTTCATAAAGAAGAGCAGGGTGATTCCTAGATTACCTAGATTAATCACAAGCGTGAAAGAGCGATTGCAACTTAATTAAAGTGCGATTTGTGAAATATCTCTTAACTGGCTACTACACATTTAAGCAGAACTTAACCAATAAATAAATACTTCACAAAGTTTCAACAAATGTAGTTTGATGGTTTTAGGAAAATCAAAAAAATCAATTATCCAATTTCACCATATCAAAAGCACTTTCACCTTATCTCTGCTCCTCCACCATCAAAATTGATGGGAGATTTTTTATTTAAAATTCCCCTAAAAGAAACCTGTTAAAAACCTCTACTTGTCAGCCACTCCGCTTGTCTTTAAAACGTAAAAGTAGTACGCAGTACACCTACAGTTGTCGTTTCATTTCTACTGTTACCCTCTGGATTAAATAAAACAAACGCACCAGGGGTAATACTAATATTGTCACTAACTTTAAACCGATAATACGCTTCTAAATGGTAAGGCGTAGCTCGATTTTCGCCTGCTGGGGTAAGTACAGCAGCACCACTAGCATCAGCACGAAAAAGTGGCTGACCAAAAATAATACCCGCAGTATTTCCAGCATTGAATAAATCTTTAAAATGAACCCCCACCATCCAGCTGGTAAAAGTAGTAGCAGCATTGACACTATTAGATGAATCATCAACAAATAGTGCTGCCCCATAGGCAGAGAAGGCTATTTTGGGAGAAAATTGCCATGTTACTGTACCACCCACAGAGTTGAGCGTGACTGGTGTCCCCGCCCCCACACCAGCTAAAGCGCCAATATCACCACTAATTAATCCGGTACCTAAGATATTGATTTCGTGATAGCTGTGAGAGTAGTTTAAGCCAATGTCTAGACTACGGCTAGGCTTGAAAGTTAACTGTGCAGCTATGACATTACTACCACTAAACAAACCAGACCCTAAAGGTGTAGTAGAAACTCCTGGGAGCACTTCAGCAGCAGATTTTGCAGGTAAGTTGGCGTTGACGCTACCATATAAAGCTCTGAAATCCAGATTGGGAGAAATATTAAAAATAAATCCCGCCGCCGATGCTAAACCAGAACCCGAAGTTCCACCAGAGACACGTAACACCGGATTCAGGCTAGCAAACCGAGAAATTGATTCTTGTCCCTCACCATAAAAAGGTGTAATGGTGGGAAAAGCATCAGATGTTTCCGCCGCAGTTCCTGCAAATAAAGTTAATTTATCGCTGACGGGAAAGATATACAGCAATTTATAAAGCTGTAAACTGTTCGCACTAACACTCGACAAGTCCTTAACGTTCAGCCCAGGAAACTGCGGTTCAAAACTAGTACGCGCACTACTAGAACTCAATATCGGTGAAGCTAACCCCAAGCTGTTTTGCAAACTACCTTCACCAGTAGCTCCACCTAAAAAATTATGCGCTTGCAACCCTGTAATTAATAAATCTTTACCTGTAAAACTAGTGGTCAGATTTAACCGCACCCTATTGACTAACATGATATTCGGGTCACTCCTACCAGGAGCGCCACCGCTAGCTCCCACAGCCGCGATAATGGCCTCACCATTGAGTTTGGTGGTAGTAGAAAACTGATTGGCTTCCAGTTCTGTTGTGCGCGCTTCTAAAGCATCAACTCGACCCCGCAATGTTGCCAATTCCGCAGAAAATTCCTCTTGCAGCTTTTGCAAGGTGGCTAAATCTTCTTTTTTGACCAAATCAGTAGTTGCAGTAGCGATTAGTTCATTGACTCGTTCTAAACAAGCATTTAAGCCAGCTGCAAATTCATAGCGAGTCATCGCTCGATTACCGCGATAGGTGCTATTGGGATAACCTGCAATACAACCATAACGCTCAACCAAAGATTGTAGTGCTTGAAATGCCCAATCAGTTGGTTGAACATCAGAGAGTTGGGATACAGATGTTACTTGAGCAAGCGCGTTTGATGGTTGAGATGAATTTTGCGATGGTGCTGTGATTGATGGTGAAGAATTAGCAGCAGGATTATTACCTAAATCTTCATTGGTTTGTTTCTGATTAGTCCCATCAGCTACTATCAATTTACTAGCAACATTATTGGCTGAATTACTATCATGAACATCACTTTCTTGATAGCTACTACCATCCGCTTCCGGGGCTATATTTGTATTTGTGCGCTCTAAAATACTCAGCGCTTTGACGGGTAATAAACCGCAAAATACCCATAGCAGACCTGCTCCACCAGCAGAAGCTAGTAGATATCTTTTCATGATAAGCTCCCAATATATATGAAGTATGAAAAACTTAATTGCGATGTTATAATGCCATTGATAAGTAAATTTAAACTAACAAATACAGCTTGCTAAATCTAAATTTTTTAGTTCAGATATTCACTGAATTGACTTACCAACGCAGAAGTTTAATCGCAAGTATTAAATTATAGTAAATCCTATTTTCTGAAATAATTAGCAGTCAATACTATTGATAATTTCAATAATTGCTATTGATGGAATAATATTACAAAAGTGTAGTTCTGTGGTAATGCTTGGGGATTTCAATGGTTGATTCGGGTTGATACTAAACCGTTTAGCTGAGAATACGAAAATGGCAAGACTTTTCGTGTGTCACTGCTTACACCTGAAACAAGTTAAATATTACTGAGGTTCTTCAACACCAAATTATTAATGCATCCTGGTGTATATCTCTAATTGATAATGTGAGGAAATTCGGACAAACAACTCCGGTTTACCCATCGGCATAGTGGCTAATTAAGAAAAAATTAAGTATACTTTTCTTAATGGTTATGAGTGTTTCTGTTATGGCTACTCTATTGCTTGATAACGGTACAATCGAGAGTGATTTAGATGAGATAGTCCGTGAACTTTCCCCTCTGGGAATTGAGTTGAAACACTACGATCCGGGTACATCGCTGCTTTTTCCCCATTTAATCGAACAAGATACTATCACTGAGTCTGAGAAGCGCTACATTTTAGAACTTCATAATAGTGTCTTTGAGTTTCTCCAACAGGAAAATGGCTATCTCTGGTGTGATTTGCTGAATATGCATCCAGGTTCGCCGCATCTTGAGATACTAATTGCAACTTACAACCGTTATCACACCCATACTGCTACTGAACCCATCTATGTTTTGGCTGGAGAGATGATTTTTGGTTTTGTCAAACCTGATGGGAACCAGATACAGCTTTTAATTGAGTCTCAAGATTATCTGGTGATTCCGGCTGGTGTTGAGCATTGGTGTAGCCCGAATGCTGCTTTGAATTTTAAAGCAATACGCTATTTTACAACCGCAGAAGGTTGGTTACCTACTTACACAGGTACTCAGTTAAGCGATTCGATGAACAAGCCGCGCTAATTATTCGTTACAAATTTAACTGACTTTCAGTAAGTAGATGCGATTAAACTGAACTATGCAAGGTTTTGAAGGGAAAAGGGAAAAGGTTAAAGAGCAATAGGAAAAACCTTTACCCTTTCCCCCTTTCCCTTTACCCTGCTTAAGATAGTGATGTTGAGTCGCTGCGATCGCTTGTAATGAAAAGAATAGTAGTTGAACAAAGAAGCATTCTGATTGGCTTGGCGGGTAGCCACGGCTATGGATTGAATCGTCCTGATTCTGACTTTGATTATCGGGGTATATTTATCGCCCCTAAAAGGTATTATCTGGGATTTGATCGCATAGAACAAAAAGAAAATGGTTGGGATGAACCAGGAATATTTTCTTTTTTGGATAATAATAAAGATACTGTGATTTACGAATTACGTAAAATCCTACAGTTATTAGCTGGAGCTAATCCCAATGTTTTAGAATTGCTGTGGTTAGGTAACTATCCTGTACTAACTCCAGTTGGCGAACATTTAATTAAACACAAACAACTATTTTTATCTAAAAAAGTAAAACATACATATTCTGGTTACGCTTTTGCCCAAATTAAAAAGATGGAAACTCATCGCAAGTGGTTATTAAATCCGCCACAAAAGAAACCACTACCATCTGATTTTGGCATAGAAGACGAATTACCTTTAGTTAAAGATGATTTAAATGCTTTTTTGGAATATCTCTATTTATTAATTCGAGGCAGAATTGAATTTTTAGAAGAAGCTGAACAGTTATACCAACTGTTGACAGCAGATATTGATTTTAAAGGAATGCTCAAACAGTATACTTTACCCGATGAAACTCTAGAATATACTCAAAAGCTAACCAATAGCCGTAAAGATTTTATTCGCTTGCTGCAAAAAAGCCAAAATTATCAAATTGCTTTACGAGAATGGAAAGCCTACTTGTCATGGCAAGAAAATAGAAATCCCATTAGAGCCGAAATGGAAAGAAAGTCTGGTTTCGACTTGAAGCATGGTATGCACTGCATTAGATTGCTACGCAGTGGCTTAGAAATTTTACAGCAAGGAGAAATAATTGTAGATAGAAGGATAGCGGGTGATGTTGATGATTTAAAAGCTATTCTTCACGGAGATTATTCTTATGAGCAGGTGATGAAAATGGCAGAGGAATTAGTAGCAAAAATGGAAACTGCTTATACTCAATCAACACTGCGTCACAAACCTGATTTGGAAAGAATTAATGAATTATGTATGGAATTAGTAGAAATGCAAGGATGGGGTGAAGAGTCAGAAACTTGCAACTAAAATATACTATCTCTTGTTTGGCAGAGAGGCAGGGTGCAGGGTGTAGGGGGGAATATATCGTTCATGTATGATGCGTTAGCGATAGCGTAACGCATCCATACCAAAGCTAAATAGGATAATTTGTTTTGTGGAAATAGCTTCTACCAAATCAAATAATTTTTGCAACAGGTAAATGCTTTGTGGGGGCACGGCACCAGTAAGATAATTGAATATACCAAAATATTTTGGATGCCGTGCCCCTACTGGTCTTTCCGTTGTTTAAAAATGGTATTAATAGATTTTAGGTTTTGGATTTTGAATTATTTAATTGGAAATTAATTCACCTATTTTTTAGGCATAATATTTCACATAAGTTAGGTAGAGATTATTACCAAGTACAACAATATTTTGACCTACCTGTGTAACTTATGTACTTAAAAATGCTGTATTCGCGTAGCCTTAAGTTGCCCCAAACTTCATTTATCGATGAAAAACTACGCTTTTACAAGTATACTGTAGTTAAATGTTATATTATCCTCGGACTATAAGTAATAATCCAGAGTAGTGAGGAATATTTCTGCGATGTCTGCTAACAAGACAGGCGTAATCTTGAATTGGTTGATAGTTATAACAGTTATATTTGCTCTCTTATTGAGTTTAATTATCTTTGCATTGTCCCAAATTCGAGGATTGTCTGTTCAACAACAAATAGAATACACAATTCAAGCATTAGCTACTACTGCAATTATTTTCCTAGGATTAGGATTAATCGTTAATGCTTATTATGGCGCAAAGCGTGCCCAGGCTTTACAAAAAAGTGCGATCGCAGCCGAAAAAAGTGTTGAACTTGGCATTCAAAATGCCAAACTAAGTCAAGATAGGCTGATTGCAGAACGCTTTATGACAGCTATTGCACAGTTGGGACATCAAAAAACGGAAACTCGTACAGGTGCAATTTATGCTTTAGAAAGAGTCGCGCAGGAATTTCCCACAGAACATTGGACAATTATGGAAATCCTCACGGCTTTTATTCGCGAGAATGCTCCCATTGGTGAAGGAGAGCAATTAAGAGAAGAAGATATAGCCGTCTTAAATTATGAGCAGCAAAAGCGAGAAAATAATCGTACACAGCAATCTGTATCTAACTACTATGATGAGTCACCAAAAATTCGCACAGATATTCAAGTAGCATTGACAGTCATTGGTAGACGTAATTATTTAGAAGACAAAGTTAATCAAACACTAGATTTACGCAACACAGATGTTAGACGTGCAGACTTACTGGGAGCTAATTTAGAACGGGTAGATTTGCGGGGAGCTAATTTATCTAGTGCAGATTTGCGGGGAGCTAATTTAGCTAATGCTAATTTGAGTAGCGCAAAACTCTTAAAATCGATTCTTTATGAAGCCAATTTATTCAAAGCTAACCTTCGAGGAGCTAACCTTTCTTGGGTAAACTTGAATCGCGCTAACTTGGCTGGAGCTAATCTCCGTGGTGCTAACCTCACAGGTGCAAGTCTACGCGCAGCTAATTTGCAAGGAGCTAACCTTTATAAAGCTAACTTACAACAAGCAACTTTAAAAGTTGCTAACCTGGCTGGCGCTAAATTATTTTTAGCTAATTTGCAAGGAGCAAAACTCGGAAAAGCTAACCTGCAATTAACAGGTTTAATTGGAGCCAATCTGCATGGCGCAAATTTGAATGGAGCCAATCTTTGTGGTGCTAACCTGAATGCAGCTAAACTCCAGCAGACAGAGATATTTTTTGCCAATCTTTCAGAAGCTAGTTTAGCAGAAGCTGACCTGTATCAAGCGAACCTGATAGGAGCTAACCTTTCTAAAGCCATGCTCTATGAAGCCAATCTCCACAGCGCTAACCTGATGGGAGCTAACTTTTTAGATACCAATCTTTGTGATGTCAAACTAGAAGGCGCAATTTTGACAGGTGCAAAAAACTTAGAATTACAACAAATTACACTGGCAGTGGGCGATCGCACAACCCGCCTTCCAGATTATGTGGAAACTCCAACCCATTGGCGACAATCTGGCTAATTTAACATATCATCTATTGCTGATCTGGGTGCATCTGGCTATTTAAGTAAGTCGGTGGAAATAAACCAAACTATGTTAAGAAAGGTAAATAGGCTTGAAATCCTTACCAATGACCAATGACCAAGGACAAATGACAGCCTCAGCCAGTTATCTTTAATTTCGCCAATCTATTTAAGATTAACAACAGCAGTTTTTACTGCACCAAATTACAAAAGTTTTTAATACATTTAATCAATCAATTTAGGGGTTTTAAACTCAATATTCGGGAAGGTTTGGCTTATGCTTCCCTGTTCTCTATTACCTGTTCTCAGCCTGAATCACATCGTCAGTAAATATATAGAGATTTCTTTGATCCCCAATTAATTGACTAATTAAGTCAGTGTTTTTACTGTATTAAAAGGTAATAACAAATAATAGTATGGATAAACTAAATTCCACAAGGAGTCAAAGATGAAGACTAATGAGATGTCTTTGATCAAGACTAATGAACTCACTAGTTTGGTGCTATCTATCACACTTATATTTATTCTCTCATTAATTTTAATTCTTCTATTCTTTTTTAGTCTTCATGGTTTGCCAACTGAGGAAAAAATCACAGCAGTAACTAAGGTGATGGCAATCATTGCTATATTTGCTTGGGCAATGGCTATTACCATTAATGCTTATAATACCTCGAGGTTATCTCTGGGAATTGATCAGAGTACATTAGGACAAATACTTTCAAAAGTAATGGCGTGGGAGAAAAAAGTAGAAATGGGTATTAATTACACCCAATCAAATGTTCAAGAGTTGGATACAGAAAGATTTTATCAAGCAATTAAACATTTAGGTAATGACAAAATAGAAACTAGATTTGCTGCGATATATGAGCTAGAAAGAATTGCTCGCGATTTCCCTAAAAATCATTGGACAATTATGGAAATTCTGGCTGCTTTTATTCGCGAAAATGCTCCAGCGCGCCGAGATAGTGAAAATAATTTACCAGAAAAACTGCCTACAGATATTCAAACAGCACTTACCGTTATTGGTAGGCGGAATGCACAATACGATTTAGCTAATAAAAAACTCGATTTACGCGATATCGATATTAGTAACGCTGACTTAATGGAAGCGAATCTTTCTGGAGTCATTTTAATTGGAGCGAATTTGCAATGGGTAAACTTCATCGGAGCAAATTTATCTGGAGCTAACTTAACGGAAGCTAATCTCTGTGGTGCGGTGCTGTATGAAGCCAATTTGCATAAGGCGATACTTCC
The DNA here is from genome assembly GCF_025677855.1 of Tolypothrix sp. PCC 7601. Lineage (NCBI taxonomy): Bacteria > Bacillati > Cyanobacteriota > Cyanophyceae > Nostocales > Tolypothrichaceae > Tolypothrix > Tolypothrix sp. PCC 7601. The sequence goes on from NZ_CP064879.1 coordinate 1,762,750, forward strand.
AGAAGCAAATCTCCAAGAAGCTGTACTGAGAAAAGTTGATTTAGCGAAAGCAATTCTCTATGAAGCTGATTTGCAAGGAGCAATGCTATATGATGCTAATTTGCAAGACGCAGTTCTTTATAACGCTAATTTAGAAGATGCTATTCTTTGCGACACAAATTTAGCAGGAGCAAACTTAGAAGGATGCAACCTATCAGGAGCCAACCTCATTGGTAGTAACTTGCAAGGTGCAAAATTGATTGGTGCCAACTTAGAAGCCGTACTATTAAGTACAGCAAATCTTCAAGAAGCCAACCTTTATGAGGCCAATTTAGAAGAAGCAAACTTCTATGAAGCTAATCTCAAATATGCTACCCTCACCGGAGCTAACCTGAATCAAGCAATATTTCAAAAAGCTAAGATGTTTGGTTGTGACTTAACAAAATGTGAAAATCTGGAATCACAGCAACTAGAATTAGCGTTAGGCGATCGCACAACTATTTTGCCAGAAAATTTGGAAATTCCTGCACATTGGTGTCAAAATTTAGTTGACTGTTCAGTATCTGATTCCGAAACTTGAAGTCTAAGTTAAAGACTCATACAGATACTAGCCATTGGCTGACTTTTAAAATAAGGGATTATGTTGTTCATCCCAACATTTTTGCTCACGCCATATTCTTTCGCTCTTTTCACATTGCACTTGATTATGAATATTGGGAATGAAAGTCGGATATATTGTGTTTATATTTGGATGGAATATTAATACTAAAGCAGTGGCATAACCACAACTCACAAAAATGACAGCAAATAAAATAGCTAAGATAATTCTGGGTAAATTTTGATAGTAAAATTTACCTTTTTTAATATTCTGTGGCTCATACATACTTTTTTAGATTTCTAATAGTAGTAGATGACTGGTTGATAAAAAATAATTTAGACTAATTCATCTCAAAGCCGATTTGCTGTGGCTATTGTCCCATGTATTTACTTATCAGTATGATGAAATCATCTTTATATTCATAAAGACTAAATTAATTACAGCAGATATCGAGGGATTTCTAAGTAAAAAATGTTTCATCCCTGCGAAAAGCTGCTTCTAGCTTGCATCCCCATAGGGGTAAATTATCTAAGCATAGGTGCTGAAGCACTAACTACGCAGTCAGAAAAATTATAGATATATTGCTATTTAAATGGTTATTTTTGGCAAATAGCAGCCATTTCCAATTATTTTTAGACTTTTGATACCAATTTTGGAAATCGTAGTTAATATGGATAAGATTTATGTCTCGTTGAGAGCCTATCCGTGTTTCCTACCTTGACCTGTGTTTGGTGGCTTCTCGAATAATTTATTTTTTGCTACTCCCTTAGTCCGGAAATACCTGACAAAGAGCCGTAGAAAGAGCTGTTTGTCTTGATATATGTAGCACGAAATACAAAGTATTCCTAATCTCAGCCCTAAGATTTATGGAACCTAGATTATCAATCTAGGATTTTGAATGACTGATGGGGGTTCAAGCACTCTCAGGATTTTTCCTGAAGTACGAGGTTAGGAGCAATCAAACTCTACTTGCAGTGGCAACAATATAAAGTGAGATGGTAAAAAACTGGGCGTTGGTTATTGGTATTAATCATTACGACTGCTTGCAACCCCTCAAATATGCGAAGCGGGATGCAGAGTTAATGCAGAATTTGCTCCACAATGAAGCAGGTTTCGAGCGGGTTTTCTTATTCTCGGATGACTCACCTAGTATTGGTGGTGAACTAACTCGTCCTGATCGCGCTAACTTATTACGATGCTTACAGCAGTTATTTGAGCGTCCCTTCCTTCAGCCAGAAGATAATTTCTGGTTTTTCTTTAACGGTCATGGGATGAGCTATGGTGAGCAAGATTACCTCTTAGCTGCTGATGGGAATCCAGAAGATATAGAAAATACGGGAATTTCCCTGAGTTATTTGACTGAGTGCCTCCGGAATTCTGGCTCAGATAATATTGTTTTGATGTTGGATGCTAATCACCACCAGCATCAAGGACATGGCTTAGGAATTGGGCAACAAACACAAAATTTGGCTCGGCAAACCGGGTTTATCAGTATCTTATCATGTACTGCTAATCAATCTGCTGCTGAAATCGATGCCTTGCAACAAGGTGCTTTTACCCATGCACTCCTAGAAGGTTTAGGAAGCCAGGGACAATGCGCCACTGTAAAACGGTTACACCAATATCTCAGTTTCCGAGTTCCAGAACTGTTAGCGCATTACAAGTATCCTCTGCAAACACCTGTGATCAATGCAGAACCAATTGCTAAGTCACAGCGAGTTGTTATTCAAAAATACGCAAATTTACATGATATTGCTAAAAATCAGAGAAATGGCCTGCCCATAGAAGTAAACTCTCATAGGGAATTTGTACAACTAGAAGAGTTATGGTTACGGACAAATACAGTAACTCCTAGTGTAGAAAAGCATAAAGTTAAAGACATCTCAAGAATTGCTCAATATGCAGGTAGCGGTGAGAACTTTACTTCTCATCCAGTCGTTTGCGCTTCTTCTATGCAAGTGATGTCTGACGACAAGATGCACAGTACCCACACTCAAGCGCATACATCAACGCTAACTATCTCGCAACCAGCAATTGATGACCTGGCTTCTGAACGAGGAATAGATTACCAGCGATTGTCAGAATTATTAGCAGCTGGTGATTGGAAAGCTGCAGATCGGGAAACTTTCAACCTCATGCTGAAAGTAGCGGCGCGAGAAGAAGCCGGTTGGTTAGATATTCCAGCAATCAATAAATTCCCCTATACCGACCTTTGCACAATTGACCGACTGTGGGTCAAATATAGCAAAGGTCGTTTTGGTTTTACTGTGCAAAAGCAGATTTGGGACAGTATTGGTGGTGAAGCTGATGCTGATTATCAAACATGGTGCAAATTTGGCGATCTCATCGGTTGGCGTGTCAATGATGCTTGGCTATTCTACTCTGACCTAAATTTTGTGGATGATGCACCAATAGGACATTTTCCAGCTGCGGCGACTGTTGATCTACTCACTGTCCGCCAAGGTTGGGTAGTGGGTTTATTTGGTTGTTTGGTAGGGTTTTCGGCTCTTTCTTCACGATTAGCATAGTATCAATAATGCAATAAAGGGGAAAGGGGAAAAGGAAAAAGGGGAAAAGGTTTTTAGCCTTTCCCCTTTTTCTTAGTCGGAAACGAGCAATTTTAGTTTGGCTAACAACTGTTAGTTTCTACAAAGAACGTCGCCAGCCTAATTGATTTTGAGAAGATAGTTTGATGTTGCATAAAGGCTGACTATTATTATAGTTACAAGTATAAGTTGCTAAAAGTTCTTGCTGATAATTAAAGACTCGCAGATTATAATTATCATTCCTAGCGGCAGTACCTAAACGATTTACAAAGTCGTAGCGTTCTAGATAATCTAATAAACTCCAAATTTGTTGATTCACAATTAAATCTACTCTTGCTGCTTCTTTTGGCGAAGTTGGATATGCTATCCAGTTATCTAAAAGCTTGTTTTCAGCGCTTTCTTTGGCCCACCATAATTTAGGAATGGTGATAGTTCCTTGGCTAACGGTATTCCCGGTAATTACAGGCCCTTTTGGTTCTGTTAATAAGCTTAGTTCTAATGGCGCATTAGAAGGTTGCGGTACGGTTATAGTTTCGGCTTGTAAGGGTCGAACGGGTAAAAGTGAAATAGTGGCTAGGCTAATAGTTAGTAATAGTGGGAGTGATGTGTGGCGAGGAGGCATATTTTTTTATGGATAGCTATTATTAATTTATACCAATTTGAAAAAATAATGCGACAGATTGTAGGGGCAAGGCACTGCCTTGTCCTCTAGAATATTATTGATGTGTTGCAAACATTATTTGATTTGGTATTAGATTATCAGTTAATACAATTCAGATAAGATTATTAGTGATTGATTTATTACTTGGGGAAAAGCTAGCAGACTTGGGGGATTCTCCCCCAAACCCCCGATTGGGGGACGGTTGCGTCGCCCAAACACCCTCCAAAATGATTGTTCGGTTTTTTGTTGAGTAAATAGTTTTTGATTTTGTTGTCAATTAATTTTCTTAACTAAACTGAACTTTATTGGATTATAAGTAGCCATCATGAACTGCATACACTAGAACACATGAAAAATTCATTAATCCCCCTTGCTCCCTGCTCCCTGCTCTCCTGCTTTTTAAAGTCAGGTCGGTGCAAAGAAAGATAACTAGTACAATACGGCGGAAATAAGCCACCCATTTAAAACAAGCGAATAGCTTATACTAATTTAAATAATGTTTGCGGCAGATCAATTCTTTGTAGGGGCACGGCATCCACAATCTTTTGGTATATCAAATTATCTTACTGGTGCCGTGCCCTTACCAACCCATCTGTCGCGTTCTTTTTTCAAAATGGTATTACAAAATCATCATTCTTTCTTTTTACTTTTGCTTCCTTCTCCCAAAGGAGACGCTAAAGCGAACGGGTGACGCTCCTTCGTCGCTAACGCTGCGCTAACGCCAGTTGCTTTATGCCGGGGAACCCGTCCACCGCACTGGCTCACTTTTTACTTTTGCCTTGTTGTACTAGTCATTTGTCATTGGTAAGGGTTTTATTGTTGTAATCGATAACAAATACCTTTATTAAATTGCACACGTTCAAATGACGCATCTAGGTTAATGGTGGTTTCTGCGTTACCTAGAAATAAATAGCCATCTGAACTTAATTGCTGCTTAATTTTGTTTAGTAAAGCTTTTTTAGTGGGGATATCAAAGTAAATTAAAACATTGCGTAAAAATATCACATCAGATTTGGGAAGGGATGGCCAAGTTTTGACAAGATTGATTTGCTGAAATTCCACCATCTTGATGAAATTATCAAGAATTTGCCATTCATTATCGACTTTGTGAAAATAGCGATCGCACAAATTTTTTGGTAGTCCTCGCTGAATTTCTAGTTGGTTATAACGTCCTTGGCGCGCTTTGGTTAAGGCTTTTTGGGAAAAGTCGCTAGCAATTAGCTTTACAGACCAATTGGCTAATAGGGGAAAATGTTCGCGCATCAACATGGCAATGCTATAAGGTTCCTGTCCATGAGAACAGGCTGCACACCAAATATTTAGCGATCGCGCGATCGCTCTTTTTTTGATTAACTCTGGTAAAACAAATTTTTGCAGCGTTTCAAAAGGGTAAATATCACGGAAAAAAGATGTTTCATTAGTCACTAAAGCTTCAATTACCTGGGTGTGAATATGATTAAAAGTTTGGTTACGCAGGTAATTGACTAAATCAGCAATTTTTGTAAATCCTAGAGAGGTTGTAATTGGCTGTAAATATAATTCTGCTAAATAGGTTTTATCAGCAGACAACACAACTGCCGAATGACGATAAACTAAGTCTCGGATAAAATCAAAATCAGTAGTGCTTACACCCATCGTCTGTTTCATTACAGACCTAAAATCGGAACTTGATTGTAACGAACTCGGCGCATAATTTCACCTGCCATTTGGTCGAGGGGTACAATTTGATCAGCTAGTCCAGCATTGACAACGAAACCTGGCATCCCCCACACTACACTAGAAGCTTTGTCCTGAGCTAAGATTTTACCGCCAACTTCGCGAATGTGCTGACAACCTTGTAATCCATCTTGCCCCATGCCTGTCAGTATAACGGCAAGCGATCGCCCTCCATAGACTTCTGCAACTGAGCGTAATAAAACATCAACAGCAGGACGACAGGAATTTTCTGGTGGGTCTTTATGAGTATCGATTCTCACCATATTGCCATGCCGTTGTACTACCATGTGGAAGTCTCCAGGTGCAATCCACGCTTTTCCAGGTTCTAAGACTGCGCCGGGAATCGCTTCATCTACGGCGATTTGACATTTAGAAGCTAATCTTTCAGCTAACAGTTTTGTAAACATGGGCGGCATATGTTGCACAATCAGGATGGGAACTGCTAAATTCCCAGGAAGTTCAGGAAGTATTTGCGCTAAAGCATTTGGCCCTCCTGTAGACACCCCAATTGCAATGACATCTATTTGCTCTATTTTCGGACGCTGGGGAGGAACATCTGCATGGTTAACTGTAATTGCTGGGGAAACTACACTAATTCCGGCACCAAAGAGCTTAATTTTAGGAATTAATTCCTCGCGGATATGTTTGGTAGTTGCCTCCATACTTCCTAAATTACTAGGTTTGGTGGCATAATCTGAAGCACCCAAAGACAGAGCTTCTAAGGTTGCAGTTGCTCCTATGCGCGTAGAAGTGCTGAACATGATTACAGGTAACTGCGGATAACTTTGGCGAATCGCCGCCAGAGTTTCCAAACCATTCAAATCTGGCATTTCCACATCCAAAATAATCACATCAGGATTCACATAGGGAATCTTCGCGAGTGCAATACGTCCATTAGCCGCCACATCCACCACCTCCAACTCAGCATCGTGCGACAGAATCTTACTAACGCGACTCCGTACAACAACAGCATCATCAACTACGAGCACCCGGATTTTGGGCATAGGGGGTGGGGATTGGGGACTGGGGACTGTGGGGATTGGGGATTGGGGATTGGGGACTGGGGACTGGGGATTGGGGAACTCGGGGCCCCCTCTGGGGATAAGGGGTAATGGGGATTGGGGACTGGGGATTGGGGGATGAGGAGGATGAGGGGGATGAGGGAGCAGGGGAGAAATTGCAATTACCCATTACCCATTACCCATTACCAAATGACAAATGACGAATGACGAATGACAAATGACAAATGACAAATGACAAACACCAATTAATATTGAAACTGATTGACGACTTTTTGCAAGTCTATTGCCATTCGGGATAGTTCTGTGGCGGCTTGTGAGGTGTTGCTGGCTCCTATGGTGGTGGTTTGGGCGTTGAGGGCGACGATGCCGATGTTTTTGGCAATATCGGAGGTTCCTGCGGCGGCTTCGCCGATGTTGCGGGCTATTTCGTTGGTGGTTGCGGTTTGTTCTTCTACGGCACTGGCGATCGCACTTTGTAAGTCGTTAATCTGGTTGATGATATCAGTAATTTGGGTAATGGCGTTGACTGCGCCTTTGGTATCTGTTTGAATTGCTTCAATGCGCTGGCTAATATCTTCGGTGGCGTTGGCGGTTTGTTTGGCTAGTTCCTTCACCTCATTTGCCACTACCGCAAATCCTCTGCCAGCATCTCCGGCTCTCGCTGCTTCAATGGTAGCATTTAAGGCGAGTAAGTTTGTTTGCTGGGCAATGGAGGTAATTACTTTGATGACTTTGCCAATTTCCACGCTGCTTTGACCAAGTTTACCAATGGTTTCGTTGGTGCGACCGGCTGTTTTGACAGCTTCTATTGCGACTCTCGCACCTTGGGAAACTGTCTTGGCAATTTCGCGAATACTAGCGTTCATCTCTTCCACCGCCGTCACCACTGTAGCTGTATTTTGATTCACCTGTTCGGCGGAGGCGGAGGCGGAAGTGGCTTGTTCTGAGGTTTGTTCGGCATTTGCATTCATTTCCTGACTGACGGCGGTTAATTCTTCTGCGGAGGATGCAACGGCTGTGGCTACTTCTGCCATTTGTTGAATTGAAGATTTCAGGCTACCAATCATTTGATTGGTATTATCGGTAAGCTGTTTGAAGTCGCCAGCATTGCGTACCTTGATTTGTTTAGATAAATCGCCACTAGTCACAGAGAGAGTTACATCATTAATACTGGTAATCTGCTGTTTGAGGTTAATTGACATTTGGTTTAAATTATCAATTACTTCTTGCCAAGCACCTGTTACACCAGGAACCTCAGCTTGGGAACCGAGTTTACCTTTTTTACCAATCTCGGATGCAAAGCGATTCACTTCCTTGCTAAAAGCTTGGTTGACACTCACCAATTCATTAAAAACTGTGGCGATTTCGGCTAATCCATTGTTATCCACTGGTAAGCGGACTGAAAAATCACCATTTTTGGCGGCTATCAATGCATTCAGTAAAGGTTGCAGTTGCGGATCTGTGGGAGTGCGATCGCTCTCAACTGTATTTATAGTATTTTCTGAGGGAGTTTTGGCTGTTTTCCCACTCCGACTTGTAGCCATTGCAAAGTGCTCCTCAATTGGCAGCTAAAATTTTTTTAGTATCTAGAACTAGCAGCAAACCCCCTGCGTATGGATAAGCTCCAGCTAGCATCTGATGCATTCTACCTTTTAAAGTTGCTGGTGGGGGTTGAAATGTATTTTGTGTGAATTCTAAGACATCACCAACATCATCAACCAGGAGGCTAACTACTTCATCGTGAGTCGAGACAACTATATTAAATCCTTGGGCTTCATCTAGTGGGGTTGTGGTGCGGATGGTGGATTTACCCATTTCTAAACGCTGCTGTAAATCAATGACTGTGAGAATTTGTCCCCGCAGGTTAATTAAGCCACAAATATCTGAGGGAGCCAAGGGTACAGGTGTCATTACTTGGGGACGAATCACTTCTTGAACGTGCTGTACGTCAATCCCAAAAAAAATGCCGTTGAGGAAAAAGGTACACAGTTGTTCAGTCATGATGGTTGGGGTGGGGAAGGAAGCAATACTACAAGAGATAGGGTTTGGAACCCAAAATTTGGTTTTGGGGAAAAGGTTAAAGGTTAAGGGTGAAAGGTTTTTTCTTTCCCTTTTCCCCTTCCCACGCGCCTACAGTGTACACACAAGTTGCTTCATCAGCATTGCCAATGTAGGGGTTGACATTGCCAACGTATCGGTTGACATTGCTAATGTGTGGGTTGACATTGCCAACGTATCGGTTGACATTGCTAATGTGTGGGTTGACATTGCCAACGTATCGGTTGACATTGCTAATGTGTGGGTTGACATTGCCAATGTAAGGGTTGACATTGCCAACGTATCGGTTGACATTACTAATGTATAGGTTGGCATTGTTAATGTAAGAGATGATTCGTAAAGAAAATCTCAAGAAAACTGAATCCGGCTTTGTTCAAAGTATTAAGATTTGGAACCTACAAATAGGCGCGTTAAAAAGAAAGGGTTACGCCTACGCACACACCTTGACAGTAATAAAGTGATACTCAGCAGTACTGTGTTACTGGGGATGAATGCAACGTCAAGTGATATTCCTGAGCCACTGCGTAGCCAGAAAGAAATACAGATAACTCTTAACGATTAATAAATATATCTATACTGTCCCCTATTCATGGTTTATATTTACCCAAAGGTGACACGAACAGTCACTGATATTCAAATATAGGAGGCAGTAAAAATCAATTCAAATTCTGAAACTCAGCACCTAGCATCAACAAGGGACAAGGTGAGAAAACAGAAGCAGAGGTGTAGGCAGAAGAGTATATTCTGACTTGCAACTCAGCACTCAGCACATTTGGCAGCAGCGCCATATCACCTGTGTAACTAATATATACCCTCAGTGAGAGGTGTCAGTGTAAGGATAAGTTGATATTACAATAAAGAATTTTTGCTGAATTGCAACGGATAAAGACTAAACTAAAAAGTCTTGTGCAGCAAAACTTGTAGCTTTAAACAAAGTAATCATGTCCAAGGTTCTTGTCTCCGATCCTATTGACCAGGCTGGAATTGACATTCTCTCGCAAGTAGCAACGGTTGATGTCAAAACAGGTTTAAAACCAGCAGAACTGATAGAAATTATTGGTGAGTACGATGCGCTGATGATTCGTTCGGGTACACGCGTCACCCAAGAAATTATTGAAGCCGGCACGCAGTTAAAGATTATCGGTCGTGCAGGTGTGGGTGTGGATAACGTGGATGTTCCCGCTGCCACACGCCACGGGATTGTGGTTGTCAATTCTCCTGAAGGTAACACGATCGCAGCAGCCGAACATGCGATCGCCATGATGTTGGCTTTGTCTCGTCACATCCCCGATGCAAATGTCTCGGTGAAAAAAGGTGAGTGGGATCGCAAAACTTTTGTCGGCGCGGAAGTTTACAAAAAAACTCTCGGTATTGTTGGGTTGGGTAAAATTGGTTCCCACGTGGCGGCTGTAGCTAAGGCGATGGGAATGAAGTTGTTAGGTTACGATCCCTTCATCTCTACAGAACGAGCTGAACAAATTGGTTGTCAATTAGTTGATTTAGATTTGCTCATCCAGCAAGCAGACTACATCACCTTACACATCCCCAAAACTTCAGAAACAGCGCATTTAATCAATGCCAAAACCCTGGCAAAGATGAAGCCTACTGCCCGGATTATTAACTGCGCCCGTGGTGGGATCATTGATGAAGCAGCTTTAGCGGCGGCAATCAAAGAAGGTAAAATAGCTGGTGCAGCCTTAGATGTATTCGAGTCTGAACCATTAGCCGAATCGGATTTGCGATCGATTGGTAAAGACATCATCCTCACCCCCCACTTGGGAGCATCAACTGCAGAAGCGCAAGTGAATGTGGCGATTGATGTGGCTGAACAAATCCGTGATGTCCTCTTAGGATTACCCGCACGTTCGGCTGTGAACATTCCCGGACTCGGCCCCGATGTCCTGGAAGAACTCAAACCCTATATGCAGCTAGCAGAAACCTTGGGAAATCTCGTAGGACAACTAGCAGGCGGTCGAGTAGAATTACTCAACATCAGACTGCAAGGCGAACTAGCAACTAACAAAAGCCAACCTTTAGTGGTAGCATCCCTAAAAGGACTTCTATACCAAGCACTGCGGGAACGAGTAAATTACGTCAATGCCAGCATTGAGGCTAAAGAACGGGGAATCCGGGTGATTGAAACCAGAGATGCCTCTGTACGTGACTATGCAGGTTCCTTGCATCTAGAAGCGACAGGCACTTTAGGAACACATTGCGTCACTGGTGCTTTGTTAGGTGACAAAGAAATCCACCTGACTGACGTTGATGGTTTCCCCATTAATGTTCCCCCCAGCAAATATATGCTGTTTACCCTGCACCGCGATATGCCGGGTATCATTGGTAAACTTGGTTCCCTACTTGGCAGTTTTAATGTCAATATTGCCAGTATGCAGGTAGGTCGCAAAATCGTCCGTGGTGATGCAGTCATGGCTCTCAGTATTGATGATCCCTTACCAGAGGGCATTTTGGATGAGATTACCAAAGTACCAGGCATTCGGGACGCGTATACAGTAACACTATAAAGTGCTGAGTGCTGAGTAGCGAGTTCTGAGTAGAAGAAGAATCAACTCAGGACTTTCTCATCACTCAGCACTCAGAACTGAGCACTGAAAAGATGGCAAACACCTGGTGGGAATTACAGATATTAGCTGAACCAGACCTAGAAGATACAATCTTTTGGCGACTGGAAAATTTTGGCTGTCGTGGTACAGCAATTGAAGGTAAAGGCAATTCTTCACTCGTCAAGGCTTATTTACCAGAATTTCAGGTAGATTTGTTAGATTTGGCAGCACTATCGTTGTGGCTACGTCAAGATGCGCTATGTGTAGGGTTATCAGAGCCAAATTTAAACTGGCAATTAATTGATGAAGAAGATTGGGCTACTAGCTGGAAACAATATTGGCAACCAGAAGAAATAGGCGATCGCTTTTTGATTAATCCAGCTTGGCTACCATTCCCAGAATCCACAGACCGCTTAGTAATTCGCCTCGACCCTGGTGTAGCATTCGGTACAGGCAACCATGCCACAACTCAGTTATGCTTAGAATCTCTGGAAATGCGGCTGAGTCAATTACCTAAATCATTTGTAAATTCAGACACTCAAAAAGAGCCAATAGTAATTGCTGATATTGGTTGTGGTTCTGGTATCCTTTCTATTGGCGCAGTCTTACTAGGGGCAGAAAAAGTTTATGCAGTGGATAATGACCCATTAGCAGTCCAATCCACCTTCAGCAATCGCGCTCTCAACGACATTAACCCAAAACGCTTGATCCCAGCAGAAGGCAGCGTAGACATCCTCAAAAAACTGATTGAAGCACCAGTAGATGGCATTGTCTGCAACATTTTAGCTGATGTAATTATCGAATTAGTCCCCGAAATCACCGCGATTACCAAACCTAGCACTTGGGCTATCTTCAGTGGCATTTTACTTGAGCAATCCAAAGCCGTAGCTGATGCCTTAGAACAACACGGCTGGGTGATTGCTACTTTGTGGAAGAAGAAAGAATGGTGTTGCTTGAATGTGCGACGGTCGTAGGGGTTGGGGATTGGGGGCTGGGGACTGGGGAACTCGGGGCCCCCTCTGGGGATCAGGGGTAATGGGGATTGGGGAACTCGGGGCCCCCTCTGGGGATCAGGGGTAATGGGGATTAGGGGGATGACAATACTACAAGGGATAGCGTTTTGAACTCAAAATTGGTTTTGGGGAAAAGGTTAAAGGTTAAGGGTTCAAGGTTTTTTCTTTCCCTTTTCCCATTCCCCTTTTCCCCTTAACCGACAAGTATTGAGGGGGATAAGGCAGATAAGGAGAAATTACCATTACCCATTACCCAATGCCCCATGCCCCATGCCCAATGCCCTAAAGCTTAGTTTGTAGATGTTGGACTAATTGCGGTGCTTGCATTACACCCTCAATTTTGTCTACTGGTTGACCTTGCTTAAACAACATCAGGGTGGGTAAGGCGTAAATTTGATACTTGGTTGCTAACTCTGCATATTTTTCTGTGTCTATCTTAACTATCCGTAGACGGTCTTTTAATTGGGCATTCACTTGTTCTAAAATTGGCACCATCATCTGACAAGGGCCACACCAATCTGCGTAAAAATCTACCAAAACAGGTACATCAGAATCACTCAGCATTTCTTCAAAGCTGTTGAATTGTTTTTTAGTAGCCATGTGACACACCGATTTTCTCTTGTTTGATTTCAATATTAATGCGTACTTTCAAGAAAAGGTGTAACATCATTTTGTTTTAAAGTAAGTCAACAGCATGAAATATCAAACCTTTGAAAGATGCTTTAACTCTACTTTTAATGCAGCAAATTTGTGAAAAAATTGCATTACGGTAAACAACTCACAACAGAAAATTTAAGGTTTATTTTATAACTTAATATTCTTAATATTTAATAATTCATATTCATAATTCATATTATTTTTAACTGATTAGTTATTAATACTCCATCTGTAGAACAACCCAAAAAACTCTTTCTCCCCCGCCCTCTTGTACCTGACTTTTCACGGTAAGTCCTCAACCAAGCAAACTACGTAGCTTTTTCCACAGTTTCATTCGCAAGAGTATTAAATTGATGACAATAGGTAACGGAAAAATAGGGGTTGAGAGAAAGCGCAAAATGACGTTTTCCACATGCCGTGAAAAGTCAGCTCTTGTACAGGCGTGATTAATCGCGTCTCTCCAATGCAGCACTACTAAAAGCACGCCGTCTTAAAACTTCTAGCAGAGTAACAAAGGTTTGGGGTGGGGGGGCTGTCACTTCAATTAAATCACCAGATATAGGATGCTGTAACTTTAACCGCCAAGCGTGCAATGCTTGACCAGGCAAATTTACCCCAATAGAACGACCAGAACCATAAACTGGGTCGCCAACAATGGGATGCCCAATTTTGGCGCTGTGGACGCGAATTTGATGGGTGCGTCCTGTTTCGAGTTGAAAGTGAATTAATGTGTAATTACCAAGCCGTTCTCGGACTTGCCAATGGGTAATTGCATTGCGTCCGCCTTCTTCGATGGGAACCACTGCCATTTTTTTGCGGTCTTGGCGGTGGCGACCAATCGGAAAATCTATCACACCACTTTCGGCTTTTGGCGCACCGTAAACGACACCCAAATATTCACGTCGTGCAGTTTTAGCTTGGAGTTGTGCTTGCAGGTGTTGATAGGCGATATCTGTTTTAGCGATCGCGATCGCACCTGTTGTATCCTTGTCTAAACGGTGGACAATCCCCGGACGCTGCACACCCCCAATTCCCGGAAGATTGGGACAATGTGCTAATAAAGCATTAACGAGAGTTCCATCAGGATGACCAGGTGCAGGATGGACAACTAAACCTGCGGGTTTATTGAGAATAAGTAGCTGATCATCTTCATAGAGAATATCTAAAGCAATATCTTCCGCTTGCAGTTGTAGGGGTTGAGCTTCTGGTATTTCTAGAGTAATGCGATCGCCTGTTTTCACATTAATTTTTTTCGATGTGCAAACTTTACCATTCAGCTGCACATTACCCTGTTCGATTAACTGTTGAATACGCGAACGGGATAAATCTGGTAACTCTTGGCTAAGGTAGCGATCAAGGCGTTCGCTGCTGTCTTGGACTTGTAAATTAAATTCGGTCACCCTATCTAGAAGTGCTGCTAATTAAGTGAATGCTAGTTAATTTTAACGAACCACACACCCACAAGGAACAATAACAATCAATCCTCCCATGCCCAATGCCCAATGCCCAATGCCCCAAGCGACGGTGCGACTATCCCTGTCCACCCACAAGGCGATAGAGTTTCCCGTCGCTTTTATTGAAAGCGATTGGCAATCAGGCGATACAAACGCAGAATACTCCAAAGAATGAGGCTAGCAACTACGCCAGTTGTGAGACTCCACCAAAACGCCGGAGTTTGGAAAAAGGGAATATCTGGGGGTGGGGGTTCTTGGGCAAGAATGATGGAAGATGCTACTTGGCTAGTCGCTAATCCGACACCTGCGATCGCCACCGTGTTGCTAAGATTGCGATCAGATCGCATCTTCGATATCTACTTAAATTACTCAGTGCCATTCCCTTATCATTCCAAGCATGGCAATAGTCGGGGTTGATTTCTATTGCTTTGTTAAACGATGTAAGTGCATCTTCATATCGCCTCAATTGTTCCAACGCTAGTCCGCAGCTGTACCAAGCACGGTGATAGTCAGGTTTAATTTCTATAGCTTTGTTGTAATATACAATCGCATCTTCATATTGTTCTAACGCCCATAGAGTAATTCCCTTACCATGCCAATCTTCTGCATCTTGAGGGGTAAGTGCGATAACTTGCTCAAAGTCAGCCTGTGCTAACTGTGTTTGCTCTAGCTGTTTGTAAGCCAATCCGCGCCTAGCTAATGCCAAAATGTAGTTTGGCTCAATTATCAAAGCTTGGCTGCAATATCCTATGGCATCTTGATATTGTTCAAGTCGATAGCAAGCTAAACCCAAGCCATATAATACCTGTGGATTTTGGGCTTCTAGTGCAGCCGCTTGGTAAAAAGTATCTAAAGCTTGGTGGTAATTTCCCCCATCCAGTTGGTCATGTCCTTGCTGAAGCAACTCTGATAGGTTAGGGCTTACAGTCATTTCTTACTCTCGAAATGCATTGTTCTTATTATTACCTATACATAGAACAACTAGAGAATTCCTGCACCATTTGTAAAATCTACGTAGGTAAGCCAGCGCCATGTGCGGGGTTAAACTTGCTCCAAGGGGTGAAATTGCCCCTGACTGGCTCAATTTTTTCTCAATTGATGATTACCGTACAGGTATTAAAAATCAACTAAAAAATGATATCTTCTGTACATTTTTTAGTTAACCGGATAAACCAAATAAATATTTATTTTTGAATAACATTTTTAATGTAGATAGCTCTATTTCATAATTCCTTCATTTACTTTTCACAAAATTCACATATTTCTTTTCCCTTTTTATGAATTTTGCAGTAACCTAAGTTTTAGTAGGGAAGTTACTGAATATTTACTATTGATCTGAAAAATTGCGAAGCGTTGCGATCGCAGGCTAATCCTTCGCCGAAGCCACAACATAGCAATTTCAAATCTAGTTGAGTAAATGTTCTGGCATCGGGCCTTTAGACCCTTCAAATTGTGCAGATTGGCTATTTTTCCCTTATAAAAGCAAAATATGTTGCTATTGCTGATGAAAAGCTTGCCTGCTGCTAAATCGGTTGCCGTTGCATCTTACCATACACAATCTGCGTATCCAATCCAAACTGATTATTCCTCGGTGCTAAGTTACCATAGTTGTGAAACAAGTGATAATTTTATCCAAGTTTCTAGAGAGAACCACTACGATCTCCAATTTGGTAAAATATTAGGGTAAATATTTACTTAGTTACAATAAATACAGTTTCACAAATTGGAGACATCCTCAAGGTTAACTAGTTACGTAATGTCAAATGTCGCTAAAAAAGCTCATGAGCAATGATTTCATGCAATTAATGCATGAGCAATGCACTAGCTGTAACGCTTGCGTTACTGTGAGATGAGCTAGATTAGCGAAAGATACAGAAAGTAAAGCTGATTTTTGGAATACTGTTTCCTGGGAGCAGGTATAGCCATTTTGCTATTTGGCAAGAAATAGCATGGCTGTTCTACTAAGCTAGAGTGCATCGAACTGCACTCTAGTGTGACAGGGAGTTGGGAGTTAGCGAGATTTGCTTCTACTCGCCTAGACGTAAAGCGCTATGTCTATCTAAAAGCACTTCTAACTTGATCCCTGTAATGCTCAGAAAGGGTTTCCAAAAATTTCGATTAAAAATATTGCTTTTATCTTAGAGCCGTCCCAATGAAGACACTTCCTATTAGTAGATACAGGTTTTTTCAAAAGCTACAGCCATTATCTCTCTTAAAAAAAATCACAAATAAATCTGTAACTGGGTGTTTGCAAGTATTCAGCTCATCAGGGTCTTGGTCAATATATATAGAAGAAGGTAAACTGATTTACGCTTGCTACTCAGAAAAAATGTTTGAGTCTCTTTACAGACACTTGCAGCGTTTAAGTCAGCAAATTTCCACTCTTCCCAAAGGAATCGATCAACAGTTACGGGCAATTTTTGAGACTGGGATCGAAAATCAAGCAATACCAAATCCAGATTATCTAGCTATTTGTTGGTTAGTCAATCAAAAATATATTAGTTCTTCGCAAGCCGGAATTATTATTGAACAATTGGCGTTAGAAGTTCTCGACTCATTTTTGAAGTTGGAAGAAGGTAGTTACGAATTTATTCCCGAAAGTTTTTTAGATGATTTGCCAAAGTTTTGTTATCTCAATTTACGCCTACTAGTTGAACAATGTCAAAAATATAGAGGAGCAGCTCCTTTTGGGGATAAATCATCACTATATAGAGGTCATCTTAAACCGCAATTTTCCCAAAATCCAGGTTCACAATTTGCACGTCAAACACCATCGCCATCTTTAGGTACAACTCCACCAATTTTCCCAAAGCAAGGTAGTAATCAAGTTGCCGAAACCTCCGATAATTTAACTGCGAACCTGCAGCAGACAGATAATCAATTTCATCAATTTGAGCCTGCGACTACAGACCAGAAACTATACACTATCTTCTGCATTGATGATAGCCCTAGCGTCTTAAATGCTATTAAAAGTTTTTTAGATGAGCAGATGTTTTCTGTCATTGGAGTTACAGATTCATTAAAAGCTTTAATGGAAATTCTTCGCACCAAACCTGACTTAATTTTATTAGACATTAACATGCCACATCTTGATGGGTATGAATTATGTTCTTTATTGCGTAAACATTCCCAATTTAAAAATACGCCTGTAATTATGGTTACAGCTAAAACAGGGTTGATTGATAGAGCTAAAGCCAAGATAGTCAAGGCTTCTGGCTATTTGACTAAACCTTTTACGCAAGGAGACTTGTTGAAAATTATCTTTCAACACATGGTGTAATTTCGCAATCAGAAGTATAACAATACCAAACCTACTTATTTTTTTGGGAGGTTGAGGGTTGGGTATTACTTGGGCTGGCAAGATTCTCATTGTCAAAGACTCTCTGCGAGAATGGGAACTGATGAGTTATTATCTCGGAGACTGGGGTTACAAAATAGTTAAAGCTTCTGCTGCTAAAGAGGCTTTAGAAATAGCATTAGAGGAAAAACCAGATGCAATAGTTACTAATGTGGTAATGCCAGGAATGAGTGGATTTGAATTGTGCCGCTTCCTGAAAATAAATTTAAGTAGTCAAAAAATGCCAATCGTGATCTGTAGTAATAAAAATCAGGCAGTTCATCATGCATGGGCTAGAAAACAAGGTGCTGATGTTTATTTAACTAAGCCTTATACTCCCGAAGATCTACTAAGTGCAATTAAAGTCGTGACTGGTTGGAACTACATTATATCATGAATCGAAAAAAAATAACAAGCGCTGCAAATTTATAGTAAAAGGAGTAACAGTAAATAAAGAATAAAAATATACCTGAGTTGGCAACAATTAAATATGATTTCTATATCGTTCCAGTAAATTAAGTACATAGGTAAGGACGCATAGTTGTGCGTCCTTACAATAATTTGTAACTCATCGAACTATAGATGTTAAGTTATTTTGGGAATTAAGTAGTACATTATAATTCCAATTCAAAAGTTTAGCGATTTCCACAGGTAGCGTCACTGGATTGAATGGCTTAAGTATAATACCTGAAATTTTATACTGTTGCAGAAATTTTGGATCTAGCCATTTTGCATTTGCACTTAGTAACACAACAGCAATTGCTTTAGTTTTGCGATTGCTTCTTAGTTGTTGTAGAAACATAAAGCTACCACGCATTCCGATATCCAAGACGATTGCATCAGGGCGCTCAAGTTCTGCTTGTTCCAATCCTGATAATGGAGAATCGGCTGTGATTACATCCCAATTCGCTAAATCTTGCAAGCACAGTTCCAAAACCTCCCTTACAATCAATTCATGATCGATCAGTAAGATTTTTCTAGTATTTATAGTGATTTTCTCCCCAGTCTTCATTGAATTAAGCTCCAAAAAGGTAAAATTCATCATCTAAAAGAGATTTAGTGATGCTAGATATATAGTTGGTTAAAAATGTGCTAATTTTTACAGATTTTCTTTAATAAATCGGCGCTATAAATGCTGGTGCTGGCATTTTGCTAGTAGTACGACTTGGAAGCAAAATAAAGTCATACCAATTCAAAACCAAGCCAGAAATAATAATAGTTACGGAATGTATCTCTGCCACATTGTTTTTTCAAATCGGTAGCACGCTGAAATATTTTTTACAAGTTTCTGACCAACACTCATAGCTTTATCCTGTAAGTTGAGAAACTTTGATGCACTCACAAGAAAGATAAAGGATAAAAATAAAGAACTAATAAAGAAATTAATATTCTGAGAAATAATACCAATTAAAATAATGTTTGCGACACATCAATATATTCTAGAGGGCACGGTAATGCTGTGCCCTTACAATCTGTCGCGTTCTTTTTTCAAATTGGTATAAGTAGCTGTTATTTGTCATTAGTATGGCTTCAGATACTAGATAGCAATAATCGCTGTTTCATCAAGATAGCTTGTTCTGATGAAACAAATTTCACAAGTATTGTATGAAAGTGTACTTGGGGTTTACTCAGCAGTCAGCACCTAGCACTTTCAAATCAATCCCAACCGAGAATATCTGCAACTTGCTGGGAAATAGTAATGGGTTCAAAAGGTTTGGAAATGACTCCAGCAATTCCCATGAGTGCAAAGCGATCGCGATCTCTGGGCAAAACTCTCGCTGTCAATAAAATTACTGGTATCGATTGGCTAACCATATTTTCTTGCAGTTTCTCGAATACTGCAAAACCATCCATATCAGGCATGGATACATCCAACAAAATCGCATCAATGGGTGCTGTCTGGGCAATTTTTAACGCTTCCTTCCCTGATGGAGCTGTCATTGTTTTCCATCCCCCTAAGTCTTCTAAACAAGCCTGTACCAGTTCTCGGAGGTGCTCGTCATCATCAACAATTAATACTTGTTTGGTCATTTGTCATTTGTCATTTGTCATTTGGTAATTGGTAATGGGTGATTGGTAATTGGTAATTGGTGTTTGTTATTTTTCCCTCTGCTCCCTGCTCCCCTATTTTTTCCCAGTCCCTAATCCCCATTACCCCTTATCCCCAGAGGGGGCCCCGAGTTCCCCAGTCCCCAGTCCCCAGTCCCCATTACCCCTTATCCCCAGAGGGGGCCCCGAGTTCCCCAGTCCCCAGTCCCCAATCCCCAGTCCCTAGTCCCTAGTCCCTAGCCAATGGTAGAGTAAAGAAAAAAGTGCTACCTATACCTAAAGTACTTTCAGCCCAGATGTTGCCACCGTGTTGGTCAATGATACTACGGCAAATTGCTAGGCCTAAGCCTGTGCCACCTTTATCACGGGAGTCTGAGGCATCTACTTGCTGAAATCTGTCGAAGATGACTTCTAATTTGTCTTGGGGAATACCACGCCCGCGATCGCTAACTTTGAAGAGTACCCAATTTATTTGCTGTTCTACACTCAGGGTAATAGTAGAATTGGCAGGTGAAAATTTAATGGCATTACTTAACAAATTGGTGAGTGTTTGAATAATTGCATCTGCGGCTGCTAAAACTTTAGTGTTGGTGGAGTTTACTTCTAGGGTAATATTTTGCTGTTTGGCGATCGCCTGCACTCCTTCTACTGCTTGTTGAATTAAATCAGCTGCATTGTAAGTTCTTTTATCTAAAACTGCACGACCTGATTCTAAGCGTTCTAAATCGAGAATATCGTTAACCAATCGCACTAAGCGATCGCTGTCGATGGCAGCAATCTCGATCATGCGTTTGAATTTTTCTGGTTTGTTGTCGTAGACACCACTATTTAACAAGCCTAAAGCAGCGCGAATTGCAGTTAAGGGGGTGCGGAGTTCGTGGCTGACAATACTAATAAATTCACTTTTTATCTGTTCAATTTTGTGCTGTTCGGTGATGTCTTCGGCAATTCCCGTCATGCGAATTATCTCCCCAAGTTCATTCCTGATAGGGAAAGCGCGATCGTGAATCCAGCGGATGGAACCATCAGGCTGAATAATCCGATATTCTATGTCGTATTTTCCCAATATTCTTTGTTCCCTAAAGGCAATTTCTACAAGTGGGCGATCGTCTGGGTGAATAGGATCTAACCAAGTTAAGGGGTTTTCATATAAACTTTGGCAGTTTCTTTGCCAAATCCTTTCATATCCTTGGCTCACGTAGAGAACTTGCCCAATTTTCAGATCTGAGATCCAAAACACTACTTGAATGTTGTCTGCAAGTTGGCGAAACTTTTCTTCGCTTTGGCGCAAAGCTTCTTCCATCGCTTTGCGATCGGTGATGTCTTGATGAACCGCAACTAGAACATCCCCATATTGGGGATGAGTGAATACACAACAAGTTGCACTACACCAAAATGGAGTCCCATCTTTTTTTACATTATGGACTTCATAGGTGGCTTCACCCTTTGATAAGACAGCAGCACGAATGGCTTGATTGACATCTTCAGCAGTTACCGATTCGGTGGCATAGTTGAGAATGGAAACATGCTGACCGTTAAGTTCACCAGAGTTATAGCCAAACATCTGCTCAAATTTGGGGTTAGCGTAGACAATAATGGCATTAGTAGCGCGGATTAAGCATACTCCTTCGGCCATATTGCGGGTAATTACAGCCTGAAACTCCAGTAGTTGTGCCTGTTCTAAAAGAGCGAGTTGGGTTTTTTGCTGCTGTATTACCGTCTCTAGCAGGCGCTCATTTGTTTGGGTAAGTTGCGCTGTTCGCTCTCCTACTCGTTGTTCAAGTTCGGTATTCAGTTGTTCTAGGGCAATTTGTGCCTGTTTACGTTGTGTAATGTCATCACCAAAAATGATAATGCCACCAATTTCACCAGTAGCATTATGCCAAGGGCGAATTTCCCAGCGTATCCACTGTTGGCTTCCATCTAGGCGGACAAACAATTCTTCATCACATCTTTCAATCGCCCCAGCCATACACCTTTGATGAATTTGTTGCCATCGTTCTGGAATTTCCGGAAAAATTTCGTAGTGCGATCGCCCAATCAGCGATTCAATAGAATCGAGTCTGTAGTCGTCTATCCATCTTTGACTAGCTATGATATAGCGCATCTCGCGATCAAACATTGCAATCCCAGCAGGTACATACTGGAAAAATAAGCGTAAAGTTGCTTCCCTTTCGCGCAAGGCTATTTCTGTTTGTTTGCGCTGAGTAATTTCTTCGCATACGGTACTGATACCAATGATGCGTTCACCATCTTTTAACGGCCAAAAGCTTTCTAACCAAGTTCGCTGTACGCCTGGTTGAGCTGGAGTTTTACCAGTTAGTTCTACATTAAGAACAGGTGTGCCTGTTGCCAAAATGGGGAGTAACAGTTGTTCAGCTGCGTTTGCCAATTCAGGTAGCAACTCTCGTATAGTATGGCCAATATGCGCTTCTACCGAAAACCCATTCATTTCTGCTAGTTGCTGATTAATCCGGACAAAGCGCAGATCAGTATCTAAGACGTTCAACCCAATTGGTGCTGACTGGTAGATGGTTTCGATTTCAGCCAATTGGCGCTGCAGCTGAATTTGATTTTCCCTTAAGGCTGCTTCTGCTTGTTTGTGCTCTGTAATATCTGTACAAGTGCCGATCCACTCCCGCAGTTTCCCATTAGCATCGACAATTGGCACACCCCGAACCGCAAAATCGCGGTAGTTGCCATTTTTCATGCGGATGCGATATTCAATTGCATATAAGCTGCGATTTATATAAGATTCTTGCCAGGCTTGAGCAGTGCGATCGCGATCATCTGGATGAATCACTTCTAACCAACCCCATCCCAAACATTCCTCTGGAGATTGTCCGGTGAGTTCTTGCCAATTGTCTGGGACTGCTATTGTCCCCCCCTCAGCATCAGTGCGCCAGACAATCTGGGCTGAAGCATGAACTAATGCACGATATCGCTGTTCGCTTTGCTGCAATGCATCTTGGGCTTGTTTGCGCTCATCTATCGCCATCACAGTTCCCGTAATCCGCACAGGTTGATTTGCTGCGTCATAAAATGCATGTCCCCTAGACTCAACCCAGTGGATGCTACCATCTGGCCAAATAATGCGATACTCATTCTGGTAGTTACTATGACTTTGTAGTGCCTGTTGTATTTTCTGGTCAACTGTTGGACGATCTTCAGGATGCAAGCAAGCCTCAAAAGTTTCATATTTACCATCAAAAGCCCCAACCGCCAAGCCAAATAACTGTTCTTGTTCTGGCGACCAAATAATTTCTCCCGTTACCAGATTCCAATCCCACATCCCCATTTGTGCCGCAGATAGCGCCATCCGTAGTTGTTGAGCTTTTTCCTGTGCTAATTCCTGGCTCAGTTTTTGAATCTTCTGTTTACTTTTGAGAAAGTTGCTAGTCAGCAAATGAATAATTAAGGCAACCAGTAGGAAAAGTATTACCCGCAATATATCTGGCCATACTGACTTCATCCCAATCTGGTATTTAGGAGGAATAAAGAAATAATCAATTGCCAGTGTGGAAAGAACAACTGTGACAATTCCTGGACGAGAGCCACCATACCAAGTACTGACAATTACAGCTATATAGAAAAACGCACTAATAGGCTGAAACAACAGCGACTCTACCCAAAGCGACAGCAAAAGTGCGATCGCCGGTGAGCCAATCGCTACCCCATAAGATAATAATTTAGAATAGATTTTCATAATTTTTTCTTATAGCTTATAGGGTGTGAAAAATGGGTAATGGGTAATGGGTAATGGTTAATGGGGTGGATTATTAATTATTTCTCCCCTGCTCCCTGCTCCCCGCCCCCTCCCTCATCCCCTTAAAGAACGCACTCGCTCAATGCGACTCAGTACCCTTGTTACCAATTCTGGCGCTAATACTGGCTTGGTAATAAAATCATCGGCTCCAGCAGCAAATGCTTGTTGAAGAAATTCTGCTTCGGTATGGACTGTGACCACTAAAATTGGTAAATCACCCCATTTAGCATCCTGGCGCACAATTTGACACAACTCTAAACCGCTAATTTCAGGCATTTCTACATCTAGCACCACTATATCTGGTGATGTTGTAATTAAGACTTGCCAAAAATGCTGAGGTTCGTTCAATGTAGTTACCTCTAGCCCCCAAGGAGTCAGTAAGGCGGCTAATGTGGCTAGCATCACAGGGTCATCATCGACAATTAAGACCTTGGCTTCTGTGATTTGAGGCTGAGTTAAAATACGGGCGATCGCTTGAAAAATTTGCTCAGTAGTAGCAGGTTTGTGTAAAAATTGCCTTGCACCTAAGCGTGATACTGCTAATCGATCGGCAAGGCTATCTCGCGCTGTAAAAACTACAATGGGTAAATTTGGCGATTTTGCTGCCAGTTCTCGCAGTAGCGTTAAGCCGTCTTCTTCTGTATCAGGAAAAGATAAATCTAGTAAAACAGCGTCAGGAGTTTCAAAGACTAGGATGGAGCGAGCTGTAGTTAAATTACCAGCGATTTTAATTTGTATTCCCCAAGCCTGTGCTTCTATCCATAAACGCTCAGTCAGCAGAGTATCATCATCAATCACCAACACAAAATGAGTTTGACGCGGCGGAGTTGGGGGCGCGATCGCTGGAATTGGCGGTTTTGTTAACTCTTGTTGCAATGCCTCCACTAATTGGCAAAATTGTGTAACTTCCTCATTGGTAAGAGTGCGATCGCTGCTGAGTAGATTTTCTAATGTTCGCGCCAGTTGAGAACCTTGGGAATAACCAACAGACCCCATTGAGCCAGCTAGCTTGTGAGCCTCATGCTTTGCTTGTTGCTGTAAATCTTGGTGGAAATTTCCCGTTAATAGTGCAGTTTTCGCTTCCTCCAGTACCACCACCTGATGATTCAAGGAATTAATTAATCGTTCCAATACTCGATTAATAGCCGTTAAATCTTGAGTAGGGGATTGTTTTTGACTATCTTGATGTTCTGCAATAGAAGCAGCAGTGGGCGGAGATTGTAAGCGATAGCCAATACCATATACTGTTTCTAAAATATCCTCCGTCATCCCTGCGGCTTTGAGTTTTTTCCGCAAATCTTTAATATGCGTCGTCACAGCATTCTCAATTGGTGCATCATCAAATCCCCAAAGCCTATCTAAAATTACCCTCCGGCTAAAAATACGATTGGGGTTTTGTAAAAACAATTCCAGCAGCTTGTGTTCTGTAACTGTCAGGGAAATTACTTGAGCGTTGTAAGTAACTTTAGCAGAGATTTGGTCTAAACACAGATTACCCCAAGTTAACTTGGAAGCTGAAAATGCCCCACTGCGCCGCAATAAAGACCGAATTCTTGCCAGTAATGCTTCTGGTTCACAAGGCTTGATAACATAATCATCAGCCCCAGCATCGAAACCTGCCACAATATCTGCATTAGAATTATTTGCTGTGAGTAACAAAATGGGTTTACTATAGCCAAGCGATCGCATCTGGCGACACAAACTAATTCCATCTACTTGGGGAATATGCCAGTCTAGTAAAATTAAGTCATATTCCCCCGATATGGCTAACTCTAGCCCTGTTTGCCCATTATTTACCAAGTCGATAGTGTAATGATTTGCACTCAGAAACTCTGCCAATACCTGACTGAGTAACAAATCATTCTCTATCAGCAAAATTTTCATCCGATGCATTCTTGGTTGGTTTTTTACAGCAATTATTTAGGTTGCTGAGTCCAGTTCAGCAAGATTTATCACAGATTGCAAGTACATGAGGAATAAAAATTAATCATATTAACAGGGAACAGGGAACGGGCAAGAGGGAACAGGGTGGTTGAGAATGGCGATTTAGGGACTGCCAATTATTAATACCAATTTTAAAAAAGAATGCGGCAGGTTGTAGGGACACGGCATTGCCCATACGTGTCAACTTAACGTGAAACCCTCTTGGTTGCAAGGTTTCGCCCTCACCCCCAGCCCCTCACCCACAGGGTGAGGGGAGCAAGAGATTTAGTTCCCCTTCTCCTGCGGGAGAAGGGGTTAGGGGATGAGGGCGCGAGGTATTTGTACAACGCCCGCCCTATATAGCTTTTAGCTTCAGTTGACACCAATAGGCAGTGCCTTGCCCTCTAGAATATATTGATATGTCACCAATATTATTTGAATTAGTATAACTACTTACGCTTTGGTGCAGTTCCCCAAACCTTAATTTGTTTATCAAAACCACCACTGGCAAGCATTTGACCATTAGGACTAAAAGCGATCGCACTTACCCAATCTGTATGGCTGCTAAGTGTATTAATTAACTCGCCTGTCGTTAAATCCCACAATTTGATGCCATCTTTCCCAGCACTGGCGAGGGTTTTGCCATCGGGGTTTACAGCAATGGCGTTTACCCAGTTGTTATGTCCGGTTAAAGTTTGGATGAGTTTGCCAGTCTGAATATTCCAAATTTTAACTGTGCGATCGTGGCTAGCTGTAACTAGGGTTTCGCTATCGGGTGTAAAAGCTACAGCACTAACTAAATCGTAATGTCCGACAAATGCACGAATTAATTTTCCTGTACTTAAGTTCCACAGTTTGACTACACCCTTATAGTCACCACTCACTAAGGTTGTACCATCAGGGCTAATTGCTAGGGCGTAAATTAAGTTATCAAAGTTAACTAAAGTACCTAAAGGACGTTGTTGCGGTAAATCCCAGAGGCGAATTCCATCTATCCCACCGCTGACAAGAAGTTTACTATCAGGGGATACTGCTAAGGACAAGACATTTGTGCTGTGCCCGACAAAAGAGCGTTTAAATCGCTGATTTTTGAGATTCCAAATATTAATCGTGTAGTCACTGCTACAACTGGCTAAGGTTTGTCCGTCAGGTGAAATCACCAAAGATTCGACGGCTGTTTTATGTGCTTTGCGGATAGTCCCCACCCGTGCGCCTGTTGTCAGATTCCACAAGCGAATTACACCTTCATTTTCCGCACCGCCACTAGCAAGAGTTTTGCTATCTGGACTGAAAGCTAAGGATTTAACAGTTCCCCCATGCCCTTGCAGGGTGTAAATTAACTGGGGATTGGCAAAGTTAGTTTTAGCTTGTGAGTTTGTTGCTGTTTCTGTAGCAGCATAAGCAGTATGAATGAAGACTTCTTTCCAGATTGCCTCTGGAAGGATTATAGAAGCCATAAACGCCAGAACTATATACGGGCGCAGCACAAAATAGCCCCTAAATTTTCCCTCACTGCTCACAGTTTTTCTCACTTTCTAACGCCTGTTGCTACCCTACTCTAATCTTGAGCAAAGTGCCCTCCGAGGGTCTACTAGTTATTCTGTGAGAGTTGAGAAGTTATTCAGGAACACTAAGATATTATCCACCCCTAAAAAATTCAGGGTAAG
This sequence comes from Tolypothrix sp. PCC 7601, assembly GCF_025677855.1. Taxonomy (NCBI): domain Bacteria; kingdom Bacillati; phylum Cyanobacteriota; class Cyanophyceae; order Nostocales; family Tolypothrichaceae; genus Tolypothrix; species Tolypothrix sp. PCC 7601. The sequence goes on from NZ_CP064879.1 coordinate 1,789,757, forward strand.
AACTCAGGACTCAGCACTCACTACTCAGCACTGTTTATTGTGGTGGTTTTTTCTTCGTCACTGTCAACATCGGTAAAGTTGGGCTAGATGAGCGTGAAGGTAAGTAATGTTGTACTACAGGCTCTTCAGGTATAGGAGGGCGGCTTTGGTACATACGCCACAGTTTCCAGCCAACGCTAATTCCAGCTATCCCTAAGCCAAAAGTAAATAATGACCAGCTATCATCTAAGCCACCAATCAGGGCATCAACTACGCCCATTGTAATTAACACACTTATTAGCGGTTCTTTACGGTAAGATGACTTCAAAAAACGAGGTAAGAGAACGTTCATCACAGCTTGGTTTAATCCAGTTTAGCTTTATATGTAAATATATCGAAAATCCCTAACTTGCTATCAGGCCTTGATTGGCCCTGCTGATGTCAAGGCGTTGAAAGTATTATAATTTTATTAAGTAGGAGAGGAAGTGTAGTAATTTACCCTCTTGCATATAGTAATTGCCAGTCTAAGTTGAAAATGCTGAGTTGGAGAGACGCGATTAATCGCGTCTGTACAAGAGTTCTGAGTAAAAAGAATAATTCCCAGTCCCCAGTCCCTTTGACAAAATCTACTTAATAGCCATAGACGTTAAGCTATAGCAGCTAGTTTCGCTATTAATTACTTAAGTTAAAACCAGCTGGTTGTTCCAGCTGGTCAAAACTCTCTAATTACTAGCTTAAAACTTAAAAATCTGGGCTTCTACAGCAGTACTACTTCAGACCGAGCCATGATAACACGCCCTGATTGGTGGTGTATTCAATTAATACCATCAAAATAAAGCCAATCATGGCAGCTCGACCGTTCAAGCGTTCGGCATATTCATTAAAGCCTAACTTTGGCTCTTCGAGTTTGGGGGTAACGGTGGGCTTTGGTTGTGTCATCATCAACAATTCCTCTCTTATTTGTCGGCAAACTAAATGTGATTGTTAGATGTTTATAGCCACTGCGGCTTGAAACAGGGTATAGACATCAGCACTTCTGTGGGTGTGGAACTGAGTTGCTATGCTTGAATCGCCAGCAAGACAGCTTCAGAAGTCCAGCAGTAGCTGCTTGAATCGAACCTTTGTAAACCGTTGTTTACAATTATTTATTATTCTTTATATATTTTAGGCAGACAAGGGTAATAGTCAAGAGTACAGTTTGGCAACACTCACAAAGAAGGTAAGGAACTCAGAGCAATTATTAGCTATCCCTAATACGGAAGTAGCCACTCTGAGACTGGCAGGCTAAAGTTAAACAAAAATTAATTAGAGGCTGTAAATGGAAATCGGCATTCCTAAAGAAACTAAGGATCAAGAGTTTCGTGTAGGGTTGAGTCCTTCGAGCGTGCGGGTGTTGCGCGAAAATGGTCATCAGATTTTCGTTCAAACCCAAGCTGGTAATGGTGCTGGTTTTACCGATGAGGAGTACATTAGTGCTGGGGCGGAGATTGTCCCCACACCAGAAGCGGTTTGGAATCGGGAACTAGTTGTTAAAGTCAAAGAACCTCTAGAAGCTGAGTATAAATTTTTGCAGAAAGGGCAGATATTATTTACTTATCTGCATTTAGCAGCCGATCGCAAATTAACTGAGAGTTTAATTGATTGCGGCACTTGTGCGATCGCCTATGAAACTGTAGAACAGCCTGGTGCAAATAAATTACCTTTGCTCTCTCCTATGAGCATTATTGCCGGTCGGCTATCAGTACAATTCGGCGCAAGGTATTTGGAACGTCAGCAAGGCGGGCGAGGTGTGCTTTTGGGTGGCGTACCTGGTGTAAAACCAGGCAAAGTTGTGATTTTAGGCGGCGGCGTAGTTGGGACAGAAGCAGCTAGAATCGCTGTAGGTATGGGCGCGATCGTACAAATTTTGGATGTGAATGTCGAACGCTTATCCTACCTAGAAACTCTATTTGGCTCTAGAGTTGAATTGCTTTATAGCAACTCTGCCCATATCGAAGCCGCCGTTAAAGAAGCTGACTTGTTAGTCGGTGCGGTTTTGGTGCCTGGACGTAGAGCACCAATATTAGTATCTCGTGAATTGGTACAAAAAATGCGTCCCGGTTCTGTAATTGTGGATGTGGCTGTTGACCAAGGCGGTTGCGTGGAAACTTTACGCACTACCTCCCACACTAACCCCATTTACATTGAAGAGGGTGTGGTGCATTATGGCGTTCCTAATATGCCTGGTGCAGTACCTTGGACTGCTACCCAAGCGCTTAATAACAGTACCTTACCTTACGTTGTGCAGTTAGCAAATCTCGGCATTAAGGCGCTGGATGTTAACCCTGCATTAGCTAAGGGTGTGAATGTCCAAAATCATCGCTTAGTACATCCTGCTGTACAGGAAGTATTCCCCGATTTGGTAAGTTAAGCGGCGACGCGTGGAAATTGGCTATTAACTCGTTAGGGTAGTCAAGAGTCAAATGTCAAAGATAGGGCACAGCCATGCTGTGCCCCTACAATGATTGTGAAATATTAAAGTTGTTCCTCATTTAACTTGCATATATTGGGCGGGCAAGATGCCCACCCCACAAGAAATATACAATTTCAGATTATGCAAACTAGATGTGGTTTAGCTTATAATCCTTTGGACTTCCGGAATTCGCGGACAACATCTTTAATATCCTGTAATTCACCTTCAACTAGGTAATTTAATTGCCGCATTTCGTCTGCGGAAATTTTACCAGCCAGTTGAGCGATCGCATTTTTTAACTGCGGATATTTTTCTAAAGTTGCTTTGCGGACAATGGGCGTAGCTTCATAAGGTGGAAAATACTGCTTATCATCTTTTAGCACCACTAAACCCAAACGGGCAATTTGCCCATCAGTGGAATTTCCCGCTACCATATCTACTTGTTTTTGAATTAATGCCCGATAAATTAAGCCTAAATCCATAATTTGGGGTGGTTTGGAAAAACGTAAATTATAGGTTTTCGCTAAACCCGCAAACCCATCTTCCCGTTCTAAAAATTCATAGCCAAAACCGCCTCGCCACTGAGGAGTATATTGAGTAGCTTCCGAGAGAGTTTGTAAATTGTAGCGCCGCGCATCTTCGCCGCGAATAGTCATGGCAAAAGTGTTTTCAAAACCCAAACTGGGCATGACTTCTAAATTAAATTGTTGGGCGTAGGCTTGCTTGAGTTTTGTGTAAACTATTTTGGGGTCGTTAACTACTTGTTGTTTTAAAATACCTGTAAAAGCTGTACCAGTATATTCAATATAAGCATCAATTTTCCCTGCTGTAATTGCACTATGGCAGACAAAAGAACCACCTAAGCGGGGGCGACGAGCTACTTTTAAATTAGTTGTGGCTTCGATTTGTTGGGCTAAAAGCTCACCTAAAATATCTTGTTCGGTAAAATCTTTAGAAGCGACAATAATATCGCCACTACTAGTTGTATTGGTATTAGGACTACAACTAGCGATCGCAATTATCAAGGCAACTGTTAATAGGCATAAACTCAGAAATTTTTTCATCTTTAAAACATTGCTTTCAACCTTTAACCTTTAACTTTCCTTCAATCCAACCAATTACCAAATCAGCAATTAACGCAATTAATGCAGCAGGAACCGCACCAGCTAAAATTAACTGATTATTTACCACTGCAATTCCGCGAAAAATAAATACACCTAACCCACCAGCACCAATAGCCGCTGCAATAGTTGCAATCCCAATAGCAATCACAGTGGCAACTCTAACCCCAGCTAAAATTACTCCCATTGCTAAAGGAATTTCCACCTGTAATAACAATTCTTTATCTGTCATCCCCATACCTCGCCCAGCTTCTCTAATTGCTGGATCTACACCAATAATGCCAGTGTAAGTATTGCGAATTATCGGTAATAAAGAATATAAAGTTAAAGCTACAATTGCAGGTACTACACCAATACCGCCAATTACAGGCACAGGAATTAATAAGCCAAATAAAGCCAAACTGGGAATAGTTTGTAAAATATTGGCAATCCCTAAAATCGGTTGGCGGAGTTGGGTTTGACGGGTAATTAAAATGCCTAAAGGAATGCCGATTAATATAGCAATTCCAATTGCAATGCCCACCATAAATAAATGTTCCAGGGTATGCTGCAAAATTTCGGGGGCGTACTTAATCAAAAAGAAATCTTTCATAAATTGTCTTGCAGAGAATGCAGACATTGGAGGAAAGCTAAACTTTCAGGATGTGAGGATAACATAAATTCATCCTTTGTCCCTAATACTACCAATTCTCCCCCATACATTAAACCAATTCGTGATGCCAACACAAATGCTTCTTGAATGTCATGGGTGACAAACACCACGGTTTTGCCTAAGTCTTGTTGTAAGCGGCGAAACTCTTGCTGAATTTCCAGCCTAGTAATCGGATCGAGTGCGCCAAATGGTTCATCCATTAATAATACAGGCGGATCGGCTGCTAGCGCCCTAGCTACGCCCACCCTTTGCCTTTGTCCCCCCGACAGTTCGTGGGGATAACGCCCAGCAAATTGTTCTGGTTCTAAACCTACCAAGTGCAATAACTCATAAACCCTGGTTTTAATTTGTTTTGGTTTCCAACCTTCCAAAGTCGGAACTAAACCTACATTGCGTTCTACGGTGAAATGGGGAAATAAACCAATTTCTTGAATTACATAACCAATCTTACGCCGTAGTTTAATTTCGTCCCATTGCGTTGTCGGGATACCATCAAATAACACTTCCCCTGTGGTAGGTGTGAACAGGTGATTAATCAATTTCATAGTCGTGGTTTTACCGCTACCACTGCGCCCCAGCAATACTAATGCTTCTCCCTGGCGAATCGAGAAATTGAGATGGGATACCAAAGGGCGATGGTTACGGCTAAAGGTGACATCACGGAATTCAACAGCGATTTGGTGATTTTCTGGCATGATTTACCTGGTATTTTCTTGATCATCCTATGAGTGTCAAAAATTCTAGTATTTTTCCGGAATCTTCAAAGCTACCGTTGTAATCATTATCAGACAAGCAACTATACTGAAGCCCTATACCGAAAAGTGCGGGGATATACCCCAAGCAAAACCCAGTTATAATCACTGGGTTTTTGTTTGAGAGTAACTTACTGCCAGGATTTCCCGCAATCATAGCAATTTATTCTCCGTAGATTTATGCATAAAAAATTGCTGGGGTGAGGAAGTTCAGTAGTTATTCGGAAGCGGATAGGGCATTGTTTAAATCATTATTAAACCAAGATATAGAAAAGTCTTATACAGAAAGTGCGGGGATTAACCCCAACAAGAACCCAGTGAAAACCACTGGGTTTTTGTTTTAGAGTGAATTACTGCAAGGGTTTCCCGCAATCATGGTAATTGATTATCCGTGGATTTAAGCACAAAAAATTGAGGCTATTAATAAGTTCAGTAGTTATGCGGAAGCGGATAGGGCATTGTTTAAATCATTATTAAGCCAGCAACTAGAGAAAAAGTTTTATACAGTAAAGTTCGGGGATTAACCCCAACAAGAACCCAGTGGTTTTCACTGGGTTTTTGTTTTATATGGCATTGTCATTGATTATCAGTAGAATTAACTATTCAAAAGTGATGGCTTGGATAAGTTCAGTATTTCTGCGGAAGCGCTTAGAGCAGATTATTGTAATTATTAGTCCAACAACTTATATATAAGCTTTATAGAGTAAAGTTTAGGGATTAACCCTAACAAAAACCCAGTGAAAACCACTGGGTTTTTGTTTTAGATATTTTTCCTCATCTGCTCATTACAATAGTGCTCGGTTAAGGATTGTCAACTCTTAATTTGGTTTGGGGAAAAGGTGAAAGGGTAAGGGTTAAAGGTTTTTTCTTGTCCCTTTTCCCCTTCGCCTTTTGCCCTTAACCGACAAGTATTGCGGCTCATTAGACTTATTGTAAAAAGCACTTTTGCAAGAGATGGGCAAAGGAAAAAGGTTAAAGGGGAAAGGGAAAATACAAAACCTTTCCCCCTCCCCCCTTAACCTTTTCCCAGACTTCTTTTAGAAGTCTATTTTACTTAGCAGTATTTAATTACTAGCTATGAACGCCTTAGTAGCAGACTCTCCAGCTTTGACTAGCTTCCGCTTGAGTTGGAATACCAATAATCCCACAGCACTCCAATAACCAAGAATTGACAGCAATGCGGTGATGGGTGATATTGAGTTTGCACCAGGTGCGATCGCAAAAATCGGCCCAATTACTGAAAGCAAGTAGAAATAATTGTTGTCTCTGACGTAAGGGGAGAATATAGCTAAAACTATCACTGGTACTACAATCAGAGCAGCAACAGTAGCCGCAGCCCAAAAGATTCTATGCTGATTTTTGGTGAATAAAAATAGTTGAGCTATGGATGCATAAAGCATAGCTAAACTACCAGATAACACTAGAGCGAAAAACGCTCTGATTTTTTCATCAAGTTGGACTTGGGAGAGGAGAATTAACCCACACATAGCAATAATCGCAATCATGGCATTAATAGCGATCGCTAACAATCCGGGGCTTTTTTCACCCCACATCAAATCCTGCAACAGCTTTCTACCTACTACTCCTTGAGAATTAGATGTGCGACGATAACGCGCCCAATCTTGCAGGGGTTGACGATGAGGATTGAGTGCAGCAATTAAATAGAGAAACAGCCAAAAATCTAATAACAATAAGCACATGAGATTTTCAGCTAAAAGATATGTGCTGGGATTTCCTTCCAAAACTAATCTTTGCCAATTTGCACATCCCAAAGTCAGCAATGCAAAGCTAGCAGTTAATAAATAACTCTGCCGCTTACTCAACATTGTGGTATTGGGGTCACGAAAGCAACGTTTTAAGGAGTGCCAAATAAAATAGGTTCCTAAACCGTAAATCAATAAAGCAAAGCCAAGTGTTACTACTCTGCTATTTCCCAAAGGTAAAGCAAACCAGTGAAAATTGGTAAGCCAGTAACCAGCATAATTAAAAGTAGAATTGATTGCAGTAGACGGAATTAATAAAGAAGGATTAATCAGTCTAGCAAAAACCAATGGATATTCATTTGATACTTCTTTGAAGGCTATTGGCGAAGTAACTAACAGAAAACCTAAAGCTACAGCACTACCTAACCAAGCTTGAAACCCTCCCAACCAGGAACCAACTAAGCCAAATAGCAAGGCGCTGCTATAGTATAAAATCCCCGCAGCAACCACCACTGCGTAAAAGCTAAAAATCTGAGGAAACGAAATTTTCCCAGCTAAACCCAAGCATATATGTAAAGGAACTGCTAATAGTACCCCAAGATAAAGTAAAATCGGCACGCCTAACATTTTGCCCAATAAAATACTTCGAGGCGTTTGGGGACTCAAGCGAATAAAATTGAGAGTTTCACGCCGTTCTTCAGCAGCTAAATCATTAATAATTAGGTAAGTTCCAGCAACTAAAAGTGAAATAGAGCCAATAATCCCTAGCCAGGTAAATACATCTAAATACCACAATTGCCAGTTGATAATGAGATTACCAAATCCATCTACAAGGCATTCTCGCGAATTATATTCAAGTTTACCTGTGCAATATCGGTCAAAGGAATTGTATACAAGTTCGAGTTTTGTAGGTAGCTGGGTTTGAAAATACATAAATATGATAAATTGACCCAGCAATGAGATACCACCAGAAAGTATTAAGTTGCGCGGCTTTAGCCTTCCTTTCAGTTCGCGCAACAGTTGAGGATTCCAATCTCCTACTTGATTCATCCAATTTAGATTCATATTAAAAACTCTCTTTTGGTGTTGAGTGTTGGATGTTTGGCTTTTGTTATTTTTTGTACCTCCTTCCTCTTAACGTCCTGCTAACAAGGCTTTTGTAGCAGATTCTCCGGCTAACTTTATCTGCTTTGCTAATTTGATATTTAACAAAATTAGGACAGTTAATTCAGCTATAAATGCCTTAAAAACTGTGATTGTGGCAGCATATTCTAAACCAGCCCAAGGAAAGGTAGAAAATAGCCATGCTACTGGATAAGCTGCTGGTTTAATAGTTAGGATTCCGAGAAACAATGGTGGCAGGAAGATAGCCGCAACTATACTCCCCACTGCCCACATTGAACGCTTAGAAGTTTTCATCATTAGCATTAGTTGAGCTAAGGTGGCGTAAATCATCATCAGGCTAATGAATAAAGCCACGCCTAAAATAGCCCGCAATCTACCAATATCATTTACCCACTCTATGGCAGTGTTATGGCGAGTATTCAACATTGGTGCAAGTACAATCCAAACTAATAATGGCGTAGTTGCGATCGCTAAATTAATCAACATTGCCAATAGTGCTGGACTTTTTTCGTCTACCAGCCAATCTGTGAGCGCAAATTTCCGCCAAAATCCTTGAAAATTAGCAACTTTTTCATGTCTATATCTTGCCCAATCTTGGATAGTTTGTCTGTGAGGTGACAAAATTACCAGTAAGGAAAGTAATAGCATGATATTAAAAAATGCTATAAATCCCCAATTTTGAACTATTTGATAGTTCAAGTCATGATAACAAGGAATAGATTGACCACCTCTGTAATCTGAGCAGTAATTGTTAGAGTATTGCAGAGTAAATCCCCAAAAAATTACTTGATAACTCGCCACCAAAAAATAACTCTGAACTTTATTCAAAATTGCGCCATCAGGATTACGAAAGCGGCGTTTCATTCCTTCCCAAGCCCAGTAAATGCCTACACCATAATTAAATAAATGTAAGGCAAGTAGACCAATCAGATTTTTACCAAGTGGTAAGTAAAAAAACTGTATTCCTTGTATTGCTGGTTCCTGATATCGCGGTGTGAGATAGCCGAGCATACTCGCAGGATTTAATAAGCTTAACCAAGCGAGTATATTGTGAACATCTGCACTATAAAATAACGTTTGCAAAGTTACGCATAGAAACAGGAGAACTAAACCACTTCCTAACCAAGGTTGAAAACCACTAAACCAACGACTAATTAAGCCAAATAGCAATGCATTACTGTAGAAGAAAACACAACTAGCAGCCAGTACTATATAGAAAGCTAGAATCCCAGTGAAGGGAATTTGCGCCAAAATACCTGACAATAAATGTAAAGGTATTGCCGCTAAAACTGTGAGATAGACAAGAATTGGCACACCTAACATTTTGCCAGTTAAAATACTGGCTTCTGACTGCGGACTGAGACGTAAAAAATTTAATGTGCCGCGACGTTCTTCTTGCCCTAAATTATTGATGAGCAAATAAGTACCAGCAACTAAAAGTGTGAAGATAAACATCACACTCAGCGTCATAAATATATATTTCCAATGGTCTTGCCACCACATTTGCATATTTATTTGCTCGGATGGGCAAGAAGTTTGATATAACAGGTTCCTAAAATTATCAATTTGCTGTTGTAGGGATTTTTGTTCTAATTTTAAATCCGGGATTTTCGCTAATAAATCTGAGTTTTTACTCCCACTATAACTATTGATTTTGGAGTTAACCTGCTCAAGGCTTTGATTGAGAAAGGTAAGATTTTTTTGATAACCGTCAGCAAGATTGCAGTATATGCCTGACATAGCATATGTTTTGCTAGGCAACTCGCTGATTTGATATATATAAGTCCCTAGTTGAGTTACTAAGGATATTGCCAAGGCAATTAAAATATTGACAGGTTTCAGGCGGCCTTTGAGTTCGCGCAACAATTGCGGATTCCAATCACCGATTTTGTCTAACCACTTGAGCATCATAGATAAAAGCTCCAAACAGAGGAATTAAAAATTATTGCGGAATTAAGATGCTTGCTTGTGCCCTAACTTTAAGAAAATGGTTTCTAAATCTTCTTGGGTGCAGTGAAAATCAGTAATCGGAATACCAACATGAATTAGCGATCGCAATAACTCAGCGCTATCTTCCTGCTTACCGGAAAAGTTAATTCTGAGACTGTTTTTACCAGATATTACTTCCCATTCTTCCACCAAAGGATGATGTTTTACTTCCCGCAGTAATGTTTCTAAATCTCCCAATGTAGACAACACAATTTGTTGACGGGATAGCCGCTGGTAAAGTTGTTGCAGAGAAGCGCTTTCTACTAAAAAGCCCAGTTCCATAATTCCCACAGAAGTACAGAGTTCTGCTAAATCGCTGAGAACGTGGGAAGAAATCAAAATTGTCATTCCCGCTTCTTGCAAAGCCTTAATAATTTCCCGGAACTGCATCCTGGCGATGGGGTCAAGACCGGAAACAGGCTCATCTAACAGCAGTAAGATGGGTTCATGAATAATTGTGCGCGCTAAACTTAAGCGCTGCTTCATCCCCCGCGATAGGGTAGAAATTAAGCTATTACGCTTATTACCGAGTTGTATCAGTTCTAATACTTCATGCAGACGTTGAGTGCGGCGTGGTTCCCGCAAGCGATATAGCCGCGCAAAATAATCTAGGTAATCCCAAACTGTTAAATCCTCATACAGTGGGTAGTCATCAGGTAAATAGCCCAGACGACGCTTGAGAGTGGGATTACTTTTGTCACGCAACAAGCGATCGCCATTAATATAAATCTCACCCGTTGTTGGCTCCTCTGCGGCTGCTAACATGCGGATGAGAGTTGTTTTACCTGCGCCATTCGGCCCAATAAGTCCGTATACTTCACCTGCTTGGATCTCTAAATCAACATCATTGACCGCAACATGGCGATCAAATTGCTTCGTCAGTCCAGAGGTACGAATTGCTAATTCTTTTACCATACCTGCTTTGGTGCGGCTTGTGATTATAAGTTAACCTAACCTGTCTCTACAGCATTTGCCATGTCTGTTTCAGAAATGGAAACCAGGTTTACACAAACTTAATGTTATTAAGTATTAATACTTCGCTCAATCAATACTGTTTTTATTTAATATTCAGTATATTTTCTACTGTAACCGGATGAATAATATTAGGAATCCAATTTTATTTTTGAATAAATCTCAGCACCATATAGTGGAGTCAGTGCGTTGGGTTAGGTGTTAAGCGTAACACACCAAAAGAATTGAAAGATAGGCATAAATATTTATGCCTCTACAGATAATTTATATGTCAAAAAATCTTGAAATAAGTCTAATACTATTTTGAAAAAAGAACGCGACAGATAGGTAGGGGCACGGCACCAGTATGATATTTGATATGCCAAAAGATTGCGGATGCCGTGCCCTTACAAAGGATTTATCTGTCGCAAACATTATTTGAGTTGGTTAAATTTTTGCGTACTTTGTTTGCATAAAATACAAAAAAGTTGTATTCGCAGATATTATCCACGAATACAACTAATAATTACTATTATTATATTTTTGGTAAATATTAATTGAGTAAATTTTACATATCTTTGTTTGGTTGATGGAATTTGGCCATTCTCACCAAGGGTTTTTGTGCTTGTATTGCTAATAATTCAGGTATGGTTACAAAACTATAGCCACGCTTTTTCAGAGTATCAATAATTTCTGGTAAAGCTTTAACTGTATTGGAGCGATTTCCACCACCATCGTGCATTAATATCATGCCACCTGGTTTTGCACCTTTGATAACATTATTAACTAGCCTAGATACGGGAGGACGACGATAATCTTCAGAGTCATCTGACCACATTAATATGGCATAATTATTCTTCTTAGCGTAGTCAGCTACACCATTGTTAAGGATGCCAAAAGGCGGACGAAATAGAGATGTTTTAACTCCCGTAGTTTCGTATATCTGTGTAGCAGTAGATTCAATCTCACGCTGTGCAATAGTTGGGTTCATCTTGCGATACCAATGATGCCATGTGTGATTGCCAATAGCATTACCAGCCGCTACTTCCTCCTTAGCAATTTGAGGAAAATAATGCACCATTTCCCCTACACAGAAGAAAGTCGCTTTAATATTTTCTTTCTTCAGAATTCCTAAAATCTGTTCTGTGTATTTAGGTGCAGGGCCATCATCAAAAGTCAGCGCAATAACTTTATTTTTATCAGTTAATGGTAACTGCTGAACTACTTTTCCTTGAAATGCTTTTGGTACTTCAAATATATGGCTGTTTGTAGAAGAAACAGCGTCTCTATTTAATGCCAAATCTTGCTGATTAATTAACGCTTTGGCTGTTAGTGACTTTGACTTCTGAATGTGCATTTGATGGTCTGTTTGATCCATCAGCCAATACAATCCCGCGCCAAAAGTACAAACTCCGGCAATTAATGGGATAAATATAATTCCTCGTCTAACCGAAGATTTCTTATCTGCCACTTTAATTCTCCTTCAACCACTGTGGATGCCTAAAGTAAGGTAGACATACTTTATAAGGGCCAATTACGTACTAAGTAAGAGATTGTAAACAAAAATTGCTTTGATAGCTAATAACTTTGTTCACATCAGATAGCTGTTCATATGTTTACCTTTCACAGAAAGTATAACTAGATTATTCTGATTTACTGGTTTAGCAGAGTGGTCTATATCTGTATACTTACAGCAGTTTGCAATAAATGATGTATAAAAATTTTTGGTTGTCGCAAATCAATCATTCGGAAGTAATTTAGTGTGGGTTAGGTGTAAGCCGTAACGCACAAAAAGCATTGCTAATAAAGCAACACATGAATTTCAAATAGGACTTACGCAAAAGTCACGTAATTACGTCATTACGAGCGCAGCGACGTAATCGCCTGATATTCTGGGATTGCTTCCCTACACTCCGTTCCGGTCGCAATGACAAATTTTGCTTGCGTAAGTCCTGTCAAAAATCAAATATGAATCAAATATGAGTCTGATAGCACATTATTTATTTACATTTATATGACTTAAATACTGAGAATTTTTTTGTTTTTTATATAACATTACATAAAAATAATAAAGTAGGCAGGACAGATGCCTACCTACTGTTACATTTGTATTATTTAGGTTTGTGTCAGTATCAGCTAATTATTGATGCAGGGACTACTGGATCAACTCCATTGGAAGATGGGCTGCTGATTGAATAACGGTGTTCGGGAACGGGATACCCAGCTTCGCCAAAGGTTTCACGTATAACTTTATTAGTGTCGAAGTAAACTTGCCAGTAATGGTCATTATTGCAATAAGGACGTACTGCTAGTACAGGGCCTGCCATATTGAAATCAATAATTTCTACATCAGGTGCAGGACTTTGCAAAACATTGGGGATTTGGCTGATTTTAGCTTTCAACCGTGCGATCGCATCGTGATGATCTACAGAATGATGCAGTTGGGCTAGTAGGTCAACCCGACGGTAGGGATTAGCAGAGTAATTCTGAATATTGTCAGAAAAGATTTTGTTATTGGCGACAATTGTCATCACATTATCAGGCGTATTGATATTAGTTGTGAACAGTCCAATTTCTGTGACAGTTCCCGTAACACCTGCTGCACTGATGAAATCACCAATTTTAAATGGGCGAAAAATCACTAAAAACGCACCAGCTGCAAAATTCGCCAACAGTCCACCCCATGCTGCACCAATTGCAATACCTGCTGCTGCTAACAAAGCTGCAAAGGAGGTGGTTTCAATACCAAAGAATCCGAGAATTGCCACAACTAGAACAATTCTCAGGGTGACAGAAATGATATTTATAATGTAGGTAATCAGTGTCGGATCAACATGTTGAACTTTGAAAGCACGGCGTAATAGCTTCAATCCAAAGTCAATCAAGCGTTGAGCTACAACCCACAACAGGATAGCGCCTACAAGCTTCAAGCCGAACTGCGTTAACAACGCCAAAGCAACCTGACCAATTTCCTTAAAATTCATAATTTCTTGTAGTTTGTGCCTTCTTAAACACAACAAACATACAGTTTTTTATCTCAAAAATGTCTATAAATACTTTTTTTTTAATTTTCTTGCAGGACTGTATACCCAAATAGAAAATCATTTTATAAAAATTGTTAGATTTACTGAATATAAAAGTGTTGTGGATGTAATCTTTAATCCCCAAATATTACTTGCAAATTCAAGATAATTGAATAATTCTGATTCACAAATCCTGTTAACAGAATATGAATACTCTTGTATAGGCTGCGACTGAAGTATAAAGTATCAAATGATTCAGCCTCAATTTCTGGTTATTGCTGCAAAACAAAGCCGTAACGCTCAACAAAGAGGATTAAGGGGCAAGGCGCAGAGAGTGGAGGAAGAACAATTATTACTCAATGCCCCATGCCCCATGCCCCATGCCCAATGCCCCCTTGTAATAAATTGATAGCTCCATTAGTGCAGATTGCTCGGTATGATATTTAATCTGTGAGCATTTTTGCACAACTCAACATCTACTTAGTAAACAGCAGCTATGACCCAAAACTACCGCATTACCCTACTTCCCGGCGATGGCATCGGCCCCGAAATTATGGCCGTAGCGGTAGATGTGCTAAAAATTGTAGGGCAGAAATTCGATTTAAAGTTTGATTTCCAAGAAGCCCTCATTGGTGGTGCAGCAATTGACGCTACAGGGGAACCTTTACCAGCGGCTACTTTAGATACTTGCCGCGATAGCGATGCTGTATTGCTTGCGGCTATCGGTGGTTATAAGTGGGATACCTTACCATCCAATCTCCGCCCAGAAGCAGGTTTGTTAGGATTGCGCGCGGGTTTGGGATTATTTGCGAATTTACGCCCAGCGAAAATTTTGCCCCAATTAATAGATGCCTCAACTTTGAAAAAGGAAGTTGTAGAAGGTGTTGATATTATGGTGGTGCGCGAACTCACAGGGGGAATTTACTTCGGTAAACCCAAAGGAATTTTTGAAACTGAGACTGGAGAAAAGCGCGGTGTAAATACAATGGTTTACACCGAATCAGAAATCGATCGCATTGGCAAAGTCGCCTTTGAAGCTGCACGCAAACGTGGCAAGAAACTTTGTTCTGTAGATAAAGCCAACGTTTTAGAAGTATCGCAACTGTGGCGCGATCGCATTACCAAGCTTTCCCAAGAATACCCCGATATCGAACTATCTCACCTCTATGTAGATAATGCGGCAATGCAGCTAGTCCGCGCGCCTAAGCAGTTCGATACCATTGTTACAGGTAATTTATTTGGCGATATTCTCTCCGATGCTGCTGCTATGCTCACAGGTAGTATTGGGATGTTACCTTCAGCGAGTTTAGGTGCTTCTGGCCCTGGTGTGTTTGAACCAGTTCACGGTTCAGCCCCTGATATTGCTGGACAAGATAAAGCCAATCCCCTAGCGCAGGTATTGAGTGCCGCCATGATGTTGCGTTATGCTTTAGACCAACCAGCCGCAGCAGATGCCATTGAAAACGCCGTCTTCCAAGTTTTAGAACAAGGCGATCGCACTGGTGATATTCTCTCACCCGGCACCAAGCTTTTAGGTTGTCGCGCAATGGGCGAATCATTAATTAAGGCAATTGGATAGGGCATGGGGCATGGGGCATGGGGCATTGGTAATTGGTAATTGGTAATTGGTAATTGGCATAATTATTTCCCCTTTTTCCCCTTCCCCTTTTCCCCTTCTCCGTTTCCCCCTCATCTCCCAGTCCCCATTACCCAGTCCCCAGTCCCCAGTCCCCAAACTGCAACAAAACTTGACCATTTTGGCAACCGTTACGGAAACTTTCATATAAACTAGAGACAAATCTAGAAAGCAAATAACTGAATAGTGTACGCTTTACGTCAAGGATACGAAAACTATACTGCTCCTAAAAGCCAGCATTCCCAGCCTCCTTTGGTTGATCCGGCTGTCATCCGGGCTGCTGGTCAGATTTACTACACTCTTTGTGAAGCGCATCCTGAAGTAACAGGACAAGCCACAGGAGTAGCGATTAATCGCACTACCCATCGCGGCAAAGTTGTTTTTACTAACAGCCCAGTGCTGTTACCACAAGAATGTTTTGTACCACTAAATCAAATTGAATCTCATATGTATTAGTCAATAGTCAACAGTCAACAGTCAACAGTCAACAGTCATGACAAATGACTAATGACAAAGTACAAATGACACATGACTAATGACAAAGGACTATATGGACATTTTGATGATTGTCCCGGCGAGTTTACTCGTCTTCATTTTGGGTGCTTCTATTGGTAGCTTTATTAATGTTGTGGTTTATCGGCTGCCGGCGGGGTTGTCGGTTCTTTGGCCTCCTTCCCGTTGTCCCCATTGCCTCAACCAGCTAAAAGCTTACGATAATGTACCCGTTTTGGGGTGGCTGTGGCTCAGAGGTCGGTGTCGTTATTGTAAAAGTAAAATTGCTGCCCGTTATCCTGTGGTAGAAGCGATAACGGGCATAATTTTTGTACTAGTTTTTTTACTATTTAAAGTTTCTATTTTGACAATTGGCTATTGGGCTTTTTGTAGCTGGTTATTGGCCCTATCACTCATAGATTTAGATACGATGACTCTACCCAATCAACTGACTCAGTCGGGTTTGGTTTTGGGGCTGATCTTCCAAATAGCAATTGGGTTTTTCCCTGAAGGTAGCTCTGTGGGAGCAATTAAGCACCTGATGATGGGGATTGTGGGAGCTGTACTGGGCTTATGGTTATTTGATGCGATCGCGTTTTTTGGTTCCATAGCACTAGGTAAAACTGCAATGGGAGCCGGAGATGCCAAATTAGCGGCGATGATGGGAGCTTGGCTAGGTTGGAAATATTTACTCTTAGCTGGTTTTATGGCTTGTGCTGTGGGCGCGTTAGTAGGTGGTGTGGCTATAGCCCTTTCACAGCGCCGCTTTGGACAGAAAATACCCTTTGGCCCGTTTCTCGCTTTGGGAGCTGCGATCGCTTTATTTGGCGGGGAAGCAATTTTATCTGTTTACCAGGGGTTATTTTTTCCAGTAACGTGAATAGAGGAGTCAAAAACCAATTTAGCATCCAAAGTTATCAAATTTCATTTTCTCCAGCTTCCCTTAACAACCCATTAAACCATCATAAGAAATTTCTACCCCCTATGACTGTAACCGCAATTACGCCAACGCCCCTTGAGATTTTGGTAATATCATCCTGTGACCTGTATTACCCTCTTAAAAAGCTGATTGCTCATCACCTTATAACACTAATTCTTGATTTGGGAGCAAGTATACCCTGGCGGGGTTGGGAAAGAGCATCCGGTTTAGGGGTAAATATGCAAACGCTTGTGCGGATACCTTCACAAGAACGAATCAACAACACACTTGTGTTGGCATAAGCATTTTCGTTAAGCTGGCAACCAAAGATGCTAAATAAGGTCTGAATTGCTTACAAGCGTAATTTGACGATGTAGTCAATAGTCAAGAGCCAAACGGGATGAACAACTGTTCCCTTCCCCTAGCGGAGCCACCCAATCCTCCGCATCCCTTCTCTAGTCCCAAATCATAACTTTGAAATGAGGACTTTTACCCTGTAATCCCCATCGCTTCTTGGCCCGTTTTCGACCTCATTACCCACTTGATAAGATAAAAATGGCAAACAACGAAGAATCACGCGGTTTAAAGTCTCTATTGGATTGGTTTGCGAATCGACGGAAATCCGGAACCACCAGCCTGGAACGTCAAGAACGCGAAATCGCTGATGGATTATGGCATAAATGCGCTAAGTGTGGTGTATTGGCATATACAAAAGACCTGAGAGCAAATCAAATGGTTTGTGCTGAGTGTGGTCATCATCATCGCGTGGATAGCGATGAACGCATTCGCCAATTGATTGACCAAAATACCTGGAGACCGATGGACGAGCATTTGCGTCCCACCGATCCTCTAGGATTTCGCGATCGCAAACCCTATAGCGATCGTCTGCGGGAAATGCAGGACAAAATTGGTTTAATCGATGCAGTCAAAACAGGTTTAGGCGAAATTAACGGTTTACCTGTGGCGTTGGGAGTCATGGACTTCCGCTTCATGGGTGGTAGTATGGGTTCTGTTGTCGGCGAAAAACTCACCCGCTTAATTGAGCAAGCCACTCAACGCCGCTATCCTGTAGTAATTGTCTGCACTTCTGGTGGTGCCAGAATGCAAGAAGGAATGCTCTCTTTGATGCAGATGGCGAAAATCTCCGCAGCGCTACAACGCCATCGCGATGCCAAACTTTTATATATTCCCGTTTTAACTCATCCCACTACTGGGGGTGTAACAGCAAGTTTCGCCATGTTGGGCGATATTATTCTCGCAGAACCAAAAGCCACAATTGGGTTTGCTGGTCGGCGAGTGATTGAGCAAACCATCAGAGAAAAACTCCCCGAAGATTTCCAAAGCGCTGAAGATTTGCTCAAGCATGGCTTTATTGATGAAATCGTTCCCCGGACTCAGTTAAAGAATACTCTATCTCAGTTGATTGGCTTACATCAGCCCGTACCCACCACCCCGCACATGGTTTTGTGGGAAACCATGAGTTTGAGTTCTAGCGCGGCTGAATAGGGGAAAAGGGGAAGGGGACAAGGGGGAAAGGGGGAAAGGGGAAAAGAAATACCTCCTCATCTTCCTCATCTCCCTCATCTCCCTCATCTCCCCCATCTCCCTCATCTCCCCCACCTCCCTCATCTCCCCCACCTCCCTCATCTCCCCCACCTCCCTCATCTCCCCCACCTCCCTCATCTCCCATCAATGGGGTTCTTTGACAAACATCAGGGGTAAAATCGCTAGGAGGCGACAGGCGCTAGAGAGAGCGAATAAGCCTAGTAAGCCTCCTTGTTCAGCGAATTGGGCGATGAAACCACCAATTGTTGCACCTAAAGCACCACTCACACCAGCAACGGCAGATGCGATCGCAAAATAGATAGACTGGTTTTTTAGTGGTACTATCCCCAGTTGCATATTGTTATTGCATAGATCAATTGCTGCACATGTACCACCTGTAAAAATATGTAATAGCGGTAACCATAGCCAAATATTCCAACTATTAGCACTGACACCCATCCACAACACAGGTGTGAGTGCAACAAAAATTCCAATTACAATCAAAATCCGGCGATTACCGATTTTATCTGCCAATTTACCCCACAGGATAATCAAAAGCATATTCGCTCCGGCTTGCAGGCTACCGTAGAGCGTCACGCAACTTACATCTAAATGCAGCCGATCTAGCATATAGAAGTTGAAAAAAGGTGCGCTGATATTCACAGCCAGCATCCAGAAGCCGAAATACAGCAGAAACCTTAAAAAGTTAGTGTTACTCCAAATGCTAGCAACCTCGTTGTTTGGGGTTGGATGTAGCGGAGAAATTTCCTCTATGTTTGTAGTAGATTCACTTACTTGCTGGTACTTTACAAGGCTAGTGTTTTGCACAGCAGGATTCATATCTATTTGAAAGTACTGACATCCCAAACTGATAATCCCGAACAAAATACCTACAAACAGAATTACCCCGTAACCTTGTAAAGTTCCACCATACCAATGAGATACAGCTAACCCCGCCAACGGTACGCAGAACAAATTAGTCAAGCTAGCCGCACTATTGCGAATACCAAAATACCTACCTCGTAACCGCCGAGGTACAATCATTGCTAGCCAACTCAGCCATGATGCGCTTCCTAGTCCGCCTAAAAGACTGCTGAACAAGACAACTAACAGTGTTAATCCTACTAACTGGGAAGCAGTCAGACCTAACCAGCCGGAGCTAATAATACCAATGCCGAGAATTAGCCACAGTAACCGAGCAATTCCATGAGTTCTTAAAGAATAGTAGAAACGGCTGCTGCTGCGTTCTGACAGGTACGCACCCAACGGCTGAACTAAGTTCACCAGCATGGGAATCGATGACAGCATTCCAAAAACTACCGGACTAGCACCCAATTCCAACAGGAAATTGCTAAGTAAAATACCACCTGTAGCCACACCAAAAACTGTGGCAAAAACAGCATCCAGGGTTGAAGCCTTCAAACTGGTGCGAATCGCATCTTTATAAAGCTGCGAATTGCTTTTGGTGGTAGAAGTTAGTGTTAATTGCGGCGTGGTAATCTGGCCAGTTTCCAGAGTTACAGGCGCAGCTGTTTCAATCGGAACAGAAGTCATAACTTAAAGTTTTACGGAGAGATCCCCTAGATGAGTTTTGTGCCGATAATTTCTCGTCATTCTACCTTGCATTTCTCAATAAAAATTCAGATTTAGAAATATTAGGCATCAATTAGAGACGATATAAGTAGAAATAGAGAGATTAGCAACTCAAGGCTGAAATATGAAGTATGAATTCAATTCAATAATCAACTTAAGCCATTCATAATAGGATACAGATTAGGCAATTTTTATCAACTGCTAAATCTGAGAGATAATTACCAATTTATTGTTTGTTTCATCCTTTATCCTTGATCATTCTCCTGCGGAGACGCTACGCGAACATCCTTTTTAGTGATGAGAAATAGTTGGTTCAAGTTTTTTGGATTGGTAATTGCGATCGCGATCGCAATTATTAGTTGCCACAGTCTAACACTACCCAAAGCATCTACAGCAGTTACGGTCAAACTTAGTGGTTGGGGAGGTAATCCTGTAGAACAAAAACTTCTACAGCAAGTACTAAAAGACTTTGAAGCACAGCACCCCAAGATTAAAGTTAAGTATGAGGTCATTTCAGACCAATACATGGACGTTATCAAAACCCGCTTGGTAGGAGAAGCTGCACCTGATGTTTTCTATCTGGATGCGCTAGAGGCTCCTTTTTTTATGAGTCAAAACGTCCTCGAACCTTTAAATGCTTATATCACTCCGGAATTTGATTTAGCAGACTTTGAACCTAACCTACTTAATAGCTTCAAGTACCAAAACCAAATTTACGGTTTTCCCAAAGATTATTCCACTTTATCGCTGTTTTACAACAAAAAAGCTTTTGCTGAGGCTGGTTTGAGTAATTCACCAACTACATGGGAGGAATTACGCAGCTATTCTGAGAAACTAACAGGAAAACTCAACAAATATGGCTTTGGGGAAATTCCGGAATTAGCGCGTCAAGCTTATAAAATCAAAGCCTTTGGTGGACAAATTATTAATCAAAATGATTATGCCACCTTTGCTAGTGAACCAGGCTTGCAAGGATTGCAGTTAGTTATAGATCAGTATCAAAAAGACCGTTCCTCTGCTCAAAAATCTGATGTGGGAACAAACTCTGGTAGTGAAATGTTTGGTCAGAGTAAGGTAGCAATGGTCATTGAAGGTAATTGGGCAATTCCTTATTTGCAAGAAACCTTTCCTCAATTAGAATTTGCTACCGCAGAGATACCTACAATTAATGGTAAAAATAACACTATGGTGTTTACAGTTGCCTATGTAATGAATAAACAAGCCAAACATAAAGCAGAAGCTTGGGAATTAATTGCTTATCTCACAGGTAAACAAGGAATGCAAAAGTGGACAGGAACAGGGTTTGCACTCCCTACGCGGAAATCTGTAGCTGAGAAATTAGGCTATGACCAAGACCCCTTGCGATCGCCTTTTGTTAGTGGCGTATCCTACGCTACACCTTGGCAAGCTGGCAAATATCCAGCAGCTATTGTCAATAATTTTGATAACCAATTTATTAGCGCTTTATTAGGTCAGCAGCCATTAAAGCAGGCAATGGTAAGAGCGCAAACAGCAGCGAATCAGCAAATTCAGGCGATGGAGTAAGCTCTAACCAATCTACCAAATTACCTCAGGGTAGAAATCAGCTATTTCTTGATCGGCTGTAATGATTACTGCTTGATGACTTTTAGCTAGTGCTACAACGACCCGATCAACTGGATCGCGGTGCTTCCAATCTAACCGAACACTTTCTAGCCAAATATTTTCATCAATGGGTACAATCTCAACGACACTAGATTTTTTCAGTGTTGCGACATAGTCGTTGAGATTGACTCCTAAATCGAGTTTTCTATTTTTGATTTTGATTGAGATTTCCCAGATTGCAATAGAAGGGACAAGACCATTTTGCTCCCGTTCCATGCGATCGCACATTTGGCTGGCTCGTTGAGAAAGCTTCTGTGGATCTAAACTCCACCAAATGAGAGCGCAGGTATCGAGGACTATTTTCACAATTCTGTCCATTCCTCACTGGTTGGTGTGGTTAAATCTTCAAAATACTTGACTTTCCCGCGCATCTCCTTAAATAGCTCCTCTGTTGAAAGTGTCTGTGGATATTTGGAAATTTTGACCACAGGCTTACCGCGATCGGTAACTACAATTTCTTCCCCTTCTGACTCTACAAGTCGCAGGAACTCCAGTAGTTGAGCTTTGAGTTTACTTTTAGAAATCGATTTCATAAATGACTATAGTCATGACTATAGTCATAGTCTCACAAAAAACTTAGACGCACTATCCCTCTTTTAGTTCTTCTTGCAAGAGCGATCGCTGATCCCAATTTTAGATTTTAGATTTGGGATTTGGGATTTGGGATTGAAAATCTTTAAAATCAGGCTAATTCAGGGTTTTCAAAGACTACATCTTCGTAAAGGTCAGCCATTGTACCTTCAAATTTAATACTCTGTAGTTGAAATGATTTATCTGCGTCTGTGTAAGATTGTAGAACCCATAAACCTTGCTCATTACGGCGAAAACACTCAACTCGCTGACGTTTGGTGTTAATTAAAACATACTCTTGCAGACTTTCTAAAGTTTGGTAATCAGCGAATTTATCTCCTCGGTCAA
The DNA here is from genome assembly GCF_025677855.1 of Tolypothrix sp. PCC 7601. NCBI lineage: Bacteria > Bacillati > Cyanobacteriota > Cyanophyceae > Nostocales > Tolypothrichaceae > Tolypothrix > Tolypothrix sp. PCC 7601. Next base: position 1,812,251 of record NZ_CP064879.1, read on the forward strand.
AGGCTTCGGTAGAGTTAGATAAAACTTCGACAATTAAACAGGGAAATTTTTTATAAGCAGGAGTTTCGCGATCGCGTTCGTCGCAAGTCACCATCACATCAGGATAGTAATATCGATTCAGAGATTCGATGCGTGCTTTCATATCAGCAATGTAAACACGACAGCCTGAACCGCGTACATGATTACGAACAAGCGCAAACAGGTTTCCCGCAATCGTAACATGGGAGTCCAGCGCTCCAGCCATTGCGTAAATGTAGCCGTCGATGTATTCATGCTTGATGTCGCTGTTTTCCTCCATTTGCAGGTATTGTTCAGGGGTGAGGTAGATTTCAGGTGAAGCAACCATAGTTAAGACCTCAGAATTTAGCAATGCAATTTCTTGATTTTATTTCTATATAGAACTGATATTTGATTTTGGCAAAGCTTAGGTATACTTTTCCTCCTTCTTCACCCTTAGAGAAGGGTGAATTGTTCCTTGGCTAATAGTAGCTTGAGCCAAAAAACAGCGATCGCTCTCAATGTTGGTTGCAAATAGTCATTTTTTTTAATTTATACTATTTATCTTAGTATTATTACTGTGATTGCATTAATCTGCTCAACCAGAGATATTCATCATAAAATCAACATAATTTCATCATAAATTCATAATTAAATCATCAAAAACTTATCTAAAAATAGATAAGTTTCATAAAGATATACTTTCGATGAAGTTAGTAATTATTATTTTTAAGATTTCAAGAATGATCAACGAATCTTAACCTGAAATATACGTATAAAGCTTATATTTTACGCAAAGCAATTTAGGAATTATTTGTAGATAAAAAATTATGGCTGCCATCAGGATTAATGTAGGGGGACAAGCGTATACAGATAGCTTGGGTAATCAGTGGCTTGCAGATCAATATTCTTCAGGCGGTAACATCTATACGACAACAGCTGCGATCGCCAGTACAGTTGAAGACCCTCTTTATCAAAACGAACGGTGGCTGAATGACTTTTCCTATGCAATTCCCGTAGATAATGGAGAATACACAGTTAAGCTGAAGTTTGCGGAACTGTTCTTTAATGCTGCTGGTCAACGCGTCTTTGATGTAAAAGCAGAAAGTAATTCAGTAATTACTAACTTGGATATTTTCAAAGAAGCTGGTGCTAACACAGCTTTAGACAAGTCTTTCACAGTTAAAGTTACTGATGGCACATTAAATTTAAATTTCCTCTCCAGTGTCAACAATGCCAAAGTTGACGCGATTGAAATCATTCCCGTTACGACAACTCCAACTGCACAGGTAATTGTGCAACAGAGTGGCGGAAATACTGCAGTAACTGAAGGTGGTGCTACTGATAGTTACTCATTAGTTCTTAGTAGCCAACCCACCGCCAATGTCACGATTAACCTGGGGACAACTGGTAATCAAATTACCCTAGATAAAACTAGTCTGACTTTCACTCCGAGTAACTGGAATACAGCACAAACAGTTACCGTTGAAGCCGTTGATGATATTGCTGTGGAAGGAAATCACACAGCCAATATTACCCACACCGTCAGCAGTACAGATAGCAAATATAATAATCTTCCTGTGGGTAATGTTGTAGTCAATATTACCGATAACGATACTGCTCCCACCCCACAGGTAATTGTGCAACAAAGTGGCGGAAATACTGCGGTAACTGAAGGTGGCGCTACTGATAGTTACTCATTAGTCCTCAGCAGTCAACCTAGCGCCAATGTCACGATTAATCTCGGGACAACTGGTAATCAAATCACTCTCGATAAAACTAGCCTGACTTTCACTCCAAGTAACTGGAATACAGCACAAACAGTTACTGTGAAAGCCGTTGATGATATTGCTGTGGAAGGAACTCACACAGCTAATATTACCCACACCGTCAGCAGTACAGATAGTAAATACAATAATTTTGCTGTAGGTAATGTTGTAGTCAATATTACCGATAATGATACTGCTCCCACAGGTAAAGCCATACGTATTAATGCAGGTGGCGCAGCTTTTACAGATGGACAAGGTAATCAATGGCTTGCAGATCAATATTCTTCAGGTGGTAACACCTATGCGACAACAGCTGCGATCGCCAGTACAGTTGAAGACCCTCTTTATCAAAACGAACGGTGGCTGAATGACTTTTCCTATGCAATTCCAGTAGCTAACGGAGACTATACAGTTAAGCTGAAGTTTGCGGAACTGTTCTTTAATGCTGCTGGTCAACGCGTCTTTGATGTGAAAGCAGAAAATAATTCAGTAATTACTAACTTGGATATTTTCAAAGAAGCTGGTGCTAATACAGCTTTAGACAAGTCTTTCACAGTCAAAGTGTCGGATGGCACATTAAATTTAAATTTCCTCTCCAGTGTCAACAATGCCAAAGTTGACGCGATTGAAATCATTCCCGTTACGACAACTCCAACTGCACAGGTAATTGTGCAACAGAGTGATGGAAATACTGCGGTGACTGAAAGTGGCGCTACTGATATTTATTCATTAGTCCTCAGTAGCCAACCCACCGCCAATGTCACGATTAATCTTGGGACAACTGGTAATCAAATCACTCTCGATAAAACTAGCCTGACTTTCACTCCAAGTAACTGGAATACAGCACAAACAGTGACTGTGACAGCTGTTGATGATACTGCTGTGGAAGGAACTCACACAGCTGATATTACCCACACTGTTAGCAGCACAGATAGCAAATACAATAATTTTGCTGTGGGTAATGTTACAGTCACTATTACCGATAATGATAGTAATCCCACTCCTACGCCTGGAGCGATTCGGATTGATGTAGGCGCAACTAAAAGTTTTACTGATACTCAGGGTCAAGTATGGCAGGCTGACCAGTATTTTGTTGGAACTAGTAATGTCTATACTGTCACAGCACCTATCGGCAAAACAGAAGAAGATATCTTATATCAAACAGACCGTTATGCGAAAAATTTAGCTTACGAAATTCCTGTAGCAAACGGTAACTATACAGTCAATCTTCACTTCTCAGAAAATTACTGGACTGATTTCGATCAACGGGTATTTGATATCTCTTTAGAAGGTCAGAAAGCTTTCTCCAATGTAGACATTTTTAAACAATCTAAAAATGCCTTCTTCCCTGGAAATAACTCTGCTTTAGTATTATCTGTTCCTACCCAAAATGTCAGTGATGGCAAACTCAACCTCAATTTAGATGCTAGCGTTAACAATGGCACAATCTCGGCAATTGAAATCATTCCCCTAACAGGTTCCCAAGTTATTTTGCAACAAACGGGGGGTAGTACTGCAGTTGCGGAAGGTGGTGCTGATGATAATTACTCATTAGTTTTAAATAGCAAACCTACCGCCAATGTCACAATTAACTTGGCAACAGACAAAGCTAACCAAATCACCCTCAACAAGAGTAGTTTCACATTTACTCCTGATAACTGGAATATTGCACAAAATGTTACTGTCAATGCCGTTGACGATAAGTTAGTAGAAGGTAATCACACAGTCAACATTAGTCATACCGTTACTAGTTCCGATAGCACATATAACAATCTCAGCATTCCCAAGGTTACTGTTAGTATCGCAGATAACGAAACAGTTGCCATCAGCTTTACGCAAAAAGTAGTAGCGACAATCAATGAGTCCACACCTGCTGGCCCTACTACAGCCACTTGGGGCCCAGATGGCAGACTGTACGTAGGCGATTACGATGGCACGATCAGAGCATACACTTTCGATCAGAATTACAACGTTACCAATACCCAAGAGATTACTACTCTTAAGGGCTTATATAACAGTGACATTTTAGGTATCGCCTTTAACCCTTATGATACCTCTGATGCACCTAGTATCTACGTAGCTCATAGTAAGCTCTATGCTAATCGTGGCGGAGCTTTTCCTCAGACAGAACTTTCGCCTTACAGCGGTCAAGTCTCTATTCTGCAAGGAACTAATTTTTCCCAGTTGATACCTTTAGTTACAGGTCTACCAACTTCTAACCATGACCACGGCATTAATGGTTTAACTTTTGATAATAAAGGCGATTTATACATCAATGTTGGTGGTAACACTAATGCCGGGGTTACCAATGATAATATAGGCGGTATTCCAGAATCTCCTTTCTCTGCTGCTATTCTCAAGGCAGAAATTTCCAAAACCAACTTTAATGGTAAGGTTCAGTATTCTTTACCATCGAATTTCCAACCGCCAGCCGGATTGACTTTTGATCCAGCCATTAGTCAGGTGTTTGGAGATAAAGCCACTGTGAAACCGGGTGTTGACGTGTCGGTTTACGCTAGTGGGCTGCGGAATCCTTACGATGCAGTGTTTACCACCAAAGGATTACTTTATGCCACAGACAACGGTCATAACCCAGGCTTTGGAGATATTTCTACTTCAGCTACAACTCAGAAACCTGCAACTGGCGCTCCCGATGAACTAAACCTGATTGAACAGGGTAATTATTATGGTAGCCCTAACCGCAATCGCGGCATTTCAGATCCTCGCCAGAATGTTTATTACGATCCATCGCAAGCCAGTATTCCAGGAGTATATACTGCTCCCATCGCTACCAATACGGCTTCAACTAATGGTATAGATGAATATCGAGCTACAGCATTCAATAATCAATTACGGGGGAATTTAATTACCCAGCGCTGGAATGCGGAAGTTTCTACTTACCAACTATCAGCAGATGGTAAGACGGTACAAAAAATCGATACCATCAATAATGTTGGCGGTGGGTTAGATATCTTAACAGGCCCAGGTGGTGCGCTTGTGGGCATAAACTATAGTGATAAAAAAATCACAGTTGCGACTCCTAATGATGCTGCGGCAATAGGTGTTACCGCTTACGATATCTTTCCTTGGCGCGCACCTGCTAATAATGATGCGGGTAAAAATACATTTGTGATTGGTGGTAAAAACTTTGGTACTTTGGCGAATACTCAAGTAATTATTGGTGGTAAGACGGCAACGATTACAGAAGTTAACAGCGAAAGAATTAAGGGTATATTACCATCATTTACTAATACCAATCCCATTGACTTGCTAGATGTGACTGTTAGCAGTAATGGTCAATTTTCAACGATTGCAGATGCATATTTACCACTATATGGCTCTGCTACATTCGTGTAATGAACTTAGAGGTTGTTTAAAAAACGATTGGCTGTCTCTGTACACTTTAGGACTTACACAAAAGTTAGGTAATTACGTCATTACGAGCGCAGCGACGTAATCGCCTGAGATTCTGGGATTGCTTCCCTACACTTCGTTCCGGTCGCAATGACAAATTTTGCTTGCGTAAGTCCTGAACGAACTTATTGATCCCCCATAACCCAATACAGTTCAATTAAGCTCTTTAGCGAGTGATTTTTCACTTATTAAAGAAGCTAGCTCAATTGGGGGATTCTCCCCCAAACCCCCGATTGGGTGACGGTTGCGTCCCCCAAACCCCCTCCAAAATTATGGTTCTGTTTTTTGTTGAGTAATTAGTTTTGGTTCTTACGTACCTGTTATGCCAAATTATTAGTTAAACCTCAAAGCTTGGCTGAAAAATATAGCTTAAGAACTCAAACACTTGCCCAATGCCTAAAATGTTATTAAATAATGCCCATTATTATTGTTTGGCAAGGGTTGCGTGATAATTGTGAACGTGATTTAGCATAGTATGAAGAGCCTTAGTTTTTTGGTTTTGTGCTCAATTAATTTTCTTAACTGAACTGTATTTTCCCCTGCTATTTGCGCTTGTCAGGTCAATAGGGGGATTTATTTTAGCATTTTAGTGAAAGGTTAGAAAACTGCAATAAAAATCATATCAATGTCGGCTAATTACTTACGATATGGTTGGTCTTGTTGGTAATTGTTAAACTGTATTTTTATTTCCCATTACCCATTACCCATTACCCATTACCCATTACCCATTACCCATTACCCATTACCGACTTTCACAGATAATGATAAGTCCCCAAATGGATATGATATCAGACATACTATATGGAAAATAGCAATTAAATTTATTTATGCAAACAGTCTTTTTATTTTTTAAACATATAGTGCAAGAAAGGTGTGACCTTATATATTTTCTGATAGAGTTTTGCCAGTTGTCTGTTCCCTGTTTAGATTAATTATTGCTGCACTACGAGCTTTTACTTTGTGGGAAAAATTAATAACTCACTCTATTAGGTAACAGTTACACCTATCAGTAAATTATATATCTTTATCGAAAATTTATAAATTCTTCCTCATGTATTTAGAGAAAATTTATAAATTTTGGAAAGTTATGAGCATCTCATTTAGGACTTGTTTTAATCTTTAAAAAAAACTCATAAAAAGTTTACATAGCACCTTGTTTTAGGTTTAGCTTTTCCGAGAGATTAAGTAAGAAATTGTTTGGAAATGACAACAATGGTTACCAAGATCCTCCGGATCAATACAGGTGGTGCAGCCTACACTGATACTCAGGGTAATCTCTGGGAAGCTGATAATTATTTTTCTGACGGTAACACTTATACTACAACTGCGGCGATCGCCAATACTGTTGAAGACCCTCTTTATCAAGACGAACGGTGGCTAGACAAATTCTCTTATGACATTCCTGTTGATAACGGCGACTACACAGTTAACCTCAAGTTTTCCGAACTCTTCTGGACTGAAGCTGGACAACGTGTATTTGATGTAAATGTCGAAAATCAGTTAGTCTTTGATGACTTGGATATTTTTAAAGAAGCGGGTGGTAATAACATCGCTTTGGATAAGTCTTTTAAGGTTAAAGTCACTGATGGGATTTTAAATTTAGATTTCTTGGCGAGTGTTAACAATGCCAAAATCGACGCGATTGAAATCATTCCTGTAGATACAACACCAACGCCCACACCCACGCCCACGCCCACACCAACACCCACACCAACACCAACACCCACACCCACACCAACGCCCGCGCCCACACCCACAGCCACAGGCAAAACAATTCGCATTAATGCAGGTGGTGCAGATTACAGAGATAGTCAGGGTAATCTTTGGGAAGCAGATAATAGTAAGTATTTTGATGGCGGTAACACCTATACTACAACTGCACCGATCGCCAATACTGTTGACGACGGCCTTTATCAAGACGAACATTGGTCAGATAAATTCTCTTATGCCATTGCTGTTGATAACGGCAAATATACAGTTAAGCTCAAGTTTTCCGAACTCTTCTGGACTGAAGCTGGACAACGTGTCTTTGACGTAAGTGCTGAAGGTAATCCAGTAATTACTAACTTGGATATTTTCAAAGCAGCGGGTGGTAATAACATTGCTTTGGATAAGTCTTTTGATGTTACAGTTGCTGATGGCACACTGAATTTACAGTTCTTGGCGAGTGTCAACAACGCCAAAATTGATGCGATTGAAATCATTCCTGTAGATACAACACCAACACCAACACCCACGCCAACACCCACACCCACGCCAACCCCAACGCCAACACCAGAGGCTATTCGGATCAATGTAGGTGGTAAAGCTTACACTGATGCCAAAAAGAATAAGTGGGATGCAGATCAACCGCAATATGTGGTTGGTGACAGCAACGTCTATACCACCACTGCGGAAATTGGCAAGACAGAAGATGATCCTATATATCAAGACGATCGATATGCAGCAAAGCTAGCTTACGAGATTCCCGTAACAGCTGGTAACTATACAGTAAATCTGCACTTTGCTGAGAATTTCTTCACTGTCTTCAATGAGCGCATCTTTGATGTTTCTTTAGAAGGTCAGAAAGTGTTCTCTGACGTAGACATTTTTAAACAATCTAAAAATGCGTTCTTCACAGGTAATAACTCAGCGCTAGTACTATCTGTGCCTACTGTGACTGTTACTGATGGCAAGCTGAATCTTAATTTGGATGCCAGCGTTAACAATGCTCTGCTCTCAGGTCTAGAGATTATCCCACTCACTGGCCCTCAGGTGATTTTGCAACAAACACAAGGTAGAACTGAGGTTACAGAAGGAAGTGCTGATGATAGTTACTCATTAGTTCTGAATACACAACCGACCGCAGATGTCACAATTAATGTAGTTAAAGGCGATCGCTTAACTACAGATAAGACTAGCCTGACCTTTACTCCTGCTAACTGGAATGTTCCGCAAACTGTAAATGTCAATGTAGTTGATGACAAAATAGCCCAAGGTGCTGACAATCTCACCATTTCTCATACTATCTCTACTACAGATAGCAACTATCAAAATCTCACCATCCCAGAACTTCCTGTCAGCGTCAACGATAATGATATCGTTGCTATCAGCTTCACTAAGAAAACAGTAGCTTCAATAGCTGCACCCTCAACTGCAGCTTGGGGGCCAGATGGCAGATTATATGTAGGTACTTATAGTGGTGAAATCAGAGCTTATACCTTTGATGAAAAGTACAATGTTATCGATACCCAAATCATCACCACAATTCAAGATAAAGCTGGCAACAAACCAAACATCTTGGGTATTGCTTTTAACCCCTACGATCAATCTGGTTCCCCCAGTATTTACGTTGCCCATACAAGGCTTTATGGTAACGGTGGCAGTGCTTTTCCTAAAACAGAACAGTCATTTTATAGCGGTCAAGTTTCCATACTAGATGGGCCGAATTTCTCCAACTTGACAGCTTTAGTCACAGGACTACCAACTTCCAATCAAGACCACGGGATCAATGCTTTAACATTCGATCAAAAAGGTGATTTATACATCAATGTTGGTAGTAATACTAACGCAGGTGTCATTAACAGCAACATTGGTGGTTTACCAGAATCACCTTTGTCTGCGGCTATCTTAAAAGCGGAGATTTCCAAACCGGGCTTTAAGGGTGATATCAAGTATGTTCTACAAAATCCCCTACCTCCTGGTTATGAAATCCCAGCAGGATTAACTTTTGATCCTGCAGATAGTCAAGCCTTTGGTGATGTTGCCAATGTTGTACCGGGTACTGACGTTTCAGTCTATGCAAGTGGTCTGCGAAATCCCTTTGGCGCAGTTTTTACTACCAAAGGATTGCTTTATGCTACTGATAATGGTCATAACACAGGCTTTGGAGAACTTTCTACCTCAGCTACAACTTCTATCCCTGCACCCGGTGCGCCAGATGAACTAAACCTGATCAAACAAGGTGAATACTACGGTTCTCCTAACCGCAATCGTGGACGTACTGATGATCGCCAAAATGTTTTTTATGGGCCAGATAAACCAAGCATTCCTGGTGTTTATACAGCGCCACTCACAACTTTTGCTTCTTCAACTAATGGCATTGATGAATATCGGGCAACAACTTTCCAAAGCCAATTGCGCGGTAATTTAATTGCCCAGCAATGGAACCAAAAACTTTACAGCGTGGCTTTATCAGCTGATGGCACAAAAGTTATCAAAAATACAGTTCTCAATGCTGATTCTCCCGTTGCAGATGGTTTGAGTTTGGTAACTGGGCCTGGTGGTGCAATTCTCGGTATTGACTATGCTGATAATGCAATTACCGTTGCGACGGCGGACGATCTTTACATAGTAGATACTACTGCTTATGATATCTTCCCTTGGAGGGCACCAGCAGCAGGTGGTAATACATTTGTGATTGGCGGTAAAAACTTTGGTGGAGAAACTGAAGTTTCAATTGGCGGACAAGCTGCAACTATCACTTCAGTTTCATCCCAAATAATTAAAGGAATTCTCCCCAACTTTACCGCTAGCCAGTTCATTGATCCCAATAAGGATGGATTGTTAGATGTAGTTGTGAAGAGTAATAATCAAACATCTGTGATTACAGATGCATTTGCACCATTAAATGACAGTGCAATCTTTGTTTAGTGAAACATACAATTATACTGGGCGCTGATAGCAATCCTATCTGATGTGTGAAATATAAGGTATGAATATTTCATCAATGATTTAGGAGTATTATTTAGTGGTTCTCAATCATTTTTAAGATATTACAGGGACACAAATTATTTGTGTCCCTATTTTCATTTATAAATTAGAACGATTAGCTGTTATTATCATGTCTGAACTCAAGAAAACCATTTTGAATACATAACGTGGCAGATAGGTAGGGCACGGCATCCACCATCTTTTTACATATCAAATATCTTACTGGTGCCCATTGGTGTCAACTTAAGCTAAAAGCTATATACGGCGCGTGTTGTACAAATACCTCGCGCCCTCATCCCCTAACCCCTTCTCCCGCAGGAGAAGGGGAACTAAATCTCTGGCTCCCTTCTCCCTGTGGGAGAGGGGCTGGGGGTGAGGGCGAAACCTTGCAGCCAGGCGGTTTTCACGTTAAGTTGACACCAATGACTGGTGCCGTGCCCCTACAATCTGTCGCATTCTTTTTTCAAACTGGGTAATTAATTTTATGTAACTACTTATTCATTTGCGTAGGCGTTCGCGTAGCGTCTCGTAGAGAAGCCCGCCGTAGGCATCGCAAACTCGCCAACCAACAACAGAAGCCATTATCGTTAAGTCAATAGCGGCTATCCTCAACTCAGTAGTGGCTATCCTCAACTCAGTAGCGGCTTTGCTCAACTCAATAGTGGCTATTCTCAACTCAATAGTGGCTATTCTCAACTCAGTAGCGGCTTTGCTCAACTCAATAGTGGCTATTCTCAACTCAGTAGTGGCTATTCTCAACTCAATAGTGGCTATTCTCAACTCAGTAGTGGCTATTCTCAACTCAATAGTGGCTATTCTCAACTCAATAGTGGCTATTCTCAACTCAATAGTGGCTATTCTCAACTCAGTAGTGGCTATTCTCAACTCAGTAGCGACTTTCCTAATATTTCCTACCTCTTGTTTTTGCCTCTTCTCTTGCCTCCTTAGCTCAACTTTATCCAAAATTAAAAACTCGGTTTTCCTTATCCGGCAAAAATCCTGGTTTTTTGGCAAATACTTTTTCCATGTTACTGATTTGCACCCAAATCCAAAAACTAAAACTACCGTCCCACAATGGTTTCAGCGTCAGGTTTTGGGCTGAGTAAAAATGGATAAAGTCGAGAAGAGTCTCCTAAGCAATAGCCGGATTGTCTTGGAAGCCTAAACTGTATGCGAAGCATCAGTGTAGGAGTATGTCACTGAAACGTGGTATTACTCTAAGAAAAAAGAAAGCGCTCAGGAAGGAGCAAGACTAAAATTGTCAAATTATGAAACTGTCTCTATAAACATTCCCAAGCTTTCGATTATTATTCCTACGTTAAATGAGGCTGCAAATATTGCAGAGGCAATTATCACGACTCAAGGCAGTACAAATACGGAAGTTATTGTGGTCGATGGTGGCTCTCAGGATGACACTGTAGCTATAGCTCAGTCATTGGGTGTGAAAGTTATCTTCTCATCTCCTGGGCGGGCAGTGCAAATGAATGCGGGTGCTGTAGCTGCTAGTGGTGAGATTCTGCTATTTCTCCACGCAGATACTCGCTTACCTGCTGGCTTTGATGGTATGGTGCGGACTGCACTCCTACAACAAAAAACCGTGGCGGGTGCTTTTAAGTTGCGGATTGATGCAGCGCCTTGGGGTATCAGGTTGGTGGAATGGGGGGTAAATTTGCGATCGCATTTTCTCCAAATGCCCTATGGCGATCAAGCTATTTTTATCACTAAGTCGATGTTTCAGCAAATAGGCGGTTGCCCTGAATTGCCTATTATGGAAGACTTTGAACTCATTCGCCGTTTAAAAAATATGGGTAAAATTATCATTGTTCCCGTACCAGTTCTTACATCTGCGCGCCGATGGTTGAACAAGGGAATCTTTCAAACCACCTTCATTAATCAAATAGTAATTATCGCTTATCTACTTGGTGTATCACCTGAGCGAATTCGTAGCTGGTATCGCCAGGAAAAATTTAGAAAGATTTAAGCTGATTCTCAGGGAAGTAGAATATTTTGGTTGTAGATAGCAAGACGCTCAACAGTAAACAACTGATAATTAGGTCGGCGAAATTAAAGATAACTGGCTGAGGCTGTCATTCTTACAAAGTTCTGATCGGAGGCAACCTCCGCTCAGACTTTGCGCTTTGTCCTTGGTCATTTGTCATTGGTAAGGATTTAAAGCCTATTTACTTTTATTAACATAGTTTGGGTTATTTCCACTGACTTACTTAACTGAAAATGCAAAAGCGCCAATTGTATCCTAAACTGAAATTTTTACTATTAGGTTGTCTAGTTGCCACAGTCATCATTGCTAGTCAACATCTCAATATCCAAGAAATGTTACTAACATTAATAACATCAGTTAACAATCTAGGTTATTTTGGCCCGATTGCTTTTATTGCTGTTTATAACTTAGCGACTTTATTATTTGTACCAGGTTCTATTTTGACATTAAAGGGTGGTTGTTTATTTGGTGTATTTTGGGGTTCTGTTTATGTCATAATTGCTGCCACCATTGGAGCTACTTTAGCTTTTTTAATTGGTCGCTATCTTTCACGGGATTGGGTAGCGCAACAACTAGAAAAACATCCTAAATTTAAAGCGATTGATTTGGCTGTGGCTCAAGCAGGATGGAAAATTGTGCTACTAACTCGCCTCTCTCCTATCTTTCCTTTTAATTTATTAAATTATGCATTTGGAGTCACGCAAGTTTCCCTCAAAGATTATATTTTAGGTTCTCTTGGCATTATTCCGGGAACTGTGATGTATGTTTACATCGGCTCCTTAGCAACAAATTTGACGATGCTGAATACAAGCAATCATCCTAGTAATCCTCAAGCTCAAATTGGAGAATGGGTAATACAAATATTGGGGTTAATTGCTACGGTGGCTGTGACTATATATATAACTAAAGTTGCTCAAAAAGCTCTCAAACAAACTGTAGCAATAGTCGAGATTACTGATGATAGAAGTAACGAAAAGTAAGGAGTTATTCAAAATCCCTACGCTCTCAATACTTGTCGGTTAAGGGGAAAAGGGGAAGGGGAAAAGGGGCAAGAAAAAACCTTTAACCCTTACCCTTTCACCTTTTCCCCAAACCAAATTAAGAGTTTAAAATCCTTAACCGAGCAGTATTGCCTACGCTCTTATATATATTTAAATTATTCTAATTATACGTGGCTATGAAAAATGCGATCGCACAGCAAACTGTCTTATTATTTACCTGTTCTGTGTTGTTGATAGGCTGTGGTAAAAGTAGCAGTACAGATAAAACTCCCGCAACTAATTCTACATCAGCAGCCGCTAATGGAATTCCTATTGGTATCGCATTTGCTCAAACAAGTAATGTAGCATTACTCGGACAAGAAGGAACTGATGGTGTAAAAATTGCTGAAAAATATTTCAATGCTAAAGGCGGTATCAATGGCAACCCGATTAAATTAATCTTTCAAGATACTGGCGGCGATGAAGTCGGAACTGTTAATGCTTTTCAAACTTTAATTAATCAAAATAAAGTTGTAGGAATTATTGGCCCTACTTTATCACAGCAAGCTTTTAGTGCTAATCCCATTGCCGAACGCAATCAAATTCCAGTTATCGGCGCATCCAATACAGCTAAAGGTATTCCCGAAATTGGTGATTATGTGGCGCGGGTTTCTTCCTCGGTGGCTGTTGTTGCACCTTATGCAGTGAAAGCCGCACTTAAACAAAATCCGAATATCAAAAGAGTAGCTATATTCTATGCTCAAAATGATGCTTTCAATAAATCAGAGACAGAAATATTTCAAAAAACAGTTAAAGATTTAGGATTAGATTTAGTTACAGTTCAAAAATTCCAAACTACAGATACCGACTTTCAAACTCAAGCCAGTAGTGCAATTAATTTAAAACCAGATTTAGCAATTATTTCTGGTTTAGCTGTTGATGGCGGTAATTTAGTTAAACAACTACGAGAACTTGGTTATCAAGGAATTATTATTGGTGGTAATGGTTTTAATACATCTCATATATTTTCTGTCTGCAAAGCTCTTTGTGATGGCGTAATTATTGCCCAGGCTTACAGTCCAGAATATCAGAGTGAAATTAACACTGCATTTCGCAAAGCCTATTTTGAGCAATATCGTAGAGAACCACCCCAAGTCAGCGCTCAAGCTTTTACGGCTTTACAGGTATATGTAGAAGCGCTGCAATCTTTAGATAAAAAGAGTAAAATTAATCAACTTTCATTACCACAACTGCGTAAAGCCTTAAATCAAGAATTACTCAAAGGAACTTATCAAACTCCTTTGGGTGAAATTGCTTTCACACCAGTCGGTGATGTCATTCAAAAAGACTTTTACGTTGCCAAACTGAAAATGGAACCAAACGGAGTGAAAGGAAAATTTGCATTTTTAAACGTTAAATAAAACAAGTATCTCACTCACTTAAAATAGACTGCTTGATCAATTTATTTGCCAATGCATCTACCTATATAATCTAATACAGTTCAGTGAAGAAAATTAATTGATCACAAAACCAAAAAACTATTTACTCAACAACAAAACGGAACCATAATTTTGGAGGGGGTTTGGGGGACGCAACCGTCACCCAATCGGGGGTTTGGGGGAGAATCCCCCAATTCTTCTGGCTTTTGTAATTAACTGACAAATCAATCACTAATGAGCTTAAGCCAAGCGTATTGCTATATAATCAGGTCATTTAAGCAAATGATATATTCTCATTATTTCAAAAAAGTAATTTTATTCGCATTCCTAGCAATCAATATTGCCTTTATTTTCAACAATGAAACAGCATTAGCACAAGCATCCACTACCTTTAATCCCCAATCAATTTTACGCGATGCTTTGCAATGGATTGATAGCCTGGGTTCTGTAGGCGCGATCGCTTTTATTGCACTATATATTATTGCTACCGTTGCTTTTTTACCAGGTTCGATTCTCACCTTGGGTGCGGGTGTTGTTTTTGGTGTAGTTTGGGGTTCGCTTTATGTATTTCTTGGTGCAACATTAGGAGCAACTGCAGCTTTTCTTGTAGGACGTTATTTAGCAAGAGGGTGGGTTGCTAATAAAATTGCAGGTAATCAAAAATTTGTTGCTATCGATAAAGCTGTTGGTAAAGCCGGATTAAAAATTGTCCTGTTAACGCGACTTTCTCCAGTATTTCCGTTTAATTTATTAAACTATGCCTTTGGGATTACAGGAGTTTCTCTTCAGGATTACTTTATTGGTTCTGTAGGGATGATTCCTGGAACCATTATGTACGTTTATATTGGTTCTTTAGCTGGTAATTTGGCGAGAATTGGCAGTGAAACACAACCTACCAATTTAACAATACAATGGGCAATTCGGATTATTGGTTTTATTGCTACAGTTGCAGTCACAATTTATGTGACGAGGATAGCAAGGAAAGCTTTAGAGGAGGAGGTAAGCAATAATTAATAAAAAATCTGCTTTCGGGTGAATTGGATAATTTATTTTCTGGAAGTACCTAAAAATTGAATGCGAGTTAACAGTCAACAGTTAACAATCAACAGTCAACAATTAAAAAATGTCTAATTTAGAATTTGAAAGAGTTACAGTCCGCCCAATGGATGAATATAACCAAACTTTGGTATCCCACGTTCATCCACCAGATTGGATAAATCCGAAACCTGCTGATATTTACGACTTAGTAGTAATTGGTGCAGGAACAGCGGGATTAGTTGTGGCTGCGGGTGCGGCGGGTTTAGATTTGGGTTTAAAAGTCGCATTAATTGAAAAGCATCTCATGGGTGGAGATTGCTTAAATGTAGGTTGCGTTCCTTCAAAAACTATTATTCGTTCGGCTCGTGTGGTGGGTGAATTGTGGGATGGTAAGGAATTAGGAATTAATATTCCGCAAAATATTGATATTGATTTTCCCGCAGTTATGGAAAGGATGCGCCGCATTCGTGCTGGTATTAGTCCCCATGATTCGGCTGCACGCTTTCAAAAGTTAGGCGTTGATATATTTCTAGGTAGCGGTCGATTTGCGAGTAAAAATACTGTGGAAGTTGGCGACAAAACTCTGCGGTTTAAAAAAGCCGTAATCGCTACGGGAGCAAGAGCCGCGCAACCAGGGATTCCGGGAATTGAAAAAGCTGGTTATTTAACTAATGAGTCGGTTTTTTCCTTAATTCAACGACCGGAACGGTTAGCAGTCATTGGGGGTGGCCCGATTGGTTGTGAATTAGCGCAAGCTTTCCGACGCTTGGGTTCTGAGGTGGTGCTTTTCCATCGCAGTTCTCATGTTCTTAATAAAGAAGATGGGGAAGCTGCAGAAATTCTGCAAAAGGTTTTAATTAAAGAAGGAATTCGCTTAGTACTTAATTGCAAATTAGAAGAAGTCGTCACCGTCACCGAAGGGAAGCGACTGTACTTTTCTAGCAACGGACATCGCGATTCTGTAACTGTAGATGAAATTTTAGTGGGTGCGGGACGCGCTCCCAATGTTGAAGGTTTGAATTTAGAAGCCGTTGGAGTAGAGTACGACAAGCAGCATGGTGTGAAAGTCAATGATTACCTGCAAACGACTAATCCCAAAATTTATGCAGCTGGGGATATCTGCATGAATTGGAAATTTACCCATGCAGCTGATGCAGCCGCACGCATTGTCATTAAAAATACCTTATTTTCACCCTTTGGGCTAAGTCGTAGCAAACTCAGCAGTTTAGTTATGCCTTGGGTAACCTATACTGACCCAGAAATTGCCCATGTAGGATTGTCGGAACAAGAAGCCAAAGACAAAGGCTGGAATGTCGAGACAATCAAAATTCCTTTTAGTAGTGTAGACCGTGCGATCGCAGATGGTGAAGAGTCAGGATTCCTGAAAATTATCCACAAAAAAGGCTCCGATGAAATTCTCGGTGCAACCATTGTCGCTCGTCATGCAGGGGAAATGATTTCGGAAGTGACTACAGCAATTGTCGGTAAGTTAGGTTTGAACAAGTTAAGCGGTGTCATTCATCCCTATCCCACCCAAGCAGAAGCAATTAAAAAAGCTGCTGATGCTTATCGGCGCAAATTATTAACAGAAAATACCAAACGCCTCTTAGGTTTTCTCACCAAATTGTCTTAATCTTCAAGTATTCTCTCTTCTCTGTGTACTCTGTGTCTCTGTGGTTCGTTATTAGGTAAATCAGAGGTAGGGGAACAGTTTTGTATTTTCCTTTCCCCCTTCCCCTTTCCCCTTTAACCTTTCCCCTTTCCACATCTTTTGCAAGAGATCTAAAGTTCACCACCAGATGATGCACCATACTTGCGGTAATGAACGTGGAACGGGGTAAACTGGATATTCTTTACAGAAAGTGTTACTTAAATTTCACTTTATTACTTAAAATCCTATGGTGGCTAGTATAGAAAGTTCTACTAATCAAGAGTTAGTCGGTTTTATCTGGAGCATTGCCGACAAACTCCGTGGCCCATACCGTCCACCACAGTACCGCCGGGTGATGTTACCTTTGATTGTATTGCGGCGTTTGGATGCAGTCTTGGAACCGACAAAGCAAGCTGTCCTGGAGGCTAAGTCTAAATATGCGGCGATGGGTTTAGAGGGGGATGCTTTTGAAAAAGCGATCGCTAAAGTGGCAATTGGTCATCCTGATAAACAGTTTCACTATATGTTTGCCAATCCGCCTTTTGGGGTGGAATGGAAACCAGAAGATTTTATTAAAGATGAGTATGACAATTTAGGATTTAATGGGCGTTTTGGGGCTGGTTTACCGCGCATTAATGATGGTTCGCTGTTGTTTTTGCAACACATGATATCGAAAATGCACTCATCCCCAGAAGTAGGCGGTGATGGTTCGCGAATTGCGATCGTGTTTAATGGTTCGCCTTTATTTACAGGGGATGCGGGGAGTGGTGAAAGTAATATTCGCCGTTGGATTATTGAAAATGACTGGCTAGATGCGGTGGTGGCGCTACCTGACCAAATGTTTTATAACACGGGAATTTTTACTTATATTTGGTTGGTGACGAATAAAAAAGCAGCGCATCGTCGGGGGAAAGTACAGCTGATTGATGGTACTCGTCATTTCCAAAAAATGAAAAAGAGTCTCGGTAATAAGCGCAATGAATTATCCCCTGAGCATATTGCGGAACTGGTGCGACTGTATGGGGATTTTGAGCATAATGATGTCAGTGTGGTGGAGTCAGACGGACAGATAGAAAAGCGGGTTTGCTCAAAGATTTTTGATAATCAAAAGTTTGGATTTCTTAAAATTACTGTAGAGCGTCCGTTACGGTTAAATTTTCAGGTGAGTGAAGAGCGTTTGGCGCGGTTGTCGGAGCAGAAAGCATTTCAGGATTTAGCAACGACTAAGAAGCGTAAAGATGCTAAAGTCCAACAGTTAGAAATTGAGATGGGTGAAAGTCTGCAAAATCAAATTTTAGCTGCTTTGCAGAAATTGAATGCAAATAAACTTTATCTGTCACGGGATGAGTTTGAAAATGACTTAAATCGGGTGTTAAAACAAGCGGGATTAAGTTTAAAAGCTCCAGTAAAAAAAGCGATTTTAGCAGCATTGGGAGAGACTGATACAGAAGCGGAAATCTGCCGAGATGCTAAGGGGAATCCTGAACCGGATAGTAATTTACGAGATACGGAAATTGTACCTTTACCGGATGATATTACCTTGCCGTTACCTTTGGAATATGACAAAGATGCAAGTGTAAATGAGTTGATTAAGTTAGTAAAGGGGCATTGTGAGGCATATTTTAAAGCGGAAGTATTGCCCCATGTACCAGATGCTTGGATTGATTTTGATAAGACTAAGGTAGGGTATGAGATTCCGTTAAATCGTCATTTTTATGTGTATCAGCCGCCTCGTCCTTTGGATGAAATTGAGAATGATATTAAATCTTTAGAAGCAGATATTATGGCAATGTTGGGGGAAGTGGTTTAGAGGCTAAAATAAAAATGTAGAGTCGGGAGTTTTAACGATGGCTTTAACAATTGCAGATGAAGACTTAGAAAGTATTCAGCTTTCGGCAGAGATTCGAGAAAAGGCTTTACACAAAGCTAAAGAAGGGTATGTAATGGCTTTATTAGAGGTAGGAGAAATTACCAGTGGACGGGCTGCAAAAATTCTGAGTGTTTCTCGGCTAGAAGTTATCGAAATGATGAATAAATGGGGTATTTCTATTTTTGATGACTCTCAGAGTTTGGAGGAATTACGTCACGAAGTAGAACAAGCAGAATTAATGTTAAATCAGCAAATTTCTTAAATGATAAATGTAGAATTGGGAGATTTTAGCAATGGCTGTGACAATTTCCGATGAATTTTTAGACGCTTCTCAGTTAACACCTACAGAATTTTTGCAGGAAATTGCATTACATTTATTTCAGTCGGGGCGATTAACTTTAGGTTATGCGGCGAAAATGGCAGAGATGGACTGTGATGCTTTTCAAGATTTACTAAAAGCCCGTAAAATTCCTTTATATCATTATGATGTGGATGATTTTGAGGTTGACTTAAAAAATTTGCGGGAGTTAGGGCGATTGTGATTATTAGTGATACTTCTGTTATTACTAATTTGATTAGTATTGAACATATTTTTTTACTGCAATCACTTTATGAAAGGGTGATTATTCCTCAAGCAGTGTATCAAGAATTATCAAGGTGTCATCCCATAATATTAAGTGAATTACTCGCGGAAATATCTCCTGTGTTGGAGATTAGAACTGTGATAGATAAGAATAAAGTTGAGGAGTTGAAGCAACAAGCTAAGTTGGATCAAGGAGAGTCAGAGGCTATTATTTTGGCACTGGAGTTAAAAACTGATTTATTATTAATTGATGAGCGCAGAGGGAGGGCTGAGGCACAACGTTTAGGAATTAGAATTACGGGATTATTAGGGGTTTTATTGGAAGGTAAGACAAAAGGCTTTATTGTTTCTGTTAAGCCTTTGATGGATAAATTAATTGAAAGTTCTACTTTTTGGATTTCTCCTGTTTTATATGAGAAGATTTTAGTCTTAGCAGGGGAAATAGAGGCGGAATAATGGGTAAGTATCAGGGTTATGAAAAGTATAAAGATTCAGGTGTTGAGTGGTTGGGGGAGATTCCTGAACATTGGGAAGTTAAAAGAACTAAATTTTTTGTCACTAAAATTGGAAGTGGAAAAACACCAAAAGGAGGATCGGAAATTTATGTTGATTCTGGTGTAATGCTAATTAGAAGTCAAAATGTTTATGATGATGGCTTACGTTTAGACGATGTTGTTTATATTGATGATGAGATAGATAACCTACAGATAAATAGCAGAGTATTTCCAAATGATATTTTACTTAATATTACAGGCGCATCTATTGGGCGGGTTAGTTTAGTCCCTCCTAATTTCATAAAAGCAAATGTAAATCAGCACGTTTGCATATTCAGACCAGACTTAAAAAAAATCTTTCCCCCATATTTGCACTTACTTCTTTGTTCTAAGCAGGGTAAAGAACAAATTTTTTCTTATGAAAACGGTACATCTCGTGAAGGCTTAAATTTTCAACAAGCAGGAAATTTAACTTTTGCTATTCCGCCACCAGATGAGCAGGAGATAATCGCCCGCTTTCTCGACCATAAAACCAAACAAATAGACGACCTTATCGCCAAGAAAGAAGCCCTCCTCGAAAAACTCGACGAAAAACGCACCGCCCTCATCAGTCACGCTGTCACCAAAGGACTAGATCCAAGCGTCCCGATGAAAGATTCTGGTATTGAGTGGTTGGGTAAAATTCCGAAGCATTGGAGTTTACTATTATTGCGGCTAAGATATCTAATTGAACTAGGAAAAATGCTAGATCAACGAAGAATATCAGGAGATTATCTAGTTCAATATTTAAGAAATGTTGATGTGCAGTGGGATTTTATTAATCAAAATGACTTGCCAGAAATGGATATTAATCCGAACGAGTATGAAAGGTACTTAGTAAAAAATGGTGACTTATTGGTATGTGAGGGAGGAGAGTCAGGGAGATCCGCTATTGTTCAAGGTGTTGATGGCATTTTAGGCTTTCAAAAAGCAATACATCGTCTTAGGGTGATTGGAACAGAAGAAATCCCTAGGTTTTTATTCTATATATTCTATTATTTAGTCAAGCTTGGTGTTTTTGTAGCTGAAGGAAATCCCAATACAATTACCCATTTGACTGTGGAGAAATTAAAGCTATATAGACTACCAAAACCACCAAAAAAAGAGCAACAAGCAATAGTTACTTACTTAGATCATAAAACAGCCGAAATAAAGCAACAAAAAGCCAAGATTCTAGAGGCCATCGAACTATTAAAAGAATATCGCACCGCCCTCATCACCAACGCCGTCACAGGTAAAATAGACGTGCGCCAAGTCCCCATCCCCTAACCGCAGAAACCACCATGACACAAATCACCCTTGCAGAACTTCCCGAAACCCTCCAAAACCTAATTAACCAAGCGCAAAAAACAGGCGAACCCCTTACCATCATTCAAAATGGTATTCCCTTAGCCATCATATCCCCCATTAATCAAAGCAAAAGAGCCGCCTTTGGAGCGATGAAAGATAGCGGTCAAATTACAGGGGATATTATCGAGCCTACTTCAAATCTAGTTACTTGGGACGTACTTTTATGAAACTTTTACTAGATACCCATATCTGGATTTGGTATCTTCTCGGTAATCTCAACCTTTCAGACAATCTACAAAAAGCAATCTCTGACGAAAGAAATGAATTATGGCTAAGTCCCATCAGTATTTGGGAAACCCTCTTGCTTGCTGAGAAAGGAAGACTTATGCTAAAGCCAACTCCAGAACAGTGGGTTCAAAATAGTCTACAGCAACTCGACACAAAAGAAGCCCCTTTATCCAATGAAATTGCAATTTTAAGCCGCCAATTAGCTTTAGTACATCAAGATCCCGCAGATCGTTTTATTGCAGCAACCGCAGTTCATTATAACCTCACCCTTGTCACGGTAGACGGAAACTTAACTAAAGCCACTTTTCTTAGTACATTGAGTTAAACCAGGTTGTAAATTCACAAAGCATAAAAAATTACCTATTTTTGTGAGGATATTACTTAATAAAATTAATTTCATATCAGCCAATGATAGACCACGATAGATTATTTAAAGAATTAATCCAAACCTTCTTTTGGGAATTTATAGAATTATTCCTACCAGAAGTATTAGACTACGTAAATAAAGACAGCCTCACATTTTTACCAGAAGAAATATTTACAGATGTCACCTCTGGAGACAAAAGAAAAATCGACTTATTAGCCCAAGTCAAATTTAGAGAACAAGACACCTATTTTCTGATTCATCTTGAAAATCAAGCGTATAATCAAAAAGAATTTGAACGGCGAATGTTTCATTACTTTGCTCGTTTAGATGCCAAATATTTATTACCAATCTTCCCGATAGTTATCTTTTCTTACGACGAACCCAAACGCCCGGAAAAAAGCCAATATACAGTTAACTTCCCTAACCGAAAAATTCTGGAATTTAATTACATCGCCATTCAACTAAATAACCTCAACTGGCGCAACTTTTTAAACCAACCAAACCCCGTTGCTGCTGCATTAATGGCAAAAATGGACTTTAAACCAGAAGAAAGAGTCCGAGTTAAACTAGAATGCTTAAGGATGTTAGTAACCTTGCAGTTAAATCCTGCTAAAATGGAACTAATTTCCGGCTTTATAGACACCTATCTCAAATTAAACGCTACAGAAGAACAAACACTTGATACCGAATTAAAACAAGCCAACTTAGTAGAAGAGGAAGCAATTATGGAAATTGTCACCAGTTGGATGGAAAAAGGAATTGAAAGAGGAATTGAACAAGGGGAACAAAAAATAGTTAAAAGACAACTAAAACGACGCTTTAATAATATTGATTCTACTTTAGAAAACCGAATTAATTCTTTATCTGTAGAGCAAATAGAAAACCTAGCGGATGCAATTTTTGATTTCCAATCTTTAGAAGACCTGATTAATTGGTTAGACCAACAAAACTGATTGAATATTTAGAGCTTATTTTAAAAGATGTTCGTAGGGTGTGTTACGCCGTAGGCTAACGCACCTTGAATTTTTAATGCTATATCGGTGCGTTGCGCTGCGCGACAACACACCCTACATTTACGTTTAAAAAGCATCTCTAGAATTGCTGCATATCACTTATATCAAAAGCGCTGTATGATAAAGACCTTTTAATCCTCAAAGATTTACCCGAATATCAAAACCAGATTATTACGCCGAGTAACTTTCTAGCCATTAATTAATTCACAATTTATACTTAAGTATATTTATACTTGGTGAGCTATGCACACGGAAGATAAATTTGAGGACATCATTGAACGGGAACTCCTGCAAATCAGTGGCTATCACCAAGGTAAAGCAAACGACTACGACACAGATACCGCTCTTTTCCCCAAGGAAATCATCAATTTTATCAAAACCACCCAACCCAAACAATGGGAACGCCTAGCCAACAGCAGCGACGCTGAGAAAATCATTATAGAGAGTCTCACCAAGGAACTTAAAAGCCGAGGAATGCTTGATATCCTCCGCAATGGCTTTAAATGCTATGGTAAAACCCTGCGAGTTGCTTACTTCCAGCCCAACACAGGGATGAACCCGGAAACTTTGGCACTTTATGAACAAAATCGCCTCACCATCACCCGCCAAGTTACTATCAAAACCGGACGCATTCCCGATATTCTCCTCAGCATCAACGGTTTACCCATCGCCACCATTGAACTGAAAAACCCCTTCACCGGACAAACCTACCAAAACGCCATTCATCAATATAAACTCTACAGAGACCCCAAAGACCCGCTATTTGCTTTTAAACAACGCTGCTTAGTCCACTTCGCCGTTGACACAGAAGAAGTTTGGATGACTACTAAACTTGCTAGTGAAAATACTTATTTCCTACCCTTCAATAAAGGTAATCATCACGGTGCAGGTAATCCTCCCGGCGATAATGAAGAATATCGCACCAGTTATTTTTGGCTAGAAGTCTTACAAAAAGATAGCCTTTTGGACATCCTAGCCCGTTTTCTCCACGTCGAAATTAAAGAAACCAAAATTCCTACCGCCACTGGCGTTAATTACCAGAAAAAAGAAACCCTAATTTTCCCCCGCTACCATCAACTTGATGTCGTGCGGAAACTCATCACCCACGCCAAACAAAATCAAGCTGGACATAATTATTTAATTCAGCATTCCGCAGGTTCAGGAAAATCAAATTCTATCGCCTGGTTAGCCCATCGCCTCGCTAACCTCCACGACAACCAAGACGAAAAAATCTTTCATACCGTTGTCGTCATCACCGATCGCACTGTACTGGATCAACAACTACAAAACACTATCTATCAATTTGACCATAAAGCCGGAGTTGTCCAGAAAATTGACGAGAATACCCAACAACTCGCCACAGCCCTCAGCGACGGTGTACCGATTATTATTTCGACAATTCAGAAATTCCCTTTCATTACTAAAGCCATCGAGACTTTAGCCAAAAAAGGTAAAACCATCGACATTACTACTAAAAATAAACGCTTTGC
Source organism: Tolypothrix sp. PCC 7601 (assembly GCF_025677855.1). Classification (NCBI taxonomy): domain Bacteria; kingdom Bacillati; phylum Cyanobacteriota; class Cyanophyceae; order Nostocales; family Tolypothrichaceae; genus Tolypothrix; species Tolypothrix sp. PCC 7601. The sequence goes on from NZ_CP064879.1 coordinate 1,836,664, forward strand.
GGTCATCGTTGATGAGGCGCATGGTTCCCAAACCGGAGAAACCGCCGCCGAACTCCGCAAAATCTTAAATAAAGATGGTATTGAATCTGCGATCGCATCCCAATTGCTGGAAGATGAACTTGAGGAAGATAATCTCAGCGATGAAGCCAAACAACAACTCCTCAAAGCACAACTCACCCGCACCAAACAACCCAACCTCAGTTACTTCGCTTTTACCGCTACTCCCAAACACAAAACCCAACTCGTCTTTGACGAACCGGGGGAGAACGGCCAAATTCCCTTTCATCTCTACACCATGCGCCAAGCGATTGAGGAAGGCTATATTAAGGATGTTTTAGCCAATTACACCTGCTACGATCGCTATTACGAACTTGTCCGCACTTCTGAGAATAACCCAGACTTACCCCGTCGCCAAGCAGCAAAGGCGATCGCCAATTTTGTGGAACTTCATCCCTACAATATTGCCCAAAAAGTAGAAATTATCATCGAACATTTCCGCAACCATACCCGCCATAAAATTGGGGGTAGGGCAAAAGCAATGGTGGTTACCAGTTCCCGCGAACACGCGGTTAAATACAAACTGGCTTTTGATAAATATATCAAAGATAAAGGCTATAGCGATATTAAATCCCTTGTGGCTTTCTCCGGTTCTATTATCCTTGATGAATTACCCGGACAAACATTTACTGAAGTCAAGATGAATGGCGGGATTAAAACTTCCGAAATTCCCGATAAATTTGCTAGCGATGCTTATCAAGTGCTGCTTGTCGCCAACAAATTTCAAACCGGATTTGACCAACCATTACTGCATACTATGTTTGTGGATAAACGACTCGATGGCGTGCAAGCTGTCCAAACTCTCTCTCGCCTCAACCGTACCACCATAGGAAAAGAAGATACTTTCGTCTTAGATTTTGTCAACAAACCCGAAGATATCTACAAAGCTTTTAAACCCTACTACGAAGAAACTCCCGTTGGCGAAACCGCAGATCCGCAACAATTAAATGATTTGTCTTACCAGCTTTATGCATGGCAACTTTTTAGCCACGACGATGTAAATCAGTGGTGCGAAATTTGGTTTCGTCCGAAAACTTCTCTTACTGGAAGCGAACACAAAAAATTAAACACACTCCTAGACCTGATTATTGAAAATTATAGAGCTTTGCAAGACGCAGAGAAAGAACTATTTAAAAGTCAACTTACCAGCTTCCGCAATCTCTACCTCTTCCTGGCTCAGATTATTCCTTACCAAGATTCAGAACTAGAAAAGCTTTATGCTTACGGGCGGTTTCTCTTGAAAAAACTACCTCGTAGTCCCCAAGCGCCAAAAATAGATTTATCTGGGGATATCGAACTGAAATTTTATCGCCTGGAAAAAATCAGCGAAGGAAAAATAGATTTAACCGCAGGACAAGCCGAACCATTACGCGGTGCTACCTCTGTCGGGACTCGTCAGCCAGATAAAGAAGTCCCCCTATCCCAGCTAATCGACACCCTTAACGAACGCTTTGGAACTAACTTCACCCCAGCCGACCAGCTATTTTTTGAGCAGATTACCGAAACTGCGATCGCAAATGATTCCATTAAACAAGCGGCTCAAGTCAATACTAAAGAAAACTTTGCCCCAGTTCTAGAAAATCATCTGGAAAATCTATTTATCGAACGCATGGATGGTAACGAAAAAATATTTATGCAAGTGATGAACAATGAAGAATTTAAAGCACTTGTATTTGAAAAATTGCTATCCAGTATTTATGAGACTATCAACAGCGAACAGTCAGAATAGTCATATACAAATTGGCATTACCCGCAAAAGTTATCTGATATTTGCAACAGTTAACTTTTCTCTAAATCAGCGCTGTTAAGCTAATAAGCCTAACTTTTTACCGTTGTCTTTAGCTAGACGAATGAGGTTCTGTCTTTGCTTAGATTCAATTCCGACGCGATTACAAAAATTAGTGATTGTTTGGGCGTGTAAACCAATGGCTTTACCACGTAACTGATTAAATTTAGCTTTGCCCATCCATTCACGGAACAATATTACTAATGGTGCAAACATTTTTCGTCTCTCCTTATTGTCAAAGTTCTTTGTAAATAGCTGGTGAATATATAGATATATGCAGTGGCGATTAGCTAACGCCGCAAGCAACCAAAACTAATGCGGTGACTAATAAAGTAGCTACTCCAGCCTGGAAACTATAACTACGTTGCTCCTCATTTGAGGGATAGTCTGCATAGTAGATTTGGGGTTCATTTGCATAGTTGTTGAGAATGCCGTCTTCGTTAATGGTGGTATACATAATTTTTTGCTCTTGTTAACCTATGTAAATTAATGTAACGAAATTGTTACGAATTGACAAGAAGGCTTGACACAGAAAAACTTATACCTCTGATAAAAGTTAGTTATAAAAAACTCCATCCACAAGGGGATGGAGTTTTTGGGCATTGGGAATTGGGCATAGGGGAGACAGTGCCGTGGGCGGCTTCCCCGACTTGTACCCCTGCGCTTAAGCAAGCTACGCGTAGCGTCTCCGACCAAAGAGGCAACTGTCGTCGGGTTTCCCGCGTTGTAGCAACTGCCGTCATAGGAAAGAAAATACCAATGCCCTATGCCCAATGCCCCAAGCGGCGGGGCTGTTATCCCTCTCCACCCACAAGAGGATGGAGTTTCCCGCCGCTTTCTATAAAAGTGAACAAGAAAAATCCCTAGCTGAAAGCTAAGGATTGACAAGCAACTATGTCTGATGTGCGTTGGTAGCAGCGAAGGTTAGGACAGGGGTTAAAAACCTTTTCCCTTTACCCTTTTCCCCCTATCCTTTCCCCTGCATTCCTTTTACGCAAAGCGCCAGCGACCAACTGAGCCATTATCTAAATCAACAAAGTATAAGTTACCGTCTGGGCCTGTGTTAATTTGCACCACGATTTGAGCATTCGTAGCAAAGGTTTCTACTGATGTGACATTGCCAAGGGAATCGAAGCTGATATTGCGGACAATACCTTGACCCAAATCATTGAAGAACAAGTCTCCCCAATATTGTTCGGGAAATGCAGTGCCACTGTAAACATCACCCATGACGATCGCATTAATGCCAGCAGTGCCATGATTAAGGGCATAAATGGATGGTGTTGTAGTTTGTCCACTCGCATAAAAGGCTTGGGATTGGGGTAAATCTTTGTAGCCACTAGTCTGGAGGTTAATACCACTACCACCTTCATAGTAGGGCCAACCATAGTTTGCTCCCGGGCCACCTGCATTGATTTCTTCCCACTGCGTCCAACCAACATCACCGATATAAATCTGTCCAGATTCAGGAGAGATGGTAAACCGGAAGGCGTTCCGTAATCCATACTGGTAGACCTTAGAACGGTTACTGTTAGGATTGCCATCATAGAAGGGATTGTCTGCTAAACCTTCACCAGTAATCGGGTCAATCCGCAGAATTTTACCAGATAGGTTATTAATATCTTGGACACGATATGTCCGCCAGTCAACTTGGTTGTAGGAAGTACCATCACCATTGCTGATATAGAGTGCGCCATCTGGGCCAAATCTCACAGTCCCAATGGAGTGGCTGGTGCTATCAGCCGCTAGGAAATCCTGAATATTTTCTCCATTCGCCAATATACCTGCTGGAGCTTGATTAAAGTTAATAGTGCTATCAACAAATCCATTAAAGTTGTTCCATACACTATTTTTACCAAGTAAAATCTCTTCACTACCGGGTATGGCGGTAGTGTAGTTGGTACTAGCATCAGCTGTGACTCGAATGAGGCGACCGGCGCGATTACCTTGCTGGTCTGGCCCTGCTAAACCCCCGTTTTGGTATACTTCTGGGGGGTCGTAGGTAAAGAGCAAGTAAACATAGGGATTGTGAATAAAATCGGGATGAACAGCAATATCTAATAAGCCGCGATCGCTTGTGTTATTAACCTGACGAGAAATATCGATAAAGGGAGTTGCTAGTAAAGCACCATTTTTGAAGACCTTGACAACTCCACTCTTTTCTGCAACAAACATTAGCTGTCCATCAGGCAATTGTCCAGTAGGTGTCCAGTCTATTGCAGTCGGTACTGCCAAACCAGATATAACTGTTTCTGTCAACAGTTGGCGTGAATCTGGTAGCGGCTGTGCTTGGTATAGTTGCTGGATTTCTGCTGCTCCTAGCGCTGTATTATAAATTCGCACATCGTCAATTTGCCCTTGGAAGTAGTTGTCAACTCTGCCTATATTGAGTTGTTGTGTTGCATAGGGTTTACGTCCGGCAAAATCATTTGTAGAGTAGACTTCCTGACCATTTACATAAGCCTTGTATGTGGTACCGTCAAATGTGGTTACTACATGGTTCCAGGCATTGAGTCTCAACACATTGCCTGTTATAAAAGAGTTCCAGTTATTACCATCTCCAAACCCAGCATGAATTTGTGTTTGGTTATAAACCCAAATCCCTGGATAACGCTGGTTGTCCCCAGTACCAGGTGCTTGATACCCAAGAACACCATAAAAGCCATTATTTGTAATGTTGGAATAAATCCATACTGATTCTGTAAATGTGCCATTACTCAAATTCAGAGTGGGGCTACTAGATACATTTACGTAGTCATTAATTCCATCAAAGTTCAGACTGTGGGTATCAGTAAAATTCAACAGGGGTACTTTTGTCGTCGGGCCACTAGGAGAGGCAATATTGACGTGGTTACCATTATTATTAAAACCGGATGAATCAACAACAGTGACACCAATACTAGTCTCATCCAATTTCCAATAACCTATCAGTCCCGATAGGTTTTCATTATCTAAGATTGTAATCTGAGCAGTACGAGGTGCTAATAAACTCGCGCCACCAGTGATGTTATCAATGGCCAAACCAAAAATTTCATTTGGTTCTACCAGACTATCTTCCAAGATGGGAATGACAATAGATTTGCGGGTTTCACCGGGAGCAAATACTAGTGTCCCTGTTTGTCTGATGTAGTCTGCGCCGGGAGTAGCGGAACCATCAACTGTTTGATAGTCAACGGTGACAGTACCTTCACTTCCTTGTTGTCTTAATACTGTGACAGTAGCAGTGCCATTACTTTCATTGACGGCGATCGTACTACTTTCCAATCCAATGACACCAGGGCCGGAGGTAGGAGGTGTGGCTGTAGTTTGCTGTGCGAGGGCGCTAATTTCTGCGGCGCTGAGGGCGCGATTATAAATTCGCACATCGTCAATCTGTCCTTGGAAGTAATTATCAACGCGCCCAATATTTAGTTGTTGAGTTGCGGCTGGTTTGCGTCCAGCAAACTGAGTAGTAGTATAAACTTCTTGCCCATTGACATAGGCTTTATAGGTGGTGCCATCAAAGGATGTGACTATATGATTCCAAGCATTGGGTTTGAGTACATCTCCTGTGGTCAATGAGTTCCAGTTACTTCCATCGCCAAAACCCGCATGGATTTTTGTTTGCTCGTACACCCAAATACCGGGATAGCGGTCAGAAGTCGATCCGCCTGGCTGATAACCAATTACACCATGATAGGCATTGTCTGTAATTTGCGAATAGATCCATACAGATTCGGTGAATTGCCCAGCACTTAAATTTAGGCTAGGATTGCTGGCTATATTTACATAGTCATTTACGCCATCAAAGCTTAAACTGCCAGTATCCGTAAAGTTGAGGCTAGGAACATTGGTAGATGGGCCACTAGGTGAGGCGATATTGACATGGCTACCGTTATTGTTAGAACCAGAGGAATCAATGACGGTGGTACCAATAGTAGTTTCATCTAACTTCCAATAGCCCACCAAACCTGGATTATTCTCGTTATCTATAATTGTGATTTCCGTGGTTTGCGGTGCTGATAACGTTGCCCCACCAGTAATATTGTCAATGACAAAGTTAAAAGTTTCATTGGCTTCTGCCAGTGTGTCATCCAGAATTGGAATTGTGACAGACTTGCTAGTTTCACCAGTAGCAAATGTCAGTGTGCCTGATTTACTGGTATAGTCTGTACCAGCAGTAGCAGTGCCATTAACTGTATGGTAGTTAACGGTGACAGTGCCATCACTTCCCTGTTGCCTTAAGACTGTGACAGTAGCAGTGCCATCAACTTCATTGACTGCGATCGCATTATTTTGCAGACTAATGACACCAGGGGTAGGAGTTGGGGGTGTGGATGTAGTTTGCTGTGCAAGGGTGCTAATCTCTGCGGCGCTGAGGGCGCGATTATAAATTCGCACATCGTCAATCTGTCCTTGGAAGTAATTATCAACGCGCCCAATATTTAGTTGTTGAGTTGCGGCTGGTTTGCGTCCAGCAAACTGAGTAGTAGTATAAACTTCTTGCCCATTGACATAGGCTTTATAGGTGGTGCCATCAAAGGATGTGACTACATTATTCCAAGCATTGGGTTTGAGTACATCCCCTGTGGTAAACGAGTTCCAGTTACTTCCATCGCCAAAACCCGCATGGATTTTTGTTTGCTCGTACACCCAAATACCGGGATAGCGTTGAGAAATCGATCCGCCTGGTTGATAACCAATTACGCCATGATAGGCATTGTCTGTAATTTGCGAATATATCCATACAGATTGGGTAAATATCCCACCATTCAAATTGAGGCTAGGACTACTTGGTACACTGACGTAGTCATCCACACCATCAAATCGTAAAGCACCGTTAACCTGGCCAGTAGACCACTGGGGATTAGGATTATTTACCAGAGTGCCATTATTATTTTGAATAGTATCAGTGGCAGTTAAACCGCTAGTTTCATCAAATTGCCAACGTCCAACTAAACCATCATCAATAGCGAGGTTAGCACCATCATAATTAGCGATCGCAGCTTGGTTTAATATATCAAGACTTTCCAGACTACCAGTTGCTACTTCTAAATTCCAATCTCCTCCGAATTTGGAACTACCTGTGAGGTTATTAGAAGCAGCAATATCCGCGCTAGTTAATTGACTCAACTGTTGGATAAAAGTCTCTCCCTCTGCACCTGCGCCCACATTACAGCCGTAGAATAATACATCAGTATCGGCAGTAAAAGCATTACTCCAACTTTTGAGCGCATCGCTGTATAAGCTGAGGTTTTGGGAATTCAAATTTGTATTGCCAATTAATACATCTCCTACATTTCCGTGGGAGACGATATGTACACTGGCAACGTTTTGATAATGCGCGAGTACATCTGCAATTTGTGCTACACCATCTCGGTTAGGGTCGAGTGTAAATAACTGTGCATTACCAAAGCTTTGAGTCAGGCTGGAATTGTTAGCCAGCGCAGCGTCAATGAAAACTAAATTTTGGCTAGTAGATAACCCAGGATTATTTAAAGAAGTATATGTTCCCTGAACCAAAGAATTTGGCTCTATATTTTGAGAATTTAACATTTTATTTTTAGTAGATCTAACCTCAATAAGTCCAAAAAATATGAATTTTTGGACTCATTGCTGTTGAGGGGAAAAGGGGAAAATTTTTGGTTCTTACGTACCTGTTATGCCAAATTATTAGTTAAACCTCAAAGCTTGGCTGAAAAATATAGCTTAAGAACTCAAACACTTGCCAAATGCTTAAAATGTTATTAAATAATGCCCACTATTATTGTTTGGCAAGGGTTGCGTGATAATTGTGAACGTGATTTAGAATAGTATGTAATGAAGAGCCAAATTTTTGGATTTATTGCTGTGTTAAAAAAATAAAAAAGGCAAATAAATAATGCACTCATAAAAGGTGTTCATGGTTGCAATAGTATTTGAAATAAAGCTTTTTAATGCATCAGAGCATTGCTAAATGATAAAAATCTATTAGTGGTTTATTTACAATGCAATATCGCAGAACATGAATATATTTCATGGCTGTGCAAGCAGATGATAATTTGTTAATTTGGCAAAAATAGTTTTTGTAGATATACGCAGCAACAAAGATATTTAACTCATGAATTAGAGAATTGCGCTTTCAGTCCTTCTACTGATTAAGTAATTATCATTGGAACCTATATTTATCTTTGATGTCAATTTCTGTGATGGCTTTTCTTGAAACATTCACATTTATGCTGCTTTTTTACTATAAAAATTAAATTCTTTTGAAGACAAGCTCAAATTAACCAGAAAAAATACATATTCATGTTCAGCTTATCTGACGAATATTTGTCGAAATAAAAAGATTGTTGCAATATTTTTTGAAGTTAATTATTAGTAGTTTTAAGATTAGTTACAGGCTAAATTAAATTTTTACAAATATAAATTTATTTGAAAGAAATATATCAAGAGAAGCTTTATATTTATGAGGCTATTTATACTTTCTGTAAATAATGCTTGATATAAAGTAAATAAGAGCAAAAATATTAGCGATCGCTTTCTGATTACTTATTAGCTAATTGGTATTTAAGTTAAGTGATATGGGTAAGTAGGATGTTCAACGACGGCAAAATTGAAGATACAGAATCTCAAGGTAAGAAGAAGAAAAATCCTAAGTTGGATGTGGAATATTGCCTTCATCTTTTAGACTAAGGGCAGCAAACTTGTTCAAACTGCCTTAGGAAGGTGGACTTTGTGACAGAAAATCATCATTTAATCTCTAACCTTCAGGATATGTCGCGCCGGGAATTGCGAGATTTGGTGCGAACTCAGTTACAAATGCTGTTGGAAGAGGGAGATTTACGAGGCGCTAAAGCAATTTTGGTACCTGTACAGCCGGCGGATATTGCTGAGGCTATAGAAGGTTTACCAGAAGCAATGCACGCTTTAGCGTTTCGGTTGCTTTCTAAGGATGAGGCGATCGCAGTTTATGAATATCTCGACTACAGTATTCAAGAACAGCTACTCGAAGAATTGAAAAGTCAGGATGTGCGGGACATTGTCGATAAAATGTCACCAGACGATCGCGCTAGGTTATTTGATGAACTCCCTGCAAAAGTTGTCAATCGTTTGCTAGAACAACTAAGTCCGGCGGAACGTACAGCCACAGCGCAACTATTGGGTTATGAAGCTGATACTGCTGGGCGCATCATGACTCCAGAATTAATTTCTCTGAAAGAGAATTTTACGGTATCTCAAGCTATAGAGAGAATTCGCCGCCTCGCGAAGGCTAGCGAGATGATTTATTACCTTTACGTCACCGATGCGGCTAGACATTTGACAGGGATTGTTTCACTGCGGGAATTGGTAACATCTCAACCAGATGAAGCGATTGCCGAAATTATGACCCGTGATGTGGTGTTTGTCCACACGGATACAGATCAAGAAGAAGTCGCAAAGTTGATTCAACGATATGACTTTCTGGCTGTACCTGTGGTTGATCGAGAACAGAGGTTGGTGGGGATTATCACCGTCGATGATGTGATTGATATTCTGCAACAAGAAACCACTGAAGATATTTACGCCTTGGGTGGTGGTGTGCAGTCAGGGGGTGATAATTACTTCCAGATGAATTTAATGGAAGTGGCGCGCAAACGGGTTGTATGGCTATTTGTCTTATTAACCCTCTTTTGTCACTCTAGGCAGAGGAAAAGTAGAAATCAGGGTGAATCAGGGATATAAAAATTGAACTGGTGAGGCTATAAATAATAGATTGAAGTTTAAAAAAACCCAAAGCTAATTGAGGAATAGGAAAAACCGTTAACCAGGGATATATCAGATTAAATAAAGTAAAAGGTTGAATAATCAAACGAAGATTGTTAAGAATGTTCTTCCAGCCATTTCCATTATCCCACCAAGGATGTGAAACAAATTTTGACTCTCGTTGTGATGGAGACTGAAACAGTTGCTCCGAATGCAGACTAACCATTAAATAAGCACTGCAAATAATTTCCCACCATCGCTCAATATCTGGGTAGTGAGTCAGGCGAAAATCTGACCAACCTAATTCATTCTTACTTTGTTTTAACCCGTACTCGACCCAAGTTCTTAAACCGTAAAAATTTCCAACTTCTCTTGGCGTAATGTCTGGATATTTACTCATCACATACCAAGTAGTGTTATCAGGCAAATTTTCTGGATCTGTAGTAATTTGCCAATATCTAAGTTCTCCACGTTTTCCCGGAATAATTTCTCTAATAAATCGATTTTCCCGACTCAAGTCAGAGAATACCCTTTGAAACTTCTGCCACTTTAAATATTGAATATGTTGTCGTGGAAGTATTTCTACATAATGATTTGACCGAATCGCTACTATATAGTTCAAGTTTAGTTCATCTAATACAGATATGAAATTCTTACCACTCTCTCCATATAAGCTATCTGCAAGTACTAAGTTGAATTTAAAACCCATTGATTGTAGCTTTTTTATCAGTATTGCTGCTATTTCTGGTTTAGTGCGGTACTTATCTCCTGCCTGTAATCTTTCCCTGGGTTTATACACTTCAAACAGTAATGGAAATGTCATCCCACAGAAAACACCATATACTGTCACTGCCACAATTCCATTATCTGTTTTTCCCAAATTTCCTATATACTGCCGTTTCACATAATCTGTCTTGCTCCCTTTCTTTTTATCCCCTGTCTCATCAATAATTAAAATGATTGGTCTACCTTTTAGCACTTGTAAAATTAACTCTAACCTTAAGGTTCTTAACTTTTCTATATCCCAAGGTGATGTAGTTAGAAAATGATGCAACCCTTGCTGGTTATCTAATCCTACGATTTTTGCTATTTCTGGCAATGTTTTACGTTTTAGATCAGAAATGCAGCCTACATGGAGATATTTAAAAGCCTCGAAACTCCTAACATCTGGAAACAGACTTTTATACCACTGGCAATATTCGTCCACAAATTTGACTGTTGGTGCGGCTGGACGGGGCTGTACCATGCTCTGTGTCTTGGTTCTAGCATTTTTACCTTATTATACTACTGCCAGAGTGACAAAACAGGGTTAATTACTAATACTGTTACGGGAACGATTATTAAGTCTCAGGAAGATATTTTGGCAAAAGTTGTTACCCTGACAGCGTTTATTCCCTTGTTGACTGGGACTGGTGGGAATGTAGGGGCGCAATCTTCTACGGTAGTCATTAGAGGGATGAACACCGAAGAAATCCGGATGTTAGGGCCATTGCAGGTAATTGGACGAGAAGCGATCGCGGGTGCATTATTAGGTGTCATGTTAGGTACAGTCGCCACCGTCTGGGCCTACTTCCTCCAAGGAAAATTAGAAGTTGCGATCGCGGTAGGAACTAGTTTGGTAGCTATTTCTGTTTTAGCTTCAATTTCTGGTTCCGCACTACCGTTTTTATTTCGCTTACTCCGCCTCGATCCCGCTTTAATGTCTGCACCATTTATCACTACAGCAGTAGATGTTTTAGGTGTTTTAATCTATTTCAACTTAGCGCGGGTAATTTTAAATTTATAAAAGTTGAGCAATTATAATAAATTAATTTTCGCCTGACTGTACTAAAGAAATACATCTGATTTCCTCTATTAGAGATATGTATTGCCTAAGTTAGTAAGTTAGCTTGAAACCAATAGATTTCAAAGGTGACAAAAATGTTGAGAATATTAATATCAATTTTGATGTTTGTATTCTTATTGTTGTTCGTAACTTCTCCCTTTGCTGCCCTTGCTGGTGTAATGCTTATCTTGTTCATCGCAGGCGCTATATTTTTATTAGGAAATATTTTCCAAACGCTGCTGGGTAGTGATGGAAATAGTTAGTAGGGAATTATTTCTAAGTTTTTGACGCAGAAGACAGAAAATAAAATTTTATAAGCTAATGCGCGTCTCAATACTGCTCGGTTAAGGATTTTAAACTCTTAATTTGGTTTGGGGAAAAGGTGAAAGGGTAAGGGTTAAAGGTTTTTTCTTGCCCCTTTTCCCCTTCCCCTTTTCCCCTTAACCGACAAGTATTGATGCGCGTCTAAATTGCATAACTACTAATCAGGGCTGTTAACTGTTGACGGTTAACTGTCAACGGTCAACCGTCAACAGTCTTCACGATGGATTGTGCAACTTAACAGCAGAATAGCTTACCAATTTGAAAAAAGAATGCGACAAATAGTAGGGGCAAGGCATTGCCCCTACGTGTCAACTTAACGTGAAACCCGCTTGGTTGCAAGGTTTCACCCTCACCCCCAGCCCCTCTCCCACAGGGAGACGGGAGCAAGAGATTTAGTTCCCCTTCTCCTGCGGGAGAAGGGGTTAGGGGATGAGGGCGCTATTTGTACAACGCCCGTCCTATATCGCTTTTAGCTTAAATTGACATCAATGGGCAATGCCTTACCCTCTAGAATATATTGATGTCTCGCAAACATTATTTGAATTCGTATTACTACTTTAATGCAGAAACTCCCATCGGCCCGCGAGTTACGCCTAGCTGATTTTGCAGTTTCAATTCGCGCCAGAGTTGGGAACCTGTAATTTCGCCACGCAGAAGTTGACTGTAGCAATGTATAGTTTTACTCACCTGCGCTGGGGTTTCATTGACAAACTCAATGCGGAATTGACGTAATCCCAAATTTATCAAGCGCTGTACGTACTCAGCTCCCGTTTGAGCAGTGCCGTTAAATACAGTATTGCGACAGCCGACATCAGCTTTGAGGACATGTTCGCTACCAACGCGATCGCGCAATTTCACTTCATGCTGTTCGCAAGGTCTGCCACAGTTAGTGTAATCTGTTCCCTGGGAAAGAAAAGCGCAAAATACGCAATGCTCCATGTGGAACATTGGCATATGTTGATGAATTGTTACCTCAAACCATTGGGGTGGACAACTATGAAGTAAGTCTTCGAGTTGGCTAATATTCAGGTCATAGGATGCGGTTAAGCGTTCCAAACCATAGCGCTGGTGAAAATAATCTGCGGTTAAGGCGTTCGCAACATTCAGCGAGAAATCTCCAACACAACGGTCTTGGGCGAAAAATTGCAGATGATCGTAATTCCGCAGCAGATAGCCATCTGCTTGGGAGTCCCGTACTTGTTGCAAAATCCAATTTTCCCCAGGTTTGGTAATTCGGGGAGGTGCAACCCAGATAGTGGGGCATGGGGCATTGGGCATGGGGCATTGGGCATTGCTTATTTCCCCTTTTTTTACCATCTGCACGGCTTCGCGATAAAAGCGGGGGTCTTCAAATTCACAGTACAGTGTTTGGATTCCGGCTTGGAGTGCGGCTTGGAGTTGTTTGAGGTTCCTTACTAAAACGATGAGTGATGGAGATGCGGGGGATGAGGAAGATGAGGAAGATAAGGGGGATGAGGGGAGTAGGTCTTTTAGAGAAGCATGATCGTTGAGTTCCCAGCGTTTGGGTTGACGGCGTAATTCTTCTAACTGCGCCACCATTTCTCGCCGCATCCGGTTTAATTCACTTACGGGTAAAATTAATGCGCCATTGAGGTGATTGGTTAGGTTTCCTAAACAGAAGGGTGTATTACCTAGGCGACCTAACTGTTCTTGTAAACGTTCTGTGGTTAGGGGTTTGGTGTGCGCTTCTACTAGTGGTATTGTCGAATTCACTTGCACAACATGACCTTGTCCATCGCGGGCGATCGCAGTTAGTGGTTGATCGACTTCGCCGTAAACTTCTAAGTCAATGGGGCGCTGAAATTGGGGGTTGTCTCCCGCAAAGCTTTGACGTAATTGCTTATCTAATTCTGGATCGCTAGTTTTCCAAACGCGATCGCCTATATGCACTCGGCGGAAGTTGAGGTCACTTCTGCCAAAGGTTAGCACGGCTTCTTTACCTTTTTGTACCACCGCATAAACTCGCCCGCCTTCTTCCTTGGCTTCGGGATGACCAGAATCGAAAACAATTCCATCACCTGCTTTCACTGGTGCTTCTAGGGTGATTGTCACCTGTTCATTGCGAATGCGGGTAACTTCTCCCAGGTACACCCCACGTTTTTTGCCAAACCGCGCATGAACTAATCCTTGGTTGTTAATTCCATTAAACCAGCCTGTGTAGATACCACGAGAAAATGCCATTTCCAAGTTGTATTGTTCTTCAGCAGAATGGGAGGGTTTTCTCGCCTTTGGAGTATTCGCTGTTAATTCCTCCATCACCCGATCCAAGGCTTGCCGATAAACATGAGTAACATTTGCCACATATTCTGGAGTTTTCAGCCGCCCTTCAATTTTGAGGCTTGTGACTCCCGACTTCACCAAATCTGGCAGCACTTCCAACCCAGCAAGGTCTTGAGGGCTGAGGAGATATTTGCGTTCTCCTAAATTTATAACTTCGCCATCTGCTATTAATTCGTAGGGCATTCGGCAAGCTTGGGCACATTCGCCGCGATTGGCAGAACGTCCACCTAATGCTTCACTAGTCAAGCACTGACCGGAATAAGCGACGCACAAAGCACCGTGAACAAAGACTTCTAAAGGCAAAGAAGTTTCTTTTTGGCGTATCTGCTGGCGAATTTTGTTAATTTCCTTGAGGGAACATTCACGGGCTAACACGACCAACTGACAACCGAGTGACTGAGCAAATTCCACCCCAGCCGCACTGGTAATTGTCATCTGCGTAGAAGCATGGATAGGAAAGTCAGGCGATAGGTGACGGATCAGACGACATATACCCACATCTTGCACAATCACCGCATCCACACCCGCAGCAATAATCGAGCGCAGATATTGCTCTACCTCTGGTAGCTCTTGCGGAAAAATTAGCGTATTAACAGTTACATAACCCTTCACACCCCGCAGGTGCAGAAAAGCCATCAACTCTGGTAAATCCGCCTCAGTAAAATTTTGCGCCCGCATCCGCGCGTTGAACCTATCCAAACCGAAATAAATTGCATCAGCCCCATTTTCGACAGCAGCTTTCGCACAATCCCAGCTACCTGCTGGTGCGAGTAGTTCTGGACATTGCAGAGTGGATACAGTGAGTTGAGGAGTCAAGGAGCGATCGCTTTTCATCAGGCTGGGAAAGTTTAACTAGCACCATAGTGATTCTATCTAAGTTAATGGGCAAAGGAGGCGATCGCTTTCTTAATGTCTCTCCCCCAGCGCACTCTGCGGTTCGATTTTCACGCTAACTGAGAAACTACCGCTACCTATGTACTGTTAAACTCATTACTAAAAAGTCGAAAAAACTTTGAATTTTTAATTGCTCAATTCCCTACAATAAATTGAGTAGAAAAAACCCGCCTTTGCAGTTCGGTTTTGCTGATTGTGCAGCCATCAAAATGCAGATAAATTTTTATTCATAGTGAAGCGCAAATTAATCTTAATACTATGAGTAATCTTTCCCGCCGCCAACCAGATTATTTTGAATCTGAAGCAAATACTCAAAATAATTTATGGCAATACGTGCAATCTTTGTCCCCTGAAACAGTTGCTCAACTGTCTCAACCTTCTTCCCCAGCAGTATTACAGTTAATTCAACGTGCAATTGTGGAAATGTTAGGTAATTTACCTCATGATAGATATCAGTCATTCATTACCACTAGCCGCGATGAATTAGGAAGACTCTTAGGCGCTGCTATGGTAGATGGCTATTTTCTTCGCAATATTGAACAGCGATTTGATATGGAAAAATCGCTACAATTACCTGCATTGCCATCTCAAGATACACAACATTAGTAATTTGTAAGCTAATTTTGGTAAAAATTAATTCTGCGTATTCCTCCAACTTTCTAGAGACTGTACAATACAGTCTCTATTGTTTTTAGTGTAAGAGTGTTCCAAAAAATAAACGATCCAAAACCTGTCATTGCGAGCGAAACGGAGTGTAGCGTTCGCGTAGCGTCTCGCAGAGAAGCAATCGCAAAATCTTGCAACTACGAGCGAGTCTATGCGATTGCTTCATTCCGCTTTGCTCCATTCGCAATGACAATTGAGCATTTTTTTACTTGGAGTACTCTAAGTGAAATTTTGATTCACAAAATTACTCAGGTTTTAGGGGCTGAATCAGCTGATAAGCCCTAAATTAAATATCCTGGTATAAGGCCTGTCAAAAATCAAAAGTCCAAGCCATCTCCCAAGCTTAGACTTTGATGTGAGTAAGTCGGTAATTGCACCAAACTATGTTACGAAACTTATTATAAGTTGTCTCTAAAGGACTAAAAAGCTGTGCGTGATTTCAGGAAATTATATATTGCGATCGCAATTGCCAAAAGTAACAATACATGAATTATATTACCTGCAATATGCAATGCTAATCCTAAAGCCCAAAAGATAAATAGTACAACTGCAACAGTCCAAAGTACACCAATCATAATTTTTTCCTATAAACTGCGTATTTGAATAAAATTTTAGATACATATTCAATATATAGTTAACTATCTTGCGGATGAATTACGGCTATTTATATTGATAGATTTTTAGGAGATATAGGATTCATATTTGATTCTTGAACAAATACGTAGGGTGTGTTGTCGCGCAGCGCAACGCACCAAAGCTCAGAATACGGTGCGTTATCACTTCGTGATAACGCACCCTACATATACTTAGATTTTTTCAGAAATCAAATCTGAGTCCTATAGTAATAGATAACAGCTATCCGAGAAATTTTGAGGCTTAACATTAGGCAGCCAGTAGAGTTGTCAGTCGGTAACTTGTACCGTATTTGAGTACCGATTTATTTTTACTAAAATATTTACCTAGTACAGGCTGGCGTAAATAAACAGACCATCTGTAATTGCTAAAAGGCTTGTGGTATAAGTATTCTTTCTTTTTACTTTTGCCTTGTTGTACTAGCCATTTACTGTTTCCTTTCTACGCCAGTAATTAAGTTATATACATTTATAAATGGAGCTATTTCTTCAGGCTAACATAAATTAATTCTGATGGTAGATATGATTGCCAAGTTTGAGGTGTTAGATTTAACTCAACAAAGGTTAAAACAAAAAGTTTTTTATCAACTTACAAACCATGAACATTCTTGCTTGGATTGTTTTAGGACTAATTGCTGGAGCTATTGCTAAAGCTATCTACCCAGGTCATCAAGGCGGCGGTATTCTAGGAACAATTTTGTTAGGTATTATAGGTGCATTTGTTGGTGGTAGCCTAGGAGTATTCTTCAGTACGGGAACTCTAGCATTAGCCGCACCCACTCTCAGCATTACAGGTGTGATAGTTGCTGTTCTGGGCGCAATTGTTGCAGTTTTCTTGTGGAACTTACTCACTCGCCGCAGCGCTTTGTAAAAGTAAATTACCCACCAATTTTTTAGTAAACTTCAGGGAATTTTAGTTATATATATTTTTTGTCCCTGAATTTAATAGATTTAAAACGCCAGCTTGTCATCAGGCTGGCGTTATATATTGATAAGCTTATTTAAGACTCATATTCAATTTTTAAAATTCACGTAGTGTGTTGTCGCGTAGCGCAACGCACCAAGCAAAGTATAGAATGTGGTGCGTTACTGTTTCCTATTCCCTGTTCCCTGTTCCCTCTCCTATGAAATATTGGCGTGAAATTATAGCTGTAACTCAACGCATACTAATTGAACTATTGCGCCGCAGACGCAGCTTAATTTTTTGGAGTATATTCCCCATATCGGTGTTGATTCTGAGCGGATTTATTTTAGCAGAACGGGCAAAACTCCCCATCAATACTGCTTTTGAATATGCTGCACCCTCAACTTTAGTAGGTGCAGCAATGTTTTTTAGCTGTTTGGGTGGAACTGTCGCCACTGTTGTTGCAGAAAGAGAACAAAAAACCATCAAACGCCTGTTTCTGGCTCCCTTAAGCGGAATTTCCTACTTTTTAGGAATTTTTCTGGCCCATAGTTGCATTGGTATCGGTCAGGCAATATTAATTTATACTATTGCTGCATTTTGGGGCGCTACTTTTAAAGGTTCTATTTTATTAGGATTAATTATTATCTTATTAACTATCATTGCTTATGTGGGTTTAGGTTTTATTTTAGGTACACAATTAGCACGTCGTATTGAAGATGTTAACTCTTTAGTAGCAGCTTTTGGAGTACCTTTATTAATCCTTGGTGGAGCATTTTTACCAGCAGCTTTATTTCCTCCCACATTAATTAATATCGCTCAATTCAATCCTATTTATCACATGAATGAAGCCCTCGTAGGAGTTTCATCTCAAGGCGAAGGAATTAGTGATATAGGCTCACACTTTTGGTTTTTATTGGTTTTTGCTATGATTGTGATTGTCGGTGGCTGGCTATCTTATTGGCGGATGCTGATAGTAGAAAGGCGATTATAAAAAATCACAATGTTAATTATTAAAAATTTAAATAAATCCTATGGTAGAAACCAGGTTCTCCACAATTTAAATTTGCATATTGAGCCAGGAGAAGTTTACGGTTTAATCGGTGCCAATGGTTCAGGTAAAACCACAACAATCAATATTATTTGTAATTTATTGAATGCAGACAGTGGTGATATTACCATCAATCATCAGCCAATTTCCGCCGCGACCAAAAGAATAATTGGTGTTGCACCTCAAGAAAATTTACTCTACAAAAGCCTATCTTGTGCAGAAAATCTCCAGTTTTTTGGAGATATTTACGGTTTAAACCGCGAAACTCGCCATAAAAGAATTAGAGAAACTCTGTTAGCTGTCAATTTACTAGATAAAGCAAAATATCCTGTAGAGACACTTAGCGGGGGAATGCAAAGGCGGTTAAATATTGCAGTCGCTTTAGTACATCAACCACAGCTAGTGATTCTGGATGAACCGACTACAGGCTTAGATATTGAATCCAGATATGAAGTTTGGGAATTAATCCGCCAACTCAAAAATCAAGGAATTACAGTTTTGCTCACAACTCATTTATTAGATGAAGCAGAACGTCTTTGCCAGAGAATTGGAATTATGAAAAATGGCCGAATCTTGGCTGAGGGTAGTTTAGCAGAATTACGTACATTGATTCCAGCCCAAGAAATTGTGTTAATGCAGACTGAGTTTGAAGCACAAGCGATCGCACGCGCCGAAAAATATGGTTTCACTCATCGGCGTTATGGTAACGATTTAGCCTTTTGGTTACCTGAACCTTTGGAATTAAAGGAAATTATTGCACGCTTCGAGGGGATAGCCATTGATTCTATAGCCCGTCAGCCTGTACGTTTAGAGCATATTTATCTGGAACTTATGCACCACAATTAACAATATCTCAGGCTGAGGTAGAAGAATTATCGTTTTAATTATCAGTATGTCAGTAAAGCGGTAATCTATGTGAATATGATGTATAATAATACGTTACTCTACATCAATATTTGTTTAAGCAGAGAGTGGCGATCGCAACCAACATTTTTGGCAACCTAAATAGTGTAGACATCACTAATTCCTCGTTTTGAGATATTCTACTAATTTTTATTCACTCTTACATAGTTATTCTTTAATTTGCTCTAAATAGCCTATAAATCTGCAATTCGGTGATAAAAATATCAGATTATTTTTTTATAAAGGTTGCATAAAGAAGACAAATTGTGTAACATCGTCTAAGTAAATTTGGCTGGACAAAAGAAAATAGATAAAGTTACTTCGGTAACTGAAATCTACGTAATTTTATCATAGCGATAAAAGTTTGGGTGAAGTTATAAAATGTGCAGAAAGCTAATCCTGTGGAATCAACTAAATCAACACAAGGATCAATTGCAGCATCTGTAAATCAGGGAAAATTGGTGATGTTAGCAAATTTTCAGTCAATATGAGCTAAATATTTCCAACTATTTGGAGTTTAAAATTTAGCTCGAAGATATCTACAAAACAGGGTGCTCTGAATCCCATCGTGTGAAACGATGAATCGACTTTTGATAAATCACTGCTTAGTGGTGATTTTCTCAAAACAGTCGATGAAAAACCGTTGTTCTATAAGGGAATTCAAAGCATGGCTATTATTAACGTAACTTCAACTGCCGATAATGGAGCAGGTTCTTTACGATCTGCGATCGCCTCTGCACAAGCAGGTGACACTATCAAGTTTGCCTCTACTCTTGCTAACAAAACAATTACACTTACAAGTGGGCAACTGAACATTACAAAGAATTTGACAATTGATGGTGCAGGCGCAGCAAATTTAAAAATTAGCGGCAATAATGCCACAAGAGTATTTGAAGTTGGCAGACATATCAATGCTACGCTGCGGAACCTCAGCATTACCAACGGCTACTCAACCGAAAAAGGTGGGGCTGTGAAAGTTGTTGACTATGGCAGCATAACAGTTGATAACTGTAAATTTAACTACAATCGCGGTGGTGAAGGCGGAGCCATCAATATCGGGTATAGCGGTAAAGGCGTAGTCACTAACAGCACCTTTGACAGCAATGATGGTACTTTAACGAAATCTGGCTTTAGTAGTGGAGCGATCGCCACCAGAGGTTCTGGTGATCTAACTGTTAAAGGTTGTAAATTTACCAATAACAAAGGTGTTAATGGTGGTGCAATTTATAGCCTCTTAGGGGGATTAACTATAGACAAATCACTCTTCCAAAATAACAGTTCAGCTGGTGGTACTGGTGGTGGTGCAGTCTTTACTGATGGATGCGATCCAGTCGGGCCAGGTACTCCTGTGGGTGGTGCGATCGCCATTCGCAATAGTCGATTTGAAGGCAATAAAACTAAAGGAGAAGGCGGCGCACTCTTCCTCTATAGTTACGGTGCAGACAAGATGCTTTTGGAAAACTGCACTGTTGTAGGTAACACAGCCAGCTTAGATAGCAAAGGTGTTGCTCGCGGAGGCGCATTACGAGCAAATAACAATCTTACAGTCCGTAACGTTACATTTGCCAATAATATATCCGAGCAACAAGGAGGGGCTGTATGGTTAGATGGTGGCGGAAAGAAAGATTTTATTAACAGTACCTTTTCCACGAATAAGGTGACTAAGGATGCTGGTGGCGCACTGTTTGTCAATACCGATAAAACTGCCCCCGTCAACATTACGAATTCCACTATTGTAAATAACTCCGCCGGACGCGCTTGTGGGGCAGTTTGGATTGGCGATCCATCTGCTGCTGTCACCCTTACTAATTCCATCGTTGCTAACAATAATGCTGGTGATGCATCACAAAAACAAGTAGGCTATCAACTCAAAGATGGGGGTGGAAACATTGAATTTCCAGCACCTCAACAAGGTCGTCGAGTTGTTTCCGGTAGTCGGATAGTTGATCCTCTGGTTGGCACCTTACAAAATATCGGAGGTATGCTAGTTCATCCTCTTCTAGCTGGTAGCCCCGCTATTAATACTGGTAAAGTAGGTGCTGGTATACCCACCATTGACGCACGCGGGATGGCGCGAGATAGCAAAGTAGATGTTGGTGCTTTCGAGATATCTAGCCAGTTGAATGCAACTGCTATGAACACAACTATGTCCGGGCCTAATCTCATGCGTGGGACTAGAGGAGCTGACACTCTCCAAGGTATTGCAACTAGCAACATTCTCCAAGGGGGTGATGGTAACGATACCCTTAAAGGAGGTGATAGTAACGATATCCTCCAAGCTGGTGAAGGTGATGATATTTTGATTGGTGGTAAAGGTAGTGATATCTTACATGGCTCAGGAGGTAAGGACAGATTTGTCTATCAAAATATTGCAGAAAAAGGCGATTGGATTCAATATTTTGATTCTGGAGCAGATATAATTGACCTCAACAAAATTATTGAAGGCACCAATTTTAAGAGTTCTAATCCTTTCAGTAGTTATGTGAAAAAAGAGCAAATTGGTTCTAATACGGTTGTGAGTGTGAATGCAGGTGGTGATAGCACTCCCAATCAATTCCAGAAATTGTTGACACTGGGTAACGTTTCCAGTAATAATCTGACTGCGAAGAATTTCATTTTCTAGAACCAAATTGTCAATTCAGCAAGTTAAGTAAATCTCACTTTCTTTGAAAGTGGAACTAACTCCCAAATTTCTGCCAACAATTAAGAAAAGGAAACATAATCGATATAGGCACAACATTGTTGTGTCTATATCTATGTTATTTATCTACTTGAAAAAGCTGTAAATATAGGGATAAAGATACAGATGTACGTTATTAAAAATAATCGATGTGTAACACAGAATTTAAAATTCTTTGCTCCTTTGTCTCCCCAATCCCTAATCCTTAACTTCTCTATATTGCCAGCATTTCAAATCCCAGCCAACACCAGCTACAACTACAGCAGCTGCATAATTGTCAGCAGCGGGTATTTCTAGTAAACTCCAGCCTGTTACTGTCTGTAACTTAGCTGATGCTGTAGGCGTGAGGGAAATTTCAATTTGCTCTAACTGCGCTATGCCCTCGCCTGTGGCTTTTAAGTAAGCTTCTTTACAAGTCCAATAACGAAAAAATACTGAAGATTGTTGCTCTGGAGATAGCGATCGCACTAGATCATATTCTCCTGGTAAAAAGAACCGTTGAGCCAGAGATTCCAAATCCGACATGGGGCGAATATATTCTAGGTCTATCCCGATTTGGCGATTTTGACTAACTGCACACAAAGCTAAATTTTGGGAGTGCGATAAATTAAACGTCAATCCACTGTAAGAAAATTTACTTGCCAATAGTGGTTTACCACGAGGTTCATAATCAAACTGCACTTCTTGGGGAGAAATTCCCAAATAACAACTTAATATAGTCCGCAAGCTACCACGACCAGCAATAAAACGTTGGCGATGTTCTGGAAAATAAAATCTTTCAGCACGAGCAAATTCATCGCTAGAGAGGATTGTTGCTAAATATTGCAACTCCTCTACTGATTTGTCAAGATTTATACACCAAACATGAACCTCATTTGGTGACAAAGTTACTTCTCTGGGCGATGGTAACCATAAATACTGAGGATTGTTCATCAAATAAGAACATTAAGAGAATGGTAAGTACAGCTATTTTACTTGAGTGGTTTGTCGGATTACGAAAATATAATTGCTGCTTTGCCAAGTTATACCAATTTAAAAAAAGAATGCGACAGATGGTATGGGCATGGGGCATGGCGAAGAAATTACCAATGCCCAATGCCCCAAGCGGCGGGGCGGCTGTCCCTCTCCACCCACAAGGGGATGGAGTTTCCCGCCGCTTTCAATGAATCCTATAGATATTTTGACTTAAATGCGAGTTTTCACTATTTAATTTAGATAAAGTTGCTCTAAACAGTTACGCAAAAATACTGTTAACTATCTTTAAATACTCCTATGCTTTGTTTTTTATATCAGAAAAAATCTGACATAAAAATCTAAAGCAAAGTATTTATACGGCATCAATAAATAGTTTTTATAAAAGTCACCTTGAATATTAAAATTACAAAAATAAGTTACTTAAGAGTGTTTCTTACACAAGAATATCGTTAATATATAAATATATTTATCAATATAGACAACCTATTTATGAAGACCTTAATGCCAGATAATTCTATAAAAGCAAAGGAAAATAGCAAAATTATGCAACTAGTAGAACTGACTGAACTTAGCGACGAAGAATTGGAATTAGTAGTAGGCGGTACAGAGATTGTCAGCATACAAGTTAGCATCTCCATTGTTCCCGAATCAAATATAGGCGAAACATCACTAGCTTGGAGCAGCGGTGGTTCTGGTGGTAGTGGTGGTTCTGGTGGTAGCGGTGGTTCTGGTGGTAGTGGTGGTTCTGGTGGTTGGTAATATTTATCCTGTTATCTTATAAGGTCACCAGAGTAAGATTGTCAACTAATCTTAGTTAAAAACAAAATATGCATTGAAAAATCAAAGAAATTTAGACTATAAATCATCAGCAAAATACTAGAAATTTTAAAGAATAATATGAAGGCAAAATTTCCCAAAAATAATTACCCATACAATCAAGAAAATAGCAAAACGATCCAGCTATTTGAATTGAGCCAACTCAGTGATCAAGAAGCTGAAATAGTTGTAGGTGGTTGGGGTGATGGGAGTGGATTTGGTAGTGGATCTGGTACTGGTAGTGGATCTGGTACTGGTGGTTGGGATGAACCAAATACCACCAGTTAAAGAACTTTAGGCAAGAACTTTCGTAAAATTTGTGTAAGGACACTGGACTGATTAAGAATCTTGGATGTCTACTAATGCGGTTCAGATCAGCAACAAACCTTAACCCCGGTTTCTTGAAGAAATCGGGGTTCTTCTAACACAAATTTCCCTTGATTGAGGGGATTGTCAAAACGGGAGCAATTGAGCGCCACCTTTTGAGCAATCAGTTATTTAATTTTTGAGATTAGAGAAGACTTTTAGTTACTCAGTAGCTAAGATGATGTCGTCTAACAAGAGAAATGCAACAACTATGCTAACGACGAAAAAACAGAGCAAATTTGTCAACCTCAAAATTTTGCTGGGCTTACCTCTTGTTATCTGGTCGTTAGCAAATATCAGGTTAACTGCTGCGGCACAAGTGATTCCAGATAATTCTCTACCTATTAATACAATTGTCACTACAAATGATGCAACCTTTAACATCGATGGCGGCACTAGAGTAGGTAATAATTTATTTCACAGCTTTGAACAGTTTTCCCTGCTCACAGGACAAACATCATCTTTTAATAACTCTACTGATATTCAAAATATTATCAGCCGCATCACTGGCAGCGCTATCTCAAATATTGATGGTTTAATTCGTACCCAAGGCACAGCTAACCTATTTCTCATCAACCCTAATGGTATTGTTTTTGGCGCTAATGCTTCTTTAAATATTGGTGGTTCTTTGATTGCCTCAACAGCCAACAGCATCAAATTTACTGATGGTAGTGAATTTAGTGCTACCAGTCCTCAAACACACACTCTGCTGACAGTTAGTATTCCGTTGGGGTTGCAATATGGGCCTACTAATACAGGCATGATTACTGTTAATGGCCCAGGAAATAATACAGGTTTTAATCAAGATAACTTTTCTGTAATTACAGACAATAGACCTGTAGGACTTCAGGTACAGTCACAGAAAACCCTCGCTTTGGTAGGTGGAGATATTGCGATCGCAGGGGGTAATCTGACTGCACAAGAAGGACGAATTGAGCTAGGAAGTGTTGGCACAAACAGTTTTGTCAAACTCAATCCTATTACCTCTGGTTGGGAATTGAGTTATGAGGATGTTAATAGTTTTCAAGACATTAACCTTTCGCAAGCAGCCTCCCTAGAAGTCAGCGGCAATAGTGGCGGTACTATCAAGTTACAGGGGCGTAATATCCAAATCAAAGATGCCTCTGCGATGTTGGCAAATACTTTGGGTAATGGTTCTGGTGGAACACTGAACATTAAGGGAGTAGATTCTGTAGCAGTCAGTGGCAGTTCGCTATCACCAATTCCTTTTATTACTTATTTATCTACCGATGTGGCTCCTGGAGCCATCGGTAATGGCGGCAATTTATTTATTGATACAAAAAGTTTGCTGGTTGCTGGTGGCGCTCAGATTTCTAGTGGCACCTTTGGTTCTGGTAATGCCGGAACTTTAAAAGTTAAAGCCCAAGAAGTAGAATTGACTGGTGATTCGCGTGTTGCGGGTCCTAGCGGCTTATTTACACCAGTTGCACCCGGAGCCACAGGTAATGGCGGTAACTTAGTAATTGAAACAGATAACTTATTAATTAATAATGGCGCACAGGCATTTTCTAATACATTTGGCTTCGGAAATGCCGGGAATATTCAAATCAATGCAACAAATATACGGTTAATTGGTGCTTCAGGCAGGATTTCCAGTGGCATATTTGCTAATTCAGAATCTGGTACCCAAGGCGCTGGCGGTAATATAACTATTGATACGCAAAACTTATATGTTGCTAATGGCGCTAGGATGGCAGTCAGCACCTTCAATTCAAAAGATGGAGGAATTTTAACTGTTAAGGCAAAAGAGATAGAGTTAGTAGGAGGTGCAGCTAGTGTGGGTTCCAGTGGCTTATTTGCCAATGTGGAATCAAGAGCCACGGGTAATGGCGGTCAATTGTTGGTTGATACCGACAGCTTGCAAATGGCTGGTGGCGCACAGATAGCAGCACTAACCTTTGGCTCTGGAAATGCGGGAACTGTGCAAGTGAAAGCAAATCAGATGCAACTAAGTGGTAGTTCTCCAGGAGGGTCACCCACTGGTTTATTAGCAAATGTAGAATCAGGAGCTAAGGGGAATGGTGGTAATTTATTCATTGATACCCAAAGTTTACAGTTGATCAATGGCGCTCAAATTGGTACAGGTACGTTTAGTTCTGGAAACGCAGGAGATTTAAATATTCAGGCAAATGATGTAGAGCTCATAGGTAGTTCTAGTAAAGCTCCTAGCATGATATTTACTACTGTCACATCCAATGCTACAGGTAAGGGGGGAAACTTAAACCTAGATACCCAAACCTTGCGCCTGATAGATGGAGGTCAAATTGCTAGTAGTACTGCTGGCTCTGGAAATGCAGGGAATTTGACAGTCAAAGCTACTGATATAGAAGCTGTAGGGTATAGCAAACAAGGACGCAGTGGTTTATTTGCTAGTGCAATTCAAGGCAATGGCGATGGCGGTAACTTAGCGATCGCAACTGACAATTTAACTCTTAAAGATGGTGGCATTATTAGTGCTAGTAATTTCCACAGCATTAACTCTAATATTTCCCCAGGGCAAGGAAAAGCTGGGAATATTCAAATTGCAGCTGGTGCTATTTTACTAGATAACACCTCCGCGGAAAATCCTGCTAGCATCACCGCATCTACATTATCTGGTGGTGGCGGCAATATATTTTTAAATGTGCAACAATCATTAACTGCTCGCAATGGTAGTCAAATATCTGCTGACACTAAAGGCAGTGGTGATGGTGGCAGTATTAATATTAATGCTGACTCTCTAGAATTTACGACTGGCGCTTACTTAACTACTAGTACTGCAGGTAAAGGCAATGCAGGTTTAATTAATATTGATGCCCGTTCTATGCTGTTTGATGGCTATAGTAATGGATTATTTAC
This sequence comes from Tolypothrix sp. PCC 7601, assembly GCF_025677855.1. Taxonomy (NCBI): domain Bacteria; kingdom Bacillati; phylum Cyanobacteriota; class Cyanophyceae; order Nostocales; family Tolypothrichaceae; genus Tolypothrix; species Tolypothrix sp. PCC 7601. The sequence continues at coordinate 1,863,407 of NZ_CP064879.1, forward strand.
GGGCGCTTTTAGCGAAGCTAAAGCAGAATCACAAGGCAATGGCGGTAATATTCAAGTTACAAGTGATATTTTGCAGTTGAATAATCAAGCTCGTATATCTACTAATAGTGCAGGTTTAGGTCAAGCTGGAAATATCACGATTAACTCTCGACAAATAAAAACTAATCAAGGCAACATTGTTGCAACTTCTACTAAAACTGGTGGTGGTAATTTAAACATAACTAGTAATTTATTGTTGCTCAATAACAATAGTTTAATTAGTACTAGTGTGTTAGATAGTAATGGTGGTGGTGGCAATATTTATATTAATTCTGATTTTGTTTTAGCTCACAATCACAGTGATATTAGAGCTAATGCTGTATTTGGGCCAGGAGGTAATATTCAAATACAAACTCAAGGCATTTTCTTTTCTCCAGATAGCAAAATTGATGCAAGTTCACAATTTGGGGTGAATGGTATTGTCACCATTACTAACTTAGAAACTAGTAAAAATATTGCCAATATAGAATTATCAAAAAATATTGTAGACTCTAATCAACAAATTGCTGCTAGTTGTCGAGGCGATCGCGCCAATAATTTTGTCGTCACAGGACGGGGTGGATTACCAGAAAACCCTACTGACGCTATTCTTGGCAAGACTGTTTGGACAGATTTACGTGAGTTGTCGCCAAAAGTAGGAGTAGAGGCAAAAGTAGGAGGTAACAAACAAGAAGTGTTGCCGCAAATATCTCAAAATACACCATCCGTAATTATTGAGGCTCAAGGATGGACAGTTAATAGTAATGGACAATTAGAGCTAATAGCGAATTCTGTGAATACTATTCCTCCCGTATCTAGCAATTCTGCACCTACTTGCAGTGCAATATAAGAATCCGCCTTAATTTCTGAAATTATTTGCGTAGGGAGGAAACAGGAAGAAGAAATATAAAATTTAGGATGCGTTATTAACGCATCCTACTAATTGTTTTGCAAATATTCAATTGCTGCTGCTAATTTTGAAGGATATCCTTCAGCAAATCTTTCAAACCACAGCCCTTCAGGTGAAAATGGATCTAATTTAGCTAGCCATTCTTCTGCCTGTTTTTTCAAAGCTGCTAGTTGTTTTGCTTTCAGTTGTTCTTGGCGAATACGTTCTTGCTCTAATTCTTGCTGTCTTTGCAATTGTTCAGCTGCATCGACTTGGGCAAAATCTGCTTTCACTTCGTCCAAAAGGTTATCAATTAATGAGGCTGCTTTTGGTGATGTTGGGATTGCAGGTTGGGCTATACCTAGCTGAGGCTGTGGCTGTGGCTGAGGTTGAGAGGGTTTTGGTTCCTGATATTCATTTTTGAGTTCAGCTAACAGCTTATCAATGGCATCCATTATCTGATTCCTGTAAACAAGATTAACACCACTTTATGCCTATACTAGTCTCTAGCCCATAGTTCCTCGTCCTGTTTCATCCCTAATTGCTATACAGCAGGAATGATGGCTACTTGGCTTTAGTCATTTATGGCATTGAGTAGCACTTCTGCAAGACTCATATCTTCCATATCTTCCATTGTAACTGTGTCGCAGATATCAAACTTCGCACCAGCTCCTTGGAGTTCATCATCTAAGACTTTGAGGAAGCGAGTAGCATTAGCATCTGTACCCACTTGAATGAAAGAAATCGCTAACTCTTCATCGCGATCCATCTTCCGGGAAGCTTCGATGATCACTTTCATTACAGCTTTGCGATCGTCTGGTTCTCCATCAGTAACTACTAAAATTGTCTCACCATTGGGCTTAGTTTGATTAGCAGCCTTACGTTGAAAGTAATCATCAGTTGCGTGTTTTAGTACTCCAGCTAAATCAGTAGTTCCAGATGGATCGTTTTCTTGGAAAATTTGTGATACTTTCGCAGATGTTACATTTTCATAGCGTTTAAATTTACCAGAAAAGACATAAATAGTAATCCCATCTGGATCAAATTGTTCGCATTTACTAGCTAGGGCTAAAGTTGATTCATGTGCAGCTAGCCATCTGGTTCTACCACCTTTTTGATCGGGGGTAGCCATACTCCCGCTTTTATCAATAATTAAAGTGTAATCACGATTGTCTAGCATTTCTAATGTCTCCAAGTATCTAGTCAAAATTGAATTAAATAGGGCAGCTAAAGATAATTTGCGAAATTTATGATTTCTCTCTGATTGCTATTAAGCTTTTGCTATACATCCGAGAGAAAAATACTGATTACTCAATCATTTATTGCCTGAATTAATACATCTGTCAGGCTCATATCTTCTAATTGGTCTAAGGTAATGGTGTCACAAATATCAAATTTAGCGCCAACGCTTTGTAATTCGTCATCTAAAGCATGGAGAAACTTAGTTGCTTTAGTATCTGCACCAACTTGAATCAGGGAAATTCTCAATTCTTGCGGATTGTCTAATCGCTTAGTGGCATTGATAATTACCTCAAATACTGCTTGGCGATCGCCTGGTGTCCCATCTGTAACCACTAGAATTACTTCGCCTGCTGGCTTGGTTTTGCCGGCTGCCTTACGTTTAAAATAGTTATTAATTGCGTCTTGCAATACACCTGCTAAGTTGGTCGTATCTCCAGGGATATTTTCTGTAAAAATTTCCTTGACTTTGGCTGCTGTAACGTAATCGTAGCGCTTAAAGCCTTTGGCAAATAGATAAATAGTAATACCATCTAAGTCAAACTCTTCACATCTAGCAGCTAAGGCAAATGTTGATTCTTGTAATGCTGTCCATCTACTTGTACCATTTTTTTGATCTGTGGTAGCCATGCTAGCACTTTGATCAATAATTAAAGTGTAATCCCGATTTTCTAGCATGGCTGATATCTCCAATCATTGCTCATCATTTATTTAGATAACCCTGGCAGAATTAAATATGATTAATCTGTGATCGCATTCATCAATACATCTGCAAGACTCATCTCTTCTAAGTCATCTAGAGTCACAGTGTCGCAGATATCAAATTTAGCACCAACACCTTGTAACTGGTCATCTAAAGCTTTCAGAAACTTAGTAGCTTGGGAATCTGAACCAACCTGAATCATCGAAATGGCTAATTCCTCATCTCGCTCCATCTGACGGGTAGCATTGATAATCACCTCAAATACGGCTTTGCGATCATCAGGTTCACCATCCGTAATGACTAAAATTGTCTCGCCATTGGGTTTGGTTTTACCTGCAGCTTTGCGCTTAAAGTAGTTATTGAGTGCATCTTGGAGTACACCAGCTAAATTTGTTGTCCCAGCCGGATCGTTTTCTTGGAATATCTGCGCGACTTTTGCTGATGTCACATCATCATAGCGTTTAAATCTGCCAGAAAACACGTAAACAGTAATGCCGTCAGGGTCAAATTGCTCGCACTTTCTCGCCAAGGCTAATGTTGATTCCTGAGCTATCTCCCATCTATTTCTGCCACCCGCTTGGTCAGGAGTGGACATACTGCCGCTTTTGTCAATAATCAATGTGTAATCACGGTCACTCATCATAGTATTCCTTTGATTGTTACCTGTGGTTACTAGTCTAACCACTTGAACCACCGATTGTATAAGTCTTTCTCGGCTTTACTTCAGTTTTACTACTCATTTACTGCTCAAAAGCGCTATTCTTAATCCGATTTTTAGCATTCACCAGCAGCATTTTTTCTACTCAAATGCTACTCATTTCGTTTTCTGGTAGCAGTATTCCAGATGCGATCGCGGAAGTAGCAGCAAGTAGCTTTTGTCACACCGGACAGATATCGTCATTAATTTACTGAACAATGCAAAACTATTTAGATATAGTGCAGCTAGCAAAGCTAGTCCGCCTCAAGCGCGGGACAAAGGGACTGCGTGACGCGGCCTCGGAGATTGGCAATATCAGCTCATCAACTTTATCAAGGGTAGAAAATTACAATCAGCCGGACATGGAAAGCTTTATTGCTCTTTGCAATTGGCTAGAAGTAAACCCTGGCACTTTGTTCATTACCTCGGAAAAGCAACCAGATAATCAGCTAGATACTGTTGAAGAAATTGCTGCTTTGTTGATCAGCGATAAAAGACTTGACCCAACAAGTACCCATATTTTAGTGCGAATCATCAAAGCTGCTTACAACGAATTATGCGAATGAAAAAATCAAAGAGAAAATTACAACCTGGCGACCGAGTAGAGTTTCCGTCTCACGATGAACACCTTAAGCCATTCAAGCAAAGTGGAATAGTTCGTAAATACATCTATCCAGACTTTCACCCTAATGGCTACATAGAGATTGTCAATGAGAATGGAGATTTAATTCTCTACGGGAATGCAGGCAACGACATCAAAAAATCCAAGTAAATTACTCGAGTGAATCCCCAGAGCGTTTAATCTGATTTGTTGTGGTCACGGGGGATAAATCCCTGTTTGGCAAGATAATTCTGAATTTGCTTAATTTCACCCCAGCATCGGTCGAACTTGTGACGAATCACTTCGTCAATGCCATTGAAGCGATAAACAGTAAATTCTTTCTTTTCGCCATACTCAATTAGATGCAAGTCTAATTTATGTGCAACAGCATTGATAGAATCATCAATTTCATCACGTGCATCATCAATAGCTTTGTAAATTTGTGCTTGAACTAAAGCCAACCGCCAAACCATACCCACCAAAACACAAACGCTAACTATTATGTCTAGGTGTTCTTTCATATTAATCAATTAATTTTTCAAGCTTAAATTTCCAAGCCGCAAACATATCATTTGGTGTAAGTGGTAGATATCTTGAAGCCCTGATAATTTCCGGTGTTCTTAAACTAAATGTAGGATTTCTTAAGTCATTGGGAACAGCAAAAACATAAACAGTTGGGATACTCAGCACCCTAATGTAGTAGTTAGTAGAAGCGCTACCATCTCCATAAATAAAACGAAGATAAGCAGCGCTTCTAAATTTCCACTTGTCCCAATCGTCTTGATTTTGAATAGTTGTAGTGATACGGAAAGTATCACCAAAGGATGAGGGGAACTGCTGCCAACTATTGCTGACAGTCGGTTCACCCAGTGATTCCCAACTAGCCACGGCTGACTACTCGACGGCTAAAGCCAACAGATTTAATAGTTCCAGAACCGCCCCCGGTAATTGAATAGCTTTTGTTTTTGAGTCCATCTAAAATTGTGGCCAACTTATCTTTGGCACACAGTAATTTTAATTGACTACGTTTACCGGCTCCGGTTGTGGTAATTGCAGTTAGCCTACGAAGTATGCCTTTTTTAAGCAATTCTTTGACCGGATATTCGGGCAGATCCTGATCCTCTGAAGGTGCTACAGCAATCCCTGCTTGTGTGGACACATCTCCAGCGTAAAGCCCCGCAGGAGCACGAAAAGCATATTTTTTTGTGTCAATGGTTGCGACATATTTATCTAACTTTGCCATTTTATCCCCTAGAAATTTGTCTTCTACGTTGGTTTAAGGATTTGATTTGTCCAGAAGCTCCGCCAGTAATTGAAAAAGTTTTATCTAGCGCAGTATCAAGCACAGTAGGAAAAACAAGCCGATTACAAAGCAAATCAAATGAGCGTTTTTTTCCGCCAACAATAACAATTGCATTGAGGCGAATTAACACACCTTTTTGTAAAAGGTTTTTGACTGTAAACTCTGGTAAATCAAGTTCATTGTCTGGTGCTGGGTAAATGCCTGTCGTTACACTGCCGATACTTTGGTAAAGCCCAGCCGTTGACTTAAAATAAAATTTATCAAAGTCAGCATTGGCAGCATAATATTTTTGTAATTTGGGCATAAATTACCCAAGTTGTATTCTTGTGGGGTAGTAAGCGGTAAGGATTTTGTGAGATTGGTAAGTACTGCCAATTAAAGATGCACGAGCTTGCATTGCTTTGTCACCGGCAACTATTAATGATGAAACTTTGCGCTTACCATTTGAACCAATATATGAGATTCTAATTTTCCGAATTAAACCATCTGCAACCGCACGTCCAACGGTTGTACTAGGAACGCCTGCTGGTGGATCTCCTACCAACTTCACTACACCCAAGGCTGCACCAACACTAGAATAAACATCAGGTAGAACTAATAAAACTCTATTGTCTCCCGTGCCAACTACGTGAGGTGTATTTTCAACTCCAGCTACTCTTGTAGGCATAAATTAAATGCAGATTTTTGCTAAAAATTAACTTATTAATAACTAGCACTGCTTTATATAGGTTGCGAGAGTTGGAAAGGTTATACCTTTCCCTATGTTGCGGAATGAAAATAAAAAAAATAAGTGTTTACGCAATCAAGGCTGTATTTCTAAAAGTGGTATCTATCAGAAAAATTGGGGAGGCTGAACCACCGAAGGAAACATAAGCATACCTAAACCTTAAATTGGCTACCGGACGGTATGCATATTGCTTGTATTGTTTACCTAAAATTGTGTCGGTTGTGTTTATAACTTGAGTTGTGCTGTCTTTTTCTGGTGTATTAACATTCATTTTGTTAATGTCAAATGGTCGGTCAATCACATTGCACAATTTCCCATATAACTCTATTGCCTCGCTCTTAGAATTAACCAACCATCGAGTACCTTTAGGAAATCCGTTCGCTGGGTCTGTATAGCTTACTGAAAGCTTACCAGCAGTATAGATAATGCCTTTACCACCAGAAACAAACTGAGCTTTTATTTCATGGGCAATATCTAATAAATTAGCTTTGGTAACAGCAGGTAAGGATTGACCAGACTTGCAAGCATAACGAGTCAAGCGGCACGATTTTTCATGGTCAAGCCGTTTACCGTTAAGCGGGACTGCTTGCGAATCTTGGGAGAAATATAAAAATAATTGAGGATGCCCAGCCACGGGTAAAGCTGTATCTATGTTGCTTCCATAGAAAATAGATAAATTTTTCCTAGAATAACCAATAACATCAAAAAATAACGAAGTGCGTAAACTCCAAGTTGCTTCATTATCACCATCAACAAGCCTACAAGCTAACTTTAAACTTGACCGCACATTTGATAAATCACCATTACCTTGAACATCACTAAAAAACTTATCAACCCTACGGTTGTATTCAAGCATATAAGTTTTTTGTAAATGTTCCCAACCGTTGAAATTTTCAGGAAGTGACATAGTTAATCATCTCCATCAAATAAATCAGTGATGTCAAATAATGGTGGAGCGCTTACAGCTTTACCCGCTTCTACTGCGACTTTAACCTTGGCTGCTTCCCCAACATCTAAACCATCTTTGGTATCAGGTTCTTGTTTAACTGCTTTGATAAATTCCGTTGTTGAATTTGTAAGTTCTGTAACTGCGTTTACGCCATCAACAGGAATTTGGGCAACCATTGCAACGGTGTTGGCTCCTTCTTGCAACTGTTGCAATTTGGTTATCCATTTATTGTCAAAGCTTGGTTGTGGATTCATCCAGTTATAAGCTTTCTCACCCACTACACCCCAAATCCTGAGAGCATTACCAATTTTGCCCGTGTAACTGCCAATAACTTCTAGAGCATTCGTAATTACAGAGTTAACATTCATCAAATTATTCAAAACATTGGTTGTAGCTTGGTAGATTCTATTAGCTTTCTGCCAAGCTGCGTTGATGGATTGATAATTTTCCTCACCAACAATACCCTTTACTAAATTCTCAACAGTTGAATTGATAATTTGCCCGATATCAATATTGCTTCCTGTATCATCCTTTAACCCAATCAAACCAAGAATATTACTTAATGCACTGCCTAAAGTAGTTGCAATATCATTTGAAAGTTGAAAGGCATTATGTACAGTGGTTGCAAAAATCATCATGTTTAGCAGTCGGTCAAGATGCAACCATTTTGAGAATCGGTCAAGCTTGCCACTGATGCCACCGGGAACCTGATCGCCTAGTTTGTTGTTGATAGTTGTCAAAATTCCCAACTGAGCAGCATTAGCACCAGTGTTGACCGCATCTAATAAAGAATTGGCATTGTTGTTAGCGTTGTTGTTGATGTTGCCTACAGCATCATTGAGGCTTTTCCCAGCACAGCCACCGTTAAGACTTCGACAAATTGCTGTACCTGTGGCCTGTTCAATTTGTCCGGTTGTGGGCAAATCTGGCTTGATGGTTTTAGCCGTGAGCGCTGGGATAAGTCCCAGCTTGGCAGAAATATCATCTAGTTTGGGTAAAGCTGCATCATTCACTTTCTTTTGCTCTTTGATATCTTTTTCTAATTGGGGGATTTTTTGGCTAAGATTGCCAGTTTGAATTTTCAAACTATTAATCTCAGATGGTGAAGGTAAAGATTGCTTAGTTTTATCTAAATCAGTCCTTAACTTCTCAAGTTCTTTGGTTTGTTGTTTTAAGTCAGCCTTAATTTCTGTTTTGAGCTTCTCAAGTTGCTGGGCAGTTTGAGCCGATGATGTGGTGGTATTAGAAGATATTGTGACGCTTGTAGATTTGAGAATTTCGGCTTGTGCGGCTCTAATATCTTCATTCCATTTAGCCGCGCCAGCTTCAAAAGATAAACTGTAAGTATCTTTTAGGCTTTTAGTCACGCCTTCATAACTAGTGACAGTTACACCACCAATATCTTTAATTTCTTTGCCTTGAGCATCAATTTTAGGCTGAATATCTTTTCTGAGGATATCTTTAATTTCTGCTATCTTTCCATCAACATATTTGATAGTAGTACCTACTATTTCATCAGGCTTGATTTTAGCAAGCTCTTTTTGAATGTTGATAATAGTAGGCGGAAGTGCATCAAGTTTCTTTTCTAGAGATTCATTCTTTTTAGCGGCTTCCTTAACGCCAATTCCTACCTTGATAATTTCAGTTTGCAAATTTTTGATTGCCGAAGTACCTGAATCCGAAATTTTAGACCTGATAGTTTCTAGCTGTGCTTTAAAGTTTTCAAATTGGGTATCTATTTTGGTTTTAATGCTAGATATCTTATTTTCTAGTATTTCTCTGCCTTTTCTGACTTCATATAAAGCATCGTTAGCCAGTTTTTTATTAACATTAATTTTGTCTTCTAAAATTTTTCTACCTTGTCTGGTTTCATACAAGGCATTGTTAGCATTTTCTCTAACTGTGGGGAACTGCTTCTCTAGAGTGTAAATTCTATCCCTAGTACGCTGGTCTTGTAGTTCAAATTCCTTCACCTTTTTATTCGTTGTATTCAACTGTGATTTGGTTAGTTGAACACTACTTAATGCCTTAGATAAATCATTTCCCAACCTGTCAAAGTTTCTGTCATTAGCTGCTTGCACAAGTTCATTGAGCTTGAGCATAAATGTTGCTATTCCCAATGAAATTGCCAGGCTATATAAAGCACCCATGACACGACCAGAACCTGATGCTTTTTGTGTTTGGGTTCCACCTGGTACTTTTTTTAAGAAAGTATCCCAAAGAGTTTTAGTTTCCTTGGCACTTTTTTTCAAAAGTTTCATTCTTTTGGCTGCTGCTCTAGCACCACCCCTACTCATAAACTGAGAAGTTGCACGACTAGCGCGTTTAGCTTCCAGCAACATTTTTTGGGGGTTGCCATTCATATACCTAGATGCTTTATAAGCTCTTAAAGCACTTGGCGATATCTGTTGAAATACAGTCATTAGTCCTCTATAAAAGCTTGAATAATTGATTGAAAAATATTGCGGTTATTACTAGCAGTTTTGTTATGTTCTCCGACAGCTTCAGTCAGATGACCAACATCATCAATCACACTTTGAATAATTCCGCCTAAATCTAAAATATCTTTTTCAGCCTTGGTTAATCTCTCGCCAATTCTGGCTAACTTATCAACCTTATTTTCTAACTCTTGAATTCTTCTATATAGCTTTAAAACCTCATCATCTGTTTGCGCCATCGAGCTTATCTCCTACTCTTCTCAATCTGCTATCGATAGCCTCACAATCAAGGCAGTAATAACCTGGATATTTAGCTTTATTTACTCGCGTTTCGTGGGGTAAGCAGCCATCGCATTTCACAACATAAGCTGATGTATCGTATACCTCCCATCCATAGAAAGTAGTAGGGGTATAAGCACATATCATTTTGTTAGCGCTAAACTCTGTTTCGTAAGTGTATTTTCTAACAAGATAAGTAGCGTATTCCGGGGTGTCTTTCTCAATAAAAAACACGGTGTAAATCAGGTTCGCAAAGCTTTGGTATCCGGCTTTGTAATATCTCCATCCGCCTTCAGAGAAGACATACAAGTTTCTATCAAATATCTCTCCAGCCCAATTACTAGGAATAACATTTATTAGCTGTCGTGTATTTTCCCATTGATTTTTGAGATATATTTTCTTGGATGAATTATATACATCTATTTTGATAGGTGGGTCGTCGAAAATTGCTGTCTTACTACCATTGATGGTTTCAACAGTGATACTTGCTTTAGAATTATCTGTGCTACAAAATTGCTTTGTCATTCTAGTTCAGTTTTTGTAACCACAATTGCTGCATACTTCGTATCATTAATGATTTTTATTCCCCATAATTCAGCCTTCATTGTTTTGGAGAATATGAAAGCGCCCAAGGCATTGAATATAATTGCAACTAGAATATTCTGTGCTTTACTGGCATCTGACAAGGACAAGTCGGAAATTTTAATTCTGATTTCGTTGATATCCTGTGAATAATTGAATCCCAGTAATTCAGCTAAGTTATCAATTAATCCAGCAGGCTTGGAAGATAAATATCTTAAATTAAATGCCTGTGATGCACTCTCAGAATAATTCGACTCATACTCCAGCCATTCGTTAAAACCTACAAAGTATTGAATAGTTGGTAGTCCTAGAACATCTATTAAGTTAATAGGTGCAATGCCATCAACACTTTGATAAGAGACTGATTGATTAAAACCAACGGGAATAGGTGCAAAGGGAAGAGTTAAGCCACCAAATATCACAGATGATATTCCAGCGCTATAACTGTAAAAGTTGAAGCTTGGTATTACTTGGAATGCTACTAATGCACCCCTGGAAAAGTGACTTAAGCTACTAATAGAACCTACTTGAATAGGGGGAATATATGAGTAAAAAGTAAAAGAATTATCAATACTTTTACTCATACCTCCTGAGTAGGAACTAAAGCTGATAACTGGTGCTATTCCTACATCTGTCATACTATTTCAGAAATATGCTTGAGTATGAAGCTCCCCCATTCCAGACCTTAATCCAGTCTCCTACTGTTGCAAATAAGCCAAGTCCATTACCCGCCCCAAGAGCAATATCATCACTGGTAATCCCTAAGACTGATTTACCAGAAGAATAGATTATCAACCTGGGAATAATATCATTTTTGTTGTAGTGATTCGTTAGTGAAATATTCCCATGAATTACTGCCCACTGTGTTTCACCTAGTAAGCTGGCGGCGGCACCAACCCCACGAAATAACATACTATTGAAAAAATTCTGCCAATGCAAAAAAGTGCAATAGAAATTTTCATCAACATTATTGAGTGTTGCAGGTCTAAACCATCCCAAAATATGAGAAGTTAAGTTCTGATAGACAACAAGAAAGTCAAATTCACCAGAATTACTTCTAAAAGTTTTCATACTAACTGGTGAAGTATTTACAAAAGTAACCTGAACACCAGCGCTACCAGAATTAGTACCAACGTGTGTACTGGCATTCCAGCCTGTATGAAATATCTGGGATATTATCAAGCCACTAGTAACACTAATTTGAAAGTAAACATTATCGTATGTTTTTCCCAGCCCTAAAGACTTTTGAAATACTAGATTTCGCGTTGTGCTAACTGTGTAATCATCAATCGCCGTATATCCCAATGTACTAACCCAGGCTGCTTTGATGGCATCAGTTAGAGATGTTTGGGTAACTGGTGAAACATCTGTCAAGGCTGTTACTGTGCTTACCATTTTTAATAATCCATCGGGTTAGTTGTGCTTGTGGGTTCCTCTTTGTAGAGTTCGACTGTGTAAGAGGTAACGCGATAGCGAATTGAGTTTTGGGTTAATAAACTTTCGCTGGGTTCGCTGATCACCACAGAGACATCAGAACTTGCGGTTCTTGATGTCTCGTTGAGAACAGTTGAACCTTGAAGTAGAAATGCTACAAAAAGTGATTCAGCATTATTTGTTGATGAGGCAACTAGTCCCACACCAGTTAAACCTGATTTAGGAATCACAACTTCATCAGCATCTTGAGTTGTGCCTGTTCCAAAAACTTGGGCTAAGGTTGGCTCCGCCATAAAACTGGATTTTTTTATTGAAGTGAATAAATCCGTTGTAATAGCAGCATAAAAAATAGTAAATCTTCCACTTTTATGTAGAAGTGGAATATTGCAAGTATCCAGAAGCCTTGCTATGTCTGATTTGCGGGTTTACTACTGCGTAAGAGATGCACAATATACCTGTTTTACCCTTACAGGTACTTAAACAGGAACATGGCGATCGCAAAACCAAGCAATCACACCTAATCAATAACTTTTATAAACTTTGGCTAAGTTCACTTAACTTAGTTTGCTGAAGGTGTGGTCGCACTGGTTACAGTACAACCTTTGAACTTTCTCGCCTGTTCGCCTCAGCTTGTTGTGCCCATTGCGAAAAATGCGATCGCTTCCGCAATGAGGGCATCTTAAATCACTGGGTAGGGGGTTTCTCAAGCTTTGAGGGTTTGACGTATTCTTTATGCCCTGACTTAAATTCAATTTGGTATCTTCTGGGGTTGGATTCATAACCCACTACCTCTACTCGTTCACCACCATATATAGCCGGCTGGTTTAATTCTGGCTTCCAAGGGAATTTATCATCAATGAATTTTTTGGCCGCCGTTTCCAGTTGAGCGATCGCATCGTCTTTACCCCGGCTGGAGATTGCTAACTCCTTAACTTGCCCTTCAACGCTAATTTTCCATCTGGTGCGGTTGTCTTCTTGGTAGCGAAGGGGGGTAAATCTAACTAGTTTCCCGGAAACCTCATTGTGAAAGGCTTTTGGTAATGGGAGTGAGGTTCTTGGGCATAAAATTTCGGTTTGGGGTTGGTTGTCGCTGGGGATATTTTCGCAAATAAAATTTTCGGTAATAGTAGGGGCTGAACCGTCACTAACCGTCACTTCCTTATTTGGCAAGGGTTCTGAACCGTCACTTGAACCGTCACTTGAACCGTCACTTTTACCGTCACCGGCTGCGACACGTTGCATAAGGTAAAAATCATGGGTCGGAATATGGTCATCTGTCCCAGCTATTCTCAGTCGCAAACCGCGTACAAATTTACCTGTATTGGTAACTTTTCTATCTACTTCCCAGCCGATGACACTACGGCACAACTCGATTAGATCGGGGGCAAAGTTTTTGTGGCTCTTGGGAACATCGCCCAATGCATTGCAGTGACGGACATAGGAGCCAAACAAAGTAACAATTCTTTCGCCGTTAGCCCCTTCTTGTCTGTTACTTCCTACTGGTGTTACGGATGTAGGGTCATAAATAATTTGTTGATTGAGCCAAGCGGCGATTGAATCAATCCTCATCCGGTTTTCCCAGAATTCCAAAGTACATTCTGGAATTTCTCGGATTCCCCGCAGCACACTGGTAACGTGGCTGTCTGGAATGCTCAACAGGTAATTGGTAAAAGCTGAGAGTTCCGGTTCAAATTCGGCTTCCAAGTCTCTCACTTCGCCTGGGGCAACTGGGTTGTTACAGGGAACTGTAATCACCCGCCGTTTAACTCGGCTAGCACTGTCACCACCAAAGACGGGGAAGTTACTCATCACCAGTACCATACCGTCAAATCTGTACTGGAAGGCTTTCTTACGTTTTTCCTCAGCTCTAATTAAATCCTGTCCTGTCAGGCTGAGAAATTTCCCTAGCTTACCTTGCTGTCTGTCTTCATCTGGGAAGACTACTAACCGCTTGCGGTAAGCGTTTGCGCCTTCAAATCGATTCTGACACCATTCCTCAAGCGTGGTTGTGTGGACGTTTTGAGCGCCAATTAAGTTGATGATCAGCCTGGAGAATGTTCCCTTACCTGTTCCCCCCAAACCAATGAGGTGAAGGAACTTCTGTAAGTCGCAACGTCCTTTGAGTACAGCGTTGCAGTAGCAGAGTAACAAGTCTTTGATGGCAGCATTGCCACTGGACAAGTGATCCAAAAAATTGTTGATGGTATCCCAGTTGCCTGACTGAGTGTAATCTCTGGGTAGTTGCCAAGTCAGGCGATAGCCGGGGGCATGGGGCATTAGCTCCCCAGTAGCAATATTTAAAACCCCGTTGCGGAATGGAAGCAATTCGTTGGGCGATCGCTCTCCCCAGGTTCGCTCAATCAGTTCATGCCGGAGAATTTTGACAACACTGGAGATGAAGCTAGCCGAGAAATTCTCAAACCCTTCAGATAACACTATTTGGTAGATTACTGATTCAATATATTCTTCGGTTTCGGCTGTCCACATCCCGTCATGGTCGGCTGCATATCGCATCCAGCAGCTAATCTCGTTGTTGAATGCCAGGATATTGCGATATTTCTCAGCAATATGTCGGGCCACAAAAACTTGTGATGGCTTGCGATCGCTTTCGTCAACAGTACCCTGGGGACGGAACTGTTTTTCTAGCCGACTAATCGCCTTGGCATAGGCTGAATCAAACGCGCCGCTACCACTATTCATGATTAAGTCGTCGAGTCCTTTTCCTTGTTCTGGTCGCCAAAAGATATCTTCGACGTAACACTTGGCTGTTCTAAGCAAAGTGTTAGTCAAGTTTCGCTTACCTGCACTGACAGATGCTTTCGCCTTTGGTTTCTCGTCTCTGTCTAGGGCAAACAACCACATAGCATCATCTTTGTGGAATTGTTCTAGGTCAGGGATGAGTACGGGTGCGATTTCATTGCCGTCCGTATCTTTGGATTTTACCCCGCAACGACAACCGTAAAGCGCCATGACAACATAGCCTTGGCTGAAACCGCTTAATGCTTTCTTGCCACCTTCACCAATAATTCTGGGAATGGATGAGTTTTTATACCATTCCCAAAAACTACCTTCCATTGGGACTTCTACACCGTAGCGTGATGCAATTCGTTTTCTAATTGAGGCGGGGATGGGGGGCAGAAAAACTCTGTCGCCGTTGTCATTCGGTGCGCGATAGAGATACGGGCGTTGGCGTTCTTCATCCCATAAGCTCAGTACCGCTTGCCAAATTGAGCCGTCCTCATTTTTAAAAAATGCTGCATATAATGTTTCCTTAACTTGTTTGCCAAAACGGGTGAAGTGCCAATTTAGAGCTTCATGAATCGGTGTTGTCGGCTCATTCCCTGGCAGAATTTCTAAACTTTCATGAAACTCTATACAGTGTTTAAACAGTTGTGGGTCAATTCCGCTACCCTCAATAAATGCTGTTTCAACAAATTCTTTGAATTCGTCAAATGAGTTAAATTTATTCTGCTTTTCTGTCTCTAATACTTGTGTGGAAGCAGTTTTTTTAACCATTTCTACCTCCAAAAATGTTAGAATTAGTTAAAGAAAAGAATTGATTTTGTTGAAGGTTGCTGTTGCAAACCTTCTTTTTTTGTGTGAGTAATTTCATAATTTTACCTTGTAAAAAAAAGAACTATGTGCTTAGAAAAAAGAGTCAATTAAGCAAGTATTCTGTTGTTTTTGTGTTTCATAAAAGACAAGGGACAGGAGACAGGGTATGAGCGGTTGATGTGTTTCATGGATGAGTACAAACGTTCTGTTATGGGGTGACGGTAGAAGTGACGGTAGAAGTGACGGTAGAAGTGACGGTAGAAGTGACGGTAGAAGTGACGGTAGAAGTGACGGTAGAAGTGACGGTTCAGAACCCTTGCTGTGTAAGGAAGTGACGGTTAGTGACGGTTCAGGGTCTACTATTACGAAAATTTTTCTAGCAGACAGATCACCCCTCATTGATGTCAGATTTAAAAGCCGCCTCCTGAAATAAACCAACGCTCATCAAGTTGGTCTACCAATTCCTTCCATCCGTGGATAGGCATTCTGTTTCCGTAGCCGTGCTTCTTAAATGCAGCTTGAATATCTTCGTCTTGCCAGTTGATCACGAGTATTTGCATGAGGTTTTGGCACTGGAAGTAAAGATTAAGTAGTTGGGTTAGGCGAATAATTACTTTGTCTGGTGCTGCCAGTGGATGAGGCATTGCTTTTTGATATCTGGTTTCTACTTCCCTGATGAATGCTTGAACTCTAGGGTTCTCCCATTTCCACCCCAGGCGAGTTAATTCGGTGTTTAGTCCGTCAATTACTTGTTGTGTTGCCATAGTCATTGGGTTTTAAATTCCTTAATCCATTGGTTGCGGTCAACAACGATGTAGAAAAAGCATTCGTAGTACTTGCCACCTACTTCTTTTGGGTTGAGTTGAAAAACTCTGTCGCCCCAAATCACTACTTGGGGATATTCCTTAAATGGCGGAAGTTCGGCTTCATGGACAAGGTGTCCGGTGGCAGTTTTTAGGGTTACTTTCAGTGAGTCGTTAGTCATTGGGTATTAGTTATTGGGTGTTGGGTATTGGCGATCGCTTGTCTGTTTCTGGGGAATAGCCATAAAAAATGGCGGTAGCCGATCAGCTAACGCCATGCTTAAGTCATTGGGCATGGTTTAACGTCGCCGATCGCGTTCTAAGTCGTAGATAACTTTCTCTAAATACCAGTTGTCAGATTTACCTGGATTTTTTCTTCGCTGTTGTGCTAAAAGTCGCTTGGCTGTTGCTACATCACCTTTAACCAAAATGAGTAAATCACCTTGTAGGTATCTGTTTCTGGGGTCTGTTCGGTACGAGTGAGACATCCTGCCTTGCGGTTGCTTGGCGAATTTAGAGATGAAAGCTTGCCACTCGCAATAAACATATTTAGTCAGTTCTATGAATGCGACTATGCAGTAGTAAATAATCAAGAGATTCAGCAGAAGACTGAATATAATTTCCATAGGAATTGAAAGGTAGATGTTCAATTCCACCATGCGAAACATTCTCCGGATTCAGCATCGGAGAATTTTCGCATTTGTGTTTAAAGTGTTGGGGATTAGGTATTTTCATGGGTCATGATCGCTCAAAGGTAGGCACACAAAAAAACCGCCTGCTTTATGGGCAGTACGGCTTCAATGTTTTTCAGTTAGTTGTTTTTCTATTGTTGATTGCAGGGTTTCAAATTGCTGAATCCTTGATTCGAGCTGTTTAACTTCCTCTTGCAAGGAATTGATCATGCCAAGTTTTAGAGCAACTTGACTACGATACTCAGCAATTAGCTCCCTAAAGACTCCCCCATGATCTGAGCTTCTGAAGTCGATAAGACTTGTTCTCTCGCTATTCGCTCTATAAGTTCGCTCCGACTTATCCCTAGCAACTGAGCTTTCTGATCTAACATTTCCACTCCAGCCGGGGTCAAAGTGACTGTTACGTCTTTCTTCTTCATCCCGTGTACAGCTGTCTTCGCCTTTCGTGCCATTTGGATTGCCCATGTAAACCTACCTTATTTTACCCATGTAATGATTGCTTGTTTTACCCATGCAATGCTAGCATCAACTTATTACATGGGTAAAGTAGTTTTATCTTGGCACAAAACAAACAGAGATAGCAGCCTGTAGCCCGTAGTGCAAACAGAAAAAGACCTGCCAGCGCTGAGAACCTTATGCCCTATCCCCCTCATCCCCAAACTAGGCAGAGATAGCAGCCTGCCAGCACTGAGCGAACGCCAAAGACCTGCTAGTGGGAAACGCCAGTTAACCGACAACCGCAAAAGCTATGAAACAACTACTCAATGAAATACTCGCCAACTGCGATCGACCTCAAGCTCTAGGAATAGCAACACTCATCTGCCTAGCCCAAAGAGAAGCAACCACAGTCGAATATCAATTTGATGAGATGAACTTCTCAGATGTCCCGCCGGAGTTGGTTATCGCCTGTGACCAGCTAACCGACGACAACCAACTAGAGCTTGTTTGCTGGCTAGCGCACAATTACCAGACTGAAAACTACACCAAGCCAGGAGCGATCGCTTAATTCAATAGAGGTAAAAAATGTCAAAAAAGAATCTTGTGCAGATTAATAACAGACGCAAAAAACGCGGGTTAAAGAAACTCAGGGGAATACAACGCCCCACTGTTTACAGTGCAATTGAGCCATGTTCCATAACGCCTGTACTAATAGGAACTGCACGCCAGGAGCAATCGCCCAAAGACCAAAAGCAATCAACCTAGGAGGAGGAGCAAAATAAAAATCGCTGAAACCCGTGAGTAGAGAGACTTCAGCGAAAGGTCGAATAACTATGAAGTTGTTGAAAAACTGAACGTAAACCTATTAATAACCTTACTATGACTGACCAACACATCGCCGATCGCCACATTGCTAACGGCAAATCAAGCGGTAATAGTGGCTTAAAAGGACGTAAAAAGCAATGGAAAGACCTAACTATTGACCCACTAGCGGAAGGTTTTGACTCACATCAAGCTGAGTATGTAGTCGGAAAGTCCCCCGTTACCTGGTCAACTCTAGAACCTGGTCAACTCTTCTCAAGATCCAAAACTGGTAAAAGCTTGTACGTAAAGATTAACGACGGCCGCGCGATCGGACTAGATACCAAGCAAGCAATCGACATTAAACCAAGTATTCGGCTCACATTGCAGGTGTGGTTAGTTACAAGCTTCAATTCCACAACTGCAAGTAAAGCCGATTTTTAGGCGATTTCCTTGGACGGAACGCGATCGCCTAATCCAGTTCTTACACCAGATACGAAAGGATTTTACCAGATGGAAACTAATTCAAACCACCCAAAAAATGACATTAATTCTGTTAGCTTTCCCGAAGGTCAGCTACTCGCTAACGGTGCCAGTGCAGAGGAAACCGCTAATATCTCAGCCGCTTACCACCTGGGTAAACCATTACCCACAAGTGACATCGAGGTGATTAACCGCGTAGCAGATCGCCTTACTCAAACCAGTGGCTATGGCAAATACAGCGATTGGGGGAAAGATGAATAATCAACTTTATCAAGCATCGATGTCAGCGCTAACGGCTCACGGTGTACCTGAAGACATAGCCGAAAGAGCTTCCGCCGTCGTCGCTAAAGATGAGCCTGGATTACCCAACTTGGGCCGATCAGATGAAGACCAGCAAGCGGTCAATCAAGCAATGGCTTTCCTTGATATAAGTGAGGATGAGCCATGAATCAAGTGATAATCGTCTTGATAACAGCCTTATCACTTCTTTTTTCGCTAATTGCCCTTTATAAGCCGCAAAACGAACGCCCTTTCTACCTGAAGATTGAGGTGCAGTATGGCAGATGAGCAAAAAATCGTAGTGGAAATTCCCAGCGATCGCACTCCTTATGCACCCATGCCCCAGCAGCAAACCAACAAAATTGAGGAGTTTCGCCAAGGGTGGATAAATGCGATCGCAATTCCTGGCAACCTACCAGACCTAGTATTTGATATCACCGCATCAATTACTATCCCCGCACTGGTTAGTAGCTGCTGGGCAAGCTTTCCATTGCCAAATTTCATGAGAGTTGGTGGTGCGATCGCCTTTGTGATTATGGTGCTGGTACTGTGGCAACTGCTAGCGATTCCCGAATTACAGCGTATCTTGGCTTTTCGTCTGGCATTAGCAACAGTGGGGGTAGTGCTGGGATTATGAGCCAATTACACCCCTCACAAGTACACACTTACTTGCAGATGCACAGTAGAGCAAAAGCAGCATCTTGGCTGTGCTGGGCCACATCAGTATTAGTCTTGTGCGCTGCCGTTGATGTTCAGCAAAAGCAAATCAGGCCTTGGCTGTTTTTTGGGGCTGCAACTGCCCTGTGGGGTGGAGGAAATCTCAAAAAATCAGCTAAACAATTAAACCAGATGCTAGGCGATATCGACCAAGCATCAAGGGTTAACTATCAAGCGTTAGCGAGAACTCAAACCCAGCCAACCGCACAACTAGCCTTAACGGTTGGTGCTATTGATGCCAATTGGCAACCCGAAAACATGATTACAGACCCCATTGAGTACATCCAGAAAAAACAGAAACACGTCGCTTTAGTTGGCGGGACTGGGGACGGTAAGTCAACTTTTACTCAGTTCTTATCATCAAAAATTGGTGGTAGAGTCGTTGTCTATGATTCTGATGCCAAACCTGATGATTGGGGATGGATTGATCAAGCCGATGTCATTGGGCGCAAGGGAAATTTTAAAGCCATCGACACCGCGATGGGACAAGACTTAACCACCTTACAAGAACTTGTTCAGCTACGCGGTGAGGGTGGAGATAACGCGATCGCCGGGCGAGAACGGTTCATGATTGCTGAAGAATTCCCGATTTTGGTGGATGAATGCGACAACGCTACCTCCTGGATTAAACGCCATGCCAAGCGTGGTAGGCGTTACAAGCAGTTTATCTGTGCGCTTGCCCAAAACGACACCGCAGAGAATTTCGGGTTGCAGGGAGATAAGGACACACTCTACAGCTGCTTTGTGCTGGTGAGGTTGGGGCAATTTGGTCGTGACCACGCCAGGACGAAACTAAAAGATGATCGCCTTGAACAGTGGTTAAAAGCTGGTGATAAAAAGCGTTTCATGGTTGATGACCTTCCCTGTGAGCTTGACTTAAGTAACTGGGGAACCACACCAGCAGCCTCACCACCAACGCCAAAGGAGAAAATAGATAAGCTCACAGAGCTTAACGAGTATGAGCAATTTATCCTCAACTGGGGACAATCTCACCCAGGAGAGATTTTAAAAGCTCGCATACTTCTAAAAGCCAGCCGGCTTTTTGATGGGATGCAACCGGACGAGGTGCGGATCATCTTTGCAGCACTAGCTGATAGGGGCTTGGGAGAAATAGAAGGCAGTGGTGATCGCCTGGGTTGGAAGTGGATAAATTAGCGTCCACAGTCCGTCCACAGTTCGTCCACAGCCTGCAAACACCAGTTTTATCCTTAAAAATAAATCAGTTTCTAGTGTTTGCAAGTGGTACTGTACCCGCCAAATAATGCATCAATTGAGCTTGTCTAAGTTGTCCACAGCGTCCACAGAAAAAATGCCCAAAAAATCGGCTGTGGACGGCTGAAAATGCCGAAAAATCAAGCTTTGGGCGACTGTGGACATTATTTAAAAATCCGATAAATAACGAAAAATAAAGACAATCTATGGAAGTACACGGAAATTTACCGTACACCGAAATTCACGGCGATTTAATTCCCAAAGAGTATTTTTTAAGCGAAATTTGTGACTCTTGGAATATCCCACCCACGGACGACAGCGAACTACAAGAAATCATCAACAAAATGGGTGAACTAAACGCCACTGACGAATTACATTTTCTCGACCGCTTACTGCGGCGACTTGCCTACACCTTCAGAGGATTGCCATCAGCCAAAACCTGCAAAGGCTTAGATTTTGAAATTCTGTGCGATCAATACATCTCGCGTCTCACAATCAACCAGCGAATAGAAAAGATTCAAGAATTGTCCAACAAAATTCAGATTCGGCGATTTTATGAGTAATCCAATTGAAATCGAATATGACGAAGATGACGACCAAGGCAATTTCGAGTTTTATGGGGAATGCCGTGATTGCGGAGGCAATATGTTTATCGACCTGGATGACGAAGAGGAAAAGCTTGCCTGTTGCGAAGACTGCGGGTACGTAATCGACTTAGACAGTGGTCGTCATTTCGGAGCTTAAACAAAAGCGATCGCGCGTGCCAGGTGCGATCGCTTCTCAAACTAAGTGTGAATACAGGTTATTGACTGGGAAAGCGATCGACTTGGGAAAGGAGCGATCGCCTTTGGGAATTTGCAATTACAAATCCGTTATTGGGTGCAATAGACCCCAGGGTAAAGCTGACCACAGCTTAACACGCGATTTTTAGAACTAGTTAGTGAGGATTCTCGGTGTCACCGGCTGCAAGCGAAGATAAATGGATCAACGTTGATCCGCGAACGAGAAAGCTGTCAATTCGCTTTCGAGTTCGCGGGTTTGATGGTCAGTTTTATATCAGCACTGGACTGAGCGACACCAAGCGCAACCGTGAAATCGTGAGAACGCGCAGAGATGCGATCGCCAATGACATTACACTAGGTCGTTTCGATAGCACCTTAGACAGTTACCAGTTTCACGCGACTGCGATCGCACCCGCAGCGCTAGCCCCAAAAAAGTCTAAAACCAAGTATCAGTACAACTTGCAAGAACTTTGGGAAAGGTTCACCGAGTTTCAGTCAACTCAACTTGAAGAAACCACAATTCGGGGTAAATATCGGGCGATAGAGAGAATCATCAGCCAATCCCCAACCCAGGAATTAATACAAGCACCTAAAATTCGTGATTGGCTTCTAGCTACGTTCTCTCATTTTGTGGCGTGGGAGTCATTATCGTTTTTCAGCCGATGTTGTGCGTGGGCCGTATCTTCGCAACTCATCCCAGACAATCCCTTTGCAAACCTCAAAATTCAAAAACCCAAAAGAAAATCTACTCAGGGTGAGGATTTCCGCGCATTCACCCTGGAGCAGAGAGACTTGATCATTGAGACTTTTGAGCAACATCATCTCTACTGCCATTACGCCCCATTAATAAAATTCCTCTTCTGGACAGGTTGCCGACCAGGTGAAGCGTTTGCTTTGTCCTGGGCAGACATCAGCAGTGATTGCAGGCGAATCACCTTTGATAAAAGCTGCAACTACTTCCGAATCATGAAGGGAACGAAGAACGGAAAGCGGCGTGTGTTCCCCTGCCAGAGTGGGTCAAAACTTCAACACTTATTGCTCAACCTCAAACAAACCGCCAGAAAGCCCAGCGATTTAGTCTTTCTGTCTAAAGGCGGAAAGCCTATAACAACAAGCATTTTGTTTGACGCTTGGAATCAGAGACGCTCTGGAGAATATAGATATACGGGTGTAGTCAGGCAATTGGCATCTGAGGGTAAGTGCCCTTACCTGAAAATGTATGCAACCAGGCACACCTTTGCAACCTGGGCGATCAGCTGTGGGGTATCGCCGGACAAAGTTGCATTGTGGATTGGTGACAATGTAGCGACAGTGTTGAAATATTACTGCCACCCAGAAACAGTTAGTGCAGACTGCCCAGACTTTTAAAATTACCTGAGCAAAATTTACTACTCAAATGCTACTCAAAAAAGTGCCTGAATTACGCTTTCTAGCGTTACTTAACAGTTCTAGTCTAACTTTTCGCAAATAGCACGACAGCTGTGGAAGATGCTTTGTAATATTGATTTAAGTAGTTAAAATAATGTATTATTTTATGCTATTAATACCTAATTAACACGGGAAATCTCCATAGTCTGAGCTTTAGTATTGTAGAGCAAAAGTAAAATTCAGTTGTAATAGTATAGAGACGTTGAGAACAACGTCCCTACAATCGCGTCAAAAACGACGCGAGGGCAATTCCGTTAAGTCTGGGAACGGAACAGATGGCCTTGGAAACCCATGCAAGGCATTGCTGCCAAAATTTAAAATCTAAAATCTAAAATTGGTATAATTATTAACCCAGAGATTTTAAAACTCCCAGTTCTTGCTGTATAGGCAACACATCTAAAATATCGGTTTGGGAACAGTATTTTAGATCTTCATCACATTCCAGACGCAGCAAACGTTTGCCGTGACTGGCGTGTTGTAGAAGTCCTAATAAGTTATCTTGCCATTGAGAGTAGAGCGCGATCGCACTAATCACTTCATCATTACCAGCGATGTCATCTGGTGATAATTGAGTATGTTGCAAAATACTATGGGCGATCGCACCTGCACATACTGTATCTTCTAAAGAAAAACTACCTTCCCAACCAGATCCGACAATCCAGACTGTCTCAGGTTGCTTTTCTAGGAGAAATTTCACTACCGCAGCACGGTTGATCAAGGCTGCTGCTATGACAGTGGGCACATCTTGTACCCGCTTTAAGGCACGTGTACCATTGGTGGTACTGATAAATAAGCGCCTCCCTTGTACCAGTTCTGGTGTGCAATCTAGAGGAGAATTACCCAATTCAAAGCCAGCGACTTTCGCACCACCACGTTCTCCGGCTCGCAGCCGTTTGAGAGGGGGCCATTTTTCACTGACTTCCATGAGTTGATCTAAATCGCTGAACACTTGTACAGCTTCGCCTCCAGCCGCCAAAACTGTAGCCATTGTGCTAGTAGCTCGCAGAACATCGACTGCGATCGCACATTCTGGGGCTTGATCTGTTGGAGTCAATTCCGGGGTGTGATAAACAAATAGCTTCACGTTTTAGATAAGCCTGATCTAATGCTGCCGAGATAACATTCTAACTACTTGGTGTCATCTAATTGATGATGAATTGGCTAAGAAATCTCCACAGTGAATCATTGAGGATACTCTATGAATACCATTATGGGTTTCTCTATAATCTTATGCTCAGAGCTTGTTTGGGCTGTTTTTGTCGTAGATTTTGAGTGTTGAGAAAAGCAGTCTCAAAATATTCCATTGAGTCAAGGAGCCAGCAATTTCCAGTTAAAGGAACCCCAAGTTGCCGCATCCCCTAATATCCTCAGAGGAAATCTGTTCTATAATCTGCAAATACCTGGATAATTTTATTTACCTGTAGCGATTAACAGTTATCTGTAGTAGATGCTGTTCTTAGGCTGGAATGCAGTCATGACGAGGAATGCACTATGTCACATAGCTCAGGGTTGTATATTCTACTAGTCAGCGTTCATGGGTTAATTCGGGGTCACAATTTAGAATTAGGACGAGATGCTGATACAGGCGGGCAAATAAAATATGTGCTGGAACTTGCTCAAGCCTTAGTGAAACACCCTCAAGTTGAACGTGTAGACCTAGTTACTCGTTTAGTTAACGACCCAAAAGTTAGTCCTGACTACGCCAAACCTGTAGAAGTTCTTTCTGACAAAGCTCAAATTATTCGTCTGAACTGCGGCCCGCGTCGCTATCTCCGCAAAGAAGTTCTCTGGCCTCATTTGGATAACTTCGCAGATGAATTACTCAAACATCTGCGTCAAATTGGTAAATTACCTCATGTGATTCACACCCATTATGCTGATGCGGGATATGTAGGTTGTCGGGTGGCTGGGTGGTTAGGTATCCCCCTAGTGCATACGGGTCACTCCCTAGGACGAGTGAAACAACAACGATTGTTAGAACAGGGAACTAAGCCGGAAGTCATTGAAAATTATTTTCATATGGCTACCAGAATTGAAGCTGAAGAAACTACTCTTGCTAGTGCAGCTTTAATTATTGCTAGTACTAATCAAGAAGTCACACAGCAGTATGGTATTTACGACCACTATCAACCGCAACGGATGGTTGTAATTGCGCCAGGAGTAGCACTCGAACGCTTCTACCCAGTTACCGAAAATTGGCAGGAACCGCCTATCTATAAAGATTTGCAGCGATTTCTCCATGACCCGCAAAAGCCGATGATTATGGCGCTTTCCCGTCCGGCGATTCGGAAAAATGTTGGTACATTGGTAAAAGCTTATGGGGAAGATCCACAGTTGCGTCAGCTCGCCAATTTGGTCTTGGTTTTAGGTAACCGAGATGACATCACCACGATGGAATCAGGGCCGCGTCAGGTACTCACAGAAATTTTCCAGTTGATAGACCGTTATGACCTTTATGGTTATATCGCCTATCCCAAACACCACGGTGCTGATGAAGTACCAGAACTCTATCGATTGTTGGCAAAAACCCGGGGAGTCTTTATTAATCCGGCATTAACTGAGCCATTTGGTTTAACTTTAATTGAAGCTACAGCCTGTGGTGTGCCCATTATTGCCACATCAGATGGCGGCCCACGGGATATTCTAGGGGCTTGCGACAATGGTATGCTAATTGATCCCCTCGATATTAAACAGATTCAAGATGCTTTGCGAACAGCATTAACTGATACCGAAAAATGGCAACGTTGGTCTAGTAATGGTTTAAGTAGGGTAAGGGAAAATTTCTCTTGGGATACCCACGTAGAGCGCTATTTGGAAAATGTGCGTCAATTACCCCAAAGAAGAGTCCAATCTCTACTCAGTCCTTTGCGGCAAGGGCCAGCTAGTAACATCACTGATTGGAATATTCCCGAAACCAACCGCTTACCAACTGCCGATCGCTTTTTAGTATGTGAAATTGATAATACTCTCTTAGGTGACCCAGAAGCACTACAACAGTTAATTGTGCGATTAAATAATGAAGGTAGCACTACTGGAGTAGGTATTGCGACTGGACGTAACCTCGACAGTGCCTTAGAGATGTTAGAGGAATATCGCTTTCCTATGCCAGATTTGCTCATTGTCTCCACAGGTAGCGAGATTTACTATGGCCCCCAGATAATTCCGGATATGAACTGGCAAAGACATATTAGCTATCGTTGGCAACCAGACGCAGTGCGCCAAGCAATGGCAGAACTACCAGGAGTGATGCTACAACCCGCAGAAGGTCAAGGTAAGTTTAAAATTAGCTACTTTATTGATGAAGAAAAATCTATGAGCTACCGAGAAATTATGCGTCATTTGCGACGGCATAAACTCCATGTGAAAGGTATTTATAGCCACAATATGTATCTGGATTTGGTTCCAATCCGCGCTTCTAAAGGCGATGCCATCCGTTATTGTGCGTTGAAGTGGGGATTGCCAATCAAACGCTTCTTAGTCGCAGGTGCGTCAGGTAATGATGAATCGATGCTGGCGGGTAATACTCTAGCTGTCGTTGTGGGGAATTACAGCCAAGAACTGGAAAAGTTGCGTAGCTATCCACAAGTTTACTTTGCTCAGGGACATTATACTTGGGGCATTTTGGAAGCTTTGAATCACTACGACTTTTTTGGGACTTTATCTCAGACAGAATCGGAAATGAACGCACAAATCGAATTGGTAATGCAAAGAAGGGAAGAACTAGTTACAGAAGGGGCCTGACCTTCTTAAGTAGAACAGCGTGCAATAGTTGTTGGTTAAGGGCAAAAGGGAAAGGGGAAAAGGGCAAGAAAAAACTTTTAACCTGCCTCCTCTGCTTGCCCATATGTACAGCGTATTTCAGGTAAATGAGGTACACAGGTAGGGGAATGGCACTGCCTTACCCTGACAATCAACGATTATCTATACCTCACCAACTAGCAATCTGCTGTATCATTTTTAAAGTGAAATGGGATAAGAGGGTTTGCATCCCTCAATCTTCAATGACGTTATATTTTTTGGCTATCCCAGACTTCACACTCAAAAATGTCTAAGCTGTTAAGCATTTAAATTGTATATTTCGCACTCAGGTTGTCAAAAGTCAAGAGTCCAAAGTCCAAACTAGCCTTTGACTCTGGACTCTTGACAGTCCTAACGCCAAAATAGCCAAAATATTTGATTTAGGTGCGTATCAGCTTAAAAGATTTAATTTAACAAGATTTGTATCAAATATCATCAAATATTTAATAAAAATATACTTTGTTTATCTGGAATTTCTGACTATGTAAGGATTTAACCTAATATCAAGTATTAATTTTTTATAACTGGTATAGGAGAGCCTATTTTTTTGCAGAGAGTGGCTGGATAAATATTATTTGAATCTCGTTCTCAGTGGTACTTTTACACCAATAAAAATTCAGAAAAGTTGTTTTTCACCGAAGTGTTGTTATTTTTGACTTGACCTTATCTGTTGAATGTGAATATACTATTACGGGTATTTACTCTAGCTTTTATAAAAATCTTCTTTCATTTTTGAAAGCCAGAGTACATTTGTAAGTTTTTCTTTTCTGTTGGCTGATACTTGTTGGTTGTTCCCTAGCTTCATAAGTAATTTTGCAAGTCCTGCAAGGATTGCAATAAAAACTCAAAGTTTTGAGATGACCTCGCTTTAGGTCTACTTTTTCTATATAAAAGTAGCCAAAACTCTAATTTTGTCCAACATTCAGTACTTCAGAAACACAAATGTCAGTTACATCTTTAATAAGTCTTAAGCGTCACCATGATCTGATTAATCAAGATGGTACAGATGTCATTCAAGGATTAACTCAAGTTCCCAAAAAAATACCGCCAAAGTATTTTTACGATCATCGCGGTTCAGAATTATTTGAACAAATTTGTGAACTACCAGAATATTATCCAACCCGCACAGAAGCCTTAATTTTAAAGCAATGTGCCGATGAAATTGCTCAAATTACAGGTGTTTGTGAATTAGTAGAATTAGGTAGTGGTAGTTCTACAAAAACAGTGTTTTTGTTAGATGCTTATCAAAAAATTGCCAAGTATTGTCAATATATACCTATCGATGTGAGTGGAGGAATTCTCAAATCTACTGTCCTCAATCTCAAGCAAAAATATCCGACATTTTCTATCAATGGATTAATAGCAACATACGAGCAAGCATTAGTCAAACTAGAATCTACATTCGCCTATAGACGGATGATTTTTTTCTTAGGTAGTTCTCTGGGGAACTTCGAGCCACAAGATTGTCATGCATTTTTAAAACAAATTTCAAGGACATTACAACTAGGCGATTACTTTCTTTTAGGGATTGATTTACAAAAACCCAAAGAAATTTTAGAGCCTGCTTATAACGACATTCAGGGAGTAACGGCAGCTTTTAATTTAAATATGCTATCCCATTTAAATTGGCGTTTTCAAGGTAATTTTGATATCGACTTATTCACCCATCAAGCTATCTATAATCAAGCTGATTCTCAAATTGAGATGTATCTCCGTTGTCAAAAAAAGCATTGGGTGAATCTAGAAATTTTAGATTTAAAAGTCTCCTTTCAAGCAGGTGAAAGTATTCTCACCGAAATCTCGCGGAAGTTTGATTTAGCAAATATGCAAAAACAATTGGAGATGCAAGGGTTAAAAACTGTAAAAACTTGGACAGATCCACAGCAATGGTTTGGCTTAATTCTTTGCCAAAGAGTTTAATTGATTTGAAATCAATATAGGGTTAGGCAGTCAATATTTTTAGGTTAAGGGGAAAAAGGGGAATGGGAAAAGGGAAATAACAAACCTTTAACCCAAAACTAACTTTGAGTTCAAAATGCTTAACCAAGTAGTATTGGTTAGGCATTAACAAAACATCAAAATAAGTTTCTGTTTTAATTATTAAGCCATTGTCCCCTATAGAAACAATAGTTTATTGCTTGATTTGATGAACAACATCAATACTCATCTGCTTGAATGCTGCTGTCTTTTTTGCCATTAAATCTTGAGAAAGATATCACCCGAAAAAACTTTGATAATTAGATGTTTGATTATGTTAATTTATGCATCAAAATTCAAAATTGATGATGTTAATAGCCCAACAATTAGTTATTTTTTGTAAGGGCAAATAAATAAAAGTTTTAGCGATCGCCTAAATATTGCACTTGCAAACTGTTTCTTCAAGACTACCAATATGACACAACAAAACAACTCTGCGTTTATCCCCCATACTGCACCTTCGACTATGACAAACAAGAAGCGTCCGACAATTGGACTAATTGAACCGCCAGCAACAGGACTCTACGATGCAGAAGGCAAAAATTGGACTTCTTTATATAGACATCGCTCTTTAATTAGTAAGCAAGTGTTGCTAGCTGACTTGCAAGCTGGTGGATTTGATGCGCGCTTGGTCAACCTCAGAGATGACAATTATAGTGAAGAATTTGGAGAGATTGTTTGGAAAGGGATGACCCTGAGGAAAACATACGTCGGGGGAAAAATTTTCACCCTCGACCCCGAAGCCTATGATGCTTGGGGTATTACAGTCAATTTCTCTCAAGACCGCCAAGTTAGTTGTATGGTGATTGAGCATTTAGCGAAAGGCGATCGCCCCATAGTTGTGGGTGGTTCGGATGCGTTAGCGGAACCACAGCATTACTTCAAAGCTGGCGCAACAGCAGTAGTTCAGGATAAATCTGGGGGAGCAAACTGGGCGATTTTCGACTATGTACTGGGCAAAACTCCAAGAGAAGAACTCACAGGTGTGATTCTCGCTGATGGTAGACAGTATCCTCGGAAAACTAAAGCTAAAAGTCCTGATGAGTGGGCGCTACCCTCTTTGGAAGTAGCAAAAGAATGCTTAGGGACACTCCCCAACGTCCAAGGATTTGTACCTGTTGGTTCCTTAGTTGCAGACATTGGATGCGATCGCACCTGTGATTTTTGCATGACACCCACCTACGGGACTGGCTTTCGCAGAATGTCTCCAGCTACAGCCCTCAAATGGTTAGAGATTCAGAAACAGGCGGGGGCTGTGTCGATCAATATCGGTTCCGATCAATTCCTCGCCCGTGGGCTGTTCCCTGGAGGACGAGAAGAAATATTGGAAATTACCAATGGGGCGCGGGAGATGGGAATCACTCTCATGTGGCCCAATGGTTTAGAACTGCGGAAAACAACTCTCGGTGCTGGACGCAACTATGACAGCACCGACCTGCGACCAGATGAAGAACTAATTGCAGCCTTGTTTGGCTGGGATGGTAAGGTCAGTAGACCTAAAAGTTCTGCGATCGCGCACAGAGCATACCTATAAAACTGACTGTTGTCAAAAAAACCGTATTATTAGATACATTTTTTAGAAAACTCCTTGAGCAGCCATAAATAAGTAAAACTCATTAATCACCGAAAAAGTTAAGGGTAACGCGCCCACCAAAACATAGTTCTGGATCTGTAGTATGCAATTTTTTGTAAAGTATGGAGGTAAAGAAGCAAAATTGAGGATTATTTAGTTTGGCTATGAGTTCAAGAGAGCCAGTTTTAACTGATAGTAAAACCTTAAATGAAGTAGTTAACTGTTTAACAGAACATATTCCAATTCCTACTCAAGGTAAATGTGAACAACAAAATATCTTTGAAATTTTAATTCGAGCAGCCACCCAAAGGGATAGTATTGAAAACACAACCAAAGTCTTAAAAAATGTTCCGACAAGCAACGATATTCGTTACCATTTAGATAAATATTCAGATTTAAAATCTCTAGAATTAGACTTAAATACAGCACTACAAAGCCGTTTACCAGAAGGAATTCGACAGGGGAAGCAAAAAATAGCTATTGATTTTAACTTAATTCCTTATTATGGTGAACCATCACCATCGGAAGCCCCATATATTTATAGAAGTCAAGCTAAAAGTGGCACTTGTTCTTTTTATGCTTACGCTACTGTCTATGTAATTAAGAAAAATAAACGAGTCACCTTAGCTATTAAAGCTATTCAACAACAAAATACTAAGGCAGCGATTATCACTTATCTTTTAGCACTGATTGAACCTTTGAATCTGAAAATAGAACGATTATATTTAGACAGAGAATTCTTCTGTGTACCTGTAATTAGATGGTTACAAGCTTTGGATATCCCATTTGAAATGCCAGTTATTGTTCGAGGCAAACATGGCGGAACTAGACAATTAATTAGAGGGCGGCGTAGTTATAAGACTAGTTATACTTTAAACAGCGATAAATATGGCTCAGTTACTTTTAATTGTGGATAGTTTGTACATATAAAAATGGTAAAAGACGAGCGCATGGGCGGGAGTTTTTTATTTACGCTGTTTATAAAGTTAAGCTGTCATTACATTCAATACATGATGACTATCGTCTTCGTTTCGGAATTGAAAGTAGCTATCGGATGAAAAATCAATGCCGCATTAAAACAACTATCAAAAATCCAACAATTAGACTTCTGTTTGTAGCTTTGGCGTTTTTAATTATTAACGTTTGGATTTATCTAGTATGGCATTATCTTAGCCGTTTAAAAAGAAGTACTAGACAAGTTTTTTTCTCATCTATTTACCCTCAAACAGATGCTTGAATTTTTACGTCAAGCTGTAGACCGCAACTATGGGGTAAAGAGCGAAGTGTGTTTACCATCTGGCTGAATCTTGGTTGATTTTTGGATGCTAATTTATAAAGTAATCTTATCATTGAGCTAAACTCTCAGCTTTTGTATATTTCCCTCAAAAAATGTATCGTAAGCTACCATTTTTTAGCGATCGCAAAACTTTTAGGTCTACTGAAGGTTGGTTGTCCTTTGGCTTATATCCCTGCTGAACGTCCTGTGTTTGGAGGAGAAGCATATAAGAAACTGCTACCTTGGCAGGAGCATTGTACATTGATGAAATCTGTAGTTAGCACTGGTATACCAGTTGTTACTTATGGCATCATCATCGGGCTACCAGATGATGACCATGATGACTTGTTGCGCCTGGAAGAAGCAATTTCGGAACTTGTGGATGAACTGGTAGAGATTAACCCACAATTAGAATTTCAAACTTCCTGCTACAGCATTATTCCCTTACCCGGAACCCCGCAATCTTGTAACTTACGTAAAACAGGAATGCTGCAGTTTGAAGATACTTGCCTTTGGGGGGTATGGACAACTACTTCCAATACTCGTCATCTTACTTACGAGGAAGTTTCTGATTGGCAAATTCGTCTTTCTAATATTCGCAGAGCGCCATTGGCATTTACCAACTATAACGGCGAATATTCTGCGATGGTGAGTACAGCTTCCTCCAACGACTCTAAGATTGTGTTGGGAGTTTGAAGTAAACATTGGGCATGGGGCATTGGGCATTGGTTTTCCTCTGCCCGCGAAATTTAGTAGTACGCCAAGGCAACGGAAGCGGGGAAAAGGGTAAAGGGTAAAGGAGAAAGGTTTTTGTCCCTTACCCTTTTCCCTTTAACCTTTCCCCAATCTAAATTTGGGTGGTTCCACATTTTTGATATCTCGATGATATCATCGAGATATTAAATTACTATTACAAAGATTATGGAACCGAAAATCAAGGAATTTCCGGCGTTCAAAGTCAACGGCTTTATTATGTTGGCTGTGGTGATTGCGATCGCGTTGCTGGGAGGGTGGTATCTTTGGTCTAGGGTACAGGGGCTAGAAGCTTTACTGGCAAGAGGTTTGAAGGTTACAGACTTGATAGGTGAAGATAGCGCTGCAGAATTTCTTGCTCCCTTGGCTGCGGCATTAATTGCAGTTGTCATCCCATCAATATCAGGATTCTTTAGCGTTGAGCCAAACCAAGCGGTAGTTTTGGTGTTATTTGGCAAATATATGGGAACAGTTCGCGAATCAGGTTTTTGGTGGACAAATCCCTTTGCTAGCAAGCAAAAAATTTCGTTGCGGGTACGCAACTTTAACAGCAAAATTATTAAAGTCAACGATGCCGAAGGTAGCCCGATTGAAATTGCCGCGGTTGTCGTCTGGCAGGTTTTTGATTCTGCTAAATCTAAGTTTGCAGTGGATGACTATGAAGAATTTGTGGCGATTCAAAGTGAAACTGCAATTCGGGCGTTAGCAATTCGCTATCCTTATGACAGCCCAGACGATACAGCCACGCCTTCGCTGCGGGGAATCCCCGATGAAATCGCTCAGGCTTTGCAAAAAGAACTCCAAGCCAGGTTAGAAGTTACAGGTGTGGAAGTAATTGAAGCCAGACTCTCTCACCTTGCCTATGCACCAGAAATCGCGCAAATGATGCTACGAAGACAACAAGCAAAAGCCTTAATTGATGCGCGTCGGCAGATTGTCGAGGGAGCAGTAGGTATGGTAAATGAAGCTTTGAACCGTCTTAGTCAAGAACAAATGCTGGAATTGGATGATGAGCGCAAAGCCTCAATGATTAATAATTTGTTGGTTGTCTTAACATCGGAGCAAACCGCCCAACCCGTGATCAATGCTGGTACCCTATATAACTAGGAAATGGGACAAAAGAAACGATTTTTGCTACGTCTGGATGAAAAACTTTACGAACGGCTAGAAAAATGGTCTTCTGACGAACTCCGCAGCGTCAATGCTCAGATTGAGTTTTTGTTAGCAGAAGCCGTCAAAAAAGCAGGACGCTGGAAAGATGAGCCAGGTAAAGCAGAGGAAGAGTAGTGACAAAACAGGGTTAAGGGGAAAATGGGAAGGGGAAAAGGGGCAAGAAAAAACCTTTAACCCTTACCCTTTCACCTTTTCCCCAAACTAAATTCCGAGTTGAAAATCCTTAACCGAGGGTTATGAAGACGCGATAAATCGCGTCTCTACAGGATTTAAACATCAATCGATTTGTCTTATGCGAACCGCCTCTGATCTCCCTGCACCCTGCCCCCTGCCCCCTTGCTCTTCTATGCGGGAACGACAAACTTCTGGCTACCAGCCAGCCCAAATGCTGCATGAATCACTTGCAAAGCTTTACTGCCTTGTTCTTGGGCGACTACACAGCTAATTTTGATTTCTGAGGTAGCAATCATTTGAATATTGATTTGGTTCTGGGCTAGGGCTTCAAACATTTTCGCGGCTACACCAGGTTGTCCTACCATACCAGAACCAACGATGCTTACTTTGGCGATCGCACTATCAAGGACAACTTCACCCCAGCCATATTCTGCGGCGGCTTGAGAAAGCAAATTCTGGGTTTGTTCCCCATCGATACGGGCGACGGTAAAGGCGATATCTCTTCTGGCAACTCCATCTACTATACGACAGCGTTGAGATTGAATAATCATGTCAACGCTGATGTTGTGCTGTGCCAATAATCCAAATAGCTTTGCCGCCATTCCTGGGCGATCGGGGACTTGGCGAATTGCCAGCCGTGCTTGGTTCAAATCTAAAGCCACGCCACGGACGGGGGGAGAATCAGGTAGAGAGGCAGAGGGGCAGAGGGGTAGAGGCGAAACAATGTTTCTGTGATTTGTCTCTGCAGTTTCCTTGCTAGCTTCATTTTCTTCGACAATTTCAAAGGTGCTACGGAGTGCGGCGACGGCGCGATCGCATTCTGAGGCGGAAACTACACAGCTAACTTTGACTTCGCTGGTGGAAATCATGTGGATGTTGACACCTGCTGTCGCTAAGGTGGCGAACATCTGGGCGGCTACACCAGGACGGCCGATCATCCCTGCGCCGGAAATGCTGACTTTGGCGATATTTTCCTCAATCATCACCTCAGCTTCTTCGCTGTTATGAGAGTTGCTTCTCAGTGCGGGGGCGATCGCAGATGCTACTGCTTCTGCCCGTTTTAATATGGGTGTAGTTACGGTGAAGGCAATGTCATTAGTATTACCTTCATGAATCGATTGAATAATCAAATCTACATCGACTTGTTGGCGGGAAATTTCCCCAAATAACCGAGCTGCTACCCCTGGTTTATCTGGTACGCGTAAAAGCGCTACCCTAGCTTGGTTGGTATCAAATTCTATACCATCTACTGCTTTAGCAATTTCTAAATTCACCAGCGATCGCCCGTGAGGTTGAGGCGATGTTACCCAAGTCCCAGGGTCTTCAGTCCAACTTGATTTCACTACTAAAGGCACACCATAATTCCGGGCAATTTCCACAGCCCGGGGATGTAGGACTTTTGCACCCAAGCTGGCGAGTTCCAGCATTTCATCACTGGTAATTTCTGCCATCAGTTGAGCTTCGGGAACTAAGCGGGGGTCTGTAGTTAGAATCCCGGGTACGTCGGTATAAATTTCACAGAAATTTGCTTTTAAGGCGGCTGCTAAAGCTACGGCTGAGGTATCGGAACCACCGCGTCCCAAGGTGGTAATTTCTAATTCTTCTGTGCTGGATATTCCTTGAAATCCAGCTACCACAACCACCTTACCTTGATTGAGGTAACGCTCCATGCGCTCTGTTTCAATTCGCAAAATCCGGGCGCGGGTGTGTTCGGCTTCGGTAACAATTCCTACCTGTGCGCCAGTCATGGAAATTGCAGGTTGACCAATTTCCTGCAATGCCATACTCAATAATGCGATCGTTACCTGTTCGCCAGTAGAAAGCAGCATATCCATTTCGCGGCGGCTAGGATTATTAGAGATGGCATTGGCTAACTTCACAAGTCCATCGGTAGTTTTCCCCATCGCAGAAACCACCACTACTAGAGAGTTTCCGCGTTGAACAGTCTTATATACTCGCTGTGCAACAGCTTGAATACGTTCGACTGAACCAACAGATGTACCACCGTATTTCTGAACTATGAGCGCCATAAATTTTGGGAAATCAATATTGCTGCTTTGCTTGTATCAACGACACCAGCGATTTGGCAAGCCGAGCAAGGCATTACCAGTTATTTAGTTTACAGAAAATTGCGCTGTGTCTCACAATCTCTGTGATATATGTTATGGATTGACCATAATTTTATTAAAAATAGTTTACATTTAACAGTCTGATTGCGATTTATCGACTATGTCCATGAATAACTAAACGGGAATGAGTAATTGAGGATATTTAGACCACAAAGAGTTAGTATCTATGTGCCAACCTGATTGAAAAAATGCAGTTAGCATTAAGCCTGAGGGACTTCCAAGTAAAAAATATTCCATTGCTATCGTTGACTGTTGACTGTTGACTGTTGACTGTTGACTGTGAACTGTCAACAATCAACAACTTGAACGGAATAATTTATTTTTTGGAGTTCCTGTAAAAGCTAAGTGTCACTAAGTTTATCAATCACTCGTCTCAAGTACCTCAGGAATTGACACCACAGAATCTACGTCACATGAGTCGAAAAGCCAACAAAGTATTGAAGCAATCTGGAGTGATTCCTTATAGAATTCAAGATGGCAAAATCCAAGTCTTGCTGATCACAAGCCGCGATCGCCAAAGTTGGGTAATGCCCAAAGGTGATATTCCTGAAGGTATGAGTCCGCCGGATTCCGCCGCGAAAGAAGCTTGGGAAGAAGCGGGAATCATCGGCCAGGTAAATACTCGTGAAATTGGTACTTATAAATATCGCAAACAAGGTAAAAATTATCGCGTCAAGATGTATTTATTACCAGTGCAAACCCTGAGTGAAGATTATCCCGAAGCTGGGTTTCGAGATAGACAGTGGCTAGATATTCCCCAAGCCATGCGGCGAATTAAAACTACTTCTTTGAGAAGAATTTTACAAGGATTTCTTCTAGCTGAAGTACTGTTTTGAGCGATTGGGGATTGGGGATTGGGGATTGGGGATTGGGGATGGTTTGGTAGGTATTGAATAGAGATTTAATTAAGTACTTAAATATTTAATTTATGATTAATCTAGAGCATATTTACTCGCTCACGGACTTTAAGCGCAACGTCAAACAGTTTCTAGAGCAGATCAA
The DNA here is from genome assembly GCF_025677855.1 of Tolypothrix sp. PCC 7601. NCBI lineage: Bacteria > Bacillati > Cyanobacteriota > Cyanophyceae > Nostocales > Tolypothrichaceae > Tolypothrix > Tolypothrix sp. PCC 7601. The sequence goes on from NZ_CP064879.1 coordinate 1,900,311, forward strand.
GGCGACTAAATTACTTCTCGTCCTAACCGTCAATGGCAAAGCAGAGGTAGTTGTCCATGATGCAAGTGCTTTTCAGGAAATGATTGATAGAATTGAGCGTGCAGAATCAGAACTGCGTCAGTTGAAGTTAGAAGCATTACAACGAGATATGGCGATCGCAGCTGAACAGATAAAAAATGGCGAATATACAGAATACGATGATGAGTCTCTACCGAGTTTACTAGAAAATATCAAAGCGCGAGGAAAGCGTCAGCTACATCAGGATAGCTGATCATAAATCGTTATAGACCAATACAGGTTAAATAAGATCATTAGTGATTGATTTGTCAGTTGTGGAAACAGCTAGCTCATTTGGGGGATTCTCCCCCAAACCCCCGATTGGGTGACGGTTGCGTCCCCCAAACCCCCTCCAAAATTATTGTTTGGTTTTTTGTTGAGTAACTAGTTTTTTGGTTTTTTTGTTGACTTGAGAGATTGGGGAACAAACAATTCAAAATCCATCCCCAATGCCCCATGCCCCATGCCCAATGCCCCATGCCCCATGCCCTATACTAAATCTGTTGCCGCTTAATCAATTGACCAAACAATCCAGGTTGGGTGGCGAGTTCGTCAAAATTGCCTTGTTGTACTAAACGCCCATTTTGCAAAACGTAAATGCGATCGGCGTTGCGGATGGTGCTGAGGCGGTGGGCGACAACAATGCGAGTAACGTTCAGTTTTTCTAAACTTTCACTAACAATTGCCTGGGTACGATTATCTAAGGCGCTGGTGGCTTCATCAAATAGCAAGATGCGGGGGCGTAAAGCTAAAGCGCGGGCAATTAATAACCGTTGTCGCTGTCCCCCGGAAAGGTTTGTACCACCTTCGCTGACTACTGTATGCATCCCCATTGGCATGGCGTTGATATCATCAGCTAAACCTGCCATCCTTGCGGCTTCCCAAGCTTCTTCCATTGAAATGACGGCGTTACTGGAAATATTGTCAAATATGGATGCAGACATTAAACGGCTGTGTTGCAATACTACACCTAATTGACGGCGCACGGCGTTGACATTTAATCCGGCTAGTTCTTGCCCATCATAATAAATACTACCAGATTCTAGATTTTCAAAACCTAATAACAGGCGGAATAAAGTAGACTTACCACTTCCCGAAGGGCCGACGAAGGCAATAAATTCTCCGGGTTCTGCCCGCAAGCTGACATCATCTAGAGTCAGGGGGGCCATCAAGGCGATAGCGGAAAATGGCATGGCTAATTTCGACTTTGCCTGATAATCGTACTGTTTTGAGCGATTGGGGATTGGGGATTGGGGATTGGGGATTGGGGATGGTTTGGTAGGTATTGAATAGAGATTTAATTAAGTACTTAAATATTTAATTTATGATTAATCTAGAGCATATTTACTCGCTCACGGACTTTAAGCGCAACGTCAAACAGTTTCTAGAGCAGATCAAGGCGACTAAATTACTTCTCGTCCTAACCGTCAATGGCAAAGCAGAGGTAGTTGTCCATGATGCAAGTGCTTTTCAGGAAATGATTGATAGAATTGAGCGTGCAGAATCAGAACTGCGTCAGTTGAAGTTAGAAGCATTACAACGAGATATGGCGATCGCAGCTGAACAGATAAAAAATGGCGAATATACAGAATACGATGATGAGTCTCTACCGAGTTTACTAGAAAATATCAAAGCGCGAGGAAAGCGTCAGCTACATCAGGATAGCTGATCATAAATCGTTATAGACCAATACAGGTTAAATAAGATCATTAGTGATTGATTTGTCAGTTGTGGAAACAGCTAGCTCATTTGGGGGATTCTCCCCCAAACCCCCGATTGGGTGACGGTTGCGTCCCCCAAACCCCCTCCAAAATTATTGTTTGGTTTTTTGTTGAGTAACTAGTTTTTTGGTTTTTTTGTTGACTTGAGAGATTGGGGAACAAACAATTCAAAATCCATCCCCAATGCCCCATGCCCCATGCCCAATGCCCCATGCCCCATGCCCTATACTAAATCTGTTGCCGCTTAATCAATTGACCAAACAATCCAGGTTGGGTGGCGAGTTCGTCAAAATTGCCTTGTTGTACTAAACGCCCATTTTGCAAAACGTAAATGCGATCGGCGTTGCGGATGGTGCTGAGGCGGTGGGCGACAACAATGCGAGTAACGTTCAGTTTTTCTAAACTTTCACTAACAATTGCCTGGGTACGATTATCTAAGGCGCTGGTGGCTTCATCAAATAGCAAGATGCGGGGGCGTAAAGCTAAAGCGCGGGCAATTAATAACCGTTGTCGCTGTCCCCCGGAAAGGTTTGTACCACCTTCGCTGACTACTGTATGCATCCCCATTGGCATGGCGTTGATATCATCAGCTAAACCTGCCATCCTTGCGGCTTCCCAAGCTTCTTCCATTGAAATGACGGCGTTACTGGAAATATTGTCAAATATGGATGCAGACATTAAACGGCTGTGTTGCAATACTACACCTAATTGACGGCGCACGGCGTTGACATTTAATCCGGCTAGTTCTTGCCCATCATAATAAATACTACCAGATTCTAGATTTTCAAAACCTAATAACAGGCGGAATAAAGTAGACTTACCACTTCCCGAAGGGCCGACGAAGGCAATAAATTCTCCGGGTTCTGCCCGCAAGCTGACATCATCTAGAGTCAGGGGGCCATCAAGGCGATAGCGGAAAATGGCATGGCTAATTTCGACTTTGCCTGATAATCTGCCTGGGTCGGCTTTATTGGTATCGACTTCTGGGGTAGCTTTGAGGATGGGTTGGGCGCGTTCCCAGAGGGGAAGGGCTTCTAAAACATCAACTACGGTAGTACTTAAGCTAGTTGCACCACTGATAAAGGTGCCAAATGCGGCATTGAAGGCTAAGAATGTCCCTGTAGAAAAACCACCGCCGTTAGCTTGGGACTGTTGCAATAAACTGGTGGCGAAGCCAAAAATGATGGCGGGGGTTAAGGCGGAGAGCAGATTATTAATGACGACTAAATTATCGTCAATACTCTGAGATTCTAAGGTTAAATGGAGTTGCTCACGATATTGTTTACCCCAGTAAGCAAATGCTCTCGATTCCGCGCCTACTGTCCGGAATTTAGACACACCGTTGATGATTTGTACCATCATTCCAAAGAGTTTACCTTGCATATTTAACAAGGGGCGGATTTTGCGTAGTGTGAGAATCCCAGTCACAATGGTGACGGTGACATTCACTAAAGCCACCAATACGGCAATCATCGCCAAAGGTGGGCTGTAGTAAAACAGTAAGCCTAAATTTAAGAGCGAGAAGACGCTAGAAAATAAGGTTTTGAGTAAAGTATTGCTGAGTTTTTGCCTAATCTGACTGATTACAGAAACCCGCGCGCTTAAATCACCGATGGAAAACTGGCGGAAAAATGATGCTTGCAGGTTTAATAATCGATCCCAAATAGCTGCTTGGGTGGAAGTATCGGCAAAGGTTTCTAAGCGCATCAGCGCTATGCCTTGGGTAAGCTGAAATAGCGTTGCCCCAAAGGTAGTAGCTACTAACCCTAAGGCAATTTGGGATAAAAGCGCTCTATCAGCATCGGGAATTGCTTGGTCAATAAGAATTGCGGTGGCTTGGGGTGTCACCATACCCAGGAGTGTGGTTGCAATTCCGACAAATAATATGGTAAATAGTTCTTTATAATGCCCTTTTGCTGCGAATTGAATCAGAGAGATGACTTTTAAAGTCTCTGGTAGGGGGCGGTAGAAAGTATATGCAGTTGGTGATAAAGTTTGAGCAATTTTGCGATCGCACTTCACCCGTTTCTTTTCTATGGGGTCGATGAGTTCGTAACGGGTTTCGGAGACGGGTAAAACTGCAACTGGGCGATTATCTCCCAATGTATAAGCTAATAAAGGGCCGCTATCACGATTCCACCAGCCATCCCGCAGGGTAATGCGCCGGATGCGGATACGGGAAGCGCGGGCGATCGCATCTAAAGGATCGCGGACTCTTCGCAAATCTTCGGAGTTTGCTGGGGGACGAATGGTAATATCTAAAACCCTTCCCACCGCCCCAGCCGCAAATAATAGCGCTTCTTCGGGAGTCAGGGCGGTTTTTAAGGGAGAAGTCGCAGCTTTTTCGCTTTCAAATAGATTCGCAAACTCATTCAGGGTAGTTGCGATCGCTTGATTATTCAGATGCGCCCGTTCTTGGAAGCGGACTAATTCAGCTTGGTTATGTTTTTGTTCGAGTTGTTGGAGTCCTGTTAAAACGTAGCTTTGAATTTGTTGTACCCCATCAATCAGGGTTTGATTGTCGGTGATCTCTGCACTCGCTACTGAGTCAACTTCGACAATCTCCCGCACTTGTAACCAGAGTTGAGAATTTAAGGGAATACGCCCCATCTCCGAATTAAATTCTAAATCTGGGAATCCCAGTAAATTCGCCTGTCCCTGTAATACCTTCACCCAGGCAACAGAGTCATGTGATACTTGAAACACTTCATTATCCCCCAAAACCGCGCAACCTGGGGTTTTGTTGGGCGTAGGGATAGTTCTAGAAGTAATTTCTGCGACAGCCGAACCTAGATGATTTACCCAACGTTCCACTGCTGCGGGGAGTTCCGCACCTAAATATTCTGGTGGAATTGGCAAAAGTTCTGCATCACTAAGAGCGATCGCCATGATATGATGCTGCCCATCAGGTGATGTGGGTTTGGCAGAAAACATCGCTTCACCTGCTTTGACGCTAAATAAATAACGTCTTCTACCTTTAGCAATGCCGTGCTGAACATTAATTGCAAATAGTGCTAGAGAACCAGATTTAACCACCCAAACTTTTTCGGGATTGTTGAGTAATAGGGGGTCATTACTCTTAAATTCATAGGGTTCTTCAAATAAGTCCATCTGATTTTCTTCAGCTAGCATAATTAAATTTATATCAAAATATTTAGGTTTAATTTGAGAAATTACTGGCGTAGGAAGGGAACGGGGAACAGGGAATAGGGAAGAAGAAATAAAAGTTAATGGATTTTTGTAAAATAGCTCACTCTAATATCTATTACTCTCTTCTTTGCGCCTTTGCGCCTTTGCGTGAGATAAAAAAAACCGCGAAGGCGCGAAGTACACGAAGGAAGAAGAGAGGAAGAGAGTTTTTGGCATTGTAAAATTTAACTTTCCAAAACCCCGCCTTCGCTCTTAATTAACTCTAAATACGGGCCTTCAACAGCACCCAACTCATCATGAGTACCGCGTTGCACAACCTTACCGCGATTGAGAACGATGATTTCATCGCAATCACGAATTGTACTCAAACGGTGAGCCACAATGATGCAACTACAACCCCGTAATCTCAAATTTTGGTCGATAATTTTTTCGGTTTCTGCATCTAATGCACTTGTAGCTTCATCCATTACCAAAATTGAGGGATTATTCACCAAAGCCCGGGCGATTTCTAACCTTTGTCTTTGTCCACCACTTAAATTCATTGCGCCTTCTAATAAGTCTGCATTGTAACCGCCGGGAAGTGACAAAATAATTTCATGAATTGCGGCATCACGGCAAGCTTGCATCAGGTTACTATCAGGAATAGTGGTGTCCCACAACGTCAGGTTCTCGCGCACAGTTCCAGCAAATAACATAATTTCCTGTTCAATTGTGGCGACAGAATTAACGATTACCTCACGGGGAATATCTTTTTTCAGTTCTCCATCAAACAGAATTTCTCCCGCCCAAGGTTGATAAAGTCCAGATACTAACTTAGCTACTGTCGATTTTCCCGAACCGCTACCACCAACTAAGGCTACACGTTGTCCGGGTTTGAGGGAAAAGCTAAAGTTTTCAATTAAAGGTGCGGCGGTACGGTTGTAGCCAAAGGTGATGTTACGCAGTTCTAAATGTCCTTCCAATTTGGGATAAGGAAGCACAGATGCAGAAGATGGTTTGCTGTCTACTTCTGTGGGGTTAAATAAAACATCATCTAGTCGATTTAAATTACCTTCGAGTTCTTGTAATTCACCACCTAAAGTTACTAGTTGGTTAACTGGTTGCATAAATTGCTGCATCAAGGATTGAAACGCAATCAGCATCCCGATAGTTAGCGCCCCATCCATGACGCGCAATCCCCCCACAGCGAGTAATAACATGGAGGTAATACCAGATAAAAAGCTTGGTAATGTTCCCAAGCCTTGATTAATGCTGTCCATTTCTTGACGCACATTAATTGACTTGGCGTAATATCCCGCCCAACGGGTGAAAAAATCTGACTCTAACCCGGAAGCTTTCAAGGTTTCCATACTTTGCAAACCTGCGATCGCTACCCCGCTGACTTTACCCGATTCTTGCATCATGCGAATATTGGTATCTACCCGCATTCTCCCTACCCACTGCAAAGCTACCAAATTCACGAAAACAAAGGCAACGCCAATGGAAGTTAAAATGCGATCGTATTGCCACATGACAATACCGTAAAAGCACACCATTACCGCTGAAATTACTGTTGTTGCCAGTTTACCGGATAATAAACTTGCTAATCGGTCATTGAGTTGAATCCGGCTACTAATTTCCCCAGCGAAACGTTGATCGTAAAAGCTGACAGGTAGATGTAGTAAATGCCAAATAAATTTACTTGACATTGACATTGATAATTTAATTTTCATCCGCCGCAACAACTGTAATTGCAAGCGGGTTAATAAGCCAGTAATTAAGGCTGTAAATAGCATTCCAAATATTAAAGGACGTAACCAATCTTCTCGCCCTTGAATTAAGATTTGGTCTACAAATACCTGGGAAAAAGTCGGCATGGCTAACCCAGGAATTACTAAGAAAAAACCAGCTAATACACAATATAGTAAAGAAGCATAAGAACCACGCAACCGGGAAGTTAAAGCTAAAAATAAACTCGGTTTACTTCCGCCCTTTTTAAACTCCGGGCCGCGTTCAAATACTAAAACAACACCTGTAAAAGACGAGCTAAATTCATCTAAAGCAATTTTACGTCTTCCTGTTGCTGGGTCATTGAGGAAAACGTGATTTTTACTAAAACCTTCAACAACTAAAAAATGATTAAAATTCCAAAATACAATATAAGGACAGGACATTTGTTGCAGTGCAGCAATATCTGTCTTAAAACCCTTAGCTTGTAAGCCGTAACTCCTAGCAGCATTGAGTACATTTGAAGCCTTACTTCCATCCCGCGAAATACCACAAGCTTGGCGTAATTCTGCTAGGGGAACAATGCGCCCATAGTAACCTAAAATCATCCCTAAAGCTGCCGCCCCACATTCTACTGCTTCCATTTGCAGTAAGGTAGGTGTGCGGCGAATGGGTTGAAATTTGGGTTTTATTTGTGATAGCTTTTGCCGAACTTGATCAAACATAAGCGTGATAGATAGCTTTCACCATAGAGAGAATCGCTTCTCAACCTTCGTTCCTAACTAAATATTTCTAGGGAGAGGTAACTTATGCAGTTTGTGGCAATTTCAGGACTGCTAGGCTGCAAGATACTCTTACAACCTCTCCTCACTTTTGCGGTAAATGTGAGTTTTACTACTATTAGCTTGCTTAAATTGCGGAGATAGATACACCACGGCTACCCCAGAGTACGCAGATAATCCCAAAATGAAGATTTAGGGTGTATTATACCGCAGGCTAATGTACCATTTCTCAACTACTGGACTGGCACGGCAGCAAGTGGTGCATTAGTAAAACTTTTGTGGGATGGGTGTCTCACCCGTCCGGGGCGGACAAGATGTCAAAATGGCATGGAATTTCGAGCAATTGAACGGGGTAAAGGTAAAAGGGAAAAGGGTAAGGGACAAAAACCTTTCCCCTTTCCCCTTAATGGTAATTAGACACCATGCTGTTTAAACCATGCTTGGAGTTTTTTCCAGCCGTCTTTTGCTTCCTTTTCCTGGTAGGAGGGGCGATAATCGGCATAAAAGGCATGGGGTGCGTTGGGATAAACGATGATTTCCGATTTGCTGCTGCTAGACTTGAGGCGATCGCGCATTTTTTCTACAGTATCTAAAGGAATCCCTGTATCCTTACCGCCATAAAGTCCTAGTACGGGAACTGTTAGCGTTGAGGCAATATCAATGGGATACTTGGGTTGCAGTTCTGTGGCATCACCAACTAATCTGCCATACCACGCTACACCTGCTTTAACTTGAGGATTATGTGCTGCATATAACCAGGTAATACGACCACCCCAGCAGAAACCCGTAATTGCCAACCTGTTAGCATTTCCCTTTGCCGATTTCACAGCCCAAGCTACAGTAGCATCAAGGTCAGATAATACCTGAGCATCGGGAACTTTTGCTACTATGGGGCGAATTTCATCAATGTTGCTTAATTTTGACACATCACCCTGACGGATAAATAATTCGGGTGCGATCGCTAAATATCCCAACTTGGCAAAACGACGGGCAACATCTTGAATATGCTCGTGTACACCAAAAATTTCTTGAATTACCAGCACAATCGGAAAATTGCTACCCCTGGCTGGCTGCGCTCTATAAGCTGGAATTTCACCATCTTGTACAGGTATTTTCACCGCACCAGCGACTAATCCTTTAGTATCGGTGGTAATGACTTTCGCATTTACAGGTTGTACTGCTAAAGCAAAGCCTGTAGCCAGGGTAGCAGTTGCGATAAAGTTGCGGCGTGTTATATCTTGATTCATCTTGATGCCTTGCGCTATCCGGGTTTAAATTTATTGTGTTAGCGAGTAGGAATTAGGTATTCAGGGCTTAGTGTTTTGGAGTTCTACTTGCTGAACTTGATACAAGCCAAATTCACTTAGCAAAACTAATTATTAGTTTTACATGAATTTATCCAAATAGAAATTTTAACTGCGGATGGTGTGGAGCAAGGCATAGCAGCTATACCCAATCAACATAATACAAGAACCATATCCGTGAAGCAGAGAAAGAGAAGAGATTGCTTAAACTCGTCAAACGTTAGAATTGACAAGGGTCAGAGAGATGCGATTAATCGCGTCTGTACAAAAATTGCAGAGACGCGATTAATCGCGTCTGTACAAAAGTTAATTCTTTCCCATTAACCATTACCCCTAATCCCCACTCCCTGCGGTCGTGGGGGCCCCGAGTTCCCCAGTCCCTAATCCCCAATCCCCAATCCCCAATATGAGCAAAATACGTGCCGTTGTTGTTGACCCCAATGTATCAGGGCGTTTAGTACTGCGTGATGTCGATGCACCTACCCCAGCTGCTAATGAAGCAGTGATTCGAGTAGCAGCAATTTCTCTCAACCGAGGAGAAGTTAGACGTTCTACAACCTCTGCTGCTTCTGGTTGGCGGCCTGGTTGGGATTTAGCTGGTGTCGTAGAAACTCCTGCAGCTGATGGTTCAGGGCCAGCTGCGGGAACCAGAGTTGTTGGTTTACTGCGTTTTGGTGCTTGGGGGGAATTGGTAGCAGTACCCACCCACTCATTAGCAGAATTACCTGCTTCAGTATCTTTTGAACAAGCTGCCACATTACCAGTAGCAGGTCTAACCGCCTATCACGCTCTACTTAAAGGCGGTTCACTTTTAGAACGCTCAGTATTAATTACAGGTGCTTCGGGTGGTGTAGGCTACTTTGCTATTCAATTAGCACAGATCAGCGGCGCACAAGTAGTCGCACATATTCGCCGTCCAGAATACGAATCTTTTGTCAAAAGCGCTGGTGCCCATGCTGTAATTATTGGGGAAAAGTTGCCACCACAGAGCGAATATGGTTCCTATCACTTAATTCTTGAGTCCGTTGGTAGCGACATTTTGGGAACATCTCTTGGTTGGTTGGCTCCAAATGGTACAATTGTGCTATTTGGTACATCTGGAGGTACAGAAGTCACATTTAATGCCCAGAGTTTTTATGGCACAGGTGGCGCAAGTTTGTACGGTTTGATATTATTTCATGAACTACAACGAGAATCTGCTGCATTGGGATTGCAAAGACTTTTACGTTTAGTAGAAGCTGGGCAATTGCGTCCTCATATTAATATTGAAGCCGATTGGACACAAATTGCGGAGGTAGCGCAAAAGTTACTTGAAAGACAGTATCTAGGTAAAGCTGTATTACGCATTTCCAATTGAATTTGAAGAGATTATCTGAATACGAAAACTACATGGGTAGAGGGTTTAGCAATACTCACCTGTGTCAACTTAACGTGAAACCCGCTCTTGTGCAAGGTTTCGCCCTCTCCCCCAGCCCCTCTCCCACAGGGCTAAGGTGTACACACAAGTACTCTCCGCATACGTTTCAGGGATTTCAACCCCCTTAAATTGTCATTGCGTTCGCGTAGCGTCTCGTAGAGAGGAGGAACGACGAAGCAATCCCAGCACCCTGCGATTGCTTCGCTTCGCTCGCAATGACAGGTTGTGAGCGATTTTTATCTGAGTTTAAAACTCCCTTCCAGGTAGGATTTCAAGACTTCTGTGTACACCGTAGCTCCCACAGGGAGAAGGGAGCAAGAGATTTAGTTCCCCTTCTCCTGCGGGAGAAGGGGTTAGGGGATGAGGGCGCGAGGTATTTGTACAACGCCCGCCCTATATCGCTTTTAGCTTAAGTTGACACCTATGAGCAATGCTAAACCCCTACACAAATGTATGTTGATCGCAAGGTTTACTTTATTAATCATTTGTGAATCGTTCTCTGCCTTATTGCCCATCTATGACAACTTCTCAACAGAGGCTATCGATTTAGTAAGCTCTGCGGGTAAAAGTGTAGTAAAGCCATAAACCAATAATGGCACCAATGATGGAGACGATAATACCGCCAATACTCAATCCTGCTGAGGTTAAGGCTAACGTTCCTGTGGTTAACAAAGTGTATATACTCCCACCAATGAGCGCACCAATGATTCCTAGGAGGATTGTGCCTAAAATGTTACCCCCTTGATGTCCGGGATAAATCATTTTGGCGATCGCACCTGCAATCAATCCTAAAACGATCCAAGCTAGAATATTCATAATTTTTCTCCCTTAACAACATATTTCGTTAAACACGCTGAACATTCAATCATTTACTCTGCCTGTTTTTGTAATCAGACAAAAATTACTATTTTTCTGTGAGCAATACATTAAGCGTGTTCTTCTTGCTATGTATAGAATATGATTTCTTTCAAGACTACTTCCACCATCTGAAGTAAGAAAATCTATCTAAATACCATCTACTTTGAAATTTTTAATTGTTGAGCATCGGGTTGTATTCGTCTAATCTGCGACTGTTCCCGATTTCCTGCTCTCTTGGGAAAACTCCTGTTCCCAACTTGGAGAAGGTTGAAAATATTAAGTTTCTGCAATCATTAGTAACAGATTTTGAGACTGATTCTGCACGATAGCTTTATTTAGCTACTATCAAAAGTAGCATCTATTAGTAGGAGAAAATCAGATTTATTTATTTAGATACTAATCATTTATGATAATTTATTTTTCAGAAAAAATCCAAATATTGAGCGAATACATACCATAAATTAAAATCATAATTGGCTAATTCAAGCAAATTCAATATCCCAAGTCAAACAACTGACTTTAGAAGGATGATTATTCATGTCAATACACATATAGGAATCCTATAGGACTCATATTTGATTTCTGAAATACACGTAGGGGAGCCAGTGCGTTGCGGAGGTTCCCTCCGTTATAGCAACTGGCGTTGTGTTGTCGCACAGCGCAACGCACCAAAGCCCAGAATACGGTGCGTTACACTTGGTGATAACGCACCCTACACATACCTAGATTTTTTCAATAATCAAATCGGATTCCTATAGACGCTCATATTGTGCAACCATTAGTCATGGGACAGCAAGTTAATATACATCCTGTAATGGTAATTGTGACGTTTCTGGTTATGGGTAAGCTATTTGGTTTAATTGGGGTATTGCTTGCAGTTCCAGCAGCAGCCGTGATTGTGACGCTCATTGATGAGTTTACACGTAAGGAACCACAAACAGAATTGCCCCTAGCAGGAGACTAATTTCCTAATACCGATTCTAAATGAGGGTGCATATAACTGTAGAATGGGAAACAACAAAGATTAATACCAATTCAAATATTTTTTACCACAAGCTTGTGATATATCAAATTATTTTAGTTTCTATCTAAAGTAGAATCAAAATTTCATAGTGATTTCACTTTTCTATGCCAGCGTAATTAAAGAAGGCTTTTAGCAATGAGTTGAGTATGCGGCTGATATTAGTTGAGGATGAAGCAGATTTAGGCGCAGCAATCAAAGAAGTCCTATCTCATGAGGCCTATGTAGTTGATTGGTTTCTGGATGGGACTCAGGCGTGGCAATATCTGGAAACCGGCTGGACTGAGTATACGCTAGGGATTTTTGATTGGATGCTACCTGGAGTTTCTGGGGTAGAGTTGTGTAAATGGTTGCGGAAGCGCCAATTAATTCTGCCTGTTTTGATGTTAACGGCAAAAGACCGTATGGAAGAAAAAATTATTGGTCTAGATAGCGGTGCTGATGACTATTTGGTGAAACCATTTGATATGGCAGAACTGCTAGCAAGATTAAGAGCATTACAACGCCGTGCTTCTTATGTAGGCACAACATTTACACCCCAAATTCAACCCCGACGCTTACAAGTAGGTTGTCTAACTCTTAATTACAGTACTCATGAACTGACTCGACATTATCCAAATGGGGAGAAGCAATTATTATCTTTAACTGCCAAAGAATTCCAATTATTAGAATATTTCATGCGCCATCCTCACCAAATTATCAGTCGCGACCAAATTATTAATCAACTGTGGGAAATTGGTGCAGAACCATGTAGCAATGTAGTAGCTGCACAAATTCGTTTATTAAGACGCAAATTAGGAGAAGAAGATAGCGAATCTTTAATAGAAACTATCTATGGTGTAGGCTATCGCCTCAACATTCATACCGAAAAAAAACTGCACTTTGAGTAAAAATATGCAACGCAATCCCATTTTTTACCAGACTCGTTTACGTTTAGCAGCTTGGTACACACTCGTGATGGGTGGTATTTTAGGGCTATCTGGACTAGGGGTTTATAGTGTAGTTGCCCATACCTACTATGAAACCATAGATCAGGGATTGCAATCAGTAGCAAAGGCATTACATCAAAGTATTGAACCAGCTTGGCAGCAACCTGGACATTTAGAGCAACTTGCTCAAGAACTTTCAGTAAAATTATGTATAACTCCAATCAACTGTTTGCCGAAAACAACTATTATTAAACAACCAATAGTAGAAGCAGCTAATCAAGTTAATTACTATATACGCTTATTGGATCGTTCGGAAAAGCTGTTTGCCATTGCAGGGATGTCATTTAATGATTTACCAATGACTTCACCGACAAAACAATGGCAAATTCTCACAAATTCTTCTGGTACTAGATACCGTCAAATCACTTTACCTTTATATACTCAAAACCAGCTTTCTGGTTATCTTCAGGTAGCACGCAGCCTTACAGACTTAGACCAACATCTTCATTATTTAAGATTAACTTTAATTCTAGGGTTGCCAATTTCCATGATTTTTGTTGGTTTATCAAGTTGGTGGTTAGCAGGGAGAGCCATGCAACCTGTATATCATTCCTATCAACAAATGCAACAATTTACTGCTGATGCTGCCCATGAGTTTCGTACACCCTTAGCTGCAATGTATTCTACTATTGAAGCTGCGATTAAGTTACAGCAAGAACCCAAATCAAATAGTAGCATTTTAGATGTTCTCAAACGTCAAAATCGTCGCCTGTCGCAATTGGTCGGAGATTTATTACTGTTGACCAGGATAGACCAGAAACAACTTATAGGAGAATATAAATCCTGCTGTTTAAATGATTTAATTAGCGACTTAATAGAGGAATTAGCATTTTTAGCTGTAGAGGCTCAAGTTAATCTTTCTCAGCAGATGCTAGTTGCCAAAAAAATCTATGTCATGGGAAATGAAGAACAGCTTTATCGTTTAATTTCTAACTTAATTATGAATGCCATTCAAGCGACACCTAGTGGGGGAAAAGTTACAGTTTTTTTAGAAGATAGCGAGCATTACGCGATTATCAAAGTTCAAGACACAGGAATTGGCATTGCTGTTGAACATCAAGGGCGAATTTTTGATCGCTTCTATCGAGTTGATCGCAATCGCTCTCGCACCTCTGGTGGTTCGGGATTAGGTTTAGCTATAGCATTGGCGATCGCGCTTGCACACAAAGGCACTATTCATCTTCAAAGCCAACCTGGACTTGGTAGTACATTTACAGTCCGTCTGCCTTTATAACTAGTTGTAATTTTTTATTAGTAATTGGTAAGAATTTCAAGCGTGTTTACGTAGAGTATATAGTTTGGTGCAATTACCAACTGATACCAAATCAAATAATTTTTGCGACACATCAATCATATTCTAGAGGGCAAAGCAGTGCCTTGCCCCTACAATCTGTCGCATTCTTTTTTAAAATTGGTATTACTTATATCTATCTTTCTTTTGATATATAGAAATTTCATTTAATTTTCATTTTTTAATGAAACGCTATTGATAGAAGAAAAAACATTTTGACAACTAAAACACCATCACTCTTGAAAAGTGATTGCTAAAAATGATGTTTGTGAGGGGAAAAATTCTGTGGTTGAGGCTTTACCGCCAGATGCTGCAACCAAGACGCTTGGCTTTCTTTGAAGCTTGCGTAATTGGTTTGGTTTCTGGACTGGCAGCAGTTGTCTTAGGGCAAGCAGTAGACTGGGCAGGGGCATGGCGAGTTCATATTTCCTACCTTTGGCCTGCCTATTTGGTGCTACCTGCTATTGGCTTAGTAGGAGGAGTCTTAGCTGGTTGGCTAGTAGAACGCTTTGCACCGGAAGCATCTGGTAGTGGGATGTCGGAAGTGAAGGCGGTACTAGCTCGTGTACCCATGCCGTTGAATTTGCGGATTGCTCTAGTCAAATTGATCAGTGCCACCTTAGTACTAGGTTCAGGAATGCCTTTAGGACGGGAAGGGCCGACTGTACAAATTGGGGCGGCTTTAGCCAATCAACTGAGTAATTGGGTGCCGACTTCCCCAGAACATCGTCGTCAACTGATCGCTGCTGGAGCTGGCGCAGGGTTAGCCGCAGCTTTTAATGCGCCGATTGCAGGTGTGTTATTTGTGGTGGAAGAACTACTCCAAGATGTCTCAGGTATTACCCTTGGCACTGCAATTTTGGCTTCTTTTATTGCTTCTGTTATCTCTCGGCTTTATGGCAGTCACAGGTTAGATCTGAACATTAATTTAGCTGTGACACATACAACATTCTTTGCTCAGGAAATTCCTTTCTACTTGATTTTGGGAGTTCTGGCTGGGTTACTAGGAATTCTCTTTAATAAGAGTGTGATTGCTAGTTTGGCAGTTAACCGCCGCCTGCTACGCTTGAGTTTACCCTGGCGAATTGGAATTGTTGGGTTAATTACTGGGATTGCGATCGCTATTTTACCTGTAGCCTTTCGCAATCATGCTGGGTTGCGAGATCTGTTGCTTACAGGTAATGGTGATTCAGTATTAGCTGCGATCGCTTTTGTTGTTCAATTTAGCTTAATTATTTTAACTTACGGCTCTGGAGCGCCAGGAGGTTTGCTAGTTCCCACCTTAGTCTTAGGAGCTGCCCTTGGCTACTTAGTAGGCGCTACGCAAGAGAGTTTGCTGGGCATGAGTGCAGCCACAACTTACGCCCACGTAGGCATGGCGGCATTTTTTAGTGCTGTCTCTAAGGTGCCAATTACAGCAGTTGTCATTGTCTTTGAGATGACTACAGATTTTAATTTGGTGCTACCGTTAATGATTGTGTCTGTAGTTGCGTATTTAGTTGCAGAAAAAATAGACTATAGGTCGCTTTACGATTTGCTACTAGAATGGAAAGGCATTCACATTAAAAAAGAACCAATTGTGGAGGGACTTTTAGCACAGTTAACTGCCGCAGATGTCATGCAGCGCCGTGTGGAAACTCTCTCTAGCAAAATGAGTATTGATGAAGCAGTACAAGCATTTTCCCATTCTCACCATCGCAATTTCCCAGTAGTTGAGAATGGTAAACTTGTAGGTATTGTCACTCAAAAAGATGTGGTAAATACTGGCTCCCAGCAGTTAGCTCGTGATACACTTATCAATGGGATTATGACACCAGAGCCAGTTACAGTCAGCCCCACAGCTACCCTGGCTTATGTTTTACATCTACTCAACCGTTATAACTTGAGCTGTTTGCCTGTTACCGAAGGGCGCAAACTTGTAGGAATTATTACACGGACTGATATTATCCGCGTTGAAGCCGAGCGACTCAATGGTAATGTAGAGAAAATTGAGCCGACCAAGACATTAGAACCTTCCTATGTAATTTACCAAACTCGCGCTCCGGCTATGAGAAAAGGCAGGTTGTTAGTGCCATTGTCCCATCCACAGACAGCCGAAACCTTACTAGAAATGGCAGCAGCGATCGCTAAAGAGAAGCATTACGAAATCGAATGTCTGCAAGTAATTATCGTGCCACGCGATCGCACTCCTTCGGAAACACCAGTGCCAACTGTCAAAAGTCATCGTCTGTTGCAACAGGCTGTACAGTTAGGAGAAGATTGGCGCATTCCTGTGCATACACAGATTCGGGTTGCCCATGATGTTGCAGGGGCAATATTAGAGACTGTCAAAGAGCGACATATTGATTTGGTACTCATGGGTTGGAAAGGCAATACTTCAACTCCGGGTAGAGTTTTCAGCCGAGTTGTTGATACTGTGATTCGCCAGGCGGCTTGTGATGTTGTGTTAGTGAAATTAAATGACCATAAAAGTTTTGAGCGTTGGTTGCTACCAATGGCAGGTGGCCCCAACTCCAGCCAAGCAATTGAGCTATTACCTGCGCTGACTACCCTGAGTTCATCACCTGCGATTAAGTTATATCAGGTTTTCAAACCTACTGAATCTCAACCAGATACAACATTGCTCAACAGATATCTTCGCTTTCTTGAGCCGAGAGTTAGTGGTAAAGTGACTGCTACCCCAGTCTGTGCTAATTCGGTTCCTGAGGCTGTCATTGATTGTGCTCAACAAGACCGCAGTGATGTAATTATCCTGGGCGCTAGTCGTGAAAGTCTTCTTAAGCAAGTGATTAATGGCAATATTCCTGAAAATATTTCTCGTAGAAGTAATTGCACAGTTATTCTGGTACGCAGTGCCACAGCTTAGAGACTTCCAACTCAAAAAATATTCCATTGCTGTGTATGCAGAGGAGGCTGCTTCCTCTCCCCCCTCAACCCAAGCTTGTATCTTAGATGCGATCGCCCTGCTTAGTCTATGAATATAACCGATTGTTTCAAATCATAACGTTGTTTATATTTCTCTTCGATTATATTTCTCATCGATCATCCCAATAATTGCCCATGTGCTATTTGTTGGCTATACCAGCACTACATCAAAAAATCCACAACACAAAATTTGACGGGAGATACTATGAGCAGCGAAAGCGGATGCCCATTTACGGGCGGAGGCCAGAAATTTCAGGCTCGTCATGTGCCGTCGAACCGAGACTGGTGGCCAAATTATTTGAATCTGAGCATTCTCCACCAGCACTCACCCCAGTCCAATCCGATGGGTGAGGCGTTCAACTACGCTCAGGAGTTTCAGAGTCTCGACTTAAATGCTGTCAGGCAAGATATCTATCAGCTGATGACCACCTCTCAAGACTGGTGGCCAGCCGACTACGGTCATTATGGGCCGCTGTTCATCCGCATGGCTTGGCACAGCGCAGGCACCTATCGGATTGGCGACGGTCGCGGCGGCGCGGGATCAGGTAGCCAAAGGTTTGAGCCACTCAACAGTTGGCCCGACAATGCCAACCTCGACAAGGCGCGGATGTTACTTTGGCCAATCAAGCAGAAATACGGCAAGAAAATCTCCTGGGCTGACCTCATGGTCTTCGCCGGCAACTGCGCCTTAGAGTCGATGGGCTTCAAGACGCTCGGCTTTGCGGGCGGGCGCGTAGATGTCTGGCAGCCAGAAGAAGATATCTACTGGGGTTCTGAGAAAACCTGGCTCGGCGACGAGCGTTACAGTGGCGATCGTGTGCTCCTCAATCCCCTGGCTGCGGTTCAGATGGGTCTAATTTACGTGAATCCCGAAGGGCCCAACGGCGAACCCGATCCTGTTGGCTCAGGGCGCGATATTCGCGATACCTTTGGGCGGATGGCGATGAATGATGCAGAAACGGTGGCGCTCGTTGCTGGCGGGCATACCTTTGGCAAATGTCATGGTGCGGCCGAAGCGACGCACGTAGGTCATGAACCTGGGGGTGCCACCATTGTGGAGCAGGGTCTCGGTTGGAAAAGCACCTTCAACACAGGTGTCGGCATTGATGCCATCACCAGCGGTATCGAAGGGGCATGGACTCCTACGCCGACGCAATGGGACAACAGCTACCTCGAAACCCTATTTAAATACGACTGGGAACTGGTGAAAAGTCCTGCTGGCGCACATCAGTGGACACCTAAGAATGGCGCTGGCGCAGGTACCGTGCCCGACGCACATGATCCAGCAAAACGGCACGCCCCCATGATGACTACAGCGGACATGGCCATGAGGCTTGACCCCATCTACGAGCCGATTTCGCGGCGTTATTACGAGCACCCGGATGAGTTTGCAGATGCGTTTGCCAAGGCGTGGTTCAAGCTGACGCATCGCGACATGGGGCCGCGATCGCGCTATCTCGGCCCAGAAGTCCCGGAAGAAGAGTTTTTGTGGCAAGATCCCATCCCCCCAGTCACCCATCAATTGATTGATGAGCAGGATATCGCCGCTCTCAAAGGCAAGATTCTGGCCTCGGGACTGTCTGTTTCCCAACTCGTTACGACTGCTTGGGCATCTGCCTCAACGTTCCGCTGCTCCGATATGCGCGGTGGAGCAAACGGGGCGCGTATTCGTCTCGCGCCGCAGAAGGATTGGGAAGTCAACCAGCCGACTCAACTGGCAACAGTACTGCAAACCCTAGAGGCAATTCAACAGGAGTTCAACAGCGCGCAGCCCGGCGGGAAGGAGGTTTCGCTAGCTGACTTGATCGTTCTGGGCGGATGTGCAGGGATCGAACAAGCAGCGAAAAATGCTGGTCACGACCTGACGGTTCCCTTCCAGCCGGGACGCACGGATGCGTTGCCAGAGAAAACGGATGTCGAATCCTTCGCCGTGCTGGAGCCAACTGCGGACGGGTTCCGCAACTACACCAGCGGCAAACGTAGCGAATCCCTGGAGGAGTTGCTGGTTGATCGGGCGCAATTGCTTTCCCTTTCAGCCCCGCAGATGACGGTTCTTGTAGGCGGCTTGCGTGTCTTGGGCGCGAACTATGGAGCATCGAAACACGGTGTCTTTACCCATCGTCCAGAGACATTGACTAATGACTTCTTCGTGAATCTGCTCGACCTGGGTACAACTTGGAAGGCGATTTCTGAAGATGAATATGAGTTTGAGGGGAGCGATCGCAAAACAGGGGCACTTAAGTGGACTGGTACCCGTGTTGACCTGATCTTCGGCTCAAATTCTCAGCTACGAGCTCTCGCAGAAGTCTACGGAGCTGAGGACTCGCAGCCAAAATTTGTACATGACTTTGTGGCGGCGTGGGACAAGGTGATGAACCTTGATCGCTATGACCTCAAATAGTCGAGAGTGAGAAGTCTTCGAGAATTTCTCGGCGTAATTTCGCTTATTTGGTGATTGATGGTCGAGGTGGAAGCCAATACTGCTCGGTTAAGGATTTTCAACTCTTAATTTGGTTTGGGGAAAAGGTGTACCCCTGCGGGGAAGCAAGCTACGCGTAGCGTCTCCGCAGGAGAAAGGGTAAAGGTTAAAGGTTTTTTCTTGCCCTTTTCCCCTTCCCCTTTTGCCCTTAACCGACAAGTATTGTAAAAATTCAAAATCGATACAGCATTACGAAACGAAAACTGGGGAAAGAAAACAGGTTGTAATTTACCCTTTTCCCTTTCCCCAGTCCCTAGTCCCCAATACCTAATCCCTACTCCCTACTCCCTACTCACGATTAATCCGAATTAACTCGGTTAAAATACTATCCAAACTGCCATTAACTTGAATTTTTTCAATTTTCTCAGCAATTCTTTCTAGTATTTCCAATTCCTTCAACCGCAACGCTACGGGGTTATCTTCCATCACCTTGGCAGTATTCAACATACTGCGAGTAGCAGCAGTTTCTTCACGACGACGAACTACGTTAGCTTGAGCAGCTTTTTCCGCTTCTACTACCTTGCTCAAAATCGTCTTGATTTCACCAGGAAGAATAATATCTTTCACACCTACAGAATCTACTTCAATTCCATAGTCTGCGGTTTTCTGGCGAATATATTCAGAGATGCTTCTATCAATTGCACCTTTATCCTCTAGCAACGCATCCAGAGTTTTTTCCCCAACTGCGCCACGCAAAGCAAACTGTAGCTCTTTGTATAAGTAGCCAGTAATATCTACTAAAGCGTTTTTGGCTCTCAGGGGGTCGAGAATGCGATAACCAGCCGTTAAGTTTAAACGCAAAGGTACTTTATCCTTAGAAAGGATATCTTGGCCAGAGACTTCGAGAGTTTGCTGACGCAAATCAAAGACTTGCGTTTGCCAAGAACGCCCAAATACCCACCATGCGTGTTTTCCAGGCTGGAGTAGAGTTTGAAATTCTTGATCAATGTACAATAAACCTACGTGCTGTGCTGGTACTTCGCAAATATGCAAACTATTGCGGCTCAAAGATAAAGCCTCTGGTAAACCCGCAACTAACTCTGCAACTAAGCGAGATGGCAACTTTGCATCGGTGCTGATGTCAATCACTTCGACTGCAACACCTTGCCAGAAAAGTTTGCGATCGCATGGTGCTAAAATGGCAATTACTTTTCCTTGATAGCGTACAATTGCTACTTGCTGGTTCTGTAATTGTACAGTCTCGCAGTAAGCCGCTACAAATTCTGGATGCTTTTCAATTAATACATCTTCTAAAGGAAAGCCAGGATTCGGAACAATTCGACTTAAAGAGCGAACCGAAACATCTCGATTCACAGTCCAAAAAGCATAATCTCCTGGTTCTAAGGGGCGCACAAAGTTATTTTGCTCATACAGCAACCCAATTTCATATTCAGAAATTATGAACTTTTTCAGCCCATTTATCGTAGTTAGACGTACTTGCTGTACAAATTCAGCAGGTAATTCTAAACTTTCATCTAAGTTAAATATATGAGATTCAACTTCAATAAAACCACGCCAAAAAGCCCGCAGTTGATTGGGTAGAACACTCACCCAAGTTTGCCCCACACGCACTAAAGCAACTTGATTAAATGCAGTTCTTACTACTAATAAATATTCTTGTAATTGTGCATTGTGATTTCTTAGTAACAATTCCAAGTTATTAATATTAGCTTCTGGTTGGTTAAGGTCATAGGTTTTTACTTGCCAATGCCAACCTAAATAAGTATGGGTTCCAGGCTGTAAGATTCTTTTAAAATCACTGCGATGATATAAAATACCAATTTCATTAGGTTTGATATAGAAAGTCTTCCACATAGAAAATTGCATAGTTAATTTAGGTAATCATAGCTGCTGTAGCAAGTTTGATCACAATATTTATAACTTTGGCTGATAAAATTTACTCTCTATTTTCGTTGAGCTAATTTTTTGTACAGCTAAAATAAAAATACTTTTGTGTTACATTACTTACTTCAGTTATTTATAAACTTAATTGTTTTTGTAATACATATACTACATTATATTTTAAAACTCTGCAAATGCAAGTGTTTACAGTTCAGTTGCGGGCAAATAGCATCTCCAAAACTGGATTAAGAGAACTGCTAAATTCCCTAAATTACCCAAAGGTAACCTAGAAAAAACAGCGCTCAGATATACCGTTCGCCTTGCGAATTCCAGAGTCTCCCTAGAGAAACCAGATGTAACAAAGGAAGGGACATACTCAAGTTAGGGAGAGAACATTTGCTCTAGCGCCTTCACTGTTACTACTTCGGATCGCAGAGCGATCGCTAGTAGTAAGCACCTACACCGCAGAGTTTTGCATTAAGTTACATGGGCTACCGTGACAGGGTAGTGTCTTTTGACCCGGACAGGGTTTTTGGGGCAGAAAGTGGATTTGAACCACTGATCTTTGGATACTAATTCCAACGAGCTACCACTGCTCTATTCCGCAAATTTGTCTTTTGACCCGGACAGGGTTTTTGGGTGAAAGTACAGGAATCGAACCTGTAACACATCGATTATTAGTCGATTGCTCTACCAATGAGCTAACTTCCTTGGTGTTTGATGTAGGACTCGAACCTACGTCCGACCTCTTCGGCTGCTCTACCACTGAGCTAATCAAACGGAGGATTAGTGACGCATTGCTCGGCGGTATGCGCTCAATCCAGAGTTTGGCGCACCAGACGGGCATACAGAACCCGAACCATAGCTTTGCTCATGTATTACTATTCCACTACTTAATGTAGCACAAGTATTTATCAGGTGGTAGTGAATAATTACTTATACCAAGTACTTCATAGCTCAAGTTCTAGGCGGCTGGTTATCAGGACGAGTAATTTGATATAAATCGTGAGTACTTGTATACCAATTTCCTGAGAGACGACCAATCGCATGTAGTTTGCTAATATCAATGGTGTTTTCAGGTGTAAGTAAATCGTCGCGGATATGCCACATCACTGCTTCAGCGATAATTAATCCCGATTCACTACCTTCATTGCCAACATAAACTACTTGTTTGAGTAAACACTCAATATTAATTGGTGACTCAGCAACTCGCGGCGCACGCACGCGTTTGCAAGGTGCAGGGGTTAGCCCGGCAATTTGAAATTCATCAACATCAGGCGTAAACTCACCACTAGTGAGATTCATGCGATCGCCTAATTCTTCTGCAACGATGTTGACTACTAATTCTCCTGACTGCTCCACATTCACCAGTGTGTCTTTTTTTGTCCCACGACGAGAACCACAAGAAATGGCTAGAGTTGGTGGGTTTGCAGCCACACCCATAAAGAAACTGAAAGGTGCAAGATTTAACGTACCATCGCTAGCAATTGTAGACACCCAAGCGATCGGTCGGGGAACTATCGAGCCAATCAGTAATTGGTAGCTATTTCTAGGATCAATTTGTGAAGGATCAATAATCATGTAGACTGCCCAAATAAAAATTACAGTTTAATTTGAGCCAGTACTAAGTGTAACTGTGTCTTTAGGACGATGAATGCTCCCAAGTACTGAGGTGAACTAGTAGTCGAACATTCAACAATTGCAAGTGAAATTTATTCACCTTTGTGCAGAAAGCTGAAAATTCTCTCCTGTGCTGCCTTCACGATCAGTCTTTAGCTGAACACGATATGATGGATAACCCTACTCAACTTGTCTTGCCTACAGACAGCAACAAAGCAGATATTGAAACGGGTGAAATCTTATTTATTGGCACTGCAACTGTGCTTTTGCGCTATGCAGGATTTACAATACTTACCGACCCGAACTTTCTCCATAAAGGAGAACACGTGCATCTGCATTATGGCATCCGCTCGGCTCGGAAAACTAATCCAGCAATAGAAATGACGGAGTTACCACCCCTGGATTTAATTGTGCTGTCGCATATGCATGAGGATCATTTTGACCGCGTTGTCGAGCAAAAACTCGACAAAAACTTACCAATTATCACAACCCCTCATGCAGCAAATAAGTTGAAACAAAAAGGATTTAAAGCAACGCAAGCACTTGAGACTTGGGAAAGTTTGACTGTTACTAAAGGCAATAATTCACTGCGAATTAGCGCTATGCCAGGAAGACATGGCCCTGGCGCGATCAATGCTTTACTTCCACCTGTAATGGGCAGTATGTTAGAGTTTCAAAATTCTACCAAAGAAACTCTATATCGCCTCTACATTACGGGCGATACACTTTTGTATGAAGAGTTAAAAGAGATTCCCCAAAAGTACCCTGACATTGACCTTGCATTACTGCACCTAGGAGGAACAAAAATATTTGGTATTCTCCTAACTATGGATGCAATGCAGGGAGTACAAGCAATTAAAATAATTGCTCCCCAGACTGCTATACCAATTCACTATAACGATTACACAGTTTTCAAGTCACCGCTAGAGGATTTTATGCAGGCGGTTACAGCAGCAGGTTTAGAAACTCAGGTGAGATACTTAAATCACGGTGAAACTTACAAATTTACTGTGAAATAATACCAATTTGAAAAAAGAATGCAATATATTCTAGAGGGCATTGGCACTGCCTTGCCCTCTAGAATATATTGATGTGTTGCAAACATTATTTGATTTGGTATAAGTTTTTTATCCCAATTTAAAAACACAGTACAACATATGAGTAGGGGCACACAACATTGTTATGCCTTGAAATTTTTGGGGCTGAATCTCGTAATACTACAAAAAGATTCAGCCTTGCTTTAAACAATAGGCTTGAAATCCTTACCAATAACAAATGACCAAGGACAAATGACCAAGAACAAATGACAGCCTCAGCCAGTTATCTTTAAATTTCGCCGACCTACTTACAATTGCATCAATTGATTAACGTAGATTTCAACTGCTGTACCCGCAGGTAAAAACCAAACATTAGTTCTTTGGCTCATTTGGGCGATCGCTTGTTGATTGCGTTGGGTAATTTGGGGAACCACAGTGTTCATTCCACCTTCTAAAACTCCCGCCCAAATGTTGCGTTGTGGGTTGGTATTACTAATGACAGTACCACCAGCATTTGTAGTCACAACTTGAGATTCTGTACGGTTAGTTAACTCTGCTGCTTTACCAAGGCCACCTAAGACAAATAGTCCTATATCCATACCTAAAATAGATGAACCCCTATTAGGGAATTGGTTGGCGATTAGAGGTCTACCTTGGGATGCACGCACCATCATCGCATTTTCTGGTAAGCTTCTTTCCGTAAGATTTCCATTATCTTTGGCAATCATTTTTACTACTTTCATTTGCAGTAAGCCTTGTTCGGAAAGAGAACCAATTTCAGCTAATAATTCGGTATTTGCAGGAATAGCGATCGCACCATCCACTGCTTTTAATGGCTCTTTTAAACGTACTACAAAAACATTTTTGTCATCGCTATTGGAAGATTTACTGGTTTCTCCAAATACTGCTGTCGCCAAAACAGCTTTAGCACTACTACCAATGGCTATAGATTTTGGACTCTGCGATGATACTTGACTAACCACAGAAGTTTGCTGTCTGGGTTGTTCAGGCTGAGGATTATTACTCTGTGGCTGTACTGGCTCATTTCTTTGGTTGATCGGAGTGGTTGCATTCACATTAGGTGTATTAGTGACAGCAACCTGTCCATAGCTACCTAACTTTGCTAACTTTGACCATTCTTGAAGCGGGTTCGGTGTCGGTGATGGAGTTATATTAATTAATGGCTGAGGATTTGGGTTGGTAACTATTGGTTGTGGTAACAGCGAAGGTAGAGGAAAAGGCGTTTGTTGAGGATAGGGAGGTCTGACAATGCGCTCAACAGTGACTACACGGGGTGCATTAACTGCTGATGGTGGTAATGGGGGTGTTGGTATTATAGGTAACACAGTTCGTCTATCTGGAAAAGTATCTGGTTGCGAATTTCGTTGATTGGCTACCTGAGAAGCAGATATGAGTTTTCCACTCCTTAATTTTTGTTGTGCTAATTTGATAGCGTCTGCTTGTTCTGTAAGGGCTAATTTAGTTTTAAGAGTTTCTACTTCTGCTGCTAAATCTTCAGAAATTGAGTCTTTTGTGGTTGTCGGCTGCATTTCTGGAGAAACAATAATATTCTTTTTGGGCTTTTGATTACTACCCATCAACTGCGATAAAAATGCGCCAGCAACTAACACTATAGCTAAAGTGGCAGTACTTACCACACCTAACTTAGCAAAGGGATTAGATGACAGTGACTGCTCAGTTTTAACTTCTGATGGTTCAGGTAATGATGGCTGCAATTCAGCAGCCTCTGATACTGCTTCCGTATCAACAGATGCAGATTCATCTTCAAAACCAACTAATTGTGCTATTCGTGATTCCCATTCATCAGAGTGTACCTCTAACGGAGAATTATCAGATTTGAGTAGAACTAAATCTTGTGGAGGACTTTCTGAAGAGATTAGCATTTTTGTTATACTTAGCTATATATGATTTTGTTTTAGTGGTAAAGCACCGAATCGTTGCTGGATATAGTTCTAAGTTTTTATCCTGTGTCTCATATTGCAGTCCTTACATTAGTAAGTAATATCAAAGTTTGCAGATGGAGTTTGCTGATTTAACTGCTGAAAAACAGACCAGTAGAACATCGATACTAGTAAATTTTACAAATCTAATCTCAATGTTAACACTAGAAACAGTGGTATATAGTATTAGTCTATGTATTTTAGGTCTTAATCTCCTGCTTTTGCCGTTTTTACTGATAAATATTTAAATTTCGACATTAAAAACTTTATATAACAGTATATTTGATGCATTTGCAAGATTCAGCAACTACCATCAATCCTTGACTACATATCTGCTAGTTACATGATATATGAGGGATTACTTCCCTTATACCCAAAGAAGAATTAATCTCACATATTCAAGTGTGCTATTCATAGCAGGTAATTTTTAGGATATTTTTATTTTTTCGTAGAAAAATATTTAAATAAAAACAAATAATGAATGTATATGTAATTATCAATCTACAGCTTATTTTAGGTAAATAATGAGGTACTCAAGTAGGCGCATTGCAGTGCTATGCACTTATAATTATCCGCCCTACCAACTGGCAATCTGCTGTAACTCAGTCCATCTTGAAACTTGGAGTTTGCCAAAAGCAAATTATTCACTAAAACTCAATTTTTTTCGATAAATGATGTATCAGATATCAAAGCTAATCTAAATTGCAAGTAACTAATTCTTTGATATCTAGAAGTGAAACATCTAATAGTGCAATTGCTTAAAAAATTACCTTGTCACAGTATTTTATTCATTTTACAAAATAAAACAGCTCACAAAACTACCAGTTTTAGTTTCCATTTTTTATCTAATTTTAGTTTTTGCGGCGAAAATCCAGCCTTATATTTTTCTTACGTAACATTTTCAAATTTTGGCGGCAATGATGATTTTTTGAAAATAAAAAACCTATTAATATTAATAATTGAATCTCTTTTTGATGGGTTGAGCCGGATTACCAGCATAAATAATCATTGGTTCTAAAGAAGACCCAGTTACGCCACCCAAGGTCAGCACTGCACCTTTACCAATTGTCACTCCTGGGCCAATTACAGACTTAGCTGCAATCCAACTACTCTCTTGAATGTAGATAGGAGCAGGCATCAGTTTAAAATCAGGATGATTCCAGTTATGATTGCCAGTGCAGAGATAGACTCCTTGAGATAAACAAACATGACTTTCAATAATCACAGGTGCTAGGTTATCAATCCAAGCATTTTCCCCAATCCAAGCAAAATCACCAATACTTAATCGCCAAGGAAACTTGACCTTTACTCCTGGTTTAATCCTAACTTGTTGACCAATAGTGGCACCAAAGCTGCGTAGTATCCAGACTTTTAACGATGACATGGGAAGCCAATAACTTTCAACCAAAGGCGACCCGATAAAATACCAGAGAAGTTGTTTCCAGTAGGGTGCACCTGGGGTGTAAGTACCGACAGTATATTGATCTAGACGCATAATTTATAGATGCAAAAAGGATACTAAAGATTGGCTCCTGTATAACCTGTGATTATCCAGAGTAAGGAGCGAGCAATATCTCGCAGAATACGAATTACCGATTCTTGAGGTTGATCGGATGGTACAGAAAGTGGAGTGAAAACGATTCCTTGACTACCTAGAACAAAAAAAGCGATCGCTGTGGCTCTAGGCATATGATTTTTAGATGTTACCAGGTAGAGATGCTGAATCTGGCGTTTCTTAAAATCTGAAACTAAGGTAGTAAAGTTAGTAACCGTATCAGTAGCACGATTATCTATATGTAACCGAGTAGCGATATTTGCAGCTTGAAACAATGCATATGTCTTATCTGGTTCTGGAGGAGAAGACACCCAAACTTCTAACGATGGATACCATTTAGCTAGTTCAGCAGTATATTGTTCCCTAGGAGGATCGCCACCTAAGGTAAGAAAGGCTTGAGGGTGGGGTGTTTGAGTTGTTGCGATCGCTAAACGCAAAGGAATGATCGCTAATAGGGTAAGAATCAAACTCGCTACAGCCAAAAACCTATATTTTTTCAGTTTACGACGACTATACATTTTACCGATAGGCGCATTCTAGCTTTTGAAATCTACATTTTTACCAATTTTTGGCACTAATTAGTGTTGAATTAAGGCACCAAAAATTTTGACATAATTAATTTTAAAATTAGATTTCCCTACCAGATTTTGCTGGAATAAAATCTTGATATTCTGGTAATGCTTTTCTATCGATAATTGCTTGATAAACTTTCACTAACTTTTCAGCAGCACGCTCCCAAGTATAATTGCGGAAAATTAATTTACGAGCGCGATCGCCCATTGTTTGGGCCTGTGTTGGATTGCTTAAACAGTCAATTAAGGCGTTAGCAATTTCATCAGAATTAGTGTCAACAATGTGTGCAGCCTGAGCCTGAGCAGCTTCGGGAAAATTACATCCGGTGGTAATCACACAGGGTAAACCTGAAGCCATACCTTCCAAGACAGACATGCTAAAACCTTCTGAGTAAGAAGGTGCAACATATAAATCAGCTGCGACCAAAGCTGCTTGTTTCAATTTACCTGTAAGCATACCTGTAAAGGTAACAGCTTCTAAACAACCTGCTTGGACAAAATAGCGCCTAACTGTTGCCAGAAATCCGGTAGAATCTGGCCCTGCTACTACTAAATGAGTTTGGGGAAATTTTTTATGAATTTTGCCAAAAGCAGGAGCAAGTAAATCTAAACCTTTTTTAGGATCAATTCTTCCTAAAAATAGCAGTAGAGTTTTATTTCTTGTTTCTGGAAATTGCTCATAGAAAATTTCATCTGTTGGTAGATTTTCAAATTCTTGGCGATGAATGCCGTTAGGAACAACAACTAAATTACGAAATCCTAATTTTTTGACGTTACTAGCTTCAGCATTAGCAATTACTTGAATAACACTAGCTTTTTTTAAAGCAGGTTTTTCCAATAAATTATAGTAGATTCTTTTCTTCCAGGCTTTGTAAGACAAAGCCCAAGGCTCAAGCATTCCGTGCGGTGTAACTACATAGGGAATTTTGCGCCATTGGCAAAGTAAGTGTACTAAGAAAACCAGTGGTGAAAAGACTGTATTAGTGTGGACGATATCATAATCCTTAATATGCTTAATTAGCCAGTAAATTAAAGATAAGCTAACAATAAAATCATGGCGATGCCAGCAAGAGAAATATCTGATTTTATAAGATTTTTGATATATCCATTTATTTAATGGTACGTCTAATTTATCCGAGCCATTCGCATCAGTAGTAATTAAATCTACATTAGCTCCTAAGCTACTAAGAGTGTCAGCGAATTCTCTAGTTGCCTTTGAAGTTCCACCATAATGTGAACCAACATAAGGTATAAAAATTAGTACTTTCATGTGAGGCTATGAATTTAGGAAATTAGACGAATCAAAATTGCTAACTTTATGTAAATAAGCAGTCCAAATCACTTCCACAAAAATCTGCAGAAGTGATTGAACCTAGATTTACTAGGTCAGTAGTTGGAATATTTACTGTGAGTTAAGTTAGTAAGCTTGGGCAGCAGTTAAATTCAATTATTTTCAGATATACAGCGTATTTCAGGTAAATTAGGTACGCTGTATATCTTCCAAAGGCGCAAGCTATTTTGTAACTACCCATTTAATGATGCTTGAATTGCTTTTAATAAGCCATCTGCAAAAACTTGTGGGCTAAAATTTTCAACGATTTCTTGGCTATTCCTGCCCATTTTTATTCTTAAATCTGCATCCATCTGATGAATAGTTTTCAAAGCATCAGTCATATCTAAAACACTTTCTGGATCGAATAGCAGGCCATTTCGACCATGATCTATAAGTTCATAACGAGCGCCTACAGTACGGCTACAGAGTACTGGTAGTCCAGCAGCACAAGCTTCGTTCAGTACTAGACCCCACTGTTCTTGCAAAGCGGGATGGACAAAAGCATTAGCTAATCCATACCAATCGCCAATATTTTGGTAAGGGATAAAACCTGGTAAATATACAGCATCTTGCAATTTTTGTTCCATAATAAAATTGCGAATTTCCGCTTCTTCTTCACCGCTACCACAAATGACTAAATCCCATGCTTGCTCATTTCCCATTTGTTGGTGATAAGCTGCAAATGCTTGTACAAGGCCAAAGACATTTTTCCGTTTGAGTAGACGAGTGACAGCAATGAAATAAGGTTTAGTCGGTATCTGGGGATTTCGCCGTCTTGTTTCAACCGGATCGAACCTTGCTATCTCAGCTTGTTTGGCAAAATAATCGTTATCAACAGCATCGTATCCCAGAAAAATGCGATCGCGGGGAAAACCTAACTCCATCAAATAGTCACGATGTAGTTTACCCCCCACTAAAGCTGCATCAAACTTGCCAATCAGTAGCCAAAACTTGATTTTCTCCTTCCACCAGAGACGTTTTTCATCATCCCACTTGGTTTCACTCATCAAAATCGCTGGTACTTGATGGTGCTTACACCAAGAAAGCGCAGCGCGGGATACTGGAAAACCCCAACCAGGAATCACAACAGCACTTGGTTGTAAGTTGTCTAAAAAACCAGGAAGTACAGCCGCCGCCTGTTCTGCATATGAAGACTCATCATTCTTAGGCAGTAAGGTTTTTAGCGGAAATGTAATTTCTCGCTCTAAATCCCCCCAAGGATGTTCTAAGGTATCATCTGTGACTTGAATAGCTGTAAACTGCCAACCTTTTTCCTGACAAGCAGAATAAGCAGCACGTAAGCGTGCAGCATGATAACTGCCAACATTGATAAAAATTACAACAATATGCATTTGTTTAATACCTAAGCTATCCCAAGTGCAGCTAGGGTTTCACTTGCCATTCTTGCTAAAGAAAAATATTTCTGGAAATCTTTTTTTCCATTTCCGGCTTCTTGCTTGAGCCAGGAAAGATTATTAATTGACTTAATTAATGCTTGACCTACTGATTCAGGATTAGGATTAGTCGCAATACTTACCCATGAAGCACGTTCAGCAACATCCACAGCGCCATTAAAATTGGTAACTACAGTAGGTACTCCCCGACCCGCCGCTTCTAGCAGTGCTAGAGGTAAACCTTCAAAATGGCTGGTCATGGTGTAAATATCTAATACAGATAAGTATGCCTCTGGATGTTGCTGCCAGCCTGTGATGTGCCATGTATTTTCAGGAGCATGATTACGCAAATATTGTTCTAAATTATTTCTTTCTGGCCCATCGCCTATAAGTAACAATCGGCTTTTAACTCCCTGTTTTATGGTATATAACCATGCATTTAACAATAATGAGAGATTTTTTTGGTAAACAAATTGACCAGAGAAGCCAATTATTGGTAATGGTTCCACCCAACTACTAGGAAGCGGTGGATGAGATGCAGTAATTTCCGGAAAAGGGCATCCATAATTAACTATCTTTGTAGGACGTGGATAGCTATAGTAATTTTCAAATTCTTTTTGGCTACCTTGGGAAACAAGAATTAAAGAGTATGGGTGTTTTTTATACCATTGACGTAGTAATTGACCTCGCAATTTGCCCAAAGGTCTTTGATGTTTGTTACCTGTCATTGGCATATGCATTGTGCCCCCCACAGGAGCAACATTTGCCATTAAAGCACCAGCAATATAATCTAATCCATCTTCATCGTATTGCTGGTTAATCAGAATGGCATCAGGGGAAATTTGTTTACATAATTGAGCTAATTTCAATTGTTGATTTTTATCTAAAATTGATTGCATAAATCGCAATGGTCGAGAACGCAATCCTGTAAGATTTATGCGGTGTACATGAGCTTTTTCTGTGGCTAATAAACTAGCCCAATTATCCATATAACTAACTGTAGAAAGTAACACATGTACTTCATAGTTCAACAAGCGTAAACCTTGATTTAAG
Organism: Tolypothrix sp. PCC 7601; assembly: GCF_025677855.1. Taxonomy (NCBI): domain Bacteria; kingdom Bacillati; phylum Cyanobacteriota; class Cyanophyceae; order Nostocales; family Tolypothrichaceae; genus Tolypothrix; species Tolypothrix sp. PCC 7601. Next base: position 1,932,379 of record NZ_CP064879.1, read on the forward strand.
TAGACTAAGTAACGCTCTCCCCCACCTCGCTCACTAGAATTAGAACTTATAAGAAGTACAGTACGACTACTCATTTTTGATGACAAAGTTTTTTGTAAATGAATTATTTAAAGACAAAAAATATCTTATTTAGGAAAAAAGATACTGATATTAATATAAGGCTGGGAATTAATTAATATTTATCTAGCTTTCTTGTAGCGCTTAGTAGGTAATGTATATTTACCCCTCGAGTAATAGGTTACTAATCCAATAAAGATAACTTGAAAAATTCCCTGTTGTAAAAATGTTCCCACACCATGCGTTAAACAGATCATAGCTGGGCTGATTAATCCCATATAAAGTATTTGACAAAAAGTATTTTTATAATTAACGCCACAAATCCAAAGATGTTTAAAAATATATGCTATTAGTGCATAAATAAAGCATCCTAGGTAGCCAAATTCCATAAAGCAATCGCCAACACCAGTAATTGTAGAACCATTAGGACGAATATAGCCATATAAATTCTTCAGTTGTATGACATAGGTGTCCCACAAGTTAAACTGTAGAGATTTTTTAAAGTCAAAGCCTACAATTTGTCCTGGTACAAATTGAAAAACTATACTATCCCACCATCCAGTTCCAAAACCATATAAACTTGTCTTATTGGCTACATCAATTATTAATGCTGCATTTCTGAGTTCTAAAAAATCTCCCTTTTGCTGAGAGCTAAATGATTGCTCTACAGCAGATAATATTGCCTGCCAATTTCCACTAAAGATTAAATTCCAAACACCTCCACGTAAATCGCCAAACAAAGGAATAAGGAAAGTTACTAGTAACATTCCTGTGACAACTAACCATCGAGGAGGGACATAACGATAAATCAAAAACAATGAAATACCGATAATAATAGCAAATGTCATTGTTGGTTGACGACGGCCGATCAGCACACTATTAAATAGAGGCCAGCCAGAAATTACTGTAAAAATGATATTCAGAAATCGAGGACGTTTTAGTGCCTGTAAAAGAAAAATTCCAAAAGCTATATTCCCAGCTTGAATAAAGAAGAGATATATCGTGGCTGGGCCTGTCCAATTATAATTTTCTGCTACTTGAACAGTTGTCCGAGAAAGTAAAAAATTAAAGAACCATGCCTCTGCCATGAGCATGATTCCTCCTATAAATAACTTCCGCTCGTCAGTTTCTATGTTGAGCAACTGTAATAACTTTTTATTAGGCTTCATTTGATAGCCTATCCAACAGGAAGCAGCACAAATAGATGATACTAATAAAACGTTTTCTAGTACTGTTGGGCTAACTCCTGTACCAGGATTTGCGATTAAAGCGAATGCTTGAGGCAAAATAAAGGAAAGAAACATACAACCCATAAAAAATGGGTATTGGTAAATTCGCTCAATGCGAATGACTCCCCAGATTAATAATCCTAAGCAAATACAGACTAAAATATTTCGATATACTTCTGCCATGCAGTTTTAATATTAATGCTTCTTTAATAGTAATTATGCTAAATTTATCCCTTTGTTATTTTTCTTGTACCGTCTCGTGATTTTTAATTAATCGTACAATTTGATAGCTAAGAGACAGCATAGGGCAGAATTTGGAGCGAATGCTGTAATTTGTCCAAATTAAAAACAGCAGTGTCGGTGGATTTTTGGGATAATGCTTCTAGTTTTTGAGGATTATTCAGGCAAAATTGCAACTTCTGTGCGATCGCAGATGCTGTAACTTCTGGCAAAATTAATCCATTAATGTTATCTTTCACTACTTCACCACAAAATTTGGAAGCAATTATGGGTAGATTCCAAGCCTGTGCTTCTAGTTGCGTAATTCCAAATCCATCAGAGAGAGTAGGAAATATAAATACATCTGCCATTTGATAATACCTGGCTGTGGCACTTCTAGACACTGCACCTACCCAATTTATCTTGGAATGAGAATATTGAGGTAGAGGAATACCTTGAGAACCAACTATCCAAAATTCAATTGGTTCACTATGTAAAATTTCTGCTGCTTCTAACAGTGCAGCAATACCTTTTCGCAATATGACTTGCCCTAAAAATAGCACCCTCAGTGGACGTTCTACCGAAAAGTTAGCTGGATAGGTACGTACAAAATTATGTGCTTCGATTGGTGGTTGATAGGCAAGCGGAATGATGTTAATTTTTTCTTCAGGTATACCTAATTGCTGTAACGCTTGATTTGACCAATTAGAGTTAACTAAAATCTTGTCAGCTAATAAACATTCTTCTTGCCAATTTTGCCAATAATTGGGTGGTGCAGCCTCGCAACTAGATTGATAGGCAGGATATTTAGAATGTGCTTCTAGAACTAATTTCTCTTCTACTTCTCCAGGATCAATTTGACCTAAAATAGTGTACCATCCTTGAGATTTAGCATAGCGAAATAGTTCTAAAGCTGCATAGCTATAAGAAAATAATATAGTGCGAGATTTGAGTTTTGGGTTGATGGCTTTGAGTGATTGTAATGCAAGTTTTTGAAACCAGTTATTCCTGGTAATCACACGCTGCCATCCAGAAGTTTTTTGAATTCTTTGAGCTATTTCAAAGTTAATTAAAGAGTCAGTAAAGGATGTTACAGATGCCGTGGCTAAATCTGGATGAAACCGTTCCCGCAAATTTGTTAACCAACCTGGAGGCAGTCTATTAATTACAGAATTAGGTGAAATCCAAGCATCCGTGATCAGGTTAGTAAGTTCTCCTGCTTGATGTAAAGCCCTAGGCAGAGCATAATGCTCTCGTGCACCTATTTGGCAACATAGCCAGGATGAAGATTTGTCAAACATTGTTATCGGTTGATGAAGTGTGACTTGAATAAGCGATTTCATACCACTTATTGTCAGCTTTCTGAAATCTTAATTGTAATTTGTCATCTTTATATCTTAGATATCTCTCTTTTCGACATTGGATTTTACTAGATTTTTTAGGAAATTTAATTTGCCCACGGCTACCATCAACCATAATCATCACCTCCTGCCCGTCAACATATTTATCAATACTCATGCTGACTTGAATTACTCGATTTTTTGTATTATTTTCTACTAAGACTTCTTCAAATTTTGGCTCTATAATATATGGAGGTTCTTGCCAAAAGTTAGATTTTCCTTGTAAGTCTCTTCTGTCTACATTGAAGTATTTATTATTACGGAATAATGGTCGCTCATTGGTTATGTTAGAAGATTGCTCAGGAGTGCGGCAGTTTTCAAATATATTGTCTTCTATAACTATATTCTGGAAATCGCCCCAATAATAAATACAAGCTCTTTTATCTATATCACTTGCAGTCAGAACATTATTTTTAATAATTATATTCGTTAAATTACCAGAAAGATTTGCCGCTGTTACTCCTACTGTATTACCTTTTATTTTATTTAAATAAAATTCTATGTTTTGATTCTTACCGCTAGTAATAAAACAATTTCTACAATCATTAAAATAGTTGTTTTTGATAACTAAATTACTCACTCCATTAAAAGCACAAACCCCATCAGGAGAGTTAGAAAATGAACATTCAGTAATAATTTTGTTGTGATTATCAGGAAAATTGCCCTGTCCTATCACTAAACCCTGATAAATAGAATCTTTAAAAACACATTTATGAAATTGATAACTTTTGTTGGGAGCTATCGGAGCATTTTCTACCCATGCCGTAGCAGTTTCAGAGAATTCACATTCCGTAACTGTCAGGTCTGCATCTAGACTGAGTAGTGAAGCATTAGAACTCTTTAATTGAGTTTTTGATATAGTTAATTTTCTAATTCCCCCTCCACCACCGTAAATCAGTTCACCTCTAAAGTTATGTACGGAAATAGAATCTAAAGTTATATTGTCTAAATTTGTATTGAAATCTAAGGCAATTCCTTTGTGAGTAAGATCCCAACCATCACCATTAGTCGGGTCAGCAGGCCAATTACGATTACCTGTAAATCCTTTAATTCCACCATTTAATTCCAAATTTTTAATGGTAACGTTTTTCCTAGGGTTAAACGAATCAAGTGTTCCTTTAATTAATATTCCATGACCCCTAACGACTCTACCATCAATTAAAGAGTAATCCCCTCGACTTTGAAGAATGGTTTTACCAATTCCATCACCAAACAAGGTAATATTGTCATAGTTAATTAACAGCGAACACGGCTCTTGAGTATTCAAATTAAGTGGTGCTATTTGATATATTCCTTGAGGTATATATATATTTCCTCCACCATTTACACCTACTGTATTAATAGCAGCTTGAATAGTTTCTGTATTAGCCTTAATAATATAGTCTAGATTAGTAATACCACTAATAAGTGGGCCAAACGCCCTGACATTTACGTAGTTGGTTGGTAAGTTTTGAATTTGTGCAATATTAGTTTTATTAGTAAGTTTCTGTGCTGCTTTTGATAAATAATTTGTCAACAGAACAGATAAAAGACTAGTCAAAGAGCTTAATCCAAACAAACTTAAAAATTTACGACGCTGCATAGTCTATTCCTATAATCCCAATAATAAATTTTCTAGAGTATGAGCGCGTTGTTTCCAGGTATGTTGTTGAGCAAATTCTAGCTGCTTTAAAGTTTTCTCATAAGCTTGGGGCTTCATTGAACAGGCTAACTGCTGGCGAATGAGAGCGATCGCATCTTCAACACTGTGGAAAATACTAATCCACTCAGGATATAAAAGACACTCTGGTATATCAGTGCTTAAAATTGGGTGACCACTGGCTATCCCATCCATGATTTTGGTAGGACAAGCTGCTTGGTTAAATGGGTGTTCCACTATGTAAGGAATCCAATTCACAGCAAAAGACCAGTAATGTTTTGCTACTTCATCGGACGGAACTTTGCCAATATGGCGAACATTAGGTAAGGCTAGGACTGCTTGACGAGTTTTCTGCCAGTTTCCTTGCTCTAGCATTATTTGCTCGTCTAAACCACCTACAAACACGAATGTGACTTCGGGACAAGCTGTAATAATTTGGTAAATTAATTGCCAGTCTAAGCGATCGCCCAAGTTTCCCACATAACCCACTGTCATCGGTTCTGGAGAATTTTCCGGTTGGCGGTTGAGGTAGGTGTCAACAAACCCGTGAGGATAATGATGAATCTGAGAAGCTTGATCAAGATGTCGTTCTCTTAGCGTCATCATTTGGGTAAAGGATGCACACAAGGTAATGCTTGCCCTTGTAATTAATTCCTGCTCTTGTGTGAGAATTTTATCTTTTTGCTCAGGCCGATAAAGCGCGTAATCATCAAAATTGTAATATATTAATTTTTCTTGAGGTACTTGCCGTAACCAAGGAGTAAAATAAGGTTCGGATGCTATTACCCAAGGATATTCTCCAGTAATTCCTTTGATTTGCTGGCACCAACTATGTATTAAATATTGCAGATAAAAACGAAATATTTTTTCTAATCGTCCTGCATAACCAGCAGGTAATACATGCATTGACCTCTTTAATAGAGATGGTGGTTTGCGGCTAGACCATTGGGGACGTAAGATGCGATAGGTACGCCAATCATAAAACTGCACTGCATAGGTCAGGTGACTTTGAGCTAAAGCTTCTGCCATCCCATAAGTCCAAGGACTATTTGCACCTAAATATAGAAAACTGAGTTTTCCCATAATAAATACTTCAATGTAAAAAATTACCACCCTCGCAAATCACGTACCCAGTAGCCAAGAGTAGGCGATCGCCCAATCAATTCTCTAATTACAGCACGTAAACCTGTAGGTAAAAGTTGAAACCTACGGATAGGAGGTTGATATAAAGCGGGTTGTTGACCCTGTTTACTTCTATTTATGGCTGGAAGAGTGGAAATTTTTGCAATCAAAGATTCATAACCTTTCCACATTACTGTTTCATTAAATTTTGACCTAGCACATTCAATCACAGCATGATTGAAAGCTGGATAATTCTCACAAGCAAAGATAACTTTTTGAGCTAAATCCTGGGTGTCACCTAAAGGAGCATATAATCCTGTTTTATTGGCTGTGGCTATTTCTTTAGTACCAGTTTCCACATCCCAAGCAACTGGTATACATCCCATACCCATTGCTTCAATAGTGGCCATCCCAAAGGGTTCAACTCTACTTAACATCAGGATAACTTTTGCTGATGCAGCAATGGAGAAAATTACATCTCTTGGCACATAACCATAAATTTTAATTTGCTCAGAATTAGGTAATTGCCTAATTTTACTAATAAATTTTGGTGTAATATTACCAAACCAATGCAGCTTGCCTTTAAAACCCAATTTAATCAGAGATTTCCATAAATTTAGAATATCAAAGGCTCCCTTTGTTGGATTTTCACCACCTAAAAAAACTAAATCATCTTGCCTAACATAATTTAATTTTTCTATTTCCGGAAAAACGCAACCATTATAAATTACAGATAATTTATCTGAGCGTTTTAACTGGTGTCGAAACTTACTTGCTACAGTCTCAGACACAGCCACAATTGCTTCTAAAGCATCCTCTTGTGCTATAGCTCTCAACCAATAGGAAGGAGCTGTATCATGGACAACGTAAACACATTTAATCTTGGCAGGTAAGTAAGGAATAATTACATCAAATTCCTCACAGCCGTTAAAAAATAACACATCTTGAGGATTTTGTTCTAACCATTGCAGCAGCATTTTGGGTGTTTCTGTTGCACCATTGGTTAAACCTAATGATGATACTTGAAACTGATTACTTGTAAGCCACGAAGGTTTATTGAGAAACAACATCGTGGTTTCATATCCAGTTTGTGCAGCTTGACGACAACAGGATAATGCTACCGGAGATATGCCCCCACTTTTATCATTAGGGAGTAGCCAGCAAAGTTTCATTATTAATAATTTATTTATTTATTTATTTATTTTGATAAAATGACTGAAGAATTATCAAAAACAATCGAGCATATATAATTCTCATATTCCTCTTTATTGAGAGCATCATCCCCATCTGTCTTTAACTTCGGTTTCCGCAAAATCTTCAAAACTACAAACCAAGGGAAAGCTAAAATAAATGGTATCAGCATTTTATTAGAGGAAAAAATTCCTAACCACTTTTTCAGTAATGCAAATTTATTCTGTGCTGAAACAATAGAACGCAAACTCACCCAGCATTGATCGAGTCGCAGAAAAAACTGCTGAGACAATGGTAGACCGAGCCTTTCTCTGTAATGATTAGAATTGGATGTCATCCATAATACATCTTTGATATAGATGGCATCTGAGTCTACCCCACATTTTTTTGTCACTTGATCGCTATGTAAGCGCATCGCACAAACAGGTTCGTCAATTGCAACCACTGAATATTTATATGACAAAGCAACAAATATTTCCCAATCGCCTATACCTGGAAGAGCAGTGTGAAATCCTCCTATATTGCGAAAAAACTCCGTACGATACATACAAGCGCTGGGGATAAATCCAGCATACTCTTCTAACCTTGCCCACTGTTTTCTAGTTCTTAATTCAGGTATATAAGGAGAAATAATATTGTATAAACTAATATCATTATTTTCTTCCTTAAATTCTATGTATTCTCCTAGACAAACTGCTGTATTAGGTGAATCTTCAAGAGCCTTAACTTGTTTTTCTAAAGCGTTAGGAAAAAGAAGATCATCACTGTAAAGAAATTTGATAAATTGTGTTTGACATCGTTCTACACCACGCATGGCATTTGCAAACTGTCCCACATTCATGTCATAACGAAGATATTCAATATTTAAATCAGGAAACTTGTTTACTACCTCTTGGAGATTAGCTGTGGATGCATCATCGCAAATCATCACCACGAAATCTTTATAACTCTGCCATCGTAGTGATTCTAATGCTTGAGTAAGCATTTTACTCCGATTATATATCGGAATAATTACTGTTATTTTCATAATTACGATATCTAAAATTTTCCATCATTTTTTTTGTTAAGCAATCAAAAAAACTTACTGTCGATGAAAAAAATTATTTTCTGTAATCAAATAAAAGAATTTTAACCATTCTGGTAATAAATATTTTAATTGACTTAAACCAGTAAAACCGTTCTTCTTAATATCATCTATCCAAAAACGCAACCGCAAATCAGCAGGCATGACATTTAAGTGCCACCGAAATAATTCTTCTATTTCTACTTTAAACCCATGAATACGTGGAAAAAATACATCTGGTTCGCCCAAAAACATCATATCCTTAACAGGACTTTGTATATTTACACGAGGCAATATACTAGCGTGAAAATATATATCATTTAATAATTTGAGCCAATTATTTCCTATGTGTGTTTCTGTGATTTTTCTTTGAGTAGCTTCTCCCAAGAATAGCCGGAATTTCTCATCTTCAATCAAGCGAGATAAAATTGCTTCATACTCTTTAGTGTCACGTACCCTAATCATATTGCCATCTAGACCAGGCATATCAGCACCTAAGATTTCACAACCATCAGAGTATGGATAGCGAGTAACCAAAGGTAACCCATAACTTCCAGCTTCTAGCAACGATGTAATTGAAACAAAAGGAAATGAGTCAAGATAAATGTCAGCTGCTTGATAAAAAATCGATGTATCTTCAGTTTGTTTAAGTACTATAATTCTGCCCTGTGTTTCCTGAATAGCTGCTGACCAATCCTCGCTTTCACCAGGGCCAACTACAAGTAGAATGGCTTGGTCATATTTCTTCAGCAATTGAATATGTGTATCAGCGAAACTAATACCCTCAAGACTTCTGTATTTCGGTGGTCTTGCAATAGAAAGAAGAAGCACACTGTTTTTGGCAAGACCCAGTTTTTCCTTGGCCTCTGCTCTAGATAGGGTTCTGTAAAAAGGCTCTAAAACAGTAGGTATGAGCATATTACGCTCTTTTTCAATACCTCTGCGATTTTGTGACAAGTACATACCCGATACTCGCAAGTTAGCTACTATATCGCTAGTGCTAACTCCAAACCAGAAGCAGTTGTCACCATGATTGACGCGTATCACTGGTGGTGATTGTAGTTTATTTGCAAATGCAATTGTGGGAATAACATCATGTTCTAAAGCATGAACCACAACCACATCTGCTGATGCCGCAATTTCCCGTAGCCGTTTGGCTCTGGATACAAAACCGCCAATGCATCCGTTAAGTAAGTATATCTTACCATTACTTTTACTCACGGCTTCTTGGCAAATTTTTGGCACATTACGTGGTGATTGTTGGGTTAATACAAGTGAATGCGATCGATCACTATCTTGCTGAATCCAACGTCGAAGTAATCTGGGAATTCCACTAAAGGGTTCAGCAATATTGCTAGCAACATGGAGTATGTTTTTTGGTTGTCCAGGTAATGAATGATTCTTATACAAACTACCTGGCATAGTTTTTAACCCAATAGAGGTAAGGATTTGTTCCAGTTCAAAACTTGCTAAGAGACCACAATGTTGATGTACAGCATGAAGGCCTGCAATCTGTGCATATACTGCTGCTGCATCATACTGACCATGTTCTGCCAAGTCTTTGGTTTGTGTGACAAGACTACGAAACACCTCGAAATTTTGTTGAATATTCTGGCGACCTTCTTCTCTCCACAGGGTGAATATATCGGTTGCTAATTTTTCCATAGACTTCCTTGGTAACTTTTTCAAACTTGACAAGCTGCTTTTAATAGCTCAACTACCTGCTGCAGTTCTTGCTCAGTCATCTGATGGAATAGTGGTAAAATAATTGCTCTTTCTTGAGCTTGTTCGCTTTCGGTTAGACGCTGACACTTTTCTAACTCACAATTACAAGCATCATTAGCAATTCCACAAGACCACGCTTCTATACTGTAAGCAGGCTCACGATGGGCGCACATAATACCGCGTCGGGTAGATACGCCAGCATCTAACATTGCTTGCATCACTTGCACTTGATCGCATTTCTCTGGTAGCCGGACACAGAAGCTTTGCCAGTTACTTTTTGCCCAAGTTGGTTCTGTCGGTAACTTTAACCCTGGTATATCTGCTAGTAATTCCTGATATCGTTGTGCCAAATAACGCCGACGTTCGACAATTTCCAGTAGACGTTTAAGTTGTTCCCGCCCTACTGCTGCTTGGATGTCAGTCATGCGGTAGTTGTAGCCCAACATAGGATATGACTCAAATATTACCTGTTTGGCTCCGTGGCGCACGGTGTCAGGTACGCTCATTCCATGCTGTCGCCAGAGGCGGAACTGTTTATCCCACTCTGGGTTGTTGGTGGTAAGCATTCCACCGTCGCCAGTGGAGATAATTTTGCGGGGGTGGAAGGAAAAGCAAGCTATATCTCCATGTGGCTTACCGATTTTTTCCCAATGTCCATCCCAGAGAATTTCACTACCAATAGCACAAGCTGCGTCTTCAATTACTGGTAAATTGTAACGGCGGGCAATTTCTAAAATTGCTTTTAAGTCACAAGGCATTCCAATTTGATGGACTACCAAAATTGCACGGGTGGAATCGCTAATTACATCTTCAATTAACATTGGGTTGATGTTATATGTTTGCGGTTCAATATCCACAAACACTGGAATTGCGCCACAGTAGCGAATGCTGTTAGCGGTAGCAATATAAGAATGGCTGACGGTAATTACTTCATCGCCTGGCTGGACACCAACAGCTAACAATGCCAAATGCAGCGCTGTCGTGCAATTGGAAACAGCACAAGCATATTTTGCTCCTACATAGGTAGCAAACTCTTGCTCAAAAGCAGCAACTTCTGGCCCCTGTGTTACCCATCCAGCTAAAATCGGGCGCTTTGCTGCTTCTGCCTCAGCTTCTCCCATCCAAGGTTTAGCAATGGGGATAGTTTGAATTTTTTCAGACATTGCTTGCTTCCTTTGCCAGCTTTTGTTCGCGCCACCAACTTACCAACCGTTGTAATCCTTCTTCTAAAGATACTTGGGCTTCAAAACCCAATAATTCTTTAGCTTTGCTCACATCTGCTAACCGACGCTGTACAGGGTTGACTTTGCGTTCTGGGCCGTATTCTGGTTGTAAATCTGATCCCATCACTTTCGCCAAACTATACGCGAGGTCATTCAAACTGCTTTCTACACCACTGGCAATGTTAAACACCTCATCGGTAACATCAGCTTTAGCGGCTAAGATATTGGCTCTAGCAATGTCTTCGATATATACAAAGTCCATTGTTTGTTTGCCATCGCCAAAAATTAGTGGTGGTTGACCTGCGGCGATGCGTTCCATCCAGCGAATCAAAACTTCAGTATAGACACCGTATATATCCATACGCGGGCCGTAGACATTGAAGTAGCGCAAACCTACATAATCTAGCCCATACATATCATGGAAACTGCGTAATAAGCCTTCATTAAAGACCTTGGCTGCACCATAAAGGGTGCGGTTATTGTATGGGTGATGGGATTCTGTAGTGGGGAAATCTTCTGCCATCCCGTAAATAGAAGCAGAAGAAGCAGCTACTACCTTTTTCACATCGGCTTTGACTGCTGCTTCCAATACGTTGAAAGTGCCATCTGCTAAAACTTCCAAAGCTAAACGTGGTTCTTCTGCACATTGAGTAATGCGAATTGCTGCTTGATGAAAGACAACATCAACGCCTTGCATAACTTCGCCTAGCAGTTTTTGGTCTCTAATATCGCCTTCTACAACTACTAAGGGCCCGTGTTCTTTTGCCCATGCTAAATTTTTAATTTGACCGCGTGTGAAGTTATCGAGAATAATAATTTCCGATACGCCTTCTTTAACTAATAAATCAGCAATATGGGAGCCAACTAAACCTGCTCCCCCTGTAATTAATACGCGCTTATTTTGCATTTTCTTGTAATTGGTTAATTTGTGCTTCTAAAAGTTGAATACGATTTAGCAAATCAGAAGTTTGTAAGCCTAAAGTAGTTTTCACAGACTTAATGATATTAGCTGCTGCTGTTTTTTCTTCTCCAGTCAGTTGAACTGTAAAAATTCTCAGCACTCCATCACCATTTAACACATCAACAAAACCATCTGTTTTGGATCTATTGATAATTCTACCGGGTATGCGTCCTACATAAACAGGTGGATTATCTACAGGCTGGGCTTGCCAAATTGTGAGTTTCTTTCCTTGAAAATATGTGTAAGCACCAGGAAAAGGAGCAACTAATGCCCGAATTAAACAATCTATACTTCTAGTAGAAGCCGACCAATTAATCTCACCATCTTCAGGTAGGCGAGTACAACTATAAGTAGCTTCAGCGTTATTTTGCTGAACTCCTGGGTAACCATTCAAGGCTTTAACAACTATCTCACCTAAATTTTGCTTCTGAATTTCATTTAATCTGTCATACAAATCAGCTACCGTGTCATTACGATGAATGGGAATTAGCTGTTGAAAGAAAATATTTCCTTCATCTAAATCAGGTGAAATTTTATGAATGCTAATTGCCGCGCAAGGTTCATCATTAATAATTGCCCAATTAACATTAGCCCGTCCTCGATATTGGGGCAAAGGAGAATAATGAACATTGATGAATGTAGACAGTTCAATCAGTGCAGGTGGCAGAATTTGATTATAAGAAGAAACTACCACGCAATCTGGCTGAAATTTGAGAATTAGTACTTTAATTGCTGTTTGTGAGGTATCTGTAAATATGGGAATATTTGCTTTTTGAGCTAAATTAGCTACAGGATCATCTGTATCGGGATAACGCACTATTCCTTGAACATGACACTGAGAAATTAAGGACTCTAAGGCAGTTAAAGTAGTGGTACCTATACCAATTAGCAGTACATTGACCATTGACTAATTCCTCACAGGAGTTGCACAAATTCCAAACCAGATGTTTGCGGTTGGAAAGATTGCCGCCAAATCACTTCAGCAGCTTTGAGTCCGCCTGTCTGCAGACGTACAATTGGTTCTGGCCCCACGGCTGATGGGAGAATGCCCATGTGTCCTGGTTTTGGCTCAATTTCTGGAGATACGGGGATATTTTGGGCAGCAAAAGCCGATCGCTCGATGTCTCCCCAATATTGAGCAACTAATGTACCTGTCCAATATTTAGCGATCGCTGCCGCATCTTTAGCGCCTAGTATTGGTTCTAGGCGTGGTTGTAAAGCTACGAGAATGGCATCGTAGTTTTTATTGATGGATGCAGTGGCAAGGCTATCAACAGTATCTACTGTGGCACCAGCTTGGACTAAACCACGCTCAATAAATCGCTGAAAAGGGTTATCACATAACAATAAAATATTGCTGGTGTAAACGGAAATTCCGGCATCCAGCAATTGTTTGACTGCCATAATTCCCAAAAAGGAAAAGACATCTACTGCTGGATGACGTTCGTTCACCCCTACAACCTGGATACCTTTGAGACGACAGGTAATTAGATCCAAGTCTTCTGGTCTAAATTCCCAAGCTTCGTACATTAAGCCAATGACAGCATTCGGTTTCATCCAACCAATCATCTCTGCATTGATGGGGCGAACATGGCCGCTGTTGGTAATGATATCGGCTTGAGCAACAATATCTGGAGTTTTTTCGGCGATAAATTCAATGCGGTCGCTGACTCCGGCAATATCAGCTAGTTGCTTTGTCAAAGCTTGCACTTGCTCTACGGTACCATAGCGGGTAGTCTTGGCGATCGCCAAGACTTTCTCGGCTCCAGCGATCGCAGCTACAATTGGTGTCACTGCATAGGCCCCTGTTGCGGCTTCTGTCAGCACGATCGCGTTTTGCAATTGCAAATCACAACCCTCAACAGCTTGGCGTACCAAGGAAACAAGGCGATGGGGATTTAAACCAGGACGGCGATCGCTCATTAAACAGCCACTCCCTGCAGAATGTTTTGGAGACTATTAGCTACTTTGCTCACCTGTGTAGCTGTGAGTTCAGCATACATGGGTAAGGAAAGCACTTCTCTAGCGGCTAATTCTGAGTGGGGAAAATCACCTGGTTTGTAATCTAAATCAGAGTAAGCTGTTTGTAGGTGAACTGGGATGGGGTAATGAATCCCTGTTTGAATTTCTTGTGCATTTAGCTGTTGCTGTAGCCATTCCCTTTGGGAAGTCCGCACTGCATAGACATGATAAACATGGCGATTATGAGGTAAGGCTACAGGTGTAGTTAAACCAGTATTGGCTAAAAGTTGATTGTACTGGGCGGCGTGTGTTCTTCTAGCTTCTGTCCACTCTTCGATATAGCGTAATTTCACCCGTAAAATTGCCCCTTGGATACCATCCATGCGGTAGTTATAACCTTTGAGGACATGGTGATATCTGCGTTCTTGACCCCAGTCGCGTAACATTTGCATGGTGTGGGTGTATTCGGGGTTATTAGTGACAATCATCCCACCTTCACCATAAGCTCCTAAATTCTTACCAGGGTAAAAACTAAAGCAGCCAATATCCCCAATACTACCTACCCTCTGTCCCTTGTATTCTGCACCATGAGCTTGGGCAGCATCTTCAATTACTGTCAAACCATGACGGCGCGCGATTTCCATAATCGGTTCCATATCTGCTGGTTGACCATACAAATGTACAGGCAGAATGGCTTTGGTACGTTCAGTAATCGCTCGTTCGATTTTGTTGACATCTATAGTGTAGGTAATCGGATCGATATCAACAAAAACTGGTCTGGCTCCGGTATAACAAATCGCGGCTGCTGTGGCGACAAAGGTAAAAGGTACAGTAATGACTTCATCGCCTGCACCAATACCTGCTGCTAATAATGCTAGATGGAGGGCGCTAGTACCTGTATTGACAGCGATACCAAAGTCTGCGTTGCAATAGTCAGCAAATTCTGCTTCTAAGGCTTTAACTTCATTACCCAAAACGAATTGAGTACTTTCTAAGACTTTGAGAACAGCAGTATCAATTTCATCTTTGATGCTGAGATATTGAGTTTTGAGATCTACGAATGGAATCACGCTGCCACCTCTGCTAAATTTAGTTCAACTAATCGGCCATGTTGCTTGAGGGACTGGCTTGCAGCTTCGAGAATTCTCACTACCCGCAGTCCTGCTTCCCCATCAGTAATGGGGCGATCGCCTGTTTGGATACAATTGATGAAATGTAAGCCTTCGGTTCGCAATGCTTCTGTCATGTCTAATTGCGGCGACCACATATCACCTGTGCGGTAACCAATTAGCATTTGGTAAACGCTTTCGGTATGACCGTTGAGGATCAGTCCTTTGTCGTATACCTTCAGCTTTTCACTAGGTTCTAAATCATCAAACACGATCATCTTTTGGGAACCACCAATCAGAGTCCGGCGCACTTTCACGGGTGCGAGCCAGTTGACATGAATGTGGGCTATTAAGTTGCTTTCAAAAAACAGAGTTAAATAAGCGATATTTTCTGGTTCGCCAGGAACATGGCTAATCCCTGTTGCTGACACTGCATAAGGTTGGGATTGCAGAACATAGTTCATAATTGATAGGTCATGTACTGCCAAATCCCAAATCACGTTCACATCATGCTGGAATAGCCCTAAGTTAACGCGTACAGAATCGTAGTAATAAATATCACCTAAAGCATTTGTCACCACTAAGTCCCGCATCTTGCGGACTGCACCAGTGTAGACAAAGGTATGATCTACCATCAGCACCAGATTGCGTTTTTCAGCCTCATCGATCAAACGCAGTGCTTGCTCAGAAGAGACAGTCATTGGTTTTTCTACCAGTACGTGCTTTCCTGCTTTCAATGCAGCTAAAGCCAAATCAAAATGGGTAGAGACTGGTGTGGCGATCGCCACCGCATCAATCGTCGGATCTGTGAAGATATCGCGACAATCTGTTGTCACGTTAATTTTGGGATATCTTGCCTGTACCTTTGCCAGTAATTCTGGTTTAAAATCACTGACTGTCTTGATTTCTGCTCCTGGTATTTCCGAAAAATTTCTAACTAAATTCGGGCCCCAATAACCATAGCCAATGACACCAATTTTAATGTTGCTTCCCATTGTTCTTAACTAAGAGAATTTTATTTGAGATGAAATAGAAATTCTGGCTATCTACAGATATGCCAAAAATTACAGCAGATTCGATGTTTATGAGGTACAGCAACTAATTGAAAAAGTAATGAGTAATAAGTAAATTTTTTACTCATTACTCATTACTCATGATGTACCTGACTTACTTCAAAGGTGTTGTAACACCCTCAACTTTACATACAAGTAGTTAAGGGTGTATTTGTGAGCATCTACAAAGAATTATGAAATGTCAGCTTTTGCTCATTTGTTTTGTTGATTTAATTTTGCCATTTTCCTCTGCATCTTCATGCCAACAACGAAGAAAAAACCAGCCATTACAGTAGCTAACATATTACCTTCTGGAACTGCATCAGATGATTGATTGATGTTAACTATTGCATAGTTTGCTTGTTCATTACCACGTGTGAAAATATCTTGACTTTCTCCTCGATAATTATCCCACCTGGTAATATAACTATCGACCTTACTGACAAGAAAAAGTGTGCCATTGGGTGCAACTGCTCCTCGATATGGAACCAAGGCTGATGGATAATTATTAATTTGTGTTGGTACAGTTTGTTGAAAATTTAGTAAGGAGGCAATGCTATCAACTAAGTTTTTTGCTCCTTGAGGATTATCCCAAAAAGTAGGTTTCTGAAAATCAGAATTATTGGGAGAACCAAACAAGTTGATAAATGAATCATATTTGAAGGTTATATCATAACCGATATCATCAACAACTAAATCCTCAATTTTACTAACATTACCTGGACTACCATATTTTATTTGTACACCATTAGCAGGGTTAGCAAAAACTGTGGCAATACTCAAAACCGAAACTAGATAAATAAATTTTGATGTGATTGGGTTTTTGAGCAGGTAGATTTGATTAAACATTTGCACCTCATACCAAAGTCTGGATATTCCATAGCATCTAAAAATGATGTGACCAATAGGGATACATCAGCCAAATCAAATTATTAGGAATAAATATAAAAGCTTAATTATTGTAATTAGAGATATTTTTGAATTGTGAATCATCTTTGCAATCCATATCCTAAAAACCGGATTTTTTAGGTAATCGAAATCTTGATTATTTATTGATTTTCCTAACTTTGGTAAACAGATAATTCACTATGTTGCTACCTTATCTCATACTTGTAGCAGCTATTTCTAAGTTTCTTTTATTATCGCGTACATCACCAATTACACGAGCCGGTACTCCTACTACAATTGCATAATCAGGAACATCAGTAGTAACTACTGCTCCAGCCCCAACAATGGCTCTTTCACCAATTGTTACTCCTGGCAAAATAGTAGCATTACTACCAATAGATGCTCCTTTTTTGACTACCGTCTCAACTACATCCCAATCAGCTTCGGTTTTTAAACTACCATCTTCATTAGCTGCACGGGGATAAATATCATTAGTGAACATTACCCCATGCCCAATAAAGACTTCATCTTCAATAATCACACCTTCACAGAGAAAGCTATGCGATGAAATTTTACAATTACTTCCTACAAGGACATTTTTTTGAATTTCCACAAAAGTGCCAATTTTCGTATCATCCCCAACAGTACAACCATAGAGATTGACTAATTGAGTATGAAAAATTTTAACGTTATTACCCAACTTTACATCATCATTTATTGGCATAATATACCTGCCTTTATATAAGGCTCAACAATTTTTTGAATTCCTATCTCTTGAGTGATTCAAAATCCAGCAAACAAAATGGGAGCATACTAAAATTTTTATATTTAGCATACTCCCCAGTAAAATTGTAACTTGAACTAAGCCTTGTAATTCATTAGTTAGCACTGCTAAGGATTAGTGCTAAACAATACATCTACCCAATAATTACTAGCAGCGTAAGAGTTAGTAGGGAAAGCTGGATTGGCATTATAAGTATAAACACCATTGCCACCGCTTTCGCTGCTACTCAAGGCGCGTAATGGAGATTTATCCACACCAGAAGTGAAGAAATTCTCAGTTACAGAATACTTACCAACATTAGTGTGATATGAAGCAACGTAGGTAGTGTTGGCTGTAATCGCTACTGGTGTAGCAAAATTTGCCTGTTGCCACCCAGACGCTGTTTCACTAGTAAAAGTGACTTGAGCTAACTGAGTACCAGTGCTACTCCACAAAGTTCCTACATGAGTATTAGTATTTTGGGGACTCTTGTAGAACCTGATGCCTTTGATATAACCATTGACGCTAGAGCGGAATTTCACACCTAATTCCACAGGTGAGTTGTCTGGATCTGTGATAATAGCAGGCGTAGCACTGTTATCCCAGATACTAATTATTGATGTGGCGCTGGTAGTAAATGACCAAGTAAAGTTTTGGGCTAGAGAATTACCTGCTATATCCTTGACTCGTGGGTCAGTTGTACCACCTTTGACTGTAGCAGTATAAGTGGTAGAAGTTGCTAGTGGGCTGCTAGGTGTGAGTGTAGCTGTACGACTGGCAGCATCATAGGTGACAGTAACAGTTACTAATGTGTTATTAGCTTGATTTCGTAATTCAAAGGTATTGCCAATAATTGTTGCTGGATCAATTGCTTCACTAAAGGTGGCTGTGACAGTTGTAGCAGTGCTAACGTTTGTTGCTCCATTGCTTGGAGTTGCAGCAGTTACTGTTGGCGGTGTGGTGTCAGCTGCAGCTGTAGTAAATGACCAACTAGAATTTGCTGCTAGAGCATTACCTGCTTGGTCTTTGACTCGTGGGTCAGTTGTACCACCTTTAACTGTGACAGTATAGGTAGTGTTTGCTGCGAGTGCGGCACTTGGTGTGAGCGTTGCATTACTGTTTGCTGAGTTATAGGTAACAGTGGCAGCTACTAAACTGTTTGGGCTACGTAACTCAAAGGTATTGGTGTTGATTGTTGCTGGATCAATTGCCTCATTAAAGGTGGCTGTGACAGTTGTAGCAGTGCTGACGTTTGTTGCCCCATTGCTTGGAGTTGTAGCAGTTACCGTTGGCGGTGTTGTGTCAGCTACAGTACTTGTAGTGAAAACAACATCTACCCAGTAGTTGCTGGAGTTATAAGTGGAACTGGGGAAAGTCGGGTTAGCATTATAAGCATAAATGCCATTACCACCACTCTCACCATTACGCAAGGCATAAAGTGGGTAGCTATCTACACCGGAATTGGCAAAGTATCCTTCGTTAATGGAATAACTTCCAACATTAGTATGATAGGAAGCTACATAAGTAGTGTTTGCCGTAATTGCTACTGGATTAGAGAAATTAACTTGCTGCCAACCAGAAGCCGATTCGTTGGTAAAAGTTGCCCTTGCTAGTTGGGTTCCACTGCTATTCCATAGAGTACCCACATGTGTACCAGTATTTTGCGGCCCTTTATAGAAGCGAATACCAGTAACATTACCACTTACTTGAGAGCGGAATTTTACCCCTAGTTCTACTGCTTTAGTTTCGGAATCTGTCAGCACAATTGGTGTAGCGCTACTATCCCAAATAGTGCTACAGAGTTTATTTGTGCTACATCTAGCTGCGACTGTTATAGTAATCTGTGTTTCTGGTGTTTGAATATTACCGCTATCATCAATAGCACGGCTTTTAATGGTGTATGTGCCATCAGTTGCAGGTTGCCAACTGTAACTCCAACTAGCGCGACCATTTGCTGGATGCCATGTTGTCCCGCCATCAACTGATACTTCTACACCACCGACGACACCGCCACCAAAATCAGATGCTGTACCACTGATGGTGATTGAAGTATTACTGGCTACAGATGCGCCATTGGTGGGAGAAGTAATTGTGGACGTGGGAATTAGGATATCAGCTGAAGCAAAAGCTTGCACTAGACCAGATTGGAGCGTTGCTGGTTGTACGCCCATATCAGCAAACAAGTTAACAGTTGCTTGCTGCATCCGCACATCTGTTGGTGTAACAGTGCGATCATGATTTGCATCCAGCCCCCAGGGCCACTGGACTGTTCCGGCACCAAACACTAAGGCATTGTTACCAGTGCTGCCTTTATATTTGTACAGCATCAAGTGATGGATAGCTGTACCAGATCCAAAATTTGAGCCGTAGTCTGTAAGGACAGGGGCATTATTTACAGTGGTTGTTGACATCTGAATCGCGCCAGCAGCCCGAAAACCGTTATCGATATCTTCGTCCCATTCGTAACCCAAAGTACCATTAGGCAATGTGGCAGTACTTCCAGCTGACAGGTTAGCAATAGTTGTATTGCGCCAGAAACGCATCTTGCTGTCTGCTGCTGGTACTTGAATAGCTGTAGTTGCTCCATCATTGACCGTAAATAACGTGCCAGTCAAAGGATTTTCTGGACGACCGCCATCGGAAGGTGGACTAAAACGAGGGTCACGCCAAGTACCTGTCCACTCTGGTGTTGGATCGATTTTTGCGCCAGCGTGAGTTTCCTTGTAACAAACCAGTGTGCGGTAGGGCGTACCTGAGCTATCAATACTATTTTCCCAACGGGTTTTCCAGTAGACTTCATTGCCACTAAAGAATGCCAGATTTACACCTGCATCCCTTGCTGCTTCCACTTTTGCCCGTTGCTGCTTTGACCAATACTCGTCATGACCTACTGATAGGAACAGCTTATGGTTTTTGATCAAATCACCATAGCGATCGCTATCTACACCAGTAAAATAGCTAACATTGTAACCATTAGCCTCTAACCAACGCACCATCGGGTATTCAGCATTAAATACCCAGTCCTGACCGCTATCAACAGAACGAGTATTGAACGGACGGTTATAACTTACTTTATAAGCACCACCTTTGGGGCCTGGCCCACCAGTATAAAGACTTGCTCCACCGTAAGTGTTATATGCTTGCCAAGTAGTATCAGAAGTTTGGAAGAGAATATCAGATGTACTTGAGTCATCCCGAACAATGAAGAAAATATGACTGGCTCCACCAGTTACTCCACCCGATCCACTTGTAATTACCGCCTTGGCAAAATAAATTCCTGAGGTGGCGTTTGCTGGGATATTCCAAGCTCCAGATTGCTTCCAGTTTCCACAATCATATAGTGCAGTGCTAGAGTTTGTCAGACAAGCAGGTTGACTTTTAGCATCAGAAATCTGCTGTGTAGTAGGATTTACAGTGGCTACTTTACGGGCACCATTCCCACGGTAGTAACCCATACGATAAATATCAAGGCGGTAGTTAGTAGCATTGGTGCTAGTTTTAATCTTGAAGTTGACTATATCACCTAGGTTATAACTGATATCAGCAGTAAAACCTTGAATGTTAGAACTACCAGCGCCTGTAATATCCCATTCAGATTTGGGATTACCGTCTGAATTGTTCTCAACGACAATTGGGTTCGTACTAGTTTGGGCAGGCGCAGGCTGTATTCCTAGTCTATAATCTCCACTGAGGTTGATCGTTAGTAGCGCCGTAATGATAGCTATTGCGATCGCGCGCATCCACTTTCTCATACAGCTGCCTTTTCCTTTACAGGTTGGTAGTAACCGCTAAATAACAATCTTGGACTACACCAGTTGTTTTCTAAGAGTCGTAAATTTGTTATATTTTTTACTTTATTAATTAGTAACCGTAAATTTGTAACTGAAGTAATAAATAAAATGCTTCTCATAAGTATGATTCTTCCAAAAACTAGTGATTGTGGGAAATAGTTTTGGTAGATGGCTAGTTCCTGATTAGATTCACGTCAAAATTTTTGCCAGTGAATAAACAAAGAGGTAAAAAATAGTTTTGATTTAAAAACTATTTTTTACCTCCTGTTTTCTATATGTGCGTCATCCTAAGGTGTTGTACTAAACACAACATCCACCCAATAGTTGCTGGATTGATAAGTTGAGTTAGGAAAGCCAACCGTTGAACTGTAACGATAAACTCCATTACCTCCATTCACGCCATTTTGCAATGCATGAAGTGGTGCAGTATCGACACCAGCGTTGGCAAAGTAATTCTGGTTAACTGAATAACGACCAATAGTTGTTAAGTAAGAAGCTACATACACTGTATTAGCTGTAATTGCTACTGGGGTAGTAAAGTTAACTGTCTGCCAGCCAGTACCACTCACATTACTTACAGAAGCAGTTCCTATACTTGTCTGAGAACTGTTGTCCCAAAGGTTGACAGTATAGTTTGCTGTATTACTGTTTCCTTTGTAGAAACGAATAGCCTTGATATAACCATTCACGTCGGCGCGGAACTTCACACCTAAGTTGACTGCATTAGTATCTGAGTCTTGTAATACAGCTGGAGTGATTGAGTTATCCCAAAGGGTGATTCCACTACCTGTAGTAAATGACCAGATATAGTTCTGTGCTAAGGCATTACCTGCAATGTCTTTTACCCCACTAGTAATAGTAGCAGTATAGGAAGTATTAGCTGCCAAGGCGGTGCTTGGTGTCAGTGTTGCCGTCTTGGTTGACGCATCATAAATAACACCAGCATTTACTGCTGTGTTGTTTGGGCCCAGCAACTGAAAAGTGCTACTACTAATAGTTGCCGAATTCATAGCTTCACTAAAGGCAGCTTTGACTGTTGTGTTAATAGCAATACCTGTAGCACTGTTACTAGGAGTGGTGGAAATAACTGTGGGAGGTGTTGTATCTGTAGCTACAGTAGTGCTGAATAAAACATCTACCCAGTAGTTGCTGGATTGATAAGTATTGTTGGGAAATCCGCTACTACCATATTTGTAAACACCATTACCTCCACCTGCACTATTACTTAAGGCGGTTAATGGTGCTTTCACCACACCAGAACTAGCAAAGAAACTATTATCAGATGCGTATCTGCCAATACTTGTGTAATAGGAAGCTACATACGTGGTGTTAGCAGTAATTGCTACTGGACTAGCAAATTTGGCTTGTTGCCAACCGGAAGCACTCAAACTGTTAATACTTGCTGCACCTAGATTCTGGCCATTGCTGTTCCACAGGTTAACAGTATAGTTGCCTGTGTTGGTATTACCTTTGTAGAAGCGAATACCAGTTATGTAGCCATCGATATCTGAACGGAACTTGACTCCCAGTTCTACAGCATTGTTGTCGTTTTCCGATTGGTTGGTTGGAACTGTCGAAGTCGTCCAAATACTACAAGGTTGCTGCTCAGAACAAACTAATCCTGCGGTAGTAAAAGACCAAGTAAAGTTAGCTGCTAAAGCATTAGCTGCTTGATCCTTGACTATTCCGCTTTTCAAGGTAGCAGTATAGGTAGTGTTATTGGACAAATTTGCGATCGGATTCAATTTAGCAGTACGCGTTGCAGCATCATAGGTGACCGTAGCAGTTACCAACGCGTTCGATGAGTCTCTCAATTCAAAGGAACTGGTATTAATTGTTGCCGGATCAATTGCTTCGTTAAAAGTAGCTGACACTGTGGTGCCAACAGTTACGTTTGTTGCTCCATTAGCAGGGGATGGAGGAGAAAGTGTAATATCCGTTATGACCTGTGGAGATGTTGTGTCTGGGTCATAAGTAGCAACGTAATTACCAGTATCAACAGAGAAAATCGCATACTCAATACCTTTTATACCCTCAGTCTTGCCAGTAGATGGCGTATAAACAGTGCTGCCGTTACGAGTAATACTGCTGAGGATACCGTTGCTAGACCTAATTGGTAGCATTGCTTGTAAACCAGTTGCACCAGTAGCTTTGGTGATGTTAAAGCTCAATGTGCTGCTAGTCTGGGGATTTGTCTGGCCAGGAGTCCATACTATAGAGCCAAAGGTCGAATTGTTATGAGCATCAAGCCAAGTTAGCACTTGACGAGCAGAAACAACTGGTACACCACGAGCTTTAGCTGAGGCGACAACATCATCCGATTCTTGTTGAGAACCTGTATTACTGTTATCTGTGTGAGCATTAACAGTAAAAATACCGTAGTATCCTTCTGCGCCTATAGCCCGATCTAGTAGTGTATTGACAGTATAAGGAAATGACTGCCCTGATTCATCAGTCATTTGTGTAGCTGCCTTGTATACGTCAATGACTGTACCATCTAACTTAGTCAGGCGCATTGGCATACCACTACCAGTAAAGAATCCGGGGCGATCCAAAACCCAAGTGGGTGGCCAGTAGTAGTACGTTGTGTCAAGCCGTATTCCTTTACTCAACTCTACTTCTGGTGTGCTAGACCAGTCACTCCAAACCAGACAATGGTGCCTTTGGGTTGTAGGTGCAGGTAGGCTAGGAAACTTAGTGCTAAATGCACTAAGTTGCTGGGTGTAATTAGTATTCAGTGAAGTCGTTGTGTAATCTGCACAGCCTGTATTAACATGTAAGGCAATTTCAAAGCCATTTGTGTTATAAGATGCTGCTTGAGTGTTGGTGAAAGGTACAGTAGTGTAGACATAGGAAGTACCACGGATACACTCCCAATTGTCAACTGAACAATTAGTTGGGCTCAAATTTATATACTGGTCAAAACGAGGTATAGTTCCGCCATTGCCATGATCGTCACCGCTCATAAGTACAACAGCTTTTTTACCATTAGGGAAATACCAGAAATGCGGTAGTGGCTTTTTAGCCAAGTTCATTTTGGTAATTAGATTTGCCAATAAGCGCTGTTGCTCATCTGCTTGAGGAATAGCAACCTTATCAAGATTTACCCAATCTAAG
Source organism: Tolypothrix sp. PCC 7601 (assembly GCF_025677855.1). Classification (NCBI taxonomy): domain Bacteria; kingdom Bacillati; phylum Cyanobacteriota; class Cyanophyceae; order Nostocales; family Tolypothrichaceae; genus Tolypothrix; species Tolypothrix sp. PCC 7601. The sequence goes on from NZ_CP064879.1 coordinate 1,956,890, forward strand.
CTGCCAGCACCATAAAATTGATCATCAGAGCGAATGGGAGAAAATCCATCACGCTCCTGTCCTGCCCAAGCGGGATTACCTTGACGAGTGTAGACTATTGAACGCGCTAAATCGTAAGTAAATGCGGCGGCTTTACCACTACCAACATTACGCAGTGTGACAGCTGGATTATTATTAGCAGTCGCTGTTGTCGCATTGCTATAGAGTGTAGCGACACTATCAGCACCATTTAAGTTATAGCGGTCTGCTGTGCCATGAAACTGGATGGTTTGATTGACAATACCATTGCCAGGAGCTTTAGAGGTGTCTACAAGTAAATAGCCTTCACTTAAGGTTGAACCTGCATCTGTTAGACCTAACAAACTAGCAAGTTGCTTGTCAGGATGCATGGCAATTAAATTACCACCACTGTTTACCCAATCAGTAAATGTTGTCACTTGAGCCGAGTTAAGAGCCATCTCAGCCAGGATGACAACATCATAGTTGCTTAACGTTTGAGGAGTAATTGCGGAAATATCACTGACGTTAAAGTAGTTAAATCCTTCATTACGCAAAATTTCAGCATAGTAGTCACCAAATTTGTTGGTACTACTAGTCACTACCAGAATTGGCCCTCCTGGTGGAGATGGTATGGCAGCTATGAGATTTTGAGAACTAGAAATAACACTCGCGTCGCCGATTTGATTATTAGATTTCTGGGGTTTTAAAATCTTTTGTTGAGAAATTTTAGCAGGTACTTGGCGACTTTTCTTTTTAGTTCCCTTGGTTACATCCCAATCTGAAATCTCACCATCATCGTCTCCTGTAACCAAGCTGTTATCATCAGCTGGATTAAAGGCAACTATATTTGTTTTAGCAGCTTTATTTTTCGCTAGATTTTTGAGTAATTTACCATTTGCTAAGTTCCACACAAAAGCTCTGTCGCCTGCACCTGCAGCAGCCAAGAACTTACCATTGGGGCTGAATGCAACTGTGGTAATTACTTTACTTGTCCCCTCAAGGATTTGGCTTTGCGTACCTGTGTTCTTGACTAAATCCCAGAGTCTAGCTGTACCATCTTTACCGCCACTAGCTAACAGCTGTTCACGAGGACTAAATGCTACCGATGTAACTCCACCAGCATGTCCTCGTAGAGTCAAGACTTTTTTACCAGACACTATATCCCAAAGGATAATCCTGCCATCTTCTGAACAACTTGCTAACCTTTTACCATCTGGGCTAAAAGCAAGGTCGTTAACAAAGCCTAGATGACCCTGCAATATGCGGAGAATTTTATCTCCATTCCACAAAGTGATTCTAGTATCTTCGCCTGCTGTAGCAATTAAACCATCAGGAGCGTAAGCAACTGTCCTAGTAGGGTTTTCGTGGCCAGTCTGACTTTGGGTTTGTTCTCCAGTTTCTACATCCCATATCCGCAGTACGGTATCTCGACCCACACTAGCAAGCTTACCGCCTTTGGGATTGAAGGCTACTTTGGTAACAGGAAGACCTTCATCTCCTTTTAAGGTTCGTTGCTCTTGGCCAGTTTGTGCATCCGAGATGATAATTCGAGAATCATTTGTCCCGGTTGCTATCTTCTTACCATCCGCACTGAAGGCAAGGGATGTTACCGCAGTATTAGAGTTGTTTTTTACCTGCTTCAAGCCTACCGAGCTTTGCGGGAAGGCTACTTTTACTTGGCTCACAACCAAGAGAAAACTACAGAAAAATGCCAAAATATATCTGGCATAACGTCTTGGGAATATCATAAAAGATGGTTTTTAGCTTTACTTAATCAAACAGTTAATGGGAATAAAAATTATGATTAAATAATTCTTCTTCCCTATTTCAATCATGCTGAGAAAACATAAATTATCCGTAATTACGGATAATTTATGTTTTTATCTATCTGCCGCCTTAGTATTTTTAATACTAAAAATAATAAATAAAATTAAATAATGATATAATTTCGTAAAAAATCCAAGTAAGAGTGTTACTTGGATTTAAAAAATATAATTCTAGATAATGCAAAGCTGTTTGTTATTTGTTAATTAGTTGCTAATTGAATAATTAGACCATTTTCCATGTAGCCTTTTCTAAATAAGTACATTCATCAGGTTGCCATTGATATTCTGGGCGCTCGAAATTATGCATACTAACTTCAAACTCGCAAATTCCTCTCAAGTTTTCTAGCAGGGTTTCGCTACGACGCTCAGAAAACCATGTTGTTAAGGTATAGGAACCCATATATAACCTTAATGTTGGTATTTCACATCGAATAATAAATGTTCCTGGCTCACGTCGAAATGGCGCTTGGGGTTCGTAATACCAAAAAATACAAATGGGTTGTTGCAGGGCGCTAACTATTTGAAAAGAGAACCAGAGACTTTCATGGGGTTGAGCTACATGGAGCGCAAACTCAAAAACAATTGGTTTACCCCAACAGTGAATACCTTGCCCTTCTGAAGTTTCTACTTTTGCCCAAGCTACGTAGTTACCAGCTTTATTGACAGGTGCTTGATAATAGGCAGATTTAACTACTTCGTCTTGATGACCTGCCAGATATAATTGCACAGCTTTGCCAGTATTGCCTTCAAACTGCACCTTACCTTTAGACAGTAGGATACAACGTTGTGTTAACTGAGCGATCGCTTGCATACTATGACTCACAAATAAGACTGTGCGGCCTTCTTTTGTAGCGACATCGCCCATTTTTCCCAAGCATTTCTTTTGAAAGGAAGAATCGCCTACAGCTAAAACTTCATCGACAATTAAAATCTCCGGTTCTAAATGGGCTGCTACAGAAAAAGCAAGGCGCACATACATCCCGGAAGAATAGCGTTTTACTGGTGTGTCTAAAAACTTTTCTACCTCAGCAAAAGCAACTATCTCATCAAATTTCTTGCGGATTTCAAATCCACTCATACCTAACACAGAACCGTTGAGGTAGATGTTCTCTCTCCCCGTTAATTCTGGGTGAAATCCTGTACCTACTTCTAAGAGGCTTGCTACTCTCCCTTTAATTGCAATACGTCCTGTAGTTGGTTCTGTGATGCGGCTTAAAACTTTTAAAAGTGTCGATTTACCAGCACCATTACGCCCAATAATACCAATGGCTTCACCTTGCTTAATGTCAAAGGAAACATCATTCAATGCCCAAAATTCTTCTCTTGCTGGATTGGACAATTCTTTCGCAGCAGGCTTGATAAATCTTTGAGCGAGCGATTTAGCTCCATCTGCAATGACATCACGCAGAGCCTTGTAGCGGTAGCGTCCAGAACGCTCCTGCTGATGACTAAGAATATATTTTTTACCTAAATTCTCTACATTAATTACAACATCAGACATCTGCTTTGCTCCTTGCTAAATTACATCAGCAAACGTCCGTTCCATTCTGCGGAAATACCAGATACCAGTTATCAGTAAAAAGATAACTAATAACATGGATAATATAAACCCTGGCAAGTAAATACTTGAATCTCCTCCTATAATTGCCCAGCGAAAACCATCAATTACCCCCACCATTGGGTTTAAAGAATAGAGTAAACGCCACTTTTCTGGGACAACACTACTACTAAAGCCTACTGGTGATATATATAGGCCAAATTGCATAATAAATGGCACAATATAGCGGAAATCTCGATATTCTACATTTAATGCTGCTAGCCAAAGCCCTACTCCCATAGAAGCTGCAAAGGCAATAGCTATAAATAAAGGCAATGTTAGTATTCGCCAACCAGGAATAAAATTATACCAAGCCATTAATCCTAGCAAAATTATGCCAGAAATCATAAAGTCAACGAAGCTGACAGTTACTGCACTGATAGGTACAATCAAACGCGGGAAGTAGACCTTAGATATCAGGTTGGCATTAGCAATCAAACTGTTACTGCACTCACCTAAAGCATTGGAAAAAAACTGCCAAGGTAACATAGCAGCAAACACCAAAATTGGATAAGGCGCACCTTCTGAAGGTAATTTCGCTAAATTACCAAAAACTACAGTAAACACTACCATTGTTAAAAATGGCCGAATAAGTGCCCAAGCTATACCAATAAAGGTTTGTTTGTAACGCACCAAAATATCACGCCAAGCAAGAAAATATAATAGCTCGCGATAACGCCATAGGTCTTTCCAATACTGCTGTTCTGTACGTCCAGCTTCAATTACTAATTCTGGTTGTGTAATTTCTTGGCTATTCATAAGTTGGGTATTGGTTGAAGATTTTTAATACTGACCTACAAAATGAAAATCTTTAATACTTTTATAGCCAAGTACTCTTGCTTGTCTGCGAGTAAACTCGCCTACAGAAGGGTTTCCTTCAGGGTGATTGACTCCTGTTACCTGTTGCCAAAGCTCTCTTGGTGCTAGTGAAAGTTCATATGTCCGCTCACCGCACCTATGGACGTGATACCATTTGGTTTGCTGGCACTGATCGCACCAAAATGCCTCTAGCCATTCTCCATCTATTAATACTGCACCTTGATTAGCTACTAGCATCAATGCATTACGCCTACTTATACCTCGCTGCTGCAACTGTCCTGCTTGGGTAGCATACAGCTGATATTTTTGGCTGACGCTATCGAGATAGCAGCCGTGACATGGACAGTAGATAGCACGCCGTTTTGAGCGTTTCCGATTTCGGTCACACCTTCTCTGCAATTTGACCTCCCATATCAATAAATAGACAACAAAATCAGGAAGGTTAGGTTTGGAGGGACTGAGATCTATAAGACCATCAAAGCCCTTCTCCATAAAATTGAAAATAATTTATTCAACTAATCTGCGATAAAAACGCTTTATTTAACAGCCATGTAAAATCAGTATAAAAACAAACTTATTTAATAGGATAAAGTATTTTTTCCAATAATTTAACCTCGGTCTTGAGTTAAATTTAATATAGATTAACTCTCTTTAAGAATGTTACAAAAGTAACTATAGCATGTTTTTTTAGCCCTATTAAATATTTTTTATATAAATAAGTTCCTGATTTTTTGAAGTTTCATGTAAAGTCGCAAAATACCGCTAGTCTGACGTTATCTAGATGAAAGCTCTATAAATTGGTGTTTATCCAAGACTAAGAATCAAAAATTTAGCGATATTTTCCCTTTGTTTTTGAACTACCTAATAATGAAATCTACCAATTATAATGGGGCATAGGTTACTGAAAGCAAAATTATACTATATGTCTATGTATTAGTTTGAATTGCTTTATGAAAGAAATATAACTTGCTATAAAAATTATTTGGCAAGCTGGTTATCTCAAAATAATGAGATAAAAATGGCACTTCAAACTAATAAATTTTCAGGAAAACTTCAGTAAGTTGAACTGTTCAATCAAAGAACAGAAAATGGTGATGATGCACCAAATAAAAGTAACCAGAAATTTGACATATAAAGCCCCATCAACCACCTTTACTTGGTACGGCTTTCTGATAGAGTAGCCACACCTTCAGCAAATATCGCTTGCTTCAGAACCTCAAGATATTGTTTAGATATGATTTTTGGTGTGAAATGTGATCGCAGATATTGACGACCCGACTTACCCATGTTCTCTCCTAGTTGGGGATCATGAGAGAGCAAGCGAATAAATTGGGCTAAACTATATCCGTCTCCATTGTCAAATGTGCCACCACAGTTGGCTTCTGCAATCATTTCTCTTAAGTAAGAATCTTGCGAACATATCACTGCTATCGGCCGTCCTGACGCTAAAGCTGAGTACAACTTACTAGGAACGACCATACTCTCTGAAGATGCATCTACACTTACTAGCGCTAGATCGCAAGCAGTTAAGGAATAGGGAAGTACTTGTTGATCCTGATAGGGTAAAAACAAGAAGTTTTTCAACCCTAATACCTTCACTTCCTCGATTAGCTCGTTCCGTTTTGCTCCCCCACCAATACAAACAAACTGGATTGGTTCATCATGCAGATATCTAGCTGCTTGCACAATAGTATCTATGTCATGACAGCGACCCATATTACCGGAATAAAGTACGGTAAATTTGTTGACAAGATTATACTTCCATGCAAACCAGTTTTTATGTTTATCAATGGGCTTAATCCATTCCGGATCTGCCCAACTGTGAATTACAGAAACCTTATCAGCTATCTGTGGGCAATGTGCTACCACTCTTTGTTTCATCCCAGGACTCAGCACTATGATGCCCTTAGCATTGAGCCAAATTTGCTGATTGAGTTTTTGCCATAATCTGGTCATCCAGTTATGTTTGGAGATGACTCCGAGGGCGATCGCAATGTCTGGATAGAGGTCATACAATATGCAGACATAGGACAATCGGAAAAATTTATGCGCTAGATATCCAACAATTGGCAAAAATGGAGGTGCTGTAGTCAATAACAATAAATTACTGCGCCTCCAGCCTCTTATGAGATAGAGGAAAGCACGCACAGTATATAAAACACCATTGATGGCCTTACCACGAATTCGTCCCGGCCAAAGCTGCGCTGTACGCGATCGCTGAATTCTTACTCTACCCTGACGCTCAACAGAGGGTGCACTAGCTGACTGAAACGCATACCCTGGTTGGCTGGTAAAAACCTCAACATCTACTCCTTGTTGACCTAAATTTCTCACTAGTTCTTCCACTAACTGTCCCGTAGCTGCATAGTCTGGAGGAAAAAACTGAGTGATTACAGATAATTTCAAGGATTTATGAGTCTTGAAAGAAAGCTGTTCTTTTGGTTCTAATTGAGTAGAAATGGATGGAAAGAATTTTTGATTAATCCATTCATTAAGTCTCATCGGCCTATCCTATAGTGTAAATCTTGCTTTAAAGTGGCGCTGAGTCTATTAATTTATATGGAACCCAGCCTGCTTTAATTCCATGTCAATACATTAGTCAACAGGTTTTAGAAAATCATCTATATATACCTGCAGCTATATCTTCAAGTTATATAAGGCAAATTCTACACCTAACACAAGCATAGTAAAAAATAATTACAATCTAAACTATGTTCCCAAAACTTGAAATGAGAAAACTATTTCCTAAATATCCTAGCAAAACGTAAATCTTAATTAAAGGAGAAATAGGAGTAGTAGTATTAGGTTTATGAACTAGAAAGCTTTGTTTAAGAAGGCAGTTAAATTTATCTTATTACTTTCTTCTTTAGCTCTTTCCAGGCTATTAATTATCTAAGTATTCTGCTTTAAGAATCAATTTTGATTTTTGTACTTACTCGTAGATATTAGGGAACAGTTAACTCTGAGAATGGAACACACAAGAAGAGGATTAGAGTTCTACGGTATTTTTCCAGAAATCAAACTTGATGCGGAATCTTTAGATATAGAACAATTGGTATTAGATTTTGAATTCGTTTCTCTTTCTTCACATCATTGTTTCTATTAATTATTTCTTCGTTAAATGTAACTTGGGGTTAAAGAAAGCTTCCAAATGACAATCACAATTGCAAAAACTACTTGTTTCAGTTGCTTTAGCGATTATTAAACAACTACAAACCCTTAAGAACTTTAGGCTTATAATTGCTCATCACGTCTAACCTCTAATTACAATACCATGTTTCCAATTTACGTGCGTACTTCATCATAAATTCATGATTTCACAAAAAATTTCATACATAATCTTTATAAAATAACTATGTATACAACTGAGATATTTTTTTGATCAGCTAAGTAATTGTATATAAAATTACATTGTTTTTAGAGTATTTTCGCTGTAGGAGTTAAATTTAAATTCAGTATTCAGCAGTATGGTCAAGATTATGTAAAATTTGTAAATTCAAAAATCAGCCAAAAATTATCGATTTTAAACATTTAAGGTAAATTTCAACTATTATATAGAGGCAATAAGTATTTAGTGATATAAGTTACCTCTCAGGTTCCATATCTATTATAACATAGTAACTTTTCATACCTCAGCTACAAGTCTTTTTAGAGTTTTTTTCCATAATATTTACTATCTTAAGGAAGATTTAAAGATCATATTTTTATTTTATAAGAATAAATCACAAAAGATAAATTGCTTATAGAAATTAATTTTCAAAAAGATTATCAGTATTTTTTTATACCAAACAATTATAATTATCTAGTTATATAAGAGTTATATATAACCTTTAAAAAGGCTATGCTAGCAGGTCAGATTAAATATCTGAAAGCAGATTATGGAAACATCTAACAATAAACCGCAAGTACTAAAAATAATTTGGATGAATTGTAATAGTAAAGTCGAGCTAACAAAGCTTTTTGTATTGGAAATACAAAAAGCTTACTCAACTATCGTCAAGCATACTGAGAATAAAACTTGTACATGGCAAGTTTCTAGAGAGCTTAAATGCTTAAAAAGCAAGTAGGATTTTTTATAAATATTATGAACTTCATAAAATTAATATATTAATACGTATGTTACTCACTTATAATTTAATCGTTAAACTACTGATATAGTTGACCAAAGCTTGTTTACTCACAGATAGCACTCAGCTTATTCCATATACAGCCTTATTAAAAAACTGCCAACCTCTAAACTTAGTACAGAAATAACTTTCTAGAGTAGGCTTCAATTAAGCTGTTAGTTGCTGCATAATTAATAATTTTAAACCTGTTATCTGAAATTTCCTTTTCTAATTACCCAATATTTATAAATGATGGAGAATCATCCTTATCAATTCTCGGATTATGACCGGAATAGAAATTCTGTACCAGCATCTTACTTGTCACAACCTTTCCCCGAGATGGAAGATCCAGAAAAAGGTTGGAATTTTCGTGAATTTATCGGTCTAATCAGGCGACGATTTCTAGTGATTGTTGGAGTATCTACGGTTGTGATGCTAGCTTCTGCTTTTAATATGAGGTTCAATCAAAAGCAACCAGAGTATGAAAGTAGTTTTCAGTTGCTAGTTGAACCTGTGAATGATGACAGTAAAGTAGTGGATGTTGTCAAAGATGCTAACTCAACAAGTAAAAGTAATCTAGATTATGATAGCCAAATTCAGGTTCTAAAAAGCCCTGAATTAATAGGGGGGATCGTTAAACATATAAAACCCTATTATCCAGACATTAGTTATGATGAGCTAATCAATGGCTTGCAGATTAATCGTTTAGGTGAAACCAAAATTATAGAGGTTAAATATCGCGGTACAGATCCCAAAAAAATTAAAGTTGTATTAGACAAAATTTCTCAAGAGTATGTAGAATACAGCCAAGAAAGGCGGCAAACGAAACTACGCCAAGGAATTCAGTTCGTTGAAAGACAACTTCCTTATTTACAGAATCGAGTGGATAATATCCAAAGAGAATTGCAAAGTTTTCGGCTAAATTACAAATTTAACGACCCAGAAGCTGAGGCGAAGCAAGTAGATGAGCAAATAGCCAAATTGTCTGAACAACGACAAAATATTGATATGCAGTTGGGGGAAGCTCGGTCTAACTTAGATATTATTAAAGGAAAAGACGGAGCAACATCTGCACTTAATAATGCTGTTTTATATCAGCAGTTACTAACTCAGATTCGTCAATTAGATGCTCAAATTGCCCAAGAGTCAACGCGGCTACAATCAGAAAATCCCACAATTCAAACGTTGCAAGCTAAACGAGAAAGTTTATTGCCGTTGCTGCGTAATGAAGCACAACGCTTTATGGATGTAAAGCTTTCTGAGATCGCAACACAAGTTCAAACCCTAGAGGTGCAAGGGCAGGAGATAGACAAAACAATACAAAAACTTGAACAGAAACGCAAGACATTGCCAGCTTTGGCAAGGCAACATAACGCACTACAAAGAAAATTACAGATCACTACAGAAAGCCTCAATCGTTTTTTATCTACTCGTGAAGATCTCCAAATTCGGATATCCCAGACAGAATTGGGTTGGCAATTACTGAAGATGCCAATTCAACCTCAATTTCCTGCTACTAGTTCTGATATAAAACGTAATTTAATCATGGGATTGATTACGAGTTTAGTAGCAGGAATAGGTGTTGCTGTCCTGATTGAAAAGATTGACAATACCTACCATAGCACCAATGATCTCAAGGACAAGCTGAAGCTACCATTATTAGGTAATATTCCCTTTGAAAAGCAACTGCACATTAGTCAATCCCCTGGCTCTGAAGGAAATATTACCGTAGCCAGAATCCCAAATTTTCCCTCTGAAAGCATTCCTGGATTAGCAGTCATACCAGCTCAAAACTACAGCAATCATTCTGTACAATTTTTAGAAGCTTTACGGGTACTTTATACAAATATTCAACTTCTCAGTTGCGATCGCCAGATGCGCTCTATCATTATTAGTTCAGCTATGTCTGGTGATGGCAAGTCTACAGTTGCTTTCCATTTAGCGCAAATAGCTACAGCAATGGGGCAAAGAGTACTACTTGTAGACGCAAATCTGCGTCAGCCTGTAATTCACTCTCTGTCACATTTAAATAATTTATGGGGATTAAGTAATTTAATTTCTACAAATTTACCACCAGAGGAAGTAATTCGTAAATTACCTTCTATGAGCCAATTATCAGTGCTCACGGCTGGCCCCATACCTCCTGATCCCACAAAGTTGCTTTCATCTGAGAAGATGAAACGCTTGATGGCAGATTTCCATAATAACTTTGATTTAGTAATTTATGACACTCCTCCCTTACTAGGGTTAGCTGATGCTAGCTTGCTAGCACCAAATACTGATGGGATTTTATTAGTAGTTAGGATTGATAAAACAGATTCTGCCAAAGTAGAACAAACTTTAGATCACTTGAAAATTTCGCCGATGAATGTATTAGGTATTGTGGGTAATGGACAAAGTAGCAATTTGAATGATTAAATACCGTAAATTAATTAGTGTGATGCAAAAGTCTATTTTTTTACGATTAGTTTAGGATGGCTAATTGCGATGCCATCTATGGCAAAATTAGGTAGAGTTTGGCAGGAGTTCCAATCATATTCTGGAAATTTACAAACCTATCTGAGAAATAACTTGCGGCAAACATTAAAGCCTGTAGAAATTCAAGCTGGAAATGCAATCAATCAATCAGTCTACAGGACAATTAAATATACCAGATCCAATCACTGCTGGTACTTTGGTTAATTTTTCTGCAATATTCTAATTTAAATTTGCTAATCTCTCTCAGTAAATTGAAGATGCAAATCACTTTCGCAGAGTAGATACTGCTGTAGAAGCAGCCAGACTTTTACGCACTAGTTCCCAACCAGATTTGTTAGGGAGAAAGATTGCATCATCAGATAATTAACATTAAATAAAAAGATATTGCTTTTATTAAACTTATATATAACATCATACATTAGCTACAACCAATCTAGTAAAAATGTGTAATTAAGTTGTATTTTTTTCAAAAAAATATCCCTTTGTTTGAAAATTTAATTGATATAATATGAATCAAAATTTAATTGTTACAGATACCCATTCATCAAACATAGTTAATCTGCTATCTCAGGATGAATCTGTAAAAAACATAGAAGTAGAATCTTCTGATTGGGAAACACAGATAGCAAAATTAGTTGGACTTGAAGAACATCTTTCTGATATAGAGGAAATACAAACATCAAACGTCTCAGAAGCATTCCCTATTACATCAGAAGTAGTTGCAACTAAGCAATCTGTTTCATCTAATCCTTTTGCAAAAGTTATTTTAGTTGGCACTGCTACTTTATCTATAGTTTTATTGGTTAGTGTTTTTCTGCTGCAGTTGATGGGTAGTAATAGCCAAAAGCCAGTTCAAAAAAAGACTGGTGTTTTAGAAGTGCGATCGCTACCTCAAAACGAAACAGATTCTCGAATTTCAGAAATAGAAACTCTCAAAACCAAATTAGCGCTTACAGAACAAGTCAAAGAAGTCAAAGCCGCGCAACAAGAACTGAGAAGCCTATTAATACAGCCACCAAAATTGATTAATCAATCAGCTTCTCAGATGAAACCTTCAGTGGTTTCTAGAGATAAACTACAAGTCGTACAAACAAGAACAGCAACATTACTGCCAACAGTTTATGTGCCTCGGAGTATTCCAAGCAAATACTCTGTGCAATTAGCTAATTCTCAACCCAAACTTATTGCTGTTAAAGTTGCACCGAAATCACAGCGCACATCGACAAAATCTACCTCTCAACTATTGGGGAGTACAAAGCCATCACCTACACCAAATGCACCCCCACCTCAAACACAGCCAAATCCCTCTAATCAGGCAAACGAGCAACCCAATATTAATCCTACTAGTTATCAACCTCCAAGAAATCCTAGTTTACAGTCATCAATAATAAATTCCCCAATCAATCAAACCCCAGTACAATCATCTCCTGTAGCAACTCCAGTTCAAAAAATGCCAAAATCTTTAGCGGTAGGAAGTAGCGCTAAAGCTGTTTTAGCAACAGCAGTATTTGGGGAAACTAGCAGATCTAGTTCTAGCGGTAACAATGACGAAAGTGGCAAAAACTTATTTGTGGTACGGTTGAAAGAGCCATTAAAATCTGTAGATGGTGCGATCGCACTATCTAAAACCACCGAATTATTAACTGAAATTAATTCTATCTCTGAGCAGGGTTTATTAAAGCTCAATGTTTTGAAAGTTGTTTCCCAAAGTAATCAAAACATCACCGAAATCAGCCTACCTAGCAATGCATTAACAATTCGCGCACCTCATGGAAAACCCCTAATAGCAAATCAATTTTCCCAGGGAAATGGATCTATTGCTGGTATGGATGCGGGACTATTTATCTTGGGTGGATTGGGTAAACTTGCAGATTTATCAAACCGTACTGAATCTCAAGTGATTACTACAACCTCTGGTAGTACTGTGGTGAGTAACACTAATCCTAAAAGGAACATTTTGACTGGAGTTTTAGAAGGTGGTATCAATTCTCTAGTTCCTCAAATTACACAACGTAATCAACAAGCTATCTCTCAATTAATGCAACGAACCAATATTTGGTTTTTACCTGCTGGGACAGAATTACAAGTTTATGTAAATCAATCAATGCAGTTGTAAGTTGTGGAGATTGTTATTTGTTATTAGTCATTTGTCATTGGTAGCGCCTATAATTTGTCAGCCAGGTGGGTGTAATTTTTCAGAAATAGTTACTAATCTCAGGATAAAATTTTAGCTCGCTGTTGATGATTGCAGTTGAACAAAAACTTTACCTTCTTTAATTTGTACAGGATATAACTTCAGCGAAACATCAGGCATTGTTAAACATTCACCTGTTTTTAAGTTGTACTTAAAACCATGATGAGGGCAGGTAAGAATACCATTGTCAATTTCACCTCGATCCAAAGTATATCCTAAGTGAGCGCAAGCATTTTGATAACAAATAATATCAATACCGTGACGATATAAAATTAAGGAATTACCAGCAAAAGAGACTTCGAGAATACCTGATTCTGGCACTTGTTCCACAGTTGTCACTCTCACCCAGGTAGCGCCTTTTAGCTGAGATAGATGATTAATTAAATTTTGCTTGGAATTATCAACTTTTAAGTTAGAACTCACAGCAATAACTTTAGTAATCTCTGGGCAATGAGATTTAATAGCCTGTTCGATTCCTTGCGTGAGAGTTAAAGTAGAAGCTGGACAATTACTGCAAGTTCCAACCAATCTGACTTCTACTGTATCTGGAAGTTTAATTGCTACTAGTTCTACATCTCCATTATGACTCTGTAAGCCTGGGCGTACTTCTGCAAGAGCTGTTTGAATACGTTTTTCTAAAGGCGGTTGTGGAGGTCTGACTAATTCGTGATATAGCAATACTGCATAAATGAATTCATCATCGACAGCATGACGCAAAGCAGATAAAGATTCTTTTTTGAGATTTTTGATTAACCGTTCTAAAGCAGTTTTATGTAATTCTTCAATAGCTCTCTTTAAACCTAAAGCCACATACTTTTCACTTTCATTCCACTCAGATATAATTGCTTCAAAACGGCTGATTTCTTGCACTAATTCTTCTAACTTATTCATTTATCAAAATTCAATCATTAATGGGAAAATTTCAAGGCCGAAAGGTCAAAAGTCAAGTTTTTTAGATAAATGACTAATGACCAATTGCTAGAGATAAACAACTAATAATCTATTTAGTTTTGAAATCTTTCAAGAGAAATGGCATGGTTGCACCTGTGGCTAGACTAGATATGACGATTGGTAACCAGAAAGGCATTGAAGTCTGTTCCAGTGGTAATAAAATTAAGGAATTGATACCAGTTGCGATCGCAATTTGTCGCACAAAATATATGGGGTCGCGGAGTAGCCTGCCTTTAAAAAATAATTTAGCAGAAAACCACCCAAGTTCAAACATGATACCTCCTAGTTATTGGCATGAATTTATAGCATTTATCAACCCAGAATAATCCTAGCTTTTTCTGATTTTTCTAACGGACAATTGGTGCAAGTATGTACTATAAATTTGTGAACAAATTCAGTACAGCTAGTCCTAATAGAATCGCAGGAATTACACCTGCAGGGCCAAACAATCCGCCCAACATAGCAGAAAACTTATAACCTATATCTTTGCCAGCTAGTAGTATGCCCCCAATAGCACCGCCAAGCATAGATAAGACGGTTGCTATTAAGACCCACACAATTACTGTGGCAATATTTAGGTTACCAGATGCTAAATTGGTGAAGAAATTGCTCATGATTTCTCTCCTTGTTAGTCTTTTTTTGAATAACGAATAAATTTTTAATTGCTAGTGAATACACAGTACACAAACTGATAAATAGTAACTGTTAATGCCAAACTTATCGCTGATGGCTATTTGTAGCCTCTGTAACAGTTTTTTGGAGTAATTGGGCTATTAATTGTGCTTGTTTTAAATGTTGGTACTGACTGAAAATTTCCCAAGCTTCTTGATAGTAAGTGCGAGACTGTGAGAGATTGTGTGAATTATGAGCTTCTGGCTGTTGAAAATTATCTGGTAAGTGACGCAGAGCGTAGGCTTTATTAGAAATTGTATGAGCGTATTCGATAGGTGTATCTTGCCGATTACGCACCTTTAAGGCTTCATCATAAGCTGCGATCGCGCGTAAGTTATTCTCTAAAGGATGGGCAGTTACTAAATATTGCCAAGCGTTACCCAGGTTGTTCTGCAACATGGCATATTCTCTAGGATGTTCGCTCAACTTGATATGCTTCAGCGCTACTAGCAATGATTGCACCGCTAATCCCTGGTGTAAGTATTCTCGTTCTGAGGCGAGGGGCATAGAAAGGTAAGCGATCGCAAGATTGTTGTATAAGATGGCGTATTCTTGGGGATAGTCTTGCCAAGTAAATACCTGCAAAGCCTGATGATAAGCGCTGATGCTGTCTACTATCCTGGCTAAATTGAAGGGTACTAGTGATTGCAACACCAACCCCAAGTTCATCTGCACTTCTGCCACTTCTGCTTTGACAGTGAACTGCTGTAATATGGGCAATGCTTCTTCATAAGCAGCTTTCGCTTGCAGCAGCAGTTGCGGACTTACATTTGGAATTCTCTGCAGTGCCTTAGCCATCCCTACTTTAGCCTGAGCTTTGAGTAGCGGATAGTCTTCACCGCACATTTCATAAATCCGATAATAGAGAGAAATTACATTCCGCAAGTCTTTGACAGTTGGATGCTTTTTTTGCCAGCCTAATGCTATCTCAATCAGCATCTGAATTTGCTCTTCTGTAGTTGCTGACTCAGATGCAATGGCTGCTATTGTCGCCTTCACTACTGAATCTGTAATGTTAGGAGTCATAACTACCGTAATCTGGCTGTTGGGGAATTAAATGTTTAAAGCCTAAAAAAGATGAAGAGATATAAGCATCTATCATCTAGGGCTATATATAGTCAGCTGATTTACGCAGATAGTGATTCTGTGAAGCAGAATTCCCTTGGTTTCCCCTTTTGCCTTCCCCCTTGAACCCTTAACTAAACTAACTCTTCCTGTTTTCAGATACGATATCTAGGATTTGTTGAAGTTAAATCTAAGGGTAGGGTGAAAAAATAAGACGCTTTCTATCTACCCGAAAATAAGAATTATCATCCCGGGAAAATTTTGTAAGTTGGGCAATTTCCTACAACATACAAATATCTTTACCCGAAACAATTATGCTTGCAAAGTGAATGATTGAGGATTGCTATAGGTGTTTTTACCAGGAATCTGCTCAACACTCCTTAGATTTAAGGTATCAAGATTTTCAACTATAAAACAAGATATTGGCAAATTTCTAGGGGATATTTGCCAATATTCAGACAAGTTTCAATACATTCAATATTTAGCCAGGAATTTTGTATCGCCTGCCAACAAAAAATAAAAGTTTATCATGAAATATTCCCATATACTATATGCAATCAATGCATATATGTCAGAAAAAATCAACCATTATTTATAGGCTTAATTAACATGATATTGCAATCATACCTGAAACTATGAAGCTTAATTTATTTGTATATTCTGGTTTTAGTAAAAAGTTCAATTATAAATGTGAAATATCAAAATTATTTTGGTCTAAATATTATCCACATTTTTGAAAAAAAAGCTGTTATGCATAGAACCTTTTGATGAAAATTATAGTTACGGATATTTTGTGATAATTACATTAAGAATCATGATTTTGTGCTTTAGCGTATATAATTAAAAAACCATCTCTTGATAATGAGAGATAAATATTGAGAAACAGGTGATACGCTACAATACTTATCACCTGAATCATGCATAGTAACCAATAGAAAAACACATAGTCTATGACTAACGTACTATGGCTACAGGGTGGTGCTTGTTCGGGCAACACCATGTCCTTTCTGTAAATGCTATAGAATAAATCATATAACTATTGGTGGCGAGCATCTTGCCCGCTACAGAGTTAAAATACTCTGTGGTTTTGGTTGCGATCGCATCTAGCAATTTCATGAATTCTCAAAGGTTTATTGTTGAAAATTATACCTAATATTTTAAAATTGTCAGAGACAAACTGTAAGATAATGTTTGTTTGTTCTGAAAACCCCATCTAGCAAATCCAGGCTCGTACTCATAACGGAATGCATTCTCTATTTGCTTGATTAACTGCATTTCTGAACTTTGGGGATGATCATATATTCTATTATTTTCATCAATGGCACGTAAAACTTTGATACTGCCGTCATACTTAATTTCTACTTCTAACTTTAATTTTTTTTGCTGCTGATCATTTAAAAGTGATGATACCAGAGTGTTTGGTACTGAAATTATTTGACTATTTTCAACTAATCGAGGGATAAAAACAGGAATTTTACTATCTTCAGTATTTAACAATTGTGTTGAATTAGGTGTGATGCTAAATCTTAAATCTGTCTTCAAATCACTACTATTAAAACTTGTATTTTCAGGTAATTGATTAATTATCCGTAAAATATTTTCGTTATTGCCAGAATTAAACCAGTTATTACCAATATTTTTTTGTAAAAACAAAATTTGAGAAATTAGAATTACAAAAGGAATACCCAAAATCAGCATTAATAACTTAATATAATTATTTTTGTAATATTCATGGATAGCTTGGGCTTTTGATTGGGAAAGTTTAGATGATGTAACTCTGGCATCTTCTTGGTTGTTTGATGCTATCTTGTTTGTCTTTTCTTGTGTTTCTCTAACTTTTAAACCAGTAAAAATTTGATTATCAAAATTAATACTATTTTTGCTAATATTATTCGCCAATAAACTAGCACAAAGGAATTCATAATCTACAAAACTTAATGACTTCCCATCAGCCCATTGCCATGCTTTATACAGGGCTGCTTCTGGTAATAATAATTGTGAATTATTAATCCGACCAGATTGTATCCATTCTTGTAACTGTTCTGCATAAGGACAGCCAAGTTTTTCTAATGTTTTAGTAATCCATTTTTGATTAAAAACAGATGCATAAATATAATTATAGATTTTCAATCTACCTTGGTTTTTGACTAAGCCAGATAGTAATAAATCTGTCGCTTCTTCGCTATTATCATATTTAACTATCTTACCCTCTAAAATAGTTCTATATAAATGCAAAACCCCAATTGCATTCTGACTCCTCAAAATGCGTTCACTAATTGTTCTTAAATGTTCTGGCTCATCTTGATATTCCCAATTCTCAATTATTTTTTCACCTACAATATTTTTGACCCATTGTTGTTCTTCGCCCAGACGCGGACGTTCGGAAAGGTTAACAACTAAATCACAGATTTTTTGTGTTAAGAATGGTTGCCCACCAGTTAAACTTAAAATATCTTTGAGAACTTTTTTAGCTATTTCCAAGCTAGAGAACTTTTTAGCCAAACCTTTTGCTAAATGTTCGGCTTCTGAAAAATGGAAACCTGATAATTCAATTGGTCTACCAAGATTAAAGGGTGTATGATTTTTATCTTGAATTAAATTTGAGGGAGTAGTCACGCCCACTAAAGCAAAACTTAAGCGTTTATATTCTGGTGTGTAAGAACGCTTGCTATGACAAGTTTTGATGATGCCAAAAAATTCATCTGTAGGAAAATCTAGGCATTTAACAAAATCTATTTCATCTATAAAGATGACAATTTTTTGATAAGTAGATTTTAGCAATTCATCGAGAAATAAACTTAATTGATAAGCAGATGATAAATCTTTGTGTTTCTCCCACCATTCTTTGTGAATGATAGGATTATTAATTTGTAAATTCATCATTAAAGAGTAGGCAATGCCTTTATACCATTGCTGATAATTCAATTGAGAGCCAATTTCTGTGAGGTCAATTACAGAGCATATTATTCCTTCTTTTTGTAAGCGGTGTATAGTATGTACTCTCAAGCTAGATTTACCCATCTGCCGAGAAGAAAATACATAGCAAAATTCACCTGCTTTTAGTGCATTAAACAGATTATCATCTGCTTTGCGTTTAACATAAGTGGGAGCATCATGAGGTAAACTACCTCCTACTTGATATCTATAAGGTAAAGTCTTTTCTGCTGACATAAGCTATCTCTTAATTTAACCAAACACGAAAATAAAGACGATATAATTGGCATCGAGGTTCTACATTATTACCTGATAAACGAACTAATCCCATTCTATTTAATTGACGTACTTGCTCTGGGTTTAACAATATTGGTTGATTCGCTTGTACAAGACTTTTCATGGCTGTAATTAGATGCGGTTCTTGTTTTAACTTCACCCAAATTTCCCAGAGATGATCGGCATATAATCCTGATGGGGTTGCAGCAGTATTTAAAACCTCTTCTAGTTTGATATGTGGCTGATTTTTGATATGCAGTAATGCTTTCTGAACTAAGTAAGGATGTCCCCCTACTAGTGCCATTAATTTTTCTACTTGCTTGTCATGCCAATTTAATCCGTATCTAATGGCTAACTCTTGTACTTGTGCTTTAGTAAACTCTGGTAACTCAATTATTTGTCCAACATTAAATGGCGATTGGTTAATATTCAAAGGAATATACACATCTGTGCTATAGGCAAGTATGATTCTTAAATTTTGCCATTGATTGCCATTTCTTCCTTTTTCATGCCAAGCTCTTAACAGCCCAAAAAAATCAGATGCTAGACTAGCATAAGGAAAGATGTGATCGACGTTATCTAAGCCAAGAACTAAAGGATTCTCTAGATTAGCTAAGATATAATCTTGGAAATAAACGCTACATCTCATATTAGAAGATAGAGTTTTATCCCAATAAATATCCATTTTAGTGGCACCGAATAAGGCATAACCTACAGTATTACAAAACCAATAGTTTAAAGCTTCGATGTTGCTCAAAACTTCTTGATCAGCTTCGAGAAAATTTATATTAATCGCGGAATATCCTTGTGATTGAGCGTATTGCAAAATATTTTTTAATAAATGAGTTTTACCTGTTAAACCAGGACTTTTAATTCTGATTAAAGCAGAAGGTTGTAGTATTTCTCGGTGACATATCGATTCAACTTGTGGTAAATCAATATATTGTTCAGAATTAAAAGGTGCTTGTGGAGTAAAATTTGTAGAGATTTTATTTCTCACTAGTTCTGGTTTATATTTGGCGAATAAGCTAATTAATTCACTGCGTCTGGAACGGCGTTCATACGATTCTTCTTCTTTTAAGCCAAATAATTGACAAATTAAAGAAATTTGCCTTCTCACTGTTCCTGTTTCAATTTTTAGTGCTAAAGCAATTGCTTCATCTGTTTCCCCAGAGAGCAATTTAAGTAAAATTTCTTTGCGTTTAGGCGAACGATTGAGTTGTTTAAATTTTTCATCTAAATCTTTATTATCCATAATTGTAGGCATAGAATATTTCTAATTAATAATGTAAGTAAATACTGATGTTGGGAAAGTTAGACTAGCAAATTGCAATTATTTCACAGAAATGTCATTCATCCTTTGTATACCTTTGGGGATGAAAGGTAGAAGCACCAATTATTATGAGATGTTTCCTTTTTGGGGTGCTTAAATTGATGAGATAGATCTAGTTATTTTCGGAAGTAATTAATTAACCGAATTACTATATCCACAGATATCCGCAAAGTATCTACACAATTGCGAAGAAATGTGGACAAAGCCGCACAAATCACAAATGTAAAAAAGGCACAAGCTATAATCAGTCCCGCCACTTCATTAGTTTTGGCTAACTCAATGGCTTTATCCAGCAGTAGAGGTAGATTTGGGGTTTCCGCTTGGGCTGTATAACTTTGTATTGTAATATCTGAATTTTTTCCGGATTTACCTTCGCTGCTTGTGAAGACTACATTTAACAGGTTTTGATTGTTGTTAGTCCATTGGTTCATAGTTGGTAACTGACTCCAGAACATTTTTGCTGTCGGATACTGAGTATTTGAATCAGAGCTAAATATGTTACTCATCCGAGTTACTCCTTTCAAAACTTGATTAACGAAATGTTTGTTTGTTCTAATGCCAGCACGGCCATGCTGGCATTTTTGCATGGAATTCATAAGGTACTATGAGAGTAAAACAGTATTCAAATGAATACTGTTTTACTCTTATTTTTGTACTTATTTCACATCTACTGAGCAAAATAGTCTGTTCCGGAAAGAAAACTACAGTTTTTTATTCATTTGTATAAAGAAAATAAGCAATTTAGAGGTGAAGTATTTATATATTCACTTGCATATATCTGCGCTACTATCATCCAGATGACTACTGAATTATTCTTGATGGCAGGAGGCGATCGCACAGCTTGCTCCACAAAATAATACACTAGTTATCCGTAATTTACCTTAGTTACTGAATTACTTAATATGAGCCTTTTTTGTCTTGTTCACGGTGCCTTCCAAGGGATTTGGTGTTGGGATTTACTAATTCCCTACTTAGAAGCACAGGGTCATCAAACTGTAACAATGGATTTACCAATTGAAGATCCTTCCGCGACTTTATCCCAATTTGCGGATGTGGTAATTCAAGCGCTACCGAAAACTGACGATGATATCGTACTAGTTGGGCATTCAATGGCTGGTACGATCATTCCTCTGGTTGCAGAAGCAGTAAAAGTACGTAAATTAGTTTTTCTAGGGGCACTGCTTCCATCTCCCGGAGTCAGTACCATCGACCAATTTGCTCATTATATTGATGCTGATACGCTGAAATCATTTAATTATCAGCCAAAAGACCCAAGTCTACTAGAGCAGTTCCATTCGGAACCTAATATGTATGAACCAGCTTCTTTAGGGAAGGATTATTCAGATCCAGCAGTATTAATGGAATTTTTCTATCATGACTGTCCGCCAAACATAGCACAGTGGGCACTCTCTAACAGCCTTCCACAACAATCTCTGGCATATATTTTTGAGACGAATCCTCTAAAAGCTTTGCCAGAAGTAGAGCGCCAATATATTGTATGTACAAATGACCGAATCATCTCTTCTACTTGGTCGCACTACGCTGCACGCCACCGCTTAGGAGTCGATGCGATTGAACTACCTTCTGGACATTGCCCTCATTTATCTTGTCCTGAAGAACTAGCATCAATATTAATTAAGTAGAGCGATGCAATTAAAGATGGTTGGTAAGGGCTGTCATTACTCATTGGTAAAGTTTTCAAGCCTATTTAGGTTTCTTAACATGGTTTGCTGGAATGACCGACTTACTTAAATACAAATTCGTAATAGCCTGGAGAGGTTGTTACATATCTACGTAATTCTCGTTAATTCAATCCTTTTCCCTTTTCTCCTTACTCTTTCCCCGTATTTATTCCGAGTACGCCTTGATATCTTGTATTGCCAAATAATTTTGCCAATTGTAAAACTATGTTGTGCCGTTTTATCTAGAAGGCATGACAATACCAACGTTTATTAGGAGATAGCTATCATGGGCGAATCAAAGCGTAGAAAACAGCAAGAGGCGAACTACGGAAAGGTTAAAAATCCTGTCAAAAATCTGATGAAAATAGTTTGCCCGTTTTTTGAAGATTACGAGCAATTTAAAAATCTCGATGCGGATAAGATATCGTTGATGATAGCGAAGGAAGGTTACAAAGAAACGGGCTTAAAAGGAATAATCTTAAAAGGATTTCTAGCAGAGCATTTAGTTAAAGATTATCCTCCTGAAGCCGAAATTATAGAAGGATTTAAACAACATGGAAATATTTATGTGACTTCTACATTAGCATTAACTTATTTGGAGAATTCTCATAATAAAGCGGAAAATCTCCAAAATTTTGAGAATTATAACCCATTAAATGAATTTATACGTATTGAAAGCGATGCTAAAAAGTACGATATCAATTTAGTGACAGTATAGCAATTTGGCTAGATTTCTCTAAAAGGCTGGCGTAGACTTTTGCAATCATTAATCAATCTCTGTCACTAACCATTGCCACTCAGTTACTATGGTGTTGGGTATGTTCAGAACTAGTGGCTTTTTAGCAGAGATGGGCACATAAAGTTTGAGGGCATCTGTTGTTGGTAATTTAGGTAAAACATTTGTTAATTCATATTCGCCTACATTGGGTGCAGGTGTATTGAAAGCATAAGCATCTGATGCTAAAAGCAATTTTCCATTTGCTGTCTCAATTTCTAATGGTTGAGGGTGAGCTATTTCCACAACACCAGGAAACCCCACCAAGCGCAACCTTAAATCTGGAACTATACTATTGTAATTTTGTTTAAATAACAGCACTTGCCAAGCATATCCAAATTCATCTTTGATAGATACTTGAGAATGGTAACGTAAAATACCAGGTGAATCGTGATGTTGACGAAGTAGCGCCTGTGCTGATTTCACCCCTAATCCACCAAAAGTCAACGCTAGAACGATTAACATAGTACAACACCAAAAA
This sequence comes from Tolypothrix sp. PCC 7601, assembly GCF_025677855.1. Classification (NCBI taxonomy): domain Bacteria; kingdom Bacillati; phylum Cyanobacteriota; class Cyanophyceae; order Nostocales; family Tolypothrichaceae; genus Tolypothrix; species Tolypothrix sp. PCC 7601. Next base: position 1,980,079 of record NZ_CP064879.1, read on the forward strand.
TATTGCCAATATTTTTGTTTCATGAGACACATACACTTAATTTATTTAAGTGGGCGATTGAGAGTATCTTGTTGAGGAAATTCCCATTAAATACTCATGGGCTTAAATGATTTGGCAGTTTTTTTGATAGCAATAAACTGATGATAAATTAAAAGCGATCAACACTGGAAGAAGTCACTAACCAAGTGTGTAGACGCTCTGCGTCTTGTCGATAGACATCGCTTTTCATTCTACAAATGACTTATGAATGCACCAAAGACAAGATGCAGCCAACGAGCGCACCTAAAAGTAGCACTACACTACTGAAATTACTGATGACAAAGCCAATCATACGTTTTTCAGCAGCTTGATAGTATCCCCAAGCATAAATCACTCTACCTACAAGCCAGATAGAACCAATTGCAGCACCCCACAACGAGTTGACGTAGAAGGAGAATATCCATAAAGCTGGGAGAAACAAAACCATTTGTTCTATGGTATTTTGCTGGACGCGCAGTACTCGTTCAAAGTTAGCATCTCCTGTCATTTGGGGAGGTAAGACTTTATACTTAGCTCTTGCTCGACCTACATTAATTGTGATTACCAAGTACAGCAGCAATGACAAAGTAGTTATCAGACTCGTCCAGGGCGACATATCAATAAATATCCTTGGGTACCAAAAAAGTATAGTTCCTTGCTTTCATAATTGAGCAGGCCTCACAAGCAGATGGCACGAAGATAAGGCTTTTGGGTGCGAGGTGTCAGGTATTGGGTGTAACGCTTGAATTTGTCGGGGAGGTACTAATACTTTTCGGTTAAGGGCAAAATGGGGAAGGGGAAAAGGGGCAAGAAAAAACCTTTAACCCTTACCCCTTACCCTTTCACCTTTTCCCCAAACTAAATTCCGAGTTGAAAATCCTTAACCGAATCGCTCAAATATCAATACTATAGTAAATCAACATATAGATTTAATATGACGCAGAATAATTCAGACAAAGATATAGAGTTATTAATCATTGGTAAATGGCAATATGAATATCAAGGTTTTGCATATCATACAGAATTTAAAAGGAATCTTACTTATGAATTAAATGTCAAAGGAGACAACTTAATTACACAGTTAGCGATGGGTTTCTTAAGTCAACAATTTTATGGAGGCTGGTATGTTAAAGATAGTACAGTGTATCTCATGGATAAACAAATACCGAATTCATCATTAAATTTAGATTCTGGAGATAAAATATCAATTGGTGGAATTTTCTCTAATTTTCTAGCTATTCAAAAGCCTGATAAATTTGAGATATTTTCAATTGATAAAAAACATATGTCCATTAAAATGAAAACAAATTCCTACTTAATTATTTTTCGTGAAAAGTGAATGCGGCTTTTGTCAGTATTGTCATAGTTGCTTGGGAAGATAAACCAACACAAGCTGCTAGTTCTTCTAATGCTAGGCGTTCGCGTGCGTTTGTATTTAACATTTCCGTTGCGGCTGCAACATAGTCAGGATTCGCCAAGCTAATCTGATGGGGAACAGTAACTTGGGGATTCACACTAGCAATCCGCTCAGTTTTTGCTTCAGCAACGGCAAGCTGTTGCATTTTATAGGCGGCAATTTTCTTAGCTTGTTGGGCTTGTAAGTAAGCTAGATAGGATTGTAAAACTGCTAAACGTTTTTGCTGTTTGGCTTCTTGCCAACGAGCTTCTCTTAGTGGTAATTCTTGAATAATGTTCAACAATTTAATGGGATCAAATGTCAATGCGATCCCAAAACTACGTTCGCTTTCAGATAATATCTCAGGCAAGTTGTAATTGGTTGTGCTTTGAGATGGTGAAAATTCCACACTCAAAATATCAGTGAAAGCACCCCATCCCATTGCCGCTTTTGCCTCCCCTACTTGCGAAGACTGACGCTGGGCGATCGCTACTAGCTGCTCAATAATTTTTAAATCGCGATCGCTAATTTCAGTCTGCAGCGTTTGGGGTTCATTATTTAGCTGTTTATTTTCTGATAACGCTGGTAAAGGCAAACTCATCAGCGTTATCAAAAGCAGAATCTTCCCAATATGCTGGCAGATTTTCGATGCATAACTCATAGTCTATAACCAGGCGAAGCTCTTAAAAAGTTTTGCGTTCCTCCAGGTTTGCTAATATCTCTGGGCGAGTTCGCCAAATAGGACGCAGTTGCTTGCGAGCAAATAGCGGTAGCTGATCGGTAATGTGGGGTGAACCTGGTTGAGTAGCGTTACCATAACTGAGCAAGGCCATTGCTTTAATTGGTTGCGAGAATTCAATAGCTGCAACATAACTATCTCCAGCCACGGCTTGAAAGCGTTCATCTTTAGCTGGAGCAAAATAGAGGGTGCGGAATATACCTTGATCCCCATCACCACCATTGGCGGGTAAATCTAAGTTACCGCTATGCAAACGGAAAACTTCACCCCAAGCTACATTTAGCTTGCCATAAGCTTTTTCGACTTTTGTTGCTGCTATTTGTAAGGCTTTTGCTGCGCTGTCTGGATCTTTTAAACCATCGGGTGTGGTGCGGGGAGATTTCTCGCTCCAAGGAATACTAAAGATTTCCCCCTTAGACATTTCTTGCCACCAAAAGGAAAACAATACTGCACCACGACTATCAGCATCAGCATTGCGATCCCAAGCAGCCAAAATATTAGCAGCACGACGAGTTAATTCATTGCCAGATTTTTGCGCGGCGGGAATTAAATCATCAAGGATACGTTCTGCAAGTTCCATGTTTGTAGAATGCTTATACTTAATCATTTCCGCAAAGGAAATTTGGTTATCTTCAGCTAGCATCTTTGCAGAACTCTGGGCGCGGAAATCCATTTCTCCTCGTGGAGCCATGTAAGCAGGGTAATCATCAGCTTTGATCGCAACTGGAAAAGTAGTTGTCCAAGGTGGATCGTTGGCATTTTGCAACCAACCGCTAGGCGGATCAATTACACGTGGTAAATCCTGGTACGGGTGCATTTTTGTCCATAAAGTTTTGGAGGTATCACCAGGAATTAAGCCTTGCCAATATTGAAAGTCTCCCTGTTGCCGAATCGGTACCAAACCGTTGAATAGGTGCATGATATGCCCTTCTCGGTCTGCATACATGACGGTAAACATTGGCAGTTGTAAGCGTTGTAATATTCTTTGAAATTGGTCAAGGTTCTGGGAAGCCGCCATATCCCACCACTGTTCCAACACCCCAGGACGGTCTAAGCCTACAACCCGCAGTGCTAAAGCTTTACCCTCTTTTTCTTGTACTACTGCACCTTGAACGGAACTTTTGACCAACAAAGGTTGTTCAACGAGGGAGCCGTTTTTTTGTTTAACCTTTAACAAAAAGTTTTCTGTGGTGAAGGGACGGACTTTGTCATCTAAAAGATAACCGCCATCAGCCAACTTCAATTCATACAGATCCCAACCATCATGGGTATTGACGGTGTGAGTCCAACCTAAATTATCGTTAAAGGCGATCGCTAATACTGGAATTCCTACCAAGGTTGCGCCATAAGCATTCATCCCTGGGGCCGTTAGTTGTGCTTCATACCAAAGAAACAAATCTGACCATAACAAGTGGGGGTTTGCCAGTAACATTGCTTTACCACTTGCAGAATGTTTCGGTGCGATCGCCCATCCATTAGAACCAGCTTTCGGTTGAGTTTGAGTATTATCTGCTACTTGGTCTTGGTTAACAATAAAAGTAAAGTACAGCACTCTTTGCAAGTGTGCCAATACATCTTCTGGCTTTACAGGTAATACAATTTCGACATCATCATCAATTAAATCAGGATGTGCTTTTGCATAAGTATTTATCCCATTAGCAAAGGCATTTATATAACCTTTAAAAGCTGGACTTTGTGCCTGATACCAAGAATTAGCACGATTAGGTACTCCCATCGTTACTACCCATTTATCAGACTCTAAATAATCTTCTCCCCAGTACTCGGCTGCTTTTCCCCTAGCTTGACCATAAAGGCGCAACAGCAAGTTAGCGTGACTTTGCATCTGCGCCCAACCAAACGCCCGAAAAGCACTTTGAACATCTTTACCATATATATGCGGTATACCGTAGGTATCCCACAATATTTCTGTAGTTCTCGGCGCAGTTGCAAAACTGTTATTGCCCAAAACTACAACTAAAATTGCACAGAGGATAAAGGCTAAAAATCTCGACAATTTTCTGTTCATGGAAGTTGGGGATTGGGGACTAGGGACTGGGGACTAGGGAGATGTAGGTAGAAACAAAGCGCCTGCTCTGCGAGTTCTTCGTAGGAGTACCCGTAGGATATGAGATGAGGAAGCAGAGGATAAATTCTCGATCCCCATTAGCAATTACCAATTACCAATTACCAATTACCAACTACCAATTACCAATTACCAAACCCCTAACTAAGGCTTTTGAGTTGCAATAGCTAACCTTGCACCTTTAACTTGACGCACTTGATCCATAATCGTCACAATCTCCCCATGTTCAACTTTGCGATCGGCGTTAATCACAACAATTGTGTCTGGAGTAGAACCAACCAAAGCACGTATCTGTTCTGTGAGTGCATCAACTGTTGTTGGCTGTTTATTTAAGCTAATTTTGCCGTCTGATTCGACTGTCACAGTTACTTTGGTGGGAACTTGTGACTGTTGGGAAGTTGCAGCTTGAGGTAAGTTGACGGGTAATCCCTCTTGGCGTGTAAGAAAAAGGGTAGACATGATGAAAAACGTCAGAATAGCAAAGATGACATCAATCATCGGCACAATATTAATCTGTGCGGGTAGATCCGGTTCATCTTGTAGACGCATAGACTTTGTCTCCTCGTTCATAACGACGGCGGTACAACAGTTCTAATTGCCCACCATATTCTTGAATCAAGCCAGTTTGACGTTGAGCCAATCCTCGGAAAGAATTAGCAAAGAACAGGGTAAAAATTGCCACAATTAAACCGGAAGCTGTGGAAACAAGCGCTTCACTAATCCCTGATGTCACACCTGCAGTTTTTGTCCCACCAACATCACCAAGGTTGAGGGAAGCGAATGAAACAATCAAACCCAATACCGTACCCAACAAGCCAAATAGTGGCGAAAGTCCGATGATTGTGTCAAAAATTGTGTTGAAACGTTTGATAATTGGTAGTTCCGCTTGTGCTTCACTTTCTAACGCCAAGCGAAACTCTTCTGGAGTCGGTTCTTCTAATTCCAACGCTGCAAGGAAAATCCGGGGAATCGGTAAATTTGCATTCTGACGGGACTTTTCAATAGCTCCCACCACATTATCCATCCGATAGAGATTGAGAATCTCTCGTACTACCTTGGCTTGGCGAGTATTGACTCGATACCAAAACCGCACACGCTCAACAATCAAAGCTAACGCCACAACAGAGAAAGCCAGCAGGGGCCACATAACCACGCCACCCGCAGCAAATAAATTTTTTATCCCCATAAATCCTTTAGTTCAATTTCAATGGATATGCTGATGCCGTCAGTTTCCAGTGGAGTTGAGATATACTCTCAACTGAGAATTATATAGTACTGCGAATACTTCTCAACATGATGTGAAAATATAATGACAGCGAATTAGTAAATTATTCAAGTGTTAGTGATGCAATTGCTCTTATTTAACAGTTTTTCGTCGCCAATATTTGAAAAACTTACGCAAAAGCAATGTCAGAATATTTATAGATATTGATTGACTTTTGCACCCTGACACTTTAACCTTTTTAGTGAGAATAGATGGCAATATACTTATGAGCTTCTCCGGCACTACTTTCGAGCAGCGTGAGAAAGAGACAAAGGCGCTTAAAGGTTTTCTGGTTTTGAGCCTAATAGGTTCCCTCGGCTTTCATGTAGCGGTACTCGCTTCTGGGATTGGTAATTACTTTTCCAGAGTGTCTCCAGTTGAAGAGGAACCAATCGAGGTCACAGTTATCGACACCCCAGAAGATAAAAAGCCGGAGCAGTCTCCCCAAAAGCTTGAAGTTAACGAAAAAGCAGAGGTTCTGACAAGTTCAACGAATAATTCTAAAACTGAAACTATTGTCAAACCTGAGAACCCAGTAAAACCAGTTCCGCTTCCTGCCAAAGTGGAATTACCACCTCCACAGCCTAAGCAACCTGTTGTCGCAGAGCCACCCATTCAAAAGTTGGTAGAGAATTTGCGGAAACCTATCGAGCCAATAAAACCTCAAGTTCAGCCAGTAAAACCAGAAACCAATGTCGCCCAGAAGCCTGTTGACCCAGTTCCAGCAAAATCTGTTGCTGTAAATAACGCAAATCCTACTAATTCCAGTAATTCCGGCAGTAATTTACGCGATACTCTGCGAGGTATTAGAGACTCTAGTAGGAGTCAGTCGGTTGCTACTAATAACGTCAGCACTTCCACAACACCAGGAAATGGTGCGCCTGGTGGTGGTGGTGGCGGGGGTGGCGGCGGTACATCAGTTTTAACTGGTAACGGAATTGGCAGTATTGGCGGTTCTGGTACGGGTAACGGTTCTGGTATTGGTAGCGGTACAGGTTCTGGCATTGGCAGTGGCAGTGGTTCCGGTATCGGTAGTGGTTCCGGCTCAGGTATTGGCAGAGGTAGCGGTTCTGGTGTCGGTAGTGGTTCCGGTTCTGGTACAGGTAGCGGTAATGGTTCTGGTGTCGGCAGTGGCAATAATGGAGGAGAACGAGTAGCTACCACATCCACAACGCCAAAATTACCCAGTAGTGGTGATGGTCGAGCAGCTTGTGAAGAATGTAATGTTAGATACTCCGAAAGAGCTAGACGGCGTAAAGCAGAAGGAAGAGTTGCCGTAGCTGTTGATACAGACTCTAATGGGAAAGTTACTAATGTCAGACTGATTGGTTCCAGTGGTGATAGAGACTTAGATGAAGAACATCTCCGCCAAGCTAGGAACTGGAAACTCAAGCCCTCTGAAAGTGGTAGACAAGGAGTCCAAATAGCTACAGAGTATGCAATACAAGGTTCACGTCGCCACAGCCAAGTTAGGAAGCAGCAGCAGGAACGAGAAGAACGCCAAAGAAAACAACAAACAGCAGCTTCTTCAAATAACAACTCTGGTGAAGAAACACCACGGCGCAGGCGGCGTATAGAAGCTGCGGTGGCTGGGGGTAACGATGTTCCTGTAACATCAACCAGACAGCAAAGCACTGCTAGTAGTAGAGAATCAAGACTCAACCGGAGATTGCAGCGCGCTAATACCGCAGAAGCAACACCAACAAGGGTAAGAAGTTCTGAAGGAGAAAATTCTATTGGAAATCGTCTGCGACGCAGACAACGGGAAGTTACGGCTGATGTGAGAACATCAGGAGAAACACCACAACGTCTGAGAAGACGGCGACGCACTGTGCAACCATCTTCGCAACCATCAGATAGTGCTAGTCGTTTACGAAATGCTCTGCGTCGGAGCAGTCAGCCTGCTCCTGTGGCTGCACCTAGCCCAGATGCATCACAGTAGGGTGATTTGCAATACTTGTTGGTTAAGGGTAAAAGGGGAAGGGGAAAAGGGGTAAGCAAAAACCCTTTCACCTTTTCCCCAAACCAAATTAAGAGTTGAAAATCCTTAACCGAGCAGTATTGAGGTGATTTGGAATTAGGCGAACTTGACACTTATGGGCACTGCCGTGCCCCTACAATCTGTCGCATTCTTTATACAAATTTGTATAAATTTTGGACTGATAAAATTGGGCTATAAGTAAATAATTATGAATTCGTAGTAGAGCTTCTACTAATTCGGTTATACCAAATCAAATAATGTTGGCGGCAGATAAATCCTTTGTAAGGGCACGGCATCCTCAATCTTTTGGCATATCAAATATCTTACTGGTGCCGTGCCCCTACTCATCTATCGCGTTCTTTTTTCAAAATGGTATTAGTCATTGATATTTTTTAATTAATACCTTTTAAATTAAAAATCAAGTTGGTAATTTATTAGATAAGTATTTAGTTAATGTTTCTAATAAAGGAAGTTGGGCAGAATTTATAAAAAAGTGATCTCCGGGGAACATATGTAACGAAAAATCAGCTTTGGTATGCTCTTGCCATGCTTGTAGTTCATCAAAACTAACTCTTGCATCTTCTAATCCACCAAAAGCGATAATGGGACATTCTAAAGGTGATTCAGGAGTATAAATGTAAGTTTCGAGAACTGCAAAATCAGCCCTTAAAATTGGCAGAAATAGCTCCATAAGTTCTGCATTTTCTAACACTTCTGATGGTGTACCATTGAGGTGGCGCAATTCTTCTATAAAATCTGCTTCTGGAAGGTTATGGATTACTGCTTCTGAGCTAGGTAAGTGTGGGGCGCGACGAGCAGATATAAATAAATTTACTGGGATAATCCCATACTTTCTGCGGAGTAAACGTGTTAATTCAAAGCTGATCCAAGCACCCATACTATGACCAAGAAAGGCAAAGGGTTTATCTAAGTATGGGTAGATATGGGATGCGATCGCATCTACAAGCGGTTCTATTTTACTGAATGGTGGAAACTGAATTTGTCTGCCTCTACCAGGAATTTCAACTGCACAAACTTCTATATTTGATGATAGAGAATTTGACCAAGTACGAAAAATTAAAGAGCTTCCACCCGCATAGGGAAAGCAAAATAAACGTAAATTGGCTTGTGGCTTAGGCTGAGGGCAAATTATCCAAGAGTTAAAATTTGAGTTATTTGTATTCATGAAAATTGCACGATATTATGTAATTAAATTTTTCTGAGTTTGATGTAAAAAAACAAATAATGGTGAGAATTATCTACAAATTGTAATCTTAAAATTATACCAGTTTCGTACTGTTAGTTTTTGGTTAAATTTATTCTTGATGTGTCTCCATAAACCTTGTTCGTAGAGAACAGAAATTTTGTGGCTCAAAGCTAATCTAAATTTATAGATAGATAACGCTACAAATGAGAATAGAATCGGATAAGGAATTTTGGTTGCGTCAATTAGAAGAATACCGAGCACTTGTTCGTCAAAGAAAACTAAAGAAACTCAATACTCAAAACAACTCTCCCATCAATCACAATACGACGGACAAGTTTGTTTAGGATGCGTTTTTTATCCTCTGATGTGCGGCTTTCCCAGTATTCGCGATCGCGGAACATTTGCACTAACTCTTCTCGCACTATCAGGCTACGTTTTGTAATGTTTTCGTGGAGACTTAAGATACTAGCAATTTGGTCGCGGATACCATCTTTGGCTTGCTCTACAAAAGGATTACTAGGTATCTTCTCTAAGGCTGCTAAACTTTCGCGCAGTTCTTGCACTTCTGTTGGTTCAGGATTTTTATCTTCTTCAAAATCTACCATTCCCGCTAGCCTAGTAGCTTCATTTACTAGCAAATCAGCTACCTGAGAATCTAAACTCCGACTATTTAGCATCTCTTTGGCATCGCAACGTCTCAAGGCATAGTAAGTACATTGATAGTAGGCTGTATATTCTCCATTGCGATCGCGTCGGGATGACATCCGAGTTAATGCACCGCCACATCGACCACACTTCAATAAATTAGCAAATGGGTTGATATCTTCTTGACGTGCAGCCCATTTATTATGGCGATTTTGACGAATTTGGCGTTTGATTTGTTCGTGTTGTTCGCGGCTAATTATCCCCTCATGGGTATCCCAATTACAATCCCATTGATCAAAATGGTTGATTTGTTTACCTGAGGGACTGGATGTGGTGACATTAAAGGGTGTCCCACCTGCGTGTACAGGATTAACTAAGAAGTTTTTTAACCCGGCTGGCGACCATTGTAAGCCAGTCCAAGGGTATCTTTGATAAGTTTTTCTCTGATTTTGTAATAAATCAAATTGCTCGATATCATCAGGCATAATCCGATGATTATCTTTTAATTTTTTACTCTTTGCGTCTACTTTCCCGCTTACCCCAAATAACTCATTTAAGAGATTGCAGGTTTTTCTCACACTACCGCAACTATCAAATATTTCAAATATAAATAAAGCTAATTCCCAAACTCTAAAACTTCTTTTCCCTTCTATCAGGGAAACGCACCAGCTTTCATCTTTAACATAACAATCATTCATTACCTTCCAACCAAAAGGCGCAAACCGATGGCTTTTCCTCTGCACCATACGATGCTTGCGTTCAGCAGATACACGGCTGGATAACATTTTAATTTCAAATTTACTCGCCGCTAACAAAATATCTATTGTCAACTCCCCACCCAGACTTTCTGTATCTATGGTTTGGTCGAGTGCTACTAGCTTGATACTTTTACTGCGTAATACTTCCAACAACGAGTAGAACAGTTTTGATGATGAACCAATGCGGTCAATTCTGGTAACGACTAAATCGCTGACAGTACCCTTGGGCGATGTTTTTAAATCATCAATTAATTGCTGTAACCCAGTCCGTACTTCAGTGGTGCGACTTTGAATATCCCAATAAAAGCGATCGCATCCGACATTTTTACCTCTTTCTAGCTGTTTTTTGAGTGCGTTGCGATCCTCTTGTTGTTCAATCGTCGAAACCCTACCATAAAACCATTTCTCGCCCATAAGGAAAAATTTATTCTATAGTGACTATAATATGTCCTTTCTCAACGCTGAAGAACCGACAGTATGCGATTTAATAGCGGACTTTGGCATTAAACTACTTTGGCATCCCTCCTTGGGTGTGGAACTAGGCGATAATTTACAACAACTACTCCAAGATTGCATTTCCGGGAAAATTCCCCTAGATATCTTGGTATTTGAGGGTAGTGTTGTGAATGCCCCCAATGGTACAGGTGAATGGAACCGCTTTGCCGATCGCCCCATGAAAGATTGGTTAAGTGACCTCGCCCAAACTGCTAGTTTTATTGTGGCTGTAGGAGACTGTGCTACCTGGGGAGGTATACCAGCTATGTCACCCAATCCTAGCGAATCCCAAGGTTTGCAATTCCTCAAGCGTGAACCCGGTGGTTTTTTCGGCACAGACTTCCGCACCAAATCCGGCTTACCCGTGATTAACATTCCCGGATGTCCCGCCCATCCTGATTGGATTAGTCAAATTTTAGTGGCGATCGCCACCGGACGTTTAGGCGATATTACCTTAGACGAACTCAATCGTCCGCAAACCTTCTTTAAAAGCTACACCCAAATCGGATGTACGCGTAACGTCCACTTTGCCTATAAAGCATCCACTGTGGAATTTGGTCAACGCAAAGGATGCCTATTCTACGATTTAGGTTGTCGTGGACCCATGACCCATTCTTCCTGCAACCGTATTTTGTGGAATCGGGTCTCTTCCAAAACCCGTGCTGGTATGCCTTGTTTAGGATGTACCGAACCAGAATTCCCCTTCTACGACCTTAAACCAGGAACCGTATTTAAAACCCAAACTGTCATGGGAGTTCCCAAAGAACTACCACCAGGAGTCAAAGCAAAAGACTACGCCTTACTGACAATGGTAGCCAAAGACATCGCACCACCTTGGGCAGAAGAAGATATTTTCACAATTTAGGGAATGGGGCATAGGGCATTGGGCACAGGGCATTGGGCATTGGGTGAATAACCAATATCGTTGACCCTGGACTCTTGACTAATGACAAAGGACAAAGGACAAATAACAAATGACAATTCAAACATTAGACATCTCGCCAGTCGGTAGAGTCGAAGGTGATTTAGATGTCCGGGTGGAAATTGAAGACGGATATGTAGTCAACGCCTGGACTCATGCAGAACTCTTCCGGGGATTTGAAATTATCCTCCGTGGTAAAGACCCCCAAGCTGGATTAATCGTTACACCTCGCATTTGTGGTATTTGCGGTGGTTCTCACCTGACTTCTGCATCTTGGGCACTGGATACACTCTGGGGTACAGAAGTTCCACGCAATGCGATTTTAGCAAGAAATTTAGGTCAAATTGTCGAAACTATCCAAAGTATACCCCGCTATTTTTATGGTCTATTTGCAATTGACCTGACTAATAAAAAATACCGCAATAGTCGGTTTTATGAAGAAGCTACCAGACGCTTTGCAGCTTTCACAGGCACTTCCTACGAACTAGGTGTGACTATTTCTGCAAAACCTGTAGAAATTTACGCTTTATTAGGTGGTCAATGGCCCCATTCTAGTTACATGGTTCCTGGCGGTGTGATGTGCGCCCCCACTTTAACAGACATTACCCGCGCTTGGTCACTATTAGAATATTTCCGTACCAACTGGTTAGAACCGGTGTGGTTGGGTTGTTCTCTGGAACGCTACGAAGAAATTCAAACTTATGATGACTTCATGGATTGGCTAGATGAAGACCGCAAGCATCGGGAATCCGACTTGGGTTTATATTGGCGCATGGGTTTAGATATTGGTCTAGATAGATACGGCGCTGGTGTTGGTAAATATGTGACTTGGGGATATTTACCCCATGAGGACAAATATCAACAGCCCACAATTGATGGACGAAATGCGGCGATGATCATGAAGAGTGGAGTGTATGACAGCTTCAGCGACACTCACAGCTTGATGCACCCATCTTTTGCCCGTGAGAATACTACTCACTCTTGGTACGATGAGGGTACAGCCGATGTTTACCCAGGCGATCGCACAACTAATCCCATTCAAAAGAATACAAAAGACTTCGATAATGCCTATTCTTGGGCCAGTGCAGTCCTCCACAAAGATTTCGGACGCTTAGAAGCAGGCCCCTTAGCGCGTCAGTTAGTTGCAGGTGGTAAGCATGGCGAATCTTGGCAACACCAAGACGGGTTTATTTTAGACGTTTTCAAGCAAATGGGTGGCCCTAGCATTCATGTGCGTCAGTTAGCACGAGTTCACGAAATTGTCAAGCTTTACCGCCAAGCCGAACACTGCTTGCGCGAATTTAAGTTAAACGACCCCTGGTATATCAAACCCCAAGAAAAAGATGGTAAGGGATGGGGTGGAACCGAAGCTGCACGGGGTTCTTTGTGTCACTGGGTAGAAGTAGAGGGCGGTAAAATTAAGAACTACCAAGTTATTGCCCCTGGTACTTGGAATATTGGCCCTCGCGATGGTAATGGCGCACGTGGCCCGATTGAGGAAGCTTTAATCGGCACACCTATCTACGATTCTAAAGATCCAGTAGAAGTAGGTCACGTTGCGCGATCGTTTGACTCTTGTTTAGTATGTACAGTTCACGCCCACGATGCCAAGACTGGTGAAGAATTGGCGCGGTTTAGAACTGCTTAAGTTTAAAAGCAAAGTGGTGCGAAGGTAAGCGAGGAGGTACGCGGAGAATTTTCCATCGTACCTCTATCTTACTTTTGGATAGTAGTATTTATATTTATTCAATAGTTGTTAAATCTTCTTCAAAATCATCAACTAAATTCGATTGTCCTTTTTTGTCTATTTCCTGCTTAATAATTCTTTTAGAAATTTCTCGACTAACAACTTTTGCTCTTTCAGATAAAAACTGGTCATAATCATCATTCCAAATCCCAAAATTATCTAAATTCTCTATTAAATGAGTTTTCATAGTAGTCGCCAAGTCATGATTTATTGCTTGAAATTTAGCCATGTACTTTGAAGGTGGATTTGCTTTAATTTCCCTTTTGTTCAAAAAGTCGTCTACTATGGTGATGTTTAGAATATGGTTAATGTACCAATCTAAATAATTCTTTCCTCTTAAATGTGCTTTTGGAAAAAAGTGATGATAATTTTTACTATTTGCTTGTTTGAGCCAATAGTTACTGACATTGACGATAGAGTTATCATTAAATGACTTTGGTTGATGATACACATATATACATAAGATTGCTTTGATATAACTTCTAGAAGTACTAAACCAACCATTATCCTTAATAAATTCTGCTGAAGTATCAACTGACCAATCATAGCTAGGTAAATTTCCAGCAAGAATTTCATCTATTCTTTTTATATCTTGTGCTAATTTACTTTCTACAGAAGAAGAATAGCGTCCAGATAAAGAACATCTCCAGAAAAAATCCTCTAGATATTTTTGTTTATCATCAGTTGGTTTATCTTTGTGGTGAAAGAAGAAATATGAAAAGGGAATGATTAAGGCATTATATGGAAGTAACTGAGAAACCGGGATACGATAAAAATTTCTGAAATACTCTACACTGCGTTCAATAGCATCTATTGCTTGGCCCCAAACATTAATAAAACTATTCTTGTCAAGTTTTAATATGACTTGTCTTTTACACTCTTTGGAGAGAATGATTGAGACAAATTGCAGTACAGTAGCATCAGAAATAGTCTCATAATTGAAAGGTCTAAGATTTTCTATGAACTCTTGAAATTTTTCTGTTAAATCGAATTTCTTTTCGTAATCAAACGTTTTAGCAGCCATAATCTCAAATAAAGACAAAGCTTGACCACTAACGTTTATCCTTGTAAAAATCTCTGTGGCTATTTCTATCGGTGCATCTTTGACCTGAATTATTGAATACTGATAGCTTTCAATCCTATTTTTATAAGTTTGAAGTTTATCATGATATTTCTGAGGATATGCTGCTAAAAGCAAAAAACTACCTTTGAGTAAATTGAGAATGCTAATTAAACTTTTTTCATCTTTACCCACAATATCAGTAATGACGATTTGCTCAGAGTCTTGAGCTTCTAAATCGATGAATATTTGTGAAAAATTATCTTCTCTTCCGTCTTCTCTTTTTAAAATAACGCCTTGCAGACTAGCAAACAAGCTAGTTAATCGCTGCTGTCCATCTAAAACGTAATCAACAAACTCACCTGGCTTTGGTTCTGGTAAATCTAGCTTACCAATATTTTTTACTGAGCGAAGACGTTCATTAGTGCGCCAAAAAATGAATGTGCCAATGGGATAACCTTTGATAATGCTGTCAATAAGGGCAGCAGATTTCTGCATTGTCCAAACGAATTCTCTTTGAAATTGGGGAATTTTAATTTGACCATTTTCAATTTCCCCTACCAAAGTTGAAAATGTTTTGGTTTGAGGTTCTGGTAGTTTCATATCGCACACCTAGACAAATTTTTTTGGCCGCTTCATCATAGCTTTCGCAATCAACTATGTCAGCAATGTGAAGCAAAAAATTAGTATCTAATTGTTTGATCAGTTGTACGTATAAACCTAGTTTTGACGAAAAGCGATCGCTCCTGCTCCATTTTTGATACCAACAAAGAGGTGATCGCAGTTCACCCTTATTAGGATATGGATGTTAAATAATGATGCTCTCTTCAAGTCCAATCCTGTATGCTTAAGCCGGAAATTTGTCCAAAATCAGCAGAATTTCGAGTCAATAGGATAGCTTGATTCACAAGCGCGATCGCCGCAATTTTTAAATCCATCGTTCCAAGTCGAGGATATAAGGCCTTAAGACGTTGAAATTCTTGGGCTGCTTGTCCATCAAATTCTAGGATTGGGATAGCACAGTAATTAGTTAATTGCTTCTTCAACTGCTTGTAAGCTTCAACTTGTCCCTCAAACGTCCTAGCCTTTGCCAGATAACTCAACCAGCCCCGTGTTTGTTCTTCGTAGCTAATAATGGTTGCTACAATCTCATTAGGATTGACATTTGCCAATCGCATGAGAAGACGCTGCGCTCCTGCTCCTCCGCGATCCAAAATGCTGAGATGATCTGTATCAAGAATGTACATCTAAGCATCACTTGATTCTATAGAGCCGGAACGCAGGGATTCACGATACTCACGTCCTAGCTCCATAGCTTCATCATAAGCTGAGTTTTCAGCAAATGTACCAGTTATCCTCTCCCACCAAGGTTTTGTTGGCAAAGCAACAACTTCCAATTTGCTTTTGAGGCTTGCAACTTCAGCCTCTAGATTTGCTACTCGTTCTTCCAGTGGTTGTGGAACTGTTGACATAACTTATTAATGATTAAGTCCTTTGCTTTTATTTTCTAACAGAGACTATTTGTAGTCTATATTTCATGCACAAGTTTAATCAAAGACTTACATACTATACTTGATTTCCCTTCTTCAAAAATCGTTGACGCATCCGCACAACAAAAGTATTTACCTCTGGTATCTTCATCCAGGAGGCAAAGATTGCAAACAAACCAAGACCTACTAAGCCAGCAATAGATAACTCTATTAGTAGAATTACTAAACCAGATTTACCTAACACTTGCTGACAACCGAATAAAGTTGCATAACTAGCTACACCAGAAACTAAGCTAGCCGCAGTTAAACTAATAATCGGTACACTCCACTCTCGCCAAGGTAAACCATTAAGTTTGCGATCGAGCAGCCATAACAGCATTAACATAGAGCTACAATTTACGCCTACGGTTGCTAACACCAAACCAGGCGCGCCAAATGGTTTCACAAAAAACCAATCCAGTACAATATTCAGAAAGATATTCAAAACACTAATGCGAAATGGTGTTTGACCATCACCTAAAGCATAAAATACCCGGACTAAAACATCACGCCCTAAATAGGCAAACATCCCAATTCCGTAAGCAATTAATAATGAAGAAACTAGCTTGGTAGCCTCTTGCTTAAAAGCGCCGCGCTCATATACTATCTGCACAATGGGGACAGATAAAGCCACCATCAGCGCGCCCAGAGGGAGCATAGTTACAGCGGTCAGCAATAACCCTTGACGAATACGTATTTTGAGATCTGGCCAATTGTCTGGCTCCGCCAATTTCGCAAATATTGGTAATAAGGGCAACAAAATAATATTAGAAATAATGCCTAAGGGAGTTTGGACTAAAAGATTGGCATAGTTAAAACCAGCCGCTGCACCGGGAATAGGACTAGCAAAATAAAGGTCTGTAGCCACATTAATTGGCATCATCCCAGAAGAGATGGTTGCCGGAGTCATAATTTTAATTACTTGTTGAACCCCTGGGGATTTGAAATCAAACCGTAGCCGTAATGTGCCTAATCCTAAGCGCCATTGCACAATTAACTGCACCAACCATTGCAAAATGGCTCCGGCTAAGGTTCCCCAAGCTAACATCATGCCGCCGATGTAAGCGTATTCTGGGAGGATAATATCTTTGCCGTATTGCAAAGCTAAAATCCCAATCCCTGCAACAACAGTAATACTAGATAATAAAGGACTAATAGAGAGTAACCAATATTGATTGGCAGCGTTGAGAGTACCAAAACCAATGCCAATTAAGCCAGAAAATAGAGCCATTGGGGCCATGATGCGGATTTGTTGGATGGCGATCGCTCTGGTAGTCTCTTTTAAACCATGACCAACAAAATCCACTACTACATCGGCAAAGACAATTTGCGCCAATGTCACCAGCAACAGCAATCCACCTACTAAGGTTGTAACTGTTTCCACTAAAGGAGCCGCTTCTTCTTGCTTGCGTTTAGCTAAAACGCTCACAATAGCACTGTGTAACGGCCCGTTCACACCACCGAGTAATATTAATAAAAAGCCAGGAATAATGTAGGCATAACTATAAGCAGTAGCAGCAGCACCCACACCAAAAGCAGCTGCGATCGCTTGCTGCCTTACTAAACCAAATACTTTACTAATTAAGGTAGCTATGGCAACAATGCCAGCAATTCCTGCAAATGAACGAGAGGGCTTTTGGTCTTGTTTAGTCACGAATAATACCTGACAACTCTAACTGAGTGCATATGTCAACACATTTAACCTGCAATTGTAGAGTCTATCAGGCAAATTATCAAAAATTAGTTATTTGGTGTTTGGGGTTTGGTATTGGTGATTTTCTTCCTATCGACAACCCAAACTATCGCGTGTGGAAACTCCGGTTACTGGATTAACTCCATCGGCGCGATCGCATAATAGCGATACTTGATAGCGGTCTATTAAAGCATCTGTAAAATCGGCACCAGTGATTTCAGCATCATAAAAGCGGCTGCGGGTTAAAGTTGCTTCTGTAAAAATGGCATTTTTGAGGTTGGCATTATCAAAAGTTACCCGATCCACTAAAGCGCCTGTGAGGTTTGCACCTTCTAAATTGGCTTTGAGTAACACACCTTTAGTTAAAATTGCATTTGTTAAGTTGGCTCCTGCAAAATTTGTGCCTCGCATTTCTGCTGCCACAAAAGTTACCCTAGCTAAATCGTTATGTGAAAAGTCACGATTCTCTAAATTAGTGTTGTTGTAATTTATTGTATTTATTTGAGCAAAGGCTGGTCTAGGAGTAAGAATCACCCATAAACCAGCCAATATCAAAATCAATATCAAGCTAAAAAAGCGTAACCAAAACTTTTTCATAACTTTTTTGTAGATTCAAAAGTCAAAAATTCATCATAAATTAATTTTAACTCTTGACTTTTGTACAGACGCAATTAATTGCGTCTCTTAAATCTACAGACGCGATCAATCGCGTCTCTCCAACTCTTAACTATTTCCAATCTTTACCAATTTGGATTGTCAGGTCAGATTCCAAATCACCAGTCGCAGTCACTTCAATTTGACCTAAACCAATAATTTTTTGGAGATCAATTCCTAATTCTCGCTTACCTCCTTGCACAATAATTTGAGTTTGGCGTTGGGTATCAGGCCAATCTGGTACCGGATAAACGTTGGTGAAGCCTTTTTGTTTGAGAGAGTTGATAACTTTTTGAGTTAACTGTGGTTGATTGGAAGCATTTTGAATAGCAATTTTGAGTTTAGTAACTGGTCGTACATCCGGCTTGAGACCAGGTACATTCACCCCAACATAATCATTCAATAGGCTTTGTTGCCCAGTCATATTCAACCAATAACTATTGGGGTCTTGGCTGAAGCGGCTGAAGCCACCAGGTAATACGGTCATTTGGAAATTATCCCGTTCCAGATTTACGGAAAAATTCACCAATGCCATCATTTCTTCAATTTTCAGGTTGGTGTCAAAGTACTTCCGCATAATGCGGGTTAATTGCGGCAACCTGGGTAAAACTGTAGGACTATTTAGGCGTTCTACTAACGCTTTCATCAGCGCTTGCTGTCTTTGAACTCGGGGTAAATCACCTAAACCGGGTTCGCGGTAACGAATAAATAGTTCTGCCTGTTCGCCGTTGAGCGTTTGCCAGCCGCTTACTAAGCTAACTGACTGACCAGAGGCGTTTTGATATGCCATTGGTTTCGGCACAAATACCTCTACTCCACCCAACTGATCTACCATTTGGCGTAAGCCGCTAGTAGAGATCCGCATATAGCGATCAATTGGTGCATTATTTAAAGTCCGGCTAATTACCCGCGCTGCCAATACTGGGCCGCCTTGAGCGTTAGCATCAGATACTTTAGTTAATCCCTTTTCTGGGATAGCAATCATCGTATCCCGAGGAATTGACAGCACCTTCATGGATTTATCGCCAGGGTTGAGCCTCACCATCAGCATCGTGTCGCTTTTGCCAGCAAAACTTTCTGGTGAGCCGTCAACAGTACCTTTGACTGGTTCAATCCCCATGATCAAAATATTCATGGGTTTTGAAAGCTGATATTCAGAGATTTTGCCCCATAATTCCCCAGGAAGTGGAACTTTTGCCTGTTCCTTCCCAGATGTTCCTGCGTCTTCTTCAGTTTGGTCGAGATTACTCCATAAAGGAGTCCACAACGCCAAGGTAGAAACTAGCAGCCCAGATAAAACGATACCTAAGACAACCGTTAACACCCACAATAGCCAGCGTGGCATGGTTAAGCCTAACCGCTCATAAAGCTGGTTAGGAATTTCACCTACAGACTCGACAACACCACGGGAAACATTAGTAGCTTGTTGGGGTCTATTTTCTTGCTCTGGTGCTACTGCTGGTTGAGGCGTAACTTGAGTATCTGACTTTGGTAATTGTTGAGGCTTAACCTCATCTAAATCTAAAGCTGGTACTTGTTGAGGCGTGACTTGATTTTCCGTCCATTGCATTTGTTTAATCACAATTATCTCCCCACTCAACCACTCCTTAAAAGTATGTTAGTCCAAGCTACAAATCTTGCCAGTAGAAAAGCCCACTGTAAACTTGTAATGTTCTTTAGTAAAGTTGTATGACATAATGACTAATTCATTGTTCCCGGTAATTCTTGCTGGTGGTAAAGGTGAGCGTTTTTGGCCCTTAAGTCGTTCGGGACGACCCAAGCAATTTTTAAGTCTTGATGGTAGCTCTAGAAGCTTATTACAAGCAACCGCCGATCGGTTGATAAAACTCGTGGGCGGGTGGGATTCTGTGTTTGTCATCACTTCTAATCAGATAGCTGAAGGAGTGCGACAACAGCTGCCAGAACTGCCTTCACAAAATTTATTGATCGAGTCAGAGGGAAGAGACACTGCCGCAGCTGTTGCTTGGACAAGTTTAGTCATTAAACAGCGTTATGGCGAGGATGCGATCATCGGTTTTTTTCCAGCAGATCACTGGATTGCCGATCAAGAAGCGTTTGCTAACACCTTAAATGCTGCTAGCTCTTTAGCGGCAAGTACAGAAGCGATTGTCACACTGGGGATCAAGCCTACTTTCCCATCCACTGGTTACGGCTATATCGAACAAGGCGAAAAAATTGGTACCTTTGATGAGTTGCCAGCTTATCACGTCAACCGCTTTACTGAAAAGCCCAACCGGGAAACGGCAGAAACTTTTTTATCAACGGGGCGTTTTAGCTGGAATAGTGGAATGTTCGTGTTTCGGGCCGGTGTTGTTCTCAAGGAACTATATACCCACGCGCCTGAAATTATCGAACCTCTAGCACAAAATGGCCCTAGTATCTATCCGCAGTTGCCTAAGAAAAGTATAGACTATGCACTTATGGAAAAGACCACTTTAGCATATGTCTTACCAGTGGCATTTGGCTGGGATGATTTAGGCGATTGGAATGCGATCGAACGTTTACTGAAAACAGAAGATACTCCTAATGTGGAACTTGCTACCCATGTGGGGCTTGATACCCAAGGAGCACTACTTTACGCCACCGATCCCGAAGATGTCATTGTTACCATAGGCTTAGAGGATGTAGTGATCGTGCGCGATCGCAAAGTTACCCTCATAGTCAAAAAAGACCGTACCCAGGAAATTAAACAAATCCTTAAAACACTCCAAAGCGATCCCCGATTTACCGACTTGCTATAGCTGTAAAAGTTAAAACCCTTGGCAGAGGCTAAGATTCTGCTATTTTCATTATAACTAGGTATTGGGGACTGGGTACTAGGTACTAGGGACTAGGAAGACAAAGGAAATTAATAATCCCCAATCTCCTGTCCCCAATCCCCAATCCCCAATCCCCATTACCCCTTATCCCCAGAGGGGGCCCCGAGTTCCCCAATCCCCAATCCCCAATCCCCATTACCCCTTATCCCCAGAGGGGGCCCCGAGTTCCCCAATCCCCATTACCCCTTATCCCCAGAGGGGGCCCCGAGTTCCCCAATCCCCAATCCCCAATCCCCAGTCCCCAAAAAAATGTTCCTCACTCAAACAGTTCCTCGTCAACGAGAAATTATTGAAGTAGTCCTGCGTAACGGCTGGGACTATATGCGTAGGTTACTTACTGGTGGTAAAGCTGATGAACCACAATTACCAACACCTGCAGTATTAAAAAACATTCTGGTGGATTTGGGGCCTGTCTATGTCAAACTAGGGCAGCTACTTTCTACCCGTCCTGATTTACTTAGCGCTGGCTATATTGATGAACTTTCAACTCTGCAAGATGAAGTTCCACCAGTTCCCTGGTCAGAAATTGAAGTACTACTGCGCCAACAGCTAAAAACTCCTTTGGAAGAGACTTTTAAAACGATTAATCCTGTAGCGGTAGCGGCGGGATCAATTGCTCAAACCCATAGGGCTACATTAGCAGATGGTCGAGAAGTGGCTTTGAAGGTGCAACGTCCGGGGATTGATTTAACAGTAGCTCAAGATATTGCCTTAATTCAAGGGATTGCTGATTTAGTCGCACGCACGGATTTTGGGCGAAACAACGAAATCAAATCTATCGCTGAAGAATTTACTAAAGCCCTAGAAGCCGAGTTAGATTTCACTAGGGAAGCAGAATATACAGACCAACTCCGCCGCAACTTATCCCAGGGTAAATGGTTTGATCCCCAACAGATAGTAGTTGCTGAAATTTATTGGGAGTTGACTACAGAAAAGTTGATGGTGATGGAGTGGTTAGAAGGAGTACCTCTGCTCACCGCAAATTTAAGTAATCAAGATGGTAAAGATCCGATCGCAGAACGGAAAGCGCTCACGAGTTTACTATTTAGAGCTTTTTTTCAACAACTATATATAGATGGATTTTTTCATGCTGATCCCCATCCGGGGAATGTATTTTATCTGCAAGATGGTCGGGTAGCTTTGTTAGATTGTGGCATGGTGGGTAGGCTCGATCCTCGTACCCAGCAGATTTTAACAGAGATGTTGTTAGCGATCGTCGATTTGGATGCTCAACGCTGTGCCCAGTTAACTTTACAGCTAGCAGATTCTAGCCAGCCAGTGATTTTAGCGCGACTGGAAAATGATTATGACCGGATGCTGCGAAAGTACCTCAACGTCAATTTATCAGCCATTAATTTCAGTCATGTCATTTATGAAATTCTGCAAGTCGCCCGCAATAATAAAATTCGCTTGCCCAGTAACATGGGGTTATATGCCAAAACCTTAGCTAACTTAGAAGGGTTAGCCCGTGGCTTCAATCCAGAATTAAACTTTGTTGATGAAATTCAGCCATTACTCACAGACTTGTTCCGTCGTCAGTTAGTCGGCGAAAATCCCTTGCGATCGCTCTTAAGAACAGCATTGGATCTCAAAAGTCTTTCTTTACAATCTCCCCGTCAGATTGAACTACTATTAGACCGAGTAACATCAGAAACATTGCAGTGGAATTTATCGCTGCGGGGTTTAGATGGCGTACGACGGACTATGGATGATGCTGCCAATCGTCTCTCTTTTAGCATCCTAGTAGGTTCACTGATTATGGGAGCAGCAATTATTTCTAACCACGCCCAGACAACTCAACTATCTTTGTTAAGCAATATCTTGTTTGCGGCTGCGAGTCTGTTGGGATTGTGGCTAATTTTGAGTATTTTGCGATCGGGTCGTTTAAAATGAGGTCTATGCCGATAATTGTGGCTGAAGACTTAAATAAATTTTATCCGGTGGCGGTAAAGGAACCTGGTATTAAAGGTACAATTGCTCACTTTTTCCGCCGCACCTACCGTTCTATTAAAGCAGTTCAGAATGTTTCCTTTGAAATTGCTACTGGAGAAGTAGTAGGTTTTTTAGGGCCAAATGGTGCTGGTAAAACTACTACCCTAAAGATGCTCACAGGATTAATTCATCCTACTAGCGGTAGTGTGAGAGTTGCAGGACAAATTCCCTTTCAGCGCCAAGAAGCATTTTTGCAAAAAATTACTTTGGTGATGGGACAAAAGCAGCAATTAATTTGGGATTTACCAGCTTTAGATTCTTTAAACATTAACGCGGCTGTTTATAACATCCCTGATAAAGAATTTCAGCGGCGAGTCGGAGAATTAACAGAGATGCTTTCCCTAGAAGGAAAGCTTACCCAACCAGTAAGAAAACTGTCACTGGGTGAAAGAATGAAAGCGGAACTTTTAGCCGCACTCTTACATCGTCCCCAGGTGTTATTTTTAGATGAACCTACCTTGGGATTAGATGTGAATGCTCAAGCTGGAGTTCGTGATTTTTTACGCGAGTACAATCAGCGTTATCAAGCGACTGTTTTATTAACAAGCCATTACATGGCTGACATCACAGCTTTGTGTCAACGAGTGCTGTTGATTCATCAGGGAAAGCTGATGTACGATGGCAGCTTGGATGAACTTTTAGAACGCTTCGCTCCTTATCGAGAAATTCATTTAGAGTTAGCTAA
This sequence comes from Tolypothrix sp. PCC 7601, assembly GCF_025677855.1. Classification (NCBI taxonomy): domain Bacteria; kingdom Bacillati; phylum Cyanobacteriota; class Cyanophyceae; order Nostocales; family Tolypothrichaceae; genus Tolypothrix; species Tolypothrix sp. PCC 7601. The sequence continues at coordinate 2,003,787 of NZ_CP064879.1, forward strand.
ATGTTTGCCTAAAGAAAAACTTATTTCTTATGGAGATTTACAACTATTAGAAGGGCGAACGGTGCGTTTTTTAGTACCTCAAGATACACTAACGCAAACAGTATCTCAAATTTTAGCTGAGTTAGAAGTAGTAGATTTACAAGTAACTGAACCACCAGTAGAAGAAGTGATTGGCAAAGTATTTCAGTCTGGAGTTGTAGAATAAGTGCTGAGTGCTAAGTTGCAACAGACGCGATGAATCGCGTCTGTACAAGAGTGCTGAGTATGTGTATTTAAAGGTAAACGAATTTTTATCTTTAATTCTCTAGTTATGTACTTAATTTGATTGCAAACTGCTATAAATAATCTGCCAAGACTTACCAAAAATCAACACCAAACAGAAATGAAGCGAATTATTAGGAAAGCTCTAACTTTACTTGCAGTCTACTATGCTTACATCCTTGAATACCGAGCAGAAATGATTTTATGGGTGTTGTCTGGTTCGTTACCTATTATTTTTATGGGTATCTGGATACAAGCGGCCCAAGGTGGACGCTTTAATTTGACACCTGTCGATTTTGCTCGTTATTTTTTAGTAGTTTTTGTTATTAGGCAATTTACTGCTGTTTGGGTAATTTGGGATTTTGAAAAGGAAGTGGTAGAAGGGAAGCTTTCTCCTAGATTATTACAGCCTATTGACCCTGTATGGCATCATGTTGCCATTCATGTTTCTGATAGATTTGCACGCCTACAGTTTGCATTTATTTTAGTAGCTTTATTTTTTATTCTTTATCCCCAAGCCTTTTGGGTGCCGAGATTGGGTAGTATATTATTGTTTGTTCTATCAGTATTAATAGCTTTTATATTGAGATTTGCAATTCAATATACATTTGCAATGTTCGCTTTTTGGACAGAAAGAGCGACTGCATTAGAAAATCTTTGGATGTTATTTTATCTATTTTTATCAGGTATGATTGCACCTTTAGAGGTATTTCCTGACTCTGTAAGGACAATTGTGATGTTAACACCATTCCCCTATCTAATTGATTTCCCTGCTAGTATTTTGATTGGACTACCTGTTGATTTAGGGCGTGGTTTTCTAGCACTGATAGGTTGGACATTAATATTTTTAGTTTTAAATCGCTGGCTATGGCGTATGGGTTTAAAGCGCTATTCTGGTATGGGAGCTTAATTCGACTTTATCCATTTAGAATTCCAATATACTTTGTCAGGAAATAACTATCCTAGCATCTAATACACCATCCACGCGGCGGTGCGTTACGGCTAAATTTTATTATCTCTAAGTCCCAAATCCTTTCATAGCCGTAACACACCCCAATACTTGTCGGTTAAGGGGAAAAGGGGAAGGGTAAAAGGGGCAAGAAAAAACCTTTAACCCTTACCCTTTCACCTTTTTCCCAAACCAAATTCCGAGTTGAAAATCCTTAACCGAGCAGTATTGTAACACACCCTACTTATCAATACTTGTCGGTTAAAGGGAAAAAGGTGAATGGGAAAAGGGAAAGAAAAAACCTTTAACCCTTAACCTTTAACCTTTTCCCCAAAACCAATTTTGAGTTCAAAACGTTTAACCGAATAGTATTGCCCTACTTATAACTTTTAACATTGGACAAACCTAACTAAAAATATTTTATCTATGTGCCTATCAGCTTAGTCTTTAGGTAGAGATAACTGTTAATTGTTTGTGTGATATTAAATAAATCATTTGTATTATCTAAACTTTTTACCGGAGCGATTAAGCAGCAGTCAAAACTTAAATAAACCCCTACAACCACTAAAGGTTGCAGGGGAACAGCAAGATTCGATATTGATTTATGTTCAATATCACTGAGTACATTTGATATTCTATGGTCTTTCAGTAAATACAATTATTAATATTTACTGTGATTATTGCTACAATACCTACTTTATCTCAGTGTTGTGCGAAAGTTAGGTTTTAAGCTGACTTATTGCTGGGACAAGGCTGCGATCGCAGTATTGCCCACCCCATGATTTAAAATTAACTGTATCTATTGGTGTTGTGTCGTTGCACATATGCTACTGCTGAAATTCAGTCAGGCTAAAACCTATGAACCATGATGCTTTTATTGTTAAACCAGGCTCAAAAGTTTCTTTAAATAAGCAGTATGACCCAGGGTTTAAAGGAAATTACCAGCAAAAAGCTGATGCTGAAGGTAAATTAGAGGCAGATATTCAACGATTAGCTTATTACCAAGACGTTCTCTACGCTCAAAACACCTATGCATTACTAATTATTTTTCAAGCAATGGATGCTGCTGGTAAAGACAGCACAATAAAACATGTTATGTCCGGGGTTAACCCCCAAGGTTGTCAAGTTTTTAGTTTTAAGTCGCCAAGTGCTGAAGAATTAGACCATGACTACCTTTGGCGGTCAATGAAAGCTTTACCTGAACGGGGTAGGATTGGGATATTTAACCGCTCATACTATGAAGAAGTACTAGTAGTACGTGTTCATCCGGAAATTCTCAAAAAACAGCAACTTCCACAGTTTCCTCAGGGAAATCATATATGGAAGCAGCGTTTTGAAGAGATTAATAATTTTGAAAAGTATTTAGTAAATAATGGCATTGTTATCCTCAAATTCTTTTTGAATGTTTCTAAGTCAGAACAGAAAAAAAGATTTTTAGCTCGAATTGAATCGCCAGAAAAAAATTGGAAGTTTTCTGCTAATGATGTGCGAGAAAGAGCTTTTTGGGATGATTATATGAGGGCTTATGAAGATGTTTTCCAAAATACTAGCACTGAATGGGCACCTTGGTATATTGTTCCTGCCGATCACAAATGGTTTACACGTCTGACTGTGGCTGATATTATCTGCACTAAATTAAAAGAGCTTAATCTTAAATACCCTACTTTGAGTGAAGAATATCAGCAGCAACTTTTGCAAGCAAAGCAAATTTTAGAAAGCGAAGATTAAATTTGTTGTTCTTTTATTGTTATGTTAGTTAACATGTTTTGCTATGACTTCCCGCACTCGATATATCGGTCTACCTTGGGATTCGTGGTAAGTACGCATCAACAATTCTGCTAATAACCCAAAAGAAAATAATTGCACCCCTGTTACTAATAACAGCACCGCTAAAATTAGCAATGGGCGATTACCAATCATTTCACCCCAAGCTAATTTGATAAAAGTCAGGTAAATCCCTAAAATTGACCCTAAAACCATTGATAATAAACCTAACAAACCAAAAACATGCATAGGCTTTGTTAGGAACTTTTTCATAAAAGATATGGTTAACAAATCCATCATGACGCGGAAAGTCCGCGATAATCCATACTTACTGCGACCAAAGCGGCGGGGATGATGACGGACAGGTATTTCGGTAATTCTTGCGCCTTCAATGTAAGCTAAAGCAGGTAAAAAGCGATGTAGTTCTCCATAAAGGTTCATATCTGCCAAAACTTCGGCACGATAAGCTTTGAGAGAACAGCCATAGTCATGTAATTTTACGCCAGTAATGCTACCAATTAGCCAGTTGGCAATTTTAGAAGGAAGTAACCGCGATAAAGCCGCATCTTGGCGTTTATGTCGCCAACCACTCACCAAATCGTAACCTTCTTCTAACTTGGCTAATAATATGGGTATGTCAGCTGGGTCATTTTGCAAATCCGCATCTAAAGTGACAATCACCTTACCCAAAGCATAGTTAAACCCCGCCGCCATCGCCGCAGTTTGTCCGTAGTTACGGCGCAAAATTACGGCTTTTAAATCATTGCGGGTTTTAGCTAGTTCCTTGAGTAATTCGGCGGAACCATCAGTTGAACCATCATCAACACAAATGATTTCATAGGTTAACTGATTTTCACTGACAGCAGATGCGATCGCCTCTAATAATAATGGCAAACTTTCTACCTCATCACGTACTGGCACCACCACCGAAATATCAGGGACAATCGCCAAGCTTGTGCCATTTTCCCCTTCTGTTCTCTCTGAAACCCAGCCAGTCGTCATATTTTTTCCCTGTCCTCAGCTTCCCTGTGGTTCGTAACTCTTGACAACTCTGCCAGCACCGCGCAGTTGTTGATAATATGACTGACTAACAGCATCTCCCTGTTCCGATAGTTGGTCAATGCCAATACCATTGCGTCCTTGGTCTTTCCCGGAACTATGGATATAGCGACCATCTCCTAAATAGAGTCCCACATGAGTTGCTTTTTGGGGAGTGCCAAAAAATATCAAATCTCCGGGTACTAATTCTGCAATGCTAATTGCTTGGGTAAAAGCTTCTTGCTGGTAAGCATCGCGCGGTAACCAGATTCCCACAGACACAAAAGCCGCTTGCATCAACCCCGAACAATCATAATTTGGCCCTACCGTACCGCCCCACAGGTAATAATTTGATTGTTGCATGGCTTGGTGCGTAAAAGCGATCGCCCCTGGTAGCAGTTTTTTAATTTCTGCTTCCGTTAATTTTGCTGCCCGATAAGGTAAAGTAGCTGTTTGTAATAAACCCAAATCACTAAGAGATACCCACCCTGGATAGTCATCTTCACACAAACAAACTTCAACAGCGGCATCCTGATGATTTGATGTTACCCGCAAATGTCGCCCAGCTGCGGCTTGAGTCGCCAAGCGAGTACATTCAGGAGAATCATATAAATTGAGGTCAGCCAGACAATTGTACTCAGCCGCGTTGAGATTTTGGATTGGAGATTTTAAATTAATGACCATTCTCTAAGGTTAATAACTAAATATGGTTTTCTTCCGAAAAGACGAACAACTCGAAAATCTCGGATTAAGTATTTTAGAAGCAACTTGGGCAGCATTTCCCACATTAGCGCGGAATCAAATTGCTTTGACTTGGATTGTCTACGATCCCCCAGTTCTCGTAAATACTGGTGGGGCTTTAACTCCTGATGCTTTTTGGAATCATAGTGTACGTGGTTTTACGTATCGGGGAGTAGAGCGCATTTACCCAGCTAGTGTAGTGAAATTGTTTTACTTGGTAGCTGTACAAGAATGGTTAGAAAAAGGCATGGTGCAAACTTCCAAGGATTTGGAAAAAGCCATGCGCGATATGATTGTTGATTCCAGCAATGATGCTACCAGCTTAGTGGTAGATGTGCTCACAGGCACAACTTCCGGCCCCGAATTACCCCCCGGCCCCTTTGAAACTTGGAAATCCCAGCGTAATTTTGTCAATCGCTACTATCAGTCTTTAGGTTGGGAAGAAATGGAGACAATTAACGTCTGCCAAAAAACCTGGGGTGATGGCCCTTATGGTAGAGAAAGGGCATTTTATGGAGAAATGCTAGAAAATCGCAATATGCTGACCACCAATGCGATCGCCAGATTATTACATAGTATCGTTGGCGGAGTCGCAGTTTCCAGCGTGCGATCGCAAGCAATGATGGCTTTATTAAAACGCAGCCTCAAACCCGAAGATTTACCCACCGATGTTGATGAAGACCAAGTTACAGGCTTTTTAGGCGGTGGAATTCCCCAAGATGCTCAACTTTGGTCAAAAGCCGGCTGGACAAGCCAAGTGCGCCATGATGCAGCATATATCGAAATTCCCGAACGCCGCCCCTACTTGTTGGTAGTATTCACAGAAGGCAAAGCTAACGCCAGAAGCAGAGCAATTTTACCTTATATATCCAAGCTAGTTGGTGAAGCTGTCGCCAGTTTGTAAATGTATGGACTGATACCAATTCAAAATTCAAAATTCAAAATTCAAAATTAAGAATCCAGACAGGACAAGACTTTGAGTCTGTATATCTGTCGCATTCTTTTTTCAATTTGGTATGACAAGGCTAAAATGTGGCAATATAATTTTCTTGTGGGGTGGACATCTTGTCCGCCCAGGACGGGCAAGATGCCCATCCCACAAGAGTTTGAGCAATGCACTATTTTAGCCTGTTCACGCCAATAGGGTGCGTTGTCGCGCAGCGCAACGCACATTTTAATTGCTTCGCAACTAGCATATTTATTTCAACTGATAAGCCAAAGCCAGCCATTCATCTTGACGTTCGCAATCTACATATTCAAATCCTGCATTTGTGAATGCTACCGCCAAATCTTCCTCATAATCGCTCGTAAAACCAGCTAATATGACTAATCCTGAGGAACGCAGCGCTTGTTGATAATCAGTAGCCAAAGCAATATGCATTCTCGCTGGGATATTTGCCACAATCAAGTCAAATTCCGCTTTTGCTTCCACTGTCGGGACATTGTTAATAGAATCTCCACCTAACCAATGTCCTAACTCGCTACCACATCCCAGACTACCTTCTGTGACTGTAACTTGCTGTTCTACGACATTACGCAATACAGCATCTTGAGTTGCTTCCACAGCAATAATGTCATTATCTAAAGCTAAAACATTTGCGCCCAATTTTGCGATCGCCACACTCAAAATCCCAGAACCCGAACCTAAATCCAGCACGTTCATGGCTGGGTTAATATAACGTTCCAATAGTTTCAGGCTGAGTATGGTTGCAGGATGTAAACCACTACCAAAAGCCAAGCTGGGTTTAAGTCTTAAGGTAATTTTCTCATTTGATTCTGAACTATATGATGTATCAGCCGAGATAACCACAAACTTTTCCCCAATTCGCCGGATTAAGGGATTTGCTAGCTCTGATTTTACTGGTTTTTCATCAACTACAGCCATTTGCAGAGCAGTAGAAAGTCCTGTACGTTCTAATGATGAAAGCAAATTGGCAATTTCTGTACTACGGCTATTTGCATAGACATCATTAGGTAAGTACAAATTAATGCTTAAATCCCATGCTGGAGATGCGCTAACATCTGGTTTACTATATTTTGTAATTTGAATTTCATCAGTATAGTTATTTTTAGCCAGTAGCGTACAAACCCAATCAGCCGCCTCATTGGTGGTGTCTAGGCTTAATTCCATCCATGACATAGCGATTCCTTTCCGGCCTAACCGCATAGGTGTAGAACAAATCTCACCGAACAACAATGCTGACCGGCGGAAGTTATATTTTAGCGGATTGGGGGGACTGGGGGAAAAGGAAGGGGGCAGGGGGCAGGGAGCAGGGGGAAATTCCCATTACCTATTACCAAACACCAACTATTTAATTTATAAAGGTGAAGCTGGAGACAACCTGCTCAAATACGGCTTTATTAAAGATGCTTGTGGGTTTTCCTTGATTGAAATTATAGGGAGCGGAGATAGTAATGATATATTTGCGATTTGGACTGAAAAAAGCAACTGTTTGCTCTTCTCCTAAGGTGTTAGAAGTGTAAATAATCGCAGTTTCATTAGCAACTTTCGTATTGCTAAATTTATCTGCTGTATGATGATTTTCTTTGATAATCTCTGTCAAAGTGCGATTTTGATCATTAACTGGTGTTGTGTCAATCGAAATATTAGGTGGATATTCTCTAGGTGCTTTGTTTTTGATTAAACATTGTGTCAGTGTAAAATTGTTAGGGTCAAGGATGAGAATAGCATTTCCCTTAACTGCCATAGCTCTATAGTTATTGGGAATATTAAATTGATAGCCAAGTTGTTGTTGACGAATGGTTCTAGTTTGATTTGTAGGGGCAACTACTTCCTTTTGGTGACAAGTTTGAGCATTGACTAAATTAGGATAAGCAGCAAAATTTAAGCCTGTGAAGGCGACTCCTAGTAAAATATTTTTAAGTTGCATAATTTATCTATCTTTAGATATTGCCAATTCCTAATTTGTATAAATTTGTAATACAAATTGAAATAACGTTTGCGACAAATAAATTCTTTGTAGGGGCACGGCATCCATAATCTTTTGGTATATCCAATTATCTTACTGGTGCCGTGCCCCTACCCATCTGTCGCATTCTTTTTTCAAAATGGTATATCTTTTTAAACGCAGAGGATAGCGCAAAGTAACGCAAAGTATTTCCTATGCAGTCTGCTATAAATATATAGAATATAGACGGAAGAGTAGTAGAGAAAGTGCCTTATGCTTGGCGGAAAGATTAGTGAGAAATAATCAGGCTAAAAGTTACTAATAATTTGATTTCTTCGCTGTTCTCTTTCATTGACTTTTAACAGCGCAGCTAGAAGAATTCAGCCAGGAAGCGGAAGATTGAGGTGTATGAGATATCAGCGTCACTTCGCCTTTGTTGTTAAATACCCAACCAGTTGCAGGCATAATTAATACTGCCTTTGGTTTGACTGGGTTTACAGTAGCCTGAGTTGTATTTCCCTGTTCTGTCGTACTATTTCTCAGGCGAATATCTTCCCACACAGTATCGCTGCTGAGAAGTTCGTCCGGTTTGGGAGGTAAACCGCCACGTCCTATATCAGTAAATGCACTACCTGCTTTCTTATTGACACCGCCACAGCTTTGAGCAATTTGCTGGGAAGGGTCAGAAGCATTTGTGGGTAGGGAAACGATTCCTTTGCTGGGGTCAATATCTGGGGAACTGATGCTGACTATACCGTTTAGCTGCGGGTTGGTTTGGGAAATGGCTGTAATATCATTACTACCCAAAAATTGCGGGTTAAGTTTCTCTGGGTCGGTTGTACCTAATTTCTGCTCAAGTTCTGGTCGAGTGAGAGTCGCTAATCCTATCACTCCTTTAGCGTTAATTTCGATAGTCCCGCCGCTACCAGAGAAAGCGTTGGCAGCGATATCATTATTTTCTAAAGCAGGAGAGACGATAAAGCCATGATTAGTATCTAGATTAATGGCGATCGCACCTCCATTACCACCAGCACCTTGTCTCCCTGCGGTAGTTGATACAACACTTTGGCGGCGAAACAGCAGTAAATCTTGCAGGTTGAGGTTTATACTACCGCCTTGACCACTGTTGGTATCGGCTGTAATTGCGGCTTGATTATCCAGAGTTAGCCGATTAGCGGTAATGCTAATATTACCAGCCACACCAGTACCCTTACTATCTACAGAAATTCTCGCAGTATCTTTAATGGTGACTTGCTGGGGGTCAATGTTGATTGTACCGCCATTACCAGTAGAGTTTGCTTCTGTATTGGCGAATAGTCCACTATATTGATTAATAGAACCAAGTATGCGCTTCAGTTCGCCATCAGTTTGCGGTAAAACAAAATTATAGGCATATTGAAGTTGATTAATTTGCTGCTTTAATTCATTAATTTTTTGCACAAAAGTAGAGTCTTGAGCCGCAATCAGAATTTGCTGCAGTCCATTGAAGTTATCGAGTAAATTACTAATTGGTTCAAATAAACTTTTCAGTTCTGGGTTATTTGCAATTAGACTAAAATCGTAGCTATTTGTAAATAACTCAAATTTTTCTTTTAGTTCATTAAGTAATTCAGCAGAATTAGGATTAGCTAGTAATTCAGTTAATTTATTAATTAAATTATTAATTGGTTCTAATATCTGTTGATTTCCTTGGTTATTGTCAATTAAAAAAACATCATAGATAGCTTTCAAGATATCAAGTCTATTTTTTAGTGCATTCAGTCTTTGCTCATATTGATAATCTTGTCCAGCAATTATAATATTATCAGTTGCATTAATTTTGACACTACCTGCTTCTCCACTTCTATAGGCATTGGTAGTAATTTGTCCGCCGCTTGTCAGATTAAGATTATTCACATTAATACTGATATTTCCACCTCTCCCTCTACTTTTAGAAGGAGCGCTCAAAACTCCGCCATCACTGATATTTAATGTTCCAGTTTTAATAGTGATGTTACCACCAGCCCCAGCATCTGATTTTTCGCTTTCTGTATTCACAGATAAGCCGCTAGAAATTCCGAGCGAAGGTGCTGAACCAGATATTGTCACAGAAGCCGTAGCTTGGTTTTCATCGTTGAGAGGATTAATAATAATATTCCCACCGTTACCACTATCAAAGGTTTCCGCATTGATTTTTCCTCCCTCTGTTAGGGAAAGAAATTGAGTTTTGATATTGATATTACCTGCATGACCACTACCAAAAGTCTGGGCTTCTATTCGGGATGTATCACTTAAAGAAAATGATTGCGTAATTGTATTCAGATTACCTGCATTTCCACTGCCAAAAGTTGTGGCTTGAATTAGCGATTCTTTACTAAAAGAAAGTTCCTGGGCTTTGATATTGATATTACCTGCATTGCCTCGCACATAAGTTCTGGCATTTAAAATAGAATTTTCTGTAAAAGATACTGTTTTGTCTGCCGTAATAGAAACATTTCCACTATCCCCGGCACCCAAACTACTAGCATTTAAAAAAGAACTTTTTGTTAAATATAAAGAAGCCGCAGTGATATTAATATCACCGCCACCACCGCCTACTTGCTCAGTTAAATTTTGGATATTTACTGCCAGTTTATTGCTACCTGTATTAATACTACTGTCTGATAATGAGACTGTACCACCAGTTGCATTTACAGTTACACTTCCAGCTTTGCCATTTCCCAGAGTATTAGCGAATAGAGAACTTTTATTAATTAGAGATACTGAACCAGCCTCGACATTAATGTTTCCTCCCTTTCCGGAACTATTAGTTAATGTTTCTAGAGTACTGTTAGTTATCAATAAATCTCCTAGAGATTTAACTATGATATTACCTGCGTCATTACTAGTCGAAAAATTACTATTATTTATTTGAGAGTTGGTAATCGTGATTTTTTGGGGAGAAAAATCTGCATATTCTGAGGCTCCAATCAAGATTCTGCCTAGATTACCTATAGTAGATATTTTACTGCTATTCTCAATTTTAACTTCTTGGCGCGCACTAATCGCGATATCGCCTGCATAGCCGGAAGCAATATTATTACTATTCAAATTAGAGTTATTTAAGTAGACAGAACCACCAGTAGAGTTGATGCTGATGCTATTAAAATCACTATTATTAGAATTACGAGCAACTTTGATATTACCTACATTAATATCACCAGGAGCAGTGATAGTTATATCTCCACTAACACCGAGTGAATTATCAGAGATAATATCTTTTACTGTGATATCATTGTGAGATTCTAGGGTTAAATTTCTGCCTACTTGTAATTGACCTTGTAAGTCAAGATTACCAGCTACTAAAGTCAAATCTTGCCCAGCTTGTAAATTTCCAGTATTATTAATAGTTGCAGATGAATTCGCGCCAAATTGTAACCCCGGACGCAAGCTAACTGTTAGCAGTGGCGCAGCTTCAGTATTGGTAGCGCTAAACTTTAAACCATTTTCAAACACAAAACTATTGGCCGTTGTCGCCAAAAATGAACCTGCAACATCTAAGCGGGCATTTGAACCAAAAATGATACCATTGGGATTGAGAAAAAATAGATTTGCTTGACCATCTACACCCAAAGTTCCAAGAATATTTGAGGCTTCATTACCTGTAATTCGAGTGAAGATGTTTTCAATCCCCGCAGGATTAGTAAAGTAAACTCGTTGTCCATCACCAACATTAAATTTTAAGAAACTCTGGAATAGGTTTGTACCTCTGGTAGCACCACCTTCAATTAAGGTTGTTGGTAATCCTTGAATCGTAGCATTTGGTGTAATTATGGAACTTTCTGCACCTAATGAGCTATCTGGGATAATTTGAGCGCGTGCAGAATTCGTCAATGCAGTAGTAACACTAGTTATTACTAATACAATTACCAACCTCAATTGCCATAAATGCTGACGAGTAGATAGAATCATGTCAGTATCGCCTCAGAAGCCTTTTTTGCAACTAGTTTATACAAGAGGCAGCTTAAAAGTAAGTATATTCTTGGATAAAATTATTCAATATTGTACTCATCTCCTCGGGGAAATGGCGAGGATTTGATACTATAGGCAGAATGCGATCGCAATATTGGTTGTCAGGTGTTTTAATCTTGATCACAATATTTGCTGCGATCGCCTCAAATCTGTGACAGTAAACTACAATTTCTGACTGTGTCCCATCTTCTTGATATATTCGCCAATTCCAAAAAGTAACGCATCATATTACAACTGTATAGGCGATGCTAAAAGCTAGCTACGCATAAGCAATTGCTGTTTTTGACACTACAATTGCTGCTTTTGATACTACAATTGCTGCTTTTGATACTACAATTGCTGCTTTTGATACTACAATTGCTGCTTTTGATACTACAATTGCTGCTTTTGATACTACAATTGCTGCTTTTGATACTACAATTGCTGCTTTTGACACTACAATTGCTGCTTTTGACACTACAATTGCTGATTGCGTTTATCCCAAAACAATAGATAGACAAAGACAAACGGGTAAAAACATAGATATACGCTTACTCCCTCGAGGTGAAAGAGTATTCATCCCAATCGCAAATAGGGCGATACCCAATCGCTTGATAAATATGATTAGCTGTGGGATTGGCTAAATCTGCTATGAGGAAACAATAGCGACATCCCTGATCTAGCAGTTTTTGGCTTAACGCTGCGACACAAGCAGTCGCATATCCTTTGCGACGATACTCTGGTGGTGTATAAGCTAAATTAATTCGACCAATTGTAGGCAAAACTTGTTTACTAGAAGCAACGGAAACTGGAGTACTATCTTCCCATAAATAAGTATTCTGCTGTTTCAAGCGATTATCTACTTGGTGTTCCACATCTTCGCTTATCGCCTCATCTATCTCAGATAAAAATGCAGAAAGCCATTTGATTAAAAGAGAGCGATCGCTTTTTGTTGCCAGTCTGAGATATCCTCTGGCCATTGAAACTTTTTGCACTGCCGTTAATTGGTAAATTTTCATTACCACCGACCGTTGATAGAATTGTCCTGTCAGCGTTTGCCAAGTATGCGAGAATATTTCTGCCTCAAAAGCCAGTCCCATGCTTCCTGGTAGTTCCTCTTGACGCAAATCTTGAGCAATTAACCGCAAGGCATCTATATTTTGGGCTTTGGATAATATCAATTTTTGGGGTGGGGTGCGGATGGCAACAGCCACAATCTCGCCATTTTTTTGGACAATTGCTAAATAAGGCTTACTCAGATAACGTTCTGGGTTATGCAATAAGGTATGCAAAATACTGAGCAAAACATTATTTTCTACCTGGTGCTGAAGTAAGTAAGCCTGAGTACAGTGCCAGAACTCCTGAATGTTGTCAAATCGATGTAGTTGCATGATTATGTTGGACTCACGAACGATAATCGAGAGCTATCAGTAATCCACCATAAAAAAGGTGACTTCTGCTTCTTGAATATTAATATTTACATTCATACACTTGAATGTTAACTAGATTTTTTATCTAAAGTTAAAGTACTCAACTTTTGTTCATCAAAAGTCAACCCATGACGTTCTAAATATGGACGCAGATTTATTTGAATAAATAAATCCTTCAGTTCTTCAGCGATTTCTTGAGGTGGATTTCCAGATAATGCGATTGCAATCAAACGTTCTGCTGCGCGAAATTCACCGCAGTCAATAGCAAGGGTTGCAGCGCTACGATGTAATACTGAACGTGTTGGTTCAGCATCAAGTTGATTGGCTATGAGTGCAGCAGCTTGAGATTCCTTATCTAACGCTTGTCGAGAAAGTTGAATAGCTTGCGCTAAGTCACCTCTGAGCTTAACAGTAAAGGCTGCTTCGGCCAAATCCATCGCCTGTTGATGTAACTCTTGAATCTGACTCATTTTTCTAAAATAAACGATTGAGGTCTGCTGAATTCAACAACAATAATGTAAGCGGGAAATTTACCATCTGAAGGATTAGTTTGCTCGATTTTTTGTTTGATTCTAGCTCGAATCCTGCTATCTTCTGCTTTACGTATACCTGAAACTTCCAGCCTGACTTTATTTTGAAATGGAAGTTCACCTGCTGTATTTTCGCTACCCAACCAATAGTCAAATCCAGTACCTTTGCGCGATCGCTCAATCACTGTAAACTCAGTTAATTGTCTGATGAGCATAAAAGCAATACCATAGGCTGCTTGTTCTGTTGTAAACTCTTCATCATTCCAGCAACGCAGCATTTGCTCTGTGACAGGTTGCCAATATAGTCTAAAAGTAGTATTGAATTCTCCGTTCACCGCGAGTTCTACACCCTGCAAATGACCTTGTTCTTCTAAACAAACCGCACAAGCTTCTGCTAAAGTAGCTCCAAAAGATGGAGTTATGGCGGGTAGCCCTTCTCCTAATTTAGTTAATACTAAGTCTTGGGATTTGTCCAAGCTAAACAGAGTGAATTTTAGTGTGATTAGCTTGATTGTACGTCAAAGTCTTCAGACATCACAATTAAACCTTTAGCACTACCAAACTTTGGACGAGGCTTTGTTTCAGCAATTCGTACAAGTTTAACTAAAGGCTGATTTTCACTTGTGATTATTACCTCTTCACCTTCAATCACAGATTGAGTTAATTCAGGTAAGGATTTAGTAGCTTCCAGAATATCGACTTCATGCATACAGCTTTCCTAGAGTGAAAGTTCTTTATGACTTTTGCTCCTCTACTATTAGTGTAGACTCAGCCGCACGTCCAAATTCTTCAGGTGCATATTGTAAATGCGCTTCCGCACCAGGCCAAAGGAATTTACCGGGAGTAACGGAACGTACTAAATAATGCAAGCTGTAAACTCCTGGTTCGAGGTGGTCGGCGTAGGCGATAATGCGATCGCGGTAGATATTCTTGAACCCTAATTGCCAACTATCGGCTTTGGCTTGCAATGCGGCGGTTGTAGTTTGGAAACTTGCGTCTACTGCTTCTAATCCAGCTGGTAGAGGATCTGTAATGACTACATGATCTACAGGATGATCGGTAATCAGTTCTACACCAATATCAAATACTTGCCCTGGTTGTAAAGTTAAGGGTTTATCAAAGGCGTAAAGTCCGAATTTTTGCAGAAGACTTTCTGCTTCACCAACTTTCTGAATTTCTCTGGAAACTCTTAAACCGTTAAACTTACCTGGTTGGTTACCTTGCAAACGATAATTATAAGCAACCAGATAATGTAATTTACCTCTACCTGATTTTTGTAAGACTAAATCATGGCGACCGCGAGGTAATTTATCCATTGGTACATTTAACTGTAAGCTAGGGTTGCTGTAGCCTTCAAAGCGATGTTCTCCTAACTTTTTACCAGCTAATTGTACAGAAGAAACAAAATTAGGTGGTGTGGGTTGAAGTTGACTATATTCTACTAAGGCGGTGAGTGCTTGGGCGTTGTTATAACTAGTTCGCCATGTGCCATCTCTACGTTGTGCTAGCAAACTTTGGAATAATTTATCAACAACTTCCGGTTTCGCTTTATTAGCAATAAATAACCGTAAAGCTTGGGCTTGTGCTGTTGTTTGCGAACTCATCCATCCCCAGCTATTAGGTAAACTAATAACGGCTGTACGACCAGTTTCATAGATATTCTTTTGTAACTGGTTCAGCATGGTTTGCGATTCGTCTTGCCATTCCGGGAATTGCGATAAGTACCGTGCTAATTTGATTTGATTGACGACATCAAAGTTATTACGTTGTTGGTAAATATCTGCTAAGAAGCTATTGCGTTTATCGCCTAGTTCTGCTAACGCTATCAAGGCGTTGAGTTGTAGTTGAGTTTTACAAATTTGCTGTTTGCAAAAGTCATACTGTCCGGGGTTAGCCAGGACTTTTTCTAAGTAACCTTTGAGGCGTGAAAGCATGGCGGAATTAATCACACCGGGGAAAGCTTGATTAGCTTTTGCTAAAGATTCCGCCGCATAGGAAGATACCCAAGGATCAGATTTTTCTTGTCCGGGATAGGAAGCAAAACCACCATCAGCTACTTGCAGTTTTTGCAGTTGTTCCGTTGCTTGATTGGCTTGTTGATTGCTGTTAAATTCAGCAAATGTCTGTCCATATTTTTGGGAAATATTTTGCAAATTTGCCGCAATTATTAACTGACTGGCTGCTGGTTCGGCGAAGGGTAATTCATCATCGCCTAAAACTTGTTTAGCTGGTGCTGTAATTTCTGGGACTAAGGTACTCGCCAGTTGAATATCTAAACCTCCCGCATTGGGGATGGTATTTTTATCAACATTTAAAGGTATCTTGGTTTGCTTTTCGGTAATTCCTGTTTCTACAACTTGTTCAGTAATTTCTAGCGGCTTAATTTCTAAAGGTACTTCAAATGCATCAGCTGCATTATTTAACTGCGTGGTAAAGCGGACTTTCCCTTCTCCGACATTCTCCGCCAGCATGGGGAAGCGATAAGCTTGGGTATTGGTTTCCGCTGGGGTTTGTAAATTTGTTGTCGTGGGGTTATTCTCTGCAAACTTCACCGTACCGCTAAGTTCGCCGTTAATTGAGAGGTTTCCGCTATTTCCTGTGTTGTTGGTAACTGATAAACCAGCGAGGATGCGATCGCCTGGACGGGCAAATTGTGGCAAGATGGCATTAGTTAGCAATGGTTTTGTCGTGATAAAAGTGCGATCGCCATTACCAAAACGCAGATTACCATCGGTAGCTACAGCCATGACTCGCCATGTGGTTAAGTCATCGGGAAGTTTAAAGGTTATCTGTGCTTTCCCTGTAGCGTCTGTGAGGACAGCACCATTGTAATAAGCTAAGGCTTGAAAATCTGTACGCACACGTGTATTAGCTGCACCTGCGGAAAAGCCACCGCCATAACCCCAGCCTTTGGGTTTGGGGATATCTTGGGGTTGAATGACGACATCGGGACGATTATCACTAAAACGAGTTGCGATCGCTTGTTCGGCGTATACTGTATTTACTAAATCTGGTGGACGATAGCCAGATAGTTGCAGTACTGCTTCATTCACCACCATGACTGTAACTTGTCCTTGGGTGGGATTACCTTGATTATCCTTGAGTTCTAGTTGTACAGTTTCCTCAGCACCAGGTGCGAGTGATGCTTGCAGTGGGTTAACTTCCACCTTTAAATATTTATCCTGCAAGTTGACTTTAAAAGGTGCAAAGCCAATTTTCACTAATTTATCTAAGCTTCCCGGTTCCACTTGATTGAGTGGTTTACCTTGTCTGACTAATACAGCTTGTACTGCTGCATTTGGTAACATTTCTGGCGTAACTTGAAACTGAATTTGGGGTGCGCCTCCCTTAACTTTGATAATTTGTTGATAGAGAGGTTTATCTTTAATGACTGCAAAATACAATTCGGCTTCTGGGTAGGGAGATTGAATTAATGCAGTTGCAGTTTCACCAGGCTTAAATTCTTTTTTATCTAGCTTAACTTCTAATTTATCTTCTTCTGGCGAACCCCAATAAACTTGATTGTCTCCAGTTACCCAAATTTGTAAATCTGTAGCGCTGATTTCATCTTTGGTATCGCTAAAATTTGCCCTAATTCTGTAGGAACCGGATTCTTTGGGTGTTAAAGTTACCGATTGAGGATTACTTGCAGATGAGACTTCTGCTTTTGCTACTGTTTTATACTCAACTTGATTTTTTGGTGTGCGGCTACCTTCTACTAATTTGGTAACGCTACTATATTTCATCTGTTGTAATTCTAAACGTAGCCGTTGACCTGTAAGAGGTTTTCCTGTAGGGTCAGTAACAATAGTTTCAATAGCAAATGGCTTACCAGCATCAGCTACAAAATTACTTTTTAAGCCAATCAAGCGATTACTAGGTAAAGCTGTAAAAGTTTGGGAATTCGCCACTGATAAATTAGAAACATCGGCGACTTGCACATCTACCTGATAAGTCATGGGGTAGGGTAAATCTTTTGCGACTGTTAAACTTTGTGCACTTTTACCGTTAGCATCTAATACAGAAGTAGTTTGCAAAACATCGCTAGTCAAAGTTGGACTTTCTTCCGGCCAAAACCATTGTCTCCCAAAGCTAAATTCTTCCCAACCTTTGGGTACAAAGTTAGCTTGTTGACGAGTTACGAAATATTTGGCTTCGCCTCCTTGTACAGGCGCACCAAATAGATAATTACTTGCAGCCTTCGCCTCAACTTTATCGCCAATTAAGGCAAATTCCTGATCTAAATTCAGTTCAACTTTAAAATTAGGCGGTTTAAATTCCGCAACTCGAAATTCTCCCGAAATTTCTTGCCCACTTTTACCCTTGGCTTGGACTGTATAATATCCTAAGCGTTGCGTTTTACTAATTGGCAACTCTAAAGAGAATGTCCCAAATTCATTAGTAGTTTTTGTACCTAAATTAGTATTTTGTCCATCAGGATCAACTAAAGTTACTTGGTAAGCCGCATTTTTATCTTGTTGAATTGTGCCATTTTGTAAGTAATCAGCGAAACCAGTTAACCAAGCTTTTTCACCTGGTTGATATAACTGTCTATCTGAAAATATCACACCTCTGGATTCTGGTTTACCATCTTGCCAACCTGCATCAATACCATAACCATAAACACCGCTATATTCTTCAGTGCGGGTAAATGCCCAATCTTGATTTTCTCTGGCAATTATTAATAGTTCTGGTGCTTTAGTAAAGGTTGGATTACTTCCTAAACACTGCTTCAAATCTTCGCGTTTAATAGTTAAATTACCACTATCATCAGTCTTTCCAGTTACACAAGGCGAAACTGGCGCACGAGATTTTGTATTTAATTGTGATTGATAAATTTCTACAGCCGCAGCTTTCACAGGCGAACCATCGCTGAGATGATGAACGCGAATTAAACCGGAATCAGGAAACCACTGAGAAAATACACCTAAATTTGTTAATTGTACTAAGCCGTAAGTTGTGGGTTCTCGCCACAGTTCTTTACCATTTTCCTGATATTTATTAGTCCGTGCTTGCACACCATAAGCTAACATCCCGGTAGAAGCAGATAACCTTTCTCTTAACGGAACAGTAATATCAACTTCTTGATTATTCTTCCTAGCTAACGAGAAACTTTGCCATTCAACTGGTTTAGGTAATAAATTACTGGCATAATTATCGTAAACCAAGTCTGTTGGCTGCACTACTTTGTAAGCAGCTTTATAGTTCGCCTCTGGCAAATTTATAGTATTAATATTTAGCTGTAAATCTTTACCAGCAGGAAAAATATTTAAATCTGAAGGAACCCAAATATCACCAGCTAAATCACCAGTGTCATATTTCAGGCTGACGGGTTTACCTAAAGTCTGTCCAAATTTATCTTTGAGATTTGCACCAACAGTAATTGTATAACTCGTAGCTGGTGCTAAGGCATAAGGATTAATATTGACAATCCTATCTTCATCATTAACTTGAATAATTCGCGAAATCTCTTTTGGCTTCGGTTCAATTTTAATATTTTCTATCGCGGAATCTGGAACTAAGATGTTATTAAATTCTAACTGGGGACTACCTTTAACAAATCTCCCGTAGGTTCCCCCTGCGTCTGGTTGTCCGTAAAAATTAATTCCTTGAAATGCTAAAGGTGAATAGGTGACTAATTTACTCGCAAATTCTTTTTCACTTGCTAAATTACCATAAGCAGGAAGAATACCAGGTGCAAAACTTAGCCGATAATGAGTTGCTTGTGCGAGATTTAATTGCGGAATCAGTTGATAAACCCAGTTACGTTGTGAAGGGTCAAATTTTTCTAACGGATCTTCGCTTTCTTGTGGCTGATCTTCTTTATCTAATATGACTTTAAAACCAACACCATCGGTTTTACCTTCAGGGATTAACTGTAAATGTTTCTGTACAGAATTTACATCTAGTTCCACATTCGATGTAAATTGTAATTTCGGCTGTAAATCAATTGGTTGATCGTCAGCCTTCTCCATTGGGTTAACCCCTGGTAAATTAGTCAGCTTAATCGGTTCAGTATTAAAAGTCCAAGCTAAATCTTGATCTAAACGATGTTTTTTTAAATCTGCTAAACCAGATTTGAGAGTAACTTGAAATCTTGTAGCTTGCGGTAAGGCTTTATCTGCTTGAAACCCCACCATGCGCGGTGTCAAAAAGCGAAATCTGCCGGGTAAAGGTGGTGTTAGTTCAAATTTTTGCAGCAAATTCTGCTGTTCTGGACTATCTAAGCTTTCTACTGGAATTAAAGCTTCTTTAAATCGGATGCGAATTTGATTAAGAGGTTTTGCATCGCCAATGGGACTAATTTGTTCAATCCAATCTGGTAATTTTGGCGGTGCGAGAGGCGCAACTGTTGGTAGTTGTTCTCTACCTGAATTAATGCCGAACAAGCCACACCCAGCTATGCCTAGCATCAGTGTTAAGCTAAGTAGAAATTTAATTAAAACTTTAATTATCATAAATTTAAAATAGATATCTCTTTTCTCTCTGCGCCTCTGCGACTCTGCGTGAGATTATTATATAGATAACCAATAGAATATGATTGTTCCTATCAATTACTACAATTCTTAATGATGGCAATCTGGCGGGAGTTGTGAGATTTTTTTAAATAAACCGCGTTCGCAAAGCATCTCGCCCAGAAGCCACGCAGGACAAGAAGAGAAGAGGTGATGAACCGCAGAGGCGCTGAGGACACAGAGAGGAAGAAGAGGAGAAAATTATATTAAGAAGTATTGATTTTTTATAGATAAAAATTTGTGAATACATACCAATGACAAATGACAAATGACAAATGACAAATCAGTTGTAAATTGTTAGTAATATTTCCTGATTACAGTGCGATCGCTACGTCAAAATTAAAGTAAGTTTGACAGGGTAGCGCATTCGCTAATGAAAGTAACTTCACGCAGGCTAATCCAAATTACGCAAAAATTTTGGCGGGTATTGAATCGCAGCAAAAAGGGTAAGGTAATCTTAGCTTTGCTGCTAATATGCTTGTCAGTGCGCCTTATGCCCTATTTTGCGCCAGTTCGGGCTAAAGATATTTTGCAAAATCAGCTAGCGTTGCAATTTAGCGATCGCAATGGGCTACCCTTAGGAACTTTACTCACCCGTGACCAAGAGCATACAGCCGTCGTCCCCTTAAATCAAGTTTCTCCCCAATTTATTCAGGCAATTTTAGCGGCTGAAGATAGCAGCTTCTATCATCATGGGGCATTAGATTTAAAAGCAGTAGCCCGCGCTATTAAAGAAGCAATTCACGCCAAAAAAATTGTTTCTGGTGCTTCCACAGTTACCATGCAGTTAGCGCGGATGTTAGATCCTGTTCCACGCAATCTCTCAGGAAAGCTACAAGAAATTTGGCTATCTTGGCGATTAGTAGCGGGGATGAATAAAGATGAAATCCTCTCTGCATATATTAATCGCTTACCAATGGGAGGAAATATCTATGGTGTGGAAGCCGCATCCCGGACTTATTTTTCTCTCCCAGCCAGTGATTTAAATCTTGCTCAAGCTACTCTCTTAGCTGCCATTCCCAATAATCCCACATATTTTGACCCGTTAGCCCATTGGCAACGGCTGAAACAGCGACAAAAATACGTCCTCAACCGTATGGTACAGGATGGTTATATTACTTCCTCGCTAGCCGAACGCGCCTATACAGAAAAGGTAGTATTTCAATCTCGCCAACGAGGAATTATTGCTGCACCCCACTTTTTATTTTGGTTAGCGAATCAGCAAAGCACCCCACAAGGGGAAGGTCAGATTCACACTACAATAGATAGACCTTTACAGCAATTTGTCGAAGCACAGGTAAAGCAAGTACTTTCTTCCCTGGCTACAAATAACGTCCACGATGCAGCAGCTTTGGTAATTGACAACCACACAGGGGAAGTCTTGGCTTATGTCGGTTCCCCCGATTACTTTAATGAAGCCAAACTCGGACGCAATGATGGAGTACAAGCCCTACGTCAACCAGGTTCTACCCTCAAGCCGTTTGTTTATGAATTGGCGTTAGCAAAAGGTATAATTCGCCCGAATACAATTTTGGCAGATGTCCCCGCACATTACGCCATTCCCGGTGCCAAACTTTATAGCCCTACAGATTATACTCAAAAGTTTCTCGGCCCAGTGCGGGTGCGGGTAGCTTTGGCAAACTCCCTCAACATCCCTGCTGTCAGGGTATTAGAAAAGGTAGGTGTACCAGCTTTCCTCGAACATCTGCGTCAATTAGGCTTTGAACACCTCAATCAAACCCCCGAATATTATGGTTTAGGTTTAACTCTTGGTAGTGGCGAAGTCAGCCTTTGGGAATTAGCCCAGGCTTACCTCACCATAGCCCAACAAGGTGAAGCCGCATCACTAATCACAACAATTCCCCAAACACCAAACACCAAACACCAAACACCAAATACCAACCCGACAAATTGGCAATTAATCACCGATATGCTGCGCGATAACCACGCCCGTGCCACAGCTTTTGGTGTAGATTCTGTATTAAATCTTCCTTTCCCAGCAGCAGTTAAAACTGGGACTTCTTCAAATTTCCGCGATACTTGGACTGTAGGCTTCACTACAGATTATACCGTCGCTACTTGGGTAGGAAATTTCACTGGCGAACCAATGCGCCAAGTATCAGGGGTGACTGGTGCAGCGCCTTTGTGGAATCGGATTATGTTACATTTGCACGAACATCAAGAACCTGAAAATTTTCTTCCACCTCAAGGTTTAGTGCAATTACCCATCTGTGCAATTTCTGGGTTAAAACCTACACCAGATTGCGCTTCTGTGGTGCAGGAATACTTTTATCCAGAAGACAAAATTGCTTACGAAAATCAACAACCAGGCAATTTATCGCCAGAATATGATGAATGGTTAGCTAGACAGCAACAAGCAACTTTTAATACTAGCAATTTGAGAATTCTATCTCCTCACAATGGCGATTTATTTTTGCTGTATCCAGGGGAACAAACAAGCCAGAAACTAGAGTTTAAGCTAATAGGAAAGGTAGTTGAGCCTATAGAGTGGCGGTTAAATGGTGAAAAGCTAGCTATAGATTCAGCTAATTCTGTATTTTGGCATCTGCGTCCTGGTAAATGGACATTGGAAGCGAAAAGTGGAGAGAAAAGCGACAAAATCAGCTTTCAAGTGCAGGTAGCCAAAAGCAAATCTACAAGAAGAGGTTTTTCAATTGTTAATTCTCAGGTGAATAAACAGCCATAAGTGTCAATACTTGTCGGTTAAGGGAAAAAAGGGGAATGGGAAAAGGTAGAGAAAAAACCTTTAACCCTTAACCTTTCTCCTGCGGAGACGCTACGCGTAGCTTGCTTCCCCGCAGGGGTACACCTTTTCCCCAAAACCAATTTTGAGTTCAAAACGCTTAAACGAGTAGTATTGCCTTAAGTGCGATCGCGCATATTCTCACGCAACGCTTGTATCTCTATGTAATGTTACTTTTCAACGCTGCGTCTCAGGAATTTTACTGTGAACTAATTCTTAAGCAGTTGTTAACAGTATCTTATATTTGTGCTGATAATGTGAAAAAATAGTGAATAAGCATTAAACAAATGAAGAGATTGTTATTCCCGTAGGAATACTGAAAAAAATAAAATATTTCTTCCGAAATTTGCAGTTTTAAAATTGATGATATAAAGTAGTGCTGAAGTTTTCATTACAGGTTCATAAAGCCATGACAAACACACCGACTAATTCCAAAACCCAAGGTAACCAGTCTCCTAACAAGAAACAACAGTCTTTCCCCAAGGTTGATATCGGTTCTCCCAGAGTCCCCCTCAAGAAACGTCAGACAAAACCACAACAGCATGAGTTACTCAGCGACTGGGAACACGCTAGTTAAATCTAGTCCATGCAAATCCCACTTACACAGTTGATTAGCAGTTGTCATCCGAGGACATTATATTGATTCCATCCATCGATATTTCACTAAGCATTGCGATATAGAATCCTCTCAATCGTATCTTCTCCATCTTTGGTAGTACGAAAGACCATTCTTAGGCTAATTGTCAGATTTCTGGTGAATCCTAAATTAAATCCAGATTCAGGTATTTTATTCTGCTGATTTCACGCCCATAATATCGCTACCGCTTCACTTGCGATTCGATTGCCATCAACTGTACCCCAAAGCAGATACAGTCATCTTTAAGCAATTAACTATTTTGCCAATAAAGCAGCAAAGACTACTCACATCTGTGAGATATCGGAGTGAGAACCTAAATTTTTGAGTTAATTCTTAAAGAACTGGGGCCGCAGATACAATCATCAATACTAACAGTGCCAAAATCAACACAGAAATTTTGATGATGAGGTAAGTGCCGGGATCTGGTACTAAAATATCGTGTAACATTTTTACCTCCATGTGTGTGTCTGTGCAACACAAAAAACATTTAAGGAGATTGGTAAGGAAAAGCTGAGGTTAAGTTTTTAATCTCAGCTTCCTTATAAGATTATTGTCTCTCAAAAATTGCTACATTAAATGTTCAGTAAACTTTAAGTAACATTTTTTAGCCTTACGAAATTATCAGTTCATTTACTAAATGAAAAACTCCACGCACAAGGAGATGGAGTTTTTGGGCATAGGGCATAGGGCATAGGGCATGGGAAAGATGTTGTCATTGTCCCTCCAAAAGTCCGAAACAATGGGGAGATGAAATGATTTTTTTGCTGACAAATTACCAAACACTAAGAGGAGATGAGGTAGATGAGGTAGATGAGGGGAGAAATTCCTATCACCAATTACCAATTACCAATTACCCAATGCCCTATGCCCTATGCCCTATAATCAATTTGCCCAAGCTCTAACTCTTTGTAACCGCCTCAAAATTCTGTTGGCTAATTCTACCCCTTTCACGGGTTTACATAGATAATCATCACCGCCAACTGCAAAAGCTTGATTCTGGGTAGTAGGATCTGTGAGTACACTCAAAAATAATACTGGCAACCGCTGCCAATGCGGATCGCTGCGAAGAAGTTGGCAGAGTTCAAATCCATTGATTTGTGGCATATTGACATCTAATACTAGAGCATCGGGAGTAACTGCTTGGAGTACTGTCCAAAATTGTTGCGGATCGGCAAGGGTAGTTACTTTAAATCCCCAAGGTTTCAGTAAGGTGGGGAGAGTACGTAACCAATCTTGATCGTCATCAAGGATCATTACCTTGTTGGGAATTTCTGGATCTCGCAGCAAATTCACGACAGTGTCAACTATTTGTTCTGGTGGAGTCGGCGTTACCAAAAATAATTTTCCACCCCGCCGCATTGCTTCTAAGCGATCGCTCATCTCGCCGCGATCGCCGATCACCACAATTGGTAATTTCGGGTAACGTTCGGCGAATGTCTGCAATGTCTTCCAAATGTTACTTAACTCTGAGTTAGGCTGTTCGATGACTTCTGCTCTTGATGGCATTGAGGGTAACCGCATCAGGATAACATCAGGATCTTCACCGAAACCATCCAAGACAGGCTCATTGGTAAGCATTGCTGGCGCTATATCCGGTGTAGGCGCAATTTGAATGCGAATTCCCCGGCTGGCTGCTACAGCTACTATTGACTGGTTGAATTCATTGTCTGCACTGATCATTAGCAATAGTGGTGACTGGCCAGCCGGAATCTGGGACAATTGGATCAGTGTAGTATGATCTATATCTTGCTGGAGAGCCGTTACCAGAGTTTTCATCAATGGTGCGTGTTTTGGTTGCAGTCGCTCCCTACCGCCTAACCAATACTCTAGTTGACGAGCAATATGCATTGTCTTGGTTAGCCCAAAAATTCCCAGAGTTCCTGCGAGTTTGTGAGCCACATGTTGCGCCTGTGTTTGTTGCTGGGGTGTAAGTTGATTGGTTTGTAAGTCTCTGACGATTTGTAATAAAATTCCCATTTGGTCGAGACTTTGTGGTTTAGTCCTCGTCCAAGTCTCGTTGAGAAATGCCAAGTATTGCTGTTGCGAATCCGACGGTATTAAATGCTGTGGGCGATCGCTCTCAGTTTCTCTAGATTTAACTATGACAGCAGCACTATGGGAATTATTTTCTGGGGTTACTGATAAATTATTTACTTCTTCTGTGCTAGGTGCTTTTAGATAGTAACCCCGTCCATGCATAGTAGCAATAAAATCATGGGGCGCACCCGCAGCTACCAACTTATGCCGCAACCTGCGAACATGAGAACGTACTGTAGCCTCAGAAGGAAAATCTTCTGAAGACCATAATTTATCTAAAAGTTCTTCACTACTGAACACATGCTGACAGTTTCGCAGCAAAAGTTCTAGTAAATCATATTCCATCGTTGTCAGGTTCAGGGGACAGCCATTGTAAGTTACTTCACAAGTACTAGGATTAAGCAGCAAATCCCCCCAAGTTAGTAAGGGAAAAGGATTGTTACTACCACGCCTCAGTAATGCGCGAATTCTGGCAATTAATTCTATGGGATCGAAAGGCTTGACAACATAGTCATCTGCACCTGCATCTAATCCTTGTACTTTGGCAGTAATGTTATCTTGAGCCGTCAGTAACAGAATTGGCACCGTATAACCCTGTGCCCGAAAACGCTTGCATAAGCTGATGCCATCCAAATTTGGCAACATGATATCCAGTATGATCAAGTCATACTCAAAGGTAGAGCCGTAAGTCCAGCCCATTTCCCCATCTTTTACAACATCTACAATGTAGTGATGGGTTGTCAAATTTTTGGTCAGAACTTTAATTAATACATCATCATCTTCTACAAGCAAGATTTTCATGGATGCGGCTACCAATGAAGAATGGTTTTTGGGTGTAGTCAGTTTGGATAGCTTCTTAACCAAAACCTCTCAACTTGAAAATTCAGACAGTCAATCATGGCGATCGCTTTCGAGGTTGCTTGTTTACGCATAATAATTATAGTTAACCCTTGTCTTCTGTTAAGAGAGCGTTTCTATGGCATCACCCATCAATCCCATCGCCATCCACGCAACTGAAGCACCGCCACGCACTAAGCCGACAAACTATCCAGAGCCTTTTGCTTCTCGCATAGCGGGTAGAGAGAAACATCCACTGGGCGATTTGTTTGGTCTGACGAACTTTGGTGTCAACCTCACAAGATTAGCTCCTCACGCAATTTCCGCCCTGCGTCATGCTCACTCTAAGCAAGACGAGTTTATCTATATTCTAAAGGGGAACCCTACCCTACAAACCGATGAAGGACGAACTCCGCTCTCGCCGGGGATGTGTGCAGGTTTCAAGGCGGGAACTGGAAACGCCCACAACCTGATCAACGAAACCTCAGAGGAAGTTTTATATTTAGAAATAGGCGATCGCACACCAGGGGATGAAGGAACATATCCCGATGATGATATTCAAGCTTTACTTGTAGAAGGTAAGTGGCAGTTTACCCATAAAGACGGCACACCTTATTAAGAAAAATCAAGAACCTGTATTTAATTACAGCCTAATTTTAATTAGGGATATTTCTCTGTTCCCATTTAATTACAGTATGTAATTCATTTACTTAATACTTCGGTTGTCCATCGATTCAGGTTGATGATAAGTTGCTAACAGCATCGAAATTCAAGGTGATTTGTATGGCGACCACAATAATTGATCCTGGCGATTTTAGTGACTATAGCGATCGCCAAGTGACAATTGAAGTGACAGGGGGCTGTCATCGAGCATTAATGCGGAAGGCTAAGTACATCAAGACAATTCCTTATAGTTGTCTGTCGCAAACGATTCAGGGTATTAATCGCCTCGGTGGTAAGATTACCCGCGTTACTTTATCACCTTCCCATACTCAAGTCGCACATATTGAGTTAGTTCAACCACAA
This sequence comes from Tolypothrix sp. PCC 7601, assembly GCF_025677855.1. Taxonomy (NCBI): domain Bacteria; kingdom Bacillati; phylum Cyanobacteriota; class Cyanophyceae; order Nostocales; family Tolypothrichaceae; genus Tolypothrix; species Tolypothrix sp. PCC 7601. The sequence goes on from NZ_CP064879.1 coordinate 2,031,194, forward strand.
TCCAACATTGTTGAACGCGATGTCCAAACTTCAGCACATCACGCTGAATCTCCCTTTTCATCGCTTCACCATCAAGAACAGAACCACTCTAGCGAAAGTTGTCAGATTAAACCACCAACTCCTATGAAAGAGGAACCACAACCGATTCCAGTTTTCAGTTCCGGAGAATACACCTTTACAGAAGAATGGTGATAACTCAACCAGTCAATTTTGGATTTTGGATTTATTTCACAAATAAGTAGGTCGGCGAAATTAAAGATAACTGGCTGAGGCTGTCATTGGTCATTTTTCATTGGTAAAAATTTCAAACCAATTTAGATTTCGTAACATAGTTTTATTTATTTCCATCGACTCACTTAATCTTGCTTACTCTGATACTGTGATCAAGCAACCAGACTTTTTTAAATCTGAAGTTGTGAATGTTCAATCCAAAATCTAAAATTTCAAATTTGATGGGCAACATCGCGAATTTTGTAGATGTTAAGCGGTCTCATATCAATTAACGAGATGTTTGTATACAAGTTGTCATAATATGCAACAATATTAGCTAAAGCTAATTTTTTAAAGTGAATTCATGCAAGCTTTGAAAGCAATTCGCTGATGAGCATAGTAGAAATGCGGCGATAGTTTTTTTTCTGCTTTGCATCAATTTGTAGCGCTAAATTAATATTTAATTAATTCGCTCTATATCCTATTACCAGAAAAAAGCCATGCTCCAGATAGGTCAAGCTGCCTTAAAAGCTCGAAACACATTACTGGCTATGTTTATCTTGCTTTGTATTTTAGATACTACGCTGGTGATCGCTGCACGAGATAGATGGGCTATTGGACGTATTTTACTCACAATTGTAGTCATGTACTTTGTGCTGCAAGGGCATAAATGGGCAAAATGGGTGATGATGAGTCTTTGTAGTTTCCTGGCTGTAATTCTAGTCACAATGGTTATTTTACTGAGTGACAAACTTTCCCTTTTTCTCAGCATCGGAAGTTTGATTATGGCAGTTCTGAGTATCATCATCCTAATTTATATAGTTACCAGTAGAGATTTAAATTCTTACTTCACCTGGAAAAGACAAACTAGTTGAGAATTTAGCTTTGATTAGTGGTTAGAAAAACAGCAAGGGATTGGGGACTGGGAGATGAGGGGGATGAGGGGAAATTACCAAACACCAAACACCAAATGACAAATGACAAATGACAAACGACAAATCACCAATTACTCAATCAATCGGTCTAATTCAGTTTTTAAATCCTTGGTTAACTGACTGACAGCTTGTCTAGATGCTTGGCGATCGCCCTGGGAATTGAAATAGCGATCGCTTACCGAAATTGGTTCACCGATGGTAATTTGGGCTTTTCGCCATCCTAATCGGGGACGGGCGGGCATTTTTTTGCGATCGCCAATTCGAGATAGCATATCGAAGATGACTAATAATGTTTCCGCGAACCGTTCCGCAGTTGGCTGTTCTTGAATATAGCTAGCGGTAACAGCAACAAAACTTTCCACCAAACGCATATGTCGCATCCGCAAATCTGCTTCCTCAGCAATCCAATCAGCTAATCCCCGTTTGAAGGGTGGTAAAGCATGAATATCAGCTATATCTTCTCGGTAAATATAACTCCAGCCAACTTCTTCCAAGCGGCGACAGCGATCAATAAAATTTCCCTGCGACTGGATATTAAAATATTGCTCAGTTACTTTTAAACCAGTATCCATCAGGCGATGTAGTCGCTCAATAATTTCTAGTTCGGGTGTAGCTGGCAAATGTTGATGATAGAAACGGCGATAAAATTCCTCCATCTCAGAAATTACATATTCTGCTAACCTACAGAGGCGTTGATAATCAATTTCTGGGAATTGATCACTACCCAATTGATCGACTGACTGCACTGATAAACCACTATCAATTTCTAATTTTCTCAACAATCGATGCAGTTTTGTCCAAGGTGGATTAACGAAGCGATACTGAACAGAAACCGGGACAATAAAAACAGTCTCAGAACGTTGAGCTTTGAGTAAATCTTCTACGCACCAAAACCCTAATTGAGCCACACCAGGTTCTAAGGGGCTAACAATCTGGCTATGACCATTATTTCCGCCTTCCGGTGCTACTGCGATCGGTATATTGCTATTAGCAAACAACTCCCGTGCTGTTTGGATAGCTTGTCTATCTAATCGCCTACCCCGATGAATTGGCAAACCTCCCATGCGCGAAAAAAACCAACCCAACCAGTCTCCAGCCCACAAAGTCATACCGCGATCGTAAAGAAAATGGGAGTGAACGGGGTATTGCAACGCTATCCCTTTTTCCTTCGCAACCTTGGGTACAATCCGAGACAGTAAATATAACATACAGAGAGGATCGTCCACCTCTGGATGTCGAAACGCCAACAAAAAGCGAACTTTACCAGCTTGAAACTGTTGATAAAGCTGGGCTAACACCTCAGCATTCTTCGCTTCAATCTCAACAATACCCGCCACTAACCAAGGGCGAGTCCGAAACCGTAAAAAAAATGGTAACAACCACTGAGCAATCTGGAGGACAATGCGGTTCAAGCGTTGGGGAATAAATTTAAGCGGTGGTTGAACAGATTGAATCGATTTAGGCAAGTTACCCTCCAGAGTTTGCCTTGAGGAACAGTGCGATCATAGAAAATTGCGATCGCTTCCTCGATTCTGACACTTTTTCCCCTGAGCGGAGACTATCAATCGGAAAAAGTGTTATGTCATTTTTACCGCACTATTCTGTCAATAATCCGGTAAAACCCGGATTTTTGGTATCAAAGTTATCTTGGCTTCATTTCTGGGAACAATACAACTGTTGTTCATCAGAAAATTCATTAGTAATGACAATAACAACAAAAGACCGAGCATTACTAGAAAAATTTATTGTTGATAATGAAGAATTAGAGGAACTGGAATCAAAGCTCGCACAGTTCAATATTTTTGAAGCAATTGGCGTAGTACGTCAGGAAATACGTCACTCCAACTTTCTAGCATTCTTATTAAATCCATCTCAAAATCACAGACTGGATGATATTTTTCTGAAGCGATTTCTTAAGCGAGTATTGCTAGAGACAGAGAACCCTAAAGATGAAAAGTATGCAGATATTAGCGCGGTTGATATTGATATAGCTGATTTAAAAGATGCTGAGGTTAGACGAGAGTGGCAAAATATTGATATTCTAATCCAATCACCCAGTAACAAATTAGTATGTGCTATAGAAAATAAGGTTGATTCTGGTGAACATTCAAATCAACTATGGAGATATCGCGAAATTGTTGATATTGAATATAGCAATTATCGAAAAGTATTAATTTATTTATCACCAGAAACTGATAAAGTCTCTGACGAAAATTGAAGAATATATACATATTCTAACGTGGCTGAGATACTTGATAATATTTGCAATAATTATAAGTCTACTATTGGCACAGATGTTTATACATTAATAAATCATTATTCTATATTAATTAAGAGACATATTATGACTGATTCGGAAATTGCAGAACTCTGCCGTAAAATATATGGTAAACATAAACAAGCTCTGGATTTAATTTTTGAACATCGTCCAGATTTACAGTTGGAAATAGCTGATAATATAATTAAATTAGCTAGTCAATATATCACATCTAAAAAAATATTTTTAGACCGATACAGTAAAAAATACATAGGCTTTGGTTCTCAAGAATGGCGTGATAAAAACCTACCACTTGCGTTCCATTTTGAAAATGGTTCTGCATATCTTGTAATAAGACTACTCATTTGCCCTTACGACAATAAAAATATTAGGGAAAGAATTCATCAAGTATCCAGAGATAATTCGACAATTTTTAAGAAAAGTAATTGGGCAGAAAAATGGATAACTATTTATCAAAAGGATATTTTGAATCAGAAAGATTATGATGATGCTGATGTTGAAAAATTAATGAAAAAAGTCCAAGACTTTTGGGAAAGTTTTCTTAAAGATGATTTTGTAAAGATAGAAAATATAATCCATGAAAATATAGATCATTTAATTATCTCAGATATCTCTGTAGATACTAAAGCGTGAGAATGAGATTTAGCGATCGCCTTTGTATTGGTTTGCAAAGTGCGATCGCTTAGTATAATTGAGCTTACCTTTGTGCGATCGCTCCCCACACTCCACTAAACTAGAAAGTAATATATTGGGGTAAGTTTATGGACACAGCGACAATCACTTTGCCTTCTACCCTAAAATTAAAAATCGACTTGACTGATGAGCAGTTCTTCCAGATGTGTCAGAAAAACCGCAATTATCGATTTGAGCGCACAGCATCAGGGGAAGTATTAATTATGGCACCAACTGGTGGAGAAACTAGCAATCGTAATGGTAGGCTTACTCAACAGCTGTTTAATTGGGTAGACACCAATGATTTAGGAATCGCTTTTGACTCTAATGGTGGCTTTAAATTACCCAATGGTGCAGATCGTTCTCCAGATGCTTCTTGGGTAAAAATTGAGAGGTGGAATGCTTTAACCCCAGAACAACAAGAAAAATTTGCCCCCATCTGTCCTGATTTTGTAGTCGAGTTGCGTTCCCCTAGCGATTCTCTCAAAGATTTGCAGGATAAAATGCGGGAATATATTGAAAATGGCGCTCGACTAGGTTGGTTAATTGATCGGAAAAATAAGCGTGTGGAAATTTATCGTCCAGGAAAAGATGTAGAGATATTAGATAACCCTGAAAGTTTATCAGGTGAAGATGTGCTACCTGGATTTGTATTGCATTTACAGCAAATTATGTAACTGAATTATAAATGCGATCGCCAGCAAACATTTACGCTCAAGCAATCACGAAAATATTTTATATTAAACAGGTATTAGCTGATTAACTTTGGTATTTACTCTGTTAATAAAGCAAACTCAGATTTAATATTCCATCTTCTACCGTCATGCATTAATAGCGTTAACTTGTCGGCAATAAATTCAAAATGCAATTGACGATTTTCAAATTCTGGCCAAGCTGCTTTAAAATTCTGCTTTGTTAAGTCTCGAAATGCAACTGTCATGTGGGGTGCGAAGGGACGAGTTTTACCAACCTCATCCACAATACCCAAAGTTGCTTCGACATGAGCCATTAAATCGGCTTGCAAATTCAACAATTCTGGAGTTCTCAATACATTTATATATATGACACGGGGCGCAAAGGCAGCAAACCCTTTGAGGGTAATCGGTACTGGCTGTTTTCCCATCGCTAACTCCCCCACAGATGTTTCTAAGCGTGACATCTCGCTATCAGCCCATTGAAAGGGTGGTTGCAAAGTAATGTGTGGAGGAGACTTTTGCGCGTGTCTGCTGGCATAATTATCAACAAAATATTGCTTAATTTGGTTAGCGTAATCTTGAATATCTTGCGGTGGTAGCAAAGCAATAAAAAAGAGATTCATTTACAAGAGTCAAAGGTTATCGGGCATCGGGCATCGGGCATTGGGTAATGGGTAATTGGTAATTGGTAATTGGTAATTGGGTGTTTGTCATTAATTATGTCTCCCCCTGCTCCCTGCCCCCTGCCCCCTTGCTTTTTCCAGTCCCCCTCATCTTCCTCATCTCCCTCATCCCTTGTCCCCAATCCCCAATCCCTACTAGATTACGATACAGAAAATTCTAAAGGTCACAAGTAAATGCCAACTTTTGTGAAGATTGAAGAAGGTACAGTTGATAAACCTACCTTTGATCAATATATACCTGCCCATAAAGCTTACGTTCAGGATTTAATTGCCAAGGGACACAAAGCCAAGACTGGTTATTGGGCAGAATTGGGAGGCGGAATGATGGTGTTTGAGGCAGAATCGATGGCGGAAGCTCAAGCTATTGTAGCCCTTGACCCCTTGGTAAAAAACGGCTGTGTAAAATATCAGCTACACGAATGGCGAATTGTTATGGAATAACATTAAAATTCAGTAATTTAATGTTATGATGATTTATAGACCTGGACCTATGCGACTTCAACGCCCAAATCTTGTCAGGACCGGAAGGTAGCAGCAATACGGGATGCTTGTGGTAGGCGTAGTCTCCGGGTCGCCCTATTTTTAGGAGCGTTCAGCAGCAATGCCTGGTTTTGGAGATATTGTTCAAAAAGCTTTTTACCTCGGTGTTGGGTTAGCTTCTTACGCAGGTGAGAAAGCAGGAGGAAAATTAGCCGAACTGCGATCGCAAGTCCAAAAACTGGCAGATGAAATGGTGGCAAAGGGCGAAATGACGACAGATGAAGCCCGTCGCTTTGTCGAAGATATGATGAAGCAAGCTCAACAGCCGCCAACATCTGGTACAGATGCAGAGCAAAAACCACCTGCTGAACCCCGCCGTATTGAAATTTTAGAAGACGATGAAGAGCCAACGGTGAAAAACACTGCAACCTCTGCAACTAATGATGTAGATGGATTGCGCGCTCAAGTCTTAGAATTGCAAGAAGAGTTAAAACGGCTGCAACGTGACGAGTAAAAAAACTAGCAGCAGTTTATTACTAAAGCAAAACATAGCAATTTTTTAAATATACTTGGCCTAGGGTATAGTCTCTTGCTTCCAGTAAAGACGTACTGAATGCTCTATTTATAGCCAGAAAAGACGTAAATTTTATGGACGAGTGGCAAAAAGATTTAATTGACATCATTGAAACTGTGGCTGTTGAAGTAGAGCACTTTTTCCTAGGAATGAGTGAAATGGTAGACGCTTTTCTGGAACTGACAGAAGAAATTACAGAACAAGTACAGACTACAATAGCCACTGAAGTTGACCAGTATTTACATGACTTCACTGAACCCATGATGGAAGTTTATTGGGAACTAGAAGATGTCATGGCTGATGTAGATCCCGGTTTTCCTTATCCAGTAGAACCCACACCCGAAAAAAATCCCGCCTGTATTGGTTGCACTAACTACCACGGACAAGTTTATGGTGGTAACTTATTAGTCTGTGCTATGCACCCTCACGGCTGGGATGATAATAATTGTCCAGACTGGGAACAGTAATGAGGATGAGGGGGATAAGGGAGATGAGGAAGATGAGGAAGATGAGGGAGATGGGGACAAGGAGATAAACTTTCATTACCAATTACCAATTACCCATTACCTTATAACAAATGACAAATAACACTACAGAAATTAAATACGGCGAACGCGAGATTGCGGAAGGACAGCTAATTACATTTCCGAATCCGCGTGTGGGTAGAAAATATGACATTAGTATTACATTGCCGGAATTTACCTGTAAATGTCCGTTTTCTGGTTATCCAGATTTTGCCACAATTTATATTAGCTACGTACCTGATGAGCGTGTAGTGGAATTGAAAGCACTCAAGCTTTACATTAACAGTTACCGCGATCGCTATATTTCCCATGAAGAATCTGCTAATCAAATTCTTGATGATTTTGTCGCAGCTTGTGACCCTTTAGAAGCTACAGTAAAAGCAGATTTTACTCCCCGTGGGAATGTGCATACAGTAGTGGAAGTGCGTCATCAAAAGCAGCAAAATAATATCTTTTAGTGAGATATGTTTTTCGCAGCTGACTTCACCTGAACTACAACTTTTTGAGACAGAGGAATATATCCCAGTTCTGCACTAGACTTTTGCCCTTCAGTCACAGCCCAGTCAACAAAATTTTTCAGTGCTTGGGCTTTGGCTGAGTCTTCATAATGTTTATAAGTTAACAGCCAAGTATAAGTGACAATTGGATAAGACTGAGGATTTGTGGGATCGGCGATAAAAGCAATTAATGTATCACTAGGCAATTTTACCGATTCTAAAGTTTTAGCTACTGACTCAGGTGTCGGCTGAATGTAATTACCAGATTTATTTTCTAAAGTCGCCACAGATAATTTATTTTGTATGGCATAGACATACTCGACATAACCAAAAGCTCCTGGGGTTTGTTGTATCTGAGCAGTAACGCCTTCATTACCTTTAGCTGCAATCCCTACTGCCCATTGTATAGATTTACCAGCCCCAACTTTGTTGTTCCATTCTGGGCTAATAGCGCTGAGATGTTGTGTTAAAACGCTAGTTGTACCACTACCATCGGTTCGGTGGATAACTTGAATTGGCAGATTCGGCAAATTTACCCCTGGATTAGCTATTGCTATTTTTGGATCGTTCCAATTGGTAATTTTTCCTAAAAAGATATCTGTGTAGGCTGAACGTGATAGCTTCAGCGTAGTTGGCAGATTCGGAATATTGTAAGCTAACACTATCGAACTGGCAGTCATCGGTAAAGCAACCACTTCCCTTTTGACTTGAGCGGCTTGTTCATGTGTAATTCCTACATCACTAGCAGCAAAGTCTACAGTACCTTGGATGAGTTGTTGTATTCCTACACTGCTTCCTAAAGACTGATAGTTAATTTCTACATGGGGATTTCGTTGGTGGTAATCTGCAATCCAGCGCTGATATAAAGGTGCAGGAAAACTGGCCCCAGCACCCACAACAGAAACAGCTTTGACGCTTTTAGAATCAGCCGCGCAAGAAGAAATACTCAACGAAACAGCAATTAGGGCTAACAAACCAGCCGATCGCTTAAATTGAAGTTGAGCAGACATAGAAATGTGAGTTTTGAGCTTGAATGAATAGTTTAGCCAATTCTCGTGATGTGTAGCTGACTATTCAAATAGAGATTAATACTGAACTTAATAATTTAGATGCCACAGATGCTGTAGAGTCAATCAATTTTGGATTGTAGTTCAGTAATGAATCAAGCTGCTAATTTTTTCAGGTAAACGTAGACAACAAAAAAACTATGCAAAGTTAACAAATACCTGAAAATATTATGTTATTTCATAGTTTTTTCCAAAATAAAACTATATCGCTCTAATTGCACCGATTTAGCGATTTTTGCAAAATTAGTTTTTTATTTCTCAAAATAAAGAAGCTAGGCGCAATTTTGACGACTAACTAACTACTAATTGCTGATTTCTCGATAAGATGGTTGACAATTTTGGTTGAAATTCTTTCTGGAACGATTTCCACTTAAACATTGCACTTGAGAACCAGCCCAGACAATTTGCCATACAGGAGGCGAAGTGATTAATAGCGATCGCCCGAAGGTAGTCATCTCAAATCGGTATTTAACTGCACCAACTAAATTATTACTATGGGAAATTTGCGTAATGGTGACTAAAGCCTGATTGCGCTGTGGATAAACTACCTCTACTTTACGTGTTCCGACATCTGATGCTGTGTCTTCAAATGCATTCAGAGCTAATGTAGCTGGATCGCTACCTTGAAGATTAGAGTTAATACTTTCAAGGGGTATAGTTTTATAGTGGATACGCTCTGATTCAGTTGCAATATTCTGAGATATCTGAGTTGCTGCTACCTGCTGAGTTTGACCATGAGTTATATCAATACTGGTTGCAAATGGCTGGTTTTGGGAGAGATAAACTCCAGCGCCAGCAGTGGCAAACATACTGAGTATCAAAATCAAGAACAATTTCCACTTTACTGACATAAAATTAAACAAAAATTTCAAACAGTAAATTATCAATTTTAGATTGTAAATGGAAGCCTAAATGCTGAACTTCTACCTGAAGATTGTGGACATCCTCCTTGCTCTAGTGAGCGATTCCGCAGAAAATTAAGATATATAACCAACTTAGGCGATCGCAATTGCATCATACAGGAACCCTTGAGAATTGCATTAATATGTAGACCTTCATCTTGGCTTTAAGTTCCTGGGGATGGGTAATGGGTAATTGGTAATTGGTGTTTGTTATTTCCCCAGTCCCCAGTCCCTAATCCCCATTACCCCTTATCCCCAGAGAGGGCCCCGAGTTCCCCAATCCCCAATCCCCAAAAATCCTGAACCGAAAATTCTCACACCAAGATACAATTCGATCTGGTGAAAGCTGTTAAAGTCCATAAAATTCATTGATTCTGAAACCACCCTATGAGCATTTACGAAGTATTTATGCCGGCGCTGAGTTCCACCATGACCGAAGGCAAAATTGTCTCTTGGGTGAAGTCTCCAGGCGATAAAGTGGAAAAAGGCGAAACAGTGGTGGTTGTCGAGTCAGATAAGGCAGATATGGATGTGGAATCCTTTTATGAAGGATATCTGGCTCACATTTTAGTGGAAGCTGGTGAATCTGCGGCTGTAGGAAATGCGATCGCTTTTATTGTAGAAACGGAAGCTGAAATCGAAGCTGCTAAGGCGGCTGCTAGTTCTAGTGACGCTGCTAGTCCTGCTCCTGCTGCGCCTCAACCAGTCGCCGCCGCTGCTTCTGCTGGAACACCAGCCTTAGCGTCTCAAAACGGCTCAAACCATCAAGAAGGAAGGCTCGTAGTTTCTCCACGAGCCCGTAAATTGGCAAAAGAGTTAAAAATCGATTTAAAGACGCTTCAAGGTAGTGGCCCCTACGGTCGTATTGTGGCTGAAGATGTGGAAGCTGCTGCAAATAAAGGTAAGCCAGCCGCTAGCGCACCAGTTACACCGCCACCATCTGTACCAACAACCGCCCCAGCTGCACCACCATCTAAGACAGTTGCACCTGCACCTGCACCTGTTCCCGCAGCAGCTAGCGCTGTTCCTGGTCAGGTAGTACCTCTAACTACCTTCCAAAATGCAGTGGTACGGAACATGGTAGCTACCTTATCTGTACCTGTTTTCCGTGTGGGTTATACAATTACCACCGATGCACTAGACAAGCTGTATAAGCAAGTTAAGTCAAAAGGGGTAACAATGACAGCGCTATTGGCAAAAGCCGTAGCAGTAACGTTGCAAAAACACCCACTAATCAATGCTAGCTATTCCGATCAAGGAATTGTTTATCATTCTGACATCAACATTTCCGTAGCTGTAGCAATGGATGATGGCGGATTGATTACACCTGTATTAAAGAATGCAGACTTAGTAGATCTTTATTCCCTATCCCGCAGTTGGAAATCTTTGGTAGAACGTGCTAGAGCCAAACAACTGCAACCAGACGAATACAACAGTGGTACATTTACTCTGTCTAACTTAGGGATGTTTGGCGTAGATACATTTGACGCAATTTTACCCCCTGGACAAGGTTCGATTTTAGCGATTGGCGCATCCCGCCCGCAAGTTGTAGCCACCCCTGATGGTATGTTTGGTGTACGTCAACAAATGCAGGTAAATATTACCTCAGACCATCGCATTATTTACGGTGCTCATGCTGCTGCATTCTTGCAAGATTTAGCTAAGTTAATTGAGACAAATCCACAATCTTTGACTATGTAACAAAGATTCTTTAAAAAAAGAAATTTAGGTTTAAGACTTGGAGATTATTTAACTCCAAGTCTTTTATTTTTAATGAACTGTACATGAGGATGGATGAAAATCAACAGTCTAAAATGAAGTATTTGGTTTCTATATTGGTATTTAATCTTTCTAGCAATAATCCTGGGTCTTGGCGATACAGATAAATCATTGTCGTTAACGATAGCACCAAAAACCAAATTGCAAAAATCCATCCTTCCATCCAAAGCCAATCACCAGAAATTAATATCACTAATCCTGGTACAAAGAGAATATAAAATATTGCATATATCAAAGTGATATGCCGTTAATTTGTTGGTTTCAGTTGTCATCATAAAATCCTTATTCACTTTGTGAAACCATGAAAAATCACAGGCTGATACAACACTTTTGAGGTAAGTGAGGTACATCATGAGTAATGAGTAGAAAATTTACTTATTACTCACTACTTATTACTCATTACTTTTTTCAATCAAATCTGCTGTATTTGGAATATTAGAGTGCGATCGCTAATCTTATAAGGTAGGTAAGGTAACATTTTCTGCATCCTCCCCAAGGAAGAAGCTACTCTGCTAAATGTAAATTCACAGCGATCACGAGGCGAAGTTGAACCACTATGCCCTATGCTGATTGACTCTGAATTCTCAAAAGAATTACAATATAATTTTCCCCAAAACCTGGGAAGAACCTCCTACTACACTTGAGACGCGGCTGCTGAACCCCAGTCTCTTCATCTCTTCAATCTCAAGAGTCTTTTTCAAGACTCCCGTAAATTTTTCATGCAGCCAAAAAATCTTCAACGTCTCTTGCGTGCTTTAGGACGACAAGGTTTAGATGTTACTTACAGCGATGTCTACGACGGGCTACGCCTACGCACCTATTCTGTTCGGCTTGCTAATTCTCCTGATACCCCAGCAGCAGAAGTTCTGTTACCGGAAGGCTTTCCTGTAGAAGCTAAAGCACTCAAACAATTAGCAAATCTTGCTAACATGCGCCATCCTGCGGGTGGATGTGTCTGTCGTGCTTGTGCTACCCCTGATTTTCACCCTGGTGATGCTGGGGTTGCTATTGGTTCAGTGGTGGAAACTGTCGATCAAGTTATTCCTGGTGCTGTTGGTTCTGACATTAATTGTGGGATGCGCCTCCATGTTGCGGATTTAACAATCGATGAATTCCTCAAAAAGCGCGATTTATTTGTAGAACGCATGAAAGGCGATTACTTCTTTGGTACTCGCGATGTCACTATGACTGCTCATGCAATGCGTGCATTATTTCAGCATGGCGTTCCCGGTTGGTTGGATGCGATGCTAGATAACGCTACGGGGAGTGTAGTTAAGTCTGATTTACAGCAGCTATCCCAAGAGAGCGATCGCATTTTCTTGGATGGTTCGATGAATGGTAACTGGAAACTTGCGCCAGCAGAATTGGTTCCTGATGATGGATTGGTACGTGATGGCGGACTAGCAACCATCGGTTCGGGAAATCACTTTGTCGAAGTGCAACGAGTGGACAAAGTCGAAAATCGCGCTCTTGCTCACGCTTGGGGTGTGCGTGAGGGACAATTAGCCTTTATGATTCACTCTGGTTCGCGGAATGTAGGTAAGTACATTGGCGGAATGTGGCGAGATAGAGCCAAGGCTGCTTGGCCGCAAGGTTTAAAATACCCTGAGTCTCAGATATTTCCCCTTTCTGCTCATTCTCACCCGGAACTAGTCGCCAGTTATTTAGAAGCGGAAGCAACGGCTGCTAACTATGGTTTTATTAACCGCCTGCTGTTAGCAGAACTACTACGTCTGCGTTTGCGAGAAGTATACGGTGATATAGAAGCACCCTTAGTTTACGATTTACCGCACAACATTACCTTGCCTTCAGCAGAATCGGAAGAAGAAGCCAATTCCCAATCCAAAATCGCTAGGTGGGTAACGCGCAAAGGTGCTTGTCCAGCTTATGCAGGACAACCAGTAATTATCCCTGGTTCTATGGGCGCTTATTCCTACCTGATGGTAGGTAAAGGTAATCCCGCATTTTGCCATTCTGCATCACATGGTGCAGGAAGAGTGCGATCGCGTTTTGAACTGAACCGCAAAGGCGCATCCCACACTGAAGCCGAATTGGGATTAACTGGAGTTGATTGCATTACCTTACGCGAAGAACGCCGAATTGAGGAAGCACCAGCCGCTTACAAACCTATTCAGTCTGTAATTGATGTGCAGGTAGAAGCCAATATGGTGGATGTAGTTGCAAGGTTGAGTCCTGTATTGACTTTTAAAGCTTAATAGGGTTCAGTGTAGCGCTTTTGCACAAGCAAACAAAAAGCCCCCGGTAATTACCGGGGGCGTTCATCTTTATTCCCACTCACGAGGATCGCATTTTTTAGGGTCATATTAACACCCTTATATTCAAAAAATGCATTATAAGAATGCGTTAATTTCAATAAAATTAAAAATATGTTAGAAGTGATACAAAATTTGCCATAAATCCTCATAGTTCTCGGACATAGGCTCGGTTTAAGCTCAAGATTTTTTCGGGAGGGATTGGGTAAGTGATATGATTGCCCGCAAATAACATTTGAGATCAGCATGAGCAGATCTATAACTCTTTTGGCGGTATTGATACTTTCTTTGTCAATAGCCTTTCCAGCAGCTGCGTCTGTATGCAGAAATTACAACGGACATCAAATTTGCGTTCTCAGTATTCAACGCAGCGCTAAAAATTACTGGGAATATAGAGCAGCCATTAGTGTGGATGGTGTGAAAAAGCCTATGGCAGTTTATAACTGCCGCGCTCAAGTTAAAATTTTAGAAGATGGAGAAACTGTGCCATTTGCGCCTCAAGACCCTGGTAATCTGATATGCAATTTCTTCAAGAAGTAGTTTTCATTTCTTCTGTGCGGTAAACACACCCCAGATCACAACAGCTGTCAAACCTAAGTATCCGAAGACAGTTACCCATTCTTGCCAATTACTAGATAAATTAAGTTGCAAGTCATCCAACATCAAAATATTCATCATGAGCGATCGCACTGGTTTTATTCATCATAAAACCTTGTGGAATATCTTGTGTAGAGGAAGACAGACAACTGTGCAGTTCCAATACTGCTCGGTTAAGGATTTTCAACTCGGAATTTGGTTTGGGGAAAAGGTGTACCCCTACGGGGAAGCAAGCTACGCGTAGCGTCTCCGCAGGAGAAAGGGTAAGGGTTAAAGGTTTTTTCTTGCCCCTTTTTCCCTTACACTTTTGCACTTAATTTAGCAGAAACAAGCGGTATTTATTTTTTAATTCGATAGCGAATCAATTTTTTAACTTCTGCTAAAGATAATCCTAATTCTTGAGCAATCATTGCCTCTACCTGGCCAATATCTATAGAGGTAAACTCTAAGTTAAATTTGGTAAGGATAGAATTAGTAGTACTCACTTCAATCTCAGTTAAATTGTTAGCTCGATCAATTTCAGCTTTCATAACTCGCAAAATAACTGGTAGTTCTATCAAAATTTGCTTCTTACCGTTAAACTTTTTAGCTGATGAATTAGCTAAACCCAGTTCTTGTGCAATTATGGCTTCTTCTAGCGTTAATGCTTGATGTGATAATTCAAATTCTAATTTTTTATAATTAGAGGATTCTGTTTTGACTTCAACCTGAGTAAAACTTGGCTCTTTGTCAATTTCTGTCGCAACTACTGTTAAATTTAACTTTAAATGCACTTGTGGTCTAGTATCAGCTTCTAGTTGATCTACTGTTCCGTAGCTGCGCCGCAATAATTGCTTGGTTGTTACACCACTAAACAACCAAAAAGCAATACCAATCATTACCAAAGGCAGTATAACTAGTAAATATCTAACATGAAAACTCGGCATGTTTACGTTTAAAAATTAAACTGAATTAACAACAAATCTAATTTATATCAGCTACCTTATATTGCGTATATATAACTCATATCAATACCTGTTGGTAAAGGGTAAAAGGGTAAAGGGAAAAGGGGTAATAAAAAACCGTTAACCCTTACCCTTTTACCTTTTCCCCAAATCAAATTCCAAGTTTAAAATCCTTAACAGAGCAGTAGGATACGTTAGCGACAGCGTAACGCATCAGTATTAAATATCAACATTAAGAATGAATATACTTTATCACCATCGGAAGATGTAAAAAAATTGAGGCTTTTTTATGATTTTCTGAGAAGAAATTGACATAAATAAATTTCACCCGACGGATATATGCGAATCTTACTTGTAGAAGATGACCTTGAACAGTTAGAACCATTACAAGGGATTTTAACCGAAGCTGGATATACCGTTGATGGTGTTGAAGATGGCGAAACAGCTCAGTGGTTATTGGCGAACAAAGATTATGATTTATTAATTTTAGATTGGATGTTACCAAATGTTAGCGGTTTGAGTCTTTGCCAACAGTATCGACGTGCTGGGAAAAATGCACCTGTACTCATGCTGACAGCTAAGGATACTACAATTGATAAAGTCATGGGTTTAGATGCAGGAGCCGATGATTATTTGGTTAAACCAGCAGATTTAATAGAGTTATTGGCGCGAGTACGTGCATTAGGAAGAAGAATTCCTTCTTGGCAAGGAGATTCGCTATCTGTGTCAGATTTACAATTACATTTAAATAGTTTAATTCTGGAGCGCGGTTCTAAGACAGTGGAATTATCTTACCGCGAAGCCCAATTACTAGAATATTTAATGCGACATCCCAATCAAATTTTAACCCGTGACCAACTTGAACAAGCATTATGGGAATGGGGTGCAGAACCAGAAAGTAATGCTTTAACTGTGCTAGTACGTAAATTGCGGCATAGGTTACAAATCATTGGTGCAGGAGATTGGATTAAAACTGTTTACGGTATGGGATACAGTTTAAAATCGCCTGAAACAATAACAGGTTGAAAAAATATTATTATCTGCCTTTTCGCCAATGCCCAATTTCAATTATGTTTAATCGTAGCCGTCGCAATATTGCAACTTGGTTTACCCTGGCAATGGGGAGTATTTTAATAGCATTTGCGGCGATAGTTTATTCCATGGAGGTTAAAGATGAACTGGAGGAACTTGATAGATTAATTTATAAAAAAACCACAGTAATGGCAGCTAATGTTAAATATAAATTTAACAATGCTCAACAGAAAGTAGATTTAGAAAATGTACCCTTATTAGGAAGTCGGGCACAACTACCACCAGATAGCCAATTTGTTTATGTGCGTTGGTATGATGAGCAAAAGCAATTAGTCCAATTTTTTGGAGATCTGCCAAAACAACAAATACCGATTGCGAATGGTTTCCATACATTAGAAACTGAAAATGCTCACATTTGGCTGCGTCAAGTCACTTTACCTGTTTACCAAAATGGATTGTTAATTGGTTATTTACAAGCAGGAATACCAATGACAGCAATGGAAGAGAATCTGGCTCAGTTACGGTTAGTTTTATCTATTGCAGTACCAACAACTTTAGGAGTTATTGCACTAACAGGTTGGTGGTTGGGAGGATTAGCCATGCAACCAATTCTCCACAGTTACTCGCAACTGATGCGATTTACTGCAGATGCTTCCCATGAACTGCGTTCTCCTTTAGCGGCAGTAATTAGTAATGCTCAGTATGGTTCATTGTCTAATACTCATAATTTAGCAGCACAACGGCAACGCTTTCAAAAAATAGTTGATATTGCCAAGTCAATGAGTAATTTGGTAGATAATTTACTATTTTTAGCCCGTCATGAAGGTAGATTATCTGAAGAGAATTTACAAAAATTTGATTTAAAAAATTTAGTACAGCAATTAATTGATGATTATGTAAAACATGAGATTGCACAGCATTTAAATTTTAAAATCGAACTCACTAGAGAGCGTGTAAATATTTATGGAAATGCTGAGTTACTGCGTCAAGCAGTAACTAATTTAGTCAATAATGCTTGTAAGTATACTCCTGCTGGTGGTGAAGTCAAATTACAGTTATTTACCCAACATCATCTAGCTGTGATTGCAATTGCAGATAATGGTATTGGTATTTCACAAAGTGATTTAGCCCATATCTTTGAGCGATTTTACCGCGTGAATAAGGAGCGTTCCCGTAAAACTGGTGGGTTTGGATTAGGACTAGCGATCGCTCAACAAATAGTAGTAGCTCATGGTGGACAAATTAACGTTTCTAGTGTAGTCGGACAGGGGTCAAATTTTCAAATTTTTCTACCTTTGGTGTGAAATTATAACATGATTATTAATACTGCAAAGGATAGTTTTTTAAAAATTGAAAATGTAATATTAATTCAAATAATGTTTGCGACAGATAAATTCTCTATAAGGGCACGGCATCCGCAATCTTTTGGCATATAAAATATCTTACTGGTGCCGTGCCCCTACTCATTTGTCGCATTCTTTCTTCAAATTGGTATTCATTCAAAAATAAAAACTCACGCAAAGACTTTATGCCTTTGCGTGAGTTTTAATGATTAATTTTTAACAGCAGCTATTGCTAGGAATAAGCATCCATTGGCAAACAAGAACAAACAAAATTCCGGTCGCCAAAAGCAGCGTCAATACGCCCAACAGCAGGCCAGAATTTATGTTCTTTTGTCCAAGGTGCTGGGTAGGCGGCTTGTTCGCGAGAATAAGAATGATGCCATTCTCCAGTAATTAAGCTTTCTACCGTATGGGGTGCATTTTTCAAGAGGTTATCTTGAGCATCCATCTTGCCATTTTCAATTTCGGCAATTTCTTGGCGAATAGAAATCAAAGCCTCACAGAAACGATCCAATTCTGCTTTCGATTCGCTTTCTGTGGGTTCCACCATGATTGTACCTGCCACAGGCCAGGAAACAGTCGGCGCGTGGAAGCCATAGTCCATTAGCCGTTTGGCAACATCATCAATTTCGATACCCGCAGATTTTTTGAGCGATCGCAAATCTAAAATGCATTCATGGGCAACTAGGCCATTTTTGCCTTTGTACAAAACGGGATAATAGTCCTCAAGTCTCTTAGCTATATAGTTGGCGTTGAGAATTGCTACTTTGGTGGCTTCTGTCAATCCATCTGCACCCATCATCGCAATGTACATCCAAGAAATCACCAAAATACTGGCACTTCCCCAAGGTGCAGCAGCTATAGCGCCAGTCGATTTTAGATTTCGGATTTTGGATTTTGGATTGTTGTTTTGGATAGAAACATGTCCAGGGAGGAAGGGGATGAGATGGGAAGCCACCCCGATGGGCCCCATACCTGGGCCGCCGCCACCGTGAGGAATACAGAAGGTTTTGTGTAAGTTTAGGTGACAGACATCAGCGCCAATATCACCCGGACGGCAAATTCCGACTTGGGCGTTCATATTCGCGCCATCCATGTAAACTTGTCCGCCATGACTATGGACAATCTCACAGATTTCTTGAATTCCTTCCTCGAAAACGCCATGAGTTGAAGGATATGTCACCATCAAGGCTGCTAGTTCATGACTATGCTTTTCTGCTTTCGCCTTGAGGTCAGCAATATCAATATTACCGTCAGCGTCGCAAGCAACAGCGACAACTTTCATGCCACACATCACCGCACTAGCGGGGTTTGTTCCATGTGCGGAGGTAGGAATTAAGCAGACGTTGCGGTGTCCTTCGTTGCGGCTGGCGTGATAGTGACGAATCACTAAAAGTCCGGCGTATTCGCCTTGGGAACCAGCATTTGGTTGCAGCGAAATTCCCGCAAAGCCAGTAATTTCTGCTAACCAAGCCTCAAGTTGCTGGAAGAGGATTTGATAACCCCGTGTTTGAGATGGCGGTGCAAAAGGATGAATCTTGCCAAATTCTGCCCAGGTGACTGGTATCATCTCAGATGTGGCATTTAACTTCATCGTGCATGACCCCAAGGGAATCATCGATGTGGTTAAAGACAAATCCTTACTTTCTAGCTTGTGTAGATAACGCAATAACTCAGTTTCCGAGTGATAGCGGTTAAATACAGGATGGGTGAGGTAACTGCTACTGCGGGATAGAGGAAGGGGTGCAGCAGTTAGTTCGGCGATGGAGAAAGATAAATCTTTACCCAAGGCAAAGATTTCTAACAAATCTTGAACGTCATCTACTGTAGTTGTCTCATCTAAGGAGATACCCACAGCAGTCTCATCAAAAATCCGCAGGTTAATATGACGTTCTTGGCAACCTTCCAAGATTTTTTCTAGGTTGTTTGTCCCTAACTCCACTCGTAGAGTATCAAAGACAGATTCGGAACTAATTTTGTAACCCAGACGTTTTAACCCATCTGCCAAAATTCCCGTGAGGTTGTGGATATTTTCTGCGATCGCCTTCAGTCCATCTGGCCCGTGATAGACTGCGTACATACTCGCCATCACAGCCAACAAGACTTGGGCAGTACAAATATTACTCGTAGCTTTTTCCCGACGAATGTGTTGTTCGCGGGTTTGTAAAGCCAGGCGTAATGCAGGCTTTCCTTGGGCATCTTTTGATACACCAACTATTCGCCCTGGCACTTGCCGCTTATACTCTTCTTTCGTTGCCATATAAGCCGCATGAGGCCCGCCAAATCCCAAAGGAATACCGAAACGCTGAGTGCTACCAATAGCAATATCAGCACCAAATTCACCTGGAGGTGTCAGCAAAGTTAAGCTGAGAGGATCAGCTGCTACCGTCACCAATGCACCTTTAGCATGGGCTTTTTCAATAAAAGCGCGGTAGTCGTAGATTGTGCCATCGCTAGCAGGGTATTGGAGAATTGCCCCAAAAATTGGTTGCTCAAAATCAAAGGTTTGATGATCACCAATAATAATATTTATCCCCAAAGGTTCAGCCCTTGTTTGCAGCACATCGATAGTTTGAGGATGACAATCACGGGAGACAAAATAGGTATTTGCCTTATTTTTACAAACACCGTAGCTCAAACTCATAGCTTCTGCTGCAGCTGTAGCTTCATCGAGTAATGAAGCATTGGCAATTTCCAAACCCGTTAAATCAATAATCATCGTTTGGAAATTCAACAGCGCTTCCAAGCGTCCTTGGGCAATTTCTGGCTGATAGGGAGTATAGGCAGTATACCAACCAGGATTTTCCAGAATATTACGGGCAATCACCGCAGGCGTGATGCAATCGTAATATCCCATCCCAATAAATGAGCGAAAAACCTGATTTTTATCAGCAATTTGTTTTAATTTTGCCAGGGCTGCGTACTCAGTCTGTGCCTCTGGTAAATTTAATGCCCCTTGCAAACGAATAGCTTGGGGCACAGTTTTGTTTATCAGCACATCTAGACTGGGAAGGCCTAAGACACCAAGCATTTGCTCGATATCATCAGAGTTAGGCCCAATATGCCTTCTTCTAAAATTATTTAAATCTTGTTTCCCTTCAGTCGCGATTTGGCGATCGCTAGACTTAGGAACAGGGGCGTAGCTTACCACTAAATTGCTCTCCCGATATTACTATTTAATATTTTGCAATAACTAATGTAAATAAGTTGGGGGAATGGGGAATTGGGCATGGGGAATTGGGCATGGGGCATGGGGCATGGGGCATGGGGCATTGGGCATTGGGCATTGGTAATGGGTAATCGGTAATTGGTAATTGGTAATCGGTAATTTCCTCCTCATCTCCCTCATCTCCCTCACCCCCCTCATCTCCCTTATCCCCAGTCCCCAATCCCCATTACTCCCCTTCTACTTGGGCGCGATATTCATCTGCACTTAAGGCATCATGAACCTCATCAGGATCGTTGACCCGAACTTTAACAAACCAAGCCTCGCCGTAGGGGTCTTCAGCTACTTGTTCTGGAGAATCAATCAAATCATCATTGCGTTCTATAACTGTGCCGGTAACTGGTGCATTCAGTTCTTCTACAGCTTTGACTGATTCAATCGAGCCAAAGGTATCACCTTTGGTAATAGCATCACCAACTTCTGGCAATTCCAAGAATACGACATCACCTAATTGATCGACAGCAAACTCAGTAATACCAATGGTAGCAATTTCGCCCTCTAAGCGTACGTATTCATGAGTATCCAGGTACCTTAAATCCTGAGGATATTCAAAAGACATATTTACTGACCCCTCCACATCAAAAACATTATGGCTAATACATGATTCCAAGGCATATCTGGTAATTAACCATACTGTAGATTTACAAATTCACAACAGATTATTTTTGAAAAAGGGACTGGGGAACTCGGGGCCCCCTCTGGGGATAAGGGGCAATGGGGATTGGGGATGAGGTAGATGAGGAGGATGAGGGAGAAAATTCTGATTACCCATTACCTATTACCTATTACCAATGCCCCATGCCCAATGCCCAATGCCCCATACCCAATACCCTTTCAAGCCCGATTTTTTGAGCGATAAAAAGGACGTTTAACTACATCTGCTGGATAAGCTTTACCGCGAATTTCTACTTCCAGTTGCTGACCAATAGTTGCAACCTGGGAAGGTACGTAAGCTAAGGCAATAGGATAACCGAGAGTAGGCGACAGCGTCCCACTGGTAACTTCCCCTACTACTTTACCTGAAGATAATACTTGGTAACCATGACGGGCAATATTCCTGCCTTGCATCTGTAAACCTACCAAACGGCGCTTTAATTTATTGGCTTTCTGTTCTTCTAAAACAGTACGACCAATAAAATCACCTTTGGTATCTAAGTGAACTAACCAACCCAAACCCGCTTCTAGGGGGGTGGTGGTGTCGTCGATATCTTGCCCGTAAAGTGCCATTGCTGCTTCTAGTCGCAGAGTATCTCTCGCACCCAACCCACAAGGAATTACCCCAGCATCAGCAAGACTTTGCCACAATTCTATACCCACCTCTGGATCGACCATGACCTCAAATCCATCTTCTCCTGTGTAACCTGTGCGGGCGAGGAAGGCAGTTTTTCCTAGTACAGGTGCTTGGAGGTGACCAAAGGCTTTAATTGGATTTAAATCCGCTTCTACAAAAGATTGAAGATATTGAACCGCTTTTGGCCCTTGTACAGCGATTAAAGCTTTGTCTTGTGACAAATCTTGGAATTCCACAGCATTCAAATCTAGGTGTTGTAATAACCAGGCTTTATCTTTATCTGTAGTTCCAGCGTTAACAATAATCGCTACTTGCTGTTTACCAGTACTGTCTTCTCCTTGGTAATAAATAATGATGTCATCAATAATTCCACCCTGGGGATTTAATAATACAGTGTATTGTGCTTGACCCGGCTTTAAGCGGTTTAATTCTGATGGAACTAGCTTCTGTAGCTGCTCAATAGGATTTTTACCTTGAAGAGTAAATTTACCCATGTGGGAAATATCGAACATTCCTGCTTCATTTCTTACAGCTTCATGTTCGCGAGTAATGCCAGAATACTGCACTGGCATTTCCCAACCACTAAAGTTAGTAAAGCGGGCTTTGAGTTTCAACCCCAACTGGTATAAAGGGGTTCGCAGCAAAGATGGAACAATTTCTATTTTTTGATTAGCCACAGGTACTTTTGCTTTTGCGATCGCACTTTCACATTGTATATATCCTACGAGAAAGGCTGAAGGATGACGGCTGAAGGCTAAAAGCTAAAGGATTTGACTCTGGGAATTCTCTTAGGGTGGGCTGAAAATTTCACACTTCATCCTTCATTCCAGTGCTGTTTAATATTTAAAGGTGTAAATGTTGAGATTTATTAAGCAGAAATTATGAAATATTGGCAACTAGTAGCTAGCTTTGTCTTAGCTTTGGTTCTTTTTTTGTTTCCCCTATCAGCCGAAGCTGCAAGTTCTTCCAGTATTACCCGTTCTGCTGGCGATGAACTCAAAGGCAAGGATTACTCAGGGCAAAGCTTGATTGGCAGCGAATTTACCAACGTTGACTTAGAAAACGCTAATTTCAGCAATGCTGACCTCCGAGGCGGCGTGTTTAACGGTACCGTCTTACAGGGAGTCAATTTTCATGGTGTTGATTTTAGTAACGGCATTGCCTACTTAGCAAAATTCAGAAGCGCTAATTTAAGCGATGCCGTGTTAACAGATGCCATGATGTTACGTTCCACCTTCGATGATGTAGACATCACAGGCGCAGATTTTACCAACGCCGTCTTAGATGGCATCCAGGTTAAAAAACTTTGCACTAAAGCTAGCGGCGTAAATCCCAAAACTGGCGTAGATACCCGCGAGTCTTTAGGGTGTAAGTAGGAAATGGGCATGGGGCATGGGGCATGGGGCATTGGGCATTGGGCATGGGTAATTGGTAATTGGTAATTGGTAATTGGTAATTGGTAATTGGGTGTTTGGGTGTTTGGGTGTTTGGTGTTTGGGGTTTAATTTGTCCCCTTGTCCCCTTGTCCCCAGTCCCCAATCCCCAATCCCCAATCCCCAGTCCCCAATCCCCAGTCCCCAGTCCCCAACCCCCGACACCAGAGTTTTCACTAAGTATTTTTTCCTACAAAATGGGTGGTTTCGAGGGCAACATTGACCCTAAAATCACAAAAAATCCTGAAATCTATATAAATTAATGGTTTCATATATCCACATCTGGCTAGTTCACCTTAGAATGATTCATTGAAAAGTCGAGCCAATGGGATTTGCAGGCATTTTGAGTAAAAATGCTCCCAAAGGTAGGCTTTTGTATCCCCCAAAACAGAGATTTTGGTAAAGATGCATCAGGGTGCATCTGTAGAGAATCTCAAGTAAACCTCAAGGAGTTTATATGAACAAAGGTGAATTAGTTGATGCAGTAGCTGAAAAGGCTAGCGTTACCAAGAAGCAAGCAGACGCAGTTTTAACTGCTGCTTTGGAAACAATTATCGAAGCTGTTTCCTCTGGCGATAAGGTAACCCTAGTTGGTTTTGGTTCCTTTGAATCACGGGAACGTAAAGCCCGTGAAGGTCGTAACCCCAAAACTAATGAAAAGATGGAAATTCCCGCTACTAAAGTTCCAGCTTTCTCTGCTGGGAAGTTGTTTAGGGAAAAGGTTGCACCCCCAAAATCATAGGTTTTCTGCTTAGGAACCTAGATTTGATGCGGCAACCTGCACATGGGGGGAATTTAGCTTGGGCAGCAGCGCTGGCTGGCTGTCCCCCTGATGCCATTCTGGATTTTTCTGCCAGTATTAGCCCTTTGGGGCCACCTGATAGCGCGATCGCGGCTATTCAGTCCCATATTGGTAATCTTAGGCACTATCCAGACCCTAGTTACAGTGAACTGAGATTAGCTCTCAGTCACTTTCATGAACTGCCTTCTGAGTTTATTCTGCCAGGTAACGGCTCGGCAGAATTACTGACTTTAGTAGGTCGGGAATTGGCAGAATTAGCCGCAACAGTTGTTATGACTCCAGCTTTTGGCGACTACTACCGAACTCTATCGGCATATAACGCTCAATTACTGGAGTTCCCTGTTAATTGGGAATCTGAGGAGTATTTGTCATTGTTTCTTGACAAAGCACAAAACTTAAAAGAAGTAGGGCTACTCCTTAATAATCCCCATAACCCAACAGGAAAACTTTTTTTGCGGCAATCAATTCTTCCCTATCTGGATCAGTTTGGTTTGGTAGTGGTAGATGAAGCGTTTATGGACTTTTTACCTCCCGAAGAGGAACAAAGTCTGATTTCGCTGATACAGGAATACGAGAATTTAGTAGTATTGCGATCGCTCACAAAATTTTACAGTCTCCCGGGGCTGAGACTGGGATATGCGATCGCTCATCCTGACCGCCTATCAAGATGGCAATTGTGGCGTGACCCCTGGCCAGTAAACACGTTAGCGGCTGCGGCGGCAATTGCGGCACTTCAAGATAGGGAATTTCAACAGCAAACTTGGTTATGGTTACCCCCTGCAAGAAATCAACTCTTGGGGGGTTTAGAAGCCATCCCAGGATTAACACCAGGAAAAGGTGCTGCTAACTTTTTACTGGTAGAGTCAAAAAAGTCTGTTTCTGATTTACAGCAGCAATTACTCAAGCATCATCAGGTTTTAATTCGTGATTGCCTGAGTTTTAAAGAACTAGGCGATCGCTTTTTTAGAGTTGCTGTACGTACTCAAGTCGATAATCAACGCTTACTCACAGCGTTAAACTCAGTTATGAGTAGTGAGTGCTGAGTTCTGTTGTCAGTTTTTAGTGGCCAGTGATTTTTAATTTTCCACTGGCCACTCACTAAATAATTTATGAATAATTACTATTAACTAAGTTTTCCTTATCTAACACCACATATTTTTTCTTGCTAATTGCTGACAGTTATCAGTCAACAGTCAGCAGTCAACAAACCTCACGAGTGATTGTGTAATTTAAAAGCGTAATAGCTGATTAACTAATGACTATTGACTACGATGTTGTAATTATTGGTGGGAGTCTGGCTGGACGCTACGCTGCCCTAGTTGCTACCCAACTACGTGCTAAAGTCGCTTTGGTAGAACCCAAAGTTAACTATGGGTTTGTGTATCACCAAACGATTAGCGAAATCGGCAACTTAGCACAGCATCTCAATAATCAAGTTGGGCTGAATATTCATTCCTCTAAAGTTGAAACTCCAGAACAAACACCAATATCTGTGGTGTTGTCAGAGGCGATACTATATGCCAAAAGTGCGATCGCTAATTTAGAAGCACAACATTCTCTTCCTCAACTGGCGGCTATGGGAGTGGATGTTATTTGTGAGAGTGGTCAATTTCAATCTTCCCCTCATCTCGTATTTGCCGTTAGTCAACGTCTACTACGCGCACGCACTTATTTGCTAGCTAGTGGTTCTCGTCCAGCCATACCCGAAATTGAAGGATTATCAACTACCGATTACCTGACTTTAGGGAATATTTGGCAATTCCTTGATGAACGCTGCAAAGCCATGAAATCATTGCCTAAAGAGTGGATTATTCTTGGCGGTGTTCCCCAAAGTATAGAAGTAGCGCAAACCTTAGCGCGCTTGGGTTGTCATGTGACACTCGTTGTCAAACGTCCGCAAATTCTACCGGATATCGATCCAGAAATTGCCCAGCTATTGCAAGCACAGTTAGAAATTGATGGTGTGCGTGTCCTGACAGACACACCCGTCACTCAAGTCATGCGAATTGATGATAAAAAGTGGATTCAAGCTGGAGATAAAGCAATAGAAACTGATGAAATTATAGTGGCAACTGGACAGCAACCAAATGTTGAATCCCTCAATTTAGCAGCAGTAGATGTGAAATGGTATAAACGGCATTTAGTGGTAAATGATAAACTGCAAACTACCAACCCCCGCATTTATGCTTGTGGTGATGTGATTGGTGGTTATGACTTTGCTAATGTCGCTAATTATGAAGCGAGAATCGCCATCAAAAATGCCCTCTTTTTCTCAAGATTACAAGTTAATTATCGGTGCATTCCTTTAGGAATATTTTTGCAACCGATGTTAGCGAAAATAGGTTTAACAGAAACACAAGCAAGACAGCAATATAATTCCAATGAGATTTTAGTTTTACGACAATATTTTAAATCATTAGCATCAGCCCAAATTCGGGGCGAAACTACAGGTCTTTGTAAATTAATTGTTTTACGCAACGGAGAAATTTTAGGAGCAGAAATATTTGGCTCAAAAGCAGGAGAATTAATTAATTTCATTGCTTTAGCAATGTCTCAAAATACTAAAATTCAGCATTTAGAAAATTTGTCTCCCTTATATCCTAGTTTTACAGAAATTATTGAGCAATGCGCCAGAGATTGGCATCAACAAAAGTCAAATAGTAACATTGCTTGGCAAGAATTTATCGAAAGTTTCTTGGCTGTGCGTCGCGATTGGAATTTATAAAATATTTTTTAGTATTATTTGCTGTTTTGGAGTAATTTTTATCTTCAAATACTTGACCAATATGAATGAGGAATCTCCGCCAACACCACCATCTCAAAGTATCTGTCATGACTGCGCTTTTCATATCAAAGTAGAAGACGCTATCGAATGTATTCATCCCGAAGAAGCAGGTATTAATTGCACTAGAGTAATGTTTTGTAGTTCATTTAGTCCAGCACAAGAAATTGACAGTCCTTGTGTCACTTTTGGCAATGATGAAGCTTAAAGTTAGACATAAAAATAGTTAAATAACCAAATAACACTTGCGGTTACTAAGGGAACGCTGAGGTTATCTGTACCGTGAGGTGAAACACCTTCAGCTAAGGTTGCAAAAGCACCACTAACAACAGCCGCTAAAACAGCTTTTTCAAAACTATAAGTTACTGCTAAAGGACTCAGTGATGAACTTGGTAATAACAGCAATACTAAAAAAATTACTGTCGTACTCACAAGCAACATCGTTACTGAACCCTCCCAAGAACGGACAGAACTTCCCACCTGATATTTATGCTGTCCGAAACGCCTACCAATTAATGCTGCTAGTGCATCTCCCCAAGTCATCGCCATGACTCCAGCCACCGCGATCGCAACATTATCTACTGGCCCAGATGGTCGCCACAGCAATCCAAACAGCAGCGTTACGGAAATGGCAAAATAAACTGTACCTGGTGAACTGTCATCAGTATCCATTGCTTTCACAATTCGGTAACGGTAAAGCAAGTAGTTGACGAGAATAAAGCTAGCAAACGGTACAATGCCTATTTCCCAACTGTGAAACAGCAGCAGGATACCAAATACCCACATTCCTGCACCCACATGGATAATTTTACGAGTCAAATTTGGTGGGACATGAAATAGCCTCCCTAATCCCTCACCAAAGAGAAGCAGTGCGATCGCATAAGTATAAGAGGCTGCTAAACCTATAAAATCATTGTTGGTCATTTGTCAGTGGTCATTTGGCGTTTGCTGTTTGTAATAGCTAACAGAGAACAAACATAATTTTGAATTTTGAATTATTTATCCTCTCTGCCCCTTATCGCTATTACGCCTCAGATTTTTTTCTGTTAACGAAACCGTGCCAATTCCTTGAAGAATTCCGCGACCAATTAAACCCAAACCTCGACCAATAACTTGGGTGAGAATGAAGACAATACCACTACCAAAAATCGCTAATAGTGATTTTAGCCGAGGCGCGATCGCATCCCGAAATTCTAAAAGTAATGTTACCACTAGTGGCATCCCAGATAGTTGGGTTAATTCCTGATTACGAGGCGCATAAATTGAGGTTTTCGCAATCCCACGCGGTGCAAATACAAATAGCTCATAGCGGCTTTCAAAAATTGCCGTCGGCTCATTAATATAATTATTTAAACGATATTTCCAAGACAAATCATTTCTAAACCGTTCAATTTCTCTGGTAGAAATTAATCTGCGGTCATAAAAATCTTGTTTAATCACTTCTACATCAGCAAAATAATTAAGTAGCGGTTGTATTACCCCATTAGCTACTTGAATTAAGAAGTTCTCTAAAATTATTAATGCCTGTGACTCTGCTTCTGGGCTATCTGCTGGGTAAGAAGTATTATCTATTTGCAAATCTCTCTGAAATAGCAAATATGTAAATAAATCCATTACTAAAGGGATTTTTTGCAGAATTACTGTTTGGATTGGTTGCGGATTTTGTAGCAATATATTAACTATTTCTAAGTTGCGATCGCCTACTTGCAAACGAGAAAATCTCCCAAAAAAATCTGCGACTGTGGATTGCCATAAATCATATATCAGAGATTTTTTTAAATCATATAATTGATTGATTGATATCTCAGCAACGCGTAATTCATCCAACTGTTTAGCAAGTTTCTGCAGAATTAAATAAAGCAATTCTCGCTTTTTACTAGCACGCAGAATATCAATCTCTAAAGGTATATCTGTAACATTTTCTAAAGGTAACTGTAATTTGGTGATACAAGCTGCAAATAAATTAGATTGCAGTGTTCTAGGGCTAAATGAAGGTAAAGAATCTTGTAGTTGTATTAAATTTGATGTATTTGATGGAGCGATCGCATTACTCGGCGAAGTCATAGGAGGCGGTAATTGCATAGAATCAGGTATGACTTGCGGTTCTGGTTGTCTTTCTTGTGGTGCAGC
This sequence comes from Tolypothrix sp. PCC 7601, assembly GCF_025677855.1. Classification (NCBI taxonomy): domain Bacteria; kingdom Bacillati; phylum Cyanobacteriota; class Cyanophyceae; order Nostocales; family Tolypothrichaceae; genus Tolypothrix; species Tolypothrix sp. PCC 7601. Next base: position 2,060,343 of record NZ_CP064879.1, read on the forward strand.
TAGCAACCGATTCAGCAACCAACGCGCTGCTAATAATTCTCGTCGCCGTCCTGCTAGAATCGCCTGATCCATCACTGGTAATCCTGGCACTTGCAATTGTGCTGTCACTGACTTCAGGCTAGCTTCAATGTAAGCAATCCCAGACAAACGCCAATTATTTCGCAACCTCGCAAAAGGAAGTGGGGAATTTTGAGTAAGTACTGAGTTCTGAGTTGGGAGTACTGAGTTTTGAACTAGTCCAACCGTAAACCAAAAAGAACCACCTTGCGCTAGTGCTTGCATAGCTGTAAGCAACTCAGAAACAGCAATTCCTTTAGGACAATATCCATTTACGCCAGCAGCTTTGGCTGCTAAAAGTAGTTCCGGTTCTGTAACCGAACTGAGGAGTAGTAGAGGTAAATTTGGGTATAAAGCTTTTATTTGTCTACAAAATTGTAATCCCTGCTGCTGAAGCTGAGGAAAGCGAGGATTACCTAATTCTAAAACCACTAAATTGACATAATTCGGTTCTTGCTGGGCGATTTCTGCTAAAACTTGCAAAGCAGCCGTATCTGTTTCAACTTCCGATACTATTTGCAAATTCGGAATTTCTGCCAATGCTACCCGCAGTCCCAACCGGAAAATAGGGTCTTGGTCAATTAACAATAATTTTAAAGGGCGATCGCTCATAGTCTGTTCAACAACAGATAGGCTGTTTTACCTGAGTGAGAAAACAGCATTGGTATTTTGGTTAGTCCTACCCATTGTGACTTGTTTTCGTACCCAGCATCATAGTTATTACAAGCAACCTCTGCAGCTTTGATTCAATAACTAAAATGCTAACTACGTAGCTGTCAAAGTTATCTAGACTACTGAGCTAATACTTCATTTCGTCAATTACAGTCAACTTTCGTCTCTATTCCCTGTTCCCCCGTCCAATTGACTATATCCAATCAGCTTGCTTGCGGGTTACGGTAACCATAAAAGTTGATACTGTAATCAGTAATCCGTACTCCAGTCTGCTGTTCAACTTGGCGGACAAAATCTTCTGGTAGCTCTATATGCACATCAAGAATCTGGTTAGTATCTAGACAGTTAACATGACTATGAGAGTCACTGATATTACCGTATAAACGACCGTCGCAACGTTCAATGCACTCAATAATACCTTGGCTAGATAAAGCTTCTAAATTTTGATAAACAGAAGTATGACCGATTTCTTTACCTTGTTGGTTTAAGCGATCGTAAATCTCTCTAGCAGATAGATGTTCCTTAGCTTGCCAAAGCAGCTCTAGAATAAAGCGCCGCTGGCGACTAACCCGCATTCCTAGCAGTTGACACTGCTCCAGCGCATCTTCTAGAGAACGAATTGGTTTGGTAGATATTGTTTGTTTTTGCATATTATAAGTTTGTTAACTATTGGGCTAATTTTCCCATTTCAAGGTTAATTGGTTATTCGTATATGCGAGGATATTCCTATTACTTTGCACCTCTACCTGGGCGATTGCTTTTGAACGCTGCGAAAATCACAGGCTAGGGCAAAAATTTTTTTGTTTGTTGACTGTCGTTTTGTCACATCCTAGTCTAAAGCAAACTCATTACAACTTTAGCTTAAAATAGTGAGTAATGTCCACTAAGGGCAAGCTTTTTCGTCTCTTTTTTGCCTGCAAGGTCAAGAAATATTGATTGTCTGTTGACCTTTTTAGCAGAAATATTCTCAGTGTTAAAGTTGTATAAGCTACATTCAATATGATAAAAATACGATAAGTAAGAGTAGCAACTAGCCCTAATTTAAAATAGTTTTTTCAGTAACTTGGTACAAATCAACTCAATTTATCAGGATTGCTAGGAATCGTGAACGATTGATTCATGTATCATCATGCAAAAAATATTTGAATCATTCAAAAATGAAACATCATAGTGAGCTTAACCTACCTGAGATAATTTAATATTTACTTTATAAATAGGTTTTATTTTCAACTTTTTTTAATATTTGGGTACCTGGGAATTTATCAGTAAGAGCTTAAATTCCCTAAATCCTTGCTAATAAACCCTCTAGCGCAAAACATCAGTCGAGTGGTTTAACTACAGAAAAAGCAAGAGATTTTCTTTTAGCATCGCCAATCAAAAATCGTAATGTAATTAACACGGAAATCATTGTCCCATACCCTAAAATTTCAGCATATCCACGTATTAACATAACGTCCGCAAATTTACATAATGTCTAACAGGTGAATACAGAAATCCGAAAATTAATATTGATATCGCGCAAATCAAAATTAAGATTTTCTTCACTTTCAGTATTCAGTATTTAATGTGTAATTTGTATGGAGTAAGTAACTAGAGCAAATAAAAATTTCAAGGATGAGAATATGCAAATCATAGAATTTATACCTTTAGGTATTAAATATGAATGCATTAATGTTAATAGGTATAAACTTTAGGCAAACACAAAGTGCAAATGGCAATATGTCATTCTTAGCCACAGACTACCTCATCTTTGCAACAGGAGGTCTAGCAGGGAAACGGATGCCAATAACTCTTAGAAAGATGATATTCCTTTAAATTTCGGCAAATAGACAAAGACGTTATGGGACGCGATATTATTCGCGTCTTTAATTTTGCAATTGAAAATCTGGGTAAATTCGCGGTAAATATACCAACGATACCTGAAAGCTGCTACTGTGTATTCTCAAGCCTACAGTTGAGCATAAATAAAGTGGCTGCTGAGTCAATGACAATCACGATCGCAATTAATACTGATTCCATTAACAATCTGGATCTGTCGCCCGTCTCAACGGTAATTGAAAAAATATTCCAAGAGCAAGCGATTGTATCCCAAGAACAGCAACTACGCTTCGATATCAAATATGCCTTAGAACCCAGCGATCCCCGCGAACTTTCGGAGGTTCCTGAAGTGCGGCTGTGGTTTGTTCGCCTGGATGCTAAATATCCCTGGCTACCATTTCTCTTAGATTGGAAGGCTGGAGAATTTGCCCGTTACACCGCCATGCTGGTACCACACCAGTTTAGTGCTAAAGAAGGGATTCAGTTTAATCCCGAAGCTCTAGAAATATTTCTGATGCACAAAATATTTATTTTAAGTGATTGGTTAAAACAGCAGGGTTTACCAAGTCAATCACGCCTCAAATCCCTAGCGCAAATGCTTGGTTATGAATTAGATGATGCTTTCTTTGAGGCATTTTAAACATATCAAAGCATTAGCTGTAGGGACGTTATATGTAAATTCCCTACAGCTAATTGCATAGATTTGAGATTACTTAATCTGACAAATTAAATTTAATGCTGTTTTAAAAGCAAATTCGACTGCTTTAGATTTACTGGGTAAAGCAGCCTGCCATATTCGATAATCGTTATAAGCAATAATTAAGTTGGCTACATCATCAATAGGGATTTTATTTAGCACATCATATTGAGCAGTTTCAAAATCTTTAGCTGTACCATTTTTAGCTAAAATTTCCCGTGCAGCTTGCATAAATCCTTCTAATACAGCTTGCTGGTATTTTTTCCCTATATCTTCTTTAAAAATAGATGATGCTTTGAAAGCTTTCATCTCCTCTAACAAAAGATGAGCAATTTCTCTCCCTGTTTGATTATTCAACTCAGAAGGCAGCTGCACATCTAAATATTCGCAGTCATAATTTTTATAATTAAGATATTCACAAATATTAACAGTAACTTGCGGTAGCTTTTGACCAGCTAATAGTACCAGCAAATGGCTGATACTTGTATCAATTACAGTATCACTAAATACTTTTTCTTCACTTTCTAGACATTCATAAACAAGATAAGTCCAAATACCTGGCTGACTGTTTTTATCTTGATTTGCTTGGTAGAAAGTTATAGTTCCGTCCGCTTCATCTTCATAATAAGCGCTATGGACATCAGTAAATTCGCAGCGATATAAGCTTTGAGAGTGCATGATTCTCTTAAAAATTCCAGTGATATGATGCGGCTGACTTTCTACTTGAAAGTAACGCTTGGAACTATTAAGAAAGCCATGTAATCGAATCGCCATTGATTTTTCCTTTTTATAACTCAACGTCAGTCATGGAAAATGCATCTGCCTCAAGACAATACGGTCACTAGGGAACACTAATATAGGGAATTATATTTACCTGCTAAAAAGATTAGGTGATCATACAGCCGTGCGATCGCCATCTCACCAGATACGTAGGTTGGGGAACCCTAGCAACGCACCGATTCCCCTCGTTGTAGCAACTGGTGTTTGAGGTAAGGAAACCCAGCACAAAAATATAGATTAAGCTTTCAAGATTCATGTTGGGTTGCGCTGCGCTTCGCCCAAACTACATCTGCTATATCTGTTGCTGATGATAATGCGGGGATCGCCCAGCAATTGCTTATTCTCAGTTCTATTTACTGAGTTGCTGAATCTTTTCGGTTTTCATGTAAATCTTAGACTGTGGGTAATTTATTTCGTAACACAACTGCAAATTCCTTGATTAAAGCAAAATGCCTAAAGTTACTATTTATTTTCTAGGCATTGGGAACTGAGTAAAACCTGATGAGCAATAGAGACTTGGTAAAAACTTCAGCCTTAACGATTAATTGCTCTTTATCCTCTTTAATAGCAAGGAAATTGATTCAATCTCGATTTGCTCTAGCCTAGGTCAAATACAGATGATTAGAGTCATCTAATTTTTACTTTGCCCAAAACTACATTGAAACTAACGATTTTAAAAAAAATAAAGTTATTTTTTTTAAAAAGTAATTTTTTAAAATTTATTAACATTAAAACCTTTGCCGCTACCACATATTTTCTTTGCAGCAAATGTCATAATTAGCTAAATCCTACCTAGCACTTCAGTAGTTGCTTAAACGTAAAAATCTAATTAATTAGGAATAACACCATTTACGCAATCAGCGTGAGATTAATGGAGCTAATCGCCTAGGAAGACAATTTTCCAGGCGATTAGCCAACGCAGGGAGATATTGAAAAGATGTGGATCACGAACAAACAGGCTTTAATTGCAGGGATTCATGATTAACAGAATTGCCTTAATTGGATCTCATATACCATCGCCGTCTCAGAAAAATGCTGGTTTAACCATTCCAGATTTTCTCTAACACTACTTTGGGTGAAATATCGCCAATTTTGTCTGTAGGAGACTTAATAGCCAGGAATTTCTCGCTTTTTGGTAACACTTGTGCTGGATCTGTAGAGCCAAACAGCGCAATTGTATAAGTCTGAACTGCCACGCTTAGTTGCAGAGGTGCGCTGTCAGTAGTCAACATCAAACTTGCTCCAGTAACAATCGTGGCTAGCTTACCAATATTATCAGGGGAAGTTACCTTAATATCTGGGCAGGAATCCAAAAGCGATCGCACTATTTGTTCATCTTCAGGGCCTTTAAAAATCACTATAGGCAAATCTGGTTGCTTGCGTTGGCACTCTTGTATTATCTGCTGCCAGTTTTCTACAGGATAAACGGGATTTCGGCTTTTAGCTGAAGCTGACAGACTAGAGCCAGCATAAATCAAGATGTAGCCCGTTTCATTCACACCTAAGCGTTTTTGTTCCTGTTGTGCCCACTCAATATCGGGTTTGGGGACATTTAAGGACAATTCTGGACAAGGAGTTTGAATGTTTAACGGTTGCAGTAAATTGTGATAACCCACTGCTAAATACTGAGATGACTGGAAAGGTAAAGTATTAGTGAGAAAAACTGCACCCTTACCTTGATAGCCAATCCGGGTAGGAATTCCTGTTAACCACAGAAACAGTCCTACTAACCAGCTTTGTCCTACTGTAATGGCCACATCGTATTCGCGATCGCGAATAATGCCCACTAAGTTACCCCAATCCGCCAAACTGTTGCGGTCTTTAAAATCAAAGGTCAATACCTCATTCACCGACTTACTAACCCGGTAAGCTGCCTTTGACCGGGGTTCCACCACGACATCTATCTGAGCGTTTGGGTAATAGCGCTTCAGTTCATCTAGAGCCGGAAACATAAGAATTTGGTTGCCAATTCCGCCAGGTACAAGGGCTACTACTCGCATAATATTTATTTACGCTTACTCGCTCCCTATTTTAGGGGAATATAGGTATTAGGGAATCGGGAATTGGGAATTGGGCATGGGGCATTGGGTAATAGGTAATAGGTAATGGGTAATGGGTAATTGTTAATAAAAATTTCTCCCCCTGCTTCCTCATCTCCCTCATCCCCAGTCCCCGATCCCTAGTCCCCATTACCCCTTATCCCCAGAGGGGGCCCCGAGTTCCCCAGTCCCCAATCCCCAGTCCCCAGTCCCCAGTCCCCAGTCCCCAATCCCCAGTTTTACGATTTAAGAAGTTCTGTGTATTTACTAATTCCCGCAGCAGGTTTAGGAAAAAGAATGGGGAGTGACCGCAATAAACTCCTCTTGACAGTGCGATCGCAACCCATTATTGCTTGGACTCTCAAAGCTGCAGAGGCAGCTAGTAGCATCAGTTGGATTGGAATTATTTCCCAACCCACTGACTGGGATGACTTAAAAGCTATCCTCGCTGATTTAAAGCTCAATAAACCAGTGGAATTAATTGCTGGTGGCTCAACCAGGCAGGAATCTGTTTACAATGGCTTACAGGCGCTTCCAGAAGCTGCAGAGCAAGTTTTAATTCACGATGGGGCGAGATGTTTAGCCACCCCAGATTTACTCAACGCCTGTGCGGAAGCTATTCGTCACTGTCCTGGGTTAATTGCCGCAATACCAGTCAAAGACACGATTAAAGTCGTCGGCGAGAATGGCATTATCCAAAGTACACCTGACCGAAGTCAATTGTGGGCAGCACAAACACCTCAAGGCTTTGATGTCAAGCTGTTGAAACAGTGCCACGCCGAAGGTGTACGCCAAGGTTGGGAAGTCACAGACGATGCTGCTTTGTTTGAAAAATGTGGCATTGAAGTCCGAATTGTTCAGGGTGAAGAGACAAATCTCAAAGTCACCACTCCCCAAGATTTGGCGATCGCAGAATTTATTCTTAAAGGTAGGGAATAGGGACTGGGGACTGGGGACTGGGGAAGATGAGGGGGAAAAAGTAATTATTGATTACCCAATGCCCAATGCCCCATGCCCAATGCCCCATGCCCAATATTTATTGACAAATCATAATATTTATGATAGCATCCCACTCACTTAGAACTCGTCTTGCGTCAGGTGTCAGTTGTCAAATACACATGACTAATGACTAATGACTAATGACTAATGACTAACGACTAATGAATACAGCCACAGCGACGAAGATAGAAGCAATTCTCTATTTGAAGGGTAAGCCCTTGTCGCTCGGTGAAATCGCCGAGTATGCCGCGTGCGATCGCGCTACGGTTGAAGAAGGCATGATGGAACTCATTGACGATTATGCCCGTCGAGACAGCGCCCTAGAAGTCGTAGAGACACCCAATGGATATAGTTTGCAACTGCGGTCTGATTTTCATGACTTAGTGCAAACGCTAATTCCCGTTGAATTAGGTTTAGGTGCACTACGCACTTTAGCTGCGATCGCCCTCAATAGCCCCATACTCCAAAGCGACTTAATTAACTTACGGGGTTCGGGAGTATATCAACATGTCCCGGAACTTGTGGAACTTGGTTTTGTTCGCAAGCGCCGAGATAGCGATTCTCGCTCGTATTCGTTACAAGTAACACCTAAATTTCATCAGTATTTTCAAATTGAGCAACTTCCACAAATACTTGCCCAAAATCAACAAGAACAACAACTAGAGTTAGATCTAGAACTGAAAGCAGAAGCAGTAGCAGAATAGATGGTACTGATACAATACTTGTCGGTTAAGGGGAAAAGGGGAAGGGGAAAAGGGGCAAGAAATAAACCTTTAACCCTTACCCTTTCACCTTTTCCCCAAACCAAATTAAGAGTTTAAAATCCTTAACCGAGCAGTATTGGGTACTGATACTGAAACATTTACCAATATCAAAACCACCGCTAGCCACTAAAGTTCAGCGTAAAATAGTTGTAAATCCTTATTACAGGGACTTGCTCTGCTAGAAATCAGGTAGCCGCCTTCCTGAGGGTAGAATCAACAGGTTATACCCGTGGGGAATGCATTACCCTTTGACTATGGTTTAGAGTAGAATCAGCAACTAAGCTACAAAAAACTGCCAATGGAGTTTAATCCTGACTTTTTGAATGACAACTCTGAGGAACACCCTAACCAGCTTCTAAACGACTATTTTGAGGAAAATCCCAATCAGTTGCTCAAATATCTACAGCATCAGTCGCCGGAAGTTATGGCCCGCGTTGCCCAGTCCGTTAGTCCTGAAATTAAACAAATAATTTCGCAGAATGTTCAAGGGCTAGTGGGAATGCTACCCCCGGAAAATTTTAACGTGCAAATCACAACAGATAGGGAAAACCTTGCAGGCCTTTTAGCGTCAGCAATGATGACTGGTTATTTCCTGCGTCAAATGGAACAGAGGATGCAGTTAGACCATTTGTCTAGTCAATAGGTAAAAGTCAAGGGTCAAGAGTCGGCCGCTAGAATTATCAGTTATTAAATTATTTTTCTCTAACTTTCTAGCCCCTAGTCCTTACCTCTAGCCCCTAGCCCTTACCTCTAGCTACTTCTTTTGCGGATAAGCCCCTGGTTGTACTTTGAAGATGTGATTTTTACCTTCGCGGCTAACTTCAATTTCTAGCGTGTCTCCTACAGAACTAGACTCGACTAGTCTTTGAACTTGGGCTGCTGTCTTAACTGGTTTACGATTGATTTTTTGAATCACGTCGCCAGGAAGCAGTCCGGCGCGTTTTGCTGGTGAATTTTCCAGGGTACTTTTAATGACCACACCAGCATCTTGTTGAATATTCAGCTTATTTTCTTGATTAATCTGCTCTTTTTTGGTGGGAGTCAAATCTGTCATTTCTACTCCCAAAAAAGGATGATCTACACGCCCTTTGGTAAACAGTTCGTTAGCGATGCGGGCAGCTGTTTCAATGGGGATCGCAAAACCCAAACCTTGAGCATCAGCACGAATTGCTGTATTCACACCAATAACTTCACCTTGGGCGTTTAATAAAGGGCCGCCAGAATTACCGGGATTAATTGCTGCATCAGTTTGGATAAAGCTGACGCGCTTTTCTGGTACGCCAACTTGAGCGCTAGTGCGATCGGTAGCGCTGATAATGCCAATAGTGACAGTATTATCTAAACCTAAAGGATTACCAATTGCGATCGCCCACTGCCCTGGTATCAAATTTTGTGAATTACCTAGCTTGACTGTAGGTAATTTTTTTGCTTGGATTTTCACTACAGCTACATCTGTAACTGCATCTACGCCCTGCACTTTGCCCTCAAAAGTTCGCCCATCCTTGAGGGTTACTTGGACAGTATCGGTATCTGCTACTACATGAGCATTAGTCAGCAATAAACCATTCTCTGTCAAAATAAATCCTGAACCCGTACCTCGCTCAATTCTTTCTTCTGGCATTGGTTGCTCATCCTCACCAAAAAAGCGGCGCAGCAAAGGATTTTTTAAAGCGTCAGAAATGGGATTTGCCACTTTGCGGGTAGCATTAATTCGCACTACAGCCGGCCCAACTTTTTGTACAGCCGTAGCAATAAAATTCACATTATCACCACCAGTATTCCCAATTGGCCCGCTATAAGCAGGAGGGTTTACTGATTCTGAAGGTAAAGCTGCGGTAACATTTTTTAGTTCTTGAAACGAATAACGCTTTGGTAGGAGATAACCACTACCTAACAAACCTGCACCACCGCCAATTACCAGTAAAGATATGTAGACGGCCAGTTGCTTTAAAGATAACTTCATAATAATTTCGCTCTAAAGATAGCAATGCGGCTACTAATTTATAAGTTTAGTCAAGCAAACAGCGAGTGGACAGAGCAATTTAACAGAACAGTCAACAAAAAATCGGAGAAGCTTCAGTAATTCTTCTACCTTCCACAACATTTTCAGGGAACTACTAGCTTCCCATCAGCTTCTACTCACCAATACCCAAGTTTAAAATTAAAAATTAAAACTCTCTTTAACTAGTAGGCATGACTCGTCCTTACCGTTTAGTGTTTATCTGTAGTTTAGTCAGCACTTTGGGGCTAGGATCTATACTCTCATCACCAAGCTCCACATCTGCTGTAGAGAGTTGTCCAACTCCAGCCTTGTCTCGTTTCCAGCGCCATACAGTTGCTCGTGGCGAAACCTTAGAGAGTATAGCGCAACTCTATAAACTAGCTCCAGCAACTATCGCCGTGATGAACCCATCTGTGAAAAACGGCGCAGTGACGGTTGGTAGTGAACTTCAGATTCCTCCCTACAATGGAATTGTAGTCGAAGTGCCTCAAGGTCAAACTTGGCGACAAGTAGCAGCAAAGTACAAAGTGCGTGCTGATGCTATGTTTGAAATCAATGGTTGTCAAAAAGACCCTAGAGTTGTATTTGTTCCTGGGGTGAATGGTGCATCAAATCGCGTTGTCGCTGCGCCTCCTCAGACTAATCAGCCGCCTACCCAACTAAGTGGGTATCCTTTATCAGCAGCCACTACTGTGGCGTTACCTTATGGCTGGCAAATTAATCCTCATTCCGGTGAAGTCTTTTTCCATAGTGGGGTAGACTTGGTAGCCGCCGTTGGTACACCCGTGGAAGCGATCGCACCCGGAGTTGTCGCCTTTGCTAAGGAACAAGGTAGCTATGGCAAGTTGGTCATTATTAATCACAGTGGTGGGTTGCAAAGCCGCTACGCCCATCTTGACACCATCAAGGTGACTGCTGGTCAGCAAGTGAAAAAAGGTGATGTCCTGGGAACTGTGGGAACGACTGGACAACCAGCAGCTAAACAACCCCACCTGCATTTTGAAGTACGTTCCAGCTCATCTCTTGGTTGGACAGCTCAAGATCCAAAAGCTTATTTAAAAAAATAGAGTAGTACTTTAAAAAAAGGATTGGATCGAGTCGGTAGATTTGACAATATGCATTCCGGCTGCGGCAAACTTATTAAAAGCAGCATCAGCTTGTTCTGTATAATCAACAATGCCAGGAACTACAACAGGAGAAGTGCAATCTTCTAAGAGATAAACTTTTTGACTGAGGGTAGCATCTACCTGTTGAATTTCTGTTAATAAATCGTCAACTGTCCAGGCGACGCAGTGGCTTTTAGCTTGACCACCAATAATTACAGCATCAAATTCTAAAAGTTGCTGAATTAAATGCGTATTCTTTTGCGCCAGAGGATTTTGATCGAACCCTATTAATACTTCTGGACGTAAAATCGAATAATTTTCGGTTAAGGGATTCTCGCCTTTAATTTCAAATTGCGTTTGACTCTGACGTGCAATGCAATGGAAGAAAATTGCTTCTTCTACTGCAGAAACTAAAGCATGACCAATCCCGCCTAACATTGAGTGATACGGCCAAACGGTGAGGGGATATTTCCCATTTTGACTTAGCTGTTTCACATAGTGATAAGCCTGCTTTTCTAATAATTCGTAATTACCTCTAGTAATACTGTAAGCAACTGCAGGGTTAACTTGCCAAATACCTTGCTCTACATCTTGGAGAGTAATATTTGTTGCTGCTGGTATGGGGTGTTCTCCAGCCGAATTTATCCAGAAAATCGGGTGAAAAATTTGGGTAGCTGTATGAGTATCTAAGGTAGGAGTAATTTTAGTAATGAATCCTAAATTGCAATAAATAAATTCACATAAGCGTTGATTATCTTCTACTGCTCCCATACCAGATTTTCCGCCTACAAATAATTCAAATTCTGGGATGCAGAAAGTATTTTGCACATCAATTAATAGCAGACAAATACGACGCTTATCTAAAGCTGCTGGCTGGACATGATGTTGTTTTGCCCATGCTTCAGCCTGTGCTGCGCGTTCTTGATAGGGTACACGCCAAACTTCACCCACTTTTTCAGGTTGATAGTATGGGGGAATTGGCAGTTGGGTTGTGCTTTGAGTATTCATATTGAAGTTAGATTAAGTTTAATGTAACAATTTGTGAGAGCGATCGCCTCTGTAACTCCCTAGCTTATCCGACTTACACAACTTCAGCAGTAGATAATTGTCATTAACTTAACCAAGAGCGATCGCATTTCAATACTTGTCGTTTAAGGGTAAAAAGGAGAATGGGAAACGGGAAAGAAAAAACCTTTAACCCTTAACCTTTAACCTTTTCCCCAAAACCAATTTTGAGTTCACAATGCTTAACCGAGTAGTATTGCGATCGCGTTTCGTCTTTTGCTCGTCCATAGTCTTGATAGTATATTTGTATTATAAAAAGCCAGATTGTGCGATCGCCCTGATCAACCAAGATGAATTAGGCTAATTTCTCCAATACCGACGAAAGAGAAACTGATTTGAGTGAGATATACAGGGCTGATGCTATATTCTGTAATCCCAAAATGCCAGAAAATAAAGTTAAAGATATTCTGCAATATCAAAATGTAGATGAAGCAGAAATATTTGGCTTTCCCCCAGAAGTCGAGCATCTATATTAAATGAGATAAATATCAATATTTGAACTATTAATGAATAGTAATTTGTTGATTTATTTCATCCTCTGAAGGGGAATGAGTTAATTATATACTCGTAAAATGCCGTAGTAATGAAAGCTGCTGCTTGATGCATCTCATAGATAAAAATTATGTAAGCTGATTTAATAAACTAATTAGCATTAGTGTTATCATTTATAACTCAGTAATAAAGTGATTCCTATCAACTAGCAAAGGCTAGTAAATAGGCTATTTCCCCTGACAAAAAAAATCGATAAATCTTCTTTATTTCTAGTCTTATCTCACATTCTTTTTTTTTTGCACAGTAATTGACCAAAAGCGCCCCAGCTGTGGCAATCTGAGAAACAGAGATTTTGAAATTTGATATTTTCGCTACAGCAAATTTACCTAATGAGGTTATGCAAACTCTGCCCACAGTTACAACTGTAAACACCACATCTAGCGAACCTAACTTTGATACCACAATTAAGCGACGTAAAACTCGTCCGGTAAAAGTGGGGGATGTCATCATTGGGGGTGGCTACCCTGTGGTAGTACAGTCGATGATCAACGAAGATACCTTAGATATCGATGGTTCAGTAGCAGCTATTCGTCGTTTGCACGAAATTGGTTGCGAAATTGTCCGCGTTACTGTGCCTAGTATGGCTCACGCCAAAGCTTTAGCGGAAATTAAGCAAAAACTTATTAAAACATACCGAGATGTACCTATAGTTGCTGATGTACATCACAACGGTATGAAAATCGCTTTGGAAGTTGCCAAGCACATCGAAAAAGTACGGATTAATCCCGGTTTATATGTGTTTGAAAAGCCAAATACTAATAGAGGCGAATACACCAAAACAGAGTTTGATGAAATTGGTGACAAAATCCGTGAAACCCTAGAACCTTTGGTGGTTTCTTTAAGAGATCAAGGGAAAGCTATGCGAATAGGGGTAAATCATGGTTCTCTCGCGGAGAGAATGCTATTTACCTATGGCGATACCCCAGAGGGGATGGTGGAATCAGCTTTAGAATTCATCCGTATTTGTGAATCTCTCAACTTCCACAATTTGGTAATTTCCATGAAGGCTTCGCGCGTACCAGTCATGGTAGCTGCCTATCGTCTCATGGCCAAGCGCATGGATGAGCTGGGTATGGATTATCCCTTGCATTTAGGTGTCACAGAAGCCGGGGATGGTGAATACGGACGAATCAAGTCTACAGCAGGTATTGCCACATTACTGGCTGATGGCATTGGCGACACAATTCGAGCCTCACTCACAGAATCACCAGAGAAGGAAATTCCGGTCTGCTATAGCATACTGCAAGCCTTAGGCCTGCGAAAAACTATGGTAGAGTACGTAGCTTGTCCTTCCTGCGGACGTACTTTATTTAACTTGGAAGAAGTCCTACACAAAGTTCGAGAAGCAACCAAACACTTAACCGGTTTAGACATTGCAGTGATGGGTTGTATTGTAAATGGCCCCGGTGAAATGGCAGACGCAGACTATGGCTATGTAGGCAAGACTCCTGGTTATATTTCTTTATATCGTGGCAGAGAAGAAATCAAAAAAGTCCCAGAAGATAAGGGAGTAGAGGAATTAATTAACCTCATCAAATCCGATGGGCGTTGGGTAGATCCTTAAGATTTGCGTAACGGCGACCACAAAGGTCGCCGGATTGCCAAGTATTTTGCTGTAATAAGAATACATGCTCGTCTGTTACAGTGATACCCTGTGTTAGATTGGGCATACTGACTATACAAATTTTCCTCTGGCGCAGCTGTCATTATGGTGATTACAAAAAGTAAGCTGGTTTTGGGTGCTACGGCAGTGACGCTCTCAACTATTGCTGTTACAAGTCTTGGGATTCACTCACGAGGTCAGGCTTTAAATAACAGTCCCAAGGAATTGATAGACGAAGTTTGGCAAGTTGTTCAGCGCCAATACGTAGACGGTACTTTTAATCAGGTAGATTGGCAGGCTGTAAGGAAAGAATATTTAAGTAAGTCTTACAGTAGTAAAAAAGAAGCCTATAAGTCCATCCGGGAAATGCTCAAAAAGCTAGATGATCCCTACACCCGGTTTATGGATCCAGATGAATTTAAAAATATGCAAGTCGATACCTCTGGGGAACTTACAGGTATTGGTATCACAATTAGTCAAGACGAAAAAACTAAACAGTTAGTCGTGATTGCGCCTATAGAAGATACCCCAGCTTTTAAAGCCGGGATTTTATCTAAAGATGAGATTCTCAAAATTGATGGTAAAAGTACTCAAGGAATGGATACTAACCAAGCTGTATCTCTAATTCGAGGTGCGGCTGGGACAAAAGTAAAATTAACTATTAGGCGTAGCGGTCAAACTAAAGATTTTGAAATTACACGGGCAAGAATAGAAATTCATCCCGTTAAATATTCGCAAAAAACTAGCCCTGCAGGTAACCTTGGTTACATTCGCCTGAACCAGTTCAGTGCTAATGCTGGCAAGGAAATGCAACAAGCCATCAAGGATTTAGAAACCAAAAAAGTTGTTGGTTACGTATTAGATTTACGCGGCAATCCAGGTGGTTTACTGTTCTCCAGTGTCGAAATTGCCCGGATGTGGCTGGATAAAGGAACAATTGTTTCTACTATCGACCGCCAAGGTGAACAAGAACGAGAAGTAGCCAATGGGCGTGCTTTAACAGATAAACCGATGGTGGTTTTAGTCGATAAAGGTTCCGCCAGTGCTAGTGAAATTCTCTCAGGTGCCTTACAAGACAACAAGCGCGCTACTTTGGTAGGCACGCAGACCTTTGGCAAGGGTTTAGTACAATCAGTACGCCCCCTAGAAGATGGCTCGGGATTAGCGGTAACAATTGCTAAGTACCATACCCCCAGTGGTAAAGATATTAACAAACACGGCATTGATCCCGATGTCAAAGTCGAATTGACCGATGCTCAAAGACAAGATTTGTGGCTCCGCGAACGTGACAAACTCGCAACCTTAGAAGACTTGCAATATGCCAAAGCTGTAGAAGTGTTAAACAAACAAATTGCGGCTAAAGGTACCACAACCACAAGTGCTGATAAAAATTAAATAACTGTCTGTGACTGGTATGCTATTGCCTCAGGATTTGGGTAATTCCCAATACCTAATCCCCAGTCCCCATTTTTCTGTTATTGGGGTTGGCATTTGCCAGCCCTAATTAATCCTATACGACGTGCGATCGCATCTCCTTGGGAACTAAACGGCCCCCACTTTTCGATAATTTCTGGCTCGGAAGTTCCTGCATCTAAGTTAGAGACTATCTCGCAATTACCAGCAGGACGCTTGACAACATACCAATTTTCTGTTGAGTTAGTCATAAAAATCAAACTAAATTCAAGTTTTCTATTCAGGAGTACTAAGAGTACTTCATCACCCTAGCCGGGATGGAATTATAACATTAAAGACTAGTTACATTAAGAAGTAAATGTGATTAAATCACTACGCAACCCCCTTAAGATATAGTTTTGGGTTTTAGGGATGTTGTAAAATAAACAAAGAAGGATTCGGGGGGCCATTTACTGGTCAGAAACGCCTATAGAGACTATCTACGGAAATCTCCAAGGTTTAAAGTCCAGCCAGCTAAAGCAACTACAGCGGCTGTATCACCAACGCATACCGGGCGATAGCATCAGTACGTCCGATTTCTCTCAGCGTCTGGCAGCAATTAGTACAGAACTCAATCAGCCTGTGTGTGCCTATCTCAACCGTCGCGGACAAGTGATACGTGTGGGGGTAGGCACACCGCGTCAAACGCAAATCCCACCGCTAGAATTGCCCCGTTATGGTGCAGAACGACTTAGCGGTATCCGTTGTATAGCTACTAATTTGAAGCCAGAACCGCCTAATGAAGCGGCACTGACAGCAATGGCTTTGCAACGGTTAGATGTCCTGGTAGTACTCAATATTACTGGGGCAGGATTTACACGTAGAGGTGGCGGTGCGACTGGGTACGTCAAAGAAGCTTATTTAGCTCACTTGACACCCCAAGATTCTCGTGCGCTCATTACTAGCCCTGCTGTGTTAAAGACTGGGTCTAACAATATCCAATCTCCAACCTGGACTGTGTCACAACCTCTGAGTTTGGATGAGTTAGCACAGCAAGACTTTATCGATTTAGTAGAAAATCTAGAAGCAGAATTTCAGCGCGAATTCGTTGCCCAAGAAGTAGATGTTGACCACGATCGCGTGCTAATTGTGGGAGTCATGACCGATGAAATGACTCCGCTACAATTCCAAGACACCTTGGCAGAATTGGCACGGTTAGTAGATACAGCCGGGGGCGATGTACTACAGACAGTACAACAAAAGCGATCGCGTATTCATCCTCAAACAGTAGTCGGTGAAGGTAAAGTTCAAGAAGTTGCCTTAACTGCCCAAACTTTAGGGGCAAATCTAGTTGTATTTGACCGCGACCTCTCACCAGCCCAAGTCCGTAACCTAGAAGCCCAAATTGGTGTCCGGGTAGTAGACCGCACCGAAGTAATTTTAGATATTTTTGCTCAACGCGCTCAGTCTGGTGCTGGTAAGTTACAAGTAGAACTGGCACAACTTGAGTATATGCTGCCGCGACTAACTGGTAGAGGTCAGGCGATGTCTCGGTTAGGCGGTGGTATTGGGACTAGGGGCCCTGGTGAAACCAAACTAGAAACTGAACGTCGTGCCATTCAAAGGCGCATTTCTCGGCTGCAACAAGAAGTTAACCAGTTGCAAGCACATCGTTCCCGCTTAAGGCAGCGCCGACAACATCGGGAAGTGCCTTCAGTGGCTTTAGTTGGGTACACAAACGCTGGCAAATCTACTTTGCTCAATGCCCTCACAAATGCCGAAGTTTACACAGCCGATCAATTATTTGCTACTCTTGACCCTACCACGCGCCGTCTGGTAATTTCTGATGCTGAGACAGGTGCAACCCAAGAGATTCTGCTGACAGATACAGTAGGGTTTATACATGAATTGCCTGCCTCCTTAATGGATGCCTTCCGCGCCACCTTAGAGGAAGTCACAGAGGCAGATGCTTTACTGCATTTGGTCGATTTGTCTCATCCAGCTTGGTTGAGCCATATTCGCTCAGTTAGAGAAATCCTCGCTCAAATGCCAGTGACTCCAGGCCCAGCATTAGTGGCTTTTAACAAAATCGATCAAGTCAGTAGCGAAACTCTCGCTTTAGCACGGGAAGAGTTTCCTCTAGCAGTATTTATTTCTGCTAGTCAGCGTTTGGGATTAGAAACCCTACGCCATCGATTAACGCAGCTAATTCAATACGCTGTTGACTCTCGGTAAATACTAAAAATCAAGTAAATTTTGTGTTTTGCTGCAAAAAGCCGTAGTTATAATGACTACGGCTTTTTATATTACCCCGAAAATATTTATGACTACAGAATCAGATACTTTAATTACCCAAATACAGCCAGTTAAAGCTCAAAATATTGATGTTTTGCCCTCTAGCTATATTCAAATAGAAGACTTTCTTACAGCAGAAGAACATCAACTGTTACTCAACTATGTTCTTGACCGCGAATTACAGTTTGTTGTCACCACAACTTCAACTAATGAGATGAATTACCGTCAATCAAAAGTGCTTTACTCATTTCCTGAGTTTTCTGAGCTAATTACTACGCGAATAAAATCGCTTGTACCTGATGTAGTGAATAGATTAGGTTTACCATCATTTCCCATAACCTATATTGAAAGCCAACTCACTGCACATAATGATGGTAATTATTTCAAAATTCATAATGATAATGGTAGTCCAGAAACATCTCTCCGAGAAATCACTTATGTTTACTACTTTCATCAAGAACCAAAGCAATTTTCTGGTGGCGAGTTGCTGATATACGATAGCAAAATCATCAACAACTTTTATGTAAATTCCGAATCATTCACAACGATTGAGCCACGTAACAATAGTATTGTCTTCTTCCTCAGCCGCTATCTGCATGAAGTACTTCCTGTTAATTGCCATTCTCAAGTTTTTGCCGATAGCCGTTTTACAATTAATGGCTGGGTTAACCGTGCAGCTAATTCAGTGTAGATACTAAAGAAAAAACAGACTTTTCCAATTTATTACCAAATAAAGACTGATTATCAACTACAAAATTTTTTGTAAGGTAGCCTCCAGGTTGTGACTGCTGGGTATTTGGCTTAAATCATATATAGATATTAATGAAAAACTCCACCCACAAGGGGATGGAGTTTTTGGGCATTGGGAATGGGGCATGGGGCATGGGAAAGAACATACCAATGCCCTATGCCCTATGCCCCAAGCGGCGGGGCAGCTATCCCTCTCCACCCACAAGGGGATGGAGTTTCCCGCCGCTTTCAATAAATCTTGAATTATTGCCGTTGAATTACTGATTTATTACCAATCTTGTTATCAGTGAAGTTACTAGTCACCATATAAATACATATAAAAATTACTCTATTAGCTTCAATAAAATTTTATCAACTCTGTGGATAACCGATGTACTAAGAGGCAGAATGTGTGGCAAGTTATATCTATATAAGGTTGGATCATCCAATCATCATCGAGTGCATTTATCGCTATGTGAACTAGCGAATGACTAAAAGTTTAGCTATCTAAATACAGCAATTACTGCCTAGCAATAAATTTTCAAATTATCTTACTTACGAATTTAAGTAAGGCAATAACATTTGACTATTCAACATCGTAGTAAAAACTATGAAAATTCACCAAATCTCTACTCTGGTTTGTCTCTCTTTTGGAACATTATTAGCTTTTTCTCCATCTGTTAAAGCTGCAACTTTTCAGACCAATTACACTTCATCGCTTTCAAATACAGATGCGTCTAAAGGAGATATTTGGCTCAGTTCTATTACTCAGAATGGAAAAGAATTTAATAATTTTTCCTTGGGTACTAGAGCTGATATCTTAGAAAACACACCAATTACAGATGTTAAAGCAGACAGTACTAGTACACCAGGGTCTACAAATAACAATACTGGTGCTGCCAGTACAGATCAAGGAGATCTAGCTTATGCACCTATCTCAGTTTCTGGCTTGAAAGACCCAACTGGGGCTGAAATTGCTACCTTTTTGGGTAATAAGAATTTAAACAATATTATTGATACTGAAGATGGAGGCGTTTTTAAAATCAACCTCTTTTTCAACAGTTCTATTCAGGAAGATAGTAGTGGATTAGATAACCTATTTTTCTGGGAAAGGGGGATGAACAGTGACTTGGGTATTCAGGGGATTGATAGCAGTGGCAACTTAATCGGTAATTTCTTAAAACTGAATCATCAAGACCAAGCAGACGCAGGCTATAAGATTAAGACTACTGAAATAGGTGACGCTCAACAAGTAGGTTCATGGGGTGTCAAACTGCAACAGTTAGGTGTTACTTCTCTAAGTGGTATTCAACTGACAGCAGAAGCCAGTTTTAACGGCCCCGATTTTAAATTATTGGCCAGAAGCAGCCAGATATCAGCAGAACAAGTGCCTGAACCCAGTACAACAGCAGCTCTTGGTTTCTTGGCAGTGATTGCAGTACGAACACTGAGAAAAAAGGCAAATTTTATAGTTTAAATGATACTCTATTTGATTTAATGCCAATGATGTACTGGATACTGTAAATCAAAAAAAACGTAAATATTGCTACTTAAGCATTTTAATTGCAGTTTCCGGTACATTTTGTAATCTCCTCAATCAACCGACTTAAATCCTCATTTATCTATCTTTTGGCTCACGATTATTTGTAGACTTTATGATATCCACAATTAACCCAATCCAATAAACCGTATTTTTTACTAATGTAAATGTATAAATATTCTAGCTATTTATACGGTCATAAAATTATGTGAGCCGGACAATCACCGTATGGTTGCTGAGGTAGCTGGTATTTAAAGTGTAATATTATCGGTTCATGAAGAAAACTGGTGCAAACATTAAAATTAGTCAAGAGTCTCACGACTTTTGACTAACCTTTATTTGTGTAAATTGATGAAGCTACTTTGGAAATTAGTAAAACTAGCTCAAACAGCTAGAGTTAGTGTCTACGTTCTAAAATGAAGAATATTCAAATAAATAGAGGACGTTATGGCTGCTAAGGTAGAAATTTATACTTGGAGAACTTGCCCATTTTGTATCCGTGCTAAAAACTTGCTGAATACAAAGGGGGTGAATTTTATCGAATACAGCATCGACGGAGATGAGGACGCAAGAGAGAAAATGTCACAAAGAGCAAATGGACGACGCTCTTTGCCGCAAATTTTTATCAATGACAATCATGTTGGCGGTTGCGATGATATCCACGCGTTAGACAGGCAAGGAAAGCTAGATGAATTACTGGCCGCTACTAGGCTCTAGATGCAGAAACTCTGGCAATTACCCTTTGTTGGTAACATCAGCAAGTGTCAATCAGTCAGAACATCAGGGGATAATTTAAATTGAACACCATTAAATTTCCTGGTGCTTGAGGCAAAAAGCGTGAAACTAGCTTTTATTATTGATCCCATCCATCAGCTTGATCCATGTCATGACACCAGTGTTGCCATGATGGAAGCAGCACAAATCCTTGGACACGAAGTGTGGATAACACAGGCAAATCTGTTGAGTGTCGTAGCAGGTAAAGCCTGGGCTATTTTACAACAGGTAGAACTAATACCAGTCGAGTTGGTAGACGGACGTTATTTTGCAGCTAATCCTTGGTACAAGTTGAGCGCGGGACAACGGGCTTTTGCTTGCTTAGAAACAATGGATGCTGTATTGATGCGGACAGATCCACCAGTAAATGATGCTTACCTTTTTGCCACCTATGTTCTGGACTATATTGATCAAAACAAAACCCTAGTCATTAATAGTCCTAATGGTATTCGAGGAGCAAACGAAAAAATGTATGCTCTTCAGTTTACCAATGTGATTCCAGAAACGATTGTGAGTGCTGATAAGCAGGTCATTCGAGAATTTTTGGACGCAAAAGGTGCTGCTGTTCTCAAGCCACTGGGTAACAAAGCTGGGGAAGGGATTTTATTTTTACAATCAGGCGATCGCAATTTCAACTCGATTGTTGAACTCAGTACTTTTCAAGGTCGAGTACCTGTGATGGTACAAACTTATTTACCAGAGGCCAAAGACGGAGATAAGAGAATTATTTTACTCAATGGAGAACCAATAGGCGCGCTGAACCGCCTTTCTAGCGGCAGCGACTTTCGTAATAATATGGCGGCAGGCGGGACAGTTGCTCAAACCACAATTACCCCAAGAGAGCAGGAAATCTGTACCCAAGTAGCTGAAAAATTACGCCAAGACGGGTTAATTTTTGTAGGAATTGATGTTATTGGTGGTTACCTTACGGAAGTTAACGTTACTAGCCCAACTGGAATTCGTGAAATCGACAGATTAGATCACACTCATCTAGGAAGAGATGTCATTCAATGGATTGAACAGACTCTAAAAAGTAAAAAAGAAAAATAATTTACCTTATCTGTTTTTTTAGAATTATCTTTTACGGGAAGCTTACACTTATGTAATTTACCTGACAATCTAGCGAACCTAGACAAGCAAGTATTGCTGTAATTGGACTAGTCTTCCCGTTTTCCAGACAGATGCTGATGAAGCTATAAGCAAGCTTCTTCAACACTCTCAATTTCTGTGCTTTTTCCTAAAATACTAGTGGACATGAGAGTCAACAGACTCCTGCCCAAGTTAATTTTTTGTGGCTAACGTTATGCAGTTTAGTTATCAATTGGTGATATTTCAGAGATGCACAACGAACTAGCGAATTCCCCCAAGTAGGAAACTCAAAACTTAGCAGATTGTATACAGGAACCAGGTAAACCCAGCATTCCTATTTCATCTCAAATCCAAACTTTTAGCATCACTTAATTTTTGGGTGGGTTGCGTCGCCTTTGCAGAAAATCAGGAATATCTAATATCGGTTTTTCTTTGGGTTCTGCAATTGGGGTTGGGGGAGTAGGATTCGCAGTAGGTTGTTGTGCTACAGGCCTTCTAGGTGGAGGCGTTGTTACCCTATTGTTAGCGGTATTTTGCTGTGGAGCTGCTTGTGGTTCACCTGTAAAGCCAGTTGCAATGACAGTAATTCGTACTTCTCCTTGGAGGCGATCGTCAATCACTGCACCAAAAATAATATTGGCGTTGGGATCTACCACTTCATAGATAGTTTCTGCAGCCGCATTAACTTCATGTAAGGTGAGGTCACTACCACCAGTGATGTTGAAGACAACTCCTCTAGCGCCTTCAATCGAACATTCTAGTAATGGAGAAGAAATAGCTGCGATCGCAGCTTCTCTGGCTCTTGATTTTCCTGAACTTACGCCTATTCCCATTAATGCCGATCCTGCATCTGCCATCACAGCTCGCACATCAGCGAAGTCAACGTTGACCAACCCAGGTATGGTGATGATATCGGATATACCTTGTACCCCTTGACGCAGTACATCATCGGCATAACGAAAAGCTTCCTGTACAGGGGTTTGTTCGGGGATCACTTCCAACAACTTATTGTTAGGAATAATAATTAAAGTATCTACCCGACTTTTTAAACCTTCAATGCCTTGTTCTGCTTGGCTGGTACGACGGCGACCCTCAAATACAAATGGACGTGTGACAACACCAACTGTGAGTGCGCCCATTTCTTTAGCAACTTCTGCAACAATGGGTGCAGCACCTGTTCCAGTGCCTCCTCCCATACCAGCAGTGATAAATACTAAGTCAGCACCTTCTAAAGCTGTAGCAATTTCGTCTCTTGATTCCTCAGCTGCCTTTTGACCAATAGCAGGATTACCACCTGCACCTAAACCCCTTGTTAGTTTTTGTCCTATTTGCAACCGACTAGGAGCACCTGCCAATGTTAAAGCTTGTGCATCAGTGTTGATTGACCAAAATTCCACTCCACTGACATCAGACTCAATCATGCGGTTGACGGCATTACCACCACCGCCTCCTACACCAATCACTTTGATGTTAGCAACTCTACCAGGAACGATCTCGCCGATGCGGTTGCTTTCAGCAGTAATCTTCTTACCGTCATTATTTTGACTGAAGTTTAGCCCTGAGTGATTAAAAGGATTGGTTGAATTCACAGCCAGTGAGAACCCTGACTGTCCCACAGACTGGGAGTTTTTATAGGTAAGCCCTTGGTTATTATCAAGTGTCATTGGATTTGTGAAAGGTAGATAAACGACTTTTTCAGGTGTTACTCACCTAAGAGTCAACTATAGTTTGACACTGCTACAGATATGGCAGTGTTCTTTATTGTTCTCACTACTTCCAACCCTAACAGGATTGTCAGTGCGAAATTTCGCTACGGCATCAGCCAAGAACGCAGCCGATCGCACAACTAGTTCTAAAGAAGTATACCTATATTTACTTAAAAATGATCTGTATAACTTCAACCAGAGATTTAGATCTCTACTTTGCTGCTGCCGATTTATTGGGGGATTTCTTTGGCATTTAATATGTTCTTCCTTAATTACTACTAATGATTTTGATGAGTCATTAATTTTACAACTTACAGTATTGATTTTTTTTTCCTTGATCGCCACTATTACAAGGTTAATTTTGTATATTTTATAATTTTCCTCCAAAGAAAAATACTTAGGAAAGAGATTATTCTTGTTGTTAAATTTATCCCCTATATATAAATTATGGTAATTAAAGATACTGTTTATCTCAGCATAAATACTTTTATACCAAAAATTACACTTGGATAGCACAACTTGTAAAGACGCACCATAGCGCGTCCGTTCTCTTTCTATAATATAGTTAATAGGTTTCACCATTGGGAATGATTGCACCTTATGACACAAAATTTGCCCTTTACTTACTTATTTTGAAGTTAGGGGCAGAGAAGAAATTGCTGGTCAATTTATGGAAAACCAAAATTGATTAGCTATTTGCTCTGTTTTAACAAACTATTGGTTGGAGAAATATTCTACCCTATAGAAATCCTCACTGGTGTCGTCCATATATATTAGGTGTACCAAAGTAGCTTTGTAGCCTAGAGGAGTTAGGGTAGAGACAGATACTGGTTTTTGTCGGGAAAATTTTACTTTATGTAAAAATTGCCTGAACACAAGATGGTTTACACAACCAAAGCCATGATTAGCGTTCTCAAGTATTGTGCTCAATCGTGAGATGCCAGGGTAACAATTGTGTTGCCTTTAGTCTTAAAGCAGGCTTTGTGAGTAATGGTCTCATTTTAATGAGAAGTTTACGCATATTTTGTGACTATTACTCGAAATATAAAAAAATAGTAAATAATTTTTTATCATAAAACTTTGTTAATTTACTAAAAGCCTTATATATATTAAACATGTTAAATATTTCTAAGGATTACGAACATTAATTTTCTGATTTTTTTGGTTCAATTGTACTAATGGAGCTTCAGGATTTTGCAAATCAATGTATTCTATTTGACTGGAATTTAATTTGCTAGATAAATGGCGCATTTGGGCAAGGGTCTTAATCTGTTCAGATAGCTGGGGACTTGGTGGGCCGAGATATACATTGCCTAGTTCTGTTTTCAAAATTAGATTTGTGGGATCTTGGCAATTAATTTCTTGAATTTTCACCAAACTTTGGTTGATAGATAGGTACAGTTGATTCCAATAAGGAAGGTATTGTTCTGGTAACCCAATTACCTTGAGACTAGGTAATTTTCTTGTAGGATTCAGTGATGTGTATTTTTCTAGAGGTATCCAGACTCCACTAGCATCTATTAAGCCAACAGATGCTTGCTTATTCGCAGCTTCAGAATTTCCGCTTCTGGGTGTTTGAACTATAGCTACGGGTACTCGTTCGGTGATGTCAACAATCAGTCCAGGCGGGAATAGACGACGGCTGACGCTTGCTTGTGCAATAGTTGGTTGCCGCTTCAAAGATTCGGCGATCGCTGACGGTTGAATCCGCCATAAAGATTGAGGATAAGATAATACCAACAGAGATTTGACTGTCTCCTCTGGGAGTAATTCATTACCGGATTTCATCACTATTTGTTTGGGTGTATTCAGTACCCAAACAGGCTGGATTGCCAACCACAATAAACAACCTGCCAAACTGGTAATGGCAAAACTTCGCCAAATAGCCTGAATAATTTTCATTTGCTGCTTACGTCGTAATCTTTTACGGCGCTGGGCTAAATCTGCACGGGAAAGTGATACTAGGTCAGCCATTAAAACCCCTTGCTGGTTCCAGTCCAAATTCTTTAGTACTTAGATCGTTAATTAATTTCAGTAAACTTTGGTGGCCGTTATTCGCCCCTTTTTTCCAGAATTTTTTCACTTTTTAGTAACACTTTACAGCAACCACAGGATGATTGTGGGGCAATATCTCTTCATTTAGCAGTTGGCGCTGTCTATTCTAGACCCAATGTCACTTTTTTACTGTAGGGTGATAGCCATTATCTGCCAAAAAAACTACATCAGTGGTATTGAAATATATAATGTTATATGTATATTGGGTGCAATATCTTCTCAGTATTTATACGCTTTACAAATGAGAGCAACAATCAAAATTATTCTTAACCTTGATTAGGGCAAAATTCTCTATCGGACTGACAGTTCCAGGTAAATAGCGCTTTAATCATTACTAGGGTAAATCAACAAATAGACAGATAATTTTTCTGTAAAAATCACATTATATGGGCTACCTTGAATGTTAACTTAGTGCTATTTGATCAACTCTGACGAGCTAGCTAAATATATAGTAGTAAGTGCCATTGAAAACATATAGACATCTGAGTTTTTTTTGCAGATAATTACAAAATGTTAATTTGGTTGTAAATAATATTACGTATTGAATTGACAAAATTAAAAATAAGTGATATGTGTACCATCCATAACCAAACCCTCCATTTAGCTAAGAAAGTATTTTTTTTGACATCTTGATTAACCGCTCAGGATTTGGCAGCCTCAGGTAACGGCTACAGATTGTCAAAAGCTCAACACCAGCTGTAAAAAGGACAGAGATACTTAACGTATAAGGAAAAACTTAATCTCTGCCATGATACTGACAGATGTTTGCAGCATTCATTCTCCCTTTCAGGGCTGTCTGTGATCCGATACCAACTTGTATTCAATTTAAGAGTGTCTGAAAGTTGATCGAGATTTTTGCATAGCAAAAGATACAAATAAAACTAGATCTGCATCTACATGAAAACTACATTAAATTTGTCACGTTTTTATAAAGCGTGTAACCCAAGCTACACATTAAATATGAGTGAGGTACTGGATAAGCAGTACTATATAGATTTCTCCGATGTCCGTGGTTGCAAAATTGTTGAAGAGCTACAACGTACTATTACTCGCATTTCTCCAGATGAACCAACTTGCCAATTGTTTACAGGTCATATTGGTTGTGGTAAATCCACAGAGTTACAGCGCCTAAAAGCAGAGCTAGAAGCCGCAGGATTTCATGTGGTTTATTTTGAGTCCAGCCAAGACCTAGATATGGCGGATATAGATGTTAGTGATATTTTGCTGAGTGTAGCTCGTCAAGTCAGTGTCAGTTTAGAAGGAATTGGAATTAAATTTAGACCAGGTTACTTTAGTAATTTATTTAAAGAAATCGGGGATTTTTTGCAGACTCCTATAGAGTTATCTGGACAAGCAGAATTATCCTTGGGTATTGCCAAAATTACTGCTAAAACCAAAGATAGTGCCCAGACACGTAATCAATTAAGACAATACCTAGAACCACGTACCAACAGTATTTTGCAAGCAATTAACGAGGAGATATTAGAAAAAGCTGTAGAACAGCTCAAACAACGTGGTCAAAAAGGATTAGTAGTGATCGTCGATAACTTAGATCGGGTTGATATGCGCCCCGTTGCTTCTGGACGTACCCAACCAGAGTATCTGTTTATTGACCGAGGTGAGCAGTTACGCCGACTCAAATGCCATTTAGTTTATACCATTCCCCTAGCTTTAATTTTTTCTAATGAGTACGAAACTCTCAAAAATCGCTTAGGTGGAGGAATTGCGCCTAAAGTCTTACCAATGGTATTGGTGCGGAAAAGAGATGGTAGCGACTTTGAACCTGGAATGTCACTATTGCGCCAGTTAGTATTAGCACGAGCTTTTCCTGAAGTTAAGTGGGATGAAAGAGCTTTATTAATCACAGATTTATTTGATCGCCCCGAGACATTAGATCGAATTTGTCGTGTCAGTGGCGGTCACATTCGTAATTTATTGGGACTGCTTTATAGTTGCTTGCAACGTCAAGATCCCCCGTTTTCCAGAGAATGTTTAGAAGCTGTCATCAAAGACTATCGGGACGACCTGTTATTAGCTATTGATGAACATCAATGGAAATTACTGTTTGAAGTAGTACAGCAGCAAAGCGTCAAAGGCGAATCTGACTATCAAAGCTTACTCAGAAGTATGTATTTGTTTGAATACCGCGATCCCCAAGGTCGCTGGTTTGGAATTAGCCCAGCATTAGCAGAAACAGAAAAAGTCCTTCTCTGGCAGCAAAATAAGTGAGCTATGCCAAATTAATCTCGAAAATTTGGCTATGGGAATCACTCCTTCACTATATTTTTCACAAAATGCAAAACCAGTATCAAAAAATATTCTTGCTGCTGCTTGATGTGTAATTTCATATTTTTCCTATATAGCCCGGTTTTTATTTATGACAAAGTGGCAATTCACAGCAGCTATAGTTAATGACAATCAACATGCTCTGCAAAGGATGATTCGGGCAATCAATCTCTCTAAAGGTCAATTTGCCCTAATTTTAGTCCGGTGTAACTATGGGCAATTACGAGAGCAAATGTTGGGTAATCTCCGCTTGCTGACTAAAGACATCAATATTAGAGAGATATTTCTCCAGCCATCAACTAATGCTTTACATACTCAAATAATTACAGAGCTATTTTTAGATCATCCTGTAGTTGTCAAAGATACTTTGCCATCGGCTGTGATGGTTTTCGGACTAGAGTCAATTATTGCTCTAGATAATTTTCTGGCTGGTGTCAACCAAGCACGAGATATTTATGCAGCTACTTTTCCCTTCCCATTAATATTTTGGCTACAAGATGAAGTAGCTTCTATGCTGTCAAGATTAGCGCCAGATTTCAAAAGCTGGGCAGCAACTACCATCAAATTTGAACTAGCACAAGAATATTTAATTGCCTTAATCCGTCAGGAAACAGATTCTCTATTTGCTAAAGTTCTAGAAGCAGGTGCGGATAGATTTTTATCTAATGATGCTCTTGATTTAGCGCCAAAATCACAAAATCGTCGAGAAATTGAATCAGCTCGTAACGATTTGCTGCGTTTATATGGTGTGAAATTAGATCCTGAATTAGAGGCAAGTTTAGAATTTGTCTTGGGACGTGATGAATATGCCAACGATCAAATTGATGATGCTTTAGCTCATTATCAAAAAAGCTTAGAGCTATGGCAACAGGTAGGTTCAGGTGAGAGTGGATTTAGGGATTTAGAAGAGAATGTAGAAGTCTATTGCCCTTATCCGCCAATGCTACCATCCCCACCACTTCTAAGACAGGCTGTGGTGATATTTCACATCGGTTTGTGCTATCGACGTATGGCAGACTTATACCAAGGTGCCGATAGTAAGTACTGGCAAGATGCGCTTTTGTGGTTTACAAAATGCTTGGAGGTATTGGAAGAGGCACAAAGACAAGACTTAGTTGCTAAATTCATTTTACCAGCTTGTGAAATGCTACAACGCTTACAAAGTTGGGAAGAATTAGAGCAATTAGCGAAAAAATCGTTGCGTTTGCATGAAACTTATGCCAATCCAGCACAAGTAGCGCAAGATTACGCTTTTCTGGCAGATGTGGCGGCTTCAGAGTCAAACTGGGTATTAGCCCATGAATTAGCCAATACAGCACTTTCTATTGCTGAATTAGCGACAGAAGTATCACGCAGGCAAGAAAGTTGGTATCTTTTATTGCTAGCACGTACACAGCGACATTTGGGAGAATGGCAAGAAGCTATCAATAACCTGGAATGGGCAAGAGTCGTTTGTGAGCTACAGTATGAGCCATTGCTGTATTTAGAAATTTTAGAGGAGTTGCGATCGCTCTACTTTGATGAGCGTCATGACTATACAGAAGCCTTTATTCTCAAGCAAGAAAAAATTCAAATCGAACATCAGTATCGTTTTCGTGCCTTCATTGGGGCCAGCCAATTACAACCACAACGCTATAGAATTAACCCAGTTTTAGCGGCACAAAAAATACCATTTATTCCTGAAGAAGTTGCCCAAGAAATAGCTGCTTCTGGAAGACAACAAGATGTTAATCGTTTAATTGAAAGGATTACACGTGCTGATTACAAACTCACAGTCATTCATGGTCCATCTGGTGTAGGTAAAAGTTCTATTCTCAAAGCTGGTTTAGTACCAGCTTTAACGGGAAAAGCTATTGGTGAACGTATTGCTTTACCTATAGTTTTATCGGTGTATACAGATTGGGTGACAGCATTAGGACGCAATCTCAATCAAGTACTAGCACAGTCAGAAATATTTACTGCTGGAGAAATTACACCTACTATACTTATTGAAAAACTACGTTTAGTTTCTGAACGTAATCATACGATAGTCATTATTTTTGATCAGTTTGAAGAATTCTTCTTTATCAGTACATCTCCTGAGAAAAAAATCCAATTTTATAAATTTTTCAGTGAGTGTTTAAATATTGGCTATGTCAAAATAATTTTGGCAATTCGCGAAGATTATTTACATTATTTATTAGAATTTGAGCGGTTGAGCAAAGAAAATAGTGATGGTTTATATGATTTAGGTGTAATTAATAAAAATATTTTAGATAAAGATATTCGCTATTATTTAGGAAATTTTGATAGCGATGATGCCATTAATATCATTAAAAGTCTAACTCAACGCTCACATTATGAAATTACCGAAGAATTAATTCATCAGTTAGTCAAGGATTTAGCAGGAGAAATTAACGAAGTACATCCGATTGAACTACAAATAGTTGGCGCTCAACTGCAAGCAGAAAATATTACGACACTCGCACAATATAACCTTTGTGGTGGTTCGGCAAAATTAGTGGAGCGCTGGCTGGAGGAAGTGATCAAAGATTGTGGGGAAGAAAACGAAGCGCTGAGTTGGAAATTATTATTTGAATTAACAGATGAAAAAGGGACTAGACCCCTCAAAACCAAAGCTGATTTAGCGGTTGCCCTGGAAAAGAATCAAAACGCAATATCTAATTTTAATTCAGAGTGGGAATTTATTTTAGAAATTTTGGTGGGGTCAGGCTTAGTATTACGAGAACCAGAAGAATTAGGCGATCGCTACCAGTTGGTTCATGATTATTTAGTTGAACCGATCCGCCAAAAAAACGACTATGGCATGGTTGCTGAATTAGAAAAAGTCAGATCGGAAAAAAATCGTGCTGAAGTAGCGCAAAAACTCTCTCAAAAGCAACTGAATTTAGTGTTACAACGGCGACTGCGAGAAGCACGTCTAGCAGGTGTGGCCTTGGCAGCAATGGCAGGGACAATAGCAGTCTTATGGTGGCAGGCAGATTTACAAAAAAGAGCAGCCGAGCGGCAAGCATTAAGAGCGGAACGCAGCGAAACAAATTTCAAAATCAGCGCGATCGCAGCTTCTAGTGAAGCCTTATTTGCTTCTAATAAAGAGTTTGATGCTCTATTAGAAGGTTTGCGGGCGTGGAGACGACTCAAACAAGCAGACGATAGCATTCAAGCAGATACGAAGATGCGAGTTGTAACGGCCCTGCAACAGGCTGTTTATGGCATCAAAGAGAAAAATCGCTTAGAGGGGCACGAAGATATCGTCTGGGGTGTGACTTTTAGCCCTGATGGTCAATTGTTGGCTTCAGGTAGTACAGATAAGACAGTAAAGTTGTGGCGACCTGACGGAACTTTACTACAAACTCTCAAAGGCCATAGTGATGGTGTTACTAGCATAAGTTTTAGTCCAAATGGTCAGACCTTAGCTTCCGCTAGTCTGGATAAAACCGTGCAAATCTGGCAGAGAAATGCGGATACAGGCTTGTTTGACTTACAGCCATATAAAACTCTACAAGGGCATGGGGAATCGGTTTATAGCGTCAGTTTTAGTCCAGATGGTGAGACATTAGCTACTGGTAGTAAGGACGCAACAATTAAGCTCTGGCGTAAGGATGGTACTTTATTAAAAATTCTCAGGGGACATCAAGGATGGGTTAATTGGGTAACCTTCAGTCCAGATGGAAAATTTATTGCTTCTGCAAGTGAAGACAAAACTGTCAAAATTTGGCGACGAGATGGCAGTTTAGTTACCACCTTGCAGGGGCATCGCAAGGGTGTAACTGCTGTAGCTTTCAGCCCCAATGGGCAAGTATTGGTGTCTGGTGGTAGAGATCAGACCATACAACTTTGGCGCAGAGAGCGTAATAGTAACAAAAACAGCTTTGATTTTCGTCCCAGCAAAACCTTACTGGAGCATCACAAGACAATTTGGAGCCTGAATTTCAGTTCCGATAGTCAAAAATTCGCTTCTGGCAGTGACGATAACACAATCAATCTCTGGAGTGTCACAGGCACTCTACTAAATACTTTTAAGGGACACAGCGATACTGTTGCTAGTGTCGCTTTCAGCCCAGATAACAAACTGCTAGCATCAGCTAGTTATGATAAAAGCGTCAAGTTGTGGCGTTTAGATGACTCAACTATACCCATCCTCAAAGGTCATACAAGTAGAGTTTTAAGCGTAGTTTGGAGTCCAGATGGTCAAATGTTGGCTTCTGGCAGCAAAGATCACACGGTTAAACTTTGGAAACGTGAGACTAGAAATGGAAAGGTAGAAACTAAACTCTACAAAACTCTGCTGGGCCACACAGATAAAGTTCCCAGTGTGAGTTTTGATCCCTTAGGTGAAATATTAGCATCAGCCAGTTACGACAAAACTGTCAAACTTTGGCGGCGTGATGGGACTTTAATCAAGACGCTACAGGGGCATACTGATAGCGTGATGAGCGTCAATTTTAGTCCAGACGGACAGTTGTTAGCCTCAGCCAGTAAAGATAAGACAGTGAAACTTTGGCATCGTGATGGCCGCTTGCTGACAACTTTAGTAGGACATAACGGTTGGGTGAATAGTGTCAATTTCAGCCCGGACGGTCAGCTTTTAGCAACTGCGAGTGACGACAAAACCATCAAACTCTGGCGCAGGGATGGAACTTTGTTGAAAACTTTTTCGCCTCAAGACAGCTGGGTTTTGGGTGTCAGCTTTAGCCCCACTGACCAGTTATTAGCTTCTGCTAGTTGGGATAATACTGTGAAGTTATGGCGGCGAGATGGGAAGTTATTGAAAACTATGTTAAAAGGCTATAGCGATAGCGTTAACGCTGTTACCTTCAGCCCCAATGGAGAATTACTTGCTGCTGCCAGCTGGGATAAAACAGTCAAACTCTGGAGCCGTGAGGGTAAACTAATTAAAACCCTCACTGGACATCAGAGTGCTGTATTAAGTGTCAGCTTTAGTCCTGATGGTCAAACATTGGCTTCTGCTAGTGATGACAACACGATCATGTTGTGGAATTTAAATCTTAATGACCTGCTGGTTCGTGGTTGCAGCTGGGTTGATGATTACCTCCAGCACAACCATAATGTTGATCCACGCGATCGCTGGCTTTGCGATGGCTTTACCAACAGCAAATAACCAAAATTTACCAACCACAGGAGCGATCGCTGTTGATTACACCGTCGCTATTCTCCTCATGAGCATCTTTTACCAAGTTTGCTAAAAAGGCTTGTATTCTCATACGCTCAATGTAAGGCCAGCCTCCCTCAGATTCAATATCTTTGAGCAATGAGTAGAGTTGCTGACGGTTTTCAGGTAAAGTTGCTTGAAAAGCTCCATCCCGAATCTCGCGGTGTAATTGTTCTAACTGCCGTAGTAAAGCTAAAAGCGCGATCGCATCTCCTTCGCAACTTTTTGCTGCCTCATACACCGTATTGGAAATTATTTGTAGTTTAGAAGACAAATTCTCTGCTTCTAAGCTTCTGTCGTTGCTCATGCCAGCTTTTCCGTATAAATTAAGGCCTACTCAAATTTACCCAACATTTTTGGCTTTCTATTGGCTAGCATTGTTAGATCTTCTCAATTGGCTTTGAGAAGGTTGTTGAGGATTGCTGCTTTTTGGTTATCCAGCCTTAACTGATGGAAAAGTGCTGAGTTGTGAGGGGTGAGTAAAATCCCCAATGGGAAACATCGGAAAACATAAATTATCCGATTTCACTAAGTCAATAACTATGTTTCCTGCCACTACTCTTTCGTTACCCAGTCTGACATTAAATCTTACCACCTAGGAGAGCAGCTACAGCCAGATCTTGTGTCTCCTCATTGAACATCTAGCAAGATCAGGCATCGCTTCTAGAACAACGCAATGACCGTTGCTACAGCCTACACGTGAGCTAAATCTGCTCCTGATATTCTGGGTTAATACGAGAGTGCTTTGATTTTGAGTTTCAAAAAATCGTATGATCTGGCTGATTTCCCTATTTAAACAATGGGCTGTATGTAGTGGCGACACATACATAATACAGAACGATTAAAGCGATGCCACTTTTGCCATACGCTAGAGGAAAGTACGAAGAGAATCTTGCTCTTCGTGTCCTCAGAGGCAAGCGCTGATGCCGCTCTGTGTCAGGGCACAATCATTGATGCGCCCAAACTCTACCAAATGCCGACAATAGTAAAACTGCTGGTTTTTGCCCGTTTTGGGCCACACATCCGTAATGGATGCAGTGTACTAGCTAGCCTGGGGTTTCTATCCCAGAGTCAAAAGAGCGACACGTTTAAATACGTTTAGCAAACATAAGTTTGAGCGGTAATTACCTAACCCTACTCGTAGGGAAGGAACTGTGCCGAACCGGAAACGGAAGGGCATAAGAGTAAACTGCCGTCAATGCCCCTAATATTAGGGCGATTTCTCACCAGAGATCGAAACTTAAGTGCAGTTTTACAACGTTAGATATTAATTTTTGAAATTGAGGTTGATCATGAGGTATCGCGCTTTAATTGTTGCATTCTTGGCTTTGTGCCTAGGGTTAATAACTGCTTGTAGTGATGGTTCCTCTGCTAGTAGTAGAGACATACTTACATACGAACAAATTCGCGGCACTGGTTTGGCTAACAAGTGCCCTCAATTGGCAGAAACAAGCCGTGGTTCCATTCCCTTGGATTCTAGCCAGTCCTACACCATTAAAGAACTTTGCTTAGAACCAACTAATTTCTTTGTCAAAGAAGAACCAGCTAATAAACGCCAAGAAGCAGAATTTGTTGCTGGTAAGCTGCTAACTAGGTATACATCGACTATTGACCAGGTGCAAGGCGATCTGACAATCAATTCAGACAGCAGCTTGACATTTGCAGAAAAAGATGGTTTGGACTTTCAAGCTATCACTGTGCAACTCCCTGGTGGTGAGCGAGTACCTTTCCTGTTTACTATCAAGAACTTAGTTGCTCAAACACAACCTGGTTCAATCAGCTTGAATACTTCTACAGATTTTGAAGGCACATTCAAAGTACCTTCATATCGTGGTGCTGCTTTCTTAGATCCCAAAGGACGGGGTGTTGTTAGTGGTTATGATAACGCTGTAGCTCTGCCTGCCCAAGCGGATGATGATGAACTGACTCGCACTAACGTTAAGCGTGCTGAAAGTCTGAGCGGCAAAATCTCTTTGCAAGTAGCTAAAGTTGATAACTCTACTGGTGAAATTGCAGGTACTTTCGATAGTGAACAGCCATCTGATACTGATTTAGGCGCTGGTGAACCTAAAGAAGTGAAGATTCGTGGTCTTTTCTATGCTCGAGTTGAACCCAACAGAGGCTAAGTTAGCTTGAGTACCGCAAATTACGGGCACTCAGATAGTCACAACAATTCTGTATGCATTAGGCTTGAATGCAAAATTTAATTCACATACTCCTTTGATTTAAGGGGGTATGTGTTTTTTTTGCAAATCGGCTAATCTCTATATTTTTTATTTACTGGCGTAGGCAAAGATAGCGCAAGAAGGCTTTTGCGATTTGGCTGATTGATGAAATTATATAGAGAAGTTACTTTTTGGGCACTTATTGTCTCAATACTTGTCGGTTAAGGGGGAAAAGGGGAATGGGAAAAGGGAAAGAAAAAACTTTGAAGCTTTAACCTTTGACCTTTTCCCCACAACCAATTTTGATTTCAAAACGCTTAACCGAGTAGTATTGCTTATTGTCTCTGTTCAATACAGCGCTATTTGCGATTTTTAAATTTAAACTTCAATTACAATTAGGCTTAATTTATTCAAAAATTTATCATAATTTATAAAATTTTTATATTTGGAACTTTTCATTTCAAATTTGAATACGAAATTTAAAATCTTCAAAGTGCATTTTTAAATTTTTATAATCAACCGAACCAATCCAAAATCTCATTTTTGATAAAAACTCTAATCGATGTTAACTAATTAATCGTTAATAACAAGTACGTATATTTTTGCCTATATATTTAGCAAACTTGAAATAATGATGATTTTGGTAGCTAATGTCGTATTTTTACTGAGCCAATCAAGGTTAAAAAATCCAAGTTCATCATCAGATAATCAAAGTTTTTGTCTACCATCTAACCTGATACTTAATAACCAAAGTTAGGTACAATCTCGGTTTGAAAAACAATAGAAAGTTTTATATTTTGTGTCTATATAGTTTTTTGGCTCTAGGTAATACCAAAGCTAGATAACAGACAAAATACCAAATATGCTTGTTTGCACTTAGCTCGATTGTTTACCCATCCGAGATTCTCTCATAACAAATTTGTTATGTGTCATAAATCTACTGGGTAATTTAGTTTGATATTTACTTTCATATCGCTCAATCGCATCTAAATTTACAAGCAATTACTTAACGCTTTATTTGCTTTGCTCAATAAACTCGGTGCTATGCCTACCACTGTCACCACTGAACTGAAGCATGAAACCTGGCAATTGTTGCGAGAATATCAGCAATCGCGCTCAGAAACCGTTCGCAATCAGCTAGTTAAACTCAATTTTGGACTAGTGAGAAGGGAAGCTCACTATTGGATGAATCAATGCCATGAAAACTATGAAGACTTACTCCAAGTCGGCTGTTTAGGTTTAATTAAAGCAATTGAGAAATTTGAAATTTCTAAAGGACATGCTTTTAGTTCCTTTACTGTTCCTTATATTCGCGGTGAAATTCAACATTACCTCCGAGATAAAGGTGTAACTGTACGCATTCCCCGACGCTACTTAGCACTGCAACAGCAAGCGATAGGAGTTTCGCGTTCTTTGCGCGCACAATATAATCGCCAACCTACTGACTCTGAACTAGCAGCTGCACTAGAAATTTCCCCTAATGAATGGCAGGAAATTAAATTAGCATGGATTAATCGTGCGCCTTTGAGCTTGGATGTACCAATACAAGATGGAGAAGAAGGTTCTACAAGCCTAGGAGAATTAGTTCCAGATCCTCACTATCGCAGTTTTCAATTAGCGCAAGAAGATCAAATTCGTCTACAACAAGCGTTGGTTCAGTTGGAACAGCGCACCCGTGATGTTTTGGAATGTGTATTTTTACATGATTTGACACAAAAACAAGTGGCAGAACATTTAGGGATTAGTGTAGTCACGGTTTCCCGGAGAGTCAAGAAAGGGCTGGACTTGTTGAAAAAGCTTATGGGTGTGGTAGACGAGTAACTAGCAAATATTCACTCCGCATTTATGCTGTACTGACAGTATAAAAATAACCAGGCA
The DNA here is from genome assembly GCF_025677855.1 of Tolypothrix sp. PCC 7601. Lineage (NCBI taxonomy): Bacteria > Bacillati > Cyanobacteriota > Cyanophyceae > Nostocales > Tolypothrichaceae > Tolypothrix > Tolypothrix sp. PCC 7601. The sequence goes on from NZ_CP064879.1 coordinate 2,097,579, forward strand.
ATTGTAAAAAATTAGGTTATAACGGGAACAGACTTAGTCTTTAATACAAATTTAAGGCTGGTTAATTTTCCTAAACAAATTTTCCTATAGCTTTTGAGAACGGCTAATGGATAGAAAAAATTTCACAATCGCAGGTGCAGCCATTTTAGCGTTGGCGATCGCTGGATGTACCACAGAAGAAACACCACAAGCTACTAATCCTAGCCCGGTTGCCAAACCAGCACTCAAATCGCCACCAGCTACGCAAACTTTTAATAATCCTCTCGTCCCTGGAAAACAGGTCTCAAAAGTTGCCGCCGCAACTTATAGTCCTGCTTCTACTTTGATTCAACCTACTAATGCTACAGAGCGGTTAGTGTTGGTATCAAAAGGACGAACAGACCCGTTTGCGGAAATTATTGCACAAGGAGGTAATAGCATACTTCCTAGCGGACAAGGAAGACCTGTTCCTAATTTACCGCCTCTGCCTATTCCTAAACCGCCAGCAGTAACAGTAGCAGTAACAACAACACCTAGGAGTGCAGTTAAAGCAATTACTAGCAAACCACGAAAAATACAAATCCAAAAAACTGCTGCCATTCCTAAGCTAATTCCTGTTTTGCCAAAAGTTCTGCCGCCAGTACTTCCTAGCCCAAATCTCGTATCTGTATTACCTAAACCACCAGAACCTGATTTAGCAAAGTCAGTTTTTGTAACTGGTGTAGTTTTAATTGGTAAACAACTACAGGCGATTATTAAAGTCCCAAATGAGCCAACAAGTCGCTATGTGCAAGCTGGACAGCGACTAGCCAATGGGATTTTAATTAAGCGTATTGAAATGAATGAAGGCTCCAATCCTATTGTGATTGTGGAACAATATGGAATTGAAGTTGCCAGAATGGTGGGAGATGCACCTACCAACTCAGCAACACCAACTACGAATCCTGGTGGAAATCCTGGTTCGCAGACAACGCCATCTTAACAATCTTGTTGCTGTCGGAGCTTCATTACAATGGAGACGAAGGAAAAAATTGAATTTGCTGGTTTGCCTTTAGCTGTCTATCGAGAAATAGCGGCTCATTTGCGTCAAGTTGAAGGGGTAGAAGTAGGTTTGATACCTCAGTCGTCTCTACAGTTTGATTATTATCAAAGTCAAATTGAAGGTTTATGGATTTCTTGGGTTTCCAACCCTAAGTCTTCAAGCCGGCACCGTGTTCAGCAAATTTTGGCTTACTATCGAAGTCTTTATAATGTTTGATGATTTCAACTAAGAAGTCGTCCTCAGTAACTGTGTACATTAGGACACATGAAAAAGAAAATATGGACTAGAGATTAGGGACTAGGCAAGATTATTTCCTGCCTAGTTCCCAGTCTCTAGTCTTTATTTTTAAATTAGTTTTTTTTGAAAATAACTATCCCATAGATAAAGCAGAAAATTGCTATAAAAAACTATAGTTAGCAAAGTATAGCTTCAAAATTAATGACGAATAAAAAAACTACAGCAAACTTGCTGGAAAAATTTGGTTTGGAGTCAGATTTAACTCTGGAAATGTTTGACAGATAATACGCTCGCTATCTTGAAACTTACTGATTTGATATTCTCCATCAACCAAGTTACAGACAGAGATTGTTGGTCTTTTGGGGTTACCAATAAAATTACGTCCACCTAAAGCTGCATAATCTATAATCCAGTATTCGGGAATTCCCATCTCCTCATAATCGGCATATTTTAAGTAGTAATCGTCCCGCCAATTGCTTGATACAACCTCGATTACCAACGGTATCGATGCACCTAAACTCACGGTAGATTCTTTTTTCCACAAAGGTTCATTGGCTAGATTGGCACTGTTTAGCACCAAAACGTCTGGAAAATAACCAGAATCTTTTTCAGGTGGTCTGACTATAGCTTGGTTGGGGATAACATAGGGGAGGTCTAAGCGATCAAACTCAACTGTTACTTTTCTAGCTATAAAACCCTTTACTTCTTCATGTTCTCCTACTGGTTGTGCCATTTCTACAATATTTCCATTGTGTAATTCGTAGCGTACCCCTGAGTTTTCAGGTAGCCAATCGACAAATTCCTCAAAGGTTACTAGCTTAGTTATGGACTGAGTCATAGATAATGGAGAATTACTGCTCTGGAATTATTATCTCCAATCTAGGAGACTACGGACAACTTGAAGAGTCTGATACTTTAGTGTTTCCAGGATTAGTTTTAGCTCTAAATATGCCGAGAGAGGATTATAAAGGGTCATACTGGAAAAACAGTCTCAATTAATTGCTGGCCGTAATGTAAATTTTACTGATGATGATTTCACTGTGAAGAGTTACCTTTTAACAGTATCTTTATCAAAACATGGCCTAAGATTATGCAATTGTAAATTGCTGAGGTAAACTTGCAAGCAAGTAATGCAAAATATTACTCAGCTGGTCTGCGGTCTGGGCATCACTCACAATGGAACACTGGCAATTTCTGATACAGAGACAGGGCGATCGCGCTTGGCATACCCTGGAATCGCCAAAGGTAGAAATTATCGAAGGTCGGTATAGAGTTTTGGCTCGTTCTAACCGTCCTCATACGGATGTGGAAGTACGGGTAATTCACTCATCGACGCAAGAAGTCCCGCCCAAGCGGCGAATTCAGAAGCGATCGCGTCGCACTAATGCAGAAGGTTTAATGGCGGTAATTCCCTATACCTACTTCAAAGCGGGAATTTGGGAACTGCAATGCTCTGGCGACTTGATGTCGGATATTCTCGGCGGTCAATCTTGGCAATACAACCTCTATGTGCGGGTTTTATCTCAGCAAGCAGCTGAGGAAACTCAAGTATTAGATTCACCCCCAGAGTCTCTTCATATTCTTGTTAATGATGTTGCACCTGCTGTTCCTGAAGAGACAGCAACTAGCATTACAGCGCCAAAAACTGTTAATACTGCCCCAGCCACAATAACTACAATAGAAATTAGCCCTGCCAGAAGCGAAGTTTCAATTGAATATTTAGAAGATGCCATTATCGATCAGCCTGTCAGCCCAGTTTGGGTGAAGGGAGTAACGGCAGAGCAGATTTTACAAAACTTAATAGAATTAGCCTTACCTACCTCTGAGCCGCTTTTCGATGAGGAAATGTTGACAGATCCGCCAGCAACGCCAGGGTTACCACCTCTGTTGCTGAAGCTCGATCAGGAAACCTATGTTGCTCGTTGGGGGGGAAGTCTCGCAATTAATGGGCAATTAGAACTAAAACTAGAAAATGAAGAAGTTGAGATTCCTGAGAAACAAACTCTCTATTCTTTAGAATTAAAAATTGATTTACGCTCACCTCTCGGTTTAGAAACCTTACATCAGGTACGGCAAGCTTTACCTAACAAAGTGGTACCTTTTCATATCCCAGCGACAATTGATATTCCTGCTGATTGTGAATCTAAGTTAATTTTGGCGGATGTCAATTTATATGGTGCAGTTAATGAGGGTGGGGAAGTAGTTCCCTTAGCTAGCCAGTCTTTCACAATTACAGCAGATGTAAGCGAATTACTGGTCATCAAAGCCGAACTCACAGCCAAAAAACCAGAGATTGTCGAAGAAATACCTGCACCTGCAACCGCTGAGTCATCACCTGGTATTGATTTGTCACTGTTGAATTTAGTCAAAACGATCCAATCAGATGATTCTTTAACTCTTGGTGGGTTGGTGCCGAAATTTCTTCCCCCAGAAATTAAAACGCGATCGCCAAAAAAATCTGTAGAGTCTCATAGTGGGATTCAATTGCCGAATATGCCACCGTTACCTCCTATACCTGCTAAGGTGGCAGAATCTCTGACAGCAGAGCCGCCGAAACAAGAAGAAAGTCTCGACAAGGTTGATACGTTAGCCGCGATCAACATGGATGAGCTGGTAATTACAAATCGGCGATTACCCATAATGAGCGGTACATTTCCATTCTTGAAACCGTTACCAGCTTTACCCGGTGGTGAGGACGCAGTTCCATCAGATTCTCAGTCTCCAAAAACATCAACAGCGCTAGATGTCAATTTACCTGATCTGGAATTGAACGCTGAATTATTACGTAGCTATCCACAATCTCAAAATCAACCTGTTGTCGAAGAAACTGTACCACGTCGCTCTAAATTAATTGATGCCTATATTGCTGGTGTATCTACGCCAACTCGACCGGAGTTTGATGAGACAGTGGCAAAACCTGCTACACCTCATCCTCCTGAATTAATTAATGATACGGTTGCAGAAGTAGCTACACCAACTCGCCCAGGTTTTGATGATGCTGTTGTACAACCTGCTACCCTACCACCTCATGAATTAATTGAATTAATTAATGATGCTGTACAACCAACTACACCACCTGATGCGGAATTAATTGATGATGCAGTTGTGGAAACAGATACACCAACTCGTCCCAAATTAGTTATAGAGGGAAATCCATACTCATCTCCACTGATTACACAGTGGTTGCAAAGCCAAGGCTTCTCTTTACCCGAACCGATCCATCTGCTAGATCAAGATGATGAAATGGATGTTGTCGCACACCAGACAACACCCGATGAGCAAATTAGTGATGCTTTTAACCCTGAAAGCACTGATATTGAACTCAACTTGTCATTCAACTTAGATGCTGACATGGGAATATTTGCAGATGAGTTGGAGCTTGTTCAACAGGAGCTAGAGACAGCAGAAAATGTATCAGAAGTAGAGTTAACGCTACCAGTACCAGAGCCACCTCCCCCGCCACCACGTTATCCGAAGATACCCCTAGTTCGGGTTACAGAAGAAATTATTGTAGATGATACTTACATTGAGCCGGAAGAAGAGATAGTTCCGAGCGTTCCTGAAGAAGAAGAACAAGAGGAAGTACCATTAATAGCACCACCATCACCATTACCATTGATGGCTGTAGCAGTTGTTGAGCCTTTACCAATTCCGCAACTGTATTTACCAGAGGGAGAATTAATTGCTGGTACATCTGTACGGGTACGCATAGAACTACCTGAGGTACCACCAGAAGTTGTGGTGAAGTTATGGATTAAGGATTGCCAAACACGTTGGCTAATAGACGGCCCCTATATTCTCAAAGACTTACTACCAAACGCTTTGGGAGTATTGGAAGTGAAGACACAATTACATGTACCTTTTGGCTGCTTAGAAATGCGAGTAGAAGCGATCGCACTTAATTTAGAAACTCAACAAGAAAGTGACAAAATTTCCCTAACACGCTCTGTAATTCCTCCTGATTTGCCGAATTTGCAGCTAGATGAACTCTTAGGTATTTAGACATTCTCGCTAAATCAGGCTGTGTTAAAAATCTTTAGATTTTCAAAAATGGGACAGAATTTGCAGTAAGCTCATCTTGAATTGAAGTGTAATTCAACAGGAATAATTAGCTATGACAACTGAACTTTTTCCTTCAATCTTGGCTAGTACTTCTTACTTGCCTGCTCTGTTCGTTCCCATTATTGGTTGGGGTGTACCCATCGCAGTATTTGCGTTTTTGTTTATCTATATTGAACGCGAAGATATTGCTTAATTTGTGCTACAGCAATTAGTCAATAGTACTCCGATACTGGTAAACTATTGACCAAGGACAAATGACAAATCACAAATAATTAATACCGCCTATCTCTATGAGACGGGCGGTTTTTTTATGATGTTGATTTCTAAACAACTGCTAGAGAATCTACATTATTATGATATTCGGCTCCAGCTACTCTTAAAGTGAAGAACCGATTCCGGCATAGGCTCCGTAAAAGAAAATGCCGACAACTGTAATTACACCTAATCCTGCGATCGTAGCGACGACCCACAGGGGAATTCTCCCACTTCCTGACACAGCTTTTCTCCTCCCTTAACAACAAATCAACACAAGTTGAATAAACAAATGATTAACAAAGATTTTGCCAGTTAGTTAAAGAAGTAACTGGAAAACAGGATACCCAGAACAAAAATCAGTAGTAGTCCCAGGTACAGTGAAGTCCGGTTTAATTCAACCGGCTGATTATTGGGATTGGGCGTTCTTTCCATGAGTTGCTCCTAGCGTTGAATAAACTGCATTGCGGCGATCGCGCCCAAGAAGAAGACAGTAGGTACACCTAGGGTGTGAACCGCCAACCATCTAACTGTAAAGATGGGATAGGTAACTGGTTGATTGATGTTGTTGCCGCTAGTCATAATCTCAAACTACTTTCCGATATAAGTTTCTACTTGCTTTTTAGCTTCAAAACGGTTGTTCACAATGGGTACTTCTTGGCGTACTTGTGTGAAGTACTCGTTAGGGCGGGGTGTGCCAAAAACATCATATGCCAGTCCGGTGCTGACAAATAACCAACCAGCAATAAATAATGCTGGGATGGTGATGCTGTGAATTACCCAATAACGAATGCTGGTAATAATGTCCGAAAACGGACGTTCTCCAGTGGTACCTGACATTGATTTCCTACCTTCACAAAGACAGTTATTGAGTTTATTATCCTACAAAGTTTAGAAAGAGTTACAACTTGCAACGTCCTTCTCAGAAATCTGGATAATTACAGAGGCTAGTGTGACCTTAAGCTGGCTCTGCTGGGGACGCTGTGGCCACGTTGGGGTTATATTTCAGTAAAACGCCGCGATCGCCAATAATAAATCCTTGGTTGGGTTGGAAAAACACAATTTTGTAAAAGTTAGCAGCTACTGTTTCTACATCCCGGTCTTTTTCCCAAGTTTTACCACCATCAGGGCTGTGCAGTAAATTACCACTACCGCCACCTACCCAAATGTCATCCGGTGTGCGATAGGCTAAATCCAGTAAACCCCAACTAGTAGATAATTCGGGATTTTGTGCTTCTTGCCACTCCTCTGGTTTGGTGGGGTCGCTAAATTGCACTTGTCCACCCCGCGCCAGCATCCACATTTGCCCATTGTCAGCAAAGCCCATGTTCTCTACGCGGCGAGAACTATTGCGGTTATGGGGTACCCATGCATTTTGCCCTGGTTCCCAAGTGGAGTAGAAGCTACCTTTAGCAGAAACCGCAACATATTTACCATCAGTAGAACGTTCTAAGTTACGTACCACACCAACAGCTGCTTCTACTTGCGCTTTCCAGTTTTTACCACCGTCTTTGGTTTGATAAATTGCGCCTACATCCGTAGCCATCTCAGCAGTATCTGCCCCTAATGCACTGATACTAATGGGATTACCAGGTAATTTTTCACTCAGGGGAATGCGTGACCAAGAACGGCCTTCATCTGTAGTATGCAGTAGCAAACCAGGCTCGCCAGCAATCCAACCTTCTTTACCTGCAAAACTAACAGAATCAAAGCGATACCTAGCGTCATCCAGGGCTAGGTTTAAGGGTTTCCAACTATCTCCACCATCATTGGTTTCTAAAATGGTGGCATTGCTACCGACTATGTAGCCATGCTGAGGATTTTCTGTAAAAGCAATATCAAACAGCTTTGCTTCTGTGGGGACAGAAATAACTGCCCAGGGGTTATAGCTGGTAGAAGGAACTTTGCTACAACCTATACACATCAGGACAACTATCAATACGGCAAATATTCGTTGCCAACTTTTCAAAATTGCGTGCATCAGTATTTTTTATTTCTTAGTTGTTTCTAAATTTGTGTACGGGTTTGGGAAAAAGATTTACCAACCTCAAAATTGAGTGGTGGCTGCTAAATACCGAGACTGGGCAACAAATAGTATCTATTGTAACCCGTAGAGACTGAGAAAAAATAAGAAAGCTAGTGCTAAAGCACCGAAAATCAGCAGGTTTTTTTGGGTTGGTGTCAAGGTGTTGACACCTAAGCCATAACCAAGATTTTCGCGAAAGCCTGATGCTTGACCTGCTGGGCCGATGTTGGTGAAAGCTTGCTTCTTTGCACTACATACGGGACAGCGCCAATTTACAGGCAGTTCTGCGAAGGGTCTTCCAGGGGGAATTTCATATTTGTCATCTCCCTTCTCAGGTTCATAAATGTAACCGCAGGAGCGACACTCATAGCGGTCTAATACTTGAGTTTCAACAGCTTGTTCGCTTTGTTCGCTCATTGCTTAGGCCTCGCAGAGGGGCAAATATTAAATATACGTTACAAATTATGACATAACTGTTAGATTTTTCTATCACAACTAAAAACGAATCAAATACCTTCAGAGCTTCTGTTTCCCAGATTTCAGAAATGCCTAAAAGATATAATGTAAAAGAAAGTTACGGCGTTATTTACACCATAAGCGGTAGATATCCATTGTGTTTGTTCTCAGCGGTTACGAGTACCTTCTAGGCTTTCTCATTATCTGTAGCCTAGTGCCTGCCCTGGCGCTCTCAGCGTCCAAGCTCCTACGACCCAGCGGCAAAAGTGCGGAACGGCGCACCACCTATGAATCCGGGATGGAACCCATTGGCGGAGCCTGGATTCAGTTCAACATTCGCTACTATATGTTTGCGCTGGTCTTTGTCGTCTTTGATGTGGAGACTGTGTTTTTGTATCCTTGGGCGGTAGCTTTCCACCGTCTAGGGCTATTGGCATTCATTGAAGCGCTAATTTTTATTGCAATTCTTGTAATCGCCTTAGTTTACGCATGGCGTAAAGGAGCTTTGGAATGGTCTTGAATTCTAATTTACCAACTCAGGACAAAGAACGCATCATCAACCCTATTGAGCGTCCCACTGTCACTCAAGACCTTTCAGAAAACGTGATTCTGACTACGGTTGATGACCTTTACAACTGGGCGCGGCTTTCTAGTTTGTGGCCGTTGCTATTCGGTACGGCTTGCTGCTTTATTGAGTTTGCAGCTTTAATTGGCTCTCGGTTTGACTTTGACCGCTTTGGGTTAATTCCCCGTTCCAGCCCGCGCCAAGCCGATTTAATTATTACGGCTGGCACAATCACCATGAAGATGGCACCGCAATTGGTACGTCTTTATGAGCAAATGCCTGAGCCAAAGTATGTAATTGCGATGGGAGCTTGTACAATCACAGGCGGGATGTTTAGCGTTGATTCCCCCACGGCTGTGCGTGGAGTTGATAAACTCATTCCTGTAGATGTGTATTTGCCTGGTTGTCCGCCGCGTCCAGAAGCGATTATTGACGCAATTATTAAGCTGCGGAAGAAGATAGCTAACGATTCCATCCAAGAACGGGATCAAATTAAGCAAACCCACCGCTATTACAGCACAACTCACAATCTGAAGCCTGTGGCGGAAATTTTGACTGGTAAGTATATGCAGTCAGATACTCGCTTTACACCACCTAAGGAATTGGCGGAAGCGATTGGTTTACCAGTTCCACCAGCTTTATTGACATCCCAGAAACAGAAGGAGGAAACAAACCGTGGCTGATGAAGAATCTAAGCCAGTACCAGCAGAAGATTCACTGGTAAAAGCCGGTAAAGTTTCTCAATGGTTGAGCGAAAATGGCTTCGACCATGAGGTTTTGGCACCAGATGTTAACGGAGTAGAAATACTCAAGGTGGAACGAGATTTCTTACTTCCCACCGCTACAGCTTTGTATGCTTACGGGTTTAATTGTCTCCAGTTCCAAGGTGGTGTTGACCTCGGCCCTGGGCAAGAGTTGGTGAGTGTATATCACTTAATTAAAGTAGGTGATAATAGCGATCGCCCTGAAGAAGTACGATTGAAGGTGTTCCTCCCACGGGAAAACCCCACAGTGCCTTCAGTCTACTGGATTTGGAAGACCGCAGACTGGCAAGAGCGCGAGTCTTATGATATGTTCGGCATTGTCTATGAAGGACACCCCAACCTGAAGCGGATTTTAATGCCTGAAGATTGGGTAGGTTGGCCTTTGCGGAAGGATTACATCTCGCCTGATTTCTACGAGTTGCAAGACGCTTATTAGACAGTGTTGATTGCTGAGTGTCAGCAGTGAGAAGTGTGATATCTCATCCCTAACCCCTCTCCGGCGGCGGAGAGGGGTATTGTTTTTTTGGGGTTAGAATGGAAGAAGATGAGATTTTCTGTTTACGCTAGAAATGTAGAGAGATGGTAAACAGATTTTTGAGTTAGGGCTAGGTAGGCATTAATATAAATAGGCAGTAAAAATATTATTTTGTCAAAGCCAATGTCTAGCGAATTACAAGAATCTTTTAAGCAAGCATATAACAATCTCGAATTATTTCCCTTACTGGAAAAGAAGGAAACAGATAATTTTAGAGTTGATTATGGTAATGATTCTATAGAGAAGTTAATTCAATACATTGAATATAGTCCTAATGGTGATGCGAAGATTGTATTTACTGGACATCGGGGATGCGGTAAATCTTCTTTATTAGCTGAATTAAGTAGACAAATTAAAGATAATTATTTTGTAGTTGTATTTTCGATTGCTGACAGTATTGAAATGTCGGCTGTTAATCATATTAATATTTTGTTTGCGATCGCGCTTGATTTAATGTTTGAGGCGGAAGCACGTAAAGTAGAAATCCCTAACACTACTAAAGCTCAAATCTACGGGTGGTTTGCAACTCGCACTCGGACTACAGAGGTAGAGCTAGGAGGTGGGCTGGAAGTTGGTTTTAATTTACTCAAATTTATTAAAGCTCAATTAAAAGCTGATGCCAAAGTTAGAGAAGAAATTAAACAGGAATTTGAAGGCAAAATATCTGATTTAGTTGCTCGGATTAATGAAATTGCAGCCTTGATTCAAGTAGCTACTAAAAAAGAAACTATAGTGATCATTGATGACTTAGATAAACTAGATTTAGCAAGAGTCAATGAAATTTATGGCAACAATATTAAATCTCTGTTTCAACCGAATATTCGGATTATTTATACTGTCCCTATTGCGGTAATGTGCAATACTTTTCTTTGGGAAATTATTAAAGCAGAAAGTAACTACAGAATTGTGGTGATGCCTGTAATAAAAATTTTTACAAAGGGTGAGAATCGCTTGCCTGATGGTAAGCCGCGACGGGAAGCAACAGATATTTTATGTGAAATATTACAAAAACGAATTTCTAGTGAATTAATAGACAAATCAGCTACAGAGAAGATTGTTATTTACAGTGGTGGAGTGTTGCGGGAGTTGATTCGTCTGGCTAATGTATGTTGCCTTATTTGTTTACGACTGATTAGGCGTAAACCAGAAGAAAGAATTGTAATTGATGACCAAGTTATAGAACAAGCAATTAAAGAAATTCGGAATGAACTTTCTCTGCGCTTAGGAAAAGAAGATTTGAGAATTTTGGCAACTACTTATCATAATTTTGAGCCTGAAGATGTCAAGCAGTCAGAGTTTTTAGAATTACTGCATGGATTGTATATATTGGAATATCGTAATGATGAGACTTGGTATGATATTCACCCCATTCTTGTAGAAACTTTGAGACGTAGGGGGATGATTAATTAATGATGAATGAAGATTTACTGACAGATGATGACAACAGAGATGCTTATGATTCTTTAACTATTTCTATTGAGGCTAAAGCCAATCGGTTAAATTTGCTAATTGCTGTATGTGATGATGCTAGTTTTCGGGATGAAATTATTGCTGAGTATGAAGCAGAATTACAGCCGGAAATCCGTTGTTATCGGGTGACATTGGCAAGGGATGAGCCGAGTTTGACGGCTGCTATTTCTCAATTAGTCAGAAGTGAAGAGTATTTGCAGCAAAATCAACCAGCAGTAATTACGGTGACTGGTGCAGAACAGCTTCATTTTCTGAAACTGGGCAAGGAACGTTCGGAACAAGAGGTTTTTTTCGGTTATTTACAGTGGACTAGGGAAGCTTTGAGGGCATTTCCTTTTGCCATTGTCTTGTGGGTGACTAATCAAATATTAGTTGAGTTAATTAAAAAAGCCCCTGATTTTTGGAGTTGGCGCAATGGTGTTTTTCGGTTTGTGTCTAGAAGAAAAAATACTGTTGCTGGTAGAGATTTAGAAGCGATTCGTTTTGCTTTCCGGGATAATGAAATTTCTGGTTTTGATGATGACAATGATTATTTGTTGCCTATAGAAGATTTACAAGGGTTTATTCAAAATTTAGAACAGCGTGGTGTTAAGGATGTAAATTTAGCGACTTTATACTTTAGCTTAGGAGATATTTATAGAAAAAGACTCGACCGGGGTGAGTGTCAAGATTATAAGAAAGAGCAAGAATTAGGCATTGAGTATTTAAGCAAAGCTGTAGAATTGCAAAAAGAATTAGGTTTAGAGAGAGATTTAGCTACCAGCCTCAACAATTTAGCATTACTTTACGATTATCAAGGCAGATACAGCGAAGTCGAACCCCTGTACCAAAAATCTTTAGAACTAAGGCGACTCTTGTTGGGTGAAGAACATCCAGCTGTTGCTGCTAGCCTCAATAACCTAGCATTACTCTATGAATCCCAAGGCAGATACAGCGAAGCCGAACCTCTGTATCAAAAATCTTTAGAACTAAGGCAACGCTTGCTGGGTGAAGAACATCCAGATGTTGCTACTAGCTTCAATAATCTGGCTGCACTCTACTACTACCAAGGAAAATACAGCGAAGCCGAACCCCTGTATCAAAAATCTTTAGAACTAAGGCAACGCTTGCTGGGTGAAGAACATCCAGATGTTGCTGCTAGCCTCAATAATCTGGCTGTACTCTACAAATCCCAAGGAAGATACAGCGAAGCCAAACCCCTGTACTTGCAAGCTTTGTCACTCAAGCGACGCTTGCTGGGTGAAGAACATCCAGATGTTGCTGCTAGCCTCAATAATCTGGCTACACTCTATGAATCCCAAGGAAAATACAGCGAAGCCGAACCCCTGTACCAGCAAGCTTTGTCACTCATGCGACGCTTGCTAGGTGACAAACATCCAGATGTTGCTGCTAGCCTCAACAATCTGGCTACACTCTACAAATCCCAAGGAAAATACAGCGAAGCCGAACCCCTGTATCTGCAAGCTTTAGATATTTGTGAGCAGACTTTAGGGATAAATCATCCCAATACTATTACTGTGCGTGACAATTTAGCATTTCTTAGCGATCGCCTCGCCTCAGAAAAGTAAAATTTAAGTTCTCAGCCTCATCAATCAAGCTTTAATCTCCAAGTTTCGTGTTCTGAACTCAAAGTTTCCTGTTCCAAACGAGAATGTTTCAGTTCCAATTGAGAATTTTCGTGTTTTAAACGAGAACGTTCTTGTTCCAAACGAGAATGTTCCTGTTCTAAAGGTGAATGATGGGGTTGTGAAGGCGATCGCTTGACTTTAGAACGAGAATATTCTTGTTCTGGGGTGGAATGATGGAGTTGTAAAGGCGATCGCTTGACTTTGGAACGAGAAATTTCCTGTTTTGAGGTGGAATGATGAGATTGTGAAGGCGATCGCTTGACTTTGGAGTGCGAAGTTTTCTGTTTTGAAGTGCAATGATGGAGTTGTGAAGGCGATCGCTCGCAATCCAGTATCAAAATCCACTATTCACCTTCCGTATTTTTACAAAATGAATATATGTTCATTCATTGCGCCTTTAAAAGCCATTAGGTTGGCTATAAATCACAGTAAAATTACAGTTATTCTCGGTTCAAACTTATTTTTGTAAAGAACAGAGTCTATACAGATATTGACTTTCGGAATTAATTAACATTTTTTGTAGTGAATTATTGCAGTTTATAAATAAATGTTAAACATCAAATATTTTGTTTAAAAAAATGTGATTGAAATTGATATAAAAAAATCACAAAAACAGAGATAATTTTGTAATCGTAGAAACAATAAAAACCATTCACTAGAATTGTGTTTAATTTTTGAGTAACTGCTTCGACTTCCGGGAGAATTGATCGATGAAGTCGCCGTTGTAATCGAACTGAATAGCAGTTACGCGCAAGCAGATGTGAAGTGAACTAGGGAAAATAGCAGAGAACTGAGAATTTATGGCTAATAGTAGTGCAATGACCGCAGCGCTACGCTTAAGCGAAAAGTTACCTTTTCCGTTAAAGCGTTTGGCAGATTTGGCTTATAACTATTGGTGGAGTTGGAGTGGCGATCGCATTGCTCTATTCCAAACTATCGATCCCCAAGAATGGGAACGCTGTGGGCATAACCCAGTGGCGATTTTAGAATCAGCAAGTTATGAACGTCTCACCCAATTAGCAGAAGACCCTTTTTATCTGAAGCAAATCTCTGCCTTGGCAAAAGAGTTTGACCAATATCTGCTGCAAAAAGATACTTGGGTAAGCGGCGTTGCACCGCAACTTAGCAAAGACAATCCTATTGCTTATTTTTGTGCGGAATTTGGTATTCATGAATCCTTACCAGTCTACTCAGGTGGCTTAGGAATTCTGGCTGGGGATCACCTCAAATCATCTTCAGATTTGGGTGTACCAATGGTGGGTATAGGCTTGTTATATCGCCAAGGCTACTTTCGTCAACGCTTGAACCGTCACGGTTGGCAAGAAGATTATTATATTGATAACCCTTTCCAACACATGCCCATTGAGTTAGTAAAAACTCAAAATGGGGAACCGTTGATTATTCACCTAGATGTTCGTCAAAGGCAAGTAAAAGTCCAAATTTGGCAGGTACAAGTCGGGCGAGTAACTTTATATTTACTCGATAGCGATCGCGAAGACAATGACCCCATTGACCGTTGGCTAACTGGACACCTCTACGGCGGTAACTTAGAAACTCGTATCGCCCAAGAAGTAGTATTAGGCATTGGTGGTGTGCGTGCTTTGAATGCTTTAGGTATTCAACCATCTGTTTATCACCTCAACGAAGGACATGCCGCTTTCTGTACATTAGAAGTTGCTCGATTAGAAATCGAAAAGACTGGCAAATCTTTCTATGACATTGAAGCAGCGGTGCGGAATCGTTGTGTCTTTACCACCCACACCCCTGTTCCCGCCGGACATGATGTCTTCTCTCCAGATTTAATCGACTCCTACTTTGCTCAATACTGGCCGCAGTTGCGACTTTCCCGCGAGCAATTTTTGGCATTAGGTGCAAGGAGATTGGGTGATCCTTGGGAACCATTCGGAATGACGGTTTTAGCTTTGCGGATGACTCGTGCTTGCAATGGTGTAAGTGAATTACACGGTCAAGTTTCCCGCAAAATGTGGACTGTCCTCTATCCACAACATACAGAAGATAAGGTTCCTATTGGTTACATTACTAACGGTGTTCATGCACCTACCTGGACTGCGCCTTTATTAGGTGACTTGTACAATCAGTATTTGGGCGAAGATTGGAAAAATCGCGCCATGTTGCCGGAAATGTGGGCAAAAGTTGACGAGATTCCTGATGAAGAACTGTGGTGGCGACATCGCGTCCTCAAAGAAAGACTCATCGCTTACACCCGTTATAAAGTTAGGAAAGCCAGGGAACAACTGGGAGAAGATTACAACTTTATTGAATCTACTAATACCCTGCTTGATCCTGATGTGTTAACGATTGGATTCGCCCGCCGCTTTAGCCCATACAAACGGGGAGATTTAATTTTACGAGATGCAGAACGGGCGAAGAAGATTTTTAGCAATGCTCAAAATCCAGTCCAAATTATCTTCGCAGGAAAAGCTCACCCTGCGGATGAAGAAGGGAAGCGGATTATCCAACGATTGATGGAATGGTGCCGAAATTCCGGGCTGAGTAATCGAGTCGCCTTTATTGAAGATTACGACATTTACACCGGACAAAAACTCGTGCAAGGTGTGGATGTGTGGTTAAATAACCCCCGTCGTCCTCTAGAAGCATCAGGTACCAGTGGACAAAAAGTCTGCTTTAACGGTGGACTAAATTTAAGCGTCCTTGATGGTTGGTGGTGTGAAGGCTACAAAGCTGGAAGCGATGGTAAAGGGCTTAATGGTTGGGCTATCGGTGAAGATGCTCATACTAGTGATCAAGAATTACAGGATCGCATAGATTCTCAATCGCTTTATCAGCTATTAGAACAAGAAATTGTGCCTTTGTACTATAACCAAAATTCTCAAGGTGTTTCCTCGGGTTGGGTGCAGATGATGAAGACATCAATTAAAACCAATGCACCACTATTTAACACCGATAGGATGATTGCTGACTATGTTTCCCAGGTTTACGTCCCAGAAATTGCTAAGAGTGTAGAACCGATTTTGGCGAAGGTTCTAGTTTAGAAGTTTGGGTTTCCTGGTTAGATGATAGAGGTGGGTTAACCACCTCTTTTTTTTGAAAGCGGCGGGAAACTGTATTCTCTTTTGGGTTCGTAAGGTGCGCGCCTCGCCGCTTTGGGCATTGGGCATTGGGCATTGGTAATTTCTTCGCCATGCCCCATGCCCGATTCCCCATGCCCAAAAACTCCATCCCCTTGTGGGTGGAGTTTTTCATTTCGCTACACTTGGGTACAGCCTTGCCATTGCTTGAGGTTCATGGCTGTATTTGCCACTGTGCTGTGGTTGGTATGTCTCGTTATACAAACACAAACTGTTGGGATTTTTGCTGATAAACTGCATCATCCGCCGATGGGGTTCACCACGGAAGAACTGTTTCAAGTCATGGGCGGAACGCCAGTAGCTAACCATAATCACTTCGTTGGCGGAACAAATTCCCGCTTTAACTTGTACGCAACCTTCAGCTTTGGTAGTTGAACTACTTATCCAAAATAAATTTTTCCACATCCAGAAAAAGCCGATGCGTTGGCGTAGCCTCTCCTATGGAGAATCGCGCGCTATGATGCCGTTGACAAAGACAACAGCCTCGGGACTTTCGGGCAAATTAATTTGATAAATTGAATAACTCATTGCACTACCCTCTTGAGAGTTGTTGATGGTGTTGCTTTGTGTCAGCTAAATATTCAATTAATATATTATTCACTTAATTGAATATATATTCTAAGTTATATTCAACTAAGTGAATATGTCAACCCATTACCCATGTCTCTTACCTATGCCATTTTGTCGGTCTTAGTTAGCGCCCCTAGTAGCGGCTATGACCTTGCCAAGCGTTTTAACCCCTCGGTAGAAGGGTCGGTTGGTTTTTTCTGGAGTGCCAGTTTTCAACAGATTTATCGAGAACTGAACCGCTTAGAACAAAAGGAATGGCTGCAAGCTGAATCTGTACAGCAAGAAAATCGACCCGACAAACGGATATATAGTGTGACGGCGTTAGGTAAACAGCAGTTATGTGAGTGGATTGCTGAATCTGAGGAAATGGCACCCCTCAAAGATGAATTGCTGTTAAAACTTTATGCTGGGCATCTAGTACCGCAGCAAACGATAGTAGCCAAGCTGGAAGTGCATCGTCGGCAACATCAGCAGCGATTAGCAATCTATCAAGAAATTCAGAACCAGTACTTCCAGAATCCGCAAGATTTATCAAATACCCTCAAGTTCCAGTACATGACGTTGCTGAAAGGAATTCACTACGAAATGGGCTGGCTAGCTTGGTGTGACGAAATCATGATGTTGCTGAAGTAGGCGTTGTACTCTCAGGCGGGCATTTTGCCACATTCACAAGGGAATTAGAGAATTTAATCTGTTAAGTAGAAGTGTTTTGAATCAAAAATTAACCGCAGATAAAAGAGGATATAGACGCGTAGCGGCTACTCTACGAGAACGCCTAATAGCGAACCCGCAGGGTACGCAGATGAACGCAGATAAATTTCGCTATATTTATCAGTGTAAAAGCTATGGCATAAGTGCTGAATATAATTACAAATTATGCTGAATTTCCCTGTTTATATTTGGTTGGGTTCTTTGCGAATTCATCCTCATATTTTATTTGAATCTTTAGCTTATGCAGTAGCATTTCGTTTGTTAATATTTCGGCTTCGCAAAGATGCGATCGCACCTAGCCAGCGCAGTTCTGTAATTGTTGGCGGTATGATAGGCGCTTTAATGGGAGCAAAACTTCTGGTAGGGGTGGAACATATTGATTTGATTTGGCAAAATCAACAGCAGTTTCTATTACTATTACTCCAGGGTAAAACAGTCGTTGGGGCACTTTTAGGCGGGTTAATTGGTGTAGAACTTACTAAAAAAATTATTGGCATTCATCAGTCTACAGGTGATGTATTTGTTTATCCTCTGATTGTTGGCACAGCCATTGGTAGAATTGGATGCTTTCTCACGGGATTGAGCGATCGCACTTATGGAATCGCCACAAAATTACCGTGGGGTATAGATTTTGGCGATGGTATTTTCCGCCATCCCACACAGTTATATGAAATCTTATTTTTAGGGTTGCTAATTATATTTTTGCAATTTCGCAGTCGCTATCAATATCAAAATGGTGATTTATTTAAATTTTATTTAATTTCTTATTTTAGCTTTCGTTTTCTGGTAGATTTCATTAAACCTGATTTTCATCCTTTCTGGGGCTTAAGTGCAATTCAAGTGGCTTGTTTATTAACTATTGTGTATTATCGCCACACCATCTCTCAGATATTTCAATTTCACAACTGATTTACCTTTAAATTCAGAAACTCTGAATAAAAATAGTTTTTCAGTACGCTATATGAAATCCATAAATCTTGCTTGTTTGGCATCGCGTTTAGCCTAGTAACAACTTACAAATTTATTTATTATGCCTACTCGTAATTATCTCTTTTATGCCTTAACTAATAGTGTTTGTTCAAAATGTTTAGTCAAGGTAGAAGCAAAAATTATATTTCAGGATGATTGTGTTTACTTAGTAAAACACTGTCCCACCCACGGACGAGAAGAAGTTTTAATCGCGGATGATATTGAATACTATAAAAAATCTCTAGAGTTTATCAAACCTGGAGATATGCCATTAAAGTTTAATACACCCATAAAATATGGCTGTCCTTATGATTGCGGACTTTGCCCAGATCATGAACAGCATAGCTGTTTAACATTAATTGAAGTTACAGATAAATGTAATCTTTCTTGCCCAATATGTTATGCCGATTCTGGTGCAGAAGAATTTTCAGAAATCTCCCATCAACCAAGACTGCATCGGAGTCTAGCGCAAATCGAAAAGATGATTGATGCGGTTGTCGCCAATGAAGGAGAACCGCAGATAGTGCAGTTAAGCGGTGGTGAACCTACGATTCATCCTGAGTTTTTTCAAATTTTAGATATTGTCAAAACTAAGCCGATTAAGCATTTAATGATCAATACCAATGGCGTAATGATTGCTAAGGATAAATCTTTTTGCGATCGCCTCAGCCAATATATGCCAGGAATTGAGATATATTTGCAATTTGATAGCTTTGAATTAGACGCGTTAAAAGAGTTACGCGGTGCAGATTTACGGGCAGTTAGGCAAAAAGCAATTGAGCATCTCAATGAATATAATATTTCTACAACTTTAGTTGTCACTCTCAAAAAGGGACTGAACGATTGTGAGATTGGCAAAATTATTGAGTATGCTTTGCAGCAGAAATGTATTCGAGGCGTGACATTTCAACCAATACAAGCAGCAGGAAGATTAGAAGGATTTGACCCTAAACGAGATAGATATACTTTAACCGAAGTCCGACGCTCCATTTTAGAACAGAGTCCTTATTTTAAACCTGAAGATATTCTCCCTGTTCCCTGCCATCCTGATTCTTTAGCTATGACTTATGCATTAAAACTAAATGGTCAAGTAATACCATTAACTGGGTTAATTAATCCAGATGTTTTTGTGAAAATTATGCCCAATAGCGTGCTTTATGAACAAAATGAAGAACTGAAAAAACAAATATTTGAATTATTTTCAACAAGTCATTCACCCAAATCTGCCGCTTTATCGCTCAAGCAGCTTTTGTGTTGTTTGCCAATGATTGCTGTACCAGAAGGTATTAACTACTCCAATGTATTTCGGGTAATGATTGTGCAGTTTCTTGATGCTTTTAACTTTGATGTCCGTTCTGTTAAGCGGTCTTGTATTCATATTGTGCATCCAGATGGTAGGATTATTCCATTTGATACATTTAATATGTTTTATCGCGAAGGCAGCGCTGGCTACCATTTAGTGAATCATCGTAATTCGTAAATCTAATTTATCAAGTGTCATCTACAGGACTCAATTAATGTCTCAAAGGAATGAAAATTTACAGATTTTTTTAGGAATATTAATTTTATTTGGTTTGCATTTGATAGCAGTAGGCATCATATTTGGAGTAGGTTTACTCGCTGCTCAAATATTTGGCTATGCTAATTATAGTTATTTAGGTGTTTGGCTGATTGGCGGTTGGGGATTTTTTATTTGGCAGCTTTTATATGTCATCCCTTTATGCATTTTGCTCAGAAGACAACAGCGCCTAGCAATGATGAAAGGTGTAATTATTGGTGCTGTGATTACAGCTTTATTAAATGGTAGTTGTTTCTTATTAGTATTTGCTAATCGTTAAATTAATGTTTCACACATTTAAATTCTATAATTTGGGCATTAAAGATACCCCAAAGTTTAGTTATTCATTCAAAAATTCAATAAAGTGCCATTACATAGAGAAAATCTGAGCAACATCTCTAGTTACTCAGACTTGTCGGTGCTGTTCTGTGTCTCACCTAACTACAGCAGCACAAATCTCAATTTCGACAATTAACTCAAAATTTTTGGAAAAAATCTGATATTTTTTGGCTTACCTACACAGCAATTAGTCAAAAGTCCTTGCAGACAAGACTTTTAATCCAAAATCTAAAATCCGTCTTGAAAAGTTTGCTCAACGGGGGGAACCCCCGCACGCAACTTTTGTCTTCTCTACGAGAGGCTGCGCCAACGACACGCTACGCGAACGCAAAATCTAAAATCCGTTGTGGGTGTTGACTCTATAGCAGTTCATCAAATATGATTTTAGATTGTCTGTCTAATTCCTGCTCGGATCAGGTAGACATCCTACAAAAGCTGGCGAAAGCGCTAAATCGCATCTCCACAACAGAGATTAGCCAGATACCTGTACGGCAACCTCAAGGACAATTTCATGACTTACGCAATTATTGAAACTGGCGGCAAACAACTTAAAGTTGAGGCTGGTCGCTTTTACGATATCGAGTTACTGACTGCCCAACCTGATGAGAAAGTTACAATAGATAAGGTTTTACTCATACAGCACGATGGCGAAGTCAACATTGGACAGCCATTAGTGTCAGGGGCGACTGTAGAAGGGACAGTACTACGACACCTCAGAGGTCGTAAAGTCCTGGTATACAAAATGAAGCCGAAAAAGAAAACCCGCAAAAAACGCGGACATCGCCAGGAAATCACTAGACTGTTGATTAATTCTATTAACCTCAATGGTACAGTCCTAGCAGCGGAAGAAGCAAAAGCTGCTGAAGAGACTTCTGCTGAAGAAACCGCTGCTGAATAATCAATAACAGTTAGGTCAAAAAAGGAAATTATGGCTCATAAGAAAGGAACAGGTAGTACACGCAACGGTCGTGACTCTAATGCTCAACGTCTAGGTGTAAAACGCTACGGTGGTCAAGTTGTTCGTGCAGGCAACATTCTCGTGCGCCAGCGCGGTACCAAATTCCACCCTGGTAACAATGTTGGCATTGGTAGTGATGACACTTTGTTTGCTTTAATTGATGGCGTTGTTACCTTTGAAAGAAAAGGTAAAACTCGTAAAAAAGTTAGTGTTTATGCACCTGCTGCGGCTGCTGAAGCAACCGCTAGCTAGCAAGAAGGGTGGGCATTGCCCACCCTTAAAAATTTATACTGAATGAACTGTGAAGTTGTTTAACTGAGCCAACTTAACGAATTAACACGTGGCGCACAAATAGCATTTGCGTTGTTGCACCTAAAGCGACACCCGCCAATGAAAGTAGAGATGTTAGCCAGAAAGCTTGTCCTTCCTTCACACCTGCTGCTTGAAAGTCTATCCTTGCTAAGATAGCGGCAGCAATAATTAGTAAAGTGTCAAGGAACATCCGAAACCAAGCAAGCATGACAAAAAACAAGAATGCTGCGAAAACTGAGAATACAAAAGTCCTGGTACTAGATTTAAATACAGTACTAGAAAATCGTGCCAAATTTGTCCAGGGAACGGTTAAGCTTCCCACAAACAGTAAGATAGCAAGCACAGTTATTGCCCAGACAAATAAAGGGGCTTTTGTCTCGGATATGACCCAGCCTAGGGTGCTGTAGCTCAGTAATAATAGTGTTAGGGAAACCCAAGGGATGCGTTGCAAAATCGACATGGGTTAGGTTTTTGGTAGCAAGTTAAACCATTATTACTCAACTCAATGAAATAACAAAAGACTTGATGGGATGAGGTTTTGGGAGTTTTTTATCGATATATCTCCCGAATTTGTTCTTTGATGATAGGACTATATGGGTTTATGGTTGGGAGCGATCGCACAGCACAATCGAGAAACATTTGAGTCAAACGTATAGATTGTTAATCTCATGCCGTAGACTATAACTCTATCATCTGATGTTTTCTAGCTGTTAACAATCGTTGATGATGCTCTGGCTGACATCTTGTAACATTACCATAACTTGAGGTTGGGTAGTGTCCACAATATAATCATCAGGATTTGAATAAAAGGTTAGCAGGTACCAAACCTGCAAAATTGCTTGTATGTTCTGGCTTTCAGCCATTGTTGATGATGTTGTTGCCACAACATCACAGCAAGTTCACAGAGAATTTGCAGACAAACTAGTTAAATTTTTTCTTAAACATTTGTAAACTGTTAGCAGCCGAGTAGCCGCGTGTCACATCTTGTTAAGGAATTATCATGAGACAACTTGTTATTGTTGAGCGCGTATGCCTGATTGGTCATATCGTGTCGATGGTGTTTGGACTTGTAGGCATACTACTAGTTGTGCCGAATGCGGAAATTATTATGAACCTAACTGAGGTTGGGCAAACCGCCATGCAGTGGAGTATGGCTGGAGGCGGTGTTGTTTATATGATTTTGGGCGCAGCGGCTGTCTTTTTGTATGCCTACCGGACGTTGGGATTGGGTCGCGCTTTGGCATTTTTGCTGCCATCAGTGTTTATTTCCTTAGGAAGCGAACTGTCGGGAACCAGCACTGGCTTTCCTTTTGGGCACTATAGTTACCTCAGTGGACTGGGCTATAAAATTGCTGGTTTAGTTCCCTTCACAATTCCCTTATCGTGGTTTTATGTGGGATGTGTTTCTTACCTGTTAGCACGTGCTGGCTTAGAAGTAGACAAAAAGCCCAGCTTGTTGCGTCATATAGGTGCGATCGCATTAGGTGCTTTATTATTGACCTCTTGGGATTTTGTCTTAGATCCAGCAATGAGCCAAACCTCTCTCCCCTTCTGGTATTGGCAACAACCAGGCCCATTCTTTGGTATGCCTTACCAAAACTTTGCTGGCTGGATGGGAACAGGGGCGCTATTTATGACTGTGGCAGCATTCCTCTGGAGAAACAACCCCATTAAATTAGAGCGATCGCAACTCAATTTGCCTTTGATAGTTTATTTAGGCAATTTCACCTTTGCTACGGTGATGAGTTTGGCTGCTGGCTTCTCTATCCCTGTATTGCTTGGCTTTTTAACAGGTGTTGCTCCAGCTGTAGCACTTTGGTGGCAAGGTTCAAATGGACAATCTGTGGCGATCGAACCTGCAACTCAGGAAATTTCAGTGGCAAATGTCAAAGTTGCTTTGAAGTAGTTTTGGGGGACTGGGGACTGGGGAATTTTAGATTTTAGATTTTAGATTTTGGATTCAAACTTAATCCAAAATCGCAAATCCAAAATCCAAAATTGAATTGCCCCATACCCAATACCCCATGCCCTAGGAGATGATGCTTTGATTTTAGTTAGTAACCTATCGCTGTTATTACTATTACTGCAAATACCAGCAACAGCGATTCTACTTTCAAGATTATTTAAAGGGCCGACACGCCATCCGCCGATTCAACCACAACAGCCGACACCGGATATTTTGGGTAATGTCAGCGTTGTGGTGCCAACACTGAATGAGGCTGCGCGTATTAGCCCGTTGTTAACTGGGTTAAGTAAACAAAGTTATGAAGTTAGGGAAGCGATCGTTGTAGATAGCAGGTCGCAAGATGGTACGCCAGAATTAGTCAAAGCCGCGCAACAGCAAGACCCCCGTTTTCGTGTATTTACAGACGATCCTCTACCCCCTGGTTGGGTTGGTCGTCCTTGGGCGTTACATAATGGCTTTTTGCAGAGTTCCTCAGAGAGTGAATGGTTTTTAGGGATGGATGCTGATACTGTACCCCATCCTGGTTTAGTTGCTGGTTTAGTGCAGACAGCCAAAGCCCAAGGTTATGACTTGGTATCGCTTTCACCTCAGTTTATTCTTAAATATCCAGGGGAATGTTTGTTACAGCCTGCTTTGTTAATGACTCTGCTGTATCGATTCGATCCGGCTGGTGTGAATACAGAACAGCCAGAAAGGGTAATGGCTAATGGTCAATGCTTTTTATGTCGGCGTTCGGTTTTAGCTGCTGTAGATGGTTATACCAGCGCTAGTGGTTCATTTTGTGATGATGTTACCTTAGCTCGATATATTGCTGCTCAAGGTTTTAAAGT
This sequence comes from Tolypothrix sp. PCC 7601, assembly GCF_025677855.1. Taxonomy (NCBI): domain Bacteria; kingdom Bacillati; phylum Cyanobacteriota; class Cyanophyceae; order Nostocales; family Tolypothrichaceae; genus Tolypothrix; species Tolypothrix sp. PCC 7601. Next base: position 2,121,918 of record NZ_CP064879.1, read on the forward strand.
AGGCTTTTTAGATGGCGCGAAGGTGCTAAAGGTGCGGATGTATGAGGGTGCAATCGAGACATGGAAAGAATGGGGACGCAGCCTCGACTTAAAAGACGCATCACCCCGCGCTCAGATTTGGGGAGATTTATGGCTACTTTCAGCAGTGCAAGGTTTACCCCTACTAATTTTACTTAGTTACGGTTTGCTGGCTCTCCTATTTCCCCAGCCTTCCCTGCTTCCTTTGAATTTGTTATTAGGACTAAATATATTTCTGTTAGTAATTCGCTTTGCAATGTTACTGGCGATCGCACCTTCCTATGATCGCACAACTGCTAAAGGCGGCTGGTTATTCTGGCTTTCACCCCTAGCCGATCCTCTAGCTGTGCTGCGAATCTTTCTATCTGCATTCCGCACTCCTAAAGAGTGGCGGGGAAGGAAGTATAGTTAAGGGTCAAGGGTTAAGGGTCAAGGATCACAATTATTTCTTCCCAGTCCCCAATCCCCAATCCCTAGTCCCCTAATCCCCAATCCCCAATCCCCGCTACTCCTCCTCACCTCCTACCTGATCACCACGTTCCAATTCCCAAAGAATTTGATTACCTTCGCGTCTTACCCGTGAAACTATCCAGTTGCGCCAGCGCCATTGGTCGCCGCGACTGGTGACAGCGCTAGCGTGAACATCCATGAGGTCTGCAAGTTCGGAACTGGTGATTAAATAACCTTTGGTGGCGATTTCATCAGCAATCCGTAGGGTTTCAACTAAGTCACGCAGTTGTTCTACCCTCAGGGCTGGTGGCTTATCTTCAATTGGATTAGTAGAGTTTGTGATAGTTGGCTCCATAATTGTTATATTTGATGCAAGAGTACTGCTTTCTGGTGTCCTTGTGTCAATTATTGTAGAGGTTGCTGAAGATTCAGTTACTTTTGCTACATTTATTTGATTAGTTTGTGGTAAAGATTGATCGGCATCTGTGGTAAAAGATTGTTTAAGATCTGGAACTCTACCACTAGCAAAAGTACGAGCAATGACATCGCAGCGCTCGTTACCTACATTACCAGAATGACCCCTGACATATTCCCACTTTACTATATAACTATTAAGTTCGTCCAAAGTTTCTAACAGGTCTTGGTTTTGCACAGGTTTACCATCGGCTTTTTTCCAACCTCTTTGTTTCCAGCCTTTGATCCACTTGGTAACGGAATTAATTAAATATTCGCTATCGGTATAAAGGGTTATAGGTTGAGTTTGTCCAGATGTTTGCAAAAATTGCAGACCTGCGATCGCAGCTTGCATTTCCATTTTATTGTTGGTGGTGTGGGATGATGCGCCGCCGATTTCGTGAATTGAGCCATCATTGAAATAAACGACTACACCCCAACCCCCAGGGCCAGGATTTCCTGTACAAGCGCCATCGGTGTAGATACTTTGGATTCTGCGTTGGGACATAAGCAATACTACTCAGTTAAGTATTTTGGACTCCTAATTTAGTTTAGGGACAAGCGTTAAAGGTATCTTCTTTCCCTTTCCCCCTTAACCGAAAAGTATTAGAAGATGAAATAACCGCATTGGTACATTCGGTAATTTAGCGGCGAAAGATGCGAAGCACTATATAGGTTAGAGCAGCAAAAATCAAGCCTATACCTAAACTGAGGCTAAAAGCTGTGGTTTGGTAGGAAGTAGGGTTTTGGTCTTTGGGGATTTCTGCCAAGATGACAGCAGAAGCGATTTGGCTGGTTGCTAACCCGATACCTGCGATCGCAATGGTAGTGTTGAGAGTGCGATCGCTTTTGGTTTGTTCTAGGTCAATTATTCCTTGGATGGTCTTGATATAATTCTCGACTAAATTTAAGCCAGGGCTGTAGTAAGCTTGGTCTGTTTCGATTTGGACTAAAAATTTCTCTTGAGCAAATTCACTAAATGCTTGCAAAAATTGCCAATCACTATTAGCTTCTAATATTAGCAGCTTTTGCCAGCGTTTTTGATAATTACTGATGTTAATCTCAACAGTTCTATATTGGTCATTTAGATAACTTAAGTTATTAGTATATGTATATCTTAACAATATTTCTGGCGTTTGTTTAAGGATATTTTGTAAATTACTAATATCAATTTTGGGTTTTTGAGATTCTTGATTTAAATTATTAATTATACCTTGAGAGACTTGAGATACTGTTTTTAAATTACTTTTAATAGCGCGACTTTGATGATAAGCCCAAATAACTTTATTTCTATATCTAAATAATTGCATCAATTCTGGATATAGCTTTTGATTGGCTTCTCTAATAGCATCGGTTTTTAGTTGATAGGGAAATAAACAGATTAACAGGTGATAACCTTCACTTTGCTGCACTTCAGAAGGAAGCCGCCAAAGTTCAAATATAGTTCCGCCAAAAAATTCTCCTCTTCCTCGTAAATCAGCTTGCCAATTCTGCTCTGAGTCTAAGATTAATTGTTCGTAGCAAGCTTGAGCAGTAGCTGCTGCATCTTGGTTATCTATCGCTAGTTGACCCCAAACGAACCAAGTTTGACCAAGTTTACCTTCTTGGGTATTAATTTTAGAGAATATTTCTGTTTGTACTTTTTGCAAACAGCTAACAGGTTGAGGTGAGTATTTATAATCTTTGATGTAATTAGCTGTGCAGTCTATTTGGAGTCCGTAAGTATCGCCTAATTGTACGGGGTAATAATAACCATCTAGCGGTGATTTAAAAGGAATAATCTTGGGATTACTCAGTAACTCATGATAATCAGAACCATCAATTTCAGCTTGTTGGAGTTGTTCTAGTTGCCGATTGTCTAACTGGCTCCCATAAATTTTTTGCCAAAATAGTCGACGATTTTCTGAAATTTTGGCTTCATCTTGTCCTAAACCTTCTTTCAGGTTATACAGAAATAAATCAATAGTTGGGTAAATTAACTCATATTGTGGACTCATATAAAAGATTTTCGCTCCGTGAAGTAGAGATGATTATAAGGGCACAACATTGTTGTGCCCTTATCTGTGAATTTTATTAACCTGCAACAGGTTGTAGTTCAAAATGCTTAACTATTGAGAAAGAATAGTTGAGATGACATCTTTTGCTGTTTTAACAGAATTTAACGCCTGAAATATTTGGTTAGATAAGATTGCCAATTTATTACGATCTACTTTTTTGTCTAACTGCACTAACGCCGCAGCAACTTCTATAGAAGAATTGTCAATTTCCGTATTGAGTGATTCAGGAACATACTCAGGTATGCTATCAATACCTTTACTGCGGACTTTGGCGATCGCATCTAAATTATCCCAGACTTGATTGTATGCTGTGGCTAGGGGTGGATAACTAGTGGCGATCGCATACAGTTTACTAATATCCCCAGGAATCTTAATTGTATTTACCTTGGCTTGGATATCATCTGGTAATGGGGTATCAAGTTGGGATAGTGCCAAAATAAAGGCTTTTAGTTCAGATACTTCTATTGGTTGCATGATGGAAGGATACCAGTAATTCAGTCAATAAAAAAATTCGATACTTATCACAAAATATAAATTTGACGTAGGGTGTGTTATGCCTTAGGCTAACGCACCTAGAATGGTTGACAGTAAAGCAGTGCTGCGTGTGGGTTTTCCTCCGCAGGCGAATACTGAACCCAAAGGGTGCGTTGCACTACACGACAACACACCTCATTTACTAACCGCGTTGGTACTTTAAGTAATTTAGCAGCGAAATATGAGAAAAGAACTATATAGGTTAGCGCATCAAAAATCAAGCCTATAAGTAACCACGCAAAATTAATTACAGTCATTGCGAGCGCAGCGTAAAGCCTTCGGCATAGCTTCGCTTAACGCGCAGCGTCTCGAAGAGAAGCAATCTCAACCCTTGCGATTGCTTCATTCCGCTCCGCTCCATTCGCAATGACATTTTGTAATTAATTTTGTTTAACTACTTACCCAAACTGACAGTAACGCGAGCACGGTAATTTGTTAATTTTAATTAGATTATTCTGATACGAAATCTTAAAATTTGAAGGTGTAGTTTATCACCACGTAGATAAGGGAACCTTGGAGTTGACGATGACAGGTAAACCAACTATTAAATTTACTTTTGCTGTTGATGACCCAGAGTTAGATGATGAGAGAAGGCAAAAAATAGCTAGCAAGCTGCTACGGGAAATTCGGGAACTGGATGAGGTGGAGAAAGCTGATCGCGCGGAAGATGTGAACCCAGAAGCAGGAAGCAAGCCAGGATTTGCTACTTTGATCGGTGTGTTGACGGCTGAGGTGAGTCTCAAGAATGTCAAAGGGTTTTTAAGCTTTCTGAGCGATCGCCTGGGTGACAAACCAATGAAAATTACTGTCAAAGCTGGAGATAAAGAAGTCAACATAGAAGCTAAAAGCCGAAAAGAGCTACTAGAAGGTGAAAGAATAGCAAAAGACCTGTTAGCCGCAATGGGTGGTGGAAATGGCTAAGATAGCACTACTGATTGGAGTCAGTGAGTACAGTCAAGGTATTCCTCCCCTGTCATCTGCGCTCAATGATGTCGAAGCTATGCAGCGAGTTTTACAAGATCCAAACCTGGGAGGTTTTGAACAGGTAGAACGGCTGCTGAATCCCGATGCGATCGCCATGCGAAAGGCAATTCAAAAGCTGTTTAGAGAAGCTTCTAAAGAAGATTTAGTATTATTCTTTTTCTCTGGTCATGGTATTACTAATGATGAAGATCATCTCTATTTAGCGACTCGAAATACAGCAAAAGACGATTTTGAAGCTACTGCTGTAGACGCAAGTTTTATCCGAGGGCAATCAAACAATTGCTATGCTAAACGGCAAGTTTTGATTTTAGATGCTTGCTACAGTGGTGCGATCGCTCAAGGTTGGAAGACAAAAAGTATCGGTGTAGATATCAAAAAGCAGCTAGGCGCGGAGGGGCGAGTTGTTCTCACATCTTCCAGTGCAACTCAAACTTCATTTGAACAAGAAGGTTCAACACTTTCGCTCTACACTCAATATTTAGTTGAGGGAATTGAGACGGGCGCAGCAGACACAGATAACGATGGCAATATTCATGTGCAGGAACTGCACGCTTACGCTAAGGCAAAAGTCCAAGCGGTAAAACCGAAGATGACACCAGACATCATTCTGGATAAGGAAGGATTCAATATATTATTGGCTTATGCCCCTAAAAATCCAGAATCAGAGTATCGCAAACTGGTTGAACAATATGCCCAAAATGGTGAACTTAGTAAACTTTCCTACTTAATATTAAAGCCGAAACGGAAAACATCTGGAATTACAGATGAAAAAGCCGAGCAAATAGAAAACGAAGTATTAGAGCCTTTACGCAGACGCTTTGCCAACTTGGAAAGTTACAAACAAGCTTTTGTTGAGGTAGTTGAGCAAAAATATCCCTTGGATGAACATACTCGTAAGATATTGAAGGATTATCAGCAGGATATTTTAGGTCTTAGAGATGAGGATGTTGCACCAATTGAGTTAGAGATTACATCTGCTAAAAAAGCGGAATATCGAAAACAGGTTCAGATACAGAAACAACAAGAAAAAGAAGAGTATGAAAATAGCCTGCAGTATTATGAGCAGGAATTTATAAAAGCAATTAAAGCGCAATACCCGCTAGATGAATATGTCCGCAATGGATTAAAACAGTTTCAAGAGTCTTTAGGACTCAACGATGAAGATGTAGAGCGAATTGAAGCACCACTTTTAACCATAAAACGAGCAGAGTACCAGAAACAACAACAAGCCAAGAAGCAGCAACAAGAACAACAATCTATTCAAACAACCACAAAAAAACCAACGCAGCAGAATAATGATCTCAGTTCTGAGAAGGGTATAGACTATACGCGGTTGCGCGATTTACTCAAAGCTAGAAAGTGGGAAGAAGCAGATCAAGAAACTCTGGAAGTGATGCTAAAAGTTGTTGACAGAGAACAAAAACTCTGGCTTGATCCCGAATCGATAAAAAACTTTCCTTCCACTGACTTACGCACCATTGACCAACTGTGGGTTAAATACAGTGATGGACGCTTTGGCTTTAGTGTGCAGAAGCTCATTTGGGAAAGTGTGGCAAAAGACTACACAAAGTTAGGCGATCGCATCGGCTGGCGGACGTATGAGACAGTTATACACAAGAAAATCGTAGAACATTTAGAGGAGATTAATCAAAAGCTGGGATTCCAAGAAAAAGCCGTAACGACGATGGGTGGGAAATGGCTTTACTACACAGACCTCACTTTTGATATTCATGCTCCCGAAGGACACCTTCCTGCAACAGTAGCTAGAGGGGAGGGAGAACATCATGACTTTGGTGGGGGCTGGGTGTGTGTGCCATCTCTTCTCTCGCGCCGAGACTTGTAAACTTTAACAATGTTGAATGCTATTAACAACATTGCTGCGACCAGTCCCCATTAAACCATAGGGTGGGCACTATTATTATCAGGCTTGGAACGAAAGATCTAATTGTGCCTACCCTACAAACATCTAACATTTATGCGGAAACCAAAATTTTACCTACGATTACTTAACTGCTTGTATTTTGCTCAAGCCAAGCAACTAAATCAGATAAAGCTGAAAAATCTAGTAATGCTTCAGCCAAAGTATCTAGTTTTTCAATAGGTAACAGTTTAATCTGATCAATCAATGACAAATCTATTTCACCAAAACGTCGATTAAGCTGGCGTATGATTGTACGTTCCTCACCTATTTTATCTCCCTTCTGAAAAATATCCTGATAAATAACCGATTCCTGCATAATATCCTCACTTAATAACTGACGAATCAAACCCTTATCAAATCGCAAACCTGCTAAAATCTCGGTGTAGGCTGCTGTATTTTGCCTTGTCTCTCTATCTGAAATTTTAGCGACTTCCTGAGCAATCTGCGATAATAAATCTCGTGGTGAATCAGTTCGACACAAAGGTGCTAAAGGTAACAATGCCTTATTACCCAAAAATAAGCTGGAATCTTGCTCCCACATTCTTACTGCACGATAGCGATGTATAGTTGTATCATCCACATACTCTTCAGTAAAAGCAATTTCATCATCCGTCTCCTGCAAAAATATTACTACCTGTACAACTTGAAACTTATACTGACGTTTTAACCTCACAGAATAATCCAACATTCGGAAAGGAATTGCAGGATTAGACTGTGTTAAAGTCTGAAATTCAATATGCAAAATCTGATTGCCAGTTTGGAGAAAAGTCACAGAATCTGCACGAATTGGTTCTAAACTTAACTCAGTTTTTAATACCTTAATATTGGTAGATTCTTCAGCAATTAACCACCGGACAAAATCTTCTGGATATTTTTCTGCAAGCAATTTACAGACATTATCAAAACTCACGATATCAACCTAATTCATGCCATGAATATATTATTCTAAAAGCAGCTTAATTCAATCTCATTGGACAAGTTTTGGTAGGGTGCGTTAGCTGAAAGCGTAACGCACCAATGAATGGTCTTAACTTCTAGCAGGGGAATGGGAAAAGGGAAAGAAAAAACATTTAACCCTTAACCTTTAACCTTTTCTCCAAAACCAATTTTGAAATCAAAACGCTTAACTGAGTAGTATTGGAAAGATACCAGTAATTGTAAAAGCTGCCCAGAAGTACGGGTGATTATAGGGTTGATTACTAGGTTCTAGTTGATTCTGAAGATTATTTAAATGACGTAATAAAAAACGGCGCAAAATACCTTCTTCTTCTGGGAGTTTAGCAATTTCCTCTGCATACCATGCAGCTAGTTCATCGTGAGTGACATTCCGCAGCCATTGGGTAGCTTCCGCTAAAGCCACTACCTTTGATTTACCTTGTTGTAAGCGTTGGTAAAACTGAATCATCACTAAAGCACTAGCAGCTGATTCTACTGTCCACAGGGTACTGACAACAGAAGCCACGCCGCAACTCATAAAACCACTGACAAGCCCAACATATTCTGTGGTGATGGTGTGATTACCTGTAATCGCCGTTTCGCAAGCAGCTAGGCTGACGAGTTGATAGCTGCGTAAATCAAAATCGCGGATATCTGTGAGAGTCAGTTTATCTTTATCTGCTAAGGCTAAGTGAGATAAGGCTGGATTGTGGAAATTGTATTCGCCATGTCCGCTAAAGTGTAGAATACCGTAGCCTTGGGGCAAAGCATTAATGACTGCATCTTTTGTCGCTTCCTCAGAACGCTTACGGGTGTTGTGGGGAAAGAGGCGACAAATCGCTTGTGATTCAACTTGAGCAAATTCTAGTTCGGGATAACCTGCGCTGTTGGGATGTTCGATACTGAGTAGCTGATTACTTAGCTGATTTTCATTGCTTTGGGAGATTAAGCCTAATTGAATGCTGGGTAAATAGCTGATAGTGAATTCTCTTGGAAATAGCGTATGCAGCGGAAAGCGGTGTAAGTCGCGGTGAGGAATGAGAATTAACTGGGTAATATCTGGGATTTGGGAAACAATAGTATTGATATCGAGAATTTCACTCAGTTTATTTAGCATTGCGGGTAAATTGTCGCGCCAAGTTTTGGCATCTTGGCTATGCTTGTCTTTACCTTGGCGATAATTAGCGTATTGTTCATTCCAAGTTTTCAGCCAGCTTTCAAAATCACGCAGACGTTGCACTGGTGTTAGAGACTTTGCTCCTAAAACAATGAGTGATGGGGTATTGTGCTGGAAGATGAAAGTATGTAAGGCGGCTGGGCTGAGATGCCAATAAACTATGGCAGTATGGGGATTGAGTAATTTTTTCATCTCCACCCATTTAGGGGAATCATCACTCCACCCATCTAGCAGCCAAGACATACAAGCATTTTTTCCCTGTTCTGCTAATTCCAAGGCTGTACTCAAGTTTCTTGACTGCACGGCTAAATCTACAGTTAACTGTTGAAAGCCTGCAAACTTCAACGCTAACTGCTTTTTCTTTTCAGGACTTTTACACTCATCCAATAAACGCCGTAAAATATCCGTTCCTCGTCGCTTGAGTTCTTCGGCTTTAGCCTTTTCCCCCAAATTCAACTGCACGCGAATTAAATTCTGTAATACTTCTAGATGCAAATGGGGAAAATCTGCGGCTGTGAGAGTTTTCAGTGCTTCGTTATAGTTGGTAACAGCTTTGTACCAATAGCTGTGGGGACGAGAATCGGCTCTCCCACGAAAGTAGAGAGCATTACCCATTGCCTGATATAATTTTCCCCAACCTTTGGGGTGGGTGTCTTGATCGCAGTACTTTAACCCTTCCTCATAACTTGCCAATTCTCCCTCATAGCCTCGCTGGTTAAGCTGAGGATTTTGGATTGCTACTGTACTCAACAAAGCCAGCAAGCGATCGCAATTCACAGAATTTCCGGCTGTCATCCCCCGGTTTAGCCAAGCTTCGTAGAAGTCAAAGGAGATTTCTATGGCTTTGTCAAATGAAGCGATCGCTTCTTCCAATAGTTTGAGATCGGATAAGGCTGTACCTCGGTTGTTCCAAGCAAATTTATTGTTAGGGTTGATTTTGATAGCTTTGTCATAAGAGGCGATCGCTGCTTGATATTCTCCCATTTCACTCAGCGTTAAACCCCGGTTATTCCAGACTAAGCAATTTTGAGGATTTATGGCTATAGCGCGATCGTAAGCAGCAATTGATCCTTGAAATAGCCGCAATTTTCTTAATACCAAACCCTTATTATTCCAAGCTTGATAATAATTTGGTTCAATTTTTAAGGCTTGATTATAGGCATTCAGCGCTGCTGCAAACTGTTCTAATTCAGTTAAAATGTTACCTTGATTGTGCCAAGCTAGATAAGCTTGAGGTTGAATTTCTATAGCTCTATCATAAGAGCTAAGTGCAGCTGATAATTTCTTTAATGCGTGCATTGCTGCACCGCGATTTACCCAAGCTTGATAGTAGTCTGGTTTGATGGCTATAGCTGTGTCATAATAAATAATTGCTTGTTCAAATTGCCTTTGTTGAGCTAACATATAGCCCCAATGGAACCAAGCTTGATAATAATCAGGTTTGATTTTTACGGCTTGATCGCAGCAGGCGATCGCTTCCGGAAATCGTTTTAACTGACTCAAAATTTCAGCTTGCTTGTACCAAGCTTGGTAGAAGTCAGGTTTTACTTTTATAGCTGTTTCTAATGAACTAATCGCTTCATCGAATCTTCCTAACTGTTCTAGTGCTGTAGCTTGATTAAACCAAGCTTGGTAAAAATCTGGTTTGATGTCTATGGCTTTGTCACAAGCACTAATTACTTGCTCAAATTGCTGTAATTGATAAAATGCTGCTCCCTGGTTAAACCAAGCTATATGTAAGTTATGGTTGATTTTGGTAGCTTTTTTCAATGAGGCGATCGCACCTGCAAAATCTCCATGCATTAATTGTTGATTCCCTTGGTTAAACCAAGCTGCTGCGTCCCCTTGTTCCTTTGCTTCCTCTGCATTTGCTGGGCGAGATTCTCCAAAAACCTGGTTTGTTGCTTTCCCCCGCCCTAATAAGCGCACACCAATATCATAAGCAACATCACTAACTTCCCCAGCGCCCAACTCCCCTAACCGCACTATCCGACTCGCTAAAGCATCATTCTCTCTGGGTGAAGCTAACAAGGTTTCACCATAGCCACGCAACCATTTGGCTAAATTTCTCTGATTGATGCGATTTGCATCCAAAAAATCTGTTACTTGTCCTCGATTCCAGCCTTCATCATTGACTCTTACCAATAATTGAATAAATAACGATTCATACTCCGTATCTTCTAACTCTCTGCGTATTTCTGCTAGTTTTTCTTCTGTTAAATAATTATAAATAGACTGTTCATTGCCGGATAATTGCTGAATATAATCCTTAATTAATAGCCAAAGCCGCTTGAGCATCTGCTGCAACCTTGTATCAGTTTTATCAAATATTTTACTGGAGAGAGTTACCCAAGAGAATGTCTATCAAGTCTAATTTAATACTTATTGTAAATGCCTAAAAATTACAGCCTTCTCAATTTTGGTGTTTTCCTCAAGCAAAATGCCTTAACGCCTTCTCATTCAATCACTAGCAAATTCTAAAGTTAACTATGATACAGTTCAGATAAAATCCTTGGTGATTGATTTGTCAGTTGGGTAAAAAGCTAGCTCAATTGGGGGATTCTCCCCCAAACCCCCGATTGGGTGAAGTTTGTGGGGAAGGTTTCCTTCCACAAAACTTCGGACGGTTGCGTCCCCCAAACCCCCTCCAAAAGGATTGATCTGTTTTTTGTTGAGTAAATAGTTTTTTGGTTTTTTTGCCGATTAATTTTCTTGGCTTGAATGTATTGAAATATACTATTTTTACTGCTGGCGATCGCTATAACTCATAACTTCACCAAAAAAATACACGTTTAATGTGAATTAAGCCTTGAAACCCTTGAAATTTCGTAGGTAGTTCCAAAACAATGATTTTGAATGAATCTTGAAACCCTTATAGAATAAGAGGCGTTTCTAATTCACATCAGGCGTAATACATAAAGTCGAATTTAGTAAGTCAAAACAGCTTTTACTTTCTCCATTTAGTATATTTAGTCAGCCAAAGCAGATATTGCTTTCTCACCAGCAGCTTTTGCTTTCTCCGTTTAGTATATTTAGTCAGCCAAAGCAGATATTGCTTTCTCACCAGCAGCTTTTGCTTTCTCCATTCAGTATATTCAGCAAGCCAAAATAGATATTGCTTTCTCACCAGCAGCTTTTGTTTTCTCCATTCAGTATATTCAGCAAGCCAAAATAGATATTGCTTTCTCACCAGCAGCTTTTGCTTTCTCCATTCAGTATATTTAGCAAGCCACAGTAGATATTGCTTTCTCAAACTGGGGTTTGGTTTACTGGTAATGGGTAATTGGTAATTGGTGTTCGTTCCCCCTCATCTCCCTCATCTCCCTCATCTCCCTCATCCCCCTCATCCCCCCTCATCCCCCTCATCCCCCTCATCTCCCTCATCTCCCTCATCCCCCTCATCTCCCTCATCCCCCTCATCCCCCTCATCCCCCTCATCCCCCTCATCCCCCTCATCCCCAATCCCCCGAATCAATCCCTCTTTTCCCAACGTCGTGATCTAATATTGTTGGGTATTCTATAAAATCGCGATCGCCTGAGACTGATGATTGAAGTTGAGCATCTAAGTAAAATATACGGTTCGACTCCAGCGATTACTGATGTGACTTTTAATGTCGAACCTGGGGAAATTCTAGGGTTTTTAGGCCCAAATGGTGCTGGTAAAACTACTACCATGCGGATTTTAGCTGGTTATTTACCTGCAACGAAGGGGACGGCGAAGATTGCTGGTTTTGATGTCCATGAGAATTCTCTGGCTGTGCGTCAGCGGATTGGCTATTTACCGGAAACGCCGCCGTTATATCCAGATATGACAGTGGAGGGGTTTTTGCATTTTGTTGCCAGAATTAAAGGAGTATCCGCAGGCGATCGCAATCATAAAGTAACAGCTGCGATCGCGCGGTGTAATTTAGAAGATAAGCGCAAGGTACTGATCCGCAAGCTGTCTAAAGGATACCGTCAAAGAGTGGGGATTGCTCAGGCGATCGTCCACGATCCACCAGCCATTATTTTAGATGAACCAACGGTAGGACTCGACCCCCGGCAAATCATCGATGTGCGGAATTTAATTAAAAGTCTCGCCGGCACTCATACTATTATTCTTTCTACCCACATTCTGCCAGAAGTGAGCATGACTTGTAGCCGTGTTGCCATTATCAATCGCGGTAAAGTCGTCGCCACCAATACACCAGAAAATCTCATGACACAGTTGACAGGTGGCTCTGGGTATGAATTAGAAATTGAAGGTGAAGCTAGCTTGGCAAAACAAGTATTGCAAAACATATCAGGTGTGAGTCTGGTAGAATCAATTCCTACATCTGGAAGTCATCACCCAGTGTCAGCAAACCGCGCCTATTTACGAGTAATATCGCAACCAGGAACCGAACCCGGAAAAGATATTGCCGCCACAATAATCCGTGCGGGATTTGCTTTATATGAAATGCGCCGTGTCAGCGCTACCCTAGAAGATGTGTTTTTGCAGTTAACAACAGAAGAAAAGAATTTAGAATCTATCCAAGACTCAGCCCCCAAAGAAGGAGAAGCAGCGTAGATGGGTATAGTACTGAGTAATATTATTGCCATTTATCGCCGAGAATTGCAGAGTTATTTTGTATCACCTTTGGCTTATGTGATTGCTGGCATATTTTGGTTTATTTCTGGCTTATTCTTAGTCATGATTTTGCTAGGGCCAGGCGGTATTTTGCCGACAATCACCGCCTTAGATTTACAAGGACAACAACTAGGAGTACCAGTACCGCCAATTGATGTTCCCTATGAATTTGTACGGGCATTTCTAGACCGGATGGGATGGCTATTATTATTTGTACTGCCCATTCTTTCTATGGGACTTTATGCCGAAGAACGTAAACGCGGCACTTTAGAACTATTAGCCACGTCACCAGTGACAAACTGGGCAGTAGCTGTGGGTAAGTTATTAGGCGTGCTAACTTTTTTCATCACAATGGTTTTACCTTTGCTAGCACTAGAAGCGTTTGTGATTCAACAATCAAATCCACCTATGGCACCAACCGTGCTGTTATTTGGTCATTTGGGATTAATCTTGCTAGCAGCCGCAATTTTGTCTTTGGGAATGTTTATTTCATCGTTAACAGATAGTACAATTCTCTCTGCTGTGTTCACTTTTGCAGTGATTTTATTACTGTTATTCGTTGATTTAATTGCTAAAACTGTTCCCGGCCCCATTGGCGAAGCCTTGAGTTATATCTCCTTACTCAAACATTTTAATACTTTTATCGAAGGCATTTTTGATACTAGCGCCCTACTATTATTTCTCAGTTACATCTTTCTGGGTATCTTCCTCACATCTCAATCAATTGATGCCCTGCGCTTTCAGCGTCAATAAATAAGAGTCCAAAGTCCAAAGTCAAGAGTCTAAAGTCAAAATTCTCCACTCTTGACCCTTGACCCTTGACCCTTAACTCTTGACCCTTGACCTTTGACTTTTGACAAATCCCATGAAAATCGTTGCTAAAAAGAAACTTTGGAAATATCTGTTTTGGCTAGGCCCATTCTTCTTAGTGGCGGGCTTAACTTCTAGCTTAATTTCCTCATATTGGAGTCCAATTTCCTTAGCATTTCTCATTACCGGAATTGCAGTTATTGGTATATGGATTATCTTACAAAGCCAAAACAATCAATGGTTAGGAAGTCGTTCTACCCAAGCCGGGACTAATGCTTTAGTTGCCACCTTAGCAGTATTAGCAATTTTAGGGCTAATTAACTTTTTGGGTGTTCGCTACCATTACCGCGCCGATTTAACAGAAACGCAATTATTTACCCTTGCACCCCAATCCCAGGAATTATTACATAATCTAAATCAGCCAGTTAAAGTCTGGATTTTTGATGTGAATCAAAATCCCCAAGACCGAGATTTACTGGAAAATTATCGTCGGCAAAGCTCTAAGTTTCAATTTGAGTATGTCGATCCAGATGCTAGACCAGGACTCGCCACAAAGTTTGGTTATAAAGACTATGGAGAAGTTTATTTAGAATATCAAGATAAAAGGCAGTTAGTACAAGTAGTTAATCCAGAAAATGAACGACTTTCAGAAGTGCGGTTAACTAATCGCCTGCAACAAATTACTACTGCTAACGCCGCCAAAGTTTACTTCCTTCAAGGTCATGGCGAACATCCACTGACAGCATCTGAAAGTGGAATGTCCCAAGCTATTCAGGGATTAACTGATAAAAATTTCACCACCTCGCCCTTAAATTTAGCAGAAGCCGCAAAAGTCCCTGATGATGCGGCGGCGGTCGTAGTAGCAGGGCCAAAAGAAGCCCTATTTGAGGGTGAAGTTCAAGCTTTAGAAAAATACCTCAATCGTGGCGGTAACTTACTGCTAATGATTGACCCTGGTACCGACCCCAAACTCGAGAACTTGTTGAAACAGTGGGGTGTTACCCTAGATAGTCGTTTAGCTGTTGATGTTTCTGGAAAAGGTGCAAAACAAGGGCCAGCAGTGCCCATCATTACAGACTACGGTCAACATCCAATTACTAAAGAATTTGGTAACAACATTTCTTTTTATCGGTTAGCAAGACCGTTGCAAATTAATCCCGTAGCTGGTGTTCAGTCTACACCCTTGCTGCGAACCAAACCTTATCCTAACAGCTGGGCAGAAAGCGACCTGCAAAGCGAGAAATTAGAGTTTAATGCCGACAAAGACCTAAAAGGGCCTTTAACTTTGGGCGTAGCTTTAGAGAAAAAACTACCAGCCTCATCCACAACTCAACCTAACCCCACACCTTCACCATTACCATCACCCACAACCCAAGGACAGGCGACACCAAAAGCTACTACTTCACCTACACCCAGCGCTAGCCCTTCGCCAACTCCCACAGCTACATCTTCGCCAACTCCTACAACTGCTGCACCTTTAAACAATCAGCAAGGTGAAAAACCTGCTACTGAATCCCGGTTAGTAGTCATCGGAAATTCCGACTTTGCTACCGATGGCTTATTTCAACAGCAATTAAACGGTGATGTCTTCCTCAACTCAGTCACCTGGCTAAGTAAACAAGAGGATCGACAACCTTTATCCATTCGCCCCAAAGAAGCCAAAAACCGCCGCCTCAACATCACAGCCGCCCAAGCAAATCTTTTAACATTGTCATCTTTATTGCTTCTACCCTTAATTGGGTTAGTATCTGCCTTTCTAATTTGGTGGCGGAGGAGGTGAGGGATTGGGGACTGGGGAACTCGGGGCCCCCTCTGGGGATAAGGGGTAATGGGGATTGGGGGATGAGGAAGATGAGGAGGCAAGGGGCAAAATTCCCATTACCAATTACCAATTACCAATTACCCATTACCAAATGACAAATGACAAATGACAAATGACAAATTAAAACATGAAATTTTCGCGCACAACTTTAATTTTGATATTGCTAGCCCTGGGTTTGGGTAGCTTTGTTTATTTCTATGAAATTCGGGGGGCGACTCAGCGTGAGGAAGTAAAGGAGAAAAAGCAGCAAATTTTCACTTTTACTGCTGATGATGTGCAGTCTTTGAAAATCGCAACGGCAAAACTCTCTTTAGCCTTGGAACGAAACCCGCAGGATAATCCGCCTAAGTGGTTGTTAAAATCACCTGTGTCAGAGCCAGCGAATGATGCTATCGTTTCTTATTTAATGGATTTGTTGGTAAAAGGAAAGAGCGATCGCTCTTTATCTATCCCAGCTAATCAAAAAGGCGATTTTGGCTTAGATAACCCCCAGGCGACAATTAATATCACCCTAAAAAATCAGCAAAGCCATCAATTGCTTTTAGGTACGACTAACTTTAACCGTCGTCTCTTATATGTTCAGGCTGACCCATCTGTAAAACCCGATGGTAATATAGATATCTTGTTGGTTTCCACAGATTTTGAAAACGCAGTCAATCGCGACCTATCTGAGTGGAAACAAACAGTAGTTAATAACGATCAAACACCCATACCAACTCCCAGCAGTAAATAGGGAGAGAAGGGGACAAGGGGAAAGGGGAAAGGGGAAGGGGGAAGGGGGAAGGGGAAAAGGGAGAAATGCCCATTACCAATTACCCATCACCAATTACCAATTACCCAATGCCCCATGCCCCATGCCCCATGCCCATTACAAATGACATGACCAAACCCACAGCAACCTTGCTTATTTCCTGCCCCGATCAGCGGGGATTAGTGGCGAAAATTGCGAATTTTATCTACTCTAATGGCGGCAATATTATCCATGCCGATCAGCATACAGACTTTGGTGCTGAGTTATTTCTCAGCCGCATCGAATGGCAACTAGAGGGATTTAACCTGCCACGAGATTTAATTGGCCCAGCATTTAATGCCATTGCCCAACCTTTAGGTGCTAAATGGGAACTAAATTTTTCGGATACTGTGCCCCGCATTGCTATCTGGGTCAGTAAACAAGACCATTGTCTGTTTGATTTAATTTGGCGACATCGTGCTCAAGAATTTGCAGCTGAGATTCCGCTAATTATTAGTAATCATCCTCATCTGCAGAAAGTAGCCGAGCAATTCGGCATTGATTATCACCACATTCCCATCAGTAAAGACAACAAAGCAGAGCAGGAAATTAAACAACTAGAATTATTGCAGCAATACAAAATTGATTTAGTTGTATTGGCAAAATATATGCAGATTGTCAGTGCTGATTTTATTACTAAATTTCCGCAAATTATTAATATTCATCACTCATTTTTACCTGCTTTTGTGGGTGCAAACCCTTACCACCGCGCTTTTGAAAGAGGAGTTAAAATTATTGGAGCTACGGCGCATTATGCTACTCCTGAGTTAGATGCTGGCCCAATTATTGAACAGGATGTAGTCAGAGTTAGCCACCGCGATGACGTTGAAGACTTAATTAGAAAAGGTAAGGATTTAGAGCGAGTTGTTTTAGCTAGAGCCGTACGCTTACACTTACAAAATCGGGTCTTAGTCTATGCCAATAGAACTGTAGTCTTTGAATAATTTTTCTACTCTGCCTGTTGATTATCTCTTTAATTACTGAGACAGAATAAACGGTAATGATACAGTAAATGTTGTGCAGAGATGATTGCTAGTAACTGTAATGCTGCCTTGCAGATGTTCCACTAGCTTTTTAACTAAAGTTAAACCTAAGCCCGCACCGCTATCTTGTAAAGGATTCCTGATGTTAATCTGGTAATCTGGATCAAAAATAGTTGTTTTTTGTTTGGTTTTATTTTTGGTAATCCGATAGAAAGGTTCAAAGATTAAAGCTTGCTCTTCTTGGTTAATCTCCACACCATAATTGCTAATTTTTATCTGTAGTCTAGGTTCTTGATAACTACCTATTATTTCAGATTCATTCTGCTCATTTGTGTAACTATTTGCTGAGGATATATATTCGACATTGACGGTAATTTTTTCTCGTAAAGGTGTATATTTACAAGCATTATTTAGCAGTTCTGTCAATATCCGAGTTAAAAGATTGAGGTCGGCAAGAAAAGGTGGTAAATCTGCAGCAATATTAATTTCTAAAATTTGTTGTTGTGCTTGCACTAGCTCTTGAAAGCTCTCAATAATTTGCGACAGAAAATTGTGCAGATTAATTTTAGTTAATTGCAACGGATAGACATCTGCATCAATCATCCGCATTTCGAGTAAAGTGTCTATCAAAGTTAACTCTCGCTCACACTGGCTACGCAAAATAGTTAAGTATTTAGCAACAGACTCAGAGGTTGACAGTTCTTCATAATTCAATATTCCCAGTTGATTTAATACATTTTCGAGCTGAGAAATTGCCATTTTAATATTTGACAAAGGCATCCGCATTTCATAAGAAGTAGTTGCCAAAAAATCCTCTTTCAACTGATTGAGTCGTTGCAGTTCTGTTAATTGAATTTCTATTTGTCTAGCTCTTTCAGATGCAATACTACGTTCTTCATTGAGTCTACGTTGTGTGTCATCACGAAAAACCATCACAGCACCTGTGATGGTTCCGCTTCTATCTCTCACAGGCGTAGCACTATCAGCAACAGGAATTTTTGTCCCGTTTTTGGTAACCAGTAAAATGCGATTTTTGAGATAGATAGTTGTTTGTGTTTGTAAAGCTATGGCGATCGGATTTTCTGCGGGACGCTGAGTTTGTTCCTCAATCAATTGCACGACTTCGGTTAACATCTGGTTTTTAGCTTCTTCCAATCGCCAGCCAGTTAAGGTTTCGGCTACTTGATTGAGGTATTGTACTTGCAGTTGAGAATCAGCCACAATTACACCTTCACCCATTCCCCGGAGAACTGTACTTAAAAATTGCTCGCGTTGATAGCGTTCTAGTGCTGTTTGAATCGCAACATAAAGTTCTTGTTCACTAACAGGTTTGAGTATGTATCCAAAAGGTGATGTTAAAGTTGCTCGTTCTACTGTATTTTTATCAGAGAGTCCTGTTAGGTAAATTACTGGAATTTGCAGTTTTCTCCAAATTTCCTCCGCTGCTTGAATACCATCCATTTCTCCCTGCAAGCGGATATCCATTAAAATTAAGTTTGGACGTAGCTCATTTGCTTTTTCAATTGCTTCGGTTGCAGAATCTACAATGTCTACAACTCTGTAGCCCAAACCTTCTAAACTTTCTTGGAGGTTGATAGCAAGAATATACTCATCTTCAACAACCAGTACTTGAATCATATTTGCTGTTTCGACTGCTGATGAGATGCTCATTGCTTTTCTACCTTGCTTCTTGAAAAAATAATTTTAAACTCTGTTCCCTGCTGGTTGTGAATCTGAACTGTTCCCCTCAGCTGCTTGACTAATCCATGCAGAAGGGTCATTCCCATTGTTCTTGCTTTTTTGCTATCAAAATCTGCAGGTAGTCCAACACCATTATCTCGGATAATTAGAACTAAATCGGGTTGAAGCGGAATCTTTGAGCAATATTCATATTTTTGATACAATATTACTTTTATTTCTCCTGAAGGCTGGTCTGGAAAGGCGTACTTTAAAGCATTTGAAACTAGTTCATTAATAATTAATCCGCAGGGAATGGCAGTTTCAATATCTAGATGCACAGGTTCAACTTGAATATTTAATTGGATATTACTAGAACTAAAATTATAAGATTTAAATAAATGAGTTGTTAAATCGAGAATGTACTGAGCAAAATCAATGTCGCTCAGATGATCGGAAGCATATAATTTTTCATGCACTAAAGCAATGGAAGCGATGCGGTTTTGGCTATCATGTAGGATAGAGATTGCTTGAGAATTCTGGATGCGCCTACACTGCATTTGTAACAAACTGCTAATAATTCCTAAGTTGTTTTTCACACGATGATGAATTTCCTTAAGTAACACTTCTTTTTCTTTCAAAGATGCTTTAAGTTTGTCTTCAGCTTGTTTTTGTTCTGTGATGTCTTGTTGCACAGTCACAAAAACAGTTCCATATTCAGGATGCTCAAACACCGATGACGTGCCAGAACTCCAAAAAGGAGTACCATCTTTTTTGACATTACGAACTTCATAAGTGCTTTCCCCATTTTGCCTAATCTTGGTAGTAATAGCTTCATACACTGCTTGAGGATCGGTTTGTGCATCTGCATAATTAACAATCGACACATGCTGACCAATTAATTCCCCAGCTTCATAACCAAACATCTGCTCAAATTTGCGATTAGTATAAACTAAAACACCATCATCGACTCGAACTAAGCAAATTCCTTCAGCCATATTGCGAGTGATGATTGCTTGCAGTTCCAATATCTGTTCAGTATGTTTGCGATCGCTAATATTAAGACTATTGCCAACAATGCGGTATATGCGGGAATTTTCATCTTTTAAAGGAGTGAGACTAGTAATCCACCAAATATCCTTACCTTGAAAAGGTAAGCATTCTTCATAGGTAATAGTTTCCCCAGCTTGGACACAATCCTGATAATGCTGTCGTACAGCCGCAGCTGCAATTGGGGGCAAGATTTCCTCAGGTAGTTTGCCACGTAATTCATCGGCTGTCAGTCCTGTAAGATTCTTATGAATAGGGTTTAAGCCCACATAGCGGAAATCATCATCGACAACATCAACTACAAAAATTGATAATCCTAACCCATAGTAGATACTGCGTAAAAAGGCTTCATTTTCGCGCAGTGCTTGCTCTACTCGTTGGCGTTCGTTGAGCGCTTCTTCTCTGGCGGTAACATCTTGAGCAGTTCCATAAAGGCGAACAACTTTGCCTTCGGCGTTCGATTGTGTATGTCCAATCACCTCTAAATAGCTATGAGAGCCATCAGACTGGGGTACACGCAGAATTAAGTGGTAGGATTTACCAGTAGCGATCGCTTCTTCAATTGCTTGCTGTAATTTTTCTCCATCATCAGATTGCCATAAGCTGAGTATTTCCTGATAGTTGGGTTCTGCGTCGAAATCGCGATTGAACAGGCGGAACAGTTCTTTTGACCAAGTGGCTTTACCTGTAGCTGCATCACATTCCCAGTTACCCAGACGCGCAGTGCGTTGGGATTCTGCCAATAAGGCTTCGCTTTTGCGTAAGGTTTCTTCAGTTTGTTTAATATCAGTAACATCCACCATCAATCCATCCCAAGCGACGCGACCATCATGCAACTTGCGTGGTGTAGAACATAAATCTAACCATTTCAGTTGACCGCTAGGGGTGATAATCCGCAGTTGGATGTCAAATACAGACATATTCTGCATCGACTGCTCAACAGCTTGTTGTAAGCGAAGTACGTCCTCTGCAATTACCTGGCTATACAACAAACTAGAATTTTGTAGCGCCGCCTCTGCACTGATTTCCATGATTCTTTCACATCCTACACTCAGGTAAGAAAAGCGATCGCTACCATCGATTTCGCGGATTACTTGATAAAGTGCTGCATTAGGTAAATTATCTCCAATCCCGCGCAACATCGCTTCTCTGTCCTGCAAAGTCAGTTCTGCTTGTTTGCGCTTGCTAATATCTCGATTAATTTCCAACACAGATATGGGTGTACCATCAGCTTGTTTGAACAACGCCCAGCGACTTTCTACGACAATTTTCTGACCATCCCGCCGAAAATGGACTAATTCGCCTTCCCAATATCCTTCATTAATCAAGCCAGCATTGGCTTCCTCCAAAGGTATAGGAAACTGAGTTGCAAGCAGAGTATAACTATTCTTGTGCATTACTTCTGTTGCTGTCCAGCCATAGATTCGCTCTGCTCCCTGGTTCCAAAATGTAATCTGGTTATCGAGATTGCGAATTATGATAGCATCATGACAAAGTTCTAAGAGTTTGGCTTGCTCTAATAAAGTTTTTTGTGCCAGTTTTTTATCGCTGATATCGCCACTAGCACCTGTGACTATCCAACAGTTGGCTCTAGCATCATAACGCGATGTATAGGTAGCACAAATCCAGCGTAGCGAACCGTCTTTATGATGGAATCTATACTCTACATGGACTGTGCGTTCAGCAAAAATCTCCTCAAATAAAGGTTCGATCACTTTTTCTCGATCCTCTGGATGCACTCGCGACATCCAAAGGTTTTTTTGAGTGAGAATTTCTTGGGGTGTATAGCCAAATAGCGCTTCGCTACCTGGTGATTGATAGTCAAATTGCCATTCACGGTTGGGAAATATCCTGAAACTGACAATTGAAGTAGCGATCGCACTATCAAGAATATCTTGGATGATGGCTTGTGATGCTTGATAACAGTTTTCTTTGTCTGCAATCAATTTGCTCATTTGCTCTGTTTGAGCTACTTTGCGTTCCAAATCTGCTGTTTTGCGATCGAGAGTTTGACTGAGTCTCTCAATCACTTCATCCTTGGTAACCACGCTTAATACTTGCCCGTAATTATCTAATATTGGTAAGTGGCTGATTCCATACTGGTTAAATCTTTGCACCACAGTGGATAAATTTTTTGCCTCTGTTGCGCTCAAGGTAATCACGGGTTGATTCATGAGTTCAGCAACAGTTATATCGGCCAGTGCAGATTGATTACTAGTGGCAGAAAATACGTCTCTAACTGTGAAAATACCAATTAATTTCTCGGCATCTAAAACTAGTGCATAGCTTGTCTGAGACTGATTCATCAATTGAATCACCTCAAGTATTGGCATATTTTTTGTAACTGTCAGCAATGGTTTACGAATATCCATCTGGGTGATTTCTTCTTAAACACAAAAGGCTGAAATCAAGATTGCACATGGCTATGCAATGGTTTCAGTACTTTGATGAAAATACTGGTGATGACCAATATTGTGCCAAAAATATTGCTTCCTCAGAATTTCCTCAGAATTCTTAACTAGTGTTTGTACTAGAGTTTAGTACCCAGTTGGTATTCTACTCCCCAGGTTCTTGTATGAAATGTGGATCGTAACTTCCACTGTTTTATTCGCAAAACAGCAAAGCAATTAAATCCACTAAAACAAGACTGATCAGTTCAATTCTGTTACCAGGGAGATTGAAATTTATGTCAGTTCAATTAGAAATGGACAAAGTCACTAGTAACTTGATAGTTTCTTATCGAAATAGTGGTTTCCATAATCAAAAGCAGACAAGTTTTGCTAAACAGACAGTACCCTGTCCTTTATGTAACCATCCTCATACTCGTAAACACGGTAAGACAAGTAAAGGTAGCCAACGCTATTTCTGCCTCAGTTGTCGGCAAACTTTCAGTGAAACTTTTAATACGTTTTATTACCGTCGGCAAGTGAATCAAGAAGACGTACAAATTGTACTACAGTCCTATGCTGATGGTATTAGTTTAAGAGGGATTAGCCGGATTAGTGGATTAGCTTACAATACTGTAGTCAAGATTGTTCATGCTGCCAACAAAAAAGAGCATACAATTAAGGTAAGTGAAGAAGAATCACAAAATTGATCGCAATTTCCAGACTCTGAACATATGCCGCTATATCTCCCAGGAAAAGTAGTTGTGTTGTTTGGGACTTGTCCTTGTACAATTCGCCTACCTGCTGCACCAAGGCATGAGCAATTAAAGTTATTGCGCGAACGGATTATTGTTCTATCCAATAACTTGGTTGAAGAAGGATTATGGGAGGAACATCTGAGTGAGGCTGAACTGGATGCAGTGATGTCAGATGTTGAAATTGAACCTTTATTGTTTCCCAGTTTTTTGAATGCTTCGTCTTTATGGAGAGTATTAGACGCTGTTGTGCAAAAAATTTATGGAAGTTTAAAAATTAACGTGCTTAATACCTGGAAAAACTGAATATCATTTGCAGATCGGCTCATAATAAAGAAAGATTAAGCTGCATTCATAAAACTTAGTATGAGCCAAACTGCCCTAAATTTAATTGCCATATCTATCTTTTTAATGACTCTATCGGTGCTGTTGGGGCCATTGCTGCATCTTTCGCCTGCAATCCCCGCAGTTGCCACTTTTACTATTTTAGGGATAGCTACCTTCGACAGTTTCAGCTTGCAGGGAAAAGGCGGTACTCTTCTTTTAGATTGGCTGGCTGGTTTTAACAGCGAACACCGCGATCGCATTTTGCATCACGAAGCAGGTCATTTTCTCGTTGCACACCTGCTGGGTATCCCAATTAGCGCTTATACTCTCAGTGCGTGGGAAGCTTGGAAACAGGGACAAGCAGGACAAGGTGGTGTCACTTTTAATGATGCGGAATTAGTATCTCAACTTGAAGCGGGTAAAATTAGCGCACATATCTTAGATCGCTACTGCACTGTTTGGATGGCGGGGATGGCGGCAGAAACCTTGGTTTTCCAAAATGCTCAAGGTGGTGCTGACGATCGCACTAAGCTAGTAGGTGTATTGGCAAATATCGGCTTTGCTGCTGCTAATGCTCAACAGAAACAACGCTTTCATACTCTCCAAGCCAAAACCCTACTAGAAGAAAATTGGTCTAGTTACAAAGCCTTAGTTGATGCTATGGCTCAAAAAGCATCAATAGCAGATTGTCAAATTGCGATTGAGAATGCTCAATTTGGAGTCCATGAGTTACCCAGTGCTGGGAAATAGGGAACACAAACCAGGGACTCAATGGTGGGAATAAATTTATTAAAAAGAAATGTCCAATACCAAATAGCAATAGCAGAATTAAATCTTAATTCTATGAAGAAGCGACTTGTAAATATGGGATACGGCAGAAGTTTTCCCAACTAATGACACGATTACGTCCGCTGCTTTTAGCTTCTAAAAGGCACTGATCGGCACGATGCAATAGGCTCATTCCTTGCGTGTCATCGTCACCTTGGAGTGAAGCAGTACCCAAACTAATGGTGACATTAATACTCAGTTGATTGTTAATCGCAAATGGTTGTTCGCTAACTATACGATTCAGACGACGCGCCACAATTGCGGCTTCTTCGCCAGAGGTATTAGCTAAAAGAATCACGAATTCTTCCCCGCCATAGCGGAAAGCTGTATCTTGGAAGCGTAAATTGTGTTTGACACGAATAGCCAATAATTGCAACAAGCGATCGCCTACTAAATGTCCATAGGTATCATTGACTTTCTTAAAGAAATCTACATCAAAAATAATTAAACTCAAAGAAAGTTGCTGTTCGCGAGCTTTTTGAATTTGTCTTGGCAAATCCCATTCTAAAGCGCGACGGTTATTGAGTTCTGTCAAGGAATCTGCTAAGGCAATTGATGATAATAAATCATTTTTCCGCATCAGATCGCGATACTTTTCTGCCTTGCGTAAGCCAACTGACAATTGAGCTAATATGAGTCGGTGATTAGCAGTTATTTCTGCTAAATTATTGATTGATTTTTCTGCATTCACTTGCCAAATATAAGCATCAGCTCCCTGTTTTAAAGCAGAGGAAGTCATTTCTAAATCCCATTCCCAGCCATAGTTAGCTCTTTCAATGATGTACTGAGAACGGTCTTCAAAGAGAATGCAGTATATCCAAGATAGCTTGACTTGGTCTTTCAACCAGGTACATAGTTCTATACTGCCATCAATACTAGCCTGCACAATTATGATGTCTGGTGGTGTGCTTTTAATATATGAAACTGCCCGATCAAAATTGTCAATAACTTCTACGTTAAAAGCTGTGGCATAACGGATCTGATCTGGAAGTGTGTTTAGAAATTTATGGCACCCAAAGACCAGAATGGAAATATTCATTGCTTTGCTTTTTACCCTATTTAAAATTTCAAAAGGATGATTTGGTAAAACTTGCTGTGTTTACTTAAATAATACTGAGTATATCAGTGTTTTCGGTTAGGGAGGTTTACCCTATATTTGTTTGTTTTACTACCTAATTTAATTTTTTCTGATAACTTTAATCTCCTTTTAAGAATTTACCTCAACTCTACTTACAACAAAAGGTCGGATGAAAATACTTTCAGCTTTTACCTAATAATTTTCAAACAGTATAATTACTGAATATTACTGGGGAGAACAAAATTGGTTATGTATTTTCCATGTATTAAACATTGGTAGCCAAATATGTAATTTAATGATTGATAAAAACCAGCATATTCTCAAGATAAAAACTTACTGATGCACAAAATTTAAAAAAAGATAAAAATTTTTATTCCTTAGTGAAAACCGATATATCTACTAACTTGATAAAATCTTATATCCATTAAAATACTGAATCATCATTTCCTGATCATAAAGCCTTGATATTGCTGCATTATTGGATAACACAAAGTAAGTCATAGTCTTTCTATGTTCAAAGTATTGATATTGAGTATACAGTTAATCAGTTACTTCTTCATACAATATTTGCAAAGGCTATCAGTAATTCTACACAAATAACCAAATAAACCGTGACTATACCCAAATTTATCACGACTTAGGTAACAAGTATATATATCATATGCTAAAGGGATAAACGGCTAAGAGTCAAGGGTTAATGGTCAAGAGTCAAGGGTTAATGGTCATTTTTGCAACTTTTAACCAGTCCAAAATCTTGCAAGAAAATATTTTACCTAGGTAGTTATTAGTTATCTGTCCTTAAATAGCAGATTGTCCGCCTCGGTGGGAGACGGACAATCACAGCAACAAATTATTTGAGTGTCAAAATTTATGAGATGTAAATTTCTCTGAAGGCTAATCTTAGGATTAATAACCTTCAATTTGATAACCAGCAGCAACAATAATCTGTTTGATGGATTCCTCGGAAGCGGCAGATTCTACAGTAACAGTTTTGTCGTTAACATCTACATCTACCTTGGCATCAGGTTCCATGACATGAATTGATTTACTGATTTTAGCTGCACAGTCTTCACAAGCTATATTCGGTACTTTCAGTTTTAATGCCATTAATCTAACCTCAAAAAAAATCTTAATATCTTCTTAAGGTTTAATATTATCGTCTCTGTAAAAATTGCTCATCCTACTAGAGTTAGGTGATTTTGCGGGTAGACAATTTTAGTACATAGCGGCTTCTACAATTCAGGTTCTTAGATTGAAAATGGGCATTGGGCATTAGGCATGGGAAAAACAGATTTTTATGCTATTTCAGGAAAATTTGCCTGTGATTGGCTGACTCCAAGATTCCTGAAAATGGAAAAATATATAAGCATAAAGAGATATATGCAAATAATCCAGATACGCCACAATATAGATTTTTCTCCCCAATCTGCAAAAGCAATGGGATATTTTTTATTGGGAGTTCCTAAGTCGTGTAATATTCCACCCGAAAGTTCTTGAGAATAGTGCTAGATATGAGAAAGTGGCAAACTTTTAGCACAGATGTCCTGGATTGCGGCATACTTTGTCTGTAAAAGCGAAGCAAGATCCTCTGTCTACCTTCCCAGTTTATTGATACTCACCTTGTAAAAATCCATGTCTTCCAATCCCCAAAACCTCAGCGGTAACGAAATTCGCCAAAAATTCCTTAACTTCTTTGCTCAACGGGGACACCAGATTCTCCCAAGTGCTTCCCTTGTGCCTGAAGACCCAACTGTGCTGCTGACGATCGCGGGGATGCTACCATTTAAACCAATATTCTTGGGACAACGTACGCCGGATTTTAACCGCGCCACTACTTCCCAGAAATGCATCCGCACCAACGATATCGAAAACGTCGGCCGCACTAAACGCCATCACACGTTTTTTGAGATGCTGGGTAACTTCAGCTTTGGAGATTATTTTAAAGCACAAGCGATCGCTTGGGGATGGGAAATCTCCACGCAAGTTTTTGGCTTTTCCCCCAATAACCTAGTTGTCAGCGTCTTTGAAGAAGACGACGAAGCCTATGCAATTTGGCGCGATCAAATCGGTGTAACACCAGCTAGAATCAAGCGCATGGGTGCAGATGATAACTTTTGGGTATCTGGCCCCACTGGCCCCTGTGGCCCCTGTTCTGAGATATACTACGACTTCCACCCAGAACGCGGCGATGACACCATTGATTTAGAAGACGATTCCCGGTTTATCGAATTTTATAACCTCGTCTTCATGCAATATAACCGGGATGCCGAAGGGAATTTAACACCACTGCAAAATAAAAACATTGATACGGGTATGGGTTTGGAACGCATGGCCCAAATCCTGCAAAAAGTCCCTAATAACTACGAAACTGATTTAATTTTCCCGATTATTCAAACAGCAGCCCAAATTGCGGGGATTGATTACCATAGCAGCGACGAGAAAACCAAAGTCTCCTTAAAAGTAATTGGTGATCATGTGCGTGCTGTTGTCCACATGATTGCTGATGAAATCCGCGCCTCCAACGTGGGACGGGGTTATGTATTACGGAGACTGATTCGCCGGTTAGTGCGTCATGGGCGATTAATCGGGATTTCTGGAGAATTTACTACCCAAGTTGCCGAAAGTGCGATCGCACTTTCCGAATCAGCTTACCCCAATGTGCGACAACGAGAAGCAGCAATTAAAGCCGAACTGCAACGGGAAGAAGCCAATTTTTTGCGGACTCTGGATAGAGGGGAAAAACTGCTGGAAGAAATTATTCAACAGGTGAAACAGCAAGGTAAAACCCAAATTAGTGGTGAAAGTGCTTTTACTCTGTACGACACCTACGGCTTTCCCTTAGAACTGACGCAAGAAGTTGCCGAAGAAAACAACCTCACCGTTGATGAAGCTGGGTTCAATGCCGAAATGCAAAAACAGGTGGAACGTGCCAAAGCTGCCCATGAAACCATCGATTTAACGGTGCAAGGTTCCCTGGATAAACTCGCAGAACATATCCACGCCACCGAGTTTTTAGGCTATACCCAACCTACAGCCACTGCCAAAGTCGAAGCGCTGTTAGTGGGTGGTGTAGCTCAAGAAGCAGCAGAAGCCGGCACAGAAATACAACTGGTGTTGGATCAGACCCCATTCTATGCCGAATCTGGGGGACAAATAGGCGATCGCGGTTATATCTCCGGTGATGGTGTGGTGATTCGAGTTGATGACGTGAAAAAAGAATCGGATTTCTTTATCCACTTCGGGCGCATCGAACGCGGTACAATCCGAGTAGGAGATGCTGTAACTGCTCAAATTGACCGTGCTTGTCGTCGTCGTCTGCAAGCTAACCACACTGCAACTCACCTGTTACAAGCAGCGTTAAAGAAAATTGTTGATGAAGGTATTTCCCAAGCAGGTTCTTTGGTTTCCTTCGACAGATTGCGCTTTGACTTCAACTGTCCCCGCGCTTTAACAGCAGAAGAAGTCCAGCAAGTTGAAGAACAAGTAAATACTTGGATTGCCGAGGCACACAGTGCAAAGATAGAAATATTACCTTTAGCAGAAGCCAAAGCTAGAGGCGCTGTTGCCATGTTTGGCGAAAAATATGGTGATGAAGTCCGGGTGATTGACTTTACAGGCGTATCAATGGAACTGTGCGGCGGCACCCATGTCAGTAATACTGCGGAGATAGGCGTTTTCAAGATTATTTCCGAAGCTGGTGTGGCTTCTGGGGTGCGACGCATTGAAGCGGTTTCTGGCCCGGCAATACTAGATTATCTGAATATACGGGATAAAGTCGTCAAAGATTTAAGCGATCGCTTTAAAGTCAAACCCGAAGAACTACCAGAGAGAATCACAACTCTGCAAAACGAACTGCGAACCAGCCAAAAACAACTGGATGTCTTGAAAGGACAATTAGCGATCGCCAAATCTGATAGCTTGCTACAAACATCTCAATCTGTAGGCGATTATCAAATCATCGTCGCCCAACTAGATGATGTCGATCCAGAATCCTTGAAGACCGCAGCCGAACGCTTATTACAAAAAATCGGTAACGGTGCGGTGGTGTTGGGTTCAGTTCCCGAAGCTGGGAAAGTGAGTATAGTTGCAGCCTTTAGTGCAGAGGTGAACAAGAAAGGTTTGCAAGCTGGTAAATTTGTCGGTGCTGTTGCCAAAATTTGCGGCGGTGGCGGTGGTGGAAGACCAAATTTAGCTCAAGCTGGCGGACGTGATGCGAGTAAGTTACCAGAGGCTTTAACACAAGCGCTGAGTGATTTGAAAGCTGGGTTGAGTTAATTGCTGATACATAAGGTATTTTATTTACCTTTGATAGCCTTAATAATTTATAGGTTAAGGTGGGTTAGGTTTTTGCTTAACCCACCTTTGATCTATTTTTAATAGTAAAACTTATAATGAACGGGCCTAAATTTGTTCGATTCTTTTCACCAGTAATAGAAGCACTTCAAGAATTAGGCGGTTCTGGTCGTCCTTCTGAGGTGAGGGATTTCATTGCAAAAAGATTAAACATATCTGAACAAGAAAGAACAGAATTGCTTGAGGGTGGCGCGCCCCGATTTGATAATCAAGTTGCATGGGCTAGATTTTATCTTGTGAAATTTGGTTTAATGGATTCTTCTAAACGTGGTGTTTGGAGTCTTAACGATAACGGTAGAGCAATTGAGTCTCTATCATTCGATGATGCGTTACTTATTTTTAAAAAGGTTCATGCTGAATTTCAGACTGATAGAGATTCTTCAGGAGAATTAGCACAAGAAGATAAGGAAGTAGAGGAAAGCATTGCTCCACATGAAATAACTATTAATGATGACTCATCATATCGTAAGAAACTTCTTGAAATTCTTCTTTCATTACCTCCATCAGGCTTTGAACGTCTATGTCAACGCCTTTTAAGAGAATCTGGTTTTGAGCAAGTTATAGTAACAGGACGTTCTGGAGATGGAGGTATTGATGGACATGGAATTTTGCAAATAAATCCATTTGTCAGTTTTAAAGTACTTTTTCAATGCAAGAGATATGCTGGTTCTGTCTCATCTTCGCAAGTGAGAGATTTTCGAGGAGCGATGATGGGTAGGGCTGATAAAGGAATAATTATAACAACAGGTACTTTTACACCAGATGCTCAAAAGGAAGCTTTACGAGATGGTGTACCGCCTCTTGAACTAGTTCATGGAGATAAACTGCTTGATATGTTTGAAAATTTAGAACTTGGCTTATTGCCTCGAAAAACCTTTGATGTAGATATTCAATTTTTTAAAGAATTCCAATCTTAAATAATATCAACACATCATAACTAAGCTTATGTAATCATTAACCTCAATATGACAGAAAATTTTCATTAGTATAAAACTTTTTCAGATTATCCTTCGTCAGTTATTATACCAAATCCGGCTTCTTTACCCCTTTATCTTCTTACTCCTCTTCTCTTTGCGTTCTTTGTGTCTTCTCTGCGAGACGCTTCGCGAATGCGGTTCGATAAAAAAGGAGTTATTTAAGCGGATTTGATATTACTTGGTCAATTTCTTGTGGATGTTCTTTATAATACAACCAAGCTGCGGCTAAATTTTCAGTTGTTAACGTCGGATAATTTCTTAATAATTCTTCCTCAGAAGCACCTTGCTGACGAAAAGAAACTAGAGTCCAAACAGCAATGCGAGTATTGCGGATGCGTGCATTACCTCCGCAAATTCCTGGAGTTTTCTGAATAAAATATTTTTGAATATTTGGCGACATGGACTAGTAAATAAAAGCTTTATATGTTTTATTTTAAATTCACATCCAGTTTTGTGATGCTTGCAAAGTGCGATCGCTATCAAAATAGTATTTTTGTACTAAATTAATTGAACTTCAGTTATAATAATATATAAAAGTTCCCATAAAAACTTGCTAATTGCAGATATGAGTTATGCTTGATTGTCTCAATATAGCTCGCTACTTTATTGTTAAAGCTTATGAGGATGGTATAGAAGCTGAAATGACCAATATGAAGGTACAAAAGCTACTATATTATTCACAAAGCTTGCATTTGGCACTGTATGATGAGCCATTATTTGATGAAGAGATTCAGGCTTGGCGATATGGCCCAGTTTGTCCACCTGCATACAGATTTTATAGTGAATTTGAAGCTAATCAGTTACCTGTTCCTAGTAAGGATTTTTTGTTACAGATTGCTGAGGAACAGAAGAAGCTTTTAGAAGAGATTTGGGAACATTTTGGAGGCTACCATGCATATCGATTGAGTGATATGACTCATGGTGAGTTTCCTTGGAAAAAGGCTCGCAAGGGTTTAGCACCTCAAGCCAGTTCAACTGAGCCTATTCGCTTAGACGATATGAAAGCTTTGGGTTATCAGAAGCTTGACATTATCGAGAGAGAAAACCCTGCTTATGAATCGGTAATGTCTCAAACTTTAGAGGAAGCTATTAATTCAGAACCCTCAACTCGTGTTTCTAAAGGAGAAGTGCGTGACTGGCTCAAATCCCTTCTCGATTGAGGAATCTGATAATTTTAGGCGTTCTTTTAAAAAACTGGCGAAAGCTCTAGGAAGCGATTTTGTGGAGATGTTAGGGGAAGTTTTAGAAGGTTTAATTGATGATCCATATCCAATAAATTCTCGCAATGAACCCTTACCTGCAAAAATTCAGTTACCTGAAGGATGGACATTTCACAAACTAGAGTTAAAAGCTGGTAAAGGTGCTTCTGGACAAGTTAGATTGATGTACTTGGTGAATACGATTGATTATGTAATCAAGCTAGTATGGATTTATAATCATGAGCAGTTTGCAAAACGTCCTGCGGAAAAAGACCTGAAGAGCATTATTAAAGAAATATTAGAGTTTTAATTTTAATAAAACTGCGATCGCATCCTGATAAAAAAAGGGATGAAAGTATCATCCCTTGGGCAAACATCCTCTTTTATCTGTAGTTTGTAAGATTAAAAAACTCTAAAAATAAACGGATAGCGGAACGGTTCATCTGGGTTTGTGAGACAGTGAAATAGCGCCCAGATTGTTAATCCCCAGTGGATTGCAAAACCCAAAGCTACAACCGGGAAGAATAAAATTCCGCCAAGGCCAAAAGTCAGGAAAGATAGAACCGCAATAGGTACTCCAATTACAGTAGCCCAAAACCAAACATTAAAGTGAAAATTAATCGACTCTTTGGCGTTGCTTTTGACAACTGGGTCATCAGAAATAATATTAATTACGATGGGAATACCAATAGAAAACAATGTTGTACTAAAGAAAATCGCCCCATGACATAGAGAGGATAGCAATTTACGCTTATCAGGGTCGTATGTAACTTGCATCCTGGTGGCTCCTCCACTTGCTTTATAGTTTTTATTGTAATCGTCGCTTCAGCAGTTTAGTATTGCAGTTTACCGTACTCCGGCTATTTTGCGGCTTTCCCTTGAGATAGATTAATTTTGACTCATACTCATCAATATCAGTTATGAGGTTTACCGTACTCCCAAAAAGAAAAAATTGGGATTGTTATCCCATAACTGGAGAATTTGAGCAATACTAAGAGGTTATTTATGAAGTAATACAGTTCAGTTAAGCTCATTAGCGATTGATTGTCACTTATTAAAGAAGCCAGATCAATTGGGGGATTCTCCCCCAAACCCCCGATTGGGTGACGGTTGCGTCCTCCAAACCCCCTCCAAAATCAATACTACTCGGTTAACCTTTTCCCCAAAACCAATTTTGGGGAAAAGGTTAAAGGTTAAGGGTTAAAGGTTTTTGCTTTCCCTTTTCCCCTTCCTCTTTTTCCCCTTAACTGACAAGTATTGTCTCCAAAATTATTGTTCTGTTTTTTTGTTGAGTAACTAGTTTTTTTGTTTTGTTATCAATTAATTTTCTGAACTGTATTTATTTATAAAGTAAAAATAAAAGTAGGTGAAATGGCACTTATATAGAGTTGGTACTTGTGAAAGCTCTACAGGCTGATGCAGTTTTCCGTGGTCATTATTACCGAAAAATTGAGTTTCAAAAGGTAAAGCGTTGAAGTGAAAATGACCATGACTATTTATCTTTAAATGCAGCGCCCTACTTAGCTTTGTTTTATGTCTATCGAGTGATTAATTTTTTGTACAAGTTCAACATAATGAGCAGGTATAAAACAGCAGTGAGAATAACCCATGACTGAAGAGTTTAAGAAAGGCGATAAGGTGAAGTGGAATACAGCGCAAGGTGAAACCACTGGTGAAGTGCAAGAAAAGATTACTTCGCCTACTGATATTAAAGGGCATCATGTAGCCGCTTCTCCCGACAATCCAGAATATTTGGTAGAAAGCGACAAAACAGGGAAAAAAGCCGGGCATAAGCCTAATGCATTGGAGAATGTTGAGGAATAACTCCAGAAATCATCTTGAAACCCTGGTAATTTTGCAACTACTTGCAAAATAATGATTTGGGGCAAATCTAATACCACACTGCATCAGTCAAGCAACCATTCTCAATCGCTCAAAGGCTAACGATACAAACTTATTTATTTCATTTGATTGACAACCTAATTATGTTAAAGCCTGCATCAGCAGGCTTTGTTTGTTTACAACTGCAGCAAAGTTATAGCTTGACTTGCTGCAAATGACTGCGGGGGTTGTAGGTGCGTATAGCTCGGATTTTTTCATAATACTCGCGCTCTTGTTGGCTCATATCTTTTGGTGGGACAATCGCCACCTTCACCAACTGATCGCCACGTCCACCCTTGGCTAGGGGCCAACCTTTACCACGCAAACGCAGGGATTGGCCAGAACGTACTCCCGCAGGTAGTTTTACATTCACTGAACCATCGGGTGTGGGAACATCAATAGAAGCTCCTAAGGTAGCTTCATCTGGTGTAATGGGAACTTCACAGATGAGGTTATCGCCTTCAAATTGGAAGAAGGAATGAGGCTGAAGTTCCACTTTTAAGTACAAATCACCCCTTTGTTGAGTCATGGGATTGATTTGACCTTTACCACGCACACGCAAACGCGTACCAGCTTTCGCACCCGCAGGTATACGTACATCTATAGTTTCATTACCTAAGCTAAAGCGCTTTTGAATCCCAGCAAATGCTTCCGCAAAAGTCAGTGTAATTGTGGCTTCGCTATCTTGGCTAGTCCCTGCGCCCATATCTTGGAAGCCAAAATCGTTAAAACCGCCAAAACCGCCTGGTCTTCTGGAAGAAGTGCTAGTGCTATAAGAATAGTTTTGACGGTTACTGCGAGGGCCAGCACCACCAAATAACTCATTGAGGAAGTCATTAAAACTACCGTATTGGCTGAAGTCAAAACCGCCCATATCCACACCAGCACCAGAGGGGAAGCCTTGACCAGCTTGTTTCCAGTATTGACCAAATTGGTCATATTTTTTGCGCTTGTCTGGGTCTGACAAAACTTCGTAGGCTTCGTTCACTTCTTTAAAACTTGCCTCTGCCTGTTTATTGCCTGGGTTAACATCAGGGTGAAACTTGCGGGCTAATTTCCGAAAAGCTTGTTTAATTTCCTCTGGACTGGCAGTCTTACTTACTCCCAAAATTGCGTAATAGTCTTTGAAGTCGGTTGCAGCCATCTACCAGCCTCCTGTAGAAATTTCTGTTATGTTCTATTTCTAAGATGTTAGATATGTTATTTGCCAGGTATAATGCCCAGCAAATAGATTCTGATTTTAAATTAACAAACATCATCAAAAATCAAGTGGGGTTCTCGCTCGTAGGATGAGTGCGATTCCCGTACTCCCGCAATCCTGATAAGCGAATTAGGCTATCGAGTCCATCTTCTACGGTTGGGGGTGCGTCCCGTAATTGACGATGCATTTTGAAAATGACTTCTTCA
Source organism: Tolypothrix sp. PCC 7601 (assembly GCF_025677855.1). Classification (NCBI taxonomy): domain Bacteria; kingdom Bacillati; phylum Cyanobacteriota; class Cyanophyceae; order Nostocales; family Tolypothrichaceae; genus Tolypothrix; species Tolypothrix sp. PCC 7601. Next base: position 2,157,381 of record NZ_CP064879.1, read on the forward strand.
GGAACCTGGCGATCGCGCTTTTGATTTCGTGCTAAACACAGCCATACTGGAGTATCTGCCCATAACCCAGTAATGTGGCTAAAGCCGAACTCACGCGCTAGGGCAATCACTTCACGGCGATGGCGACGCTGGGCATTAGTAGCATCGTAAATCACTGTTTTCCCTTGGGTTTGAGCCTGGTGTAATAGCCGCCGAATTTCTCGCAAAATCAGCAGCCAATGCCCTTGAATCGCTTCATTCCCAAACAACTGCCCCCGAATGCCATCTGTAGAAATCAGCTGTGTTTGGGGGCATTCTGCGAGCAATCGTTTTACCCAAGTTGACTTACCGCTACCCGGAAGACCAATCAACAACAAGAGTTTTGTCATTAGTCATTAGTCATTTGTCGAAAACAAATAATTACCAACAACAGTACACCTGTGGGGAGGAAATTTACTGCTACAGTTTGTATGTCATTAGTCCTTAATCAATAAATCTTGACTAATGACCAATGACCAATGACCAATGACTAATCACTAAATGATTGTCCCATCGGGAATTACGGCATTTTTCAACACGACGACAATGCCGCTGCGGATATAGAAGCCTTGGCTTTCACGATCTGCTTCTTGGACGTTGTCTTTATTGATAATTTTCACATCACAACCGATGCGAGCGTTTTTATCAATAATTGCCCGGCGGATGATGCTATCTGCACAAATTCCTACAGAAATTTCTTCTGGGACTGTATTGCATTGGCGGCGTTCTATCGCAGATTGGTAATAATCGGCACCCATAATCAGGGATTCTTCGATGACAGTACCAGATTCAACGCGCGATCGCACTCCTAAAACTGAATGTTGAATGCGACAATTTTTCAGAATACAACCTTCACCAATCAAGGATTGGGTAATCTGGCAATCTAACAGCTTAGTGGGAGGCAAGTAACGAGCGCGGGTATAAATTGGCGCTTCTTCATCGTAGAAACTAAAGGGCGGTTGGGGTAGTTGTGTCAGAGCTAAATTGGCATTATAAAAGGCTTCGATGGTTCCGATATCTTCCCAGTAATCATCAAATAAGTAAGCTTGAACGTTGTAATCTTTAGCAGCATCAGGAATAATTTCTTTGCCAAAATCTGTACTTTCTAAAGATTCTTTCAACAATTTGATCAAAACATCTTTTTTAAAGACATAAATTCCCATCGAGGCGATGTAGGGTTGGCGTTGGGCTTCTTCTGGGCTTAATCCCAGGATGGTAGTATCAACGCGCATTTTAGCTAAAGCTTCGCCCTTGGGTTTTTCGCTAAAGTCAACCACTCTACCGGATTGATCGATTTTCATTAAGCCGAAATCCGAAGCGCGGCGATCGTCGATAGGTATAACTGAGAGAGTAATATCGGCACCCGTTTCTCTATGGCGTTCGACAAATTCACGGTAATCCATGCGGTACAAGTGATCGCCAGAAAGAATTAGATATTCTTCTGCATCCCATTCTTCCAACAACCAGATGTACTGACGCACAGCATCAGCCGTACCTTGGAACCAGTTGGGGTTTTCTGGGGTTTGCTGTGCTGCTAATACTTCCACAAAGCCTTCACTGAAGCCACTAAAATTGTAAGCACGAGCAATGTGGCGATTCAGAGAAGCTGAGTTGAATTGTGTCAGGACGTAGATTTTAAATATTTCGGAATTTATGCAGTTGCTGACAGGGATATCGATTAAGCGGTACTTTCCTGCCACTGGTACGGCTGGTTTAGCACGTAGTTTCGTTAACGGGTAAAGGCGAGTACCTGCACCACCACCGAGAATGATTGCTATAACTTTTTTCACAAAATGTCTCCCGACTGCCTTTCAACTCTCACCTTAAGTTTAGGACTGTCTGCCACCATAGGTAAGGGGGGATCAAAGATTATAGTTAGTGAATTTTACAGAATGCTGCCGGTGATATATGTCGCTACCAATAAATAGCACATCAAAAGCTATGTATTGATTAACACCTGGGAAAAAGATGCGATCGCCAATCAAGTTTGACAACTCGGCAATCTCTCTATATTAACAACTTAGCTTTTTTTAACAAAACCCACTTTCTCAGGCAGTAAGCCTTACTATGCTCAAGGTTTTACAAAGAACAAAGTAGCTACTTATAGTTTTCAGAAAAATTGTCAAATTCTGTTCACAATATTTTTGCTTAGTCTTTGCCAACTCTTAATATGCAGTGTTTAACTGTATAGAAACATAGCTAATAAGAGTGCGATCGCTAAATAGTAAATTAAACACCCAATTTACGGAAATTTAACCTGGTGTTAACTAAATGCAATTTCTGCGATAACTTGAGATATTGTACCCAAGGTTGTGCAGATAGCTGGTCAATTGCATTGGCGGAAAGGGTGGCTGTAAAAGTATCTTTTTCTGGAGTTACGTCAGCCACATTAAGATTTTCTAAGACAGCAGTTGCGTCAGCATCTAAAATAGGTTCGGTATGGATAAATACTGTCAAACTTGGTGTTTCTGGGTCTGATACATCATTAAGGGCTGTGGCTAGGGCAGCGTCTAGCTTCTGATAATTCATAAGCAAATCCTTGGTAATTCAGACAGGAAATTTTAATTTCACCCATCCTATTACCAACCTACCAAATTTATCGGTTTTCATTACCTACCCTTATACAGACGTAATATACTCTTGCCTACGTCTAATTACAGATTTTAATTGTCAGGGCTATTGCTGGCGTTCATCGGCTGCTTTCAACCCCTGCTCAAATTCGTCAGCTTCATAGATTTCTCAACTCACACCGCTACTAATAAACCTTTCTTCTGGATCGTTACTGTGACCCAATTCTCACTCATCAATTAGTTCTTTAAGGCTACTAACCATTGTCATCTTTCCTGTAGATTTTTGAGTCAAGGTCATACCAATTCAAATAATGTTTGCGACACATCAAGATATGCTAGAGGGCACGGCGTGCCGTGCCTCTACAATCTGTTGCATTCTTTTTTCAAATTGGTATTACTCAACAAAAAAACCGAACAATAATTTTGGAGGGGGTTTGGGGGATTCTCCCCCAATTCTTCTGGCTTCTTTAATAAGTGATACCAAATCAAAAAATGTTCGTGACGCATCAATATATTCCAGAGGGCACGCCGTGCCCCTACAATCTGTCGCATTCTTTTTTCAAATTAGTATCAGTTCTGCATTTATTTCATTTTGATCGCAATCATTTAAATATTGAAATTCTCAATAGTTAATATACCTATTGATACTTGTTATTTTAATTCTTTATTATGCACTTTTTTCTATCAATATACTTCAAGCGCCCAGACTTTGTGAGCCTGAGCGCTTGAATATTAGGTTGCAGATTCAACTTCTGCGAGTTATTGAAATTAAGCAGGCATCATTTGCATCATTCTGCAAGATTCTGCACACTTGCGGCAAGCAGCAGCACATTCCATCATTTTAGGATTGTCGCTCATTTGTTCGCAAGCCATTGCACAGCGATCGCACATTTCTGCACATAACATACAAGTGCGTCCCATAAATTCGGAACCGCCCATCATCATGTTCATGCACATCATGCACATTTCAGCGCAGTCGCGCATCATGCCCATCATGCTCATCATGTTCATGTCCATTTGCTTACCGCCTTTGAACATAGACATACAATGAGTCATGGCTTCCATGCACATTTTATGACATTCCATACAAGCATCCATGCAAGTTTGCATTTCGGTTGTCATGGATTCAGCCATCATCATCATCATAGGAAATACCTCCTAACTTTTTGATGCATTGTGAGTAGTCCTACTAAGGACTACCTATCACATTAGACTCATATTTTTGAGGAGTCAATAGGGTTTTTACGGGCTGATTTATAAGTTTACTATCCCGATGTGATTACCGTTAATTTGATTTAATTTCCCCTAAGTTACTGATATTTATATGGGTGAGTTGCTGATAATTATTGTCTATAAAGGGGTGTAAACTCCACTTAATTAGGGGAGTTATATGACATAAATAAAGTTGTTCATTTCTGAGCAACAATTATAGTAACTTTAGCTACAAAAAAATGTCATACTTTTTTAACAATTTAGGCATGAAGGATGAGGAGAATAAGGATAAATGACAATTACCAATTACCAATTACCAAACACCTCTCAGTTATTTGATGACTACTGTATTGGCAATGTAAACCAGAAGGTTGCACCTTTATCTAAAGCGCTATTTAAGCCGATTTCGCCACTATGAGCTAGGATAATTTGCTTACAGAGATATAATCCCAATCCCAAACTGACAGAGTTACGAGAGGTATTACCCCGATAGTAAAGGTCAAACAAGCGATCGCTTTGTTGCTGGCTGATGCCGACACCGTTATCGCTGACTGTACAATAAATCTTGTCTTCTTTAATGGTGGCGTTAATTCTCAACTCTAACCCAGGGGGGTTGTGTTTCACTGCATTGACAATCAAGTTACAAAACACACGCCACAGTTGTGTCGGATCGGCGTTAATTAATGGTAAATCTGCGGTGACTGAATTTTTCAGTGTCGCTTGGTTTTCTGCTAGCATCGGTTCTAAATCCGCGATCGCAGCTTCGATAACTGTGTGTAGTTGTACTGACTGGCGTTGTATAGCTATCCCCTGTACTTCACTGCTATGGGCTTCCAGTAAAGAATTAATTAAGCTGAGTTGGCGATCGCTACTTTGTACCATCCGTTCTAAAATCGAACGGGAAATAGTAACTTTGCTGTCTGGGTTTGCCAGTAAATTCTTCAGTACCATTAAAGTACCTAGTACTGGGTTGCGTAAGTCGTGAGAAACTGCATGGAAAAAGACTCGCAAGGCTTCTTCAGCTTGTTTGCGCTTGGTGATGTCTTCAATTAGTCCTTCGTAGTAAAGCAGCTTTCCCTGTTCGTCGCGAACTGCGTAAGCTTTTTCGGAAATCCAAACAATACTCCCGTCTCGGCGGTAAATTTGGGATTCAAATTCTGAGATGCTACCATTCTCTTCAATCAGGCGGACAAAATCAGCTCGACGGTTGGGGTTAACATATAGTTGATGCTCAATATCAGTGAAGTTAGCTGTTACTTCCTCTGGCGATGAGTAACCGTAAATCTTAGCTAAGGCAGGATTAGCTGTAATGTACTTACCATCGGGACTACTTTGGAAAATCCCTTCCACAGCGTTTTCAAAGATACTGCGATATTTTGCTTCTGCAACCTTCAGCTTTTGATAAGCCGATTCTAATTCTTGATGAGCATAAAAATCTGAGCGTTGTAGGCGATCGTAAAGATAAACACCCAAATCGCAGATTGCACATAGCCAAAAAACGTACAAGATAAACGTGACATTATAAATTTCTGGATGTTCTGGTATTGGGGTTGGTAGTCCTAAGATTGTATTGACACCAAAATAGTAAATCAGCAAACCCACCTGAGACATCAAATGCAAACGCCAGGAAACGGGAATAAATGTAGCTTGGCTTAAAAACAGCAGTGACCAACCCAGGGTATCAGGGAATGCAAAGCCTTTGATGGTAGCAAATAACTGTGATGCGAGGCTAATTGACCAAGAAGACCCTACAAACAATAGTCCCGGATAACGCTGACCAAACTGAGTTCTGTGCAGGCTAAAGCAAATAATGAGAATTACCAGCATAGCAAGATTGATCAACAATCCTTGGGTTCTGAACGCCTCTGGTAATTGGTCAAATTCCTTTAAAGGAAAATATAAGTCATAAATATTACGCAAAGTAAAGGTAAGTAAGCAAATTAGCCCGAGTAATAGCCATAATTGCAACCTTTGCCATAAAAAGCGCTGTCTAGCAGTTAACCATTCAGATTCTTGAATTTTAGTTTTAGCAACAGCAACTTTTTCATTAGTTGATGTACAAAAGGCTGTTTTAGCCCACCTTTTCATTGTTTTTAATAAGGTAGCCATTCGCTTATTACCCACTTTACCCATAAGTCGCAGGTGTTTCCTATTTCCAGACTGCCACAATACCCTGATATTTGGGCGTGGATTTATCAATAGCGTTGGTTAAAGAGGTAAGCTATTACGCATTGAAGAGGTGGAGGTTGGGTAAAGGTTAAAGGGAAAAGGGTAAGGGACAAAAACCTTTCCCCTTTACCCCGCTTGCGTTACCTTGGCTTACTACTAGGTGCGTATCAGCTTCATATCAATTACGAATTACGAATTACGAATTACCGGTGATGGAGTGGCTAAGGGTAATGAAAACCAAAAAGTTAAACCATGCTTGCGACTACTAATCACACCTATTTCGCCACCATGTGCTTGAATAATTTGCCGACTGAGGTACATTTTTAAAGCTAGGCTGGTGGAACAACAAGCTTGGGGTTCGCGAACAGATAAATCGAATAAGCGATCGCACTCTAATTTGCTCATAACGATACCATTATCGTGAATTTCGGTGCGAATCATGCCAGGTTCAATTTTGGTTTTAATGGTAAAACGTAATCCTGGGGGATTATTTTGCAATCTGTGGGTAAATAAATTAGCCACGACTTTTTGCAACTGAGTGGGATCTGCCATCACCAATGGTAAATCGTCAGGCAGTAAGTTATTCAGTATGGCTTGGTTTTGGTTGAGCATCGGCTGCAAGTCTTTAATAATCGACTCCAGCAGCGTACTAAAATGTACCAATTCCCGGCGCAGGGCCATTTCTTGACCTTCACAGCTATGAATTTCTAGCAATGAGTCAATCATTCCTAATTGGCGATCATTACCTTGAATCATTCGCTCAATTACCGAACGCGGGACAGGAATTTCCGATGGGGTGGCTTCCTGATTTTGTCCGCGATTTTTGAGTAAATTTTTCAGCACCAATAAATTACCCATCACTGCAGTTCGCAAATCGTGAGCAACGGTATGCAATACTACATCTTTTACCCGTTGCAGTCCTTCTAGTTCCTGCATTTTCTGCTGGAGTTGGGCGGTGCGTTCTTCTACCTGGTGTTCTAAATTAGTATTGAGTATTGCTAGTTCTTGGTAAAGTCGAGCTTGTTGAATAGCGATCGCTAACTGCTCGGACATTTGTTGGAGTAAATCAATTTCTATAGCTTGCCAATGACGCGGCCCAGAACATTGGTTAGCAACTAATGCCCCCAATAATTCATTATTGACCATAATTGGTACAGCCAAGGTCGCCCTGGTATGGAATTGTTGATAGTGTTCCTTTAATTTGGGCGATGCAGCTATTTGATCGATATCTTCTACTAAACGCACCCGATTAGTAGTCAGGAGATTTTTTAATTCTTGGAGATAAGTTTTATCTTCAGTTGTCCAACCCAAAATGGCGGGATATTTGGGGTCTACTGATTCCGCAACCGTTTTACCTCCTTGTTTGGGATCATTGAGACCAATAAAAACTCGGTCAGCTTGTAAAAATTGCCTAACTTCCGTCACCGTAGTTTGCAGAATTTGCTCTAAGTTAAGGGAAGAGCGAATTCTCGCTAAAGTTTCCGTCAATAAGCGATCGCGCTGGGCGGAAAGGCGCAATTTAGCTTCTACCTGCTTACGTTCAGTAATGTCATGATTGACTGCTAAGATGCAGGGAGTGCCATCTAATTCAATAATTTCTGCCGATAGCAGTGATGTGAGAATCTGTCCTGATTTAGCGCGAAATTCTATTTCTAAGTTCCGTACCATACCCAGGTCTCGCAAGTGTTGTAATAATTTCATGCGATCGCGGTTATTGACCCACATATTTAATTCAAAAGATGTGCGCCCAATCGCTTCTTCTCGCTCAAAACCCGAAAGCCTGACAAAACTGTCGTTAACTTCGATGTAGCGTCCTTCTTGCAGGGTGCTGAGACTGATGGGATTGGGACTGCAACGAAAAGCTTTAGAATACTTTTGTGCCAGACTTTGCAAATTTGCTTCTGCTTGTTTACGCTCCGTAATATCTCGGACAATTGCTAATACTTCATCCGTATCGCTAGCTACCAAACGGGCCTCATAATCGCGAATTCCTAAAGGCGTTGGTAATTGATATTCACAGGTTTGCAAATGATGAGAATCCAAAGTTTTAGCGATCGCTTCTTGGCCAATTGCAACTACATCTGTTGGCAATATATCTGCCAAATTTTTACCAACTATCTCTTCTCTGGGCAAAACTATATTTGCACCATCGCCTTTTAAATCCAAATACTCACCATCACGGCTGAGGCGAAACATCAAATCGGGAACCACATCTAAAATCGCCTTATAGCGCCTCTCGCTGGTTCGCAATTGCTCTTCTGCTTGCTTGCGGTCTGTAATATCCATTACCAAACCCTCCCACAGCCAATCACCATTATCTTGTAGTTCTAGCTGAGAAGCGCCCTGAATCCACTTGATTTTGCCACTCGGTGTAATGATGCGGCCTTCCCAACGCCAAGGTGACAAAGTAGCTTTTGCAACCTCAATAGATTCTGCGAGGCTGTTCGCATCCTGTGGATGAACTAGTTTGTGTAGTACCTGCAAATCTGCTTGAATAACTTCTGGTTCTAATTCATATAGTTCACGACAACCAGAACTTACATACATCACCTGTTCAGAACCATCCTCATGTTGCAGGACTTGGAAAATCATTCCCGGTAAATTAGCAGCAATTTTCTCCAACAAAGTTAGAGTCCTATGTGGAAAATCTGGTTTATGCAGTAATTTTACAGTTTCATCCACTTTTTGTGCCTTTGTACAGCCAGGAACTAATGTAATTGAGGCAATTGTTGCCACCTTGACAATTTTGATGTGGGTAACATCATTGCTGTCAGCAGCAAAACTACTCCTTATTTCAGGGTAATTCTGCTTGATGCGATCGCATTCCCCCAATCGGGTGAACAGATCCTAAATTAGTGCTGAATAGTATCCACAGTAAGTACTACTGATCATTAAAGTCTGAACGCAATATCTAGCAATGCCACCTACCAAAATTCTTAGTATTCAATTAATTCATTGCTGTTCTTGGCAATCGTTATTACGATGTGTATTACTTCTTAGCACGCTTAAATAAAAGTATACGCTTCATTAATAAAGAGTTTTTATAATTCTAATTATTTACATAATATTGTATATCTTTAATATTTTTTAATTTCAACAACGGTCTAAACATCTGCACAATTTTATTGAGCAAACCTAATTTTAAATTCCCAATTTAATTAAACAATGACTTTAAAAGAAACGATTTCTCCAACACCACAAATAGAATCACTAACTCCAGAAACTTTTACCCATGCTTTGAGGGTGCTTGCTCATCTTGACAGTGATTTTGCTAGCATTCTCGAAAAATTTGGGCCGCCACCAATGTGGGAAAGAGAAAGGGGTTTTCCTACTTTGCTGCGGATTATTCTAGAACAGCAAGTTTCCTTAGCAGCAGCCAGGGCGGTTTATGTACGCCTATGTGAAGCGATCCAACCACTCACACCAGAGAATTTTTTAACGCTTGACGATATGCAATTAAGAGGAGTTGGGTTTAGTCGGCAAAAAATGCTCTATTGTCGAGAATTGGCGCAGGCAATTACTCATGGTCAACTGAATTTAGTTCAACTAGAGACAATGGATGAAACGACTATTAGAACTGAATTAAAGCGTATCAAAGGGATTGGCGACTGGACAGTTGATATTTACTTGCTGATGGCGCTACAACGTCCTGATGTGTTTCCCAAAGGTGATTTAGGAATAGCGATCGCTTTACAAAAGCTCAAAGGATTAACAACACGCCCCACACCCACACAAATAGAAGCGATCGCCCAAAATTGGCGGCCTTGGCGTGCAGTTGCTACCAGAATCCTCTGGCACTATTATCTCAGTGCCCTAACAGCAAATTCCAAATTAAAAAACTTTTAATCCTCTGAGCTTGTGCGTCAACTTAATTGCCTTAAACCTTGCTCTTTCAACCAAGAATCAAGCCAAACTGCATCTTCTGCCGATAATGGTGGCACAGGCTCACGAGTATAATCTATAGCCAAATCCAATCCAGCCCGGTCATACACCCCATGTAACAATGTTTGCAAATCTAATAATGGTTCTGTATCTTCCTTTCGCAGTGGTAACAGCAAGGATGGAATTGGTTCTGGCAAATTAAACGGATATAACTCAGCTTTGGGGCGAGAGTTGCTGCGACTCACTAAAATTCGATAACTGGACTGAATCTCATTCCCTAAAATAGGCATAGGTTTTCCGCCCCTTAGCAGATCAATTTCCACCAGATGAGACAAACTACCTAATATCTGTTGACGCTTCCCTTCATAAGCACTCCGTCCCTCTCCTGAACGCTTATTTTTGGGTGAGAGAACCTCAATTACTGTGACAACTTCCCCTGTCCCTACTTCCCTCACCTCTAAATATCCTTCTCGCACTTCCTCCGGCATGGGAACATTAACTGTAATCGGCTTAACGGCTGGCGTTACAACCGCCATGCTAGATGGTTCTGCTTCAGTTTTTGTGAGCGATCGCCCTACACTTACATCAGGGATACCAACTAGAACAAAGTTTTCATCGGTTACTTGATATACTCGTTTTTCTACTGCTACCCGATATTTTGGTCGTAGTTGAGGAACTAATAACTCTGCAATAGCTGTGATGATCCAATGATGGAATTCTGGCCACAGTTCAGGATTTTCAAGGTAGGGATTCATCCCCGGAAATGGCGATCGCATAAGGGTAGGATGTGATTCTCGTTGCTCATATCCTACCAAATTCAGTTTTTGGGTATGGCAGGCCAAATACCTGCCTATGGAAGAGATTATAACTTTCCAGTAAAAACTCGTTCTGCTGGGCCAGTCATATAAATTCGTTGATCAATTTCTGACCATTCAATTTGTAAGGGGCCACCAGGTAGTTCTACAGTGGCAATGCGATCGCATTTTCCGGTTAACACACCAGCTACTAAGGAAGCACAAGCACCAGTACCGCAAGCTAAGGTAATACCAGCACCTCGTTCCCAAACTCGCATTTTCAAGTAATCACGACTGACAACTTGAATAAATTCGGTATTTGTGCGTTGGGGAAAAACTGGGTGATGTTCAAACTGCGGGCCAATGCTTTCTAAAGGAATTGCGGCTACATCTTCCACAAAGGTAATACAGTGAGGATTGCCCATACTCACACAGGTAACTTCCCAAGTTTTACCTGCCACTTCTATCGGTTGATTAATTACCTTGGTATCTGCAGCAGTCAAGGTAGTGGGAATTTCGCTAGCCAGTAGTTTGGGTAAACCCATATCCACCTTCACTTGACCATCCGCCATCAGTTGCGGTGTAATGACACCAGCCAAAGTTTGGATGCGATATAAGTCTTGAGTTCTCGCTTCGCCCTCTAAATCAGCCAAAAACACACCTAAACAGCGAATACCATTACCGCACATTTCCGGTTCTGAACCATCGGAATTAAAAATCCGCATAGTGTAATCAGTACCGTTTTCTCCTGGCAAAGCAAAAATTACACCATCCGCACCGATACCAAAGTGGCGATCGCACAACTTGATTGCTTGCTCTGGAGTGATTACTGGCTCAGATGAAGAGCGATTATCAATGAGAATAAAGTCATTCCCCAAACCGTGATACTTAGTAAATTCGATTGCCATTTACCCAAGGATGAATTATCAAAGATTAGTTACTGTCGATTATGGATGAGAAAGTGGTCATTTGGGCATGGGGCATTGGGCATGGGGCATAAGAATTTCTCTCCCTCATCTCCCTCATCTCCCTCATCTCCCTCATCTCCCTCATCTCCCTCATCCCCCAATCCCCAATCCCCAATCCCCTATGCATTCATCACCACCAAAAACCCTTACGGAATTCGATACTTCACTGCCGAGTATTCGGCAAGTACAAAACCTGATTAAAAATACAGCAACAGTAGATTTCAAACTGATGACAGGCGATTTGGTCACAGGCAGGATCATTTGGCAAGATCCACACTGTGTCTGTATTGTGGACGAGAACAGCCAGCAAACTACAATTTGGAAGCAGGCGATCGCTTACATTAAGCCTAAAATTTAGGCTTGTTTGCTGGCTAAATTCCCCAAATTTGTATTTGCAGGTTATGTTTCTTTAACCATGCCATTTAATTTCTTGACTGATCTACAGGCAGAAATTCTTTTAGGGCTTCTGCCTCATCAGTTTTTACAATTGGTATGGATAGCGGCACTGCCTCAGATGTAGTAAATAAAGGTTGTAGTTGATTGAGACTCTCTAAGCTGCCGCATAACAATACTTGATCGCCGTCTCGCAAGTCCATGTGGCTATCAGGAGAGCGGATAAATTTACCATCACGCCGGATTGCCTCTACTTTGACGCTGTATTTGTTAGTAATATCTAAATCTGCTAAATTTTTACCTAAAATTGGGGTATCAGCATTAATTGCTGTCCACTGACAAGCGCTATTTTCTCCGGGGACGGCTGTTCTACCAACAGCAAATTCTGCCAAAGCTGCTAGTTCTTCATCTGCTCCCACTACCAGCAAGCGATCGCCTTCTTCCAATCGGGTTTGGTTATTGGGATAGTCAATTTCTTCGCCGTTGGCGCGGCGAATTGCCATTAAACTCACCCCAATTAAGTAACGCATATCTGCTTCTTCTAAGCTCATACCAATCAGGGGCGAACCAGATGGTAGGGGATACCAACGGCGATTTAAATCTTGTGTTGCGTATTCTAAATTACGAGAAACTTCCGAGGCGGTCTGTTCTGGCCGCAAGTCCAAATAATGATCTTTGCGAATTTGCTGCATTTCCCGTTGCACAAAATCTCCTGCCAAACCTAAACCTTTTAATAAATAGGTTGCCATTTCTAAGCTGGCTTCAAACTCAGGTTGTACAACTTCCCTAGCGCCTAATTGATAAAGCACTTCAATATTTTTATCTTGAGTAGCGCGGACAACTAAATCTAATTCTGGACACAATTCTAAAGCGCGTTTAAGGCAAAGACGCGTACTCATGGGGTCAGGAAGTGCGATCGCCATTCCTTTGGCATGATTTACCCCAGCAGTTTCTAAAACATGTAAACTCACGCAATTGCCATATACATAAGGCACTCCTGCTTCCCGCAATTTCTGAATTCTGCTTTCAGATTGGTCGATGACGACTACAGGTAGCTGGTGTTGCTGTAATAATTTGACCAGATTTTTGCCTACTCGCCCATAACCACAAACTACTACATGACCTTTTAATGGCAAATCTTCGGAGATATCCCGAGGTTGGACTTCTTCTAAATAAGGTTTCAACCAAGGCATAGATTCTGCCACAGTAAATAAAAATGGTACCAACCGTAGTACAAACGGGGTAATAACAAGTGTTACAGCTGTAGTTCCTAAAATCAGTAAATACACTGTACGCGAAACCAAGCCCAAAGCCTGCCCTTCACTGGCAAGTACAAAGGAAAATTCCCCAATTTGAGCCAGCCCCAGCCCAGCAATTAAAGCTGTTTTTAAGGGATAGCGGAATAGTTTTACCAAAGGTGTAATGATTAAAAACTTACCGACGAAAACTATTGCCACTAAACCCAAAATCAATTCCAGGTTTTTCCACAAAAACACTGGGTCAATTAACATCCCAATGGATGCAAAAAATAAACTGGCAAAGATGTCTCTCAGCGGCTCCACATAGGTTAAAGTTTGGTCGGCGTATTCCACTTCGGAAATCATCAAACCGGCGACAAACGCCCCCATCTCAATTGATAACCCTAAATACTCTGTCAGCAGGGCAATACCCAAGCAGAGTGCCACTACACCTAATAAAAATAGTTCTTTGCTTTCAGTGCGAGCCAGAAGTCGTAACAGTGGTGGAATCAGCCAAATCCCAGCGACGACTGCACCAGCTGCAAATAAGCCAATGCGTACCAGCGCTGTCACCACCGCGACCCCAATCGCTTCACCTGGTTCATGCAGCGCTGGTAGGACTGCTAGCATTAGCCCTAATGCCAAGTCCTGCACCACCAAAATACCCAGCATTACTTGTCCGTGGGGCGTGTCTGTTTCATTGCTTTCCATCAAGCATTTGAGGACAACTGCGGTGGAAGATAAAGAAAGAATTGACCCCAAAAACACACCCTTCGCAGGTAAGGCTCCCCAAGCACCAGTGACACCGCAAATCACAACCGTGATTAAAATCGTCAGCGCAATTTGTAGCCCTCCACCACCCAGAGCGATCGCTTTTACCTTCTTCAGTTCTGCAAAGGAAAACTCTACACCCAAAGCAAATAACAAGAAAGCGACCCCAAACTGAGCCAGAGTCTCTACTTGGATAACTTCTTTAATCAATCCCAGTCCCGCCGGCCCCACCACCATCCCGCCGATGAGATACCCTAACAACACAGGTTGTCGTAACAGCGCTGCAAACAGTCCGCCACATGCTGCGACAGCCAGAACTGAGACTAAATCAACAATTAACCTAAAATCTTCTTGCACCAGTTTTAAAAAGAACTATTAAGACCTATTAACCTCAGCATACAAATTTTTATATATCTATGCTCAAGTTATTGGTGCAAGGAAGACAAAATTTGCAGATTTATTGCTAAATATTCATAGAGGTAGGTAGTTTGGGGAGAAATAACTATTGTCCAATGCCCATACCCAAAAAGCATAAGCGTGCCGTAATAGCACGCTTATTAATGTATATTTAACAAATTTCAAACTTCTCTTTATCAACCACCTGCAACAGCAGGGACAATACTGACTTCATCACCATCTTTGAGAGGTGTAGCTGTGCCATCCAGAAAGCGAATATCTTCGCTATTGACATACAAATTCAAAAAGCGCCGTGGTGCTCCTGCTTCATCGCACAAGCGCGCTTTAATACCAGGACAGCTTTGTTCTAAAGAATCAAATAATTCTGCGATCGTACTGCCACTGCATTCTAATGTAGCTTGGTTATTGGTAAATTTTTGAAGAGCCGTGGGAACTAAAACTGTTACAGACATAATTGAAGTAAGAAGTGTGAAATAAGAAGTATAAAGTATGAAGTATGAAGGATTGAGTTTAATCTTTCATCCTTTACCTTTCATCCTTTAGACGAGTACTTGCTGCCATTCCAAACGATCAAGAGTGCGAGAACGCTCTAGTGCGCGTTCAAAACTGTCGAGTTTGGCATCAATTGTCAAAGGTTCGCCAATATAGCCATGAAGTGCTTCTTGAGTTTTCAAACCATTGCCAGTGATGTATACCACAGTAGTTTCATCTGGATCAATTTTGCCAGCTTCTACTAATTTTTTCAGCACTGCAACTGTTGTACCACCAGCTGTTTCAGTGAAAATGCCTTCTGTTTCAGCTAACAGCTTGATGCCTTCAATGATTTCTGCATCATTGACTGATTCAATATTACCGTTTGTTTTGTTAGCTATCTCTACGGCATAAACACCATCTGCTGGGTTGCCAATGGCAATAGATTTAGCAATGGTATTTGGTTTGACTGGTTTAATAAAATCACGTCCTTCTTTATATGCTTGCGCGATGGGAGAACAACCCTCAGCTTGCGCGCCGCTAAAACGGACTTTCTTGTCTTCTACTAAACCAACTTCTACGAATTCTTTGAATCCTTTATAAATTTTTGTAAATAGCGAACCAGATGCTAGAGGAGCCACAATATGGTCAGGTAATTCCCAACCCAATTGTTCAGCAACTTCAAAACCTAGAGTCTTAGAACCTTCAGAGTAGTAAGGGCGAAGATTAATATTGACAAAACCCCATCCATGTGTATTAGCTACTTCCGAACACAGACGATTAACCTGATCGTAATTACCCTTCACAGCCATCAATGTTGGGCTGTAGATCAGGCTACCCATGACTTTACCTGCTTCCAAGTCAGCAGGGATAAACACACAGCAATCTAAACCAGCATGAGCTGCGATCGCTGCTGTAGAATTAGCCAAATTACCAGTACTAGCACAAGAAACAGTGGTAAAGCCTAATTCTCTAGCTCTACTTAAAGCAACTGAAACCACCCGATCCTTGAAGCTAAGGGTGGGCATATTGACAGCATCATTTTTAATATAAAGCTTGTTTAAACCCAGACGACGAGCCAGACGGTGAGAACGAACCAGGGGAGTCATACCTGTTCCCACATCTATAACATTGTCAGTTGCTACAGGCAGAAAGGCACGGTAACGCCAAATAGAATTCGGCCCAGCTTGAATTTTTTCACGAGTGACAGAATGACGCAGAGCATTGTAGTCATACTTAACTTCTAAAGGCCCAAAGCATAACTCACAAACATGGTTGGCTTTTAGTTCATATTCCTCACCACATTCCTTACACTTCAAGGCTTGAAAATATGTGGCTGCTTCGTTAAGTGCGGATTTTGTCTGAGTCATAAACCTAGCTTTCCCTGTTTGTCTGTCAACTGTCGCATGATACTAACACGAGTAGAAATACCAGTCAAACATACCCGACTTTTTTTATCGGGTATTTTAAGAATGTAAAAAGATATGCATTGTTATAACGCGTAGCAGCGCAGATATAGCTATTTCTAAATTTAATGGAGTTTTTAATCCCTCTTCTAAGAAACCAGATTTTCTGAGGACTGAGGAATTAACTCAAAACCAAAAGCCTGGGCTTTTTTACTGCCTGACCGACTTTTCAAACATCCTCTTAAAGTCCTAAAGAACATGGCTATGGCTATAAAACAAAAAGCCCCTCCTTATGTTATTGGAGAGGCAATTTGTGTTGTTTCATGAATAGACCTGGCATCGAGCTATTGTGGCGTAGGGCAACCCCTAGACTATCGTGGCCGCAGCAGCGTTTCACCTCTGAGTTCGGGATGGAGTCAGTGTGGTTCCACAGCGCAATAGACACCAGGAAAACTTGTGGTTGGTTGACGGTTAACGGTTAACAGTTAACTGTCAACAAAACCCTGAAGACTGCAAGTAACGCGAAATAACCAATGATTGATGAGGTCAAGCCCTCGGTCTATTAGTACTCCTCTGCTTCATGCATTACTGCACTTCCACATAGAGCCTATCAACGGGTGTTCTGCCCGTGACCTTACCTACATTTGTAGTGAGAGCACTCATCTTGAGGTGGGCTTCCCACTTAGATGCTTTCAGCGGTTATCCGCTCCGCACTTGGCTACCCAGCGTCTACTGTGGGTACAATAACTGGTACACCAGCGGTGCGTTCCTCCCGGTCCTCTCGTACTAAGGAGGACTCCTCTCAATGCTCTTACGCCTGCACCGGATATGGACCGAACTGTCTCACGACGTTCTGAACCCGGCTCACGTACCGCTTTAATGGGCGAACAGCCCAACCCTTGGGACGTACTTCCGCCCCAGGTTGCGATGAGCCGACATCGAGGTGCCAAACCTCCCCGTCGATGTGGACTCTTGGGGGAGATCAGCCTGTTATCCCTAGAGTAACTTTTATCCGTTGAGCGACGGCCATTCCACGCTGCGCCGTCGGATCACTAAGGCCTACTTTCGTACCTGCTCGAGTGGTCACTCTTGCAGTCAAGCTCCCCTTTATGCCTTTACACTCGCCGCACGGTTTCCAAGCGTGCTGAGGGAACCTTTGCGCGCCTCCGTTACTTTTTAGGAGGCGACCGCCCCAGTCAAACTGCCCACCTGAAACTGTTCCTACACCCGGTAAGGGTGCGAGGTTAGAATTCTAGCTTCGCCAGAGTGGTATCTCACCGTTGGCTCCATATTCCCCACAAGGAATATCTCTTTGCCTCCCACCTATCCTGCGCAAGCGAAGCCCGAACACAATTCCAGGCTACAGTAAAGCTTCATAGGGTCTTTCTGTCCAGGTGCAGGCAGTCCGTATCTTCACAGACATTCCTATTTCGCCGAGTCTCTCTCTGAGACACCATCCAGATCGTTACGCCTTTCGTGCGGGTCGGAACTTACCCGACAAGGAATTTCGCTACCTTAGGACCGTTATAGTTACGGCCGCCGTTCACCGGGGCTTCGGTCGCCAGCTTCACTTTCGCTGACCAGCTTCCTTAACCTTCCGGCACTGGGCAGGCGTCAGCCCCCATACCTCCTCTTTCGAGTTTGCGGAGACCTGTGTTTTTGGTAAACAGTCGCCTGGATCTCTTCACTGCGACCCACTCTCGTGGGCACCCCTTCTTCCGAAGTTACGGGGCCATTTTGCCGAGTTCCTTAGAGAGAGTTATCTCGCGCCCCTTGGTATTCTCAACCTCCCTACCTGTGTCGGTTTCGGGTACGGGTAAGATATGTTCATCACATTCCTAGCTTTTCTTGGCACAATCGAATCACTACTCGGAGTTCGTAAACTCCTCCCAAACCAATCAGGGTGTAGCTATCTTTCATGCGTCCCTAGCAATGCTCCCATACCTTAGTCAGGGATTAGTCACCCTGTGTCCATCGACTACGCCTTTCGACCTCGCCTTAGGTCCCGACTAACCCAGAGCGGACGAACCTGGCTCTGGAACCCTTAGGGTTTCGGGGTATGTGATTCTCACACATATTTGCGCTACTCAAGCCGACATTCTCACTTCCGTTTCGTCCACAGCTGCTTGCCGCTACTGCTTCTCCCTACCACGGAACGCTCCCCTACCGATTTATTTTTCAACAAATCCCACAGCTTCGGTACATCAGCTTAGCCCCGTTCATTTTCGGCGCAAGAGCGCTTGACTAGTGAGCTATTACGCACTCTTTCAAGGGTGGCTGCTTCTAGGCAAACCTCCTAGTTGTCTATGCACTCTCACCTCCTTTCTCACTTAGCGATGATTTGGGGACCTTAGCTGGTGGTCTGGGCTGTTTCCCTCTTGACAATGAAGCTTATCCCCCACTGTCTCACTGGCAATGTGTGCTTTGGGTATTCTGAGTTTGTCTCGATTTGGTACTCGGTCTCCCAGCCCGCACCGAAACAGTGCTTTACCCCCCAAATATAATCATTACCGCTGCGCCTAAACACATTTCGGGGAGAACCAGCTAGCTCCTGGTTCGATTGGCATTTCACCCCTAACCACACCTCATCCGCCGATTTTTCAACATCGGTCGGTTCGGACCTCCACTTGGTGTTACCCAAGCTTCATCCTGGACATGGTTAGATCACCAGGGTTCGGGTCTATAAACACTGATTATCGCCCTTTTCAGACTCGGTTTCCCTTTGGCTCCAGCATTCTCGCTTTAACCTACCAGTGCCTATAAGTCGCTAACTCATTCTTCAACAGGCACGCGGTCATCCGTTGAATCGGACTCCCACTGCTTGTAAGCTGATGGTTTCATGTTCTATTTCACTCCCCTCCCGGGGTTCTTTTCACCTTTCCCTCGCGGTACTGGTTCACTATCGGTCACACAGTAGTATTTAGCCTTACGAGGTGGTTCTCGCTGATTCACATGGGATTCCTCGTGCCCCATGCTACTCGGGATTCAGCTACTATCCTTCAGCTTTTGACTACAGGACTTTCACCTTCTTTGGTGCAGTATTTAGCTGCTTCGTCTAACCTCTAGATTCGATATCGCTGTCCCACTACCCCAGTCAGTAAACCAACTGGTTTAGGCTTTTCCCCTTTCGCTCACCACTACTGAGGGAATCTCTTAATTGATTTCTCTTCCTCCAGCTACTAAGATGTTTCAATTCGCTGGGTTGGCTCTTTCCTGCCTATATATTCAGCAGGTAGTACATAGGGTTGCCCCATTCGGATACCTCCGGCTCATAGTCTGCTTCCAACTCCCCGGAGCATTTCGTCGGTAACCACGTCCTTCTTCGCCTCTGTGTGCCTAGGTATCCACCATCAGCCCTTATTAGCTTGACCACAATACATTTGGTTTCACATCTGCAAACTCTTTCTCTTTCCTGACTACTTTCATGGGAGCCTTTGTGTTTTACACTTAGCACTCAGCACTCAGCACTCATTACTTGAAATTTCGTCTGCCTGCTATTTTTCGCGTTACTATGCAGTTTTCAAGGTTCTGGCTGGACTATTTCCAGCAGTTTGACTCTTTTTGACGTCAATTGCTGAATTTACCCACAATCTCTTATCTTACCACATTCTCTGCTATGAACACAAAAACTACTCACTCTATCACTTTTGGCTAATTTTTACCTGTGATATATTCACTTTTGCTGCTGTCACAACAGATATCATGTGGAGGTTAGCGGACTCGAACCGCTTGACATCCTGCTTGCAAAGCAGGCGCTCTACCAACTGAGCTAAACCCCCATCCACAAGGTAAAAGTTTAAAGGAAAAATTCAAAAGAATTTACACTTTCTTTTTACTTTTTACTTTGCTCTTTTTACTTGTTCAGGTGGGCCATCCTGGACTCGAACCAGGGACCTCACCCTTATCAGGGGTGCGCTCTAACCACCTGAGCTAATAGCCCATAATTGAGAACCTCTCTATAGTTTGAAAGCCTTCACTATACCTGCGACCGACCTAGAGTAGACCATCTTTGTCTCTATTGACTGTTTGCAATTGATTTCAAAGTTGGGTAGGTCTCCCTAAAAGGAGGTGATCCAGCCACACCTTCCGGTACGGCTACCTTGTTACGACTTCACCCCAGTCACCAGCACTGCCTTCGGCATCCTCCCCCACGAATGGTTGGAGTAATGACTTCGGGCGTTGCCAGCTTCCATGGTGTGACGGGCGGTGTGTACAAGGCCCGGGAACGAATTCACTGCAGTATGCTGACCTGCAATTACTAGCGATTCCTCCTTCACGCAGGCGAGTTGCAGCCTGCGATCTGAACTGAGCCACGGTTTATGAGATTTGCTTGCTATCGCTAGCTCGCTGCCCTTTGTCCGTAGCATTGTAGTACGTGTGTAGCCCAAGACGTAAGGGGCATGCTGACTTGACGTCATCCCCACCTTCCTCCGGTTTGTCACCAGACAGTCTCTCTAGAGTGCCCAACTTAATGCTGGCAACTAAAAACGAGGGTTGCGCTCGTTGCGGGACTTAACCCAACATCTCACGACACGAGCTGACGACAGCCATGCACCACCTGTGTTCGCGCTCCCGAAGGCACTCCTCCCTTTCAAGAGGATTCGCGACATGTCAAGTCTTGGTAAGGTTCTTCGCGTTGCATCGAATTAAACCACATACTCCACCGCTTGTGCGGGCCCCGTCAATTCCTTTGAGTTTCACACTTGCGTGCGTACTCCCCAGGCGGGATACTTAACGCGTTAGCTCCGGCACGGCTCGGGTCGATACAAGCCACGCCTAGTATCCATCGTTTACGGCTAGGACTACTGGGGTATCTAATCCCATTCGCTCCCCTAGCTTTCGTCCCTCAGTGTCAGTTGCGGCCCTAGCAGAGCGCTTTCGCCACCGGTGTTCTTCCTGATCTCTACGCATTTCACCGCTACACCAGGAATTCCCTCTGCCCCGAACGCACTCTAGCTATGTAGTTTCCACTGCTCTTATGAGGTTGAGCCTCACTCTTTAACAGCAGACTTACATTGCCACCTGCGGACGCTTTACGCCCAATCATTCCGGATAACGCTTGCATCCTCCGTATTACCGCGGCTGCTGGCACGGAGTTAGCCGATGCTTATTCCTCAAGTACCGTCATTTTTTTCTTCCTTGAGAAAAGAGGTTTACAACCCAAGAGCCTTCCTCCCTCACGCGGTATTGCTCCGTCAGGCTTTCGCCCATTGCGGAAAATTCCCCACTGCTGCCTCCCGTAGGAGTCTGGGCCGTGTCTCAGTCCCAGTGTGGCTGATCATCCTCTCAGACCAGCTACTGATCGTCGCCTAGGTGCGCTCTTACCACACCTACTAGCTAATCAGACGCGAGCTCATCTCTAGGCAATAAATCTTTCACCTTCCGGCACATCCGGTATTAGCCACCGTTTCCAGTGGTTGTCCCCGACCTAGAGCTAGATTCTCACGCGTTACTCACCCGTCCGCCACTATCTCCGAAGAGACCGTTCGACTTGCATGTGTTAAGCATACCGCCAGCGTTCATCCTGAGCCAGGATCAAACTCTCCATTTTGTAGATAAAGTTCGTTTAGCTCTTAATCGACTGATTTATACCTCAGTCCGGTAATTCTCTTTACTGACGCAGGGTATATGTTATATACTGGCTTTCAAACTATATGATTTTCAAGGTTCGGTGTCCCTACCAGCGCCGCTTTTCGCGCTCCGCTCTCAGGCACTTATCTAATATATCGAGCCTACTTCCGTTTGTCAACTTTTTTTCGGGAAATTTTTTGAGATTTTGTTTTTGCGTCGCAAAACTCCTCACAGTGCTGGGTTTAGGTAACAATGGTTGATGCACTGTGCTGAAGAAGGAAAGGTAGAGCGTGAATTTTCAGTCGGTAATAGCTTCATTGCATGAATTCTGGGAGAATCGCGGTTGCTTGATTGCCCAGCCTTACGACATTGAGAAGGGAGCAGGTACGAAAAATCCCCATACTTTTTTACGGGCGCTAGGGCCAGAGCCTTGGGCTGTGGCATATGTGGAACCTTGCCGCCGTCCTACAGATGGGCGCTATGGTGAAAACCCTAATCGCTTTCAATACTATTATCAGTACCAAGTTCTGATTAAACCTTCACCAGATAATATCCAAGAGATTTATCTTGATTCTTTAAGAGCGTTAGGGATTCATCCTGAAGACCATGACATAAGGTTTGTTGAGGATAACTGGGAAGATGCTACTGTGGGCGCTTGGGGTACTGGTTGGGAAGTTTGGTTAGATGGAATGGAAATTACCCAATTTACCTACTTCCAACAATGTGGGGGAATTGATTGCCGTCCGGTTTCGATTGAGATTACATACGGTTTAGAAAGATTGGCGATGTACCTCCAGCAGGTAGAAGCCATCACCAAGATTCAATGGACGGACAACATTACTTACGGTGATGTTTTCCTGCAAGCGGAAATTGAACAGTGTACTTACAACTTTGAAGCGTCGAATCCGGAAATGTTGTTGACACTGTTTAATCTGTATGAGCAGGAAGCTACTCAATTGACTGAACGGGGATTGGTTTTACCTGGCTTAGACTATGTTATTAAGTGTTCTCATACTTTTAATTTACTGGATGCACGGGGTGTAATTTCTGTGACGGAACGGACTCGATATATTGCTAGAATTCGGCATTTAGCACGGAAAGTAGCTACTTTATATGTTGAGCAAAGGGAGAAGTTAGGTTTTCCCTTACTCAAAAATGCCGTAAGTTAAACAGTAGAGATTAACACTGAGGATAATTACAAGTTAGGTAAATCCTGAGAACTCCCTCAAAAAGCTCCGGTGTATACAAAAGTTGTGCAATTGCACTTGAATTTTGGTTCCATTGTCTAACTCTAGGCAATTGGATTGCTCTTGAAAGCCGACTACAGCAATTTTGATTTTGTTTATCCATGCGGTACTAGGGTTTAATTTAGGCACATCTTTTTGATAAAGTTATTGCAAAAAGTTCTACAAATAAAGCCTGTGCCCCATAAGACTGGTAGTCACTGGCTCTACAAACACAGCCCGCATCTGCGGGTTTCATTTTATAGTCAGCAAGTACTTGTATTAGAAGTCTTATGATTCAGGCTAGTGGTGTAATTATCTGTCTTGGCTATATTCTGGGGCTACTATTTACAGCAGTTCCTTGGGGCGGTGTATGGATTTTTTTGCTAGGAATATTGATAGCAGTGCTGTTGCGGCTACGTTTTCTTAAATCACGGCAACTTAGTCAAAAACCAGAAAATGCTGCGACTAAAGCTAAGGCAATATCTAGTTTCTGGCAAAATACTCCCCAACCTCGAATTTGGTTAGTTGCAGGTTTGGTAGGTTTGCTGGCTACCCTGTATTTTCAATGGCGAGTACCAGAACCAGGGCCAAAAGATATTAGTAAATTCGTCCCGCCAGGAAATAGTAGTAATCAAGAACAAGTAGTAAGTGTGCGTGGTGAAGTGGCAAGTACACCAAGGTTAACTCGGACTCAGCGAGGACAATTTTGGTTGGAAGCGACTCAGCTAGATGAAGTCAAAAAAGGTGATGGCCCCGCAGGTGTAAGTAAAGGGGTAACGGGTAAGTTATATGTTACAGTGCCGATACTGCAAGCAACTGGCTTATATCCAGGTCAACAAATTGCGGTAACTGGAATTTTGTACAAGCCAAAAGCAGCATCCAATCCTGGTGCTTTTGACTTTCAAAAGTTTCTCAAACAAGAAGCTACATTTGCGGGTTTAACAGGTAGACAGATAAATATTTTAGATGAAGAACCGCGTAAATGGGGATGGTGGCAAGTTCGCGAGCGAATAGTACGATCGCAAGTTCGTTGGCTGGGTATTCCAGAAGGGCCGCTTGTCAGTGCAATGGTTTTAGGCAGCAAAACTGTTGATTTACCTTATGATATCCGCGATTTATTTGTCCAGGCTGGCTTGGCTCATGCTTTAGCAGCTTCTGGTTTTCAGACTTCGTTGATTTTAGGCGTAATATTACAGTTAACGAGGCGTTCTAAAAAGGTAACTCAATTTATCCTTGGCTGTTTAGGATTGCTGATTTTCTTGAGTTTAACTGGTTTTCAACCTGCGGTTTTAAGAGCCGTAATTATGGGTTTTGCGGCATTAGTAGGATTAGCTTTAAAAAGAAAGGTAAAACAGTTAGGCTCGCTATTACTAGCGGCAACAATATTATTACTATTTAATCCGTTATGGATTTGGGATTTGGGTTTTCAACTTAGCTTTTTAGCGACGCTGGGATTAGTTGTCACAGTACCACCGATTATTCAACGCTTGGGTTGGTTACCACCTGCGATCGCATCTTTGATTGCTGTCCCGTTAGCCGCAACAATTTGGACTTTACCGTTGCAGTTGTTTTTCTTTGGGGTAGTACCGTCTTACAGTTTAATCCTCAATATTATTACCACCCCGTTGATTTCTATTATTAGTATCGGTGGAATTATTAGTGCCTTAGCAGCATTAATTTGGCCGGACGCTGGCAGTTTTTTAGCAGGAATTTTGCATCCCCCTACTGATTGGCTAATTAAATTAGTAGAATTTTTTAGCAAATTACCTGGTAATTCCTTTGCTGTGGGGAGTATCTCCCCTTGGCAAATGCTCACTCTCTATACATTAATTTTATTAGTTGTTTTAGCACGTTGGTGGCGACAACGCTGGTGGTTTGCTAGTTTTATTGCCATCGGTTTAGTACTTATTCCAGTTTGGCATTCTGCTAACAGTTTGTTCCGAATTACTGTATTAGCAGCAGGTGCAGAACCAGTTTTAGTTATTCAAGACAGGGGCACAGTCACGCTAATTAATAGTGGAGATGAAAGTACAGGACGCTTCACAATCTTACCATTTTTACAACAGCAAGGTGTGAATCAAATTGATTGGGCGATCGCCACTGATTTTCAAGATCATGAGAGTAGTGGTTGGCTGGAAGTCATGCAGCGCTTACCTATCAAAAATTTTTACAGCTATCCCCCTAAGCCAGAAAACATTGTGGAAGCGCAGGTAATTCAACAGAACGTCCAACAGCGTCAAGGCTTATATCAGCCTTTGGCATTGGGACAAGCAATTACTACTGGCTCGGTAGTGGCACAATTAATTAATGAGCAGTTGCCGATGTTGCAATTGCAAATTCAAGGTCAGAATTGGTTATTAGTAGGTAACCTCAAGTCTAAAGAAATTGCACAGTTAGTTAAGTCTGGGAGTTTACCTCGTCCCCAAGTGCTATGGTGTGTACCGGAATCTTTAAAGGATTTAGTTTTAGCGCTACAACCAGAAATTGCGATCGCATCTTCCCCTGACTTGGAACCAAAGGTTTTATCTGAACTTAGCCAAAGTCAAACGAAACTTTTCTTTACGGGGCGAGATGGCGCGATTCAATGGACACCAGGAAGTGATTTTGAAGCCTTTATTCAAGCTACAGAAAATAAGTCCTCTGTGTTGTGATTAGTTAGTGAGTCGTAGCCCCATAATTACTAAGTCACGTTCTACACCATCAAGTTCTGCGATGTTGGGTAAATGTCCCCAAGGCGTGAATCCAAATCGTTCAAATAGCTTTAAACTGGGCTGATTATGAGCAAAAATAAAGCCAATTAAAGTTTTTAAGCCTAAATCTGGGCTTTGCTTAATTGCTTGTGCTAAAAGTTGTTGTCCTAATCCGCATTTTTGGAACTCTGGAGCAATATAAATGCTAATTTCGGCAGTCTTACTGTAAGCTGGCCGTCCGTAAAAAGATTGGAAACTCAGCCACCCAGCTATTACACTATTTACTTCTATCACCCAAAGGGGTCTGTGTGAAGGCGATCGCCCGCGAAACCAATTTAGACGGCTTTCTATTGACACTGGCTCTAAATCAGCACTAGCCATGCGGGTAGGAATTGCAGCATTGTAAATTGCCACAATAGCTGGTAAGTCAATTTCAGTCGCATGGCGAATAGTCATTGCTGCTGTCTCTGGGAATTTTGGCGAAAATATTTAAAAATAATACCGCTAAAGCGGTAGTAATTCTATAGGTTGAGGTACTAATTGTTCTGTTGATATTACACAAGCAGTTGTTGCTGCTGGGTGCAACTAAATATGTTGATGAGTTCATTGATTGAAATTTCATGAACCTCAATTAGTGTAATTATTTCAATGTGAGTAGCAATCAGCGCAACTACTACTGCTACAGCTGATCAGATTGCTTTTGTAGGGTAGAGGAAATAGTTACGAGTGATCCACAGCTTTTACTAGATGAGACCAAGGATTATTTCAAAACCCAAATAATCAACCTAATCTTGCGCCTTAAAACTCAATATCTTTGCTTTAGTCTTAATTTTCTGAATCAGATTATATGATTTGACCTCTTCTTCAAGAAATATTTTATATAAATTTGCTAAGTAAATCTCAGAAATAAAATATACAGTCATTGATTTACGCAGTAACTAAAATTACTTTTTAGATAAATGTATATTATTTATTTGAGCAAGAATTTTTGATATTAACTGTATTAAATTACATAGCTATTGGGTAATTCTATTTCCAGCCATAGGTAGAGGTTGATGAAATTATCTATAGCTAGAATTGAGGCAATTGCAGATAGTAATTATTGCCATAACGATAGATTTTATTTTGAAGAATATGCCTACTAACCTCATACATGAGCAGAGTGATGCAACTGCTGAAAATGCTACTCAATCTCTAGAATTTGAATTTGGTCTTTTTATCCTCAATCTCAAAAATGGTATTTGGCTAGCGGGTATTCCATCTTGGCTTTTTGGTATAACTGATAGAAGTTTTGCTACATTTGCCGATGGTTATATATCTACTTTGGAAGTGTTTCAGCTATTTACAGCATCATTTTTCTTTTTGAGTTGGCTGTATTTAAGACCAGAGCAAGATGTAAATAGCAATGCAAATTCTTTATGCCCAATTCAAGATAGCAAGTTTGATTTAAAAAAGCGGCACATGATCAGCCAGGAATATATTTTACCTTTTCCTTATCTGTGCCAAATCTATCATTTGTTGAATTTAAAACATTTAGAAACTATCCACAAGTTTAGCCTGAACAATCTGCGAGTCATTAATATCAACTCGTTTCAGCCTACAGAGATTGGGGGTAAAATCCAATTTCAAACAATTTTAGAATCTCCAGTTAATGCGCTGAGGATTTGGCGACAACCAATTGTGGAAGTTGATTTAATCTTACATACTCCCTACACAGTTGAACTGAGTATTCCGGTTTACAATGGCAAACGCATCACTGTCATGTTTTATGCATTACCTTTAACTCAAAGTGAGCATTATCTATTTATAGAAATCTACAGTGATCTAGAATGGCCAAAGCCTATCTTGCAAATCTTATTGCATTTAGCTGCTTATTTGACGCTGTTTGAAGACTTACCTTATTTACGCAACTTGGGCGAAAAAAATCTTGAGAGGTTATTTAATATAAATTTTGCTTCTAATCATCAAACAATGTTGCTGTTTAAAAGATTTGTGGAACTATATGGTTCACATACAAAAGCACCGAAATTAATTACAAATTCGTAATTAATTCGGTAGAAGCAAGAACTACTAAGTTGAAAAGGAAATAAAAAATATATAGGGACGCAATGTATATTGTGTCCCTAGATTAGATTTTGTATTCTTTTTCCAAAGTGGTATCAAAGCATTTGATCGCCGCCACTAACAGGTAAATAAGCACCTGTAATAAATCTGGCTTCATCAGAAGCTAACATGAGAATTGCACTAGCGATGTCTTCTGGCATTCCGTTTCTTTTCAAAGGTGTAAATTTAGCCGCTGCTGCTTTGTGTTCTTGAGGTAATCTTGCAGTTGCATCTGTGATAGTCAATCCCGGTGCGATCGCATTCACTCTAATTCCGTGCGCCCCGAGTTCTAATGCTAAACTTTTCACAAAAGCATCCAATCCTGATTTAGCAGTACTATGAGCGGAAAATCCCTCACCAGGATTGCGAGATAACCCACTACTAATCGCAATAATGCAACCTCGTTGATGTTCCATCATTGATGGTACAACTGCTTTACAAGGAAAAAAGGCTCCTTGAAGTTCTCCTAGTAATTTGGTTTCAAAATCTTCCCAGCGATAATCTACGAAAGGTGCAATGGGAAAATTAGCATTGGCGTTAATTATCAGGGTATCAATTGCACCGAAAGCCTTAGAAACTGCTTGCACCATTGCATTTACTTGCTGAGAGTCTCTAACATCTGCCTTGACTGCTAGTGCTTTTCCTCCATCTGACGAAATTTCTTCCACAACTTGTTGAGCAGCTTTCTCGCTACTGTAGTAATTTACTCCTACTGCTGCACCATGACGACTGAACAATTTGGCAGTAGCAGCACCAATTCCGCGACTCGCACCAGTAATAAGAACGACGCGATCGCGCATTAACCGATCAATTTGGGAGTTCTGAGGTTGTATGGTAACCATGTTAATTTCCTCAATTGAAACGAAAATTTAGTGTGTAGGTATGGGTACTAACCAACAATCTCTACAGAATTAGAAGAAATACTGCGAAAAGGGATAAACTTTCTTGGTTCTTGTAATCAATGCTTGAGTACCAATTCAAAATTCCAACTAAGAAATTTAGATTTTGTCTAATTTTCTATGTTTGTGAATTTTGGTTGATTGTGGATAATTGGTAGATTCAGAATAAGATACATCCTGAAAGCAGATTACTATATATATAATTGTTTAGTTCAAAATTTTAGATTAGAAAAATATTTTCTGATTTATTGCTGCATTTTTCTAAGTAGAAATGCTCTTTTATACTAGTTTTTAAGCTTTTATATTTTGTAAGTAGTTATACATATTCAATAGAATTTTGGAAATATTAAACAAGCTGTTATGCTTCTCAGGACTGAAATTTTTAACTAGAATCATATAAATAATTAAGTCTTGGTAATTGTATAGGATTCATATTTGATTTTTGAAGTTCATGTAGGATAATTTAGCAGCGAGAGTATGGCATCAGCGCTAATACGAAAGTTAGAGATAGAAAATAATTGTTTAATACTTATAGCTACTTTTTTTATACTTATAGATAGAAGATTCATAACTCTACAATTAATACCTTTTTGATCAGGTAATTGCAGAAGTATTTTATATAATAGATGCTAATTTTCGCGTTAATAGTTCAACTCCACTTTGCTTGCAGCGCCATACTCTATTAAATTTAGGAAAGGAAGTAGCTAAATATTCTACTGACTACCGCATAGATGGAACATTTGACGCTATTTTATTGAGTTTATAACCAGAATTAGAACGCAAAGACTTGATAATTTTATCGGCTTTAGAGAAGGTTAAATACGGCAAAATTTACACCGAAATTTATGGGATAGTAGCGGGAGAAACAGTAGAAAATATACAGCAGATTGAGCAGAATTTACAAAATAAGGGTTTGCAGTTTTAAAATATAACATTATCTAGTAAATAATGATTTATAGACGCAAAATTTTGCCTTCCTACTTGTTTGTAATTCCAACACTATCACCAGGTTTAGAAGGCCATCTAATAGTTAAAATCGTACAATCAGATTCAGCTATCCAAGTATGAGGTACACCCGCACACCACAGAACGTAATCACCCTCACGGGATAATACAATTTCTCTCTCTTCAAATTGCAAACGAAATTTTCCATTAATCAGAATTGAAATAGTAGCAGCTTGGTTATTTATTACCCATTGGTTTCTACTATCACCAGCTTTATGAATACCCCATTTAACTTCTAACTCTTCTGTAGAACGTGGATCGTCCACAGGAGTAATAAAGTGTCCCATGAACCATCCCCAGCGATTTGCGCCTTCCTGTTGTGCATTACCGAAAACAACTTTTTTATCTGTCATTTGTTATGTGGCAAAAGTTTCTGGCACCAAAATTTTTCCAGTGTAACCAGATTGATTGTATGCTGTTAGGGCCTGATTTGCGATCGCCGAAGCTTTGCCTTGCCCTGATACTAAAGCTACACAAGCACCACCAAAACCAGCACCCGTTAACCTTGCGCCCAAAACGCCTGGGGTTTTCTGCAAAATATCAACTAATGTATCTAATGCTGGTACAGAAACTTCGTAATCATCCCGCAAGCTAGCATGGGATGCATTCATCAATTCACCAAAACGTTGAGATGAAACTCCTTGCAACACTTCCAAAACGCGGTTATTTTCTGTAACTACGTGACGCGCACGCCGTTTTAAGGGTTCTGGTAAATCTTCCACAGCACTAGCATCGCTAATGTCGCGCAGTGCTTTAACTCCTAGCGATCGCGCCGCCGCTTCACATTCTGCGCGTCTTTAGTTATATCCGCTACTAGCTAAACTACGAGGCACACCGCTATCTATGACTACAATCTCTGCATCTGAAGCTAAAGGTAACACACGCTGTTCTAGAGTACGAGTATCTAAAAATAGCATATGCTCAGTATCAGCTAGCCTCGAAGCCATCTGATCCATAATCCCGCATTGCACACCTGCATAATGAATTTCCGCTTGTTGTGCGAGTTGGGCAATTTCTACATCATTAATTGGGAGGTTAAGAAGCTGGCGTAATGCTTTGGCGTACTAATAGCCCTGATTTTTCAGACCGCTATATTCTCAATGTTCTTGATTGCTTTTCCTCTAAAAAATTTAAGATCCCCCAAGCTGCTCTTTCTCGTGAGCTTGGGGGATCGCAATATGTGGTAGTCTATAAGAGGTTCAGTATAGTTGGTTACGAGACGATTCTAAACCCTAGACTTGCATTTGGGTAGTATAACCACGAGAATTTATACTAATTTTATAACTTCTTCATTGACGCTTCATTAGCTGTAATTTAGCGAAAAATTCGGATATGTTTGGTATGACAACGGCTATAGTTGTGATACTACATCTTGTATCCGCGAATAAACTGTAATCTGTCACGCTGCCTCGCCTGCAAGGTAAGGGAACAATGTAAGTATTATGGCCTTTCAATAGTACAAGATATTACATATCATCTAGTTTAGTGAATATCCGTAACACATATGAAATTCAAGATTGTTGCTATCCTTAGCCTGTTAGCTTGTTTTGGGTTAGCAGAACAAGCTTTAGCCTTCAATCAGCAAGACGTTGATCAATTAAAAGCCGCAAGTTCCTGTCCCCGGTGCGATTTAAGCGGTGCTGACCTTACACAACTGAATTTAGCTGGTGCAAACTTACGAGATGCTAATTTGAAGGCAACTAATTTATCCCAAGTGAACCTGACAAATGCTGACCTCACTGGTGCGGATTTGGAAGCTGCGGTTCTGACTTCTGCAAATCTTACTGGTGCTTCTTTAACAGGTACAAATTTAAAATCAGCAACTTTAGAAAATGCCAATCTTTCTTATGCTGGTTTTATCAGTGCCAATTTAGAAGCAGCTAACCTCAAAGGTGCTACATTGCTGTTTACTAACTTCCGGGCGGCAAATTTCCGGCTGACAACTATGGCTAATGGTGTGGTCACTTCTGATAAACCCTATGGTTGGTCTTTACAAGAAGGGCAAGACGCACAAGCGAATCAGAAGAAGAAATAGGGAATGGGTATTGGGGACTGGGTACTGGGGACTGGGGAATGGGTAATTGAGAATGGTCAATCCAAAATCCGTCTTGGAAAGTTCTGAGCGGCGGAAGCCGCCGCTCAGACTTTCCGCAAAATCTAAAATTGTTTGGCTCTTGACCCTTAACCCTTTCTTTATCATGGGAACAAAGCCTGTCACTTGCGATCAATTCATGCTTACCCAGATTAAAGATTTATCCAAAAAACTAGCACCTCGTCTGATTGAAATTCGCCGTCATATTCACTCTCACCCTGAACTCAGTGGTCAGGAATACCAAACATCTGCTTTTGTTGCAGGTGTGCTTTCTTCCAGTGGCCTTCATGTGCAAGAGGGTGTGGGAAAAACCGGTGTGATTGGAGAACTACAAGGTAATGGTAGTGATGAGCGTTTATTGGCAATTCGTACCGATATGGACGCTTTACCCATTCAAGAACGCACGGGTTTGGAATACGCCTCTCGCGCTGAAGGTGTGATGCACGCTTGTGGTCATGATGTCCACACTACTGTGGGTTTGGGGACAGCAATGGTATTATCCCAAATAGCAGAAGAATTAGGTGGTAAAACCCGATTCTTATTTCAGCCAGCTGAGGAAATTGCCCAAGGCGCAAGCTGGATGGTACAAGATGGGGCAATGGAAAAAGTTTCAGCCATCTTGGGGGTTCATGTTTTCCCTTCTATACCTGCAGGTTCCATTGGCGTGCGTTATGGTGCGTTAACTGCTGCGGCTGACGATTTAGAGATTATCATTATTGGTGAGTCTGGACATGGGGCCCGTCCCCATGAGGCGATAGATGCAATTTGGATTGCAGCGCAGGTAATTACTGCATTGCAACAAGCCATTAGCCGGACACAAAATCCCCTACGGCCTGTAGTTTTGAGCATTGGGCAAATTACTGGTGGAAGAGCGCCCAACGTCATTGCTGATAAAGTCCGCTTGTTGGGAACTGTGCGATCGCTTCACCCCGAAACCCGTGCGAGTCTCCCTAACTGGATTGAAAAAATTGTGGCTAATGTTTGCCATTCCTTTGGGGCCAAGTATCAAGTCAATTATCACCAGGGTGTACCCAGCGTGCAAAATGATTATGCCCTGACACAATTATTGCAATCATCAGCAGAAGAAGCTTGGAGTAGCGATCGCGTCCAAGTCTTACCTGAATCTTCCCTTGGCGCTGAAGATTTTTCTGTATATTTAGAACACGCTCCAGGTGCGATGTTCCGCTTGGGTGTAGGCTACAAAGACAGAATTATTAATCACCCCCTACACCATCCAGAATTTGAGGTTGATGAATCTGCAATTATCACTGGGGTGGTGACTATGGCTTATACAGCTTATAAATACTGGCAGTCTCCTCAAATTCCCTAAAATGTTTTTTATCTTGATGCGATCGCCTGACAAAGCGCGTTGGTGCAGCTCGCCGCAGGCATCGCTTTTTTTGCTAAATAAAATAATGTAGTTTTTTACAAAATTATGGATATTGTCAGTGCAACCGAGGCTTGTGCTAATTTACCAGAGCTAATTAACCGTGCTGAGTACGGCAAAGAACGTATTTTAATTGAGCATCAAGGTAAAGCAGTTGTAGCGATTATTAATATTGAGGATCTAAAGTTACTAGAAGCCATTGAGGATGCGCTGGACTCGGCAAAGCTCAGAAGTGCTGTAGAAGAGAATGAAGGATTTACCACGATAGAAGCAATCATGGCGATTTATAAATAATACTCCCAACACCGAGGTGCTGGGAGTAGCTTCTAACTAACCTTTACTAGCTTCCAAAGAAGGCTTGAAGATATCCTAGATGTTAGCTTCGCTGACAACGCCAAGTCTTTCTTGAATTTTCTTCTTAGCGGCTTTGAATTCAGTAGCCCATTGTTCGGTTTGTTCGCTGCTGAGGTTGTTGCGAATAGCAGCAAACATTGTGCTTTCTTCTTGGCGGATATGGTCGCCAACGTCATTCATCAACTGTCTGACTTTATCTTTGAATTGATCTGAAGAGGGGCTAATTGCTTTAATTTCTTCTAAAACCCGCTTCATTTCAGCTTGCTCGTCATACAGTTCTTGGGTATCACCTTCACCGTAGAAAGCACGTACACGTGGGTAAACTACTTCTTCTTCTGCTTCAGCGTGGGCGGTTAAATCCTTGTAGATTTGACCGAAGTACTCTTGAATTTTTTGGGGATTGTTGCTTTGCAACAGTTCGGTAAATAGAGTATTTACCTTGGCATGATCTGAACGAATGACATCTTGGATATTCATATCCTTTTTGTCACTACTTTGGGTAACGGCGCTA
Organism: Tolypothrix sp. PCC 7601; assembly: GCF_025677855.1. Taxonomy (NCBI): domain Bacteria; kingdom Bacillati; phylum Cyanobacteriota; class Cyanophyceae; order Nostocales; family Tolypothrichaceae; genus Tolypothrix; species Tolypothrix sp. PCC 7601. The sequence goes on from NZ_CP064879.1 coordinate 2,191,528, forward strand.
CCTACTGCACCACTAACTGCGGCCATAGCATCCTGAACACGTGCCCAAATACCTTGATCTGCTTCTTGACCAGTGAGTTCGCGAACACCTAGAATTTCCAGAACACCTTTGAGTTGTTCTTGGTGAGCGCGGTTCTCAAAGTTAACTGCATTCAAAGGCCCAATCGCAACCATTACGTCAGCACCAACTTTTTGAGCAGCCTTATGAACAATTAAGCCACTCATCACTATTTGATGCTTCAACAATTCATGCTGAGATACTTTATCATACAAGCTGAGTTCAGAACCTTGGAATAATTCGCGAGCTCTATCAATAAATTGTTGAACTGTTTGTCTGGGTTGAGCTTGGATACCATACTGACCAATTACAGTTTCCAAAATCCCTAAATTCTTTTGATCATCTTTGATGAAATCCCGAATGCGGTCAGAAATTTCGGAATCTAGACCTTGCTGTAAAAGTTGTTGTTCATTTTGTAGAACCAACTCTTGCAAAGCTTTCATATCTGCCAATTTAACGGCAATTGCATTACGTTTAGTATCATCTAAACTAGCTACCATTATTCAGTTCTCCTCAGAAAGAATTCTTATTTGTCACTAATACCAAGTTTGCATACGGCTGAGAATCCTTCCCTCTTTCTTTTGAGTGATTACCTTAATCACCTCGGGTAGAAAAATAAAAATTTTTACTCATAAATAAATACTTCTACTTTTAGATATAGAGATATTCAATATTTACTCCGCCGTCAGATAGATAATTTTTCTGCGCCAATTTTCTAGATTGACTCAAAGGTAGTCAATTAAAAGATGAATGCTCAAGAATGAAAGATGATGTATAAAATTACGCTCTAATTCTATAAATAGGTTATAAGTCTTGAAAATAGATATTTATCTACTTAGTTTGCAGGCGTAAAAAATACAAATATCTATCATTTTTTATAATTCATTTTTCTGGTCAAATTCGGAGATTAAATTATCATGACTGAAAGTCCTGGGCTAGGAGAGCAAGCGCTGAATAAAGCGGCAGAAGTCGGTTTATCTAGCCAGTTAGATGAAGTAGAAAATTTAGATGTCGAGATTAAAACCGATCCGCTCAAATTGGTTCAAGGACAGGTAGATTCAGTCTCCATTGAAGGAGAGGGTATGGTAATGCAAAAAGACCTCCGAGTGGAGGAAATGGATATGCAAATCCAAAGCGTTGCCATAAATCCTTTAAGTGTTGCATTTGGCAAAATTGAGCTAACAAAACCCACTGTGGGAAGTGCGCGAGTCGTTTTAAATGAAGCAGATATTAACCGCGCTTTTAACTCAGACTATGTTCGTTCTCAACTTCAAAGTCAGAAAATACAAGTCAATGGAGAAGTGAGAACAATTAACCCACAAAATGTAGAGTTTCGCCTACCAGGTGATGGGAAAGTTGCCATTAATGCCAATATTCTGTTAGTAGAAACTGGCGAAACACACAAAGTTGCTTTTGAAGCAGTACCCCGTGTTAGTGCTAACGGCAAAACTGTTTCTTTAGAGAATGTTGAGTATGGACAAGGTGAAGAAATATCGCCAGAACTGACAAAAGCTTTGGTAAATCAAACCAGCGAACTTTTAAACTTGAGCAACTTTGACTTGGAAGGAATGACCTTACAAGTTAACAGTTTAAAGGTAGAACCAGGAAAACTTATACTCCAAGCTCAAGCTTATGTTGAGCAAATTCCTTCCTCAAATTAAGGTAATAAAATCATGGAAACTACAGAGAATACCCAAACGACCTCGACACCATTTCCTAATTTGCCGCCTATTATTGAAAGTGACGATCGCGAATATCATGATAGCGGTGTACCCAGTACAGTTGCGATCGCAGGTCATCCTCTACACCCGTTAAGTGTGATCTTTCCTATAGCTTTTTTAGCCGCAGCTTTGGGAAGTGATTTCGGTTACTGGCTGACCAAAGATTTCTTCTGGGCTAGGGCTTCCTTCTGGTTAATTGGACTGGGATTAGGCGGAGGTGTCTTAGCTGCAATCATCGGCCTCAGCGACTTTATGAAAATAGAGCGAGTCCGCAAGCGCCAGGCTGGCTGGGCACATTTGATACTAAATGTTTCTGTGCTTGTTTTAACTCTTGTTAATTTCCTAATTCGTCTTGGTGATATTGAGTCACGCATCCTACCTTGGGGATTGTTAATCTCGCTGGTTGTAGGAACTTTGACTAGCCTTTCTGGGTGGTTCGGTGCAGAACTTTCCTATCGCCACAAAATCGGAGTCGTAGGTGCGGGTAGTAAAAGATACCCTTAGTTAAAGCATAAGGGCGAAGCCTCATACATAAATTGAAGAGCGTAGAGACAGCAAAGGGGAAAGAGTAAATTAAAACCTTTCCCCTTTTTCTTTTTTTAAATTGATATCGACTTTCTCAAATTTAATTGATTCAGGCAATTAAATTTGAGAAAGTGCAGCACAAGTTAACTGTGGCTGGATATTTGCGGGAGATGGCGCTGCGACTAACTCAATTTTTCCATCAGCGCGACGATGCCAAGCAGTAGCTTGCAAGAGAGTTTTGGGCAGTTGGGGTATTTGTGCTGTCACTCCACTATTTTTCTGATATATAGAGAGATCACGAGTATCAGACCAAGTGCGATCGCTGCTGACTTCCTGCATCGGATTTTGAGGTATTCCACCCCGACCTGTAGCTACAAATGTGCTACCAGTATTAGCTGCACAACCTGAAGCAATTTGCTGCGATGAATCGGTGACATTCTCTGGTAGTTCGAGTAAACCAGAATTCGGGTCAACACCAATGGTATTAACTTGTACATTACCACTCAGCCCAAACTGTGAACTGGCAGTGATATCACTATTGAGTGTGGGTTGGTTTTGAAACTCTAACCCGAAGATACCTTGAGTGGTAATTTGGATATTGCCACCACTTCCTAAGACAGCATTGGCTGAAATATCGCTGTTCTCGCTGGGTACAGCTACCATCGACCCCACATTAATATTAATGTTGCCTCCTGTAGAAGCACCCAAAGCATTGGTAATAATTTTACTACCATGCCGTAATAACAGGACATCATTGACATTGAGGTCGATATTACCTTGACCACCTCCATTCACCTCAGAACGTAGGCTAGCGCTATTGTCGAGGAAAAGGTTCTTAGCTGTTATATTGAGGTTCCCTGCATCGCCATTGCCTGTATTACTTACAGTAATTACTGCATTATCTTTAACATTCACACTATTTGATGTGATATTTATAGACCCCGCAGCCAAGTTATTAGCCGAGGATGCTGCGATCGCACTGGGCAGATAGCTACCATTAATTATGCTTTGAGAAGTTCCTTGTACCTCAATATTTTTCACGTTGAGGTTAACACTACCAGCAGATCCCTGACCCAAGCTAGAGGAAGTTATTTGTCCACCGTTGAACACACGCAAGCTATCTGCTGTCAGGTTAATTGTCCCACCTTGACCAACAGCATCCTTACCCACTCCCACAGTAATACCACTAACCGCTTGGTTAAAATTATCAATTACTGGGTCGCTAACTTCTACATCCTGAGCATGAATCTCTATATTTCCCGCTTGACCACTTCCTGTGACATTATTAGCCACAGTTCCACCCTGTGACAGCATCAAGTGTCCAGTATCAATTAAGATATTGCCAGCTTGACCTACTGTAAAAGGTTGAATCGAACTAATCACAGCACTAGTTGTGCCATTAATCCCCACTCCTGAAATTTTTAATTTTTCGGAAGCTCGAATCACAATATCTCCAGACTTACCGATGGTGGGAGACTCAGAAAAACCAGGGAAGTAAAAGCCGATTAAATCGGCACTAATACGAGCACCATCAATTAGACTTACCCTTTGAGCATCAATATTTATCTTGCCACTTTCATTCGAGTTACCACCGCTAATTAAAGTAGTAATAGCACTAGAGAAGTTTACAACTATATCAGAATATGGAAATAAATATGGAAATGGATTGTAACCAATAACTTCCACATCTACAGCTTTAATATTAATATCTCCCGTTCTCGAGTCATTACTGGCGATGGGGCTAAAGGATATAAAGTCGAAGGGAGAACTCAGCGTAGACTCAAGCCAAGCTCCATTGGCTAAACGTAAACGCCCTGTTTCGACTGTAATATCTCCGGCTCTACCTTGATTCCCCATGACGCTAGTGTGTAAACCAGAGGTAGGATATTGGCCTGCAGCAGATGCGCCTAACAAATCTACAAACTCTGTAGTTTTAATGTTGATTCCTTGCCCTTTTCCTAAAGTGCCAGTGCTGGAACTGATTTGCGAACCGTCCTGAAGTGTCAAACCTCGCCCCCGAATGTTGATTGCTCCGCCATTCATACCGTTAGTCTGGATATATGAGGACTGTCTGAGCAAAATATTTCCCCAATCAGCCGCAGCAGGGCTAGTGAGTTGTAAGCCGCCTTGATTATTTAAACCTACTTCTGCATTTCGCAATGCCCATAATTCGACTTTGCCATCAGGATTAGCCAAATAGGTCTGATTAATATCAATATCACTACCTATTAACGCTACAGTTTCCGCCTTAAATATTTGTGGAGAACCATACAGGATGTTGGCTGATGAGTTACCTTGAGTGCGAATCCCGCCAGCATTTGCTCCTAGTTGCAATCCCACAGGTACACTCATCGTTAATAATGGTGGTGTCGCGGAGTTTAGCGCACTAAATTCCACCCCATCAGCAAATTTGATACTATTCGCCGTTGTCCCCACAAATGCACCACCAATATTTAAGCTGGCATTCGGCCCAAATACAATTCCTGCTGGATTCAGCAAAAATAAACTGACTGAGTTATTGTGATTGATTGTGCTAATCAACCCGTCAATCTGGGAAATATTTCCACCTGTCACCCGACTAAATATGTTTGTAATATTTGGTGTGTTGACTAAATCAAAGGTGGCTGTACCACCAGTAGGAACAGAAAAATTACTAAAGCTATGAAATAAATTATTTCCTTTAGCTATACCATTAAGAATTGTAAAATTATTATCGCTAGAATTAATATTAGTGTTCGTAGTGCCATCAGATATTACCTGAGCATGAGCATAGCTGTTGCCAAGAAAAATCATTCCTAACGGCAGCATCAAGCTTGCCAAGACGCGATTCACTAAACTTGAGACAACAAAGAGCGATCGCATTTTCCAGCCTCCTGATATACGCAATTTAATATGCCCAAATGCGTATAGTTTTCAACACTACTATCAGAGAAGTGTGGGAGTATTAGAAGTACAGGAAAAGCGTCTTGCACTCATAAATTACGCTATACAAAGCAAAATTCAATATCGCTTCGCTTGTGTGTTTAACTAGAAGCGCTAGTATAAAAACGCAACGCAAACCGCCAAAACCAAGTAGAAAGTGAAAATAGCCCTAATGCCAATACTATTGCACCTATAAGCCAGGTAATTTGCCCTCGCCCTAACATGGCTTCTGCTGGCACAGTAGTTAAAAAAGCTACGGGCACAACGAAGGTAAAGAAAAAGCGGTAAGCTGCAGGATATGCTGTCATTGGATATCTGCCAGCTTCTAATAAACCCCGTAGTACTTCAGTAACGTTATATATTTTGACAAACCAAATACTAGTAGCTCCTAGGATAAACCACAGGCTGTAAAGAATTACCAAGCCTAATGCTAGAGGTAATGCACTAACTAAATAATTGTTGAGACTCAAGCCAAGGCGCTTACCTGCATAAGCAATAATCGCTGTACCAAAAACTAAATCTGGCATACCCCAAGGTGAAATGGTGTGGGTAGAAAGCCAAAATTGACTGCGGATAGGTTTCAGTAGCACAAAGTCTAACGTACCTTCCTGCACATGACGGACAATGCGATTGAGGTTAGGAGCTAAAAAAGTTGAAGAATAACCTTGTAATAGCGTAAAAACACCGAGAACAACTAAAGCCGCATTCCATGACCAACCAGCGAAAGTATAGCCAGTGCGGTAAAACAAGAACAGTCCAAACAAGCTACCTGCCAAATTCCCCACGCTGGTGATGGTAGCAACGATAAAGTTAACCCGATATTCCATCTCAGCTGCGATCGCAGTACTCCAAAATAGTCTGAGTACTTTCAAGTATCTTCGCATTTTGTACCCTTAACCCAAAATCTACTATTTTTGATGAATATTTTCTATACTAAGCAATAAATTTTCGTAAAATTAATCGTATTTTGCTCTCCGAAAATTTGCTGAACGTTAATATGTTGTATGTTTCTGCTTAAAGGTAAGATGTTCTATGCATTTTGATTTACCAGCGCTGATTAAATCACTTGGCTATTTTGGTGTATGGGGAATTATTTTTGCTGAGTCTGGCTTGCTAATTGGTTTTTTTCTGCCTGGTGATAGCTTGCTGTTTACAGCTGGATTTGTTGCTTCTCAGCAATTACTCAATATTTGGATTTTGATTATTGGTGCTTTTATTTGTGCCGTCCTTGGTGATAATGTCGGTTACACCACTGGCTATAGATTTGGACGCAAGTTATTTAGCAAAGAAGATTCCTGGTTATTTCATAAAAAACATATTGTTAAAACTCAGAAATTCTATCAAAAATATGGTAAAAAAACCATTGTTTTAGCTCGTTTTATACCAATTGTACGCACTTTTGCTCCCATTGTTGCTGGTGTTGGTGCTATGCATTATAAGACCTTTATGTCTTATAACTTAGTAGGTGGCTTTGTTTGGACATTTGGAATTACTTTTCTCGGATTCTTTTTAGGAAAATCTTTACCAGCCGAACAAGTAGATAAATATTTGTTACCAATTATTGGATTAATTATTGTTGTTTCTCTACTGCCATCAATTATTCATGTCATCCAAGAAAGTAGAGCGAACAACAAATAGTTTTTATACTCTATAAATATCCTTATATAAGCAAAGCCTGCCTTGACAAAATTCTGATGGTAGGCTGGCTATTTTATGTTGTGCTTAACTCAGGAATAATGACATTTCATAATTGGCAAAAATTAATATTCAGGAGGATTTTATGGCTAAACTTTCTCAGGAATTGCATCGCTATTTTTTAGAAGAAGAGCGACCACCACAAGTAACTTTGGCAGATATTTTGAAGCTAGCACAGGAAAGAATTTTTGGCTTTCTACTAGTTATCTTATCTTTACCCTCTGCTTTACCAATTCCGGCTCCTGGTTACTCAACTCCTTTTGGAATCGTGATTTTCCTACTAGCAATACAGCTAATTACAGGTGCTAAAAGTCCTTGGCTACCGCAGCGAATGCTCAATCATCCGCTGAAATTGGAAACAGTACAAGGATTTTTGAAAGGGGGAATTCCTTGGTTAAGAAGGATTGAAGCGATCGCGCGCCCACGGCTTACTTATATCTGTACGACATTGCCAGGTAGAATCACAATTGGTAGTGCGATCGCATTAATGGCAATTTCCATGATGATTCCCATTCCAGGGACAAATACCTTACCAGCTATGGGTATTTTTGTAACTGGTTTTGGCTTGTTAGAAGATGATGGTGCTATTAGCTTAGGCGGTTTAGTTTTGTGTTTAATGGGAGCTATTTTGACTACATCAATTCTGTTTGCATTGATGTGGGGTGGTTCTAGCCTTCTTGATATCATCAAAACATGGCTGGGTCGTTAGGTAAATTTTAGGGTCTATTTAATAAATTCTCATGAGTTCTGAGTGATTGAGCCTGGCATTTTTTCCGTAATACTCAAGGAAAAACAAAAGTATTAATAGAAGCTCAGTATACTTACCTGCGATTTTGCACAATTTACTCTAATTGCCTTCATCAAACTTTTACAAATAAACCGTATTTTCCCTGAATTCACAAAGATTTCATCAATCTTGCTATTGTGATATCCGAAATAGTACGAGTTTAGTTTAGTAGTTGGATATATAACTCTAAATTTTCTCCTTATCCAACTCCATGAAGCGATCATATCTTGTCAAAATCGCCATGATAGTTTTATTTTCCCTTGGCAGTCTGGGTGTTGTTGGGGGAAGTTTTTTTCTCAGAAAAGCTTTTAGTAGTTCTGGTGAACCTGAAGTAGTTACTGACACATCACGCTATACGGAAATACTCAATACATTATTATCTAAAGACTACAAGATAAAACATTTTCCGATTCAGATTCCTACTGACGCAAAAGATGTTCGGATTGCTTACTCACCAGGCGTTTTACAAGGTGGAAGTTTTTTTCAAGTACGGATGAAACAGTCACCACAAGAAGTAAAAAAAATCCTTTCGCAATATAAACCTGTTGCTAAACGTGAGTTTAGAGGTGGTAACACCAATGAACACATTAATCTTAAAAACGGAGTACCAACAACATTTTTTTATACAGGTGACGAATCTGAAGAATCCTTCCCACCTAGTTATGAAATCTTAGTTTTAAATGCTGAAGATAGAGGTACCCCAGGCTTCAAGTGGAATCATGGTAGTAGCTATGGTGTAGCAATTGATAATTCATCTGCGGAAATTGTATATTGGGCGGAGCAATGGTAGGGATTGGGGAACTCGGGGCCCCCTCTGGGGATAAGGGGTAATGGGGATTGGGTATTGGGGAACTCGGGGCCCCCTCTGGGGATAAGGGGTAATGGGGACTGGGTAATAGGATGGCGAAGTATAGGAGATATCAAATATTACTTTTGACTTTTGACTCTTGACTCTTGACTCTTAAGAAATTGACACCGCCATGAGAAAAATTATTGTAGGAGTGATGGGGCCAGGAGAAAAAGCGACAGCAAGTGATTTGCAAAATGCTTATGAATTAGGTAGCCTCATTGCTCAGGAAGGATGGATTTTGCTGACTGGCGGGAGAAATACAGGGGTGATGGATGCAGCAAATAAGGGTGCAAAATCTGCGAATGGGTTAACGCTGGGAATTTTACCGAGGTATAAGCAAGATAGCATTTCTGATGGGGTAGATATTGCCATTTTCACAGACATGGGGAACGCTCGAAACAATATTAATGTTCTCTCCAGTAATGTAATTATTGCCTGTGGAATGGGTGCGGGAACTGCTTCGGAAATTGCTTTGGCTGTGAAAGCAAATCAGCCAGTAATTTTATTGACTGAAGATATAGAAAGCAAAACATTCTTTAAAAAACTCTCACCAGACAATATTTATTTGGTTGATAGTGCAATAGATGCGATCGCAACAGCCAAAGCAAGATTACAGTAACGGTGTTGGGCATTTGGTGTTTGTTTTCCCATTACCAATTACCCATTACCAATTACCAATTAATTACCCAGTCCCTAATCCCCAGTCCCCAATCCCCAGTCCCCAATCCCCAGTCCTTAATCCCCAATCCCCACCTTCTCCCTCACCGCCAAACGCACACCCCCAGGAGGCGCAAATACTATACCTCGACGGACAGGTTGCAAGGGAACTTTATCCAACAATTCTAGGGAGTAGTGCGATAGGATATTTGCCAATACCAGTTTCATTTCAAACATGGCAAAAGCTGCACCCAGACAGCGACGATTAGCACCGCCAAAAGGTATAAATTCGTAGGGTGAAAATTGCCGTTCTAAAAAACGTTCCGGTCGAAAACGCTTAGGTTCAGGATAAATATCAGGATGCTGGTGAGTTAAATAAATGCAGATTGATAGGTACATTCCTTTTGGTAAATCGTAGCCCATAAATCGCATATCAGTCCGCAGAATGCGGGGGAAAGCAAAGAAAGCCACTGGATAAATTCGCAGAGTTTCGCAACAAACAGCATTTAAATATGGTAATTGCGCGATCGCCATTGGGTCTGCATTAGCGATATCAATAGAATTGAGTTCTTGTAGCAATTTTTCGCGGACTTCGGGGAGATAGTGAATCCAATATAAAGCCCAAGCTAGTGCGATCGCAGTTGTTTCATGACCTGCAAATAACATCGTCATCAATTCATCGCGTAACTCTACATCACTCATTGGCTGGCCAGCTTCATCACGTGCAGACATTAATAAGCTGAGGATATCTTCACCATCAGTTTTACCTTGCTCTCGACGCTCTTGGATTTCTTGGTAAAGTAGTTTATCGAGTAACTGTCTGCGCCGGACAAATTGTCCCCAAGGACTCCAAGAGCCTAAATCTTTTTGTAGCGATTTAAAAAATAGTAAAATCGCACTTAATGGCGTATTAAAAGTATTTAACATTGCAACTAAAAGCTGCTTAATTTGTTGATAACGTTCTCCTTCTTCCAGCCCAAAAACAGACCGTAAAATCACTTGCAAGGAAATATCCTGCATACTGGAACGAGCTACAAAAGGGTTGCCAATTACCCATTGACTAGTTACCTGTGCTGTAATGTCACGGATAATTTGACCGTAAGCTCGCATCCGTTCGCCGTGGAAGGGAGGCATTAAAAGCTTACGCTGTTGTACGTGGCGATCGCCATCTAATAAAATCAGCGAATTGGCTCCTAGCAAGGGTTGAATAACTTGATTTCCTGCACCTGATTCAAATAGCTGAGAATCAGCAGTAAAAATTTCCTGAACCGCTTTTGGGTCACTAATAATTAATTGCGGTGGAAAGCTAGCAAATTCGCTATAAAAAATATCTCCATAACGCTGGCGCAGATTTTCCAGATTTTGAATCGGTTGTAAAATTATTTTGATTGTTTGCAATAATTGAGATTTTTGTCTTCCATCTGGGAGTTTAGTAACAGTTGTTTCAGCAGAATTTTCTTGAAGTTTAATCATTACTTTTCCCCTGATATTTATTAACAAGCTTTAGCGACAATTTGGGCTAAATTCAAGGTAAAATTGAGAAATTTGGAGATAAACCTAAATGTTTTCTCACTTCATTAATTGGCTCTTCCCAATGCTCTTCAAAGCGGTAACTGAGTAGAAACTCAGCTTTTTTACCTAATTGATATCCTTTTTGCAGGTTAACAAAAATTTCTGAAAATTGTTGAGGAGCCAAAATTGGATAGAGTAAGCTTGCTAACCACAAACTAAGTTTTAGCGATTTACTGTAGTTCTGAGCAGCAGCAAAAGCCAAAACGCCAATTTCTCCAGCATAGGTAGTATCAAAGCCGAGTAAAACATGAAAAATATCGTGAGTGACGACATAGCGCAAAGCAAAAACATTGCGTTTAGCTACCTCATCAAGTTCAGGACTAACATTTAATGGCTGGAGATGGTTAGCATTCATGTGTTTGGCGTATTCTCGCCCAAAGGAGCCTTGAGGGTACTGGCTTAATTTTGCTAAATCGATTGGCGGATGATATCCTGCAAGCGATCGCAATTTTTCAGCGACTTCGGGAGCAACTTTTGCACCTAAGAAATCCGACTTGAGAACCGCAAAATCGCCTAAATTTCTAGAGTTTTTAGCACCAAAAATAGCTTTGAGTTTGCTTAACATCATAAAATTTGTCATTGCGAGCGTTCGCAATGACAAGGATACACTGTGTCAACTAAATAGGTAGCTGTATTTATTGAGTCTACTGCGATCGCTAATCGTTAACTCTGACAGTTTCCATATCAACCAGAATCAACTTACTCAGAACTCAGCACTCACTTCACCGGATTCCAACGCACAGACAACATGGTAATATCATCAAACTGCGGTGCATCAGCAATAAAGGCGAATAAATGGGTTTTAATCCGTTCTAATAAATCACCAGCTGAGGAACATGGTTGTTCTAAGAGCGATCGCAATCTTTTATCGGTGAATAGCTCGCCATCAGGATTTTTACCTTCAGTTACACCATCCGTATAACCAATTAAGATGTCTCCTGGCTCCATCTGCACTTGCTGAATTTTAAATTTCATCCCCGCCATCATCCCCACAGCTGGCCCTGTAGATTTCAGAGTTTTCTTGATACCAGACTCACCCAGAATGAATAGTGGTTCATGTCCACCATTAATATAAGTGAGTATCCCCGTATCCGGCTCTAAAACTCCAAAAAACAACGTGGCAAACATACTCAATTGCCAATGGTTTTCGGCGACATATTCATTGGTTCGGGTAACTGCTTGCAGCGCATTGAGGTGAGCTAAGTTAGCAGACATAGATTTGCCAATCCACCCATCTGGAACCGGTTTATGCTGTTCTAGAATTTCGTGGGCGATACCGCGTAATTGAGTTTCTGCAGAAAAAATCCGGATTAAGCTCCGCATTAGAGCCATAAATAGCGCTGCACCAACGCCTTTATCGCAGACATCTGCAATTACTAATCCTATCTGTTTATCATCAAGCTCAAAGGCATCATAGAAGTCGCCAGCTACTTGACGCGCCGGGTAGAAACAAGCTGTAATCTCACAATTGGGCTGCTTCACCATTTCATAGGGCAGAAAATCTATCTGAATCTGCCGCCCTTTTTCCATTTCTGCATCTAGTGCTTTAGAATATTTCTCTAGTTTTGAGTAAAGCCGCGCATTTTCTAAAACTAAGGACATTTGATCGGCTGTCACCTGCATGAGGTTAGCTGCTTCATGGCTAAAATGTCCTGGTTCAGAATGTAGTAAGGTGATAATTCCGAGTAATTCATCTCCCCGGAGAATCGGTACAGCCAAAGCAGAGCGCACTACGTAAGGTTGATTGGGTAAGGTCAGCCAGCGATCATCATTTTCGGTATCATCAATTAATCCTAGCTGGCGATGGCGGATTACCCAGCCTGCTAAACCCTTATCTATGACTGTACCAATGAGACGTTTTCTCTGTTCGGCTGTGACTTCAGTCCGTGACAAAATTGCGTCAGATACTTTCCCTGAAGGCTCTAGTAAAAAAAGACTGCCTTTTTCTGAAGCTGTTTGATCGGCGGCGACATCTAATGTCATTTGTAATGCAGTTTTTAGCACTTCCTCTGTAGAAGAACGTGCCATCATCACGAACTTCTCGAGTAGTTTTGATTGAGCTTGGAAAGCGGCTTCTTCATTTTTAAGTGCTGTTTTCAGTTCTGCTACCTCTTGGCGCAGTGCTTCTAATTCATCTTCATCACATTCTTTGAATTGATTTTGCACACCCATCTTTTTACCTACACAGGGATTTAAACTGTTAATTGAAAATAAATTTGACTCGAATGATTTTTTAAGATAATGTAAAGTAAATATTTTAACAAATAAGCAAGTGTGTTCTTAGCTGGTGTTTTCAATAATACTTATTACTGAAAATTTTGGCAACAGCTGGAACACCTAATATTCAAGCCATGTAAGATATATCTACCTTAATATAGCTTATATCAGGTTGTTAATAAGGTAACTTTGGGTGTTACAGTTTGTTCAGCAATTAACAACAAAAATATTGCGATTGCGATTACCAACGCGCTCAAACAGGTACTTATCCACACCTTGAATTGCGAGATATACTCCTAACCCACCTATAGGCCTATCTTCTAAGGGCTTTTTCAATTGTTCTTCTTCTACAGCTACAGTTTCATAAGGATCATATTTAGCACCCGTATCTTCAATAATAATGGTTAGGCTTGACTCATTAATATCAGCGGACAGATCTATTTCGCCTTCTAAATGAGCTTCTTCATAGCCATGAATAATAATATTAGAGGCAATTTCATCCACTGCTAAACGCAGCTTATAGGCGGCTTTTTTATCCAAACCGGCTGTTTGTGCTGCTTCCATGACATATTTAGCGATCGCGCCTAAAGAGTCGAGAGTTCCTGGTAAAGTTAAAGTTGTCATACCTAGCACTTCCTTTGCTGAATAAGCATAAAGATGAATCTTTTTGTCGAATAGCTGAAGTATTTTGCAGTTATTTGCTTTGTTGTCATTAGGATTCCCAATATTCAACAAAGTATTAGCATTTTATATTTGAAATAGCAAAATATTGCTGTTCTCAAATATCTCTGCCTAAACCAATAATTTTGATGATTAATTTCACTGTTGCGTAAAATGTTTCTTCAAAGCAGTCCTGATGCACCAACCTTGATCAATCAACGAAACATCAATCAGACCAACTCTCTAAAATTTAGCAACAGATGGCAAATCAGACAACTTTCTTATCTGGTTTTGCTAATTTTCTAAATTATGTAGAAAAAAATGTTTGAAGTGTAAAGGAGCAAAATTCTACTTCACACTTCATTTTTGTCATCTAGATGTTTTCGATCACAGATGCATCATATTCATCCAGCGCAATAACGCTGTGATGGAAGCCAGTCTTGGTGATAGTATCCATCACCATTTCCTGAGTTCCTACCACATACATATCAACATTTTTCCCCATCTTTTGTTTAGCAAAGATTAACACCCGCAATCCTGCACTGGCCATATATTCCAATTCGTTGAGAATTAGCACTAACCGTTTGGGTTCTTGTGCTGCGGCCTCCTCAACTTTATGCTTAAATTCGGGTGCGGTACTCGCATCTAGTTCGCCAGCTAAGGTGATTTTAGCGACATTACCAACTGTTTCGAGAGTTGCTGAAAAAGCCATGATCTTTTTTGAGTTATAAGTTCTTAGTTGTTAGTTATTCACCAAAGATAAAAGGTTAAAAAATGGCAATTTAATTTTGCCAACTTTTAACCTATTTACCTACTAAAATTGCCACAGAGCGATCGCCCATCAGCAATGCAGCTTGATTTTCTAGTACTGGTTCTTTACCGGGTTCCCAACTAGCTTCTGCTGGGTTGGCACCAGTATTAGCAAAGATATGCCACTTCATCCCCGGATGCAATCGCGGAATTTCAAACCAAAGAGATTCCCAATGCATATTCATCGCTACATAAATGTAGTTATCTTCTACTGTTCCCTGTTTGGCATGTTTGCCACAAAGCATAAACGCTAAAGTTTTACAGGAATCAGACCAATCGGCATTCCAAGCTTGAGTGCCATGCCAAGTAATATCTGCATAGCCACTACCTACATAATCCCGATTTTGGAAATGCCATTCGTTTCTCAACACTGGATGGGCATTGCGGAAGGCGATGCAATGTTTAAAAAACTTAAACAAATCTGCGTTCTTTTCTAGCAATGTCCAGTCTAACCAGTTCAAGTCATTATCGTGGCAATAAGTGTTATTGTTGCCCTTTTGAGTGCGTCCCACTTCATCACCCATGAGAATCATGGGCACACCTTGAGACACCATTAGCAACGCCACAGCATTTTTAATCTGACGATGACGTAAGGCGTTAATTCCTGGATCATCGGTTGGCCCTTCCCAACCGCAATTCCAGCTATCATTATCATTGCTACCATCGTTGTTGTTTTCACCATTGGCTTCATTATGTTTCCCGTTATAGGAAACCAAATCCATCATGGTAAAACCATCGTGGGCAGTAATGAAATTAATCGAAGTTGCTGGCGCGCGACCAGACCAAGCATATAAATCGGGAGAACCTTGTAAACGTTGAGCTGCATCGCCAACGCTACCATCCCCTTTTAAGAACTTACGGATACCATCACGGTATTTACCATTCCATTCTGCCCAACGTCCATAAGCTGGGAAAGAACCTACTTGGTATAAGCCGCCTGCATCCCAAGCTTCCGCAATCAGTTTACATTTAGCTAAAATCGGGTCAAAGGCTAAAGATTCTAGCAATGGTGGATTTGCTAGGGGTGCGCCCCAAGGATCGCGCCCTAAAATTGCGGCTAAGTCAAACCGGAAACCGTCTATATGATATTCTGATGCCCAGTAACGCAGACAATCTAATACTATTCCCCGCACTACGGGGTTGTTGCAATTGAGAGTATTACCAGTACCACTGAAGTTATAATAATACCCTTCAGGGGTCAGCATATAGTAAGTTTTATTGTCAATGCCTCGGAAAGAAATGGTTGGCCCGTGTTCGTTACCTTCCGCAGTGTGGTTGAATACTACGTCTAAAATTACTTCAATACCGTTTTTGTGTAATTCTTTGACTAAAGATTTCAACTCATCAACCTGCATCCCAAATTTACCTGTAGCTGCGTAACCAGCTTTGGGAGCAAAAAAACCAACTGTACTATAACCCCAATAATTGTAAAGAGTTTCCCCTGTTTGCGGGTTAGGGCGACTGTTTTCAAACTCATCAAATTCATAAATGGGCATCAATTCCACCGCATTGACACCCAATTCTTTTAAGTAAGGAATTTTTTCCCGAATTCCGGCAAATGTTCCTTTATGATTATCTTTGACTCCCGAGGAAGGATGACGGGTAAAGCTGCGGACATGCATTTCATAGATGACTTGATCTGATGGTGGGATTTCTAGCGGACGGTCATCTTCCCAATCAAAATCATCAAAGGCAATTCTAGCTCGATGGTGATAGATATCATTCCAATCTGGAGTAACTCCCCAAACATCCCGACCACCAATAATTTTGGCGTAGGGATCCATCAATATTTTACTTTTGTCAAACCAATGCCCTTCACGGAAATTCTTTGGCCCATCCATGCGATAGCCGTATTCCAGATTTTCGTAATCTAGGTCAAATACGACCATGCAATAGACATTACCAATCCGAAACTCCTCTGGAAAAGGAATTTCTACCAACGGTTTTTGGTCGTGCTTCTTAAACAGGACTAAAGTACAGGATGTGGCTTGACTCGAAAAAATAGAAAAGTTAACCCCTCCCGGTACTAAGGTTGCACCGAACGGGAATGGTTTGCCGTTACGTAATTTAAAACCTTCATAAGTATGCGTTGGATGAATATCAATTCTTTCCATTGTTACTTGTCCTTATTTTCCCGTTGTCAGCAGTCACTGCCAATCCTCCTATGTCAGTATTTCTAATGCTTCATCGATAGTTTCGCTAGTTGTAAAAAAGTCGAGGAATCCGGTGACTGACATGGTATCTCGAATATCTTCAGTTAAGCCAACCAGTACTAGCTTGCCTTCTTTAGCAGTGACTTGGCGATATAGGGACAGCAACATCCGCAAGCCAGCGCTGGACATATAAGGTACCCCAGTCATATCGAGAAGAATCTTACTTTCTGGTTCAGCCAAAGGTAAAACTTCTTTAGTAACAGATGGTGCTGTACTTGCATCTACATCACCTGTAAGTTCAGCTACCTTTACGTCTTCAATTGTCTTGATGTTAATTTCCATAATTTATTGCCAAGTTCCACTGAATTCGTAATGAAGGAATGGGAATAAAGAGAAGGGTTTTCTCTTAGGGACTTCCAAATAAAATAATATTCCCGAAGTGATTGTTCACTGTTGACCGTTGACTGTTAACTGTGAACCGTCAACAGTCAACGACTTGAACGGAATAATTTATTTTTTAGAGTTCCCTTACTCCCATTGTTTCATCTATAGCTACACAGGCACAATCTGCACCTTAACTTTCACCCGTTCGTTTGTCTTGGGTAAAGTTACAGTTAGACCTTGAGCATCAAAGTTGCTGTAAGGTTCTCCGTCGATTTCACACTTGCCAATTTTAATACTTCCAGGTGGTAAAATATCCGGTGATACTCGGAGAATATTATCGGGGAAGCCGCCAGGCACTGGCTTAAAGTAAAAGTCCATTGGCTGTTTGGTAATTAGCAAGTTAGTATAAACTGCTGCTAAATAGCATAGCTCAAAGGAGTGATAACCACTCATGGAGTGCGACCCTTTACCCCGTTCGTTACCACCAGCTAGATAAGGAATACCATTGGCGAGAACGTTAAAGTAAACGCCACCTTCTTCTAAATCCAGGAACCAAGCATTGTAAAAGGCTGCTGATTCACGGGCTAAACGGTGATATTCTTTGTTGCCCACAATGCCAGTTAAGATTAGGTAAGCTAAGATGGCTTGTTCTTGTTGCCACCAAGCTTTGCGATCGTGCCACACAAAGCGATAATGTTTTTCGCCTTCCCCTAGCAATCTTTCCACAACATCATACCAACCGCCACGTTGTTGGTCGCTACCTACACCAGGCATGATATCAGCGATTTTTTGGGCTAAATTAGCATAGCCTTCCTTGGCTTTGAGGCTGTGCATCCGCATCAAGTTCCAAGAAATCTTCAAGTTATGACCAACTACAGCCCGATTTTGCTGCCAACCCCAAGTTGTATCAGCAGACCAGTCTTGATAAAAACGTTCTTGGACAAATGGGCTATTGGCGTAATCTGGGAAGCGTTTTTCGATGGTGTCGAAGGTATACTCCAACATATCGGCATATTCTTGCTTACCTGTAGCCAACCACAGGTTAATTAGATAAGCTGGGGCGTGGTCACCAACAGAGTTCCAGTTCTTTTTACCCTTATTATGGCCTAGGGAATCACTGAGAGGATCTAAGGTAAAGGGATCGAGGTGAGAGAAGTATCCACCCTCTGGGCCTTTATCCAAGAAGAAGTTGTTAAACAACTTAATAGTCTTCTCGGTATCATCCATAATTTTGGGATCGCCAGTACAGCGATAAGTTTGGATGGGGCCAGCTAAGGCATAAATTTGTTCGTAGGCGGGAATCGCGTAGTAGTCATCCCCAAATTCGGAAGCAAAGATTTTTTCTTCGCGATCGCCATTGACATCAATGCCATGATACCAATAGACGATGCCTTCATCTGAGTCTACAAACCGCATGTGTTCGCGCAGGTATTCGGTACCTCTTTCGGCGGCTCTTAAAAAGCTATCATTACCAGTCATCAAGAAAGCTGTGGCGAAACCATATACTAAGCGGGAAATAGTATCGGTTTCTTGACGGAAATTGGTAGTTGATAGAACTCCGCTTAAACTCAGAGTGGTGCGATAGTTACGATAGTCGTATTCTTTATCGCCAAATTGAGCTTTAAGGTAGAACTTACCTAAAGCATTAACTTGCTTGATCCACCAATCTTGTTTTTCAAATACGTAATCGCCTTTTTGCCGGCCTGCAAATACTATTTGTTTAGCATCAAATAAATCGCTATCGGGATAAAATACGCCGTAGGCAAATAAAAATCTACCTGGAGCCAGCATAGATTTCATGCTACCAGTCGCATCAGGGTAGCCTTCGTCAAAATTCTGAATTAGTTTGGCATAGGCCATTGGACTCAGTTTGGCTTTAAACTCTCTACCATCAGAGGTTTTGAGTCCAAAAACATCGCCATTTGCATCATAGTGAGTAACGTAGCCAGCGATCAAATCTGAGAAGGGGAAATTGATACTCATGGTAGTCTTCTCCAAGAAATTTTAGAGGAGGATGAGAAAAAGGCTAAAGGATGAAAAAAATCGTTATACCCGCCTGGATTTGCTTGTGTACACTTCAACCTTCTCCTATGGGAGACGCTGTGCGAACAGACTTCATCCTTTATTTAGCGATCAAAACGACGGGATAATTGTTGAAGACGCTTGCGGTCTAAGGGATTGGGTAGTATGTAGTACAAGGCAACAATGATAAAAACTAATTTTGCTAATGTCAGGCTGACAAAAGATACGGCGATCGCAAATAAATAGGCTAAGGGTGCAATTAAGTTACGACGGTGAACAAAAGCAATAAAGTTTTTATCCTCTTGAGTCTCATCTAAGAGGCGATAAGTTGAAGCATACCACCACATTACATCCATAGCTATGCCAGCTAGGACTAAAGTTGAAGCGTAGGCAATGATTGCAATTCTTTGATTAGGATACTCGCTCAGTAAAGCTGTGGGGAAAGGCATCGAAGCAACACATAGCAAAAAGAGAATATTTAGCCATAACAAGACTCTATCATGGCGTTTGATGTGCATAAATGTGTTGTGATGACTGATCCAATAAATGCCTAAGACAATAAAACTGATGATATGGGCGATAATTTTTGGTAATAGATGCATCAGTGCATGAGGCAGTTCTTTATCTATCAAATCTGGTTCGATATGGGGAACTTTAATCTCTAGCACTAACAAGGTGATGACAATCGCAAAAACGCCATCACTTAAAGCTATTATGCGCTCATTTCCATGAAAAGCAGCCCCTGGTTTTTCATTTTTAACAGTATTGTCTTCGTTAGACATTAGTGGCGATCTCCTGAATCCTCTTCCTAATTTTGTGTCAGTATGGCATACATAATGTAGGAAAAGTATAAATTATTAAAGTCCTACGCAAAACTGTGAAACTCTGATGATTGCCTCAACAAAATTAGAGTGGGGGAGGATTGTCTTCATCTGTAAAACCTTGGCTAATTTCCACAATATTGCCATCTGGATCGGCTACCCAAACAGTACGCCAGCCAGGAATATAATCATCAAAATTGAGAGGGCCAAGGGTAATTTTGGCATCGTCTCCCATTTCTGCTAATTTGCCATCGACGCTATCAACTTTAAAAGCTAATTGACGTACTCCTGGATATTGCGGCCCGTCATTAATTGGTGGTGGTACGGGAGATTCTTCTTTAGCTTTAAATAGTTCCAAATAAAAGGCAGAATCTGCCATTTTGATAAATACTATCTGGTCGCCATCAGGGAGTTTTGCGACTCTAGCGCGTTTAAAACCAAAATATTTGCTGTAAAACTTTTCAGTGGCGATCGGATCTTTACAAGTAAGTGCAACCTGAGAAAAGATTTGTAAACCCATAACTGGTTTTATCCTTAATTTTTCTTAACGTTCTGCTAGAATTTCAATGATTTTTTTGGCAAATAAGTGAGCATGACCGCCACTACGCCCTGTGACTAAATCACCATCTACAACGACATCTTCGTTGGTATAGATAGCGCCCATATTTACTACATCACCATGCAGGTTGTTATGACAAGTTACGGGGCGACCCTTGACTAACTCTGGTACAGGAGATACTAACCACATCCCATGACAAATAATTCCCTTGAGAATATTTTTGTCTGCGAATGCTCTTTGAAGAAACTCACAGGCGGGAGGAAGTTGAGTCACATCTTCTGTGTATCGCAAGCGGTCAGAAACCATTGCAGATGGCACTATGATTGCCGCATAAGTTTTAAGTTCATCATCATCTATAGTTTCAAAACTTTTGTGACACTCAAAGGGCGCATGATATTCATGTCCTTTGAAAGTTAGATATGATTGACCCCAAAGGCGACTGAGAAAATGCAGTTCTGCACCTTCTTCGGGAAAGCGGTAATTGTAATACCAAATCTCATGTTCGTAAAAGTCGCTTTCAATTAGGATACCAATCTTTTTTCCTTTGAGTTTCATAATTTTGGCTTAACCTTCAGGATCTATTTGGGCAACAATTTTTCCTCTGACATGGCGACCAGAAAGACGCACTAAGGCTTGAGGAATTTCTTCTAAAGAAATTACTTCTTGGAGGATGGGATTAATTTGATGTTGGGTAACTAATTTCGCTAACTCTCTACCAATTTCTGCTAGTTCTGCTTGAGATTTCATATCACCTAATAAATAAGCCATTCCTAAAGCAATGTCGTGCACAGAAATGGCTTTGCCAAAGGATTGTAAATGGCTGAAATTAGGTAATCCTGCTACACAGGCAATACCGCCACCAAAAGCTAGCAATTCTAGTCCATCGGTGGCATGAGCAGAACTAACCGTATCAATTATGGCATCAACCCCTCGTCCCTGGGTAATTTCCCTGACTCTAGCGCTGACATCCTCACTGTTGTAATCGATGACTTCACTAGCGCCTAATTGACGTACCCATTCTTTGTTACGACTAGAACAGGTAGAAATTACCTTGAGTCCGGCGAGGGACGCTAATTGCACAGCAAAGCCTCCCACTCCTCCCGCACCTCCATGAATGAGGATGGTTTGGTCTGGTTGGATATGTAATTTGCGATAAAGAACTTGGTAGGCGGTAAACCCGGCACAAGGTAAAGCCGCAGCCGCAGTAAAAGAGAGATCATCGGGTAAAGCTGCAATAGTATGGGCGGTGGTAATGGCCCATTGGGCAAACCCACCTGGCTTGGAGAAATCGCCGTGATAATAAATGCGATCGCCTATTTCCCAACCAGTGACGTTGGCACCAATAGCATCTATAGTACCAGCCACATCTAGACCAGGAATAAAAGGGTAATTCCAACTGGGAAATCCCCGCCCCATAAATTGATAATCTGCTGGATTTAAGCCGACAGCCTTGACTTTGACTCTGACTTCTCCCTCTGCGGGTTGGGGCTGAGTTACTTGGGCAAGGCGGAGGGTTTGTGGAGAACCTGGTCGGTCGAGAATCAGTGCTTTCATTAAATCTGCTTGCAACTCAGCTACCCTTTTGATTAGTAGACAATTCAGTTACCGCTATCCTCAAGTTCTGGTAAATAATGTTTTTCTTTCTTCTCTACAATTTCGCGGTCTGACTTTACGGAAAGTCTGGTTTTTATCTATATGCTCAGTATTGGTTTATAACTCCAATAGGCTGTAAAACCTAGGAAAATCAATAAATATTGAAGTTAAACAACTACAATACCAATTCTGTCTAAAGCGCGAGTCAAGGTGCGTTTGATGTTGACCTCCATCAGATGAGCACGATATTCTGCAGAAGCATAGCGATCGCCTACTATAGAACCCACACTTTCCTTAGCCAATGTAGAGGCTGCTGCTATATTTTCTGCTGTAGGTGCTTTACCCTCTATAGCAGCCTCAACTTGAGTTAATCTGACAGCATAGGGGGTTACACCAGTTACCGCCACACGGCATTTCCCGACTATACCATTGTTGATTTCACCAACAGCGATGGCAATCCCACAAAGAGTATAGCCAGTTGCAGGATGCTTAAAACTTTGATAAGCACTACCTTTACCAGAAGCATCAGTTGGTAAATTAATTGATGTGACAATTTCTTTTAACTGCCAATTACTTTGAAAAGCTTTAGCAATCAATGGCGCTGCTTCAATCTGATGGCTACCTTCTGTATCAAGAGTATTAAAAGTCGCCTCTAGCGCTAAAGCTACTGCTGTGAAATCACAAGCTAAGTCGCGATAGGCAAAAACATCACCAATTGTTTGCCAGTTACGGATTTGAGCGTCTCCAATGTTGTTAACAGCCTCAAACAGCGCTGGATAATTCTCCTGAATTTCGCGAGATGCTGCTACTTGAGCATAAGTAGTCATAGCATTAATTTGGAGGATATTACCTGGTTGATGGTTAATTCCTCGCAAACTGCCAATTTTACCTAAATCTACCAGCAGGGAAGGAGAAATACTACCCCGCTTCATTTCTGCAATCAGGCTGTGACTACCAGCTAAAATCAAAGCCTCTGCATTATCTTTCAAGAAGTTCACTGCAGCTTCCAGGCTTTCTGGCGCTACATAGTCAAATTGAACGGGAAGCATATTAATTTTTTCTCTTGATTATGGCTGTTTCAACATCAGGGACGAACTAAATGATTTTGATACCGATAAATTTCCCCATCTATGTACTGGGTAATTATTTTATCAGGTGTCTGCTAATATTTGTTTTTAGTTCTAATAAGAATTTAATAGAAATTATGCGGTTTCTCGAGTTAATATTTCTAGCTAGAAAACCTTAAGATTTTCTATACTTTTAATATTTCGTATGCGAATAAATTATTTGTACATTTAGGTCTCAAAATTCTCAATTTAAGATTTTATACTACTTCATTTATCAAATATTTAACTTTTAGTTAATGAACTTGAATCACAGCTTTGCAGTTTTTCCATAACCTCGGCTAGTTATACACCTATAGATAACTAAAGGATATAAACCAAGATTCTCTTGAAATCTAGCTATTTTTTGAATTCCTTTAAAGATTCATAACTGTATTTGAATATAACTTTTTTAAATCTGAAAACATTTCTGTTTTCATGCTCTTGCTGTATGATTTATCACATAGCAGTTGAGAATGAAATTCAAGCCCATAAAAAGCATAACTATGTCATAGGTGCTGAGGATTCTATTGCAGCTTTCAGGGTTTTCCATCCCAATGTTGCACATTTAACTCGCAAAGGAAAGTTAGATACTCCTTTAAGAAGATTGAGCTTTTGTAATTCTCTGGGAAATTCAGTTTCTCCTTGCATCATGCTATGAAAAGATTCGATCATATTGAGGGCTTCGCTAAGGCTTTTACCTTGAACATAACCAGCCATTAAATCAGCTGAGGCGATGGAGATAGCACAACCTTCACCTTGGAATTTAATCTCCTCAATAGTGTCGCTAGCTTGATTGAGTTTTAAAGTTAGTTCGATATTGTCGCCACAATAGGGGTTAGAACATTTGTGATAGCGATGAACTGGAATTGTTGTACCCCTATACCTAGGTTTTTTAGAGCGTTCCTGAATTACTTGCTCGAAAGTGTGTCGCTGATTCTCCGGAGAGGCCATTGCTCTTTGGGAAGCCATTTCACTTTTAATGATCTAGTAATTAGATTAGACGAGTGTAATATAACACTATTCATTCCCAGTGAATGTAAATTTTTCAATCATTGCTAGGGGCATTCTAGCATCTTGATGTTTTGCTTGATATGAGTAGATTTCAAGCTAATAAAATTTGACTTTAGCTGACTTATGGAATGCCAGCATAGCAATTAATTTTCCTCTAATAGATGAGGTTGTTAATATAAATTGTTACATTTTTGAATAACTAAATAGCTATAAAATGATTTACCTCTAAACTAAAAATCCCTTTTTAGACCATCTAATACCAATTTGAAAAAAGAAAGCGACAGATTGTAGGGGCAAGGTAGTGGCCATTGGTGTCAACTTAACGTGAAACCCGCTCTTGTGCAAGGTTTCGCCCTCACCCCCAGCCCCTCTCCCACAGGGAGAAGGGAGCCAGAGATTTAGTTCCCCTTCTCCAGGGGGAGAAGGGGTTAGGGGATGAGGGCGGGAGGTATTTGTACAATGCCCGCCCTCGCTTTTAGCTTAAGTTGACACCAATGGGCAGTGCCTTGAACTCTATTTGATTTGGGAGAAAAAGTGTTGTTATAGATATAAGTCTAGCCCGCATAAGCGGGCTAAAAAATTAACTGAAATTTATAATCAAGTTAGAGATTAGCCAAACACAAATTTAGCGCTTTCGGCTTGTAGTTGAGCTTGGGTAATCCCCAAGAATGTGGCAACATTAGTACCTTTGACACCCAGAATAGCGTTGCTTTGAGCATCTTGGCTAAAGGTGAGGTCAGTTTTTTGATAACTGCCAATTCCTACGACATCTGCGCCTAGTACAAAATCAGTGATGGTGTTCGCAGCCGTTGGGATTTCCGCATTCACCAGCCAGAACTGATCGCTACCAGCACCACCAGTGAGGACGTTATTACCGCCACTCTGAACATAGAAGATGTCGTTACCTTCACCACCCAAAGCGCGATCGCCTGCACCCAGGAAGAATGTATCATCGCCAACGCCACCGGAAATGCGATTACCACCTTGACCATCGGTAGCATCAAAGGTATCGTTACCCGAACCACCAAACACGCGATCGCTCTTGCTGACATAAATAATATCGTCATTGCTACCAGCAAAAATGCTGTTGCGCCCAATTTGCGAAGCAGTAAGATCTATTTCGTCATTACCAGCACCTGTGAAAACTATTTCCCGGTTACCCTTAAATTCTGGTTGTCCTGCAATTAAGGTATCTGCGTTAGGAGTACCAAAACTTTGCTTTTGTGGGTTAGCAATAAAGTCAGATGAATCAAGCTGAACTGCTCCCTTAACTACAGCCAAGACTTTTTGAGTGTCAGTTACTTTGATTTCGACATTCCCGCTAGTAGGAGTAATGGTTAACTGATCGAAAGACAAATCATCTAAGAGTTTGATTTTGTCTTGACTTTTTTCAAAGTCATTAATGGTGTCAGTTCCATCATTTCCAGCGAATACAAAAGTATCTTTACCAGGATTACCCCAGATATTATCGTTACCTAAACCGCCTGCGATCGTATCATCGCCTTCACCACCATAGATGGTGTCATCTCCAGCTTTACCATTGATTGTGTCATTGCTTTGATATCCAGAAATGATATCTTCAATGTCACTACCATCAAGAGTGTCTCCGGTTGTTGTACCCCAATAAATATTAGTTAGTTTGCCATTATAATTTCTTGTCCAAGTCCCACCTTGACGGGATGAATAACCGAAGGCGTTATACTGCTCGAAGAAGCTAACTGTATCAATCTTGGCGACTTGTTGACCTGTAGCTTGATCGACTTCGTGTTTAATGTGGAAGTTGTAAGCAAACGGCCCATCTGTGAGAATCCCTGTACTATTATTCCTATACAAGAACCGTCCAAAGATGGCGACATTATCGGGGTCTGCAGAATCAGGAACAATTTTTTCAATATAAAAGTTAGTAGCCGGTGCTTGATCTGGCCAGCGTGTTCCTAGTACATCAACAACTTGGAAGAGATTGAAAATAAAACCTTGAGTGCCATCAATTCCAGTCCATTCTTTTGTAGTAGGTGTGATGCGATAGCGTTCAGCAGAAAATGCATCATCTGATGTATAGGTGTTATTTTCTCCTTGAATAACTATGTAACGGGAGTTTTGAGTGAAATTCTCTTTAATGTACTTGAAGATGTCACCAGTAAAGAAAGATTGGAAGAAACCAAGTACTAAAGATTTATTCTCATTTGCGTCTCCAATTACATTATCTGGTGTGGTCACACCGATTTTAAAATCTGGTCTAACATCTTGAAACTTATCTGCTGTCAACTGAGCAGCAGTCACATTTTTAACAATTGCTAAAGTGGGTAGATTTGAACCAGTCAGCTTAATTTCTGCACCATTAACACCATCAGAAATAGTTAATTTGCTGTAGGTTAATGTTCCTCCTAGACCGATTTTGTCCCCATCAGCAATAGAAAAGTCGTTAATTGTAGAGGTTGTAGGTTCAGATGTCAGATCAAATAGATCATCAAGAATAAATGTATCTCTTCCAGAACCACCTGTGAGGGTATTGATTCCTGTATGACCATTGATCAAATCATTACCTGCACCGCCATCTATAACATCATTTCCACTACCCCCATAAAACTCATCATCACCCTCCAAACCAATTAAGGTGTCGTTACCTTGTAAGCCATATAGTTGGTCGTTGGAATAGTTAGGGTCGTAGTACTTTGTTTTATCTGCAAAGCCAGTGAGTAGATCATCCTTACCGGTACCCCATTGAATATAAAGTGGCAAAAATAGTCGTTCATCTACTTTGCCCTGTTGAAAGGGGTTATTGTTAACAGGATTACCATTTTCATCAATCAGATATCCCTTGGGATCGTATTGACGACCAAATAAGGGGTGCTGTACATAGTCATTTGGGTTTAATTCTGGAACCGTCGGAAAACGAAAATCTTCTGGATTAGGCCCGGTTTTAATTATTGGTGTGACCTGCAAACCATATTGTTCTCTAAAGGTTCCACCTTCACGCATAGATGCGGCTAAGGTATGAGGATCTGTCCAGAAGTGATAGGTCTTAATTTTGCCTTCTAGACCATCTTCAAACTCAATATCAATACGGAAAGGTGACCTAGCAGTATTTCCAGTAAACTTGTTGCGGAATTCAAATTCCCCATATACTGCCAAATTATCATCATTGGCAATTATTCCATAGGGATATGGCGAAGTTTTACCCTTAGCCGTAGCATACTCATCTGTGTTGGTGATGAAGGAAACTATTTCAAAGTTATTAAAAAAGTCTTTATAAAAATCAATTACTCCATCCGGCCCAACAAAGTTGTCACTAAACGGTATCAAGTCACGAGTTTCATGAGCTACAGATGCATCTGTATAAGCATTGGTGTCTTGTTGAGTAGTTTCTGTTGTATAACCACCAACTCTAGGAACGACTTTGACATCGTAAAGGTTAAAGATACCTTTAGAGGGATCAGAAGTGAGAAAGTTAAGTCCTTTAAGTGGTAAACCACCTTTGGAATCTGAATATTTTGTGGGTGTTTTAGAAATGAGGCTTTCCGGGCCTGTTTCGTCTCCTCTACCTAACCTTTCTTCACCTCCACGGATAAAGATAAATCGCCCATTGTTAGCAAAGAAATTAGCCGCTTTTTCTGATATAGTTCCGTCTTTTTGCGCTTTAAAGAAATTTTCTAATAGCTGTATATGCTTTTGTTCTTCCAAGCTGTATCCGGTCATATGAATAGATAAACTCCGTCTAGTTTGTTGTGTGTACTTTCCTGGTAAACACCATGAATGAATTACAGAGATTTTTAAAGCGAAAAAACCCATGAAAGCTTTATCCCAAATTTTCCCAGTTCTGTTGCATCATTAAAGAGTAAATATCTGGAATGAATTTGAGATTGTATTGGGGGTTATATAGACTACAGACCGAATGTACTGTATTTCTGAAATCTACCAGAATAAATTTATCGAAAGCCTGAACCCCAATACTGCTCGGTTAAGGATTTTAAACTCTTAATTTGGTTTGGGGAAAAGGTGAAAGGGTAAGGGTTAAAGGTTTATTTCTTGCCCCTTTTCCCCTTCCCCTTTTCCCCTTAACCGACAAGTATTGGCCTGAAACCTGATTGTTAAAGGATTATTTTAATGGCAAATTCTTGACCGTGGGATTTTACTGTTTTGAAAAAAAATGCAACAGATAGAAGGGGCAAGGCATTGCCTTGACCTCTAGAATATATTGATGTGTTGCAAACATTATTTGAATTAGTATTAATTACTTGCAGGTTATTTAATTAAGTAATGCTTGATTTATACTCTCAATAAACTATTAATATGCGTAGAAAAAATAAAAGCCCGCTTAGGCAGGCTTAAAAATTAAATCAAATTCACAATTGAATTTGTAATAATAGCAGAGTCACAAATTCGAGATTAGATAAACACGAATTTAGCGCTTTCGGTTTCTAGTTGAGCTTGGGTAATCCCCAGGAATGTGGCAACATTAGTACTATTGACAGCCAGAATGGCATTGCTTTGAGCATCTTGGCTAAAAGTAAAAGTGACGTTAGCTTTTTGATAGCCACCAATTTTCACGATATCTGTACCTAGTACAAAATCAGTGATAGTATTAGGATTTTTTGGGATCTCCGCATTCAGCAGCCGGAAGGTGTCAGCACCCGCACCACCCGTGAGGATGTTATTACCGCCACTCTGAACATAGAAAATATCGTTACCTTCACCACCCAAAGCGCGATCTCCTTCACCGAGGTAGAATTCATCATCGCCAACGCCACCAGACATGCGGTTACCACCTTTACTATCGATAGCGTAGAAGGTATCGTTACCGGAACCACCAAATACGCGATCATTCTTGCTGACATAGATAGTATCATCATTGCTACCAGCAAAAATGCTGTTGCGCCCGATTTGCGAATCAGTCACATCTATTTCGTCATTACCAGCACCGGTGAAAATTATCTCTCGGTTCCCCTTAAATTCTGCTTGTCCTACAATTAAGGTATCTGCGTTAGGAGTACCAATATTTTGCTTTTGTGGGTTAGCAATAAAGTCAGATGAATCAAGCTGAACTCCACCCTTAACTACAGCCAAGACTTTTTGAGTGTCAGTTACCTTGATTTCGACATTTCCATTAGTAGGAGTAATGGTTAACTGATCGAAAGACAAATCATCTAAGAGTTTGATTTTGTCTTGACCTTTTTCAAAGTCATTAATGGTGTCAGTTCCATTATTTCCAGCAAATACAAAAGTATCTTTTCCTCCACCACCAATCAAGGTGTCATTACCTTTTCCGCCATTGATGGTATCGTCACCTTGATAGCCATATATTTGGTCGTTGCGATCGCCGCCAGTAATTTCATCTCCGCCTGTGGTACCAAAGGTAAAATCAACGGTTTGATCTGCACTTAAATTAGCAGTCCAAGTCCCACTTTTGCGAGCAGCGATACTATAAGAATAGGCATCTTCATAGAAATGGATAAAATCTACTTTGCCACTGGTGGGGTTAATGTGAAAGTCATAGGCAAAGGGTACATCATGAACGTTTTTGGTATTTTTATCCCGATATTCAAACCGTCCAAATAAGGCTAAATCCGGCCCATTTTGGAAAACATCATCGATCAAAAACTTAGTGATTGAATCTGTTAAGTCGTTAGCTTCCCCAAGACTACCGATAAATGCTTGGGCACCTGCAATCCCTTGCCATTCTTGAGTAGGAGGGGTGATGCCAAAACGCTCATGAGAGAAGGATACAGAGTAACCGTTGATATCAGAATTGTATTCTTCAAAATAGGAGTTCTGGCTTTCAATGATGATGTACTTAACATCATCGGCGAAATTATTAGCAATGTAGTCTATTATGGTGCCGTCACCAAAAGCGTTAAAGAAGCCGAGAACTGTTTGGCGATAACCTGCTTCTGCTTGTGTAGTAAAGTTTGCTGGGTCAGCATTGTCTGTTGGGTAACCTCTAAAAGCCGGAAATTCCTGTAAAACAGTAGATTTAGTCTGATCGCCAGCTTCAATAAAGTCATCTGTCGTAATTTGGCTAGCGTTAATGTTCTTCAGAAGTGCTAGCTTTTCACCTGTGCTATTGAGACTAATCGCTGTATCAGCACCCTGTTGCTCAATTTTGAGCATACTAAAGGTGATTTTAGGCGCTAACTCAGTAACATTTATTCCATCTGTCGAATCTAATAAGGCTGGTGCTCCCACCAACTTATCTACACCATCGACAAAGTCGGTAACTGTCAAGAATCCTTCGTCTGTAGGTTTAGCAACTTTGGCATCGGAGTACAACACGAAGAAGTCATTACCAGCACCCCCAGTAGCAGTATCAAAACCAATACCACCCCAGAGAATATCATTACCATCGCCACCAGTTAGAGAATCGTTACCACTACCACCGTTGAGGTAGTCATCACCGCTACCACCAGTTATAGTGTCATTACCTTGGTAACCATAGATGACATCCCTGAGTTGGTTGGAGTTGGTGTCTCCAGTCAAGTTTTCGTCGGCTCTAGTACCCCAGCGAATATTGACGGGATGGATTGCACCTAGAGGACTGGTACTATTTTGCTCCCATAGGTTGACACCATACTGTCCTTGCCAAGTACCACCTTCACGGGAGCCGGCTGCGTAAGCAAAAGAGTTGTCGTAATAATGATATAGCTGTATCTTGCCATCATTACTCATCGTAATGTTGATGGCAAAAGGAGTACTAACAAAGTTACCTGTACGCGAGTGAACGTACCGCAGGTAGCCGTAAACTGCGACTTTATTACCTTCGGCAATGTATTTTAGGTCATTGAATTGGAAGAACTTGCTATTAAAGTCAAAGTCAGCTTGCAACGCGGCGATGAAATTCTTAACACCTGCTGGGCCGATGTATTCTGTGGTCTCTGGAACAAGAGCATTGCGCTCGTGAGAGAATCGATCGTCAGCATAAGCATTGGTATCATTGAGATTTTTCTGTGGTGTCTCTCCACCGGTAAAAGCTAGTTGAAATACCTTATTACCGTTTGCATCTAAGCCATCGTATAGTTCTTTACCACCACGGACGATGATAAATCTGCCATCGGATGTGACATTGCTATCAATGTATTGATTGAGTGCTGTAGCATTTTTCTGGCGAAAAGACGCGAAAAAGCCTTTAACTACATTGATATTGTTTTGTTCTTGGGTAGTGTAAGCCATATTATCCTCTTTGTTGAGTATTTATGATATTTGACAATCCAAAAAGTTACTACTTCTCCAGTATTTTTTCTACAAAATCATCATTAAATAAAGTTCTGTGATTGAATTATGCATGGTAATTTTTGACAATTACCATGCTAATTTTTTAATTGATGTTTAGTACATTAACTACTATTTAGTAATTTTTCAAAATTTTAGTTCTGAGCAGTTGATTCTCTCAATCTCCCTCTCAAAGTAACGAAAATATTGCTAAAAAATTTTCAATTTTATAATAGGTTTTAATTGAACCTATAAAACCTATTATTGCCAGAACGCAGGAAAAATCAAAAATATAAATAGCATCCTTTCTATTACTTTGAAATTGTTTAGACGCTCTCTATATGTTACCTAGCCGCAAATAGTAGACTATGTACTAAATAACCAAATTTTTGCAGTTATGAATCTTCTGCAGCCTTGCGCCTGTGGTTTAGGATAGCGCCTTAATTGCACGGGTTAAGTTAGATACACATTACAGGAAATTCACCTTTTCTTGTGATGATGTTCCAAAAAATTGGAAATATCTCAATACCTTCAAATAGTCTTTTACCCTCTAAAGCATCAGCTGGTTTGTTAGCTGATACTTGGATAATTGCCTGCTTTTAGCTTGATATTTGATATCTTCAATAGTGCTAGGAATGTAATTGAGTTATCTTGTTGGATAGATGCTGTCAATACAGTCAGAATTATAACATTTATGATACCTATGAACGCTATAGAATTTTATCTCTGTGACAAAGTGTCTGAGAGCTTTATTGAAGAGCTTGCTAGCAATTGGTTTGTTGATGATATTGAAGAATGATTTACCTTAGTGGTGCCATAATAATATTGATGACCTAGTAATTACCGAGATAGGTATAATCTAACTGAGATGTACTGCTTATTTTATGTAAATTTAAGCATAAAAACTGATTGGTTTGGTAGCTTCTATATCTAATTACATCACCAGGACGGCAAGATGCCAACCCCAGAAAAGTTGCATTTTATAAAGTATAAAAATTTATAAAATTTCAGTATTATCACTATTTTAAATATAAAGCAAATTTAAAAACGCTGCATAAAAATCGAGTTAAACCTAGAAAAGATGACGAGTCTGGCGATTTACCCGACTACAGGCTATCAATCCCAACTTTATTAAAACTTTATATAAGTGCTTATGCTGATGTTACAGTAAATAATATTACTAAATTAATATTTTACTATGCAGTTATATGTTTGCGATCGCAGCCTCTGAGAGTTCGGCAATTCCAACTAAAAAAATATTCCATCACTCTGTTTGAGATTGTCATTTATCCCTTGTCCAATGTAAATAAGCTGTTCCACATTTAACTTGCATATATTGGGCTGTCAAGATGCCCAACGCCACAAGAAATATACAATTTCATAATTATGCAAACTAGATGTGGTTTAGCTTACAAATGACGAATGACTAATGACGAAGGAATACCTTCATGGGTAGTGATGTAATTTAGATGTTTTTTAGCTTAGTTCACCATTTGACAGATGATTTTTGATTGCTCTGTCTGGCAAAGACGCGATCGCAAAGAGGGAGCAAAAATTTATTTGCCATTACTATCAAAGACCGTTACCACAAAGCGAGAGACTAGATAGTTGGTTAATTACGAGTTATTTTTCTTTACTATTCAGACATCCTAGACTACTGTATGATTTGACAAAGGTATATCTTGCAACTTATAAGGATGTCTGGAAGGTTTTAAGAGGAGACAATTAAATACTAAGTAATAGCGACTGTAATAGCCGCCCAAAAGACTAGTAAATAATGCTTCTCAGGTATCCTATTAAAGACTCATGAATGGGTGCTTGTGAATTCTGTGGCGAAGATTTAAAAACAGGTGTGAGAATTCCATGTTGAATAATTTAACTCATTGGCAAGCTAAACTTGCTTCATTAAAAGCTGTATGGATCGCTTTGCTGCTCTCGTCTGGTGTTATAGCCAGCCCTCTGCAAGTCTTAGCTCAAGCTGAGGGTGATGCAGTAAATAATATTAAATCAGACAATACTAGTACAGTCGAACAGCCACTTACTACTCCTCAGCAAACTGTAGTCGATCAAAATCCTGTAAATCAAGAGCCGTCAACCAATGACTCTAGTTTGGCTGAGAACAAACAGGAATTAGGATCGCCTCTGATAATATCCGATCTCACCCCAGTTGATGGGTTAAATCAGTTTAGCTCTAATGCTGCTGACCTCAGCTTAACCCCAGGTGAAGAGGATACCAATAATGGTATGGCGCAAGTCAACTCCGTATCGCAGTTACGGGATGTGTCGCCTGGAGATTGGGCCTTTACAGCTTTGCAAAGCTTAGTGGAACGTTACGGCTGTATCGCTGGTTATCCAAGTGGGACTTTTTTGGGTAACCGCGCCATGACTCGTTATGAATTTGCGGCGGGTTTGAATGCTTGTTTAGAACGAGTGCAAGAATTAATTTCCACAGCTACCTCCGATTTAGTTAAAAAAGAAGACCTGGGAACTTTACAAAAGTTACAAGAAGAGTTTACGGCTGAACTAGCAACCCTACGGGGACGTGTAGATGGCTTAGAAGCACGAACTGCTAAACTGGAAAACCAACAATTTTCTACCACTACAAAACTATTTGGTTTTGCTTGGATGAACTTAGCAGCTGGGTTTTCTGGAGGTGGTGTACAGAAAGAGACTGGAAACCGGGTAGTTAGAGGAAGTAGCGATCGCGAAATTGTCAGAGTTGACGACCCCAATGCTACCCTCACAGGCTTAGTCTGGCTGGACTTTGTCACCTCTTTCACAGGTAAAGATAGCCTAGTACTACAACTAGCAATGGGTACTAGCAACGCATTTCCTGGCCCCTTGGCTAATTCTTATGCTTCTGCTGGCTTAGATTATTCATTCGCTGATTTTACTACTGGCCCTGGGGCTATCATCCCTACTGAGATCACGATTAGAGAACTTTACTATCAATTTCCCGTCACCAACAACCTTCAACTCGTAGTAGGGCCCAGGTTTAACTTCTTCCGCTTCTTAGAAGGAAACCAATTCTCCTTTACTTTCACCCAAGGGCCACCAATCTTTAACTACATGACATTTAACTCTGCTAACAGTACCTTGGTCAATGCCATTGACCGTGGTGCTGGTGCAGTAGCAATGTGGGATATTAATAAAAACTTTCTGCTCAAACTGGCTTATCTTAGTGAGACAGATGAATATTTACCTAGTCCACCGTTTAACTCAGCTAGCAATCCGTTTCAGGGTTTATTTGGCGGGACTAATACCCTGACCGCAGAACTAACTTTTAGACCCAGTAATACTTCTAATATCAGATTTCTTTACACTCGTACAAATATTGAAGGATATAGGTTGAATAGGGATGGCGTGAGACAACTAGGGTATGGACTCACAGAACCCTTTTATGGTGTAGCTGATGATGGTTTTGGTGGTGATCTCAATAATGGGACAGCAGACACCTTTGGTATCAACGCTGATTGGCGAATTACTCCTAAATTCGGCATTTTTGGTCGTTATACTTACGGTAGCACCGCTATTCGTCCAGTTAACCCCAATATCCCCAGAGGGGAAATCAATACCCAAGCATTCCAGTTTGGTATGGCTTTCCCAGACTTGGGTAAACCAGGCGCAATGGGACAGCTTTCCTTCCTCATCCCAATGGATATTTTATCGGGTCGCCAGTACCTAGTATCTGGAGGCGGTAACGGTGGTACTTGGTATGAAGTTGAGGGCAGTTATTTCTTGCCCATATCCAGCAATATCGCCCTTGTCCCCTCTTTTTCTGTGGTGATGAATGCAAATAACTTCGATAACAACCCGACTATTTTTGTGGGTAACTTAAGGACGCAGTTTAATTTTTAATTGGTCAAGGGGGGAAGGGGGAAGGGTTAAGGGGGAAAGGTAAAGGGAAAAAGGGTCAAAGGTAAAGGGTGATACATTCTTTGCAATTACCTATTACCCATTACCCATTACCCATTACCCATTCCCCATTATCGGTAGCAATATCTGAAACCTGGTATCCCCTGGTTGAGAGTGGAGGTGGATTTGGCCGTGATGCTTATCGGCTATGAGACTATGCACAATGTCCAAACCTAAACCGCTACCTTTACCCACCCCTTTGGTAGTAAAAAATGGTTCAAAAATCCGGGTCTGAATTTCTGGGGGAATACCAGGCCCGTTATCGGCTATTTCTACAATCACATAATTATCTTTTTGATAAGTACGTATCCAGATTTTGCCTTTACCTTCTAACGCATCAATGGCATTATCTAGCAGATTTGTCCAAACTTGGTTGAGTTCGCTGCCATAGGTATTAATCAGTGGTAAATTTTGGCTGTAATCTCGTGTAACAGCAATACCTCCCTTTAGCTTATGACCGAGCATTGTTAAAGTATTTTCAATACCTTGATGTACATCTACTTGATGTTGTAGCAGCGGATTGATATGAGCATAGGATTTAATTGATTGCACCAATTCGGAAATCCTCGCTGTACTTTGTTCAATTTCGCCAATTAGTCCCAGAGTGGTTAAATTTGCGCCTAACCAATGCACAACATCGCTGATTGCGACATCTGGGATTTGATCGGCTAAAGCATCTAACTTGTCAGCATCTAATCCAGCATCAACCA
The DNA here is from genome assembly GCF_025677855.1 of Tolypothrix sp. PCC 7601. NCBI lineage: Bacteria > Bacillati > Cyanobacteriota > Cyanophyceae > Nostocales > Tolypothrichaceae > Tolypothrix > Tolypothrix sp. PCC 7601. Next base: position 2,227,478 of record NZ_CP064879.1, read on the forward strand.
GAGTTGATGTAATTTCCCAAGCTTGATTAACCTGATGGTCTTCTAGCCAATTTGTAATTTCATCTTCGCGATCGCTTTGGCTAATTAAATCCAGTTTATGGGAAACACGGCTATCTTGCTGTAACTGAGCTAAAAAATCTAGTTGTGCTGGGGTAAAGGAATATTGATGAAGACGTAGCGCTAAAGTTTGCGACTCTTGGAAACGCGATCGCAACTCTTCTGCTACCCTAGCACCAGCAGCAGCAGGATTTTTCAACTCATGGGCTAATCCGGCGGAGAGTTTACCTAATGATGCTAATTGTTCCTGCTGTTGTAACTGCGATTCTACAGCTTTGGTTCTAGCCGCAAAAGTAGAAAGCACAACATCAGCCAAGGGTGGGAAAGTAGCAATAATTTGTTTAAAAGTCTTCAGTTCCAGCTTTAATACCCGACTAGGCTGAGTTGCATAACCAGTCGCAAAGGAATCAGCTTCCATTAATATAGAAAGTTCACCAATAAACTCACCTCGTTGATGCTTGGCGAGTAACTTTTCTTCTCCCCCCACCTGCTTAGTTACTTGAATTTCCCCATCTAAAACCACATGGAAATCGTAACTATGTTCGCCTTCCTTAAATAAATATTCACCTACATTTAAATCAATCTCAGTCCCATAGCCTTGAAGATGCTGCAACACTTCATCTGATAACTGGGGAAAAAGCGCGATCTCATTAGGTTCTTGCAGCATAGAAAATACCTTATAGAAATTAATTTATAGTTTGGGAATTGGGAATTGGGCATGGGGCATTGGGCATTGGGCATGGGTAATTGGGGTTTGTTATTTCCCCTTGTCTCCTTGTCTCCTTGTCTCCTTGTCTCCTTGTCTCCTTGTCCCCTGATCTCCCTCATCCCCAATCCCTCATCAATCCGTCAATACAACTGGTAGACGAACTTGAAAACAGGTATTACCAGGACAGGAGGTAAATCGGACATCTCCTTTATGTTTCCCAACTACAGTGCGGTAAACAATATCCAAGCCTAATCCTTTACCTTCGCCTACGCCTTTGGTAGTGAAAAATGGTTCAAAAATGCGCGATTGGATTTCTGGCGCGATTCCTGTGCCATTATCGATGATTTCTATCAAAACTTGGTCGTTTTCGCACTTTGTATGTATGCGAAGCTGACCTTGACCCTTAACTGCATCAATGGCATTATCAATCAGGTTAGTCCAGACTTGGTTTAATTCGCTACCATAGGCGCTGATTCTGGGTAAATTGCCATACTCTCTAATTACCGCTACTCCATCCTTGAGTTTATGGTGCATCATCTTTAAGGTACTTTCAATACCGTCATGGACATTCACCTCTTGTAAGGGGGCTTGATCCATGTAAGAGTAGTCTTGCAGAGCTTTGACTAGCTCATAGACACGGGATGAGCCTTCGTCTAGTTCGGAGAGTAAGTTTAATCCGCTCAAGCTGGCTTCTAGCCAAGCTAAGATATCCCCTAAAGATTCTGCTGGGACTTGCTGCGTAATTTTACTGAGGTCGTTAGCATCTAAGCCGACTGCAACTAAGGTAGGCGCGAGTTTCCAACCATCACTGACACCATTGTCATCTAACCAATCAACCAGTTCATCTTCGCGATCGCATCTGGAAAGGGGAGACAATTGAGTAGTTTGCTGCTGCTTGGCAATTACTTCTTGCTGCAAACCACCCAAATATTGTATTTGCGGCTGGGTAAATTGTCGTTGACTCAGTTGCAACACTAGCGAGGGTAACTGTTGAAATAGCTTTTGCAATTCTCCAGTTCCCCGCCTAACTGCAGCCATCGGGTTATTCATTTCATGGGACAGTCCCGCCGCCATTGTGCCTAAAGCCGCGAGTTTTTCCCGCTGCTGAGACATGGACTGTAACTCTTGTACCCGCTGCGCCATTGTTTGCAGAATCAAGGTGGTGACAGCCGGCATGGTGGCTAGCATTTGCCAGAATTTATCTTTGTCCAATTCCAGGATGTGGCAAGGCTGCACAGCTTTGCCACCAGCCCAATAGTGAGTTTCTCCAGTTAAAATGGGCAATTCCCCAAAGAAGGTTTTTGGCCCATAGGTAACTAAGACAATTTCTTGATTGCCTACCTTCTGGGTAACTTGTACCTCACCGTCAATCATAATAAAAACTTGTTCGGCAGGATCGCCCGCAGAACGGTGGATATCACCAGGTTGCAGCCATATTTCTTTGCCTTGTTCGCACAACCACCGCAATTGCTCATCGCTTAAGCTGGCAAATAATTCTACTTGGCGTAATTCTTCTATGTCCAGCATTACAACACCTTAGCAAGATACTGGTGGACAAAACTAACACATATTGAGCCTTCACCCACGCCCGAAGCTACGCGCTTCACGGAACCATGATGCACGTCACCCACAGCAAAAATTCCTGGTACACTGGTTTCGAGTAAGTAAGGGTCTCTATCTACATTCCAGCCTTTGGGACGTTTGCCATCTTTGATTAAATCAGGCCCAGTCAGGATAAAGCCACGTTCATCCCGTTCGACAATTCCATCTAACCAATCGGTATGGGGAACAGCACCAATGAAAATAAACAGAGAGTTAGCTGGGACGGTTTCTTGTTCCCCAGTCACATTGTTGAGAATAGTTAAGGCTTCTAAACTTTCTTCACCTTTCACCTCAACGACGCTGGAGTTAAGTTGCACAATAATATTGTCTGTAGCACCAATCTGATCGACGAGGTATTGTGACATTCCTTTACCCAGATCGTCACCACGCACTAACATATGTACTTGCTGGGCATACTTGCTGAAGTGCATTGCGGCTTGTCCGGCGGAGTTAGCACCACCCACAATGTAGACTTTTTCGTTGCTACATTCCATTGCTTCGGTCATGGCTGCACCATAATATACACCCCGACCTGTGAGTTTTTCGATTCCAGGGACATTTAACCGCCGCCAAGAAACACCCATCGCCAAAATTAAGGCATGACAGGCGATTTCTGAGCCATCTTTGAGTAGTGCATAACGATAGTTACCGTTGGTGCGAATTCCTGCTACTTCCTGGGGCGTGAGAATTTCTACACCAAAGCGTTTGGCTTGGGTAACGCCGCGTCTAGCTAAATCTGCACCACTTAAACCAATGGGGAAACCGAGGTAGTTTTCAATCCGCGAACTGGTTCCCGCTTGTCCGCCAGGGGCTTCCCGTTCAATCATCACCGTTCGCAGCCCCTCAGAAGCCCCATAGACGGCGGCGGCTAACCCGGCTGGCCCGCCACCGACAATTGCTAAGTCGTAGAATGGCTGTTTAGCTTGGGTTTGCAATCCAACTTTGGCTGCAATTTCAATATTGCTGGGTTTTACTAAACGCTCACCATCTGGCAAAATTACCAAAGGTAATTCGGCGTTATCTACGCCACTATAGTTAACTAACTCTTGGGCTTCCTGATCTCGTTCAATATCTAACCATTGATAAGGAACGTGATTGCGGGCGAGGAAATCTTTGATTTTATGAGAATTAGGCGACCAACGATGACCAATCACGCGAGTCCCTTCAAAAGGTGGACGATAAGAAGCAAACCAATCATCTAGTAAATCATTCAGAATAGGATACAACCGCTCTTCTGGTGGGTCCCAAGGCTTAGTTAGGTAGTAATTAATACTAGTTTTATTAATAGCTGCGATCGCAGCATCGGTATCTGCATAAGCAGTCAGCAAGGCGCGTTTCGCTTCGGGGAAGATAGCAATTGCTTGTTCCAGAAACTCTACCCCAGTCATTTGGGGCATTCGCTGGTCAGCCAGAAATAGTGCTACTGTTTCATTACGTAATTTTAATTCTTTGATGGCCTCTAGTGCTGCTGCGCCTGAATCTGCACGTAAGATCCGGAAGCGATCGCCATATTCCTTACGCAAATCCCGCGCGATCGCTTGTAAAACCTGAGGATCGTCATCCACGGTCAGAATCATTGGTTTAGCCATAAAGTTTACCTATGTTGCTTTCTCTTTACTTATTATTAATTGCCGTGGGTTTTAATTTATAAAATTGGGGTTTGGGAATGGGTAATGGGTAATGGGTAATGGAAATTTTCCCCTCATCCCCCTCATCCCCCTCATCCCCCTCATCCCCCCTCATCTTCCCAATCCCCAGTCCCCAATCCCCAATCCCCAATCCCCAGTCCCCAATCACCTACACCCCATTCATCGCCCGCCACACTTTCTCTGGTGTCAAAGGCATATTCAGATGCTTGACTCCTAGAGGAGTAAGAGCATCGCAAACAGCATTGACGATTGCAGGTGCTACGGGTGGATTGCTGACATCCCCAGCTCCTTTGGCTCCTAAAGGGTTATGTGGTGTGGGGGTGACGGTACGCGCTAGTTCAAAGTGGGGTAAGTCAGAAGGTTTAGCGATCGCATAACTGGTGAGGTCGTCTGTGAGGATTTTGCCAGACTCATCATAAACAGCTTCTTCAAATAAGGCTTGGCTAATCCCTAGATAAATATTGCCGTGGGTTTGACCATCAACAATCATTGGATTGCCCACATTGCCAAAATCATTGACTGCGACGTAGCGCACTACTTCAACTTCACCAGTTTCTTGATCGACTTCCACGACGGCAATATGAGTACCAAAGGGATAGCTAAAATCTGGTGGATCGAAGAAGGTAATGACTTCTAAGCCTGGTTCCATTCCTGGTGGTAAATCCCAAGCATACCAAAGGGCTAAGGCTATATCCTGTATGGTTTTGACTTGATCTGGTTGATTTTTAGGATAGAATTTACCATCCTCAACAATAATCTCATCCTCTGGAACTTTGAAGATATGAGCTGCCATTTTTCGGGCTTTTTCGTTAATCTTTTGGGCAGCTTTATAAACTGTCGCACCTTCAACGCTGAAGCTCCGGGAACCATAACTACCCTGAGCGTAAACAGCACCTCTGGTATCGGAATGTATTACCTCAATGCGTTCAATATCAATCCCTAGTTCTTGGGCAGCAACTTGAGAGAAGGTGGTTACATGACCTTGACCGTGGGGCTGACTACCTGTAATTAAACTAACATCACCTGTGGGATGTACGCGCAGGTGAACGCTACCCCAAGTACTACCATTGAGACCAATATCTGTAGCCATAATTGGCGAAGGGCCAACACCAGATATGGCGACAAAGGAACCAATTCCGACACCTAAATATTTACCTCGCGCCTTGGCTTGTTCTTTGAGTTGGGGAATATTTTTGTAATCCACCATTTCTAAGGCTTTATCAAGGGCGACTTGATAATTACCGGAGTCATAAGTCCAGCCCAAACCGTTCTTGTAAGGGAACTGATCGGGAGGAACCATGTTTTGACGGCGGACTTCGGCTGGATCTAAACCGATTTCATCAGCAAAGAGGTCAACCAAACGCTCAATTACACAGTGGGCTTCTGTCCTTCCCGCACCACGAATTGGGCCTGTTTGGGTAGTGTTGGTGAATACGCAATAAACTTCATAAAAAGGATGCTCAATGGCATAAGCCCCCGATATGCTGCGCCCTGTCAAACTTGTAGGCGCGCCAGGGCCGTTGGTACCAGAAAAAGCGCCAAGGTTGGCGTAGTTGGTGCAATAGAGGGCTGTAATTTTGCCATCTCTGTTACCCGCCAGGGTGGCATACTCTATATGATCGTGGGAATGAACGGTGGTACGTGCTAACCCTTGACGAGTATCTACCCACTTGACCGGGCGACCGAGTTCTTTAGCTAAAAACAAGGTAATAGCTGTATCTGAATACAGATATCCTTTAGAACCGTAGCTTCCGCCCATGTGGGGAACAATCACCCGCAGTTTGTTGTAGGGAATTCCTAAAACTAATTGTGATAGCAAAAAGCGGTTACCGTGGGGAATTTGGGTATTTGTCCACAGGGTATAGTCTCCAGTTTCGGGATTGTAATCTGCGATCGTGGCTCGGGTTTCGCTAGAATTGGCAATCACCCGGGGAATGCGAATTTTTTGCTTAATCACTACCTCAGCAGCTGCGATCGCTTTTTCTGTGGCTTCTTTATCTCCATAACTGGCATACTGGTTCAAATTACCAGGTATGTTGTCATATAGTTGCGGTGCATCTGGCTGCAGCGCTTCCTCAGCATCAGTCACAACTGGTAGCGGCTCGTACTCTACCTGAATGCCTTTAAGAGCGTCATATGCTTGTTGACGGGTTTGGGCCACCACCACAGCCACAAAATCGCCAACATAGCGTACTTTATTGATAGCTAAGATAGTTTGACCTGCTGGTATGCCATAGGGATGGGGTGGAAATTTCGCCTCTGCACCGCCAGGATTCATAATCACGGGGAGGGGAAAAATTGCGCTAGTATCGGCTCCTGTAATTACTCGCACCACTCCTGGCATTTTTTCTGCCACACTGGTATCAATGCTCTTAATCAGAGCATGAGCCTCAGTACTGTGCAAAATTGCCATGTGTAACATATTTGGCAGAGTGATATCTGCTGTAAATTTGGCTTCCCCGCGTAATAATTCTGGATCTTCCCGCCGTTTAATAGAGGTTCCCAATATTGGTTGAGCCATATTCTCTTTTAGTTAACTCTTCTAAATTAAGGCAATAAAACTATCTTACCTCTTACCGCTTGTGTATCAAGTAAATGATGTGCTTCCTTAGCTTCTGATAAACTCATTGTTTTATCAATTAACGGCTGAATTTTCTTTTCAGCTAACAATTTAAGAAGAGTTGTTAAATCTTCTAAATACCAGCCATGATGTTCTTGTTTAAAAGTCGAAATGGCATAAGTTAAGACTTGTTTATCTTTAGATATTAAATTTAATGCTAAAGATGCACGCCACCAAAAGAATACTTCTTGTAAATCTGGTTCTGCTTGTCCGTGCAAAATGAATGAAGCGCCAAAAGTTACTATCCTACCTTGTGGTCGCAAAGTTTGATAAGAACGGAAACAATTTTCTCCACCAATGGAATCCAAAACCACATCTACACCATCACCAGTGAGACTCTTAATTCTTTCTTCAACATTGCCATTTCTATAGTCAATGGGAGTGGCTCCCAATTCGATAATTGTTTGATGTTTTTCTGGAGATGCTGTACCATACATCTCCAGCCCTGCTAATTGACCTAACTGTAGAAATGCTGTACCAACACCCCCAGCAGCAGCGTAAAGTAATACTTTTTCACCAGCTTTGACTTCTGCAATGCGGTGCAATATTTGATAAGCTGTGAGGTAATTTAAGATGACTGCTACAGCTTCTACGGGATCAAGTCCATCAGGCATTAATACCAAGTCATTTTCTGATAAATTAATAAACTTTGCGTAGCCACCAATCTTAGTTAATGCCGCGACTTTCTGACCTATTTGGAATTTGTTGACTCCATCACCGCATTTGTCAATAATTCCGACAATGTCATATCCCGGAACAAATGGAAAAGAGGGAGGATCTACCGGATACACTCCCTCACGCATTAATATATCTGCACTAGAAACCCCGGTTGCTAAAATCTTAATCCGCACTTGTCCAAGTTTTGGTTCAGAAATATCTTGCTCAACTAACTTTAAATTTTCTGAACCGCCTTTAGCTGTCACTAGTACGCATTGATTTTTCATAAATTGTCAATTCCAATACTAAGGTAAAAGTCCCTGATAATTAAGAACAGAATAACTGTTAATTAAGACAGCAATCAAGGGAGATGATTCTCATCTAGTTGCTTAAATTGACCATTTTACCAAAAGTATCAAGTTTGACAATTATCTGGAAATCTTTTCTATTACTAGCTTTGATTGATATTGTCTTGTCTATCTATGATAAGTAATTGTTTTATATCAGCATAAATACTTTCATGTATTTAAATAGATGAAAATTTTGGTTTTATATATAACTAATTAGTAATTTATAAAATTTAACAAGATTAATTAATATAAATTAAGTATTTGGTAGTGTGCGTTAGGTGTAAGCCGTAACGCAATACTGCTCGGTTAAGGATTTTCAACTCGGAATTTGGTTTGGGTAAAAGGTGTATCCCTGCGCTTCAGCAAGCTACGCGTAGCGTCTTTGCAGGAGAAAGGGTAAGGGTTAAAGGTTTTTTCTTGCCCCTTTTCCCCTTCCCCTTTTGCCCTTAACCGACAAGTATTGAGCCGTAACGCACGAAAAGTTACTCATTGATAATTTATAAAATTTAAAATCAATTGTTGGGTAAAAAGCAGAAACTCAATTTATCAATTTATCTTCTTTCCTACTGTAATTGAATGGTATATTCCTATAAATTTCACCGTCGCAATAACTTCAAGGCAATTTCTCTACCATAGTTACGTGATATCTGTACCCAAAGCTTAGTTAAAGACTCTATTAAAGGAGCAGTATTTAATAGTCCTGCATCCACTACATCAAAACCAAGTTCTTCTCCCAGTTGGGTAACTATAGCTTTAGCTTTTGGGTCATCGCCACAAATAAAAGTGCTAGCATCTTCAGAGCCAAACTTTAAATTAGTGAGATTGTTTGCACCCAGAGTACTGAACGCTTTTATTACTTTAGCTCCAGGGAGTGCCCTAGCAATATCCTCAGCTGCTGAACCAGTAGTATCAGGAGGCGGGGGTATCATGCGATTAGTGCTGTCGATGAGAATTTTATCGCTCATCAGCCCTTGAATTTCTTGTAAAACTGCTGGTACGTTTTGCCAATGTACAGCTAGTAACACCACTTCTCCGAAAGAGACAGCTTCTTGTAAACTACCTGTGTGAACGCTAGACCCTAACTCATTCAATAAAGCTTTTACCTTATCACTGTGAGGTTCTCGCACAGCAAAAAAAATCTCATGTCCCTTTGCTGCCCAGATTTTACCCAGATTACCGCCAATATTACCTGCACCGAGAATTCCGATTTTCATGATTAACTATTAACTATGTTGACGATTGTTCGACTTGCAGCACAATTTTTCCCCGAATCCCGCCATTCTCAATCAATTCATGCGCTTGACGAGCTGCAGCCAGAGGTAATACTTTACCAACAACAGTTTTAATTTTGCCGCTATCTAACAGCGCCGCGATTTCTGTTAATTGCGAAGCTTGAGGCTGCATCACCAATCCCACCGCACGAACGCCTTTTTCTAGAGCAGTCGCTTGAGAGGGAGGAAGAGAGGAAATTAACGAAACCAAAATGCCATTAGGTTTAATGACTCCCCAAGAACGTTCCCGTGTATCGCCACCGATTGTATCTAAAACCATATCTACATTGCTGACGACATCTTCAAATTTAGTGGTTTTGTAATCTATCACCTCATCAGCGCCTAATTCCTTGACCAACTCTAAATTATTAGCTGATGCTGTGCCGATGACTTTGGCTCCCTTTAACTTAGCCAACTGTACAGCAAATATCCCAACACCACCCGATGCCGCATGGATGAGTACGGTTTGCCCTGGTGATACTCCCGCGACATCAAATAAAGCTTGCCATGCTGTCATAGCAACAACGGGAATAGATGCGGCTTGAATATAATCGAGGGTTTTTGGTTTTGCAGCTAACTTTTGCGGTTGCGCGATCGCATATTCGCCGTAAGCACCAGAACGGCTCACTTCTGCAACTCCATAAACCTCTTGACCTAAATGGAAGTTTTGCACTGCTGATCCAATCGCCGCGACTTTACCGGACATATCCAATCCCAAAATGAAGGGTTTAGGATAATCAAAAATCGCTTTCATGCGACCTTCACGGATTTTACAATCTAGGGGATTTACTCCAGCAGCATGAACCTCAACTAAAACTTCTTCTGAACCAATTCCAGGAAGAAGAGCATCTTCATAAACAAGTACCTCTGGTTTGCCGTAGGAATGAGTGCGTACTGCTTTCATAAATTTTCCTAAATCTTCATCGCTAGAGGAAAATCACGCCACTGGCGTGATTTACTGAAGTAATGCTTCACTATCTGGCGTGAATTGGCTTTTCATTGTGAGATAGCCGTCCGCCACTACGCCCGCTTCTTTGGGCAATCACTTCAGCCATAATTGAAACTGCTGTCTCTTCGGAGGTACGAGCACCGATATCTAGCCCAATTGGGGCAGAAATCCGGTTAATTTCCGCCTCAGTCAGTCCAGCTTCTTGAAGACGACTGATTCTATCTTTAGTAGTTCTGCGGCTACCCATTGCCCCAATATAAGCGGCTGGTGTTCTCACAGCGCTAACTAAAGCGGGGACATCAAATTTGGGGTCATGAGTGAGAACAACAATCATAGTCCGGTGGTCTACATGAGTGCTTTCTAAGTATTTATGGGGCCATTCCACAATCACCTCATCAGCTGCGGGAAAACGTGCAACTGTGGCAAAGCTATCGCGCGCATCGCAAACAGTCACCCGGTAACCCAGGACTTTAGCTAATACAGAGAGCGATCGCGTGAAGTCAATGGCACCAAAAATAATTAAGTGAGGTGGTGGAGCAAAAGACTCTATAAAAACTGTGACCTCTGCTTGCCGACATTCTTCATTTAAAGCAAAGTCAGACAATTTAGTCAGCCCTTGATGCAACATTCCTTGAGCATCATCAGCAACTATGCAATCAATCTCTGCATTACCGAGGGAACCCAAGCGATCGCCCTTGTCGTTGACAATCATCTTGGCTCCTGCTTGCATTCCCTCCACCACTGTACAGATAGCTATGGGTTTCTGTAATGATTGGCGAATTGCTTGGAAAATCTCCCTCAAACTGAGATTACTGCTATGTAATTTGTCTGAGAACTGCTGGATAAAAATTTGAATTGTCCCGCCGCAGGTTAAGCCAACCGATAGACCCAATTCATCACTGACCCCATAGCTTAACAGCCGTGGTTCGCCTGATTGGATGACTATCAGAGCTTCTTCTACCACGGCTGCTTCTACACAACCACCGCTAACAGAACCAAGAACTTCTCCAGCATCGTTAACCGCCATTACAGCACCGACTTCCCTAGGGCTGGAACCTAAGGTTTTGACCACAGTTGCTAATGCTACAGTATGGCCCAGATTTAGCCATTGTTCGACTTCATCTATTACTTCTTTCATCGGTGCTTTACCTCAATTGCTATTGCTGTTCTTGCTGCTGTTTTTGCTGCTCCAATATACCTGGTAACATCCCTGCAAGGTATTTTTCTATACCTTTAGGATCTTTGAGCAGTTCAGCTGCCAAATAAGTTGCTTGGTCGCCTGGATAGACATCTTCAACTTCATTAATGACAGCATCTAAAGCTACTCTAACAACTTCTGCGGGTGCAACCTTTGGCGGTGGATAATACTTAGCAAATTCAGTATCGACTGAACCTGGCATAACGGCAACTACTAGGGTTCCTTGGGCTGCTAATTCTGCACGCACACATTGAGTTAGGGATAATTCTGCTGCCTTAGACGCGCAGTATGTACCCAAAAAGGGGAGGTTAATTTTACCTAAGAAAGAAACTAGGTTGACGATTACTCCCCCACCATTTGCTTTTAGTACAGGAGCGAAGGCGCGACACATCCCCATTGTCCCAAAGTAGTTGGTTTCCATTTCCTGACGTGCACCATCCATATTTGGTGCAGAAATTACTCCTTGGTCATGGGTAATCCCAGCGTTATTGATCAGTACATTGACATCTTGGTATTGGGCTGCTGCTTCATTAACTTGAGCTAGGTTAGTAATATCAAGTTTTATCGGCACAATTTTGTCAGGATTATTAGCCTTCAAACTTTCCAGAGCCTCTACTCTACGAGCTGCGGCGTAGATTTTCCCAACACCAGCGCCTAGTAATCCCTGAATGAACTCTTTTCCAATACCACCACTCGCACCTGTAATTAGAACTACACTACCTTCAAGTTTCATAGCTTTATTCACTCCATATGATTTTTATCTAGGGAACAGGGAACAGGGCGCAATTGGGAATATTATTTTGTCTCCCTCATCTCCCACCTCTCCCTTATCACCCTCATCACTCCGGTCACCACTACCTAGCTTTGCTGTAATTTTTCAGCTGCATATTTAATGGCACTGACAACATTTTGATAGCCTGTATCTCGTGAATAAATCCCATCTAACCAAGCACGAATTTCTGTTTCTGTAGGATTGGGATTTTTTTGCAAGAGATCCATTGAAGACAAGATCATTGCTGGTGTACAAAAGCCGTTTTGCACTGCGTGCTTTTCCCAGAATGCTTCTTGAATAACGCTCAGTTGCCCGTTTTTAGCAATACCTTCAATGGTAACAATATCGCCACCATCCGCTTGCACTGCTAGCACAAATGAGCTTTTTACCGATACGCCATTGAGTAAAATTGTACACACACCAGAAGTCGAACCGCCATCATCTTTTGTACCTGTTAAACCAAGATGATCTCTGAGCAAGTCTAATAACAGTAGATTGGGTTCAACATCTGCTGTATATTTTTTACCATTAACTCTCAAGGAAATTTCCATAGATGTAGCTTGTTCTAAATTATTTGTCTGCAATTCCAGACTAAATTTATACCAAAATTCCAGACAAATTTATACCAAGCTAGCAAATTATCGCGTCAAAGTTATTTTCCCAATTGCCTGACCAGATTCAGCATATTGATGCGCTGCTGCTATATCAGCAAAGCTAAAGGATTTTGGATCTATTAAGGGGCGGATTTTGCCTTCATCTATGAGTTGAGAAAGCTTGGCCAATATCTCGCCGTGGTGTGCGCGATCAATACCATAAAGCATAGAAATTTCCCACCAGACAGCATGTAGAGTTACTCCCTTTAAATGAACTGGACTCAGGTCATGATTATTCCAAGCCATTGTGGTTGCAACTATGCCATTGACTGCAACAGCCTCAAAGGAGCGATCGAGATTATCGAAACCAACAGTATCAAAAACTACATCAAAACCTTTGCCATCCGTATACTGTTTGACGTACTCTGCCACAGTTTGCGTGCGATAATTAATAGCAACATCTGCACCTAATTCATAGGCGATCGCTAACTTTTTTTCAGAAGAAGCTGTTGTAAAAACTTTTGCCCCAACCCATTTGGCAAGTTGCAGCCCAATATGACCTACACCGCCTGTAGCTGCATGTACTAACACATTCTGTCCGGGCTTAATCTGCACTCTGTCTATCAAGGCCAGCCAAGCAGTGATTGCAACTAAGGGAAGTGCAGCAGTTTCTGCCATCGTCAGTGACTTAGGCTTTAAAGCTGCTAAATCAGCATCAACCAACATATAGTCAGCTAAAGCCCCACCAAAACCTCGCAAACCGCCTGCACAAGCATAAACTTCATCACCAGGCTGGAATTTGTTTACTCCTTCTCCCACTTCTTCCACAACCCCAGCAACATCACCATGTATCACTGCTGGTAAGTCTGGTACAATCGCCTGGCTGAACGCCTGAGCATATCTTTCATCAGTAATATAAGTCATGTACTTGGGATCTCGGATCACATAATCCAGTGGGTTAACGCTTGAGGCAAACACACGAATTAAAATGTGACCAGGTATAGCTTCTGGTTTTGGCAAATCTACTTCTTTGAATACGCTAGTATCCCCAAGTTCTTCAATTACTTGTGCTTTCATGGGCAAATTTGTGATGTTCTCAAGAAAAGTAAAGGGCAGAAGGCAATCCCAATGAAACAGGTTTCGCCACCAAATATCAAAATATGAAAATGCAATCCGGAACTACCTAGTATGGGTACCTGTATAAGAAGCATTTTCAATTTAGCAAACAAGGATAAAAATCTTGATCCATCCTTCTACTCTCTGCCTTCTGCCCTCTGACTTATGCCTTCTTAAATAGCATTCTTGAGAGTGAGATAACTTGTTACCTACCGCTACTATATTTAATTATAATTAGTAGCTTCCAAAGCAGACGTTCTGATTCGTAAGGATGTTAACCACCAAAACCAAGTATGGGCTGCCATCCATGCTTCTCCTACTCCTCCATTTACACGCTTTTCTAGTTGTGGATTCTTCGGCAGAACAAAATAAGCAAGATTTTGAGTTTCTGCTAATGGTTGGACTTTGATATTAGCAGGAAGTTGAATACCTGCTTGCTTTTCTAAAGCTGTTTTTGGTTCAGTAAAAAGTTGATGCCTTAAAGATTCATCTTGCATGAAACGAACAATGATGAGGGATTCTAAACCTTCTCTGAAAGGTACAGCGTTCTCTGTTTTAGTGCGGTAAATCCACCACCACCATGTATATGTTAACGTCCACCAAACAGACATTTGCTGATAGAAATTCTCCCATTGGGCTTGTGTTGGAGGTAGAGGTGGAATCACAATATAGAATTCATCTTCATCTTCCTCTAACACTCGAACCTCTAATTCTGCAGGGAATTTAATTCCTGTTTCCCTTTCAAACACAGCTTTCGGATTTTTCAGAATTTCTTGTTTGAGGTTTTCATCATTCCAAATAAGATTAATTAACCGTGCTTGTAAAGCGTCTTTATAAGGGTCAAATCCAGTTACGTCTACTCCTGCCCAAGTTCTTTTAACTGCACTTAACATTGTGGCTAACTCCAAGCAATTGTTTGGTTGTTTCTCTGATTGTACCAGTTTTTTACTAAAGCATTGCAAGACTATTTATAAGTAAATCTTAAGTAGGTTTTATTACGGACATAAAATAATTTGGTAATCAGAGAAAATAAAATTTAGCTGTAGGGAATAGCCGCATAAATAATGCGTTAGGCAACCCCTACAGTAATTTTATTTTTACTTTATAAATAGCCTCTTATACTAACCTCGCTCCACCATCTACATCAATAACCGCACCAGTTGTAAACTTGTTGTTGATTAAATATAGAACTGTCTCCGCAATATCTTCTGGTTGAGCTATCCGTTTTACAGGTAGAGAATCAGCTACATAATTAAAGTAGTTTTGCCGTTGTTCTGCTGGTATTCCTTCATAGAGAGGAGTTGCTACTAAACCAGGAGACACAACATTAACTCGAATCGGACTGAGTTCCACTGCTAAAGAACGAGCTAATGCTTCCAGCGCTCCATTCACAGATGCCATGATAGAAAGATTAGATACTGGTTTTTGCGATGCATAACCAGAAAAGAAGATGATCGCACCACTAGGTTTGAGTTGGGCTGCACCATATTTAGCAGCATAATAGTGCCCCCAAAATTTATTTTCAAATATCTGGCGGGCTACTTGGGAATCTAATTCCAGAAATGCACCCATAGCTTCTACAGAAATAGTGATGACTAAACCATCAAAACTACCAACTGTGGAAAATAATTTTTGCACTTCTTCTTCATTGGTGATGTCTAAGCTAAAGGTAGTTACCCGTTCACCAATCTCAGCTTGAGCAGCGTTTAATTTGGCTTCTGAACGGCTAGCAATTACGACATTTCCCCCTGCAGCCACAACTGCTTTTGCGGTTGCTAATCCAATTCCCGAACTACCACCAATAATGACTATTTTTTGATTGGTTAAATCCATGATTTCGGTAATAAATAGATAGCTATAATTGCTGAGTCAATAAATTACTCAGCAATTATTTACTCTGCACATACTCTACCCAGGACTTACCCATGAAGACGCTAACTGCTAACGTACTTATAGGTTAACAACTGCTGTGATGGTATTTAAATCAGTATTATGTAACTAATCTAAGCTACTGTGCCATCGGGATATTGAGTCATGCCAGCAAAGTGAATAGCTATTTTGCCATCTCTCAAAACCCAACTATCGGCAAACCGCATCTTAGCTTCTTGTCCCCCAGCCTGCATAGTAATAGCTTCAACAATCATTAGGGTTTGGGGATTTTCTGTTTCTGCCCAAAAAGCAATATCTGTCTGTAACCCTTCAATTCCTAGGATGCCTTGAAAGTGTTCTTCGAGTTCTTTGCGTCCGCGAAAATATTTAGGAACTTTCTCAAAGCTGCTAATTAAAACTGCATCTTCAGTATATTGATTTAATAATGCTTCAATATCCTTTTTCAGGATTAATTGAATATGTTCTTCGTATAGTCTTCCTAAAGCAGTATCGGGAGGCTTGCCCATATTTTCGATTCTCCGTAAATTTTGATTACACAAACCCTTTAGACTAGGTAAAAAGAACTCTTAACAGACAAAAAAAGCAGATAATTTTAGCTTTATTCTGTATATAGAATCAGCAATAGATGAGATTTTTTCCCGTTCTATCAGGGATAATTTATTTTGCTAAAAATCTATCTATGTAATCTTCTGTTTTTCATGTTATCTGTTAAGAGTTCTCTATTATTTACAATGTAGCTGAACCCTCGTAGTATTTGAGTTCATCAACTATATAAACAGAGATTACTGGTTTATTGGTTTCGGGCGATCGCTTAACTTCCCATGTTTGATAAGCATCTAAAACAATGCGTTCGCTAGTAGCTGCTGGAGCCTTCCAAACACTGGCTTCCCATTTCACCACCACCTGTACATCTGCTTTTTCGGCTGTCGCAGATTTAACTGTTACTTCTTTGACGGTATGGACTTCATCAAAGAAAATATTGATGACGCGATCGTACCAACCGCTATATCCTTCAAAGCCTTTAACTGTGGCTTCAGGAAACCTCAATTCTACGTCTGAGGCTAACAGAGGAGCATATTCGTCCACAGGAACGTGAATGTCTAGTTTTCTATACCAAGCTTTTGCAAATTCTAGAATTTCTGGTTGAGTTAGTGGTGCTAGCTCACTCATGATTTATTTCCTTTATTGAACAGTTAATTACTCAAAAGTTGGGATGTTGCTACAGAACCGCAGATTTAATCAACGCAACAGATTTACAACTTAAATGAACCTTCGTAGTACTAAAACACCTTACCAGCCCAGATGGTTATTAAGCATCTCCTAGCCTGTGAGCAAAACCAAAGTGACGAGCCACCTTGCCATCTTGAAGCACCCACACATCACCTACTGCCCACTTACCTGTTTTGGGAGAGGTAATTGTTGCTTGGAAGGAAATTACGTCGTCAGTTTCTAAAAAGTTGTATAAAGAATCAACTTGAATTTCGCCTTGATATTCTAGGTAACCTTCAAAAGCTTTGATTAATGCTTCTCTCCCCTGAATTACATTTGGGGGTGGTGTATCTAAAAAAGGAAAAGCATTATACAGAATCGCATCTTCTGTATAGGTATTGGTCACCATGCCAACCACGTCTTTAGCGACGATGTACTTCATGTGTTCATCGAAGAACTGACGACCTGGTGTAGTAGTAGTACTCATACTTAAGGCATCCTTATGAAACTAGACTCAAAATCGTGAATGGGGCATGGGGCATGGGGCATTGGGCATTGGGCATTGGGCGTATTTGATTTCTCCTCTGCTCCTCTGCTTCCTCTGCTCTCCTAGCCCCTCATCCCCTAGCTCCTTTATTGACCACACCGAATCCCAATCATGTCTGGGCGAACATCACCCTCTAAGACAACATCGATGAGGAAAGGGCCATTATGTGCTAATGCCTGCTTAATTGCTGGGGCAATCTCTTCTGGCTTCTCGACTCGGATGGCTTCAACCCCCATAGAACGAGCCATTTCATCAAAGCGCAGTACTGGCTTCGACAAGTCAAAACTTAAGGGAAAGTCATGCTTGGCAACACTTTGTTCTTGCCAGTAAGCTTGAATATTCAATTGCAATAGCTTGTAAGAACGGTTATTGCAAATGATGAATATGGCATCTACATTATGACGAGCTGCTGTCCAGAGAGCTTGGATGGTATACATCCCACCGCCATCACCTGTAAAGCCAATCACCTTTTTGTCAGGATTAGCCAATTTAGCACCAATTGCCCCAGGAATCCCTACCCCTAGAGAACCTCCACGGGTGAGAAAATAATGATCTGGCTTGCTGGGTGGCTTATACCTAATGATATTGGGTGAAGAGGTCAAGGCTTCATCAAAGAAGATTGCATCTTCTGGTAACAGAGGTGCAAGCTCTTCCATAAACCGAGAGAAATGCAGAGGAACTGAGTCCCTGACAGCTTGATCGGCTGCCTTAGCAGCAGCAATCTTGTCTGCTTTAGCCTTACCAATCTCTGCGGCTCTGGTTTGAGCTGCGCTTTGCTCTTGTGCAGTAAGGATGTCTTTGATCGCATCTGCTAGTTTAGCCAGTGTCAGTTTGGGATCGCTGACAATCCCTACATCTACTGGGTGATTCTTGGCAATTTCATAGGCGTTCAAATCAATATGAATCACCTTTGCGCCGGGAGCAAATATATTTCCTAGTTCCGGAAAGACCTCTGGCACCATATAAGTGCCACAAACTAGATTGACATCTCCTTTGGTGGTAATTGGCAGACTACTAGAGCCAAACATATGCCCTGTCGCCCCTTGATATAGAGGGTGAGCATAGCTAATGTTGACTTCTCCAGAGTCTACATCCCAAACCTCAGCCCCTAGAAGTTCGGCAACTTTGGTTAACTCTGCCTGGGCTCCAGAATAAGCAACTCCATCGCCAACAAAAATCATGGGTTTTTTGGCAGCTACTAGAGTCTGGGCCACTGCCTTAACTGTCTCATCGTCTGGTACTACACGAGTAGAAGGAGTCAAGGTAGGTATGATTGGCTCGACTACAGGCGCATCCAAAATATCTTGAGGAAGGCAGAGATAAACTGGCCCCATCGGGGGTGTAGAGGCAATCTTAATGGCTCTGCGGAGCATTCTCAGCAATGAAGATGGCTCATTGACTGTGGCAGCCCATTTAGTGACGGGTTTGGCCATACCGACCAAATCCGCTGCCATTTGAGCATCCATTGCTGCATATTTGATACCCGCATCTCCGCCGATGACTACCAAAGGGGCGTGACCACGCATGGCCTGGTAAAGTGCGCCGATCGCATTACCTAAACCAACGCCACTATGAATTTGGACTAATGCTGGCTTTTTGGTAGCTCGAGCGTAACCATCGGCTGTCATCACAGCCACGGTTTCTTGCAAAGTCAGAATGTACTTGAGATCTGGATATTCCCACAGGGCATCCAAAAAACCCTGTTCCACTGTGCCTGGGTTACCAAACATATAGTGGATGCCATCTGCGAGAAATTGCTCAAGAATGGCAAAACGACCAGTTTTTTGAGTCATGGATTCTGTCGTTATTAGTGCTTAGGTCATTGATTAATCTTGTTTGAGTTGCAAAGACTAATCAGGTTTACCATCCATAACGGGTAAGTCCTTTCTCTAGGACTTCTACTAATATGCGACCGCACTCAACAGAAGAAGCTGTAGAACGACTGGTAATGAAAGGATAATCAACTAAAACGGAGGTTTGGTGACCAACGTTACCGATAAAGGCTCCATCGGGGCCAACAGCGTCACGGAGAATGAATTCTAGAGGGTAGAATGGAGGGCCAAAATTAATATAGCCGTCGCCAAATCCCTTTTTAGAGCCATCAATAGCGTGGGGCCCTTCAAATCCGGTACCGTCTAGGTAGTCGTAATCAATTGGGTGCCCAGTCACGTGCTTACCCCAAATCAAGCTCTTCTTCTCGCGGAAGTCTCTAGCAAATGCTAGACAGGTAACTCCATAACACTCAGCTGCAATAGGTTTGTTGAGTTTGACAAAGCCAAGGATGAGTTCGTGTAGACGGGAATTATTAGCTAAATCAATGAGTGCGCCACTACCACCAACAATCACTAGCGCATCGTAATTGACTAGTTCTTCTGCAATAATTTTGTCTATTTTTTGGTAGTAGGCTTCCATATCTCTGAGATATGTAGGAGAGCTAGGATAAGCTCTTAGAGGAAACCAATCAGCTAAACTCTTAGGGCTGTCGAGTCTGTCTGACTCATGAACGCGGACGGTTTTTGCTCCCATTTCTTCTGAAGTCACGCCACGTCCTAATGGGGGATCGATATAACCAGGCGCACAACTTACAGATAGTGGTGTTGGTTTTTTGCCGTTGGGGGTGACAAAGGTGATGTTATATCCAGCAGCATCACATGCCTCTAAGGGCCCAATGAGTTCTTCGCCCCAGTAGCCCCACTCTGAAATGATAAAGAGAACATTTTTTGTCATTGTCTTATTTCCTTGTTACGGCTCACAGAAATAGAAATATCACAGTTATGGTATTTATAGTTACAGGTTGTTCGTGAAAAATCCCATGTTTTTCTCAGCACCCTGTTGTGACTATACTACCCTTGCAGGAGATACGACTGCGCCCTCTATGCCACTCCTGTTAGAAGCAGCTGAGTCGCTAGTTATCCTGATAAGGAATACGCATCTACAGCTTTGATACTTAAAGAAAAGTTGATCTTTGGGATTGAGACAAAACCCACCAGATTACAGGCTTATATGAGGAAAACCATAAAGCCAGATAGTATCTATCTTGTGTATTCAAGTAGGCAACTTATAAGCCTACACTTGCGTCTTTCGTGATTTCGGAAAATTACCTCGCCTGATAAAGTGATTTTGTTAGAGGGTAATTTTTAAAACACGCTACTAGAATAATATTTACTTCTCCAGTTTGTCCAATCAGATTCTTAATTTTTTATGTAAATTATGATTTTCTCTTGGAGATAACAAATTGTAAAACTTGCTTGTCATTCTGACGAAATTGTTATGGGCGATTTGTTGTTAGCCACTCTAGACAGGCCGCGATCGCTTGTTAATTAACTTAATTTTTGGACAATCAAAACGAAAAACTTGTTGACCTAGCTATCTTCGCATAAATCTCATCCAGATGTACAGAAATTATATACATTTATTTTTGTCAATCTAATTCTCAAATTGGTAATATCGCTAAATAGTAATATAGTTAAGTTTAATTTCTTAGAAGTGGCAAAGAAAGCCAGAGGACAGCAATTTGGAAAATACAGCTGCTCAAGAGAAGATTTGTGTGTCAATGTTCCAATGGAACTTGAACGCTTTCAATCTATTCATGAGATTGCTTCTGCTTGTTGTATTTTAATTTTTGCCTAGGGTAGCTGGGCTAAAAAATTATTTTTCATTTCTGGCTAGAAATTTTTTATCTGTCTACCTTATGACTATCAATACTTTAGTTAATAATTTTTAATCTATAAAAGGGAGTTAAATTAACCTAAAATATCTTGTTATTTAAGCATTATTTAACCTATGAATAAATAACAAGATATCAAAATATTTTTCTCTCGTATTTATATTTAAATAATTGCGGCTACAGAATTAATTGGCAATTTATGCATTGCCATCGACAATCAGTGATCGCTTTCATTAATGAGGGCCTTTATTTAGCAGAATCAATGATATGTATCAATATCATCTTAATGCCGCAAATCACTTACTGAAGGCGATCACAAGGAATTTTGGCTACAGATGATTATTCACTTTGCAACCATCAGATAGTAATCATTAATTTACTTAATCATGAACTAATCTTAACCAGAAACTAAAGTGTGATAGTTATGCCAAATAGGCAGTTTATTGTTTCATAAAAATAACTGTAAGTATAAAAATTATCATTGATCTGCAACTAGGGTTATCAATCAAAAAGCCTGCTGAAATGCCTAATTACAGCAGATATCACTAATGTTACAGAAGCTACCCTATCGTTAGGTATACTTCCAATACTTGTCGGTTAAAGGCAAAAGGGGAAGGGAAAAAGGGGCAAGAAAAAAAACCTTTAACCCTTACCCTTTCTCCTGCACAGACCCTACGCGTAGCTTGCTTGCTTAAGCGCAGGGGTACACCTTTTCCCCAAACCAAATTCCGAGTTGAAAAACCTTAACCGAGCAGTATTGAGTACACTTCTATTCATGTACTTAATTTAACTTTTTGAGATAAAAATGTATAAAAAATTACTAATAATCTAAGTTTCACATATCAAAGCTTGTGACTGTGTAAATAAGTATCAATATTTGACTAGAGCGTAAGAAAAAAATTACCACAAACTCTTCAGAGTCACCTTGACAGAAGATAATTGATGATTTAGCTTGGTCGCTATTATCTGAGTGAGTGCGATCGCATTTAATTTTCAGGTTGATTATAAAACTTGCTTTTTAAGTAGCAATCACATTCAAAAGGTATATTTAAGCACATTTTCAACGATTTTAATGAGAACTTTCCCTTTGGGTAGGGAATTTGTGCATCCGCGATCGCTGGCTCTGCCTTTACCCCCATTTCTCAGAACATAGATAATATAGAAAAGTAGATAAAGCTTAAAAAATATTTACCTAATGCTGATTCACTCCTCTGGCTTGTCCAAGGTCAAAGACTCAGTAAAACAGAAAATTTTCTTCGGCCATGAACCCAGTGCCGAGTTAATCGCCATTCTTACCGTCTACTTTGTCCAAGGCATTTTAGGGTTGGCGCGTTTAGCCGTCAGCTTTTTCCTCAAAGATGAACTGTTGCTGAGTCCCACCCAAGTATCGGCGCTACTAGGAATAGTCGCCTTACCTTGGATTATTAAACCAGTATTTGGTTTTATCTCCGATGGCTTGCCCATCTTTGGCTATCGCCGCCGTCCATATCTAATTTTATCGGGGATATTAGGAACTATTTCCTGGGTAAGCCTCGCCACATTAGTTCATACTACCTGGGCAGCAACGTTAGCGATCGCCTTGGGGTCGCTTTCAGTTGCAGTCAGCGATGTGATCGTTGACTCCTTAGTAGTCGAACGCGCCAGAGCAGAATCCCAAGCTGATGCAGGTTCACTACAATCTATTTGCTGGGGTGCTTCTGCATTTGGTGGTTTGATTACAGCATATTTTAGCGGCTGGCTTTTAGAGCATTTCTCTACACATACTGTATTTTGGATTACCGCCATTTTTCCCTTATTAGTTTCGGCTGTCGCTTGGTTAATTGCCGAATCTCCTGTCAATAAAAGTGCGGAAAATTCCTCTGAAAATAACAGTGTCAGCGTTAAGCATCAACTGAGTCAACTCCGCCAAGCTGTCACCCAAAAGGCAATTTGGTTACCAACAGCATTTGTCTTTATTTGGCAAGCGACACCAACTGCTGACTCAGCCTT
This sequence comes from Tolypothrix sp. PCC 7601, assembly GCF_025677855.1. Classification (NCBI taxonomy): domain Bacteria; kingdom Bacillati; phylum Cyanobacteriota; class Cyanophyceae; order Nostocales; family Tolypothrichaceae; genus Tolypothrix; species Tolypothrix sp. PCC 7601. The sequence continues at coordinate 2,250,323 of NZ_CP064879.1, forward strand.
TTTCTTCTTCACCACCAACGAATTACATTTTGCCCCAGAATTTTTGGGACGAGTGCGCCTAGTTACAAATCTCGCTTCTTTAGTAGGGATTTGGATTTTCCAGCGATACCTGAAAAGCTCACCTTTTCGCGTGATTTTTGGTTGGAGTACGGTACTATCAGCAGCTTTAGGAATGACAATGCTGCTATTAGTTACACACACCAACCGCGCTTTAGGTATAGATGACCATTGGTTTAGTTTAGGTGATAGTCTAATTCTCACCGTCATGGGGCAAATCGCCTATATGCCTGTCTTGGTACTGGCTGCTAGACTTTGCCCACCGGGAGTAGAAGCGACATTATTTGCTTTATTAATGTCGGTGTCGAATTTAGCAGGAATGGTTTCCTATGAATTTGGGGCCATCATCATGCATTGGCTGGGAATTACAGAAACTAATTTTGATTCTCTGTGGTTGTTGGTGATGATTACTAACCTCAGCACTTTGTTACCACTACCATTTCTGAACTGGCTACCAGCAGCAGAAGAGCAAAGTCAAATTTCTACGGCATTGCAACCAGCCTCAGCAACTCAAGGTGAGCAATTTTTACCTGAGTTGATCACTGACGTTGAGGCTACCATTACCCGAGTTAACTGAAGGCTGAAGTCGGAAGTCAGAAGTGTGAAATTATACCAATTTGAAAAAAGAATGTGACAGATTGTAGGGGCACGGCGTGCCGTGCCCTCTGGAATATATTGATGCGTCGCGAACATTTTTTGATTTTGTATCACTGATTCAAGAAGCCAGAAGAATTGGGGGATTCTCCCCCAAACCCCCGATTGGGTGACGGTTGCGTCCCCCAAACCCCCTCCAAAATTATTGTTCGGTTTTTTGTTGAATAATACCAATTGGAAAAAAGAATGCAACAGATTGTAGGGGCACGGCACGGCGTGCCATCTAGAATATATTGATGTGTCGCAAACATTATTTGAATTGGTATTACTTCGCCTAACAAGAGATAACGCATTATTCCAGATTTAAGCGTTTATCGATTCTGACCGAGACAATTTTGGATTTTAGATTTTAGATTTTAGATTAAATCTAAAAATAAAATCCAAAAAACGGTTTCAAGCCTACGCCAGTTGCTTTATGTCGGGAAACCCGCCCACCACACTGTCTCACGCCACTTCTCTCAAGTCGGGAAACCCGCCCACGAGAGTGGCTCCTCCGTTGACGGAGAAGGAGCAAAAAAATCATTCAATACTTAAGCCTCTTCTTTATAAGGAGAGGTCAATCCAAAAGACGCTCGCGGACTCGCTAACGCTGCGCTATCGTAAATCCGTCTTGAAAAGTTTGCTCAACGGGGGGAACCCCCGCACGCAACTTTCCGCAAAATCTAAAATTGGGTGACTTCATTCTTTATCCTTCACCTTTTTAAGAATATATAGCAGATGCAGAGTTCAAAACTTTCAGAAAACGCAATTTTAGAAAAATCCTACAATCGTGAAGATTGGCTGGGGGGATATCAATCTTTAAAGCAAGAATTTGATTACTGGATTGATGATATAGAAGGAGAAATCCCCCCAGAACTGCAAGGTACGCTATTTAGAAACGGCCCTGGTTTACTGGATATCAACGGTCAACAGATTCATCACCCCTTTGATGGTGATGGCATGATTAGCCGCATTAGCTTTATTAATGGTCGTGCCCATTTCCGCAATCGCTTTATCCGCACTGAAGGCTATTTAGCAGAACAAAAAGCGGGAAAAATTCTGTATCGCGGTGTATTTGGTACGCAAAAACCCGGCGGTTGGCTAGCTAATCTCTTTGACTTCAAAATGAAAGATATTGCTAACACCAACGTCATCTACTGGGGTAGTAAACTTTTAGCGCTGTGGGAAGCTGCTGAACCTCATCACCTCGACCCTTACACCTTAGAAACCTTGGGAAGGGAATATTTCAATGGTGTATTATCAACAGGTGAAGCTTTTAGCGCTCATCCCCGCCTTGACCCCAGCTGTAACCAAGATAATGGCGCGCCTTGTTTGGTCAACTTTTCAATTCAGCCGGGACTATCTACAAAAATTACGATTTTTGAGCTAAACCCAGCAGGAGAAATTATTAGAAAACACGCTCATAGTGTGCCGGGTTTCTGCTTTATTCACGATTTTGTAATTACGCCAAATTACTGCATATTCTTACAAAATCCTGTGACTTTCAATCCCTTACCTTTTGTTTTGGGAATCCGTTCGGCTGGGGAATGTATCAAGTTTCAGCCAAATCAGCCAACTCGGATCATAGTCATTCCCCGCAACCCCGAAACTGCGAAAACAGGTGTAAAAATTCTAGAAACTCAATCAGGTTTCATCTTTCATCACATCAATGCTTTTGAGGTGGGGGATGAAATTATCATTGACTCGATTTGCTACGATTCCTTATCTCAAGTCGAACCCGAAAGCGATTTTCGCCAAGTTAACTTTGACGCACTTGCACCGGGACAACTCTGGCGGTTTGCACTGCAACTGCAAAATAGCACAGTTCAAAGACAATTAATAGAAAGCCGTTGCTGTGAGTTTCCTACTATTCATCCAGATAATGTAGGTCGCCAATATCGTTATCTATATATAGGTGCAGCTCATGCAGAAACAGGTAATGCTCCTTTACAAGCAATTTTGAAAATCGATTTAGATTCTGGTGAAAGACAACTGTGGAGTGCAGCACCACGCGGTTTTACGGGCGAGCCAATTTTTGTTCCCCGTCCTAATTCTCAAACAGAAGATGACGGCTGGCTGTTGGCTTTAGTTTATGATGCGGCTCATGATCGATCAGATGTAGTGATTTTGGATGCACAAGATTTGCATAAAGGTGCGATCGCGCGTTTGCATCTCCAGCATCATATCCCCTACGGTTTGCACGGCAGTTTTACGCCTGAGGTGTTCGTACAAGGCTAATTCCGGAAAAGCGATCGCCTCATCATAAAGGAACACAGAATCAATAATCTGTGTTCCTTTTGCTTTGCTTGCATAAAAATCAAATAAAATTGTAACAAAAACTACAAAATCTCTAATTTTTTTATCAGAAAGGATAAGCTAGGCATATATCAATACTGGTCAGTTAAGCTAATGCGCGTCTAAATTGCATAACTACTAATCAGGGCTGTTAATTGTTGACGGTTAACCGTTGACTGCCAACCGTCAACAGCCCTCACGATGGATTGTGCAACTTAAAAGCAGAATAGCTTAAAGGAGAAAGGGAAAGAACAACCCATTCACCTTTACCCTTTAACCTTTTCCCCAGACATATATATATTCCGGTTCGCAAAGATACCGCGATTGGGAGAAAATTTTATGATTGCCACACCTATGCTGCCGCTGGAACCTGCCTCTCCAGCGTATATTTGTCCATTTGATCAAGCTTGTAGGTATTTAGAAGCAGCAGCTAAAGAATTAAAACTAGACCAAGGAATCTTAGAAATTCTTAGCCACCCACGCAAAGTAGTTACAGTTTCCATTCCGGTAAAACTGGATAACGGCGAAATTCGCGTCTTTGCTGGACATCGGGTACAACACTCAGATATTTTAGGGCCATACAAAGGCGGTATTCGTTACCATCCGGCGGTGACACTACGAGAAGTGTCTGCTTTAGCCATGCTGATGACTTGGAAATGTGCGTTGCTAGGAATTCCCTACGGTGGTGCAAAGGGAGGAATTGCGATCGATCCAAAACAGTATAGTGCTAGCGAATTAGAACGAATTACCCGACGTTACACCAGCGAATTAATTAAAGATATCGGCCCATCTGTAGACATTCCCGCGCCAGATATGGGAACTTCTGCCCGTGAGATGGCCTGGATGATGGACACATATTCAGTGAATGTGGGTCATGCTGTTCCTGGTGTGGTTACTGGTAAACCAATTTCTGTAGGTGGTTCCAGAGGACGGGAAATGGCTACGGGACGTGGTGCGATGATTATTGTTCGCGAAGCTTTAGCCGATCAAGGTAGATCCTTAGACGGAGTGCGAGTAGTAATTCAAGGTTTTGGTAATGTAGGTATTGCCGCAGCTGAATTACTATACGAAGCTGGGTCAAAAATTATTGCTGTTTCTACCAGTGGTGGGGGGATATATTCCGAAGCTGGCTTAGATATTCCCGCCGTGAAAGCTTACGCCAGTAGAAATCATCGCAGTGTTGTGGGTTTTCCAGATGCGATGCCTAAGGCGGGCTGCGCCAACGCAATTAGCAATGCAGATTTACTTACCTTACCTTGTGATGTGTTGATTCCCGCAGCTTTGGAAAATCAAATCACCGAAGAGAATGTGAACCAAATCAAAGCCCAGATTATTGCAGAGGCGGCTAACGGCCCAGTCACTCTAGAGGCAAACAGGGCTTTAGAGGCCCGAGGTGCGATCGTCCTACCTGATATTTTGGCGAACGCTGGTGGTGTTGTCGTGAGTTATTTGGAATGGGTACAAGGTCTTTCTTACGTATTTTGGGATGAGGAAAGAGTTAACCGCGAAATGGAACATTTGATGGTGCAAGCTTACCATCAAGTAATTCAACAATCGAAGTTGCGGCAAATTCCTCTGAGGTTAGCAGCTTATACCTTAGGTGTTGGTCGTGTAGCACAAGCACTAACTGACAGAGGTCTTTATCCATAAATTTTTATCCCTGATAGTGTTCTGAGGCAGATAAATTATCTGCCTCTTTTTTTACAAATAAATTAGCGATTCTCACCATAAACTCTTGTCTCTGTGTTCTCTGTGATTTGAAACCCCAGAGACGCAGAGGACACAGATTTAATGTATAAAACTGCTGAAAAATTTTTATTCCGGTTAAATATGGTTAGTGCAATTTTTAGTGTCTCACCACGAAGTGTAACCTAGTAGTTGGTCAAGAAGCGTAGCCCACTGTAGGCATCATTTTTTTCTACTCAATATTACCCGCAGCTAAAATTTGTTCAACTGTCAGCACAATTTCTGGAAAAGTTGCAGATACAATTTGCTCACTTCCGGTAAATTCTTGCTCTTCGTACAATCCTTCTGACAAAAATAAAATTGTAATTTTTGATTCTATTGGATCTACAATCCAATACTCTGGAATTTCCAACGCTGCATATTCAGAACGTTTATAGCGATAATCGCGCTTCACTGAATCAAGACTCACCACCTCGACTACTAATATCGGTGCAGTCTGACAAACAGCCGACTCATCAAGGAATTCCTTTACTTGTTCAGCCGTGACGACATAAACATCAGGTAATCTTGACTTCCGCCATCCCGTTCTTACTCCCGCCTCTCTAAAGCATAGCCAAGGTAAAATCAGGCGTTTTATTTCTGTGTCAAATGCTAGTTCAATGAATTTAGAAATCAGTAAATGTCTGAAAGTTGGTGGATTCATAAGTTCCAGTTTTCCATCCACCAGTTCATAACGGTTATCAGTACCATCTTCATAAGCCAGATATTCTTCAAAAGAATACAGACGCTCTGTAGTTGCCTTTGTCATGGCATAATTTTTAATAACGAGATTTTTTGAGATAATTCTCAAAAGATTAGGAAGAATTGTACATTGGTTGGTAGTAGAGCTTGGGCGCTACTACCTCTATCAATAGCCTATTCCACAGTTACCGATTTTGCTAGATTCCTTGGCTGATCGACATCTAAACCGCGACGGGCAGCGATATGATAAGCCAATAATTGCAGAGGTACTACACAAACAAGAGGAGAAAGTAGTTCATCTACAATTGGTACTGGTAATAAATCGTTGAAGATTTCGCCTGCTTCGCCATCTTTCACGGGAGTTACACCAATTAAGCGAGAATCTCTGGCTTTGGCTTCTTGGGCGTTAGAAATTACTTTTTCGTAAACACTACCAGGAACTGCGATCGCAACTACTGGTACTTTAGCATCCAAAAGGGCGATCGGGCCGTGCTTCATTTCGCCGGCGGGATAACCTTCAGCGTGAATATAGCTAATTTCTTTTAATTTCAAAGCACCTTCTAAAGCGATGGGGAAGTTAATTCCTCTGCCTAAAAAGATGAAGTCTTGAGTTTCAGCAAATTGATGGGCTAGTTGTTCTGTTAAACTTTCTTGAGTTTCTAAAGTGGCTTCAATTTCTTTAGGAATTTGTCGCAATCCCTCAATAATTTCGGCAATTTTATCAGGAGAAATTGATTGACGATGAGCAGCTAAATCTAAGGCTAAAGCATAAAATGCCATTAATTGGGCAACAAAGGTTTTTGTGGCTGCAACCCCTATTTCAATCCCTGCCAATGTATTAATAATATGGGGAACTAGATGACCGAGGCTGCTTTCTGGGCGATTGGTAATACCCAACAATCGCGCTTGATATTTAGCTTCTTTACCTTGACGGCGTTCTTTTTCCATCGCTAAAGCTGCCAAAGTATCAGCAGTTTCTCCTGATTGCGTGACACCAATAATTAATGTATTAGCTATCAAAGGTGATGGTGCATAGCGATATTCCGAAGCATAATGTACTTGTGTAGAAATACCAGCTAATTGTTCTAGCAAATATTTTCCTACTAAAGCTGCGTGCCAACTCGTGCCACAAGCAACGATTTGAATTTGTTCGATATCTGCATAGAATGATTCAGATAAACCTAAATTAATCGGTGACTGGCTAGCTCCAGTCGCATGAGCATCATTATTAAAATAAGCTTCTAAACTAGCGCGTACTACTCCCGGTTGCTCATAAATTTCTTTGAGCATAAAGTGTTTGAATCCCTGCTTTTCTACCATCGTGGGATTCAAGTTCAGCAGCCGGGGTTGTTTTTTCAGCCTATCGCCGGCAAAGTTATAAACTTCCACTCCTAGAGGTGTTAAACGGGCAATTTCGCCATTATCTAATGGTAGTACAGCCCTGGTATAGGCAACGATCGCAGGCGTATCGGAAGCGCAGAAAAATTCGCCTTGCCCAAAGCCAATTACTAAGGGAGCTTGTTGCCGAACTACAATTAATTCATCTGGATAATCAGCAGAAATTACTGCCAGTGCAAATGCGCCTTCTAAGTGGCTAACTGCTTGACGCACTGCCTCTAATAAGGAAGCGGGAGATTTTTTGATAATTTCTGCGATGAGGTGGGGAATGACTTCGGTATCTGTTTCCGAACGAAATTGATGTCCTTTCGATTTTAATTCTTCTCGCAACTCCCGGTAGTTTTCGATAATGCCATTTTGCACTACCGCCACTCGCATTGCTGTGTCTAAGTGGGGATGAGCATTATACTCTTCTGGTTTACCATGAGTTGCCCAACGAGTATGACCGATACCAATTTGGGCAGGGGTTTCTAATTGTTCTAGTTTAGAACGTAAGTTATGCAGTTTACCCTTTGCCCGCACACATTGAACATCACCTTCCCAGATGGTAGCGATTCCAGCAGAATCATACCCACGATACTCGAGTTTTTCTAGTCCAGCTAGTAGGATTTCTGTTGCTGCTTGGGTGCCGATATAGCCAACAATTCCGCACATTTAGTTCACCATTCCCTGTTGAGGATGACTCCAACCTGTTTAAGTTGGTATCATAGAAGTGACATTTTAGCAAAGAAAAAAGGAGCGTATTACTCCTTTTGATAGTCACTATTTTTAAAGAACGATACTGTAGGGTGGCAAGTTCCCACCCTACGTTGCTAAAGGTGCTTGCTAATTAAGACAATAGATTGCGAGCAAAATGAGAAATTAAAATGAATTCCTCAAAAACCTAGTAAGCTAGACCCATGCTGCGAGTAGTTTCAGCACCAAGGTAAACCCGGATGCTTAAAAAGTCTGTGGGACAAGCGGTTTCGCAACGTTTGCATCCTACGCAGTCTTCTGTACGAGGAGAAGAGGCAATTTGAGCAGCTTTGCAGCCATCCCAAGGTACCATCTCTAATACGTCAGTAGGGCAAGCGCGGACACACTGAGTGCAGCCAATGCAGGTATCGTAGATTTTTACGGTATGAGACATTGAAAAAAGGCTCCTTTCGAGTGTTCTTCTCTGCGAAGGAATTATAATCAAGGCATAGTTTACCGCAGTGGCTGAGGCTCCGTAATCAAAAGGCTACATAACTTTAAACAATGTAATAGGCTGGCTGGAAAATTTGCCTTTTTGATCATGGTCTCTATCGCCTGTTCCCCCTAATAAATCAACCACATCATAGGCTGAAATCGGCTTTACCGACTCCCTAGCAGCGCTTCGCCTTTGTGAAGATTTATGAATCTAAACTCAATCTATATTAAACAGCAAAGAGCAGGCAAGACAGTCGCATATGGTACTTAGCAGGTTGAGCCGGAATGCAAAACACAACTTCAGCACAGACTAAGCGATCGCCTAGATTGATTTCGATGCCAATCATAGCATTTTGTCAATCATAATTTGAAGCGCGATCGCCCTTGAATCAAGAGTGTTTAAAATATGCGATCGCGCTGTTTATTTAGTAGCTTTAATAACCGATAAATTCGCGCAACTATGAGATGCGATCGCTAGATAGTAACTATTAGGAAAATCAGCAAACTACTAATTATAATCTAAATTCGATAAGCTAGAAGAGGTTATTACGATACCATTTTTATAATGTAAATCACATCACATCAGCTTATGGAGCCAGACTCTTTACCAACCGAGGTAATATTGACGCATCCGCGTCAGTACCTCGGTAGAACGCAGCTTGATTGGACACCGCAACCGGGAAACTATCTCGATTTTGACGGTAAAACCTACGCAGTTTTAGAACGCCGCCACAAATATCAATTAAAAGCAGGGCGCTACCGCTTGCATAATATAGCCCTTTACGTACAATCTGCTCAAAGGCCATCTGAGAAAAGTTTGGTAAAGGGGCGATGGGTAATTGGCGATGCTACCTGTAGCTTCAATGCCCATTCAGAAATTGTACGTTGTGCAGTCAATCCCAGTGGCCCTTGTGATTCTTGCCGTTTTTACGAAAACAGCCAGGATGAAATTCCGACTACATAATTTCTCCCTTAGCCATTTGTAAACATTTCTCCTACAGTTAAGCGGGTACCATTAACGAAATCCCATCCCGATTGAGGACGTTTCCCAGCTAACTGAACCTCTCGTAGCAACAACATACCTTCGCCAGTTTGGACAATAGCGCCAATTCCCTTGGTAATGCTTACCACTTCTCCCGGGCTACCAGATAAAGTTGACAAATCAGGCAATTTATCAAGTATTTTTGCTAATTCTGGTGGTAGCTGATAGCTATAAGCACAACCAAGGGGAACGGTAGCAGTAATTTTCACAACTTGGTTGCGGAAGCTAGCTGTGCAGTTAGGGTAAAAGCCTCGAATTTGATTATGTAATTGCATAGCGCTCTTAGACCAATCCAATCCATAATCTGGTTTTTGAATTAATGGTGCATAAGTCGCAGCACTATCATCTTGAGGAATCGGGGTAAGTTCCTGCTGTTGAAGTTTGAATAAGGTTTCCACTAATAAATCAGCACCAATGGTCGCCAGCCTATCGGCTAAATTATAGGTATTATCCAGTAACTCAATAGGTGTAGTAGCCTTGAGCAACATGGCCCCTGTATCCATACCCGCATCCATCAACATCGTTGTAATCCCCGTTTCTAGCTCACCATTGTACAAGCACCACTGAATGGGAGCTGCACCCCGATACTGGGGCAAAATTGAGCCATGAACATTAATACAACCCAACTTAGGCATATCTAAGATTGCTTGGGACAATATTTGCCCGTATGCGACAACCACAAACGCATCTGCACCTGATTCTTTGAGTTTAGTTAAGGTTGCAGTATGCTTTTTCAGCCTCTGGGGTTGCCATACTGGAATATTAAAAGCAGTAGCAAGAGTTTTGATAGGAGAAGGTGTTAGTTTATTCCCTCTTTCTCGGCGTTTATCTGGTTGGGTAACTACTGCTAAAACCTCAATTTCTGGGTGATGTAGTAATTTTTCTAAAGTAGGAACAGCAAATTGAGGAGTACCAAAAAATACGATTTTCATCTGGGTTAATAGTTAAGGATCAAGATTCACAGAGACGTAATTAACCGCGTCTGTACTCAAGAGTCAAGCGTAACAGCCCCATAAAACTGAGACTATGGATACTTAACCTTGAATATTTGACTTTTACACCATAAACTTTTAACAAATTAAGTTTTTTGGTGCTAAAGTGTTTTGATATTGGTGAAATTCAAGGTTCCTTGATAGACTTATAATTAAGTTTATGTTAGGTAGCAACTAGGCTAGTAATAACAGCTTTTGCTCTAGCAAACTTAATTCTTTGGCGATGTCTGACGACAATTCCTGGGGATTTTAAATCGCGGAAGGAAAATCACTGCATCGCTACCATACCACTGTGCATCTACAAGAGTAGTTTCGTTTCTTTGTGTTTCCTTAAAGTTAGCTGTAGGTGTATTTACATCGCTAAAATGTCACTGTCTTCTCACAATTAATGTAGAGCAGATGACAAAACTACGATCTTGAGTAGATACTAGTAGTGGTTTTTGAGTAGTCAATATGTTGCGCGTCAGCTTTGCTAGCTTTTCAACTAACGCCTCAAACTCCCCTAGATTCGGCTTCTGCGCTATTGTCGCAGGTTATATATAAGGAAGCGGCTTATCGGTTAGCTATCCTCAAACAAAGTCCTCACAGCCCGGTTATTTGAATCTTGGCTGTAGTTGTTATCTGTCTGAATTTGCGTTTAATACCTATATCCCGATACCCCTAGGTACGGTTATGGTATTAGATGCTGAATACTGAATAGTTTATTTGGTGCCTTATATTGCTTGGTTAATCTGCATTACTACTGTAATAGCAGATAACAGTATACTAGGAAAACAAGGAGTTAAATATGATACTTAAAATTTGTAAAGCAGTCATAAATTTGAACAAATTATCTCGTTAAAGTATTTAGTTTCTTGTTATACCTATATTCATAGCCTAATTCATTGCTGCATAGGCTTGCTCCCCACACAGCAACTGCCACCCCCTAGAGAGTCAACACATGCTTAAACCTCTTTTGCTGTCAGGATGGTTCCGCGTGCAACCATTTGTTAAATATGCTGTCGTTGCGATACTGATCGCACCTCTCGTGGCAGCATCAGGTCACTCTACCTCAGCTAAACAATCAGAAGTAGCAAATAGCACTCCTGATATAGAAAAACCAAGTTCAGCACCAGTAGAAATAGCTACTGCTAATGAACCTAATGTAACTGAATTATTAAAAGCAACTGCAATTGATTCATTGACAGGAGAATCTGACTCTCAGCCACAAGCAATGGCTACTGTTGGGGAACCACAATTATTACCACCAGAAGCAATTGACCCTTCGGCAGTAGCAGCAAATTCTCACTCTGTACCTAGCAGCAATGTACCTGTGAGCGATCCATTATCAAAAGTGGAACTCGCACCATCCACAAAGCTAAGTTCTAGTCAATTAAATTTATTGAAAAAATTAAAAGACTCGAAAATCCAATCTTTGACAGCAGGTAATTCTCAGGTACAAGAGTTAAAGATTGCTCAAGCTTTGACAGCAACTCAACCGCTTCCTAGAGACGCACAGCCAAACTTTGCAACAGAAGTTCCTGTTTCGGAGCAACCAGGGCCAGAGCAAGCAGCACAAGCCGATCCTATAGGTAGTCCCCATCCAATTCCTTGGAAATGGATCATAGCTACTCAAGAAGCTTTTAGTTCTCAAGGTCGTTCCGGAGTCCGTTACTACCGCAGTGTACCTGTAGTTTCTCCGGATGGTAAGTATGTGGTTTATAGTAGAGTACGCCTAGAAGTACAACCCCAAATGTACAATAGCCGCGTTACTAGCGTTTTGTTTGTTGAAGATGTCCAAACCAAGAAATTACGGGTGATTGCTTCAACTTCTATACTTAACGATCCACTATTAGCAACAAAAGCCCAATCCTCAGAAGCAATCCAGCCAAATGGCACAATTGGTGTATTAGTTCCTGTAAGTTGGTCAGAAAAAGGCGATCGCTTCTTAGCTCGTCGCTTTGAAGGTATATTCAATACAGCAGATTCTACAGATCGTGCAGTGATTTGGGATCGACAAAATAATCTGGCTAACACTGTGTCTCCGGCACAAGCAGAAGATGAACATGAAAAGATTGCAGTGTTATTAGGCTGGAGTAAGAGCCAACCAGATCACGTACTATTTAGAGCTGGCGAACTAGGCGAAGAAGACTGGCCTTTAGTGAAAGTAGCAAGTGATGGTAAAACTGTAACTACAAATACAGATACAGATCAGCCTATTACTTTCGGTCAAAAGCTAACAGAAGTTTGGGCAGGCCCACAGGTCGCTTATCGATAGTTCAATTTATATAAAATTCTATTGATCCCGTTGTTACTCAGTTGGCAACGGGAATTTTTTTTCATTGCTAATTACAGCCGTAGTGAACAAAATACCTGCTCTACAAAAATTGATAGATAACCTTGAGCTTCATGGGTTACAACCATAGATTTTTCTGTGGTGATTACCTTGAGACCTGTAATTTTTTGACCTGATAGGTATTCCTCACAAGTTCCTCAAATTTTGTGTTTATAACAAATCAGTAAGATGAAAATCAGAAGTTAAAAAATCTTTGAACTCCTGATATTCATCATTTTACATCGTGCCAACTTGTCATCAAACCAATGCCCAACTCTGATGCAAGACTTCTTTTTCTCACTCTCTCGAAACTCAGACGATGGTAGTGGTGCTAGACAAGTCTGAAGATAACCCTGATGAAGTGTTGCCTATCCAATTGTTGCGAGTTGAGTTCAATCAATTACTAATTAATCAATCCCTGCCCTACAGGAAAACCTAACAGCCCACAGTGCTACGTAATTTCTCATAAAGAAACTCAAGCCCCTATTATTGTTATGAACCACTACACATTTCACGATGAAGCTACCTTAGCAGAACAAGCAGAATCATGGGGAAGAAAGGCAGTTAATTTGAAACTTATTCCTTCTTTTGTTGTTCGTCACTATGCTGATAGCCCAGTATTCTATATCCCAGATGAAGAGGATGCAATCGGTCTGACAGCACCAGAAGCATACCTGAAATTTAAAAAATTAGTTGAGGCTTCTTTATCGAAGCTATAACTCAAGTTGTGTTGGAAGCAAAATTGCGATCGCAGGCAGGGATTTGTCGAATTCCTAGATTTCAGCTATATTAGTGTTCCCTTAAGTGTAAGTTATGGTTCTCAAGCTAGAGCTTGGGAACCATAGTTTTATGAGTGAAGCCAAGAGCAATCAATAATTCTTAATATAGGCTGCGTCATATATCTTTATTTCTGCTGATGTACTTCAGCGAATTTTATCTGAGTTATATACACCTATGGTAGGCAAGATGCCCGCACTACAATAGTTACATTATTATTAATTGTGGTACCTCATGTACTTAAGATATTCTATATTTCTGAATGAACAAGTACTAAGGTTTAAATTTTTATATCTATATAAATCAATTACTTCCAAAAAGTCCTAGATTGTTTTTTATATTCAGTAGATAGAAATATATCTATTATTGGCGTACTCCTGGATGCAAACGGAAGACAATATTAAGTAATGTACAGCCTATCTGTGCTTAAACGGTTATTTGCACTCATAGATAGTGGACTGTACATTAATTTTGCGGTGCAAGTTCTGCTGTCAGATAAAATCAATTTCCTGAGTCTTCCTAATTGCTTATTTTTTAACCAACTATTCGTCAAGAAATAGTGGAATTGCTGGGTCATTTATAGGCAAGACAAATTATGAAGATTACCAGACGAGAGGCGATTAAACTAAGTTTAGCAGGCGGTGGTGTACTATTAGTAAGAGTAATTGCTCAATTTCGCAGTCGGGATAATAGAGACATCAAAGGTAAATTTATGATGCATTGTCATAATCTTGTTCACGAAGACCATGCCATGATGACTCAGTTTGAAATTGGTCAAGGTGGCCTCGACCCGGTGAAAACAGCACCTGCGCTACCAATTTCGCAAATTACGACGCTTTAGTCTGAGTAAATCGCTAAATAAGCTGGGGTAAAGGGAAAAGATTTTTAACCGCTTCACCTTTTCCCCACCCAAATCCAGAAATTTTTGCTTGAGGGGCTACTAGTACAGTACGGCGGAAATAAGCAGACCATTAAATAGCCAAAACTTTGCTCTTATATGTCCACTTAAAAGGTTTAGCCATTGTTTGATTAAAGTAGTCGATAAACTTGAGGATTCGATTTTTCAAATCATCCTGACTGACGAAACTGGCTCTTCTGAGTAACTTGCGAACCAAAATACTGAACCAAATCTCAATTTGATTGAGCCAAGAGGAATGTTTAGGTGTGTAATGAAACACAATCCGGTGTGTTGGATCACTCAAAAAAGCAGTGCGGGATTTCATTGATTTAAGGATGCCACTTTCTCCCTTAATACCCAGGTCAATATTCAAACCTTCAATTTGTGCAACTAAACGAACTAGAGACTCAGACTGATGAGTGTTAAGGCAGTCCATAATCAGATGCCATTTTTTAGCATCACTGTCAGTTTCAATTGTTCGGCGAACATGAAGGGCAAAATCAACTTCCGTTCTGGTATCTGAACAAGTCGGCTGGACAATTTGACCAGTGGCAACATCAAAGCTGGCAATTAAGCTTTGCGTGCCGTGACGAATATACTCAAATTCCCTTCTTTCGACTTTGCCTGGTCGCACAGGTAAGTCTTTTTCTAAGCGCTCAGTAGCTTGAATTCCTGTCATTTCATCAATGGATATTGTACGTTCTCCCTGAAGATGCCGCTCAATCGCATTGATGTATAAACCAGTAATATCTTCAACTTTTGCGTCAAATTCTTCGTCCTCAGGGGGGTTAACCAGTAGCGGCTCTGGTGAGGTTTAAGTTCTGCTTCTTCAAGTAATCTTCCAACATGGCGGACAGATATGCTTTCAATAATTCCAAGTTTGATGATTTCGTTCGCTAGTTCTCTTGCTGTCCAATGACTTATTGGTCTTCCATAATCGGATGGTGGGGAACAAGCTAATGCAAACAACTCGATTACTTGTTCCATACTAAACTTCGGGCGTGCGCCAACACGCTCAGAGTCTTGTAATCTCTGCTCAATTGATAATTCTTTCCCCTCAGTTTCCAACCACCGATTTCGCCATAAACGCGCCGTTTGACGATTTATGTCTAAATTTCGGGCGATTTCACGATGATTTTGACCCTCTGATCCCATGACAATTATTTTGGCTCGTAGCGCTATCTGTTGCGGCGTGTTGTGTCTGTTTATCAACTGTTGGAGTTGATCCCGCTCGCCATCGCTTAAATTTAATATTTTAGGATTTAATCTAGCCACACCTTGATTCCTTAATCCGCGCCCAAAACGGGTTTTAACCTGATTATTTATTCTCCCACCAATATGGTCTATTTATTTATGCCGTGTTGTACTAGTTACCAGCGCCGTAATTTTCCTCATTATATTTTTCCATCGCATCTATATCGTAAGGATTAGCAGTTTGGGGTCGAACGGTCTTAATAGCTGATTGTGTTTCTGAGGTTGTATTCTGACTTTCTGTTTTGCTTTCTTGAGGTTGTTGATTTTTTGCCACTGCATCATTAGCCTTTGGCAATTCTGGTGATGGTTTTACCTCAGGTTTAGAAGCGTTTAAAGCAGGGTAAGCAAGCCATGTGTTTCCTTCAATCCAAGGAGTTGCAAAGGTAGTTTCAGCAATTAGTAACACTGAAGCAATCAATAATATCAGTGTGAAGAACACAGTTTTCCACATAAAACTTTTCCATGTTGATGAGCGAGGTTTTAATTTCACTCTAAACTAACTGCCAATTAAATCACTCAGTAGAAATAAATCAACATAAGTTTGCTATAGTTCTGTGAACTAAACGTAAAGCGAGTGGTGCTGGTGTGAGATGAGGCTGTGATAATTTAAGATTGCGATCGCGCTTAACATAAGCAGCCAATATCCAAGGAAACCTTAATAATTCACCTTGGGATAATTTGTGTTCTAGATTACAAATATATCGTTCACCTAATAAGCTTAATTTTATATAAGGCTTTTAGTTAATTTTTAAGAATATTTTTCCCTATTCTCTAGCCATGCAAGTAATTTCAGCAATTATACGAGACTCCTATATCTTAAGTTATATGTCAAATGGTAATTAAATTAGTTGCTACTTCTGATTTTTTCACCTATTAAGCATGAAGCTTTTTTTAGAATTCAGTCGCCAGCAGGAGGAAAAATAATTCTATAATTTTTAGGCTAATGCATAGATATTTTCAGCCACATTGGAATAACCTATGCCTCTCTACAGACTTGAAGATTTTGAACCCGACTACAAGGAAATATTTGGTGGTGAAGACGTTAAAGTCTTGGATCTCTACACTGAAAGTGGAAATAGAATTGGTTCGGTTGATGATGCTTTAGTTGACCAAGATGGAAGATTTCGCTATTTAGTTATTAATACAAGTTTAGATGCGGTTGATAAAAAGATATTACTACCAATAGGGTTGTCTCGGATTAATTATGATCAAAAACGTGTTTATGTTGATGGACTAAGTAAAGAACAGGTAGCAAGATTACCTGAATATAGAGATAACTTAGTCGTCGATCCCGACTATGAAGAGAATGTCCGCAGTACTTATCGTTCGCCAAATAGCCAATTCACTTACGACCGGGACAGCTATAATTACCAAGAGCCTGATTTATACGATTTGAATGAGCGGGATCATCAAACTTTCAAACTTTATGAAGAAAGATTGATTGCTAACAAAAATCGGGTTAAGGCTGGAGAAGTTACAGTTGGTAAGCGCATTGAAACTGAAACTGCACAAGTTTCCGTACCTATTCAAAAAGAGCGCGTTGTCATTGAAAGAGTTACTCCTACAGTAGAAGATGCTGTAGTAGATGCAAGAGAATCTCAGTTCCAAGAAGGAGAAGTAGCACGCATAGAAGTTTACGAAGAAACCCCTGAGATTCGGAAAGAAACTTTTGTGCGTGAAGAAGTTCGAGTCAGAAAAGTGGTTGATAGCGACACCGTTGAAGCAGAAGAGATAATTCGCCGTGAAGAGTTAGATATTGATACTTCCGGTAATTTGAATGTGAATGAAACTGCTCCTGGTAGAGATAACTTAATTTAGTCACATTCAAGATTTCAAGATATCAAATCCAGTTTTATTTTCACAAGAGAACGACATATTATCCATTATATGCAGTCCTCTACTTAGAACAAACTGACGTAAAAGCTCACAATTCCACTAGAAAATATGGATGGGTGTTATTAACCCATCTATTTTTTTATGATAAGGATGATATACATCAATATATTCTAGAGGGCAAGGCAATGCCCATTGGTGTCAACTTAACGTGAAACCCCATTGGTTGCAAGGTTTTTGCCCTCACCCCCAACCCCTCTCCCACCAGGAGAGGGGAGCAAGAGATTTAATTCCCCTTCTCCTGCGGGAGAAGGGGTTAGGGGATGAGGGCGAGGGTTTTTGTACAACACTCGCCCTATATAGCTTTTAGCTTAAGTTGACACGTATGAGCAATGCCGTGTCCCTACAATTTGTCACATTTTTAAAATTGGTATAACTCTTATATTACAGGCATCTTGAGTGCTGCTGAGTTACCTAGATTAGATAAAATGATATTTATTAGCTAGTTTTGTGTAGATAAAATTGTAATTAAAATTAATAAATTTAAAATACTGATTGAGCAATTTTAAATATTTAATTTATATGAGCCAATTTAGGATTAAGCATTATATAAATTATAAAAAAATATACTACTTGAGATAAAAAAATATCCCATTACTTCAGTCGTTGGTCAGATGGCAAAAAATATATAAATTTATACTTTAGTTATTAACGGATAAAAGAGAATAATTTGAGGTAAACATAAAATGGCTCTTTACAAACTAGAAGATTTTGATCCCAGCTACCGCGATACTTTTCAAGGTGATGATATTAAAGGACTTGGTGTCTATGCGGAAGGCACTGATGACAAGATTGGTAGCGTGAGCGATGTTTTAGTAGACGATGAAGGACATTTCCGTTATTTAGTCGTGGATTTGGGTTTCTGGATTTTTGGTAAAAAAGTATTGTTACCAATTGGACGCGCGCGCATCGACTATAACGTTGATCGAGTTTATGCTATTGGCATGACCAGACAGCAAGCAGATGATTTACCTGAGTTTAATGAACGCTCAGGAGTTGATTATGACTACGAAGAACGGGTGCGTGGTGTATATCGTCGTCCTGGTGATTTAGCATCAAACCGAGCTGTAGACAGCACATCTACTCTAGAATCAGCAACACCTGTAGATGCTTCTGCACCTCTAGATAGAAATTATCAACCAGCGGTTACACCAACTCCAACTTACAACCGCGATACATACCGTTACGAAAACGAGCCTTCTTTGTTTGGAATTAACGAGGCGGATAATCAAACTCTGAGATTATATGAAGAACGGCTAATTGCTAACAAGAAACGCCAAAAGGCTGGAGAAGTAGCAATTGGTAAGCGTGTCGAAACTGACACTGCAAGAGTAGCGGTTCCTCTAGAAAGAGAACGCGTAGTAATTGAGCGTGTTACACCAACCGATGCGGGTACTGCTGTGACTCCTGGGGAAGCTAACTTCCGTGAAGGTGAAGTTGCTCGTGTAGAACTTTATGAAGAAACTCCTGACATTCGCAAAGAAACAGTAGTACGTGAAGAAGTCAGAGTCAAAAAAGTTGTTGAGCAAGAAACATCAGAAGCTCAAGCAACTGTACGTCGTGAAGAATTAGATATAGATACCACTGGTGGTCTACCAATTGAAGAACGCTAATTTACTTAGTTATTAGTTAATAGCTAATAACTAATTAAATAAAGTGCAGGTGAAGTTAGCCGATAGCTTTGCCTGTACTTCTACTCAATTATTTCGCTCAAAATAGCAGTTTGCTGGTTACATAGCAGTTAAATAAATTTGCCTTATGAATAGCCAAACTTTGTCACGAAATAGTAGGCAGGTAAGTCCAGCCATTAATCAACGTATTAGCAATTTGCTGGATAATTTGGGAAGCAAAGTTAGGAATTTTACAGTCATAGATAGGCAAGGGCAACTGCTTGGTGTTGTCAAAGATTTAGTTTTAGATGCTCAAAATCGACTAAATTTAGTTATATCTAAACAGATAAATCAAAATAGTATAGAATCTGGTACACAAAAAGTAGCTGATATGCAGAAGTCATTTCTACTAAGGAGCCAGAGAATTAAAAAAATTGATAATCCAACTAAATCAATCCTCATAGATTTAGAAAAATCAGAGATAGAAAATATGTCAGATAATTTAGGGACAAATAAACCCAGCGATCAAATAGTATCTAATGGCTCCACTGGGGAAATGGCTTCCAGCCAAACTATAAATGGTATTATAGATACTGCTAAATCTTCAGAAGTTAGCGAAGAGAGAACTATTAAATTACTAGAAGAACGTTTGGTAATTAATAGTGAAAAGCGGAAAGTTGGAGATATAATTGTCCGTAAAGAAATTGAAACCAGGATGGTACAAGTTCCTGTGCGGCGTGAAAAGCTAATTGTGGAACAAGTTAGTCCAGAACATAAACAATTAGCTGAAATTGATTTAGGACAAGAAGAAATTTCTGGGATTGAATTGAATACAGGAAAAATACCAGCAGTTGCTAGTTTAGAAGATGGTTTAACCGTGAGCGGCTTGTTTACCTCTCCTAAAATTGCTAGCCTACTGTTAAATGCGATCGCACTGGAAAAGCAGCAAGGTTGTAAGCAGGTACAAGTGTCGATTGTCGTAGAAGATGAAGAACATCGCCAAAAATATCAAGAGTGGTTTGACCGTTGTTCTTTAGATCAAGCACCAAAGCCAGAATTATAAACTTTGCGCGAGACAATTAACTTTAAACCCCAAAGTCTAGACCTCAAAACCTAAAAGTTTTGAGGTTTCAAATTGTTATTAGGTAAATAGACCAAGGTATAGGGATACAGGTCTATAGAAATTTGAGGTAAAAACATCTCTGTTTTAGTATGCGTTACGCTATCGCTAACGCATCCTACGTAAACTCTTGACTTTTGACCACCTGTACGCGAAATATAGAATTTAAATTTGTATGTAACAGAAGATTGCAGATATTCTCTACAACAGGTACGGTGCAAAGCTATAAACACCTCTGTAATACTGTACTGCATGAAATTGTCATCCGTGGTATGCGGTGTGTTCCACTTAGATCGGGCGTTGATGAAAACATCAAAAAGCATTCACAGTTTGATTTATGTGTATTTACTTAAATAAATAGTCGGATAGATTACACAAAAATTATAGATTTATCCTGTTGAGTCAGCCAATATTCGCGTAAAACACTGAAATATCGGAGATGGAAGTCTCAGGGATAGTAAAATCATTGTGGTATTTAAAGTCTTGCTACAAGGCTAAGTTGTTTGATTTGAGCAAAAACCTGCTTTAAAGAGATTGTAAATTGTCTAATTGGAGTCCGTGAACCTGCTTTACAGACCTAGATGAAGTCAATCACAATAAGACTTAACCGAAGTAAAATTTGCCTGAGTGCATTCAGGTAATACTGTCATCAAATTAAGTAATAAGTATAGGAGAGATAAAGCGATGAGGGATTCTTATCTGTTGGCAGCAAGTTTGTTAACAGGATTGGCAATACCAGCATCGGCTCTTCCCCAGATGTCGATTATCCTGCCAGAAAATTCTCAATTACAGTGGGAATTAAATCAAAATTCGCAGCTAACAGTAGGCGAAAAAGCCATCCCTAGTTTTGACATCTCCCTATCGGACTTTACTAGTCAGGCTTTGCAATTTTTAAATACGCAGCCAGCATTAGCAAAGAAAACTATCCCCAATGGTAATTTCTCTTTACCAGATTTGACTAACCAGGAGTTAGCAAGGCCAGTACAATCATCACTTAATCCTATTTCTGTTGGTACAAACCGCACTCTGGCATCAGGTAGTCAACTTTACTATCAAAGACTCGCAGCGCTAAAATCAGGTCAAGTTTCTAAAGCCGTAGATGATGATACTTTGCGATCGCTCTCGGAGTCAGCTAAAAAACCGCAGTTAAGCTACGAAGACTGGAAACGTTTATTAGCTTTGGAAGCCAAAGCAGTTGCTCAAGGCCAAGGTGGAAATCATCTAGGGATTATGGTAGGCGATTCTTTGAGTATGTGGTTTCCTGAGGAAAAACTGCCATCTACTAAATTGTGGCTCAATCAAGGTATATCTGGAGATACCTCTGGTGGTGTGTTAAAAAGATTAGGAGCATTTTCCCAAACGCGACCAGATGTGATATATGTGATGGCTGGGATTAATGATTTACGCAAAGGTCTAAGTGATGATGTAATTTTGCGTAATCATCGTCAAATTATGCGCCGCTTAAAGCAGAATCACCCAAAAGCGCAAATTATTGTGCAATCGATTTTACCTACTCGCCTGTCAACAATTTCTAACCAACGGATTCGTAATCTCAATAATCAACTAGCATTAATGGCCAAACAAGAAAAAGTTAGTTATGCAAATATGTATAGGTGGTTTACAGACTTTGAAGGTAATTTACGCCTAGAGTTAACTACTGATGGTTTACATCTATCTCCTGATGGGTATGAAGTTTGGCAGGCAGCACTAGAGCAGATAGAATTAAGGCTAAGTCAGCGCGATAATTAAGCTATCGCAATTTAGATTATGAATATCACTAATAGCGATGCGATCGCCATACGTTATGTTATTGAACGTCAGTTAGAAGCTTTTCAAAGAGATGATACTTTAGGCGCTTTTGCCTTTGCTAGTCCGGGAATTCAAACCCAATTCCGCACCGCAGAAAACTTTATGGAAATGGTGCGGGTGAGTTATCCGGCGGTTTATCGTCCTCGTTCTGTATTATTTCAAAATATAATAAATATTCACGGCAAAATAACTCAACCAGTACTGCTACTTGGCCCGGATGGAGTACCTGTTAAGGCATTATATGTAATGGAAAGGCAGCCTGATATTACATGGAAAATTAACGGATGTGTTTTATTACCTGTGGAGGCTGAATTTAATTAGTATGGAGTCAACAGTCAAGAGTCAAGAGTCAAGTAAATTTTAAGTAGGGTGTGTTACGGCTATAAAAGGATTTGGGTCTTAGAGACAATTAAATTTAGCCGTAACGCACCATCCACGCTTTATAAATAACCTCGCAAGAGTTAAATTTATCGCTTTAATAATAGCTGGGAAATAATATTATCTTGGTTGCTGCTAGCAAAGTTTGCAAAGTGTTGTGCTAAAGGTGGTACCAAGACTAAGGGATTACTAAAGCCAGAAAAAATATGGATACTTTCATATTCTGGAACAGCACCAATTAAAGGTAAGCTATTGCTACTAAAAGCCACTAAACATTTGTGCCAAGTACCGGGTAAATTTTTTAATGCTGGTAAAACTTCGCCAATACTGTTTCGCAGCCAATTTTCACTGGCTTGGGAGTTTACCTCAGCATTGGGATTTGTGAGAACGCGGCTAATTTGTCCTAAGCGCAAACTACCATCTTGAAACTGAATTGCACCTGCATCTAGGATTGGTGGAAGTGGTTCGTTATCAGGTTGATTCCATAATTCATCAACTTGAGTAGATTTGGCTTCTAGTTGAAATCTTTGCATATTTGCTGGCATCACTAAGGTATTTAACCGCAGTTCGACAGGTGGAGTTTTAATCACTTCTGCGTGGGTAAAATACACTTTGATGGGAATTCCAGCAGATTTAAGTAACTGGCGACTGAGTCCACCAGCGCAAATCGCTACATTAGCACTATTGAAAGTTGCAGTATTTGTTTTAACGCCGTTAGATAATATCTGTAATACTTTTTCTATCTTGATTTCACCGCCAATCCGGAGAAAAGCTTGGATATAAGCTTGTGTAGTTTTTTCTGCATTAATATGACCGTGTTTGACTGTTAAAGCACCTGAGATTGCATCTTGATTTAGCAATGGTTCTAGTTCACAAGCTTCAGTAACAGTGAGTAGCTGAGGCTGAATGCGACAATTAGCGTAAGATGCGGCTGTGATTTCTGGATTAATATCGGCTGGAATAGTTAGTAATAAATCTAATTCGCGAAATTCAATATCAGCGTCTAATTCTTGAGGTAGGATTTGATAACGTGCGATCGCTTCTTCGCAGAGTTGGCGAGTTAACGGTGTAGTTCCTGACCAATAAGCTAATCCACCATAACTATAGCGGGTGGCGTTGTCTGGTGTTGGCGATTGTTCTAACAAGAGAACTGAAAAGCCAGCTTTTGCTAATTCGTAGGAAAGTGTCGCACCTGTAATTCCAGCACCAACAACAATCCAGTCGTAAGTCTTCATTATGCTCACCAGTACGTACCTGTCCAAGTTTAGACTTTGTTTGTAACGGTGGATAGTAGAGCGATCGCCTACTCAATGGATTATATAACCGACATTTGGCTGGCTCAATCGATTTCGGCGTTTGAGTCAGAATGATGAATTTTCAGCTTTTATTGACGAATCATCTCTTAGACTAGAATTAACTGGCTCAACAATAAAGCCTGTATTACATACCAATATAAATATAAAGCTCCAATAAAAATGTCTGAATATTTAGCTGGAAATAAGCCAACTATAGAGCAATTAAATCAATGGATTGAGTTTTTTCATGCTAATGGCTTTTTGGTAATTGACAATGTGTTAACACCTGAGCAATGTGAGCTTCTAAGAAATGATTTAGATGCTGCTATCAAGCAGACTGAAGGTAAAAATTATCATCAATCAAAAAAGATTATGAAGCGAATGTTTGAGCATTCTCAGAATAATCTAAATCTTTTTGCTTTGGAGCCGATTGTGACATTTGCAGAACATTTAATTGGTGAAGCTAATGGCATAGGCTACTCAATGAATGATGGTATTCCCAATGCTAATGTCATTCATGTGATTCACAATAACTCATTTAAGATTCCTGCAGAGACTGATGGTTTGGCTAAAAATGCTTGGCATCAAGACGATACACCACACGTAATTTCACTTGATGGTAAACCTTTAACTAATATTCGTTTAAATGTGCTGGCATTTACTGTGAATTATTACCTCACAGATGTACTGTCTGAAGAAAATGGGCCTACTCAGGTGATTCCTGGATCTCATCTATTTGGTAAGTTCTGCAATGGTGATATTTCTGGATATGAAGACCAAATTTTTAGCTGCTTGGGTGCAATGGGTTCTGCCGTTTGCTTTAACAATCAAGTATGGCATAGAGGCTCTAGAAACTCTTCTGCTATCACTCGCTATATTACGCAGATTACTTATGCTAAAAGGCTAGTTGGGCATAAATATGCACCATTTATGAATTATCAAATGCCAATTTATTGCTATGAAGGAGCAGACGAAAGATTAAAACAACTCTTAGGATTTTTGCCTAATGGGGCTTATGGTTAATTTAATCAATGCAAGGATATTTTTAAGATAAGAATTAGCTATAAAAAGTCTAAATATATGAGGACTTACGCATAAAAAAACTTCGAGGAATTAGAGCAACGTTTAAAATTAACGCCGCCAATCATACATTAGTCTGCCATGACGATCGCGCACAAGTTCCCATTGTCCATAACGATATGCTTGTCCACGATAACGAATAGAACGATAACCTCGTCTATAATGATGTTTTCGATGCCTCTGGCGCTGATAATATTTTCCGCTATGTCGCTGTCTATGGTAACGTCTTTGAGTGTGTCGGCGAGCTAACAAAAGCTCTTCACTCTGCTCTTTTAGTAATGTTGTTTGTGAGTCAATACTCTGTTCATTGAATACATGATTGAGGGTAGTATCCTTAGCTTCAGCCAAAGTAGGTGGATAGATGAAGGCTAATAGCAGGACAACCATTGAGGATAGCTTTTGGAAACGATTCACGTTTGTGCTTTTCCTAGTTTATTGGTAGTCATTTTATTTAATACTTAAGTTGAGTAAATATATAGTTCAGAATTTACCAATTTGATTAATGCAAACGTGATGAAAGTAACTAAATTATGGATTGTGCGTTACGGCTGAAGCTGAACGCACAATCCATCGTGAAGGCTATTGACTGTTAACAGTTAACTGTCCTTATTAGTATTTATGCAATTTAGACGCTCATTAGCTTATACCAATTTGAAAAAAGAATGCGACAGATTGTAGGGGTATGGCAGGCTGTGCCCTCTAGAATATATTGATGTATTACAAACATTATTTGATTTGGTATCACTTATTAAAGAAGCTAGAAGAATTGGGGGATTCTCCCCCAAACCCCCGATTGGGTGACGGTTGCGTCCCCCAAACCCCCTCCAAAATGATTGATCGGTTTTTTTTTTGAGTAATACCAATTTGAAAAAAGAATGCGACAGATTGTAGGGGTATGGCACACCATGCACTCTAGAATATTATTGATGTGTTGCAAACATATTTGATTTGGTATTAAGCAATAAAATCATCTGTAAAAATAAAAAGCCTCAGCTTGATAGCTGAGGTAATTAAAAGTAGTTCCTTCCTGGATGAGAAATAGTTGTACCGAAGTAAAAAATCTTAGCTAACGCCCAAAGCAACTAAAAATAAAGTTGTGACTAATAAAGTACCAATTGCTGCTTGAAACTTGTAACGATTTTGCAACTCTTGGTTGGGATATTCAGCGTAGTAAAGTTCGGGTTCTGTTGCGTAATTGTTAAGAATGCCGTTTTCGTTAATGGTGGTATACATAGTTTTTTCTTTGGGTTGTTACTTTATGTAAAGTAATTTAGCGGATATTATTACGATTGGTCAATAGAAGTTGACAACAAAGATTAAATAGTATCTATAAACTGGGCTTATTAGGCAGGTAATACAACTGAACTGCTGTGGCAGTGCGATCGCATTCCTTAATCTAGGATTCTACTGATAATTAAAAATTAATCGCGAACAATTATCACAATACAAACTTATTACCGCACCAAGATAAAAGACAAAATCGTTCACTTTATCTTTTACCGATGTATCTCCCGCCACTGAGTAAAAAAAATAGCATTAAACCCTCATGAAAACCATGATAAAAAATCGGCAGATGCATGATAAGTTTTAAATCCAATGTCCTCGCTTAGAGCCTCGCACTATGCATCTGCACTATTTACACCCCCAACACCTTGAGGAATTAGTCAAGAGCAGTGGCATAAATTTACACATTGCGAAGCTGAATTTTTTGTCGCTTCAGGGGATCAACGCCTATGAGTACTTGTTGATTTCTGAGTTGCTTCCGCGCACCAATACCGGGATGGTAAAAAACGCCTGGTTGCAGCGTTACGCCCATATCACCGAGGGCGGCTGGTGGTGTTCGGGACTCGATCCGGTAAATCATTGGCAAATGATGGAATGGGGATGCTTTAAGCCCAACCAGCCCCGAATCAATCAAAATGGTAAGGCAATCAAGTACGAACATCCTCCCAGTACGCCAACGCGGGTGTTTTGTCTGCGCGTGACACTAGATGTTTGGCAGCAAGTAGCCCAGCGTTATAATCTTTCACTGCCCAATAATATAAGTATTGCTGGCAATGGTGAAGCTGTAGGCTTTTGGCAATGGGTGATGGAACAGAATATTCCCCTAATTATTTGCGAAGGGGCGAAGAAAGCAGCCACACTCTTAAGTCAAGGATATGCTGCGATCGCAATTCCGGGAATCACTAGCGGCTATCGCGTTGTTAAAGATGATTTTGGTAAAGTCACTCGTCGTCAGCTAATTCCTGACTTGGGAATTTTTACTCTCAAAAAACGTACCTTTTATATTTGCTTTGATTTTGAAACTAAGCCCAAAACTATCGCCGCAGTTAATAACGCTATTTCCCAACTAGGCTTTTTATTTCAAGAAAAAAACTGTCCGGTAAAAGTTATTGAATTACCAGGGGTGGAAAAAGGGGTTGATGAGTTTATTGTTGCTAAAGGTGCGGGTAGTTTTGAGAAGGTTTATCGCCAAAGTGTTGATTTAGAAGTTTATCTAGCTTTAACTAAACCCCATACCGAGTTAACTATTCCGGCTGCAATTACAGTTAATTCTCCTTATTTAGGTGAAATTCCTTTTCCTACTTCTGGATTAGTAGGCGTAAAATCAGCTAAAGGAACGGGTAAGACTACAGGATTAAAAGCTGTCGTTCATCAAGCTAAAAATAGAAATCAACCTATTTTATTAATTACCCATAGAATTCAACTGGGAAAGTTTTTATGTGAAAAAATCGGCATTAACTGGGGTATTAATTATGGAGAACGCCAAGAAAATATTTACCAATGCCCCATGCCCCATGCCCCATGCCCCATCCCCAAATCATTTGGTTTATGTGTTGATTCTATTTGGAAACTGAATCCAGATGATTGGCAGGGAGCAATTATAATTTTAGATGAAGTAGAGCAGTCTTTATGGCATCTACTCAATAGCAATACTTGTAAACAAAAACGCGTCAGAATATTAAAGATATTCCAACAATTAATTGCTACAGTTTTAAGCACTGGCGGATTAGTCATTGCCCAAGATGCAGATTTATCTGATGTTTCTCTTGAATATTTACAAGGTTTAGCAGGTAGTAAATTAACGCCTTGGATAGTTTTAAACCAATGGCAGCCTGAGCGCGGCTGGGATGTGACTTTTTATGATTCTCCTAACCCAACACCGTTAATTCATCAATTGGAATTAGATTTAATTGCTGGGCGAAAATGTTATGTAACTACTGATAGTCGCACCGGGCGTTACAGTTGCGAAACTATTGAACGTTATTTAAAAGAACGGTTAGAAAAATTACGTCGCCAATTTCCTAAAACTTTAGTAATTAGCAGCCAAACTACAAATACATTAGGACATCCAGCAGTTGATTTTGTAGCCGCAATTAATCAAAAGATTCCTGAATATGAGACTGTATTTGTTACCCCTAGCATTGGCACAGGAATTAGCATTGATGTGCAACATTTTGATAGAGTATATGGCATATTTCAAGGGGTAATTCCAGATTCGGAAGCTCGCCAGGCATTAGCGAGAGTGAGGGATAATGTGCCCCGTGTGGTTTGGTGTGCGAAGCGGGGTATTGGGTTAATTGGTAGCGGTAGTACAAATTATCGTTTGCTTTCCTATTGGTATCAAGAAAATCAAAAAGATAATTTAGCTTTGCTTAGTCCTCTGCATAAAATTGATGTAGATTTACCCTTAGTTTACGACCCCATTCATTTAAGAACCTGGGCGAAGTTGTCTGCTAGGGTAAATGCTTCTATTCGTCTTTATCGCCAATCTTTACAAGAAGGTTTAATGGCAGATGGACATCAAGTTTGGACAAGAAGCAACGCTGTACATAATAATATTATCCGCGATTTACGCCTAGCATTTTTAGCAACAGATCCGCAGGATTTTGCCAATCGCAAGCGGTTGATTTTAGAAATTGTCAAAGTCCAAAAAGAATGGACGGAAAAACGGCAAAAATCTAAAGAAATTAAACGTAAAATTCGTGATATTAAACAGCAAAATCAATTGTTAGCAGCAACGGCTGTGGCTAATGCTAGGGATATTGATTATGTTGAGTATGAGAATTTGCTCGCTAAACATTCCCTCACTCAAGATGAACGGAACGCCGTTGAGAAATATATTCTCAGGCAAAGATACGGTATAGAAGTTACGCCGAATCTGAAGTTACAAGATGATAGGGGCTATTACGGACAACTGTTAACTCACTATTATCTAACCCACGAAAGCGAGTATTTTCATATTCGCGATCGCCAGGAGTGGCACCAACAATTATCATGGGGTGATGGGCAGGTTTTTCTACCAGATATAAAGACTTATACGCTGAAGGTTGAGGCGATGAGAGCCTTGGGAATGGTAGATTTTCTAGAAGTAGGGAGAGAATTTACGGAAGATGAGCCTGATTTAACTTTATTGAAGAATTTGGCTGTGCAAAATAGTAAACATATTAAAAGAGTGCTGGGTATTAATTTGGGAAGCGCGCCGGAAAGTGTTTCGGGAATTAAAATTCTCAGTCGCTTATTAAGTTTGTTGGGTTTAAGGTTGAGGCGAGGAGAGAAAGGTTATCAAGTTGACGCAGAAACCCTTGCAGATGGTAGACAAAAAGTATTTGCAATTTGGCAACAACGCGATGAATTAATGTTGACTCATTTGCGAAATATGAGGGATGAAACAACTAACTATCTCTCAGAATGGCAGCAAGTAGGTGTGTGATTGGTGAGGGTACGGCATCTTAAATTGTTGATGCTAAGTAGCTAAGTGTTAAAAATTATCGCTATGACAAGGCAGGAGGCAGGAGAGAAGAGGGTTATAGCTTTGTTTATCTTTCTTAACTTAGTTTTGTTTTTTCCCACCGACTTACTTACGTTCGTGCAGCTTAACTCAATTGCAGGGCGATGCAACTCAATTGCAGGGCGATGCGATCGCTTACTTGATAAAATAGTCCTTAGGGATTTCCAAGAAATAAACTGGGCGGACAAGATGTCCACCCCACAATAAATACTGGGATATTTTTTTATTTGTAAGTCCTTATGCAAACTCTACTTTTTGCCATTACAACAAAAATTTACATAAAACTCATCAGTAATTCACCTTAACTACCTGTACACTGCATCTTGGTAGGAATTGCGCGTTTAATAGTCGAAAACAGTGAAAAAAATCCTGATTTTGTCCGCTAATCCGACGAACACCAACAAAGTATGGGATTAGTCAAGTTTAAGGGTAATGAAGTCATGCCGTTGTGTGATTTGTCTCGCCAGTATTTTGCGCTTGGGAGTTAATTAATGACTGCAGCACCTCGCCCAAGCTACGAATATCAAGTAGGGGGTAGTTTACCAGTTGATGCCCCAACTTATGTACGGCGACAAGCTGATCAAGAATTCTATGAAAGTTTGAAGCGGGGAGAATTCTGTTATGTCCTCAACTCTCGACAGATGGGCAAATCTAGCTTGCGGGTGCAGACAATGCAACGGTTGCAGGTAGAGGGATTTGCCTGTGCTGCCATTGACATTACAGCGATTGGCACCGCAGATATTACCCCAGAGCAGTGGTATGCTGGGGTGATTGATACCCTGGTGGGAACTTTTAATCTTTATACAAACTTTGATTTAGAAACTTGGTGGACTAATAATGGATTGCTTTCACCAGTACAACATTTAAGCAAGTTTATTGAGACCGTATTATTAAAAGAAAATACTGACAATATTGTCATATTTATTGATGAAATTGATAGTATCCTCAGTCTTGCATTCAACCTGGATGACTTTTTTGCAGTCATCCGCGACTGTTATAACCGCCGTGCCGATCAAAAAGACTATAACCGCCTCACCTTTGCGTTAATTGGAGTATCTACGCCCTCAGATTTAATTAAAGACAAAGGGCGGACACCTTTTAATATTGGGCGGGCAATTGATTTGACAGGTTTCCAACTGGATGAAGCGCAACCATTAGCACAGGGATTAGAAGATGTTGGCGATCGCACAGAATTAATCACAGCCGTTTTAGACTGGACAGGAGGACAACCATTTCTTACCCAAAAGGTATGTAAGTTGGTGCTGCAATCTGGTTTAGAGATGGGGAAAAAAGTAGATTCCAACATTGCAGACTGGGTAGAACAGCTAGTGCGATCGCACATGATCACCAACTGGGAAGCAAATGATGAGCCAACCCATTTAAAAACCATCCGCGATCGCATTTTACGCAGTAAGCAACATGGTAGCGGACGATTGTTAGGCTTGTCTCAGCAAATTTTGCAGCAAGGAGAAGTTATAGCGGATGACAGTCCGGAACAGGTTGAACTGCGGCTGACAGGATTGGTGGTGCGGCGTGATGGTAAATTGCGAATTTATAACCGCCTGTATGCAGAGGTATTTAATCAGCAATGGTGTGAGGGTGAACTAGCAAAACTGCGTCCTTATGCCAAAGAATTAAATATTTGGGTAGCTAGTGAACGTCAAGATGAGTCGCGTTTATTGCGAGGACAAGCGCTACAGGATGCTCAAACTTGGGCAACAGATAAAAGTTTAAGCGATTTGGATTATCAATTTTTAGCAGCTAGTCAAAAGTTAGAAACGCGCGACTTTAAGAAAAAATTGGAACTAGAATTAGCACAAGCTGAAGCCGCACAAGCTAGACAAAAAGTTCAAGGGCAAAAGCAATTCATTGGAATTGCGATCGCTTTTTCAGCAATTATCACAGGGATTGCCATCTTTGCAGCCGACAAGTGGAGAGCAGCAGAAGCCGGACAAATCAAAGCACTAACAACATCTTCAAGCGCGAAATACATCATTAATAGAAATACTTTTGATGCCTTAATAGAAGCTTTGAGAGCAGGAAAAGAACTAAAGCAATCTATTTGGTATAGAAATAAACCTGAACTGCAAGCTCAAGTAATGGAAGCACTTGGTAATGCAGTGTATGCTGTCAGAGAGAGCGATCGCTTAGAAGGACATCAAGACGCTGTTCAGAGTGTTAGCTTTAGCCCGGATGCTAAGATGCTTGCTACAGGTAGCTATGATAACACTATAAAGTTGTGGCGATGGGATGGAAGCCTATTCAAAACTTTGGCAGGACATACAGAACCTGTCATGAGCGTCCATTTTAGTCCAGATGGAAAGACGATTGCCTCTGGCAGTCAGGATGGAACAGTCAGGCTTTGGAACAGCAAGGGCAATCTAATACGAGTTATTCAAGCTCACAATAATCTGGTTATGAGTGTCAGTTTTAGCCCAGATGGAAAGACAATTGCTACTGCCAGTGCTGATAAAACTGCAAAACTGTGGCGACTGGATGGTCAATTGCTCTCTACCCTTAGCGAACATCAGGACTTGGTAAGGCAAGTGAGTTTTAGTCCTCAAGGGGATCGGATGATCACGGTCAGTGATGACAAAACAGTAAAGCTCTGGAGCCAAGATGGCAAGAAGCTAATAAAAACTCTCAAAAGTCATACTGGCGCTGTTGTGAGTGGAGATTTTAGTCCTGACGGTCGATTTTTTGCCACTGGTAGTGTAGATAGAACAGTGAAGCTCTGGAATCAAGAGGGTGAGCTTGTAAGGACTTTTAAGCATCCTGGACAGGTATGGAGTGTTAGTTTCAGTCGTGATGGACAAACAATTGTTTCTGGTAGTCAGGATAGAACCATAAGACTTTGGGCGCGAGATGGCAGATTGCTGGACACTTGGGCAGGCCATGAGGGGGCAATTCCCTGTGTAGCTTTTAGCCCAGATGGAAAGATGCTTGTGACTGCTGGTAACGATGGCATCACAAAGCTTTGGCAGGTAAATCGAAGTTGGCTTACTGTTTTGGTTGGACATCAGGACAATGTGCTTGGTGCAAAGTTCAGTCCAGATGGTAAACGGATTGCAAGTGCAAGTTCTGATGGAACTGTGAGGATCTGGAGTCGGGACGGTAAGCTACTCTCTACCCTGACAGGACATAAAAATAAGATCAATACCGTTAGTTTCAGTCCAGATGGAAAAACTATTGCTAGTGGTGGTGATGACAATAAAATAAGGCTTTGGCGTGTAGACGGACAAGCGCTGAGAACACTGGGAGAGCATAAAGATAGGGTTATGTCCGTTAGCTTCAGTCCTGACGGACTAAAACTTGCCTCTGCAAGTGCTGATGGAACTGCGAAACGTTGGAGTTTAGATGGTAAAGAACCTATAACCCTAATAAAAGGCAGTGATAGAGTCTTAAGTGTCGCGTTCAGTCCCGACGGACAAACAATTGCCACTGTTGGTGATGACAAGACCGTAAATTTGTGGAGTTCTGGGGGTAAACAACTCAGTAGATGGAAAGCACATACAAGTAAATGGAAAGCACATACAAGTGAAATTTGGTCTGTTGGTTTTAGTCCAGATGGAAAAACGATTATCACTGCTAGTGGAGACAAAACAATCAAGCTTTGGCAACGGGATGGAAAGTTAATCACCACTTTGAGTGGACACACAGCTTCGGTTCTTGATGCCAGCTTTAGCCCCAATGGAAAAATGATCGCCTCAGCTAGTAGCGATGGGACGATCAAACTTTGGCAACAGGATGGAAAGTTAATCACTACTCTGAGTGGACATACAGGTTCGGTGCATACTGTGAGTTTTAGTAGCGATAGCAAATGGTTGGCTTCTGCTGGTGCAGATAAACTTGTTTTGCTATGGGATGTGTCAGATATTAGTTTGAAGGGGTTGGTGGAAAAAGGATGCAGCCAGGTCAAAGATTATTTGAAGACTCAAGCAAATAGTTTAGAAAAATTATGTAATTGATTGATGTAGATGTTGCAACTTAAATGTATGTCTGCTCAATGTAAAAAAAAGTAAGGGCATTACTAAATCAAGGGTTGATTCTTGTGGGGTAGAATACCTACTCAAAATACAAGAGATGGACAAGATACCCCATCCCACAAATAAATCAGCAACGCCAAATCTAAGATATCCTACTGTCTTGTGACTATAAGTATGCGAAAATTAGCTAGATTATCACTTGTTGTGAGTGCCTTTGTTTGAAGTATCCTAGCTTTGAGGCTGACCAACTTTGCGGTCATCGCCAGCTTCTGTCGCACTATCATTGCTTTGAGGCTGACCAACTTTGCTACCATCGCCATCGCTCATCCTACTATCCTTGCTTTGAGGCTGACCAATTTTGATATCATCCCCTCTGATTGGATCAAGATAAAGGATGTACTTATTACGCCATTGTGTTTTATCTAGTTTGTTAATAGCAGCTTTTTCATTTTCCTCTTTGTCTAGCGCCACAAATGCAATACTCTCATCCTTTTCGATTTTTATAACAATAGAAGTTTCAGTTATTTGAATTTTTCCATAGGGCGAAAAAAGCTCTTCTAGATCGGATTTAGTAATCTGAACTGGTAAGCCGCTAACTTTGAACATTTTGATGTCCCCTGATTAATAAAGATGGTAATATTGCAAGAAGAGATTTGCAGAAAAACGATAGCTAAAGAACCAAGAATTAAACTTTTCTCTAGCATAAATTTGTGTAACACCAATTTAAATTCAAACTTAAGCTGAAGTTTTACGCTAAAAGTTACATAACTTAAAAACATTACCCCAACTGCCGAAACCCGGATAAATATCGGTTTTTGGCTACTTCTGAATTATTGCTCACAAATTAGTTTTGCCACAGCCTGCACTAACAAATCTGGGTCAATGGGCTTGGATAAGTGCTTTTGAAAGCCGGCGGCTAAGGCTTGTTGTTGATTGATTTCACCAGCATAAGCTGTAAGAGCGATCGCAGGAATTTGTCCGCCGCGATCGCTTGGAAGGGAACGGACTTGTCTGATGAGGGTATAACCATCGACTTCGGGCATACCGATGTCGCTGACTATGACATCTGGCTGGAATGATTCTAGGGCGGCTAAAAATTCGTAGCTGGTAGCAACTGTGACGACTTCTGCGCCGTAATAATCTAGCAAGACGGTGAGAAAATCACGGCTGTCTGCTTCATCATCGATGGTTAAGACTTTGATACCTGCAAGATTAAGTTCATCTACTGCTAAATCTGCGGTGCGATCGCTCTCTGGTTGAATGTTCTGTAATGGTAAACTAACGGTGAAGGTGCTTCCTTGTGCTTCGCCTGGGCTGTCAACGCCTACTGTACCACCGTGGGCTTCGATGATGTGGCGCACAATTGCTAGCCCTAAGCCCAATCCGCCATATTTACGGGTAATGGAGACATCTTCTTGGCGGAAA
Source organism: Tolypothrix sp. PCC 7601 (assembly GCF_025677855.1). NCBI lineage: Bacteria > Bacillati > Cyanobacteriota > Cyanophyceae > Nostocales > Tolypothrichaceae > Tolypothrix > Tolypothrix sp. PCC 7601. The sequence continues at coordinate 2,284,968 of NZ_CP064879.1, forward strand.
GATTCAAATATGTAGGGGAGAAAATCGGGGTTGATGCCTTTACCTGTGTCGCTAACGGTAATCTGGGCTTGGTTATCTACCCTTTCTAAGCGAATATCTACCCTTCCGCCGTTGGGGGTAAATTTGATGGCGTTAGTCAGTAAATTCCACATAACTTGCTGCAAGCGGACAGCATCGCCGGATACCTGCCCGATGTTGCGTAATTTTGAATGAATCAGAATTGATTTGGCGACGGCGGCGGTTCTGACGGTATCGATAGCTGCTTCAATCACAAATGTTAAGTTGACGGTATCGGCGTTTAAGCTGAGTTTACCCCGCAGAATCCTGGCAATATCTAATAAGTCATCAATGAGTTGAGTTTGCAGCTTGGCGTTACGTTCAATTGTGGCTAAGGCTTCAGCTGTTTTTTTGCTATCCAGCCTCCGACTTTGCAGCAGTTTTGTCCAACCGAGGATGGGGTTGAGGGGGGAACGCAATTCATGGGAGAGAATTGCTAAGAATTCATCTTTGACGCGGTTGGCTTTTTCGGCTTCATTGCGGGCGACTTGTTCTAGTTGCAAAATGCGATCGCGTTCGATTTCCAATTCTTTTTGATCGTGAATATCTGTACAGGTACCAAACCATTTCACCACCCGTTCTTGTTCATTTTTTAGGGGTAAGCCCAAAATTAAATGCCAACGATAGCTACCATCTAAGTTTCTGCGGAAGCGGTATTCATGTTTATAAAAAGTACTATTTTTGATAGCCCTTTCCCATAAATCTTGCGACTCTTGCATATCATCTGGATGCACGGCTGCTAGCCAACCAAAACCCAAGGCTTGCTCAAATGTTAATCCCGTATATTCACATAATCGTTGGTTAACATAATCACAATCGCCATTGGCATCACAAGTCCAGACAAGGTGGGGAATGGCTTCTGCTAAGTAGCGGTAACGGATTTCACTTTGGCGGATAGTTTCTTCGGCTTGTTTGTACTCAGTTATATCCCGGGAGATACATAACAGTTGGATTACTTGCCCGGCGGGATTGCGGATGGGTGTAACTGCCACATCCCACCATTTCGGTGTACCTTTGGCGGTGGGGCAATAACCATGAAATCTGGCTAATTCCCCAGCTTTAGCTTTGGCGATCGCATTTTCTGCTGCTTGCCTCATTTCTCCTTCCCAGAAACAGCGCCATTCTGTGTGGAGCAGAGGTGTGAAGTCATCGATTTCTAACAGACAGAGACCGCCGGGATTTATGTATAAAAGTCTACCATCTAAGTCTAGGACTTTGATACAGTCTTTACTGCTGGCTAGCATCCGTTGGTTAAACTCTTCACTCTGTCGCAGTTCTTCCTCAGCTTGCTTGCGCTCAGTAATATCCGTGAGAGAGCCTATTTGACCAATAACATTACCATTGGAGTCAGTTTCCGCTAGTATCTGGACATAAAACCAAATGATGCTGCCATCTGGGCGTAAACACCTGCCTTCATTCTGATAAAATTTTCCTGGCTGTAATCTTAGCGGTGTTTCCCTAACAATGCGATCGCGGTCTTCTGGGTGTAAGGTTTCTATCCATCCCAAGCCTAATGCTGTATGTGTTGGTTTACCTGTAATTTCCGACCAGCGATTGTTGACATAAATACAGTTATGATGATTATCAAAGCGAAAAATGGCTACTGGTACTGCTTCTGCTAAAGTGGCATTGCGGCGTTCACTTTCTCGCAGTTCGGCTTCAGCGCGTTTGCGTTCTGTGATATCTTGCACATTACCTGTTTTTCGCACAGCGTTGCCAGCTGCATCATAGAATACTTGCGCTCTCCCAGCCAACCAGCGATCGCCATCAGGATGCAAGACGCGGAACTCTGTATCATAATATTGCCGTCGCTCGCGCATCATTTGACCAACATACTCGCTGATGCGGCTGCGATCGTCAGGATGTACCCACTGCAACCACTCATCACCCCTAATTTCTCTGATACTGGGGTCAAGCCTCAACAGCGTACAGTATTCTTCCGAGATTTTGGCTTTACCTGTAGTTAGATCTAAATCCCATAATCCTGATTTTGTGGCTTTTTGTGCCAATTTCAACCAAGCGGTATTTTCCTGTAAAATTGCCTCGGCGCGTTTACGTTCAGCCAGTTCAGTTTGTGCCTGCTGTAAAGCTTCCGCCTGGCGTAGAGCAATACTTACCTGAGTTACCAATTCCTGAAGCAAATCAATTTCTAACTGTTGCCATTTTCGGGGGGCTGTACAGTGATGAGTAATTAACATCCCCCAACAATAGCGATCGTGCAAAATTGGTACTACCAAATTTGCCCGGACTTGAAACTGCGCTAGCAGTTCCCTATGATATGGTTCAATAGTACCATCATCAATATCTGCTGTTGCCGTCACTAATTCCTGACGATAGCGCTCGATATATTCTTCCACCGCACTGGGTTCTTGGTTCAGCAGTCCTTGACGATAGCGTTCAATGTATTCCTCAGCCAGACAGGGATCGAAAATAGCAGAAGCCAGCACAGATTGACACTGTTCCCCAAGGGATTCTGCAACTACTTGTCCACTACCATCTGAGTACAGCTGAAAAATAATTACCCGATCCGTCTGGAGGAATTGCCGCACCTCATGGACTGTGATTTGCAGAATCTCTTGGAAGTTTAAAGATTTATAGATTTGTTGAGTAATTTGGGTAATTAATCGCTCTTTTTCAATGCGCTGTTGTAATTGGGTGCGTAGCTGCAATTTTTCTATTGCCCCATTAACTGCTAAACGCATTTCCTCAGAAGTAATCCCACCTTTAACCAAGTAATTTTGCGCCCCTGCTTGCATCGCCTGCACTGCGATCGCTTCATTCCCCAACCCTGTAATTACAATTACAGGTAAAAACGGCTGACGGGTAATTGCTTGCAGTTGATTGAGGAATTCCAAGCCATCAATATCTGGTAGTCGGTAATCCAGCAACACAACATCTGGTTGATGAACTTGCCAGAGTTGTAATCCAGTTTGCCCCAATTCTGCTACCACAACAGTATATTGGTATTCCCGATCCTGGAAAAAATATTGCCGATACAGCTCACAATCTTCTGGGTTATCATCAACTATCAAAACAGTGCGCTGTGGCTGGCTCATAACTACTTATATGGATAACAGATAGCTGGAAAGTACTACAAATTCTCCGTTTAGTTTATCAAGATTGGGGGATGGGGAAGGGGGGAAGGGGGAATGGGGAATGGGGAATGGGGAATGGGGAAGGGGGGAATGGGGAATGGGGAAGGGGGAAATGGGGAAGGGGGAATGGGGAAATAACAAACACCAATTACCAATTACCAATTACCAATTACCAATTACCAATTACCAATTACCAAATGACAAATTTAAATTATGGATGCTACAAATTTTTTTCATCAGGGGTTCAACAAGAATTGTCAAGGTGACTATCAAGGCGCGATCGCAGATTATACCCAAGCAATTCAACTTAATTCTGATTATGCAGAAGCCTATTATAACCGGGGAGTGATTCTAATTAATGAAATCAAAGATTATCACGGTGCGATCGCAGATTTTAGTCGGGCTGTGGCAATTAATCCTGATTTTGCCGAAGCTTACTGTAACCGAGCGAACGCCCATTATTTATTAGAAGATTATGAAACGGCGATCGCTGATTATTGCCAGGCTGTACAAATTAATCCGCAGTTGGCAGAAGCTTACCACAGCCGAGGTAAGGCTGACTTTGCTCTGGGAAACTACGAAACAGCATTAGCTGATTTTCAGCAAGCAATTCAAATTAATCCCCAGTTATCTACTTATATAGATGTTGATATTGCTAATGCTTATCATAACCGAGGTGTGGCGCGTTGCGATCGCGGTGATAATGAAGGAGCGATCGCTGATTTTAATCAGGCTTTGCAGCTTAATCCTAATTTCGCCGCCGCCTACACCAATCGCGGTAATGTTTACCAAATTTTAGGCGAGTATATCCAAGCCACTGCCGACCATGACCAAGCCTTACAGCTAGATCCTCATTTAGCGGAAGCTTACCATAATCGTGGTAACGCCCGCTATGCCCTCACAGATTATCCCAGGGCGCTTGCCGATTACAACCGCGCTATCGAACTAAACCCCAAATTTGCCGGAGCCTACTATAATCGGGGTTTAGTTTACGCTCATTTAGAAAAGTATCAACAAGCCATTGCCGATTTAGACCAAGCGATCGCTTTTAATCCCGATGATGTACAAGCTTACTACGAACGGGGTTTAGTCCGTAGCGCCTTGGGAGACTATGAAGGTGCGATCGCAGATTATAATCAAGCCTTACAAGAAAACCCCACCTTAGATTTAGTTTACGGCTTACGCGCCAACGTCCGCCGCCGTATGGGAGACTACCAAGAAGCCATTCAAGATAGCACCAAATTACTACAACTCAACCCCTTATTAGCAGAAGGATATTGCGATCGCGCCTCTGCCCGTCGTAGCCTTGGAGACTATCAAGGGGCGATCAAAGATTATGATTGGGCTTTGATGTTTGATGCCAACTTAGCTACAGCTTACTATGGTCGAGCCATTGTCCGCGAAGCCTTACAAGATTATCAAGGTGCAATTAACGATAACACCCAAGCCATAGAAATTGCCCCCGACTTTTCCGAAGCTTATTGTAATCGAGGCAACGCCCGCCGCCAAATCGGGGATGAACAAGGCGCAATGGCTGATTATCACCAAGCCATCAAACTCAACCGCGAATTAGTCGAAGCTTATTACAACCGCGCTTCCCTGCGTTACGCCTGGGAAGAATATGAAGGTGCAGTGGCCGATTATACCCAAGCTATCAAATTCAATCCCCACTCCGCCGCATTTTATAGCGATCGCGGTAATGCCCACTATGCCCTAGAAGATTATGAAGCAGCCATCGCAGATTATAATCAAGCGATCGCCATTGAGCCTAACTTTGCCGAAGACTGGTATAACAGAGGACGCAGCTATTCCTTAATCGGCGACTTAGAAACCGCACTCCAAGACCTCAACAAAGCCTTACAATTACAACCACATTGGACAGAAGCCTATCTTGTCCGCGCCGATATTTACCGCAACCTGGGACATTACGAACGCGCAATTACCGATTTCCAAGAATCCGCCCATCTATATTATAAGGAAGGAAACACCCAATATTATCGCGAAATTCTCAACTTAATCACCGAATTACAGCAATAACCTCGGAATTGAAGCCGTCGGGTGCGTTACGGCGAAGCCTAACGCACCGCCAACCATGACAAGCCGTAGTGGCGTGTCTAGCCTTAAATGTTGCAATAGAGATTAATTTTATCCGCGTTTATCTGCGTTTATCGGCGGTTAATTTTTTCTAAATCTAACGCACTATTTTAGTCTAGACACGCTAGTAGGGTGCGTTACGGCGAAGCCTAACGCACCGCCAACCATCACAAGGTTATAATGTCTTCTTTTCATTCCCTAATAACCTCAAATGGTGCGTTGCGCTACGCGACAACACACCCTACGATGATGGTAATGAGTAACGCAATTACCCATTACCCATTCCCCATTACCCATTACCCATTCCCCATTACCCATTACCCATTACCCATTCCCCATTCCCAAAACTACTTAAGCAGTAGGCGTATCTTCCGCAGGTTTCGCCTTGGTTCCACCTTTGAGACGAGTAGCCGTACCTTTACGAATGCGATCGCTTTTCCGCACAGCACCCGCCATCTTATATTCGTTGCTATCGTTACCATATTTCCAAGCAACTGCTAATAGCAACCTCTCAGAAATGTTACCCAAAGTCTTCTCGATTTCCTCAATTTCGCTTTTAGTAGAGTCGATGACAATTAAAGCTGTATTATAAATTTCCAGCTTATTGCGTAATTTCTCCATTTCCTCTAGCATACTTTGTAAGTCGCAATCCTCCCCAAAGTTCATATTGGGATCAATTGCCTTAAAGCCATGCGCCCTCAAGACAGCCTTTTCTAACACGCGAGATGTGCGTTTTTGTCGCGTCATAATGCACCCAATCAAAAGTAGTTTAAAAGTTAATGAAGTCGGCAATTGTACGTAACTATAATTGAGAAGAGAAAAAGGTAAGGAAACAAGAGAAAACCGTTATCTTTTTTCCTTAACCTTTTTCGTTAGAACAATATATATAGCTAGGGTTAATCATGCCTACTTAAATAGCTTGCCTCAAACAACCTTAATTCCGGTTCAGCATAATTTCTGGAATTTTGAATTTTTTTTACAAGATTTTTGGTAAATGACCGTAAATTACCGGAAGTGGGGCATTGGGTATGGGGCATGGGGCATTGGGCATTGGGCATGGTAATGATAATGTTGTGGGGAGTTATACCAATTTGAAAAAAGAACACGACAGATGGCGAAACTGCTCGGTTAAGGATTTTCAACTTTTAATTTGGTTTGGGGAAAAGGTGAAAGGGTAAGGGTTAAAGGTTGTTTCTTGCCCCTTTTTCCCTTCCCCTTTTCCCCTTAACCGACAAGTATTGCGACAGATGGTAGGGGCAACATTGGTGTCAACTTAAGGTGAAACCCGCTTGACTGAAAGGTTTCGCCCTCACCCCCAGCCCCTCTCCCACAGGGAGAAGGGAGCAAGAGATTTAGTTCCCCTTCTCCTGCGGGAGAAGGGGTTAGGGGATGAGGGCGCGAGGTATTCTTTGCGTTGGTGACCAACATCATCGCGTTGGTGACCAACATCATCACGTTGGTGACCAACATCATCGCGTTGGTGACCAACATCATCGCGTTGGTGACCAACATCGTCCCGTTGGTGACCAACATCATCGCGTTGGTGACCAACATCATCGCGTTGGTGACCAACATCGTCACGTTGGTGACCACAAAGCAAATTTTCGTAGGAGTTTAGCAATGCGAAACCCTGAACAACCTGCAATATAAAGATTGTTCAGCTAAATTACGGAAAATCCCGCAAAAGCCATGTGTTAATAAATAAATAGCTGACATCGAGAGAAAGTAGCAAATGGAACCCTTAACTACTGCTGCGATCGCAATTGGCGCGACAATTGCCACAAAAGCTTTAGAAAAAACAGGCGAAAATGTTGGACAAGCTGTCTGGGATAAGACGGGTGAGTTTATCGTCAAGCTGAGAAAACACTCTCCCCAAACTGTAGTTGCAATTGAGAAAGCACCAGACCAACCACTCGATTATGGCAAAGCTGTACTAGAAGTAGAATCGGCAACTCAGGCTAATCCTGAACTGGCGCAAGCTGCACAAGAACTAGCAACAGCCGCTAAAGCCGAAACCAATCCTAAGTTTGCCGAAATTATGGCTACGCCTAACCTGACAAAATTGGCTGATAAAATTGGTCAGGTAGTTATGCCAGGTGGAACCGGCAATATTCAAAACCAATCCTTTTAAAGCATTGAATCGTAGGGTGTGTTACGGCGAAGCCTAACGCACCGCCAATGACATTTAACTCATGCATTTTTAATTCATTGATAGTGCGTTGCGCTGCGCGGATAGACTCTGCCCAATTCCATAAAACTATAGTCAAATATTTCTAATCGTTGATGGTGCGTTGCGCTGCGCGACAACACACCCTACATTTGTATTCACAGCACCGCGATCGCAGCCACGCTAGTAGTGGCGTGTCTAGACTAAAATAGTGCATTATTCAAACTCTTGTGGGATGGGCATCTTGCCCGTCCTAGGCGGACAAGATGTCCACCCCACAAGAAAAATTATTGCAACATTTTAGCTATGTCAGTCCAGTAGGGTGTGTTACGGCGAAGCCTAACACACCGCCAATGACACTTAACTCATGCATTTTTAATTCGTTGATGGTGCGTTGCGCTGCGCGGATAGACTCTGCCCAATTCCATAAAACTATAGTCAAATATTTCTAATCGTTGATGGTGCGTTGCGCTGCGCGACAACACACCCTACATTTGTATTCACAGCACCGCGATCGCAGTTAATTTAACTATGTATGCCTGAAGAATCTGGGAAGTTTGCTGAGAAAATCGGTGTTTTTGCTGCTCCTGGCGCTCAGGTAAACATCGGTACTCAAATCATTGAAAGTCAAAAACAGCTCAACCTCATCAAATATCATATCCCCTATCGCGGTTCTGTGCATTTTGTCGGGCGAGAAACCGAACTCACCATGCTCCATCAACAATTGCAGCGCGGAGATTATGTAGCTATCGCCGGCATGGGAGGGGTAGGGAAAACAGAATTAGCCACCCAATACGCCAGACGCTATCAACAAGATTATAGTGGAATCGCCTGGTTCAACGACCGAGAAACCAACCTCGCCGCCACAGTCTTGGAATTTTTTGTGAAATTCGGCTTCGAGATTCCCCAAGAACAAGGCGGAAGACTGTTAAGCCTCAAAGAACAAGTCGCTTGGTGCTGGGCGCAATATCCCCAATCTAATTTACCCATTTTAATCATCTTTGATGATGTCACTAACCTAGCCAACCTCCGCGAAGTCGTTCCCCAAGACCACCGCTTCTGCGTTCTTGTAACTACTCGCCTGCGAATTTTAGACCCTAACTTTATTCAAGCCATTCCCTTAGATGTTCTCTCGCCCCAAAAAGAACCAGGGAAAGCTGTAGAACTGTTAAAAGGATTGTTGGGAAACAGAGACAGACGCGTAGAAAACCAACCAACTGCAGCCACAGCAATTTGTGAATGCTTAGAATATTTACCCTTAGGTATCGAGTTAGTAGGAGGTTATTTAGTCCGTGACCCGGATCTAGCTTTAGATATGATGTTGAAGTGGTTGCAAGAACGCAAATTAGCCGAAGCCGCCTTACAAAACCGCGAAACTCTCACCGCAACTCAACTAGGAGTTAAAGCCGCCTTCGCCTTAACATGGGCAGAACTTGACCCCCTAGCGCAACAATTAGGCAGATTTTTGAGTTTATTTGCTCCCCAATTAATTCTCTGGGATGTAGTAATTTGGGTAGCAATAAACAGTCAAAACATTGAGCAAACAGAAATAACAGCACCCCACCCCGAAACCCTAAACGCCAGTGAGGAGGGAAGTGAAAACGCTGCTTTGCTGGGGTGGAATGAAGAAGAATTAAACACAGCTAAAAAGCAACTCTACGAGCGCAACTTGTTGCAACAAGTAGAAGACAGCGACGGATATTATAAAATTCATGCCTTAGTGCGCTGGTTCTTGCAAGAACAGTTAGCCGGTGCTGGCGAAATGAAATCAGTTTTAGAAAAAACCTTTGCTAATGCGATGATAGCAGTTGCTCAAACTGTTCCCCAATCGCCCACTTCTGAGGATATCGAACTTATCAAAGATGTAGTTCCCCATCTCGAAGACCTGGGACAAAGGTTAATTGCGGAAGTTAAGCAAGTAACAGAAAATCAGATAAATTACCCAGCATCAGTTCCTCAAGATAAAGTACTTTGGGCCTTTGTGGGAGTGGGAAGATTTTACGCAGGACAAGGATTATATCAATTAGCAGAACCTTGGTATGAAGAATGCGTCAACGTTTGCCAAGTTTTATTTGCAGGTGACCATCCCGATGTGGCTTTTAGCTTGAACAATTTAGCAGTACTCTACCTTAGGCAAGGGAGGTACAGCAAAGCCGAAACCCTCTTCATTGATTCCTTGGCAATGTATAAGCGCTTGTTTGCAGGCGACCATCCCAATGTGGCTTTTAGCTTAAACAATTTAGCTAATCTTTACCTTAGCCAAGGGAGGTACAGCAAAGCCGAACTTCTCTTTATTGAGTGCTTGGCAATGAGAAAGCGCCTATTTGCAGGCGACCATCCCGATGTTGCCACAAGCTTGAACAATTTAGCTAGTCTCTACAAAAGCCAAGGGAGGTACAGCGAAGCCGAAACCCTCCACATTCAAGCCTTGGCGATCACAAAGCGCCTTTTCGCAAGCGACCATCCCAATGTGGCTTTTAGCTTGAACAATTTAGCTAGTCTCTACCGTAGCCAAGGAAGGTACAGCGAAGCCGAACCCCTTTTCATTGATGCTTTGGCAATGAGAAAGCGTCTATTTGCAAGCGACCATCCCAATGTGGCTACTAGCTTGAACAATTTAGCAGGACTCTACCTCATCCAACGGAAGTACAGCGAAGCCGAACCTCTCTACATTCAAGCCTTGGCGATGAGAAAGCGCCTGTTTGCAGGCGACCATCCCGATGTCGCCACAAGCTTGGACAATTTAGCTAGTCTCTACAAAAGCCAACAAAAATACAGCGAAGCCGAACCTCTCCACATTCAAGCTCTAGCGATGAGAAAACGCCTGTTTGCAGGCGACCATCCCGATATCGCCACTAGCTTGAACAATTTAGCTCTTCTCTACGATAAGCATGGGAAGTACAGCGAAGCCGAACCCCTGTATGTTCAAGCCTTGGCGATGTGTCAACGGGTGTTAGGTGTTAATCATCCCACTACGGTCACAATTCGAGAAAATCTCACAATTCTGCAACGTCAGTTAACTCTCGTTGGCATTTGGAAACGTCGATTACGTCAGGTTTTGCAAATTCTTTTAGCTATAGTAATTTTCCCGTTTTACCTGCTGTGGCGATTGGCTAAGAGAATAATTCAATTCGTAGTTCGTAATTCGTAATTCGTAATTAAAATGCTGAGATACTTAGTTACGTAGCGACTGTCTTGAATGTCAAGTGCGATCGCAATGTTAACCTAAGTTATATCAGGAAAAATATCGTAGGAGAAAACATTTGGTAGCTAGCATTGATATCGGTACGCTAATTACAAGAGACCCTAAATTGCATAGCGGTCGTCCCATAATTGCCGGAACAGGCACATCTGTAGGCCGAATAGCAGCTTTGTACAAGCAAGGTTATAGCGCCGAAGAAATTGCTGCGGATAAACCTCACTTAACACTCGTACAAATTTATGCAGCACTAACTTATTATCACGCTAACCAAGCAGAAATTGATACAGATTTAGCCGAAGAACAAGCAGCCTATGAGGAATTAGCAGCACTCCACTACAGTAAACAGCATCAACAATGAGTTTAATTCGTTTATATTTAGATGAAGATGCAGAAAGTAACAGACTGTTGCAAGCTTTGCGTGCTCGTGGTGTAGATGTGGTTACTGTCGCAGAAGCAGGAATGATATCTTGTAGTGATGAAAAGCAACTGAATTGGGCTTTAAAAAATCAACGAGTCATTTACAGTTTTAATCTGCGAGACTTTTATCGGTTGCACACAATTGTATTAGAAAGCGAACAATCTCACGCTGGTATTATCTTGGCACAGCAAGGTTACTCTGTAGGTGAGCAAATGCGCCGCCTATTGAAAATAATTGCAGCCAATTGACGTACTCCCCACAGCTATGAAAACAACGCTATCGCTCGTTTTCATGAAAAGCTGGGGGATTCTTCCCTGATACTCATGGTCGAAAAATGTTTCCACAAGCAGGGTTTCCACGTTTCCACTGCCCTTGGTAGAGCAGATTCTACGGGCTACACAGATTTCTCTGTGGGGAACGCCATCGTCCCGACTACTGGGAATTAACCCAGATACTTTTATGTTTAATACCCCGATCCTCTCTACTAACCAGGTTACCGATGTCCAAATAACCGAGCTTTCGCAGTACGTAGGTGAGCTACTTTTCTTTTATGTAGCTATGCTAATCGTACCATGTTGGGCGGCGATTAAAATCGCCTAGACGCTTATCCCCATAGATGAATCTAGGGGCTTGCGCGTCATTAATTTTCGGTCAGCAGAGGAGATGCAAAATCAAGTAGAATTTTTGAGCGCTTGGGGTGAAGAATAGATTATAGAAGCGATCGCATTTTCTCTTCAACAAAAGTGCGATCGCCAAGTATGTAGGAGACTTTCTACGTCTGGCTTCATGCAATCACCGCCTTAATTGCTGCGTATTTTGGCTTCAAAACCCCCAGCGCTGCGGAAATACGCGAACATGAACGCGAAATGGTAGCTGGACGCGATCGCGATCGCTTCTGAAACTCTTGGCTAAAGGAACTCAGGCTTGCTAATGCAGGCTTTTTATTATCTTGGGGTGAGAGCAATTCTTTGTAAGGGCACGGCACCAGTAAGATAATTACATATACCAAAAGATTGTAGATGCCGTGCCCCTACTGTCCATCTGTCGCATTCTTTTTTCAAAAGCTTCAATCAGCGAATGCTTAAAAGAATTAATCAACCAACGCCAAAAACGCAAAATGCAAGAAAAGATAGAAGAAGATTTAATTGCCGGACTTGAAAGCGGAGAAGTAATAGAAGTTAATGATCAATGGTGGGAGCAAAAAAGCACACATCTGCTCAACCAGCTACATCAAGATTAATAATGGCGAAGCAGACAGCCTCGTAGTCCCTAAAAAGTGTTACTTTCATCACAAAGATAGATGCGATCGCCACAATGGAATACAGTTTTTACATTAAATCAATGATTATCTTGCAATTTATCCCTAGCAAAATGGCTGCATTAGCTGTAATCATAGACTAAGTTCATAGTATTGTTGTTTATCTGAGGCGGATACCGATGGCAAGGCCCATCCGCCTATTTATCTCAAGAAAGTGCTGAGTTGCGAGTGCTAAGTACTGAGTAAAATAAATCCAGTAACCACTACAAATATTTAAAACCCTCACCCAATCCCCATTACCCATTACCCATTCCCCATTACCCCTTATCCCCAGAGGGGGCCCCGAGTTCCCCATTCCCCATTCCCCATTCCCCAATTCTAAAGTTTTGCTGTAATTCCACCATAGCTGACACACAGCTTCAGACCCAGGACTGACAACCATTGCAAGAGCGATCGCACGTCCCCAAGTCAAGCTATTATGTAGTCGGAAACTATGCAGCATCAAACTTAAGGTTTTGCATGAAAGTAGCAGTCTTCAGTACTAAAGCCTACGACCGGCAGTTTTTGGAAGCTGCAAATTCTTCTAAACAGCACGAATTGGTATTCTTTGAACCACGTTTAGATAGAGACACCGCCATTTTAGCAGCTGGCTTTCCAGCCGTTTGTCCCTTTGTCCATGACCAGGTTGACGCTTCCACTTTAAAAATTCTCGCCGCAAACGGAACTCGCCTGGTTTCTCTCCGTTGTGCCGGATTTAACAACGTAGATCTCAATGCAGCAGCAGAATTAGGAATTCGAGTATCACGTGTTCCAGCTTACTCGCCCTATGGTGTCGCAGAACACGCCGTAGGCTTGATTTTAAGCCTCAATCGCAAAATTCATCACGCCTATAACCGAGTTCGAGATGGTAATTTCTCCCTCAATCGCTTGCTAGGATTCAATCTGCATGGACGCACAGTCGGGATTGTTGGAACAGGCAAAATCGGTTTAATTTTAGGGCAAATTATGAGAGGTTTTGGCTGTAACATCCTTGCCTATGATGTCTATCAAAACCCTGGAATAGAAGCAATGGGTGGTAAATATGTAGAATTACCAGAACTATTCGCTAAATCTGACATCATCTCCCTACATTGTCCCCTAACTCCAGAAACTCATCACCTAATCAATGAAAATGCGATCGCGCAAATGAAACCAGGTGTGATGTTAATTAACACCAGCCGAGGTTCCCTTATCGATACCCAAGCCGTGATTGAAGGCTTAAAATCCGGTCAAATTGGTTATCTTGGTGTTGATGTATACGAGCAAGAATCAGAATTATTCTTTGAAGATTTGTCAGGGGAAATCATTCAAGACGACACCTTTCAACGCCTGACAACATTCCCCAACGTCTTAATCACCGGACATCAAGCCTTCTTTACAGAAGAAGCCCTACATAATATCGCGGAGACAACTCTATCAAATATTACTGACTTTGAACAGGGAAGAGACTGCCCCTACGAAATCTGTCCCCAACCCCAACCCGGACATAATAAGGTCTTGGTAAGCTAAACATTTATACCAATTCGTAATTCGTAATTATGAATTGGTATTATTTCTCTCTAATCCACAGCGCCAATCCACCGCCACGACCACGAGCCGCGATAAAATCTTCTGTAGCTAGGAAGAAGGCGAAAAAGGCTTGCTTTGCGATTGGTTGGGTGTAAAAATCTTGATTCTCAACTTTACCAGAGCGAATTTGTCCGTTGTACACAACATAATTAAATAGGCTAATTTGCATTTGCGTAAAGTCAAACGCTAAGAGATTTTTCTTACCTAAATATTTGGCTGGCCCTGACAACTTCAATAATACTGGGCCGACTTGCACCTGATTTTCTATTTCGCCTTTACCTAAATCTGCTTCGGAAGTTTGGCTAAAAGAAATATATGCTGCAGCAAATTTGGGCATATATACACCCTTACCTAAAACAATTCCCCCGCGCTGTCTCACCTTGCGAGTACCCGTAGCAAAGCAAAGCCGCCATTTACCCACAAGCGACTCAAAGTTATAGATTAATCTTTCCTGCTTGGCTGCTTTTTCTGCTGCTAGCAACGCATCCACAACCAAAGCAGCAGTCGGAAGTTTACCACCTTCACCGCAATAAGCAGCCGCAGCTTGCAATAATATCGCCAAATCAGGTTTAGCCGTAGGTGTTACTTCAGCAGTCATAAATACACTCTTGAAATTCTCTGATCGTATGGTAGATCAACATGTAAGAAGGGGAAGGGGGAAAGGGGAAGAGGGGAAGGGGAAAACGTTTATCCTTTAACTTTTGAGAAAGCGGAGGCGGAAAGGGAAAAACCTTTAACCTTTAACCTTTCCCCTTTTCCCCCTCTTCAAACCACTGGCGCTGAGACTATACCCTGCGCTTCGAGGAAAGATGCGACTTTTAAAATTAAGGCTTCATTATAGGGTGCGGCTATTAATTGCACGCCTAAAGGTAAAGCGTTGGGGCGTTGAATTGGTACTGAGATGACAGGTAAGCCAATAAAAGATAATGGTTGCGTAAATAATCCCAGATGGGGACGAATGATAATTTCTTGTCCATCTAAAACCATCGTGGTTTGCCCAATTAATGGCGCTACCATTGGTGTAGTTGGTGCCAGAATTATATCGACATTTTGAAAGATTTCTCGCACGCGATCGCGATACCATCTTCTAAATCTCTGGGCTTGCAAATACCATTGACTCGGGATTAAAGCCCCAGCTAAAAAGCGATCGCGTGTGGCAAAATCAAAATCTTGGGGACGCGATCGCAATCTCTCTATATGCAGATTTGCGCCTTCGCTGGCGGTAATCACAAACGCTGCAGCCCTGGCGCGATGGGATTCTGGTAGCGTTACATACTCAGTTACATTCAAAGCCCGGGCGACTTGTTCCACTGCTAACAAGGCTTCCGGTTCTGCACCCTGAGTATAGTAATCCCCAGCAATGGCAAATCTAATACCAGATATATCTTCGTGAATTTGAGGTAAACATAATTCCGGTGGGCGTTTTGTACATACCGGATCGCGATCGTCTTCTCCTTGGAGAATATCAAAAGCCGTCGCAATATCCCGCACCGAACGAGCAAAGGGGCCAACATGGTCAAAACTGGTGGAAAATAAAGCTACCCCAGCCCGCGATAACCTACCGTAAGTCGGTTTTAAACCAAAAATTCCACAAAAGGCAGCCGGAACGCGAATCGAACCGTTAGTATCAGAACCCAGCGTTAACGGAACCAACCCCGCAGCTACAGCCGCCGCCGAACCACCTGAAGAACCGCCAGTGACACGCTGTAAATCATGGGGATTATGAGTAGCACCATAATGGGCATTTTCTGTCATAAACCCATAGGCGTACTCATCCATATTTAACGCACCCACCAACACCGCACCAGCTTGTTTCAACCTGGCTACTAAGGTTGCATCTTGGCTAGCTGGGGGATTTTCGGCATTAATTTTTGCACCTGCGAGAGTTGTTAACCCAGCGACATCAAAGAGGTTTTTCACGGCAAAAGGTACACCCGCCAAAGCACCAGGATTGTTACCTTGGGCAATTTCCTTATCGATGCGTGCTGCATCAGCCAAAGCAGTTTCCGCAATTACCGCCGTAAAAGCATTGATTTCGCGATCGCGCGCCGCAATTGTGGCTAAAGCATCTTTAGTAACTTCCACAGCGCTAACCTTACCCGCACGTATAGCCGCCGCTATTGATACAGCATCATTCATGGTTCAAACACAGGTGCAACTTCAACTTCTTCAGCTATAGGAAAATCATTCACGAGTTGAGCGATCGCTTTGATTCTCTCAAAATTTGCCACCACTCCATCACGGTACTCATCCCGCAGTTGTAAATTTACCAACAACGCCATCTGCTCAACATACTCACCCACATCGAATTCTCGACTTTCCATATTTCCTCTTCGCAATTGTTTCAGCTACATTTACAGCTATTTGCCCCTGATGCCAAATTAATCACCTGAAACAAAATTTACCAAATTATGACTCCCAAGCTCTCAATTTGAGGCTAGCTTCTGGTTAACAAGGGAGCAGAGGGGGAAGACCGGAACGGATCTCAATACTTGTCGGTTAAGGGCAAAAGGGGAAGGGAAAAAGGGGCAAGAAAAAACCTTTAACCCTTACCCTTTCTCCTGCGGAGACCCTACGCGAACACCTTTTCCCCAAACCAAATTCCGACTTGAAAATCCTTAACCGAGCAGTATTGGAACGGAGCTTGGACTTCGCCCCGTATAAGCCAATACAGTTCAGTTAAGAAAATAAATTGACAACAAAAACAATAATTTTGGAGGGGGTTTGGGGGACGCAACCGTCCCCCAATCGGGGGTTTGGGGGAGAATCCCCCAATTGTGCTAGCTGTCTCCACAACTAACAAATCAATCACTAATGAACTTATCTGGACTGTATTGCTGTGTAAGCGCTCCTTATAAACGGAGCTTGTACGAGATCCCTATTCTCCTTGCCCCTTCTGGTAACACTACGCGAACAAACTTATTGAAATTTTAAATTTTCAATCGTCAGTCCAACATTCAAAATCTCAAATCTAAAATTCGGTAATAATTAACGCTGTTAGTTTTAGTACAAAGCTGGGGGCATTTATGGGGCAGGATTTTCAAGAACTAGCTGAACTTTATAAAAACACGCTGCTGCACGATGTACTCCCATTTTGGGAAACATACTCAATAGATTGGGAACAAGGCGGTTATTTTACTTGCCTGGATCGCCAAGGTAAAGTGTATGACACAGATAAATTTATCTGGTTGCAAAATCGTCAGGTGTGGACTTTCTCGATGCTGTATAACCAGCTAGAGAAACGCGACGATTGGCTAAAAATTGCTACTAATGGTGCGAATTTCCTTTCTCAACATGGTAGAGATAGCGATGGTAACTGGTATTTCGCCTTAACTCGTGAAGGTGAGCCTTTAGTCCAACCTTACAATATTTTTTCTGATTGCTTTGCAGCAATGGCTTTTAGCCAATACGCCCTCGCCTGTGGTGAAGATTGGGCAAGGGATATCGCTATGCAAGCTTACAATAATGTTTTGCGCCGCAAGGATAACCCCAAGGGCAAATATACCAAGGCTTACCCAGGTACACGCCCGATGAAATCCTTGGCTGTACCGATGATTTTAGCTAACCTCACCCTGGAAATGGCATGGTTACTACCCAGCGAAACCTTAGAGAAAGTCCTAGATTTAACAGTTCAGGAAGTGATGAACGATTTCCTCGACAAAGAACGAGGGCTAATGTATGAAAGCGTTGCGCCGGACGGTTCTCACGTAGATTGTTTTGAGGGGAGATTAATTAACCCCGGACATGGTATCGAAGCGATGTGGTTCATTATGGATATTGCCAACCGCCGCAATGATACCAAAACCATTAACCAAGCGGTGGATGTGGTGCTAAATATCCTGAATTTCGCTTGGGATGATGAATATGGCGGTTTGTATTACTTCATGGATGCAAAGGGACATCCTCCCCAACAACTGGAATGGGATCAAAAGCTGTGGTGGGTGCATTTAGAATCTTTGGTGGCGTTAGCAATGGGCGATCGCTTAACGGGGCGTGCTGAATGCCGAGAATGGTATAATAAGATGCATAATTATACTTGGTCGCACTTTGCCGATCCTGAATATGGTGAGTGGTTTGGGTATTTAAATCGGCGTGGGGAAGTATTGTTAAATCTTAAAGGCGGTAAATGGAAAGGCTGTTTTCATGTACCCCGTGCCTTGTATCTTTGTTGGCAACAATTTGAGGCGTTGAGTTCACAAACTGTTGGATAATTAACCACCGATAAACGCAGATAAAATTAACCTGATGTGATACTGGATTTTTCTAATCGCCCTCACCCCCAGCCCCTCTCCCGCAGGGAGAAGGGAGCCAGAGATTTAGTTCCCCTTCTCCTGCGGGAGAAGGGGTTAGGGGATGAGGGCGAGGGTTTTTTTACAACACGCGCCGTATATAGCTTTTAGCTTAAGTTGACACGTATGAGCAGTGCCTTGCCCTCAAGACAATGTTCACCTCGCAATTTTATTATTACTATATTATTCTGCTTGAGATTCGCTAAATGTTCTGGCTGTTTTTTCTAAACAAAAATCTGTCGCCATTAAATCAATACCATCAATAATGTTACTTGCTTGAATAATTCCCAAAGCCGTAAAACATTTGTCGCGATAATTGGGATGATTTTGGAAAAATAATATTGCTTCTTTTAAAGGTTCAATCACAGGATAAGCTGCTTCTGCTTTATCAATAGCTTGCTGAGGAATGGGAGACTTGAGCCTTTGCATAGCCAAATCAATTAAATCTCTGGATTCTACAGAAGAATCGTTCCATCTATCAGAATTGGCTAAAAGTTTTTCCGCAAAACTATCAATTTGATTTAGGCATGGTACAGGCGACCAACTGGGATATGCTGGTTCTCCCAATTCGATACGCCCTTCCATAATAATTTCAAATTTAATTAAAACTTCATCTGCTAGAATTGCAAATCTCACACCATATTGGTCAGCCTTGATTTCTCTGGGTAATTTGAAGTTATTTTGGGTATTAAAAAGGGCATTATATTGATGTTCAGATATTGCCTTTCGCAATAACCTATAGCCTGTACCTGTAGAACAGAGAAAATCTATATCTTTGCTTAATCTATATTCGCCATTGTTTAAACTAATTAGAGTACTATCGCCAAAATATGCGCCACATTCTAATAAGAAATTAGCATTTAGTTGATTCAGTACATTAAAAATTTTTTGATGAAATTCCCTAACAAACATCTGCGCCCCTAGCCATGAATCATAATATTTAGCTAAATCTTGCACAAATAATGCTTCTGTTTGGCTCAAATCTCCTAAAATACCTCGATAATGCCAGCCTCGCTCATATATTTTGAGCATTTCTAAAAGAGTAATATTTTGCAAATCTACTCTTTGCCAACATAATTTTTCTAAGAAGGGCAATTTATCTGGTATTTCAATTTGAGGTGTAATTGTCATAGACCATTACAGATAGCATGAGAAATTTTAGGTGGGCTAACCTTGGCTTGAGTAATACAGAATCAAATAATGTTGGCGACACATTAATATATTCTAGAGTGCAAGGCACTGCCCATTGGTGTCAGCTTCAGCTAAAAGCGATATAGGGTGGGCGTTGTACAAATACCTCGCGCCCTCATCCCCTAACCCCTTCTCCCGCAGGAGAAGGGGAACTAAATCTCTGGCTCCCTTCTCCCCGTGGGAGAGGGGCTGGGGGTGAGGGCGAAACCTTGCACAAGAACGGGTTTCACGTTAAGTTGACACAGGTGGGCACTGCCTTGCCCCTACAGTCTGTTGCATTCTTTTTTCAAATTGGCATAACTTCTACTTTGATGTTTTCTTGTTTTGCAAAAGCTGTAGCAGCTTCTGTTAAAGCTGTAGCAACTTCTGCTTTAACGTTTCCGTATTTCGCGCAAGTTGTAGCAGCTTCAGCTTTAACATTTCCGTATTTCGCGCAAGTTGCAGCAGCTTCAGCTTTAACGTTTCCGTGTTCCGCGCAAGCTGTAGCAGCTTCAGCTTTAACGTTTCCGTATTTCGCGCAAGTTGTAGCAGCTTCAGCTTTAACGTTTCCGTGTTCCGCGCAAGCTGTAGCAGCTTCAGCTTGAACGTTTCCGTGTTCCGCGCAAGCTGTAGCAGCTTCAGCTTGAACGTTTCCGTGTTCCGCGCAAGTTGTAGCAGCTTCTGTGTTAACGTTTCCGTATTGCGCGTAAATTGCAGCAGCTTCTATGTTGATATTTTGAGCTTAGGAACTTCTAGAAAAAAGATTATCCAATTCATTCAGATGATATTTCATTGAAAGCGACGGGAAAATTTAATCCGTTAGTGGACGAGGTTATTCTATTCATTAATTGGCATTGGCAACACTTTCCCATGCCCCATTCCCAATGCCCTATGCCCAAAAACTCCACCCAAAAGGGGGTGGAGTTTTTCATTGGATAAGGATGATTGCTTCTTGTACTTTGGTGGAAAGTGCAGTTTCTAATCCTTGCTCAACTTTGGCGATTAACTTATCAAAAGCTTCTTGATTAGCTGTCAGTTGTTCTTGAAAAACTTGCTCTAACTCTGGCTGGATTCTCTCGCACATTTCGTCAATTTTTCTGTCATTCAAAAAACTCGAACGCAACCAGCCAGGAACATCTACATTGGCTTTGATTGCATCTTGTACACCTTTACGATTGAACTCCATTCCGGCTGCGATCGCGGAAGCACCATATACTAATGCAATGGGCCAGGTAAAATGTCCGGTGAGTACTAAGGTGATGATGCTAGCAAGAGTACCGCCACCAATGATGACGTTAACAATCAACCCTACAGTTTCGGCAAGAATGGCATCGCCAATTCTTAATTCTGGGTTAACAAAAGCTGGGTCTATACTATCTTCAAATCTCAAACTACTTCTAGGGATTTGAAATTTTCGGCAGATGGGATCGGTTTCTGCTGCTAAGTCTGGTTGAATTTTTTTGTTAAACCAACTAATGCATTGATTATTAATTATTTGTTGGGCGATATTACCTTGTAACCAATCTTCTGCGCGATTTTTCATTGAGGTTTCTAAATCGGCTAAGGTCTTGATTTTATTTTTCTGCCAATCTTTGATTCCTGGGCGCACGGCATTTTCAATTAAACCATTGGCTAGAGGCTGGGTTAACAATTCAATTAATTCGGGAATATGCCGTGAAATTAATTCTTCTAGCTTGTTCGATTCTACCAGTTTGTTAACTTCTTGTTTAAAGGCTGTAGCCCGCAAATCCCATCTCCCAACACGTGCTAAACCTAATGCTATGCAACGTTCTGGTTCTGGATCGGGACGCAGAAGTGTTTCCGGTTCGGGAAATATTTCTTGACAAATTTGGTGGGTAAATTTCATCCGCGATGCACCACCAGTCATCAGCAAAATTTTTGGTACTATTCCTTGTTTATCTAGCTGTTCTTTTGCTTCTTGGACTGCTTCACAAAATGCTTGCATCCAACTCTTTCCCGCCAACGCAGCTAAAGGTTGATGCAAGATTTCCTCCATAATTAATTTATTAACTTGGGGGATAAAATAAATTTGTTCATTGATAGACTCAAAACCACGGGCAAATGATTGAGCATCGCTATATAGCTGTTCATTAGAAAAGTAATCTTCTTTAGTTTTGCGACAAGCTAGTTCACAACGTGCTTGGTGGTGAGGATATTCGGCAAAGACTTTTTCTAGTAAGTTTCTTTGCTCATGTTTAGCAAGAGTGCGTTCAAAGATAGCTTTGTCAATTAATGATGCACCTAAAATATTACTGCCAAAATCTATAGGAATTTCCTGTAAACTTTTCACCAGGGTAAAATCTGTAGTTGAAGAACCAATATCAACAATTAATACTGAAGAAAGTAGCTTTTCATACTCTAATTTCCCCGCTTCTTTGGCTTGCATAAAAGCAGCCCGCGACTCAGGAACAACATTTAATAAATCAATCCCGGCTGATTGCAGTAGCTTTTGATATTCGCTGCGATCGCTCACTGACCACCCAGAAGGACAACCCACATAAAAGTATGTAGTTTCCCCGCCTTCAATTTGTTTACTTTCTTTTAATAAGCGGTAGTAATTTGCCACAAATGTGCTAATAGTTTCGCGATATTTAGCATCATTTTTAGGTTTTTCTTTAAAGGAAATTTCTAGTCGAGTAACGCCAGCTTGAATTAAAGCTTGTTCTCCCACAAGATAACCCAATTTAGGATGCCAACCAAGGGCTGTAATTTGATTTTTCTTATTATTCACCTCCAGCATTTGTGGAGGTTCAATACTCTCGACTATAGCTTTGGCTACAGCTGTTTCACCATGTCCCAAATCAAAACCGACTGTTTCTAAAATTTCCATACTCTTAATAAGAATGTCATTTGTCATTAGTCCTCTCTTACAAAGTTCTGATCGGAGGTTTCCTCCGCTCAGACTTTGCGCTTTGTCCTTTGTCAATGCAAATGACTAATAACAAATAACAAAGGACAATTTAATTTTTTTGCTTATGATTCTCTAGCCTGAGAATACGCTGGTTCAATGACTCTACCCCGTCGCAGCAAGCGATCGCCTTTTAGCAGTGCTGGTGTTAAAGTAACGTAATCTTGGGTTTCAGGGTCGATACTCGGCTCAAAATCGAAATAATTGCGATCGCTTGTAGTGTCGTTGGCTTTATAAATTTGGGCGCGGATTCCCTGTTCCATTAAAATTTGGGGGAGGAGTTGCGTCAGTGCGATCGCCATTTGGGGTTTATCCAAAAATGATGCACCCATCAGCTTTTGCAAAAAACCCAACAACTCTGGAAGTTCTTCTATCCCAGTTTCACCCGTTGATTTGTTTCCTTCTGCAAATCTAGCAACTGCTAAGTCGATGGTGTTGAGTGCATCAGCTAGGTTATCTAACAAAATTTTGCTATCAACCCGCAAGGTAGGTTGAGATAATTTCCAGGTTTCTAGCGATGTTGAATTTTCTTCTGCATTACTTTTATCGAGTTGTAGCACTACTTCTAAACCCAAAAGCACAGCAGTTAATAAAATCCCCATCCAAGCGCCGGGTGTAGTTTTACTTAAATAAAATAACCAACCTACAATTCCCAAATAAAGCAGCACTTTGAGCAATTTGATAATTAATCTGTTGGCGGAAACTTTGCTAATTGGGTTAATAATTTGCTCTGCTTCTTTTGTAGTAACGGGCTGAAAATTTGCTGCTGCTAGATTGCTGATAGATTGTCTCAGCATATCTAGAAAAAATGCTGCCAAGCGCACTTGTGTTAAATTTAGTTCACTAATGTAAACTCTTTCTAAATTATCTAATCGATTTTGAACTAGCTTAACTACAGCATCAATACTCTTGGCACTTTCAATATCTATCTGTAGTTGGTTGCGTTCTTCAGTAAAAAGTGTAGTAATTTTTTTCATAGCTTTTAAATATACTTTAAATATTACTAATATTAGAGTAATTCAATTAGCAATTAAATTGCTGTAGGATGCGTTGTAACGCATCCTACCCATCTGTCGCGTTCTTTTTTCAAAATGGTATAAGGGACTTCCAAATAAAAAAATATCCCAGTATTTATTGTGGGGTGGACATCTTGTCCGCCCAGTTTATGTGGCGGGCAAGATGCCCGCCCCACAAGATGGAATAATTTATTTCTTGGAAGTCCCTAACGCATCCTACGCTTTTACGTTCCCAGCCGCTTCAAGGGTAAAAGGTTCAAGGTTAGGGGTTCAAGGTTTTTTATTTCCCATTCCCCATTCCCCATTCCCCATTCCCCATTCCCCATTCCCCATTCCCCATTCCCCATTCCCCATTCCCCATTCCCCATTCCCCTTTTTCCCTTAACCGACAAGTATTCCTCATAGCGAATCATTGTCTTAATGTATGCAGTCCATAAGGACTACTGATGCCAAATTCTTGCTTTGAGTACCACAAACGACATATTGTTGAGTTAATAACCGTGTCAAATTATTAAAAACACTAAAGCCTAGTGTCAAAAATCATGGGTGTGTTCAGAACATTCTCCAAATTTGTTCAATCCCAAAGAAAAACAAGAACTCCGTTTCTTGTCATCAGAGGTTGGGGAAATTACCTGATATCAAGGATGTCCTAGAATTTGCATGTCCTGATTATGGTTAAAGCTTTTTTTCATAGTAAGTAGTCAAGCAAAATCAAAAACAAGATTTCCTGGCAAATGAAGCGTTAGTATCTCTAACGTGCTAAAACTCTTGAAGTTTTTTCTTGAGTAAAAGACTGTAATTGTCTTCTATATTTTGCTTTTCTACTTATCAGCATATTTCTGCAAAATTAATCAAGGTTAACCCTTACTTTAGGGACTTCCAAGTAAAAAAACATTCCATTGTTATTGTTCACGGTTGACCGTTGACTGTTAACTGTGAACCGTCAACAGTCAACAGTCAACAGTCAACAGTCAACGATTTAAACGGAATAATTTATTTTTTGGAGTTCCCTTACAGATGATTCCTGTATTAGAAGCAAGTGTATTCGCCACTATATTATGCGGATTTTTTGGCATTATTCTCAAGAAAAATCTGGTGATGAAAATCGTCTCAATGGATGTCATGAGTACGGGAGTGATTGCCTATTACGTGCTTATTGCGTCACGGGAAGGCTTATTTACGCCAATTTTATCAACTGTTAACAAAGGCGCTTTTGCCGATCCAGTTCCCCAGGCTGTCATCTTGACGGCGATTGTCATCGGCTTTTCGATTCAAGCTTTAATGCTAGTCGGTGTCATGAAATTGTCACGGGATAATCCCACCTTGGAAAGCAGTGAAATCGAGAAGAACAATACGCCATGACCTTTTTTGAATTCAAAATGCAAAGTGCAAAATTCAAAATAAATAATAAAAATAATTTTGAATTAATTAATTTTGGGTTTCAAGCCCCCGCTAATTGTCTTTAATTTTGAATTTTGCGTTCGCGTAGCGTGTCGAAGACAAAAGTTGCGTGGGCGGGTTTCCCGACTTGAGCAAACTTTTCAAGACGAATTTTTAATTTTGAATTGGAGCGAAGCGACTTGACTACCATTACACTCGCCTGGATTACACTACCATTTTTGGTGGGGTTCGTCATTTATTTACTACCCAAGCTGGACAAATACCTGGCGTTAGCTATGGGTTTAGCTTCGGCTGGATATGCAGCGCAGTTATTTTGGCAGCGATCGCCACTAGAATTAAAATTGCTGGATAACTTCGGTGTGACTTTAACACTGGATGAATTGACAGCTTACTTTATCCTAACAAATGCCCTAGTAACAACTGCGGTCATTCTTTACTGTTGGCAAAGCGATAAGACAGCTTTTTTTTACGCTCAAACCTTGATGTTACATGGTAGCGTTAATGCTGCTTTTGCCTGTGCAGATTTTATCAGTTTATATGTGGCGTTAGAGGTCAGTGGCATTGCTGCCTTTCTCTTAATAGCTTATCCCCGCACTGATAGGTCAATTTGGGTGGCTTTGCGCTATTTGTTTATTAGCAATGTCGCCATGTTATTTTACTTGGTCGGTGCGGTACTGGCTTATCAAACAAATCATTCCTTTGCTTTCTCGGCTTTACTTGGTTCGCCACCAGAAGCTTTTGCTTTGATTGGTTTGGGATTACTAGTCAAAGGCGGGGTGTTTGTATCGGGGTTATGGCTACCCCTGACACACTCGGAATCAGAAACTCCAGTCTCAGCCTTACTTTCAGGAGTCGTTGTTAAAACCGGAGTTTATCCTCTAGTCAGGTGTGCGCTGGCTTTAGATGAAATTGACCCCATCATCAGAATTTTTGGTGTAGGAACAGCACTTTTAGGAGTTTTCTACGCCATGTTTGAGAAAGATACTAAGCGGATGCTGGCGTTTCACACTATTTCCCAGTTAGGTTTCATCTTAGCTGCACCAGCAGTTGGGGGTTTTTATGCGCTGACACATGGCTTAGTCAAATCCGCACTGTTTTTGATTGCAGGTGCTTTACCCAGCCGCAACTTCAAAGAACTGCAACACAAGCCCATCAATACTGCTATTTGGATTGCCCTTGTTATTGCTAGCTTCTCAATATCCGGCTTTCCCTTATTATCTGGGTTTGGGGCAAAAGTTTTGACAATGAAAAATCTCGCACCTTGGCAAGTTATCGCCATGAATGTCGCAGCTTTGGGAACTGCAATATCTTTTGCCAAATTCATCTTTTTACCCCGAGGTGGTACAGGAGAAGTCAAACCCGGTTTTTGGCCTGGGGTAATCCTGTTAATTGTTGGGCTAATTGTCGCCAATGTTGCCTATTATGATGCTTATACAGTTGCGAATATCATCAAACCACTTGTAACCATCGCTATTGGCTGGCTTGTCTATTTTTTCATAGTGCAAAGATTATCAGTCAAGCTACCCCGGTTACTTGAGCAATTTGAGCATCTCATCGGTTTTATGAGTCTGATGTTAGTACTACTTTTCTGGATGGTATTTCCATAATTTTTGTGCATTTTTAATGCAAAATTCAAGCATAGAAAACAAGTTTTTTGAATTTAACAATTTCTGATTACAAACACCCAAATTCATCTCTTAACTCAATCCAAAATCCAAAATCTAAAATCCAAAATTGTATGACTGGATATCTAAATATATTATTGCGGCTGGCTATTTGGTTCCTGCTCACCGCTAATTTTACTGTGGCAAATATCATCATCGGTGTCAGTATTGCCCTGTTATTGCCACACAATCACCAATCACGAGAAAAATTAAAAGATTGGCTGCGGGCTTTGTGGCAAGGATTAAAAGCAATACCCACCGCCTATATCGAAGCATTGCAAATCATTTTCCAACCCCATACAGAAGAAGAAATTGTCATGGAACGTGTTCCCGCCAGAAGAACACCCGGACTCATCTTTTTAGATATTTTCATTATTACCTTTACACCCAAAACCATTGTCGTGAAATATCACGAAGATGGCTGGTATGAAGTCCACCGGATTCAACGGAGGAAAGCCTGATGAACCTGATAGTAATTGCCATGATTTTGGCTTTACTTATACCCATCTACGAAGCATGGAGAAACGATCACGTTTGGCAAAAAATGTTGGCATTTGCCAGTATCTCCTCTAAAGCTTCCGTGATGATTTTGGTTGCCTCAGTCTTACGTGATGACTGGATGATTGGCATTGTTGGGGTGATCATCCTGAGTGTGGGGAATGCGGCGTTAATGCTGCTAGCAAATGTACTAAAACGCATGGGTGATGTATGATTACAGTTCTAAGTTATACCTGCATAATTATCGGTATTTGCTTCTGGTTTTGGGGAACATCATTTCTTTTGGGAAAGCGATCGCTTTTATTCAAGCTGCATACTCTTTCAGTTTCCGACACCCTGGGTTCGATGAGTATCGTCTTTGGTTTGCTGCTGAAAATACCCAGGGAATGGCCTTTGCTGATTCTTGGCATTATTTGCTTGGCAATCTGGAACACAATGCTGGGTTACGTGTTGGCTTACTGTTCTACAAGTGGAGGTAATGATGACTAAATACGATTTGTTTATCTATTTCATCACTGCCTTGCTGCCCATGTCTGCTTGTATGCTGATCATGCAAGTCAATCCCTACAGTGCCTTAGTAATGCGAGGAATACTAGGAGCCATAGCAGCATTATTATATGTGCTTTTAGGCGCTGCCGATGTAGCTTTAACTGAAGCATTAGTAGGTACAATGCTGGCGATTACACTGTATGCGATCGCCGTCCGTTCATCCCTAGTCATGCGTCTCGGTATCATCCAAGATGGCGATGCTTTACCAGACAGCCATTTTGGGCAAATTACGGACGAGTTACGCAGAATTTTTAGCAAACGCCACATGCGCCTAGAACTCGTTCCCTACCCAAACCAACAAGCTTTAGAACGGGCGCTGCTAGATAAAGAAGTTCATGCTAGCTGTAGCAAACTCGAACAAAATGATGAAAACTTGGCCTATCACACTGCTGTGAGGGTAAAACGAGTTTATGACATCATGCAAAGCGAACTTTCATCACCAACAACCAGCCTCACCTATGTAAATACACCAGAGTTAGGGGAGGAACATAAATCATGATGAAATGGATTTACATCGCCGCCGGGGTAGCGCTGTATATCAAAATGATTGTCTTACCCAATCCTGCACCACAACTTCCAGATTTCTCAATTGTGGAATCGATTGTTAAAGATGGTGGTATCCCCAATGCGGTAACAGTCATTATTCTCCGCAATCGGCTTTATGACACGATTTTCGAGGTCATAGTATTTACAATCGCCATCATGGGCGCTTATTATCTGTTGGCGAACGAAAGACCATCCTGCGCCATTTATAATTTCACTGATAAACCCTCAATTGTGCTAGCGCGTTTAGGTGCCACAATTACCTCACTAGTAAGCATCGAGTTAGCCATTCGCGGACATTTGACACCAGGTGGTGGTTTTGCAGCTGGTGTAGCCGGAGGAACTGCGATCGGACTTATAGCAATTACCTCATCCCCAGAGTGGATGCAAGCAATTTACCAACGCTGGCACGCTGCTATATGGGAAAAAGTTTCAGTGCTAATTTTCATTGTGCTGGCGGTAATCACTTTGTCAGGTTATGAATTACCTCACGGAGAAATGGGCGCACTTTTTAGCGGCGGAATTATACCTATTCTCAATATCCTAGTTGCGATTAAAGTAGCTTTGGGTTCTTGGGCGGCGATTTTGGTATTTATTCGCTATCGCGGATTGTTGTGATTTGTAGGATGCGTTGTAACGCATCCTACTATCATTTGTCATTGGTAACGGAACAATTGTTGTAATACCAATTTGAAAAAAGAATGCAACAAATTGTAGGGGCAAGGCATTACCCATACGTGTCAACTTAAGCTAAAAGCTATATAGGACGGGCGTTGTACAAATACCTCGTGCCCTCATCCCCTAAGGGATTTTCAAGAAATAAATTATTCCATCTTGTGGGGCGGGCATCTTGCCCGCCACATAAACTGGGCGGACAAGATGTCCACCCCACAATAAATACTGGGATATTTTTTTATTTGGAAGTCCCTAACCCCTTCTCCCCCAGGAGAAGGAGAACTAAATCTCTTGCTCCCTTCTCCCTGCGGGAGAGGGGCTGGGGGTGAGGGCGAAACCTTGCACAAGAGCGAGTTTCACGTTAAGTTGACACCAATAGGCATTACCTTGCCCTCTAGAATATATTAATGTGTAGCAAACATTATTTAAATTGTTATAAGTAGAGCAGTGCAATTAAAGTAGGATGCGTTGTAACGCATCCTACAGCTTAATTTGCCGCAGGTAATTCCAAAATAAAACTATCTCGCAGGTGAAAATCAGCCTCAGCACCTCGATGAGTTAAAGCCCAATAAGTTACATCACCATCTTGGGTTTTAATCACAGTGGTAATTGCAACTTCTAGGGCTTGTTCTGTGGCAATAATTTTATCCAAATCCAAATCTAAATTTATTTCTACACTCTCCGTTTGCTGTTGCACAATAAATGGAAGTGTGGAAAAAGCGGCTTCCTCTTCCATTCCTTGACGATAATCATCAAAGCGGTAAATATTCCAATCACCACTAGGTGACAGGTTAAATTCCCAATATTGGGGAGAATTATTAATACCAATAAAGAACTCAAAACAAGTATTTTGCCATAATCCGTGCTTTCGTAATGGTGTGGCTGAGGGTGGGGTAATGGCAATTTTTTTAATATCCCCCAACAGCCTATATTGAATAGTCAATTTATTACCATTACGGGCGATATCACCTGCAATTTTAACATCGGGAAATTTTTCAGTACCCGGAAAAGTTTGCAGAGAAAATGACTGATGATTCATTTCACATCCCCAATTATGGCGCGAATTGCTGTTTCTTGAGATTCAATACTTTTTGTCAGCGCAAATTGCACCAGCGCCCGCGCTAAATTATGTTCTGGATACTTCACTTTAAAATAGACATTCCCAGCTAAATAATCAGCAAAAAATCTCAACCCTAATTCAAAAGCAATCAAACGAATTGCATCATATATATAGGCATAGTCATTTTCTGTCATAAACGCCTTAGCAACAGCAAGATAACCTTGCAATATACCTTGGCAAGTCTCAGTATCAAAAGTCACGCTTTCCCAATCTTCTGTTTCTTCCCCAACGGGATTGCAACCAGAACGCAAACAGTCGCCAATATCGTAATGTACTAAACCCGGCTTGACGGTATCTAAATCAATGACACTGACAGCAAGCCCAGTTGCGGTGTCAAACATCACATTATTAATTTTCGGATCGCCATGCATTAGCCGCAGTGGTAACTTACCCGCAGCTTTTGCATCTTCCAGAGTACTGGCAAAAAGTTGGCGATCGCTCACAAATTGCAAGCAATAATTTACCTCTGGGGTTGGCTTCACAGTGGTTTTCGGCAAAACCTCGTTGTAATGTTGCAGGTAGCGGGGTGTAATGTGGAAGCCTTCTAAAGTATCAGCGAGTTTTTCTGGTGGTAAATCGCTGATCAGATTATGGAACATCCCCAAAGCATAGCCGACTTCGGGAGCTTGAGAGCGATCGCCCATCGTATCAAAAGACTGCGAACCTGCAATAAAACTAATCGCCCGCCAAAATGAACCATCTGCATCCCGCCAATGGTCTTGTGTATCTTTAGTTAATAGTACACTTGGTACTTCCCAACGGCGGTTAAGTGGTTTTTGCTCTAACCTTTGACGAATATGCTCAGTAAAAATACACATATTACGCATAATCAGTTGTGGCTGGCGGAATACTTGTGTATTAATACGTTGGAGAACAAAATTCTGATTTTCTAAGGAATTTTTAGTTACTAAAAAAGTGTCATTAATATTACCGCTACCAAAAGCCTGAACACTTGTCACCTCACCCTGAAGCGCGAATTGTTCAGCAATAGAAACTAGATTGTCTGTACTTTGGGTTTTGATATCTTCTATGATGCTCATATTTAACCTGGACTACTCCCCACGTAACGAACCAAGAGGAATAGGGGATATCGTAGCCTAAGTTTTACATTAGGTCTGTGTATAAGTGTTGCAGTTTTTGCGATTTGCTACAAAGCGTCCTTTGCAGTACTTGGCAAAATCATCTGTAGTTAGGTATTTCTTGAACACGCCAGCCATTTAAAATCAAGTTACATATTGTATGAGGATCAATGTCAGCCAAAGACCGATTTCATGAAGCAGTTAAAACTAGCCTTCAGAAAGAGCAGTGGGTAATTACACACGACCCTTTAAGAATTGAGTTTGGTGAAAAAGATGAAGTTAGAATTGATTTAGGTGCAGAACAGTTAGTAGCAGCAGAAAAAGCTGGAAAGAAGATAGCTGTAGAAATTAAAAGTTTTTTAAGTGACTCAGCACTGTTTGATTTTCATTTGGCATTGGGTCAATTTTTGAATTATCGTTTAGTTTTAGAAACAAGAGAAAAAGAGCGAACTTTATATCTCGCCATCCCAATTGCGATTTATGAATCGTTCTTTCAACGTGATTTACCACAAGCATCAGTAAGACAATATCAAGTCAAGCTCATTGTGTACGACCCGGTAGATGAGGTAATAGTGGAATGGATAAATTAACATTTTATCGTCAATGTATTCAAGAACTATTGACCGAATACAGTAAAGTACCGCCAATCAATGAAGATATTGAAGTACAAAGAATTTTTGATACGGAAAACGAACATTATCAAATTCTGAATGTAGGCTGGGATAAACATCGCCGCATCTACAATTGCGTGATGCATTTAGATATTAAAGATGGCAAAATCTGGATTCAGCGTAATCAGACTGATAAATTGCTCGCTAATGAATTAGTAGCAATGGGTGTACCTAAGCAGGATATTGTATTGGGCTTACAGCCTGTTTATGCAAGAGAATATACAGGTTATGGTATTGCTTGAACCTGACTAAAAACATTTGAGAGATATTTCTGCACCAGCTGCTTCTAAATCTCTCTTGAATAACTCTGCCTTTCTTTGTTCTATATCCCTCATAATAATTTCGGGGATATTATCAAGTAAGCTCTTAACTTCTATCAAACCTAAACCAGTAATTTCTCGTAAAACCTTCATTACATCTAGGCGCTTTGAGGAGTCAAAACTTTCAATCTTAATAGTACACATAGCCGCCTCATCCTTGCGCCTAAAATTTGCCTGCGGTAGCTGAAAGTTAAAATCTCCTGTTTTATTGACAATCAGCACCCCCAGGGAAGCTTTACAACCACAATGGGGACAAATACTAGTAGATACTCGTTCAATATATTCATCATCAAAATCCTCCAGCATAAAATTAAGTGATGGTCTGTACCATGTATCGTAGTATTGACCACACTGTGGACACTCTACAGTAATTTCTGCTGCTGGGCTGGTCACGTCGCTGCACTCCGAATTTAAAATTCAAAATACCCTGTGGGAGAGTTAAGCCGACACTACATCATCATTCTTGTTCATCAGGCAATTTTTCCATTTCATCAGCTAAGAGATTTTGAAAATCCATATCGCAGTGTGTATAGAGATGAACAGTAGCCGCGAGTAGTTCTCCCAGAATTTCTGCTTGCTGATTAGGAGTTAAACTTGGTAACTGTAATTGATGAATTAAGGCTTGTACTCTACTGCATTCTGCACCTAATTCAGCAATTAGGGTACTGAGAGTTGAATTCGTGACTGTCAAAGGGCGATCGCTAATCTGCATATTCATTCTCCCAATCTTTTACGCGCTTGTTCGATTGCCTTTTCAAAAGCACGAATCTCTTTTTCCCAATGTCGAATTAAACCTTCGTCTGGAAAATCCTTCCCTAATTCCAGTCTAATCTTTTCCCGATGTTCGATAATCCTTTGAGTTAAGGAATCAATTGCTTTTTTGTGATGCTTTTTACCCATCACGCTTAACGATAAGCAACTTGGAGACTACGGACTAAAATCACCAAAGATGCGATCGCCATTAATCCGCCCCAAAACCAATAAGGTAAAAACAGATACCTTTCCATTTGTGCTGTATCCGAAAGTCCTAAAGGGCCTGCACTATAGCTAAATAAATAATTCACTTGATGGTATGTACTGATACAAGCTTGTACACCTAAGAATTGAATTGCAAAACCCTGTACCCAGCGCGGTGCTTTGAAAGCAATACCTAAGATAATTAAACCCAGCAAGGGAATTGCCACAAATCCAAATAAAGAACGTACCCACACTAATGTAGATAGCAGCAAAAAGCCGCCTAATATTTTCAAACTCAGGGAAGCAACTTTAAAACTACGGGAAGCCAAAATTAAGGCTGCACCAGCAATTGGCGGCCCCATCGGCCCGGCGGCTGCAACTAATGCTGGCCCAATTGGCCCTAATGATCTAGCAATGCGGTAAGTTGCAACACCAGAACCATTGCCAAAAATCTGTAATTTATCAAACTGTCCCCCTAAAATCAGCGCCATTAAGCCGTGAGCCATTTCATGAAACCAAGTAGCCAGGATAGTAAAGGGGTATAAAATATAATCGCCTGCTGGCACTTGCCACAACACAACCGTGGCGATCGCAGCCGCAATTAGCCAGGTTAACCCCATTCGTTCTACTTCTTTTGGCGCTTCTTGGGGGAGCAAGTTTTCAAAATTCTTTCCTGGTTCCCGCATGGATCACTTTCCTTAACGTAATTACTTCCAAGGCTGTATTTTCTTCCATGCTAATCTACTTGTTTAGGTTTCAACGGGAAAGCAAAACTAATTTTAGCTTTGTTGTTTTTCCAATCAGCCTACAACGATTTACTTAACGTTTGTTAGGTTATCGGTAATGTTTAAACATTACCAATTATTCCATTTATTAGTCTAGAGAACTACAAATTTATCGGCGTTTATCTGCGTTTATCCTCTCTCATTCCTGCGGAACGCTACGCGAACGGCGGTTAATTTTTGATTGAGTTACCTCACCAATATAGAAAGCCCTATAAGTAAACATTGCTTACCAGATCCCCGACTTTTTAAAAAAGTCGGGGATCTAAATATCGCTACAGTAAGTAACATTCCACCCTACTTATCTGTCGTGTTATTTTTTCAAAATGTTATAAACTTTGGATTTTTGACCTTTGACTCTGGACAATCCTGATGAGTTATGCAATTTAAATTTGTAATAGTTGATTACTCAGAGCATTGATAAATCCAATTGTTATATGATTAAGCGGCATCTATCTAATGGTAGATTGTAGATTAGTTGCGACCATTTTAAAAAATGAATATCAATCAAAATTTTGATAATTCTTCGTTTAATGAAATAAAACTATTTGGCTTACCTGCGGAAAAAGGACGATGGCTACTAATTCCCTTGGGTGTACTTGTTCTACTTTGTTTAGGAACTGCTTATTCTTGGAGTATTTTTCGGAATACGATTGAAAAATCTCTCGCGGTAGGAGCAACAGAAAGCTTACTACCTTTCACAATTTTATTGGTTGTATTTTCAATTTTGATGCCCATTACTGGGTTTTATATTGAGAAAATTGGCCCGCGCCTAGTAACTGCGGTGGGGGCAATTGTCATGGGGATTGGTTACGCCGCTTCAGGTCTAGTAAATAATATCCCTTTATTAACTATTACTTACGGTATCATTGCTGGTGCTGGCGTAGGCATTGTTTACGGTGTACCACTCGCCGTAAATGCGAAATGGTTCCCTGATAAAAAGGGTTTAGCTGTAGGTGCAACAGTGATTGGCTTTGGTTTATCACCCCTTGTAACTGCACCTTTAGCTAAGAATTTAATTGCTGCTAATGGTGATAAGGGTTGGCAACCAACATTAATCATTTTTGGTATCGTTTTTACCCTGATAATTTTAGCGATCGCCCCTGTGATGAAATATCCGCCCAATGGATGGCAACCTGCAGGCTGGACACCACCTATTAAACTGAGTGAATCTGCAAGCAACAGCAGTACACCTTTATTAAAATCCCTCAGCTTTTACGGCTTGTGGTTATGCTTTACCATTGGTACTTTTGCCGGGTTAGCTGCTATTGGGATTGCTAGTCCAGTGGGTACAGAAATTATTGGTTTAGATAAAAATACAGCCGCTAGTGCGGTGTCATTATTTGCAGTATTTAATGGTTTAGGTAGACCGTTATTTGGTTGGCTTGCCGATAAATATAAACCCAAAAATGCGGCAATCATTTCATATGTATTGATTATTGTTGCCTCAATTATGATGCTCAGTGCCACTAAGGGAGCGATCGCCACTTACTTAGTAGCTTTTAGTTTGATTTATCTCGCTCTTGGTGGTTGGTTAGCAATTGGGCCGACATCTACTTTAATTCTGTTTCGTAGCCAAGATTATGCCAAAAACTACGGCGTAGTCTTTACCGCCTTTGGCATGGGTGCGTTACTAGGAACTTTAATTGTTGGTAATATCCGCGATATTTTTGGTAATTATTTACCGTTCTTTAATGTCACGATAGGACTATCAGTTATAGGGATTATCCTGGCTGTATTTTTGTTGAAACGCAAAGATTACAAAATTTCAATTTAATATTTGTAGTCAGAACTTTAGCCCTGATTTGAAGAACTAAAGTTACTGACTACAAAATTTATCTAAGCGAGTTGGAAGAGGAATGTTACCATATCGCCTTTACCCAAACTGATGCGATCGCCTGGGCGCAGGCGGTGTCTATTCCCCGGTAAAAGCGGCAAATTGTTGATGTAGGTGCCATTAGAACTACCAACATCTTCTATATAATGAGCGTCTCCCTCAACGCGAATATCTGCATGAATCCGCGAGACAATTTCTGAATTGGGAAATCCAGAAACATCTATATCTGGGGGAATCCGGTCATTAGGCTTGCCGATATGAATTACAGACAAAGTTTGCGGTAATTCCAGATTCGCGTTGCTTTGAACGTGGAATAGGCTGGCTGTTACCTGTTGTAATTGCGTTCTCGCCGGACTAACTGCGGGCGCTGGTGCTGCTGCAACTGGTTCCGGTTCTGGTGGTGCCATTGGTTCCGGTTCTGGTGCTGGCGGTGGTGCAATTGGTTCCGGCTCTGGTGCTGCTACCACTGGTTCCGGCTCTGGTGGTGGCGCAGGAGTAATTTCTACTGCAGCAGGTGGCGGTGCAACTGGTGGTACTTCTGGAGGAACTGCCACCTCTGTTGGCGGTAAAGTTGAAGCCGGAGGATTAACTGCGGCTAAAGGATCTGGTTGTATCAGTTCTACAAGTGGATCGGGAGCCACCAACGGGGGTACTTCTAAGGGCACATCGGGAGCAACTGTAGCTGCTACCGCTGTTGGCGGCGCTGCTGCGGCATTAGCGCGCAGATTAAAACCACACTGACCACAGAAAGCGGCATCTGCCTGCACAGTTGCCCCACAGCTGGGACAGTTATTAGTCGCTGGTAACGGCGTATAACAGGCTTCACACTGGACAGCGCCGTCTGGATTGGGATGATTGCAATTAGGGCAGACGATCATGGATTTAAGCCTTTGTTCAAGCTCATCAAAAAATGGTACTGGCAAGCAGAGAAAACTCCCAGTGGCGGCTACCCTTCAGGAAGGCTGAATACCAATTCCCAATTCAGAAAGCTAGATTTCCCAAGGATGAGGAAATTTACATTTGTTACTGAATTTTGAAGAGTTGGTATAATAGCGAACTGTTGTAGACGCGCCCGGGCTTGCCGCAGCGAAAAGTCAGAGCGGGGTTTCCGCCGTGAACTTTTCAAAACAGGTATCGAAAGTAGGTATAAGAAACACCTAGCTTTCGATTCTAACAATTACCCCTGATAGGTAAGATACTTAGGTTTGGAGTTCCGCACCCGCCGCCGCATCTAGCAACCACCAAAGCTCACCTTGGGGTTGAATGAGACGCGAGGGATAAGTCAACTCATCAGCTTTGGGTGCAAATACTTGAGCTAATGCTGGCCGTTTATTAGCACCTGCAACTACAAACATAACGCTGCGAGCTGCATTGATGAATGGGTAAGTAAAAGTAATGCGGATGCTGCTATCTTTATTACCCACAGTAATTAAGCGATCGCTCACTTGCAATGCTTGAGTGTGGGGAAACAAAGATGCAGTATGTGCATCATCACCCATTCCTAGCAAGACTACATCTAAAGCAGGAAACTCTCCAGATGCAGTATTAAAAAAGTTTTGCAGATGCTTGTCGTACTTAACTGCTGCAACTGCGGGATCAGCTTCCAAGGTAGGGATGGCGTGAATATTCGCAACTGGCAGATCAACGCGGTCTAACCACGCACGACGCGCCATCAGCTCATTGCTATCAGGATGATCTGGTGGTACATATCGTTCATCACCCCAGAACACATGAATTTTATCCCAAGGAAGTTTTTGTTGAGCGATCGCCTCATACAATGGCTTAGGCGTACTGCCACCAGACAAGGCAATAGTAAACCGCCCTCGCTCTTTAATAGCAGTGTCTATCTTAGACAGAATCAACTCTAGCGCTCTTCCAACTAGCGCCGACTGATCTGGTAGAACTTCGACCTTTTTATTCATGGCTCGATCATCACTTTGCCTGCTTCCAGCAATACCATACCTAACTTATAGCTGTTCTCCTTTTTAACTTTTGAAACTTTTAACAACATTCATAGGGGATGGGGCATTGGGCATTGGGCATTGGGTATTTGTCATTTGTCATTTGTCATTTGTCATTTGTCATTTGGTAATGAGTAATTGAGATTTCTCCTTGTCCCCTTGTCGCCTCATCTCCCTCATCTCCCTCATCTCCCTCATCCCCCTCATCCCCCTCATCCCCAACCCCTAACCCCCCGCAAATATCGCATCCCAATCGGTAATCGCTTCTCGCTGGGCGATTAATAATTCTTGAATTCCGGTTTCTGCTAAATCTAATAACTGATTCAACTGGCTGCGGGTATAGCTTCCTTCTTCTGCTGTGCCCTGCACTTCGATGATTCCCAAATCTTGATTCATCACCACGTTGAAATCTACTGTGGCGGCTACGTCTTCAATGTAGTTGAGATCTAAAAATCCTTCTCCTTCTAATAAACCTACCGAGACGGCTGCTATTTGTCCGCACAGGGGCGATCGCGTTAAGACACCTTGGTGCAATAATCGGGAAATCGCATTCGCTAACGCTACAAAAGAACCTGTAATTGCGGTTGTCCTCGTTCCCGCATCGGCTTGCAATACGTCAGCATCTACAGTTAA
Organism: Tolypothrix sp. PCC 7601; assembly: GCF_025677855.1. Classification (NCBI taxonomy): domain Bacteria; kingdom Bacillati; phylum Cyanobacteriota; class Cyanophyceae; order Nostocales; family Tolypothrichaceae; genus Tolypothrix; species Tolypothrix sp. PCC 7601. Next base: position 2,322,961 of record NZ_CP064879.1, read on the forward strand.
AGTGCGTTCGCCTAATACTTCAAAATCTAATGCTGCTCTTAAGCTACGCCCAATCAAGCGTTGAATTTCTTGTGTTCGTCCAGATAATTTCATCAATTCTCTTTCGTGCCGTTGTTGAGTGGCGCTTGGCAGCATCCGATATTCAGCAGTTAACCACCCCTTGCCACTTCCAGCTAAAAATTTTGGGACTCCCTCGGTAACGCTAACAGTACAAAGTACTTGAGTATCACCACATTTTGTCAGCACAGAACCGGGCGCATAACGGGTAAAGCCACTGTCAAAGTTGATGGGACGGAGTTGATAGGGTTGCCGATTATCTGGACGCTGCCAAGCCATTGGAGTTTCCTCAACGTTTTCATAAGAGAATATCCATTAAGGTTACCTTAGTGTCGCAATCTCTCTAGACCCCTAACAATTGAGTCAGCACAAAACTCAGGTAGTGAAACTTGGTAGTTAAATTAAATATTTATTTAAGAAACGGCAAGCAGGTTGAGAATACTTTGATGTACTGCGTCTGGTAGCTGGTCGCCATTAATCGTCAATAAACGGCGACGACGGTCATAATATTCCAAAATCGGGATAGTGCGATCATAGAATAACTCTATGCGACGCTGCACAATTTCTGGCTGCTCATCGGGAAGCGATCGCCCCAAACAGCGATTTACCATCGTCGCTTCTGGTACTTGTAAATAAATTGCCCAATCTAATTTTTGTCCTAAATATTCCAATAAAAAATCTAATTCCTCAGCTTGGAACGCTGTACGCGGATAGCCTTCCAATAGCCAACCCGATGGGATATTCAGCTGTGTTAGCTGCATCCGAATCAAGTCAATCATCCTTTCATCCGGGACTAGCTCCCCTTTTTCTACGAATGGCTGTGCGTATTGTCCCAAATCACCGAAATTAGCGTTAACGTACAGCCGCGAAGCATCTTCTCGTAAAGCTAGTGACTTGTCACCAGACATTGCTTCTCGTAAAATTTCACCTGTAGAAATCTTTGGGATCTCAAAGTGTCTACAAAGGCTTTGTGCTTGAGTGCTTTTCCCCGATCCTGAACCTCCCAGAATCACTAATCTCACAACAATTCACTCCTCACCTGTCAAATTTACTACTTGCCAACCCTGTTGTGCCCAAACCAATGGGAAATCTAACATCTACGATTTTCAGCCCTTGCACCCAACTTTTTTTTAGAATCTTACTATTATTACTGCGTTCTTATTTTTACAGCCACTTGCTTTTACCAGCTATTCATGTCAATATCATTAACTCTTGACTTGAACATAAAGCTAGTGGTTGACTAAGAATGCAACTTGCAAACTACAATACACTTGTAAAATTCAGATTGATTATACAGCTAGATTTGCGATCGCTCACCTCAGCAATATCTCTTTGATAATTTGTAATATTTTAAACTCAGCTATATGGTTGCCCAGTTAGATACCCCCAGTGTCAATTCGACCCTCAGTGTAGCATCTCCCATTGCCGGGCTAGTACAAGTTTTTACTAGTAGTCACCGTAACTTTTTTACTAACGTCATGGCTCAAGCACTGAGAATTGCCGGTCAAGGTACTTCAGTGTTAGTCGTGCAATTTCTCAAAGGTGGTATTCGTCAAGGGCATGAGCGACCCATGCAGCTAGGGCAAAATTTAGATTGGATTCGTTGCGATTTACCTCGTTGCATTGACACACCCCAACTAGATGATACGGAAAACGAGGCTTTACAAAAGCTGTGGCAACATACACAGCAGGTAGTATTCGAGGGTAAGTATTCTCTCGTTGTCTTAGATGAGTTAAGTTTAGCGATTAACTTTGGTTTAATTCCAGAAAACGAAGTTTTAGCGTTTTTAGCACAACGCCCTTCCCATATTGATATCATCCTCACCGGGCCAGAAATGCCGAAATCTCTGTTAGATGTAGCAGATCAAATTACAGAGATCCGGCGCAGTCATAGCCCATGAAGAATGCTCAACTTCGCGATATCCTAGTAACTCGATTTAAATTAGCCCTGAACTTGTGATTAAAAACGATATCTGGATTACAGAAATGGCTCAAAAGGGCATGATTTCCCCCTTTGAGCCAAGTTTAGTGAGAAAAGTACAACCACAGGCAGATGTAGCGGTTCGTCCTGTAATCAGCTATGGTTTATCTTCCTATGGCTACGATATTCGCCTGTCTCCTGCAGAATTCCGCATTTTTCGCCACATTCCTGGCACTGTCATTGATCCCAAAAACTTTAATCCCCAAAATTTGGAATCAACCCCATTACATACAGATGAAAATGGTAGTTATTTTATCCTACCTGCTCATTCCTATGGCTTGGGCGTTGCTTTAGAAAAGCTAGCTGTTCCAGACTATATAACTGTAATTTGTATAGGTAAATCCACATACGCGCGTTGTGGAATTATAGCGAATTTAACACCTGCAGAGGCTGCTTGGCGAGGACACTTAACCTTAGAATTTTCCAATTCTTCCAGCGCTGATTGTCGCATCTACGCTAATGAAGGCGTAGTGCAATTGCTATTTTTAGCAGGTGAACCCTGCGCTATCAGTTACGAAGCAAGACAGGGTAAATACCAGGATCAAGCTGAGATGGTAACTTTGGCTAAAGTGTAAACACCGCGCAGCCGTACTAAGGTGCTAATCTCGCTTTACCTAAACGAGACTTTTCATACCATTCTGCGATCGCAGGTACCCACTCAGCAAAATGGGGCCACATCATTTCACATAGCTTTTGAATTTCAAGTTGAGCGTCTTTCTTATTTCTCAAATCACAGAAATGTAAGAAAGACCTTAAATTGAAACTGACTACAAAATGTTGGCGATAATCAAAGGGCATTTTACCTCTGGCGTGTTCTTCAGACATACCACCTTCAAAGTCAGCTTTGTATCGTTTAGCTGCTTCTAAACACCACTGTAAATCTGAGGCTCTTTGCTCTGGGGAATAATAATATTTTTTACCTTGTCTATCAGTGTAATAACCAACAGGACGCAGATAGAAAACATCTTCAATATCTTTCTTACCGTTGACTACATCAATAAACTGGTTTCCGGTGTAACGAAATGAGTTGTGAACTACAATGCCATTAGCGACAAAATTATGCCAAGAGCCTTCCACTTCTAGGTCATAAGTCATTTGTTGTCCAATGTACTCCACAGTTTTCACTTTAACTGGATGAGCTTGTAATTTTCTACCTATTGCCTTTGGTTTAGGTTGCCAATTTTCAGTATCTATTATTGGATTAAAAGAGCGAGCAAAATCAGCTTCTTGATGATTTTGGTGAATATATTCGTGACACTCTTTGCATAAAGTTACTAAATTATCGAAGTCATAAGCCAAAGATTCATCAGCATATACTGGGATTAAATGATGAGCATGAAGGCTACCACCCCTAACCCTACATCTTTGACAAATATAATTAAACTTCTCATGTACTGCCGGGGCAATATCCCTTGTCCAGGCACCTATTAGTTCCCGTTCTGTAGATGTTCCTCCTTTCCAAAAATTAGATTCTTCTCCTCTTTTTGTATAAAGCTTCGCGTTTTCTCTACGTTTTTGACGACTTGCTGGGGAAAGGTTTAAGTGGTAACCAGTTTGACCCTTATTCCAAGGGTTTCTAGAACCCCTTGATCTCTTATTTAACGACAACCCGTAAGCATAAACCCATTTTTTTATTGCTTCTATTGAGCAGTTAGCTAAGGCTGCCATTTCATCAACATAAAGTCCTTTAGCGATTTGCTCTTCTAACCAAATTTTGTCTCGATAAAGTGCATTAGGGTTATAGTTCCAAGGCTGATGTTCTTTAGCAAATTTACTATCATTGTGATTTAAATGTAGTTCGTATTTATCAGCCCAATTTCTTACAGTATTTATAGAGCATTCAGATAGTTGGGCAATCTCTAATGTAGATAATCCTTTTTGAATTTGAGATTCAAGCCATTCTCGATTTCTATAAAGACCATTGCCTACTACTGCCATACCATTACACATTACATGGCAAGGCTTAGTAGTTTGAAATACACTGCCATCAGGGTTAGTAATTAAACCAACTGCATCACCCATTGTTTGCCAACCATCTGATGTAAATAAGCGATGATTGACAGTGCAATCTAAAGTTTTTCCATCCTCTAAAGTTACTCTGTAAACTGGCTGAAGACCACTGCACATGACATCTTTAATATGTCCAACCTCAAATAAGCCAGTCTCTTCGTTGAGAATTCGCAGGCGCATTTTGCGAATCCGTTGTTTACAATCACGCCGATATTCACCAGGTGGTTCTCCATTCCTACCTTTAATTGACCTTGTACGGATTGCTTTTTCTCCGTTAGTCCAAAGTTCGTATAACTCTCCAATAGTTTTTTTCAATTTCTGGTTACTGTCGCCTTCACAGTTCACAAAAGTAATTTCAGTATCAGCAGATAGACATTGGACATCGAAGGATACACTAATCCTGTGGGTACGAGCCTGTTGCATCACACTGTGGGGAAAGTAGCCACAGTTAAAAACAATCTGGGGATGTTCTAGAGGCCCGTAATGTCCTCTCTCCCCTGCTAAAAGTCGCTTCACAATAACTTCACCACATTGAGACTCCGAGGGCCATGAGTCCCGTTCGTCATACACGAACGCCTCAGTGTAGTCCTGGTGCATGGCGGCGTAAATCACCTGCTGAGGATTTGGTGTTTTAGCAATAACCTCTACCCTGAATCGATCCATGATCTGCTAGTTAAAACTTGATTGGTGGCTGGGAGTGCCTACTAATCAGTTGTTTAGCCTGTTCGTGAGACATCTCCATGAGAACGATTCATTATCATATCTCTGCCTTGGGCTTCATCTTCAAGATACTCATTTACTTTACAAAAATTAATAACTACGTTACACTTCGTTACATAGTGAATAAAAACGGGAAAATCTTATGCGTACAAATGCTTCTATCGTTGACGACCAAGGTTTAATGAATAACTTTGCGATCGAGCCTAAAGTATATGTAGATGAGCAAGGCGATCGCACTGGATTTACAACCTATGCAGAACTCCTCAATGGTCGTTTAGCAATGATTGGTTTCGTCTCCCTCATTGCATTAGAAGTTGTCACAGGACATGGTATTTTTGGTTTGTTAGCAAATCTATAAAATCTAATTTTAATTTTTAATATTACAAATTTGACAAAATGTAGAGGCAATATTTATCTTGCCTCTACATTTTTTTGTATAAAACTTGATGCAAATATTCAAAATTTGCTATTTCATCTAGTAAATCATCTACAACGCTTTATTGAATAAGTAAGCTTACTTAAGAGATTACCGAAATTATTTAAGTAAAGAATTAGTAGTAAATAACTAAATAAGTAATTTAGACATTTATGTTCTAGCGATAATTTTGTTAGCCTCATAAGTATTCATCTATCCATGATAAGTTGAGTATTCACTATCACTCAGTCTATATTCTTCATATTAAGAATACAAAAGTATTTGTAACCCAGCTTATTACTTAACAATTCAAACAAAATATACTGATTGGCAAATTAATGATTGTATGACATAAATTTATTCTAACCAAATACCAAATATCTAAAGTTTGTCAATCATGGATTTATCTATTGTATCAACAACGGATAGAAGTTATTTTAATCCTCTAGAAAATTCTATTCTACCAACAATTTTCTGTAGCATTACTGATTTTTTAGGGGAATCTAAATATTCTGGGAAGATGATGTTAGAACTATCTCCTGTCCTCTTGGAAGTAGGCAGCAAGCTAGACAATTTTCTTCAGCAACCAGATTTTCTTAATCAGATGCAACTGGCTTTTGGTAAAGCCTGGGAGCCTCAACAGGCAACAAATTTGATAGTGGGGATAGTTAATGGCGAGTCTATACCTCAAATTGATATTTTGCCTATTGAGTCATTACGAGCTAAAGGAGCTTATGCCGGAGATAGCATTTATTTAGCGCAAGAATTATTCGGTAATTCAGCAAAATCAGAAGCATTGGTTGCAGTTCTATTAGAAGAACTTGGACATTATCTTGATTCACATTTGAATGTTCAAGATTCCCCTGGAGATGAAGGGTCAATCTTTGCCAAACTTGTGTTAAACCAACCTCCACAAGGTGAAGAACTGTTAGCTTTACAAGCTGAAGATGATAGCGCAATATTAAATTTAAATGGCAAAAGCATTTTAGTAGAGCAATCTGCTTTAGACTCTGGTACATTTACCGTCGGCGCGGATGGTAAATTTAGCCTTGAGTTTTTAGCTGATGCTGGCAGTTATCATAGCGACCTGGGAATTTTTAGTTTGCAGGGAATGGAAAATTTACAGCCAGGTTCCTTGGAATTTATCCAAGAATCTGCGCGTCGTGTTCTCAGCAATTCTAATTCTGGCTACCTGGCAATTTCTGATGCAACTGAGGGAGCAAAATTTAGCGGTGATTTAGGAGAAAGTGAAAGAAATGATGGCAAATTTTTAGGAGAGAAAAACTTTGCCATGACTGCTGGCGATCAGTTTGCGTTTTTACTGGTACCGGATGGAAAAATTAAGGAATTGTTAGATAATCCCAATTCAGCCAAGGATAAAAATCCGCTATTCTCCATCGCCTCAGCTAATTCAGACGGTTCTGTACATTTTGCTCAGTTAGGACAAGGAACAACGAAAGGCGGGACTTTTGGTGTAGAAGATCAGTTGGCTAGCCAAGGTTCAGATTGGGATTACAACGACTTCATCTTTCAAATTAAAGGCGCTACCGGAAAAACTGCTCCCCTAGAGACATTTATTCAGTCAAAACAAGAGTGGCGCAATACCCAATCAGGGAAAGAATTAATCGAATACGCTAAACAAGTCAGCCAATTTTTGACTATATCTACTCCTTTTAGCAGTTCTTACACTGTCGCCAGTTTGGGTGAATTACCAGGATTACCAACTCCCTACGTAGGATTAGCGTTTAAAGCTGACGATCCCAATACTTTATATATCGGTTCAACACCCCAAGGAGAAAAAGGCGAAATTTTTGCGATCGCACTCAAACGCGATGCTAATAATCACATTGTAGGATTTACAGGCTCGGCAAAGTTGCTCTCCTCCGCACCAGGAATGAACGGCGGTTTGAATGATGCTGGCTTGACCTTTGGCCCCAATAACGTTTTGTTTTATACAACTTGGAATGACAACACAGTTGGGCAAATCAAACCTGGAAGTTCTAATCCTGACAAACAAGTAGAGTTAAATACCCTAGGATATCAGCCTTCAGTCGGTGGTATAAGTTTCGTTCCTCAGGGATTCCCTGGTGCAGGAAGGCTAAAAATTACCTCCTACGATACTGGCAATTTTTATGACACAACTGTGTCCGCCGATGGTACAGGTACTTGGAATATTGCACCTGCAACAAAATCAGTGCAAATCACTGGGGGGCCAGATGCTTTTATCTATGTATCTGCTTCTATGCCACAATTTACTAGCGAACGCATTTTAGTTGCAGAGCAAGATACAGATACAGTCAGCGCCTATAATATCGATGCTAATGGCGATCCCATTCCTACCACTCGCCAAGAATTTTTAACTGGGATAGACGGCCCCATCGGTGCAGCCATTGATCCTTTAACAGGTGATTTCTTCTTCTCTACCTATTCCTTTGGCGATTTTAATCCCCAAGGATTTAATCAGGTGGTAGTCGTGCGGAAGGGATAATCTGCTGGGAACGAAGGATAATTTCGTAGTTATAATTAGTGATGGCTTACCTTTGATTACGAATTACGTAGCGCTTTGCGCTTCCCGTAGGGTACTACAAATTAGTAATTATTTCCCCAGGTGATAACTATGGCTTTAACTGCATCTACAATGCTGCCTTTAGGTACGGTTGCTCCAGATTTTCAGCTACCAGAAGTAGTATCTCAAGAGATAATTTCTTTAGCTAGTTTTGCTGATAAAAAAGCTATCTTGGTAATGTTTATTTGTCGGCATTGCCCATTTGTAAAGCACGTGCAATCACAACTAGCGCTAATAGGCAAAGACTACTTTGAAAGTGATTTAGGAATTGTTGCAATTAGCGCCAATGATGTTGAAAATTACCCAAATGATGCGCCAGATTTATTAAAGAAAATGGCTACAGAATTGGGGTTTAAATTTCCGTTATGCTACGACGAAACTCAAGAGACAGCGAAAGCTTATACCGCAGCTTGTACACCTGATTTTTTTGTATTTGATAGCAATCGCCAACTCGTTTATCGCGGGCAATTAGATGATAGCCGACCCAGCAATGGTAAGCCTGTAACAGGTGCAGATTTACGTACTGCAATTGAGGCTGTACTAGCAGGTAAACCTATACAAGATGAACAAAAGCCCAGTATTGGATGCAATATCAAGTGGAAAGCTGGAAATACACCAAATTATAGTTAATATTTAGTAGGATGTGTGACGCGTAAGCTGTAACGCATCAAAGCTTTGCCAAAGGTGCGTTACTAAAATCCAAAATCCAGAATTCAAAATTTAAAATTCAAAAATATTCCCCAATGCTGTCACAGCAAAGGGGATGGTAAATGCACCTGTTGCACCATAAATACTTAGATTTTCATCCAAAGTCGAAAAATGAGTCAGGAAATGTGGTTCGATTTATCTCAAACTGTCGAATTGACAATTAGGGATTAGTGCTTAATTTCCAAATTGAGGATGTAGCGCCCCAACTGGACTTTGTCTGCCCATAATTCGTATTCTATCCGTAAATGTTCAGGCAATGGATGACCAGTAAGCGCCATAACATTAGTAAAGTTACGGAGGCGAATTGGCTCATTGGTTTGCCATGTCTCAGTTGGCAACCAATAGCGACTAATACCATAAACACCCTGTTCCCAGAAATGGCGATAACTGACTTCGGCATTACCTTGCATGGTCATGATGACTCGGTAAGGCGAAATCTCTAACCACAAAACTCTAGGACTGGTGGGTACATTGTTTTTCTTGTGCGGAAGTTTATCTTCAGGATTTAGGGAACCCGCTACTTCGCAGGTAATTAAAGGCGGTGCAGTCAATAGTAAATGAAAACGATTAGTATCTTTTTGATACAATGTCCCGGCAGTTTCCACGACAGACCAAACTGGCAGGTCAGTGGAAATGAGTGATAAGCACACGGGCTTGCGGTGATGGGTCAGCATGGGAGCGATAAGGGCTAAAAGCTAGTGAACAAAATGAAATCAACACCAAGGTCTCTATCAGTCTCAGGCCAAAAACTAATAGTAAAACATGCTTAGATATTAACTGAATCTGCTAATTCGGTAAGCCAGATCAACAAAAATGCAAACAGTTAGGGTGCTAATTTAAAAAGCAAAAATTGCGATTTTTCTCCGGAAAGGTGATTTAAAAGTAAAGTTACGGAATATTTTGTAAATAATCTTTAGATTCCGGAATTAATATAGCTGGATTATTCGCTAAAACACAAGAAGAACGATTTTCTTTGCTTTTATAAGAGCTAGTATGGCAAGTGAATGCGCGAATAAAATTGTTCATTTCTTCACGTTTGGCAGTCCAAATTCCAGATTAACCTTGTCTTTTAAGAGTTGACAACCCAAATGAGTAATTATGCTTGGACTAGCTTGAAAGTGCTGAAGAACCACTGCGTTGGAAGGGTTTTCCGGCAATCGCGCAAGTGGCGTTGCTGAGTAAAAATGCCCGTCTCGACTTTCATACTTGGTAGTGAAACTTATTTCATTGGGATAGCTTCCTCTGTATACACAGCAATGGCATATTGTTTTAGTTGGAAGTCCCTGATTAAGGTTGTGCAAAATCAAAAGTCAAAAATCCAATACATTTAAACTTTTTTACAACTGCACATCTAACTTTACTGATTTTGGAAGATTTGATTAAGTTTGAGCAAGCAAAAGACGATACGATACTAGGGAAGAAGTTCACAGTAGCGGCATATGCAGTCGCTCATGTACTTTCAATGTATTCAAAAGCCAGTGTATCCTAATGTCGGCTGCTGTTATAACCGTAGAAAAGCAAAAAGACCTTTCAGATCAGTTAATTATTCAACGACCTCCTTTTGGGCTATCCTTGCAAGGTCGTATCCGCATTCCAGGTGATAAATCTATTTCCCACCGTGCTTTGATGTTGGGTGCGATCGCCCAAGGTGAAACGGAAATTCAAGGTCTTCTCTTAGGTGAAGATCCCCGCAGTACTGCTAGTTGTTTTCAAGCAATGGGGGCGGAAATTTCGGAACTCAATACAGAGTTGGTGCGGGTGAAGGGTATTGGTTTGGGAAATTTGCAAGAACCAATTGATGTATTAAATGCAGGAAATTCTGGTACTACGTTGCGTTTGATGTTGGGATTGTTAGCTTCCCATGCAGGGCGTTTTTTTACTGTCACAGGTGATAATTCTTTGCGATCGCGTCCTATGTCCCGCGTAGTTCAACCATTGCAACAAATGGGGGCGCAAATTTGGGGACGCAAGGGAAATTCTTTAGCACCCCTCGCAATTGCTGGACAAGCCCTCAAACCAATTCACTATCATTCCCCCATCGCCTCAGCGCAAGTTAAATCCTGTATCCTCCTCGCTGGTTTAGCCACAGAAGGAAAAACCACCGTTACCGAACCCGCCCTTTCCCGTGACCATAGTGAAAGGATGTTACGGGCGTTTGGCGCAGAACTCAGCGTTGATCCCGAAACCAATAGTGTTACCGTTACTGGGCCAGCGCAATTGTTTGGACAAAAGGTAATTGTCCCCGGTGATATTAGTTCCGCAGCCTTTTGGTTGGTAGCTGGTGCAATTGTCCCAGGTTCAGAACTAGTAGTAGAAAACGTTGGTGTAAATCCCACCCGCACAGGTATTTTAGAAGCTTTAGAGCTGATGGGAGCAGATATTCAACTGGAAAATCAGCGAGAAGTCGCAGGTGAACCAGTAGCCGATATCAGGGTACGTTCCAGCAATTTAAAAAGCTGCACCATCGCTGGGGATATCATTCCCAGAATGATTGATGAAATTCCCATTTTGGCAGTAGCAGCCGTATTCGCCGAAGGAACCACAATTATTCGCGACGCAGCCGAGTTAAGGGTCAAAGAAAGCGATCGCATTACTGTCATGGCTCAACAACTCAATAAAATGGGAGCTAAAGTCAGTGAACTACCCGATGGGATGGAAATTACTGGTGGTACTCCCTTAGTTGGTACAGATGTCGATAGCCATACCGATCATCGCATTGCCATGAGTTTAGCGATCGCCGCCTTAGTCGCCAATGGCGTAACTACCATCCACCGCGCCGAAGCAGCCGCGATTTCTTATCCGAGTTTCTTCCAAACTCTCACCGCGATCGTTAATTGAGTAGGAGATTTTGAAGGGGGAAAGGGTAAAAGGTTAAAGGGTAAAGGTTTTTCCCCTTCCCCCTTCCCCATTCACCAGACTTTTGACTTATTTACGCCCCTTCCCGCAACTTATCCAACACGCTGCGGTCTTCTAAAGTTGAGGTATCACCTGATACTTCTTGCCCTGCAGCGAGATTTCGCAGTAAGCGCCGCATAATTTTACCCGATCGCGTTTTTGGCAAAGCGTCAGTAAAGCGGATTTCACCAGGACGAGCGATCGCACCAATTTCTTTGACGACGTGTTGCTTGAGTTCTTTACTCAAATCATCGCTGGGTTGGAAAGTCCCTTCCAGAGTTACAAAAGCCACGACTTCTTCACCTTTGAGTTCATCTGGCTTGCCAACAACCGCCGCTTCTGCAACTGCTGGGTGGGAAACTAAGGCTGATTCGACTTCCATTGTGCCGAGGCGGTGTCCTGATACGTTTAATACGTCGTCTACCCGTCCCATTACCCAGAAGTAACCATCTTCATCTCTTCTGGCTCCATCACCCGCAAAATATGTAAACTGGCCATCTTTGGGGGGTATATGTTCCCAGTAGGTACGGCGGAAGCGATCGGGATCGCCGTAAACTGTTCGCATCATTCCCGGCCAGGGGTGACGCACTGCTAAATAACCACCTTGATTTTCTCCCACAGAATTACCATCTAAATCTACGATATCTGCAAGAATTCCGGGGAAAGGCAGGGTTGCAGAACCTGGTTTGGTGGGAATTGCACCTGGTAGGGCTGTAATCATAACCCCGCCAGTTTCAGTTTGCCACCAGGTATCGACAATTGGGCAACGTTCGCCACCAATGACTTTGTGATACCACATCCAAGCTTCTGGGTTAATTGGTTCGCCTACGGTTCCCAACAAGCGCAAGGAAGAGAGGTTGCGTGATTTGGGATGATGTTCGCCCATTTTAATAAAGGCGCGAATGGCTGTAGGTGCAGTATAAAAAATATTGACACCATACTTTTCAATTACATCCCAGAAACAGCCAGGATTAGAAGCACGAGGCGCGCCTTCATACATTAGAGTTGTGGCACCGTTGGAAAGCGGCCCATAAACAATGTAACTATGCCCCGTAATCCAACCGACATCGGCAGTACACCAATATACATCTGTATCTTGTAAATCAAAGATCCATTTGGTGGTGATGTGGGTATATAAGTTGTATCCAGCTGTAGTGTGAACAACGCCTTTAGGTTTGCCAGTGCTACCAGAAGTGTAGAGAATGAACAGCAAATCTTCGCTATCCATTGGTTCAGCTGGACAATCGGCTGATACACCCTTTTGTAAATCATGCCACCAATGGTCACGTCCTGGCTCCATGTGAGTTTGTTGCGCTGTACGTTGCACTACAAGCACATTTTTCACATTGGGGACAGCGTTATTGGCGATCGCCTTGTCTACTTGTTCCTTGAGAGGAACGATCGCGTCTTTGCGCCAACCACCATCAGCCGTGACTACTAACTTAGCTTCCGCATCAATTAAGCGATCGCGCAAAGCCTCAGCACTGAAACCACCAAACACAACACTGTGGGGTGCGCCAATTCTCGCACAAGCCAACATTGCGATCGCCGCTTCTGGAATCATGGGCATATAAATCCCCACGCGATCGCCTTTTTGGATTCCTAGTTGCTTTAGTACATTAGCAAACTGGCAAACCTCCCGGTGTAATTGGGCATAGGTAAGAGTCCGCGAATCTCCTGGTTCTCCTTCCCAAATCAGTGCGGCTTTATTTTTACGCCAAGTAGTGAGGTGTCTGTCAAGACAGTTGTAAGAAATATTAGTCTTACCACCAACAAACCATTTAGCAAAAGGTGCTTGCCAATCTAAGACTGTGTCCCATTTTTGGAACCAATGCAACTCACTTTCTGCCAATTCTGCCCAAAATTTTTGCGGATCGGCTTGAGCTTGATCGTAAAGAATTTGATAATCTGCCAGACTTTTGATCTGCGCTTTTTGTGAAAATTCAGCACTCGGATGAAATAAGCGGTTTTCTTGTAGGATTGATTCTATGGTCGGTTGGGACATATCTGTAATTAAATTGCGACTGAAAACTATTCTGTACTGCAATTACTCATAAGTATTTTGATTTTCGTTAAGAAATCTCTAAAGCGCCCTAGTGGTGCATCACACAAATGTTGGTGTCTCAATCAATTCTCAGGTATCAAGTTGTTATCCGCTTGCTTCTTCATTCACAATTATTTTTTGATACAGATCTTAAGCAGCCTCACTCTAGGCAGTTAAGTAAAGCTTGAGTATTATAAATTACAGAGGCTTAAAAAATCGATAACGAACAGTGGTATATAAACAAAGCGGTAGTAGCGAAGCAAACTACCAAACTTTAACAATGAGTTTGTTCGCATTTGAATGTCATGGTCAACAATGGCAATGGTTGATTCTACCTGTTCTCAGGGCAGCGAAACAATCGCCGTTATGAATAAGCCAAACCACCAAGATGATGTGATTGTCCAACATGAGCGATCGCTTACTACTCTGAGTAGGGCAATTACCCATGCCCAAGGACGATTCACTTTAATTTTAGTACGCTGCAATTATGCAAGTTTACAAGAACAAATATTAGCAGAACTAAGACAGCGTTCTGGGTTAGAAATTTTAGCTATTAACCTACGAACTTCATCCCATAGTCTTTATTCTACGATGACAGCCACAATTGGTTCTCCACATCCCAATGCTGTCATTGTATTTGGGATAGAATCACTGCAGAATGTCGATGATTTTTTAGTTTCTCTAAATCGCTTACGAGATGATTTTCTGCACAATTTTCCCTTTCCTTTAGTGTTGTGGATTAACGATTTTGTGCAGCAAAAACTCATCAAACTAGCACCAGACTTTTATAGCTATGCACCTGTACCGATTCGGTTTGCGATCGCTACTGAAGAATTATTCCCTTTTCTCCCACAAGAAGCAGAGGAGATATTGAGACAAATCTCATACAAATTCTGTATGAATAGGTGCAAAAATACGCCACTGAATTGGCAGATATTGCAAGAGTAATACTAACAATTTAAAATTCAAAATGACGCTCGCAGACTATTAACTCAGTCACTTAGCATCCTCAGCATCACAAAAAATTGTAGCTTTTATGTGCTTCTGCATAAATTTTTAATGCTACAGCCATCTGCTGTTCAGCAGCTTCTCCCTGTGCTTGGAACCAAGCAAAAGTTTCAGGATCTACCTGAACTGTAATTTTTACAGATGACTTTGGCATTCGCAATTGTGCTTTAGCAAAGAACTCATCTGACAAAGGTGGAATATCTGAGGTATCGATGTCTTCATCACTCATCGCATCAATTCTATCCCAATCAGTTTTTGAGGTATTGTTCATAGCGTTTTCTTTCATAAGACAGTGCCTTTCTTAATGAGATAATCCGAACTGTTTCCTCTTCAGGCTCAGTGTAAACTACTACTACCACTCGTCCATCAAGTAGCCCGATACCGATACACCGATCCTCACCATAATCTTCTCGATCATCAAGGTACACAAGCATCGGTAAATTAAAGATGCGTGAAGCATCAGCAAAGTTGAAACCATGCTTTGTGATATTGCTTTGATTTTTTAGCTCATCCCACTCAAACTGCATGGACTCAATCTATCATACAAGCTGTTTTACTGCGGATATTTTAGCGTATCAAGTATTACCAAAAAAGAGCGATCGCTCTTTTTGAGTTCGCTGATAATGTATGGGTGATCGCTATCTCATTTCCCAATTCGCTCAAGTTCCTCTCGTAAAACTCGCCGTAATATTTCTTCTAGAGGTTCACGACGCTGCTGAATATACTCATGCAATGCGTCGTTAATCAAACTTTGGTAATTTCCTCCGCCTGCTGCGTTAACTTGTTCACGAAACCATACCAATATTTCATCATCTAAGCGAATTGTAATTCTAGTTTTTCCCGGTGGTGTAGATTCTATCGCGCCTCGCTTACCTTGACTAAAATCATACATATTTGTATTTCCAGAATCATCTTATAAAAATTTTACCGAAACTTCACACTTATAGGATTTTGAAACAGCTAATAGCTGTTAATTAAGGGAAATCTATTTATAGGGCTATTCATCATTAGCCTGCAAAATTTCTGGATAAACATTGTTCAAAGCAAATTTCAGGAGTATTAAATCTCATCGTTCGCGTAATCGATTCTGAAAATAAAGAATTCATCAAAATGGTTAAAAGGCTTACAACAAAAGGATTAATCGCATCAAACTTTTATCCATATACCCTTTAGAGGCGTGGTTAGTTCACAGTGCGATGACGGTGCGATCGCACCGATACATTCAGATTCCTACTGAAATCTTTGAGGGAAATCGGGTAAGTGTAAGCTTTCTATTCTGATTACCAAAACCAAAGCTATATATAGTAGGAATTTCATGGTTTTTTGGGAATTAATTATTTCCGATTTGGATTACGCGAATGGTGAGTTAAATGATTCCAATTATCTTGGGTGCTGCTGCTTTGGCTACTGGAGCTATAGGAGCAGTAAAAAGTGCTGAAGGTATTGGCAATATGAAGCAGTCAGAGAAAATTGGTGAACAGGCTCAACAAAAATACGAAAATAGCTTGCAAAACTTGAAAGCAGCTTGGGAAATTACTAACCAGTCAGCAGAAGTTTATGGACAAATGCAGCTTCGGATCAAACAGGGTACAATTTCAAACTTTATAGCTTTTATTGAGAGAATTGGTCAGCGAGCATCTCAAAACAACCTGGATATTCTCACTGGATTAGACATCTCTACTCAGCAAATTCAAGAGTACAAAACAGAAGTTATCAAAGCTGAAGAGTGGGTAAAAGGTGGTGTCTCAACTGCTGTTGCAGCAGCAGGTGCAGGTGCAAGTGCAGTTACCTTAGCAAGAAGTGTAGGTACAGTGACTGTTTCCAGGTTCTTTGGATTATGGGCTACTGAAGTTGGTATCTCACAACTTGGTGGTGCTGCGGCTTGGACTGGAACCCTAACTTGGTTAGGTGGTGGTACTAGTATGGCGGTTGGTGGTGCTGTGTTGGGAGGTATTACACTCGGCCCAGCATTAATGGTTGGGGGTTTTCAACTGGCTGGTAAGGGTGAGGAAGCTTTGACTAAAGCGCGGGAATATGAAGCTAATGTCAACGTAGGGCTTGCTGAAAAAGTCATTCCAAGGCAAGAGAAAAATTGACTCAGTAGTCAGGGAAGAGCAAATATAAGTTTTTGTTGTCTGCAATCAAACGGAACATCACTTTTGCTAATAAAAGAAGTGAAAAAAGATGTAATGTTGAAAAATTGGCATAAAAATTCCCAAAAAAGCCGTGAAACAAGGGTAGAAAGATTCATGACTAAAAAAGTAATAGCAATAGCAGTGACAGAGGTATGAGGAAGTTTAGCCATGACTCTACCCAAGCTAAATCTTCGTTTACCTTGTCCGAATTTACCCTCAATAGAGTTACGAATTAGCTCATCTTCTCGTGCTTGTTTCTTTTTTTCAGGACTGACATTTTTAGGTGGTCTCCCTAAAGGTGGCCCACTAATTCTAATTCCTCTTTCTTGACACCAAGAGCGGTTGTCTCTAGTGCGATAAATTTTATCAACATGAACTGATTGAGGATAATACCCGGTGTAGTTTTTTGTAGGCTTCTACTTGTGATTTTAAGTCGCCTGATTCGTTAAAATTATCCCAACTAATATGGTCTAAAAATACATAGCCATCATAGCAACTAGCTGAAAGCTTTGCCCCAAACTCTACTTTTTTTCCAGCTTTACCACGGACTATCGGACGAATGTGTGGTTGATTTAAACTGACAATACGGTCTTCTATACTAATTTTTTTATTTTCATATAACCAAAGTTGTTGACGATAAATTTCTGCTACTACCAGTAATTTCTTATATTGCCTATTACTCAGGTTGAAGAGTGACGCACCTAACTCCATTAGCTGCTGAATGTGAACTAAATTTCTTTTGATATATTGTAGTTGCCGTTTAATGGCTTTCCTTCTTTCTTTAATGGTCGGTTTTCTTTTTTTGGCTACCAATAAGTAATTCTTTCTAGCTATATTTCTATAGGTTCTCGGTTTTTTGATACTCTTTAACAAGAGGGAGTTATATAAAATATCTATAATTGTTTCTGTATGCTTTCTGGCTTGATTTAATAATCCTAAGTCTGTGGGATAACTGATATCCGCTGGCGCACAACTCGCATCTAATATTAATTTTCCCCGATTGGTCGGCTCATTTTTTAAATCCTCGGTTTCTGACTTTTTTGATTTTACTTCTACCTCCTCTTTACTTTCTAACACTTGCTTGACTATTTCTCGATTCAGTTTGTTAACTAATTTTATATCTATTCTTTCTCTAAAGTGAACTAACATTGACGCATCAAATGGGGCATTATTGCTATAGCAAGACATTCCTATAAAGTATTGCAGATAGGGATTCTCCCTAATTTGCTCTACTGTCTCCCTATCACTTATGCCTAGTTTTTCTTTAATTATTAATGCCCCTAATGCCATCCTAAATGTTTTGGCTGGCGCGCCCATTTCTGCTGAAAATATTGCTGCGTACTCTGCTTCAAATTCTGACCAAGGTATCATCTCCGCCATGATTACCCAACGGTTATCTGAGGCTAGTTTTCCCCCAAAGGGTAGTTCAAAGTCTTCTGCTGCTGTTTCTTGCTTTTGCGCTTTTCGATACATATCAACGCAACTTGCTACAAGGGTTTTTACTTACTTTATCCTTTTTCCTTGCACTTTATTCTCTTTTGTCCCCCCAAATCTCTTGATTTATCTAGGTTTTTTGTTTATTCTGCAAGCCCAACGTAGAGATTGCCAATATTGAAGCAGCTCAAGATTTTCTATTACAGGTTAAACGGCGAATAGTGGAACTGGCTAATTTAGTGTGTAATTTAAACAACAGTGCTAAAGCGGTACTTCAAGAGCTTGAAGCCAAACCTTTTGATCGCAGCCGTGATGCTAGAAAATTTCAAGAGGTAGCGCTTTTAATTAAAGCACTGGCAGAAATTATGAAAATTTCTATTTTTGATAGTGAAGGACTATTAAACCCTGCAACTTTAACTATTCAAGCTAAATACAAAACTCTGGGAGGTATTTAGTAATGGTTTTACCAAGTATCGGTACAATATGTACTGCGGTTAACGCCACAAAATCTTTAGTAAGCATTATTTCTACTTACAAGCAAATAGGAGAGTTAGAACGAACTAAAAGGCATGAGATAGCAGCTTTGGAAAAAACACAATGTGTTAACGCAGTTGCTTCCAATTATGCTGAATATAAGATAATTGCCGCACAAGAACAAACAAAAAGACGTGAGATTGATGCTTGGGAAAAAGAAGCAATCACCAAAATTAATGCCCAGCGCGACTTGCTGATGGCGTATCTTGATCGCTCTTTTGATGAACGTGCTGAAAACTTTCGAGCTTTATTTGCTGTGGTTGATAGTGCGATCGCATCCGGTAATAATGAACAACTAGCGCTTACCTTAAATACAATCACAGAAATCGCTAAATCAAGCCCATTCAAAGACCTTGCTAACTTAGCTTCTGTCCGCGCTGCCCTTGATGATCCCAACCACGAATGGACATTTTGATTTTATAGCAGTGCGATCGCTTTTTCTAAAAACTCCAATAGCATGGTTCGGCAGCTTTTGTTCTAATAGCCCCAGGCTTCTGGTCTGAGGGCTTTTTATATATTATTTAGTTTGTTGCCGTTGGGCAATTTGTATTAACAAACGCAATGCTTCATTAACTGCTTCAGCATTAGGAAAAGCTTGAGCAACATCAGGATCTAACAATACCAAGTTAGTTCCTGCTTGGTATCGTTCTGCATATTTTCCTCGAATACCGCCTTTGAGTTGGGAAAAGTCATATTCAGAACGTAACTCATCTTCTGGTTCTTGTTTAGTTTCCTTCTTCATAAAATCCTCGCTCTTGACGTGTAGTTTCCCGCGCGCTGATAATCCGAATGCGATCGCCTCGGTCGGTATGAGCTACAATCAGTAACCGACTAAACCGAGATAAACCGATAGTAACGTATCGGCTCTCTCTAATAGAGTGGTCAGGATCGGGAAAGGTTGTAGATAAAGGATCGCCAAATACTGTAGCCGCTTCCTGAAACGAAACACCATGTTTTTGCAAATTTCGAGATGCTTTGTCTGGATTCCATTCAAACTGCATTTGGACAAAGTTGATTTAAAAATATAAAACAGGTTAAGTTCTTATAGATAGCTCTAGGTTGAAAGCCTGCGGACTTCAAAAATCTTCGTCATCAACAAAAAACTCAGCATCCTCATCTAACCGAGAATTACCGCGCCCATCAGCTAATCCCCACAAAGGTTGCAGTACAGCTATCCCAACTAAGCCGATACAAACGCAAAAAGCCAGCACTAAACCAACTGGTATTTGAATGGATCGGAAACTCAAAAACTTTAAAGATACTAAAGTAGCGTTTTGCACTGAGAGAATAGCGATCGCCATTACCCACACAGCTATAACTACAGATATCAGCAAATTAGCAATACTTTTCATAACAAATTTAATAAAACCAAAGCTAAACACAGACGAACACAGATAATGATCAGCATTCCTCTGGGTTTAAGGTGGTTGAAACTCTTATTCTAGTTTAGCGATCGCCCTTTCCATTGCTTGAGCGATTTGGGTAACTTTCTCTGGTGAGTTGGTTTCTAAATAAACGCGCACCAGGGGTTCTGTACCGGAGGGACGCAGCAATATCCAGCTATCTTCTTCTAAATACAGCTTAATTCCGTCTTTACGACCAACTTCTTTAACTTTAATTCCTGCTACCTCTGCAGGTGGATTTCTGGTAAAGGAATCAATAACAGCCGTTTTGTGAGACTCGGTAAGGTGTAAGTCTAGGCGATGATTGTACAACGGGCCGTCAGCTGCGGCGATCGCTTCTTTAACTAACTGACTGAGGGGCTTACCTTCATAGGCGATCGCTTCTGCAACTAGCATATTGGCTAAAATGCCATCTTTTTCGGGAATATGTCCGATGATGCTTAAACCACCAGATTCTTCACCACCAATTAATACGGTGGTTTCCCGCATTTTTTCTCCAATATATTTAAAGCCTACAGGAGTTTCATAAATTGGTAGCCCGTGTTTAGCTGCGAAGTTATCCAATAAATGAGTTGTGGCGACAGTGCGGACAATAGCGCCGCTTTTACCTTTATTTTTGATTAAATGACTGGCTAAAACTAACAGCACAGTGTTAGGAGTCAGAACATTACCTTGTTCATCAACAATCCCAAAGCGATCGCTATCGCCATCTGTTGCTAAACCCAAATCGGCTTGATCGGCGCGTACTGCTGCTACCAATTCACCTAATTGTTCGCCTTTGGGTTCTGGCATTCCACCACCAAACAGTACATCACGCCAAGTGTGGAAACTTTCTAACTCTACACCACTTTGTTGCAAAACTTCATCTAAATAACCGCGAGAGGTAGAATACAAAGCATCGTATTTTACCTTTAACTGGGCACTTTTGATTTTTTTTACATCAATTAAGGTATAGATAAATTGCAGATAATTAGGTTTCGGATCGAAAATAGAAATAGAACCCGATGGATTACTACTAGCCGGTGCATCTGATGCACTTTTTATATTTGCCACAATAGTATCAGTAATCTCTGGAGTGGCAGGGCCAGCATAGTCTGGGATATATTTTATCCCACAGTATGGTGCAGGATTATGGCTAGCAGTAAACATCAACGCCCCCGCCGAATTTAGGTGACGGGCGTTGTAGGCAATTACTGGTGTGGGGCAATCCCGATTTGTGACTTTTACCTTCCAACCCAAGTCAGCTAAGACTTGGGCGGCTGTCTGGGCAAACTGGTCAGCTAAAAATCGAGTATCGTAGGCAACAAGAACTGGTCTATTTTTGCTATAGGCCGTTTCCAGATAGCTAGCGATCGCTCTTGTGACTTTCCTCACATTGGGAAAAGTAAAGTCATCAGCAATAATTCCTCGCCAACCATCGGTGCCAAATTGAATTTTGCTGGATTTGCTACTAGCACTCATGTTTGCCACAGTTTCCCTTGTAACTTATGTACTATGGGAAGCTTCGCGCAAAGCTTGTGTAGCCGCAACTATCCCCATCGTTATTTTTCTCACTGCTTGTTTGCAATGTCAATCCCCGATCGCCCTTTTGCCAGTTACCACCTTTGGTCTTTAGTTGCCCCAGCTACGGGACAAGAACGTTGGCATTGCCAGATGAGACGGGGGTTTGTTAAAGCACGTCAGCATGAACCGAAAGTGAAAGCGCTGTTAGCCACGGCGACTGCACCCCAAAGGATTGGCATACTTGCCCAAAAAGGGGTTTATGAATTTCATCATCATCGACACCTATTAAGCCAAACAGACGGTGTAGAAAAAGTTGCTCAACTACTGAAATTAAGCCATTCCTCGGAAGAAGTGCAACAGCGGGTGCTGCAAATTTTGAAAAAATATCACAATGAGCCGTTGCTGTTGAATAAACGCATCATCCAATTAACACCGGGCGATGAAGGTTTTCCCAAACCGATTTTAATTGACCAAGATGATTATTGCTTCCGGTTATACGCTGCGATGGATTGTGTATTTATTGATAGCGATCGCACTTTACATATTTTAGATTTTAAAACTGGCAAAGCTGCTTTTGACCAGCGGCAAGCTTTAGTTTATCTCCTGGCTGCGCGTTATCTTTACCCAGAACAAGAAGCTGTTGCCTCATTTTATAATTTAGAGCTTTGTAAAAAATCTGACTTAATTCACATCACCCATCAAGAATTACTATCCTTAGAATTTGAATTGGCGCATATTGCCCGTAAGCATCAGCAAGATTTGCAAAAATATCACCAACAAACCCAAGATTTCAGCAAAATTTTTCCCCCAAATCCTGGTTCGCACTGTCGATACTGTCCATTTCGTTCTATCTGCGATTTTGCTGATAATCCCAAGCTAAAGTCTCAATCTATGCCGATTTTAAGGGTGAATGGGTGATTGGGGATTGGGGGATAAATTACAGACGCGATGAATCGCGTCTCTACAAGGTTTAGAAAGGTGGTAATTCTTTAAGAATTGTAAACCGGATGTGATTAATTGCTAGGTCGCCAAGGGGGATATCTTCTTTGGTGAGACGTACGCCTTGGCTGCTGATGGTTTCAAAAGAAACTCCTTTGCCAATTTCGATGTGATACCAGCATAAGCCCATGAAAAAGCGGGTGGGATAGGGGCCTGCATTACCGATATCATCAGGGTTAGATTCCATTGGCAACCAACCGTAATTGGGAATGTAGAATTCTAACCACACATGGTTAAAGTCTGGTTGCAGGGGTATGCCTTGCAATTCTCCGTTGGGTGGACATTTGTATCTACCGACTGTGCGGCAGGGAATACCATTCAAACGGCACAAAGCCAGCAATACGCCTACATATTCGCCACAGGAACCTACACCCCGTTCTAAAACCACATCTGGCGTATCAATGTATGGTTTAATACCATATGACAATTCATCGTAAACATAATTACGGATACTATACATCTTCCGCAGCAAATTGGTTTCTGAACCAACTGCATCGCGTGCAGCCCGGCGGACAATGCTAGTCTCCATTGCTAACTCATCATCATCAACCAGATAGCGGCTAGCAAATTCTGGAGTAACTGGGGGAATATCTTCCACATCTTTGGGTGTAATACGATACTTAATGCCGCGCACTTCTAAAGTCGCTTTCCAGCCAAATATATGGCGTTCTCCAGGAGTAAGAGTATCAAATTTAAATACTGCTATTCTTTGCCCATCAATAACTTCTTCTGTAAAGGGTAGTCCAATCGGTTCGACTTGTTTAACTTTTTGGCGTTCGGTTTCTGAGGGTAAAGCAATTCGCCATTCTAAGTCCGTTAGATATACCTCTTCTAAGGGGGCAATTTCCTCAGCGTAGGACATTTCAATCAGGTAGCCATTAGAGAGGGCGTAACGTTTCTCTGGCTCGTAATGATAATAGAGGGGATGAATAAAAGTGCGATCGCGGTATGTTAGTTCGTGATTTGGATCGGCATTGGGATTATCTCGAATGTAAGGTTCTTCTGAGGCGTAGGCGATATAAAGACTTTCTTTGCCTGTTTCGCTATCTTTATGTACCGCAATACCTGTGGGAGAGTCAAAGGGGGTGAGTACGCTAAATTGAATTTCCCCTGTCGCCCGATCCACAGAATAAACTGTTTGCTCTGTGCGATCGCTCACCCACAGAGTATCTTGACTGACTGTTAAATTCTCTTGTCCCACTCCTGGGGCATAAAATCTAGTAATTTCTTTACGGCTATCGGATTCATAAATCAAGATATAGCCTAACTTTTGGCAACTGATATAGACTGTGGATTCCCATACAGCAATACCCTCAGCCGGATAAGGCAATGTCACAAAATGCTCTAGTCCTAAAGCATTCATCTGGCAGCGATAAACACTATTACCACGAGTCACCCACAGGGTATCTTCCCAGACTGCGATACCTGTGACATCAGTAAATTCCTTAACTTGATGAGGATTCAGTATTTTACTGTTGTCAGATATTGGGTCAATCTCCAGCAGATGTCCCTTAATCGTATCAATGGCGATTAGTCTATCTTGAATAAAAGCAATGCCACCTAGTGCGGCAGCAGTTAGCGGTCGAATCGTTCTTTGACCAAACATCTGGCTAACGGTCATACTGGGGAGTGCAAAACTCATATTAAGCATATTCATTTAACCGTTTAGCACGCCTAGAATAAATTGTGGTACATCCAATGTGACCAAGTTTTCAGAGTGGTGCTGCTTACAATTATCAGTGCAATGTGTTCCAAAAAAACTCTGACCTAGGAAATAACACATAAAAATACCCATGAAGGATTAATCCTTCAGATGACAAATGTCAGGAATCACATCTAAACTGAACTGATACAAACTGGCGAGAGCCTTTATGTAACTTTAGTGGATGGTTTTCTGACCATCACTAAATTATGATCGAATTTTGTAACCTTTTCCTGTAACTTAAGTGATGTCTGCTAATTCTCTGCCTGAAAGTGCCGCCGTTTGGCATAGTTTAGAAGTTGAAAAAGCGCTCGAACTGCTTGATAGTAATGCAGACAGTGGCTTGACACCCCAAGAAGTGGAGCAACGGTTGCACAAATATGGCCCCAATGAACTTGAAGAACATGGTGGCCGTAGCGCTTGGGAGATTCTGCTAGATCAGTTCAAGAACATTATGTTGTTGATGCTGATTGCTGTAGCTATCATCTCTGGGGTTTTAGACCTCGTCGCTTGGCAAGGAGGTAATCTCAAACCAGGGGAAGTGCCATTCAAGGATACGATCGCGATTATGGCGATTGTCATCCTCAATGGTATCCTCGGCTATGTGCAAGAAAGCCGTGCCGAAAAAGCCCTCGCAGCCCTCAAAAAACTCTCCTCTCCCTTAGTGCGAGTCATCCGCGATCGCAAACTTTTGGATGTCGCTGCTAAGGAGATCGTTCCTGGGGATGTAATGCTGCTGGAAGCTGGGGTACAGATAGCCGCAGATGGACGCTTAGTTGAACAATCTAATTTACAAGTGCGAGAATCGGCGCTCACTGGTGAAGCGGAAGCTGTTAATAAACAAGCCACATTACAATTACCTGAAGACACAGGATTAGGCGATCGCATTAATGTTGTCTATCAAGGTACAGAAGTTGTTCAAGGACGAGGCAAGGTTCTAGTTACTAGCACTGGGATGAAAACAGAGTTAGGCAAAATTGCTACTTTGTTACAGTCAGTGGAAAGTGAACCAACGCCTCTGCAACAGCGGATGACGCAACTAGGTAATGTCCTAGTCAGCGGTTCTTTAATTCTGGTAGCCATTGTTGTGATTGGCGGTATCATCCAGGCTAGAGGTTTTAGCAATTTACAAGAACTCTTAGAAGTTTCTTTGAGTATGGCGGTGGCTGTGGTTCCTGAAGGGTTACCCGCCGTAATTACCGTTACCTTGGCATTGGGAACCCAGCGAATGGTCAAGCAAAATGCCTTGATTCGTAAACTTCCAGCCGTGGAAACCTTGGGTTCAGTTACCACAATTTGTTCTGATAAAACTGGCACACTGACTCAGAACAAAATGGTGGTGCAATCAGTTTATACAAATAATTCTAATTTTAGGGTTACAGGCGAAGGTTACGCCCCCACCGGGGATTTTCAATTAAACGGACAGAAAATTTCTGTAGATGAATATCCGGAAATCTCTGCTTTGCTAGTTGCTTGTGCTGTTTGTAACGATTCCGTCCTGCAAAAAGAACAAGGCGAATGGGCGATTTTAGGAGACCCCACTGAAGGCGCATTAATGACCTTGGCGGGGAAAGCAGGTATTGAAAAAGACCAATGGGAAAGTAAATTACCTCGGGTAGGAGAATTTCCGTTTTCTTCAGAACGTAAGCGCATGAGCGTGATTGCTCAGGTACAGGAGATTGCTACTGGGGATGCTTCCGGTACAGGAATTGACCCGGCGATCGCAGGTTTTCTGCAATCCGAAAATTATTTAATGTTTACCAAAGGTTCCCCCGAGTTAATTTTGGCGCGTTGCAGCCAAATTTATTTGGGTAGACACTCAGCCCCCTTAACAGAAGAACAACGCCAAAAAGTTCTGGCAGAAAACGACCAAATGGCGAGTAAGGGTTTGCGGGTACTAGGTTTTGCTTACAAACCTTGGGCAGAAATTCCCCCAGAAGGTTCAGATGAAGCCTCAGAGCAAGAGTTAGTATGGCTGGGGTTAGTGGGGATGCTAGATGCACCACGCCCAGAAGTGAGAGCCGCCGTGCAAGAATGTCGGGAAGCCGGGATTCGCCCAGTCATGATTACTGGCGATCACCAATTAACAGCCAGAGCGATCGCAGCTGACTTAGGCATAGCAGAAGAAGGCTCTCGTGTACTCACAGGGCAAGAATTACAGCGCATGAGTGACGAGGAACTGGAGCAAAATGTCGATTTAGTCAGCATTTATGCCCGGGTTTCCCCAGAACACAAACTACGAATCGTCAAAGCTCTGCAACGCCGTGGTAGATTTGTGGCGATGACGGGTGATGGTGTCAACGATGCTCCCGCCTTAAAGCAAGCCGATATCGGGATTGCGATGGGCATTACTGGTACAGATGTCAGTAAAGAAGCTAGCGACATGGTGCTGCTAGATGACAACTTTGCCACCATTGTTTCCGCTACTAAGGAAGGTAGAGTAGTTTACACCAACATCCGCCGCTTTATTAAATACATTCTGGGCAGTAACATCGGTGAAGTGCTAACAATTGCCGCTGCACCAATTTTAGGCTTGGGAGGCGTTCCCCTGACTCCCCTACAAATTCTCTGGATGAACTTAGTTACAGATGGTTTACCAGCCTTAGCCTTAGCGGTAGAACCCCCAGAACCAGATGTGATGAAGCGTCCACCCTTTAGCCCCCGGGAAAGTATCTTTGCTAGAGGATTGGGTTCTTATATGGTTCGCATTGGGATTGTCTTTGCGATCATCACGATTATTCTCATGGAATGGGCATACTTCCATTCCAAAGCCGTAGTCGGGCCGGGACTTGACCCAGAAAGATGGAAGACAATGGTATTCACCTCCCTATGTATTGCCCAAATGGGTCATGCTATAGCTATCCGCTCGAATAACCAACTCACCATAGAAATGAATCCCTTATCAAATCCGTTTGTTTTGGGTGCTGTGGTTGTGACAACAATTTTGCAGTTGATGCTAGTTTACGTTCCACCCCTGCGAGATTTCTTTGGTACCCATTGGTTACCACCACAAGAGTTAGCTATTTGTATTGGCTTTAGCGCCTTAATGTTTGTCTGGGTGGAATTGGAGAAGATATTCTTCCGCTTAATGGGTAAAAAGACCGTTTAATTAGGGATGAGGAAGATGAGGGAGATGAGGGAGATGAGGGGGATGAGGGGGATGAGGGGGATGAGGGGGATGACAAAATGCTCCCTTATCTCCTTGTACTCCCCTCGCTCCCCTTACTCCCCCTGTTCTCTCATCTCCTTGCTATGTTTCTCAAATCGATTCACCTGAGACAATTTCGTAATTACCAAGACCAAAAGGTTGAGTTTACCGCTGCCAAGACAATTTTGGTGGGTAATAATGCTCAGGGAAAATCAAATTTATTGGAGGCGGTGGAGTTATTAGCCACATTGCGATCGCATCGTATGGCCCGCGATCGCGATTTAGTGCAAGAAGGAGAAGCGATCGCCCAAATTAATGCTTCCTTAGAGCGCAAATCTAGTATTAGTGACTTGACTTTAACCCTACGTCGCAATGGGCGACGTACAGTGGCGCTCAATAGTGAAATTGTGCGTCGCCAAATGGATTTTCTTGGTGTTTTGAATGCCGTTGAGTTTTCTAGCTTAGATTTAGACTTGGTACGAGGTGGCCCAGAAGGTCGTCGTAGCTGGCTAGATACTTTATTAATTCAACTCGAACCTGTATATGCTCACATTTTGCAGCAATACAATCAGGTTTTGCGACAACGCAATGCATTTTTAAAACAAACTCAAGATTCAGCACTCAGTAGCCAGCAATCAGAACAATTGGCTGTATGGGATACTCAGTTAGCTACCACAGGTACACGCGTTATTAGACGACGTGAACGAGCGCTACAAAGGCTAGCACCAATTGCAACTAATTGGCACGCTAGCATCAGTGGTAGTACGGAAGAACTGCAAATTAAATATGCACCCAACGTTCCCTTGGGAGAAAATTATCCCCAAGAAGTACAACAAGCTTTTTTAGAAAAAATTCAGCAGCGAGCGATCGCGGAGTTGCGCCAAGGAACTACCCTAGTAGGCCCTCATCGCGATGAAATAGAATTAATTATTAACCAAACACCAGCGCGTCAATACGGTTCTCAAGGTCAGCAGCGCACCCTAGTACTAGCGTTGAAATTAGCCGAATTACAATTAATTGAAGAAGTCGTTGGCGAACCACCACTGCTATTACTGGATGATGTTTTAGCAGAGCTAGACTTATATCGCCAAAATCAGTTACTTGATGCTATTCAAGACAGGTTTCAAACTTTAATCACCACAACTCATCTTGGTTCTTTTGACTCACAGTGGTTGAATTCATCCCAAATTCTCTTGGTAAAAGCCGGAGAAATATCATTGCCAAATCCGCTTGACTAAGCCAACATAATAAAATGTGAAGCTTCACCAGCTTTCCAAACTTGTCAGAATAGAGATTAAGGTGTTTGCCAGCAAAATGACAAATTTTGCTTAATATTATTTCAGGCTATCAATGGAAATTTTTAATAAATAATTTTTATTGATAAAATCTTGGCTTTTCCATAAATTTTTATCAAGCTTTTTAGCATTACTGAAATTAAATTTGAGTTGCTTTTTTCAACTATTTTAAAGCCTCCTATTTAAGGAAATAATAACGCGATCATCTTACATTAAGTTTTAGATATGATGCAAAAAAATTATTTATTAAATAAAGATGAGATTGTTGCATTAGGCGCATCTTTACGAGAAATTGAGCCAAAGATACTCAAAAAATGTCAACAACCAGGAATAACAAGAATGTGGTTCCAAGGAGAAGAACCTTATTTAGATGTTTTCTTTGAATTAAAAGATGATGAAATATTATGGTTTCAATTTACTTTACGTGGTAAATCAGTTTCTTGGGACTATCAAAAAGGGCAATTACAAACTGGTACCACTAATGAACTTAATTGCAACGATGTCAGCTTTTATGCAGCTAGTAAAACAATTGAGAATGATATACAGCCTAATTTAGATTTAATTACTTCAGTAAAAATGATTCTCCAGACTAGAGCAGAAGAAGCTATCTTTGCTAAGGCTCTGAAATTATTCAATTAGCTAAATTCTTTATTCTTAAGTTAGAAATTGATTGTTTAAGGAACAATTTCTAAACTAAATGTAGGGTGTGTTACGGCTATGAAAGGTTTTGGGGCCTAGAGACATTAAAATTTAGCCGTAACGCGCCGTCGCGTGGGTGGTGCGTTAGGCGACTTTATAAATCATCTCTTAATTCCATCTTTCTAATTTTTTAAAAATATTGAGAACTAAAAAAGTGAGGAAAGCGCCAATTAAACTTAATTGCCACAAGTTACATCCCGCAGCAATTCCTAAAGCGGCTGATACCCAAACAGCCGCAGCTGATGTTAATCCATGAATTTCAGGACGCTGCGAATCGTTGGAAGATTCGCGCAAAATCTCACCAGCACCCAGAAATCCTATCCCAGCAGCAATACCTTGAATCACGCGACTAAGTGCATCAGCGTTAGCTTGCAACCCAACTGTATGCAAAGGTATGAGGGTAAACAGAGCAGAACCAAGACTGACTAACATATGAGTTCTTAAACCTGCTGGCTTGTGTCGCAGTTGGCGTTCCCAGCCAATAATCCCCCCACTTACCAATGCAATACATAGTCTAAAGATAATATTTAGCCAATCGTTGGTCATTAAGTATCAATATGATAAGTGTTTAATAATACTGAGCTAAGTTCAGCGTTGATCAATAAGTGTGAAGGATAAAAATTGCTAACTGTTTATCATCCTTGTCCATATTTTCTCACGTAGCTTGAGAAGATATTCTAGACCTATCTGAAAGTTTTGCACTTATTAACGTTTTTATTCTGGACTCTTTTTGCAAAAAATTCCTAATTTCGGCTGATTGATCAGCAAATTTCTACCTTAGGCTGGATACATATTATGTCAATATCAATTCATAGGAATTTTTATCTTAGAGATAAAAATTTCTAAATTTAAAGCTTATTATATCGATATTTAGTTATGTAAAATAGTTTAATCTGCACAATGCACTACAAATTGCTAAATTTAACCATACACTCAATAATTAAATGAGATAACACTTTTGGAGAGCGGAAATATTATGAATTCAAAAATTATGAATTCCTTATATCTGACAATTTAAGCACTAATAATTAGTGTTATTAATTGTTAATTTTCAGTCATCAGCTAATTCTGGTAAAGTTTTCGGCTTTACTTCTGATTTTCTAAAATCAAGTTGTGCTAAAAATAGATACAAAAAACTAGAAGCGCATCGGTGAGTTAACCAGCGGTTCACAAGCAGGTGATATTGCTAGTATTCAACGGCGTAATTTCCCCAATAAACTCATCCCTGGTGACGACATTACCCATTCTCATTTACGCCTTTGCAAAAACCAAAAATTCCAGCAGAGTAACTACTCTAAAATTTAGAAGACGTAGAATCAGAGAAAATAGAGGAATTTGGCGTTAAGTACCAGAGAGGATTCGAGCTTAAGTTTGTATAAATGGTCATTACGGTGACCTAAGCAATTGAATGACAACTGAGTACAAAAAATTGAGTGGACAAACTCTACTGGCTTGACCAAATTAAACTCCAAGACCGCGCCAAAGTAGGTGACAAAGCGTTTTACTTGAGCAGAATTATGCAGCGTGGCTACCCGGTAGTACCGGGTTTTGTCATTGGGGCAGAAGTTTTGCGAGAATTCTTAGAAACTCTCAATAGTTCAGAGTCATTAGTCGCTGATTTGCCATATTCTTCTTTGCACCTAGATGTTGGTAATTGGCGACAACTCCAGCAGGTAGCAGGGCGTTTGCGTCAGGAAATTATTGCTGCCACTGTACCATCGTCATGGATGAGTAAGCTTTTCAAAGCTGCAAGAGAATGGGAAAGTGGCTATCTAATTTTGCGCCCTAGCCTAACGGTGCCAAATAATAACAAGCAAGTTGGTAAGATTTCTGGGTTGCTAGAGTCAATTTTTTGCCAATCCGATCAAGATGCGATCGCCAAAGCATTAAAGCAAACTTGGAGTCAGTTATTTCGAGCCAGAAGTCTACTATATTGGCAGCAAGCAGGAATTAACCTGCAACAAGTTAATTTAGCAGTTTTAGTGCAACCAGTTCGCAATGCCATTGCCAGTGGTTCAATTAATGCGAATACATCTGCGTGGGAAATCACTGCTACTTGTGGATTAGAAGTAGCGATCGCTAATGGTGAAGTTCAGCCAGATGTCTACTATATTCAACCAGATACAGGCAAACTGCTCGAGAAACACCTCGGCAATAAAATTTTGGCTTATGGTGTTGACGCACCAGGTAGTACAGATGAATGGCAAGCATTACCAGATTCTGTCCTAATCGCGGATGATACAGCTTTAAACACCTATTTACTGGCAGAAAACCAACAAAAACAATACGCCTTACCAAAAGAATACCTGCCACAAGTGATAGATTTAGCCAGTCAACTTGTGGGTGAATTCGGTAAACATTTTTCTGTGAAATGGACGATTTTGCAGGCAAATCCCACCCCTAAGCTTTACTTAACACAAGTTAAATCCCCCCAATCTGCCATCCCTAATGTACACATCATCAAAGGATTAGGGGCAGCGAGGGGACGTGTCACTGCAACTGCCTATGTCGTTGCTAATTCCCAATTTCAACCAGAAAAACTACCCCAAGGAGCGATTTTAGTTGCTCGCTCTATCAAGCCTAATTGGTTACCTTTATTGCAACAAATTAAAGGTATTATCACGGAGCAAGGAGGATTGACGAGCCATGCCGCAATCCTAGCTAGGGAATTGGGTATCCCCGCAGTTGTCAGTGCTACAGATGTCACCGCTTTAATCCAAAACGGTGAAAAACTGATATTAGATGGCGATCGCGCAGAAGTTTATCGCGTCAAAGCAGATGTAGCCCTAGAAGAAGTTCAGTCAAAATGGGGTTCAGCAGAGGCTTTAGAACTCAATTACCTGCATTCTTCCATGTCCTCGCCTACCAATACCAATTCCTGGGAATCTCCTGATTCTGGTTTTGCGTCAGCCAAACCGCTAATTGCTACTCAGTTATTACTCAATCTCAGCCAGCCTAACCTCATAGAGCAAGTGCAAAATTTGCCTGTAGATGGAGTAGGGTTATTACGCTCAGAATTGATGATACTTAATATCCTCTCAGGCGAGCATCCTAGTAGCTGGCTAGCAGATCAGCGACAGGCAGAATTATTAGAATTATGGACTGAGCAGATTATGCAATTTGCTCGTGGCTTTGCGCCGCGGCCAGTATTTTACCGCTCTTTAGATTGGCGATCGCACGAATTACCATCCTTCCCCAATCAGCAGCAATCTTCACCAAAATCAATTTTGGGCGAACGCGGAATATTTAGCTATTTACTCAATCCTGCAGTCTTTGAATTAGAAC
Source organism: Tolypothrix sp. PCC 7601 (assembly GCF_025677855.1). Taxonomy (NCBI): domain Bacteria; kingdom Bacillati; phylum Cyanobacteriota; class Cyanophyceae; order Nostocales; family Tolypothrichaceae; genus Tolypothrix; species Tolypothrix sp. PCC 7601. The sequence goes on from NZ_CP064879.1 coordinate 2,355,502, forward strand.
TGAATGCTTTAGCAACAGTGCAAAAAGCTGGTTACAACAACATTAACCTTTTGTTGCCCTTTGTTCGGAGTGTAGAAGAATTTACCTTTTGTCGCCACAAAGTAGAGCAAGCCGGATTAACCCAACAGCCGCAGTTTCAATTGTGGATGATGGCAGAAGTACCCAGCGTACTATTTTTACTACCAGAATATGTGAAAGCGGGAGTAAATGGTATTTCCATTGGCACAAATGACCTCACGCAACTGCTACTCGGAGTAGATCGAGAGCAACAACAGCTAGCGCGAGTATTTAACGAACTCCAACCCGCAGTGATGAATGCGATCGCTCAACTCATAGAAATGGCGAAAAATGCCGGAATTCCTTGTGCCATCTGCGGTCAAGCCCCAGTGACTTATCCAGAAATCATCGATCATCTAGTGCGCTGGGGCATCACAGCCATTTCCGTAGAACCAGAAGCAGTAAGCCGCACCTACGACGCGATCGCCCGTGCAGAACACCGCCTGATTTTAGAAGCCGCACGCCGGCAGTTGACGGAATGAGGCAAGAGGGCAGGGGGAGATGAGGGAGATGAGGGAGATGAGGGAGATGAGGGAGATGAGGGAGATGAGGGAGATGAGGGAGATGAGGAAGGAATTCCCATTACCAATTACCAATTACCCATTACCCCATCCCCAATGCCCAATGCCCAATGCCCCATGCCCTATTTTATATACCCTGTCTCACGTAAAAACTTGCGTAATTCTGTGAAAAATTGGTTGCGATCGCTTTTTTTGTAAGCTTGCTGTACTTGTTGCCAGCCTTGTTGTCCTTGACCGAGCATATATTTATCTGCTAGGTAGGCGGCGAGGAATCCTTTACCACTGATTTCATCTTTTTTTTGATGCAGCCTTTGCAGCCACAATCCTTGAATCTGGACTTATTTCACGTCAAGGAGGGTAAAGTTTCATCTTTCTGTGGACTTACAGGGGGAGTATATTTTATGGGGGATTGGGGAACTCGGGGCCCCCTCTGGGGATAAGGGGTAATGGGGATTGGGGATTGGGGACTGGGTAATGAGTAATGAGTAATGAGTAATGAGTAATGGGTAATGAGTAATGGGAATTCCTCCTCTGCTCCCTCATCTCCCTCATCTCCCTCATCTTCCTCATCCATTTTTAGTCTGTTGCGAATTCATGGGTATAGGGATATTCCGTTGTTGAACCCAGCCTAAAGTTACTCGTTTCATGATGGCGTACAAACCTATCAGGATTACAAAAGTGATGGCAATAATGACTAAGGGCTGTTTACCTAAAATTTCCTCTGCACCTTTGGTAAGTAATGCATCTGGCTGTGTAATAAAATCCCAACTATTGAAACGCAGGAACCTTCCCCAGTAAATACCAACAGCAGATAGTGCATGGGTAATCAACTCAACCCATAAAATCCACTGGCTTTTGCCAATTCGGTGTAAATAGTAGCCTAAATTAATTAAAGATAGGACGTAAGCTTCAAATCCAGCGAAAATTACTAAAATATAGAGCGGAATTAATACTAAAGTAATCATCCACACTGATTGAATGGTGCGGATATCATCTATCAAGTGAATGACATCTGTTAATAAATAGGGCGCATTTGGTAGAAAAGCATAGAAAACTAGAAATCCTAGCCACCAAACCCAACTTCTACCGCGATTTCTGCGAAATAGCCAAACGCTCAAAGCCAATGGGATGAAAGCTAGAAAGAGATTCCAGGTCATCCATTTCATGTTAATTCGTAAGACATGCACTAGTTTGATGAGCAATTCAACTAATTCTGTTTTCATAAGTACTATCTCGCAATCGTTTAATTAACTTGGATTTGTTTCTATACTGATAAATTAATTGAGTGATTGTCACTATTCTCAAGATGAAAAGGGTTTTATGCCCCAGCCTCATGAAATCTATTTATTGAAACCCCAAACAAGGTAATTTTCTTTGTAATAAATAAATACAGGGTATTGAATGAAGAAATTACAGAGTAATTTTAACTTAGATATGAGGTGTTGCCAGTGCCACTAACGTCTCATTTAGTTATTAATTGGACTAGTCCACTAGTATAACCAGAAAAACATGAGTGGCAAATCTGAAGTATTTATCAAAACCAGTAGTTATAAAAAGCACATTTTTTTAAGAATAAATACATATTAAAAAGCTTCTATTTCTAGATACAGCAGATTCCACCTTATTTACGAAAGGCTACGCCAAAAAGATTTAGAGACTATTATCATGGCGCACAGTTGTAGCCCTCATAACATTGTGCAAAATAAATGCCACACATAAAATGACTGTAGAGGCGTACAAATGTACGCCTCTACCAAGGTAAGCTGTTACGTGAAAAATGAAAAATTAATTACTCGGGCTGACTACAGTATTTATTCAGGTCGCCTACTAACTTATCAGATTCCTTACCAGCAGTTTTAGCTGCGGCTGTTAACGCTGTGTCAATTTGTGTTCTGGCTTTTTGCAGCTTTTCTCTACCAGCTTCTGAGGCTTCGGCATTTTTAGCTGAACCAAGCGCTTGAGCTGCTTTGGCGATCGCTTGACTTAAATTCCGGAACACCTGAGCAAATTTGCCTTGAAATTCTTGTAACTTGGGATCTTTTAAGTTTAAGTCTTCTATAGATTTAGTGACAGCTTGTAAATCTTTAGATAGTTGCACGCTGGTAATTACTTGCTGTCCTTTTTTCTTATCAATCAGAGAATTACCTTCATTGACTGCTTGAATTAGTCGCTGGCATTGAGAAGCTTTATTCTCATTGCATCCAGCCATCAACAACGCAATAGTCAAGCTAACAGGAACAATAACAGTATATTTACGTAAAATAAACATTAACCCACCACTAGCAGTAAAATCCCAATAATAGTACCCAATATTGCCACAATCTTGTTGTGACTTAAATCGGTTACAGGTATTAGAGCAGAAAGCCCACCAATAAAACCCTGAAAATTTTTTGGATTTTCAGGGTTTTATGTCCTTCAGGGGTGGGATGAATGCGTTCGCGGAGCGTCTCGAAGAGAAGCACCTAAAGGTGCAGTGTCGTTTTTCAGTGTAAAGCTGTGGTTAGGGCGTTGATAGCCGCTTCCCTTTTCTCGGACTCATCTAAATATTTTTGCGCCCACTTTTCGCCTAAATGTTTTTTGAGGCAAAGATACTCATTGATTGGCGCATAATAAAGATGGATTAGTGCTTCATAGCATGAAGTAGGAGAGGTGTATACATCCCAAGCTTGTAAGGTGAATGTATCCGCCTCTTCTTTGTTTCCACCCTTGACGTAAGCAAAAAATTTACCTGATTGGTTATCATAATTTTTTTGCAGGGTATTTAAATATTCATCTAGTGGCATATCGGCTACGCCACCACCGGAAAGGCGGACATGAGGAGCATTTGGTAACGGTTCAGCTATCACATAAAGCCTTGGTGGATCTCCTTTCCATGAGTCCTTGACTACAGGATTCATCATCGGTTTAACCCCAAAACTTAAATTTGCAATTCCATGTATTATCCTGGTCGGTTTCTTCTACATCTGAAGAAACCGCGTCATACTGCGACGCTACATCCTTGCATTCTTCTCTTGCCGACTCCTTGTTTTTAGCCTCGATAATCTCGCTACCTTCCTGCAAGGTGGCTTCATCATCTGGCAAATACTCGCCCATTTCGTTGCTAGTTCCGCCCCAAGAAAACCAACCCATATTTAATCCTCTGAAATATGTTATGCTGATATTGTAGCGTAAGAGGTTATCGATTGCTAGTATACGAGTTCAAGTTAAAGGGCAAACAGCAGCAGTTCAATCTGATTGATGAAGCAATCAGGACTGCTTTGTTTGTCCGTAATTCTTGTGTTCGCTACTGGATGGATAACCCAAAAGTTGGCAAGTACGATTTAAGCGCATTCTGTAAAGAACTAGCCGCTAACTTTGAATGGGCAAACAAGCTCAACTCAATGGCAAGGCAGGCATCAGCAGATAGGGCTTGGGCTGCAATTTCTCGGTTTTATAGCAACTGCAAGAAAAAAGTTCCAGGCAAGAAGGGTTTCCCGAACTTCAAAAAACGCGGACATTCCGTGGAGTACAAAACCACAGGATGGAAGTTGTCAGAAGATAGAAAACATCTCACTCTGACTGACGGTTTTGAAATTGGAAAACTCAAATTAGTTGGAACTCATGACCTACATTTTTATCAAATCAAAGATATTAAACGTGTCCGATTGGTGAAACGTGCAGATGGTTACTACGCCCAATTTTGTATTGCTGTTGACCGAGAAATTAAAGTAGAACCAAGCAAAAAAGTTATTGGACTAGATGTTGGTTTAAACCACTTCTACACCGATTCCAATGGAGATAAAGTAGAAAATCCTAGATTTTTGAGGAGATCCGAAAAAGCATTAAAACGCCTGCAAAAACGGGTTTCTAAAAAGTTTAAGAAAGGTAATCCCCAATCCAATAACTACAAAAAAGCTAGAAATAAACTAGCAAGAAAACACTTGAAAGTTAGTAGACAGCGCAAAGACTTTGCTGTGAAGTTAGCAAGGTGCGTAATCCAGTCTAACGACGTGGTTGTCTATGAAGACTTGCAGGTGCGGAACATGGTTAAAAACCACAAATTAGCCAAAAGTATTAGTGATGCGTCGTGGTATCAGTTCCGGTGTTGGCTTGAATATTTTGGCAAGGTATACGGCAAGATAACTGTTGCTGTACCACCACATTGGACAAGTCAAAACTGTTCTAATTGTGGAGAAACTGTTGTCAAAACTTTGTCAACCAGAACCCATGAATGTCCCCACTGTGGAACTGTTTTAGACCGAGACGAAAATGCAGCACTGAATATTTTGGCTAAGGGATTAAGTACGACGGGACACGTCGGATCTAACGCTTGGGGAGAGAACGACCTCTGTTTGGATCTGGTAACAGGTTCAGATAAGTTGGCTCAGTGAACCAAGAATCCCACGGCTTCAAGCCGTGGGAGTGTCAATTCACTACGTTACTGGACTAGGGGCTAAGGGCTAGGGACTGTTTTCCAATCCTCAATTAGACTTAACAACAAAAAGCGGGAATAACTACATCCCGCTTTAATTAGTGAATTACCAATCTACTGGTAAACCTAACCGATCTAAGGTATCCCCATCTTTTAAAAGTGGCTGAATCTCCCTGTCTATGGGAATCTGACCTCCAGCCAGTACCAAAGCGCGCTGAGTAACTTTACCCAACCAATGGAGGTCATGGGAGGCAATTAATATTACCTTTACTGGCAATTTTAATAACACCTGTGCTAAATGCCGCCGCCATGCTGGATCGAGACCGTTAGTAGGTTCATCTAAAATCAAAATTGCCGGCTCTAGAGCTAAAATTGCGGCGAGAGCCGCCAAGCGTCTTTGTCCGCCAGAAAGTTGATGAGCGGAACGGTTGGCATAGGCTTCTAAGCCAAAATCGGCTAACAGCTGGCGCGCCCGATCAATTGCTAATGCTGGGGAAACACCATAATTACGCGGCCCAAACGTAATATCTTCTAAGATGGTGGGCATAAATAATTGGTCGTTGGCATCTTGAAAAGCAAAGCCGATTTGACGACGCACTTGGGATAGAGTTTTAGGTTCTACGGGAATGCCATTGATGCAAATTCTCCCGCTTTGTAGTTGTTTTAAGCCGATAAGATTCTCTAGCAAAGTGCTTTTTCCTGAACCAGTGGCTCCCATCAAAGCCACGCGATCGCCTGCTTTTAATGTAAAAGAAATATCGCGCAATACTGGTTCTTGATTGGGATAGGCATATACCAAGTTTTCCACCTCTACCGCAGCTGGGTGAGGGTGATGGGTTGGAGATTGGGGATTAGATGTTAAAGATTTCAAAATTCACAACTCGAAATTCACAACTGCGCTGTTACTAACAGTTAATAGTTAACTGTTAACTGTTGACTGTTAACTGGTAGGAACTAATGGTTAAACAAGCCGCGATCGCACAAGCTGCTAATAAAGCAACACGCTCTTTTGGTCTTAATGTTGAGTCTATTGGTAACTGACCGTTGTAACCACGAGCGATCATTGCGGTGTAAACTCGTTCTGCCCGTTCTAAGCTCCGGAGATATAAGGCTCCAATCATGGACGCACTGGCGTAGCGCAGCCAGCCAGCAGAACCATTGAGACCGCGTAGTTGAGCGCTACGCTGCATTCTTGTGACTTCTGACAATAAAATTTCTAGGTATTGTCCAGCTAATAGCAAATTCTCCTTTAAAGGTAATGGTAACGGTAAACTTTTTAGGGCAATGCCAAAGCTATGAGCAGGTAAAGTTAACAAGAAACTATTCATAGCAATTAAACAGATTACAGAACGAACCAGCAAAAAGCTTGCCCGTTCCCACCCTAAAGGTAAAGCCAGCAAGGATAAAAACAGCAATTCCGTACCGAGTAACTTTCCCAGATGAGGAAGATGTACGCGCAACAACCAGGCCCAAAAAAATGCGATCGCACCATACACAGCCAAGTAAGGCCAAGCATGATGCTTTAATAAGGCTGCGCCGATGACAATTATCAGCGACAGTTGCAGACGTAATGGTAGGGAGATGTTAAGCATTATTCGGTCTCACCACCTTGGCTATGCCAAAGGCGACAGCAAAGCAAACAGCAGCTCCCACAAGTCCCGCAATACTGGTGCCAATGGTTCCCAAACCCTGGATACCGTAATCAGCTAAAGGTGTAGGCACAATTACCCGTACTTTGTCGGATAAATTGATAAAGCCTAAGTTCTCGGCAACTCTTTCTAAGCCATCTGGCCAAGCTGAGGCAAAAAGTGATAGTACACCGGCTACTAAAAAAATAGTAACAACTGGTATTGACCAACCTCGAAATTGCTGCTGTTCCCCAGGTAATAAATCCGGTCTCTGTCTAGCGAGGTAAACTAACACGCTACCAGTAATTAGCCCTTCACCAATGCCAATCAGAATATGAGTACCTGTCATGGCTGGTAAAACTATAGCTACCGGTGCAGTTCCAGAAATAGCTAACTCCAAGGCACAAGCTATAGCTGCTACTACTACGCTCACACCGGCTGCAATCCCAGCTGCTAAAGGTAAGCGTTGTCTCGACCCTCCTAAAAGTCTTTGCAAAGTTTGAGTTAACCCCCAACCCACCCAAACGCCAATAAAGGCCATATTCAAAATATTTGCACCTAAGGCTGTAATTCCGCCATCGGCAAACAACACCGCTTGGATAATTAAGACCGTCGCGATGCATAATGCCCCAGCCCAAGGACTACCTAAAATAACTGCTGCTAAGGTTCCTCCTAATAAATGTCCACTAGTCCCCCCGGCGACAGGGAAGTTAATCATCTGGGCAGCAAAAATAAAAGCTGTAGTTAAACCCAGTACTGGAGCGCGGCGAACCCCAAAAGCGTCTTGCGATCGCCTCAATGCAATCAAGAGTGCTGCCGCACTCGCTACACCAGTAGCCCCTGCTACGGGTATAGAAACAAATCCATCAGGAATGTGCATGATTTGCCCCGTGTATGATGTTTTGATTCACACAAATTACTTAATGTAATTGCGGCATTAAATTAATAAAAAGCAGAAAACTTACCCTTTTTACAATGCCCTATTGGGGGATTTTATCCTGATACTTTCGACAGATTGACAATAAAATATGCGTTAAATAATATACTTATTTTTTAATATATCAACTTTTATTAATTTTATTTTTAGATTACATAGTAAAATTAGCGAAAATGCAATGTTACTAGCTGCTAGGACTAGTGTTTAGGCTTTTAGTAAATTGACGAATATTCATATTTATCTATTTTTAGACGCAAATTAATTTGATATCTATCTACGGGAAAAACCGAAGGCTAAAAATAAATTTATCTTTATAGCCCAGAATTCTCATAAGACAAATTAGTGAGATTTAATTCTGTCTCATCACTAAATTTGCTACTTTTCGCAGCCATAGTATTTAATAATACCTAGTGAGCAAATTTTTGAGAAGTTAATCAGTTAAAAATCATGGGGAATTATAAAAATAATTTTCTAAATATATTTTGATTTTTATTAATAAAATTTAACTTATTAATGTTGGCTAATTGAGTGCTGCATAGCAATTCACTGGTATGACACAAACTATTTTGCGTTTTTGCTACCGCCTATTTATCTATAGCTAAAAGTCAAAAAATCTTGACATCCACACAAAAAGTGGAGGCAATTCTCACTCAGGAAATATTTATAAATTTATTGACAATAATTCTTAATCACTCTAATATACCAAGAGTAATTGCAAATCTTTTGCAACATTCTATTCTAGCGCTAACCGTTATTTAATGTCATGCCCAACAACTTAGCTTTGGCAAAAGAACAACTTTGGAGCCGTCGTCAGTTACTGAAGCTGGGTTTAGGTGGCACTTGTGTGGCGGGAGCAGCAGCGTTATGGCACGCAACGAGTGTCAATAGTCAGTCAATCGTCAAAGTGCCACCCCTGGAAATTGCTGCATCTGAAGGCGTTACTCAGCCCATGAAGATGCTAAGAAATTTCGATTATGGGACGTTGAAAAAAGAAAATGGACGCACTATCCGAGAGTTTCAGTTAACTGCAGGTACTTCTGTCATTCAGCTTAATAGTGCTGTTTCCTATAACATCTGGGATTTAAACGGTCACATACCAGGGCCAACACTAAGAGCCAAACAAGGCGAACGAGTACGGATATTATTTCTCAATAAGGCAGGACATTCCCACTCTTTACACTTTCATGGGGTTCATTCATCAGATATGGATGGTATTCGCCCTGTGAGTAATGGGAGTGCGACAATTTATGAATTTGATGCTGAACCCTACGGCGTTCATTTATATCACTGCCATATTGAGCCTGTTACTCGTCACATTGCTAAGGGATTATATGGGATGTTTATCATCGATCCCCCAAAACCCCGTCCGCCAGCCGATGAAATTGTGTTGGTCATGGCTGGGTATGACATTAATGATGATAGCCGGAATGAATATTACGCTTTCAATGGTTTGCCTCACCACTACATGGACAATCCCATCCGAATTTACAAAGATCAGTTAATTCGGCTTTATGTCCTCAACATCATTGAATACGATCCAGCCGTGACATTTCATCTTCATGCCAACTTCTTTAATGTCTATCGTACTGGCATGACGATGACTCCTAGCGAGAAAGCTGATGTGATCACGATGGGTGTAGCGGAAAGGCACATCTTAGAATTTGCATTTCGCTATCCAGGGAAGTATATGTTCCATCCCCATCAAGATGCGATCGCAGAAAACGGTTGTATGGGTGTATTTGAAGTGATTTAGTAATCTTGAATGATGGCATCAGGGTTTTGGAATATTGAATAAAAATCATACCTAATAACAAAGAATATCAATAGTTCCTAATCATACCTGGAACTCATGAAATCATTGGTTGAAAAACTTTTTAGGAGCCAAAATGATTAAATTGCGCTATGTCTGTTTGGCCGTTGCCGCTTGTGCTATTGTTTCTCTCAGTTCTTGTAATAATACTACGCCAACTGCTAGTAATGCACCTGCAGCAGTTGCAACTAGCTCCACTACCCAAGTGACGGAAACAGGAAGCCATAGCAATCATGGTAGTAAAGCAAAAATTAATATCAACACTGCTATCTTGTCGGAGTTAGATAAATTTGAAGCCAAGCTAGGTGTGTCGGCGTTATCAAACAAAATTCAAGCCAGCCGTCCCTATGCAACTCCAGAGGATTTGGTAAGTAAAAAGGTAATTAATCAAGAACAGTTTGACCAAATCAAAGATATGGTAACTGTGCAAGAAGTCGTACTCACAGGTGAGCCGAAAGATGTTGATTACATGACCAAATTAGGGTTAATGAAGGGACATCTGTTAGTAGCAAAAGAACTTTTAGATCAAAATCAACCCAAACAGGCGGAACCTCATATTGGACATCCAGTTGAGGAAATTTATGTTGATGTGGAAGAGCAATTAAACGAACGCAAGGTTAAAGAATTTAAGACTACTTTGGTGAGTTTACAAGATTTAGTCAAATCTAATCCCAAGAATCCCAAACTGAAAACAGATTTTACTACTTCTGTGCAAGCCGTAGATGGCGCGATCGCAACTTTACCAGAAGCGCAACGTTCCAAGCCAGGATTCGTACTCCAGGTAATTAACGGCTTATTGGATGCAGCCAACTCAGAATATGGAGCTGCGATCGCCAATGGTAAAATAGCCGCAGCCATTGAATATCAAGATTCTCGTGGCTTTGTCGTCTACGCCGATGACTTGTACAAAAGCATTGCTAGCCAGGTAGCCCAAACCAGCCCAGAAGCCAATAAGGCAATAGAAGCAAGTTTTGCTGACTTAGTCAAAGTTTGGCCCGCAGCCATCCCACCAGCAACCCCAGTGAAAACGCCGGAAGATGTCACCAAGCTAATCAAAACCATTGAGCAAAACTCGCAAATAGTGATTGACAAAACTAGCACCCAAGCACAACAATAGCAATTCTGCCGGATCACAGATGTAGATAGACGAGTTTAAAATGAGTGAATAGTGAGGAAATATTTAGAAGTTAAAAGTGAAGCTCGTTTCAACTTTTAACACTTCAGAAGAGTATAACTTCTAACTTATTTCTCATTACTCTACATTCGTAACCTTTGCTGAAATTAACAACTGATGCAAGAACTTGACCAAAAAAAGACCATTGATCTACTCAATGCCATCATGGAATTTGAACTAGCAGGAGTAGTGCGTTATACACATTATTCCCTGATGGTAACTGGCCCTAATCGCTTACCAATCGTGGCTTTTTTCAAAGCACAAGCTAGTGAATCGTTACTTCATGCTCAACAAGTAGGAGAAATTCTGACGGGTTTAGATGGACATCCTTCATTGAAAATCGCCCCAATGGAAGAAACCTACAAGCATTCAGTCAAAGATATCTTGGCAGAAAGCTTATCCCACGAAAAGAAAGCGCTAGATTTATATAAGGCTCTTTTAGATACTGTCACAAATGCCAGCATTTATTTAGAAGAGTTTGCCCGTGGCATGATTGGTCAAGAAGAGATGCATAATCTTGAATTGAAGAAAATGTTACGCGATTTCAGTTAATTATCGTTAGTCATTAGTCATTAGTATTACTAAGGACTAATGACAAAGCGCGAAGTCTGAGCGGAGGTTTCCTCCAATCAGAACTTTGTAAGAGAGGACAAAGGACAAACAATGAATTTTAGTACTGCTTTACCTACTTTTGTAATTACGCTCAGAGAAGGAGTAGAAGCTGCTCTCGTAGTGGGAATTGTGCTGGCTTTGTTGAAAAAAGCTAAACAATCTCGACTCAATTCTTGGGTATATGCGGGTGTTGGTGTTGGTGTTGTTTTAAGCGCGCTTATAGGTGTAATTTTTACTTGGTTAATTCAAATATTAGGCGCAATTAATCCTCAATATACTTCGGTAGTTGAGCCAATAATGGAAGGCACCTTTAGTGTTTTGGCAATAGTCATGCTCAGTTGGATGCTCATCTGGATGACGAAACAAGCCAGATTTATGAAAGCTACCGTTGAGGGTGCTGTTACTGAAGCACTAACACAAAACTCAAATGCAGGTTGGGGTGTTTTTACATTAATTTTGGTGGCTGTAATTCGCGAAGGTTTTGAAACTGTTTTATTTATTGCTGCTAATTTTCAACAAGGATTTATGCCTGCCTTGGGTGCCCTTGGTGGCTTATTATCAGCAGTAGTGATTGGCGTACTCTTGTTTAAATGGGGTGTCAAAATTAATATTCGCCAATTTTTCCAAGTTATGGGCGTTTTATTAGTTTTGATAGTTGCTGGATTAGTAGTTTCTGCATTGAAACATTTTGACGATGGCATTGCTAATTTAGCACTCAGCAGTCGCGCTACAGAAAGCCTTTGTTTTTATTACGAACGCTTTACTAAAATTCACTCTTGCATTTTAGGGCCAATGGTTTTAAATACTTCTAAAATCTTGCCCGATGAACAATTCCCCGGCATTATTCTCAAGTCTTTGTTTGGCTATAGAGACAATCTCTATCTTGTGCAAGCAGTAGGCTATTTAACATTTTTGTTGACAGTTGGTGGTCTTTACTTCCGCAGTATCACAGGTAATTCTTCTGCTCCAGCTACTAAGAATTTGCGCTCTGTACAATAAAAAGTCGGGTGCGTTAGCGCTACTTGTAACGCACCATCAATAATTCATGATGAAGATAAAACTTGTGTGAGTTTCTGACAAGCCTTTTGAATTGCATCTATACTCCCAGGATTCACCAAACCATAATAATCAAAACTATAAACTCGATTATTTTTAGTGGCTTGTAATTGCTGCCAAAAAGCTTCTTTTTTTAAAGACTCTAAAAGCTGAGGGTCTGTACTATTCACAACAATTAAAACATCTGGATTTGCTTCCAATACTTTTTCAGCCGAAAGCGTCACATACCCGCCAATGGGACTTTTACCCTGAAAGTCTGCAACTAAGTTTTTGGCATCAAATTTGGCAAGTAAATCTCCAGCCCAACTATTTTTATTTGGAGCTAAAATTGGTTGACGGCTAACAAGCACTAAAGTTGAAGGATTATGAGTTGGTTTATCTGCTAAAAAGCTTTTGTAGCGATTTAATAAAGGCTGAGAATCTACATCAATTAACTCAGCAAGTTTCTGTGTCAATTTTTCTAGAGATTCCCAACTATTAACTTGAGTAAGAATAGTAGAAATTCCTAGTTGCTTGAGTTTCTCAATTGGCTGATTAGAAAATCCTTCTGCACCAATTACTAAATCTGGTTGCAAGGCAATAATTTTTTCCAAATTAGGAGGAGTTTGACCTTCACTCACACGGGGAATATTAGCAAAATTGGGGTCATCTTTAAATAATTTGCTACCAGTAATACCTACTAATTTAGTTTTATCAAGTTGATAAATAATATCAGCAGATAATGAAGATAGCGCCACAACCCTTTTTGCTGATACTTTTGCTAACGCTTGAGAATTAGAGTTAGCAGTTGATTTATCCAATGGCTGCTGAATATTTGCAGAGTTACAAGCAAACAAAAAGATACTTAGTAAAATTGCTAAAGTAGATAATATCCAACGACGAAGCATTATGAATCCTGAGTAATTATATTGGGGTTTAAATAACTTATACCAAATCAAATAATCTTTGCGATCAATCAATAATATTCTAGAGGGCAAGGCAATGCCTAGCCCCTACAATCTGTCGCATTCTTTTTTCAAATTGGTATGAGTCAGTCCTAAATTAATGAGAATTATATTCTTAGTAAATAATTTTACATTTACTATGCAAAATTCAATTAAATCTATAGATGCAAATTATATATCTTATAAATTAAGATAGATGGAAGCAATATCTTATCAAGATTTCTGTAATGTATTATACATTTTAGTTTAAATAAAAAAAGACGAGTAATAACACTAGCCAAAAATCCTGAATCAGGTGTGACAGTGCTACTCGCCAGTAACTATACAAGGTTTATTGAGAAATACTATATTTAATATAGGTTAATTAGTAGTTAAAATATTGTTCATACAAGAACAAATATTTAGAAATCATAGATAGTTTATAGTAAATTATTTTACTTAAAAAAATACTTCATCAAGTCTTGATTTCTGCTATAGAAGGTAGAGATTTTTATACTTTATACTTCACATTCATCAAGAGTGTGGGAACAAAGAAGCAGCTATCACGCACATGGTAATTTAGTTAACTTTCCACAAATCTTCTGGAGTATTACAGTTAAACAGCATTTCTGGTTCCAGCAAAGGCAAAACTTGCACAGAATTTTGCTTCAACCACTGTTGAAATGAACGCCCGCCTTGATTGATAAACTCTAAGAGTTGCGGTAAACATCTTTGGCGATAAAAACCACAAAGAGGTTCCCATCCTTTAGCATGATGAGCCAAAGCTGCGATCGCATCATCCCCCACAGTATCTAATCTAGCTATCCACTCTTGCAGCACCTCAACCCTTAACCTGGGCAAATCGCAAGCCAGCAGCAACACCCAATCTGTGTGCACCTGCGCTAGTCCTTGAGCAAATCCGATTAAGGGGCCGTGGGGTTGAGGGTTGGGGATTGGGGACTGGGGACTGGGGATTGGAGATTGGGTACTGGGGACTGGGTACTGGGGACTGGGTACTGGGGATGAGGGGGATTCTTGGATGAATTTACAATCAGGGAGAAGCAAGTTTTGATAGCGTTCTGGCCAGGGAGTAACTATATAAACGGTATCAGCACAAGCTTGAGCAATGGTACAAACACGCTCTAACAAAGGTATTCCTTGAATTTTGAGCAAAGCTTTATCTTCACCCATCCGCGCACTTTGACCACCCGCAAGCACAATTGCTGTTAAGTTGGTGTTTGGGCATGGGGCATGGGGCATTGGTGTTTGTTGTTTGGTTTTTTGTATTAGACATTTATTATCTCTCCCTCATCCCCCTCATCTCCCTCATCTCCCTCATCTCCCTCATCTCCCTCATCTCCCTCATCTCCCTCATCTCCCTCATCTCCCTCATCCCCAGTCCCCAGTCCCCAGTCCCCAGTCCCCAGTCCCCAGTCCCCAATCCCTATCCCCTACTCTGACTCTGCTGCACTTGTTGCCACATTTGTTCTACGCTTTCTGCTGGTGCAAGGCATTTCAAACCTTGGCAAACTAAGGCAATGCTGTTGTCTGGCAAATTTGATGCTGCTGCAAACACCACTGTAGGCAAATGCTTGGGAATTAAAGACTTGATATGTTCAGTATTGGTAGTGCGAATCAAAGTCGAATTTCGATACCAATCTAAAGCTGTAAATAAACTGGGACAAGCTTGAGTAGCACTACTCATCACACTCCGAAAGGCTTTTAAACCTTGTTCGGCTAAATTTAGATAGTCCAGATTATCAGTAAGTAAAGTGAGACGGACAAGATTAGCGATCGCAATACCGTTGGCTGAGGGTGTAGCATTATCTGCATAACTGCGTTCGCGGACAATTAAATCTTGACTCGCATCAATTGCGGCGTTGTAGAAGCCGCCTAATTCTACACTCCAGAGAAATTCGTTGAATTCATCTTGCAGTGCGATCGCTTTTTCTAACCAAAATGCGGGGGAAGATACATTTCCCATCCCCAAAGAAGCTTGGTGTAAATCTAGTAGCGCTTTAATAAAAAACGCGTAATCTTCAGACTGCGCTAGCAGATGGGGTTGATTGTCATAATTCAGTCGGTGAAAACGCCCATCAACGAACTGATGCACCAGAATGAAGTTTGCCGCTTTTGCTGCTATTTCCAAATATGATGCTTGTTGAAATACTCCCGCAGCCCTTGCTAAACCAGAAATCATTAAGCTATTCCAAGCCACAATCATCTTTGTATCTGTGACTGAGGGAATGCGTCCCGGCCAATTTGTGGTTTTGGCTTCTTGGTTATTGCGTGCAGGGGGGAAAGTATCTAATGATTCAGCATTTACGCCGTATCTAGCAGTAAATAACTTATGTAGAGAGATTTCTAAGGTATCACTCAGTTTCCCTGGATGTCGCCTTTGCAACACAATCTGCCCTTCAAAGTTACCATTAGCGCTAACTGTAAATTCTTGTTGTAATTCTGCGAGTTCCTCATCTGTAAGTAGTTCTTCTAGTTCCCTGTAACTCCAAACGTAAAATGCGCCTTCCTCTGGCTCTACTGCTGTGGAGTTGGTGAAACTATCAGCATCTTGGGCGGCGTAGAAATAACCTTCAGCAGCAGTCATTTCCCTAGAGAGCCATTGTACAGTTTTGGCGATCGCTCTCTCAAATGCTGGTTCTTCTACTCCTGCACTCCATAAATTCGCTAAATACTCCACAATTTGACCATTGTCGTAGAGCATCTTTTCAAAATGCGGTACTGTCCATGTAGGGTCAACAGTATAACGGTGGAAACCACCAGCCACATGGTCAAAAATCCCGCCTAACGATAAATCTAGCCCACGCTGAGTAACAACTTGTGCGCCATCATAGCGCGATGGAAAATTTAACCGATTTAAACGTAATGCTAATTCGCCATAGGGAATCATCGGGAAACTATTCCCTGATGGGTTAGGGCTAATTATTGCAGTGCAAGTTTCCCAACCTTTGCGGAGTAATTCATTTTCTGCAACATCCCCACCTGTACCATCTTGCAACACAGCCGAAGTCAGGAGGGCTTCGGTAATTACAGCTTTGCGTTGCTGTAAATCATTTTTTTCTGTATCGTAGTAGCGCCGAATTGCTTGTAAAACTTGCAAAAACCCCGGACGACCATAACGCGGTTCTAAAGGAAAATAAGTACCAGCATAAAACGGCACCAAATCATCGGGAGAGAGAAATGCATTTAATGGCCATCCTCCCTGACCACTCATCATTTGCAAAGCTTGCATATAAATGCTGTCGATATCCGGTCTTTCTTCCCTATCTACTTTGATGGGGAGGAAATTAGCATTCATATATTCAGCAATAGCTAGGTCAGAAAAAGCCTCACCTTCCATGACAGTACACCAGTGACAACTAGAGTAGCCAATTGAAAGAAAGATAGGTAGATTCTTTTCCTTGGCAGTTGCTAGTGCGTCATCACACCAAGGCCACCAATCGATAGGGTTCTCAGCGTGTTTGCGGAGATAGAGACTCTTAGCTTCAACAAGACGATTAGTCATGAGCAGATGGGAGTGAGTTGCCTTCTTTGCTCAGTCTATCGTTCCAAAGCCTGAGTGAAAAAACAACATTAATAGGGGGTTGAGCATAATCAGAGTTTATCAATACCGACGACCTAGAGTAGAAGTTAGAATAATCACACAGATTTTATAAGTTTGGGCAGTTTGATTTCTAGATATAGGTATGCACGAATATACAGTCATTAGTCATGACAGAAAAAAGATTTATTACTCTCTAGCATTTTTGAGTGGAGGTTTAAGTCCAGTTCTTGTAGGTTGGGTTAGCCAAGCATCAAATTTAATAAGTATTCCCTTAATTGCACCATCAAGTTTAGCCATATTTGGTTTACTTTTCCTACTTTTTGATCACTTCCTTTGGAAATGGAGCCTATTTTACAAAACTGGAATCATTAAGATACCTAACTTGAGTGGGAAATGGAATGGATATATTATTAGCTCTAAACAACCGCAACAAAAAATTCCAGCTACAATCACGATATATCAAACTTATTCTAATATTCGCATTCGACTAGAAACTCCACACGCTAAAAGCATTTCTCTTATGGCTGCATTTGAAATGGTCGATCCTGCTTGTTTTCATCTAAACTATGAGTATCTTTCTGAATACAGATCACCACAAGGAGTAATCAGTAGACATTATGGAGTAACAAGGCTAGATATAAAGATTGATGATGATAAAGTTGATAAAGAACAAAGGGGTTATTACTATACAGAGAAAGAGCGCGATGCTTACGGTGAAATCTATTTTGAAAAAATGGTAAAGCGAAAATAGTGTCAGTAAATCCAATTATGGATGAACAAATTGAGAAATTAGTTAAAGATTGTCTGCAAAAGTTGGGAAATGAAAATTTCAAAAAAGAGATTGTAAATCTTATTAATAAAAATGAAGAGCAAGATGTTTTGACAATTATAGTTAATGAAGGTGTGCATCCCAATTCACCTGACCATAATCATGGTGAAGTTTATGTGGCTTCTAGAGGAAATATTGATTTTAGTTCTAAAGAAATTGTGGAAAAAGAGTTTAATCAAATACTAATTGGAGTTGCTAAAAAACTTAAATCGAAACCCTGGAAAAAAGTTTATTTAGTTCCATTTGGCCCTGCTGTCTTGTCAATGCAAATCAAGCTTCTTGTTTACAGAATATTGTATATAGAAACCATAGATTTTCTATATGCGGGACACGGGATTTACTATGATTTAAACATAAATCTGAGAATAATAGCAGCCGATTCATAATAGCTTTAGTGATTTTAGTATGTCAGCCGAGGTAATCGTGCCGAAACCAGAAAATTCTACGAGCTAGGGGCAACATTCATCCTCAAAATCGCGCAAGCGGATTGTAGTGCGATCGCTCTATGAATTATGATTGCGAAATTGTATCGGAAAACACTCTTACACTCGAAAGCCAAAAATTATGGATAAAGACAAATTACCCCTTTAACAATATCCAGCATTAGCGAGATTGGTTAAAGGGGTAACTTCATAGCAGTAATAGTAGTGACTGAAGTCAAGAAGCAAAAAGTGTAGAGAATGCGAAACCAGTACGTAGTAATTCACAAAATCTTCTTAGCGCCCAGAGGGAAACAGTAAGCTGACAATTGAAGCTGGTGTTTCCGACATAGGCATGGCTGCTTTTGTCTCAACTCTAGTATTTGGGTTAATTCCTGCTATTAGGTGGAGTATGAAAGTGATAATGGCGGCTTGCACAAGTTTTTCCAGCATGGCAGGTCTCCCTTTCGGTGGACAGCGTTTCTGATACTGTTGGCGAATTATTTCTTAACACTGCAATTAACGAGAAACCCGTCGTTTCTAAAGATCTTGGGTTTCCCTTTGCCAAACTTACCTACGAAAAAATTAGGTTTTTTGGGGCTTTAAAGTATTAAGTTATATTTCGCCAACAGCATCCGTTTCTCGACAGAATTAGTTACTCTAACTACACCCCGTACTATTGCATTACCGGAATTTAGTAAATATTCCGGATAATTGCCGATAGCAATATTAAAAAAAGTTGAAAATGTTACCAACACCTGACAAAAAACCACCAACTAGGTGGAAGTGTTGATGACTGCGAACACCATGCTACAAAGGTTTTGCAGCACACCCTGATATTTTAGGGTTGGTGAGCGTGATTACGGGATAAGTATTCAGACTCATACCGTGAAAAAAAGTGCCCGGTAGAAGGGACTAGGGATTGGGGGCTGGGGATTAGGGATTGGGGACTGGGAGATGAGGGGTACAAATGACAAATGACAAACCCCTATTACCAATTACCAATTACCAATTACCAAATGACAAATAACAAATGACAAATGACAAACCCCAAATCCCAACAATTAGCCGTTGCGCTCGATAAAATGGATTTAAATAGCTACAAGTAGGCTGCATGATTCCTATAGTCATTGAACAATCGGGTCGCGGCGAACGCGCCTTTGATATCTACTCACGTCTATTGCGTGAACGGATTATCTTTTTAGGACAACAGGTTGATAACTCCATAGCGAACTTGATTGTTGCCCAACTACTGTTTTTAGATGCTGAAGACCCGGAGAAAGATATTTATTTGTACATCAACTCTCCAGGCGGTTCGGTAACTGCTGGTATGGGCATTTTTGATACTATGAAGCATATTCGCCCTGATGTCTGTACCATTTGTACCGGATTAGCTGCCAGCATGGGCGCTTTTCTGCTCAGTGCAGGTACTAAGGGTAAGCGGATGAGTCTACCCCATTCTCGGATTATGATTCATCAACCTTTAGGTGGCGCGCAGGGTCAAGCAACTGATATTGAAATTCAAGCGCGGGAAATTTTATATCACAAGCGACGGCTAAACGATTATTTAGCCGAACATACAGGTCAACCACTTGAGCGCATTGCGGAAGATACTGAACGCGACTTCTTTATGTCCCCAGAGGAAGCGAGAGACTATGGTTTAATTGACCAGGTTATTGACCGTCATTCCGCAGGTAGCCGTCCAATGGCTGTTGTTTAGTCATTGATCATTGGTCATTAGTCATTTGTTGTAATTGACTAGTGGTGATGTACCTTCGGTGATCCCATTAATCAAAACCCCCCTTCAAACCTCTTCACCACTCAGGAAGGAAAGTTAAGGGGGGTATTTATTAATAACAAAGGACAAAAGACAAATGACAAACCCATCAAAATCCCATTAACGGATCTTTTGGTGTGGGTTGAGATTCTAAGTATTGGAGAAATCCGTGCAATTCATCTTCAGTCAGCAAAGTCCGCCCGCGCTTACCATAGGTTTTAATTAAATGCTCCCTTCCTTGTTCTGGTGTCCAGCCTAAGCGCTGAAGTTCGACATCAGTTTTGGCAATCACATCAGATAAATCTACGGGTTCACTTTTCTTCCTTTTCTTCCCTGTTGTTACTGTCGGCGTTCCCACATCTTCAGAGGAACTGTAACTGCGAGGGGTAAAGGGTTTCACATTACTAGGGGTAATGTCTGGTAAAGGTAAAATTTCTGGCTCGTTGCTAGATGTAATGTCTAAATCGCCTGGGGTATCAAACTGGGCTTCTAACTCAGTATTTATCGGTAAAGGTTGACCGAATTCTGGGCTGTAAGTATCGGATTTACTAGCGCTGCGAATGTCAGTGGTAAGTTTATCTGGTTGGTTATGCTGTCCATGATCAGCCAGTATTGATACTTCTTTGCTACTGGGTACTGACCACTGACTACTGCCAAAGTCTGGTTCTTTGCTAGGAGAATAAGGCGACTCATTAAACTTACTAGCTTTGTTCAAGTCAGGATGATCTGGCAACGGCGATGCGGGAGGTGGAGCAGTTACCACCGTTTCCTGAGGCGCGTTTTCTGTCCCTAAAACCATTAATGCCCGATTTCTGGCATTATCTTCGGCGGCTTCGATGGTTTCTGCTGCGGCTAAACCAGTCGTGCGGGTTACGCCTTCGATTTGGACACTAACACGGACAATATATTTTCCTTGAAAAATTTGCACTAACTCAGAAATAATACTACCTTTGGGATACAAGCTCTGGAATTGAGCCAACATCATAATGCCACCAATTTTAAGACTGTTGAATAAAGGGGGTTGATACTACCTATGTATACAAGCTAGTACCGCTAAAGAGTGAGTAAAAGTCACAAGAATTGTATTTTGAATTGATGAGACTTTGTCAGATGCTCTGTTGATTTCTCCAGTAATGTACTAGTGTCACTATTAGGCATTAAAAAGTCAAAAAGCTGATTAAATAAGCTTTTGCCTATTTTGAATAGTAGCTTTATTTCTGGCTACTGTACTAGTATTGCACTCAAAAAATCTTCAGAAATATGTAGTTAGTCGATGAGAAATATCTCAGGCTTAAGTGCTGACTACGTACTGAGCGATCGCAAATCGACATCTTCTTTCCACAAAACTTATCAACTCATTAGTCTGGAGTGAAAAGCTGGCGATCGCGTACTTTGCCATATGCTTATGGATCAAAGTAGTATTGGCACCTGACTCCTGGGCCTTGATTGTCGCAGTAGCTCTTTTGCGAGAAAATTTTAAGCTACTGATAGCAAAATCTGAGTAGGATCGCCTTCAATGCTATACTAATTACCCAATTCGATATGCAGAACTATTTTCTGGAAGTGCGCTCTAAATCTACAATAATGAAGATAAGGTTCGCCCTCACTGTATCTTAAGCTGCTTACCTAATTGTTACCGATTCTACATGTGGGAAAATTGGGTTTATCGGCAGTTTCTCCTAGGTAAAAATCAGATTCTCATGCTGTAAAAGTACCTTCAGTCTAGACAATTAAACACCTGTTCCCCTGCATAGCGTTTTTGAGCAGCATGGAGAGTTCTCACAACCAAGCATCTCAAAAACCGGTCGCGTAACTACCTCATGGGGCAAAATCCGATCAGGCGTGCTTTGTCCGTTGGGCTGGATGAAGGAACTCAACCGCAGACGAATTCTGAGATTGTCGTGCAGTGAGAATGTAGTCACTTCTGCGCCTTTTCGCAGGGTGAGTCGGCTCCTTCCCTTGGAACTTCAGAATCCCTGCTTGCGGGTATTTAGTTTCTAGCTCGTATCTGTAGTCCGTGAGGGTATACAGGAAACAACAGATTAAAAGAAAAATGATGTTTTGACCAAAGGTCGGTTCACTGCATGGAATTTTCAATCGCTACACTCCTTGCCAATTTCACCGATGATAAATTGGTAGCTCGTAAAGTTTTGGAAAAGAAACTTGGCTGCGAGGATGAAAATAGTTTACAAAAACTTCACATTGCTCTAGACATCTTAGAAAAAATCGGAATTTTAGTCAAAGAACGGGGCAAATATCGCCGGGTGACTGAAGAAGGGTTGATTGAAGCCAAACTCCGCTGTTCTAGTAAGGGTTTTTGCTTCGCAATTCAAGATGTAGAAGGCGCTGAGGATATTTACATTCGTGAAAGCCATCTCAGTAATGCGTGGAATGGCGATCGCGTTTTGGTCAGAGTCCTCAAAGAAGGTAGCCGTCGTCGCTCCCCAGAAGGCGAGGTGAAGCTGATTCTCGAACGCTCAAATCACACTTTACTGGCCCGGATTAAGCAAGTAGAAAGCGGCTTTCGCGCAGTTCCTCTTGATGATCGCTTGCTGTTTGAATTGAAACTGCAAACAAACGGCATGAAATTAGAAGAGGCCCTCGATCACCTAGCCCATGTAGAAGTACTACGTTACCCCTTAGCACAATATCCGCCACTGGGTCGGGTGGTGCAAATCTTGGGAAGTGATGCAGAAGCGGCGGCTGATATCGATTTGGTTACTTGTAAACATGATTTAGCCCGTAATTTCTCTGAGACAGTAGCCGAAGCTGCTACCAAGTTACCAAAAAGACTATTAAAAGCCGACTTGAAAAATCGGCTAGATTTACGCAGTTTGTTTACCCTGACGATCGCAGGCGCTAATGGAGATCCCAAAGTCGTAGAAAATGCCTTTAGTTTGGAAAAAACCGCTAATGGTGCTTGGCGTTTGGGGGTACATATTAGCGATGTATCTCACTATGTTCAGCCAGATGAAGCACTCGACCGGGAAGCCCTGAGGCGCGGGCGGTCTGTGTATCTGGGAGAATTAGTACTACCGATGTTCCCAGATGCGGTGGCTGATCGCTGTTCTTTAGTCGCGGGAAGCGATCGCTTAACCCTATCATTTTTAATTAATATCGACCCCAAATCCGGCGAAGTCATAGACTGGGAAATTCAACCCAGCGTGATTCAGGTAGATACCGCCCTGAATAAACAACAAGCCGAAGCCGTTCTCAATGGTGATTCTCACAAGCAATCTGAGCAGGTTGTCCAAACTCTACAAGACCTAGAAGCGTTACGGAAAGCGGTGAAACAGGTGCGTTTGGCTCGCGGTAGCTTACAGTTAAATTTGCCGCCTAATCAAAATCCCTACTACGATGAGGGAATTTTGGGTGCTGTGGTAGTCAATGATTTACCTGTACATTCGCTGTTAACCGAGTTGGTACTGTTGGTCAATCAACTAACAGCTACTCACTTTAGCGCCCTGGGAGTACCCGCGATTTGGCGCGTCCAAGGTACACCGGATGCTGAAGATGTCCAAGAAATGCTGAAATTGGCGATTAATTTGGGTGTGGAACTGGCGCTAGAACCAGAAGTAGATATCCAGCCCCTAGATTATCAACATTTAACTAGGGCTTTTGTGGAATCTGCATCGGAGCAAGTTTTGACCTACTTGTTGCAAGATACCCTGAAGCCATCGAGTTACACTACTACCAAAGGGCCCCACTTTGGCTTGGCTTTACCGCAATATCTCCACTTTACAGCCCCCTTGCGACGATACCCCGATTTGCTGTTACAGCGAGTGTATTATTCGTTGCTGGAACACGGGCGCGATCGCCGCAATACTCGGGTGAAAGAACGTATCAACCTGCGTCACTCTTCTTCTCATATAGAAATTAATTGGAATGTTTTACCCCCAGAATTACAACAAGAACTGCAAAGCGATTTAACGCGGGTCATTATCCAAATTAACGACAGAGAAAAAGAAGTTCAAGAAGCCGAAGCAGATTTAGCTGGACTGCAAAAAGCCCAACTGATGAAACAACGCATCGGTCAAGTTTTTCAGGGCGTAATTACTGGTGTGCAGTCTTACGGTTTCTTTGTAGAAATCGAAGTTCCCGCAGCGGAAGTTGCAGCTAGCGGTCATTTAGGTATACCACTGCGCGTTGAGGGATTAGTACATGTTAGTTCCCTCAAAGACGACTGGTACGAATACCGCGCCAGACAACAAGCTTTGTTTGGACGCAAAAATCGTGCTTCTTACAGATTAGGCGATCGCGTCTCTGTACAAGTCAAGAGTGTCGATTATTACCGTCAGCAAATTGATTTAGTCACAGTTGGTAGTGATGGTGTAGCCAAAGGCTTAGATGTCAGTGTTCCAAATGAGGATTTATCAGACATTTATTTATCAAACCATCTCGATCCCGATGACTTAGACCCTTACGGAGAGGATGAGTAAATAATTTTAAGCCAAAGTGTCTAATAATACTTATCCTTTGATTTTAGGCGTATCAGGCGCATCCGGTCTGATTTACGCCGTTCGTGCTTTGAAATATCTGCTAGCAGCAAACTATCAAATTGAACTGGTGGCTTCTAAATCTACTTACATGGTTTGGCAATCTGAACAGGATATTCGGATGCCGGCAGAACCAGCTGCTCAAGAAAAATTCTGGCGCGAGCAAGCTGGTGTAAGCAACTCTGGTCAACTCTACTGCCATCCTTGGAGCGATGTGGGGGCTGGAATTGCTAGCGGTTCCTTTCGGACTTTGGGCATGATTGTGATGCCATGTAGCATGAGTACCGTAGCTAAACTCGCAGTCGGCTTGAGTTCCGATTTACTAGAACGGGCAGCTGATGTCCAGCTCAAAGAAGGTCGAAAGTTGGTAATTGTGCCCCGGGAAACTCCTTTTAGTTTGATTCACCTGCGTAACTTAACCACTTTGGCTGAAGCTGGAGTCAGAGTTGTTCCAGCCATTCCTGCTTGGTATCATCAACCCCAAACCATTGAAGATTTAGTTGATTTTGTCGTAGCCCGTGTTTTAGATCAGCTTGATATTGACTGCATTCCCATTCAGCGATGGCAAGGCCACCGTTAAAGTATGAAGTATGAAGTATGAAGTATGAAGTAATTCTTCTGCTTTATCCTTCATCCTTTATCTTTAATCCTTTACTAAATTTCTATGAATGTAATTCGCTTAATTCTGCTAGTGGCTATCTTGGGGGGACTAACGCTGTTGTTAACCCAAAATTGGACACCTGCTATATCGTTAGTATTTTTGGGTATGCGGACTCAAGCATTACCACTGGCGATGTGGATGTTGTTCGCCACTGCAGCCGGAGCTTTAACATCTGTATTCATTACCAGTTTGTTTAAAATATCAAATTATTTTGTCAGACAACCACGTCAAACACGCTTTAAATCAGCTACTACCTCAGCGCGTAATAAAACTACCTTTAGAAAAGAACCTACTCCTCCCCCAGCTAGTACGCCACCGCCAGCTAGCAAAACCGCAAATACTTCCAGCGATGAATTTGACGACTGGAATACAAATAATCAAAATGATGACTGGAATTTTGAGCAGAACCCGAGGGAAGCATCTCAAACAAGACAGCAAGCTCAAGATGATGACGACTATAAAACCTACGAACGTCCGCAACAACCGCAAAGTTCTTCTCAATCTGGTTCAGTGTATTCCTACAACTACCGCGACCCCAAAAATACGTCAGTAGGAAAGACTGAATCGATTTACGATGCGGATTACCGAGTCATCATTCCCCCCTATCAACCTCCGACTACTAATCAAGCGAATGATGATGACGATGATTGGAGCTTCTTTGAGGACGAAGATGATTTCCAAGATGAGAATGAGCGTCCCCGGAAGTAGGGATAGGGGACTGGGGACTGGGGATAAGGGAGATGAAGAAGAAATTTTTCTTACCAATTACCAATTACCCATTACCAAACACCCAACACCCAAGACAAATTTCCTAATTGCTGACTACTACTTAATACCGCAACGCTCACGGGACTCCTGCTTGACATTTCCATTCATAGCGGCTTCCTGCAAAGTCATGAAAGCGTTAAAATCTTCCAAATCATACCGAGTGGTCAACAGATGTCTTAATTGATTTTCTGCCTCTACAGTTAAATAACCACTTGCTAAAGCTTTTTGCACAACGTCACGAATTCGAGTCATGGTTCGCACCTCATACATACCACTTTGATTTCTCTGGACTGACTCAGATGAGCTTTACAGTAGTTTTTGTGACTAAAGTATTAAGTTGGCAAAAGTTTTTTGTATAATTTTTTTTGGAAAGTAAGTCATCATTTACACCTTTGTCTGCTAAATTGAGAGAAGAAAGCTTGTAAGAACTCAATCTGAGAATGCTTACGCTGTGCTACTAAAAACACAGTATTATGGTTAAATAAAATCGCTCCACGAAAGACATTCTTAGCTATTTAGTTTGACAGTATTTGTGCGCTTAAAGTTTCAAACAATCTTTATTAAATTTCAGTTAAGCCTAAAGATAACCAAGCAAGAACCGCTAAGTCACCTAACGAATGTTATTAAATTCGTTATAAATTTATCGTTAATTTAATCCGATTTCATAGAAGAATCGTTAGTATATTGCCTTAGTTACATAAATTACATAAATAACGCTAATGGCAACCGATGGTTCTGCTCGAATGGAAGACGATTTTATCGAAGCTAAAAATTATTGGGAGTTAGAAAAATTATACGTAGATTTGGCATCAGCTAAAGGAAAAGCTTTGACACCTGTAGAGAAGAAATTTCTACGAGGTTTGCTTTGTGGTTGTAGTCCAGCAGAAATTGCCAAAGTAGTTTACCAAAGTGGAAGTAGCAGTACTGTTAGAGTTTATCTATCTAACGGATTATATAAATATATAGAAGAAATGCTGAGTAACCAGGCGGGTGATTCTGTCAAAGTTAAAACCTGGAGTCGGGTGACTCAGTTGCTAGAAAAAGCTGGTTATAAAAAAGGTTGGTTTCACTTACAACCAGTAATTAGTTCTATAAAAACAAATAGAGACAGAGATTTCGATTTATCAGCAGATAAATCTACACTGACACAACATAGTGATGCAGTCATAAATACTACTATGTTCCACGGAAGAACGCAAGAACTAACGCAAGTTCCAGCATGGATTTTGCATGACCGCTGTCGGTTAGTCACCATATTGGGTATGGGTGGAATTGGTAAAACTGCGTTTTCCGTCAAACTAGTAGAAGACATTCAGGAGAAATTTGAATATGTAATTTGGCGATCGCTCAATTTTGCTCCTCCTGTAGAGGTACTCTTGGAACAGCTAATTCAAGTTATCTCACCAAATTCTCATCAAAATATTCCAGAAACCCTAGAAAGTAAAATTTGGCAATTCTTAGATGCTTTACGCGCTTGTCGATGTCTGATTGTATTCGATAATTGGGATGCGATTTTAGCAAGTAGTGCAGGTATAAAAAATAATCATAATTCCCAGATATCTCAAATTCGATATCGTCAGGAATATCAAGGTTATGGAGAGTTAATTAAAAGATTAGGAGATATAGAACATCAAAGTTGTGTGGTCTTGAATAGTAGAGAAAAGCCTCAAGAAATTGCTGCCATAGAAGGGGAAAGATTACCAATTCGTTCTGTTAAATTAAGTGGTTTGACTCAGCAAGAAAGTATATTAATACTCAAAGCCAAAGGCTTAACTCATAAATCTACATCAGATGAATGTAGTGCATTACTAGAACGGTATGCAGGAAATCCATTATTTATTAAATTAGCAGCAACCACTATTCAAGAATTATTTGCTGGCAATATATCTGAGTTTCTAGCCCAGGAAACAGTAATTTTTGGGGAAATACGAGCTATTTTAGATCAACAATTCCACCGCTTATCGCAAATAGAAAAATACCTGTTGTACTGGCTATCTCTCCACCCCAGCTTTGTATCTATCAGACAGTTACAAAAAGATACAGTATTACCAGGATTATCACCTCTGACTTCCCAAAGATTAATCTTAGAGGCAATGGAATTATTACAGAAGCGATCGCTCATCGAAAAACAAGCATCTCGCTTTTCCCTGAGTCCAGTTTTAATTGAGTATCTAGTTGAACGATTAATTGAGGAAAACTTAAATTTAACTCGCGGCAAAGATAGCTACTTAAGTATGAGTCAGACAATTTTGACAGAAAACTTAAAAAATTTTATCAGAGATAATTGCCTCAATGGAGATTTAAATTTGTGATTCGGGATTTGGTATTTGTCATTTGGTAATGAGTAATTGGTAATTAGTGTTTGTTATTTTTCCCCCTGCTACCCTGCTTTTTCTCAGTCCCCAGTCACCATCCCCAGTCCCCAGTCCCCAGTCCCCAGTCCCCATCCCCAACCCCCAATCTCCTGATAAAGTGAGGAGTTAAGACAACTCATAACTGATAATTGGAGCGCAGCAACTAGTGAGTAGTTTATTACAAGGGGTTAACCTGTATTTAATTGGGATGATGGGTAGTGGGAAGACGACAGTAGGACGCTTATTAGCCAAGCATCTAGGTTATGGATTTGTAGATACTGACGATGTCATTGTTCAAGTAGGGGGAAAATCTATTAATCAACTATTTGCTGAGTCAGGAGAAGCAGCCTTTCGTCAGTTGGAAAGCGATGTCTTATCACAAGTGTGTTCTTTTACAAAATTAGCGATCGCAACTGGTGGCGGTATAGTTACGCGCCAAGAAAACTGGAGTTACCTGCACCACGGTTTGATTGTTTGGCTAGATGCGCCAGTAGATTTACTTTACAGCCGATTGCAAGCCGATGATACAAGGCCATTGTTGCATGATGTTGACCCCAGAGCAAAATTGCGATCGCTTCTCGAACAACGACAACCACTTTATTCCCAAGCAGATTTGCAAATCACTATTAATGAAGGTGAAACACCAGAACAAATCGCTGAGAGAGTCATTGCAGCTATACCCAGCGTCTTAAAAACTCCAGTTTCTCACAATAACTGAGACATAATTGCATAAGTTATTAGCAAATACGCTTTGGTAATGCTCTCACTGTGCGTAGCTTTCTCCTTCTCCTTCTGCTGTGGAGACGCTGCGCGAATAGTAAGAGCCTTTTAGTTGACCTATGCGGTTCAAAATTTGCCAAACTATGCAAAGCCTGAAAGCTGTACAAGAATCTTACCTTTAAAGCGGGCGGCGGGAATCGAACCCGCATTAATAGCTTGGAAGGCTATAGTTTTACCACTAAACTACGCCCGCAAATTTCCAACTTTAATATTATAGCACAGCAGTATTCACAATTCAAGCCTTAATAAATTAAGGTAGCGGCTGTAGTCGGATACGTACTATCAGATTACTAGGCTTGGGATCGTTGGGATCGTTGTCATAAGCAGGTTCAAATTCCCAGTTATTTAATACTTGACTGGCTAAAAAGTCTTCATAGTAGCTTTTCTCTTCTGCGGAAATGCTTGTATCTTTGACAGTAACCATCTCCAGTTTACCCTTCTCTGAAATTGTTAATAGCGCTGTCACTTCTACAGGCTCGCCAATTTTTTTTTCTATGTACTTTACGTATTCCAGACCTTTTCTAAATGGCTGGTTGCTAGGTTTAATTTTAGCAGGGTGAGCAATTATACCTCTATCTTCCTGTTGAGGTTCTCCAATTACACTTGCAACTAAACTTCCACCTGCTGTATTAGAGGGGGTAGAAGGTGATTCGGGGTTATTAGGACTACCTAAGTTCTCACGTTGCTGTTGTTCGGCGAGTTCGCGTTGCTGCTGTTCAGCTAATTGGCGTTGACGTTGTTCAGCGAGTTCGCGTTGCTGTTGTTCAGCTAATTGGCGTTGACGTTGTTCAGCGAGTTCGCGTTGCTGTTGTTCAGCTAATTGACGTTGGCGTTGTTCAGCGAGTTCACGCTGCTGTTGTTCAGCTAATTGACGTTGGCGTTGTTCAGCGAGTTCACGCTGCTGTTGCTCGGCTAATAGGCGTTGACGCTGTTCAGCGAGTTCGCGTTGCTGTTGTTCAGCAAAAGCTACAGCATTTTGATCTGGGACAGTAGGACTTGAGTTTTTGGCTAACCTATTGGCTTGAACTACTACTGGTTTGGAAGAATTTTTTGGTTGTAATTTTTGATTTGTAGATACTGGTTTTGTTTGAGAATTAACAGCTTTTATTCTTGTTGTAGTTTTTGCTTTTGATTTCGGCTGCGAAGCAATTTCTATCACCTCAACGGGAATTGCAGCTTTGCTTTGCTGCCGCCACAATAAACTAGACTGGTAGGAGCGAATCAGCCAGAAGGCTAGCAAATGTAGGCTCAAGGAACCTATGACGACTGCAACCCAAAAACTAGGTGGGTCTGTATGTCGTCTCCATACCTTGACTGAAGATGAAGTTTTATCTGCAACCGATGGTGTCATAGGAAATTTTAAACTGGATTTGATAGGGCGCTCTTACTCTTTACTAAATTAACGCTTTAAAATCCAGTCTACTCTCAGCGATTAGCCATAATTTCCGATCTAACAGCAAAAGTCAGAACGGTTTCGTCTACTCCTTTAAGTTCTAAGGGGCTGACTTTAGTAATTTCTTCATCTTTTAAATAATCTGCCACAGCAGCAGAGACTAAAATAGTACCGGGAATAGCAGCAGCTTGCAATCTAGCAGCAATATTCACACTGGGCCCAATAGCAGTATAGTCAGCACGTTCGGCACTGCCAAACATACCCACAACCGCAGTACCTTGGTGAATACCACAACGGAATTTGACACCAGTATGTCCGTTAGCATCAAATATGCCTTGTTCTTGCCAGCGCCGATTCAACTCATCTAATGAGCTATGCATTGCTCTGGCTGTATTAATGGCACGACGTACTTGTTCATTAGGAGTTAATTCTTCTGGCGCTCCATATAAAGCTAAGATGGCATCTCCCATAAATTTATCCACAGTGCCACCATTGTCAAACACAGTCTTGGTCATGGCTTCCAAATATTCATTTAGCAACTCTGCTACTCTTCGAGATCTGAGAGTATTTGCTAGCTGAGTAAAACCTACTATGTCGCTAAATAACACTGTAATTAAGCGTGGTTCTGGACGTAAATCCAAGGTTAAATCTCCCATAGCAGCTTTTTTCACCAAAACAGGCGGCAAAAAGCGCTTGAGTACTGACTCCGTCAGGTAGGTATTTAACTCCATAACCCGGCGCTCATTTTCTTTCAATGCTAAGAGGTTCCTGACTTCTGCCAGAAGTTCCCTGTCATTAAATGGTTTAGCTAAATAAGCATCTGCACCATGTTCTGTCCCCGCAATCCGGGTTTCTTCATCTACTTTGGCGGTGAGCAGAATGATCGGTGTTCCTTTCAAATTCTCCTCACTGCGGATCATCTGAATCATCTGTAATCCTGTCACCAAAGGCATCATTAAGTCCGTAATGATTAAGCTGGGTGCAATTTTTTGGGCTATTTTAAATCCTTCGGCACCATTACGGGCTGTATGTACTTGGTAGCCATTACTGCGAATAATTTCAGATACGTAGGTTCGTAAATCTGGATTGTCATCAACAACTAAAATTGAGTGACTGCTATTCAACAGACTACTATCCTTATACCCTTGAGACTCTGGGTTATCAGGGGTAGGTACTAATTCTTTCGGCAAGCTTTCAATACTTTCTGGGGTTGGCTCGACTAATTCTAAATCAGCCAATTCCACAGTGGCGCGGCTAGTATTCAGTTCTGCTGGGGTTTCCTGTATTTGCTGTGTAGGTAAGTGACTATTACCAGTTAACAGCCATAGTGTAAAGGTTGTACCTTGACCGTACACAGATTCTACAGTTATTTGCCCCCCATGCAATTCGACCAATTCTTTGACCAAAGCTAAACCTAAACCACTACCTTCATAGGAACGGTTTTCTGAGCCTTCAGCTTGGCGGAAGCGCTCAAACAGATGGGGAATTTGTTCTTTAACTATACCAATTCCAGTATCTTGTACTTGTAATATGCAACTATCATCTTGAGATATGAGCCTGATGGTAATCGTCCCGCCTTCGGGAGTAAACTTCATGGCATTTGATAGTAGGTTGTAAACGACCTTATCAAATTTTTCTATATCTAAGTAAACTTGAGAACATTGACCCAATTCCGAGACTAGATGCAGTCCCTTTTTCTCACAGTAAGGGCGAAAAGATTCTACTATTTGGTTGACGAAATCGACCAAATCACAAGGACGGAAACTTGGCTGCATCCTCCCTGCATCTAAGCGTTGCAGATCTAGTAGTTGATTTACTAGTCTTAGCAATCGCCGCGAGTTACGCAAAGCGATCGCACTTTGGGCGTAAGATAATCCATCACCATTATTTACGGCTGATTCTAAAGGCCCTTGAATTAAGGTAATGGGAGTGCGGAACTCATGGGAAATATTTTGGAAAAATTCAGTTTTTTGTTTATCTAATTGTAATAAGCGCTCTGCTTGGTCACGTGTCTTTTGATAGAGACGCGATTGTTGCACTGCGATCGCTGCTTGAGCAGCCACCGCTTTGG
Source organism: Tolypothrix sp. PCC 7601 (assembly GCF_025677855.1). Taxonomy (NCBI): domain Bacteria; kingdom Bacillati; phylum Cyanobacteriota; class Cyanophyceae; order Nostocales; family Tolypothrichaceae; genus Tolypothrix; species Tolypothrix sp. PCC 7601. The sequence goes on from NZ_CP064879.1 coordinate 2,387,741, forward strand.
CTAGCTGGATTTCCGAAGATAACCATCGGCGGGTTTTGCTACCTTCACGCAGCGTAATACTACCAATACACTTACCATCCGCTAATAAGGGAACAATCATTAGCGATCGCGCTGGCTTTTTCAACGGCAAATCAAAGCCCTTAATTTCATCAGCACAGTTGCTCATATCAGTAATTACCACTGGCTCTTGTGTCCGCAAAATCTCTTGGAGGATGGGATTATGCTTAATTGGCGCTTGAGAATGAGGTAATTCCTGATTTATACGGTGATGATTATGATTTAAGGCTGTTTCCTGGGCTGATTTCAGAGTATGTTCTAAATATTGAGAACTGTCATACAGTCCTACGCATTCAACAAATTCATCTTCTTCAGTCCATAAAGATAAAATACAGCCATTGACTTGTAAAGCCTGTCCTAATTGTTCGGTAATAGCCGCAAAGATATCTTGAGGATCTAAGCTAGAGCGAATTGCCGTAGTAATTGTATTAATTAGGGACTCTCGTTTAGCCAGAGCGCGTACTTGTTCATAGGTATAAGCTTGAGATAAAGCCAATGCTGCCTGATCCGCTACCATCAACACCAACTGCACTTCCTCTTCTCTCCAAATCCGAGACTGAGAGCATTGGTGCAGGGCTAGCACTGCCATGAGTTCTTGTTGGCAAATCAACGGCACAACTAAACTAGAGCAGATATTAGCTGCTAAAAAAGCTGCACTACGTTGTTCCAGTTCAGGAGTATTGCCCTGAATTCGTTCATCATCTTCTACATTATGAATAACTTGAACTTCGCGGGTTTCCCAGACTGTCTCCGCCAACAGAGATGACGAAGGAAAAGAAGATGAGGAAGATTTTACTATTTCATTCGATTGCTCTTCCTGTTCTTTCTCTGCTTCGCTTGCTTCTTCTTGAGCCGCTTTCTGGTAAATAAATCCTTCATCTACCAACTGCCCATCTTGGAAAGGACGTAACAGACACACATCCACTTCCAACATATGGCCCACTGTATCGACAATTGTTTGTAAAATTTGCCGATAGTCTAAAGCACTACGAATTGTATTCGTGACAGTGTTCAGCAGTGATTCTTGACGGAGTGTACGCGTCAGTTCGCGGGTACGGGCTTTGAGAACATTGTGAGTATCCAAGGCCTGGCGTACCACGCCTTTAAGTTCTTCCGCTTCCCAGGGTTTAGTGACATATTTGAAGACTTTACCAGCATTGATGGCTTCCACTAAGTCTTCGACATCAGTGTAGCCAGTTAAGATTATCCGGATAATATCTGGATATTGAGTGGCTGTCAGGCTTAAAAATTCTGTACCGCTCATGATTGGCATTCGCTGATCGGAGATGATCACAGAGACCTCTCCTTCTTGTGCCAGTAGATCCAAAGCGGCAGGACCAGAAGTTGCCCTTAGCACCTTGTATTCGCGATAAAAGGTGCGGTAAAGCAAGTCAAGGTTGTCTGGCTCATCATCGACAACCAATATTTTCGGCTTACTGTTTGCTTGTTGGGATTTCATGCACCGCTTTCCTGCTGCAACGGCAGTTGGATAAAGAATAATCTGATCAGACAGGGATGTTTCTGAGTCAGGTAAGAGCAGAGCATTGTGACCAATAAGGCTATTTGGCTACATGAGTGCTGATTGTGAAAGTATTTACTCACTGTAATTGACCTCAATGGCTTGTAAAGATTGCGATTTGCTCTCAAGCAAGATAATTACTTTGATATTTAGTTTTGGTCTTACAGAATTGATAGCTGCCAAATCTTCCCTCACCTCCGGCGAGAACTGTGAAAATACTAAACACATACAGCGCTCAAGGCTGGCTCAAAAATCCATCTGTAGCTGCATATTAAGTTTTCCCGTTGCAGCAGTGACACTAACACTTGTCAGTAAATTTTATTTATGCTAATCATGCTAGAGTCAAAAACTATGGCAACAATTCAGACGTAACCGCTAAGTATACAATTAGACAAACAATTTCTTCTAATGTAATCTGTTACACCAATAATCTTCCATAGTTATGATTGAGAAACCTCAACTGAGGAGATTATCTGAACTAGTTCATCTTCTAGCTGAATACCTGTATAGTCTGACACCCATCGCAGAAATGTTGTGTGAGTCACAAGCTTAAAGGTAGCTGAGGGCGCAAACCCACAGATAAATCGGATGTTGGGAATCAATTGAGCGACTTGCACTAACCACAAAGGCAATCTTTAAGACTATTCCACTCATAGCACTCCCAAGACCCATTGCTTTTCCCAACATTCGCAAAGGCTGCTCTGCCAAACTTATCCATTCTCATAACCAAGAATTTGGTTGTTGTCTCTCATCTCAATAAATGTCTGCTTCGTTGCTTGTAGCTTGAGAAAAAAACAAAATACAGATGGGCAGAAGGAGGAAATTATCAGTAGTCATCATTGGGAGAAATAGTTTAACCTGTCAATAGATTACCCAAAACCTAGCCAACTACTTTCTCAGCTTGAAAAATCACCCAAGTACTCTATATCATCTATATCAAGGTGTACAACAATTAATTAAAGCAATAGGACTCTCTGTCTGTTTCTCAACAAGACTTTGCTGTTTGTTGCTTGATGATCTGAGTATCTGAATGTTGTTCACAAATTTTGTACGGTGTATTAGGATACTTGAAAAAATTTTCGTTGAATCCCATAAATACTAAACTAGCCTTGACATCCTGGTTTTTCCACTCATATCACCAAGAGCCTGTAACGGTTGTCGCCGATCAGTCTGAGCGACAATTCCAAATCCGTGCTGCAACATCTGCCGATCTCTATAGTGTTGCTCAAATTATTACTGAAAGCTTTCACTCTCAAAATGGTTTTTGGGGATGGGCGTTTCCATTAATACGTCTGGGAATTTATGAAGACTTGAAGCAGCGCCTAGCTTCTCCTTTACCTCATCACGTTTGTTTAGTTGCTATTGATACTACTAAAGGTGTTAATAATCTTGTAGGAACAGTAGAACTCGCTGTACGTTTTAGTGATGCATGGACGCAAACGGGGAAAAGTTTTCCTTACCTGTCAAATTTAGCTGTTAGCCCACAATACCGTAGGCATGGTGTAGCCTCTAGCCTACTAACCAACTGTGAAAAAGTCTGCCAGGAGTGGGGGTTTCAGGATTTATATCTCCATGTTCTGGAACGAAATCATCAAGCAAGACAGCTTTATTTAAAGCTAGGGTATCAGGTACATAAAGTTGAATCTCACTGGAATCTATTCTTTCCTAAATACTCAAGTCAAATATTATTGCACAAGCATCTAAAAAATAATTTTATGCTGTAAATCATGCATCTAAATTATTAATTAAAGGATGTCATTTCTAACCTAAATAATCTTCCCAAACAATTTTCTAGATTTGTATATCTGTAATTTGAAATTGTCTTTGCTTGTAAATTTTAAATATTTAACCTTCTTGGCTGAGTGAGATTAACAGTTCAGACATCCACAATGCTGTGTTACTATATGTAATCAGTCTCATGGCCGATGCAAAATTGCTAGATTTACAATTAATCAACCCAATAAAATTTTATCAATATTTATTATTCCAACTAATTTATTCAAATTTAAAAACATTAATATTGGCTAATATATCAATTTTTTAATTTACTTTTTATCTAAAAATAACAATAAATATTTTCAAATATATACATAACAAAAACGATATTTTTTTCCATAAAAGACACTATATTAAATCATTAATTCCTCATAATAACTTTGTATTTAAGAGATTGATCTTTATAAAAACTTTAAAAAAAAATACACTTTAGTGAGAGACAAATCCAGTTAAATCTCATAAAATATGAGTAATTAATTGCTCAGACCGATCTAATTATTGCTATCTTAGCCAAATTGACCATAAAATTCTTGATAATAAGAAAAATCAAAAATTAACTTTGCTTTAACAGCAAGTTCGTGTTTTCAGTGCATACTACTACTCAATTATTCGCAAATCTGAGAAAACATGGATAGCGAACAACGCCGACGCTATCAGATTGCTATGGTATCAACCTATTCTCCTGACACCAGTGTCCTTGACCATATTGTCATGCCTGATGGAACTGAGCAATCGCAAGGCTCGGATATCCTCACCCTGCTACGTACTGGAAAAGTTTTCATAGTCAACAGTCGGAAACGAAATGGTTTAATTCTCTATAAGCGCTACCATGCAGAGTTTGCTGGGCCTGGGGCAGCTGTTGGAGGAGAATATGATTGTGATTGCCAAAGCGTACTACCAATTGGAAATTTATCTTTATTAACTGCTGAATCTTATGAGGAACGTCAGAAAGCTTATTTAATTAGGCGGCAATGGATTCGCTTAATTAAACAAATTACAGAAAACCCAGTTCCACAACAAAGAGTTCAAAAGATTCTCGATCAATTTGAACAGTACTTTCCACCGGAAACAGTAGCTCAAATACCAGATGTTACCTTTGCCCTTTTAGTAGGTGTACTCCCACAAACTGTAGGAGTAGTAAGACGTTTGGGCAGTGAATTAGACAGTAGATTTAATTACTAAGTACATTATTGTTTAAAAATGAAGATTTGCCACAGCAGCCTGTAGCCGATTGAGGGTACGGGCGTTTTCTGCTTTTGAGCCGATAGTAATTCGTAATCCTCCGTTTAACAGCCGTACAAGTGTGCCAGAGTTACGCAATTGCTGATGAATACTGTTTAAAGCAGTCGCTTGGGAATTGCTGTCATTTGAAGTCACACGCAGGTAAATAAAGTTAGCGTCACTGGCTGTAACTTGTAAATTGGGATATTGTTTTAAAGCTGCGATCAGTTGATCGCGTTCAGTCAAGGTTTGGGCAATTGAATTGAGTAAAAGCTGGCGGTTTTGCAAAGCTAGTAATGCGGCGGCGATAGAAAAACTGGGAAGATTGTAGGGTAAGCGGACTTTTTCTAAAATAGCGATCGCCTCTGGATGAGCGACACAATAACCCACACGCAAAGCTGCTAACCGAAAAGCCTTGGAAAAAGTCCGCAGTATCACCCAGTTAGGACGTTGTGCTAATTCTCCCACCAAACTAGTCTGGCTAAATTCAAAGTAAGCCTCATCAATTACTACTAAAATATCTGTGCTGAGACTTCTTAACCATGCTAACTCTGCCGCAGTCAAACAATTAGCAGTTGGGGAATTGGGATGTACTACAAACACCACCCGAATTGGTGGGTTTTGAGTTTGAGCGATCGCGGCTTGTGCGACTGGTAAATCTATTTCAAAATTATTGTCATTCCTACCCACTTCTACAACAGGAATACCCAAAGTTTTTGCCAAAATCGCGTACATCGAGAACGTGGGATTGGCAACTAAAATACTTCCTTCTCCACCCAAACAAGTAGCGATTAATAAAGAACGAATTAATTCATCAGAACCATTACCTACAGAAATATTGCCAGAGGTAATTGGCGATGATGAAAGGGCTGCAGACTCATTCACATATTGCGCGATCGCTTGTTTGAGTGTTTCATGTCCCCCATCTGGGTAACGATTTGTTTCAATTACTTGCTGATAAGTCCAAGCTAGCTTTTCTTTTAACTCTGGCGGCAAATCGTCAGGACTTTCATTAGTATCTAGTCGATCAAATTTTGTCTCGACTGCTTCGGCGTTATCGCTGCTGGGATGGGGTTTGTAAGCGGTGAATTGCGCTAAATCTGAACGGATGAAGGGAAGCATAGTTTGTAGTCAAGAGTCATTGGTCATTAGTCATTAGTCATTAGTCATTAGTAAAAGACTCAGGAGAAATGACTAATGATATTAATTAAATTAATGTGAGAAGTTCATATTTTACAGCTGCCGGGTAACTGGCAGAAGAGGTGAATTGCTTGCCATATTTCTGCCATGACGTTTCCTAGAGCATGATCGCTGTCCAGTTCTACTAAATTCACCCAAGGACGAGATATTGCAAATTCACGGCTGGCTGTGATGGGAATGACTTCATCATTTGTGCCATGCAAAATGAGGGTAGGAATGGGGCGTTGTAAAACCGCTTCTTGATATTGCTGGGCATCTGTAACGAACTCGTAACTTAAAGGTAGCGATCGCTTTTCCCCATAATGATCAACCATGAGATATTTTTCTTGTTGCCAACGCTGTACCTGTTCATCTCCTAGCTTGGGTAACCAGTGAGATAAAAAACCGAAAGCTGGTGCTAATAAAACCAAACTTTGCACTTGGGAATATTTTTGCCCTAAATGAGCAGCAGTTAAACCACCCAAACTCGAACCAATCAGCGTTACTGGTGCAGAATCAGTTGGAAATTCTGCTGCAACTTGATTGATCTGACGAGTAATTGTCAGGTGAGAAAAATCGCCTGCATTCAAATCGGGAATTGTAAGTTTGATACCGATTTGAGCAAAGCGATCGCTAATATCTTTGGCTTTGGCAGAATGAGGGCTAGAAGCAAAACCATGTAAGTAAATAAAGTGATTCAAAATTCAACTCAGCCAGGATTTTCAATACAGACGCGATCGCGCCTGTATCAAACTTATCGCATTGTGACAAATTCTTCGGCGGCGGAGGGATGTATCCCCACGGTAGCATCAAAGTCTTTTTTCGTTGCGCCCATTTTGACAGCGATCGCTATACCTTGAATGATTTCTGCTGCATAGTCTCCCACCATGTGAGCGCCTAGAACTTGGTCAGTTTTGGCATCGACTACCAGCTTCATCATGGTTCTTTCTTGGGCACCCGTTAAACTGTAGTACATAGGGCGGAAACGGCTACGAAAAATTGTCACGCCATCATCACCGAGTTTTGCCTTAGCCTCAGCTTCCGTTAACCCCACAGTAGCCGCTTCCGGATTGGAAAATATAGCTGTAGGTACATTGTGATGACTAAACTCGCGGCGGTTATTGCCAAATTCACTATCCGCAAAAGCCCGGCCTTCTCCAATAGCAACTGGTGTTAAATTTAACCTATCTGTGACATCGCCAACCGCAAAAATATTGGGTTGACTAGTTTGACTATATTTATTAACTGCGATCGCCTTTGCTGTTCCATATCCATGTCCTTCTTCAGCACTGGCGACAATTTCAATTCCAGCATGTTCTAAACTCAGTCCATCTACATTCGGAACTCGACCAGTTGCGGCTAAAAATACATCAGCAATCACTGGTTCTTGATTTTCGCCAGATAAAGACAACTTTAATCCTTCTGGTACAGGCTCAACGGCTGTTACCAAGGTATTCGGAATCATGCGAATGCCGTGGTTGCTCATTCCTTCTTGAATACTAGTACGGATATCTTCATCAAAACCTGCCAAAATCTGGTTTTGGCGATTAATTTGTGTAACTTGGCAACCTAAACCCCGCATAATCGCAGCAAATTCCGTACCGATGTAACCACCACCAATAATTGCTATATGCTTTGGTTGTTCTTTGAGGAGAAAAATTTCGTTAGAGGTAATCGCGTATTCTATCCCTGGTACATCTGGTTTGAGAGGCTTTCCACCCACAGCAATTAAAATTTTGTCTGCTGTAATTTTGCGATCGCCAACTTCTACAGTATGGGTGTCTACGAAACTAGCTCGACCAGGAATTAGTGTGACACCAGCTTTTTCTAAAAAGCTGATATGAAGTTGAGATAGCCGCTTGACTTCCTTATCTATAGAAGTAATGAAATGTTCCCAGTCTAATTGAGCATCACCGACTTTCCAGCCATAGCCAGCCGCATCACTGAACAGTGCGGGAAAATGAGAACCGTAGACCATGAGCTTTTTGGGAACGCAACCGCGAATCACACAAGTTCCGCCGACTAAATCATGTTCTGCGATCGCTACTTTTGCGCCGTAGCTAGCTGCTCGTTTAGAAGCTGCTAAACCTCCAGAACCAGCACCAATGACAAATAGATCGTAATCAAAAGTCATAAATTTATTTATCTCTGTTGCAACAATTAAACTTCCAAAAACTTACACGGCAGATTAAATTTAACTAAAAAAGATATTAAGCTAACCCATGTAAGTCCTGTACTTGATTTAATCTAGCGCTAGCAGATGCTTAACCGTGCCAATTTTAGATTTTAGATTGCCGATTTTAGATTTTTTGGTTCATGCCCCGTTCCTAGTGGAGCCACTCTCGTGGGCGGGTTTCCCGACTTGAGAGAAGTGGCGTGGCGGAACAAATCCAAAATCCAAAAGCCAAAATTTAAAATCCTTAAGCCCTGCACCCTTGTGGTCGGGGTCAATCCAAAATCCAAAATCTAAAATCCAAAATCTAAAATCCAAAATTCGTTAACTATCACTAGCAACAATACCTAGTTTTTGATAGCAGTACTGTTTATAACTATTTGCAGCAATTTTTGTATTGAAATATACATTTAAATTAATGCCAAAAAAATCTAGGGAAAGCCGGATATAAAGATGGCTTTCCCTAGATTTTACTCAGTTAATTAACTCAAGTTGCTTTGTTATGTAGGCAACTTCATATTTTTAAGTATTTGTGATTGCTGGTGATTTGGAAGGTTTACCATCGGTTTTTGGTGGAGTATTTACACCATCATTGGGGGGTTGGCGTTGTCCCGCCATCAGGTGTAGGTGGCGTTGTCCCGCCATCAGGTGTAGGTGGTGTTGTCCCGCCACTAGGTGTAGGTGGTGTTATACCTTCACCAGGTGTAGGTAGCGTTGTCCCGCCACTAGGTGTAGGTGGTGTTGTCCCGCCACTAGGTGTAGGTGGTGTTATACCTTCACCAGGTGTGGGTGGTTTGACTGCTCCATCATTAGGTGATGTTATCCCGCTACTAGGTGTGGGCAGTGTTATACCTTCACCAGTATTGGGCGGTGTTATCCCGCCAGTATTGGGCGGTGTTATCCCACCTGTATTAGGTGGTGTTGTGCCACCTGTATTAGGTGGTGTTATCCCACCAGCATTGGGAGGTGTTATCCCGCCAGTATTAGGAGGTGTTGTGCCGCCAGCATTGGGAGGTGTTATCCCGCCAGTATTGGGCGGTGTTATCCCGCCAGTATTAGGAGGTGTTGTGCCGCCAGCATTGGGAGGTGTTGTGCCACCAGTATTGGGAGGTGTTGTGCCACCAGTATTGGGAGGTGTTGTGCCACCAGTATTGGGAGGTGTTGTGCCACCAGTATTGGGAGGTGTTGTGCCACCAGTATTGGGAGGTGTTGTGCCGCCAGTATTGGGAGGTGTTGTGCCGCCAGTATTGGGAGGTGTTGTGCCGCCAGTATTGGGAGGTGTTGTGCCGCCAGTATTGGGAGGTGTTGTGCCGCCAGTATTGGGAGGTGTTGTGCCGCCAGTATTGGGAGGTGTTGTGCCGCCAGTATTGGGAGGTGTTGTGCCGCCAGCATTGGGAGGTGTTGTGCCGCCAGTATTGGGAGGTGTTGTGCCGCCAGTATTGGGAGGTGTTGTGCCGCCACTAGGTGTGGGTGGTTTATAACCACCCGTATTGGGTGGTTTATTACCACCATCATTAGGCGGTTTATTACCGCCAGTATTGGGTGGTTTATTACCGCCGCCAGTATTGGGTGGTTTGACTCCGCCATCATTAGGTGGTTTATTACCGCCATCATGAGGAGGTCTATTGCCGCCATCATGGGGAGGTCTATTACCGCCATCATGAGGAGGTCTATTGCCGCCATTATGGGGTGGTCTATTGCCGCCATCATCTGGTTTCGGTGGATTTCCGCCGCCATCATCAATTACAGGTGGATTCCCGCCATCATCTGGTTTCGGTGGGTTCCCGCCGCCATCATCAATTACAGGTGGATTCCCGCCATCATCTGGTTTCGGTGGATTTCCGCCATCATCTGGTTTCGGTGGGTTCCCGCCATCATCTGGTTTTGGTGGGTTCCCGCCACCATCATCAATTACAGGTGGGTTCCCGCCATCATCTGGTTTCGGTGGATTTCCGCCGCCATCATCAATTACAGGTGGATTCCCGCCATCATCTGGTTTCGGTGGGTTCCCGCCGCCATCATCAATTACAGGTGGATTCCCGCCATCATCTGGTTTCGGTGGGTTCCCGCCGCCATCATCAATTACAGGTGGGTTCCCGCCATCATCTGGTTTCGGTGGGTTCCCGCCGCCATCATCAATTACAGGTGGATTCCCGCCATCATCTGGTTTCGGTGGGTTCCCGCCACCATCATCAATTACAGGTGGATTCCCACCATCATCTGGTTTCGGTGGGTTCCCGCCGCCATCATCAATTACAGGTGGATTCCCGCCATCATCTGGTTTCGGTGGGTTCCCGCCACCATCATCAATTACAGGGGGGTTACCACCATTATCTGGAATTGGTGGTTTTTGAGTAGTATCAGTATTATTACGTACTTGCTCATCTGATTGAGTTTGCCCATTGTCCACAATGGATTCTACTGGCAGACTTTCTTGGCTTCCGTTTAATGAAGACCCTTTTTTATCAGTTTCGCTATTAGTTGCGCTGCTAGTTTCGCTTTTACTATCTTCGGAGGCAGAATCTTGATTGGCAGAATTGGAAGAACTAGCTGTTAGCTGTAAAAATGAGGGATTTTCGACAACTCCCTCGCCTTTAAGTGGTGTCTGTGTAGCTACAGCAGCTGCAGTTTCAGCTTGAACGCTGGCGATCGCAGGGTCTGGTGTTGGTGCAAGATTCTGTCTAGTTAAATCAAGCCCTCGAACTAAATCACTAGTTTCATAAAAATTTCTCAGGTCAAAATCGTATAAACCTTGAAATCTACCTTTAACAATTACCATCAGTTGCCCGGCTTCTAGCACCTGACTTTGAGAAGCTTTATTAGATACTTCTATCCCGCTATTGGTAAGCGCACCGACAATTGTCGTGTCGGTTTGTTCGTCATAACGGACAAATAATGCTGAACCCCGAATTGCTGCTGCTGCATTGGGTGTTTGTATCCGTGTTTGCCCCCTACCAGGTGGAATCAGTAATAATACTGTGCCATTGGAGAGTCGAAAATTGCGCGTTTTCGGTAAAAACTGAAATACTGCTTGTTCTCCAATCCTTGCTAGAGAGCCATCATTGAAACGTAAATCTGCAAGGGACTTTCTACCAGTGGATAAACCATCACCAGGAATCATCGCATCGGATTTGCGCGCTGGACGCTTCTTAGGGCTATTTCGGGGAATTAGCTGTACTAAGTTACGCAATTCCTGAATCTCAGCTCTGGTGAGAGGAATTGTTGCATTGGCCCGCCCTGACAAAGGCAAGGCGATCGCTCCCCACACACCAATCACTAAAAGTGGTAAAAATTTTTGCAGCATAGTTTCGAGACTCAGAAGTATTAATTAATACTGTTATTGGTAAAAATAAATTCTGGGTTGAGATTCTATTTATGAGGTTATTATTTATACTTTTTCAATTAAAGTATTCAATCCAGCGAAGCTTAGTCAGTGTATTTTAATAAAATGCGTGGAAACTTTATCATCCTTATTTTAAACTTAATACATTAATACTTAAATACATAATAAAATTTAATGTTTCTACTTTAGTGGTTGAAGCAGTACAAATATCATATATAGTAATTTCTAATATTGATTAAGACTTTTCAGTACGAGAAGTAAACATCAGGGACGAGTTAATCGGAAATTTGATATTTATAATGAGGAATTTCCGAGATAGCTTCTGGATCTACGTTGGGAAAACGCGATCAACGCCATCAAAGATGCAATCCAAGGGCTGGAAAAATTTTGTATTTGCGGTTTTGTTAGCTATTGGTGGTGCAAACTTTTATTGCATCAGGGTAGGTAGAGCATCGGCTGCAAGTTCTCATGGGAACTTAGCGAGTAAATTAAGTCCGCCAAAAACTGTAGCATCAAACGTCACATCTTTAGCGATCGCACAAATTGCTAATCCGCAATGCGAACTGCTGCAACCAGATGCAAATAACAATCAACTAGCAGCGTTAGCAACAATAGATAAAATTCACAAGTTACCAAAGTCAACGCATAAAATATCCTTCTCTGGGCAGATTGACATTCAGAACTTAAATCAAAGTAGTAGTTGTTTAGAAAAATTTCTGAAATCTGATAACTCTTTGCAGTTATCCTTGCTTGACTCTGCTGTAGAAACTGCGAAACCCAATTTCAACTGTCAAGACAACTGGTGTCAACAGCCAAGTAACTTAAAAGTTTTATATTCACAACAATTACCCAAATCTACTGCACCAGGACAAGTAACAGCCCAAGTCAATCAACAACCACCCAATACCTCAAATCCCCCACCACCAAATAATCCGCCGAACAATCCACCGCCGAACGATCCACCGCCAAACAGTCCGCCACCAAATGATCCACCACCAAATAATCCGCCACCGAACGATCCACCACCATTAGAAGTACAACCTAATACTGTTCCCAGTCCTTCCCCAGCGCAAATAGAACAACTCTTAGAAACTCGCCAGCCTAATTATTCTCAAAGATTAGAAAGGCTGAGACAGAGATTGCAACAGCAAACACAATCGCCATCTGAAACGAACAATTTAGAGTTGGGATTGCGGGTGAAGCCACGAACAATAGAAGATCCACCACAATTAGAACAACAGCCACCAACACCAATAGAAAAACCAGTACCGCAGTTTCAACCTATAGGTGTTCTAGAAGCTCGTGTGGGCTACTTTTATACGGATAACATTTTTTCTTCAACTATTGACCCTATCCCAGACAGCTTAATTTTTTATGGGCTGACATTAGCCTCTGCATATTTTCCTTTAGGTTCGAGAACTTATATCAGTGGTTCTATTGACGGTACCCAGATTCATTATTTCGATCAATCGCTTTATGATTACAATCAGTTGCGATTCAACGTGAGTTTGTACCGACAACTATCACGGCGGATGTATGGAGAAATTGCGTGGAGTAATCAGATGTTGTTCTACGCCAACAACAGTGATACCTTCAGCTCAGGCGATCGCTTTTTAAGTGAAAACTCCATCCGGTTAGCTATAGGGCGACGAGATCCCCTAAGTTCCAAATTATTTCTCGATAGCTTCTATGGATTAAGTGTCAGTTTTGCTGATCCAGAAAGCCGTAGTCGGATCATTAACTCTTTGTGGTTATCTTTAAGCTACTACGTACAAAAACCCCTACAAGTTGGGGTTAACTATCAGTTCAACCTGTCAAATTTTACCAATCGTCCCGATGCCCGCGAAGACCAATTTCACCGCTTATTTGGGCATTTAACCTATCGAGTCTCCAAAAACAGCAATCTTAACCTTCAGACTGGTGTTAGCTTTGGCGGTTCCAGCGCCCCCAACATAGATTTTAATGGTTGGTTCTTCAGCCTTAATTACAACTTAGAGCTAGGCCAATTTTAGTTCAAGCACCCCTTGTAGAGACGCGATTCATCGCGTCTCTAATTTCGATTCATCACGTCTTTGATGTTCCCCATAGCTTCGCGCTGACAAAATTTCCGTTCAAAACAGGAAACTCCGCCTTCTAAACAAGAAACTCCGACTTCACAACAGAAACACTCTCATTCCCAGCAAGAACATTCTCATTCCAAACAGAAAGATTCTCGTTTCAAACAAGAACATTCTCCTTCCCAGCAGAAACATTCTCATTCCAAACAAGAACATTCTCCTTCCAAACAGGAACATTCTCATTTCAAACAAGAAACTCCCCGTTCAAAACACAAATCGTAGCCTAAAATTACTCATCACTCCCCTTCTACTCTACATTTATACTGATTTTCATAGAACATGATCGCCCTTCCCCCCTTCCCCTTTCCCCCTTCCCCCTTCCCCTACCTTCCCTTACACACCTTCGCCTCATCAGGATGGCTAACCAAATAACCCTTCAGCCAACTGCAACCCTGGGCTAATAAATCATCAAGACTCAGATTCCACAATTTGATGGTCTTGTCAGCACTGGCGGAAGCTAAAGTTTTACCATCGGGGCTAAAAACGACGCTGTTTACCGAATTGCTATGCCCAGTCAGGGTGGAAATTTCTTTGCCCATCTCCCGATTCCACAATTTGATGGTCTTGTCAGCACTGGCGGAAGCTAAAGTTTTACCATCGGGGCTAAAAACGACGCTGTTTACCGAATTGCTATGCCCAGTCAGGGTGGAAATTTCTTTGCCCATCTCCCGATTCCACAATTTGATGGTCTTGTCAGTACTAGCGGACGCTAAAGTTTTACCATCGGGGCTGAACACGACGCTGTTTACCGAATTGCTATGCCCAGTCAGGGTGGAAATTTCTTTGCCCGTCTCCCGATTCCACAATTTGATGGTGTTGTCATCACTAGCGGAAGCTAAAGTTTTGCCATCGGGGCTGAAGACGATGCTCATGACCCCATCGCTATGGCCATTGAGAGTGGCAATTTCTTTGCCCGTCTCCCAATTCCACAATTTGATGGTGTTGTCCCAACTAGCGGAAGCTAAAGTTTTGCCATCGGGGCTGAACACGACCCTGAAGACCGAATCGCTATGCCCAGTCAGGGTGAAAATTTCTTTACCTGTGTCCCGATTCCACAATTGGATGGTCTTGTCATCACTAGCGGAAGCTAAAGTTTTGCCATCGGGGCTGAACACGACGCTGATGACCGAATCGCTATGCCCAGTCAGGGTGGAAATTTCTTTGCCTGTGTCCCGATTCCACAATTTGATGGTGTTATCAGTACTGGCGGAAGCTAACGTTTTGCCATTGAGGCTGAAGACGACGCTGTTTACCGATGAGCTATGCCCAGTCAGGGTGGAAATTTCTTTGCCTGTGTCCCGATTCCACAATTTGATGGTGTTGTCACCACTGGCGGAAGCTAAAGTTTTGCCATCGGGGCTGAAGACGACGCTGATGACATAATCGCTATGCCCAGTCAGGGTGGAAATTTCTTTGCCTGTGCCCCGATTCCATAATTTGATGGTGTTGTCACCACTGGCGGAAGCTAAAGTTTTGCCATCGGGGCTGAAGACGACGCTTCTGACATAATCGCTATGCCCAGTCAGGGTGGAAATTTCTTTGCCTGTGCCCCGATTCCATAATTTGATGGTGTTGTCCCAACTGGCGGAAGCTAAAGTTTTGCCATCGGGGCTGAAGACGACGCTGATGACATAATCGCTATGCCCAGTCAGGGTGAAAATTTCTTTGCCTGTGTCCCGATTCCACAATTTGATGGTGTTGTCAGTACTGGCGGAAGCTAAAGTTTTACCATCGGGGCTGAAGACGACGCTGATGACCGAATCGCTATGCCCAGTCAGGGTGGAAATTTCTTTGCCTGTGTCCCGATTCCACAATTTGATGGTCTTGTCAAGACTGGCGGAAGCTAAAGTTTTGCCATCGGGGCTGAAGACGACGCTGATGACCGAATTGCTATGCCCAGTCAAGGTGGAAATTTCTTTGCCTGTGTCCCGATTCCACAATTTGATGGTCTTGTCACCACTGGCGGAAGCTATAGTTTTACCATCAGGGCTGAAGACGACGCTGATGACCGAATCGCTATGCCCAGTCAGGGTAGAAATTTCTTTGCCTGTGTCCCGATTCCACAATTTGATGGTGTTGTCAGTACTGGCGGAAGCTAAAGTTTTACCATCGGGGCTGAAGACGACGCTGATGACCGAATCGCTATGCCCAGTCAGGGTGGAAATTTCTTTGCCTGTGTCCCGATTCCACAATTTGATGGTCTTGTCAAGACTGGCGGAAGCTAAAGTTTTGCCATCGGGGCTGAAGACGACGCTGATGACCGAATTGCTATGCCCAGTCAAGGTGGAAATTTCTTTGCCTGTGTCCCGATTCCACAATTTGATGGTCTTGTCACCACTGGCGGAAGCTATAGTTTTACCATCAGGGCTGAAGACGACGCTGATGACCGAATCGCTATGCCCAGTCAGGGTAGAAATTTCTTTGCCTGTGTCCCGATTCCACAATTTGATGGTCTTGTCAAGACTGGCGGAAGCTAAAGTTTTGCCATCGGGGCTGAAGACGACGCTTCTGACATAATCGCTATGCCCTTCCAAGCGATTTTGTTCGCGAATATTTAATAAAATGGTTTGTAAACTAAACAAAGGGCTATAAGCAGGATAATCTGCTAAAGATTTTTTATTCTTTACCAGAGTTTTTAGTTCTTTTCCAGTCTGCATTGCTAACAGTAGCCCCTCTATTTCCTTTGAAGATGTAAACAATCCCAAAGCATTTGTTCCATCTTGTTCTAATTGGGTAGCTTTTAAAGCAATTTTTCGGTCTTCATCTGCCTTTGCACGGGCATTAACGGCTGCATTCAGAGCAGTTTTAGCAGTTTGTAATTCTTGTTGCGCCTGCTTTTGTTCTTCCCTAGCCCGATTTAAACCTGCAACAGCTTCTTCACGCTGCTGTTGTGCTGCTTGTCGTTGTTCAACTGCTTCCTTTGCCTGTCCCTCAGCTTGACTAACCTTGGCGTTAGCTGCTTCCACTTTGCTTTCCGCTAATGTCACTTTTTGCTGTGCCTCATTCACTTTGGCATTTGCAGTTTTCAACTTTGCAGTTGCATTATTTAGATTTTGTTGTGCTTGTGCTGCTTGCGCTGATAAATTTTTATTCTCTACCGATATGCGCTGATTCTCTTGCTTAGTGGTTTCTGTTTCTGTTTGCGCTTTTTTTAGCTCTGTTTGAGCCTTATCCGTTTCTGTCCTAGCTAATCGTGCTTGCCCTAATTGATATTGAGCCAACATTAACGATGCTGCTGCCCCCACCATTGCCAACCCCAGCACCACAGCACCAACTTGAATCCGTCGATTAGCTTTGCGGTTCGCCTCTGCCAAAACTTGCTTCGCCTGTTCTTCCGCCTCCAACCGCCTTTGCACATCACGCTTTTCTAATTCCTGACTAGCAGCCAAAAACCGATAATCCAAATCGCTTAAACTTTTACCCGTCGCCCATTCTTGAGCATCTTGCAAAGTCTTTCCCCGCAACAACCGCGACTCATCTTGTTGTTGCGACTCCACCCAAGCATTAAAAGCATCAGAATATGGGCGCAGCTTTGCCAAAAGCTTTTCACTCCATTCCGGCTTAAACACCTCAGCATAAATCCGGTTATAAATTCGCAGCTTCCCATCCCGCTTCACCACCAAACCCGTTAACCGCAACTCAGTTTGTTCAGCACTATCATCAGCCGCTATCTCTCCCTGCTGCGAAATCTGCTGACACAACGCCAACAACCTTCCAGCCTTCTCTTCCCCCCCCGCCATAATCCTGTCCCGGATCGTCTTCAAATGCTCCGGCTCATCCTGCGCCTCCCAATTCTCAATAATCCGCCTCCTCACCAAATCCTCAACCAACCCCTCAATTTTGGATTTTGGATTTTGGATTTTAGATTCTTCCCCTTTCTCCCTTTCCCCGTTTCCCCCTTCCCCCTTCCCCAATCCCACCACCAACTTACAAACCTTCTGCGTCAAAAACGGCTGTCCCCCCGTCCACGCCAACACCACCCGCATCAACTCCCCAGAATCACCCTCCGCCGCCAACCCCCGCGCCAAAGGTTCCGCCTCATGGAGTTGAAAGCCAGTTAAATCAATTGCCCGCCCAATATTAAAAGGAGTGCGGCGTTTATCTTGAATTAGGTCTGAGGGGGTAGACACCCCAATCAAAGCAAAAGTCAGGCGATTATAATCTGCATGGGTAGCCCTGCGGTTATAGCAATCGCGAATCACGGCAAAAAAATCATCTAAGTTGAACGAAAGACTGAGAATGCTGTCAATTTCGTCAATAAAAATTACTATCTTCTCAGTAATTATTTTGAGTAAAACCGTTTCGATAAACTTACTCAAATGCTGCACAGGGGAAAGCAAGCCATTCTCTGTCCACCAAGTATCTAAATCAAAGCTGTTATAAAGATCCAAACTCCCCACTAGGGTATCAATCACCCCTGCATACCACTGTTCTGGGGTAATATCTGCTGTGCCAATAGAAGTAATATCAATCACCGCACAGGCAAAGCCTTCATTTTGTAACCGTTGCATCACCTGCACCCGCAAACTAGACTTGCCCATCTGCCGGGAATTGAGGACATAACAAAACTCACCCTGGGTCAAGCCTTCATAGATGTCATCGTCAGCTTGTCGTCTGACATAAGTTGGCGCATCTTGGGGCAAACTCCCCCCGACTTGATACTGGTACTTTGTCATAAGGGATGGTTGACGGTTGACGGTTGACGGTTGACGGTTGACTGTTGACTGTCTGGTAAATGATGTAGGTTAGCCCAGCTATGCCTACGAATTACGAATTAAATCAGCTAGGCGTTTTAATATTTTGATGACAGTATAAAGGTCATCCCGGCTATCTAAAGCGAAGAAATCGGATAGAGCGTATTGAGGAGTTTCAGCTTTGATCAGTTTGATAAATCTAAATTCATTACCATTAGTGACAAAGCCAAAAACAGGTTTTTCTGGAGTGGTATCAGCTAACATATAAGCTAATGCTTGGGGAATGGCAACAGTTAAAGAATATTGCGCTCTTTTTGCCTTAATTACCAGCACCCATAATGGTGGATGAAATACCAATATATCAATGCGTCCTCGAATGATTGTGCCTTCATCTTCCGAAGAAATTTCCACTTCTTCCTCAGCAGCAATGTAAAAAGGTGGTTGATAAAAACCTGCTAGACGCAATAGTGGGGAAAGTACCACCATTTTGACTACAGGTTCTAAAATGGGATATCGAGATAAATGCTGATATTCAGCTTTAATTTCTGCGACATTTTGCTTTTCTAACTCATTGAGTTCTGGTAAATTATCTCGCCACTCACCAAAGAAATTTTCATCATCATTACGTTGTAAATTAAATTGCTCAATTAGTTGATTGAGGCTGACATCTTTTGCCTGAATAATCTGAACCATAGATATATTCCTGTTTACTGGAATGGAGAAATATAAATAGTACAAACCTTGAATTTTTGACGGTGCGTTGCGCCTAACGCACCCTACTGTTTTATTTGTGAGAATTTCCTGGCTTGACACCGAGGCGCGCAGAAAAATATTGCCTATATAAATCACACAAAGGTATCACATCATTCCCCTGAAATTTAACTAACCCCATACTGCGAAGTTTAAACGCCGCTTCTACGCCTACATTTACAGGCTCATCTGCTGTCACCACTTCTTTAATTGCTGCTAATAATTCTGCGTCTGTTTGCAAATTTAGCCAATGGCGGCGCAAATGATCGCTATAAGGCCCTTCTTCTGTTGCGGCAATTTGCTGTAGTTTCGGCAGTGTAATTCTACAACGAGCAATTTCATAAAGTGCTACCCTCACTAAATAAGGATGACCATCAACCAACTTTCTCAATTCCTCTACCTGTAAATCAGACCAATTTATACCGTGACGCTTGACTAAATCTTGCACTTGTGAATAATTTAAATCTGGTAATTCAATTGGTAAACCTACATTAAAAGGTGACTGATTAATATTTAATGGAATATAAACTTCTTTAGAATGAGCAATCACCAATCTAAGATTTTTCCAAACTATTTCATTTTTTGACCGTTCATGCCAAGCCCGCAGCAATCCAAAAAAATCTGCCGCAATTATCGGATGTTTGAAAACTTCATCTACTTCATCCAAACCCAAAGCAATAGGAGTATTAATTGCAGGTAATAAATAGCGTTGGAAGTAATTTGTACATTTATTCTTACTACCTAAAACCCCTTTCCAATAATCCTCTAGCTTTACTGGAATATTCAATTCATCAGTAATACTGGCACAAAACCACTGTAAAAATAAATCTAAACTACTCAGAAATTCTGCATCGGCTGATTGAAAATTTACAGATGCATTTTGATAATCATGTTGATGAGCATGATGAAGAATACGCGTCATCAAAGAAGTTTTACCCATCTGTCGAGGCGCTTTAATCCTAATTAATGCCCCAGGTTTGAGAATAGTTTCATAACAGTCTGTTTCGATTGGCGGACGCTCAACATAAAAAGCAGAATCTAGAGGTACTTGTCCTTCAGGATTTTCTAGAGAGATGACTTTTACTTGCGGTGTTGATTTTTGAGAAATTCCTTCATTAGTTTCTGAGTTACCTGGGAAATGATTCCTAGTTTTTAATACTGGAGTTGCAGATTCAGGAATATTTTCTAAATCAATAGCAGTACAGCCAAACTCATAAGCTTCCTCATAGGTTCTATCGGCCCCCAGTGCATCATAAAAGCCTACAGCAAATTAAATCGCCGCGCGATCGCCAATTGCCTGACTCATACCCACTACACAATCAATATGTTGATGAATCGCTACAGCTTGTACTTCGCTATAACAAGCATTCAACAACACACACTCAACTTGATTTCTAAATAATTTAAATAATCTTGCCAGCGCAGCCGTACTTACTAACTGAATTTCTCCAGCATTATTTTCCAACGCCAAACCTTGATTTCCAGCCCCATGCCCAGAAAAGTGAACTATCTCCGGTTCATAATCTAAAAGCGCACGGCGTAAATCATCAGTTCTGACTGCCCATTTCGTGATAATTTCAAACTGATCTCGGCTTCTGGCGCGTTCCAAACCAGCCTGAATTTCCCGCACTTCTTCATCCAGGCGTAGTTTGTCTGTATTCGTAGGATTAGCAGATAAAATCAGGATTTTCTTCACAACGCTGTCAAAATTACTGCAAGCAAGTTGATTTGCTAAAGGCAGTTTACTATAACAGCGTATTATTGACCTGAAGTAAATTATATATTGTAGGGTGAAATGTCGCTTACTTTAACAGGTTTTAGATCCCCGACTTTTTGAAAAAGTCGGGGATCTGAGCAGCAATGTTTACTAAAAGTAAGTGCTATTTATCTGTAGGGTGTGTTACGGCTATGAAATGATTTCGAGCTGAGAGACAATGAAATTTAGCCGTAACGCACCGCCGCGTGGATGGTGCGTTAGGCGCTAGGATAGTTCTCTCTTGATAAATCATATTGGAAATCAGCGCCTAACACACCCTACAGAAGTTTCACTTTATCAATGGTCTCTTAATGGTTAGGTTTATTGAGACAACTAGCAATTGCATTAAATGCGTGACATTCTCTTGTTTCTAGTGTTTGCTTATGAATATTTTCTGATTGAGCTATTATTAAGGTTTTCCCAGCAGTAGCGATTGTACCAATAGTTGCTAATCCCAACACAAAAATTTTCTTTTTCCTCTTTATAGTAGCTGCTAAAGTTTCCCAAGCTGTAGCATTACCAAGTACTGGAATTGTTTTTAATACTTCTAAAGCAACTGCTGCATTAGCATATCGATGCTGGCGTTTATATTCTACCATTTTCATTATCCAGCGCTTGAAGTATGGGTTGATTTGAGGTAGTAGTTTTTGCACCTTGAAGCGATATTTATCATCAATTAAATGACTAATATTTACGGAACGAGTATTAGTCAATAAGCAAATCAATGTAGCTCCTAAACTATATAAATCGGATGCCTCCGTTAAGGGATATCCAAATTGTTCTTCTGGTGGCATAAAACCTGGTGTGCCAACAGCAAAACTGCTGAGAGTCATTTTTGCACCTTTGTTGCGAGCCAAACCGAAATCAACTAAATAAGCATTAAATTGCTGATCAACTAACAAATTTTCTGGTTTTATATCCCGATGGATAATTGGAGAAACTCGCTTTTGTAAATCAACCAAAATTTCTAATACTGAGATAGCAATTTTTTTGATTTCTTCTGGATGAAAGCTGTATTGTGATGCTAAAGAAGGGGCATTTTTATATTCCTGCAACATATAAAAACCCGCTGGTGTTGCAAAAGAATCAACATAGCGGGGAACGCGTGCATGATTTATTTGTTGCAGAATTGCAATTTCACTTTCATAAGCTTTTACGACTGACGAATCAGGAATCGCATGGGCAAAACGGAACTCTTTAATTACGATTTTTTGCTCAGTTTTAAGCGCATGAGCTAAATACGTAGTACGTCCTGCTTGTCGATTGCGTCCTAGTTCTCGGATAACTTGATAGCCTTGCTGAGAAAAATCTGGATATTTATGGACGGGAACATTCCCTTGATATCCATTTTGCACATCAAGCCCCATAGACAATTACCACACAATTTAATTTGGTCAAATGAAGGCTGAAGGCTAAAGGATGAAGTATGAGGTATGAAGTGTGAAATTACCTCTACTATGACTATGAATCGTCATAGATGTAATACCAATTCAAATAATGTTGGCGACACATCAATATATTCTAGAGGGCAAGGCATTGCCTTGCCCCTACTATCTGTCGCATTCTTTTTTCAAATTGGTATAACTTGCATTTTGTTTCATCCTTTATCCTTTACACTCCAGACTTCTTGAAGTGATGTGGATTGCTAACAAGTTAATAGCACCTTGTCACAAAGGCGCATAGACATCTAAAGATGCCCATGCGCGAAATCATCACCTTTGCGCTAGCCAATCCACAATTTGGGAATTGACAATATCTGGAACTTCATCATGAGGACAATGACCAGCGTTGGGAATGGGGATAACTTTGATGGCTTTACCATTCTCACGCGCTTCTTCGTAAATCTTTGCCCCCGTAATTGGTGTCCAAGGATCGTCAGCACCCCAAATTACTAATAAAGGACGTTCAACTTTAGGCAAAAGTTCCCCAGGAGTAGGCCCAGCAGGGGCTGTAAGAATCGATGCAAAGACTTTCTGCGCGCCAGGGTCGCAAGCGGGAGTATAAAGTAAATCAACTAATTCATCAGTAACAGCTTCCCGGTTACGATAAACCTGATAAAGTGTGCGGCGAATTTGGGATTTTTGACGGATGCGGTTAAAGACAAACTTGCCTGTGAGGGGCGATCGCACTACTTTATTAAATGCTGCCATCACAACCCTTAATGGTGGGTTCAATTCATGGGGACGATGGCTTAAACCACCAGCAGAGTTAATTAAAACACCACCTGCGGCCATTTCTGGATGTTCTGCCAGTACCATTAAGCTGATTAATGCACCAATGGAGTTACCGATAAATACGGCAGGTTGATTGATGTGTGCATACCAAAAATCTTTGAGCAGTTCTACCCAAATTTCCAAACTGTAATCAATTGGTGCTTTTTCGGAACCACCAAAACCCAACAAATCTACAGCGAAAACTTGATAACCTGCTTTTGCTAAAGCTGGAATATTTTTGCGCCAATGTCCAATCGAAGCGCCAAAGCCATGTACTAGTACTAGGGGTTCTCCTGTACCCATGACAGTGTACTGAATTTTATAGCCCCGCCAAGTCCAAAGGAATTTTTCTAAAGTGGCTGAAGGTAACTGTTGGGTAGTTAAATTCATTATTAAGATTCCTAAAGTATTGTTTTTATAGTAATACCTCCCACCAGTCACAATCTTAGAGAAATGCTATTTCTCAACCCTTTCGGTCATCTTGACGGCGTGTCGGGTTGTGATTTGTCATATCTAGGACTTACGCAAGTGTCATATTTTTTTCGTTTAGGTTTGTCAAGAGTCCAAAAAACCTGAATTTTTGACCCTTGACCTTTGACTCTTGACTCTTAAACCAGAAAATGAGTCTATCAGTTGCGTAAGTCCTAAAAACTTCTTGCCTAGATCCTAGCTTTTTGCAAAAAGTGGGGTGATAGAAATTTATTTAGGTATTTCCGTACTTGATTTCTCAAGAGTTTTTTTAAGAGAATGTTAAGACTTCTGGTGTGTCATGCTACACTCAACAAACTCTAACTACCCTGTGATTGCGCCAATTCCAGAGTTTTTAGAATCAACCACAGCCAAGTTAAGCTGGATAAAAGTAGCAATTGCTTGCACTTTAGAGGATGAAATTCGTTGCTGTTGTTAATTTTTAATTTACGCTGCTTGAGATACTTGGAATGCTAGACAAAATTTTTGATTATCTTCATTTTCACTTTAGCGTTGAAGCTCCTATAGTTCTGCTTATCCTGGTGTTTTTAGAAGCAGTGCTATCTGCTGATAATGCGATCGCCCTCGCTGCGATCGCTCAAGGATTGGAAGATAAAAAAGTTGAGCGACAGGCGCTAAACTTGGGATTAGTTGTTGCCTATGTGCTCAGGATTACATTAATTCTGACAGCTACCTGGGTACAAAATTTATGGCAATTTGAACTTCTGGGTGCGGCTTATCTACTATGGCTAGTATTCCAACACTTCACATCCCAAGAAACAGATGAAGAGAATCACCATCACGGGCCGCGTTTTAATTCTTTGTGGCAAGCGATACCAGTAATAGCTTTTACTGATATGGCATTTTCTTTAGATAGCGTGACAACTGCGATCGCAGTTTCTCAAGAAAGGTGGTTGGTATTAACAGGTGCAACCATTGGGATCATTACCCTGCGCTTCATGGCGGAATTATTTATCCGTTGGCTAGACGAATTTGAAAACCTAGAAGACGCAGGCTATATAACTGTCGCATTTGTAGGTTTGCGTCTGTTATTGAAGGTGGTAAACGATAGCTTAGTTCCGCCCGAATGGTTAATGATTACTGCGATCGGTCTGATCCTAGCTTGGGGCTTTTCCAAACGCACAAATATAGAAGTACCCCAAGAATTGTCTGAAAAAACTGAAGTACCAAAGTAGGGGATTGGGTAATGGGTAATGGGTAATAATAATTTCCCTTTTTTTCCTTTTCCCCTTTCCCCTTTACCCTTTCCCCTTTACCCTTTTCCCCCTCATCCCCAATCCCCAATCCCCAATCCCTAACTCCCTACTCGTGCAACCAAGGAGTTACTTCTGGTTTCCAGTTAACTAATTCTTCATCCTTAAACCACAGAGCAACTTCTTTTTGAGCTGTTTCCGGAGCATCGGAACCGTGGATGATGTTGCGACCAATGTTGATCCCTAAATCGCCGCGAATGGTTCCAGGTTCGGCGTTGAGGGGGTTGGTTGCACCAATCAACTTTCTTGCAGAGGCGATTACGCCTTCACCTTCCCAAACCATCGCTACTACGGGGCCGGAGGTGATAAATTCAACTAATCCTGCAAAGAAGGGTCTTTCGCGGTGAACGTCATAATGTTGTTCAGCTAATTCCCGACTGGGGTGAAGCAGCTTTAAACCCACGAGGGTAAAGCCTTTTTTTTCAAAGCGACCGATAATTTCGCTGACTAGTCCGCGTTGTACGCCGTCGGGTTTAATTGCCAAAAATGTGCGTTCCAAAGCTATCTCCGAAAACTTAATAAATTTTTCAAGATCAATTATCTTTTGTTCTTTGTCCTTAGTTCTTTGTCATTTGTTGATACTTTAGGGATTTTGACCCTAATGACAAATGACCAATGACTAATGATAAGTAACAGACGACTCTTGACCAATCAGAGTTTATCTCAGAAATTATCTCTGGGTGCATATGCGATCGCAAATGAATGCGTTAAATTGAAAATTCGTGGGTGAAACACAGAGGTCAGGAATAAATGGGTGTTGAGTCAACTGCTACATCTGAAGAGATAGTTAAGCTGCCGTCTAATGGACACAAACCAGAAGTGAAAAACCATAAGCCAAAAAAGCTGTTAGCGCCTAGTACTATCACTGATGATTCGCCTCGCGCTTGGAAAATTGAGGACAGCGAAGCGCTATATCGAATTGAAGGTTGGGGACAACCTTATTTTTCGATTAACGCGGCTGGTCATGTCACTGTTTCCCCAAAAGGCGATCGCGGTGGTTCTTTGGATTTGTTTGAATTGGTCAACGCTTTGAAGCAGCGCAATTTAGGCCTGCCGATGTTGATTCGCTTTTCAGACATTTTGGAAGACCGGATTGAGCGTTTAAATGCTTGTTTTGCGAAGGCGATCGCTCGCTATAACTATCCTGGTGTTTATCGTGGTGTATTTCCTGTTAAATGTAACCAGCAACGCCATTTAATTGAGGATTTGGTCAGATTTGGTAAGCCACATCAATTTGGTTTAGAAGCTGGCTCTAAGCCAGAATTAATGATTGCTCTGGCTATCTTGGATACCCCAGGAGCATTATTAATTTGCAACGGCTACAAAGACCAAGAATACATCGAAACGGCAATGTTGGCTCAAAGGCTAGGTCAAACGCCAATTATTGTCCTAGAACAAATTGAAGAGGTCGATTTAGTAATTGCCGCTAACCGTCAATTAGGTATTAAACCCATCTTAGGAGTAAGAGCTAAACTCAGTACCCAAGGTATGGGACGCTGGGGTAGTTCCAGTGGCGATCGCGCTAAATTTGGTCTAACTATGCCTGAGGTGATTGAGGCGGTTGACAAGTTACGCGAAGCTGATTTGCTCGATTCCTTGCAGTTGATGCATTTCCACATCGGCTCCCAGATTTCAGCCATTAACGTGATTAAAGATGCCATTCAAGAAGCCAGCCGCATTTACGTAGAGTTGGCAATGTTGGGGGCAGATATGAAATATCTCGATGTCGGTGGCGGCTTGGGTGTAGATTATGATGGCTCCCAAACCAACTTCTACGCCTCGAAAAACTATAATATGCAAAACTATGCCAACGACATCGTGGCAGAGTTAAAAGATACCTGTGCTGAACGGCAAATTCCCGTACCTACCCTGATTAGTGAAAGTGGTAGAGCGATCGCATCTCATCAATCGGTATTGATTTTTGATGTTCTCAGTACCAGCGATGTCCCCCTCGATACCCCAGAACCGCCACAAGAAGGCGAATCCCCAATTATTAATTACCTCTGGGAAACCTACCAATCGATTAACAAAGAAAATTATCAGGAGTTTTACCACGACGCAGCCCAATTTAAAGAAGAAGCTATCAGCCGTTTCAACTTGGGTATTTTACGCCTAAGAGAACGGGCTAAAGCTGAACGTCTCTACTGGGCTTGTTGTCAGAAAATTTTAAACATCACTAGACAGCAGGAATACGTACCAGACGAACTGGAAGACCTAGAAAAAATCATGGCTTCCATCTACTACGCTAATTTATCGGTGTTTCAATCAGCACCAGATTGCTGGGCGATTGATCAATTATTCCCGATTATGCCCATCCACCGTTTAGATGAAGAACCAATTCGGCGGGGAATTTTGGCAGACCTCACCTGCGATAGCGATGGCAAAATTGACCGCTTTATTGATTTGCGTGATGTCAAATCTGTTTTAGAACTGCACACCTTTAAACCAGGCGAACCCTATTATTTGGGAATGTTCCTCAGTGGAGCCTACCAAGAAATCATGGGTAATTTACACAACCTATTTGGCGATACTAACGCAGTTCACATTCAATTGACCCCCAAAGGTTACCAAATTGAACATGTCGTCAAAGGCGATACCATGAGCGAAGTAGTTAGCTACGTGCAGTACGATTCCGAAGACATGGTAGAAAACATCCGCCAGCGTTGTGAAAAAGCCCTGGAGGAAAAGCGCATCACCTTAGCAGAATCTCAGCGACTCTTACAAACTTACGAGCAAAGTCTGAGAAGATACACGTATTTGAATAGTTAGGGGTTGGGAACTGGGGACTAGGGATTGGGGATTGGGGAAAGGGAAAAGGGGAATAACAAACAGCAAATGACGAATGACGAATGACAAATGACAAACCCCAATTACCAATTACCAATGCCCCATGCCCCATGCCCCATGCCCTATCCCCTAAATAGCAGTCGTATTGAGCAATTCTGCGATCGCTTGTCTTTCTACTGGAGTATGAGATGGTGGGGATTGACGTGCATCAGTGATCAGCCAGTCTAAGGCTGCTGCTTGGACATCAATGGTGGCTCCAGTTTTATCGACACAATAACGCCCAAACACTAATTTATCTATGAGGCGAACTTCTGGGCCGAGGCGTGACCATTCAAAAATCACGCTGTTCTCTACTGTCGCCCCGCTACAAATCCAGCAATTGGGGCCAATCATCGCCGGGCCGACGATTTTCGCGCCGTCTTCAATTCTGGTCATGCCACCAATGTAAACTGGGCCTGTAATATCAACTTTGTCCCAATTGACAGCAACATTTAAGCCTGTGTAAATTCCAGGTGCAACCTCATGTCCAGGGATTTGGACGTTTTTAATTTCACCTAGTAGTACACCACGAATCGCCCGCCAGTAATCTGGTACTTTACCAATATCTACCCATTCAAAATCCATTGCGATCGCATGGAAAGGCGCGCCAATTTCTACCAGTTTGGGGAATAGCTGACTACCAATGTCGTACTCAATGCCAGAAGGAATATATTTAAATACTTCCGGTTCAAAAATGTAAATCCCGGTGTTGATGTTGGTGCTGAGGGCTTCTTCGGTGGAGGGTTTTTCTTGGAAAGCTTTCACACGCCCATCGTCGTCAGTCACGACGACACCATAGCTAGAAACCTCTTCCTTGGGAACAGATTTCGTAATAATTGTAGCGATCGACCCTTTAGCTCGATGCCACTTGACTGCTTCAGTTAAATCTAAGTCAATCAAAGCGTCACCGCACAATACCACAAAAGTATCATCGAAAAACGGTGAAAAGTCTTGGATACGCCGCATCCCGCCAGCAGATCCGACTGCTTCCCCCACCAGTGTACCGTCCACAATTTGCCCTTCAAAGGAATAGGCAATTTGTACACCAAACCTCTGACCATCACGGAAATAGTTTTCAATTTCCTCTGCTAAATGGCTCACATTGACCATAATTTGGTCAAAGCCATGCTGACGCAACAGTTCAAGTAAAAATTCCATTACTGGTTTTTGCAGTATAGGAATCATCGGTTTGGGGATTGTATAGGTAATCGGACGGACTCGAGTACCTTTACCCGCTGCAAGAATCATCGCCTTCATAAAGATTATTCCTCAACCACAAGCCAGTTTACTTTCAACAAGTTATACTTCATTGGTTTATTGTTTTTATTCATCCCTGATAGCACAGATTAGGGGAATTTGCTGATTTTTGCATCTATCGACATCGTCATTTAACGAGCAATGGCTTACTTTTTAAATTTACCTAGACTTTGGGTTTGATGGCACCGTAGTCTATAAATTATCTAAATAAGTAGATAGATATTGCTCAGTTCATAGGCTGCTCCACGGGTTTGTGAGTGTTCGCGGAATCTATTAGTAAACGAATTTTAATTTCTTGGTAAAACTCCTCTTGCAATAGCTCTACTTTGGATTGAGCTGATAGCAGTAGCAGTGCCCAGAATACGCTAACTAAGTGGCTATGTGGTGATGTATGAGCAGAGCCATTTTGGTATGGCTGTTTACTCTCGACCCATAACTCCACAAGCTGTTCCAAATTCAAATAATTTTGTTCCAAATGTAATTTTTGTGCCGACAGCTGTAATACTTGCTCTAGTTCTCCAGCTACTTCCGTCAAATTTTCTTGGTGTGCCAGTTCTAGCGCGGCTCGCATACTTTGCACAGTCGGCTGACGGCGAGGACGGACTGGTTTATTTGTTTTTTGGACAAGTTTGAGCTGGTTCGCCATGATCTGCAATTGGTCAATTAACTCTTGCAGAGTTACCCGACGTTTAGGCGGAGGCATTGCAGCTGGACGACGACGCAAGTGATGCTCTAAAGGCAGGCGATTAACTGGGTGTAATAGCCCATTTTCGGTTTCTAGCAGCGCGTCATCAAGTATCAGTTCTTGTTCATCTGCGGCTGATTGCAATTGCATCAAGGTGTTGGCTTTGAATAACACCAACATTGATGCTGATAAAAAAGCTTGTCCAGATTGAGATAAATCGGCTTCATAGCCTCTAGCTGTGGCCTGCGGTGCCATTAGTTCTAAATAACGGTCAATTACCTCAATTACCTGAACATCCCAAGGATCAATTTCTCCTTGTTCAGCTTGCTTGATCAGAAGTGTAATTGTTTCTAATAGCTCGGACGCATCCATTAATTAATTTTGAGTAATTAAGTTAAAAAGTGCCTAACTTTAACACTGGATTTATTGGGCAAGAATTACTTGCTAGTATCGTAGATAAAAATTAGCACAGGTCTTATCTATCTCATTCGATTAGAATATTTTGTAATAAATGATACTTAATAACTAGCAGGCAATTACTTTTATTCTCATTGTGAATGCTAACTTTAGATTGTGCAAGTTTAGTTTTGCAGAATTTTGGATAATACATTTATTGCACCCGGAAAGTCAAATAGTATAATTCTCACCATAATCGATGAAGTATAACATGAGGTTTTTACACTTTGAAATAAGTAAATAACGTAATTTAAAATACTTTATCGTTTGGGTTTTTTCAGTAAATATGGCGCTTTTTTCGTTTTAAAATAATTTGAAATTTTATCTCTTCGATAGTTTCCACAGTCGAAAGTTTCCTCATTACTCATTACTCATTACCCATTACCCATTACCCATTACCCATTACCCATTTCTAACTTTTACTTTCTTCATCAAAGTCAGATGTGTAATTATTAATAGAAAAATGTGATACGAAGTTAGCAGATTCACCACTTTTTAGAGCATCAAATGTGCCTTTAATAGTGCCAGCAATAGGAACAGCAACGAGTGTTCCTAGTAAACCTGCTATTTCAAAACCCATTAAGATTGCTACAAAAATCCAGATGGGATTTAGTCCAATAAAGTCACCCAGTAATTTAGGCGCTAATAAGTTATCTTTAACCTGCTGCAAGAGAATCGCCGATAAAGCAACTTGCACTGCTAACCACCAATTTTGGAGCAGTACTAGGATTGTGACTAAACCAATGCCAAGAGTTGCACCCACAAAGGGGATGAGTTCGCCTATGCCAATAACTATGGCAAACAGTAAGGCGAATGGTACCCTCAGAACTAAAAAAATTGGTGTTAGAGTCACTACCATAAATAGCCCTAACAACAACTGACTGAGAAAGAAGTTCTGAAAGTTTAATCTTAAGGATGTTGTTAAAGGAATTCTAATATTAGATGGTAACAGACTGACCAAACCAGCCCAGACGCGATCGCCATATATCAGCATATAAAACGCTAGCACGACCACGAGTACAACATTGAGTATTCCTGAGAGCAGTGTGCCGGCAAATCCCACCGCACCCGAAGCTAACTGCTGCACCAAATTTTGGATGTTAGCATTAATTTGATTAGCCACTATTTGCAGATTTATGGGTAACCGCCGTTGTTTTGCTAAAGCTTCAACATGTTCGAGATTTCTTTGACTGCTAGTTAACCAATCAGGAATTTTATTTAAAAGTTGAATTGTTTGGTCAAGTAGCATGGGTACTAATGTGACACCCAAAATCACTACTAATGTAAAGGTGACCAGCAAAACAATAATCACCGCCTGTGTGTGGGTGATGCGCGCGCGTTTAAAGAACTGTACCGGATAATTTAATAAAAAAGCCAGAATTGCCGCAGAACTGAGGATAGTGATGGGATGCTGGAAATAGTGAAATACTACCGACAATAACCACACATTAAGAGCGATAATCGGGCCGCTCAGACCATAAATTAATAAACTTTGAAGGGAGGCTGAACGGCGGATCATATCAATTTTGGATTTTGAATTTTGGATTTTAGATTGAAAGTCTTTACCAAAAAGCTTCTCTGGCAAGCTCAGACAATATTATTTATCCCAATTTGGTATCAGATGCAATATTTTTTCCCGATTTCTCGAAAAAAATTGCTCAATAGGTGTTGGTGCTGACTATAAAAGATATTTTGAATAAAGATATCTACAAAGCTGATCTAAATACCAGGGGAGAACATCACCATGAATCAAACCATAGCTGACCTTCGCAAAGACTATACTTTACAAGATTTGAGCGAAACTGAGGTTCATCCTAATCCTTTTATACAATTTAGACAATGGTTCGATCAGGCACTAGCAGCCCAACTCCCCGAACCTAATGCCATGACTTTGGCTACAGCCATGCCAGATGGTAAACCTTCGGCCAGAATGGTACTACTGAAAAATTTTGATGAGCGAGGCTTTGTCTTCTTTACCAACTATAACAGCCGTAAAGGTCAAGAACTAGCAGAAAACCCTCAAGCTGCATTAGTGTTTTGGTGGGCGGAATTAGAACGCCAAGTTCGCATAACAGGACAGGTTGAGCAAGTTTCGGAGGCGGAATCCGATCAATATTTTTACAGCCGTCCTGAAAATAGTCGCTTGGGTGCATGGGCTTCTAATCAAAGCGAGGTGATAGAAAGCCGAGAAGTTTTAGAGCAGCGCTTGCAAGAATTGCAGGACAAATATGAAACTCAGGAGATTCCTCGGCCTGTGAATTGGGGAGGCTTGCGTGTCATTCCCACAGAAATTGAGTTTTGGCAAGGTCGTCCTAGTCGCCTACACGATCGCTTGCTTTATACTCGTATAGATAATGGCGATTGGAAAATTGAGCGTTTATCTCCTTAATAAGTGCTGAGTTGAAAGTGCTAAGTGCTCTGAGAGACGCGATTAATCGCGTCTGTACAAGAGTTCAGAGTTAAAAACTCGCTTGGACTTAGTAAAGCTAGTCGCCTCTAACGCTGGAGACTCAGCACTCAGAACTCAGCACTCAGCACTCAGCACTATTCTGATACTGCTGGTTTTGGCGCAAACTGCAATCTGGGATCGGGCATAAATGTATATCTGAGATAGATTCCACCCCAGACAAACAAAGCAATTAGCAATGCACCAATACCAAGGGGACTAGGAAGCCAAAAAACTACTTCTATGTGGTTGAGTTCCCCAGTTCTTAGCTTCCACACTAGTTGATTGTTAATCTTTTCTGGCTCAATGGGATTTTCACCAATGGGGATGTTTTGCGCTCCCAATGGGGTTTTCAAACTAAAATTCAAATCGAGAATTGAACCTGCGTTGGCTAAAACATTACCATCACTAGCAATTAGCGAGAGCGATCGCAAATCTAAATCATAAATTACGCGATCGCGTACCAATAGTAAAAAATTGTTCTCCTCTATGAGTAAGTTAGATTCAACTTTTGGTAGTTCTGAGTCAGATTCAGCGGCTACAGGCTCAGTGTTTTGATTGATGTGGGAGCTAAAAAACTCATTAAATTTTGCTTGTAATTCTTGCCCATTAGTGAAAGGAATCGTCACAATCACTTCTTCTGGAGAAATTCGCTTTGCTTTCCCTTCCAGTTTGCGGGCGCGACGTTCTATACTGTTTAACCATTCATAAACATAGTCGCCACTAAAACTGGTAAGCTTTTCTCCTAATTTAATATGCTGCACTAATTCCCCATGATTGGAGTTGCTAAAGTTTACGCCTACGTCATACTGCACACAACCAGTTAACAGTAATGATGCTAAGATGACTACCCATAAAATCGGTTTTGATGTTTTGGCGTTGCTGCTTTTTTGGGAGAAAGAAAAGATGGAGTTAATTGATTTATAGCCAAAAAATTTTGTTAACAATTCTCTTGTTTTTATAACAAAACTTAACGGTTTAATTAACCAATGGAAAACTTTTCCTAGATATGACGAATTCATCAATAATTAGTCTCCGCGAGTATCAGATGTTCAAGGATGAAGGATAAAGTATCAGGGCTAAAGTATGAAATTAACCCACAGATAAATGAATAGAGCATAAATATTGAAAAACTTTCATCCTTCATCCTTTTCAGCCCTATCGCTATTTTCCCACCTGAAAGATATAGGTGGAAAATTCACATCCAAAAGTTTTAAACTTTGGACTTTTGACAATTAAATATTCAGCCAAACCAAGTATCCCAAGATTAACCCGATAACAATTAATGCCAGCCAAATAAAGCGGTTATCTTTGGTATTGACCTGGCTGAGATCAACAAATTCCGGTTCCGGTTTTTTGGTGCTAGTAGCTGGGCGTGGCTTGACAGATATCCGCACTTGTGATTCATTTTCGGGTAATTTGCCCAAATCGGGAATTTCTGTCATCCACTCGCTGGGTCTTTTCAGCTTCGGTGCTTTTAAGATGTAGAGTAAATGCCGGGCTTGTTTACTGGTTTCTGAGTAGGGATGGCGTTTGAGTTGTTCGCAAAGGGCGATCGCATCCTCTGTTCTCCCCGCAGCTTCATAAGCGGTTACCAACCAAATTTGCACTTCGCCCCCAAAGCGAGAATTACCAGACAAGAGGGCGCTGGCTTTTTCCAGATTCTCTACAGCTTCTCGATATTGCCCATTTTCAAAAGCAACTCGCCCAGCTTGGTAGCGAGATCTGGCAAGTTCTAAACTTTCTGCATTCACGTTCTGTACACACATCAGTAGTTCTTAAATTTATTGTGCCAATGTCAGCAATCATTGGGAAATGTTTTCGGGGTACATAGCACAAATGAACTACCCCTACCTTTAGATGGATGTGGAATTTCACGAGACTAGCTAAAATTTTTATGAAAATAGTTACCTGTGCTTTTTCAATATTTCTTAATCACCGCAGCAGTACTAAAGATGCACTACTGAGGTATGTTAAAAAATGCACACTAACATTGATGGAAAAATAATTTTCTTAGTCAGCACTGAAGTACTGATCAGAAATCCATAAAAAGTTAGTAAACCAATCATTCAGATACCAACAATCAGCAGCTACTGAAAATTTCAGTCGATCAAACTGGGGAAGCAAAATATGGCTAAGATTAAAGATTTACAACGGAATTGGCTGGGTGCAAGCCTCACTCTGGTATTACTCAGCGCTACTATTGCCCCTGCTGCTGCTCAGTCGGTGATTATTATTAACGGTGGAAGGCAAACACACTTAGATGACTCATTCGGATATGGGAATCAGAGGTATAATCATATACGTGTAAATCCGGTGAGAGGAAGAACGCAT
This sequence comes from Tolypothrix sp. PCC 7601, assembly GCF_025677855.1. NCBI lineage: Bacteria > Bacillati > Cyanobacteriota > Cyanophyceae > Nostocales > Tolypothrichaceae > Tolypothrix > Tolypothrix sp. PCC 7601. The sequence goes on from NZ_CP064879.1 coordinate 2,422,285, forward strand.
TGGAATAATGATTACCGCTATCGCCAACGCACTGATTACCGTTATCCCACAACTACCATCTACACTTATCCTCAATATCGTCAGAATAATATCTATCCGGGTTTAAATACACCCTCTGTAGTTAACCCCATCTTCCGCAACTCAACAATCAGAAATCCAGTATTTGACCGTCATCCTGGATATAATCAACCATTCAGAAGGCGATCGCAAGTCAATATTCTTTATCCTTGGTAATTTGATGGTTGAGTAAACTGCCCAACTGCCCAACCAATAGCTAATCCTATTTTGTCAGATGGGGAGAATCTAATTCAATGCAGGTCAGATAAGATCATTGGTGATTGATTTATGACTTGTAGAAAAAGCTAGCTCAATTGGGGGATTCTCCCCCAAGCCCCCGATTGGGGGACGGTTGCGTCCCCCAAACCCCCTCCAAAATTATTGTTCGGTTTTTTGTTGAGTAACTAGTTTTGTAGTTTTGTTATCAATTAATTTTCTTAACTGAACTGTATTGGAATCTAATTGCCCCAAAGTTTACAGGGCTTTAATTGCCACGTTTTATCTATAAATTTTAGTTTCTGTTAGAAAATAAAGCCTCAAAAATTGATGAAAAAAATAATCTCAGAATCAATCTGAGATTATTTTTTTTTGAGAGTGACAAAACAGGTCTAATCAGCCTCTAAATTGGGAACCGAGAATCATAGTTCCAATCCCAACATCAGTAAAGATTTCCAATAGCAAAGCGTGGGGAATGCGTCCATCAATGATATGTGCAGCCTTGACTCCTTGAGCAAGCGATCGCACACAACAATTGACTTTGGGAATCATCCCCCCGCTAACTACACCCGTGGCGATTAAATCTCTCGCTTCGGGTATATCCACTTTGGGGATCAAAGTCGAAGGATCTTTGTAATCTTTTAAAATACCTCTGGTGTCAGTCAGTAAAATCAACTTTTCTGCACCTAAAGCGGCTGCGATTTCTCCAGCGATGGTATCCGCATTGATGTTATAAGCTTGTCCTGTCTCGTCGGCGGCGACACTAGACACAACTGGAATATAGCCATTACTAGCTAGAGTTTCTAAAATTTTGATATTGACATTACTGACTTCCCCAACAAAACCGATACCCTCTTGACCTTGGGGGCGGGCTGTGATGAGATTACCATCCTTACCGCAGAGTCCCACAGCCAAACCACCAGCTTGGTTAATCAGCTCAACAATTTCCTTATTAACTCGACCCACCAACACCATTTCCACAACATCCATTGTGGGCGCATCAGTGACTCGCAAACCATTCTTAAATTGCGGTTCAATTCCCAGCTTATCTAACCAACTGTTAATTTCCGGGCCGCCACCGTGGACTAAAATCGGGCGCAAGCCGACGCAGGATAAGAAAACAATATCGCGGATTACCTGATCTTTGAGGGTGCTATCTTTCATAGCCGCACCGCCATATTTGACAACAACAGTACGTCCAGTGAACTGTTGAATATAAGGCAGAGCTTCGCTAAGTACCTGTACACGAGTGGCTTCAGTTTGCCTAATATACTCAGTATCGTTGACCATTACGAGGAGCTTGTAAGACTTAAAACCTATGCAGTCAGTGTAGAAGACTTTGGAACTGGTAACAATGGGGAATTGGGAATGGGGCATTGGGCATGGGGCATTGGGCATTGGGCATTGGGCATTGGGCATTGGGCATTGGGCATGGGGCATGGGGCATGGGGCATGGGGCATGGGGCATTGGGCATGGGGCATTGGGCATTGGGTAATCGGTAATTGGTGTTTGTTCCTCATCCCTAGTCCCCAATCCCCAGTCCCCAGTCCCCAACCCCCGCAATCGCGGTAAGCTGTTATTGAGTTGCAGGGTTTGCCTATTTTCTTCGTTCTGATTGTAGTTAGTAGAGAAAATACCAACTCTACCGGGCAATCTATATCAATAACTTATGAATTCTCAGAAAGAAACTAAGCTGCTAATTTTATCTCTGCTTTGTACTACGGCTGTGTTAGGTTTGGGCTTGTGGGTGTGGAATCAATTTTCCGGTAACAGTTTGACTTCCTTAATACCTGGTAATAGTTCGCAACCAGTTAACGGAGGTTCTCAATCACAGCGAATCAGTTTAGGCGAGAAAATTTTAGTGGCTGCTGATACGAGTGCTGATAAAGAAGCTGGAGTACAAGCTTTTGCGAAAGGCGATTTTGCTACTGCTAGCACTAAGTTAAAATCATCACTGCAAAAACATCGCAACGATCCAGAAAGCTTAATTTATTTAAATAATTCACAAACAAAAAATACTAATGCCCTGAAAATTGCCGTGAGTGTACCTATCGGGGGGAATTTAGATGTGGCAAAAGAAATTCTGCGGGGTGTAGCTCAGGCGCAAGATGAAGTCAATCGTAGCGGTGGTATCAATGGTAAACTTTTGCAGGTGGCGATCGCTAACGATGATAATGAGGCTAACCAAGCTCAACAGATTGCCAAGCAATTTGTCCAAGACACCAGCATTCTGGCTGTAGTGGGACATAACTCTAGTAATGCTTCGATTGCGGCTGCACCAATTTACCAAGAGGGGGGATTAGTAATGATTTCTCCTAGCAGCACCGCACAAAATCTTTCTGGTATTGGTAATTATATATTTCGCACTGTTCCTAGTAATGGCTCATTTGCTGCTAGCCTGGCTAATTACACTATTAAAACAGCACGTAAAAACAATATTGCTATTTGTGCAGACTCAAAATCAATTGATACCCAATCTTTCAAGGATGAGTTTATCAAAGGTATAGTTGCTGGTGGTGGTAAAGTTAACCCTATAAATTGCGATGTTGCTGCAGCTGATTTTAATCCCAGCGCCTTAATTTCCCAATTCATTAGCAGTGGTGCAGATAGCTTAGTTTTAGCGCCTCATGTCGATAGAATTAACAAAGCTTTAGATTTAGCAGCTGCAAATAACGGTAAATTAACATTGTTTGCTAGCCCCACGCTGTATACATTCCAAACTCTACAGGTAGGTAAAAGCGATGTAAATGGCTTAGTTTTAGCTATACCTTGGCATCCCCAAGCAATTCCAAGCAATCCTTTTCCACAAAATGCGGTGAAACTTTGGGGCGGAAATGTAAATTGGCGAACCGCTACAGCTTATGATGCAACAATTGCGATCGCTAAAGGTTTACAACAAGATAGCACCCGCGATGGCTTAGAAAAAGCGCTGCATAGTCCCAGCCTAGTTGCTAATGGTGCTACAGGTAAAATCCAATTTTTACCATCAGGCGATCGCAATGGCACAGCAGTTTTAGTAAAAATTCAACCTAGCAATAAATCTGCGACTGGGTATGACTTTATGCCATTGTAGTGCTGAGTAATGAGTTGCAACAGACGCGATTAATCACGTCTGTACAAGATTGCTGAGTTGAGTAATGTAATTCAAACCTATCAATCTAGATGTTGCCAATATTTTGTAATTACATCAATTTGAAAAAAGAATGCGAATTGTAGGGGCTAGGCACTGCCTTGCCCTCTAGAATATATTGATATGTCGCCAACATTATTTCATTGATTATTAAGAATTACGAAAAATAAATGTTAGAGAATTTGGCAAGAAAAACGATGAGTACACTAGTCAAATCCATCACATTAGAAGAATTTCTTCAATTGCCAGAAACCAAACCTGCTTCAGAGTATATCAATGGAAAAGTGAGTCAAAAAGTGATGCCTCAAGGAGAACATAGCCTACTACAAGTAGAACTCTGTGAAAGAATTAACCAAATAGCTAAACCTCAAAAAATTGCCCTAGCTTTTCCCGAACTGCGTTGTATTTTTGGCGGTGCGGCTATAGTTCCTGATATTGCGGTATTTCGTTGGGAACGCATTCCTCGTGAACCATCAGGCAGAATTGCTAACCGTTTTGAAACTCATCCTAACTGGGCAATAGAAATACTTTCTCCAGAGCAAAGTCAAGCCAAAGTTCTGCGTAACTTACTCCACTGTTCTCAAAATGGCACAGAACTAGGATGGCTAATTTTTCCAGAAGAAGCGAGTATTTTAACTATATTCCCAAATCAAAGAGTTGAAATGCTAACAGGTAAAGATTCACTACCTGTTCTTAGTAATCTCGATTTATCTTTAAGTGTTGAGCAAGTTTTTAGTTGGTTAACCCTTGAGTAAGAATTACGCATTCAAATTTATCGAAATTTGTCAGGTAAATCTTGAGATTTAGTCAGAATAAATAAACTACCATCTCCACCACGCCCTATCCTTAAAGTTTCATCTAAATAAGTAATATCTAGGCTAGGAACTCGTCCTTTAGGATTACTAGCTGGAACAACTTTAAATGGGTTGAGTTGAGGGGTATTAATGCCAAGAATTTTTTCAATTGATAAGTAGCGTTTTTCAAAATTGACTTGGATACGTTTGTCCAGTAGATTCGATAAATCTTCTTGGATAGGCTCAAAGCTAGCTGCAACTTTCACGAAGCCTGATATGATTTTCAGAGGATGTTGCACAAAAGCTATATTGAAGAATGATTTATTTGCAACATTAATTACTTGGTATACTTTACCTACTTTTAACCCCAATGGTAGAGAAGCTAAAGCCCGAATTTCTCTAGCAGTGGAGTATTTCAATAACCAAGTTCCATTCAGCAGAGAAATAGCATTAAGCAGAGGTTTGGGATTAGGATTAATACTTTCGAGTTCTGTTGTTAATTGCTCAATTTCTGTGGCAGTATTTTCGTCTATCTCTAAATTGGTGACATGAGAACTATCACCATGCTTTTGAATTTTATCAAGCTGCACTAGAAATTGTTCTTTAAGGGTTAGTTGAGTATTCAAGGTTATTGATTCTCCTTTGATAGCATGGATGATGCGTTACGGCTAAATATCATTAACTCTCAGTCCCCAATCCTGTCATAGCCGTAACACGTCCTAACTAAGATTTACTTGATAAATGCTTTATCTATTATAAATTTTGTCTGCTTTTATAAATGCTAAAACCTCGAATTTTTCAGGATATCTCAAAAATTCGAGGTTTCAATGTAGAAATCAAGACATTATATTGTTGTAAATACTGCACGAACACAAAAAATATTACAACTCTAATAATATTGCAAAATGTTTATTGTCCAAGTTTGGCAGCATTTTCGGGTATAAACAATTCTCTAGCTGGGAAAGGAATTTTAATTCCTTCTTTCTGATATCGTTTATGTAATTTTTTAATAAATAAATGTCTGCCAATACGTTGGTCAAAAAATTCATTGACGCGCATATAAAGAGTAAAATCTATACTAAAATCTCCAAACTTGTGGAATCTGATATATGGTTCATTGGCGATTAATTGTGGTGCTATTTCTGCCATCACTTCTTTAGCAACTTCCACTGTTACCCTTTCTACCTGTTCTAAGTCGCTCTCGTAATCAACTCCGACATTAAGTGTGAGAGTAATCTCTTTAACTGGCAGATGGTAGTTAATAAAAATTGCTGAAGATAATTTACAATTGGGTACAATGATGACGTTATTTGAAAGTTCCCTAATAGTTGTATTACGCCAAGAAATATCTATGACATATCCTTCATGACTATCTGCTAGTTTGACATAATCTCCAGTTCTGACTTGCTTAGAAATTAGCAGATAAAAGCCCGCAAATAAATTCTCTAGCGTATCTTTGAGAGCTAAACCTACTGCTAAACCGCTAATACCTAAAGTCGTAATTATTGGTGTGATTTCTACACCCACTGTCTGCAACAGAATTAGCGTTCCTAGAACAAAGACAGCAGTCTTAGCGATATTAGAAATGAGTGATGCTGAAACTCCTTCAGATCTAGTAATAAATAAATTGATAAAACCAGCAGTCAATCTAGCTACAACTATTGTGACTGAGTAAAGTATAACTATAGTAACTATTTTGTGCAGGACAGTGGCAATATCTGGTTTGATGGGAGCGCTAAGAACTGCTGCAGAAAATCCTGCTAGCACGAACCAAATAAATGTCATGCGATGCAATGAGAGAAATATAAGTTCACTTCCAGGAAGTTTTGTTTTAAGAACAAATGTTTTCAACTTCTTGAAGAAAAATTTCTCCGCAATTATTCCTGCTAGTAAGCCAGCAAGAACAAATACAACTGGCAGAATCCATTGCATCATAATCAATTTGAAATGAAGTATTTAAGATTAGGGTACTCAGTCAGGGTAACGTATGTTGGCTTAATTTTACCTTGTGAGTTGTCGAAGTAGCTGTTTGAGATTTTCTGGACTCATGCTAACTTTGACTTCTAGCTGTTGTGATGCATCCTGCAAAGTGAGAATGTAGTTTTCACCAGATGAATTATATAAATATTGGGGATTTGTTAGTGAAATTGTTTCATAAACAATCGATGGAAAACCTACACGGATAACTAGTTCTTTTTGTGACTTAGGAAAAATATATAAATATTGGTTGAGGCTATCAAGTATTAATTGATGTGGCGTGGTGTTACGTTCAACAGAAGAGTCAGGTTTACGCCAATACAGTGTAATACCACGAATATCTGGGTTGGCGATCGCAAAGGCTTCATCAAACCGCTTGGGTTCCCAATCTAATTGATCGACTTCAGTATTCTCAGTAATTATCCTCTGTTGCCAAGTAACTTTTTTACTATTGAGACTTGCCCAGCATTGGCGAATAGTAGCTAGGTGATGTTGATTTTCTGGATTATTGCTACCTAATTGCCATACAGTTTTTAGTTGCATCATCGGATACAAATCAAGCACGCAGGCTTCCTTACTATGTTTTCATTGTCACTTCTTAGTGTAGACAAATGTGGGGGATTGGGGACTGGGGACTGGGGACTGGGGACTGGGGACTGGGGACTGGGGATTGGGGATTGGGGACTGGGGACTGGGGAGATGAGGGAGATGAGGGAGATGAGGGAGATGTAGACGCGATAGCGGTGAAGCAGTGCGTTGGGCGGGTTCCCCGACTTGAAGCAACTGCTGAACCCGAAGGGCTTCCCGTAGGGTGGGAGATGAGGTGACAAGGGGAAATAACAAACACCAATTACCAATTACCCATTACCAATTACCAAACACCAACAATGCATTTACCAATTATTTATCATCCTGATTACGTTGCGCCGCTACCAGAGGGACATCGGTTTCCAATGGGGAAGTTTCGACAGTTATACGAATTGTTAATAAGTGATGGGGTGGCGCAAATTGAGCAATTTCATACGCCTGTGCTTCCGTCAACAGAATTGATTGAGTTGGTTCACGCTGGTAACTATGTTCGAGCTTATTGTGAAGGAACATTAGACTCCAAAGCACAGAGGCGTATAGGTTTGCCGTGGAGTCCGGCATTGGCAAATCGTACCTGTGTAGCGGTCGGTGGTACAATACTGACTGCCCAATTAGCGCTGAGTCAGGGTTTAGCTTGCAATACGGCTGGCGGGACTCATCATGCTTTTCCCAGTTATGGATCTGGTTTTTGTATTTTCAATGATTTAGCGATCGCATCTCGCGTTTTACAAAAACTCGGACTAGCTCAACAAATCTTAATAGTGGATTTAGATGTACATCAAGGCGATGGTACGGCTTTTATCTTCCAAGATGATGACAGCGTTTTCACATTTTCTATGCATTGTGAAGTGAATTTTCCGGGTACTAAGCAAAGCAGCGATTTGGATGTCCCTTTACCAGAAGGGATGGAAGATGATGCCTACTTGCAAACTTTAGCAAAGTATCTACCGGATTTATTATCGGCTGTGAAGCCAGATATCGTTTTCTATGACGCAGGTGTCGATCCACATATAGGCGATCGCCTGGGAAAATTAGCTTTAACCGATACTGGGATATTCCGTCGCGAAATGCAGGTTTTGAGTACTTGTGTCAGTGCTGGTTATCCCGTCGCCTGTGTTATTGGTGGGGGTTACGCCGACGATTTGTCATCGCTGGTTTGGAGACATTCTTTAGTACATCGTGCTGCGAGTGAAGTGTACAGACAATATAAACTATAAACTTATAGTTATTCCTCAACTCCAGGATGAAAAATCGCACACCCTAATCTACAACTTTAAAATCTCCATCTTTCTCTTTGCGCCTCTGCGCCTCTGCGTGAAATTTTTATACTTAAACTTCCGCACATTTTATCAAAAACGCACCGCAAATCATCCAAAAGTAACAAAAGAATAAGAGTTTGAGAGAAATTTTGCGGACATCATCTTTAGCTTTAGCAATAGTTTTATTCTCATAAATATCAAATATTACAGAAAATTACTGGATGCAAAAATCAAAAGTTAGAATCTACGAACTTTCAAAGGAAATAAATGTAGATAGCAAAAAGCTATTAGTCATATGCCAGCAACTTAACATTGTCGCCACAAGTCCTAGCAGCACCATTTCTGAATTTGAAGCAGAACGTGTTCGCAAAGCTGCTAAACCAGCAGTTACTAAAGTTGCTACCACTCGCAAAACTAGTTCCTTGAAAATGAAAATGGCCTCAGAAGATTGGGGCTATATGTTCGTAAATTCAACAATTGATAGTTTAATCCGTCATTTAGCAGGCGCGGATGCAGTTGCCGAATATCCTGATTTTAGCGAACGCCGAGAATATGCCCATGAATTAATGTGGGAATGTGTCGGGCAAAATCCTTGTCTATTTTATCTACGTCGTAAAGGTGCAGGAAGAGCAGCCAAAGAAGAAATTTGGGAATTAATAATTGCCACTGATTCTGAGCATAGTAAATTACCTTTAAGACTGCAAAAGTTAGGTAAAACTCTTGGATTTAAAGCCGCAGTACATCCCAATGGCTACGAAGGTTTAAGAATTTTATCTGCTTATTTACTGCCAATTTCACGAGGCAATAATGATGCTTATGCTGTACCCTTCCGCTTGCGGCTTCTGCCTAACCATGAGCATCATATCGGTATCCCCTCAACTGTATTTACACAATTAAAAAATACGCCAATTTGTGGCGATTTTGTACCTACAGAAGCACAACTGAAAGCATGGAAAGCCTTTTTGCAGATTGAAGAGAAGATTGCTCAAGCGCGTCAGTTTTGTGTACCTTACCGTCAGCATAACTATAACTTTAAAAGACGCATCAGTTTTCAAATTGATGTTAACTCAGCTACCCTCGATGGTTCGCCTGAAAATCTGTTGGATGTTGAAAACTTCTGGGAACGGGTAAGGAAAGCAAAAAACGAAGACATCAAATTATTTGAAACTGCACCCAATGGCAGAAATTGGCAGCAAAGTCGCTTATTAGGTTCCATTGAAGAAATTGATATCAAAAATCGCATCATTGGTGTTAGGCTGGAACGCGATTTTGCTGATTACATGACAAGCGGACGCTATCAACTTCCTGATACTGGGTTTTTATGTTTTGAAGCAGTTGGCGATATTAAACAAATTCAGCGCAAGAAAAAAGCTTTAGATGATTTAAATAATGGACGCACACAAAATCCCTATTTAGGGAATTTCTTATTCGATGCTGCCCAAGCTCGACCTATTCATCAAACTGTACAATTACCAATAGAAGATTTATTATTATCATCTGCTAATCCTGGTCAAAAAGCAGCAGTAGAAACAGTACTTTCTTCCGAAGATTTAGTTTTAATTCAGGGGCCACCTGGTACAGGTAAAACAACCGTAATAGCTGAGATTTGCTATCAAGTCGCTTTGCGAGGTGGGCGGACTTTGATTGCTTCCCAAGCGAATTTAGCAGTAGATAACGCCCTGAGTAGATTAGTTCATAACCCTGTAATTCGGGCGATACGTAAGGGACGTGCTGAGAAAGTTGGTGAAGAAGGACAACCGTTTTTAGAAGACCAAGTTATTGGCACATGGTTAGATAATACTGCTAGTGACTGCGAAAATCGTCTCAGTAATCGCCGCCAAAATTTAGAAAATTATCGTCAATTATTGGCATTTTATCCAAGATTTACAGCTTATATCCAAGCAGAAGAAGAATTCCAAGTAAATCAGGAAGAATTAACGCATAAACAAGCTAAATTACAAGTTAATCTGCAACAACAAGAAGCACTGTTTCAGGATGCATTAGCTAAGAAAGCTGAAATTGAAACCTTAATTTCTGGTTTAGAAAATCTTTTAGATTCTCCATCAATAGTTAATTGGGAAGCACCAGAAATTACCAACTTTTTGCCGCATTTGCGCCCATATACTGAAGGTAATACTTTAGTTAAAGACTTTTTGGTAAATGTCGCTAAAGCTGTTACCTTGACTGATAAACTTGAAGTCCTTCGCCCTCAATGTGGTGCTTTTGGATTGGCTGTGTGGTTACGTGAAACTGTCGCCAAGGGAATCCCTGATTTTAAAACTGCATTAATTTATGCTCAAAGTGCAACTGTAGCGATGTTAGAAGTTGCAGCCGCAGTTCAGGTTTTTAAACAGCATTCCAGCAATTTACAACAATTACAAAAAGATAATCAGCAATTTTTTAGCAAACAGCACAGTTTACAGCAAACTATTCAAAATTGGGAAACTCGCAAGCAGGAACTTGAGTCTGTTATCGCTGCTGTTAAGGAATGGAAGGCTACAGCTAATACAGGTTTATCGGAAATTTTAAATAATGCTCGGCAGACTAATCAACCTTTAACCTTAGAGCTAATACAATTACCGCCAGGATTGGTGATGTTGGCTAATTCTTTAAAAATATCATTAATGCCAAGCAATTATGCAGTTAATCTACCAGACTGGGATTTATTAGCAAAGGCGATCGCTTACGAAATCGAGGGAGAATATACTGATAGAAAAGGTAGACAGCATAGTTTTAGCTATTTTCTCCAGCAGAATTTTAGCAAAATTCCTTTATTTTTGAAAACGAGCGATTGCACTCAATGGCAAGAAATTGCTCAACAGGTTAATAACTATCAATATTTAACGCAAAATCAGCGAAAAACTATAGTTGATGCAGCCCAAATTTTGTTGAACAGGATTCAGCAAACCTATGGCGCATTATGGGAAGCCAAAAATATTGAAGCGACTCTCAACCAAATTACCCAAGAACTCATAGAAAGCATCCTTAGCAACGCGCGCCAATGCGTTTTTAAAGTTAAAACTGAAATAGAACAGCATTTACAACATCTACAACAACAGTTAAATGAACTGCACAATCATGAAACTGCATCTCAGCAAATATTTAATATTCAAAATCAGATAGAAACAGCCAGACAAGATGCTAATGTGAAACTGGCAAGAGCAATTAATACTTTGCAAGAACTCAACCAACAGCCAAACATTCCTCAACAATTACGTACACTAGTTGACCAATATCTCACAACCCAAGCTAAAATTTGGGAGCATCCACAGGAATTTTCTAAACATGTCCATGCTTGGATTAATCAGCTAAGTCAGTTAGAAAATTTAATTACATCTCTAGAGCCATTTGCGGTATTAGAAAATATCAAATTCTCTTTGATTGAGCAGTTATCAATCTTACAAGAAGAAACAACAATTGTTCAACAACAGCTTGAGACTTTAAAATTAAAGTTAGACAAAATATCTGAACAGACGCAACCAGAATTATCAGAGACTTTATTATTAGAGCGCAACTGGTGGCAGATAGAATGGCAAGGGATATCTGATAAATTTAAAATTCCCAGTTCTACCCCTGATTTATATAATTTAGAATTTTTACGCAGCATCAAATCTCAATTTGAGGCTTTACAAGAGCAACTCACTCAAGATGAAGTTTACCTCGATCGCTATGGTAATTTTATTCAAGATTGGATTGAAAAAGTACGCAACCCCTCAGAACGCGATCGCCACGATTTAAGACAGGTATATTTAGATAATGCTAACGTCGTCGGTATCACCTGCGTGCAAGCTGCAAATCGTGATTTTTCGGAAGAATTTCAATGCTTTGATGTGGTGATAGTTGATGAAGTTAGTAAGTGTACGCCACCAGAATTGCTGATTCCTGCTTTGAAAGGTAAAAAATTAGTCATGGTAGGCGATCATAAACAATTACCACCAATGCTAGATACTAGTACTTTAGAAGAAGTTGTGCAAGAAATTGGCAGTAGCAGAGAAGAATTGCAATTTTTAGAAGAATCTCTCTTCAAGAGCCAATTTGAAGATGCGGATCAAAGCATCAAACAAATGTTAACTACCCAATATCGAATGCACCCCAATATTATGGGCGCAATCAATCAATTTTATGAGGGTAAATTGGAATGTGGAATTTCACAGCCAGATATTAAACGCGCCCATGATTTAGCTGGAGAAATAGTTCAACCTCAACACCATTTACTTTGGGTTAAAATGCCCAAAGAAGATGCATTTCAAGAACAGCGTGAAGGTACTTCTTTATTTAACCTTCAGGAAATCGATGTGATTGAAGCTTTGTGTCAGCAATTTGAAAATTCTTGGGCTGCAAAAGTCGCCTGTGGTGAACCGAAAAAAGAAATAGCTGTAATTACATTTTATGGTGCTCAACTCAGAAAAATTGATGAACGCCTCCAATCAGAACTTTTCCCCTCACTGCAAATTCGTACTGGTACAGTTGATAGATTTCAGGGTATGGAACGCCCTGTAGTGATTGTGAGCATGGTTCGCAACAATAATAAAGGAGATGTGGGATTTGCGAAAAAATCAGAACGGGTAAATGTCGCTTTTTCTCGCGCCCAAGAATTGCTAGTAATTGTAGGCTGTCACGATTTATTTACCAAGCAACCTGGTAAAGTCGGAAATATGTACTCAGAAGTTGCTAATGTTGTTAGTCATCATGGAGGTTTTGTTGATGTTTCTCGCATCCTCAAATAAACCCATTGATGATAGCCTCAAGAATTTAGTCGAAGAAATTCCCGCTCAAAATCCGCACTTATCAGTTTTAGCTGCTCGTCAATTGCGCTATAGTTTGCAGCAAACAACTGTAGAATTAACTATTACAGAACCTCGTCCGTTAAATGTCCTAGAAGAATTCATCATTCGTGCTGGAATAGAATTTGATCCGCCACCAACAGCCAAGGAATTAGGATCTATTCTGGGACTTGATAGCATATTTGTGGAAAGTACAATCAAAACTTTGCAAAGGTTACAAACTCTTGCACCCAAATCGCCAATTACAGTGACAGAACAAGGGCGCTTATTTTATGAAAAAGGTTCTGTACCCCAACCACCCTATGCTGTACAAATTTATGCAATTACAGATGTTTTAAGTGACAATATTACCTTTCAGACTGAACCATTAAACGAGATAAATCTCAATCTGCCTAATTTAGCAAATTTTTTAAATATCAATTTGCCAAATCAAGATATATCTTCCGTAAGTTTAGAGGATATACAAAAGAGCCTACAATCTTCAAATGTAGCGCTTCATGTACCTGAAGCTGGGAAGATTGTCACAGCTTTTAGGGTATTACAAAACCCGCAAATTATTTGGCGCAAAATATCAATGTTTGTAATTTATGATGCCAATGAAGATAAAATTAGTATTCAACTGCGGCGCGGAAAGGAAATTTTAGATTCTAGTTCAAAATGGCTAGATAAATTGCTGTCTGAAGGGAAAATCTCTTTAGCCGAATTGTGCAAATCATCAAACATAGCCACCAATTTTGAGATAGAAGCGACTCTAAATCATAAAAATGCCGAAATAGAATCTAGATTTAACAAGATTCGCCAGCAAGCTTTAGAAATTAAGGGCAAAACTAGCGCGAAACGCAAAAAATCGGGTGATTTTGGTAATGTAATACAATTAAGCGATCGCCAAATTCATCAAACTTTTTTAGAAATTATCAATGCCGCGAAATTTCAAATAATTATCTATTCACCTTGGATAAATCATGTAATTGCCAATAGCGAAATTTTAGCTGTGTTAGAACAAGCAGCAAAACGCGGAGTTTCCATTTTAATTGGCTATGGAATATCGCCGCAAATAGAACAACCAATATCAACCGAAATACCAGCTATCAGAACACCCGAAGGCTTACCTTATATACAGTTAGCCGATTTAGCCGATTCCCATATTAAAGAAGTAATAATTGATAGAGAAATTTATATTTGTAGTTCCTACCAATGGCTTGAATATAGCGGCGAACAAATACCATTAGGTGAGTCCGTTTATCAAGTGACAATCCCCCAGCAAGTTAATGAAGCTTATGAGTTTCTCAACCAGCGCTTCCATAAACATGTTCAACAATTATGGACAAAGGCTTTAGAAAATCGTGACACTCAATTAGCTAAAGATTCTCTGTATCTATGGGGTGCTATGGGAATAGAAAATATAGCATTGAAAGAAATAGAAAAAAATAGCTGGCTAGAATTACTTCCTGTATGGCTAAATATTCTCTTGCCAAAAATAAATCCCCAAAACTCACCCGATGATTTAGTAAGTGTGAACTTAGCACTTTCATTGCTGAGTCAGGTAGCACCAGAAGCACCCTTCATTGATTCATTGCAGCAGGGATTGCGTCAATTTATTAATGCGATCGCCACACAGAACCGTGACACTGCTGTCAATTTACTCAATAATGAAGTATGGTCAGAGTTGCTTCGTCTTCATATTGCTCAAGAAAATGATTCAGTCGATGATTTTATCTCGCAACAGACTTTCCCTCAGCAACCTGCTAAACAGGAACCAGCAACAAAAATAAAAAAAGTACCAACAGAAAAGAAGACGAGGAAAAAAGTCAAGGAGTAAATACAAGATTTCACAACTTTATGACAAGTTAAAGGCCCAAAACCTCTGCGTGAATTGGGCTTTCACAATACTATTTTCTGATGCAAATCAGCACTAACTTTATGGGAATATATCAATATGGGGTAACTATTTGCCTTTAAACAAAATTGGTGTTTATCCTATATAAGCGATCGCCCGGGAATCATAAGCTTAATTGTTACCTAGTCCCTAATGCAAAAGGCTGCTCATGAGGTCTATCGGCAGAATGGATCGCAAAGAAATATTTATTATGAATCACTAATACTAAGGACATAAATTATTTATGCCTTTAGTATTGCTGCTTTCTGGGCAAATAGGCGAAATGCTTGTGTTTCTTAGTTTCTGGGTAAAAAAATCTAAATTGAGCTGGACTACCACATCCATGCAGAAAATCGTCGTGTTCGATACAATTTATAGGCTAGGAGAGCCGAGGAGAAAAAGGTGAGGTTATTAAAAGGCTTTGAAATTGAAATGTATACGGGCACACCTCAGGGTGAAATCGTCGGTCTCTCTGACAAAATAGTTGAGGCTATGCCAAGTTTTATGCGAGAGCCAGATAGCCGCAACGTTGAATATGTCACGAAACCTTTACAAAGTTTTGAGCAGCTATTGTGTGCCCTAGTACGTCCTCGCCAAGAACTGAGAAAATACCTCAAGCAATTGGGTGACTATACCTTAATTCCTGGTAGTACCCTGTCTTTGGGTAGGAGCGATCGCTTCTTCCGTTCCGATCCTAAAAATCCCTATCACGACTATATAGAAAACACCTACGGCACAAAAGTAGTGACCGCTAGCGTACATATTAATGTAGGGATTAGCGATCCAGAAACATTAATGCGGGCTTGTCGCGTTATTCGTACCGAAGCACCTTTATTCCTCGCCCTCAGCGCCTCATCCCCCTTCATCGATGGCAAAGCGACTGGCTATCACTCGACTCGTTGGGGACTCTTCCCCCAAACTCCTAGCCATGTACCTCTATTTTCTAGCCATGCCGATCATATTCAATGGGTAGAACAACAGTTAGCTGCTGGAACCATGCAAAATGTTCGTCATTTGTGGACATCAGTGCGTCCTAATGGCGATCGCCGTCCTTATGATTTAAATCGCTTAGAACTGCGAATTTGCGATTTAGTCACAGATCCCATTGCATTACTCGCAATTACCGCGTTGCTGGAAGCTCGTCTGTTGCAGATAATAGAAAACACCCACATCGATCCGTTAACCCAAAGCACCTTTACCCCCCAAGAACTAATTGCTGTCACTGCTAGCAATGAAGCCGCAGCTGCAGCAAATAGTTTGGATGCTCAATTGACACATTGGCAAGATGGCAAAACTATTATTGCCAGAGATTGGATTGCTCAAATGTCTGAAGAACTTTGGGCGATCGCTAAAGAAAGAGGATTTAATTGCTTCCTTTCTCCTTTACAGAAAATTTTGCGCGAAGGTAATGAAGCTCAACAGTGGCTACAATTGCACGCAGTTGGGGTTGATGCTCAACGTGTCATTACCCAAGCAATTGTTACTGCTAAAGAACGGGAAATTGAATTAGAAGATAAATTGTGTTCCCCCTCAATGGCGTAACACCCCATCCCCTCCCCAGTTACAAATGGTAGATTTTTTTGAATACTTGGGAGACCCCAGGAACACGACCAACTAGCGCCTGACTGCCAAAATTTTAGTAAGTTGATTTTCGCGTCATGGCACTAGTTGATCATAAAAATTTAATAATTGATTGTTTTATCTTATGAATACTCTTAGATTTCCTTTTAAGAGTTTATTGTTTTATGTTTTAAAAAACTAATCAATAGAATTAGCTTCATAATTATTAAGAAAACCTATAGATAATCAACATACATTGGTAAAATGTGTCGAGATGATACATTGTTGTTTCTACTACATTTTTACCACTGAGAAAATGCCGCAGGTAGTTTTAGTTAATCCCCAAATTCCGCCGAATACAGGCAATATTGCCCGGACTTGTGCAGCTACGGGTACAGAATTACATTTGGTAGGGCCTTTGGGGTTTGAAATTAGCGATCGCTACCTCAAAAGAGCAGGTTTAGATTACTGGCCCTATGTCAAACTCAACTATCACCAAACGCTAGAAGACTTTAAAACCGTACATCAGGAACGTGGCGGCAGATGCTTGGGCTTCTCTGTGCGTGGCAGTTCCAATTATGCTCAATTTCAGTTTCAAGATAATGACTGGTTGCTATTTGGTAGCGAAACCACAGGATTACCGCCCACAGCTTTGTCAGCCTGTGATGCCACTCTCTATATTCCTATGGCGCAACCCAATGTTCGCAGCTTAAATCTGTCTGTAAGTGTTGCTGTAAGCTTATTTGAAGCCCGCCGCCAATTGGGATATTTACAATAGGGCATGGGGCATTGGGCATGGGGCATTGGGCATTGGGCATGGTAATAGTATTTATCTCCTTGTCCCTTCACTCCCTCATCCCCCTCATCCCCCTCATCTCCCTCATCTCCCCAATCCCCATTACCCCTTATCCCCAGAGGGGGCCCCGAGTTCCCCAGTCCCCAATCCCCCCAAATTCCCCCAAATATATCCATTGTTACAGCTTCAATAAAGTGAATGGATATACTTGATTCTGAAAGCTTTTTGCAAGCTCGGTAAACAATACTTACGAATGTAGGTGAGCTTATATAAGAAATTTGTATCGAAAAGTAGCGACGATTCCGCAAATGAATGATAGATTTTGATGAACTTCAATTATCTTAATCTTGGGAACAAAAACGTCACAAGATAGTCCTATGAGGCATTTAAACGTTTTTTGCTCAATCAAGATAAAAAAGAAGCGCAAAAGTCGCTGCGAGATAATACGGTTGTCTTTTAGGGAATAATCAACGTAAAGTCTCGTGTTGGGTAGACGGATTGGATAGAAATCTCTTGAAGATATCTACAACAGGGGATTTGCTTTTCTAGAAGTCGTAGCGAATTAATTGCTGATCGCAACCAGTGGAAATGGCACAGTATATATGTTTGTCCAGCCCCGGTTAATTTAGCAAAGCAAGCGCAGACAGATGCAAACAGCAAAAAATCCTAAAGGTGTGAGGAACGGAGCGGACAAGTCAGCACAGCAATTTTAAAGTTTTGCTAATGGGTGTGAACTTGTCTAAATCAGAGAAGCAGGTTAATCTTGCGTAAGTATCTCTGGTGGGTGTGATCTTGATCAATCTTTGGATGTGATCTAAATCATTGACTAGTCTCAGACTGAAAAAAAAATCAAGGTCAGTTAAACACTAGTGAACATTTAGGAGGTCGTCTTTGAAACGAGCATTGAAAAAGAGAGTAAAAGCTGTGCTGAACAATACTCCCAGCAGTGATGGTGTCCCAATAGAACCGTCAAATAATGCAAATTCTGTAGCTAACCGCCGGGCGCGGACACAAGCCGCCATGATCGGGTTGGCTCTGTCAATGGGAGCAACCAGCCTCTTGGTGACTCGGCAAAGCGATCAAGCCCAAGCAGCGGCTCCTGTAGGCAGCCAAAAGGCAGCCTCAACAATGCCAGCTGCTCCTGACACTGAGATGAAATTTGCTCCCACAACCCTGGAAAACCAAACCGTCTCCCTCGTGAGCGTGCCGGAAAATCCTGTGATTGTGGAACCAACAGCAATTTCACAAGTGCCCGGGCTTGAAGCTAAACTACAGGTTGCGGCCAGTGGAATGTCTTTGCCAGTTCCAGCATCAGAAGCAACTGCTAAAGCTACAACAACTTATAAAACTTCTCTCTACCAGCAGTCTCAAGTAGTAAATGGTTTACAAACAACCAACAAGCTACCTGAAGTACAAAAACTTTCTATTGGTAATAGTGCAGTTAGCTCACCCAATACATCCCTAACAGCAGTAACAAACACTAAAGGTGTGGATAGTGCAGTTACCGCTCAACTGAAAGCACAGCAAGAATTTGCGCTGAATCGCTTACAAGAAAAATCGAACCGTTTAAAAGAAAGTCTGGCGGAGTTGCGGTCTGAGGAGACCCAGAATTTATCACAAGCTAACAAGGGGTTGGCTGAACCAACAGCTGCTGCAGTTGAAAAAGCTCCACAAATCAACGCCAGCAACCTGACAACAGAACAGTCACCAACCACCACAAATGCTAGCCAAGCAAGCTTGATTGCAAAGCTAAAACAGGCAAAAGCTAATACGGCTCCCGTAGCTACACCTGTACCAGCTACACTCAAAGCTGCTGCACCATCAAATAATGCTGCTTACGAAGTTAAGCCAGGAGATACACTAGCTGCGATCGCTAGTAAGTATGGTACATCTGTCTCAGAATTAGCCAAAGTTAACCATCTGAGCAATCCCAATCAACTGCAAATCAGTCAAAAATTGGTTGTGCCATCGACTGAGTTTAACAGCATTGCAGTTAATAACCCATCCAAGTTAGCAATTAACCCCACTGTAGAACAGTCTGAAGTAGCTACCTCTAAAGTAGTACCATCTCCTGTGAATACAGCTATTGTTAGCCCAACTGTACCTGTGGCACCACAGTTACCAGTCGTTGCTAACAATAACAGTGTTACTTTACCTGTAACACCACAATTACCAACAGTTGCTAACAATAACAGTGTCACTGTACCGACACCAGCAACAGCGAACAATCAAATTCCTGCAAATACTGCAGCTGCGGAAACAGCCCCCACTCCTGGTATTTCTTATGGTATGGGTGGTGATGCCCCGGTACCAAAAATATTTGCAGAATTGCAAAATCAAAAACCACAGAAGCTTGCAAGCGCTAAGAGTAATGAGCGCCTTCAGAGCTTACAAGCAGAAATCCAAAGATTGCGGGAGAAATATCGCGCTCAACAAGCTGGAGTTGTTGTACCAGTAGTTAGCGAAAATAATCAGCCTGCAGCAGTGCTTCCTGTAGCTAATAGCAATAACTTTGCGACTAGCCCGACTTTCCCACGGAGTGCAATACAGATTCCTGTACCTTCACCGAGGGTTAATGCAGTCCAACCAATGAAGCCTCTGTTCCGTGCAACTCAACCAACTAACGAGCCAGTAAATCCTGAGTTCTTTTCCAACCAAGCACCTGGACGCAAACTATCTGTACCTCGGATTGCTACACCTCCCAGAGGCGTTAATGCTTCCGATTCTTTAGGCAAGATGCGGGGAACTACCGTTTCTCCAAGTTTGCCACCTTTGTCAGCAGTAGATCAATATCTACCCAAACCTTTGGACGAGGCTATTCCTCCTCCATCCTCCTCATCTGTAGCTTACATTTGGCCAGCTAAAGGTGTTCTTACCTCTGGCTATGGCTGGCGCTGGGGAAGAATGCACAGAGGAATTGATGTTGCCAACTCCACAGGTACACCAATTTACGCATCCGCTGATGGCGTGGTTGTCAAAGCAGGTTGGAACAACGGTGGCTACGGTAATCTTGTAGATATCCGCCATAGTGACGGTAGTATGACTCGCTATGGTCATAACAGCAAGATTTTAGTGCAGGCAGGTCAGCAAGTACGACAAGGAGACACAATTGCTCTTATGGGTAGTACTGGTTTTAGCACTGGGCCACACAGCCATTTTGAAATTCATCCCACAGGTAAGGGCGCAGTTAACCCCATTACTTTATTGGCAAACCGGATCTAATTTCTGGCTGTCTAGAATTCAATTCTTGCCTTTTTCAAAGAGGGAGATTAACCTCCCTCTTTTGCTTTACAGCAATTCACCAAGCCCAAACAGAAAATTAATTTGCAATTGGACTAGAAATTGTGAAGTTTTTCTGCTATATTTAGAAATCATTGGATAAAGTAAGGCTCAGTAGCTCAGTTGGTTAGAGCACGGGACTCATAAGCCTGGGGTCGTCTGTTCAAGTCAGACCTGAGCCATAAAAAACTAAAATTAGTTAAGAGCGTATGATTCAATCACTGAATTCAGTGGTTGAACTAATGACGTTTAAATACCGAAATTGTTCATGCCCAAGGGGTGAACGAAAAAAAGTGTGGGAGAGGAGTTAGCGGACAAATTCCGCTAACATATCTGAGATGCCATAAAACCAAACTTCCCATGAACAACCACCAATCAATTCTGTCTCACATCAATGACACACTCCAGGACTTACCGGAGTGTCACCATTTAGAAGAATTTGTGGGCGAATTTTACAATATGTGGCTAAAATTAGGGAACTTTGTGCAACAAAGCTTATTCCAAGCCTTAATTGAAGAAAAAGAAGCCGAATACTCACATCCGAGAACTAAACGAGAAAAAAGATATTACACTCCATTAGGTGAAATGGTTGTTGTACGTAGAGCTTATGAGACAACAGATGGTATTAAAGTCAAAGTTGATGAAGAGTTAGGACTACCAAAAGATAAATGGCTACCAATGGTATTAGAATTAGCCTGTGCCTTGGGAGTTAGTAGTGAATTTCCAAATTCTCACTCCTTGTTTCAAAAATGGACAAGACTAGATTTGACACAAAAAACCTTAGCTAATCAAGTAGAAAAGACAGGAAATCAACTACAAACACAAGAGTTTCAGGTTCGATGTGAGCAAGACACTTCTTCACAGTTTGGAATTCCCAATCAAGAGCAGGAACCACCAGATTTATTATATGTGGGAGTTGATGGAGTCATGACTCCCTTGAATCAAAAACAAGGATATAAAGAAGCAAAAGTTGGTGTAATTTTCTGGAGTAAAGACCATCAAAAAGTTGGTAAAAAAAGAGGTGTTATACGTACTCGGGAATATGTAGCTACTTTAAAATCTCGGCCAGAATTTACTCAGAGAGTATCCCAGTTATATAATCAAGTAGCAGGTACAAAACCCACAAAAACCGTAGTAATTGGTGATGGCGCACATTGGATTTGGTCGATGGCATCAGAACAATTTCCAGGTTCGGTGGAAATTCTCGACTTTTTTCATCTCTCGGAATATGTGTGGGCAGTAGCGAAAGCAGCGTATCCAAATAACGAAGACTATCAATTGGATTGGGTAAAAACTCAACAACAATTACTAAAAAAATCACAATGGAATACAGTAATTGAAAATTGTCATCAATTCCCCAAAAAGAAGAAAGATTTAAAGGGAGCTATTACCGATTTAGAGCGTTATTTAACTAATAATCAGAGTCGGATTGATTATCACTCTTATTTAAAAGCTGGTTTAATGATTGGTTCGGGAGTGGTTGAAAGCTCCAATCGGCGTGTGGTTACACAAAGATTAAAACAAGCGGGAATGCATTGGTCTTTATTTGGAGCTGAAGGAGTTATGGCATTAAGGGCAGCATATTTAAGTAATTCAACTCGATGGTCAAATTTTTGGTCATCCAAATCTTACAATTACAGTCAGGTAGCGTAAAGTTTACGATAAAACTTGTCCTTTGAAGTTAGTACTTACATAGTGGTCAAAACAAGAGAACAGAATCTTTCAGATTTAGCACATAGAATAGAACAATTACAAGCCAAAAGAGAAGAAATCAACCAAGAAATCTCTACTCTTCTTAAGAGTGATGTAGCTGCTAATAGTTGTTGGATTGTTCGTTACCGCGCCAAAGGTAAGGGTGGCGCTTATTGGTATTACAAGTGGCAATCAGGAGAACCTATCTTTGTTACCAAAAATGGTAGCAAAAGTTGTCATCAATATATTGGTAAAGCAGGTAGTCCTGCTTTTTTAAAGGCAGTTGAGATGATGAAAAATCGGACAAAAATCGAAGCGTTAAACCAGGTGCTTCATACATTAGAACTAGGACTCAATGACCTAGTTGAAGAAGCGGCAAGATTTCAAAAATAATTCATACTCTCATAAGAGTTAACATCTATATGAGTCAGAGCTTAGTTAGCGTATGATGTACGCTAACTAAGCTCTTCCCCACACCTTTTTTCGTTCACCCATGCCCAAGAGAATTTATTTTTTGGGAATCCCTGAAAATTAGCGATCCAATACTACTCAATACTGCTCGGTTAAGGATTTTCAACTCGGAATTTGGTTTGGGGAAAAGGTGAAAGGGTAAGGGTTAAAGGTTTTTTCTTGCCCCTTTTACCCTTCCCCTTTTACCCTT
Source organism: Tolypothrix sp. PCC 7601 (assembly GCF_025677855.1). Lineage (NCBI taxonomy): Bacteria > Bacillati > Cyanobacteriota > Cyanophyceae > Nostocales > Tolypothrichaceae > Tolypothrix > Tolypothrix sp. PCC 7601. The sequence continues at coordinate 2,444,955 of NZ_CP064879.1, forward strand.
CCCCGACAAGTATTGCAATACTACTCAGTTAAGCGTTTTGAACTCAAAATAGCTTTTGGGAAAAAGGTTAAAGGTTATTTCTTTCCCTTGAACCATTCCCCTTTTTCCCCTTAACCTAAAAGTATTGAGTAGCGATCGCTAAACGCTCACCATGACTTTAATAGCTTGGCGATCGTTCATCGCCTGATAGCCATCAGGAACGCCATTGATATCGACGGTAACGTCTAGGACTAGGGATGGATCGATTCTGTCAGCCAGGACATCAATCAACAGTTCTGGAATATAAGCACGTGCAGGAGCAACACCACCTCGCAATGTGATGTTGGACTGAAACATCCTCGACAAATTAATTGTCTCGCTACCATGAGGAACCCCGACATAGCCAATCGCTCCACCTGGGCGACAAATACCGATCGCTGTTTTCATTGAGGATTCTGTACCAACACACTCGAGAACTGATTCAGCACCGCCTTTTGTCATTTCTTGCACTTCTTGAATAGCTTGTTCGTCCCGGCTGCTGACAAAATCTGTTGCGCCAAATTTACGCGCGATCGCCAGCCGATTCTCATGCCGACCAAGCATTATAATTCTTGCGGCTCCTAATCGGTGAGCAGCTAACACCCCGCACAGCCCCACGGCTCCATCACCAATGACCGCGACTGTGCTTCCTGGTTTTACGCCTGCTGATACTGCTGCATGGTGTCCTGTGGACATCACATCCGTTAGCGGTAAAATCTTCTTGAGCATGGCAGCATCATTTTCCACAGCATCAGGAATTTTTACCAGCGTACCATCAGCAAACTGGGCGCGAACAGCTTCAGCTTGTCCGCCATCATTTTTACCACCCCAAAAACCGCCCTGTAGACAAGAAGTTTGCAGGTTTTTGCCGCAAAATTCACAAGCACCATCAGAAAAAGCAAACGGAGCTAAAACGCGATCGCCCCGCTTGAAATTTCGCACCTCCGATCCCACCTCTTCGACAATCCCCATCCATTCATGTCCAGTACGCCATCCTGGTTGCCATTGGTCTTTACCTTGATAAAACCACAGATCCGATCCACAGATACAAGCATGAGTAATCCGCACGATCGCATCTGTTGGCTGTTGAATTTGCGGATCGGGAACATTCTCCACCCGCACATCACCTGCTCCGTAATACACAGTTGCTTTCATAATCTACCTTGCACTAGTTTTGGATGACATTTCCACTCACTGTCTCGCAATCAAGCTGTAAAATCCTCCTCATTTAGAGAGGTTTTCGGCTAAATTCAATACAAATAGACAATTGTGAAAGGCTTCCTAGCGAAATCACAGATTAAGGCGAGAAATTTGGTAATTGGTAATTGGTAATTGGTAATTGGATTATTATTAATTACCGAAAGATGGAGATAAAGCTACGAATTACGAATTAGTAATTATTTATTTAACTGCTTCCATCAACTCAATACATTTGTGCATTTGCTGGTGCATAGTCTCAACATCAGCGTGAAATCTCCTTCCATGACCTGGTAACACCCATTCAAATGAGTAATTAGCTAATTTCCGCATTGATTTAATTTGCTCTGTCCAAGAATACCAACAGAAATCGCGAAATGCATTCAATTGATGTAAGTTTTCTGACCAAGCAAGATGGTCACCAGTAAACATAAACTTATTTTTATAGAGTAGAACTGTATGCCCTTTTGAGTGACCAGGAACTGGGATAATTAATATATCCTCAGTCAAAGTAAATGGTTCTACTCCAGTTAATTGTATTTCCACATTGCGAGTATCTGCCGAAATATCATCAGCGTGCAGAATGCGTTGACATTGAAAATGCTCTGCAAACTTTTGATGATCGGCAATATCATCTCTGTGAGTCAAATACATATAACGAATGCCGCCCATCTCTTCTAAACGCTTGATCAAAGGCGGTGTGAATCTAGGTGAATCTACTAAAATATTGCCTTCAGGATGTTGAATAAAATAACTAGCTGCGGCATAAGATTTTTCTGAATGATAGCCACAGTGGTAAACATTTTTCTCAACTAAAATCGGAAAAGTTTCTTGAGCATTTTTAATATCTTGTGGCTTTTCAACTGTACCAATAGAGCTAGTAGGACAGGCTAAAAGTGCTTGCAGCGCTGCTAATCTTTCTTTTTCATTTGTAGGTTGATGATAAACTGCTGACTGTTCATCAGCACGATAAAATACTTCGGGAGTCATCCAGCGACAGGTATCACAATCAATACAGCTAGAATCTACATAAAAATCGCCGTTGACATTTTCGGTGCGACGCAGTTTTAAATTAGCCATGTTATACCCCTGTATCCCTTAGCGAATAGCTCAGGAAAAATAAACCTTATATCACCACGCTAGCAAAATTTACCTTAGACAATCCCAGTCACTAGAAGTAAATTTGTCCAAAAACTTTGGTGGTATCTCAACCCAGCAAATAGAAATGGGAAAACTTAACATATACACACTCTGCTAATATCTACCCAGATATGCTTTACTGTCCTAATCCTAATTGCTCAAATCCCTTTAATCCTGATAGCAATAAGTTTTGTCTTCGCTGTGGACAAATTCTTACACCTCTATTCCGTAATCGTTTCCGTGTGATTAAACTTTTGGGTGAGGGTGGATTTGGTAAGACTTATGAAGCCAGAGATGTGGATAAGATGGATGAACCTTGCGTGATTAAGCAATTTTTTCCACAAGTGGAAGGAACAGCAGCATTAGAGAAAGCAACCGAATTGTTTAAGCAAGAGGCGAAGCGTTTGTATGATTTGGGAGAACATCCACAAATTCCCCGCCTCATTGCTTATTTTGAACAGGATCAGCGTTTGTATCTCGTACAAGAGTTTATTGATGGTCACAATTTACTACAAGAATTACAGCAGCAGGGAACATTTAGTGAAGCGAAGATAATACAGCTTTTAAAGGATTTATTACCAGTTCTTCAATTTATCCATGAGCAAGGAGTAATTCATCGAGATATCAAGCCAGAAAATATTATGCGTCGCCATAAAGATGGTCAGTTAATGCTAATTGATTTTGGCGTTTCTAAACAAGCTACCGGAACAATTATTGGTAAAGTGGGAACTACTGTTGGTACACATGGCTATGCACCATTAGAGCAAATGCGTGGTCAGGTATTTCCTGCTAGTGACCTTTACAGCTTGGGTGTAACTTGTATTAGGTTATTAACCGGCTCTTTTCCAAAAGCTGACGGTTATGATGAACTTTATGATGCGTTAAATGGAAAATGGATATGGAAAGAAAGTCTCTTAGAAACTAATTTAATTAGTCAAGATTTCGCTAATATATTAGATACTTTAATTCATGATTATATTAATAATAGGTATCAAACTGCTGTGGAATTAATAGAAGCTATCAATATTCATAAATTACCCGGAAATAAAAAAATAATATTAGAACTTAATAATTCTCAATCTTTTGGTTCAAACGCCAATAATGTTAAAGTCTCTGGGGTTACCCCTCATCTCAACTTACTAGCAAAAGAGGATTATAGCAGACTTGATAATTTACTAAAATCTAGTAGATGGGAAGATGCAAATGAAGAAACTTTTGATATTCTATTAAAGCTAGCGGGTCGAGAGAAACAAGGTTCGCTGTATGTAAATGATATTCAGGAACTTTCTTGCCAGGATTTGCAATTCATCGACAGGCTTTGGGTTGAATACAGTGATAGCAAATTTGGTTTAAGTATACAAAAGCAAATATGGTTAAATATAAATGGTAAAAAAGAGCCAGATACAGAAGATTGGTGTCGTTTTGGATATGAAGTAGGATGGCTAAAACGAAAAATACTAAGGAAAACATTATTATTTTTTGCTGATTTATTTTCTGAAGATAACCCTGTGTGGTTTGAAGAACTAAACTTTTCTATAAAAGCTCCAAAGGGTCATTTACCATGCTTTAAAAGCATTGGCATAACATCATCTATAGTAAATTTAATTTTACTACGTTGTGAAGACTGTGGATTGTAAATAAACGGCATATTTTCTAATCACTCTAAATTTGCTTAGAGACTATTTATAAAGTAAATCTTAAGTAGGGTGTGTTACGGCTATGAAAGGATTTCGGACACAGAGACAATGATATTTAGCCGTAACGCACCGTCGCGTAGATGGTGCGTTAGGCGCTAGGATAGTTATTTCGTGACAAATTATATTGAAAGTCAGCGCCTAACACACCCTACAGTAATTTTATTTTTACTTTATAAATAACCTCTTACAAATTTAAAGTGATTATCTGTAATAATTTAAATGAACATAATTAGATTCTAATCATAATACTTCTGCCTTTTCTTGTTCTTGTTTAACTTTATCTTTCTGCTTTCTACCTTTATTATTCAACCGCTTCCGCAATGACTCCATGTATGTGTAGAAAACTGGAGTGATATAAAGCGTTAGTAATTGCGAGAACAATAAACCACCAACAACTGCTAAACCTAAAGGACGGCGAGATTCTGCACCTGCGCCTAAACCAAGCGCAATTGGTAGAGTACCCATTAATGCTGCCATTGTGGTCATCATAATGGGACGGAAACGGACTACACAAGCTTCATAGATGGCATCAAACGGCGTTTTACCTTGATTTTTCTGGGCATCCATTGCAAAGTCAATCATCATAATGCCGTTTTTCTTAACGATACCAACTAGCATGATAATGCCGACAAAAGCGTAGATATTTAAATCAACTCCAAATACCATTAAGGTGATTAATGCACCAAATCCTGCTGAAGGTAAGCTAGAAAGAATTGTAATCGGGTGGATAAAATCTTCGTAGAGAATTCCCAACACAATGTAAATTACTAAAATTGCAATTATTAGTAAAAATCCCAAGCTAGAAAGCGAAGATTGAAATACCTGTGCTGTACCTTGAAAGCTAGTACTAATAGTTGGTGGTAATGTTTCACGAGCTAGTTGTTCAATCTTTCCGGTAACATTTCCTAAAGAAACTTCAGGTTTGAGGTTAAAGGAAATAGTCACAGCAGAAAGTTGTCCGTAATGGTTAACTGTTAATGGCCCAACACCTTTACTAAGTGTTGCTACAGCATTTAAAGGTACTTCTTGACCACTAGTCGAACGAACTGTTAATAAATCAAGGTCATTGGGACTTAACTGATACTGGGGATCTACTCCCATTATTACTTGATATTGACCATCAGATGCATAGATAGTGGAAACTTGGCGAGTACCATAAGCATTATTTAAAGTGCTTTCAATTTGATTGGCTGTTAAACCCAAAGTTGAGGCTTGTTCGCGATTAACTTGGACGTTAATTTGGGGATTTTTGATTTGCAAGTCGCTATTCACATCTTGTAATTCTGGCATTTGTCGCAACTTTGTTTCCAAAGCTGGCGCGTATTGATATAAATCTTGTAAATTCGGGCTAGAAAGTCCAAATTGATAAAGCGCTTTTGTTTGCTGTCCACCAAGACGAATAGATGGCGGGTTTTGAACAAATGCTCTAATTCCGGGAATTCCTGTTAGTTTAGGACGTAGTTCATTCGCTATTTTATCAGCACTTTCGTGGCGTTGGGAATGGGGTTTTAATTTTACGAAAATACGTCCAGCATTAGATGTGGAATTGGCTCCACCCGCACCTACACTAGAGTTAATTGCTTCTACATTAGGGTTGCGGCGGACAATATTTGCTATGACTTGTTGATGTTTCACCATCTCATCAAAGGAAATATCTTGAGCCGCTTCTGTATTGACACTTAACTGTCCAGTATCATCATTGGGAATAAAGCCTTTAGGAACAACAATAAATAAATATATGGTTGCAACTAAAATCGCGCCTGAAAGTATCATCGTTGTACGGTGATATTTCATTGATAGTTTCAGGGTGGCTTCATAAGCGCGTAGCATGGTATCAAATACCCACTCAGAAGCATTATAAAGACGACGTTTCCAATTTTTAGCTTTCTGTTTTTGGGATTTATTTATTTGATGTCCATTACCATCATTGGAGATGGCGTGACCATTTTCTACATGATGATTTCCATTGCTTGATGTAACATGGCCATTGCCTGTATTATCAAATCCATCTGGGGATAAAGTATGACCATTTTCTGTGTGATTAAATCCATCATTAGAGATGACATAATCACTTTCTAAATCATGAGGTCCATTGCTGGATATAGTATGACCATTATTTAGATGATGTCCATTTTCTGAATGTTGATGCTCACCTTCATGCTTGAGAAAACGACTACAAAGCATTGGTGTCAGGGTAAGGGATATAAATCCAGATACTAAAATTGAAACGCTAATAGTAACAGCAAACTCACTGAATAGCCTTCCTAAAATTCCACCCATAAACATGATGGGAATAAATACAGCTACTAGAGAAATGGTCATTGATAAAATGGTAAATCCAATTTCTTTAGAACCGTTGAGGGCAGCTTCCAGGCGATTTTCGCCCATTTCCATGTGACGCACAATGTTTTCTAACATTACTACTGCGTCGTCTACCACAAAGCCAACAGCCAGAGTAAGCGCCATTAAGGACAGGTTATCTAGAGAGTAACCTAGTAATAGCATTACCCCAAAAGTTGCTACTAGCGATAAAGGTACTGCCAAGCTGGGAATGATGGTAGCTGAGATGTTACGTAAAAAGAGAAAAATAACCAAAACTACCAAGCAAATTGTCAGGAATAAGGTAAATTTGACATCATTTACTGACTCGCGAATTGATTGGGAGCGGTCATATAAAATTGTCATATCTACCGCCGCCGGAATTTGCTCACGGAAGCTCGGTAAAATCTTTTTAATTCCGTCTACAACTGCTACAGTATTACTTCCTGGTTGCCTTTGAATTGCTAAGACAATTGCTCGTGTGCCGTTAAACCAACTAGCTACTTTATCGTTTTCTACGCTATCAAATACTTTACCTAATTCTCCTAATTGAACAGGCGCGCCGTTGCGATAAGAAACCACTAAAGAACGGTAAGCTTCAGCATTGTTCAATTGCCCATTTGACTCAATAGTGAAGTTTTGATTTTTGCCGTAAAGGTTACCAGTCGGTAAATTAGAATTCCCTTGAGAAACAGCAGTTGCTACTTCATCAATCCCCAAACCTTTCGCGCTTAAAGATTGAGGATCAAGGTAAATTCGCACCGCGTACTTTTGCGAACCATAAACCTGTACCTGCGCTACTCCATCAACCATTGATAGACGCTGCGCTAGTATCGTTTCCCCGTATTTATCAACTTCCGATAAGGGCAAAGCTGATGAGCTTAAAGCTACATACAAAATAGGTGAATCTGCCGGGTTGACTTTGCGGTATGATGGCGGATTCGGCATACTACTTGGTAACTGGCGCGCTGCTTTGGCGATCGCAGATTGCACATCTTGAGCCGCACTATCTATATCCCGACTCAAGTTGAATTGCAGCGTAATCTGTGCCGAACCCAGAGAACTTGTAGAGTTCATCGAATCCAGACCAGCAATACTGGAAAATTGCTGTTCTAATGGCGTTGCGACTGACGAAGCTACTGTCTCAGGACTAGCTCCTGGTAAGCTAGCCGATACCTGAATTGTGGGAAAATCCACCGTAGGCAAGTCACTCACTGGCAACAATTGATAACTCATTAGGCCAAACACCATGATGGCTAGCATCACCAGTGTGGTCATTATCGGTCGGCGGATGAATAACGCAGAGATGTTCATGGGGTGGGGATTGGGGATTGGGGATTGGGATGAGGGAGATGAGGAAGATGAGGGGGATGAGGGAGCAGGGGAAAAATAAATTTTGGCTCTTGTACAGACGCGATTCATCGCGTCTGTTTGTCTCTTTGACCCTTGACTCTTGAGTATAAAAGTATAAATATTTACAACAAAAAACTTATATTAAGGGCTTTGATTTCCTTGGTTGGCGCTTCCTGTTCTTTGTCCAGTGCCTACTGCTTGCTTAATTTGGACTTTGGCTTTGGGTCTAAGGTTAAATTGTCCGTCTGTAACGACTTGTTCGCCTTCTTTTAAACCTTCTTGAATGACTGATTCATTGCCAACAGCATTACCCACAACGACGGGACGCATATCTACAGTTTGATCGGCAGGGTTCAATACATAGACAAACTGCCCTTTTTGTCCTGTCTGGATGGCTGTGGTTGGAACAACTATGGCGTTGGGTTCTTGGGTGAGTCTGACAACAACATTCACAAATTGACCTGGCGATAAGCGTCCGTCGCTGTTGGTAAAGCTGCTTTTGAGTTGAATCGTTCCAGTGGTGGGATCTACACCACTATCTATAAAGGAAAGTTCGCCATGTTCGGGACGCTGTTCATCCTTGGGGATGTAGGCATCAACTTGTATTTTTCCCTGTGCCCGATATTTGTTGAGTTCTGGCAGTAAGCGTTGCGGTAGGGAAGTTGTCACGTAAATTGGGCTAATTTGGCTGATTGTCACTAAGGGATTGGTGTCATTATCTTTTACTAAGTTGCCCTGATTGACTTTCAAGCTGCCTGTACGTCCGGTAATTGGTGAATAAATCGAACTATAGGAAAGGGTGATTTTAGCGCTGTCAATTGCTGCGTCTGCGGCTGTAACTGTGGCTTTAGCGTTATTTAAATCGGCTTTTGCCGCATCTACTGCGGCCACGGCATTGCTAATACCTTCGTTATCTGCAATTACTGTGGCTTTTTGAGCATCCGATGCGGTGCGAAATTGGTCTGCTTGCTCTTTGCTAATTGCGCCTTGGCTCAACAGCGTACCATATCGTTGTGCTTGAACTTGGGCGTTTTTGGCTTGGGTTTGGTCTTTGAGGAGATTTGCTTTAGCTTGATTAACTTGCGCTACAGCCTTTGAGAGGTTAGCTTGCGCTTGTTTTACCTGTGCGATCGCTTTTTCTTTATTGGCTTGCGCTTGCATTAACGCCGCTTCTTGCGGTCGAGAATCTATTTTGAATAATAGTTGCCCTTTTTTAACATTCTGCCCTTCTTGGAAATAAACGCCTGTGAGTGGCCCAGCAACTTGTGACTTTACCCCTACAGTCGAATACGCCACGACGGTTCCGGTTTGTCGTAACTCAACAGGTATAGTTTTACGCGTGACTGTCGCTACTACAACAGGTACAGCGCGCTGCTGATTTTTGCCTTGTTGCTTATTAGACTGTGCCTCGGTAGCCGTACAACCACATACAGCAATTAAGCTCAATAGCAAGATGTTTCTACCGATCTGTTTTGGTATTAATGGTAAAAGTCCTGGCAACATATATTTTTGCGTATTTAAAGAAAGTCTAGTCTTGAAATTACGAGATAAATATCTCATCCTGACTAGCAGCAGCATTAATTTTGAGCCTCTCAATAAAGGTTTAACAGATATTTGAAAAATACAAACACAATATTAGCTAAAATTAATTAGCTTTGCTAACTGTTAGCGTAACATCTATCTTGAGGAATATTTTTGGATTTGTCATTTGTCATTTGTAAGAGGTAGCAGGAAATTCCCATAATTAATAAGGAATCTGCTAATCCAATACTGCTCGGTTAAGGATTTTCAAATCGGAATTTGGTTTGGGGAAAAGGTGAAAGGGTAAGGGTTAAAGGTTTTTTCTTGCCCCTTTTCCCCTTCCCCTTTTACCCTTAACCAAAAAGTATTGTCTGCTAATCTTCTTTAATCTCTTGCGTTCTCATCCATTTGTCTCAGTACTTTCTGTCCATGAGGACGATGCAAATTATGAATACCAAAAAACTAGCTACAGAAATCACACCAGAGCAATGCGCTGCCAAAATGATGGAAACTATTCCCACAATCATCAAGTTCTTTCGCGCAGAAATGAGACGGAATGCTTCATTCTTGCCAGAATCGCTTTCTATTCCGCAGTTTCGGACGCTTGCTTTCCTCGATCGCAATCCTGGTGCTTCTCTTTCGCAAGTTGCAGAAAATTTAGGTGTAACTAGGGCTACAGCCTCAAATTTGACAGACCGTCTAGTACAGAAGAATTTGGTTAGTAGAGTAGAGAATCCTCAAGAACGTCGTCATGTTCTCCTGAATTTAACTGAGACAGGTAAGTATCATCTGCAACAGGTTAGGGCGTTGACAAGTGCGAGAATTGCTTCTGTATTGGCTAATCTACCAGAAGAGCAAATCCAAAGTGTAGCGGCAGGATTAACAGCGCTGAGTAGTATTTTTGAAGATTTAATTACTGAATAAAGCTAATTTAATAAGTAGAGCGGTGCAATTACAGATAGTTGGTAATTGGTAATTGGTAATTGGTAAGGGTTTCAAGTCTAATATCGGTTGTGTAACATAGTTAGATTTATTTCTACCGACTGATTTAGTTACAATTTTTGGCTGGCGATACAATCACTTGCGAAAAAAATTTGTAGTATGCCATTGACACAATGTAGGGTTTGTATTACAAATGTAATATAGATACTAAAAAATCTTTCCGGTTTGAAATCAATACAGATATCACTTTTGGGATTGTATCTTGGCAATTTCTCTTTGCACTATCAAATTATTGGGGCCGCGATTGGTGTTCGACTGCTCTGAAACCAACAAACGGACAGCTGCAGGCTTTGGGTTCGATTCCCAACGGTTCCACTTGGAGTAATTCGTAATTCGTAATTTGTAATTCGTAATTAAAAGACAAAGCGATCACAATGCTTTATATGTGATGAGAATGGGAAATCTAATTCTCGATGCACTCATAAATTATCAGGCGATGCAATCGTAATGTGACTCGATACATTGGCATTGTCAGGTGATGCAATCGTAATGTGACCGGATGCATTGGCATTGTCAGGCGATACAATCGTAATGCGACCCGATGCATTGGCATTGTCAGGTGATGCAATCGTAATGTGACCGGATGCATTGGCATTGTCAGGCGATACAATCGTAATGCGACCCGATGCATTGGCATTGTCAGGCAATACAATCGTAATGCGACCGGATACATTGGCATTGTCAGGCAATACAATCGTAATGCGACCCGATGCATTGGCATTGTCAAGCGATACAATCGACATTCGACTTGCTGCGATCGCAATCTTATTCTCAGAAGTAAAATACGTTTTAAGTTTGCAAACAGTCCCTAGTCCCCATTTTTAAGACAATTACGGGATGTCCTGAGAAATTGCGAATGGTTAAGCTCAAGCTTCATCTGTACGCAGAAAATGATGATAAATGATGTGAAGAAAATTTACGGCAGATGAAGCCGATTGCTCACTAATTAGATTCAGAACAAGCCGAGTAACAATGAAAGCACATCGAATTGAAACAACCTTAACTGAAGACGGAACTTTGCTCATCAAAGACTTACCATTTCAGGCTGGGGAAGCTGTGGAAATTATCATTTTAGAAAGCCACACTCATAGCCAAAAAGCGAATCCTTATCCTTTGCGTGGTAAAGAACCGTACCGTTATGACGATCCTTTTGAACCTGCTGTGTGTTTAGAAGATTGGGGAGTATTGCAATGATCGTATTGGTGCAAACTCTTAAATAAATATCAACAACGTTTCTCATCCCATCATCTACGCCAAACCCGACTACAATATATACGCAACTCGCGCTTCCTTAAGGAGTATCCAGCAGTGCAGCCGGATTTATTAGGTTTGGAAATTAGTAAAGGAGAATTGAGACGCTTGACTGGATTCGATCCAGAAGACGTTTTCCGACCTTCCATTATGGCAGACCGCGAGAAGCGATTGGGGTTTTTTATGAATGAGGGGTTGGTGGCGCTGGCGCTAACGCCGATTATTGTGGGGGGAATTTATGCTTTTATTATTCTGCCAACTATTGGTTCTTCGATTAAATTAGGCATTCTGTTATTAATTTTAGTGCCGATTGCAGTGATCATTGGGCGATCGCTCTGGCGAAAATTCACTTGTCCCCAAGGGTTGACAATCCTTTTAGATGAAGTCGATAAATATCATTCTGTAATCAATGCTATCGATATTAACGACCAATTAGCAACATCCGGTAATACCCACAGCATCAATGACAGAGATAAAGTGATCTCCGCATTACAACTGATTCGCGAAGATTTAGTTCGGGCTTTAAAAACCGAACGAATTTTACGGGATAATAAAAAATTGCTTGCTAATAATCAAGAGTTATTTGTCAATAATTTAGCCAATCTCCAAGCCTTGCAAGTAAGTAGTCAGGCTGGGGATTACGCTGAATTTCTCAATCAATCATTGCAGATTGCTTTAGATGTGCAAGCAGAAATTAGCAAATTACAGTCTCCCCGACGTTGACATGACAAACAAACCAAAAATTATTGTCCTGGATGATGATCCTACGGGTTCCCAAACAGTCCACAGTTGTTTGCTGCTGATGCATTGGGATGTGGAGACTTTACGCCTGGGTTTGCGAGATGATTCACCAATTTTCTTTATTTTGACAAATACGCGATCGCTCCCACCAGAATCAGCTGCATCTGTAACTAAAGAAGTCTGCCAAAATTTAAAAGTAGCGTTACAAGCCGAAAATATTACTGACTTTTTGGTGGTTAGCCGTTCTGATTCGACTTTACGAGGACATTATCCCATCGAAACAGATGCGATCGCTCAAGAACTCGGCCCTTTTGATGCTCATTTTCTCGTCCCGGCATTTTTTGAAGGGGGACGCATCACTATCGATAGCATCCACTATTTAATCATTGATGGTAAACCTAAGCCAGTGCATGAAACTGAGTTTGCTCGTGATTCAGTCTTCAGCTACCATCACAGTTATTTACCGAAATATGTAGAAGAAAAAACTCAAGGACAAATCAAGGCTGAGTCTGTCACCAGGTTCTTGCTAGATGATATCCGTGCAGGTAGTTTGCAGAGGTTGTTACAACTTAGCGGTAATCAGTGCGTTGTTGTTGATGGCGAAACCCAAGCCGACCTCAACACCTTTGCATCTGATATTCTAACAGCCGCCAGTCAGGGAAAACGCTTTTTATTCCGCAGTGCTGCCAGTATCTTAACTGCTTTGGCTGCCTTACCTCCCCAACCCATAGCTGCCGAAAATATGGCAGAGTATGTACGTGATGGTAAACCAGGTGCAGTAATTGTTGGTTCCCACGTCAAGAAAACGACGCAACAGCTAGAAGCATTATTACAAGCAGATGGCACAGAGGGAATTGAAGTCGATGTGGCGCGATTACTTAATGATGACGAGAATCAATCTGCTACACTACTAACCGAAATCCTGGAAAGTATCAAGACGGTACATGAAGCTGGCAAAACACCAGTAGTTTATACCAGCCGTCAAGAACTTACCTTTGAGGATGTTAATACCAGGCTAGAGTTTGGCAAAAGAGTTTCTGCTTTGTTAATGGATATTGTTAGGGGTTTACCATCTGATATAGGATTCTTAATCAGCAAAGGCGGCATTACCTCTAATGATGTTTTAAGTACCGGACTGGCTTTAACTTCAGCCCGGTTAATGGGTCAAATTTTAGCTGGTTGTTCGATGGTGCTAACACCCTCAGACCATCCCCAATTTCCCAATTTGCCAGTAGTATTATTTCCTGGTAATGTTGGCGATGCTGATGCCTTGGCAACAAGTTATCGCAGATTGGTGAAGAAGGGGGAAGGGTGAAAGGGGGAAGGGTGAAAGGTGAAAGGGGAAGGGGGAAGAATATATGTATATCTTCGCTACTACAAGCTACTTGTAGGTTCTTTATAAGTAGAGGTAGTGCGCGCTGGGGATGATGAATATTTTAATTTCATACTTCATACTTCATCCTTCTTCTGATATACTCTGCACTCAGTAGTTTCTGGGGTGAGGATGTTATTGCGCGTTGCAACTAATCTATTATTGATCGTTGCTCAGTTTGTTCTTTGTTTTTTGGCTGGTGCTGTATGACTTCTGATTCTGCCGATTTAGAGTCAAATTCTGCACTTTCTGATGCAGATTCACAATCTAACCTCTCTCGTATAGAGTTAAATTCTATTCTTCCAGACGCAGAACTAAATTCTGTTCTTCAGTATTTAAAGACACATTCTGCTACCTCAAAGTTGCATAACTCTGAGGATGAGGTAAATTCTATACCTAATAATGTGGAATCAAATTTAGAACACCCTGATGAGGAGGTAAATTCTGCACCTGCTGATGAGGTAGCGAATTTAGAAACCCTGGATGGAGATGCAAATTCTCCATCTACAGAAGCGATTACCAACTCAGAAAATTCTGAGGGGGAAACTAATGCTGTGACTCCAGAAGCGATTGCCAACTTAGAAAATCCTGAGAGGGAAACCAATGCTGTGACTCCAGAAGCGATTGCCAACTCAGAAAATTCTGAGGGGAAAACCAATGCTGTGACTCCAGAAGCGATCGCCAATGCAGAAAATCCTGATAAAGCGGAAAATTCTGCTATTATGTCAGATTTAGACTCAATTTCTACCCTGTCGGATTTAGATGACCTAGAGTCACCATCACCAGACAATAAAGCCAAAAATGATCTCCAAGTCCAATGGAAAACTGAGGAGGGAAGACTATTATTAATTTTACCGACCGAAGCACAAGTACCTGCTGCAGAATTTAACTGGTATGAAATTTGGCAACAGATGCGCCAACGCTTACAAGCAGATCGCTTCCGCGTACCAAATACACCAGTGCATCTACTAGCAAAAGACCGCTTGTTAGATAGCAGACAACTGCAAGAACTAGCAGAGGTCTTAAATGAAATCCAACTCCAGCTAAAATCTGTGGCTACCAGTCGCCGTCAAACTGCGATCGCAGCTGTTTCCTCTGGCTATTCTGTAGAACAGTTACCACTAGAAACTTCCTTAAGTTCAGAACCAAAAGTTGTACCAACTCCTTTGGCAGATGCACTTTATTTAGAAATGACAGTACGTTCTGGTGTAGAAATTCGCCATGCCGGAAGCGTCATTATCTTGGGAGATTTAAATCCAGGTGGTATCGTAGTTGCAGATGGAGATATTTTAGTGTGGGGAAGGTTACGTGGCATCGCCCATGCTGGTGCTAGTGGCAATCGCGAGTGTTTGATTATGTCCCTGCAAATGGAACCAACCCAACTGCGGATTGCCGATGCTGTAGCCAGGGCCCCAGAAAAGTCGCCTACACAGTTTTCACCTGAAGTAGCGCACATGACATCGCAAGGCATTCGCATCGCTAGGGCTATTGATTTTTCCCGAAGTCAATTAAATAGGATGAATCTGGAGCCATAAGTAATTACTATATTTTCTAAACCCTAATTGAGCGTGTTTCGATCATGACTCGCATTATTGTCATTACCTCCGGTAAAGGAGGAGTGGGTAAAACCACAGTTTCAGCAAATTTAGGCATGGCGATCGCAAAAATTGGTCGTCAAGTAGCCTTAGTTGATGCGGATTTTGGACTGAGAAATTTAGACTTGCTGCTAGGACTAGAAAACCGCATTGTGTATACGGCGGTAGAAGTTCTCGCTAGAGAATGTCGCTTAGAACAAGCCTTAGTCAAAGATAAGCGGCAAACAAATCTTGTACTCTTACCAGCCGCCCAAAATCGTACCAAAGAATCAGTTACCCCCGACCAAATGAAATTATTGGTGAACGCACTGGCCCAAAAGTACCAGTACGTGATCATCGATAGCCCGGCGGGTATTGAAATGGGATTCAAAAATGCGATCGCACCCGCAAAAGAAGCCCTGATTGTCACCACTCCAGAAATTTCTGCTGTTCGTGATGCTGACCGTGTAGTTGGGTTATTAGAAGCACAAGGCATTAAGCGAATCCATCTAATAATCAACCGCATCAGACCCGCAATGGTGCGAGCCAATGATATGATGTCTGTTCAAGATGTTCAGGAACTTCTTGCCATCCCTTTAATTGGAGTCATCCCTGACGACGAGCGTGTGATTGTTTCTACCAACCGTGGCGAACCTCTAGTACTCTCAGAAAACCCCTCTATAGCTGCCACCGCCTTCGAGAACATTGCACGGAGATTAGAAGGGGAAACCGTCGATTTTCTTGAACTCGACTCACATCACGACAACATTTTTACTCGTTTGAGAAAGTTGTTGTGGACAAAACTTGCTTAACCATATTTTCCCGTCTCCGCAGACCTACTAGCAATGATTCTCGAACTACTAGAAAGACTTTTTGTTCGTTCACCAGATACCAGTCGTACCCACGTTAAACGCCGCCTGCAATTGGTGATAGCCCACGATCGCGCCGACATCGACCCCCAGAAATTAGAAAAAATGCGAGAAGAAATCCTAGAGATTGTCTGTCGCTATGTAGAAGTTGATACAGAGGGGTTGGAGTTTTCTTTAGAAAGTAACCAAAGAACCACAGCTTTGATTGCCAACTTACCCATTCGGAGAGTTAAAGAATCTGAAAATGAAGAAGAAGAATTAGAAAGTAGCGAAACAACGTTTTTATAGTTGTTCATTTAGTATTTTTTTATTTGATAGCAATTAGCTAACTGCTAATAGCTATTACTGTTGCGAGAATTAAAAATTAAAAGTTTTTATTCTACTACTTATACCAACTTGAACACCAAAATCTGATCAATCGTAGGGGCAAGGCACTGCCTTGTCCTCCAGATAATGTACCTATCGCCAACATTATTTAAATTCATCTCATGCCAATTCTTTATGAGGCTGCATAAAATTAGATCCCCCCTAACCCCCCTTGAAAAAAGGGGGGAACCAGAAAATATCTATCAAAGTCCCCCTTTTGAAGGGGGATTTAGGGGGATCAAAATGTGTGCAACTTCACATTAAATTCACCTTACAAATTACGAATTACGAACTACGAATTACCAATTACCTATGATGTTTTTGCAAAACCCAACGGCGAAACAGTTCTACAATAATTCGCCAACTTCCCTCATTTTCTGCAACCACATCATGACGCATTAAAACACCAAGCGCAGCTTGTAACTGTTCCCTACCCATAGCCGTAGACTCAGCTAAAGCATCTAAACTTAACCCTTCAGGATGCGGTGCAAGTACCTGTATTATCGCCTGCTGACCATCAGCACCCCGCATCGCCTGACCCCAAACCCCATCAAAATAGTAGCGTCCCCGCTTAAAAAACTCAGGATCGTTGATAACTGCGGCGACATCTTCCACCTTAAAAACCGGACTACGAGAACGTCCCTGTTCAAACACAAAGTCATTGTAGCCGCGCACTAGCTGGAATCCCAGCAGTTGCACTAAATAAGGTTGACCAGATGTTAAAGCATAAATCTCATCTAACGCTTCTGAGGTGTAGTCAAGAAGAAAGTCTTCACCTGGGTTAGCTAGAATTTGCCTAGTAGCTGCACGTTTCAAAAATCCTACATGGATGGGGATGACGCTAGCAAAGAAAGGTTGAAAATAATCTGCTGTCATTTCCTCCAAAGTGTGCAACCCAGCAAAAGCAAAGGCAACTTTAGAACTCATTTGCACCAACCCTCGCAGAAATCCCATAAAATCTTGGGGGATTTTTCCCGCTTCTATTAGTTCTTCAATTTTCTCGAACTCATCTAAAGCGATGATTAATCCACCTTCTAGCTGTGCTTCTACCTGTTTGAAATAGCGTTCAAAAGTCCGGTAGGGAAGGTTGATCAAATCTGCATCGGCTGGTGGTGCAATATTAACAGCTTGGGAAATTTCATCAGTTATTGCCATTAGCACTTCGCCAACTCCTTGCGGAGTATCACCCAACCGCAGCAGGTTGACATAAACTAGCTGAAGCCCTGAACCTAGAGAATTAGCGGCGTTAACTAAAATAGAAGTTTTACCCATACGCCTGTGACCGTAGAGAACTACAGACTGGAGTTGATGACCCATCACCCAGAGTTCTTCTAACTGTCTGATGATATCTTCTCGCCCAACAAAGAGATTACCTTGAACCGGGTCGCCTACTATATAAGGATTAACCACAGGCTTGGTGATGGTAAATTCCCCCACCTCACCAGCGATTTGTAACAAGCTTTCTTGCCAAGTTTGGGCAATATCTACAATTAATCCGCGTTCTGCTTGCGGCAAATTATCAGCTTGATTGAGGATGTTAGTAAGTTCTCCTAAAGCGCGATTGAGAGCCAAAGACTTAGCTGAACGAGATACACTGCGATTAACAAACTGGACATCTTCAACAACTCGACGCAGGCTAGTAATTGTTTGCCAAGTAACTGGACGTAAAAGGGGTTCTGGCGGGAAAGTAAATAATTTTACAGCAGCAATAGAGCCTGGTTCTTTAGCTACGTGAAATGTTGCAAGATTTTGAGCAAGAGTATACATTTCCTCACCATAGAGAAGAGAACGCACTACAGTAAAAGCCTCTGTTGCTTTTGCTGGTTCTCCTTCATGCAGATACCAAAAACCAGCAGCAGCAGCACGAGCAGGAGTATCTAAGCGGGGGTCTGTAAGCAAACGAGCTTGTAACCTTTCCCTCCAAGAACGAGGGAGAATAAAAAACTCTTTGACTGCGTCTGATTTTAGTTGTTCTTCTAGAGAAGTTGAGGCAAAACGTACTAGGTTCCAATCAAAAGGAGCTTCAACTAGCCGAGAGATATGCCAAATAATTTCCTCTGATGGGATTTTGGCAAGTACTTTATTCACTGCTTGTACAACAGGAATAAATTGCAGAGTATAAGCTAGCAATTCATTAGTATTATGCAAAGCTGTTTCCCAATCTTGTTGCAACCAATTCTGCAACTGCTTATCAAGATTAAGTAAGGGAATTGAAGTAATACGGGGAAGTAAAAAACTACCATTTGGGATTTTTTGTAAATTCAAAGGTAAGCCAACTAGCCAATTCTCTGGACGCATAACCGCCACGCCGACCGCTATGCCGACCGCTACGCCGACAGCCACGCCGTACACGCCTAGCACCACGCCAACCGCCACGCCGACCGCCATGCCTCTAGCCACGCCTAGCACCACGCCCAGCACCACGCCTAGCACCACGCCTAGCACCACGCCAACCGCCACGCCGACAGCCACACCTCTCGCCACGCTTAGTGGCACGCCTAGCGCCACGCCTCTCACCACGCCTAGCGGCACGCCTAGCGCCACGCCTAACGCACCTAGCACCACACCTAACGCGCCTAGCACCACGCCTAGCGCCACACCAACCACACCTAGCGCCACGCCAACCGCCACGCCTCTCGCCACACCTAGGGTCACAGCTAGCGCCACGCCTAGCGCCATGCCGAACGCCACGCCTCTTGCTACGCCTAGCGGCACGCCTAGCGCAGCGCCTAGCGCCATGCCGAACGCCACGCCTCTTGCTACGCCCAACCGCTCGCCTACTGCCACGCCGAACGCCACGCCGTACGCACCTACCACCACGCCGAACGCCACGCTGAACCAGTCAACAGGAACGCCTATCGTCTCAAAAATTATACTGACAACTAGTAGTGTAACTACTGTTAACACTAACCCTTGGAAAAGCAACTGACGCTGTATGGAATTTTGCCAATTCATTGCACTTTCAGGTATATACCCACCCCCAAAAGTATCTACATACCATAGCAAAGCTTGGGGAAAATAAAATACCCAGTACAACAGGCGTAGATAATCCAAGGGATTCCACAGCGACAGAGGACGGCGTAATTTAGGCGCTAAATTTAAACGCGGTACAGGCTGGTGTTGACTCATAACGCAGTTTTGATACCCTCCATATACCGTGAGTAAGTTCGATGACACAAATACATAAGCCGTTGCGGGTGTCCACCACTTCCTTGAATTAGTTTAATGATTTCCTCTTCCGTAAAACTCACCTGAGTATTCCCTAACCGACTGTCAATAAACCCACGCACAATATTTTTGCCCCAAGGCTTAATAACTTCTTCAATGCAAACACCTTGAAAAGGTGAAGGATTATCTCGGCTATCAGGAAACAGAACATCCAAGTGTTCGCTAGCTGCTATTACCAAGCGCAAAGGTGGGTTAGCTTGTCCGTCAGCCAGACCGCGTAGTTGTTGACGAAATTCCCTTGTAAAACCATCCCAAGTCATTTGTTGTACTTCGTCTAATAAAAGCAATAATTGCTGTTTTTGTAACTCACGAATTAATTGCCGACCTTTGCTTACAGGGATTTCCACCTTATTACAGAGTTCATCATAAAAGTCATCGTCATTAAAAATAAGGCTTAAATTGAGATAAATTGCCTTGCGGGGTTTTAGCAGTCGATTTGGTGCTTGTTGGTAAATAGCCTGAAGTAAAGAAGACTTGCCAATTTTTTTCTCACCAATCAGCGCTACGCTACTCCCACTATTTAAAGTTTCAAATACTCTTGTAATTTCTCTTTCCCGACCAAACAATTGATGCTGTTCGGTGATGATGTCATTCAGGGGAATAAATGGGTTATCTGTGTAAACAGGTCTGTCTTGCTGTGCAATAGAGAGATTGGTAATTACATCGTCGCGCTGTGAAATTTCTGAGATTTTTCGTAAAGTATACTGTCTATATAATTGCTCTATTGTTGGCTTAAAATTATTTTTATTCAGATTTATTTGAAAAATAGTACCAATTTTTTTAAATAATTTAGGGCCAGTTTCTTTAACATATTGATAATCTCTATTCTTCTCCTGACTAATCTCCCCATAAGTCTTGCTTGCCCATATTCCCAGAAAGACATCCCGTTCACATTCATTCAGACTAATTTTTGTTTTTTCCAAAATTAGCCCATTCATAAATTCAAATGCGTCTTCTGAGTTCATGAGTTATCAGAACTGTTAGTAATTAATAATACCAGCCTAAGCTGGGATGTATTTTGGCATAAAAAACGCTGTATTGCAATAATTACAATGATCAAGGTGCAGTTGCAAAAATCGCTCTCAGACTATAAGTCTGGAGCTATACATACATAGACGCGTAGCGGCTTCCCGCAGGGTAGCCTGCCTACGCAGGCTTCATTAGTGATAGCGCAATTCACCTTTTTTAATAAAGCTGGCATAGTTTATTTTGATCCAACATTAACCTACTTTGACCTACCTACCTAAAAAATAGCATTAGTTATAGTTCCTACTCTCACATACAGACAAGTTGTAGACATCCAAATAATCTAGTAATTGAACATAAATAAATTTGTGGAAGTTACTAAATATGAGAGTTACAACTTTAAAATTAATTACTCCTATCCTCGTTGCACTTATTCCTGCTAGTGCTGCTGTTTTGGTTGCTTTGATCAGCAAAAGTAATCCAGAAATGAAACCTCCTCTTGCTACTACTTCTACAATCTCGTTGCAGCAAACTAATTCAGAATGCAATCAATCTAAAATTTGTGTTGCTAATCTGACTGTGCAGATTAATAGCGATGAACCTCTACAAGTGAATAAGCATCAACGGATTCCACTCAAAGCAGGAGACAATTTAAAGGTTTTAAATCTCAACTATTGCGTACCTAATGCAGTCAGCCTGAATAAATTAGAGGCAAAAGCTTTTCTTTTCAAAAATGGAGTTGAGAATTATCAAAAGTTTCTATCAACTCCTAGCCAGTTCCCAATTAACGCAGGTGTTTGTCATAAAGTCGGCAATTTCTCTCAAAGCTGGAAAGTTGAACCAGGAATGCACCAAGCTATGATTCCTATTATTAAATATGATGGCAGTAATAAAGTTGTTGACAAGAGTTTCTACTTTACTTTAGATGTGGGGCAGTAATAAGTAACCACGCAAAATTAATTACAGTCATTGCGAGCGCAGCGAAGCAATCCCAGCCCTTGCGATTGCTTCATTCCGCTTTGCTCCATTCGCAATGACATTGTGTAATTAATTATGTTTAACTACTTACCAATTATTTATGAGGCTGCATAGAATTAGATCCCCCCTAACCCCCCTTGAAAAAAGGGGGTAACTAGAAAACATTTATCAAAGTCCCCCTTTTGAAGGGCGCTGATTTTCAATATGATTTGTCACGAAATAACTATTTTATCGCCTAACGTACCGTTGCATGGATGGTGCGTTACGGCTAAATTTCATTGTTTCTGTGTTCCAAATCCTTTCTTAGCCGTAACACACCCTACGGAAGATTTCCTTATAACCTTAAACACTATTGAATTATATTAGTTAAATATACTTGTTGCAAAATTAACTACGTCCTTAAGCGTTAGGAATTATACTTTTTATTTTCGTCAACTTTACTAATGTATCTCTAATTTAATACTCAGTAATTAAACTGAATTAGCACAAAATTCACGTAAAACCGAGAATTTTGGCTTTATTGCAAATTCAGTTTAAATAACAGTGTCACTAATGAAATATCATTGTTACAATCTTGAGATTAGATAGTTAATCCCCCAGCTTTCCAAGACTAGCTGCGGCTTTTTTGGATTTTTCTTATATCAGTGTTATCTACAGCTTGTCGTTCTCTAGCCCTATTTGGAACTTTCAATTAACTTCAAAACGTAGTGTTAGCAAAAATGAAAGATTCTCTTCTATAACAACCATTAATTAATAAAAAAGCATTTTTGTAGCTAAAAAACTAATATATATTGCTAGCAATTACTGTCAAAAATTCACTTACAACCAAATTAAAATCATGGCAAACTCATTAATGGTGATTTATCCATATCGAATATCTCAAACATGGGTATTTGATGATGAATATATGGGATTAGCCCAAGAACCATTTATCAGTGGTACACCTGAAATAGTTGATACTCTAGTTCAAGATGTAGCTCATGTTGATGAAGGTTTCAAACTGGTATTTTCTGCTTATCCTTTCCCTGGTTATCAAGTAGAACTATTTTGGTTAAGAGTAGAAAATAACGGTCACTGGTATTCTTGGAGTAAGAAAAAGATGCAAGGTTGGCTATGTCCAGCGCTGTTAAATTACTTTAACCAACCTCCAAATAAAATATATTGCAAAGCTGAAAGTCTTTATTCGTAGCCCTAATCTGGCTCGATAATTCTGTGATGAATATTTCTACTTCTAAAATGCTCAAGAATTAGGAGTTAGAAAATTTCACTTTTCACTTCTAACTCCTAATTGTCTCAAAATCTAAAATTTCAAACCCCAAGCAGCGATCGCTAATGCACCCCAACCAGCGATAAAAGCTGCGCCTCCGATAGGTGCGATCGCGCCTAAAGATTTCACACCAGTCAAGCTCAGGGCGTACAGACTTCCTGAGAAAATAGCAATACCAATAATAAACAGCCAACCACTTGCTACAAGAGTGGCTGGCGGTGACTCGGTACGACTCAGTAGCAGCGCTACTATTAACAGTGCTAGAGCGTGGTACATTTGGTAACGAGTGCCAGTGTCAAAAATTTCGAGCGATCGCTCACTAATTTTTTCCCTTAAAGCATGGGCACCAAAGGCTCCGCCGGCAACAGATAAACCGCCTAAAATGGCAGCTATGCTTAAAAAAATCTGCGTCATTAGACCTAGCTGTAAATTAAGGTATGGGCTAGCGGTAAATCACAGTCAACCGCTAACAGAGATTTCAGTTAAATCTCAAAATGATATGATATACCGCCGTCTTCGGTTACCTTAAAATTAGCATTGAATTCTTTAGCTTTCTCATCTAAATACTGCCTAGCTGCGATCGCAGGTAAGTCTGATTTAATTGCAAAGCCGACAAGGGTCATTCTGCCCCTATTTTCTTGTAGCATTTGATAGAAAATGGATTGCAGGCGATCGTTCATTTGTTGATTTATGGCTTTCTTCTCTTGCCTGCTTTGACGATATAATCCTAAACTGAGCCATCCCCCCAAAATTAAAGTCGGAACTCCGAAAATTAGACCTTGCCTAGCAGTAGTATCTAGTAGATACAACGCCTCCTTATTAACAAAGTTCGGCCCATCATCCTCCTCTATTGCTGATGGGATTGGCTTCAACATATTATGTTTCTCAATTCCTGCTGAGACTGATAGGGTTAAAAACATAAATCCGAGTGTGAGTAGCCAACCTGCGGCTAATTTTTCAGCAGTTTTCATAGTTCCATCTCAGAGTTGAACCTTGCTTGCGATTCTAACCTTACTTTGGCTGAGGTTCCAGTAATTGCACAAAGCTAGCAAGAATCTTGTAAAGAAAGTATAAAACTTTCTATGGCTCACAATAATGAAGAAAACACCTAACAATCAAATAAGTAGGTTGGCGAAATTAAAGATATCTGGCTGAGGCTGTCATTTGTCCTTGGTCATTGGTCATTGGTAAGGATTTCAAGCCTATTTACGTTTTTTAACATAGTTTGCTTTATTTCCACCAACTTACTTATTCTGCGTAAAAGTTGCTAATTGTTGACTGTTTACAGTTAACAGTCAACAGTCAACAATTAACAATGTAGTATTCTTGGAAGTGCCTTAAACACGTGTCGCTTCTAAGAGACGTGAGAAGTAAAAGCGAGTCTTAGTTAAGGATTTTCTCTGTACAGCAAAGCCGTTAGTTTCTAAAATTTTGATGACATCAGCTTCGCGGTGCAAATAGGCGCGAGTTGTCTTACTGGGGCCGGGAAAGAAGCTACCAATTTTCTTAAGTAGAGTCAACGCACAGGTTTTAGGTGCAAAGCTCAAAATTAACCGTGATTGTGCTAATGAGCATAAATGAGAAATCATCTCATCGGCTTTATCTTGAGGATAATGAATGAGAACATCCAAACAAATCACAGTATGGTAACTACCACTTAAGGATTCTAAATCTTGCACAGCGAAGGTAGGATTTTCAGAACTTCCCAAAGCTTCTAAGGCTCTCTCCTTGCCTTCTGTTACCATTTTTTCAGAGATATCACTGGCGTAGACTTTAGCACCTTCTGCTGCCAAAGGAATGCTGAGACTACCTACACCACACCCAGCATCGCAAATTGACAAGGTTGCTAAATTGTTATCAGCTTTTAACCAGCCGATTACTGTATCCACTGTTTGTTGATGTCCATTGCGGATGTCTAGCTGGACTTTGTTAACTTCGCCATCGCCATAAATCCGCTTCCATCGGTCAAACCCTGTGGAATTAAAATACTCACGAACAATCGTTTTATCGTCGGCTGCGTTCATAAACTTCCATTTCTAAGGTCTCCCAATGCTTAAAATTATCATTGATAGGAACCATGCAGAACGCTTCAGTTTAAAGATTTTTCTAGATTAATATTTTACTTGTATGGGAAAATACTTGCGTAGCTAGGCAACAAGTTGCTGGAAAAAGCCTTTGGGAATTGTATTACTTTCTTCAAAAATTAAATATTTCTGCTATCTAATACCACATCAAATAATGTTTGCGACAAATCAATGATATTCTAGAGGACAAGGCATTGCCTTGCCCCTACAATCTGTCACATTATTTTTTAAATTTGATATAATAATCATAATTTATTGGCAAGATTTTGCTATTATCAAATATTTAAATAATCTGGCTATATCAAACTTAACTAAATATTCAGTTTGCATAGATTATTTCTTCCTATAGATATAAGAAACACTATCTCAAGGTAGAATTACAAAAACTACTACACCCTTTAAGCTATAAAATATTATTTCTGAAAACATAACAATTTGTGAAATAACAATATCAAATTGTTATGTTATAAGCATTCTAAAATTAATTTTAGAATGCTTAATTTTACCAAATACCTTTCTTGTTTAAAAATGAATCTAAGCTCATTAGCAGAAACTCCTATTATTGCCTTTACAATTCTTTTGGCAGTAATCTTTACTGTACCTCCAATATTTGAACGGTTGAAATTACCTGGATTAGTGGGTTTACTAATAGCAGGTGTGGTTTTAGGACAAAACGGCTTAAAGTTGTTAGATTCTGAGTCTGATACTATCAAACTGCTCTCGGATATTGGCAAAATTTATTTGATGTTCGTAGCAGGGTTAGAAATTGATTTAGAACAGTTCCGTAAAACTAAAAATCGCTCCATAGGTTTTGGAGCTTTAACTTTTTTAGTACCATTGATTGCAGGAATTGCTGCCGGGCGTTTATTTAATTTTAGTTGGAATGCTTCGGTTTTAATTGGTTCTTTACTTGCCTCACATACTCTTTTGGCTTACCCCATTGTCAGCCGTTTGGGAGTAGTTACCAATGAAGCCGTTACTGTGACAATCGGTGCTACTATTTTTACCGATACAGGTGCTTTATTAGTACTAGCAATTTGTGTGGGAATTCATGGTGGGGAATTCTCAGCTATTAGCTTGGCAACTTTATTAGGCGGTTTAGCTATTTACTCTATAGTAGTTCTATTTGGCTTTGACTGGGTAGGAAAACAGTTTTTTCGCCGCACTGGAGATGAACAAAGTAATCAGTTTTTATTTATATTATTAGCATTATTTTTAGCTTCTGTAGGAGCGCAGATAATAGGAGTTGAAAAAATTGTAGGTGCATTTTTAGCAGGTTTAGCAGTTAACGATGTTCTCGGACGCAGTCCAGTCAAAGAAAAAGTAGAGTTTATTGGGAGTGTTTTGTTTATCCCTTGTTTCTTTGTAGACATGGGATTATTAATTGATATTCCGGCTTTTATCAAAACTCTCAGTTCTATTTGGTTAACTGTAGTAATTGTAGTAGCTTTAATTTGTAGTAAATTTATAGCAGCATTTTTAGCTAAACTGCTTTACCGCTACAACACAGCAGAAATGCTAACTATGTGGTCATTATCATTACCACAGGTAGCAGCTACTCTAGCAGCTACATTGGTTGCGTATCAAACTGTCAATCCTGCAGGTGAAAGGTTAATTAGCGAAGGTGTATTAAACAGTGTGATTGTGCTAATGCTAGTTACCGCAATTCTTGGCCCAGTAATCACCGCCAGGGTTGCAACTGCATTACAAGTTTCTGAATCAGATTTTGCCACAGATAAGCTGACAAATTGGTGGGATAATTCACAGGAACAACTAGTAGAAGATAAACACGATCCCTTTACAATTATCGTACCGATATACAATCCCCAAACCCAACGCTATCTGATAGAAATGGCAGCCCTGATTGGTCGTCATGAATCGGGAAGAATTGTGCCATTAGCTATTACTAAAGCTCATATCCAAATGGATGATCCGCAATTAGTTACAGCACTGGAGGAAAGTAAGCAAAGATTAAATTTAACTCGAGAAATCAGTCAAGAATTTGACGTAGAAGTTTCACCAGCAATTCGGATTGATGATGATGCAGCTTTAGGAATTAGCCGCACTAGTCGAGAACAAAACGCTAGTTTGGTTGTTATGGGTTGGTCGCGGACAACAGGTTTGCGGGCCAGGTTATTTGGTAGTGTGATTGATAGTGTCTTCTGGTCTTCTCACTGTCCGGTGGCTGTAACACGCCTTTTAAGTAGCCCCACAACTATTCAAAGAATTCTTGTACCAGTGGGGGACTTAACACGCCAAACCATAGGCGCTATTAGGTTTGCTCAAATTTTGGCTGATGTCAATCAAGCAGAAGTGGTATTGTTACATGTGAGCGATCGCAAAACTCCCCCACATTTAGTAGACAGATTTGCTGCTCAATTATCTGATATCGCTGCTAAAAGTCAGTTACAGGTAAATACCAACATTCAAACCATTAAGGGTGATGATGTCGCTAGAGTCATCATCCGCGAAGCTGAGAAATTTGATTTAGCCGTCTTACGTTCCGTCCGTTATCGCACCGCCGGCGGATTAGCCGTCAGCCACGTCACAACCCAAGTGCTTAGAGAATTGAAATGCTCAATTGTATTGCTGGGAGAACCTGGGTATTAGTTGGGGAATGGGGAATGGGTAATGGGTAATGGGTAAGGGGTAATGGGTAATGGGTAAGGGGTAAGGGGTAATGGGTAATAGAAGTAAAATCACCAATGCCCAATGCCCGATGCCCAATGCCCAATGCCCCATGCCCAATGCCCAATGCCCCATGCCCCATGCCCAATTACAATAAAAAACCCCAGCACTGTGAAGCTGAGGTAACTGGGAGAATCCATATGACGATGGGAGTTTTCAATACCGAAGTTAAAAATATAAACTTCACTTAAACATTAAGCAAAACTAACACGGTAATATTTAATACGTTTTATGCCGCCCGTGCAAAAGCTAAATCACGTATGAGTTGAGTTCTAGAGAATATGTAATCACTTAACGAATTCTTTTCTTCACGGCTGAGTGCTGTTTTGCTATCAACCTGTCCTAACAACTGCTTGGCTAAGTCTGTATCATTCAATCCCACCAGAGTGCTGGTTTGGGTTTGTTCAACTACAGACCACAGTTGACGTAAAATCTTGGAGTTCACAAGGCATACATTCATTACAACTCTCCGATTCCTGCAAATCCATAAAAGTGCTGCGAAGAATCTAAATAAAATATTAAATTATTAATTCTAAAGAAAACCTTAAATTTTACAAAAGTTAAATAATTAGATGATAATCGAAATTTAAGCTTACAGAAATTTACATGAACAATCGCTGCCAAGTCAACTCTCGTGTAGCTTCCTGCCAATGCCAGCGCAATAAATTGGCGGGTTGGCTGGGAGAAATGCCTGGGAGTGCGATCGCGCGTCTAGGTGCATCAGTAGCCAGTATAATGGCTGTCTCTATGTCACAAATGCCCCACTTCACTAAATTTTGCACACCAACTAACAAGGGTAAAGTTGTTCCAGATAGTGTTCCATCAGGTAGTCTTGCTGTACCGTGCTTAACCTCTATTTGCCGACTGTCCCAAGGATACAAGCCGTCGGGTAATCCCAAAGGTGCCAAGGCATCGCTGACGAGGAATAATCCACAAGCCGCACGAATGAGAATTTGTAACATTGTGGGCACAACGTGCTGTCCATCGGCAATAAAACCAGACATCACATGAGGATGGGTAATTGCTGCGCCTAATAATCCTGGTTCGCGGTGATGTAATGGTGGCATAGCGTTAAAAGCATGGGTAACCATTGTTGCGCCTAATTCAAAGGCTTGTTGTGCTTGGGCGGCTGTCGCCTGAGAATGCCCTAAACTGATGGTGATGCCCAAAGAACGCAAATATGGAATGACTTCCCCAGTTGGATCTAACTCTGGTGCGAGGGTGATAACTTTCACAACATGGGCATAGTCACCCAAAACCCGCTTCACTTCATTTAGCGTCAAAGGCAAGAGATATTCAGCAGGATGCGCGCCGCGCTTTTGAGAGTTTAAAAATGGCCCTTCTAAATGTACACCCAGAATTTGAGAACCTGTGGTTTGAGTTTGCATAAAATCAGCGATAATTGCTAGCGATCGCTGAATATTTTCCACAGAAGTTGTTACTAATGTAGGCAAGAAACCATCAACGCCCGCATCCCATAAAAATTGCGATATTTTAGGCAATAACTCAGCATTATTAGGTTCTAATTCCGGAAATGCTAAACCTAAAGCCCCATTAATCTGTAAATCAACACCGCCTAAAGAAATCCAATCACCCGCAATATCTAAAACTTGCAAATCTGGCCCAGCAACTCGCTTAAATACAGTAGTCATCGGCAGAATTTGCTCGATAATTCCAGCCTCATTAATCAAGAGCATCTGCAAGTTTTTATACCCTGGGACTCTGGCATTAATGATATCTACATTCTTGGCGATCGCTCTTGGTGTTGCTTTAGTCATCACATTGACGGGAAAATAACTAAACCTCAACCGATTTTAGATGTAATAGTCGGCAATAATCCAAAATCCCAAATCTAAAATTTTATGTCTCCCATTGTCGGTATTATCATGGGCAGCGATTCTGACTTGCCCACCATGAAAGATGCGATCGCAATTTGTGAAGAGTTTGGTGTAGAAGCTGAAGTGGCGATCGTTTCTGCTCATCGTACCCCAGAACGCATGGTGCAATATGCACAAACAGCACACCAACGCGGTATTAAAGTGATTATTGCTGGTGCTGGTGGAGCGGCTCATCTTCCCGGAATGGTTGCTGCTTTAACTCCTCTCCCGGTAATTGGTGTTCCTGTTGCTACTCGTAATTTACAAGGTGTTGATTCTTTGTATTCAATTGTACAAATGCCTGGTGGGATTCCTGTAGCCACAGTAGCAATTGGTAATGCTAAAAATGCCGGACTTTTAGCGGTGCAAATTCTTGCTAGCCATCAACCAGCATTATTAGAAAAAGTCCAAAAATATCGGCAAATTCTATCAGAATCAGTAATGGCAAAGCAAGCTAAACTAGAACAACTGGGCTATCAAGAATATCTCAAAACGGAATTGCCATAAATTTAAATTCATACATGAGGGTTAATTGTAATTTTTGATGTTATTTTATTAACCCTTTACTTAGAAACAATACGGCTAACTATTGTATTTAATAATGCAATGTAAATATTAAAACATCTTTTACTTACAGTAAGTTTATTCATTTTTGTTATAAAAATTTAATATTCTTACAGATATTTTGATTGAGATGTCGGAAAATCCTGACAATATCGAATTTCAGTTTGTTGTGTTCTTACATTGAAATGCCAAAGAAAGCGGTCTTATAGATAAATCGTATCTCCTGATACAGAATTATCATTTTGGTAACATAGACAATCAATCAAATTTATTAATGCCTGCATAAAAGTTATCTACGGAAATCACTTGTATGATTCCTGTAAATTAATTTTAGATGGCATCCAAAATTTTGTTATGGAGGTGAATTTTCACTCTCTAAAATGTTGTGGTGGTTTCTCATTAAAGATGAAGGAGTACATCTCTAAGCTTCATCATTAAAAATTAAAGATTTAGTGAATCAGGCTTGACTTTTTCACAATTAATAATTCCTGCTTGAGTCAACTTGAAATTTGGAAAAAATATTTACAAAAGTAGCAATCTTTCTTTACACTCCTATTAGGATATTCGAGTTTCTGATTTGCAATCCAAATTACTTGAACGGCCAAATATCAACAAATAGTTGATGAGATTCAAGTGCTACTTCGGTTGGCTTAACTATATTATTTCCTGTATTTCCTGGAAAAATTGTTGGGAGTAAAATGTTCAAACTTACGCAAAAACAGAAATTAAAAGCCAAAAGTAGGCAAAGAACAGCAAAAAGTCACTTTAAAAGTTCAAAATCTCAATCAAATATAGACAGATTAGCTAGCACAATTAAACGGCTCTCCCCCAATTGGCAAGCTAGCCTAGCTTTAGCTAGTTTAATAGTTTTAGGATGGGGTTATGCTGCATTTGCTCAAGCACCCGCTGCAGGGCCAACCACAGCAGAACTAAAAGTTGCTATTGACACTTTATGGGTAGCGATCGCAGCATTTTTAGTGTTCTTTATGAACGCTGGTTTTTGTATGTTAGAAACCGGCTTCTGCCGCCAAAAAAATGCTGTCAACGTTCTAGCTAAAAACTTGATTGTCTTTGCTCTCTCTACAGTAGCTTTTTGGGCAATCGGTTTTGGTTTAATGTTTGGCGATGGGAATGATTTTATTGGGCTGAGTGGATTTTTCCTAGGAGGCACAGATAACAGTCCCGCAACTGGAGACGCTTACAAAGGTATTTTTAGTGCCTTGAGTTGGACAGGTGTTCCTTTAGCTGCCAAATTTTTATTCCAATTAGTATTTGCTGGAACCGCCGCCACAATTGTTTCTGGTGCAGTTGCAGAACGGATTAAGTTTGTTGACTTCCTCATTTTCAGCATCTTACTTGTAGGTATTGCCTACCCCATTACCGGACATTGGATTTGGGGTGCTGGTTGGTTGGCTGATATGGGCTTCTGGGACTTTGCTGGTTCTACAGTCGTTCACTCAGTTGGTGGTTGGGCTGCTTTAATGGGGGCTGCATTCTTGGGCCCGCGTATTGGAAAATATCAAGATAAACAAGTTGTGGCTCTCCCTGGCCATAACATGAGTATTGCTACCTTAGGCTGTTTAATTCTCTGGTTAGGCTGGTTTGGATTTAACCCCGGTTCAGTCATGGCTGCTGATCCCAACGCAATTACTCACATTGCTTTAACAACTAACATGGCGGGTGCAGTAGGTGGAATTGCTGCAACAATTACAGCTTGGTTGTACTTAGGCAAGCCAGACCTGTCAATGATTATCAATGGTATTTTGGCTGGCTTGGTTGGTGTCACAGCATCTTGTGCTTACATCAACATTGGCAGCTCTGTAATTATTGGTTTAGTTGCTGGTGTAATAGTCGTCTTTTCTGTTCCTTTCTTCGATCGCATCGGTATTGACGACCCTGTAGGCGCTACCTCAGTTCACCTAGTTTGTGGTGTTTGGGGAACTTTGGCAGTAGGTCTGTTTGCTGTCGGCCCTGGTGGCTATCCTTGGTTAGTTGACCTAGCTGGGAAACCAGTAGGCCCACATGGTCTGTTCTTTGGTGGTGGCTTTGGCACCCTAATTCCGCAAATAGTAGGCATTTTGGCTGTAGGTGGTATTACAGTCTTGCTCAGTAGCATATTTTGGATGGTATTGAAAGCTACTTTGGGTATCCGAGTAACTCGTAAAGAGGAATTGGAAGGTTTAGATATCGGTGAACACGGTATGGAAGCCTACAGTGGATTTCTTACAGAAGCTAGTTCCGATGGATTTTCTGAAGGTTACAGTTCAGGAGACGTTCCACAAGGTCGTGATTTACCTAATACCTTGTAACGTTTGATTTTTTTCTTGATTTTACTGATAACAACCCACCCCTGTAATTTTTATGCACATACAGGTGGTGGGATTTTTATTTCACATTTAAAAACTAATAAATTAATGATGAAGTCTCTGTTTTATTTTGTCTGGGCTGCTTTGTTTGAAATAGGAGGTGGTTACTTAATATGGTTATGGTTGCGTGAAAATAAGCCTATGTGGTGGGGGCTATTAGGTGGTATTTTTTTAGCTATGTATGGAGTAATAGCTACTCTACAACCTGCAAATTTTGGCAGAGTTTATGCTGCTTATGGCGGGATTTTTATTGCAATCGCAATGGTTTGGGGTTGGTTGGTAGATGGTGTCCATCCAGACCAATACGATTTAATCGGAGCTTGTTTAGCTTTGTTAAGTGTTTTTGTGATTGTGTACGCACCAAGAATATAGTTTAAAATTTTTTTACTGAATTGTACAAACACAGGTTACTTCAACTTGCTCATCAAATAGAAACTAGAATAATTAGGTAAATATGTAACTCCACAGATGAATCTAGTATGAATTTTGCTCATACTTACTAACTAATTCTAGGTATTATTTGTAAGAGTTATATTTCAACACATTTTGCTTTGAATATAGCTAACACATAATACATTACAAGAATATAAAAATGTAATTATTGCATCTTTATACAAATTATTCAAAATTTAGCATCTGCAATTAGTATGATGTTTTTATAAACCTTTCTAAACAACTAAATTGGAGTAACTTATTTAGACAAAATAAAGTATAAAACAATACTATATTGGTCAAAAGTGAAACAACAATGTTGGTGTTCGGGGACAAAAACAAGTGTTGAAGAAAGTTGTAATTATTGGGGCTATGACCCTGTTGCTGTTGGGAGGGCCGTTAATGGGCAATGCTTTTGCCCAAGCTGCTGCGGCTGCTCCTCCGACTGCTGATACTGGAGACACAGCATTTATGCTGATTTCAGCAGCATTAGTGCTACTAATGACACCAGGATTGGCATTCTTCTATGGTGGATTTGTGCGATCGCGAAATATCCTCAACACATTGATGATGAGTTTTGTGTTGATGGCGATCGTGGGTGTCACCTGGATTCTGTGGGGCTATAGCCTTTCCTTCGCACCCGGTTTACCGTTTATCGGGGGATTGCAATGGCTTGGTTTGAATGGTGTGGGCTTAGAAGTCACTGATTATCTTAAAGGTTCCAACCCTCCAGAAGTGGTTTCCTATGCTGGAACAATTCCCCACCAGGCATTCATGATTTACCAAGCCATGTTTGCCATTATTACTCCAGCTTTGATTTCTGGCGCGATCGCAGAACGGATGAGCTTCCGCGCCTATGCTCTATTTGTGCTGCTGTGGTCAACCTTTGTCTATACACCTCTTGCTCACATGGTATGGGCGAAAGGTGGATTGTTGGGATTGTATGGTGGTTTAGGTGCTTTAGACTTTGCAGGTGGGACAGTAGTTCACATCAGTTCTGGTGTTTCAGCTCTCGTCGCCGCGATCGTCCTTGGCCCTCGTAAACAACATCCCGATCGCCTCAGCCCACCGCATAACGTGCCGTTTATTTTGTTGGGTGCTGGCTTACTGTGGTTTGGCTGGTTCGGGTTCAATGCCGGAAGTGCTTTGTCTGTTGCTGGGGGAACTTCGGGTAACATAGTCACCAATATAGCAACCACAGCCTTTGTTGCTACTAATACAGCAGCAGCCGCTGCTGCCCTCATGTGGCTGATTTTAGAAGCAGTTTTACGCGGTAAACCCACCGCAGTAGGTGCTGCTACAGGAGCAGTTGCAGGTTTAGTAGGCATTACGCCAGCTGCAGGGTTTGTAACTCCCTTATCAGCAATTTTAATTGGCTTCATCACCGCTTTTGTCTGCTTCTACGCTGTTAGTTTCAAGCATAAAGTCCAAATTGACGATGCTTTAGATACCTACCCAGTACATGGTGTTGGTGGTACAGTTGGGGCAATTTTAACCGCAATCTTTGCTACTACCCAAGTTAACGGTGGTGGTAAAGACGGCGTACTGCGTGGTAACTTTGGTGAATTAGGAGTTGAACTAGCAGCCATTGTGATTGCTTATGTGATCGCTGCTGTTGGTACTTGGGTGATTCTGAAAATTATTGAGGCGACCGTTGGTCTACGCGTCAAGGAAGAAGCAGAATACCAAGGTTTAGATATTAACGAACACGGCGAAGAAGGTTACAACTCCGAATTTAGCGATCGCATGAATGTTTCTCAATAATTCAAGAATTAGCTCTACGCGTTATAGCTTCAAAAGTTTGTTGGAACAATAGACATTTGGCTATTGAACAACGAAACCACTAAATTTAAATACCTGTTAGCGAATTACTATACGCCCTTTGATGATTTGCCCCATATATCAGGCAAAATTCAGAGGGCGGTTGCTTTTGGATTAGGGATTGGGGACTGGGGATTGGGACAAGGGGATTGGGGATTGGGGATTGGGGATTGGGACAAGGGGAAAATACCAATTACCAAT
This sequence comes from Tolypothrix sp. PCC 7601, assembly GCF_025677855.1. Lineage (NCBI taxonomy): Bacteria > Bacillati > Cyanobacteriota > Cyanophyceae > Nostocales > Tolypothrichaceae > Tolypothrix > Tolypothrix sp. PCC 7601. Next base: position 2,479,847 of record NZ_CP064879.1, read on the forward strand.
TACCAATTACCCATTACCCAAAACCAATTCTTTTAAAACTATACGCACTTTGATTTCTCTGAGTTATGATACCAAGCACTACAGAGAAATCACTAGCCAAAATCAGGGTAAAAATATTACTTGAATGAAGGGTGTAAGCCTCTGTAAGTATGATTACGCAAACAGTAAATTTCTCATTGACTAAATAGTTGATGGGAGTGGTTTGCAGTTTGATGCAAAATAATTGGTAAATTCCCTAGCCGTGACCATTTCTGCAAAAAACTTTCCTCTTTGGGCATTTTTCTCGTTAGTAACCAACGGCCTGTTGATGTTGGCGATAGTGCTGCTCATTTTGCAACAGCAGAGATTAACCAATATTGTTGGGGCGACTAATGCGGCTACAGTCAGCGAACCTCCGGTTGTGAAATCGGATTTAGGCCCGCGTCACCAACTTAATTATCAACAATGGTTAGACATCTTAAAAAAAGAAGCCCAAGTTTCTGCACAAAAAACTCCTCAGCATCTCACCATCTTAGCGGGAGATTCTTTGAGTTTATGGTTTCCCTCAGATTTGTTACCTGAAGACCGAAATTGGCTCAATCAGGCAATTTCTGGAGAAACTAGCGAAGGATTATTAAAAAGATTAGATTTATTTGAGCGCACTCAGCCAAAAGAGATTTTCGTGATGATTGGTATTAATGACTTAATTCGAGGAGCTAGCGATGAGACAATTTTAGAAAATCAACAGCAAATTATTAATTATTTGCGCCGAGTGCATCCAAAAGCGCGAATTTTTGTACAGTCAATTTTGCCGCATGGGGGTGAAGAATCTACTTGGGAAAGACGAGAGAAACTTTTAGCTATTGCTAACGATCGCATTTATCATCTCAACAAACAACTGCGAACCATAGCCAAAAAACAAGGCGTTAAATATATAGACTTATATTCTTTGTTTAGCGACCAGCAAGGTAATATGCGTCGCGAATTTACTACGGATGGTTTACACTTGAGTCCCCAAGGCTATATGGTTTGGCGAACTGCATTGCAGATTTATAGTCAATCGCCATCTTAATTCTTATCTATAAACCAAGTTCTGAAACTATCGCGAATGTGGAGCGATCGCATCCTTAAATACTATCAGGTTAAGTAAGCTTGATTCTACTAAACTAATACCAATGCAGAAAGAATGTGACAGATAAGCAAAGGCACGGCAATGCCGTGCCCCCTAACAATGACAAATGACCAAGGACAAAGCGCAAAGTCAAGCCACTACGTTCCTGTCGCCTTGCGTCGGAAAGCAAGTGGCGTTGAGCGGAGGTTTCCTCCGCTCAGACTTTGTAAGAATCACAGCCTCAGCCAATTATCTTTAATTTCGCCGACCACTTATTAAACTTTGTTTGCTAAATTAATCAACTGTTTGAAATTGACTAAATCAATAACGTTATTTGTAGGGTCAATTTCAATCCAGCCTTTTTCATTCAGCTTTTCCATAATTTTGCTAGCTTCGTCAACACTGATTTCTGTTACCTCAGCCAAATCTTTGATGGGAATATTAAAAATTTCTCTTCCCTGATCTGATTTTTGCCCATAGCTTTCACCCAAACTAACTAAAGTCTGAGCTAATTTGACAGCTGGCGGAGAAGAGCGCATTTGTAGGCGCAGGTTGATTTGTCGGACTCGTCGTACCATCAATTGCAGCATTCGGTGATGCAAATGTGGGTCTTTAAACAAAATTTGAATAAAGCGTTCTCGAGAAACACTCAGCAATTTTACAGGCGACAGCGCAATTACATCAGTTGACCTAGGAGATTCATCTAAAACTGCCATTTCTCCGAAAAAATCGCCTCTTCCTAAGATTGCTAGCGCTACAAAATCCTCTCCAGAAGTTCGCCGCACTTTCACCCAACCAGAAACCACAAAATAAACTGCATTACCCCAAGCATCTTCCATTAATACTGCTCGTTCAGATGGATACTCATGTTCAATTGCAACATTCAGCAGCCACTCCAAGGTCTGAGGATTGGCTGTACTCAGTAATGGAAAAAGTTCACTAAAAACCTCAGTCTGCATGAAATATCTGTAAATAATTAATTCAAGAGTAAAAAATCAGATCAGCTATTATTAATTGTTAAAACCGTAATTATTGGCAGTCATACGGTAGCAAAATCTTTACAAAATTAATGGTGAATTTTCAGAGTTTTAGCTTTGAGATTCTAGTACAACATAACAATTATGAATGCGATCGCAATCAGCAGTTTTACTGACAGACTGATTACTTCACATTTTTTGGTGGTTGGTTATCACTATTGAGGATGTTGAGATGTTTATCTAAATTTTCTACCAAGTGACTCAACGCCACAACAGCTTGTAATTGCTCAGATTGAAGGTTAGTGTTCAGTAGCAGCCTTTGTTCTAACTCACGCAACTTTAACTTTAATTGTTGGGTCATTACCAAGGTGTCATGGCTCAAATAATTCAACTGTTGTTGTTGATAAAACTTTAATGCGGCTCCTCTGAGTACTTGTAATGTTGCTTCTTCACCATAAAGTCCTGGCATGATTCGCAAGCGTAACAACAAACTATTACGTTGATATAGCAATTCTTTCTCTACCTGTTTGGGTTCTGCAAGTGTGGTCACAGGTAAATCAGCAAATAGCTTTAATTCATTGATCACTTCTTGGAAAACAGAGATAGGCAGATTTTCGATTACAGATTGCAAGACTCCATTATCACTCCAGAGTATTCTGCCTTGATCGTGCTGTCTTTCCAAATACAAGCGGCCAATACCTCCCACTAAGACTCTTGCTAATAATTCTTCTAATAATTTCCTTGGTGTTAATGTTGCCAATACATCCAGAGGAGTTAATATATCTGGAATTTCCATTGACGCAGTATTTAAACTGCTTGGAAGTTTTCCCTTTGGAATATCCCTGAATTTGCCCTGTAAATTAGAGATAGCATTATTGTTCCCAGACATATCATTAGTATTGGGGACGGGTAATAAGTCTGTTTGTGAATCAATAGTTAGTAAAACATCTGCTTGCTCCTCAACAAATGTTACTTCCTGGTCAAATTCACTCGAGGTTTTTGCTGAGGAGTTCTCATCATCCACAATATTAACTTCCTGTTTTTCTGATGTAGAGTCTACTTTTGGCTGAGGCTTTTGTTCGCTATTTGATGGGGATGTATTCTTTTCGCGGAGGTAAGCTGAAAGGATAGTCCGGTGAATAGTGCTAGCAATTGGCTTAGGCACCATTGTGCAATTAATATAAGCCAAAATACGACTAACGTAATTTAAGGCTTCTTGATCATGAGGATTCACAATCCCCACTAACAGCTTTTTGTCCTTTAACCCTAACGGTACAATTTGGTGGTGAAGGCAAGCTTCTAACGACAAAAAACGATCGATTAGCGAGAATATTTGCTCACGAGAGGTAGGTGGTTCCCTTGAGGTATCCGATTCTGGCTCCCCTGGAAGTGGGATTGTAACTGGCCTATGCAGTTCAACTTCATCGTTATCAGTTAGTTTGCCTTCTGAAGACAACATATGTTTACTTACTCATTTAATTACTTCGTATTTGCTCTTAGTATTCCACCAAAGCAACTGTGACACTCACAGAGATTCTTATTTCTAGCTAAAAACTGATCGTTAAGCCTATAAAGGCGCAAAAGTGAGGGTTTTCAATCTTCTGCTCACACACCAAAATCAAATTGCAATCCAGTTTCATTTGGGAAAATACTAGCCTAAGAGGAAACAGGTGAAGCTGTGCAGTCTTTTTTGCAAGATACTGCGTGTTGAGGTTAGCCTTTAGTAGATCAGGGGGTTTCCACGCCAGTTGCGACAATGGGAAAAACCCCTGTCACCTGAGAATTTACCTGTTCGCTGTACTGCAAAGCAAAACCCTTATCCTGAAGGCGAAGCAAGCTCCTCATCACATTTCCGAAAGGAGCAGGTAAAAGTTCCCACAGAGTAAAGGAACAAGGAAGAAGGAATAAAGCCATATCAAGTTTTTTTCAAAAATCAAATACGATTCCCATATTGAAATACAGGAATTTAGTGATAATACTTATTAATTGGAAAACTAACTGAAACAATTATGACAGACTTTTAAACTGTGATTAGTGGATTACTAGTACTATTGTGCCTCTAATTTAGTAGTAACGAACAATACATGGTTAGTTTATTGCAAGCTGAATTAAATACTAATATTTTTAAAGAAATATCTAGGATTCTGGATTGGGGATAAATCCCAAATCCAATATTGAAAACTCCTAAAGCTGACTGTGATCATCCTGAATATTAGGGCATTTAGTTCGTATAAATATAGCTACCTTCTTTAAGGTAATAAATTTTAGTACATAAGGCTATATACCAAGCTTATGTCTAAAATTTGTTACTCTTGAGTTCTTAAAGTCTGGGCTACAAGATAGACTTTGCCCCATTCACCCATCACTTGATGGGTTTTGAGTTTTAATTGTGTAGCTATCGCTTCAATGGAGTTACCCGCTTTGCGTAAATCTAAAATTTGCCTCCCCAATTCGGTCAATTGTTCATAGAGTTGTTGCCATTGGTTTTGCGTTAAACCCAAGTTATGCTCCTGCAAAGAAATTCCTAACCAATTATCCACTAATTCTGGTTTTCCTTTGAGAGCAAAAACCCGTACAGCGTGATAGCTGATTTTTTCTCGCAGTCGGTAAACTTCCTTAATCTGCTTACCTAGTTTTTTGGCGATTTCTTCTTGAGGCTTACCTTGCAAATACAGCCGCAGCCACTCTACTGCTTCTGACCCGAGATTTTCTTGTAAATAGGCTTCAAATTCTTCCTGTATTGTTTGCCTCAAAACAAGTTGTTCTTCTTGTTCTTGTGCTTCTTGATATTCTGCGATCGCCTGGCTATCCACCAAGTTCACCCGGTTATCATTGTCATCGGTGAGAATTTCTTCAGAAACTAGCCTAATCAAGTCACTACTAGGTACTTGAGTTAAACCACCACGTTGAGTCCGCCGTAGGTAGTTGACAAAACGGTAAACTAATAGCGGTTGATTGCGTACTGGTCGCAAGCAATATTCTTCGATGCTGGCAAATAGTAACGTATCTCGCAGCCTGCGATCGCTAGTAATTTCCGCAATCGTTGCCATTTGCTCTTGCATATAGGTATCGCTTTGCAGCAATTCCTGAAGTACTTCTTGTAATACATCGATGACGCTACGTTGGCGATCGCGGCTCAAAGACACCCAAGTCTGAATTTTATTCCGCAGTGTCATTAAACTAGCTAACCGCGCTGTGAGGTTGCGATAAGCACGTTCTCTTCCTACCCCCAAGTAACGTTGCTGCAAAATGCGATAACGATATTCCATTGCTTGCTTGGCAATCTCCAGTTCCTTGGGGTTGAGCAGATCTAAGCGTTGAGAATCACGTCCTAACAGCCACAGAACAATACTTTCTCTGGTGGCTGCGCTTTGTTCTGGACAATCCGCCAATAGACGAGTTCGCCAATATTGCGCTAGTTTTTCTGCTTCCGTTACCATAGCGAGATTGCGCTCCTCAAAACCCTGCTTTAAAGTTTGCATCACAACCCCCATTTGTCGCACTTAACTTAATGTATTGGCAGCTGCCCCTAATTTCATCTTTGTGATGAAAAATTTTAGTGATTCCATTGTTATTTACGTCTGGAAGGACTCAAGTTATGCAAAATTATCTGGTGCTAGTTTAAACCTTTAAGCTGCAAGTCTTATAAACTCGACTATTTAAGGCATTCATTTCCAATTTGGAAATTTTAAATTTTTGTAAACCTTATGTCTTAGCGACTCAAAGAAAGCAACCTGCCCAGCTATGGTCAAATCGGATACACTCTTGCTGTGTAGGATTTGAAAAAGGCTGACATTTTGCACCTGATAAGAGGAGCGAAGATAATTCACCTCTATCCAGACGTAGTTTTATCGCTATAAGTTTCGCCGCCTAGGAGTTACTGTGTGGGAGTATAAGCATTTTTTAATTCCCATCAACATTTGTGCCACCTTGTTTTGGCTAAAGGCAAGATGTACGACATCATTTTGAAAATTCTACTGCAAATTTCATAGTACCCATCAGGGTACTATCTTGATCTATTATCTTCAAAGCTGGTATGAAATGGAAATTTTATCTAGGCTCAAGAAAAATACGGCATCTTGCAAGCAGAGATTACGTTTTGTGTCAATGAGGTTATGAAATTCTCTGCCTTGCAGTTTTCAGCCCTATTGTTAAGGGATCTTACCCACTATTCAATGACTTTGGCGTAGAGACTACGGAATTTTAGCTTTTTAAGCTTGGTGATGAGCTTAAAAACGGTTATCTACTTATAATTATTATGACCAATTAATAATTTATCTATCTTTAGATAGTTACCAAACTCAATATGAATATGTGCAACAAATTTGTGATGATACTATGCCCCTAGTCACGCTACTAATTGAGTTGAAGTTCCTTGGTGAAGGTTGAATTTACTTGACTTGGTTGCGAAGAGATTGAACTTCTTCCTCAAAAAACAAGAGAAAACAGGCAAAAGGACAAGGAGAAAAGGGAACAGAGAAGTGAACTTGTTAATTCCATTGATAGCAGGTAGCACGCCACCTATGCAGTTGCTCCTAAAAAACTGCTGCTAACTACCAAATTTTAGTATTTACGCCTAATGTGAATTAGAAACGCCTCTGATCCCATAAGAGTTTCAAAATTCATTCAAAATCATTTTTTCGGGACTATTTACGAAATTTTAAGGGTTTCAAGGCTTAATTCACATTAAACGTTATTTACAATTTTCATCTTTGATTTTTAACCTAGTTATTCATGCATCAATGTAGGCAATAATCTAGTCTTTCTCGAGGAAAGTCTACTATAAATCTACTCTTCAAGACTTTTAACTAAAAAATATCCCGCTGTCTAGGTAGGTGAACCAGAGGAGGAATCTGAATCATCGTTTTTGCACTCAAAATTGAATAATTCAATTTCTGAAATTTCCTAAAGTAAGGCAAAACGAACGTACCAGAAGGCATTTCCTAAAGCTAAAGCATGAATATCTCTCTTAGCTAGCTCCTAGTTACTAGCCCCTATTTTTAAGACAGAGTTTAGTTAGATGAATTTAAATAACAAAAACAATCATAAAGGTAACATTTTGGTGGTAGATGATACCCCCAATAACTTGCGGCTTTTATCAGCAATGTTAACATCACAAGGATATGAAGTCCGCAAAGCTTTAAATGGCAAAATGGCACTAACTGCTTGTCGAGTCGTTTTACCAGATGTCATTCTCCTGGATATTAATATGCCGGAAATGGATGGATATCAAGTTTGTAAAGCACTTAAAAGCGATAGCGTGACTGCTGAAGTACCAGTAATTTTTATTAGTGCCCTTGATGATGTGTTAGATAAAGTCAAAGCTTTTGATGTTGGAGGCGTTGATTACATCACCAAACCATTTCACGGCGCAGAAGTTATATCCCGAATAGAAAATCAAATTAATTTGAGATTGTTTCAAATTCAAATTCAAGAAAAAAATATTTTATTGCAAGATGCGCTTGATAGTTTAAAGGCTGCTCAAGTCCAACAAATTCAAAATGAAAAGATGGTAGCACTCGGGCAATTAGTAGCTGGGATTGCCCATGAAGTTAATAATCCCATTAGTTTTATCTATGGTAATCTCCAATATGCTGGAGAATATATACAAGATTTAGTAGACATCATTGCTGCATATCAACAAGAATATCCCCAACCCACAGCCAAGATAGAGAAAATAGTTAAAGAAGTAGATTTAAATTTTGTCACGAAGGATCTGCAAACTTTGATGGGCGCTATGTACAGAGGTGCAGATCGTATCCGAGAAATAGTGATCGCACTACAAAACTTCTCCAGGCATGACGAAGCGCTGATGAAGCAGGTCAATATTCATGAAGGCATTGATAGTGCTTTAGTCATGCTACAGCATCGACTCCGGGAAACAACACATCGTCCGGCAATTGCTATACTAAAAGAGTATGAAAGCTTACCATTAGTTACCTGCTATGCCAGTGAGCTAAATCAAGTCTTTATGCATTTGCTGAATAATGCCATCGATGCATTAGATCAGTCAGCCATTCATAGTCCAACAAGAGATAGTCAAGAAAATGAGCATTGTCCTCACGCCTCCTTGTTAATTCAAAATCCCCAAATTCGCATTCGTACAGAATTAACACAGGCCAATACAGTCAAGATTGCGATCGCGGATAATGGTTTAGGAATAGAAGAGTCGTTGCAATCGAGTCTATTTAATCCATTTTTTACCACCAAACCCGTAGGCCAAGGCAGTGGATTAGGGTTATCAATTAGCTATCAGATTGTCGTGCAAAAGCATCGAGGCAAGATAGCTTGTTTCTCCTCGCCAAGAGAAGGAGCAGAATTTGTGATTGAAATTCCTTTAGAACAACCAGAATATTCGTAAAGGTGTTTGTCATTTGTCATTGGGTAATGGGTAATGGGGATTTTTTATTACTCCTGTGCTTCCTCTACTTCCTTGTCCCCAGTCTCAAGTCCCTAATCCCCAGTCCCCAATCCCCAATCCCCAGTCCCCAAATGAAAATATAAAGAAATCGCGACTTTTTACCTATAAGGGACTACATTTTTTAGTCCCGTAAAAGCATAATAGAAATGTGACTGATCTGTTTGCCCCTTTACAATCTCTCAAAGAAGGTCGCTGGTTCAAGCTCATCTGTGGAGCCAGTTTCCAGCATCTGCCTGCGGTCAGAAGTTTAACATTAGCCTACACTTTGGCGGGCGCTGACTGTATAGATGTGGCAGCTGATCCAGCGGTGATTGCTGCAGCACAAGAAGCGCTGCAAGTAGCCAAAACCCTATCTGGTGAAGCTCAAAAGCGGGGTTTTAAATCCCAAGGAAACTTACCATTTTTGATGGTCAGCCTAAATGATGGTGAAGACCCACATTTTCGTAAGGCAGAATTTAATCCTCTGAAGTGTCCCCAAGATTGCCATAGACCTTGTGAAAGCATTTGTCCAGCACAAGCAATTGTTTTTAATGGTATAAAAGATAACTACTCAGGTGTCGTATCCCAAAAGTGCTACGGCTGTGGTCGTTGCATCCCTATTTGTCCTTATGATATAATTTATACAAGCTCATATATGACAACGCCGGGGGCGATCGCACCATTAGTAATGTCAACAGGAGTAGATGCCGTAGAAATTCATACACAAGTAGGGCGGTTAGCCGAGTTTCAACGTCTATGGCAAGCAATTTCACCTTGGGTAGCGCAATTAAAGTTAGTAGCGATCAGCTGTCCCGACGGCGAAGGCATGATTGATTACCTAAAAGCAATATATGACCTAATGCACCCGCGACCCCATGCCTTAATTTGGCAAACTGATGGTCGGCCGATGAGTGGAGATATAGGAGATGGTACGACTTTAGCAGCGGTGAAATTAGGACAAAAAGTTTTGGCAGCTAAGTTACCAGGATATGTGCAGTTAGCAGGTGGCACTAATAGCTACACTGTTGCCAAGTTAAAAGCAATGGAACTGCTAAACGATTTTAGATTGCCGATTTTAGATTTTGGATTGGAAGATTCCAATTTAAAATCCAAAATCCGAAATCCAAAATCCAAAATTGCTGGGGTGGCCTATGGTAGCTACGCCCGTGTACTGCTGTCACCAATTTTGGAACAGTTAGAAAATAAGGAGGTGAGTAAAACCAATGTTAAGGCGACTATCCGCCTGGAAGAGGACGATGTACTACTCTGGCAGGCTGTAGAGCTTGCCCATTCTCTCGTTTCCCAGCTCAAGTCACAACAGGAGCGCTAATCGCTCGTTCGTTATCTCTAAAAACGTCACCATAGTAAAGCATGACGATTACAGACGATCTCCAAAAGTTGTTAGACATTTTGCCCCAAGACCTGCGACAAGTACTAGATAATCATCCCAAGCGAGACTTTTTAGTAGAAGTGGTCTTGGATCTGGGCCGTCGCCCAGAGGCTCGCTTTCCTAATCAAGCTGAGTATCTGAGCGAGAAGCCTGTCACTCAAGAACAAATAGATGATTGCATTCAGCGAGTTGGAACCTTTGGCGGAGATAATCGGGCAGGAATCGAGCAAACATTGCACCGGATCAGCGCCATTCGCAATCGTACTGGCAAGATTATTGGCTTGACCTGTCGCGTGGGTCGAGCAGTATTCGGCACCATTGGTATGATTCGCGATTTGGTAGAAACTGGTAAATCGATTCTGATGCTGGGGCGACCAGGGGTCGGTAAAACAACTGCCTTACGGGAAATTGCCCGGGTTTTGGCAGATGAACTCAATAAACGAGTAGTAATTATCGACACCTCCAATGAAATCGCTGGGGATGGTGATGTTGCCCACCCTGCTATTGGTCGCGCCAGAAGGATGCAAGTAGCTCATCCAGAGCTTCAGCATCAAGTCATGATTGAAGCAGTAGAAAACCATATGCCAGAAGTCATCGTCATTGATGAAATTGGCACAGAACTGGAAGCCTTGGCAGCTCGTACCATTGCGGAACGAGGTGTACAACTGGTAGGTACTGCTCATGGGAACCAAATAGAAAACCTGATTAAAAACCCCACCCTTTCTGATTTAGTGGGGGGTATCCAAGCGGTGACATTAGGAGATGACGAAGCTAGACGCAGGGGCAGTCAAAAGACTGTTTTGGAACGCAAAGCCCCTCCTACCTTTGAGATTGCTGTGGAAATGTTAGAACGGCAACGCTGGGTAGTACACGAAAGTGTTGCTGATACAGTAGATACTCTTCTGCGGGGTCGCCAGCCTAGTCCACAAACCAGAACAGTTGACGACAATGGCAAGGTAGCAATTACCCGCCAGTTGTCAGTAGTCAATGGTCGTGGCGGACAGCAAGCAACTGCGGAAGACTCCTTTGCTAGCTCACGCACCTCTAATGGCTGGCGTTCGTCAGGACAGATGGTAGCCTTACCACCCATATCTGTAGAACGGGAAAGAGTCACAGGACGCAGTGAGTTCGACCGCTTGCTGGATGAATCGTTTAATTACTCCGAGGCTGTTGACCTTAGCAGCAGACAACCAGGGCCAAACGGCGAAGATTTGCCACTGCACGTTTACCCCTATGGTGTTAGCCGTCATCAACTAGAGCAGGTAATTAGCGTACTCACTTTGCCAGTGGTATTGACAAAAGATATCGATAGTGCTGATGCAATTTTGGCACTGCGATCGCACGTCAAAAATCACGCCAAATTAAGGCAAATGGCAAAAGCGCGTCATGTGCCCATCCACATGATTAAGTCCAGCACTATCCCCCAAATTACCCGTGCTTTACGGCGGTTGCTGAACATTGACGATCCAGAAATTGCTGATGATCGAGATCTGCAACTGTTATTGCACAGTGGTAGTGATGACGAAATGGATGCTTTGGAAGAAGCTAGACTCGCTGTTGAGCAGATAGTCATTCCCAAAGGACAACCAGTGGAGTTACTACCTCGTTCTCCCCAAGTCCGCAAAATGCAACATGAGTTGGTAGAACATTATCGACTCAAGTCTCATAGTTTTGGTGAGGAACCAAATCGCCGCCTAAGGATTTATCCGGCATAATCTCACCTTTATCCCCTCTTCTAATTTTAGGAGAGGGGATTTAATTTTGGATTTTAGATTAGCAATATTTACTATCAAATATTTCCATACATTTCAAACAATACTACTTTTTTAAAGTTGATGTCTGTAAATATTTAATTCCTTAGATAGAGTAAATTTTAGGAATTTCAGCTTTAAGAATGCGAGTGCTAATTCACAATTATAATGATTTAAGTAACAGCTAGATTTTATATATCTATTGATAACAAGTAAATACTCTAATCTCTAATTTTAATCCCTCCTTTCGATAGAGTGAAGCTAACAAAATTTAAGTTGAATAGTAAGTGTTAGATATTGCAAAGCAACGGTATTAATAGAAATACAGTTAATTTTCTCAATTCCGTTAGCTGAGTGATATTGCATTAGCGGATTAGATTCTGTGAATAATTTCAGGATTTTGAGGTAAAAGAGAATATGGAAAATACCAACGCGGCAAAAATGGCAGAGCGTTACTGTGCTTTGGGTATTGGAATTATCTATTTACTGTTAGGTTTAGCTGGATTTATCCCAGCTTTAGTTTCAATACCAGGAACTCACATGTCTTATATCCCACTTAATGAATCTACTAATGCGTATTCTGCGGGATTTGGCTATATATTTGGACTATTTCCTACTAATTTCTTGCATAACATAGTGCGATGTGCCGTAGGTTTATGGGGGATTGCTTCTTTTATCAGTGCTAGCAGTTCCCGGATTTTCAATCGTGGTTTTGCAATAGCTTATATTGTCTTGGCAATCATGGGATTGTTGCCATTTGCTAAAACCTCATTTGGGTTCATGCCACTTTTTGGTAATAATATTTGGGTCAATGCTCTAGCTGCGATCGCAGCCATTTACTATGGCATAATCATACCTGCGAAAGTTGAAGGCGTGAGTGTAGCACAAAGGTCTTAATACCTCTCTATTGTTATCTCTTGGGTGTAGGATTATATCAAAATACCCTACGCCCTATCTTCAGTAGGGGTAACAATAATTCCTATAATAACGCGTAATAATTCCTCTAATTCTTCAGGAACGCGATAAAGTTTTAAGTCTTGAGAAATTAATTTTTGTTGACGGTTAAATATCCCAAATCGCCAATCCTCTCCTGTAGTAACAGCGCCGTAAAGCAGGGGTGTTTCTGATTGTATCCACTGGTCAAGGGCTATTAATTCTACTGCTAATTGCGTAAATCCCCGACCTAAATCTGATTGTTTAGCTTCAACTACTAGCATTCCTGTATGGCTATTACTGCTATTACTATTTATGTAATAATCAAAGCTACCTTTTAGCTGCTCGTTAATATTTATCGGATATTCAATATTTAATTGGGTTTGAGTTTCGGCACAAATTTCTAATAATGTAGGGGCAATTAATACCTCTCTTCTTGCCATTTCGCTGATGGGGTTAACGTAGGCTAAATTTCTTGGCAAGTAACGACTCAAAAAATCTAAACACTTAAGTTCACCTGCATATTTTGGTAACTCCAGCCGCTTACGTTCATAAGTACAATTAAATTCTGCAAGGATGTCAGCTGGGGCATAGGGCAATTCAAAATATTTACTAAATGTATAGCTTGTACCTGGTTGCAGAATGCGAGGGCGGGTCATAAAAACAATCCTCTATGCAGTCAAAACATTTTGAGAGCGCGCTACCATTTCGGCACGGTTAACAACTTCTAATTTGCGAAATATCCTTTTGAGAGCTTGCTTAACGGAATTTTCTGTAATCCAAAGTTTTGCACCAATTTCAGCGTTAGTTAAGCCCTGTGCTACTAATTCAACTATTTGCCGTTCGCGGGGGGTGAGGCGATGCGCTAGCGGTGAGTTGAATTGTTGTGGCGATCGCTTTATCATTGCCAAACAAGCTGATAGATGAAGACATAAGGCACTTAAATCAGCCAGATGATCGCTGCTAAAAGCAGGTGTATGACCAACACGGGCAAAGTGAACTGTGCCAATTAATTGACCAGCACCGACAATAGGGCCTGTCATGATGTGTTCGTGGTCGTAGTAGGCGCAACAATTCTGGTACAAATCGCATTGCTTCCAACCACCTGGGGGTAAGACTAATTCTTCATGGGCTGGTGCGTGACGCTCAACAACGTAGCGCATAACTGGATCTACAGCTCTACCTACTTGCTCATAGCGCTCTACTAAGGATTCAGGAACACCAGAAACATCAACACTCGCTAGCCGAGATTGCTCATCGGTAAGGTAAATACCCCAACGCTGCACGCCAAAATGCTCTCCAACGTTATCCATGAAAGCTAGCCGCAATTGACGTTCATCATTGGCGGTAGCCATAGCATGAAATAAACTTTGCAAATTAGCCATTTTCTCTCAACAAAGTGTACTCGATCGAGGACTAGGCACAGCTAAGTAATCAATCTTACTCTAGCAGTGAATCCCAACACGAAAGTATAGAGAAATTAGAATTATGAGTAATGCAGCAGAGTACAACATTGGTCTAGTGATTTATCCTGGCATGACGCAATTAGATATCACTGGGCCGCAACAAGTCTTTAGTTTTTTGCCAAATAGTAAAGTTTATTGCTTATGGAAAAATCTAGAGCCAGTCACTAGTAGCGATAATCTGACGATTTTGCCAAATACTACTTTTGCTGACTCTCCACAATTGGATGTTATCTGTGTACCAGGCGGGCCGGGACAGGTGGAAATGATGAGAGATGCGGAAGTGTTAGAGTTTCTGCAAAATCAAGGGAAAACAGCAAAATATATTACATCAGTTTGTACTGGCTCCTTAATTTTGGCGGCGGCTGGATTGCTGCAAGGCTATCGTGCTACTTCGCATTGGGCGTTTCGCGATCAGTTAGCGCTTTTGGGGGTTGAGGTAGTTAATGAAAGAGTAGTAATTGACCGCAACCGCATTACAGGCGGTGGTGTGACGGCTGGGATTGATTTTGGATTGGTAATTGCTGCTCATCTGTGCGGTGAAGACACAGCTAAACTCATTCAATTATTGCTTGAGTATAATCCCGCACCACCGTTTAATGTTGGCTCACCAGAGAATGCTGGTGAGGCTTTAGTTCAGCAAGTTCAGAAATTAGGTGAACAGCTAATTACAGCATCCCTAGAACAAACAAAAGAAACCACTAAGTTGCTTGGTTTAGTGTAATTACGTAGACGCGTAGCGGTGAAGCAGTGCGTTGGGCGGGTTCCCCGACTTGAAGCAACTGCTGAACCCGGAGGGCTTCCCGCAGGGTATTACGAATTACGAATTACGAACTACGAATTAGAAACTATTGTTGAATGCAGCTTCGCTACCATCTCGCTGCGTGCTGATACCCCAAGCTTACGGAACATTCTTTTTAAAGCTTGCTTGACAGAATTGTGAGTAATCCAAAGCCTAGCGGCGATTTCTGAATTGGTTAAGCCTTGAGCAACTAATTCGGCAATTTCTAACTCGCGCGGTGTAAGTGGATTAGGTACGGAGGATTTGATGGTTTTTGGTTTCGCCCGCAAGGTAGCAAGTTTTGCTGAAATGTGAATACACAAGGCACTTAAATCGGCTAAATCGTTACCGTCAAAAGCTGGGCTACCTTTAGCACGAGCTAAGTTGAGGGTGCCTACAAGACGACCATCGCAGATAATGGGGCCAGTCATCACGTGTTCGTGATCGTGGCGGGGGCAAATATCTTTCCAATCTTCTGGAGATAGGATTAACTGCTCATGAGCAGGTGCATGACGCTCAACTACATAGCGTCCGATGGGATTACCTTGTAGGCAAACTGTGGGAATAGCAGGAACATCAATCTCAGTCTGTGACTGGTCATCTATGAGATTGATACCCCAATGTTGCACGCCAAAATGTTCACCAATTTTATCCATGAGTGCGAGTTTTAGCTCTTGCTCATTACGGACATTGGCGATCGCAGCAAATGCAGCATGAAGAGAATTAGCCATAAGTGTACCCAGTTGGGGACTATGCGGGGCTTAACAATTAACTCTATGCTAATACCAAGCAAAGATAAAACGCTAATATCACTACTGTTTATAGGTGAAACCATGACTGTTACACAAATTTCTGCTCAGGAACTTTTCCGGGCTGCTTATGAAAATCGTTACACTTGGGACAAGGATTTTCCTGGGTACACTGCTGACATCACCTTTAAACATGATGGGCAAGTTACTACAGCTAAAGTCATTGTCAACGCCAACTTGAAGGCGGAAGTATCAGATGTAGAAAATGAAGAAGCCAAGCAAGCGATTCACCATCAAGCTTGGGAAATAGCAATTCACCGCGTCCGTCGTTCCTTTGAAGATACCCACGGCGCAAATAGCTTTAGCTATGGCGGTACAGAGGAAAATGGCGCGGTTGAGATTTTAGTTGGTGGTAAAGCTGAGGGCGATAAATACAAAGTCCGCAACAATGAGGTGAGCCATGTTCATCGTCTCATTCACGGTACTTTTGTGACAATTGACACCTTTAGCAGTCACCAAACTGGTGAGGGTTACTTGTCTCACACCTACGATTCTGTTTACCATGACCCCGCAAGCGGACAACAAAAGGGAGGCAGAAGTGAATTTACTGATGAATACGAAAAAGTAGGTAAATATTTTATCCTCAATCGTCGGGAGATTAAAACCGAGACAGCAGGGGAAATCACAACTCAAGAATTTATCTTCTCTAACATCAAATTGTTAGAACCTGTTGCGGCTGAATAACTTTCACTCCTTGATTTAAAATTAGCGATCGCATTTTTACTGGGTGCGATCGCTTTTATTTTTGTCTATACTCGCAGCCGTTTCAAGTACATTTATGTCACTGGAGTGTGTCTGATATTTAGCTTCTAAATGGTTAAAGTATTCAAAGTCTGCCGCAATTTCTGCGTCGATGAGTTCTTGATTACAATAATAGTAAGTCAGGGCTGCATAAACTTGTGCTAACGTTAGCTGTGGTCTTTGTGCAACAATATCTTCCGGCTTCATACCTGCATTAAAGTCTATTGCAATATTATGAACTGTAATCCTTTGTCCGGCAATTCGCGGGCGACCACCACAAATTCCTGGGTTACTGGCAATTATCTTGCTGAGGTCTGTCATACCTTGCATACCTCTAGCTTCTTTACTAATTAATTGAATTTCCTCTATTAGAGAAAAGCTCAGATCATTGCTGATTTTCTTAATTAAACTATTCTGACGAAATTGAATCTTTTTGTGATTTTGTAAACTTTCTACTACATAAACATTTTCAGGGGGTATTAAGTTGCAACTTGCTCTTACAACATCTAATAGCCACCAATCAAACAAATCACGCCTACCATAAGAACCTGGAAAAATTGCGTAACCTTCTAAGCAATCATATAATATTTCTAAAATTCCTTCTACTGATTGCTCATAATTAATAACCAGAATTGCCTGATAAAAAACGTCTATTGCTTCACTAATTATTTGGGAACTTTCTACCTCTTTATCTGAATATAAATTGCTTTCTCTAAATAAAATATTAATTAATCTATCAATAATATTCTTAGGAATATTCATCTTGCCCTGAATATTATTACGTAGCGATACAGTCAATAAATCAATGATATTTTTTGGTAAAGAATTTCCTGGTTGATAATATTCTAATGTCGGCTGTACTGCTAGAGTTAAGATAAGCGTCATCCAGAGATAGCGAAGGTGAGTAACTGTTTGATCGCTGCTGCGAAGTGCTTGTATAACTTTATTTAAAGTATCTTGAAGCGAAGCTGTTTCCCCTGTTTCTGACTCATATAGCTCTTCGTAATGTTCGTGTTTTATTTTGTTATATAAAACACGTAAATCTTGAGGTATAGAATTATGTAAATGGAATTTCATAGTTAGAGAGTTTCTCAATTTTAATACTTTAATAAATCAATCAATAACTTCAAACTATTTACATATGTAGATACTTATAGAAGAGTTTTAAATTGATTCAGGGAGAATATGGATAGTCCCAAAATACTGTTATCTTGATATTGGGAAATTTTTCCTCAAACTGCCTGAGAACATTGTTACAACTTTCACAAGGTTGTCGTTCCGTATAAAGATATAATTCACCCTCTACTTGAAGATCGTAGTGCATCTCAAGAGCATCTGCAATTGCGGATAAGACTTTGTATTCAGCATCAGTATCCATCAGGCGATTGGTACGTGAGTCAATTGCTGGCTCAAATTGACCGCCTTCTGACTTTGGCTTCGGTTTGGGAATTGGACTCTTATAGTGAGATGTTCCCCCTTTCTGAAAAACTACATTCCCTTGAATATATATTTCAGCAACCGCTACATTATTTGTAATCTTTAAGAATGGCTGATGAAGTATTGGTTTCTTAATATAAGTGGCTCGGATTTGAGCAGCAGATGCTCGTAAATGCTCCTCGATCAGATTTTCATCTCCCTGGAAAATTCTTTTTGGCGTTCTGATAATTTGATGATATTAGTATCCATGATGGATGTTCTTTTAAAGACAATCACCCACAACAATATTATTAGATCGACAATAGCATTATAAGAGTCGTATTCCAGGTAGATATTAGATCATGGTGCGTTTAAAACTGTGGCAATGGGTAGTCCTAGCAGCGCCAATCGCTTTGATTGTGACTTTCTTACTAGTAGCTGCTGGTTCCCAAATTCATGCATGGGGGCTGAGTTGGATTTGGGCTGTGTTTACGCTGATATTTGTGGGCTGGCGTTGGTTGCTAGTTAAATGGACTCGTCCAGAGGTGGAACAATTAGAAGCGGTATTGGCAGAAGTTAACGAGGAATTAGCCGCAACAATAGATTCTAACCAATTACCAGCCGGAAATGACGCTACCACTCAAGCCCAAGCAGTTTTAACGGAAATTTTACAAGCCGCACAAAGCGATCGCCCGATTTGGGAAGATTGGTCAACTTTCTGGATGCGATGTCAAAATTTGGTAGTGGCGATCGCTCATATCTACCATCCTGAGGTTAAATATCCCCTCTTAAATATTTACGTTACCCAAGCTTACGGGTTAATTCGGGGAACAGTTGATGATTTGGATCAATGGATACAAAGGCTATCACCTGCTTTAAATCAGGTGACAGTTGGGCAAGCTTATCAAGCTTATGAAGTTTACCGCAAATTAGAACCATCCGCCCGTAAACTCTGGCAAGCTTGGAATTGGGCGCAATGGCTATTAAATCCGGCGGCGGCTTTTGCTAAAAAAGCTAGTCAGCGTTCTACCAGCCAAGCAAATCAGCAATTGCTGGTGAATTTAAGCCAAATGCTGCGGGAAGCAGCTTTACGGAATTTGTGCAGACAAGCGATCGCACTTTATAGTGGTAGTACTTTACCAACTGCAGAATTTTCCGCCCCAACTACAACCCCCGCATTACCCAAGGCGAAAACTCAAACTCTCCGGGAAATCCTCTCTCAAGCAGAACCAGCTGACGCGGTTGCGGTAAAACCTGTGAATATTCTGCTGGTAGGGCGCACAGGTTCGGGAAAAAGCAGCTTGATAAACACCTTATTTCAATCAGAACTAGCTGCTGTTGATGTGTTACCTAGTACCGATCAAATTCAGAATTATCAATGGCAGACTGACAGTAAAGAAACCCTGACACTTTGGGATACTCCAGGCTATGAACAAGCCAACCGCAGCGATTTTCGCGACTTAGTTTTGGACTATGCAACCAAGGCAGATTTACTATTATTAGTCACCCCTGCGCTAGATCCAGCTTTGCAAATGGATGTGGATTTTCTCAAGGATATGCAGGCGGAAGTTGCAGATTTGCCTGTAATTACTATAGTTACCCAAGTTGATCGTCTGCGTCCCATGCGCGAATGGCAACCCCCCTATGATTGGGAATGGGGCGATCGCCCGAAGGAAATTTCGATTCGGGAAGCTACACAGTATCGGGCGCAATTGTTGGGGGATTTCTCTAAGTTAGTTTTACCTGTGGTAACTAGCGATCGCAAAACCAATCGCGCAGCTTGGGGAATCGAAGCCTTATCTTTAGGATTAGTAGAAGCGATCGCACCTGCAAAACAACTGCGTCTAGCGCGCTTTTTACGTAATTTAGAAGCCCGTACTGTCGCTGCTGCCAAAATAATCGATAATTACACCTTCCAGATGGCGACAACTCAAGGACTGACATCGCTGCTCAAAAGTCCGGTTCTGCAGTTCATTTCTACCCTATCAACTGGATCGCCCACTCTGGCATACTTGCTAGCAGAAAAAATTCCGGTTGAACAGTTACCTGTTGTCATTGGTAAGCTGCAAATGGCTTATGATTTATTTTCACTCTTGAATACAGATAACTCTGGCAAGCCCAGCTTTGATTTACTAGCCCTTTGGCCCTTGCTGTTGGAAAATACAAATACCAGCGATGTCTGGGCTTTTGGTCATGCTTTAGTAGAGTATTGGACTCAAAATCTCACAATTGATCAACTCCGAGACAGGTTTAATTATTATCTCAATGTCCCGGTCGTGAAATAGTGCGATCGCAAACCAACCTAACTCAAGCTTATTTGAGGTAAATAAGGTGGCAATACTGCTCGGTTAAGGATTTTCAACTCTTAATTTGGTTTGGAGAAAAGGTGAAAGGGTAAGGGTTAAATATTAAGAAAGATGTGACTAATGGATAGTCCAGGGGGAGAAGGGGAACTAAATCTCTGGCTCCCTTCTCCCTGTGGGAGAGGGGCTGGGGGTGAGGGCGAAACCTTGCACAAGAGCGGGTTTCACGTTAAGTTGACACGTAGGGGCAATGCCTTGCCCCTACAATCTGTCGTATTCTTTTTTCAAATTGGTTTTAGTTAAACGACTGCGATATTATCATCTAGGTGAAATAGTAAAATTTTAATTACGAATTACGAATTACGAATTAGTAATTATTTAATTTAAGCTGGACGCAAATAGTATTCTTCTAGGAAGAATTTCACGAGCCAGTTTTTGACATTATAGGTAGCACGGCAATCATCTTCGTTATAGCGTTGGATCATTTCCAAAAAATTGCGATCGCCTGTTTCTAACCACTGATCGTACCAGTAAATACATTTAGCACCGCTAGCTTCTTTATCACGCCATTCAAACCCTAACCAACGGGCAATTGCTTTTAGGGCATAGCTTTCAATTGGTAAGGCTACACTTTGAGTTAATTGCTCATACAGATCCACAAACCGATTTAATACCGGGCGTACTGAAGCATAAGGCGTTTGGTACAGTTTTGCTAGCCGCTTAACTGTATCAAATTCGTAGGCGCAAAAATGATAAATTGGTGCTTCGGGATATTGCCCAACTAAATCTAAAAACTGCTGCCAAACTAAGCCTTCGTCTTCTGGTTTTGTGGCTAACAAAGAATAAAATTGTTCTGTGTTAGTTTGCCGATTAACTACCAATACCCCTAATAAATAATCCAAATTTAAATCTGGTTGTGCCTCAATATCAAAGTAAATTTCAATTGGAGCCGTGAAGGTAATATTTTCGATTGGTAGGGTATAAGGTAAGATAAACGGACGATTTTGCACTACCGATTGCGCTTGAATTACCAGTTTGTGTGCAACTTGATTGTCAAAACCAGGCAGATTTTCTAAGACACTGGGGCTAGTACTAGCCAGCGATTCTAAGCTAGTCAGGGAAAGTGATTGCAGTTGAGTATAGCGTAGGGGTGAAACTCCTGGTAACAGTGACAGGTGTTTTTCTGATTGCGCGATCGCATAACATTGACTATGCCAGTGGCAAAGATTGCATTTTTGGCGAGAGATGAATACTTCTGGCCCTTCTTGTGACTCTAGCGCTTGAATTAACTCCGCCAAAATCAACTGCATTTGGGGCGACCATTTCAGTAAATCTACTGGATAAGTAGTTTCTTTAGTACGTAATTTTAGCAGCCCGATTGGGGGTGCAACTCCCTGCACCATCGCCAAAACTTGAGCATGAAATGCAACTCCCACTTGATATTCCTGCTTTGGGCGTTTACCCATTTCCATACTCGCCGGAACATACATCCAATCTCCAAAACGAGATTCTCCAGGATGCTTTACAAGTAAATCTGGGCGACTGAGCAAGGTATATTGTTGATTGTGGGGTTCTCTATCTTCCCACTGGTCGTAATTGACTAACAATATACCTCGATGAATGTAGTCAACACCACGCTGCATTAATTCTAAGGTTGCCGCTTGCCCCGCTTTCAAATTTCCTTGAGGATATTCTGGCCGCTCATAAGCCAAGTTAGCCAAGATATTCTTTTGATAAGCGATTTTGTCTTGTTGGAGTTTTAGCAGCAACTCATTGGGAGTATCTCGCTGGCTTTTATCACCGTGACTATCTAAAAAAGGGCGGCGCTTACAGCGTTGATATTGCAGTAACAGATCGGCATTAATTAACATTCCTTTAAGCTAACAAGAATTCCTATTTTCTGTAAGTCTGTCAAATAACTATAATTCCTTTGGGTGGCGTGCAATGATGCACAACGATTAATCATGTATGTAAATCTTAGGCTAATCTGTTGCTTCCCAGTATAAAGCAGTTATTTTTGCTAGTTTAATCCAAAATCTTGATTATGAGTCTTTCTGACCTACAACAAAGTTTGCATCGCCATCGAGAACAATTTCCGGCTTTAGCAAATAAGACTTATTTCAATTATGGCGGTCAAGGGCCAATGCCCCTTGCAGCAATCAAGGCGATTTCTGAAAATCAAATGCACATCCAACAGCTAGGCCCTTTTGGAAATGAGGTGGGACGCTGGATTGGCAAAATTATTCAAGCCACAAAAGCTGCGATCGCATCTGAGTTGAATGTACCACCATCAACCATCACTCTTACAGAAAATGTCACTGTGGGTTGCAATATTGCGATGTGGGGTATTGAGTGGCAAACTGGCGACCATATATTACTATCTGATTGTGAACATCAGGGGATAATTGCGATCGCCCAGGAAATTGGGCGTAGATTTAATGTGGAAGTTACCACTTGTCCTCTAATGGATACTTTAAACGTAGGCGACCCTGTAGAAGTTATCTCCCAAAATTTACGCCCAAATACCCGCCTTGTAGTTTTAAGTCACATCCTCTGGAACACGGGTCAACTTTTACCCCTAGACAAAATTGCTGAATTATGCAGAAATAACAATTCCTTACTTTTAGTTGATGCTGCCCAGTCTGTTGGGGCTATGCCTTTAAATTTAACCCAATTGGGAGTAGATTTTTATGCTTTTACAGGTCACAAGTGGTTATGTGGCCCGGCTGGTGTGGGTGGGTTGTATGTGCGTCCAGAAGTTCAAGCCAATTTACAACCCACCTTTGTAGGCTGGCGTAGCGTTGTGATTGATGAGCGCAGTAAGCCTGTAGATTGGGAGAAAAGTGGACAACGTTACGAAGTAGCAACATCAGATTATCCATTGTACGTTGCCTTACAGGAAGCGATCGCCATTCATCAGCAATGGGGAACACCAGAAGAACGTTATCAACAAATTTGCCATAACAGCGAATATCTGTGGCGTAAGTTATCAGCGTTACCCAATATCAAATGTTTGCGAACTTCATCACCTGAAAGCGGTTTAATTTCATTTCAACTAGCTAATCAACTATCTCAAACTACCTCAGAAGTCGTGCAACTTTTAGAATCACAAAAAATATTCACCCGCAAAATTGCCGACCCCAACTGTGTACGCGCTTGCGTTCATTACTTTACTTTAGAATCAGAAATCGACCAATTAGTTGAGGCGTTGCGAGAGTAGGTATGAGGAGTTGGGGATTAGGGACTGGGGATTGGGTAAAAGGAAAATAGAAAAATAACTTTTGAATTTTAATTACAGACGCGATTAATTGCGTCTATTGCAACTTTTGAATTTTATCCCTTGATCCCTACCCCTTAACTCTCCTTATTGGCTATTACCAAAATCAAACTGTACTTGCGTTCCGTCATTACCGTTAAAAGACTGAACAGGAACGAAGAAAACAGAACTGTTAGGTGCTGATAAGGCTTCTTGAAGCTGCAAACCTTCAGAGAGTTTATTATTTACTTGATTTTGATTGGAAACAGTTGCGGGATTTTGTTGCTCAAAAAAACTGTTAAAGTCTTGTTGAGCATTTCGATTATTAATTCCGGTTAAAGAATCACCAGTGATTGAATATGAGTCGATATTTTGGTTTGATGCTCCTGATGATTGTGCTTGAGCCGGGTTTCCTATGCTTGCAAAAGCTGTCATTATTGCCAATAAAGCAAAAATTCTAGCGCTCATAAGTTTCCCCCAATTCTCTGTAGATTGATTGGTAATTTCGCTGCATTATAGCGTTTCTCAGCTTGATTATAAATTAACCTTTACAATTAATTGTAATCACATATACTTAATAAATAATTAATTTTTGAATTATTGTAAATCAAAACAATACATTAAATTGAAAATGAATTTTATTTTGCAAAGCTCGTAACCGGATAAAATAGATAAAAATCAATAATAATTTACTTTTAATCCTAATTTTATCTATGCAAATATGAGATTTATACCACCAAAATCAAGGAGAATTCATCTATAGAACTTATATTTTATTTTTGAAGTTCACGTAGGATGCGTTAGCGACAGCGTAACGCATCAGCGCTAACTTAAATTTTAGATGACAGGACTGATTCATCAAAGAAAAAAGGGTAAAGGTGTTTTCCTTTTACCCTTTTTGCTGACTGTGTTCTGATAGAGGAGGGGTTTATTGGCTCAGATTTGGAAACTTACTTTGTTAAACAACTTGTAGCGAATATTGCAAAGTAAAAACTAGCTAACTAATCCTGCACGCAATGCACGAACTGCAACCTGAGTTCTATCACTCACTGAAAGCTTGTTTAAAATATTACGAACGTGAGTTTTAACTGTACCTACTGTAATGTAAAGTTGCTCGGCAATTTGAGCATTACTGCAACCGTCAACAATTAACCTTAATACATCTAATTCCCGTGTAGTTAAAGGATAAGCTAGTAAAAATTCGCTTTCTTCTGGTGATAAAGAGTTAATCGTCACAGTTGAAGATTTAGAGCCAGCGTTTGGTTCATCATAAGCACTATTACTTTGCTGTAAAACAATCCGAGCAATCGCAGGATCAATCCAAGAATTACCTTCATGAGTAACTCGAATTGCATCAGCTAATTTTTCAATGCTGGCATCTTTCATATAATAAGAATCTGCACCAGCTGCAAAAGCGGCTAAAACAGTATCCTCACTATCATTCATTGTTAAAATTAAAATTTTAGTTGGCAGAGGTGAATCCGCATCTTCAGAATCTTTGAAGATTTGCGTTAATTCAACTCCACTCATATCTGGTAAGCCTACATCTACTATTGCTACATCTGGTTGCAGAGAATTCAGTAGCTTCAAACCTGAATTTGCATTTTTAGCCTCACCAATTACTTCTATTCCTTCTTGTTGTTTTAAAGCAGTACGCATACCCATACGGGTTAGATCATGGTCTTCAATTAAAACTACACGAATTGTATCCATCATTAAGCCTCAGGTTTTTTCTAATTTTCAGTAATTAGAGGTAACTAAAATCTGCTTTTCGGCAGGTTATCTCTGCTATTGAAGAAAATTGTAAGGCTTGAGAAAGATTTCAGTCTATCCGTCAGAGGAATTGTTTGTTTCAATGAAATTACTTTCTTGCGAAGAATCTGTCATCATTCGGAAGAAAGCTGGTAAAGTTTGAATATCTAGACTAAAGATTTTTTATGATCTATCTATTGGTAGATGATTTTGAACAATCAGGCTGTCGATAAGAGTAGATTTCAAATCCAGAGACAGCCTTGAACCAAGCAACCGCAGTCCTAATATGCAGGTTTGCTTGACATCAAAACTAATTGAATAGCGTATTGATAGATGTGGTGATTGATTTTGAATTGTTCAACCATCATAAGTCTTGACTCTTATGGGCTTCCAAAAAATGAATAATCAAATATACTCCGAGAATATTTTCATTATCCTCCCTGCTGCCTGCTCCCTACCAAAAAGCGATAATATATTTTTTAGTTAGAAGTCTCTTATTGCACGACTCTTATAGACTGAGCGATTATCGCAGGTCTATTTATATATGATGTATAGTATTTGTCTTGTAAATTTAAATTAAACTCTCGCTCAATTTGAGGAATTTTAAAATTGCGAACTTGTCCTGTAACTTGAATTTTTCTATTGCGATTAGCAGGTAAATCAAAAGGAACCCCTGAAGCATTAACTATTAAAAGCGGTTCTTGAATAATTCCCGGCTGATCATTAACGGTGAAGGAGGTTATACCTACTTGCTGTACTGGTTGGCTTCTAATTGTGACATTTTTTCCCACAAATTTATCTGTATCATTAAGTACTTCTGATGTTTGGGTAACACGATTCACATTATTAGTATCAGGCTCATCAACATTACCGAATCTGACCATTCCAGCTATCAACACTAAAGAAAATAGTAGTAGTGCATCCTGAAACTTCAAACTACGTGGGGTATTTTGGGCGTTACTATCGCGTTCCGAATGCTCTTTACTTAGTATATTCATATAGGAAAACCCTCACATTGATGATAAGTACACAGTAAATAAATATTTGTAAAAACCTGCTATATTATTGAAGTTTAAATACACTCATAGTATTAATTTATGAGCATCTAAAATTATTGAATATTCTTTAATCATTGCCAAAAATAAATTAATATTTGTCCTAAAATTTATTTACTTAAATCATTAAAACAAATTACATTTATATTAAAAAAATCCTATGATATTGCCTTCTGGCTAAAGTGATAAAATTAGTTTTAAATATATATACAATCCGACACAAGACTATAGACAGAGCGAAATCTATCCAATGCTATAGATATAGTGATTCAGCAATGCAAAAATTACCAATACCGAAATAACCAAGTAGACTCTGGAAAATCCAAAGCTTGGTATTTTATAAAATCCCTTTAGGTTACCTTAATCATTAACTATGACTGATGTACAAAATCCCCCAACCGATTTTCCTCGCACTCAAAAGAAGGGAAAATCATTACCACCCAAGCTAATTATCAAGCTGGGTAAGTTTGTTTGGTCAACAATGTGGCATACGATGATGTCAAAGATTGCTCCTCGAAGTAAATCGGGGGAGTATATTCGTCCTCATAGTCAGTTTAGAAATTTTATTAGCACAGATAAAGATAGCCTCTACCCACCAGCAGCAGGACGTTATCATCTTTATGTGGGAATGAGTTGTCCTTGGGCACATCGTACCCTGATTGTGCGCGCACTCAAAGGACTTGAAGATATTATTTCCGTTACTGTCGTTTATCCTTCCCCCATCGCAGGCGGTTGGGTGTTTAATGAAGAGGAACAAGGTTGCGCTAGCTTGGCTCAATTTTATGCAGCTGCTCAACCTGGCTACAGTGGACGCGCTACAGTTCCTGTATTATGGGACAAACAAACTAAGACTATCGTTAATAACGAGAGTGCAGAAATTATTGTGATGCTGAACTCCGAATTGAACGAGTTCGCTAAGAATCCAACTATAGATTTGTATCCAGAAAATCTCAAAGAGAAAATTGATTGGTGGAATGAGAAAATTTATCAAAGTGTAAATAACGGTGTATATCGCTGTGGTTTTGCTCAAACTCAAGCAGCTTACAATCAAGCTTGTGATGAATTATTTACAACTTTGGATGAAATTGAAGCAGCACTACAAACAAGTCGTTACCTCTGCGGAAACCAAGTCACGCTGGCTGATGTGCGCTTGTTCACTACTTTATTCCGCTTTGATGTTGCTTACTATGGGTTATTTAAGTGTAACCGCCACAGAATTCAAGATTATCCTAATTTAGGAACTTACTTAAGCGATATATATCAGCTTCCGGGTGTAGCTGATACTTGTAATTTGGAAAGTGTGAAACAAGATTATTATGGGAACCTCTTTCCACTAAATCCTGGTGGAATTATTCCTTCTGGCCCAGATATGGCATATCTACTGAAAGCACATAATCGCGATAAAATTGGCACCGTTGCCAATTTACCAGTCTGAAAAATCAAAAGCGATCGCACTCACTTCAATTAATATCATGCAAATAGTGCGATCGCTTGATTTGAGTGATTTTGGTGGGTGAGTATGAAATTCCGCGCAATGCTCACCCTAGAAGATATCACAGGCTTAAGCCGCTCCTGCAGCTTGGTCAGGGTTATTTAAATTAGAACGATTCCAAGACAGCATCAGCCGGGAAACGCCAGTGAATAGAATGCTAACACCTAGCAGTGTTCCAATTACCCAAGGTGCATCAAATGGCCATTGGAACCAAATCATGGCACCTAATACTAATGTGATAATCCCGTCACCTAAAACCCATGTCCAATTTTGTTGAGGACGCAGTTTAAATGCCAGAATTAACTCGAAAACACCTTCAGTTAACAAGAAGCTACCCAGCAATAGAGTCAATGTGAAAATACCCGTAGAAGGGTAAATCAACAGCATGATACCTGTTGCAATGTAAAGTACGCCTAACAGTAGTTTCCAAAGAAAGCCACCTGACTGGCGGGTGTTATATGCGTAGAACAGTTTGGCAAATCCAGCAGAAGCCAAAATGATTGCTACCCAAGTTTCTGCAAAAATTGTGGATACAGTAGGCACTGCGATCGCAATTACCCCTAAAACAATCAAGAGAATGCCGGTTAATAGCGACTTATTATCAATCTTGTTGATATCACTAGAAACATTCGCTGCCATAGAAATTTTTCCCTAATACCTTTATTCAACTCTGAATTTAGGCTAAGGAATTTTTGCCTACCAAGGCATCACCCTAAGGTAGACTCTTGACACTCCCCCGTTTATAAAACGGGGGATTCTTGGGTCACAAGGGAGTTATTACTTAACCCCTCGCCAAGCATCTTGACCGTATGCCCTACGGCTGCAAGTCCACGCTGCATCACCACCATAGCGGCGGCAACGTCGCGGTCTGTTTGAAATCCACATTCACCACAGCGATGTACTCGCTCGGATAAGTCTTTCTTAGCTGTATGGTGGTTGCAATTGGGGCAGGTTTGGCTTGTACCGTCTGGATTGACCTTGGCAAAGTACACCCCGCGCTTCCAACACACCCACTCTAAGATTGAAAGAAACTCACCAAAACCAGCATCTAAGGTATGTTTTGAAAACATACCTTTAGCCCACGCTTGAAAATTCAAATCCTCTGCAAATATCATTCCACCTTGGTCACACAGATAATGTGCCAACTTGAAATGAAAATCTTTACGAGTGTTGTGAATGTGTTCATGCAGTCGAGACACCTTCCGTTGAGCCTTTCGCCAGTTATTTGACCCCAATTTCTTGTGACTAACTCTTTGTTGCAGCAATCGCAGCTGGCGTTGGAGATCAACAAAAAATCTTGGTCTAGGGATTTGCTCACCAGCAGAGGTGGCTAAAAAACTTTTTAGCCCCAAGTCGATACCAACTGGTTGACCGTGTGGCGCAAAACTCTTAACATCAACATCCGCTTGCAGTGTCAGCATTACATACCATCCTGAAGCTTTCTTCACCACTTGGGCTTGTTTCGCAACAAACCCATCTGGGATAGGTCGAGATAATTGCATTTTCACCCATCCGATACCAGGAAGTTTGACTCTGCTACCTTGAGTTGGACTAACGCCTAGACGTATGAGGTACAAAACTTATTGGTTTTGTACCTCATACTTGGGGGCTTTACGCATCACGACTCGTAAGTATTAATTTCAATGCATAACACCTCATATTTAGCCATAGTCGGCAAAGAATAATTTTATAACTTTTGAGGGGCAAAATATATTCCATTGGTTGATGCAAAACAGACTAAAAACTGCCGGAATGGTAATATCACATCCGAAAATGAACAATTTCTCTAAAAAACTATGCAAACTCAAGTACAACCACCAAGATATGTTGAGCCTCCTTATACAAGCGATAAGACAACAATTTACAATTCCTCAGCAGCAACTTTGTCAACAGTAGCTAGCGAGGCTCAATCTGAAAAACAAGGTACAGAAATAGGTAGAAAAACTGCGGAATTTTTGGAAAGGTTACCGAAAAATGTAGCTAATTTCGTTAATGAATATAATTTTCTTGTCATTAGCTTTGCTGTACTTGTGGCGACAGTAATTTTCCTCACAATGTTAGTAGCCATTACAGATGCTATTGATGATATTCCATTCCTGGCTTCATTTTTTCAATTGATTGGCTTTAGCTATGTCATCTGGTTTGTCTCCCGCTATTTCTTAAAAGCTTCAACTCGCCAAGAGTTAGCAGGAGAAGTTGATTCAGCTAAAGAGCAAATTACAGACAGCAATGCTTCTTAATGGCATCACAGGCTGAATACACTGAATTTTAATTGCGATCGCTCTTTTAATCTACACATAAAAAGTTTGGCGTTGCCGAATCCCACTCACGGAGAGACAGCAACGCCAACTTTTAGAACCAATACTTAGGATATGTTCGCTCATGTGCCAAATTATTGAATACCACGGCGCAGAGAACCAAAATTATCGAACCTTCTAAGGCGGGAGTTAAAAGAAATTGCCAGGATGCTTTCGTCATCATCACAACTAATGCAACTGCACCAGAAGGCGGATGTAAGGTTGCAGTAAGTTGCATCATCCCAATAGCTGTAGCTACAGCCATTCCCATAGCCCAAGGTTCTGAACCGAAAAGATGCAGAATAGTCAGACTAACTAATGCTGCTACAAAATTACCACCAATTACATTCCGAGGTTGGGCTAAAGGACTGTCAGGTATACCAAAGATTAATACGCTTGTCGCACCAAAGGGAGCCATCAACAAAGGAGAATTCATTTTTATCGAAAGGTAAGCTGTTGCTGCTATGCCAATAAAACTGCCGCACCAACTCCAAAAAATGTGTTTGTGGTGAGGTCTATCTAAAGCATATGAACGTCTAGTTCCACGTATTTTAAAGCAGTAATTTTTCCATTTATCTTGAACATATTCATAATTAAATCTGCTTAAATATGTTGAAGAAAGCCGTCCTTTGGGTAAATAACCTTTCATAAATTCCTACAGCAACTACAACTAAAAATCCTGAAAACAAAAAAATTCCCTGTATTTACTGACTAAGCTCATCTTGATCAGCAACTTAGCTAAAAAAATACCTAAACTCTGTCAAGAGATAGAATTTTAAATTAGTGTTATTAGCTAAAATTCCCATCTGAAGAACTGAAATTTTTTGCTCTAAATCAGCATT
This sequence comes from Tolypothrix sp. PCC 7601, assembly GCF_025677855.1. Classification (NCBI taxonomy): domain Bacteria; kingdom Bacillati; phylum Cyanobacteriota; class Cyanophyceae; order Nostocales; family Tolypothrichaceae; genus Tolypothrix; species Tolypothrix sp. PCC 7601. Next base: position 2,510,595 of record NZ_CP064879.1, read on the forward strand.
TTGAGCAGTAATAAATTGAAATTCATTGATTAAAAAAATTTAATTGTTCTCAAATGTCATGAAACCTTGACATATAAGATCCAAAATATACTCTCAACCTGAACAAGGAAATAGATGAATTATATAAATAAGTAATAGTGCTTATAAGATTTGTTTATATTGATATGGGGCATAGGGCATAGGGCATGGGGCATGGGGAATGGGGCATAGGGCATGGGGCATGGGGAAAAAGTTTCTAATGCCCCATGCAACGTGTCAGCTCTTCCTCTCCATCCTCCTCTGCTTTCTCTGCTCCCTCTGCTGTCTTCATCTACTATTTTTCAAAGCAACTCGCGCTCAATGTACTGGTGCTTTTGCTCCTGCGCCACCTTTGCCTAAAAAGAGTAATAAAGGCAATGAGCAAAGAAACGCCACTCCCACAACTCGAAAGATATCTGCAAAAGACAACACCGCTGCTTGAATATCTACTGTTTGGCTTAGTAAAGCCAATGCTTGTTGATGGGCTGTTGTTGCATCCATACCTTGGTTTTGCATTGCTGCGGTAAGCAAGTCAAGGCGTTGATTGGTTTCTGGACTGTAAGGGCTAAGGTGAGATAAAAGCATAGCGCGATGAAACGCTTCTCTTTTATCTAGCAGGGTGGTGAGTATAGCAATGCCGATGCTACCACCAAGCTGCCGGGTGAGGTTGTAAAAGCCAGAACCAGCAGAAATATCTTTTTTGGGAAGTGAGCCTAAAGTTGCCAAACTTAAGGGGAGAAACATTAAGACTGTAAAGGCTCCACGCCATACCAAGGGCCAAAATAAATCATCAGCTCCCGTTTGGGAAGTGAGCTTTGATAAATCAAACATCACCATAGCTGTACCCACACCACCGATCGCAATTAAAATTCTGGCATCGACTTTGGTAGATAATTTACCTAACATCACCATGACAATTGCTGATGCTAACGCCCCAGGTGCTAGTAAAAGTCCCGTTTGGGTGGCGGTAAAATGCAGGATACTCTGGGCAAAAATTGGTACAGCAAATAATGCGCCATATAACCCCATCCCCACAATTGCAGATAGAAAGCTTCCCGCAGCTAAGGAACGGTGACGCAGCACTCTTAAATCCACCGCCGGATGAGGTGTTTTCAGTTCTCGCCAAATAAACAGCACCAATCCTAAAATGCTGGCAATAGCTAAGGTGGTAATAAAACCGGAAGAAAACCAATCCTCTTGTTCCCCTTCTTCTAAAAAGGTTTGCATACAGCCAATCGCAACCACCAACAACCCGATCCCCAACCAATCGACGGCTTGGTTTTTTGCTTCACTTTTACCTTTATCCTGCGGTAAAAACATTGAAGACATCACTACTGCCAAAATCCCAAAGGGAATATTAATAAAGAAAATCCAACGCCAACCCAAAGCATCGGTGAGGTAGCCTCCCAAAGTCGGGCCAATTGCTGGGCCAGAAATTACTCCTACCCCAAACACGGCTTGCGCTAAACCTTGTTCGGCGGGAGGAAAGGTTTCAAATAAAATAGCTTGAGCTTTTGCTAATAATCCCCCACCAAATAATCCTTGAGCAATGCGGGAGACAATTAGCATGGGCAGATTTACTGATAGCCCACAAATAACAGAGGCGACAGTAAAGCCAATCAACGAAAATATAAAGTAACTTTTTTTACCAAAATAATCACCCAACCAAGCAGATAACGGAATTAAAACAACGTTGGCGATCGCATATCCGGTGACTACCCAGCCTATTTCGCTCACCGTAGCCCCTAAACTGGCTTGCATGGAAGTCAGCGCCACATTGACAATGCTGGTGTCAATCACCTCTAGAATCGCACCCAGAGACGCAGAAAAGGCGATCGCCCACTTCAGAGGCCCTTGAACATAACCAGCTTGGTTAAAATTAGAACTTTTAATATTGGTAGCCATATTGGGGATTGAGCATTGGTATTGGGTAATGGGTAATGGGAACACCAAACCCCTAACACAATCATATACGCTACGGTAGCGTATCGTATATGATTACTCAAGGCGGCGGAAAGTAAAGAAATTTGCTGAAAATTGCCAAGATGGTCGGGTTTAGTCAAGATGTTGGTATGAGTAAGCGAATTAATAGCCCATCTGGACGACCACGTAGCATTCAAGCTAATCAAGCGATTCTGCAGGCAACTCTTGACCTACTGGCGGAAGTAGGGTATCAGAGCATGAGCATAGAAGCGATCGCATCTCGTGCTGGAGTTGGCAAGACAACTATCTATCGACGTTATACTTCTAAAGAAGAACTAGTTGCAGATGCGATCGAAAGCTTAAGAGCAGATGTAGCGATCCCAGATACAGGTACCTTCTGGGGAGATATGGATATCCTGATTGATAATGCCGCGAAAAAAATCTTGAGTCCTCTGGGTCGTCAGACACTTGCTTTAATTATCAGTACAGCCTCAAGCAATCCGCAATTTGCCCAAGTCTACTGGACAAAATACATAATGCCGCGCCGCGAGGCTTTTGCCCAAATTCTGCAACGAGCCAAATCTAGAGGCGAAATTCAGCCAGATGCAGATGTAGATCTCATCACCGACCTCGTCAGTGGGTCACTCTATTATGCACTGATATTTAAACCCACAGCAGAGCCAGTAGATACCTATATGCATCGCACTATAACTCTGTTGCTTCAAGGCATAGGGCATAGGGCATAGGGCATGGGGCATTGGGTAATTGGTAATTCAATTTTGGATTTTGGATTTGCAATTTTGGATTGGCTTTCAATCTAAAATCCGTCTTGGAAAGTTTGCTCAACGGGGGGAACCCCCGCACGCAACTTTCCGCAAAATCTAAAATCTAAAATTCCTTGTCCCCAGTCCCCAGTCCCCGATCCCCACTCCCCCAATACCAATGCTCAATCGTGAAATTTACGGAGTTTACAACTTGTTGTCAAAATAGCTGTCAACTGGAAGTCAGAGGTGGGATGATAAATAAACTAGATCACAAGGAAATTGATCATGATTTTTCCTCTGTATCTTCTGGTCGCAGGATAGTATCACAATATTGGATGAGAGTTGTCAAGCGATCGCTAATGGTTTGCAGCCTGGCTTGTGCAGTTGATACCTGCCTTGCTCCTTGGAAAAACATTATGTCAATTTCCAATAGGCGCAACTGCTTGCCAATCTCTGTCCGATAAGACTGCTCTCGCGAATTCAGTTCAGGTAAAGGTAGAATCTGCTGCCCAAACAATTGATTTAAGGAGGCTAAACGCTCTCGCAGTTTGCTTGCATCTAGTGTGGTCTTATTGGCATCGGAGCGGAATTGCTCTAACAAATTTGCCAAGTCCTGATATTTCTCTTGATTTAGAGACATCCAGTGGTAGTTAAGATAGTATTAATGTCAAGTAATTTTTCTACAATAATCTTTCTTCAGCTCTTTTTAGAACAAGAAGCCTCAAGTCACGCTTTGAGGCTTCGTTTGCCAGAAATATATAGGAATTATGTAACTTAAAGCTCTCACTTGATGATTATCATTGAAAATTATTAATCATCTTCTCAAGGTTTTTTGTACCGGCCTTTGGCATTAGCATTTTCCTGCGGCGATGCTGTTAGTTTGCTCCTCTCTAAACCCTATCCACAGATCACCTTTAGTTCTCTTTGTATGAGTACCATAGTTCTCAATTCTTCCATTGATGTTCCTCTTCCGGAGTGGCTCAAAAAATGTTTAAAAGAGTCATACAGAAATGGTGGCGTAGCGGAAGACGATCGAAGGCATAATGATACAGTTTTAATTGCTCGAGCATTCCAATTCGCTTATCAACTGCATCAAGGACAATACCGAAAATCGGGAGAACCATATATTTGTCATCCCGTTGCAGTGGCAGGATTACTGCGTGACTTAGGCGGTAGTGCTGATATGATAGCAGCTGGATTTCTCCATGATGTAGTTGAAGATACAGATATTACAATTGAACAAATAGAAGAGCTATTTAGTTCAGATGTACGGCAATTAGTAGAAGGTGTCACCAAACTTTCTAAAATCAATTTCAAAAGCAAAACCGAAAGTCAAGCAGAAAATTTTCGGCGGATGTTTTTAGCAATGGCACAGGATATTCGCGTTATTGTGGTGAAGTTGGCTGACCGTCTGCATAATATGCGAACTCTGCAATTTATGCCAGAGGAAAAACGCCGTCGCATTGCCCAAGAAACCAGAGATATTTTTGCACCCTTAGCTAATCGTTTGGGGATCTGGCACTTTAAATGGGAACTAGAAGATTTATCTTTTAAATATTTAGAACCAGAAGCTTTCCGCGAAATTCAACAGCACGTTTCTGAAAAACGGACATCACGAGAAGAGAAATTAGCGAAGGCTACAGCAACTTTACGCGATCGCCTACAACAAACTGGGATTAAATGTCTTGATATTAGCGGTCGTCCTAAGCATCTTTATAGTATTTACCAGAAGATGCAGCGACAGCAAAAAGAATTTCATGAAATCTATGATTTGGCAGCGCTGCGGATTATCGTTGAGACCAATGAAGAATGCTATCGTGCTTTAGCGGTAGTGCATGATGCCTTTCGCCCAATTCCTGGTAGATTTAAAGATTATATTGGGCTACCAAAACCAAACCGTTATCAGTCATTACATACTGGCGTAATTGGGCTGACTGGTCGTCCCTTAGAAGTGCAAATCCGGACAATGGAAATGCACCATATTGCTGAGTATGGGATTGCTGCCCACTGGAAATATAAAGAAACAGGCAATTCTAATAATAGCCATTTAACAGCTACAGATGAGAAATTTACTTGGTTGCGGCAACTGCTGGAATGGCAAAGTGACTTAAAGGATGCTCAAGAATATCTTGATAGTGTCAAAGATAATTTATTTGAAGATGATGTCTATGTTTTCACCCCCAAAGGTGATGTAATTCCTTTAAGTCCAGGTTCTACCAGTGTTGATTTTGCTTATCGCATTCATACAGAAGTAGGTAACCACTGTGCTGGAGCTAAAGTCAATGGGCGCATGGTACCACTGTCAACGCGGTTGCACAATGGCGATATTGTGGAAGTGATGACGCAAAAGAACAGCCATCCTAGCTTGGATTGGTTAAATTTTGTCAGAACTTCCGCCGCTAAATATCGCATTAAACAATGGTATAAGCGATCGCGCCGGGAAGAAAATGTGGCTCGAGGTCGAGAATTATTAGAAAAAGAACTGGGTAAAACTGGTTTTGAAAGTCTCTTAAAATCAGACGCAATGCACAGCGTGTCTGAAAAATGTAACTACCACAGCGTTGAAGATTTACTTGCAGGTTTGGGTTACGGAGAAATCACCCTGAATTTAGTTCTCAACCGTTGGCGAGAAGTGGTAAAAGCACAACAACCTATGGTTGTTGCACCCCCATATTTACCCAAAGAGTCACCCAGCAACGCCAAAGCTTTGCGAGATGCACCAGCAACCCATTCCCGCGCCAGCGATTCGCCAATTGTTGGGGTAGAAGGTTTGGTGTATCACCTGGCTGGGTGTTGTACCCCCATTCCTGGAGAACCGATTATTGGCGTAGTTACCCGTGGACGCGGCATTTCTATTCATCGCCAAGGGTGTAATAATCTCGAAAGTGTGGAATATGAACGGCTAGTACCAGTAGGGTGGAACAATACTCCAGAACATACTGCACGTCCCCATACTTACCCCGTAAACGTGCAAATTGAAGCACTGGATCGCGTCGGAGTATTAAAAGATATTTTGTCACGTTTAAGCGACCAGGGGATTAACGTTCGCCATGCTCAAGTAAAAACTGCGATCGGACAACCAGCATTAATGGACTTAGGTATAGAAATACGCGATCGCCCACAACTAGAGCAAGTGTTTACCCAAATTAAAAAAATGAGCGACATTCTCAATATACGTCGCGTCGGTCAACTAGAAGATTCGTAGGGGCAATGATGCCCCTATATTATTCAGTAGGTACAGGTAATTAAGAAGTAGGGTGTGTTATGCCGTAGGCTAACGCACCTTCAATTTTTTATATAACTACCCAACTGCAAAACCATCAAATTGACGCATAAAAGGTGAGTGATATGCCAAAACAATATCTTCTTTAGCTACACCCAATGCCACTAAATCATTTGCCACTCCTATTTCAGTACCGTCATACTGTATCCAAATTTTCCCTTCAATTAAATCCAAATGAATTAAAGCACCAAATATGCGTTGATATCCATCCCATCCAGCATGAAAAACTTGGTAATGGTCATTGACCTCATCACAAAAAGTATAAACTTGAATATCCCCATTACTCGGCTTCATTTGGGCATATTCATTAATTATTTGGCGAATCAATTGACGGTAATTATTTAATTTATCCATTCCACAATTACCTCATTAACTGGATCGAAAATAATTATTTTCAGTTCATAGACTTGTATACTTAATTGAGGTAAATCTCGCAAGAAAAAACTTCGGTAAACATCCGTAGTTACTGCCAAATATAGCTTTCTTTGGGGTTGTTGTATTTGTAATACAGCTCGATAGTTGAGAAATTGTCCTAAAGCAGTGTGAAACTCGTTGAGTGCTGAAGGTGCTAAGAAACTCTTAACTTCAACAGCGATTTGTTCTTTTTCCCGTTCCGCAACAATTAAACGTTCTGCACCTAAGTCAATCCGTATTTGGTCATCACCTAGACGCAAATATAATGGGTCTTTGTTAACTAGCCAGCCATCTTTTTGTAAAGCTGCTTTGACAATATCATGGAAGATATCTTTTGCAGACACGATATACTTAAATTAAATGTAATACTAATTTATATTAAATTATTTTACCAGAAAATTAGCCAAAAAATATAAAATATACCTAAAAATACTCAATTTGTATGATAAATATTCCTGCCAATCAATACTCGTAGTCAAAATATTTTACAGTCGAAGTAGAAATACTCTAATAAGTCTTGTTATTCTACTTCTAGAGCATTAAATAAACAGAGAAATGTTAAAATTCTTTGCTGACCGTGGTGGAACATTTACCGATATAGTTGCGGTTACAAATAATCAGAAAATTATAGAAAGATTATTAAAGCATCCGGAACGATTTTTAATTGTAAATCTGCCTAATCAGCAGTGGATTATCGTTTATAAATTACTCTCAGAAAATCCTGAACAATATCAAGATGCAGCTATCCAAGGAATTCGGGATATTATTGGTATTTCTCAGGATGAGGCGATTCCTACGGAAGCTATAGAAGTAGTAAAAATGGGGACAACAGTAGCCACTAATGCACTGTTAGAAAGAAAAGGCGATCGCGTCGTCCTGCTAATTACCAAAGGCTTTAAAGATGCGTTGCGTATTGGCTACCAAAACCGCCCTGATATTTTTGCCCTTCATATAGTTTTACCAACGATGCTTTATGAGCAGGTAATTGAAGTTGATGAACGCTATGATGCTCAAGGTAATAAATTAATAGCTGTTAATCTTGCACAAGTGAAACAAGACTTACAAGCAGTTTACAACACAGGAATTCGCAGTTGTGCCATTGTTTTTATGCACAGCGATCGCTATCACAATCACGAGCAACAAGTATATCAAATTGCTCAAGAAATTGGATTTACACAAATATCAGTATCTCATCAGGTTAGCCCTTTAATGAAGTTAGTTAGTCGCGGTGATACCACAGTTGTAGATGCTTATTTGACACCAATTTTACGGCGCTATGTGAACCAGATAGCAAGTCAGTTACCTGGAGTCAAATTAATGTTTATGAAATCTGACGGCGGTTTAGTTACAGCCCAACAATTTCAAGGTAAAGATAGTATTTTAAGTGGCCCGGCTGGGGGAATTGTGGGTGCAGTTCAAACTAGTAAAAGAGCAGGTTTTGAGTTAGTAATTACCTTTGATATGGGTGGAACTAGTACTGATGTTGCCCATTTTAAAGGAGAATACGAACGCCAATTAGAATCTGAAATTGCTGGTGCGAGGATGCGAGTTCCAGTATTAGCAATTAATACAATTGCGGCTGGTGGCGGTTCAATTTTATTGTTTGATGGTTCTAGTTATCGTGTAGGGCCAGAATCGTCTGGATCAAATCCTGGCCCTGCTTGTTATCGACGTGGCGGCCCTTTAGCAGTAACTGATGCTAATGTCATGTTAGGTAAAATTCACCCACAATATTTTCCAGCTGTTTTTGGAATTGAGGGCAATTTACCATTATATCAAGAGATTGTCACAGCTAAATTTACCCAGTTAGCAGAAGATATCAAAACAGCAACAGGTAACAATCGTACCCCGGAACAAGTAGCTGCAGGATTTATTGCGATCGCAGTAGAGAATATGGCGAATGCCATTAAAAAAATCAGTCTCCAGAGGGGTTATGATGTCACGCAATATGTACTTTGTTGTTTTGGCGGTGCTGGCGCACAAGTTGCTTGTTTAATTGCCGATACTTTAGGCATGAAACAGATATTTCTTCACCCTTACGCTGGCGTTTTATCTGCTTATGGTATGGGATTAGCTGATATTCGAGCCATTAGAGAAAAGGGAGTAGAACAGCCTTTAACATCAGCATTAATTTCCCAATTACAAAATTTAATTGCTAATTTAGCTACTCAAGCAGCCAGTGAAATTAGTAATGATTATAATACTCAGCAGCAGGAAATAGTTGCTAAACTAAATTTAAAATATGAAGGTACTAACTCCATATTGATAATTGATTTTAAGCCTGAAGTTTCAGCCATGCGAGCAAGTTTTGAAGCTGAACATAAATCTCGCTATGGTTTCATCCAACTAGAAAAGCAATTAATTGTGGAATCTGCTTCAGTTGAATTAATTCAAAAAATGGACACACCTGAGGAACCTTTAGTTACTCGCACTCGTTCTTTAGATGAAAAGCCTCAAGCTGTTGAGCAAGTGAGGATGTTTACTAGCGAACAATGGCATAATACACCTGTATATCGTCGCGAAGATTTGCAGACAGAAGATGTTATTCATGGGCCTGCCATCATTGTTGAAAAGATTAGTACAATTGTAGTTGAGCCTAACTGGGAAGCAGAATTAACTGAACGTAATCACTTAATTTTAAATCGTAAAGATTAATTAATTTTGCTAAATAATCAACAAATTATCAATGCTATTGAGTATTAACCGTAAATACTACAATGCTTACTGAAGTTTAAGTATTTAAAATTCTAATTATTAAGAAACGATGATGATATCGCCATAAAACCTACCATGACACAAGCTATTTTGAGATTGAGAAAGTTATTGTCATCTGTTGTCCCTATCAAACGTTGTAATCTACATATCATACTTTCTTTAAAAAACTTGCAAATAATCCTATCAGATTTATCCAATACAGGAATTACAGATAAAAGTTCTGGCTTATTTGGTAGCATCGAAAGGCGATATTTTGTCAAATTAATAAATGATCATTCTTTCCGCATCAATGGCCCTTACGCCTACAAGAAACTTTGTATTGAAACTCAAGCCCAGATACATATTATGGAAAATATTAATAATGAATTGATTGTAGCTTTAAAAATGCGACCATCCAACCGGGAATTATTGATATTGGTGATCATGTGGTTGTTGATGTTATCTATTGTAATCACTGGCATTATTTTTTCATGGCAACAAGCTTTACAAGGCTCACATTCATCAATATTTATGATATTTATGCTAATTATGTGGCTAACCTTTGTTTCAATCTTGTGGTATGTAGGAATAACAATTAATTTTCAGTATGAAGCTCAGAAGATTATAAACATATTAAAATATCAATTACAATCTAAATAAATAATTGAATATACTGCGGTTTATGAACATTGTTTTTACTAATAAATTTTAATTATCAAAATATCAATGATATTAAATTATGTACAAATTTGCTGCAGCTTCTGAAAATGAAACTATTGTATTTGGTGCTGCAAGGCCTGGATATAGTAGCCAAAAAATCAATCAGTGGATTGAGTTTATGCAAAGTCAAAATATTCAGCGTGTTTGCTGTTTACTTCATGAAACTCAGCTAAATCGATACTCAAATTTACTGCAAATTTATCAAAACAACTTTGGAGTTGAGCGAGTTTGTTGGGCACCAATTGAGGATTTCCAACTAGTGAATAATGAAACCCTCACTCAGAAAATATTGCCTTTTTTGTTACTTGCAAACCAAGCCAGTGAAAAAGTAGTGGTTCACTGTGCTGGGGGAATTGGACGCACAGGACATATCTTAGCTGCTTGGCTAGTTAGCGCGCGGGGATTTTCTAATCAAGCAGCGATATCAGCAGTGAGAAAAACTGGCAGGAATCCGTATGAAGCTGCAATTGCTGCTTTTTTAAAAGGTCGAAATCCTTGTCAGGTTATTGCAGAATTAAACCAACTATTAGATGATTGCCGCCTTACAAGCAAAAGTATGCTTTAAGAGACTATTTATAAAGTAACGCACCGCCCGCCGCATGGATAATGCGTTAGGCGCTAGTATAGTTATTTCATGACAAATCATATTGAAAACCACACCTAATGCAGCCTACAATAATTTTATTTTTACTTTATAAATAACCTCTAAGCACCTATTTAATTCTAATGATATGAAACTACGGAAGTTGCTATATTTCAAAAATAGGAGCGAAAATGTCCGAAATATCTCAACCTGACCCTGTTCGTCTAGAAATATTTAAAAATCTCTATCAATTTATCGCTGAACAAATGGGAATTGTTCTGCAAAATACAGCTGCATCTGTGAATATCAAAGAACGTCTAGATTTTTCCTGCGCTATTTTTGATACTTCTGGATTATTAGTGGCTAATGCACCTCATATTCCCGTACATTTAGGTTCCATGAGCGAAAGTGTCCGCAGTTTAATTAACGATAAAGGCGATACGATAAAACCGGGAAATGTCTATTTATCTAATAATCCTTATAATGGCGGCACCCATCTTCCTGATGTCACTGCAATTACTCCTGTATTTCTCGATAGTAGTGAAAATATTTTAGTTAACAGTCCTCTTTTCTATGTTGCGTCTCGCGGACATCAAGCTGATATTGGTGGTATTACCCCAGGTTCTATGCCTCCCCATAGTAAAAATGTAGAGGAAGAAGGAGTTTTATTTGATAATTTTCTCTTAGTTGAAAAAGGTAACTTTCAAGAACAGTCAGTACGAGATTTACTTTTAAATCATCGTTATCCTGCTCGTAATTCTGACCAAAATATTGCAGACTTTAAAGCACAAATTGCCGCCAATGAACGAGGCGTGCAAGAACTGCGTAAGATGGTTAATCAATATCAATTGCAAACAGTACAAGCTTATATGAAATTTGTGCAAAATCATGCAGAGGAGGCAGTTAGACGCGCAATTGATATTCTTACAGATGGTTCATTTTGCTATGAAATGGATAGCATGGCAAAAATTCAAGTAGAAGTAAAAATTAATCATAAGAATCGCAGTGCTACTATTGATTTTACTGGTACATCTAAACAATTAGATAGTAACTTTAATGCTCCTAAAGCTGTTACTCAGGCGGCAGTATTATATGTTTTTCGTACTTTAGTAAAAGATAGTATTCCCCTAAATGCAGGGTGTTTAAAACCTTTGGAAATTATCATTCCTGAAGGCTGTATGCTGAACCCAACTTATCCAGCAGCCGTAGTTGCAGGTAATGTGGAGACATCTCAAACAATTGTTGATGCATTATATGGTGCTTTAGGTGTCATGGCTGCTTCTCAGGGAACCATGAATAACTTGACGTTTGGGAATGAACGTTATCAATATTATGAAACTATCTGTGGTGGTGCTGGTGCAGGGATTAACTTTCATGGTACTGATGCAGTTCATACCCACATGACTAACTCCCGTTTAACCGATCCTGAAGTTTTAGAAACTCGCTATCCTGTACAAGTAGAAAGCTTTAGTTTGCGTCCCGATAGCGGCGGTAAAGGCAAATTTTCTGGTGGTAATGGAGTCATTCGCCGCATCAAGTTTCTAGAACCAATGACAGCAAATATTCTTTCTAATCATCGGCGTATCCCTCCCTTTGGATTAAATGGTGGAGAAGCAGGAAAAGTAGGACGCAACTGGGTACAACGTCAAGATGGTAATCAAGAAACTTTAGATAGCACTGCAACTGTAGAAATGAAACCTGGAGATGTATTTGTGATAGAAACTCCGGGAGGAGGAGGATTTTTTAAGAGTTTTGAGGAGTAAGATTTGAGTCATGATCAGTTTCTATCGACAATCAATCAGACTTTTACCAAGTCAAATAGTGTTTGCGATGCATCAACAATATTCGAGAGGACACGGTAGTAGCTCAATGTAGCGTAGACGCGTAGCGGCTTGTCTTTGACATCGTTTTTAACCAACCTTTAAACTGAATTTCTACAGCAATGCTGTTTCTCCGTTGATACCATTTTTCTCAAGCTGTTCTTCGTGATGATGCCAGTATCTTACTCAGGAGATTTTCGCTTGCAAATTGCTGTAAGTTTAATTATGAAAATATAGTTTTTCCAAAACTCAATTTATACTATTGTTATCTTGAAAAATAATAATGATTATTTAACTTCCGGATGGTGTCCATTAAATAATTATTGTCCATTTTAAAGAATTATTGTCCATTTTAAATTTATAGTGCTTATAGCTGAAACCTTTTGATAGCAAAGGTTTCAGTTATTTTGTTCTTAGATTATTTTTTTCCCACTTTTAAATCAAATGATGTCATAAATCATATAAAATTTTAAAGTAAATGATGACATATTTTTTGGAGATGAGCTGATGCCCAGGAAGCCTACGAGCGAAGCCTTTCCAGGATTAGAGATTGAGGAAGTAGTAAATAAGGAAGAAGAGCAAACAAAGCACCTACTAGTTAACGAAGATTCATCCGACTATCTTAAAAAGGTGGAATTAATAGATGTCATCCGCCAAGCGCCTAACAAAGCAGCTCGTATGGATGCGATCGCAGATGCAGCGAAAGCTTTGGGTAAAAGCACCCGAACTATTAAGCGCATGGTGGAGAAAGTTGAACAGGTAGGAGTTGCAACTCTAGCTGTTGGACGTAAAGATAAGGGACAATATCGTATTTCCCAGCAGTGGCATGATCTTATTGTGAACCTTCATAAATGGGGTAACAAAGAAGGTTCTCGGATAAACCACAATCAGATTTTTGGCTATTTAAAAGCTTTAGCTTCCCAAGGAGAGAAGCTAGAACAAAAGAAGCATGATGAAAAATTTAAGGGATACTCTCAAGTGAGAGAGGATTTAATAGCAGGCAAACATCCTTCTCATGTCACTGTTTATAAAGTAATAAATGCCTATATAGAAGAAAAAAATAAGACATTACGTCATCCTGGATCACCAATTGAAGGACAAATTCTTCAAACAACAGAAGGGATTTTAGAAATCACCCACAGCAACCAGATTTGGCAGATAGACCATACTAAGCTAGATATTTTGTTAATTGACGAAGAAGATAAAAAAGTTATTGGTCGTCCATATATCACATTGGTAATGGATAGCTATTCTGGGTGTGTGACAGGTTTTTATCTAGGTTTTGAACCTGCTGGCTCACATGAAGTTGGTTTAGCTCTGCGTCATGCGATTTTACCAAAGCACTACGAAACCGAGTACGAGCTTCAAGAAACATGGCAGGTGTGCGGAATTCCAGAATATATAATGACAGATCGTGCGAAGGAATTTAAATCGGCACATTTAAAACAAATTTCCCTACAATTAGGTTTTACGCGGCGGTTACGTGCTTTTCCTCAAGCAGGTGGTTTAATTGAATCAATATTTGACAAGATTAATAAAGAAATTTTGTCGTAAGGATTCAGGTGGCAGAGTATTGACAAAGGGATCGCTTGAGGAGGAGTATCACAGATATGAACCAAAACCTGCCTCAAGATTTAAACCGGGAAAGCTTGAACCAGTTATCGAAACAAGAACTGGTAGAGATAATCATTGAGCAGAGCAAGGTAATAGGTGAATTACAGAAAACAGTATTAGAACTACAGCAAGAAATAGAACGTTTAAAAGTCAGCAGAGATTTAGACAGCAAAACCTCATCTAAGCCGCCATCAGGGGACATCCTCAAAAAGAGTGAAAACAAAAAAAGCAGCACCGCAAGAAGAATCAAATCATCCCAAAAGAAAGCCAGGTGGGCAACCAGGGCATCAAGGTAAGACCCGTAAGGGTTTTGGTAGAGTAGATCGTTGTGAAATCTTACGTCCAAGTGATTGTGTCTGTTGTGGTCAAAAAGCGTTTGCGGCTGTGGCAGTAAAAGTAGAAAAACAGTCTGTAGCGCAACTAGTGGAGCGTCCCATTGAAATAGTTGAGTATCAACGCCATACGTGCCAGTGTGAGTACTGTGGCAATATACAAACAGCCTCCTGGTCACAAGATATCATCCCAGGACAGGATTTAGGGATTTCTTTACAGGCATTTTTAGGATGGGCAAATAATTATGCACATATGCCCTATGAAAAACAGCAAGAAATGTTGTGGGAGTTAGGTCAAATTGAAATTGGGCTGGGAACTTTAGTCACCACAAATGAACGAATTCAAACAGCGATTCAACCAAGCATTACTGAGTTAAGTAATTGGGTAAAACAGACACAACCTAACATTCATGTGGATGAAACACCTTGGTCTGTCAAGGGAGTTAAAGAATGGTTGTGGGTAGTTGCCAATTCTGAGTTTTGCCTGTTTACTGCTGCTGACACTCGTTCCAGAGCAGAACTAGAAGCCATTTTAGGGGCTAAATATACAGGGGTAATCAGCAGCGATGATTTTAGTGTTTACAATGGCTATGCGGTGCCTGAGCAGCAGAAATGTTTGGCTCATCTACGCCGTCACTTCAAAAAACTAATTCAACTTCCAGGTCTTCACAACCAAGCTATTGGTGAAGCATTTGTGGATTTAATTGATGAAGCTTTTGGAAATTATGCCCAATGGTTTGAGACTCTTGACTGCGCCAGTTATAACGATTGGGTCAATCAATTCAAATCTAAATTGCAACAAACACTTGATGACTGGATTAACTTAGCCGGAGCTACAGCAGGAAACCTTTTACGTTCCTTGCGCGATAAAGCCTCCCAATGGTGGTATTTCCTTGACAACCCTGAAGTTCCTCCTGATAACAATCAAGCCGAGCGATCGCTGCGTTTGGCTGTGACAAAACGTAAAGTTAGTGGTGGTTCCCGTTCGATGGAGCGGTTTCAACATACTGCCAATTTGTTGACGGTGGTTCAAACCTGTCGTCGTCAAAGTCTGTCTGTTATTGATTTTTTTGTACAAGCACTAATTGCTGACTCTATTAATTCTCAGTCTCGCCCTTCTCTAGTTCCTCAATTTTAGACCTGAATCCTTACATTTTGTCTTTATATGGTGGATATACGGGTTCAAGTGTAGAGGAACGTCCGCCAGAAGCAGAAAGGACTGCCTGTCTGACGCTTGATAAACTAGAGAAAATCTTAGTGAGATATTTTGTAGACCATTACAATCGTCATGATTATCCAAGGGTGAAAAATCAAAAACGTATTGAGCGATGGAAATCAAGGTTGTTAGAAGAACATGAAGTTCTCGATGAACGTGAACTAGATATTTGTTTAATGAAAGTTGCAATACGTAATTAGGACTAACGCATTGACAGAATGATAAAATAATGCGTTAAGAAAAAAGTGTTGTCTACAAATAGGTATCGGACAATCAGAGAAATCAGTAAACTCTCAACAGCACAATGCAATCTGGAACATTACACTCTATTTTTGTTATCGGAACCGAAGCATGGAGGATGCAGTAGGTTAGCAGAAATATTGGGGAATGTTTCACATGATAGTGTGAACCGTTTTTTGTTGAGGGAGAGATACGCTCCCTATGATTTGTTCAGTACGGTAAAGACTATTATTAACTTGACAGGAGGGATTTTAAGTGTAGACGACACAGTCATAGAAAAACTGTACAGTAATCCAAAATATGCAGAATTAATCGGTTATTTTTGGTCAGGTAAATATCATAAAAGTATCAAAGGGATAAATTTAATTACGCTGTATTACAGCGACATACATGGAAGCTCAGTACCAATAAATTACAGAATATACGATAAAAAGGAGGGGAAAACGAAGAACGATTATTTCCAAGAGATGCTAATTGAAGTAATTGATTGGGGTGTAAAACCAAGGCTAGTAACAGGAGATAGTTGGTACTCAGGAGTAGAAAACTTAAAATTTTTAAGAAACCAGAAATTGGGTTTTCTATTTGGGGTTGAGAAAAATAGAACTGTCTCTAATGAACCAGGAAAGTATTGCCAAGTAAGTGGTTTAGAGATTCCTGATGAAGGGTTGGTAACTCATCTGAGAGAATTTGGATTTATCAAATTGTTTAGGAAAGTCTTCAAAAAAGAAGACTCTAGACATTATATATTGTATCTACCAGATGCTGAAGCTCTTCAGCAAATAACTCGCAGTGAATTTGTGACAATTCATGATACTCATTGGGGAATAGAAAGTTTTCACAGAGCAATAAAACAAGTATGTGGAATTTGTCGATTTATGGTGAGCCAGTGCGTTGGGCGGGTCTCCCGACTTGAAGCAACTGGCGAACCCGTAAGGGTTAGAGATAGCCATGCAATTAAAACACACATATTTTGCTCACTTCAAGCATTTGTTCGTTTAGAGCTAATGCGGTCTGAAAACATCATTTCTAATTGGTATGAATTACAAAGAAACTTGTTTACTTTAGTTGTGCGTGATTATATTGTGGACAATCTCACCAATACTTGTGCTGCCTAGTACACATCAATAATATTTTTTGTCAATGCGTAAGTCCTAGCTTTGACTTCTGATCCTGGAATTTTAAGCATCAGGTATCCTGGGCGATCCGCCGCCTCAAATAACTCCTGTTGCAGCGTCGGGTAAACCTGCCAGTAATCGCTCAAAGCTTCAATATCTCGCTTGGGTATCCCCCCCAACAGATGCGCCTCAATATCCTGAATATCTTCCTCTTCCTGAGAGTCAATATAACGCGGAATATTCAGGTTGTACTCATTCCCCGCAATTTCCTCAACTGGAACCATCCGCGAATATTTCGCCACCTCAAGCTGTTTGTTGAAGACATCAACAATCTTATGAATGTCCTGCTCTCGCAGACGGTTTTTATTGCCGTCTTTAACAAACCCCTTGCTGGCATCAATCATAAAAATGCCTTGGCGATTCTCGGCATCTTCCTTGTCTAACACAATAATGCAGGCAGGAATCCCCGTCCCATAAAACAGGTTCGGCGGTAGCCCAATAATCCCCTTGATAATGCCCTTGCTAATCAGATTTTTCCGAATTTCCGCCTCCGCATTCCCCCGAAACAGCACCCCATGCGGCAGAATAATCGCTCCTTTACCATTACTTTTCAGGGAGCGAACCATGTGCAGCAAAAAAGCATAGTCCCCATTTTTAGCCGGAGGAATGCCATAGCCATCAAACCGTTGAAACTCATCCTTGGCTGGATTAAGTCCATTACTCCAAGCTTTGGAGGAAAACGGAGGATTAGCCACAGCAAAATCAAAAATTTTCAGGCTACCATCTTCATTTTTTAATAGAGGATTCGCGAGAGTATTTCCTTGTTGAATGTCTCTAGTAGGATGTCCATGAATAACCATGTTCATGTGAGCTAACGCATAGGTAGCGTTGTCCATCTCCTGTCCGTAGATGGTTAAGCCCTGTTCTGCTTCATCCGCAGCTTTAATTAACAGAGAACCACTACCACAAGTTGGATCATAAATCGTTTGACTCTGATTTTTGGCAGAATTAACACCAATAACTTTAGAGATGACACGGGACACTTCCGCCGGAGTATAAAATTGTCCCTTACTTTTACCCGATTGCGTCGCAAAGTTACGCATCAGATACTCATAGGCATCGCCTAAAATATCATCACCATCAGCACGGTTATTACTAAAATTTAGTGCTGGATTCTCAAAAATCGCTACCAAGTTGGAAAGCCTATCCTGCATTTCCTTACCCTTGCCCAACTTGTCATCATCATTGAAATCAGCAACGGTAATGATCCCTACTAAGTCATTTGCCTCGGCTAACTTGGTAATAATTTTGTTGATACCATCCCCGATATCTTTCTGTCCTTTGAGAGCAATAATATCCTGAAAGCCTCCGCCTTCAGGCACTTCAATCAGCGCATCTGCTACACCAGCATATTTATCAGATACATATTTAACGAACAATAAAACCAGTACATAATCCTTATACTGCGAGGCATCCATACCACCCCGCAGTTCATCACAGCTTTTCCATAACGAACTATAAAGTTCACTTTTCTTAATTGCCATTTTGTATAGCCTTTAAAAGACCTCCCCCAATCAACTTTGCCAGACGTTCTTAAGCCCGTCTGACACTTTGCCTTGAAGTTTTGACATCGTGCAAAGAACCAATAACATACCACGCACAAGAACATAGCTCATGTAGTGGCTGAGGATATATCGTATATCAGGAATGCTCAAATTGGCGCAGATACAACAGCTACATATTATTGCGGCGGATTTTGCTTCTCTCGCTCTTCAACCGCCTTACTCACAATCCGCACAACAAGATTACTGATGGGACGGTCTTCTTCTTGCGCCCATCTGACTAAAGCCTCATGGATCTCTTTGGGGAAATATATCGAAGTTTGTACGCGATCGCTCTGGCTCATTAATTTTCAAAACATTTATCGCCAGTTCATCATAACCCCACTACCTTGTTACAAGGCTAAATAATGTTTAACAATGTTTGGCAATGTTTAATGATAAACTTAAAACATTGCTGAACATTAATTTAATGTTCAGCAATGTTAAATCTCTATATCTCGAAAGTCCAAGCTATGCCTAACTTAAGTAATATTTGCTACTTAACTTGTAGGGATTTTGGGCAACTTCCATCATCTGCAAAGTTGGCAGCATATTTTGCAGATATTGCACCATCAACGAAATTTTTGGATTGCGATCGCGTCAAGTGCGATCGTGCTGATAAAGGCTAATAAGCAATCAAGTTCTAACTAAACGAGCTAAGAAATTATTTATTTTATGGAGAGGTTCACACTATGAGCCGCGATCGCCAGAAGAAATCCACGAGTCCAATCCATAGAACTATACGATGCCATCTCCATGCTAGTGAAGATGTACTGCGTAAAGTATGGGAAGAAATGACCCAAAAAAATACTCCTCTGATTGTTCAATTATTGAAGAGTGTAAGTGAGCAACCAGAATTTGAAACCAATCAAGAGAAGGGAACAATAAGTAAAAAAGAAATCACAAAATTACGCAAAGCTCTAACAAACGATTCTGATCTTCAACAACAGTCAGGTCGTCTTGGCTCATCAGCAGACTCTTTAGTAACAGAGGTTTATACATCATGGCTTACATTATCTCAAAAAATAAAAAAGCAGAAAGAAGGTAAAGAATATTTTCTAAATAATATTCTCAAAAGTGATGTTGAACTTGTACAAGAAAGTAATTGTGATTTACAGACAATCCGTTGTAAAGCACAAGATATACTGAGCCAGCCAAAAGAATTTCTAGAACAGATTACTAATCATGATGCCGTTCTAAATCAAACAAAGTCAGCGAGGAAAAAAGTTCAAAACAGTAGTAATGAAATTAACGCCTCCAAACAAAGGGAAAATTCTGATTACCAAGAAAACGTAGATAAAAATATCCCAGAAACATTGACTGAAATTTTATATAAAATCCATAAAATAACTCAGGATATTCTAACGCAGTGTGCCGTCGCCTACCTGATAAAAAACCATAATCAAGTTAGTGATCTAGAGGAAGATATCAAAAAGCTTAAAAAGCGTCGCACTGAAAAACAAGTCCAGATTAAACGTCTAGAAGAACAAATACAGAAGAATAAATTACCTAATGGTAGAGATATAACAGGAGAAAGATATAATCATGCATTTGATAATTTAATCAATCAAGTACCTCAAAACAATGAAGAGTTCGCAGAATGGATAGCTAGCTTATTAAATAAAGTCTCAGATTTACCGTATCCTATCGATTATTTGTATAGCGATTTAACTTGGTATAAAAATGAACAAAGAAAAATTTGTGTTTACTTCAATGGCTGGGCTAAATTTCACTTTCAAATTTGTTGTAATAAACGCCAACTTCATTTCTTTAAACGCTTTCTAGAAGACTATAAAGCTCTTAAAGAAAGTGAGAAAGGAGAAATAAAACTTTCAGGTAGCTTGGTTACACTACGTTCTGTACAGTTGTTGTGGCAACAAGGTGAAGGCGCTGGTGAGCCGTGGAAAGTTAATAAATTAGCTTTGCATTGTACCTATGATGCTCGTTTATTGACAGCAGAGGGTACTGAAGAAGTAAGACAAGAAAAGACTGATACTACACAAAAACAAGTAACTAAAGCAGAAGGTAATGAAAATATCGATAGCGATGAACAAAAAAACCTGAATAGAAATATATCTTCATTGTCTCGGCTTAATAATTCATTTGCTCGTCCCAGTAAGCCAATTTATCGAGGTCAGTCTAATATAATTGTTGGTGTTAGTTTCCATCCTGTTGAATTAGCAACACTTGTTGTAGTTGATATAATTACTAAAGAAAAAATCATCTGCAAAACAGTCAAACAGTTACTAGGTGATGCTTTTTCTCTGTTAAGTCGTAGACGACGACAACAAGTGCATTTTCGTAAAGAAAGAGAAAAAGCTCAGAAAAAAGACTCTCCTTGTAATATGGGCGAATCGCAACTAGGAGAATACGTTGATAAATTGCTAGCCAAGAGAATAGTAGAAGTCACTAAGGAATATAAGGCTAGCTGCATTGTTTTACCAAGATTAAAAGACACGAGGGAAATCCGTACCAGTGTCATTCAAGCAAAAGCGGAAGCCAAATTCCCTGGTGATGTAAATGCTCAAAAAATATATGTGAAGGAGTATAATCGCCAGATACACAATTGGAGCTACGGCAGGCTTCAAGAATCCATAAAGTCAAAAGCTGCCGAGTTTAAAATTAGTATTGAATTTGGTATGCAGCCATCTTATGACAATCTGCAAGAACAAGCGATAAATCTAGCATTGTCTGCTTACCAATGCAGAATTAATACTATTGGTAGATAAAATTTCTACCTAAATATTGTATTGTCTTTTATATTAAATCGGTGCCGTCATATATATATGCTCTTTCGAGAGTTAACTATATGATGCAACAGTGTCAGCCCCTTTGTATAGATACTGTGGAATGGGTTAGTTTAACGCTTGTACAAGCGTATTCTTTCTGACCCTGGTAGCTGCTAACTCAACCTGTGCGTTCATCTAAGCGTTTGTTAGCAGTAATTGCTTGGGTAAGCAAATGCTGCTGTTAGATGAGAAAGGACTCGCACCGAGACGCATGGGAAGTATAAGGTGTTAGGGTGCCAAACAGCCCAGAACCTTAGCTCTTGACATCAAACTCTTTTTCCTTGGTGTTAGGTGACAGAGCGGACTATATGACTGAAATCTGGGATTTTGGTTGTATGAGGACATCAATACCTCTTACTTTACAGCAAAGTAAGGGTACGGGTATACCGTCATGGTGGCTACCGAACTACCACCCCCTAATTTTTATTTTTGGCAAGTCAAAGCAGGAGCAAAATCCCTGGAGTGCTGCCAAATGGCTAAAACTATTGTCTTGACTGCATTTCATTCATTTC
Organism: Tolypothrix sp. PCC 7601; assembly: GCF_025677855.1. Taxonomy (NCBI): domain Bacteria; kingdom Bacillati; phylum Cyanobacteriota; class Cyanophyceae; order Nostocales; family Tolypothrichaceae; genus Tolypothrix; species Tolypothrix sp. PCC 7601. The sequence goes on from NZ_CP064879.1 coordinate 2,532,233, forward strand.
AATGCGAATGCAAGTTTATTTGTTAGTGATAGAAAATAGGCTTTTAAGTAGACTTGCCAAAATCGCTTCTGGAAAATAGTCAGGATAAGAGTTTGACAAGTGCGGGGTTTCAATAACCCTCACGGCTGGTGGTGGGTTGAAAGTTAAAGATGTACATATAGAAAAAGAATCTTACGCGTTTCAATAACCCTCACGGCTGGTGGTGGGTTGAAAGCTCCGCCTTTAGAACATTTCACTTGAGCATCCATGTGGTTTCAATAACCCTCACGGCTGGTGGTGGGTTGAAAGATTCAGTTAATCCTGTAGCTACACAAGGTTTTGATAGTTTCAATAACCCTCACGGCTGGTGGTGGGTTGAAAGAAAAATTCCAAACTAGCTAAATCTATTAGTGATGGTTTCAATAACCCTCACGGCTGGTGGTGGGTTGAAAGTAATAGATTTCAGAAGCATTGGGCTAAGTTTCACCGAGTTTCAATAACCCTCACGGCTGGTGGTGGGTTGAAAGTTCCTGCTGAATATATGGTTATAGGTTTGATAGAGTTTCAATAACCCTCACGGCTGGTGGTGGGTTGAAAGTTTCCTAATGGAGAATTCGGAGTTGGTTTCGTTCCCGTTTCAATAACCCTCACGGCTGGTGGTGGGTTGAAAGGTTTCATAGTAGTATCACTCCTGCGGCGTAAGCGCCAAATGTTTCAATAACCCTCACGGCTGGTGGTGGGTTGAAAGGCTTCTGCCAAGTATAGTTGCCCCAATAACTTATGGTTTCAATAACCCTCACGGCTGGTAGTGGGTTGAAAGATTTTATCGCTATGTTTTCAGCAATTTCACTATTATGTGTTCTATTGTAAAATTATTTATTAGGGTGGTTTGAAAGGAGCACTTCAATGGCATATTGCCTAAAACTGTGCAGTTGATCCCATAGATCTCTAGATACATTTAGAGTCAATGTATCTAGCGAGAAACTTAACTTAATTTTGGACAATAATTATTTAAAACTGGTTTCAACTCTGGACAATAATTATTTAAAACTGGTTTGAGTACTGAAAGTCAAGAAAACAGGTTACTTATGTCCCTTAACTACGTCAAAATGGACAATAATTCTTTAAACCTGACAATAAATATTTAATGTACAGATGGAGCTAAGCGGATTCGAACCGCTGACCCCTTCAATGCCATTGAAGTGCTCTACCAACTGAGCTATAACCCCGGAATACGCGTTTCTAATTATGGCTGAATAATATTATCTTTGTCAAGATGAGTAAATGAGAATTTCTACTCCTAGGACTTAACTAAGATACTTGCAACAAATAGCTGATACAGTGTCCCATCAGAAAGTAAACTACTAACATAGCCGCAGCTGCTAGGGCCACTAAGGTTCCAGCCAACATTAAAGAAAATTCCTTGTGCTCAAAGGCTTTTTCCATTAAGTGGAGTGACCAAGCCACCAGCGCCACATCGAATAACAAAATAGGAATCAACATATTTATTAATATTTATTCATAGTAGTTAATTTATATTAACACTGTTTCAAGAAAGCGTCTCTGACCTGGGATAAATGTCCTATAAGGATAAGTTTTTGCTCAGTTAAGCATTCTTACTGGAACGGAGCGATCGCGCAAATAACTCTTGATTTGAGCTACGCTTAGATGTCCATAATGTAACAACGATGCTAATAGCGCTGCTTCTGCTTTCCCCTCAGTTAATGCAGCGTGAATATGTTCGCAGTTTCCTGCACCACCCGAAGCAATCACAGGAATTTGGACAGCGTTAGCGATAGATTTTGTCAATTCCAAGTCATAACCAGCTTGAGTTCCATCAGCATCCATACTTGTTACCAATAGTTCTCCAGCACCGCGCTTTTCTACTTCTTGTGCCCAGAGTAAAGCATCTTTGCCTGTATTTTCTCTGCCACCTCGCACATACACATCCCAACCTGGATTCTCTGGGTCAACTCTGCGTCTAGCATCAATAGCAACAACTATGCACTGATTACCAAAGCGATCGCTTGCCCGATTAATCAAGTCTGGTTCACGTACTGCCGCAGAATTAATACTAACCTTATCTGCCCCGGCTCGTAACAAACCTTTAACATTTTCTAAGGATTGAATCCCACCGCCTACGGTTAAGGGAATAAAGACCTGCTCTGCCGTGCGGTACACCACATCTATAATTGTATCTCTATCTTCATGAGTGGCGGTAATATCTAGAAACACTAACTCATCAGCACCGGCTTCGTTGTAAACCTTTGCCAGTTCTACCGGATCGCCTGCATCTTGCAGGTTAACAAAGTTAACACCTTTGACAACTCGTCCCGCCTTCACATCTAAGCAAGGTAAGATTCTTTTAGCTAACATAATAATTTTTGTACTCCTGGGTAATTGTCCGGAATTTAAATTTTAAATTGGCGTGCGTGTTCTCAAGCGAAAATATTTGGATACCTTGTTTATGCGTTGTTTTGTAGCCAACATCCTGCTTACACAGTCTTCCTTAACCGTTGATAGCTGAAATTATGGCGATTATCTCCTCTAAAAAACAGCCTCAAGAACCCAATGAACAACCACCGCAGCGTCCTGAGTCAGCGAAAGCTTCTGCTCACCAAGAACTTTTGCAAGCCGAAGCTGCGATCGATGAACAAGGTAAACAAGAAGAAAGTATTCGCCCGCAGCGATTTGCCGATTACATTGGGCAAAAAGACCTAAAAGATGTGCTAGATATTGCCATCAAAGCTGCCAAATCAAGAGGTGAAGTGCTGGATCATTTGCTACTATACGGGCCGCCGGGACTGGGTAAAACCACAATGGCAATGATTTTAGCATCGGAAATGGGGGTAAACTACAAAATTACAAGTGCGCCAGCACTAGAACGTCCACGGGATATTGTAGGGCTACTAGTGAACTTAAAGCCAGGAGATATTCTCTTTGTTGATGAAATTCATCGCCTCTCGCGGATGACCGAAGAGATTCTCTATCCCGCAATGGAAGATTATCGCCTTGATATTACCATTGGTAAAGGCTCCAGTGCGCGCACCCGGAGTTTACCTTTGTCCAAATTTACTCTAGTGGGAGCTACAACCCGTGTAGGTGCTTTAACTTCTCCACTACGCGATCGCTTTGGTTTAGTCCAAAAACTGCGATTTTATGAAGTTGATGAACTGAGCAAGATTGTACTGCGAACTGCTCAACTACTTCAAACTCCGATTACAGAAGATGGCGCTACAGAAATTGCCAAGCGATCGCGGGGCACGCCCCGAATAGCAAATAGGCTACTCAAGCGAGTACGTGATTATGCGGAAGTTAAAAAATCTGGGGAAATTAACCAAAGTATTGCAGGTGAAGCACTGCAACTATTCCAAGTAGATCCATGCGGTTTAGATTGGACAGACCGCAAGATGTTAAGTGTAATCATTGAACAATTTAATGGCGGGCCAGTGGGCTTAGAAACAATCGCCGCCGCCACCGGAGAAGATACCCAAACCATTGAAGAAGTTTACGAACCCTACTTGATGCAAATTGGCTATTTAAGCCGCACTCCCCGTGGTAGAACCGCCACCACAGCAGCATACAAGCATTTAGGTTTTAAGCCACCTAATGAACAGATGTCTTTGCTGTAATGATTTTAGATAGGGCATGGGGCATGGGGCATGGGGCATTGGGCATTGGGCATTGGGCATTGGGCATTGGGCATTGGGCATTGAGTTTGGTATTTTTCCCATTACCCAGTCCCCATTACCCCTTATCCCCAGAGGGGGCCCCGAGTTCCCCAGTCCCCAGTCCCCAGTCCCCATTACCCCTTATCCCCAGAGGGGGCCCCGAGTTCCCCAATCCCCATTACAGATAGACACAGATAAAGCCAGATGATTCAATTAATTAGTATTTTTCTCAGTTTTTTACTTGTGTTTGGCTGGGGTACACCAGTGATGGCACTCTCCCAAACTACTAATCTGACTCAAGAACAGTTAGAACAAGGGGATGAGTTGGCAAATAAAGCTTTTGCTGCTACTAATCAAGGCGATTTTGCGACGGCGGAAACCTACTGGACACAGATTATTGAGCAATTCCCGACTAATGCTGGTGCATGGAGTAATCGCGGCAATTCTCGGGTGAGTCAGAATAAGTTAGAAGCGGCGCTGACGGATTATAACAAAGCTATAGAACTGGCTCCCCAAGTTACCGATCCTTATTTAAATCGTGGTACAGCTTTGGAAGGATTGGGAAAATGGCAAGATGCGATCGCAGATTATAACCATGTCCTAGAGTTAGATCCCAAAGACGCAATGGCATATAACAATCGCGGTAACGCTAAAGCCGGATTGGGAAAATGGCAAGATGCGATCGCAGACTATCAAAAATCATTTGTGATCGCTCCTAATTTCGCCTTTGCCCGTGCTAACTATGCTCTCGCACTATATGAAACTGGGCAAATCGAACCAGCTATTCGCGAAATGCGGAATATAGTCCGTAAATATCCCAAATTTGCGGATATGCGCGCAGCACTGACAGCAGCCTATTGGGTGACTGGACAAAAAGGTGAAGCCGAAAGTAACTGGGTTGCAGCCGTAGGACTTGATACCCGCTACAAAGATATCAACTGGGTAACAAATATTCGCCGTTGGCCTCCCAGTATGATATCTGCTTTGGATAAGTTCTTGAAACTCCAGTAAGGAACTTCCAAATATAAAAAATAATCAATCGCTGTGGGACGCAGGGGGACAAGGGGAATAACTTTTAACTCCTAACTCAGCACTCAGCACTCAGCACTATCAATCATGATGCTGGCTTTTCAACGCGCAAACCGAAATAGGTAAGTATGAGTTCATCTTTACCTGTGTTCACAACTTCGTGAACTTCACCCGGTTCTATGGCAATACAGTTACCTGGAAGTAGGGGGTATTCCACACCATCAACATGAATTACCCCCTCACCAGCTTCGACAAAAAACACTTCTGACATATCTTGATGGGCGTGGGCTGATGCGCTTTGTCCTGGTGTAAAACGCGCTTGCGAAAAGTTCGTCAGGTGAGGTAAATCTCCCAGACGCAGCATCACTTTTTTCTTGATTTCCGGATTGTGAGAAACGGATTCTTCGGGTAAATCGTTCAAGGAAGCGGCAATCATTCGGGTCTCAAATCATTGGATAATTCCACAATACCCCTAGAACCATCTATGCGGACTCGCTGCCCATCTTGCAGCAACCATGTAGCACCACGCACATCCATAATAGCAGGAATACGGTATTCACGGGCAACGATCGCACCGTGTGAAAGCCTACCTCCTGCTTCGGCAATTAATCCTCCAGCCCTGACTAGGAAAGGTGCCCAGGCAGAATCGGTATAAGGTACAACGAGAATTGTCTCTTTGTCAATTTCGGGTATTGTTTGTAAATTCCGTAACACCTTAACTTTGCCTTCCGCCTGTCCGTGGCTGGCGGGGATACCATGTAAGACTTGGTCAGAATATAGCGGTGATGGCGGTAGAGGATGAGGCGGTGTATGACCGTAAACTAGTAGGGGAATTTGAGTGATTTCGCTGTCTTGAACAAATTGCGATCGCCTTTTTTGCACTAACTTATGTAACTGAGTACTAATTTCTAGCTCAGGATTGGCAATTAAACTGCCAATTTCCTCAAATTCCAAAAAGAAGATATCGCCGGGTTGACTTAGCCAGCCGGATTTTAACCAAATCTCTTCTAAAGCAACAAAACTCCAACGTAATTCGGCTAAGAGTCGCGAATAAACTTCGGTAACTCGACCTTTAAGATCCACTCTTCTTTGCGCGCTTCCCCGCTTCCGTTTCCCAGAAAATACCTGATTTATCGGATCTACGCCCCCAGGTTGGGGATCGTTTCCCTGCATTAACTGCACAAATAACTGCTGTACATACTGCGGGTTTTCTTTCCAGGTGACTACAGAAATATCTGTGCCAACTTCACTTAAATAGCCGTAATCTTGCAGCAGTTCGTTGAAATCATACAACAGGTTTTTGCCTTCAGGTGTTTCATCCAACTGCTCAAACACTTTCTCAGGCTCAAATTCCGGTAATATTTGTTTGGCAGTTTGCGCTAAACTACTCAAAGCTCGCAGTACTGCTACCTCTGGCGCAACGCTATGATCGATTTCCCCTTCTTTGATGCGGAATATCTTTTGTCTGATAGCAGCACTGATCGGAGCGAAAATACTGTAGTAAGTCCCCAGGCGCAGCACATCTAAAATTAATTCAATTCTTCTCCAGATCAGCGCTGGTTCTAAATTGCTGATGGACTCATGAGCTAACTGCGACAATACAGGTACAAATTTTTCCCGGTAATCTCGCTTAAAGTCTTGCTCTAAATCCCTTTCTCGCTGCACTAACCGCAACAATCCGGGAATACTTCGTAATGTAGCCAGTAAGGGTGGTCTACTTAATTTATCGCCTCTGGTCAAAAATTCTAAACTTTCTGGCGGTAGACCCATTCTGAGAAAAATATCTCCCAGGAGGGATGCATTAAAATAAGCTCTAGAATAATGAAGTGTAGCGGTTTCGGCAAAGTCTAATCCTAAGACGCGATCGCCTAAACCTATAGTAAAAATTTCTCCCCAAACACCGCAAGTTAAGGGACGATTCACCGACCAAGTTAAGGGGTGAATCACACCGGGAATAACTTCCGCAGCGATTTTCCTCGTCCAAATAGGTAATAAAGTAGTGATGGGTCTAGCTTGTAATACCCACAGAGTTTGCCCATCATAACTCCACTCAATATCTTGGGGAACGCCGTAGTAACGCTTTTCCAGGCGACGGGCTAAAAATGCTACTTGTTTAATAATGGCTTGTGGTACTCTTCCTGTACCTTCCAATTGCACAGAGGAGAAATTCTCAGTTTCCACCACAAAAGCCCGATATTGTTCGGGTGTAATTCTGCCAGAAACAACTTGACTGGCGCTCCCTGGTAAAGCTTCAATCACAATGGCATCACCTTGCTGAGTGATGGGATCGCGACTGAAGGCCACACCAGAATAGACACTCTGGACTTGTTGCTGCACCAATACAGACATCGATTGGTCAGGCAAACCGCGATCGCGCCGATATTGTACAGCTGTGGGATGATCGTAAGAAGCTCTAACTTGAGCGATCGCTTCTTTTAGCCCCTGTTCGCTAGTAACGTTCAATACTGTTAAATACTGTCCAGCAGCCGAGGCGGATTCTGAATCTTCGCCAATTGCTGAGGAACGCACCACTAAAGGCGATAATTCCGAAGGTTGAAAAAAATCGATAACTGCGTCTACATCGTCATTGGGTGTTAGTAGCCATCCCTTGGGGACTGGATAACCCCAGCGTTTAATTTGAGATAATGCTGCTGCTTTGTGCCCAACTATCGATTCCTCTAAGTCTTCATTCAGAGAGAAAAGCTTGATATCCCCGCCCAAAAATTCCAGCATGGGCTTTGATTCACTTTTCGCCCCTGGGACGGGTAACTTCAAATCATCAGGAATTCTGGTATAAATCCAGCCTAGTAAGCCAGCTAGAGCTACAGCTGCAACCACTCTGGAGAAGTCTTCCGCGTGCAGTACAATCTCAAATATAGGTAACAGCAACAAAACTCCAAATTTCACTAGCTTTTTCGATTGAAAAACTGAAAAGGCGATCGCTGCTAATAAACCTATAAATCCCGCCACAAGTGGATCATGTACCAAAAATCCCCAGACGACGTTGGTTGTACCAGCCCCTCTACCTAGCGAGTATCTACCCAATACTAGGGCAATCATGGCAATTAATTCCCATGTTGACCCCTCACCAAAGAAAGCGCGGGCAATGAGAACTGCGGCAATACCCTTAAAAGCTTCAGATAATACTGCTAGAATCCCTACCAGTTTGCCACCGTGGTAAAAAGCGGCTGACACACTGATATTTCCTGTCCCCAGTCTTGCCAAGTTTTTACCAGTGATGGCATAGGTAATCCAGGCAATTAGCGGTATAGCACCCAATAGGGGGCAGACAATTAAAATAGTTAAGGCACCCCAAAGTTCAAACATCTTGGATTTTGGATTTTAGATTTATTTTGCATTTTGCACGTTGCATCTCAAATCTCAAATCTAAAATCGGTGGGAAATTTTATTGATGCTTCTAAGGGCGCTTTTATCAGGATGAGCAGGAGACACTTGGCTATGGCAGAAGCTTTTACCAGTGTCCTGCTAAACTACCAAATACTAAGCTGCTAGTTACTTAGTTTAGCGCATAGGCAGCTTGTAGGGCCCAAATAATTAGGGCGGCAATTGACCCCAAAAGCAGCACGGTAGAGATAGTGACCACTTTTGGAGAGTCAGCGCCCTCAAATTTCATAATTCCACGATTTAAGTCGGACATAGCGGTGTATGCCTCCTTGGTTACAGTGCTAATTTGTCCGTTTTGATTGTAGTCCTTCTGTTTAAAGATAGTGCTAATTCATCATTATTATTTTGTTTAAGCTTTGCAACGATAACTCAGCTAAATTTATATCTGCCTGTGGAATTAGAGGAAATTTTATACTAGAAATCGGGGATTAGTGCAAGAAGCATTTTCTAAGTTTGCTTGTAGGTTGTAAGCATCAGGCGCAGTCGGGAAAATTTATGCTCCTCAATCAGCTTTTAAACATAAGTAACTCGGTGGAACTCAACCGAACTATGTTACGAACTGTAAATAAGCTTGAAACTCTGACCAATGAACAATGACCAACCTCTACAGTTATCTTTAATTGTGAATTGCGCCGACCTACTAAAAAGCTTTAAACGCAAAATTTGCAAGTATTTTTTATACATTAATAAATCTAATTATTTTGTAATAATACTTAATAAAATATTTAGCCAGCATAAGTATAAATCAGCCTAAAGATGTACAAGCAAGCTGTATATGCTTAGAGGATGTCTGAAAGCTAAGAAAGCTCACAGTATTTCATTTATGCTCAAACAACTTAGATGAGTAACAGGACTTACGCAAGCAAAATTTGTCATTGCGACCGGAACGTAGTGTAGGGAAGCAATCCCATAGTTTTAGGGGATTACGTCGCTACGCTCGTAATGACGTAATTCCGTGACTTTTGCGTAAGTCCTAATTACATCGAAGAAATTTGTTGGTATGTTTACCTAAATTTCGGTAAAAAATTACGTAATTTATGAATTATTGATTGATACTCTGGTTTGCTGAGGTTAAGCTGATAACAATATGATCAGCAACGCTTTGGTTCTTGAAAACAGGTATGGCAATTAATGGTTTAGACATTAGTCAGGAAGAGCAGGATATTGTTAAAAGCAAGTCTCAACCAATGACTCTGCAAATTGCACAAGAAAGGCTTTACAGCTTTCTTGTAGGAATAGTGCAAAAATGGCAACCAGATGATACGTTGCAAGAGTTTAAAAGTTTATTTATAGATTTCAAGGATTCGCCTAATTTAGCTAAATCGACTGGATTATACAGAATTTCTTTCATGAAGAAAGAAAAAGATTTTAGCTATACGATCAAACGTTGCTTTTATATATTAGTAAATAACTGGGAAGCTCAAAGACGATATAAATATATCCACGAATTAATTAAATTATTTGATGATTATCAAGATAAAACCCAAACTAATAGCCGTGACGAGATAATACACAAGATTTGGTTAAAAAATTTTATTAATAGCCAAGATTACAAAGACATCAAATTATTGGCTGAAAAATACAAAAAACAAGTAAATAATTCAGCAACTAAAAGTAACTGGGCTAATCGCTATACTTCTTATTTATTATCGGCACAAGCTTTTGACGACAAGAAACCCAGAGAGCAACAAGAGGTAGCAAGAAAGCTCTCTAGGCAGATGAAGGACAAATTTAAATTTGAATTAGCGATGTATATTGCTCGCTCTCAGTCTTCCGCATCTAGTAAATTTCGCTACAAAAATCCTAGCCTTTTGGGTGATAATATTATCAGAATAATTAAAATTATTTTGGTTAAAAAAGGTAGATTTAGTTATGAAAATATTGCTAATATATTTATCAAACAAACAGAAAATCAGAAATTAAAAGATTTTAAACAAAGTCTGCAAAATTATTTATTTTTTACTATAGCATCCCAAGGTTGTACAGACACTGTGATGCAGCAATTATCAGAAACTCTATCTTCCTGGAAAAAAGAGGCTGATGAAAAGATTGTTACTCCTAACTTATTCCTGAGAATTTGTAATCGATTAATTGATTGTTTAACTATAGAGAACGGCACAGAACCATCAGCATTATTTAGTTTGTTGATTTCTCAAAGACATCCTCTAACATTAATAATTTTACTATTAAAAATTATTTTAATTTGTGAAAACGCACGTAGCCATTTAGAAATTAAAATTGCTCACTTAATTAGATACTATGAAAATTTGCCAGAAGAAGAATGCCAAAAGTTTATTAATTTTTTAGAGTTTTTTAATATTACATTTGCAATTTATGCTGAAAATGTAGAATACACATTGATAAAAATCAACGAACATGTGACAGAAGTAGAAACATTAAATTCAGAGAATATAGATGATTATCGAGTATTTTCTCAATCAAAAATGGATGACTGAGAATTAATAATTTTGTCATGCAAAAAATACACAGGACTTACCCAAGCAAAATTTGTCATTGCGACCGGAACGTATTGTAGGGAAGCAATCCCATAATTTTAGGCGATTACGTCACTACGCTGGTAATGACGTAATTCCGTAACTTTTGCGTAAGTCCTAATACAATAAACTATTGAGCTAGGTATTCATCAAGCCAAGCTAGAGCCGCACCAGCAGTTTCAGCGACAATACTAATTAAACGATAGAGAGCGATCGCACTAATCACCACAGCCGCAGGAAAATGATTTTGCAAAAGTGCGATCGCAGTGGCTTCAAATACACCCAATCCCCCAGGCGCGCCAGGAACAACAAACCCCAGTAGCCAGGCGAAACTAAACGCCCCTAGCAATAAAGGAATTTGACCCGCATTCAAAGGCCCCAAGGCAAATAGAGTTAAGATAAACCCAGCCCCACGCAACCCTAAAAAGGCTAATTCTCCTAATAAAGGGCGTACAGGATAGCGTTCAATACGCAGATTGCTACTGGAGTCGCTACCCTGTCGATCCAGCTTTTTCTCTTTCAATTTATGTACAAAGTGAATGACTGGGTTCAAAAACCAGGGATGAAGCGCACAAAGCACCACAGCCAAACACAGAAATTGCAATATTAAAAACAAAATATTGGTATTGGCAGCAGTCAATTGCGTACCAAATACAAGTACGATAATTAAAGCAGCCGCAGCCATCAGGAGTGGTTCTAGTACGACACTTAAAGTCGCAGCCCCAGTAGAACCTGTAGCATTTTTTGCCGCTACAATTCTGCCGTAGTGATGCCAAATATTGCCTGGTAAATACTTAGCAATGTTTGTTTTGAGATATACCTGAATTAATTGAATGGATACTACAGGTTGATTTAAATCTTTGAGAACCCAAGTCCATATCCAGCCAGCCCAGGTATGTGCAAGTAAAGTCACACCAGTTGCGATCGCTAAAATTGCCCATCCATCTGTATCAATCTGGATGTTTGTTACTTCTTGCCAATGATCTTTTAAGGCTTTGCCTAAAAAAACCAGCGTTCCGCCTAAAATTATCCAACGTAAAATTTTTTTCCACATTCCAGCAATTTAACGATTAAATACCTTCAGGCTGAACATCTCAAATTTTATGTTACATCAGCTGATTAATATTATGGTTGAGTGGGAGAGAAAAACTGAAAACTGTAGAACTTGGGTTAATAAACAAAACCTAACATCAAGTTTATGATTTGAGTTTAGTTGCATTCAATTTAGTTAACTAAACGCCCACTTACTAGCTACTTCCGGAAAAATAAAAGAGTATTTTACTAACTATCTTCATCATAACTCGAATATTTAATATTCTTTAACAAGCTTTTATTAGAAAGTATAAATTAAAAATCAAATTTACAATCAAGAGCATATACTGTGATGCGTAGCTTAATAGTAGGTACCATCAGGATTACAAGCTAATTATCTTAGATAATCTCTCTCCATAGTTAGATAAAAATAGTGTATTGGTCGCTATCAGAATGTGACTTACGCTAGAGGAAAAGCATTTTTAAACTTTCTATTGTTGATAATTGTTGAACACAACGTTGCTCAACTAAATCAAGTGCAAATTTCGCTGACAAACAAATCATGTTCAGCGTCAATTGGCTTGCTGATAGTTGCAAGGAGGATTTAGTGAATCGTTTGACAGCTTTATGGAAAAAACTACGACTGCGCCAAATTTTAACTGTCTGCGTGGCCAGTCTATTTTTGATAGTTAGTACTGCTTGTACTGGAGCAAATGCACAAGGTGCAAATCCTCAAAATCCAGCTGTACAAGCTGGCGGTGCAAACAATCCATATAAAAACGGTGGAGATAAATATACCAATTATAGAATGTCCACCGATCCTAAAGTTACTAACTCTAGCAGCCGGAATGAACGTGACCAAGCTAGCTTAGAACCAATTTCAGGACTGTTAATTGCCACTAATCAAGAATCCAAAATACTTTACCCTGGTGCAGAAACACCAACAGGTAGAGTGTTAAAAGAAGGTGAATTACCCCTGATTACCGAAAAGAATTTTCAACAACCTGAAGCAGGTGGTTTAATTCAGCGCGAACCAAATGTAGGCACTCGCATTAAAGACCGTATTGATACTGTCAAAGAAAATGTGAAAGAAGCTTCTGGCTTTTTAAAAGAGAAAGCAGATGAAGCAAGTGCGAGACCTGAATTACAAAAAGATCCAGCAGTAGGCAGATAAGAAATTTATTTGGTTACTGAAGTTGAGTATTGGAATTACAGTCCAATAATTTAGTCAGAAAATGCAAGGAGTAACATCATGAAAAAATTCACAGCTTGGCTACAAAACTTTCGTCCGGTGAAAATTGTAGGAGTTTTCTTAGCAGGAATCCTTCTATTAGTCACACAAGCTTGTAACCGTCCTACAATAGCTGGACAACCTTCACAACCTGGTTCTCAACCACCCAATGCTGAACGCTATGATCCCACAAAGAGTTATGATCTCGCCTCTCCTCAAGGTGGCATGAATAACTTTAGTGATATAGATCCCCGCGCCCGTGGAGATGAAAAAGCAGCAGAAGCAAGAGCTAAAGCTTTGCGGGATAATTCTCAAAGAAACATAGATGAAAAAAGCATTGATAGCACAGGACAATATGTAGAAAACTATCGGCAAGGCACACCCTTTGGTCAAAGAGTGAAAAACTTGGGTGAAGATATCGGTAGTTCTGCCGCAGAAGTAGGTGAAGGTGTTGCTAAAGGAACCAAGCGCGGTCTTGAAAACATCAAAGAAAACACTCAAAATGCTGCTGAAGACTTAGGTAGAAATGCAGGTGATGCTGTAAATAAAACATTGAGATAAGTTCATCAAAATCACTCATCGGTTAAAAGAAATTCAGGGTGGGCGAAATGCTTGCCCTATTTTTTATGTTTGCAATCAATATAGCAATCCTAAATGATTTGTGAAATCTGCTCTGAAGGGTTGTTAACAGTTAACTGTTGACAGTCAGCAGTCAACCGTCAACAGCCAAAACCGATATTTTTCACAACTGAAATAGGAACGCTATAAGTAGATCCAAGAATACTGCTTAAATTTAGGCAAAAGGTTAAAGGTTTTTCCCTTAACCCTTACCCTTTGCCCCCTTTCCCCTTTGCTTGAACAACTTAGCTGGTTGTTTTTAAATACCAACTTTGCAGCGCTAGCCGTTGAATTTCGCGCCAAGGAATATGATGTTTGCGTGCTAATTCTGCACAATCTTCGTATTCTGGCTGGACATTAGCTAGAACACCTTTAGATTGCCAAGCTACCTTAACGCGAACTGTGCCATATTCAGTTTCTACTTGTTGAATTTCTCTTTGTAAAATTGCCCGTTGCTGAGTTGTGCGGCGAACTCCTAAAGTAGTAGTTTCCCGAAATAAAATTGCTTCACAGTTGAGTAAATTTTCTGGATGACAAATGACAGTGAGCAATATTCCGGGACGAGATTTTTTCATCCCTATAGATTGAGTGAAGACATCCACTGCACCTGCGGCAAATAATGCTTCAAATACATAGCCAATTGCTTGGGGATTTAAGTCATCAATTTGAGTTTCTAGTACCGAAATGCTTTCGAGAGTAGGGCTAGTATCGTCATAACTGCTGATATCTCCCTGTAAACTGCTGCTTTCACCCAGCCACATGCGTAGTATATTGGGGATGGGCAAATTTATCGAACCTGCTCCCAATCCTACCTGCTTGATGGTGATTGGTGGTGGTGAACCGAATTCTCTTGCCAAAGTAGTGGCGATCGCAGCTCCCGTAGGTGTTACTAATTCTCGCTCAATTCCGTTGCTATAAACTGGACAACCCCGCATTTCCCACAATTTCAAGACAGCGGGTACTGGTACTGCCATTTGTCCATGCGCTGCACGCACTGTGCCTCCGCCTGTGGGAAACGCTGAACAGTAAAGTAAAGGCCATCCTGCGCGATCGCTCCCAACGCCTAACCAATCTAACCCCAAGCAAGTGCCAACAATGTCCACAATTGCATCCACGGCACCCACCTCATGAAAATGAACTTTCTCTGGGGCGATGCCGTGTACAGCCCCTTCTGCAACTGCTAGTTGGCGAAATACAGCTAAACTCCAAGCTTCTGCTCTTTGTGGCAATTCGGCTTGCAAAATCATGCGTTCTATTTCTGGCAGATTTCGTCCATGATGATGACTATGTTCGTGATCATGGTGTGCGTGATTATGTACTAAATCCACATTGACTTTAGTTGCTTGCTGACCATGATCATGATGCTGAACTAATTGAGCTGTTAATTCGTACTCCTTGGCAATTCCCAATTTGTTGAGTTTTTCACTTAAATACTCCAAGGGAACACCCAGACTTACCAAGGCCCCCAAACACATATCACCGGAAATTCCCGATGGACATTGAAGATAAACAAGTGTGGTCATATATAAAATTACTCATCAGTACATAGTAATCAGTTAACAGTACAAATTGCAAAAGCTGATAACTCACAACTGACAACTGAATAACTTTTGAGGATGTTTTCGCAGTTTTAAATATAGTTATCTTTACTGCCTATCCTAGTATTCAATTTTATATTTTCCTGGCAATGTACAACCCTCAATTTTCCTTCCTAAACTTTTTATGGCAAAAATTTTCACAGTCCATCCTGATAATCCTCAAATCCGCCGAATAGAGGAAATAAAATCGGCACTCTCTAGCGGCGCAGTAATGCTCTACCCTACTGATACAGTCTATGCAATTGGTTGTGATTTAAATGCTAAATCGGCGGTGGAACGAGTACGGCAAATTAAGCAGCTAGCGAATGATAAACCACTGACATTTTTATGTCCTTCGCTGTCAAATGTGGCAACTTATGCATTCGTAAGTGATACAGGCTATCGAATTATGAAGCGCCTGATTCCAGGGCCCTACACATTTTTGTTACCTGCAACAAAGTTAGTACCACGTCTAGCGCAAAATCCCAAGCGCAAAACTACTGGCATACGAGTACCAGACCATACTGTATGTTTAGCATTACTGACAGCACTGGGCAATCCCATTATTTCTACTTCCGCTCATTTGCCGCCAGATGAGGATGAGGAAGATGATGAGATATTTGAAGCTAGCGCCAACTCTAATATGTCTCAGGTAGAACTGTTTGACCGTTTGGATAGCTTGGTAGATATTATTGTTGACACTGGCGAAGAACCCACATATGAAGTGTCAACAATATTAGATCTAACTGGAGATCAGCCAATGATTACACGACAAGGTTTAGGTTGGGAAGCAGCAGCAGCATGGGTTTAGAGAGTATAATTCACAACCTAATTCGTCGATTTCGGAAAATCTAATTAAAAAAGCTCCAGTTTAACAATTGTCCTAAATACAGGGTGAAGAACGGCTAGAAGCAGCTGACGGCAAAGTTCGGCGCAGCAAGAGTTTTGGCTGATTTTAGATCATGATAAATCCCCTGTGCTACTAGTCATGAGGTTGCTTTTGAAAAAACCGACACAATACCTTCCCTGTAACCTTTTCAGATTGCCTACAGTCATATATGTGAGCGGTGCTCACAGGGAGTCTTGATGATGAATACAAAAATGTTCACCAATCAAGAAACAACTCAGGTGCTGAAACGACATTGTTATAAGGTGCAATACCATTTCCTGGAAAAAGTTATGAAAGCTAACCTTGCTAATCTACCAACTTCTACATCCGCTTTTGACTTCCAAGCTGCAACTGACGAAGTAATAGCCAGTAATATTAATACTTTGATGCAACTGCTAGTTGAAGAAATTCAAGCCCAAGTAAAAGCTGCACCTGGGTGTGTGCAAGCGGTAGCAAAACGCATAGCAAAGGAAGTGGAACGCATTTGTGATAAAAGCGCCCGCATCCAAACCTCGGGAGAAATCCAAGCTTGGCAGCTAACTTTAGCGAGACATCGTTTGCAAAAATGTCTGCGTTACTACCAACTGGGATCGCGCAGAGGTCGGGTAGAATTACATAGCAGTCTCGGTGCTATGGTTTACCGTCACGTGACTATTTCCGGCTCAGATATGGGATTTCAGGGTCGTTACAACCTGATTGAAGATTTTCTGCAAGCCTTTTATATCGAAGCTATCAAAGCTTTCCGTCGGGAAAATGAACTAGCTGAAGATTACACCCCACGCACTCAGTTACAATTAGCGGAATACATGGCATTTACAGAACAGTATGCCAAGCGCCGCATCAATTTACCTGGTAGCGCTAGTCAGCAGTTAATTATCTTACGCGCCCAAGGTTTTGCGCGTCGCCAGCCCCAAGAAACTACCGTAGATATTGAAATGGCGGTAGAGTCTGCTAAGAGTGAAGAAGGCGAAGCCTACCAGCGTAACTCGGCGGTACAACAGCTGAGATCCCAGATGATCGCCCAAACCAACTTCGATCCCTCAGAAGAATCAGAACGCGATCGCGTTATTACTGAGTTAATTAATTATCTTGAATCTCAAGGTCAATCTGACTGTGTAGATTACCTCACCTTGAAATTACAAGACCTATCTGCACCGGAAATTGACCAAATTCTTGGTCTCACCAGCCGTCAGCGCGATTATCTACAACAACGCTTTAAATATCATGTAGAAAAATTCGCCAAGCAACATCATTGGCAATTGGTACATCAATGGTTAGGTGCTGGTTTAGAGCATAGATTGGGCTTATCTGCTCAACAGTGGCAAACCTTTTTAGGTCTACTGACTGAACAGCAACAGCAAATTTTGCAGTTAAAAACAGCCAGACATAGCGACCAAGCGATCGCTAAAACACTTAAATGTACCCCCAAACAACTGCAAAAGCGTTGGACTCAACTGTTAGACCTAGCATGGGCTATCCGTAACGGCAATCTGGAAGTTCAAACAGGCTGATGAAGTGCAAGATTCAACTTTAAAATTCAAAATTCAAATGTACGCACTAGTACAAAAAGGCTGAATTATGAAAAGTAAAAAATGAATCTCAACACCAAATTTGTACGCTGTTTCTAGATTTTCAATTTTATTTTGATTTAACCTGTCATTTATTAATTAAGTGTTCAGGACATTTGCAAGTCGGAATTTTCAGATTTTAAGCTATTGTGTTTGTTATTTTCAAACAAACAGTTAATATTTTATTAAAGTCGCATTTTGACATTATTGAATACATCAATTAACCTCCATCCTCTCGCATAGCTGTAGAGAGAAATGGGGGTTAATTAATTTGGGATTTTGCGGAAAGTTGCGTGCGGGGGTTCCCCCCGTTGAGCAAACTTTCCTTGGCGTAGCCTCTCCCTTTGGGAGAAGACAGATTTTGGATTGATTTTTATTAATGTTTACAGCTAATGTAATTTTAATTTATTAGGACTAACGCATTGACAGAATGATAAAATAATGCGTTAAGAAAAAAGTGTTGTCTACAAATAGGTATCGGACAATCAGAGAAATCAGTAAACTCTCAACAGCACAATGCAATCTGGAACATTACACTCTATTTTTGTTATCGGAACCGAAGCATGGAGGATGCAGTAGGTTAGCAGAAATATTGGGGAATGTTTCACATGATAGTGTGAACCGTTTTTTGTTGAGGGAGAGATACGCTCCCTATGATTTGTTCAGTACGGTAAAGACTATTATTAACTTGACAGGAGGGATTTTAAGTGTAGACGACACAGTCATAGAAAAACTGTACAGTAATCCAAAATATGCAGAATTAATCGGTTATTTTTGGTCAGGTAAATATCATAAAAGTATCAAAGGGATAAATTTAATTACGCTGTATTACAGCGACATACATGGAAGCTCAGTACCAATAAATTACAGAATATACGATAAAAAAGGAGGGGAAAACGAAGAACGATTATTTCCAAGAGATGCTAATTGAAGTAATTGATTGGGGTGTAAAACCAAGGCTAGTAACAGGAGATAGTTGGTACTCAGGAGTAGAAAACTTAAAATTTTTAAGAAACCAGAAATTGGGTTTTCTATTTGGGGTTGAGAAAAATAGAACTGTCTCTAATGAACCAGGAAAGTATTGCCAAGTAAGTGGTTTAGAGATTCCTGATGAAGGGTTGGTAACTCATCTGAGAGAATTTGGATTTATCAAATTGTTTAGGAAAGTCTTCAAAAAAGAAGACTCTAGACATTATATATTGTATCTACCAGATGCTGAAGCTCTTCAGCAAATAACTCGCAGTGAATTTGTGACAATTCATGATACTCATTGGGGAATAGAAAGTTTTCACAGAGCAATAAAACAAGTATGTGGAATTTGTCGATTTATGGTGAGCCAGTGCGTTGGGCGGGTCTCCCGACTTGAAGCAACTGGCGAACCCGTAAGGGTTAGAGATAGCCATGCAATTAAAACACACATATTTTGCTCACTTCAAGCATTTGTTCGTTTAGAGCTAATGCGGTCTGAAAACATCATTTCTAATTGGTATGAATTACAAAGAAACTTGTTTACTTTAGTTGTGCGTGATTATATTGTGGACAATCTCACCAATACTTGTGCTGCCTAGTACACATCAATAATATTTTTTGTCAATGCGTTAGTCCTAATTCTTATACTTTTGGTACAAAGAAGGAATCACAGGGCCATGTACCCATGCTTGAAAATCTTCTGGGAATAGAGGAGTTTCATGGAGTGCAAGATGCCAAGCTTGAGCATAGTAAACAAGCTTTTGCAGCTTCAGATTACTAATGAAAGCGCCTGTTTCATTTGCTAACCAGATAAAATAATCTGCTACTTGAAAACATGACAGCACTGTAAGCACCTCCTTCAACCTGGTAAATCATTAGCTAGCTTTGATACTCTCTCAGACAAAAGGCTATAAAAAATTTTCTTTCCTTATATAGTTTAATTGTACTATTTTAATTCTGTTTTGCTCTGTCTTTCATAGCAACGGCATCAGTAACCGAGATATTCGCACAGCTAACTTAAACCACAGAGGCTTTCTTTTATATTCTGAGAAATCAACAGCAACAGAAACTGCTAAATCATCCTTTAACATTTTCTCTACACTGGCTACAAATTGGGGTGCAGCCACAAAACCCATAACTTCAAAGTTGAGGAAGAATGAACGATTATCTAAGTTCACCGTTCCTACCCCTGCCATATCATCATCAATAAGGATAATTTTTTGATGCATGAATCCATGTTTGTAGCGATAAAGTTTGATTCCAAATGCTTCCATTTCGCTATAGTAGGAAAAAGAACAGAGATAAACGAATAAATGATCGGGGCGATTTGGTAAGAGGATTCGCACATCTACACCGCGCATAGCAGCGAGTTTCAATGCTGTTAAAGTAGCGTCATCTGGGACAAAATAAGGAGTCGCAATCCATAGGCGAGTTTGAGCTTCATTGATGGCATTGACAAAGAAAAGATTACAGGCTTTTAAACGATCTGCGGGGCCTGTGGGAAGTACAAATGCACTTTGATTGAGTTCGCGATTCGGTTTAATCTGCCAACTGACATCAAGTAATTGGCGAGTCGCCCAATACCAATCTTGCAGAAAAGATGCTTGTAAGCTTTGGACAGTTGGCCCTTGAAGTTTCATGTGAGTATCTCGCCAAGGGCTAAGGCGGGGATTTTTTCCTAAATATTCGTCGCCAATATTTAAACCACCAACAAAAGCTATTTCTCCATCTACTACTAAAATTTTACGGTGGTTACGAAAGTTGAGTTGGAAGCGATTACCTTTACCTTTGGTGGTGTGAAAAGCACTAACTTGAATACCAGATTTGCGGAGAGATTGAAGATAAGAACGAGATAATTTGTTAGAACCTATTTCATCGTAGAGAAAGTAAATATTAACTCCTTGCTGGGCTTTCGCAATTAATGCTTCTTTAAACTTATGACCGGCTTGGTCATCATTAACGATGTAAGATTGCAGCAAAATATAATTGGTGGCGAAGGCGATCGCACTCAACATAGCTTCATAAGTTCTCTTACCATCAATCAGCAATTCGGCTGCGTTACCTGATGTAAAAGGAATCCCTGTAAATGTCTCGGCTAATGGCTGCAAAGTCGCTATTTTGTCTGATAGCGGGACTTTAAATTTGGCAATATCATTGTATGTTTGACGAGCTAGCTTATGGTGCTGTGCATAAACTAAGCGCAAGGCTTCTCCATATCCATGAAATTTAGTTCTACCTAAAATCCAATACAAGGGAATAGCTAGCCAAGGAAAGGTAACTAAAGAAATTCCCCAAGCGATCGCACCTTGAGAAGAACGAACATTCATCACGGCATGAGCTGCATGGGCGATTCCTAAAGCATGAACCACAACTGTAGCTGCACTAAAAAAAGTTATAGCACCAGTATCTATAAGCATTCCCAATTTATATTAATTATTTTAATTATTGATATAACTAAATTCTGCCAATAATGGCTTGTGATCTGATGAATTAATATTTTCTAGTACTTTGGCGCTGGCTTGTTGTTCATTGAGTCCTCGGTAAAATATATAGTCTAAAGGTGGTGATAACAAGAAGCGTTTAATTTTTTTACTTTGGTGAGGCGCAAAAGCTACTGGCATTAATCCCAAGCTAGTAGCTACTTTATATAAAAGTAATGCTCGTTTTCGACTCCAAGTGTTAAAATCTCCGGCAAAGATTATTGGCCCTTGATGGGTAGATAGGGCAGTTTCTAATTCATGTAGTTGAGTTTTAAACTTACTAATATTTACAAAATTTATTAAATGGCTATTGATAGTTAAAAGGCTATCTTGGTGATGAGATAGAG
Source organism: Tolypothrix sp. PCC 7601 (assembly GCF_025677855.1). Classification (NCBI taxonomy): domain Bacteria; kingdom Bacillati; phylum Cyanobacteriota; class Cyanophyceae; order Nostocales; family Tolypothrichaceae; genus Tolypothrix; species Tolypothrix sp. PCC 7601. Next base: position 2,553,523 of record NZ_CP064879.1, read on the forward strand.
GATATTCAGTCATTAGAGAAACTTTAGGAGTCTTAATAATTGGTTCATAATGTTTTGTGATGATAGCTCTCTTTTTTAAGGGACTAATTTTAGCTGCCGTGAAAATTCCCGCATAAGTTTGATGATGAGCATCAATAAAGTTAGGCGCAAAATTCCAACTCATATTTATCAATTCTGCGACTTTCTCTGCATCTACATCTAGGCGGAATTCTTGTAAGAAAATTAGGTCTGGTTGATATTCCTCAAGAATATTGAAAAAATCCTGTAACCAAGTTTTGTCATAATTTTTCTTGGCAATATTCCAGTTCAGGACTTTAATCGATTGCACATCTAGCGCTGTTTGAATAACGTGGATGCTGTCAATCGTAGATTCTTGTGTTCGCAGAAATCTATGAGAAGGAACAAATTTTTTGGCGAAAGTGCCTACGTGCTGTTTAATACTAGACATTATTAATACTTAATATGACTTTATCTAGCTTAACCATACTCTTGTGAGGGTGTGGTGACTGCTGACTGTTGACTGTTGACTGTTGACTGTTGACTGTTGACTGTTGACTGTTGACTGTTGACTGTTGACTGTTGACTGTTGACTGTTGACTGTTGACTGTTGACTGTTGACTGTTAACAGATAACGTAGTTGATTATTCCGGAAAAAATAAAAGCTCCCGTATTAGGGGAGCAGATATAGATTGATTATTTACTGTTTAGTTTGTACAAGTTTGAAGGCTTTTGAAGGCTAAGGAAGATTTGCTGACAGAAATTTCTGACTAGCGTTTTAAAGATGTGAGAGATTCTAAAGAGTTTCTGATCGCAGCATTGAACCAATGTCTGAAGTTGCGATCGCCAACGATTTTTTCGTAGACTGCTTCATAGCCATCAACCATTTGGGTGACGCTAAATTTAGTCTCGACATGTTCGCGGCATTTTTGGCGACTGAGTTTCAACGCTTTAGGAATCATATCTGCCATTTCGTCGTAACTTTGGCAAACATAACCAGTCACGCCATTAGCAATTACTTCTGACACAGAACCCATATTCATGGCGATCACTGGTGTACCAGTCGCCATAGATTCAGCCATCACCAACCCAAAGGGTTCGCACCAGGTGATAGGGAACAGAGTAATTGCTGCATTACCCAACAGTTCAGCTTTTTGTCCGTGATTAACTTCGCCTAAAAATTCTATTTGCTTACCATCTATATGGGGAGCAACTTCTTCTTCAAAAAACTTTTTATCGACTACATCGACCTTACCAGCCATTTTCAAGCGCCAACCTGTCTTTTTGGCAATGGCGATCGCATGTTGTGGCCCTTTCTCCGGTGAGAAGCGTCCCAGGAAGGCTAAATATGGTGGATCTTGGGGTTCAGCAAAAAATGGGAATTTTTCGACGCTGATACCGTTATAAACAGTGGCAGCATAATTAAGATTTAACAACCGTTGAGCATCACTAATGCTGATGAATGGTTGCGTTTTGTATTGTCGAAATACTTTAGTATTGTCGTTGGTAAAAATACCATGCAAGGTATGCACTGTTGGGGTGGAGACAACACTCGCTAAAGGTAACGACCAAACGCCAACATGGGAGTGAATAATATCGAACTCATCAGCGCGTTGGAACACTTCCCCAACATGCATGAGTTCATACATGATGGGTTCTTTAATGCTAGTATCCAAACGCAAAGCACGCGGACTTCCAGCTTCTAAACGAGCTAGAGTTTGAGAATCACCGGATGCAAATAGTGTCACTTCATGACCTCTGCGTACCAGTTCATCGGTCAAACGGCTCACTACAAGCTCTGTTCCACCGTAGGTTACAGGCGGAACTTGTTCCCACAGGGGTGCGATTTGTGCGATTTTCATAGCTGTATAGGGTTCAGAAGTCAAAAGCCCCTGTCACTTGGACTTTATTTGAGATATGGGAAGACAATTCTTCCTCGATATCTGCAATTGACTTTCACTTTCATTGCCGCGAACTTGGCAAATTGGGTGAGTAGAACCGAAAAACTCATCTCCAGTGAGTGTAATTTGAGTTCACGTTTTTAATCTGACAGACCAACGAATATTTATGCATCTGTCTAAAGGCAGTTGTTTTTTAGCAGTACACATGATAAGCAATCGGGGATTTTCAGCCCACGATTGCCCGATTTATCGCCACGATAAATCCATGAAATTCGCTAGTTTGTAAACGATTCGCGCCCCGACATTACCATCCCACTCAGCATCACCGACTTCGCAGACATCAAAGCCAATAATTTTTCTGCCACTCTTTACTAATTCGCGGAACAGGCAAAACGCTTGTTCTAACTCCAAGCCACCAGGAACCGGAGTCCCTGTACTTGGGCAGAGTTTAGGATCTAAACCATCAACATCAAAGCTGACGTGAACGCATTCCGGTAAATGGCTGACAATTTCTTGACACAAATTAATCCAAGTTGTTCCCGAATAGAGTTTTTGTTTGATAGCTGGGTCGTAATAAGCGATGATGCGATCGCCCGATTCGTCAATTATTTGCACTTCATCGTGGCAAATATCCCGCAAACCCACCTGGACTAACTTGCTAATCTGCGGTATTTTCATGGCGTTAAACATAATCGACGCATGAGAAAACTCAAAGCCCTCGTATGCATCCCGTAAATCTGCGTGGGCATCTAAGTGTAAAATGCCATAATCAGGGTACTTAGCTGCTAAAGCTTGAAAATATCCTAAAGGCGAACTGTGATCGCCCCCAATCACCGCGACTCGCTTACCATCATTAATTGCTTTTTGGCAATTCTCAAACAACCATTGATTTACTTGTTGCGAAGCCTGATTAATTTCCGTAAGCACAGGTGTTAAATCTGGCGCATCTGTCAGTGCTTTCCCTTGGGCGAGGCGTTCGATAATTTTTGCAGCTAAACCTCGATAATATTCATTTTTTTCTAAAATATCCTGGGGAATTTCCATCATGAAAATTCCTTGTTTCCAACCATCAGAGTTATCAAAATCAAATAAATCTAATTGAATGGATGCATCCAAAATCTGCTGCGGGCCGTTGGCGGTTCCTGCGCCATAAGAAACTGTAACTTCCCAAGGTACAGCAAACACAATCAGGTTTGCCGATTCGTAATCGAAGGGTAAACCTAAGAGGTTACCATTAATTTCACCTACGCCACTGGGATTGTAGTCTAAAAGGGGATTATTCATAACACCTGATGATGAGAAAAACACTAATAACCATGTTAGGCATTGAGCTTTAATAGCTTAACGCTCTAGAGATGGGTTTTCAATTCAGCAAAGAGAATAGCAGGTAATATTTTTATCCAGAGAAAGACAAATGACAGCCCTAACTAATTATCTTTAAATGCACCGCCCTACTTATTACTTATTCATCTGTGCAACTGGAATTTCAATGATAAATTCTGCTCCCTCGTTGGGTGAGGAAATACACTGTAACGAACCACCATGTTGCTCAGTAATAATTTGATAGCTAATAGACAAACCTAAACCAGTACCTTTACCTACAGCTTTGGTAGTAAAAAACGGGTCAAATAACTTTTGCCTAACTTGCTCGGGAATACCAGGGCCATTATCGATAATGCGGATAACTATTTGTTTGCTGGGTAGCTGTTGAGTACAAATGCTAATTTGTGGCTGGTTATGTGTAAGTTTTCCTTGGATTAATGAATCTTCTAATGCATCTAAAGCATTTGCCAAAATATTTAAAAATACTTGATTCAGCGGCCCAGCATAACACTCAACTAAAGGTAAATTGCCATAATCTTTAATTACTTGAATTTGTGGCTGGTTGGGCTTTAGTTTCAAGCGATGATCTAAAATCATCAAGGTACTTTCGATACCTTTGTGAATATCTACTGCTTTCAATTCAGCTTCGTCTAGTCGCGAGAAAGTCCGCAGAGAATCCACAATTTGACGGATACGCCCGGCACCTGCTTCCATAGAAGAAAACATTTTTGGTAAGTCATCTATTAAAAAATCAAGGTCAAGAGCTTCAATTTCTTGTTGAATTTCTTCTACAGGATTTGGGTAGTTGCTTTGGTAAAGCTGAATTAGATTGAGCAGTTGGTGAGTATAGCTGTTAGCGTGAGCTAGATTGCCATAAATAAAATTGACTGGATTATTGATTTCGTGGGCAACTCCAGCTACTAATTGACCTAGAGAAGACATTTTCTCACTCTGGATGAGTTGGGATTGAGTAGTTTGCAATTGTTTGAGAGTCTGCGCTAGTTCTATTGCTTGCTGCTGGAGTAGCGCTTCTGCTTGTTTTCGAGCCGTAATATCGCGAATGATACCTTGAAAACTGACAACCCCTTCATTAGTATCAATTACGGGGGAAGTATTGGATGTAATCCAGCCGTAAGTGCCATCTTTACGTTTAACTCTTACCTCAAGTCCAGCTTGTTTTTGGCTTGTTTGGGCAACTTTGTGCAGAAACTCCATAAAATTTGGCACATCGTCTGGATGAATCATCGGCATGAAAGATTGCCCCAGAAATTCTGATATTTCATATCCAAACATACGCGTGAAGTTAGGAGAAAGATAACTAAATATGCCATCAAGTGTCATGGCATAAATTGCATCGTTAGCATTTTCTACCAAGCTACGAAACTTGGCTTCGCTGGCTGTGAGTGCAGCCTGAATTTGTTTCTGCTCTGTAATATCTTCTCGAATTACTAGCAAATATTTGGGCTGACCTTGAGAATCGATAATGGGAGTTTTTCTAATATGCAAAATGCGGGTTTTACCATTGCCACTTTTTGGGTGAACTATCTCTTCCGGAATTTCTATAACTTTTTTGCTAGTTAGTGCTTCTTGATCTCGCTGGGTAAAAAAATCAGCTTCTGCTTGAGGAAATAAATCATAATCAGTCTTGCCTAATATTTCATCAGCGCTGGCACCAACCAACTCTTGGGCGGCGCGATTGCATAAAACAAAACGCAGATCACTAGCATCTTTAACAAAGACTGCTATAGGCATTGCTTGAATTACAGAACACATAAATTGTTGAGCAGTTTGTAGTTGCGCTTCTGCTTGCTTACGCTCAGTAATATCTGTATGAACACCAACTAAAGCAATAATCTTACCAGTCCGGTCTTTGATAGCATCTGCCCGTAAATCGATTTGCATTGTTTTACCACTAGCTTGTTGCATAGTAATTTCACCGCGCCAAGACTGACCGTTACCAATAGCAGTGAAGACACTTTGTGCTTGCTCTGGGTTGTTGTAAACTGCGACTGGCCCGCCAGCAGCATTCAGTGCGTCAACTGTATAACCGAACAAATTAATAAAGGCAGGATTTTGATAAATTGACTTACCTGTAACATCCGCTATTCCAATAGCATCACTAACGCTTTCCACCGCCTTACTAATGCGTAATAAGGCTTGTTCCGTCTTGATGCGCTCAATAATTTCATGTGAAAGGTCTTTATTAATAGCTTTTAACTGAGCCGGACTCGGTAGTGTGAGAGCTTGAGGGATGAGGTGAATTAATGTAAATGCTGTATATATGGAAATAATGGCAGTAAAAGCTTTTAGAACCCCTGCAATCCAGTAATCGGGATGCCAAAGCGTCCAAATTTCCATCCAATGTCCAGTACCACAGGCAAGGATAAAAGCACTAAATAAGAGAAAAACTCCATTAAAAGGGACATCTTTGCGTTTAGAAATCAGGTAAAGCAGTAGCAGAGGAATAGAATAATAAGCCAAGGCAATTGTCGCGTCAGAAATAATGTGGAGCCACACTAGTCCTGTTTTCCAGAGATAACAATGCCCATGAGGAATGAAACTGTTTACATGGGAGGGATAGTGAAAAAATCCGAACATCATAATAGTTGAATTTTGAATTGTGAATTCCTTATAGATGGTGTTGATTTAGCAGCTTCAGGAAGTGCTACTGCTGCAGGGAAGTGTAAGTAGTAGGTAAACAATTACATCATTGATTGTGACTTCATAGAACTTATGTGACTTACCATCCGAAAGCTCTAGATATGTCGTTTCCGTTGGCATCTAAATGCTCCTGTTGACAGAAAATAGGGCTGAATTGGTTAATTAAGCTGTTGGCAACTATCTAATCTCAGTATTTGTTCTATGCTATTGATTCATGCCAGTAGCCTTGCTTACCAAAGCCTGCAGTTCTGTTATAACCAACCAAAACTATATTTGAGTAGAAGAATAATTATAGAAAAAATCAATAAAGTTGAGTAGTTACACCCTCAGCAACACATGAATAATTCGTCAAAGCGCGCAAATATGAGCCTGAAATTCATGTATCGGTCGCATAATTTTTTGAACCTGGTAATCTATCCAAAACTAATTTTTACAGGAGATATTTCACAACTGGGATATATACTCGAACTGCTCTTTAGAGATGATACTTCAGGAGGTTGTAAGCGAATGGGAAGACAAATCATAAATTCTGTACCGCTTCCTACCTCTGATTGACAGGTTAATTGTCCCCTGTGTTTCTCAACGACAATTTGATAACTAATTGAAAGTCCCATTCCCGTACCCACACCCCTGGGTTTTGTGGTGAAGAAAGTTTCAAAAATTTTTGCTTGATTTTCTAGGGGAATACCAGAAGCATTATCTGTAATGCGAAGAACTACAGAGTTATTATCTTGGCGTTCAGTGGCGATCGCAATTTTTCGTGGTTCTTGAATATTATCTTTTTCGTCTAATGCATCTAACGCATTGTTGAGGATATTCATGAATACCTGATATAGTGAACCAGCAAAACCTTCAATCTCAGGAATATCGCCATAGTTACGCTCAACTGTAATCCCTTTTTTGATGCGGTTATTGAGAATAAGTAGCGTACTATCAATACATTCGTGCAAATTTACAGTATGGGCTTGTGCTTCTTCTAGACGGGAAAAGTTTTTCAAACTCAATACAATTTGACGGACGCGATCGGCACCAAATTTCATTGACTGCAAAACTTTAGGTAAATCTTCTTCCACAAATTCCACATCAATTTCATCAGCATAATCTTGCACTGCTAGAGGCGGATGAGGAATTTCTTGGGCATAAATTCGCAACAATTCTAATAAATCATCTACATGATGAATAGCTGGTTCTAAATTACCATAGATAAAATTTACTGGATTGTTAATTTCGTGAGCAACACCAGCTACCATTCGTCCTAAGCTAGACATTTTCTCACTTTGAACTAACTGGGCTTCTTGTAGTTGCTGCTGACGGAGGGCTGCGGCTTGTTGCTCTTCTAGTAAGCTTTTGACTTTTTGTAAAACTTGGTTAAAACTATCGCTCAATATTCCAATTTCATCGTTTGCTGTCACAGGGATTTGCAAATCAAAGTTGGATTCTTTGGTAACCCTCTGTGCCATATTTGTTAGGGCTTGAACCGGGCGAGTAATGGTACGACTCGTTAACACTGCTAACAGCGCTGCGATCGCCACTGATAACAGAATACTACCAATTATGATGTGTAGCCGCATTTTTTCTGCTGTATTAAATTCACTAGTTGCGGCTTTTAATTCTCCATAAGAATTATTAATAATGGTGACAAGTTCATCAGAAATGCCATCCAATTTGAGTGCTAATTCACTATTAGTAAATTTTAATAATTGTTGTTGCGCGATGACAATTTTCTCTGGAGTAAGTGGCGATAAATTAATTTGCTGAACTAGTGTATCAAGCTCCTGTAAATAAGTGTGTGCTACACCATCATAGGTTTTGAGCAAGTGAGGAATATGCTCGGTATGATTGTTGTCTATATAATTCGATGTTTTTGTGTAGGTTTGTAGTTGTGACCAAACCTGCTTAATCTGTGGCCCATGTACATGAGTAATATGGCTGTATTCTTCTTTGTATAATTCCGGATTTCCTAGTAATGGGATTAGTTGTTGTTGATGCGTGCGAGTTTGAAGAACACTTGTCTGGAGGCGATAAAGTATATTCAGTTCCCTAAAGGCATTTTCTTGTTTTTCCAAGGCTCGTTGCTGATAGCGATCGCCCAAAACTAACCCAGCCGTAGTTCCGAAAATTCCCACACCCAGCGCCAGAGCATAACCTAGTTTAATTTTATTACCAATACTTAAACCATTAACTATCGCTGACAACCACCCTTTGCGGCTTACCTTTGGGGCAGTTGTATCATGGGAAACTGGTGGTAAATCTGAACCATTAGTTTGCAAATTCATAGCACTCTTTTTAAAAATGATCTTTATTTAGAGTTCCCCATTTGCTTTGTCAAAATTTGAGTCCACCAGTTTCCATGAAAAGAGTCAAGAGTTGGAACAAGAGAAAAGGTTCAAGGGGAAAGAAAAAATACACAACCCTTCCCCCTTCCCCCTTTCCTCTTTCCCCGACTTTTGCAAGAAGTCTAGTTATGAAAACATTTCTCCCTCATCCCCAGTCCCCAGTCCCCATTACCCCTTATCCCCAGAGGGGGCCCCGAGTTCCCCAATCCCTATACCCTAACCCCTAACCATCCAGCCAAATTCTCTTGCTGAACAGAATCGGGATTATGTATGGAAATCACCTGATAGCGGATAGGACGTGGCTCGGCTAAAGTGACATTAACAGAACGGAGTAGGTCTTGGTGGAAAACTGCCACCTGAATGGTATCTTGAGCTTGGAAATCTTTGAGGCGATCGCTTAAATTATTTGCTGTTACTTTAATACCATTAATCGCTAGTAGCTCATCACCTGGATCGATTCCTGCTTTTTGTGCTGGGGAACCAGCCTCCACAAACTTAATTATCTCTTTGCCATTTTCACTATTTACCTTGATACCTAAATAAGGTTCTTCTTCTGGCTCTGCCGCTAATTTTAAACCAAATGGTTCTAAATACTCGTTAAAAGGTAACTCTTCTGTCCCATCAAGATACCGTTTAAAGAAATCTCCTAAATCTATATCGGCTACCGATTCAATTACACTTTGCAACTGTTCTGGAGTAAAGCCAATTTCTGCTTGGCCAAATTGTTGCCACATTTGCCGCATTATATCATCAAGGGAACGTTGATTACGATGTTTAGCACGAATTAACAAATCTAATAAAAGGGTAACCATTGCCCCTTTCAAATAATAAGAGATTTGTGAATTACCACTATTAGCATCTGGACGATAAAGTTTAATCCAAGCATCAAAACTTGATTCCGAAAGCGGTTGTATTTTCCTTCCTGGAGTAGTCAGAAATCGAGTAATTTCCTTACTCAAATGGTTTAAATATGATTTACTATCATAAATTCCTGCCCACAGTGGAATTAGCAAATCATAATGACTCGTAGTTCCTTCACAGAACCATAGTGATGGCGTATAGTTTTCTTGATCGTAATCAAAAACCTCTAAAGCTTTGGGACGAATGCGCTTGACATTCCACAAGTGAAAAAATTCATGTGCTACCAATTGCATAAACCGCTCATATTTGTCTTGAGCGCGAAATCCAAAACGTTGATAGATTAAAGAGCAACTATTTTTATGCTCTAAACCTCCATAGGCTTGGTGAAATAAATGTAATAGAAACACATATCTTTGATATGGCAAACCACCAAATATATCTGCTTCTACTTGAATGATTTTTTGGATATCAGCAATGGCTCGCTCTGGTTCTAAATTTCCTTGTCCCCAGATAGCTAATTCATGAGGTTTTCCTAAGGCTATAAATTGATATACTTGATGGCTACCAATTTCAAAAGGACTATCAACTAAGGTGTCAAAATCAGCAGCATAAAAAGTATTACTGGCTTCAGCATCCGCAGGTAAAGGACTCGTTACCTGCCATTCTGGGTATGGCGGTACAATGGTGACGCGGATTGGTTGCTGATCCCAACCTGGTAATCTAAAAAACAGTGCAGCACCATTAAAATAGCCGTGAGTGATATCTAAGTGATTGGTTCTTACCGATAGCTCATTCGCAAAAATGCGGTAACGAATAGTTAATTCAGAAACATTACTTTTATCTATTTGCCAATGATTTTTACTTTTTTTCCACCAAGGTAAAGGTTGATCGTTAGCAAAAGCAGCAAAATCTTGTAAATTTTTAGCGTATTCTCGCACCAAATAGGAGCCAGGTGTCCATACTGGGAGTTTGAGATCCAAAATTGGTGATGTATAGTTAACAAGATGTAAAGTTACCTCAAACAGATGTGTTTCTGGTTGAGGCATTGCCACCTGATAATGTATGGTCGGTAAGCGTTCTTGAATGAAGGTGTCGGAACGAGGCGCTGTGACTTCAGTCATCTTGAGTCCTAAGTTCTGCGAATTAATTTATAAACTAAATCTTAAATCTGTAGGGTGTGCTATTCAGCGCTACACTTTGGTGAAAACCTGGTGCGCCTACAACACTCTATCTGAATTTAATCTGTAAAAATAAAAATTGAAAGCCTAAATTTCCGGCAAATTTCAGGAAACTTTGATGATCTATCCGATTAAATAGGATGCGTTACGCTGGCGTAACGCATCCTACTGGCGTGGCAAGGCTAAAATGTTGCAATAATTTTTATTGTGGGGTGGACATCTTGTCCGCCCCGGACGGGTGAGACACCCATCCCACAAGAGTTTTTTTCATGCACTATTTTAGTCTTGTCAATCCACTACGCTGATTTAATAAGAGTACTCCAAGTAAAAAAATGCTCAATTGTCATTGCGAATGGAGCGAAGCGGAATGAAGCAATCGCAAGGGCTGAGATTGCTTCTCTGCGAGACGCTACGCGAACGCTACACTCCGTTTCGCTCGCAATGACAGGTTTTGGATCGTTTATTTTTTGGAACACTCTAATTAACTGCTCAGTTGTGATTCAGCAATTCCTACAGGACAAGAAACATTTGTCCCGCCTAAGCCGCAATAGCCATTGGGGTTTTTAGCCAGGTACTGCTGATGGTATTCTTCGGCGTAGTAGAATTCAGGCGCATCTAAAATTTCTGTGGTAATTTTGCCGTAGCCTGCATCTTTGAGCGCTTGCTGATATGCGTCGCGTGATGCTTCTGCTAGCTGCTTTTGGGTTTCCGAATAGACGTAAATTCCAGAACGATATTGAGTCCCAACATCATTACCTTGGCGCATCCCTTGGGTAGGGTTGTGGCTTTCCCAAAAAACTTTCAGCAGTTCACCATAACTAATGACTTTGGGGTCAAACACAACCAATACTACCTCGTTATGACCAGTCAATCCGGTACATACTTCTTGGTAAGTAGGGTTGGGTGTGAATCCAGCCGCATAGCCAACGGCTGTGGTGTAAACTCCTTTAAGCTGCCAGAATTTACGTTCTGCACCCCAAAAACAGCCTAAACCAAATAAAGCTGTTTCTAATCCATCGGCAAAAGGTGGCTTGAGAGGATTACCATTAACATAATGATGAGCAGGTACCGGCATTGTTGCTGCTCTTCCTGGTAAAGCTTCCTCGCGGGTAGGTATTACTGTTTTCTTGCCAAATCCAAATAATCCCATTGATTTTGATGTTGATTTCTCATAAATGTCTTTACCTTACTTAATATTTTAACGATTTTAGAGAGCGATCGCAGAGAATGCTTATAAGCGATTGGTATCTTTAGTAATCAGTTTCCAGCCTTCAGCTTCATCAATCAGCTTTATGGAATCGAGGTGGATACTTTTAAAAGCAGATGCATTCAGCAAAAAATAGGGTTGTCCGTTGTAGCGCCAGTAGTATTGCAATTCCCCTATACTTGCAGGAATAATTGTGCGATCGCTATAAAAATCTAAGGAAGGACGATTGTAAGGAAAGGATGTGTAAATCTGTTTGACTGCTGGATTGGCTCTTACTATCATGCTAGCTACTGGTTTGACGGGATATGCATCGCTTAATTCCCAAACCCAGTAGTTAGATTTCATCAACAGCAGCAATGAAACATAACTTCCCCAAAACAAAATTTTAAGAAATTGTCCGTCACCACGCTCTGCGTAAATCGCTGCTAAAGTCATTGTTAAAGCAACTGCGGCAAGAATTACCTGTAAATCTGTTTTTGGGTTTGCACCAGAACTAAAAAAAATGCTTCCTGCAGAAGCCGCTAATGCAAGTATAGATAAGCCCGCTATCCACGAACGGGGATAGGATGAGAGCAATGGTAAATTCTCAGTTTCCGCGAGTTGTACACCCAAAGCTAAAGCTAAACTGGGGTAAATGGGGAATAAATACCAGAGAATTTTACTGCCCATGCAAGCAATAATTGCTAAATAAACGCTACTCCACACTAATACAAGTCTTGCCCAGCTAAGATTGCGATTTTCCCAGGCTAAACGCAAACTGTGCGGTAAAAACAGCAGCCAAGGCCAAGCATACAGCAAAACTTCTTTAAGATAGTACCAAGATGTTCTGGAATTACCCGCCGCACCTGTTCCTAGTTTGTTAATGGCTGGATTGATAAAAGCCATTTGCAGGAAAGTATGACCATAGTGCCATAGTTGAGCAGCGTACCAACCCAGTACAGGTAAAATACCTAAAAAAATGGCAATCCACAGATAGTAGCAAGTGAGTAACCGGGGGGTATCCCAATATAAAAAGACAATGGCGATCGCACCTAACAATACACCATATATCCCTTGAGTTAGGCAAATTAAGCCAAAAGCCAAACCCACACCCAGACAGTAACGCAAATCTCGGCGCGATCGCAACAAGCACCAGATCATCACCATTAAAAAACTTACCACCGCGCCATCAATCATTGCCAATCGACCATGACGCACCACAGGAAGCATTGTCAGGTAAATCAAGGCGCTATAAATTGCTGCCCAGCGTTGGCGAAAGGCTTCTCGACCAATACAATACAGTAAAGGTACGGAACAAGCTGTTAAAATTGCTCCAGGTAAGCGGGTAGTCCATTCATTAATGCCTCCTAGTTGGTAAGCCCAAGCAACTAGCAAATGCATCAAAGGCGGCTTATGCGGATAAGGTACACCTCCCAGCTTTGGGTAAAGCCAACTTAAAGAATCCGCTGGGGAACGCACTATTTCACGCGCAATCTGTGCCACTGTACCTTCATCCCAATCTCGTAGCGGTGCGCCACCAAGATTGATGCTAAACAGTAGTACTGCTGCTATCAGCAGGACAATTATCCATACCCCATCAATTAATGTTTCAACTGTGCGGTACCGTTGTCCTAGATGACCCCAAATAAAGCTTCTTTCTTGCATATTCTATGATAATCATCTTGTTTGCTGGTTTGATTACATAGAGATTAGAGCGAATCTCTAATGTTGCCACCTGGTAATCAACTGTGTGTTTGGTAATTGCTAGATTCCAAATTAACTCAAATTTATCAGAATCGGAATTTTTTTTTGTGACAAAAACACCTAAGTTTTTGAAAGTTGAATTTCTCTAAAATATTCTTTGCTTAAAAGATATAATTAATACTGTGATATCAGACTTAACTGCCTTTAATATCATTGAGTAAATATAAGGATTTTTGTCTTAAAAGCCTGTTTAGCTGTGATATATATTGATGGCGGTTACACCTTTTATTGATGTAATTTCTCAATTAATCCCAGCCACAATGTTTCATCAGGTAACTGGATACGGAAGCGCGTCAATTAAACTCCGATGACTTGTAATTTCCAAGACTCGCAAATAGCTAAGTTAATTACAAAGTCAAAATGTCATTCATGATAAGTAGGTTGTTGCTATTAAAGGTAAATGGCGAGGTTGGTAATTGGTAATTGGTAATTGGTCAGGGTTACAACTCTATTAAATTGGAGAAGATGCTAGCGCCAAAACAGCATTTTTTAAGGTTTTAAACCAATAAGGGTTAAGTAAAAAAAATCCTCTTTGGAAGAAGGAAGGATGTACAAATGTACTTTATATTTCACAAATTAAATAGGAATTTTATACAGCAGTTTGCAAACTAGTGAGGTACACAACCAGAGAATTAATACCATTTTGAAAAAAGAACGGGACAGATGGGTTGTTAGGGGCACGGCACCAGTAAGATAATTTGAGATACCAAAAGATTGTGGATGCCGTGCCCCTACAAAGACTTTATTTGTCGCAAACATTATTTAAATTGGTATAAATATCAAAATTCCTCTTTTACCTCCTGCCTACTGTCCTCTGCCTCCTGCCTCAAAACCAGCCAATTTCTACCTCTGAATAATGCTGTATATTAAGTTTTAAACTACGTTGAGAGTTAAATTCATAATTCATAATTTACATCTCATATTTAAAAAATCAGAATGATTTGCAAAGTCCATTCTGACTCTTGACGAATCAGTTCAATGCTGCTAATAAATTCTCGTAAATAAAATCTGCGTTCTGATTCCGATAAATCGTACCAAAATTGCGGAATGGAAACAGCTTGAGCTACTGAACGTAAGTTTACTGGTGGAAGAGTAGCTAGTTTGGCTTGGAATGCAGAGATTTCGGTGCGGAGTTTGTAGGCGCGTAACTTTGCTGTTTCTGTATCTAATACTCCAGTTTCTACTAAAGCAGGTAACTGGGTAAGTATTTCTTGTTGACGAGCGATCGCATCTCCTAAACTATTTTTAATGGCATCCAACTGGGGAAAGTTTAACCCGGCTACAGCTTGGGGTAATTCTTGGCAAACCTTGGTAATCGTCTTGTCTAAAACTGCATCATAAGCCAAAGCTTTACACTTAGGATTTTTAGGACAGCTAATTGGACGTAAATAAAGATACTCTTTACTTTGGCGACGTTGGGTAACCCGAGTCACAGTCATGTGAGATTGACATTCACCGCAAATCACCAACCCTGCTAAAGAACGTGGCGCGCTAGCTGTGCGAGATGGTAAACGACTGTTACGACGTAAAAGCCGATCAATTTGAGCTGCTTCTTCTGGGGAAATAACGGGAACGTGGGTATTAGAGATAATTTCGCCATCTTGGTAAGCTGTATTCCCTCGATAAACCGGATTAGTTAACCAGCGTTTCCCTGTAGTTACCGAGATTTTCTTACCGTATTTTTTAGCTAAATAGCGAACTGCACCCCGCAAAGAACCATAGAGCAAAAATTGTTCAAAAAAATCCTTAACAACTGGAGAAGTGCTTCTATCAATCGTGTATTTATCCTTACTTTTTTTGTAACCGTAGGGAGGCTTTCCTGGTGGAGGCGCAGTATCCAAACGCTTACGAGCGTGTCCTTGGCGGATACGACGGCTACGTTGCTGACGTTGAATTTCCTGTAACAATGTCAACAATTGAGCGCGGAGATTACCATTTTCGGAAGTGTAAGGTTGTTCAATAGCGATCACCACAACCCCCATAGCTTCGAGTTCATTGAGGCGATCGCTTACTTCCTTAACAGTATCACCCAACTCTTCCAAACGCCGAATCAGCAGATAACTTCCAGGTTGAGTTTGACAATCTTTGATTAACTCTTGTAATTGCGCTCGCGCAGCGTTTCCAAAGGAATCTCGCCCTACCAAATCATAATAAACCCGATCCACTTCCCATCCCCAACTATCAATATCAGGAGGGTTTTCTAACAAAGGATCGGTGTAGCTGTAGGCGATGATTTTCATTTGTCATTAGTCATTTGTCATTAGTCATTAGTCATTAGTCATTAGTCATTAGTCATTAGTCATTTGTCATTTGTCCCCCGCTTCCTCATCTCCCTCATCTCCCTCATCCTCCTCATCTCCCTCATCTCCCTCATCCTCCTCATCTCCCTCATCTCCCTCATCCTCCTCATCTCCCCATTCCCTCACTGCTGACTCAACTCGATAATATTTCCGTCGGGATCTTGGGTGAATACAGCAGGACGACCAGAGGCGCTGGCTTGGATAGGGTAATTGTGAGTGAGTAATTCTTGTTTGGCGATTTCTAAGTCTGCGACAGAAAAAGCCACATGGGGGTTGCGTCCCCATTTTTCGTTTTGGTTATCTGTGGGGGAAGATGGCGCGGCGATCAAGTGAATTTGGTAGTTACCGACTTGATACCATGCTCCAGGGTATTTCAAAGAGCGATCAATTTTAGCTAGTCCTAATACTTTGCCATAAAAGAATTCCGAGCGTTCTAAGTCAGTAACGAGAATGGCGGTATGAAGACTGTTGGTAATTTGCATTGTCTGTGATGTGGATGCGATCGCGTTTATTTTAAATTGTATTGGGGATTGGGGATTGGGGATGGGGATTGGGGACTGGGGATTGGGGATTGGGGATTGGGGACTGGGGACTGGGGACTGGGGATTGGGGACTGGGGATTGGGGATTGGGGATTGAGGATTGGGGATTGGGGAACTCGGGGCCCCCTCTGGGGATAAGGGGTAATGGGGATTGGGGATTGAGGTTTGGAAGCTGGAAGTTGAGGTTTTAAGGCTGGGGATTGAGGTTTGGAAGCTGAACGTTGAGGTTTTAAGGCTGGGGATTGAGGTTTGGAAGCTGAACGTTGAGGTTTTGAGGCTGGGGATTGAGGTTTGGAAGCTGAACGTTGAGGTTTTGAATCGGAAAGTTGCGGTTTTGAATCGGAAAGTTGCGGTTTTGAATCGGAAAGTTGCGGTTTTGAATCGGAAAATTGCGGTTTTGAATCGGAAAATTGCGGTTTTGAATTGGAAAGTTGCACCTTTAAAGCTCAAAAGTTCAAAAGTAATAGAATAGTTATTTACTTGGAAGTCCCTAACTCTAACCACCACTGCATTAGCACAGCACGACATTGAAGACAGATGAGACTTTGGAGTAAATCATGTACACCTGCGGAAGTTGCGGGATAGGTTGCGCCTAGATAATCAGCCTTAATTGGGGGAGTAGGTTCAAGATGGGCGACAAAGCCGTAAAGTTTTTGATTAGAGAAAGAACTATTCACAGGCCAACCTTCACTATTTAAAGCTATGAGTTGGCTGATGGCTGTAGCTTCAACTCCTAGTTCTCTTTGCAGAATAGCTGATACTGCAACATCAGGGGATTTTCCAGGGGGTAAACGTCCACCAGGAAAATCGAAAGTGAGTTTACCTAATCCTGGTCTGTAACTTGGGGGTGGCAGAATAATTTGATGGGATTGAATCGGTAAAATGACTACAGAGTCGGCTTTTTCTACGCGCCAGTATTCCAAAATTTGTCCGCGATCGTCTTGCAGATGTTCGCCAATCACAGTTAGCCAATCTGAGCGCATTTCTACAAACCGATGCTGGACTTTCCAATATTCTCCTTGGTTCATCTTCTCAAGAGTGTTGACTGCTGACTGTTGACTGTTGACTGGGAAGAGAGATTGTTAAGCCATTTTTGTGCGATTTATCACATTGACTGTCTAGCTTCACCATATCAAAAGCTGTTCAGCGTCAATTGCCTAATATCGAAACAGCTTTAAATTTTAACTCTTGACTTTTGACTTTTGACTCTTGACTCTTGACTCTTGACTTTTGACAATCAAACCTCAGTCTGAAGGGAGATCCTGATGAAGGTATTAGTCAGATTCAATATAAGAAACCGTGTATGCATACGGATTAATAATTCATGAAGCGCGATATTACTGGTAAGTTTGTTAGTAATTGGGATTCAGAAAAGAAACAACGATTTAGCATATCTCTTACCAGTACGGCTTGGCGATCGCTGGATGAAGAGGCTCACAAGCAAGGAATTTCTCGCTCGGAAGTAATTGAACAAGTGGCTCGCAGTTTTGGGCAGAATCCCTGCTCTACAGAGAAAGCTGTGTTGGAAGCCAAGATTGTTGAGCAGCAAGAAGCGATCGCACTTTTGCAACGTCAGCAGCAAGAGCTGGAAAATCAACTAGCTAATGCTCCCGATCCCCAAGCTACTGAGCGCTCAGTGACTCTCATCCTCGAAAGTATTACAGATGCCTTTGTCGCATTTGATAAAAATTGGTGCTATAGCTACGTAAATAGAGCAGCAGTGAAAATTCTGCACATAACCCCAGCAGAATTGATTGGCAAGAACGTTTGGACAGAAATCTTTCCTAGCCTTGTAGGTAGCATAGCTTACCAAAACCTACAAAGAGCTATGAGAGAACGAATCCCTATTTCATGGGAGGAATTTGGGGAGCCTCTTCAGTGTTGGATAGAAGTGAATGCCTATCCTTCAGATCATGGTTTGGCAGTGTATTTTCGTGATATCACAGAGCGCAAACAAGCTGAAACCGAGCGTGAAAGGTTGCTGAACGAATTAGAAATTGAACGCAGCCGATTGGAAGCAGTTTTACGGCAAATGCCAGCCGGGGTAATCATAGCAGATGCTGCAGGGAAGTTGGCTTTGTCTAACGACCAAGCAAAGCAAATTCTTGGGTATACTTACGAACCATCGCTAGAAATTGAGCAATATGAATCTATTACTCCTTTTATCGGCTTTAACGGTAATGGCAGACGCTACGGGGCTAACGATTATCCACTAATGCGATCGCTCCTCATGGGTGAAGTAATTGCTAATGAAGAAATCTCTTTGCATTACAGTGATGGCAGCCAAATTTTAATTAATGTCAATTCTGCTCCTATTCTCAATCAGCAAAATCAAATAGTTGCTGCTGTTGTGATCTTTCAAGATGTCACACAACGCAAGCAAATTGAAGAAAATTTGTGGCAGACGGAAGAAAGGTTACAGCTAGCTTTGTCTTCAGCGCAAATGGTGGCTTGGGACATGGATTTAATCACCAATCAAGTCATTTGTTCTTTTAATGCGCTCTCAGTTTGGGGAATTCAAGTAGGGACAGCAGCCGAATTTTTTGATCTGATTCATCCAGACGATCGCCAGCAGGTAATAGAATCGGTGCAAAGAGCGATCGCGGGAGAATTTGACTATAACCAAGACTATCGAGTAGTTGCTCCCAATGGTGTGATGCACTGGCTCAAAAGCCAAGGACGAGTTTATCTCAATGCAACTGGGCAAAGAGTCAGAATGACTGGTGTTTCAGTTGATATCACAGAACACAAACAAATTGAAGCCGAACGCGATCGCTTGTTTGAGAGAGAACAAGCTTCCAGGTTAGAAGCAGAAACCGAGCGCAAACGTCTGTATGAAATCCTCATGCAGTTACCAGCGATGATTGCGATCGTGGGTGGTTCAGAACATATATTTGAATTTGCTAATCCCACCTATTTGCAACTGACTGGACGCACTCCGGATATTATCGGTAAATCAGTTCGGGAAGTTTTGCCGGAAACAGAAGGACAGATTTATTTTGCACAGCTTGATCGGGTTTACCAAACTGGCGAACCTTTCATTGAAGATGAGTCACCTGTTTATTGGGATAACAACGGTGATGGTGTCTTAGAAGAAGCATTCTTTAACTGCGTCTTTCCAGCTTTACGGGATGCGGAAGGGAGAATTCAGGGGGTGTTGCTGCATGGAATTGAAGTTACAGCCCAAGTACGCGCAAGGCAACAAATTGAACAATTGCTACAAGAGTTGCAGCACAAGGAAAAACAGCAGCAATTCTTAATTGAATTGAATGACACGATTCGCGCCATTCAAGACTCCAAAGAAATTATGTGGGAAGTAGTTCGCACTACGGGGCAACATTTCCAAGTTAGCCGTTGTACCTACGGTGAGATTGATGCTACCCAAGAATACGTAATTATTGATCGCGACTATTGCAATGGGGTGATCAGCATCGCTGGTAGTCACTACATGAATTCCTTTGGTGTAGAAATTGTTACTGAACTCAAACAGGGCAAAACCATCTTTGTGAATAATGTCGATACAGATCCCCGGACTGCTGGATCTGGGAATGCAGCTTTTGATGCCATCCAAACCAAATCTTTTCTGTGCGTACCCTTGGTGAAGGAAGGAAGATTTGTCGCCCTATTTGTTTTACACCATGTCACCCCCCGCCAATGGACAGAAGACGATGTCATAGTCATGGAGCGAATTGCCCAAAAAACCTGGCTAGCGGTAGAGCGATCGCGGGCAGAAGAAGAACTGCGACATAGCAAAACTCGCCTACAATTAGCATTAATGGTGGGACGTATGGGCACCTGGGACTGGGATTTGCAAATCAATACCCTCACCTGGTCAGATAGTCATTACAACATCATGGGACTCCAAGCAAATGAGTACCCACCCAGCTATGAACTTTGGGCTAACAGCGTTCACCCAGAGGACTTAGGGCACACAGAATTAGCGCTGCAACAAGCTATGCTCAATAAAACTGAATATCATCATGAATACCGCACGCTGTGGGAAAATGGCTCTATTCATTGGACAGAAGCTAGGGGCAGATTTTTATACAACGCCCAAGGGCAACCAATACAGATGATTGGCGTTCTCATTGACATTACAGAACGCAAGCAAGCTGAACAAGAACGAGAACAATTGCTAGCACGAGAACGCATTGCCCGTACTCAAGCTGAAGCGATTCAGCGCCAATTAGAAACTATTTTTGATACTGCTCCAGTAGGTATGGCACTGTTAGATGCTGAACAACGATTTGTTGCCATCAACGAAGCATTAGCCCAAATCAACGGCTTACCCCGTGGACAACACTTAGGGCGTTCGGTTACTGAACTTTTTGGTGAAATAGATCCCAATATAGTTACACTTTTCTCAGAAATTTACACAACAGGCAAACCCTTTGTTGCCAACAATTTTGCTGTTAATGCTCCCAGCCGTAGCGATCGCTCCCCCGGTTACTACAATCTTTACTATCTGCCCATAATCAACTCACAGGGTCAGGTAGAAGATGTTCTAGCTTATGTTATCGATGTTACAGAGCAAGTCCGCTTAGAGCGTGCCCAAAGATTTCTCGCAGAAGCCAGTGCAGTTTTAGCTTCTTCCCTCGATTATCAAACCACCTTAGAGCAAGTAGCACAGCTAGCAACACCCGAGTTGGCAGATTGGTGTACAGTCCACATCGTTGCAGCAGATGGTGCCATTGAGCAGATTGCCGTAGCTCACAGCGACCCCGCAAAATTAGCATGGGCGCAGCAACTTAGCAGTAAATATCCTTTTGATTCAGATGGGCCTCGTGGTGCTGCCTTGACTTTACGAACTGGACAATCTGATATCTTGCCAAATATTCCCGATGAATTAATTGTCCAAGCAGCCCATGACTCAGAACATTTAGAAATTCTGCGCTCGATCGGGTTCAAATCGGTAATGACAGTGCCATTACGCACCCAAGCTCGAATTTTAGGCGTAATTTCTTTTGTTAGTGCCGAATCTGGGCGACGCTATACGCAAAGCGATTTAGAATTAGCAGAAGAATTAGCGCGTCGTGCTTCTCTAGCCATCGATAATGCTCAGTTATATCAATTAGCGCAAAGCGATCGCGCCAAAGCCGAAGCCGCCAACCGCATTAAAGACGAATTTTTAGCTGTACTTTCCCACGAATTGCGATCGCCCCTTAATCCCATTCTTGGCTGGACAAGAATTCTCCGCAGTCAGCGGCTAGATAGCAAAAAAGCTGACCAAGCTTTAGAAACCATCGAACGCAACGCTAAATTACAAGCGCAATTAATTGAGGATTTGTTGGATGTCTCCCGCATCCTCCAAGGAAAAATGACCTTAAACGTTGCGCCAGTTAATTTAGCTAGCACCATCACAGCCGCCCTAGAAACAGTACAACTGGCAGCCCAAGCCAAAAGCATTGAAATTCAAACCACAATTAACCCAGTCGCAGACACCGTTACAGGCGATGCCAATCGTCTACAACAAATTGTCTGGAATTTGGTTTCTAATGCGGTGAAATTCACCCCAGCCGGCGGAAAAATTGAATTAAAACTAGACCAAGTGGGAATGTATGCCCAAATTCAAGTTAAAGACACAGGAATTGGCATCAAAACCGAGTTTTTACCCTTTGTATTTGAATATTTCCGCCAAGAAGATGGCACAACCACAAGACAATTTGGTGGGCTAGGATTAGGATTAGCGATCGTCCGCCATTTTACCGAACTGCATGGTGGTACTGTTCAAGCCAGCAGCCCCGGACAGAATTTAGGCGCAACATTCACAGTGCTACTACCGTTAAATATTGTCGAGCCGCAGCTATCTCATGATGATGGTGCATCCGAAAGTTTCACCGACCTCACAGGTATTAACATCTTGGTTGTCGATGATGATGCAGATATGCGGGATTTAGCAGAATTTATCCTTACACAATCGGGGGCACAAGTAACAACCGCCGCTTCTGCACTACAAGCCTTGACGCTGTTAAAGCAGTCTATCCCCGATTTACTACTGTGCGACATTGGTATGCCAGAAATGGATGGTTATTCCCTGATTCGGCAAATTAGAGAATGGTCACCAGAACAAGGAGGAACCATTCCCGCGATCGCGCTTACTGCTTACGCCGGAGAAATGAATCAACAACAAGCCCTAGTCGCTGGATTTCAGCTGCATATCTCCAAACCTGTGCAACCAGAGATACTGGTGCAAGCTGTTGCTCAATTGCTACAACCCCTTTCGTGAGGCAGAGGGGCAGGAGGACAAGGAGCAGGGGGCAGGGATACAAATAGAGAAATTCTTATTAAATCAACCATGCCCTATGCCCTATGCCCCATGCCCAATAAGTAAATAAACAAAATTATTAAATGCTATTTTTTTCTCCCCCCTGTTCCCTATCTGCATGAATTTAATTTTGCAGAACTACTGACTGGGTAATTAAGCTAATCCCACTAACTTCTCACTTAAATCCCACAGGCGTTCTGCTTTTTCATCATCGCGGGCTTGGGGAGAAACTCTTTGTACAAATGATTTACCGTCTTTCTTTTGACGATTTCCCCAACTCCAGTAAGCACCGGATTGCTTGTATTCGGGATCGGCTAGTACCGCCGCTACCCGTTCCCCAGACAAGTCCTGAGATACATATCCCCCAGTAATGTACTTCTGGAACAATGGGAAGATTTTTTGGAACAAGGGGTAATGGTTACGGAACAGTGGAGTTTCTGCCACACATCCTGGATATAAAGAACTGAAGGTAATACCAGTTGACTCGTGATAACGGCGATGCAGTTCCCGCATGGTTAACACGTTGCAAACTTTACTGTCTTTGTAAGCTTTCACGGGTTCAAATTTCTTACCGTCAATCATTGTGATTGGCGCTTTAAACCCAGCTGAAAAGCCTTCCAGATTTCCTAAGTCGGGACGTGGGGGAATTTTTCCACCCAATTCGTCAGGGTTGTGTGTTACTGTTCCCAAAATCACCAATCTGCGATCGCGGTATGGTGAATTTTTCATATCCTCAAGCATGAGGTTACACAGCAGAAAATGACCAAGATGATTAGTAGTCATTGTCAATTCATAACCTTCGGGACTCCACAACGGTTCTTTGATGAGGGGCATATAAATTGCCGCATTGCACAACAAAGCGTCTAGAGTTTTGCCAGTAGCCCTAAAGTTGCTCACAAACTGTCGGACGCTGTCCAAGGAACCTAGGTCGAGATGCAAAATGGTGTGGCTGTCCCTAGGTATTCCTACCGATTGAGCAGCTTCTTCCGCCTTAGCTAAATTTCGACAAGCCATCACGACGTGCCAGCCTTTGTTAGCCATCGCTTTTGCAGTGTATAACCCAACCCCGGAAGAAGCACCCGTAATCACAACCGTTGACTTCCGATTTTGTTCCATGTCTGTTTAAACTCCTGTGACGTGTTGACTTTATCTAGAATCTCACGCCAATGGCTTCTATTAACACAAGTAATCTGCAATTAAAAAGATTCTTATCTTTTCACTAAAAGGCTACAGTTTATGCATAGATAAGCTTTTATATACTACATCGAAGATATTAAATAAAAAGCTTTCAGGAGAATGTTTGTGTTCCTAAACCTTGACACTTCTACTACCCTCTACCTCATGCGTTTACTGTCTACAAGAGCCTATGCATGGCTAGCTGAAGTCTAGCTAGTGTAGGTGTCAGCAATATCCTTCCCTGCGATCGCCTCTTCTAACACACTTCGTTATTATAATTTTTGGTTCATGACCTATCTAGAATTACTGTATATTAAGTCAAGCGCTGACAATCAATTATCAATAATAATATAGGAATCCCCTTTGATTTATGAAATTATTTGTGTAGTAAGATAACAGGGAATAGCGAGCAGAGAAGAAGAAACGAAACTGTAATAATTTAAAAAAATCAAATATGATTCTTATCGTATTTCTTATTAAAACCTAGTGATAGATTTTTTATTTTGTAAATGATATTTTTGGTAAAACCATTAATAAATATATTCAAAATTATTATTGATATTACAAAAGATAAGGTAACTAGCAAAAACGTGAAATCCTTTAATACTTAGGTTGGCACGCCTATTAGAGGCAAGCATAATCGCAGCTTTAATACAAACCTGTAGGGTAATTAATATTGAATTTTGAATGCCCCGCAAGTGTATTGCATCTATCAAACTATAAGAAAATTAGCAATCATGGAAAAATTCTTTTTTGTTGATTGGCAAGCAATCTTTGTTCCAAGCATTAGTATTTTGGAATTAATTATCCGTGGCTCATTAGTCTACCTGGCATTATTCTCAGTGTTACGCTTGCTTCCCAGCCGACAAATGGGAACTCTAGGAATTACTGATTTACTCGTAGTTGTGTTATTTGCGGAAGCTGCTCAAAATGCTATGGCCAGTAATTACACGTCTATTACTGAGGGCGCTATCCTAGTAGGAACAGTAATTTTTTGGAGCTACTTACTTAACTGGTTAGGTTACAAACTTCCGGAGTTTCAGCGTTTTCTCAATCCCCCTCCACTGTTATTGGTAAAAAATGGTCGGATTATTCATCGGCATTTAGAACGAGAACTGATTACAGAGGACGAGTTAATGAGTAAGTTACGCCAACAAAGTGTAGAATTTTTGACTGATGTCAAGTTAGCTTATATGGAAGCCGACGGTAGCATTAGTGTCATTACATCCGAATCTAAAATTAGTTCTGTTCCTAACCAAGAATCTAAAACAAAAAGCGATCTGCCCTAATAAAAATGTAAAATATGACGGTTGTATTCTGTGGCGGACTGTGATTGAGCGTTATACTTTGCCCGAAATGGGTAATATTTGGAGTGAAGCCTATAAACTAAAAACTTGGTTGCAAGTAGAAATTGCTGTTTGTGAGGCACAGGCTGAACTTGGTTACATCCCATCTCAGGCAGTTGAAGAGATTAAAGCAAAGGCGAATTTTGACCCAAAGCGGGTGCTAGAAATTGAAGCTGAAGTCCGCCACGATGTCATCGCCTTTTTAACAAATGTCAATGAATATGTTGGTGATGCTGGGCGTTATATTCACCTGGGTTTAACTAGTTCTGATGTGCTAGATACAGCTTTAGCATTGCAATTGATAGCAAGTTTGGATGTGATTTTACAGCGCCTGGAAGATTTAATTCAGGCGATTCGTAAAAAGGCAAAAGAACATCGCAATACTGTGATGATTGGGCGTTCTCATGGCATTCATGCTGAACCCATCACCTTTGGATTTAAGTTAGCTGGGTGGTTAGCAGAAGTATTGCGACACCAAGAAAGATTGCAAACTCTCCGCAAAACAATTGCTGTGGGTAAAATTTCTGGTGCAGTAGGAACCTATGCCAATATTGAACCACGTGTAGAAGCGATCGCTTGTCAAAAACTGGGACTGAAACCTGATACTGCTTCTACACAAGTCATTTCCCGCGATATCCACGCTGATTATGTGCAGCAATTAGCTTTAGTTGCCGCATCTATTGAACGCTTTGCTGTCGAAATTCGTAATCTGCAAAAAACAGATGTTCTCGAAGTTGAAGAATTTTTCGCCAAAGGGCAAAAAGGTTCATCAGCTATGCCGCACAAACGTAATCCCATCCGTTCCGAACGGCTAACAGGGATGGCTAGACTAGTCAGAAGTCATGCGGGTGCTGCTTTAGAAGATATCGCCCTCTGGCATGAACGAGATATTTCGCACAGTTCTGTAGAACGGGTAATTTTGCCAGATGCTTGCATTTTGACCCACTTTATGATTAAAGAAATCACCGATTTGGTAACTAACCTCTTGGTATATCCCGAGAATATGCAACGCAATCTCAACTGCTATGGAGGTGTAGTATTTAGCCAAAAAGTGCTACTAGCTTTAGTAGAAAAAGGAACCAACCGCGAAGAAGCCTATGCGATCGTGCAAGAAAATGCCCACACAGCTTGGAACAAACCAGAAGGCAATTTCCACGATTTAATTACTAAAGACCCACGTGTAACTCAAAAATTATCGCCAGCAGAAATTGAGTTTTGTTTTGACCCCCAACAACACCTGCGTCATTTAGAACAGGTTTATCAACGGTTAGGGATTTAAGAATTGGGCATAGGGCATGGGGCATAGGGCATGGGTAATTGGGTGTTTATTGTTCATTTGGCATTGTCTCCCTCATCTCCCTCATCTCCCTCATCTCCCCTGCCCCCTGCCCCCAGTCCCCAAAACGGATAAATTTTTTGTAAAATATTATATAATCCGTATACTGAGATTATTTAATCTCTAACTGTTGATTAATTTTTTCACAAGTATAATTAATAACTATCAAGCTATTTAGTAGTACTTTGAATGCACTAATGATTGATATCCTAGCCACACTTTCTGCTTCGGCGGCTGCAGGAATCAGAATTGGTATACCCTTACTGATTATCGGATTGTTGCACGGAGGTCAATTGTGGTCAAAAGTTCCGCTTTTGGCTCACATTTCGCCATCAGTGTTGCTAGGCTTCTTTAGCATTTGGTCTTTGCTCGAGCTATTTGCTTCTAAAAAGCGTTTGGGGCAGAGAGTACTACAAATATTTGAGTTATTATTGTCCCCCATTGTGGGCGCAATTATGGGGTTAGCAGTATCTTCCACAACAACTGCCCCAAATTGGCTAATGGCTTGTATTGGCGGTTTGTTGGCTTTGGTATTTCAACTGGTGCAAGTCGGTTGGTTTTATCGCTTGCGTGGCTTACCGTTGTGGGCAGTCTTTCTACAAGATTTTTTATGCGTTGCTTTAGTACTATTTGCCTTTAATGCTCCTTGGCCTGGAGGATTAATTACTTTTGCCCTGCTCTGGTTTGCAATTCATAGCGCCAAGCAATGGTATGACTGGTATTGGCAATATCGCCGTCAACGTTCAGAAGCAAGGTATTAAGGGTTATTTTGGTAATAACTGCCAAATATTAATAATGCCATCCTGACTGGCACTAGCAAGAGTTTTGCCATCAGGATTGAAAGCGACAGACCAAACTTGTTCTTTTTGGGTAGTTAAAGTACCGATCAGTTTGCCTGTGCTAATATTCCATAGCTTGATGGTACCGTCTTGACTACCACTAGCAAGACTTTTTCCATCTGGACTGAAAGCAACGGATCTCACTTCAGCTGTATGACCTGTCAAAGTGTAGATGAGTTTGCCAGAATTAACATCCCACAACTTAATAGCTTTGTCACGAACGCCAGTAGCCAAGGTTTTTCCATCTGGGCTGATAGCGACATCATTAATCAATGATTTAGCATCACAACTGCGGATAACTTTACCAGTACTGATATTCCACAACTGACTAGTACTACCTGAACCACTTCGAGCAAACAATTCCTGACCATCTGGGCTAAAAGCTATAGGTACAGATTTGAAATTATCAAATCCCTTTGCAGAAGCGTTCGAGTCCTCAGGGATGGGAATAATTTTGCCAGTGCGCCAGTTCCACAGCCTAATATTAGCGCCCTGGTCAAGACCACTAGCTAGTGTCTGCCCATCGGGACTAAAGGCTACATCAATTACAGGTTCTGAATGCTTGAGAGTACGGGTAAGTTCCCCAGTACTAACATTCCAGAGATTAAGATTTCCATTTTGACTACCACTAGCAAGAATCTGACCATCTGGGCTAAATTCAACAGCCCAAGCCTGTCCGTTAAATGTACGGATGAGTTTTCCCGTGCTGGGATTCCAAAGTTTAACGGTTTTAGCACCAGCACTAGCAACAACAGCACCTACAGGATTTTTCGCCCTAGATACTTCTGGAGAATAAGCAACCGAATAACCCGAATCTGACTCTGTTGAGAGCTTGCGGAGTGGTTGACTATTTGGCGCAGATTGGGTAGTTAAGTCCTGAGTTCTGGAACTAAATGCAGTGCAACCGGAAACAGCAGTAGTTACTAAAATAAGAATCCATATTGTGAGTGCTTTCCCAGGAATTTGGTTGAGAGTCATTTTAGGTTTGCACCTCAAGCTTGATAAATGACTCGACTCTTTCAATAACACTCTGTTCCGTTGTTAGTCTGCGTAGAAGTTACAACAAGCCAATCATGTGCAGCAATCCCCGACCAGTGACTAGCTCAATAATCAGAGCAATAAAGCCAAGCATGGCAATTCGACCATTCCAGACTTCGGCGCTGGTGGTAATCCCCCATTCCCAACGCTCTTGGGGATACATTTTCACCTTCTTCTTCATTTGGGTGACTTGTGATAGCTTCAAGCTAGGCTGCTTTAGCGAATCAATCACCAAATCTGCTAATGCTTTAATAAAAACTGGATGGGTATTAGGAGCAGGTACACGCCGGAAGTTGTTAATTCCAGCCTCTTCAGCTATTTCGCGATACTCAATATCAATTTCCTGCAATGTCTCAATATGTTCTGAGACAAAACTGATAGGTACGACAACTAAATCTTTAACACCTTTTTCTCCTAATTCTTTCAGCGCATCTTCAGTGTAGGGTTGCAGCCACTCTACAGGGCCAACACGACTTTGATACGCTAAGGTATGAGCATTAGGACGATTGAGGGTACGCATAATCAGAACAGTACATTCCTCAATTTCTTGCTGATAGGGATCACCTGCTTCTTCAACGTAGCTTTTCGGTACGCCATGAGCGCTGAAGAAGATATGAACATCATTAGGATTAGGATATTGATCGAGTTCTTGGGCGATGAGTTCTGCCATTGCTTGCAGATAGCCCTGTCGTTTATACCAAGAAGGAATAACAGTGTATTCCAGAGGTTGAATTTTGGGATTTTCTTGCCAGAGTTTTTCTAGGAGTCGGAAGCTAGAACCACTGGTACTAATAGAAAATTGTGGGTATAGGGGTAAGATAACCAACTGTTCAATCTGATCTTGAGCTAGTTGAGCGATCGCTTCTTCAGTATAGGGATGCCAATAGCGCATTCCTAAATATATCTTGGCTTCTTGCCCTAACTCTCTCAATTGTTCTCTTAGCGCTTCTCCTTGCGCTTCTGTAATGCGTCGCAGTGGCGAACCACCACCAATGTGCTTGTAGTTTTCTTGTGATGTTTTTGTACGTCGTGAAGCAATAAACCAAGCTAGGGGTTTTTGCAACCAACGAAATGGTAGGCGAATAATTTCTGGATCAGAAAACAGGTTAAACAAAAATGGCCCAACATCTTCTAACTTATCTGGCCCACCGAGATTGAGTAATAAAACGCCTACACGACCCATAGCAGTTACTTTCCCCTAACCCTTTCAGTTTTTTTACTAATGTTAACAATATATCTTTATTAAATATAAAGGTTAATAGGACTCAATAATGTCATGGCAACAATTTTAAGAGACTGGAGTTATCGTTATCAGTGGTTATATGACGGCATATCTGGTTTAGCGGCGTTAAGTGTAGGCGGTGAAAGTCGGTTTCGGCAACTAGCTTTGCAAGGCTTAACCATTTCCTCAGACAGCAAGAGTTTAGATTTATGTTGCGGTAGTGGCCAAGCTACACAATTTTTAGTGAAACTTTCACAAAACGTAACGGGGCTGGATGCATCTCCCTTATCTTTGAAGCGGGCGAGGCAAAATGTACCTAGCGCCTCCTATGTGGAAGCATTTGCAGAAAATATGCCCTTTGCAGATGGTGAATTTGATGTAGTGCATACAAGTGTGGCATTACACGAAATGGAACCTCAGCAATTGCGACAAATTATTAGTGAGGTTTATCGAGTTTTGAAACCAGGGGGTGTGTTTACATTGGTAGATTTTCACGCTCCCACCAATCCCATATTTTGGCCTGGGGTATCACTGTTTTTGCTATTGTTTGAGACAGAAACAGCCTGGCAATTAATCAAGACAGATTTACCAAAATTGTTAACAGAAATTGGCTTTGAAGTTAGTAAAACAACTTTATATGCAGGTGGAAGTTTACAAGTAATTCAAGCTAAAAAACCATGAGATCATATTTCGCTAAAATTAACTAAACCGAAATAACTCAAATTTTTAGGGTATGAGCGTTCGAGCATTTTTCCACGCTACCAAAGTTGAAGATGCTTTCCCCCCATATGACACCATTCACTTGAAAGTTTTCTATCCAGGTCAAATGTCAGGTAGTAATCAGGAACAAGATATGGATATTGTTCCTGCTGATTCTCAACTGGCTCCCTTTAAAGTAGTGATTTTTTTTAACGGCATCAACTGTGTCCCTGAAATGTATCAATGGCTTGCTGTTAAATTGGCGGAACGTGGGCTTGTAGTTGTGACATTTTCATGGGTTGCCCAAAATTTACCGGGAATGGTGTCTTTAACCCCAGGTGTTGATATTAAAATGTTGACTCCAAACACCTATGGTTCAGGGCCAACAGCCTCAGCTTTATCAACATTACTAGCCGAATTAGAGCGTTTACAATCAGAGGGTGTCCTAGCTGGATTACTTGATTTACAGCATATTATTTTAGGAGGTCATTCTGCTGGGGGTAGAGTTGCAATCGAAAGTGCAAATCCACAGTTTTTTCCCCAAGTGGTAGCGGCTTTTGCCTATGGTGCTCATACCGCAGCAGGTGTACAGATAGGATATCCATCCGGCACAATCTTACCCTTGCCTAATGCTGTACCACTAATGTTAATTGGCGGCACTTGTGATGGCGTAATTTTTCAAAGCAGCCATCGTTATGGAGTTAATTGGGAAGATCCAACAACTCCAATAGTTAGAACTTTCAAAGAAGCAATCTCTAGTCATAGAGGAGATAATTATTTACTTCTTTTAGAGGGTGCCAACCATTTTTCTATTGCCTATCCCTTTGATTCCAGCACTGCTATACCTTTGTTAGATTTTCCAGCAACTCAACCTGAAGAGCAACTGCGAAATTTGATAGCAGAAACAATTGGTTTATTCATTGATGCTCATGTTTCTTATCAACAAATAGCCCTCGATAATCTCAATCAATATTTAATATCTCATAACCCTTTAATAGCATTATTTGAGAGAAAATAGCTGTTAAACTAAATTTTCCTTATTTCTGCCTGATTTATTAATCACTCCATCTATAAAGAGATGGAGTTTGCCGCAATTATCAATGAAATTTATTATTGAGCAAGAGTAAATCAATATACAGAAATACTATTACTACTCCCTCGTCAATAACTTACGTCGCAGTACATCCAACGCTGTACAAGCACTGACATGGCGAATAAAAGGACGAGTCCGCGTTTGTCCAAATCGATATTCAAAACTAGCTACTTCATCTTTAGGCCCTGCTAAACCTACGTAAACCAAACCCACAGGCTTGTTATCTGTCCCGCCAGTAGGGCCTGCAATACCAGTGATACTCAATCCCCAAGTAGTAGAAAGGCGAGTTTTTACCCCAACTGCCATTTGCTCTGCAACAGTAGCACTAACAGCACCCATTTTAGCTAAATCATCTGGGTTAACTCCCAGTAGTCCTACTTTCACAGAGTTGTCATAAGAAATTACCCCACCCCAAAAGTATTCTGAACTACCAGAAATTTCCGTCAGCATTTGCCCCAGTCCGCCACCTGTGCAGGATTCTGCCACCGATAAGGTTTCACCTGACTGTAGCAACAACTTACCAACTACTGAAGCTAGAGTTTCATGATCAACACCGTAAAAATCTAAGCCAGCAATTTCTTTAATTTGTTTCTCAACCGGGACGATTAAATCCTCTGCTGCTGCTTCAGAAGGGGCTTTAGCAGAAATTCTTAACCGCACTTCTCCGTTACCTGCATAAGGGGCAACTGTCGGGTTCAGCAAATTAAAATAGGAAGGGACTTTTTCCGCTAAAGCAGATTCACCAATTCCCCAGAACCTCAAACTCCGGCTGTAAATAATTTCTTTGCTCCAGCCTTGGCTTTTGAGATAGGGTACTGCGGTTTCTTCCCACATCCGATACATTTCGGAGGGTACACCAGGAAAAGTCAAAATAGTGACATTGGGTCGGGGTTGCCAAATAATACCTGGTGCTGTTCCCGTAGGATTCGGTAAAATGTCTGCACCTTCAGGAATCAAAGCTTGTTTGCGGTTACTAGGAGTCATCACCCGACCGCGCTGGGCAAATTTCTCAGCCATATCTTCAATGATTTCAGGACGTTCTACCAAGGGAACGCCAAAAAAATCAGCAATGGTTTCACAGGTGAGGTCATCTGGTGTGGGGCCAAGACCACCTGTAAAAATCAAAATTTGCGCTCTAGAAATCGCAATTTCTATAACTTGTTTTAGCCGTTCTGGGTTATCTCCTACTACTGTTTGATAATAATGGGGAATACCTAGTTGAGCTAATTGTTTCGCTAGAAATTGGGCATTGCTGTTGAGAATATCTCCCAGCAACATTTCTGTACCAACACAAATAATTTCTGCACTCATAGGATTTTAGATTTAGATTATTCGTAAATATTTAGTTAGTGTTTATTGATATTTTTTCAGTCAGGGCTTTAACGCTTCAAGGTAAAAATTAAATTCCTTACTAAAAACTTAATTAACACATTTAAAATACCTGATTTTATCGAGATATTTTCCAAACTCGCCAAACTGCAAAACTCAGCAACGAAGTACCAGCACAGGCGTAAGCAATACCACTGGGTATCCCCGCAATAGCTAATGCTAAACTGCCCACCCATAGGGTTAGAGAATAAATAAATAAAACCGTCCAGCGATGAGATAAACCTGCTTTAAGTAATCGATGGTGTAGATGGCTTTTATCGGCTGTAAACGGAGATTTACCGCGTCTTAGCCGCGCTAAAATTACTGCTGACATATCGACAATCGGCACAGCAAGAATCAAGTAAGGCAATAATACGGCTGTGAAAGCAGGAATTTTGACCAGACCAATTACACCTACAGAAGCTAGGGTGAATCCCATAAAATAAGCCCCGCCATCTCCCATAAAGATTTGAGCGGGGTTGAAATTGTAGCGGAGAAATCCTAGTGCTGCACCTGCAAGGGCGGCGGCAATGAGGGCGGCGGCTGGTTGGTGCATAAATAGTGCTACAACTAGCATCACCACAGCCGCAATTCCACTGACTCCCGCAGCTAATCCATCTAAACCGTCAATCCAATTAATGGCATTGACCATACCCACTAGCCAAATCACTGTAATTGGTAAACTCAGCCAGTCTAGATTGACAATCCCCATTGTGGGAATAGTTACGAAATCTATACTTACCCCTGCTTTCCACGCACCAGATGCCACAATTACTTGCATCAGCAGACGCGACAAGGGTGACAAGTTCAGCAAATCGTCAGCTAACCCAATCAGGAAAAAGCCGAGACCACCTAAAGTTACACCCCAAATTTGCCATTCTTTGTCTGGTGGTAGGCTGCCAAATCCACCTAACCACCAGACAATGAGTAGAGAGGTAATAGTCCCTGCGAAAATAGAAACTCCTCCCAAGCGTACCATCGGGCGCTGATGAACTTTTCGCTCACCAGGTTGATCTACACGTCCACTTTTTATACCTATTTTCCTAATATCTGGTGTTGTCCAAAGAACGACTACAGCCGCAACTAGGAAGGAAATCAGATGATAAATCTCAGGAGGCATCTGTAATTTTCAATAAGTAAATTGTCTAGGGATTGAGGAATTGGTAATGGGTAATCGGTAATTGGTAATGGGGATGAGGAGGATGAGAGGAGAATAAATCACAAATTCTCGATGCCCTATGCCCCATGCCCCATGCGCTATGCCCTATGCCAAAGCTGGTACAGGAATCTCTAGATGAGAGTAGAGGGGGAAGCGATCGCATAATGCTGCTACCCTGCGCCGACAATCAGCTGCAACTTCCTCTGATTCTGGAGATAATAGGCGATCGGCAATAATATTACCTATCTCGGTAAATTCTGCCACACCTAAGCCCCTGGTGGTCATGGCTGGTGAACCTAATCTCAGACCACTGGTGACAAATGGTGATTGCGGATCGAAGGGAACTGTGTTTTTGTTAGCGGTAATATTTACACCACTCACTAACTGATCCGCTTGCTTACCTGTCATACCAATAGACCGTAAATCTACTAACATGAGATGGTTATCTGTACCATCGGATACTATCTTTAACCCACGATTTTGTAGTTGACTTGCCAAAGCACGGGCATTCTCAATCACTTGGGCAGAATAGGTTTGAAATTCTGGCTTGAGTGCTTCGCCAAAAGCCACAGCTTTCGCCGCAATTACATGTTCTAAAGGCCCGCCTTGAGTTCCGGGGAAAACTGATTTATCCAGCTTTTTACCCAATTCTGCGTCGCCTGTTAAAATCAAACCACCGCGAGGGCCGCGTAGAGTTTTATGGGTGGTTGTAGTCACTACATGGCAGTGAGGAATTGGGTTAGGATGCAGACCAGTGGCGACTAAACCAGCAATATGAGCAATATCAGCTAGTAGGTAAGCACCAACTTCATCGGCGATACTGCGGAATCTTTCAAAATCAATAATGCGAGGATAAGCCGAATAACCGCAAATTAGTAGCTTAGGACGCTCCCTCAGCGCCAGCTCACGAATTTGGTCATAGTCGAGTTGTTCTGTTTGCTGGCTAACGCCGTAGTGCTTCACTTTGAACCACTTACCAGACACATTCACGGGTGAACCGTGGGTCAGATGTCCCCCATGAGACAAATCCATGCCCATGATTGTGTCGCCTGGTTCTAACAGTGTTAAAAACACCGCAAAATTTGCTTGTGCGCCGGAATGGGGTTGAACATTGGCATGAGCCGCACCAAAAAGCTTTTTCGCACGGTCAATTGCTAGCTGCTCAACTTTATCGACAAATTCACAACCGCCATAGTAGCGTTTACCAGGCAGTCCTTCAGCATATTTATTTGTTAGTACAGAACCTTGAGCCGCTAGTACAGCTGCAGAGGTAAAGTTCTCACTAGCAATCAACTCTAAATGGTCGCGTTGACGCTGTAGTTCTTGATTAAGTAGCTCTGCGATCGCCGGATCGCTAGAGTTAAGAATGTCTGAGTTTGTCTTAGTCACTTCCGCTATCCTTAGGGGATTTGCCCAACTGTGTATTTTGCCTGAGTGTCACATTTTAGCAACAGTCCACAGTCAAGATTACATATTTCAAAGGCTATAGTTCAATGGCTTTTGAAAATAAATTATTGGGCATGGGGCATGGGGCATTGGGCATCGATTATTCGTTCTCTACTCTTCAGCTTTTTCCCATTACCCATTACCCATTACCCAATCCCCACCCCCTGTATTACTTTTAACTAAAAAAGCCCCTCTCAAAATATAGACAACATACAATAAATTTAGAGGCTACTGGACAATCGTGTTTGAGTTGCTCTGGCTGACATTTTTGCCCAGAAAAGCCTGAAAGGTTAATTTTAGGCGTTCATTGCCCATGTGAATCACAATCCACTTTTCCCACAGTCTAGACTGAGCAAAGCTGGAATATTTGGTAATTCTAAGGCTTGAGCGTCTGAAAGGCCGATCCTTTCCTCAGTAAAATGTTGGGTCACAGTGAGGATTTACAGGAGGGATGAGATGCTAGTCATTTTAATGGAAGATCAAATCCTGGCTCCTGGGAAGGTTTGCCAGTCTTGTTTATTAGCTGATAGGAGTGGTCAACCCCGTTGGAGTCAAGGTCAACTGCGTTGCGGTCACCAGGTCAGCAAACTCACTGCACAGCAGCCTGAACAGTATGAATGTATGATGGGTTTCCGCATTGCCAATATAGAATAATTAGATTTGCTAGCATGAGCAGGTAACTGCGTTATCCTAGGCTCAAGTAACTGTTGATTTTTTGGCACAGGAGAACGCAAAATGGCTTGGCGCGGGTCTACAACGGTTTCCGACCGGATTTTTGCTTGCTTACCTTATTTGCTGCCCTTAATTGATGGGCTAATGTTTGGTTATGTGTCTTTATTTAGAGAATTTCCGGCGCTGCAAGTGCTACTTGTGCCTCTTCAGCCTGTTGTTCTCATTTATGGTAGTTTAGGACAATTTGGTCAACTAATTGTCTTCTTTGCCTTATTCTTTTTGGTAGTGAGAAATGAAAAAATAAATCATTTCATCCGTTACAACACTATGCAGGCAATTCTGTTAGACATTATTGTGTTTCTTGGCAGTATAGTTTTGCGGGTGATTGCACTCCCTGGGATAGCTTTTGCGGTGCAAACAGTAGCTAGCACAATCTTTCTTGGTCTAGTGGCAGCAGTGGTATATTCTGTTGCCCAGTCTTTGATGGGACGCTACGCAGAAATTCCCGCAGTTTCGGATGCTGTTTATATGCAAGTACGTTAGCGATTAACGAGAGACAATGATGTTTTCTAGGCGACCAATGCCTTCAATTTCCACACGGACGCGATCGCCTAGTTGCAAAGCTCCCACACCCTCTGGTGTACCTGTAAGGACTACATCGCCGGGCATTAGTGTCATCACTTGGCTGATATAAGACACTAAAAAATCTGGTGGAAATACCATTTGATCAATACAGCTAGATTGTACTGGATTCACATTGTCGTTTAAAAAAGTCTGCAATCTCGCTCCTGGGTTTAATTCTCGGACAATCCAGGGGCCCAAGGGGCAAAAGGTGTCAAAACCTTTGGCTCTCGTCCATTGTCCATCTTTTTTTTGCAAATCTCTGGCTGTGACATCATTGGCAATGGTGTAACCCCAAATTTTAGTTTGGGCCTCTTCTGGGGTACATTCACTGGTGCGATCGCCAATGATCAATGCCAATTCGCCTTCATAGTCTACTCTTTGTGATAGCACTGGATATTTGATTTCCGTCTCAGAGGCAATAATTGATGTGGGCGGCTTGAGAAAGAGGAGTGGCTCACTTGGTACAGGAGTTCCCATTTCTGCAGCATGATCGGCATAATTCTTACCCACCGCAACAATTTTTGAGGGAGCACAAGGAGCCAGAATTTGATATTCTTCTGGTTCCAAGATTAAATCCGTAGGTTGTCCCTGTAGCCAAGGCGGAGCGTCTAGCACCTGGACATTTAGGGAGAGTTGTAACAACCCATAATAAATCTGTCCTTCCTGATTTTGAACTCGCACATAGCGTTGCGCCATAACCTTGATTAATGTCCTTTTGGATGCAATTACAAGCTGTGATCTCAAGAGCAAGCATTAGTTAGCTAAGAGATTCAAAACTTTGGCTAATTTGGCTCTAGATTCAATTTGAAAACTGGTAAGATTATAGTTCCTTGTTGCTTCAGATGTTGATTAGTACTGAGCTTGTTTCTGCAGGTTCATGTATAAATTAGCAGTAGCAGCCTTTTTGTCCATAAGGAGACTAAAAACCATGTCCATAGTTTATGAAACAATGTTCATCCTGCGTCCTGACTTAGGAGACGAACAAGTAGAGCAAGCGATTACTAAATATCAGAACTTGCTCAAAGAACACGGTGCAGAAGATATCCAAATTCAAAATCGTGGCAAGCGTCGTCTAGCTTATGAAATTAAAAAGCAGCGGGATGGCATTTACATTCAATTCAACTATACTGGCCCGGGAACTGCGATCGCCCCTGTAGAAAGGGCTATGCGCTTAAGCGAAGAAGTAATTCGCTACCTGACTATTAAACAGGATGTTCACGAGGAAAAAGCGGCTCAAGTGGCTGTAAGCGCTTAAGCAGGTTAAGTGCTGAGATTTACCTTCTCAGCACTTAAAAATGGGTAACACAAAACTCAAAAAAAATGTGCTTTTTTTTCTGACTAACTTAGCTAGTAATGCTAAATTAACAAGTACTTGCTTGAGCAAGTATGACCGCAGTTCTACCTAAAAGCGCATATTTTTTTGAATGGGAGCTGTAAGCCGCTGTGAGCCAATCTGATACATCCAATATCCAAGCTCTCTCTACCGAAGTATCGCAACTGCGCCAAGAGTTGCAGCTTCGCGATCAATTAGTGCAACAGCTATCGCAAGAACTCTTCCGACTGGTGAAGGGCAATACTAGCTTTATGCCCCCAAAGCCACCAGAGCCAGAGCAAGATACGAAGCAGTTGCAGGCTTTGCAAGAACAATTGCAAGCTATTGAACAACAGGTGACATTCTACCAAGAGCAAATTACGGCACGTGATACCGAAATTTATCAGTTACGGCAAAATGTGCAAGAATTGACCGATCGCAGTCGGATGTTGGAGCAAGTAGTACAAGAGTTACCCCAAATTTATCGTCGCAAATTCGAGGAGCGTATGGCTCCTGTGAGAGAAAAAGTAGCAATACTCCAACGCGAAAATCGGCAATTGCAAGCAGAATTACAAAGTGTTAGTTATCGATTAGCACTAAAAAGCCGTAATGCTAATCATAGTGGCATTGATTTGCCAACTTTTCCCCGTCCAACATCAGAAGAAACTTCTATTTCGCCTGTAACTAATAGCCAATAAATGATTTGCTATTGAGCATGGGTCAAGGGTCAAGAATCAAAAGTCAAAAGTCGGAGGTTAAATGGACTTTTGAATTTTGAGTTGTTTGCCCCTGCGCTTTCCCTGACTTTTTATAATCAAAGCTTCAAGTTTTTAAATATAAGTTTATTGAGATTCCCCAAGGGCAATTGCCCTTAAGGTTTTTTTATCGACGCTTAATTAGGGATTTTCTCTGGAATAGTTAAAATTTAAATAAATTTGTGTGAGCACTAGTTTGTGATGGTTAATCATGGTGAGGATATAGTAACCAGAGAAATTATTAAGAATTTATAAAATTAATTGACCTCACCATGTATTTTCCGATGAAATGGAGATTCAACTTGCTAGAGCCAGTCTGCGATCGTGGACAAGAGACAGAACATCTTCATAGGTATCAAAACTTTCAAATACTGAATCTAGTTGAGTAAGTTCTAACACTAATCGCACGGGTGCTTTTACATTACACAGAACTAAGCGGCATCCACTTTGGCGCGCAGCTGTTAATACTTTTACTAGGGAGACCAATCCAGAACTATCCATAAAATCCACTGCGGCTAAATCAATCACCCAAAGTTGATGAGGTTGGGGTACCACTTGAAGCATCTCATTACTTAAAGCTATACCACCCTCTAAATCAATGCTGCCTTGAGGTTTGAACAAAACCACTTGAAGTTTCTGTTTTAGAGTCATGAATTTCACTGAATAAATTGCAACACTATAACAAACAAAAACAAAAAACGGGCATTAACACTGTGTTCGCTTGACAACAACCATGACAGTATTACCGAACTCTGCGGTTAATGACAGCATAGCAGTTGAGACAAGTTTTTTCAGTATTCATGCCGTATAATTTGTCTTAACTTTCATCAATATAGGCATAAACCCCTAAGAATGGCAGTATCCTAAATATCTTTTACAAGATTTTTATATTTGCTAGCCCTTTAATAAATTTTTTATAAAAAGATTATACTGACCATCAGTAACTATACGGTTATGCTAATAACCTATTAATTACCAATAGTCAAGCACCTTTAGTTAATAGTTAAGATAGACTAGAAACTATAAAACCCTATAAGTGGCTTGATTGACAGGCCAGCCAGAAAGGAGCCAAGATTATAATACAAGTAAAAAATTGTAAAGACGGCGGTGCGGAATGTCTCTTGAGTTGATTTCACTAGAAAACATCCAGGAATTCGCCCACCATTATGGTTATTGGGCAATATTTTTGGGAATTTTGCTAGAAAATTTGGGCATTCCCCTTCCTGGCGAAACCTTAACTCTTGTAGGTGGGTTTTTAGCTGGCAGTAATGAACTTAATTACTGGTTTGTGCTTGGGAACGCCGTTGCCGGTGCTGTGCTGGGGGGCACTTGTGGCTATTGGATTGGTAGGCTCGGAGGTTGGAGTTTCTTACTTCAAATGGGTAAGATATTCCGCATATCTGAAGAAAAACTGCTAAATATTAAAGCGCAATTTAGTGAAAATGCAGGTAAAGCTGTGTTTTTTGGCCGCTTTTTTGCATTACTAAGAATTTTTGCAGCTCCACTAGCCGGGATAGCTGATATGTCTTTCGGAAAATTCTTTGTATATAACTTAGCAGGGGCTAGTGCGTGGGCTGGTGTGATGGTGACATTAGCTTTCTTCGCAGGAAAAGTGGTTTCTCTAGAACAATTAGTTTCTTGGGTAAGCCATTTTGCGATCGCGGCCTTACTAATTTTAGTAGCCTTGATTGTTATACCCCTGTGGTTAGAATCTCGCCAAGTCAAGCGCGCAGCAGGAGAATAGTTTAAGTAAAAAGTGAAAAGTAAAAAGGCAAAAGTTCTCATTTATTTGAGCTTTTGCCTTTTTGCTTTCAATAGTTGTCGGTTAAGGGGAAAAAGGGGAATGGGAAAAGGGAAAAAAACCTTTAACCCTTAACCTTTTACCCTTAACTAATTTTGAGTTGAAAACGCTATCCCTTGTAGTATTGCTTTTACTTTAATATTTACTTGTTTTGCTGTGCCCAAATCCGGGTTGGTAAGCCCCAAACGTAAATAAAGCCTTCAGCCGCTTTATGATCGAATTGGTCGTCAGCGCCGTAGGTTGCTAAGTCAGGGGTATAAAGAGAATTGTCACTCCAGCGCCCGACTAAGGTAGCATTACCTTTGAACAGTTTCACCCGTACAGTACCAGAAACTCGTTCTTGTGTCTTTTGAATAAACCCATCTAGGGCTGCTTTTAAGGGACTGTACCACAGACCGTTGTAGACTAATTGCGTATAAGTCTCTTCAATACCACGCTTGTAGTGGCTGACATCTGCTGTTAAAGTTAAGCTTTCTAAATCTCGGTGTGCCTGAATTAACACAACCATTGCCGGGGATTCATAGATTTCTCGAGATTTAATACCCACCAAGCGGTTTTCGATCATATCAATCCGCCCAATACCGTGATTTCCTGCTAGTTGATTGAGTTGTTCAATCAACGCAACTGGGTTTTTTGCAATTCCGTTGAGAGTTGTAGGAATCCCATGTTGGAAACCAATTTCAATATATTCAGGCTGATCGGGAGTATTTGCGATCGCTTTAGTCATCTCATAAATTTCTTCTGGTGGTTCAAATGCTGGATCTTCCAGCACCCCAGCTTCAATGCTGCGCCCGAGCAAATTTTTATCAATACTGTATGGAGAAGATTTTTTTACAGGTGCGGGAATACCATAGCGTTCACCATAGGCGATGGTTTGCTCCCGACTCATCCCCCATTCCCGTGCGGGTGCAAGGATTTTGAGATTAGGATTCAGCGCCGCACAGGAAACATCAAAGCGTACCTGATCGTTACCTTTACCAGTGCAACCGTGAGCGATCGCATCTGCACCATATTTTTCAGCTGTTTCTACTAATATTTTGGCAATGAGTGGACGGGCAAGCGCAGTTCCTAGAGGATAACGATTTTCATAGAGGGCGTTAGCTTGAATCGCTGCAAACGCGTAATCTTTCACGAAACTGTCTTTAACATCCGCTACTAGAGATTCACTTGCACCCGATTTTAAAGCTTTTTCTCGAACTGGTTCTAATTCATCTCCTTGACCTAAATCTGCTGCTAACGTAATTACCTCTTCCACACCCCACTCTTCTTTGAGGTAAGGAATGCACACTGAAGTATCAACTCCCCCAGAATAAGCCAGGACAACCTTTTTGGCGCGACCCATTAGTTTCTCCACTTAGGAAAACAAACAATGAGTCATTATTATACACATATCTTTTCTCTAGAAATTAAGTTATTTGAAAACCTGGGATTACCTTAGTAAATTTTGTCAACATAGCAAGCAACTTTTAGATTCCAGTCTCACGTTCTTCTTTGCGACTTTGCGCCTCTGTGTGAGACAAAAATCCTCTAGTTAATTTGTCATAAAACACTGTATTTAGTTTTTCAAATCACAATTTATAGCAAAGCTATGGCATTAATTTATTGAAAATAAGCTTTTTCATGTAGACAAGAAGTATTACTAGAGAGGATATAGCAATCCTATTTCAGTTGTGAAAATCTACGTTGTGGCTGTTAACTGTTGACTGTCAATAGTCAACAAAGCTTGATGTAATATTTTACAAATTCTCCACAGATTTATATTAGAAGGCTGTTATTGAGGGGCTTTGCGTTAGCCGTAAGCTGTAACACAGGAAAAGTTTTGGTAAGGGTGCCATACTCTCAGCACTAAGGCATCCTACTAAGCTGAGACTTGCCTAATGATTTTTATACACTTATAATTTCAGTAGCTTAAAAAGCTATGCGATCGCTCTCAGGTAGATCAGCTAATCGTCATTCATTTTTCCGGGATGAGTCGCTTGTAGTAAGCGGTTCAGCTTTGGATAGATGCATCTTAAATGCTGATTAACTTACCTACTTTCATTAGACAATGAAGCATCACAACTAACAGAATCATCCATTTATCAAATTCAAGCCCAGAGCGATACTAATTTTCTTTATACCTACAGTTAGTTTGTTTTTTATTAGGAAGAATAAACAATTAAGTTTAGCTATTAAGGCTATTTAAAAAGAATACCCAGTAAATTTGTGATGCTTCAGTTTTTATAACATTTTTCAATGCACTGGGAAATATTAGATTTATGTTGGGTTGCTGTTGATTTTTAAATGTTAACAGCCAATAAATTTTAGCAACCATTCTATGATTTAAAGGCGTAATAGCTGATGAATTGATGCAATAACTTTGTAATCAACATATTGACTAACCTATTTGATTAGCAGTCACCCAAAGCAGAAAAATTGTTATATTCTTTGATTCGCTTTATCGAGTAATACCAGCCGTTTGTACTAGTTATGATTAAAAAGAAAAACTTGCCATTTGTGCAGATATTTTTTGTTTTTATATTAGTTTTAGGGATATTTTTTAGATTTTATAATCTGGACAAAAAAATTTACTGGTTTGATGAGACATATACATCATTTAGAAGTGCTGGTTATACAGAAACAGAATTAATTCAGCAGCTCTATAATGGGCAAGCGATTAGCTCTGATACTGTGAAGGATTATTTAAAACCCAGTGCGGCAAAAGGATTTACTGATGTGATTACATCTCTTGCCAAAGAAGATTCACAGCATCCTCCCCTATATTTTTTAATCTTGCATATATGGATAAAATTATTTGGCAGTTCTACTGCTGTATTCAGAAGTTTATCTGTATTATTTAGCTTATTGACACTTCCTTTAATGTATTGGTTATGTATAGAAATTTTTAATTCACATGCGACTGCTAAAATAGCAACATCGCTCATTGCTATTTCTCCTTTTCATGTTTTATATGCTCAAGAAGCGAGAGAGTATAGTTTATGGATTGCCACAATTCTGTTTGCAAGTGCTAGTTTATTAAGAGCAATTCGTCTTAATACTAGATTGAGTTGGATTATATATACCATATCTTTAATCACAAGTTTGTACAGTTTTTTATTTAGTGTATTTATCTTGATTAGTCATTTACTATATGTTGTCGTGAGGGCAGGATTTAGAATTAATAAAATATTGATTTATTCTCTGCTTTCATATATAAATGCTATTATAGCTTTTATACCCTGGTTAATAGTTGTAGTTGTTAATTATAAAACAATTAATCAAACTACAGATTGGTCAACTCAGAGGTTACCGATATTTTTCCCCGCAAATGGTCATGATAGTTTGGTATATAGATGGGGTCTAAATCTCAGCCGCTTGTTTTTAGATATAGATAATAAATTGGGAAATATGGAGATTGTTGTAATTCTCCTGGCGACTGCTTTAATGATTTATTCCCTTTATTTCTTATGTAAACAGTCTGCGGCTAAAACATGGCTATTTCTGCTAACACTGATAGGAGTATTAGCCTTGTCTTTGATGATTCCCGATATAATTTTTAAATGGCAGCGTTCCGGGATGTCTAGATATTTAATTCCTTCATATCTAGGAATTGAAATTGCTATTGCTTATGTGATTAGTAAAAAGCTTGCTTCTCAATATATTTGGCGGCAAAGGTTATGGTCTGGAGTCATATTTATATTAATTTCTAGCGGCATAATTTCTTGTGTTTGGAGTTCGCAATCAGAAGGATGGTGGAATAAAATCCAAAGTTATTCAGTGACTCCGATAGCTCGTACCATTAATGCAGTAGACCATCCACTAGTTATTAGTGATAGTAAAATTGGTAATATTATGCCCTTAGCTTGGATTCTTGATTCTGATGTAAATATGCAACTTTTAGTAAAAGCTAAAATCCCTGTCATCCCCGATAAATTTAATCATGTTTTTTTATATAAACCTTCTAAAGGTATGGAGGAAAATCTGAAGGAAAACTACACAATAGAAAAATTCCAAAATTTTAACAACTTGAAAAGTTTAACTAAAAAGTAGCTACCCCTCAATACTGCTCGGTTAAGGATTTTCAATTCTTAATTGGGTTTGGGAAAAAGGTATACCCCTGCGCTTAAGCAAGCTACGCGTAGCGTCTGTGCAGGAGAAAGGGTAAGGGTTACAGGTTTGTTCTTGCCCCTTTTCTCCTTCCCCTTTTCCCCTCAACCGACAAGTATTAAGCTACCGCTAC
Organism: Tolypothrix sp. PCC 7601; assembly: GCF_025677855.1. Classification (NCBI taxonomy): domain Bacteria; kingdom Bacillati; phylum Cyanobacteriota; class Cyanophyceae; order Nostocales; family Tolypothrichaceae; genus Tolypothrix; species Tolypothrix sp. PCC 7601. The sequence continues at coordinate 2,597,941 of NZ_CP064879.1, forward strand.
CCTTAAGGGAATTCAAAATTAAAAGCCCCACGGATTCATCCGTGGGGCTTTTATCTTCTTTTTCTAGGCTCAGGAAAGTCAAATTTAGGATTAGGCAATTAATTTATGAATAGGTGAATAGTCAACCTCGTTGTTTTATTTGTTTTAAGCAGGTTGTTCAGGTTCTGGCGTTACCTGCCCAATTTTTGGTTCTGTGCCTGCAAGCAGACGTTCTATATTGCTGCGGTGGCGGATAATTACATACAACCCACCCACAAAAGCATAGAGAATGCAAGCTAAGGGTTGATGGAAAATTACCATGAAAATTGTCACTGCGATCGCACCTGTAATGGAACCCAAGGAGACTATGCGCGATATGGCAAAGACAAGGGCAAATACACCTGCTGTGGCTAAACCTACTTGCCAGCTGATTGCTAACAAAGTCCCTAAACCAGTGGCGACAGATTTACCACCGCTAAAGCCTAAAAAAATCGATTTACTGTGTCCGAGAACTACTGATAATCCGGCTAAAGTCACTAACCAGGGTTGCCAAAGGTTAGCATCTACCGTAGTGGGAATGAAGTTATAAACTGGAGCCAGGTGAAATAACTGATAAACTAAAGCGATCGCCAATACACCTTTCAAGCAATCAATTAATAACACAAATGCCCCAGGGCCTTTACCCAAGGTTCTCAGCACATTAGTTGCGCCAGTGGAACCAGAACCAACTTCCCGGATATCAATACCTTTTAACTGCTTCACTGCAATGTAGCCTGTAGGGAAAGAACCCAGTAGGTAGGCTACAACTAAAACCGCTCCGCACAAAGTTAACCAAATAGCCATAACAATTCAAAAGTCAAAAGTCAAAAGTTGTAGAGACGCGATTAATCGCGTCTGTACTTAAAAGTTAAGAGTCCAAAGCCATAATACTTGACCAATGACAAATGACTAATTAAAAATCATCATCATAATTTCTCATTGTTTTGGGGTCTGGGGCAAAGGCTAACCATAAAGGAAATTGCAGTAACCCCAGACTAATTTGGTCTTCGGAATCATCGATGATAATTAAAGGCATTTGATTGGCTTTAACTAGTCGTTCTGCTTTCTGTGCTACAGCTTCGGGGGTTTCAAATAATACCACTCCTCTATCTGGGCCAAAGTCTGGACGACCGATGCCTAAACAGTCTTGTAAGCCGCGCCGCCATTCACCGAGACGTTCTGGTGTATTAGATAATATTAGGGCACGGAGGCGATCGCCATAGAGGGTGTTGAGAATAGAAATCACCGCTGAAGAAATCAAGATATTCTGCAAGCGACTACCCATTGTCCGCAAAGCACCTCTACCGCCTTGGGTGAAAAACCAGTTAGCAACTCTCTCGGCGTGGACTGGTTCAAAGGTGCGGCGCAGTTGCCAAGCTGGGCCATAATAATCTGGTTTGTTGCGATATTGGTCAATCAGGCGGCGAATTTGCTTGCTAGTATCTTGAAACTGCTGGGGCGCAAATTGGGGGATACCTGGCTGAGATTCAACAGGCTTTACCTCTTTAACTACAGGCTTTTCGCGTTCAATTATTGGCGGCGGTACTAGGGGCAATTGCTCGGCGGCGGCGGCTAAATCTTGTAAACTGCCTGTGAGGTAATCTTTAAAACCCTGGACGCGAATTGCTAAGTCTTGGGATGCGCCCGCAAATGTAGTACGCATTTCATTACGGATGCGTTCTTGACGGCGTTCTAACTGTTCAACAGAAATTTGCAGGGTTTGTTTGCGTTGTTCTAATTGCGAGAGCGACTCTTGCACAATTTTTCCTAGTGTCTGTTGAGTTTCCCCAACTTGTGCTTGCAGAGTTTTGTAAGTCGCTTGCAGATTGGCTATTTCGGCTTTCAGAGCTTCTTTGGTAGTTTCTAACTCAGCAACTTGTTGTGCTGCTTGTGCATATAGAGAATTATCTGCGGATTCTGACTCTCTTGGCGATCGCACTGCCACAGTTTCCACTGGTAATAATGGTATAAGTAACTCAGCTGCATCCTCTGTTGGCTCTGTCGCAACTTCTACTTCTATTTGGGAAATTGGTGCTGACATTGCGTCATCGGGCTGTGAGTCTACCAATAAATTTTGTGTTTCTGTTTGGGCCTCTGAGTCAACCGATGAGTCTTCCGGCTCTGCAACTGGTTTGCTCGGCTCTTCTATTTGCGCCAACCACTCATCAATTGATTCTGGGGTTTGAGATTCCTCTGGGTTCATAAATAATAGTGTAATTCCTATGACGCGAATAAATAGCTTTCAGAAATATACAATTGACCTGTGTTAAAAGTCCTAAGTCTGAATTTTATATTACTTGGGGATTGGGGACTGGGGATTGGGGACTGGGGATTGGGGATTGGGGATTGGGGATTGGGGATTGGGGATTGGGGATTGGGGATTGGGGATTGGGGATTGGGGATTGGGGATTGGGGACTGGGGACTGGGGACTGGGGACTGGGGACTGGGGACTGGGGACTGGGGACTGGGGACTGGGGATTGGGAAAAGGCTGATACTCAGAACTCAGCGCTAAATACGCGGACAGCGTTGTTCTAAACAAGCTTTGAGGGTGTTTGGGTCAAATAAAATGGGCAAAAAGTGAATGCTGTTAATTTCTTTAAAGTAAAACAGAATCGGAACTCTGGGCCAAAATATCCGCCAATTTTGCCATTCTTGGTAAGGAAACCGCCTAATTAATTTGTCGCCTCTGTACAAATCCAAGTCAGTGGCGGTAAATTGCAACCGTATAACACCAGCTTGAAACATGAGAAACAAACCCAGCAAGCCAATGACACCGCCTACTAAGGGTTGAACTAGCAGCAGTGGAATAGAAGCAACTAGCAAAACTACAGGGATATTGTAGCTAGGTTTGAGTTCAACTGTAGATGTAGAGTTAGAGTTAGGTGCAAATGAACTAGTCATACTAATTATTAGATGTTTGATTCTAGAGCCACTGAGTTGCGCGGGTTAATAGCGTTGTCGCCAGTGGTGTGATTTTATATTCAGAGAAAAGCCTAGCACCGCAAGGTCAATACAGCATATTTCAGGTAAATCAAGTACATAGGTAGGGGCATTGGTGTCAACTTAACGTGAAACCCGCTCTTGTGGAAGGTTTCGCCCTCACCCCCAGCCCCTCTCCCACAGGGAGAAGGGAGCCAGAGATTTAGTTCCCCTTCTCCTGCGGGAGAAGGGGTTAGGGGATGAGGGCGCGAGGTATTTGTACCGCCCACCCTAGATCGCTTTTAGCTGAATTTGACACCACTAGGCAGTGCCTTGCCCTGACAATTATCTGTACCTCATCAACTTGTAATCTGCTGTCTATCAAGGTTTGTGATTGTTTGAGATGTTAGCTTGTGTTGTACTAGAGGCTGTAAGCCTTGATCCACAGATGCAAAATCTGCTTCTCCTATTTTAAAATTTCGTGGTTGAGGAGGCGCGTTAGGGACTTCCACGAAATAAATTATCTTATATCTTGTGGGGCGGGCATCTTGCCAGCCACATAAACTGGGCGGACAAGATGTCCACCCCACAATAAATACTGGGATATTTTTTTATTAGGAAGTCCCTGATTAAGAGTGAGAGTATAACTACATCTGCCAATACTTTTTGGATCAGTCGTTTGGTAAAAGGTGAAAGGGAAAGGGGTAATGGCTAAATTTACACCTTTTCCCTTTTACCTTTCTCCCTTAGCCTAAAAGTCTTGCTACATCCCTTTGATCAATGCACTACCAGGGCCTTGAAACATTAACCAAGAAAGAAAGAAATTACTGACAAATATAATGAGCAAGGCTGTGACTACAGCAGTGGTAGTTGATTGTCCTACCCCCTTAGCGCCTCCGGTTGTTGTTAAACCCCAGCTACAACCAATTACCGCAATTAAAATGCCAAAGCAAAACGCCTTAATCATGGCGCTCAAAATATCCCAAAGACCAAGCAGATTACGCGCCGAGTCGAGAAATACGGTATCAGCGATGTTGTATAAATTTGTGGCAATTAACATTCCCCCTAATAACCCTGTCACCAAAGACAAGAGAGTTAAAATTGGCAACATTATGCAACAAGCTAAGACACGGGGAATAACTAGATAATCAATAGGGTCTGTTCTGAGCATTAATAGAGCATCAATTTGCTCTGTGACTCGCATAGTGCCAATTTCAGCCGCAAAAGCCGAACCCACTCGCCCCGCTAAAATTACGGCTGTCAATACAGGCGACAGTTCTCTGGTTAAGGCTACCGCCAGCACCCCGCCAACAAAATTTCCCGCCCCAAAGTTAATAAACTCCCGTGCTACCTGAATGGTAAACACCGCGCCCACAAAAATCGCCGTTAACAGCGCAATAAAGAGCGAATCTGGCCCCACTGAGGCCATTTGCTCTTTAGTATTTCGCCAATGAATTCTGATTCGTAGGAGGTGAACCAGTACTTGTCCACCCAAAAAAATCGCTGCCAGCAACCGCTGACCCCACGCGCCTAGACTGGATTTGGATGTAGTCTCACTCAATGTTTTGTAGCTAACTCGGTAACTGCCTTAAGAATAGCGAAACTAAACGCCTTGAGGGAATTGGTAAATGGAAAAAGTTTGGGGATGGGGCATGGGGCATGGGGCATGGGGCATGGGGAATGAGTAATGAGTAATTGGGTGTTGGTAATTTCTCCTCATCTCCCTCATCTCCCTCATCTCCCTCATCTCCCTCATCTCCCTCATCTCCCTCATCTCCCTCATCTCCCTCATCTCCCCAATGCCCAATGCCCAATGCCCAATGCCCCATGCCAAACATTAACTTACTTTAAAGCTCGTCTCATAAAGTTAAGGGCTTTTTGAGCAAGCTGGAATTGCGTTTTGATGATAACTATAAACTAAAATCTATATATGACAATGGTTTTGCTCGCTTCATAGCCTATTTGCGCTGAACCAAACTCATCTGTGAGATAGCACTTTTTTTTAATGAAAACTTAAGATTTTTGACATCTTGGTTGCTGAGGGGCGATCGCTCGTATTGTAGAAGATGACATTGCAGCTTTTATCGCTATTGTCTACCCTAACCGCGGAGTGTCGTTTCAATGACTGTGTTTACTAACTTTCTCCGTTCCCTGCTACTTACGATTGTCTTTAGTTTTTCCCTACCCATGCTTTTAGTTGGTGGCTTCTTGCTGGTGGTATCTCTGTTGGGTCATATCCCAGGGTTACAAGGCATCAATGAAGCGATCGCTCAACAAATTATACATTTTCTCGCTACCTTTGGCAGTGGTACTCCTCTGCGGGGCTTATTTGTTATTAGTTTAACTTGTAGTTTTGTGGGAGCGCTGTTTGACATCTACGCTTATTATCGGTGTCAAATTCTCCGCATTGATTCCTAAGTTGAGTGCATCAGCATATTCAAGTTTTGATTGGCTGACCAATCTATAAGTATTTATATTTCATAATTAGAGGATGCTTATCCTCAACTAGCTCTGGATGGGCATTCTGGAAATTTTATTAATTAAGGCAGAAGGCAGGGGGCAAAAAGCAGGAGGCAGAGGGAATAACTTTTGACTCTTGTACAGACGCGATTCATCGCGTCTCTGTAACCGGGCGAATCATCACGTTTCTGCAACTTAGGCACTCTTATTTATACTAAAGTTAAAACCAGGTTAAGTGTTTGTGGCAATTGTGCTACACACCCAATTTAGGTTATTGATTTTTTAGATTCTTAGTTTTTGCCAGCTGAATAAAGATGAAAATATCAGATAAATAGCTATTTCAATCTAAAAATTTCCTTAATGTTTGGTGAAGGATAGTACCTGTGCATTGTTTGATGCTGATAAAAGCGGGTCGTCTGACCACTGGGCATTCTATATTGGGTGTATTACGAGATTTAATGACTGATTATGGTTTGGCCTTTTAAGCCCAGGTTGAGTAAACAAATAGCGCGGATTGAAATTAATGGTGCGATTTCTGGTGGAACTCGTAAACGTGTTCTGGAAGCACTGAAAACTGTAGAGGAAAAAAAGTTTCCGGCGTTGCTGCTGCGGATTGATAGCCCTGGCGGTACTGTGGGAGATTCTCAAGAAATTTACAGTGCCCTCAAACGTTTGCGGGAGAAGATAAAAATTGTTGCCAGTTTTGGTAATATTTCGGCTTCTGGCGGTGTCTACATTGGCATGGGAGCCGAGTATATCATGGCTAACCCGGGTACAATCACGGGTAGCATTGGTGTAATTTTGCGAGGCAATAACTTAGAACGCTTGTTAGATAAAATCGGTGTTTCCTTTAAAGTCATTAAATCCGGCCCTTACAAAGATATTTTGGCATTTGACCGGGAACTGACGGAACCGGAACAAGGTATTCTACAAGAATTGATTGACGTTAGTTATCAGCAGTTTGTGCAAACCGTAGCTGAAGGTCGTTCTTTAGCGGTAGAAACTGTGAGAAGTTTTGCCGATGGGCGGATATTCACCGGACAGCAAGCCTTAGAGTTAGGTGTAGTAGATCGTCTGGGAACAGAGGAAGATGCACGTCGTTGGACAGCAGAACTAGTCGGACTCGATCCAGAAAAAACACAATGTTTCACTCTAGAAGAACGTAAACCCCTGCTGAGTCGCTTACTCCCAGGAAGTCGCCAAGCTTCATCAAGTATTGGCGCAGGTATTGACTGGTTGGAATTTGAAATGTCTACCAGTGGTTTACCCCTGTGGTTGTATCGGCCGTAGGGATTGGGGATTGGGGAGATGAGGGAGATGAGGAGGATGAGGGGGATGAGGGGGATGAGGGAGATGAGGGGGATGAGGGAGATGAGGGGGATGAGGAGGATGAGGGAGATGAGGAGAAATTACCAAAACCAAACACCCCATTACTCATTACTCATTACTCATTACTCATTACTCATTACCCCTTCCCCCTTCCCCCTTCCCCAATGACAATTGACAACTGACTAATTAAGGAGGATTGGGCGTGGAGTGGCAAATGAAGGCTATTCGTGGAGCGATAACGGTTTCAGAAAATACTACTGAGGCGATTCGAGAAGCGGTAACAGAATTATTAGATGAACTGGAACAACGGAATCATCTCCAGCCAAAGGATATGATTAGCGTAACGTTTTCTGTGACGCGGGATTTGGATGCGATTTTTCCAGCTGCGATCGCAAGAACACGTCCAGGTTGGGATGGTGTCGCTATGTTGGATGTGCAACAAATGCACGTTGAAGGCAGTTTACAGCGCTGTATCCGCTTTTTAATCCACGTTTACCTGCCAACTTCCGCGCCAATTTACCACATATATTTACGTCATGCGGCTAACTTGCGTCCTGACTGGAGTTTGCCTCAGCAATTAAATGGAGTGCAACAAGTAGTTGAGTCAAAGGTTTAAAGTGGGTGAGTAGATGAGTTGATAAAATCATCTACCCTCAAAGCCAAAGCATAGAGAAGAGAAATCTTATACCAATTTGACAAAAGAAGGCGACAGATTGTAGGGGCAAGGCATTGCCCCAGTGGTGTCAAATTAACGTGAAACCCGCTCTTGTGCAAGGTTTCGCCCTCACCCCCAGCCCCTCTCCCACGGGGAGATGGGAGCAAGAGATTTAGTTCCCCTTCTCCTGCGGGAGAAGGGGTTAGGGGATGAGGGCGCGAGGCAATACTGCTCGGTTAAGGATTTTCAACTGGGAATTTAGTTAGGGGAAAAGGTGAAAGGGTAAGAGATAATTTGATATACCAAAAGATTGTGGATGCCGTGCCCCTACAAAGACTTTATTGATGCCCGTTCCGATTTTGGCAGTTTCAATCCCTAATAGGGATTAAGAGAAATTTCAACCTCTTGCCACTATCGTTACTACTTCCGCTAATGCGGCTAATACTTGTTTCAATCCCTAATAGGGATTAAGAGAAATTTCAACAGTATTAACCTTGCTGCTTATCCGTCGTAGTCTTGTTTCAATCCCTAATAGGGATTAAGAGAAATTTCAACATAATTGTTGGGGGGATAGAGTTAGAGTATTGAAGTTTCAATCCCTAATAGGGATTAAGAGAAATTTCAACGCCGCTTCCCGTTGGCGCTCCGTACATTACCCGATTGCTTGTTTCAATCCCTAATAGGGATTAAGAGAAATTTCAACTGCTGAGAACCTGGAGCATTCCCGATGGTGTAATGTTTCAATCCCTAATAGGGATTAAGAGAAATTTCAACTTGTAGAATGTCAACCCCTGCCTATCGGCATTACTATTGTTTCAATCCCTAATAGGGATTAAGAGAAATTTCAACCACAAATGGAAGATTGGGGTCTCCTTCTGCTATCAATAAGTTTCAATCCCTAATAGGGATTAAGAGAAATTTCAACTTCTTTATAGTATTCCTCCCTGGTAGACGGACTGGTTGTTTCAATCCCTAATAGGGATTAAGAGAAATTTCAACATGGATGCTAGCGAGTTTAGTTATTTGGCTGATGGTTTCAATCCCTAATAGGGATTAAGAGAAATTTCAACGATACAGTTTGACTGGCGATAATTCCATTTGTTCGTTTCAATCCCTAATAGCTCATCGTTCGCGTAATCGATTCTGAAAATAAAGAATTCATCAAAATGGTTAAAAGGCTTACAACAAAAGGATTAATCGCATCAAACTTTTATCCATATACCCTTTAGAGGCGTGGTTAGTTCACAGTGCGATGACGGTGCGATCGCACCGATACATTCAGATTCCTACTGAAATCTTTGAGGGAAATCGGGTAAGTGTAAGCTTTCTATTCTGATTACCAAAACCAAAGCTATATATAGTAGGAATTTCATGGTTTTTTGGGAATTAATTATTTCCGATTTGGATTACGCGAATGGTGAGTAATAGGGATTAAGAGAAATTTCAACTTTTATGAGTCGTCGGGATATGGACATGAATTAATGTTTCAATCCCTAATAGGGATTAAGAGAAATTTCAACTTCTTTGAGGTCATAGATTTTATAAAATTGTTCTGTTTCAATCCCTAATAGGGATTAAGAGAAATTTCAACTAGCAGATTGGCCGCTGATGGGGGGCGATATGTTGTTTCAATCCCTAATAGGGATTAAGAGAAATTTCAACAGGCGATACCGCCCCATTCCCTGGTGATGAGTACGGTTTCAATCCCTAATAGGGATTAAGAGAAATTTCAACCTGGATAAATAGCAAAAAGCCAATTGAGCAGCAATTAGTTTCAATCCCTAATAGGGATTAAGAGAAATTTCAACAGCATTCATTATTTCATTGCACATCTGCATTGCGTTTCAATCCCTAATAGGGATTAAGAGAAATTTCAACCGCTAGAAATTTCAGTAAAGTTTCATTTTATAATGTTTCAATCCCTAATAGGGATTAAGAGAAATTTCAACGGCGGAACTCCCAAAGCCGATGTATATATAGTTTTCAAGGTTCTGTTTCGCGGACAGTGCCATAATAACATAAGCAATAATGAAACAGCAAACGCAAAATGGCTGAAAGTCAATCTCTGTAAAGCGCGCGGGTGATTGAACAGCCATGAATCAGTGGAAGCCTTACGTATAAATAGTTTTAGCTGTTTTTGGTGAGATTGCCTTTTTGACACCTACCCATCCGCGCATTCTGCCAAGAAAATAGTATCGTCGCGGGCTGATTTTCTGCCCATATATCCAACCTTAGCACCACAGCTAATGCATTAGGAAGGCTCAAACATCAATATATTGAGAGCTGGTTAGTGGAGAAATTGACGAGGTTGGTTACCAAGGAGAGCTGGTTGTGCGTGAAGGAGATCTGGTTGTGAACGAAGGAGCGCTCATTGATAGACAACCCGATCAGGTTGGTTGTGAACGAACCGATGTTCTCTATGGATGAGCGCTCGTTGATAGACAACCCGATCAGGTTGGTTGTGAACGAACCGATGTTCTCTATGGATGAGCGCTCGTTGATAGACAACCCGATCAGGTTGGTTGTGAAGGAACCAATGTTCTCTATGGATGAGCGATCGCAAGCTGTGTAACCAATACGGTTCGGATAAGTATTTTGCATCTCCCTCGTGATTTGGGAAAAGGGTAATGGGAAAAGGGTAAGGGTGAATTCAATCCTTTTCCCCTTTTCCTTTTCCCCTTTTCCCTTTCCCCCTTAACCGAACTGTATTGGCTGTGTAGACGCAGTATATCCGTATAAATCGCACCCAGTAATACTAATTATTGACTTTTCTATTATGCGTAGGTGTGGGTAAATTACGCAATTATACGCAGTAATTAACTATGTAAAGATATTTGTCAACTGCCTCACACGACATAATAGCTGAGTTGCAGTTATACTACAATCTCACCCAAGCTTAAAAGGCATGGTGTATTAATTATTTCTATAATTACTGCGGTATTTAGCGTCAGTAGCGAAGTATTGTTAGTCTTTGATGTACTGGGGTTTTCTCTGTACTGTCTGCATTTCTCCAGATGTGCTGTTAAAAACAAATTGTTTCCAGCACAAATTAAGTCTTTGTTCCCGGCGTGAAATGATTTCTGGTGTTATCTAGTTAGTCAAAAGCATGAATTAAAAAGCTAAATATTTATATGTATGGATTATCTAATATTAAAAGAGATTTAAAAATTAACGCACCACGGAGGATGCAGAGTCCACAGAGAAAGAAAGTTGGGAATTTGGGTAGGGGTTGGCTGATATTTAGCTTTTTAATTATCGGGTTATTTGCTTCTAAATCATTAGCGCAAACTGCTACTGAACCACCTATACAAGATATTGACCGGCAATTAGAACAACCTACGCCAACAACGCCAACATTACCACAGCTACCAAATTTTGAAGAATTATTAAAGTCTCCATCTACTAATATAACCACGCCGGAGACGATTCCTCAAGATTTAGCGGGGACAATTCTGGTAACGGGGTTTGATGTGGTTGGGAGTACTGTATTTAGTCCAAAAGAATTAAACGCAGTTACTCAAGAATTTATCAATAAACCTATCACCTTTGCTCAATTATTAGAGGTAGCTGATAAAGTTACGCAACTCTATACTAAAGGTTGTCAAGCTGAATATAAAAACACCGATTTACCTTGTTATGTTAACTCTGGTGCGTACATTCCCGCCGACCAAACTTTTAAAGCGGCGGGTGGGGTAGTTAAAATTCAAGTTGTAGAAGGTAGTTTAGAAAGTATTGATGTTCAAGGGACAAAACGGCTGAATCCTAATTATGTGAGCAGTCGTTTAGCTTTAGCAACAAATAAGCCGTTAAATTTAAAGAAGTTGCTGCAAGCTTTGCAATTATTACAGTTAGATCCACTAATTAAAAATGTCTCTGCGGAACTGGGGAATGGGGTGAATCCTGGTGCTTCGGTGTTAGCGGTAAAAGTCGCGGAAGCAAAAACATTTAGCGCACAAGTTAGTTTAGATAATAACCGCACTCCTGGTATCGGGAGTTTTCAGCGCCAAATTCAACTTAATCAAGCCAATCTTTTGGGATTGGGTGATGGGTTAAGTATTGGATATGCCAATACTGATGGTAGTAATAGTGTAGATGTGAGTTATAAATTGCCGATTAATCCCCGCAATGGGACTTTGCAGTTTAATTATAGCTATGCATCTAGTAATGTCATTGAAGACCCTTTTGATTTTTTAGATATTGAAGGAACTTCCCAGGAGTATGGTATCAGTTTCCGCCAACCATTAATCCAAACTCCCAGCACTGAATTTGCAGTTGGAATTAGTGCAACTCATCGAGAAAGTGATGTTGGTTTTTTGGAGTCACAATTAGGCGAAAGGCTTCCTTTTCCCTCATCGGGTGCTGATACCAATGGTCAGACAAAAGTAACTATATTAAGATTATTTCAAGATTGGACTCAGCGTAGTAGTGAACAAGTATTTGCGGCGCGTTCTCAATTTAGTTTTGGTATTGATGCTTTAGGTACGACAATTAATGAAGATCCACCAGATGGGCGATTTTTTACCTGGAGAGGACAGGCGCAATGGGTGCGGTTGTTAGCACCGGAAACGCTATTTTTAATCCGTGGAGATTTGCAATTAGCTGATAGGCCATTATTAGCTTCTGAACAAATTGGTTTGGGAGGGGTTGCGACTGTGCGCGGTTATCGTCAAGACCAAATATTAGCTGATAATGGCTTTGTCGCCACTGCGGAATTACGCTATCCGGTGCTGAGAGTTCCACAGGTAAATGGATTATTACAGGTTACGCCATTTTTAGATTTTGGTACAGCTTGGAATATTTACCAACCAGGGAGAACTACTCTAAATCCCGATACTATAGCATCAACTGGCATTGGGTTATTATGGCAACAAAGTAATTTAACTGCGCGTTTAGATTGGGGTATTCCTCTGGGAATTAATATTGCGAATAAAAATACTTGGCAAGAAAACGGACTTTATTTTTCTATTATCTATACGCAACCATTTTAGAGCCTGATTATGTCTATATTTTTATTGTTAACGGCTTTATCTCTGAATAAATCTCCTCATCTATTGCAGCAAGTTACACCAATAGCCGCAATTATTAATTCCCCAGTATTGAGCAATCAACCGCCAACTGCTCAATCATTATTAGAGCAAGGTTTAAGTTTATATCAACAAGAGCAATATTCCCCAGCATTACAGATTTTTCAACAGGCTTACGCGGCGTTTCAAACTAAGGGCGAGAAACTTAATCAAGCGCTGGTATTGAATTATCTGTCTTTAACTTATCAACAGTTGGGAAATTTAACTGCTGCAGAGAAATCTAGCACCGAGAGTTTGCAATTATTACAAAATAAAAGCGATAGTCAAAATTATTTATCTATCCTGGCTCAAGCACTCAACACTCAAGGTCAACTACAATTAGCCAAGGGAGAAACTGAAAAAGCCTTGAGTAGTTGGCAAATAGCCACAGCTACTTACAATAAAATTGGCGATGAGCCAGGGAAAATTGGCAGTAAGATTAATCAAGCCCAAGCTTTGCAAACATTAGGGCTTTACCGTCGCGCTACAACTACTTTAGAAGAAATTCAGCTGAGTTTAAATAAACAACCAGATTCTCTGTTAAAAGTCACAGGCTTGCTGAGTCTGGGTAATACCCTGCGGGTAGTGGGAGATGTGACTCAATCTCGCCAGATATTAGCACAAAGTTGTGAAATTCAAGCCAAGCGATCGCACTCGGAAAATCTCTGTACTCCGCAAACTCCTACACCAGCGCAGCCAACCCCCGAATCAGAAAAGCTTGCAGAAATCCTCCTGAGTTTGGGGAATACAGCCCAAGCACAGCAAAACACTCAAGAAGCCATACAGTTTTATCAACGCGCTGCTAGTCTTTCCCCGCAGCCAACAACCCAGTTACAAGCACAATTAAATCAATTAAATCTCTTAACCCAATCTCCAACCACACCAGAAATTCAACAGCAAATTCTCACTTTGGTAAATACTTTACCTGCAAAGCTGGAGACTTTACCCCCCAGCCGCAGTAGTGTGTTTGCGCGGATTAACTTTGCTCAAACCCTGCTAAAACTAGCCAAAAGCGGATTATTAGCCAAGAGTGACATTACTAGCCAAGATAACTGTACCTCTGCAGCTTCCCTCTGTACCGCCGCCAAAATTGTCGCTACAGGATATCAGCAAGCGCAGAATTTAGCAGATGTGCGATCGCAATCCTATGCTTTAGGTACTTTGGGTAGTTTATACGAATATACTCAGCAATGGCACCAAGGGCAACTCCTCACCCAACAAGCGCTAAAATTGGCTTTAGGTATACAAGCCAGAGATATTGCTTATCGTTGGCAATGGCAATTAGGAAGAATTCTTAGCGCTACTGGTAACCCTCAAAATAATCAACCAGGTGCGATCGCAGCTTACGATCAAGCCGTGAAGAACTTAAAATCTATCCGGCGTGATTTAGTTAGCGTCAACCGTGACGCGCAATTTTCCTTCCGAGATGAAGTAGAACCAGTGTACCGCGAGTATGTAAGTTTGCTCTTGCCCAAAACCGGAGAACCCAGCGCCGATAACCTCGATCAAGCCAGAAAAGTCATCGAATCCTTACAGTTAGCAGAACTAGATAACTTTTTCCGCCAAGCTTGTTTAGACAGCAAACCCGTACAGATAGATGACATCGATCAGCAACGCCAAACAGCCGTCATCTACCCAGTCATTTTAAGCGATCGCGTCGCCATTATTGTCTCCCTACCAAATCAGCAAAAAAACAAGTCGCTGAAATTGCATACCGTTGTCATCCCCAAAAATACATTTGAAACCACAGTTAAAGAACTACATAAAAAAATCTTTGCTGTCAGCTTCCATGAATTTATCCGCACATCCCAACAGGTATATGATTGGTTGATTAGACCTATCGAAACAGATTTACAAAATAGTGGTGTGAAAAATCTCGTATTTGTCTTAGATGGAACCTTACAAAGTATTCCCATCTCTGCACTTTACGATAGACAGAAAAAGCAATATTTAATTCAGAAACAATATAACATTGCCATTACACCAGGTTTAGAACTATTACCCCCCCAACCTTTAGCCAAAAAACAATTACAAGCATTAGTAGGGGGACTGAGTGAAGCGCGTGACGAATTTCCCGCCTTACCAGGTGTGAAATATGAATTAGAGCAAATTAAAACTATATTTTCCACCTCAGGAAACTTTATCGATCAAAATTTTACCCCGCAAACAATTGAACAAGCAATTAAATCGTTTTCTGGCGGCATTTTACATCTAGCAACTCATGGTAAATTTAGTTCCAAAGTAGAAGATACCTTCATTTTGACTTGGAATACCAGACTCAACGTCAGAGATTTCAGTTCTGTGTTGAAGTCTCATGAAAACAGCAACCAAGGAGTAATTGATTTACTGATTCTCAGCGCTTGTGAAACTGCGGCTGGCGATAACCGCGCCGCCTTAGGAATAGCTGGAATAGCAGTGCAATCGGGAGCGCGCAGTACATTAGCAACCCTTTGGAGTGTAAATGATGAAGCGACAGCCGCTTTAATGATTCAATTTTATAAAGAGATAGCGCGCCATCAAAAAAAAGCCGAAGCGTTGCGTAATGCTCAATTATATCTACTTTCAGGAGAATTAAATCCTCGGTTTAAACATCCCTATTTTTGGGCACCTTTTGTATTAGTGGGTAATTGGCAATAAGGGGGAATGGGGAATGGAATGATAATTGAAATGTAGGGTGTGTTGTCGCGTAGCGCAACGCACCTTCAACAGTAATTCGTCATTTGTCATTTATCATTTGTCATTCGTAATTGAATAATAATTGAAATGTAGGGTGTGTTGTCGCGTAGCGCAACGCACCTTCAACAAATTCATATACTTTACCATCAGATATTTTTTTAAAAAAGAATGTCGCAGATGGCAAGGGCACGGCATCTACAATATTTTGGTATATTCAATTATCTTATTGGTGCCGTGCCCCTACATGAAATTTATTGGCCGCAACCATTATTTAAATTGGTATAAGAATATGACAAAATAAATAGAATAATTGGGAGAGAGCAATCGCCATGAGCGTTATTACTGCCAAGTGGACAATTGACGAATATCATCGCATGATTGACGCTGGCATTTTAAGCGATCGCAAGGTGGAATTACTCAAGGGAGAAATAGTAGAAATGTCGCCGGAAGGGGAACCTCACGCTTATTGTAGTGATGAAGCTGCTGAGTATTTAGCAAATTTATTGGGAGAGCGCGCTACAATTCGTGAAGC
Organism: Tolypothrix sp. PCC 7601; assembly: GCF_025677855.1. NCBI lineage: Bacteria > Bacillati > Cyanobacteriota > Cyanophyceae > Nostocales > Tolypothrichaceae > Tolypothrix > Tolypothrix sp. PCC 7601. The sequence continues at coordinate 2,613,595 of NZ_CP064879.1, forward strand.
CAAACCCATTACTCTACCTAACCACTCGGAACCAGAACCGGATATTGCCATTGTGCAACGTTTAGGACGGGAATATCGAGAGCATCATCCCTACCCAGAAAATATATTTTGGGTGATTGAATACTCTAACTCCAGTTTAGAAAAAGATTTAGAAACTAAAAGCAAAGTTTACGCAGAAGTTGGCATTATCGAGTATTGGGTTGTCAATCTCAAAAAGCTACATTTGGTAGTATTCAGAGAACCTCTGGATGGAGAATATGCTACAAAATTGACAATAACTGCTGGCATAATTCAACCGCTAGCATTTCCAGATGTTTCTATCTTAGTGGAAAGGATTATTAATAAATAAGAATTCGTAATTCGTAATTCGTAATTCGTAATTGAACAGCATCAATGGTGCGTTACGGCGATATCTCATTGTCTCTAAGTCCCAAATCTTTCCATCGCCGTAACACACCCTACATCTCAATACTGCTCGGTTAAGGATTTTCAACTCTTAATTTGGTTTGGGGAAAAGGTGAAAGGGTAAGGGTTAAAGGTTTTTTCTTGTCCCTTTTCCCCTTCGCCTTTTGCCCTTAACCGACAAGTATTGCCCTACATCTAGGATTGTATATTTTTTGAGTAATTCCCTTATGTTCCCGCGCGCGAGCGGAGATGATCGGGTATATGATGGCGATCGCCTAATATTTCTAACAAAGGCCCATTAACATCAAATTTCACCATACTTACCGACGCAACCAAAATATTCACCCGGTAGCGATAGCGTCCTAAATCAATTCCGAGTAAACTGCAAAGTAGAATCCGAATTGTGGCTTTATGGGAAACTACTAAAACATTACCTTCGGGATGTTTGTCTTGAATCTCGGCAATTACAGGCATAGCACGGTTAGCAATATCTACCGCCGTTTCTCCACCTATGGGTGCATTCCAAGCGGGTTCTGTCAACCATTTGACATAGTTTTCAGCATACTTCTCTTGAGCAAAAGATTTACTATTAGTTTCCCATTTACCGTAACTACCTTCTCTGAGTCCGTCACGCAACTGCATATCCATACCAATAGCATTACAAAAAGGCTTGGCAGTTGCAATTGTGCGCTTCATCGGGCTAGCATAAACAGCTTCCCACTTTAATTTTTGGTAAACATCGGCGAAACTCTCCGCCATCTGTATTCCCTTCTGCAGTGAATTACAGATAACAGGTGTTACAAAATAAATTGAGAAAATAGCCCGATAACCTGGCTTGTAATGCTATTAATATGGATATGCAGTGCGTGACGAATTCAAGAAAGAGAACGCTCAAGCAAATATGCTCATACCCATAAAGGAAAACAACGATACGTGACTCGCAATTACCGAGATTCCAGTTAAACATCCCGAAGGCTAATGTTTTGGTAGTTCCCATAAAACCACAATTCGGATTCTACGCAATTCTCCGTCCCGTAAAAATGAGTGAAATTGATAATGTTTATTAAATCTCGAGCGATCACTAAAGCACTGTCTTCGTTTTCTCAGAAATTGCACAAAAATATACAATCCTAAGGCCACTTGTCGGTTAAAGGGCAAAAGGCGAAAGGGAAAGGGACAAGAAAAAACGTAGTACGCCACCTCCCAAATAAATTAAAGTTGAAAATCTGGCAAGCGTACGGCGATAGACAATATCGCCGTAACACACCCTACATCTCAATACTGCTCGGTTAAGGATTTTCAACTCTTAATTTGGTTTGGGGAAAAGGTGAAAGGGTAAGGGTTAAAGGTTTTTTCTTGTCCCTTTTCCCCTTCGCCTTTTGCCCTTAACCGACAAGTATTGCCCTACATCTAGGATTGTATATTTTTGAGTAATTCCCTTATGTTCCCGCGCGCGAGCGGAGATGATCGGGTATATGATGGCGATCGCCTAATATTTCTAACAAAGGCCCATTAACATCAAATTTCACCATACTTACCGACGCAACCAAAATATTCACCCGGTAGCGATAGCGTCCTAAATCAATTCCGAGTAAACTGCAAAGTAGAATCCGAATTGTGGCTTTATGGGAAACTACTAAAACATTACCTTCGGGATGTTTGTCTTGAATCTCGGCAATTACAGGCATAGCACGGTTAGCAATATCTACCGCCGTTTCTCCACCTATGGGTGCATTCCAAGCGGGTTCTGTCAACCATTTGACATAGTTTTCAGCATACTTCTCTTGAGCAAAAGATTTACTATTAGTTTCCCATTTACCGTAACTACCTTCTCTGAGTCCGTCACGCAACTGCATATCCATACCAATAGCATTACAAAAAGGCTTGGCAGTTGCAATTGTGCGCTTCATCGGGCTAGCATAAACAGCTTCCCACTTTAATTTTTGGTAAACATCGGCGAAACTCTCCGCCATCTGTATTCCTTCTGCAGTCAACTCCGCATCAGTTTCACCGCAGAAATTACCACTCTGACTAAAAGTAGTTTCTCCATGTCGCAGTAAATATAAATTGAGTGTCATAGTTTGTGTCGCGATTGGAATTGAGGAGTTTGTGCAACCATAAATTAGCATCCATCTCGCGATCGCGTATGTACCCTTAGGACAAACTATTCAACCAAAAAAGTTAATCAACCAGCAACTTTTAAAAGCGCAGAAAGAATTATACTAAATCAAATCATGTTTGCAATATATCAATATATCCTAGAGGGCAAGGTAGTGCCCATTGGTGTCAACTTAAGCTAAATGCTCTATAGGGCGGGCGTTGTACAATCGCGCCCTCATCCCCTAACCCCTTCTCCCCCTGGAGTTGGGGAACTAAATCTCTGGCTCCCTTCTCCCTGTGGGAGAGGGGCTGGGGGTGAGGGCAAAAACCTTGCAACCAAGCAGGTTTCACGTTAAGTTGACACAGGTGGGCACTGCCCATTGGTGTCAACTTAAGCTAAATGCTCTATAGGGCGGGCGTTGTACAATCGCGCCCTCATCCCCTAACCCCTTCTCCCCCTGGAGTTGGGGAACTAAATCTCTGGCTCCCTTCTCCCTGTGGGAGAGGGGCTGGGGGTGAGGGCAAAAACCTTGCAACCAAGCAGGTTTCACGTTAAGTTGACACCACTGGGTAGTGCCTTGCCCCTACCTGTGTATATGATTTACCTAAAATACACTGTAAGAGAACTCCACAGAATGATTGATCCAAAAGCTGTCATTGCGAGCGAAACGGAGTGTAGTGAAGCAATCCCAATATTTTGCGGTTGCTTCATTTCGCTTCCCTTCTCCTGACGGAGACGCTACGCGAACGGGACGCTACGCGAACGCTACATTCGCAATGACAATTGGGCATTTCTTTTTGTGGAGGTCTCTAAATACCTAATAGCGAATATAACTATACGAGAAAAATATATTTTTTATTAGACAGTTGTTTAATTAAGCTATTTAAAAACACTGAAAAGACGCAAAATGAATTTTGATGTTATTCTCTGCGTCTTTACAGCGTAAGCAATTAACTGATAGTTGATTTGGCAATTACTCCCAATTGCATCCCTGATGGGTAATTACCATCTTCTTTAATGCGTTGAATTTCAGCATCTCCAATTCGCAAGTTTAACTTTTGTCCTACAGTTCGCACAATATCTCCGCGATCAATTACACCAGCTACAGCACCAGCCGGAGACAGGACTGTCATCCGAGGTAACTTTTCAGTTTCCATTTTGTTAATCAATTCCGCTAAAGGAGTTGATTCTGCAACAGTCGGGATTTCTGTTAATGGAAGCACAATGCTTTGTAGGGTTTGTGTTTCCCATTGGCTTCTTTCTACTAAGCGTAAATCGTCAATGGAAACCATTCCCCGGTAACGTCCATCAGCCGCAGCAAAATAAACCTCTGGAGCATTAGTATCTAATAAATATGCATCAGCAAAGGCACGTAAAGTCTGATCAGCATCAACTACGCGGAAGTCACGCGTCATCGTATCAGCAGCTGTGAGTTTCAGCAAGGTTTCTTGTAATGTGGTGACGCTGTCATAGCTGTTGGCGTTGCGAATCCCAAACCAACCTAACAATACAATCCACAAACCTAAAGCCAGTTCTCTGGTAAAAAAGTCTATAGCAAATCCCAGAGCGATCGCACTATAACCCAAAATCTGCCCCGCCCTAGCTGCTAAATGTACAGCTTGAAAGCGGTTACCTGTAAACTGCCATAGTGCTGCTTTTAATACTTGGCCTCCATCTAAGGGTAAGCCGGGAATTAAGTTAAATAAAGCCACAACTAAGTTAATTCTGGCTAAATCATTGACCATTTCACCCAGAGGAGTAGTATCAGGTAGCACAGAACCCAGTAGACGCAGGATAAAAAATAGAGCAATACTTACCAAAGGCCCTGCGATCGCAACTTGAAATGCTTTAGCTGGGGTTTTCGATTCTTCCTCAATCGCCGCAATCCCACCAAACAAAAATAAGGTGATGGAATTTACTTTAATCCCTTGCGATCGCGCTACTAAGCTGTGACCTAATTCGTGTAACAATACCGAACCAAATAACAGCAGCGCCATGACTATCCCCGCACTCCACGCTACTGTATTCCCCCATTCTTGGTAAGCTACCCCAAAGTTGAGAGTTGCTAACCCTAAAATTACGAACCACAGAGGATCTAAAAATAGTGGAATCCCAAATAAAGACCCAATTCTCCAATTTGTTTGCATGACATCTTCCTAAAAGTAGATCTTTGCCGTAGTAGATGATATAAATAATTCAAGTGTTCTTTTATACTATGAAGCGTGCCTATGGCGAACCTTGTGCCCCATAACTGTGGCAATGCTCTAATTTCTAGAATAGACAATTAATCTTATTTAATCACGCAAAGAAAATAAAATTCTCATTTCCAATCTATAAGCTTCTTAATCATATATATGGTGCAATGCAACTTTAATCGTTGAGTATACCTGTATGGCAATAGTTAGTGTAAATGAAGCAAGAAAGCTCTTTAAACGCTTGTATAAAGTTCATAAAGAAGCATTTATTCTAAATCGAAATTAGAGTTTAAAAGTCTATTTCTGCGAGTATTTTTCTGTTTTCAAAATTAGTTATCTATAAACCTTGTAGTGGCCAGTTTTACAAACAACTAAGATAAGGACTTCTACTAGAAAAAAATATACAATTGCTCCCTTGAGTGGATGAGGTATAATTTTATGATAATATTTCCTCTCATTCATTGCATAATTGATTTTCTGGAAGTCTCTAAAACAATATGTTGAAATTACTGAAGCAGTATTTTATTAAGTGAAATAAATTAGTGTCAAATAGGGAAACCCTAAATTAGGATGCGGTATTTATCTAATAGCTTTTTAGTTGTTTGTTACTCTCACTAATAAATTAAAAGCGCACATACCGTTATTATTTAATTTTTGAAAGCCAGAGTAAAGGTTGTCTGTTTTTATTTCCCATTCCCTACCTTAAAGAGTCATTTCACAATTTCTGCAAGCATTGCTATATATAAATTATTTATCTTTGTACATAGCTGAACTATTGTACAACCTAGATTATGTTAGGGTGAGTCTAACACTGGAGTTAGTAATACTAGATTACCTGGGATAAACAGTATGCTTTTACCAGTTTTTTACATGGCAAGCATTGATGAGATAGACAAGGCAAATCTTTCTCTCGGTGAAATACAAGTGCGGAATATCGCCAAAAATATTTCCTTAATTCCGACTTTTGTAATATATGCGCTCTTTTTACCCTTGTTAATGATTTTATATTACTGCTACGAACCAGGGAAAGAAAAAATTCACGTTTTTATCTTTACTTTTATTATTAAGCCAATTCGCTGGTTCTCATATCAAATAGTTTATTTGATTTGTAATTTTTTCAGAAAATTAAATAAGTAAGCAGGATTAACTGCGGACAAAATGATGAAAGACAAATTACTGACTTGTGTCTTCGTACCTTTGCGATGCAAGATTTTTACACAAAGGCACAAAGACACAAATTGATGTTTAACTCAAGTGAATATAAAGCTGAATAGATTTTCAGCCTCAGAACTTACAAGAGATATGTAGTTAAGAACATTGATGAATCAAAACTACAGGCGACCGATGTTAGTCAATCCCAACACAATACCCACACCGATAATGTGACCAAAAGCCATTGCTGCAAGGAAGGTTGTACCGCTAACGGGAAGACCGGGTAATTTAGGCCCTACATTAGGATATTCAATTCTGGTAGACAGTAAAAGTGCTACGACACTGCTGAGACTGATGATAATGGCCACGGTTGGATTCCATGCAGGTGTTTCAGGAACGGATGTTGCTGCTAATAAGAGGGATGACATCAATTTTGTGCCTCCTAAAAATAGGAAAATAAATTTAAACCATCAAGATTATAAAATTGATTAGGAAAAAACCAGAAAATAATGGAAAAATATCTACCTTTTTACAGGTATTTTTCTAATATAGATAAACATCTATGCGAATCAAAATTTGTGGCATTACTCAACCTCAGCAGTCTGTCGCGATCGCTTCTCTTGGTGCTACGGCACTAGGATTTATTTGTGTGCCAACTTCACCCCGCTATGTTAATGTACAGCAAATCAAGGCAGCAGTAGCGCCACTACCCCACCACATAGACAAAATTGGAGTGTTTGCCAACTCTAGTATCCCAGAAATTACTCAAACAGTTGTCGAGTCTGGTTTAACTAGCGTGCAGTTGCATGGTAACGAATCACCAGAGTTTTGCCAGCAGTTACGCCAAGCTTTGCCAGGTGTGGAAATTATCAAAGCCTTAAGAATTCGCAGCCACGAGCATCTTCAGCAAGTGACTGAGTATACCAATTATATAGATACGCTATTGCTAGATGCTTATCATCCGCAGCATCTTGGAGGTACAGGTCAAACCTTAGACTGGACTATGCTCCAACAATTTAGCCCTGGTTGTCCGTGGTTTTTAGCTGGGGGATTAACTCCAGATAATATTTTAGATGCCCTGAGTCTAGTAAAACCCAATGGTATAGATTTATCTAGCGGTGTGGAAAGAAAACCGGGAGATAAAGATTTAGATTTAGTCGCCAAATTATTTTTAACGCTGAATAGTTATGGGAGCGATCGCACAATCCGCGCCTGAAAATATCCTGGATCTAGCCTAAGGGATTTCCAGAAAATAAATTATCCCACTTTCAGAGGAAAAAATTCTTTCTCCTCTGCTTCCTCTGCCGACATAGCGTTCGCGTAGCGTCCCGCAGGGATGGAATATTTTTTAATTGGAAGTCCCTAAGCGCCATATTTTTCAAGGATGAAGCCTGAAGATTGAAATTATTCATTCTTCATCCCTTACAGTTTATTCGTTAAAAGAATGATGCTTGGTGACGAATCAAATTCAAGAATTCTTCGCGAGTTTTTTGTTCATCTTGGAACACACCTAGCATCGCACTGGTGACTGTCCAAGAACCTGGTTTTTGCACGCCGCGCATTACCATGCACATATGAGTTGCTTCCATGACTACCGCAACTCCTTGGGGGTTGAGGATGGTCTGAACTGCTTCTGCAATTTGGCGAGTAAGTCTTTCTTGGACTTGCAGACGACGGGAGTACATCTCAACAATCCGCGCTAGTTTGCTGAGTCCCACAACTTTTTGGTTAGGAATATAAGCAATGTGCGCTTTTCCCATGAAAGGTAACATATGATGTTCGCACAAGCTAAAGAAATTAATATCCCGAACTAAGACCATTTCGTTATGGCCTTCATTAAAGATGGCTCCATTAACCAGTTCTTCTAGCGATTGGTTGTAGCCACTGGTCAGAAACCGCATTGCTTCTGCTACCCGTTTGGGTGTTTTCAGCAGACCTTCACGTTCAGGGTCTTCTCCCACACCTAATAGTATTTGGCGCACGGCTGCTGTCATTTGCTCCATCTCTTCTTCTTGAGGAGAATGCAAATTAGGCTCATGTCCGTCGTGGGTATTGCGATCGGGTCTGAGAGTGATGGCTTCTGCTAAATCAGGAATTAAAGGTGATTGTGAGCGATTGGAACCGTTAGGACTCGCGATAGTCATGATTTAAGTTTGGTAAGGGTTGATTGTCTGTCATTTGCCATTTGTCATTAATCATTTGTGATGAGCAAAAACAAATGACTAATGATAAATCAACGAAGGACTAATTTAGAGAACGCCAGCACTAGGCATGAGAGTTAATTCATCAATGACCGCTTGTGGTGGCAATAAAGCTGTGTGCAGAATCGACTGGGCAACAATTTCGGGTGTTAACATTTTTGAGCGATCAAAGTTGGCGTTGACTGTTTCTGTATCCCAAAGTTCGGTATTCACAGCACCAGGATAAATTGCTGTGACACGAATTCCGTGGGCGCGTTCTTCTTGTGCTAAAGCTTGAGAAAGGGCAATTAGACCAAATTTACTAACGCTGTATGCACCCCAATTAGCAAAGGCTTGCTTGCCAGCAATCGAGACAATGTTGATAATTGTGCCGCTTTGGCGATCGCGCATTCCTGGCAAAATCCCTAAAATACACTGGAAGATGCTGGTGAGATTTAAATTAATCACTTGCTGCCAGTCTTCTAAGGAAGTTTCGCTCAACATTCCTGTATACGCTATCCCTGCACTGTTTACCAAAATGTCTATATCACCAAAGTCATGGGCGATCGCTTGTATTTGTTCTTTTACTTGCCCAACACAAGCTAAATCGACAGCATAACTGTTCGCGGCAACGCCTGTATGCTTTGCTGCTAATGCTACCGCCTCCAATTTCTCTAGGGAACGGCTGACTAAGGCGACATCTATTCCCGCCTTCGCAAATGCCAAAGCAGTTGCTTTCCCAATTCCACTACTTGCCCCAGTAATTAGGGCGCGTCGTTTCGGCTCAACGCTCATGCTATCTCCAGATTTGTTGGCGGTTCTGCAAGCTTCTACATACCCCATTATTTAAATCTCTCGGTTTGGATAGATTAAAGCAATCTAATTTATAGATTAAAAAAATCTAAAAAAGCCGATGATTGCTTGTGACAACTGTTATATTCGTTGCCAACATGGGTGTTTTTTTGGTTAAATATTTGTCCCTAGATGACCGCAAATGTTCATCTAGAAATTGCCATTTCCACACTCAATGTTATTACCAAATAACTAAATTTTAGACAAACCAATCATCCAATAGATTTGATTTGCCCAAAAGCAAACGCCTATGACTGAGAAGATTGTTAAAAATCTTTAAGCGTCATAGGCAATTATAGCATTGCTGCTATGCTAGGCAAGCATCTTCAGGTTGTTACTGGGCAAGTTCAGTGAAAACGCCAATCTTGCGGAATTTTTCGTAGCGCAATTGACGGCGTTCAGAAGCTGTTAAACGATTGAGTTCGTCGAGATTTTCCAAGAGAGCTTGTTTGAGAGTTGTAGCGGCTTCTATGGGGTCAGAGTGAGCACCACCAACTGGTTCTGGCAAGATTTGGTCAATAATACCCAAGTTTTTCAGGTCATGGGAAATAATTTTGAGAGCAGTAGCAGCTTGTGGGGCTTTAGTAGCATCTTTCCACAAAATAGCAGCACAGGCTTCCGGAGTCGCAACTGTGTAAACAGAGTGTTCAAACATCATTAAGCGATCGCCTACACCAATACCAAGTGCGCCGCCAGAACCGCCCTCACCAATTACCGTGCAGATAATAGGCACGTCCAAGCAGAACATTTCGCGTAAATTGTAAGCGATCGCCTCTCCTTGCCCTTGATGTTCGGCTTCTACCCCAGACCAAGCTCCCGGTGTATCGATGAAGGTTAAAATCGGCATTGAAAATTTGTTGGCGTGTTCCATCAACCGCAGTGCTTTGCGGTAGCCGCCAGGGTAGGGCATACCAAAATTACGAGCAATATTGTCTTTGGTATCCCGGCCTTTTTGATGGCCCAACATCACTACAGGCTGTCCGCCCAAACGACCAACACCACCCACCAAAGCCGGATCGTCACCGCCACAGCGATCGCCATGTAACTCCATCCATTCATCACTAATTGCTTGAATGTAATCGAGAGTACTAGGGCGGCGGGGATGACGAGCAACTTGCAATCGCTGGGATGGCGATAGACTAGTAAAAATTTCCTCACGCAGTTGCATAGCGCGTGCTTCTAGCTGGCGGATTTGACCAGAAACATCCACACCATTTTCTTCTGCGAGTTGGCGAATTTGATCGATTCGGGTTGCGAGTTCTGCTAGCGGCTTTTCAAAATCTAACAGTAGCGGTTTACGCTCGGTAGTTGCCATAGTTAGGGATTAGGATTAGGGATCGGGTATAGGGTATTGAATATGGGGGGTTGAAAATTGGGGATTAGGAACTGGATAATGGATATAAGAAATCGGGAATTGAAAATTGGGGATTTTTGATATCAAGGTTCTGAAGATTGGGGCATCAAGACGAGAGATGGGGTCTGGCTAATTTCCCTTGTCTCCTCGTTATGCTCTTTCCAGTCCCCAACCCCCAGTTCCCAATCACTAAACTAGCAGTGGTCTAAATCCATGCTTAACTGAAACCTGACCAATCTGCTCCATTTTGTCTACGGTAATCTGATTCCGCCCCCAAGAAAAGTTCGTGTATAACTTCTCAAATTCCAGCAGCATCGATTCCGCAAAACAAGCAAACAATTGACGTGCTGGCACCTCCATATTGACTATTTTCATAATTTTCCAGTCAATGTCGAGAGAATGCTCTACAATCCCACCATTTAGCACATATACGCCAGGATGCTGAATCTTTGTCCCTAAATTTTTAGGATAACCACCATCAATCAACAAACAGGGTTGTTTCAATACAGTCGGGTCTATTTCTACGCCTTTAGGCATACTAGCAACCCAAACCACAATATCAGCTTGGGGTAGTGCTTCCTCTAAAGACAAGATTTTTCCCCGTCCCAGTTCACCTTGCAAATTATGGAGACGTTCTTGGTTACGGGCTATTAACAGTAGTTCTTTGACATCTGTTTTCGCATCTAGCCAACGAGTAACAGCGCTACCAATATCACCAGTTGCGCCACAGACAGCTACAGTCGCTTTGTTTAATTCAATTCCTAATTGTTTTGAAGCCTGTTCCACCTGCCGACAAATGATATAGGCAGTATGCGTATTGCCTGTAGTAAAGCGTTCAAACTCTAGTTTAATATTCCGGACTTGGCTAAACTGCTCCAAGTTAAAGTTTTCAAAAATGATGGAAGAAAACCCACCTAAAGCTGTGATATTAATGCCATGCTTTTGAGCATGGGCCATAGCATTAAGTACTTTGCGGGTTGCGGCTTTAATCCGGCGATTTGCTAGCATCTCAGGCAAGAAGCAAGATTCTACATACTGCCCTTCTATTTTCTGTCCCGTGACGCTAGTGACAGTAATCTTATCAACAATTTGCGGTGGGGCACTGCACCAAAAATCTAGCCCTTGATCGGCATATTCTGGGTATCCCAATTCTTTGGCTACCGCTTGAGCGTGTTCCAAACTAGTCAGATGTCCAATTAGACCAAACATGTATTGATATTTAAGCGCGTGCTGCGTCGAAAACGTGGAATCATAACCAAATTTTGGATACATAGAATGATGCGAGATTTCTGGAACAGCGTTGTTACCAAGACTTTTTCTGTGAAATCTCCTATCTAAAATCCAAAATTGTTATGGGTGGGTTAAGAGGGAATAACTTACTCTTAAAAATACTACACAAAGCGTAAGCAGCATTAAAAGTATGAAGTGTGAAGTATGAAGTTGAGAATTTCATCCTTCATCCTTCACCCTTCCATCCTTTTTAAGCGGCTACAAGTCCGTAAGCTGATAAGCGCATGATGTCACGAGTAGTGAAGCCGATATTACTTAATGCTTCACCGTACTGAATCATGAAATCTTCAACCAAGGCATCTTTTTCCATTGCTAACACTTGGGCATCATCTGCTACTTGGTTGAGCATTTTCCAAACTAGAGGAAGGTTTTGACGATTTGCCTCTTCTAACTCAGTTTTAGATGCCTCAAAGTTATCTTTTAACCAAACTTCGCCAAAATTGAGATGGCTGTATTCATCTTTGACTACACCCTCAGTAATTTTACGTGCGAAATCATCTGCCACAGGAATATAGATGTTGTATGCTGCTATAGCAAAACATTCAATAATTAAAGACTGAATTAGCAAGCAAGTAACTACTTTTCCTTCTGCGGCTGCTTTTTGGAAATTACCGTGTAGCCCCGAGAAAAACTCCTTAGCAAATTGTAGATCTGGCTCTACCTGTAAATTGCGTCCACAAGCTTCAAATCCTTTCTTATGGCGACTTTCCATTTTGGAAAGACGAATCAAGTCTTCTTTATGTTGCGGCAGCAGTTGGGCCAGTTGAATGTAATTTTCATAGGCTTCTTGTTCACCTTCAATTACGATCGCATTGATGCGGCTGTAAGCATCTTTGTATTTTTCGCTTTGAAAATCTATTTCAGGTTGCTCTGTTATCTGCTGCATGTTATCTTTACCTCTGTAAAGGTGAATCATTTGATACCAAAAATAAATTTACCCTATGATTTTAGGGTAACTGTCACTGTGATTTAATTTAACTTAACAAGTCACTTGTTTATAGATTAGCTGTTACTGGGGGCGATGCTCTACAAATAGAAACATAAAAGCTTCAGAGCAAAACTCATGTCCAAACCACGCTGGAATCTAAAGTCTACCGATTTTTTAAGCTTAGGAGTATTACTGCTGGGGGCTTTTATCGTTTTGCTGCCCCTGTTTGTGGTTTTCCTTACCTCTTTTGCACCTGCTGGAGCAACACCGGAAGTTGTACCCAAAAATAGCTGGACTGTAGCTAATTACCGCGATGCATGGCAGCGTGGTAAATTTTTGTTGGCCTTTGCTAATTCTACTTTAGTAGCGATCGCAGTCACAGCATTTCAGATTGTGACTTCGGCTTTGGCAGGTTATGCCCTAGCACGTTTGAAATTTCGTGGCAGACAAGCTCTGTTATTGATTGTCTTAGCAACTTTGGTAATACCCTTTCAATTATTGGTGATTCCCATCTTCTTGGTATTGAAGTGGGGACATTTAATCAATACCTACGGCGCGTTAATTTTGCCAACGGCTGTCAACGGCTTTGGGATTTTCTTGTTACGTCAGTATTTCCAGACAATACCCGTAGAGTTGGAAGAAGCCGCGGCTATAGATGGGGCAAACAGGTTACAAATTTTGTGGCAAGTAATGTTGCCTTTAGCCCGCCCTGCTTTAGTAACGTTGTTTTTGTTCACCTTTATCGGTGAATGGAACGATTTATTCAAGCCCTTAGTATTTACCACAAGACCAGAATTAAGGACAGTGCAGCTAGCCTTAGCAGAATTTCAAGAGCAATTTACCAATAATTGGCCCTTAATGATGGCGGCTGTAACAATTGCAACTGTACCCGTGATGGTAATATTTCTCATCGGACAAAGACAGTTTATTCGCGGTATTGCGACGACGGGGATTAAGAATTAGGGGACTGGGGACTGGGGACTAGGGATTGGGAAAAAGCAGGGGGCAGAGGGCAGGGGTGATGAGGGGGATGAGGGAGAAATTTCTATTACCAATTACCAATTATCCATGACCCAATGCCCAATGACGGCAGTTGCTACAACGCGGGGAACCCGCGCAACGCACTGCCTCCCCAATGCCCCATTCCCCAGTTGCTAAGTGATTTCTTGAATTTGCAAACGCACAGTATGTTCAACAGTCCCACTTAGTTGCAATTCCATGATTTCGCCACCAAGGGGTTCTAAGTTACTGAGAAGCGATCGCAAATTTGGTGTACTTGCACCTGTATCTACATACAACCGATCTGCTAAGTTGCTAATGCGTTTCCAAGTCATGTATAACTTGGCAATGGTTTGTTCCATTTGGGATGCTTGATTAACTAAGTCAGCCGCTATGCTTAAACAGCCTACACGTTGCGCTTCTTCTAAGGCTGTTTCAATGTCTACTTCTGCTTGCGTTAAAGCTTGCACTTGAGCCGCAGATTTTAAGTATTTTGCCAAATAACGCGCTTCTGTAGTTACCTGTTTGAGGGTATCAACATCAGGGTTGGCAGCAATTTCTTTTTGTAAGTATTTTTGATGCGGTTCTGGCAGTTTTTCTAATTCCTTCACCAGGGGGGCGATGTAGCGCGGGGGAAGAGTGTTATCGGCTGCTTTCACCTTGACTGGTTCTGGTAGCAATTCCGAGGACATTGCTGTCCATTCGTCGCTGAGTTGACGTACTTCGCGCCGAGTGATGCGATCGCCTTTTTGGGCGGCTTCACTCACCATTTGTTGCACTTCCGGCGAAGCTTTGGAGGTTTCAACAAATGCCCGTTTACTAAAATTATTTACTGAACCTGGGTCAAGCTTGCCTTCTTCTAGGAGTGTATCAGCACTATTGGCTAACTGAATCCAGGCGTAAGCTTGACTTTTACTAATTTCTCGTTCTTTGAGCCATTTGAGGAACCCAGTCCCTCTACCATCACCGCCCTTTTTCTCGCGATCGCGAATCGCCCGCAAAATTCGCCCACGCCAGATTTCGGTTTGCAAATCAAAGCGATCGCACACCTGCCAAGCTACATCTAGCTGCTGTTGAAAATCTGACTCTGGAATCTGTTCGTCTTCTGGATCGGGTAGTTCAAAGGCAAGATCCGCTGGCTGTTGCAAAGCAGCAGCAATGTCGTTAATAGATTCGTTATATTCCACGACTGTAGCCGACTAGTGTATGCGTCGGCTTATTATGCCACAATCTGTGTGCTTTGGTAGTAAGATTGCGTCAAATTTCACCTAGTTCATTTGTATTAATTGCTGCTGTACATAGCTTTAGCCCCAATATTTAGGTGTAGATATTGAGGCGATCTCCCCCCTTGTAGAGACGCGATGAATCGCGTCTTCTTATCACCCCTGCATAAGCTGCAAATCGCCAGAGATATAGTAACTTGTAGCGTTCAATCAACAAACTAACTGCGACTTATGACCAAGCAAGTTGAAAATTATTGGTCAACTTCCATATTTCAAAAGCGATGGCAGAAAATTTACCAGCAAAAATAGCCTGCAATGCATAAAGCCTCAGAAATTTAGGTGTTATCTATACACAAAACTCATTTAGTGTCTACTCTCTTGGTAGGATACTGTCAATTAGGGGCAAGACCCCCCACCCATATAAACGCGAGGTTCAGCCTCAATAACTACTGCATTTTCAGTCTGAGATGGGAAATTTAATTTGGCTGCACCCTTCCAGGTGAGGCTACTCAGGCTTAATGCATATTGTTTGGAGAAAATTTTAACTTTTAAGTGAGGATAGATGATTTCATGACTACAAAAGCTATTTACAAACAATATTTCGCGCTTTTTTTTGCAGGAATTTTGAGTGCAGTGGCTTTAGGGGGTTCGGTATCTGTGCAAGCGCAAACAGAATCACAGCCTAGTTCTCCTCCTAAATTTACAAAATTCCAACCAGGCAAATTAAAAATACAAGGTAATGGCAACCCATTCAAACCTTCAAGAATGAGACAGTCAGAAAAACCAACTGGAGGTAGAAGAGGAATTCCTGATGGTGTAGACGATCGCATTCCGATGCTGAGTCGAGATTATCCTTGGTCTGCGATCGGTCGGGTACAAGGAACAACCACTGATGCCAAAAGTTACCACTGTACGGGTACTTTAATTGCTGATGACATAGTGTTGACAAATTCCCACTGTGTTATTGATCCAGAAACTCATCAACTCAGTAAAAAAATTCTATTTCTACCAAATGTCATCAATGGTGAAGTCAGCAATGAAAGAGATATCGCCACTGTAGAGCAAGTGATTTATGGCACAGACTTTACTGGTGATAGCACGATAAATCAGACTCATGACTGGGCAATTATGAAAATTGATAAGCCTCTTGGCCGCAAGTACGGCTATTTAGGATGGAAATCTCTCCCAGCCAGCGCATTGATCAAAAATAAGGAAAAATTATTCTTTGTCGGCTACTCTGGTGATTTTCCCAACCCGCAGAAGAAAGGTTATGAGTTCCTCTCTGCTGGTCAAGGCTGGACTGCCGGATTTCAAGCCGGATGCAGTATTGTCAAGGAGGAGGACGATGTATTATTTCATGATTGTGATACAGCTGGTGGTTCCTCTGGTGGGCCCATCATTGGTTTGATTGATGGACAACCATATATTGTGGCACTCAACAATGCTGAAATTAAAAACACCAGAACTCATCAAGATATCATCAACCTAGCCGTCAAAGTCTCTTTCCTAGATGAATTGGCAGGCAGTAAGTAAAGGTAAATGGAATTATCTTAAAATATTGCCGTATTCCCGACGTAAAGTCGGGAAGCTGACAAATTTCAGCCTTCAGCAATCATAAAAAACTATGATGTGATCGCCTGCAAATGTTGAGAAGGTAACTAATTTCAAACAAGTGACTTTTTATACCCCAAGCTCATTTGCGTGATTTGCGATTTTCAAATTTCACTTCGGCAGATTACATATTTATTTACTATGGCTCTGTAACATATTTGCATCCTCATACTTATTTATGCTTTATCCTTGATACTCGTGTCTAAAAATATAAGGAACTTTTAAGGAGTCATAATTATCTTACTTTGCTGTGCTTGTAAAATTCATCTGATGGCAGGTAAAGATAATTTGTGAAGGAAAAAAGCGACTCAAAATTAGTTTAATATATCTAGGTTGAAAATTACATAGTTACAGTCAAAGTCAGAGTTCTGGGCTAAAACACCTGAATGGTAAGTTGAACATTAGCTATATGTATTTACTTAAACTATAGCAATCCTGAATTGTTCGTGAGAAATACTGAGAGAAAAATCATTATTTTACAAGTAAGTATTAAGCTGATACGCACCTAAATCAAATATTCTGGCGTTAGGACTGTCAAGGGTCAAGAGTCCAGAGTCAAAGGCTAGTTTGGACTTTAGACTCTTGAATTTTGACAACCTGAGTGCGAAATATACAATTTAAATGCTTAACAGCTTACAGCCTTTCATTATTCTTACGTATCAATTAAGTTTGATACATATACTGGTAAATACAAAATATTACAACTCTTAATTTGATTTTTGCCAACTTCAACAAGTATTTATTCTCTGATTTGATATTTTTCTCATACTATTAATAGTCATATGCTGACAATACCAATTTTCACAATCAAATCAGATTGCTCGATCACAAATGTTGAAAAAAAAGATAAATCAGGTGCTAAATAATGTCACGATTACTTTGATATATAACAAATATTGGATACATCTTGGGAAGAATAGTTGACAGAATAATTAGAGGTGCTGATTTGTAAATTGTAAAACCTAAATGTTCAGTGTTCAGTGCTGAGTTTTTTATGGAGGAATGGGATTATATGGTAATCACGATCCAATTTGTTTGTTCTCTATATTTACCTCAATTCTGCTGATTGATCCTGCAGTCATAATTTGAATACCT
This sequence comes from Tolypothrix sp. PCC 7601, assembly GCF_025677855.1. Taxonomy (NCBI): domain Bacteria; kingdom Bacillati; phylum Cyanobacteriota; class Cyanophyceae; order Nostocales; family Tolypothrichaceae; genus Tolypothrix; species Tolypothrix sp. PCC 7601. The sequence goes on from NZ_CP064879.1 coordinate 2,630,980, forward strand.
ATTCCCACAGCACTATGAAATACCAGGTATTAGAGCGGATTTTTAATCAACCTTCATTTCCACGTAAATTTGAACGCTTGGAACTCGATCATAATTTTCAGATTTTAGATAATTCTGAGCAAGTACACAAGTTTGCCGAGCGACCAGAAGAGGTGATTCAAGGAAAGGATATCCGGCTAAGTTTCCCTGAATTTATAGGCATGGAAGATATTTTGGTATCTATCCTTAAAGGAGAACAAGAATTATTTGAATTACCAGGAATTAGACGTTGCGTGGATAATAATTATGAAATATATATAGATATATATGTGATTAGCGAACAAGTCGACTTTAAATCTGCAAATCGTTTATTAATTCTGATTGAAGAAGTTACTGATAGATTAGCATTTGAACAGAAGTTAGCACAGAAATATCATGAAGCGAGTCTGCTATCAAGTACATTAATAGCATACAAGAATTACATGGAACAAGTTATTGGCTCAATGGCAGATGCCTTACTAGTAACAAGTAATTCGGGTAAAATCAAAAAAATTAATACAGCTACAAAAAAAATATTTGGTTTCACTGAAGCAGAATTAATAGGAAAATCAATTTCTCTGATAATAGATGATTATGCTTTATTCCAAAACGTTATCAAAAAATATTCATTATCGCACCATAAATCCTCAAATATCGAAGTTGTTTGTAGAACAAAAAAAAGAGAGAAGCTGTTAATAGCCTTTTCTTGTTCAGTTTTTCCTAATCATATAAGTAGCTTAGAAGATATTGTCTATATTGGTCGGGATATTACTGCCCGTCAGCGTCGAGAGCAGCGGATATGCGCTCAGTATGCTATTACCAGGATACTTTCAGAATCCCAAAGCATAAAGGAGGCAATGCCAAAAATATTGCAAGCTATTTGCCAAACTATAGGCTGGGATTTAGGAGAACTATGGACACCAAATCAATATATCAGTAGATCTATCAAACGGCATAGTAATCACGATATAGTCCTGAGATGTATAGAAATCTGGTCAAGTAGAGTAGTTTCTGTACGAGAATTTAAAGCGATTACTTGGCAAACTACTTATAAAACTGGTGTAGGTTTACCAGGTCGAATTTGGGCCAGACGTTCTCCAATTTGGATTAAGGATATTGCAGATGATGATGACTTGCTGCGATCGCAACCAGCTGCTAAATCTGGATTGCATGCGGCGTTTGGCTTTCCCATTGTAGATGACCATGAAATTTTAGGAGTAATGGTTTTTTTCAATAAAGAAGTGCTGCAAAAAGATATAGACTTCTTACAAATGATGGTTTCGATTGGTAACCAAATTGGTCATTTTATTAAATGCAAACAAACTGAAGCCGCTTTAGTAGAAAGTGAAGAAAGATATCGAGATTTATTTGAAAATGTTACCGATTTAATTCAGTCTGTAAATGCCTATGGTCGGTTTTTGTATGTCAATAAAGCCTGGCAAAAAACTCTAGGCTATAGCGAATCTGAAATTGCTAATCTGACTTTGTTTGATATTATTCATCCTGATTTCCACCAACGCAGCCGTCAAAAATTTTATAGCGTTATGTCAGGAGAAAAGCTTGCACAAGTCCAAACTGCATTTGTTACTAAGAATGGTCAAACAATATTTCTCGAAGGCAATATTAACTGTAAATTTGTGGAAGGGAAGGCAGTGGCAATTAGGGGTATTTTCCGCAATATTACTCAAAGGATATTAGCACAAGAAGCACTCTATAATCAAAAAGAACAAACTGAACGTTTATTAAGTAATATATCACCAGTAGACATTGCCATTCCCAGACCAGAAACAGGAGTAATTTCAAAAGATTTTGTTGAAGTTACAGTTTTGTTTGCAGATATCATTGGCTTAAGCGAAATTGCTACTTCTATGAGTGCAATGCAATTAGTGAGCTTACTCAATCCCATTTTTTCTGCTTTTGATAGTCTGAGTGAACGTTATAGTCTTCAGAAGATTCAGGGGATTAATGATGCTTATATAGTAATAGCTGGATTGCCAATGCAACGTACAGATCATGCTCAAGCGATCGCACATATGGCTTTGGATATGCAAACTGCGATCGCCTTATTTAATAGCGAGCATCACCAAAACTTTAACATCCGGATCGGTATCCATACCGGCCCCTTAATTGTCAGTATGATGCAGGTACAAAAATTCGACTATCATCGTTGGGGAGAAACCGTACAGCTTTCTAGCTGTATGGAATTACAGGGAATACCCGGGCAGATTCAAGTATCACAAATTACTTATGAGCGTTTATATAATGACTTTTTTTTAGAAAAGCGGGGTGAAATTGAAATTGTAGGAAAAGGTTTTATGAGCGCTTATCTTTTACTCGGGCGAAAATAATTATATCTTAGATATGATTCTTATAGATAGTCATTCTATGTATGACTAACTTGATAATAAAATTAGCAAAATAACTATTTAATTTCACTTAATCTTGGCTTTAATTTGTTGATTGGCAAGATTTTCTTCTTCATTAGTTTTACTTTGTTTCTCCGAGTTTAAATTAATTTCGTATAGCAATCTACCAACAAATAGCGCTAGAGGAATACTTAAGATTACCCAAAGGCAAACAATAATTACCAATGTAGAAATCATCAGAATAAAAATAAATAAATTTTGTCAAGTTCAAGATAGCACACTCATCGAGAAAAGACCCTGCTATGACAGATGTAATCCAATATGAGATGTTGTTGCGAGTCTTAGAAGCAAAAGCTCTAAGCAGAATCTTATACTTTAATCTGCTGTAATTCTCCCAATAATAGTTATAGTCCACAGCCAGGAAGAGAAAAACTCCTTTGCCAAGTTTGTTTTTCTCCGTATTTATTGAGAGATTCTCCTTTCCGAATCGGGCATTCTTATGCTAGCCTATCGTTTGTGAATGGAAAGTCTTCCTTGAGCTAAATTCAAAAAGCTTATTCTGCCATCAGTATTTATAGACTTGCCTACAATTATTTGTTGAAAAACTCAAGCAACTTCAAAGGGTTTATTGGCTGAATTCATATTAACGGTAAGCTATACTATCTCATTTTAAGGCTAAGAGGTTGTTTGAAAAGTGATTGGCTGTAATTTTAAGCACTTATGGGTTCCCCCAACCCTCCTTGAAAAGGGAGCCACAATGCTCTTGGTGGGTATTCAATAGTAATTTCTAGCTTTGCGCGATCGCTAGCTAGCTGGAAGCTCTAATATAGTACATTTGCACTATTTATATAACCTCTAGGTAGGTTATTGCTTTCCTCCATTTTGAGGTGGTAAATTTCCAGGGTTTATTCAATATTTATCTTCAGCTATTTGTTCCAGCAAAATTGGGCAGACTAAATCATCAGCAAAGTGCAAAATCGTACAAAGATCAGGGTAACTCTACCAATTTTGTTGAATAAATTGAAATTTTAAAACGTAAAACCTACAACCTGTATCTTAAACAGTAATCACCCACGATTTTTGGACATTGGAGCCAAATTTTCTATGCCAGATCCCAACATTGGTCGCCTACTTAGCAAACGCTACCAGCTGCAAGAGTTAATTGGTACTGGAGCAATGGGCCGAGTTTATCGTGCTAAGGATGTTTTGTTGGGAGGAGTACCTGTAGCAGTGAAGTTCCTAGCTTTGTCAATTCAAAATGAAAAAATGCGATTGCAAGAACGTTTTGAACGTGAAGCTAAAACTTGTGCCTTACTAGGACAAAAAAGTATTCATATTGTCCGAGTGATGGATTATGGCTTAGACGACAAGAACACACCGTTCTATGTCATGGAATATCTACAAGGAGAAAGTTTAAGCAATATTATTCGCCTACAAAATCTGTCTGTACCAAGATTTTTGAGTATGGCGCGTCAGATTTGTTTGGGGTTACAATGCGCCCATGATGGCATTCTGGTTGATGGTCATATCTATCCAATTATCCATCGCGATATTAAGCCCAGTAATATGTTGGTGCTTCAAGATGCTAGCTTTGGAGAATTGGTGAAGGTTCTCGATTTTGGGATTGCCAAGTTACTCCAATCAGATGGTAATGTTACTAACTACTATTTAGGTACTTTGGCTTATTCTTCTCCAGAGCAAATGGAGGGTAAAGAATTAGACAACCGCTCCGATATTTATAGTTTGGGCGTGATGATGTTTGAAATGCTCACAGGCAAAATGCCGTTGGTACCAACGACTTCCTCATTTGGAGCATGGTATAAAGTGCATCGTCATCAAGAGCCAATTGCTTTTGCAGAAGCAGCGCCAGCTTTACAATTACCGAAGGTGCTGGAGGATTTAGTCAAGAATTGCCTTGCTAAAGCACCAAGCGATCGCCCGCAAAATATCAGTGAAATCCTCAATATTTTATCAGATATTGAACACCATTTTCATACGCGTCTGTCTTTACCACAAACTGATGCGGTGGCTGATGTGACGACGGCTAAATCTGAGTCTGAGTTACAAACAAAAGGTAATTCCCAAATATCTGGCGCAGTTAGTGAAATTCCTGCCATCTATTCTTGGCCTAAAAATAAACCAATTGCCGATATTGTGTTCCCCCAAGCCATCCGCACTAATGCTGGGGTTGTACCTTCGCTATGGGTGATGCTACCGCAAGAGGAAATTCAAAAGCGCTTAGTTTGTAAACGCTACAATCAATTTTTATTTATTACTGTTCCCCATCCTATGGCTCTGTGGATTACAGTACTCTACAATCGTCAACATGGTGCTAAATGGTTACCTTACTACCTAGATCTCAAAACTAATCTGGGTCAAGAAATAGCCAATCTCATGGGGCAAACAGGTTCTTATCGCTTGTTATTTTTTGCTAGGGAATTACCAGGTAGCTGTTCTCACATGCTAGTTTCTACTATAGCGCCAGCCCAATGCCAAAAGCTGCTGGAGTGGGTCAACAGCAGTCAAGTTATGGTTTCTTCGGCTGAACCGCAAATGAGTAAAACGCTTCTTAAACGCGAGTACGAAAAAATTAAGCCGATGATTCTGGCAAAGCTAGAAGGAATGAATACTAGCTCCTGATTTGACATTTCTAGCTAAATAATTTGTAATTTACATAACTTATGTATTATTAAAAGTACTGCAAATAATTATGTTAACTTTTGTTAATAAAAATCTATATATAGTTGTAAGTTGTATTTAGAAAAAATATAATGGGCTACGGTAAGACTTGGAGAATCGAATTTTGTATGAATATCTACAAAAAATACATTGTAGTATTTACAAAGTGAAGTGGATTCTCAAGAAGTATAGATAAGTATGCTTATTGGTAGCTGACAGTAAATTAGCTGCGCTAAGGTTCATAGTGAATTTAGCCTCAAGGCTCCAATAAATTGTCTTTGTGTTGTCAAGTTTAGAGATTGCCTATCGAAGTTGACGCCCCTGCATCCCCAGCTCCTTTCCTCCTTGGAACCGAGCAAGAGAAGGAGGTCGCCCACTGCGACATTAGAAAAGAATCTATGCCAAAGTGGAGCCTGAATCTAAGCCCCATTGGTGCTTAAGTAACTCTTGGTAGGTTGCTTCACGTACTACCATTTGCTCATACAGCTTAACTAAAAAGTCTTTAGCTTGGTCATGGCTCATGTGCTGTACTTGAGTAGCGAAAGAGCGGATGCTGAATTGTTGTTCTAAGGATAATTCGATTGGGTTACTCATATTTAACTCCAAAAAGAAACGCGTAAAGGTTATGTTTGTTTAGGTTGCAGAAGCTGTAAAAGTAAAATCCTTGGGACTGGAGTTCGTTACACTTTTGTTCTTCTGATATTAAGAAAGATAACAATTGTTTGACGAATTGCCCACCCCTAATGGATTGATTTTGCCCACTAACTTATGGGTTAGTTTTTGGTTGGCTGATATACAACCTAAGTCTACTGGTATAGAACCGAAGTCTACCTCGGTAGTTTTCGCCTGTTTTGGCTGTTGATAAACCCTATTGGGTTAAACGCCTTAATTCTCCTACTATCTCGCTTAACACAAGATTAAATGAGAAGTGAAAGGAGTTGGCGTAAATTATATTCGCTATACCGCATTAAGCGCAAGATGTCAATTTGACAAATTGTGCAACTTCAGCATCCTTCTGGTCAGTTGGAAGCTTAAAAACATTTTTATCAAGTAGTAAATAGGAAAAATGCTCAGGCTGAACAATTGCTGAGTATATTTACCAAAAATGGTCAGGAGAACATAGGAAAGGCGAAAGAGGACAAGAAAAACCTTTAACCCTTAACTATTCACCCTTATTGCCCATCTACAACTCCTACTATTGGAAATTCGGAATTTTAACATAGCGATTGAAGATTTTAGATTATTTTTAGTTTCAGCCGGAATGTGGAGGTAACTAATCTAAAATCTCGAAGCTGTATTTTTTTGTTGGGCTATTACAGCCAATCTCAAAAATGCTCAGTACTCACTCTTGGCGTTGGCGTAGCCTCTAGCAATCCTAATTTTAAGCGAGCTGATGCTTGCATCTCTGTTGGCGACAAGAGCCTTTGAAGCTTCCCTAGCGCACACCTCAAATTCCAAATTGTTTGACTTTGATCTCGTTAATTTTCCTCTACTGCCACGAGCGCGACTGTAATATTATCATGTCCGCCGTGAGCCTTAGCAGCCTCAACTAGAGAGTAAACAGCCTTATCTAAGACAGAGTTGTCTTGCAGACAGTCAGCAATTTTTTGATCTGCCAATTCTTCTGTGAGACCGTCACTGCATAAAAGTAAGCGATCGCCTACCATCAAGTCTACTGGTTGCACGTCAATTTGATGTAAGTCCTCGCGCCCTAAACACCTTGATAAAACATGGCGAAAGGGATGAACCCGTGCTTCTTCAAAAGTAATATCGCCCAGTTTAATTGCTCTGGCGACCCAAGTATGATCTTCTGTAATTTGTTCTAAATGTGAGCCGCGCCAGCGATAAAGCCGGGAGTCGCCAACATGAGCGCACCAAGGAGACTCGGATTGTCGGAAAACCACGACTACAGCCGTTGTCCCCATATCAGCGCGTTCTGGAGCATTTTGCTGATCCTGCAAAATTGCCTCATTAGCGCGCCACAAAGCTTGTACGAGTAATTCTTGAGCCGACTGAGAAGTTTGCCAATTTTCTGCTAAATAAGCTTGAATTTCCTGCGTAGCGATGCGACTAGCTTCCTCTCCGCCTGCATGACCACCCATCCCATCAGCAACGATACAAAATCGTTTCTCTGGGTCGATATAGTAGGAATCTTGGTTATTAGAACGAATCAGTCCCGGATCGCTCAGACCCGCGAAGTTAAGTTTCATAAATTTTTACTGCAACATTAATACATACGTTCATAACGTTCGAGACGTAAAAGTAAGCGGATAAGTAGTACTGCGATCGCCGCTGCAATTAAGCCTGCTAATACTGCTAACAATACATAATGATTCACCAATAAAATCGTACCTGAAAGCGTAAATCCACTGACGAGGAGAGCGTAACTAATACCTATCTGAATATTACTTTGTCGCCTCAGTAAGCGTTCAGTTTCTAGAGAACGGACTCGCATACGCATGTCACCTCGCTCTAGCTTTTCTAGTGTATCTTCTAGTCTCCGGGGTAACCCAAAAGCAGTGGTACTAACTTGAACTGCTTGACGGCTTAATTCATTGAGGAAGCTATTGCCCTCAGAACCATTCATATCGGTCATCAGCTGCATTGCATATGGTTTAGCAACTTCCATAAAATTAAATTCTGGATCTAAGCCCTTGCCGACTCCCTCAAGAGTAGAAAAAGCTCGCATCACAAAAGTGAAGGTTGCTGGAAATCTAAATGGTTGATTATAAGCTATTTCGTACAGGTCGTCACTGATTGCCGCCACTGATTGATTTTCAAACGGCTTATCCATGAAATTATCCAGCATATACTGGACAGAACGCCGCACTGGCCCCATATCATCGGTTGGTGCGATCGCTCCTAAGTCGATCAGGGATTGGACAACGCGATCGCCATCTTTTTGGGCAATCCCAAACAGCGTTTCCATTAGCCCTTCGCGGATGTTAGATTTTATCCGCCCCATCATGCCGAAATCGTAAAATATTAAGTCGCCATTTGGGCCAACAGCTATATTTCCTGGGTGCGGATCGGCATGGAAAAACCCATTATTGAGCAGTTGAATTAGGTATGCTTGGGCACCTTGACGGGCAATCACCTTGCGGTCTAAACCCGCAGCTTCTAATGCTTCATATTGGCTAATTTTAATGCCAGGAACATATTCCAAGGTCAGTACTCGCGACGAAGTATAACGCCAATGTACCCTCGGTACTTTCACCCACTCATAGCCGCGAAAGTTACGCCGAAAACTATCAGCGTTACGCCCTTCATTGAGGTAATCAATTTCTTCCCAAAGAATGCGACAACATTCTTCGTAAATTCCAATCCAATCTCGCCCCCGTCCCCATTTAGGATGGTTTTGAAAATAACGGGCAATTCCCTTAAGAATTTGTAAATCTATTTCAAATAATTTTTTCAGTCCTGGACGTTGTACTTTGACAACAACTGCTTCGCCTGTATATAAGATGGCTTTATGTACTTGTCCCAAACTAGCAGCCGCTAGCGGAACCGGATCAAAACTCTGGAACAGTTCCGGAATTTTCTTACCTAGTTCTCGCTCAATAATCGCCTCTACTTGCTCATAACTAAAGGCGGGTACTTTGTCTTGTAACTTTGCTAGTTCGTCTACATATTCGACCGGGAAAATATCAGCACGGGTGGAAAATAATTGCCCTACTTTAATAAAGGTAGGCCCTAAATCTAGCAGGGTGTTACGAATCCAAATTGCCTGTGCTTTGCGCCTTGCAGCTTGCTTGGCCTCTGTCATCCCACCAGGATAACTCCAAGCTTTGTTGTATCGCCAAAGCTTGAACATTAAGGTCAAAACAAACGACCAAATATCAATAAAACGCCGTCGGCTAGAATAGTTTTCACGATTCCAACGGTATGCCTTATCCGAATAACCTTTTTCCATATTGTTTGCGTACCGTTGGTTTGTCACCGAATCACTTGGAAGAAAAGACACTCTGATTCCTAAAATGTTTGCGATCAAATGTCATTTGTCCGTTGTCAGGTGTCATTTGTCTCGTGACTAATAACTAATGACTAATGACTAATGACTAATGACCAATGACTAAAATATGCTTCCTAGTGGATTGTTCGCAGCTTTTACACAGAACTACTACGATACTTTTGTAATTCAGTACGTAATAAAGCGATTTCTGCCCGTAGTTCATCAATCATCGCTTGCAAATCAACAGGGTCAGAGCCACTGGGGCCACGCACTGTAGTAGACTGACCAGTACCAGCAGCCTCAGCTGCGCGATTTGCCCGTTCTAGCACCTCATCTGTGAACTGGCGTAACTGTTCTCTCGCTTCAGCGTCAAATTTGCCAATTTCGCTCAAAGCATCAGTCAAAGCGACTTCTAAGCGTTCGTTCACTACTTCAGCAACTGCTCTCCCGACAAAGAAAGCTTGTAAAAGGGGGTTACTCATAAATTTTTGTTACGTCTCTCCGCAAGAGAATTATAACTTGCTCCCACGCTTTGCGGCTTCTACTTTTGGATTAGGGATTGGGGATTAGGGACTGGGGATTGGGGACTGGGGACTGGGGATGAGGGGGAAAAGGGGAAAGGGGAAAAGGAAAAAAGGGAAATTATTGTTACCAATTACCAATTACCCATTACCAATTACCAATTACCCATTACCCATTACCCAATTGATGACATTCCAGCAGTTCTTGATAATACTGCTGTGGTGTACTGGGTAAATAGCTGGTGAATTGCAAGGCTTGGTTACTTAACTTGTAACTTTGAGTAATGTTGATGCGGTTGAGGAAATCTAAATCGTGGGAAATTACCCACAGCGCGCCTTGATACTCGTTGATACCTACTATCATTTGCTCAACGGTTTCGATATCTAAGTTATTAGTCGGCTCATCGAGAATTAACAGGTCAATTTCTGAGATGCTGATCATTGCGATCGCTAATCTGGCTAATTCTCCTCCACTCAATACTGATGTACTTTTGTGAACGTCATTATATTTAAATAAAAAGTGTCCTAGCTGTTGACGTAGCAATTGATAGCTGAGGCTAGGGTTCGCGGCTTGCATATTTTGTAAAATCGTCTGCTGGCGATTGACTAGTTCATAGGTTTGATCGAGATATACGGCTTTCATGGCTGGTGCGAGTAAAATTTCACCCCCAGCCAAAACTGCTGCTGGCTGTTCCATTTGCAGAATGGCTTTGGCGAGAGTCGATTTACCTGAACCATTTGCGCCGACAATTGCTATGCGATCGCCTGAGGTAATATGCAGTTGGATGTTTTGTATCAATAAGCGCTCTGATACCCAAAGATTGGCATCTTGAATATCAATCAAGTTGCGGCGTTTTTGAGCTTTTTCGGCTAATTGAATACTGGTTGCTTTTGTGGTTTTTACTTTAGTATCTGCCACATTTAGCGTAGCTTTTACTACTGCAAGCTCGTGCTTCTTTTTGGCATTCCCAGAAGCAGCCTCGGCTTTGGTTTTAATCAATCCGGCTGAGGCGCGATCAATACTGCCATTGAGAAACTTAGCACGCCCTTGACGCTGAGATTGCGCGGCGCGCTGCTGTTCTTGCATAGCTGTAGTTTGGACGCGTTTGAGTTCTTTTCTGGAGACTTCATGCGATCGCACTGCGGCTGCTAACTCGATTTCTTTTTGTTGGCGATATTCCGAAAAATTACCTCCATATACTTTCACCCCTTCAGATGTCAGTTCCCAAGTAACTTCTGTTACCTGATCTAAGAAGAAAGGCTTGTGAGAGACAATGATATATGCACCAGAGAAATTTACTAGAAATTGCCTTAAATTTTCTAGCGCTAGCAGATCCATGTGATTTGTGGGTTCGTCTAGCAATAGTATGTTTGGTGCTTGAGATAAGCCAATTGCGAGAAATAATTTTGTGAGTTCTCCACCGCTCAAGTTACTCATGGATAATGATAAGTCCAGGGTGGTGTGGAATTGTGTCTGTAAAATCTCCTCAATCTGCCACCATTCATCAGATTTAGAACTTAAGAAATCGAGTACTGTTTCTGCAGTAATTTCTTGCCTGATGGTACTGATTTGGGGCAAATAGTAAATATTATGTTTGCACAATACAGAACCATTGCTAGGCGTAATTTCTCCTGCAAGTATCTTCAAAAGGGTTGATTTACCCACACCATTACTACCAACTAAAGCGATGCGATCGCCTGGGGCAATACTTACCTGAACTTTCTCAAATAAAGTCCTGGTTGAACTAAGTTGATAAGCTAAATTCTCAGCTAATAATATTGATTTTTTCTGCATTCTTCTCAAACCTCAATTCCCCAACTTCCACCCGTTGATTAACAACAATTCCGGGTAGATTCGGTACACAACAAACCAAGCCGCAGAGAATGTGCTCACGGCTAAATCACAATATTTTTAGAACATGATTTTTTGAAGTAACCTGTCAAACTGCTTGTGGTGATTATGTTTTGACATTTGTTGCTGGAGTGCAACATGAGGTTGTTACTACTTCATTTCAGCTATCTCGCTAGCGATTTGTAGAGGTTTGATATTGAATACAGTGTAGCACTAATAAATTCCAGAAGCCTCAGAGTTTTTGTCAAAGTATCTGGCTGTGACGTTAGACACTTATTAATCCCTACTATCCTCTTGAAAAATAGTGGAAATAGAATTAAATTCCAGCATTGTATAAGTGTGATGGCTTAACAAGCTTAAATTCTCAACTAAAATTTTGCCAAAATATGTAAATATACTGGTTTTGACTGCAAGAAATTATTTAAGTGACATTGGGTAGGCGTTTCAAAAGTAAAAAAGCTAAGTTAGATATTTAGTGCTTTTGAATACTTTATCTAGCAATTATGAATAACAGTAAGGCGTTATATATTTTATCAGATAAGTCTAAACGCAATTTATCGGCTTTTAACTCACCTGTTAAAAAGTATAAATTGTTATCAAAAATAGCTTTTGCGTTTTTGAGCTTAGGGTTAGTTAATGTTACTCCTAGCCTGATTGCAAATGCAGCGACAGCAAACAAAGCACAAACAAAAAAAGTTATTTGTCAATCAAAGAAACTGGGATATGAAGAAGCTTTATTTTTTTACCTAGCAAAACCACAACAAGAATTTGAGAGTGCAGGATTCATCAATTTATACGAAGATGCAAGGTTGGAAGTACTTGCAAAAGGTATTGAAAATTGGCTATATGTAAAAGTGATTGATTCTGAATCTCCGAAAGATAAATTTTTGGAAGGTTGGGTAAGTTCAGCAGCCCTTAAATGTAACGCAAAAATCGCTGAAGTCAAACCAGCGATGTGCGAAGTAACTGGACTTGTGAAAGGACAGTTAAGTTTACGACGTACACCAGGCGGAAAAGTTGAAGCTGGTTTAGATAATGGTAACAACGTCACATTATTAATGCGTGACATATCAACCTTAAATGCCACTCCAACACCCTGGATTAAAGTACGCGTTATCCCAGAATCAAACCCAAAATTAGCAAATAAAGAAGGGTGGATTAATTCTGATTACGTTATCTGCTATAGCAATCAAAGTAATGACGCGATCAATTTTCCTTAGATTTTATAGCTTGGCTTTTCCTTAACGCGTTGTTTTTGATGTCATTGGTAGTGCGTGATGTTTAAAGCAATCACGCACCAAAAGGGCTGTATACTTTCAATTGTTATTAGAAATAGCTAGCCTGTGGCAATATTAACGGCGTAAACTATGAATTAATAGACATCGTATAAGGTTCTAAAGTTGTGATTAAGTGGACGTTAAACTCTGCCTCAAATACCGATTTTTTGTAATCCAAACTCCATAGTTCTAAGGCACAGTCATCATCTGGATGGGATGGGAAAATTCGCAGGTAAAATTTTATGGTGTGTGGATGATATTCACACTGTACCTTTTCAATAGCGCCTATTTGTCGTCTATCTAAAGCCACTGCTAATCTTAAAAGCGTACTTAATTGGCTAACTATTTGGCGGTGTTGTTTCGTGAGCAAGTTACGAAAATTCTCATGCTTTTTCTTGGGCGCAGATTTGCGATGATAGCGCGCTATGTTGGCAATGATTTCGATTTCGCTTTCGGTATAACCGAGTAATTCACTATTGCGAATTAGATAATAAGAATGTTTGTGGTGAGATGAATGGCTGACATGATGACCGCAATTATGTAATATCGCAGCAGCCCATAGTAATTGTCGTTCTTCCTCACCCCAAAAGTGTAATTTGTTTTGAGTTTGATCAAATATACTAAGGGCAAATCCAGCGACGCGATCGCTATGCTCTAAATTAATTTGGTATTTATTAGCTTGTTTGAGTACACTACGCTGCCGAATTGAGCTTTGGAAACGCAGTTTATCTTCGATTAAACCGTGGGCTAGCATCCAGTCCACGATTACACCTTCGCGCAAAGAACGCTCACAAGTTGTTATTGATTCAACGCCCAAAAGGGTCATAGCTTCCTGTAATATTACTGCGCCTGCCAGTATAACTTCCGACCGCTTATCTGGCATACCTGGTATCGCAGTTTTTTCAACGTTACTCAGTTTCCGTAGGCGATTTACCCAATCTCTTAAGTCTTTTAAGCTTAATTGGTAGCCATTGAGTGTGGAAGGTTCATAACCTAATTTTTCCCTGGCATCGATCAGTGCTAAGGTTTCAATCGTGCCAGAGGTACCTACTAAACGTGGCGATTCCCCAAATTTGAGGTTTGCAATTACCTCTTCTACAGAACGTTCTAACATCCCCCGTGCATAGGCTTGGAGATATTGAAACTCGGCGTTGCTGATGGGATCTGTGGTGATTAACTCACCAGTCAGGCGGACTGCACCAATTTTAGTACTTGTGAGCGTGCGTGGTTCATTACTATCCCCCAAAATTAATTCTGTAGAACCACCGCCAATATCAATAATCATGTGCGGTTGGTTGTGAAATTCCATCCCCGACAGCACACCCAAATAGATACGCCGCGCTTCCTCTTGTCCAGAAATTAAGTCAACGCTTAAACCTAAATCAACGAAGACTCTGTGTAAAAAATCTTTACCATTGGGTGCTTCGCGCACAGCGCTAGTTGCGACAGCCACGATAGTTTCCGCATTGGAAGTTTCGGCAACTGTTTGAAAGCGTCCTAAAGCTGCGATCGCCCTGTCCATTACTTCTAGTTTCAGATTACCTGTAGCCAGATCGCGATCGCCTAGTCTCACAGTTTCTTTTTCTCTGGCAATAATGCTAAAAGCCGGTAGGGTAGCGTCAATTTTTACCACTACCATGTGCAGAGAATTGGTACCTAGGTCAATGGCAGCAATAATCCGATTTTGCTTAAATGTCGGAGTGGGAATGCTCACGTGGTTAGTCGAAACTAAACTTAGCATCTAGTTTTCTCTCTGTTAGTAAGGATAGTAAAAACTGGTGTGTCGGGGTCATAAAGGTTAAGTGAAGATTGACTCAACCTTGATCAAAAATATTCACTCTGCTGCTCACAACTAAATTGACCTTTTAGATATATCTAAGGATGCAAGTTTAGGTTGTGTTTTTACAAATAGCAAATAAAGATATTCTATAGATGTAAAGATGTGTTAATTCATCTAGCTAAAGTAATTACTTGATTTTTTGTTTACTTCTATGTTAAGAACGCCAGAAAGCAACTCCGAACCGATGTGGCTGATAATTATTCGGCTTTTGCGGTGGCATAAACCAGAAGGACGATTAATCCTGATGATTCCTGCACTGTGGGCTGTGTTTTTAGCCGCCGCAGGTAAACCACCTTTGCCTTTAGTTGGCGTAATTATTTTAGGTACTCTCGCCACCAGTGCAGCTGGATGTGTTGTCAATGATTTGTGGGATCGGGATATCGATCCGGAAGTAGAAAGAACTCGCGATCGCCCCCTAGCTGCCCGTACACTTTCCATTAAAGTTGGGATTGTTGTCGGCTTAGTGGCGCTGGCTTGTGCCGCAGTTTTGGCGTTTTATCTTAATCCTTTAACTTTTTGGTTATCAGCAGCAGCAGTTCCCGTCATTTTGCTATATCCAGGCGCGAAGCGAGTGTTTCCCGTACCGCAATTAGTGCTGTCAATTGCTTGGGGTTTTGCTGTCTTAATTAGCTGGAGTGCAGTTACACAAAACATTTCCCAACCGACTTGGTTACTTTGGGGTGCAACTGTACTGTGGACATTAGGATTTGATACTGTATATGCGATGAGCGACAAGGAAGATGATCGGCGAATTGGTGTTAATTCTAGCGCTCTATTTTTTGGGAATTACGCACCTTTAGCCATTGCGATTTTCTTTGTCGGCACAATAGCTTTACTAGCTGACTTAGGAGTTGTGATTCACCTTCACCTAGCATTTTGGATTAGCTTAGTAATTGCCACAATTGGCTGGGTTTGGCAATCCATCAAGTTAAGTAACCCAAATTTACCCAACCCTATTTATGGCAAGATGTTCCGTCAAAATGTCTGGATTGGTTTTATCTTATTGGGTGGAATGATTGCTGGCTGTTTTTAATAGAAAGCGGCGGGAAACTTCATTACTTTGTGTATGGATAAGAATAGCCGCCCCGCCGCTTAGGGCATTGGGCAATGGGCATGGGGCATTGGAAACTTATTCCCCATGCTCCATGCCTTTGTGGGTGGAGTTTTTATTTCTGATTTTTTGATATTTACCAAGGGGGTGAAAGGGCTATACTTGTTAGTCCCTTCACCCCCTAAATAATGGTTATTTTGCTCAAATTTATGCCAGAGTTAATTTTTGTTTTCCTCTACTACAACTAACAGTCCTTCCTTATATGCCTTTCGGAGTGCGATCGCTTCTGCTACTATTTGTTGAGCGCTCAAACCTTCTGTGTCAATCATGTTTTGCAGAGTCACGCCTGTGTGCTCATCTTCCTCATGAATGCTTGGAATTTGGCAATATCTACCACCATTCTTTGTACGCCGCCAAATACTAGGTTTTTCTGGTTTTGGTTCTCTGGGGGTACGTTTTTCTTTAACTAGAGAACGTACGGCTTCTTGAGTAATCGCCCTCAATTCTAAAAGCGCATCTATTACTGGCTTATACTTATTATTGTTATTTGCTAGCTGATACACAGTCAAAGGTTCAATTTGTGCTAAATCCTGGGGCGAAAATTCACCAAATACAGCTGCAATCTTCAGATATTTTTTTTCTTCACCTTTCCAGCCTTGTTCAACCAATAACTGTTTATACTGTCTCAATGAAAGCTGTTGTTTTTGTTCCGCTAACCAAAAGGCATGATGTAAAATTGTTTTAGTAACATCAGCTAGCGAAAGCAGCGAAAATCCTTCTCCACTAGCATTTTTTAAAGCATTGGCTTTTTCTTGGGCGTATTGCTCAAACTCAGATTTTTTAACTACTTTAGAGTCAACCGGAGCGGGAATTACAGGCTGTACTTGTGCGATCATGATGTTGACCTCCTAAAAACTCCCCAATATTGCACAACAAATCAACCGCCTTGGGTGATTACTAGAAGGCGATGTCTAACGTTAAGCTGCTATGCAGCTACGCACTCAAGTTGCTGAAAGTTGGGAATTAAAGTTGCTTACTAGAACAATTGTACTACTTATATCCAAATAAGAATCCCCAAACATACCCAAATTTTCGCAGAGGTGATGAAAGGTTTATACATGGGGATTGGGGATTGGGGAAGATGAGGAAGAGTAACTGTTGACTGTTGACTGTTGACTGTTGACTGTTGACTGTTGACTGTTGACTGTTGACTGTTGACTCTTTGACTTTTGATTTTCAGCCCTTATTCAGATTCGCTGGCGGCGGATTTGAGCAGAATGTTTTACAGCCCATTCATGCATGGCGTTGAGAATGGGTTGCAAGCTTTCACCTAAAGCTGTAAGTGAATATTCTACTTTCGGGGGAATTTGGGGATAAACTTCACGATGGATAATACCATCCTCTTCCATTTCCCTTAGCTGTTGGGTAAGCATCTTTTGCGTAATACCATGTAATGCCCTTTGTAACTCACCAAAGCGTTTTACACCTGACATCAGTTCTCTAATAATTAAAACTTTCCAACGTCCACCAATCACCTCTAATGTAAGTTCTACTTCACAAGTTAGTCTGGTAGAGTTTTCTGCTTGAGTTTCCATAATTTTTCATTTGGTCATTTGTCATTTGTCATTTGTCATTTGTCATTTGTCATTTGTCATTTGTCATTTGTCATTTGTCATTTGTCATTTGTCATTTGTCATTTGTCATTTGTCATTGGTAATGGGTAATGGGTAATGGGTAATTGGTAATTGGTATTTCTCCTTCCTCATCTCCCTCATCTCCCTCATCTCCCAATCCCCAGTCCCTAATCACCAATCCCCCGATACGTGATTGTAAACGCTGCCCAATAATAGGGATGATTGTATAGTTTTTGTTCTGGGGAAAGTTTACTGCTTCTGTACATTTGTGTTGCTACATGAGTCCTGATTCTTAAATCTTCAGGATGGAGATTATTGAGTAAATCTTCATACCATTTGGTCAGGTCTCTGGCAGTTAGTTCTCTCAACCAAGCTGTGACTTCAGCTAATGTATTGACGGCTGGTTGATCTGGTTGTAGCCGTCGGTAAAATTCTAAAACTACTAAATCATTAGCTACTGATTCTACAGTCCATAAAGTACTTAAAACCTGGGATACTCCAACATGTAAGAAAGCATTAATTAAACTTACATACTCACTAGTAATAGGATGATTATTATTAGTTGTAATTTCGCAAGCTGATAGGTTAACTAGGTTGTAACTTACTAAAGATGGTTGACTAATTTCTGCTAAAGTCAACTTATCTTCACCCGCTAAAACTAATTCTGATTTTTGCGGTTCGCTGAAATTGTTAATGATATGACCTGTAAAATGTAGAATATGATAATCATCAGTTAGGGCATTTTTAACGATGTGTTTATCAGCTTGTAACCCTTGGATACGATAGGAATTAGGGAATATATGATTAACAATTTCAGATTGCAGTTTAGCGAATTTTAAGGGCGGATAATCTGTACTTTGAGGATGTTCAACGCTAAGTAGTACTTGATTATGTTTATCACCAATGGTTTCTGGTTTTATGGATAAACCTATTTGGACGCTGGGTAAGTAGCTAATTGTGAAATTCGATTCTAAATTTGATAAATATTCTGGTTGATTAGAGCCGGAAAATAGGGCATGGAGAGGCAATCTTTGTAAATCACGGTGGGGAATTAAAATTAGATGTGTAATTCCTTCCAATTCCTGAATAATACTAGGAATATTGAGAATATCTTTTAGCTCGGATAGCCTTTGCTCCATATCCATCCGCCAGGAATGGTTGATTTGATTTTGTTTATCTTCAGCAAGGCTACTATATTCTTGATATTGTTGATTCCAATCTTCTAACCAATCTTCAAAGGTAATTAAACGTCTGACTCCTTCTGGTAGAGGTAATTCTTGTAAACGTGATGTGGTTCTGCCTAAGTTAAATACACCTGTATCTTGCATAGGTGTAAATATGAGGATGGGTGAAGGCGCTTGATCCTTGAGTACAAAGGTGTGTACAGAAGCTGGGCTAATATGCCAGTAAATAATTGCTGTTTGAGGATTTAATAGCAGTTGAACTTCAGAATAGCTGATGGATGCAATTTCTTCTTGCCAACCATCAAGCTGCCAAGTTAAACAAGCATTTTTCGCTTGTTCGGCAATTTCCCAAGCTTCTACTAAATCACCATACTCTACGGCTAAATCAACAATTAATTGCCGCAAGCCAGCAAATCTTAAAGCTAACTGCTTTTTACTATCATCGGGACGGGTGGAATCAGTGAGTAATTCTCTTAATAAATCGGTACTGTATTGCAGTAAGTCTTGTGCTTGTGCTGTTTGTCCCAAACCGACAAGGGTTTTAATGAGAGATTGCAACACTTCCAAATGCAACTGCGGAAAATCTTCGCTAGTCAGAGTTAAGAGTGCCTGATTATACTCTGCTACCGCTTTTTGCCAAGGAGTGCGGCTAGCTGCATTTTTCTTACCGTAATCGTAATGAGTATTGGCGATCGCTAAATGCAATCTACCCCAACCTTCGGGGTGAGTGTCGGGGCGGACATATTTTAAGCCGGCTTCGTAGCTAGCTACTTTACCCTCATAGCCAGTTTGCTTCAAGGCGGAACTGGTATCTGTAATTTTCGTGAATAAACCGGAAAGTGCATCAACATTCACTAAATTACCCGCAGCCGTTCCCCGCCCAATCCAAGCTTCCCAGTAATCTTGTTTGATTTCTAAAGCACTATCATAGGAAGCGATCGCATCAGCATAGCTTCCTAAATAAAACAAGGCGACTGCTTGGTTATACCAGGCTAAATGGAATTCGGGGTTGATGGCAATCGCTTTCTTGTAGGAGTTGATCGCTTCTTCGCGTCTACCTAAATTATCTAAAGCCACACCTCGGTTATACCAAGCTAAGTAGAAATCGTTGTGAATCGAGAGGGCTTTGTCCCAGGAGGCGATCGCTTCTGACCATTGTTTTAAATTAAACAGGACTACGCCGCGATCAATCCAAACTTCATAGTAATCGGGGTCAATTTCTAACGCTTTATCGTAAGAAGCGATCGCTTCTTCATGTTGTTCGTTGATACCCAGTGCTATGCCGCGATAATACCAGTTTTCGGGGTCTTGGGGTTCCAACGCTAAGGCTTGGTCATAGCTTTCTATAGCTTCCCATAACAGCCCTAACTTCATCAACGCTAAACCTCTGCTAGCCCAAGCTTCCGAGAAATCGGGCTTGATGGCAATTACTCGCTCAAAGGAGACAATTGCATCATCAAATTGCCCTAATTCTCCGAGAATTCCCCCCCGGTTATACCAAGCTTTGTAGTAATCGGGACGTAGTTCTATAGCTCTGTCATAAGATGCGATCGCTTCATTAAAATGTTCTAAATGAAACAGTGTTAAACCCCGATTAAACCAGTATTCATCAACATGGGGTTTCAGTTCGATCGCTGCATCATAAGATGCGATCGCACCTAATAAATCACCTGTTCTCGCTTGTTGCAACCCTTGATAAAACCATGCTTGCGCCCGATCAATTTGGGGTTGCGGTATGATTTGCGAACTTTGGCGTTGAATGGCTAGTTCCGAAGCCAGTTCTTGGACTAAGGAAGTACTTTGATCCAACCTGACTAACAACTCATCCAAAGCTTGAGCGACGTTAGGCTCTAATTTGGCTAAAGATTTATCCCATGTCGGCGCTTGGGAAATTTCGGTGGGTTGTTCTTCTGCTGGGGGAACCAGGCTAGTATCTACCTCTGGTGGTGTGGGAGTAGTTACTTCTGCTGCTGGGGGTGCAGTGTGCAGAGGTTCTTCAGGAAGCGGATTTAAATCAGTAACCGGCGTGATGATTTCTGTGTCTGTTTCTTCATCATCAGGCGGTTCTAAGAACAAATCAAATAAATTGGCGATCGCATCATCTTCTGAAGGATTAAGGATAGCAGCTTTTGGGGCAGCATCTTCGCCGTCATATTCCCATAACACTTCCCCAATATTGCCTGTCCATGCTTCCTCCACAGACATCATCTCTGGTATGGGAATTGTGGATTCGGTATCTTCCTCCTCATAATCCCATAACCTTTCGCCCAAGTTGCGGATCAATTCCTGTCCTGGAGTATTGTGAAAATTATCTTCAGGGGTAGTGCTTTCCATGCCCAAACGACGATCAAAATCGTCAATTGCTTCATAACTACTTGCGGAGTTACGCTTCAACAAAGTCAAACCAATGTCATAAGCAAGTTCTCCGATTCTGCCAACACCAAGTTCACCCAGTTGGATCATTCGCCCTGCTATTTGCTGGTTAGGTGCTGGGGAATTTAACAATCTTTCACCAAAATTCAGCAACCAATCGATCCAGCGTTCATCAGAAATCCGGTGTTCCATCCGTTGCAGGTACTTCAGCGCCCACTGACGTCCTCTGGCTTGATGCACACCTTCCAGCAGCTGGGTAAACAACAGTTCTAGATCCGCATTGGTAAGTTCCGGTGGTGACTTTGCCACCCCGTATCCCCTTGCGGTATTTCGAGAACCAGCTTTTTGATTACTAAAAGGAAGCTGGAACAAGTTTTTTAGCCATTCAATTAGACGCCTGAGCATCTGTCACACTCTTGGATTTTTATTTAACCTAGATTGTAGCCATCGTTGTGTTAAAAAGATCATGAATTACGTAAAAACTCATGAGTACAATTACAAAAACTTTATGATCCTCGGCGGTAACAATATTTTCATCTGAGTATTCATGATTCTGTTGGTTCTGTAGCTGCTTGTTCTGTAGCTGCTTGATTAGCAGCATGGTATTGATTAATCAATTCTTGAATGATGACTTGTGGATCGGTCGTCTCCAGCCCCAGTTGTTGGGCAACTTGCTGGCATAAATTTTCATCTTGCTGCATCATTACAAACAACTGTTCTAAAGTAACAGTTTCGTAGGCTTCTGTTGAATTATTTTCGGCTGTGGCTGTTGCAGTTGCTACAGAGTCAATTTCTGGAGGTGGTGAGGGGTTGGTAGCATCTGGCCCATCATATTCCCAAATTGGTTCGCCTTGATTGCGTGTCAACAATTGCATTCCGATATCATAGGCAACATCTCCTACCTCACCAACGCCTAAATCACCCAACTGCACTAACCGCGCTGCCATTTCATTATTAGGTGTAGGGGCTGCTAGTAATCTTTCGCCCAAGCGTCGCAACCACTCTACCCAACGTTCTGTGGGTATGCGATTTTCAATATTATGTAGCCACTTTTGTGCCCATGCTTGACCGCGTGCTTGGTGGACTCCTTCCAACAATTCGTTGAACAGAAATTCTAAATCGGTATCGCTGAGTGTTGGTGGTGGTTGTTTGGGTACCTCTGCACGCACTTGCGGGCGAGTTTTTTTACGCCCAAACAAGCCCTGAAACAAGTTTTTCAGCCATTGAACTAACCTCCTGAGCATTTGCTGCATGATTGTATCTCCTCCCCTTGGTGCCGCAAAGTCCTAGATGACGGAATTCATCGCCGCTTGATTCTGGACTTTTTTTGAGTTTGATTACCCTAAGAATTTTAGCGATCGGTGTTTATTTAGTAACTGGTTGACTGGGCAAAATGGGGCTATGGCAAATAACTATAACCATCCACTTTGTAAATTAATTTGCAGTAATTGTGGCGGACTGGGCTTACCTAGCCTGAATCCGTCATCATTTTAAACACCCTACTGATGCACAGAGCTAAAAGCAATAAAGTGCTTTTAGGTGTGATGACTTTTTTAAAGTAGCCCTATTTAGGCTAAACCTGGGTATCTATCGAGTAAATTAATCTTTTGTTCAGATTTCTTCAGTGTTTAGGCGATCGCACTGTACTATAGCGTTAATCTGCAAAACTTTCTAGAACTCATCGTTAAACGCCAAAGTTCCATCCCAGAGCAACCTATGGTGCAGTTCTGGTAGTCTACAATAGTAAAATCTTCAACTCTACTGGGTGCTATCATCTTATGTCTTACGAACCCCTGCACCATAAGTATCGCCCAAAGAGTTTTGCGGAATTAGTCGGACAAGAGGCGATCGCTACTACCCTCACAAATGCGATCAACTCAGCTAAAATCGCCCCCGCCTATTTGTTCACTGGCCCTAGAGGTACAGGCAAAACTTCCAGCGCGCGTATTCTTGCCAAATCCCTCAATTGTCTGGCGAGTGGTAAGCCCACTGCTCAACCTTGCGGCAAATGTGATGTCTGTCAGGGAATTACTCAAGGCTACTCTTTGGATGTGATTGAAATTGACGCAGCCAGCAATACTGGTGTCGATAATATCCGAGAAATTATTGAAAAAGCGCAGTTTGCGCCTGTGCAGTGTCGCTACAAGGTGTACGTCATCGACGAATGTCTAACTGGCGACTCTTTAGTCTTAACTGATGAAGGACTCGTCAGAATTGACGACCCTACTATTCAGGGCAAAAAAGTTTTAAGTTACAACGAATTATCAGGGAATTGGGAATTTAAGCCTGTTGTACGGTGGTTAGACCAAGGAAAACGTCAAACCTTGGTTATCAAGACAACTCATGGAGAAATTAGATGTACTGGCAATCATTTAATTAGGACAGATCGGGGATGGATAGCAGCAAGGGACGTAAAAGAAGGAGTGAAGATACTATCGCCTGTGAATGTGGATGCGGTAGCCTCATTTACAAATTCGGTACGGATGGACGCATCCGTCGATTTGCCTCAGGACACCAATTTAAAGGTAATCTCTCTAACTCAATCCCGACAATGGGATACAAGTTTGGCAACGGTAGAATCTGTCCACCTCGCTGGGGTTGAGCCAGTTTATGACATTGAAGTCGAAGATAATCACAACTTTGTGGCTAATGGGCTTTTGGTGCATAATTGCCACATGCTGAGTACCCAGGCATTCAATGCGTTATTAAAGACACTAGAAGAGCCACCTAAACATGTAGTATTCGTCTTAGCAACAACCGACCCCCAGCGAGTATTGCCGACAATTATCTCTCGCTGTCAAAGGTTTGATTTTAGACGTATTAACTTAGAGGCGATGGTCAAGCATTTAAGCGCGATCGCCCAAAAAGAAAATATTAATATTTCTCTAGATGCTGTAACTTTAGTTGCCCAAATTGCTCAGGGGGGATTGCGAGATGCAGAAAGTCTCCTCGACCAATTAGCGCTATTATCTGGTGAAGTTACGCCCGATAGAGTCTGGGATTTAGTTGGTTCTGTGAGCGAACGGGACTTAGTAGTATTGTTAAGTGCGATCGCTCAGGATAATGCCGAAGCAGTTTTAGATTGCACTCGCAAAATCTTGGATCGCGGTCGAGAACCATTAACTATTCTGCAAAATCTCGCTGCTGCTTACCGTGATTTGCTAATTGCCAAGACTGCACCCAACCGTCAAGATTTAGTTGTTTGTACTCAGGAAACCTGGCAAGCCTTAATTGCATTGGCTCAAAAGCTAGAAGCCAGCACAATTTTAGCGGGACAGAAAAATTTACGCGAAGCAGAAGTACAAATCAAAAACACTACCCAACCACGTTTGTGGTTAGAGGTGATATTGCTGGGATTATTACCTACTGCCAACATTCCAGTACAAGCCGCCAGTGTACCACCCAGAGTTCCAAAAACAGAAATATCACCTAGCCTTCCTGCCCCATCGCCGCAAAATCAGCAAGTTTCTGCACCATCTCCTGTTTATTCACAAACAAATCACAACCCTCCAGCAGTTGCCCAAAATCATCAAGTTGCTGAACCAACAACAAATCATAATTTAGCAGCTAACTCAGTTTCACAAAGTAGCCCAGAACCTGTATCTATTCCTGTCGAACCGGCAATAATTGAATCAGTAAGTGCAGAAGCTATTGAAGAAGCACAATATGATTTAACTAAAATTTGGCAACAGGTGTGTACCAATTTTCCTCCTTCTAGGCAAGCTTTATTAGGGCAAATGTGCCAACTAGTAGAGTTTAAAGGTAATGTAGCCCGTATTGCTGTCAAAGGCGCAAAATGGTATGAAACACTTAAATCTGATCTGTCAATGATGAAGGGAGCTTTCCAGCAGACTTTTCAGCGTGAAGTTGAAGTAACTCTGGAACAAGTAACCTCTACATCCAGGATTTCGGTTAAAAGGAACGCTTTACCAGCAGACTCTACTCGTGTTCAACAACCACCTACTCCCAGGTACAACAACCAAAACACAACAGTAGCGCCGATACCGCAACCAGAAACCCCGAAAGCAGCACCTGTACCAGCACCACCACCAATACCTGCGCCAACGAGAACAGAGCCATCCTCTACAGGTAGAGGTGGTGTACAAACTTTGCCACCACCAACCCCTACACCAGCACCACCCCCTAGCGAATGGGAAACGGATGAAGTTGCGATCGCAGCACAGCGATTAGCAGAATTTTTTCAAGGACAAATAATCCGCTTGTCAGATGATGCTTTAGATTTTGGCGGTACTATGACTGATTCTGGCTTAATGGATGAAGCAGATTTTGATGATTAAGAAAGCATACAGGGAAAAGGGACAAGGAAAAAAGGGGAAAAGGTAATAAATACCAATTACCAATGCCCCATGCCCAATGCCCCATGCCCATTTTTCATTCCACCCCTGTATGTACTGTTTTCACCCATTTTAGGCGTTTGGGACGGAATGACATTCGGGCGGTGGTACTGCTCATGACAACAAACCAGTGGAACATATATAAGGTGCCACGTAGGGTTTGCAGCAGTAAAACTAAATATGTAGACAACTGGAATTTTTGCCCTTGATGTATCCGATGCAAACCAGTGAACATACCAATCACTGAGAGAGATACAGACAAACCAGTAATTGGGCCGAAGATGGGGGGACGATGAAGGGCGATCGCCATTAATAAATCTGGTATCGCTGCTGTCGGTAAAATATACATAATCAGCATAAAGCTCAATAAATCCCAGGTTTTGCGGGTTCCAAGTCGATTCTTGAGCAGCAAATCCCAGTAATCTAAATAGCGCTGATATCCACCTTCTGCCCAACGGTTGCGCTGATGCCAAAGTGCGATCGCATTGGTCACGCCTTCTTCCTCTACGGCTGGCGAGAAGACACAATCAATATCCCAGTTGTCTAAATGTAGGCGCAGCGTCAAGTCTAAATCATCAGTGATGGTTTCTTCATTCCAACCACCACAACTTTCTAAGGCTGTGCGCCGGACAAATTGACCGTTCCCGCGCAGTTCACCAATCCCACCCAACGCCGTTCGCTGTTGCTGAAAATAGGTATCAACAGCCATTTCTGCCATTTGACCTTTAGTCCAAAAATTCTCTTTGGCATTGGCGATCGCTTTTCGTACCTGCACCGCCCCTACCTGTTCTTTTTGAAATAAAGGTACTACTTGGTGTAACAACTCTGGTGAGACTTGAGCATCAGCATCAAACACGGCGATAATTTCGCCTTTAGTTAGTGGTAGCACTTGATTTAATGCCCCAGATTTACCACCAGTTGCTTGTGCTGAACGTCGGAAAGTTTTCAGTTGTTTATATTCTTTTGCCAGTTCTGTTAATAACTGGGGCGTGCGATCGCTGCTGTTATCGTCAATGACCCAGAGTTCGTACTTGCCATCTGGATAGTCAAGACTGCAAAGACTCTTGACTAATCGACTAATTACTGCTTCCTCATTTTTCGCTGCCACCATTACAGATACAGAAGGTAAATCTCCTTCTATTTTTTTTGGGTGACGGCGGGGTCTGGTAAATACCACCTCCAGAGCGTGAATACCTAGAATAGTGGTCAGTCCCAGTACGAACAAAGAACCCCAGGAAACTAAATGCAGCGCGATCGTGCTACTCCAAACTATAGTCAAAACTAGAGCTGCTTTGCGTCTGCGTCCTTGAAACCGGAATGGTAGAAACAAAGGGTCTGTCTCTACAATTGACTCCTCGGTTGCTGAGAGGTCAGACAACAGAGAGTTGAGCGGAGCCAGCTCGTTGCTAGAATCGTCTTCGGGCCAGAAATTCGCTGGCATAGGTTACTTGATTCCAAAACCACTATTTGTCTAAGCCAATAAAGAAGCTGAGAATCAGATAACACCAAACTGTACAACCTTGAGCAACGTTGAGCTAGCCTAAGATTGGCAGGACTTTTCCGCCGCTTCTCACTCAAAATGAGCCAGGAGAATTGCCTCTTGATGGCAAATCTGGTTTAGGCACAGCGATCGCCAAGTAGCAACAGCTAGTTGTTGAGATCAATCGCAATCACAGCATCTACCTTTAGATAGAGGAGATTTTTGACTCTTATTGCTCTCAGCTTCCATAAAAGCCAATGCGGCCCTATTGTACATGACATTCATACATTTCTTAACAGTAACTTTGCTCTTAATTAAGTATTTAGGCAAAATTCAAGCTACAACTGAAGGTCAAGGAACTATTAACAGCTTGAAATGTATTTATTAATTTTTTTAAGTATTTATAAATTTAAATAATCCCATCCCGACTGCTCAACTAGGACAACATCAAGAATTTTTCCAGCAAAAATATGCCAATGCGAGGAGCATAGCAAACAGAGTTGCACGATCAAGAAATTTTTTTGGGAATACTGAGTATTGAAACCAACTGATATCCCTAGCTAACAACAGTTGTGAAGTTAGCAAATCCACCAAGGTCGGAGTTTTCCGCCCTATCAGACACTCTATAACTAGGGACTGGGGTGCAGAAATCTGGATACTCAGCTTCTTTTCCCCATTTCTTATCCCTAGTTACTTTTACATAACTTGAGGAGCATTTAACGATGTCTATTGAGCAACTCCAGCCAGCTAGCCCGCAACAAGCAAGTGTTTATCTGCCCTACATTCAAGGTAACAAGCGCACTTTCTTACCCTATGCCATCAGTCTTTATCAAAAAGGCGTTTTGGAAGGAAACCGGAGAATCGAAGCTAGTGAAGCAATTCCTTTTGTTGCCACCTGGAATGTTGTCACCCTACCTTCAGACTTAACGCGTTGTCGAATGCAGTTTCAAGGTGATGCTGAACTGAGTTATGAAGTGATGATGGTGAATTCGGAATTTATAACTTATTTAATTGAACTGATGGATAACTATAAACGCAATCGCAGCACAGATTTTTCTCAAGCATTTTATCGCAAACTGCTGCGGATTGAGGAATAAATTAGGATCAACACTAAAAATTATCTAATAAATAGATATTGCTAGTAATATCACAGGGAAAAGGTTTTCTGTGAACAATTCATTCCTTTGAGCATTTAGGCATTCACTTCTGTAACTAAGGTTTGTAACAACAGCGATGGCTAAGTTCGACCTAAAATTAGGAAACACCAAGCTGGTTTCTACTTCCTTTTGAAAATAGGAGTGCATGTGTGCCAAAATCTGCGAAATATTTGCTGATTGGATCAACTGAGACTTACAGTGGTAAATCTGCTACAGTTTTAGGTTTGTCTTATCAGCTACAGCAAGCAGGACTGGATATTTCCTACGGCAAACCATTAGGTACTTGTTGGAATGTATCTGTTGGTAATGTATTTGAGGAAGATGTCCAGTTCATTGCTCATAGCCTTAACTTGGCAGAAAATCGTATTGCATCACCAATACTGGCTTTAGATGAAGCCAGCGTGCAAAGACGCTTAGGTGGCGAAGACACAACAAATTATCAGCAGTCTCTATTACAGCAATATTTGCAAATGTCCAAAGGAGATTTGGTGTTGCTAGAGGGGCCTGGTGATTTGGAAGAAGGTAAGTTATTTGACTTATCTTTGCTGCAAGTAGCGGAAGTTTTAGATGCGGCTGTGTTATTGGTAGCACGCTATAAATCGCTGGTTTCCGTTGAGCCACTTTTATCTGCAAAACAGCGAATAGGCGATCGCTTAATTGGCGTTGTACTCAATGATATCCCTAGCGACCAAATAGAATCGGTCACTACTCTTGTGCGGCCGTTTTTAGAACAGCAGGGAATTCCTGTATTGGCTATGCTACCAAAACATGATGTGCTACGTAGTGTGAGCGTTGGCGAACTGGTTAAGCAGTTGAAGGCCGACATTCTCTGTGGTAGCGATCGCCTAGATTTAATGGTGGAAAGCCTAGCCATTGGCGCGATGAATGTGAACGCTGCAGTGAAATATTTCCGTAAACGTCGGAATATGGCAGTAGTTACAGGCGGCGATCGTGTGGAAATTCAGCAAGCCGCATTGGAAACTTCTACCCAATGTCTGATTCTCACTGGACAATTACCTCCTCCCCCGTTCATCCTCAGTCGTGCTGAAGAACTAGAAATCCCCATTTTATCTGTTGACTTAGATACACTCACCACGGTAGAAATTGTTGACCGCACTTTTGGACAAGTACGCGTTCACGAACCGCTCAAAGTTCACTGCATCCGCCAACTGATGAGCGAGCATTTTGACTTAGAACGCTTATTATCTAAACTGGGGTTAAGCCCAGCAGCAGCCTTACCTTAGGGACTGGGGACTGGGGACTGGGGACTGGGGACTGGGGACTGGGGACTGGGGACTAGGGAGATGAGGAAGATAAGGGGGATGAGGGAGAAGTACCCATTACCCAATGACCTTAAATTATCCAGAAATTGTAGCAAAATCTAACTAAAGTTGGCTTCGCACTTACCCTCTGTTTGGTAAAATAGCTGGGTCGTTTCATCTCATTTAGTCCATCTTTGAGCCAGTCAATAGACCTCATTAACCTCGATACATTAGCGCAAGAACTGGCGACAATCCAGCAAACAGGTTCTAAACGAATTGCTTTGCTGGGTTCCCGTCATGTGCCCATTACGCATCAAACTCTCATTGAAATGATGACTTATGCCTTGGTTTTATCAGGCAATCGAGTCATCACTTCTGGGGCTACAGGTACCAATTCAGCTGCCATTAAAGGCGCAATGCGCGCTGACCCCAACTTGTTAACGGTGATTCTACCCCAAAGCTTGGATCGCCAGCCCAACGAATCACGCCAGCAATTAGAGCAGGTAATGCACCTGGTAGAAAATCCCAGTAACGATAATCTGTCTCTTGCTGAAGCAAGTTACATTTGCAATAAGGAGATCATTTCCCGCTGTCAGCAACTCATTTGCTTTGCATTTCACGACAGTCGCACTCTGCTACAAACTTGTAAAGATGCAGAAGAACAGAGAAAAGTGGTAACACTTTTCTACTTTGACTAATGTGAGGCAGAGTTTCAGTGGGCGTAATTATCAAGAAAAGAAACTACTCATGGTTAATGGGTAATAGGTTCTATTGCCCATAACCTTAAATTAATGCTACTTATTGATTGGGTTGATGACAGACAACCGCCTGTTTCTGCTGTCGTTCAGGTGGCGATCGCAGAGGAAGGGTAAAGAAAGGGGTAGCAATTCCCCATTGACTCATCCCGAATATCTATCCCAAATTCAACATCTTAAACCCAACATTTTTTATGGCTTCTACTTTTTCTTTTGACATTGTGAGTGACTTTGACCGTCAAGAATTGGTCAACGCTGTCGATCAAGTTGTACGAGAAATTAAGGGCCGTTATGACCTTAAAGATACTGCTACTACTGTTGAGTTAGGTGAGCAAAGTATTGATGTGAATACCGATAGTGAGTTTACTTTAGACGCAGTGCAAAACATTCTGCGGGAAAAAGCAGCTAAACGTAATCTCTCTCAGAAAATCTTTGATTTTGGCCAAGTCGAATCAGCTAGCGGTAATCGTGTACGTCAAGAAATTAAACTCAAAAAAGGCATTAGCCAAGACATTGCCAAACAAATTTCTAAACTAATTCGCGACGAATTTAAAAAGATTCAAGCCTCGATTCAAGGTGATGCAGTTCGCGTCAGTGCAAAATCTAAAGATGAATTGCAAGCTGTCATCCAACGCTTAAAGCAAGAAGATTTACCTGTAGCTTTGCAATTTACAAATTACCGATGAATAGCGTTAGGGATTGGGGATTGGGGATTGGGGATTGGGGACAAGGTAAACAACAGACAATTTGACCCTTGAACGAATTTTAGATTTTAGATTTTAAATTTTGGATTTTTGGCGCAGCCTCTCCACTAGGAGAAGATGCAAAATTTGAAATTTAAACAGATCTCAATCAAGCAAATTAATTCGTGGAATAAATCCACGCATCCAAAATGTTTAATTAAAGCCACTGCGGTGGACGAGTTACCCCGCTTTTTGCAAGTGGCGTGCATTGGGTTAATCTAAAATCCAAAATCCAAAATTGATTGACCCTTAACCTCTTCTTACAAAACCTTGTGTGTATGGGAGTGCTGCTTAACGTTATCTTCTTTAGTAACTACTCTGGCAGCATTGAGTATGCGTTTGCGTTCGGTGGAATATTTCAAATCTGTGTAGGTTGTCCCTAAAGGAATCAGAGACTTGGCACTTTCACGACGCTTGTAAGTCCGAGATGCAGCAAATAAACGAGGTACAAATTCATCCCCAAATTGAGATGATTCGGGGAAGTCTGTAGGTAATAAAAGTTGATCCCCGTTGAATACAGAACCTAAAGTTGTCGCATAAGCCAACTTGTATGATGTGGGAATACCTTTCATCACTGCTTCCAAAGCCGCAGAAGGAATAGGTTCAATCACTTCAATTTGATGAATTTCTCCATCTTCCTTGACAAAGCAGGTCGCCAAGCCGATAACAACGTAATCATCAGCCGTGAGATCCGGCGCGTCGGGATAAGAAATTGCAATTGTCATAAGAAAATTTTCTCAAAACTTAAAAGTCAGATTAAGAAACTGGAACCTAGGAAGCGTAAGATGCGAGCCTAGAGGTATACACACTAAGACAGCACTGCAACATTAATGCCTTGCACAGTTCATCCGTGTTGGGCAATTTCAGAGTAGTATAAGGCAAAGCTAAAAAGTTGCTTTTGCCTTCTTTGCATCGCCACTTTCCTGTGTTCTCTGCGTCGTCCCTATTTTGAACGGCTTGTTCGCATTCTACCAAGTTGTTGCTCTCTCTATTTGAGCGTACAAATTTTCGATTTGAGATTGCCGATTTGAGATTTTTTTGGTAATCCTACAGAGCAGCAGGCTAAATGCTTCATCATGTCAGGGTGGGATAAATCCAAAATCACATACCTTGTGACAATGACAAAATTTCCACAATGCAGTGGTTGCAAAATTTGAAATTTTTGAGTCTAAGTAGCCAGCGTAGCCAGGATCAATCTGAAATCTCAGATCCAAAATTGATTGACTAGTCTTTGAGATTGATATTTGCTTTTTCTGGAATTTAACTTGAGGATGAGGTATCCATGATCAGATTAGATCATTGTGTGAAGTAAAGTCTTCGACTGATTAAGGTTTGGATAGTCGAGTAATTATAGACACCTGAATAACTGACATATCGGATCAACCAGCAACAACATAGAAAGTATATTTTAATTCACGAAAAGAGTATAGGCGGCAGGAAAATATGACTAATAACTCCTACTTAGCTTTTGGGGATAAGGAAAATAACTTATATAAATTAGTATCTAATAATACAATTAATTCTCAAGATTTAGTCATAGAAGATAGTTATGTACGCTCTTGTGCTTTAAAGTCGGCTCAACAAGGAGATTACACAAAGGCGATCGCATTACTCAGCCACCTCATTCGCCGTCATCCCCAAAATGCAGTTGATTATAACAACAGGGGACTGGTTTATTTTCAAAGTGGAGAAGCGCAAAAAGCGTTTTGTGACTACAACACAGCAATCCAAATCAATCCGAGTTTAGCTAGCGCCTATAATAACCGTGCCAATTATTACGCCGCCTGTGGCAAATTAGCAGCTGCGATCGCGGATTACGATCGCGCCATCGATTTAAATCCTAGCCATGTACGGGCAAGAATTAATCGTGGCATCACCTGGCGCGAATTAGGGCAATACGAGGAGGCAATTGAGAATTTTGATGTTGCACTACTATTCGGGCAATTAGCCCTCTTTTGTCACTCTAGGCAGAGGAAAAGTAGAAATCAGGGTGAATCAGGGATATAAAAATTGAACTGGTGAGGCTATAAATAATAGATTGAAGTTTAAAAAAACCCAAAGCTAATTGAGGAATAGGAAAAACCGTTAACCAGGGATATATCAGATTAAATAAAGTAAAAGGTTGAATAATCAAACGAAGATTGTTAAGAATGTTCTTCCAGCCATTTCCATTATCCCACCAAGGATGTGAAACAAATTTTGACTCTCGTTGTGATGGAGACTGAAACAGTTGCTCCGAATGCAGACTAACCATTAAATAAGCACTGCAAATAATTTCCCACCATCGCTCAATATCTGGGTAGTGAGTCAGGCGAAAATCTGACCAACCTAATTCATTCTTACTTTGTTTTAACCCGTACTCGACCCAAGTTCTTAAACCGTAAAAATTTCCAACTTCTCTTGGCGTAATGTCTGGATATTTACTCATCACATACCAAGTAGTGTTATCAGGCAAATTTTCTGGATCTGTAGTAATTTGCCAATATCTAAGTTCTCCACGTTTTCCCGGAATAATTTCTCTAATAAATCGATTTTCCCGACTCAAGTCAGAGAATACCCTTTGAAACTTCTGCCACTTTAAATATTGAATATGTTGTCGTGGAAGTATTTCTACATAATGATTTGACCGAATCGCTACTATATAGTTCAAGTTTAGTTCATCTAATACAGATATGAAATTCTTACCACTCTCTCCATATAAGCTATCTGCAAGTACTAAGTTGAATTTAAAACCCATTGATTGTAGCTTTTTTATCAGTATTGCTGCTATTTCTGGTTTAGTGCGGTACTTATCTCCTGCCTGTAATCTTTCCCTGGGTTTATACACTTCAAACAGTAATGGAAATGTCATCCCACAGAAAACACCATATACTGTCACTGCCACAATTCCATTATCTGTTTTTCCCAAATTTCCTATATACTGCCGTTTCACATAATCTGTCTTGCTCCCTTTCTTTTTATCCCCTGTCTCATCAATAATTAAAATGATTGGTCTACCTTTTAGCACTTGTAAAATTAACTCTAACCTTAAGGTTCTTAACTTTTCTATATCCCAAGGTGATGTAGTTAGAAAATGATGCAACCCTTGCTGGTTATCTAATCCTACGATTTTTGCTATTTCTGGCAATGTTTTACGTTTTAGATCAGAAATGCAGCCTACATGGAGATATTTAAAAGCCTCGAAACTCCTAACATCTGGAAACAGACTTTTATACCACTGGCAATATTCGTCCACAAATTTGACTGTTGGTGCGGCTGGACGGGGCTGTACCATGCTCTGTGTCTTGGTTCTAGCATTTTTACCTTATTATACTACTGCCAGAGTGACAAAACAGGGTTAGAAGGTCATATCTGGGCAGAGAGAGGCAGAACATATCATTTGTGGGGAGATTGGAATTGTGCGATCGCTGACTACCGTCGGGCCCTGACTCAACTACCCAATAGCAGAAAAAATGTTATTGGTTGGCGCTTGCGTATCCAACTAGAAAATTGGCTAAACGAACTGCTATCTCCTGAGTCTCCTAGTGCTTAGATGAATTCTTGTAGTAGGAAAAAATCTCAAATTTTTCTGGGAGATAGTCACCCTGTATAACTAAATAGCTAATAGATAATTGATAATGCAGCGTAGTGGCAATAACTATAACAAGCAATATCCTTGGAAGAGTGCTGAGTGCTGAGTAAAAAATACTAGCTCCTAGCCTCTAGTTTCCCGATGCTGATGCTTCATCTGGATTCATCAGGACGATTTGCCGTTGGTTAGGGTCAAATCGGTATGATTGTTGTTGCATAATGCTTTTTGCTTGATGCGGATCAAAGTTGCGGCTAAACTCAGCCTGCAAAACCTCCACACGTTTTTCCATCTGCTTAACTTCAGTCCGCATTTCTCGTAACTTCTCTTGTTGTAACCAGTGATAGGGCAAAAGTTGCACAAGGGCAGAAACTGCTGCGGTTGAGATTGCAATATTAACTGCAATCTTGGCTGTCACTTCCATCGCCATAACTTGATGAGACCTTTGACGAAGATGCCGTTTGGGACGAGGCATTACTTGACGTTTTTGTATCGGTTGTAGCGGAGGACTAGAATGTTGAATCGCGTTCATGATGAGAAAAGAGACCTTGTAAATTGACAGGGAACAGCCTAAAAAGCTGACTTCCAATGATTACAGCCAGAGTTAGCTGCCATATTACTTCATTTTTCGCTAAATGCTACACGTGTATTCAATGCCAAAAAATAAACCTGGCATACGTACGTATGCTTGCTCAAACTGTTGATTGCATTTAGCAATCAATGTCGATCAAGTTTACTTACTAATGCCAGGAATTTTAGTCTAATAACTGTGTCACAGATTGGCTTTATTTGTAAAGCTCTGTAGCTAAACGCCAAGCTAGAAGCCCTGGAAGCAGCGCTACAACTAAAGCGATGTAAACTTGAGAATCTGAGAGAGATGTTACGGCTAGGAACATAGGAAACCTCCTAAACTCAATCGATTATTTGAATAGTTCGTTTACTACTTTTCCTTGTTTTGCAAGAATTGTGGAATATCTTGTAACAAGATGCAACAAAAGCAGTCTGCCATCAGTATCTATTATTTATTCTTTTTAAACAAAATATATAAATCTATGAATTTATTTCTGGGGATAGACTTCGGTACCTCTGGCGCAAGGGCGATAGTAATTGACGCTGAAGCTACCATCCAGACAGAGATCAAGTATCCTTGGGAAATTAGCGATGATTGGGTAGATGTTTGGCAGCAGGCTTTATTTAAGCTTTTAGCGTCGATTCCAGAGGCTTTAAGGCAGGGAATTCAAGCGATCGCCATTAATGGGACTTCTTCCACTGTCTTGCTGGTAGACGCGGCTGGGAAGCCTGTAGACGCGCCCCTACTTTATAACGATGCGCGGGGAGCGGTGATGCTGGAACAGTTGAAAAGCATTGCCCCAGAAAATCATACAGTAGTCAGCGCTACTTCTAGCCTGGCAAAGCTGCTGTGGATGTCGCAGTTACCAACCTTTAACAAAGCTGTATATTTCCTGCATCAAGCAGATTGGCTAGCATTTCTGCTGCATGGACACTTAGGTATCAGTGATTACCACAACGCTTTAAAACTGGGTTACGACGTTGAAGAGTTAAAATACCCCCAATGGCTAGAAAATTTGCAAATTCCTATCCAGCTACCTGAAGTTTTACCTCCTGGTACACCTATTGGCAAATTAACCCCAGAAATTGCCGCTAAGTTTGGTCTAAGCCATGATTGCGTCGTATGTGCTGGGACTACAGATAGTATTGCAGCTTTTCTTGCGAGTGGCGCTAAATCCCCTGGGGAAGCGGTGACTTCCTT
Source organism: Tolypothrix sp. PCC 7601 (assembly GCF_025677855.1). Classification (NCBI taxonomy): domain Bacteria; kingdom Bacillati; phylum Cyanobacteriota; class Cyanophyceae; order Nostocales; family Tolypothrichaceae; genus Tolypothrix; species Tolypothrix sp. PCC 7601. The sequence continues at coordinate 2,666,818 of NZ_CP064879.1, forward strand.
AGGTTCAACATTAGTACTCAAACTATTAAGTCGGACTCGCGTTGAAGATGCAAGATGTGGAATTTACAGCCATCGCTTGGGTGACTTGTGGCTGACTGGTGGTGCTTCTAATACTGGGGGTGCAGTATTGCGGCAATTTTTTACTGATGCTGAGTTAAAAAGCCTGAGTAGTGAGATTGATGCCAGCACAGCCAGCCAATTAGATTATTATCCTTTATTGAAACCAGGCGATCGCTTTCCAATTAACGACCCCAATTTACCCCCACGCTTAGAACCCCGCCCAGATAATCCCGTGGAATTTTTGCATGGATTATTAGAAAGTATTGCCCGCATAGAAATGCGTGGGTATGAATTATTACAGCAAATGGGCGCAGACCAGCTAACTCATGTTTATACTGCTGGTGGTGGTGCAGCGAATCATACTTGGACTGCGATTCGTGAAAGATATTTAAAAATCCCTGTAGTTTCATCCAAAAATACAGAAGCAGCCTATGGGACAGCGCTTTTAGCCATGCGAGGAGTAGGGAGTGCTGAGTGCTGAGTTGCAGAGACGCGATTAATCGCGCCTGTACAAAACAAAAGTATTTATCTCCCTCATCTCCCTCATCTCCCTCATCTCCCTCATCTCCCTCATCTCCCTCATCTCCTTTCCCCAATCCCCAATCCCCATTTCCATCAACTTCAGCTGAAGCTGTAAGAGTTGATCTAGCATAGGGAAAAGCCTGTTAAGATGGCATATTTGCCCATGTTATATTTGGGTAGATTTTTCAGAACACTCACTGATCAATCACTTTAGCAATCACTTCGCCAATGGTTTAGCAGCCGATGTCGCCTAATCAAGTTCCCAATCAATCAGAACAACCTGCAAAAATGTATTTACCTCGTAGCAGCGAATCGGAAAACTTAAAAAAAATCCGTCACACTGCTTCTCATGTGATGGCTATGGCCGTACAAAAGCTGTTTCCTAAGGCGCAAGTAACAATTGGCCCCTGGATTGATAACGGTTTTTACTATGATTTTGACAATCCAGAACCATTCACTGATAAGGATTTAAAAGCCATCCAAAAAGAGATGGTGAAAATTATCAATCGCAAACTTCCGGTAGTTCGGGAAGAAGTCAGCCGGGAAGAAGCTGAACGCCGGATTCAGGAAATTAAAGAACCTTACAAGTTAGAAATTCTGGCAGATATTAAGGAAGAACCTATCACGATTTACCACTTGGGAAATGAATGGTGGGATTTGTGTGCGGGGCCGCATTTAGAAAATACCAGTGAAATTAACCCCAAAGCTATTGAATTAGAAAGCGTTGCGGGTGCTTATTGGCGTGGTGATGAAACCAAAGCCCAACTACAACGGATTTACGCTACTGCTTGGGAAAATCCCGAACAATTAGCTGAATATAAGCGACGCAAAGAAGAAGCACAGCGCCGAGATCATCGCAAATTAGGTAAAGAACTCGGATTATTTATATTCTCTGACCTTGTGGGGCCGGGTTTACCTTTGTGGACTCCCAAAGGTACCTTGTTGCGGAGTCTGTTAGAAGACTTTTTGCAAAAGGAACAGCTAAAACGCGGTTATTTACCTGTAGTCACTCCCCATATTGCCAAAGTTGATTTATTTAAAATATCTGGACATTGGCAGAAGTATAAAGAAGATATGTTCCCCTTAATGGCGGAGGATGAAGCAGCTGCGGCTTTAGAAAATGGCTTTGTGATGAAGCCAATGAATTGTCCTTTCCATATTCAAATATATAAGAGTGAATTGCGTTCCTATCGGGAACTACCAATGCGCTTGGCAGAATTTGGTACGGTTTACCGCTACGAACAATCAGGGGAACTAGGCGGTTTAACGAGAGTACGCGGGTTTACTGTGGATGATTCTCACCTTTTTGTCACCCCCGAACAGCTAGACAGTGAGTTTTTGAACGTTGTTGATTTGATTTTGTCGGTGTTCAATAAACTGCAACTGAAGAACTTTAAAGCCAGGCTGAGTTTCCGCGATCCAGCTAGTGATAAATATATTGGTTCCGATGAAGCGTGGGAAAAAGCCCAAGGTGCAATTCGCCGTGCTGTAGAACAGCTAGGGATGGAACATTTTGAGGGAATTGGGGAAGCAGCTTTCTATGGCCCTAAACTCGACTTTATCTTTAGTGATGCCCTAGAGAGAGAATGGCAATTAGGAACTGTACAAGTAGATTACAACTTACCAGAACGCTTTGAGTTAGAGTATGTTGCTGAAGATGGTTCCCGTCAACGTCCGGTAATGATTCACCGTGCGCCCTTTGGTTCACTGGAACGGCTAATTGGGATTTTGATTGAAGAGTATGCGGGTGATTTCCCCTTGTGGTTAGCACCAGTACAAGTGAGATTGCTACCAGTTGGGGAAGCACAAATTGATTTTACAAAAGAAGTCGTCGCGAAGATGCAAGCTTTGGGTATCCGTGCCGAAGTTGATCTAAGTGGCGATCGCTTGGGTAAATTAATCCGTAATGCAGAGAAAGAAAAAATACCCGTAATGGCAGTTGTGGGAGCCAAGGAAGTAGAAACCAACAGCCTGAGTATTCGTACTCGCGCTTCTGGGGAATTGGGTGTTATTGCAGTGGATGAGGTTTTAGATAAATTGAAAACTGCGATCGCTAACTTCGAGAACTTCTAGCAAAACGTTAGCTGGGTAATCACCAGTTAACAAACAAAAGTACAGTCAAAAGTTTGTCTAAAGTAACTTAATTTCTTATGGGGATAGGCAATTTGCCTATCTCATTTTTATGTGTTTAAGTAGTATTAATTACGGTTTTATCTAGTAATACTACTTAATAATCACATTCTAGTAAGCTAATAAGCATTTAAGTTGCATAACCCCAAGGCTGAACCGCTTACCACAAGCAACTCATCCCGGAAAAATGAATGACGATTAGCTTAAATCACAAGGATAAGAATAGAGTGCTGAACGATGATGAACGTTATATTCCTTCAGAAGAAGAATATCTGGAAGCATTTCACTCAATTTATGAAGGATTGACACCAGGACACAAAGCAATTTTGAATAAGCTGTATCAGCACAGTTACTTTATGATAGACAATCACAGATTACGTACTTGGGAGTTATCTGCATCTGCAGGATATGATGGTGACTCTTCTGGACAAATTGGTATTTTAGGTGCAAAATTCTGCAAATTTTTGGGACTAGAATATGACGAATTTAGACCACCAGCACTGGCAATAATTAGTTGGTTTAATGATGAGATAAATGGGTATTGGTACATTGAACTAATTCCAGAAGCAGCTAGAGCATTTAAGCGTTTTCGCCTAGAAACTGTCCAATCTGATAAATAGAACCGGATCGATAGTTTTGTTTTGACTTGCGATCTTGTTAATGGTTATGGGCAAACTACATTGATAGTGCGTCATAAAGAGCTTTTAGTCCATGCCAGAGTATTTGTTTTCTCAATTTAAAGATAACGAGTTTGAAGCTTTGCACAGGGAATTATCTAAAGTTTTTGATATTCCGCAAGTTAAATTGCAAGATTTGTATGCGGTAATGCAGCAAGAGTTTGAAGTAGAAGGCTATCCCGAACATAAACTTACTAGAAATATTTTTCATTCATTCGATGAAAGTTTTAAAACTCGCTATGAAGAATCTTTCGTCATTGGAGTAGATATTCCAAGCATCCTCGAAAAGAACAACAGCGTTCTGAACAAAAAAACAATTGCTATTATCGGACAAGATCCTTTAAGAAAAAGCAAAGTACGATTGGAAAAAATTGGGATTGCAACACCCTATGCTTTGCACTTACAGAATTGTCGTAAAAGGTCACGTTATTTTGATTTGATAAAAGTCCTACTAGATGAAGGGTATCGCGTCTACCTAACGGACATTTTCAAGATTTGGGTCAGTGAGGCTAATTCTGATCGCGGTATTCCTTTGAGTAAAAAAGACCGCACACAATTCATTCAAATTCTGAAGACAGAGTTGGAAATTTTTGAGCCACTTGCGGTCGTTACTTGGGGCAATGTAGCGAGCAGTACAGTTAGAAACATTAATTTAAATATCAAACACCTAGAGTTTCCTCATCCAAGTGGTGCTGCAAATGCTACTTGGCGTAAAATAATGCGTAAACCAGCAACACGAGAAAACCGGATCAACTTTTGGCAGGAAAAAGTTCTTAGCTACTTATCGGGGTTTTAGAATATCCATAACGCACCCTACCGCTACTAGTTAAAATGTAAGCAAAATGTAAGATTTTGCGAGGCGCTATGCGTTCAATTGAGCAACTAACAGAAGAACTCTTAGCACTCCCTAGTGCATCTAGAGCACTCTTAGCAGACAAGCTAGTTGAAAGTTTGGAATTCGATACCGATCCAAGCATTCAAGCTGCTTGGGCTACTGAAGCGATAAAACGAAGAGATCAAGTTCGCAACGGTTCTGTTCAGACCATTCCAGGAGAAGAAGCTTTGGCTCAAGTGAGGCGATTGCTTGAGTAATGAGATACGTCTTTCACCCTCAAGCTCTCACAGAGTATACTGAGGCTGTTCAATACTATTTACAACAACGGGTTGAGGTGGCGCAGGCGTTCATTAATGCTATTGAAGATGCAGTCTATCGAATTAGAGAATCCCCTACTCGCTACATAGTTATTTATGAAGATGTTCGGCGATGTATGACACGCAAATTCCCTTATGGGATTCTCTATACAATCGAGCAAGATTACATTCTTATTCTGGCAGTGATGCATTGTAGCCGAGAACCTGGATATTGGAAAAATCGTAGATAGTAGCAGTTGCTAGCAGGCAAACACTGCACCCCAACTCATAGACCTGCCTCCGTTAAGCTTCACAGTGAAACCAATTTATTGCTTTAATAAAATTAAGAGCGATCGCTTAATTTTTAGATCATCAGAGTTTCCCATACCAGCTGATTAACTTGTAAATTCAGATGAATGTCGTCTTGATACAATGCTTTAACATTTGCATTTGAGTTGAGTATCGGTAATACATCGATATCAAATTTTGATACTACCAATTAATTCATGACAGAGGAACGCGAAAGAGCCGATCAAGATAGCCCTTGGAAAGAAATTTTAGAAGCTTACTTTCCACAAGCAATGCAATTTTTCTTTCCGCAAACAGCTGCATTAATTAACTGGGAACGTCCCCACGAATTTTTAGATAAGGAATTTCAACAAATAGCGCGGGATGCTGAACAGGGAAGAAGATATGCAGATAAATTAGTCAAAGCTTGGCAAATCCAAGGCGAAGAAATTTGGCTATTGATAAATATAGAAATTCAGGCAAAACCAGAATCAAACTTTGCCGAACGAATGTTTTCATACAATCTACGAATTTTTGACAGATTCGGCAAACCAGCAATTAGTCTGGCTATTTTGTGTGATTCGGACTCAACATGGCGACCAAACCAATATAGTTATAATTACCCTGATACTAGGCTGAATTTTGAATTTGGAACAATCAAGCTTTGGGATTACCAAACCCGCTGGACAGAATTAGAAGCTAGCGATAATCCCTTTGCAACGGTAGTAATGGCACATTTAAAAACACAACAAACAACTAAAAAACTCCAAGAACGCAAAACTTGGAAATTTAGTTTAATTCGACGATTGTATGAACAAGGTTGGCAAGAAAAAGATATTCGTAACCTTTATCGCTTCATTGACTGGGTTATGATTTTACCAAAAGCATTAGAAGTGGAGTTTTGGGAAGAGTTTAAACAATTTGAACAGGAGCGAACTATGAGCTACATTACGACAGGTGAGCGCATTGGCTACGAGCGAGGAAGAGAAGAAGGTAAACAAGAAGGCAAACAAGAAGGTAAGCAAGAAGGTAGACAAGAAGGTGAACAAATTCTGGTTCTCCGACTATTACAAAAACGGTTTGGAAATTTACCCGAACAACTTCGCTTACGTATCCAAACCCTTTCTCTCAATCAGTTAGAAGAACTGGGTGAGGCATTGTTAGATTTCACAGCTATTGAAGATTTGTTTAACTGGTTAGATACTCATCAATCAGAGTAAGAATTTTGCTTGTTATGAGCTACATTACCACAGGTGAGCGCATTGGCTACGAGCGAGGAAGAGAAGAAGGTAAACAAGAAGGTGAACAAATTCTAGTTCTCCGACAACTACAAAAACGCTTTGGAAATTTACCCGAATCACTTCGCTTACGCATCCAAACTCTTTCTCTCAATCAGTTAGAAGAACTGGGTGAGGCGTTGCTAGATTTCACAGCTATTGAGGATTTGTTTAACTGGTTAGACACTAATCAAGCACAGTAGGAAGCTTCTCTTTCATCAGTTCAATCAGCGATCGCTCTATAAGTTGGCTGACTAACTGATTACCTTGTAAATTAAGGTGAATATGGTCGTGATACAACGCTTTGACGTTGGCAGTTGAGTTAAATATCGGTAATAGGTCTATATATTTAATCTGCTGTGCTTGCGTAAAGTCAGTTAAACGCTGGCGTGCTTCTATTTCGTAATCGCGGGGGCCAGGATCGCCTATTTCTCGCAATAAGGGAGTCATCACCAGCAAAAATTGACTGTCTCTTTCGCGAGTTAGTGCTTTAATTTTAGCGATCGCATCTAAATTAACCCCCACGCGATCGCCTGGTTCATTTTGCAAGGCTGTAATTTCTGGTATTGGCTTTTGCTTACTGATATAGCGTTGCCAAACTTCCACTAAAGCCAAGGGAGGTTGACGATCTGGATAGTTGCGATCTCGTCCCACTGGTAAGGATGTAGGAGCAGTAGCAAATAAGTCATCGGTATTTATTAATAAGACGACTACCTGAGCTTGAAAATTACCAAATTTTTGAAGATAAGCTAATTCATTTCTTGGCCCCCAGGAATTAGCTGATGCATTTAATACTTCAACTTGTTGATATTTTTCAGTGTGTGCGGCACTTAAAGAACGCATCATCAATTCAGAGATGGTATTCTTTTGATCCGTCCACCAACCGCCATTAGCGATGGAGTCTCCCAGAAGTAGGACTCGCAGAGTTTTAGGCGCAGGTATTGGTGTAATCGGCCCGCTACGCATGGAATACTCGTTAATCTCAATGCGATTTCCAAAACGACGGGTGCGTTGGTTAGGTGCTAACAAATAACCGATTTCTTGATCGCCAATATAAATCAGCGGATTACCAAAACCAAACAGCGATCGCAACCCTATCTCGATTACTAGGGATAACCCAATCACCACTACCAAAATGACTATCAGTCCTAACTTCACTGGCAAAGACTCTCCAAATTCATCTCAAACCCAATGGGCGAAATCTTGACCATGATAACCGCCATTGGCCCGAATCTGAAGTGAACGACCAAGGCGATGCTAAAGGCGGGCTATACCTAAGGGTACACTGTTAAGTTTTGATAAAACTTGTTTTGCTCCTGCTGCTTCGTTTACTTAGTCAGTAGTAATTACTACAACTGTATAGGTAGAGTCACAACAAGAGCAAATTTAGATTTTAAATTTTTTATGGGGGTGGTGGGACTTGAACCCACACGACCTTTTACGATCAACGGATTTTCATTCTCTCGCAGCTTTCGCTACTGCCTAAGAGTTTTTGTAACTCTTGGTTTTGAGAATTGGACTCTCCCTTTACCCTCGTCTTTACGTTAGGGTAGCTCCCGTCGAGTCTCTGCACCTTCCCGTAACTTGAGATTTTAAAATTTTGATTCAAGTGTAATCAAAACTTAAATGTCTCAATTTTTCGGGCTTGGCTCAGGATTGCCATGTCTTTTACAAGATGTAGGTTTCCCTGAGTTTGAGAGCTGACACTTGAAAGATTTCTCTATCAAGGCTCAGTTAGCTAAGTCCGTAGCGTCTACCATTCCGCCACACCCCCCTATTTTACTAGGGGCTATTTGTATTTCAGAGGATTAAAAAACCTCCTCATACATTCCACCATTAATTGCGTTTTTGTGCAACTAAAATTTCAAAAAATTTCGTTCACAATCAGCAATTTTACCAGCTTGCTGCTTTCGCAAAACATTTTATTGCATGAACATCAATAAAATTATGCGATCGCTCTTTTGCTTGAGAAGTACTTTTGTTACCCTCTCTTTAAATAGGCAGCGCCTATTTATTTGGGGTTACTCAGTATTCTTTTGCCACAAGCCTTTCCTAGTTTAACACTCTCTGCTAGAAAATTGCAAGCCAAAATCCTAAATTATTTTTAGGTATGGTATTTTTCCCTCATCTTCCCAATCCCCAGTCCCCAATCCCCAATCCCCAATCCCCAATCCCCAATCCCCAATCCCCAATCCCCACTTCCCTGAGTTTCGCCATTCAGCCTATGATGAGAAATAGATGTCCTGAACGTTCTTGTCTATCTTAGAGAAAGAATTATGATTGTAGCCCTGCTGTATCTGACTTTAGCTGGAGCTTACTTGTTAGTGCTCCCAGTAGCTGTTTTATTTTACTTAAAACTGCGCTGGTACGTGGCTAGTTCTGTAGAGCGCACCTTTATGTACTTTTTGGTGTTCTTTTTCTTCCCAGGGTTGTTGGTTCTATCACCATTTGTAAATATTCGACCCCAGCCCCGCAAAATTGAAGTTTAACAATATTGGTAGGTCATAAATCTCATGCGACGCATTGATGCTATAGGAATTGGCTTGGGCTTTTTTGTTGCTGGAGGTGTAGCATATATCGGCTTGCAGCTAGTAGGGTTAGATAATCAACAAGCTGGTATATGGAGCCAAGTCTTGCTAATCAGCGGCTTGCTGGGCTGGTTAGCTACCTATATTTTCCGTGCGGTGGGTAAAAAAATGACCTACCACCAACAACGGGAAGATTATGAACAAGCCTTTTTCCAAAAGCGCCTGGACGAATTAACTCCCGAAGAATTAGCCAAAATAGAAGCTGAGATCGAACAAGAAAAACAAACTCAGGTGTAAGTAGGCGCGCTTTAACCTCATCTATGTCAAGCTTTGTAGGGCAAAGGGGAAAGGTTTTCTTTCCCCTTTGCCTTTTTATCGTTATTCATTGATTGCTGCTGATTGGCTCAAAGTTCTCATAGGTCGTTTGTTCGTTGTCCGTTGTTTGATACTATATGACAACTGACTCTTGAATCTTGACCAATGACTGCCATTTCTCACTGCTTTGAAACTCTTGGACGCAATAAAGAAACTGCTTTGATTCCGTTTATTACGGCTGGCGATCCAGATTTAGAAACAACAGCGGCAGCATTGCGAACTCTTGATCGCAGTGGGGCGGATATCATTGAACTAGGGGTTCCCTACTCTGATCCTTTAGCAGATGGGCCTGTAATTCAAGCGGCTGCTACCCGCGCTTTGGAAAAAGGAACCACATTGGATCGGGTGCTGGAAATGTTGCAAGCAACGACTCCCGATTTAAAAGCGCCAATTGTTTTGTTTTCTTACTACAACCCCATTTTGCATAGAGGGATTGACAAGTTTCTCCAGCAAGTTGCGGCGGCTGGAGTAGCAGGTTTGGTAGTACCAGATTTACCTATGGAAGAAGCTTCTGGGTTACTCCAACCAGCCAGTGAAATGGGAATTGACTTAACTTTGTTAATAGCACCAACAAGTTCTGCGGAACGCATAGAAGCGATCGCTCGTTCTTCCCAAGGATTTATCTATTTAGTCAGTGTGACTGGTGTTACAGGTATACGTTCCCAGATAGAATCACGAGTATCAGATTTGCTAAAGGAAATTCGTAGTGTTACTGAAAAACCAATAGGTGTAGGCTTTGGTATTTCCCAAGCAGAACAAGCGCGTCAGGTAAAAGATTGGGGAGCCGATGCCGTAATTGTGGGTAGTGCTTTTGTAAAACGGTTAGCAGAAGGTACACCAACCCAAGGATTGAGTGCGATCGCAGAATTTTGCCAAAATCTCAAGGCAGCTATCAAGACAAATAGCAATTAGTACAAATACTCATCTTGCTCAGACAGAAAAAGTAGATTAAAAATATATAACAGTGTAGTTTTTTGTGCCCTTAGCTGGTAGACAATTTAACAGGTATAATCTTGAATATTATTCAGTAGATATCATGCTGTGAATAAACAGCTAAGATCATCGCTGTATATGTGATTATTATGTGAAGTACAAGAGCAAGTATGAGTGTGAGAGTGAGTAAATTAAAAATGTATATAGTTCAGTCGCAGTTAAGGGGCAGAGGCGATGAGTGAAAGTATGGCATTTATCGGCGGAGTTGCTGTAGCTGGGCTGGCAGCTCTCGTATTGCTCAAAGGAGCAGGTGGTAATTCGCTACAACCTAACTTTGCTGCTGTAGCTCCGCAAATGCCAGCTACTGTAGTACAACCACCCCAGGTAATGCCACCACAGTATTACTCTGGACAGCCCATGTATCCAAATCAACCGCCAACTGGCCCTAATTCCGATCAGCGAGCAGAATTGGAATCAGTGAAGTCGGAAATGGCGAAATTAAGAAGCGACAACGAGCAGTTGAGAGCGCAAAATCAACAACTCCAGTGGCAATTTCAAACTTACAACCAGCAGCAGCAACAGCAGCAGCTATTTGCTCAACAAAATAACCAAAGAGCCGCTTTACAACCACAAACTCCTTGGTGGTCTTCTCCTATAGTTTGGGCTGTGGGAGGTATGACTCTCACCATTGGTGGTGGTGTTGTCGTCGCTGGGGTATTGGCTTTATTTTCTCCAAAACAGCGTTCAGGCCGCACTGTACAAGTAATTCATCCCTACCAAGGGCCTACACCTCCTTTAGTTCCTGTCCGTCGTGCGGAGTTTTTACCCCCTCGTTCAGAAACAAGACGTGTAGAAACACCAGAATACGACGAATTGCGTTAGTAGCCAAATATAGTAGTTAGCAGGGTTAGCAACTACCTTGATGTTAATTAGTCTTGATTAGGAAATAACTACAAATACTAAAATCATATAAAAAATAACTCACATCTGATTCTTATCAAGAAAAATAGCAGAAGTGAGTATATTTACATGTTTAGTAATTCGTAATTCGTAATTTGTAATTCGTAATTACTAAAACACATCTAATTTGCATATATTTAGGAATCCGCTGAAATTCATGTAAGATGCGTTACGCTAACGCATCTCTACTATATTACCTTTAACAGAAAGAAGGCTCACGTCTCACCCGAAGGGGAGCGTGAGATGAATTGCGCGTGAGTTGACGACAGTCCTTCTCCCTATTCTCCCGTAGGGAGAACAGGGAGAAGGACATGGAGGAAACGAACATTTTGTATGTATTGACTCACTACGAGTTTTTATATGATCATGAACCTTGAAACACGGTAAAGGTCGATGCCCTACCCTTCGGGAACGCTTCGCGAACGGGTTCGCCACTTTGGCGGGACGGAAACCGACACCGCCAAGTGGCGAACCATGTATAGAGCAATCAAGTTAAGAATTTATCCCACTGATGAGCAAGAATCCTATCTGGCTCAATGTTTTGGTAATACTAGATGGTTGTGGAATTATATGCTTAATGCCACAACTACAGCGTACAAAGAAACCCGGATTGGTCTTTCTAAGGTTGCAATGGATAAATTGCTGCCAGGATTAAAGAAAGAATTTGAATGGTTGGGACTCGCATACAGTCAAGTATTGCAGAGGGTAACATTCAATCTTTCTAGTGCGTTTGTCAATTTCTTTGAAGGACGTACTAAATACCCTAACTTTAAATCTAAACATGGCAAGCAATCAATTCAATATCCCCAAAATGTGAAGTTAATGCCACAGGATTCTGTGATTAAGTTTCCTGGTAATTTGGGGATGGTTAAAGCCGTGTTTCACAAAGAACTACCAAATGCTAAGTTCACAACTGTAACCATATCTAAAAATGCAGATGGTAGATACTACGCTTCTATTTTATTCAATCAAGACGATATACCAGTAGTTGCAATCAATGAAGCTATTGGTGTAGACCTTGGCTTAAAAAACTTTGTAACCACTTCTGATGGTTCAAAATATGACCTACCCAAAAAACGGTTAGCAAAGTTAGAGAAGAATCGCAAGCGTAAGCAGAAGCAACTATCAAGGAAAAAAGACAAGACATCTAAAAAACGTCAAAAAGCTAAACGCTTAGTAGCTAAAGTTTCTAGCAAAATAGCTAGAGTAAGAGAAGACTTTCTACACAAGCTATCTCGCAAAATAGCATACGAAAATCAAGTGATTTGTGTGGAAGATTTGGCAGTTAAGAATATGGTGAAAAACCCTAACTTAGCAAAAGCTATTAGCGACCAAGGTTGGGGAATGTTTCTCACTATGTTGAAATATAAGTCTGAGAAATTTGGGCATAAATATCAAGAAATTAATCGTTTCTTCCCCTCATCTCAGCTTTGCAGTGAGACTCTACTACCAATCCCAATGTTGCAGAATGGGTATGATTCATTGAAAGTTAGGTTTGTAGATTGTCCACACTGCCAAAAGCAGCATGATAGGGACATCAATGCTGCGGTCAATATCAGAAATGAAGGTTTGCGACTTTTGGTGTTAGGAACTAGCACTTCTGCCCAAGGAGGGGATGTAAGACCAAAGACTTCTGGACGTAAAAAATCCACCAAGTCTGAGGCAGTTCCCAATGATTTGGGAAGCCTACACTGACCGCTTGCGGCAGTGTAGGTAGTTCACGCAACATAAATAAGCCTGACTTAGGGACTTCCAAATAAAAAATATCCCAGTATTTATTGTGGGGCGGGCAAGATGGAATAATTTATTTCTTGGAAATCCCTTACCAATGACCAAGGACAAATGACAAATGACAAATAACAAATGACAGCCTTTGCTAGTTATCTTTAATTGCATCGCCCTACTTATTATTAAACAAATTTTTGATTAAATTCATAGATTAAATCTACTCTTCCCTTGCGTAACATTGCTGGATCTAATCTTTCTGTAGTATTGCAAGTCATCAATACTACTAAACGCTGCTTCATCTGAATACCAGATTCATCAACTACGCTTTGGTACAAAGTACCATCTAATAAACTAAGAATATGTTCGGTTTTATTGTTATATTGCGCTACTTCATAAGCACGATTTTGCGCTAAGTTATCAGCTTCATTAATAATGATGCAAATTCTTTCTAGATAAGTGGGTGGTACAAAATTAGTAATTGCATCATGATCTAAGATAAAAATCACAAAGCCTAAAGGTACAAGAATTTCTTGGGCTACTGCTTGTGTCCATGCAGTTTTACCTGTACCGGGTTCGCCATGTACAACCACAGCTAACTGATTTTGATTGAGAATTGCTTGTTGTACTGTGTCTGTGAAGTTTTGAATATCTGCGGGAAATGTACGAATAGGAAATAGGCTGTTCACCTTACCTACACGGCTTTGATAACCGCTTAACATCACGGCTAAATCATAAGTCGCTTTATTAATTAAGGTAGCCATATCTTTGGCCATTAAAGTATATTGTCGCCGTCCGCGATCGTAAGGGTCAATTTGCAGCCAAATATCGTATTTAGACCAGTACGCATACACAGTATTAATTACATCTATTCTTTCCCAATTGATAAATTTTTCAACAGGAAAGTAAAAATCACGTTCTGAATAATATTGAGTAATAATATCCGGTCGCTCTAAGATTTTTAATACTCTCAATACAGTAATTTCTTGCAACCGATTTAGTACATAATCAATAGGAATACTATTGCGGCTGACAAATTGCATAATGGGAGTTTCTGTACTCAGAACTTCCTTATAGCGGTTATCTGGTGTTAGCGGCTCTGGGGTAATGAAATTCCAAAATTTTTGGAGTTCTCCCCTTGTATAATCGGAAGCGACATTTAATATATTTGCCCACCAACTGTAATCTCTTCTACCTAACGCATCCGCATAATAACTAGCTAAGTTAATAGTTTTTTGAGTTAACTCTTGGGTATCATGAAAGAGAACTTGCCCAAAATACACTAAATCAAAGTCACGCTGAAATGGCCGCCAACCGCTACTTAGAAGGTTTTGACGGTTGTTATTTGCGGAATTGCCATCGTTATTTCTAAAATCATCAAAAACCATATTTTTACTGATGTAGCGGTAGTGGAGTTAATTGATGTTGACGTAGAAAAGGTCAAAAAGTTTTTTCTAGTATAATCTAGTACATTTAGCTTGGAAGGAAATATATCATTCCACAAAGCTATGTAATGCATGAAGTTGCGATTTTAATTTTTATAGATAAATCTGAGGGTAATTTTAATTTAGCGTAGCGATAGTAGTTACTGGCGATTTGCCGCTACTAATACACATTAACCATCCACTGCGTACTACCCAAAACGTAAAAATCAGTATTTGAGCTAAGATGAGGCAGTACACACCTGACAAAAATTGCTATCTAGCCAGAGTATATACACTTATCTCAAGGTGGCGAAACTTTATATTTTCAAGAATCAAAAAAACTGTGGTTAATTTTTGACAGGTTACTTTCTGTATAAATGGAAGGAAGATAGAACGGCATCTAAATTTATATAGTTGAGTATCCTTTGTATTACATTGTAGTATAAAAATTCCCAACCTGTCAAGTCCGGACAACTCTGCTGAGGTTGGCATGATTGTCAATAAATATAGATCAGACAGGACAAGAGAAATTTAATTATTAAATCATGTCTCTTGGCAGATGTTATTAATTTCTCTTTTGACTACTGGTAAAGTTTATATTGATACTACCTGCCTAATGTACGCTTAAACTTTAGCTGTGATGCTGTGGGTAATCACCACTTACAATAAGTGCTTCAGAAAGCTATATTCATTTATAGGATGAGTTAGTTTTATAACCTTTGAGAGATGAGAAAAGTCCTGAATTAGCAGGCTATACTTTTGCGTTATTTGCTGTAATTACTGGTATTTTCATTTGAGAAATACCTGTATATTTAACTGCCAATAATGTACATAAAAGTGCATGATAGTTTGGTCATTAAGTTATATCTACTTTTCTGACTATTTGAAGTTTCTATGTTATAAACCTAAAAACATTCTTTAATTTTGCATATAATACAAGAGTAACTGCTATAGCTTCAGATTAAGCTTGATAAACTTCAGCGCATACACCATGAATCAAGATTCTTAATTGCAGATAGCGAAATGCAAGTTCATCCTTAATGGTGCAAAAGTTGTGATTTCGCTATAGGTAATTAGTCTTATTTAAATATTCTGGAGAAGAAATGTTAGCACATTCATTCATGAGTGATGAAAAGAAGCAAAACTCTCCGCGGCCTTTAATTTTGGCAGTAGAAGATCATGATGATAATCTCGTGTTGATGAGTTATGCGCTTGAATCACTTGGTTGTAGATTTATTTGTCAAAAAGATAGTACTAATACCGTATTAGTTGCTAAAGAGTACCAGCCAGATTTGATTCTTTTAGATATTTTATTACCCACTATTAGCGGTATGGATGTAGTGCGTTATTTAAAACAAGATGCACTCACTTGCAACATTCCTGTAGTAGCAGTCACAGCTTTAGCAAGCAGAGAAGATCAGGAACGGATTCTGAAGGCTGGTTTTAATGCCTACCTCAGCAAACCTTATATGATTGAGGAATTAGAAAGTGTGATCCGCCGTCTGCTGTGTGGGAAAATTGATTCCACATCAGGGTTTGAGTTATGTAGAGAATAATTTTGGTAGTTCGTAATTCGTAATTCGTAATACCCTACGGGTTTGCTGAAAGCGTTCTCGAAGAGTAGCGCAAAGCGCTACGTAATTCGTAATTAACCTGTTATTGATAATTTGCTGTTTGGGAAAGGATAAATTTATAGGCTATTCCTTTACCATCAAGCAAATTTAAATTAGATGTACTTAATTTAAGCGATATTGAGAAATTTTGAATTGCTTATTCCTCAGTATTCTTTGGCAAGTGTACTGTAAATTTACTTCCTTGACCTAGCACAGAGGTAACTTCAATTTTACCGCCATGTGCTTCTACAATTCTGCTTGATAAGTGCAAGCCTAAGCCACTCCCGGAGCGTTTATTTTTACCTTGACGAAAGCGCTCAAAAATTGTTGCTTGGTCTTCAGGTGCAATCCCATAGCCTGTATCTTCAACTTCAATTGTGAGATAAGTTTGTTTTTGCGGCCCGTAAGGTTCTTCACGCAAGCGAATTTCTACGCCGCCTGTATCTGTAAACTTGATGGCGTTTCCTACTAAATTGCTCAAAACTCTTCTTAGTTCTAAGCTGTCACCCATAACTACACCAGCTTTGTCTCCTAGTGAGTCTAGTTTATGAGTGTCTACTTTTAGAGTTAACTGCTTCTCCATTGCTAGGGGGTTCAGTTCGCTAACTACTTCTTGTGCTGTTTCTTTGAGGTCGCAACTTTCCCAATTCAAGGTTTTTTTACCAGCCTCGAAGCGAGAAACTTCTAAGAGGGTATTGACCATTTGCATCAAGTTTTGGTTACTGCGAATCATGACGCTGATTGCTTGTTTCATTTCAGGGGAGATTTTACAGAAAGCTTCTTCCTGAAATAAATACAGCATCCGATCGGCTGCTACTAATGGAGTTCGCAAATCATGGGTGAGGCGAGATACAAAGTCTTCTCTTTGACGAGCCATTTTTCTTTGTTCGTCCAGACTTTCTTTGAGGCGTAAAAGCGATCGCACTCTGGCTAGTAGTTCATCGGTATCAAATGGTTTGCGAATAAAGTCGTCAGCGCCAACGTCTAGACCTTCCACTACGCTAGATTCATGAAAGGCGGTAATGAGAAGAATGGGAATATAGATTTTCTTTAGCTCTGGGTTTCCACGGATGCGACGTGTAACTTCATAGCCATCCATCCCTGGCATCATCACATCTAATAAAATTAAATCGAATGATGATTGTTCAACTTTTTTTAAAGCTGATAAACCATCAGATACTAGTTCAATCTCATATCCTTCACTTTCTAAAATTGTTTGCACTAATATGAGATTATCTTGAGTATCATCAACCGCCAGAATACGAAAAACTTTAGAATTTTCTGCAACAGACATGATCTATCAATTTAGCTTTTTGAGGATTAATTTTAGAATCTGACGTTAGGAGAACCCATCGATACTCTGTGAGATTCTGAATGATATTTATGAGGATTCTGGCTCGATTCCGAATAACTTTGATGGGGATTCTGAGCAGAGCAAATAATATAATCATTATCATATTTTAACGCGTTAGCATCAACTTTTGTAGTTGATAATGCGATTTGACGCGGCAATTCGATTCTAAACATAGAGCCAACACCTAATAGGCTCTTGAGAATGATTTTGCCGTTCATCATTTTGACTAAGGAATCGACAATTGCTAAACCCAAACCTGTACCTGGGTATTTGCGAGTAATACTTTGATCGACTTGCCGAAAGGCTTCAAAAATTAATTTAAAATCTCGAGATGCAATACCAATTCCTGTATCGCGCACAGTAATTGCAATACTATCAGTTGGGAGTTCACTGACTTCAACCCCAATATTCCCAGACTCTGTAAATTTAATGGCGTTAGAAAGTAAATTAACTAAGATTTGTTGGATACGGTTAGAGTCATTAAATATTAAGGGATTTTCTAAATCTATTTTTACAGATAAAGATAGATTCTTAACTTCTGCTAAAGAACTAACTTCAGCGACGGTTGCATCAATTATTTTTGGCAAATCAACCCATTCTGGCTTCAGCTCAAACCTGCCAGCTTCTAACTTAGAAAAATCGAGAACTTCGTTTAATAACATCAGCAAATGTTTACCATTATTGAGGATACGTTCTACCATATCCTTTTGCTGATTTGTCAGTTGCCCAAATTTAGGACGTAGTAAGATTTGCGAAAAGCCAATAATGGCATTCATGGGAGTTCGCAGTTCATGGGAAATTGTCGCCAAAAACTGCGATTTTAATCTTGATGCTTCTAATAATCTTAAATTTTGTAGATGAATTTGTTGCCGTTGTCTTTCTAATTCTTGATTTTTTCTTAACAGTTGCTCGTTACTTTCTTTAAGTTGTTGATGAGCCAAAGCCGCTTGCATTTCTGCTCGATGAACACGAATAGCATTCCGTAAAACTTGTGCCAAAATTTCTGCAGAAACTTTAGCTTTGGATAAATAATCTGTCGCACCAGCTTTCATCAACTCAACAGCAATTTGGTCATCTCCTTGACCTGTCAGCACTACGATAGGTACTTTAATTTCTAGAGCGCGTAATTTTTGAATCAAGGTCAAACCATCAGCATCTGGTAAGCGATAGTCAAGAAAAACGCAGTCATAAGTAGTAGTTTTGAGGGTAGAGATCGCATCATTGCATACACCTACTTCTGACAGTTCCATTGACACACCTGCTTGTTTCAGGGCACGTCGTACTGCCATTCGGTCTACTTCATCATCATCTACAACCAAAATTTTCAGCGTCTCTTCCATCGGCTTTTATTTTCGCTGTCAAATACAGGTTGATCTATAGCATTACCATTTTCAAGCTATTTAACTAATCATATTAGATATTAGATTGGGTAATACTTACTTTCTATGCTTCATCTTTAGGGCTGTTGATTCCCAACGTACAATCAAAAATCCGGTATTTTACTCCCTAGGTATGAGCTGATTAAGGCATTTCGCACAGTATCCAATACCTGTTAAGAGTTGCCATCATCTCGACAAAATTGGAGAATGTGACAGGCTTTAAGATATAGCCAGCAACATTTAAGTTATAGGCTTCTACTCGGTCTTGATCCTGATTTGATGTCGTCATGACGACCACAGGAGTTGTCTTCAATCTTGGGTCAGAACGTAATTCTTGCAGAAATTCTATGCCACCCATTTTCGGCATATTTAAATCTAGGAGAATCAAGCGGCGTTCTATAGGAATTACAGGGGGTTGGTCATCATGACCGCGAAGCATATTTAATGCTTCTAGCCCATTATTGGCTAAATAAATCGGGTTAGTGATATTAACTTTCTTGAATGCCCGCTTGACATTCATGATATCAACTTCATCGTCCTCCACTAATAGAATGTTAATTACTCTTTCTGTCATCTTCTGCTTTTATATATTCTTTTTTTTCAGCAATCTGGTTAATCTCTAATGTATGAGCTTAAAATAGCTAGTACAGCAGAGCTAATATATTCCGAAATGGAGAACATAAAAAAATTTCTCCTGCTAAATTAATTCACCTCAGTGTGGTTATCATTAGCAAGCAATTAACAAACAGGTGGTTATTAGCCCCTGAAAGCAGACGTAGCTGATAAATAGTAAAATAAATTACCTTATCATGCTCAACCCAATTGTAAATGAGCAGGTGCCGGCCCGTCCTCAGTCATTGGTCTGAGTTGCTTCCTAATAGATTATGTACCATAAGCCTGAGCAATTTTACTCATCAGGTTGTTTGGGCCAGGTAAAGCGAAAAATGCTTCCTTGATTGACTGCAGATTCTAAGCTAATCGTACCTCCTTCTGTTTCGACAATTTTCTTGACGATCGCCAAACCAATACCTGTATTTTCTTTGCGATCGCGTGATTCTAAAGTTTGGAAGATCGTAAATATTTTATCGTGATACTCAGAGGAGATGCCTGGCCCATCATCTGCAATGGTGAATTCGTAGTATTTTCCTCTATCCTGAACTGATATGTTGACCATACCATCTATTCTGGAGTGATGCTGAATAGCATTGCCTATTAAATTTGCAAATACTTGTTGCAGGGGTAGGCGTTTAGCAATCAAAGTAGGCATTTTATGGGCAATTTCGATGTGAAAAGTTGCTGGTGGTTGTAAAGAGTCAATGACTTCTTTGAGCAATACACCCACATTTACCTGAGAAGATGGTGTTTGAATGCGTCCAATGCGGGAATATTCCAGCAAGCCGTTAATTAGTGATTCCATGCGCCGCACTCTCCCACGTAGCAAACGCATTTGCTGTTGATTTTCTGGGGGAAGTTGTCCTTTGAGGTCTTCTTCTAACCATTCGGAAAGACTAGCGATCGCCCTTAAAGGTGCTTTTAAATCGTGGGAAGCAACATAAGCAAATTGGTCGAGTTCTTGATTGCGATTTTGCAAAATTGTGGTGGTTTGCGCCAGAATTTGGTTAGAGCGTGAAAGTTCTTCAGCTCGTTGTTGTAAAGCCTGTTCAGTTTGTTTGTGATGGGTAATATCAATACATGAACCGATATATCCCACAAAATTACCATCTGTGGTAAATCTGGGAGTACCGTTATCTAATATCCAGCGATATTCGCCATCAAACCTTCGTAAGCGAAACTCCATACTAAATGTTTGGCGATTGTCAAAGGCTGTAATATAAGTTGCTAAACAATATTGCAAATCCTCGGGATGCACTCCCTGCGACCAGCCATTACCTAATTCTTGTTCCATTGTCCGGCCAGTAAATTCCAGCCAGTTTTGATTAAAGAAATTGCACAGTTTATCTAATCCCGACATCCAAATCATTATCGGTGCATTATTAGCCATGATTTGGAATCTTTGCTCGCTTTCTTGTAAGGCTTGTTCTGTTAACTGACAATGAGCAATATGATCGAAAGCCACACCTACACAACGATTTGGTAAGGGAAATACTCTGACATTGAAAAAACTATAGGGAGTATTTTGATTGCAGTAATCAATTTGTTTAACTTCGCCTTGACCGGAAAGGGCTACTTTGGCATAAAGTTCGATATTTGCCTGATTTAATATCAATTGGTCAGGAGAAAATTCTGTAATTGATTTACCGACATATTCTGATAAATTTATCCCCATCAACTCACTGGCAACCGGATTAGCTGCTAATAATTGTAAAGAGTTAATATTATTGGGTTTGGCTAAATGCCAAATTTGTAAACCGAAGGGGATATTGTGAAATATATCAGCATCAAAAGGCAATTGATTGTTAGCCTTTTCTGTCTTAGCTGTAACGCTGTGTTCGCCTGTTAATAATTTGCGATCGCCTAAATCTCGACCTTTGAAAATCAACAAAATAATCCGCCCACTTTGATTTTTAATTGGGCGAATCGTAAAGTCTAAAGTAGCGACTGTATTACCTGTTCCCAGAATTTCAACTCGATTTTGTACTAATTCGCCACTACCAGCAATGGCGATCGCTTCTCGGATTTTTACCTGATTGGCCTTAGTAAGCTGCCACCAACTAGCTTCCCATAAAGGCAAACCAAGCACATCATTACTAGTTAGTCTGCCAAAATCTAAAGCTGTCTGATTAATATCAATCAGAATGCCATCTGGCTCCAACAGAGCAATAAATTCAAAACTTTGGTTAAATATTGCCCTCATTGGTCGCTCAATTTCTTCTATGCCAGCTTTAGTTTGTTGATATCTTTGCATTTTTGTTAGCTTATTTTCCAGATCTTAATCTCACAACTATAGTCTGAAGTTTTATGAGCGATCGCTCTCTAGCTAAAAACGAAAGAATAGGGCAAGCGGCAGTTTATCTAAATATTTCATTTTCTCTTGTAAAATATCTATACATCTGCGGCCAGATATTTACATCTATCCAGTCCAAAAAACGTAAATTTCTTATTTCTATCGGTGGATGCACGCAAGTGTAATAATCATCTATCTTTGGTTTGGTAAAAGTAGATAAATAGCTTACAAAACTTAGTATTTAAGCAGATGGAGTCACAGAACGTGAGTGTCGCAATGAGTGAAATTAGCATTATTTTAATTGAGGATCACGATTTAACTCGGATGGGTCTAAAAGCTGCATTACAGTCTCAGAGTGGACTGAAAGTAATTGGTGAAGCAGCCAACGCCACTCAAGGATTAAAACTTTTAGAAACAGCGAAGCCAGATGTAGCAGTGGTAGATATTGGCTTACCTGACATGGATGGCATTGAACTCACCCGTAAATTTAAACGCCAGCAAGCAGAAACCGGACAAGCCACCAAAATTCTCATCCTGACAATGGATCATACAGAGGATGCGGTACTAGCTGCATTTGCTGCCGGTGCAGACTCGTACTACATGAAAGAAACTAGTATTAGCAGATTAACTGAAGCCATTCAAGCCACATTTACTGGTAACTCATGGATTGACCCCGCGATCGCTAACGTAGTATTACGGAAAATGCGGCAAGGTTTACCCGCAGATACCCAAGCCAGTGATAAGCCAAAAACAGTGAAAATTGAGGCTTTAGCATCAGAATACGAACAAGTTTTAGAAACCTACCCCCTGACACAACGGGAATTAGAAATTTTGGAATTGATTGTTGCAGGTTGTAGCAACGGTCAAATTGCCGAAAAACTCTACATTACAGTTGGTACCGTCAAAACCCACGTTCGCAACATCCTCAACAAACTCTGCGCTGATGATCGCACACAGGCTGCTGTTCGCGCCTTGCGTTCGGGGTTGGTGGGGTAATGAGTAATGAGTAATGGGTAATGAGTAAGAGTAACTTGTAATTCAGTACTCACAACCTTGATTGCAAACACTCAGCAATGCGTTGTGCTGCGCCTGGTTGACCCATCCGCAGTAAACCGTTGTCGGCAATTATTTGCAACCTGTCGGGATTCTGGAATAAAGACTGCACTTCTTTGGCAACTTTGCTGGGCTGATCTACTAAAATCAAAGATGGCCCCAGAAGGCGACTTTGCGCTTCGGCAAAGCCAGGATTATATTGCGGCCCTTGACCGGAAATGGCGATCGCAGGTTTTCCTAAACCTACGAATTGTTCTGTGGCTGTACCTGCCATTGCGATCGCAAAATCTCCTAAATGCAAGCAATCGTTATAGGCTTGTTGCGTCAGAATAAAATAAGCATTTTTTTGCTTAAATGTCAATGCATTCGGGTCGCTCAGTTGGATGGGTAACTCTGGCTGAGAACGCCAGCCTTGGATGGTGAGAGTTTTGGTTAAAGTGTTACAGTCTAAACTAGGTGCGATCGCTCCTAAAAATATTATTGTGCCAGAAGTGTGAAAAACCGAATCGCGCTCCCGGAAACTGGCAAGTAATGCAGACACGGCAACTGTAATGGTTTCCCAGTTATTATATGCTTCTGGTGCGCGAGAACCAGGGAGCAGAGTTACAATCAGAGGGCGGGCGATTTCTTGTTGCTGGATATCTCCGCTATAAAATCTTTGCGTAGGAAAGGATGGTGACAATCCATCCATCATCGGATTACCCAAATCAAAAGCGGGAATCGGCCATTTTTTTAAGATTTCTGTGGTTAGCGAATCTCTAGGGAACACCGCCCGACAATGGCGACGACTCATCAACCAGCGTTCCCAAGGATGGTAAATCGAACCAGAAAAATTCTCCCATTTTGCGCCTTTATTTTTACGTGGTAATAAACCAGATTCATCGCGCACATAATATTCTGATTTCGCCGTGCCCACAAAAGCATAGTTAGCACCGCTAAATTTAGCAAATAAAAGTGGGACAATATCGCCTACAGCCAAAATTGCTTTTCTATTACCTTGTTTTTTTTGCGATTTCACCCAACGACGCACAGCTTTAATTTGGCTGAGGGTTAATTGCACTAAACCACCACGGACATCTTTGGCTAGTTGTCGTCCATCCATATAAATAAAACCGCCAGAAGGCAAAGTCCTTACCGAACCAATCACAGGAACATTCAACTGTTGATAAGCGTGTCCTTCACCCACCAGAGGTAAAGCAAAAATATCTGGTGGGTTTGATTGTTGTTGCAGTGCTTGCAAAATCCGGATAGCAATTACATCTTCGCCATGTCCATTACTTAATACCAGTAGCTGCAAACGAGAACTAGAAGATGGCGCTGGGGACGCTACAGATAAGGGCGATACATCATTCATATGAAACAAAAATTCACTAATAAATGTCTTGTTTAGCAAGAGGGCACGGGGCATTGGGCATTGGGCATTGCTGATGTCCTCTGATTGTTGTTGTCTGCCTTCCCTTATTTGCCTCCTTTCTCCTCCTTGTACCCCCAACACCCAACCCCTAATCCCCACACACTAAGCTAAATATTATGCGAGTTTCTTCTGCAGCAATTTTTACTTTAGCGACC
The DNA here is from genome assembly GCF_025677855.1 of Tolypothrix sp. PCC 7601. NCBI lineage: Bacteria > Bacillati > Cyanobacteriota > Cyanophyceae > Nostocales > Tolypothrichaceae > Tolypothrix > Tolypothrix sp. PCC 7601. The sequence continues at coordinate 2,690,721 of NZ_CP064879.1, forward strand.
TTGGCAGCTAGTAATGCCACTCAACAAGCAATGGCTGCACCCGCCCAAAATTCTATTCAAACTGAAAAAGCAACTAAATTAATAGTTCCGGTGATTGAAGACTCGCCAGCACGGGTAGAAGCGGTTTCAGCACCGGAGACTGTAGTTGCCCAACAATTTTCTCAAAATCCTGTAGTTGTGCAAAGAGGGGTGAATAACAACTCCGCAGTTATGGTAACTCCGGAACAGGGTAATAAGAAGAATGTACCAGTTGTACTTCCTACTCCACCTGTGATTGTTCGCACGCCTGCTGCACCTGTTTCTCTTAACCAAGGAACAAAGGGGAATGCTAAAGTAACAACTCCTAACACTTCCACCCCAAAGGTAACGCCAGTTGTTACGCCTCCAGCCGCGACTCCCCCAGCAATTGACAATAATTTAGTTGTCACCGCCACAGATGTGCAGATATTAGGTGCAAGTCAGGAATTACAACAGATAGTTCGCCAAGTAATTAAGACCCAAAAAGGCGGCGATACTAGTCAAAGCCAGCTGCAAAAAGATGTAGCAGCAATTTTGAATACAGGTTTATTTACTAGCGCTAATGTCAGTAGCCGCACTACACCAGCCGGGTTGAATGTAGTGTATCAGGTACAACCCATAGTAGTGCGATCGCTGCAGCTTTCTGGAGCGAAGGTGCTGACTTATCAAGTTGCTTTAGCACCATTCCAATCGCAAATTGGTGCTGTGATTAGTCCGGCTGCACTCCAGCAAGCAGTACAACAAATTAATAAATGGTATGCCGATAACGGTTACAACTTAGCGCGGGTGATGTCAATTAAACCCAACCGCGAAGGAATTCTGACTGTGAATGTTGCCGAAGGTTTGGTAGGGGATATTAAGTTTCGCTTTCTCAACGATGATGGTCAAAGCGTTGATAGCAAAGGTAATCCCGTTAGTGGGCGTACTAAACCAGATTTTATTCGCCAACAACTCAAACTCAAACCTGGTCAAATTTTCCAAGAAAATACTGTTAGGCAAGATGTGCAACAACTATATCGCACAGGCTTATTTGAAACTGTGAATGTAGCTTTAGAAGGGGATGCCAACAAGGTAGATTTAGTCTACGAACTCAAAGAAACTGGGGCCCGTGCAGTTAACGTTGGTGGTAGTTATAACGCTGACCAAGGAGTTTTAGGTACATTAACTTATCAAGACCAGAATGTTGGCGGTAAGAATAATACTTTGGGTTTAAATGTTGGTGTGGGGTTGCGCGACTTCCAATTTGATACCAAATATACAAGTCCTTATCGCGAAACTAGCCCTGATACCCTAGGATATACAATCAATGCCTTTCGCCGTCGGGAACTCTCAACGACATTTGATGATGAAGTCCCATTACCAAATGGTGACAGAGCTAGAGAAGGGCGAATTGGTGGTAGTGTGAGCCTGCAACGCCCCATTGATGGTTGGGATACATCTTTAGGATTTAACTATAACCGAATTAGTATCCGCGATCGCCAAGGTAATCTCACCCCAACTGATGCCAAAGGAAATGCTTTAACTGCCAGTGGTACAGGTATTGATGACTTAACAACAGTATCTTTTACCGCCACCAAAGACCAACGCAATAACCCCCTCAATCCCACTCAAGGTTCTGTTCTCAAACTCAGCACAGAACAATCAATTCCCGTCGGTCAAGGGAATATATCGATGAATCGCGTCACAGCGAATTATAGCCAGTATGTACCATTACAGATATTTTCTAGCAAACAACCACAAGTATTTGCCGTAAATCTGCAAGCTGGAACAGTTTTAGGGAATTTGCCACCTTATGAAAGCTTTAACTTAGGCGGTTCTAATTCCGTGCGCGGTTACAATACTGGGGATGTAGGAAATGGTCGCAGTTATGTACTAGCTTCCGCAGAATATCGCTTTCCGCTTGTCTCAGCAGTGGGTGGTGTATTATTTGCTGACTTTGCCTCCGATTTAGGTTCTGGTAGTAGCGTTATAGGAGATCCCGCCGGTGTACGCGGTAAGCCAGGTACTGGTTTTGGTTATGGTGCAGGGGTGCGTTTCGACTCGCCCTTGGGCTTAATTCGGGCTGACTATGGTATTAACGACCAAGGAGAAAGCCGTGTACATTTCGGTATCGGACAACGCTTTTAAAAAAAGTATGAAAGTGGTTAACAGTCAACAGTCAACAGTCAACAGTCAACAGTCAACAGTCAACAGTCAACAATCAACAGTCAACAGTCAACAGTCAACAGTCAACAGTCAACAGTCAACAGTCAACAGTCAACAGTCAACAGTCAACAGTCAACAGTCAACAATCAAAATCGAATATTTTTATCTGGAAGTCTTTGAGATCAGAATACTTCATCCTTTCATTTAGCAATGTATTATGAAAAAGACAAAACTGTTGCGATAATAGGGAGGTTTTAGCACTGAGGGGAGAGAAGATTTCTCAAGAAATCCCTTAAGACTCAGGATTCAGTACTTATCTGCTCACTCAGGACTTAGGACTCAGAACTCACAGAATCAAAAATCTTTATGTTAGCAGGTACAACTTTACAGGGTGGAAAATATACCCTTAACCAAGAAATCGGACGTGGTGGCTTTGGCATTACGTTTAAAGCTACGCATCATTACTTAGGTCAGGAAGTAGTGATGAAAACCATTAATGAAAGGCTGCGACAACATCCTGATTTTGCCAAGTTCGAGCGCCAATTCCAAGATGAGGCCAGAAGATTAGCTACTTGTGTCCACCCTAATATTGTGCGGGTCAGTGACTTTTTTGTCGAGGCTGGTTTACCTTACATGGTAATGGAATATATTCCCGGCGACACCTTAGGAGATGCATTTGTCTTACCAGGAATACCGTTACCAGAAGCCAGCGCAATTCATTACATCCGGCAAATTGCCGCCGCTTTACAGGTAGTACATAACAATGGTTTGCTGCACCGCGATGTCAAACCAGATAATATCATCCTGCGCCAAGGCACTCAAGAAGTCGTGCTGATTGATTTTGGCATCGCCAGAGAATTTAACGGTGGTGTCAAACAAACACACACAGGCATGGTTTCGGAAGGCTATTCTCCCATTGAACAGTATCTCACCCAAGCGCCACGCACACCCGCTACAGATGTTTATGGCTTGGCTGCGACATTATATGCATTGTTGACTGGGCAAGTACCCATACCGGCATTATTGCGCGATCGCGAACAAATGCCATCTCCCCGGGAACTACAACCACACCTGAGTGCTGCTGTTAATCAAGCGGTGATGCGGGGAATGGCGGTAGAATCTCGCTTCCGTCCAGCCACAGTTGGGGAATGGATCAAACTCCTCCCAGGTAATACGGGAACCGTAGCCACACCTTCCGCACCGACTCATACAGTGGCGACTATTAATTTATCGTTGCAAGAACAAGAAAATTTATTTGGCAATACTGGCAAAAAACTAATTACTGTGCCAACTAACCTTAAAAATGCCAGAGAACTAGCACAAAAACTAGCAAAATCTAAAGTATTTCTTGGCACTAGTGTAGCAGTGATTGCCGCTACTGCTGGGTTTGGCATTACTAGTATGTTGCCCAAATCTCAACCCCAGCCGCAGGAATCTTCACCGCCGCTTTTCTCGCAACCCACACAAGAGCAAACACCGCAAACGCCTGTAGCAGATACAACGCCATCACCTACTAGTGAAGAAACTAAAACCTCTACATCCTCTGAGGTCAGACCAGTTTCTACCTCTTCACGACGCAGGCGTTATCGTCGCGTTTCTCAAGAAGAATCTGCCCAAACTAATACTAATAAAACATCTCAAGAAGAAACTTCATCAAACCGTAGTTCTGAACAACCCGCACCTACGCCTAGCCCTGCGGCTACATCATCTTTAGTAGAAAAATTACGGGCTTACCAATCATCTCGGAAAGCTTCCCCTGCACCAGCAGTTAATAATTCACCTTCTACTAAAAAAGATTCTGCTGCACCTCGCACAGAGAAGCAGTCAAATCCTGTAGTTATACCACCTTCTCCCGCAGCACCAGACACAAAACGTTCAGATCCTCCGGCTGTGGTGGTTCCCACTCAAGAAGTGAAACAAAATTCCAGTAGTGATAATTCGCCAAAGGTGGAGAAGTCAACGGAGAAACCAGTGGAAGAGAATAATTAAACGCTATGCGGGGATTGGTGTTTGGTAATGGGTAATGGGTAATGGGTAATGGGTAATGGGTAATGGGTAATGGGAATTTCTCCCTCATCTCCCTCATTTCTGAACCAGCCGATCGCGATCGCACAATCGAATGCTGGAACCGTTCATCTCAATGATTCCTTCTTGAGTGAGTTTATAGAAGGCGCGGGAGAGGGTTTCGGGAATCGTTCCTAAAAGTGCGGCGAGTTGTCGTTTGGATAAATCGAGTTCGACGACATCATTACCGATGCGATCGCTTAATTTTAATAAATAGTTTCCCAAGCGTTCCGGGACTTCCTGAAACGACAGGGTATCAACCAAATAGGTTAACTTTCGCAAGTGGCGTGCAAAGGTTGCCAAAATTGCGATCGCTAAATCTGGATGTTGTTGGATTACCATCAAGAATGCTTTTCGTGGCACAAATACCACCTCAGAATTCTCAATTGCTGCTGCTGAGGCTGGATAATTTCCGCCATCAAAGGTAGGTACTTCGGCAAAATGTTCTTCGGCTGTAAATATATGCAGAATTTGCTCTTTGCCATCTTTTGCGACTTTAAAGACTTTAATTCTGCCAGATTTAACGATAAAGAATCCTGTACATTCATCTCCTTCTAAAAAAATGGTCTTTCCTCTTTTATAAGTTTGTACGATCGCAATATTCGCTAAAGCTTGCAGTTGCTCATCCAAAACATTCTGAAAAATCTGTGTTTTTCGCAAAAACTCTTGAATTTCTAAGACACGTTCACTAACACTCATATTATTGAATTTTCGAGGTTGGATGATTAATTAACTTCTATATATTGCTGCTGTGAATATATTTATTACATCCTTCTTATAGCAGTTTTATGATATTTTCGTCACCTACTAATTTTTGATTATACAAATTTATGTAAAGAGTTAAGAAATACTAAATTGTTATACTCCCAGGTTAATCTATTCCTTATTTTAAATCAGAGATTTATATAAATATTTTTGGATTTTACGCGGACATTTAATGTTGTGCAAAAACGCAAATAAAAGTTTTTAAATTAATTTAAACGTATTAAATATGTTTATTATTTATAATGAGTACGCTTAAATTTGTATTATTAAAAATAAAATTACTTAAAACTAAATATTACAGTCACAGCATTGCAAGAGTTACGAATATATTAGGCTTAAGTCGTGAACTTAAAATTGCAATACTCTATACCAAATTAAATAATATTTGCGACACATCAATAATATTGCCCTCATCCCCTAACCCCTTCTCCCCCTGGAGAAGGGGAACTAAATCTCTTGCTCCCCTCTCCTGGTGGGAGAGGGGCTGGGGGTGAGGGCAGAACGTTGTCGCCAAGCGGGTTTCACCTTAAGTTGACACCAATGGGCACTGCCTTGCCCCTACAATCTGTCGCATTCTTTTTTCAAATTAGTATTAGCTTTTTATTTTAAAAAAAACTCTAGTTTTTAAATTGAATGAAGTTTCAATTGACTAATAAAAGCAAATTAATATTTCATCAATTAACGCAATTGGATGGGAGAAGTGGAAATCTTATAACAATTCAAATAATGTTTGCCACAAATAACTTCGTTGTATAGGCACTATAGGAATCAGATTTGATTGCTGAAAAAATCTTAGATGCGTTACCCTAGCGCTAACGCATCCTACTGGACTGACACAGCTAAAATGTTGCAATAATTTTTCTTGTGGGGTGGACATCTTGTCCGCCCTGGACGGGTGAGACACCCATCCCACAAGAGTTTTTTATGCACTATTTTAGCCTTGTCACGCTACTACCAAAGTTATTGTATTTAGCAGCGTGAACAGCGTTGTAATTAATGTGATGCAAACACTGCTAAATCGGTTTCAGGGTCAAAAAAGTGAATTTTATCTGGAATTAGCGATAACCATAATTGATCGCCAATACTGACTAATCTTTCTGATGGTACTCGCACTTGTAGATAATCACCTATGTTAGCTGTGGGAGATTCAGTAAGTCTGACGCTGAGAAAACTATCGTTACCGAGATTTTCTACTAAATCTACTTGCACAGGGAGATTTTTTGTAGCAGGTACGCTAACGTTAAAATGCTCGGGACGCACACCTAAAATTAGAGTTTGTCCATCATATTTTTGCAAAGCTGCTCCCCAAATTTCTGGTAAAGTCAAACGAAATTGGGAATGGGTAATTAATAAGGGAGCCTGAAATTTTACAGGAATAAAATTCATTGGTGGTGAACCAATAAATTCGGCAACAAAGCGATTAGCTGGGCGATTATAAAGTTCCAAGGGAGAAGCCACTTGCTGAATTTGTCCTTGATTCATAATCGCAATGCGATCGCCCATCGTCATCGCTTCTGTTTGATCGTGGGTGACGTAAATTGTGGTTGTCCCTAACTGGCGCTGTAATTTCACAATTTGCGCGCGGGTTTCTGCACGCAGTTTCGCATCTAAATTAGATAGCGGCTCATCCATTAAAAATACTTGAGGATTGCGGGCGATCGCTCTTCCTAATGCAACTCGCTGTCTTTGTCCCCCAGATAGCTGTTTCGGTAGGCGATTCAGCAAGGCTTCAATTTGCAATAATTGAGCCACATTCCGCACCTTACGATCTACTTCCCGTTCTTTGTCGGAAATGTAACGCAGTCCTTTCGGTAAATTGCGCGTCATCCCTACAAACAGGTGTTCCACCCAAGGGGGAAGGTGGGGGGATGAGGAAGATGAGGGGGATGAGGGGGATAATACTTGCTCGTCTGGTGGAGTTTCAAAGCGGCGACGGAGTCCAAAGGCGATGTTGTCGTACACCGACATGTGAGGATAAAGGGCGTAATTTTGAAACACCATTGCAATGTCTCGTTCTTTGGGTGGTAGATCGTTGACTAAGCGATCGCCTACCCAAATATTGCCGCCTGTCATCGTTTCTAAGCCAGCAATTAACCGCAGTAGGGTACTTTTACCGCAACCAGAAGGCCCCACAAGCACCATAAATTCCCCATCTGCGATCGTCAGGTTAATGCGCCGCAAAACGCTGATATTTTCTGGACGTTCTGGCTGTGCATCGCTTTTCTTGCCAGAATCTAAAGCCAATGGGGGTGGCGAGGCGATACCTTCCCCTTTGCGAGGGGGAAAACTTTTATAAATGTTTTCTAATATAACTTGAGACACGAGTATTAATGATTCTCATTGGTTATCAGTCATTAGTCATTGGGCACTAGACAAACAACAAATGACTAAGACAACAGACAAAGACACAGAACTGACGCAACTGGTACACCCATCTTCTGGTTTAAGAGTCAATAGTCAAGGGTCAAGTGTCAAAAATTTATTTAGGTTTTTTGACCCTTGACCCTGGACAGCCTAAACGAAAAAAATGTGACACTTGCGTAAGTCCTAAGACAGTTAGCCCTGATTTTACACATTCCACCTGAATACGAAAAGTTAAAAAACTGGCTTTCCGTATCCAAAGGAAACTAACCTTGATTTTAGGGCTTTCTGAAGGTCAGATTATGACAAACTCTGTATCCGAAAATCCTGCTCCAGAGCCAACGGTTAATCCTGTTCATGACATTGTAGACGTAAAAACCACCGATTGTTGCATTGTTGGTGGTGGCCCGGCTGGGGCTGTGTTGGCACTGTTGTTAGCACGTCAAGGCATTCCTGTAATGCTATTAGAAGCACACAAAGACTTTGATCGCGACTTTCGGGGTGATACGATTCACCCCTCAGTCATGGAAATTATGGAGGAATTGGGGTTAAGCGATCGCTTGCTGCAATTACCCCATACGAAAATTCGCCAACTTCAGATTCAAACTGCCCAAGATAGTGTCACTTTGGCAGATTTTAGCCACCTAAAAACTAATTACCCATACATTACAATGCTTCCCCAAGTGAAATTCTTAGAATTTATCACCCAAGAAGCGCAGAAATATCCTAATTTTCAGTTAGTAATGGGGGCAAATGTCCAAGAATTAATTGTAGAAGATGGGGTAATTCAGGGTGTACGTTATCGCGGCGGCGGCGGTTGGCATGAAATTCGCGCGAAACTTACTGTTGGTGCAGATGGTCGCCATTCTAAACTGAGACAACTGGGTGAATTTGAATCAATAGAAACTTCCCCACCAATGGATGTCCTCTGGTTCCGCCTCCCCCGCCAGCCAGAAGACGCAGAAGGCGGAATGGGGCGAATTTCCCAAGGACACATTCTCGTCATGCTTGATCGGGGTGAAGAATGGCAGATTGCTTATGTAATTCCCAAAGACGGTTATCAAAAACTACGTGCTGCTGGCTTAGAGGAATTAAAAAAATCTGTTGTGGAAGTTGTACCAGAGTTAAGCGATCGCATTTCTAATTTACATGATTGGTCACAAGTCGCTTTTCTTTCCGTAGAATCCAGCCGCGTCAAGCGCTGGTATCGTCAAGGATTGCTACTGATAGGTGATGCGGCTCATGTTATGTCTCCCGTAGGTGGCGTTGGAATTAACTACGCTATTCAAGATGCTGTCGTCACAGCCAATGCGATTAGTAAACCACTAAAAAATCAGAATTTAAGCATTCAAGACTTAGCAAAAGTACAGCGTCAACGAGAATTACCCACAAGAATCATTCAAGGATTTCAAACCTTGATCCAAAAACAGATATTTGCCCGCATTCTCACCTCTGATCAAACCTTCCAACCGCCTGCTTTTCTGCGCTTACCTATCTTGCGTGACTTTCCAGCACGTTTCATCGGCTTAGGCGTTTTCCCTGTTCATGTAAATATATAGGGGATGGGGCATTGGGCATTGGGCATAGAGGATGGGTGAAGAGAGAATAGTTAAGAGATGGGCTGGAAATTTTGGTTTCAAAGGTGCAACTTTCAGGCATAAAGGTTCAGCTTTCAGGCTTAAGGGATTTCCAAGAAATAAATTATTCCATCTTGTGGGGCGGGCATCTTGCCCGCCACATAAACTGGGCGGACAAGATGTCCACCCCACAATACATACTGGGATATTTTTTTATTTGGAAGTCCCTAAAGCCTCAACTTTCAGGTTCAAAGGTGCAACTTTCAAGCTCAAAAGCTCAACTTCCAGGCTTAAAGCCTCAACTTCCAGGCTTAAAGCCTCAACTTTCAAGCTCAAAGGCTCAACTTCCAGGCTTAAAGCCTCAACTTCCAGGCTTAAAGCCTCAACTTCCAGGCTTAAAGGCTCAACTTCCAGGCTCAAAGCCTCAACTTCCAAGTTCAAAGCCTCAACTTCCAGGCTCAAAAGCTCAACTTTCAGGTTCAAAGGCGCAACTTTCAAGCTCAAAGGCTCAACTTTCAGGCTCAAAGGCTCAAACTTCAGCCTTCAAGATTCAACTACTAGGCTTTATGGCTCAAAGTACATTCTCTTTTGACCAAAAATTGCGTCCTGCTTCTGTTGTCCCGTGATAATTTCTGTGTGAAACCACAGACATGATGGTACAATTATACTACTCAGTTGTAGAATCAATGCTTGCTTAAGTCAGGCGAAGGTTGCGAAAGCATCCATCGCTTGGCTTTTATGCTAAAACTGACTGAAAATGAAGAATGTCTGTCAAAAATGCAAAACTTAAAAATATATATAGAGTAGGTTGGTGTCTTGAAAGCAAAATATGTCAGATTTTTTGAGGAAAAAGGGTAAGGGTGAAGGGGTAAGGGTTATTTCCCTGTTCCCATTAACTTTTTCCCCTCCGGATATAGTTCTGTTTATTTGTCATCATCTACTTAATCAGTAGAGCTACATAATTAAAGAACTTCCAAGTAAAAAAATTTTATTGCTATTGTTGACTGTTGACCGTTGACTGTTAACTGTGAACCGTCAACAGTCAACAGTCAACAGTCAACAGTCAACAACTTGAACGAAATAATTTATTTTTTGGAGTTCCCTAAAACTCGACTTTCTAACTAGCAAGTTTAATTATCAGGAGGACTTTCATGAATAGCTGTGTTTTGATGGCGGAAATTATTCAGGAACCGCAACTACGCTATACATCAGATAACTTAGCAGTCACGGAAATGCTGGTGCAGTTTCCTAATTCTCAGCGTCCAGAAGATGCACCAGCAACTTTGAAAGTTGTAGGGTGGGGGAATTTAGCCTCAGAAATTCAGCAAAACTATCATCAAGGCGATCGCGTCATTTTGGTAGGAAGATTGGGGATGAATACTATTGATCGCCCAGAAGGTTTTAAGGAAAAACGGGCGGAATTGACTGTACAGCAAATCCAAAATGTTGGCGGTAGTTTTAATCTCAGTTCACCGCCAGTAGTCACAGAAACTTACTCACCACCAGCCGCAGCACCTGTCGCCCCGACTCCTCAACCAGCAGCTAGTTATGATTCACCTCGCCCAGCACCAGCCCCAGCTACTAGCACAGCTAACGTTGCGCCCAGAGTGAAGAATCCCGAACCCATACCCCAACCTGCTAATTTTGAACGGACTACTTATCCCGCAGTCGAAGAACCGAATATCGATGATATTCCCTTCTAAGCAACCGCACACAATAGAAGTTGGGAAAAGGAGAAGGGGGAAGGGGGAAAGGTTTTGTCTTTTTCCCTTCCCCACCTCTTGCAAAAGGTCTAATGAATAACGGATGTCAGGAATGAGTGATTTGTGACAAACAAAACTCAAATATCCCCGACATCCGTTATATTTTATGTATTCTCTTTTGTTATTAGCCATAAGCTATCACTTAAAATTCATAACTCAGAACTCTTGTACAGACGCGATTAATCGCGTCTCTCCAACTCAGAACTCTTGTACAGACGCGATTAATCGCGTCTCTCCAACTCAGCACTCAAAATCGCTGTTAAACTCCAAATAACTATTAGTAAAACTTTTTAACTACACTCCTATGAGAGAAACTATCCTAGAGGTTCGCAATCTCCAAGTTGAATTTTCCAGTGATGGCAATACCCTCAAAGCCGTTGATGGGATTTCATTTCAACTCCATCGGGGCGAAACTTTAGGAATAGTGGGAGAGTCCGGGAGTGGTAAATCAGTCACATCCCTTGCAGTCATGGGTTTGTTGCAAAGTCCCGGTAGAGTGACTGGCGGGGAAATTTGGTTTACTCATCAAGAGAATAACCCACCCATCAACTTAGCAGAGTTACCGCCTGAGCAAATGCAGCTATACCGAGGCGGCGACATAGCTATGATTTTCCAAGAACCCATGAGTTCGCTCAACCCAGTTTATAACATTGGGTTTCAGCTAACAGAAGCGATTATGCGACATCAAGAGGTGTCACCATCACAAGCGCGACAAATTGCGATCGCGGGTTTGCAAGAAGTTAAACTCCTCCCCAGCGATGAACAAATAGCCCAGCAATATCTCGATACTTGGAGTCAAACTAACTCCAAATCACCCAAACCCGAAGGGCAAAAACTGGCAGATTTGGTGAAGCAGCATAAAGAATCGATGCTAGAACGCTACCCTCACGAGCTTTCTGGGGGTCAGTTACAACGGGTGATGATTGCAATGGCAATTTCTTGTAACCCATTGTTATTGATTGCTGACGAACCAACTACAGCCCTAGATGTCACAGTGCAAGCAACAATTCTGGAATTGATGCGAGAATTGCAGCAAAGTCGCGACATGGCAATGATATTTATTACCCATGACTTGGGATTAATTGCGGAAATTGCTGATCAAGTAGCGGTAATGTATAGAGGGAAAATTGTTGAATATAATACAGCCACAGAAATTTTTAGTAATCCTCAACATCCATATACTAAAGGTTTAGTCGCTTGCCGCCCTACACTCACCCGCCATCCCCAAAAACTCCTGACTGTTTCCGACTACATGAGTGTGGAAGATAGTCCCACAGGTCAATTAGTAATTCAAGCGAAAGCACCTTCACCACCGCCAGAAGTTACCAGCGAAGAAATAGTTAAAAGATTGGCAGACCTCGATAAAAAGCAACCCTTATTAGAAGTTCGCAACCTCAAAGTTGGCTTCCCTGTAAAAGGCTTGCTAGGCGGCATCAAACGCTACACTATGGCCGTAAATAACGTTTCCTTTGAAGTAAAACCAGGCGAAACAGTGGGATTAGTAGGCGAATCTGGTTGCGGTAAAACCACTCTGGGCAGAACATTACTGCGCTTAATTGAACCGATGAGTGGTCAAATCATGTTCGAGGGACAAGATATTACCTCCCTCAAAGGTGAACCGTTGCAAAAACTCCGCCGGGAAATGCAAATAGTCTTCCAAAATCCCTTTAGTTCCCTTGATCCAAGAATGAAAGTTGGAGAAGCGATCGCAGAACCATTGGTAATTCATTATGTAGGGAAAACAAAGCGACAACGCCAAGAACGTGTAGTTGAACTTTTAGAACGGGTAGGATTGGGTGCAGATGCAATCAACCGTTATCCTCACCAGTTTTCTGGAGGTCAACGTCAGAGAATTTGTATTGCCCGTTCTTTGGCATTAAATCCCAAGTTTATTATTTGTGATGAATCGGTATCTGCACTGGATGTCTCTGTACAAGCCCAAGTCTTGAATCTCCTCAAAGAATTGCAAGAAGATTTTCAACTAACTTATATCTTCATTTCCCATGATTTAAGCGTAGTGAAATTTATGAGCGATCGCATTTTAGTCATGAATCGCGGTCAAATTGTCGAACAAGGTACAGCCCAAAGTATCTACCTCGAACCCAAAGAAGAATATACGCAAAACTTAATCGCCGCAATTCCCACAGGTAGCCCCGAACGCCGACAAAATCGCCTACAGGCATCTTAAGCAGAAATAATAGTCCAGGGTCAAGAGTCCAAACAGTTTTTGAATCTTGACTTTTGACAACCTAAGCACTGAATCTTCAACATATAGCCCAATACAGTTCAGTTAGAGTGTTCCAAAAAATAAACGATCCAAAACCTGTCATTGCGAGCGAAACGGAGTGTAGCGTTCGCGTAGCGTCTCGCAGAGAAGCAATCTCAGCCCTTGCGATTGCTACCCTGCGGGAACGCTACGCGAACATTCCGCTTCGCTCCATTCGCAATGACAATTGAGCATTTTTTTACTTGGAGTACTCTTAAGAAAATTAATTGACAACAAAACCAAAAAACTAGTTAGGGCTTGCTGAAAAAGTCATTCCAAGGCAAGAGAAAAATTGACTCAGTAGTCAGGGAAGAGCAAATATAAGTTTTTGTTGTCTGCAATCAAACGGAACATCACTTTTGCTAATAAAAGAAGTGAAAAAAGATGTAATGTTGAAAAATTGGCATAAAAATTCCCAAAAAAGCCGTGAAACAAGGGTAGAAAGATTCATGACTAAAAAAGTAATAGCAATAGCAGTGACAGAGGTATGAGGAAGTTTAGCCATGACTCTACCCAAGCTAAATCTTCGTTTACCTTGTCCGAATTTACCCTCAATAGAGTTACGAATTAGCTCATCTTCTCGTGCTTGTTTCTTTTTTTCAGGACTGACATTTTTAGGTGGTCTCCCTAAAGGTGGCCCACTAATTCTAATTCCTCTTTCTTGACACCAAGAGCGGTTGTCTCTAGTGCGATAAATTTTATCAACATGAACTGATTGAGGATAATACCCGGTGTAGTTTTTGTAGGCTTCTACTTGTGATTTTAAGTCGCCTGATTCGTTAAAATTATCCCAACTAATATGGTCTAAAAATACATAGCCATCATAGCAACTAGCTGAAAGCTTTGCCCCAAACTCTACTTTTTTTCCAGCTTTACCACGGACTATCGGACGAATGTGTGGTTGATTTAAACTGACAATACGGTCTTCTATACTAATTTTTTTATTTTCATATAACCAAAGTTGTTGACGATAAATTTCTGCTACTACCAGTAATTTCTTATATTGCCTATTACTCAGGTTGAAGAGTGACGCACCTAACTCCATTAGCTGCTGAATGTGAACTAAATTTCTTTTGATATATTGTAGTTGCCGTTTAATGGCTTTCCTTCTTTCTTTAATGGTCGGTTTTCTTTTTTTGGCTACCAATAAGTAATTCTTTCTAGCTATATTTCTATAGGTTCTCGGTTTTTTGATACTCTTTAACAAGAGGGAGTTATATAAAATATCTATAATTGTTTCTGTATGCTTTCTGGCTTGATTTAATAATCCTAAGTCTGTGGGATAACTGATATCCGCTGGCGCACAACTCGCATCTAATATTAATTTTCCCCGATTGGTCGGCTCATTTTTTAAATCCTCGGTTTCTGACTTTTTTGATTTTACTTCTACCTCCTCTTTACTTTCTAACACTTGCTTGACTATTTCTCGATTCAGTTTGTTAACTAATTTTATATCTATTCTTTCTCTAAAGTGAACTAACATTGACGCATCAAATGGGGCATTATTGCTATAGCAAGACATTCCTATAAAGTATTGCAGATAGGGATTCTCCCTAATTTGCTCTACTGTCTCCCTATCACTTATGCCTAGTTTTTCTTTAATTATTAATGCCCCTAATGCCATCCTAAATGTTTTGGCTGGCGCGCCCATTTCTGCTGAAAATATTGCTGCGTACTCTGCTTCAAATTCTGACCAAGGTATCATCTCCGCCATGATTACCCAACGGTTATCTGAGGCTAGTTTCCCCCAAAGGGTAGTTCAAAGTCTTCTGCTGCTGTTTCTTGCTTTTGCGCTTTTCGATACATATCAACGCAACTTGCTACAAGGGTTTTTACTTACTTTATCCTTTTTCCTTGCACTTTATTCTCTTTTGTCCCCCCAAATCTCTTGATTTATCTAGGTTTTTTGTTTATTCTGCAAGCCCTAGTTACTCAACAAAAAACGCAACAATAATTTTGGAGGGGGTTTGGGGGACGCAACCGTCCGAAGTTTTGTGGAAGGAAACCTTCCCCACAAACTTCACCCAATCGGGGGTTTGGGGGAGAATCCCCCAATTGAGCTAGCTTTTTACACAACTGACAAATCAATCACTAATGAACTTATCTGAACTGTATTGACATATAGCCAACACAGAAGACTTTTTTCTGTAGCCTGAATAAAAGCTTCAAAATCACTCCCTCGTGTTCATTGGATAGCGTCATCTCGTGCTGAACATCCCTCGTAATAGCTAAAATAAAAGCGCCAGTGAATACGGTGTAAAAGCTGGCGCTGGTGTTATCGGTATTTGTGGAAGCATAATCTTATGCCATGTGTTGATGATACGCTAGTATGGCAAGCCCCCCTGCGGGTTTCACCCCTAGCGGACTTTGTACTGATTGGTCATGAAACAGCACGAATTTATACACATTAACTACATTAAAAATCTTGAATAAGGTAATTCGTAATTAATAATTCGTAACATCCTGTGGCAATATTGCTCGGTTAAGGATTTTCAACTTTTAATTTGGTTTGGGGAAAAGGTTAAAGGGTAAGGGTTAAAGGTTTTTTCGTGCCACTTTTCCCCTTCCCCTTTTGCCCTTAACCAACAAGTATTGCATCCTGTGGGTTCGCCTTGAATCTGTCTCATTGAGAGTAGCTGCTACGCGTCTACGTAATTAAACACAGTTATAGATGTGGTCAAAATTTTCTGTCTAAAAAAAGAGTGCTTTTTTGCAGTTACGTGCAGACAAGGCGTAATCAACAGCGACAATTACCAATTACCAATTACCAATTACCAATTACCAATTAATATTTCCTAATTACAATCCTACCCAAATATTTCCTTCTTCTACACGAGTAGGAAATACGGGTACTGATTTTTCTTTAGAAACCATACCCATCAACTTGTTAATACCAGGCGGAAAGGTAATCCATTCAGTAGGGTTGCCAGTGGCAAGGTCAAAAGCACTACGGTGAAATGGACAGACGATCGCACCATCATCTGTGATTTTACCCTTCTTCAAAGGTAGCTTCATGTGGGGGCAAGAATTTTCTAGGGCGTAGATTTGGTTATTGTGGTGAACTAATAAGATATTGCGTTGTTCTACTTTTACCACTTTGCGATCGTTAAGTGGCAGTTCATTTTCGGGAAGAACCTTAATCCAGTTCATAAATACCTCGATACCTCGCTGAACATCATCTACAGGGGTGCTGCTTGATGGAAGACTTTGGAATATTCTGCTCTTTTAGCCATCAACAAGCTGATTAACTACAATCATTTCACAAGTGTGTAGCTCTAGTTCTCAACTCAGACAATGTTCATAACTGTTTAGCCGCACACAGAGAACAAACCTGCCAACGCTGAAGTTCGCCAGGTGGGGTAGGACACTGACATTGAGGACAAAGCGGTAAACCATGCGATCGCATTTGCATAACTTTTGCCCAATGCCCGAAAGCCGCATTGGGATTAGTAGTATGAGGCTTGGTATCTTGAACAGAATTACTTTTATCACCCAAATAACTGGGATGTTCGCTTGGTGAAACCGTTAGTTGCGGCTTCTCTGGTTCTGGAGATGATTGCCAACCAGCTGTAGAAAAGCGGATATCTACCAAAGGCGTTGGCAACTTTTCATTCAACTTCAAAATTAGCTTTTGACGTGAAAAAGTCAGATTTTGCGCCCAAGCCGCGCTAGAAGTTGCCACCCGCAGGACATCGCGTTGAATAGATAATGGTCGAGTATGTGCAGCAACCACTGTACCAACCACCTCCGCCCAACATTGCAGCAAGCGTTGAAAAGGTTGTTCCTGCCACTGAGTTTGTTGTTCGAGACCACTTAAAATATCATTAACTGAGTTAAACGACATCTTAACTAAAGGCTGTTGGTGTAGCGTCTTCGATAGGAGAAGGCTGAAGTATTAAGTATAAACTGGTTGCAGCTGGAACTTTTGACAATTGCGATCGCCTATAACAAGAGCATAAAAATATTTTTTCCTACTATTAAATTCCTCTCCTCTAGTATGCCGATTTATGGGCCAGATCAAATTAATTTTGCAGGTGTGAATGGCGATCGCTATTGGTTTTATGAGCCATATCCTTATACTGGGATAGCTAATATCGATGAACGTTTAAGCAGCTTTCCCGTAGCTGTGTTTTTACCACCACATCGCCCGCTACAGCAAACACCTCTGGTGATTGGTTTACAGGGTATGAGTGCCCCTTATGGTTGGAATGCTTTTATTGTGCCTACACTAACGCAAATGGGTATTGCTGTAGCTTTATTTGATACCCCCTTTGCTGGTGGACGCAGCTTAGTACGCACCTTCACAGCTACGATCCAAAATGAGATTCAGCCATTAATTGCTCAAAATATTTCCTTTGATACGGCGTTGCTTTTAAGTATATTTCGTAGTACTGCCAGTAACATTGCCAGTATTCATAACTTTTGTGGCGATCGCTATCATCTCAGCGATCGCCGACTGGCTTTGTTTGGGGTAAGTATGGGAGTTTTACTTTCTGCCTACGCGTTTACCGCAAAAGGTTTGGGGGACAGACTATTGGGGGCTATTGGTCATGCCGATCTGCAATCTTTTGCTAACAGTTGGGGCTATTGGTTATTGCCTGATTTAGCCGCCTCACCTTTGGGTGGATTCGCCGTAAGGCTGTTAACCAGATTACAGCCTGAGTTAACACCTGTAGTGAAGCTTTTACAATTAGCCAAAAATCTTAAATATCATGATGAATATGCTTGGGAATGCAACCCCATGAATTATGTTGAGCAAGTCAAGCTACCGCGTCGGGTTCGCTTTTTAGTTGGTGCTAACGATCCCATTGTTCGGGTTCGAGATACTCGTACTTGTGCTGAGAAATTCCCCGATGGTGCTTGTTATATTGTCCCAGGAATGGGGCATGGTACTAGACAATGGGGGCCAGCATTTGTTGACCATGTCCGTTATTTTTTGACTACTCAACTAGGTGATTGGCAAAGTTAAGAATTTCAGAATTAGCTGAGAATAAGAATGATGTCCAAATATTTTTAGAAGGGAAAAAGTAACGAGAAAAAAGGACAACCTTTACCCTTTCACCTTTCCCCTTTTCCCTAAAAAATTTGACATAGTTTGGTATGACAAAAAAATCCCAACAGCCATTAATTATTGCGGCAGAATTTGCGATCGCCATCATGTTCAGGGTACTGCCAAGAATAAGCGAAATGGCTCACTCCCTTGAGTTGGGGGGCAAATTGCCGGAGTGCTTGCATCTGTACTTCCAAAGATGGACGATTACTAATCGAATCTCCCCATTTACCTGCTAAGGCGGGAATGATTTGTGTACCCGGTTTTGCCATACTCACAACCCGTTGTACTTGGGAGACAATACAACTGACATCTCCACAGTTGGCATAAGCCATAGGATGCCATTGCATAGTACTAGGGAAGCGATCCCAAGGCTGTAACCGCGAATCATAGCCTTGTCCTAAAGTTTGGTTACCTTCAGGGAAAAACACCACTCCCGAGGGAATACCTTGTTCCTGTGCTGGATGACTTGCTAAGGCAACAAAATCTAAGATACCTTGCATGGCGTGGGCAACAGCTAGCTGCCATAAATCCCATTGCAACAGAGGTTGTTTATCGATGGGATTGATAATTGATTTTTGCGTTGCGGATAAAGTTCTACCTTGCCATAAAGGTTCTTGTTCTTGAGGATATAGTTGATCGACCTCTGCAATATCTGCAGCCGTAATATATCCTTTACCTAAAAAGCGGCGAATTAAGTCTAAACCTTTATTATTTTGGGCACGACGAAATAAAGCTTCTTGGGTAGCAGTAGTAAATAACCATAAATCTGTCACTTTAGTGGCGATAGAATCACTACCAGCTTGCCGGGGATAGCGTACATAATCAAATAGCAATCCATCTGGACGACGGCGCACTACTTCTTGCACCATTTGGTAATAGTCGCGTTTTGCCTGTAGGTTATAGGGGTCAATAAATACTTGAGTGCCGTTATCAACAACATATAAGCTAGTTTG
Source organism: Tolypothrix sp. PCC 7601 (assembly GCF_025677855.1). NCBI lineage: Bacteria > Bacillati > Cyanobacteriota > Cyanophyceae > Nostocales > Tolypothrichaceae > Tolypothrix > Tolypothrix sp. PCC 7601. The sequence continues at coordinate 2,709,686 of NZ_CP064879.1, forward strand.
ACCTTTGCCATTACGGGCGATCGCCCCTTCTCTGTCTGGACGACGGGCATAGCTATAGCCAAAGTTGACGGTATACATCCAGGCGTAAACCTTTAAACCTCGCTGTCGTGCTTTGTTAATAGCAGTTGTTAGTAGATCTACTTTTTGTGAACCTGGAGTGTTGATCACAGAAGGCCAAATTGTAGGATTAGAAGCTGCTGGTAAAAGTACCCGGCCATCATAAAACACTTCCAAATAAACTTGGTTATAGCCAAGGTTGACAATTCTATCCATAGTTTTGTCCAGTATTCCCGGCTGCATATCACAGGGATACAAACGCAACCAAACTGCTTGAATTTGCGGCCAGGTACGATTACGGCAATCCTGTAATTCCTTCGCCTGTTGTTTTAATAGCTGCTGGTAGCGCTTTTGGGCATCTGGATTGCCTCTAAGTGCTAAAAGACGTAAATTTTCTTTTGATTGTGCTGCTGTAGGTGATAGATGGCAGTATTCTCCCAGTTGCGCCTGCGCTGGCTGAATACCAAAGTTAGGAATTAATAAACTACTACTAAAAACTGCAGCTAACAGGCGGCGAAAAAACAAGGTTGACTGGGTGACTTTCACTGGAAGGTTGGACATACTTCAAGGTAGCAAAGCAAAACGGTAGACTTCTTATATAAGTTGGACAAGGATAAAGGTAAAGTCACTGATCAAAGAAATGAAATTATTCATTCTCTAATAATTGTTTCTCTAAATCTTGGCAAAGCAACTTGTACAAGCAAAATAATCATTAACCCTCAGGGGTTGTCTCAATAGTTGTCGGTTAAGGGGAAAAGGGACAAGAAAAAACCTTTAACTCATCGTTCGCGTAATCGATTCTGAAAATAAAGAATTCATCAAAATGGTTAAAAGGCTTACAACAAAAGGATTAATCGCATCAAACTTTTATCCATATACCCTTTAGAGGCGTGGTTAGTTCACAGTGCGATGACGGTGCGATCGCACCGATACATTCAGATTCCTACTGAAATCTTTGAGGGAAATCGGGTAAGTGTAAGCTTTCTATTCTGATTACCAAAACCAAAGCTATATATAGTAGGAATTTCATGGTTTTTTGGGAATTAATTATTTCCGATTTGGATTACGCGAATGGTGAGCTTTAACCCTTACCCTTTCACCTTTTACCCAAACCAAATTGCGAGTTGAAAATTCTTAACCGAGTAGTATTGGGGGCTAGCTTAGGTTTACATAGATAAAAATCTATGGTAAAAAATAGGGGTTTTGAAGCCTAATTGTGAAAGACTCCCAAACCCCTATTTCAGTTGCCGAATTTTGTTATGCGAGTAAATCAAATTTGTTTGAAAAACTCTGCTAAGAATAATTTTGTGTTAGCAAATTTTTGCAAAATGCAAAAGCGATTTACCTGATTCAACTAAACTTAACAAAGCTGCCAAGAGTCTCAATTAATAAGAAACTCTTGACTCTGCTTGTCAGGATGTTAAGCACCACGTTTCAGCGCTGCTTCTACCTGATTAAACTCTTGTTCTAGACGGTCTTTGAGCTTTTGTGGCACGGGGCGATTTGGGTAAGAGCTATAATGTCCAGCTAAGGAGTTTAAAGCTGTTCGCATCGTGGTAAAAGAACTCAAAGTAGAAACAGAGTTAGACCGTTGGTAACGAGCTGAAAAATCGTTTATTTTTTGACGCGCTTCTGTTTGAACTGCTGCTTTATTTGGTGAGTCTTCTGATAACTCTAGGACATTTCTCAAAATCCCGACTACCGCTAAGGTGTCTTGACGATAATCTCCTGTTAAACTATCAGGACTAGAACAGCCCATTAAGCTGATGCTTACAACCAAAAGCAGAGCAAGCAGACGCGACCAATAGCGCTTCATAAGCATTAAGTAAAACAACTCATAAATCAACGTCAATACTATCTTGGATTGGTATCTTGGGGATCATGAGCAAGGCTGAAGGCTTAAGGATGAATGATGAAATTTTGCTCATGAATTCAGCATACTGGCTGATAGAGAGTATCTCTTTGTTGAAAAGGTCGTCCTAAAGAAGCGATCGCTTTTTGTAATGTTTCTACTTCCATACATGTACCACCCATAGCACCTGCCATAGTGGTAATGTGTTCTTCCATCAATGTACCGCCGATATCGTTGCAACCAGCAACTAAGGCTGACATCGCGCCAGCTAAACCCAGTTTTACCCAACTAGGTTGATGGTTAGGTATCCAATTTCCTAAGAAAATTCGTGCCACCGCACCCAGTAGCAACGCATCCTGTAAAATCGGTTGATCGCGTCCTACACGGCGGCGTAAAGGTTTGGGCGCTTCTTGCCCAACAAAAGGTAATAAAATAAACTCTGTGATTTTGGCAGGATAGCCATTATCAATCGCAGTTTTTTGCAGCGATCGCAATTTTGCTAAGTGTCCTATTTGCTGTTCTGCACTTTCAATATGTCCAGAAAGCATAGTGCTGGTAGTGTGCAAGCCTAATTGATGGGCTGTACTCACAATTTCTAGCCAAGTAGCTGTATCAATCTTCTCTGGACAAAGTACTCGCCGGACTTCATCATCTAGCACCTCAGCCGCAGTTCCTGGCATTGAGCCTACACCAGCGTCCCGCAAAGCCGCAATCACATCAGCATAATTGAGTCCATCCACTCTGGCGATAAATTGCACTTCTTGAGGCGAGAAAGCGTGCAAATGTACATCGGGAAATTCCTGCTTGATAGTTGACACCAACTTGAGATAATAAGGCAGAGATTTACCGTTGATTTTAGCTTGGGGGTTTAACCCTCCCTGCATACAGATTTCCGTTGCACCTCGTCGCACACCATCTGTAGCTTTTTCCAAAATTTGTGCCCAATCTAACCAGTAAGCACCATCATCACCATCATCCCGCCGGAATGCACAAAAACTACAGTGCTGTTCGCAAATGTTAGTAAAGTTAATATTGCGGTTAATTACGTAAGTGACTGTATCACCTGCTTGCAGACTGCGGAGTTGATCGGCTGTGTTGTGAATAGCTGCGATCGCTTCTGGATCTGTTTGTTTTAACAATACCACTCCCTCTGCAAGAGATATATCATCCCCGCTAAGAGCACGGTCAAGAATAGCTTCAAAAGTAGTGATTACCACATTAATCAATCTCGAAAGTATTAAAAAACTTCTTTATTAATTTTGTCAGTAAAATCTTAATACTTGCGATGAAATTATTTCAATGCTCCTACTTGGGAAGAAAAACCCCTACTGGAGGGAAATCACCTGCTCGAATATAAGTTGCGTCATTGACAGTCATCTCTTGAGATTTTTCTTGTTTGCTTCTTTTTGTTTCCATAGTAATAATTGCACAAGGTATAAAATCTTTATAGGGATATTGGTTACTGAGTTTAGCAGAAATATTAGTAACATTTACATGTTGCATTGTTACTGTTTCTTTCTTAGTCTGTCGCCAGATTTCCCAGTAAGGATATTCCCACGGATCGTTACCTAATGACAAACCAATGTTTGAGCAGTCTTTTGACTTTAATAAATTCACTGCTCCAACATAAGGTTCTTGGAGATAAGGTCTATTGCTAAAATATTGCTCAATTCGGTTAGTCTGAAAAATATTATGACTATCAATTATCGGTCTATATTTATTAAAAAATAACCAGGGAAATGATGATATTAATAAAATAATTACTAAAGATAACGCCATTTTTGGCTTTTTGATTTGGGATAATATCACACCCAAAAAAGGAGCTAATAATACAAAAAATGGTAGGTGCAGACGGCTATTCCATGCTTGCCATTTGACTAAATAGCAAAACAATAAAAATGTACTTATTGCACTCAGTAAATAACTTAATATATAGTCACTTTTTTTATATCTTTTTTTAGCTATATAAATAACTATACACAATAATATTATGCATAAATGTAATAAATTGCCAGCACTGTTCTCGTTTCCGGGAACTCCTAGAGTTGACCAACCTCCTGGGACAAAAAATGTTTTAGAAAAAGTGATGCGTGGATCGTTAACATCTACCCCTAGAAATATATGTATGATTTGAATTAATTTATTGGCTATACCATTCCATAAACCAATAGGTGTTCCTATGTGCAAAGCTAAATTTCTTAATATGTTGGAAAATAGTATATTAATACCAAATATTTCGTTTTTATATGTACTAGGTTCTCCTAATGGCGAGCCAAATAAATTGTAATTACGTAAATAATGAGCAAAATTTAAACTTAAAGCCAGACTACCTACTAATAGTCCAGACTGCCATACTTTAAAACGTAAATATTTTATTTCAGATATACCTAGCCAAATTAAAAATGGCAGTACGTAAAAGTAAGCTGTTCCTTTAGTTAAAATTGCTAATCCTACACTACTTCCAATTAGACATAAATTAGTCCAACTAGTTCTTGCTCGCTCTTTTACCGAAAGCAGAACATAAAAAGCGAGACAGACTAACCAAAATGACAAGACATAATCATTTTGAGTACTTGATGCTTGCAATATCCCCATAGGAATCGTAGCACTAATCACAGCAGCAAAAACCTGACCTCGTAAGTCTGCGCTTAGTTGTTGTGCAATTAATGAGACTCCTATCGTGCAGCCAAGCAGACTAAACCATTGAACTAAGTTAGCACAGTAATCTGTACCGCTTAAAATTTGAAAATGCAGAATTACAAACTCTGACCAAGGGTTCTGATATAGTTGTGGTGTGTAACTTGTGGGATAATGTTCAAAACTATTATTTTGCATCCAATGCACAACACGAGTCATGTGATAGTCCATTGAATCCCAATTATTTGGTGGCGCTATAATAGCAATTAAACCAACAGTAGCGACCACGAAAAATATACCAAACAATAATATTTTGATGGCAGGTGCTATTTTAATATATTTTTTTATTTTGCCAGAGATTGCAGTATTTAAATTTATCGGCTTGGCATTTTTAATTAAAAATAAATATTGGCAAATTAATGCTAAACAGTTCAATAATGACCATGCTATTAGGATACTTAAAAAATTAAGTATATGAAATTGGCTTAAAACTTCACTAATAAAAGTGAGCACAACGCCCCAAACAATAGAAGTTGACATAAATGATTTACGCCAACTTTCAGAATATTTAATAGAAATACTAAAAATAATTAGCCAAAATATTATAGGCAAAAGCAAAAGCATATTATTATGTTTATTTTTTATAAAAATAACATTTGCTATCAACTCCAACTTGGGGATATTTACCTAAATTAGTAAAGAATGCAACTTTTTTTAGAAAATATGGTGAATTAATATTCCCAGTGTTATAGATGAGGAATAAAATTGAATTAATGCCAAGATGCTCTGTTTTTAATATTCTCTTGCACTAACTGGATTTTGCTCTCATGCCTCAAAGCCAAGATTATCCATTATTATCAGCACCAACTGGTAAATTACAAATCTCTGAATTACCTGATAAGATTACAGATACAGATGGCGAAGATATTTTTCTTTCTTTAGTCATTCCTACTTATAAAGAACGTGACAATATCAAAAATGTTGTCAAAATCTTGAGCCAAGTACTGGATGAGTGCATTCCTGGACGCTATGAACTGATTGTGGTAGATGACAATAGTCCAGATCGCACTTGGGAAGTTGCACAATCTCTCATGGGAGATTATCCACAGTTGCGAGTCATGCGACGACAACAAGAACGAGGATTATCCTCAGCAGTAATTCGTGGTTGGCAGGCAGCAAGAGGAAAGATTCTAGGGGTAATTGACGGAGATTTACAACATCCACCAGAGGTATTGACGCAATTAGTTACTGAAATTGAGCAAGGAGCAGATTTAGCGCTAGCTAGCCGTCATATAGAAGGAGGCGGTGTTAGTAGTTGGAGTATTGTCCGGCGTTTCTTGTCCCGTGGCGCTCAAGTTTTAGGATTGATTATTTTACCAAGTGTACTGGGAAGAGTTTCCGACCCCATGAGTGGTTATTTTATGGTGCGTCGGAATGCGATCGCAGGAGCAATACTTAACCCCGTAGGATATAAAATTCTTTTAGAGGTAATTGGGCGGGGAAGAGTTGGTGCAATTGCTGAAGTAGGCTATGTATTTTGTGAACGCAAAGAAGGCGAAAGCAAAGTGACATGGAAGCAATATGTCGATTACTTACACCACCTGCTAAAATTGCGTCTCTCCACAGGAAATTTAGGAAAAGTGAGCAAGTTTAGTCAAAACATGGGTTTCCCAATTGGTCGATTTCTCCGCTTTGGATTGGTAGGATTAAGTGGCGTGTTTGTCGATATGGCAGTGCTTTATTTGCTCAGTGATCCTACAACCTTAGCCTTACCCCTAACTCGGAGCAAAATCATTGCTGGAGAAATTGCCATTTTCAATAACTTCTTGTGGAATGATGCTTGGACATTCGCTGATGTTTCCATGCAGCAGCAAGAATGGCGACAACGGTTGAAGCGCTTTTTGAAATTTAATGTAATTTGCTTGGCGGGATTGGTATTAAATGTACTGATTTTAAATCTAGTATTTAACTTCATCCTGCCTAACCGCTACATTGCCAACTTAATTGCGATCGCAGTTGCTACAATTTGGAATTTCTGGGTTAACTTAAAACTTAGCTGGCGAGTCACTGATGTTAAATAGCTCAATTTCAGAGCATGACAAGACTAATTAATTGCCATCAACTTTCAGCTTGGTGCTACTTCATATAACTTTTTGGTAAACCCACAGGAGATAAACCTGCAATCGCCCGTAAGTTTTGACAACGAATCAATTCGTTAAAACTTAAGCCAGAACGCCCCTCAATCTTAGCTACTGTTTCAATTGCAGATAACAAATGTTCTGCGGCTTCAGATTCTGAGTAACCTCGCCGCCCAGCAATGCGAATTGCTGCTGCATCAGCATCTAACTCTAACTCTGGAGATTGGTTTGTGCGCCAAATCCGAAAACCTGCGATCGCACTTAAGCCAACTGCGATCACAACACCTACAACATCAGACTGTGTGGATTCGACTAATCCACCTATAAGCCCTGCGACAAGTACAACTTGATAAATATTGGGTTTGAACCACTTCACCCCTGTTAACCAGCTAACCGTCTGCAACAACAACAAATCTCGTTGTGATTTCCCCAGACGAAACCATAAGTCAAAATTAATATTGATTGGCCGTTCTTGATTCCAAGGGAGTGGAAAGGACGCATCAATTACCTTTGCTTGTTGGGGCTTGCTGACGATTTTGGTCAGCATTCGTGCAGAAGCAGGCATTACATCTAACAAGCGGCGAATTTCGGCGGTTGGCTCCATAAAGTTAATAATTAGCCATGATATGCATAGTATTCAATTATGCAAAAAATTAACTTTTCATGCTAACCTTTGATTTGTAATAGTTAATCACATGAGACCCTCTGCAGATTGTTATTTGTTAAACAAACAAACACAGTTATCAGAGTCATCAATCAAGTAAGTGTGTAGTGTAGCGGGATTCTATGGTACCCGTTGGCATAGAAGTTCAAAACTTGAAAGTTTTGGATAACCATGAAAAATTAAATTTTAACTACATGGAAGCTTTCGCCCCCACCCCGCCTGAATGGACGAATAACGCAATTCACGCTTATCAGTTTTGCTGTCCAAACTGCAAGTCTAGTAGCCGAGAAGCATTACAAGTTTGGTTGAATCGGCGATCGCCTGTGATGACAGAAGACCATCGCCGCAAATGGCAGGAATTTTACAATTGTCATTGTGGTAATGCATGGTGGGCTTGGAGTAGCGATCGCCCACCAACAGATCTGTCTAATCAAAAAGATATTAATCCTATATAGTCATTTTGCTCCAATAAAAACCCGCCTCAAGGCGGGATAATTTTGATGCGGATTAGGTTAATGGCAGTTTTAACCATAAGCCGCAGCGTTTTGATTTTGACCACAATATTTTTTCCATCTCTGATTGGGTAGGAAAAATCCCCACCCAACAGTTGACTGCTAATAGATTGGCAATCTTAGAATGAGAAAGTAGTACGTAGAGTACCTACGTAAATGGTGTTGTTATTGTCGTTGTTTTCGGGATTAAAGATCACCAACAAACCTGGGGTAACTTGAATATTGTCAGATACATTCAACTTGTATAGACCCTCTAGATGATAAGAGGTGCCAGATTCTGAAGCAATATTATCACCACCAGTTACTTTCGGTGGTTGACCGAAAATCACACCCAAGACGTTACCTTTACGACCAAAGTCTCTGACAGCTAGTGAACCAGCCCAATACCAAGCATCTGCACTTCTAGCAGCACCAGTTACCGCATCAGCAGTTGTGTAACCGCCCCAACCACTCAAAGCTAATTGAGAGCTAAGTTGGAAAGTAGCTTGTACACCATAGTGGTTAGCTTCAGTCCGCGCACCAGCAAAGGGATTATTCGCAAAAGCACTTCCTATCCCTTGGAAGAGGCTGGGATTGCTTTGATATGTACGGGCATAGCTAAATCCAACATTCAAAGCTTGGGTTGGTTTGAAAGCTATCTGCCCAAAGAAGGTATTACTACCATTAAATAGCCCATTACCATCGGCTGGATTATTCGGAGTATTTACTCCTTGAGCAAAGTAAGCAGCACTCAAGGTCAAAGGGCCTTTAGGATTGAAATTAACAGTTATACCCGCACCATTACCAGCTTGGCGATAGATGGGACTAAATCGTCCGTAGGCGGATAAAGCACCTTTCCCAGAACTAGCAAAGTCAGGGTTGAAGTTGTAAACGTTTTCATTCAACTCAGCACCAGTTGCATCAATCTTTACACGTACTGCATCGCTGAAGTTGAAAGCGTAGTTAACTTTATCAATTTCAACACTGTTATTAGTACCACCGTCATAGCCCAAGCGGGTCATGTTGGTACCAGTTACACCCGAATTAGGTACAGTATTACGACCTTGTAATCGGATTTGCAACTGATCTTTGCCTGTGAAGCTGCTGTATAAATTCAACCGTACCCGGTCAGAGAAGGCAGTGTTGCTGTCTAAATCTGGGTTATTGTTGGGATTATTGTCAGTATCAGCTCTTGTATCCCCAAAAGGCTGAGAGACGCTGAAAATAGCTTCTCCAACTAGCTTAGTTGTTGTGGAAAATTGATTTGCTTCTAGTTCCGCAGTGCGTGCTTCTAAAGAATCTACACGACCACGTAAAGTAGCCAATTCCGCAGAAAATTCTTCTTGTAAGCGCTGTAATGTAGCTAAGTCTTGTTTTGTTACCAAGTCAGCAGTAGCTGTAGCAATCAACTCATTCACCCGATCTAAACAAGCATTCAAACCTGCGGCGAATTCATAACGAGTCAACGCGCGGTTACCACGATAAGTACCGTTAGGATAACCTGCAATACAGCCATAGCGCTCAACTAAAGATTGTAAAGCTTGGAATGCCCAATCTGTAGGTTGTACATCAGAAAACTGTGAAACTGATGTAACTTGACCCATAGAATCTTGGGACAGTTGAGCAACACCATTTACAGGTTCATTAACTTCAGCCGCCAAAGTACTATTAGCCGCCACAAATGTAGCCGCCATCACCAATGGACTAATCTTTAAAAGACCCCAGAATGCTTTTGTCATTGTTTTACTTGCACTCACACCTAAAACTCTTTAGCTCCTAGTAAAGCTCCCTAAAATTTTTAATATTAGGGAATTTACTTACTTAATTCAGCATTGATTTTATCCAACCAAGCAGAATTATTTTACCTTATTTTCTCATAAATTGATTCGGTAATCGCAGAATTATTTGACGTTTAGAACGCAAAAGTTTTCCTTCTTCTTCAAATTGTTGTAGAAGTCGTGTTACAGTTACTCTTGTTGTATTTAGAACTTCTGCAATTTCTTGATGAGTCACATTAATATCAAGCAGTTTGCCTTTTTCTACATCACAACCAAATTTTTCACTTAGCCATACTAAAAATTGCCATAAGCGCAGTGACATTGGTTTACGATGCACTATGCTTAATAGCTCTTCTGCTTGTTGAATATGGGATAATAACGCATCAATATCTTGATACCAAATATGCGGTGGCACCACACTTACTTCAACACTCGTTAAAGATTCTATTTGGTAAGGTTTAACTTTAGACAAAGGATAACCAACTATATCACCTGGCCCCCAATAACCCAGAGTGATAAATGTTCCGTCTTCACTCCAAGTTAAAGTCCTAACTGCTCCACGCTCTATACGCCACAAGACCTCGTGGCGTGGAGGTATCACTTGCCGACGTGCAAATAGCCTTTGGGGTAACTGTTCATTGATAGCAGAATTATTGGATGTAACAGCAGAGTGTGGGATCGAACTTTTGGTATACATTCAGAAGTTGGTTTTGCTACAGTAAAATTGCTTGTGATAGTTAGGAAACAAGCAGTAATTTAATTATTGGTAAGCTGAATCATTGGTTGCTCATAAAAAGTATTGTATAAATGAGAAGTTGCTAATAAAATCAAATTTTTACGATAAAAAATAATTGTTATAAGTCGATTTTTATTAAAATATTTTCAAAGCATAGTAAATTTAATATTACTGCTTTTTGGTTAGCAAAATTTACACATCATGCAAGTAATCTATTTGGTTAGCCAATTCAGAAGATAGATAAAAGTAAATAGAGTCATTGTAGAGAGAACTAAAAATTAAGACTTGCATTTGATGCAGCAGGATTTATGCTATATCAAAATTTATACATATTTTTAATGCATGAAGATTGAGCTTGAGTTTTTATAGTTAGTGTTTTATAACAGTTTTATATATGACAGCAAGATTACTACTGAGTTATTTATGTAACTATTTACTACTATCTTTGCTTAACTCTAAGGTTACAAGTTTAAGAATAGGTAAGCTTTTAGTGAAATATATGTTAGCTGGCTAATTTTGATGATTTATTGGCCTCTTAACCTATAAATTCTAGTAGTACACCAAGGCAACTTGGCAGGAGAAAGGGGAAAGGGGAAAGGTTTTTGTCCCTTACCCTTTTCCCTTTAACCTTTCCCCAACCTCCACCTAAAATTTTTGGGTTGGTAGACTACTAGGCTGCATCAAAAAAATTAGGGATTGGTAAGCAACGAGAAGAACCAATCCCTAATGTGATGATTTTGTAGTTTTGATTAATAACGTTGACCCGTAACGATGTATGCTACTCGTTGACCAATGTTAGTGGCATGATCTGCCATGCGTTCCAGACAGCGAATTGCTAGAGCTAAAAGAACTATAGGTTCGACTACACCAGGAACATCCTTTTGGAAAGCTAAAGTGTTATAGAGACGTTCATAGGCATGATCAACAGCATCATCTAAATGCTGGATACTCCGTCCACCAGCTTCATCTAAATCGGCTAAAGCCACCAAGCTAGTTGCTAACATAGCTTGAGCATGGTGAGACATGACTGCAATCTCTGGTATAGAAGGATGAGGCGGATAAGGAAAAAGTTTAATGGCAATGTCAGCTAAATCTTCAGCATAATCCCCAATCCGCTCTAAATCTCGTACTAGCTGCATAAAAGCACTCAAGTGGCGCAAATCCTGTGCCGTTGGTGCTTGCAGTGTCATGATTGCTGTACAATCTGACTCTATTTGTCTATAAAAGCGATCAATTTTTTTATCTAATTGAGGAAGTTCCTCTGCGGCTGTTAAATTGCGCGCAAATAACGCCTGGTGGCTCAGGCGAAACGATTGTTCTACCAAAGCACCCATGCGTAATACATCACGCTCTAAGCGCCTAATGGCGCGTGCTAGCTGGGTTGGATCGGGATTGGGAGGATAAACGATAGCTTTCACACTTGTATTTTCAAACGTGAAGATATTTTTTTAACTATAGTCTTGGCTTGGCGTATTTGCCATCATCGCTGGGAAGTGTAGTTGTATCCACGCACCTCCTGTGTCTGGATGATTCATGGCTTTGATTGAACCACCGTGAGCGAGGATAATTTGTCGTACGATCGCTAAACCCAAACCACTACCAACGATCGCTGTTTTAGAATTACTTTCTTGGATGGGATCGCGAGCTCGTGATTGATCTCCCCGGTAAAAACGCTCAAAAACATGGGGTAAATCTACTTCTGCAAAACCAACGCCGCAATCTATGATGTTGATTGCTAAGGCTGTGGAAGAAGAATTTTTGGTGGGACTATCTTTGGCTGAGAGGATTTCGGCTTGGACTTCAATCGTTGTGCAAGGCGGACTGTATTTGATGCTGTTATCTAGCAAGTTGAGAAAAACTTGGTATATGCGCGAGCGATCTGCTTTAATCCAGAGGTTCTCTGCTCCAGAATATTTAAGATGAAGATGCTGCTTTTGTGCTAATGGTTCTAAAGTTTCCCAAACAGATGTAATGAGCGATCGCACTTCTACAGCTTCCGGCTGCAATTGAATACTAGGATCTGTTTCCATTTGAGTCAGTTCTAGCCAACCTTGTACCAAGTTAATCAACCGATCAACTTCTTGCATCAGGCGGGTAATCCAACGATCTAAAGGTGGTTCTAAACGATTTTGTAAAGTTTCCACAACCAGACGAATCGAAGTCAGCGGTGTTCTGAGTTCGTGAGCTAAATCAGAAAAAGAACGATCTCTTACTTGATTCATATCCAACAGAGGTTGGCGATTTTCTAGAAATACTCCCACTTGTCCCTTAGGTAAGGGAAAACTCGATGCCCGTATAGCCAGAGATTTTATTTCTAACATTGCTGCTGGGTTCTCACAAGGGGGGTGAAACACCCACTCTTTTACCCTTGGTTGCTGGCAATCGCGAGTTTGCTCAATCAGGCGATCGAGTTCATAAGAACGCACTAACTCCAGTAACAAACGTATTTGTCCTGGTTGCCAACGCTCCAAATATAATATTTCTCTAGCCTGTTGATTGCACCACAGTAGTTGATTTTCTTCATCTACCTGCAAATATCCCAATGGTGCAAAATCCAGCAATTCTTGATAATTTTCTAGGGATTGCTGTAAATCTTGCCGTTCCTCCTTCACCATTGTAATTTCCTGGCGTAAGCGAGGAATTAAAGGCAGCGATACTTTGGAATAAGGAGAATTGAAAGGTTTAACTACTCGCTCTAAATAGCGGTTCAGTTGAACCTGTTGCCAAATCCAAAATCCAATCCCTACCGCTAAACCCAGAGAAAATCCCAATAAAAACATTTAAGTCATTAGTTGCTTGATCACAACTAAAAACTAACAACTATCGTGAGCAATTATCCAAATCTATAGCCAAAACCTCTGACAGTCACAATGTATTCAGGACGACTGGGGTCTAATTCTAATTTTTCCCGTAACCATCGAATGTGGACATCTACAGTCTTACTATCGCCCACAAAATCTGGCCCCCAAACCTGATCTAGCAACTGTTCTCGCGACCATACTCGACGAGCATAGCTCATAAACAGTTCTAAGAGACGAAACTCTTTTGGTGATAGGCTCACCTCTTGACCACGAACCAGTACGCGACACTCTTGGGGATTTAAACTCACATCCTTGTACTTAAGTATCGGTATTTGCGGCAAAGTACTGAAGCGCTGACGACGAAGTAAAGCGCGACAACGAGCTACTAATTCCCGCATACTAAAGGGTTTGGTCAGATAATCATCTGCTCCCACTTCTAAACCCAATACGCGGTCAGTTTCACTACCTTTGGCACTCAGCATCAAAATTGGCACTGGGTTACCTTGATGACGTAGCAAGCGACAGATATCTAATCCGTTGATTTGCGGTAGCATTAAATCTAAAATTACCAAATCAAAGGAGAGTTCCCCAGAATTCGGTTCAAAATTCTTGATATATTCCACAGCCGATCGCCCATCAGTAGCAGTTACGACTTCATAGCCTTCACCCTCTAGTGCTACCAACAGCATTTCTCGGATTAGTTCTTCATCTTCTACTACTAGAATGCGGCTTGTTTGCCCTATATCCGCCTTGGCAGGAAACTTGGTAGATTCGCTAGTGTACATTAGATATCACAAAATTTTTGTGTCTGTGCAGCTATCAAGATGATGATTGAATCAATTAATTATTAAGTTTCCGTGAATTTACACCCTAGACATTGCGCCCTAGTTTGTAAAACGTAATATAAATCACAGAAACCAACATATTATAAAGCACTGCGGCTACAAGCTGGCAAGAGTGTTTGCAGTAACTTGATATCTTGAAATTTTTGTATACTTGCATTTACTTCTTGACAATAGCAGCTTTTTTTCAGTACTATGTTTATAGTACAAATATACTGTAAACTCCCAAATTTTACCTTGAGATCATCAAGGCACTAATTAAAGATGATCTCCGGTATTTGTAAGTGTCTTTTGATTCTTGTTTCAGCATTTACACTGGGTGAAAAACCCTAATTTTTAGGCTACTCTGATGTCTGCATAGAGTAAGTCAGGGTATGGCTTGCTACACAAAAATTATTGCTTGTTTAAGGAGTTGGAGAATGACTACAGTTGCAGTCAAAGACAGCAAACAACAAATAGTGCAAGCATTTCTGCAAATTCTCACAGAAAGGAAACAATTAGATTTAAAAATAGCTACTAAACAAGAAGAAGCTGAAAAGGTTAAAAACCAAGAAATTCTGGCAACTGCTTCTACATATACTGTTGATAGTATTGTTAAAGGTTTAGCCGATTTACAATTGGAGTTTGGCAGTATTGTTACTGCACTATCAGATAAATTAGCGCAAGAAAATTCCAAATTAGATGAATTAAATAGAGCTATAGAAATTGCCACTCAGCAGTTAAAAGACCTACAGCAAATTAGAGTGGTTGCTGATGCTTTAGATATTTTAACCCAAGAACATCAAGAGAAATTAAGAGTTCTTGAACAAGAAATTGCTAGTAAACGAGAAGCGCTAGAAAAAGAAATTACAATTAGACGTAAAGAATGGCAGAAAGACCAAGCTGAATACGAAGAAGCCGTACAAGTATACAATGATTTAGTAGCTAAACAACGTGCATCAGAAGCAGAAGAATATCAGTATAAGTTGGAAACAACCAGAAAACTGACTACTGATGCTTATGAAGGAAATAAACGCAAACTAGAACGAGAAATTCAAGAAACTACTCAACAGAAAGATAAAAATTGGGCTGAACGGGAAAAAATTCTGACTGAACGCCGGGCTTTATTTACAGAATATCAGCAAAAAGCCGCAGCATTTCCTAACGAGTTGGAAGAAGCTATTAAAAAGGCTAGAGAAGAAGCAATTAAAGAAACTAGCCAAAAGGCTAAAGTAGAAGCAGATTTATTTGAAAAAGATTGGGAATCTAGCAAACAAAGTTATGAATTAAAAATCCAATCTTTAGAAGAGACTATTAAGAAACAAACTGAGCAAATAGAAGGAATTTCGGCTCAACTACAAACTGCATTAAAACAAGCGCAAGATTTGGCGATGAGAGCTTTTGATAGTTCCAATAGTAAATAGTCACTCTTCGGGTGTTAGCCATGAAAATTATCTTTAGATTCGATGGAGGTTTGTTGTGGTAGCTAAAAAACCAACAGATAAAAATACTAAAGCTGAAATTCTCCAAGCTTATGAAGAATTAGCCAAAGAGACAGCAGCAGTTAAATCACAACTTACCCAAACTTTAAAAGAAGCACAAGCTGTAACTAAAGAAAAGCCAAAAGTGGAGCCAAAACCTGCTATGAATGCGCCAACTACTGTTCAGCAAAGAATGAATTATACAATTGAAAGCCTAGCTAAAATCCAGTTAGGCTTTGGTAGTGCGGCGAATGAATTATCAGAACAGCTAACTACGCAAGCTTCAAAATTGGCAGAAATTAGAGAAGCTGTAGAAAAAGAAGTAGCAGAACTTAAGCAATTACATAATTTAGAAATTTCGGAAGATATCTTAGAGACTTTGATCACGAGCTATGAGGATAATTCTAAGACTTATCAAGAAGAGTTTACAGAACGGAAAGAAGTCTTATTACAGGAAATAGATGAGCAGAGAAAAGCTTGGTTAAAAGAACAGGATGACAGTAACAGATTAATTAAAGAACGAGATGAAAATCTCAAAAAAACTCGACAACGAGATGAAGCTGAATACAAATATAGTTTAGAACTGCAGCGCAAATTGCAAAAAGATGAATATGAGCAGCAGCAAAAAGAATTAAACCAACAGCTAGAAGAATTTCAGCAAGAAACAGAAAAACAATGGAGTGAAAAAGAGAAAGCGATCGCAGAACGGGAAAAGCAGTTTGAGGAGTTAAAAATTAAAGTAGAAGCCTTCCCTAAAGATAAGGAAGCTGCTATTAAAAAAGCTACAGAAGAAGGTAAAGGTATTGCCCATTACCAAGCTAAAATTAAGTCAGATTTATACAGTAGGGAAGTAGAAGGACAGAAGCGTTTTTATGAACAGAGATTGCAATCTCTAGAACAGACTATTAATAATCAAGATACGCGCTTACAAAACTTGACTAAGCAACTCGAATCGGCTCTCAAACAAGTGCAAGATTTAGCCGTGAAAGCTATTGAAGGAACCGCCAATGTTAATTCCTATCAAGCAATTAAAGAAATAGCTTTAGAACAGGCGAAAAGTCAGGTAAAAAATAAATAAAATTACTTTGGATGTTGAGAGTTAAGAATTAAATTTCTGACTGCAAAGTGATTATACCCTGATAACTAATGTAGAGGCGTAATTAAATTTACGTCTCTATAACATTGTGTAATTATAAATTTCTACTGGTTCCATGCAAAATTAATGTTCTCTTTTTTTGGGAATACCTTTATTTAGAGGTTGTTTCCGGCTGCTGGTTTCGTTGGACTTATTTTTTTTGTTTGATTCTTGCTTGGAATTTTCTTCTTGATTGTACATAAGGATAAACCTTGCTAGACATTAATTATCTATATTTTAAATTTACATTATGTGCAGCCGGATTTACGGAAAATAGGTAAATACTTTATATTCCAATCTAGTTCAGATCATCTTAGAGTCCAGATTTTTTATATCTTGGCTAGAAATTTATTTATCTTCCTAAAAATTTAAATATTTCAAGATAAAAAAATAGAGACGTTGTTATTTTTACGTCTCTACAAAAGAGGAAACCCATTATGTATAAAAATTAGATATTAAAATTAAAGATTGAAACTTGAAATTAAAATACTAGTCAAATTACTAACAGCCGTTATCGTGTTTTATTCAGTTTTTGAGTTGGCTGTTGAGGGTTGTTTTTATTGATATTAGACTGGATAGCACCAGTTTCAGTTTTTGGGGGATGTCCATTATCGCGAGGTTTTTTCCGAGTCATAATCAATACAATCCTTGTTGGTTAACTCTCTACAAATTGAACTACAAGCGTATAAATTGTGAATCCGGAAAATCCTAAAAAATTACTAGCTGGTAGCGAAATATATATTACGGCTCAAAGATCATCCCCAGTTGTAATAAAAGTATGGGGAGGAAAATTGTCAGCTAATTTGACATTTGATTTGCAGAATTTAGGCGGGCAAGATGCCCAGCCCACAAAAGACTGATAAAATATCATCTGCAAATTAGATGTGTTTTAGCTCTCATCCCGATACTTTTACTCTCCAAAAAGAGAGCTAATGTTAAGCAAAGCTAGTAAAATCCAGATTTGGGGGAATATCTTGAATCCTTCCAGGCCCGATCGCACGCAAGGCTTCTTTTAAATCAATATCGCCAGTATATAGGGCACGCCCTACAATTACGCCATTTACGCCTTGAGGTTCCAACACCAACAAGCTCAACAAATCGGTAACAGAACTCACTCCACCTGAAGCAATTACGGGGATGGAAATTGTAGCAGCGAGTTCTCGCAAAGCTTCTAAGTTTGGCCCTGAGAGAGTACCATCACGGTGAATATCAGTGTAAATAATTGCGGCTGCTCCCAATTCTTGCATTTGTACAGCTAATTGGGTTGCCAAAACTTCTGAAGTTTCTAACCAACCGCGAGTTGCTACTAATCCGTTCCGCGCATCAATCCCAACAATAATTTGTCCCGGAAATTCTTGACAGAGTTGTTGTACTAGTTGGGGTTGTTCAACAGCAACGGTTCCCAGAATCGCTCGTTGTACGCCAATATTAAATAACTGCTGGACGCTAGCGCGATCGCGTAATCCCCCACCGACTTGAATTGGTACTGATACCGCTTGTGCGATCGCTTCGATAGCTTCCAAGTTGACAACTTTACCTGCTTTCGCACCATCCAAATCTACTACATGGAGCCTAGCTGCACCTTGATCAACCCACTGTTGAGCTACATCAGCTGGGTTTTCACTAAATACTTGCGAGCGATCGTAGTCTCCCTGATAAAGTCGTACACAACGGCCTGCTAATAAATCAATTGCTGGAATTACATCCATTACCTCATCCTCAATCAATAATTACTAATTCGTAATTAAAAAAATGTTAGGCTATCCCAAACATTTATTTTTCAAGATAGTCAACAGTCAAAAGTCAAGAGTCAAAGTTACTCTGGAGAAACTTTAAACTCTTGACTAACTAAAAGTAAAAACCCTATGCTTGAGTGTTTTCTGGGGAATTTTTCGCTTTTAACTGCTTTACAGCTTTCCAGAAACCTAGCACAATCAAAATGTTAGAAAGGGTTAAGAAAAGTTCTGCACCACCGTGCAGCCAATCGACATTTGCTAAAGCCTCTTTGTAATGGACTTTGGCATAAATTCCCGCCGGAATGGTGATCCCCACAAAAACTAAAGTGCCGTAAAATCCATACAAAGCTAAACGTGGCATTAGCTTACTGCGGCTGATAAACCACAAGAAACCCAAATAAGGAAACAGTGAAAGGGCAAAAAGGGCATCTTTAGAGATCATCGCTCTGATTTGATAGGTTGGTTTGCAACAGAATTAATTCCCTGATGAGCAGGCTTGGCAGAACGCCAAATCCACACCGCAGCTGCCCAAAGGGTAAAATTACCAACTAAGGTCATGGTAGCTTGAAGTGTTACCAGCCATTCCAAAGATTGGGGATTATCAAAATAGTGCCAGGTACAAGCACACATAGCACTAACTAATGCGGGTAACATGGCGAAGGACAATCCCCACCAAGTCCGGTTACCAGTGAGTTCGCCGTAAGTCCAGATTAACCAAATAGCGGCAATCCACTCAATGACGCTAGAAACATGAATAATCCAGGTGGGAATTGAAAGCACATGCATAAAGTTGCTAAAAAGTCAATGGGTGGGGTTCGAGATTTGGAGAGACGCGATTAATCGCGTCTGTACAAGAGTCAAGGGTCACAAGAATGTATTTCTTCCTTGTTTTCCCAGCCCCCAGTCCCCAATCGCCCCATCCCCCATCTTCCCACAAGAAAAATCTGATTTTTCGCGAAGTATGCCAGCCATTTCACCTAACATCTGGGTAAGTAGCAGATAATCAAGGTCAATTAAACTTGATCAGCTAAAATCTCAAATCAAAAATCTCAAATGAAACCGATGCGGGCTTTATTATCTGGGTATTACGGAAAAGGGAATGGTGGTGACGAAGCTTTATTAGCAACGCTGTTGCAGATGCTACCGCCTCATGTCACGCCTGTGGTGCTTTCTGGTAATCCTGAAGAAACCCGCGATCGCTATGGTGTGGAGAGCTACGATCGCATGGCTTTTTTACCTGTACTGCAAGCTTTGCGTTCTTGTGATGCGTTTATTTGGGGTGGTGGGAGTCTAATCCAAGATGTTACCAGCACCATTAGCCCTGTTTATTATGGGGGATTGATGGCATTAGCTCAGATGATGGGCTTAAAAACCGTTGCTTGGGGTCAGGGAATTGGGCCTCTGAAACGTCCCCAAACTCGTTGGTTAGCAAGAAAAACTTTTGCTGCTTGTACGAAAGTGAGTGTACGCGATCGCGCCAGCGCAGCTTTGTTATCTGAGTGGCAAATTCCTTGTATCCTGGCTCCCGATCCAGTTTGGGCTTTGGAAGCTAAACCAGTACCTGGACTTACGGATTTACCTGCTCACAGAGTTGCTGTAACTTTGCGATCGCATCCACAACTGACCGAAACTCGCTTGGCAAATTTAACGCAGGCGTTGGTTGAGTTTCAAAAAGCTACACAAACTTTTATTTTGTTACTGCCTTTTCAAAAAAGTGAAGATTTAAATATTGCTGAGGTAATTCAACCACACCTCAAAGATGTTAGCCAGATTATGTGTTTAGAAGATCCACAACTTTTAAAAGGTGTGTATCGCCATGTAGAGATGACAATCGGGATGCGCCTACACAGTTTAATTATGGCTGCGGCTGAAGGTTGTCGCTGTTTTGCTTTGAGTTACGACCCGAAGGTCAATCGTCTGATGGAAGATTTATCTATGCCTGGATGGGATTTAGCGAATTTACCGGACGATCCCAATATTATTAGTAAAGTTTGGATAGAGCATTATGCTCATGGCAATCCATTATCCTCAGAGCAAATTCAGTCTTTAGTAGATCGGGCATTAATGCATCGTGAGTTGCTGAGTACAGCCTTAGAAATCTAAGACACATTCAAACTAATGCCAGTCGCCGAGGTCAGGTTGACTTTCCAAAGCGCTGGCGAATTTTGATGCTAATGTTGGAAATTAGCGATCGCAAACAATCATGGCATCACCCTGAATAGCAGTGATAGCAGCCTCTACAACAACAATCAGTTAGGTTTTTGTCAAAAACTATTTGTTATTTGTACAACAATCAATGATTGGGTCTGCTGCAAATGCATTTAAACCCACTGATTGTAAGAATACCCCCCAATCAGATTTGACCTTTAAATTGTTCGGTTCACTACAACGTAAATCAACATAGCTGCTTAGTGCTTCATGCCAAATACCAGCTTCTGCATAAAGTATTGGACGTTTACGCGCATCTGCTTGTTGTAGAGCTTTCGTCAGGGTGGGTTCGGGTTGTGCGCGTTCAACCCATCCTTCTACATTCGGATTTCTGATAGGATTTTGCTCATCACAAACTAATGTCAAATACCAGTGATAGCGTTTACCGACTTTTAAAGGAGTAGCACTCGCAGGTAGGGTAAATTTCATAATGCCGGGTTTAGTCGGTACATTTAAAGTAGTTTCATATACTACATCATCATCATCAGTATTATCCTGATTTGCCTCAGCTAAAATCACAAACTGGGCTGTTTTGACAGAAGATGCAGGTACATGCCAGAAAAAAGTTGGACGTTCTGCAAAAGTTAACCCTAAATTCTCTTTTGGCATTAAGGGCGTTAATGATTGATTTTTTTGTACACAATATCGGCCCCGAGTTGCACCACCCGCACTAGCTGGTGGTAATCCCCGCTTAGGTGATTTAAAACCTTGACTGATTAACCAAGGTTGTTTTTGCTGCTGACTTAGCAAAGTTGGGTTAACTTGGGCTTGTGCCTGTGCGGTTAAATTAGGAATAGTAGCCAGTTCCAAAAGAAAAGGTACGGAACAGGTTACGAAAAGTAGAGGCCGCTTGATCCAATTCATGCCTAAATTTCCTCTCAACTATTTATGTAAATATAAAAGTCCCCTAGTTGTTGATAAACCAAAACTGTGGCAGCAATCAACAGGGGTAATCAATAGACTCTACAAGTACTGCATCATTGGGAAGTGAAAATATAGTATGACCTAGTGATAGGTTTTATACTGTGACAACAGTCGAAAACACAGAAGTATTGTTCCCGTTCGGTGGGGTAGCTACGCAGAATTTAACATTACCTCATATAGTCTTCAATAACCTTTGATAGGAGGTAATTGAGCAGTTGACTAAAAGTAATTTATTTTCGGAAGAAAGTACTACACTCTACATTACTACAGGTATTAAATAATATAAGTAATGGATAATAGGTAATTGAGAAATAACGGAGTAAGTAGTTTTTGATTGTTGACTACAGACACAATTAATCGCGTCTCTCCAATTTTTAGTTATTTCCCTAAAGCTACTACTGCATTTTGACCGCCAAAGCCAAAACTGAAACAAAGGGCAGACTGAATGTGATGGTGACGAGCGGTTTTTACGAGATTTAAATTAAATTCTGGCTGCTGCAATCCGACACAAGGGGGCAAAATTTGGTTTTGCAAAGCTAGGAGTGAAAAAGCTACACCTAAGGCTCCAGAAGCGCCGAGAGTGTGGCCTGTGCTTCCTTTAGTTGAACTCATCGCAACTTTTTGGGGAAACACCCGCTCGATCGCGATGCTCTCCATGCGATCGTTTAGCTGTGTTGCTGTGCCATGAGCGTGAATATAATCAATATCTGCTGGTGTGAGATAACTACGCTCTAAGCATTGCTTGATGGATGCGATCGCGCTTTTAGCTTCTGGTTCTGGAGCATTACCATGATATGCATCGTTCAGTAAGCTAAAACCTAGGATTTCCCCATAAATTTTGGCTTGTCGCTGCTTGGCTAATGCTGCTGATTCCAGCACAAATACCGCTGCGCCTTCTCCTAAAACAAAGCCTTCACGTTGCAAATCAAAAGGATAAGCGCCAGTTTTTGCTAAAGCGCCCATTTGCTGAAACCCAGCCAAAGTTAGAGGTGTAATCGGTGCTTCCACGGCTCCAGCGATCGCTCTTTGATATTGTCCTGTTTGCAATAGCATAGTAGCTTGGGCGATCGCCCAGATTCCTGTAGCACAAGCAGTCATTGGTGCTAAAACACTCCCAGTTGCACCAATTTGTCTAGCTGCGGCGATCGCATTCATGTGCGGTAAACTATTTAACCAATTTTCCATCTCCCTTGTGTGTAAGGGAGATGAAAGGCGATCGCTTGCGTACATTTGCTGCGCCAGTCTTTCCCAAGCCGCTTGATAAGCACGACTTGAACCAATCACGACAGCACAATCAGGTAAAGGAGATGATAACCCAGCATCTTTTAAAGCCGCAGCCACAACCGACTGCGTCAGCTTTTCTAATGGTGCTGGTTGTTCAGCAATCAACCCTAGAGGAAATGCTTCTATTTCTGGGAAAGGTTGATGTAATTTAATTCCAGATTTACCTGCAATTAAATTCTGCCAACTAGCCTCTAAGCTGTCTCCTAAAGCAGAAACTAGACCAATACCAGTGACAACAACCTTAACCAATTTGGGACTTGGGATTTGGGATTTGAAATTTGTCATGGGTAATAGGAAAAACTATTACCCATTACCCAATTTTGCAATCTTAACCAGGAGTTTTTAAGTTTTCTGCGCCTTGGGTGACTTTAGCAGATTCGATGCGATCGCCTTGCTTTATTTTATTTACTACCTCAAAGCCGCTGGTTACATTGCCAAACACAGCATAGTTTCCATCTAAAAAGCCTAGATCTGCTAAGGCAAAGTAAAACTGGGAAGATGCAGAGTTTGGTTGCTGCGATCGGGCCATTGCCACTGCACCTTGTTTATGATTCAAGGCAGGAGGCTGAGTAATAGTCTTACCGTAAATTGGTTCTGCTGCACCCTTGGGCTTAATTTCTAAGGGTATATAGCGCTCATTCTTAGTTTTGGGGTCAATATAGCCACCTGTCCCTAGCCTATTTGCTGGAACGCTTGGATCTTTACTTTGTGGATCGCCCCCTTGAACGACAAATGGTTGGGGATCGCGTACCACTCGATGGAAAACTGAACCATCATACACGCCCTTTTGCACTAAATCTACGAAGTTACCCGCTGTAATTGGGGCATTAGTGCCATCTACTTCGATAGTAATTGGTGCGCCGTTCACCGTCATCACCACAGTAGCCTTACCTTCGAGCCGTGGTAAATCATTCATTCCAGGAATACTCTCGCTAGTAGTTTGTGATACAGACGTTGCTTCAGTGCTTGTCTTGCTGCTTGTCTCAGTTGCTGTTGAGGTAGCTGCTGAGGTAGAAGAAGCATTAGAAGCATTTTGCTGTGTTGAACATCCACCCAAAATCAACGTCCCAACAATCAAAAGAGCAACCAAAAATTGTGGAAATTTTAACCGCATGACTAATTACTGACTCAACCAGAGTATATTATCGTTTCCCAAGCTTTTAGAGTGGGGATTTAATACTCATCCAAAATTTCTTATTTACAATTTTTTACATTTTATCGAGAGCTATCTACTCAGTTTCCCAGTTTTTTCTGCTTGAGAGTTGACAGAGTAAGCACTCCCAATAAAAAATTTCACCAGTCTTACATGAAAGTCGAGGCGGAGATTTTTACTCAGAACTCAGAGAGAAGTCGGAGCGGCGGCTTCCGCCGATCTGAACTTCGGTGACTCAGCACTTCCAGTCAGGAGAACAAGGGAACAAGGAATATATCTGGAATATTTGACTTTTGACTTTTGACCCTTGACCCTTGACCGTTGTCAACATTCTTTACAAACCTTCTAGAGGTACACCCAAGAAACGGGCTAACTCTGCGCCTTGAGTTTCTAGCTCTGTGAGAGATAAAGGTTGACCGACTCTAGTTAAAGGAATGTCTCTGCGACCTTTCACACGTAGATAGAGGACGCGACGAGGATTCAAACCTTCTTTGATGGATATTTGCACAGATTGAGCGTCTTGTAAGGGGCTTTCAAGCTCAATACGACGGTTTTTGCCAGGAAATCCATTGCGAAAAATTTTAATCTTGCCTGTTTCCTGGTTAAATTCGTTATATCCACCGCCTACATCCCATAGAATTACTAACCACAGGTATAAGGCTAAAAGCAGACCAGCAGCGCCGTATAACCCCATAACTAAACCTTGGGGCACAAAAACTAGTTGTGTTGGATCGGTAACTATGAGTAAATTAACTTTTAGATAGCTGGATATTCCAGCTAATACAAAGCCTGTAGCTCCTAAGGTAACGATAGTTGCCCACCAGTAGTTGCTAAACCGACGAGAACCGAGAACGTTTTGCTTCAGGACACTTGTAGCCGAGCGATCGCCATTAGGCGAATTGCCTTTGTTAATTGTTGATGCCGTCATGGAACTACCTTGGCCTGTGACATATTCTCTTTAAAAGTCTGCCATTTGAGGAGTATGTCTTGCAAGTTGATTTTAGGGAATGGGTAATTGGAAATTGGGAATGGGTAATGGGGTAATTGCTGTAGGGTTCGGTATTGTAGTTTTTCGCAGTTTGATGATTTCCCCTTGTCCTCTTCTCCCCAATCACCAGTCCCCATTACCCCTTATCCCCAGAGGGGGCCCCGAGTTCCCCAATCCCCACTCCCCATTTCCAATTGTGTAGATTTCTGAGAAAAGTTGTGTCAGATTGTTAAATTTCTGATATTCATAATATTTATATAGCTTCGTGTTAAATCACCTGATTCACTTGCGTGGATCGGTCACAAACCCGAACCGATGTGATAAGTTAAGAATCATTAAGTTACCACCAACTAGAACACTAGCCAATGGTACGGGTAATGGCATAACTCTGAGAAACGCTGACTGAACTAGGCGGTAACTTCTCAGAATCTCAGTAGCTTTCAAGTTACGAGAATTTGTCAAAAAAACGTTAATTCCTCGCGGTAGTTGCTTTAAATAGGGAAAATCACCTACAGCACTGCTTTAGAAACGTTGCAATTTTAGTAAAAAAGAGGATTTTAGTTCAATGACCATCGCAGTTGGGCGCGCCCCCAGTAGAGGGTGGTTTGACGTTCTAGACGACTGGTTGAAGCGCGATCGCTTTGTATTCGTAGGTTGGTCAGGGATATTGTTATTCCCCTGCGCTTTCCTAGCATTAGGCGGTTGGCTCACAGGCACAACCTTTGTCACGTCATGGTACACCCACGGTTTAGCATCTTCTTATTTAGAAGGCTGTAACTTTATCACAGTAGCTGTATCCACCCCAGCCGATAGTTTGGGACATTCCCTGTTACTGCTGTGGGGGCCAGAAGCACAAGGAGACTTCACCCGTTGGTGTCAACTCGGGGGGTTATGGACATTCGTGGCGCTACACGGAGCCTTTGGCTTAATTGGCTTCATGTTACGGCAGTTTGAAATTGCCCGTCTAGTAGGAATCCGCCCCTATAACGCCTTGGCATTCTCTGCACCGATTGCAGTGTTTGTCAGCGTGTTCTTGATGTACCCCTTGGGACAATCAAGCTGGTTCTTTGCACCCAGCTTTGGAGTAGCAGGAATTTTCCGCTTCATCCTGTTTGTACAAGGATTCCATAACTTCACCCTCAACCCCTTCCACATGATGGGAGTAGCAGGTGTGTTGGGTGGAGCATTGCTGTGTGCGATTCACGGAGCGACAGTCGAAAATACCCTGTTTGAAGACGGTGAAGCTGCGAACACCTTCCGCGCTTTCAACCCCACCCAATCAGAAGAAACCTACTCAATGGTGACTGCAAACCGTTTCTGGTCACAGATTTTCGGGATTGCCTTCTCCAACAAACGCTGGTTACACTTCTTCATGCTGTTTGTGCCAGTCACAGGTCTGTGGATGGCAGCAGTGGGCATCGTCGGTATCGCTCTCAACCTGCGGGCTTACGACTTCGTATCACAGGAATTGCGGGCGGCTGAAGACCCAGAATTTGAAACATTCTATACCAAAAACATTTTGCTGAACGAGGGTATCCGCGCTTGGATGGCTCCTCAAGATCAGCCCCACGAACAATTTGTATTCCCTGAGGAGGTATTACCTCGTGGTAACGCTCTCTAATAGATCGGCCGTCCTGGGCGGTGGACGCGACATAGAATCAACAGGTTTTGCCTGGTGGTCTGGTAACGCTCGTTTAATTAACCTATCTGGCAAACTGCTTGGTGCTCACGTTGCCCATGCTGGTTTGATCGTATTCTGGGCTGGAGCAATGACTTTGTTTGAAGTCGCTCACTTCATCCCTGAAAAGCCTATGTACGAGCAAGGCTTAATCTTGTTACCTCACCTCGCTACCTTAGGATGGGGCGTTGGTGCAGGTGGCGAAGTCATCGATACCTTCCCATACTTTGTTGCTGGTGTACTTCACCTGATTTCCTCAGCAGTACTAGGTTTTGGCGGTATTTATCACGCCGTTCGTGGCCCAGAAACCTTAGAAGAATATTCTTCTTTCTTTGGTTATGACTGGAAAGATAAGAACAAGATGACCAACATCATCGGCTTCCACCTAATCATCTTAGGATGCGGTGCGCTGTTGTTGGTGCTGAAAGCAATGTTCTTCGGTGGTGTTTATGACACTTGGGCACCTGGTGGTGGTGATGTTCGCGTTATCACTAACCCTACACTGAACCCAGCCATTATCTTTGGTTATCTGATCAAGTCTCCTTTTGGTGGTGAAGGCTGGATCGTGAGCGTCGATAACATGGAAGATGTTATTGGTGGTCACATCTGGATTGCCTTCATCTGTATTGCTGGTGGTATTTGGCACATTTTCACCAAGCCTTTCGCTTGGTCACGTCGTGCATCCATCTGGTCTGGTGAAGCTTACCTCTCCTACAGCTTGGGCGCTCTGTCCTTGATGGGCTTCATTGCTTCCTGTATGGTTTGGTACAACAACACCGTGTACCCCAGCGAGTTCTACGGCCCTACTGGCCCTGAAGCTTCACAAGCTCAAGCTTTAACCTTCTTGATTCGTGACCAACGCTTAGGTGCTAACGTCGGTTCTGCTCAAGGCCCCACTGGTCTAGGTAAATATCTGATGCGCTCTCCTAGTGGTGAAATCATCTTTGGTGGTGAAACCATGCGCTTCTGGGATTTCCGTGGCCCTTGGTTAGAGCCTCTACGTGGCCCTAACGGTCTTGACTTAAACAAAATCAAGAACGATATTCAGCCTTGGCAAGCTCGTCGTGCTGCTGAATACATGACCCACGCTCCTCTGGGTTCTTTGAACTCTGTAGGTGGTGTAGCAACAGAAATCAACTCCTTCAACTATGTATCTCCTCGTGCATGGTTGGCAACTTCTCACTTCGTTTTAGGTTTCTTCTTCCTTATTGGTCACTTGTGGCACGCTGGTCGCGCTAGAGCAGCAGCAGGTGGTTTTGAGAAAGGTATTGACCGTGAGAATGAGCCAGCAATGTCTATGACAGAACTTGACTAGTTCTCAAGCTTTCTTTCATCACTGACAATCACATAATTTCAAGCTCTTGTTTTTCAACAAGAGCTTTTTTATTGTTCTTTTATGACTCTGATGAAATCAAAAAGTTGAGGGTTCGCGGAATAATTTATTGTGTTGAGTTCCCATATTCCTATTTAGTTTCCATCCAATTATCACCTGCGCGTACATCTACTAATAATGGCACGCTCAAATTGACTGCACCTTCCATTGCTGACTTAATTTGTGGTTGTAATTCTGCCCATTCTTGGGGTGGAACTTCAAACACTAATTCATCATGAACTTGTAATAACAATCGCGCTTGATATTTACTTAAAATCTCATGGAGTTTGACCATAGCAATTTTGATAATATCGGCACTAGAACCTTGAATTGGCGCATTCGCAGCAGAGCGCAGTAACCCAGCATCATAAGCACCCAAATTCTTTAATTTACTCAAATCAATATCTTCTGGATTGCTACCTTTTAATTTGCGTAAATTATTGCTGGTAAACTCAACATAACGACGACGACCAAGAATTGTTTCTACATAACCTTGAGCGATCGCTTCTTTTTTGACACGCTCTAAATATGCAAATACTTGTGCATAGCGTTCGTTAAATCGCTTAATAAATTCGCTAGCGTTGGCTTTATCTACTCCAGTTGAACGCGCAAATTTTAAAGAACCCATGCCATAAATTACGCCGAAGTTGATAGTTTTTGCTAATCTGCGTTCGTCTGATGTGACATCTTCTTTTTCAAATACTAACCGCGCTGTTACAGTATGAATATCTTCATTCTGCTGATAGGCTTGGACTAAAACTGGCTCTTGGCTTAAATGAGCCAAAATTCTTAATTCGATTTGCGAGTAATCAGCAGCTACCATTAACCAGCCTGGCTCTGGTAAAAATGCTTTGCGAATTCGCCGACTAAAAGCTGTCCGAATAGGAATATTTTGTAAATTAGGGTTAGAGGAAGATAAGCGACCAGTAGATGTTGCTGCTTGGTTAAAATCTGTATGCACTCTCTGAGTCTTTTCGCTTACCAATGCTGGTAATGCATCTACATAAGTAGACTTTAATTTAGATAAAGTACGATACTCAATTAAGGCATCAACAAAACCAGTTTTATCAATTTCTTGGAGTTTCTCTAATGTCGCTGCATCTGTAGAGTAACCTGTTTGAATTTTGCGTGAATACTTAGTACTTAATCCTAATTTTTCAAACAATATATGACTCAATTGTTTAGGTGAACCTAAATTAAATTTTTCGCCAGCAATTTCTGTTGCTGTTGCTTCTAACTTTGCCAAATCAGTTTCTAACTGCTGCGAAAGTTCTTTGAGATAAGCAGAATCAATACGAATACCTGTGTATTCCATTTCCGCTAAAACTGCTTCTAGTGGCTGCTCTACTTCTAGTAATAACTGATATAAATTTGGCAGTTGTTCGAGTTCTTCACGTAATTTTGGTACTAATACAAATGTAGAATAGACATCCATCCCGCAGTAATCTGCCACAGTAGGAATATCTAAGTCAGCAATATTTTTGCCTTTAGGAACTAAATCTACATAACTTTTAGCAGTTAAACCTAAATATCTGTAAGCTAAATCACTCAAATTGTGACTACCATCTGGATTTAGCAAGTAACTGGCTAACATGGTATCAAAAACCACTCCTGCCAATTTTATGCCTTGACACCGCATAACTAAGCGGTCAAATTTAGCATTTTGCAAAGCTTTCGGATAATCAACACTTTCGAGAATTGGACGTAGTGCTGATAGTACTTTATCTAGATTTAAATTATTCCCTGTTTTATGACCAACAGGAATATACGCCATGTCATCCTGGTTGCTTCCCCAACAACAACCAATTCCTACTAAAGCAGCGTCTCGTGGTTCTAAATCAGTGGTTTCAGTATCCCAAGCAACGGGTGTCTCTGGATTAGTAAATTGTTGTAAGAGATTTACTAATTCGCTAAGTTTGGCTTCACTATCAATAATGCGTGTTTGAATTGCGGAATCTGGCTTTTGTTTAGCTGCTGCTGTATCAGCAGCACTAAAAAACCACAAATCACTATCATCTTCATCATTACTCTTGATTTGTGTTGTTGGTGTTGAAATTTCTGCAACTTTTACAACTTGTCCGCCAAATTTTTGCTGAAGTTCGTTGATTTGTTTTAGGAAGCGATTAAATTCTAATTTTTCTAAAATTGGCACAAGGACGTTTTGATCAAATCCTGTTAATTTGCAATCTTCTAAATTAACTTCTAAAGGAACATCTATAACTATTTTGGCTAAATAGTGAGACTTTTGAGCATCTTCTTGTCCTTCTACGAGTTTCTTATGAGTTGCTCCTTTAATTTCATCCAATGCAGCATAAATTTTTTCTAAGGAACCGTAAGTACTAAGTAGCTGTACTGCGGTTTTTTCTCCAATTCCTTTTACACCAGGGATATTATCTGATTTATCACCACAAAGAGCTTTGAAATCAACGATTTGTGTAGGTAAAACACCCAGCTTTTCTTGAACTTGTTCTGGGCCAAATTCTGTGATGCCATTTGTAGAGCGCTTCCAGGCATCTGGACTAAAATTTAAAACGGTAATTTGTTTTTCTAAATCTATGAGTTGAAATAAATCGCGATCGCCTGTAAGAATTTTCACTTTATAGCCAGCTGCAGTGGCTAGCTGTGCTAAAGTTCCCAGCACATCATCTGCTTCGTAACCAGGAGCCGTGAAAATCGGCAGATTGAAGCCTGCAAGCAACTCATGTAAATTTTTCAAATCAGGTACAAAATCTTCTGGTGTCCCAGGGCGATCGGCTTTATAGGTATCGTCTGCTTCATGACGGAAAGTCGGTAAGCCCAAATCAAACGCGATCGCCATTGCTTGTGGCTGTTGTGTTGTCATGACTTCCAGTAGGGACTTGATAAAGCCAAAACATACACTGGTAGGAATCCCCGTTTTTGTACGTAACCCGCCATCTCGTCCTTTGGCAAAAGCAAAGTAAGAACGAAACGCCAGTGAGTGTCCATCTACGAGGATAAATGTGGGGCGTGTTGTTGTAGAAGAAGTTTGAGACATAGCCTTATTCTAGCTAGAAGCTCACATCCAAGTACCGACGACGCAGCTTCAGCATCAAAACGATTGCTTGTACAATTCAGTACAGTGCGGCGTAGACATGGCTCTTTTTGAGCAGGAGCAATTATTGTATCAGCGCTCCTAGTAAAACAAAAATTATAAAAACTGAAAATTTAACGTCTTCTGATATGACTAATTCATAAATTTTACCGTTTTTATCATTAAGCTTTTCAATCTAATTACGAATTACTAATTCGTAATTCGTAATTAAACTGAGGGTTAGAGTCCCCGACTTCTATAAGTTGTGCCGTTACAGGTGAGGTCTAAATCCCCATCTGTAACTTAATTACGGATTGTTAATATTATTCTTAATTTTTATGGTTTTCCAAATACTTCATAAAGTATAATCTTGAATATAAAAAATTATGTTTTCGTAGCAAAATCACTACAAAGTAAAATATTTTTATTTCCTTATTTAGGATGTAAGAGTATTAATATTGCCTGTCATTAAACACTGAACTGTCATAGAGATCCTGCTTCCATCAGATTATGCTGACTAAACAGTTTGTGACTTTTTACATTTTTGTATCTACTGTGCAAGTTCGGCTTTGTAGTATGGGATAGGCTTTAAATTCTTGTTATCAAAAATTCTTGCCAGAAATTTAATCTTGAAGAATTCCATACAAATTAAATGCCAAAGATTGAGCAGAATTAGGTGAAGATTTTAATACAATGCCAAAATGTCTGACGAGAATTTCAAATCTTGGGGATTTTTATGTCTAAAGCATCTGCTCAGAATTTTGTGTCTAGTGATCATCAGGCTGTAGCTCAAGCAGAAATTAAACTACTGGTTTTAGATATCGATGGTACGATTTCTGGCAAGTCTAACACTATCAGTAAACCTGTAAAACGAGCGATCGCCGCCGCACAAGCAAAAGGAATTCAAGTGGCGATCGCAACTGGTCGAATGTATCGTTCAGCTTTGCGCTTCCACGAAACTATTGGCTCTGTCTTACCCTTAGCAGCTTATCAGGGTGCTTGGATTCAAGACCCCGCTACCCAAAAAATTCATCGTCATTTAACTGTTTCTCGGGAAATTGCTCACCAGCTACTAGATTATTTTGAACAGCCAGAGTTGCGATCGCTGTTGTCTGTGCATTTTTATATCAATGACCAACTTTATGTCCGTGAATTAACTAGAGAAACCAAAATCTACGCTCAACGTTCTGGAATTACCGCTATTCCTGTAGGTGATTTGCGTCAAGTTTTAACAAATGAACCAACAAAGGTCTTAGCTTTGTGTGATGACACCGATGTCATAGACAGCATATTAGGCAATTTACGCAGCCAATACACCCCGGCTGAACTTTATCTCACAACATCAGTTGCAACCTTCTTTGAGGCGGCTCACGCCTCTGTAAATAAGGGAACTGCGGTGCGTTACCTAGCTGAAGAATTACTAGGATTACAAGCTGCTAACGTTATGACTATTGGAGATAACTTCAATGATGTGGAAATGTTAGAGTATGCGGGTATTGGTGTGGCTATGGGCAATGCTCCTGCTGGAGTGCAAGCGATCGCTCAATGGGTAGCGCCTACTGTAGAGGAAGATGGCGCTGCTGTAGCAATTGAACAATTTTTACTATCCTAAGAGCCAATCTTTAAAACGTAACTCTATATAAAATCAGAAAGGACACCGACGACTGGCCGTGTTTCGTCTCGGTGCCCCTGCTGGTTCGCTCCTCACACACCAGATAATATAGCTGATGGCATTGATTGAGTCAATATTTGCTTTGTAAATTTTTATTGATTTCGTTAGTGGGTTTACTGAGAAATCCATCAATTGATCATTTTCAAATCTTAATCCTATTCTGAATAACTTTGTGCCTGATAAACAACGAAAAACTTTGTATTTGAGCTTTTTAAGCTTTATTTTTGCCTTACATTTTATTAAGAAAACTTTCTCATAATTCTCTGAGAGCAAACAACCCCAGTTTTTCTTCTAGTAATAACTTGAACACAGATTGAGTCACCATCAATAATCCCAATCTGGCTTGAGCTAGTTCTGGTGAGGTAGTTTTGACTTTGCCCCAAATGCGGCACTCGCGCCAGAAGTTTTCCCAGGCTTGGCTTAAATTCAGTGCAGCTTGTTCCCAGTTAACTGTGCTGTTAATAGCATGACACTCTAAATCATCTACCACTTGCACTAACTCATTAATCAGACGACCTTCAGCTGAGTGATTGAGGCGAAGTTTTTCTTCGCTATCTAGCCAAGGTATAGGACTGGGAAAGGTAACACTCCAATCAGCTGATGTTGAATTGCTGAGTGATGTTTTTTGCAGGTCAATATTTTTTTCTGTATCTAAAAGCACTTCTTGCAGTTTAATTAATCCTTCTCGCTGCGCCTGTTGCAACAGGGAACAACAGCGTGCATGGGCATATTGTACAGCAAATAAGCGTCTTGGATTGCTAACGGGAGGATTTTCATTGCTGGCGATTTTCCGTTCCCTAAAAATTCCTATAGCAATATTTTGTAACCAAGCCGCTAAAGCAGGGTGAGTCAATTCCAAATGAATCCAGCCAGGGGGAACAATTTCGATACGAAAAACGTCCCCATCCAACTCTGATAAATTAGCAGCGATCGCCTGAGCTATATCTAAAGATTTTTGATTCTGAGATTTTTCTAACTTGAGTGCTACACCCGAAATATATAAAATTCTTTTATCATCTCTACCTTTATATAGAGGAAATTTCGCATATCTTATGCTTTCTAATTCTGGGTTACAGGTATAAACACTCAGTGATTTCCGTAGGTGACTGTATATTAACCGTTTTATAGCTGTGTATTTGCTAACTAGTAAATTCAAATGCACGTAATTATCGATGAAGACAGCTTTATCGCCAATGTATCGATTTTCTGTCATCTATCAAAAGTTATAAGTTTCTTCTAGATAAAGAAAAATGAGAGTAGAATAAAATTTGATGAATATTCAATGAATAGAGGGTAAACTTTACTACCATCATTGTACAGTAAGAAGTATAACAAAAGAGTAGGGAGTAATTTCCTTTCTATTCTTTGAATGGCTGGCGCTGTTAGGCGTTAAGCCGGACTCGCCAACACAAAGACACTCCTTGCACCTTTTTATGTCGTCTTTGTCTTCAGCCGAACGCTCTTTGTTACCTATGCAATCTCCATCCTCTTTTTCCGAGGCTTCACGTCCGTTTTTGACTTGGCAACGAATTCTTGATTGGGCTCAAGAACACTACCGCTGCCGCACCTTCAGCAAAGATGAGCGCATTCCAGCTCGCCCTGGATTGCTATATTTGGTGCAAAGGGGTGCAATCCGCATGGTAGGAACCGCCCAAGTCAGTGCTACTGCTAGTCAGTTAACATCTCGACGCATTAACAGAACCCCAGAAGAAGCTTTCTTGGGTTTTGTTGGAGCCGGACAACCGTTTGAAATTGTTGCTCAATCTCCATTCACACTCCAGGCTTACGCTCATGTAGACCAAACAGCGGTGCTGTGGATGTACTGGCACGACCTAGATAACTGGCCCCACTTCCGTCGCGAAGTTATGGATGCCTTCCGCTATCAGCACCAACGTAAGTTGCTCTGGCTGAGTGCGTTGGGACAACGCCGCACAATTGACCGACTCTTAGGATTCCTCACCTTGTTAATTGAGGAATACGGCGAGCCGGCAATGAGCGAAACTGACCCCGATGTCATTCGTGGCTATTGTTTACCTTTCCCCTTGACCCATGCCCAAATTGGTAGTGCCATCGGTTCAACTCGTGTTACCGTTACCCGGTTGATGGGCAAATTACGTCAGCGTGGCTTAATCCTGACCCAAGGGGATAATTTGATTTGCTTACCAGCAGAGTCGATTAACAGAGCTAGCTAAAGCTCAGATCTGCTATCAATAGCAGGTGTCAGCGAATTCTGACAAACCCCGTTTGGGTAATCAATTCCTGCCCCTGCTCAGTTAGAAGTAAGTTGGCATAAGCAACACCTGCTTGCTGCTCGGTTTGACCAGTCTGTTTGACCACCACAAACAGATTGCGTGTAATCGGGTATTTTCCGGATTGGAAAGCCTCAATGTTCAATTTGTTTCGTTTACCAGGACATTCAGTCGGGAGGACAAATGGTTCTTGGTAAGGAGGAACGTATGCCCCTTGCGTCCGCCCCAACGGCAAGGGTCTAATTGAGCATTGAGTAACCACCTCTGGGGCAGAAGCGTAATAGATACCGCCAGGACTAACAGCCAATTTTTGTAAGGCTTGGGTGGTTGTGGAGATAAATTCCACCTGCGATCCGAAAGATTGACCACCCAAGATGTCTTGGACAAAAAGCTCTACTGTCCCGCCATCATTGATGCGGCGAGAGTAAGGCTTAATGGGAAGATTTGGCCCCCCAACCTGGCTCCAATTGTTAATCTTACCTGTGTAAATAGATTTCAATTGGTCTAAAGTCAGACCTGGTATATTGAGGTTGGCATTAACTGCTACAGCTAATCCATCAATAGCTACGGGAATTTGATTGAGGCTAAAACCACGTTGCTGGGCACGGCTTAACTCTTGATCTAGAAGTGGTCTAGAGGATTGAGCAAAAGCTAGTTGACCATCTATAAGTGACTGTATACCAGTACCAGAACCAGGAGCTGCATTGCTAGGCTCTACATAACGCAAGCGAAACTCAGGTTTGGTAGCTGTAATTGCTGAGTCAACCGTCAGCCGAATCGGTGCCCAAGATGTACTGCCTCCATAGTTAAATAATCCTGTAGGGACATCTTG
The DNA here is from genome assembly GCF_025677855.1 of Tolypothrix sp. PCC 7601. Taxonomy (NCBI): domain Bacteria; kingdom Bacillati; phylum Cyanobacteriota; class Cyanophyceae; order Nostocales; family Tolypothrichaceae; genus Tolypothrix; species Tolypothrix sp. PCC 7601. The sequence continues at coordinate 2,745,425 of NZ_CP064879.1, forward strand.
AACAGTAGCAAAAGTTTTGCCACTAGGTTTTTCTGTTGTCGCTTGGGGCTGATTTGTATTTTTAGAAATACTTTGATTAAGCTTAAAATTATTATTTCTGGTAAACCACCAAAAACCCCCAGCTACTAACCCAACGGTAATTAATAGAGATAAAACCAGAATAGGTGTTTCATTTTTTTGAGACATAGCACATTAGCCTGTATGTCGATTAAATACAAGTGTGATACCAATTCAAAATACCTTTCTCCTAACGGAGACGCGACGGAAAGCCCCTCCATGTCTACAAAATCAACGAACCGCTTACTTTGCCTTAGTTTGGAATTTGGAATTTTGAATTCCGCGCAGAGGTACTAGTTCCTTGTGCTTGCCAGATTTTATGGCACGAAAGTGATAACCACTACAGTGTTAACTAGAGAAATCACATAAATATAATTTAATATTTCGGGCTTAAAAGCTCGAACAAAGCTGAGAGTTAATATAATACCCAAAATTGATTAGCTGTTTGAGAGTGTAATTTCAATAACAAATATTTTATTAGCGAATTCTGACAAATCCGGCTTTAGCAATTAATTCTTGACCTTGAGGTGTCAGCAGCCAATTAGCATAAGCTTCTCCAGCTTGTTGATCGCTTTGTCCATTTTGTTTCACAATTACAAATAACCGCCTAGTAATCGGGTATTCAGCTTTTTGAAAGCCAGTTGCATTTATCTGGTTACGCTTTTGCGGACAATTTTCTAGAGGAATAAAAGGTTCTTTGTAAGGTGGAATGAGTTGATCTGATGTCCGTCCCAGGGGTAAAGGTTGAACGCTACATTGTCCAACTACTTCCGGAGCAGAAGCATAATAAATTGCGCCAGGATTCTTGGCGACTTCTTTTAAAGCTTGAGTTGTAGTGGCGATAAACTTGACATTGGTAGCAAATTTTTCACCTGCCATAATATTTTGATCGAAAAATTCGATAGTGCCTCCCTCTTCTAAACGGCGAGAGTAAGCTGTAATAGGTAAATTAGGGCCATTCACCTGTCGCCAGTTAGTCAGTTTGCCCGTATATATATCCTTAAGCTGTGCCAGAGTTAAACCAGGAATTTTGAGGCTCGGATGAACTGCGATCGCAATCCCATCAATTGCTACTGGAATTTCTTTGAGTTTAAACCCTCTTTGTTGAGCCTTCTGATATTCCTCGTCTTTTAAAGAGCGAGATGATTGAGAAAAAGCCAGTTGGTTATCCAACAGCATTTTAATCCCCGTACCAGATCCAGGCGCACCAGTTGTAGGATCTGTGTAACGTAATTGAAACTTGGGCCATAGCTTTTGCATTTCTGGTTCTACTTCTTTGCGAATGGGGGCCCAAGTAGTACTTCCTCCATAACTAAATAATCCTGAAGGAAGAGGATTTTTTGTTTGAGCAATGTCATTCTGCGGCTGAAAAACTTGGCGGGATGGATTATTAGTAAAACTCTCAATTACACCAGAGTTATTAGCCAACCACCAAAATACAACACCCACTAACCCTAGTGTGATGGTCAAAGCTAAAACCAAAACACCAGTTTCATTTGTTCCATTCCGTGGCGACATAGTTGTAGTTTTGATTTGTGCATATACAGGCAATGTCCCATTTTGAAGGTATTTAGAGGTTAACAGAAGGTTAAGCTTTGATTGTTATTCGCTGCAGTAAATATTAAAAAATCAATAATTTGCAGCTTATTAAGCTGCTTTAATAAAGTGTAATAAATTGTAAAATAGCTAACCTCTGAAATGAATTTCATCAGACTGCTAATGGTTTACAGAATTAAGGAAAGTAATTTGTAAATCAACCGAAATAAAGCTGTTAAGGCAATACTGACTAAGGCAGCAGCAACTGCTAATACAACTACTTGCTGAATGCCAAGTTCACTGCGTAATAAAGGCAGAAAAAAGATAATCGCAAAAGTAATTCCGGGAATAATTAATAAATCTAATTTTTCAATCCACCTTCTAGTTTGGGCGAAAATTAGTATCCCCAAAATCAAAGCAGAAATACTGAGAGTAGTAATTAAGTTATTTAACAAACTAAAAACAGCGATCGCAATTAATGCACCTTCAAATCCGCTAAAAGCTGCACCTGCTAATAATTCCCAAGTCGAAAAAGTAGCTACTGGTGGTAGCGATGGTGAAACAGCAGCAGGAGAACTTTTGAGCGGTGGTAATGTCCGCGATTTGGGTGAAATTTGTGTTGGTGGCGTTAACTTTGATGTGTTAATTCCAGCCAGTGCATCTAAAACTTCTTGCGCTGACTGAAAGCGTTGATTAGCAGCAGGTAGTAACATCTTATCTAAAATCTCCGCTAGACGTGGTTGTACATTGACTAGCGTGCGCCATATCCACTGATTACTATAGCCATCAAATAACTTAGTTGCTTCCTGACCAGTCAGCAAAGTCAGAACAGTTACAGCTAAAGCATATAAATCTGTAGAGGGGAAAACCTGATTTCCAGCCATCTGCTCAGGTGGTGCAAATCCCATAGAATAAATTCCTGTGGAAGCAGCAGCTGGAGAATTAGTTACTTGCTTTACTGCACCAAAATCTAATAAAAAAAGTTTGCCGTCACGACGGCGCATAATGTTAGAGGGTTTAATATCTCTGTGGATAATGCCTCGTTCATGAACAAACTTCAGTACCTTGAGGATTTCTTGCAGTACCTCGAAAATTTCTTGTTCAGAGAATCTACCTTTTTTAACTAATTCTTCTTCAAGATTCTCTCCATTAATATATTCTTGTACTAAATAAAAAAACTGGTCTTGCTGTCCTGATTGCAAGCCTTGAACTGTAATTGGAAAAAAAGCAAATAAATCGGGTATTTGGTCGTGTTCGTTGCCTATATGGGCTAAAACTTCTGCTTCTCTTTCAAATAACTGTTGTGCTAAATGCAGTTGAGTCGATGTTAAATTCCCTGTAGGTTGAAACTGCTTAACTACACATTGACGCATTCCAGGAATCCGGCGGTCGAGTGCCAAAAATGCTGCTCCGAAACCGCCTCTGCCTAACAACTTGATGGGCACATAGCGGCCATCTAGCATCAATGGCATTCCACAAGCAGTGCAGTATTTTTGTTGTGCTGTTTTGAGCGTCGTATGATCATCCAAATCCGCAAAATAGTTTTGAGGACGTGGACAGCGTGGACGAGTGCAGTAAACTTCCATTTTAGTTATTTGTCAATAGTCCATAGTCAGTAGTCCATAGTACAGCGTGCGTAAATCAAGTTATTTCCAACACAGTGGTAGAGCCTAGAATCAAAGTTTTGTGAGTGTCAGTTTTTCCACATCAAGTGAGCTAACGCACTGGCTCTTTGGATTTCTTAGGCAGCGGTAATAGTCGTTTTAACTAATGACTAATGACTAATGACTAATAACTAATGACCAGAGGTTAGTCTTCGTCAGTGGAGTTTGGTATTACTGCATCCAATGTATTGACCATTAAATTTTTTTGTGTCAATTTTAACACATTGTGGTTCCATCCAGGGGTAGCAAACTGGGGCAAGATTTCTTGACTAAATGCCTCTGCTGCCTTAGAGCGATAGCGATTGGGATTAAAAATCAGCCAAAGTGTGCGCTTGACAACCACCCCTTCAATCGGGGCACAGTGCAATACACCCATTTGTAACTCTTTGGCAATGGCGGAGGTAGAAACAAAAGCAGCCCCTAAACCCGATTGCACGGCATTCTTAATGGCTTCTATGGAATTTAATTCCATTTCGATTTTAAACCGCCTAGTATCAATCTCACAGCGTGCTAGCACTTGGTCAATAACTTTGCGGATAGTGGATTGGGAATCTAGAGCAATGAATTGGAGTTTATAAAGGTCATCTTTTTGAATAGTTTCCAGTTTGGTTAAGGGATGAAACACAGGTAATATCAGCACCAGTTCATCTTCGGCGTAAGGGAGAATTTCCAGAGACTCGGCTAATTCTCCAGGAATTTCACCGCCAATAATCGCTAAATCCACCTGTCCGTTAGCGACACTCCAAGCCGTGCGCCGCGTTGAATGGACGTGTAATTGTACCGCCACATCAGGATATTTTTGTCTAAACATCCCAATCATCTTCGGTAGCAGATAGGTACCAGTGGTTTGAGAAGCACCGACAATCAAAGTACCGCCCTGGAGATTTTGCAAATCTTCAATAGCGCGACAGGTTTCTTGACACAGGCTCAGGATTTTTTCCCCGTAACTGAGAAGTAAATGTCCAGCTTCTGTTAATTGAGCACGTCGTCCTCCACGGTCAAATAAAGGTACATCTAGCTGCCGTTCTAAGTTTTGTACTTGTAAACTGACAGCAGGTTGAGAGACATAAAGACTATCAGCGGCGCGCTTGAAGCTCCCTTCTAGGGCGATCGCTTTGAGAATACGTAACTGATCTAAAGTGAAAGGAAGGTCAGACATAAGGCTAAACCTACAAACAAGAAAGGAGCGGCTTTAGCAAGAAATCAGCATTACACACTGATCAAAGTCAGTGTGATTAATTGCATCTTCAACTGGGAAGATTGACTCGAAACAGACAGTAGCACAACATCTTGACTAAAGTCCCCTTTTGAATACTTTGTGGTATTTGTTGTACTGATCTAAGTTTTCTTTAATTTACTTCACCTACGTATAAGTTATGATGCTGACTTCTTGGTTAACCCCCAGTCATTTTGTCATATTGGGGTTACAGTTAGTTTTTGCGATCGCGCACAGTGGTGGTGCTGCTTTACGGCCTGTGGCAGAAAAATACATTGGGCCAAGGCTTTATCGGATTTTATTTGCCTTAGTCAGCCTGCCTTTGGCTGTAATATTAATTATTTACTTTTTTAATCACCGTTATGATGGTTTGCAACTTTGGCAGGTGCAAGATGTACCTGGTGTACAAATTTTAGTTTGGGTGCTGTCGGCGATTTCTTTTATATTTTTATATCCTGCTACCTTCAATCTACTAGAAATTGCCGCCATCCAAAAGCCTGAGGTTCATCTTTACGAAACAGGAATTATTCGCATCTCCCGTCATCCCCAAATGGTAGGACAAATAATTTGGTGTGTTGCTCATACCCTCTGGTTAGGTACCACATTTACCCTAGTTACCTCAATTGGTTTGGTACTGCATCACTTATTTGGTGTTTGGCACGGGGATCGCCGCCTCACTCACCGCTATGGTGAAGCTTTTGAAATTGTCAAACAACGGACTTCAATTATTCCCTTTTTAGCAATTATTGACGGTCGCCAATCTCTGAAATTGCAAGAATTTCTCCGTCCTGCCTATTTAGGAGTAGCAATTTTTGTCGCATTGCTTTGGTGGTCGCACCCCCTGTTATTGGCAGCAACTAGTAAGTTAACATGGTAGCTTTAGATGATCCCCGATATCAGAAGATACTGCTCAAATAGATGAGAATATCAAATTATCCATTGCTACCAAATCAATGTACGATAAATTCAAATAGCTGCAAGTGGGGGTGTATGGAGTCGGTTTGAGATTTGGAATTGGTAGTTGCTAAAAAATAAATTGTGCTAGGAAAGGAATAGCATCTCTAGTCTAAATTGCCAGACAATAGTGGCTATCAAGACTTAAAAATCCAAAAAAGTAACCGTGAATGTCGCGCTGGCTTTGATCTCAGCGCCGCAATCAACGCGCTCAATTCTGTCTAACTATTTTGTATCCAAATAGAGCGTCTATCGGCAGTAACTTGCTTGCCAATGCCACTACTGCTGATAATTAGTTTGATTAAAAACCCTATAATTCTAGAGGCATCATGGTGTTGTCGGTTAGTGAGCGGACATTTACTCAAGAAGTTTTAGAATCTCCAATTCCGGTTTTAGTAAATTTTGAAGCACCCTGGTGTGGCTTGTGCCGCATTATCCACCCCTTGTTATTGCAATTTCAAGACGAATGCCAGGAGCAAATAAAATTAGTTGGTGTGAACGCTGACCAAAATTTTAAACTTTCTACCACTTATCGCTTAAAGTCACTGCCCACTTTATTGTTGATTGAAAATGGCACCATCCAGCATCGTCTTGAGGGTTTTCGTGGCAGAGACGATTTACGTCGAGCGCTAGCAGAAATTAAAGTGAGCTATAGCGATCGCTCTGTAAACTACAATAGCCCCACAACTGTAGACTTAGGTTGTCGCTAAGTCTAGTCGCTAATTTTTTAATGCAAAATTTTTCACTTCTGAGGTAAAAGCCTCAGGATTAATTCCGGGAATCAATCGAAAATCCCAAATACCAAATCCAAAGTTAATTGACTGTTGACTATTTAATGATTAATTTGATAGAGCAAATCTAAAACCAAGCTTAACACCCCACCGCAATCCCTACCGGTGGGGTATTTTATGCTAAAGGGTGTATGTCACAATTATTAACAGTTCGACCTGACAGTTACCTGAGGACGGAAATTTGACCGTAACGGAGATTGCTTGAAAGTTAAGATGTTTACCCTAACCTAGAGCAACCCATTCGGAAAACTACGAGAAACCCAGCACTCTCTGCAGTTGCCTGGGTTGGGAAAATGCAACTTGTTTGCTACTCTTTGGGAAGCCCCCTGGATCATGTCTACAAGTCCCTGCGGTTCAGACCCATCCTGGGGGAAGCCACAGCAGTGTCTCTCAACTTCTTTCTCTGTTCTAGTCCTCTGAAGACCGTCAGCAGCACTGTTTTAACTTAGTCAAGAATCCTAAAAGTACGCGTCAGTGATGGAAGTAATCTATCAATATGCCTGGCTGATTCCTGTATTGCCGCTTTTCGGGGCAATGCTGGTCGGTCTAGGATTAATTTCGTTAAATCAGGTGACAAACCGCCTGCGGCAGCTGAACGCTGTAGTGATTATCTCCTTAATGGGAGCAGCTATGGGGCTGTCGTTTGCCTTGCTGTGGAGTCAAATTCAAGGACATCCAACTTATGTCCGTACCCTAGAATGGGCAGCAGCAGGCAATTTTCACCTGAGTATGGGCTACACAATCGACCACCTAACAGCTGTGATGCTGGTGATTGTGACCACGGTAGCTTTTTTAGTCATGGTTTATACCGATGGCTACATGGCTCATGACCCAGGATATGTCAGGTTTTATTCCTATCTCAGTTTATTTGGCTCCTCAATGTTGGGACTGGTAGTCAGTTCCAACCTTGTACAGGTATATATATTCTGGGAACTGGTGGGGATGTGTTCTTACTTGTTGGTCGGCTTTTGGTACGATCGCAAGTCAGCAGCAGATGCAGCCCAAAAAGCATTTGTAACTAACCGTGTGGGAGACTTCGGTCTCTTACTTGGTATTTTGGGGCTATTTTGGGCCACAGGCAGCTTTGATTTTGGTGTCATGGGCGATCGTCTAGGCGAACTTGTACAATCAGGTTCTATCAGCAATTTTCTGGCTGTCCTGTTTGCGATTTTAGTTTTCCTCGGCCCGGTGGCAAAATCAGCGCAATTTCCTCTCCATGTCTGGCTACCGGATGCGATGGAAGGCCCCACCCCCATTTCCGCCTTAATCCATGCCGCCACAATGGTGGCGGCTGGGGTGTTCTTGGTTGCGCGCATGTACCCCGTTTTTGAACATGTGCCCGCAGCCATGAACGTCATTGCCTTTACAGGGGCATTTACGGCATTTTTAGGGGCGACAATCGCTATTACCCAAAATGACATCAAAAAGGGTTTAGCTTACTCCACCATCTCCCAGTTGGGTTATATGGTGATGGCGATGGGAGTAGGTTCCTACAGCGCCGGATTATTCCACCTTATGACCCACGCTTATTTCAAGGCGATGCTGTTCTTGGGTTCCGGTTCCGTGATTCACGGTATGGAAGGAGTCGTAGGTCATGACCCCGCATTAGCTCAAGATATGCGTTTAATGGGCGGATTGCGTAAGTATATGCCAGTGACCGGCATTACCTTCTTAATTGGTTGCTTGGCAATTTCTGGTGTTCCCCCCTTCGCTGGTTTCTGGTCAAAAGATGAAATTCTCGGCAAGGCTTTTGAAGCTAACCCATTTTTATGGCTTATTGGCTGGCTAACTGCTGGGATTACCGCTTTTTATATGTTTAGAATGTATTTCTCGACATTTGAAGGCAAATTCCGGGGTACTGACGAGAAAATCAAAGACAAGCTCAAAAAAGCTTCGACCATTATCTTGGAATTAGAATCAGGCGAACCAGCCCCGACTTTTGGGCCTGGGGCAATGAAAAAAGGTGAATTAGCTGCAACTGGTGGACATCATGGCGACCATGACCCCCACGGTCACCACAGTGATACTCCCCACGAGTCGCCTTGGACAATGACCCTACCTTTGGCAGTTTTAGCCGTACCTTCGATTTTGATTGGTTTGGTAGGCACACCATACGCCAACTACTTCGAGGAATTCATATTCCCACCCACCGAAACTTTAAGCGAAGTTTTGGAAAAAGCTGCCGAGTTTAATCCGACGGAATTTTACATTATGGCAGGGGCCTCTGTAGGTATTTCCTTGATTGGGATTACCTTGGCTTCCTTGATGTATTTGCGCGGTAAAATCGATCCAGCTGCGATCGCGGCGAAAATCAAACCACTGTATGAGCTTTCCCTTAACAAGTGGTACTTTGATGACATTTACCATCGCGTCTTCGTTATGGGCTTGCGTCGCGTAGCTAGACAAGTCATGGAAGTTGATTTCCGAGTTGTGGATGGTGCTGTTAACCTTACGGGCTTTTTCACCCTTGTCAGTGGTGAAGGGTTGAAATACTTGGAAAATGGACGCGCACAATTCTATGCCTTGATTATCTTTGGGGCAGTATTGGGTTTAGTGATTTTCTTTGGTATTACCTAAGTTCCATCCTGAGTGCTGATTTCTGAGTTTTAAGTTACAAAATAATTCAGATTCAGCACTCCTTCGACAATTCATTATCTGAGTTTCTAGTGAATAGCCAAATAGTATGTTTAATAGAGATGAAGGCGGGTGAATCGATTGACCTACCTTCATCTTTCTTCATTTTTGTTAAATCAACCTAACAAGGGAGACTAAATCTCAAAAAAGCTGCTACTTAATAGCTAGTGACTTTTTGCCAAACATGATTTTGATTGCAGGCGAACGGCGATGAATACAGCTAACTTCCCGTGGCTGACGACGATTATCTTGTTACCGATAGCCGCGTCGCTACTGATTCCCATCATCCCAGATAAGGACGGCAAAACCATACGCTGGTATGCCTTAATTGTGGGATTGATTGATTTTGCACTGATTGTTTACGCTTTTTATACAGGCTATGACTTCTCCAACCCCGATTTGCAGTTGGTGGAGAGTTACGCCTGGGTACCGCAATTGGATTTGAAATGGTCAGTCGGGGCTGATGGCTTATCTATGCCCCTGATTATTTTGACTGGATTCATTACCACCCTGGCGACCTTAGCAGCTTGGCCTGTGACACTTAAACCCAGGCTATTTTACTTTTTGCTATTGGCGATGTATGGCGGTCAAATCGCCGTGTTCGCCGTCCAGGATATGCTGTTGTTTTTCCTGGTGTGGGAACTGGAATTGATTCCGGTTTACCTACTGCTGGCGATTTGGGGTGGTAAAAAACGGCAATATGCAGCGACCAAATTTATTTTGTATACCGCCGGCGGTTCGCTGTTTATTTTACTGGGTGCTTTGACAATGGCCTTTTATGGCGATACAGTCACATTTGACATGCGATCGCTCGCTTTAAAAGACATCGCCCTCAATTTCCAACTTTTACTGTATGGCGGCTTCTTAATTGCCTACGCTGTTAAATTGCCTATTATCCCTCTGCACACCTGGCTACCAGATGCCCACGGTGAAGCGACAGCGCCAGTGCATATGTTGCTGGCAGGTATTCTGCTGAAAATGGGTGGTTACGCCTTAATTCGCATGAATGCTCAAATGCTGCCTGATGCCCATGCTTATTTTGCACCTGTGTTAGTGATTTTGGGGGTCGTAAATATCATCTACGCCGCCCTGACATCATTTGCCCAACGTAACCTGAAGCGAAAAATTGCCTACTCTTCAATTTCGCATATGGGATTTGTCACCATTGGTATTGCCTCTTTCACAGATTTAGGATTGAGTGGGGCAGTATTGCAAATGGTTTCTCATGGTTTAATCGGGGCAAGTTTATTCTTCCTCGTCGGTGCAACTTATGACCGCACACATACCCTCATGTTGGATGAAATGGGTGGTGTAGGTAAGAGAATGCGGAAGATTTTCGCCATGTTTACCACCTGTTCTATGGCTTCTTTAGCATTGCCAGGAATGAGCGGTTTCGTAGCAGAATTAATGATATTTGTTGGCTTTGCTACCAGCGATGCGTATAGCTCCACATTTAAAGTCATCGTGGTATTCTTGATGGCAGTTGGGGTGATTTTAACTCCAATTTATTTGCTCTCAATGTTACGCGAAATTTTCTACGGTCAAGAGAACGAAGAGTTAGTTTCTCACCAAGCATTGATTGATGCCGAACCTCGTGAAGTCTTTATCATTGCTTGTTTGTTAGTTCCAATAATTGGGATTGGTTTTTATCCGAAGCTGCTAACTCAAATTTATGACTCTACAACAGTGCAGCTAACAGAACGATTGCGCGATTCAGTACCAACATTAGCACAACAAAAAGAACTACCAAAGGTTTCTTTAGCTGCGCCACAAATTGGTAACTAAAATCAAGATTGATAGTTGATATGACTATTAATTTTAGAGCGGGTAATATACTCGCTCTTTTTTATTGAGCTTCTTGTGTCAGTTGCGGATTGTCATTAATTGTAGAAATATATACCCCTATTAACAATGTTTATAAAAAATTAGGTTGGTACAGAGATTGAAATTACAGTTTTTGTATACTATAGTCAGCTTTGGCACGAAAAGAGCTTGTGATTACAGTGAATAAAGGAATCAACTCACCATTTAGGTATGCAGGTGGAAAATTTTATGCACGTAAGTTAATACTCGATTTTATACCCAACCACAATAGTTATGTAGAACCTTTTGCAGGTGGGGGCTCAATCTTTTTTGCTAAAAATAAAGTTAGTGGTAATTGGCTCAATGATATAGATGATGAATTAATTAATTGTTATATGATAATTCGGGATAATCCCGAACTTTTAATTGAGCGTCTAAAAGATGAAAAAGCTACTAAAGAAAGACACACATATTATAAAAAAGAGTATAAAGCAACTAACAATATAGAAAGGGCTACTAGATGGTACTACCTAAATAGAACTTCATATTCAGGAATAATGAATATGGTGAATTGTTATTGGGGGTATGGAGAAAAGTATAGTATGAGACCTGAAAATTGGTCTCGTAATATACTTCGCACTTCTGAAAAACTTCAAGGTGTTAATATTACTTGCTCTGATTTTGAAAAAGTAATTTCAGAAGTAGATGATGGATCATTTATATTTATAGATCCACCATATTATAATGCCGATCAAGATAAGTTTTATACTCATTCTTTTAGCAAAGAAGACCACGTTAGACTCTGTAATTTACTAAAGAAAAATAGTAAAAGAATAAAGTTTTTACTTACTTATGATAATACAGAAGATATTAGAGAATTTTATAGTTGGGCAACAGGTATCCATGAAATGGAATGGAATTATACAATAAATAGAACTGATGACCAGAAAAAAACAACTAAAAAAACAGAAAAAGAAAAAGGTTCAAGATATAAAGGTAAAGAAATATTTATTATAAACTACAATATTAAAAGTATTGAAGATTACGAACAACTAAATATAGATTATAATTCAATACTACAAATTCTATAGTTTTGCAGTAGATACTTGAGGTAATAACTTGTGGCTCTTCATTACAAATTATGCTAAATCTCATTCACAATAATCATGAAACCATGACTAAGCAAAGAAAAATGGCATTATTGAATAACATTTTAGATATTGAATAGGACGTTGATATTTTAATCTAAATTTTGATATCTAACTAATAATTTGGCATAACAGGTAAGGAAGAACATAATTTGTGAGTAATTAGATAAGTTATTAAATCAAATATTTTCTAGGAAAGATATAACTAAATTAAGGCAACCTTCAATTTCATACCAAAGTTGACAAGGTTTATCAGTTTGAGGGTGAAATTGAATAATAGGATAATTAGGAATAAAATTACAATCAGTGTTATTTGTGCATTTTTTACGGGTGCAAACAATTCCGTTAGTACTATTAACGTTTTTTTCAGCACGTTCTACTATTCCTATATATATCCTATTGACACCTGCTACCTCAGGAAGTTTTTCCTGATTAACAATATTTTTATAAACTTAGATATTACTACTATCTAGCTTGATTTTAACTAAAACCTCAATTCTGCTGAGGATATCAGCAATAAGATGATGGAATATTTAGACATCTGGCTGGCATTCTTTTCCTACAATCTATCTAGAGTCAGTATTTAGCATACCGCTCATGTTAAACTACAACCCGTTGCATTGTTTGCCATCTTCCGAAGAATTACTCAACTCTGACGATACCCCTGTGGATAATCAATTACAGCATCTCATCCCTGCCTTGCTTGAAAGTACCGTGACTATGATTTGGTCAGAACGTTGGGATTGGTTTTTTGGTGTGAATATGGGTATTTATTATGACCCAAATCATCCAGCCCTTGTCCCTGATGGATTTCTGAGTTTAGGAGTGAAGCGCTTTGTTGATGAATATTTACGCTTGAGTTATGTGCTATGGGAAGAAAAAGAATTACCAATTTTGGCATTAGAAGTTGTTTCGCAAATACATCGGGGAGAATATAGTACTAAAAAAGAGCTTTATGCTAAAAAATTAGGGATTTTATACTACGTTATCTATAATCCTCTGCGGCGGAAAAAATCTCCTTTAGAAGTTTATCGCCTCGTAGATGGCGAATATGTACTCATGTCAGGAAGTCCTGTTTGGTTACCAGAAATTGGTTTAGGAATTGGCAGACATCGAGGAATTTATCAAGGAATTGCACGGGAATGGTTGTATTGGTATGACGAAGAAGGGCAAAGGTTGCTCACAGTAGAAGAATGTATCGAAGAAGCGGAAGAAAGAGCGAATGTTGAAGGACAAAGGCGTTTGGCAGCAGAACAAAGAGCGCGAATACTAGAAGACAGATTAAGAGCTTTAGGTGTGGAACCAGAAACTTTAGCTTAATTAAAAAGGGAAAGGGATAAATGATAAAAACCTTTTCCTTTTTTGCTAACAACATTTACATATTTAGTTTGAATATGCCTAATTTTAGCTAAATGTAAAAAACGGATTTCTCAGCACAGATAAATCAAAGATTATTTATTAATTACAACTATTTTCAATATTATTTCTCACGAAATAACTATCCTTGCGCCCAACACACCGCTAAATAGATGACGCGTTACTGCTAAGTCTCAAATCCTGAATACTGCGGAACCATAATTTAAAATAAAAGGTCAGTGTGTCTGAACTATCGGTACAATTTTATCTCCGTGCTTATATAGCAGTAATTGTATTTACCATAATTTCAGTTGACTTGTCCTATTCAATCATTAACAATTACACTAAAACTCATGAGGTTTCTGGGGGTTAGCAGTAATCTTGAACACACTGGCTGGACGCTACGAAATCATTCGGCAATTAGGCGGCGGTGGTTTCGCTGTAACATTTCTGGCTAGGGACAATTTGCAACCTAGCAGACCTTTGTGTGTAGTTAAGCAACTCCGCCCTAACCAAACCCATCCTCGTGTTGTAGAATTTTTTGAAAAAGAAGCGGCTATTCTCGAAAAACTGGGCCAACATCCCCAAATACCCCGATTACTAGCACATTTTAGTGAAAGAGAAAATCTTTACATAGTTCAGGAATTTATCGAAGGACAGGACTTAAGCCAAGAAATCATTCCTGGGAAGCCACTAAGTGAAGATTATGCAACTAAATTGTTGCAAGATATTTTAGAAGTTTTGTCTTTTATACATAGTAAAGGAGTGGTTCACCGCGATATTAAACCCCAAAATTTGATGCGGCGACATCGGGATGGTCAGATTTTTCTCATTGATTTTGGGGCGGTGAAAGAACTTGGTTCTTTGATAGTGAATTCCCAAGGGGAAGTATATACCAGCGTGGTCATCGGTACTTCTGGGTATATGCCGTCGGAGCAAAAAAATGGTAGACCTTGCTTAGGTAGCGATGTCTATGCGGTGGGGATGACGGTAATTCAAGCTTTAACTGGTGTTGTACCTTCACAATTGCAAGAAGACCCTTTAACAGGTGAAATTATTTGGCGAAGTAAAGTACAGGTGAATGACCATTTGGCTGAGGTGTTAACTCAAATGGTGCGCCGTCACTTCAGTTTGCGTTATAGCCAAGCATTAGAAGCTTTGGAAGCCTTAAGATTACCACCAACAATTCTGCTGAATCCTTCAGCCAAGCAAATATATTTTCAAGAGGCTAGAAGTCGCGCGCAACAAGGTCAAGGAACTTTTTCAATTTTTGCTTTAAAAATATTAGAATCTAAGCAAATTGAGTTGGGTTTATCCCAGGAAGAAGCTGAAGAAATTCATGAAAAAGTTCTCCAACCCTATCGCGAATATCAGCAAAAATTACAAGAGTATGAACAAGCTTTAATTGATGCCGTTAAACATCAATATCCCTTCAACACCACTACTCAAAAAGATTTACAAGATTATCAGCAGTATTTAGGATTACGGCAAGAAGATATTGCAGCGATAGAACTAAAGGTATTTCCCCAAAAGTCACAGCAGAGAAAAGAGCAAATTCAAACTGAGATTTTTGAGTTTGAGTTTGCTACCTTAACTTACAAATCTGGATTTTTGGATACTACAAAAACTTGGGAAATTAACCGTATTCGTGGAGTATCTAAGCTTTTTATAGACAACTTAAATAATGGCTTAGTTTTAGAAATGGTTGCCATTCCTGGGGGTCAATTTATGATGGGTTCCCCCAGGGATGAAATAGAAAGATATAACTCTGAAAGTCCCCAACATTTAGTGACGATTCAACCTTTTTTCATGGGGAAATATCCTGTTACCCAAAGCCAATGGAAAGCTGTAGCTGCACTGGAAAGGGTAAATATTCAATTAAATCCCGAAGCTTCCCATTTTAAAGGGGCTAATCGACCTGTTGAGCAAGTATCTTGGGATGAGGCGATGGAGTTTTGTGCCCGACTTGCTCAAGAAACCGGAAAACCCTATCGTTTACCAACTGAGGCAGAATGGGAATATGCCTGTCGTGCAGGAACAACTACACCGTTTTGTTTTGGTGAAACTATTACAACTGATTTAGCTAATTACAACGGTAAATACTGTTATGGTGCTGGGCCAAAGGGCGAATACCGTGGGCAAACCACTGATGTGGGCACATTTCCCGCCAACCCCTTTGGTTTATATGATATGCATGGTAATACATGGGAATGGTGCCAAGATAGCTGGCATAAAAATTATAAAGGAGCACCAGCAGATGGCAGTGTGTGGATGAGCGATAATCATACTCGTCTGCTGCGTGGTGGTTCATGGAATATCAATCCCTGGAATTGTCGTTCAGCAGTCCGCAATTGTAACGCCAGAGATAATAAATACATCAATGTTGGGTTTCGCGTTGTGTTGGGTTAGTTGCGGAATCAGCCGGATGTAATAAGGGTTTGTGATAGCAATTCAAATAATGTTTGCGACAGATACAGCTTGTAAGGTATATAAATTTTAGGGGCACAATATATTGTGCCCCTAATACGATTTGATGAAGGTTGGAAAGACGCGATTAATCGCGTCTCTACAAGATGTAAACGTCAATTTATTTGTTTTATCAGAACTGTATTGATTGTGCCCCTCAGGAGGTATTTTATTTACCTGAAATAAGCTGTAATATGCGAAAACATTCTCAATAAACCTAGTACAACAAGGCGTAAATAAATCATTTATTCTGAATCAAAAAAAGCTGATGCTGTGTTGATTTGAGATTTTGAATTTTGTCTCGTGGTACTAGGTTGGCGCTGCTAGCAACTTAATCATCGGGCTTTGAGCACAGATTTGCTAGCACTAAGGTTACATAAATTTGGAAATAAGGGTACTAGGCAATTATGGATATAGTGGTGATTTATCGATACCGCCGACGTGATTTAAAGGCCAAAAACGCAACACAGCACGACCGATGATATTTTGGCGAGGAACCACACCCCAGCAACGGCTATCGTAGCTACTGTTACGGTTATCGCCCAGCACTAAGTATGAGTTTTGGGGTATTGTCTGAGGCTGTGCTAAAAATGGTGGCTGCTGTCCAGATGTACAAACGTCAATTACGGTGCGTTGTTGGGAACTCAGGTAATTTGCTTCTGGCAGGGGTTTATTGTTAATAAAGACTTTGCCATTTTTCAGTTCTACTTTTTCTCCAGGCAAGCCAATTACACGTTTAATAAAAGCATCGTGGTATTGTTCTTTTTGTAACTCATCTGTGGGTGAAAAGACCACAATGTCCCCTCGCTGCGGCTCGGAAAACTTGTACTTCAATTTATCCACAATGATCTTGTCTGCTTCCCACTGATTTGGAGTCCCATGCAGCGTGGGTTCCATTGAACCAGAAGGAATCCAGCGAGCTTCGGCAACAAAAGTACGAATACCTAAGGCTAGAACTATACTTAATACTACTGTTCTACCTAGCTCTGCAATCCAAGAATGATCGGGTTGTTGACTAGAATTTTTATCAGACACTTGATTTTGCATGAAATTACTGAAGTTAAAAAAGATGCAGCTACTTAACTCGCCAAGGGGAACTATATTTTTGAATCTTAACAGGAGAACTTTGATATTGTAGTTATGTTGCCATATTTACAATCAGATACATAGGTAAAAATAAACTTTTTTCTCACCCGCAGCAAAAATTGACTCTTAAGAGTGCAACCAAGTTTAACCTAAAAAGATAGTTCTCTGTTATGTATAGTCCTCTGTCTTAATATTGTTAACTCCATGTCATCTCCCAAAAGTTTACTGATTCGCCGCGCCCGTATCATTCTACCTAATGGTGAATTGATGGTTGGGGATGTGCTGACGCGCGATCGCCAAATTGTCGAAGTTGCACCAGAAATATCTACACCCACACCCACTACAGAAATTGACGCAGCTGGGTTAACTTTGTTGCCAGGAGTCATAGATCCGCAAGTACATTTCCGTGAACCAGGACTGGAACACAAGGAAGACTTGTTCACCGCTAGTTGTGCTTGCGCTAAAGGGGGAGTAACTTCCTTTTTAGAAATGCCGAACACACGTCCTCTCACAACTAATCAAGCAGCTTTAGACGATAAGTTACAACGTGCCTCCACTAAGTGCTTAGTTAATTATGGCTTTTTTATTGGGGCAACGGCAGAGAATTTGCCCGATTTACTGACTGCCAAGCCGACACCAGGAATTAAAATTTTTATGGGATCAATGCATGGTCAGTTATTAGTTGACCAAGAAGCTGCCCTAGAGGGAATTTTTGCTCAGGGCGTTAGCGAAGCTCCTGCGAAGCAGGCTCGCTTAATTGCTGTTCATGCTGAAGACCAAGCTAGAATTAACCAACGACGGCAAGAATTTGCGGGGATTCACGACCCAGCAATTCACTCGCAAATTCAAGATAATGAAGCCGCATTATTAGCAACGAAGCTGGCATTAAAACTTTCTAAAAAATACCAACGGCGGCTGCATATTCTGCATATGTCCACTGCCGAAGAAGCCGATTTGCTGCGTCAAGAAAAACCAACTTGGGTGACTGCAGAGGTAACACCACAGCATTTAGTGTTAAATACCAGCGCTTATGCAAAGATTGGCACTTTAGCACAGATGAATCCACCTTTGCGATCGCCCCACGATAATGAAGTTCTGTGGCAAGCTTTACGCGATGGTGTGATTGATTTTATCGCTACAGACCACGCACCCCACACCTTAGCAGAAAAAGCCCAGGAATATCCCAACACCCCCTCTGGTATGCCTGGGGTGGAAACTTCCCTAGCTGTGATGTTAACCGCAGCGATGGAAGGGAAATGTACCGTGGCCCAAGTTGTCCAGTGGATGTCAAAAGCTGTGGCTGCAGCTTATGGTATTCCCAACAAAGGTGCGATCGCGCCTGGGTATGATGCTGATTTAGTTTTGGTAGATTTAAATACCTACCGCCCAGTCCGCCGCGAAGAACTATTAACTAAGTGCGGTTGGAGTCCTTTTGAAGGCTGGGATCTGACTGGATGGGCTGTTACCACTATTGTGGGTGGTGAAATTGTCTATGACAAAGGCAAGTTAAATACAGAAGTTCGCGGTCAAGCGTTAACTTTTGTATAGGTTGGGGACTGGGGACTGGGGACTGGGGGCTGGGGACTGGGGAATGGGGAAGGGGAAAATAAGATTTCTGTTGAGGTAAACTAACAGTATTTTCAAGGTAAATATCAGTATTTTTGACTGAAAAAGCTGATTTAGGTAATAATTTACCTTACTAAAATTGCTGGCTGAAACTATCGCAAAATAGTCCAACATTTTCGGCAACTTATTTGAGCTAAAAGTGCCGCAAATAAAGTAATAGCTAGAGCGATAGAGTAAAGTGCTGAATACGGAGTTTAATATACTTTTATTGCCGCTTAAGCATACATTTAAGCGGCAATAAATGCCTGAAGAGAAAATATTTTATGATTGCCAAGATGACAAAATTCATAGGTAGTTATAATTCCAATGATGACAACGCATAAATCACTTGGTGTGCTGTCAGTAAAAGAGCGTGACAAGAACAAATCGAACCAAACTTCCTTCACATCAGGGAGTCAGTTTGCGTACAACAAGTAGAAATTACAGCTTGAATGCTTGCGGTGGACGTACACTTGCTCTCAAATGGCACCTGGTATTACTTGTGGCAGGGGTCTTACTCCCTGTTGTCCTATTTGCTGTTGCGATTGTACAAAAACTCACGTTGAATGAGCGTGCGTCATCAGAGCGCCGCTTGCTTCTAGCAGCACGCAATCTTACTCAAAATGTAGAGCGTGAGGTTTCTAGCACAACCAGAACACTACAAGCACTGGCTGCCTCTGACCGACTTGACAACAATGACTTAAAAGTCTTTTATAACGAGGCGCAGCGTACATTGGAGACGCAGCCAACTTGGTTGGGTGTGATCCTGCTCACGCCAAACAAACGCCAGATATTGAATACTTTCCGTCCCTATGGCAGCGCACTACCTTTTACAAATGAGCCTGAAAGTGTACAGCGTGTTGTGGAAACACAGCAGCCAAAAGTGGGCTACCTCGCCTTTGCACCTTTCAAGCAGCAATGGGCATTTCCTGTGCGTGTTCCAGTAGTACGGAACGGCAAACTACGATATGTGCTGACTGCTCTCATCTCCTCAGAATCGCTCACTCACACTATCAAGACCCAAACAACTGTGGATGGGGAATGGACACGTACTGTCATTGATGGTCATGGAATTGTTGTGGCTCGGACTCTTCACCCTGAACGCTTTGTGGGCAAGCCAGGTACCCCGTCTTTTCGCCAGCGAATCGCAGCAACAAATGAGGGTGTTTACCGCGAGACTACTTTGGAAGGAGTGCCTGTGTATGTTGCCTTCAGTCGAGCAAATTTCTCGAACTGGACGACAGCCGTTGTCGTTCCCGTGGAAATAATTGAAAGTCCGGCTCGTCGTGCAATGTGGCTAGTAATTGGCTCTGGTTTGGCGCTGCTCTTAGTCAGTGGTGTAGGTGCTTTGGTTCTCTCGCAGAGGATTTCTCAAGGCATCACTGAGGCGGCTGGTGCCGCAGAAGCGCTTGCTAAAGGTGAATATCCTCGCATCAATCCCTCCAGCATTCAGGAAGTGGCCTTGTTAGGCGAAGCCTTAGAATTTTCAGCTAACCTGCTGTTGCAACGTGAACGTGAGCGGAACGAATATTTGACGCAGGTGGAAGCAGCACGAGCTGAAGCAGAAGCGGCTAACCGTCTCAAAGATGAGTTCTTAATTACCTAGGACTTACGCATTGACAAAAAATATTATTGATGTGTACTAGGCAGCACAAGTATTGGTGAGATTGTCCACAATATAATCACGCACAACTAAAGTAAACAAGTTTCTTTGTAATTCATACCAATTAGAAATGATGTTTTCAGACCGCATTAGCTCTAAACGAACAAATGCTTGAAGTGAGCAAAATATGTGTGTTTTAATTGCATGGCTATCTCTAACCCTTACGGGTTCGCCAGTTGCTTCAAGTCGGGAGACCCGCCCAACGCACTGGCTCACCATAAATCGACAAATTCCACATACTTGTTTTATTGCTCTGTGAAAACTTTCTATTCCCCAATGAGTATCATGAATTGTCACAAATTCACTGCGAGTTATTTGCTGAAGAGCTTCAGCATCTGGTAGATACAATATATAATGTCTAGAGTCTTCTTTTTTGAAGACTTTCCTAAACAATTTGATAAATCCAAATTCTCTCAGATGAGTTACCAACCCTTCATCAGGAATCTCTAAACCACTTACTTGGCAATACTTTCCTGGTTCATTAGAGACAGTTCTATTTTTCTCAACCCCAAATAGAAAACCCAATTTCTGGTTTCTTAAAAATTTTAAGTTTTCTACTCCTGAGTACCAACTATCTCCTGTTACTAGCCTTGGTTTTACACCCCAATCAATTACTTCAATTAGCATCTCTTGGAAATAATCGTTCTTCGTTTTCCCCTCCTTTTTATCGTATATTCTGTAATTTATTGGTACTGAGCTTCCATGTATGTCGCTGTAATACAGCGTAATTAAATTTATCCCTTTGATACTTTTATGATATTTACCTGACCAAAAATAACCGATTAATTCTGCATATTTTGGATTACTGTACAGTTTTTCTATGACTGTGTCGTCTACACTTAAAATCCCTCCTGTCAAGTTAATAATAGTCTTTACCGTACTGAACAAATCATAGGGAGCGTATCTCTCCCTCAACAAAAAACGGTTCACACTATCATGTGAAACATTCCCCAATATTTCTGCTAACCTACTGCATCCTCCATGCTTCGGTTCCGATAACAAAAATAGAGTGTAATGTTCCAGATTGCATTGTGCTGTTGAGAGTTTACTGATTTCTCTGATTGTCCGATACCTATTTGTAGACAACACTTTTTTCTTAACGCATTATTTTATCATTCTGTCAATGCGTTAGTCCTATTACCGTCTCTCATGAACTGAGAACCCCTCTCAACGCCATTTTCGGCTGGGCCCAGTTGCTACGTGGGGGGAAGCTTGATCAAGAAAAGACAAAAAATGCGATCGCTACTATCGAGCGAAATGCCAAAGCTCAAGCACAATTAGTCAATGATCTCCTCGACACATCGCGAATTATTCTGGGAAAACTCCGCCTGGAAACACAGCCGTTAAATTTAGCCACTGTGATTATTAGTGCTATCGATTCGGTGCGTCACGCGGCAGAAGTCAAAGACATCGATTTACAAGTACAACTTACCAATGTCGAACCTGTTTTAGGAGACCAAAATCGACTTCAGCAGGTAGTATGGAACCTGCTCGCCAATGCGGTTAAATTCACGCCTCAAGGTGGATGGGTGGAAGTGCAGCTTCAGCAAGTTGACTCACTGGTTGAGGTGAGAGTACGTGACACTGGTGTAGGTATCAAAGCAGAATTTCTGCCATACGTCTTTGAGCGTTTTCGCCAAGCAGACGGCTCAACCACCAGGGAGTATGGTGGTTTAGGCCTGGGTTTGGCGATTGTCCGTCATCTAGTCGAGCTTCATGGTGGAACAGTTCAAGCTGATAGTGATGGAGAGGGGAAGGGGGCAACTTTCATGATTCAACTTCCTGTGATGGCTCGTCAGGAAAGCATTAGCATTCCACCGATCGCATCGACAAATGGCACTTACAAAAACTCTGACAAACTTAAGGATGTGCGGGTGCTAGTGGTGGATGACGAACCTGACGCACGCGATTTAGTCTCCGCAATACTCATGCAACAGGGGGCAGAAGTATGCACTTGCGCCTCTGCTGCACAAGCCCTCAACAAAGTATCCACTTGGAAACCCGCTATCATTCTTTGTGATATCGGGATGCCATTAGAAGACGGCTACGATTTTATTCGCAAAGTCCGAGACTGGGAAAGTGAGGTAGCTGTGCATATTCCAGCTATAGCAGTGACAGCCTTTGCCCGTGAAGAAGATAAAATTAAAGCGATCGCTTCCGGCTATCAAATGCATATCCCTAAACCCCTAGAGCCAACACACTTGGCTGATGTGGTAGCAAGCTTAGTAGCATCAAGAACTAGAATCTAGCATTTTTACTCAGCACTCTTGTACAGACGCGATTAATCGCGTATCTACAACTCAGAACTTTACAGCGCCCAAATTTCCTTACCAATAATAACTAATGCAATGCCAATCATCGCTATTAGTGTCACTTTCCCCCCAGGGACGAGTGGTTGATGAATTTTATTTGACTGTTCTAAACTGTGACGCTGTTTCCAAGTCATCAGCGCGGGAATAATACCTGCTAAAACCGAGATATTGAACGTGCCAACATAATCCAAGGCTGTAAAGAAAATTTTGGGATTAATTGCCCCTAAACTCATAGCAGGTAAAAGAATCACCGAATAAAGCGGTAACCTGCTAGAAAATTGCACTTGGGTAACGAAGAAAATTTCTTGGAAGAAATCTAGCAAGCCATAGACAAATCCAATGAATGATGTAGCGATCGCAAATTCTGAAAAAATTGAAACTAGTACGCCCAGCCACTCTCCAGCACTACCTGAACGCAGAATTTGCAAAGGGTCAAATATAGTTCTACCATCGACAGTCTTCTGAAGTATCTCCGGGCTGACGCTGCCCAAAATTACTGCATTCCACGCCAGGAACATGATTAAGGGAATCAGAGAACCAATCACAATAGACTGCCGAATTTTACGAGTGTCGCCTTCTAGCTGCGTCACCACCACTGGCACGACATTATGGTAAAACAACGCTACAGCCATCACAGAAACGGCGCTACCTAAAGCACTCCAATTTTGAAATAATAATTGTGTGGTTTTAACTTGTTCGCCAGCTAGCAGCAATAATCCGAGAAACGATACTAGGACAATGGCGACAAACACACTATTGAGTTTTTCGACAAACTTTTCTCGCCCCAGATACATAATCCCGCCAAATATCAGGGTAAAAACTATTGTGCCTACCCATGCAGGTAATTTATGTTGGATACCAAGTAAGTTTGCGATCGCAGAACCTAAAATATCGCCACCTTGGGTTGTGTATGCTACCAAGAGGGCATAGTGTAGCAATAAGTAGGTAGCACCAGCAATTCGCCCACCTACAACACCAAGAGTATTTTCAATCATTGCTAACATGCCTACACTGGGACGACCAGCAAAACGCATAGTATTTACAGTGGCTTCGGCAATTAATAATCCTGAAACTAAGGTATATAACCATACACCAATCAACAGCACTGTTGATGGTACAACCCCAGACGGTAAAGTCACCGCAGGTAATGCCAAAATTCCTGCACCAACCGTGGTTCCTGCAATCAATGCTGTGCTACCTAACACGCTACCAGGTTGATGACTTAACTGATTTCCATCAAATTCCAAATTAGAAAACAATCGAGTGACTTGTTCTTGGCTTGATTTGAGAACAGTCTGCATAAATGTCTAAATTAAAAACAAAATGTTAAATTATGTAACCAATCTTAGCAAAAGCTTTCGTTAGTGTCTTTATAAGCACTAGACATACTCAATTGTGGGAATAATATTATTTATTCACCTTTAAAGCATATCTAGCTAAATTCCTGTGCCTTGTTTATATCATTCCCATAATTATTGTATTTTCTTGCTTATTCTTGCTCTAGCTGGTTGTCAAAAAGTTCAGTCATTCAATAAGCTTCCTGCACCCTTACCGCAAGATCCATTGGTGCAGGTTTACTTTAACCATTCCGAGTCCTCAGAATTTACCGAACCTTACCGTCAGCAAGTTCGTCTGGGAGATAATTTAGAACAGCATATTGTCGATGCAATTGCTCAATCTAAATCTACCGTCGATGTCGCCGTTCAAGAATTACGTTTACCAAAAGTAGCTCAAGCATTAGTAGATAGACAAAAAGCTGGAGTCAAAGTCAGATTAATTTTAGAAAATACCTATAGCCGTCCTTGGAGTAGCTTCACAAGCGAGGAAATTAGCCAGTTAGAAAAAAGGGAACAAGAACGCTATAACGAAGTTCGTAAATTTATCGATATTAACCAGGATAATCAGCTCAGTTCTGAAGAAATTAACCAAAGAGATGCTTTGGTAATCGTACAAAATGCCAAAGTTCCTTTAATAGATGACAAAGCCGATGGGACAGCAGGTAGCAGTTTAATGCATCACAAATTTGTGATTGTAGACAATAGCATTGTGATTGTTACTTCTGCAAACTTCACTTTGAGCGATGTTTTTGGAGACTATAGTAATCCCAGTAGTTTAGGCAATGCCAACAATTTCTTAAAAATAGAGAGTCCAGAACTAGCAGCTTTATTTACAGAAGAGTTTAACACCATGTGGGGTGATGGCCCAGGCGGTAAGCCAGATAGCCGATTTGGTTTGCAAAAACCAGCGCGATCGCCAAAAACTATTACTTTAGGTGAAACTAAAATTACTGTACAGTTTTCGCCAACTTCACCCACTCAACCTTGGAGTCAGAGTACAAACGGTTTAATAGCTAATACTTTAGAATCAGCTACTAAATATGTGGATATGGCATTGTTTGTATTTTCCGATCAACAATTAGCTAATGTTCTCGAAAATCGCCATCAAAACAAAGTCAATATTCGCGCTTTAATTGAACCACAATTTGCCTATCGTTCTTACAGCGAAGGCTTAGATATGATGGGATTTGCACTAGCTGAAGAGTGTAAATATGAAGTAGATAACCGCCCTTGGAAAAATCCTATTACTACTGTTGGCGTACCAACTTTACCAAAAGGCGATTTATTGCATCACAAATTTGCTGTTATTGATGGTAATACAGTAATTACAGGTTCTCATAATTGGTCAGAAGCCGCTAATAATGGTAACGATGAAACCCTACTAGTAATTGAAAATCCTAAAGTTGCTGCCCATTATGTACGTGAATTTGCTCGTCTTTATACAAAGGTAAAACTTGGTTTACCACTTACTATTCAACAAAAAATTGCAACCGAAGCCAAACAATGTCCGCAAATTAAATCTCCAACATCCAGTACAAATCAGATATCTCCTAAAATCAATCTCAATACCGCTAGCCTAGAAGAATTAGAAACCCTACCAGGTGTTGGTAAAAAATTAGCACAGCGAATAATCATTGCTCGTCAACAGCAAAAGTTTACATCTTTGAATGATTTAGAAAAAGTCCCGGGTGTTAGTACCAAAATGATAAATAAATGGCAATATACTATTACTTGGTAGGTAAAAATATTGAAATATTATAACCTTTATTAGCTTAGTGAAGTACAAATTTATCGGCGTATATCCGCGTTAATCCTCTTTCATCTGCGGTTAAATTTTTATTGTTGAGTTACAGCAATATGAGAACAACTATAGGGATATAAATTTATTGTGAGTATATTGACTGCTCTTACAATAAACTGCTTAGGTGACATCAAAATATCAAAATCTGAAGACGATGCGTTACTAACGCATCCTACTTCTTCTTGTAGAGTTGATTTGAATATCTTCTGACTCAGCCAAAAGTATAGTATTCGTATATCTCTGTTAGTAGAGGAAATTTGATTTATCAGTTTTTAACATAAACCTAAAGTAGAGATAACTGGAGTAGGTTTATGGCTTATAACAAGATAGACGAATTACCACAGGATATCAGAGAGCAACTGCCTGAACATGCTCAACAGATTTTCTTTGCAGCTTTCAATGCGGCTCAAAAAGACGGTATGAGTGAAAATGGAGCGCGTGAAGTTGCTTGGAATAGCGTCAGGAATGAATACCAACAAGGTAACGGTGGTCAATGGCAGAGAAAACCAGAAGATCCCCCGATACATCATAAAGCTATCACCACTGGTGGCAATTAATTGCCTTTTTATTAAAGTTTAAATTCCCGGCGGTTTGTCTTGGTTACAAACCGTCTTTTGCCAATTCAACAGCAACGGGTAAACCCAGTACCTCTCTAGAAATTTTTAGTACTATATTAGGGCGAAAAGGCTTGGTTATATACAAATCTGCACCTACATCAATACCTTGTTGTTTATCGAATTCCTGCCCGTTAGCAGTAAGCATAACAATGTAAATATCAGGGATTGCTAGTTTTTTCTTAACAGTATTACAAACTTCTAGACCATCCATTTTTGGCATAATTATGTCTAAAAAGACTAGTTTTGGCTTTTCTGTTTGAATAATTGCTAATGCTTCTTCACCATTTTTAGCCATCAATAATTCTACTTCTTCATCTTCTAGGCTTTCTAGCACTTCCTCCATTAGCAAACGCATACTAGCGTCATCATCAACAATTAGTAGCTTATTGTTCATACAAAGTAAATTCTTTCCTCAATGACTTCTAAATAAAATAACTAATAAATATTTATATTAGCCCCTGTGTAATTATTTTCTCTTGGATTAATCATCCTCCTTTGATTAGTTTTTAGCAAGATTGACATCTTGGATTTACTTATAGCTGTGCCAATAATATTGTATATCTATGTATTTAATATGTCTGTCAGTATTTCTAAGGTTAAAAAATTTTTATTTACTACTAAAACATCAATTATGAAACCTGCTATATGTGGCAATCCCCTAAAAACTATTGCAAGATAACTCTAATTATTAATCGGCTGATGCACAAGAGATTATAGTATATTGTTTGCCATATTTGTGAGCTACAACTATAAAAAATTAACCGCCGAGGGCAGAGGATAAACGCTAATAAATTTGTACTTTACTAGGTTAGAAACCGCTATAAGAATATAAAATATGTAATTCAAAAACCTATACCATCTTGATTTCAAGCCTCTTTTTTTAAGTCAGTGCTTTGTTTATAGCCTGGACTTAGCAAGAAATTTACATTAATAAATAAGGCGGGGAAAATTACTTATTTATTCTTGTTTTCCAATAAAGAAATTAGTCAATAATAGATTTATGGACTGGTTTTTACCTTAATCAGTAGAAAAGTCATAATTGTGTAGAACCGGAATTTCAATACTAAAAGTAGTTCCCATTCCCATTTGAGATATACAACGCAGCAATCCGCCATGTTTTTCAATAATTTGATGGCTGATAGATAGACCTAATCCAGTACCTTTACCAATAGGTTTAGTAGTAAAAAATGGCTCAAATAATCGCTCTTGAATATTTTCTGGAATACCTGGGCCATTATCACTAATCTGAATTTTTAGGCAATTAGAGTTAACTATCTCAGTAGAAATGCGAATTTGGTAATTTTCAGGTGTTTTCACCCCCATAGGCGGCCATGGACAACTGATCATTGACTCCTCTAAAGCATCGATCGCATTGGCAATTAAATTCATAAATACCTGATTAAGCTGATTGGCGTAGCCTTCAACCAAGGGAATATCACCATACTCTTTAATAATCTGAATACCTAAGTTTCTTTCTCTGGGCTTGAATCTACCTTGTAAGATGAGTAAGGTGCTTTCGATTCCTTCATGAATGTCAACTGGCTTCATCTTTGCCTGATCTAGGCGGGAGAAGTTTCTGAGAGTTAAGGCCAGTTGGCGCATTCGCCCCACTCCTACAATCATGGAGGACAGCATTTTGGTCAAATCTTCGATGAGAAACTCTAAATCGAGATTTTCGATAACCGTTTGAATTTCTGGTACTGGCTTGGGATAGTGATGTTGATAAAGTTGCAATAAATCTAAAATTTCTTGTGTAGATTGTTGAATATGGCTGAGGTTACCACTGACATAGTTAATGGGGTTATTCATGTCGTGAGCAACTTCTGCAACTAAATTACCTAGAGAAGACATTTTCTCACTTTGAATCAGCTTTCTCTGTGTTTGCTGAAGTTCAAACAGAGTTAGCTGGAGTTGCTGCGCTTGTTCTTGGGCGACTTGTGCAGCATTACAACTTTGCTCGTAAAGCAGCGCTTTTTCAATTGCACCTGCTGCTTGCAATGCCAAAATACTCAGCAGTTTCCAGTCTTTAGTAGAGTAAGTTGTGGGAGTCTGATTACACATCACTATTGCCCCAGTTAGCTGCTTTTTAGACAGTAAGGGTACGCAAATCAGAGAGCTAACTTTAGGTTCCATCTCCACAAATCTGGGATCTGCCAATACATTGTTGACTATTTCACCTTTAGGCGATCGCAGAATTGTACCGATGATTCCTTGACCTAGTTTGAGGGGTTCTGACCATGAGCTAAGTTCGCCATATTCCCAGAGAATTTTCAGCCAACTAGTTTTGTCATCTAACCATAAAATTGCACCACAGCTAGAAGGAATGCATTGTCTCGCTTCCTCAATCACCAACCTGGCAATTTCTTGCACATCTAAGCTGGCGGTAACTTGTGTAGAAAGGTCTTGAAATAAGTCTATTTCTTGATACTTTTCTAACAATTCCTTAGTTAATGACTTTTTCTCGGATTGCTGTTGTGCTAGGTAGGAAATGAGGGTAGCAATACTAGCTGCTTTTTGATCCCCAACTACCCAACCAATTACTTCTTCTAGCAGTAGTACTGGGTATCTAGACAGGCTGGCATCACTTTTAATACCAATTAGTGCTGTACCCTTGATATCTTCAATACAAATAGTAGTGCCCATCTCCCTTTCCAGGTGATTGAGGATGGCCAGAAATTCTTTTTGGGTGACTAACTTACGAAAATTGATTGGAGTCATCTAAGTGTGGCACTACCAGTTCACAGTATTGCTGTTTTTCAACTCACCTGGAAACATTACTAGGTGATATGAGTAAATTGAGCAGCCTTTGTGGGCCTAAGTTTATTGTTCCCATGCAATAGGCAGAAATAAATCATTACACTGAATGATAGTTGCCCAAGTGGGATGGATATTCCCTAAGAACAAATGACTCAACGAACTAATAGAATTGTGATCCTGGGTGGCGGCTTTGGTGGTCTCTATACTGCCTTACGCTTGAGCCAGTTACCTTGGGAGTCTACGCAAAAACCCGAAATTGTCCTGGTAGATCAAAGCGATCGCTTTTTGTTTTCTCCTCTACTCTACGAATTGCTGACGGGCGAACTCCAAACTTGGGAAATTGCCCCACCATTTGCAGAATTATTACAAGGCACAGGTATACGCTTTTATCAAGCTGTGGTGTCTGGCATTGATATCGACCAGCAACGAGTACAGTTACAAGATGGGCCGGAAATCGTTTATGACAGATTAGTGCTGGCGCTGGGTGGAGAAACACCGCTAGATTTGGTTCCCGGTGCCACATCCTATGCTTTCCCCTTCCGCACTATTCCTGATGTTTATCGGCTAGAAGAACGCTTGCGAGTTTTAGAAGAATCCGATGCTGATAAAATTCGGGTGGCAATTGTGGGCGCAGGTTATAGCGGTGTCGAGTTAGCCTGTAAGTTAGCCGACAGACTAGGAGAAAGAGGACGCTTCCGGCTGATAGAACTCAGCGACCAAATTTTACGAACTTCCCCAGACTTTAACCGTGAAGCGGCAAAGAAAGCTTTGGAAGCGCGAGGTATATTTATTGATTTAGAAACCAATGTAGAGTCTATTGCTCAAGATACTATTTCCCTAGAATATAAAAATCAAGTTGATACAATTCCTGTAGATTTGGTGATTTGGACTGTCGGAACGCGAGTAACTCCCGTAGTTAGATCCCTACCACTGAAGCAAAATCAACGCGGTCAAATTACAGCTACAGCTACTCTACAAGTTCTAGACCATTCAGAAATTTTTGCTTTGGGGGATTTAGTAGATTGTGTTGATGCTCAAGGTCAGCAAGTCCCTGCTACTGCTCAAGCTGCTTTTCAACAAGCTGATTATACTGCTTGGAATATTTGGGCTTCCCTGACAAATCGTCCTTTACTTCCCTTCCAATATCAAAAGTTAGGGGAAATGCTGGCGCTGGGAGTAGATAATGCTACTTTAACGGGTTTGGGAATCAAGCTAGAAGGGCCATTGGCATATTTAGCACGTCGTCTTGCCTATCTTTATCGGTTGCCTACTTTCGATCATCAACTCAGAGTTGGTTTTAATTGGCTAGTACGTCCTATTATAGAAACGCTTTCTCAGTAGCAAATAGTGCGTAAATATAACTATGCACTGAAGCTCGATCAGGCATAATCTCAAATCCAGGACGCAAAAGCATAACAGTTTGATGGAACGACCGAAAGTTATTTTTTTAGATGCTGTAGGCACACTCATCGGGGTCAAAGGTAGTGTGGGCGAAGTTTATAGTAAGCTAGCCCAGGAATTTGATGTGGAAGTTTCCGCTGATACATTAGATAAAACATTTATCGAAAGCTTTAAAGCCGCACCACCGCCGATATTTCCTGATGCAGACAACCAAGACATTCTCCAGCGCGAATTTGATTGGTGGCGAATCATTGCCCTCAATACTTTTGAAAGCGCAGGCGTTCTCAAGCAATTTTCTGACTTTTCGGCTTTTTTTAGTGAACTTTATATCCACTTTGGCACTGCTGAACCGTGGTTTGTTTATCCTGATGTGCTACCAGCTTTGATTAACTGGCGGCGGATGGGAATCGAATTAGGAGTGTTGTCTAATTTCGATTCCCGCATTTATTCAGTGTTGCAAAGTTTAGGACTCAGGGACTTTTTCACCTCCATCACCATTTCTACGGAAGCACGCGCCGCTAAACCAGATCCTCAAATTTTTGCTATAGCCTTAGAAAAACATAAGTGTCCACCTGAGGCTGCATGGCACATTGGCGACAGCCCAGAAGAAGACTATCAAGCTGCTAAAGCTGCTGGCTTGAGAGGTATTTTGATCAATCGTGAGCAAAAGTCAGGACTCAATATTTAGGAGTGCTGAGTCAAGAGTCAAGAGTCAAAAGTCAAGAGTCAAAAGTCAAATAAATGTCTGAATTTTGAATTTTGCATTGCTTGTCCCTTTTTCTGCCTTAACTTCCCCAGCTTTAAAAGTAATGGGATATTTTTTATTTGAAAGTCCTTGACCCTCCTATTTTACGGAGGGCTATTTTTGTGTGATTTTTTATTAACTGTATGGTCAGTCATAAAATATATTGAAGATAGTGGTGGCGATCGCATTCACTAAAAAACGCTATCACCCCATATAGGGCTGCAATTGGCGGCTACAAGGAGGATTTGCAAATGGATCTACATTACGAAATCCAAGGAAAGGGCGATGCGATCGCTCTCATTCATAGTGGCGGTGCAGATTTACGTGATACACATCCAGCAGAGGTAACTAACCTGATTAGCGATTTTTTGAGCGAGTAATAATCTAAAGATGCCCCGCACCCCAGCAGAAAATGAACGTATCCGTCAGGCTACCAAGGAGCAAATCTTAAAAGCGGCGATGGAGCTTTTTTTCAGCAAAGGCTATCACGCCACCTCTATTGACGACGTTGCGAAAACAGCGAAGATATCCAAGGGACTTCTTTATCATTATTTCAAAGGCAAAGAAGATGTGATTGCGGCACTGGTTGATATGCGACTCCACGATTTATTGTTTGTCATGGAAGCGGCGGCTGCAAAACCAACACCTGCCGAACAAATCCGGCACATTGCCGAAGGAGCTTTAGAAGATGTCCGCCGAAAACCTGAAGTTTTCCGTTTTTACCTCAACCTGTTTACCCAACCCAGGCTCGATCCAGTCGTAGCTAAATACAGCCAGAGGTTAATGGATGAGCAAGAAAAGCAGTTTGAGGTGCAGACGGAAATGTTCACAAAGCTGGGGGTAGCAAATCCACGCAAGCGATCTATCTATTTCTCCTCAACTTTACAAGGCATCATGCTAATGTTTTCTACCTATCCCAATACTTTTCCTTTGGATGAGGTGAAAGCGCAAGTCATTGAGGAGTTTTGCAGCCCGTGAAAATACCTCATTCCACAGGGAATAGGGCATTGGGCATTGGGCATTGGTGGCTTAATAGAAATTTACAATCCAAAATCCAAAATTGTATTAGCTATATCCGGGAAATCGCTAAAAACGCCATCAATTTCTAAGCTAAAAAATAGTTCATATTCTTGTTTTGGATTCCCTTGAAAGTCTAAAGGTAAAAATAAATCTTCATTGCGGAAAGTCCAAACATGAACCAGCAAAGAAGCTGCATGAGCATCGGTAACTAAGGATGTAGGCGGTAGTAATTTACCTGTGCTATCTCTGGGAACAAGTAGATTTTTATGAATTCCTATAGCTTGTGCATATTCTGCAATTTCTTTTAACCCTGAGGCTGTAATTAAATCGCTATATGTGCGCTCATCACCATTAACGATAAAATCATAAGGTTTACCAGTATTATTAATTAATTGCACCAGAGGTAAATCAGTTTTTGTTGATAAATATTTGAGGTTGCTAACTTCAAAAGACTGAATAAAAACAGGTGCATTTGCGCCTTGATAACCGTTAGCTGCTAAAGTTTTTAATAGCGGTTCTTCTAGAGATAAACCAATCGATTGAAAATAAATTGGGTGCTTAGTTTCTGGATAAATGCCAATAGTCCGATTAACCGCAATACTTTTAGCTTGAGCTAAATCGATGATTTCTTGCAGTGTAGGAATTTCAAATAAACCATCATATTTTGTATTTTGCGATCGCACTTCGGGAATTCGCTCTTTTGCTCGTAGGGTTTTGAGTTCGGCTAGGGTAAAGTCTTCGGTAAACCAGCCTGTCTTACTCTCCCCATCAATGATTTTGCTAGTTTGGCGTTGAGCGAATTCTGCATGGCTAGCAACATCAGTAGTTTCCGAAATTTCATTTTCGTGACGCGCAATTAATATCCCGTCTTTAGTAGCAACTAAATCAGGTTCAATATAGTCAGCCCCTAAATCAATTGCTAATTCATAAGCCGCTAATGTATGTTCGGGACGATAGCCGCTAGCCCCTCTATGGGCGATGATAATCGGTTTAGTATTTCGCAAAATGATAGCTATATTATTATCTTCTTAACTCTATAGCATTCCTATTTCATTTATGAAAGCCAAAGTCAATTTGTAAATTATTCTTCCTTGTTCCCTTTTATTGTTTCTGAGCTTTTTCTTTCAGTAGCGATCCCCAATCGGCAATAGCCTTTTCTGTCCATAGCCAATCTCGGCTTAATTTATCTACTTGGAAATCTATCGGATCGTCCTTAATGACCATTTGGCGCAATTTTAGCGCTTCATTCATATATTGATACTGTTTTTCAGATGGTTGATTATATGCAGATTTATAAAGCCCTAAAGCTAATCCCGCATAAGAAGTTAAAGCATCTTTAGATGTAGTATTTTTAGTAGTTGCTTGTTGCTTAAGTGCTAAATTTAAAGCTTTAAACCAAGAATCATTAGCTCGATTTAAGTTATCTTCTGCATAATAAGCAAATCCCAAAGCATTATTATATAAAAACGATTCTGGATCTGCTTTTACAGCACTTTCCCAATAACGGCGCGCATCATCAATACTGTATTTTTTATCTTTTATCTGCACAGATTGCCAAGCTAATCTTCCTTTGAAAAAGTTAACAGATGGATTATCAGCTTGCTTCGGCGGGACAAGTTTTAACGCGGCTTGGGCAGGTGGAAGCGCGCCACGGTTCAGTAATTCTTCTACAGCCTCTAGCCCTGCTTGTAAGTCGCCTTGGCTCAATTTTTCTGTAGCGGTAGCAGTGACAATTCCAGTTGCAGCCGTCTTTAAATCTACAGGAGGTTGGGCGGTAATCGACTGAATAGGAATTGGTGGTATGGGTGGTAATTTTTTCGCTTGGTTATTTTGCCACAAATTGACACCCACAACAACTGCGATCGCACTTGCTCCTACAATACCTACCATCGGCCAAATCTGCCGACGCTGGCGGCGTTTTGAGGAATATGTTTGTGAGCTGCCATAGGAATTGTGATTCCAATTCCCATCAAAACTTGTAGAAGTTTCATTTGCAGGCTCTGGTTCTTCTTCCCAAAAGCTAGCTTCTTGATCGGGTGCAGTCAATTCTGAAGAAAGTTGTCTTCCCCGGAGGCTATTGTCGTTTAACTGGGGTACAAGTTCCGCCGTCATGGAAGATGATTGCTCAGATATCCCTTTTTGGCTATCTAGTTGGCGAAACAAATCGGAAACCAGTGCGGAATCTTCGGCGTAGCTGGGGTCATCATCATACTCGATTTCATCAACCAAATCGCCCCAAGTATCTTCACCTAACCAATCTAGCCCTGATGAGTCACGCGCTAAACCCGAAGGGATCATGTCCTCCATTAAAGACAGATCAGTCTCCTCGGCGATATCAGAGTACATTGCTGCAGGATTTCCCCTGAAAGCTGGATTATACTCATTGAGTGCTTCTGCACTATCAGGGATTTCTGGGCTGAGAAAACCGTCAAATTCCGGTTGGAGATATAAAATTGGTAACGCCCAATACATGTGGTGAGAACCATAGGCAGATATTAGCCCTTGGCGTACTCGACTCACACACAAATCCACAGGATATCCTTGATTGAGGTTGCGGTAAAACAATTGTGTCAGCGTCAGCGCCACTTCATCAGGAATGCGTTCTGACATAGCTAAGACACTTCTAATACCGCGCTTAACTAAGCTTTCTGTCAGGTTACGTTCTCCAGTGTCTTCACCAGTATCGCTGTTAGCGCTGTATGCTCCCAAACAGGAGTTAAATACCGCCATTTGGATATTATTATTGACAAGCAAACCTGCCAAATCGTCGCCACTTAAGGTTTCTGTTAAGCCAGTTCTGTTATTAACTAGATAAATTTCGCCACCATTGGCACCAAGATTACTATGGCCGGAGTAGTGTAGAACATGATATCGCCCTTGTTCTAGGGCTTGCGTCAATTCTTCTCGCCCTGGCTGATCTAAAACTTTAAGTTCAATATCGGGTAGATAATTACCGCTTTCTGCGGCACGTGGTATATGGCGTTGTAGTTCGGCTTGCAGTTTAATAGCCTCATGTTTGAGCAAATCCAGACGGACTTGATCTGTAGGTGAGGCAATCACCATTAATACTTTAATACCACCTTCTTCTAAGGGTTGCGGTATATTTTTGGATGGCAACCGAGATGCTGGCAGAATTCCACTTTGGTAGCGAGAAAAAGCGACATAGGGCCCGGTGGCTAGAGGGCGATCGCCTGCGTGCATAACTTCCCAAGGTAACCGCGCTAACCTAGTATCTTTCAACCCTAAACGTAGACGTAACACCTGTTGGTGATTCTGGGCGATACCTTGTGCTGTAATCCAACTATCTCTGAGGGTACCTTGAAACAGTGCATTATATAGTTGCTGACCCAACGCTACTAGATTGACTGAGTTTCTGGCAATGTCGCTTTCACGTCCACCAAAGGCGATCGCATCTCCTTGCAACACTGACATCAACGGATCGTTCATCAAATGCCCAGCAGCAGCTAACCAATCAGCTACAGGCCAAGTCACCAGTTCTTCTGCTAATGGCACCCCAGGCGCGACTTGTTCCGTCCGCACCAAGTAGTCATTTTGCCCTACTGGGGTTACGGAAATATGAAATTCCTGGGTCACAACTTCTCCTCTTCGCCTCCTAAATCAGGTTTGAAACGCGAAAGTTTCAAGTCGATTTTTCGCTTCTTCTGATACCTTAGATGCATCTTGCCACTGAATGTTTCTGAATGCTCGTTATTTTGCTTTTTTAGGTACTGATAGAAAATAAATTATCCAATTACTCAGATAATCTTTTTCTTCCTACTCCTACTCTACGAGAGGCTAACACCAACGCGCAGCTTCTTGTACAGATGACTTCGCTGGCTCACCTGCTCCCTACTCTTGTGCTTACAAGGCAATAGGATATTTTTTAATTGGAAATCCGGCTTTTACAACTTTATCCGGATTAGTTGACATCTGAGTAGAACAGTTTATTGGTAGATGCACCTTGATCTTCGACTCCCCTAATTGGCGAATGCTCATTAGGGGATTTTTTTATGTTGGCAAATAACAACATCCTCAGACATAAGCATTATTAACTGGAGAACGTGGTAGATCAAAGCGCTTTCCTCTGATTCTTTGCCTAGCATCCTTTGGGTTTGTTTTGACACATAACTAGAATACACATTTTAGTCAATTTATCCGGAGCTTAACGTTTCTCTGGGGAACAATTAAATGGTAGATGCACCCTGATAACTAACTCCCCTGGTAGGCTAATGCTTACCGGGGTTTTTTTTCAGCTTGGCAAACGGCAATAAAACCAATACATAGTGAATTTTATCCGGATAATACTTGTTATATAGAGAACAGTTAAATGGTAGATGCACCCTGATAACTAACTCCCCTGGTAGGCTAACACTTACTGGGGGTTTTTTCTTGAAAAAACAAATAATCACTATTGTGACAATTTCATCCGGAGCTTACTTATTTCTTATAGAACAATTAAACGGTAGATGCACCCTGATAACTAACTCCCCTAGTAGGCTCATACCTACTGGGGGTTTTTTCTTTAAAAATACAGATAGTCACTATTGTGACAATTTCATCCGGAGCTTACTTATTTCTCATAGAACAATTAAATGGTAGATGCACCCTGATAAATAACTCCCCTAGCTGGCTGGTACCCACTAGGGGATTTTTTTGTGGTTAACACTAATACATGTATATAAGACTTTTATCCGGATCAGGGTAGTTGCACTCAGAATAGTTAACTGGTAGATGCACCCTGATAATCCACTCCCCTAGTTGGCTGCCACCACTGGGGGTTTTTTGTGTTTAGCGAATCGGTCAAAAATTTATCCGGATGAGGGTAGTTGCACAAGAAGAGTTAAATGGTAGATGCACCCTGATAACTCACTCCCCTGATTGATGGCAATCGGCGGGGGTTTTTTATTTTTTAGCGAATTGGTCAAAAATTTATCCGGATAGGGGTAGCTGCACTCAGAAGAATTAAATGGTAGATGCACCCTGATAACTCACTCCTCTGGTTGATAAAATCGGTGGAGTTTTTTATTTTTTAGCGAATCGGTCAAAAATTTATCCGGATAAGGGTAGCTGCACTCAGAAGAGTTAAGTGGTAGATGCACCCTGATAACTTGCTCCTCTGATTGATGGCAATCGGTGGAGTTTTTTATTTTTTACAGATAATCAGCGAATCGTGTCACAAATTGATCCGGATAAGGGTAGCTGCACTCAGAAGAATTAAATGGTAGATGCACCCTGATAACTCACTCCTCTGGTTGATAAAATCGGTGGAGTTTTTTATTTTTTACAGATAATCAGCGAATCGTGTCACAAATTGATCCGGATAAGGGTAGCTGCACTCAGAAGAATTAAATGGTAGATGCACCCTGATAACTCACTCCTCTGGTTGATAAAATCGGTGGAGTTTTTTATTTTTTAGCGAATTGGTCAAAAATTTATCCGGATTAAGGTAGTAGCACTGGAAGAATTAAATGGTAGATGCACCCTGATAACTCACTCCCCTAGTTGGCGAAAGCCTCTAGGGGTTTTTGTTTTTCAACCATAATCGGCGACGCATCACGAATTTATCCGGAGCATCTCGATTTCACCTGGAACAATCAAATGGTAGATGCACCCTGATAACTAACTCCCCTGGTAAGCTCATACCTACTGGGGGTTTTTTATTATTGAAAAAACAACAATCTTCCTTTACCAAAAACTCTCCGGAAGATTGTATTTAAACTAAGAAAAATAAATTGGTAGATGCACCCTGATAACTAACTCCCCTGGTAGGCTCATACATACTAGGGGTTTTTTGAGGAGATATTTTGCCTCTAGCTGCCCACTGATAATTGATGAGGCATATATTCTAGCACAAAAATGCGCTGTGAAATTAAATTTCTGAATATTGTGTCTTAGCGATCGCTTATCTTGCTGTCATCGTTAATTACATTTATCTTATCATTATTTTTCGATACTCGTTATGCCTTTCCCTGACTAAATTTCTACCTTTTTATGGGCTATTAGGCAGATACATATTGTTATTCCACAATATATCTGCCAATTTGGCAGAATTTTTAATTATTTTTCAAGAATTTAGCTGCATAAGGATTAGTATTTATTACTATTTGCCGTGCTGTGCGGCGGATATCCAAGGTTTTCTGCTACAATAATTTGCCTATGTCCAAATAGTCGCACAGTCAAATGAATTTAGCAGTAATTAAGTTCTCTTCGGAAGAATGCGGCATTTGCCACAAAATGTCATTTTATGACCAAAAGGTAGCTGAAGAACTCGGTTTGCAATTCATTGATGTCAAAATGCAGGATACGGCTACTTATCGCAAGTATCGTAAGATTTTGTTAACTCAATATCCCGATAAATCAGAAATGGGATGGCCTACCTACATTCTCTGTAATTCTCCTGAAGGAGAGTTTCAGATTATTGGTGAAGTTAAAGGAGGCCATCCCAAAGGTGAATTTAGAAGCCGATTACAAGAAGTTTTAGCTTCCGCAGCTAATCAGAACTAATTACATCAAAAGATTTTACTTCCAGGACAGGGCCAATCATGGCAGTAGTCATGATATCTTCTCGCACTTTGCCCGTAACTTTGGCTTTTTGCCCTACTTTTAATAATTTTTTATCTACACTTCTAGGAAGTTCATAAGTAACGCCTTCATCGGTAACTAGCGCCCAAGCGCCAGTACCGATGTCGCGGTGTTCAATAGTGCCTGTAACTGTAGTACTCATATAATTTTTTTGGTGTTGGGTGTTGGGTGTTTGTTGGGAGGAAAAAGGGGATAATTGTGAATTTTGAATTTTTATCCCCTTTTTCTCATCCTCCCTGAGCCTGAATAGCTTGAATGCGAGAAGATTTTCTCTAATGCATATCAGTTAATTAACTAAGCTACTTGCCTTTCGTTTTTCAAGGCTAAACGAGCTAATCCATAACACAGCAGGGCATTAGCAATCAAGAAAACGCGGGCTAAGTGGCTACTGCCCAAACCCCAAACAGCAGGATCGTAAAGGGCACTGACTGTCAAACAGGCTGCCACACCAAGGCTAGAACCAATGGCAAACCATTTGCCGCTAGGATGTCCCAGTAGTAATGCAACGAGAACTATAGGAATCAATACGCTAGCAAACAAGGGATTTAAATCACCAGTGCCTTGGAGACTGTTACCTAATTCGGGAATAGAACTACCCAAAAGCCGGAAAGGCCATTGAGGCAGGTCAAAGATATAAATTCCTTTAAGGAAGAATAATCCCGAACTACCAGCAATTAAACCACTGGATAAAGACCAACTCCAAGTGAAAGGAAAGTAAACTCGTAAAAACCAAGCTAATAGATAAGAACCAACTACCATCAAAATTTTGGGTAACAGCGCTACAGCACCGCCATCAATCCAAAATCCAGGGTTGAGATAGCCGTTATCTCTTAACCAACGGAAGAAATCAGAGAAGCTAATTTGACCGTCAGTGGCAAGTTTAACGGCGGCTTCGGCATTGAGTAGCCCAGAACCGTAGTAGTTTAAACCATCTTCTTGAATAGCCCGTGAAGACTGTTTGAGGACTTTTAAAACTTCATCGGGATCTGTGATACCTTTAGCTTTGATTAATGCAGCTACACCAGCAACGTGGGGAGATGCCATACTTGTACCTTGGAAGCCAAGGAACACACCTTCACCTTGATCATTGATGGTTTCTTGCAGAATCTTGCCAGCATCGCTACCACCAGGGGCAGAAATATCAACCCCAGCACCAAAGTTGGAATATGGGGCTTTTTCACTGTCTGGGCCGTATGCTGAAACGCCAATAACATGGGGATAACGTGCTGGATAACTAGCACCATTCGCGTTTTCGTTACCAGCCGCCGCCACAATCACAACACCTTTGTTGTGGGCATAGTCAATAGCTTGCTTCATTAACTGGCTTTCACCGCCACCACCCAAGCTCATATTAATGACATCTGCGCCTTTATCAGCAGCAAATTTAATCGCCTCGGCAATATCGGCAACTGTACCACCACCATACTCATTCAATACCTTCAAAGGCATGAGATTAGCTTCGTAGGCAATACCAGCTACACCATATTTATTATTGGTAGCTTGGGCAATAGTACCTGCAACATGGGTACCATGACCGTTATCGTCTTTGGCTTCTTCTCTATCGTTAACGAAATCGTAGCCTTTGACAAATTTCGTTTCATATAAGTCGCGTACGCGAGTGATACCAGTATCAATGACAGCAACCGTAATGCCACTACCTTTGGTTTGACTCCACGCGCCTTCAATGCCAATGTTATGTAAATTCCACTGCTTACTGTAATACTGGTCATTAGGGCCAGTTAATGAGGAAGTGACATTCTCTTCATCTTCATTGGGTTTTAAAAATTCTCCCAAATAAGCAAATTCACCCGGTTGGGGAATATTGTTGTAAATATAATTTGGCTCGATAAATTCTGTAGCCGACTTGAATTTGGATTTTTGCAGTTCTTTCAGCAGTTGGCGATCGCCTTTGATAATATACACATTATCTTTTGCTGAAAATTTATTATCGAGTTGGGGTGTAACCTGGTATTGTTGAGCGATCGCTTGCAAATCTTTCTCTACTACCTCTTTGGGTATATCTTCACGAAAATCAAGCAGAATCGTCTCAAACTCACCCTTGGCTGCTAGTCCCTGAAAATTGAGGAACCCAAATACAGCCGCCCCCAAACCAATGAGAAACAAGCAAAATAATATAAGCCTTCTCATATAAAGTCATCACCGCTTTTTGCCAGTTGCTCACTACGATAACTTATCTGTGCCTCGAGTTGGTGTATTTTGCACTTAAGTTAAAACTTTCACTTAGCACTCAGGACTGTTGAAACAATGGAACATGGTCTATTGTGGTTGCCTTTGTTAGCAATGTTTTTCTGGTTGGCTTGGCAAGGCTCAAAAGAGTATCAAAAAGTTGAAGCTTACCGCGCTTGGGCAGAGCAATTTGAACGGGCAAAGTATGATATCTATGCAGTATTGGGTCAAAAAGATAACAATATAACTTGGGGAAAACCTACGCCTAAAGGGCCAATTAAACTGGAGACATTTTCTTTAGATGATGTCCAAACAATCAATCTTTTAGTTGATGACAAATTATCTAATTTAGAATCACCACCAGAAAAAGGTCGTCAGATTGAATTAGAATTTCTCTTTCCTGAACCTGCTAAATCTGTAAAAGTCCCTTTTACCGAAATCCCTTTAGCAGCTGAATGGGGTAAGTATTTACAAAGTAAATTAGGGACTAAGTAATGGGTAATGGGTAATGGGTAATGGGAACAAAACACTTAATCATTCACAATAAATAAATATACTTAACTCTTGACCTTTAACCCTTAACCCTTGACCCTTGACCTTAAATCAGATGAACGCTGTTACACAATCCAAGATACCTGTTGCTTTAACTATTGCTGGCTCAGATAGTGGTGGTGGTGCGGGAATTCAAACGGATTTACGCACTTTTGCTTTTCACTGTGTCCACGGAACTAGTGCTATTACCTGCATCACGGCGCAAAATACCTTGGGGGTAAGCCGAGTTGATGCTATACCTGTTGAGGCTGTAGTAGCGCAAATTCAGGCGGTGGTTGAGGATATTGGTGTACAAGCTGCAAAAACAGGAATGTTGCTCAACAAGGAGATTATCTTAGCTGTTGCTCAACAAGTAGAAGCTTGGAAGATCAATAACTTAGTAGTCGATCCAGTAATGGTTTCACGCACAGGGGCACAATTGATTGATGATGACGCAGTCCAGACTCTTTGTAGTGCCTTAATACCCCAAGCTGCTATTGTCACACCAAACCGCTATGAAGCTCAAATTATGAGTGGTTTAGCGATTAATTCCCTGGAAGATATGCAAGCAGCCGCCGAAACCATCCACCGCAAATTAGGTGCGAAAGCAGTTTTAGTCAAAGGTGGAGGTATGCAAGGAAACTTACGTGGTGTTGATATCTGGTTTGATGGGCAAAATGTAGAAACTATCACTACCCAAGTAGTAGAAACCAAAAATACCCACGGTACTGGTTGTACTTTATCAGCTGCGATCGCTGCCAATTTAGCTCAAAATAAAGACCTCTTAACAGCAGTGCAGCAAGCAAAAAACTATGTTACAACTGCACTCACTTATTCCCTCGATATTGGCAAAGGACAAGGCCCTGTGGGTCATTTCTTCCCTTTGCTTCAGAGAGGCTAGGTGATAGGGGAGATGAGGGAGATGAGGGGGATGAGGGAGATGAGGAAGATGAGGGAGAAATAATAAATATCTATCACCCATTACCAATTACCCATTACCCATTCCCTACTTTTTTCTCTATTCAATAATTTTTCAATAATTCTTCAGCATGGTTTCAGAGTTGACTATCTCTGATAGTATCTCTACAACATAATGAATTACTTCGATTTTTAATACCAGGCGACAAATGGTAACAACTACAAGTTCTATTTATTACAATCCAGATGCAGACAAGGCTCCAGCGCAGCCGCCATCTGTACCGCTTTCTGTATATCGGGAGTTGGCGGATGAGTTAAAGTCAGCACAAATACAAATAGATGCACTGACATCTAAAAATCACAAACTAGTGCAAGAAAATCAACTACTGCGCCAAGAAATTACCAAAGTTGTTGAGTCTTTATTGCATTTGCAAAAGTTGGTGGATGTACCAACTCCACTACCTACTAAGCCAAGCGATCGCCCAGTACCTACTCCTGAGGCGAAAACTACAGCCGCAACTAAGCAGCCTCCAGCCAAGGAAGCACGTCCCCGTCAGCAAGTTGCACGTCCCCGTCCAACTGCTAAACCCGAAGTCACCACCACGAAAGGCAATCGCACTCATGTTGCTGTACCTGTAACAGAAATGCTACCCTCAATGCCGGAAACAATATTAATAGAAGAGCAAGAAGTTAGATATTATGGCCCTACTGAGTCAGAAACCAAAGAAATAAGCGGATGGTGGTTAGCAATCTCAATTTTATTAATTATGCTCACTGCTTTTACTGCTGGGTATTTGGTTGTGCGTCCCTTCTTTGAACATCAAAGTCGTTAATTTCACTTTTTTGTTTTTGGCTTTAGCTGCTTACACAATTGCTCTTAAATTACTTGCTCAACTCCTAGAGGTTAATTCAGGGAATTTTTATAAATATTAGTTGCAACACACACATCCTCTAATATTAAATAGAGGGATTTTTTCTCATGTCATAACCATAACGACTATTGAATTAGTCAGATTTATCATGGCTAATTTCATAATTGTTCCCATAGGGCAAATAAAGTCGTAAATTATTACATATTATTTTTAAAATAATCCTACTAGTTAAAGTCTGAGACAAGGGATCTGCTTAGATAGATTAACGAAGCTAGTAGAAATTTAGGAGACCAAAACATGAAAAAAGTAGAAGCGATTATCCGCCCATTTAAGCTTGATGAAGTCAAAATTGCCTTGGTTAATGCAGGGATTGTCGGTATGACCGTTTCTGAAGTTCGAGGCTTCGGTAGACAAAAAGGTCAAACTGAACGCTATCGTGGTTCGGAGTACACCGTTGAATTTCTGCAAAAACTCAAAGTAGAAATCGTCGTTGAAGACAACCAAGTTGATATGGTAGTAGATAAAATTATTGCTGCTGCCCGCACTGGTGAAATTGGTGATGGTAAGATTTTCATCTCTCCTGTAGAGCAAGTTGTGCGGATTCGTACTGGAGAAAAAAATACCGAAGCCGTCTAAAGTCTGAACTTTTAGTTTTGATCAGCCAGTGCGTTGCAAAGCCAGCACTGAAAACAGTTTTTCCGTTGTAGGTAGCTGGCGTTGAGGTTATCCTCCTTTGCAGCAACTGGCATTGCTGAGTTGTTAGCTAAAAAAGCTAATAATTTGACTAAATAGACTT
Organism: Tolypothrix sp. PCC 7601; assembly: GCF_025677855.1. Classification (NCBI taxonomy): domain Bacteria; kingdom Bacillati; phylum Cyanobacteriota; class Cyanophyceae; order Nostocales; family Tolypothrichaceae; genus Tolypothrix; species Tolypothrix sp. PCC 7601. Next base: position 2,789,280 of record NZ_CP064879.1, read on the forward strand.
AAATTCAGAACTTATTTCAGGATTTCATCCCTTAATTCCAAAATCAATCTAACTTAAGACTTGAGATTGTCAAATCTGATGAATTTATCTCAATCAAAATTTAGTACTCAATCCTGCCAATTGAGGAAGTAAAGATTCAAAAGCCTTACCTCGATGGCTAATCGACCTCTTCAACTGTGGTGTCATTTCTGCAAAGGTTAATTGCTTATCTGGAAAGTAAAAAATTGGATCGTAGCCAAAGCCACGATTACCGCGAGGTGCATGGAGTATTGTGCCATGACAAACCCCTTCAGATTCTAAAACGATCGCACCCTGAGGATTAGCGATCGCCACGGCACAAACAAATTGTGCTTTGCGGTTGACTTCGCTTCCCAATTCGTTCAATACCCTAGCAATACGTTCTGAGTCGGTTCTACCATAACGTGCAGAATACACCCCCGGTGCGCCATCTAACGCATCTACTTGTAAGCCAGAATCATCCGCAATTGCCCAACTTTGCGTAGCTTTGGCCACTTGGGAAGCTTTTAGACAAGCATTCGCCGCAAAGGTATCGCCTGTCTCTTCAATTTCTAATTCTTCTGGTTTAAGAGTTAATTGCCAACCAGAATCAACCAAGTATTGTTGCATTTCTTTCAATTTACCTGGATTTCCGGTGGCTACTACAAGTAGTTTAGTCATGTGTCATTCTGCTATTTGTCATTTGTTTTTAGTCATTCGTCAAAGGACAAAGGACAAATGACAAATGACTAAAAACTAATTTTACTCTGCCCAGTGTTTCGCCCACGCAAGAGTTTGATGTACTCGCTCAATTGTCGCGGCTTCGCAGTACAGGCGTAATACTGGTTCAGTCCCGCTAAAACGAATCATTAACCAACTGTGGTCAGCCAACCGGAATTTGTAGCCGTCAATAGTTTTGCAGTCAATTACGGCTTGTCCTGCAATTTCCGTTAAAGGTTGGGTTTGCAGTTGTTGCAAAAGACGCGATCGCACTTCCATACTCGCTAGGGGTAAATCAATGCGATCGTAGGCTGATATGAAATTAGTTTGCTGTTGTAAGTCCTGATAATATTCGCCTAAATCTTTTCCAGATTCCACGATTGCTTCTAGAACATACAAGGCTGATAGCAGCGCGTCCCGTTCGGGGATATGGCTACCATAGCCAATTCCACCTGACTCTTCGCCCCCTAACAACACCTCTGCAGCTAGCATTCTGTCAGCAATGTATTTGTAACCTACTGCTGTCTCAAACACTGAGAGGTTATGTAATTTTGCCACCAGGGGAATTAAGTCAGAACCACTGACTGTTTTGACGATTTCACCACTAAAATTGCGTCTTAAGGTTAAATGGTCAATTAATATCGGGATTAGCACCTGAGAACTCAAAAAATTGGCTGATCCGTCTACAGCTGCAATGCGATCGCTATCCCCATCAAACACTAATCCCACTGTTAAAGCTGTTTTATTGGTTTGTTGATGAGTTTTTATCACCTCAAATAGCTTTGACAGGTATTTAGGCAAGGGTTCTGGTGCGCCACCACCAAATAAAGGGTCACGATTGCTGTTAATTTCATGGACGCGATCGCCCAGTAATCTGGCTAATCCACCCGCCGCCGCCCCATGCATCACATCCGCAAATACAGTCAGTTTCCCAGAAGCTATGGCATCTCGCAGTTTAGCAATATCAACTTTCTTCTCTAAACCTGCGGTGTAACTAGGCCAAGGGTCAAATATCTCTAATTTGCCTGGAGTATCTGCTTTTGGCGGTATTCCTTGCGGTAATAGCGCTTCTATCTCTTGAGTAACTTCCGGTGATACCGACCCGCCAAAGTAACCTTTGACTTTTAACCCCAAATATGACCCAGGATTATGACTAGCTGTAATTACCAATGCGCCCAAAGCATTGAGTTGTTTTGCTGCCCAACTAAAAGCTGGAGTGGGTGCATAGGTTTCGCTAAGTAGCACATCAAATCCAACAGCGGTAACAGCATCGGCTACAACACGGGCAAAGTCTTCCGCCATAAATCGGCGATCGTAACCGACAACAATCGTCCGGCTACCAACGCTAGGAAAATACGTATCATATAATACTTTTGCTGCTACTGGTGCAACTAAGGCGAGGCGTTCAAAGGTGAACTCATCACCAATCACGCCTCGCCAGCCGTCTGTACCAAATTTGATGGAGTTCGCTACAACTGGCATGAAGGTATCCTAAATTTTTTACCTGCGGATTCTACTATTTTATACAGTATCCTGTGTAAAAAATTCTAGGGTAATACTAAGTATAATTGCTACTAAGCATAAATCAGGGATGCAATACTTGTCGGTTAAGGGCAAAAGAGGAAGGGGAAAAGGGGCAAGAACAAACCTTTAACCCTTACCCTTTCACCTTTTCCCCAAACCCAATTCCGAGTTGAAAATCCTTAACCGAGCAGTATTGATCAGGGATGGGTTTATTCCCTTGATAGAACAAAAAAGATGGCGTTCTCAGTTCGGAAAAAACTGCGATCGCATCTTTAAAATCAATATATAAATGTACACAAATATTAATAATCCTTAATAGTTTTTCCTATTAAGGATTTTACATAACAGCAAAAGATGCTCAAAGCCCTGATGTTACTTTAAAAATCATCGAGAAACTGGCTAAGTCGGCTGATTACAGGATCAACCTCTTGAGGTGGTGGAGGTGGCATATAAGTATTATTTACTACTTCCACTACTGAGCTTGCTGGGGCTGATGTTGTTGGCACGGAATACTGAATCACTGGTCTTTCAGCAACCATAATAGCCAAATGAGCAACTTGTTGAGTAAGTTGCATAATTTGGCTTTCCATTACCTCCAACCGATGAGATTCCTTGGCAAAAAAGCGTTCCTCAAGGTCAGCCAGTTGATTTTGCAGTTTACCGATTTGTTGTTCAACCGCATCTGTTGTTGCTGTTGTTGTTTGCGGAATAGGTTTTACTGATTCCGGTACACATAAAGACTGCCATAGAGCTTCTTTACACAGGTCGCTGAAAGTTTTATCGACTTGTTTCTCCAAATAGCTTTCTACAAGCGCCAACAAACTTTCATCAGCGACCCCTGGATTGAACGTGACCGATTTCACTACTTTTTTTGACCATTGGAACATCAGTTTTAAGCCCTAGAAGAGCGAACGGCGGATAATTGCGCCTCTCCATAAATATATTGCCCCAAGGCATTGGCTTGTCTGGAAGGTGCAGCTAAATAAGCGTTAATTTTAGCTTCCTTAAGTAGACGTTGTACATCTTCCCAGAAGAATTGACCACCCCCTCCGGTGATAATTACATCTGTAACCCGCTCTGGCAACCATGCTAGAACACGGCTACAAATTTCACGGGAAAACATTTCTGTTAGGTTGGGGAGAAAATCATCTAGGTTTGTAGGCTTGCTTGCACCTTTGGGACGATAGAATCTTTCGCCCTTAGGTTTATTGACAGCAGAAATCAATGCTAGAGATTGACTATCAGCGCCCTCGATTTCAGCAGCTACCAATTCATAAAATTTATTCATCCCAAAATCTTCACTCTTAGAAGCACCGCGAGCGAAGCGGAAGTTATCTACCATCAGCAAATCGATGGTTTGATGACCAATATCAACGATTGCAACTGAAATTTTCGTAAAATCAGGAAGTGTTGCACCTTTTTGAGGTTGAGCTTCCGTCCACAGCAGACTGCCGTAGCCTTCTGGCATTACCCAAACCTTAGTGACGTTGAGTGAGACGGATTCACCCCGGAAGTTTAAAACATGAGGCCCGGTTACCGCACTGATCAACTGTGCTTTTTCTTTTTCAAACTGTTCTAAAGACAGGAAAGGCAGACCCAGAACAACGGAAATTTCGTCTTTGAGTTTGAAATAGCCAGCACTAGCTAAAACTTTTACCAGTGCATCCTCTACTTTAGATTGACCTACGCCTAAATTAGCGCCAAAGTCTGCTGCCAATTGACCGACAGCATAGCCACTACCTTGGTACTCCAACCACAAATCCATTAAAGGGTCAGTAGCACGCGCTTCAAACACACCACCACGTACCTGTTCGATGGACATTTGCTTGACGTTTGCAGGTACGAAAACGACATTGTTTGGTTCGCGGCTGACACAAGTTTTAGTAGAAGTTCTACCTAAATCAACGCTGAGAATGGCCTTACCTGAATAGGAGGTACTGGGCTTAGGAGTAGTAGTAGCGTTGATTGGGGTAGATGCCGATACTCTATTCATAGGAATAGCAGCGGCATTCATTGGGGTGGCAGCGGAAGGTTGGTCTGTCATAAAAGCTCCTAGTCCTAACTTAACTGTAAAAACTTATCCTGCTCAATCTTACAAAAATGGGAGTTACCAAAAATTTCCAGCTGCGTCAAGTGTAGCTAGAAATACGCAAAAAATTAAGTCAGGCGATCGCGAATTTAGCATTATTTGGGATAGTGTAGGCCAATTTTAGGCATCTTTAAAACCTAATTTTGTGGACAAAGGCTTATGTATGTCATTTTCTAGTAGTTTTTTGCTTACGTTTGAACACCCAAATGAAAAATGCGATCACCAAGCTCCCAAGCACAATTTTTGATACAGGAGCAAGGTACTTGTCCACAAGTTCATACTGACTACCCAACAAATATCCTGAGTATGTTAGCAAACCTACCCAAGCAGCGCTACCTAAGGTAGTGTAAAATAGGAAATTTAGCAAGTTCATATTACTCATCCCTGCCGGTACAGAGATTAAAGTACGGATTCCCGGCACTAGACGACCAATAAATACAGCTTTATTACCTTGCTTGTAAAACCAGTTGTTGGCTTTAGTAATATCTTTACCAGAAATAGAAATCCATTTACCATGTTTGTCTGCTAAAGATTTCAAGCGCTTTTCACTTAAAAATTTTCCTGGGTAGTACCAGATGAGTGCGCCTAGTACAGAACCGATTAGTCCGGCGACAAATACACCTAAGATATTTAGCTTTGCCCCTCCTGGCTGATAGGGACTAGCTGTAAATCCTGCCAGTGGCATAATCAACTCTGAAGGAATCGGCGGAAAAAGGTTTTCTAAAAACATTAATAGAGCAATTCCCCAATAGCCTAGGGAGTTGATAGTATTAGTTATCCATTCGAGCATTTGGTTACTTCCTGCAAATACTACACCAGTGTGGTGGTTAAATTCAGCGTTAACTTTTTTAAACTTTATCGAAACTTAGGAATGTAGCTTGTTTTTCCTAAGCTTTGTGATTAATGCAGTCTGATATTAACTACGTATTACTTGGGCGTAGCTTAGCTCAGAGCAGCCGTCTCCTACCCTTACGGCTGTAAGGGCTTGTGCGCGGTTGAAGTCGCGTTCAAGGGTCAAGAGTCTAAAATTATCGGACTGAGAAATTGGGAATTTAGATTCACAAAAACCATCAAAAAATATATATGTGCCAGTTCTTTAAGCCCAAATTTAATTATTTGTGCTAGCTGGAACCTAGCTAGACTTAGTCGTAGTAAAACTAGAAATTTCACTGGCAATTTGGATTAAAAGAGTAAAGGTGAACACAAAAAACAAAAGTCAAAAATCTTGCGACTTTTGACTTTTGAATCTTGTTTAATTTTTAGACTGTCGGGGTGAGTGATTGCACTCTGGGTTCCGATTGCCAATCTAATGGGTTCCAAACCCGCTCTTCCAAAGCCATCTGCTCAATTAAACTGGCTAATCTTAAAGCTTTGAGAGCTTGTTCTCCGCCAACAGAAGGTTGATTTCCGCCATGTACACAGTTAACAAAATGTTCTAACTCTGCGCTGAGAGGTTGAATATTAGTGGTGTACACTTTCTCAATTACACCATCTTGGCGATAAAGTACTTGCCGATGATCGTTTAAAGAGCTGTTATTTGTTTGCCGATGAATTAAAATTTCATTCTTGAGAAAATCTGCCTCAGTGAATGAATTTTTGCAATGGGCAACAATCCGACGAATTTTCCTATGGGTCACTTTGCTGGCAGTTAAAGTAGCTACAATCCCATTAGCAAATCCTAAGGTAGCAGTCACGTAATCTAAATAACCAGAATCTAGGGCACGAGTACCACTAGCAGTTAACTTCACTACAGGGGAAGCAGCTAATTCTAGAAGTAAGTCAATGTCATGGATCATTAAATCCAGGACAACAGAAACATCGTTGGCTCGGTCTGAATAAGGACTCATCCGATGAGCTTCTATAGCTAGTAACTCTTCAGTTTTCAGCACTTTGCTCAGTTCGCGAAATGCTGGATTAAAGCGCTCAATGTGACCGACTTGGAGAATACACTGCGATTCAGCAGCAGCATTGACCAAGGATTCTGCCTCAGAAATACTTGCGGCAATTGGTTTTTCAATTAAAACGTGAATTCCCGCTAACAAACAGTTAATGCCCACGGCGTAATGTAGGCGAGTGGGAACAGCAACACAAACTGCTTCTACATGGGGCAAAAGGTCACAATAATCTTCAAAAAATTTGACCTTATATTTGCTAGCAGTTTCTAATCCTCGCTCGACATTAATATCTGAAACACCTACCAGTTCAACATCTTTCATTGAACTCAGGACTCTGGCGTGATGTTGCCCCATGTTACCCACCCCAATTACGCCTATGCGAATTGGTCGTGGTTGGTTGCGCTGTGTATATAGATTTGGTTCTGCTACTGACATGCTATCCTGCACTATGATTCTCTCCTCAACCACCAAATTTAGAGACGCTACGGTCGTTGGCCTTTATACTTAACTGCCAGTGACGATCCGTCTAAAACCATCCAGATGGTAACATAGAGGTTCTATTTATGAAGAATTTCAAAGTTTGTTATGGGTTCCCGCAATCTGAGTATCTTTTGTATAGTCAGTTCACCCTTGATAGATTTTTTACACCTTACACAAAATATCTGATGTCTTTTTATTAACTTAATAACCTAAGTAATACCTAAAGGTAATAATTATTTGGATCAATCAGAGATTGATAAATTGAAGTTAATAATTTTTTCTCAGTAAAATTACGAAAAAATGAAAATCCCACACTGAACTTTTGCCTGAAGAAAAATTGAAAAAATTTACTGATAAAGATCACCAATGATACACTTTAATAATTTTTACATAATTATCTGCAACTATTGCAGATTGTGAAGCGAATTTTCACGACACTAGTAGTAGATATTGACCTTTGAATTTTTAGGGCGTAAGAGAGATGCGATCGCCAACAGGAGTGCAAAGGCTCAAGCAATCAGATTTAGCGATTGAAAATCTCAAGATTAAATCCACGATGAAAGCTGTAATTCTGTTATCAGGGGGATTAGACTCTTCCACAATTCTGTACCAAGCCAAAGCTGATGGCTATGAGTGTCACGCTCTTTCCTTTGATTATCAACAGCGACATCAACGCGAGTTAGAGTCAGCTCGGTTAGTGGCGCAAAAAGCTGGAGTGGCTAAACATCAGGTAGTAAATTTCGACTTACGGCAATGGGGTGGTTCTGCGCTGACAGACAGTAGCATTGATTTACCAGAGGAACGTTCCCTAGATGAGATGTCGCAGAGTATTCCTGTCACCTATGTACCAGCCCGGAATACCATCTTTTTAAGTTTTGCCCTCGCCTACGCCGAAGCGATCGCAGCTGAACGCGTTTACATCGGTGTCAATGCCTTAGACTATTCTGGTTATCCTGATTGTCGCCCTGATTATATCCAAGCGATGCAAGAAGTTTTTCGCCTGGGAACCAAGCAAGGACGAGAAGGCGAACCTATTACTATCGCGGCACCTTTAATTAATCTGAAAAAGACCGAAATTATCCAGTTGGGTAATCAACTCGGCGTTCCCTGGGAACTCACTTGGTCTTGTTACGCTGGTGCGGATATCGCCTGCGGAGTCTGTGATTCCTGTCGCCTTAGGCTAGCAGCTTTTGCTGAATTAGGCTTGAAAGACCCAGTTGCTTATGTTTAGGGACTGGGGAACTCGGGGCCCCCTCTGGGGATAAGGGGTAATGGGGATTGGGGACTGGGAAAAGCAACGGGGCAGGGCGCAGGGGAAGAAATAATTAATGACAAACACCAATTACCAATTACCCATTACCAATGCCCAATGCCCCATGCCCAATGCCCCATGCCCCATACCCAATTCACCTATCGCCTTGCAAACGGCGGAGTTGAATTTGGTGTAAGCGGGGGCCAATGACGGAAACTACCGTAAATTCAAGATTCTCAAATAAGAAGGTTTCCCCTTTGGCGGGAATTTTTTGGAGGTGGTAGAGCAAAAAGCCCCCTAGTGTTTGATATTCCTTAGTTAGGGGCAAGTTTAAATCTAAAACTTGGTTGAGGTCTTCTAAGTTGATTTGTGCTTGTACTAGAAATGTCTGCTCATTTAACATTTGAATGAGCAAATCTTCAGCACTATCAAGTACGCCTGCACTACCAATAATTTCCGCTACTACATCTTGCAGCGTTACTAGTCCGACAATACCGCCAAATTCATTCACCACCATGACCATAGCTGGCTTTTCTTGCCGCATCATGGGCAGTAGTTCACTTAATGGGGTATGTTCTGGGACAAAGCGTGCTGGACGTATCCACGGTTGGATGGGTGATTCTAAAGTTAATTTTCCCACCGCCAAAGGTTGTGCTAAATCTTTAAAGTAAATAATGCCGCGAATGTCGTCTAAAGATTCGCCCATGATGGGATAGCGGGAGTGACCAGTAGAAGCCATTTCCTTGAGTAATCTTTGAAGGGTAGCGTCTCTGGGCAAAGCTACAATGCTGGTGCGCGGAATCATCACCTCTTGTGCCATCACATCCCCAAATTCAAAGACGTTATTGAGCAATTCGCGTTCTGAATGCTGTAAACCAGTTGATTCCCGTTCTGTAGAGATAATCAGCTGCAATTCCTCTGGAGTCACAGGTGGTCTCCAGCCTTGACCTGTGTATTCAATACCAAAGAGTCTTAACAGCCAGTGATTTGATTGGTTGAGAATCCAAATAAAGGGACTGAAAAAACGCACGATCGCTTTGACTGAAGGCCCCAAAAATCTTGATAGCTGTTCTGAGTACAGCATTGCTACCGATTTGGGGCAAAGTTCTCCTAAGACGATTTGCAGATAGGCTATTAAAAAAAATGTGATGGGGATAGATAAAGAATGAGCCATCAACAAACTCATTCGTTCAGGTAAAGGCCAGGATTTAAGCCATGTATCCACCAAAACCACAATCGAGCTTTCACCGATCCATCCCAGCGCCAAACTAGAAAGAGTAATGCCTAACTGGGTGGTAGATAGCAGTCTGTCAATACTACGTTGCAACATTTCCACAGCGATCGCAGGAATGTCACCAGCTTGGACTAACTGATGGATACGCGATCGCCGCACTGTCACCATTGAAAACTCAGCTGTGACAAAAAAAGCATTGATGGCAATCAGTAGCAGCACTGATAACAATCGCAGCCCCACATCTGTCCAAATTAAGCTAGGAAAAGCACTCACTGCTAAAGCTCGTGTACAACTACGCACCCACTCTGAAATTGACGATTTGAGATTCGGGAATTGGGGATAGTGGTTGCGCTGTTTCGCCATCCCTGGTGCCCAACTACCCCGGTTACAGCTATGTAAGGCTGATTAACTGGGTTTTATCTGAAAGCAAATTTTTTCAGTTAGTCTTCGCAGTTCTGTTGTCTAACAACTTGTCGCACTCTACTGCGAGTTCTTCTTGGCAGAGCAAAAAACTTTTTTAACAACTCACTAGACTTTTCCTCTCAAATTCCCAACTCAAATTCCCCATATCACAATTGTCTCGCTTATTTTGCTACAGGAATATTCAAAACTTCCAGCTTTAATTGTTGAGCAGGGTAATCGGTCAGCGCCAGTGAAACCTTTTGCACATCATCAAGTAGAGCGGTAGGAATACTAACTGTACCTGAAAAGGCTGGGCCATTTGCCGGTAACTCTGCTGGTAAACCCTCTGTACTAGCACTGAGAGTTCGCCCTTTGTCATCGGTAACATCTAAAAAGCTATACAAAAAGCGCACAGAATCAGCGCCTTTATTCTGCATCTTCACCTTTAATAGTAGATCTCCACCGGAATAGCGAGCAGATTGCACAGCGAGAGTTACGCCCTTGTTTTCAGCATTAATAGGAAATCCTTGCTGGGGTTTTTCCTCAGCTATTTCCTGGGGTTTTTCCTCTGGCTTCTGTTTACTATTGTTGGTTTCTTCATCATCTTCCTCTAGTTTTTCCGATTTAGCAGCTTTGGTCTTACCCTCAATTCTGGCCTTAACAATTTTTAGTATCTCTTCTTCTTTTAATAACGCTAAGGTTCCTTGCTGCGAGTTAGAGGACTTAGCACTGGTAAATTTGGTTGTAGGACGACCATCTGGTGTTGTTACCCCTTTAAGTGCTGAACTCCCTAGAGTAAACCCCCAAAACGCGCTCACAGAACCTGCCCCTAACATCAGGGTTAACAAAATTAACGTTAGAAGTACAGTGGAATTAATTTTCATCGCTGACAGGCTATTGCAGAATAATTCTCTTTTATTTAAACCGATTGAAGCTGTTGACTAAAGAAATCTCAAGTTTAAAGGATTTTGTGAGCGAATCAGAACTCTGTATCGCCTACAAGTCGTTTTATCCCTTGCCTTGATGATTAAAGTAATCTCATACTTTATACTTCATACTTCAGCCTTCCGTTGACCCCAATCCTTAAAAGAACTTAATCAATATTAGTCTGCACTATTCCGGAATCAAATTATGTAGTAAAAAAATCTGCTAAACTATCTTCGAGGGTACACGAGCTACCAAACTCACGCTACAATAAAAAATCGACCAGGGTTGGCCGAGCGGTTGAGGCAGCGAACTCATAATTCGCCCAAGGCAGGTTCAACTCCTGCACCCTGGATTTAATCAATACTGTAATTGTGAGCACTAAGCTACTAAGGGACTAGGAGCTAGAAAAACTACTATAGTCTCATAGCTAAGTTTTAACTAACTACTACCTACTTATCACTTAGCACTCAACACTCTTACCTTGTTGAAGTCTCGAAACGAAACTCAGTCCCCACTTTGAGCTGCTCGGCGTTTGCACGAGGAGACAATAGTAGTGATGTACCGTATGGGTTGGGTAAATCTGGGGTACGCAGGTAAGGGTCGTTAGTGGCTTGTTGGTTTAACATATCTCGATAAACACTATGGATTAATTCACCATCACGGGCAATTTCATTTTCTGGAAAGGAATTGCCAAAGGAACCAGCACCAACAAGGGAGTCTACTTGACGTTGTAAGCTGCGATTTTGATAGAAATTTGGATCGTGGCGGAAATAAGCTCGCTCCAGTGCCTCACTTGGCGTTTCATAATTAGGTGTTGCTGTTTGGGCGCTAGCCACAGAGGGAACAGCAATACTAGTAGCTAGCAGTAGTAAAAAAATACTTGGGGTCTGAAATTTTATACCCATATTCCCTACTCCTCAATTTTTGCGCGAATCTTAATTTATGCTTAAATTCAGAACTCTGATGAGTTCAACCTTTGGTGTAGCACAATTTATAACGTCTTGTAATGACTTATTCTACTGAAACCGCTAACCCTTCCAATATTTGGGCAGCTACTGCTGATTTGACCACCCTGCACCACAATTTACTAGATTTATTCTGTGAACTCGCTTATCAAGAGGGTGATTTTGTTCTGTCTTCTGGGTTACGTAGTTCTTATTACGTTAACAAGACGCAGGTAACACTACATCCCCAAGGCGCTTTAGCCGTCGGACGCTTACTGTTTCCTTTATTACCTGTAGATACTCAAGCTGTAGCTGGTTTAACCTTGGGTGCTGACCCCATTGTGACTGCAGTCAGTGTAGTTTCTGTCTATGAAAACCGCCCAATTCCAGCGCTAATTATACGTAAAGAAGCCAAAGGTTATGGAACGCGGGCTTATATTGAAGGGCCCAGTTTGCCAGAGGGTGCAAAAGTTGTAGTTTTAGAAGATGTGGTCACGACTGGGCAATCTGCGCTCAAAGCAGTCAACCGCCTCAAAGAAGCAGGTTATACCGTTGAGCAAGTAATTGCACTAGTAGATCGCCTACAAGGAGGCGCTGAGTTATATCAGTCAGCAGGATTAAAGTTTGAAGCGTTGTTCTCAATTGAGGAGATTCAAAAGCGGTATCGGGAATTAGGAAATTAGTTAGGTAATCAAGAATGCGAATCGCAAAATTGCTTTGTTGGTAATTAGCTGATAAAGAGTGCGATCGCATTCCTTGTATTATCTTTTTGAGTGAGTTTTGGTAAGTATTGATACAAATTAACTTTACTTACTTACTTATTTACAGATTAGCGATTAAATTTAAGACGGCTCTTAAAGGTTGGATTGCATGGGTGATGAGGGTGACATTCAACGTCAGCGTGAAGCTGTATTTCAGCCAGAATTTATAGAAGACTTAGAATACTGGGTTAGCAAAGACCGGAAAATGGCGCTTCGTATACTTAAAATAGTCAAGGAAATTTTACGAGATCCTTTTGAAGGCATTGGTAAGCCTGAACCGTTAAAATATGAGTATTCTGGATGCTGGTCGCGTCGTATCAATCAAGAGCATCGGCTTGTTTATCTAGTTAGCGAAGACAGAATAGATTTCCTCAAAGCTCGATATCATTACGAATAAGTATGTACTTTTAAAAAGGTAAAAAATTAGTCAAAATCGGTCAATTATTATGTCAATTAAAATAACATCAGAAGAAGCCGCTAAAAATTTAGATAGCATTTGTAATCAACTTATTGAGACTAATGAGGTAATCAGAATTAGCCGACCTGATGGTAAAAATGTTGTGTTAATTTCTGAAACTGAACTAGAAAGCTTACTAGAAACACTTTACTTACTTCGGTTTCCAGCAAACTCTACTCGTTTATTCACTGCTTTACAACGTGCAAAAGAAAAAATTGTTGAGCCTCAATCTGTTAGTGAATTATACGAAAGGTTAGGGCTAGAGGAAGATGATAAAAGTAGTGATATCAACTTAGCTAGTTAGCTAAAAATTTTATAAGCTAGATATATTAGTGTATATACAAGTTCACAAATGCTTGCCAATACTTAGTAGGGTGGGTGATGCACTTTATTCTTAACGCAATTATAAACTGGATGGCGCGTTACGCTACTTGCAAAAAATATCTCTACTCTTGTTCAAATTTGAATTAATCATAATCTTTCACTTTAAGTTTTTTGCAGGGTGGGCAATCTTAGATAATGTCTTTATAGCAATTTCTACCCGATCAAATAATAAAAATTTATAAAAGTCTATCTCTTAAGCTCAAAAATAGTTAATAGGATTGTTTTACCCTGTGATGTCAAAGCAATTTTTGAGGTTACATTGTAGATCCTGGAAGTTAGTAGGGTTGGCAATGCCCACCCTACTTGAGTAATTTACGATTGAGTAACCTTTTCTTTCGCCAAGAACTTCTCAAGTTCTGTCAGTGCATCAGCATCAACTTTGGTTTGCATAGGACAGAATTTAGGCCCACACATCGAACAAAACTCAGCAGTTTTATAAATATCTGCTGGTAGAGTTTCGTCGTGGTATTCTTTAGCTCTCTCTGGATCGAGTGATAATTCAAACTGACGATTCCAGTCAAAGTTATAACGGGCTTTAGACAATTCATCATCTCTATCTCTAGCACCTTGGCGATGTCTAGCGATATCTGCTGCATGTGCTGCGATTTTATAAGCAATTAAGCCATTACGCACATCTTCGGCATTGGGTAAACCTAAGTGTTCTTTGGGTGTGACATAGCACAACATTGCTGTACCATACCAACCAGCCATTGCGGCCCCAATAGCTGAGGTAATGTGGTCATAACCAGGAGCAATATCTGTTACCAATGGCCCCAGCACATAGAAAGGTGCTTCAGAACACTCTTCCATTTGTTTACGGACGTTGAACTCAATTTGATCCATTGGTACATGTCCAGGCCCTTCTACCATCACCTGTACGTTATCTTCCCAAGCTCTGCGAGTTAGCTGTCCGAGGGTTTTCAATTCTGCTAATTGTGCCGCATCTGAGGCATCATGAGTACAGCCAGGGCGTAGGGAATCGCCTAAACTGAAGGAGACATCGTACTTCTTGAAAATTTCAATGATGTCTCGGAAGTGCGTATAAAGGGGATTTTGTTTGTGATGATGCAGCATCCATCGCGCCAAAATACCGCCGCCACGAGAGACAATCCCAGTAATCCGGCTTCTGACTAAAGGTAAATGCTCAAGTAAAATTCCCGCGTGAATGGTTTGATAGTCTACCCCTTGCTGGGCGTGTTTTTCAATGACATGGAGAAAGTCATCAGGGGTGAGTTTTTCAATAGTGCCGTGAACGCTTTCTAAAGCTTGATAAACTGGCACTGTGCCAATAGGAACAGACGAAGCTTTGATGATAGCGGTACGAATTTCATCTAAGTTACCGCCGCCTGTAGACAAGTCCATCACGGTATCAGCACCATACTTCACCGCTAGTTTGAGCTTATCGACTTCTTCTTGAAGATTAGAAGAGTTGGGTGAAGCACCGATATTGGCATTTACCTTGCATTTAGAGGCAATGCCAATAGCCATTGGCTCTAAGTTGGTGTGATTAATGTTAGCAGGGATAATCATCCGCCCCCGCGCCACTTCCTCGCGAATGAGATCTGCAGGAAGATTTTCCCTCTGGGCGACGTAGTGCATTTCTTCGGTAATAACACCCTGACGCGCGTAGTGCATTTGAGTTACATTGCTCTGCCCACGCCGCTTGGCAACCCATTCTGTCCGCATATTAAATTCCTCGATAAACAGCTTCCCTCCGCTGGTATTACCCAGACTCAGGTGTTAAGGGTGTGATCTCAGCCTGGTTATTCGGGCACCCCTAGCATGGAAGTAGATTGTACCACCTTGCTTATGGCTGTGAGCAAGGCTGTTTACAATTCCTGAAGTGTATGGACTAAGTATTGATGGTTATTTATGGATAAGAATAGGGCATGGGGCATTGGGCACTGGGCATGGGAAAGACAGATTGTCATGCGTGCTGGTGTACACAGTTCATGATGACTCTTAGGGATGAGAGAGATGAGGGAGATGAGGGAGATGAGGGGTGACAAGGGGAAATAACAAACACCAAACACCCAAAACCAATTACCAATTACCAATTACCAAGTACTCAATGACAAATAACAAACACCAAATGACTTCTATATATAGATATATTCTTTTTCATAAACCTTATGGCGTTCTTAGCCAATTTACCCAAGAAACTCCCAAACACCGTACCCTCAAAGAATATATAGAGGTTGCTGATGTGTATCCAGTGGGGCGTTTGGATTGGGATAGCGAAGGGTTACTGTTGTTGACGAACAATGGACAGTTACAACATCGCTTGGCTAATCCAAAATTTGGGCATAAACGTACTTATTGGGCACAAGTAGAACGCATTCCGGATGTTGATGCTATAAATAAGTTGCAAACAGGTGTGAAGATTCAAGATTACCACACTCGTCCAGCACAAGTGCGTCTATTATCTGAAGAACCTCCGGTGTGCGATCGCAATCCGCCAATCAGATTTCGCAAAAATGTACCCACAGCCTGGCTAGAAATGACTCTCACTGAGGGTAAAAACCGTCAGGTACGGCGGATGACAGCAGCAGTAGGGTTTCCGACTTTACGGCTCATCAGGGTGAGTATCGCCCACTTGAAATTAGAGGGTTTACAACCAGGTGAGTGGCGTTCTCTCACTGAATCTGAACTGAAAATTTTACTAGTTTGAGGGGTTAAGCCCTTATTGTATTGCTAAAAAAAATCATTTATTAAGCATAACTATTAGTTAGCTATTTTTGAGCATTTCTGCTTACTCTCTACTCAGAGATTACTCAGCCATATCCTCCGGATTTGGATACTGTCATCCTGTATATAAAAAATTACTTTTTCCATCACAGGCATATCCAAATAAATGTATTTTGCTAAACATATTGAGCCATTTGTGCTTAATTAGAACTCAAAAACTCACTAAATGGGGATGATTTTTGTTACATAAGTTTTTACTTGTACCCTTTGACAAAAATCAATTCAGAAGCAGTATAATAATCTTTTTTTATTCCTGCCCATATCCACCTCAAAACCTTGGGTGCAAGTTATACAGTCTTATGAGCCGTAATCAGCAATCGATCTGGCATAAAAATCGCCATCAACAAGATATCTTGTCTGCAAAATCTGCGCGCTTAGAACTTGTGTCTGAACGAGCCGAAGATTTAGAACTTTGCACAGCAGAAACCCTGCTTCCTACCCAAGAGGAATTAACTTTGTATCGTAGGCTGTATGAAAATATTCCTTCTGTATATTTCAGTTTAGATATTACAGGAATTATTCTATCTGTGAATAAATTTGGTGCTAACAGCCTTGGTTACAGTGTGGAAGAATTGATTGATCAGTCTGTTTTGAACTTGTTTGAACATTCCGACAAGCAAAAGTTATCTGATGCATTAGGGGAATTAGTAAAAACTGCATCTTTTAGCGAGGTTTCTAAATGGGAGTTGCGTTTAAATTGTCCGGTTAGCGAGATTGTATGGGTAAAGGTTGTAGCAAGGTTATTACCTGCTGATGATGGATTTTCTCATCTAGACTTAAGCTCAACAGATAAACATCAACAAAAGCATCCGCAAATTCTGATGGTGTTGGAAGATATCACTACTCATAAACAAGCGGAAGATGCTTTACGAGAAAGTGAACAACGCTTTCATTCTATGGCGAATACTGCACCAGTCATGTTGTGGATGACAGGATGTGATGGACTGTTTACCTTTTTTAATCAATCCTGGTTAAAGTTTACTGGACGTAGCATGGAGCAACAGCAAGGTTTAGGCTGGCTAGAAGGAGTCCATCCACAAGAGCAAGATTTCTGCCAAGACATCTATGATTCCGCTTTTCATGCTAGAGCTAAATTTGAGATGGAATATCGGCTGAAGCGCCATGATAATGAATATCGTTGGGTGTTAGATACAGGTATTCCTCGGTTTACCCCCAATGGTAAATTTGTCGGCTACATTGGCTGTTGTATAGATATTACAGAGCGCAAATCAGCAGAAGTTGCTCTCAAACATAGTCAAGAATCAGTGCAAGCGCAGTTAGAGGAAATGGAAAGCCTCAATCGCCTCAAAGATGAATTTCTCAGTACTGTATCGCACGAACTACGCACGCCATTAACGAATATGAAAATGGCAATTCAAATGTTGGGTATAGCACTCAATCAAGAGCAAAACTTTTTCTTGGAGATGGAAAAGCCACAGACAGAACGCTCTAAGGCAGCTCGCTATTATGACATTTTAGACAACGAGTGCGATCGCGAAATTAATCTCATTAGTAATTTCTTAGATTTACAAAGGCTAGATAATAATACAAAGCCCTTGGTACTGGAAACTGTTCAAGTACAGCAATGGCTGTGGCGGGTAGTAGAACTATTTAAAGCACGTAACCGCAACTCTTGTCAGCAAAAGCTACGCCTCAGCATCGCTAACAGTCTGCCTTTATTAACTTGCGATCCATTCAGTCTAGAGCGTATTCTAATCGAACTACTCACAAACGCCTGTAAATTCAGCCCTCCCGATGCCGAAATTACAATTTCTGCTCAAATGAAATCGCAAAATATGCAATTCCAGGTAATTAATTCGGGTGTAGAAATT
The DNA here is from genome assembly GCF_025677855.1 of Tolypothrix sp. PCC 7601. Classification (NCBI taxonomy): domain Bacteria; kingdom Bacillati; phylum Cyanobacteriota; class Cyanophyceae; order Nostocales; family Tolypothrichaceae; genus Tolypothrix; species Tolypothrix sp. PCC 7601. The sequence continues at coordinate 2,806,926 of NZ_CP064879.1, forward strand.
CCCAGTTATGAATTACCACGGATTTTCGATAAATTTTATCGCATTCCCAGTAATGACCCGTGGAAGCAAGGTGGCACAGGATTGGGTTTAGCACTAGTACAAAAACTTACCAAACTTTTAGGAGGAACAATCGAAGTTGAAAGTGGGTCAAACCGTACCTGTTTTGCGATTCAATTACCATTGAGTAATGAGGTGTGAGGGAAATTAAACAATGGGCGTTTGGTATTTGGGATTTGGTGTTTTTCCCCTGCTGACCCTACTCCCCTGCACCATTGTTAGATAAATTAGCTGGCTGAAATCTGAAATATTAGGCTAATATGCGTCACAATTAATACTGCCACCAAAATTTAATAGTGACCACAATTTCTGAGCGGTCTACTGTAGGCAGGGGTAGCCAGTTGTGGCACTTTGGATCTAAGTGGCAAGAAGCACCTTGGAATGGGAATGAGGAACTTCCACTATGCTGATTTGCCCTCAGTGTAAATTTGAAAACTTGAACTCTAACAAATTCTGCCAAAACTGTGGTACATCCTTGACCCACAAGGTCTGTCCGGAATGCAGTACCTCTGTACCTATCAACGCACTAAATTGTCCCAATTGTGGTACAGAATGCGGAACTGTTTGGTGGGCAATAATTGCCAAAGCTGCTACTGCAGAAGCGGAAATTGCTACTCAAAACAGTACAGAAAATGAGGCAGGAGAAGAAGCAGCAATATCTGCTGTATCTCCTGTGCCAAATAGCCTTCAGCTTACAGTAGGCTCTTATTTAGACTTAGAACAGCGTTATCAATTATTAGAAGCATTACCAAATTTAGAAGCACTTCCCGTCAACACGGAAATATGTATTAAGGTATTAGACTGTCAACCATATCAAATTTCACCCCTTGAGGCCATATTAGGAAATTGGCAAAAGGGTTTAGTTACACCATCTGTAGAAGCCAGTGGTATTCCCCACCTTGCTAAACCTTATATAGCATTACAAGCCCAAGTAAACCCAGGGATACCGCCAATTCATGATGCATGGCAGCAAGGTGAAATGCAGGTGATAGTCATCCAAGACCGCTCACATTTGCCGCGTTTACTTGACTTGTGGCAAGAAAACACCACCAGTTCACTACAAATAATTCACTGGTGTTATCAGATGACCCAATTGTGGACAGTACTAGAACCAGTGAATTGTCGTCATAGCCTTTTGGATTTGGCGAATTTGCTCTTGGATGAAGACCAAACCCTGACCCTAGGACGTTTATATCAAGAATCATCTAATATTCAAGTCTCTAGTGATCTGACAGCAGATTTAGCAGACCAGACATCCGATCAACCAGAGCAGCCTTTAACAATTAAAGCATTGGGGCGAGTTTGGCAGGCATTATTTAGGCAGTCTCAACGCACTCAATTTGGCTCTGTAGTTCAGATGTTAGGAGATTTGGAAATCGGTAAAATTGAGACGATCGCACAATTGCGATCGCGTCTAGAAGAAATGTCTACTGAATTAGTAGCACCAACTATTGAAACTTTGCCGCCGAAAGAGGAAAAATATCCCACTGCGCCAACTATGCTGCAATTTGATGACTCAGAGGATTTCAGTTCCAGAAATGATGATATGCCCACAGTGGTGCTACCAATGCAGCTAAGTAGCCTGCAAGACGCGGGTGCTACTGATGTTGGCAGACAACGTCATCATAATGAAGATTTCTTTGGCATTGAAACCAAGATTAATAAACTAGAGTTACCTAAAACTAGAGTTCTACAAGCCCGTGGTTTGTATATTCTCTGTGATGGTATGGGTGGTCACGCTGGCGGCGAAATAGCTAGTGAGTTGGCGGTTACGACCCTGCGAGAATATTTTCAAGAACACTGGGTTAATAATCAGCTACCAAGCGAAGAGAGCATCCGGGATGCAGTATACCTAGCAAATCAGGCAATTTATGACCTAAATCAAAAAGATGCCCGTTCTGGAGTTGGGCGCATGGGTACTACTCTAGTCATGCTCTTAATACAGGATAGTCACGCCGCCGTAGCTCATGTGGGAGATAGCCGCCTCTATTGCGTCACTCATAAGCGGGGGCTGGAACAAATCACCGTAGATCATGAAGTAGGTCAACGGGAGATTAGCAGAGGCGTAGAGCCTAGCGTTGCTTATGCCCGCGCCGACGCTTACCAACTTACCCAAGCTTTAGGGCCCCGTGACGAACACTCAATTAATCCCGATGTCGATTTTTTCGAGATTAATGAAGATACCTTATTCATCCTAGCTTCGGACGGTTTATCGGATAATGATTTATTAGAAATACATTGGCAGACGCACCTCAAACCTCTACTCGGCTCTGGTACTAACCTAGAGTCCGGCGTAATAGACTTAATTGATTTAGCAAACCAATACAACGGCCATGACAATATTACAGCTATACTGATTCGGGCTAAAGTGCGTCCCAATTTAGACAGCCAAAAATAAATATGAATTATGAAGTATAAATTTTTAATTCTAATGACTGTAATTTCCTAAAATGAACTGTAGCTAATGCTCAGTTACATATCCGTTGTTAAACTTTAACCTTCATCCTTTATCTTCGTATTGTGGTTACTCTGACACTGCTAGAACCGCAACAAAAAACGCCGCTTAAGCAATGGTATTTCGAGAATTCCTCTGTGATTCGCATTGGACGTGCGGCGGATAACGATGTTGTTTTAACTGATAGCTTAGTTTCTCGCTATCATCTAGAACTCAAACAAGTTAGTTCTGTTAAAAGTGGTGGTTTGTGGCAAGTAATTAGTCAAGGCACAAATGGCACTTTCTTAAATGGTGTGCTTGTGACCCAGAATCAGCTACCAGATAATTCTCTGTTACAACTAGCACAGGGAGGCCCAATACTCAAATTCCAACTGCAAGAGGTAACAGCACCAGACTCTTGGTTGCGGCAAACAGAACTACCAGGCTCAATGGAAAAAACCCTCTCGCCTGGATCTGTTCCCTGCACCCATGAAGGTAACTCTCCCAATAATTTGTTTTGCATCCATTGCGGTCAGCCTTTATCAGTACAAAAGACAATCCGCCAGTATCAAGTCTTACGAACACTTGGACAAGGCGGGATGGGTACTACCTATTTAGCTTGGGATGCAACAGGTGTGACTGCTAAACACCCACAATTGTTGGTGTTAAAGCAGATGAATGCCGATATGGTGAAAATTGCTAAAGCTCAAGAATTATTTGAGCGAGAAGCACATACTTTAAAATCCTTGCACCATGAAGGAATTCCCAAATATTACGACTTCTTTGTGGAAGGTGGCAAAAAATATTTGGCAATGGAATTAGTTCACGGACAGGATTTAGAAAAACGAATTTATACAACTGGGCCTGTGACACCCAATCAAGCGATCGCTTGGATGATCCAAACCTGCGATATTTTAGACTATCTCCACAGCCAACAACCACCACTAATTCACCGGGATATTAAACCAGCGAATTTAATGGTGCGAAGTTCTAATAATCGCATAGTTGTGCTAGATTTTGGCGCTGTCAAAGAAATTGGCACAGCACCAGGTACTCGCATTGGTGCAGAGGGTTACTGCGCTCCCGAACAAGAACGCGGACAACCCCTGACTCAATCCGATTTGTATGCTATCGGCCCAACCTTAATTTTTTTACTGACAGGTGAAAACCCGTTCAAGTTTTACCACCAACGAGGACGACATTTCCGGTTTGAAGTAGCTAGTGTACCTACAATCACGCCCCAATTAAGAGAGGTGATTGATCGCGTCACAGAGCCATTGCCGCGCGATCGCTATCAAACTGCGAAAGAACTGGCTACAGCATTAGCTACTTGCCGATAAATTAAGTAAATAAGCATCAGGTCTGAAGGTTGAAAATTCATCCTTCATCCTTTATTCTTCCTCGTCCCAAGCTTCCACTGCTAACAATTCGCTGATTGGATCTTGCATAGTAAATCCAAAATCTAACAGTTCTTGTTTCCAGTGTGGCCAATCGTTGCCATAGAGCAAAGCGATCTTCCAAATGCTATCAGTTGGCTTGATAATATTTGATTCTACGAGTGATTGCACGTTACGCTGCAATTTCACCATTGGGTGAATTACTTGCTGAGTCATAACCTCGATTTAATTCAGATTTTGTTTAGTAAATGCTTAATCAAAACTGCTTTCCGTTTTGTAAATGCTACCGATGCGTAGAGCGTTCTAATCTGGCAAAGCTAGTCTTAACTATTTAACTATACCATAACTTACTCTACTAAATTAGCGGTCTATCGGTTTTGTACGGTAATTACCACCACAAAACAAAGATGCCTATCGCACAGTCATCGTAGACATTGAAAGCACAAAACAGCCGTCCTCATCAATGCATGGATCACATAAGCAAACACGACTTGTAAAACTGTATTGGTTTTAGTCAACGGAATATTTGCAAATTTTGAAAAACCCATACAATACGGGTAGTTGAGAATTTTTATTGTGCAAGAGCAAAACAATTTTACCGTTTTGTATTTGCATCTTATATAGAATATCGCAAACATCTAAACTTCAACAATCAGATTGCAAATCTTTATAAAACTTTCATGATGCTGCTCAATTGCGATCGCGCAACAGTATCCTAGCTTACGGTTTGCATATATCAAAATCTTGCTAAAGATAGATAGAGTGAATAGCTCTCATAAATCCATAACTCATGCCAATACTATTGATGTGTGATTTTGGCAGAGAATGCGATCGCTAGTAAAGCTGCTGTGTTGCTTGATTGAGGGAAGGCGATCGCAACCTAAAATCATTAATGTTCTACTGGATTAGCATAAATAACATCAAATATTCAAAATCTACCTTTGAATTTTGTGTAAAACATTTTTTCCTCAGATGATAGTTTGCTGTGAGCCGTGGGTATCCTCATATCGGGAGGGCTGGTATCACCTAAGTATTTACCACAGCATTCATTAAGTATGGCTAGTTCAGGGGAAGACTACCTCATTAATCGCAAAAAACAAATTAAGCGACGACAAAAGTTGCTTACATTTATATCTCTAGGATCGTTCTTAGGTTCTATTGGGTTTTCGGCGTTTCCTGTGATTCAAAAGGCTATTCAGCCGTCTAAGACAGTAGTTGCATCTCCAGATTCTGCACTAAAACAGCGAGAAAAGGGTTTTGCACTGGTTTTGCAACGAGAACCAGACAATCAAGTGGCTTTGCAGGGATTGGTAAATGTGCGCTTAGGTTTAAAAGATACTCAAGGTGCAATTCAACCCTTAGAGAAGTTAGTCCAGTTGAGTCCTGATAATCAAAATTACAAAGTTTTATTAGAGAAATTGAAGAAAGAACAAGTCAAAGGTAATTCCCAAACTAATAAACAGTCTAAACCTAACTAATACTATTGACTCAAGCATCATCTAAGTATGTAATTTAGATTTTGTGCGCTCATGAGAGCCTCAAAATAGACTAAATTCACAGAAAAAATACTGTTCAGCAATTAATAATTACTCTAATTTTTAGATAGATATAATGAAAAAAACCAAGCAGTTACGACAAATTATTAATTCAAAAACTCTTGAGTTTTTAATAGAAGCTCATAATGGTTTAAGCGCTAAAATTGGACAAGAATCAGGATTTAAAGGCATTTGGGCGAGTGGGCTTTCTATATCTTCAGCAATGGGAGTTAGAGATAATAACGAAGCCAGTTGGACACAAGTCCTAGAAGTACTTGAATTCATGTGCGATACTACTTCGATACCAATTCTCTTAGATGGAGATACGGGTTACGGTAATTTTAATAATGTTCGTCGTCTAGTCAAAAAATTAGAGCAAAGAGGAATTGCTGGTGTTTGTATAGAAGACAAAGTTTTTCCAAAAACGAATAGTTTTATTAATGGCGCAACACAACCATTAGCCAATATAGAAGAATTCTGCGGAAAAATTAAAGCGGCTAAAGATGCTCAGTCTGATGAGGATTTTGTCGTGATTGCCAGAATTGAAGCTTTGATTGCAGGTTGGGGTTTACCAGAAGCCCTCAAACGGGCTGATGCTTATCATCAAGCTGGGGCTGATAGCATTTTAATTCATAGTTCTTTGAGAACTGCCGATGAGATTTTAGCTTTTAAGCAAGAGTGGGGGGATCGCTGTCCTGTTGTTATTGTTCCAACTAAATATTATACAACTCCTACTCAAGTCTTTCGGGATTATCAATTTTCAGTTGTCATCTGGGCTAATCAGATTTGTCGAGCAGCTATCACAGCTATGCAGCAAGCCGCAAAAAGGATTTTTACAGAAGAAAGTTTATTAACTATTGAAGAAGAGATTATTTCAGTAGCCGAAGTTTTTAGATTGCAAGGAGCCTTAGAATTACAAGAAGCAGAGAAACGTTATTTGCCTCAAAATCAGAAAGGTATTGCAGCTTTGTTATTAGCTGCATCAAGAGGTATAGAGTTTGGGCAACTTACTGCAGATAAGCCCAAGTGTATGCTGGAATTAAAAGGCGAACCTTTACTGTCTCAAGTTGTGAATAATTACCGCACAATTAGCATCAAAGATATTACAGTAGTGCGAGGCTATAAAAAAGAAGCTATTAATTTGCAGAATCTAAATTATGTTGATAATGATAATTATGACTCTAGTGGAGAACTGATGTCTCTCTATTTAGGGTTAGAAGGAATATCTGCAAAAAATCAAGATTTAATTATTGGTTATGGAGACGTACTCTTCAAAAAATATGTATTACAGCTTTTATTAGATAGCGAACAAGATTTTGTAATAGTTGTTGATGCTGATAGTAAAGCGCATTTAAATTCTGTCAGACCGGACTATGTAAAATGTACGTTACCGAATTCTCAACAAGCATTCTATACAGATGTATATTTACAACAAATTAATAGTCAAATTTCTCCAGAACAAATTTGTGGAATATGGACAGGTCTTTTCAAGGTTTCCAGTGCAGTTCAAAATATTCTGCGGGATACTATCAAAACTTTATTAATTGAAGATGAAATACAAGAGCAAGGAAGAATACCACAATTAATCAATGAATTAGTGCATCTTGGCTATGTTATTCATGTAATTTACATTAAAGGAAATTGGTTAGATGTAGATGAAATTCAAGATATGATTACAGCTGGGGGTTTCTAATGATACCTGCTAAAACTTTTATTCAAGCTACACAAAGTTTAGGATTTGCGTTATATACAGGTGTTCCTTGTTCCTATCTCACTTCTTTTATTAACTATGTAATTGATGACTCTGCTTTACGCTATGTCGGTGCAGCGAATGAAGGTGATGCAGTCGCAATTGCATCAGGAGCAGAATTAGCAGGAGTTCCTAGTATTGTCATGTTTCAAAATTCAGGTTTAGGCAATGCGGTGAACCCGTTAACCTCTCTTAATCAAATTTTTAAAATCCCAATTCTGATGATAGTAACTTGGCGTGGTCAACCTGATGGTGACAAAGATGAACCGCAACATCAGATGATGGGAGAAATTACTCCCCAATTGCTGGAACTGATGCAAATACCTTGGGAATATTTCCCCACAGAGGTTGATGAAATTCAGCCTACTTTAAAGCGTGCAGTGCAAATAATGAGGATTGAACAAAAACCTTACGCTTTAGTAATGAAAAAAGGTTCAATCGAAACTTGTTCCCTTAATTCTGTCCTCAAGGTTAAGTCTTATTCGTTAACGGCAAATACTGCAGAATTAGAAGGAGAAGCAAGTTTTAGCCGCCATGAAATGCTCAAAAATATTCAAAATTATATGAGTTCTAATGATATTTTATTAGCGACCACAGGTTATTGTGGTCGTGAACTCTATTCTATTGCAGATAATGCATCCCAATTTTATATGGTTGGGTCGATGGGATGCGTTTCAAGTTTAGGATTGGGTATAGCAATTAGTAAACCCCAACAGCGTGTAATTGTTTTGGATGGAGATGGAGCAGCACTAATGCGTTTAGGTGCATTAGCTACTATTGGTTATGAACGTCCAGCAAATTTGCTCCACATTTTACTTGACAATCAATGCCATGAATCTACTGGCGGTCAATCTACTGTTTCGCATTCTATTAATTTTAGTGCGATCGCATCAGCTTGCGGTTATCAAAAAGTTGCTTGTATATATACTCCAGAAGAGCTAGAAAATTACTTAAAATCACCTTCCAAAGAACTAACTTTCCTGCACATTAAAATCAAACCTGGTATCCCAGAACAACTACCTCGCCCCAAAATTACACCGCCAGAAGTGGCTCAACGTTTACGAGAATTTTTACAAAATAAATGACTATCAACCATCGTAATATTCTACTTAATCCTGGCCCTGTAACACTAAGCGAGAGAGTTCGCCAAGCTTTGCTTAGAGAAGATTTGTGCCATCGAGAGCCAGAATTTGCTCAATTGATGTTAGACATTAAAAGTCGCTTAGTTAGTGTATATCCAGAAGCTGTAGGAAATTATGAAGCTATTGTACTCACAGGTTCAGGTACTTGTGCAGTAGAAGCCATGCTATCAAGCCTGATACCACAATCAGGAAAAGCTTTGATTGTTACCAATGGTGTTTATGGTGAACGCATGGCCAAAATGGTGAAAATCCATCAGAAAAATTTGGTAGTAGTCACATCGCCTTGGGAAGAGCCAATGAATTGCGATGCAGTAGAGCAGCATCTAACCCAAGATTCTAGCTTTACTCATGTTGTTGCTGTTCACCATGAAACCACAACAGGAAGATTAAATGATATAGCCAAATTAGGCGAAATTTGTCGAAGTCGAAATGTTGCTTTGTTACTAGATTGCGTGTCCAGCTTTGGTGCAGAAAACATCCAATTTTCTGAGTGGAATTTAGAAGCTTGTGCTGCAACTGTTAATAAATGCTTACATGGTGTACCCGGATTATCATTTGTACTGACTAAAAAATCTGTATTTGAGTCTCGTTATACAGCAGCATCCAGTCTATATCTTGATATTTATGGCTATCACCAACAACAGCTAGAAGGTTATTCTCCTTTTACTCAATCTGTTCAAGTTAGCTATGCTTTACAGGAAGCCTTAAAAGAATTAGAAGAGGAAGGCGGATGGCAAAGTAGAAATGAATTATATAAAAACCGCTCACAAATTATTCAAAATAGTTTGCAATCTCTAGGAATAAGAACATTATTAAATTATGCTGACTATTCTTGCGTTTTAAAATCCTATCGATTACCGCCTGATTATTCGTACTACGATATACATAAGCAGTTAAAAAAACATAAATTTATAATATATGCTGGACAGGGTGGTCTAGAAAAAACTATATTTAGGATTGCTAATATGGGCAATATTTATCACAGTGAAATTCAAGAACTAATTCAATGTTTTGAAAAATTATTTTTAGCCAAAGCAATTAAATTATAAAGGTATATTTATGTCTTTAGACTGGCATGAAGTTTGGGAGAGAAAGGGAAGTTTAGAAACAGAAGATTTAAAAGAGTTAAATGGATATGAAGAGACAACAATTGATCCAAATTTTGTTGCTAATCAAATAACTAAAATACTAGACATTCAACCTACAGATAAAATTTTAGAAGTTGGTTGTGGTGCAGGCATGTTGGCTCAATATTTAGATTGTAACTATGTAGGAGTTGATTATTCTCAATCTCTAGTAAAGAAACATATTAAATTACTTTGTAACTCAGTTCTTCACGGTTCGGCTGATAATTTAATTTTTAAGGATAAGTCATTTGATAAAGCCTTTTCTTATAGCGTATTTCACTATTTTCCTAACCTCCAATATGCTCAAAATGTAATTGAAGAAATGAGCCGAGTGTCCAAAACATCTATATTCATAGGAGATTTACCAATTCAATCTCATCGCTCGGAACATCTTTTATTTAAACCGCAAAATTTTCCTATGGCAGAAATTAGTCAAGGTTTTTATAATCTAGATAGATTTAATGTCTTAATTAAGACTAATTAATCATAGATATTTCTCAGAATTTTAAAATTTTATTCATATATTTATGCACAATACCAAACCAATCCGAATTTATGTTGATATGGTAGCTGATTTATTTCATGCAGGTCATGTCAACTTTCTCAGTCAAGCAAAATCTTTAGGCGATCAATTAGTTGTAGGTATCCACTCTGATGATACTGTTGCTGGATATAAACGCCAACCTATTATGAATATGGTTGAAAGAATGGCAGTCGTTGAAAGTTGCCGCTATGTTGATGAAGTTATTCCCAATGCTCCTTTAAATGTGACTTTAGAATATTTAGAAAGCTTAAATATTGACTATGTTTGTCATGGGGATGATGTCAATGAAGAAAATCTCAAAAACTGGTATGGAGAAATTCAAAAGCAAGGTCGTCTTAAACTAGTTCCTTATACAAAAAATATTTCGACAACTAATCTTTTACAAAGGTGTTCATCTACTGATAAATCCTGTTTTGTAAGTCAGCCAATTCGAGTAGATTTTATTGCTTATCATGATTTACAAGCACAGGCAGGATTATCTGTATTTGAAAGCATGAGTCAACATTTTGACTGTCGTTGGTTAATTGGCCCTAATCAACAACCAACAGATGCACAGGCAGCTATTTTGTTGGATCATACTCAACATCATCCTCATATTAAAAAATCTGTTAATAGTTATCAATATTTATTTTATTTACATCATGATTTGGGAGATATAGATGCTTATGAAATAGAAAAAAATAGGTTAAGAGACTTTAATATTATCTTCGTTCCTGGAGATGTTCATTACCATCATGCTCAAAAAATATTAGGCTCAACTTACGCACAGGCTTTTCAACAACCTACAAGATTAATTTTGCAAGGAGGGTGGCCAAAATATGACAAAATGCAAATTCCTAAAGAATATAGCGAACTTGCCCAAAAATTATCTAACTTACCGTATAAATATACTATTTTATATGCACCAACTTGGGGATATACAAGGGAATGGGAACAATTATTACCTCTATTTAAAAATCTTCAATGTAACGTAATTATTAAGAATCATATTTATGTAAATCCAGGTCAAGCCTATCCGCAGGGTGCAGAAGTAATATATGAAAGTTCTCTTCGTTCTGTTCAAGAAATGGAGGAAACAGCTTTAGCTTATAACCTACCCAACATTATTGTTGCACCTAGAAAATTAAATATCTGTAGCTTATTTCCTTTCGTAGATGTATTAGTTACCGATCAATCATCCGTTAGTATAGAATTTCTCTCATTTGGTATCAGTATAGAAACAGGTCGTTTTAATGCAGATCCAAACCAGCTACAACCTCAATCTAGTCTGATTTCAAAAGATATTCTTTTTAAGCCATTAAAAGAACTACAGGAAGTATTCGCTTCTGATAGCTCTTTCCATAATCTCATTGAAATTGAGAGCCAAAAGCAGCATCGTGACTCAATTGTTAATCATAATATTAAATCTTCCGGTGCACTTATCGCTCAATTGATTGATCGTTATATTGCATTTTGGCAAGTTTTAGAGAATCCACTTAAAAGCCACTCAGAATTGGAAACATTAATGAATCAATGGCATCAATTACTGGTTAGTTAATCAAGTTATATAACTGATTTTTCTAATAGGCAATGTTAAATTATTAAATTTTGGCATTAATTTTATGAAAATTAACTCACAAGAACTATCAAAATTAGAAAACTTAATAGATGATTTACCTGAAGTCTATCAATCTATCTATTTGCATGGAGAATTAATTAGAGAAGGAGTTAGAGCTAACGATTTTGAAAGGTTAGAAGTCATTAGAAATTATATTAAACCCAAACAAACTATTCTCGATATTGGGTCTAATGTAGGATTTTTTACTATTAACTTAGCTAAATTATTTCCTCAAAATGTTTTTATAAGTATTGAAAAACAATATCCTTATGCACGTTTGCAACAGGCATTAATTAAATTAGAAGGTGTCAATAATGTAATTTTAATTCACTCTGAAGTCACGACAGAATGGTTATATAAAGCTACCCAAGCATGTGTTTACTTTGATGTAACTCTTTTGTTATCAGTTTTACATCATATTCCAGATGCAGAAAATTTTCTAACAGAATTAAATGAAATTTCTAAATCTTTTATTATTGAACTTCCTCACCCTGATGAGTCAAGAGTTTGTGGTAAGGATATATTGAAAAAACAACTTACTTTAGAAAAAATTAGTCAATTTAAACCTGTTTTTATCAAAATGTCTTATGAAGCTGCAACCCATTGTGATACTGATTTAAAACGTTCATTTTATTATGCTGATTCTCCTAATTATGCCAGAGAATCTATTTTTCCCTATATAGGTTATCCTTTACAACCTCGTAATTATTTTCTAAAAACTGATGCAGAAGGATTAATAATTCACAAATCACATCTTAATCAAGATATTAGAACTGTTCCGGGCGTACTTCTATCTGATGTTGCTCAAATTGGAGAGATTTTAGTACCTAATTATGAAACTTGTAATCAGAAAATTGAGGCTGAATTTGATAGGCTGGAAAAGCTAGATAATGTTGCTGATATTCGACCTTGGAATATTTTATTAACAGCAGAAGGCTTACAGTTTATAGATTACCAATATACTCAAGATTTAGATAACCACCTAAAATTTAGTAAAAATAGAGATTTAGATTTCATTAAAAATTATTTCAACTTAATTTTTAATGTCCATACTCAACCACAAATTATCATTGACGGAGTCTTTTTCCAATTATATAAAACAGGAATAGCTAGAGTTTGGCGATCGCTACTAGAAGAATGGGCAAACACTGAATTTACAAATCATATTTTAGTCTTAAATAGAGCCAACACTGCACCAAAAATTAATGGTATCCGTTATCTGACAATTCCCCCATACGACTATAACAATACCGCAGCTGATAAAAAGATGCTTCAACACATCTGTGATGAACAAGAAGCAAAATTATTTATTTCTACTTACTATACTTCTCCAATTACAACGCCTTCTGTATTCATGGCTTATGACATGATTCCAGAAGTGATGGGATGGGATTTAAATCATCCTATGTGGAAAGAAAAGCATCAAGCGATTCAAAACGCCTCAGGATATATATCTATTTCTGAAAATACAGCCCATGACTTAGCTAGATATTTCGATAATATAGCTTTAGAATCTGTCACTGTAGCTCATTGTGGGGTTAGCAATACTTTTTCACCAGCCCAAGCAGAATTAGTCAATGCTTTCCAAAATAAATACGGTATTCATAAACCTTACTTCTTAGTAGTTGGTGGTGGTAGCGGTTATAAAAATAGTATTTTATTCTTCCGTGCTTTTTCACAACTTACTACTAGCCACGGATTCGATATTATTTCTACTGGCGCTGGTAGTATGTTAGAGCCAGAATATAGAGCTTATACTTCAGGTAGCGCTATTCATACACTACAACTTAGTGATGAAGAATTAGCTATAGCTTACTCTGGTGCAGTGGCATTAGTTTATCCTTCTAAATATGAAGGTTTTGGAATGCCTGTAGTTGAAGCAATGGCTTGTGGTTGTCCTGTTATCACCTGTCCTAATGCTTCTATTCCTGAAGTAGCAGGAGATGCAGTTATTTATGTTCAAGAGGATGATGTTGATGCATTGGCAAATGCTATGTGCGAAGTACAAAAGCCTATAGTACGTAATGCCTTAATTACAGCAGGTTTAGCGCAGGCTCAAAAGTTCTCCTGGACAAAGATGGCTGGAACAGTTAGCAAGGCGCTAATTGATGCAACTTTGTTATCCTTAAATTTAAAAGATATTAATCTCATCATCTTTCCCGATTGGTCACAATCAGAAGAAGAACTCGGTTTAGAGTTACAAGAAATAATTCAAGCTTTAGCAACTCATCCTGAAAGTGAAAAGATTAGCTTGTTGATTTATACAGCTAATATAACTACTGAAGATGCAGAAATATTTTTATCTAGTGTCGCCATGAATCTTTTGATGGAAGATTTAGATATTACTGATACCATAAATATTTCTTTAATAGATAAGTTGGGGGATATACAATGGCGATATCTGTTACCTCTGATCGATGGTCGAATAATTCTGATTAATGAAGATGAGACAGCTTTAGCAGAAGCACGAGTAACCGAGATACCAATCTATCAATTAGATAGCGCGATAAAAAATATCCAAGCTACTTTCCCACGCTTAAGTTTAACTACTGACTAATACCAATTTAAAAACAGAATGTGACATATCGTAGGGGCACGGCAGTACCCATACGTGTCAACTTAACGTGAAACCCGCTCTTGTGGAAGGTTTCGCCCTCACCCCCAGCCCCTCTCCCACAGGGAGAAGGGAGCAAGAGATGAATGGCACTAAGATAACGCCAAACCCATTACCTATAAGGCTTTTGGGTGTGGGGTGTCGGGTGTGGGGTGTAGTGAATAAGTGCGAATCGTTGGCTAGAAACTAAGACCCATAAGGGTTTGGAGGATTAGCCGCAAGGTACTGAACCTTGACAACTGAATGACCTTGATGTGTTGCAAAAATTATTTGATTTGGGATGAGTTTAATTTTTCAGACTGCTAGTTAAACCATGTTTTTACAAGATTTGAATTGACAGCGTTTTTCAACTAAATAAATTCACAAGTAAGGGCACAACAGACTTTGTTGTGCCCTTCACTAAGTTACTATTGGGTTCCAATTGGCTGTAATTATAGAGTTTCGTCGCACCAACCCAATTTACAATCAGCCAGGAATTTTAACTATCAAGATATCTGTGCCACATTTGTTGATAAGCTTTCTCCATCTCATAGGTAAATTGTTTGGCATTCCATAGCGGTGATGTATGTCTTGACTGACGCAATTTCCAAGAAATCTGTTGTCGTAATTTCTCATCCTTACCTAGGCGCACACCCCACTCTAAATACTCTTCTTCATTCCAAGCAATACCTTCTGTAATACCCGCATTCATCATCATAGTGTAGCTATTACGTGCAGAGAACTGTTCACCAACTCTTGTAACTAGGGGAAGACCCATCCACAAGGTTTCTAGCGTAGTTGTTGCGCCATTATAAGGATAAGTATCAAGTACAACATCTGCTATCTGCAAATTAGCGCGGTGGACAGCTTCGCTACGGGCATAAGGTAAAAATTTGATCCGTGAAAAATCTACGCCTTCTTCTTGGGCAATCTCTTCAAAAAAGACCTTGGTTTTTTCTGGGTCTGCATCACCTTTAATTAAAAGATAACTATTAGGTACTTCCTTAATAATTTTCATTTGTAAATGTAAATGCGGTTGATGCCTTTTATATCCTTTTTGAGTCATAAAATAGATAATTGCATCATTAGGAATGCCTAAATCATCCCTACGTAAATCAGGGACATCTATTTCAAAACCATCAATTGCTATATAAGTTTGGGGTAATCTCCAAATAGTTTCACTGTAGTAATCTTGTGCTGATTCTGGTAATACATAAGGGTCAGCAATAAAGTAGTCTATTGATGGTAATCCTGAGCTATCCCAACCTAACCAAGTTGCCTGTATAGGCGCAGATTTAATAGACATTAATTCGCAAGCCTGATCTAATGTCAAACTATCTAAATCAATTAAAATATCAATTTCATCTTCTTGAATTTGGCTCCAAATTTGCTCATGGTTGCGGAGACCAAATTGATGAAATTTAAATGACTGATTAAGGAAATGATTTTTTGTAAAATTATCTAATACTTCAGATTCATGAAGAAAATAGCAATGAATTCTAAAGTTTTCTGGATTGTGATATTTAAAAATCCATCGACATAACCAAGAAACTGAATGCCTTTTAAAACAATGAGAAATATAACCTATATTTAGAGTTGATTTATTTTGACTACGATTATTTTTACGTAAATTTAAATATTCGCTGTATGATTTATAAGATTCTGAATAATAGTTAGTAACTTTGGCTTGACAGAAACTAGATAGTTGATGCTGAATAGTGTGATTTCTTTGTGGCTGGTCTTCAAAGTATGGTAAGAAAAATAAAGCATCAAACAACCTTGTAACTTGTACTATATTAATATCACCAGGTTCTTTATCTATTAGCTGTTGAGTTAATATAATCTGATCTTGTAAGCGAGAATAAGCTTCTTGCCAATAGCTACCAGAAGTCATCAATCCTCTGAGAACAAGATAATTTGAACAAATTTTTTCGGCTAAAGTATTGCTCAAATCATAACAAGCTTTAGCTGTTTCTATTCCCTTTTCAAATTTTTCCTCATTTTGATAGAAATGCGACAATAGAGTCAGTATTTCTGTATATTCAAGATGAGAATTTTTTGGTACTCTCTGTAAACAAAGCTCGGCAAATTTTGATGCTAAATCTGGTCTTTTATAAAAAGCAGAAAATTTAATGCATTGCAGCATTACAGCCTCAATCATGCCCATTACATAGGTATCTGAATATGCTTGGAAAGCTACTTGCACAAAATTAAATATAGAATCAAGTGCTTCTGCTACTGTAGTTAAATAAACTAAAACCTCTATCATAACATCTATCAATAAACGAATATCGCAATTATCGATGTTGAGAGGTAAATAGTTACAAATTTCTGCTAAAATTTCTGGGCAATCGTCTTTAAATGCCTCTAATTTAGTAATAAGATAAGCAATATGTAATAGATTATTAATATTTTCAGGAGAAATTTCTCTGATATGTTGACGAATTGCCCAAGCAACATGATAGTCTTCAATTGTGATGCGTCGGGTTGCTTCTGTCTCTAAAACTTCTAATAATTCTTGAGTATCACCATCTGCTTCTGCTAATTCTGATAAGCCTGTAAACCAAGTAAATTGTGCTTCTGTTTCCTGACCTTGTAATAATAAAAATAATCCTAAATTCCAATAATAACTTTTAACTTCAGGCTCTTGTTTAATTGCCTCTTCATAAAGTTTAACAGCAGCATTGTACTGTTCATTAACAAGATACTGTTTTGCTTGTTTTTGCCATTCATTAACTAATTGAGTCATAAATAATTTCTTATTTTATTAACTGTACTATAAATAAAAATATCCACCCTCCATCTTTATCATGGAAGGTGAACTACAATCTTTTAATACTGGTAATAAGTAACAATACAACAATTACTTAATTAACTTACCATCACTATCACAAGTTGTACCACCTGCTGTAATTGTAGCTGAACCTCTTGGTCCTACGTTATTAGTTTCACATAGGTAAGCTACACTTGTTAACTCAGAGTTAGCACCAATTTTTTTCAAGTACACATGACCACCGTAGTTTTTCAAACCACTGCTTGATGTTACTAAGCTTGAGTCGTTGATTGCATAAGCTAGACCGCTGTTATCGCCTGTTACAGCAGTGAATTTGTAATTTGCAGTTTGGCTAGCAATACCAATCCCCATTGAATCAATACTGGCAGTAAATGCGTCGTTTTCTGTCATGTATGCTTGCTGACCTCTATTCATAGAACCAACATAGGTCTTAGCTTCAGATTGTTTAGCCTTTTTAGCTTGGTTCAAGAAGGAAGGTAGAGCAATAGCAGACAGAATACCAATGATGATAATTACAACTAACAATTCAATAAGGGTGAAACCTTCTCCTTCTTTCTTTTTACCGAGGATGTGTTGGAGAAATTTAGCTTTTAGTTCGGTTTTCATAAGTGTTTTCCCAGGAGTAGGGTGGGTTGTTTGTTCTATAAAGAACTTACCCATTTCGCTTAAATTCATATCACCCAACTAAAAAATTTTTTTCTATTCTGTCCTATCACTCTGAAAACCTTGCTATTGCTATATTTCAGCAAATACTTTGCACTAGAGCCTCTTGTATATAGTCTAGGAAGATAGCTTTTCCAACATAATGCAGTCAAAACCTTCTAGTGTTGATAGGGTATTTTTCACTAGTTCAAATACTTGATCAGTTTCTATGGGTTTTCCCGTAAGGCTATCAATAGGTCTACGTTGCTGCCAATACTCTACTAAGTCCATCATTAAATATGGTTTGTCAAATAAAGGAAGTAGACACAGAGCCATAGAACTATCTATATAAATAGTTTCTTTATTCAAGGTAACATTTCTAAACATGGGGAAAACTTGACTTCTGTTGATGCAGTTATCGATATGGCTTTTAAAATTTAAGTTATTAAATTGTGGATGTAGATAGACTTTAGTATTTAGCCAATCAGAATCATCCCACTCAGCAATGGGTGTAAAAGTGCGCTCTGGTTGCGGGTGTCCACACCAAAAATCTAGTAGTCTATGCATAGGATGTAGTAACTCAAATAACTCTAGCTGTTCCTCCATGGAAATCTCTGGTAGACTCATAGCTAAAAAAGCTGGTAAGTTATCAGGCTGTTGAAATAAGCTCATTAAATCCCACTGCCGCCAATTCAACATGCTAATAAATTCTAAGTCTGCTGCTCTTAAAGCTGCAAACATATCACTAACTGTATAGCCTTTATCTCCTTGAAATAGATAATTCATCAAGATACGCTCTTTTTTATCATCCTGTTCAAAATCATGACTCCAAGTCCTATCCTTGAGTAAAACATTATCTTTAAGGGACTTCATCGTATCAGTAACAATTTCTATCTCTAAATCTCCAGGATTATCTTCCATTAATCCCATAATGGTAAATGCCTTTTGAGCGCAGAAAATATTAAACCTCTGGATTGCACTATGTAAATTAGCTCGAATTATCCCCCCATTATTTAAAACAGATTTCATGGATTTTAGTGCCTGAACAATATCAGGAAATAAATATAGAGTCTCATTACAGTTTATATAATCAAATTTATAGTTCAATTTTGCTAAATCATAGATTGACAGAACATAAAACTCTGCATTATCAAATCCGTGGTACTGAAGCCTATGTTTTGCCAATTTGATTGATTCTTCTGATATGTCAATACCAACTATTTTGGCTCCCGTGTTAGCAGAAGCTAACACTAAAGATTTATAACCACTTCCACAACCTGCATCTAAAATAACTTTATTATGGCTGTCTATAACTTGCTGATTTCGCAAATAGTATGCAGTTGCTAAATTATGAATATATAGTAAGCTAATATCCTTTTTAGGAGACTTTTCTAGCGGTATATTAGGATAGGGTGCGCTATCAAATTGTTGGCGGATTTTATTCCATAAATCAGAGGTTACATTATTCATAATCACTACTATTAATTTTGGAGTTCTAATAGTTAACCCTACTCAGATAAAATTCTAGGTTTGGTAGCATTAACTGTGTACAGGTGCAATTGTAAGCTAGTTATATTTTTTGTGCTATATTTAACAACTTATGTATTTGCTAATTGACTGTAGCTATGTAGCAGCCTGAAGAACGAAATGTAGTAGAAATTCCTCTAGGTCGGTCAATACTGAAAAACAATAAGGTAGCTTACAAAAAGCACTTTTACACTCATCACCAGTGGACTTCGCTAATTCACTGGTAAGGGCTGTTATTAATCAATGAGCGCGAGAAAAAGTTGCGAGAGTCCTTGTTACCCTTGTAAGCGCCCACATACTCCTATTTTTCAATTTGCGATCGCTTCACCTCTGGCGTAGCCAATTGAAGTTTGTTATGCTAGATTAAACGTAGTCGTTATGAGTTCGTATAAATAGTATGACTAACCCGACAGTAGAAAACTTAGTAATCATCGGTTCTGGGCCAGCCGGGTACACAGCGGCTATCTATGCAGGACGCGCTAACCTC
The DNA here is from genome assembly GCF_025677855.1 of Tolypothrix sp. PCC 7601. Lineage (NCBI taxonomy): Bacteria > Bacillati > Cyanobacteriota > Cyanophyceae > Nostocales > Tolypothrichaceae > Tolypothrix > Tolypothrix sp. PCC 7601. The sequence continues at coordinate 2,826,552 of NZ_CP064879.1, forward strand.
AAGCCTGTGGTATTTGAAGGTTTCCAGGCTGGGGGATTACCTGGCGGGCAATTAATGACAACAACGGAAGTAGAGAACTTTCCTGGATTTCCCCAAGGGATTACTGGGCCGGAACTGATGGATCGGATGAAAGCTCAAGCAGAACGCTGGGGGGCTGAGTTATATACAGAGGATGTAATATCAGTTGACTTGAGTCAGCGTCCTTTTACGGTTCGTTCTGAAGACAGGGAAGTTAAAACCAACAGTATTATTATTGCTACTGGTGCAACGGCAAAACGGTTGGGTTTGCCCAGCGAACATGAATTTTGGAGTCGCGGGATTTCAGCTTGTGCGATTTGCGATGGTGCAACACCAATTTTCCACGGCGCAGAACTGGCTGTGATTGGTGCTGGTGACTCGGCGGCGGAAGAGTCTATTTACTTAACCAAATACGGTTCTAAAGTGAATCTGTTGGTACGTTCTGATAAAATGCGGGCTTCTAAAGCCATGCAAGACCGCATTTTGAGCAACCCTAAAATCCATGTACATTGGAACACAGAGGCCGTAGATATATTTGGTAACGGCCACATGGATGGGGTCAAAGTTCGCAATACTAAGACTGGCGAAGAAAGCACAATCCACGCCAAGGGTTTATTCTACGCTATTGGTCACAATCCCAATACCTCATTATTTAAAGGGCAACTAGAACTAGATGAGGTGGGTTACATAGTCACTAAACAGGGTTCCCCAGAAACCAGCGTGGAAGGAGTGTTTGCCGCAGGCGACGTGCAAGATCATGAATATCGCCAAGCGATTACGGCTGCTGGTAGCGGTTGTATGTCAGCAATGTTGGCAGAACGCTGGTTATCTACTAGTGGTTTGATTCAAGAATTCCATCAACAGCCAGAAACACCAGTTAATGAATTGGAATATCAGCCAGCAGCCCACAAAACTGAAGCTGAACAACAGGCTGAATTTAATTTAAATGCAACCCGTCATGAAGGTGGTTATGCTTTGCGGAAATTATTCCACGATAGCGATCGCTTACTTTTGGTAAAATACGTTTCTCCAGGCTGTGGCCCTTGTCATACCCTCAAACCAATATTAAATAAGGTAGTCGATGAATTTGACGGCAAAATTCACTTTGTCGAAATTGACATCGATAAAGACCGTGATATTGCTGAAAATGCTGGCGTGACAGGAACACCAACAATTCAATTGTTCAAGAATAAGGAACTGTTGAAGGAAGTCAAAGGCGTAAAGCAAAAGAGCGAATATCGCCAGTTGATTGAGAACAGTTTGTGAGGGACTGGGGATTGGGGATTCTTTACTGGGAATGAGGGGGATGAGGCGGATGAAGGAAAGGGGACAAGGAAGAAATAACAAACACCAAATCCCCAGTCCCTAGTCCCGAGTTCCCATTACCCCTTATCCCCAGAGGGGGCCCCGAGTTCCCCAATTCCCAATACCTACTCTGATATGTAAAATGGTCAGCGTATCTTGCTCAATGCAGGCGATCGCTCATGGCCATGACAAAACGGCAGCTGCCGTCTTTTTTACGTTTTCCGAAAAATCCGAATCTTTCTCAGCGATTCATGTTGATTGGGTTAGCCATCACCCTGCTGTTTCTCTTGTTGGCATTTTTCGCTCCGGTATTTCAAGCTTGGGGATGGCTGCAAAACCCCAAAGATTTTTTATCTAACCCGATTCACGATCCACCATCAGCTAAATATTGGTTTGGTACTAGCCGCCTAGGGCATGATGTGTTCTCCCGGACGCTATTTGGCGCTCAAGCTGCTTTGCAGGTGGTAATTTTAGCAACAGCGTTGAGTATGGTCATTGGCGTGCCATTAGGTATGGTTAGCGGCTATCTGGGCGGTAAATTGGATAAAGTACTGCTATTTTTAATGGATAGTATTTATACCTTGCCTGGGCTACTACTATCCGTAACGCTAGCATTTGTGGTTGGGCGAGGAATATTAAATGCCGCGATCGCGATTAGCATTGCTTACATTCCTCAATATTACCGAGTTGTTCGCAACCACACTGTGAGCGTTAAAACTGAAGTGTTCATTGAAGCGGCTCAAGCAATGGGTGCTTCTACATGGATAGTGCTGTCTCGGTATTTATTTTTTAACGTTATTCAAAGCGTACCTGTATTATTCACCCTCAATGCTGCCGATGCGATTTTAGTGTTAGGCGGGTTGGGGTTTTTGGGTTTAGGATTGCCAGAAGAAGTTCCAGAATGGGGACATGATTTAAAACAAGCTTTAGAAGCCCTACCTACTGGCATTTGGTGGACTACGCTTTTTCCTGGTTTAGCGATGACATTAATGGTGGTAGGGTTATCACTACTTGGTGAGGGTTTAAATGAATTTGTCAATCCCCGTTTACGACGACAAAATAGTATTCGGAAATAGTTCACTCAACTGAAGTAAGAAGTATAAAGTATAAAATTCAGCCGCCTATAGAGGGGTGAGGAACTCATCAAAGAAAAACCTATCTTTTTTAATAATGGGCGTGTCCTAATTTTTTACTTTATTCTTTATCCTTAATCATTCATCTTTTTGGAGATTTGTGTGAAAGACAACTTGACTTTAATTGCTGCAGCTACTGGTGGGTTTATGCTTTCTGTGGCTTTATCTGGGATTTTACGGGGAACACCAGTTACCGCTTGGCAGGCTGAATCAAATGCGCGGGTGGCGAATGTGACGAATTTACAATTTGCAGCTAATAAAACTGAGGACTGGGAATTTTTTAGTACCAAAACGCAAAAAAGCTAATATGCTTTTTACAAGTAATTGGGAATTGGGCATGGGGCATGGGGAATTGGGCATTGGAAACAATTTTGGAGTTTATATTAGAATCCAAAATCCAAAATCCAAAATCTAAAATCCAAAATTCTTAGTCCCCAGTCCCCAGTCCCTAGCTTGGCGCTTGTTGGTAAATATTTATTAAAGTGGTAAATTCTCAAGTAATTGGTATTGATTTGGGGGGAACAGCGATTAAGCTGGGGCGATTTGATCGAGATGGCAATTGTCTGCAATCTTTGACAGTAGCAACTCCCCAACCATCCACACCCGAGGCTGTGGTGGCGGTGATGGTGGATGCGATCGCCCAAATTGATCCAGATAATCAAACTATAGCTATTGGTGTTGGTACTCCTGGCCCGGCTGATGCGAAGGGACGGATTGCAAAAATTGCCATCAACTTGACAGGATGGCGAGATGTTCCTTTGGCCGATTGGTTAGAAGCGAAAACGGGTAAGCCGACGATTGTGGGTAATGATGCTAACTGTGCAGGTTTGGGCGAATCTTGGTTGGGCGCTGGTCGCTATTTTCAAAATTTCATTATGCTGACCTTGGGCACTGGTGTAGGCGGTGCCATTATCTTAGATGGCAAATTATTTATTGGGCATCAAGGTGCAGGCGGCGAATTAGGATTAATTAGCTTTAACCCACATGGCCCTATTTGTAATAGTGGTAATCGCGGTTCTTTGGAACAATACACTTCAATTACAGCGATTCGTCGCCGTAGTGGTAAAGAACCTCATGAACTAAGTACTTTGGCTCATGCTGCAGATGCAGAAGCTTTAAACTTTTGGCAGGAATATGGTAGAGATTTAGGTATTGGTTTGACGAGTTTAATTTACGTCTTAACACCAGAAGCGATTGTGATTGGTGGTGGTATTAGTGCCTGTTTCCAGTTTTTTTTGCCTGCAATGAAAGCTGAAATTGAGCAGCGAGTTATGCCTACATCCCGTGTAGATTTACAAATTTTGTCAGCAGAATTAGGCAATACTGCGGGAATAGTAGGTGCTGCAAAGTTGGCATGGCAGCAATTATTAGGGTTGTGAATTATCGTTTTTACAACGCTCCACAAAGTAGGTAAAAAGATGCGATTTTGCTACAACTTTTACCAATTTAAAAGTATTAACGATATATAAAATTATTCATCAGGGCAAGGCAGTGCCTTGCCCCTAGCCTTTAACTAACAATATGGTTTGGTTATAGAGGAAAGATTAATAGTAAAGGTTTTCTATTTCCCTTTTACCTTGAATTTGGCAAGTATTTGGTAAGGTGAAAATTGCTAAATTTAAATTTTATGACGAATTTTTAACACATTTTCTAAGATAAAGAATATCCTGTTGCTTTCTGAACGTATTGCAATACTTTTTGATAGGACTCTGGATTACTCACTGGATTAATGATGATGGGAATAGTCCCATCAGGCAACCAAAAAGTTATCCTGCCGTTGGCTTCTTGGCAAAAAGAACTGATGCAATTGAGGTTAATTACATATTCGTTATTTTCATACAGAATTTTCACCCAATAAGCATCTTCTAGTTCGACTCCTGTCACACGTTCTATATAAGTCAAAATCTTTTGATAGTCTTGATGGTTATTTTGTGGGTTAATTACAATCGGAATTGCACAATCGGGTAACCAAAAGGTCACCCTACCATTTTGTTCATAACAAAACGCGTTAATACGGTCGAAATTGACTACGTATTGTTTCCTCTCGTAAATGATTTTCACCCAGTACACCACAAAATCTCCTCATGTCCCCAGTGATGTCGCTGCTACTTCACAAAAATTTACAATTCAAATCGCAAAGAAGCTACTCTATAATTCTGAATTTTAAATTACTGTTGCTAGCTTACACCAGTAATGCCCTGGGGAAATAAAGATGCTATTTTTTGCGAGTATAGCGATCGCTCTGGGCAAGAAGGCTAGAGTAGACTTTTCGTGCTGACAAAATAGAGAACAGTCTACACCATTAGCTGTTTAAGTTTTGACTTGCGTGTGGGGGAACTAGTGTTGTTGTACGAGTGGAGGAAGAGAATGGGCAATCGCTGCTTGGATGAATCCGTGGAATAAAGGATGGGGATTATTAGGACGTGATTGAAATTCTGGATGAAATTGGCAAGCCAGAAAGAATGGATGCTTGGATAATTCCACAATTTCTACTAAGCGTCCATCGGGAGAAGTACCACTAATCAGGTAACCTGACTCTAATAAAAGGTTACGGTAAGCATTGTTGAACTCATACCGATGGCGATGGCGTTCATAAATTACATCTTCTTGGTAGAGTTTAGAAGCTAGGGTATTGGGGAGAACATGACAGGGGTAAACACCCAAGCGCATTGTTCCGCCTAAATCAACTACATCATGTTGTTCTGGCAAAAGGTTAATGACTGGGGCACTAGTATAGGGGTTAAACTCGGCACTATTGGCATCTTTTAAGCCCTCAACGTTTCTCGCCCATTCAATTACAGCACATTGCATTCCCAAGCATAAACCTAAGAAAGGGACTTGGCGATCGCGGGCATATTTAATAGCGGCAATTTTTCCATCTACTCCGCGAATACCGAAACCTCCGGGTACAAGTACACCGTCAACACCTTCGAGATGCTTTTCGGCTGATTCGGTTTCTAAGGTTTCTGAGTTTACCCAACGCAGGCGCAGTCTGCCATAAGTGGATATAGCTGCGTGTTGTAATGCCTCTACTACTGAGATATATGCATCACCTAATCGTACGTATTTACCTACTATTGCAATTTCGATGTCGTATTTGGGGCTGTGCAGATGCTGGACTATATTTTGCCACTGTACGAGATTTGGTTCGCGGTTTTCCATCTGTAGCAAATCTAACACTTGCTCTGCCATGCCTTCTCGTTCTAGCATCAAAGGTACTTCATAGATACTTTTGGCATCTTGGGAAGTAATGACACATTCTTCAGCGACATCACAAAATTCGGATAATTTTTGTTTTAATCCTACAGGTAAGGGGCGATCGCAACGGCAAACTAAAATATCTGGTTGAATGCCAATAGATCTGAGTTCTTTAACCGAGTGCTGTGTCGGCTTGGTTTTCATTTCTCCAGCTGAGGCTATCCAAGGTAACAGAGTAACGTGCATATACAGCACATTCTGCCGTCCTACTTCCTTCCGAAACTGGCGAATTGCTTCTAAAAACGGTAGTGATTCAATATCCCCTACCGTACCGCCAATTTCTGTAATTACTACATCTGGATTTGTATTTTTGGCAACTTTTAAAATGCGGTCTTTAATTTCATTAGTGATGTGGGGTATCACCTGTACAGTGCCGCCATTATAGTCGCCGCGACGCTCTCTATTGATGACAGATTGGTAAATTGAGCCAGTAGTAACGCTGTTCAGCCGTGACATTGAGGTATCAGTGAAGCGTTCATAATGGCCTAAATCTAAATCTGTTTCTGCACCATCCTGGGTAACAAAAACTTCCCCATGCTGAAAGGGACTCATGGTACCTGGATCGACATTCAGATAGGGGTCAAGTTTAAGAATCGATACAGAATAATTGCGCGATTTGAGCAAACGCCCCAGACTTGCTGCTACAATGCCTTTGCCGATACTGGAAACTACGCCCCCAGTTACAAAGATAAACTTAGTCATAGTAATTTGAATTTCGAGCCACTTCTAAAAATACATCCCGTCATCTGAAGTATGAAGTGTAAAGTGTGAAGTATGAAATTTCAGCTGATCTTGGGTAAACCAAGGGCTAATACCCTTTAACCTTCATCCTTTAGTCTTTAAACCTTCATCCTTTCTTGGTCATTGTGCCACAGTCACTATCGTGAAATCTTCTGTGTTCTCGCTGTGAAAAAACTTGTACTACTAGTAATATTTAGCTTTCTTGTCACCTCCTCAATAGCCTTGGCAAACTCATCTCTCTTAGTAGTTTTTCCTCAGACAAACTACCAAACCAGTGCAGAAAAAATATTTTTTCTGGGTACTGCACCATCAAATAGTCAGGTTTTGATTAATGGTAAGGCAGTTACCCGCAGCAAAGCAGGCCATTTTGCTCCCAGTCTCCCCTTACAATTGGGAGATAACCTGTTTACTGTGCGTCACCAAAATCAAGAACTTCAGATTAAGGTGACAAGGCTTAGTACTCAGCCTGTTCTACCACAAGGTTTAGCCTTTGCCAAAGATTCTCTTACTCCAGCAGCCGACATTGCCAGACTACCAGGAGAATTGATTTGTTTTAGTGCTACCGCACCTTCAAACGCCAGTGTTACTGTCAACTTGGCTAATCAAACTATTGCCCTTGCACCCCAACCTAGTAAGGCACAACTCCCAAGTAATTTGGCTGCCTTAACAGGGCGAAATCAACCTGCTATTAAGTCTACCGTAGGAAACTACCAAGGTTGCACAACAATGGTAGCTGCAGCTGATTTGGGAACACCTGAGTTTCAGCTGGCGTTGGATGGTAAAACTATAACTCAGTTAGGTACTGGCAAAATTCAAATTCTTGCACCCACACAATTGCCAGTGATTCAAGTAACAGCAGACTCAGGCGTAGCTCGCACTGGCCCTAGTACTGACTATTCTAGACTCACACCACTACCAAAAGGAACACAAGCCGCAGTCACAGGGAAGGAAGGTGAATGGTTACGTCTAGATTATGGTGCTTGGATTAATGCTAAAGAAACCCAAGTTTTACCAGGTGCTATTTCACCACACACTATTATTCGGAGTGTAGGTTATCGAAAACTTCCCAGCGCCACAGAGATTGTGTTTCCGCTAGAAGTTCCCGTTCCTGTGAGTGTACAACAAAGCGATCGCTCTTTTGCCCTCACTCTTTACAATACAACCGCCCAAACAGATATTGTTCGCACGGATGATAATCCCCTCATTTCTCGCCTAGATTGGCGACAGGTGGCTTCCGGACAGGCACAATACACCTTTAATCTCAAAAAATCTCAACAGTGGGGATATCATCTGAGATATGAAGGTACAAGCTTGATTTTGACTTTGCGTCATCCGCCTATAATTAAAGACAAAACACGCAAACCCTTATCCGGTATCAGGATTTTACTAGATCCCGGACATGGGGGTAAAGAATCAGGTGCCAGTGGCCCAACTGGCTATTTAGAAAAAGATGTCAATTTGGTAGTATCCAAGCTGCTGCGCGACGAGTTGGTGAAGCGTGGGGCAACTGTAGTACTAACCAGAGAAGATGATCGCGATGTATCTTTAGGAGAACGGCAGGTAATTATTAGTAAAGAAGAACCTGCGATCGCTCTTTCCATTCATCACAACTCGCTACCCGATGATGGTGATGCCGAAAAGACTCAGGGATTTGGCACTTTTTGGTATAACACCCAATCGCATAGTTTAGCATTATTTTTGCATAACTATGTAGTCAAAAATCTTGGCAAACCTTCCTATGGGGTGTTTTGGAATAATTTGGCGCTCACACGTCCCACTGCTGCACCATCGGTTTTGCTGGAGTTAGGTTTTATGAGTAATCCTGAGGAATTTGAGCAGGTAGTGAACCCAGAACAACAGAAGAAAATGGCGAAAGTGCTAGCGGATGGGATTGTGGAGTGGTTTAAGAAAGCGCAGTAGACTTAGGGTTATTTTAGGTTCGTAGTTCTGATTTGATTCAAAAAAATCTTTAAGCCTCTCTCCTACCAGGAAAGAGGCTTACTACAGAGGTCATATCTGATTCCCAAATCCGCTTCAATAACCCTTTTTTATCGAACCGCAAAGACACAAAGAACGCAAAGAAAAGACGAGTAAGAAGATAAAGGGGTAAAGAAGCCAGATTTGGTATTATTTATCGAACTCACGTACAATTAATAAAAGTCTGGAAAAATTAGGGTTTTAAATTTTCATCTAGCAAGAGTGCTTAAACAGAACTAAGCAGCAAACTTTCTGTTGTAGGCTAAAGCTAAACCAACCAGTGCAATACCTAATAGTGTCCCTGGTTCTGGAATTTTTTCTAAGCGAACATTATCGATGTAAGAACCGTAGGTATCGAGAGAATCATTCTTGACATCATAGTTAAATAGCAAGCGAGACAAATTACTATTGGCAACAATATCAGCCGTATACTCCAACCATTGTGTTTGCGTACCACCTTTACCACCGGAAATAGTCTGGTTGAGTACGTTACCAAACAGAACAGTAAAGTTATTTTCCGTTGCTTCTGTATTAGGGCGCGGTGAATAGAAAAATGATAGGCGATATTTACTACCAATTTCGGTAGCAATATCCTGAAAAATGCCAATTTTGTCCTGATTTGTATAGTAATGGCTATCCAATTCTGTCAGTTGTTTCCCATCTTGAGCTGTTCCTGCTGCTCCCCTTTGAATTTCAATTTTGCCACCTTCAGTAGCTTTCCAACCTAAAATCTCGTCGTATGTTTTCCAGCCACCGTCGTTGATGTCTGTACCACCAGTCAGTAAGGTTTGTTCAAAGCTACCATTAACCACCAAATTGCTAGCGGTAGCAGGCTTAACTTGGCTAACACTCAAAACTGAACAAAAAACAACGCTAGCAATTGATAGCTTCTGAAGACCAGCAGGAATAAATTTCATATCGATACCAGGGGCTAAATAAAAGTCTAGTCATGTAGAAAGAAAATTCGGCTATTTATTGTCTGCAACTGTTTTTTCTCCTACGTTCATTAACCTAGCACTGCTATAAGTAAATCAGAATAGCCCTAAAGTATATTTTATGACATTTTTATGCAAATACTAGTAAGAATAAAAGCTTTACTAAGCGCATAAAACCTTGATTTTATCTATAATTAGCTAATGATTATGCCATTGAAATTACGTAAGTGATTATGCTGTTATATGACAATTAGAAACATGAATATCAAAATAATGAGTAAGTGTAAGACGCATCAAAGGTTGAATATTTGGTTCATGAGTGCGAACTTAGACATTCTCCCAAGTTGGCGATCGCCTGTATATTGTATTTTTTGATATAAGTAACGATTAAGTGTGATTATTTAGGCTTGATTTTACTATCCTATTTACCAAAAAATTGGGTCTAAAGCCCCGTGCTTCTAGCACGGCTTTTCTTCAACTTCCGGATCATCTCTCTAAGTACGTCATTTTGAGTGCGATCTGTTTCTTCGCAGTATTTCAAAAGCGTTTCATACTCTTCATTAGAGCATCGAACTGTTAATTTCTTCATGCCGTCATATTGCCGTCGTTTTATGGTATAATACTAGCATGAAAACACTGAAGTTTAAATTGTACGAACACAAAAGGAATAGACACCTCAAGCGCACAATCAACGCTGCTGGAGTGATTTATAACCATTGCATTGCTCTACATAAAAGGTATTACCGGATGTTTGGCAAGCATTTAAACTGTGCAAAACTTCAGGCTCATATCGCCAAATTAAGAAAGCGTAATTCTTTTTGGCAATCAGTAGGTTCTCAAGCAGCACAAGATATTTGTCAACGCATTGAGAAAGCTTACCAATTGTTTTTCAAACACAATAACAAAGGAGTAAGACCACCAGGATTTAAGAAGGTCAAGAAATACAAATCGTTCACCCTTAAGCAGGCAGGTTATAAGTTTTTGGGTGGAAATAGGGTAAAAATTGGTAGTCGAGTTTACCAGTTTTGGAAGTCCAGAGAAATTGAGGGAACAGTCAAAACCCTAACTATTAAACGCACCCCGTTAGGTGAGTTATTTATGGTTTTGGTTGTTGATGAGGGTAGCTCAGAAGTTGAAGTTAAGACGGGTAAAATCGCTGGCTTTGATTTTGGGTTAAAGACATTCCTCACTTGCTCAGACGGCACTAAAATTGAATCGCCCCAATTTTTCAAGCAATCCCTAAGCGCCATTAAAAAAGCAAGTTCGCGGCATTCCAAAAAGCTAAAAGGCTCATCTAACAGAGAACGAGCCAGAAAGAATTTAGTACGCAAGCATGAAGATATTTCCAACCGTCGGCGTGATTGGTTCTGGAAATTAGCTCATGAGCTAACAGATAGGTTCGATATTCTCTGTTTTGAGACTTTAAATCTCAAAGGAATGCAACGTCTTTGGGGCAGGCAAATATCAGACTTAGCGTTTGGTGAGTTTCTGCAAATCCTAGAATGGGTTGCCAAGAAGAAGAATAAACTGGTTGTCTTTATCGACCAGTGGTATCCAAGTAGCAAGACATGCTCTAATTGTAAACATATTCTAGAAAGTCTTGATTTGTCAGTTAGAGAGTGGCGTTGTCCTTCCTGTCAGTCAGTTAATGGAAGAGACGAAAACGCTAGTCGCAATATTTGTGCAGTCGGGGCATCGACTGTTGGCTTAGGTGATGTCAGACTGGCTACGCCAGCAATCGCTGTCTGAAGCTAGAATCCCCATGCCTTCAGGCTGGGGAGTATGTCAAGGTTAGTACGAATCAGAACGGCAAGCATTTAAAAGTCATTGAGAAAGGACAAGTACCTGCTTACGGTAATGCAGGGTTAGTCACTTCTGAAGAATCAGGCTACGATTTGAAATCTCAAGTTTTAGGTAAAGGTAGCGATTCCTGCGACGGACTGCACCAACGTCGATTTCACGCAGAATTTATTGATGGTAAGCTATTCTGCTTTTAAGTTGCACAATCCATCGCCAGGGCTGTTTAATTTCTACTGAGGTAAATGTAGACTGCAAACTGTTGCAAGTTCGCCTATAAGTTCAAAAAAGATGCCGGGGAAGTTTTGAAATAATTGATAAAAAATAGAGTCAATTTTCATCAGATAAAAGCCGCCCGTGCAAAATTGGCATAGTAAATAATCCCCACGCCAAACCTGTAATTAAGCCAAAAGGCGTGACAATATAATTATTAAAATTCCACAATTCAAGAACTTGCGCTGCTAATTCCAAGGGATAAGCCATCATCAACACGCTGGCTAAGGCTACGCCACTCCAACCATACTGACTTAACCAGTAAAAACCTTTACCACCAGTTACACCATACAATAAGCGCGTTATGAATAAACCTGTGACGGTGCCGTAACAACGCATACATACAGCCATGATATAAGGTGGTGCTAAATCTAACCCCATATCCGGTTGCGGGCAAACATGGTCGCCCATGAAATAAATAATATTGGCTATTTCTGGTAATAAAAATGTCCCAGAGGCAGCAAGAAAGGGAGCAGCTAGCGGGCCGATTACCATACCCGCTAGCATAAAATCAGCGATTGCGCGGAGCGCAGCGCCAAAGGCGATCGCACTGACCCAATTAATTTGCAACTCTCTTTTGAAAGCTACTCTCATCATTCCCTTTCTTAGTTTTTGCGAGGTTTTCTCTTAACCTACCACTGCCCGATAAGGACTTGTCAACTTATCAAGCTGCTGAGTTAAGAGACTGAGGAATAATCCTACATCTGTTACCACACCCACAGATTCTATAGAACCGCGATCGCTTAACTTGGTGACCACAGCTGGATTAATATCCACACAGACCATTTTCACGCCCGCAGGTGTCATGTTTCCTACACCAATAGAGTGCAGCATACTAGACAGCATTAAAATCATTTCCGCACCTTCCAGGTGTTTGGCGTATTCTTGCTGTGCTTTAATCAAATCCATTTGGGTATCAGGTAAAGGCCCATCATCCCGAATCGATCCAGCGAGTACGAACGGTACATGATTTTGTACACATTCATACATTACCCCACTCTTAATTGCCCCCGCCTCTACAGCCTTGGCAATGCTTCCATAGCGGCGAACGCTATTAATAACTTTCAAGTGATGGCGGTGTCCACCCCGAACGGCGACACCCCGCTTCATATCAACGCCGAGGGATGTACCCATGATATTTTGCTCAATGTCATGGACTGCGATCGCATTTCCGCCCAAGAGTGCTTGCACGTAGCTTTCCCGAATTAGCCGCGATAGATGTTCGCCACCGCCAGTATGAATTACAACTGGGCCAGCTGTGACAACTACTTTACCGCCAGCATCCCGAATTTTACGTAATTCCCATGCTACTTGCTCTACAACTAATTCCACACGGCGTTCGCTGGAAACACCGGCGGACATAAAGCTAAATTCTTGAGCATTGCGCTGTTCCCGCGATTCTGTTTTGCGGATGGTGCGGATACCTTGGACATCGACTACAACTTGTTCGCCTACCTCTAAATCACGTAATATTTTACACTTGGCAACATACCCATTAGCAGATTGAGTAATAGCGATCGCGCCATCCATGCGCTGATTTTGTACCTTTACCCATTCACCATGAATCCGCACTTCTGTGGGATAAATTGTACTCACATAGAAGTCATCGGGTGCGACACCTGCTTGCACCACAGGTTCTAGTTTGGCATCTCGTTCGTCTTGAGGTAAGTCTACAGCACCTAAATCAATCAGCTGAGAAATAATCTCTTCCATCACCTCATGGGATGGTGCTGAAACTTTTACTTCAGCAGCTGAGGTACTTTGGCGCTGTTCGCCCAAGTTGAAATTCAACACTTGGAAGCTTCCGCCTGTATCAACAATCAAGTCCAAAGCACGGTTAATCAAGCCAGAATCCAGCAAGTGACCTTCTAGGCGAATAATCCGACTTTCTACAGAAACATTCGCATGAATTTCTGCTCTAACTGGTTCTGTTACTCGCAGGGTAAGACATTTCGCCGCACCACCAGCTTTAAGAAATTCTTTTAGCGGTGTTTCAATGATTTGGAAACCAACATTCACCAGGCGTGCTTTCAAAGCATCACTCGCCTTGTTCATGATCACGATGCTGTCCACATTCACCGCATTACAAGCGAAATTCACCGCGTCAGCTTCTTCAATGGCGATGCGCTTTTCTGCTGCTACTCGCATTTCAATTAAGCGGTTGGAGTAGGAATCAAACGCACCAGGATAATAAAGTAAATAACCATTGGCTAAAGGACAGAAACAGGTATCTAAATGATAAAAACGCTCATCAATGAGCCGTAGGGATAATACTTCAATATCCAGCCACTTCGCTAAGTATGGGTGAGAATCTAATTCTGAACGGAAGCCGTAACCCGCCCATAACCAGCGTCCTTCTCGGTCTAAAAGTGCATCCCCTGCGCCTTCAAAGGGCAAATCTTTAGGTAATATATGCACTGTGTAACCGTTGGCTTCAAACCATTTTTGGAAGTAAGGCTCTTCTCCCTGACGTTCTTTGTGTAAAAAGCGACTCAGAACTACGTTATCCCCCAAGACTAAACCAGCGTTGGCGGTAAATACCATATCAGGCCAGCCTTTTTCTGGTGGTACTAAATCGACAACGGCGTGTTCTTTCAAGACATGGTAGAGTTTTTGCCACTGTTCCACAGCGCGATCGCGCGATGATTTGTGAATGTTCCCTTCCATCCAGGGATTAATCACATAGTCCACATCGTAGTGGTCAGGAGCGCACATCAAAAAGCGAATCGGGGAAGTCATAAAAAATATTACAAGCGTTGAGATGCTACAAGCCTTATTAGATACAGAGTATCACTGTATCATTTTGTCAAATTTGCTACGAAACGTCTTTATTCTGCTAGTTTAAAACAGCACATAACTTTGCTTCCATTGTATTATCCCAAGGGATACACTGCGTTAAAAGCAATCAATAATTGGGTTAAAAAAACCCAAGGTTGTGTCATTGTAGCGCTATTTGGTTCTAGTAAATCAGTATTAGCAATATCTACTTTTTGTAAAGAATAGTAATGCTATACAGAATTGATCAAATACTTTATTTAAAGTTATTTAGCTTTGTGAAATTAAGATGGCGGACTTAAAATTTACAGTTGAGGAGAATCCGACACCAGAGGATATTCGTACTGTTATTAACAAGCTTGTTGAATATAATAGCGATCGCCTAATAGAAAAAGATGTATACCAACCTCTTGCTGTCTTGATTCGAGACAAGGAAAACGAAATTTTTGGGGGTTTAGTTGGTAAAACACAATGGGGGTGGCTGTTTATCTCTTACCTGTGGGTAGCAGAGACGCTGCGAGGTCAAGGATATGGGAAACAACTCATACTGAAAGCAGAGGAAGTTGCTAAACAGCGTGGTTGTAATTACGCTTACCTCGATACATTTAGTTTCCAATCTCTTGGTTTTTATGAACACCTTAGCTACCAGAAGTTTGGTATTCTGGAGAACTTTCCGCCAGGACATAAACGATATTTTTTAAAGAAAGAAATTTAGTTGAATATAACCTGCAAATTTCACTATAGATACTCAGCCAGCGCCTATAGGATTCATATTTGATTTCTGAACTAGACGTAGGGTGTGTTGTCGCGTAGCGCAACGCACCAAAGCTGAGAATACGGTGCGTTACACTTCGTGATAACGCACCCTACATATACTTAGATTTTTCAATAATCAAATCGGATTCCTATATAAGTATTACTATTCCTTATAGTAGTGGTCTAAAAAAACTAATTTGATGTATTAATAAAAACTTATTTTATTGCCAGCATCATCAGTTAAATTTAATTAATATAGCATTTACGATGTATCAGACTGCTAAAATTACACTTGTACTCCATCTAGTGTCATAAAAATCTCCTTTTCGCAGAGAATTTAGTAATATCTAATACATTTAGCTGCTAACCATCAGTTATTCTACTCCTGCCCATCAGGACAATTTATCAGGGGATCGCTTGCTGTATTCTTCACAGTTTGTTACAAAAGTACAAAGAACTTCTAGAGAGCCAAAACTCATGTTCGGCGGACTTACTGGTTTAACAGATTCTAAAGGCACAGACTGGGGAGAGCGGATGCTCAACACAGTCGCTAGCCAAACGATTCGCCACCTGTTTACCCAAAGCGAGTCAGTAGAAGTCTTTGTGCGCTGCTATCCCTCCAGCAAACTGTTGCAAGGCAGCATTGATAGTTTCAAGATGAGTGGACGTGGCTTAGTCATCCGGAGAGATTTCGCAGTCGAGGAGATGTCTTTTGAAACGGATGCAGTTGCCATAGACTTTGGCTCAGTTTTAAGTGGTAAATTAACTCTTAAGCAACCTACCCAGGCGATCGCCCAAGTAATATTATCAGAAGCAGGTATTAATCAAGCTTTTAATGCCGAACTGGTTAAAAAACGTTTAGTCAACCTGACTGTCCCTAGCTTGACGGCGTTATCTGGGGGTAAACCAGTTTCTTTCCCAGAGATTCAGGTACAACTGTTACCAGAGAATCGCCTGCGAATTTTAGCAAAAGCAGATTTAGATAATGGCGAACTCGTACCCCTAAATATGACTGTCAGCTTGGCTGTAGAACGGCGGCGACGAGTTTCCTTCAAAGATCCTCAATTTGAACTTGATTTGGTACCAGAAGCGCAAAGGGAAATATCGCAAACTTTAAGCATAGCACTGGTGGAAATTTTAGATAATATGGTCGATTTGGATCGCTTTGACCTGGATGGGGTAAAAATGCGACTGAATCGTTTAGAAACTGAAGGTCAAAAGTTAATCTTCAGTGGATATGCTGAGATTGAGCGTATACCTAATACCTCGCAACAGGCCAAGGGCTAGAGGCTAGAGACTACTATTTAGGACTTACGCAAAAGTAACGGAATTACGTCATTACGAGCGTAGCGACGTAATCCCCTAAAATTATGAGATTGCTTCCCTACACTACGTTTCGGTCGCAAGGACAAATTTTGCTTGCTTAAGTCCTGCTATTGTTAACACGAACGAGGTTCGATAACACAGGGTTGCATAACATCATAGGTACACAAAAACGCAGAGGTAATAACAAGCCTCTGCGTCTTTGTGTAGGATTTAATTTCGATTTCTAATCTTCTATCTGCCAACACCTACATATTGGAAACCTGCTCTGACCATTGTTTCTGGGTCAAGGAAGTTACGTCCATCGATAATCACAGGGTGATTCATCAGTTGAGCCATTTTCACATAGTCAAGATTGCTAAATTGTTGCCATTCAGTTACAAGTACTAAAGCATCACAACCGTCGGCTAGTCTTTCAGCATCAGTTTCGACTAGTACGCCAGAAAGCCCATGACGTAGACCTGTTTGCGAAACAATGGGGTCGTAGGCTTTAACTTTGGCTCCCAATCTGTTCAGCTGCTCAATTAAGTTGAGTGCTGGCGCGTCGCGTAAATCGTCGGTATCTGGCTTAAATGTAAGACCAAGTAGACCTACTGTTTTACCTTTGAGAATTTTGAGGACTTGTTGCAGTTTCTCTAAAGCAATCAGCCGTTGGCGTTCGTTGACGCTAACGGCTGATTTGAGTAATTGTGCTTCATAACCATAGTCATCAGCAGTATGAATTAGCGCGGCTACGTCTTTGGGGAAACAGGAACCACCCCAACCGATACCAGCCTGTAAAAACTTGTTACCAATCCGGGAGTCTAAACCGATACCTTTTGCTACTTGGGTAACATCAGCACCAACGCGATCGCAGATGTTAGCAACTTCGTTAATAAAACTAATTTTAGTTGCTAAAAAGGCATTAGCAGCATATTTAATCATTTCTGCTGAACTTAGATCTGTTACCAGCACAGATACTGGTGGTAAAGATTTATCCTCAGCAAACTGCCGCTCTACAATTGGAGCATACAGGTCTTTCATTAAGCCTACTGCTCTTTGGCTATTACCGCCTAGAACAATGCGATCGGGGTTAAAGGTATCGTAAACCGCTGAACCTTCGCGCAAGAACTCTGGATTGCTGACTACATCAAAATGAGATGCAATCTCTGGCAATTTATCTTCAGTTGCAACGCCACCTGCTGTTACGAGGGTTTTTTGACGTTCAGCAATGCCATCCAAAACAATCATCCGTACCCAGTCACCTGAGCCAATGGGCACTGTAGATTTATTAACGATTACTTTATAACCACCGTTGAGATGACTGCCGATACCACGAGCTACAGCCTCAACGTAACGTGTATCACTTTCACCATTTGGTAAAGGTGGTGTTCCCACTGCAATAAAGAGAATTTCTCCGTGAGCTACACCTGCAGCCAAATCTGTAGTAAATTCAATTTTTCCGGCTTGAATTGCAGATTGCATAATTTCCGAGAGTCCCGGCTCGAAAATTGGGGACTGCCCAGACTTCATTAATTTAACTTTTTCTTCATTATTATCTACACAGATGACATCGTGACCGATGTGAGCCAAGCAAGCACCTGTAACTAAACCAACGTAACCAGTACCAATGACGCAAACACGCATTATTTTGAACTCCTCGTTGTTTTTGTTGTTCCCATTAGCTCAGAAGTTTTCCGCGCAAACTTGTATGGGGGGTGGAAAACCTTACCACAATAGTACGGGCTACAAATAAACTCAGCCTGCACGAAAGTTCAGAGCGATACTCGGTGCTAATCAGGAGACTGACGCTTTGTTCTCCTTGTTCAGCCGATTGCGAAAATCTTCTATTGTCAGTTTTAACCCTTGTTGTAATGGAACGGTAGGTTCCCAATTTAACAAGGTTTTTGCTTTTGTAATATCTGGACGGCGGCGACGCGGATCGTCTGAGGGTAGTGGTTCAAACTTAATTTTGGCTTCGGGATTAATCAGGTTTTGTACGGCTTCTGCCAATTCTAAGATGGTGTATTCATCAGGATTTCCCAGATTTACAGGCCCCACATAGTCGCTATTCATCAATCTGATAAATCCTTCTACCAGATCAGAGACATAGCAAAAACTACGGGTTTGGGAACCGTCGCCATAGACTGTTAAAGGTTCGCCCCGTAAAGCTTGCACTATAAAGTTGCTCACTACCCGCCCATCGTTTTCTAACATCCGCGGGCCATAAGTATTAAAAATACGTACAACTCGAATATCAACTTTATTTTGTCTGTAGTAGTCGAATGCTAGAGTTTCAGCAATGCGTTTACCTTCGTCGTAGCAGGAACGTATGCCAATAGGATTGACGCTACCTCTATACTCTTCGGTTTGGGGATGAACTTCTGGATCGCCGTAAACTTCACTGGTGGAAGCTAAGAAAAATCTTGCTTTGACACGTTTAGCCAAACCCAGCATATTGAGCGTTCCCATCACATTTGTTTTCACAGTTTTGACGGGGTTGTACTGGTAATGTACCGGCGAAGCAGGACAAGCCAAATGATAAATCTGATCTACTTCCAACCTAATGGGTTCAGTAATGTCATGGCGGATCAGTTCAAAATAAGGATTATCCAGCCATTTAATTATATTGTCCTTATTGCCTGTATAAAAGTTATCCAAGCAAAGAATCTCATGCCCATCACCTATTAGTCGGTCGATGAGATGGGAACCAATAAACCCTGCACCGCCCGTTACTAAAATTCTCATAATTTACCAATGTCAGTACAAGTATTGTCAGTTGTTATTTTACGTATTTTTTATTACGCAATTTATGTAAAAAGTCTAAAAGGGTATGACTTTTCTAACTTAGGGTTTTAAAATTTACCCGTATTTTTACGCTTGTAATTTTATTACATTAAGTTTCTTTTTTTATACAATTACATTAGCAAAATAACAAACATAGTCTCAAGATTGGAGCGTCAAATTCGAGAATTCATCAAATCTTTAACAATATTAAGTATTGTAAGAATTAGATGTGCCAACTGTTATAACTCAGATAAAAGATAATGGGGCAAGAGATTTTTCAGTAAACACATAAAAATTTATAAAATCGTGCTACAAGCAATCTCTGGTATTTTTACATAACCGATGTAGTACTGGGAATCCCAGTTGGAAGCGGTACTGCGTGAGTACGTTGTGGCTCTCCCAGCATAATAATTGAGCAAGTTAATTGTCTGGCTAATTGAGTTGTAACATCACTAATGGCTAATCCACCAGGACTGGTGCGATTGCGTGTAAAAGGTAGCACAACTAAATCATACAAGCGTGCTGCTTGTAAAATGGCTTGAGCTACATTTTCATGGGCGATAATTTGAATTTCTGGGGGATTGGGCACAGCCAATTTAGATACTATTGCAGCAAGATGCGATCGCCTGGCGGCAATTTTGCTGGAACTGGTACGTCGTTCGCATACATTGAGTACAGTTACTTGAGCTTGATTGGCATCTGCCAACAATTGAGCAAAATGTACAGGCTGTAACGTTGGTGCCATTAAGTTTTCTACGGGAACTAAAATCCGTTGGATTTTTTTAGGAGAGTCTACTAAACGAGTAACAGCAACAGGACAATGGGATGCCCAAAGAACGTTATCAATTACGTTACCAAATAAACGCGCTCTTAACCCAGTACGTTTACCCCAACCCATGACGATCAAACTAGCCTTTTGTTCGCGAGAGGCTCTGCTAATTCCCTGAGCAAAAGCATCATCGATTCGCAGTAATGGCTCTGCAGTTACACCTAAAGCTTGGCTTTGTGCTGTGGCTTTGGCGAGCAAACGCTCGCTCCTGTGTAAAGATACTTCTAACTGTGGTGCATCCATGTTAGCCGCAGCAGTGGCGATCGCTAAGGGTATAATTCTGCCATTGGCTTGGCGGGCCAATAATGTTGCTAATTCTATTAAATACTGCTGCGTTTGGGGATTGTATACCGGTACAACTATAGTAAAAGCAGTCCCAGGATCTGAGGTTTGCTGCTCTGGTTGGTTTGTTATTGCTGGTTCTGTAACTGTTGCAGAAGCTAAACCCACCGCTACCCGACTAGTAATTAAGGGCCCCAAGGTTGATGTAACTAGCATCACCGCCACAACACTATTGAATACTTCCACTGGCAATAATTCAGCCCGATACCCAACTAGGGTTGCTGCTAATGTTGTACCTACCTGGGGAATTGACAGCGACCACATGGTGAGAATTTCTTGCCAATTATAGTGGTATAGCAATTTCGCCAATAAAGCCGCAATAAATTTGCTAACAATCACACTGAACACCAACAATACTGTTAATTGCAGATTGGTAGTGCTGTGAATAAAGTTGGGCAGATCAATTAGTAACCCCAGGTGAACGAAGAAAATGGGAATGAATAGGACACTACCAACAAATACTACTTTTTCTTTGACTGGGCCTTCCCCTAAAACTTCATTCACCGCCAAACCTGCTAAGAAGGCTCCAATAATTTTTTCGACTCCAATCAATTGAGCGCCAACAGCAGCGACAAACACAGTCAGCAGCACAAATAAAAATTGGTTTCCCTCTTCACCACCAGAACGCCGAAAAAATTCTTTACCCACCCAATCGAAGCCGACTAACACGACAACAGAGTAAATAATTAACCAACCCAACAAAGTAAGTAGCTTTGCTAAATTAAATACTCCTAGAGGTGAAGCAGAAGCAATACAGAGAGCTAATATGAGCAAAGCGCCAATATCAGTAAAAATTTTGGCTCCAATGGTAACTGTAACAGCTTCATTTTTCACCACTCCCAGCCGGCTCAGAATGGGATATGCCAAAAGCGTATGGGAGGCAAATAAAGAGCCAATTAATATTGATATCACCCAATCAAAGCCAAAAATTCGCCCGGTAAGGGTGCCCATGATTAAGGGGAAGCTGAAGCTGAAGCTAGCAAAACCGAAAGAACGATTTTTTCTTGGCTGGAAATGTTCTATGTCAACTTCTAGTCCAGCTACAAATATTAGGTAAACTAAGCCAATATCTGCTAGCAGGTTAATTGTCTGTGATTCTGTCTGGAATAAATTCCAACCAGAAGGGCCAAGTACTACCCCAGAGAAAACCAAACCTACTAAACCTGGTAATCTCAGGCGCTCAAATAAAATTGGCACCACTAAAATAACTACCAGCAAAATAGCGAAGGGAACAATTGGTTCCTTGCCAAGAACTTGGGAGGTTGGTTCTAATGCTAGAACTTGTGAAATGAGTTCCATAGGTAGAACTGGAAAGGGCTATGGTGAAGCTGCGATTACCTTAAAAGCAATCGACCGATCTATATAACTGCAAAAGCTACCAGGAGTAGAAATTAAAAACAACCTTAACTTTAATGATTGGGGATTGGGGAACTCGGGGTCCCCTCTGGGGATAAGGGGTAATGGGGATTGGGGATTAGGTATTGGGTACTGGGTACTAGCAAAGTACAGACGCGATTAATCGTGTCTCTCCAACTTTGGGAGATTAGCCAAAATCATCCTGGTATAGGTAATTGATAATGGCTACCTATGGGTGAACCTGGCTTAAAATGAACCGCAAGCGATCGTAGTCATCTTTTAACAGAGTGCTGAGGGTTCTTCCAGCTTTGATTAACCATTTACGGTCAGCCTTGCGTAACTGGTAAACCTCTCGAATAGCCGCTGCTGCCAAAGACTCGATAGGCGCACCTTTGATAGAAAGTATTGTCTGTAAAAAATCTAGTTCTTCAGTGAAATGAATAATTTTTTCCGCATCACAGCGATAAACTGCCTGATGAATTTGCGGAGGTCGAGGTGGTAAATACTGGTATACTCGCTGATTATAACCTTCAGTCTGAGAAGGCTGTTCAAAACCCACGATCGCAGCCCGAAATTCGGTTTTCAGCATGGCAAATATTTGGGGTTGTTCTTCTCGCAAATCTTGCAATGAAAGCCCTAAAGCTACTGCACGATGTACGGAATCTATGGGCATAGTGGTAGCATGATACACCACTGCATAAATTTGGTTGCCCGATTCTTCATCTGTGGAACAAACCCAACTACCAAAAGGTGGCATAGGGGGAAAACTTAAGTCTTCCGGTTCCAAACACTGTGCCAAAAATTCAGTAGTGGTAGTTTCAATAACCTCAGCAATGTGATGAGGATGGCGATCGCCTGTGGCAAACTGTGGTAAAGGAAGGCGCATAATCTCAGGATGAAAGATAAAAGATGAAGTATGAATTTTTATCTTTCATACTTCATACTTGATGCTTTGTGTTATTTCCCTTTTTTCTTACCTATAGTCTCTACAACTTCTAATTCCGGCAAGCGGAAGGTAACTAATTTATCCCAGTTACCGCCTTCAAACAGCACAGCTACCTTGCCATCACTTACCCTTTGTACCAACCCTTCATAGCGATAATAGGTATCTGCGGGGTTCTTAACGCGAACAGTTGCTCCAGGCAGGATCATGATCTTTATCCTCGCTTATTTCCTGTTATATAGCTTAATACTTGTCATTGGTCATTTGTCATTTGGGATTTGTCATTGGGGCATGGGGGAGGCAGTGCGTTGCGGAGGTTCCCTCCGTTGTAGCAACTGCCGTCATGAGGCATGGGGCATTGGGCATTGGATAATTAAGTAATGGAAATTTCTTTCCTGCTTCATCTCCATCCTTATGGCTTGACCATGCCAATTTTAGATTTGAAATTTAGGATGCGTGGATTGTTTCTGGTACAAGCCCCGCTTCTTGTCGAGTAGTGGCGCGGGAAAACAAATCTCAAATCGTCAATCTCAAATCCCCAAGCTGTATCCGCTTATGGCAGAGCGTCAATCTCAAATCCGTCTTGAAAAGTTTGCTCAACGGGGGGAACCCCCCGCAACTTTTGTCTTCTCTACGAGAGGCTGCGCCAACGACACGCTACGCGAACGCAAAATCCAAAATCCAAAATTGTTTGACTCATAAATAATATTTCTGGCGTTGGCGGAAGTTTGCTACGGATTCTACGATTCCTAAAGAGATGAAGTTTGTCAGCATAGCAGAACGTCCGTAACTCATCCACGGTAGGGGAATACCAGCTACAGGTGCTAAACCCACTGTCATGCCAACGTTCACAATCAACTGAAATACAATCATTGACAAAACACCAATCGCCAACAAAGAACCAAAGTTATCTTTGGCTGTTTGCGCTACGTGTAACAGGCGTAGGCAGATGAAACAGAAGACGAAGAGTACTACTAAGCAGCCAATAAAACCAAATTCTTCACCTACGGCAGAGAAAATGAAGTCTGTATGCTGTTCGGGTACGAAGTTGAGTTGAGTCATCGGCCCCTTAAACAGTCCCCATCCCCAAATTTCACCAGCACCAATGGCAATGCGAGATTGAATCAGGTGATATCCAGCTCCTAAAGGATCATGTTCGGGGTTGATAAATACGCTCAGTCTGTCTTTTTGATATTCTTTGAGGACATGGTTCCAGGCAAAAACCCCTAATTCACCGCCCAGCATATTCAGCACCCATGCACCTATAGCGCCCAAATTAAATTTGCGCCAAGGGAGAGTCTGCCAGCCCACAATACCCATTGCCCCTGCCCAACATAAGCCTAAGGGACTGAAGGTTAGGTCTTTAAGTTGTTCAAAAAGAACTATTGGTTCTGATAAGGGCCAAGAAATACTAAATAAAATAGCCGCGACTACTGGCGAAATCATCAGGATTAACCAGCCTGGGTTAGCATTTGCCCAATACAACATCCCTAAGACGATCGCACCAAATACCATTGATGTTGCCAAATCAGGTTGTAAAAATACTAATCCCCAAGGAACAGCACTAATTAGCAAAACGCGGAAAACACTATCGAGACTAGAAGCTGTGCGTTTATGTAGCAAAGCCGCCAGAGTAATAATTATCCCAATTTTGGCAAACTCTGAGGGTTGGACGTTAAAACCTGCAATATTAATCCACCTTTGCGCCCCTTTAGCGCTAGTACCAGCTATCATGACAGCAATGAGGCTAAAGTTGGTCAGTCCATATGTTACCCAATGCCACTGAAGCAGATTTTCGTAACGGGTACGAGCGATAAACAATGCAATAAATGCACCAATAGTAGCTACTAGCCAATGCCACCACCAGTCCGTGACTGGTTGTTTGAGTTCCGTACTGAGAATCATCAGCCCGCCAAATATACTGACGGCGACAGGCAAACAAAATAGTAACCAGTCTACTTGCTGCCAAGGTTTAACCCAATACTTCCAACGAATTTTGGGGAGCGAACTTTTTAACAACATTGTGTGAGTTTAGACTTTAACTGTTAAATTTTAATTTAGTGACTAAAGAAGTATGAAGCGTTAAGTAGAAGCTAGGAATTATCAGCTAGATATGTATTAATTTTATACTTCATACTTGCTACTTCGGCTTTGACTTTGCCTACTAAAATCTGTATTCCTAGGCTGTAGCCCAGGAACCAGACAAAATTGTAATTCTTATGTCAATGCTGCAACTGATACTTTACCAGCGATGGATAAGGCGATCGCACTTAGTGCTTTTGCAGAAGCAGAATTTGGCTCGGCTACAACAATCGGTACGCCGCTATCACCACCAATTCTTGTAGATATCTCCAGGGGTACACATCCTAACAATGGGACTCCCAGTTCGGCTGCGGTTTTTTCGCCACCGCCAGAACCAAAGATATCGTACTGTTTATCTGGCATATCTGGAGGAATAAAATAGCTCATATTTTCCACGATTCCTAGTACTGGGACGTTCATCTGCTGGAACATCCGCAATCCTTTACGTGAGTCTAAGAGGGCAACATTTTGGGGTGTAGTAACAATTACTGCCCCTGCCATCGGTACTGCTTGGGCTAAAGTTAACTGAGCATCCCCAGTTCCGGGTGGCATATCTACAAGTAGATAATCTAATTCGCCCCATTCTACTTGATAGAGAAACTGACGGATGACTCCATTTAACATTGGCCCCCGCCAAATTACTGGCTGATCTCGGTCAATTAAAAAGCCCATAGAGACTAATTTAACGCCGTGATTAAATGCTGGTTCGAGGATTTCGCCTTTCTCGCTAGGACGTACAGTAATTTGGGCATCAGCTAGTCCCAACATGGTGGGATCGTTGGGGCCATAAATATCAGCATCAAGTAAGCCAACTTTTGCCCCTGTTTGTGCTAAAGCGACTGCAACATTCACAGCAACGGTACTTTTACCCACGCCACCTTTGCCACTAGAAATCGCAATAATATTTTTTACCCCAGTTATACCAGTGCGATCAGGTAGGTTTTTTTGCTGGGGTGTTTCTGCTGTGACTTCGACAGTAACATCTGTAACACCAGGGAGTTTTTTCACAGCCTTTTGGCAGTCTTCAACAATAAACTCCCGTAAAGGACAGGCGGGTGTGGTTAACACTAAAGTGAAACTAACCTTGCCACCATCAATTTTGACGTTGCGAATCATATTCAGTTCTACCAGACTTTTTTGCAGTTCTGGGTCTTGAACTGGTCGCAACACATCTAACACCGAGCGAGCATCGAGAACATCGTACATAAAAATTCAAAATTTAAATTTCAAAAAGAAGAAATCCATTTGTGGCAAGTATCTTAACTAGTAACTGGATACCTTAATTGTGCTGCGATCGTTGTAATAAATCTTAAAAAAAATACATAGTTTATTGATGGTAAATATTCTCTTTGTTGATGGATTACTCAATAGGTGTTTGTGATTTCTGATCCCCCTCATCCCCCATTACCCATTACCAAATCCTCAATTTCTAAAAATCAAAACAACTGTCATTAATGGACTTTTTCTGGCTAGAAACTGCCTGTAATGCAGCTTTCTCTACTGCTTCCACTAAAGAACGAGCCACGCGATCAACATAGGGACGAGACAAAGACCAAATTAGAGGTGACAACCAACCACGTAGTGTCACAGAATAAGATAAACAAGTACCACACACCGTTGACTCTACTCGGTAAGTTATACGTTCCTCAATCCCAGGCAGGGCCAAAACTCTGATACTCAACATTTCTCTGGGATTGACACGTTCTACAAAAATCCGAATTGGAATGGGCGAAAACCGAGTTACTGCCTGGAAAATTAAGCCTGGTTTGGGTACTAATCCATAAGGTACATTTGTACTTTTGAGTAAAGGGTGCCAAGAAACGTCTGTGAAGTTTACCACCTGTTGCCAAAGTTCATCTACAGATGCAGAACTGATCTCTCGATATGTCCGCACCAGCGAAGCGCAAAATCGGCGACGTTTCTGATTGATGAATTTGGATAAACAACTTCGCATTTGCCTAATCCTCCTAGCTACAGACTTTCTGGGAACTCTGGCATGGTGGGCAATTTTGGTTAGCCCTCGACTTCAAATCATTGCTGAGTGGGATTTTCGAGTAATGACTGGATACTCAAAACTGTCATATTCCCTGCTCTAGCTGATACGGCATAGTGTTACTGTCTTTTAACTCAGCACTCAGCAACGCCAGTTGCTACAAAGGAGGGAACCCCAACGGACAGTTTGCTCAAGTCGGGAAACCCGCCCACGCAACTGTCCTCCGCAACGCACTGGCTCCTCAGCACTTTTAACTCAGACTTTTCATTCAAACTTTCTCAAAATGGCCCTAAACATAGCAAGCCCCATAGGTCGCAGACGCTAGTACGATGATAGAGAGATTACACCGCCTTGTTGTGGAACACAATTCGGGATTAGGTGTTCTAGTTGTGACCATTCCAGCCAAAACTATTGATGTCTCAAGGTTGAGAGTGTTTGCAACTAATTTGCCAGAGTCTTGTGTAAATACCAGATGTTGTCATCAAAAAAATTCAAAAAAAAACCTTCGTCAATATACAAGCCTATACGCATTTGAGGGACAATAAACTCTAGTCTTGCTAATCAATCGTATAAATGCTTGACAAGTAAGAAAAAAGCAAATTTTAACCAAGTGTTTGGTCAGAAATTTTAATTTAAAAGTTTCTGATTGTTTGGAAATTGTAATTTAGGTTCGGGAATCTATGTTGATCAACTCGCAAACCCCTACTTTGGCCGTAGACTCATCTAAGTTTCTCCCACCAACTGACGCGAAACTTAGAGTTAGTCAGTTTATGAAACAGCTACAAGACGAAATTAGTAAAGCTTTGGCTAATTTAGATGGTGTAGCTAATTTTCACGAAGATAGTTGGGAACGGCCAGAAGGTGGTGGAGGGCGATCGCGTGTTCTGCGTGATGGTGCAATATTTGAACAGGCTGGTGTAAATTTTTCTGAAGTTTGGGGTTCCCATTTACCACCTTCCATTTTGACCCAACGTCCGGAAGCGGCTGGACATGGTTTTTATGCCACAGGAACTTCTTTGGTTTTACACCCGCGTAACCCCTATGCACCAACTGTCCATTTAAATTATCGCTATTTTGAGGCAGGCCCAGTCTGGTGGTTTGGTGGTGGTGCGGATTTAACACCTTACTACCCTTTTGCTGAAGACGCGCAGCATTTCCATAAAACACTGAAGCAGGCTTGCGATCAACATCATCCAGAGTATTACCCTGTCTTCAAGCGCTGGTGTGATGAATATTTCTACCTCAAGCATCGCAATGAGACAAGAGGTGTAGGCGGTCTATTCTTGGATTATCAAGATGGTCAAGGTGCTTTATATCGCGGCCCTAACCCCAATGGGGAAGCAGCTATTTAT
The DNA here is from genome assembly GCF_025677855.1 of Tolypothrix sp. PCC 7601. Lineage (NCBI taxonomy): Bacteria > Bacillati > Cyanobacteriota > Cyanophyceae > Nostocales > Tolypothrichaceae > Tolypothrix > Tolypothrix sp. PCC 7601. The sequence goes on from NZ_CP064879.1 coordinate 2,854,506, forward strand.
AGCAACCAGGTAGGAACTTTACCACAAAGAACTTGGGAAGAATTGTTTGCTTTAGTACAAAGCTGTGGTGCAGCTTTCTTACCAGCTTATTTACCAATTGTAGAACGCCGTCATAGCACTGAATATGGCGATCGCGAACGGAATTTCCAACTCTATCGCCGAGGAAGATATGTAGAATTCAACTTGGTTTACGACCGAGGTACAATTTTCGGACTCCAAACCAACGGACGTACAGAATCGATTCTTATGTCGCTACCACCGTTAGTACGTTGGGAGTACGGGTATCAACCAGAAGCTAATACCCCAGAAGCCGAATTGTACGAAACTTTCCTCAAGCCTCAAGATTGGATAAATTGGACACCCAATCATACTGCGGATTAAGGGTTGTGGAGTTCTAGTTTTCTCTGTAAATCTCAGGTATCAATCTGCAAGAATCAACGAAGAAAGTCCGTATTTAGGGCTTTGCATCTGTGATTCTGCTATTTTCCGCCTTTGGAAATTCAAGACGTGTATCTGGACACTCAGCACCATTTTAGTGAGTTAAACTACTAAAGATAACCACCTAGTAAAAATAGGTGACATTTTTAGCTGTTGCTTGTTAATCTCAAGTACAGGATTAAATTTTTCTGTTAATGGTGAGTCAATTAATTTACTAATTTTGCTGGCATCATCCCAGTAATGGAACAAACGTCCCAAACAAGTAAGTCTTTTGACTCGCCAATAACAGCTTTAAATACGTAGTTAACTCTCAAAGGACTGCCACAGGGAGGCTAAGTGATTCAGATAGAGCAGAAAACCTATATAACCCAGGATGGTAACACCGTTATTGTCTTGGCACCGACAGGGCGCTTGGATATCACCACCGCCTGGCAATTTCGCCTGAAGTTACAGGAATGTATTTCCAAACTCAGTCGCCATGTAGTTGTGAATCTTAGTCAGGTCAACTTTATTGATAGTTCTGGACTAACTTCTTTAGTCGCTGGTATGCGTGATGCTGATAAACTTAAAGGCAGTTTCCGCATCTGTAACGTACACACAGAAGCCAAACTCGTCTTTGAAGTAACGATGATGGATACTGTCTTTGAAATCTTTGAAACAGAAGAAGAAGCTTTAGAAGGTGTACCTCGGAGCATCGCTAGTTAAAACAGTGCTGAGTTATGAGTCATAAGTACTGAGTTGGAGAAATTTCCCCAACCGAAAGTAACAAAGGTAAATTATCTTACCTTTGATGTTACTTATTCCTTTAGTAGTCACCACTCAGTACTGCTCTCGCTTAGTGTAGCGATAAGGGCCTAAGACTGCGCCCCAAGTAGCTTTTCCAGTTGCTGGGTCAATTCCTTTATCGTAACTGTAAAATTCTGTTGCAGAGGCTTCAAAACCTAAAGAAACATGGAGGGTGTTACCTAGATAGGTAAAGCTGCAATTAGTATTGGGCAGTGGGGTTGCAGCAAACTTATAACAGTTAGGGGCTATTATTTGCTGAGTAACTGAGAGGACGCAGCCTGGTAATAAATCTAATTGGCTGGCTGTTAATGTGTTGAGTAAAGCTGGATTGCGACCTGCACCGATGAAAAGGCTAGGGTCTTTAAACATATAATATTGTACTTTTACAGGTGCATCAGAGCTATGTCCTGGTTGTAAGCGTAGAATCCTTTGCCGATAAGGATTATCAAGATTCACAATACTAGCTTGTTCCGCAAACAAAGTAATACTGTCTTCTGTAAATAAATTGACTGGTCTTTGCCACATTCGGAGGTGGACATACCAAACAGGATCGGCAATGGCTTGTTCTTTATTATCAAATTCGCCAGCTAGGTACTCACCTAAAGCGATTAACTCGGGAGAAAAGCTCATAAATTTAGTTATAAAAAGTCAAATATAGTAGTTTTAAGCTGATATTAAGATATAAATCTCTGTATCAATACTAATGCTCATTTTTACTTGTTATTTCTTTGTCTTACTCAGTTGGAAAAATTTTGCACCGCAATACTCGATGGCTTGATGCCAGAGCTAAGATGAGGATGAAAATGTAAACTATAGTTAATAATGTAAAAATATTGTAAACCACTGACTCGCTAGTGGAAACCCGAACTTGGCAAAGTGGACTTTAAGCGAGAGAATAAAAACACGTCGCCCTTAACATTTTCTTTGTGAATAACGTCCGTACTGTCTCTGATACAAAGCGAACATTCTACTCTGTTCACACCCGTCCAATCAACACGATTTATCGTCGGGTAGTGGAAGAGTTGATGGTGGAAATGCATCTGCTGTCAGTAAATGTCGATTTTAGCTACAATCCGATTTATGGCTTGGGCGTTGTCACAACCTTTGACCGGTTTATGCAAGGCTACCAACCAGAACGGGATAAGGAATCGATTTTTAGTGCCTTATGTCAGGCTGTAGAGCAAGACGAGCAACGCTACAGGCAAGATGCTGAAAGATTGCAAGGTATAGCTGAAAGCTTGCCAGTAAATGATTTAATTGCGTGGCTGAGTCAAAGTACTACTTTAGATAGAGATGCTGACTTGCAAGCGCAATTGCAAGCGATCGCCAATAATCCTAAATTTAAATACAACCGCTTATTTGCAATTGGTTTATTTTCGTTATTGGAAATTTCCGATCCTGAATTAGTCAAAGACGAAAAGCAGCGCAACGAAGCTCTGAAAAAGATTGCTAGTGGCTTGCATCTGTCTGATGATAAATTCACTAAGGATTTGGATCTTTACCGATCTAATCTCGATAAAATAGCACAAGCGCTAGTAGTAATGGCGGATATGCTCTTAGCCGATCGCAAAAAACGCGAACAGCGCAAGCAACAATCAACTACTACTGTTGCTCCTCCTAGTACCAACGAATAGTATATAGTAAAACTATTTTCGATTTTGGATTGACCCCGACCATCAGGTTACGGGGTTTGTATGTTTTAGATTCGAGTCAAACGATTTTGGATTTTCGATTGATTCCACAGATAAATCTAGGGGCTTGTACCATCAAGTAACTATTGGTTAATAGTAAATAACTCGAATGCTATCGACTGCGAACTAGGGACTTTTGTTCAGCGAGTATTTTTCACTTCAGATTAATCGCTATACACCCAATAATCGGTAAATTAAATTGTTGATGATAGTGAGTGCAAACGCTCCTAATATGGCACTCCAAATACCGAAGCGTAAGCGAAAACCTTCCACTAACCAAGCAGCAATACTAAAACAAACAACGGCGACCATAAATGTAAACAAGCCGGATAACATATCTAATGTCAGCAGACTGGGTAATACAAAAGCGAGTCCGAGAATTGGTCTTACTAATGCTGTTACAATGCCGAGAACTGCTGCTGAAAGTAATGCTTTATCGGGAGTATCAATTTCTACTCCCAAAGGTAGCTTACTAATAATCAACAAACTGATAGATGTTACTATCCAAACAACTACAATTTTCCAAATTTCACTCATTTCCACAACCCTGAAAATGCTAATGGCGATAGGAATTGAAATGAAAAAGTGCTGAGTCTCGAGCTAAAAATACTAAGCTATTACCCATTTAAGTTGCACATTCTTGCATTAATTTAGGTCTATCTTGGCTTGGTAATGCTAGTCTAATCAACTTGGAAAGCCAGCGTCATGAACTAGCCACTTTCTATTCAAGAAAGAGCTATCTTAATGAGTAAATATGCAAGATAAACCTGTTTTAACTTAATAGGCTGTGTCATTCATCTCGATGAGTTCGTAATGAGTTAGCCTTGTGCTAAAAATTTCAAGGTTCAAGAACTGATTACGAACTTATTTACCCCCACCAAGACTACAAACAGACGAATAAATACTCAGTCTAATGGGAAACAATTTTTGAAAATCAGCTTACTATTTCTAAATTAGCAGAGTTTTTTTATTTCGGAAAAGTTTATTTGGAATATTTTTAGTTTTAAGCTGTATATCATGCAAGTTGCATCATTAAATTTTGGATGTTGACGGTTGACGGTTGACAGTTAACCGTTATTAATCCTAGAGTTTCATTAGTGAATTTGTAATTTAAAAGGCTAGTAATTGCTTAGTTATAAAAATAGTAAAAATATTAGTATAAAATTAAATACGTGACAGTTTAAGTAATACAAAAAATAAATTATCTAAATAATCAGTAAGGTGCGTTACTTAATTAACGCACCATTTGCAGATCATCTTGCAGGAGTAGAAGTGCTTGTTCCTGGTGCTACATTTCTGTTGGGTGTTGTGGCATTGGGCGCAATCTGAAGATTTTGACCAGTTTGAGGCGAAGTAGGTGCTGTGGGTAAGTTAGGATTAACATTACCTTGAGGATTGATGTCTGGGACTGGTGCAGTATTTGGTACAGGATTAGCACCAGGGTTAGTGGGAAAAGCTGGAATGCCAGGAAGAGTAGAATTAGTAGGTGTTTGAGATTGGTTTGGTATAATTCCCAAAGAGACGCGATCGCCTCCTACTTGGCGAAGTAAGTCTAAGGTTTCGATGACATCGTTGTATGTTGCTGTCCGTGATGCATTCAGTACTAAAACGCCATTAGGGTTTTGTTGAACATAATTCTTTAAAATTGCTGCTAATTGGTCTCGTCTGACCATTTGTTTTTCCACATATGTTTGACCAACAGCGTCAACAGTTACAGGTAAGATATTGCTATTGCCCTGTAACGCCGCAGTCGGTGATGTACCAGTGTTAGCTTTAGGTAAATCTAGATTAATGGCATTAATTGCTTCTTGGCGCGTGAATTGCAAAGCCGCCAACAAAAAAAATGTCAGAATACAAAAAACGACATCTATCAAGGGAATAAGTTGAATTTGAACTTCTTCAACTGGAGTATGTAAATTTATTTTCATTGTTTCTCTGTAACTATTTTGATGGGTCGAATTACAAATTCGTAATTCGTAATTAAAGGAAAACCTACTAAGATGGTAACTACGAATTACGAATTATCAACTACGAATTACTTTGATTATTCTCAGAATCTAATGAATCAGTTGGTTCTGTAACTTCCGGAGAATTAGAAAACTTGTTTCTACCACGTTTACGGGGTGGCGTGAAATTTTCCCGTGCAGATTCTCGCAAAATTATTGCTGCAGTATTACTCAAGTCTGGTGGTGACTGACGGTAAAGCAATTCCATATCATTACCGGCTTTGCGAAAAACCTTGACTTGGTTAACTACAAAACTTTGAAATAGGCGGTAGAAAACCAAACTCACAATAGCAACTATTAATCCACTTGCTGTACTAATTAGGGATTCACCAATACCAGTGGTTACCCCAGCAGCAGATTCGGTTCCTAAATCACCAATCCGAATTGAACGTAGAGATTGAATCAAACCTAAAACTGTACCCAACAATCCCAAAAGTGGCGCAAGTGCAATAACAGCTTCTAAAAGCTTTTCGCCTCGCCGCATTCCAGCTAACTCGTCTTCTGCGGTTGCTTCCAAAGCCAAGCGAAAGGTTTCTGCATCGTTTTTCGTGAGCCTCAACGGAGCATAGAGAAACCGACCGATAGGTTGATTTGTAGCTTGTCTAGCAATATCTGCTGCTACTTCCCAATTCTCAGCAGCAGCATCTAAAACGCGGTCAACTATTTCTTTTTCTTGAGTGAGAATTCGCAGCCAGAACCACAAACGCTCAAAAATTACACTCAAAGCTAAAATTGACAGCGCCAGCAAGGGCCACATCGCTGGGCCGCCTTTTTGAAACAAATCTAAAATATCCACGGTTTAAGTCTCCTCTCTGCATATCTAGAGCAACTATGCCAAAGCAATTTAATTCTAGAGATTAATGCACCACTACCATACTCTTATGCCGGATTACATAATCACAATATTTATGTTGCATTTTCACTGTACATAACCTCAGCAGCTAGAATGCCGATCATCTCTAGAGTTAACAATTTTGAATTTTGTAGACCTAAGCCTTTTCACAGGTATTTGGTATTTTGAATTGTTTTAGGACTTCCAGAAAATAAATTATGCAATGAGTCAGAGCAAATCATTGTAGAATTCTTCCTCCCCTGCTCCTCAGCTTCCCATGCTCAAGGGAGTGATTGTATATTTTTTTAGCTGGAAGTCCCTTAGTAGCATCACCCAGACAAAATTGGACGGTTATTCCCACCGGGAATTTTAAGCACAATTTGCCAAAATTAAAGGTAACTGGAGGTTCAAAACATGAAATTTTCACTTGAATCAGTTTACTCTTGGTATCGGAATTCGCTTCGCAATCCCAAATACCGTTGGTGGGTAATTTTAGGAACACTAGTTTATATTGTCAGCCCCATTGATATCGCCCCAGATTTTATTCCTATTGTGGGAGAAATTGATGATGTTTTACTGCTGACCCTGCTAGTGACTGAGGTATCTGGACTCGTGATAGAAGGCTGGAAAGCTCGTAAGGGTTATGTAGAAACCAATACAAGTACTACACCCGAGGATTCTAGCGCCACCGGAAATACTGTCGATGTTGATGCTGTATCTGTCAAGTAGTTTTTTAAAAAATATAAAATTTGACGCACCCCCTGCTTTCTCAGTAGGGGGATATTTTTTGTGATGTAGAAGTTGTATTTCCCTGGGGGTTTATATCTCTTTGACAAACTCCGTCAAGAAGCGGAAGGCTTTCAAAATATAGTTAGCGCAATCTCTAGGAGAGGTATTGTAAAACGATCGCCAAGCATTAGCCTTATCCTCATCATAGCGATCGCCTCTTTCGGGATGGGCATCTAACCATGCTAATCTGACGGCATGACCAATTAATACATCCAAGACCATATATTCTTCTATTTGCAGGTTAGGGTTATTGGCTGCGATCGCTCCTAGCTCAACTAATGCTTCAATATTTACTTGGCGGTATTCTGGAGCCTCAATTTTATTCAGCAGATGCTCGACTAATAAAGCAAAGTTTTTTTCGCCTGCTGTCATCTCTGACAGCATTATTTCACTATCCAAGCGATTGCGGCGTTCTAGTTTATCGCCAATTACGATACCTTTGCAATGTTTCATTAATAGCCAAACTTGCTGGAAAAAGTCTTTGGGTACACGTCCGGTTGCGCCTTCAGCTTGACGGAATCGCCGCCATCCGCCTGCTGGGACTTCAATATCCGGATCATTGGTGAATGGTAATACCCAATCGATATCACTTTCTTTTTGTTTGACGTGGAGTGATTCTTGCTGACGTAACAGCTTACTCATCCCCGCATATTCAGCTAAGACATTTTGCAATCGTGTCTTGACTTCAAACGGTGATAACTGCATTAGGTATTCATAGGCTTCATCTTGAGTGACTTTTAATTCTCTAGCTAGGTTGCTGGTAATTAACAGGATGAGGTAGCCTACTTTCAATGTCAGCAATCCGCGAAATAGTTCGGGTTCGGTTCTAATTAGCACACCCAGATAGATAATTATCTCTTGCGTCAAAACGCGATCGCGGATATCTTCACGACAAAAGTTTTTAATCTTCTCGGCTATTTCATGGTGAGACTTGGGTACAGTGATGAGTGAATCTTCGCTGTAAGCTCTACCTACAGAAATTTGCTTACCTCGTACTAAAATACTGGTGACAGCATCGGACAAACCAATATCAACCATTTGTCGCAAACCCGCAACCCGGCGGACAATCGCCCACAATCCTAAGTCGCCAGCTTTGGTATATACTTCATCCAGTAAATTGTCTACTGTGACCACAGCCTTAGGCCCACCAAACCCAGTATCAAAATCTAGCCCTTGCAAGCGAGTTAAAGTCTGCAATAACTCAATTTGTTCGTAAATATTTTCCGAAGCACGTAAAGCCGACAACAAGAATCCCAAGTTAGTTTCACATTCCATTTGGAATTCCTGGGTATGTCCTAGTTGCCAATTTTTCCCGGGATGATATGCCAAATAATAGCAATGTAACCCCGCATTTTTGACGGCTGGTAGGGAAAATTCATCATCTCGCAGAAAATCAATTCTTTGAATTGCTGCTGTTAACATTAACTGATTTAATCGCCCTAGTTTTACCCTGACACCATTACATACACCATTTTTCAGTTCTTGCATTAATTCTAATAAGGCATCCGAACCAATTTCTAACATGGTATGGGTTAACATCAAAGTCAGGGTAGGACGACCTAAATCACTCCAGTATTTTTGAATGTAAGCGAGTTCACTCCTAATTTGATCTAGCAAAAAATGGTAATCAAGAGTTAAATAAAACTGTTGGGCATCTAAGAAAGATGGTAAAAATACAATTGTCTGACCATGAATCCGAAAAATGCGTGATGTCGTTAAACTACGTAAGCGCCGCACTGGCCGCCCTGTTAATCCTAGTTTATCGTTGCGCCCAATTTGGGTATAAATAGTTGAAATATCCCCAGCATTTCTTACTTGAATGGGTTCTAATTGTTTGGGGGTTTGGGTTTCAATTCCATAAATTTCGAGTTTTGTTTGTAAGTCTTCATCTTCTGCAATTAAGGCAATTTGTACGAGAGATTCTCGATTTTTGCCGCTAGTTAAATGTCTACCCAAAGGGTCAATATCACCAATGGCAATTAGCCCATCATTTAACATTTGTCCCAGGAGATATAAACTTTGGGCCCATACTAGGGGAACATTTTCATTCGGTAACCGGGGTTGACTTTGGGGTGCTGCTTTTTCAGCTTCTATATTCTCCTCGGCAACATAATATAGTTCTGGTAATAACTGCAAGCCATCGCGTTCTACGAGTAAGGATTCTAAACGCTCCTGGTAATATTCAACTTGTGCTTTATCGTTCCTAAATAAGCCATCTAAAAATAAATAAGTGAAAAATAAAGGCCATTCACACTCTATATGCTCAAATTGCTTTAGTTCCCACGGTTCATAATGTAGGCGTTGGGTATCTTCTAAAACGGTTTGATGTCCATCCCGCAAAAAGCGCTTACAGCCGTATTTCCCCTGAAGTTTTCTAATGATATCGTTAAGGGTGCGATCGCGTAGTTTCTCGTCTTCTACTGCAAAGGCGGGAAAGCTAATAATACTCAACAGCGCCGCATCAATTTCTTTGGAGCCAGATTCTCTCGGTAATAGCGATTCTAATGTCACCCGCGCGCGCGCAATTTCATCGGGGAGAACATGAATTACTGAAGCTTGACTCCCACGGACACCAAATAAATCTAGTCCGTTGATGGCTTCTAACGCCGCTTTAGCCATCCCTACAGAACTAGCGTTTAACTCCGCATTACCCCGATTAATCTTGTTACCACGTTCCCAAATGCCGTAATCTGGTGTGCGATAGGCTCGTCCAATGTAATAAACCAAATTTTGGACAAAATTAACTTCATCAATGGTATAAATTATATGCAAGCCGGAAGCGGTCATTTGTGCCAACATCAACAAAAATATTGATGTGGCATCTATTTGTAAATGTCCCCATTCATCATCGCCTACCACAATATCACCAGTAGCAGTGTTGTATTTAGCATGTAAGCCATCTAAGGGGGACTGAGTATGTTTAAACCGTTCCACTTTATGAACTTGTCGCATCATTGCAAACAGCAATCCACGCATCAGCTTGATTGCACTATGTTCTAGTTCATAGGTGTAGCCTTTGTCTTCATCAATCTTACGATACGCAAGTGCTAAACCCCACACTGCCAAAATGCTATAAACATTGTCTCTTACCCAGGCATCAGTATAATCGCCGTGGGCTGTTATAGCTGTACTCGCAGGTAGCAAACCAGTAATGGGATTCTGACGGCTAAGAATAATTGTTTTGATTTGCTGATAGTAATTCTCTAGGCGAGCATACAATTCTGACGTAGTGTTCATGGTATTAGTAGGCGCAACTTGCGGAAATCAACCCTGTGACTGTGAAGTTAAAGATGTGAGCCAAGCCAGATCGAGTTCTGGTATTAGCAATGATATTACAGATGAGAGCGGTATAAGTTAATTATTATCATCTGTTGTTAACCATCTGCTGACAGAAATTTCCCGGAGATAGGACTGAAAATATTTTTTAAATCTTTATCTGTGTCAAGACATACTTATACCTATCTTTAACCTGTTTTATTAATTCTAAAGTAGGATAAATAATCATACAGAAGAAGCAACACTACTCAGGCATAAATTGAGTAGATTATGGGTAAGATAACCTCAGAAGTTAATAAGTTTATCAAGAGGGTAAGGAATTATGTCTGTACGTTATAACCAAAATAATGCTCCCCTAGTAAAAGTAGTTTACTCCCAAGTAAAAGTTAATGGAAAACTGCAGCTAGTACCACTAGAACTATATGCTGATGGTTCGCTTAAACGTTCTCAAGGATGAGTTTGGATATCTATAGGCGGGATTTTAGTACAAGAGAGAATTTATTCGACATTTCGCACGAATTTAATTGATAACTAACTTATTGGATGACATAATTACACAAATTCGTAACTAATTACATTCAAAGAAACTCTGGGTTGAAAAATGCTACGAATTTATGTAAGACTGCTGTAAATTAGTTCTAGAGTTGCTAATTAAGAAAAAAGATATTGATAAATTCTCTCTATGTAAATTATCGGATATTTTGTTATATTAGTGATTCTATAAGGTAACTTGCTAGTGAACGTAAATAACCAGATTTGCCAATGTTTTTCTTTCCAAAAACTGTAGGTTGGGTTGACGTAAGCAAACCCAACAGCAATACGAAACCAAGCTACATGTAATCCATTTATACATCAAATAAAAGAGGGTGCGTTAGCCTACGGCGTAACACATCCTACAAATTGAAAATTACAAACTAAATTCTGCTGCATTATCTTCATCTAAAGTTGCATCTTTTCCGGCAACAGTAGGTTTAAATTTAGCATCATGAATCAATTGTGAAAATAGCATTTTGGGGTTGTGATGCAGAATATTCAATACACTAATAAAATCTCTGACAATCTCTCCTGGTGTCAGCAAAGCTTCTGCGCCTAAACGATTAACAATTTCTTTCACAAATTCATTTAATTCGCGATTACTCAAAGTCTTTTCATAGCCAAAATTCTGAGCATGAATCTCAATTATGCGTTGCAATAGCGTGAGTATCTCTTCTTTACTTAACGGATTCAGCCTAATTACTGGCCCTGAATATTCTTGTACCCCAGCTTGAGTCACAAAGCGGCTTTCTTTTGTGCGTCTGCGCCAAGCTTGGTCTGCAAATAATCCCCGATTTTGGTCTTCTAAAAATTTTGTAGTTCCACCAATAAAAATACCGAGATGTTCGGCTTTACACTGCATGGTGTCGTTAAACATTGCGAGGAGTCGATTGTAATTTTTCTCTCGCGTTACTGTAGTAGATATTTGATATAAGTGTACTGATTCATCGACAAGAACTAATAGCCCTTTATAACCAATTTCTGCGACAAATTTAGCTATGAGTTTAATATAGTCATACCAACTATCATCATCAATAATGACACGCACGCCTAAAGCAGCTTTCGCTTCAATTTTGGTGGTGAATTCTCCTCTTAGCCAGCGCATAGCAGCATTTTTTAAGTTATCATCATCCAGTCGATAACCACGCCAATAAGCAATAATGACGCTACCAAAATCAAAACCGTGGACTAAGTCTTCAATATACTGAACAACTTCCCGAATTTTTTCCTCAACTTTGTCATCAAAGCCTTCATCATTGGGACGTAAGCTAGTTTCTTTAGCTACTTCTTGTTGAATTTTATTAATCCATCCTTCCAAAATTGAGACTAAAGCACCACCATCGGGACGAGTTTTTGTAGCGAGACGACTCATTAATTCGCGATAGGTTGCTAGACCTTCATTATTACTTCCGGCTAGGCGGCGTTCTGAGGATAAATCAGCATCCGCTACTACAAAACCTTGTTCCATAGCACGGCTGCGAAGCAATTGGAGAATGAAGCTTTTCCCCGAACCGTAGTTGCCAATTATAAACCGAAATGCCGATACCCCTTCTGCAATATCATCGAGATTCTGTAATAGGCTTTTGAGTTCTTGTTCCCGACCTACTGCTATATGTTCAACTCCTAATCGAGGTACTACTCCCGCACTTAGGGAATTAATTAAAGCAGTGGATATTTTTTTCGAGAGTTTGAGCTTTGCCATGTAGTTGATCTCACCTGATTTTGAAAGCATAGGCTTATAGCCAGCAAGTTAAGTCAGGTATATACCATACCTTATTATAATTTTACAATGGTATGAATATTTTAATAAATTTGGTGCAGACAATCTACTTGTAGAAATGCGATGTCATCTGTGAAACTGCCAGTTAAATCAATAATTTGACATATTATTTTGAGTTATTATATATCTTCTTGATAGTTAGCCAGCATTTTTTTCATATTGCTGATATATTCTGGATAAATTTCTGGTGGTTCTACATTTGTATTAATGATTAATTCACCTAAATTATCACTGGCTTTACCATTGATTGCATCTATTAATAGATTTGGCATGGTAATATTTACTTCGGCAATCTGTTTAATGGTTGTTTGAGGATTTTCTGCTGATAATAGGGCTTTGATGACATCAATTTCATGATTCTGTAGATGCTCAAAAAAATGATACCATTCTTCAGATAAAGCCTCAGATGTATCAGGTTTGATATCTATTGTTTCTAGGGGTTCAATTAATTCTGCAAACGGAAATAATTCTACATTTTCTTCATGTCTTCTATCTGCTAAAGGTTCAGGATTAAGTGTTTCCAGTTGCTGAAGTAATTCCCAAACTTGACTTTGCAATAAGTCGCGTTCTTCTTGTAATAAAAAGATTTGCGCTTGTAATTTCTGGAGTTCTACTTGGTGTTCTCCTATTTTAGTTTGTACGTCATTTAAGTTAGATTCTACATTTTCTGGATTATTGCTGGTATTTAGCAATAATTGATTTTTCTGGTTAAACTCAACTTCTAAACTTTGCAGTTCAATTCGCAGTTCGTAGAGTTTTTCTTCGATTTGTGGTTTCAGTCTACCTAAGAGAGTTAAATTATTTTCTATTTCTTCTTTTTCTTGCAGAAGTTCGCTAATTTGATGCTGTAACTGATTAATTTCGGAACGGGAGACGTTACAGTTTAATTCCAGACGACGTTTTTCTGCATTGAGCATAGAAACCGAATTGTTCAGTTCTGTTTTATTTTGCTCTAAGTTATGAATTTCTGTACTAATAACAGTAATTTCATGCTCGAACTGTTTTTTTTGTCCCGCAAAAGTGCTGAGTTCGCGTTGAATGCTATCCCGTTGATTGCGAGATTCAGCTACTTTATTTTGTAAGTTTTTTGATTCTGTATATAAGGAATTGCGGTGTTCTTCAATTTGGTGAACTTCTCTAGCAATTCGAGATTTTAATTCTTCTAGTTCTTTGATGCGCTTTCGCAGAGAACTTAAAATGAGCATTTCATGATTTTTGCGCCGCCTATCTACAGATAATGCGGCTGCATAGGTAGCAATTACAGTAATGATACCTGTGACAAAGGCTTTAGAATAATCCCAGTTAGGGACAAGACTAAGACCAAAACTGACACTAAAGGCTACTATTCCTAGAAATAGTCGATTGCTTAATATTGCTGAGTGCATATTATTATTGATTTTTGGCCTAGTCACCTTGTCAACATCATTACTTTTTAAAGACATGACCCCTCACTTTGTCTCTGGGAAGTCTGCGGTTGTGAAGATTGGCACATAACATGATTCTGAAAATATTCAAAGATTGCAACTAACAACTTACCAATTGCCCTATTCAAGGTCTGCTGTATGATTTTTTACACTAAAAACTGCTAAGTCAGCTTTTAAGAAATCAATAAATTGCCTGGCTGTGCGTCCAGAACGACCGTTATGGCGAGTAGCCCACTGTAATGCTTGATACTCTAAGTCTTCTTGACTAATATTAATTTCTGCTTGTGCTGCTAAATGCCGGACAATTTTCAAATATGTTTTCTGATCTGCCCCCTCAAAGGTCAAGGTTAAACCAAAGCGATCGCTAAAGGAAAGCTTCTCTTGCATGGTATCCCAAACATGGATTTCTTCGTGATCTTTGGGCGCAGGCCTGTCTGTGTAAAACTCGCGAATCAAGTGGCGGCGATTGGATGTGGCGTAGACAACTACATTCTCAGGACGCGCGGTTAAATTTCCTTCTAACACTACCTTGAGGGCTTTAAAAGCATCGTCATCTTCTTCAAAGGAAAGGTCATCGACAAAAATAATAAATTTCTGTGGTACACCCCGCAATTGTTCTATGATGAGCGGTAAGTCTCGCAATTCCGATTTTGTAACTTCTACTAAACGGAGATTGCGATCGCTATACTCGTTTAACAAAGCTTTGACTAAAGAAGATTTTCCCGAACCGCGACTACCATAAAGTAATACATGCAGTGCAGTTTCCCCTGCTAATAAAAACTCTGTATTTTTTAACAAAGCGTCCCGTTGTGACTCATAACCTGCAAGTATACCCAGTCTCACAGGGTCAGGATGCTTAATACCCACAAAATTACCACCTTGCCAGCGCAAAGCCCGATATTCTGCAAATAAACCTGTACCAAATTGGCGATAATAAGCTGCTAAATCCTCTACAGCATCAGCCCAATTATCCAAATGGTAAAGAGAAGTAATTGCCTTAGTTTCTAATTCAGTCTTATCTTGCTCTTTGTACCAAACGACAGGTGAAACTGGTAGATGGGCTACAGTTTGTACACACTCACTCAAAGCCGCGCTACCGCACTCATATAAATTCTGCAACACGTGTAAATCATGTTGCGCTGCGGCGACTAATGCAACGGGCATATCTTCAAATTCTTGCTGTTGGGCCAGCTTGGTAAAGGGATTTTCCGCAATCAGAATTTGAGTAATGAGGTAATCTTCCCAATTTTGATTTCTCGCAGCCAAGGCGTGAAAGTAATTGCCGTAGGCTTGTAGGCAACCTCGCCCATCGGCATCAGTGTATCGTATCGCTTGCAACAAATCCAGAAAAGCAATCCCCACTTCGCTTTGCAGAACAGATTGGTAAAGTAATAGTGAGGCTGCTTGGCGCTGGAGGAACTGAATTTTGGCAGAGGATGAAGTGCTTCCGGTAGACAACATCGCTTGACTATCCATCAATCAATTGGGTGATGAGCTTCAACAGCTATGGTAAATTGTCTGGCGACCGCGGCCGCAAAATCAAAATCTACACAGGTTTTAACAATGGAATTAGGTATAGTTGCCGCATTTGTCTATGGTATTTTGGCTTTGATTGGCGGCATCATTGGCTATGTTCAAGCAAGTAGTAAAATTTCCCTGCTAAGTGGTAGTGTTAGCGGTTTATTACTCATTCTTGCAGCCTTTTTGCAATTACAAGGCCAAATCTGGGGTTTATTTGTAGCAGCTTTTATTACTGCTGCATTAGTGGTTTTCTTTAGCTTGCGGCTAGCGAAAACCCGCAAGTTTATGCCTTCAGGCTTAATGATTATTTTGGGTGTGTTGGCATTGATACTGATGGTAAATCAAATGGTGGGTGTGAAGTAAGGGATTGGGGACTAGGGACTGGGGACTGGGGACTAGGGGACAAGGAGATATCCCCATTACCCATTACTCAATGCCCTATGCCCTATGCCCTATGCCCTAGGTAATTATATAGTATATTTGTTCTATTCTTAGCTAGAGAAGTTTAACGCTGCATTATTGCAGGTGCGATTTGGGTTTTGTTATTCGTACACAGATAAACTACGGGTTAATAGTTTAAGGTTGTTGAAACACACTGGAATTTGAGCAAATCATTAATGATGGGTCATACCCCTCAATCAATTGTCTACAACATCATTTATTCTCAGTTAGTTGTTAGAAAGGTTGTAATATCTAAGTTTGACCTCGTGGTATATGCATACCAAACCCTGCGGTACAGGAAAATTTGCGCTGGATGTCTAGGAATGATTAAAAATTCAGTCATCAAAGTGACAATTTACAGTGAATTTGGGCATTAAATATTAAAATTTTCCTAAAAAAAATATTTTTTTAATCAGCTAAAATATCCGGTTTTGTTTGCTTGGTGATGTTAAATAAAAATATGAATGCTGAATCTCATATTTTAAGAATATAAGAGTCTGGAAGATTGGTAGAAGCGTGAATCATCCCATAAATGTGATGCACAATACCGTTTTTTATCATTTCCAAAACTCTCTTTTTAGCATCCAACAACATCTATTACTGAGAGTTTTTCCGAATGGCAATTGGTAATTGGTAATTGCTAATGGGGATGAGGAGAATAAATACCAAATGCCAATCCCTAAAATATCAGCTTGATATATGCGGTTGATAGCTGCACTACGTAGTTAAATACAACAATACTGCAGTATGAATAATGTCATTCGTTTTTATTAAAGCTGCCAAAAGCTGAAAACCTGTCTACATCAAAAGACATAAGCGCAGAAATCAAAATATACCTACGTAGCTATGCTCATAAATGTAAAGATTGCACAATTCAAGTTATCAAACTGTAAAGGGATATTAAAGAAACAGCAAATAATATATTGGCATTTTGGCAGATTTTTGTAATTTAGATGGGATATTAATAGATAGTACGAATAATTATAGATATTCATACGTTAGTTGCTATCTACCTAAAAATACTAGATTTCAGGTAATCCTGAGATAGGTGATTCTTCCCGCAATTTTACGTACTAGGAAATAATAATACATGGTATTATCACTGTCTTCTCAAAATGTTATCCAGTATCTGCAAGAAGCAGGTCTGTGTAGCTCAGAAGATGGAGCAACCAACGAATCTGAGTTACCAGATAGAACTAAGAATTTGAATTTAATAGTTAGTCTGGCAGATAATCGCAAACTGCTGGTTAAACAAGAAGTCAGCAATCACGATGATGGAACTCCCCAAGAGTTTTTCAAGGAGTGGCTGTTTCACCAATTGCTACAGCAGTTTCCGGTTATTGGTAATATTTCTGCGATCGCATCATTATTACTACATTATGACGAGGAAAATTCTATCCTTGTCCGCAAATATTTGAGTGACTATGAACAGTTAGGGCATTTTTACCAAAAAACTGATATTTTTGCCGATGAAATTGCTACAGCTATTGGCACAACTTTAGCAGGTTTGCACCGTGCTACTTTCAACGGTCGAGAGTATCGCGATTTTATGAATACTGCTCCCGCGGGACAGTTTCGTTATCATTTCTATAATCCGGCTCAAGGGATAGAGTCAATTACACCAGAGATTTTTGCTCAAGTTCCCACGCAAGCGCTGCAATTCTATCAACTCTATCAGCGCTACGAAAGTTTAGAGTCAGCAATTGCAGACTTAGCCTATGAATGGAATCCTTGCTGTCTCACTCATAACGATTTGAAGTTAAACAATATTTTAGTTCATTCTCGTTGGCAGCAGCTTGATAATTGCCTGATTAGATTAATTGACTGGGAAGCTTGCGGTTGGGGAGATCCCGCTTTTGACTTGGGTACATTATTAGCCAGCTATTTAGAGATTTGGCTTTCCAGTTTAGTAGTAGATCCTACTTTACAGTTAGAGGAATCTCTACATTTGGCGGTTACACCGCTGGAGGTGATTCAGCCTTCAATATTGGCTTTAATTCGAGGTTATCTAAATGCTTTCCCCGTAATTTTAGAGTATCGTAGTGATTTTATTTTGCGAGTTGTTCAGTTTGTTGGCTTGGGATTAATTCACCAAATTCAGAACAAGATTAAAAATCGCAAAGATTTTGATAATACTGACATTTGTATGCTGTCGGTGGCGAAAAACTTATTAACTATGCCTGAACAAGGTGTATTAACTGTGTTTGGCATTTCCGAGTCAGAAATCTTAAAACCTGTGGCGAAAGTACATAAATTGCCGCAGCCAGAAAGAGAGAAGCAGTTGGTTCGTCTGTATTACGAAAAAACCCGTCTCCGTGGTTGTTAAGCGAATCAAGCAGACAATTAAACATGCAAAATTATAATTTTTGCATTTGAAGTTTTTCCCATCATATATTTATCTGCTGAATTTTCCCTAAAGTCTTTATGACCTAAAGTTGGCATTAGGGAAGGCGCAGTATTGGCCATTTGTTGGTTGTCTAATTTTCCATTCTGAATTTTGAGGTGGTAATTAACTATGGTATATTCTTCTGTTCAACAACCCCTAACTTCCCTATTTGATATTGCTAGCAATATTCAGATTGAGCCGAACTTTTGCATTCACCATCCCAATTATCAACCATTTGCATTACCTGCCAAGATAGCAGATAGATTTCAGCAGAATTCCACAGATTTACAGCAGAAATATTTAACTTTATTACTGCGGAATTTTTTGTATGGCATCTATTACAATGGCTCATTACAAAATGTTTTGGCTGTTAAAGCTGATGCTGCACAGCAATTACCACATCAAAATTTAGAAAACTATTCTGCTTTAGGAATTGACGGGGAATTTTACGAACGTCTGCATAATTGCAACCACGGGACAGGTTATTTTGATCCGAGTTGGGAAGTGTTGCGGCACGAACCAGATGGTAGCATGGCTGTGAATAAGGGCGGTTTGACATTGTACATCGAACCAGACTGCCATCTCAAAGCTCATTCTCAAGCTGCGAAAATTGGCGAATTAGTGTCAGTATGGATGCCCAAAAATCGCATCCAAAACGGCTGTTACTTAGCAGTTAGCAATTTTGGACAGGAAAGACAAGACAACCCAGAGGATGATTTGGGTACAGGGAGAATCTATTTTAATCTCACACCATTTGGTGCGATCGCACTCATGGATAGCCTGACAGTGGAACTCAACGAAGCTGGTATTCCTTTTAGCTTCCAAGTTCCTTATAATCCTGCTGCTTATGGACGTTACGATTCAGGGGTACTCTACTTTGAACGTAACAACTATTTAGCAATCCGTGAAGTTCTGCAAGGTGTGTATGCAGAACATGAGGCGCATTTTAACCCCGAAATTCCTCTATTTACCAAGTTTTTGGCACCTGGGCTAAGTTTAGCTGAAGAACCCATCAAAAAATTTGCTGCACAAGAAACTTTCGGGATGAATCGCTGTCAAATTGTTGCTAATGCTTTGTTGGATGCTTGGTATAAAGGCAGGAATGCTTATGATGAACGGATGCAATCTATTAACCGCCACTTTAACCGTCATCTAGTAGATGTGCAGCGTCCATATCTCAATCCTAGTTCTCAGGATATTTACTCTCCTCTCAGCTAAGATTTTGTAGCATTATCAATAAATTTAGGGTGGACAGTATATAGAGTTAGATAATGTCCATCCTAATATTTGTCGGTTAAGGGGAAAAAGGGGAATGGGAAAAGGGAGATAACAACCCTTTAACCTTTAACCTTTTCCCCAAAACCAAAGTTCAAACCGCTATCCCTTGTAGTATTGATGTCCATCCTATCAATCTGGATACAGAAAACAGTCCAAATAAGATAATTAGCCGCAGATAAATGCCAGTCATGCAATATGTCAGTGTGTTAGCTGAGTTACGGTAAAATTATGTAGAGCAGGCAGTAAGTCTGCTATTTTTATGCTTGACTTATTAAACTATGCCTTTTACATATAACCGTAGCGTTCGCTTTCAAGATACTGATGCTGCTGGGGTAGTGTATTTTGCGAATATTTTGGGGATTTGTCATGAAGCCTATGAAGAATCTCTAGAAGCAGCAGGTATTAATTTAAAAACTTTTTTTAGCAATCCATCGGTAGCTTTTCCGATTGTTCATGCTAATGTTGATTTTTTCCGTCCGGTGTTTTGTGGCGATAAGTTGCTGGTGTGTTTGATGCCACAAAAATTAGGTGGGGAGAAGTTTGAAATTGCTTATGAGATTTCTGTGGCTGAGGTAATAGTTGCTAAGGCAATTACAAGACACGTTTGTATTGATGCGAATAGTAGAACTAAGCAGGAATTGCCTGTGGAAATTGTCAATTGGTTGGAAACGAACCGCAGAGACACAGAGGAAGCAGAGAGAAGAAAAGCAAGGGAAACTATGTAAGTAAGTCGTTGCAATTAAAGATTATTAGTTAGGGCTGTCACTTGTCCTTAGTCATTTGTTATTGCTAAGAGTTAGAGTATTATATTAGTTGGAAATCATTTCAAGCTTGAGCATTCTTTTACCATCTGCTGTAGTTGTTGGCGGTTAATTTTACCTTGGGGATTGCGGGGTAAAGTTGATACAGGAATCCAGTGTTTAGGAATTTTGAATTTACAAAGTTTATCTTGGATGGCTGTTTGAATTTCTAATGATGTATAGGATGCTTTAGGAATATAAATCGCTGTTAATACTTGCCCCCAGTGGTTATCTGATACGCCAATCACACAAATATCATCCACCATTTTAGTTGCTCGTATGGTTGCTTCAACTTCGACAGGATAGATGTTTTCGCCTCCGCTAATTATTTTGTCACTATTACGCCCCAGAATTTTTAAATAACCTTGGGTATCTAAAAAGCCAACATCATCTACTGAAAAATTATCTTGTTTATCCCAAAGTTTTGGATAATATCCCAGTGCTAAAGATTGTGCTTGAATGGTAATATTTCCTGGTTGATTGCAATTTAAAATTTCCCCTTGTTGATTGCAAACAGTTATTTGAGCATGGGGGAGAATTTGACCGGAATTAACTTTACCATTGAGAAAATCATCTGGTTTTAAGGTAGCTATTTGAGAGGCGGTTTCTGTCATCCCATAAGTAGGTGCTAACCTAATACGATGAAATCGAGATTTTTCTAAGAGTTCATCCCACGCAGGCGCACCGCCTAACATAACCGTTTGAAATTGCGATATCCATTTAGTTAATGTGGGGTTTTGTAAGAGGCGTTGTAACTGAGTCGGTACTAAAGATATGAAAAAATCTGATATTTCAATATCATATATTTGACCATCTGCTAATGCTTTAAATGGTAAAATAGCTAGTTTTCCACCAGTGGTAAAAGAACGCATAAATTGCATTAAACCACTGACGTGATAAAGCGGTAATACACAAAAAGAATTAATATAATTTACCTGAAAATATTCTTTAAATCCTTGCACAGATGCCGTTAATGTGTCCCAAGTGTGGATGGCGAACTTAATTTTTCCTGACGATCCACCAGTGGGAATCATGATTAGTGGTGAGTGGGGAGATGGCGGAGATGAGGTAGATGAGGGAGATGAGGTAGATGAGGGAGGTAAAAGATTTAATTCGTTTAAATCTCCACAGATGATATCTGGTTGTACTAAATCGAAAACTTGTTGCCATTCTTGTGTTCCCCAGTCGGGGTTACAGAGAAATACTGAACAATTAGCAGCACAAGCGGCGAGAAAAGCAGCTAAAAATCGCTCTGGTTGGCGTTCGGCTAAAATTATTTTGGGCGTTGTGCCTGATGCAGACAATTGCAAGAGTTCTGAATATAATTCCTCAGCTAATTGCTGTATTTGAGAACTATCACAACCAATTAGGCAATTAGCAATATCTAAATTATTCAGAATATTAAGATAGTTTACAGGTTGCGCCATAGACGTTGAAGCCATGTTTCTTCTTCTTGTTCCAACAAATGGTTGATTCCGAAGCCAACTGCGCGGTTATGCTGAGATAATTCTGCTGCTAGCTGGAGTGCTGCGTGTCTGCCGATCGCAGTTTCAAAGACGGAGGAAAAGACAGCATCAATGTTATGCTGCCTACAAAACTGCCGCAGGCGTGATGGTGAACCTGCGATCGCTGGCTTAATTACAAAAATGTCTCGCCAACCTTGTTGATAAGCAGCATGAAGTTGTGAGAGTGTAGCGACAGATTCATCTAAAGCGATCGCTGTTTGATAACGGCTACTCAGCTGCAACATCGCCTCAAATTCTGTCACTGCTAGCGGTTGTTCGATAAATTCCACTTTTTCTGAAAATTTATCACAATTTTCTAGCCATAATTCAGCTTCTTTGTAGCTAAGTCCCGCATTCGCATCTAATCGTAGTTTTGTAGAGGCTGGTAAACTGTCAATCAGTAAGTGAAAAATTTTCAATTCATTTGCGATCGCATCAACACCAATTTTCCATTTAAACGTCCGATATCCTTCCTCCCAAAGTTTTTGCCATACATTTAACGCCGCTTCTCCAGCTGGTAATAAGGCGCTAATGGGCATGGGGTAATGGGTAATGGGTAATTGGTAATTGGTAATGGGAATATCTGCTTGTTCCCTAGTCCCCTTGTTCCCCAGTCCCCAATCCCCAGTCCCCAGCCCCCCAAGTGCTGACTCAAAACCAAATTGACAAGCAGGTAAAGCATCGGGAATCGAAAAGATGATTTCTTTTGTAATTTCCTCTGGTAGTTGGCGAAAAAAATCTAAAGCTTGTGGGAGAGTTTCAGAACCAAACCAGCTAATCGGCGGAATTTCCCCCCATCCCTCTCTACCTGCTTCATCAATCAGACGAATAATAATGCTTTCGCGAATATCCCAATTACCATGACTAGTAATAAGCGATCGCAAAAATTTCCGCGCTATCAGACGAAATTCAAATCTGTAAGTCACACTGTTGTTCTCTGTCTTTTGTCATTTTTCCTTAGATGACAGTACAAAGATGAATATAAAATTATCAAGCTGTTAAGGTATTTACCTTCACCCTTTACCCTTCACCCTTTACCCTTCACCCTTCACCCTTTACCCTTCACCCTTCACCCTTTACCCTTCACCCTTCAAAGCACAAATCCCACGCCCAAAAGCAAACAAGCCCAAAAATGTACGGCTACGGCGATAAATTTACAATTACTCACCTTGTCTGGCTGATTATGATATTGCTGGACGTGGCGGCATAATTTAAAAGCGTAGGGTAGACTTAGCCAACTTAATAGCGTCCAGACAGGGAAAATTCCCCATAACACCAAAATCAAGGTGAGAGGATAAATACTCGCGGTAAACCAAGTGAGAACTTGAGATCCTGTTTCAGTTCCCAGGCGGACAATAGGCGATCGCTTTCCTGCTGCTATGTCATCATCTACCTGGTGAAAGTGGGAGCAAAATAAAATTAAACTAGTAACAATGCCGACAATTACTGAAGCTAGTAGGCTCGTCATTGACCAAGTTTGGGTTTGGCTATAGTATGCTGCACCCACTGCCAACGGGCCAAAGGCAAAAAAGCAGAGAATTTCACCTAAACCCTGGTATCCTAAACGAAAGGGAGGCCCTTGGTACATATAGCCCAAAGCACAACAAAGCAGAATTACCCCAATCACAGTTAGGTCTTGTTGCCAAGTTGCGATCGCTAGTATGCCCAGCAAACCCAAAAGTAAGCAAAGATTTCCTAACCAAAATACTACTAACTTTTTTCCAGTTAAGTTTACCAGTGAATGGTGTTTATTTTTATCTATCCCCGTCTCGGAATCAAAGACATCATTACTGATATTTTCCCACGCCAGAATTAAAATTGCTGCTGCAATAAAAGTAGTAAATATTGTTGCATTAAAATTTTTGGTTTCTGCAAATGCTACCGATGTTCCTACCCAAATAGGCATAATGGCAACACTATACATCGGCGGTTTAATCGCTGCCATCCATAACTTGCTTTTGGGATATAAAATCTGCTGTGTAGTCATCAGTCGTGATTAACTAAATTGCCAGAACCTTACTCATATTAAATTTTATGGGTTTGAGCGACACTAAATGTTGTGAATTTGCAAAAAAACTGCGTTTTTTTCTGCAAATGGTTAACTCTGTGCTAATCAAACTTACTCTATATTGCAGCATAAAACTGAGCATGGCTTGTCGTGGTCTTGTAACACCAAAAACAAGGCAAACCATACTCTGGTTAAATGGTGACTGAATATGTTACCTGTAGAAATACGAGACCATGTTTAATTGCACTTTAGGAAGTTAACTTAAAAAAAATTTACTATTACTAGATCCATGACAGTTTCACCATGTCGCAACAGCTTCTTCGTAGAGTACAAAGACCTCTACCAATTTCTCACAGTAGTTCAAGAAAATTGCCTCAACAATAATTGCAGGCAAATTGTGAGTATTTCGCTAGAAATTGATCTAGTAGATCCCCTAGTTGTATTAGATGAACTGGGTCAAGTAAATGAGATAAATTTTTATTTTGAAAATAAGGGCAAAGGAGAAGCGATCGCAGCTATTGATTCTGTTGCGAGATTAAGTATTGATGGAACTGATAGGTTTAGTAAAGCGGAGAATTTTATCAAAAATTCTCTCAAAAATATAGTTAAATTTAGTAACGATAATTTACCTTTTTCTGGCCCACATTTTTTCTGTTACTTTAGCTTTTTTCCCCAAAACTCCCAAGCAGATTACCCATTTTCTGCAGCTACAATTTTTCTACCACGTTGGCAAATATCTATCAAAAATCAGCGCTGTATTTTAGTGATGAATTCAGTTGTCACAGCCAGCGAAAATATTAATAAGATATTACAAACTCTGTGCAATAAAATTGACACAATTAATTCTTTAAAATATTATTCACCCAATCTGGAAGTTTTTCCTGCTAATTTTAGCAAAAAATCCGTTAGTAATGCGAATCATTTTCAAAGTTCTGTAACATCTGCTTTAGAAAAAATTCGTAATAATCATTTAACCAAAATTGTGTTAGCGGATGCTTTAGATGTTCAATCTAGCAATGATTTTAATTTATTTAAATCTTTAAATAATCTGCGGCAAATACATCCTAATTGCTATATATTCTCTACGAGTAATGGCAAGGGACAAAACTTTATTGGTGCAAGTCCAGAACGTTTAATCTGTATTCACGATCACAAGTTGATTACAGATGCGTTAGCAGGTTCTGCACCCCGAGGTAAAACGCCTACTGAAGATGCAGCTAATGCCAATCTGTTAATTAATAACGAAAAAGAAAAGCACGAACATTCCCTAGTCATTGATTTTATTACTCAACGCCTATCTCAAATCGGTTTATTACCCCAGGTATTACCACCACGCTTGCGACAATTATCGAATATTCAACATTTATGGACACCAATTAGCGCTTTAGTTCCGGCTAACGTCCATCCCCTAAAAATTGTCGCACAACTGCATCCTACACCAGCCGTCGCCGGTGCAGCCAGAGATATCGCCTGTGCGGAAATTCGCCGCTATGAAAACTTTGAAAGGGGTTTATATGCAGCACCCCTAGGTTGGGTAGATTCTGAGGGTAACTGCGAGTTTGTTGTAGGGATTCGTTCTGCACTCATCAATGGCGATCGCGCTAGACTATATGCAGGTGCGGGTATCGTTGCAGGTTCCGATCCTGAAAAAGAGTTTGCAGAGGTGCAACTTAAACTTCAGGCGTTATTAAAAGCTTTAGTTTAATTAGAAATAATTTATCAAAAAATTTATACCCATCACCCAATTTTCCAGCAGACAGCAATTACCCATCCAAAATCTAAAATAGTATTAAAAACATAAGGTGCGTTAGCCTGCGGCGCAACACACCCTACAAATGATTTTGTTATTTTATTGTCTATTTCGCAGCTAGAAAAACAGGCGATCACACTTACTTTTATCTAGCTTCTATTTGTTAGGTATTTGCTATTTCTTGCACTATGACATAAGGCTGAACAATGAGTGTTTGAAAACGCTTTTGAGGATTGGCATTCCACTCTCCCAACTGTTCTGGATTGGGTTTGGTAATCAATTGCTCATCAATCCATATTTGCACTTGGGGAATATTATCACTGGCGATCGCAACTCCCACATCTAACAAATCTAACCCTGATGCTACCAGAATTACGGCATCTCTTTTCACATGAGGAATTAGCCATTCCCACTCTGATTCATCTAAATTTTCTGCTAATTCCGCTCTAAAATCAGGCATAATTCCTCAATCTTTTTATGAGTCTAATTATAATTTTACATGAATATTAAATGCTTTTACCCATCAGAAGAACTACAAATTTATCTGCGTTAATCTGCGTACATCCTCTTCTATCGGCGGTTAATTATTTCTTCCTTACCTCATGGGTAAAAGCACAAAATTTTTATTGCTAAGATTCTGCTTGCATCTCTTCAATTTCAAACAAAGATACAATTACCCCAGCGATGGGAATAGAGATAAAAATACCTAGTAAACCTGCAACTCTTGCACCTACTAGCAAAGCAAAAAATACAACTACAGGATTGAGATTTAGCGCCCCTTGCATAATCCGTGGGGCAATTAAATTATCTTGAATTTGCTGTAGTACAATGCAAGCTATCAATACCTTCAATGCTAGCCAAACACTTTGAGATAAGACAATCAAAGTAATAGTACTAACCCCTAATGTTGCCCCAATCCCAGGAATCACATCCAGTAAGCCAACTATGACTGATAAAAGCAAGGCAAAGGGAACATTTAAAACTACGAATACAATAAATGTGGCAGTTGTTAAAAATAGAGTTAATAACAACTGACCTCGAAAAAATCCTAGAAAACTTTTCTTGATGATTCTATTAAAGCGATTGCGTCTTTGACTGGGAACTATTTTGAGAATTAATTGCCAAATTTTCTCACCATCCAGCAGCATGAAAAATGAAATAACAGCAATCAATATAAAAGTCACAAAGTTAGTCAAAAATTGTTGTAAAATAGCTAAACTATTTACCAGACTATTGATTGCTTGAGTGCGTAACTGGTCTTCAATAAAATTTAAATCTATTTGTAAATTACGACTACGCAAAAAAGATTCTAATCGCTCAATTAAAGGTGCTAAAGAGTTTAAAAAAGTAGTTATACTATCTATTAACTGTTGCCCTTGGGATAAAACAGCTAAACCCAAGGTAATCGCAATTCCTCCCAGCACCACAATGCTGAGTAGGAACACTAAAACAACAGCAACACTATGGGGTAAAAAACGCCGGAGCCATTTTACAGGATAGCTGAGTAAAAAAGCTAAAATGGCGGCGAATGTAAAAATTACAATCACCCCTTGAAAGTAGGCTAAAAGCTGTACAATTGCCCAACCAGCAGCAACTAAAAGTAAAAAGCGGACTAAAGCCAGATTATTTAATCGCTGCCAAAAATTCTTGGCTTCAAAGCCTGTCATATTAATTTGAAAGTTGAGTTTTCAACTGTGGTTTGTAAATTTTCACCACAATGTTGAAACTAACTCTACAGAAACTACAGAAGCGATCGCACCCCCCCTTAAGTAGATTTTCTGCTTTTTCTGGCTCATCTTCCTAAATCATGCATTTGGTTAATCACATCTGCACATTTTTGAGTCAACGCTTGCAATTCCTCCTTATTTGAGGAACTAGGAGTATCAATCACTTGCCCAATTCTGACGGTAATTGGAACTTGACGGGGTATAGAGGAGCCTTTTTGTAAAATCTGCTCAGTACCCCATAAACTGACTGGTAAGATAGGTGCTTTTGCCTTTGCTGCTAACAGTGCTGCGCCTCGTTTGGGGTCTGTAATTCGACCATCGTTTGTGCGAGTACCCTGCAAGAACACACCCACAGCCCAACCATTATCAATACACTCTAAAGCAGAACGAATGGCAGTGCGATCGGCTGCGCCCCGGCTGACTGGGTAAGCACCATACAATTTAATTGCTTGCGCCAAAACTGGGACTTTAAATAACTCTTCCTTCGCCATGTAAGCCACTGGACGCAGGACACAATTAGAGACTATTGGCGGATCAAAGTAACTAGCATGATTACTCACGACTAGTAACGGCCCAGATTGTGGGACATTTTCTACCCCATGAATCTTGACCCGAAAGTAAGCATGAAGCATTGGACTGACAATAGACCATTTAAAAGCGTGGTAAAGTGCCAGGCTAACTAAAGGTTCACGGCTTTTGCTCATAATCAAAAAATTAGGTGGTGGTTAAAGGGGAAAAGGGGAAGGGGGAAGGGTAAAGGGTAAAGGGTAAAGGGTAAAGAGTTGGACAGACGCGATTAATCGCGTTTGTACTCAAAAGTCAAAACCGATCAATTATTTCTTACCCAGTCCCCAGTCCCCAGTCCCCAATCCCCAGTCCCCAGTCCCCATTACCCCTTATCCCCAGAGGGGGCCCCGAGTTCCCCAATCCCTAACCCGGTAACTCAGCAGCATTCCGGATATTTTTTAAGCTTAAACCAGGAGTGGTGCGTTTAATTAAACCAGTTAACACATTACCCGGGCCAATTTCTATGACTTCCTC
This sequence comes from Tolypothrix sp. PCC 7601, assembly GCF_025677855.1. Lineage (NCBI taxonomy): Bacteria > Bacillati > Cyanobacteriota > Cyanophyceae > Nostocales > Tolypothrichaceae > Tolypothrix > Tolypothrix sp. PCC 7601. The sequence goes on from NZ_CP064879.1 coordinate 2,882,519, forward strand.
AATACCTTGGGTTGGCAGTAGCAGAGAAATTTCTCGCCATCTGACAGAACCCGTCATTTGTTGAATCAGACGTTGTTTGAGAGTCTCAGCATCAACAGTTGGTATGGGTTCCACATTAGATACTACGGGTACATTCGCTGCTTGGAATTCCACACCATCAAGGATTTCTTGGAATTCCGTAGCTGCAGATGCAATTAAAGGTGAGTGGAATGCGCCCGAAACTTTTAAAGGAATAGCACGCTTGCTTTTTACTTGGGACATGACTTCATGTACAGCATCGGGAGTACCAGAAATTACGACTTGAGCCGGACTGTTATCATTTGCCAGCACTACGTCAGGCTTGGCGGCAATTACTGCATCCAACTGTTCGCGGTCAAAGTTCATTAGCGCCGCCATCATCCCACCAGAAACAGCTTCCATGAGTTCAGCTCGACGCTTGACTAAGTGTAAGCCAACAGACCAATCAAAAACACCAGCAACGTACAGGGCAGAGTATTCTCCTAAACTATGCCCAGCCACTAAATCTGGCTGATGCCCTCTTTCTTGAAGCAAATCGGCGAGAATGGTTTCTACTACATAAAGACAGGGTTGAGTGTAGAGTGTACGTAATAACTGGTCGCTATCACTTTGGCAAATGTCAATAACAGACCAACCTAAGATGGCCTCAGCTTGGGTAAATTTCTCCTTCGCTGAGGGTATCTCTAATAAGTCCATTCCCATACCAGTTACTTGGGAACCTTGTCCGGGAAAAACCCATGCAGTTTTAGTCATTGCTCAATAGTCAGTTCAGTAGACAACGTTGTAGAGTCAAGGGGAGCCACTGCAGTCTTCTCCCAAGGGGAGACGCTAAAAGCGATGGGGTTTCCCCAAGTAGAGCAAGTGGCGTTCAAGGGTCAAAACTTCAAGATGTATTCTTTGGAGGGATTTTTTGACTTTGGACTCTTGACTACAAAGATTTATCTTCCCCATTGGAAAATTGCTGCACCCCATGTCAGCCCAGCACCAAAGCCAGATGCCGCAATAATGTCATTGGGTTTAATTTTGCCTTGCCGCACAGCTTCATCTAAAGCAATGGGAATAGAGGCGGCAGAGGTATTGCCATAGTTGGCAAGATTACTAATAACTTTTTCTTGGGGAATATTGAGGCGTTGGGCTACAGCGTCTAGAATGCGCTGGTTAGCTTGATGTAGGAGTAGCCAATCTACTTGATCCACATTGAGATTCGCCTGAAATAAAGTTTTATCTATAACTTCTGGCACTTTTTGGACAGCAAAGCGGTAAACTTCTTTGCCGTTCATGGTAATTGGGTGATATTTACCTTGGGAGATATTGACGTTAGGAATCAGCTCTTGAGAAGAGGCTTGATAGGCAAGGTTCAGGAAGTGGTTTTGGCTACCGTCACTTTTGAGGGTAAATCCTAGTAAGCGATCGCTCTCATTGGCCTGCATGACTACTGCTCCAGCTCCATCACCAAACAATACACAGGTGCTGCGGTCTTGCCAATCTACCCAACGAGAGAGGATGTCTGCCCCGATCAACAGTACGTTTTGATATACACCGCTTCTAATGTATTGGGCTGCGGTGACCATGCCAAATATAAAGCCAGAACAGGCAGCAGTTAAGTCAAATGCTACGGCTTTGGTCGCTCCAATTTCCGCCTGAATTTGACAAGCACTGCCAAACAGATCATCAGGGGTAGAGGTTGCCAAAATAATTAAATCCAAATCTGCGGCGGTAATGCCAGCAGATGCGATCGCTTGACTACTAGCACGAGCCGCAAGTACACTCAATGACTCTGTGGGATTTGCCAATCGCCTTTGACGAATTCCTGTTCTTGTGGCGATCCACTCGTCTGAGGTCTCCACCAATGCAGTCAGCGCTTCATTATCTACGGAAGTTTCTGGTACTGCCGAGCCACTGCCAGTAATTGCTATGCCTATGTTATGCACTCCTAAGTCTCCCACACTATCACCTATCAGCGTTTAGTCATTAGTAATCATGAGTAATTAGTCATTTAATTTTGACTAATTACTCCTCTTGTGCTACATCTTGCTACCTTCTGGCTGATTGCTAACCACTTTCACGCTCTAGGGCTTGATATTGGGTACGTAGGCGTTGTAGCACCTGGTTATCTACAGCTTCTTTGGCCATACGGATTGCATTAAAAACTGAAGGCGCTTGGGAGCTACCATGACCAATCAAACAAACTCCATCCACACCTAAAAGCAAAGCACCGCCATGTTCTGCGTGATCCATCCGTTGCTTAATTCGCTTCAGGTTTGGTTTTAAAAGTGCTGTACCGATTTGACCATGCAAGCCTTGGGGTAATTCTTCCCGCAAGATTTGTAAAATCACTCCGCCTACGGCTTCGGCAAATTTTAGTAAAACATTGCCAACAAAGCCATCACAGACAATGACATCAAAGTCACCAGAAAGTACATCACGGCCTTCAGCATTACCAATAAAAGAAATTTGAGTATTTTCTTTGAGGAGTTGGTGGGCGCGCAAAGCCACTTCATTACCTTTAGTGTCTTCTTCGCCGATATTCAACAGACCTACTTTTGGTTCCGGTGTACCCAGTACATATTGACTGTAGGCCGACCCCATCACAGCAAACTGTTCTAAAAATTTCGGGCGACAGTCTACATTGGCACCAACATCAAGTATGAGTACTGGCTTGCCAGCTTTGATTGTAGGAAAAACTGTCCCAATTGCTGGGCGGTCAATTCCCGGCAAGCGTCCTAGGCGGAGCAAAGCGGAGGCCATAGCTGCCCCAGAGTGTCCTGCGGAAAACACAGCATCAGCTTGTTGCTGCTTCACCAAATCCATCGCCACATTGATCGAAGCCTTACGCTTGCGTCTAACTGCGTTTAGCGGCTCCTCATCCATTGCGATCGCTTCCTCAGCAGGAACGATCTCTACCTGCGCCAGGTTGGTTTTTGGCGGCAGGGCAGCTTCAATTTGTTGGGGATCACCCACCAACAATACTGTTACACCCAACTCCTCGCCTGCGCGCACAGCGCCAGCCACGATTTCAGCGGGTGCATGATCCCCTCCCATTGCATCAATTGCGATCCTTACGCCAGTCGATCCCATTGCTCAAAGCTTTTAGAAACCTTACAAATTTTACCAGATGGCTTAACCCAAAAATCGGAATTTTAGCTAGCCGGATGAATTTACTGGGGACTAGGGACTAGGGACTGGGGACTAGGGGAAATCCCAATTACCAATTACCCAATGCCCCATGCCCAATGCCCCATGCCCCATGCCCTATTCAACTGAACTTAATACCCAGTCAACCAGGGTTCTGACACCGTAGCCTGTAGCACCGGGGCCGTTGTAGCCGTTTTCTTTATCTGACCAGACTGGGCCAGCAATATCTAGGTGTGCCCAGGGGGTATCTTTGACAAATTGCTTGAGGAATAGGGCGGCGGTAATGGAACCACCAGGACGAGGGCCAGTATTCTTCATGTCGGCAATGCCAGATTTTAGCCCTTCAAAATATTTTTCTTCCATTGGCATCCGCCAAATTTTTTCACCTGTGCTTTTTGCTGCTTTTTCTATTTGGGCAGCTACCCCATCATCAGGAGTATACAAACCTGCAATATCTTCACCCAAAGCAATCACGTTAGCGCCAGTAAGGGTGGCTAAATCGACGATCGCATCTAGTCCTAATTTATCGGCATAAACTAAGGCATCGGCTAAAGTCAAACGTCCTTCAGCATCGGTGTTATTAACTTCAATGGTTTTGCCATTAGAGGCGGTGAGGATGTCACCGGGGTGCATTGCATGACCGCTAATCATGTTTTCGGTAACGGCGGAAATAAAGTGAACCTCGGCACTGGGTTTAATTTGGGCAATGGCTTTGGCTGCGCCTAAAGTTGCAGCAGCACCACCCATATCAATTTTCATAGTTTCAATACCGCTACCAGCGCCTTTAATATTCAGTCCGCCGGAGTCGAAGGTTAAGCCTTTACCAATAATTGCTAGTTTGCGTGTGGGTGTGCCTTCTGGTTTGTAGGTGAGGTGAATAAATTTAGGAGGCAAATCAGATGCTTGGGCGACTCCTAAAAAAGCACCCATACCCAATTTTTCGCATTCTTCCCGTTCTAAGATTTGGATTTGCAAACCATGATCTTTAGCGATCGCTTCGGCAGTTTCCGCCATTGTAATAGGTGTAACAGCGTTTGCTGGGGCTGCTACTAATTCTCTGGCTAAAATTACCCCAGAAACTATCTGATTTGCTAGGTTAATAGCGGCTTCTTGTCCACCAAAACCTAGTAAATCTATGGTTTCTACTTGTGATTTTTTTTCTTCTGGGTCGGACTTAAAGCGGGTATCTTGGTAAAGCGCTAATTGTACACCTTCCGCGATCGCTTGGGCGGTTGCCGCCGGATCGTTGTTCCATAATGGGAAACTAAAACCTAAAGTTTTTACTTTTTGCTTTTTAGCTACCCTTCCCACAGCCGCAGCCGCGCGCCGCAAGGAATCGGTCGTTAGCGCGTCTGGTTTTCCCAAACCGACGATAATTACTTTCTTGACTGGGGTACTAGCTGCTATCCGAGTGAAAACAGTGCTGTTGGCTTTACCCTTAAATTCTTCTTCAGTAATTAATTCTTTTAAAATTCCGGCAAATTTACCATCTAAAGTTGCTAATTCGCCTGTTAGCTCTAGGTTATCTTCAAATAATCCAATTGCTAAAGTATCACCTGTCCACTCTAAAAGCGGCGTATCACTAGGTCGAATTACCATTTTTGTATTTTGTGTAAAAGTTCTTGTACCAGTATTGCTTAAAATTCTCTGTTCATGCATTAGGAAAAGGGCATAGGGCATGGGGCATGGGGCATTGGTATGATGATTCTCTCCCACTTACCCATTACCCATTACCCATTACCCATTACCCATTCCCCATTCCCCATTCCCCATTACCCATTCCCCATTCCCCATTCCCCATTCCCCTAAAGATTAAACTTATTAGCGATCGCGTCAATAATCTTTTGCTCTACTTCTGTAGTTTCACCGTTAAGTTGGGCAATTTTTTGACATTGAGCCAGCAAGGGGATCGCAAAATCACGATTGAGTTGATTTAGCAAGCTATCTAAAGGCTGAGGTGATTGAATATTTTGGGCGATCGCATTTAAGGAATGTTCGCTAAGATTTATAGCTTTTAACTCTGGGAGAATTTCTGACCAAGTCTTTTCTGGATGGCTGGCGAGGATCATATGTACTAAAATTTGATCCATGACAGCTTCTTGAGCGATCGCAGTTTCTAAGTATTTTTCACTTTGCTGCTTTAATGTTGCTAATGTCTCTTTGTCCGTCAGCGAGGTGGATTCGTCCAGCTTGGCTTCGTAAAATCGACAAGCAGCATAGCCTAAAGAATAAATCATCGTCGCATTAGAACTAGCTGCGATCGCAGCACCAGCAAAAGGTACATTTCGCAGCAAGCCTAAACCCGCAGCTTTTAAAAGCCGACTACCGCCTAAAGCTAAACCAAAAATTGCCAAAACCTCACCCTTGCGCGCTGGGTCTTTTAAATTTAACCCGTAGGCGGATGCTATTTCATAAAGCATTTCTGATTGCAATTGCGTTGTCGCTGCTAAATCAATTGCTAATAAAGCCGCCGCTACTCCTGGCAAAATACTTGTTGCTAAACCAATTCCCCCGGCTTTTGTAGCTTTTTCCACCATAATTCTGTGGGAAATTTGGCTAGGGGACTCTTGGGGATATTGTTGTTTGAGTTGATTAACTGCTGCTTGTGCTTTTGCTAAATCAACATTTTCACTAGCACCAATCAACCAATTAAGATTTAATACCCCAGATAATCTGCGAATTAACCAATTTTGGCTGAGGCTATCTACTACTTTGCCGCTTGTTTGAGTTGATTGTTCAATTAATTTATGTGTTTGTTTAGCAACTGTTTCTCCTATTCCAACTGCTGTTCCCGCTAGCCAGTTGAATGTTTCGCCAACAGATGTCAAAAATGATTTTTTATCTTTTGTTGTATTATCTGGTAAATTATTGATTTTTTTATTTGCTATTTCTTGAGAAATTTTATCTGCCATTGCATGACACCTTCAATGTACAGCCTTGCTATTCTAGGTTGTAACAAAGGTGCATATAGTTTTACATCTTTCTTAGAGGATAAACCGATAGGTAAAATCTAATTTATCCTGACTTATAGTATTTGATAAAGGTTATTGATATTTTCAGCTAGCTATTGGCTGCAGCACGGATTTCTTGAATAATATTGGATATTTCTTCTTCTGACTGTATGTGCCTGGCTAAAACTTCAGCAGTTGATTCTAGTACGCGATCGGAAAATAATTTGGCTAAGTCTTGCCGCAAACCCTGCCCAATATAAAATTTCAGTAACGCTTCAACAGCCATATCTCGATTGACTGCTACTTTTTTAAGTGAGTCTAAAGTATCCTTTGGTATTTGAATAGATACTGTCTCTACTGGGCGAGGTCTTAAGTGTAATTGAAATTCTTCAGGCTTGTTCATATAATTTTCTTTCAGTACGAGTAGTAGGACGGGCAGAAATTATACGGGTACGCTTACCTCTTTCTACATAAACCACTAATAACAGACGACTAGTGAAAGAATAACCAATGATAAAATCACGTTGCTCATCATTAGCAGAAGCATCACCTGTTTGATAGAACGGGTCAAAGAAAACTTCTGTAGCTTCTTCAAATGTAACTCCATGTTTTTCAATGTTGATTTTTTCTTTGTTATTATCCCATTCAAATTCAATTCCTTGAACTCGATAAAGAAGATCCATTAAATATGACTCTTGATTAATGACATTAGTTGCATCTCCTGGCTGGAGAAATGCAACTTTATTTACACATTACCTGACAGCATTTTTAAGTTGAAATGATTCAATTACCTCAGCACTATTTTCTATGAAATTATTTACTTTCATAATTTCATAGAGATTAGTATCGCTTTCTAATAAACAGGCGTGCCCACTATGAGGTAAAATTACCTTTTTACTGTTAATTAAGATAGTATTTAATCTTTTTACTTCTTCTACAGAAGGTAAAAGCCGATCCTGTCCACCGCCGATAAGTAATGCTGGTTGGGTGAGATAACGTAACTGTTCTTCTTTAACATCAAACTCTCGCAACAAAGATAATCGCCACATTACTGTCTCTGGTGGTACAGAACGCATACTTTTGAGTAGTTCTTGGCGATCGCTTCTGGTCATCCGTTGTAGGGATGCTAAAAATGGTAATAATGCTAGTGCGCCGACTTCATAAAGACAAGGATGCACTAAGTTAGTTAGTTGCGATGTCCAAGTTAACCAAGGACGTAAATGAAAGCTAGAAGCTGGGTTAATCAGGATAATCCGCTTAAACAGATGTGGCGCTTGAATAGCTACTTTCATCGCTAAACAGCCGCCAAATGACTCTCCACATAGATATACTGGCCTCTGGGCGCTTTTTTCTAATTCAGCATGGATTAAATCCAATACATTCTTGGTAAGAATATCCCAGGTGGTAAGGTCTTGTCTGGGGATCGCCAAGCAGCGGACATCAAAACCAACTTCTAACCCAGCAGTTTGCGATCGCAATAGTTGACCTGTGCCATCCATTCCTGGCAAATATACAAACAGGGGATACTGAGGCTGTATGCGCTTAGGAGTCAGGAAACACGGCTTTAACTCAACTTCCAGCATTGTCAAATTTTAATTAATTTTGTTGGTTTTCTAAAATTTACCTTGTAAAAGCTCAATATGTTTTAAGTTTGAGCCATTGCTTGGTTTAATTTGTTCTATCACATTCAAAATTATCTAAAAATCGTAGCTTTATGCACAAAATTCCAGATAAACTTCAACTTTGCAATTAATAGATTTATTCCGCCGACCTAAGATTAAGAAATTCACAAATTTAGAACTCCTTGACAGATGATTTAAGAGAGTGGTATCAATAAACAGATTTGACTCTAGCGGATAAATTGCTCTGAAATCTATAGAGGCAATCGTTATTATTTAGTGGATGGTTAGTTGATCCATCCACACTGCGAGATATTTTAATAACAACCTTGTCTTAACAGATTGGCAATTTCACAATGACAGTGTTCTGTCAGTTCATTAACAACAGTTTTGGCTTGTTTTCTTTGATATTGTTTTTGATGTTGGGGCTTAATCCAATAAGGATTACCAATTAACACAGCAACCCGACGATAAATGACCAAAGGATGCCAACCCGGTTGATTAAATAAGGCTTCTGAAGGGTCAAACAAACTCAACAACCTTAAAGGTACACCAGAGGTATTTACTTCTTCTAGAGAGGCGATCGCAATGGGCAGAATTGCCAAGTCTCTCACAGATGCTCGTAATGCCAAATGGGCAAATCCACGCTGAAATTCGCCTAATTGATTTGGTTGGGTAGATTTTACCATTGGTGCAGTGCCTTCAGGAAACACCCCTACCATTTGCTGGGATTGCAATAGTACCTGAGATTGAGCAAAAAAGCTCTGTTGTCGATGTTTGATATCCTCCAAAGGAAAGCAACCCAATTGGCTGGTTACCAATTCCCGCATAATTGGTACTTGTCCCATGTAGTGATGGCAAGCAAAGCGGATAGGACGCGATAGCGCTGCCATTAATACTAAAGCATCCATAAAACTGCGGTGATTGCTGACAACTAACACACTAGCGTCATGAGGAATCCGATTCTCATAATAGCGAAACATTTGCGTTGATAATGCCGCTAATGACCAACGAGAAATGTCTAGAGGGCTATTTAGACTCATAAAAATCAATATATTTTTCTGAAAATATCGCAGCTGATCTTGACTTAAGATTTACATTTCTTCACTCCTATCACGACCGTCTTAAGGTAGAAATGTCTAATTATCAAAAACAACGATATTTTCTGAGTCTAGTTTTTTGTGTTTTTAGCCACAATAAGTGCGATAAAAAGCATTACTAACTATTGTTAGTAGCTAGTTAAAATCAATTAGGAGAAATCAGCTGGCTTTATGTCAGGCATAAAATAAACTGTGGTCTCTCCAGATTTGCTAATATTAAGGTGTCATTTGAAAAAACAGGAGTAATGTTATATAATTACGTGGTTTTGCTGACATAAGTAAGAGATAAAACGTTTTAATAAGTTGCTTTTTATTTTGCATGAATCTAATAAATAAAACAGAAAAGACATTCGCACTCACCACTCCCCTATATTATGTAAACGATGTCCCTCATGTAGGTAGTGCTTATACGACAATGGCAGCAGATGTGATTGCCAGGTTTCAGAGACTGTTGGGGAATCAAGTACTGCTGATTACAGGCACAGATGAACATGGGCAAAAAATTCAGCGTTCCGCAGCAAATTTAGGCAAAGAACCGCAAGAATTTTGTGATGAAATATCTCAAAGCTTCTTTTCTCTGTGGCAGTTACTAAACATTAAATACGATCGCTTTATTCGCACTACTGATACTCGCCATGAAGCAATTGTCAAGGAATTTTTTGATCGAGTATGGCAAGCAGGCGATATCTACCAGGGGCAACAAAAAGGATGGTACTGTGTATCTTGTGAAGAATTTAAAGAAGAAAGAGAACTCCTAGAAGGAAATCGTTGCCCAATTCATACTAACAAAGAAGTTGAATGGCGCGACGAACAAAACTACTTCTTCCGCTTATCTAAATATCAAACCCAACTCCAAGAACTGTACGAGTCTCAACCAGATTTTATTCAGCCTGCAAGTCGTCGTAATGAAGTCCTCAACTTTGTCAACCAAGGGTTGCAAGACTTTTCGATTTCGCGAGTGAATCTCGATTGGGGTTTTCCTGTACCTGTAGATCCTAAACATACTCTTTATGTTTGGTTTGATGCATTGCTGGGTTATGTCACAGCATTATTAGACCCCGATGCAGAGCCAACTTTAGCCAACGCCCTAAGCAAATGGTGGCCAATGAATTTGCACCTAATTGGTAAGGATATTCTCCGCTTCCATGCAGTGTACTGGCCAGCAATGTTAATGTCAGCTGGCGTACCATTACCACAGCAAGTATTTGGGCATGGCTTCTTAACCAAAGATGGTCAGAAGATGGGTAAAAGTCTGGGTAATACCCTCGATCCCATAGAACTAGTCGAGCGCTATGGTAGTGACGCTGTTCGTTATTACTTCCTTAAGGAAATTGAATTTGGCAAAGATGGCGATTTTAATGAAGTTAGATTCATCAATGTTTTAAATGCAGATTTGGCAAATGATTTAGGCAATTTGCTCAATCGCACCTTGAACATGGTGAAAAAGTACTGCGGTGGTAATGTGCCATCAATTGCCCATGAGACGATTCCGGCTGACAATCCTTTAAAAGCGATTGGGCTAACTTTAGGGGAAAAGGTGAAAAATGCTTACGAAATGTTAGCTTTCAATCAAGCTTGCACAGAAATTCTCTTGCTGGCGCAAGCTTGTAATAAGTTTATTGATGAACAAGCCCCTTGGACATTATATAAGCAAGGACAGCAGCCAGAGTTGGCACAAGTGCTGTATGCAGTTCTAGAATCAGTTAGACTAGCAGCTTATCTGCTATCCCCAGTGATTCCGAATCTCAGTAGCGATATTTATCAGCAATTGGGCTTTGGAATTAACTTTAACGATCAGCTAGAAGTTGCCAATGCTGCCCCTTTTCGCCTTCATGCAACCTGGGGCATACTATCCGATAAACAACAGTTGGGTACACCCCAACCAATATTTAAGCGGATAGAACTGCCAAAAAACAATTAGTACTTTGAATTTTTGATTTTGTTCAATCTCTAATTTTGTCAAAAAAATATCGGGGCACTGAATATTTAGCCCCGGAACATTATCATAAACCGTTCTAACTTGCCTGTGAAAACTATTTTTTTAGTATCAAAAATAACAAGCATAAAAACTGAGGTATGACATCAATGTTGAATAATTTAGAAAATGACTCAATATTTACACCGGAACAAGTTTTAGAGAATAGAGGTCGTGTAGCCATATTTATTGATGGCTCAAATCTATTTTATGCAGCACTACAACTAGGAATTGAAATTGATTACACTAAGTTACTGTGTCGATTAACTGGCGGTTCGAGACTATTGCGTGCTTTTTTCTACACAGGAGTAGATCGCACCAATGAGAAACAACAAGGGTTTCTTTTATGGATGCGTCGCAATGGCTATAGAGTGATTGCTAAAGATTTAGTACAGCTACCTGATGGCTCAAAAAAAGCCAATCTGGATGTCGAAATTGCAGTAGACATGATGGCTTTAGTTGATTCTTATGATACAGCAGTCTTAGTCAGTGGCGACGGCGATTTAGCCTATGCCGTCAACTCAGTTAGTTATCGGGGTGTCAGGGTAGAAGTTGTCAGTTTGCGTTCCATGACTAGCGACAGCTTAATTAATGTTAGCGATCGCTATATTGATTTAGAAGCCATCAAAGAAGATATCCAAAAAACGCCTCGCCAAAGCTACCCCTATCGACCTTTATCAAGTATGGGCTTTTTGGAAGATCCAAGAGAGACTGACGGACATTTAGAAATTCAAGATTAATGAAGCAGGAAGCAGATAAGCATCAAGGGAGCAGTGGTTTAGCCAAAGAGGGGGGAAATAAGAGATATTCCCCCCAATTCTTTTTATTCCCATCTCTAAATGCTACAAACACCAAAGTTAATTGGCATCGTCTATCGTTAACATTATTTTTAATAGTTGGGTTATTTGCTTGTAGTGGGAGAAATACTAAAAATCCAGCAAATAACTCAGATACATCTGGACAAAATACAGATAGTAATTTGACATTTTTTAATGTAGCTTTTGAACAGTTTGATGAAGTAGGGCGACCAATTTGGAAAGTCAATGCTAAACAAGCAAAATACACCAAAGAAAAACAAATTGGTCAAGCAGAAAGTCCCTATGGTGAACTGTATCAAGATGGCAAAATAGTATACCAAATTAAAGCAGAACGGGCAGATATTGAGCAAGATGGCAAGCAACTATTTCTCAAAGGAAAAATAGTGGCTACAGACCCTCGTAATGGCATAGTATTGCGAGGTAATGAATTAGAATGGCGACCCAAAGAAGATTTATTAATTGTTCGTAACCAAATTAACGGGACTCATCAAAAACTACAAGCAGTAGCCCAGGAAGCCAAAGTTAAAACCCGCGAACAGCGTATGGAATTTTCTGGTGGGGTAGTCGCCAACTCCACAGATCCGCAATTAAAAATGCGAACTGAGCATTTAATCTGGCAAATTAAAGAAGAAAAATTAATTGGCGATCGCCCCGTACAAATTGACCGCTACAAAAATAATCAAATTACTGACCGTGGACGAGGAAATGCTACGGAAATTAATTTGAAAACCAAAATTGCCACGGTGACAAAAAATGCCCAGCTAGAATTACTAGACCCACCAATGCAAATAGCTAGTAACTCTATGAACTGGAACATGAATACCGAAACTGTCACCACTACTTCACCTGTGCGTGTCTTTCATAAAGCGGAAAATGTCACAGTAACCGCAAACCAAGGGGAAATGAAGATACCACAAAAAACCGTTTATTTAACAGGCAATGTCAACGCTATTGGTCAGCGTCGCCAGTCTTTAAAGTCGCAAACATTAACTTGGTATCTAGACAAGAAATTAGTAGAAGCGCAGGGTAATGTAGTGTATCGACAAGTTGATCCACCATTAAATTTTGCCGGGGAAACAGCGGTAGGTAATCTGCAAACCGAAAACATCGTTGTTAAAGGCGGCAATAGTGGCGGTAGGGTAGTTACAGAAATTATTCCTCAAGAAAAAGTGAAGGGGCAATAATTATTGGTCATTGGTCATTGGTCATTACACAAAGGACAAAAGACAAATGATAAAGGACAAATAACTAACTTTTGAACAGTATTTGATTGCGGCTATTGGCACCGAGTTCCGGTAAGGTGTTGATGGTGGAATGAGGAGTTAGGGCTGCGGGGATTTGAGGTGCTACTTGCAATTTTTGTACCAAACGTTGTAAGAGTTGGTCTTGTCCAGTACGGAAACCAGAGACGTTATTACCACGGTTAATAATGGCAAACCAAACCAAACCGCGATCGCGTGTTGGCATCACACCAGCTAAAGCACTCACATCTCGCAAAGTTCCAGTTTTCATCACTGTACCCGCCGGCATATGTCTAGCGTGCAACGTGCCTCGGTGATCGAACCCAGACATGGGAAACAAATCCGCTAAAGTGAGATTACGAGCCACTGATTCTTGTTGTATTGCCATTAACATCGCACAAACAGCACGGGGAGAGATGCGATTTTCTGGGCCTAATCCTGAACCATTAATTAACTGAATTTCTCCCTCTGGCACTCTAGCTAGCTTTGCCGCAGTAGCTTGAACTACAGTATGACCTCCTACCGACTCTGCAAGCATTTCTGCTATATCGTTGTTACTATAAACGTTCATCTCTTTGATAATTTGTCTCATAGGCAAAGAGAGATGACGAATTAGCACCGCTTGTTGTGGGTTTGCTTGCGGTTCAACTTTTACAGTTCCTGCGATCGCTACTTGGGGTTTTGGTGTGCCCTTGGGCATAATTGAGTATGTGTAAATCGCCGGACGAGTCCAAGTAGCAGAATTTAGCGCTTGCTTAAATAATTGCCCTGCTAATAGGGGGTGACGTTGAAAATTCATGGCAAAAGAGCCAGTAATCACCAAATTTCCCTTGACCTGCTTAATACCCATCTTATTGAGAGCATTACCAATGGCGATCGCTTCTTCCCAAACCATCATGGGATCGCCACCGCCATTCACTACTAAATCACCTTGCAATACACCATTCGTAACGGGCCCTGTAGCACTAATTACAGTCTCAAATTGATGATCTGGGCCCCAAGTTTTAAAAGCAACTAATGAGGTAGCAATTTTAGTTAAAGATGCAGCCGGTAAAGGTGTTGTTCCTTCATGATTAGCCATCAACATAGGCCCTGACTGCATCCAAATTCCCTGGCTTGCTGTCAGATTTTGTGCAATGAGTTTTGATGTAATTAAACCTTTTAAATACTCTTGAACTGTATTAGCGCTAGCTGGATTGGGATCAGGCGCTAGCACTAAGCCAGGGCTACTTTGCCAAGCCAATGCATCTAAAGCATCTAAAGGCTTAATTTGTAATCCTGCCATTTCCAGCCACAACGATACTAAACCTGAACTCAATAATTCCAGCATTCTTTGTTCCTCTATCAGGATGTATGAAGTTATTTACTGTGCTAATATACAAGTTTTTGTGAAGCTCATCAGCATGGAGTCATAATAACTGGTGTTTTCCCTATGAGGGAGTAGGGTAGATCACATATATCACATATATAAGATGTAACTTTTTAAGCAGCATTAAATAGCACATTGTAGAAGTTACTGACTATCAATATGCTGAAGGCTGCGACTCACAGTATATACCAATAAATTGCAATGTAAATACCTGAATAAATTCTCAATATTCATAGCACAATCAGGTTAAACTTGAGCCTGTAACCTAAAATTACGTAGCTGGAACTTAATGACAAGCAAATTTTTCAGCCTTGCTATTTAAAAGCACAATAGCTGACTGCTGCAAGTATTAATATTTCCAGAGTTTATCAGTTTTCAGTGCAGTGGCGTTTCAGGAACAAAACCCAACTTATCCCAATTTGAAAAAAGAATGTGACAGATCAACAGAGCCAAAGCCTGATTCTGTCTAGATTCTTAATTTTGAATTGGTATTAGTTATTGGGATGTTGCCAACATTATTTGAATTAGTATTAAATCTATCAATGATGATTAGCAATAAAATATACCTTAAAGGTACAGCACCAACAAAATTTTGTTCTCTACAAACATCTGATTGATGCTGTACCCCTACTCTAGAAGTTGCTAGCTTTAGTAACTCTATCTGAGAAATTTTCAAAATAAATGTGTAATTTTGAATTGCATATCTCAGTACTATTTCCTTTCTGGATGTCCTGTATCCTCTACAGTATGAACACCCATCTGATTGATAACAGCAATCATTTGATACAAGCGCCCTAAATCCCGTTGATTGAAGTAAAAAACCAGACGGGGTAGATTAACTGTCTCATCTTGTCCTTCTTGAGATAATGCTTGACTTTTTTCAATCTTTCCTTTAACTAGAATATCGCTGAAACTAGCATTGAGTTTTTCGACCTCAGTGTTAGATAAATCTGTTGTCAGCCGAATCACCAACTGATCGCCCACATAACGACTAGAGTGATAAACCTGGTAAAAACGGGTAATCGCATTACAAGCTACATCTAGGTTGTCTGTCACTGTATAAAGACTAGGGTCTTCAGGGCTAACAAGACCTTTTTGCACTAGTTGCTGGTCTATATAATCACTCCAAGACCGCCAGTAATCACCACCAGGGCGATCAATTAAAACTAAAGGTACTGGGCCAAATTTACCTGTTTGGCTCAATGTCATGCACTCAAAAGCTTCATCTTGGGTACCAAAACCACCAGGAAACAAAGCAACAGCATCGCTTTCTTTTAACAGAAATAGTTTACGGGTGAAAAAATATTTAAAATTAATCAGCTTAGGATCACCTTCAATAAACGGGTTCGCCTGCTGCTCAAAAGGTAACTGAATATTTAAACCAAAAGAATTTTCGCGCCCAGCACCTTCATGACCAGCTTGCATGATTCCACCACCACCGCCAGTCATCACCATAAATCCCAGTTGAGAAACAACAGAAGCAAACTGCAATGCCATTTTATATTCTGGGGTTTCTGGCGCTAAACGAGCCGAACCAAAAATCGTAACTTTGCGAACGTGTCGGTAGTCATAAAAAAGTTGAAAACCCCGTTCCATGTCTGCTAAAGCCGCAGACAATATTTTCCAATCGAGGCGCTCAATGTTACTATCAGCCAGGCGTACTATAGTAGCAAGTGCCTGTTTGATAAGTTGCTGATTTTTTAACGTCGGTAACCGATCAATTAATTCAGCGATATCCGCCTGTAGAGACTCTAATGTATCAAACGACGCAGATGAAGTCATGATAACTGCTGCCACAATGGCTTTATATTTTATCTAATTTTGGTGTGCTATTTATCAGCTGCTTCACGTAGCCGTTACGCCGATCGCTAAAAATTTTTGTTTATAGACCGACTAGGCAACAGGGCTTAGAGAATAGAGGCTGGGTAATCAAATTTTTACCGTGATTAGCTTACTGGAAAAAGCCCTGAGTCAAAAAGTTCATGATTTCTTTCTCCTCTGCTCCTCTGCTCTCTTGCGTTCTTATCTCCCTTCTCGCCTATTATGGATAGCAACAAAAAGCACCTTTGGCTAATTATCAACCAAGGCGCTCTTACCGCTACTCTACGGACAGATTTACGTATACATGGAATTAACAACTCTAAAAGCCTTGACAATCGGCTTTTTGGTGCTTTTGTAGACGCATAGCAGTGAGACAGCGCTGCATAGATCAGCTGCTATTAGAAAGGGTCGCCCTGCATTGATTACGGAGTCCGCAGTCAGGGGTTTGCCCTTGATGAAGTGCCCAGTGATTTTTAGACCCCTTCTCGGGGCTTCCCAAGGAATGTGGAATGTTGATTTCCGCCGCGCTGTGGTAGGAATGTATCAACAGCAATAAAAGAGTAAATTTAGCTGCGGTAAATTTATACAGATTGAGCTATGTAAAAAGTTTTATTGAGACGCGAAACATCGCGCCTCTCAAACTTTACAAAAATTGACCTAAAAGCAAGAGCAAATGGAAAAATCAGAAAGCTCTGATTACCAATGAAGTTTCAAAGATACTTTTCCAATGTGCTAGCTAATGTAGTTTTAGGCACGGCACCGACGACCATATCAACTTTTTGCCCACCTTTAAAAATCATTAATGTGGGGATGCTGCGGATGCCGTACTGACTAGCAACATTAGGATTCTCATCAGTGTTGACTTTTACAACCTTGAGTTGACCTTCGTACTGAGCGGCGATTTCTTCTACAACAGGGGCTACCATCCGACAGGGGCCACACCAGGGTGCCCAAAAATCAACTAAAACAGGTACTTCACTGTCGATGACTTCTTGCTTAAAGGTAGAATCGGTAACTTGTGCGGCTGCTGACATGCCTAAAAACCTTGCCAATTATATTTCTGCGTTTCGTGAAAATTCTACCATAGCAAAAACGGTTGCTTGGAAGCGAACGGATGTACATTTGCAAAGAAGCTTGAGAATTTATTTCTATTTACATAAGGAACCGCCCGAACAGTAGTCCGGGCGGAGTGTGGTGTGAGGAGTGAACGGAAACATGCGTCTCCGCTATCTCTATTGTAGGCGACATATGTAATTTTTCCAGTGGTTGTTTAAGACTCTGGAAAAATTTCCTGATGGATTTGCCTGAAATATCTACTAGGGATTAGGTATTAGTATTGGATATAGGGCATGGGGCATAGGGCATAGGGCATGGGGCATGGGGCATATTTTTTATTTAATCTTTGGCATTTGTCAGCAGGAAGAGGAAACAGCAAATTTGATGATCAAATTTATTTCACTTTTCCTGTGTGCCGCTGCTGCTTCCTTTTCCCCAGTCCCTAATCCCTCAACCTCTATTTACCCATACCTAATTGTTGAGCTTTTTGGTAAACTTTACCTTCAGTTAGCAAGGAAGGAGCAATCACAACTTCAACTTGTTGCATTTCTTTGATGTTTTTAGCTCCCAATGTACCCATACTTGTTTTTAAAGCTCCTAAAAGATTATGGGTGCCATCATCAAGTGCTGCGGGGCCGATGAGAATTTGCTCTAGGGTACCAGTGGTAGCAACACGAATGCGGGTACCACGAGGCAGTACAGGGCTGGGAGTTGCCATTCCCCAATGGTAACCTCGTCCAGGTGCTTCGGCGGCTCTGGCAAAGGGAGAACCAATCATTACGCCATCAGCGCCACAAGCAATACACTTACAAATGTCACCGCCAGTGATTAAACCACCATCAGCAATGATCGGTATGTAGTTACCTGTTTCCCGATAGTAATCATCGCGTGCGGCGGCACAATCTGCGATCGCAGTTGCTTGTGGTACACCTACACCTAATACACCGCGTGAAGTACAAGCAGCACCAGGGCCAATACCTACCAATACACCAGCC
Organism: Tolypothrix sp. PCC 7601; assembly: GCF_025677855.1. Classification (NCBI taxonomy): domain Bacteria; kingdom Bacillati; phylum Cyanobacteriota; class Cyanophyceae; order Nostocales; family Tolypothrichaceae; genus Tolypothrix; species Tolypothrix sp. PCC 7601. The sequence continues at coordinate 2,900,617 of NZ_CP064879.1, forward strand.
GCCCCTGCTTTCAATAGATCTAAAGTCACTTCGTAGGTGACGCAATTCCCCAAGATCACAGGGATGGGCATAGAACGGCAAAATTCTGCTAAATCTAAAGGTACGATTGACTCTGGTGAGAGGTGTGCCGTAGAAACAACAGTAGCTTGTACAAAAAATAAATCTGCCCCAGCTTTGGCTACTATCTCACCAAATTTACTGGCTCCGGCAGGTGTAGCACTAACTGCTGCAATACCACCTTGTTGCTTAATTTCCTGAATACGCTTTTCAATTAATTCCGGCTTTATTGGTTCAGCATACAGCTGTTGCATTAGGGAAACAAATTCATCTTTCCCTACAGCAGCAATCTTATCTAAAATCGGATCTGGATCAGCATAGCGAGTTTGGATACCTTCTAAGTTGAGGACACCTAATGCTCCCAACTGCGACAAACGTACAGCCATACGCACATCGACTACGCCATCCATAGCACTGGCAATAATGGGGATTTCTCGCTCAATATTACCAATACGCCACTTAGTATCTGCCAAGCTCGGATCTAGTGTTCCTCTGCCAGGAACTAAAGCAATTTCATCAATTCCGTAAGCTCTCCGAGCTGTTTTTCCCCGCCCAAGTTGAATGTCCACGCTTTAACTTTTCTCAAATCTGTTTAAGCTAGGGTATCAAATTGTGGGCAAAGTTGGTGCGATTTTTTTCCAAGTAAATGTCAAGATCCAAACAATTACAAGGTGAGGAAAAACCTGGTTATCAGTTTCTGTGTTGTCATACTTAGGAGCAAACTCACAGCTAACCTGCTACCCGTGATGAGTGCAACTAACAAGCCAAATTATTTTCTCTGTTCCCTGTTTCCTATTCGCTTGTTTGTGCCAAGTTAGTGTTGTTATAGTTTCTCAGAAAATGACAATTCATGTGATAGTTATTACGCATCTGAAATTTGTATTTTTTTAGTCCCTGATTTTTATCAAGGCTGGTAATAATTCTAGTATATAGGTCGTAATTACTGATGGTGTGGTCAGAAAAAATTGTTGCCGTTCCGCATTTTGTTTTTACTAATACATGATTTCGATTAACTGCTACTAAGTTATTAACAGCTTAGTAGCGACAGAGTAATTCGCTAACTGAAAGTCTCAGAAGTGATAAGAGAAAATAAAGAGGATTATTAAAGCTAAAAATCACTCAAATAAGCCCAATAACAACATTTAATAGCCTCATCCACTCTCTTTCTCCTGGCAATGGTTTCTCTGATACTCATACTTTTGCGTATCCGCCTGCTGACTTCATGAGGATCGGAAAACAGTATTGGCTCTTTAGGGGCGAGAATTGTTACGATAATTTCAGATTAGATATTGAAGCCTTGATCCAGTCTGAAACCTTAGAACTACTAGAATGGAATCGCCTCTGCCAGCATCTTGCGACATTTGCGGCAACTAAGTTAGGGGCGATCGCAGCACGTCATCTGAAAATTCCCGATTCTCAGGCGGAAAGTACGCAGTTGTTGGCACAAACGAAAGAAGTTTACCAACTGGAGAGTCGTATATCCCCCAGTTTATCCTTTGAGGGGATTCAAGATATTGGTGATTCCCTGGAACGGGCAGAACTCCAAGGGATTTTGGGCGGAGATGAATTGTTAGCGATCGCAACTACTCTCTCTGGCAGCAGGAACTTACGCCGAATCATTGATAACCAGGAAGATTTACCCATATTGACAGAGCTGGTTGCCGATTTACGGACTTATCCTGAACTTGAACAAGAAATTCACCGTTGTATCGATGAACGAGGGCAAGTAACCGATCGCGCCAGCCAAAAGCTGGGAGACATTCGCACGGAATTGCGGAAATTGCGGAGTCAAATCACGCAAAAACTGCAAAATATATTACAAGCGAAGTCTGGAGCAGTTCAAGAACAACTGATTACCCAAAGAGGCGATCGCTTTGTAATTCCTGTCAAAGTGACACATAAAGACGCTATCCCCGGTATTGTTCATGACACCTCTACTAGTGGTGCCACTTTATATGTGGAACCTCATAGCATTGTGCCTTGGGGGAATCAATTACGTCAGACGATCAGACGAGAGCAAACAGAAGAAGAAGCGATTAGACGCGCTTTAACAGAGCAAGTAGCAGCAGTTAAACCAGATTTGGAGAGATTGCTAGCAATTGTTACCACCTTGGATTTAGCAACTGCGCGATCGCGTTACAGTTTTTGGCTAGGGGCAAATCCTCCCAGATTCATTGACTGGGCGGACACAGAAAGCATCACCCTGCGCCAACTGCGTCATCCCCTGTTGGTGTGGCAGCATCAACACGAGCAAAGCCCAGCAGTAATTCCCGTAGATTTATTGATTAACCCCCATATTAGGGTAGTAACTATTACTGGCCCTAATACAGGCGGTAAAACTGTCACCTTAAAAACCCTGGGCTTGGCAGCATTAATGGCCAAAGTCGGCTTATTTGTACCAGCCCGCGAGCCAGTAGAAATACCGTGGTTTAGCCAGGTATTAGCCGATATTGGCGATGAACAATCGCTACAGCAAAGCTTATCCACTTTTTCTGGTCATATCCGCCGCATTAGCCGGATTTTAAATGCAGTGGGAAGTGAACAGGGATCGGGGACTGGCGACTGGGGACTGGGGGACAACGAAGAATCATCAATGCCCGATGCCCAATGCCCCATGCCCAATGCCCAATCCCTAGTGTTACTCGATGAAGTAGGCGCGGGAACCGATCCAGCCGAAGGTAGTGCTTTAGCGATCGCACTCCTGCAATATCTTGCAGATCATTCGGGGCTGACAGTGGCGACAACTCACTTTGGAGAATTGAAAGCGCTGAAATATGAAGATGAGCGCTTTGAAAACGCTTCTGTAGAATTTGATGAAAGTACCCTATCACCAACTTATCGGTTGTTGTGGGGAATTCCCGGACGTTCCAATGCTTTGGCAATTGCCCAGCGCCTAGGGTTAAAACTAGAAGTTGTCGAAAAAGCCAAAACCCATCTGGGAGGTGCAACAGACGAAGTTAACCAAGTAATTGCGGGGTTAGAAGCCCAACGCCGCCGCCAAGAAACCAAAGCCGCAGAAGCCCAAAATTTGTTGCAGCAAGCTGAACGTTTATATAAAGAAGTTTCCACAAAAGCGGCAAACTTACAAGAGAGGGAAAAAGCTTTAAAAGTCTCCCAAGAAGCAGCCGTACAACAAGCGATCGCCCAAGCTAAAGGCGAAATCGCCCAAGTAATAAGGCGCTTGCAACAAGGGACACCCACAGCACAAGATGCTCAACAAGCTACCAATGCTTTAAATCAAATTGGGCAGAAATTTCAGCCAGCCGCACCAGCCAAACCCAAAGTGGGATTTATGCCCAAAGTAGGCGATCGCGTCCGGATTTCTCAGTTTGGGCAAACAGCAGAGGTGTTAGTTGCTCCCGATGAAGATGGTGAGTTAACTGTGCGTTTTGGCATCATGAAAATGACAGTCAAGCTGGAAGACATAGAATCCTTAGATGGTCAAAAAGCTGAACCCATCGTCAAACCAAAACCAGCACCAGCACCAGTTACCCCAGCTGCGCCACCAGCCCTAGCAATTAGGACTTCCAAAAATACAATTGATATCCGAGGTAAGCGTGTAGCTGATGCGGAATTGCTTTTAGATAATGCACTTGCTGAAGCTACAGGGCCAGTATGGATCATTCACGGACATGGTACAGGTAAACTTCGCCAAGGTGTACATAACTATTTGCAGCAACACCCCAGAGTCAGCAAATACGAAGCTGCAGAACAAGTAGATGGTGGTAGCGGTGTCACCGTGGCTTACGTGGGGTGAGGGATTGGGGAACTCGGGGCCCCCTCTGGGGATAAGGGGTAATGGGGATTGGGGACTGGGGATTGGGGATTGGGGACTGGGGACAAGGGGATGGGGGGACAAGGGGAGAAAATCCCATTACTCATTACTCATTACCCATTACTCATTACTCATTACCCATTACCCATTACTCATTACTCATTACTCATTACTCATTACTCATTACTCATTACTCATTACTCATTACCAATGCCCAATGCCCCATGCCCAATCCCCATTCTCTTTCCAATTTCTGCCTGATGCATTTACTTAGGGCGTGAAAATTCAGAAAGCTACATAAGTATTCTTGAAGTAATAATATTTCTGCTTTGTAGAAAATAAATTTTCATTTAGAGTAAGACAGAGATACATGCTGATTCCCACTGTGATCAAAGCTATCTGAAGTTTCAGGCTAAATGACTAGAGGAAACTCAGTTGAATGCTTAAGAGTCTGTTTCAAAATGGGTAACAGCAACCGTCCCTATAAGCCCGATCACCTATGCTAAAAGTTATGCACTCGGCCACCAATTCAGCTACCCCAAATTCCCAGTGGGAGGATCTAATCCAGCTTCCAACCCCAACTTATGTTGAATGGGACAATATCAAAACTCAGTTAGATTTAGTGCTGTTGGCGCTAGAAACTTTAACGGGTCTTGGTTCCGAGGCGATGCTCTCGGCAGCAATTAGTTTGAATTTGGAGTCAAGAGTGCCAGATCGCGTAGCTTTGTGGCGCTTGCGCCAGTCAAATCCCCTACGCAAAGGACAAGGAGGGCGAAAAAAATTAGATGTAGAAGAGGCGCGATCGCTTGTTCTCATCACCTGCTACCTTGCTAAACAGCACCAGGAATTGATTCGTCGTGCTGTTGGTCTATTAGAACAAATGGCCGCAAATCACCAGGAACCTCACCAAACCGCTTTACTGGGAGATTATATAGATGCTTTCTGCAATACTTACCAAGAGCGCATGGAAGAGGATGAGCAAATTTCTACAGATTTACTAACTCATTTAGCGCTCAAACTGCTGGTAGATTTATTGTTTTACAGCGCCCCTGGTGGACACCGCCGTCTTTGGTTAGCACTGATAGACCGTTCCACAAAGTTTTAGATTTTGATTTTAGATCGCTCCTCCTAAATCCCAAATCGAACACCAATCATCTCCTTCGCAGTTTCTGCCATGCCTCTATCTAATTCTGTCATTCGTCGCTACACACCCCCCACCTGTACCCTCGAAGTGTTGGCGCAAAGCTCACCTTTATCCCGGTGGACGGGAAAAACTGTCCTCAAGCAACTCAGCTTTGAGTTGCGGTTTGACGATCCGCGACTACCAGAAGAAAGCAGACTCCCAATTCGGGGCGATCGCGATCAGCTCGAAGCTTTGTGTGATGCAGTTTCAATCTACATTCAACAATTTCTCCAACAATCTCCCGAAACTTTTTCGCTGAGTTTTCCCAGCCCGCAAGATTCTAGTAAAGTCGCTAGTGACGCGCAAATACAAGACTTTCAACAGACTGCACAACCACTTAGTACTCAAACATTAAGGTCTTTTCCCTCTTCTTTCCCTACTACAACAATATATTTAGAACCGAGCAGTTCTTTGACTCACAAGCTATTTCTCGGTTCCCTCGCTAGCCAAGCATCTGGGCCTGCTATCGAACTAGGTTTGTTGCAACTATTCGATTTAGCAACTGCTCTAGATGAATACTCGGCTGATATTATGGCGTTACCTACTCTGGAAAATACGGGCAGTTCTGTAGCGAGATTTCCGGTATGGGCACCTGTAGCAGCTGTATTAGTCTTAGGTGTGGGACTGTTACCAGTAACCTGGCAATATGTGAATAACATTAAGCCAAATCAGCAACAAACTGCGAAAAAACCCACTGCCAATTCAGGGCCAATTGCTCTGCAACCCTCACCTCAAGTCAACCCAGAAGCGGGACTTGCAGCCCCAGACAGTTTTCCCCCATTACCAAATATTGGCTCAACTACACCAATCCCTACTTCTAGTTTGCCAGCAGATCCTCTATTAGCTCCTAATTCTGGACTGGCTAGCAAAACACAAACATTACCAAATTCTAATTTTCCTGCCGCTCCCACATCAGCTGGTTCGAGTTTACCATCTACAGCAACTGGGCTGGGTATAAATCAAAAGACAAGCCCAACTTTTTCTACTAATTCACAGTTTGGCGTACCTCCTACCATCGGCGATCAGAAAATTGCTTTGCAACCAAACTTGACACAGACCAAGCCTGGATCGATTAGCCCCAGCGATTTAGGCCTGCCGAAAAAGCGAGAATTACCGCCTAGCCTATCAACAGATAGAACTAGCCGTAGCGTCACCCCCAATCTTCCCATCACTGCGCCAGCTCTTCCTGTCATCCCCAATGAACCGACAAGTACAGCCAAATTAGAAGGAGAATATAATCCAGCTTCTACAACAGCTACCACAACTTCTAGAGCCAGTAGTGAAAGTGCGTTAGTTGATAGATTGCGGGGAACAAGAAAAACTGCAACGACAACAACGCCACCAGCTAATGACAGCACATTATTTGATACACCGCAGATAGCAGAAGCTAGACAATATCTGCAAAAACGCTGGCAACCACCTTCTGGATTAAAGCAAACACTAGAATACAGTGTGATGGTAGGTGTTGATGGTACTGTTGAACGAATTTTTCCCTTAAATAAAGCAGCCAGAGATTATGTAGATAGCGCTGGTATGCCAAATATCGGTACACCTTTTGTTTCTGCTAATAGATATGGCAGAAATGTCAGACTGAGAGCTGTACTTAGCCCAGATGGTAAAGTGCAAATCTTTCCAGAAACCGAATAATTATCAAGGTTTTCACTTAGTGGAAGATACTTTAGCAAGAAAATGGGTAATTGGTAATTGGTAATTGGTAATTGGATTTCACCTTTGACCTTTGACTCTCGACCCTTGACTCTTGACTCTTGACTCTTGACTCTTGACTCTTGACAAACAAAAAATAATAAATGCCCAATAAAATAGGCTGGTTTTACCAGCCTATTGTTTTTCATTATTTTAATAACGAGATTTTTTGGTTCTTAATTTTTGTTTTTTCCGCCTCGTTTCTGTAGTAGCAACAGCATGATCCACCGGATAACCAACTACAGGAATTACCTGATATTTGCGTTCTTCTTCTAACTTTTTCAGTTCGGTGTAATCAACCCAGTGAATGCAATCAACCGGACAAGTATCTATTGCTTCTTGAATGACTTCCTCTGCGTCCCCATCCTGACGAACTACTCGCGATCGCCCATAATCTGGTTCAATATAAAACGTGTTACGGGCAACATGAGCGCAATGCTTACAGCCAATACATGTGAGCTCATCCACATATACACCTTTTTGGCGCATCACTCCACCCAATTCCGGCTCTAAACCAGAGCGTTCGGGAGCATCCCGTAAAAAACCGCCTAATTCTGGTTCAAACCCGGAACGACTATCTTCTTGTTCTTCCGGCGAAGGCAGAAAATCAGCCATTACGCACTCCAGCGTTGTACTACCAGACGAATTGAACCATCTTCTTGTTGCTTTTGTTCGGTCACTTGAAAGCCAACACGAGATGTTTCTTTCATTACCGTTTGATAAGCATAGCGCTGAGTTACTTGGCGTAAAAATCCATCTACAGATAGGTTTTGTTGCCAGTACTGTAAGTCAGCCACCAATTCATATTCTTGGCCATTCCATCTAAAACCGATATCATAACCATTCTCCTGCTCAATGGAAATTTCTGCAGGATGAGTTTGACCGCGATAGCCTCTTACTTCACGCGGGCCAGGCTTCCAATTTATACCCAATTCATTGAGAGCATCTTTCAAAGAGTCTAGGTTACGGATTTGAGTCTTAATTTGGCTAAAGTGTGACATGGTGGTTCTGAATTAACTAAAATAGACTATTTTGAACAATTACCAATCACTGAAAGCGGTTTGCGTATTTACCACACCAGATTGTTGTACCTGATTATTGGCAAAAAATTCTGAAGTTGGCTCATTAACAAGTACTTGACCAAGTTGCGCTTCTATTGCTGCTGTGACTTCAGCGCAAGAAGCACCCACAATGCCAGTGACTTTCTCTTGTACCCGACCATCTGGATAAATTATGAACTCTAATGTCTCCATGCTCTTGGCCAACCACGATAATACGCTTGAATTTTACTGCCTCAGCAGTCGGCTAAATATATAGCCGTTGGAACATTCCACTTAGATACAAACTTGCCATTTGTTAACTAATGTTCCATCTCTCAAAATATATATCTCAGAATTTTTACAAAAATTATTAATTTTATAAGTCGCTACGTTTGTCATTAGTTAGTTTCTCTTAACCTAATAGATTAGTCAAGCGGACAATTGAGCTAGCAAAATCAGGGTTAAAGGGCTGAAAGACGGCATTAGCGGTAGTATAGCCAGTAAAGCCAGCAACAAAACTATAAATTTTATTGAAAATCTTTATCATTATCATTGAGTTTGGCTGATTAAACTACTAGTTCAACACACAAATATTGACAGGTGTCGATTGGGTAAAGGGAAAAGGTCAAAGGGGAAGGGTTTAAAGCCTTTACCCTTTTCCCCTTAACCTTTCCCCCGCCTGTCAACAAGACTTTGGCAGACTACTACTCAATGTTTAATGCCAATTTTGGATTTGGGATTTTAGATTCAAAACCTTGACTATTGGCTTGAATAGATAATTTGTGAGCTAGTTTATCCCTCTATCTTCGCCCACGGAGTCCAAATCAAGAAACAACGGTTACCTTTTTGTTCTGTAATTTCCGCACCTAATCGATGATAAAAACTCAAACCGCGAGTGTTGCGAGCATCAGCGTTCCAAGCCAGATGGGTACAATTATTTTGCTGTGCAATTTGAGCCATATGACTCATCAAAGCAGCGCCGACTCCTTGGCTTCTCATATCTTCATCGACGTATAAATCATCTAACCAAATACTCGGTTGTCCGGCAAATGACGAGTATCTAAATCCATATAAAGCGAATCCAATCTCACGTTCTAAAGTCTCTGCAAATAAAACATAAGCAAAAGGAACTTGATTAAAAATTGTTTGACGAATTTTAGCTTCCGTTACTCGCAACACGCCATTAAAAGCGCCAATGTTGCAGTCAAATTCTGCCTTCTTTTTGATGAACGAGAAAATCATTGGTACATCATCGGGGGTTACATTTCTGACTTTCATCAGCTTCCAGACTATTTTTTATTAAAGTCTAACTCAAGTGCGATCGCACTCTCTCCAAAATTTTCTTACCCAAATTTATTAGTTACCAGATTTGAGGAAATTTAAGCCTAAAAACAGCGCCGCCACAGTTCCCGCCACAGCTATTTCACCTTGAGCAATTTTTTCTAAAACCGATGCGACAGGAATTAATATCACTTCGATTTCTTCTGTAATATCTAACTGTTGTTCTTGAACTTGCGCTACATTTTCGGCTAGAAATAAATGAATTTGATTCGTATCTTTACTTGGCTTATCGTATAGTGTGGCAATTTTTCGCACTACTTGCGTCATATAACCAGTTTCTTCTGCTAATTCTCTTACTGCTGCAACTTCTGCACTTTCTTGCTGTGGATCGAAACTCCCTGCAGGGAGTTCTATAAAAAATTCGCCAACTGCGTGGCGATATTGCCGGACAAACACAATTTCTTGATTGCTAGTTATCGGTAAAATTAAAGCTACTTCTGATTTGAGATTAACAAAATAATCATCAATAATTTTGCCGTTAGGTAATTCTATTTCATCTCGTCTAACCTTACACCAAGGATGATCCAATACCATCTTTGATGTTAAAGTTGTCCATTTTTTGAGATTTTTCATATCTACGCTAGCATTTGACAGCAATATGTCTAAATCTGGCAATTTTGACTATGTAAAAAAGTATAACAGATGTATCAAATCAACTAAACTTTAGACCTACACTGTGATATTTGTGATATTTGGCCTAGCCATAGATAAAGTATATATATGCAACTTCAGGTCAAAATATTTACTGTAAATAAACGTTTTCCCTTGACAATTAGTCGGGGGACAACGGCACAGACAACGAATGTATGGGTGAGTATTTACCAAGATGGGATTGAAGGCTGGGGAGAAGCGTCACCATTTGGTGTAGGCAATCATTCGCAATCAACAGAGAAAATCAAAGAGGCTTTACAAGAAATAGCACCAATTTTGCAACCTTTTAGCCCATTGCAAAGGCAGCAAGTTGAGCAAGCTTTGATCGCAGTACAGGCTCCTTCTGCAGTGAGAGCCGCAGTAGATATGGCAATGCACGATTGGCTAGGTAAGCTTGTAGGTTTACCACTGTGGCAACTTTGGGGACTTGATCGCCATCTGATAGTACCTACCTCAGTCACCATTGGCATCAACTCACCAGCAGCAGCCAAAGCTAGGGCACGGGACTGGTTAGAATTTACAGATGTTCGTGTTTTCAAGGTGAAGCTAGGTAGTCCGGATGGCATAGATGCAGATCGGAAAATGTTCTTAGCAGTCCGTGAGGAAGCACCGAATTTGGAATTTTTTGTTGATGCTAATGGCGGTTGGAGTTTACCAGATGCGATCGCCATGACTAGTTGGTTAGCTGATTTAGGTATAAAGTATGTAGAACAGCCACTACCACGGGGACAGGAACAAAGTTTAGCAGAATTAAAAGCGCGATCGCCTCTGCCGATATTTGTCGATGAAAGTTGCTTTACCAGCACCGATATTCCCCAACTAGCAAACTATGTAGATGGCATTAATATCAAACTCATGAAATCGGGAGGCTTAACAGAGGCAATGCGAATGGTACACACTGCAAAAGCCTATGGTTTACAAGTGATGTTTGGTTGCTATTCTGATAGTTCGTTAGCTAATACAGCCGCAGCACAGCTGGCTCCTCTGGCTGATTATTTAGATTTAGACAGTCATCTCAACCTCATCAACGATCCTTTTACAGGTGCATTGATCAAAGAAGGAAGAGTTTTGCCCAACGATTTACCAGGTTTGGGGGTACAACACAGTGCGTCTGCCACTTAATCAACGAATTGCTATTTTGCTACATGAGGGAACTGCTGGCACCCAGGGGAAAACTGGGTTGTCGATTTTACGCTATAGTGAAGCCCCTATAGTAGCTGTCATTGATCGCGACTGTGCAGGAAAATCTCTATCAGCAATCACAGGTATCAAACGTGATGTCCCGATTGTGGAGTCAGTAGCCGCATCTTTAGAATATCAGCCGCAAGTTTTGGTAATTGGCATTGCACCCAAAGGCGGTACTGTACCGGATGATTATTGGCATGAAATCAAAGATGCCTTACAAGCGGGAATGTCTCTAGTTAATGGTTTACATACCCCATTGGCAACAATGCCAGAGTTAAATGCACTGCTAAAACCAGGACAGATAATTTGGGATGTCCGCAAAGAACCGCCGAATTTAGGTGTTGCTGGTGGGTTGGCGCGCACCCTTCCCTGTCGGCGGGTGTTAACAGTAGGAACTGACATGGCGATCGGTAAGATGTCAACAAGCTTAGAACTGCATTGGGCAGCAAAACGCCGGGGATGGCGTTCTAAGTTTTTGGCAACAGGTCAAACCGGCGTAATGTTAGAAGGCGATGGCATACCTCTGGATGCCGTGCGGGTAGACTTTGCGGCTGGTGCAGTGGAACAAATGCTGATGCGCTATGGCAAAAATTACGACATTGTCCATGTGGAAGGACAAGGTTCCTTATTGCATCCCGGCTCAACAGCCACCTTACCTTTGATTCGTGGTTCCCAACCAACGCAATTAATTCTTGTACATAAAGTAGGACAAACCCATGTCCGCAATCATCCCCATGTACCTATTCCACCTTTACCAGAGGTGATTCGGTTGTATGAAACTGTAGCTAGTGCGGCTGGTGCTTTTGCCCCTGTGCCTGTTGTGGGTATAGCACTGAACACAGCCCATTTAGATGAAGCCGCAGCCAAAGAAGCGATCGCCCAAACTACAAAAGAAACTGGGCTACCCTGCACTGATGTAGTACGGTTCGATGCTAATTTCCTGTTGAATGCTGTGATGAAAAGCTAAGTTTTACTGTGGCAAATAATTCCAGAAATTTATCAACTTGCTGTTAACAGTGAGTTGATGAATTCATAATTTATTGTATGTAGATCTTCCAATGATTCTTGCGATTGTTCTTCCTAGTTTTAAGTCAATAAGCTTGGGTTAAGCTGATTAGCGATTGATTTGTCACTTATTAAAAAAGCCAGCAAAATTGGGGGAGAATCCCCCAAACACCCGATTGGGTGAAGGTTGCGTCCCCCAAACCCCCTCCAAAATTATTGTTCTATTTTTTTGTTGAGTAACTAGTTTTTTGGTTTTGTTAAGTAGCTCAACCTAATTAAATGTGAAATGTCATGACGAGCAGAAGACAGTGAAGCGTTCGCGTAGCGTCTCGCAGAGAAGTAATCGCCAAGACTCTATTTTATGTTTTTCAATGTTGATCTACTTATCAATTAATTTTCTTAACTGAATTGTATTTAGTTGTAAGTTAGCTTTTTATAGTAAAATTCTCTTTTGTATTCTCTAGCTTTTAGCGCTATTTTCATGAATAAAACCCCACGTATTAATATACCTGTAGAAGTAAGAAAGTACATATTTCAACGCGATAAATATCAATGCCAAAGTTGTGGTAAAACGGCTTTAGAAACTAATCTCTCTATCGACCATATTATACCTCTATCCCGTGGTGGACAAAATGATATTAGTAATCTCCAAACTCTCTGCAATATTTGCAACCAGAAAAAATCAAATAACATTGACTTGCGCTTCAGGCGTAATTTCGACTTATAAAATAAAAAACCATCCCTCTTGCAGAAAGGGATGGTAAAAACTCATAATTATCGACAGATTTAATCAGTATATGTTGAGGTTTTAACTAGCTTTCTTTAAAGCCTGTCTTAAGTTCTTTAAATCTTTAGCAAATTTGACAATGTCTTCATTTTTGAGCAATTGCTTAAGAGATTCAGGGCTAAGTTTTTTAATTACATCATTCCAGGCATTGATAGTATCATTCAGCTTGTTAATATTCACATTGCCGTTAGCCAACAAACCTGATAAAGAATTGATCAATGCTTGTACTGATTCGGGATTTCCTCCTAGATTAACTAAATCTGTCTGTAATTGAGATTTAGCAACATCGAAACCCTCTCCTTGCTTTAGAACCACAATAAGAGTGGTGCAGAAAGTATCAACTGAACTACAAGTTATTTGTGTTGCAACTTGATTAAGTCTGTCTTGAGCTTCTGCTGTGGCTGTCAGTTCTCCATTGGGGCCAAAATCTACATTACTCCCAGGTACTACTTGGGGGGTTATAGTGCCAGTTCCAGTTCCAGTTCCAGTATTTGAAGGAATAAAACTACCCCCAGAATAGCCTGATGATTCTACGGTAGTTCCTTGATTCACAAATATACCAGCATTTGCTTTATTAGCAGTAGCCAGTAAAAAACTCGATAACATTAACACAAGACCAAGGCTGAGGGGGAATTTTTGCTTTTTCATGCTTTTATCTCAGATTTATTCAGCGATAAGATTTAGAATCTACGTCTAATGTGAATTGAGTGCCGTAAATCTTGTAACCTCTTCCATAATTCCAAAACCACAATTTTTAATAAGTCTGGAAACCTTGATTGAGAAAGAGGAGTTTTTAAGTTTTTAATTCACATCAGGCGTAATTTAGAACTGTAAACTATACCCTGCAGTCAAACTAAAACCAAGACCATTGCTGAAGCTGCCAGTTAGGTCTGTGAAAATAGTATTAATAACTAGAGGGCTATTTGGAAAAGGAGCAAAAGATGCACCCATGTTTAAAGCATTCCCAGTCCAGCTACCTACTAAGGATGCTTGTGGTATAACTCGTAAGCCAACACTACCGAAAACATTTGGCGGATTATCCCTTAAGTTCTTATATGCACCTAGAGAGCGAAAATCACCACTTCCAAGACCAAGAGAAACAGTCAATGGCATTTGGTTATTTAAATTATTTGGCTGTAAGTAAAATGCTTTAGTAACCACTCCATAGATTGTGTCTTTAGCTTGGTTAGCATCCCCCCAGCTAATGGGGTTAGACCAACCAACAGCGACTGCTGTTCCATCAGCAAAGTATTTGTGTAGCTTGAAACCGATACCGCCACTTTCACCAAAGTCACCAAAATTGGTATTTTGACCACCTACGCTGATAATATTGAGGTCAACTTCCAGCCCTACAGATTTCACTGCATCTCCTAAACCAAAGCCTAGAGCTAGTGAACCATCTGTTTTACCTTGATCTAAAGGAATATATATTCCCCCACCTATGAAAGCTTGACCCCAGCTAGCACCATAAGCTGTGGGAGTACCAGCACTAGAAGCAGGTGCGCCGCCTAAGCGAGCTCTGGGTATTTCAACTAAGGGTTCAACTAATAATTCTTGGCGTAACCTATTGGCTTCTCCTAAAGTATCGCCTACAACTCCAGAAGAATCTGTTTGAGCAATTTGCGTGGGTTTTTTGTGGTTGAATGCGGTTTCTGTTTTTTGTGATCGTAAATCTTTTGCTCTTAAGTCTGCATTAGACTTGGCAATAATATTAGAACTAGCAGAAGATGCTTGCAAGCTTTGCGAAGAACTGAATTCAACAGTGGGGCTGCTATCTTCTATGGTGACTTGTCTCCAGTCTATATCCTGCTGTATGACACTCTCAAAAGCCGAGGAATCCTCTGATGTTGTTTCAGCAGGACTAAATTCACTGCTGGTATTATCAGCTAATAACTTATCCTCAGCAGCAGCAGGATGCGTTGAAATCGCTGTAGTCAGCAAAATACCAGTTACTAACGTTTTTCCTAAGCCTAAGGAAATAGACGGCAATCTCTTGAGTAATAATATACTTAACACTTTTCCTCTTAACACAGTAAAATCCTCACACTAAAGCAATAAACATAACACTCTACTAAGGTTGATTCATCCTATAGCAAAGTATTTATAAAGACAAGGCAAGATAGACTAATTTTGCTATATGGAATAGACAAAATTAGCTGAAAACCAACACCAGCAAACTTTTCAGACTGAGATTGGAAGGAGGCTAATATTTCAATCTGACAAAATTAACGTTTTGAAATGTTTTTTGTTATTCAAGATTCACCGTATTATCACTAGTTTTAAATAATGCAAATGAAAATGTATTTAAGTATTAGTTACTTAAATATTTTGTTACAAGTTTTGGGTTTAATGAACTTTTGAACGAGTGAAGAGTTGAAGCAACCTGTAGTATTGGGTAGATGAGCCGTTCTTATGTGTGAGTGCAGCTCATAGGCTGGTGGCAAGTCACTATTCAGTTATAATCGCAAAATTATTGAATGCCAATGCTATTCAAAATTGCTGAAATAGTGATAAATAGCTGGTTAATAGTATCTTGTATTCAAAAAATCACCAGTTTTTGGCTGGAAATTTACTCTAGAAACTGAAGGTAAAGCCTGGCAAGATTTTAATTGCGATCGCTTGTCACAAGTGTGTAAACCATCGCCATTACTTAATACACAGAACATACGTAAGCAGATAATTTGAACTTCATCATGTACCCCTATGAAAAAGCAAGCTACGCCATTGGTGTAGCTGATGCAGCAGAAAACAGGACTTTAGCCTTAAAAATCTAGGCTGAAGCCCTGTCTAGTAAAGCTTAGACATTACTACAAAAAGTTTACTGGCTATGTCCATCCCAAATTAAGGGAAAGGCATAATCTGAGAATGATAGTGAATCCTGATTGTCACTGCGACTTTCTTGATCGATGACTTTCACAACCTTGTTGTATATATCTTCAGCTTGCTGTAGAGAATCACCGATGCTGGTTAATCCCAACTTGCCAAACTGCGACAGACAACCCATAAGATGAAATACTGTACCTGTTTCCGTGCAGCTATCAAAGTGTAATCTGTAATGAGCGATGATATCCATCAAATCATTAGGTAATAATCCTTGATAACGGTCTTTTTGCAGGTTGTCGGTAGCAATGTAATATTTGGGACGACCTTGTTGGCTATAAAATAACCCAGTAGACAGGTTATAGCGACCATTGGTTAATAATTTCAGCGTCATAAAGGGATGGGTAGTACCGCCTTTACGCAGATTAATTTCGATCGCCTGAATATCCCATTGTCCATTACCCTGATCAACAGCGATAAAATCTACGCCAAACCTTTCTAAAGCACCTTTTTGGGCAAGTTTTCTCCCAACTTGCAAACCTAGTTGCTGCAATTCCAAACGGTAGCGTTCATCGGCGGGGAATCGACAACCAAGATAAATTTGCCCATCTGGCCCGCCTAGGATTTGGTCATGGGTGGAGAGAATTTCGACTTCACCTGTGGGTGTAATCCGTCCTTGGACGCTAGGCGATCGCTTAATTTCTCCTTCAACAAAAGCCTCAACAATCGCCCCTAATTCTGTGATGCGTCCGGAAAAATTAGCCCAAGTCTCTTGGCTGGCTTGAAAGCGCATAGTTGCAAAGCAATGGCTAATTGCAGCAATTCTTTGAGCAGTATCAGCTTCTCCCGGTGCTACATTCATAATCGGTCTTAAATCTAGCAACGCATTTCCTTCTCCAGATATACCTTCATTGAGTTTGACTACCATACGTTGCAATGTTGGCTGGCGTTCCCATAACTCACAAGCGGCGACTGCTAAATCTTTCTGGTTCCAAACTCTTTGGCTACCATCTGGATGGGGAACACCACATTCAGCAAATATTTGCCGACTACCACTTTTGGAACCCCAAATCTGCAAATCTGGTGCAGCAGCGTACAAAGGGACATCTAATTTTAAAGATAATTCCGCTTCCAAAAATGTGGAATTGTAACAAACCATGAATGATTTTTCATGGCGCAAAGATTGCTTAATTCTCTCTAGTAAGCGAGGACGTTCTAAAATCTTTTGACTAAGAGGTTTGAGAGAAGAATCGTAAGTAGAAAGTAATAGTAAACGATTGCGGGCATGGGAAAAAGGTATTCCGGGTAGCAGTTGCAGATAGTAATCAATAATGCTAGGATGCAACGGCATTGATGTTACATAAATTAACCTTGTGCGCGGATTTCGTAACCGAATTAAAGAAAATAATAGTCTTTCTTCATAATGTTCGCAGCCTTCAACCTTTTGTAGTTCTCGCTGGTCAATACTCAAAGAAGGAATGATTAAAATATCCGCCTCACTGTTATCGAATAGCTCGATAGTTTTCCAGCGATCGCGTAAAGTGGATTGCAGACGGCGAAACCGATCAACCTGGTCTAAATCAGAAATATTAGCTGTTACCATAACCCTTGCCCTGTCTTGATCCCAAGACTGTATTAATACTATGGTACATCTTGATGAGCGCTCAGATCGCAAGCTAGGACTGCTAAACAATTGCTGTGTACAGTAACTTAATGGATCATGCTGAATTTCCTATTTCTCTGGGATTTACCCCTTAAGATTGAGCTAACAAAAATTTTTTTACATCTTTAGATTGATAAAGTCTTAGAACATAAAAGTTAATTTTGAAGCAGATGAACAGGATAAATCCTTCATCACAAGAGAGTTGTATACTTGTTTGCCGTGTTCAAGTTATTAGATTGTGTTAGGTGTGGGGAGAAATTATTTTAGTTACGTGGATTTACCAAACATCAGTGAAGTTGAGCTAATATCCGGGTTATAACAGCTTCAACTTATAAATGCTAAGTAATACACAAAGTAACCCTTGGGTTGAATTTTCGATCCAAGGTTTACTTTTGGCAATTAGGTAGTTAGTAATTCGTAATTCGTAATTGCATCAGTTGATGATTCATCATTTATCCTGACTTGGTTAATTTGTAGGAAAAGCTTTATGCCAGAAGAGAAAACTTTACAACCACCCCAGCAACAACAGCCACCTGGTAACGAATCGGAAATGCAGCCAAAACCCCAAGCAGATGATGCTAAATATCAGGGTAGTGGCAAGTTAAAAGATAAAGTAGCACTAATTACGGGTGGTGACAGTGGGATTGGCCGTGCTGTGGCGATCGCATTTGCCAAAGAAGGTGCAGATGTGGCGATCGTTTACCTGAACGAACACGATGATGCTAAAGAAACCAAGCATTTAGTAGAACAACAAGGTCGGCGTGCAGTTGCGATCGCAGGCGATATTGGCGATGAAAATTTCTGCCAACACACCGTACAACAAACAATAGATGAATTTGGTAAGCTCGATATTCTTGTTAATAATGCGGCTGAACAACATCCCCAAGAAAGTATCGAGGATATTACTAAAGAGCAGTTAGAACGCACTTTTCGCACCAATATTTTCTCGATGTTCTTCTTGACAAAAGCAGCATTAAAACACTTACAAGAAGGCAGTGCCATTATTAATACCACATCAGTAACAGCTTATAAAGGTAACCCCCAACTCCTGGACTACTCTGCTACTAAAGGTGCAATTGTAGCCTTTACTCGTTCCTTATCAAAAAGCTTGGTAGAAAAAAATATTCGGGTAAATGCCGTAGCACCAGGCCCAATTTGGACACCTTTAATTCCCTCAACTTTCCCCGAAGAAAAAGTAGAAAATTTTGGTAAACAAGTACCTATGAAACGCGCTGGACAGCCTGAAGAAGTTGCTCCTAGCTATGTATTTTTAGCCTCTGACGACAGTTCTTATATCTCTGGTCAAGTCATACATCCTAACGGTGGAGATGTAATCAACGGTTAATTTCTGGGAGCAAAATTAGCAGGTTCAATATAGTTTTATATGCTCAGAACCCCGAGTTGTTAATAAGTTGGGGTTCTGAATCATATTAAATAAAATTTAGTAACCCTTGGGGTGAATACTTCGTCCTCCATTAGATGGATGAAGAAATTTAAATTGCTTAGTAATCTATTTTTAAACAACAAGTAATTATTAGCAAATAGACATATGGCATCCACAACACCATTGCTCGGTACAGAATTAGTAGATTGTGCTAGAGCAAATGCTAAACAGGGTATTGAAACTGCTGCTTACCAATGTGGTTATGGCAACGATCTCAACAGATTTGCCCAAGAATTAAGGCAAGCTTGCGAAGAAATGAATTTGCAAGTTAAAGAACTTACGGAATTGATTACCGACCAAGATTTGATATTACAAATAGGTACTGGCGAAGTAGTTGCTCCAGATACAGCTTCTGAACTTTAAAGTAGAGGCGATAAAGGAGATGAGGGAGATGAGGAAGCAGAGGAGAAAATGCAATTACCAATTACCCATTACCACATGACAAATGACAAATAACAAATGACAAATGACAAATGACAAATGACAAATGACAAATGACAAATGACAAATGACAAATGACAAATTATTACATGTCATAAATTTTGGCTTCTGAAGCCTCTGGATATTCTTCGCAATATTCCTCAAAAGCTGTCTTAGGAGGCTTATGAGCACGTTGGTGAGAAATTTCTGCTTGCATTTCTTCGACAGCATCCCAAGCAGCAGCACATTCTCGCGAACGAATACCTGTGTCAGCACAAATGATCCTAGCTCTCTTAATTTCTGCTTGCAGTTCTTGTTCCAGTAGCGCTGTTCCAGATTGTTCTAGAAAGTCACTATGAGCCAGAATATCTGTGAGTGAGATAATACCCAGCAGTTCACCTTGGATAACTGGCGCTCTATGTAGATGATACTCAGCAAATAAGCGTGCAACGTATTCTACAGCCAGGTCTGGATTGATAGTAATACAAGGTTTAGACATAATCTCATAAACGCGTATTGCATGGGGATTTTTTCCATAAGCAATCACTTTATAAGTAATATCGCTTTCGCTAACAATACCGTAAGCATCTTGTTCGTGGCGACGATCTACAATTAATGCTCGCCAGTCTCTTGCTCTCATTAATTTAACAGCTTCAGCTACTGTTGCCGAACCGCGAATAGTGGCAACATCTTTAGTCATAATATCTGCTGCTTTCAACATAATTTATCTCCCAGAGAATCTTTAAATAACTCTGCAGACAAGGTCGCAAATTTCCAGCACTCAAGTGGTAACTTTAAAGTTCTTTGGAAATACTGGCATCGCTCTCTGGTCTAACAGCTAATAGCTTGATATTTGCTATTTTATAATTAGTTACTAACTACTGATTGCCATTCCTGCACGACTGATGGCGGAACAGAAATATTAATGAAGTGCTGGCCAGGCAAAGGAATACCAAGCTGTAGCGGTTCTATGGGCAATTTTGGCAATATATTTTGGAAATCATACTGACCAATGCTAGGTACTGGTGCTTCCTCTAAAAAAACATCGGGAGCAGTCAAGACCTCACCTGTCGCTTTAGTAATTCGCAGTGGTTGCGGATGAACCAATTCAGCAGAACCCGGAAACCCTACCAGTCGGAGATTGACGCTAGGTGGATGACCTGGATAAATTTGCTTCCACAAAATAACCTGCCAAACATTACCCGATTGATCGTCTAATTTAAGATGTGAGCGATAAATTATCTCTCCTGGTACTTGTTCAAATTGAGTAACAGCTGCGATCGCAGTTTGATAGGATTTGATTTCTAAACCTAGGAATATCAACATCGTTAATATCCCCAGCAAAAGCATCCACCAAAATGATTGTAGGAAGCGACGCAACATTAGGTGTATCTCCTTATTTTGCTTGAGGCTCAAGGGTTATTTATTTGGAGTTTGTCATTTGTCATTTGTCATTTGTCATTTGTCATTGGGTAATTGGCATTTTTTATTTTCCCCCTGCTCCCTTTGCTTTTTCCCAGTCCCCAGTCCCCAATCCCCAATCGCCAGTCCCCCAGTCCCCAATCCCCCATCACGTCACACTCGCCTTTTCTGGAACCACTGTTTCAGCTTGTGAAACATCCGTTAGATGCATAACATGGACAGAGCATGGAGCATGATGCAGGACGTAATTACTGACGCTACCTAGAAATAGTTCTTTGAGTCCTGCGTGACCGCGACGACCCATAACAATTAGATCAGCTCCCCAACTAGTTGCTAATTGACAGATGATCCGACCCGGGCTTCCAAGGTGCTGGGTATATTCTGCATTTACGCCTGCTGTGTTTGCTTGGGCGCAGAAGGACTGTAGGATTTGAATACCTTGATGTTTAAAAATATCCCATTGCTTTTGATAATATTCAAAGCTTTGGCTGCCTATTCCTGGATAATAGTCAAAATTGGATAGTATAGGTGCGTAAGGGCTACCTTCTTCTTCCGCAGATAGCACATGCACTAGCATTAAACTAGCTCCTGTTACCTTTGCTAAAGCTAAGGCTTGATCAAAAACCTGTTTTCCCATTGGCGAGCGATCCAATGCAACTAGAATTTTGTTGAACATATGTACCTCCGCTGAGAGTTGATAAATCGCCTGTGAGGTTTCTGGTTTCTAGATGCTAGTACTGCTCGCTGCTGGAAATTTACAAGGAGCTAGTGTTTTGATTCCCGTGCTGCTGTACTAGATTGGTAGAAATTTTCAAGTCCTTCACTAAAATCTGATTTACTTGCTTACACCTATGCTTATAGATCTCAAAGTTGAGGAACTTGTGAGGGCACAGCTATAACTGCATCAGGCGATAGTATGCGATTAATATCAGAGATTTTTCCTATCTTCGGCTCGAACTCCAACAATCGGGAGTACTCTCGAGTTCCAACATCATTAAGATATTGCAAATAAGTATTTTTACAATTGTAAAAAGTAAAAAATATCAACAATACTGAGACCTGTACAGTCTTTAAATACCTAAAATTGCATGAAATATCTTGAATGAGCAGTTAAATTAGATACTCTATCCGAGAACAGGCGATCGCAATCAGAGACGCTATTGCTCAGTTTTTATGAGATTTAGAGTTCTGTTTATTTTGTTCACCGACTACAGCTAGCGGTGTAAAAGCTGTTTCGCAGAGAACAACGCAGCCACAAACCTACTCTTTTTTTGACTACAGCAAATTTACCTCATCACTAATGGAGTACAAAACTATGACTAGTTCTGACATAACTAATTTTGAGCAGAAAACTCAGAGGGATATTTCCTATAAGTTAGAAAGCTTTTTCTCTACATCAGGTCGGGAAAGGTTGTTAACTTTGAAGCTGATAGAATATTTACTACTTGCCGTAGTTGCTGGCTCAGGTATGATTATTTTTTTTGGTCAAAATAATCAAAATCTGGTCATTGCTGGGTCAGTTGGTTTAATTATTGCAATTTTTCTATTTCTAATTAATAGACAGGCTGTTCAAGAATATAGTAATAATACTAACCAATCTGATATCCTCAGAAAAGCTGAACTCTATAATTATTTATCAGCCAATAATAACTCAGGCGATCGCAACTCTGTAACTCCCGCTAGAGCCAAGGCTTTACAGTATTGCCAAACATTAATTGAAGATTATAAAAGAACTCGGACTCTGGCGAGAAACCTTTACTATATTTTGCAAATTGCGACTGTTATTTTATCTGGTGTTACGCCAATTTTAGTACTTGTAGATAAGTTAGAAACTGGACAAGCTTGGCTAAAATGGCTTCCTGTAATCTGTCCCGCTATTGCTTCTATCGTTGCTAGTATTGTGACTTCTTTTCCTTTCCAAAAGAATTGGATTGCTGCTAATACAGCAGTTGAATTATTAGAAGCTGAACAAGAAAAATTCATTTTGGGCATAACTCAGCCTTATCGCTGTTATGATGCTTCTGATTTTAGTCAACAACAATTGCAAGCCAGCCAAGCCATAGAATACTTTATTGTGCAGGTCAATAATATTCATCTTCAACAGTTGCAACAATCAAATGAACCTCAGCAGTCAGAGAAGACAGAAGCAACTGCATCGAAATAGTAATCTTGACTAGCAAAAAGTCAAAATTTATCAGTTATCAGTGAACGATAAAAGCTGATGACTGATAATTTATTTTGTCAAAATCTGATTATATTTAACGAAGCTGGCACTAATTCTGGTAACATCAGTTTAATTAGTGAGTACACACCAGATTTATCCTAGTGCAATAGAGAAAATCTCGAGCCAGTTGACAAAGTTCAGAAATTCTATAAATTAATCTTTATTCCCGTCTGTATTTATCTACTAGGGTTTTATTTCACTAGTTCTGAAGATTCAATAATTGTGTAGTCAAGAGTTGATTGCTGAATTTTGAACTACTGAAGTTTTGATGATGAAATTATCAGAATTAATGACATAAATATACCAGTTATAAGTATAGACTATTACTGAGTAGCTAATAAAGCTCCATTAGTAAAATTTAATCCCTAAATATATAGGTGATATGATCAAGATTCTGGACTCTACCTTAAGAGAGGGAGAACAAACTCCTGGAGTTTACTTCTCTCCTGAGATCAAGCTGGCGATCGCACAGTTTTTAGACTTAGTCGGGGTTGATATTATTGAAGCTGGAAATCCAGCAGTTGATCGGGAAATTGCTAATGCTATAACAAAAATTTCTCATGCTGGAATTAAAGCAAAAATAGGCGCTCATTCGCTTTGCAGCATTGAGAATGTTAACAAATGCCTAGATTGTGGCATTGACTTTTTAGGTATTGTTTTTAGTGTTTCGGAAAAAAGGCTACAACTTGACTACAATTTAAATTTAGCAGCAGCGCTAGATAAAATTGTGGAAGTTATTAGCTATGCCAGAAAGCAGCAAGATAATTTATTAATTCGCTATACACCAGAAGATACTGTTCGCTCAAAAATAGAGAATGTAATTGAGGCTGCTAGTGCCGCAGTCCAGGCTGGAGCTAATATCATCAGCATAGCAGATACGGCAGGCTACACAACGCCATTTCTGCCAAATCGCAGTATTTCTTATTATGTAAAAACTCTCAAATCTGAACTAGCTAAACGTGAATTATATCCGCAAATAGAAGTACATTGTCATAACGATAGAGGTTTAGCATTAGCAAATGCCTTAGATGCATATAGCGCTAATGCAGATATCATTGATGTCACAGTGATGGGTTTAGGTGAGCGAACTGGCATCGTTGATTTAGCGCAATTACTTATAAATTTAATAGATATAGGTGAGGAAAATACCAAGTGGGATCTCAAATATTTAAAGGATTTATATGAGTTAGTTAGTGAACATTCACATATTGCTATTCCTCCCCATCAACCTATATTAGGAAAAAATGCCTTTACTCACTATGCAGGGTTGCATGTAAAAGCTGTATCTAAAGACGAGGAACTTTATCAAAGCCTCAATCCCGAAATTTTAGGATTAAAAAGTAGCGTAGCATTAGGTACGCAGTCGGGACGTAGTGCCATTAAACAAGCAATTCAGCAAATTGGTAGACCCGAATTAGCGGAAAATCCTGATTTGGTAGCAAAGATTTTGCAAGAAATTAAAGAAATTGCTAAAAGAGGTACGCCTATTGATGTAGAAAAAGAACTACCAGCAATTGTAGATCGTTGTGCCTTGAGCGAGCTAATTACTAATTGGATTGGCAAATAGCTGTTATAGCCACAGATTCACTTAGTTGAGTGTTAACAGCTTTAGCTCATATAGGAATCCGCTTTGATTCCTGAAATTATTTGCGTAGGGAGGGAACAGGGAACAGGGAACGGGGAACAGGGAAGAAGAAATAAAAGTGTACTTAGGTTTTTTCAAAAATCAAATATGAGTCCTATATATATCTATTGACAGACTAACAAAACTGAGCATAATTGCTAGCAAAATCTCACTGGCAAATGCTGTAAATGATGAAGTAGTAAAATATGAAATTCAACCTTGAATATAGTTTGGATAATTTTGTGAGCTAGAGAACATGCTAGTAAGGTCAAAAAGCCAGGAAGAAGAATTACATGAGCTAGGGCAAGACACAAAAGCATCTAAAAAATGGTGGGCAACGCTAGGCATTGGCATTGGCGTATTTATCTTTGCCTTAGATGTATATATAGTTAACCTGGCCCTGCCAAGTATGCTGGAATCACTCCACACTAGCTTTGCCACCATTCAATGGGTGGTTTTAAGTTATTTATTG
The DNA here is from genome assembly GCF_025677855.1 of Tolypothrix sp. PCC 7601. Classification (NCBI taxonomy): domain Bacteria; kingdom Bacillati; phylum Cyanobacteriota; class Cyanophyceae; order Nostocales; family Tolypothrichaceae; genus Tolypothrix; species Tolypothrix sp. PCC 7601. The sequence goes on from NZ_CP064879.1 coordinate 2,925,434, forward strand.
GCGATCGCTATTTTTGTGATGAGTGCCGCAAAATTAGGCGATATGTGGAGCAAGAAGCGACTATATATTATTGGGCTAGTAGTGTTTACCCTCAGCTCGCTATTTTGTGGACTAGCGCCTAATGTAGGTGTTTTAATTGCCTTTCGCGCACTTCAGGGGTTAGGCGCTGCTTTTATATCGGGACTGGGAACAGCAATGATTGTAGAAGTGTTTCCCCCCGAAGAACGTGGATTAGGGTTAGGTATCAGGGCAGGAATTTTTGGGTTAGGAATTATGTTAGGCCCCACAGCTGGGGGGTTGCTGATTGGTTTAGGGGGTTGGCCCTTAATCTTTTTGGTCAATGTTCCCATTGGAATTGTTGGCATTTTGCTGGTAGCGCGTTTAGTGCCTCCTTCTAAAGTTGGTGTTGTAAAACAGCGCTTCGATGCCATTGGCACGCTAATTCTCACCCTAACATTAACCTGCTTTACATTCGGGATTACTTTATTACAAAGAGAAGGTTTTAACTCTCATACAGCTATCACTTTTTTGGTTTTATCGGTCATCAGTTTAGCTTGCTTTTTAATTGTGGAAGCCCATATATTAGAGCCGATGTTAGATTTGCGAATTTTTCGCTCTCTAGAAATTAGCTTGGGTTTAGCACTACGTTTTATCGGCAATTTTGTGATGGCAGGGGCAATATTTATCTTGCCGTTTTTTCTAGAATTAGTGCAGCATTATTCCACAGAAAAAACAAGTTTATTACTAGCAATTCCACCGATTCTCATAGTGCTAACAGCACCGATTGCTGGCATACTTTCTGACCGCTTTGGCCCCAGAATTATTAGCTTAATCGGCCTAGTGTTAATGGCTGGTGGTTGTTTGCTAATTAGCAACTTTGATACAGAATTAACTGTACCGAATTATATTTTGGGCATTATTCCCTATGGGTTGGGAGTAGGAATGTTTCAATCGCCCAACAATAGCGCCATTATGGGAGCCGCACCTAAAGGACAATTAGGGATTACCTCCGGATTGTTGTCATTATCGCGGATATTAGGACAGACAGCAGGTGTACCGCTTGTTGGTGCTTTATTCTCCTTAGTGGCGATCGCTAGTAACCAACTCACACCCAATATCGATGTCACCCATGCACCTGTGGAGGCTTTAGTTTTTGGCACACAGGCTACCTTTCGTGTCATTGCAGCTTTGTTGATGGCTTCAACCGTGATGGCAGTTGGTTTGTGGTGGCTGGAACAAAAAAAGGTCAACTCCTTTGGGGAATTAAAAATTCGTTTGGGCAAATTTTAATGTCAAACTTTTTGCAAGATTCAAAATTGAAAATTTAAAATCAACCAAAATAATACCTTTTTTATTAGCGTTTTAGGGTGGGCAATGCTCACTCTATTTTTTTGATAATTTTTACGTATTTTATTAAACTTAAATATTAGCGATTAAGTGCTTTCTGGATTTAGTAGCATGGGCACGGCATATACAATATTTGGGTATATTCCATTATCTTAATGGTGCCGTGCCCCTACATATAATTTATCTGTTGCCAACATTATTTAAATTGGTATTACCTGTTTGTACATCATATCAAAGAGGCGTGAATAATGTAGTATATGTATGCCTTTTAATATACTCATATATGCATATATTTTAAGGTTATTATCTCAGCATTTAGATGCATGGAAAAGAATTTATCCTAATGTTTAAATGCTAGTAAAAGATAGTGTTTACAGTACAAAGTAGAAATTTATGGAAAATACATTAGTTGATAAAACCTTCCGTGATAGCAATGGCAATATTGTGATAGCTCAGAAGCCCAACTTACCATTGATTGTCTGGATAGTGGCGAGTTTACTATCTTTTCTATTGACAAGCGACCCAATTAATACAGTATTAAATGTAGTGGCTAATGGCGCATCGTTTACTTGGGCTTGGCTAGAATTATTTCAAGGCGTGAATTATTTTCGTAGAGCATTAGGTCTTGTAGTATTAATTGGTATTATTGCTTGGCAAATTTACTATTGATTGTAAGTGTAGCGGTGCAATTAAAGATAGCTGCTAATCGCTGTCATTAGGTGCGGATGCGTTACGCTATCGCTAACGCATCCTACGTGAGCTTCAACAATCAAATATGAGTTCTATAGACGAAAATTATCATTAATTAGACTAAAATTTGGATGACTAAATAGCAGTTGATTTCTTTGAATGAATCCCTACAATATTTTTCATCAGACCGAACTTCAGCGTGTTAGTGATGGCATAACCAGACCCCTGCTAGAAAATTGCGATCGCGCCTCACATATCCTTATTTTAGTCTGTCCACAACTTGGGGATTTTGACAGTCTTGAATATGCGTGGTGGTTACAGCGCGAAGCTAAAAAATTGCCTCCTGAAAAACTCGCCATTCGTGCAGTGGGAATTGGCGATCGCGCTTCTGGAACAAAATTCTGTGAATATACGGGATTTCCACCCCAAAATTTATTTGTTGAACCAAACGCAGAACTACACAAGCAACTAAAACTTTATTCTGGGCTGAATCTTGGTTTACCTGGATTTTCGGTTACTGGGAAAGCTTGGCTAAATCTCATATTAATGTGTGCAGGGTTTGGCAGTCCAGGAACCCTAAGAGAAGTTTTTCGCGGATACAAAGGCGATCGCCAAGCCCCGCAACTGATTGAAGATGATGAAATTATTCAAGGTACTCCTCTACCTGCTTTTAAAGGCTCATTTTTCAAATTAGCTGGTGGTAGTGGGTTTCAACGTCCCTTTGAATTAGCTACTCTCCGCCTACGGAATATGGTGGAAGTTCTCAGCAATTGGCAGACTTACGTACCTAATTCTACCTACTTAACTCAGCGTGGGGGAACTTTTCTGTTTGATAGCAAAGGCCAGTTACTTTACGAACATCGAGATCCGGGAATTCTGGGATTTGCTGTAAATATGAGTCAGCCCCTATCATTTTTATCTGCGATCGCAACAGATAGCTTGACTTCAACACAGAACTAATACACAGATGGGGGAAAGGTTAAAGGGTAAGGGTTAAAGGTTTTTATTTTCCTTTTTCCATTCCCCTTTTTTCCTTTAACCAACAAGTATTGGCTGAAGATTCTTAAAAAAAGACTTGAACACTAGAGTAAAGAAGCTTATTATGGGCTGCAAACTATAGTAATTACTCACCCATTTTTTAATAACTATATAGATGTGAGCCTATCTAGTCCCCTACTATATATAGGTTTTAATTTTTCTAATTTCTATTTGGATTGCGATCGCTTAATTTTTCTTTACATATTTCTGTGTGATTTGCTCAGAAATTGGGATTAATAAAATTGATTCAAATATATAGAAGCGCTTTGAAATCCAGTTTTTTCTTTAAAAATCCCTCTTAGAGTAGTTGCAGCAAAAGGAAACTAATGCAGAGCAATTGCTCAAAATTTTGAAATACACCAAATTCCAACTACTATGACTTACTCGTAGGAAATTTTATTTTTAATTTAGAACTCACATCTAAAGTCATTGCTAAATTAACTATTGAGAGTTTTCCTGATATGCTTGGGTCTCTAAAACTTGCCATAGTAAATTTAACTTGATGCTCTTTTGATTTGACTTTAAACGAACTCAGCCATAAAAAACCATAACTATCAAAACTACTGGCTGACTATCTTATTAAACCGAATAGACTCTGACTGATTTTGCAGCTATTTACCCCAATAGTTCTAGTTGTTGCCTGACTAGAAATTTTGGAGTCGAACTATGCCAAAAGGATGAGAAATAGCAAGACAGATCTATCTTAAATACTATACCTTAAGGATGAAATGAAAGAATAGCTAAAATTTATCCTTTTAATTTTAGCGTTGATCCCCAATGGTTTTTTGTCAAAATTTATCATGTCTACACTCTAACGATCATGTAAATATATAACAAAATTATAAAAATATCCTGAAATTAATTTTTTACTTGGGATCGCTAAAACCTATACACCATAATCACTTATGGCATTAATCAGGTTTTCTATATAGAAGGAAAATATAAACAAATAAATTTAGACCGCAATATTAAATAAAAGAAGCACTCACATGAAACCTAATAAATTTTTGACATCTGCTTGTAGATATTGTCGCCATTACAATCCCGAAGGTCGCCGTGGTGGAATGTGTCAGCAGTTAGGCGCACCAGTTCAAGGAAGCTGGAAAGCTTGTTCTTTGGCACTACCACCGTTTGCGCCTTCTTGGGAAACTTTAGAAGATGCTTGGAGTCTACCAGATGCTACCCCAGTTGTAGTTCCAGGTGGAAATTTACCTTCAGAGTTGGAACCTACCAATATTATTCCGGTTGAGGTAACTGCTATCTGTAATGCTGAACAAGCAAGAACCGAGACAGTGCTAATTTAGCTATCTTTTAGCTATCTTTCAGTCATCTATATATTCCCCGACTAATACCAATTTTGGATTTTATATGTAGGATTGGTAAGACTGAATAGTTAAACCAATTTGGTATAAGTTTGTATTCTGTGTGAAACTTAAGATTTACCTTTAAAATTTTTAGTCTTGTAACAATCGATTAACTTATAAAAAAATCGCACCTTGGTTAAAGGTGCGATTTTTACATTTTTATGGTAACCAAGGGAAATCGCGAAAATTTGGGGGACGCTTCTCTAAAAATGCTTGTTTACCCTCAGAACCCTCTTCTGTCATGTAATACAGTAGAGTGGCATTGCCAGCGAGTTCTTGTAAACCTGCTTGTCCATCACAATCAGCATTAAATGCTGACTTGAGACAGCGGATAGCGATAGGGCTTTTTTCTAAGACTTCTTGTGCCCATTGAATCCCTTCCGCTTCTAATTGTTCTACTGGGACAACGGTATTTACTAAACCCATTTCTAGGGCTTGTTGGGCATTATATTGACGACAGAGAAACCAAATTTCTCGGGCTTTTTTTTGCCCAACGATGCGGGCGAGGTAGCTAGCACCAAACCCACCATCAAAGCTGCCGACCTTGGGGCCTGTTTGCCCAAAAATGGCATTATCAGCCGCAATCGTTAGGTCACAAATTAAATGTAAGACATGGCCACCACCGATCGCATATCCCGCTACTAAGGCAATTACCACTTTTGGCATGGAACGAATCAGGCGTTGTAAATCCAGCACATTTAGGCGCGGGACACCAGTATCATCTACATAACCCGCGTGTCCCCGGACGCTTTGATCACCACCCGCGCAAAAAGCATACTTACCATCAGTATGTGGGCCTGCTCCTGTAAATAAAACTACGCCAATAGTTGTATCTTCGCGGGCATCACAGAAAGCATCATACAGTTCAAAGACTGTTTTGGGGCGGAAAGCATTACGTTTATGGGGACGATTGATGGTGATTTTGGCAATACCATTCGTTTTTTGATACAGAATATCTTCGTAGGTTTTGGCAGTTTGCCAGTTAACTTGCATTGCTATGAAGTCGGCTATTGTGCTTGAGAATTTTATCGCAGACCAAGGGACAAGCGATACCTGCGATAGGCTACGCCTACGCTAAAATTAGTCTCTCCAACCTTTACAATCAGGGCTGGTAATTAAATCGCTGTAGAAAAATGCGCCGAGACTCCATCTTTTACAAATTATTCAAGCAATTTCCAGGATTATTGTTTGAATTGGTAGACTCACCACCACAAGATGCAGCTAACTATCAATTTGAATCGGTTGAGGTGAAAGAAACAGCTTTCCGGATTGATGGAGTATTTTTACCCCCTGACAATTCTGCTTCCAAAGTAGTCTTTTTTGCGGAGGTGCAGTTTCAAAAAGATGAAGACCTATATCACCGCTTCTTTAGCGAATTATTTTTGTTTCTCTACCGCCACTCCATCCGTTACGATGGCTGGTTTGGAGTGATAATTTTTCCGTCTCGCAGTCTTGAACCCACGAATTCTACAATTCACCGTGCTTTGTTGGAGAGTAATCAAGTCCGGCGAGTCTATCTGGATGAGTTGGGGGATTTACGACAAAAACCTTTGGCAATTGGGTTAATGTTGCTAACAAATATTACCTCTGAAGCAGAAACAGTGGAAGCAGGGCGATATTTGCTAGAGCAAGCACAGCAACAGTCAGAGCAAGCAATAATAGATTTAATAACGACGATTCTACTCTACAAGTTTTCTACCTTGAGCCGGGAGGATATTGAAGCAATGTTGAGATTGAATTTGGAAGAAGAACCACGGGCTATTCGGGACGCGAAAGAACAAGGACGTGAAATAGAAGCGCGATCGCTAATCATCAAATTATTAAACCGCCGATTGGGTAATATTCCAGATGTTCTGCTGTCTCAAGTTCACGCATTATCGCTGGAACAGTTGGAAGCTTTAGCTGATGCTTTGTTGGATTTTTCTACTCTTGCGGATTTGGAAGGGTGGTTACAAGATTAAGCAAGAGGGTAAATCTCACGCAAAGTCGCCAAAAGAAGCGCGATCGCACTCATAGCATTTCACTAGATATTCATTCCCAATTTAGGCAAATTCTGCTGTCGCCATAAAGCATCTTTTTGACGATTTGTCTGTAATTCTAAAACCCTAATTCCCTGATTTGGAAGTGGGTTTAATTTTTGCTGCAGCTGCGGACAAGAAGTAATTAATTGATGCTCTACACCATAGGTAGCGCACAGTTGGGCAAAATCAATATCCTGGGGAGTGCCAAAAAACTCTTCAAATGGTGGGTCGAATTTCGCAATGGGTAGCATTTCAAAAATTCCACCACCATTGTTGTTAATTAACAGAATCGTCAAATGTCCGACAAATTTATTACGGATTAAAAAACCGTTGGTGTCATGCAACAGTGCTAAATCCCCAGTTAGCATTACACTGCTGTCATGACGATGGGCCATTCCTAAAGCAGTAGATAATGTACCATCGATACCATTTGCACCTCGGTTAAAATGCGATCGCACTGCTAAATTATTTGGTTTCCAAAAAAACTCTACATCGCGCACAGGCATACTGTTGGCGATAAATAACGGTGTTCTAGGCGGTAAAATTTGCGAAAGCAACCAAGCGGCTTTACCCTCAAACAAATCTTCCATTTTCGCCAAAGTTTGATCAACAGCCTCCCTGACTTGCGTTTCTGCTTGACACCACAGTTGCAAGTAATCAGGAAGAGAAGCGAAAGATTTTTCCCCCTTGTCTTCTTCCCTTGTCGCCCAATCTTCAATATTCATCCGCAAATGAATCGTCCTCCCATGCAGGGGGTCAAGGTTTTGGTCACTGGGGTCAATTACCCAACGTTGCGGTTGTGTACTAGTTATCCAATTACGCAGTTCTTTACTTGTAGGCATTTCTCCTACTTGAATTACCATTTGTGGTGCTAGCTGTTTTGCTAGTTGGGGATTTCGCAAAATCTGGTCGTAGGTAGAAATTAAATAGGGATTGAGGTCGGCGTAATTTCTGAGTGGGGAAAGTCCCTCGGCTAAGACTGGCCATTTAAGAGTTTGGGAAAGTAGAGCGATCGCTCTACAATACTGCTGTGGTTGTTTTGGTTGAGCAATACCAGCAATAATAATGCCGCGATCGCATTGTTGCCATTCTGAGGGGATGGGTAATGGGTAATGGGTAATGGGGAATGGGATGGGGTTGGTGACGGCTGCAAAAAATTCTTCTGGGTGAAATTGGGATTCTAAGTAGCTGAAATCAGTTCCATCGGGAATGGGTGCTAGGGGGTCGCGCAAAGGAATATTTAGATGTACTGGCCCCTGGCTAGGAGTTTGGGATTTTTCCCAAGCGTGGATGATTGTTTGTCGCAGATAAGCTAACATTCCGATGTCTGGGGAAGGTAAAGCTAACTCTGTTTGCCAGTTAGGATAAGTGCCATATAATTTCACCTGATCTATCGTTTGACCAGAATGGCAATCTCGTAGTTCTGGCGGTCTATCGGCAGTTAATATCAGCAAAGGTACGCGGCTTTCTCTAGCTTCAATAATCGCCGGATAAAAGTTAGCCCCAGCAGTACCAGATGTACATACGAGTACTACAGGCTTACCACTGGCTTTAGCTTGTCCCAAAGCAAAAAAAGCCGCAGACCGTTCATCTAAAATTGAAATTGCTTCAATATCAGGCTTCTGCTGGGCAAAGGCGACTGCTAGCGGTGTAGAACGTGAACCTGGACAAATCACAGCACAAGTCAACCCCAGGCGCTTTAGCGTCTCCGTTAAGATATCAGCCCAAAGTTGATTAACATTTTTACAGGCGATCGGCATTCAAGCAAACAGAGCTATAAGTTAGCAGCGTTGGTAACCAGCGCCATAGCATTTTTGCATATTTTTCAGGGTTATGAGTCTATTGAGTGCTGAGTGATGGAGAAGAGAGATGAGGGGGATGAGGGGGATGAGGGGGATGAGGGGGATGAGGGGGATGAGGGAGATGGGATGAGGGAGATTAGGGGGATGAGGGAGATTAGGGAGATTAGGGGGATGAGGGAGATGAGGGGAAATAACAAATACCCAATTACCCATTACCAATTACCCAATGCCCAATGCCCCATGCCCCATGCCCCAAACTAACGTTAAAATCCAAAATGCAAATTTCGCGCTGAGATTATGGACTGCATTCATTTAACGGGAATTCGAGCCTATGGTTACACGGGGTATTTACCTGAAGAACAGGTATTAGGACAATGGTTTGAAGTAGATGTTAAGTTATGGTTGGATCTGAGCAAGCCTGCTCAAACTGATGCGATCGCAGATACTCTAGATTATCGCAGTGTGATCAGCTTGGTACAACATCTCGTGAAGTCATCCAAGTTTGCTTTAGTAGAGAAGTTAGCTGGTACAATTGCAGACTCTATCCTCCAAGATTGCGATCGTGTTACTCAAGTTCAAGTAACACTCAGTAAACCTGCTGCACCTATCCCAGACTTTGGCGGAAAAATTAGCATTGAACTGACAAAAACTCAAGCTATTACCTAAAACTTACTATGGCAGTCCAAAGTCAAACGTGAGCAAAATCTGTTTCTCAATATCTTAGTTGAGTTGCTTCTTTTTCTTACTCAGTCAATTAGGACTGCTATAGATTTTTTTTATGGTTTTAGGGAATTTTTAATGATTTATCCTAATGTGTCCCTTCGCCATACATGGTGCTGACAATTTTTTCATTGGTAGGGCTTTTTGCTAGCTACTTTTGTGCCAGCAGTTAACATAAAAATTCTGCAATTAAAGGCTTTCGCCATTAACTAGTTTTATTTCTCATCTTTTATCATGCCTGGCATCAGATTTTCCGGATGTTTTAAGTAATATTTTTTTATCTATTTATTTTATACATCCAGCAATTTATCTATTAACTATTTAAAATGAGCAATTCAGGCTTTATCTTTTACGTCTATATAAATTTAATGTGTACTATTATACATTAATAAAGTTATATATTCAGTAATTTAAAAGCCTTATTTCCTATAGTTAACTAATAATTAAAAACTGTATCAAAAAAACAAGTCTATTTAGCAAGAGAGCGCCAGAATGCTTGCATTGACTTGATATATCTCGCAATTACTTATATTGTTTTATTCAAAAGTAATTTTATTAACCTGTAAGTAAATTGTAACCGTACGTATATATTGCATTTTTAGTAATTTTTAATTATTAAGAATTTCTCAATTTCTAAAATATGTCTTTGGTTTTTTGTAATTGTATGGTAATTTACATTTCTCAATTGTATCTTGAGTTATGAACTGGATATTAACTGTATCAGTAAAAGCAAAAGACAATGATTGAAAACTTAGTGATTATTTTAGTCAAGCAACTACACAGGTAGATTAGAGATTGATTATCATAGGATTATTAATTTTCAGAGTGAGTAGAGACTGAAAATAAAATCGGAACCTTAGCCAACAGATTAGCCTAACATGTTCGACCACAAAATCCTAGTTGTTGAAGATGAAAAATTCCTAGCTTTAGACATAAGAAATAGTTTGCAGAAGTTAGGATATTCCGTTCCAGAAATTACTGCTTCAGATGATGATGTCCTCCAGAAAGTAGCAGAGACAAATCCACATTTAGTATTAATTGATATCTGTTTAGCAAGGGAAATCAATGGTATCAAAATTGTGGATATTATCCAAAACCACTTCCACATACCCGTTTTATATTTAACGGACTATTCGGAAGAAATTAAATTACATCAACAGCAACTAAGTGAGCCTTTCGGTCATATTCCGAAACAATGTGCTGAAAAAGACTTACATTTTGCTGTGGAAATGGCTATTTACAAGCACCAAATCAGCAGGAAATTTGAGGAGGAAAGACAAAGGCTGACAGCAATTATTAATAGCATGGGCTGTGCAGTAGTTGTGACATACGCTAATGGCCGTATCCAAATGATGAATCCCGTAGCGGAAGCACTCACAGGTTGGAAGCAAGAAGAAGCCTATGGCAAGGATTTAGTAGAAGTTGTCAGCCTAATTGATAAAGATATGGATGAAGTAATAATAGATAATTTAGCTACACAGGCAATCCAAGCAGGTGAAGTTTTAAATCTCCCAGACAACTGCACCCTGCTGGCCAAGGATGGGAAAAAAGTACCGATTGGTGATTGTGTAGCACCCATCCGTGATTTGGATGGAAACATTAGTGGTGCGGTTTTAGTGCTTCAGGATATTACTAAACGCAAGCAAATAGAAGCCCAACTGTTGCGGAATGCTTGTCATGATGCACTGACTGCGCTACCCAATCGAGTTTTGTTTATAGATCGCCTCAGACAAACAATCGAACGTAGCAAACGGCGGAACGACTACAATTTTGCCGTTTTATTTTTAGATTTAGACGGCTTCAAAGGAATTAACGATCGCTTTGGTCACTCCATAGGAGATGATTTTTTAGTAGCGATCGCGCGCCGCTTAGAGTCATGTTTGCGTAGTGGTGACACCGTAGCCAGGTTTGGTGGTGATGAGTTCGCTGTACTGATAGAGGATATCAAAGATGTTACGGACGCTACCAATGTAGCCAAACGTATTCAAGAATCTTTAAGCATCCCACTCAACATTAATGGATATCAAATATGTCCCACAGCTAGCATTGGTATTGCTTTGAGCGGTCATGGTTATGACGAACCACAAAATCTACTCCGTGATGCTGATATTGCTATGTACCGTGCAAAACGTCAGGGAAAGGCGCGTTATGGAATATTTTGATCGACTGTTATAGATAGTAGCCTGTGCCACAATCATCCATTAGCTAGTTGTCGGGTAACTCTCTATTTAGTTATGAATAGGACAGCATTGGTATGACTACAGTACTTATAAGCAATTAAGCTTATGATTGCCAAGTCAAGAGGAAAATCTAAAATAATTCTGAATTTTCCCTATGCTATCAATCCTATTTGAGGAGATCTAAAAATTCTGTTATGGAAAAGACAGAAAAGCAGAAAATGCTCTCCGGCGAATTATATCTTGCAGAAGATGCAGAATTAGCAAGTGATAACAAGCGAGCCAGTCGTCTCTTACGAATGTACAACGCTACAACAGAAGAACAACAAGAGCAAAGACGACAAATTTTGCAAGAATTATTCGGGAAGATAGGGAAAAAAGTATCTATTGTGCCGCCATTTCATTGTGACTATGGCAGTAATATTTATGCTGGCGATGGATTTTATATGAACTATGGTTGTGTAATTTTAGATTGCAATACAGTTCATATCGGTGACAATGTGTTGTGCGCCCCTTATGTGCAAATATACGCTGCTTACCATCCCACATCACCGGATATTCGGCTTTCTGGTAGAGAACTAGCTGCCCCAGTTACTATTGGTAATAATGTCTGGATTGGCGGTGGTGCAATTATTTGTCCTGGTGTAACAATTGGTGAAAATACTACTATTGGTGCAGGAAGTGTAGTAGTCAAAGATATACCAGCAAATGTAGTTGCTGCGGGTAATCCTTGCCGCATTATCCGGGAACTATAAATCTATTTTGGATTTTAGATGATTGAAAATTTTAGAAGATTTAAAATTTCACATCTAAAATCTAAAATTAGACAATTTGGAAAAAAGAACGCAACAGATGGGTAGGGCACAGCACCAGTCATATATTTGATATGCCAAAATATTGTGGATGCCGTGCCCTTAAAAAAAATTGATCGGCGAGTCTGTGAATGTAGAATCCCCGTCACTCAAGTGAGGGTAGTTTCAAGACATCAAGCACTAACGATATAAGGCGAGTTAATCGCCGCTACACGACCGGCATCGACTAAAGCTTGGTAAACTAGCGCCACTACCTCAGCGCGTGTAGCATCGCGGGTAGGGTTGAGTTGTTTGGGGTTGGGGTAATTGACGATAATTTTCTTGTCTAATGCTTTTGCTATTTCATCCTTGGCATAGTCAGGAATCTTAGCTTGGTCATCAAATTGGAAAGATGTTGTATCATCCGCAGATAACCCCAGCCCATTCACCAACGAGACGATAACTTGCACGCGCTGGATATTTTGATTGGGGTGGAAAGTCCCATCAGGAAAACCAGCTAAAAACAGACCTTGGTATGCTTGTTGAATTACTTTAGCTGCCCAAAAGTCTGCTGGTACATCCTTAAATTTGCTAGCAGCCCGGTTGGGAGATGGGTTGAAAGCCTTGACTAATAAGGCAGCATATTGCGCCCTAGTCATTGTCGCATCAGGTTTAAATGTGCGATCGGGAAAACCGCTAACTATTTGCTGTTTTACTAATTCCCGAATAAAAGCAGCAGCCCAATGATTGCCAATATCGGTTAAGTCAGTAGGTGCAGGTGTTGGTGTTGGGACTGGTATTGGGGTTGGTGTTGGGGTTGGTGTCGGCGTTGGGGTTGGTGTCGGCGTTGGGGTTGGTGTCGGCGTTGGGGTTGGTGTCGGCGTTGGTGTGGGTGTCGGCGTTGGTGTGGGTGTTGGCGTTGGCGTTGGTGTTGGTGTCACCGGACTCGCTGCGAACTCTATGCTACCGCTGACTTTAGTTGGGTCGATTTGATTTCCTACAGATATCAATTTATTGCTACCTGCATTTTGCAAATCAAATTTACCGTTGTTGCGTAGGACGTTACCCCCAGGACTAATAGCGTTGCCTAAATCTGGTAAGGCGCTGGCAATCACTGTTAGACCATCATCAGTGTTTTTTTCGCTGAAATTATTACGTAGTATAGGGCGTGCTGTCCCAGAAATAACAATTCCAGAGCGATTTTCAGATATTTTGTTATCTATGAGTGTGGGTGCAGCTGCATCGCTAATGGCAATGCCAAAACCTGTTTTGAAGAAGGTGTTACCTTGAATTTGCCCTTTAGCATTTTTCGCTATAGAAACACCATTAGCAGCATTTTCAGAAAACACATTGCTGAGTATCTCTGGATCAGCATCGCCAGTCGCAAACACTCCCTCACGCTTAGATTGAGTAAACGTGCTATTTGCAACTGTTGGTCTACCAGATTCTACCCAGACAGCAGAACCACGACTAGCTGGATTTGTTACAGTTACACCCCGCAGTTGTGCCCCATTCAGCATCACAAATGTGACATTTTGTCCTGCAAAAGTACGGCTGAGATAGTTACCACTACCTTCAATTAAAATACCGCTACCTTTATTGGCTTCATTACCTACTACCGTTACCTCAGATGCCACAGTTAGCGGGAAAACTTCACCAGTAGTTGCATTGTAAGTACCTTCTGCCAGTTGAATTTTGGTGCCTGGAGTAGCAACTTTGAGAGCTTTGGTAATAGTTTTAAAGGGGGCTTGTTGAGTACCAGAGTTGTTATCATTGCCTGTCCCTGGATTTACGTAAAAATTTTGCACCATATTTATACTGCGAAAAAAGACATAGATATACTAGCGCTAACTATTGAACTAGGTAGCAATTCCTAAAGATTAAATCGCAACATTGACTTCCAGCCTATGATGATACATTCCGCAAAAATCTAGAAAAATAATTGCTTGATTTTAACTGGATACAGCACACAGGGTAGTTGTAAATGCTTGTTTTTCGTAGTTAAAAACCTTTGGTAGAAAGTATTGCCAGAATTTTTAGTGAATATAGGTGGAGGCGATCGCGCTTACAAAAATTATGTTTTCTTATCTTTTCGCCAAAACATCAATGAAAAATCAGTAATATTTTTTAACCAAAGTAGGGTTTCAGCAATGATATTCCTTCTCTTCATCAGAAGTTTTGTAGATAACCCCAGACAAATCGTTAATTCTTAAGGTACTATCCCAATACTGCTCGGTTAAAGATTTTAAACTCTTAATTTGGTTTGGGGTAAGGGGAAACCTTTCACCCTTACCCTTTTGCCCTTAACCGATCAGTCTTAGAGGATGTTTGAAAAGTTTTGAGGAGTTAAATTTTATGCTAATCGCCGAACCATAATTCGGATCATGGCAAGGTAGATAAACGTCTCCGATGTTTCGGGTAATAGCTCATAGTCTCTGACTAGTCGCCGGCATCCCATCAACCATCCAAAAGTACGTTCAACGACCCACCGTTTTTTAAGTACAGTAAAGCCCTTGGTTTGTTCTGGTCGCAGAACAACCTGCACAATCCAACGACAAAAATTCATTACCCACTGCATAAACGGTTCCCCATCAAAGCCGCCATCGACCCAAATGGTTGTCAATCGAGATACTTGGTTTTTAGATTTTTTGACTCTTTTGAGAACTTTTTTACCTCCTTCACGCTCACCTACATTGGCAGCTGCAACCAAGACCCGCAAGACTAAACCCAAGGTATCGACTGTTATGAATCTCTTGCGCCCTTTAATTTTCTTGCCTGCATCGTAGCCCACGGCTTTATGTACCATTGCAGCAGTTTTCACACTTTGACTATCGATGATTGCCTCTGATGGACTCGGGCGGCGCTCAATATCGATTCTCGTCCACTCCCGCAAATGGTCGTGGATGTTCAACCACGTCCCGTCTTTACGCCAGTTGCGAAAATATGTATAGACTGTCTGCCAAGGAGGAAAGTCGCCTGGTAAGGCTCGCCATCTCACTCCTTCTACCAGGATATAAAAGATGGCATTGAGGACTTCCCACATCTCAACTTCGCGAGGACGACCACCTCTTTTTGGTTCTGGAATTAAATCACTAATACTCACCATTCGCGTAATCCAAATCGGAAATAATTAATTCCCAAAAAACCATGAAATTCCTACTATATATAGCTTTGGTTTTGGTAATCAGAATAGAAAGCTTACACTTACCCGATTTCCCTCAAAGATTTCAGTAGGAATCTGAATGTATCGGTGCGATCGCACCGTCATCGCACTGTGAACTAACCACGCCTCTAAAGGGTATATGGATAAAAGTTTGATGCGATTAATCCTTTTGTTGTAAGCCTTTTAACCATTTTGATGAATTCTTTATTTTCAGAATCGATTACGCGAACGATGAGCTAATAAGTTCATATTGAACATGGGTCAAGTTGCTGGGGTATGCTTTACTCATGTCACTCTCTCGGTGCTGTGTCTTTCACTATTCGCAGCTTACACTGAGAGAGTTTTTTTACAAACTACCCGACTTTTCAAACAACCTCTTAGGTGCTATCCAAAACCTTCCCAAAATAAAAAATCCCAGAGGTGCAAACCCCTGAGATTTCTTGATAACTAACTAGGTTTTTTAGTTATTGAATTATCTCTGGCTCCAAGTTCTGACTCCAGCTCCAGATTCCGTTGTTACTGTGTCAGCACTAAAATATTCTTTAGCATGATAGAAATCATTGCTAGACTCATTTTTCTCATTGATGCCATTCACTAATAAACCTAAGACATTTTGACCGGAGCGCTGTAACAATTCTTTGGCATTATTAGCGCTGTTAGAATCAATTACCCCGGGACGAGCCACTAGTAAAATGCCATCAGTCATGTGGCTTAAAGTCACAGCATCAGCAGCCAACAATAGAGGTGGAGCATCAATAATGACAAAGTCATATTGATTAGAGAATTCTTGAATTAATGTCGCCATCCGTTTAGAATCCAACAAAGCTAATGGATTAGGAGGTCTAACCCCAGCTGTTAAGACATCTAGATTTTCAATGACGTTAGATGCAGCCGTTTTGAATTCAGCTTCACCTACCAGTACTTCACTCAAACCCGCTGTATTAGTAATTTGCCAGAGATGATGCTGTGTCGGAACTCGCATATCAGCATCAATTAATAAGACTTTGCGTCCTAATTGCGCGATCGCAGCTGCTAAGTTGGCGGAAACTGTAGATTTACCTTCTTTGGGAACTGCGCTACTCACCACAATGGTTTTGAGTACCTTATCTGAACTCAGGAATCTCAGATTAGCCTGAATCATCCGGTAAATTTCGCTAGTTAAGGAACTAGGTGAATCGATAACTGCAATTTCTTGAGTAGCTATCTCTGTTTCGCGATAACGAGAGCGAATCTTTTTCGTAGATGAGGGTACTATGCCTAATAAGGTATAACCAAATATTTCTCTGATTTCCTTCAGTGTTTTCAGAGATCTATCTCTGGTTTCTAAGAAGATGACAGCAGTGGTGGCTAAAAATGCACCTAATAAAACACCTAGCACCAAAATGAAAGGTTTCAGTCCTAATGTTGGTTTGATGGGGACAGAACCTTTAGCAATGATTCGAGCATTTGGTGTATTATTGTTTTCTGCTAATTGTAATTCTTGAACCTTTTTTAAGAGAGTTTGGTAGGTTGATTGGGCAACTTCCAATCTCCTTTCTAGATCCCTTTGTTGTTGTTCTAGTTGGGGTATGATTCTTACCCTTTGTTCGTAAACAGAGCGAGAATTGTACAACGAAGTCAGTTTTTGTTCTAAACCTCGACGTTGAACTTCTGATTGCAGAAAATCTCTAATGAGGTTTTGTTTGGTTTCCCCTATTTGTAGGGTTTTTGGTGGATAATTGACTGGCCCAGCACCAGTTTGGCCAATTTCTTGTTTGAGGAGAGCTTGTAAGTTAGTTTTCCTTTGTTCTAAGTTAATAATTACTGGATTATCATCTAAGAATCGGCTGCGTTCGCTGGCTAATTGTCTGTCTATGTCTTGCAGTTGAGTGAGAATTCCTTGTACCGCAGGTGACTGACTGACAGCACTTGCCGAAAGAGCCTCTTGAGAATTTAAATTTACTTTTTGACGCAGTTCATTAGTTTGAGCAGTTGCTTGATCGAAGTCAGCTTTAACACCGTTAATGTTACTGTCTAAATTGCCAATAATTGCAACTGCAGATCGCGTCTCCTCTGCCAAATCTACGATGTTATATTTTTGTTTAAATATGCGGAGCGCCGCTTCCGCATCCTGAACAGCACTTCTATTGTTAGGAAGTTGTTTAGCCATAAATTTGCGTGTTGCTTCCGCTTCGGCGCGATTGGTGAGAATATCATTCTCTAAGTAGAGATTCATCACGTTGTTAACTACTGCGGCCGCTTCTTGAGGGTTAGGACTTTGATAGCTAACTAGCAACACATCTGTGCCACCAATTATTTTAATATTTAGGGCTTTTTTGAGTACTTCTGGTGTTAAAGGTTTACCTTCTTTGTTTTTTAGTTGTAGTTCATCTATGGTTTTTTGCAACAACAAAGGTGAAGTGATTACTTCTATTTGAGTAGTAATCGGGTTCTGAGTTGATACTAAAGGTCTTAAGTCCCCTCTAGCTTGACTTTCGCTAGGTAAGAGTTCAGATCCCACGACATTAAAAGTGGGTGTTTTAAATAATAGTTTGCCTTCTGCTTCATAGGATGGCTTGAGCAATGTTGTTGCGACAACACTAAGAGCCACTGTCGATGCAAAGATACTGGCTGCCGGTATCCATTGCCGTTTCACCATCGATAAATAACGACTCAAGTCGAAATCAATAGATTCTCTTGATTCCATAGCTCATCCCAACAAAAAGTTTTCAAAAGTGCAGGTTCAAGGCAATGAAGTAAACAACTACTTACTGGATATGGGCGTTAAATATTACTATTTAAATTAAGACTACTATCTAATTAGTATCAGTAGTATATACTAATTAGATTAAAAAACCATGAAGTTATTGATAAGAGCTGTTATTGGTTTCAGTAAAAATACTAAAACTTAGCGTTTAGGCGCTTTGTCAAAAGCTCTGGCGATCGCATTCCATGCCAATTTCGGTTTGAAGTCAGCATCCCAGGCTAAGGGTCTGACTGCTGCGCCATCTTTACGAGCTTGAAATTCTGCCAGCCAAGTATGGCGATCGCTCAATCCCCAATTGATCACAGTGTTAACTGCTGGTACTTCTAAGACTGCACCTAGATAATCTTCATAAGCTGCAGCAACTATGCGATCGCGAACAGCCACATCCGCAGGTAATTCTTGGTCTATGACATCCAGCTCTGTCACCATGATTTTAAGACCCAAGTCAGCCACTTCTTTCAAGAATTTTTGTAATTTTTGAGGATTAAAGCGAGTTTCATGAGCTAACAGATGAGATTGAATGCCAAAGGCATGAATTGGGACTTCTCTAGATTTTAAATGCTCGAGTAACTTTAAAACGGCATTCCTTTTCGCTTCATTTTCAGGAGTGTCATATTCCAGCCCATAGTCGTTATATACTAATTGAGCTTTGGGGTCTGCTTGGGCTGCAATCCGAAAAGCCATTTCAATATAATCTGGCCCCAAAAACTCTAACCAAGGCATCTTTCGCAAACCTCTAGAGTATCCATCCTCGACTGCGATCGCTTCATTGACCACATCCCAAGAATGCATTTGTCCGGCATAATGACCCATCACTTTTTGAATGTGTTGTGTCAAAAACTGCTTGGCATTTTGCTTGTTAACTGTCTCTTTAAACCAAGCAGGCAAAGACATGTACCATACTAAAGTGTGTCCGCGCAACAACATCTTATTATTGCGTGCAAATTTGGCGAACCAATCGCCCCGCTTAAAATCAAAACTATCGGGAGTTGGACGTAGTAAATCCCACTTAAGAAAGCCAGCAACTAACATTGAGCATTCTCTGACCAGCAGTTTTGCTAGCTCTGGCTCTGCTTCTAAATTTAAAGTGCCGCAATCTGCCCCATAAATTAACCCCTTACTAGCAGCACGGATTTTTAAAGGAGTTTGTCCTACTACCTGAAAGTCTCTGCGTAAAGGCGATACAGGTATAGTTTTCTTTGGGGGCATTGCTTTGCTAATTGTCAAAGCACCTATACTTGCCGCTGTTCCTAAGCCTAAGTACAAGAATCCTCTTCTATTCAGCATCCTATTTCTTACCATTTCGCATCATCCTCATGTTGTGAGCTAAGTTTATCGATTTGAAAATAGGGACTGGGGAACTTGGGGGGTAGTGGGGATCGGGGATGTATGACTGGGAAAAATGAAGATGCACCTTTTGACTTATGACTCTATGATCCTTGACCCTTAACGTTCTAGGCTACACAGTTGATCACTGCTACTGGATAGATTCACGCCTTATTAGAAATGTATTCTTGCCAATTGTTTAATTTATCATTGGCTTGCAAACAAACCAGTAGGTCTACACAAAATGCGGTGACTGCTACAGGCAAAAACAGCACTGCCTTATGTAAGGATAATTGCAGCAAGCTATTAAATCGACGTAACAGCAACCATGAGGGAATTACCCAACCGCTTTTTTGGGAAACGTTGGCTTGGATTAACTTGCTGACCCATAATGGATCTTGTTCATTGCGAGCTTTGATAATTGCACCTGCATCTTGGTGCTGGTTGCAGATGGCTTGTAAGTCTTCATAAATCAATGTGTTGATGGTGTTAGCTAAAATCAACCATCGTTCATGGCGGAGTAAGCGACGAATGTCAGTATAAGCTTCAAATACATGGGATGCAGAATCAGCACGTACCACCCGTTCTGGTACTTCTGGGGAAGTTAACAAGTTGGTCACAACCATCTTCCACAAAAAGCCGTCTTCTACTTCAATACCTTTGGGCATCCAAATTCTACGTAATACGTCAGCCCTAGCACAATAAAGCTGCCCGCAAATCCAGACTGATTTAGCTCCTGATACTTTAGAAACAGCCAGCGATAGCTGATCTATTAAACTTTTCTTCTCCTTCAGGGCTACATCCTTGACTAATGTATCTACAGATACACAAGCATGAGGATTGACTTCCAGAGCTTCTACCATTGAATGCAGAGTAGTAGGAGCCAGAAATTGAATATCCGCATCCATCAGGAATATGTAATCGGCACTGGGGTCAGAAAACTGATGGACGTAATTATTCCAAGCATTAGGCTTACCTGCTTCTTTAACTTCGCAGACTTTTCCAGAAACAGCAGGATTAACGGTAGACTGAACTAACTTTTCTAATGTGGTACGTGCGATCGCATCTGTCTCATCAGTGCAACCATTGGGTACTACCACAATTTCAATTGCTGTATTACTATCAGCTGTTTGAAATATACTCTGTGCAAATAAAGATTGCAGTGTGTTGCTAATACAATTAGCTTCGTTATAAGCAAGTATACCAATACTAATTTTCACTCTTCTACCCTCTGATTATTTATTGATGATTAGTTCAACATTAATGTCTGAAAACGCTGCTTCAATACCAGCCAAATAAATGTAGGATTGCCCAGGATATATCGCTTCCACAAACGGCTAGGTTCAACTATCAGCCGAAACAACCATTCTAGACCTGACTTTTGCATCCAGACTGGCGCTCTTGTGACCATATCAGCCACTAGCTCAAAGCTTACGCCAATACCAACAGAAATTGGTACTTCTAACTCTTGATAATTCTGAGCTATCCATTTCTCTTGTTTGGGTGCTCCCAATCCTACAAATAGAATATCGGGAGAGGCAGCTTTAATTTTAGAATTAATTGCGGCTAATTCTTCTGGCTGGTTTTCAAATCCATAAGGGGGACAATAAGTACCCACAATTGACAGATTTGGATGTCTAGCTTTGAGCTTTTGTTTAGCTTGATCTGCTGCTCCCGGACGACCACCTAATAAAAATATCTTTAACCCTTTTTCTGCTGCTACAGCACAGAGCTTTTCAAACAAATCTGTGCCGTTCACTCTGCCGTTTAAGGGGGTTTGCAAAAATTTAGCGGCCCATAAAAGAGATACACCATCTGGTACTACTAAAAAAGCTTGGCGGTAAATTTCTCTAAAATAAGCATCTTTTTGTAAAGTTAAAATATGCATAGCATTAGGAGTAACCACATATTCGGGCTGACTCCTAGAAATCGCATGATTGACAATTTGGCTAGTAACTTCCTCAAAACTATATTTATCTATCTCCACACCACAAATATTAATTCTCATGCAGTATCTCCTCAGTTGGATGAAAGTTAGATATTGAATAATAGGTTTCGGCTAAATTATGACAATAATTTTTAATATCAAACGGCTCAACATTTTTTCTAGCAACTTTCCCTAGAGCCAGGCGTAAACTTTCATCTGCAATTAATAATTGTATCGCTTGCGATAGCTCTTGTATATTTCCCGGGGTAACTAAAAGACCATTTTGCTGGTTAACTATTAATTCAGGTATACCCCCAACAGGTGTTGCAATTATGGGTAACCCCCAGCCCATAGCTTCTAAAATAGCCATAGGTAGACCTTCGTTATAGGAAGGCAAAACAAATATATTGGCTTGGGATAATAGCTCATTCATTTGTTTTGCATCAATCCAACCTAAAAAAGTTACCTTCTCTGTTAGGTTGAGATTATCGGCTAATTCTTGTGCTTTGCTAATCTCACCATCTCCTGCCAAAATCAACTTGGTATGAGCTTTTTGGCTATCAGGCAATTTAGCAAACGCCTCAATTAAATCAAATGCACCTTTACGTTGACCTACCCGTCCACAAAAAACTAAATTTAGCTGAGTAGAGTTAGCCCGATTGGGAATTTCAGCAGGTATTTCTGTGGGATTAGGCATCACAATCACTTGTTTTGGATTTAATCCTAAGTTGCTCACATAATAGTCTTTCCAAGTATTGGAAAGCACGATAAATCCTTGGCTTTGGCGAAATACCCAACTGACAGTTTTTTGTGCCCATAGCGGTAATTTACTGTAAGTTACATGAAATTCTGCCCCATGAGCGTGCATTAATACAGGCTTGCCAAATATTGCTGTTACAATTAGCAAAATTGCTTTACGTAAAACACTCCCTCCATCTGAAAGATGAATATGTACAAGGGCAATTTTTTGAATTGTCAGACACCAGATTAACTTGATTAAAGCTTTAGTAAATACTATTAATCTGTGGACAATTGAACCTTCATCGTGGCTAGTTATATGCTCAATATCTATAAGATAATTAATATAATTAATTATTAATTTCTCAGCAGTTGCAATGCCTCCATTCTGTTGAAGACTTGCGCCAATCATCAATATTTTAATTTTATTCATGATTTAAATTATTAAATAATTTATTTCAAATAAATTTCTGTTTATTTAACTGTTGATTATGAGTTTTTGGTGGTAGTAATACTGTGAGTCCTACTGCCACATATAGCACCCAAGATATATCATTTTGCACCATAAATGTTGTTTCTGTCATATTAGCTAAAAAGATATATGTAATGTAAATACCAGGCCAAAAAGCATCAACAGTTTTGGTTTGATAAACCCAAATAAATGACCGTATTAAACTGAATGTAAAACCTAATGCACATAATAATAATCCTAAAATTCCTACTGTCAGCCAAATATCTAACCATCCATTGTGAGCATAAGGTGCTTTCCAACCAACTGCGTACCAAACATTAACAGCTTCACTATTTTCCCCTAGCCAAAAAGCACCGTAACCATAGCCTAGCAAAGGCTTTTTCCAAATCATATCCAATACAGCCAACCATAGATCTGTACGACCACTGAGGTTAGAACCTTTACCGAAAGAAGCCAGGATACTATCGCTATTTGACTGCAGGATGATAAATAAACTGGCAAATATAGAACCAAAAAAGCATAAGGCGGGAATCATCATATCTAATCGCAAGCGTAATCCTCGAAAGAAGAAGAATGCGAACATCATATTCCCAAAATTTAAAAGAGATGATGTTGATCTTGTCATTAACAACATGATTATTGACAATCCAAATCCCAACCACAAAGGCAGAGACCTTTCTTTCTTGTCAATAGCAAGTAGCAAAAATACCAGCGCACTTAGCATCATGATAATGCCACAAGAATTTTTATGAGGGTAAATACCCCGCCAAGCTCCAGCATGTACCCCACCCATTACACCATATTTGGGTAATCCTACAGAAAACATCAAACTTAAAATAACTGCTAAACCAAATGTCCATGCCAATAACTCGAGCTGTTCTTTGAGGGTATAACGTGTAGCTAAGTAAATTCCAAATAAACTTGTTCCTACTAATCCAATAGCTCTAGTCTGTGTAGTAGTTGGGTCATAAGACCAAAAAATAGAACATACTGCAATTGCCACTAAACTCCAGATAAATTTATCTTTGCGGAGTAGATAAATTACTTTTTTCCAGCGAGCAATCAGCAGCAATAGCGTAATTGCATAAATAATGATGAACAGTATCCGAACTGGGATAGAGTCAAAATCCTGGACTAGAGCTTCTCCCTCACTTTGACCACCCATCAATATCAATACTAGTGGCCCACCTGAATAATGTAACAGGGACAAAACTGTGAATGCTCGCTCAAAAAATCCCAAAAGTTTTTTCATATCCTGATACTGAAAAGTGCTTCATTTACGCATATTTGATAGTTTTGTGGTAAACATCTACTGTCTGAGCAGCAATATTTGACCAATTCAAGTCTTGCTGAGAGCGAGATAGGGCTGCAATTTGCATTTTTTGCTGCAATTGATCATCACTTAATAAATGAATAATTGCCTTTGCTAAGGCTTCCACATCACCCGGTGGAACCAATAAACCATCTTCTTGATCGCGAACTATCTCTTTTAAACCTCCCACTTCCGAAGCAATTATTGGCGTTCCCATACCATATGATAAAGCTGCTACGCCACTTTGAGATGCCTCAATATATGGCAGAATAGTAGCTGTGCTACGTTGAAATAACTTCACTACATCTTCATTAGAAATAAAATTATTAATAATTTCGTAGCGCTGTTCATCATATCCATGCGGAAAATATTGATGAATATTTTCGCCTCTACCAGCAATAATTAGCTTGACATCAGGAATACGTTCAGCAACTAACGGCATTGCTTGTAGCAAATATTTTAAGCCTTTGTACGGCCAAATTCTGCCAAAAAATAGCAAGGTAGCTGGTTCTTTCGGGGAGCTATATTTCTGTGTACGGCGATGATATAAACTGCCAAGCTCACCATGTGGCAGAATATTAATTTTGTCTTTTGGTATGCGAAATTGTTGATTTAAAGTTTCTTGATGCTGTTGTGTATGGACAATTAATTGTTGGGAACGATAAAACGCTATAGGTCGAGTATATTGAGAAGCAAATACTTGTTCTCCATCCCCTGGGTGACCAAACACATCGTGAATTGTTGTCACTAGGGGCGGCATTTTAGCGAATAAAAGATTTAATAAATACCAAATATCATTAGATTCTTGAACATGGAGAACATCAGGCTGAACTTCTCGAATAATATGCATCATCTCGGCTATGGAACGGATATTGCGAGGATGACGCATGGGTGGTTTTTCAAATCTTAGTACTGGAATACGTTCATCGAGTACACCTTTGCAAGCAGGGGCACTCTTTTGTTGCTGGATTAAAGTTAAATCAACATAATTGACTAAGCTATTGGCTAATTCAATAGTGTAATCATCAAAGCAAAAATTGAGTAAAGCGACTTTAATAGCCATTTGATTTACAATTAAATTTTAATTAAAAAAATGGATGAAATGCTTGAGATTTTAATTATTATGTATTAGTAATTGAGTAACCTCATCTCTAACATTTTGATTTTTGGCTATTTGACAGTAAACAAATAAATTTAATCTTTAACGACATGAGATATCGTTAAAAATACTGTTAATTAGCCTTCTTTAAATATTTTCTGCCTGATTTTATGAATACCTCCTAATTGTTGCACAGTCATTGCACCCATTAATAAGCCGTAAGCACAGATTGATGCAATTAAAATTACTAAGAAATCTAAATTGAGCTTTTCTAATAGCACAAATACAATTAACATTAAAAATGTAATTAGTAGTGGACGACGCAGGACATTCCATAGACGCAATGAAAAGAGACGGCGATATGTAACATACATATATAAACTAAAGTTTACTAAAGACATCACCAACCCCATCAATGCGGCACCTAATAACTTATACTGTGAAATAAATACTATCCCTGCTAATCCTCCAACTGTAGATGTTAAAGCAACTTCTAAAAGATTAAACTTCTCTAGACCGTTAGCTATTAACAAATAACTGAGTGCTTTAGAAAATGTACCTGCAATAATTCCTAATGAAATCAGATGTAGAATTGTATCTGCTTGTAAAAAGCTTTGATCTTTATAAACAAATAATAATAAATCTTTGCCAAAGAACCACAATCCTAATGCAAAAGGTAACCCCATACAAAGTAGAAGCTCAATAATATTTTCTGTAGATTCTCTTTGTTCTTCTTTACCCAAATATACTGCCTTAGACATACGGGGAAAGGCTGCCATATTTGCACTATTGGCAACAATATAAAATGGCTGCATCAATTGTGTAACAGCGCCATAAAGACCTATTAAAAACTCATTCCCTAACAGGGAGAGTATGAGTACGTCTAACTTACCAGCAATAATTCCTACACCTTCAAGAGCAAAAAATGTCCGAGCAGCTTTGATAGTATTGAAAATAAAGTCTCGCTTAATTTGCCATTGAGGTTGAATCATTCTAGTGAGTAAAATCCACTGAATTATAGTAATTAATAATTCAGAAATTACTAATATACCCGCAATATGTACTACTCCATAACGCATTTGCATAACCCAAAGCATTACCAATAAACGCAGGATGTAAATTGGTACTGTTGAGATCGTAATTAAATGCATTTTTTCTTGGGCTTGGAAAATCGCTTCTGTAATGTTAGAAAGCGCAAAGGGCAAAATAGCTAAACCCATAACGTAACAAACAATTGATGTGTCAGCGCTATAGGGTAACAAAAATACCCAAACTACAAGTCCTAAGTAGCCAATAAAGCTGAGAATTAGCTGCAACAAAGTCCCACTCACGAGATAAACAGGAGTTTCTTCTGGCGAACGGGAAAGTTCTCGCGTAAACAAAGTCTTTAAACCTTGAGAAGCAAGGTTAACAAAGATATAGTAATAGCTAATTGCTAATAGGTATTGACCTAAAGCGTAAGCTCCCAAATTACGAGCTATAGCCGCAGTTAAGACAAAAGTTGTAACTCCTTGTGCCAGACGATTTATTAAAAGTGACAGAGAATTGATGAGAACTTTTGTCTTTCCCATTATCTATATTTTTGGTGTGATTTTGTTTTTTTGAGTAAAACTCGGTATGGAATATTTAGACTAGATTTATACAGAAGCTACCGCAGTTTTGTGACTTGCTTTAGATATTTTGCTATCTTCCACAAGTTAATATTTCTGGATAGTGTGAGTACTCAGTATTGCTAATTAATAGAGTTTAATAAGCGCCTTCTTTAGTCAAAACTACTTTGACTGTTTTGAACAAAATTTCAAAATCTAGCCAAAGTGACCAATGTTCAATGTAGCTAAGATCCATCTGGATTACTTGTTCAAAATCTAAGATATTGGATCTGCCTGAAACTTGCCAAAGACCTGTAATCCCAGGTAAAACATCATGACGGATAAAATGATGTTCAGAAAATTTATCTACATCTCTGGTAGGTAAAGGTCTAGGGCCAACCAAACTCATTTCTCCGCAAAGAATGTTAAAAAGTTGAGGGATTTCATCTAGGCTATAACGACGCAGGAATGAGCCTACACGGGTAATGCGAGGGTCATTTTTAATCTTAAAAATGATTCCATCTTTAGTCTCGTTTAATGCCTCTAACTCTCTTTGCAGTTTCTCTGCATCCGATCTCATTGTTCGGAATTTCCATACTTTGAAAGGTCTGCCACGTAAACCAATGCGGGTTTGTCGATAAAATACTGTGCCGGGAGAATCTAACTTGATGGCTATAGAAATTGCCAGAAAAATTGGGGATAACAAAAATATTAAGATTGCTGCTAAACAAAAATCCAAACTTCTTTTGATCCAAAAGTCCTTGGCTGTGATGATGGGGCAATCTAAGCTAAGACAAGTTACGCCACCAATCTCATTAAATTCTACATTTCTATAAATGTTTTTGATTTCCGCTGACAAAAGATGTACCAGGATGCCAGATGACTGAAATAGCCAACGGATAAACATTCTATTTTTGATGGCATTCCAAGCAATAAATACTTCAGTTACGCCTAAATCATTGAGTTTTTCTAAAGTCTCTTGGCGATAGTAACGATCTAAACATCTGGGACTAGCAGTTCCGCAGATGATGTAACGCTTTTCTTTTTTGATCAGGCTGATAAACTTTTCGGTATCTTCGGGATCGCAAATAATAAAAACATAAGACTGTCCTAATATTTTGCGATGACGAAGATGTTCAAGTGTCAGATTTGTGGCAAATCTGCCCAGACTAACTAAAGATGTACTGAGCAACCAAGACCAGATTAATGTTGTACGAGAAATTTCAACATCAGGTTGGTATAAAAATACAAAAGCTAGTATTAATCCGTGGGCAAAAGTTAATGTTTTGAGAATATTTAAATAGTCGTAACGCTTTTTTCCAGGTTGATAATTACCTTGAATGGCTAATGCTACTATTTGAATAGCAATAGTCATGAGTATTGGTGAAAAAGTGCTTGGTATTTGCCAAGTGAAATCTACAGCATCAGTATGATATTTAGCCAATATCCAAGCTAGGAATAGAACTGTGGAGTCTAGTAAACCTAGAGTGAGGAATCGTAGCCACCATAAGCCCTTTCTTAGCCTAATAGGTACAGATGCGCGTAAGTCTAGTGGTGCCTCTCTGAAGGGGGCATTAGTTACAGTTTTTATTGTCATAAACTTTAGTTTGATTATTCTCAGTCAGCAAGGATATTTGTTTGCTGAATTGCAACTTGAGTTAGGTTGATTAAAAACTTGAGTGCGAGGTTAAGTAAGCACTGCAATTATGTTCAGCAGCAAGGTGCAAATAATTTATATATGCACAAGGAGTTCTTGCTCTTCAATTTGTAGAAAATTTACAGCCGAAGAGACTGCTAAACTGGTTATTTATTAGTTCTTAATTCAAACTTTACGTAGTAGCAAGACGTAAGTATTTATGGTTTCCTCTTGGTTTTTGTGGCTTGCTTATCCATTACTTAACTATAGTAATTAAGGTTTTGGTTGCCACATTGCCTTTTCGCTCTAGCTATAGCAATTGTCAGGCATTAGCTAAACTATGTTGCTGGCAAGAGGTAACATATATCCGGTTGGCAGAATGTAATTCCCACATCATAGCCTCCGAATATCTCATTAAAGAGCTTACTGAACTTGCCTCCCCAACTGGTAATACTACTTAGATATTGTCTCACCAAATTAACAATTGATGAATCTATCTCGAGAGGGGGATGAACTTCAGTAGGTAGATTGTCCCTGGTGTTTAGAGCTATCTGTTTCATCTAACTCGACTTTTGGTTTCGCATGAAAGAGCGTTCGCTAGTTAGAAGTTAACATTTCTAGCTCGCATACCTACAAAATTCACTGCATCTTTACCGAGTATTTAATTTTTATGTCTCACCAAATTTATTTTATGTTGATAATATAAAGAAGATTTTTAATTACGTATTTATGCTAGAATTACCGAACAATTACTAAAACTAATTGTTAAGTTAAGTAAAACTTAATTATTCATTCCTATGGATATACCAGCTAGATGTGCAGTAGTCCAAGCACTTTGGAAGTTAAACCCACCTGTCACGCCATCTATATCTAACACTTCCCCTGCAAAGTAAAAACCTGGAATCAACTTACTTTCCATTGTTTTAAAGTTGACTTCTTTAAGATTAACACCTCCACAGGTAACAAACTCTTCTTTAAAGGCTCCTTTACCTGCAATTAAGTATTCTCCTTGAGTCAGCTCTGCCAACATCTTGTTTAAAGTTTTGTTAGACAGTTCTGCCCATCGGTATTCTGTAGTTATACCTACACGCGTAAGAATATATTGCCAGAGACGGTGCGGTAAGTCAACGCCACGATGTAGAGCAATCGGTCGCTTTCCCCATTCAGTTTTGACAGCTAAGATTTTTTCCTTTACTTGTTCTGGTGACAAATCAGGTAGCCAATTAATGAGTAATTTCGATTGATAGCGGCTTTCATATAAGACTCTCGCACCCCAAGCTGAAAGCTTCAAAACTGCGGGGCCACTTAAACCCCAATGAGTAATCAGTACAGATCCAGTTTGTTGTAAAGCAGCTTTACCACTCATAGGCAAACGCAACTGTACGGGGTTAACACTGATTCCGGCTAATGCTCTTAATTGTTGATCGGGAATATTGAAGGTAAATAAGGAAGGGACAGGCGATACAATTTGATGACCTAACTCCTGGGCAATTTTATACCCTACCAGGCTGCTACCTGTGGCAAGGAGTAAGCGATCGCACTTTAGCTTCTCTCCCGACTTCAAAATTATCTCAAACCCTGTTGTCTCAGTTTCTCGTTTGACTGCAACCACAGGTGTCCCAACACGCAGTTCTACCCCAGCGTTGGTGGCTGCATTCATCAAACATTCAACAATAGTTTCTGAACTATCGGTGATAGGAAACATCCGCCCATCAGATTCAGTTTTCAGCGTGACTCCGCGTTTAGCAAACCAAGCTATTGTATCTTGGGGTAGAAAGCGCGAAAAAGCACCCCGCAAGGCTTTTTCGCCTCTGGGGTAATTTTGCACCAGCCTCTCGGGTTCAAAGCAAGCATGAGTGACATTACAGCGTCCACCACCAGAAATGCGGACTTTTGCTAGTGGCTGACGGCTGGCTTCTAATAAAATAACTTGGGCATGAGGATTAGCATTAGCGCAAGCGATCGCACCAAAAAATCCCGCAGCCCCGCCCCCAATAACTACAACTTTCAACGGTAACAAGTTTACAATCGGTCTCAATCACAACTACTTTCTAGCCTAGTACAACAAGGCAAAAGTCAAAAGTCAAAAGTCAAAAGAAAGACATAGTTATAGCACAAGCCTTTTAGCAATTACAGATGGGCTGTTTCTCTTACAAAGTTTGGCGGGACGGAAACCGACACCGCCAACTTTGCGCTATTTACGCCGACTTGTACTAGCTGTGATTTTCACACTTATTCTGCTGGTTCAAATTCTTCTTTCGCAGCGCCGCAAACCGGACATACCCAATCATCGGATATTTCTTCAAAAGTTGTGCCTGGTTCTACCCCACTATCTGGATCGCCTACTTCGGGGTCGTATTCATAGCCACAGACACTACAAATGTACTTAGACATTGTACTTTCTCCTGGTAAATTGCCGATTTTGCTGCACTTTACCATAGGCTTCCTACCATCCATCACTAACTGGGGAGGGGGTTTATCATTTGTCTTTGGGTAATAGGTAATTGGTAATTGGTAATGGGAATTTCTCCCCTTTCCCCCTTTTCTCCCTCATTCCCCAATCCCCTAAAACCGCCACCAAGTTTTTTGCACGTAACTGAGAATTGCAACTGCGATCGCTGCTAGAAATAACAGCCAAATAATGCCACCAGGGAGAAAAGTCAGAACCCCAAACCCTCTCAGCAACCATACGGCTATTCCCATGCCTAAGAGGATACCGAAAACTTGGGTTAATCTACGATTTAAAGAAGATTGACTCATCTATTTTTCCTTGAATATCAATATTTTTTGAAAGTAACTTGCATATTTGATAATCTTTGTGCCATTCTATCCTTTATAAATTTCCTTTTTTACTTAATAGTGTGACTCGCGTAAAAGCGTTTCAATATTTTATTTAAATTTGCTTCATCTAAAATACATATTCTCTCAGTATATTCACTAAAAATTTACTGAGAAATCACTATTTCCGGAAAATAGATCTGTTGAACTGCAACTAGAATTTAAGGGGTTGAACTCGATCCAGTTTGTAGGTTTGCAGTTCAAATATATGTGGATAAGTTGAGGAGTCAAGGTAGGAAATATGTCTGCGTCTCAAATTTCAGACTCAACTATTAAAGGTTCAGATATGCCTTGGAGTCAAAACGAGCAAAAATTGCTCATACAGGGTGAAATCTTGGTAAAAACGGAATCGCACACCGCGTGGGGTGGTGCTGTCACTGCTTGGATGTATGTTCCACTAGTGCGATCGCAGGTTTGGCAACAATTAACTGACTACCCCCGTTGGGTACATTATTTTCCTGACATTACTAAAAGTGAGGTTGTGTCTAAAGGAGAAGTTAAGCGTCTGTACCAAGCTGCACAAAAAGCTTTCTTATTTTTCACAGCACAGGTAGAAATTTATCTGAATGTTGTGGAAGTTTTGGGACAGCAAATTCAGTTTCGGATGGAAAAAGGAACGTTTGAAGACTTTAAAGCTAATTTAGAGTTACAAGATTGCGGAAATGGCACATTGCTTGCTTATAATGTGCAAGCCACTCCCAATCTCTTGATTCCTTCAATTATTATCCAACAAGCAATGAACTTTGAATTACCTGCTAATATGCGTAAAATGCGGCAAGTGCTTTGTAAAGGTCAATAACAGCAATGTCACAGGCAAAAGCTATTTTGGAATTCTGGTTTGGTCATCCTGATGAACCTGGTTATGGCAAACCTCAGACTTTTTGGTTTAGCAAAACACCAGATTTTGATCGGGAAATGACCAACCGTTTTCTGAAAGATTACCAAAAAGCAGCTGCGGGATATTTAGATGATTGGGTAGATTTACCAGAAACTTGTTTAGCTTTGATTTTGCTGCTAGATCAATTTCCCCGGAATATGTTTCGCGGTACTCCCGAAGCTTTTGCTACTGATTGGGAAGCGCTTTCAGCAGCACAGCAAGCGGTGGCGAGACAGTACGATCGCGAATTTTTGCCTGTACAACGCTGGTTTATCTATTTACCCTTTGAGCATAGTGAGAATTTAGAGGATCAGCGCCGTTGTGTGAAGCTATTTCAGCAAATTAGTCACGATCCTGAGAGTGCTGGTGCTATTAAGTATGCCTTTCGCCACATGGAAATAATTGAGCGCTTTGGGCGGTTTCCCCATCGCAATAGTATTTTAGGACGACCTTCAACTCCAGAGGAAATAGAGTTTTTAAAGCAGGCTGGTTCGTCCTTTTAAGGTAATTTCATTGCAAGACGCTTTCTAGATAGAAGAAAGCGTCTTCTACCAATTCTTATTTTCCACACAATATTCTTCTACGCTATAAACAAACAAAACCAGTTCGCCTGTGCAAGCAGGTAGCAGATTTAAATTTAAGAAAAAAGTTCCCGACTAGGCTAAATTCAAAGAATCATCAGCATAATTAGACTCTGTTTCAAACCATACTTGGTCTAGCTCGTTTTCATTGAAGTTGTAACCGTGAGTCGCTGCAAATCTCACAATTTTACTTTTATCCCAATGACAACTGCCAAAAAATCCTCGGCTACAGCACTTGTTTTGGTATTGATCGTAAATTGCTGGTTCTGACATTAATAGGTCATAAAATGCTTTAACCTGTTCTAGTGCCATAAAATTTTTCCTGATAATATTAGTTTTCTTATTTACTCAAAACTACATGACAATAAACCCGGATTCCGGGTTAATAATTTAGCCTTCAAGATTCTGCTTCAAGTTTTTACAAAAACTTGAAGTTCTTGTACTTAGTATCTGGTTAATTAATGCTCTAGGTAATCCATATTGATGAGTTCGCAGCTAGACGTAAAGTGCTGACTACGAGCTGGTTTACCTATCAAAAAAAATTGCATTAGGGATTTCCAAGAAATAAATTATTCCATCTTGTGGGGCGGGCATCTTGCCCGCCACATAATCTGGGCGGACAAGATGTCCACCCC
Source organism: Tolypothrix sp. PCC 7601 (assembly GCF_025677855.1). Classification (NCBI taxonomy): domain Bacteria; kingdom Bacillati; phylum Cyanobacteriota; class Cyanophyceae; order Nostocales; family Tolypothrichaceae; genus Tolypothrix; species Tolypothrix sp. PCC 7601. The sequence goes on from NZ_CP064879.1 coordinate 2,958,323, forward strand.
ACAATAAATACTGGGATATTTTTTTATTTGGAAGTCCCTTAAATGCTAGTCATAGTCATTGAGGTTTTTGTTTGGATTGTATAAGTTGCACGCAAGCCGTCTACAATCAAAAGGCATATTTCTACAATTTCAAAGCATACTAGCGATCGCAATTGAGTATTAACTATTAAAGGTGATTGTAAAAAATTATTATAATGCGGTTTTTGCTACTTAGGGGGAATTTTTTTTTAGAAAAAATAAAATTTTTTGCAGGTGTTTAACTAAATAGCGATCGCTCATCACTTGAGTAAATATACTTGTGTGTGTTCAATGCGGTTCGGATAAGTATTTTGCATTTCCCTCATGATTTGGGAAAAGGGTAATGGGAAAAGGGTAAGGGTGAATTCAATCCTTTTCCCTTTTTTCGTTAAGCAAACTATATTGTGTGTGTAATTCCAAGCAAAAACGCCAAGATTTATAGTAAATCTTGGCTTTTTTGTAATAAGGCTATCAAACTAGTCATCCATACCAGGGTTTGGTACAACTAAGTATGAAAATCTGTCTTTCCCATGCCCTATCCCCAATGCCCCATGCCCATCTAACTACTAAACACTTCCACAGGTAAGCGGCTGAAGGAAAGGCGTTCATTTTGGACATCGACAAAGATAGAGTCGCCATCGTTAAATTCGCCGCGCAAGATAGATTTGGCAATTTGTGTTTCTAACTCGCGCTGAATCGCTCGCTTCAGTGGACGTGCTCCAAATACAGGGTCATACCCTACTTCTGCTAAAAAGTCAAGAGCAGCATCAGAGAGCCTCAAGGACATCTTGCGATCGCTAAGTCTTTGGCGCAACCTATCAGCTTGTAGCAAGACGATTTGGCGTAATTCCCGCTTCTGCAAGCTGTGGAAGATAATTAATTCGTCAATACGGTTAAGGAACTCGGGACGGAAACTATTACGCATGGCTTCCATTACCCGATGACGCATTTCGTCGTAACGCGCATCATCGCCAGCGACATCAAGAATGTACTGGGAACCGATGTTGCTAGTCATAATAATGATCGCATTTTTGAAGTCTACCGTATGACCTTGGGCATCGGTGACTCGACCATCATCCAGAATTTGCAGGAAGATGTTAAATACATCGGGGTGGGCTTTCTCGATTTCATCGAAGAGAATTACTGCATAAGGACGACGGCGAATTGCTTCTGTCAGTTGTCCGCCTTCTTCATAACCAACGTATCCCGGAGGCGCACCAATTAAGCGCGAGACTGCGTGCTTCTCCATGTACTCTGACATATCTATCCGCACCAAAGCTTCTTCGGTGTCGAACATATATGCTGCTAAGGCTTTGGCTAACTCGGTTTTACCTACACCTGTGGGCCCTAGGAAAATAAAGCTAGCAATGGGACGGTTAGGATCTGCTAAACCAGCACGCGATCGCTGAATTGCATCGGCTACGGCTGTGACTGCTTCTTCTTGGCCAATGACTCGGTTGTGGAGTTCATCTTCTAAGTGCAGTAGTTTTTCTTTTTCGGATTCCACCAACTTACTAATGGGAATTCCTGTCCACTTAGAAATCACTTCCGCAATATCCGCTTCCGTAACTTCCTCACGTAGGAGGGATTTACCAGTTCCTTGGGCTTGTGCGAGTTCGCTTTCAGTGGCTTCTAGTCGGCGATGTAAGTCGGTTAACTTACCATACTTTAATTCCGCAGCTCGATTGAGGTCATAATCCCTTTCTGATTGCTGAATTTCTAAATTAACGCGGTCAATTTCTTCTTTGACAGCCTGAATCTTATTGATAATATCTTTTTCAGATTGCCATTGAGCATTCAGGGTTCTTTGTTCTTCTTTGAAATCTGCCAGTTCTTTGTCTAGCCTTTCCAAACGTTCACGAGAAGCTGCATCGCTTTCTTTTTGCAAAGATAGCTTTTCCATTTCCAGTTGCAGAATCTTGCGATCAATTTCGTCAAGTTCTTCTGGTTTGGAGGTAATCTCCATTTTTAATCTGGCGGCGGCTTCGTCTACTAGGTCGATAGCTTTATCTGGTAAGAAGCGATCGCTAATATAGCGACTAGATAAAGTCGCCGCAGCCACTAAAGAACTATCGGAAATTCTTACCCCGTGGTGAACTTCATAGCGTTCTTTCAACCCCCGTAAGATAGAGATGGTATCTTCCACGCTGGGTTGATCAACATAAACTTGCTGGAAGCGTCTTTCTAAAGCTGCATCTTTTTCGATGTACTTGCGGTATTCGTCTAAAGTTGTCGCCCCGATACAGCGCAATTCACCCCTAGCCAGCATCGGTTTGAGTAAGTTACCCGCATCCATTGCGCCTTGGGTTGCACCAGCACCAACGACAGTATGAATTTCATCAATAAATAAAACTATATTGCCGCCAGATTCGGTAACTTCTTTTAATACCGCTTTTAAACGTTCCTCAAATTCACCCCGGAATTTCGCCCCTGCAATCAAAGCACCCATATCTAAAGCAATCAGCTTCCGGTCTTTGAGAGACTGGGGGACATCACCGGCGACAATTCGCTGTGCTAATCCTTCCGCGATCGCAGTTTTACCTACACCAGGTTCACCAATCAATACGGGGTTATTCTTAGTCCGGCGAGAGAGAATTTGGATGGTGCGGCGAATTTCATCATCGCGCCCAATCACCGGATCAAGTTGACCTTTACGAGCCGCTTCTGTAAGATCACGTCCGTATTTTTCCAGTGATTGGTATTTACCTTCTGGATTTTGGTCGGTCACTGTTTGGCTCCCCCGAATTTGTTTAATAATATTTTTTAGTTTGCCTTCGTCTAAACCAAATTCTTGGAATAAACCTTTACCAAAGCGGTCATCTTTGGCATAAGCGAGCAACAGATGCTCAATAGAAATAAAATCGTCCTTAAATTCTTTACGATAACCATCCGCCCGGTCTAAAAGTGTATCCAAACTACGTCCTAAGTAAACAGAAGTACTGCTACCGGATACCTTGGGCTGACGTTGAATAAATTGTTCGGCGCGTTGGCGAAGCCTCTCTGGAAGAGACTCGCGGACTTTTTGCAGATTCACACCTGCTTTGGTAAATATACCGCTAGCTAGCCCTTCTTGTTCTAGCAGCGCTTTCATTAGGTGTTCGCTTTCTATCTGTTGTTGCTGATATTGTTTAGCGATATCTGGGGTGTGGGCGATCGCTTCCCAGGCTTTTTCTGTAAATTGGTTGGGATTAGTAGGTTGCATAGGCTTTTGGAGAAACCACTCCAGACACAGAGGGGATAATTAGCACCCGCAAACAACGGTTCATCCGCCCTTGCTAAGTGTTGATGGTAAAGGGAATTTAGATTAGTTCTAATAAAGTCATTGTAAGAAAAGCGTGACAACTAGCTGGATCGGTCTTCACATCTTTCTTAAGTAGTAGTATTAGCCCCAATAATGCTCGGTTAAGGATTGTCAACTCTTAATTTGGTTTGGGAAAAGGTGTACCCCTGCGGGGAAGCAAGCTACGCGTAGCGTCTGTGCAGGAGAAAGGGGAAAGGTTAAAGGTTTTTTCTTGTCCCTTTTCCCCTTCCCCTTTTGCCCTTAACCAAAAAGTATTGGTATTAGCCCAAATAACAATGAATAACTCCACCCCCGAAGTTATAGGATTTTTAGGCATGGGGAAGAATTACCTGATTCGGCTGCTTTGAAGAAAGCGATCCCCCGCCAGAAATATAGTGATTTATGGCGAAAATTGGGAATACTGACATTGTTGTAGGCGATCACTGTCTTGTCCCGCATTCTCACTTAAGTAGTATCGACAATGTCCCCCTCTGTGTACCATAATTTTTTTCGGATTCGAGAATGACCCCCAACGAAGGGGAGTTGCCGTTAAATATTGCTTACTCACTGCTTATGCAATATTTTTTAACGGAAAAAAAGTAGGTTTTTTCATTAAATATCCCTTACTTCTATTCCTCGTTTTTTACGTAATCACACTTAAGTAAATGTAAGTAAACACACAATAATATTAAGAGAATATAAATTATTGTCGCCTACAATCCTTTCTCTGCTATAAAGTATGACAATAATATCTATGTATGAAGTGTGTGTAAAAACATAGAGTCACCCCAACTGATAGCCACTAAAAATAAACCGTAAATACCCGGATATTCCCCTAGCCCTCCTAGAGAAATTCCGCAATAACACGGTTACATGGATTTGTCGTTCCGAGCAAAATGACGATATCCAGAAAAGGAGGGTAGATTTATGACAAGCCCTGTAATGACGGTGATTCGAGTCAACCTGGAGAAAGCGAAAGAGGTGGCTCGAAATTGGGAACGAGCTTCATATCCTGAACTGAGTGCTTATTGCTTGGAAATTTTACGGGAGATTGGATGTTCTAGTAATGAACTCCCGGTAAATCTACAGACTCGTGAGCAACAGCTAAATTTCATCACAGGTTTTGCATCTTATGCTTTTGGGGAGGTACTCAATGTCCAAAGCGCTAAATGAAGAAATATTTAACGAACCCGAACAGGTAGAAGAAGTTTCCTTACCTGTAACTGAAGAAGATTTGTTAGTTTTATTGCAAAAATTTGCAGGCTACGAAATCCCTACAAAGGTATTTTCCCAAGCCGTAGCTATTGCTGCTTATGACCGTGCATCAGCTTTCCGTTACGCTGATAATTATGTAAATATTCTCAAGAATAAAACTAAACGTAAACAATGGCTCAAGTTAGAGCCTGCACCTGATTTTCGTCTCGAGCAAAGATACGCAGATTTACAAAATTAGAAGTTGCAATCTTCCCATTAAGAGTAGAATTGATACTTCAATAGAAATGAATCTGTCTTCACTCGAGAAAAGATGATTCTTCGATTTTTAGACGTACTCAACCTATTTTCTTAAAGAATCACTTGTACCATTGCACTAAGAATTCAGCAACTTCATGGGCTTGCTCTAAAAATACTCTAGTTTAGGTTTCTTTTCTCCATTGATGGATTTGGAGGAGTTGGCTACTCTGCTTACTGAAAATTAATAACGTCCAAATCCAACATCCATGCAATTTTCCCTAAATTTTAAGACTAATCATCAAAGTCTAGTGCCGCTACAGAGTAACTCATAAGCACTGAATTATAGGCTTTTGCACTGTTAGGAATCTGAACTTTATTTACGCAACTATGTAGTAATATACGGATTCTCATCTGTCTGGCAAAGACGACTGTATCTACCTTATTGCTTATTTTCTTAATCAATCTAAGTTTGTTTGAAATTGCTCAAACCAATTAAGTAAGTCGGTGGAATTTTAAGATAACTAGTTAAGGCTGTTATTTGTCATTAGTCATTGGTAAGAATTGCAAGTCTATTGACATTTTGTAATCTAGTTTCGTTGATTTCCAACCACTTATTTATTATCTTTATTTCCTCTCAAGCTATACCTAGTAATTGCTGATGTTGTGATGGCAATCTACCGTTGAATGCGTGCAGTTGATGAGTTTTTCACGGTGCCTGTTGCTGTACATCTATCTGCAATTACTATTTTTTTGCCTAAGCAACTTCAGCTAATACTATCATTCGCTAATCACTGAAGCAACTACGAAACTTTGTACTAGCCTAATTTATGAAAAAATCTCAGCCATGTAGTAGCGTGGCAAGGCTAAAATGTTGCAATAATTTTTCTTGTGGGGTGGACATCTTGTCCTCCCTGGACGGGTGAGACACCCATCCCACAAGAGTTTTTTTATGCACTATTTTAGGCGTGTCAGTCCATTAGGATGCGTTAACGAAGTGTAACGTACCTTTCCCGAAGCTGATTATCAGTCCCTATTTTAAGAAGGGAATTTGCGCTCTCGCACTTCTAGCGCATAGTCTTGTACGGCTTGAGTGATGGTATTTCGCAAATTAGTATAAACTTTAGCAAATGGGGGATTTTTTTCTGCAAGCCCCAGAATGTCAGAAGTAACTAATACTTGACCATCACAGTGAATCCCTGCACCAATACCAATCGTGGGAATACTGAGCTTTTGCGTAATCTGCAATGCTAAATCGGCGGGGATATGCTCTAACACGATCGCAAAAACACCTGCTTGTTCGAGAGCGATCGCTTCATTTAAAATTCTCTCTGCGCTTTCTTGGGTTTTACCCTGTTGTCGCAACCCAAGTTGATGGACTGATTGCGGTGTCAAACCCACATGACCCATAACTGGGATACCAGCTTGTACCAAACGTGCGATCGTTTCTACCATTGCCGGGTAGCCACCTTCCAACTTGACAGCTTGTGCGCCCGTTTCCTTCAGTACCGACCCAGCCGAATGCATAGCTTGTTGGATGCTTTCTTGATAAGTCAAAAATGGTAAATCTACCACTATCAAAGCCCGCTTTACACCACGGCGCACTGCTTTAGCGTGGTATAGCATTTCGTCTAGAGTAATTGGCAGTGTTGTTTCATACCCAAGAATTACAGACATAGAATCCCCAACCAGGATTAAGTCTACCCCAGCTGCATCAAGCAGTTGTGCGATCGCATAATCCCAAGCTGTCAACGCTACAATTGAGCGTCCTTGTTGTTTCCATTGAATTAATTTTTGGGTGGTAACTACCATTTTCAACAGAGGATTAGATATTAGAGGTTAGGGACTAGAGTTTAGAGATGAGAGGCTAAAGTTAAAAGTTAACATTTATTGGTTAGAGCCTAGGGATTAGAGATTAGAGTTGCAAGGAAACAGTAAAATCACCAATTCTTCTTTTCTAGTCCCTAGTCCCCAGTACCCAGTCCCCAATCCCTACTTCACAGCACGACTAAAAGCCAAATGGGGCTTTGCTGTACCCACTTGGGGCATTAACCAAGCCAGACCTTCACTAGTGCCAATCCACAACTTATTGGCAATATCAGGTGCAAGGGCAAGTACCCGGCTAGAAGGCAGCCCTGCAACTTGGTCTAATACAGCTCCTGTATTTGGATTTAATCGTAACAAACCATTGTTGGTACCGATCCAAACACTACCATCCTGGGCAAAACGCACTGCCGTAACATTACGCCCACGTAAGCGAGTCACAGAACGCAACACAGCACCCGTTTTCGGGTTAATTACTAGCAAATTATTTGGCATTCCTGCCCAAATTAGCCCTTCTGGACTAATAGCTAAAGCTTGCACGGTTGATCCAGGTAAATCAGCAATCCGCTTCATAATCAAAGCATTTGCACTATTTACTCTGATCAGTCCATCTAAAGTACCAACCCACAAATGACCATCAGCATCTAAAGTTAGGGCATTGGCGCTAACACCAGGCAAATTTTTTAACGTGGTCATAATTAAGCCTTGGTCAGGACTAATTAAAGCTAAACCGTTATCAGTACCCGCCCATAAATAACCCCGCTTGTCAATTAATAGTGATAACACCCGTTTGGAAGGCAAAAATAAATTTTGCGCGGTGATTTCGCTGGTGCGGGGTTCAACGCGAATTAGCCCCTCATAATTTCCTACCCATATACGCCCTACTTTATCTTGGGCTAAAGCACTAATAGCCACATTCGGTAAACTAACGCGAGACAAGATTTTACCTGTTTTGGGGTCAATATGCGACAAGCCCCGCCAAGAAGCTACCCACAGATTACCTGTAACATCTCCTAACAAGTTAGTTACACGGTAATCAGTTTCTATGGAATTTTCTTGTAATTCTCGTTGATCTGGTAATGGGTCTACTCGCGGAGGTGGCGCAGAAGCAGGGTAAGCGGGAGTTGGTTTAGATGAATTAGTTTCCGGTTTTTTTTGTGTTGGAGCAGGATTCGTAGTTTTTTGCGCTCTGACTGGATTTGTCAAGGCGACCATTCCAATACTTGGCAGCACAATTAATCCCGCCAGGATAGAACTAATCAATACATTAGTACGCTTATAAAAAAACACCACGGTGACATTCCCTTTAGTGACAGTACCCAAGCCATTAGGCTGCTTACAGAAGTCAGGGAAAGGGTTTTAAAAGATTGATAAGCTATTCTGCTGTTAAGTTGCACAATCTATCGTGAAGACTGTTGACGGTTGACCGTTGACAGTTAACAGCCCTGATTAGTAGTTATGCAATTTAGACGCGCATTAGCTTATTCCTTTTTCCCACTGCTAAAGATATCTGTCGCTGAAATTGGCTGGGGATTAATCTCAGTGTTCCCCTAACAAGTGTTTTTCAAACGCCTGTAGCAATTTTTCTCAGGAATTGGGTATTTGGTGTTGGGTATTTGGTGTTTGTCTTCTCAGTTCCCCATTCCCCATTCCCCATTCCCCATTCCCCATTACCCATTACCCATTACCCATTACCCATTACCTATTCCCAATCCCGTTACAGCCTCAAGGTATCATTTGTAAACTATTCTTAACAAAATGTTTAAAACTTTATGTAATAACAAATTTAAATATATAAGTTAAAAAGTTTCAAAGTATAACTTATTGATTTCTTGATATATTGTGAGACAAGCTACAAATTACGTGGTGTGCAATTTTTGTCTTGCGCTCACCATTCCTCTAAACCCACCAAAGCCAAATAAGTCTGAGAATTTCCTTAATTTATAAGGAAAGCACCAGATTTATGTGCAAAAAACCCAGATACCTAGATCCTCCTTTAGGAAAAATGGGTATAAGCCGTCCTTGCAGAACAGCAGGGTAAATTTGGCCAGGCAACTTATTAGAAGAGTGAGACAAAGAGATAAAAAGAACTTATATGCCTGGGAAAGAGGAAGAGTAGAAGCACACAGTTGTGTGAATCTTAAAAGGAAGTTGGTAATCATGTCTTGGATAAGTTACCAAATGTTCCTAAACCGAAACCACTACCCTTTGCCATAGAAAACCCCTAACAAAAAAAATTTTCTGGAGCTTCCCCCCGCTGACTCGGGGAGAGCGCGGGGTGAGGGGAAATTGCACTAAGCGTAGTTTGTTAAGTAATAAAGTGTGACTTCTTGGAAGGGAATTTATGTCTTACGCTCAAACGAAGACTCAGTCAAAATCTGGGTATAAAGCAGGGGTTCAAGATTACAGACTAACTTATTACACACCCGATTACACACCGAAAGATACAGATCTTTTAGCGGCATTCCGTGTGACACCCCAGCCTGGTGTTCCCTTTGAAGAAGCAGCGGCAGCAGTAGCGGCTGAGTCTTCTACTGGTACTTGGACAACTGTGTGGACAGATTTGCTCACCGACCTAGATCGCTACAAAGGTCGTTGCTACGACATCGAACCAGTTCCCGGTGAAGATAACCAATTTATTGCCTACATTGCTTATCCTCTAGACCTGTTTGAAGAAGGCTCTGTTACCAACGTTTTGACCTCAATTGTAGGTAACGTGTTTGGTTTTAAAGCTCTACGGGCACTGCGTTTGGAAGACATCCGCTTCCCTGTAGCTTACATCAAGACTTTCCAAGGCCCTCCACACGGTATCCAAGTTGAGCGTGACAAATTAAACAAATACGGTCGTCCTTTGCTGGGTTGTACAATCAAACCCAAACTAGGTCTGTCTGCTAAGAACTACGGACGCGCTGTATACGAGTGCTTACGCGGTGGTTTGGACTTCACCAAAGACGACGAAAATATCAACTCTGCACCATTCCAAAGATGGCGCGATCGCTTCTTGTTTGTTTCTGAAGCTATAGCTAAAGCTCAAGCAGAAACAGGTGAAATCAAAGGTCACTACCTGAACGTTACCGCCCCCACCTGCGAGCAAATGTTGCAACGGGCTGAGTTTGCTAAAGAACTCAAACAGCCGATCATCATGCACGACTACCTCACCGCAGGTTTCACCGCCAACACTACATTGGCTCGTTGGTGCCGCGATAACGGTATTCTGTTGCACATTCACCGTGCTATGCACGCTGTAATCGACCGTCAAAAGAACCACGGTATTCACTTCCGTGTATTGGCTAAAGCCCTACGTTTATCTGGTGGTGACCACATCCATACCGGAACCGTAGTTGGTAAGTTAGAAGGTGAGCGTGGTATCACAATGGGCTTCGTTGACCTGTTGCGTGAAAACTATGTTGAGCAAGACAAGTCTCGTGGTATCTACTTTACCCAAGACTGGGCTTCTCTACCTGGCGTAATGGCAGTTGCTTCTGGTGGTATTCACATCTGGCACATGCCTGCACTAGTAGAAATCTTTGGTGATGACTCCGTACTACAATTCGGTGGTGGTACACTTGGTCACCCCTGGGGTAATGCTCCTGGTGCTACAGCTAACCGTGTAGCTTTAGAAGCTTGCGTTCAAGCTCGTAACGAAGGTCGCAACTTGGCTCGTGAAGGTAACGACATTATCCGCGAAGCCGCTAAGTGGTCTCCAGAATTGGCCGTTGCTTGTGAACTGTGGAAAGAAATCAAGTTTGAATTCGAGGCAATGGATACCGTCTGATAAAGGCTGAAAGTGGTATGGATAGAGGCTGGAGTTAAATTACTTCAATTATTTCATCCTTTATCTTTCATACTTCATACTTTATTAAGGCTGGGGTCAAGCATGAATCTAAAACAAATTGCGAAAGACACAGCCAAGACTATCCAAAGCTACTTGACTTATCAGGCACTAAGGACGGTACTGGCACAGCTAGGCGAAACTAATCCTCCATTGGCAATTTGGCTACATAACTTCTCTGCTGGCAAAGTTCAGGATGGAGAATCATATATTGCCCAATTGTTAAAGGAAAAGCCAGATCTGGCATTGCGGATTATGACTGTGAGAGAACATCTTGCTGAAGAAATCACAGATTTTTTACCAGAAATGGTTCGGACTGGCATTCAGCAAGGCAATATGGAACAGCGTCGCCAGCATCTAGAACGCATCACTCAAATGGATACATCAGACCCCAGTCTACAACCAGAACAGCAAACAAGCTCCGATCCGAACTTGGATAACTTATCCAGTTAGACAATCAACTTAGTAAAAATCGCAACCCATTATCAACAGCTATGCAAACTTTACCAAAAGAGCGCCGTTACGAAACCCTTTCCTATCTACCTCCCCTATCTGACGCTCAAATTGCCAAGCAGATCCAGTACATCTTGGCACAAGGTTACATTCCAGCAGTTGAATTTAACGAAACCTCTGAGCCAACCGAATTATATTGGACATTGTGGAAGCTACCTTTGTTCGGCGCTAAATCTACTCAAGAAGTACTGAACGAAGTTCAAGCTTGCCGTTCTCAATATTCCAACAACTACATCCGTGTAGTAGGCTTTGACAACATCAAGCAGTGCCAAATCCTCAGCTTTATCGTTCATAAACCTAGCAGATACTAAAGCTTGCAAGCTGAATTAATCTCGGGAAATCATTACTTAGTTTATTGATTTCCCCCAGAGAGGTAGAATAATCTGCCTCTTTTTTTATGCTTTTTATTTAAAATAATTTGCAGATTTTGCATCGCTACGGTAATGTCAAAATTTCAATCCGAACCAAGAGAAATCCGCATCTGTTTCGTCGGTGAATCTTTTATTAATGGCACAGGCGATCCTGATTTTCTAGGATGGACAGGTAGAGTATGTGCTGGTGCTCATCAAAGAGGATATGAGATTACTTACTATAATTTAGGCGTGAGAACGGAAACTACCCGATTTCTTAAGCAACGTTGGCGACAAGAAGTTTCTTATCGCCTGGCTTCGGAATATGACGGTCGAGTTGTATTTTCTTTTGGGGTCAATGATTCGGGATGGGCTGGTAAGCAGCAAGGAATTGACTTAACAGAATCTCTCGAAAATACTCGCGCTATTTTAACTGAAGCCAAGCAGCTTTACCCGGTTTTAATGGTAGGGCCACCACCTTGTGGAGATGAAAATCAAGAACAGAGAAACCAACAAATTGCTCATCAATCTCAGCAGTTTGCTTTAGTTTGTCGTGAACTTGATATTCCTTATCTGGATGTGTTTTCTACTTTAGTTAATTCATCTATTTGGTTAGCTGAAGCCAAAGCTAATGATGGCGCGCATCCCAGAGCCGCAGGTTATGCAGAGTTTGCAGCTATTGTGCAAAATTGGGATGCTTGGTTAAGCTGGTTCACATTATAAAAGAATTGAAAGTTATATGATGTAGGGGAGCCAGTTGCGTGGGCGGGTTTCCCGACTTGAGCAAACTGGCGTTGTGTTGTCGCGCAGCGCAACGCACCAACGCAGAATCAAAAATTCAGGTGCGTTAGCCTACGGCATAAAACACCTTACCTTAAATTAATATTTTTTAGTTAGGGCTTGCAGAATAAACAAAAAACCTAGATAAATCAAGAGATTTGGGGGGACAAAAGAGAATAAAGTGCAAGGAAAAAGGATAAAGTAAGTAAAAACCCTTGTAGCAAGTTGCGTTGATATGTATCGAAAAGCGCAAAAGCAAGAAACAGCAGCAGAAGACTTTGAACTACCCTTTGGGGGAAAACTAGCCTCAGATAACCGTTGGGTAATCATGGCGGAGATGATACCTTGGTCAGAATTTGAAGCAGAGTACGCAGCAATATTTTCAGCAGAAATGGGCGCGCCAGCCAAAACATTTAGGATGGCATTAGGGGCATTAATAATTAAAGAAAAACTAGGCATAAGTGATAGGGAGACAGTAGAGCAAATTAGGGAGAATCCCTATCTGCAATACTTTATAGGAATGTCTTGCTATAGCAATAATGCCCCATTTGATGCGTCAATGTTAGTTCACTTTAGAGAAAGAATAGATATAAAATTAGTTAACAAACTGAATCGAGAAATAGTCAAGCAAGTGTTAGAAAGTAAAGAGGAGGTAGAAGTAAAATCAAAAAAGTCAGAAACCGAGGATTTAAAAAATGAGCCGACCAATCGGGGAAAATTAATATTAGATGCGAGTTGTGCGCCAGCGGATATCAGTTATCCCACAGACTTAGGATTATTAAATCAAGCCAGAAAGCATACAGAAACAATTATAGATATTTTATATAACTCCCTCTTGTTAAAGAGTATCAAAAAAACCGAGAACCTATAGAAATATAGCTAGAAAGAATTACTTATTGGTAGCCAAAAAAAGAAAACCGACCATTAAAGAAAGAAGGAAAGCCATTAAACGGCAACTACAATATATCAAAAGAAATTTAGTTCACATTCAGCAGCTAATGGAGTTAGGTGCGTCACTCTTCAACCTGAGTAATAGGCAATATAAGAAATTACTGGTAGTAGCAGAAATTTATCGTCAACAACTTTGGTTATATGAAAATAAAAAAATTAGTATAGAAGACCGTATTGTCAGTTTAAATCAACCACACATTCGTCCGATAGTCCGTGGTAAAGCTGGAAAAAAAGTAGAGTTTGGGGCAAAGCTTTCAGCTAGTTGCTATGATGGCTATGTATTTTTAGACCATATTAGTTGGGATAATTTTAACGAATCAGGCGACTTAAAATCACAAGTAGAAGCCTACAAAAACTACACCGGGTATTATCCTCAATCAGTTCATGTTGATAAAATTTATCGCACTAGAGACAACCGCTCTTGGTGTCAAGAAAGAGGAATTAGAATTAGTGGGCCACCTTTAGGGAGACCACCTAAAAATGTCAGTCCTGAAAAAAAGAAACAAGCACGAGAAGATGAGCTAATTCGTAACTCTATTGAGGGTAAATTCGGACAAGGTAAACGAAGATTTAGCTTGGGTAGAGTCATGGCTAAACTTCCTCATACCTCTGTCACTGCTATTGCTATTACTTTTTTAGTCATGAATCTTTCTACCCTTGTTTCACGGCTTTTTTGGGAATTTTTATGCCAATTTTTCAACATTACATCTTTTTTCACTTCTTTTATTAGCAAAAGTGATGTTCCGTTTGATTGCAGACAACAAAAACTTATATTTGCTCTTCCCTGACTACTGAGTCAATTTTTCTCTTGCCTTGGAATGACTTTTTCAGCAAGCCCTAGTTAATTATTGACTGCGATCGCTCTCTATTTACTCATACTTAAATTAGCTAGGGTTTGTAAATTTGGAACTTCTAAATCAGCTTGAGCAACTACTGGTAAGTTAGCACCAGCACCTTCTTTCCCGGCTCTGCGGTTAACCCAAACTGTTGAGATTCCTAAAGATTGGGCTGGAATAATGTCATGATAAACGCTACAAGCAACGTGCAATATTTGTTCCTTAGGTAGACCAATTCTGTCGATTGCGGCTCTAAAGTTATTGAGAGCAGGTTTGTAGCTTTTTACCTGCTCTGCTGTAATTATCCAATCAAAATCAACTGTTAAATGTTTTGCAGAATCAGCAAATAGATTGTCATCTACATTAGAAATAATTGCCAGATTAAACTGGTTTTTTAGAGATTTTAATGCCTCTACAGTATCTGGGAAAGGTAGCCAATTCTTAATTGAATTGCTAAGAGAGTATAATTCTTCATCACTGGGTTTAAAACCAAGTTGCTCACCCAATCTTTCAACTACTTTTCTCAGAACTTCTTTATATGTGAGATATTCTCCTTTTTGAATTTCTGACTCAAATTGTGCAAAAAGCTGCAAAATTGTTTCATCATCTAAATTCTGTTTGTGGTTAGTCAAAAGTGGCTTAAATGCGGCTAAGATACCACTTTCCCAATCTATTAAAGTGCCATAGCAGTCGAAAGTTAAAACCTTGTACTGGTTAAAATTAATCACGTAATCTGCTCCGGATTAATTAGAGGATTTACAAGTTTGTTACTAATCAAATTCCGTAATCATCTGCGTTACCACCGAATAGCTTCACAAAAAAGCGGTAAGACAACGCCTTAACCTAAATTTTTACCGATTTTAACTCAACCTTTGCTAATGGTGGAAGCCTTCATAAGAAGATTATGGGGTCAACATGCTAAAATACGTAAATCCGATAGAGCTTTAGATGTATAAGCATCATATACTCAGACCAAAAATCCAGGTGACAGGTTTTAAGCAGTTAGTGTGCAATGCCTATAGAGCATTAAATGCATAAAACTGCAGCTTCTCGTGCATGTCTTTTGAGAAAAGCAAAATGCAGTTGAGACAGACAAAACTATCAAAAAATCAGATAACGCTGTGTTGCGAAGTTAATTAGTAACACTGTGCAAACAATCAAAACTAGTAGTTACCTATTTTTAAGTAACTATCATGTTTCTGTAGCTTGCGTGAGTAGCATCTACATCTCAAGTATGAGATGTGCAGTTTGTTCTTTGGAGTTTTCTTAACTAGATGTGAGGAGTGCAAATGCTTGAGGCTATCGCTGTTGCTTGGCTATTATTATTTTTTGGTGATTTCCTTTCAACTTTCGTTTATCACATACCCGAGCATGTTTTTGGTAGCCTCCACCTAAAAACGCATCATTGTTGGAAGAAAGATTTCCGCCACTATGCAATTTTGACTTTAAATCCTGAAGTTTTATTAGATGGTGTGCTGGGGGCTTTGCCATATTTAATCATGGCAGTAATTTTGTGGTCTTTCTCTCCAATTGGTGTAATTTCTGGGCTACTTTTGGGACAGTTTCATGTTTGGTGGAGACACATAAGTGTTTTGGCTTGGGAAACTCCAAAACCTATAATTATTTTGTGCCAAATTCTATTTATCACCACTCCTGAGAGACATTGGCTACACCATCAAAAAACAAACCAAGGTTTCGGTGATATTTTCACTTTCTTTGAGCAACCTTCGCTGCTGTGGTTGCGTTGTCTACGTCTGTTGAGGATTAGGTTTCGTTACTCACGCATCTAGCTAAGGTAGGGTTTAGGTAAAAATTACTCTGAAGAAGAATAGGGAAAGGGAAAATGGTAAGAGAGGGAGTTTCGCGTATGAATTTGAATTAGGGAATCTCTGCAAACTACGAAAAATCAGAATTTTTAGCCTGTATTTGCAGGCTTTTTTCATATATCCGTTTGTTTGAAGATTTTTGAGATTGTGAGATTAAATCCGCTTTTAGCTACTATTGATCACAAAACAGCAATAGCACGATACGCTTGGGTTAAGCTTATTAGCCATTGATTTGTCACTTATTAAAGAAGCAAGCTCAATTGGGGGATTCTCCCCCAAACCCCCGATTGGGTGACGGTTGCGTCCCCCAAACCCCCTCCAAAATTATTGTTCGGTTTTTTGTTGAATAACTAGTACAGCACAGCGTAAATAAACCACCCATTTGAAATGGGGAAAAATCTGGCAGTATAAGTATTCTTTCTTTTTACTTTTTACTCCTGCGGAGTTCGCCAGTTGCTTTATGCCGACGGCACTTCCTTCAAGTCGGCAAAGCCGCCCAACGGAGTGCCTTGGGAACCCGTCCACCGCACTGGCTCACTTTTTACTTTTGCCTTGTTGTAATAGTTTTTTGGTTTTGTTATCAATTAATTTTCTTAACTGAACTGTATTTAGCTATAGCTACGATAGGATCAATAATTTTAAACTAATACTTCTTGATAATGTCTTATAGCGACTTCTCACTATCAAAAGTCAAACGCGACTTTAATTTAACTACAGTTGAAGGTGTACGCTTTTTACCCGAAACCCAGCCGATAGAACCTAGTCCTTACCTCAAAGAAGCATTAAGCGAAGGGCTACCCTTAGCAACAGCGACTGGTTCAGAAAAAGCTCGCTCTGAGTTAATTATTAGTCCTATCCTTGTAGAAGTTAGGAAAATTCTAGAACGTAAAATCAGCTTTTTTTCGGGTGAAGATTTTACTGTAGCACCTGAGTTGGGTTTAAGTGGAGTATGTGATTTTTTGATTAGCCGCTCACCCGAACAAATATTTATTGAAGCACCTGTAATCGTAATTATTGCAGCGAAAAAAGGTGATTTAAAACCTGGTTTAGGGCAATGTGCAGCAGAAATGATTGCGGCACAAAAATTCAATGATGCTAATAATATACCAACTAAAGCAATTTATGGCAGTGTTAGCAGCGGCACAGCTTGGCGATTTTTAAAGTTAGAAGAACAAACACTGACTATTGATTTCCATGATTATACTGTTCCCCCTGTGGAAATATTATTGGGGATGTTGGTTTGGATGGTGCAGGAAGGGTAAATATTTTGGCGATCGCTTTCACGGTAGCACAAGCTGAAAGCTAACACAGGAAATTTTTATTAGCACAAATATAAGTGATTTATAAAAGAAATTGCTGCTAATTCTGCGCGATTTAATGTTAGTCAAGCATAAATTCTGTACTAGAGACTACAATTCTCTAAATTCTTTGCGATCGCTTGCGGAAAAAATAAATTTTTGTCTGAAAGATAGTGATTTAAAATGATATTAATAAGATGGCTCTATAGTTAAATAGCAAGCACTTCCACGACTCAATAATTAGTGCCGCTCAGGTATTGCTTTACATTTTTTAACAATCAGTGTAGCAAACACTCACATGTAAAAGCAATATCTGCAAAGAAATATGTCATTATGTTTATCGTTTTGTGTCAGTTAGACGACAAAACTACCATTTGGTAGGCGTTTTCTGATAAAAAAAATTCATATTCGTAAAAATAAATTGAAGTTACAAACGGCAGCATCAGCCGTGATGAACTTCTAGTAGAGAACGCGCATCAAAGGAGCCGAGGAAGCATGTTCACCCACGTCAAGTCCACCATCAGACATATTGCGCCTGATAATTTACGCGGACGTAATTTAATCAAGGTGGTCTATGTCGTGCTTGAGTCCCAGTACCAGAGTGCATTGTCGCAAGCTGTCCGCACAATTAACGCCAATAATCCCAACCTAGCGATAGAAATCAGCGGGTACTTGATTGAGGAACTCCGAGATCCAGAGAACTACGAGGAGTTCAAACGGGAGATTGAGAGTGCCAATATATTTATTGCCTCACTGATCTTTATTGAAGACTTAGCACAGAAAGTAGTAACAGCCGTAGAACCACATCGCGATCGCTTAGATGTTGCTGTTGTCTTCCCCTCGATGCCAGAAGTTATGCGCCTCAACAAAATGGGCAGCTTTTCTCTGGCACAATTGGGTCAATCCAAGAGTGCGATCGCGCAATTCATGCGGAAGCGCAAAGAAAAATCCGGTGCAGGCTTCCAAGACGGGATGTTGAAATTGCTGCGAACCTTGCCACAAGTGCTGAAGTTTCTGCCAATGGACAAAGCACAAGATGCTCGCAATTTCATGCTCAGTTTTCAGTATTGGCTGGGAGGTTCGCCAGAAAACCTGGAAAACTTCTTGCTAATGCTGACTGATAAATATGTATTAAAAGGTGTAGATAAAGCCAATCTGCCTTCGACAACATATGAAGCGCCAGTAGTTTACCCAGATATGGGAATTTGGCATCCCCTGGCTCCGAGTATGTTTGAGGATGTGAGAGAATACCTCAATTGGTACACAGCCCGTAAGGATATCTCCAAGAATCTCAAAGATCCTTTAGCACCCTGTGTAGGTTTGGTATTACAACGCACCCACCTAGTTACAGGGGATGATGCCCATTATGTAGCGATCGTCCAGGAGATAGAATCCCTGGGAGCCAAAGTACTACCAGTATTTGCAGGTGGTCTGGATTTCTCCAAGCCTGTGGATGCTTACTTTTACGAACCAACTACCAATACACCTTTAGTAGATGCGGTAATTTCTTTGACTGGGTTTGCTTTGGTAGGCGGCCCTGCTAGACAAGACCATCCCAAAGCTATTGACGCACTCAAGCGCTTAAATCGCCCCTACATGGTAGCCTTACCTTTAGTATTCCAAACCACGGAAGAGTGGATGGATAGCGAATTAGGGTTACATCCAATTCAAGTAGCCTTGCAAATTGCCATACCGGAATTGGATGGAGCAATTGAGCCGATTATTTTATCAGGTAGAGATGGTGCTACTGGCAAAGCGATCGCACTCCAAGACCGTGTGGAAGTAGTCGCCAAACGTGCCTTAAAATGGGCAAATCTCCGCCGCAAACCCAAACTAGATAAAAAAGTTGCCATTACCGTTTTCAGTTTCCCCCCTGATAAAGGGAATGTGGGTACTGCTGCATATCTAGATGTGTTCGGTTCCATTTATGAGGTGATGAAAGCGCTGAAAAATAACGGCTACGATTTACCGGAATTACCGGAATCCGCCGAAGCGCTGATGCAAGAAGTCATCCACGATGCTCAAGCACAGTACGCTAGCCCAGAGCTGAACATCGCCTATAAAATGTCAGTGCCAGAATATGAAGCATTGACACCTTACTCTCAACGCCTAGAAGAAAACTGGGGCGCACCTCCCGGACATCTCAACAGCGATGGGCAAAATCTGCTGATTTATGGTAAGCATTTCGGTAACGTCTTTATCGGTGTTCAGCCTACCTTTGGTTACGAAGGCGACCCGATGCGGTTGTTATTCTCCCGTTCTGCTAGCCCGCACCACGGTTTTGCTGCTTACTACACCTACCTAGAGCAAGTTTGGCAAGCTGATGCTGTACTGCACTTCGGTACTCACGGTTCTCTGGAATTTATGCCTGGTAAGCAAATGGGGATGTCTGGCGATTGTTATCCAGACCAACTAATTGGCACAATTCCTAACCTGTATTACTACGCAGCCAATAACCCCAGCGAAGCCACAATCGCCAAGCGCCGCAGCTATGCCGAGACAATTTCCTACCTGACACCACCCGCAGAAAATGCTGGTTTATACAAGGGTTTAAAAGAACTCAGCGAATTAATTGCTTCTTACCAAACCCTGAAAGATACAGGAAGAGGTATCCCCATTGTTAACTCCATCATGGATAAATGCCGGATGGTGAACCTGGATAAGGATATCGACTTACCGGAAACCGATGCCAAGGATATGACCGAAGATGAACGGGATAATATTGTTGGCAGCGTGTACCGCAAGCTAATGGAAATTGAATCGCGGTTGTTACCTTGTGGATTGCATATCATTGGTAAACCACCCACAGCCGAAGAAGCGATCGCAACTCTTGTCAACATTGCTTCCTTAGATCGTCAAGAAGAAGAAATTCTCAGCTTACCCCGAATTATCGCCAATAGCATTGGGCGTAACATTGACGATATTTACCACAATAACGACAAAGGGATTTTAGAAGATGTCCAGCTATTGCAAGACATCACCTTAGCTACCCGTGGTGCAGTTAGCGCCCTAGTAAAAGCGCAAACTGACGCAGAAGGTCGAGTTTCCCTAGTTTCCCGGTTGAATTTCTTCAACATGGGCAAAAAAGAACCTTGGGTAGAAGCATTGCATCAAGCAGGCTATAACAAAGTTGATGTCTCCGCACTCAAACCATTATTTGAGTATTTGGAATTCTGTTTACAACAAGTTTGTGCAGATAACGAACTCGGTGGACTACTCAAAGGCTTAGAAGGCGAATACATCCTACCCGGCCCAGGTGGCGATCCCATCCGCAACCCGGATGTATTACCCACAGGTAAGAACATTCACGCCCTTGACCCCCAATCCATCCCCACAACTGCGGCGGTACAATCAGCGAAAATCGTTGTCGATCGGTTGTTGGCAAGAAACAAAGCCGAAAACGACGGTAAATGGCCGGAAACTATCGCCTGTGTGCTTTGGGGAACAGATAACATCAAAACCTACGGGGAATCACTAGCCCAAATCATGTGGATGCTTGGTGTCAGACCCGTTCCTGATGCCTTGGGAAGAGTTAACAAGTTAGAATTGATACCCTTAGAAGAGTTGGGCAGACCGAGAATTGACGTTGTCATCAACTGTTCTGGCGTATTCCGCGACTTGTTCATCAACCAAATGAACCTGCTAGACCAAGCGGTGAAGATGGCGGCGGAGATAGACGAACCCTTAGAAATGAACTTTGTCCGCAAACACGCTTTGCAACAAGCTGAGGAAATGGGCATTAACCTGCGTCAAGCAGCTACCCGCGTCTTCTCCAATGCATCTGGTTCCTACTCCTCCAACATCAACTTGGCAGTAGAAAACAGCACTTGGGATAGCGAAGCCGAATTACAAGAAATGTACCTGAAGCGGAAATCCTTCGCCTTCAATTCCGATAACCCCGGAATTATGGACGAATCCCGGCAGATTTTTGAAAGTACTTTGAAAACTGCTGATGCAACATTCCAAAATCTCGATTCTTCCGAGATTAGCTTAACGGACGTTTCCCACTACTTCGACTCAGATCCCACCAAGCTGGTAGCAAGTTTGCGGGGTGATGGTAAAACACCAGCATCTTATATTGCAGATACCACCACAGCTAATGCTCAAGTGCGGACATTATCAGAAACCGTGCGCTTAGATGCTCGTACTAAATTATTAAATCCCAAATGGTACGAGGGAATGCTATCTCACGGTTACGAAGGTGTGCGCGAACTCTCCAAGCGGTTGGTAAACACAATGGGTTGGAGTGCGACAGCCGGCGCTGTGGATAACTGGATTTACGAAGATACCAATGAAACCTTCATCAAAGATGAAGAAATGCAAAAACGGTTGATGAACCTTAATCCCCATTCTTTCCGCAAAGTTGTATCAACTTTGTTAGAAGTGAATGGACGCGGTTATTGGGAGACTAGCGAGGAAAATTTAAATCGTCTGCGCGAGTTGTACCAAGAAGTTGAAGACCGGATTGAAGGCATAGAATAGTCATCAAAATAGAGGCGTTCTAAAGAACGTCTCTATTTTCTTAACTGTGTTTACAGATGACAAAGAATGCAACAGTCTAAAAATTAGAAATATAATTATAGATATGTATGCCTGCTAAAGATGTTTTTCATCAAGTTGTCAAAACAGCTTTACAGAAAGACGGTTGGCAAATTACTAAAGATCCACTCACAATTAGCGTGGGAGGAGTAAATCTTTCTATTGATTTAGCCGCAGAAAAGCTGATAGCAGCAGAACGCCAAGGACAAAAAATAGCAGTCGAAGTTAAAAGTTTTTTACAACAGTCATCTGCTATTTCAGAATTTCATACTGCATTAGGACAGTTTATTAATTATCGAGGTGCATTGAGAAGGTTACAGCCGGAGCGTATTTTATATTTAGCCGTACCTTTAACAACTTACAATACATTTTTTCAACTCGATTTTCCCAAAGATATGATAGCAGAAAATCAAGTGAAAATGCTGATTTATGATGTAGAGCAAGAGGTGATTTTCCAATGGATAAATTAACTCTGTATCGCCAGCTTGTACAAGAAATACTACATAATTATAGCGAGCAAAAACCAGCTTACGGAAATATAGAAGTTGAGACAATTTTTGATACAGAACGCGACCATTATCAAATAGTTCATGTAGGCTGGGAAGGTCAAAACTGGGTACATAGTTGTATCATCCATATTGATATTAAAAATGGCAAGATTTGGCTTCAGTGGAATGGTACAGAGGATGATATTGCTGCTAATTTAGTAGCTGCGGGTGTTCCCAATGAAGATATTGTATTAGGGTTCCAGTCTCCTTTTATGAGACAGTTTACAGACTATGCAGTGAGTTAGGAGATGTTTTGAAAATCTCCAAAGGAGACAAAGATAAGAGATCCTTGTATTAAAAATTGTTATTTAACAAAGAATTATACGTAATTTCTGGATATCATGTTTGTGAATTCATACTGCTTACCTTACTACTTGAGGCAGTTAATTGGCTTATAGGCAAAAAGATTTAAATTGCTTAAGGTAATTGCAAATTAATTCAGTTTTTATAAGATTAAAAAGCATTATGAGCATTAAGAGCATAGGTGTTATTATTATATTCGCAGTTATTGTAATTTCTGTTGGATGTTGGATAATTGTTACATTCCCAGACAATGCGGAAGCTGCTATGGCTTTGGCGTTGTTTATACTTACTCCTATAGGAGTATGTTTATTGACACCTATCAGAGATGAAATAAACTCCAGGGTCAATAATTTATTCATCAACAAATCAATCTATCGAATTTTAATATTTGGTCGTCCTGGATCTGGCAAAACTACTTTTAGAAAGACTGCATTTATATTTAAAGTTTATAAAACTAGCAATAGTCAGATTAAATCAACTGAATATTTTGATATTTTTCACTACGGAATCAACGTCGAAACAAACGTCGAAACAATAGATAAAAAAAATAATAATAATGTTGATGTAGAAATAGCTGACTATAAAGGACAAAAGCCTAATCAAGTAATAACAGACATCCCGCAATATTTTGCTGGTTCTAAAGGTAGCCGATTAGTTAATGCGATTATATTTATTGTGGATCTTGTGCCTAGAAGAACTGACGAACATGGAAAATTTCTTGAAGATGAGGCTTTACTTCAGTGGCTAAGTGACGGAGATGGAATAAGTAAAATAGACTCAAGAGTTAGGGAACACGAGAGTTATATAGGTGATGGACTATTACAAATACTTTTTAATGAGCTATATAGTAATAATTTGCAAAAAGTTGTGTTTTTAATTAATAAAATAGATCTGATTGAGAAGTTAATTGATAATGGACATATCGCATTACCAAATTTTTGTAACGCTCAAGAATATGCTATATTTAGATTTGAAACAATAATTAATAATATATCTGAAGCTTGTTTCCAACAAAATAGAAATATAAATACAAAAGTTTTTTGTGTAAATGGGAACAGCGCAGATGATATCAGACCTGTAATTTCATATCTATTAAGCAGGTAAAAAAGGAGATTGATATGTCTAATGAACCCCAAAACTATGGCGATATGGATGAAAAGGTTGATTATGAAAAGGTTGATTATACAGTTACTAAGTCTTACGGACGTGCAAATAGTTACTCCGCACTCAAAAACTCCTATATTCTAGTTACGTTGGCTGCAATTTCTATCATGTTTATGATGACAGTCTTTCAGGCATTAAAAATTAGAGATTTAGAAACAAAAGTCACAAATTTAGAAACAAAAGTCACAAATTTAGAAACAAAAGTCACAAATTTAGAAAAACAGCTACCACAGAATAATCGGTAGGTAAGCTACAATTTATTGAAAGTGAATATGATGCATCTTGATATTATTGTTCAATGTGATATACAAAATGCTGGCAACTCGAACAGAAGCAGATTTATTAAGAATTTATACTTAAATAAAGCGATCGCACTTCCACAACAGGCGATCGCTTGATTTTTGAGGTATTCTGCAAGGCGATCGCACTTCCACAGCAGGCGATCGCTTGATTTTTAAGATATTCTGCAAAGCGATCACATTACTCTTCCACAACAGGCGATCGCTTGATTTTTGAGGTTATCTGCAAGGCGATCGCATTACTCTTCCAAAACAGGCGATCGCTTTTTTTGAGGTTTTCTGTAAGGCGATCGCACTACTCTTTTACAACAGGCGATCGCTTGATTTTTGAGTTTTTCTGCAAAGCGATCGCACTACTCTTCCACAACAGGCGATCGCTTTTCCGTTACGGTTTTCTGCAAGGCGATCGCACTACTATTCCACAACAGGCGATCGCTTTTTTTGAGGTTTTCTGTAAGGCGATCGCACTTCCGCAACAAGCGATTGCCTTAGTGATAAAATCATTAATCGCAGTTGAGTTTATAGTAAAAATTTTGACTATAAGTATTGAGAAAATCCATCAAATTAAAGAAATAATTAGAAAATATAAAAATCTTGAATGTGTTGAATGCGCTCAAGCTATGCAAGATTACTTAATATCACAAGGAATTTCTGGAAAGCGGATAAAACTTTATACAGGTTCAGCAATAGGGCGTAATAGTTATATTTATGATGATAGTTTATCAGGAGATGCAATTTCTCTTAACGGTCGTCATCAATGTATTGCCATTATAATAAATGAAGTGGAGATAA
The DNA here is from genome assembly GCF_025677855.1 of Tolypothrix sp. PCC 7601. Taxonomy (NCBI): domain Bacteria; kingdom Bacillati; phylum Cyanobacteriota; class Cyanophyceae; order Nostocales; family Tolypothrichaceae; genus Tolypothrix; species Tolypothrix sp. PCC 7601. Next base: position 2,982,925 of record NZ_CP064879.1, read on the forward strand.
TTTTTGATAATCACCATCCTGATGGACTCACGAGAGAACAATGGCTAGGTAATTTACAATTTTATAATAAATTATATTCCGGTCAGCAGTTCCAAATTACAGAAGAAAATTTTTAATTATTCAAGATTATGCTAAACAATAACCAGACAATTACTATAACTCTTAATGAATATCTCTATGAGATGTTAGATAAAATTAAACGAAATCCGGGAATATTTTTAGGTAAATACTCAATTACTCGGTTGAGAGCTTTTTTAGATGGGTACATGAGTTCTAGAGAAGATTTAGGCTTACCGCCAACTCAACAAGAGATTAAATTTAATCAATTTCAAGATTGGATACAAACAAGATTTAAGATTACCTCTTCGCATGGATGGGATAGTATTATTCTTTTCTATTCTGCGGATGAAAGAGATGCATTAAATAATTTTTTTGAATTATTTGAGCAATTCCGTAATGGTGAAAGTGCTACGAGAGAAGAAGTTAATCAAGAACAAGTTATAGAAAGTAAGCATTCATTAATACCTATTCCATGAATCACGTTCCTCATTGACGTATTCTTGAGCATCAATACCATTCCAAATTTCTTTACCCAATCCACGCAATTCTATAATGCTACGCTTTGGCTGAGATTTCACGATCATTTGTTGACGAATTAATCTTGATAAGTCTTCAATTAGGCGTATTTGTTCTTCAGGTGTGAGACTTTGAGCTTGATTTAATACTTCTTGATAACTAGACATATAATTTATAACTTTAATTTTTTGCTGCTACATCTAATATAGAGCGATCGCACTACTATTTTAGAACAAGCGATCGCTTTTATATTTCAATGATATCATATTATGATATCATTGAATAATTAATATATCCAACTTAACCTTAAGATGGCTGTAATTGTATTTATGAAATGGATCTTAATAACAAACAACGTCAAATTTTAGAGTTAATTTTTACTAATCCTGTACCATCTAATATTCTTTGGAAAGATATTGAAAGTTTGTTCATAGCACTAGGTGCTGATATTACTCAAGGTAGAGGTTCGCGGGTTCGTGTCAAATTAAATGATGTGAAAGCTGTTTTCACGAACCGCATCCTCAAAATGAAACAGATAAAGGAGCAGTCAAATCTGTTAGGGAATTTTTAATTAAAGCAGGAATTGAACCATGATGACTTATAAAGGATACACCGCTAGCTTAGAAGTAGATGTAGAAGCAGGAATACTTTTTGGTCAAGTTCTAGATATTAATGACGTGATTACCTTTAAAGCAAAAACTGTAGATGAAGCGCGTCAAGAATTTCAAAACTCTGTTGATGATTATCTGGCTTTTTGTGAAGAACTAGGAGAGGAACCTGATAAACCTTTCTCAGGTAAACTTCCATTCCGTACAACTCCAGAACACCATAGAAAAATATTTATTGCTGCGAAAAAAGCTGGTAAAAGTATAAATGCTTGGATGGATGAAATCTTAACTATTGCTGCGGATAAAGTAATTAATACCTAATTTCTAAAAAAGAAAACCCTCGCTTCTATCAAAAAGATTGAAAGCAAGGGTTTTAAAAAACAAAGAATTTTATACTCGTGCAGGTAAAGATAATCTCTCAGATTTGGCTAAATTACTATCTGGAGTCTGATTAACTTCTTCTGTTGCTAATAAATCGCGAATTAACTTAGTTAAAGCCTTTTGCAGCAAACGATTAGTAATTTGTTGACCTAAACGCTGTACTCCGGGATTTACTAATAATTGTGCCAGTTGCGGAGCCAGCTGCAATGGATCAAAGCCACGGGTATCGCGGAGAATACCTAAAATTCGTTTGATATGCTCTAAGGTTTGTTGTTGCTCAGATGTGGCGGCTGGAGTTTCGTTAATTGCTGTGATTCCTACTTGTTCGCGGAGTAAATAGGTGAAGTTATGCAGGACATTTTGACTTAAAGCATTTATCCCATTAACAAATTCATCTACCAATTTGTCGCGAATAAAACCGCCACGTTCAGAGGTGAGAAAATCTAGCCCTTGAGTGACTACTAAATTTAAATCGTAGTCTTCATTACCTCGTGCATTTTTTAATAAGTTTTCTAAGCGATTCCAACGAAATCTACCTTCTTTAAACAGTAAATCTTGCAGAGATGCTCTGAGCGCTGGTGCTGGATCTGTTAATAAACGTTTCGCTACGTAAGGATAAGCTTCACTCAAAACTTTAAAGTTGGGATCTATATATATTGCAATCCCTTCTAGTGTTACCAAAGAGCGAATAATTAAAGCGTAGTAGGGAGGTACGCGGAAGGGATATTCATACATCAAAGCCGATAGTTCATCGGTGATGCTTTTAATATTTAACTCTGCAACGCTTGCACCTTGAGCTTCTGCAAAAACTTTGGCGAAGGCGGGAATAATTGGCGTTAAATCTGTTTCGGGTGATAAGAAATCTAGCTTGACGTAGTCTTTAGCTAAACCGTCAAAGTCACGGTTCACAACGTGGACGATCGCCTCAATTAAACCATAACGCTGGGGTGGCTGAATCTCGCTCATCATCCCAAAGTCGAGATAAGCTAATTTACCATCCAGTGTGGCTAATAAATTACCTGGGTGGGGGTCAGCATGGAAAAATCCATGTTCTAGCAGTTGACGCAATGAACACTGGACACCGACTTCAATTAAATAACGTGCATCTATACCTTTAGCTTTAATTTCTGGCGTTTGGGTTAATTTAATGCCGTTAATCCACTCCATCGTCAAAACGCGACGATTGGTATATTCCCAGTAAATTTTCGGTACGTATATGTCTTTCATGTGACCATATAACTGGAAAAAACGCTCGGCATTTTCTCCTTCGTGTATGTAGTCCATTTCTTCAAAAATGCGATCGCCTAATTCATCCAGAATTCCGACTAAATCGCTTCGCACTCGTTTAAACTGTTTCTTCGCCCAACCAGCTAGGCCACGTAATATATATAAGTCAACGGTAATTCTTTCTTTTAAGTCAGGACGCTGCACTTTAACTGCGACTTCCTCACCAGTTTTCAGCTTCCCTTTATAAACTTGTCCCAAAGAAGCCGCAGCAATTGGTTGTGGTGAGAGTTCACTATATATTTCTGCTGGCGGTGCGCCGAGTTCTTCTTCAATAAACTGATAAGCAATCTCGTTAGGAAAAGGTGGTAATTGGTCTTGTAGTTTGGTAAGTTCTTCTAAAAATGCGGGGGGAACCAAATCTGGTCTTGTAGACAAAGCCTGGCCAATTTTGATATAGGCAGGCCCTAGTTTAGTTAATAATTCTCTTAGTTGCGCGGCACGGCGGCGGTCATTTTTTACGACAATTCCCCGTTTGCTATCCCACCACAACCCCAAAGCAAAGGAGAGTGTCGGCCATAAGACAGCAAGAATCCGCCCAAAAACTTCTAGAGGTCTTTGTTGATAATGCGCTGCAATCTCCACTGGATCGTAACGTGTCATCTCAGTGTCAATTGGTGCCCTCAATGCTCTTTGCTGTTGAGCTGCTATCAGTCTCGGCGATTTAACAACCAAGCCTTGTGTGTCATTTTCGGACACAACTTCAGCAACATATACCTCATCGCGGCGGTTGTTGCTACCGCGATTGTCCTCCTCGATCGGTCGGGAAGTGGGGGGAAGTGTTTTCGCAATCATGAAGAATGGCACCGGTCGAATTGATTCTGTTAAGTATTGTAACAATATGTTTTGTTTCCAGCACCCCAATTTAGTTAGAACAAGTGGTTTTCTTGTTCCAGTTGCCTCAATCCCTAGAAATTGGATTGTAATAATAGCAAACCACGAGATTTGCTGACATCTCTATATATTGAAAGAAAAATTGTTGTTTAACCTCATCCTCAAAAGAGAATTTCAGCTATTGAATTATGAGAGGTCATAGATCCCCGACTTTTTCAAAAAGTCGGGGATCTGAACAACCGCAACCTTTCAAAATCAATCGGGTAGACTACTAGTACACTAAGGCAAAAATAAACTTCCCATTGAAAAGCTATAACCCTTATAAAAAGGTAATTACGAATTACGTAGCGCTTTGCGCTTCCCGAAGGGTATTACAAATTACGAATTCCGCGTAACTGTACTAGGTTTGCTACACTTATATGGGTCTGCTACTTCTATAGTAGTGGCTCATGCCTAGATTCCTAAAAGTTGGAAGTATTCGGCATCTGCCTAGATGGAGAATTTGGCTTGATGTTGCTTTGCCTGCGAATTGAAAACTTTGCCCTAATTGACCAACTCGAACTAGAATTTGGCGCTGGCTTAAATGTATTAACAGGTGAAACTGGCGCAGGAAAATCGATTATCTTAGATGCCATTGATGCAGCTTTAGGCGGTAAGGTATCTAGTCGAGTAATTCGCACTGGCACTAGTCGGGCGATGGTAGAAGCTACTTTTAAATCTAACGCTTCCTTAGCCGCTTGGTTAAGCGAACAAGAAATAGATTCCATAGATGAAAATTCTGTAGTCATTAGCCGAGAAATCGCCGCCACTGCGAGTAATGTCCGCAGTAGATCGCGGGTAAATGGTGTGTTGGTGAATCGGCAGATGATGGTGGGGCTACGCGATCGCCTTGTGGAAATTACTGCCCAAGGTCAAACTGTACAAGTGGGACAATCCGCCCAAGTCCGCGATTGGTTAGATTTACATGGTGGCGACTCTTTAATGCAGCAGCGTCAAGCGATCGCCAATTTATTTAATTTGTACCAAACAGCACATTTAGCCTTAGAAAAACGCCGGACATCAGAACGGGAACGGTTGCAGCAACTAGATTTACTTACCTATCAAGTGCAGGAATTAGGCGCAGTCAACCTCAACGATCCGAGCGAACTTGAACAGCTACAACAAGAACGCGAACGCCTCAATCATGTTGTAGATTTACAACAAATGAGTTACAAGGTCTATCAGGCTTTGTATCAAAACGATAACGAAACTCCAGCCGCCGCAGATTTATTAGGAGATAGCGAAGCCACCTTAAACGACATGGTGGAATATGATAGCCAGCTACAACCATTGTTAGATTTAGTCCGAGATGCCCAAGCTACATTAATGGAAGTAGCAAGGCAAATTAATGCCTATGGCGAAGATTTAGAAGCAGATCCCCAGCGTTTAGAGGAAGTAGAAGAACGCATTCGGGAATTAAAGCAGATTTGCCGCAAATATGGCCCGACTCTGCAAGAAGCGATCGCCTACTACCAAAAAATCCAAGGTGAATTAGCTGAACTCAACGACAGCGAACAATCAATTGAAAGCTTAGAACAGCAAGAACAAGCAACTTTAGCAAAGCTAACTCAAGCTTGTAACCAGTTAACGCAATTGCGTCGTACAGCCGCTAATAAATTAGAGTCGAGATTAATCGCGGAACTCAAACCCCTAGCAATGGAAAAGGTGCAGTTTAAAGTAGAGATTGTGCCCACTGCGCCCACCGCTACAGGTGCAGACAAAATTACATTTATGTTTAGTCCCAACCCCGGCGAACCAATACAACCTTTAACAGAAATTGCCTCCGGTGGGGAAATGAGCCGCTTTTTACTCGCGCTGAAAGCTTGTGTATCTCAAGCTGATGCAGCCGGGACAATGGTATTTGATGAAATCGATGTAGGTGTTTCCGGAAGAGTCGCCCAAGCGATCGCAGAGAAATTACACCAACTCAGCCAACGCTCACAGGTATTGTGTGTGACTCACCAACCCTTAGTAGCAGCAATGGCAGATAGGCATTTCCGGGTAGATAAGCAAATTATTAATCAAAGCAAAGGTAAAAAAGAGAACAATGGCAGCAGCGAGCAGCGTACCGTCGTCCGCGTCACCGCCTTGGATAATTTAACTACCCGCCGAGATGAACTAGCGCAATTAGCTGGCGGTAAATCAGCCACGGATGCGATCGCTTTTGCCGAATCTCTATTATTGCAAGCTGCCAATCATCGGCGCGAGAAATCTTAAAGAAATCCAGAATTGATAATTAGATGTATTGGTGGCGGATCATAGTAATGGCGATGTAATTGCGATCGCTTTCTCTATGTGATTTTTTTAATCTTAAATATTGGGAAAAATAGCTGAGGCTGGTGTATATACTCGTAATCAGTAGCTTTAGCAGGCGCAAGTATGATAGTGGAATGGTTAGTTGGCTGGGTAGCAAGTAATACTGTGGGATTTCTGGTCAAAAATATTCTGACCTCAGAATTTGCTCAAGATTTAGCTAAGGACTACGCCAAAGATTTTTTCAAAGACCGTTTTAACAGCGTTCCTGATTTCTTTAAGAAAGAACCAATTCAGAAAGCTATTGCTAAAGCACTCAAGGAATTTTTGCAACTGCTAGAAGATGAGTTAAAGTTTCGCAAGCTTCCTGAAGAAGACATCAAGAAATTTGATAAACCACTCAAAAAATTTATTTACCACAAGTCGGTTAAAGAAATACTCGGTAAAGCTTTTGAGCCGGATTGTGATGAGCTAGATTATCAAACTCTAGAATCAACTTGGAAGAGTTTGAATTTACCAGCTTTACCAGCTAGATTTAACTGGCAATTAGTGACTGATAATTATCTGAGAAAATGCCAACAGATTTTAGCTGAATCAAAAGATTTACGCGAGTTGCTAGATTCACAAAACCTAGAAGCAATAAAGGAAAATACTCAAGAAATAGCAGGGATTAAACCAGAATTTGACTTGCGGCAATATCAAGAAGCAATTCGTGAGCGCTATGTCAACTTAAAACTAGATAGTTTAGATACTAGCGGATACGCCTATAACGAACTGAGATTATGGTCAATATTTACCCCGCAAAATGTGCGAGAAATTCACCAAGTCTTACCCCAAATTCACGAACTACCGAAAGAACATTTGCGGCGACTGCGAGACAGTGAACAAGTAGAAGCAGAAGAAATTGCTTTAGAAGAATTAGAAAAATACAAACGAGTTTATTTTGAACAACCGATAAGTTCAGTATTAGATATTGTTAAACAGCTGCAAACTTATAAATATATAGTCATCTTAGGTGATCCTGGTGCAGGCAAGTCTACATTATTGCAGTATTTAGCTTTGGATTGGGTAGAAAAAACTCTCGATCCACTCAACAAGCCGGGATTTATGTTACCACCAATTCCCTTGCTAATTGAACTACGCGCTTATATGCGAAATGCTGATGACGGACATTGTAAGAATTTTTTAGAGTTCTTTCATCAAAGTCCTGGTGCAATTTCTCACCTCAATCAGCATCAATTGCAAGCACAGCTAAAGGCTGGTAATGCTTTGGTGATGTTTGATGGTTTAGATGAAGTATTTGACCCTGGTAAGCGTGAGGATGTAATTACAGCTATTCATCGCTTCACCAATGAATATCCTAACGTGCAGGTGATTGTGACTTCTCGCGTGATTGGCTATAAACCGCAACGATTGCGCGATGCTCAATTTCATCATTTCATGTTGCAAGATTTAGACTCATCACAAATTCAAGATTTTATTTACCGTTGGCATGAGTTAACTTTTAGTGATGTAGCAGATAAAGTTAGAAAACGGGAACGATTGCAAAGAGGAATTGAAACTTCCAAAGCTATTACAGAATTAGCGGGGAATCCTCTATTGTTGACGATGATGGCGATTCTCAATCGTAATCAGGAATTGCCCAGAGATAGAGCGGAACTTTATAACCAAGCATCGCGGGTACTGTTACATCAATGGGATGTAGAACGCGCTTTGGTGGAAGATAAAAGAATAGATCCTAAAACTATTGATTATAAAGATAAGCAAGCGATGCTGCGTCAGGTTGCTTATTATATGCAAACTGGCGACAAAGGTTTAGCTGGTAATTTAATTAAAGAAGATGATTTAGTTAAGATTTTGACTGACTATCTCAAAACTATAGAAGTCAGTCAAGCCAGAGAAGCTGCGCGGGTGATGATTAATCAACTGCGGACTCGCAACTTTATGTTATGTTTCTTGGGTGCAGATTACTATGCTTTTGTGCATAGAACATTTTTGGAATATTTCTGTGCTTGGAAGTTTGTTTGGAAGTTTGAAAAAGAACGCAGTATTACAATTGATTATCTAAAGACTGAAGTTTTTGGAAAACACTGGCAAGATGAAACTTGGCATGAGGTATTGCGGCTAATTGCCGGAATGATTGATGACCACTTTACATTAGAAATTATCAACTATTTAATAGATATAAATGTGGAGGAAGGAACACTTGTTAACTTATTTTTAGCGGCTTATTGTTTAGTAGAAGTTAGAAACCGTCAGGTGATTAAGTCAACGGCTGATGAATTACTTGAGCAATTCAAGGACTTAATCAAATATGATCTGCCTTACTACTATGACAGTAAGGGAGATAATGAAGATATCCAGCTAGTTCGGGAAATTCGCGCCCAAGCAATCATTACAGTTGCAACAATCTGGAAAGATGATCCCTACACCCTCTCCTTCCTCAAACACCTTTGCATCACTGATGATAATTCGGATGTGCGAAGTGCAGCATTGGACGCATTAGCCAGCAACTTCAAAGAAAACCCTGACATTCTCCCCTTTCTCAAACACCAAGCCACTGCTGATGATAATTCAGATGTGCGAAGTGCAGCAGTGGACGCATTAGCCAGCAACTTCAAAGAAAACCCTGACACCCTCCCCTTTCTAAAACACCAAGCCACTGTTGATGATGATGAAAATGTGCGAATTAGAGTGGTACAAGCATTAGCCAGCAATTTCAAAGAACACCCCGACATCCTCCCCTTCATGAAACACCTCGCTACTGATAATAGTGCGGTTATGCGATATGCAGCAGTGTTAGCGTTAGCGAGAAACTTCAAGGAAGATTCTGATACCCTGGTCATTCTTAAACACTGCGCTACTGCTGATGATCATGGACATGTACGACGTTTAGCTGTGTCATTATTAGCCAACAATTTCAAAGAAGACCCCGAAACCCTTACCTTCCTCAAAGACTGGGCATCTGCTGATAGTAATATAGTTGTGCGACATATCGCAGTTTCAGTATTAGCCAGAAATTTCAAAGAAGACCCCGACACCCTTACCTTCCTCAAAGACTTGGCTACTGCTGATGATGATGGGTATGTGCGAAGTAGTGCAGTGGAAGCCTTAGCCAGAAATTTCAAAGAAGTTCACGATACACTCCCCCTGCTTAAATACCTCGCCACAGCTGATAATTCTAAGGATGTGTGAAGCCCAAGAAGTACTAGAGTTATTAATTGAAACAGCTTTAGAACTTGGTGAATCTCTCCCTGAACCAAAAACTCTCGGACAGTCTTTGCAAGTAGCATAGATTTTTCATCATCGCGGAGGGTTCTTGATGCGGCAGGTCAATTTTTAACTTTTTCCAGTGAGAGCGATCGCATCCATAACTCAGAATATATAGCGCGATCGCCTGTCGGTTGTAAATGGTTATATCATGTTAATTTTCAGGCTGTTTGTGGTGGTTAAACCTAATTCCTAAAAAGATGTCGTAAACAAATTCAAAAAAATCTTTCTTTTGTAATAATCCGGAAGTTTGATAACAACCTTTTGCATCTAATAGTGGTTTCATCAAATAATATGCTGGCTGGTAGTTATACCAGGGAATTGAAGGCCACAAATGATGAACTAGGTGGTAATTCTGTCCCATAATCAAAATGTTCAGAATTGGGTTAGGATAAACGCGAGCATTTTTCCAGCGATCGCGCTCTACAAATGGGCGATGGGGCAGATAATCAAAGAATAATCCTAATGCTATGCCCACGATAAATGCTGGTATAAACCAAAAATTGAGAATATAACCCAAAAAGTGATATTGCACTGAGATATAAACAATTGTCCCTACAATCAAGCGGCTAATAAACCACTCCAGTAGCTCATATTTACGCCACAGTTGCCGTTGAAAGAAAAATACCTCATGGTACAAAAATCGTACTGCAATCAACCACAGAGGCCCGCCAGTCGAGACATAATGATCTGGGTCATCTTTAGGATGATTAACATGGGCATGATGCTGTAAATGCACTCGCGTAAATACCGGAAATGCGAAAGCTAGCATCAGCGCACTACCATGACCTAACATTGCATTGATAACTCGGTTGCGATGGGCAGATTGATGACAAGCATCGTGAATCACTGTCCCAGAACAATGCAGTGCTAGAGTATTCACACTAAAGCATAGCCAGTGCGGCCATTCCCACAGCCAGTAACCAAAGTTAGATAACACTAGCATTGCCACTGCACTAAAAAACAGCAGCATTGTGGCACTAAAATCACCAGCAGGCGCTAAAAATTCCTTGGGTGGGACTGTCAGTGGCTTCTGTGCCTCCGACGTGAGCATTCTAATCTCCTTATTTATCAAACATTACGAATATACGACAAAGATTAGTGAATAATAAACTTTTATAAACTTTTGTATAGCAAGTTTTATCCGCCATTTAGCAGATTGTATAGATAAATACGATATGATGCCAGACGGGACTTGCATCTTCAGCATTAATTGGGTTGTAGCAATCGCTCAGAATGAGGTAGAAGAATATCCTTCTTGGGGAGGATGGAACCAAGATTAGTGTACGATAACTAGTCTATCCACTCACTAAAACTGCCATGTTAGAAGGAGTCTTTCATAGCTCACTACTAATGCAGCTTGGCGGAAATACATATATTATTCAAGGCAATTACTCACGGGAAAATTCCCCAACCCATGAAAATCCTTAGCCCTTAGTCCCTATCTCCTAGATTAATTTAAATTTCGCGCCACCAACTGGCCTTTATTCCCCCTTTCTAACTGCTTACATCTGATTGATATAGCAGTGACGGAAATAGAAATGCCCTTTAATTTACGATGGTTTCCTAGATAGATCCTCGAATCAGCCCCTATGCAATTAAGAGATTCTCTACGCCGCACAAAAATTGTCGCTACAATTGGGCCTGCTACTAGCAGTCCAGAAATGCTCAAGGCAATTATTGAAGCGGGAGCAACAACACTACGGCTAAACTTTTCCCACGGGACTCATGCCGATCATCAACGTAGTATCCGTTTAATTCGGCAAACTGCTTTTGAACTAAATCAGCCAGTAGCAATTCTCCAAGACTTGCAAGGGCCAAAAATTCGCTTGGGGCGGTTTGAAAATGGGTCTATAGTTTTAGCAAAAGGCGATCGCTTCACCTTAACTAATCGTCCGGTAATTGGTACACAAGAAATTAGCTGTGTTACCTACGATTACTTGGCCGAAGAAGTCCCAGTTGGTGCAAAAATCCTCCTCGATGATGGGCGAGTCGAAATGGTAGTTGAGGAGATTAACCGCGATAAAGGTGATTTACATTGTCGTGTTACCGTAGCTGGTAAACTTTCTAACAATAAAGGTGTTAACTTTCCCGGAGTTTACCTTTCCATCAAAGCCATGACCGACAAAGACCGCGAGGATCTGATGTTTGGTCTAGATCAAGGTGTAGACTGGGTAGCACTGTCTTTTGTCCGCAATCCTCAAGATATCATCGAAATTAAAGAGCTAATTTCCAGCACAGGTAAGAATGTACCAGTAGTTGCCAAAATTGAAAAGCACGAAGCTATTGAGCAAATGGAAGCAGTTTTAGCTTTGTGTGATGGCGTAATGGTAGCGAGAGGTGATTTAGGGGTAGAACTACCAGCTGAAGATGTTCCTGTGCTGCAAAAGCAGTTGATTGCTACTGCTAACCGCTTGGGGATTCCCATTATTACCGCCACGCAAATGTTAGACAGCATGGTGAGTAATCCCCGCCCCACTCGTGCCGAAGTATCAGATGTGGCAAACGCAATTTTAGATGGCACAGATGCAGTCATGCTTTCTAACGAAACTGCCGTAGGTAGTTACCCGGTAGAAGCTGTAGCAACTATGGCCAGAATTGCCGAACGCATTGAACAAGAAGAAGCACAAAACGCCAATCGCCTGTTAAGAGATGCTAGACGTTCCATCCCTAACGCCATTAGCCAAGCTGTAGGACAAATTGCTGAACAGTTAGGTGCAGCGGCAATTATGACCTTAACCCAAACAGGGGCAACAGCGCGCAATGTTTCCAAATTCCGTCCACGCACACCGATTTTGGCAATTACACCTCATGTCAACGTAGCACGACAGTTACAAATGGTATGGGGAGTAAAACCGCTGTTAGTCCTAGAACTACCTTCTACCGGACAAACTTTTCAAGCTGCTATAAATGTTGCTCAAGAAAATAAACTACTAACTGAGGGTGATTTGGTTGTCATGACAGCAGGTACACTCCAAGGTGTTTCCGGCTCGACAGATTTAATCAAGGTTGAAGTCGTCACAGCAGTTCTCGGCCAGGGAATTGGACTCGGACAAGGTTCTGTGAGTGGACGCGCCAGAGTCGCGCACAAAGGTATGGATGTAAGTAACTTTAATCCTGGAGATATTTTAGTTGCTCCTCGTACCACTGCCGATTTTGTAGAAGCAATTCGCAAAGCCTCAGGAATTATTACAGAAGAAGAAAGCCTCACCAGCCATGCTGCTGTCATTGGCTTGCGTTTAGGTGTTCCAGTAATTGTGGGTGTGAAGGAAGCAACACAAGTAATTAGAGATGGGGCAATTTTAACCTTAGATCTGCAACGGGGTTTAATTTACTCTGGCGCAGTAGGAACACCTTAGGAAGGATGAAGTGTGTAGACGCGTAGCGTCTTGCCGTAGGCTAGGATGAAGTGTGAAGTTTTTTTCATACTTCATCTTTTAATTTTACAGGTTAATATCTCGCCAGATTTTAGCTTCGGTAAAGCGGCTTAAATGCTTGACATTAGTAGTGGCGATCGCAACATAACGACCAGGAAATTCTTCTCTCAACATTTGCCAGTGACTACAAATAATCATATCAATATCAAGACTTTTATTATCTGCTGTGGGAATACCTTGACTACGAGCAGTAGCCCAAAGCACAGATGCTTTTTTTAGTAATTCTGGAGTGATGGGTAACAAAGGGATAAATTCTTGCAACTGATCTAAATTGACAATGTGATTCAAAGAAGGTTTTAGCTGAGATTCAAGTATCATACTTCTTCTCACCTCAAAATCACAGATTTGAGAAGAACAAACATATACACCTTTTGGGAGTAATTTATAAATCCATTCCCAACAGTCGCGCACTTCGCCAACTTTATTGGGGTTAGCAAGAATTCCTAATACACTGGAGTCAATAAAAACTATCATAATTCTGAATATAGCTTCTGTCCCTCTGGTCTTTCAGCATCGACTCTTTGTTTAAACCTTTCAAAAAATTCCTGTCTCTCCATAGCTTCTGAATCAGATATATTATTGTAATATTCCATTTGTTGAGCTAACCATTCCATAACGCGTTGATTTTTCCGAATTTGTTCTTCTTTATCCCATCCTAATTGATGATTGATAACTGGATTGTCTTTATCTAGTTGCAATAGTTTTTTTACAACCTGAACATCCAATGATTCTAAATTAATAGGATGGGGATATCCTTCTAAAATCAATTGATAACTACTATCGTCATTATTGCTAACTGGAAGCAGCGCAATAAAACGAGTAATATTCAGGATTTTGCCACTAGGTAGTTCGATTGATGTAGTCATTTAGCAGATTTTGATCATTTACATATTAATTTTACCAAGTTCTAAATTCCTCATTTGCGACTAAAAATAGCGCGATAAAACTTCAGCAGTGGCTTTTCCGGTTTTTTCCCAGCTAAATTGATTTGCTCTAGTGATACCTTGGGTGGAAAGATGCGATCGCAAACTGGAATCATTGGCTACAGCTTGCATGGCTGCGGTAATTTCTTCTGTATTGTAGGGATTAATCAGAATTGCCGCATCGCCAGCGACTTCAGGAAGAGAGGAAATATTAGAAGTAATTACGGGAGTACCGCAAGCCATTGCTTCTAGAACAGGTAAGCCAAAACCTTCCCAGAGACTAGGGAAAACCAGTGCGATCGCACCATTAATAATTGTTGGTAATTCGCTATAGGCTACATAATCCAGAAATTTCACTTGATTGGTTATACCCAATTCTGCAACCTGTGCTTGTAGAGTTGGAGTATAACGGCGATCGCTAGGCCCTACTAACCACAGTTCGTAGTCTTTACTATTAGGTAATGCAGCAAAAGCACTAATTAAGCGATGCACATTTTTGTATGTATCTTGGCGACCAATGTAGAGAAAGTAGTTGCTGGTGGGTAAATTTAGAGGACGGAAGTGAGTGCGATCGTAAGCAAGGAGAATGGGTGTGATTTTGCTGCTAGGAATTTGGTAAAAGTCGATGATGTCTTTAGCTGTGGCTTGGGAATTACAAATAATATGTTGTGCTTGGTTAAGTACTTGGGGTGTGTAGTAGCGATGATACGGTATTAGAGGTGAAAAGCTTCTAGGAAATCGCAAGGGTATCAAGTCGTGAAACATGACAACAAAACGACAATTTGTATATAGCGGTGCTTCCGGTACAGGAGAAAATAAAAGTTGCGATTTTAGCTGTTGATAAATTTGCGGTATTTGAAATTGCGTCCAAATTAAGCGGCGAAAATGACCTTTTGTACCTTGAGCAGGAGTCAGATTATCTGGAACTATATAGCAATTAAATTCGGGATATTGTTTGGCTGTTAATAAAGTAGGTTTGAGAGTTTTTAAGTAAGGAAAAATATTTTGTGCATAATTGCTGATACCTGTTGATTGAGAAAAAATAATTGAGAGATTAATAATTAATTTTTCCGATAAGGCATTATCTACGCTATTCATGACATAATGCCTCGGTATGCCTTTAATGTTTCTTTTGCAGTTTTTTCCCAAGAAAATAACTTTGCTCTTTCTTTACCTAATTGAATTAACTCTTGGCGTAACTGAGAATCACTAATTACTTTGAGAATGGCTTCAGCTAATTGCATCGGTTCATCAGGGTCAATCAGGAGAGCCGCTTTTCCTGTAACTTCTGGTAGCGAAGAACTGTTAGCACAGACAACTGGTGCGCCTAAAGTCATCGCTTCTAATGCAGGTAATCCAAACCCTTCGTAATGAGAAGGATAAACAAACACATCAGCTTTTGAATAAAATAAGGCTACTAATTCATTAGATAAATAGTCAAGATGATGAATCTGTTCTCTCCACGGAGAGCTTTCAATCGCTGCGAAGATTGGTTCATAACGCCATCCTTTTTTACCAATCAATACTAATTGATGCTCAATTTTATGTTTTTCTTTTAAGAAGTTAAAGGCTGAGATAATAGCATTAATATTTTTTCGGGGTTCTATAGTACTGACAAACAGTAAATATGGTTGCGAAAAATCATATTTAACTTCTGGTTCTAGCGTCTGAGCAGCCTCATCAGATAAATAATCAGGATAATAGCGGCTAGCTAAAGGTGTGACAGAGACTTTTTGCGGTTCTACTTGCAAATATTCAATAATATCTTTTTTAGAACTTTCGGAAATTGTTAAAATTAGGTCTGTCCACCCTAAGCATCGCTTTACACGTTCCGTATATGCTTTAACAACAGAGTCAATATAATTAGGATATTTAATAAAAGTTAAATCATATATATTCATTACCTTTAAACTTTGGTTACAGGGATAAACAGTGTAATTTGTCCCATGTACGATATCTGCAGCACCAAAGTATTTCTCAAAATAAGCTAAACTCGGTTTAAAATTTAACTTTAATAATAAATCAGAAAGCCTTACAGGTAGAGGCAAAAGATGTAAGTGAGCATAATTTTTTAAGGAATCAGGAAAATTAAAATCTCGCCTTAACCATTTTTTTAAACCTGGTTGATAAATTATCTCTAACTGAAAATTTTCTGCTGCTTGTAGCGCATCAAGTGAATTGATTAAATTAGCAACATAAAAACCCACCCCACTCGGTTTTGGTTCGACAGGGGTGGCATCAACTACAATTTTTAACATGAAAATTTTCAGGCTCCGTTTTGACTCAATTTTTTCATATCCGAATCAACCATTAACTCAACTAATTGCTTAAAGGAGTGTTGCGGTTGCCAATCTATAGCGGTCTTGATTTTATCAATACAACCAATTAACTGTACAGGCTCATCAGGCCGATAAAATGTTGGGTCTACTGAGACATAATCTTCCCAATTAAGACCAACATAGTTAAATGCACATTCTACAAGTTCTCTTACAGACTGGGTTTCACCACTAGCAATAATGTAGTCGTCTGGTTGCTCTTGCTGTAACATTAGCCACATGGCATAAACAGCATCCTTGGCATAACACCAATCACGACGCGCATCTAAATTGCCTAATTTGAGTTCATTTGCTAAACCGAGTTTGATTTGCGCTACTGTATGCGTAATTTTGCGAAACACAAATTCTGTACCGCGTCGAGGCGATTCGTGAGTATAGGTGATACCGCAGCAAGCGTAAAGATTATATTTATGCCTATAGTTGACAGTCATCCAGTGAGCATAAGCTTTAGCAACACCGTAAGGGTTGCGGGGACGAAAGGCGGTACGTTCAGTTTGCGGTGACTCGTCTGGTTGACCGAAAACCTCACTACTTGATGCTTGGTAGAATTTAGCATCAGGTTTACATCGACGGATAGATTCTAGCAGTCGAGAGACACCAAGAGCAGTGTATTCAGCGGTGAGTGCGGGTTGTGTCCAAGACAGAGGAACGTAGCTTTGGGAAGCAAGGTTATAAATTTCATCTGGTTGAGATTCAGCAATCACATCCATGAGTGAAGACTGATCGAGAAGGTCACCTGATACAATTTTGATTTGGCTAAACAGGTGAGAAATACGTTCCAAGTTACTAGTGCTGGAACGACGCACTAAGCCAAAAACCTCGTAGCCTTTAGCTAAAAGTAGTTCAGCTAAATAAGAGCCATCTTGTCCAGTTAAACCAGTAATCAGAGCTTTTGCAGTCACATTTATCAGAGCTTAGTATTAAACAAATAATCTTTAAAAGGTACTCACTACCTTTTATCCCAGACTACTAGAATACACTGCTAGAGTTCTTAGATCAAAATCATTGAAAGATTTTTTTTGGCATATTTAAAACTTCTGTATATGCTTGCATAACTTCTTTCGCAGCTTTCCTCCAAGAGAATTTACTTGCTTGTGTTGGACTATTCGCCTTAAGAATCTCACGTAATTTGTCATCATCCAATTTTATAAAACCTGCCAAAATATCAGCTTCATTGGTAGGGTCTACATATAAAACTGCATCTCCACCAACTTCTGGCAAGCTTGTAGTATGAGAAGTAAGTACAGCAGTACCAAGGCTCATAGCCTCTAAAACAGGTAACCCAAAACCTTCATAAATAGATGGATAAATAAAAGCCCAGCAGTTTTTATATAGCCATTTTAGTGTAGAGTCATCTACATAGCCTAGTTTAATAATATGTTTACTCAATTCTAGATTATTAATAAACTGTTCTAGGTCTTCTTCTAACCATCCTTGTCCTCCTGCTAAAACTAAAGGTTTAGAGTCAGGATTAACATCAACATATTGCTTAAAAGCACGTAAAGTTCGACGTAAATTTTTTCTAGGTTCTAAAGTTCCTACGGACAGCCAAAAATTATTAGGTTTGAGAGTAGCTACTGGTTTTTCATCCTCTACATTTGTAAAACGACTTCCTAAGTAGACGACACGAGTGCGCTCCATAGGAAAGTGTGGAAATACTTCTAAAAATCGTTTTCTAGAATATTCAGAAATAGCAATAATTAGATCGGCTCTTATGGAAGCATCAAAGACACCGTTAAAGCAAATCCATCGATTTTCTTCAGAAGTATACTCTGGATGATCGATAAAGCTCACGTCATGTATAGTATAAACCAGACGTGCAAAATTTAACTGGGGAGATGAAAAGTTGTTCGCATGAACAATATCGGGATTTCCTAATTTTCCTTCATCTATTGCTTTGGTAGTATTCCAAAAATTTAGAGAATCTTGATGAGATAAATTATCTAGTAAGTGAGTACAATTTCTTTGAGAAAAGCGGCACGTACTTTTTCCATGTTCTGGATCCCAAAAAGTATTGCCAAATGCTGAATAAAGCAGATATTCATGATTATCATATTCTTCTATTAAGTTTTGGATAAGACTGGCAGCAGCATAGCCACATCCTGCCTTATTTTTTCCAGTTTGGCTAATATCAAAACCGATTTTCATAACCTTTTAAATAATAAAGATAAATTTTTAAACAAAAATATATTTGCAGCAATTACCCACCAAACCATCTTGGCTGACACTTTAAGTGAAATAAACTTTTTCCATTGATAAAATGACCATAAGCTGTTATAAATTACTGCCTGAACAAATTTAAAATTTTGAATAGGGTCGCTTCTATCTAACTTTAAAGTTTCTTCTACCTTCACATGGGCATAAGCGAAAATCCATTTATCTGGTACACTCCTAAATTTGGAATGCATCATATTATTTATTTCATAATGAACTGCTATTCGCTGACCAAGTGTCTTATTGTCTTTATAGAGGCGCGAACCAGCCAGCTTACGAGGTAGGTAATAAAATGGGATATGTTGACCATAGCGAAGCCACAATTCATAGTCCATACAGTACTTGAGAGAAGCATCTAAGTTTCCATATTTATCAACTAGATGGCGGCGAAAGAATACAGCTGGTTGACAGAGAAAGCAAGTATCAATTAGACGTTGGTAATTCCAAGGTTCTGTTGGATAGGCTTCCATAAATACATCTTGTTCATCAATATGGTCAGCATCACCATATATGATTTGTATATCGGGATTTGATGCGAAAATTTCTTGAATAACCTCAAACGTTCCAGGATAATAGATATCATCAGAATTAATCCAGGCAATTATCTCACCTGTTGTGAGCGCAATACCTTTATTGACTGCATCAGCTTGTCCATTATCGGGTTCTGATATCCAGCGTAGATCCTCATGATAATGCTGCAAAATTTCTATAGTCTCATCTGTACTACCAGCATCACAGATGATGTACTCAATTTCTATATCTGAAGATTTTTGAGAGAGTACACTTTGTATAGTTCTCTCTATAAAACGACCTTGACAAAAAGAAGGTGTAATAACGCTAAATTTTAAGTTCACACCACACTCTCTAAAGCAAGAATTGAAATAGATTCGCCATCAGCTAACTTGAGACGGCAATCACGTACCATTACCCCAAGTTGGCGCTGATCTGAGTTAAGGTTAAGTTGACTAGGCTGAAAACTAGGCAAAATCTGCACAGTAATTTCTTCCCCTGTAGATGAAACTGGCCAAACAATCTTCTGTGATGCAGCTCGAATGCAGGTATAGCATGACTTTTTACCTTTTGTTTGTAACGTTATCCTTGCTTTTGCAGCTGGAAAAAATGCGGGAGTCTCCAACAAAATCTCTAGAGTTCGCCCTGGAGAACCCGGTTCTATAGAAATAGAAAACTCAGGTGCAGACCAACCATCATCATAAATACCAGAAATCGATGTTTGAATTGATGTTGGATGATTTAGGGCTACTGTCTCAAATATATTGAGATACTCATCAGCCATTTTTTGCCCATCAAATAGCTTTAACCTTTGATATCCTTGATTAACTAGCTCTTCAATTAATAGTGAATTGCTACTAATACTGAGCAAGCATGATGCTATTTCATCGGGTTTGCGAGGATCGAAATAGATAACTGCATCTCCTCCTACTTCTGGTAAACTGGCAGCATTACTAGATAATACTGGTTTACCAAATGCCATAGCTTCTAAAACAGGAATACCAAATCCTTCATATAATGAAGGAAAAACTAAGCATTCACAACCTTGCCAAACAGATGTCAATGCTTCTTCATTCAAATAACCCAAAAATTTGACATTTTTACTCAGCCCCATGACTTTGAGTATTTCTTTTAATTGGTTTTGTTCATCTTCTAAGGCTCCTGTAAATACTAAATCTAATCCATCTGGTAAATGTTTTTTATATATTCCATAGGCTGTTAATAGCATACGATGGTTTTTATGCGGCCAATAGTTGGCTGGGTAGAAAATATATTTTCTTTCTGCCAAACCTAGATTTATCAGATTTTCTTTGACAATGTTTTCATTGAGTTTAGTTAACCGCTCATGAATAGAAATCGGGATAACAGCAAATTTTTCTGAAGGAGTTTGAAAGTATTTAATAAAAGATTGACGTGTAAAATCTGAAATACAGATTATTTTCTGCGATTTTCTGAGGAGTTCGGCGATAAATTTTGTGCGGTGTTGTTGTTCTTGAGGGGTAAAGAAAAATTTGTAGTCTAGATGTTGTAAATCATAAGCAATGGCTACTACTGGTATACCCTTTTCAGCATAAGTTGGTGCAGAGAAAGGGCAAAAAAGTAAATTAATATTATGTTTTGTAAGTAATGTACTCTGATTAAGGGAGTCAATTAGCTTGATGCTAATTTTATTCCGTATTTTCTGAATCAGTTTTGATAATAATCTTGCTTTAGGTTGTTTTGGAGTTTCAGTTAAATTAGGAATTAACAGACATTCTGTATTGTGAGTTTCGTATTCCTTGATTTCTGAGTGATTCCAAGGTGCTGTCAAAAGTACAAAATGATGATGAGGAGCTAATTTTTGAAATTGTTTAATTAGGGTTAAAATTAAAACTTTTGCTCCTCCATTTGCTCCTCCAACTCTTAAAGGAGTGAGGTCTATGGCAATCCTTAAAGATGATTGTATTTCACTCATATTATCACTTGAACATTTTCTAAATTTATAGTTTGTATCCTACTACTGCATAATCTTGTGGCCCATAAAAATAATTATTGAATTTTTCAGCTAGCTCACCACCACTGACTTTATAAGTGTCTGGATAAGGATGCAGGTCTATAACTCTGACTTGAGATAAACCCTGAATCTCCAGCATAAATTTAATCAATGGACTAGGTAATGGATGATGATGAGTCGGGTCAAAATAAAAGTTACAACTACCAACTAGAACATTTTGAGGATTAGGGGTTTCAAAAATAGCTAGTCCCCCAGGTTTAAGTGTTCTGGCTACTTCACTAAAAAATTTCATTAATATGGGAAAAGTTAAATGCTCGATGATATGAAAACCAGTGACAGCACCTAAAGTATGATCTGGGAGAGATTGCAAATAAAGCATGACATCTGCTTCTATGACATCAAATCCTCTAGAACGAGATTGTTCTACCATTACCTTATTAATATCAAGTCCTCTAGCTGTATATCCGGACTCTTGCAATAACTCTAACCATTCACCGCGTCCACAACCTACATCTAAAATCGGAAAGTCTGGGTTACCAATCTTCGTTTCTACAATCAAGGGTAAATAAACTTTTAAGCGATTAAGAATCTCCTCTCGCTGACCACGAAATTGGTCTTCAAAAGCTACATAGAACGCATCTAATAAATTTGGTTCTTCATTCACAAATGTCTGTAGTTGTTCTTGAGTGAAAGGTTCTGGTAAGCGTTTTTTTGATTCTTCTAAAAACATTTCAATTAAACGCTTCTGTTGGATTAAGTCATTTTTGAGGTAACTGTCATTAATAATCAATTCATCTTGCAGTTTTTTAATGTGAGTATCTACAGATGCTAATTGTTTATCTATATTTTGTATACGGTTATTATTTTTATCTATGTATTCATCTATCTGGTTCCTTAAAGTAGCTATTTCTTCTGTTAGTTGTTGATTGAGAGCTACAGATTCTCGCAAAGCCATAATTAAATTCAAGTTTACTTCTCTTTGGTCTTTAAAGAGAAAGTTGATACATTTTAAAATAAAATTTTGAAATCTTAAGCTTAAATTAAAAGGAAAGAAATTTAAATTACCAGGCCACTTTGTACGCGGTTGCGCTTTCAGTTCTGCATTATTTAATAAGTCTTTTAAATTATTAACTGATGACATTTGGTTTATCTTAACAACTATTTATTTAAATTACAGCCTATGTGATTATCATACAGTTCTAGCTAAAACTTTATTAAACATTATTACTAAAAATTTCTTTAATGAGCTTTTAAATTTATTGTTATTGGAATATCTTGTTTTAAATTTATCGGTTCTTGATCGAACCAGCGCACATTTTCTTGCACAAGAGTAAGTCTGAGCAGATAATTACCCTTTTCCTGAGGGATTTTAATTTTTACTTTGTATGAGTTTTGTGATGTTGGGTCTAGTGGTGGAAAGATTGCTGTTCTCTCTCCATCAAATATAATATTATTGGTGCCTTGCTCATTCATCCAATGATAACTAAGGTGAACTGGGTGAGGGAGAAAGCTATTGAAGATAAATTGACTATGATTAATTAAGTCTACAGATACTTCAAAGTCACTGCCGATAACTACATTTTGAGGACAATCTTTTACAATTAATTTTAATTTTTCGGCAACCTGATGCGGTAAAGGATGCATTTGTAGCCTTTGCTTTAACTCACTCTGATTTATGGGTTTATGAGCAGCAATAGCAAATAAACTAGTTGCAGAACGAAGTTCTTGTATTGAATATTTATTTACCAGGCTACCTCCGGGGTTAGTTGGCTCACCAAACCAAACTAGTACATGTGCAAAGTGCCTAGCTAGTTGCTTTTTCAATACCCGGGGTGACTGTTCATTAATGTGCATTAACATTTCATACCTAGTACGTGGCTGCACTGGTAAATATGCACCTACAGATGCGGCAATCCTTCTTTTTCTTTTGTACTCATACTGGTAGTACCAAAGGTTAGGAAATGTATGTATGATAAACAAACCATCTGGATTGATGGCTTGAGAAATTTTGCTGTATAGTAACTCTACTTCTGCAAATGATAGGTGTTCAATCACATCAGATGCTACTGCTAAATCATAGGATTTGGGAAAGGATAAATCACATATATTTTCACATAAAAAATCTACATTATTTTTTAAATCCTCTTCACCTATAAAACACTTTTGTGCTAATTCAATAGCACTTTGAGCATAGTCAATCGCTGTTACATAAAACCCTTGCTTGGCAAAATGATAGGTTAATTCGCCTCTACCACAAGCAATATCTAAGACTTTGCCTGATTTTTTTAAACTAGCGATAGTGGCAACTGCTTTTAATCTAGGGTCTTCTAATTTTTTACCTTGATATATTTTGTATGCATCAAACCCACCGCAATCTTCTGTATAATATTCCTTGGTATAAGTATTACGAATATCTGTACTAGATGTAACTTGAAGATTAATATTTTGATGAAATTGATTTAAATAATTAGGAGAAACTTTGATTAATAAATCTCCAGCATAACCTGGTATGACACCGTACCAATCTAGTAAATCAGAGTTAGTGAATAAAAAATCACTAACTGCCATAAAATTTTGTCTTGTCCAGAGATATCCATCTACCAGAACATAACGTGACTGCTTAATTGCAAGTTCTAAATCATGAAAGGAACCATTGCCATCTTGTTGTCCATCAACATGAATCAGATCGTATAAATCTCCAGGCAAGCGGTTCATAGCCTGTGTATCAGCAATAATATATTCTGTATGAAATTGCTGAGTAATAGTTTTTGCCCAGTTAATTGCACCCTTAACACCTCCATAGGAATCTGTATCTAAATCGATACCAACATACTTGGCAGATGGAGTTCCATGAAGAAACGCAGCGGCGGAGTAGCCATAACGTACTCCGATTTCTAGGATTGTAGAGGGTTTGAGAACATGAGCGATCGCCCACTTTAATTTGTAGTATTCAAACCATTCGTTAAACAGATGTCCCAGTGGATCATCTGGATTGGCGGTTTGTCGAAAGTCATATTCTGTCTGTCTTGCCTGCTGAATTATCTCATCAAACATAAGTCTGCTTATCAATAGAAACTGTGGGTGAAAGATTTACAATACCTGACCAACGTATAGAATTTGTATTTTTTAAAACTTTTAATACGGAAACATTATGAGCATAAAGCAAAGTACGTTCAAAAGTACTTTCTCCTATGACACCATCAGCAATACCAAATGTAATTGTGTATTCTCCCTCCATTAAAGGTACATAAAAACGGAAGCAAATTTCTACTAAAGTACTACTATCTACTCGACCGATGCTTTTCCCCATACACCAGGTATTGGTTTCAAAGATTACCTCACCTGTCTTCTCTCGGATTTTAAATCCGATATGTGGATCTGCATAGGATTTAAGAAATAAAATTCCTATAGATAATTGCAATAATTGGTCGCTAATAGCTACTAATATTTCTTCTCCTTGCTCATCTAAGAATCTGATAAACTTTATACTAACATCTGGAGCATTAATTACTACTTCATCAACAGCACTTGTTAAGGAAGATTCATTAACTAACTTATGTCCGCCATCTTCTGAGATAATATCTATTTTGACTGCATCTGGTTGCACATCATTTTTTTGCAGAAGTTTAGCTTCATATAAATCAATTACTTGCTTGGGTTTGGCATCTAAGATTAATTTACCTGTTTCTAATAACAAGGCTCTACTACAGAGTTTATGTACAGCAGTCGAATCATGGGAAACAAATAACAGAGTTGTACCGATATCTCTCAAGTTTCTAATGCGCTCATAACATTTTTGTTGGAAATAAATATCTCCCACGGCCAGCGCTTCATCTACTATGAGAATTTCGGGATTAACATTCACGGCTACAGCAAATGCGAGCCTGACAAACATCCCACTGGAATAGGTTTTCACTGGCTGGTCGATAAAACTACCAATATCAGCAAATTTTTCTATTTCAATAAATTTATGTTCTATTTCTTCTTTATTTAAACCCAGAATTTGACCATTAAAAAATACATTTTGTCGTCCTGTAAATTCTGGATTAAAGCCGCTACCTAATTCCAACAAAGCAGAAACTCGCCCATTTACTATTACTTCTCCTATAGTTGGTGTGAGCGTTCTAGCAATAATCTGTAATAACGTACTTTTACCAGAGCCATTTTGTCCGATAATTCCTAAAGTTTCACCTTGATAAAGTTCTAGGTTAATATCTTGTAACGCCCAGAACTCTTGAGAATGAATGCTTTTCGGTATTAAAATTTCTTTGAGCCGATCTATAGGACGAGCATAACGCTTATAGCATTTTGAGACATTTTTGAGCGAAATTGCAATCTCATCACCCATAGCATCGCACACTTACTACTAGCACATCTGAAAAATTAGACAAGATATCAACCCAGCGATCGCATGATTTGTTATGAAGCTCAATTTGGGTTAATTCCCCAGATTTATAACACATCAGCAAAGGCAGGACGCAACCTTCTATACATGGAAAACCCACAACCAAATACCACCAAGGAAACCATAAAAGCCACTCCCCATTCACCCCAGTGTTTTACCTCCCCGACTAAAATTAAATCACGATATACTTCTGCGATCGCAGCTATGGGATTTAACCAAAATATCCAACTGCGCCATTGTTCAGGAATAGTAGATGCGGGATAGACAAGCGGTGTTGCATAAAACCAGATATTTAAGATTACCCCTAAAGTCTGAGGAATATCGCGCAGAAACACTGTGAGTCCTGCTGTCAAATAACCTAATCCGGCTGTGAGCAATAATTGTGTTAACCAGACCAAGGGTAACAGCGCCAAAGTAGTATGTAAAGTATGGGCACTGATGGCGACAAAAAAAATCAATGCCATTAAGCCAAAAGAACTTTCAATAAATGTTGATAAAATTGGCACTAAGGGTAATAAAGCTAAGGGAAAAACTACTTTTTTGACTAAATTTGACTGTGTAACTACGGAATTAGCAGATTGAATTAATCCGCTGGTAAACGCAATCCAAGGTAGTAAACCAGCAAATAACCACAAGCCAAAAGTAAAATTATTTTCTGGTAAAGTTTTCAGGGTTAATTTGACTTTGAGAACAATGGAGAATACATAGGTGTAAATTAGTAATTGCGAGAGCTGATTCAGCAAAGGCCATAAATTCCCTAAAATAGAACCTTTGTATCGTCCTTCTAAATCTCTTCTGACCAAAGTTCTGAGTAAATCAAACTTTACCCATAAACTTTGCTCTACTGGTAGAATACGCCTCAACCTTCCCGCTTTACGTGCAACTCCTCGCATTGTTCTTAGCAATTTCTGCTCCCTCGCTCGTTACCGATGGCATCCTAGTGCTATTAATGAAGTTAATTAGTGATGAAGGTTCCCTTTGCATGACTAAATAAGTACATCATTATACCAATTTCAGCAGTCTTGGCAAAATACCAATGTTGTATAAAAATTGCTGGTGAAAATTTTTACAAAATTATCTATAGCAGCATTTTTATACCAAATCAAATAATGTTTGCGACACATCAATAATATTCTAGAGGGCAAGGCAGTTCCGCGCCCCTACAATCTTTCTCATTCTTTTTTAAAATAGGTATAGGAATCCGCTTTGATTCGGAGAAATTATTTGCGTAGAGAGGGAACAGGGAACGGGGAACAGGGAAGAAGAAATAAAAGTGTACTTAGTTTTTTTCAAAAATCAAATATGAGTCCTATATTACCATTTGGTATTAATAAAAAATACTGTCTGTAACTAATTTGGTTTAATCTCAATCAACTGCCAGGCAAGCTGATAATTAGAAAAAATCAACCGCAGATTAATTAACTCAAATTATCAGGATCTACGCCTAGCGATCGCACGTACTCCGCCAATCTTTCTGCACGCTGTCGTTCCTGTTCTGCACGTTGCCTTTCTTGCTCTGCTTTTTCTCTCAGGGTAGGCACCCAGCCTTGTGCATGATACCAACGCAACCATAAACCAGTGATCTGCTGATAAGTACCTTGCCACAATCCTAATCCCAGTTCTAACTCTTCTAGCCAAAAGCGATTATCACTAAGAGATACTGCTGCATAACGACTGCCTATAAGTTGAAAGATCCTCAGATGATTTTCGTAGCGATCATATACGACATAGTAAGGAACCCGCAAAACACGTTCATAAACTTCCCATTTAGTTGGCGGTTGATTGACTTCCCTGAGAGTTCTTCCTAAGTCTTCTTGCTCTGTACCGGGTGAAAGTAATTCAACTACCAAAAATGGATTAATTCCTTCTTGCCAAACAACGTAACTTAAGCGTAAGTCTTGCTGTTGGCTAGCACCAGCTACCCCTAAAACTACGTACCAATCAGGCCTTTTGTACCATAAAGGATGGCGAGGATTGTAGTACAGGTTTAAATCGCTAGCCAGTAAAATTTCTGTGGGTGAATAGTTGGGAGGTTGACAAGTTTCAGTTAATAAATCAGCCTGAATACAGTGAAATTCGTCCGGCAAGCCTGATTCCCCTATTAATTCGCTGGGTAAATCATACATCGTCGGCATTGTTTCTTGGGGCGGGCGCGGCGGATTTGGATCGTACATGGCTGCTCGTTGACGCAAAGAAAGCGATTTTTTACTTAAATCAAATTATTAGGGTTAACTCTTAGCTATCGCAGACAGTTTATCAATTGGTGTTTGTTATTGATTCTTTGCTCCCTGATTGTTTATCTACCTCATCATCATAAATGTATTACAGAGGAGTCACGGATTCAGTTAAACTGAGACTTGGTTTATTGCATTATATCTAGGCATGGAAATCGGACAGAAGGTTAAGGTCTTTCGTTTGCGCGATCGCGTATCTCCCGCTGTTGTCAAAAAATTAGGACAAGTTGGTACTATCCTCGGCTACAAAATGACAGATGCTAGCAGTGTAGGTATAGTGGTGCAATTTGAAGATAATTTCTCCACTTGGTTTTTTGAAGATGAGCTAAAAGTCGTACAGTAGGCGGAAGCATAGAATATTTGCCGAGTGCTAAGTTGGAGTTGAAAACATCGGCGGTAAGGTGGAAATCAACTAATGACTCTGATATTGACATTTTTGGGCAAAGGCGGCATTGCTCGTACCAAAATTGCGATCGCCGCCGCTAAATTATTGGCTAGCGAAGGCAAGCGCGTACTTCTCGCAGGATTGGCAGAGCCGACATTACCCATACTGCTAGAAACTACACTAACACCCGACCCTCAAGAAATTGCTCCCAATTTGCAAGTAGTACAGTTTCAAGCATCTGTATTATTAGAACGCCAATGGGAAGAAGTCAAAAAACTGGAGGCGCAATATCTCCGCACCCCAATTATTAAAGATGTTTTTGGTCAAGAATTGGTGGTATTGCCGGGGATGGATAACGCTTTGGCCTTAAATGCAATCCGTGAATATGATGCCAGTGGCAAATATGACGTGATTGTCTATGATGGCACAGGTGATGCTTCTAGCTTGCGGATGTTGGGATTACCAGAGTCTTTGAGTTGGTATATCAGACGCTTTCGGCAATTATTTGTTAACTCAGATTTGGGGAAAACAATTGCCGAATCACCTTTAATTCAACCACTGATTAGCACTCTGTTCAATTTTAATTGGACAGCAGATAACTTTGCTCAACCAACTAATCAAGTTAATAATTTTTTAGAAAAGGGTAAAGCGGCTCTTGCCAATCCCCAGCGTGTTGCTGCCTTTTTGGTAACTACATCAGATCCAATTGAGGTAGCCAGCACACGTTATTTATGGGGTAGCGCTCAACAAATCGGTGTGACGGTTGGTGGTGTAATTGTTGTGTCTTCCGACACCAACCCCAATCTCACAGAGGAATTTAGCCCTCTAACCATTAGTGTAGTGCCTGATGCCCCAACTGGTGAATGGCGATCGCTTATGGATGCCCTACCAGATTTTGCTCAGGAAGCGCTAAAAGCTCCCAAACCCATAGAAATAGATACTCATAACCGTCAGGTACGCTTATTTTTGCCTGGATTTGATAAAAAACAAGTCAAGCTTACTCAGTATGGGCCGGAAGTGACTGTGGAAGCAGGCGACCAACGGCGCAATATTGACCTTCCACCTTCTTTAAGTGGAAAACCCATTACTGGGGCGAAGTTTCAGAACAGTTATTTGATCATTTCGTTTTAAGTTAGAGATATTGGGGATTGGGGACTGGGGACTGGGGACTAGAAATTTTAGATTTTAGATTTTGGATTTTAGATTTCAACCTAATCCAAAATTGCAAATCCAAAATTGAATTGCCCAATGCCCCATGCCCCATGCCCTATGCCCTATGCCCAATTAATCTTATGTCTGAATCATCTCCCATTACTCCAAATTCCAATTCGGCGGAAGCAATAGAGTCCGTTAATACTACTGAAGATATCACCACAGTTGGCGATCGCAGTTCTAAAACTCGGCAACTGCTGGGGATGAAAGGCGCAGCACCAGGGGAAACTTCGATTTGGAAAATCCGGTTGCAACTGATGAAGCCGATTACCTGGATTCCCCTGATTTGGGGTGTAGTCTGTGGTGCGGCTTCTTCGGGTAACTATACTTGGACGCTGGAAAATGTGTTGAAGGCGGCTGCTTGTATGTTGCTTTCCGGCCCCTTGCTAACGGGTTACACCCAAACCATCAATGATTTCTATGATCGCGAAATTGATGCGATTAACGAGCCTTACCGTCCGATTCCGTCTGGTGCTATTTCCGTACCCCAGGTAATTACGCAGATAGTTGTATTATTACTTGGTGGTATTGGTTTAGCCTTTGTGCTGGATTTGTGGGCTGGTCATGACTTCCCCAACATCACAGTATTGGCTGTCTTTGGTACTTTTATTGCCTATATCTATTCAGCACCACCATTGAAGTTGAAGCAAAACGGCTGGTTAGGGAATTATGCTTTAGGAGCCAGCTATATTGCTTTACCTTGGTGGGCTGGTCATGCTTTGTTTGGCGAACTGAACTGGAAAATTATGGTTCTCACCCTGGTTTACAGTTTAGCTGGATTGGGGATTGCCATTGTTAATGACTTCAAGAGCGTAGAAGGCGATCGCCAATTAGGATTACAATCACTACCTGTAATGTTCGGTGTCACTACTGCAGCCTGGATATGTGTAGTGATGATTGATGTATTTCAAGGATTTATTGCTGCATATCTGGTCAGCATCCATGAGAATTTGTACGCAGCAATTCTTGTACTGTTGATTTTGCCGCAAATTACTTTCCAAGATATGTATTTTTTGCGTGACCCGTTAAAGAACGATGTGAAGTATCAAGCCAGTGCCCAACCATTCTTAGTCTTAGGAATGCTTGTGGCTGGTTTAGCGCTCGGTCATGCAGGTATTTGATTTATACTTCTAGAGTAAGAAGATAAAAAATAGGGGTTAGGAGGTAACATTACTTCTAACTCCTAATTTTTAATTACTATCAGAACTTGCCGTGTTATACCTAATTGCTGCTTTAATACATGGGATTCAGGCTTTGTTAGTCCCTATTTGCTTTGTTGTTGCTTGGGCTGTGATGATTCTAGGTGGTTGGAGTTTGTGGTCAGCAGCTAGAGATAGTGTCAATAAAGCCAAGCAAATGCATCAAATACCTTGCACAGGTTGTCAGTTTTTTACCGACAATTACCGTCTCAAGTGTACTGTACATCCTTCCATTGCTAATACAGAAGAAGCAATACACTGCCACGATTTTCAGGCTAAGACAAATTCGATGTATTACTAACAGTCTGTACTATTAAGTTTAATAGTGTTGACCGTTCACTGTTGACTGTTGACGGTCAATTATTCAATAAAGTAATTGGTTTTAAAAAATGGCGTTGCATAATGCGGGATGATTTACCTCATGCAGAGACGCAAAGGAGAACACTTGCGTGGGTGGTTTCTCGACTTGCTCTGAATTAATTCTGCAAATATGCAACACCAAAAATATTTTTCTTACTTTCAGTATACGTAGTTCATCAAAAATACATATACATAAATATTTGGTAAATTCATATTTACATAAGCTTTTCTTAACCTGAAACTAGCAACTACATATATTTAATAAAATCAGCTATTTATAAATCTTTAAGTAAATGGATCTACTTATAGCCTGTTCTTAACCTTTACCCAGTAAACCCTAAGTAATTATTGACATCTGTGAAAATACAGAGCGCTGAATTTATGCAATGAACAAAAAAATACTCAACAAGTGACGACCTGTTTCAACATAGGCCGCTATTTTTTGCATCCTAAATTGCTACTTTAGCGAAATTTTGACAGACAGAAGTTATTTTCACACATTGATTTTGAGTTCTAAAATATGGCACCTACAATTTTGAATCCCGGTGATGTTGCGATTGTTGGTTTTCGTTCCGGCGCTCCTGATGGTTTGGCATTTGTGACTTTCAAAGATTTAGATGTCGGAACCATGCTTGGTTTCACTGATGCGTCATATCAACAACCAAATACCCCAGGTAGTTGGCGTGGTAGTGAGAATTTTGCAGTTTGGACAGCCTCCACATTCATACCTGCGGGTACAGTAGTAGTTCTTTCTTTCCCCAATACCCCGCCTTCTACTTCAGATAACGGTTCCATTGCTAATGCATTAAATGGGATTTCTGGTAGTGGCGACCAGATTTTTATTTATCAGCGCAGTGATGGAACGGTATCTACTAGTTCACCATTCACATCTAATGCAACTGCAACAACCTGGAATGCAGCCAATGGTGGTTCCCTGTTGTTCGGCATTAATATTGCCTCAACTAATGGTTTTATTACCAGTGGAACAAGTAATTTAGATAGTACAAACACCTCTTATGTACCTGATGCCGGATCAGGTGCAGGTGCGCTGACATTGGGTTCAACTGCTCTCAATATTACCAATTCCGGTATTGTTGCAAATGCTCAGTACAATGGTTCTCGGAGTGGGTTATCTATTGCTGATTACAAAGCTCAGATCCTCGATCAGAATAATTGGTTCAGTGTTAATGCCGCAACTGGAACACTAAATTCGACAGATTTTGCGATCGCAAATGGCACTCCTGTAGTTAACTTATCTGTCAGCAGCAATACAGGCACAGAAGCCGGGACAACAGTAATTACAGTCACTGCTACAGCCTCTAGTGCTGTTGCTGGCGACCAAACAGTTGACTTAGGTGTTTCGGGAACTGGCATTACTTCAGGCGATTACACTCTTAGCGGTAATAAAATCACAATTCTCAATGGACAAACAACTGGTTCTGTCACCTTTACAGTTGTCGATGATGCTTTAGTTGAAGGCAATGAAACAGCAACTTTAACTCTCAGCAATCCTTCTGCTGGAATTACTCTTGGTACAGCTTCGCAGAATATTGCGATCGCAGATAATGATACTCCATCTGTGCCGATTGTGAATTTATCTGTTAGCACTGCTGCTGGTTCGGAAGCTAATACAACAGCCATCACTGTGACTGCTACTGCTTCTAGTGCAGTTGTTGGTAATCAAACAGTGAATTTAGCAGTTTCAGGGACAGGTATCACCACTGGAGATTATTACCTCAGCAACAATACCATCTCTATTGCTAACGGACAAACCAGTGGTTCCGTTACCTTTATCGTGGCAGATGATGCGATCGCAGAAGCAACTGAAACTGCTACCTTGACAATCGCAACACCTTCTGCAGGTATTGCTTTAGGTAACACCACTTCCCAAAATATTACGATTACCAACAACAACACCAGCACTTTGCAAAAAGTTGGCGGCTTCACCAGTGCGAATGGAGCCGAAATTTCTGCCTTTGATCCAGGAAGCGATCGCCTGTTTGTCGTTGCAGGTACTACCGTCGAAATCTACAATGTCAGCAACACCGGAGCATTGACAGCAGCCGGTAGCCTGACTCCTGGATTTACTGCGCCTACTGGTACGGAAATTATTCCCAATAGTGTAGCCGTCAAGAATGGAACAGTAGCAGTTGCTTACGCAATTCGCAACACCGCAACTGGCGCGCAACTTCTCGGACAGGTGGGCTTCTTTAATGCGGCTAATGGTTCTTTTTTGAACTCTGTGGAAGTGGGCAACTTACCTGATATGCTCACCTTTACACCCGATGGGACAAAGGTCTTAACCGCCAATGAAGGTGAACCAAACAGTTACGGACAAGCTAATTCCTTCGACCCCGAAGGTTCTGTAAGTATTATTAACCTGGCGAATGGAGTTGCCAATGCTACAGTGCAAACTGCTGGCTTCACGGCGTTTAATAGTCAAATTGATGCCTTGAAAGCTGCGGGTGTGCGGATTTTTGGCCCTGGTTCCACTGTAGCTCAAGATGTAGAACCCGAATATATTGCCTTTTCGGGAGATGGTACGAAAGCTTACGTGACATTGCAGGAAAACAATGCGATCGCAATTCTCGATATTGCCAGCGCCACCATTACCGACATTTTGCCATTAGGTGTGAAAAATCACAATCTACCTGGTAATGGTATTGATGCCAGCGATCGCGATGGCGGCATCAATATCCAGAATTGGCCTGTAGTTGGCTTATATCAACCTGATGCGATCGCTAGTTTCACAGCTAATGGACAAACCTACTACATTACAGCCAACGAAGGCGATGCCCGCGACTACACAGGATTTAGTGAGGAAGTTCGGGTTGGTGGTGAATATGTTTTAGACCCAACTGTTTTTCCTAATGCCGCAACCTTAAAAAATAACGCTAACTTGGGAAGGTTAAATGTAACAAGTGCTTCTGGCGATACTGACGGCGATGGAGACTTTGATCGTATTGAAGCTTTTGGGGCGCGTTCCTTCTCAATTTGGGATGCTAGCGGTAAACAAGTTTTTGATAGTGGCGATCAACTCGAACAAATTACCGCTAGTAAAGTCCCTACTCTGTTTAACTCAGAGGGCTTGGCTGCTGGCTTTGACACCCGCAGCGATAATAAAGGGCCTGAACCAGAAGGTGTGGCGATTGGAGTTATCAACAACCGCACCTATGCGTTTATTGGTTTAGAACGCACTGGCGATGTCATTATCTATGAGGTGACAAATCCTAACAAGCCAACTTTTGTTCAGTATATTAATACACCAGAAGATGTTGCAGTAGAGGGGCTAACATTTATTTCCGCCGCCGACAGTCCCACAGGTAAGCCTTTGTTGGTGACAACAAACGAAGTTAGCAGAACAGTTGCTGTATTTGAAGTTACTCCACCTGTGAGAATTAGCGACATTCAAGGAGTTAGTCACACCTCCCCCTTCAATGGAAAAACTGTTACCAATGTACCGGGGATTGTAACAGCTGTGGCGGCGCGCGGTTTCTACCTTCAAGACCCCAACCCAGATAGTAGCGATCGCACTTCTGAAGGAATTTTTGTGTTCACCTCATCAGCGCCCACTGTCCAAGTTGGCGATGCAGTGCAGGTTAGCGGTACAGTGACAGAATTCCGCCCTGGTGGTAATGCTAATAACTTGACGACTACCCAAATTACCAGTCCCTCTATTATCAAACTTTCCAGTGGTAATGCTTTACCTACTGCCACAATTCTCGGTAATGGTGGTAGAACAATTCCCACCTCAGTAATTGATAATGATACTACCGGTAATATTGAAACCGGAACGACCACCTTTGACCCCGCCCAAGATGGGATTGATTTCTACGAAAGCTTAGAAGGGATGCTGGTACAGGTAAATAATCCTGTTGCAGTTAGCCCGACTAATGACTTTGGGGAAATTTGGGTATTGGCAGATAATGGCGCAAATGCTACCGGACGCACTGCTAGAGGTGGTATTGCAGTTAGTGCTAATGATTTTAATCCAGAGCGTATCCAAATTGATGATACTTTATTTACTTCTGGTAGTTCTCCCCAGGTGAATGTCGGTGCAACTTTTGCCACAATTACAGGCGTGGTGGATTATAACTTCAGCAATTACGAAGTTCTGCCAACTTCTGTAAGTGTTACCTCTGATACTCTCCAAAAGGAAGTTACAAATCTTACTGCTAGCGCTAGCCAATTAACAGTTGCTACCTTCAACGTCGAAAACCTTGATCCTAGTGATGGTGCAGCGAAGTTTCAAAATCTTGCCAACAGAATTGTCAATAACCTGAAATCACCAGATATTATTACTCTGGAAGAGATTCAGGATAATAACGGGGCGACGAATAACGGGGTAGTTGATGCGAGTACAACTTACCAAACATTAATTAATGCCATTAAAGCTGCGGGCGGCCCGAGCTACGAATATCGTCAAATTGACCCAGTAAATAACCAAGATGGCGGTGAACCTGGTGGGAATATTCGCCAAGGTTTCTTATTTAATCGCGATCGCGTGCAGTTTGTCGATCGCGCTGGTGGTACTTCTGCTTCTAACACTACAGTTAGCGATGTTAATGGTGTACCCACCCTTTCTGCTAGTCCCGGTCGCCTTGACCCCACGAACTCTGCTTTTAATACCAGCCGTAAGCCTTTAGTCGGTGAATTTACTTTCAACGGGCAAACTGTTTATATCGTTGGTAATCACTTTAACTCTAAAGGTGGTGACCAACCTTTATACGGGCCAAATCAACCGCCTACACTCACCAGCGAAACTCAGCGTCAGCAGCAAGCTACGGTGGTGAAAAATTTTGTTGAGAGTATTTTAGCCATCAACCCCAACGCTAATGTCGTAGTAGCAGGGGACTTGAATGATTTTGAGTTTTCCAAACCTGTCAGCACTCTAGAAAGTGCTGGACTCACTTCCCTGATTGAAACCTTGCCGGAAAATGAGCGTTATACCTACAATTTTGAAGGTAATGCCCAAGTACTTGACCACATCCTTGTCAGTAAGAATCTGCTCAATCAACTCGATGGCTATGATGTCGTACATATCAATTCTGAGTTTGCTGACCAGGATAGCGACCATGACCCCAGTGTAGCGAGATTTAACATACCAGTTCCTAACACCATCAATGGCACATCCGGTAATAATATCCTCATCGGTACTGAGAAAGTTGATATTATCCGGGGTTTAGGTGGTAATGATATCATCACAGGGAACAAAAACAATGATTTCCTGTATGGTGGTAGCGGGAATGATGCACTGGAAGGTGGAGATGGTAACGACAACCTGTATGGTGATGAGGGTAATGATGGCTTGCTAGGTGGAAAAGGTGACGATACCCTGAGTGGTGGTAGCGGAAATGATGCACTCGAAGGCGGAGATGGTAACGACAGGCTGTATGGTGATGCGGGAAATGATATCTTACTCGGTGGCGATGGCGATGATTGGCTAGCTGGCGGTGAAGGAAGGGACTTTTTAACTGGTGGTAGCGGTAGCGATCGCTTTTACTTCACTGGTACAGGTGAATTTGATACTATCATCGACTTTAACCCCGGTGTTGATAAAATCGTCATTTCTAAATCCGAATTTAGTCTCTCCCAAGCACTCGGTACCCTGGATGCTGGTTTGTTCCGCACTGGTACTAGGGCGACTACAGAAAGCGATCGCTTTATTTATGATCGCCTTCGGGGTAACCTTTTCTTTGATGCTGATGGTACTGGTAGCAGCGCACAAATTCAGATAGGTCAATTATTCAATAGAGCGGCACTCACAAGCAATGATATGACTGTGATTGCATAGATTTACTGGGATGCGTTACGGCTGCGCCTAACGCATCCTACGAATTACCAAATAACTGTTTTTTGTTAATCTTTATAATTATCAGAAAACAGTTAAAAGATGAAAAGTTCTCAACTACCACCAGGAAGCTTTGGTTTACCATTACTAGGTGAAACCCTGGAATTTGTTGCTGATCCGTACAAATTTGGTAATAAGCGCTATCAGCAATATGGTTCCATATTTAAAACTCATCTTGCAGGTAGACCAACTGTGGTGATGGTGGGGCCACAAGCAATTGAGTTTGTGCTTTCCAGCCACATGGAATATTTTTCCTGGCGTGAAGGATGGCCTCGGAATTTCAAAATATTATTAGGCGAATCACTTTTTCTGCAAGATGGTGAGGAACACCGCAAAAATCGCCGCTTGATGATGCCGGCTTTACATGGCCCAGCATTAGCAAATTATGTCGCCACAATGGAAGAAATCACCAGTGGCTATCTCAAAAAATGGCAGGATAAACAAGAGTTTACCTGGTTTAGTGAATTTAAAAAGCTAACATTTGATATTGCTAGTCAGTTATTGTTAGGTACAAGTCCTAGTGCTGAATCTGTGAGACTCAGCCAATTATTTACTAACCTCACCAATGGGCTATTTTCTATTAACCCATTACCGCTACCATTTACAACATTTGGCAGAGCTTTAGCAGCACGCAATCAAATTTTAGAACATTTGACCCAAGTTATTAGACAACGCCAGCAAAACCCTACTAAAGACGCTATTAGTTTATTAATCCAGTCCAAAGATGAGGAAGGGAATAGCATGGGTGAAAGAGAACTGATTGCCCAAGCTGTGCTATTACTGTTTGCTGGACATGAAACTACAACATCAATGTTGACTTGGTTATGTGCAGAATTAGCACTTCATCCAGAGGTCAAAGAACGCGCGCGAGAAGAACAATTACAACTGGCTAATAAAGGTGCTTTAAGTTTAGAACAGTTGGGTCAAATGCCTTATTTAGAGCAAGTTTTATTAGAAGTTGAAAGGTTACATCCTCCGGCTGGTGGTGGGTTTCGGGGTGTAATTAAAGACTTTGAATTTAATGGCTTTCATGTTCCCGCCGGTTGGCAATTATTGTATTCAATTGCTGTCACCCATAGCTTAGAAAAAATTTATCCTCAGGCAGAAATATTTGATCCAGATAGGTTTAGCCCGCAACGTCAAGAAAACAAACAATATCCCTTCAGTTTAATTGCTTTTGGTGGCGGGCCGCGCATTTGTATTGGCATTGCCTTTGCCAAAATGGAAATGAAAATTATTGCTGCCCACTTGCTACGCAGCTATGATTGGGAGATATTGCCTAATCAAAGTTTAGCTACAGTAAGGTTGCCCACGAATCACCCCAAAGATGGTTTGCGGGTTAGATTTCAACCCCGGTGAAATGTGCCATGACACCTCAAATAGATATGAACTTTTCTGAAGGAATTTGGCAAAGCCTTCAACAAGCGAAATATTTTGTTGATGACAGCGTTAATTCCTTAACTAACTCAGCACAGCAAGCAGGACAATCTTTTAAAGAAACTGCCAATATAGCCAGTGATAGAGCCATTAATACAGTTACAACAACTTGGGAACAAGCTAAAGGTTCTCTAGAACAAAGTTTACAAACTGCTGGACAAGTTAAGAGTACAACATCAACAGCAGTACAAACAGCGATCGCATCTTCGATGAATGATTGGCTAGCGCAACACCCAGGAATTTTTCGGCTAGTGCAAATCCTCAGTTGGGCTGCTAATCATCCTATTATCAGCTGCATCATGCTGGTGTTTATCCTGGCTCTGTTGTGGAGTATTATTAGAGCCATTATGCGCCTGATTGAGACAGCTAGTTGGTCAATTCTGCAAGTACCACTTAAATTACTTCAGGCTTTAGCTAAAGTTATTTTTATCTCCTTTGCTAGATTTGGTAGTTTTGCAGTGCAAAAAATTAAAGGCACTCAACGGACTGATAAAACATCAGCGATACTACCCATAAATGCAGAAATTATCTATCAAACTAAGCAGCAAAGATTAGCAGAAATTTCTACTCGATTGG
The DNA here is from genome assembly GCF_025677855.1 of Tolypothrix sp. PCC 7601. Lineage (NCBI taxonomy): Bacteria > Bacillati > Cyanobacteriota > Cyanophyceae > Nostocales > Tolypothrichaceae > Tolypothrix > Tolypothrix sp. PCC 7601. The sequence goes on from NZ_CP064879.1 coordinate 3,021,242, forward strand.
AAGCAATTCAAAAGGAACAGCAGGAACTTTTACGAGAAGCTGCCAGCTTAATTGCTGATGACAGTAGTGTCACAATAGAAGAGTGGAAATTAAATGGTCATCAAAAGTACACGAGCATTTAAATATAACGGTGCAGTTAAAGATAGTTTGTGAAGTTTGTCATTTGTCATTTGTCATTAGTTATTGGTAAGAGTTTGAAGTCTATTTACTTTTCGTAAAAAGTTGGGTTTATTTCACCAACTTATTTAATTAAATGCAAAAGCATAACTCTGTCACTATAAATGACGTACAAGCAGCCCAAGAACGTCTTTTGGGTATTGCTCATTTAACACCTGTGCTAACTTCAACAACAGTGAACGAACGTACTCACAGCCAGGTGTTTTTTAAATGCGAAAATTTTCAACGCACAGGTGCGTTTAAATTTCGGGGTGCGTACAATGCATTAGCACAGCTATCTGCAACGCAAAAACATCAAGGTGTTCTGACATTTTCATCGGGAAATCATGGCCAGGCGATCGCACTTGCGGGAAAATTACTCAATATCCCTGCAACTATTGTCATGCCTGATGATGCGCCTGCAGTCAAGCAAACGGCTACCAGGGGTTATGGTGCTGAGATAATTCTCTATAATCGCCACACGACAAACCGGGAAGAATTAGCCCAAAATTTAGCCAGCGATCGCAATCTTACCCTGATTCCCCCTTACGATCATCCACACATCATAGTGGGACAGGGAACAGCAGCTTTAGAACTGATACAAGAGGTAGGCGAACTGGATTTATTACTAGTTCCTTGTGGTGGTGGCGGCTTAATTTCCGGTTGTGCGATCGCAGCTAAAGCACTTTTACCAAACTGTCGGGTGATTGGTGTAGAACCAGAACTAGCCGATGATGCTACCCGTTCCTTTCACAGCAAAACTCTGCAAACTGTCACTAATCCTAATACAATTGCCGATGGCGCTCGTACTCCTTACTTGGGGAAAATTACCTTTCCCTTAGTGCTGAATTACGTTGATGATATGGTGACAGTTTCAGAATCAGCAATTATCACTACGATGTTATTCATTTGGGAACGCTTGAAAATTGTTGTTGAACCCACAGGAGTACTAGGCACCGCAGCTTTATTAACAGGTGTGGTGAAAGCACCAGGCGCGAAAATAGGTGTAATTATTAGCGGTGGAAATGTGGATTTAGGGCAAATTGGTCGGTTAATGGGGAAGGGGGAAGGGGGAATGGGTAATGGGTAATGGGGAAAGAGATGAGATTATTCATTTTTCATAGCGAAGACCATAATTGTATTCTTCCTCCTCTGCTTCCCCTGCTCACTAAAGCAATTAATTATTTTTTATTTGCAAGTCCCTACTACAGCACGGCGTAAATAAACAGACCATTTTAAATGGTGCAAAAGCCCGGAATACAATTCTTTTGACTTTTGACTTTTGACTTTTGACTTTTGACTTTTGACTTTTGACTTTTGACTTTTGCCTTGTTGTACTAGCTGGTTGATGAGGTAGATTCTTCTGGCGATTTGACTTTGACTATTCTTCTACCCCAAGGCTTCAGGACGGAAATGCCAATAATAGCAAGTACAGATAAAGTTTGAATTGTACCGCCGATGAGAACGCCTTTGATGTCAAATGTATATAGGGGATTGCTCAATGCTTGCGATCGCTCTATATCGGAAATACTTGTGGCTGCATTTAACCAAGGCCCTAACCACACAGTTCCCGAAGTAATCAACACAACTGTCGCAATCCATTTAACAATTACCCAGTAATGTTTAAAAAATCCCCAAATCGTTAACCAACAAAGCAGTCCTCCGGTTAGCAAAGATAAGTTAGCTGAAGGAATAATCACGAAATCATCTATTAACTTCAAACTAGCATTGACTGCATATAGTTCATCACCGTTAGTAGTATGAGTATTTTTCAATGCGATCGCCACAATGCATAAAGCCGTACCCAACCAAATGCTACCAAATGCAACATGGGCGGAAAGTAGCCAGTTTTTCTGCTTAACGTTGAGCTTGGGCATGAAGTCTCCAGATTTTCATATTTTTGACTAATAATTGCTGTTTGCATCTAGATTATGTCAATCTATCGGCAAAATCATTCTATTACTAGCTGAAACCACTAATACCAATTTGAAAACTGAATGCGATAGATTGTAAGGGCAAGGCAGTGCCTTGCCTATTGGTGTCAACTTAACGTGAAACCCTCTTGGTTATAAGGTTTAGCCCTCTCCCACAGGGAGAAGGGAGCCAGAGATTTAGTTCCCCTTCTCCAGGGGGAGAAGGGGTTAGGGGATGAGGGCGCAAGGTATTTGTACAACGCCCGCCCTATATCGCTTTTAGCTTAAGTTGACACAGGTGGGCAGTAGCTTGCCCTTACAATTATCTGTACCTCACCAACTTGCAATCTGCTGTAAATTTCGGATTTTGAATTTTTCATCCAAAATCCAAAATCCAAAATCTAAAATTCAGTGCTTACCACTTGTGTCTGATCCAGTCGTAAATTTCTATATATTCTCCTCCGGGAATATTCCACGAGTAGTCATACTCCATACCCTGAATAGCTAATTGACGAAACTCTTCAGGCGAGTAATTCCACAAATCAATAGCACGATTCATTGCTGATTCCAGCGCCTGATTATCGCTTTGATAGAACACAAAACCATTGCGTTTTTCTGGTGGGAGATTTTCGTCGTAGTTACGGTCAAATACTGTATTGACTAATCCACCTACACCACGCACAATCGGTACAGTGCCATACTTTAAGCCAATCATTTGAGTTAACCCACAGGGTTCGTAATTACTAGGGACAACAATCATATCTGCCCCAGCATAAATTAAGTGGGATAATTCTTCGTTAAAGCCCAGTTCTAAATGTACATCTGGGTTGTTATTTAAAAATTGTTTCTCATGCTGGAATTTAGCATTGATTGCTGGTTCGGTTGCTGAACCGAGTAATACAAATTGCGCTCCTTTATTGAGAGCATAATAGATAGCGTGATGTACAAGATGCACGCCTTTTTGATTATCTAAACGACCGATGTAAGCAACAATTGGTTTATCTTCTTGGCGGAGTAAAAGCCGCTCTCGCAAAGCTTTTTTGTTATCAAATTTTTTGTCAAAATCTTCTTTGCTATATTGAGACGGAATGTAGCGGTCGATTTCTGGATTCCAAAAATCGTAATCGATACCGTTCAGCACTCCACGGAATTTATCTTTATGTAAATGCAAAGTATGGCCCAAGCCACAACCTACATCGCTTGTACTGGCTTCCCAGGCGTGGTTAGGTGAAACTGTGGTGACAGCATTGGAATAAACAATACCCGCCTTCATAAAATTAATGGCAAAGGGATTGAAGTTGTCACGCAGTTTATCGTACTGGAAGTAATATTCTGGGCGATTTAAACCTGTAGCTTGGAGAGTTTCTATACCACCCATTCCCTGATGTTTAAAGTTGTGAATGGTGTAACAAGCGCGCTGATACTCTAGGCCATAGTACTTGTACATTTCACTGAGCATGACTGGTACTAAGCCTGTTTGCCAATCATGACAATGGATGATATCAGGACGCTTATTACTTTGTAGTAAAAACTCTAAAGCGGCTTTGCTGAAAAATGCAAAGCGCATATTATCATCATCGCAACCGTAATAGCAGCCACGGTTGAAGAAATTATCTTGGGAGTGGGGTTCAATAAAGAAACACACCCGTCCGTGTACCCAACCGCAGTGTACTGAGCAGTTAATTGCCCCACCATACCAGGGTACAGATAAATTGCGATATGCATCGTGCATACCCCAAATATGGTCATAGCGCATACAGTCATATTTGGGCAAAATTAGCTCGACGCAATGTCCGCGAATCTCTAATTCCCGACTCAGTCCGTAGACAACATCCCCTAATCCTCCTGCTTTAATTACAGGAGCACATTCCGAGGCAATCTGTACAATGTACATCCCTAGTCCTCGCTTCACAAAACTTCATTTTTACTATATTCTGATCAGTACATGAAAAATGTACTCATTGACACCTGATTAGTTGAATGATAAGTAAAAAAAGTTAAACACCCATCTAACAATAATTAAATCTATTAGCATTGACGCAAAATTATGCAATTTGCAAGATGCAATATATGCCTATGGATATGCTAAGTAATGGTCAGGAATTGCTTACATTTTGGTGTAACTGGTAAAAATGTAGAAGAGAACGCTTACCAGGAAATAGAGACACAATTACCTGTAGTTCAACAATCCAATGAACTCATACCAAATCAAATCATGTTTGCGAAACATTAATATACAGGACTTACGCAAGCAAAATTTGTCATTGCGACCGGAACGAAGTGTAGGGAAGCAATCCCAGAATATCAGGCGATTACGTCGCTGCGCTCGTAATGACGTAATTCCGTTACTTTTGCGTAAGTCCTAATATATTCTAGAGGGTATGGCAGTGCCATGCCCCTACAATCTGTCGCATTATTTTTTCAAATTAGTATCAGATAATTTTCAATATTTAGTTTGTAAGCTGTTCCATATTTGGCTTGCATATATTGGGCGGGCAAGATGCCCAACGCCACTTGCTACAACGCGGGGAACCCGCGCAACACAGTGGCTCCCCCACAATAAATATACAATTTCAGATTATGCAAACTAGATGTGGTTTAGCTTATGCTCAGGGCGAAAAAGATGCTTAATCCAGAATATTTATTATTTGCAGCTAATGATTTGGCACTGATGCGTTACGCTATCACTAACGCATCCTACGTGAACGTAAAAAATCAAATATGAGTTCTATAGTGGGTAATACTATTATAAAATTATCAAAAAATTCTTAACTACGAATTACGAATTACGAATTACGAACTATGAATTACCTTGCATTTTTGTTTGATAAACCTTCACTAGACGATTAATACCTTTGAAGGTGTAACTACCCATTTCATGAAAATCTACTGGTTGGGAAAGCATATTGTAAGTTTCTTCACTAATTACGCATTCACCAGTGGGACAAATTGGTTCCATACGGGCGGCGAGGTTAATAGTAGCGCCTAAAGCTGTATACTCAACCCGTTGAGAGCTACCAACATCTCCGACAACGGCTTTACCGCTATTCACCGCGATGCGTAATTGTAGCGGTTCTTGCCAAAAACCATTGAGGTTAAGAAGTTCTAAGCGAGTTAGCATTCCTTTAGCCGCAGCAGTGGCGCGCTCGGCGTGATCTGCTTGTGGCTCTGGAGCGCCAAAGAACGCCATAATACAATCACCAATATATTTATCTAAAGTGCCACCATAGGTAAATACCTCTTGTAGCATTTCTTCAAATAAGCTATTGAGTAATTGCGCGATCGCAGTTGGTGTGACTCTTTCTGAAATAGCGGTAAAACCTACCAAATCTGCGAATAAAATGCTAATTTCACTCTCTTCGGGGGGTAAACGTCCATCTGGTAACTTACCTACAGAAATTAACTGCTGAACTACAGCCGGAGAATGATAGCGTTCTAATCTGTGACGAATTACCTCTTCTTGCTTAAGTCTATCTAGCAGTAACCAGCGCTGAACGCTAGAAGCTACTAGGTTGGCTAAAGCCGAAAAAAAGCTGAGTTCTTCTTCACCTTCATTCGCCCAATGGTAAGAAGAAAGATGAGCATCAGCGTAGAGAACCCCCACTACTTTATTTTCATCCCATAAAGGCACTGCCATTACACTGCGAATACCTTTTACCAAAATGCTGTGTTCTCCAGCAAAACGTTCATCTTTATGGGTATCCGCAGATTGAATAACAACTTTTTCGTCAAACACTTTTTGACAAATACTACGGCTGATCCAACTACCATCAGGAGTCAGACTTTGCTGCTGGGTAATGTTGCGCGTCGCTGCATTGATTAACTCCAAATTACCGCCGCCAGTGACATCTATTAATAATGCCAAGCGATCAATACTATCTAGGTAACGAAAGACGACTTGTTGCACCTGAAAGAAAATCTCTTCTATGGAAGTGGCTGCACAAAGATTTTTGGCAATATCTACCAAATCTTTCAACCTAGCAATGGTTTTATCCTTATTATTATTGATATCACCATCTTTGCTATCAGCTTCTATCCATTGCTGTTGTAGTTGTTTGACGTTACGCAATATGGTTTTTTGATCGGCATCATTCTTAGTTGTACTCTGCTCAATTACTGACTTTGTATGAGGAGTGATCAACAATACTACTAAACTCACATTACCCAACCAAACAACGTCTCCATGATGCAACTGTTGCGGACGAGTCAGCAGACGTTCATTTACCTGTGTGCCATTTTTACTACCCAAATCCTCAATAGTCCACACATCATCACCCGTCTTCACAATTTGAGCATGAGTCCGGGAAACCCCACCAGAAGGTAAGTATAAGTTACATTCTGGTAACCTGCCGATAGTAAATACATCTTGATCCACTGAAACAACGGTTTCAGTATCTCCATCTTGTAGACGCAGTTTGAGTTCAGTCATGTGTGAGATATTGATCCTGGTATCTGGGGTTCTAGCATTTTTTGTCCAGGGTATACCCAAGGGTTAGCTCTGGGCTTTATATTTATGACACTGTTATTAGCATTCCGACAACTATCATGTACAACTTTATGTCCTGAATATAGTGAATATCCCGAAACAATTATATTCAGATATACATCAGTGTTAGGGAGAAAATCGTAATAACCTTCTTCATTTAGGAAAAAGTGTATTCTAGTTAACAGTTAACCGCAGTCCAGCTATACCATGATCGGCAGATTACTAGACCAGCGTTACCAAGTGGTCGAATTATTAGGCAAAGGCGGATTTGGTCATACTTATGTAGCCTTAGACACTCGCCGTCCTGGAAACCCCACTTGTATTGTCAAGCATCTCAAACCTATTAGTAGCGATCGCGAATTCTTGCTGACAGCGAGACATTTGTTTAATAGGGAAGCTGAAAGTTTAGAAAATCTCGGTCATCATGACCAAATTCCTCGGCTTTTAGCTTACTTTGAGGAAGACGAAGAATTCTATTTAGTACAGGAATTGATTGCTGGCAATCCATTGTCATCGGAAATGGCAGCTGGTAGGTGGAATGAAGGGCAGGTAATTCAACTGCTACAAGATGTTTTACCGATTTTAGAATTTATCCATAATCAAGGGGTCATTCACCGAGATATCAAACCCGATAACTTAATCCGCCGTACTGCCGATAATAAAATAGTCTTGGTTGATTTTGGCGCAGTGAAGCAAATTAAAAGCTACTCACTGATGACTCCAGAACAGCTAGAAAATGATACAGTTCCAGTGGGTACGCCTGGCTATATGCCGAGTGAACAAGGGCAAGGTAGACCACGCCCTTGTAGTGATATTTATGCATTAGGGATGACTTGTATTCAAGCGCTGACAGGCTTAAATCCCAAGCAGTTTGGCGAAGATGCGACTAGTGGTGAAATATTATGGCAGCATCATGCCCAAGTTAGTGAGCAATTGGCATCTGTGTTAAATAAGATGGTGCGGCATTACTTTAAATTCCGTTACCAAACAGCAACCGAAGCACTGCAAGCAGTTGCGACGATTACCAATGCCAATACACCCGCAGCTGTAGCAGCTGTCGTAGGTCAAGTAATGGGTCACTATTTAAAAGATGGCTATGTGACTGCAACCAAAGTCATGCACTATCTGCAAGAACTGGCTAAACCTAGCTATACTCCCCCAACTAACGGCACAAATAGCGCTACACCACAAGCATTTACCAATGCTTCTACTTTACGTGCTCCAGACGCACAGAATCAACTTTCAACTACTACTTTAAATAATCCCACGCGATCGCCTAGCATTTTGGCGACAGGCTGGGGTTCTGCAGCTCAATCATCTACAAAATTGCGCTGGCTGCTTGGTTCTGGCGCTGCGATCGCATTAGTTGCTATGGGGATTGTATCTGCTAATAACTCCCAAAAAATCGCTGCCAAACCTGCTGAAAATCAAGTGAAGCCAGTTGCAAATGCCAATACTTCCACGAATCAACCTGCTGAACAGAAACAAGGTTGCTTGGTAGTTGTGAGTTCCTCAAACTTACGTTCTTTATCTGGTTCGGGACAGCGCAAAACAGGAAAAGTAGTCAAAGCAGGTACTCAAGTCACAACTACCGGGAGAACAGAAGGCGGCTGGATAGAAATTAGTTCTCCCGAACCTGGCTGGATTTGGAAAAGCCGCACGAGGGATAGTTGTCGGAAGTAGGGATTGGGGACAAATCAATTCAAAATTCAAAATTCAAAATTCAAAATTAAAGAACTCCTGGGGATGAGGGAGATGAGGGGACAAGGGGACAAGGGGACAAGGGGAAATAACAAACACCAAATGACAAATGACAAATGACAAATGACAAATGACAAATGACAAATTACCGACAACGCCCTTCTGTATTACAAGCAATTTTTTGTTGACGTTGGGCGATGATTGTTTTTAAATTGGGTCTTCCTGTGACAGCTAGTCGCCAGTTTGCCCAAATTCCATAGAGAAAATCTGCGATCGCACCAATTATGGGTAACTTAGTGAGGCTATAAACCCAGCCCATACCTAAAATTTCGTAAATGCGGCGAAATACTTCTATATTTTTTACCACTGTGCCATCTGGTAATACTGCATGGATACGACCCATTGCGGTTTCATAGTCAACTCCGCCATGCACTTCGGGATTGTAGTTATCGTCGGCGATATCTACAAAGTTTACTAATCCTCGTCCAGCATCCCGTTTTTGCAGAAAATTCACTTCGCGCATACATAAAGGACATTCACTGTCATACAGCAGTTCGATTTGCCAGGAGGGTGAAGTCACTGCATCATAACTGTAGCTTTGGGTATTGGCTGAGGACATAGATAATTCTTTATTAAGATTTGCATACTTAACATATTTTAAAAAACTTTTCTAGATTTCATGCATTGATTATTTTTTGATGATTTTGACAACTATCAATAGAATGTAGATTTATCTATGCCTAAAGAAGTAAATATTTATTCATATTTGTTAACAAAGCCTAGTAGAATATCTTTATTCACAGATAAGTATTTTTTCTCATTGACATGATAGCGGATCAATTTCCTTGGCTTACCGCGATTGTCCTACTACCACTGGTTGCTTCCCTGCTCATCCCTGTGCTGCCTGATAAAGATGGCAAGCGCGTGCGGTGGTATGCCCTAGGTGTAGGTATCGCAGATTTTGTTTTGATGTGCTACGCCTTTTGGAAGCATTACGATACCAGTAGTGCTAGTTTTCAACTCGTGGAAAGTTATGCCTGGATGCCGCAGTTAGGTCTGAGCTGGGCTGTATCGGTCGATGGGTTATCATTCCCGTTGGTGCTGTTAGCTGGCTTTGTGACAACACTGTCAATGTTTTCCGCTTGGCGAGTCGATCGCAGACCCAAGTTATTTTACTTTCTGATGCTGGTGCTGTATGCAGCACAGATAGGGGTATTTGTTGCTAAAGACTTGCTACTGTTTTTCATCATGTGGGAAGTCGAGTTGATTCCTGTGTATCTACTCGTCTGCATTTGGGGTGGACAGAAGCGTCGTTACGCAGCCACAAAATTCTTACTATATACTGCAGCTGCTTCTATATTTATTCTTGTGGCAGCGCTGGCAATGGCGCTCTACGGTGGCGGTACAATGACTTTTGATATTACCGCCTTGGGGATGAAAGATTACCCCATAGCTCTAGAATTGCTGTTATATGCGGGATTGTTAATTGCTTTTGGTGTCAAGCTGGCTATTTTCCCGATGCACACTTGGTTGCCTGATGCTCACGGTGAAGCATCTGCACCAGTCTCGATGATTTTGGCAGGTGTGCTTTTGAAAATGGGCGGTTATGGCTTAATTCGCTTAAATCTTGAGCTTCTCCCTAATGCCCACGTCTACTTTGCACCTGTAATTGCCGTTCTGGGCGTAGTCAACATTATCTACGGGGCGTTAAACTCCTTTGCTCAGACAAACATGAAGCGTCGCTTGGCGTACTCTTCAATTTCCCACATGGGTTTTGTCCTGCTAGGAATTGCGTCCTTCACCGATTTGGGAATCAATGGTGCGATGTTGCAAATGATTTCCCACGGTTTGATTGCATCGCTGCTGTTCTTCCTAGCAGGGGTAACTTATGACCGTACCCACACAATGGCGATGAACGAAATGGGTGGTATGGGTCAAGCAATGCCCAAAGTATTTGCTTTAATTACTGTCGGCGCGATGGCTTCTCTAGCGCTTCCGGGGATGAGTGGCTTTGCTGGTGAACTGTCGGTGTTCTTGGGTATCACCACCAGCGATGTTTACAGTTCCACGTTCTGCACAGTTACAGTTTTCTTAGCCGCAGTAGGGGTGATTCTCACACCAATTTATCTGCTTTCCATGTTACGCCAAGTATTCTACGGTACTGGTAAAGCACTGACCTGCGACCTATCAGATGCAGGCTTGAAGAATCAAGAAGCAGATGAAGCGGTTTGTTTTGGTACAGATTGCGTTCTACCTACTGAAGCAGTATACAGAGATGCTAATGCTCGCGAAGTATTTATCGCTGCCTGCTTTATCGTACTAATTGTTGGAATCGGCTTCTATCCCAAGGTAGCTATGCAAATGTACGATGTGAAGACTGTAGCAGTGAATACTCAAGTTCGCCAATCTTATACAATCATCTCGCAAGCGAACCCCCAGATTTATGCTAGTGGCTTGTTAACACCAAAAATTGCAGAACCTGAGGTAGCACCTGTTTTAGCAACGATGAAGTAAGCTTTCCCATCTAGATTATCTGTCGAAGCGTAGCGATCGCTCTTTTGTAGGGCGATCGCTTTTATTTGGGGATTGGGGATTGGGGATTAGGGATTGGGGATTGGGGACTAGGGATTTTAGATTTTAGATTTTGCGAAAAGTTGCAAGGAGGGTTTCCCTCCGTAGCAAACTTTTCAAGACAGATTTTAGATTGAAAGCCAATCCAAAATTGAATTACCAATTACCAATTACCCATTACCAATTACCCTAAGAATTTAAGGCTTTCTCAACTAACTCATTAGTCAGCTTCGGATCAGCGCGTTTTTCGGTCTTTTTCAAAACTTGCCCAACAAAGAAGCCTTTGAGGTTAACATTACCATTGCGGTATTTTTCCAGTTCTTTGGGATTGGCGGCGATTACTTCATCAACAATGGGTTGTAAGACAGCCGGATCGCTGATGAGTTCTTGTCCAGCAAAAGCTTTCTCTGGAGGAATACCATTGAGCAAATCTGGTAACTTTTGTTTAGCTTGGGCGTTGCTGATTTTACCTTTTTCAATACGAACAATTAGATCAGCGAGGCTTTGGGGAGTCAAAGCTATTTCGCTGATGCTGAGTTTTTGCTTATTGAGGTAAGCTGCGATATCTTGCGTAATCCAGTTTGCTGCGGCTTTAGCATTTGCACCAGCTGCGATCGCGGCTTCAAAATAGTCAGCTACAGGCCGATCCTCTGTCAAAACTCTGGTATCGTAAGCCGAAAGCCCTAACTCAGTTTCATAACGATGGCGTTTTTGTGCGGGTAGTTCGGGAAGTTCGCCGCGCCAGTTGTTTAATTGTTCGTTAGAAACCTCAATGGGTGCTAAATCTGGTTCCGGGAAATAGCGGTAATCGCTAGAACCTTCTTTAGTCCGCATACTAACTGTACGTTGCGAACCTTCTTCCCACAGCCGCGTTTCTTGGATAATGCGTTCTCCGGCTTCTACAGCCGCAGTTTGGCGTTCAATTTCATATTCAATCGCCCTTTGGATGGCGTTGAATGAGTTCATGTTTTTAATCTCTACTTTTGTGCCAAACTCTTTTTGTCCTATAGGACGCACAGAGATATTGACATCGCAACGTAGAGAACCTTCTTGCATATTGCCATCGCTTACGCCCAGATAGCGTAAAACTCGCCGTAATTCTTGAGCATATTCTGCTGCTTCTTGTCCAGAACGTAAATCAGGTTCTGAAACAATTTCTACCAAAGGTACACCAGCACGATTGTAATCTACCAAAGAATAGGTAGAACCAGAAAGGCGATCGCTACCTGCATGTACTAATTTACCTGCATCTTCTTCCATGTGCAGACGGGTAATCCCAATGCGTTTGCGAGTGGGGTTACCATCAGCATCTACCAATTCAATTTCTAACCAACCATGTTCAGCGATTGGCAAGTCATATTGAGATATTTGGTAATTTTTGGGTAAATCAGGATAAAAATACTGTTTACGGTCAAATTTGCTATATTTGGCGATTTGGCAATTCAAAGCTAAACCCGCTTTGACGGCATATTCTAATACTTTTTGGTTGAGTACAGGTAAAACCCCAGGTAAACCCATACAAATTGGGTCAATGTTAGTATTAGGGTCACCACCGAATGCTGTAGAACTGCTAGAGAAAATCTTGGTGTTGGTACTCAGCTGACAATGGGTTTCTAAACCAATAATCGCTTCGTATTCAGTTTTGACGGTTGTAGCAGAAGTCATAAAATCAAAAATCGGGCATAATCCTTCTTTAGGGTACTATTGTAGCTGTGTTATCAGTTCCCCTGAAGCCGGAAATAGTGTTGATTCCTCAACTAAAACCTTCAAAAAATACGAATGTCATTCTGAGCCTTAGTTATAGATATGAATTAGGGGCTAATCTCTAGCCCCATTGGTTATAGCGATCGCAACAATGGTATTGCGTTATCTTATCGCGCTTTTTCCGAAGTCAAATGTCTTTCAATGCGACGGTCAGGAATCAACCACATCACCGCAACCATAATGTATAGCCCACAAGCTAACCATGAGTTAACAAAGGAAAGTGGAATTCCCACAGCATACAATACTAGTGATATCTTGCCCTTTAAGTCTCGACCGAGTGCAGACGCTAAAGTTGAATCTTTACCGTGATGACCAATCAAACTCAAGGTGAGAATATAGTAAGCGATCGCAGAGAATAAAAGTACCGTACCATAAAGGGCAACTGGTACAGGAGCAAAGTGGTTCTCGCCCATCCAGCCGGTAGCGAAAGGAATTACCGACAACCAGAACAGCAGATGTGCATTAGCCCAAAGAATACGTCCATTCACGTGACGGACTGCTTGCAATAAATGATGATGGTTGTTCCAGTAAATACCGAGAAAAATAAAACTTAGCAAATAGCTAAAAAATACTGGAATGAGCGGACGCAGAGCAGCTACATCAGCACTATGCGGCACCTTCAGTTCTAACACCATGATTGTAATAATAATTGCAATCACGGCATCACTGAATGCTTCTAACCTCCCCTTCCCCATCTGTATATGCTCCTTGTGTACTTAATTTAAAGTTAGGTGGGACACTTTAATTTGTACTTTACCGTGTCTCGGAACTGTTGTGGGAGAGCTTATATGTTTTTTCATTGAAGGGGTTTTGGTATTTCATCGATTTTTTGAGATATTGCTTCACCAAAAATATTAATGCTGCATTTTACACAAAAGCGAAATCTGCCAATACTTGCTTATTGAAAGATGAACACGCAAGTTTTGGCAAATGCTCATGATAAACGCGTAATTTATTTGTTAGACCTTACTTACCCACTCTAAAGACGGCTTGCGCTGAGATTTTACACAATCCTGTAAGTAAAGATTGATGAGACTTTGATAGGAAATGCCTGTTTCTTCAGCTAAGGCTTTAAAATAATCAACCACATCTTCTTCCAGCCGAATTGTCACCTGCTTCTTCAGCTTCTTCAAATATGGATTTTTAACAGATTGGGAGAAATCGTACTCTTCTTTCATAAGAAAAAACTGTAGTATTGCTGACGCTCTTTTTTCGTAGCCTTTCGAGCCGAGATGATGCGGATAACCCCCTCACTGTCCTGATAAATATGACAGACCAATAACAAACGTAGTGAATCACTCACACCTAAAAGTATGTAGCGATCCTCTTCTCTAGAATGCTCAGGATCGTATATTACTCGAGCATTCTCATCATAAAAAGCAGTTTCTGCCTCCTCGAACGATACACCATGCTTTTGCTCATTAGATCTCGCCTTGCGTTCGTCCCACTCGAATCTCAACTGGCTCATAATTACAGTGTAGTTACAATGTATATCATAAGCAACTTGAGTGGTATGGAAAGTACTAGCTTTTCAGTTTTGGCAAATGCTCATGATAAACGCGATCGCTCTCTAGATAATTTACACTCAAGAGAAGACTGATTTATTTGCAGCTGCTTTTATGTCTTCTTCTACAAACTCTTTACCACCTGCTCTTGCTAAAATTGTGCAACGCTTTCAACGCGCTTCTGACCCAAAACGGCGCTATGAACAGCTCATCTGGTATGCTCAAAAGTTGCCAGAGTTCCCAGAAGCTGACAAGGTAGCAGAAAATAAAGTACCTGGTTGCGTTTCTCAGGTTTATGTCACCGCCAGCTTGGAGGAAGGGAAAGTTAAGTATCAAGGAGATTCCGATTCTCAATTAACTAAGGGATTAGTAGCACTATTAATTGAAGGTTTAAATGGCTTATCTCCTACAGAAATTGTGCAACTGACACCAGATTTTATTCAAGACACTGGTTTAAATGTCAGCCTCACACCTTCCCGCGCTAACGGTTTTTATAACATTTTTAAAACAATGCAAAAAAAAGCGCTGGAATGTAAGTTAGAAGAATAAATACTGAGTGTCGAGTAAAAACTCATGTCTACCAATTTATTATCCACCGATGATGCTGTTGGATTTGGTGGAGTAGTTAAAGAATTTCTCTGGAATTGGGAAAACCAATCTTTGCGAGTGGTTTACGAAACCTTGGGACAAGGTGCGCCACTTTTGCTACTCCCGGCTTTCAGCAGCGTATCCACTCGTGAAGAAATGGGTGAACTAGCGAGGTTATTAGCTCCCCATTTTCAAGTTGTCGCTGTAGATTGGCCTGGTTTTGGCGAATCTTCTCGCCCCAGTTTAGATTACCGTCCAGAGTTATATCAGCAATTTTTAGCAGATTTTATTAACGCTGTATTTAACACAGCAATTAATGTGTTGGCTGCTGGTCATGCGGCTAGTTATGTGTTGCAATTAGCTGTCAAACAACCTACGGCTTTTGCCAAAATAGTATTAGTAGCTCCCACTTGGCGTGGCCCTTTACCGACAATGGGGGCAAATCCTCAAATTGCGGGTATGGTGAGAGGATTAGTGCGATCGCCTATTGTGGGGCAATTCCTCTACAAACTCAATACTCTGCCATCTTTTTTAAATTTTATGTACCGTCGCCATGTCTTTGTGGATGCGGCGAGACTGACTCCTCATTTTATGGAAAAGAAATGGCAAACCACTCAAAAACCAGGAGCGCGATTTGCTTCGGCGGCCTTTGTGACTGGTAACATCGATGCAGTGCATGAGCAATCTGAGTTTCTGGGATTAATCCAGTCACTTTCTGCGCCACTGATGATGATAATTTCCGAATCTGGCCCGCCGAAATCAACAGCCGAAATGCAAGCTATGGCGGCGTTACCAGGGATAACTAGTGTTGTGCTTCCGGGTTCTTTAGGTTTACATGAAGAATACCCTGCAGAGGTTCTCGAAGCCGTACTCCCTTTTTTACTTAATTAAACCCAAAATCATATTTACCCGTTTATTCAGCGCTGTTGTCAGAAAAAACCATTTTGAAAAAAGAATGCGACAGATGGTAAGGGCATGGCGTGCAGCGCCCTCTGGAAGATATTGATGCGTCGCAAACATTTTTTGATTTGGTATTACTGATTAAAGAAGCCAGAAGAATTGGGGGGATTCTCCCCCAAACCCCCGATTGGGTGACGGTTGCGTCCCCCAAACCCCCTCCAAAATTATTATTCGGTTTTTTTGTTGAGTAATACTAATTTGAAAAAAGAATGCGACAGATGACAGGGGCACCGTGTGCCGCACCCTCTGGAAGATATTGATGCGTCGCAAACATTTTTTGATTTGTTATTACTGATTAAAGAAGCCAGAAGAATTGGGGGGATTCTCCCCCAAACCCCCTCCAAAATTATTATTCGGTTTTTTTGTTGAGTAATACTAATTTGAAAAAAGAATGCAACAGATGGTAGGGGCACGGCACGCCGCATACGTGTCAACTTAAGCTAAAAGCTATATAGGGCGGGCGTTGTACAAATACCTCGCGCCCTCATCCCCTAACCCCTTCTCCTGGGGGAGAAGGGGAATTAAATCTCTTGCTCCCCTCTCCCGCCGGGAGAGGGGTTGGGGGTGAGGGCGAAACCTTGCACAAGAGCGGGTTTCACGTTAAGTTGACACCAATAGGCACGCCGTGCCCTCTAGAATATATTGATGTGTCGCAAACATTTTTTGATTTGGTATAAATTTGTAAATTAAGTATGTAACTTATTTTTAAGTAATTTTTTATCTGATTCTTTCCTGATCAATCAGCTTAGTTGTTACCTTAATTCTGCATCAAGCTAACTTTTGTAAGTTACAATTCACAATAACTTGCAGCTAAAATTTCCGAAATTATTGCATATTTGCCTGTACAAAAATTCAGTCTCAATTAATACGTCCAATATTTTAATTAAATTTCTATCTTTAGATAGATGCACAAATATAAGTACCTATTTTCAGGGCTTTGATGTCCATAAATTTGTTCAATTCACAGGAATAATCGTTAAAAATCAGATTTTTCATGCAATTAAGCCTTGACATTCTCTCA
The DNA here is from genome assembly GCF_025677855.1 of Tolypothrix sp. PCC 7601. NCBI lineage: Bacteria > Bacillati > Cyanobacteriota > Cyanophyceae > Nostocales > Tolypothrichaceae > Tolypothrix > Tolypothrix sp. PCC 7601. Next base: position 3,037,907 of record NZ_CP064879.1, read on the forward strand.
GATGAGAGACTACAACAATATAGTGCGTGAATACACAGTGTGATGCTTTGTTGCTACCACAATTAACTGGTTTTCAGATAGCTACTAATTACATAAATCTGTTAACCAAAAAATCATATGGGTTAAGCATCTACAACTACCCAATATGACAGTTAAACATAACTGCTCTGTTATGATTTTTACGTCCTGGCGTTTCTATTTGTTGTTAAACAATGGCATAAATTAACAGAGATAATTATTGACAGCTAATTATTTCTGATACCAGTTTTGTATTAAATTTTACTGAATGATTATCTGCTCCTCTTGGCGTTTTTCTCTGTGAGACGCTGCGCTTACTATTGCAAAGAAGCGAGTTAAAAATCTTGTCTCACAAAGTAACAAATTCATCAATGGGTAAATAAGATAAAAAGTTTGAGCATTCCTCAATAGTTTGTGCCATCTTCAGGACAGCACAACGGTAGATTTATTGGGAAACAATTTAGATTTAATGGTCAATTGTATGTCACGAAATAAGTTTGAAAATATTGAAAATAAGTTTTTTACCCCCGAACAGCATCAGAATTTATTAAAAAATTTACAAGGGAATCTGCAACCAGAATATCGTAAGAGATTAGAGATTATGCTGCTGGCAGATATGGGTAAATCCCAAACAGAAATTTGCCAGATTTTAGGTTGTTCTCAGGAAATGGCACGTTACTGGATTACTATTGCCAAAGCAGGTTTAGCGGAGCAATGGCAACAAAAACTAATCGGTAGACCAAAAACAGTAAACCAACAATATATAGCCAGATTAAAAGAATTGCTCAGTCATAGCCCCCGCAATTATGGTTATGCATTTAGTAGTTGGACATCTCAATGGTTAAGCAAACATTTGGCTACTGAATTTGGTATTGAGATTAGCAATCGTCACATTAATCGCTTACTCAAAGATATGGGTTTAGCTACTCAAAAACAACGCTCATCTAAAAAAGTAGAGTCTCCAGCAATTAAGGTGACTGGTGTAAGAATTAGTGACTTACAATCTCACAGTGATGCTCATATATATCAATCATTCAATCTAGTTCAAATTAATAGATAAATTTGGAATATCAAAGCAAGAATGAAAACAAATTTTTCCCAAGAACAATTAAGTCAATTACTGAATCAAACCTTAGGTGAAAACCTTACAGACAGAGAATTGCAGACTTGCTGGGCAAAAATTGAAATTGTGGAACCAGCCGTAGCAAAACTATTTTGGCAATCAAAAGATGCTCAAGCGGGAATTTATGTAGTGCTGACGGGTAAAGTCAGATTACTAGATAGTGATGGTAACTTAATTTCTACTCTTGCAGTTGGGTCATCATTTGGTGAAATCACCTTGTTTCCTCAAGAAAACTTGAGCTTTTATGCGGCGAGGGCTTCAACAAATTTAAAACTCTGTTATCTCAGCATCGATATATTGCAGACTTTGATGACTAAATATCCTAAAATCTGCGATCGCCTTTTGGTACGTGCAAAGCAATTAGCAGAGTTGACTAATTCTCAAGAAGCTCAAAATCATCGCCAATCTACAATTCCCAATGTTATCCCCTTTCCCGCAAACATTACCCCCAAGAAGCCCCAACCACGGGCTTATTTCCCCACTCCTCAAGTCAAAGCCAAACATTTATGGGCAAAATTAACTCAACGCTATCCCTTCTTTGAACAACAAAGTGCTACCGATTGCGGTGTAGCTTGTTTAGTTATGCTAGGGCGCTATTGGGGTAAACGCTTTAGTATCAATAGATTGCGAGAGTTAGCTAACGTCAACCGCGTCGGGGTTTCACTGCGAGGTTTAGCCACAGCAGCTGAAAGTATTGGTTTTGCTAGCCGTCCAGTTAAAGCTAGCCTAGACAAATTAGCTCAACAACCACTACCTGCGATCGCTCATTGGGAGGGTAATCATTATATTGTCGTTTATGAGGTTACCAAAAAACAGGTAATTGTGGGCGATCCGGCGATCGGTCAACGTACCCTTACCCATACTCAATTTCAATCTGGGTGGACTGGTTATGCTTTATTATTACAACCTACCGCCCTCTTCAAAGAAAGCGAAGAAGCCAATACACCATTTTGGCAGTTATTTGAGTTAGTTAAACCTCATTGGTTAGTCTTACTAGAAGTTTTTATTGCTTCTGTATTTATCCAGTTATTTGGATTAATTACGCCTCTATTCACTCAATTACTTTTGGATAGAGTAATTGTTCAAGGTAGCACTCTCACCTTAACTGCTGTAGGTTGTGGCTTAGTAATTTTTGGATTATTTCGTGTCGCCCTCAATGGACTCAGACAATACTTGCTAGATCACACAGCTAACCGCATCGGTGTAGCGTTAATGGTAGGTTTTATCAAACATACATTCCGCTTACCTTTAGCATTTTTTGAGTCGCGCTACGTCGGTGATATTATTTCTCGTGTGCAAGAAAATCAGAAAATCCAGCGTTTTCTTACAGGTGAAGCCCTGTCAATTGTTTTAGATTTATTGACAGTATTTATCTATGTGGGATTAATGTTTTGGTATAGCTGGCAAATGGCATTGTTAGCACTAGCAATTGTGCCGCCATTTTTAATTTTGGCAATAGTTGCTACACCCTTCTTTCGGCGGATTAGTCGAGAAGTTTTTCAGGCTTTAGCTAAGGAGAATAGTTATTTAATTCAATCTCTCACTGGTATTCGTTCTATTCGCTCAATGGCAATTGAACAAACTGTGCGCTGGCGTTGGGAAGAATTACTGAATAATTTGACTAAAAAAATGTTTGGTGGTCAAGTAATTGGTAACCGAATGCAAGTTTTTAGTTCGACCATTGAAACTTTAGCCACTACAGGATTACTTTGGTTTGGTGCTTGGCTAGTAATTCAAAATCAACTGACAATTGGGCAATTAGTTGCTTTCAATATGTTGTTAGGTAACGTCATTAATCCCTTTCAACGTCTCACCGTTCTCTGGAATGAATTACAAGAAGTAATTATTTCCACGGAACGAATTAATGATGTACTTGCAGCCGAACCAGAAGAAGATTTACACCATCAACCACGTCAAGTTTTATCAGCAATTCGCGGTCATCTTCGCTTTGAGAATATGAGCTTCCGCTATCATCCTGATAGTGATATTAATGTCCTGGAAAACCTAAATTTTGAAATTCAGCCAGAACAAACAGTAGCCTTGGTAGGACGTAGTGGTTCCGGAAAAACCACCCTAGCTAAACTGATTTTAGGTTTATATCCGCCCACAGACGGCAAAATTCTCATTGATGGTCATGATGTTAATAGTTTAGCGTTGCGATCGCTACGTTCTCAAATTGGTGTTGTCGATCAAGATACGTTTTTATTTGGCGGTACAATTCGCGAAAATATTAGTATCGCTGTTCCAGAAGCTTCTTTAGCAGAAATTATTTCAGCAGCGCGTTTAGCTGGTGCAGATGAATTTATTCAACAATTACCAATGGGTTACGAAACCCAAATCGGTGAAGGTGGTGGAATGCTATCTGGTGGACAACGTCAACGTCTAGCAATTGCACGTGCTTTATTAGGTAATCCGCGCTTATTAATTTTTGACGAAGCTACCAGTCATTTAGATGCAGAATCAGAACGCATTATTCAGAACAATTTAAATACAATCTTGCGCGGGCGTACCAGCTTAATTATTGCCCACCGTCTCTCTACAATCCGCAATGCTGATGTGATTTTGGTGTTGGATCGCGGCTTATTAATAGAAAGCGGTACTCATGAGGAATTAATCGCCAAGAAAGGTCATTATTACTACCTCAATCAACAACAACTCGCCCAAGCAGTTTGATTGCTAAGTTAGACTTTTTGGTGCATATATTCAAGTTAAATAGCAGTTTATTGTTTCAGTAAATCTGAGAAACTCATTATTCTACTATGCCTAATCCTGCTAATAATTCATCATCGATATTAACTGAGCAAGCAAGTAATAAATCAACAAGTATTGAAGACAATCAAGCTAAAGCAGATCATGCTCATGATTGGCATTATGGTACAGAAGAACTACTAGATGCCTTACCCAGACGTTGGACAAGATCCTTATTATATTTACTGGTGGGTTTTAGTGCGATCGCCTTACCTTGGGCAATGCTTTCACAAGTTGATGAGACAGGAAGTGCGAGAGGACGTATTGAACCATTAGGTGAAACTCTCAGATTAGACTCTCAAGCTGCTGGTAATATTATTGCTGTCAAGGTGAAAGAAGGCGAAACTGTAAAAGCAGGCCAGTTACTTGTAGAACTAGATTCTAATGTCCTCAAAACTGATTTACAACAGGGACAAGCAAAGTTAGAGGGATTACAAAATCGATTAGCACAAGTAGAACTCCTCAAAAACCAATTACGATTAGCAATTGGTGTTCAAGAACAACAAAACCAATCTCAAGAATTAGAAAAACTTGCCCAAGTCAATCAAGCACAGCAAAATTTAGATGCGAGACAGAGTACTTATAATCTACAAAAACTGGAGAAACTAGCATTAGTTAGTCAAGCTGAACAAAACCAAATTTCCACTCAGACTGCTTATAAGTTATCTACAAGTCGTTGGCAAAGAGATTTATTAGAAATTCAACGTTACCGACCCCTAGGAAACCAGGGTGCAGTGCCTCAAATTAAAGTTGTAGAACTGGAAAAAATTGCTGATGAAAGTGAAAGACTGTTTGAACAAAGTGAATCAGATGTTAAACAAGCAAAATTACGCTTCCAAGAAGAACAAAACCGCTACCAGGGAATAATGCGTCAAGCTCAGGCAGATATTCAGCAAGCCAAATTGCGACTACAAGAACAACAAAATAGTTATAAAACTGTAGTCCATGCTGGTAAATTGGCTTTGTTAAAAAATCAGGAACAACTGAAAGATATGCAAACCCAAATTACTAGTCTGAAATCAGAAATCGCCCAAACCAGAAGCCAAATTACTTCCATCAAAATCCAAATGGCACAAAGATTGGTTAAATCACCTCTTAATGGTGTAATTTTTAATATGCCAATTAAAAAACCAGGGGTATTTGTCCAAACTGGTGAAACCATTGCCCGAATTTCTCCACAGGGCATTCCATTTGTGATGAAAGCTAATATACCTAGTCAAGAAAGTGGTTTTTTGAAAGTAGGAATGCCAGTCAAAGTTAAGTTTGATGCCTATCCATTCCAAGATTATGGAGTAGTAACAGGTAAAGTCATTCGACTTTCACCAGATTCCAAATTAATGGAAACTCCCCAAGGTAAAATAGAAGTTTTTGAAATGGAAATTGCCCTAAATCAATCTTATATCCAAGTTGGTAATAAACCTATACCATTAACCCCTGGACAAACAGCAACAGCCGAAGTAATTGTCCGTCAGCGTCGCCTCATAGATTTTATCTTAGATCCGTTTAAACAATTACAAAAAGGTGGTTTAAACCTGTAATTAATGGCTGATTAAATTAATTAAAAATATCGGAGGAATAGCAAATGTCAAAAATTTTGAATGTATCTCAAAAAGAAATCATTGATCAAGTAAAAATTTCCTGCCAAGTACCTAATTTATTGGAAGCGATCGCCACTCACAAAATTATCTCTAACGCAGCCAGAGAAGCAGGTATTAAAGTAGAAGTAGAAGAACTACAACAGGCGGCTGATGCTTTGCGCGCAGCCAACCGACTCATCAAAGCCGAAGATACTTGGAATTGGCTACAAAAACATTATCTTTCTCTAGAAGATTTTGAACAACTAGCAGAAAGAAACTTGATATCCGTTAAATTAGCGCATCATTTATTTGCCGATAAAGTTGAGCCATACTTTTATGAAAATCAACTAAATTATTTAGCTGCTGTTACCTATGAAGTTGTCTTGGATGATGAAGATTTAGCTTGGGAATTATTTTATGCAGTTAGCGAAGGTGAAATCACCTTCCAAGATGTCACTCGTCAACATATCCAAAGTCCCGAAATCCGTCGCGCTGGAGGCTATAGGGGAATTAAACATCGCCACGAATTTAAACCAGATATTGCATCTGCAGTGTTTATTGCTAATCCTCCAGAGTTACTCAAACCCATTGCGATCGCCCAAAAAGTTCATCTAATTTGGGTAGAAGAAATCATTCAACCAAAATTAGACGAGCAGTTATGCTTAAAGATTATGGGTGATTTATTCACAGATTGGCTAAAACAACAAATTGCTCAATTAGAGATTATTCCTCATTTTGAATCAGATACTTACTCTCAACCAGTTCAGGAATTGCTCAGGATAGCTTCATAATATTTAGATTATACATATAGCTTAGAACCCCGAATTATTTAAGAATTCGGGGTTATAGGCATAATATTATGGCGCTTATAATGCATAATTTTTTCAGCAATTGCTTGAAGCACAGAACGCATTTTTATACAGAATGGTGCGTTAATCTTAAGATTAACGCACCTTACTGACAAGTTATTTACTAATTCAATTTTCTATGGACAAATTATTATTAGTCCTAGAAAGTAATCTCCAATATTAGCTATTAACCAAGGTTGAGAAACTGGGACACTATCTCAGCTTTTAAACCTATTTTGTATGCCTTTAATAAGATGAAAGCTAAGGTTGTTACAAATTTACCGAATCCAGCGTTAAATGTATCCAAGCTACCACCGTTAACAAATGCAGCTTCAGTTTCAGCTACTTCATTGATGAAAGAATTGGAGTCGATAGCCAAGTCAGAAATTGTAATTCTAGACATGATTGTTTTACCTGGTATAAGTGAGTTGTTTGGGAATTAAGCTTTTGTTTGCTTAACTCTTGAATCTATTTTCAACGATATCAACTGAGTATTCAATAGTTAAAAATAGGAGATAAGACATAACTAAAGGATTTTTGTCTTTTAATTAATCAGATAAAAAAATATCAATGATTTAAAAATTTTCTTGATGGATAATGCATTATGGTTTTATAGAGAAAAATTCCTGGAGACATAATTCCAGCAGTTTTGTCTTTTTCACTTCCTTTTACTGCCAAATCAATCATCTTTTAAGAGTATGTTTGATTAGAAAGAGGAAATTCTCACAAAAATGCTACAATTGCAAATTTGATAATATAAATAACAACAGCCAACTGCTGATGGCTGGCAGTTGCGTTATTGCAAGAGTAGTAGTTCAACACACAAATATTGACAAGTGTAGATTGAGGAAAGGGGAAGGATTTTAAACCTTTACCCTTTTCCCCTTACCCTTTCCCCCGCCTGTCAAAACAACTTTGGCAGACTAGATAAGATTCCTGAGCATAACGCCTAACCTAACCCCAAGGAACTCCTTGGTTAAAATAATCTTCAGCCCACGCTGCTGACGCTAGTGTAGCTAAACTTTAACAAGCGCTATCATAGGCAGATAATGATTATCACTACAATTACTTTGAGATTATGATCTCTGCTGAAACATCTAATTCTGTACCTGTAACTGTTTTAACTGGCTATCTCGGTGCAGGTAAAACAACCTTACTAAATCACATCCTCACCTACGAACACGGTAAAAAAGTCGCCGTTATCGTCAATGAATTTGGGGAAGTCGGCATTGATAATCAATTGGTTATTGATGCCGATGAAGAAATTTTTGAAATGAATAACGGCTGTATTTGTTGTACAGTTCGAGGTGACTTAATTCGCATCATTGGTAACTTAATGAAGCGGCGCGATAAGTTTGACCATTTAGTAATTGAAACTACAGGTTTAGCTGACCCAGCACCAGTAATTCAAACCTTCTTTGTCGATGAAGATATGCAAAGCCAACTGGCTTTAGATGCAGTCGTGACAGTTGTTGATGCCAAACATATCTGGCAGCATTGGGAAGCCGACGAAGCCCAAGAACAGATTGCTTTTGCAGACGTAATTTTATTAAATAAAACGGATTTAGTCACACCCGATGTTCTCGAAGAACTAGAAAGACGGATTCGGGGTATGAATGCATTAGCAAAAATCTACCGTACCCGCAATTCAGAATTATCAATGGATGCCTTATTGGGTGTCAACGCCTTTGATTTAAATCGCGCTTTAGAAATAGATCCTAACTTTTTAGGTGAAGATGCCCACGTACATGATGAAACAGTTTATTCTGTAGCTTTGGTAGAACAAGGCGCAATCGATGGACAAAAATTAAACAATTGGATGAGCGAGTTACTACGTACCCAAGGCCCCGATATTTTCCGCATGAAAGGCATTTTAAATATTGCCGGAGAAGAAAATCGCTTTGTCTTCCAAGGTGTGCATATGATCTTTGATGGCAGACCCGATCGCCCTTGGAAGCCCAATGAAACCCCCAAAAACGAACTAGTTTTCATCGGTCGCAACCTTGACGAAGCCAAACTCAAACAAGATTTCTTAGCCTGTTTAGTTTGAAAATATAAGCATAGGGCATGGGGCATAGGGCATAGGGCATTGTGTAATAGGTAATTGGTAATTTTCCTTTCCCCCTTTCCCTTTCCCCCTTTCCCTTTCCCCAATCCCCATTACCCCTTATCCCCAGAGGGGGCCCCGAGTTCCCCAATACCTAACCTATGAACCCCACAACCACCAAAACCCAGGAATTTGAAGAATACTCTTCGGGACTACTTGCAGATTATGTCACTGCGATCGCTTGGTCGCCTGATGGTAAAAACTTAGCGGCAACTTCTGCGGCTGGGGAGGTGATAATGTGGAATGATGCTGATTTAATTACCTTGCAAGCTGCGAATGGTAAATCAGCAGACTGCATCGCCTTTTCCCCAGATGGCAATTTCTTAGCTATTGGCGGACAGGATGGACAGGTAAAAATTTGGCAAGATAACGAATTAATTACCACCTTAGAAAATGCCCCTGCATGGGTTGATAAACTGGCTTGGAACCACACTAGTAACCAACTAGCGTTTAGTTTGGGGCGTTATGTGCAAGTTTGGGATGCAGAGACTAATGATATTGTCGTTACCCTAAATTTCGATAACTCTTCAGTCTTGGGGATTGACTGGCGCAAGGATGGGCAATACTTAGCCATTAGCGGTTATCAGGGAGTCAAAATTTGGCAAACTCAAGACTGGGATGATGAACCATACATCTTATCCATGCCTACTGTGAGTGTAGCTATGGCATGGTCACCCGATAGCAAATTCCTAGCTTCTGGCAACATGGATCGCAGCGTCACCGTTTTGGAGTGGGGTAACCCTGACCCTTGGGTAATGCGCGGCTTTCCTGGTAAAATTCGCCAATTAGCATGGTCAGAAGCTACCACTCAATTAGGCGCGCCAATTTTAGCCTCCTCCAGCGTCGAAGGTATTGTAGTTTGGGAAAAGTTAGAAGATGATTCCCTTGGTTGGGAAGCACGAGTTTTAACTAATCATGTAGAAGTAATATGTGCGATCGCATTTGCACCAAACAGCTTCCTTTTGGCTTCCGCCGCCGCTGATGGCTGGCTATGTCTATGGGATAACGCCCAAGAAGTTAGTCAAATTCTTACAGGTGTATCAGCAGGATTTTCTTGCCTAGCTTGGCATCCCCAAGGTAATTATCTGGCAGCAGGCGGCGAACAAGGAGAATTGCTGATTTGGTCAAAAGTATTGCCTGATTAACCATTTAGGTATAAATTAAGTAATACAAAACAATAAAATACTTAAGTGTTTGTCTTAGCCTAGATATGCTAATCTCATGTATCGATAAGAATCTATCTTATCAAAGGTTTATTTCATAATTGGATTACTATCAAGCCTGTCTAAACAGGTTTAATTTGTATAACCAAAGACTTTAGCTTTGATGCTGAAATCTAGGCAACAATTGAGAAATTTACCAGTCATTGATTGTAGTAATCTCGGTTTAACTATTCTCTATCAAAAGTAGTCTGTATTTGCGAATTTATGAACTTAATCAAATTGATGTTGCTTGCCTTTCCTGTTTTTCTAGCCTCTATTCTGTGGGTAGCTAATCCAGCACAAGCTTCCAGCCTACAATCTGCATCTACTACACAAGTCACCTTAGTAGTATCTGCACAACCAAGTTCTGAATTAGTAGCGCCCAAAATGGCTGCAGCATCTCATTCAATTCTCGAGCAAGCTGGTTGCAACTGTGCTAGTTGCACTCAATCTAAATTTGATTTATTACAAGGCCAGCTACCTTCTGTCGGTATTTAATAACATTAGTTTGAAATAGGATTCATATTTGATTTTTGAAGCACGTAGGATGCGTTACGCTATCGCTAACGCATCTGTGCTAAAGCCATAGGATTCATATTTGATTTTTGGAATTCCGTAGGGAAGCCAGTTGCTTGGGCGGTGAGTGCAGCCACACGTGCAGTAAAGCATCTGAAGGATTCATCCGAAAGAGTTTCCCAGCTTGAGGCGGTTTGAAAGTTCTTATTTACCAGCCCCTTCTCCTGCGGAGAGGCTACGCCAACGGGGCGGGAACAGGCAAGAGGGAACAGAAGAAAAAAGTAGCCCGGATCTTGGTTTTAAGCCGAGTGGAATTGTGGGCGAAATAATCCTTGTATCGCGCTTGTTGGTTGAAACCCCAACGCCAGTTCTCTCAAGTCGAGCCAGCCGCTTGCGGGGGTTCCCCCCGTTGTGCGGACTGGCGTGGGAAACCCGCCCACGAGACTGGCTCCCCCTTGTGGGTGGCTTAGTTTTAAGAGTTGCCCGTTGCCTATTCCCTGTTCCCTATTCCCTGTTCCCTTTCATAAATTAAAAGGTGGGTTAAAAGAGGTCACGAGTCCAATCTTTTGACTTGAGAAATTAGTAAATAAACTCAGCAATAATGACATTTAATGTGTTAAGAGCAGCCTTTATTTGGTCAGTGAACAAGTCATTCTCAGTAATAGAAATTTGTCAACACGGACAAATAGTGCAGTAATTGACAACAGGAGACAAAGTTAGATAGATTGGAATAAAAAGCCCGTGACGAGGATTGAACTCGTGACCTCACCCTTACCAAGGGTGTGCTCTACCACTGAGCCACACGGGCAAACTTAACTTTGATTTTGAGTTAAGAGCTATAATCTTGTGAGCTTTACCAATCTCTCAGAGATTATAACTCCTACCTGTGAAGTGGTGGGCCGGGCTGGATTTGAACCAGCGTAGGCGTAAACCAACGGATTTACAGTCCGTCTCCATTAACCACTCGGACACCGACCCATTTGTCTCACGATTTATAATAGTAGCGCCAATTTTTATAAATGGCAAGGGGTTAGGGAATAATAAATAAAAAATATTTCCTCGCCTTGACAGCAGGGGATCTGGGTAGAGATGGGATTGATCGCGTCTCTACTAGTTCAACACACAAATATTGACAGGTGTCGGGAAGGGTTTAAAGCCTTTACCCTTTTCCCCTTCACCTTTCCCCCGCCTGTCAAAAAGACTTTGGCAGACTACTACGAGTAGGTGGAGAAACAGTCATATCGAGCCAGGAATGGGTATTGATTTTTGGGAATCCCTGAAAAAATAGCGGTGGTGGCTACCACCGCCTTTAAACTAACTCAGGAGTTCGCCTGTTTCTTGCAAGGAATGCAAGCGGCGATAAATACCTTCTTGGCGCAACAGTTCTTCGTGGCTACCCACTTCTACAATTCTTCCCGCATCGAGAACGACAATTTTATCGGCTTCTCGCACTGTACTTAGGCGGTGAGCAATGATAATTGTGGTGCGAGTACCTTGAATTGATCGCATCGCCAACTGAATGGAACGCTCAGACTCGTAATCTAGGCTGGAGGTTGCTTCGTCAAAAACCAGCACGTCTGGTTCTACTAGCAAGGCTCTGGCAATTCCTAAGCGCTGTCTTTGTCCACCAGATAATCTCACACCACGTTCCCCAACTACGGTGTAATAACCTTGGGGTAGGTGTTGTACGACTTCATCAACTCTGGCAATCCTACAGGCTTCCTTAACCTCCTCCAAAGTGGCATTTGGTCTACCATAGGTGAGATTATCTAACACAGTGCCGTTGAAGATATCTACTTCTTGATGAACGATCGCTAGTCTGCGTCTGTAATTACCTACATCTAATGTGCGAATATCTTGACCATCAATCAGAATTTGGCCTTGTTGCGGGTCAAAATAGCGTAACAACAGCTTGACTAAGGTCGATTTACCAGAACCAGAACGACCAACTAAGGCTATTGTTTGGTATGGCTCAATTAATAAGTTGATATCTTGTAGAACTAGACGGTTGGCACTATAGCCAAAAGTGACATGGGATAATTCGATTTTGCCGGTAAATTGATAAGGCAATTCTCTTTCGCTAGTTTCAGCTAACAAACTCTTTGCTTCAGCACCAACTGGCTCGCGCAAAAATTCGTGAAACCGGATCATCGAAGAATAGCGCCGCGCAAACACTTCTGCGAGGTTGCTAATCGGTTCTAATTCAGCATAAGCCATGCTGGAAAGAGTTAAAGTCATCACAAAATGACCAAGAGAAATCTTTCCGCCTACTGTGGCTGCTAAAGTTAAACCCAAAATGGTAAATACGCAAAACTGAATTACAGTTTTTTGCCAAGTTAGCAGATTTACGTAACCTTTGTGGATGCGATAATCTACTACTTTCAGTTCCCTAGTTAAGCGTTGCTGTTGTCGCTTGAGTTCTTCTGCTTCCGTGGCAAATGCTTTCACCGTTTTAATATTGGTGATGAGTTCAGAAGTGCGACTTTCGGTATTTTCCATGTACTTATCTAGGCGGCTTTCATACCCAATTATTCTTTGTAAATCTTTCAAACTGAACCACAGAATAATTACAAAAGAAATTAGATATAAAGTCGCAATCCGCCAATCAATTAACATGATAAATACAAAGATTCCCAGCACTCGCAGCAGTTTAGGAATTAACTGACCGGCAATTTCGGGATATGTCCAAGTGTGATTCGTAAGACCTCTAGCTACTCTACCGGCAATACGTCCAGGGTTATTTTCATCATAAAATTCTAGTGGGAGAGTGAGAATTTTAGCAATTGCTGTTTGAGTTTGTTCTCGACGCGCTCTTAATGCTATATCCCAATGAAACCAACTAGTTAACCAAGGCTGGGTAGGCGCTCTCACAACAGTTACAACAAAAATTATCCCCAGCAATACACCTAAAGATAGATTGTTATTAACTGGGTAATTAATTAGGTTGGAAAAATTGGCGATCGCATCTGCCAGTGGTTTATCTAATGGTTGACTAGATAAGATGTTTAAAATTTGTCCAATGGCATAAGGTACAACCAAATCAATAATTTCGTAAATGCTGGATGCTGTAATACTGAATATACTCAGCCCCCAGTAGGGACGAAAGTAATGCAGAATATCTCTAAATTTGGTCATGATGCACTCTTTCCAAGGGCGTAAGCTTGAGCTTGGAATCTTTATACTACATTTATGTTACAATGTAGTCAAGAGCAACAACATGAAATCATTCTTAGGGAGGATTTAGTTATTAAATGGGAGAAAACTCTAGGCGATAACGGTAAAGAGCAACTGGCTTTGAGCCTGCGGTAAAGTAATCTGGATCTTGAGGTGATAGGTAAACAGCAGTTACTTGATCGGCTTCGATTGCTGGATTAGATGGAGAAAGTTTGTGATAGGAAGTTGTAGATTCTACAGAATTGAAATAAGGACGAGAACCACCTTTAAACAGTTGTTGAAAAACTTCTGTAGTGATGAATTTACCATCAGATGTAGTTTCTGTCGCCCTTGCTGTGACGATGGAAACTAGTTGCCGTTCTCCACGTAATAAAGTAATCTGACGATTCGGTGAATCTGGATCTACTTTTACTGAGAGTACTGCTGCATCACCTAAATAAGCTCGTGCCAAATTCAAACTATTAAATGCTCTATCGGCTATAAAAGTGGTTGATTTACTATCATCTATCTGCGGAAGTATTTTTAAGTGAGCAACAGGTAAATTTTCTCTAATAAATCTTACCAGAAAACTCACAGGCTGATTGAGTTGTTGACGATTAGCTTCAAATCCGGGTGTAACAATATCTGGTGCTAAAGGTGCTACTAAATTCACCAATGTACTTGTAACTTGCCAAGAACCTCCCATCCACTCAGGATAAGCTAAATCCCCCACGGCTGGTTGCACAGAAGTTAATTTTTCCCACTGGGGAAAATTTGCTAGTCTTTGAGATAATTCCCCCGCAACAGCGTTTCCACTCCAGCTAAAGCAGAAACAAGCAACCAAGCACAAACTCCAAATCGCCTTCATGAGCAGTAATTAATTGTAAATCCAAACAAAATTTCTCTACAGAATAATTGTGTGGTATTTTGCTCGCTTCCAGGGCAGCTAATTCAAAAACTCACTAATTTGTAATTGGAGTTACATTGCTTAACAGCATATATTTGATGAAACTAAAATATAAATTTACATTTCTTGATTTTTTTACATATCTGAATACTGAAACAATTAGACGCGTCATCAAGCGACAACACTTGCTTAAGCTACATAAAAAGAGATAAAAGCAGCTAAATACTGGTAATTACTGTTTATTCTTGTAAAGTAACTAAATACTGCAGAATATAAAGAATTAATGATGAGTATATTCATTTATATATAGCCAAAATAAGAAAATTTAATAGTTTAATGTTTGAAAATGAAAATAATACTAGTGTAAAATCCGTTATTATACGGATATCAAAAATTTAGGGTGCAAATATCTGGTGCAATTGCTTTGTAAATTGCATCACTGAGGATAAATATTTACTGACATAATTCTCAAAGTAGAAGAAAACTACTGATGTACTCGCAGAGTCTATTTGCATTCCTAAAATTCATTGTGGGTAATGCCTGTTGCCTTACCTTCATAGAAAACAGATTTGCAATTATCTCAACTGTCCCAACGTTTCCTAGTAGCTAGGAAAGTAATATCCTTGCGGAGGTTTAAATGGAAATCCTACGCATTGCGATCGCAGGGAGCGTAGGTGCAGGGAAAACGAGCTTGATTCGCACTATTAGTGAAATTGAGGCCGTTGATACCGATAAAAACAGCACAGATGAATTAGCGCTACTGAAGACTAAAACTACGGTAGCGTTGGATTTTGGGCTGCTCACACTAGTACCAAATCAAGTAATTCACCTTTATGGCACACCAGGAGAACCCAGATTTGATTTTATGTGGGACATCCTGATTCGTCAGGTTCAAGCTTGCATCCTGCTTGTGGATGCTCATCGCCCAGAACATTTCCATTATGGGACTCAGATTCTCGATTTCGTTAACCAAAGGGTGCAGATTCCAATACTGATAGGGTTAACTCATACTGATTGTCCCCGAACTGTGGAACCGGAAAAAATAGCGATCGCTTTAGGATTGCAAAATTTAAATCACCAACCACCTTTAACTGTGGTGAATCCTACTCAAAAAGCTTCAATTATAGAGGCTTTAAATCTCATCATCCCCCAAATAATTTAAACATCCATTTTGTAGTAAGCAGATGAGCATTGATGCATTTGGGAAATATTCTCAGGCTCCTCCCAAGAACGTTTATCAAAATGTTTTTGATTGCAGATACAACTGCCAACTTGCCAATAGATTCACAAAACAATTCATTGGCAATTAATCAACCAGCTTTAGCAATAATTACTGAGGAAGAAAGCATGATTAATATTTCAATGTTACAAGAAGTTCTCCAAAACTTTGTCAGTGGAACATCTAACATTCAAGGTGCAGCTTTAGTTAGCCCTGATGGTTTAGCTTTAGCTTCTGTACTACCAGCAGAAATGGATGAAGACCGTACTGCTGCTATGTCAGCAGCAATGCTTTCTTTAGGTGAACGTATTGGTAGCGAATTAGTGCGCGGCACTATTGACCGGATTGTTGTGGAAGGGGAAAAAGGCTTTGGTATTGTAGTTAGCTGTGGCCCTGATGCAGTTTTATTGGTATTAGCCAATGCTGCCGTCAAACAAGGCTTGTTATTTCTAGAAATCAAACGTGCTGTTGCTCAAATTGCACCTTTAATTAGTTAATTACCAGCAAAATATAGCTAACATTCTGGTTTTCGGATGTTATCCAAAAACCAAAACAAATTTCTGCGATAAATTTACGATTTACAAAGTAAAACTAAATACAGCAGATGCGATATTTATGAAGTACAGTAACTAATTGAAAAAAGTAATGAGTAATAAGTAAATTTCCTACTCATTACTCATTACTCATTATTCATTACTCATGATGTACCTCACTTACTTCAAAAGTGCTGTAATTTACTTTCTTTTTAATCGCCAGCCAACACTAATTTTTTGCGTATTGTTAGGAAAGCTCAACTATGACCTTAGATCCACATACATTTTTCTCCATCTTAGAACGGCGTGTTGGCTTGATCCCTGAGGACAAAGAATTACTCAAATCACAGGCAGATTGGGGTTTAGAAATAGCACCAAAGATGGCTGAATATTTCTATGATTACTTGGAACGCGATCCGGAAATGAGTGCGATTTTACATGATGGCAGTGGTCGCATACATCGCCTCCGGGAAACCTTTATTCAATGGTTTCACGAAATGTTTACAGGTATGGATAACTGGGGGGATGCTTACGCCGAAAGACGGTGGAAGATTGGTCTCATTCACGTCCGTATTGGTATTGGCCCGCAACACGTTGTTCCTGCAATGGCGACTGTCATCTACGAAGTAGGTAAACGTTTAACAAACGATGGTAAAAGCGCAGATCTCAAAGATGCTCTCGGTCGTATGTGTATGATTGACTTAGCTTTTATTGAACAAGCTTATATAGAAGTATCTTCATCTGCGGTTTTGAAGGAAACAGGCTGGTCAGAAGGTTTATTTAAGCGCTTGATTAGTACTGGTGCTAAAGCTATGTAATACCTAATCAAATAATGTTTGCGAGACATCAATGATATTCTAGAGGGCAAGGCAGTTCCCATTGGTGTCAAATTAAGCTAAAAGCGATATAGGGCGGGCGTTGTACAAATACCTCGCGCCCTCATCCCCTAACCCCTTCTCCCGCAGGAGAAGGGGAACTAAATCTCTGGCTCCCTTCTCCCCGTGGGAGAGGGGCTGGGGGAGAGGGCGAAACCTTGCACAAGAGCGGGTTTCACTTTAAGTTGACACCAATGGGTACTGCCTTGCTCCTACAATCTGTCGCATTCTTTTGTCAAATTGGTATTACTCCACAACTTCCCCTTACCCTTTTGCCCTTAACCGACAATGGGGCAACTCTTAGTCTCAATTCCAAGGCCCTAAAAGTGCAATTAGAAGCATCCTGTATTAGATTTGCACTTTTGTGCATAGATTAAAATTTTATCTTCAATTAAAATCAGCACATACTTCAATAAGTAGTTAAACAAAATTAATTACAAAATGTCATTGCGAATGGAGCGGAGCGGAATGAAGCAATCGCAAGGGTTGAGATTGCTTCTCTTCGAGACGCTGCGCGTTAAGCGAAGCTATGCCGAAGGCTTTACGCTGCGCTCGCAATGACTGTAATTAATTTTGCGTGGTTACTTATTTGTATTCTTAAACCAAAAACTTCACCTTATTTAACATGGGTAGAATTTAATGGCAGTAGTAAGCTTAGAAAAACATCAACTTTATGGGCATTTACCAGTGGAAAAAAAGCTGAATATTTTGGTTGTCGATGACCATCAATTAATTTTGACTGGTACTTTTGATGTATTAAGTAGACAGTATCCAGAAGCGAATATACTGAAGGCTCAGACAGCCAAAGAGACACTGACTTTACTTCAATCTCAACACTTTGACATCATAATGATGGATTTGTCGATTCCCAATCAGCAAGGGGAAACAGCAGAAATTGATACAGGAATTAAGCTGTTGCAAACATTGCTCAAGGAACATCCCGATCGCAATTTCATGGTGCAAACTAGTTATGTAAAGGCGCTAATCCGGATTAAACACGAGATTGATAATCATCAAGCAGGGTTTGCGATCGCAGATAAAGGATTACCCGAAGCCCAAATGCTGATGCGAGTTAATTTAGCACTTCAAGGTGGCACTCACACCAAAGACATCAAAACAGGTATCGAACTCAAACCCGAATGGTTGGAGGTGTTGCGGTTGGCTTTTGAAGAGAGTTTGACAGATAAAGCGATCGCCGAGCGAATGTATAAATCAGAACGAGCAGTACGCACTTACTGGACGAAAATTCAGGATGTGTTGGGAGTGTACCCCGAAGACTGCAAGCAAAGCGGTAAGAATATGCGAATCCAAACCGAAGTTCGTGCCCGTGAAGAAGGTTTAATTGATTAATTATGATGGATGATTAAACCGGAAACAAGATGCAAAGGAGAATCTGGAATCGCATTCGCCAAGAATTGGGATTGTGGTCGCAGGCTGCACCTCCTGGGATAATGGTGCTGGTTGTAGTGATATTGATCCGGATCGCTGGAGGAATGCAATCTTTAGAATGGATGCTCCTTGATACTATGTTACGTCTGCGTCCGGTAGAAAAAATCGATGAACGTGTCGTAATTGTAGGTATTGATGAACAGGATATTCAATGGGTTGGACAATATCCGGTTCCAGATGAAAAAATTGCCGAGTTACTTACTAAACTGGAAACTTATCAACCATTAGCAATTGGATTAGATATCTTTAAAAATGTTCCTGTGGAACCTGGTGGTGAACAACTCAAACAGGTATTACAGAAAACTCGCAATATTATTGGGATTGAAAAAATATTATCACCAGGAGAAACTCCCCCACCCCAAAGTTTGCCTCCCCAAAGAATTGGATTTGTTGATTTAGTGAATGATGAAGATAGCAAAAATCGACGCTATTTATTGTATACATCGAATCCTCAAAATTTAACAGATGACAAATATTCTCTGGCGCTAAGTTTAATTATTAAGTACTTTAAAAAAAAGGGAATTAATATAGACTCTGGTATCAATGACCCGAATACAATCATGTTTAATCGGGTCGAATTACCCCGCATTACTAAGAATTTTGGTGGATACGTCAATGTTGATGATGGCGGATTGTCAATTTTAATGAACTTCCGCAATAATTCTCAACCTTTTATTGTTGTGTCGCTACAAGATGTTCTCAATAATAAAGTTGATGGGAAATTGTTGCGCGATCGCATTGTGTTGGTTGGCAATCGCAATATGAGCGCAGGTGATTTGTTTTATACCTCTGCTGTGCAAAAATTAGAATTAAGAGGTGTAATTTACGGCATTGACTATCACGCTCATGTCATCAGTCAAGTCCTGAGTACTGTAATTGATGGTCGTCCTATGTTGCACAGTTGGGTTGATATAGGAGAGTACTCATGGATATTCATTTGGGGTTTTCTGCCGATGGTGATTGGCAGGTTGACTCAATCTGTGTGGAAAAATCTACTGAGTGTTGCTGTAGCTGTACTTTGTCTGTTTAGCTGTGGATATGTGATGCTATGGGTGTGGGGTATTTGGATTCCTGTAGCACCTAATTTACTAATATTAGCGTTGAATGGGCTTGGTTTGAGTGCTTTTGCGTTTTACCAGCATGATCGATTCTTGCGATCGCAAATTAGCGAACGTCAAAATACAATCCAACATACTTTCACCATAATTCATAATGGCCCTTTGCAAACTCTTGCCTATGGATTAAAACATCTACGCGCTCAAGATATTCCCTACGAACAATTAGTTGGACAATTTGAAAAGCTTGATAAAGAAATTCGAGAAATTGGTGAATTTCTGAAACTCGAAGCATTAACAAAAGAAGAGAGTTTACGGTTGGGTGGTGGATTAATACTTGAATTAAATAGACCACTCCACGATTTATTATATGAAGTTTATTCTAGTACTTTAGAACGTCAAGACTTTGAAAATTTTAAAACCATAAAAGTTAAAATCCGCAATTTTGAACCGATTGATGACAAGTATTTAACTCGAGAAGATAAACGGAGAATATGTCTATTTTTAGAAGAAGCTTTATGTAATGTTGGTAAACATGCTCAAGGAGTAAAACGCGTTCAAGCATCAGGTATATATAGTGCGAATAAATACAAGTTGTCGGTCAAAGATAATGGTTCAGGAATTCAATCAAAGTTAGAAAGTAAAGGTACAAGAAATTCTAAAATACTAGCCAAACAATTAGGAGGCGAGTTTCGGAGGGAATCGCTTTCTCCTCGCGGAACTATCTGCGAACTGAGTTGGACTCCTATGAAAAGATTTTAAATTTGATATTTTACAGCAAACTAAATATTTTAAATCCAATACTACTCGGTTAAAGATTGTCAACTCGGAATTTGGTTTGGAGAAAAGATGAAAGGGTAAGGGTTAAAGGTTTTTTCTTGCCCCTTTTCCCCTTAACCGACAAGTATTGTCTAACAATCCTTGTCGGTGTTGTAAAAATTACTCATCCAGCCAGCGAAATCTTCACAGGGAACAGGCAAAAATGACGTACAAATGTACTGATTCTGTATACCATTCAAAGAATAATCACTAGATTTCAACCAAATATTCGATGGTATGAGAATTTTTTCCGAAAAATGGAAAACTCTATCTGTAGTGACTAAACAGCCCTGATTTTAGTTTTTTTCGCGTATTCTAGTGCGTTTGCACTGTTAGATAACTATAAAATCAACAACAGCACTATGAGATATGATCATTGGCGAAATAGCCGCAGACTTACAAGCTTAGTTGTGGGAGTGCTTTTCTTGATGACGACATTCCCCGCATTTGCAGAGTTTAAGCCACGCGATCGCAAACCAGCTAGCGGTAATAGTCGTGCAGGTGGTTCACGTGGATGTTCAAATAATAGTCTCTAACGCAGCTTGCACCGCAGACATTTATTGGGAAAACTGCTTCTACACGCCCAATCTTTGTTTGGTATATATCAACTTCTCAAAATGTGCAATTTCGACTGTTTGAATTTGATTCAGCAAAAAGTGTCAAACAAATTGGTAAAGTTCAAGAAATACCTACAATAGTGGGAATTAATCAGCTAAAACTTCCCCTCAATTACCCTGAACTCATAGTAGGTAAAAGCTATTTATGGCAAATTGCCATTACCTGCAATAACAACACAATTATTAACCATGCAGAATTTACTGTCATTAACTCTCAATCACTTCCTAAAAACACATTTACTACCATTCCAGAGAGTGTAAATTATGTGTAAAGTGTTTTGACCATTTCGGATGTCGATTCATCGGTGACACTCCACAAAGATGCGATCGCACTTTTCACCCCAACCTGCAATGCAACTCCAGCTAATCCTAGTGTGGCACGGTCGTCGCCCAATGCGGTTTCACAGGCGCTGAGTGTTAGTAGATCAACGCTATCTGATTTGCTGTTGAGGTTTCGCAGAGATGTTTCTAATTGACTAATAGTAAGTTTTTGGTTTTTCCCTGTGACAATAAAGGTGTCTTCTGGAATGATGCCAAATTGAGCATGACTAGCTATGTGAATAAGAGAATATGGGGTTTTTTCCAACTGCTGCTGAAAACTTTCGGGGATAAAGTTATCGTCAATCAGGGGGGTACGATCGGGGAAGATACTTGCAACAGCGCTGACTTCACTGGGAACAGCCAAAAGCCGTTCAAAAGTCTTACCGTCGATTGTGGCTGCTTGAGTTAAACCCAAAATTAACGCTTGTTGTTTACTGCGATCGCGTATTGTTGGCTGAGTAACTCGTAAACTGGGTGTTGTAGCAACGGCGTAGGTTTCGATTAAATATTTCTGTTGTTGGCTGTCATAAAGTGCTGCCATTGGTACGCTACGCAAGAAGCCATCTTGAATAAATACTAGGGTTTTGACTTTCTGTGATTTGATATCTTCAGCAAAAGGGCGAATTATCCAATCATAAAGCTGTGCGGCAATTGTGGTATCGTAGTTAATCTCTGCTTTGCTAACTAGCCCTTTGCGAAACTCGGCAATTTTTTTCTCTAGAGTTTCACTACTAACTATTTTGTTTGTACCTAGTTGATTGGGGTCTTCAATCCATTTAAATTTGGTTGCTTGATTGGGTAACTGTAACAATATCCCAGTTTTGCCATCTAAAATTATGGAACTTAAAAATCCAGTATTCTTAAACGTGACACTATGATCCTCGAGGAGTTCGCCTACTAATTTGGGGTTCAACCCACTTAAAATGCAATCTGGCAAGTTCATCGTAGCAATTCCCAACGAAAATAGTGACATTAGCGCCAATGCCTTCACTGGAAAAGGTGGAAACATCCAAATCAACGCCCAAGACATCTTCGGTATCGAGTCCCGTGCAAAACCAACCGATCTAAGTGATATTACTGCCACTTCCGAACAAGGCATTTCGGGTGTAATCAATCTCAATCAACCCGATAACAGTTCGATTCAAAACAGCTTCAGCCAATTATCACCAAATGTAATTGATACAAATACGCTGATTGCCAATAGCTGCATTGCACGGGGCAGCAAGCGGCAAGAAAACTCTTTTACCATCACAGGTTCTGGTGCTTTACGCAATAGTCCAGGTGATGCTTTAATTTCTACCTATTCAACTGGTGATGTACGTGGTGTTGAATCGACATCTCGTCCTTGGAAAAAAGGCGACCCCATCATTGAACCACAAGGATTATATCGATTACCTGATGGACAATTACTGTTAAGTCGGGCTTGTAGTTAAGAGGTTATTTATAACGTAATACTATTTTGAAAAAAGAACGCAACAGATGGGTAGGTAGGGGCACGGCACCAATAAGATATTTGATATGCCAAAAGATTGTGGATGCCGTGCCCCTACAAAGAATTTATCTGTCTGTAGGGGAGCCAGTCGCCTGGGAAACCTGCCTGCCCAGTGGCTCCCCTACTTAAGATTTACTTTATAAATAGTCTCGAACGGAAATATTGCAGATTTAGCCAAGCTAGCAAATAGCATAATGACGGTTGTCATTGTGCTATTTGTGCATTCATTATGCATTTTTCTGCAATGGTGCGATCGCTTTCATGTATGCACTAGGTAATAATTCTGTAATTAAACAAGCAGAAAAGGTCGCTGCTTAAGCAATTAACAAAGAATATTATTGCTATTAAGAAAGAGCAGAAGATTTAGTCAACAAGCTAAAATATCGCTTTTTCTCAAGACTCTATCCTTCCACATAGAAAATTATGTCTACTACTTCTCAGCAATCTATGAAAAACAAACTAGCTCTAATTTTTGTTAGTTCAACCTTAGCTGTAAGTGCTGCTATACCTGCACTAGCTTATGCTGCCCACGAGCATCCTTTCCATCATAATGAGCGGATAAAATCAATGACTCAAATAGAAGGTAACGGATACTGTAGAAACCTTTTCCAACAATTAAAGGCTACAGGCGATCTCGGAGGAGGTTTTGACCCTAATCGAGTTAACCACGTCTGGGCACATATTGAGAATGGAGATTGTATTGCTAATACATAGTCAGATCTGAATTATTGCAGTCTTTCAAAATTGGGCATAATTCAATCAATTATTACGCCCAATTTTGCAGGAATTATTAATAGTTTAATCTGCTAATGTATCTCAGAGATACCTCTCTACCGAAGACTAGAAAAGCATTTCAAAATTTGCTGTAGATAAAACACAATTCCCTACACAATCCCTAATCACCAATTCCTTCTACTTGATACTTTGGAGGCAATATGACAACTCTTTTTCCTGGACAAAGTCTATACCCAGGACAAAGTCTGCAATCAAATAATCAGATGCACAGGTTTATTATGCAATCTGATGGCAATGTTGTGCTTTATAATGGCAATTCTCAACCTCTTTGGGCAACGAATACTTGGGGAATTCAACCGCGTGAGTTGATCATGCAAACTGATGGAAACTTGGTTCTTTATGATAGTTCAGGTTCTCCAAAATGGGCTAGTGATACATGGAACAACCCTGGAGCATTTTTCAAGATTCAAGATGACGGTAATCTAGTAGTTTATCGAGCGGATTCTCAAACTGAAACTGTGGATAATGCTTTATGGGCATCAGGTAGTAACGATATATGGGATTCAAGCAGACAAGGCACACAGAACGCTCAAATTCAAGAAATTTTGGCAGCTCATAATAGGTACAGAGCTGAAGTAGGGGTTCCTCCACTGCAATGGTCAGAAAATTTAGCAGTAAGTGCTCAACAGTGGGCAAATCATTTGGCGGACACAGGAACATTGCAACATAGTCGTTCTGGAGAAAACCTAGCGCAAGGGAGTACTGGCTTCTTTTCTGTCACGCAGCTAGTAGATATGTGGGGTGATGAAAAGCAGTATTTCAGTAACGCTGCTTTCCCCAATGTATCTAATACCGGCAATTGGATGGATGTGGCTCATTACACTCAAGTTATGTGGAGAAATACAACCGAAGTTGGGTGTGGTTTAGCAAGTGGCAATGGTAACGATGTCTTAGTCTGTCACTACAACCCAGTCGGAAATATCACGGATCAAGGCGTTTTTTAGATGTTCTCAGTCGAGTGAAGCGCAGATTTGATTTGTCTATGTGTTGTGGGGTAGACATCTATAAGTGTACCCATCAACTTCATCAGCAAATTCTCTAGAAATAAACAGAAGGAACAATATGCTTTTATTTTTTACAATGCCATTAGATGAAACCTCACAACTAAATAGAGGTAGATTATTTCTCGTAGATGACTCTAAAGGAATTGTGGGTAGATGGGTGGCTACAAGTAGCACTGCGGATAAACAAGGGGTAAAAGATTGGAATATTCGCGGTGGTGTAATTCCTGCTACTCATGAATTAAATCCTCCACTGCCTTTTTACTCTGTTGCAGTGAAGCCGGTAGATCTGAGAAATGTTAAAGGTGTAGAAGGCAATGCTTACCCTATTTCACCCTTTGAAGTCAAAACTATTGATGGAGGAACCCGTTCTGACTTGCTGATTCATAAAGATGCAAATGTACCGGGAAGTATGGGCTGCATTGTACTACCTGAATCAGAATTCACAGATTTTGAGAAAGCCTTTCAGAAATATTGTGCAGAAGAAGACAGTGTTAAACTTCTTGTGGGCTATACTTACTAGGAAAAAATAAACATCAAACTCTTTAATCTTCTAATCAT
The DNA here is from genome assembly GCF_025677855.1 of Tolypothrix sp. PCC 7601. NCBI lineage: Bacteria > Bacillati > Cyanobacteriota > Cyanophyceae > Nostocales > Tolypothrichaceae > Tolypothrix > Tolypothrix sp. PCC 7601. The sequence goes on from NZ_CP064879.1 coordinate 3,062,843, forward strand.
AACTGAGACATATGAAAAACAATCATTATTAGCCTCTCTACTATCCAAACAAGGGCATACAGTACTTTTGAAGTATGTGAGGTACATCATGAGTAATGAGTAATGAGTAATGAGTAATGAGTAATGAGTAATGAGTAATGAGTAATGAGTAATGAGTAATGAGTAATGAGTAGGAAATTAATTTATTACTCATTACTTTTTTCAAGGCGTTGCTGATTGATGGGATGATTTTTACATGACGCAAAGACGCAAAGGCCCAAAGAACAGACTTTTAGCGTTGCTCAAAATTTTGAATTCATCCCGCAAATATGCAACGCCCTTTTTTCAATTAGTTGCTGTACCTCATAAACATCAAATCTGCTGTATCTGTACAGTTCTTACAGAGTAATTGATGCCTTGACAGTTTCAAAAAGCCATTTTCTAGCAAGGATTACTGCTAAAAATGGCTTTTTATTTTCTCAGAAATCTATCAAGTATTACTAAAATCGCTGAATTATGGTTTGAAAATTATATATTTATGTAATTATTAAGCAAATATTGTGGTATTTTAATGAATATTAATCTTGTATAAAAACTTCAACGTTTCATAGATAAACAATGGGTTTTTACCTGCGGATTCAAACGCTATTTTTAACGTTACTTGCTTTCATTAGTATCACTTCGATAGCAACTTTTGCACAATCGAGACCCCCATCAGGTGTAACAATTCCCCCCGATACTCCAGGGAAAGTGGAAGAAACTCTACCCCAAGCAACGCCGAAGCCTCTTTCTCCTACACCATCTACACCAACTGTCCCGATACTTCCATCATCTCCACAAGACAAACTACCCGACACAATTTTTCCGAGTGGCGAGACTTTCTTTGTCAAAGAAATCCAAGTTAGCGGCTCTTCTGTTTTAAAGGATGAAATTTTTAAGTTAAAACAACCTTTAGAGAATCAAAAAATTACATTTGAGCAGTTATTACAGCTGCGATCGCAAATCACTGAACTATATGTTAAAAACGGCTACATCACTAGTGGCGCATTTATTCCCAACAATCAAAATGTCGCTAATGGTGTGGTGCAAATCCAAGTGGTGGAAGGTGAACTGGAGGGAATTGTAATTTCCGGGTTAAAAAGATTGCAACTTGCATATGTGCGTTCCCGGATTCGACGCTTTGCAGGCAAACCCTTGAATCAAAAAAGTCTGGAAACAGCGTTGCAATTATTACAACTTGACCCAGCGATTGCAAGAGTTAATGCTGAGTTAACCGCAGGTAGCACTTCTGGAAGCAATATTTTACAGGTGAAAATTACTGAATCACCAGCATTCCATGCAGGAGTTATCTTTGCAAATAATCAATCAGCTAGCGTTGGTTCAGAACAAGGTAGTGTTGTTATTGCTCACGATAATTTATTAGGGTTTGGAGATCAATTCAGTGCTGAATATGGCATTACTGAAGGTTTAGATATTTACAATCTCAGTTATTCTATTCCCTTTAACGCCTTAGATGGAAGTATTGCTGTTCGCTACAGCAACAGTGGTAGCCGCATTATCGAAAGCGAATTTCGTGATTTGAATATTAACAGCGAAGCCGAAACTCTTTCTTTTAATGTCCGTCAACCGTTAATCTATACCCCGAACAGCGAATTTGCTCTCTCTCTCGCATTCGATTTACGGCGTAGTCAAACCTTCATACTCAATGATATTCCCTTCTCTTTTACCGAAGGCCCCGAAGATGGGAAATCCAGAGTGACGGTGATTCGCTTTTCCCAAGACTGGTTACAACGTAATGCTAATACTGTTTTAGCGGCGCGATCGCAATTTAGTTTTGGGATTGATGCCATAGATGCAACTATCAATGATAGCGGTACTGATGGGCGTTTTTTCTCGTGGGTGGGACAATTTCAATGGGTACAACGGCTGTCTCCCCGCGTCTTGATGCTGGCCAAAATTAACACTCAACTTACACCTGATTCTTTACTGACGCTTGAAAAAATTAGCATTGGGGGAGTTGAGACAGTGCGTGGTTATCGTCAAAATCAACTTGTTGCTGACAATGGGGTAGTTGGAGGGGTTGAAGTTCGGATTCCCCTGACATCCAATGTCGAAACCCTACAGTTATTGCCATTTTTTGATATTGGTACCGTTTGGAACAATCGCGATCGCAACCCCGATCCACAAACCCTTGCTAGCTTAGGATTAGGGTTACAGTGGCAACCTATTAGTGGTTTACTATTGCGTGCAGACTATGGTTTACCATTGATTGTCACAAGCGATCGCGGTAGTTCGCTCCAAGATAATGGCTTTAACTTTTCACTACGCTACCAGCCATTTTAATACAAATATGTATGCAAAATTTAGTTTATAAAACGTATTTGCGTTTTATCAGCAGCATAGCCAATAAATTTTGCATATTCGCTTATATCTCCCGGTTTCTCACCACCGGAGGCTTTACGCATCACGACTCGTAACAGACAACTTGGGCGTGACATGACCATAATCTCAGCACCTATATTTCTATGCTAGGGAAACCCACGTTTTTAATGTGTGTTTATAGTAGTTAATTCTCCCGTTCCCAAGGGGGAATTCTATGTAAATTGATTATCTTCAAACGTTGTTTGCCTAAAATACTGTTTTTTATTACAATTTGTAAATTTTCTAAGAAAAAATGTGATTATGATTCCTTTTTCATTCTTATTTTTGTGTTTACTAACACTTTTTTTATAGGTAAAGATTATTGTTTCACAAAATAATGGGACAACAATAGTATTTTTGCCATAAAAATATAGCAAAATTTTATTTAATTAATTTACTAATTAAAAACAACATTAATTAACCAAATTCTTTATTTGCAAGATTTTGAAGATTTTAATTTATAAAATTATTTTCAAGTAAATGATTTTCAATCAATATAAAATATTAAAAATATAATTATCGAAAAATTGATTATACCTATTAGAATAATCATGAAACATTTCTTAATAAAAAATGCCAGCGAAGCATTATAAAAATAATTTGTAAGGGTTGAGAGGGAAAATCAAGTAAATAAAGACTCTAATTTTTTAGGTCTAAATACTTGATTTAAATAACTGAAAATCTTTCTAGGAAAAATGAAAGTATTTTCAGCCTTTACGCTAAAATCTATGTTTCAATCAAAACAAATTTGACTTTTTTGAAACATGATGAAGCGGTCATAAAACAATAAAAGCTGAATGCTTCATTTTTCACTTAACCCCTCATCAATTAATTACTCAATTAATCAAAATTTAGGAGAATCACACTATGGTGCAAGATGCATTTTCCAAGGTTGTTTCCCAAGCTGATGCAAGAGGCGAATATCTAAGTGATGGTCAGTTAGATGCTCTCATCAACTTAGTTAAAGAAGGTAACAAGCGCGTTGACGTTGTTAACCGGATTTCTAGCAATGCATCTTCCATTGTGGCTAACGCAGCTCGTTCATTGTTCGCTGAACAACCTCAACTGATTGCGCCTGGTGGAAATGCTTATACTAGCCGTCGTGCAGCAGCTTGTGTACGGGATTTGGAAATCATCCTTCGCTACGTTACCTATGCGATTTTTGCTGGCGATGCTAGCGTTCTAGATGATCGCGCGCTGAATGGCTTGCGGGAAACCTATTTGGCATTGGGTACTCCTGGTGCTTCTGTTGCGGTTGGTATTCAAAAGCTCAAAGAATCTTCAATCGCGATCGCTAACGATCCCAATGGAATTACCCGTGGTGATTGCAGCAGCTTGATTGCAGAAGTTTCTGGTTATTTCGATCGCGCAGCAGCAGCAGTTGCCTAAACATCAAAACACTTTTAGGCCTCTTGCATAAAAACAAAATTGATTTGAAACAGCAATTTTTGCAAGAAGTCTATTCAACAAATTTTTTGTAAAAGCAATTAGGAGAAGTTCTTCCAATGACTAAAACACCATTAACTGAAGCAGTTGTATCTGCTGATTCCCAAGGCCGTTTCTTAAGCAGCACCGAACTCCAAGTTGCATTTGGTCGTTTTCGCCAAGCAGGTTCTAGCTTAGAAGCAGCAAAAGCATTATCTAAAAAAGCTTCTAGCCTTGCTGAAGCTGCAGCTAATGCTGTGTACCAAAAATTCCCCTACACCACCACCACATCTGGCCCTAACTACGCTTCTACTCAAACCGGAAAAGATAAGTGCGTGCGTGATATCGGCTATTACCTGCGGATTGTTACTTACGGTTTAGTTGTTGGTGGTACAGGCCCAATCGATGATTATTTGATTGGTGGTTTGGCTGAAATCAACCGTACCTTTGAATTATCTCCTAGCTGGTACATTGAAGCTCTCAAATATATCAAAGCTAATCATGGTTTAAGCGGCGACCCTGCTGTTGAAGCTAACTCCTACATTGATTACATCATCAATGCTCTGAGCTAAGTTAGCTCAATTTAAGTACAGCAGCAAATGGTCGGTTGATAAATCAGATCAATTCGCAGCTATGGGTTCTAAAAAGCTTTTCAGTTTTGTGTAACATGGGTATGAAAATCCTTTGGTAATTATGCAATACAAATGAATAGTATTACCAAATGATTTTTGGCAGTCATTAATCCTGTTCCACAACAACTGAATATCAAGTTTGCAGCCGTAAAAAGTTGCAAATTGCAAAAGCGTCAAGCATTTGTGTAGTAAGCTGAGAAATTTATAAACACAGATTTCATTATGTATTAGCAGTCAAATACAGCTGACTCAAATACTTGTGTGGTCTGGGTAGATAAATTCTCATCTTATTACGCAAGGCTTTTTCTTAATTGTGAAAAAAAATTTATTAACAAATTTTGTAAATGAGGACTTTAGTCCTTTAATTTAAAGCACTAAAGTGCTGATTACGAAGTTGACCATTTTTTAGCTGTAACTTAAAAAATTTTTACCGAGTTTAACGGGTTAGAAAATAAGGAACAGATAAGATTATGGCACCGTTAACAGAAGCAAGCAGATTGGGAGTTCGTCCGTTTGCAGATAGTGACAAAGTGGAATTGCGGTTTGTCAAAACTGCAGAAGAAGTACGGTCAGTTATTTGGTCTGCATATCGCCAAGTTTTAGGTAATGAGCATCTGTTTGAAAGTGAACGGCTATCTAGTGCAGAATCACTTTTGCAACAGGCGCAGATTTCTGTGCGGGATTTTGTGAGAGCGATCGCACAATCCGAACTGTATCGCCAGAAATTCTTCTATTCCAACTCGCAAGTGCGCTTCATTGAACTGAATTACAAGCATTTGCTTGGTCGTGCGCCTTACGATGAGTCAGAAATTGCCTACCACGTTGATATCTATACTTCTCAAGGTTACGAAGCTGAGATTAATTCCTACATTGATTCTGTAGAGTATCAACAAAACTTTGGTGATTCTATAGTACCGTACTACCGGGGTTATCAAACTACGGTCGGGCAAAAAACTGCTGGCTTTCCCCGATTCTTTCAGTTGTATCGAGGCTATGCAAATAGCGATCGCGCCCAAAATAAATCCAAAGGACAATTAACCTGGGATTTAGCAAAAAATTTAGTATCCCCCATTTATCCTGCTGATGCTGGCTCCTTAACTGGCGTATCAACAGGAAATCGTGGTGGTAATACCTATCGGATTCGTACCACACAAGCTGCTTCTCCCAACTCACCACGCATTCGCCAAAGCATTAGCGAAGTAGTTGTCCCATTCGATCAGTTATCGAATCTTTTACAACAACTCAATCGCCAAGGGCGCAAGGTAATTAGCATAGCTCTTTCTTAGTTCTGAGTGCTGAGTTCGGAGTGCGTAGAGGGTTTAGTAATGCTCATACGTGTCAACTTAACGTGAAACCCGTTCTTGTGCAAGGTTTCGCCCTCACCCCCAGCCCCTCTCCCACAGGGCGAGGGGAGCAAGAGATTTAGTTCCCCTTCTCCTGCGGGAGAAGGGGTTAGGGGATGAGGGCGCGAGGTATTTCTACAACGCCCGCCCTATATCGCTTTTAGCTTAAGTTGACACCAATGAGCATTGCTAAACCCCTACAAAAAATCTCTTTGTGTCAGAATTTTCGTGAATTAACTATTAGTTATGAGCAAGATTTCAAACTAGGAAATGTTTTTCTTTTGTAAGCGTTATTTAAATTCACTTACTAATAATAAGAAACCATAACCAAAGTCTGAAAATCTTTCTTTTTTAACTCAGAACTCAGCACTATTTTCAACTCAAAACCTTTCGTTCAGGAGACTTTTAAATGCCAATTACAACAGCTGCATCGAGACTTGGAACTTCTGCATTTAGTAACGCTGCTCCTATCGAATTACGTTCCAATACCAACAAAGCAGAAATTGCACAGGTGATTGCGGCTATTTATCGTCAGGTTTTAGGTAACGATTATGTGTTGCAATCTGAACGTTTGAAGGGTTTGGAATCACTCTTGACTAACGGGAATATTACAGTTCAAGAATTTGTTAGGCAGTTAGCTAAATCAAATCTATACAAATCCAAGTTTTTTTCTAATAACTTTCATAGCCGTGTGACAGAGCTAAATTTCAAACATTTGCTTGGTCGCGCTCCCTATGATGAATCTGAGATTATCTATCATCTAGATTTATATCAAACCAAAGGCTATGAAGCTGACATTGATTCTTACATCGATTCAGCAGAGTACCAGACAAATTTTGGCGACAATATTGTGCCCTATTACCGGGGATTTAACAATCAACTAGGGCAAAAAACAGTAGGCTTTACCCGGATTTTTCAACTATATCGCGGTTATGCAACAAGCGATCGCTCTCAAATCCCTGGAGCATCAGCTCGTTTAGCTAACGAATTAGCCAGAAATAGCGCATCAACGGTTATTGCGCCTGCTGGTAGTAACAATGGTTTTGCTTATCGTGCTTCTGTCAAAGGAAAAACCCCCAGCACAGCATTTCAAGGTTCGCAAGCTTTTGGTTCAGGAAGGCTGTATCGCGTTGAAGTAGCAGCTATTTCTCAACCTGGCTATCCCAAAGTTCGCCGCATCAACAAAGCGGTAGTTATCCCCTACGAAGAACTATCCAATTATTTCCAACAAGTTCAACGTCGCAATGGCAAAATTGCCAGCGTTACACCGCTTTAGGGATTGGGGATTGGGGACTGGGGGAAAAGAGGAAATTTTTATTACCAATTACCAATTACCCATTATCAATGCCCCATGCCCCATGCCCTTTCAACTATTTTTCTTGATTGTTAGGATGTCAACATGGTTTATCAAAGTCGGAGTTTTCAAGTAGAAGTTTCGGGATTACATCAAAATGAGGTGACAAATCAAAACAATTACCCAATTCGTTCTAGCGGCAGTGTATTCATTACGATACCTTTTAGCCGCTTTAATGAAGAACTTCAGCGAATTAACCGCTTGGGTGGCAAAATTGTCAATATTCAACCTTTAAATCTGCAAATCAACGAAAATTAGTCTTCTCTGTTTCCCAAGAGACGCTATACTTTGTCTCTGGGAAAAGAATTGCAAATAAAAAATAATCAATCGCTTTGGTGGGCATGGTGATGTATTAGGCTGTTTTGAGCCATTTTGTTCTGCCAAAGCGATTGACTAGTTAACCATTGATTGCGATCGCCACTGGTAGTTTAATAACCAGCATTTTTATCAACGACATTACGCAGGGGTTGGCCGTTGTAATAGCGTGTAAAATTCTCGAGAAAAAGTGCGATCGCACGCTCTCTAGTTTTGGGAGAATGACCAGAACAATGAGGTGTCAAAAATAGATTTGGCTGATTCCATAACTGACTTTCTGGTGGTAGCGGTTCTGTAAAGACTGTATCCAAAGCTGCACCAGCAATTTGACTAGTTTGTAAAGCTTTAATCAGTGCAGGTTCATCAACAATTGCACCACGGGCAATATTAATTAAATAAGCATCAGGACGCATGAGGCTAAATACTTCCTCATCAATCATCCCCTTGGTTTCTTTAGTTAAAGGTGTGGCAATAACTACATAATGCGCTTCACTTAAGAGTAGTTTCCATTCATTTGCACCGACTATTTTATCGAAATTTGGTAATGGTTGCGGATTACGGCGACTACCATAAATATTTAAACCAAAAGCTTTAGCACGTTTAGCAATTTCTTGCCCAATTCCACCTGCACCGATAATTAATAATGTTTTATCGAGCAGTTCTTCATTTCTAAAACCTCTTTGCCAGCTTTGTTGTGCTTGTAGTTCACGCAATTTAGGAAAATTCTTAGCGTAAGATAAAATATAAGCAATTACAAATTCCGCCATCGGAATAGCATGAAGTCCTGCACCATTAGTTAGCAAAATTTCTCGCTCTAAATATTGGGGTGTGAGAATATTATTGACACCTGCATTTGTTGCTTGATGCCAACGCAATCTAGGTGCTGCATCCAGAATTTTTTGTAAAGTCGTTGGTTTTATATAATAAAGCCAACTAAAATACACTTCTGCATCTGTAGCATCACCATCAATATTGCCATCTACATCAGCCCGCGCAAATGTTATATCGCTAGGTAGATGCGGTTTAATCTCATCAGCAACTTCTATGGGAAGAATGAGCTTCATTATCGCTTACTCCATTTATATTTGATTCAAATCTACTTATAAATTTTGATTTTTTAGTGCAGTTATTATTAATTATAGTTTCTTCAATTATGTTTAAAGAACATCCAAGTTATCTGATAGATATAGTAGACTTCCTAAATAATTTCTTTAATGTTACTCAATTTCCTACTAGCGAGAGAGGTGGTATATATTTGCCATCATCAAATCCTGTAGAACGTTTAGGGTTTGCACTGGAAGCTGAAACAAGATTATATGAATGGGTAAGCGATAAAAGTTTAGATGCATTATTCTTACATCGTTCTTGGAACTTAGAATTAGAGAAGCTTACGCCAGAATTGGGAATAATTTCCTATCATCTCCCATTCGATGAGTGCTTAACTGTAGGTTTCAATCCTCGTTTAGCTCAAGTTTTGCAAATGTCTAATTTAGAAGCATTAGGCGAAAAAGAAAATCGAGCAATAAACATACAATGTTCACAAGCCATTTAAGCAGAAAGTGTAACGATAAATAATATGTCTCTGTCACATCCCCTAAATTTATATATGGGTATTATCTTTTTACTTTTTACTTTTATCTTTTTACTTTATCTAGCAGGAGTATGTAACCAGGTTTGTGTAGCATTATCCCAATAGGTATTAACCCAAAGCTTTTGAGTTTCATCCCAGTAGGATAATGTCGCTAGATCTACCATTGCAATGGTAATCTCAATCTCTGCTTCTGAGGCTAGCGGCCCGGAATCTGCAAAACTAAATTTGTCATCAAAGATGTCCATTATCCATCCTTGATATTCTTGCCCATTGTTTAGTTTAAAATAGTGTTTTGTGCCAAACTCCCTAAATTCTTCTAAGATAACCTTTGCAGTTTTCATCAAATTTCTTTTTTCATCAATCACCACCTTTTGCTGAATTGATATTTTAAATCTTTTATTGCTTCGCTATCCAATCATCTAATTTAAAATCAGATTGGGCTAATTTTTGCGAGACTAAAAATTTCTTTGTCCCTTCTAAAAGTTGTACGCCTTGATTGGGTAAAGGTTCTACTGGGAATTGAGTGATGGGAAAAGAAGCTTTCACCACATCAAGAGGATATCCTGATACATCAGCATGAAATTTGTAGTAAGCCTCTGGGTTGGCTTGAATATCTTTCACAGATGCTTGTTTAATTTGATTCCACTTTTGCGGTAAATCTGGATGTTTAGCCAAAAAATCTTCTGTAGCTACCGTAACGCTAGTTCCGCGTAAGTCTGGGTGTTGAATTGCTTCATCAATCACAGGATAGCCTTTTGCTTTTAACAATGGCCCAGTTCCCGTTGACGCTGCGATCGCAGCCACATCTCCCCGTTCTAATGCGGCTTGGGCTTCGCTTGGTAGCATATGGATAACCTTGACGCGATCGCTAATTCCGGCCTTTTGCAATAATCCAATTAAATAGCGATGCATATAAGAACCTTTGGAAGTCGCTACCTTCTGTCCTTTAAGTTCCGCTACAGAACTCGGGCCATTTTTCTTCGCCAATAACCAAGCATTTGTTCCTACTTGTTCTTGACCAATCAAGCGCGTGGGTAAACCTTTGGCTTTACCAACTAATGCAGGTGTATCACCATAAATTCCTACATCCACTTCCCCAGCTACCAAGGCTTCATTCAAATTAGGCCCGTTAGGAAAATTCAACGTTTTGATTTCTGTAATCCCTAATTTTTGCAATTCTGGTAAAAGTTTACCTTGATGCATTGCCCAACCTGTCGGGCCAGTTGGTGTTTTTACTTTACCGTTAGTAATAAAACCTAAGCGCAATGTGGAAGTCTTTACTTCCGCCTTAGTTGTAGTTGTAGGATTAGGTACCGCTTGAGAAACAGTTTGATTAGAACTGCAAGCAGTAGTAAGAAATAATAAACTCGATAAAGCTAGAGTTGGTAATTTAAGCATGAACAACAAACCGCAAAAACACAGAAAATACAGCTAAAATAAGAAAATTAAATTACAGCTATCTTTAGATGAATTAGATAGGTAGAGGCACAACATTGTTGTGCCCGATAATCCGTACATCACCCACTAAAAATTTGTTGTGTACTATTTCATCCGCTTGAGAATTTGGTGTGTAGAATCTTCTTGGGCAGAAGAAGTGCGATACCTTCGGTGGGCTTCGCCAACGCGTCCCCAACCTACATTTCTTCGGTAGCTTCCCAAAAGTTCAGCCTCTTTCAATAATGTTTCATCGACAGAATCCAGAGGATCAACTTGTGGTGCTACATATAAAGCATCCACCGGACAGTACAATTCACACATGAAACAGGTTTGACAATCACTTTGTCTCGCAATTGTAGGTGGTGCATCAGGCACTCTATCAAAAACATTTGTCGGGCAAACATTCACGCAAATATTACATTGAATACACCGCGACGCACTAACTAACTCAATCATACTATTTTGGATTTTAGATTTTAGATTTTGCGGAAAGTTGAGCCAGTGCGTTGGACGGGTTCCCCGGCTTGAAGCAACTGGCGTTGGGTGGGCGGGTTCCCCGACTTGAGCAAACTTTTCAAGACGGATTGAGAATGAGGCGCATTGTTGAACTAACTTTCAGAGGATAATCTTGCGTTCTTCCTTTGCGCCTCTGCTCGACGGCAGTCGCTACAACGGGGGGAAACCCCGCAACGCGCTGCCTCCTCTGCGTGAGAAAAAAAGATAATTAAGGAGACACGCCTACCAATTCCTTCTCACTCCCCAATCGCTCATTTCTCACCCAAACTTTGTCCAACCCACCACTAACTAAATAGTGTTGCTGATGAACATCAATCTCTGGAAAGTCTAAATGCTTGTGCATACCGCGAGTTTCTTTCCGTTCTAAAGCGCTGTTATACATCCATCGCGCTGTAGCCACCATTGCAGCAGCTTCTCGAACCTGAATAATATTTTGCTGATTCCCAGCTTGACTACTACGAATTTCTTGCCAAAGGTTATCTAATCTCTGCAATGATCCAGTTAAAGTTTGTTCTGTACGGAAAAGATTGCGATCGTAAGGGAAAACTTCAGCTTGGGTAGCTTGGATCACCTCTTCAGCCTTGATTTGATGTTGGCTACCACTAATCAATCCAGCCTCACCAACACCTTGCACAGGGCGCTGAGTTCCCCACTCTCCTAAACTTTGGGCGTATTCAGCCGCAGATTTACCCGCCCAGTAACCAGAAGCAATTGCCCAAGCTGCATTATGACTACCACCACCAGTAAAACCACCACAAATTAATTCTCTGGTAGCAGCATCACCAGCAGCGTAAAGTCCGGGGACTGATGCAGCACAACTAGAATCAACAATCCGAATCCCACCTGTACCGCGTACTGTTCCTTCTAAACGCAAGGTAACGGGGAAACGTTGGTTAAAGGGATCAATACCCGCACGATCAAAAGGTAAGAAGAAATTCGGCTGTGCTTTCCGCATATTTGCCTGCATCTCTTCATTTGCTTTATCCAAGATGGCATATACAGGCTGTGTTAACAGCGTTTGGGCAATTACCGAACGCCCTCTTTGAGAACCTGCACCAGGTATCGGGGTGCCATCTTCGTATGTGAAAGTTGCCCAATTGTAAAACAGGGTTTTGGTAACCGAAGAAAAGGCGGGAGAGATGCCATATGCGTTAGAAAACTCCATCCCTGACATCTCTGCACCCGCTTCTGCTGCCATGAGGTATCCATCCCCAGTCAGGACATTGCAACCTAAGGCTTTACTTAAGAAAGCACAACCACCCGTTGCAATGATTACTCCACCTGCACGTACAACCCATTGCTTACCAGTCTGACGGTTAATTCCAGTTGCCCCAGCAACAGCACCTTTTGCGTCTACTAATAATTGCAAGGCAGGGCTATTATCTAAAATTGTTACACCTACCCGCTTAATTTGCTTCCGCATCAGGCGCATATATTCTGGCCCCTGGAGACTGCGCCGATAGGGTTTACCCTCTTCATCAACAGGAAAAGGATAGCCCCACTCTGCTAATAGGTTGACGTTGGTATATGTCTGATCCAGTACCCGATCCATCCAGGTACGATTGGCTAAAAATCCCCCCAAGGCTTCGCGACTGGCTTTTGCAGCTTCTCTAGCTTCTGCATCAGGAGGTATATACCATACACCATTACCCGATGCTGCTGCACAACCACTCGTACCGCAGTAACCTTTATCGACTAAAACCACCTTGGCACCAGCAGATGCAGCACTCCAAGCAGCCCACGTACCAGCCGGGCCACCACCAATAACTAGAACATCTGTGTGTAAGTTAGGGTCAACATCAATAGTAGATGAATTCTGCGATCGCCAATGGGGACTACTCATTGAATTCCTCGCCTCAATATTTAGCTTATGAACTAAAAAACTCAGATAATCATGCAATAAATATGCCAGTTACTAACTACAATGATGTTCATTAGAACAGTTAATCAATGCATATTGTTGTAGCACTGGCATTTACAATACCATAAATTACGGTTAATCGGTCAAGTTACAGTATTTATTTTCAATAAAAGCCTTGCATAATTTTTTACAAAAATCAAGAGGGTGTTTTGATCAAAGTTCAAATCCTCAATCAAAAGCAGCATTGTTAAAATTAAAAACCAAAAAATATTGCCTCAATCCGCATATTTTATGCAAAATATCTCTATCATCTTTGCCGTATCTATTTGCGTAGAATATTAAATATAAGCTGAAATTTATAAATTTTTATTAAAAATATATTCCGTAATCAGGACTTTCAGTCATCAGGTTTAGTTGACTGCTGACAGTTAACAGTCAACAGTCAACACCAAAAAATCTGTGTTTTTAGCGCCAGAGCATCTGACACAAATTATGGCGCTGGATTGGGATAACTTGTATGAACTGCGTCTAACTCTGCTAAAATCTCTGGGTTAAGAACTACATTTACACTTTCAATGTTTTCTTGTAGTTGTTGTAGCGTTGTAGCACCAATAATTGTACTACTCACAAACCAGCGACTCCGCACGAAGGCTAAAGCTAATTGAGCAGGTGTTAAATTATGTTTTTTGGCGATTTCCGCATAAGCTGCTACAGCTTCATTGACATTTTGTTTGAGATAACGTTGTCCAAAACCGGGAAATAGACTTAAGCGAGTATTTTCTAGGTTGCTATTTTCTATGTACTTGCCTGTTAACAAACCAAATCCTAGCGGACTGTAGGCAAGTAAACCAACATTTGTGTAATGCGAAACTTCTGCTAAGGCGGAATCAAAAACGCGATTTAGCAAGTTATAAGCATTCTGAATTGAGACTACTTTAGGTAATCCCAACTTTTTCGCAGCATGAACAAATTTAGTTACGCCCCAAGGAGTTTCATTACTCAAACCGATATAGCGGACTTTACCTGCTTTGATAACTTCTGCAAAGGCTGCTAATTGCTCAGAAATCTTCACAGTTTCTCGTTCTAACTCTGGCTTATACTCTGTTTGACCAAAAGTTGGAACATAGCGATCGGGCCAATGAATCTGGTACAAATCGATATAATCTGTTTGCAAGCGCCTCAAACTATCATCTACCGCTTGCTGAATATTCTTACTATCAATTTTGATATTTCCGTCCCGCAGCCATTTAAATGGACGACCAGGCCCAGCAATTTTAGTAGCAACAATTAGTTGATCCCGTTGCTGTTTTCTCAACCATTCGCCAATGTAAGCTTCTGTTTTTCCCTGAGTTTCGCCACGAGGTGGGACTGGGTACATTTCCGCCGTATCAAGAAAGTTCACTCCGTGAGCAATAGCATAGTCTAGTTGCTGATGGGCTTCTTCAATAGTATTTTGATGCCCATAAGTCATAGTTCCCAAACAAATTTCAGAAACTTTTAAATCACTTTCGCCGAGTTGGTTGTATTTCATAATTTCTGCATCAATTCTCTTAATTACTTTTACAGCAGATTACAGCTAGATGAGGTACAACAATTAAATTTATATGAGCTAAAACACATCTAATTTGCAGATTAAATTTTATCAATCTCTTATGAGGTAGTTATCTTGCCTACCCCAATCATGCAACTTAAATGCCTATTAGCTGATCAATCTTGTGGTGCGGGTATCTTAACCGCTACGGGTTTACCTTGTAAGAGATAAAATCTGCTGGATTTCACCAAAAGTCAAAGCATTAAATAATTTGGGATTTTAGATTTGGCATTTTTGGCTTATCCCATACATAAGATTTGGGAAAAATCGTAAAATACTATTAATTTACTGATTTGCCGGAGTTAATACTAAAAAAGTATACTACCAGACATTACTCACATAAACAAGTTTATTTTGGGAATTTTAAAAATATAGAGAGTATGTAACTAAAAATACTCATTCTCTACAGTTTTTCTGAAATACTGGTATCCTGTAATATTAAATCTACTAAAATTCGACCAAATTACCGGACTTTAATCGCGACAGGTAATTTGGTAGTAACTACAAAGTGATTTTCTCTCTTTGAATTTTGTACTTAGAAGAGAAAAATTGTGACGGAGATTTGTAACTCACTCTCCAGATAGAAGCTGGAGTCTGAAAGATAATGACACTGCCAACTTCAAGCATAAAATTTCTAAAAAATTTAACTAAGTTATTTGCTTGATGTCTTTGGCAGTACAGAGGATTTGTCCTAGATCGAATTGTTTGTTCAATCAAAATGAAAAAAATTTTTGGGAATTTATTGCTGACCTTACCAACGTTTGTAGTGCTGCTTTTATTAGCAACTAGCGCGAAAACTCTTGCTCAAGAAGTTCCTGCTCAAAAAGAAGCAGAAACTCCAATAACTAAATTACCAGATGTAAAGAAAACTGTGCTTAAGGCTAATTTAACAGCCTCAGCTACTACAGAATCAAAACCATCTGTCATTGAGACAACACCTTTGAGTCCCATTGCACAAGTTCCAGTTATACAGCCTACAACCTCAACACCAAATAGCGATTTAGGACAAGTCACTTCTGTCTCACAACTATCTGATGTTCAGCCTACCGATTGGGCATTCCAGGCGCTACAGTCTTTAGTTGAGCGCTATGGGGTAATTGCTGGCTATCCCGATGGCACATTTAAGGGGAACCGCGCCCTCACAAGATATGAATTTGCAGCTGGTTTAAATGCAGCGCTTGACCGCCTCAACGAATTGATTGCAACTAGTACTGCTGATTTAGTGAAGCAAGAAGATTTAAATACTCTGCAAAAGCTGCAAGAACAATTTTCTGCCGAACTTGCCACTTTACGAGGAAGAGTAGACTCTCTCGAAGCGCGTTCTGCCAAGTTAGAAGCCACTCAATTTTCTACAACTACCAAACTGCAAGGTTTAGCACAATTCTTTATTGCTGATAGCTTTGGTAATCGTGTAGGTACAAACAGAGATAATACCAATACTTTTTTAGGCTATCGTGCAACCCTGGCTCTACAAACTAGCTTTACTGGCAAAGACCAGTTAACAACTAGCTTAACGGCATCTAACTTTGTGGCTTTAGGCGGTGCGACTTCTGTTGGTGGTACACCGCTAACCGGAACCAACCAAACCCGGTTTAATACAGAACGCAGTACTGGTTATGCAGCAGATAGTAATCTTTATCTTGATAGATTGTTCTATCGCTTTCCATTCGGGAAAAACACTAACGTCTGGGTAGGTGCGAGGGGGCTGCAACCTGTAACTTTTGCGCCTACACTTAATCCCTTAGTCGGTAACGCCCAAACTGGAACCCTATCACGATTTGGACTCTTCAACCCTGTAATTTACCGACCTGGTTTTGACGGCGCTGGTTTAGCTTTCGCCCATAAATTTAGCAATCAACTCCAATTCAACGCAGGTTATATCGTAGATGATGCTTTAGGTAGTAATCCTGGAGGAAACGCCACTAATGCAGGTGGATTGTTTGGTAATGCTTATGAAGCACTAGCACAGTTAACTTTTACCCCTAGTCGCAGTCTAGATATTAGTTTTGCCTACGCCCGTAAATACTTCCCCACTCCGGTTTCTCCCGGCCCCAACGGTACAGTAGTTGTAGCGCCTGGGTCTGGTTACAACATTACTGGTGGTACAGGTACTGCTAACGCTGCTCGTCCATTTGGTTTAGCACCCACATCCTCAGATAACTTTGGGGTGCAAGTTAACTGGAAAGCTAGTCGTGCTTTCCATATAAGTGGCTGGTTTGGTTATACACAAGCCCATCAAGAAGGCACTAGTAATGATGCAACTATCATTAACACCGCACTAACTCTAGCGCTTCCAGATTTAGGGAAAAAAGGTAATTTGGCTGGGTTTGTCTTTGGTATCCCACCCAAAGTTACGAGTAATGATGTAGCTGCTCGCAGAGATAATGATACCTCTTTTCATATAGAGGGTTTTTATACCTATAGATTTAATGACAACATTAGTGTGACCCCGACGTTGTTTGTCATTACTAATCCAGAAGCTAACGCTAACAATGATCCAATTTGGGTAGGCGCTCTGCGTACTACTTTCACTTTCTAAGCAGAATCACCCAATTTGGGATTAATAGTTTTAACTAAATATTCATCTCGAATAATCTTACCTATTCAATGTGCGATCGCAGTTTTATCTCACTAAACTACGGTAACTTGATTAGCTTAATGTATAATCAAGGATCTCAGATAGGTAAATTCTGATGATGAGTTCGATTTTTCAGCGTTTGTTCGCCAGATTGAATATATTCCAATTCACTCAATTTGCGCGTCAAAATAGTATCTTTTCCCTTGTGCGTCTTCCGGTGGCTGGGGCTTTTATTGCTAGCTTATGTCTCAGCCTTTTATTTTCATCTTGCACAGCTAATAATGGCAGCAATAATACTACTTCTGCTAATAATTCTAATCAACCTAAAACATCTGTAGTCAAGTTTGGCTATCAAAAATCCGCCATTCTTCTCAAGAGTAAAGGCGTTTTAGAAAAGCGGTTACAACCTCAAGGTGTCTCTGTACAGTGGATAGAATTTCCTGCTGGGCCACAGCTTTTAGAAGCAATGAATGTTGGTAGTATTGATTTTGGTCATACCGGAGAATCACCACCAATCTTTGCCCAAGCTGCAGGAGCATCATTAACATACATTGCGGGAATTGCGCCTAGCCCTGCGGGTCAAGCTATTCTGGTTCCGCCAGATTCTCCGATTAAAACTGTCACTGACCTGAAGGGCAAAAAAATCGCCTTTCAAAAAGGTTCCAGCGCTCATTATCTGCTGTTACAAGTGTTAGAAAAATTTGGCTTGAAATACAGTGATATTCAACCAATATATCTACCACCTGCTGATGCAAGAGCAGCATTAGTAAAAGGAAGCTTAGATGCTTGGGTAATTTGGGATCCATTTTATGCTGCAGCACAAAAAGCAATTAATGCTCGTGTTTTGATTGATGGCACAGAAGTGAACAAGCAAGGAGGATATTACCTAGCTAGTCGCAAATTTGCTACCGAAAATCCCGAAATCATTAAGTCAATGTTAGAGGAAATTAAAACCCTTGAAGATTGGTCAGATAAACATCGAGATGAAGTAGCTGCCACGCTCTCACCTGTGTTAGGCATTGATTTAGAAACAATGCAAAAAGCTACACAGCGCAAGAAATTTGGTATTGTGCCCATTGATAGCAATTTAATTGCTATACAGCAGAAAGTCGCTGACAAATTCTATGAATTGAAATTGATTCCTAAACAAATTGATGTGAAGGAAGCAATGCTTTCACCAGAACAATATGCAGCCTTTTCACCAAAAATATAGGTATAGCTAATATCTAGCAATCCTATTTAATTGGTGACATTTTGTGCTGCTCAGATCCCCTACTTTTATAAAAAGTCGGGGATCTATCTTTTGATTTTTAACCTTCGGAAATTTTATTTGCGATCTGCCAAGGCTGGCGATCAGGCTCTTGCTTATGAAGGAGAGAAAATTACTCTAGAAAAAAACTACAGGTATCCTATTTGATTGTGAAAAAAATTCCGTACATTTGCAGCTGAAGTTGATAGGAAAAAATGCCTGTTTAAACCCTGAGATGCTGGATATGATCTCAAAAGGTGAATGCAAAGCTTTCCCTACACCTGCTCTCCTCTTCTAGCTTAAAAGTGCTGAGTAAAAATCCCCACCTCGACTTTCATGGTTGGTGATGAAATTTTTTTCATTGGGACTCCTTCCTATAGCGATCGCTCATCAATAGTAAACACTTCTCGTTTGACTAGTAACTTATGCCTAATTTTACCGAATTGTTTAATCATCGTTACGGCAATAGCCAAGTCAATGCAGAGCTACCTGTAAATGACTTCATCACTTCTCTGCTATCTCACCGTTCAATTCGGGCTTACTTAAGCGATGCTTTACCTCCAGGAACCTTAGAAACTTTAGTAGCTGCGGCGCAGTCAGCAGCTACATCCTCAAATCTCCAAACATGGAGTGTAGTAGCGGTAGAAGATCCCAGCCGTAAAGAAAAACTATCTCAACTGGCTAATAATCAAGCCCATATTCGCCAGGCTCCATTATTTTTGGTGTGGTTAGCGGATTTAGCAAGGCTAGCGCAGATTGCGGAAAGTCGGGGATTACCTCATGAGGGTTTAGATTATCTGGAGATTTTTTTGATGGCGGCGATTGATGCAGCTTTAGCGGCGCAAAATGCTGTAGTAGCGGCAGAGTCGTTAGGATTAGGAACAGTATATATTGGGGCGTTACGTAACAAACCAGAAGAAGTGGCGCAGGTTTTAGAGCTACCCAAACAAGTGTTTGCTGTTTTTGGCTTGTGTGTTGGATATGCTGATAGCGCCGTGGAAACAGCGATTAAACCACGCTTACCTCAAACAACTGTGTTGCATCGCGAAACTTACAAACTAGCAGACAAGGAAGAGGATATTGCTGCTTATAACCAGGCAATGACAGCTTTTTACCAGTCTCAGAAGATGAATATTCCTGGTGATTGGACAGAACATTCGGCTAAACGCGTGGCTTTTGCTCAGTCTTTATCCGGACGCGATCGCCTGCGGGAAGTTTTGCAAAATTTGGGTTTTGAACTACGATAATTTTTTGTAGGATACCTAGTACAACAAGGCAAAAGTCAAAAGTCAAAAGTCAAAAGTCAAAAGAAAGAATAGTTATACCACAAGCCTTTTAGCAATTACAGATGGTATGTTTCTCTTACAAAGTTTGGCGGGACGGAAACCGACACCGCCAACTTTGCGCTATTTACGCCGACTTGTACTAGTTTTATCTATTAAATCTATTTTCAGCATTAACCCTACTTTCAACAACGAGAAAGTGGGGTTTAATTTTTATGTTTTTTTCTCTGTCTCTTCTGAGCAGGAATAATTTATTTGTTGATAGTCTCTCAAGTATGTAGCTGTCAACACAGTTTGTAAGTTTTTTTGTTAAAAGCTACTTGCCTTTTCGCCCCACCTATGTGAGACTACTATAAACATACTACTAAATTCTGACCAAATTACCGTAGTTTGCTATCAAGCAATGATCAAAAATTAGGCAAATTACTGGTGTAAGCGTCTTCTAAGAAGGTTTTGAGATTACCGAAGTTTAAAGGAGGAAAAGCAGTGTCACTCAAAAAAATCTTGTTGTAATCGTAGTTAATGACATTCTTTTCAGATATTAGCTAAGGTAATTGGTCTTCATACCGCATCAATCAGATGAGAAATAGAGTCACTGTAGACCATATAAGTTTATTTTGCTGGTATTTTTTCTGACTAATAGGCTTCTCTAGCCATCTAGAAACAGTTAGTAATTTGACTGATATGAGAGGAAAAAAAGGAGATTTGTAGAATGACATATCCAGTACGAGGGATGCATTTAAAACTACAAGGATTAACCAAGTCCTTTGGAGACAAGACAGTTTTGCAGAATATTGATTTAGATATCGAGCCTGGGGAATTTGTCGCTATAGTTGGGCGCAGTGGTTGTGGTAAAAGTACAATGTTACGGCTGATTGCTGGACTGGATGCACCCACTGGAGGTGGTGTATTTTTAAACGATCAACATTTTCACCATCGGATTAACCCAGAGATTCGGATGATGTTTCAGGATGCGCGGTTACTACCTTGGCAGAGAGTACTATCAAATGTGGAATTAGGTTTATTAGGTACTAACTCAAAAGTGTTAGCAAAGCAAACAGCTTTGCAAGTATTGCGCGCTGTAGGATTAGAAGATAGAGCCCATGAATGGCCATCTGTCTTATCTGGAGGACAACGCCAACGGGTAGCGTTAGCTAGAGCCTTAGCAAGTAGCCCCGCTTTATTGCTGCTAGATGAGCCTCTAGGCGCATTGGATGCACTCACACGTATTGAAATGCAGCAATTACTAGAAAAATTATGGCAAGAACAAGGATTTACCGCATTACTAATTACTCACGATGTGGAAGAAGCTGTTGTACTAGCAGATAGAGTCTTACTCATTGAAAATGGTCAGATTGGTTTGGATTTAGAGATTAATTTGCCACGTCCACGAGTCAGAGGAGATGTAGCACTAGCTCAGACAGTAGAAAAGATATTACAACGAGTGATGGGTCAGCCGGAGCGCGAACCAGGATTAGCAGCAGACTCATTTACTTTCTCATCTGTAACAGTGTAAGACAGGCTAATCAGTTAGAAATTCCATATCTGTGCAAAAATCGGAAACCTCTTTCTCCTCTTCCCACGTATTTGCAGCTTTAATGATCAGTCTGTAAACGAACAAGACATGGCTGCTATCCATATTCTGAGAATATCTTCGTGGGTGGGATGACGATTTTTGATTGCTTTCAAGAAAATGTACCTGATGCTTTTCGTAGTAAATAGTTCAATGAAATCCACTACCTACTCTCTCGGTATGGATCGGACCACGTACAGTTCTATTTCCAATTATCACTACAACAATATTGAACCAAGCTTATTAAATATTTTGCCTCCGCCAGGGAAGTGTTGTGTAAATCTCTATTATTCGCGGGCATTACACAGCGCTTCCCCTACCTAAAATCAGCGTTAAAATTGGTAATTGATAATTACTTTTTGCTGTTTTTTAAACTGTGCTAGATGGTTGTTTAATTCAACTAATTTAATCTGCAACAGGTTTTAATTTACCATCCATTTTAATAATACAATTTTCCATCACAGTAACCCTCTCATGAATCTATCTTAAGGTGGGTCACTCCACCTTAATTACTCAATTTAAAGATTATCAAGAAACTATAATTATATTTTTTTAGATATTCCCAGATTTACTACAGCGCACCCATACTTAACAACATCCCATGACATCTCCATTCAAGAGCAAAAAAAATATATATAACCGAAGTCCTTAAGCTAGTAGGTTATGAATTTAGCAGATTGATAGATTTTTCACGATTTTTAAGGCGGAGGAAAGCTGATTAATGCAAAGTCTGAAACATAAATTTGAATCTTGGAAACGCGGTCATATTACTCGTCGTTCAGCGTTATTTGCTTTAGGTTATAGCTTAGTTTTATCTACAACACTATTTAGTTGCAGTACGTCAAATAAAACTTCTCAAAAACAAGCTGATTCAGCTTCATCGAATACAGCTACTACATCTAATACCACAACTACTGCTAGTAACTCTAGCAGCCAGAAAGTTATTAGAATTGTCCGATCTAAGCAACTAACTGCTCTAGCTGTAGTTGAGAAACAAGGTAAACTTGAAAAAAGATTAGCAGACTTGGGATACAAGTTAGAATGGCCTGAATTTGCAGCAGGGCCACAACAATTAGAAGCATTAAATGCCAATGGTTTAGATATTGCTTCTACAGCAGAATCACCACCAGTTTTTGCCCAAGCTGCAGGAACACCTTTAGTTTATTTAGCTGCCAATTCCTCTGATGGTCAAGCAATTTCACTTTTAGTTCCTAGCAAATCTAACATTAAAAGTGTTAAAGATCTAAAAGGGAAAAAAGTAGGTTTCCAGAAAGCATCTATTGGTCATTACTTGTTAGTTAGAGCTTTAGAAAAAGAAGGACTAAAACTATCTGATGTCCAGTCTGTTTTTCTGCCACCTCCAGATGCTAATGTGGCATTTAATCAAGGTAAGATAGATGCTTGGTTTATTTGGGAACCATTTGTTACGAGAAACGTGCAAAACAAAGTCGGTCGTGTGCTCATAGATGGCGGTAACGGTTTGCGAGACACTAACAATTTCTACTCCACAACCCGCAAATTTTATCAAGAAAATCCAGAAGTAATCAAAGCCTTTTTGGATGAACTACAAAAAGCTCAAATTTGGTCTAAACAAAATCAAAAAGAAATTGCCGAATTACTTGCACCGGTGACACAACTGGATGTACCAACATTAGAAGCAATGCATAGTAAATATGATTTCTCGTTAGTACCAATCACGGAGAAAATCATTACTAAGCAACAAGAAGTGGCTGACAAATGGTACGCGCTGGGATTAATACCTAAAAAAGTAGATGTCAAAGAGGGATTTTTAACACCTGAAGAGTATGCCAAAATTACGCCTCAAGATGTTTTAGCAAAACAGTAGGGAGATGAGGCAATACTGCTCGGTTAAGGATTTTAAACTCTTAATTTGGTTTGGGGAAAAGGCGAAAGGGTAAGGGTTAAAGGTTTTTTCTTGCCCCTTTTCCCCTTCCCCTTTTCCCCTTAACCGACAAGTATTGGGAGATGAGGGGACTGGGGAGATGAGGGGGACAAGGTGAGAAATTCTGATTACCCATTACCAATTACCCATTACCTATTACCCATTACCTATTTTCAAAATTCAAGAATACTATGCCGACGCTAACGTTAACAGAAGTTAAAATTTCGCCTTTAGATGCGCCTTTAGGTGCTGTAGTTACAGGATTAGATACGAGTCAAGCTATTGCGCCAGAAATTATTTTGCAACTAAAGCAAGCATTGCGCGATCGCCATATTCTCATCTTCAAAAATCAACAGCTGAGTGATGAGCAGTTTTTAAATTTTGCATTCTACTTTGGCTCTCTATTTATACCACCGCAGAATATCCCTGTGTTGGCTTCGGAAACAGGCGCTACACCAGTAATTATTCCTGTTTCTAATGTCGATGGTGGTTATACAGGTACGGGTGAATTAGCTTTTCATTGCGATCACCATTGGACTCCCTATCCCTCTAGCGGTTCTCTACTCTATGCGTTAGAAGTTCCTTCCCAAGGTGGCGAGACTTCATGGTTGAATTTAAATTTGGCCTATGAGACGTTAGATGAGTTTACTAAGAAGCGGATAGCAGACTTACAGCTGATTACTTACAATCCATTTTTGCGCGATCGCAATGCACCTCGTTCCAACTATCGCTTGGATCAGAGTATTCCATTAATTAGCCCTGTTTATCCCCATCCTCTAGTACGCACACATCCAGAAAGTGGCAAAAAAATTCTATACCTCGATTACGCCACAGAAGTAGAGGTTGTTGGTTTAGAACCACAAGAGGGAGCAGAATTAATTGCTCAATTACGTCAACATCTCAATCAGCCACAGTTTTATTATCAACATAAATGGTCTGTAGGCGATATTGTTTACTGGGATAATCAAGCTACTTTGCACCACAGAACACCATTTGACCCCAGCGAAAGACGGATATTAAAGCGTGTAAGTTTAGCTGGAAGCCGTCCGTTTTAGGTATTGAGATTGTGAGTGGATAACTGCAATAGTTTTGATTGAATCAATATCATTTTTAAACTTGTTGCAGTTAATCACTCACCTAAAAAGCATATTTTTAAATTTAAATTTTGACATTAAATATATGACAACAATTCCTGCTTATGACCCAACTTTATTTGAAGGTGCAGCTTGGTACTATGCTCGTTATCGACCCCAGTATCCACCTGTGTTATTCGATTTACTCACCGATAAGTTTCAATTAGATGGGCAAGGAAGATTATTAGATTTAGGCTGTGGTGCAGGCTTAATTGCTATTCCTTTACGCGATCAATTCAAAGAAGTTATCGGTTTAGATCCAGATGCGGATATGCTTTTAGAAGCGCAACGCCAAGCAGCAGAAGTGGGTGCAACAAACATAAGTTGGGTAAAAGATAGAGCAGAAAATATTTCTCTTGCTGTTGGTAAATTCCAACTAGTGACAATTGGTAGAGCTTTTCACTGGATGCAGCGAGAATTAGTTATAGACCATATCTACAATTTACTTTCTAATAATGGTGGTCTGGCGATTATCAAAACTTATGAAGACCCCTGGAATAGCGAACATCCGTGGAAACAAACTGCCATTTCGATTGTACAGCGTTGGTTAGGTGAAAAACGCCGCACAGGTCAAGGTGGTCAAGGAGAATGGCAACCTTTAGCAATTCCCCACGAAGAAATTATCGAGAAATCATCATTTAGTCGCCAAGCTAACTATGAAGTTAAATATGAGAAATCTTGGACAATTGACTCATACATTGGCTATCTATATTCCACAGCTTTTTGTTTACCTTCTTTCTTTGGTAATGCGGAAAATAGAAAAAAATTTGAAGCTGACCTTAGAGAATCTCTGCTAAAAGTAGAGCCTTCTGGAAGATTTACAGAAGAACTTCCTATTACTGTCATAGCTGCTTGGAAAAATTAATCAAGCTTGTAATTTGTTATTTGTCATCAGTTCCTTTTCTAACTGTGTCCACATAGGCTGCTATCAAGCAATAGTACATCATGAAAACTATCTCATCTTCTCCTAATAGCTTTCCATCAAAGCAAACAATGAAAAAGCAAAAATCAAAATATCAATTTCTCAAAAATCGCCAAATTCAATCTTTCATCCCTTGGTTAGTACCCATATCCATTATTGTTGTCTGGCAATTATTATCATCTCTAGGCATAATTCCTACAAGAATTTTACCTGCGCCTTTAAGTGTACTGGGCGCTGCTATTCATTTAGCCCAAACTGGTGAACTATTTAGAAATATTGGTATTAGTGCTGCTAGAGCAATTTCTGGCTTTTTGGTAGGTGGCAGTATTGGCTTTATTTTAGGTTTAGTAAATGGGATTTCTCCAATTGCTGAGAAATTGTTAGATACTTCTATTCAAATGTTACGTAATATTCCCAACCTCGCATTAATCCCCCTAGTAATTTTATGGTTTGGAATTGGGGATGAAGCTAGATTATTTCTTGTATCTTTAGGTGTAATGTTCCCAATTTATTTAAATACATTTCATGGTATCCGGAGTGTAGATTCTGGATTAATTGAAATGGGAAAAGTTTATGGTTTAAATACCTGGGGCTTATTTTGGCGAATTATTCTCCCCGGCGCATTATCTTCTATTTTGGTAGGTGTGCGTTTTTCTTTAGGTATTATGTGGTTGACACTGATTGTTGCTGAAACCATCGCTGCTGATTCTGGGATTGGTTATATGGCAATGAACGCCAGAGAATTTATGCAAACAGATGTCGTGGTATTAAGCATTTTGCTATACGCCTTATTTGGTAAATTAGCAGATGTAATCGCCAGATCCTTAGAAACTTACTGGTTACAATGGAATCCCAGTTATTTGAAGGGGTAAGCTAAACACTGTTAATTATCTAGGTTTATCCAGATTTGCCACATTTTCAGCTATAATTTAATGGCAATGAGGTAGCTGATTACTCGCAGTGCGAAGCCTTGAAAGATTTGCAGCTTATAGATTTGAAATTAGTGGAGAATAGGGAACTCGAATCCCTGACCTCTGCGGTGCGATTAAAGAGGCGAATACTCTCTAACTCTTTACAGTATTCAGTTATAGCTAATCTCAATAACAGATATATAATCATTATCTAGCTTTTGGCATTTTACAGGCGATCGCGAAAGATAATATTTTTGTCTGCTCTCAACTTTAGAACTTATATCCCCAATAATCAAAATCAGAGAAAGATTAAGCATTAATGCTTAGAGAAAAGGAGTTATCTGAGGATGTAGGGCATAATTTGACTACATCTACAAATTATGATATGGGCTAATTAAGCGATGCTTTCTCTTTCAGACACGCTACCGCGAACGGCAAAGCTTCTGGTGCGTTGGCTCCGCCAACGCTAACGCACTACCAACTTGAGTTTACCTTGGGAAGGTGACAACAACCTTGATTTTCTAATGCTTTCGAGCTTGCACACAATCTTTACACCCGTTTTACACCGAACCAGCATTGACGATTTAGTTGAAGCGCAATTTATCAAGAATTCTTTGGATAAGCATTTTGGTAAAATATCTTCACATACATTACAAAATTATTCTTTTAAACGCTTCAGGCAAATTTTCCACAAGCGTTAGCTGATACGAATGCTTGAAAATCAAATAATTTTTGAAGTGTTTTTATTGGCTTGATTTTTTACAGTGCGATCGCTACAGTGTTTTAAGCACTTATGGTATAAAGATTGACAAACAGTATCAGGATAAAGCGATCGCAGTAATGTCGTTAGCTAGCGACACCAAATAACCTGAGTTCTCACTCAGCTTCGCCAATCAAAGTAAATGCAGCCCATGCGCTAGGATGAGGATGCTGTTTCATCGTTACCAAAATTGCTTGCCGCAGTGCTTGTGCTTTATCAGGATTTTTCTGAAACTGGCGGTAAAATTCCCCCATTAATAATGCGGAAGGACTATCGGGAATTGACCATAATGTGACAATCACACTCAGCGCACCGGCAGAAATTAAAGCGCGAGATAACCTAATGACACCATCACCTGTAACTGTACCTTGCCCAGTATCGCAAGCACTTAAAACAACTAATTCGGCGTTAGTTTTTAAATCTAAAATTTCATTTGCAGTTAGCAAGCCGTTATCTTTATCATCAGGGGAGAGAGCCACAGCACTGGGGACACCTAAACCTTTAAAATCATCCAGTAAACCGTGAGTAGCAAGATGAATTAATAGAATATTCAACGAGAGAGCCAAAGTTTGAGCCAATTAAACTGGTTTTGTCTCAACCAGTGATTAAACCTAATCGTGTTAGTCGTATAGTCAGTGCTTGACAACTAACTTGAAGTTCATCTGCAAGTTCTCCAAGAGCAGACTGCTCAACATCATCTAGTGCGTCTAGCGGTTCTTGGGAGAGTCTTTCCCGCAGAACTTTCTCAGGCATTAAGAGTTCTGCTGCAAAAGTATTTGCCTCTATCTCTTGAAATTTTGTTCCTTGGGCAGACTTCTCATCCCGAAAAAACAATAATGACTCATCAAAAAATATACTTGCAAGTTTTCTATGCAAAAAATAATGCCCTAATTCGTGAGCAATAGTAAATCTCTGCCGATTCGGGTGATGCTTGACATTAACAACTATCACCGATTGTTCATCCTTAATTACCAGCATACCCGACACATTGTCTTCAAGAGCCTCCTTTCGTATAAAAATGCCCTCCTGTTCGGCAATCAAATTTAAATCAACAGGAATTGCAAGCTTGTAGCTTTCTATAAGAGATTGGGCAAGTTTCTTGGCTTTGACAGACATTGTGTTAATTAAGTTGCGTTATTAAGTAATTCATCAATCAATTCGGCACTTCTTGGAGGAACATTTTTTAGGCGACCACCGATCTCAATGGTCGAGTTTTGAGTCTCTGCTAGTTCACTCAGGGGAGGCAAAACATCCTTGATGTCAACCTGTAAAACAGCACAAAGCTCGTAGATTAAGTGCAGGGGGGCTTTCTGACGACCTGCTTCAATATTGGTAATTGAGGTACGCAAGACCCCAACCCCTTCTGCCACATGCGCTTGGGTTAATTTAGCTGCCTCTCGCTTTTGCCGTAGATGCTGACCAAGTTTTTGATATAAGAGCGTTTCATTAGTTTTCATAACATCCAGTATCGGAAAAAAAGGGTGTTATGTCAATGTGATTGACGTGTTTCTAATATTGACATTAATTTGTGTTTTTGCAGTTGACATGCAATTTTTCCTCTGTTAGGGTATCTAAAAGTTGTTTCTTTCTACGTAATCAAGATTTAGGAGATAAAATTTCATGAAAAATAATTCAGCGGATTCTTGTGGAGATCGGGGCGAGTCCCGTACATACTCGATCCAATTTGCGTTAGATAATTTGAACTTCCGAACTATTGAGATAGCCGATCCTGTTCCTCTAGGTCGCCAAATTCTTGTTGCGGGTGGACTTGAACGACAGGGCGACTACAGCTTGTTCGCTATTTTGCCTTCGGGTGACTTCGAGGATATCCGCCTCGACGAATCATTTGATCTGCGCGGACGCGGCGTTGAGAAATTTGTGGTCTTCCGCACCGACCGTAATTTTAAGTTGACCCTCAACGATCGCCAAATCACTTGGGGCAAGCCTGCGATCAGAGGTTCCGATCTCTATGAACTTGCCAACGTCGGCAATGAGCAGGCAGTATTCCTTGAAATTCGCGGTGGGACAGACAAGCTGATTGACCCAGAGGAGATGATTGACCTAACTGCCCCAGGCATCGAGTGCTTTATCACTGCACCTCTTCCGACAAGCAAGATCGAAATTATCGTCAATGCCAGACCAAAATTAGTGTTTGGACCTAGCGTAACGTTTGAACAAATCGTTGAACTAGCCTTCCCTGGTACACATAATCCAAACGCTGTTTTTTCTGTCACCTATCGCAAAGCTGCTTCTGTGCCTCCCGATGGCGTACTGAGTGCTGGCAATGTCATCAAAATCAAAAAAGGAAGCATCTTTAATGTCACACAAACTGATAAATCATAGTCCAGACCTGAAGCGCCTGCGCGATGAGGGCTATTGTATCCAAATCCAGGGCGGTCTCCTTCTTCTGCGAGAGATTCCTTACGTTAACGCCCAACGGCAGGTGCGAACCGGAACGCTTATTTCGACCTTAAACATGGCTGGAGATGTTACTCAATATGCTGGAGACCATGTAGTCTTCTTTGATGGTGAGTTTCCCTGTAATGCCGATGGTACAGCGATCCACCAGATCGCACATCAAAGTGGTGATAGGGATATCGGACACGGAGTGATAGCAAAGCACTCCTTCTCAAGTAAGCCAGCTGGTGGCTATACAGACTATTACCACAAAATGTCAACCTATGCTGTTATCATCTCTGGAGCGGCGGCAGTCTTGCAACCAGGTATAAGCCCACGAACCTTCCGTGTACCTGACGAAGGGGAGGACAGCATCTTCAACTACATTGAGACAGCGTCTGATCGGGTAGGTATTGGTGCCCTTACCCAGCGTCTTGCTACCGAAACAGTAGGGATTATCGGGCTGGGCGGCACTGGATCGTATGTGCTAGATTTGGCCGCCAAGACTCCTGTAAGGGAAATTCACCTTTTCGATCCTGACCTCTTCCTTCAGCATAATGCTTTTCGATCACCTGGAGCACCCTCGATAGACGATTTGCGGGAAGCACCCCAGAAGGTCGATTATATGGCGGGCATCTATTCTAAGATGCACCGAAGGATCATCCCTCATGCCGTAGCGCTCGGTGCTGACAACCTTCACTTGTTAGAAGGTCTTAGCTTCGTGTTTATTTGCATAGATAGTGGGGCGGCGAAGCGGGCGATCTTTCAAAAACTGGAGGCTCTGGGCATATCTTTCATTGATCTTGGCATGGGACTGGAATTAGTCGATGACTCGCTAGGTGGTCTCTTACGGGTGACAACAAGCACTCCAGACAATCGTGAGCATATTTACCAGGGTAAAGTCAACTTTTCTGACGGTAGCGAGGATGACATATACACCTCCAATATTCAGGTTGCTGACTTGAATGCCCTAAACGCATCAATGGCTGTCATCAAGTGGAAAAAACTTCGGGGTTTTTACCGTGATTTGGATCGGGAGCATCACTGCCTGTATACGACTGATGGCAACTCTCTAACTAATACTGGAGGCTCATGATGCGCCATACTTATCTCGAACACCGTTTCGTCGAGCATATTCCAGAATGTTTGGAGTCGGGCGTGCTTTACATTTCTATAGAATACGCCATAGCTGTCCACCGTTGTTGCTGCGGTTGCGGTGAAGAGGTGGTCACACCCTTTACGCCAATTGACTGGTCATTGATATTTGATGGAGAAACAGTCTCATTACATCCGTCGATCGGTAACTGGAGTTTATCCTGCCGTTCCCACTACTTTATCCGACGTGGACAAGCGATCGAGGCTTCAACTTGGGATGACGAACAGGTCAATAATAATCGCTTGAAGGATAAAGCTGCCAAAGCAAGCTATTACGGAAAGCCTACACCAATCAATACCATTAAAACTGTTCCAGATATTACCCCACAAACAAGAAAACTTAACCCTAGCTTGAGGAAGTGGATACTCTGCAAAGGACATGATCTTGTTCAAAAAATGACCAGTTGGCTTAAACGATAATAAGTGAGTGAGAAATTTCTCTCAGATTGTAATTCTTCGGGGATGTCCTATTTCGTAGGGTAAGTTCATTTTGCGGGTTACTTAAACTACCTTACATTTATTTCCATGAACCTAATTTATTGCTATAAGGTTTGATGGAGGTGATCGCTCGTATTTGACAGTTTATTTAAACTATGGTTTTTGAATTCGACCATCCGTTTATTTGTACCGAAATCATTGCCCCGACAGCCGAGGAACTGGTAGCATTTGGTTTGGTGGAATGTATATCTAATAACTATTCCCGGTCAGAGTACAGCCAATCGTTGCTTCTTCCACAATGTGATGCTGGAATTATTGTGGGTTCGTGCTCCCACAGAAGCTCCAAAAACATGCTCCTAGTCAGACAAATCCAAATATTAACCAGTAACTGAGGAAGTATTAAGTGCCAGTTAACGCCGACAAACCCCATTTATGGAAGCAGGATATAGCCCAGTCGGTAGACTTGTACAACAACTGGTTTATGCAGTTTGCCCCCAGCGCATACCGTAACACTCGCGTTATTACCGCACAACAAGTCGAATCAGCGCTGGTTTGGACAGCTAATTTGACTAACATCGCACCTGTCATATTGCACCAACATCCATCAGTGTTGCCGATTCTCCGCATGGCGACAGCACCACCCATCGCACGCGATCGCCTTATTGGATTGGCAGATGTTTTACCCAACTTGGTCAAAAACATGGAGGAGAAACAACGAATTCCACCCAAAATGGAAAGTGCGCTCATCGATGAGGAACTGGAGAAAATTAGCCAAGTGTTCGCACAACTAATCGATAAAGATATTTTCCCTTGGCTCGATACTGGAATTGACCCAACAGAAGCACAAATCCATAGAGCAGCGACAATTGTTGCAGACCGTTTGTGTGGTGCGGTGGCTGACCCAATTATCCGCAATGCTCAGGAGCAAAGACAACTGGCTGTAATTCGTGAGTGGTTGGAAGCACGCGGTTACAAATATGTAGCAAGAGGAACCGAGTTAAGATTCAATACAATACAGCCAGGAAATTTTGCATTTCGCCTCAATATCTCAGTAAACTTACAATCTGGTAGCAAAAAAGTTAATATTCCCGTAGATGCTGTCATTATGCCCCTACAATCATCGCCTGGAGATTTACCTTTATTGATAGAAGCAAAATCTGCTGGAGATTTTACTAACCCCAACAAGCGGCGGAAAGAAGAGGCAGTTAAAATCGCACAATTAAAGAGCAGCTATGGGAATGAGGTCAATTTTATTTTGTTTCTCTGCGGCTATTTTGACAGCGGATATTTAGGATATGAAGCCGCAGAAGGAATTGATTGGGCATGGGAACATCGCGTTGATGATTTAGCATTATTTGGAATATGAATATTACTCAATTAACGGAAGAAACGAGAGTAAAGCGACAGACTCAACTTGATGCTGCTAAAACTCAAATTGAACGCAACAAGCTTGGTCAATTTGCAACGCCGATAGAATTAGCAAGCGCAATTGTGGAATATGCGAAGAGTTTATTGCCACAAAATCAAAACATCAGGTTTCTTGATCCTGCATTTGGTACAGGCTCCTTTTATTCCGCACTGCTGCAACTATTTCCTCAATCACAAATCGGAACAGCCGTAGGTTATGAAATTGATTCGCACTACGGGAATGAGGCGATTTCATTATGGAAGAATACACCATTACAACTTAATATTAACGACTTTACAAAAGCGATACCACCTGAAAATCAAGATAAAAAAGCAAACTTGATAATTTGCAATCCCCCCTATGTTCGTCACCATCATTTAACTCGCAGCGATAAATTGAGATTACAAAATCAAAGTCAAAATATAGCTGGGGTGAAACTCAGCCAGTTGGCTAGTTTGTATTGCCATTTTTTATGTATTGCAGATGCTTGGATGGCAAAAGATGGCATCGCTGGCTGGTTAATACCCAGTGGGTTTATGGATGTAAATTATGGGCAGCAAATAAAGGATTATTTACTGAATAAAGTCACACTATTGCGCGTCCATCGGTTTTGTGCCAATGATGTACAGTTCGATGACGCATTAGTATCAAGTGCGATTGTTTGGTTTCAGAAAACCTTGCCATCAAAAAATCATACAGTCGAGTTTTCCTACGGTGGTAGTCTTACTACACCTAATGAGAGAAAGTATATTTCATCAGAAATATTACACAATACTGTGAAGTGGACGACGATTGGCTCGACAATTGAAGCGATAAACTTTAATTTACAACGATATCAATTAAAAGATTTATTCACTATAAAACGCGGACTGGCAACGGGAGCGAATAATTTCTTTATACTTACTAAAGAGCAAGCGATTGCTCACCAAATTCCTGCTTATTTCCTAAAGCCGATTCTACCCAGTCCCCGATATTTACTATTAGATGAAATCAGTGCCGATGCTCTCGGTAATCCTATTTTAGAGCAGCAATTATTTTTACTGGATTGTAATTTACCTGTATCTGAAATAGAAAACAGCTACCCTACATTGTGGAAATATCTCCAGATGGGGATAGAAACTGGTATGAGTTCCCACTACCTCTGCAAGCATCGTAATCCTTGGTACTCCCAGGAAAATCGTTCTCCTGCTCCCTATCTTTGCACCTATATGGGACGTACTAATAGCAGTCGGGGAAAAGCTTTTCGTTTTATCTTGAATAATTCTAATGCGATCGCGGCAAATGTTTACTTGATGCTATATCCCAAGACCATTTTGGCTGATGCGCTGACCAGTCAACCTTCACTAAAACAAGATTTATGGTTGAGTCTTAATGATATTTCTCAAGAGGCTCTAATTTCTGGGGGTCGGGTTTATGGAGGTGGGTTGCATAAATTAGAACCAAAGGAATTGGGGAATTTGTTCATCGGTATAGCATTAAATATACCTGTCTAAATAACTGTTTATGCTAACGCTATCATCTAATTCTTCTCCCTGTTCAGTTAGGCTGTGCGATCGCCTGCCGAATTTCGAGCAGGTTGTCTGAGTGGGACACATTTTTTTCTGGCGGTCATAGGCTGTAGGTACTGTTAGTTCTTTTGTTCTAACAAAGTTGATATGCTCCCCCTACATGATGCTATCGCAGAACCTATTTCACTTCGTTAAATATAGGGACTTCCCACACGATTGGTTAACGCCTAATAAATTCTGCATTCTGCATCCATTTAACAGAATTGCTCGTATGACTGGAAGTAGCAGAAGTGAGTTTTGAGATCTCTGGCAATACCCCCAAAAACAAAGAGCCTGCCAAAATCAAAATCAGAGGATGAGCTTGAGCCACATTCAACCACCAACGCCAATCTTGAAAGTTAGGTAGTTGAGTCAGCCGAAAATTCCAAAACTTGAGATTCCCAAACCCAATTCGCACTTTACCACCAGGAAGCCACTCTGACTCAAGGTTAACAAACACAACTTGTATACGGGGATTTTGCTCAACCATTAAGGCAGTCTTGAGCGCTGATGATTGCTCACGCGCATCAGGTGTGACAAATCCCATGACAATCAGTTTGTGTGTATTGTTCAAGCCGTAAAGGTTGAGTTGCCCAACAGCTTGATAAACAGTATTGCGATCGAGATATTTTTTACACTCGATGATTGCTCCACCTTGCCAATTCGTGACTATATCGGCTCGTCCTCCATTGGCTTGGACTTCCAGA
Organism: Tolypothrix sp. PCC 7601; assembly: GCF_025677855.1. Taxonomy (NCBI): domain Bacteria; kingdom Bacillati; phylum Cyanobacteriota; class Cyanophyceae; order Nostocales; family Tolypothrichaceae; genus Tolypothrix; species Tolypothrix sp. PCC 7601. Next base: position 3,097,272 of record NZ_CP064879.1, read on the forward strand.
TGAGTTTGGAATCCGCGCTCTTTCAAGCGATCGCTAATATATTTTTGTAAGTCACTTTCGTGCCAGTAGGCAGGAAAGCCAGCAGCTTCAGCAAACTTGGAAGGCAGCATACAATTAGAGGTGTAAAAGTAAAAATTAAGCTGGAATAGTCTCGAATCGATAAGCCTGAAATCTTTTATCTAGCAAACCAGATTGCACAATACCGTCACCGCGACCTTGCAATGAAGTAACCGCCTCCTCTCGGCGCATTAAAATCATCCGACCACTAGTAGCATCAACACAACGAAACGCAATGCGACAAGGTAAGTTATCGCGTAAATCTGGGGGTAAACCTTGGGGATCTTCCTTTCCTCTCTTGGCTGCACGTTGTAAACCGATAACAACATGAATCTTTAGCCCTCTCCCCCGGCGACCAACTTCACACAACTGCTGATCGTAAGTTTTGCGTCGCGGATCATCGAGGGGAACAGTACCTTTATACTCATCAATGAACAATACCCAGGGCTGTTGTTGGTCTAGTTCAGCCTTAGTCATAGAGTTTCTGCTGACGCATTCTTGAAAATACTCACCAACAAACTCAAAAGTTTTTCCCATATCGTTCATCGTGATCTGAGGGAAACGGTCAGCAAAATCTTCGTAATCGCTGACTTTACCACCACAGACATCAACTCGTGCACCTTGCATGAGCAGACAGTAAGCAGCAGCGCGAAAGAAGTTAGACTTCCCAGAGCCAGTTGTACCGACCACTAACAATTGGGGTGTGTCTTCACTAGCTAAATCAATTATCACTTCGCCATCAAGAGATAGACCCAAAATAATCAGGCGCGATCCTTGATTCCAATGCTTAAGGGGGAAGTTATAGTAGGTGCGGTCTTCTGGTTTTAAAGCCACTTCTACTGCTATTTGTTCAGGAGCATAAATATAGAAGGGTAAATCTTCTTTATCAGTGATACCCAAAGCTAGTTTAGATGCAGCTTTAAATTTGGGAATTAATTGAAAATCCTCAGTTCTAATAGAGAAAATTAACCTTTCGTAGCTGGGGGCAATGTCTACCCCCAAACATTGAGTTGTCAGCCCAACAACTGTTGCAGCTTTTTTTAAACCATCAATCTTTGACGAGTTTGCTATTTGTGGTGCTGAGGTTGAGGTAGCACTAACAGGAGTTACTTCAGCGCTTTTAAGCTGTTGTACTTGCTTGACTTGTAATTCTAACTGTCGTTGATGAATTTGGGCTTGCAGTTTAGCTTGTTCCAATTGCATTTCGGCTTCGGAAGCTGCCAACAGAACATTACCCAATGGTTCTCCATTCTGGATCATCCCCAAAGCCATGCGTTCTACGGCACCATTCTGTCCGGTGAGATTGAGAACTTCACTAAACAGTGGTGCTGTTTTTTGCAACAGGTTTAATTGTCTTTGGGTACGCTTATCTGCATCCTCATTTTCACGCTTTCTGTGGGCTGCGGACGAGAGAAATTGCAGTTGTTCTTCTGCTTGAGTATCTTTAAGAGCAGCCAACATATCCTCACATCGCTCTTTATCTTGGTAATATTTCTCTAGCTTTCTCAGTTCGATACCCGCATAACTAGCCAAAGCGATCGCCGCAATATTTGCGGGTGGGAACAACTTGAGGTTTTTCGGGTTAGCCGATAAAGTTAGCACTAAAGCAGTCAAACCACTAGTGGCAATTTTTAACCAGCAAAGTAACATTTCATCCACCCAAAAGCTAATCCAATAGCAATAACTTGTAAAAGCATGGAGTTATCAGTTTTCCCCTTGGAATAGGTGATGACTGCTGCTACTCCTATAACTAAAAATGACCAGGGTAATAAACTAATTAATTGTGCGAGGGCTGATGCCACCAAAAAACCACATATACTCGTTAAAAGCCGACAAATTTGTGACATTACTCCGCCTTTTTAATTCGTTGTGTAATCCCAAAGGATGCACCTTCATATCTGGCTTCTCTCAATTGGCGGAATCTATCAACTAAAGAAGCTGTTTGTTCTTCGTAAGGAGTTGGTTGTTTCTTAGTAGTTTCAGTATTCAGTTTCTCTTGTTTTTTCGCTTTTCCTTCTGAGTACTGTGAGGCAATTCGTCCCAAACTGATTTCTAAATCATCCTGTACACTAGCGATCGCGGAACGAGAACCACCCACAATCTGTCTAAATTTTGATTCTAAATTAGCTAAAGATGTCCCCAAAGACTTTTCTAATTCGGCTTGTTGTACTCTCGCCTCAGCCACATTTTCACTAACTTCTGCTTGCTTTTCTCTGACCTTATACAAAGCTTTGAGGTAGCGACTAATAGCTGTTGAATATTCAGTCCAGTTTTTCGCTTGGAACTCTGCTCCTTTAGCTTTTTCTACTGCCGAAGCTACATCTTCTTCGGTCAAATCACCAAAGACTTTAATGTCAACAGGCAACATATCAGCAATGCGTTGAGCATTATCCCACACAGCTGATTCCAAACCAAAATGAGAATCACTGAAGACAATTGCCTTGCTAACATCACCACTTAAGTCAGACAGACTCAATGCGCCATTTTTATGTGATTCTGGGGGTTTTGCTTTTGGCATGACTAACTTACATTAATTAATGAATCGCAAGGTTGATACTCTACAAATACATCGTCTTGAAACTCCGTCCATTCTCCATTTAGTGGGCGAAAATAACGACAATTTTCTTCTAACTTAATTTCCAGATTAATATCAGGAAAAGTAACAAGATTATCCTTTTGCCTGACCCTGACTAATTCAGTATCTATGCCGACTCTCATCCCCAAATGTAAAGTTATTCCTAGTTTTTTGTATTGTTGCCAATAATAAGAGAATTCCTTTTTATCTAGAAAATTGACATTGATTTTAGGAATGCCATTCTCAAATAATATGGCAAATATCCCCAAAGCAGGATAATGAATTTTGGCTATTCCTAAATTGTTTTCGTAGCACCAATATGCTCGGTGTAAGTGGGCTGTTTGCAAAACCTTTTCTCCAATTTTTTAATCAACATCTTTGCTAATGACTGCCAAACTAATGACCATGCACGACCGTTTTTAACTCTTAATTGAGCAGCTAAAATATCAGCTTGCGAGGGAATGATGTTGCCATACCTTTCTAAGTTGTTAATTGCCTGTTGGAAGCTAACGACTTCATCAGCAGTTGGTGGTAGATCTGGGGCGACGGCGGCTGTTAATCTCTCCATCACCCCGCTGAGTGTTGCTGATTCCAGCTTGATCTTCTCCAACTCCTGCGACATCACCTCAATTGCTGCCAAATTTGATTGGGCAATCGCACTTTGGAACTCTAACAATTGGTTTTCGATTTGGCGCTGTACTTCTGCACTGATGATTTCGGTGATCTGGGCAAATCCTTTACCCTGATTTACCGTATCGATAAACTCAAGAACTTCAGCCGATACTGGGGATGCACTCGAATTGTCCATCGGATAAATCCCTCCACTCCAATTCCACACCTAAACGAGATGCAAACTCATTAATAGTTTGTTTCATGGTTTCATAAGGCAGATAATCACAGCTATCAATAAGTTGTGGTAATTCCACATCAATAAAGTGCTGTTGTGTTGCAGCTTTTTGTTGAGCCTTTTTTTGGGCTATCTTACCTCTGGCTTGTTGTTTTCCCTCTTCACGCGCTATTTCAATAGCTTCCAATCTAGCTAGTTCTAGTGCTTCTGCAATTTGACGTTCTTTATCCTTCAACTGAAGAATGACCTGTTTATTTTGTACTAACTTTTGAATGATTGCTATTCTTAAATCAAAGTCATAGGCAATCTCTAACTCCTCAATAGCCTGTGCTGAAGCTTGTTGATTATGAGTAGTAATTTCGGTTTTTTTACTTCTAGTAATTGCCTTCGATGAAGTCTGTACTGATGTCTCTTCTGTTGGTACTATTAATTCCGAGCCTCTACGTGCCATAATTTATATTCCTTAGCAATAATTACAGTATTCTCCGCACAACACAAAATTAATTGTGAAAGCTAAAACATTGTTGAATACATCTAGTAATCGAATCATGCCACTCCTAACCTTTTTGAAGCTTTTTCTTTCCACTTTGCTAACTCAGAAACCGAATAATGCCTTCGTTTACTAAAATCTCCCCACTTGTACAATGTGCGAGGTGAGACTTTGTAGCCACATGCAGCCAAGTATTTGTGTAAATCTCTCCCCTTGCATCCCTGCATTTGCCATTGATGCAACATCAGAGCGCTTGATGCTGTTTCTATACTCATTGCTCTGCGTGACCAATTTCTCATCATTACTAGCAATTGATTTACTGAGGGAAATCGTTGAGTGGGATGATCGTGTCGCCAACAAGCCATGTATGTTAGCAATGTGCCTTTCCCTTCATCTATAAACTTTTCATACTTTGCAATTCCTAAATACTGCTTCCAACTTGCCCAGCAATTCCTGGAAATCTCCCGGTTAATAATCCGGTTACAACAATTTTTCACCTCACTTAAAGCTATTTTTTTAGGTTGTTGTGTAACTTCATTGGCTACAAAAGTTTCACCAGAGTTGACCTGTTCGCAATACTTGTCAAATACCTCCTCTAATTTGTATTCATTAGCCTGGAAATAATCTCTCAAGCTCCGATAAGTCACTTTGCAGCGTGGGTGATGCCTTCTCAACCATGCCAAACATAACAGCATCTTTGTCTGCTCTTGTGTGTACTGACGAGTGCAGATTTTCTTGCCTTGCGCGTAACAAGCTCCTGCTAATCGCTCCCACTCATACCATGTGCGATCGCTAATTGTGGCTGATCGGATCTTCTGACAAATATTTCTCAGATTGGTTGATTGGCTTATCCAATCCTCTAGTACTACTGGCATGATTAACACTTTGCAAAATTAAAGTGGCTGTCAATATTGAGAGAGTAATTGCGATAATGGCTGCACAAAATTCTAACAACCCTGATGAATTTTTTTCTTCTGTTTCTATTGTTTCAGTTGCACCATCAAGAGATGTTTTTGTATATTTCTCTCTCCTATACACATTGTTTTTCCTGTTATTACTCAGAATCTATTGCGGGTGTGGGGGTGTGAGGGTTTAGGGAGAAATCAACAGAGTTTTTGAGTAATTTGTATCTTAATTCTCAGGTTAATTCTTTCCCATACACCCCTATACCCATACACCCTTACACCCTGGTTTCCTATTCTTTTAAACATCATGATATCTCCGTATATATGGACACTTGTATTTATTTACTGAATACTACACCTGTACCAAATTGAAAAAAATTTGTACTTAAATTGGGGATTTAATAATGGATTTATGTACAATCAGCTTCCTAACAATCTGTTTAACCCCTACTGGGTAAAGGTTTAGATTTTGTAGTGTTGCGGTATTACTCCTATCTATAGTTTTTTGGGGAATTCTACAAGCTTATTTTTGGTAAATTCAGCAAGATGAATGTATTTTGTTATCAAGGACAAAAACCCTTTAAAGGCTTGTAATGAATCTGTAGGAAGCTGTAATGAGAATTAAATCAGCAGTTCACTCTTTTAAAAGACTTACTACACAAACTGGTTTTTGAGGTACTGAGTCTCTATGTATTTTTTGTATTGCTGCTAATCTGGCATCTACCTGAACTCCATATATTTGAAATGTCTGGTCTAGTTCTTGACGAGTCATTTGACGAAAGCACGATATGCTATTTCTCCCATGTTTCAGTCCCAGGTAGATTTGAAGTTCTAATACTTGTCGGAACTGCTCCCAGTTAAGGTACTTGTTGCCAAATAAGTTCAAGGTTTTCAAATACTTGTTTATGGTATCTCTAGATTGAATTTTTAATAAATTGCGGCATTGTTTAATGGTTATTATCTCCATTTTCAGGTCGAACTGTTGAACTGTTTAAATCCTAAATTACCCGTCGTTGTGTGGGCAATAGAAGTTTGGATTATTGGGGAGTTTCCTGATTTCGGGAAATTAATGCTCGCGTTAGCACCGCGATCGCCCAATCAGGACAATCACTATAAAACCAGTTTTTTACAGTTTTCAATTCTGGTGGCTGTACACCAGTGCCATCAAAAAAAGTTTTTAAATGCTCTCTAATTAATGTTGCACCAACAGAGACATACTCATATTCTCCTGGGGAGATTGAGCAACCCCTTTGATTAATCAGGGCTTGTGCAAATTTATCTATCTTTTTTAACTTGCGTCGTGTCATGGATGCCCTCTATAGCCTATCTGTAGTGGGTGAAAGCCTTTTGTAGTGACACACTCTCTGGCTAATATTTTGAGCAATTTGTAATAATTAACCTTGAAACAACAAAGTAAATGTCTATTTGACTTTGAATGTTTTAGATACTGAATTTCTCGTAATCTGGGCAAGTAGTCTCATCTACTCCATGCGGATAAATAGCGCAAACCAGCTTTACTGCTCCATATTCAATGCCGTGAAAATTTCGGCAACCTCTACAAGTTTTTGGTATTGCCTTAAGCCTTTGATTTAAAGTTCTGTTGATTTCTTCTTCGATTTGATTTTTCAAGAAACGGTCTAAGGCTATTGCTTGCAATCCTACTCCCCCTAGCATTAGAGATACGCCGGAAATCCAACTTTTTGCGCCTGACCCTGCAATTGCTCCTTTAACACCAATCATGCCTCCGATAACTATTACTACTGCTCCTGATGTTGCAACAAAAATATTCAAATACTTAATCTTTGGCATAGTTTTTCTCTCCATAATTTCTCATCATTACTGAAGTAAGCACCAATCAAAGCATTTCCCCAATATTCAGAAAAATATTTCCATGAATTGTGCATTGCTACAATATTTTCTTGTTGTTGCCATCTCAAAATTTCACTTATTGGGCGATTGCTTCTAGTAGATCAAAGCGATCGCCCAAATTGATTAGTTCAAGTGACGGAATCGTGCTGTCTTCAATGACTTAGTGGTTTGTTCAACGACAACAGAAGCCGCTCTTGCCGCCTTTGCCCAATCTCGCATTCTTTCAACAGCCGCCGCATCTTGTACTGCCAATGGAGTGATAGAGTTTCGACAATTTTCCAAGTCCCCTAAAGTAACCTGCTGCGGTCGTCCTTCATCAAAAGCTAGTAATGCGGCTTCGGCTGCTAGGGTTTCGAGTTCGGCTCCTGAGAACTTCACAGTGTTAGCGGCGATCGCTTCGAGATACTCATCTTCAACCGTGATACCGAATCTTTGGAGATGAATAGAGAGGATTTGGCTTCTCTCAGGCTCAGTTGGTAAATCAACGAAGAATAATTCATCAAACCTGCCCTTTCTCTTGAGTTCACTTGGCAGTGCTGATGGATCGTTACAGGTAGCCACAACAAAAACCCCAGCAGTACACTCACTCATGAATGTGAGGATATTGCCCAAAATGCGTTGGGAAACTCCACTTGTATCACCCTGTCCAGACAAAGCTTTCTCAATTTCGTCTATCCATAAAATGCAGGGGGCAATGGCTTGTGCTGTTTTAAGTGCGCGGCGGACGTTGCCCTCAGACTCACCTACTAAACTACCCAGCATTGATGCAATGTCTAGTTGCAGTAGCGGTAGATTGAGAATAGTAGCAATGTTTTTGGCAACTATTGATTTACCTGTTCCTGGTGGACCTGCCAACAGAACACCTTTAGGCTGAGGTAGACGCAGCGATCGCGCTTCTTGTGTAAACAATCGCCGCCGCCGTTGCAACCACTCACGCAATAAGTCAAGCCCACCGAATGGGATAGTTGCTGGCTTGCCCAACTCAATACCCATTTGTGCAAGTAGCCGAGTTTTGTATTTAACAACTAATGGCGTGACAGTAGCATCTATGACGATACCATTGCGGCTCAAACGCTCTTTGACTGTTAAGCGGAGGAAGTCGCTAATTTCCTCAAGCGTCAAGCCTAGTGCAGCCCTTGCCAAAGTTTCTCTTTCTTCCGCAGCCAAGGAAACTGTGAACTGTACTTCTTGCTCTTGTGCTGACTCTAACAAATATTGCAGGTAAGACTGTAAATGTTCCTCAATCTGCTCGACCAAGGGTAGTGGCACTTCACAGTAGGGAATGAGGCGTACCAAAGATTCATGTAGTTCGATGTTTTGTCCCAGAAAGATAATTCTTTTCTCAGTGGGTTTGAGTCGGTGGTAAAGATTTTTCACTCTGGTCAAAATATCCCACGATAGTTGAGGAGAGTTATTAAACTCAGCAAGACTGTCACCAATCCTGCTGGTCTTCAAAACCGTACTTGAGACTTTCACCTCATACGGCTCCTCAATGACTTGACCCAAGTCGTGGGTACTTCTCACTACCACATCACATTTATTTCTGTATCGCTCTTAGGTTGATTATAAGAGTTGTCAGTGGCAGTTTTAACGTCGTGACAATGCCTATGTAATGCTTGCAGATTGTCGTATACATCCTTTCCACCTTGCGATTTAGGAATGATATGGTCAATCTCGATTAGGTCATCTTCTCTAAAGTACAATCCGCAATGAGAGCATTTCCCCTTTTTGCTTTTTAAGTAGTATTGCTACTCTTTTAGGTACTAAGGGATTTTCGCCCTTTCTTGAACTCCAATATTTTAAGTTCCCATCGAACGGTGAGGCATCACCTTTTACTTTTACGTGTCTCACAATTTCTTTTTGTGAGTGTTTGAATAGCCTCATTGTGATTTCTCCGTTCTTTGTTGCTGCGAATACCCAGTTATCGCCACCTACTGTATGCCAATATTTCTTGGTTACCCATACATTAGACTTGTCAGGGTGACGACGTTTTCCCCAGCGTTTCAGCTTCTGATATATTAGATGACTTAGCTTTGAGAATATCTCTTTACTCACTGATGTTGAGTAATAGTTAACCCATCCCCTGATTACAGGGTTAAGTTTACTTATTAGTGTTTCTTGTGCAGCATTTTTGTGATTATCGATTATTCTTGCTATGTCATCGTAGTGTTTCTTTACTGATTTTACACTAGGCTTGATGAGTGTTTTATACCCTAACTTTTTACCGTTCGATAATTTTCCAGAGTCATTCTTTCCCACTTTGTATTGTTTCACATTGAAACCGAGGAAATTAAATCCTACTTCTTGCGAGGCGAATATCTCTGAGCTTTTGAAAGTCGAAACTATACGGGTTTTGTTAGGGTTTAATTCCAGTCCCATTTCTGCTAACCACGTTTTTACTATTTCTTTGAGTACTATTATTTGAGTTTTATTGGGGGCAAGAATCACAAAATCGTCTGCATATCTAATTAGGGATATACTGTTCTGATTCTTCACCTTTCCTCCTCTCTGGCTGGCTGCAAACTCCTTTACTAGCTTTTCTAGCCCATGTAAGGCAATATTGGCTAATAGTGGAGATATTACACCGCCTTGTGGCGTTCCCTCAGTAGTTTCTGAGAAATGACCATTGTCTAGTACTCCTGCTTTCAACCATGCTTTTATTTGCCTCCTCATGGTCGGGAATGTGTTAATTTTGGTCAATAGTTTTTCGTGGTTTATTTTATCGAAGCATTTTGAAATATCAGCATCTAATACCCATTTGTTTGAGTATCTGATACTATTAAATATTGCTTCTCTTGCATCATGGGCATTGCGTCCGGGTCTGAAACCGTAACTATTGGGCTCAAATTTTGCCTCCCATTCTGGTTCTAATGCCAGTTTGACAAGCGATTGAGTTGCTCTATCTTGCATTGTGGGTATTCCTAGTGGTCGTTTTTCAACGTTTCCGGGTTTTGGAATCCATACTCTACGAGTTGCTTTTACCTTATGGTTAAGCTTCATATTCATTACCAAAGTGAGTCTGGCTGATGGTTTAAGGGATTTTACACCGTCAATACCTGCTGCCTTCTTTCCTTGGTTATCTTGGGTGACTTTTCTTACTGCAAGAGCTTTTCCAGACCAAGACCTCATCAGGGTTTTTTGGAGTTTGCGGACTGCCTTAGTATCACCACGTTGAGAAGCTTGGTATATTCTTTTCTGAAGCTTGTATACGCTACGTTCTAACTTTCGCCAGGGTATCGTATTCCATTCCGCCGTAGTCTTTAAACTCGTATTAGACATATATACTTCCTAATCAGACCAATCCTTTCAAATCATTGTGAGTACGTCAGCATATTTCAATCATTACAATTAAACATTTGCTTCTTACTCAATCTCTCCACGTTATTACATCCGGTTAGCACCTACTCAGATACTCGACCATCTGAGAGTAAATAACGGGTTACTTCGTTCCGAATAACAATGCTATGTATCTTTAGAGTGACACTATTCACCGGGTTTATTGGGAGTGCATACTGGTCAAGGTAAAATTTGCCAGTCCTTTATCCTTTACCTTTTGGTTGTAGCGATTCAGCCTGATTGCGCTACTGTTTTATCACGATGATTCAGACGTGTCTTTAAGCCTTGGCTTTACTCATGGATACTTTGCTTGGTGATTACCACATTAGGCTTGCAGTATTTCCACCTTTTATCCCCGCTTTACCGATTGATGGCTAGTCTCTACAGTAGGGGATATGCTTTCACTCCAGCACTTGGAGGGTAGGTTTTGCACCTACATTGTTATTCAGTTATCAAAAGATTCTCATGAATCTTAAGCGGCTAATCCTCCTTAAGCCCTATTGGGATTGGTTTCTAGCCAACGAATCGCACTTTGCCGATAAATGGGTGAACATCACCTAAGATAAACACACCAGCACCATCAAAGCTGTTGATGCAATCAAAGATAAATATCAATGGGTCAGCAAGAGGCGGTTTTTTGTAATCTGGCACTGGCTTGAATACCAGTCCCCCATCAACAGCAATCAGGCATTGCTCTAAGGTAGAAACTCCTAAGTTCCAGAAGTACACTGGTAGGGTGAGCTTTTCTTGAGCAGTTGTTGTTAGCCATTGAATGATTGTGGCTTCCTCTGGGGATAGCACTTCCAATGCCACAATCGGAATTTGCGAGTCCAGAGTGCTGAAAATATTGGATAGGTTCATAGTTTTGAATTTTTTTGGTAGTTTGCAAGGGAGAATTTTGTTTTAGGGGAATGTGCTGATTCCCCATTTTTCTTATTGCTGTAGGCGTATTTGATGATTTGAGGTGATCCGTTGCTGTTGTGCTTCTGGCTTGAAGGTGCGTAGTTTACCGCCGTAGGCATCGCCTTCCACAACCCCCAACGCTTCCTCAATTGGTTGAGTCGCTTCAAGGCAGGCAAGCCCTTCAAAACCCTGGGCTTCTACCTTCACTTCTCCTGTAACTGAATTGAAATGTATGAGTATGGCTCGTTCCATAATTTATCTCCTGAGGTATTGCTGTGTTTGTTGATGTGCGGCAAAAGTCAGCCGTAGGGTTTGCACCTGACCGTTGCTTTCTTCTGTGATGCTGCACTCCCCGAACTGCTCTTGTAGTTGGGCTGCTTTAGCACGAACCATCCGCTTACCATAAACCTGCATTAACTGATGAGTAAAGAAGTTTTGTCCTAGCTTAGGAACTGTCTCGTAAGCATCGTGGATTAATTGATATGCGCCATCTGTTGCATTCCATCGAAAGCCGATATCTGCACGGACTTTGAGCGTGTGGTTAGGGATAACAATCTCCGCACTTTGCCTCTCCTGATTACCGTAGTATCCTTTGAGTGGATGAGGTGTTTCGTAGACTTCAGGTAATAGCTTCAAATCTTGCAAAGCTTGTACTAAGCACTCACAGTTGGTGAGTTTTGTTTTCACTGTTGAGAAATGAGACATAATTTACCTCATGAAGAAGTTGAAAAGGTTTTTTATCTAACGGAATTTGAATGATTTAACAGTCGCCACTGTCAGCCCAACATCTTCACTGGTCAACTTTTGCAAGTTGCGTTGTTCAGAGAGTAGCTTGGAGTAAATTGCATCCATCTTCTGTTGCAACTGCGAGCGCCCATCTGACCCCAAATTCTTCGATTCAATTGTTGGGTCATTCACAATCGAATCCAAATGTTCCATCATCTGTTGCAGACTCTTTCCTGCTTCTGGGCTTGCATTAGCTAGTAGTACTCGAACTTTTTTCAGGTGTTTTTCCATCTTGCGTTTGAATTGGACTGGCTTGCGCCCTGGCTCCCAATCAGCCAGTTCTTCAAGTAATTGGGCTGCAAGTTCTTCACCACCAGCAATCGCCGCTTCCTTTAATCTTTGTTCGAGATTTTGGTCGTACTGCTGGATAAACTGGGTGATTTGTTTTAGGCAATCGGCTTGTTGCTCATTGAGTTGTTCAGATAATGCTGGGATAATTACAGGTCTACCAATGACTACCTGGAGATAATCTTCTAGTTCTGACAATAGGGGAAAAGCCTTGAGTAAGTTAGTTTGAACTTCAGATTGCTTATCTGTTGGTAGTTGCCAAGCATTGAGAGAGAGAAAATTTTCAATACGTTCAATGTAATCTGCCAAGCCCTGCTCATAGTCGTCTTGTAACTGAGCACGAAGAGTCGGAGCAATTGAATCCCGAATATTTAGTAGTTGACTCCAAACCAATGGCGCGAGGTCAATTGGACAAATCCAGTCACCATTATCAGCATTCATCCATTCTTGAACTGAAGCTATTTCTTGTCGCAATTGACTGGCTGCTTCATCCAATGCTTTGAAAACTTTGATACCTTTTAATCCAACTTCTGAAGACTTAACTTTAATGAGATCCGATTCTGATTCACCCTCAGATTTTAAAACATCAGTCCATTTCGGAGCGTTACTTTTAGTGGTTTTCTTCAGTTGAATTTTGAAACGAATACGGGTCTTATTAAGTTGAGAGAAGTTGTAATTTTCAACTACAGCATTTTGAAGAAATGCATCAACAGTAGGGTTAGGTATTGTTTGTACCATATTTAGTGACCATGATTAATTTTTGGGCTTAAGCGTAGCTTCAAAAAAATTAGTAATTTCATCCTTAGCTGTACACCTGAAGTGATGGAGCTTTTCTTTTCAAATTACCGTTCCCATCATCACCATTGGTTGTAATAGTAGGCCGCTGTCGGCATTCCAAGCGATTACATCTGAAATCCCAGTGATTAATTTGAGATTTCCCACGATGTTCCACCAGAACTATTTGGTTTTGATAAGTGGGATTTTGACCGCTAATCAAAAATGCATCTCCTAATGCATAAAAAGGAGTCAGAAGTCAGAATACAGGAGTCAGAATACACCACCCATAAAGGGATGGTGTTTTAGGAAAAGTTTCAACCCCTATCTCGTCCACAAGGGACGAGGTTTTAGACCAATATTCATCCGCCACTCGCACAGAATTCATGGCTGAATTCTGGCTCCTGACTCCTGAATTCTTCTTCATAAAAGCCAGTGAGTACATAATGTCGCTTGTCAATACCCATTAATGCATCCCAAGCTTGTTGAGTTTGTTGCTGTACATTCATATTGATTAACCTAAATCTTGGTAATTGCTCGTAACAACGCTATTCGTCTGATTTCAAAACTTCCAAGGTTTGTGCAAGTGCCTGTATTGCATCTGCCAAACTCAAATCCCTTTTGTACTCGCATAAGAGTTGATAAACTCGTGGGTTATGCTCTTGAAAATCTACCAGTAAATTGAAGATTTTCTCCAATTCTTCATTCACAGATTCTCTAGTTTGACTGTCTAAGCACAGTGCTTTATCGAGTGTCTGTTCAATCATCTTTTCGTCTACGATAAAGAAGATATTGGGTCATACCATCTGTGCAAAAGTCTGCTGTTGAACTTGCTGCATCCATTCCTTAATTGCTTGCACTTCATCCACACCATCAGCTACAACATTAACAACGTGTTTCTGATATGAATTAGCAGCATGATTGGGGTGGTCAAAGTTGTCTGATGCCCAAGCAATGCACATGGTTTTCACAAGTTCATCAACCTTACTGTGATGAAGCTCGCTGGGACTACTAACATCTTGAAAATGTAACCATTCCTTGATTAAATCAAGTGGATAATTTAGTAACGTCCGAATTTGTTTTACCCGTAAATCTTGAGGATGTATTGCAGATGCTACAGCAGTTTGCTTTGGATTTGATTGCGGTTGTTCAGATTGAACATAATCGACTGACTCTGAATTTGGAGCTAACTTAGATTGAACATCACGAATAATTGTTGCCCAGTCAGCGTTAGGATTCCATTCTCGACGAATGCGGTTTTTAGTCAAAGCATCATAGAGATTGCAGAAAACTGAATTTTCATCACCGGGAGTAGCAACAATTATCAAAGGCTGAGTAAAATCTTGAACAACAGATGCAGCTAATAAGAATGATTTGGCAAAGTTAGTTTCAATCCCACTGCGAACGATATAAATTTCATCAGCTTGGACAACAATATCTAATTTTAGATTATCCTTGCCTTTGAAATCCTTATCTGTTAGTCTTAGCTCCAAAACATAACCTGTTAATGCTCTTTGGCTGACAGGAATCTTTTTATCTTGTTCAATCTCACAATTATACCAAGTATAAATCCGACCATTAACCTCTAATTTCTTCACATACAGGTAGATTGGTTGTGGTGGATTTCCTAATCCTAGTTTAATTTCCGGCATAATTAGAAATCATCCAGTTCAGTTTGGCTAGAATTCAGAAGTCAGGAGCCAGGAGTCAGAATGGAATTAGCATAACTTGTCAGTAACTTACTAACTTCTTCAAGTTGAAGCATTAATTGTGAGGTATCATCGTACCCAAGGTCTTTAGTAAGAATTAGATAATAACGACACTCTTCTAAGGAACCTTGTGCTATATTCATAAATCTTACTTTATCTGCTGTTCCTTTCTTTTTAAATCCCTCAGCTATATTTGCAGGAATTGAAATAGCTGCTCTTCTAAATTGAGAGGTTAAGCCATATATTTCAGATTTAGGAAATTGACTAGTAAGTTTGTAAACTGTTAAAACAAATTGATGTGCTTTCTTCCAAACTATCAAGTCTTGAAATGTTTTTGCTGGTTGTCTCATTTATTCTGACTCCTGAATTCTGACTTCTTAATTCTTCCTATTGTTTTTGCATCCTGACTTTATTCATCTGGTGAAGTGATTCTTGAATTACAGGTCTTGCGGCTTCTTTTACAGAGGCTTTAGCTTGTTGATATAAAAATTGTGTGACACCATCTGCATCTTCTTCTGGATCAATTTGTGCCCATAATGAGCAACCCAATTCCAACGATTCGTAGTCACCTAAGTTAAATTTTCTATGATAGGTGACAGAAATAGTCTTAATATCCATCAGTTTTTTAAATTCCTAATAATTAAGTGGATATTTGCAGTTTATTTTGCTAAATTGAAATAATTTTGAGCGCGACTTAGTGAATTTTCGTCTTATTAAAATTGATTCAGCGCTGTTTCAATATTCTGACTTTTGTAATAAGTAGGAACCTAACTAGAGATAGTCAGTCAGAATAATCTTATCTCTATAGGATGAGAATGATGAAGAATCCAGGGATTATAATTCAATTCTGACTCCTGACACCTGAATTCTGTTTTGATAGATTCAATAATTGCTACTACAATACCTAGTAGATGTATGACCGAATTTTAGATTTTAAATTTCGGATTTTGGATTGAATATTCAAAATTCAAAATTTAAAAATGTGACAAGCCCCTGACTTTAGCCATGAGGTCAATCTAAAATCTAAAATCTAAAATCCAAAATTGTTTGACTCAAGAAATAGATGTTGATTTCAAACTGGAGTATTCCGCTTCCTCTAGAACAATACCTAAATCACCGAGTTGTAATATATTTCTTCAGCGATGGGCAATGGATACCGATTAAATACTGTCGTTTATCAAAAGCTATTGAGATTTATCAAAGAACCAAGCAGGAGACAGCTAGCGAAACTTTGGTTTTTCCTGTTGATTTAAACCCAAACTTTTTTAATGATTAACTCTTTTGAATGAATCTCATCGGACTTCTCACGTCCGACCTTATTGTGATGATATGGAGGTGGTGGGCATAGTGGCCCACCATATTCTCCCTTAGTCTACGACTAACACCATACTGTCTGGAAGTGGCTGATACTCTATCAGCCGCTTCCATTCCTCAGTTGTCAGTTGATCAAATGGTTTATCCAACAATTCATCACAAGACTTAGTTTCGAGACTAGGCAATACTTCGACCATCGACAACGACCACACGGCATCGAATGCAGAATTGCAGGGTACTTGCTGCTGATGCTCTGATGAAGCTCTTTTCACCCACCAGCGACCATCAGTGCATCCTGCCGAGCCTAGCTTTTTGTCGTTGTTGTAAATGCCATCATCGAGTAGTTCAAAGCCAAACTTCTCACATTCCAAGGCAATTTGTGCCATCACTTCATTACCAGTTGTAAAGGCTTGGACTTTTTGCTTTTGCACGGGCAGTGTGCCTTGCCTGTAATGCCAAGTGATGTGGTTGTGGCATTTCGCCCAGGTATCTGCACGATGTTCTTCTACTGAGTTCACCATCACTACCCAGCGTTGGGTCACGAAGTCATCGTGATCATAGGTGATGCTGGCTATCAGTTTGTCGCCAACGTAAATTTCATAGTCGTAGCAGGTGATTTCGACAACGGTGAATTCTTCGGGTGCTACAACCTCACCCTGTTGTGTGATGTGCTGCTCTAGTTGGGCTTGAGCTAGAGCTTGTTCGTCAACAGCAAAAGAAGCGAAAATTGCTTGCTGTGCAGGTGTTTTGTAGGTCATAATATATATTCCTTTGATAAAAGGGTAAAAGGCGATCGCAAACTTTCCAGGTGGGCGATCGCCTTTGTTTTGGGTGTGTTGTGCTGAACGCACAAGATTTTCGCATCGATTAAGCGTAGCTTTGTATTTGTTGCTCAAAGCCAGTGACATTTGAGCATTACCATACAGGAAAAAATGGTTTTAGTTGATGTGTAAGGCTTTAAAACGGTCGAAAGTTAACCCTTGTCCTGTCTTCTGGTAATTCTTATTCAGAACCGCCCTCACTCCTTATCTACCTTCAGCAGCTTTGACTATTAACTGCTTCCGTTACCTCAGGGTGTCTTGTTTGGTTCAGTTGTCAAGGTTCTGTAGTACTGGAAAGCAAACCTCCCTTCACATTCGGGTGCAGGCAGTTTGTTTTTCTTTATGCATCCAATAATAGTACATCTATTAGTAGTAGTCAATTCAGTAGTAGTTGATTTCAGATAGAGATTTGTAATACTACTAATGGTTGGACATAAGCAACTTTAATACCAATGGATGTAAATCCTATATGTTTACAACCAATGGTAGTACCACTTATAATAGGAGCATTCTTTGGAGAGGATAATTGTGTTTATCGCATTAAAAAAATTGAGAGAGGCTGCGGGTCTTTCTCAGAATGACCTAGCTAGAAAAACTGGTTACAGTCCTCAGTTCATCCAAAAAATTGAACAAAATAAGGTTAAATCACTCACACTAGAAGCAGCTGCACGATTCTGTGAAGCCCTTGACTGCAAACCAGGAGATTTACTTGAGGAAGGTGAGCCACCAAAAAGATCAAAGATAGAAAAAGGTGTTACTTTCGATTCCCCAGCAAAAACAGAGATTTTAGGAAACAAGAGGAAAATTTCGGGCGAAAGCGCTGAAGTTGATCTACTGAAAGCAGCCTAAACACTAGAAGCGACCGCCCGCCGACCAAAGCAATGCGATCGCCTTAACTACGCCACTATCAGTCATAGTAGTCATGTCTAATCTATCATTGAGCTAAGAACTAGCATTAACAAATGACCAATTTCAAAAGTTATTGCCTGTAAGAGAGGAAAATGCTTGGGTTTGCTTGGAAAGAAGACAACGAAACAAAAGCTAGTTAAAAGCGTTGAGGAGAAAGCAGACTCTATCTTGCGTCTCCAAATGGTTAAGTAACAAATAACTTGACTGTTAAAGAATCCATTCAACTTGCTGCTTTCAGTATTTGCTAATAACCAAAATTAGAAACGATCCTTCAAGAGAATGTAAAGTGATCGTTCAAATCTGGTATTTGATGAGTATTTCTTACTAGCGTACCAGTTTTGAAGACTCAACTCATTTGGGTGCGGCATGGTTGCAATGCCCCGAAATTTTACTGCGTCAAAATTTGGAGATGTCTAGTATGGACGCATTGACATTTCAAATCAAAGATGAATTGAGATTTTGTACTCGTACTAATGTACTAATGATGGGGTCGGTCGAATGACCGTCACTGTACTAGCAGATTTTGCAGATTTAGAAACGATCACCGTAACCCACAAATTGTTGATTAGGCGGGTGTAAAGTGAAAAATTCAACATCAGTTATCGAGTTATCAGTTGTTGAGCATTCTGGGGTGTTGGTAGTTGATTCGAGACTCATAGCGGAAGATTTAGGTATCCAGCACAAGAACTTTTTAGCAACACTAGACAAGTATATTGATGAGATAGAAGAGGACTGGGGACAGGTCGCGTTTGAAACGGAGACTGTCACAAATTCAGTCGGAGCAAGCAATTCAGTAAAATATGCTCTACTGACTGAACCCCAAGCAACTTTGTTAATGACCTACAGTCGTAACACCGAACGGGTTAGGCAGTGCAAGCGGCATTTGGTCAAAGCATTTGAAAAAGCAAAGCTAGCGTTATCAAACGCAGTCGAGTTGCGG
The DNA here is from genome assembly GCF_025677855.1 of Tolypothrix sp. PCC 7601. Lineage (NCBI taxonomy): Bacteria > Bacillati > Cyanobacteriota > Cyanophyceae > Nostocales > Tolypothrichaceae > Tolypothrix > Tolypothrix sp. PCC 7601. The sequence continues at coordinate 3,115,795 of NZ_CP064879.1, forward strand.
GTTGTCGAGTTAGAGCAAAAAATAGCAGATCAAGGTAAAGCGATCGCTCAACTACAATCCCAAATCCAAAACCTACTGCCCCCATCTGCTGACTTCATACCCCCAGGCTGGAATGAGGAAGTATGGCGAAAGCTTCCTCGACAGGACAAACACCATTTTTGCTTTTTGTACCGTCGTCGTAACTTCCGTCCTTCAGGGCAGGGCAAAGATGGGCAATTGGCATTGCCTCCTGTAACTACTGAGCAACTGAAGCAACGACAACGGGCAGAATTTGAGCAGCTGGTTGGTGAGTCCTCAGCCCAGGAGAAACAACAGTTAGAAGCAGCAAAACAAGAAGCACTGAAGCAACTATGGTTACAAGGAGAACAAGATGATACAGATGTCCCTTTTTAGTGAACTAACCCCAGTTTTACCAGTCACTTATTACCCAGAATTCTTGAGCCAAGAAGAAGCTGGCGTGTTATATCAGCACTGCCTAAAGCTGCAATGGCAGCAGAATCAAATCAAAATGGTAGGTAAAACTTTACTTGTGCCCCGGCTGGAATGCATCTACGGTGACGAAGGTTGCGAGTATTTATACTCCAAGAGCGTGCTACTGAAACCATTGCCTTGGACTGAAGTTCTGGCCGAGTTGAGGGACAGAATTACTGCTCTGGCTGGCTACAGCTTCCGTATCGTCATTGGCAATCAGTATAGAAGTGGACAGGACAGCATAGGGTGGCACGCAGATAATGAATCGTTGATGGGGCATAATCCAGCGATCGCATCTGTAAGTTTAGGCGCGGAGCGGAAGTTTCAGATAAAGCCCATCAAAGGCAAGCCGACTGATTTCTGGCTGGAACACGGGAGTTTGCTGGTAATGCACTCTGGTTGTCAGTCCACGCACTTACATCAAGTTCCCAAAACCAAGAAATTAGTTGGCACGAGAATTAATCTAACTTTTCGTCCACATATAGGAGGTAAAAAATGAATAGCTTTACCTCCGCAGTACTCGGACAAATACACACTCCCGTCAATATTCTCCAAGAATTCTTGGCGACTTTTAATCGTCGCCAGAAGTGCAAAGCCGCAATACTCTCTTGGCTGGATGGTAAACACTACTATGGGCACGAATGGGTCAGAATCACATTTGAGAAGTTGGCTGATATTTTGGGTTATTGCCGGGAAACTATCAGCCGTCATATGAAGGAGTTAGTTTTCGATGACCTAATCAAAGAACAGGCTGCTCAAAAATTTCCCAAGGATACAGCTTGTGAGTATCAATTGAATCGGGAAAAGCTCACACAATTACTCGATTTTCAACGATGCGAAAAAATTGACACAGATGTGCCAGATATTTCGACAAGATGTGCGAATAATCCGCCAACATTTGAAACTACTTTAAACCTTTTAAAAAACAACAACACTGCTGTTGAGGAAAAAAAGGATGAAGGAGTAAAAGAAAGCTTATATGAGCCAGTTCAAGCAGCCCCAGAACCAGAGCCACCCCAGATTACTCACTTCGTTGATGAAATTAAACAAGATGACTCAACGAGTGAGATAGACCCTCATGAGGACGAGTTTTCCGAGTCAGAAGTCAAAGTCGGTTCAAGTATGGATAAGCCCACCAAGCAGGAGATTGCAGAGATTTGTAACGAGTTGCGGCGACTGCGGATTAACCCAGAGCCATGTTTGGGGGTGGTGAAAAAATATTGGGCGAATGTCGCCGGAGCGATCGCACGAGTCAAGCAAGGAATTCATGAAGGATGGTGTGATAATCCGACTGGATTATTTATCAACAGTTGCCGGAGTGGGGCTAAAGGTAAGAATACTGTAACAAGCGATGTGAGTGCTTGGTTTGAGTGGGCGAGGAAGCAGAGGATTGCGATCGCCATGTCTGCGGGGGTGGTTTATACACCTGATGGCGATGCAGTGGAAGTACAGGAGATGATGCGGCGGTTTCCGTATGAGAGCTAACAAGAGCGATCAAAGCGCAATTTTTTTTAGAGTTAAGCAGCTATTCTGCTTACATTTACCAAATTACCCAAGTCATTTGTCTTATTGCTAACATTGCTTTAAGAGAAAACTTTTTGTAAGGATTCAGGTCTAAAATTGAGGAACTAGAGAAGGGCGAGACTGAGAATTAATAGAGTCAGCAATTAGTGCTTGTACAAAAAAATCAATAACAGACAGACTTTGACGACGACAGGTTTGAACCACCGTCAACAAATTGGCAGTATGTTGAAACCGCTCCATCGAACGGGAACCACCACTAACTTTACGTTTTGTCACAGCCAAACGCAGCGATCGCTCGGCTTGATTGTTATCAGGAGGAACTTCAGGGTTGTCAAGGAAATACCACCATTGGGAGGCTTTATCGCGCAAGGAACGTAAAAGGTTTCCTGCTGTAGCTCCGGCTAAGTTAATCCAGTCATCAAGTGTTTGTTGCAATTTAGATTTGAATTGATTGACCCAATCGTTATAACTGGCGCAGTCAAGAGTCTCAAACCATTGGGCATAATTTCCAAAAGCTTCATCAATTAAATCCACAAATGCTTCACCAATAGCTTGGTTGTGAAGACCTGGAAGTTGAATTAGTTTTTTGAAGTGACGGCGTAGATGAGCCAAACATTTCTGCTGCTCAGGCACCGCATAGCCATTGTAAACACTAAAATCATCGCTGCTGATTACCCCTGTATATTTAGCCCCTAAAATGGCTTCTAGTTCTGCTCTGGAACGAGTGTCAGCAGCAGTAAACAGGCAAAACTCAGAATTGGCAACTACCCACAACCATTCTTTAACTCCCTTGACAGACCAAGGTGTTTCATCCACATGAATGTTAGGTTGTGTCTGTTTTACCCAATTACTTAACTCAGTAATGCTTGGTTGAATCGCTGTTTGAATTCGTTCATTTGTGGTGACTAAAGTTCCCAGCCCAATTTCAATTTGACCTAACTCCCACAACATTTCTTGCTGTTTTTCATAGGGCATATGTGCATAATTATTTGCCCATCCTAAAAATGCCTGTAAAGAAATCCCTAAATCCTGTCCTGGGATGATATCTTGTGACCAGGAGGCTGTTTGTATATTGCCACAGTACTCACACTGGCACGTATGGCGTTGATACTCAACTATTTCAATGGGACGCTCCACTAGTTGCGCTACAGACTGTTTTTCTACTTTTACTGCCACAGCCGCAAACGCTTTTTGACCACAACAGACACAATCACTTGGACGTAAGATTTCACAACGATCTACTCTACCAAAACCCTTACGGGTCTTACCTTGATGCCCTGGTTGCCCACCTGGCTTTCTTTTGGGATGATTTGATTCTTCTTGCGGTGCTGCTTTTTTGTTTTCACTCTTTTTGAGGATGTCCCCTGATGGCGGCTTAGATGAGGTTTTGCTGTCTAAATCTCTGCTGACTTTTAAACGTTCTATTTCTTGCTGTAGTTCTAATACTGTTTTCTGTAATTCACCTATTACCTTGCTCTGCTCAATGATTATCTCTACCAGTTCTTGTTTCGATAACTGGTTCAAGCTTTCCCGGTCTAAATCTTGAGGCAGGTTTTGGTTCATATCTGTGATACTCCTCCTCAAGCGATCCCTTTGTCAATACTCTGCCACCTGAATCCTTACAACTTTTTCTTGAGAGTAAAGATGACCTCATTGGTTCATGGGCAGCCGATTAGTGCAGAAGAAATTGAGCGTATTGTCAGCCGAGAGTTTTCTCCGCAAACTTTTGTGCTTCTTTGTAATTCTATTGCATGGGCATCTGCTGGAAAAAAATGTTACTCGTTACCTTCATTTACTGAGCGCATATATGTTCCAGATAGAGGTAGGGATGCAGAGTGGACAGTAGAAATAGCGCCTACCCAAAAACACCTATCAGCTTTCTTAAGTTCTGGATGGAATGTTTATCAATATAAGCATCGTGATGTTTCCGCTCGGAATAAAGCAGAAATTTTTTCAAAGTTAAAGGCTGATTTAAAGGGCGCTCTCAAAGATTTTATTAACAGAAATAAACGCCAACCAAACAAATATGTCCTTTTTATCAACATACATTTAACACTTGATGAACAGAGTGAATTAAAAGCAAAAATTCTCGATGGTTACGATGAGACTGAGGTTGTTGCTGTTGAAGTAGTAGAAGCTGCACTTTTGGCAAGTGCTTTGAATAGTCTTCCTCAGTTACGATCAAGCTTCTTCTCAACGGCTAAATTTACCACATGGCAGAAAGCCTGGTTTGAGCATCATGAAAACAAGCAAATTTATGGTGCAAATATTTCTCTAACTGGGAGAGATGAGAAATTAAATGAGTTGCGGAAACTTGTTGATAATCCCAATATCCGAGCAATAGTACTTTCAGGAGCAAAGGATATAGGGAAAACGAGACTTGTACTAGAAGTAACAAAGCATCTTGCTATTGAGACTGTAATTGCTAAGAATCGTTCAATCGAAGTAAGTGATTTGCTTCATTTGGAATCTTCAGATTTACAAACGATAGTTGTTGTTGAAGATCCCGATCCTAGCAAGATTAAAGAACTGGTTAATCAGATACTTTCATCCACTAGCCTGAAACTTATAGTTACACTACCAACTTCAGAAAACTCACCTACTATTAATTTTGGCTTAGACGAGCGAGTAAAGAACCTTAAACTTTCTCCTCTCTCACAGGAGGAATCGAGAGAACTTCTCAAAGCTTCTAAAGCTGACTTTGACTATGGTATGGAGTCGTGGATTATCAAACAGGCTGGGGGTAATCCAGGGATAATATTACTAGCAGCCAAGCGAGGATCTGCTCTTAGAAAAGAACATGAAAGCTTTGTAGACCAAATTGCTATGGCTCTTGAGCAGGAAATTCGAAGCCTAATTGATAATTATGCCGTTGAAATTCTCAAGTTATTGAGTTTGCTAGAGTATGTTGAAATCGAAGGCAGAGCTAACAGAGAAATAAGAGTTTTATGTAAGTGGTTTGGACAAAAGTTTCAATCTGATGAAGTAACTAGAGCAATCAAGAGCCTAGCAAAAGCAGGTTTTTTGCAAATTCGAGGCTTGTACGCTGAAGTTACTCCTCCGCTACTTGCAAACCATCTTGCTGCTTCTTTACTCCAAGGTCGCCGTTCCGAGTTTTTAGCATTATTTGCTGATTTAAGTCAGAAAGAGCGATCGCGGTTGATTCAGCGACTACAAGAGCTACAATCATCAAAGATTGCTTGGTTCTGGAAAGAAATATTTGGCTCAAGTGGATTACTTCCAGACTTACCCACAGCACTTGCTAATCGGGAAATACTACACCTAGCAGCTTGTGCAAATCCAGATAAGACTATAAACCTTATTCAGCAATGTTTAGGATCTGCAACTTTTGAATATCTTAAATCTTTGCAATACTCACAACGAGATAGTTTAGTATGGGCACTTGAAGAACTAATATTTCGTGAAAGAACAAGTTTAAGAGCGCTCTATTATTTAGGACTGCTTGCCGAAACTGAGCCAGCTAATTACAACAACAGCAGTGCTACTAGCAAATTCTGCCAGTGCTTCCGTCCACTTCATCCACAAGTACCATTATCTCTCAAATACAGACTTGATCTGTTGAAGAAATTTGCATCAGCTAAAGCTACTGTCGCATCACGCCTACTTGCCATTGAGGTCATCAAGACTACTCTCAACCGATTGGGTTATCACTTTCTTCATGAGGGTAGAGGAAATCAACCCTTCGATCCAAGACCTCAAATGACTTGGGGAGATGTTTGGAGTTATCAAAAGTCTTTACTCACACTTCTAGTTGAGTTAGTCCAATCCGACGAGCCTCAAGTAGCTGATGCAGCAAGACTTGCACTTCCAACAGCGATTGCTGAATTCTCAATGCTCCAATTTTCACCAGAAATAACAGTTTCAGTATTCCAAACTGCTGTGGATTGGGTTACTAATCAACAAATTCCCTTAGCAATTTCCAAACTAGCTGATGCTCTACATTCTGTCTATGATTTTTATAAAAAAGATAATAATCAGTTCAATCCAGAAACGAGAATTGAAGTTGAAAAACTACTTGAAAATATCAATACTCTAATTGAGTCACTAAATACTGCTGAATTTGCAATTAGACTAAAACGTTGGGCAAGTAATTGGACAAGAAGCCATAATGATTATGAACTAGATGAAAATGGAAAACATATATATCGATCCGAAAAAGAAGCGCAAACACTTGCAGAAGAAGTAATTAGCAAGCCATCAGTTCTAACAACAGAACTACTAGAGTGGCTTTGTTCTGTGGAAGCACAAGAGGCACACAATTTCTGCTTCTGGCTTGGAAAGCTTGATTCTGAACGAAGATGGTTAGCGCAGATCGAACAACTTGGTATGAGAAAAGATGGTATTAATGTCTTTTCAGCTTACTTTGGGGGTTTAAGTCAGATTGATCGCCAGTTTGTCAGTGACTATTTGGATCAGCTTACACAGTCAGGTCAGGTTAAAGCTGAAGCAATAGTTTGTGCTACTCAGCAACTTGGAGGTGATATTACAGGGGTCAATCGAATGGTGACATTAATCCGAAACAAGCGCGTTGATCCCAAAGATGTTGAATACATCCTTGAACACGGCAAATGGCTTAACTGTCTTAATTCAAGCGAATATCTCTACTTGTTGGAAGCTATAGCAGGTTCAGATTTAGAAAATGCAGCAGCAGTGGTGAAATCTTTTTTCATTTGGCTCCATCCTGAAAAAGCAGTTGATGGAAAGCTGGCTGAGTTCGCCTGGAAGTGTTTAGAAGCAAGTGATACATCAGATCAAGATTACTATTTTGATCGGCTTGCCCTGCATCTTGTGCAGGCTAATATTGCACAGGGGTTCAGACTTCTAGAGCAATTACTTGTGAAACAACTGACAGAGTATAAATGCTGGAACCCAATTAATAGTAATCATCAAAGAGAATTTTGGGAGTTTCTATATAGTAATAATCGTAGACTTGCTATCTGCATACCCTTGAAAGTCGCTCTACAAGATACCCGAGAACATTCTTTTATAAGCTGGCATCTCCACAGAATAATTAATCAAGAAAAAGATTCAGACTTGCTAATAGAATTTGCACTTAATTCTGAAGAACAAGCTAGAAGTGTTTGTCATATTTTATCTATTCAAAAAAGCAATTTCTGGTATATTGCTTTTGCAATTATTACGCAATATCCTGAGAGTCAGGATATCAAAGATTTATTGTCTTATCTTGTTGTAGAACCTAATCTTTTCAAATCTCGATTGCAGTACTTAGAGAGTAGCGTCAACACGGTAGAGCAGGCATTGAGTGAAAGAAATCCACCATTTGCGGCTCGCCTTTGGTTGGAGGAACTTGCTTCAGAATTACGTATCAAAGTCAACGACGAATGCAATTCTCAACAAGTTGCAGATGTCAGTAGCCAATTACCTATTACAGATAGACGTATAGATGCTGAAAGAATTTGGGCAATAAGAAGGCTATTACGCGATGGAGAGATAGAGAAAGTTAGTCAGTTGCTTTTACAAGATGAATTACCCATCATTTTAGCTATGTCAGACTTATCAGATTCAGAAAAACAGCAACTCCAAAGCTTATTTAAGCTACAAGTTGAGCAGCCTGTGTCCTCAACTATTTCTAGTAAAGTATATATAGCATCTTTAGAAAAGCTTACCATCATGTCAGAACAATCGCCTATTTTTAATCAACAACACGCAACCATTGGGGTTAACTATGCTGCTGAAGGCAGTCAGCAGCAGTTTACACAAAATATCAACACAACTGAACAGAATTTTGAGGATTTGTTAACTCACTTCAAGCAATTTATCCACAATTTACAACAAGAATATCCAGATATTGCAAATGAAACAGATGCCTATCACATCATTGATGTCAAAGCGAAAGAACAAGCGTTAAACTGGCAAAAATTTCTGCAACTTAAACGCCTCTGGAATGGAGGTAAAAAGGCGGCAATCAAAATTAGCGAGCATTTTACAGAACAAAACCCTTGGGGTAAAGGTGCGATCGCTTTTCTCGAAGGTGTGATAGAAGAACCAAAATAAGAGAGATTGGAACAACGCCTACATTACAAGCTAAAAGTATTTCTCATATCATTTTACAGGCTATTTTTGTTGCAAACCTGTAATTAAAATTAAAGTATAGAGAAATATTTCAACTTAGCTAATTCATCTCGTATTGATGCAAGAGCGAAACAATAATGATTACAAATTATTAACTCATAACTCACAAACTCCCCAAAATTACTAACTTCCCTCCCCAATCCTCATCATGCCGCAGCGTTATGACAGTGTAATTTGTGTCGTATCTGAGATTATCCCGCTCAATTTGGTCTTGCTTGCGTTTATCAGGACTATCATGAACTGACCCGTCACAGAAAAGTGCGATCGCCTCCTGCTCATACACAAAATCTGGCTTACAGTTGGCTTCTGGAATCAACTTTTGGCCAGCATCAGGTAATTTATACCCGCGTTGATAAATCTCCTGTAACACCACGCGCTCAAAATCAGAGTTGGGGTCTGTTTGTTGCAGCAGTTTTTGATATTGCTGATCACGAGAAAGTCCTTTGGTTTGAGTAATAACGCTACTCTCCAGTAGTAGGTCAAGCCAGGGTTTAATTAGATGACGGTTTATCAGCGCATGGTCGAATTGGTTGCGGTAGGAAAGCAAACATTCATAACAAGCTTGAATACAACTTTCTTTTGGTTGCGTGAAATGACAAATATCTAAAGCCGCATCAGCAATTTTTTTAAATGCTTCTGGTTTTTCTAAAAGTTGAGATAATACGCCTGCGCCACCTTCAGCAGCTTCCCAGAAAAGCAGATATTTACCTGCACCTAGCCGTTCTGAATCAAGTTCATCAGCTTCTAATTTGTAGACGGCTTGGATTGCTGTTTCTAAAACATATTGCAGGGTAGTAATAAAAGCTTCTCTGTTATCAGCAGGAATATTTAAGGGTTCAACCACCAAGATATTACAAGTATCATCGACCATTAAATTAACTTCAGCGTGCAGGCTGTCAGGGGTTTGTTGAGCCTGTGGGTTTTTATTGTCCCCCCATACACCCGTTGTCGGATTAAGCTTAAATCCTCGGTCTTCTCTATTCTTCTTCAGTCCGCGATTAATTCGCCAGATGGTAGCAGTGGCTCCATAGGTTAACTTGAATAGTGGCGTAGCATCAGCAGCTTGGACGATCGCGGATTCTCGTTTTTGATTGGCGTAGCGGAAATGGGTTGTAATGTTGTAGCCGTACTTGAGCCGTTCTTCTTCGTCGCAGGTAATACGTTCTCGACGGCGAGCGATCGCAGTTTCCATTGGTAGCACACGAGTCAATTTAGCTACATTGTTATGAACATCAGGTTTAATTTCTAAACCACAGTTTTCGCAGGTATCACGAAAATCACCGTCGTGATAATAGCCACAATTAGCACAAACGCTCACCCGCTTATACTCGCCTTCAATACCACCAACAGGAACTTTAGTTTTGGCTACCATAAATTTACTGCCTTCATAGTAAAGAATATTACTAGGAGCAAATTCTCGTAATGCCATTGAGCGCGGGCGAGAAATGAATTCACCACCTTCACCAGCGGGAATAAATGCCCGGACTGGTAGACGGGGGAAGTTGAATCCTGGTAAAAATCCCTCGGCGGCAAAGTAGCGATAGGGATAAAATTCAAACTGGGAATTACTCTTGCCTTGGGTGTGTCCTACGAGGAGGTCAATTTGTCGTTGCGCTTCTCGTGACTGTGCTTCGGCGTTACTGCGTTCTTCCTGGGTGACATCACCTCTAGCAGAACGGTCAATGGTGCGGCGGGCAGATTCTAATTGTTTGACTGATTCTGTGTACAATTCTCGCCAACGCTTACAGGCGCGGTCAAAAGCATTCAGGGCGTTGTCAATAGTTAGCTGTAGCCAATTAACAGAATACCAGGAAGCTTTTTGCAAATCCTCTTGGCAGAAAAAGTCTGAGAAAATGGACTGAGTAGCTTGCAGACATTGGGCTAATTTGGCAGGGCTGAGGGTAAGTTGTTGGCGAATACTGTCTTTGAGGGGATAACCTTCTAGTTCCAAATCTAAGAGTTTATTCATGGAGTCTTCCAAGTAAACCCCAGTGTGTGCTAGCCAAATTGAATACACATGAGATTTAATTAAATCTTGGTTGGCTAGTTCTAGTTTTGGTGGAGCAACTACCCCAGCTACCATTTGATTTTGGCGTTTGAAAAAGTATTGGTCGTGACCGCTACCAATGGAAGCATAGGTAATTACTAAGGCTTCCTGCCCACTTCTACCAGCGCGACCACTGCGTTGAGCATAATTGGCGGGACTGGGGGGAACGTTCCGTAGATGGACAACGCTGAGGTCGGAAATGTCGATGCCTAATTCCATTGTCGGAGAACAGAACAATGCTGCTAATTGTCCTTGGCGGAATTTTTCTTCTCGTTCTTGACGGTCTTTATTGCTTACTTGTCCTGTATGTTCTCGCCCTTCCATTGTTTGGATTTGTAGGGCGTTGGTTTGGTAGAATCCTTGGAAGAATTGGTTAACAGATATACTTGTTTGATCGTTACCTTGCAAGCGACGCGATGTTAAAGGGTCGGTGGGAATTTCCTTGAGGTTGCTTGCTTTCCACAGTAGAGAACTAATTTGTAGCTGTACCTCAGATTTTTGTTGCACTAAATAGCCAGCGTCACATAAAGCACTAACTAAAGTGGTGATTAAGCTGTTAAATTCCGTATCTGTTAAAGGTTGGCTACGAAGTGACCAGGTATTAGGCGATCGCAAAAACCTTCCGATTTTACTTCTAGTGGTAAGCTTGACTTTGGCTCTCTCGCTACCACTGCTAATGGTTGCCCAAGTTGCTAAATGCAGATATTCGTTCTCGTCAAATACCCAAGGTTCTTTAATTATTTGAATAACTTCGCTTCTAAGTGAGTCTTTTTGGTCTGGTTGCAACAGTTTGGCATCAATGGCTAATTCTCGCCGCAGATGGTTGAGGAGTGCTTGTGTAATTACGAAACGTTGTTGGGGAGTGGCTTGTAGTAGCAGGGGATGGCGGTGTTTTTGCCAAAGGTTGTTGTCAGCACAGTCTTCTTGCAATCCGTCATACTCAATTACTAACAGTCCGCACTGTTCGAGGTTGGGTTGGACGATGCGCCATCCCCGACGCAAGTCTTCGTAAAGGCGGTATTCAATCAGTTTGCGAAATGCTTCTTCATTGCGCCGCTTACCACCACTAAATTCTGCTGGTTGCTTGGCGTAGTCGTTTTGAGTAATTCCCATGTACTGGATGACTACACTAGCTAATTCGCTGTGGGTAAGTTGTTGTTTAGCTTGAATTGCGCCTAAAAGTGCAGCCCGTAAAAAACTGGTTTGCACAAAATCATTGAAATGTCCGGCTTGTAAAGACGCATCTTGACGGTTATCGGTAAAGCTGAGAATTTTGGCAGCTTTGGCTTTTCCCCTGTAAAGGCTTGCTTGAGGCGGCTGGTGGTAGAAAGGCAAAGCAAGGTAGTGGCGGTACTGCGTCCTTCACTGCTGAGGCGAGAGAGTTTGGTAAATTCGTTGCGCTTCTTGTCATGGAGTACGCCGCAGTTGAGACAGGTAAGAAAGGGTTTGGGAATAAACCAACAAGTGGTTCCTTGTAACAGAGAGGATGTAACTTTACCATTGGCTAGGACTTGCAGCTTACGAGGAATAAACGGCGCAAAGTCTTTTTTAGCAACCCGTCCTTTCTTTTTGGTTTCACTGAACCAAGAGTCAGGAAGTCTATCTTCATCGCCTGTATCCCATAGTCCTGGTTCATCTAGGGTAAGATAACCTTCCGTGATATCTGCATCGTCAGGACTGATATCTAATGCTGTGGGCAACTGGGGTAGGATGATGTGCTTATCGGCATCGTAGCGCACGACATAGTAATCCTGTCCGCATTCTCGGCAAAAAACCAGGGGATAAAGCAGGCGGTTATCGGTGGTTGTATATTGTCCTTCTAGGGTGAAATGGCGTTTGTCTCGATTTTCAATTGTGGCGTAAACGCTTCCCCCTTGGGAAATGAACTGATGCAGGCGAAATGCCAGTCCTTTGGTTTTGCTTCCCCAGAGGAACATCTGTTTGAGAACTGTTAAACAAGTTTCCTCTGGAAGCTGGGTTTGTTCGGCAAGTTTGGTTGCACCTGTTTCTAAACTAATGGGTTGACGGCGGACGAGATGCCCTTCTCTTGCTTCTAAACCGAAGTTCATCTCTATCCAATAGCTTAGGGGATGATTTTGAAATTCTGTTGGTGTCTGTTCTAAATCGCTTGGTAAGCCTGCCAAAATTGCTTGACGCAGTTGTTCAATGGTAGGTTCAGCACGTTGGATAGAACGTTCTAGAGTCTCATCAATGACGTTGCTGGGTTTGATTTCTACACCAAATAACTTACTAGCCACATCTGCTACTACCTGACGGCGTTGTTGACGAGAACCTTCCGTTGACATGGTGGCGCTGGTGCCAATGCAGAGTAATTCGTCATTACTTTTGCTGCGTTGCCGGAGTTTACGAATTAAGATGGCAACATCTGCGCCTTGTCGCCCTCGATAGGTATGTAATTCATCCAGTACCAAGAATTTTAAATTTGCAGATTCGACCAGTTTATTTTCGTGAGTGCGTGAGAGCATTAACTCTAACATCACGTAGTTGGTCAGCAAAATATGGGGTGGGTTGTTTTGAATTTCGGTTTTCCTGGTTAAACTTTCTTGTCCGGTGTATTGTTCGACGCGAATGTGAGTATTGGGAACTTGGCGTAAAAATTTGTCGAGTTCTTCTTTTTGGGAGTTAATTAAGGCATTCATGGGATAAACCAATATTGCCCTGACTCCGGAAATTTCGGGATGACGCAGTAAATCATCAAAAATAGGCACGACGTAAGTCATGCTTTTACCGGAACCTGTGCCTGTAGTGACAACGTAGGGTTCTTGGCGTTGTGCGGTTTCAAATGCTTGCTTTTGGTGGTAATGGAAAGTAAAAGGTGTACCGTCTTTTTTGCAGAAGTAGTTTTCGCTGTCTGGATGGAGGGTTTGCTGTTGTACTAATTCTTTGACTGTTGCACCTTTTTTATAGCTGGGATTGAGTTGTACTAGGGGATCTGTCCAGAGTTGTCCTTTGTCTAATTCTGCGTCTACAAATTCTTTGACTTTGGAGTCGCGGATTTTGAGGAAGCTTTCTATATAGCGGCGGTAGTCGCCAATTACTTCGTTGCGGAAGTTGAAAATATCGAGTTCATTCGTATTAGATAATTCGGCATTTGTAATTGAGGACTGGGGTTGAGTGTGTCCTAAGCGTTGATTAATCCATTCTTGAAGTTGGTGATTGAAAATTGAATTAACAGTAGATAAGTTGAGAATTTCTGAAAATTCTTGGAATTCCCAATCTTCAGGAATGCTGGAAAATAAAAGCGCTAGTTGTTCGGAAGTGACTGTTACCACTCCTGTACAATCTAGCAATGCTATTTTTTGGCTAAAAAATGTGCTAGCTGCTACAATTGCGCTTTCATTCTGTTGCAATAAATCCTGAAGTTTAATTGGGAGCTTCATCGGATATGTATTGTTGATATTTTTACATCGTTTGTACAACTTTTCTTACTTCTTCTACGTCTAGTTCTAAACGTTCAGAAATTTGTTGAATAGTTAAACCTAGTTCTAGGAAGATTGGGATCATTTTCAATTTTGTTTCCAGTTCACCTTCTTCCTTACCTTCTGCTTTGGCTTCTTGATAAACTCTAGTTTCTTTCAGCAAGTTTAAATTCAGCATGGCTTCTATCTCCTCGCGGCTTAAATTAGGAAACTTGTAGACTACGATTGTCTCTATAAATTCTAAAACTTTTCTTTGGATGAGAGTGTCTGTTAATTGTTCTTTAGCTTTATTAATTAGGGTTTTGGCTAATTCTCCGGCTTTATTTTCACTTTCTACAACTAAGCGGACAATTCCTATTCCCAGAGAATCGTCTGGTACATCGTCAAGTTCATCTAGGTAAAAGCGGCGTAGATGTGGTTCTAATAAAGAACGATAACGTTGGGGATAGGTACGTTCATTGCTGCGCTTGTCATAGATAACTATTGCGAACCAATCAGGGTTAGGGGGCTGATATTGGGTGAAGTAAAGGAATATACTGGTGAATAGTCGATCATAAAATTCTTCATCTTTGTAAAACTGAACCTCGATAAAGTACAATGCTTCATTAGGGAATTCTGCAAATGGAGAAAATACCCCATCTAATCGGAAGCTTTTTTGTTTAATTTCTGGTGCAATAAACTCATATATATTGGTGTTAGTATCTGGTTTACCAATGATTTCAAAAAAGATGTTGGGAAATTCTTTAAATATTTCGTAGAAAATTGCATCTGTTTTCATAAAGTCCTAATTACGAATTATTTAAACATTGTATCCCAAGCTTCTAGGACTAATCTTTGTGTACGGTATTCGCCAAATTTCTTAATTTCGTTGTTCTTTAAAACGCGGAATGTTTCGCTGGGGAAGTCTTCGCCGTAGACATCAGCAGGGTCGAGAATATATCGCAGTTCATCACGGGTGAGTCCGTAGAGTTTGGCGTAATATGCGTCTAATTCTGCTCTTAATAATGCACGTCTGTTGTTATTCCAAATAAAGGGTTCGCCGTCGTAGCCCATGTCATTGGCGAAGGGTTGCATATCCCAGGCGGTGTAGACTAATTCGAGTACGCGAGTACTGATAAATTCAATGTTTTCTTGAGTGTATGCTTTTGGAGGAAGGACGGGAAGTTGTTTGACTATGAAAAAATTGAGGTTTACTCCTCCAATTTTTTGCTTAACTACAAAGTCGAACACTAGACTATTTAAGTTAGCAAGTAAGCAACAAGCTAATCTTGCATTGGGAAAATCAGCTAGTATTAAAGGAATGGAATTACCAACCCCACTAAATGGCAGAATTGTAGCAACAAATGTTCTTTCATTAATTGGACTAGTAACACTTTTAAATCCAATAAACCATTTAGGAGACTTGTGTGGTAATCTTGACAATACTTCCTTTTTACTTACCCAATACTGCGGAGTTGGTAAATAATTGGGGTCTATATATTGTTCTAGTGTGGTTGCAATTGGTTGACCAGAACGTATTAAATTCTTAGCATTCGTTACAGAACTTGCAGAACGATGTTCAAAAATATCAATCATTTTACCTTCAAATAGTCGTACATAATCTGGAAGTGATTGTTTTGCAAATACTTCACCATCATTTGTCATGTCAAACATACGCATAAATGAAATAACCCAGGGGTTGCTACTTGTTTGCTCATTTTCCAAAACAGGTACGCGCTGATAGATTTTCTTAGTTAGTTCCGTATCATCACTAGTTCTAAAAACTGGACAAGTGAGCGTGTTAGGGTTTAAAAGTTTTAAATCATCAATATGTAGTGTGAAATGTCTTTCAATTTTATCTATTTCTTGAAAAGTTTGACATTCAAAGATAAATTCTGGCTTTTCAGTTTTGCTGCCTAGTCCTGTAATTGAAAGAATACAAAATCTGAAATTATGTAGAACTGATGTAAAAATTGATTTCTCATTGATAAAACCTATAAGCTGTACAAGGCTATGGTTACTAATTAAGTCATTGAAGAAATTTTTAGTTGTATCACTTGTAGCTATTGCTGTAGGAACAATTACCCCTAATCTTCCATAATTTGAAATCAACCTTCTTATAGTTTCTGCAAACACAGTATAAGTATTAATATCTCCCACAGCAGTTAACGGAAATCTACCCGATTCGCGGATAAACTTACTCTGCGCCTCAGCATCATGTTTCGCCTCATCAAAAGCTTGTGCTAACTCAGGATTATTCTTTGGTAATTCCTTAATCAATTTTTCTCGCGCTGCTTTATTTATAGCATTAGCAATTTCCGCACTTTGAGAAGCAAAAAACTCTTTTTCTTGTAACTTAATTCTTTCCCAAGGTGGATTTCCTAAAACACAATCAAAACCATCTTGTTCAAATACTTCAGGAAACTCTAAACACCAGTGAAAAAAGTGCTTTTTTTCAGCTAACTTATTTGCTGCGTCTACTATCTTTTGCGTTGACAAATTACCATGTAAAAGCTGAGTTAACGCTGCCGTTGTTGGTAATAACTGCAAATTCTCTTCCGTCAATGCTGTAAAAAATGCCGCAGTCCACAAATTACACGCCGAATAATCTCGCCACCATCCCGACTCTTTACGAGTTTGCTGATAACGTGTTTGCTTTTCTCTTACTTGTTGTGGTGTGAGTTCAGCAATATGTCCTAACTCCCGCACAGTTTCTGCGTAATGTGTACGTTCAGGTTCTAAACCTCCAAACAGTGATAACTGTCCCTGATTATCTGTCTCTCGTTCTTTCTTATTACGCTTCTTAAGCTGTGTGGCTAACTTCTTATCATCTCCAGTCACAGCTTTATACGCTTCATCAGGTATTCCTTCTTTCAAACAATTAATATCCAACACTCCCACTAGGGAATTACCACATTTAATTCTGTGATCTAAAAAGGTAAGGGGTAACTTACCAGGAAAGCCTTCAATCCATAACGCCACCTTGCACAAATCCACAGCTAACGGGTTTAAATCCACCCCATAAATGCAATTTTGAATAACATCTCTAATCGCTAATTTTAAAGGTTCACTTCCCGGTTCTACTTCGCCAGTACGAACTTTGGCTAATTCTTTCCCAATACATCTTGCTGCTGCTAAAAGAAAATGTCCCGAACCGCAAGCCGGATCGCAAACTTTTAAATCCAAAAGTGCTTTTTCTAATTCTTGATTATTTTCTGAATTGCGAAGTTTATCTTTTGTACTGCGAAGTTTTTCTTCAATTACTGGTACAAGTGCAGTTTTGATGAGTTGTTGTACAAGTTGTGGCGGGGTATAGTAAGAACCAGTAATTTTCCTTTCACTACCAAAAACCAAAGCAAATTCATATCTCCCCTGACTATGTATTACCTGGGGATGAAAATCTAACAAACTCTCATAAACGCTTCCTAATTCTTCGACATCTAAATATTCATAATTCACCCGCCGTAGTTGTACCTTGTCTTGATACAGCGATAACTGGCGAATTGCTAAAAGTAAATCATAATTATCAATTGCACAATCATCTAAAGCTGACAGAGTATTAGAACCAAATAAATCGCCATTCAGAGGAGACAAACCTAGTACTTCCCCGCGCCAGTTTTCATCAAATAGTAAAAAAGTTACCCGCAAACCCTGCCATAAATCTTGAAAACCTTCCCGCCGCCAATGAGGACGTTCAGCTAACTCTCGCAGTCGCTCAATGCTGTAATATTCTCGGTAGATTCTTGCTTTTTCTACATCATCCCCAATTAATAATAAATTGCGAGATTCTGCCACCATTAAAAACAGTAAGCGATAAATTAGCCGCAACAATTGGCGGTAAAATTCGTAACTTGTAATTTCTGTTTCGTAATGGGGGATAATTCCTAACTTTTGGCGCAGGTGTTCGTTTTGCGGATGTTGAATAAAGCCGTTACCTAGCTGAACTAAAGCTTTTTCAACCCCATCACGAAGTTTGTCGCGTACTCGTCCACCTTGTTGCAGTGCTTCTTGATGGTAATATTCCAGCAAACACTTATCTGCATCATCCACAGCTTCAGGCAAGCGGGAACGGTGGAACAGCCTATAAAATAAGCCAAACTCAGCAAAGTTTTCACCGTTGAGAATTTGCTCTAAGTCAAATTCGATATAAGTAAGACGAGTCATCAACGAAGAATCACGTAGCAACCGCCAACGAAAACCATTAGTTGCGATCGCCCACAAATGCTCTGTCTTGTTAAGATACTCCTGCACCAGTGCGTGTGCTGATAGCCTGGGTGTGCCACTGGGCGGACGTTTATCAACTTCTAGCCGACAACCAATAATGTGGATAGGTGGTTTATTTTCTCCCTCTTCCGCACGATGGGAAATCGCATAGGTTTGTCCTTCCACCACTTCGGCTGTTGCAGTATATACAGGGTCATAGCCTAGACTCTGTAGTAATGGCACTGCCCAAAGTTCACGAGTAATACTTGTAGCGGTGTTATTCTCATCTAATCTAGCCAATGCCCGTTGAAATGCTGCCCAATATGCTTTAGCATCGCCCCAAGCTGTAGCAATTTCATCTGCTAATTTATCAGTTTTATTAAAACCAAAATCCTCTGGCGATTGTCCTTTGATACTGCCTTCTAGCATTTGGGCAGTCATATCTGGAGCCAGTAAATTTCCTTCAATTTGAAGCGCAGTTAATGTAGTTTTCATATATAGAGAATTAAGAATAAAAATTACGTTTGCTTTGGCGCTAAAGCTCTACTACGAGCCTTTTACTTACGTCCAGGTTGGAGGATAAAAACGCCGAGAACATCCATCGGCAATTGGGGAGTGACGCGGATTCGTCCTTCTTTGGTAATGTCTCTCACTCGCTTATGGCTTTGTAAAAGTTCTTCCGCCCTTTCCCCTGCAAACTTTTCCAAATCTGGCTGGAGTTCTTCTAACCTTTCAAGTAAGTCAGCAATTTCCACCTGCTTGATAGCTTTACCAACATCGCTGACTGGCTTGGCTTGTTGCAGTAATGATGTTGCTGACAACTGCGACAACCAGTTAGGACTAGAAGGCGAACCTGTAAAGCCGATAACGGCGCATTCTTCCGCTAGTAGAGATGTAGTATTTCGCGTTTCTGTACTGCGTTTAGAACTGTCTAACAAATGCCGTAGCCTTACTAACAGTAAAGTCGTCCGCTTTTGTACAGCATTAGTTGTAGTAAAGCCGCATCGTGCTGCAATTGGTTCTGTATTATGAGAAAGCGCATCTTCTAGGATGTACCGCGCTAAACCTTCCACCAAGGGATGATTCCGCCCCACATATTCCACACCTTCTGGTGCTGGGGTGGTAAAAGTGAGTAAGCGCGACTTATCCCCTAACGTTGACTTGAGAAAATCTGGTGGTTGGGGAAGTAACCATCCCTGCTTTTTCTTAATTAAAGAACAAGAGATGCGATCGCACGCCGATAAGACAAAACGCTCTACATCCTGCTCATTCCCTAAAATCTGGTCAGAGTCAATTAATTCCTGTTCTACTTGCTCAGGCTTAATCGCACGTTGAGCAAAGCGAGTCCGATTAATTTTCTCCCGTTCAACTGCGTTGTCCCAATTCTTATGAACTTTATCAACTGCTGATTCTTCCTGAAAATCAAACAGAGATAACTGGATAACTTCAGCAGCACGTTCAAACAGAGATTTAAAAACAGCCTCCGCTACAGTCGTACTTTCCATTGGCACAGGAACAGTAATCCCCAAAGATTTGTGAATCTGAACAGCTTTGCGAATTAGAACATCCAGAACCGCACCATCAACAGGATTATCCTGACCATAAAGCAAGCAGGCTTTTACCTGACTGGCAGTTTGACCGTAGCGGTCTATACGTCCTTCCCGTTGCTCTAAGCGATTAGGATTCCAGGGTAAATCGTAGTGAATTACAGCACTGAAGTGTGTTTGCAGGTTTACCCCTTCACTCAAACAGTCTGTAGCTACTAGCACTCGTTGGGGATAAGATTTTAACTCTTCTAGTCGAGTTTCCCGCTCATCCTCTGAAAGTTCCCCAGTAATAGCGATTACCCGAATTTGGCTTCCTTTTTTCTCTAATTTCTGCCTGAGAGCATCAGCTACATAATTTGCCGTAGCAATGTAGCGACACCAGACAATCGGGTTCATCTCTTCTTTGAGCAGAGAATCGACTGTAGTAATGCATGATTGTAGCTTTTGGTCTTTTTCACCCCGCAACTTCTCTGCTGCTTGCACAAAAGCTTTTAGCTTGCGTTTATCTGTGTCCTTATAACTTTGCTGTCCTTGTTCAATTACCACAGTGGGTGATGCGTCAACTGCTTGTTCTTGTTCTGTGGGATCGTGAACATAAGAACTCATCAAGTCTTCGTCTAAATCAGCGACTAACGAATTGCGATCGCGTTCACTAGATTTACCAACTTGACGATTTAATGTAGCGATCGCCGCCGCAGGCGAAGACATCACACAACGAATCAACGCCAGCGCCGACCAATATCTCCCCCGACGTTGAGCATGACTCATGTCCGCCGTAGTAGTTTTCACCAAACCACGGGCAAAGTCATAGACTTCATCAAATAGCTGTTTATATTCTTTCGATAACTTGTATGGCGTTTCTTCTGAGTTTCTTTCAGGAAAAGGCGTTTCGTTCCCTAACCAAAGCTTGACATCTGCCCGTCGGCGCTGCACAAAATGATTGGCTAGGCGATCGCGTTGCTTCTCATTCAAATTACTTAAAGTAAAATGCTCAAATTCTGGCTTCAGCAAACCTAGAAGCGACAGAAAAGACTCTTCAATTCCACTGTGAGGAGTAGCTGTAAGTAAGAGTAAATGTTGTTCTTGCTTTTGGGCAATTTCTGTAATTAGCTGGTGTCGTTGCTGCTGCGATGTAGTATTTTTATTTGGACGGGCACAAGTGTGAGCCTCATCCACAATCACCAAGTCTGGACAGTGAGTAATAAAACTAGCACGCCGACGCTCTGCTTTGGCATAGTCCAAGCTAACTATCAGGTGTCGATAATAACTAAAAACACTCTCATTATTTGGTATGTTCCGCTCTAACTTAGAAGCTGTGCCAGAACGTACTACCACAGCATCAATATGAAACTTTTCGCGTAATTCCTGCTGCCACTGTTCACACAAGTGTGGTGGACACAGCACTGCGATTCGTTTGACTTCACCTCTATCTAAAAGCTCACGCGCAATTAATCCAGCCTCGACAGTTTTGCCAATGCCCACATCATCAGCAATGAGCAGTTTTACAGTCTCTAACTTCAGCGCCATCAACAGAGGAACTAACTGATAAGGACGGGGACGCAGTGATAACCGTCCTAAACAGCGAAAAGGCCCCGCACCGCTACGGAGTAAAAGACGTGCAGCATCCATGAGTAAGAGTGCAGCTGCATGATCTTGTACGCTAGTAGCTTGAGGTAGGGGAAATGTTGCTGATTCAATCTTTTCTAGGAATTGTGAGAGCAAAGGCTGAAAAATTCCAGCGATTTCGTCCTCATTTCCTGAGAGGGGACGCAAGCGGATAATTTCCTGATTTTCCGAAGGTAGCACCACCCATTGTCGATTGCGACAGGTAATTATAGAACCAGGTATAGGGTTCAATATGTCCGTCATTGTTTGCCCTCTGAAAATTTGGCAACAGAATTCAAGCAATAAGTGTCAAAACTTACTACTTGCTACGGGTATATAACTATTAAGCGAGAAATTTCTTATTCTGTTGTACTGTCAGTTTAACTACCGAAGCAGTAGTGTGATTACTGAATTTATCAAATAAAGAATAAAATTTTATCGTCTCTTCATAAAGTAATTATTTACTCTATAGGTACTAAGCAAACTCAGCAATTTTGCTGTCATGCTATCCCTTGCCCGTTTCAAAAGCTTGGACTCGTGAAAATTAGCTGACTGGAGGAGCTAGGAAAAGCGATCGCTTGGGTGAGAGGCCCTGTCCCCAAATCCAGCACTGAACCATTGCTCAGTTCAAGGGTGAGGAGGACTGATTCGACATCTGGATCTAAGGGACTTCCAGAGAATAAATTATTCCAAAAAAACAAAAGGCAGCATTTATATAAGAATGATAATCATTGTTATAGGAGGAGAAAGCGGTTGCCGACGGCAACCGCTTTCTCCCCCTCAATTAGTCATAAATAATCTACACCCAAGAGTCGTTTCTGCTAGGGTGAAATAGTGATGATTTAATATGGCTTCTAGCTAGATAAGTGCTTTGCTCAAGATAGAATTATTAAGTTTGTCCACAAGAGATATCAATAAACCAATTTCCCAAATTTGCATAAAGCTCATGACTAGAATTGGTTAAACGTGAGATTTGTCTTTCAATTTGAGACATGGCTTTTTTGGTAAGTTTTACACCAGTTTCATAAGTTTTATGTACTAGCTTAACCACGGGATGCTTCCCGTTCCATTTCATAGTGGCAGCAAATTTTACAGCCGTTTCTACTTCATCTAAAATACTGCCATTCCAATGGTTCTCTAATACTGCCCATGTTCTCTCAATTGGGTTGTACTTACTATGATAAGGAGGATAGTAGGCTAAACGTATATTCAATTCATACTGGTGAGCGAATTCAACTATACGCTTCATGAATTGAGTACTTCGAGAGTTATTCTCACTGCCATTATCTTGATTAAGAACTAATGTTTTAACTTGAGAAAACCGATGTTTCTCACCCTTCCAAAAATCCTCTAATACATCAATAATAAAATCACTCGTTACCTTCGATTCTGTGAAATATAAAAAAAGCTCATCTAACTCGGGAATAAATATCCCATAAGGAGTTACACTTGTTTTTGGCTGAAAATCGTGGTCAAAAGTTTCGGTTTTAACTCTGTTTCTACCTCCACGGTCAAATGAACCAATGTTTACACGAGCCTTGGCATCTAGACATAGCGCGTAAAATACTTGGGTCGGAGTCGGCATTTTGATTAATAATTGCTAATTCATCAAAGATTGCTGAGGTTTGAGGAATTTTTTTTGAGGTAAAACTTTCTGCACTCTTCTAGTGGTGTAACCTAAATCATTTAATTTCACGCGAATTGTTTCTGATGTAGGTAAAACTTATTCGCTATAACCGTACTTTTCTATTAACTGCTTTCTTACTTCAGCAGCACTCAATCGAGTATATAATCTTCTACTTTTAAAACTGGGGTCAGTTTGACTTTGGCAATCAACTAGATTTTTTATGTCCTCTAAAAGGGTGGTTAAATGTTCTTCTGCTTTATAACGTCCTTTAGCTGAATAGTTATCAACGCAAGTAATGCCACTTGTAAGTTCTTTTATTCCTTTACGAATTGTGTCTCGATTCCATCCCAACTCTTTCTGCGCTAACCTCTGTCCTCCAAAACCTAATTTCACAACTGTTTGTGCCATAAATTTACGTTTAGCCGCACCTTTGAGTTGAAATGCAGTTTCAATCAATAAGTTTTTCAGAGAATCAGTTAATACTATAGACACTGTTTGTCACACTCAAAAACCCAGTCACTATTCAAATTACTACAAAAGGGGAGTGATTATCATTATTGCTTTTGGCATAATTTATTTTTTGGAAGTCCTAAGTGGCCGCAGAACAGAACCTATGACAGAAGGGTATTTGCGAGAATTGAGTGCGATCGCTTGTAAAGTATGGCGAAAGTAGGGCGACGCAAAAATAAGTATTGCAGGTTTTTAGGGCGGCCACTTTATCCTTTAATTCCGGCCACTTTATCCCTTAAGTTACACGTCTCATCGAAGTCAAGCAAGGCTAAACCTGGTATAGCTACATCACCTCAGTTTTAGACCCTCAAGTTCTTCCACCATATGTTGTTGCCGACCTTTCTTTATGCACGATGGTGGCGAATTGAGGAGGCATTTAACACTGCCAAATGCTTGTTGGGATGAAGTTATCTGTGGATTGGTTCAATTAATGGTATCCAACTTCAAGTTTGGGCAAATTGGTTGTTCTACACAGTTTTAATTGACCTCGCGGATGTGATCGCAGATGAGTTATTTCTCCCATTTGAGCGAATTTCTCTGAAGATGGTATTTAGGGGTCTGTATCACTTTAATCACGCATATTCCAAGGGTAAGGCAACTGACCGAGTTTGGTTTTTTACGGCTCCTGAAAATAAGTGTCTTGATATTGTTAAGACTATACCGAAGAAGCCTCAACAACTTGATTTATCACCTTTTCTCCTCCTCTTGACAAATCCTGCTTTTCCTTAACTTATCACTAATCCAGGCGAGCTAAATACAGATATAAACTGTATTGTCATTATAAGTTCTCACAAAGCGTCTATGTCTAAGAATTGCCCCTAAATTTGCTAATAAACAGATGCTTGCCAAGCCCAACAAAATGTATGTAGGAGCCATAACTACTCCAATCATGAACCAAGCAATTACATGCAGTATCATGAGTAGAGCAAAGATACTGGCAATTCCAGCAGCTTGCCAGACCTGAACAGACGGACGATGCAATAGTGTAAAAGTTATTGTCAATGAAGTAGCAAGTAGGTTGGCTGGAATTAGAAAAGCACAAATGCCAATGCAGTAAGTGCTTGAGAATTCAGTTAACGTGTTAAAGTCGAGCATTAGTTTTCTGGCTAAGTTGTTCGTTTAATATGGATGTTTGGCTTGAAAATCTTGTAGAGGCAGGAAGCTAGAGTAGCTAGTTCTGCAATTAGATATGTCCCAAACTGGCATTTCTTGATAACAATGGCTACAACGCCAGTAAATACCACCCTTATTTATATGACGGAGTAAACAATATGAACAGCAAGGGCAACTATGGTGACTCCATAAAGAGTTCCAGGTATATGTAGTTGTATTTTTTTGGCTGTTATCAGTTAGATTAAGAGTCAGTAATCGACTCGAATTAGTGGATGAAACTAGCATTTTTTATCTTCTTTATTATTTATTTGTGATTTTATGATTGTAATTTTATGAGGAATAATAAGTATTTATAATTATCATATAAACCAACAAAATTTAATTTTAAAAGCTATTATTTAAATTAGTTTTTAATCAGTCTTAGACTTTTGTGGTGAAACAACATCTATAACTTAGTACCTGGTACTTGGCACAAGCAAGACATCTATCATTTCGCCCACTACTAAACCAAACCCAGCTATCAATATTAAAATTACTAATGCATTTAGTCTGTTTAAACCAGTAAGCCGCATTTCTAATTCTGCTAAAACAGTAGTTGCTAGCGGGGTGACAATGAGAATTCCTAAAATAGGGCTATTTACTGCTAAAGCAAATAGTATTAAACTCACAATTAAAGAGATAATAAAAATTCCCAACAAGCCTGGAGGAAAAAAACTCAACGAACGCTCAAACAAAGAACTATTTTTCCGTCCGCCAAAGAAAGCCACAGTTGCTATAAAACTTCCTACAAGCCAAATAATATGATAAGCAGATAGATACCAACCCAAGAAAGCGTAAGCAACACAAAGTAGTAATAAAGATAAGCTAGTAATTTTCTTGGAAAAATCTATATTCATCACATTTTTTTGTTAACATAACTCAGAAAAAACGCTCAGAACCATGCTGTATTATCGCCCGATATTCGCATCCGATTTTTGGGCAACAACTTTAACTAGTAGTTCATCCCATGAGTTCTGAGTTGTTAATGGTGATCAGATCCCAGGCTTCTCGGAGAAGTCCGGGATATTGTAGCTCATCAAAATTAATGACATGAACTACTAGCTATTGTTAAACCTAGCTGACAGCGAATGCAGTTAGCAGCGTCAGAGCAACAAACACGATAGCTACTGCCCCCTGAAAGATGTAGCGCTGTTGCTGTTTGGTTGAGGGATACTCTGCCAAGGACATAGCAGGCTGAATTGTATAGTTATTGAGCATTCCCTCATCATCTACTGTATAGCCAGTTGCGAGGGGTAAATTCAGTAATTGACTGCCTTGTCTGTGTGTACGCGCTTGAACTTCAGCGGGGATCAGTTCACTGCCATCACTAGCAAGATGTGCGATGGCGTTCCGCCCAGCATAGCTGATCGCTTTGTTTGGTTTCTTTCCTGCTTTTAAATCTCCTTGTTTATTGAAATGCATTTCTAATGGCTCGCAGATGTAAACCTCCGTTTCCATCAAGAAGCTGTCAGCAGTCATACAATCATTAAGGTTGAGGGTCTTCCCTTTTTTATCGGTGTAGCGCATGGGCGTGACCTCGTATTTAAGTTCTATGTAATTATTATAACAAATTATTTACAAAATTGAAATACTTATGATATTATTACTATCTTTTTAATTAACATATTGCACCCAAGGTTCAACGAATAGTATTGCTAATAATTGAGCTTGATAAAAACAAAGAAACCCCGTGTTTCAAGGGTTTAGAGGGTTATGCTGCTGCAAATGGGTTGCTCACTACCAATAGCCCCTTTTTAATAGAATATTGACCAACTGTACTCCTCTAGACCCACCCAGACACTGTTTACCCCAAACTTGCTCTACTGGCTAAAGCCCATGTTAAGTAGTTCCTGGGGAGATGCCACCACATCAATTGCCACAAAGAAAATCTTGCCTTGCGGATTGAGCAAGAACCGCCATGCTAGATTTATGCCAACACTGTCACCAAACCAGGGAGTTTGCACCTTACCCGTCACTTGAATTTGGGTGAATTCTCCTTCTGCTGGTTCAGATACCCCTCGCTCTGGTATGAGCTTGAGTCCGTAGCATTCTTCGCGCATATAGGCGAGGATGTTCTCCCTACCCACAATCGGTTCTTGGAAAGGGGGTTGCAGGGCACCATCTTCAGCAAATAAAGCTACAGCCTCTTGGAAGTCAAAGGCGTTCATATTCTCCACATAGCTTAGGACTGTCAAGTTGGTGATGCCCTCAATGCTGACCTTAGCTCTGGGTGCGATATCTTTAGGTGGAACCACAGGTTCTTTGACTTTTTGGGTGCTAACCGTTGGGGCATACCCCATATTGACAACAATATTTTGTAATACGGTGAGTTGTTGACCCCCTTCAAGTTGACGGATAGCTTGGAGAACATCAGATGCCTGTGCAGATAGTTCATAATTTTCTGGAATGGGAGCAACGATTCCTTGTTTCATCCATTCGCCTAACTGATACCAGAAGCCCAACTTAACATTCGTGCCGAAAGATGAATATGTACGGCAGATGGGAGTATCACTATGATTAACTAGATCGCACATAACTTGCGTTTGTTCTATTGCAGGCATCTGCTTAATTTGAGTCAGGGTTTTTTCTGCAAAGACCATATTGGCTGCTCCCATAGCAGCAGGAGTGATTGTAACTCCCATTTCAGTATAGACAAACCAAAGTAAAGCCAACTGATCCTCAGCACTGAGTTGGTTGCATGATTCAACCGTAGCTGGAATTGCATTAGCAACTTGAGTTTCAGGAAAAATGGAGCGTGCAGACTTGATAGTAAACGGCATTTTTCAAAATCTCCTTAACGAAATTACATTAATTGATAGTGTTTCTAAAATGGTGATGCTAACTTGAAACTGATGGTTCTAACTGCTGTTCAAGACTTAAATCACTATGTCTAAGAACATGACCCAAAATTCGTTGGGCGATCGCACCTGAAGACTGTTGGCAAATAGCTAAACAGGCAAGCATAACCACAAACTCATCAATATCTAGGGGTTTGGTAAAGCATAGGTCAAACCCAGCAGACAAAGCACGTTGACGCATCTTTTCATCGGCGTAGCCTGTCACAGCAATCCCTAACACCACTTGCCCTAACTCTTTCGCTTTGCTTTTCATTTTTTGAATCAGGGAATAGCCATCTTCCTTCGGCAATCCAATGTCACTCATGACTATATAAGGTTGCCATTGCTCAAATATCTCCAGAGCTTGCGGGACTGAAAACGCTTGTTTTACCTCAACACCATAGAGTTGCAGCAGGAGCATCATCAAATCGCAGAAATCGACATTATCGTCTACGATGAGTACTTGTAGCCCTTGGAGGACTGAAAGATTATTATTAAGAAATCTATTACTTGGATACATAGTTACTCCAATTGAGATTTCATATACAACGAGTGCTACAAACCCTCATTAATTCCCTAAAGGAGTGAACTGTTAGAGAGAAAATATATAGCATCCTTTCTCTTACACCATGACAAGCTGCTGTTTGATTTCGAGGGTTATTTGGTTAACTTCAACATGAAAAGTAAAAAAAGTTTTAGAAATGAATTATTTCCAGATTCTTTTATTTTTAGAGCCGCCATTATCTACACCACTAAGTTGCGGGGGTTTCTACACAACGCAGCGGCTCTCCTCAAAAAGGGGGAATTTAAAAGAATCTTAGCCCCCTTTTTAAGGCAGTAAGGCTGATCTCTCTCCAGGTGATTGTTATTGCCTGCCTATTGGAGATTAGTAATTAGGTAGTCGAAGTAAGTGCCAACTTCGCTTGCATCTTCTCCAGACAACATTGAGGTAGTGATGTTCTTCATAGCACGGACACTTTCAGCAACCGCATCAATTGGGGTGCCGAGAGATCTGTACATTTGCCGCACACCAACAATCCCGATTTCTTGAATTGGCGTAGTATCTCCAGCCGCTACACTGTAAGTAATCAACCGCAGGTAGTAATCCATATCCCGCAGGCAGGTGGCAGTCATATTTTCACCGTAAGCATTACCACCTGGAGCAACAAGGCGTGGAAACCTCTGAAATATGTCCTTTCCAGCTTGCTTAACAATAGTTGCGCGGCTTTGAGTTAAAGCTTCCACAAGTTGTAGACGGCGCTGACTGCTCTTAACAAAGATATTAATCTGGTCTAGTTCTCCAGGAGTGAGATAACGAACCTCTGCATCTGCATTTAGAATCATCTTGGTAATAATACTCATTTACAAACTCCTGAAAAATTTAAATTAGGTCGAAAATGCGTTAGGCGATCGCATATTGAAGACAGCGGCAATGAATTACATCCCTTATCCTCAAGCATGACTTGGCGCTGTTGCATTTCTTGGTTGATTTGGTTAACTACGATATGAAAAATAATCTGTAATATCTAGCGATGAGCAGTACCTTGAGATTAACGGTACTGCTCACCAATAGCAAATTTATTGTCCAGTCTTAGCTAGAGAAAAAATTGGCAGACTCTAAGAGGTCGTTGTGTGTTCTGCCATCAGGCATTTTTGCTCCCCTCAGGTTAGCGCCACTGAAATCGGCTCCTTTGAGTCCAGCCCAGTTGAGATTAGCACTGCTTAAATCTGAGTAGCTCAAGTCTGCGTTATTCAAGTGTGCCCCAGTCAAATCTACCCCACTCAAAATTGCTTTAGCTAAATTTATTCCTCTCCAGTCTGCTTGTCTAAAATTTCGTTCTCCGGCAGCATATCGTCTTAAAACTTCATTGGCATCCATATTGGTTGCCTCGCAACGTGTAGCGTTGTCGCTGTTTAGATCTCTATTATAACTTACAATTTGTCATTGTGGCAGCACCAGTTTACTCTTTGCGATCGCATCTTGTTAGGTTGTGTGGCAAAAACAGTTACACGATCTTATTTGCTTCCTCAACTGCGGCATTCAGTGCTTGATAGGCTGTTTCATAACAACCAAACAAGCATGAGTCAAAGTCGGCAAGGGGGGATGGGTTGCGCTCTAATACGTTATCGATAGCGATCGCGTAAGAATAACTTCTTTTATCTAAAGGGTGAGAATGTACTGCCACATACCACTGTAGAGTAATTCCACCCTTAAATTTAGTCCCATCTTTTTCTAGGATTGGTTTATACATTGTTGTCTAAACGCCTGATAGCTTTAGTTGATCGGCACTAAGGTACTTTAGTTAGATGCGGAAATTAACACCTCTGTGTGGGATAATAGTTAAGGTGTTAAAATCTAGCATTAGTTGACTAAGATTGATTTAGATTCAAGTTGCGATCGCCCATTACCGTGATGCACCAAAGCTGCCATTCCTTGTTCTGATGCACGTAACTCCTTATCCGAGATTTCTGGCTCCTTGGTATAAACTGAATTCAACAAGATATTCAAAACTCCACTTTCTTCAGCTTGACGGACGATTAGGCAAGAAATTGAAGCAACTTTATTGCTGCCTCAAAAGGAACTTGAGGATAGAGAATGGCAATAGAATTTGTCTGTTGATTTCACAAAAAAACACAGATAAATTTAGATTTTATCTGTGTGCGACTCATGTCAATTTTGGTTTAATTCAGATTTTGATCAGAAGTCTGATACATCTGGGTGGTTGTGATGTATCGACTAAAAGTAATTACTATCTCAGCAATTACTTATGCAGGCATTAAAACTGTGTCGATGATGTGAATTACACCATTATCAGCAGCAACATCTGGTGTTGTAACTGTGGCATTATTTATCTTGACACCTTTAGAAGCGTCAATTTTCACATCTTCCCCTTCAACGGTTTTAGCTGATTTCAGCTTCACCACATCCGCCGCTAGCACCTTGCCAGAAACGACATGATAAGTCAAGATTTTTTTCAGTTTGGGAATGTCCTTAAGTAATGCATCTACTGTACCTGCGGGAAGTTTAGCAAACGCTTCATCAGTAGGTGCAAAAACGGTGAATGGGCCAATACCTTTGAGAGTATCTACCAGACCAGCAGCCTTAACAGCAGCAACTAAAGTACTGAAAGAACCAGCCTTAACAGCGGTATCTACAATGTCAGCCATGTGATTTACCCTAGATTTTTTGTCATCTCTTAACAATATTAAGTATGACAGGCTGTTGTTTCAAATCATGTTTCAGAAAACGTTGCAATAGCGTATAAGTTGTCTAATTTAGACTAAAAAATAAATGTTATGGTGATAATTTTAAAGAGATTAACTAAAATTATTTTTTCAGTAATGTAATAGTATCGATACTAAAAAATAACCATGATAACTCAGCAAAATGACTACAATAAATTAGCATAAATAAATCTACTATTAGTAATAGTTTATCAAAAAAGTATTACCTTTGAATAAATTATTGCTCAATTATCTATGTCTATAGATGAATCCATTTGCCAAAATTATGAGCTTATAAAAATTTTGCCAGTTTTTGCTACAATTCTCCAGATATCAATGTGGAGCTTATCAGGTAGCTTAGGCTCCCAAAACCCAAATTTAACCAAATCTACCACTGACGTAATCTTTTGTGGCTTCCTGCTGAGGATGATTAAAAATCACGTTTGTTGAGTCGTACTCTACCAAGTAGCCAGTAATATCTCTTGTTTGGGTAGTGCTAACGTTGAAAAAAGCTGTTTTGTCAGAGACTCGTGCCGCTTGTTGCATATTGTGAGTAACAATGACAATGGTATATTGCTGTTTGAGTTCGTGAATCAATTCTTCAACCCGCAAAGTAGATAGGGGGTCAAGAGCAGAACAAGGTTCATCCATAAGTATAACTTCTGGTTGTCCAGCGATCGCTCGCGCAATACACAACCGTTGTTGTTGACCACCAGATAAGGCTAAAGCACTTTGTCGCAGTCTGTCTTTAACTTCATCCCATAAAGCTGATTGCCGTAGACTCCGTTCTACCAATTCATCCATGTTATCTTTGTAGCCACAAACTCTGGCTCCAAAAGCAACATTGTCATAAATTGATTTAGGAAATGGGTTTGCTTTTTGAAACACCATCCCAATCCGACGACGCACCTCTACAGCATCAATTTCTGGTGCATACAAATTTTTACCGTAAAAATAAACTTTACCTTCGGCTCGAAATGACTTGATGAGGTCGTTGAGACGGTTATAGCATCGTAGCAATGTACTTTTACCACAACCAGAAGGGCCAATAAAAGCTGTAACCTGATTTTTGGAAATATTTAGGCAAATATTCTGCAACGCGAGAAACTTCCCGTAATAAACGTTAAGATTTTCTGCGCGTAAAACGGTTTCAGTATCAATTACTGTACTAGTATTAGTAGCCGTAAAATTGTTTAGCATTAGTTTGATTCGTCACTTTATATGAACTAAGTGCCAGGTAAATTACGCAGATATGTTGGTAAATGGTGGCGATCGCCCAATACTTACAGACTTAGTAAGGCCACTTCCAGTAAGGATTTCAGTCATAGATTCTGAATCCTACTCATCTATTTTTGGTTAAAGAATCGCTGAACACGCGATGTTTCTTCATAACTAAAAGAATGCGATCGCATCTTTTTACCTCTCATCGTTTCGCCTGCGGATAAAACAAATATGTCACCCACTCACTCAGTGGGTTTTCATGTTCTGCCAAAGAGTTATTGCCTTGACAACTAAATGTCACAAAGTAATATAGTTGTTCTTGCGTGTGGACAAACTTACCGTATTCTATCTGCCGAGTTATTTCCACAGAGGTAGCCTGACCTAACGGAGGGAGGGGTGAAAGTTGCAAGCTCAAACTTGTTGAAAATTTGAACTCTTACCAGCATAAAAATTTTTCTACTACTCTGGACATAGATTGACTACGGATGCCACCTATAAAATAGAGGATACTGCTCAGTTTTCATACGCGACGGAGAGGAAATGTATCGCCAGGACAACTATCTCTATTTTGAGCAGGCATTTAAGAAGTTTTCATTGCCAAAATCTTCAACAGCCATTGCTTGTTAAACGGGCATCACTAATAACCGATTTCCTGGTTTGACAACCATTAATTCTTCATAGCTCAACTCCTCTTGGAGCGTTGACAACAAGATGAACTGAGAAAAAGTTTCCCAAATTCCACCACAACTGTTTGCCATTCACTTATGAGCCAATATATTCTCAGTAGTCTCACAGATGATGAAGAACTCAATTTTTCTCAAGAAGCAGAGGTTTTCGTTTTTCCCACTTCTTTCGCCCAGCAGCGATTGTGGTTTCTCGACCAATTAGCACCGGGTAATCCATTTTACAACGTGTCAACAGCGCTTCGCCTGAAAGGTTCCCTCAACTTCACAGCCTTAAGGCAGACATTCAACGAAATTGTACGTCGCCACGAAATCTTACGCACTAGGTTTGTTATGGTAGACCAGCAACCAGTGCAGGTGATTGCACCCAGCTTAACCATATCTTTTCCCCTAATAGATCTACGCAATTTCAAAAGCCAAGAACGTGAGACACAAGTGCGGCGAATCGCAACCCAAGAGGCTAAATATCCTTTCAATCTCACCACCGGGCCATTGCTGCGAGTAAAGCTACTTCAACTAAATGAAGCAGAATATGTACTGCTGCTAAATCTACATCACATTGTTGCTGATGGCTGGTCAATTGGAGTACTAATTAAAGAACTGGGGGTATTATACAAAGCCTTTGCAGATGATGAGGGATGTCTAATCGCAAGCCCTTTTGCTGGGCGAACAGGTGACGCTTCTAACAACTCCCTGTCTACGCCCCTGCCAGAACTACCCATTCAATATGCAGATTTCGCCCAATGGCAACGGGAGTGGCTGCAAGGAGTGGGAGCAAACAGCACCTCCCCTCTACAAACCCAGTTAGCTTATTGGCAAAAGCAATTAGATGGGCTTTCAGTGCTGAATCTCCCCACCGACCGACTAAGACCAGCAGTTCCTAGCTACAGGGGTGCAAAACAATTTCTAGAGCTACCACAGTCCTTAACTCAAGCGCTAGAGGCACTTAGCTACCAAGAAGGTGTGACCTTGTTCATGACTCTGCTGGCTGCGTTTCAGACTTTGCTCTATCGCTACACCCAGCAAGAGGATATTGCAGTAGGTTCACCTATTGCTAATCGTAACCGTAGCGAACTAGAAGGGTTGATTGGTTTTTTTGTCAATAGTTTAGTGCTACGTACCGATTTATCAGGGAACCCGACGTTTCGAGAATTATTAAATCGAGTACGAGAGGTAACTTTGGGAGGATATGCCCATCAGGATTTGCCCTTTGAAAAGTTGGTGGAGGAACTTCACCCAGAGCGAGATTTAAGCCACCATCCCTTATTTCAGGTTGTATTTAGCCTGCAAAATACTCCCATTGAAGCGCTAGAGTTACCTGGGTTAAAGCTTTCGCTATTCGAGTTTGACAGCAAAACTGCAAAGTTTGATTTAGAGTTCCATCTGTGGCAAGATTTGGAAACTCTGAAAGGACAAGTGGTGTATAGCACCGATTTATTTGATCAAAACACCATTACGCGAATGGTGGGACATTTCCAAACACTGTTAGAAAGTATTGTCGTCAATTCAAAACAGCGTCTTTCAGATTTGCCTTTGCTTACTGAAGGAGAACAACAACAGCTATTAATTGATTGGAACAACACTCAGAAAAGTTACCCGCATAACAAGTGTTTTCATCAGTTGTTTGAAGCACAGGTAGAGCAAACTCCCGATGCGATCGTGCTAGTATTTGGTGATGAACAACTTAGCTACAAACAGTTAAATATACGCAGCAACCAAGTTGCACATTATCTTCAAAAAATTGGTGTAGAAGCTGAATCTTTAGTTGGCATTTGTGTAGAGCGATCGCTAGAGATGATAATCGGGCTATTAGGCATCCTCAAAGCTGGTGGAGCATACCTACCTTTAGATACGAGCCTACCTCAAGAGCGTCTTAACTTCATGCTAGAAGATGCACAAGTTTCAGTAGTACTCACACAAGAAAAGTTGCTCAAGCATTTTCAGGAATTCTCGAAGCCAATTATTTGTATAGATAAAGATTGGACAGCTATTACACAAAACAGCCAAGAAAATCCAACCAATTGTGTAACATTTGAAAACTTAGCTTATGTCATCTACACCTCTGGCACTACTGGGAAGCCTAAAGGAGTTTTAATTGAACATTGGGGATTGTCTAATTTAGTAGAAGCTCAGATTGAGACTTTCAACTTGCAATCGAGTAACCGCATTTTGCAATTTGCATCATTGAGTTTCGATGCTTCAATTTTTGAGATTGCTATGGCACTACGAACAGGAGCAACTCTTTATTTAGCAAATAAAGAATCCCTTCTACCCGGACAACCTTTGCTCCAACTATTGCGCGAAAAAGCTATTACTCATGTCATCCTTCCACCTGCGGTATTAGCAGTCTTACCTACAGAATCACTTTCTACATTGCAAACTATTATTTGTGCAGGTGAATCCTGTACCGATGATATAGTAAAACGTTGGTGGAGTTCTAGCCGGAGGTTTTTTAACGCTTACGGCCCTACTGAAGCAACTGTTTGGTCAACCGTTGCAGAAATTAAATCTGTGAATGAAAAACCTCCCATTGGTCGCCCTATTAATAACATTAAAATTTATATATTAGATAATCATTTACAACCTCTACCAATTGGAATTACGGGCGAATTATATATTGATGGTGATGGACTAGCACGAGGCTACCTTAACCATCCTGAATTGACAGCCCAAAAATTTATTCCCAATCCTTTTAATCAGCAAAATGGAGCGCGACTTTATAAGACAGGCGATTTAGCTCGGTATCGAGTAGACGGTAATATTGAATTTTTAGGTCGCATTGATAATCAAGTAAAAATTCGCGGCTTTCGCATTGAATTATCAGAAATTGAAACAGTACTAAGTCAACATCAAAATGTCCAAAAAGCGGTAGTAATTGCTCAAGAGAATGTATCTGGTGATAAGTACTTAATAGGTTATATTGTTCCCAATGTAAAGACACAAAATATTGCGTCTCTACTACGCAACTTTTTAAAAGAAAAATTACCAGAATACATGGTGCCAAAAGCTTTTGTAATGCTGGATTATATACCATTAACAGCTAATGGCAAAGTAGATATTTATGCACTAACAGCACTAGACACTCCAAACTACTCAAGAGATGAAGCTTTTATCGCTCCTCGTACTCCAACTGAGTCAACTTTGGCAAAAATCTGGGCTGAAATCCTTAACATTGAGGATGTAGGTATACATGACAACTTCTTCGATTTAGGAGGAAATTCACTACTAACTGTACATTGTTTACAACAGATAAATAAACAGTTTGAGCTGGAATTGCCACTATCTACTTTATTTTTAAATCCCACAATTGAAAGTTTAGCAACTTCTCTATCTTCAAAAACAGATTTTATCCCTTCGTCTCCCTTGGTTTCGATTCAACCGACTGGTTCAAATCCACCTTTCTTCTGTGTTCATCCAATTTTTGGCGTTGTCTTTCCTTATTACGAATTAGCTCATCATCTAGGGAAGAATCAACCATTTTATGGGTTACAATCCATTGGCATTGATGGAGAAACTCCACTAACTCGCATTGAGGATATGGCTACCCACTACATTGAAGCATTGCGCTCAGTACAGCCGAAAGGCCCTTATTTTTTGGGAGGTTGGTCTTTCGGAGGTTGGGTTGCTTTTGAGATGGCTCAACAACTACAAAAGTCTGGGGAAGAAGTAGCTCTACTTGCTGTGCTTGACACTGTAGCACCAATTAAGGACAATATACCTTCTTTAAGTAATAGTTTTAAGTTTCTTTTGACTACAGTAATACGATATATATGGCCTTTTTTTCTAGATTATTTGTGTTTAATTACTGCTCCTGGGAAAAACAGAATCAACAGTTTAATTTCTCGGTTTCCTAATTTTAATCAGTTTGTGCAATTACTCCAAAGAAATCTGTTCTCGCACTTCATTCTCAAAGAGGATGCAACAGACAACCTTATATCTAAAGAATCCCAGTTAAGACTTTTAAGCGAGTTAGCAGTTCCCTCTATACTTCGTGTTTTCTATGCTAATAGTCAAGCAGTTCTCAACTATGTTCCGCAAGTCTACCCTAAGCAAATTCATTTTTTCAGAACACAAGTTCAGTCAACCATTGCCGAGAAAGAGCCGAGTATGGGTTGGAATCAGCTAGCCGCAGAAGGAACGGAAATTCATCATATTCCTGGAAATCACCTAACTATGCTGAGAAAACCTCATATCCAGGTTCTCGCCGCACAAATAAAAGCTAGTGTGGTAAAACTTACTAGAGAGGAGTGGAAATCCTGTAATCTTGACCTTGTAGCGAAATAATGGTGCAGAAACTTGGCAAGAAAAAGTCTAAAACCAGAGGCAACATCTTTTGAAGTACTCGATTGTGTTCAAAAAAAATGCCCCTCATGCTGTCAAGCAATGTGGAATGAATACAATAATCCTCGACATATAAGAACGCTCAATGGGGTAGTAGAACTACAGCTAAAAATTCGTCGATGTCAAAATAAGTCATGTCTGCGGTATAAAAAAGCATATCGACCAGAAAAAGAAGGGTCACTCGCTCTACCACAGAACGAATTTGGTTTGGATGTGATTGCTTATATAGGAGCGTTACGCTACCAGGAACATAGAAGTGTTCCTCAAATACACACTCACCTTGAATTAAAGGGTATATGTATCAGTCAACGAACGGTTACGCACCTAATAGACAGATATGACGAGT
Organism: Tolypothrix sp. PCC 7601; assembly: GCF_025677855.1. Classification (NCBI taxonomy): domain Bacteria; kingdom Bacillati; phylum Cyanobacteriota; class Cyanophyceae; order Nostocales; family Tolypothrichaceae; genus Tolypothrix; species Tolypothrix sp. PCC 7601. Next base: position 3,152,667 of record NZ_CP064879.1, read on the forward strand.
TACTTTCTTTATGGCTAAAAGACCATAAAAGGTTAAAAGCAATCGTGGCTAATCAAGGACGGGTGATATTAGCAATTGATGGGATGCAGCCAGAAATTGGACATGAGGTATTATGGGTAATTCGAGATTGCTTATCTGGAGAAATTTTACTTGCTAAAACCTTATTATCATCAAGAAATGAAGATTTAGTGGCGTTATTATTAGAAGTAACTAATACCTTAAATGTACCAATTGATGGCGTTGTTAGTGATGGACAACAATCAATTCGTAAAGCTGTTAGGGTAGCATTACCTAGTATCGCTCATGGTTTGTGTCATTATCATTACCTGAAGGAAGCAATTAAACCCATATATGAGGCGGATAGACATGCAAAAAAGGAATTGAAAAAAAAAGTTAGAGGATTACGAGACATTGAACGTAGTATTACCAATGAAACTCAGGAAATGGCAACTATTATTGAAGATTATTGTTCGGCAGTGCGTAGTTCTATAACCAATGATGGTCATCCACCGTTAGAAGCATCTGGATTAAAGTTACAAGAAAATTTGACATTGATAGAGCAAAGCTTAGAGCGGATGGAAAAAAAAGTGCTTTACCACCACCCTTAGTTAACCTAAAACACCTTCTAGCCAAGGGATTATCTACGACTGCATCTTTATTTGCACCTGTGAGGGTTGCATATGAATGGGTTGATAAAGCTAGTAATATTCTCAACAATAAAATAGCTCTTGATGCTGATGGAGTCAAACAAAGTTATCAGCAACTGTTAACAGAAATGTCCCAACAAAAGCAGAAAGCTGGTACGCTGAACACTGCAATCGATAACTTTATAAAAACCACCCATAGCTACTGGTCTGGACTTTTTCATTGTTATGAAATTGAAGATTTTCCTAGAACTAATAATGACTTAGAACATGCTTTTGGTATACTACGTCATCATCAACGTCGTTGTACCGGTCGTAAGGTTGCCCCTTCATCCCTCGTTATTCGTGGTTCTGTCAAACTTGCTTGCGCGTTCGGCTTTGCCGTTGCCGAAGGCATCGCAACTTCGCTTCATTCTTTTACCGCATCTGATTTAGCACAAGTTGATATTCATACTTGGCTCGAATTACGCTCTCAACTGCAAAAACACCACAAAGCCAGAATTGAACAATATCGATTTCGCAGAGACCCCAAGGGTTACTTAGCTAATTTAGAGAGTCGTCTTCTCTAGTAAGTTTTACCACACTAGGTTTAATCAGTATTAATTTGGTGACACGCTCGTATTCCTGTTGTACTACTGATATAGGCAATCGATTTAATCGGCTCTCTAATACCAAAGGAACTTCATCTGGAAATTGAGTAATCTGCGGTAACCACCAAGTATCATCTGTAATCCGGGAGTGTATATCTTGTCTGCCGTCATTATTTGAAATGTGAATTTCTAACAGTCTTTCTAGTGGGAGTCCCAACCATTGATTCAGTACTAGTGAACTTTTATCATGCCAAATGTTGAGATGCGCTAAGTCAATAACTATCTTAATTTGTGGGGTATCTTGGCAAAATTGGGTAACTTCGTCAGCATTATCCAAAAGGTTCTGGGTAGCGCTGATACCAAGTGTGGGATACATTGTTTCCACACCCAGAACAATACCTCGCGTCAGGCAAAGCTGGTGAAGACAATGAATATTTTCTACAAATGTTGTGTATGCTTGGATGCGTTCAGTGGTTTTGGAAAAACTTCCTCCATGCACTGAATAAGCTGTGATACCTATACTGGCCAAGTAATCTGTCAGTCGCTTAAAATAATCCCAATTTTGGGGTTGGGCTAGATTGAAAGGATAGTGGCGATCGCCCCAAACAAAGGCATGGTGTGCTCGATAGAGCATTCCCAGTTTTCCAAAGTCGAAAATTGCTTGTGCAGCATCAGCATCAGGTTTAGGCCCAATTGCTAGTTCAGTATGCAGGACTCCTGCATTCCAAAATACTGTTAAGGCTTCACGGGTTGACACTCCACCATAAGCTGACAAACTCAGATACAACTTCATTGTTCTTGTGTTGCTGATGAATATTCAAAAATTGCAGTTCTAGGTTTTAAAGCAAATACTTTGCTGGAATATCCTACTAAAACACTTATCTCTTGAGCTAATTGCTTTTTTTGTTCTTTTGGATATGGCATATTTGTGAGTAAATCTTCAACTTCACTCCAAATATAGTAGTCAATTTGCTCTTTTATAGAAGTTTCTGTACGGTCGTTCACGTTATAGATGCGTTTATAAAGTATTTCCATCAAATGCTCGACAGAACCAAATCTTAAAGACAGAGTATAGCTGTACCCAATATAGTTCCGTTCGTCATCATAACCATCAAGGTCTTCTTGAATCTGGTAGTTGCTCAAACCTATCGGTAGTTCGAGCGTTGCTAATAACCAAGTAGTTGGATCTTCTGCAATACTAAATTCAGATTTGCGCGTATACCAATTATGACTTTGTGTCTGTTTTAACTCTTGCACAAATGTTCTGAATTCTGGCGTTGGCAACAAGCAGCGAGCATCAGTAGCCAGAGCATTAAAGATGTTTTGAAGTTCTATTGCTTGTGCATCAACCAACGTCTGCTCTGCGGCACGAAGTTCTTGCATTCTTGTTGTTACTAGCTGTTGCAATTGTGCAATATGTGGGTCAAATTGTCTGGCATGATTTTGCACTAACTCTTCATAACTCGAAAATAGAGAATGAGAATCTGTCATGTCTATTGCAGGGAAGAAACTAGTGGTAAGCAGCTATTAGTGCTTTTGTACTAATATACCATTAATCGTGGAATAGCCAGATGGTTTTTTGAAAGCATTGATGATTTGAGCGAACTTCTGGCGATCGCTGTGTTGGGAAACTCTCACTACTATCTGCGGGCTGTCCCAGCCAGAAATTGAAACAGTAGCAACTACCTTGGCACATCAAAGAGTGTGGTCTTTGGCTAGGAAATGAGAAAGGAGCAACATGCAAATGGTGTCGAGCACATAAAAAGCATCGCTACTGTATTTTGATGAACTCCATAGATGCACAAAAGATTGGATGAGCCCAACAACATCACGTCACAGTACAGAGCGATGCCAAGTAACTAGAGAAAGTGGAGGTGATTGACGGTGCTGTGCGTCAAGGCGCGGCGTTGATGTTTTATCCACGAGGGAGCAACTATATTTAGCTGACTTATGTTGCCATTGCCAGTGATAAAAAATGCTTTATTCAGGCTTTGGAGATTGAAGCCCAATATAAAATCAAAAAGCGTAACTGAATTTCATAAATGCAATGCTCAAAAACTCCAATAAGTGTCCAAATGAGTATATGGTTACAGATAATGATGCCAATCATTATCTGTGCCATTGCACTATAGCTGCTCTTATCCTAGTAGGAGCTTACGGTTTATTTGTAGCAGACTTGATTTCAAGTTGGATTTTATTTTTGATTGTTGCCATTACGCTACCTCGTTGGATTATTAGTGTTCATGAACTGCTTCATATTAAAACCGACAAACAAATAAATAAGATAATTAGATGTTTAGGTATTAGTCCTATACCCCTTTCAATTTTGACATTAAGCTATTCACAAATCCGTGATATTCATTTAGCTCATCATCGTAGCCCGGCAACAGAGTCTGATCCAGATGCTTACCATATTCGAGGGAATTTTTTTGTGGTGGTTTTAAATGCCTTAAGTGCGCCAGAACAGAGTTTTGTGCGTTCGCTGCAAGTAAATGGATTTAATCATCAACTAGGACTAGACTTGCTGATCAAACTTTTAATTTTAGTCATATTAATCTTGTTAAATGCTAAAAAATTATTTGTATTTTGGTTATTTCTGCGAATTGTGTATACATTAGGAGATATAGTATTCTTTCGTCTTGTGCATCATCAACAAGGAAAATACGGAACATTTAGGATTTCAATCCCTAGTATTCTCGAAACTTGGGGAGAGCGAATTTTTGGGCAAACTGTGATTCAAGCAACAATCAATCACGATGTACATCATCACAATCCTGGTATTGCTGCACGTCATTTGGCAATGGCAAGACCCTACATGATAATTTCTTCTAATAATTAAAATCAATGCTTATCCTTGACTAATAGATAATTACTGGAGACTTCTAAAACTTCTTTCTCAAGTTATAATTCACACCTGATGAAAATTTTAGCTAGTAAAATTGTATTGTTGTGAAGCGCAGAATTACCCGATCGCATTAAGTTTCAATCCCGTTGCCAGGATTCGTAAAGTTTCAAGCAATAGAAACCTGAAAACTTCTAGTAGCCTCTTGTTGTTTCAATCCCGTTGTCGGGATTCGCTAAGTTTCAAGTAAATGTAATCAGAAAAATAGCTAAAGCTGATAATAGGTTTCAATCCCGTTGCCGGAATTCGCTAAGTTTCAAGTTCCAGCACCCCATCACCAACAGCCACATACTTTTTATACTTAAAAAGCCCTGATAAAAATCCAGGGCTTACTTTTGTATGCGGTTTATTAAATGCCAGCTAGAAAATTTTTGCCAGCGCTTTTCTATACAGTTAATCATCCCTGAATCGATTACTTAAAGATAGTGGGGAAACTACCCATTGTTTACCCATGTTTCTCTGGGTATTTATTTAATAAAGTCTTAAGATTTGTAGATATCTGGGCTAAACACCAAAATGGCTTGATTAGCAAGCACTGATGTTGAGGTACAGATGAACCAGAACAGTTGTCTACTTCAAGGGGCTGGAATGCTTCAGTGATTCAGCCAGATTGATAATCACTCTAGCTGTTGCAGTTTTTTTGTACATCGTTGTTACTTGCTGTGAATGTTTCTATTTTCATACTGCTTGTGCAACCAATTTAGTGAAGATAAATCCCGCCGTGTCGCGTTTCATACCCGCTCTTAGCACGGAGTACGGCGCTACGCGCCTGCTCCTCAGGGGCTTTCACGCTCTCGCTAAGCTTCTGGTAATTTTGAATAAATTGCATTATTGATGTATTTAAAATTCATAAATAATAGGAATAATAAAAATGTCTGTCTACAATATCAATACCTATTAATATTTTAGTGTTACAAGACTTTAGCAATCTACCTTACTTAAATTTAATAGATAAACAGAAGTTGCCTGAATATTCTGCAATTTATTTTGCTGTTGCGTCTGGACAAGTCCTTTATATTGGACAAGCAGTAAATCTTAGAAATCGTTGGCAAAATCATCATCGTTTACCACAATTAGAAGCAATTAATCGTCGATGCCAAGTCAAGCTATTTTGGTTAAATTGCTTACAAAATGAGCTTAATGAACTAGAACGCCAATATATCCAGTTTTATTGCCCAACTTTAAATCAAACTAAAGTACCTCAAAAAAACTTGTCGCCCAGTTTTCAGATGCTAACACTGTCGCTCAAAAAATTAAACGAGCGAGTGCTAGTTTTTGGAATATGCCCTGCTAGTGAAAAACTGCCACTCAAAACATTAGTTATAGGTTATCTGGCTAATTATACAGAAACTCGGCTGGCAACAACATTAGTTCGTAAGAGTTTGCAAGCTGTGAATAGAAAACCCAATAGTTTATTTAGATGGATTGAGTACGATCGGCTTAGAAATGGCGCTCGTTGGTTAACAAGGTGTAATGGTATTGAAACAAGGCTAATTCCTTGGTTTCAAGAACGCATCATGCACAACCCTAGTATGTACAGCGTCATGGAAGAGAAACGTTTTGGAGTTTGGTCTTCAATTCCTTTAGATGAATATGAAAAAATGAGACAAGATGTAAAAGCGATGTCTTTTACTGAAAGATTAGAATTAGCTAGAAACTCAGAAATTGGCTGGAAATTATTTCCCTTGGAGTGTGGTTCACAATTGAGAGTTGTCAGTGGTGTCAAGATTCTCTGCCTTACTAGTGAACAGCTAGAAATATTAGTGGATAAGCATCCATACATACAAGAACAGCATCCAGGTATATGTGCTATTGATGAAGATCCAGTACCTAAGCTATTGTTTTAAATTTTTATATTATTGACTAAATTGCAATCATTGCCACAAGAAAATCTTATTCCTATATTCACATTCTAGAACAATCAATAGGTCTAAGTCCTAGCAGCAATCTCCTTAAAGAAGCTCTATATGATAATTCTGATTAAAAATATTCTCATGGTAGATTTTTAACAGTGCTGTTTGCTTGTCCCACCACACTAATATCCACAATATGAACATCAATCGATTACAAGAACTCAAGCAAAAACTGACTCATGAGGCAGACTTATCTAATATCTGGTTATTTTATATGGATCATTTTGCAGATCATCCGCAATTTACTGATATGGGTGAGCCTACCCATAATGAATATCTACATAGTGTTATCCGCAAGACTTGTCACCAAATGTTTGGCAGGGAAACAAAAATTACTGACTTTTTATCGATTTATATTGCAAAGTATCATTTTTTTCATGGGCCTTTCCAAGCTGAACGGCGTATTGGAGGTGTAATTTATTTTGAGGATATAAAAATTGGGTTAATTGCAGTGTCGGCAGATTATCCTCCTACCGATGCGGTTAAGTATTCACGTTTTTCTGAAGTGCTTCAATTGCCGACACTTAATGGCAACGAGCTCAATTGAGATGAGGGGAACGCAAAGGAACTCTCCAGAAATGCGAGTGCATTCATGAACTATTTATCCAAGAATCTCGGGGATTACTCATATTTTATGCAAAACTCAGAATACTGCGAGCGCGATTAAAATTCTAGATGGATTCGGACAACAAACCTGACATATCTAATACTCGCGCTGACCAAGCACTAGCTTGCTCGGACATATTTCTGCGTTCGCTCTCATCAGACCAAAGACTATCAAACTTTAATTTCCACCGTGCTATTTGAACTTGAATGTTGACTAATTCTTCGGCACATTCCGGTTCAATTTCTGCTGCTGTCCATTCGATAAAATACATAGTTTCATCTGCCACACTTTCAACTGCTTCCGGGTAAGCAGTGTTACAAAATGTTCTCAACCTGGCTAAATTAGAAGCTATATGTCCTAAACGATTTGATGTATTTTCGCTTTGAAACCTTGCTTGTTTTTCATTTAATTTCTGGTTCATAACCACCGATTAACTCCTGAGTGATTTGTTTAACACGTTCTTGAATTGCTGGGTCTTGAATTAGCATCGAGCGATTATTTTGACTGGGGCGAATGTTAATAATTGATTCATAGGCAATTGATTGATTAAAAGGAGTCCAGTCAGCACCCCAAATATCTCGCTGTCTACTACCATCTTCGAGCAATGCTGCTTCACAGAAAGCGTGTTTTTCTCCTCCCCCGGCTAATATCCCTCTTTCTATATCTACTGCAACTTTAATGTAAATTTTCAATGTTTGCAGCATTTGCTCAACTTGTTCTAGCGTCGCTCTTTCTCTGATAATCAGTACCAAAATTTCATCCTTACACAATAAATTACCCAAAGCATTATTGCATCAGTCTTTCATCTCAGTCTCCAGCACCCTCAACACTTTCTCCTCCAAATCCGTCAAATAAGCCCGCTTAAGCTTCCCCAACGACTCCAAGAACTTCTGCACCGATTCCTCCAGTCCACTGGAATACACCTGACTAATGCGCTCGCCCAGCACCCGCCCTTGCCCCTCTGTCGTTGGTAATTTGTGATCAATTTGATCACATTTTTCAACCAAGTTATCAAAAACAACAGATGCATCCATTAGAAGATAAGACTGGCGGCGACTATGCCCAAAGCGATGGCTTCTCCTAAGGGAGACGCACCGCGAACGCCAACGGCAGCGTCAAAGACGCGCAATTCTGCCAATGCCTTACGCGCCTCAAAAAATGATCTCTCGACTTTTCGCTCTAGGTGCAAGCGATCACTGTTTTGGCATTGCCCCAACTTCTGAAGTATAATGTATTATAAAAGTAATACATTAATCAAATCACGGTAAAAGCATATGTAGTCCCTCATCTCAATCAAATTCGGTTCAAGTGGCGAAAGTTAACTTGCTTAGTTGTTTAATTTCGTCACGAAATTATTTGATTACAGAAAAAGGGAATATGTCAAAATCAGAAAAGAAAAAAATGGCAACCAGTCGCGAGGTTTACCATCGCATTATCTGGGACGAGCGTCTTAATAGCAGTGCTTTTGTTGTCGGTTATATTGAACGCCTTGCATCTACAGGAATCAGAGAAAAACCTCTAACCCAATGGGCGACAGATGGTGATATACCTTGGCATCGCATCCGCTATATCCGTTGCCAAGACGTGGTTGTTTGGGATCGGGAACAGCATTTAGATTTAATTTCCAGTGGAGAGTTACCTGCGGCGGCGTGGAAAAGCGAGACTAGAGAAAATACAGGGGAAAAAGTTGTCACTGTATTCGATAACACAGCGATATTCATTCCACGACCCGTTTATAAATACGATATTCAAGGTTGGCAAGCAGATACACAAAAAGCCGAAGATGTCAATTTAGAAACTTTGACAATAGTTAGTTTTAACGTGCTTTGTGACCTCTACGACAAGGAGAAAATTGCAACTGAAAAAAGATTACCAGCAATTGTTGAGGAGTTACGTCAATGTAACGCAGATATCATCGCCATCCAAGAAGCAACACCAGCTTTAGTAGAGTTACTTTTATCGCAAACTTGGGTACGCAATTATTATATTTCCGAATCCAGTGCAGCCGAAAAAGTGCGACCATTAGGTAATTTATTATTGTCGCGTCTGCCTTTTACACTCGTTGAACATCAATTTTCTGGACACAAGCGGGTATTGGTAGGGAGTTGTGAAATTAACGGTCAATTATTGCACATTGCAGTCGTGCATTTAACCAGCGATTACGCGCAAAATGCCTTAGAAAAACGCCAGCATCAGCTATCTACCATAGTTGCATATCTGCAAACTTTACCAGGAAATAGCTTGATAGTTGGTGACTTCAATACCCGAGGGAACGAACAAGAAGAGATATTAATGGGTGCTGGATATGTCGATATCTGGCAACAACTACATCCAGATGCAGCAGGTTATACATTTGACCCACAACGCAACTCCTTAGCGGCGTTGATGAGTTTAATGGGAATACCAGTTAGGCTCGATCGCATTTTACTGCTCAATCCAAACCATGATTGGCAAGCGCAGTCAATTAGCTTATTTGCTTGTGAACCAATAGCAGATACAGAGGGGAAAATTTATCCATCAGATCATTTTGGTCTTCGTGCAGTTCTAAGAGCAAGAAGACAGGGAGAAACAGAGACGGGGCGACGCACAGAGAAGCCTGTGTTTCTCAATCCGAGTGAGGTATCTTCTCTATCTACAGCCCGCCCAGTTTATCAGAGTGCTGTAGTTGTGATTCCAAAAGACAATGTGTTACCTGCAATCCAAGCCATCCGTGAGCGTTATGATGCCAGAGTTGAGCGGTGGATGGCTCACATTAATTTACTTTACGGTTTTCTGAGCGAATCTTATTTTGCCGAGGTGGTAGACATGATTGCGCCTGCATTGGCTCAATTACAACCATTTCAAATTACCTTAGCCGATTTCCAAACATTTACACACCGCAAAAGTTCTACCGCATGGTTGCGTCCTGTTGTCCAGCCAGAAAATGCATTGCATGAGTTACAGAAGGTACTGCAAAATCTGTTTCCCCAATGTAACGAGCAAAGTAGCAAAACAAAAGCAGGTTTTACACCCCACCTCAGCGTCGGACAATTTCCCAGTCCGGAAGCAGCCTTGGCTGAGTTACCGCAATGGCATCCAGTTAGTTTTACAGTTGACTCTGTCGCCTTAATTAGTCGTCGCGGTGATGAGCCTTTTGCGGTGAGACATATTGTTTATTTGGGAGAAAGCGGAGTCACACATTCTTCCGAATTGGGGAAGTTGGTTAATAACTTGGAACCTGAACTAATGCCAGCACAGCAATTACAGCGTGACACAGTATTAGAAGTGGTGACTCAAGCTTGTGCAGAATGTTTAGGTTTTCAACCATCACTACAGTTATTGGGTTCGGCGCGTCTCGGGGTACAAAGTCCCGACAGCGATTTGGATGCTGTGTGTGTGATTCCGACTTATTTATCAGGGGAAGCTTTTCTAGCTAGCGTTCAAGAACGGTTGCAAGGATTATGCCACACTCAACTAGTATTAGATGCACGAGTCCCTGTACTGCGCCTGCAATTAGAAGGAATATCCTTAGATTTACTTTACGCAAGGGCCCAAAACTACCAATTGGCAAGGAAAAATCCGCAAAACCTTGACCCCATTAGCTTAAAATCTATTGTCGGTTGTTGGGAAGCGGATGTAATTACAGAGGTAGTTAGCAAATATGTATCGCCTGACACCTTTCGGCAGCTATTGCGAGCAGTACGCGCCTGGGCTAAAGCCAGAAATATTTACGGTAATGCTTGGGGTTTCTTGGGTGGTTTTTCCTGGGCGTTACTCTGCGCTTTTTGTTGTACATTAGACAAAAAATCAGAAACAAGCTTAGAGAAATTACTGAGTAATTTTTTCCAAATTTTGCACCATCATGATTGGCAACAGGCGATTGCACTTACAGATGTAGGTAGACAATATCAGGTACAATCCCCAAGAGACTGGTTACCTGTAGTCACATCAATAGAACCATGTCAGAATACTGCTCGTAATGTCACCCGTTCTACTGCACAGATAATCCAAAGCGAATTTGCTAGAGGTGCAACACTGACTAAGCAAATTTTAGCTGGTGAACAGAAGTGGACAGCTTTATTTGAAACTATCGAGTTACACCAAGAATCAGAAATTTTCTTGATATTAAAGGTGAGTAATCAAGATGAGCATGAGCTAGAAAAATGCTGCGGTATTTTAGCAGGTTACATCGTTGGTTTAATTATTCAGCTTGAGCAACTTGGTATCTTTGTGCGACCTTGGACAGGTATTCAAAAGATGCAGAATACAGCGCGTTTAGTATTGGGTTTGCATCTTGTTGCTAATTGTCAAAGCACTACCTTAGAACAGTTAGCGAGAGATTTTTTATCACAGTTAAATTGTCAAAATACTAGTGTTGAGGTGATGCTTTCAAATTAAATTTCTTGCCAATCATTTGAATCACATTGTTCACCATTGCATTGGCAAGCTTTGGACGGTTCTCTGACAAGCCAAAGTTTCCAATCTTTCTTCTTGAGAGCATCAAACTGTGCCCTGGCTAATTTACTATTTTCATTACTGGGAATGTTTAACGTAATATGCCAATATTTACCGTGCTTTTTACCTTTTATTCTCTCAAATTTCTGTTGTTTTAATTTAGCAGCTAATTTATCTAAAAGGTCACTGTTTAAACAGGGTAAGCTCATCTAATTTGGTATAAAGAAAACTTGACAAATCAAAGAAGATAGGAGGTAGGGAATGTGTAGAAAATGAACTTGACTTTAGAGCAAGATGAATGAGATGAATTCAATTGCTCGATGGAAAATCACCTGGAATCAAATCGATGTCAGAGGGCTTTGAAACTAAATCTGCTGATAGTGTCAAAAATATTTGTATTCAGCAAAAATCAAGAGAAATAACAGACATTGGCATTATTCAACAGAGTTTAGTTGAACATTTCTCAGATATCAAAGACCATAGAGTAGAGCGGACAAAAAAACATCAATTCACAGATATTTTAGTCATTGCAATTTTAGCAATCATCGCTGGAGCGCAAGGATGGGAAGACATTGAGAATTATGGCATCAGCAAGCAAACATGGTTAGAAGAGTTTTTGGCATTACCAAATGGTATTCCTTGCCTGACGGCACGCTACGCGAAAAGATGATACATTTCGACGAGTGTTTGAGTTTATCGACCCAGAAGCATTAAACCGATGTTTTTTGAGATGGGTAGAAACCCTGATCACAAAAATGGGAGGAGAAATTATCCCCAGTAGACGGAAAAACAATTAGGGGTTTTTATGACCGCAATCAAGGTCAAAGTGCACTCCATCTCATAAGTGCCTGGGCAACTGAACACAGTTTAGTGTTGGCACAAGTGAAAGTAGAAGATCAGTCCAATGAAATTACGGCTATTCCGGCATTATTAGAGTTACTAGATATTACTGGCGCTATCATCACTATTGATGCAATGGGAACACAAACCGAAATTGCCAAACAGATTATCGCCAAAAAAGCCGATTATGTCCTGGCACTTAAAGCCAACCATCCGACTCTCTATTCTCAAGTTAAAGAATGGTTTGAAAAGCGCAAGCACAACAATGGAAGGGGATAAATGTTAGTTATGACAAACGGATTGAAAAAGCGAAAAGTTTGTGGGGAAGGTTTCCTTCCACAAAACTTTTCAAGACAGGACATCATCGCACAGAAATTCGTGAGGTTCAATTTTATCTCACTTCTTTAAACAGTGATGCTCAAATTATCGGTCGGGCTATCCGCAAGCATTGGGGCATTGAAAACGAGGTTTATTGGACTCTTGATTGTACCTTAAAAGAAGATGCTTGTCGCATTCGTTCTTTTCACAGCCCCCAAAATTTTGCTCTGTTACGACATTTGGCTCTCAATGCTCTTAACCGTGAACAGACCCACAAACGTAGTCTCCGTCAAAAAATGAAACGCACTGCTATGGATAACAATTAAGTAAGTTGGTGAGAAAAAACAGAACTAAGTTAAGAAAGGTAAATAAAGCTATAATCCTCTTCCATCCTGCCTTCTGCCTCCTGCCTCCTGCCTTGCCATAGCGATAATTTTTAACACCAAGCTACTTATATGATTCAGGTTCTCAGTTGTTTCATTGACAATACTTTAGATTCTTCTGATTCCTTGTGTCAAGCCTGATTGAGATACTCTTACCCTGCATATAAAAGCACCATGACCATGATTTATCGCTCTCAATACTGACTTTAATAATTGTTGTATTTTTAACGGTTTTTGATATTAATCATCTACCAAGAAAAAGATGGTTGTTAATAGCGTTCCAAAACCTATGCTAGTCATGGAAGAAGTATGAATCGAAAAGCTAGGAACTTTCATTTTGTTACTTTTCCCGTGGTTTTTCTAATTCACATTATGTATCATTTTTTTCAATTATACGACTAAAATAGTAGTGTAATAACTAAGAATTACGAATTATTTTGACAATGATAAATTTTGTAATTATAGCCATTTACTGGTATGAATAACTTGGTTTCAGGTAGACATTTTTTCACTTCTTCTGCTATTGGTGCATGAAAATTAACTAACCACAAATCATAAGGTTTTGGTAGCTGTTTTAATGTATTTTCTAGAACCACGAATTTAAGAAAGCTGCGAGATTTTTACGCGGGATAAAATGGGCTTTAAATGTTTCACCAGCAATACTTAAATGCGGAGAATTGGTACTGCAAATTACAACACCACATTCTCCTCCTAAATAGCCAACCCAAGCGTTATACCCAATTGCTAATAAATTAGTGGCGATAAAAGTTTGTTGCCAATCTTGAGTGTTTATTTCTGTGGTCATCTTCACTTAAACTCCTTTAGTTAACTGCCAAAGTTGAATGGAATAACACAGATGGTTTTCAAAAATAGTGCGTGCTGCTAAACCTTCAGCAATTGGCTTTTCTAGCCAACGCTTAAATACCCAACATCCGATCGCGTATAATGGTGGGAGTGCGATCGCCACCAAATCTGCAATATATTTAATAGTAGTTAGCCCAAAAGTACGGAACTTATCAACACACAAGTCAATCGTTGGCGCAATATGGCTGGAAATGTCCTCAGTCTTGATTAACTTGAATCCAGACTGTTCTAACGCCGCTTGGAGTTCGCTGGCGACATGACAATTAGAAAAAATACCTTCTCGGTATTCGGCATCAAAACGCATCATGTCTGCAAGCAGCAAGTAGCCACCGCTATCCAGTAAACGAGCCGCACCTTGAGCTAAATCGAGAGCAGCAATATATTGACTGCTTTCACTCAACAGAACTAAATCGTAGGAGTTTGAGGTGTGAAAATCTTCAAATCTCGTTAAATAGAAAGGTACTTGAGAGTTGGTATTCTTGATAAACTTTTCTTGCTGGAGTGTGTCAGGTGCTAATCCCTCAACAATGAAACCGCGATCGCGTAAATACACTGCATTCCCACCAATCCCGCAACCGACATCCAGCACAGTTTTTACACCCTCTGGAATAAAACTAAAAAGCTTGGCTGCATAAGCTTCTTGAGCCGCACGCAGACGAGTTAGAGTCAATTCCTCACCTACAGTAGGTAGTGGCTCCCAATACCCGTAATGGAGATAGGAGGAATTTGTAAGTCCCATGTAATAATCTATCGCCGCATTTTGGTAACGAGTCGCTTTGGAAATATTTATTAGTTTTGGTTTTTGCATTTATAAATTGGTAGAAACAGTGACAAATTCATGCTTAATATTCCCAGCAATATCAGTGTGTTAATTTTGTCGTTTGATTAACTAAGGTATTACTATTTGCAAATTGCTACATAATAATTTTAGTGAACACTTAAAGCCCCAAATCAAACCTGAGATTATTAATTACAAATTATGAATTACGTTTTACAATAACTAAATTGCCTTCTATTTTTGTCTCGTAATTTGATAGTGGTTTTGTAGCTGGCCCCATTTGTACATTGCCATTGGCAGCAAATTCGGAAGCATGACAAGGGCATAAAAATATCTTTTCTTCTGCAAGCCACTCTACGGTGCAACCCATGTGAGTGCAGGTAGGGTTCACAGCCACTAGATTTTTGCTTTTAGAAGTACCAATTACCAATACAGAACCAACCGGTGAGTTTTCATTTAATAGCTGACCAGTTTTATCCAATTGGGCAACTGTTCCTACTGGTTGCCAATCTCCAGAAGTTGATGATATTGCTGTAGTTTCTGGAGCAGAAGCTACAACTTTTGCAGGTAAGCTACTTGCTACATAACCCAAACCAAAACAAGTAATAAAATCACGACGTTTCATATTATTTAAGTTTGATATAAACAATTTTATTGCACCTTAAATTTCCGAGCAGAAATCTGTAAAATAGTAAGGGGAGAGAGAAATAATTTTCCTCCTATCCCCTGCTTTTCCCAAGATGAAAAACTTAGGAAATAAGATTCTATGGGAGGCTATTCCGCAAGCGGCGTAAACAATTTATCGATGCAGCACAATCACAACCAAACATAGCTACAGCAGCATCGCTTTCTGCATCTGTAACTCCAAGTAATGCCTTCTCGCTGTTCTCATCAGTAACATCAATCTCTGCTACGCCTTTTTGCAGATGAGATAATTGTTCAGCGTGAGCGCAGAAAAATTTACCGAGTTTCGGATGTCTGGCACAAGCTCTTTGGTCTGATGCGGATACTGGTGTAGTAGCAGCATCAGGACGGTCTACTGGTTGGGGATTTACTGGCTGACCAGCTGTGGTCACTTTATTGGTCATGACCAATGAAGCTAGAGACATCAAAGCTGCGGATTTAGTTGTTAAATTTGTCAGAAATTTATTCATGCAATTGTCCTAGAAGTAGGTTGGCAATTAAAGTTAATTTTCTCTCGACTTAGTAGGGGAATGCGGAATTTTTTCCCTTGTATTTCTTCCATTAATTTGATACCCAAACAGGAGATTTTTCCTGTTTTTATATATTTAATAACTACTTGGCGGAGAGATAGCAATCGATTATACTCCTACTTTTAAAAATACTGTGTACTTTCTAGGGTATTAGGCTTGGTTTAAATTCTGACCAACGCGTGCAAACTTGTTCGTAGCAATCAGGTGGAGTAATTTTTAGTTTGTGTAAAAAATTAACTTCAATTTGATGTTCAGCCTTTAGCACCAAAAGAATATCTTGATAGGGATTGTATGTTGCAACTGTTGGGGAAATTGATGAAATCATGGATGAACAGATTGATTGTGATATCAATCCGCTATCCTGAAATGTTTGCAGGTAAAATCCAATCAAATTCAAGGGGAGAAATTGCAGGGTGAACTTAACTGTATCCAGGCTCGTAATTGTAGGATGAGTCACTTGAATATCTACATCACATAAGACAACTCCCCGCCCAAATGACTGAAATCCTTTCCATGCTGTGTAACCGATTACCAATATATTGTTATGGATAAAGCTGTTTTGCCAGTAGCCAAAATTTCCTTGCCAAACACAATTAGATGGTCGCACCGACTTCCTCCCCCAACACCACTGACTCAATACGAACTCGATCCAGTTCTCGACCAATTAACACTAATCGCGTTTGACGGAGTTCGCTGTTTTGCCAAGGACGGTCGTAAAAGTAGTCAAATCGATTACCGACACCTTGTAATACTAAACGCATGGCTTTGTTCGGAACTGCTACAAATCCCTTAATTCGATAAATTTCTTGCTGTTGCACTAATGTTTGCAAACGTTTAACCAAAAAAGACGGCTCAAATGCTTGGTCTAATATTAGTTGCACTGCATTAATCCCGTCATCATGTTCGTGGTCTTCTTCAGTATCGTGGTGACTGGGACGACTATCTAAGTTATCTTCTACCGCAGCGTTAAAACCGAGTAATAAATTGCTACTGATTTTACCATCCTGGCAAGGAATGACTTTTACACCAGGAGGTAAGTTCTGCTTTAACCAATCCTGCACTCTCACTTGGGTTTGTTCGTCAACGCGATCGCTTTTAGTCAGCAACACCAAGTCAGCACAAGCTAGCTGATCTTCAAACAATTCCTCAATCGGTGTTTCGTGTTCTAGGCTAGAGTCGGCTTGTCGCTGGGCTAAGAGGGCTGCTAAATCGCCTACATATCGATCGCTGGCTAAGGCTTCGCAATCCACCACAGTGATTACGCCGTCCACTGTAGCACCTGTGCGAATCTCTGGCCAGCGAAATGCTTGCACCAATGGTTTTGGTAATGCTAGTCCAGAGGTTTCAATCAACATACAGTCTAGGCGATCGCGTCGCTTGAGTAATTCTTGCATTGCTGGTAAGAATTCCTCTTGCACTGTGCAGCACAAGCAACCGTTGGTGAGTTCCACAATATTACTGTTGGGGTCTTCTTCATCATCACAAACTCGGCAATCACGCAATAGTTCGCCATCAATGCCCATTTCCCCAAATTCATTTACCAAAACAGCAATCCGTCGTCCTTCGTTGTTTTGCAGTAAGTGACGAATTAACGTAGTTTTGCCTGCGCCGAGAAATCCTGTAATGACTGTGACGGGAATTTTGTGCATATAAATAAGTTGTTTGTTGATTAAAGGAGCGATTACAAAAAAGAAGTTTTACGCAGATATCATGTATTAGATAGATTTTGTGATGGGGTGATTGCTGAGAACTCACGCATTAGTCATCATGCGTAGACGCAGCCCACCGCAAGTATCGCTACCCAACTAAACTTGAGGGATTTTCCTGAACAAAGTTTCTATCCCTCAATTCTGTACGTGAATTTGCCCGCACAGCACGGAACATTCCAAATCGGCACAGTCCTGCACCAAAGGCTAAACGCATCAATAAAAACGTCGGCACTTCGCGCACAGATTTGATGAAACCAGACAGTCCAAAACGCAGAAATCCGCTTGGGCGAACCACTCCTTGCCAAATCGAATCTAACCAAGAAGGAAGGGTTGCTTGCGTCCAATCAGCCGTAATTACCTCTCCTTCCACTAATCCTGTAGCTGCCAACAGTTCGGAGAATCCCTCAATGCTAGAAAAAGCTGGATGAGACCACTGATCTAGCAGTTGTCGCATTACTGGTTTCTCCCAGAAATTTAGCGGCTTTTGGCGGTCATCCCTTTGATTCCAGTCAGCGACAACCAAAATTCCACCAGGCTTTAGCACCCGTATTAATTCTCTGGCAAAAACGGCTTTATCGGGCATGTGGGGGCCTGCTTCGATTGACCAAACTACATCAAAACTGGCATCTGGAAACGACAATGCCATTGCATCATCGACTGCAAACTGGGCGTTTAGTTCTTGGGGTGTTAACTCCTGGGCGCGTTTCACCTGCTGTGGGCTGATGGTAATTCCTGTGACAGCAAATCCATAATCTCGCGCTAAAATCCGGCTGCTACCCCCAATCCCACAGCCAACATCTAAGACGGTAGTACCAGGAGGTAATTTATCTAAACCACCCCATTTAACCATTTCGTGTACAAAGTCAGATTTAGCAGCCAAAAAATCCTTGCGTCTTGGTGGCGAACCGTAGTGACCGAGGTGAATGTGTTCGCCCCAGTAAAATTCTAGGATGCCGTCAAGCGTCCATTGGTCATAGGAATTAGCGACTGTGGCTGAGGATTGATACTTACGAGCCGTTACGAAATAAGCTGCAATTCCAATTAGTAAAACGATAAGAGAACCAATTACAAAATAAACTAATAAAGTTGACATTGTTGTGAAAGCTTTCTATGTAGCTAACAGTTGATAGACATTGATTTGTTTATGAAAACCCTCGCCCCTTGTGGGCGAAAGAATCCTTCTCTCACAAAGCGGGTATAAACCCCAACGCCAGTTCTCTCAAGTCGGGAAACCCGCCCACGAGACTGCCTCCCCCTTGTCAGTGGCTGTATTTAATTTTGAATTTTGAATTTTGAATTTTGAATTGATTCATGGTTCATCCCGAATTAGACGAGAGATCATCAGAGAAATCTTTCCATAGGTTGAACTTGCAATTTTTTGCCAACCTCGAATTATTTGCCTTAAATTTAGAAAGGGTTGCTGCTGATCTTCTCTAAAACCTGTTTGTTTGACAAAAGGATGAACAGCAGTAGGAATCTTCCCAGTCCGGTGAAGATAATATTTCGGCATGATGATTAACCGAGTCAGAATTTAACGAAAATACAGAGAAGTTATCGCTAGATATAACGATGGAAATTTTGTGCCATACCTCGTTGAAAATATTTCAGGTTTCAAAGTAAAAGAAATACCTGAATATTCACAAAAGTAATTACTAATTGAAATTTAATATTAATTACGTATTTCGTGGAAAGCCGCCATTTGTAGCGTTTTAATGTGCGGTGCTTTCAAAATATCAGATTTAGCGATCGCCATGTAATAAATCATCCGTGCCTCGCAGATGTACAAAATTTACAAGTCAACTTCGGCGGGCATTCTGACTCACAAGGTAAACCTTGATTACAGCTGCGGGACAGCGCCGGATTCGCACCGGACTTTCCCCGTTTCCTCTAGTGGCTGTTCCCCACTAGAACCGACTTATCGACCCATTGTACATCATAATCAGGAAAATAATACAAGATAGAGTTTTAGTTAACAGCCACTTTTATTTTAAGATTTCATGACATTAAAGAAGTCCTGGCTGTTATGACCAAGACTTCAAGTAAATTTATTCAATTGAAATTGATTTACTACCTCATGTGCAGTTTGACGTTCAGCGTTGCATAGAATATGCCCAGCAGGTTAATCCTCAAATTCAGGTTTTTCAAGTTTCAGCGTTAACTGGAACTGGGTTAGAGAGTTGGTATCAGTGGTTATCAGAAAAGGTTCAAAATAGTTCACAAGTATATTCATAAAGTGAGTTTAAATTTCAATCTAGACAATTCATTTAATAGATTTAAAATTTAGTGTCAAAACAGAGTGTGGGAATATCCAGATGAGGATAAACTAATAAAATTTTTACGCTCTATTCATGAGAGTTAATATCATTAATAGAGCGCAATATTTGAGCATATTTGTTTAAACTAAATTCTCTGAAAGATGAGGATTTTTGTGATTCTACAATCCAGTAATATAGAGCAGCATTACTTTTTTATTGGAAAAATCCCCAAAACAGTCCTCCAAGAAGCCCATCTTTATTAAGGATTTCAAACAGTGCAGTTGCAAAGAAACCAATCATCGCCAAGCGTCCGTTCCAAATCTCTGCACTTGGTTGGAAACCCCATCTCCAACGAGTACCAGCGTAATAGTAAGGCTCTTTAATTTCTGGAAGTAAATCCTGGCTTCCTTTTACTTCTTTGATTTCTTGCATAATTCGTCGCCTTTTTGATTTCGTGTTTGTACTTTATCTATGTCGCCTCCCATCTTAAAAAAACTTTATATAATCATCGTCTTCCTAACGATACAAAGAGTTACGTAAAAAAATCAAAGAATTTACACCAGAAAAACAAACAATTTCTACCATAAGTTGAACACTTATTTGTGTTATCTGACACAAGAGATAAATACAAACTTCATCTTGTTGCCAAGATGAAGGGTAACACAACAAGCTATAGCTAATATTCAAGTTATGTTTGTCATGGGACAGGGGGTAAATTTACCCCCTAAAAATCTCTACACAGTTGCTACCTTGGGTTGAGGTTTGGTGAACAACTCAGCTAAATGATGTGGTTGGCGATCGCGCCAATTACCTTTACCATAGGCATACCCCGCAATTAATGGTAAAGCCACAGTCGCCTCAGAAAAAACCATCTGTTCAGTAGCTTTATCTACCTTCCCCCAAGAATGAGCCTCTTTAAGAGTAGAACCAGATAAAGCACCATCGCGCTCATCAGCGACAGTGACTTGAATTGTATACTTGTGCATACTCGTTTCAAATCCCAGCAATTCCGCAGCTACCACCGTATCCTGAGCAAAGTTTTTCGGTACACCGCCACCAATCATTACCAAGCCAGTGTAATTAGAAGCTAGTTTACACTGGGTCAACTCCCGAAAGTCTCTCACTGAGTCAATCGTCACATGAGATTCTGGGGAATTCCATTGATGATGCACTAAACCAAACCCAGCCGAACAGTCACTAAAAGCAGGGACAAAAATTGGTACTTGGTGTTGATAAGCGGCTTGCACCACAGATTGACCATAGTTTCCCCGACGTTCCAAATAAGCCCCCATTTCCTGAATAAATTCTCGTGAAGAATAGGGACGTTTCTCTAACCCTTCGGCGATTTCGGCAATAGTCATATCACATACCCGCAGTTGATCCTCATCAATATAGGTGTCATATATGCGGTCTATGCGTTGCTGTCTTAGCACCTCATCATCAGCAAAGGGATCGCCGACATAATGACGATAACCCAACGCTTCAAAGAAATCTTGGTCAACAATGTTAGCTCCGGTAGAAACAATTGCATCTACCATATTGTGAGTAATTAAATCGTGGACTATTCCCTTCAGTCCAGCACTAAATAAAGACCCAGCTAAACACAGAATAATCGTGCATTCTTTATCTTGCAGCATTGCATCGTAAATTTTCGCTGCCCGCCCCAAATTTCGAGCTTGGAAAGCTGTCTTACTCATTGCTTCCACCAAGCCAACAACATCAAAAGCTTTAATGTCAATTGGTTGCACGGTCTCTTGCAAAAGTTCTTCACGATTCATGGTAGATTGTCCTTTTTATTGAAAATTAAAATCATCCGGTCTACTTACACAACTAGAAGGCAAATTCTGCCAACGTACTAGGTGCTTCGCAGTGGTCATACCAGGACAAACCGGGATCTGATTGCCGTCTTTTATTCAATTTGACGTACAATTCCCAGATACTCATAAGTTGGATGAGACGATTGTTCAATTTTGCTATTAATGACTTCTCAAACACTATCAACCACCCCGCAAAACTCAATTTGTGCCAAACTAACCAGTGGTTGTCAAAACTCGCTCAATTTTCTCTAATGCCCAATCTATTTCATCTTGGGAAATAACTAAGGGTGGAGCAAAACGAATGACATTATCTCTAGTCTCTTTAGCTAATAATCCCTCTTTAGCTAAAGCTTTACAAAAACGCCTTGCACCACCAGCTTCAGGATACAATTCCATGCCAATTAATAAACCTTTGCCGCGTACTTCTTTGATATATGAACTCTTAATTGATTGTAATTTCTCTATAAAATATTCCCCTAGTTTTAAGGCTTTTTCTGATAATTCTTCTTCTATAAGAACATCAAGTGCGGCAATGCCAATAGCAGCAGCTAAAGGATTTCCCCCAAAGGTACTACCATGATCCCCTGGTTGAAATATACCCATCACTTCCTCTGTCGAAATAAACGCAGAAATGGGATAAAATCCACCAGATAAAGCTTTACCTACAGTTATGCCATCTGGCTTAACATCCTCATATTGATGGGCAAACATTTTACCTGTTCTTCCCAAGCCCGTTTGGATTTCATCAAAGACCAATAAGACATGATGATGGCGACAGATTTGTTCAGCTTGCTTTAAAAACCCATGAGGCGGAACAATAATACCTCCCTCACCCTGAATTGGTTCTACCAAAAATGCCGCAGTGTTAGGAGTAATTGCTTTTTCTAATGCCTTAGCATCACCAAAAGGGATAACTTTAAACCCAGTGGTTAAAGGCCCAAATCCATCTTGATATTGTTCTTCTGTAGAGAAACTGATTAAACTAATAGTGCGTCCAGAAAAATTATTACTACAAACTATAATTTCTGCTTGATTTTCTGGTATGCCTTTTACTTTATAAGCCCATTTACGAATGGCTTTGATAGCCGTTTCCACGGCTTCGGCTCCCGAATTCATGGGTAGTACTTTAGGTAAACCAGAAATCTCAGAAAGCTTTTGATAAAATCTTCCTAATTGGTCATTACGAAAAGCTCTGGAAGTCAGTGTAACTTGTTGAGCTTGTTTTATCATTGCTTGAAGAATTTTGGGATGACAATGACCCTGATTTAATGCTGAATAAGCCGAAAGAAAATCCAGGTATTTTTTACCTTCTATATCCCATACCCATACACCTTCTCCTTTGGTAATGACTACATCTAAAGGATGGTAATTATCAGCACCATATTGCTGTTCTAGTTCAATATAATCCTGGGTATTCATAGTGTTGAAGTTGGGAATTCCCAGAGTTACGTTCGCTGCTTGCATATTTGCTCCTGATAGTTTTGATGTATGGAAATAAAACTAGAAAACATCTAAAAGATTACCAGTCGAATAAGACACTCAACAGGTATGAGCAGAAGAAAAAAATCTGGCTTTGTTCTTCGTTTTATAGTTCCCAATTTCAGGGAATATTGACATGAAAGCAAAAACTTTACTCTCAAAATTAGTCAGTAATGTCAAAGACAATGAATTTTTTCTAAATATCTCAACTAGCCAGTAATTATTGACCAGCTATTTGCTCATCTTCCAGACACGCAACTTGTGTAGGACATATAACTGCCTACTTTTAGTGAAGAAAACCAGTTGCCCACTCTGTCTGAATGTAAAATTTTGCTGGCATAAAAACCGATAGTGTAAAGTGTACCGTTTTCGGTTATCAATACGTCTTTGCCTGCATCTTGCAGACAAAAAGTTTGATATTTTTATGGAATATTTTTAGGTAGTCAAAAAAAGCAATTTTTTCCACTGTTATGCATTTTAGACTATCATTAAATTCCTAGTCTTTCAATGCTGGGGAGGGGGATAAGAAAATTGCAGCGATAAATTAGCACCTGTAGATTGCCCAATTGAAGTTAAATCCAGAGGTTATACACATAATAAAGTTGAGTAGACACTAAATTACCTTTGTAATGCAGCGATCGCTACCTCTGGATTCCAGTAAGCTCGTAGTGTTTGAATCTTACCAGCAGCATTGATTTCAAATATATCAATGCCTTCAAATATGACCTCATGACCGTTTTTCCCAATACCGCGTCCCGTCCATTTGACAGCAACTTCATTGTCCACAATATGCACAAACTCTTCAGTCAGTCCCACAGTTTCAAACATTCCGGCAATACTCAAGAAAAACTGGCGAATTGCCGTATGTCCTTCTAAAACAGCACCACCTACCGGATCGTAATCAATTGCATCTTCTGCAAATGTCTCTAACCAAGCTTCTACATCCATTGCTCGTGTAGCTGCAAAGTAATTAGCAATCAACGTAGCGATCGCCTGTGTTGATATGGTTGACATGATAGTTATACTCCTAAATTAATGACATCAGAGTTTCTCAAACGTTTTTGATGGCATTGAGACAAGAATTTGCAATCAAAGCGGCGATTGCACTCCCAAAAAACCCGATTACAGGAGCTATTCCGTTGTATTGTTGCAGCAGTGAAATCAAAGCAGTAGCCGCACCCATACCACCAAAGTACAATCCTGTTCCTAAACCTGCCCACGCGGGAGGAACTATGAAAAGAGCAAAGGGAATTTGACTGGTAAACAAAAGACCAAGGGTTACTCCAAAGGCAACAACTAATCCCATTGCAAGTATACTGTAATGAGTTAGTAGGGCCAGTCCCATAACAGCGGCGATCGCACCTAAACTCATTTTCATCGCCTTTTTAACACCCAATCGCAAAATCAATCGCTCTAAGAAAAGTCCACTCAAGCCAGACACCAATAAAATAGCAGAGCTAATATACTCTGCTCCAATGCTCGGCAGTATCTTGTGTAGTAAAACAGGAAAAAGTCTCAGTAGCAGGTTCACTTCTAAACCTGCGCCTAAACCTACACCAAAAATTAGCACCGAACGTAAAAAAGATGGTAATGGTTGATAACTTTCCTCTATAGGCAGAGTATATTGAGGTTTTGCTGACCATAGAAGCAATGCCCCAACTATCAAAACAACAGCTCCCAACAGAAATGTCAGTGATGCCCCCAAATGTTGAATCAAGTTACCCAATAAAGGCCCAACTGCTCCTACCAATCCAAAGACTAAGACCAGAATGGTAGTAGCTTTAGGTAATTCGGCACTAGGTGCAAACTGCATCAGCAAGGCAATGGCAGGGCCACGAAACACAATCATAGCAATGACCCATATAGTCATTAGCACAGGAATTAACCAGCGCAAACCGTTTGGTAACTCGCCCCCAAGCAACAGCGATACCACCACAAAGATCGTACCTGCCAAGGTTACGCCAACGGCAATCATCGGCAGACGAGAACCAACTCGCCGCATCACTCGGTCGGAAATTCGCCCAAAATAAGGTTCTACCACTGCTCCTAGTAGTCCTTGCAGGACTCCCAAACTACTAGCAATACCTGCAAAGCCAAGTTTTTCTAAAATTCTGGGTTGATAGAAACCATAAGCCATCCAGCTAAAAATGATAGCTGCTATTAACGCTGCCAAGCCCCAGACTTGTCGCCAGAGAATTGAAGATTGAGATATAGGCGATCGCATAGTAATTCGTAATTGGTAATTCCCATAAAGTTAGAGTTTTATTGATTTAAAATGAATGCTCTATTTATGTCATGTGGTATTAGTTACAAACTGATATTGCAGCAATTTATCTGATGCTTGATGCTGTAGCTACCAGTTTTTCAAATTTTGACCATAAACAATAGCCAAGCAATACTAGTCCTGCGCCAAAAAATACTGCTCCGATAATCGTGACGACGTTACTCAGTGAACCTTTACTAAATACGATCGCTCCCATCCAAAATAGCGGCGCACCAATCATTAATAATCCACCCGCTACACGCAACAGCAAGTGCATACGCAGAAGCGATACACCTAGAAGCAGAAAGCCTAATGAAAAGGTAATTACCGTGAGGAAAAAGACAATCCGAAAGGTCAATACAGGCGTTTCTAATGATGACTCCTCAATTTGCTCAATCATTTCTGGAGCATGAACGGCAAGATAAGGAACAATAAAAGAGTCCCAAACAGCTATTGGCAGTGATAGAGCAGTACCCAAGAAAGAGAGTAAGTAAGCTGTAAAACCCAATCTTCCCACCTCATCACCTAGATTTACTGGAAAGGCATTCAAGCCTAACAAAATCAGCAGATAGGATACAAACCACATTACATGAACTGGTGTCCACAGAGGATTCATAGCTCCTTGAGCATCATTTGATGGATGAAAGAACATAAAAGTACCGAAAAGTATGCCAGCGATCGCTAAGGCTAAACCACTCCATCGAGGGCTGAAATTTAGCATTTTAAAACTCCTGATTTCAAGTATTTATTTAGCTATAAATTTAGGGGAATGTTGGTAGCGAGCGTCCCTCAAAACAAGGTTGCTGATTGAAGAAGAATACATTCGTCAGAATCAATCAGTGGGGGGTCGGCAATAGCTATCTAATTAAAAAATGTTAAAACCTCACTGTATATACTTTCTTCTGTGTAATACCAATTCGCTAAAAGTTTGAAACAGATCCAACTTCAGAAACCTTGTTAAATAAGGATTTGTTAATGCAATGCGTGAATTTTGCGGAAATTTCTGTAGGCGGTGAGTGCAGCCACACGTGCGGCTCTACCGCCGGGTAGACTGCCGTAGCTTGCTTCTCCGTAGGAGTACCCGGAGCGGTTTTCCGCCGTAGGAAACTTTTCTTGGCGTAGCCTCTCCCTTTGGGAGAAGACGAATTTTGAATTGGTATAACTTAGTTGCCTTTTTGCACTAGACCTTCAATATCCAAGCATCACGATTTTCTACACTCACAAAAGCAGCAGGCACAATTTCAATACCCACACCCAGTGCTCTGAAAGTTGCACGAATAGCAGCAGCGTGGGCAGATTCAGTGGTGCCAATACTCGCTCCGACAGTAACTAGTTTGGGTGTTTTGAGCTTGGCAGCTTCCAGAGTGTAAGCGATCGCTGCATCTATTTCCAAAGCTAAAGCCAATTTTGCAATGTTGACATCACTATCTATGTTGCCCTCACCTTTTTTGATGTAAGACGAAACATCATAACTAGCCTCTGCTTTTACTGGAGTTCCACCCAGACTGGAGACAGTGGTTGCCAAAGCATCCCGATGTTTTTTATGATCTGCTTGGTTGCGAAGAGCTAAAGCTAGAACCGTTTTACCTACATCAGTATTAGTTAACTTGCCAGCTGCAAAACTATAAGCCCAAATAGCTTGATGCTCGTAGTAAAGAGCATTATTGAGAATTTTTATATCATTTTGTTCAGCAGAGCTTGAGCTAGCCTCTGCTTTTTGGGCAAGCAGAGGTAAGCCCAATGCACCAGCCACACCAGCTATTGCTCCACTTACCACCACCTCACGGCGAGAGAAGATTGAGCGACGTGAGGATTTTTTAGTTAAAGCGCTTTGAAAATCCATAATTTAGTGTCTTTGAGATGATGTCATGTTGAATTTACAGATGATGATTAGAGAACAGCCAAGGCAAAACTGTCCCTACTTCAGAAGAAATATCTCAAGAGGTAATTTCATAGCAAATTCTCTACAGCTTCGTAGAGAGCAAATAGCATTTGACTATTGCTCTTGCAGACTCAGCTGTTCATCTAAAAGATATATACGTCGAGCAATCTGATTTGGATCTATAAAAGCAGAACTTGATCGAAAGATTTTTTCAACGCAGAACCAGGAGATAAAGAGAGTATTTTCCCTATGCCCTGCCCTTTTGCTTTTTTTAAGCCTCATCTGACGCAAAACCAAGATATTCATCATCCATTGAAGTGCGGAAAAAGAACATACAGCCCCCGATTGTATGGGGCCCATGAACCGATCCTGGCTGGGAGCGAATGTAGTCCCCTGTGTGATAAACCTCATCTCCAACAACCAAATCGCCAGTTAGCATATAGATTTCCTCAATCGCTGCATGACGGTGCATGGGGTAATGCGCCCCAGGAGCAGCCCGCAAAACCCCAACAATCTCCCGCTTGATGGGATCGGTATGAAAAATGGCAGTTTCTACACCAGGGACACGGTGAGGTTGCCATTGCACATCTTGCGATCTTACTGCTAGATATGAAGATAGGATATTGTCTGCATTTGGAATCTCCTGGGGATGAGACTCCAGAGGTTCCAACTCTAAGCGAGCAAATAATCGGTCTTTCAAATCCTCTGCCATTGGCACAACAGGCGTACTATATGGAATCGCTGTTGCTGCTATCTCGTATTGGGCTAGTTCCTCAGCTAATTCTGGACATTCTGCCAACTGTTGCTCAACCCATAGCCTTTCTGGCTCACTCAGTAGATTCAGCACATACAATGGAGCTAATTCACAGAAACAGTGGTTTTCAAAACTCATGAGCAGATTTAGCCTTTAACAAACCTTTTACTTTTAAACCTATACCTAGACTTCAACATCAAGGGCAGACTTCAACTTATTTAAGCCTAACCGAATTCTGGTTTTAACTGTGCCTAAAGACATCTGTGTCTGAGTTGCTATTTGACTATGGGTTAAACCTTGATAGTAAGCTAATTCAATCACTAGACGTTGTTCTGGTGGCAGTAGTTTCAATGCTGATAACACGCTCGCTCGACGCTCGCCCTGCAATACCTCCTCAATAGGATCTACGCTCTGATCTGGGATTTGGATCTCTAAAAGCTCAGTCGAGATTGCAGAAGAAGATTGACTGCGCTGGTGCTTTCGCAGGCGATCCAAAATCCGGCTGCGCGTTAGCACAAATAGCCAAGTATCTGCTCTGCCTTTAGCCAAATCATAGTTTTCAGCTATTCGCCAGACTTGAGCAAAAACATCTAGGACTACTTCTTCACTTTCCTCAACCGATCTCAGACTTTTAAATGCCACAGCATAAATTATCTTGGCATAGCGATCGTAGAGTTGAGAAAGAGCAGTTTGGTCATGTTTAGCGATTCTGGTTAACAATGAGGCATCATCAGCTACAGGTGAGGAATCCATCTACAGGTTCAGTTTTTGTCTAATTATGAAGTATAGCGGCTCTTTTGATGGTTTCCAAGTCTCGCTTGCTCAAGAGTTGAGCGCTCTTCCGTCACTCTGGGGAGAGAAAATAAATGTAGTGATTGTTCGCTTCTCTTCCACAGCAGTAATATAGGCCCGCTTCAGCTTCCCCAGCGACTCCAAAAACTTCTGCACCGATTCCTCCAGCCCACTGGAATACACCCGTGAAATACGCTCGCATATCTCCTGCATCTGCTGACAATCCTCAGGTAAGTATTCGTAAGACTTGAGATGCTTCAGCCCCACCGTCAGTTCACCATCCCAATTCCTCACGGTGCAACTGAAGTTATTCACTTGAGCGACAATTGCCCAACAACCGCCTTTGCCCCTGAGTTCGGGATTGTCCTTTGCTAAGATTTGGCAGACTTCACCCAACTGGTAGCTGTTGAGTACTTGGGTGCGTTCCATAATGCGCTGCACGACATCTTTGACGATTTTACCAGTCGGTACTTTACCGCCAGCTTCTTCTACAGCCTGTTGCCAAACTTCCTGTTGCTGTTGGGGTTCTAGCTTAGTGAGTGGGCGGACTTGACGCTCATTCGTGGGCAGAATTTGACAACAAATGGTTGTCAAATTTTCATTCTCCACATTTTGACAACCAATGGTTGTCAGATTTTCGTAAACACCAGCTGCGGCAATCAAATAATTCGACTGTTGCCGACTATGCCCAAATCTATCGCGGCAATAGTCCTCAAATGTGCGATGAGTGGAGCGATAGAGTCTGCGATCGCGCAATTCTGCCAATGCCTTACCTGCCTCAAAAAATGCCCTCTCGACTTTTCGCTCCAGGTGCAAGCGATCGCTCTGTTCTTCTGGAGTTAATTCTGGAACTTCAACAGCAGGAACATCGATGGTTACTAAATCCTGATTGTCCTGAGGAGAGCTATTTTGTGGGTTAACTGCTGGTTGTAAGTCACTGGATGTAGAGGTGGCTTTTTTGCGCTTACGGGGTGGGTTGTCCATTCATCCACCTCTTCTAGCTCAAGTGATGGCAAGATTGATACGTTAATTTGAGCAGGAACAAAAATACTTAAGTAGTTACACAAATGTGCGAATGGAGTGTTCGCTCTCAAGCGTTTCCGCTCGCCTAGTGTCTTTGTAGGGGAAGGAGAGCAGAATGTAGGCGGAGCCTTCCAGCAGGGTAGCAATCACAAGGATTTTATATTGCTCTGCTAAATGTCATTTTGCTGGCAATGACGGTAAATATTTCTGCTCATTGACTTATAATGCCTCCTCATTAGGTGTTAACCATACTAATACTGAAATTAGCTCTAATTTACTCAAAGTCGGTTCCATTAGAGTATCTAGTATCTGTTTGCCTCAATTTATGTAAATATGACCTACTATTTACAGTTTCTACTGCTGCTGAAATGAAGTTACAGCGTAAAGATTGATGACTTAAAGTCATGCATCCTTTAATTCTCCACTCTTCCTAGCGCGTTCTAGCTCTTCTTCGCAAATAACTTCTATCAAATTTGATAGAGAACGCTTCCGAATCTTGGCTAACCGTTCCAAGTCAGACTTTAATGCCTCATCCAAATAAAGCGACATTCGCTTTTTGGCTGTAACCACCGATAACACCATAGCACTACTCCAAAACTATACTCCCTTCATTATAGCATGAGGGTAACGCTACCTTAGCATAATAAAAATGTTTAAGTAGCATTAAAGTAGTGCTACCATATAAATAAAGAAAGCGCTCCCGACTGCGAATCTTGAGCGCCTTCTGTCCTTTTAGAGACTCATCAATCATGACATATACAACTTATAGCCATCAACAGCTGCAACACAAATCCATAGCTCGGCTCAAGCAAATCTATTGTGAAGTCGGCTGCACAGTTGAGGTATTTGACAAGCGGTGCAAGGATGCTTGGATGAGCGCGATCGCTGAGTATCAGGCAATCAGAGTTGAGACAGTCGTTGATGCTAACCCTGACGAACAAGCAATAGCCCAAGCCGAACTCGACCAGTACATCACAGACCAAGCCGAAGCCATAGCCCCTCAACTGACTACAGTAGAAATCAACTGCTACCACTACGAAGTGTACGCGCTCAAGCAACTGGTCGCTTACATCGCCTACGACTATGACGAGTTTGTTACACAACCTTGGGTAGTCATGGTGAATGGTGAAGAGATTTTCCGGGATACCACAATCGCCCGATGCCAAAGATTCATCGAATGGCAGCACAAAGATAAGTCGGAAGTAGTAAGTCGGAAGTCGGAAGTGGAAAAATGCTCTGAAGATAAAGTTGGAATTTCGCACATAGAAGACGAAAGTAAATTACCTCCGACTTCCGACTTCCGATTTCTGACTTCTTCTGTTGATGGAAAACTTAACCCACAAAGTGAAATTGAAGTACCAGAAGCCCCAACAATTTTAGAAATTTCGTTTTATGACCAAGAGGCATTTGTTGGGGATGAATTGGTAGCTAGCATTAGCTACGACCACGGCAATTACCAGAATTTGTACTGGCGGGTAATGATTAACAGTATTGAGATCTTCCGAGACATCAGTCCTGCTAGATGCCACAGCTACATCAAACAACAGTACCAGCAAAGCAAGCTTCCATTGCAAGAGCAGCTAGAAGAAGAAGCGGAGGGGCTGAGGTGCAGAGGGGCGGAGGGGCAAGAATCTTTCTCCCCTGCTCCTCTGCTCCCCTGCTCCCCCGCCTCTTCTGCTACTGGTAACGAAATCATGGCTGAGATTTTCAGCGCGTGTGAAAAGTATGGGTTTGAAATGCTTGACGATGGCATTTACCACAATGATGTAAAGCTTGGCGAAGTCGGATGCACTGATGGTCGCTGGTGGGTCATACGTGCAGCACAGGAAAATCAATGCATACCCTGTAACTCGGCAGCAGATGCTGTGCAGTCGTTGTCCGAGAGCGCAGCTGATGAATATTTGGGATATCGACTACTTGAACACCTCAGCCCTAGAGAATGGCGATCGCTTCTTTCTGGTACAGCCCAGGGTCAAAAATTGGTAATAGCTTAAAACCAACTGTGGGCAGCAATTCCACTGCTGCTCACTCAAATTAACAAATTTAGATAGCGGTATCAGTGCAATGCCGCTCCCAAGTAATGCTTTAAAACTGGAGGAGATATGTCCAGTCTCAATGTTATTCAACATGAAGGTGTATTAGTTGTTGATTCGCGGTTAATAGCTCAAGAGTTAGGTATCCAGCATAAAAACTTTTTGGCAACGTTAACTAAGTATATTGAGGAGATAGAAGAGGACTGGGGACAGGTCGCGTTTGAAACGGAGACTGTCACAAATTCAGTTGGGGCAAGCAATTCCGTAAAATATGCTCTACTGACTGAACCCCAAGCAACTTTGTTAATGACCTACAGTCGTAACACCGAACAGGTTAGGCAGTGCAAGCGGCATTTGGTCAAAGCATTTGAAAAAGCAAAGCTAGCGTTATCAAACGCAGTCGAGTTGCGGGTTGTCGAATTAGAGCAAAAAATAGCAGCCCAAGGTAAAGCGATCGCTAACCTCCAATCCCAAATTCAAAACCTTCTGCCACCATCTGCTGACTTCATACCCCCAGGCTGGAATGAAGAAGTATGGCGAAAGCTTCCCCCACAGGACAAACGCCATTTCCGCTACATCTTCCGCCGTCGTAACTTCCGTCCTTCCCAGCAAGGGACAAATGAGCAACTGGCATTACCTCCTGTGACTACTGAGCAATTGAAGCAACGACAACGGGCGGAATTTGAGCAGCTCGTCGGTGAGTCATCAGCCCAGGAGAAAGAAAAGTTAGAAGCAGCGAAACAAGAAGCATTGAAACAACTATGGTTAAAAGGAGAACAAGATGATACAGATGTCCCTTTTTAATGAACCCACAAGAGTTTTACCAGTCACTTATTATCCAGAGTTCCTTAGCAAACAAGAAGCGAACGAACTATATCAGCACTGCCTTGGACTGCAATGGCAGCAGAATCAAATCAAAATGGTGGGTAAAACTTTACTTGTGCCCCGGCTAGAATGCATTTATGGTGACAAAGGTTGTGAGTATTTGTATTCCAAGAGCGTGCTACTGAAACCCCTGCCTTGGACAGAAGTTCTGGGCCAGTTGAGGGACAGAATTACTTCACTGACTGGCTACAAATTCAACATAGTTATCGGCAATCAATACAGGAGCGGCCAGGATTCTATTGGCTGGCACGCAGATAATGAATCGTCGATGGGTGTTAATCCAGCCATCGCATCTGTAAGTTTAGGAGCGGAGCGGAAGTTTCAGATAAAGCTCATCGGGGGCAAGCCGACTGATTTTTGGCTGGAACATGGGAGTTTGCTGATCATGCACCCTGGTTGTCAGTCCACACATCTACATCAAGTTCCCAAAACCAAGAAATTGGTTGGCACAAGAATTAATCTAACTTTTCGTCCGCATGTAGGAGGTAGAAGATGAGTGCTGTTGTCTCTACCGAAAAAGCATCTGTGCTGGTGATATTGCGGCGGGAATATCTGGATATTACTGGTAACTTCTGTGCGGCCAAGCTGATTGAGTATTTCCGACATTGGACAAAGTGGAAGCTCAAAAATCACCGCACTCCTTGGGTTTACCAGCCACTCAAGAGAATTTACGCTGACCTAATGGGTGAACATAGTCTTCATGTCATTAGGAGTGCGATCGCTCGCCTTGAGGAAATGGGTATTATTGAAAAACAGAAAAATCCTGGTAACGGTCAGGATCGAACATGGCAGTATAAATTACACTTTGATGTACTGAATCGTCTATTGGAACCTGGCAAGTGCAAAACTGAACCTTCAGAATTCAATGCAGAACAACACCATAGATCAGATCCTGAAACTTCTAAACCACAACAAAACACTGCTGTTGGGGAAGTAAAGGATGAAGGAGTAGAAGAAAGCGAATATGAGCCAGTTCGCCAAGCACCAGAACCAGAACAACCCCAGATTACTCGCTTTGTTGATGAAATTGAACAAGATAACTCAACGGGGGAGATAGACCCTCATGAGGACGAGTTTTCCGAGGCAGAAGTCAAAGTCGGTTCAAGTACGTATAAGCCTAGCAAACACGAGATTGCTGAGGTTTGCACAGAGTTACGGCGACTCCGGATTAACCCAGAGCCGTGTTTGGGAGTGGTGAAGAAATATTGGGCGAATGTCGCCGGAGCGATCGCACGAGTGAAGGAAGGAATTCACGAGGGATGGTGTGATAATCCGACTGGCTTATTTATCAACAGCTGCAAGAGTGGGGCTAAGGGCAAGAATGTGGTGACATCGGATGTGAGTGCTTGGTTTGAGTGGGTGAGGAAGCAGAGGATTGCACTTGCAATGTCTGGAGGGTTCGTGTATACGCTGGATGGGGAGGCAGTGGAAGTAGGCGAAATGATGCGGCGCTATCCCTTGAGCTAAAAGAGAAGCAGTAACCCAAAGCTCTCAACTATTGGCATATTTTAGAACTCTTTCCTATTCCCAACGCCAAGCAGTATCTACCGTTATTTTTTAGCCATTGGTAAATTTGATGAATTCTGTTCACTGATAAATTCATATTGGGCATCAGTCAAATTACTGGGGTATGCTTTACTCATGTTACTCTCTCGGTGCTGTGTTCTTTCTATTCACACCTTACACTGAGATAGCTTTTTTACATCCTCTAAGAAAACGTAGTCTCAAATAGTAGCACATTCATTTTTAGGTTTTACCGATGGAGCACGCAAATAATTTTCAAATTCTCTCCTTAAGCGGAGGAGGATATCTTGGTCTTTACCAAGTTGTAGTGTTATGTGAGTTGGAAGAAAGAATTGGCAAGCCCATAGCACAATGCTTTGACCTTTTAGCAGGGACTTCAATTGGTGGCATTGTGGCACTAAGTTTAGCGTTAGAAGTTCCCGCTACGACAATATTACATGCATTTGAAAAGCATGGGCAGAGTATATTTTCCGCAAGGCCTGTACCACGTTCAACATTTGGTAAAATGATTGACCTTGGACGTGCGCTTTTCAACCCTAAGTATAAGCATGACGGGTTACGGAATGCGTTACATGAGTTCATTGATCCTGCGACACTCATAGGCGATCTCAAACACCCAATTGTTGTCCCTACTATCAATTTGACCAAGGGAAGACCTCAAGTGTTCAAAACACCCCATCACGAGCGATTTGAACGAGATCACCGCATTAGGGTTCATGATGTAGCTTTAGCCACATCAGCAGCACCCACATTTTTTCCTTTAGCACAGGTTGGAGATGAACTGTTCACTGACGGCGGACTCTGTGCTAATATGCCTGATGCCGTAGCACTTCACGAAGCAGAGTACTTCTTTAAAGTGCCTACAACGCAGGTGTCTATTTTGAGTATTGGAACTACTACTTCACAATTTTCTTTCTCTCATAGTACTGGTCGAAATTTAGGAATCCTAGATTGGTTTTACGACACACGACTAATGTCTGTCATCCTCTCCTCGCAACAGAAATTGACAGAATTTATGCTCACCCACAAATTAGGTGATCGCTATTTCCGGATTGACTCAGCTCAATCAAAAGCCCAGGAAGGTGATCTAGGACTTGACGTTGCAACTTCTGCGGCTCAATCCACTATTAAAGGTTTAGCAAGTGCTGCGTTGCGAGAATCAATTTCAAGTCCAGTACTCCGCAGAATGCTCCAGCACACACCACCTACTCCTTATTTTTATTACGGATCTCATCGAAACTCAAATAATTTATAATTTTATGGGAATTACCGCATCATTGTTTTATAATTCTTCGACAGAGAAGCAAACACTTCATAGACGTATTACTCCTAGCAATGAACAAAAAGAAGCACAAAAACAACGATGGAATGAACTTGCAGATTATTTGAAAGCTGAATTAAAAATAATAAGTGGCTACTCAATTTACTCGTGGCTACAAGGATCTTATAAATTTAAGACTCAGTTACGTCCACTTTTTAATGGCGATGAGTTTGATATTGATTTAGGAATATATTTTCAATGGCAAGGTGAACCTCATGATGGTGAGTTTTCTCCCTTGCAATTAAAGAAAATGGTGCAAGAATGTATGGAGGCTTATAGGCAACATCAAAATGATATTAAAAAAGTAGCGTCTCCTAAAATGCGGTGTAATCGGATTCACTATGAAGGCGACTTTCATATTGATGTACCCACGTATCATTTAGATAATTCACGCGATGCAAGGGCGTTAGCGACTGAAGAAGATGAGTGGGAAGAAAGTGATCCAAAAGCAATTTATGTATGGTTTAAACAACAATTTCCAGATGAGGATATTCGTCATAATGTACGCCGTCTCATTCGTTATTTAAAAGCATGGGGGATTCTTAACCTGAAAGAAGGAGAAGGAAAACCTTCTGCAATTTTATTAACTGTCTTAGTTACAGAATCTTATGAGTTACTCAGTGAAGAAGAACGATCAAGTGATGATAATGCACTGACTGGAATTCTTAGGTTAATATTAGCTCGACTTACACAAGATTCAACGGTGTATAATCCAGTCAATCACGCAGAAATTATGTCCGATCGTCTTGGGAAAAATGGCATCACTGCGTTAAAGAAGCATATAGAACAATTCGCTACTCTTGCTCAACAGGCTCTGAATGCGAAGACAGAAGTTGAAGCGGCTGACATATGGAGCACAGTATACAAACATTTCTTCCCATTACCAGAAGCCAGAGAAGAAATCGTGAAGTTTTCAGAGTCACGGCAAGATTCATTGCTCCGTCAAGTATTTACGCCTACAATTTTTGTCACCGCAGAACGCAAAAAACCTTTATCACAACGAACTAACAACTGGAGTGGTATCGATTCTATTGGGCCAATTCCAAAAAATTGCTCTATTACCTTTAAATTGGTAAATACTAGTTCCCTTCCACCTTATGTAACGGTTGAATGGACAGTAAGAAATGAAGGAGCTGAAGCTGAAATAGAAAATGATTTAGGACATCCTGCAGGAAGAGGACATTCTGCTACAGAAAATTCAGCCTATAAAGGAGTTCACTACATGGATTGTGTCTTGCGTCAGTACGGGCGAATCATCGGCGTGAAAAGAGTTAAAGTAGTGATAAATTAGTGCTACTTATTTAAGTCTTATCGATCAGAAGAAACGTCACGAATCTGGTCTTGAAAAGACAAGAGAATGCTCTCATATAAATTTAGATGTCAGCTTGTGTATGCAAACCTTCAAACATATCTTCCATTAAGGGGATGGTGTTATTCAGAATTGCAACAAGTTGTGGTGAAAGCCCAAAACGTTCTACACTAATCTCGATGCTCTTATGAATATCTCCATCATCATGGCGTTTACTGGCAGCGTACCAATCACAAAGTAACTCCATCAGGTCAATAAGGTTCATGCCCTCAATTCCGTTTTTAAAGAACTCTGGGTGGTGTCTATTTACGGAGTAGTGGTGTTTTAGAGCTGATTTTATCTCTCTAAGATTTTCTTGGTATTCCAAGCTTCCATAAGTGAGTCCTTTTAGCTTATGAGTAACTTCAGTAAACGCTTCCACTTCAGGTGAGCGAAGCTTACTTTGGTCGTGCGTGAATTGCCGTTTCATAAGCTCTACCTGCATTTTGGCTAAGAGCTTTTGCACTAGAAAAATATGCTGCCAGGTTTCGGCGTTAGTGCTTTTTTCCTCTAAAGTTAGTTCTCTATCGATATCCATACTTATTTACTTAGATAATGATATTACTCCATATTAGAAGCTGTTTGAAAAGTTGTCTGCACATAAGGTGTTCCAGCAGTAAGAGATGAGTTGGACATCAAAGCAGCTACCCACTCATAAGAGGTTAGAGTGATTGCACTTTTATTCATTTTGAGTATTTTAGCTGATTGACAAAATCCGCTTTTTTCTAAACTCTCACGAGTGGTGGTAAGCTAAATATTGGGGGGTCAAAGCCTCAAGTTCACTTCGCAAGCTCCTTTGAGAATTCTACTCAGTGACAGTAATTCAAAAAACGCTGAAAGTCTCTCAGGTCAACAGTTAGCTACAATTATTCATTAAGCATTGGTTTGCCTGTCCACCCTCTTCCCAATTTTGAATTTTGAATTGATATGTCCCCCTTATCCCCCCAATCAAGCGTCACGAAGAAGCAGCTTTGAGATAGGAGACATCGGATAAGTCCCAGCCAATCACTTTATTTCTTCCAGTAGCTTTAGCTTCTAGTAGACATTGATCGGCACGATCCAATAGGCTGGTACCTTGCTCATCATCATTGTTTTGCAGGCAGGCAGTACCTAAACTAATGGTGACATTAATAGCCTGATGATTATTAATCACAAATGGTTGTTCGTTAACTATGCGATTCAGACGGCGTGCGACAATTAATGCTTCTTCACCAGTAGTATTAGCTAAAAGAACCACAAATTCATCACCACCATACACGAATGGAGTATCCTGAAAGCGCAGATTGTGCTTCAGACGGATAGACAGCAACTGCAATGTACTGCCACCATATACATGACCATGTGTATCAATAACTTTTTTAAAGTCATCTATATCTAAAATAATTAAACTCAAAAGAAGCCCATGTTCACGGGCTCTTTGAATTTGTCTGGGTAAGTCCCATTCCAAAGCACGGCGATTATTGAGTTCTGTCAAAGCATCAGCTAAAGCGATCGCTGATAGTAAATCATTAGACTTGTCCGTAAATTTATAACCCAGTCTGTACAAGGCTTTCAAAGATTGCTTATATGTCTTCGCTCAACGTAGCAATAAGGGTTTGAGATAGTTGATGATAGTTTAGAGACAAAAAATAGGATTTTCTAATTTTGAGCTTACACATGATTTATTATGCTATGGAATCAGCACAAGCTATATATGGTAAATATTAGGATTAGCAAAAATCAAACTTTATATCCTATCTTTTCGGGAATTTAATTTTCGGACGGGTCTATTTGTCCGCATTAAATCGCGATATTTTTTCGCTTTCCGCAAACCAACTGTTAATTGTGCCATTATCAGACGATGATTAGCAGTTAATTCTGCTAACGTATAGTCTGTTTTTCCTTCAGGTAGTTGCCAAATATAAGCGTCTGCTCCTTGTTTTAATGCCGAGGAAGTCATCTCCAATTCCCACTCCCGGCCATACTTATCTCTATCCGTTATTTGCTGAGAACGATCTTCCAAAAGAATACAGTATATCCAAGATAACTTCGCTTGGTCTTTCAACCAGCTACACAGTTCCATACTGCCATCTACGCTAGCCTGCACAACTATAATGTCGGGCGGCGTTATTTGAATATGCGAAACTGCCTGATCGAGATCGCCAATAACTTCTACACTAAAAGCGCTTGCATAACGTATCTGAATCTGGAAGTGTGGAGATAAATTTATGACTCCCAAAGACCAGAATGGAAATATTCATTACTGCTGATCTGGCTTATATCTTTATCAATCATAAAACAAAAGGCAGTAATTTTACTACCGAAGTGACCGGGATCTGTGAGGAAGGAACTCCAGGAGGAAACAACTTATAAGTAAAATATACTACTGTGCTTACGCACAATTCTTACGCCGCGCATATCGGGTTTTTCTGCGAAACGCAACTTATGTCAGGTATAAGTCCATTTTCTCTTTCTAAGCAACCGCCACTGATTTTGGTAGCCTCTGATGACAAGACCATGCGAGTGCTGTTGCGTAAAGCTATGGAACAAGAAGGCTATCGAGTGGTTGAGGTCAATGATGGTCAGCAATGTTTACATGCTTACGATACTATCAAACCGGATATAGTCTTGTTAGATGCGGTAATGCCTGTGATGGATGGCTTTACATGCTGTAAGCAACTGCTTAAAATTGCTAGAAATAACTTGATGGCAGCCCTTGCAAGTTTTGATACTGATTCTGCTTTAGGTAATACTGTCATCTCTAAATTATGGGAACGAACTCCCATATTGATGATGACATCCTTGGATGATGAAGAGTCTGTCAACCATGCCTTTGAAGTTGGTGCAATGGATTATATAACCAAACCAATTCATTGGGCAGTTTTGCGCCAGCGTTTGCGGCGGTTGTTACAACAGGCACAAGTGTATAAACAGTTAGAAGCGGCAAACCAGGCGTTACAACATATGGCCAACGTTGATAGCTTAACAGGGTTAGCTAATCGTCGCCGCTTTGATGATTACCTGAATACGCAATGGATTAATTTAGCACAAGAGGAATTACCTCTGTCCTTAATTATGTGTGATGTAGACTTCTTTAAACCTTACGTTGATCAATATGGCCATTCTGAGACAGGTACGTGCTTGTCCAGACTCGGTCAAGTCATAGCCCATACAGCACAGAAAAATCAAGATTTAGCAGCCCGGATTAGTGAGGGTGATGAATTTGCTGTCATTATGCCTAATACCCATGCTGTGAGTGCAGTTCATGTTGCGGCGGCGATGCAAGCGGGAGTCAGAAATTTAAAAATTGTTCATTCCAAGTCAAAGGTTAGTGAGTATGTCACCCTGAGTATTGGTGTGGCGACTATGGTTCCGACATGGGAATCTTCACCCTCAGATTTGATGCTGAAAGCAGATAAGGCACTTTACCAAGCAAAGGCAGAGGGGCGCGATCGAATTATACTAAAATAATTTTGCTATTTTCATAAAAGTTGTAAACATGAGGTAGATTATGAATTGCTATCAACATTTTTACAGAGAGTTGCTATCAGTAACTATCCCAAACTCTTATTCTGACGTTGGATTTGCTTAACAGTCAACGCTGTCCAAAACCAAGCTCAGAGAGTGTTGCAAATTTACGGACGAGTCTAATTAAATTTAGATTACAGAGTCCCCAAAATTTCTAACTTCGCGCCCCAATCTTCATCATGGCGTAAAGTTAATACAGTGTAATCAGTGTTATACCTGAGATTATCGCGCTCAATTTGGTCTTGTCTGCGTTTATCAGGGCTATCATGAACTGAACCATCACAAAAAAGTGCGATCGCCTCCTGCTCATACACAAAATCTGGCTTACAGTTGGCTTCTGGAATCAACTTTTGGCCAGCATCAGGTAATTTATACCCGCGTTGATAAATCTCCTGTAACACCACGCGCTCAAAATCAGAGTTGGGGTCTGTTTGTTGCAGCAGTTTTTGATATTGCTGATCACGAGAAAGTCCTTTGGTTTGAGTAATAACGCTACTCTCCAGTAGTAGGTCAAGCCAGGGTTTAATTAGATGACGGTTTATCAGCGCATGGTCGAATTGGTTGCGGTAGGAAAGCAAACATTCATAACAAGCTTGAATACAACTTTCTTTTGGTTGCGTGAAATGACAAATATCTAAAGCCGCATCAGCAATTTTTTTAAATGCTTCTGGTTTTTCTAAAAGTTGAGATAATACGCCTGCGCCACCTTCAGCAGCTTCCCAGAAAAGCAGATATTTACCTGCACCTAGCCGTTCTGAATCAAGTTCATCAGCTTCTAATTTGTAGACGGCTTGGATTGCTGTTTCTAAAACATATTGCAGGGTAGTAATAAAAGCTTCTCTGTTATCAGCAGGAATATTTAAGGGTTCAACCACCAAGATATTACAAGTATCATCGACCATTAAATTAACTTCAGCGTGCAGGCTGTCAGGGGTTTGTTGAGCCTGTGGGTTTTTATTGTCCCCCCATACACCCGTTGTCGGATTAAGCTTAAATCCTCGGTCTTCTCTATTCTTCTTCAGTCCGCGATTAATTCGCCAGATGGTAGCAGTGGCTCCATAGGTTAACTTGAATAGTGGCGTAGCATCAGCAGCTTGGACGATCGCGGATTCTCGTTTTTGATTGGCGTAGCGGAAATGGGTTGTAATGTTGTAGCCGTACTTGAGCCGTTCTTCTTCGTCGCAGGTAATACGTTCTCGACGGCGAGCGATCGCAGTTTCCATTGGTAGCACACGAGTCAATTTAGCTACATTGTTATGAACATCAGGTTTAATTTCTAAACCACAGTTTTCGCAGGTATCACGAAAATCACCGTCGTGATAATAGCCACAATTAGCACAAACGCTCACCCGCTTATACTCGCCTTCAATACCACCAACAGGAACTTTAGTTTTGGCTACCATAAATTTACTGCCTTCATAGTAAAGAATATTACTAGGAGCAAATTCTCGTAATGCCATTGAGCGCGGGCGAGAAATGAATTCACCACCTTCACCAGCGGGAATAAATGCCCGGACTGGTAGACGGGGGAAGTTGAATCCTGGTAAAAATCCCTCGGCGGCAAAGTAGCGATAGGGATAAAATTCAAACTGGGAATTACTCTTGCCTTGGGTGTGTCCTACGAGGAGGTCAATTTGTCGTTGCGCTTCTCGTGACTGTGCTTCGGCGTTACTGCGTTCTTCCTGGGTGACATCACCTCTAGCAGAACGGTCAATGGTGCGGCGGGCAGATTCTAATTGTTTGACTGATTCTGTGTACAATTCTCGCCAACGCTTACAGGCGCGGTCAAAAGCATTCAGGGCGTTGTCAATAGTTAGCTGTAGCCAATTAACAGAATACCAGGAAGCTTTTTG
This sequence comes from Tolypothrix sp. PCC 7601, assembly GCF_025677855.1. NCBI lineage: Bacteria > Bacillati > Cyanobacteriota > Cyanophyceae > Nostocales > Tolypothrichaceae > Tolypothrix > Tolypothrix sp. PCC 7601. Next base: position 3,194,599 of record NZ_CP064879.1, read on the forward strand.
CAAATCCTCTTGGCAGAAAAAGTCTGAGAAAATGGACTGAGTAGCTTGCAGACATTGGGCTAATTTGGCAGGGCTGAGGGTAAGTTGTTGGCGAATACTGTCTTTGAGGGGATAACCTTCTAGTTCCAAATCTAAGAGTTTATTCATGGAGTCTTCCAAGTAAACCCCAGTGTGTGCTAGCCAAATTGAATACACATGAGATTTAATTAAATCTTGGTTGGCTAGTTCTAGTTTTGGTGGAGCAACTACCCCAGCTACCATTTGATTTTGGCGTTTGAAAAAGTATTGGTCGTGACCGCTACCAATGGAAGCATAGGTAATTACTAAGGCTTCCTGCCCACTTCTACCAGCGCGACCACTGCGTTGAGCATAATTGGCGGGACTGGGGGGAACGTTCCGTAGATGGACAACGCTGAGGTCGGAAATGTCGATGCCTAATTCCATTGTCGGAGAACAGAACAATGCTGCTAATTGTCCTTGGCGGAATTTTTCTTCTCGTTCTTGACGGTCTTTATTGCTTACTTGTCCTGTATGTTCTCGCCCTTCCATTGTTTGGATTTGTAGGGCGTTGGTTTGGTAGAATCCTTGGAAGAATTGGTTAACAGATATACTTGTTTGATCGTTACCTTGCAAGCGACGCGATGTTAAAGGGTCGGTGGGAATTTCCTTGAGGTTGCTTGCTTTCCACAGTAGAGAACTAATTTGTAGCTGTACCTCAGATTTTTGTTGCACTAAATAGCCAGCGTCACATAAAGCACTAACTAAAGTGGTGATTAAGCTGTTAAATTCCGTATCTGTTAAAGGTTGGCTACGAAGTGACCAGGTATTAGGCGATCGCAAAAACCTTCCGATTTTACTTCTAGTGGTAAGCTTGACTTTGGCTCTCTCGCTACCACTGCTAATGGTTGCCCAAGTTGCTAAATGCAGATATTCGTTCTCGTCAAATACCCAAGGTTCTTTAATTATTTGAATAACTTCGCTTCTAAGTGAGTCTTTTTGGTCTGGTTGCAACAGTTTGGCATCAATGGCTAATTCTCGCCGCAGATGGTTGAGGAGTGCTTGTGTAATTACGAAACGTTGTTGGGGAGTGGCTTGTAGTAGCAGGGGATGGCGGTGTTTTTGCCAAAGGTTGTTGTCAGCACAGTCTTCTTGCAATCCGTCATACTCAATTACTAACAGTCCGCACTGTTCGAGGTTGGGTTGGACGATGCGCCATCCCCGACGCAAGTCTTCGTAAAGGCGGTATTCAATCAGTTTGCGAAATGCTTCTTCATTGCGCCGCTTACCACCACTAAATTCTGCTGGTTGCTTGGCGTAGTCGTTTTGAGTAATTCCCATGTACTGGATGACTACACTAGCTAATTCGCTGTGGGTAAGTTGTTGTTTAGCTTGAATTGCGCCTAAAAGTGCAGCCCGTAAAAAACTGGTTTGCACAAAATCATTGAAATGTCCGGCTTGTAAAGACGCATCTTGACGGTTATCGGTAAAGCTGAGAATTTTGGCAGCTTTGGCTTTTTCCCCTGTAAAGGCTTGCTTGAGGCGGCTGGTGGTAGAAAGGCAAAGCAAGGTAGTGGCGGTACTGCGTCCTTCACTGCTGAGGCGAGAGAGTTTGGTAAATTCGTTGCGCTTCTTGTCATGGAGTACGCCGCAGTTGAGACAGGTAAGAAAGGGTTTGGGAATAAACCAACAAGTGGTTCCTTGTAACAGAGAGGATGTAACTTTACCATTGGCTAGGACTTGCAGCTTACGAGGAATAAACGGCGCAAAGTCTTTTTTAGCAACCCGTCCTTTCTTTTTGGTTTCACTGAACCAAGAGTCAGGAAGTCTATCTTCATCGCCTGTATCCCATAGTCCTGGTTCATCTAGGGTAAGATAACCTTCCGTGATATCTGCATCGTCAGGACTGATATCTAATGCTGTGGGCAACTGGGGTAGGATGATGTGCTTATCGGCATCGTAGCGCACGACATAGTAATCCTGTCCGCATTCTCGGCAAAAAACCAGGGGATAAAGCAGGCGGTTATCGGTGGTTGTATATTGTCCTTCTAGGGTGAAATGGCGTTTGTCTCGATTTTCAATTGTGGCGTAAACGCTTCCCCCTTGGGAAATGAACTGATGCAGGCGAAATGCCAGTCCTTTGGTTTTGCTTCCCCAGAGGAACATCTGTTTGAGAACTGTTAAACAAGTTTCCTCTGGAAGCTGGGTTTGTTCGGCAAGTTTGGTTGCACCTGTTTCTAAACTAATGGGTTGACGGCGGACGAGATGCCCTTCTCTTGCTTCTAAACCGAAGTTCATCTCTATCCAATAGCTTAGGGGATGATTTTGAAATTCTGTTGGTGTCTGTTCTAAATCGCTTGGTAAGCCTGCCAAAATTGCTTGACGCAGTTGTTCAATGGTAGGTTCAGCACGTTGGATAGAACGTTCTAGAGTCTCATCAATGACGTTGCTGGGTTTGATTTCTACACCAAATAACTTACTAGCCACATCTGCTACTACCTGACGGCGTTGTTGACGAGAACCTTCCGTTGACATGGTGGCGCTGGTGCCAATGCAGAGTAATTCGTCATTACTTTTGCTGCGTTGCCGGAGTTTACGAATTAAGATGGCAACATCTGCGCCTTGTCGCCCTCGATAGGTATGTAATTCATCCAGTACCAAGAATTTTAAATTTGCAGATTCGACCAGTTTATTTTCGTGAGTGCGTGAGAGCATTAACTCTAACATCACGTAGTTGGTCAGCAAAATATGGGGTGGGTTGTTTTGAATTTCGGTTTTCCTGGTTAAACTTTCTTGTCCGGTGTATTGTTCGACGCGAATGTGAGTATTGGGAACTTGGCGTAAAAATTTGTCGAGTTCTTCTTTTTTGGGAGTTAATTAAGGCATTCATGGGATAAACCAATATTGCCCTGACTCCGGAAATTTCGGGATGACGCAGTAAATCATCAAAAATAGGCACGACGTAAGTCATGCTTTTACCGGAACCTGTGCCTGTAGTGACAACGTAGGGTTCTTGGCGTTGTGCGGTTTCAAATGCTTGCTTTTGGTGGTAATGGAAAGTAAAAGGTGTACCGTCTTTTTTGCAGAAGTAGTTTTCGCTGTCTGGATGGAGGGTTTGCTGTTGTACTAATTCTTTGACTGTTGCACCTTTTTTATAGCTGGGATTGAGTTGTACTAGGGGATCTGTCCAGAGTTGTCCTTTGTCTAATTCTGCGTCTACAAATTCTTTGACTTTGGAGTCGCGGATTTTGAGGAAGCTTTCTATATAGCGGCGGTAGTCGCCAATTACTTCGTTGCGGAAGTTGAAAATATCGAGTTCATTCGTATTAGATAATTCGGCATTTGTAATTGAGGACTGGGGTTGAGTGTGTCCTAAGCGTTGATTAATCCATTCTTGAAGTTGGTGATTGAAAATTGAATTAACAGTAGATAAGTTGAGAATTTCTGAAAATTCTTGGAATTCCCAATCTTCAGGAATGCTGGAAAATAAAAGCGCTAGTTGTTCGGAAGTGACTGTTACCACTCCTGTACAATCTAGCAATGCTATTTTTTGGCTAAAAAATGTGCTAGCTGCTACAATTGCGCTTTCATTCTGTTGCAATAAATCCTGAAGTTTAATTGGGAGCTTCATCGGTTTTATAGTGGTTAATATATATAATTAATGCTTAAATAACTAAGCTATATGGACAATATAAAATTCGAGTTTATTTAAACATTTTGTCCCAAGCATCTAGGACTAATCTTTGTGTACGGTATTCGCCAAATTGCTTAATTTCGTTATTCTTTAAAACGCGGAAGGTTTCGCTGGGGAAGTCTTCGCCGTAGACATCAGCAGGGTCGAGAATATATCGAAGTTCATCACGGGTGAGTCCGTAGAGTTTGGCGTAATATGCGTCTAATTCTGCTCTTAATAATGCGCGTCTGTTGGGGTTCCAAGTGAAGGGTTCACCGTCATATCCCATATCTTTGGCGAAGGGTTGCATATCCCAAGCTGTGTAAACTAATTCGAGTACACGGGGGGTGATGAATTCGATATCCTCTTGAGTGTAGTATTTAGGTAATAAAATTGGTAACTGCCTAATATCAGAATTATTGATTGAGAAGCAATCCCTTTGTCGCAAGATATAGTCTAAAACCAAACTGTTAAGGTTTGATAATAGCAATAACCATTGTTGTGCTTTATAAGAATTTATTAGAATTACTCCATTTTCATTAATACAATGCGTTGGGACTATAGAAGCAATCATTGTTCTTTCATCTGTAGAACGAGCAATTCTCCGATATGCTAATATCCAATTATCTTTATCTTTACTTAGCCTCCGCATAAGTTCATTTTGTTTTACCTTATAGCGAGGATTAGTTTTAAAATTAGTATTTATATGTTCTTGATCAGTAACCTCATTAAATTCCTTATTGCTAAAATTATATAAAGAATAACGGTGATCGAATTGGTGAAACATTCGCGGCTCATATAGCTCTACATATTCGTCATTGTCAACTATTTCACTAACAAATAGAGAATTATCATTACTACTGTGAAATATGCCTTGAAGCATTTCGCAATGCCATTCAGAGAAGTAAGATATGCGTTTGTAAATATTTACAGTTAACTTTTTATCATAAGATGACCGAAAAGCTAACATAGTACTTGTTTCAGGATTAAATAGTGAAATCTCATACGGTTCAAGAGTGAAACTACGACGTTCATCTGTTAAGTCTCCAATACGTGTTGCAAAAAAGGAAAATACTGCTTGTTTAACTCCTACGTTATTCATGGTAAGCAAACAAAATTTGTAGCTTCTATGTACAGAGGGGAAAATACCTACACGATTTTCTAAATCTAATAGTGAAACTAATGTATTAGTTAACGACAATTCTTTAAAGAAATTTTTAGTCGTACTATCAGTTACGATACCAGTTGGTACAATGACTCCAACTCTGCCAAGAGGAGAAATCAACTTTCTTGTAATCTCAGCAAACACAGCATAAGTATTGATATCTCCTACCGCAGTCAACGGGAATTTTCCCGACTCTCTAATAAACTTACCTTGCGCTTCAGCATCATGCTTTGCTTCTTCAAAAGCTTGCGCTAACACAGGATTTTTCTTAGGTAATTCCTTAATTAACTTCTCCCTTGCTGCCTTATTGACAGCGTTAGCAATTTCCGCACTGTGAGAAGCAAAAAATTCTTTTTCTTGTAACTTTATCTTTTCCCAAGGTGGATTTCCTAACACACTATCAAATCCACCTTGCTCAAAAACTTCAGGAAACTCTAAAGGCCAGTGAAAGAAATGCTTATCTTCCGCTAATTTATTTGCTGCATCTACTATTCTTTTAGTTGGTAAATTACCACGTAAAAGCTGAGTTAACGCTTCTGTTGTTGGTAACAGTTGCAAATTCTGTTCAGTCAACGGCGTAAAAAATGCCGCAGTCCATAAATTACAAGCAGAATAATCCCGCCACCATCCCGACTCTTTACGAGTTTGCTGATATCGTGCTTGCTTTTCTCTCACTTGTTGCGGTGTGACTTCAGCAATATGTCCCAACTCCCGCACACTTTCTGCATAGTGTGTCCGTTCAGGTTCTAAATTCTCATCTATTGATAATTGTCCTTTATTTTCCTGCTCTTTCTTATTACGCTTTTTAAGCTGTGTCGCTAACTTCTTATCATCCCCAGTCACAGCTTTATACGCTTCATCAGGTATTCCTTCTTTCAAACAATTAATATCCAACACTCCCACTAGGGAATTACCACATTTAATTCTGTGATCTAAAAAGGTAAGGGGTAACTTACCAGGAAAGCCTTCAATCCATAACGCCACCTTGCACAAATCCACAGCTAACGGGTTTAAATCCACCCCATAAATGCAATTTTGAATAACATCTCTAATCGCTAATTTTAAAGGTTCACTTCCCGGTTCTACTTCGCCAGTACGAACTTTGGCTAATTCTTTCCCAATACATCTTGCTGCTGCTAAAAGAAAATGTCCCGAACCGCAAGCCGGATCGCAAACTTTTAAATCCAAAAGTGCTTTTTCTAATTCTTGATTATTTTCTGAATTGCGAAGTTTATCTTTTGTACTGCGAAGTTTTTCTTCAATTACTGGTACAAGTGCAGTTTTGATGAGTTGTTGTACAAGTTGTGGCGGGGTATAGTAAGAACCAGTAATTTTCCTTTCACTACCAAAAACCAAAGCAAATTCATATCTCCCCTGACTATGTATTACCTGGGGATGAAAATCTAACAAACTCTCATAAACGCTTCCTAATTCTTCGACATCTAAATATTCATAATTCACCCGCCGTAGTTGTACCTTGTCTTGATACAGCGATAACTGGCGAATTGCTAAAAGTAAATCATAATTATCAATTGCACAATCATCTAAAGCTGACAGAGTATTAGAACCAAATAAATCGCCATTCAGAGGAGACAAACCTAGTACTTCCCCGCGCCAGTTTTCATCAAATAGTAAAAAAGTTACCCGCAAACCCTGCCATAAATCTTGAAAACCTTCCCGCCGCCAATGAGGACGTTCAGCTAACTCTCGCAGTCGCTCAATGCTGTAATATTCTCGGTAGATTCTTGCTTTTTCTACATCATCCCCAATTAATAATAAATTGCGAGATTCTGCCACCATTAAAAACAGTAAGCGATAAATTAGCCGCAACAATTGGCGGTAAAATTCGTAACTTGTAATTTCTGTTTCGTAATGGGGGATAATTCCTAACTTTTGGCGCAGGTGTTCGTTTTGCGGATGTTGAATAAAGCCGTTACCTAGCTGAACTAAAGCTTTTTCAACCCCATCACGAAGTTTGTCGCGTACTCGTCCACCTTGTTGCAGTGCTTCTTGATGGTAATATTCCAGCAAACACTTATCTGCATCATCCACAGCTTCAGGCAAGCGGGAACGGTGGAACAGCCTATAAAATAAGCCAAACTCAGCAAAGTTTTCACCGTTGAGAATTTGCTCTAAGTCAAATTCGATATAAGTAAGACGAGTCATCAACGAAGAATCACGTAGCAACCGCCAACGAAAACCATTAGTTGCGATCGCCCACAAATGCTCTGTCTTGTTAAGATACTCCTGCACCAGTGCGTGTGCTGATAGCCTGGGTGTGCCACTGGGCGGACGTTTATCAACTTCTAGCCGACAACCAATAATGTGGATAGGTGGTTTATTTTCTCCCTCTTCCGCACGATGGGAAATCGCATAGGTTTGTCCTTCCACCACTTCGGCTGTTGCAGTATATACAGGGTCATAGCCTAGACTCTGTAGTAATGGCACTGCCCAAAGTTCACGAGTAATACTTGTAGCGGTGTTATTCTCATCTAATCTAGCCAATGCCCGTTGAAATGCTGCCCAATATGCTTTAGCATCGCCCCAAGCTGTAGCAATTTCATCTGCTAATTTATCAGTTTTATTAAAACCAAAATCCTCTGGCGATTGTCCTTTGATACTGCCTTCTAGCATTTGGGCAGTCATATCTGGAGCCAGTAAATTTCCTTCAATTTGAAGCGCAGTTAATGTAGTTTTCATATATAGAGAATTAAGAATAAAAATTACGTTTGCTTTGGCGCTAAAGCTCTACTACGAGCCTTTTACTTACGTCCAGGTTGGAGGATAAAAACGCCGAGAACATCCATCGGCAATTGGGGAGTGACGCGGATTCGTCCTTCTTTGGTAATGTCTCTCACTCGCTTATGGCTTTGTAAAAGTTCTTCCGCCCTTTCCCCTGCAAACTTTTCCAAATCTGGCTGGAGTTCTTCTAACCTTTCAAGTAAGTCAGCAATTTCCACCTGCTTGATAGCTTTACCAACATCGCTGACTGGCTTGGCTTGTTGCAGTAATGATGTTGCTGACAACTGCGACAACCAGTTAGGACTAGAAGGCGAACCTGTAAAGCCGATAACGGCGCATTCTTCCGCTAGTAGAGATGTAGTATTTCGCGTTTCTGTACTGCGTTTAGAACTGTCTAACAAATGCCGTAGCCTTACTAACAGTAAAGTCGTCCGCTTTTGTACAGCATTAGTTGTAGTAAAGCCGCATCGTGCTGCAATTGGTTCTGTATTATGAGAAAGCGCATCTTCTAGGATGTACCGCGCTAAACCTTCCACCAAGGGATGATTCCGCCCCACATATTCCACACCTTCTGGTGCTGGGGTGGTAAAAGTGAGTAAGCGCGACTTATCCCCTAACGTTGACTTGAGAAAATCTGGTGGTTGGGGAAGTAACCATCCCTGCTTTTTCTTAATTAAAGAACAAGAGATGCGATCGCACGCCGATAAGACAAAACGCTCTACATCCTGCTCATTCCCTAAAATCTGGTCAGAGTCAATTAATTCCTGTTCTACTTGCTCAGGCTTAATCGCACGTTGAGCAAAGCGAGTCCGATTAATTTTCTCCCGTTCAACTGCGTTGTCCCAATTCTTATGAACTTTATCAACTGCTGATTCTTCCTGAAAATCAAACAGAGATAACTGGATAACTTCAGCAGCACGTTCAAACAGAGATTTAAAAACAGCCTCCGCTACAGTCGTACTTTCCATTGGCACAGGAACAGTAATCCCCAAAGATTTGTGAATCTGAACAGCTTTGCGAATTAGAACATCCAGAACCGCACCATCAACAGGATTATCCTGACCATAAAGCAAGCAGGCTTTTACCTGACTGGCAGTTTGACCGTAGCGGTCTATACGTCCTTCCCGTTGCTCTAAGCGATTAGGATTCCAGGGTAAATCGTAGTGAATTACAGCACTGAAGTGTGTTTGCAGGTTTACCCCTTCACTCAAACAGTCTGTAGCTACTAGCACTCGTTGGGGATAAGATTTTAACTCTTCTAGTCGAGTTTCCCGCTCATCCTCTGAAAGTTCCCCAGTAATAGCGATTACCCGAATTTGGCTTCCTTTTTTCTCTAATTTCTGCCTGAGAGCATCAGCTACATAATTTGCCGTAGCAATGTAGCGACACCAGACAATCGGGTTCATCTCTTCTTTGAGCAGAGAATCGACTGTAGTAATGCATGATTGTAGCTTTTGGTCTTTTTCACCCCGCAACTTCTCTGCTGCTTGCACAAAAGCTTTTAGCTTGCGTTTATCTGTGTCCTTATAACTTTGCTGTCCTTGTTCAATTACCACAGTGGGTGATGCGTCAACTGCTTGTTCTTGTTCTGTGGGATCGTGAACATAACCCTCTTTTGTCACTCTAGGCAGAGGAAAAGTAGAAATCAGGGTGAATCAGGGATATAAAAATTGAACTGGTGAGGCTATAAATAATAGATTGAAGTTTAAAAAAACCCAAAGCTAATTGAGGAATAGGAAAAACCGTTAACCAGGGATATATCAGATTAAATAAAGTAAAAGGTTGAATAATCAAACGAAGATTGTTAAGAATGTTCTTCCAGCCATTTCCATTATCCCACCAAGGATGTGAAACAAATTTTGACTCTCGTTGTGATGGAGACTGAAACAGTTGCTCCGAATGCAGACTAACCATTAAATAAGCACTGCAAATAATTTCCCACCATCGCTCAATATCTGGGTAGTGAGTCAGGCGAAAATCTGACCAACCTAATTCATTCTTACTTTGTTTTAACCCGTACTCGACCCAAGTTCTTAAACCGTAAAAATTTCCAACTTCTCTTGGCGTAATGTCTGGATATTTACTCATCACATACCAAGTAGTGTTATCAGGCAAATTTTCTGGATCTGTAGTAATTTGCCAATATCTAAGTTCTCCACGTTTTCCCGGAATAATTTCTCTAATAAATCGATTTTCCCGACTCAAGTCAGAGAATACCCTTTGAAACTTCTGCCACTTTAAATATTGAATATGTTGTCGTGGAAGTATTTCTACATAATGATTTGACCGAATCGCTACTATATAGTTCAAGTTTAGTTCATCTAATACAGATATGAAATTCTTACCACTCTCTCCATATAAGCTATCTGCAAGTACTAAGTTGAATTTAAAACCCATTGATTGTAGCTTTTTTATCAGTATTGCTGCTATTTCTGGTTTAGTGCGGTACTTATCTCCTGCCTGTAATCTTTCCCTGGGTTTATACACTTCAAACAGTAATGGAAATGTCATCCCACAGAAAACACCATATACTGTCACTGCCACAATTCCATTATCTGTTTTTCCCAAATTTCCTATATACTGCCGTTTCACATAATCTGTCTTGCTCCCTTTCTTTTTATCCCCTGTCTCATCAATAATTAAAATGATTGGTCTACCTTTTAGCACTTGTAAAATTAACTCTAACCTTAAGGTTCTTAACTTTTCTATATCCCAAGGTGATGTAGTTAGAAAATGATGCAACCCTTGCTGGTTATCTAATCCTACGATTTTTGCTATTTCTGGCAATGTTTTACGTTTTAGATCAGAAATGCAGCCTACATGGAGATATTTAAAAGCCTCGAAACTCCTAACATCTGGAAACAGACTTTTATACCACTGGCAATATTCGTCCACAAATTTGACTGTTGGTGCGGCTGGACGGGGCTGTACCATGCTCTGTGTCTTGGTTCTAGCATTTTTACCTTATTATACTACTGCCAGAGTGACAAAACAGGGTTAATGACGTTTTATTGCAACGTGAGTTATTAATTCACCGCTTTGGTTTTAATCCTCAAAATATTTTGACTCTGACTGATAAACAAGCCACGCGCAAAGGTATCTTACAAGCCTTTGAGGAGCATTTGATTAAGCAAGCCAAACCAGGGGATGTGGTAGTATTTCACTTTTCTGGACATGGTTCACGAGTAATTGACGCGGATCGGGATCATCCAGATGGTTTTGTTAGTAGCTTGGTTGCTGTCGATAGTCAATTAGCATCGGATAATTCTTCTAGCACCAAAGAGGTTACGGGACACACACTTTGGTTATTGATGGCAGCATTGAAGACGGAAAATGTGACTTTTGTTATCGATACTATCTATTCTGGTGGTTTAGTCAGTAGCGCATTGAAATCTTCTCAGTTAGAGGGGAAATTTCAAGTTAGCCCCGAAGAAAAGGCTTACCAAGCAACCTGGTTACAACGTTTAGGTTTGTCAGCAGAGGAATTTATAAAACAACGGAGAATCGGAATACCTAAAGGAGTTGTGCTTGCAAGTGCAAGGCGCGATCAATTTGCCATCGATGCCAGCTTTAATGACTTTCATGCAGGACTATTTACTTATACTTTTACACAGTATCTCTGGCAGCAAAGTGGAAATCTAACTTTGGGTGAATCATTTGTGAATATTGCTCGCAATGTCAATGCTTTAAGTTTTGAGCAAGGTAATTTTCAAGAGCCTGTACTTTTTGTTAAACCCAACAGCGATTATCAGCAACGTCCCATGTATTTTATTGGAGTACAAGCACCGAGCGCAGAAGGGGTAATTACGCAAGTTAAGGAAAATCAAATAGAAATTTGGCTTGGTGGTGTTAATCCAAAAAATTTGGAGAACTTGAATAAAAGTGCTGTTTTTGAAATCATCAATGCTGAAGGTCAGCAGCAAGGAACAGTCAAGCTTGAAAGTCGTAAAGGATTGGTGGGATATGCAAAATTGCTAGCATCTCCAACATCTATATCACTAAAACCTGGACTGTTATTACGTGAGAGAGTTCGAGCCACTCCTTCAAGATGATCGGTTGCTTCTAAATGTGAATTGAAACAAATGAGGTTAGGTAAAATACTTGACCTCCTACAAATGACATAATAATACTGTAAGTTTACTCAATTTTACTAACTCACTACTTCAAATGGAATCGACATTACGGCTAACTTCGTAGTATCAACCCCACGTTCTCCCTCTGGAAGTTGGATATTTTCTACAATAATTCCACCGCGAGTGCTTCTGTCTAAATCATCAAGCAAGTTATTAGTTAAATCTAAAAATTCATCTCCGGTTGCTGTTATGAGGCTGCGTTTACCAGCTTGTCCTTGAGCATCTGCGATCGCTTGGAGTTTCTCGAGTAAATCCCGTAATGGTGTCGGACTGGCAATAATCAGTATTTCTGAAAAGCCCAATGGCTTGCCAATGTTTATCCTTGTGCCGCTACGTTGATGTTCGGCTTTAGGAATTAGTACTTTATCTCCACCTGCTATTGATGCGGCTAATATCGGTTCTTCTGACCAATCATAAGGAAAGAGATTTGCAATTTCTCCAGCACTATCTATACCTAAAATAGTGACATAAAGAGGTACGGATTCTTGATTGTGAACCTGGAAGGCTATTGTTGTATCCAAGGGTAATTTTGGTATACCAGAATCGGAAATACTTACTGGTTTTGATGGTGCTGATTGGTTTCCATTGTCATTATTTGTTTTGGCTCCACGAGGTGTAAAAGTATTGGCGAGAGGTTCTTGACTATCAGCAACGATCATGGAGACGGAAATATTGATTTTTGATGTATTTTTATTGCCAATAATATTTTTAACAACTCTAGCAGCCCAGAATGATTTAAGTGTTGATTTTAAGCGTTGCACTGCGGCATTTAATGTTTCTCCGGCATCGTCAAAGGAATTAACAATAATTGCGTCTAAGGTAGGTGTAAATAAGCCAAAGCTACCTACAGCAGGTAAATTTGGGATTTTTTGTTTCTGTAATTCTTGATATTTGGCTTGAGTCATCCGACCAAATATATATTGCACTTCTTGTTGTCGCAGAGCTAAGGCTTCAATACCAGGTATTGTTTGTAATGCTTGTTTCGCTTGAGCAATGATATTACTATCAAGAGAACTATCATCTAGTCCGATTTTTAAAGTTATATCTTTAGGAATAGTGCGGATACGCTCTTGTAAAAGAGTTCCTTTTGCTAATGCTGTTTGTGTGCGTGTGTTGTTGAGTAATTTACCTTTAGCAAATAAGCCTTGACGGGATTCAATTTGTACATGTCCCCGTGCTTCTCCTTTTTCATCAATAACTGTTAAAGTTGCACTTTTATTGAAACTCTCTAGACTTTGGGGTTCGATTCCACCCAACCATAAATTTACTTGGTTGCCATTCACACCAGTAATGACGGCTTCTGCGGGAGTTGCTTTAGGAGGTAAAAAGTATAATGGAGAGTTGAGATTTTTGATGTTTCTTTCTATTTCTGCTTCTTGAAAACCGCCAGTATTCCATGCTATCGTGCGAGCATTATGGCGAACATAAGCGAAAGTTTTAGCAAAAGCTTCATTGCTGTTTACTTGCCAAAGATATTGAGTTAAAGCGTAAGTAAAAGCTCCAGCACGAAAGTCACTAAATTGACCATCTACAGCAAATTGATCTGGTTTTGCAGATGTAATTACTATTCCCTTGGCAACATTTTGGCGGCGTTTGGTAATAAAATCTTGTTGTGACAGTGGGATTCTTTCTAATAATTTACGCTGTGTTTCATATTCTTCTTTACTAGGTAAGAAATTACTTCCACCATCACGGGAACGAACGGCAAAATTTCCCCGCTTTGTACCCCCTGAGTAACAACAATCTAATACCACAGTGACATTTGTGGTTTGCAATGCATACATGAGTAAAAACAGTGTGCCTCCCATAATATCTTGCACCACACCACCATTGGGAAGAAAGGAACTATCAACAGGGACAATTGTACCGTTGAGTCCACCGGGCATATCTTCATCTTTGACACGCGAACCATGTCCAGAAAAATGGAAAATTACAACATCACCAGGTTTGGCTTGCTTGATTAGGTGTTCGTCAAATGCTTGTAAAATACCTTGGCGTGTGGCTTGTGAGTCGGTTAAAGTCAGAATATTTTTTTCGTTAAAACCAAAGCGGTTGGTTAGTAACTCTTTTTGTAAGGAAACATCGGTTAAGCAACCTCCTAGAGTAGGTATGCTGTTTTTATAATCGTTTATTCCCACCAGTAACGCCAGTTTGCGGGGTGTGTCTTGTGCTAAAACTTTTGCGTAACGTTCTCCTTGACGCATGATGTCTAACTGGCTGATACCCATTGTGGCTAAAGCAGAACCAGCGAATTGAATAAATTGACGGCGTTTGATGTAAGACATGGTGATTTTGGATTTTAGATTGTTTGGTGATTTGTATTTCTGGGGGTGTAGGAGGATATGCCAGTTTTGACGTATTTTCTGTAAAGATAAAGGCTTTAAAATTTCCTATTTCGTTGCAAAGGGTAGGTCATTGAGATTCACCGATGAGGGTAAAAGCTGCCCATTGTGATGGATTTGAATATTTTTTCTTGGTGTCGAGCATGGCTTTTCTTAATGCTGTGGCTTTGTCCATTTTTTGTTGCAAATTTTGATAAAACTCAGTCATTAAAAATGCGGTTGAACCATCATCAACTGACCAGAGGGAGACGATAACACTGGGTACTCCGGCACTAATAAAAGAGCGAGATAAACCGATAACACCATCTCCTGTAATTCTTCCTCTACCTGTGTCGCAAGCACTGAGAACTACTAAATTTGCTTTGAATTCCAAGCCGAAAATTTCTTCTGCGGTTAGTAGTCCATCGCGTTTTTGCTCTTCTTTGGTGAGAGGAGATGAGGAGGAGTTAGAATTTTCGGGTGTTAGAGCAATGGAACTATCTAAACCGCGAACATCATCAAATAAGCTGTGGGTGGCAAAGTGAATAATTTGTGCTTGCGGTAAGCGTTGGACTACGGTGGATTCTGTTGCTTGCTTGCCAATTAAGGGTTGAACTTTAAATAAATTAGCGATGACTTTAGCTTCTTTTTCTGCGTAAGGTAGAGGTGGTAATAGTTGCGGTGTGACGCCAATTTTGATTGGAACTTTAGGCATGATGGGATTACCTACAATCAGCATATCATTGGTCTGTAGGGTTTTCTTTTCACGTTTTTGATATTGTTTTTCAGTTAAATCTAAAACTTGAATTGATGGAGATGTGAGGATGGTATGTTTATCAATCAGGTATTTGCCATTTTTGTCTTCCAATGCAGGGAAAGGAACTAGAAATAATGATTCTTGGGGTATGAATACTACTTTATCGGTTTCTTTTTTGGGCAATAGGTCAGCTATGGGTGAGATTAATATTTCGTGGAGTTTTTGTAAGCGTTTTTTCTGTTTTTCTGGATTGATTAGAGGTGGGTTTTCCATTTTTGCACCTCTGACACCAATTGATTTACGGCTGGTTTTAACTAATTCCTCTAAATTTGTCTTTTCTTTCTGCCATAATGGTTTGAGGTCAGATTTGCGGAAGATGACTTCTCCTGTGGGTTTTATGACCCAGATATATAGCTCTGATTCTTTCCATTGTTGTTTACCATTAATTTTGAAATTGCCACCGATAATCGAATACTGAACAAGGGTAGCATTTTGTGATTTGGCAGTTTTTTTAATTTCAGTAATATTGGGTGGGGTTGGAAATTTTTCTTTGGAGTTAGTTGATAAACGGGAGGCAAGTAGCTCCACAAATGCTCTTCCCCTTCCACGTTCGGATATTTCTAAAGCTGCATCAGTTTTATTCTGAGCAATGAGAAATTGTTGCAAAATCCGATAGGCATTAATATAGGTTTCAAAAATTGAGACTTTCTCACTATCCTTTAATTCCCGACCTCGGAGAGATTCATAAACTTTTATGCTTTCCATTAAGGTACTCTCTGCTAAAGTAAGTTTTCCTTGCTTCCAGTAAGCAGATCCTAGATGCATCAGTGCATTACCTTCATCTTTGCGATTTTTAATTTCTCGTGTGATTGTCAATGCCTGTTGATAGTAATCAATAGCTTTGGGGTAATCTTCCAAATAAAAGTAGGTAATACCGAGATTTCCCAGTGCTATACCCTCACCATTACGGTCTTTAATTTCTCGTGCGATCGCCAAGCTTTGTTTTTGGTAGTCAATTGCTTTTGGGTAGTCTCCCAAAATACCAAAAATATTAGCAAGTTCTACCAGTGATTGACGCTCAAGTAAACGGTCTTTAATTTCTCGTGCAATTGCCAAGCTTTGCTGCTGGTAGTCAATTGCTTTTGTGTATTCTCCCAAGGAACGGTAGATAAAACCAAAACCGCCAAGTGAGTGTCCCTCATCTTTACGGTCTTTAATTTCGCGGGCGATTTTTAAGCTTTGTTGATTGTAGTCAATTGCTGTGGGATAGTCTCCCAAGGCATTGTAGACGGAACTCAGATTTCCCAGTGATTGCCCTTCATCTTTACGGTCTTTAATTTCGCGGGCGATTTTTAAGCTTTGTTGAAGGTAGTCAATAGCTTTGGCGTAATCTCCCAAGGAATAGTAGGCAATACCGATATTTTCCAGCGCAGCACCCTCACCTTGACGGTTTTTAATTTCCCGTGTGATTTTTAAGCTTTGTTGAAGGTAGTCAATGGCTTTGGGGTAGTCTCCCAAGGAATAGTAGGCAATACCAAGATTTCTCAGTGCAGTGCCCTCACCTTGACGGTCTTTAATTTCTCGTGTGGTTTTTAAGCTTTGTTGATGGTAATCAATGGCTTTGGGGTAGTCTCCCAAGGAATAGTAGGCAATACCAAGATTTCCCAGCGCAGTGCCC
Source organism: Tolypothrix sp. PCC 7601 (assembly GCF_025677855.1). NCBI lineage: Bacteria > Bacillati > Cyanobacteriota > Cyanophyceae > Nostocales > Tolypothrichaceae > Tolypothrix > Tolypothrix sp. PCC 7601. Next base: position 3,211,065 of record NZ_CP064879.1, read on the forward strand.
TCACCTTGACGGTCTTTAATTTCACGGGCAATTAATAACCATTGTTGATGGTAGTCAATGGCTTTTGGGTAGTCTCTCAAGTTATTGTAGGCAAGACCGAGATTTTTCAGTGCATTACCCTCACCTTGACGGTCTTTAATTTCGTGGGCAATTACTAACCATTGTTGAAGGTAGTCAATGGCTTTGGGGTAGTTTTCCAAAGCTCCATAGGTAGCACCAAGACTGCCGAGAGATTGACCCTCACCATTACGGTCTTTAATTTCGCGGTAGATTTGTAGTGCTTTTTGCCAAGATTGTAACGCTGCTTCAAATTGACTCGTTTGAAACTGCTCAATACCTTGCTGTAAAAACCTATCAGCTTCCGCTTTCCTTTCATCCACCGTCTGTGCCAAAACCCGCGATTCAGTAAACACTATTGGCAACCGAGAACTCAATGAAGTTGAAAAAATAGCCAATAGACAAACAAACACACTTAACCCAACTTTGCAGGAACGCATAGCCATACCCCCACTACAACAAACCAACCAACGTAAAACCAGCCCAATCGCGAGGATTTGGATACTTTTTCATCGTTTCCAGCATCGCTTGACGTAACGCACCTGTTTTATCCGTATTTATACTTAAAATACCATAAAGCTCAGTTATCAGAAATGTGAGTGCTACAGATTCCCCTCCAAACAGATGGGAATCTGGGCTTAGTATTTGCATTAACTAATTTGCTTTAGCAGGTCAAGTGCTGTCTTCATATTCTCAGTTTTACCCTCTCTTTTATACAGTTCCGCAGCTTGTTTTAAATCTGCAACTGCTCCTTGTTTATTACCTAAATTACCCTGAGCAATACCACGCCAAAAATAAGCATGGGCGAAATCTGAATCTAATTTTATTGCTTGATTAAAATCTGCTAGTGACTGTTCGTAGTCTTTTAAGTACAAGTAAGCATAACCTCTACCAAAGTATGAGTAATGGGAATTTGGCTCAATCCGAATTGCTTGATTAAAATCATCAACTGCGGGCTGATACTTTTCTATTTGGATATATGCTAAACCTCGCAGTATATAAGCTCCATAATTATCTTTATCTTGTTGTAAAATTTGATTACAATTCTCAATTACTTGGTCATAATTGCCCTTTTGTAGATACTCTGTTGCCTGATTTAATAAGGACTCGATATTGTTACTATTTCCAGAGTTGTAGGTATGTGTAGATTGAGGTTTGATTGAAGGTAGCTGTAGTTGTGGCTTAAGTTGAGTTTGAGTTTGAGCAATCAGGATTGGTTCTGGTTGATTGAGATTTTCTGCCAAAACTTTAGGACTAGAAATAATCGCACCTAATACAGCCATGCCGAGTGCTAATGTGAATTTTTTCATTTTTCTGATTCCTGAATGATTGATGATTGTTGAGTAGTGTTTGCAAAAGAAAACTAGATACTTTCGGCAGAGTGAATTACAATTGTTTTTTCCGTTCTGGAAGTATCTTTTGCTTTCTTGGTTATATGTATTTCTGGGAGTAAGGAGGATATGCCAAAATTTTGCGGCTTGGTGAAATTTTTTTTGAATTCCCGTTTATTCGGCGTTGCCAATGAGGGTGAAAGCCGCCCAGTGTATGGGATGGGGATATTTTTTCATTGTGCTTAACATTGCTTGACGTAGGGCTTTGGCTTTGTCAGGATTTTGCTGTAATTGGCGGTAAAATTCCACCATTAAATCTGACGTGGAACTATCATCAACTGCCCAGAGAGAAACGATTACACTCTCTGCTCCCGCAGTCAGCAAGGAACGGGATAATCCCACGACTCCATCACCTGTGATTTCCCCGCCACCAGTATCGCAAGCACTTAAAACTACTAAGTCTGCTTTCAAATTTAAGTTAATGATTTCGGTTGTTTTGAGCAATCCTTCGTTGACACCAGGAGTATCGGGAGCAAGTGCGATCGCACCTGGTATTCTTTCCCCAAAGCCATAAAGTAATCCATGTGTAGCTAAATGAATTATTTTGGCGGTTGATATTTTTTGCAGTACGGCAGATTTTGTTGCTTGTTTACCGATTAGAGGTTGAGTGTTGAGGATGGGGGCTATTTTATTCGCTTCTTTTTCCGTACCGGGTAAAGGACGTTGTTGTACGGGGGGAATCCCTGTAATTGGCATAATTGGGTTCCCTACCAGTAATGTATCTCCTGGTTGCAGAGATGCAATATTTAATGTTTCTGTGTTTTTCCGGGTGTAGTCTAATACCTGAATTGCTGGAGCAGTGAGGATGGTATGCTTTTCAATCAGGTATTTGTTGTTTGCATCTTTGAGCGCTGGGAAGGGGACGAGAAATAGGGATTCGTGGGGTATAAAAATTACGCGATCGCCTGAGTTTTTAGGAAGATGCTTGGCGATGGGTGTAATTAGGAGTTCGTGGAGTTGTTGTAAGTGTTTCTTTTGAGTTTCTGCACTTGGTAGGGGTGGGTTTTCAATTTCAGCACCACGTTGTTTTATAACACCAATAGATTGACGACTGGTTTCTACTAAATTTTTTAGAGGTGTTTTGAGGGATTTTAAATCTACTTGTTTAAATGCAATTTCTCCTGTGGGTTTAACTACCCAAATATAAAGTTTTGCATCCTTGGCTAAGAAATATTCCACAAGTGTAGCTTTTTGCTGTTGAGCAATTTTTTTAATTTGAGCAATGGATGGGATTGTGTTTAAAAATTCGTTACTTCTGGTTGATTTTGAGGTGATTAAATCAATAATGGCTCTGGCTCTACCGCGTTCAGATATTTCTAATGCTTGTTCTATTTTATTTTGGGCGATTAAAGCTTTTTGTAACCAGCGATAGGTAGTGGCTTGTTGTTGAAATATTGATATTTTTTGCTCATCATTTAATGTTGCCCGTAGTGACTCCCAAATTTTAATAGCAGCATATAGAGGTTTTTCCGCTTCGGAGTAATTACCTTGATCTATATAATTTACTCCAATATTATTGAGAGTTCCACCTTCGCCAGTATTATCACGAATTTGTTTGCGAATAGGTAATGCTTGTTGATAATAATCTAATGCTTTTTGGTATTTTTTTAGATTGTTATAAACTACTCCAATGTTGTTTAAATAAGTACCTTCACCTTCTTGATCACCAATTTGTTTAGCAATGTTAAATGCTTGGTTCCAATAATCTAACGCCTTTTGATACTCTCCTCTCCTGCGGTAAACTTCTCCAATATTACCAAGAGTAGTTTCTTCACCTTCTTTATCACCAATTTGTTGAGCAATAGTTAAAGCTTGTTGATAATTATCTAATGCTTTTTGGTATTCTTCCTGATTGTCGTAGGCTACCCCAATATTACTGAGAATTATACCCTCTAGTCTTTTATCAAGGATTTGTTGAGCAATAATTACAGCTTGCTGATAATTATCTAAGGCTCTTTGATATTGTCCCAAACTATTATAAATCAACCCAATATTGTTAATCGTTGTACCTTCAAGTTCCTTGTCTTCCACTTGTCGAGCAACGGTTAAAGCTTGTTGATAATAATCTAATGCTTTTTGATACTGACCCAGCCTGCGATAAACTAAACCAATATTATTAATAGTTGTACCTTCGCCAGCTTTATCATCAATTTGTTGAGCAATGATTAAGGCTTGCTGATAATAATCTAATGCTTTTTGATACTCTCCCAGATTGTCATATATTTTTCCAATATTGTGGAGAGTTGTACCTTCGCCGAATTTATCCTCAATTTGTCGAGAAATGGTTAAGGCTTGTTGATAATAATCTAATGCTTTTTGATACTCTCCCAGATGATCGTAAACTTGTCCTATGTTGTCTAAAATTCTACCTTCGCCGAATTTATCATCGATTTGTCGAGCGATAGTTAAAGCTTGTTGATAATAATCTAGTGCCTGTTTGTACTCGCCCAGATTGTCGTAAACTGAACCAATATTGCTTAAAATTCTACTTTCAATTTCTTTATCACTAATTTCTCTACTAATTACTCACCATTCGCGTAATCCAAATCGGAAATAATTAATTCCCAAAAAACCATGAAATTCCTACTATATATAGCTTTGGTTTTGGTAATCAGAATAGAAAGCTTACACTTACCCGATTTCCCTCAAAGATTTCAGTAGGAATCTGAATGTATCGGTGCGATCGCACCGTCATCGCACTGTGAACTAACCACGCCTCTAAAGGGTATATGGATAAAAGTTTGATGCGATTAATCCTTTTTTTGTAAGCCTTTTAACCATTTTGATGAATTCTTTATTTTCAGAATCGATTACGCGAACGATGAGTAATTACTAGCGCTTTCTCGAATAACTCTAGGGCTTCTTTATATTTACCTTGGCGAAATAATTTAAGTCCCTGTTTATTTAGTTTCCTTGATTCTTCTAGTCGCTGTTGCTGTGTCTGTCCTTGTGCTACTAATTTACTACTTACCCCACCCTCTACTTCTCTCATCTGCGGAGATGCTAAACCTACGGGAAATATCAACGAAAGCAACACAGTAACAAATGTAGCCCGATAAACAAATATTGATAACTTATTTTTGGCTTTATAAAGCCTATTACCTCGGCGGTTACAGCAATTCAGACTTTTACGCATTTTTTCAGCCCTTTAAATCTTTCAGTAATTACTCGTATTTCTCAACCACAAGAGGTTATGCTTTTTTTAGCGTACCAAGCAAGTTATTGTTGAACCTTCTCTCTCAAGGAATTGAGCAAAAACAAGTAATGTGGGCATTTTTTCCCACGCTGATCGATTTCATCCATCCAACAGTAGCGATACATGGTCAGTATCTAGCAACCAAAGGCTCATGCTGCACCATTGATATCTAACTCGCGCTCTGTCCGCAATTCCTCAGCCAGCTGTGCAAAATCCTCATCTCCCTCAAACATACCAATAAAATCTGTCCAGGGATTATTTGCAACTTCTATCGTCAAAATCTCAATATTTGCCAGCCTTTCTTTAATTTTTTCCTGTAGAAATGCGTAGGCGTAGCCCATCGAAGATATCGCATCCTCACGATTTTCAGCTTCGGCTACACAATCAGCTAATTCTGATACTGATGCGATAAAATGCCCTGAATCCAGCCGTTCAACTAGGATATGAAGAGGCAGCTTGTTTAAACTTACAACGGATTGAAGATTCATAGACAGCGATCGCAACTTCTTTTTCTCATAATAATCTTTCTGCCAGCATTTATGATGTCGAAAGTGATATAAATGCCCAAACTCTTGTATAACAACAATTTGGGGCTTAATTTTAGGCATCTCAACCAGTTGAAAATTCTTAGTCTGTGGTTAATTTGGTTTACAAAAATCTTTCACAATCTCTTCCCGGATTTTAACTAACTCTGGTGAAGGTTTGTCCACCGAGTAAGCTTGCTGCAATGCATCTGACCGCAATGGTGGGTCTTGTTCTAAAAAATACTTCGCTTTTGCAAATGCGATACCCTCAGCAGTTACACCCTTAGCTTTTTCTTGCTGCTCCAATTGCTGCAAATCATTGGTAATGCGCTGTTTTTGCTGGGGTTCCATGATTTTAAACGCAATATTTCCCGCCCAAGAATTCTCAATTGCTACTGACCAATGGTATTGTTGAGCAGGTAGCAAGGGATTCCCCGTATAAGTTGCATAAAGCTGTCCGATTTGAATATTGTCAGTTGCACTCGCATCGGGAATACCCTGAGAAAGTCCGATTTTTTTCAGATTTCCTTGCCAAATTATAAACGGGCGATCGCTCCAAATTATCTCACCACGATCTGGTGCAGCAATACAAACACCATTAATGATTGGACGTGGTGCGCCTTTACCCCTTCCCACTGGAGGGTTCCTCCGAAAAAGATTCCACCAAGAAAAAGACGGCTGTGCTGGACGCTTTTCGGCGTGGGATACTTGATTTGGCAAAACAGGGAGCAATGTAACAGTCATTGCAGATATCAACAAGCTGGGTAAAATCCAGTTGTAATTATTCATAAACCCTTCTCCGTAAAAAACCTGTTATGAAATATGTCCAAACGGTCGCAGATGGTAAAAACCAAGGTATTATAATCGCTAGGGATGATATGTATATTTCCAAACTAATAATTCCATAAACGACTGTTAGTAAAGAAATTAGCATCAGCCATTGCCAGCAATAGTGGGAATGTTTGCGTAATAAATAGTAGAAATATTTTCCCATCAAAATAGCAATCCCCAATATCCAAACATCAGGAATAGGTATAACCAATCTCTGTGTGAGAAAATGATGCACCATATAAGCATGAACTTCTCCACCAGGTATAATTCTGCTATTGTTTCCCTGTTGCAATCGCCAAAAATCTAGTGCTGGGGGTACATCAAAATTATCTTCTTTATCTATTGACATTCCCGCTTCATCGTATCCCCCTGCTGCGATGATAACTACTTGTTTTTGTAGGTTCGCCAAAGGTAGATTTTTACTATCTTGTTCTAACAATTTCCAAGCAGGGACGGATTCATATATTTGATTGGGAGGGATAGAAAAATCAATAATTGGATGCAGCCACATTTGGGAAATGATAGTACTGTAATCTGCGATCGGTTGCAAGCGAGAACGAGGTGAATTTAAAATTGTCTTATCTAGTATATTATGTTTATTCCGGTTGAGATAGCTATTTAACTGCTGCCAAAAATTGCTTTGACTATCTAGTTTAGGTTGGGGAATTTTGAGATTATTGTTACTATCTTTACTGGAATCATCGAGAGAATATTGTAATTGATGTGATAAAGCTAATAAACCTGCAAAAGTGAAAGGTGTTGAATTATTATTTGATGATGGTAACAGTGTCATATAACAAGGGATACGCTGTATTTTATCACAAAATAAGATTTCAATTTCTCCATCTAAACTCCAATTGAAACTAGCAATTTCAGGGATCGCAGTCTGCCAAACTCCAGCATCAGATTCAGTTCCTGCGAAGATAAACCAAGTTGGATTAGGCGATGTATTAACACCTTTTTTAATTGCTTGAGCTAAACTTTTATCATTTTCGGGTTGGTGTCTATCTAATATAAAATCAATCCCGATTATTTTCGCTTTTCTATCTGTTAGCCGATTGATTAAACTCGCAATATATTCGCGGTTCATCGGTCTAGGGTTGCTGATTTTACCTTTAGATTTTTTAATTGATTCGTCGTCTATTTTTACAAGTAATACGGGAGGAACCTCTTGCTGGTTAACCTTTCCTGTTAGTTGACGATAGAGAGATTGTACCCACAATTTGCGTCCTAATAAGTGATTTTGGATGGGAATTTGTAAGCTAATTAATAATAAAGCTGCAAGTGCTATACCTTCTTTTCGAGTGGGAATAATTTTTCTAAGTCTTTGTTTAATACCAAATGGTTCAACCTTAAATAAAGGTGCTTCGGGATGACGAAATAAAGAAGGAATTAAATAAGCACTGGGATATGTAAGGTTTTTCTCTGTCTTCAAATATTGGGATGCTAATAATAAAGCTTCGTGAACATCTTTAAATTCCGCCAAGGCTTGTAAAAAGTGTAGTAAAAATTCCTCGGCGACAGCATTATGAACGGGTTCGCGCATCACAGCAACTTGACTCAAACCCAAGTCAATGAGAGAGTTAGCAATATTCAAACCATTGCAGGAATTAAAAATTGCAAATTGTAACCCACGTTCTACTGCGATACTTAATAATGGTGCAATTTCACTAATCGATAAAGTGACATTTTTAGCAATACTAATTTCTCCTCCTGTGATATTATTTTCATTACTGTGTCCAGCAAAAAATAAGATATCCCAACCTAATTCAGAGGTAATAGCATCTTTGATTTTAGTTTTTAAATCTGTAATACTTGTTTCTGGCTGTAAACCTACAAATTTGACATCAATGATATTTTTAAATTGACGCATTGCTTGCTTTTCAGCTTTGAAATCCAAGCCAGTTTCATCACCTAATATTGCTAACACTCTAACTTTACGAGTAAGCCGAGGATTTTTCTGTGCAAATCCTCGATGAATATTTACAGGGGTACGAACAATACGAATTTTTCCCGAAGAAAGTGCAAATTCTGTACCAATTTCCCACGATTCCCAAGGAAAGCGTTCTAAATCTATGGTGTTACAAGTAAGAAAAAGATTTGTAATTTCTGGTGATTGAGAAAGGGTTTCTATCTTTTCTTTCTCCCCTACTACATTAGCCAAAGCCATACGAATTTCATATAATTCTGCACAACGCAACCATTTATGAAATTCCAACAAAAATTTAGCTTCCGCTTGCACTAATTTTGCCTGCCAATCAGTCGGAGGAGTAGAAATTACACCACTATCTGCTATCCGACCACGTACTGATTGTGTTTTGTAATTTTTGTAATAATTTAGATAGGAACGTTGCCAATCTTGATAAAGTATGGTGAGATTTTGAGGATAGGGAATTGTCACATTTAGCTGCTGTCCTTTTCCCCAACTGAGTTGAAATAAACAAAGTTTTTCAATGTGTTGAACTTTGAGATAAAAGTTGCTCATGTGTGCTTACTGATTGGTAGTGCGTTATTTATTAGTGAAGAGAGATGCGATTAATTGCATCTCTGATGTTGTTTATAAACCGTTACCAATTAAAATAAATGGTGCCCAGTAGTAGGGGTGAGAGTAACTACTTTTGCGCTGCTCATTTCTGGGTAATGCACCTGGTTCTAAGTAAGCACCACGTTTATCAATATTTGTGTTCGTAGAGTTATTACCTTTTATTATGCTAAGTTGTGCTTGACGTAATGCTTCAGATTTCGTCATTTTGCCAGTAGCAAGATTTTTATAAAATAACTGCATTAGTTGAGATGTACTAGGATCATCAACTTTCCAAAGAGAAGCCATTACCGATTTAGCACCTCGATTCATAAACTCGTAAGCAAGGGTATTAATTTCTACACCGTCCTGAGCTTCATCTTGATTTGTAGAAGTAGCCAGGGCTGTTTGACAAGCTGACAAAACAACCAAATGAATATCCTTTAATCCTGTCAAGCTAGAAATCATATCCGGTGTTAATGGTGTACCAGTTCCCATTAAGATATAAGATTGTTCTGGGGTTGTTGAGTCAAATACACCGTGAGTAGCAAGGTGAAGAATTTTGTATTTGTTCAAATTATCTCGCAATGTTTCAAAATTGAAGATTTTATTTAAATACTCTTTTCCTGGATAAATTCCTTGCTTATCGTTGGTATTTTCACGAACAATAGCGTCTAATTCCTTGGGTACATTTAATAAAGCACGGAAACTCTTATTAGAATTAGGATTTGGATCGGGAGCAGGTTCCGATAATCCCATTGCTAAAAGGGGGGTATTTTGAATATTAGTAGGTAGCTTATCTTGCTCTTCAATCTTTTCTGTAGTGACATTATGAATTGTGTATTTTTCGATTAGATATTGTTTCCCATCATGAAGTGCGCTCATGGGAATATAGCGAATTTCTCTATGTAGCGCAAAAATCAGATTTTTGACCTGATTATCCGTTAATTCCTTCTCTAAAGGTTTAATTAGCCATCTGTAGAGTTGTTGGCTGATAGGCTGTATTTCGGCAATATCTTTTACACTACAGTAATAACCTTCTGGTTCACATTTTCCGATTAACTCACGAAATTTTTTGACTGTATTTCTTAATTCCTTCCTTGATACTTGGACTTTCTCTGTTTTGACTAGCCCGTTTTGTCCATATACTTGTAACCACAATTCATTTTCTAGTACCAAGGGATAAATCATAACGCTGTTTGCGCGTGTTTCCTTTGCTTGGGCTTCAACAATTGCTTGGGCTTTTGCGAATCCTTTCGGATTAAAGAATTGTTCATCTTTAGCACGATTATCCTTAATTTCTTCTTCAATTTTCTTCAATTCTTTATTTACTTGTTGAATTGAAGCACTGAGCTTATTATTAAGCTCAGTGAGTTGACTGCATTTAGTTCTTTCGCATTCACTTATCTGACTAGCCAAAGCAAGTGTGATTTTACCTTGTTCGGGAATCTTTGCTTCTGTGGGAGTGAGAGGGATATTTAATTTACCTTCTGTGCTACCTCTAGAACCTCTTGCTTCTCGAATTTCTTGTTCTTCTATAAGTAACCGGATTTGGAACGCTTCATTATATGCTCCTTGATCATTTAACAAACCTGCGAGTTGAGCATATATATCCGATACCTTCATTTGAGCGAAATCAATAGTTGAATTTAAGAAAGAGTTTTGTAATTCTTTGGGTAAGCCTTCAATACCACCACGAATTTCTTCAAGCCTATTCACAGATTTCTTATAATTTGCAATAGCAATATTAGGTTGATTTAAATCCTGATAAACCCGTCCTAATCCAGCATAAATACCTGCGTCTGCACCTTTTACTTGATTATCTGTTTTAATTGCTAAAGCTTGTTGATAAGCAACTATTGCTTGTTCTGTTCTGCCAAACTTACGATGTAAACTACCAATATTACTGAAAGCTAACTTTTCCCAAACACTATTTTGGTTTTTTCTCGCAAAGTCCAAAAATGCTTGAGCAGATTCCATCGCTTTTGCATCATCTTTCGATTCACCATAGCCAGCACTTAGAATTAATTTTGCTAAAGCTTCTAAGCGAGGTTCTTTAATATCTGTAAAAATCACCAATGCTTTTGTTGCTGAATCTATAGCTTTATTCGTTTCTCCTTGATAAAAGTAATTACTAGCTAGAGCTAATAAAAGTGTACCTTCGCCCTGACGATTGTTGAACTGTTTGACTATTGTCAATGCTTGTTCATAATACTTAGCGCTATTTTTGTAGTCTCCTAGTTTGCTATAAATATCTCCCAAAAAATATAAGGTATCAACTTGAATGATAGGACTTTTAAGTTGCTCTGCAATTTTTAAACTTTGCTGTGTTAAATCTAAAGCTTGTCCATAATCATTCAGGGAACTGTAAATACTACCTAATGCGTTTAAAGCCTGGACTTCCAATAGTGGATTTTTCAATTCACGGGCAGTTGCCAAACCTTGCTCGACTAATTGTTTACCCTTTGTGTACTCCCCAGTTAATCCGTATGCTTTACCTACAACAATTAAAACTTCTGCCTTTCTGACTGGATTATTTAACTTTTGAATTTTACCAAGTAAAGGTTCACCAAGAGCCGTCACTTGTTGATACTGTCCTGTGGCTTCATAAATAGTAGCTAAAGCCGCTATAGATTCGATTTCTAAAGTAAAATTATTAATTTGACGTGAAATACTTATTGCTTGCTCTGCTGTTTTAATACCCTTGTCATATTCTCCTTGGAATTTATATACTTTGCTGAGATATACTAAAATACCTGGTTCAAACAATAAATTTGACTGTTTTCTTGTTAAAGCTAAAGCTTGCTGTGCTGTCTCCAATGCTTTATTTGTATCACCTACATAAATGTAATTTTCAATAAGATTTAGCAAAACAATAATTTCATTCCCAACCATTTTGCTTTGTACTATTTGCAGATTTTGTTGTGCTATCTCTAGAGATTTAATAAAGTTACCCTGGCTAAAGTAAATATCGCGTAAGTTATTTAAAGCATCTTCTTCCAGAGAGGGACTTTCTACTCGCTTGGCTATAGCCAAAAGTTGCTGTGCAGATTCCAGGGCAGAAGTGTGATTACCTTGTTTGGTGTAAATATTACTGAGTTGTTTTAATGCGTTTGCTTCAACTTTAGGTTCTTTGATTTGTTGAGCGATAGTTAAGGCTTGCTTACATATATCGATTGCTTTAGGAAAATCTTTGAAGTCATCAGTATATAATTTAGCTAAGTCAATTAAAGCTTCTGCATAATATTCTTTTATACCTGATGCCTGAGCTTTTTTGACAGCTTGTTGAGCAAAATCTAAAGCTTGATTAGATTTACCAAAGAGACTATAACTTGTTTGTAGACCTCCCAAAGCAGAAATTTCTGCTTCCACAGCATTATCCCGAACATTGGATGGTAATTTATCAATTTTTATTTGCTGGGCTATACGTAAAGCCTCATGATATGTTGCAACTGCCTTTTTATGCTCTCCCAAAACATTATAAGTACTAGCTAGAGATTTTAAAGCAAATACTTCTCCCAATAAACCATAATCTTGTTGTGATTTTGATTTTTCTTCTCTTTTTATTTCTAAATATCGTTTATCTACTTCTAATTGTTTATGATGTTCTCCTTGAGATCGATAGATATTGGCTAAGGTTCCTAAAGCTGTTGCTTCAGTGACTAAATCTTTCAGATCGCGAGCCATTTTGGCAGCCTGTTGTAAAGTTTCAACTGCCTTTTTATTTTCATGGATAAAAGCATAAGCAGCACCTAAATCAGCCAAAGTAGATGCTTGAATTTTTGGTTTATTTAGTTCTTTTGCAAGATTAATAACTGATGGAGCTAGTTCTATGACACGAGAATATTCTACTTTCGCTTGACCATATAATTCTTTAACAAAGAAGTCTACAGCTTTAGAATTATGCCCTGCAAGAATTTTCTGCAAAGCAGTCAGTTGCCCTTCTTTATTTTGAAGCGTCTGATAAATTTTTAAGGCTTGTTGAAATAATTCAATTGCTTGATCATCTTTATTTTGAAATAAATAAGTTTGACCGATAACAATTAGAAAATTTGCTTTGAATGTGTTATCTTCAATTGCTGATAGAAGTGGTAGTGCTTGCTGATAAAATGGAAGAGCGCTGTCATACATGTTTTGGTCTTTATAAGCATCTCCAATCTCTCCTAAAATACGAATTTCTAGAGATTTATCTTTTTTCTCTCGTGCAATACTTAATGCTTGTTTGTAGATTTTAATTGCTTGTTCGTACTGATTTTGCTGGGAGTAAATATTTCCTAATTCTCTAAGAATACCTATTTCTAGAGATTTATTTTTTAAGTCTTGTGCGATACTAAGTGCTTTTTGATAAGTTTCAATCGCCTGTGAATATTGTTTTTGTTGAAAATAAACTTTCCCAATTTCTGTAATAATACTAGCTTCTCTTAATTTATCTTTGGCTTCTTGAGCTACGGTTAATCCTTGTTCATATATTTGACTAGCTTGCTTGTACTGTTCTTGAATAAAGTAAATATTCCCAATCATCTGAAGAATATCTGCTTCTTTTGATTTATTTTTTAATCCTCTATTTATTACTAATGCTTGCTGATAAAATTCAATAGCTTTGCTATATTCTTTTTGAACAGAGTAAGTATCACCAATATTTTCAAGGCTGCTAGCTTCTAATGATTTATTTTGAATTTCTCGCGCTAGTATTAATGATTTTTGCCAATAATCCACAGCAAGAACATAATCTTCCTGACTGTTATAGTGCCATCCTAGATTAAATAAAACTCTCAACTCTCCGTCTTTATTTTCGAGGGTTTTACTTATTTTTAATGCCTGTTGATATGACTCAAATTCACGTTTATAATCACGTAAATTACTATAAACTATTCCAATTCTAATTAATGTATATGCTTCCCGATCAGTATCTTTTACTTCTTTATGAATAGCTAAAGCTTGCTGTAAAATTTCCAAGGCTTTAGGATATTGCTCTTGATTACTGTAAGTAAATCCAATATTACTGAGAGTTTTACCTTCACCTTTTCTATCATTAACTTGCCGACGAATTGTTAAAGCTTGTTGGAAAAATTCTAATGCTTTAGTAGCATCAAAATTTAATCTATAGCTCGTGCCGATATTATCCAACACTTCGCCAATTGCAGCTTTATCCCCAATCACTTTATACAGATTTACAGCTTGCTGCAAAACTTCCAAAGCTTGGGTAGGTTGATTCAAGCCGTTGTAAACCTCACCCAATTTATTTAAAGTGGCAGCTTCCCCTGCTTTATCCCCCAGTTTTCGCCGTATCTCCAGCACCCGTTGATAAGTCTGCAAAGCTTTGGGATATTCCCCACGTCGAAACTGCTGTACACCTTCTTCAAACAACTTATCTGCATCTGCTTTAGTATCCGAACTGGTTGCAGTTTGCGCCAAAGTATGCTTAACTATCACATCATTCGCCGCTAACCCAACACCACAAGTCAGTGAAAACACTAAACTAACTAGGGCGAAACTCTTCAAACTCTTAGACATTGGTTATTCCTCTTAATATGGCTACAGAAGATTGATTACTCAATCTCTTATATTTCTGAGGACAAACCAGGTTATGCCAAAATTTAAAAATGACCTCAGCATCATTACGATACCTTGATGTGACAGACCGTATTAATACTGGAGATCACAAGCTATTTAAAGATATTGTAAAGAAAAAGCCAAAGCATACCAGACATTTGCAACAATTACCCGCTTATTGCAATTATCCAGTGAAGAGTAGTATTGTGAAAGCGATCGCCCAATTCTGGTATCCAATCGCGTCAATTCCGTAACCGCTCCAAATTAAACGCAAAAGGCGGTAAAGTCACCTCAACGCCATCCATCAAACTCACACTCACCAAAAACTTCTCATCCCAATTACCAACCACACGGGTAAATATATAAGAATCTTCACTCTCTGCATTTAATCCCGGTTCATCCAAAATACCTGTTTGGTCGCTGACCCTAAGTTTAATCCCAGACGGTAAACTACTTAAAGCAGGTGCGCCCAAAATTAGTAACAAACTCCACTCTGGCTGTTCAGATTCCGATAGTAAATGCCAAGTCACAGCATACAACCGCAAAGGTATCCCAGCTAAAAGTAAATCTTGATACGCACCCCGCGCTTGTACGGGAATTTCTAAACCCCTCTGTCGTAATTGAGTAGCTATTACCTCAAATTCTTCCTCAGGACTACGTATTGGGCGCATTTGGGAAGCATCTGCAAAACTGGGTAACAGCACCCAAGAAAGTGAAGCAGCTAAATCATCCAACTCATCCCACAACCAACGTCCAGCATTTAAAGCAGGTTGGGTAATTAATTTAATTACATCTTGTAGAGACGCAAAAGCAGCTGTTGATTCTGGGTTGGCGCTACCAATCTCTATATTCTCTATAGCTGCTTGTGTTTGTAATGTGTAAACCCAATTGATCAATTCTGGACTAGTTAAAACAGCAGCAGCTTGTTCCCAAGTTAAAACTTCAGATAATTCCCGTTTCGGTGATTGTAACTGAGGTAATAATTCCACCAACTGATTTTGTATATTTGCTAAAATCGCACTACGATTTGTAGGAATTACAGGTAAAGAGATTGCTGATGATTCCAAACATCGTAGATAAAGCAAGAGACGGTCTGGATTACTATCAAAACAGGATATTGTCAGTTGATAATTCCAATCTGACTGTAAAGAGGTTGTCTGTAAATTCTCTTGTAATTCTTCATAGCTTAAAAAAGCATAAACATTTGCTGCTTCTTGTTCTTCTAACACCTCCACTAAAACATAAAAGTGGGGAATAAACTCTGGTAAATCTACAACTACTCTGGGAATATTAACCATTTCATCGCTCAAGCTACCAGTGGCAATTAAACAGACTTTAAATTCCCCTACTTGTAAATTAGCAACGCCACTAATAAAATTTGCTAAAACTGGTTGTAAACTTGTACATTGCTCGCGATTAATAGTTAAAGATTCTGCTCTTTCTTCTAGCCATTGCTCAAAAGCTGATAAAGCTAAATAATGAAGATAAGCTTGCCATTGTTTGGATTCATTAATAACTTGATTACTGAGTACTGCGGCTTGGTCAATCTCATCGGGTGAGAGAATAACTGCTGAAGTTGGTAAAGCATCAAAATCAAGGTAAGACATGGGAGGAAGATTACTTAATAAATTTGTCATAATTTTGTTTTAATTTCTTTTTCTAGTTTGGATATATTCACATAATCGTTCGGCGAAAATATCAGCTTTTAGGTGAGCTTTCATTGTTCTTGATTGAATCTCGGAATTTTCCAGCATTTGGCTAATTTCCTCAAACAGAAAGCTTGTCAATCGCTCGTCCAGGTTTTTCAAAGCTTGGATATCAACATATACTTTAGCCTTTTCTTTGAGAGAGTCCTTTAAAATTACCAACATTTCCTGCTGGACATCAGTCCGCAAGTTTTTTAACTTTAATAACTTGGTTACCGAATCTTGCGCTCTCAATCCCAGGAATTCAGCAATTTCCTTCATTGCCAATTTTTGACATTGAGATAGCTCCAAAGCAGTTAAAAACATCGTGGCTTTATCGCCTTTTTTCCGTTCTAAATATCTAACTCGCGATTCTGTAACTTGAGCTAAAGCCTGTTGTAAGCTAAGTTGAAATTGATGGCGATAAAACTGTAAAAATTCGGTTTGTTCGTCGTTTTCTTCTAAACTATTATTAGTTTCAGTCGCCGGGATTTCTTCTATCAAAGAATTATACTTGCTTCCATACACAGCGTCTAGAGAACTTGTCTGTACAGAACCACCCCGAACATAAATTCGGTACTCGCGCAATTGAGCAGCCAGCTTTTGCAGTTTCTGACTCAAAACTTCAATCTCAAAAATTTGACCTGTATGCTTTTGAATATCTTGGGCAATATCTTGTAATTGTTGAGTATCAGGTGCAATACATTTACTCCTGAGACCTTTTCTCCGTTGTTGCAGTCTTTGCAAGCGGTAGATAGTATGATAGCTTTCTAAAATAGATTGCGCTTCTTTAATTGCTGCGTCGCTAAAACCACCCTGGCTAAAAATATGAAAATCTTTGAAAATGCGTTCTAATTGTTTAGGTTGAGTATCATTTAAAATCGCCCAATTACTAATTAAATAAACACCACATTCTAATAAAACTTTATTCAATTCAGGCTGTTGCTTTAATTTCATTATCGCCCAAGTAGTCAGACTACTTTGCTGCGGATCAAAACTCTGGAGAATTTTTTGCGAGAAGCATTGATATACACGGGCTGTTGATAATTTACCATCATCATCTAGGACATAAGGGAACAAATCGCTAGCAGTAAAATTATGCTTTTGACCAAATTTCCTTTCTAATTGCAGACATCCTTGCTCAAGAATCCAAGATAGAAAACACAGCAAACAACGTTCTGCTAGTAAAGCAGTCTCGCCAGAACTATGGCGATATAAATCTAGCAATTTACCCTGGATGTCTGCATCTGGTGTCAAACGCTCAAATACTTGTGAGTAAAACGACTTCGCCGCAGGTATCTGTTGAATTCTCCGGTTCCCTCCCGCATCAATCCTCACCAATTGCCAATATCTTGAAGCCTCGCTCATAAGTATTTGTATTTATTGGTCATTGTTAATTGTCACATTGCCGATGCTTTTCAACGCAAGTCCAACCATTTTTTGAGATTCCATACTGAGTCCCTAATTTAACAGTTATTGGGAAAGGCAGAGGGCAGGAGGCAGAAGGCAGAAGGCAGAAGGGAATTTTGCTTCCTGCCACGGCAGTTGCTCCTAACCCTGCGTACCTGTCCCCTCTGCCAGCAACCTTAGGGAACGAGGGTTTAAGACTTCCAACAGGAGGGGTGTTACTCCGACTCCGATCTGAATAAAACCTTCTGCCCTCTGCCTTCTGCCTTTTTAAACTTGAGCTTTCATTTTTTAGTACTTCTGAGAAAATCGACCTTATGCAATTTTGCGCCAACCTCTGCTGCTGAGAAATTGCATATCCTCCAAATCATCAGAAATACACATATCTGGCAAAATTAATTCCCAGTTCGCACTTATGAGACGTTTAATTTCCAGTCTGATTTTGGCAGGTTGTTTTTTCAGTGCTACCAGCTTTTCTCTGCTTCCTCAGCAACACCGTGAGTTCGCGCAGGCACAAACAGCAGATGAATTGTTTTATACATTTTACGGACAAAAAATTCCTTTGAATTTGCGCCGTGATACGGTGGCTGTGAGCTTTAAACCCAAGAATACACGCTCTCGCTCTATCCAACCTTTATACTTACAGTTGCAACAAGATTTACGACGTGGTGGCGGTAATACTCGTAGCATTGGTAGTAATCATCGCTCTGATGTAGATGTTAAACCTTTGGGAGAAAACATCGCTCTAGTTAACCTACCTTCTGGCACTCGTGCTTCCTTAAATACAGTTCAACAGCAGATTCAAAAACAGCCTTACGTGCAAGAAATATTACCTATCTTATCCCGTAAATCACAGTCAGCATCTCCAGAAACAAAATCTGAGCCAGTTATTGTACTACCCAACGAGATTGTCATTAGTTTTGAGGGCGAGATGTCCGAGAGCCAAAGGCAAATTATCCTACTGCGCCACAATTTAGAAGTACTTCGTCCCTTGAGATTTAGTAAAAACCGCTACTTAGTACGTTCTAAGTCAGTATCTGGGACTGAAATTTTACATGTGGCTAATCAACTAACTCAAGTACCAGGAGTGCAATCAGCAACACCGAATTTTATTCAAGCGACTTCCGATCATATGTCGCAATTGCTGGCAACAGCAGCCAATTTACCAGAAACTCCTCACGCCGCCGAACGCTTACAACAGCAGTTGGCACAGTTACCCCAACCAAAAGATACTCCGATTTCTTCCAACTTAC
Organism: Tolypothrix sp. PCC 7601; assembly: GCF_025677855.1. Classification (NCBI taxonomy): domain Bacteria; kingdom Bacillati; phylum Cyanobacteriota; class Cyanophyceae; order Nostocales; family Tolypothrichaceae; genus Tolypothrix; species Tolypothrix sp. PCC 7601. Next base: position 3,229,483 of record NZ_CP064879.1, read on the forward strand.
TACCTTTGCAATGGCATTTAAATAGTACTCCTCGCCGGGGTCAGGCTGTTAGCTCGGACTGATATTCGCGCTACGGAAGCCTGGCGCAACAGCAATGGCGGACGTGGGGTTGTCGTGGCGGTAATTGATAGCTTGATTCAATGGGATCATCCCGACTTGGTGAAGAAGACATACAAATCTGGCGATCGCTCTGATAAATTACCTGGTGAGGAATATGGCTGGGACTTTTCTAGCCCAGGTGAAGGTGACGCTGATACACGCTTGAGTTCCCAAGAAATGTCACAGATTCAAGCAGAATTTCAAGACACTTTTAAATTACCATCTGACCAATTATTAAAGAAATATCAACAACTGTCGGGCATCTTAAAACAGCGTTACCCTAAAGCTTCAGACAGTGAAATTGCTCATCGCATTCGCAATCTGATTCGTGCTGAAATTGGGAGTGAGTTTCACGGTACTTGGGCTGCGGGTGTGATTGCTGCTAATTCGGAAGATAAAGCAGGTATTCTGGGAGTTGCGCCTCATACCCAAATCCTGCCAATTAGGGTTTTTGGCTTACGTGGTGCGATTAATATGGCAAGTTTATCCGAAGCTATTGGTTATGCTGCCAGTAGAAATGTTGATGTGATCAATATGAGTTTGGGTGGTTTGCTTCCTGATGAGGGATTAACCGAGCAAATTTTTGATGTGTTGGATGCTCATCGTCATTTGGTAATAGTTGCTTCTGCTGGTAATGAAAATTTGGATGGAGTTGGATTCCCGGCTGGTATTCCTGGTGTTGTATCAGTAGGTGCTACAAATATGACGGGTAATCGCACCTTCTACAGCAGTTATGGCGGCGGATTAGATCTAGTCGCACCCGGCGGCGAAATCCAAAATAGCCTCAGTGGTGGAATTTTAACGACAGGTGGTACTTGGTTGGATGGTTTTTGGCAGGGAATGTCTGTACCAGATTACACCTGGGGTTTGGCGTTAGACCCCTTAGGTAAGTATGTCCAGGTACAAGGGACTTCTTTCTCGGCTCCCATTGTTTCAGGAGTAGTGGCCCTGATGAAGGGAGAAGATCCAAAACGGCGATTAAGCCGCGATGAAATTGTCTCAATTCTCAATCAGACTGCTACCTATGATGGACTCAATCTTTCTAAAGCTGATGCTAATCGCTATAGGTTGCAGAAGGAAGTCGGTTTTGGAACTGTTGTAGATGCTCCAGTTTCACGACCTTCTGGTATTTTCCCTAAGGCGAAACCCGTTTCCGCCCAAGAGTATTTCTTCGGTCGTGGTTTAGTTAATGCTGATGCTGCGGTGCAGGCTGTGAAGCAGAGATAGGGATAAGTGGTAATGTTCCAGGGCCGATTAGGTAGAGAACTGGAACTATTGCCACATTAATGTTTGCACAACTGTCAAAACCTGTAATTTTGCATCTGTATAGTTTAGTTGGCGATCGCACAAAAAATTTTATACCTGCCTACATATCTGTAAGACAATAATTTAGTATTTCTCCGTAAAAATACTAGGAGTAACTAGATGCTATTTGTGCCAATCAAGCGATTTTCAAGCTAACTCAAGAAAGGAAGTTCGATAATGCCTCCCATCAAACGTCGCCATTTTCTCCAATTTGCTGGTTCTACACTCAGCGCAATTACACTAAGTCAATCAAATTTTACCCAGCAAGCTAATCGCTATGCTCAAGTAATTGCTCAAAATACCCCACGAAAATTAGCTTTACTAGTTGGTGTAAATTCCTATCCATCAGGCATCCCATCCCTAAAAGGTTGTCTCAGTGATGTAGAAATGCAATATGAATTACTGGTACATCGCTTTGGCTTTAATCCCAAAGATATCGTTGTCATTACAGATGAAGCAGATTTAAAGCCAACACGGCAAAATATTTTAGATCAATTTCAAACCCATTTAATTGACCAAGCAAAACCAGGAGATGTAGTTGTTTTTCATTTTTCCGGACATGGCTCGCGGATTATCGATCCCTATCCGATTCCGGAACTAATTATCAATGGCGAAGTAGTTCCTAATACCAACAAGCTTAACGGTACCCTTGTACCTCGTGACCGAAATACAGAACGTAGCGATGTAGTTCAAGATATTATGGGGCGGAGTTTATTTTTGTTGATGTATGCCCTAAAAACTAACAACGTCACAGCAATTTTAGATAGCTGTCACTCAGGGGGAGGTACGCGGGGTGATTTGGTATTTCGTGCTGTTTCGTCTCGACTTGATAGTGGGGAATCGGCTCAACCAAGTGAAACAGAATTAGAATTTCAGCGACGGTGGATGAAAGACTTGCAGCTATCGGAAGCAAAGCTTTATGATATGCGCCGTAAGGGTATTGCTAAAGGTGTGGCAATTGGTTCGGCTCAATTTGACCAGTTTGCGGCAGAAGCGAAGTTTGATAATGATACATTTCACTGTGGAGCCTTTACCTATATCCTTACTCGTTATTTGTGGCAAGCAAGTTCTGTAGAAGGTATAGGTAATACTTTTGTGAATTTAGAGCGTAGTACCAATGATCTTGCTATTAAGTCATCAATGTATCAAACTCCTATAATTGCTGCTAATCCAGAAACAAACAGCCAAAAACCAACATTTTTCCTGAATCCCGTAAAACCCTGGGCTGAAGCGGTTGTGAGAAAGGTAAAACCTAGTGGAGAAATAGAATATTGGTTAGGTGGTATTTCTGCTTTGAGCCTAGAAGCAAAACCAAAAGGAATTATTTGGGCGTTAATTAATACAAAGGGACAAGAAGTTGGCGAAATTGAGCAACAGGACAGAAAGGGTTTGGTCGGTTATGGCAAACTGACTAAAGGGGAAAGTAAAAACGTTCAACCTGGTGTCCTGCTCAGAGAAAAGATACGAGGTATTCCCGAAAATCTTAAGTTGCGGGTTGGGTTAGATATTTCCTTGGGTGAGCAGTTAGAAATAGCAAAAGCTTCTTTAGCTTCTATAGATCGGATCGAAGTGGTTTCAACCGGGGCAGAATATATTCTGGGAAGGATGACTAATAGCTATCTGCAACAGGTAAAACCAAAGAAAATTCGAGATTTACCAACAGTAGATAGTTTTGGGCTGTTTTTACCAGGACTCACTCCTTTAGCCAACACTTTCCAAAAATCAGGAGAATCAGCTTCATCAGCTGTTGAGCGCTTGCAGGGGCGTTTAATATCATTATTAGCTGGCAAACTATTGAAACTGATTACAGGTAGTGATGCAGCTTTTGGTGGCAATAGCACAAAATTGAATGTTACAACTGCGATCGCTCCTAAAGGTAGTAGTACAAAAACGACACCTTCTCAGTTTTTATCTGGTACAGATGTACAAGTAAAAGTACGTAACAATGAAAAGGATAACTTATATATAGCCGTTATTAGTATTGGTAGTAGTGGTAAAATAACACCGCTTTTCCCCTACTGGAATTCGGCAGAGATAGAAGCCATTCTCGCACCACAACAGGAGATTATTACCCCTCAAGAAAGTGATGGCTATAGTTTCAAGCTTAAAGGGGTGGGAAGTCAAGAAATTTTGGTCTTAGCAAGTTTTTTGCCAATTCGTGATGCTTTGAAAGGATTAAAGAGCATTGCAGATATAACAAACCCTGATGGAAGAACTCCTGTAAACATCGAGGGTGAGCAAGCATTAGGGTGGGTGCAAGAACTATTAGGGGATTTAGAACGAAATACCCGGAGTATTAGAGTAGAAAGTTCAGGCGATCGCATTGTCGCTAAAAGCCAACTTGCAGCAATTTCCACCATTATTAATGTGGTTGAATCTTAGTTATTCTGCATTACGCTTTCTAGATAAAAATTCAGAAAAAAATAATTCTTTTGTCTCAATATCATCATACTTAGGAGTTGTTAATGTATCCTCAAAAATCTTGTTTTCATCTGTTGCTGTTACTTTGTGGTTTAGTCCCCTTTGCTGCTGTACCTATTTTTTCTCCCCAAATAGGAGTTGTAATAGCTCAGACAAAAACACAGCCAAAATCAGAACTCATCCAACAAGCTGAAAAAGGCTTATCACTTGCTCAGGAAGAAAAACTAGAGGAAGCACGGCAAATATTTGAGCGCACCATACAAGCAGCAAAACAGCAAGGCGATCGGGATGCAGAAGCGCTTAGTATGACTGGATTTGGGTTAATTCATAGTAAACAAAAGCAACCCAAAAAAGCACTGGAAGTCTATCAGCAAGCTTTGAAAATAGCAGAACAAGGTAAATTTCCCAGAACAAAAAGGATAATTATGACGCTGATTGGAATAGAATACTATGAATTACAAGAGAAAGAGAAAGCACTTGATTTATTTCAGCAAATATTATCAACTTATCAAGCTCAAATTGAACCTTGGGAGAAAATTTGGCTACTAGAGTCAATAGGTAATATTCATAATGAATCCAAACAATATAAACAAGCAATTGAATCCTATCAAAGAATAGTGGCAATTTATCGGGAGATAGGCGAAAACTTGGAAGCAGCAAATTTCATGAATAAGATTGGAACTATTTGGAGAGATTTGGAAGATTACCCCAAAGCAATTGAATCTCATGAACAATCATTATTATTATTGAAACTTGTTGATAAAAAACAAATTACTTCCAAGGATATACAAACTAAAGAAAGTCAATTTTTAGTAAATCTTGCTAATGTTTATGAGTTATTTGCAGATTCAACTCAAGACAGTACCAAAAATGCAAAATATGATAAAGCCATTGAGTATTTTAAAAAAGCATTACCAATTTATCAGAAATTAGCCCCTGCTGATAACCAAGCTTCTCTATATGAAAGAATTGCCATAATTTATGTTAAACAATCAAAATACAAAGAAGCTATTGATTGGTATCAAAAATCTTTGGCAATTTTCCAATCTTTAAAAGACAACTTACAAGCGGCTGACACACTCAACTATATAGGATTATCCTGGTATAATTTAGGTGACTATAGTAAAGCCAGTAGTTATTATCAGCAATCATTAATGGCACTTAAGCTTGTTGATAGCAAAAAAGTGTCAATGCAAGAGATTAAGCAAAAAGAAAGCTTCTTTTTACTTAACCTTGCTCAAGCGTATAGTCAGCTATCAAAGCCTAAAGAAGCACTTCAAACCTACCAGAAGGCATTAGCTATTTTTCAAGATTTAAAAGACAATTTGCAAGTTGCCGACACACTCAATTATATAGGTGTTGCTTCGACTAATTTAGGTGATTACCCTAAAGCTGTTGAGTTTTATCAACAATCATTATCTGTGTTAAAAACTGTTGATAATAAACAAATTACGTTAAAAGATAGACAAAGTAAAGAAAGTTTATTTTTAACTAATCTTGCCTATACTTATGAGCTATTAGGTGACTCAGTTAAAGATAACACAAGATATCCAAGATATGAACAATATGAACAAGCTATCGGACTTTATGAAAAAGTATTAAAAATCAACCAAGACTTAAATGATTTATCAGGAGAAGCAGCTTCACTTGAGAGAATCGCAATACTTTATAACAAGCTACTAAAGCATAAAGAATCTATTGATTTTTATCAAAAAGCTTTAGCTATTTTTAAGAATTTAAAAGATGCAATCAAAGTGGCTGATACACTAAACTCTATAGGAGTTTCTTGGGATTATTTAAAGGAATATTCTCAAGCAATTGAGTTTTATCAACAAGCATTATTAGTTTTAAAAACAGTTGACAATAAAGCAATTAGTTTGAAAGATATGCGTAGGCAAGAAAGTCAGTTTTTAATCAATATTGCATATGCTTATCAGCAATGGGGTAAGTCAACAAGAAATGCAACTAGAGATGCAAAATATAAGAATTCGCTCAAATTTTATCAGCAATCAATAAATATTTACCAAGAAATTGACGACCAACCAGGAGAAGCTTCTGTACTTTTAAAGATTGCTAAATTTTATACCGAAGAAGGCAAGCATCAGGAAGCGATTGAGTTTTACCAAAAGGCTTTGACTATTTTTAGAAATTTAAAAAATAACACCGAAGTTGCGAATACTCTCTACGAGATTGGAGTTGCTTGGGATAAATTAGGCAAATTTGACAAAACGGTTGAATATTTTCAGAAAACTGTTAACTTTATCAAAAGTTTAAAAGATGATACTAATGCAGCAACTACTCTTATCAAAATAGGAAAATACTATAGTTTGAAGCGCTCTTTGAATCAAAGACAAATTTTTTATTCTTCTAAAGCTTTAAATGCTTACAAAGAAGCATTTCTAATCTATCAGAAGCTTAATAATATGTCTGGTCAGATAGATACTATAAAATTTATTAGATCGGCATATATAAGTCAGAGGCATTACTTCAAAGCTCTAGAAATTCATCGCAGTTTATTATTAATGCAAAAGGGTAAAAAGATAAATATATTGCAAACTATTGATTCATTTATTAGTAAATATGACGAATTGTTAGAACAAAATGATTCTAATAATACAAAAATAATCATAGACAATAGTACTATTTATGGGAGTTATCCAAATAGTATTGTTAATGAAATTAGTAAATTACTTTTTCTTGTTGATTATGGCAGTGCAGAACAATCTGCAAAAGCGCTAGATTACTTAAGCTTGATGTATATGTTCACTTCAAGAAAGAGGCAAGTTAATAAAACCATCAATATTGAGTTTAGCAACAAAGTTAATTTTGTAATAAAGAAAATACCAATAGCAAATGTACTAGAATATATCTATTACAATTTTTTGACTTCTTTTGATTTGGGCGATGACAAACACGTTTTAGGGGTTAGAGCCTCACAACCATTATTATCTGCTGGCTTGCTTTATCTACGTAGAGGGGAAACAGATGCTGCAATAGATTATTATCAAAGAGCATTAACTATTTCTCAAGAATTAGGCGACCGAGCATTAGAAGGTAATATTCTGAGTTATCAAGGGCTATTGTATGAGCTTTTAGAACAGCCAGATAAAGCATTAAGTCTCTATAAACAAGCCCTAACTATATTAAAAGAATCTGGCGATTACTATGCTGAAGAAAAAACGTTAGAACAACAAGGAAGAATTTTACTAAAAACAGGAGAATTTGCCGCAGCCGAAAAAGCTTTTTTGGCTGCAATTAAGTTATGGGAAGGCAGTAAAGCTTATAGAAGAGAGCATTTAACAAGTACTAATTTAGGTATAGATATAGCATTTTTATATGCACTTAGAGAGAATATTTATCATTACCTACAACGTGCATTGATTGAACAAGGTAAAAACAAAGAAGCACTAGAACTTTCCCAACGTAGCCGCAGTCAAGCATTAGGTGAAATCTTAATTAATCGAAAAATAATTTCAAATAACCAAGAACCAAAACAAAAAATAAGCTTTGAATCTCCTAACCTCACACAGATTCAAGAAATTGCCAAATCACAAAATGCCACAATAGTTCAATATTCATTAATTCCAGATATTGATAAACCTCAAGACTCTTTACTCTATATTTGGGTAATTCAGCCCAATGGGAAAATAGATTTTCGTAGTATCGACTTAGCAAAACTTAAACTACCCCTGAGTGATTTGATTACCATCAGCCGAAATGTGATTGGTGCTAGAGGTCGTAGCGATGTCGAAATTGTCGCCAAAATTAATCCACAGGAACAGAAAACACGCTTACAGGAACTACATAAACTACTGATTGAGCCAATCGAAAACTTTCTACCACAAAATCATCAAGCGCGAGTTATCTTTATTCCTCAAGGAGATTTATTTTTGACCCCCTTTGCCGCACTTCAAGATGCAAAAGGAAAATACTTGATAGAAAAACATACTATTTTTACCTCACCGTCCATACAAGTATTAGATTTCGCCAGCAAGTCACGGCAAAAAACTAGAAGTAAATCATGGAATGCTAACGATGCATTGATTGTTGGCAATCCAACCATGCCAAACCTCAGCAAAATCAATCCAACATTTAAAAATATACGCATCGATCCATTGCCAGTATCTGAAACAGAAGCCATTGCGATCGCCAAACAGCTTAAAACCCAAGCTTTAATTGGCCCACAAGCAACAGAATCAGAAGTAGTGCGACGAATGAAGACAGCGCGATTGATTCATTTAGCAACCCACGGCTTAATAACCAATATGCGTGGCAATACCCCTGAACTAGGCTCAATTCCTGGTGCGATCGTACTGGCATCTTCTGGAGATGAGGAGTCGAATGATGGCTTACTGACTGCGGAAGAAATTTACAAAATAGACCTTAATGCCGACTTGGTAGTTCTTAGCGCTTGCGATACGGGTCGGGGAGAAATGCTCGGAGGAGATGGTATCTTTGGTTTATCGCGTAGTTTTATTGGCAAGGGAGTTCCCAGCGTTATGGTTTCTCTTTGGTCTGTACCTGATGCTCCCACGGGTGAACTAATGACCAAATTTTACAAGTATTACCTGGACAGCAACCTTGATAAAGCCCAAGCGCTACGTCAAGCAATGTTAGACACCATGAAAACACATCCAAATCCCAAAAATTGGGCTGGGTTCACGTTAATTGGAGATGCCGAATAATAGAAAGAGTCTTACTACGTGTGATTTGTTAGTAATCACAGAACTTGACTTTTAAAGTCAGGATGCGTCCCTGTAGTCACTCTCATGGCAGCAAGTTAGCTAGAAATCGAAGATTGCAGTTGCGATCGCTCCTCATAGGTTAACTTGCTCTGCTACTCAAAATCCGCGTATTGAGGAGGGCTAGCCCCAACTCGCTTGGTGATTCTGGGATACTTGCCCGTTGGGGCCTGGTCTAAAATGTTTGTGACATCAATCTGGTGCCACCAATCATCACCAAAATCGAACCAGTAACCAAAAGCCTCATCAATTGATAAGCCCACTTCAGCAATTGAAGTACTAGAAACATCGCCTGTAGGCTTTGGTGTCAAACCGGAACTGGAAAATGCTTGTTTCAAACCGTACCTTCTGGCATTTGGATCTTGCGGGCCATTTCCGCCAATTTGAAATTCATACATATGCTCTTCTTGGCGGTCGAATGCCTTGAAGATGATTTTATGAAGCTCCTGCAAAGTATTACTGCCTTTAATCTCAATGGTTCGAGACACCTCTGGATTATCAGCAATAAATTCTTCGGTCATTGGGCCGTCAATTAAAAATACATCCAGCACATATAGTGCATTTGCAGAAGAGTTAACCACTTTTTTGGGAACATTTTCTGATTTCTTAGTTTTAGCCATAATCTCCTAAATGACGCTGATGGGAGCATTTTTGTCAAGCAATCTTACTAGAGAGCCTCTCTAAATAATAGTTTTTAACAAGCTAGTGATGGCTGTTCAGCATAAGGTTAATCAGCCACTTTGACGCTTCAGGAAACTTTTCCACAAGCGTGTACATGTGTTGTATTGGTGACTTTCGCTATTCGCACTACTGCAATCTGCCAACATAGGCTGCTAGCTTTATTGAGAGTTGCCTGTTTTTCATAAATTATTTATTTTTACATATCTTCGGTGAAAATCATATAGGTTTTTATTATTTAGTATTTCAGTTATTTCGGAAATATTTCAATACTATTGCCTAAAAAGGTAAGCAATACATTTTAACATTTTATATTATTTATTTCAGCTTAGTCTTTTCCTTTTTTGGCTTACGCCTGAAGAGAACTGAAGGTATTCATAAGCAATTAACCATGATTCAGGCAATAGATTTTGAACAAACATTTGTCACCCATCTCGAAAGCTTTATGGGTAAAGCAGATAAGTTCATCAAGGTTTATTATACAGGTATAAGTGAAGAAACCCATCTAACAGAAATAATGCTGGCGGTGAAAAATCTCGCACTTGATGCAGACTTACAACAGCTAGAAGCTGAGTATCAAATGTGCAGCGAAAGAAAAGATTTCATTGCTGACTGCGATGATTCAGCTTGGTGGTAGCACGTTCCAATTGTGGGCTGAAATTCTTCACAAGATTAAGTTGAATTTAGTAAGTCGAAAGTCGGAATTCTCAAAACAGTTCTGACTTTCTATTTCCTAATTGTAAAAATGCATTGGCTTACGCCATTTGGTTAATGAAGTTTACGGAAATCTTATATGCCGTCACGCAAATCTTCTACTTCTACCCTTCAAGCAATAGATGGTTCAATATTAGGTGAATATGCCGTGAGCAATTACTCCGAGCGTGTTTACTCAAAAGTTTACTATTCTATCCGTTCTCTTTGTGGACTTGTTGCCAAACGCTCTCTCAAAGAAACTTTTGATTGGGATGAATTTAAAGAACGCTTTACTACTGATTTTGGTAATATTGAAGAAAAACGATACAATCTAGAGCAACTTCTTGAATATGCAAATCGCAAGTTTGGTAAAAGCCTTGAAGATTTGATAGTTCAAAATCAAATATCTTGGCAACGTAGACAAGAATATGCCGAGCGCAACCAGATGCATTACCAATCAGAGACGATTGAAGATAGCACTCACTACTAATCCCAAAAACTCATAGTAGCAATTTTCAAATCCTCTAGTAGTTAATCATGCTGGAGGATTTTTATTAGCAGCGATTTATCTCATCAACTCAAGGCTTTTAATCAGTAGATTTTTGTGGCTATTTGTCTACAAAATTACTCGCTTCACAACTTGCTAACTCATCAATATTCAACTATCTGCTATTATCAATATGCTACAAAACAGCTATATTGTTTGGTCAGGAGCTTCTTTGATTGACGGTTCTGCGATCGCCCTGATTTTGACCGGATTTGTTTACCCTACATCCAATCGCAAAACTGGAAGATTGATTCAATCTTGGATTTTACAGCAAGAATTTGTGCCAACATCAGCCGCAAAAAATGGTTTAGACAAAGGTATTTGTGGGAACTGTCCCTTGAAATTGAGTCAGAGCGGTAGCTGCTACGTTAATCTGTTGCCTATCAACAATATTTACCGCAAGTATAAAACCGGAACTTACCCAAAACTGGGTACAAATGAAATAGAAGTTTTGAAAAGATATCGCTATCCCGTGAGAATTGGCTCTTATGGAGACCCAACAGCAGTACCCTTTGAGGCGTGGGAGCCAATCATTTTAGCATCGAGAAAATATACTGGTTACACGCACCAATGGCAATTGTGCGATCACCGTTGGCAGAAATATTTAATGGCTTCTGTGCAAAGCCAAGCTGAAGCGCAATTAGCCCAAATGCAGGGTTGGAGGACTTTCAGAATCATCGCTCCTGATGCTCCTTTGAGCCAAGGTGAAGTTCTGTGCCGTCATACTGAAGATGACAGAATTCAATGCGAGACTTGTTTATTGTGCGACGGTGCATCCTCAAAACCGAATGTAGCCGATCCCGTTCACGGTTTAAATTGGAAAATCTCGAATTTTCTCAAATACACCGAATCAGTATCAATTTAATTGCAGGAACTCTTATCTGTTTTCTCAAAATTATCAGACCCAGAAGTCAGAATACAGGAGTCAGAATTCAGGAGTTAGAAGAGTTAAATAATTAGGAAAAGACAAGTTCCAAAATATACTGGATTCCTTCCTAATTCTGACTTCTGACTCCTGACTCCTGAATCCTTACATCCAGCCTTACGGCAAGAGAATTTAGAACAGAATGTCAGGCACTATCAATGGCAGAAGTATTAGCAGAACCACAATTTCAAATATTCACTCACATAAAAACGGGAGCAAAAGTAGGAAGAATTTATTTTCCGGCTTTGTTTCTAGCTGAGTTTCATGCAACTGTATACCAATGGTTGCAAAGGCAAGAAATAATTTTCGACAAGCAAGACATCAAACAATATGGTGATGGCTCATTTCGACTTTATTTTAGAAGTGCTAATTCGCTAGAAACAGAATATTTCCGATTAGTAAAGCCTCTCACGGTTCACGAATCAAAAACATCAGGGTTATTTTGAAAAAACTTTCCTGATAACCTCGGTATAAACAACGAAAAAGGCTGCTACCCAAATTCAGTAAACTCCAAAGCTAGGAGAAATCTTCTATGCCAACAAACTATCGAAGCTTTCTAGGTGATGCTAATAGCCAAGTTTTAACTATTCCTAATTTTCAGACCAATTCCCCAGCCAAACAAGAACGAGAAAAAATAAAGCATACGCTGATTGGCTCCAGTAAAGCTGTAATGGCAACAATTCGTGTTTTGCATCAACTCGGTTATGCAGATATAGGTGATTGGAGTCCCTTATTACCAACGAACAATCCTGGGGAAGTAATGAGCATTTTAATTCGCTCAATCAATTTGCTGTAGTCTTGATTTACAATGAATAGTAGCCCTCTATGAGGGTATTTTTTTTATTAAGAAGTTAATTAGATATTATTATAACTGGGAGCTTGACATATCAAGACTAGTCAAGAAAAGAGAATGAAAATTAGATTTCAGTATATCGTTGGTAGCATTTAGTTGTGTAGACCAGGAGTAACTGTATATGTACAGTCTAGAAATAGGGAAAGTCAAGCTCTATTTGCCGAATTGCTTTATCAGGTGCGGTCTACACAGTTAAGTGATGATTCATCCAAGAATTACTATTGCGTTTTTTCATGAATCAAAAATATGAGTCAAGCCTTAACTAAATCAATAACGTTTGATGAATTTATCGCCTGGTATCCAGAAGGCTCTGAGGTACGTTACGAATTGCATGATGGGTTAATTGTTGAGATGCCAAAACCTAGAGGAAAACATTCAAGAGTAACTGGTTTTGCAATCAAACATCTCAATATAGCTATTACCAACTTAGATAAAGAGGATATCTGGTTTATACCCAGAGAATCAATAGTCAAAACATCAGTTGGTAAATCTGGATACGAACCGGATATTATTGTCTTAGATGAAGAAGCTCTCATTCACGAAATAAGGTGGGAAAATGAGTCAATTATTGAAATAGCTGATTCCGTCAAATTAATTGTTGAAGTTGTCAGTACAAATTGGCGCGATGATTACTCGAGAAAGTCTGCGGACTATGAAGAAATGGGGATTCAGGAATATTGGATAATTGACTATGAAGCTTTAGGTGGTAAACGGTTTATTGGCGACCCCAAACAACCAACAATATCAGTTTATCAACTCATTGACGGGGAGTACAAAATTACTCAATTTAGAAATAATGACCAAATTATTTCTCCAATATTTCCTACTTTCAATCTCACTGCCAACCAAATTTTTAAGGCTCGTCTGTAATTTCATCATGAGTTTTCCATTGCAACCCCTCACGGGGAGAAGACTGTGAAAGACCAGCATCCGCTTCAAGCTGGATATCGGAGATAAAGAAAATGGAAAATACTCAAGAATTTTTGAACGCTCTCATGATCGCATTAGTTTTAGCTTTTACAACGTTGATAATATTGAATTTATTTGTTGGTTTATGGGATTTATGGAAGCAATCGGGTAAGACTTCCTTTAGTAAAGCTGTGCAATCCTTAACTCGCAACCAAGAAGCCGAAAGAATAAATTCTCTTCCCTATCTCAAACCTGTAAGTAAGATAGTACGGATCAAGACACAACTTGCTGATTCTATCGTTTCAAATACAGCAAATAATGTTGATACAGAATCTCTAGCAGTTTTGATACAGCAGTTACCACAACCTCGTGTTCGTACCGCAGCAAGACGCTTGGGTATTCCAGACAAAATTGATGGACAATATCAGAGATTGGCAGTTTTGCGATCTCATTTACAAACCTTGTTATTGTCTCAACCAACAGAAGTAGCGCGGGTGTTGAATCAATTGAAAGCTCAATAGCTCCCATCGCGTTCGATATCGTTGTTTGCTGCAACCATATTTGGTTGAATTGAAGGTAAATTACGCCGCTCAAATTTTCCAGTTTCCGGGATATATGCAGCGATCGCTTTTCGGTGACTTGATGCAAAGTCTATAATGCCAATGGTTTTGGGGCTACGAATACCAACAACTATATCATCTGGCTGTGTCAGGAGTGCGATCGCATCTTCTAGCGATGCTGTACCTTTAAACTCAACTTTGATATTCTTCCGTTCTGTTGCCAGCATCTCAATAGTTTTCAGATTCTGTGAGGACTTATCTGAGTGTAATGAAACATCAACAAAGCTGACTGTATCATAACCCCTCTCCACTGCACGATCAACAGCGCGTTTGAGCATATTACACAAAACTTGCTCTGTTTTGGCTTGCAACTGGCTGTCAATAGATGCGCTAAAAAACACGACAGTTGCAACTGCGGAATTATTTTCATGTTCTCCCACTGGGATTTCTGGAAACTTAACACTGCTGCTATCAATCACAATATCCGCATAACTAGCTGGAGCATTATTAAGCATACCTACAAAACTAAATCCTTGAAGTTGTCTATTAACAGCAGCCAGTCTCCCTTGCAAAAAATTGACTGACTGCTTATTTACTACTCCCAATATTTGATTACCAATATAAGCAAAAACAGTTGGTGCTTTTCGCTCTTGAGTTTGACGCACATCCAAAGTAATATTTACTTGCTCACCCAGCCATTGATGAGTTGCAAAAGCATATTGATTAACGCTATCAATTTGCAATTTATGGTCAGGATTTTTCAAACTGGTAACAATAAAGCTCGTACTGGGAGCAGAAGTAATAGCTGCAATTGCCTCACATCCGGCTAGTAAATGAGGAGAACGAGCATCCAGTGTACCAAGCTTTTTACCCTCTACAATTACCCAACTGGAAGTTCTAGTTGGGTCACGAGGATGCACGCTATCCTCAAATTTAATCGGTAGTCTTTCACCTTGAAAATTCTGGAGGGCATACTCATTAAATTGAGTACCAATTACCCTCATCTGGGTAAACTGTAAATGCTGTAGTTGACCTATAACTTCATCTGAAAAAATAGCAAACGCCACACCTGCTCTTTTGATACCCGAATAATTTTGGCTTGATTCAGTGTGGCTAATATCGTGAATAGCTGCTGCAAGTTGTAATCTTTCTGCTGACGGTGTTTCTTGTTTAATTGACTCAACATATTCCCTAGTTTGCTGTTTTAAAGCATCAATCATCCCATCACTAATACCGAAATGAAATTCAACCTTACCTTGTTTGATTGACATTCCTGGCTTGAGGTCGTGTTCTTTTATTGATTTCATGCTAATTGTGCCGATAGCAATATCCACCTCTTGACCATCAGAGGTGATAAATTTCGCTTGAGCAAACAAGGTATGAGGTATTTTTTCAGTTGGATTTCTCTCACCAATCTTAATAGTGAGTTCCGAAGATTTCCAGAAGTCAATATTTTTAGCGGCAGGAAACTTGATTAAATTAGTAACCTCTAATTGCTTGGCAGTAGTTGGAGAAGTAATTACAAGATATGGGCCATGCTCTATTTTTTGTCTATCTTCTAGTTCAATACGTTTCCTAACCTGAGAATTATATTCACCCTTAATTTGTTGAGCCTGTTGTCTCTGTTTATCATAAAAATCAACACCATAATACAACTTTCTAAATTGCTCAATTGGTCGTGCAACAAGTTGATTCTGCTCAAATATATCGTTAGTTTGCTGAATCATTAAATCAATCGGACTGTAACCATTAGTTTTCATGACCCGCAAAGTAAATACTTCCTTATTTTTCTTATCAGCCAACCATTGCACCTCCTTATAACTAGTTATAGCCTGACAATATCGGATAATTGAATCATCGGGACGTAAAGCACTTTTAGGCCCATCAGCAGCAACTTGTAACTCATTACCCAATTCAGCTACACAATCTTTCAACAACTTTTTAAGTAACTGTAAATTTTGTTCGATTTGAGAGTTGTCTATATTTTTATTGATGAGCGATGCAATTGGATATATTTGCTGTAATATCTTGTCTGGTATCTGTAATTTACCTTGTTTATATCTCTTAACTATCGAACAACAATGTGCTGAAACTGTCTGAAGATAATTAAATTTATCAGATTTAGGCAGCGCAATAATTTCACATTGTAGTGCTATATTTTTTTGAATTTCATTAGCAATAATGCCAATCTTATTCTCCATTGCCGAAACAGCAATTTCTTGAAAAGTTCCTTGATAGGGTACTTTAGCTTTTTTAACAATATCAGGATAACGATTTTCTTGAAGGTTCTTTTCTTTAACTTCTGCTGCTAACGCAGGAAACTCTCTACTGCTAGCAAAAGCTAGTAAATCACCATCAAAATCACACTGCATATTCTCCATTGCAGTTTGAGGATGGATGTAGACACATCCGTCTACCATTTCTGGTAAATGTTTGTTTTTTAAAGTAATTACACCATTTGAATTAATCAACGGCGAACGAGTTACTATAACTTCTTCCCCTTCATTTAAAAAAGGTATACTGATTTCATCTTTGTTTAATTGCAAACTAGGTTGAGCCAAACCAGATGTAAACTTTATCGAACGTCCCGTTGCTATCTCTACCC
Source organism: Tolypothrix sp. PCC 7601 (assembly GCF_025677855.1). NCBI lineage: Bacteria > Bacillati > Cyanobacteriota > Cyanophyceae > Nostocales > Tolypothrichaceae > Tolypothrix > Tolypothrix sp. PCC 7601. The sequence goes on from NZ_CP064879.1 coordinate 3,245,820, forward strand.
ATTCCTTCCTAGCAAATTCCTGAAGTTCAGCAATAATTTTCGGATGCTCGATAATTTGCTTAAAACCCGATAAATCTGCTTTTAGTAGCGAATATAGTAATAAATCCTTTTGTTGTGTAGCGAAGCGATCATTATCTTGAGTGTCTTCACTTTCACCACCAGAATCTAAGTTATCAAATATAGAAAATTGTTCAATATCTTCTTGGATTTGGGGTTCGACTTCTTGCTTTTTAGCTAATATACTTTTGCGTCGTTCGTAAGTTTTAATATATCGCTGTGCTAACTTGATTGGGTGTTTTTGGTCTAAAGCTAACTTTTCTGCTTGCTGTTTAATTTTAGGTAAAATTTCCTGTTTTACCGCTTGAGAATAATTGATTAAAACCTGGGTTCCCAAACTATGTTCTCTATATAAAGCCAAGGATTTTACACCTAAACCAATTGAGAGTATATATTCCCCAGGTTTAATTGCATCTTCTCCTTTCCTTCCCTTAAAAGAAGACGTTGCTAGCACCATATCATAACCAAACTTGAAACGCAGAGTAGCATCTCTGACACTACCACCCATACGAAAAAATGATTCCCCAAGTTTATCCAATTGTGCAGGTGCAAGTGTACCTTTTGCAATTCGCATTACTGGACTTTCTGCTTGAGGTTTAATACCAAGTCGGAATTGAAAAGCACGAGAAGTTATATTATTTGAGACAGCAAAATTGCCATCAATTAATCCTTTACAATCACCAACCAATTTTCTTGCATCATCCACAGCAATTACACCACCATTTTCCCCAGTCACATCATCAATAACCAAAATTCTGACATTTTTTAACTCGTGAAAAGCCAGACAAGGTGTAAAAGGCAAAGGATAAGCAGCCGCATCCGAAGGGTTAGGATACAATAAATCACGAATATTTGGGTTATCTGCAAAAAACATCCGATGACCCGATGAAAATTGCAAAGTCATGCCATTATATTCATCCAAATCTTCTGTTATAGTGGCATCAGGATAAGCAATACCAATACTAAACTTAGTATTGGGAAATAAATATTCAGCCAATGAATTTGTGAGCTTTTGTTCGGACAAAATATCTTGTTTCGTTTTGGTGTCAAAATGATTGAGTTTTAAAGCCATATCTTTAAAACAGTTCGCAGTTAGATTTGTTGAAGGATAAAAAGATGACTGAAAAACCAGAAATCAGTATTACCCAGCTATCCTATGGGATGACTCCAGAAGAACTTATTAGTGAAGGATATGTAGATACTGACTATTTCTACGACCCAGCGTCAGAAGAATGGAAAATAGAAGTTGATAAAATGGAGCAAATAGTTAAGGAAAATCAAATTCCTGACTCTGAATGTATACCGTTTTGATTGGATATCAAATATTGACTCTCATTCTTAAAAATCAATATTTGAATTACTACATTGTCTTAATTCATCAAGAGGAACCGGACGAGTAAAAACATCCAACATGGCCTTACCATCTTCAATACTTGTAATTATGAAAGGCTGCCATGAATAGAGATTAATCGGACACTTTTCCCAGATCACCTGATCGTTGATCTGTGGAACTTTATCGAGATTTTCAAAATATTCTCTTTTCAATTCATAAAATCTCTTGCGAGTTTCAGTATTTAATAACTCCCAAATTTGAGACTTGATTGGTGCTTGATAATTATTGGTAATACTAATTACTTCTGACCAAGAATTGACTTGTGTCAATGACTCTGCTATTTGTGATAAATTTAGTTGATGATTAGATACAGAAATTTCGGAGGGATTTATCACAACAGATGCTGAAGACCTTGTTGATTCTGCAACAAAAACTTCTGGTGAATTTGAGAAACAATTAATGGATGTATTTAAATCTAATTCATGATGAGATTCTGACGGTTCGAGCAAATATTCTGATTCAAAATCATCAGTTGTTTCCTGAGAAAATTCTTCATTATTCAGGTGTACAACTAATTTACCTGATTTTACACCTTGCCATAATGCGACTGCTTCCCTAATTAATGTTTGGGTAATTGTGCCATTTTCATCCATTTCTTTCTGGATAATATTCCCAGTCTGCATATCATCTTCCATAATGTCGGGAATCCGACATACTGGTTTACCATCTCTCCCTGTTTTCCAAATAGTGGGTTTATCTAGTTTTGGTTTCTTTGGTGTGCGATGAGCAGCAATAAATTCGCGAACTTTCTCTTGGGTAATTTGACCGCAATCTTTTAAATTCTCAATGACTTGACTATATTTTTTGGCGTGTTTTGCTAAATCAAAAATAGTATGGGGTTCGATTTCTTGGAGGTCATCTGGTGAAAATGAGGAAAATGTACCTGCAACTTTCAAGTAAACTGTACTTTCTTTTAAACTCCAACCAATTGATTCAAGTGATTGCTTATATTGTTGATGGGAAAGTATTCGTCTTTTTGATGCCAATAAAAAAGCTTGCTCAACAATAGAAATAGTGGCATTGGCCAGATTGGAAATATCAGTTTGGGTTGTTGGATAGATTGTCGCGGCAACCATATACAATCACCTATTTTAATACTTCGAGAACAATTGGAAAATTTAAGAAGTATCGCGTTCAAGGAATAAACTTACGTTGTTCTGGCGGAGTCACCCAAATAGTACAAAATCCTGACTTGGCTTTGCGATTATATTGGGACAATACCAAGCCCAATTTTTGAGCATCCTTGATACATTCGCCATTTTCCAAATAACCCCGATTCCAATTAATCAAATTCTTGGCAAATTTTCCTTCACTCGATATTGCCCAATTCATTGCTTCTAATTCATTCCATGTCAAAGCAGTCGAACGCACTTTTGTATATCCCCCTCCCAAGACACCATCTATCCAAGGTGGTATGGAAATACCTGCAATGAAACCCATCATCAAGATAAAGAAAAATATAATCGTGGTCGGAAATATGGAATAGATAATATTTCGACCTTCACGTAACAAGGATTCATGAATTAGAGTTTGTGCGGCACGATTAATCGCAACTTTCTGTCTCTCAACTGCGACTTGTTCAACTTTCTCTAGATTGTTAGCTAAATCTTTATTCCAAGTTTTGAACAGCAATTGCAATGTTTCTGGTGCATCTTGAAGCATCGCTTCTAACTGTCCAGTCGCCACCAGTACAAGAAATAATGGATCGTCTTGAGATAGTCCGCTTCTAAGAGTAAAGTCCAGAACTCGACGTTTGAAATCTTCACTTTTACCCTTCAATGCTTCAGCAAGTAAATCATCGGGAGTTTGGGGTGTTTTTACCGTATCAGTTGTTGTCATCGAATTAACCCCGTTGCTGCAAAAGCTTCATAGGTAAGTTTGAGAAAATTCTTTACTCTTTGCTTAGATACCACCTTCAAATCTGGATGTGCGATCGCATCTGAAAAGGTGATTTCTAAGCGGTCAATCATGTTACGCTCCCAAAAGGGGAACTTTGGGAAATCCATCACCATAAATTGATATTTTCGCGCGGCTGCTGCCAACTCTGGCATTTGGTCTATGTAACTCCAGTCATCGCACAATCCCATATTCTTGACAAAAACATGAGTTATCTTATCCCCTAAATCTGACAAAGATTTGAGGAAGAAGTTAACCGAGTCTACTCCACCAGTACAGACAAACCATTTGATAAAAAATATCGAATGCTCTTGACCTAAATCAGTCAAATTGTTGCTTGTTATCCAGTCGCTAAATTTTGTATATACTTGAGCAGGTAAATTGACAATCACTGAGCTTTCAAAAGCTAATTCAAAAATTTTATCTGCTGCTTTTGCTTGTTTTTCATCATCACTAAAGAAAGCTACCTCCACATGAGGATAAATTTTGCTAATATCCTGGTTACTCGTATCTGCATCGATAATCACCATGTGGTAATTAATAGATTTGCAATATTCAATAAAGGCTCTACAAAGGAAAGATTTACCACATCCTCCCTTTTCCCCATCAATAATGTGGATGGTTGTTGGTTGTTTGAAATCTATTTTATTCTCTAATGTGTCAAAATCATTAGCAGGAATTAGTTGTTGAATTTGCTCACTTATTTCATCATTAGCTATTGACTCTACAACTGCTATTTGTTGATCATGTACTCCATTTGAGCTTGATAAATCCCAATCATGAACAGAGGCATCACCATCAAGCTCGCGTTCCCAATCTTCACCAAATTCCACATTAGTTGGTGAGTCTGTCGCTTCTACATAGGAATTATCTAAATTATCAGGTTGACCGTGGTTAGATAAACCTACTGAGAAAGTAGCTGGATTATTCTTGGGTCTACCTCGTCTTCTTTTTCCTGGTGTCGCCGTCATATTTATAGTTATCTATTAGTGAATAAAACTGCCTACTTAGAGATAAAATTTACAATCGCTAAGTAGGAGTTTCTACAAAAAATTACTTAAACCTGTATCATCATAAGCATGATTTCCTGCATGAGTACGAAGCTCATCGATAGATGTATTTGCCCCATGTGTTGCAATCACGTTGGCTACTTGTAATGACCTTAATTGAGTTAATTGCAACTGAACATCTAAGGAAGTATCTTCCAAGCCTGCTAATTCCAAAATCTCTTTTATCTGCTTTCTTAAGGCCTGGACTGAAGCACGCGCCACACGTCGCATCTGTTCTTGTGGGAGAGAATCCTCAGCTATTGCATAAGGTAGCCAGAATGACCGCAGTGCCAAAAGTATCATCTCGGTTTTGCTAGTAATTTGATTGTCTTGGATATACTCCATCAATTGCATATCCATCTGCTTACGTGGTTGATATCGCCAGCGAAAATCTATTTGCTTAGACATTACAGACCTCTGGAGCTCGCCTTATGAGTAGGAAGAAAACGTTGATGGACTTGTTCTGAAAAATACAAAAATACACTGTAGACATCAGCAAGCCTAGTTCCTAGGGAGAAAGTATCAACTTGTTCAGGTATTTCTGCACCCACTCCCCACAAACAAGGAGTTCCCGGATAGTGTGAATTCAACTCTTTTCTGAGATAATCCGCAGTACCACCGCAAAATAAGATTTCATCTACTGAACTGATAGAAATTACTTGGTCTAACCAACTTGTCAGTAGAACAGCATACTCGCTTCTGGCAAGCTTTACCGCTTTTTGAAGTTGCTGTAATTCATGCTGTTTGTTAGCTTGATTCGTACTTCTCAATAATCGGAAAAAAGGAGTTGTGGATACATCATTACCAGCAGCAACTACAGCCGGAGCTAATTTTGCAGCAGTTTGTCCAGATGTCTTGGCAAGTATTTTCTCTAAAAGTCGAATCATTCCTAAATCAGAAGTTTTACCATCAGCTGCTACTATGCCTTTATTGCTGATTAACACTGATGCATTTCTGTAACCTATCATTGGTAGGGCAATTACTTTTGTTTTGATAGCTTGTCCTAATTTCTTTTGGTAAGCCAGATAAATTCCTGCTCCTTCTGGTAAGCATTTAAACTCGATTAACTCTACACGCATTCTTCCAGTTGGTGTTACGAAGTCAGCAAGTACAGTTAAAAGTTGTTTGTAGAAACTTTCTTTGTTCTCTAACTCTCCTGGTGGTAGCAAACAAGCAAGTGCAAGCCGACATTTCATCCCCAATTTCACCTTTTGTGAAACTACCCAAATAGCAGATACAGTTTTGGCGATCGCCCGCTCATATTTCAATTCTTTCAAACCCTCGTTGGCATAATATTTACTTTTCGCCAAATAGCCCACAACAAAGGTTTCACCCATATAGTTCACCCATGCGACGTTCTCTGGTTCTGTTACACCTAAACTCTGTGTGTGTGAAGTAACTGACTCCAAAGAGACTTTGAGTACCTCCGGTTCCATGACCAAGGATGATGGATTATTTTGCTCAAACGCACAATAAATTCCCTTGGTTGCACTTCCCCCAAAATCCAAAGCCAAAATTAGCAAGGGTAAAGAATTATTTTTTACTTGAGTATTCTTGCTCATGATGTTAAACAAATTTAATGCAATTAAAGCTGTTTAATTTGAAGGAAACTAAAGGTAAATGAAGGTTAATTATTAGCCTTCCTTATCAATGTTGGGGTGATGATCTCGGAAAAATTCCTTCAACTTCCTTCACTCAGATTGTGATATTTCAAAAATCTGTTAACTACTCTCAGTACCTCATTTCATCTCTCAGTGATTTCAAGGAAGTGTTAGCGGTTGGAAAAATTTGAGATAATCCAAACAATAAAATCTTTTTTTATTGCCAAGGTAATTTGTACAATATTCCAGCTTGTGATGATTTTATTGGTAAAACACACTACACAATTTGTTCTGGCTAATTCCTGAAAAATAATTGCAGTGATACTCAAAAAGTCCAAAATTTTCAATACCAAGAGCAATATCAACATCCTCTCTTACCAGACTAAAACTAGTATTAGCGCAGCTTATCAAAGGCTTGAGAAAAAAATAATTCACTGTCTTCGACTTTTTTGTGATTTGTTTCCTTCTCTACCTTGGTAGCGAAATGTTCCTATTTCGCGCAATCGAACAATCGGTAGATTATGTACTTGGTTGAAATGTACTAAAAATCATCAGTATAAAAAATTTAAAAATTAAAATTGTTTATTGGCTGGCAAATCTACAATAAAAAATAGCTGAGTTTCTTCCTTTGCAAGGATTACAGCGATAGTTAATTGAAAAGTCATTTCCGTATAATCTATTGGGTTACGAAAATTTCTATTACATTTTTTAACAAGGAATAATTGCGTTTAAGCGTATTTTTACGTTTATATACGCAATCTAAATAAATCAAAAAATACTAATATTGCGTAAGCCGCTAGATAGATTTTTCAGTACATTAAATTACTCAGTTCGTCCAATTAATTACGAGCGCGTTAAAAGTGGAAAAGACAGGTTATCGATCATTAGTTCAGGCAAAATTTGCGTCACCTATCACACTATGCCCTTCGCAGTTTGTCGAATCCAGAAAATCAAATCTTGGGGATTATTGGCTGGAAAAGAAGCACACACATCAAGAACTAGGGATACGCCAAATGCAAATCCGCAAGTAACAAATGTGCGGCTAATTGGCAGCCCTGATGACGCAAATTTGGCGACTTTAGTCAAAAATAAAATTGGTTCGCAGAAGATTCGCTCGAACGCGGTTCTAGCCGTGGAAATGTTACTCTCGTCCAGCGCAGAATATTTTCGACCCCATGCACCTAATAAAGCAGGAGTTTACGACAAAAGGTGTTTGGATAATTTTGTGCAAGCAACAATCCATTGGTTGTCATGCTTTTGGGGAGATCGCATAATTCGGGCAGAACTGCACTTAGATGAAATTACACCGCACATTCATGCTTACCTCGTACCTTTGGATGAACGAGGTAAGCTCAACTGTAGAGCCTTGTTTGGCACCAGGGATAAACTCTACTCCTTGCAAGATAGTTTTGCTGAGGCTGTTGCACATTTAGGAATTTCTCGCGGTATCAAAGGAAGTACTGCTACTTACACAAAAATCAAAAAGTATTACGCTGCTGTTAATCAGGATTCTCTTTTTCTCGACTGGGAACGCTGTCTTCCCCAACCCCAAGCAGAAGAAACGAGTGAATCGTACCGACAGAGGGTGATTGAAGTTTTGAGTCCGCAGTTGGAAACGATCAACTACCAACTTCAGGAGCGATCGCGCATCCAAAGACACAACTCTCAACTAAAGCAAACGGCATCTAAAAGCGAACAATTACGACGACAGCTAGAGAGTGAATTGCAATTACTGCGCCTCACAACCAGCAATTGGCATGACTTATCTTTGGAACTGGTAGGCTACGAACTAGGGCTAAACCAATATCAGCAAGTCAATAACAGTAGTAACAGTCAACTTGATTTGGTGATGGAGATTAATAACTGTACATTCGATGATGCAGTTGCTTGGTTGCGCGATCGCTTTGGTGAAACGGCAATGTTAACTGCGGTGACTCACCATGCACAACAGCAAGCAATAGAGATCGCACAACGAACTCCACCTAGTATTTTCATACCGCCGACATCTTCGCATCGCCATTGGACAGAAGTAGAGAATTATCTTACAGCTACTTACTCCATTCCCCGAAACCTCATACAGACGCTTCACCAACGTAATTTGGTTTATGCAGATTTAGCAGGTAATGCAGTCTTTCTGGCGCGGAGTCTGACTCAGGAAATTACAGGAGCTTATTTATACTCTCCTTTTGAAGCTAGCGATCGTTATAGTTTATATCCTGGTAGTAGGCGCTCATGTGGTTGGTTCCATGTGAGTATGGGTGGAAACTCAAACGTTCCCATAATAACAGCTGTGTTAGTCTCTTCACCTATGGATGCACTGTCCCTAATGGTGTTAAATTCGCCCCATCACCACAGAACACTATACTTGGCAGTTGACGATAGCGATCGCCTAGCGGCTGTGCAAGCGCATTACTATTTATTACCAGTAGAATTTTTGCAAACCGTACCGAATATACTTATTGCTATGCCAAAAGAAACAAAAGTGGCAATTCAAAAAATTTTACCAAGTGCAACACAGATGGAGCCAAATAATAGCTGTAAAAAGCAATTACAGCAATGCTACGTAAAGGAAAAATATGTTGAATTGGAATGATGCAAATAAAAGATGATTCTACATTTGAGTTTCTTTAGTAAATAATTTTTAAATATCTATCATTCAATTGCTTATATTCATCATCTGCTGATTTTTTTATTATTTCTGTAAATTCGCATAATATTTGTAATACATCAATTATTTTTCCGGGCACAACATTGTTGTGCTCTAACCATTTGCCGAATTATTTTTAAACTGGTATTTTTTATGTATTTATATTCAAATTAGGTATAAAGAATAGTATCTAAAATTGCATAATCTATTGATTTATTATTTTTATATTGCTAGATAAATATTATGTATTTGATAAAACTAGATTTTTAAGTTAGTATGAAGCAACAGATGTAAAATTTATGTTGGTTTACAAAAGTGTTACTATTGCTGATTCTAAAATAGATAGCAATGTGAGCGCTACACATCTAAAGCATCTATATAAAAATATTAGGGTGACATTAAAATAGCTAATTAATAGTTCTTATGTGAATTATTAATTATGAATAATATTCGCATCTACTTAAAGATTGCACAATGTACAGCGACCTATAACAATGGTAAGCCAGACTTATTTGTCTGGTTTTAATTCAAAAATGGGTGAGTAATTATCCTGTCAATAAATGATTTTTATCTGACTGATGATTTAATTATCATTAGATATTTTTACATGACAGGATGCAATTATAGTAGCCCTATATCCTGAAAAAATTGAACTTTAATAAATAGAAAGTTGGCAGTTTATGAATCTACCCAAGAACATAAAAACCAACCAAAACATAAAATTGAGCCAAGCAACAAATTCTGAGCCACCGAGAACAGTTGTAGCACAATGGCATTGGAAAAGACACGTATGGGCAGCATATCAGTTACCCAATGGTGTCAAAGTCATGAGTGAACGACAAGTAGCACTAATCGTTGGAAAATCAAAAACAGATGTCAGAATATTTGCAGAGCAGAAACAGCTAGAGTCAATAATTGTACAGATTCCAAATGGGAAGATAATTAAAGGATATACGCTACCAGCAGTAGCAGTTTATCTGAGACAACTTTTTGAACAAGGCTATTTACTAGAACATCGATTATCTCTAAGTCGTAGTGAATGGAAACAATTGATTGAAGCCTTGTCAAATCCAGAAAGAGGTAAAGCAGTCACACCAAATCCCTGCTTTTTTAGCGGTAATTATCGACTTGCTAAGGCTCAAACTATCCAAATTAAATTGGAAAATCACATTTATTTACAAGTTTTAGTTGTAGCACCAGGAGAATACCGGATAGGGTATGACGAAGGAATGCGCTGCATTCATTCCAACTGTGAATGGTTAATCGACAATTCCCCTAAGAGGGCAAAAACCCTCTCGAAAATGAAGTTATCAAAAGAGATTGTAGAGTGTAGAGTTAATACACCAGAGGGAGTCAAACAGGTTTATACACTTACCTGCGAAGATTGGTTATCCGTTTGGGAATACTTTGCTAATCGGGGAAATACGCGGGCAACTGCTGTTTTGAAGGCTTGTGCTCAGGAGAGCATACCCCTAAGAGTTGCTAAGGCACTTTCTCTAGGTCAATAATTTTTAGGTAATCCTAATTTTTTAACCAATTGGTTTCGCTTCAGGAAAATTTTCCACAAGCGTATAGTGCTTGAAACGCAGCCTTAACAAGAAGATTCACCCCAGTAGCTAGTAATTGCTGGAGCGAAAACTGAAGTATCTTGAGTGGAGCTAGGTTGGCAGATATATCTGGCCTGATTCTCAATTGCCAATATCCTATCAGTATCCCGGACATACAATGGCACCATCGCCTCCCTTTGCGCTAACAATTGCGCCAACCCAATTTTCATTTCCTGTCCCTGATGAAATAATTCACGCGCTGCTTGAGATACTATCCGCGCTAGTTCTGCACCTGTACAATTGAGTGTTTTATTCAGAATAATCCGCCATTCTTTCTCAGTGAGTGGGTTACTACCGTTACGGTAACGCTCGTCAAATATCGCTAAGTGCATAATTAGAATTTCCTTTCTCTCAATGGCTTGGGGAAATCCCACGTAAAATATCTCATCAAATCTTCCCACCCTGGTTAATTCTGGTGGTAGTGCATCTAATCGATTAAGGGTGGCGATAGTAAACACCGCAGTTTTCTTATCTTGCAACCAAGTTAGCAGGGTTCCTAAAATTTGTCGCGAGCCGATAGCTTCGCCCGATTCATCAGACGCAGCAAACAATTTATCAAACTCATCAAAGTAAAGCACAGCAGGAGTGCAAGCTTCTACTCGTTCTAGTAACCTTTTGAGATAAATGGCACCAGCACTCATAACGGCTGCGGTATCTACGCTCACAAGAGGAAAACCCAAAATCTTGGCGCTGACTTGTGCTGCTAAAGTTTTCCCTGTCCCCGGTGGGCCTACGAGTAAACAACCTTTGGGAAGAGGAATATTAGCTGTTCTAGCTTCGGGTGAAAAGTCCTGTTTAACATTTTCAATATATTTTTTGAGCAAATCCAATCCCCCAAAATCTGGAAGATTTGCCTGAGTCACAAAATTCAAGTTTAAAGCACGAAAGCGATTTATTTTGTAATCAAGTAAGTATGAGGCGACTGAATTAATATTTAGTTGCTCACAGGAATTAACTGCTAAAGTCAATCCTAAACGAATTTCAACAGCCGTTAAACCAGAAGCTGCATTGACTATGGCAGCGATATCGCAATTGCATGACAATTCACCTAAAAATTTCGGTAAAAGCACTTTGATTAAATCAGCAATTTCTTCATGATTTGGTAATTCTAGCAAAAGAGTTGGAATCAAACTGCTTAAAGATTGAGGTAATTCTACGTTCTCATTTGTCAGAATAATCAAATACTTGAATTGTCCAGAGCTTGCCCAATCGTAATAGATATTAATTATTTGAGAAATTATTTTCTGAGAAAAACTTTTGTAGCCTGCAATATTACCTGTTAAAGGTAACAAATTTTCTAAGATAAAAATTCCATCAAGGTTACAGTTAGATAAACAATTAAGAGCAGAAATAATAGTATTATTACGAAGCTGTAAACTGCTCAATTTTACGGAATAAAAACATACTTTATGTTCTAAATTACACTTGATTTGTTTAAAATATCCCCAACCTGGATTCCACAAATAAAGGGGCAGATTTCTTTTGATTGCACATTCATTATAGATTCGCTGCAATGCTGTCATCCGTTCTAATAGTGGGACAGTTACAGATACAATAGGCACATCAGATTCTATTAATAAATTCAAGTTAGACAATTCCATATCCTGAAAACTATCTTTCTAATCCGTGACTTGCAGCTTTTTGAGATTGAGAAGAAGTTCTGTCCTGTTGTTTGCGAGTAGGTTGTAATTTGGGTAGTATCTGCTCAAAATAAATTAAATCCCTCTCGTTCATAGTGCTTTTCAATTGTCCGCCATATTTCTCTAATAAATTTCCTCGCCCATCTTTAGAATCAATGCGTACTTTGCCATCAGGGGTTGCTTGCCATTTATAAGAAAATCTACCATCAATTTCTACATCTCTTTGTTGAATCACAGCATATTGCACAAGAGCATTTGTAACTCTTTCTACACGAGCAAAATACTCAGCTTCTTGCTGACCGACAGGAGCGAAAGATGTAGGAATGGGTTCATTTCTTTGTAGAGAGCGTTGCAATGTATCAATATCTTTAATATGAGTTGGTTCTAAGTTCTCTCTCTCAACTCTTACACCCAAGGGAGTCGAACGAAACTGCATTATTTGCTTGTCCGTGGTTAACTCCTTCACTTCATATAAAGTACCATGACGAGAAATTTCATATTCACCTGCTTGGTAATGACCTTCTCCGGATTGTGTCTGGAGGTGAAACAAGTTTTTTAAAGATGCCGCCCATTGATGTTGCATTGAGTTCTCTTTAAACTCCTGTATCCCCATTTTTATGGCAGAGTTCACGCTACTAACTACAATAGAGATATTATTAATTGTTTGTTGCCACCAAGATGTATTTTGAGATTGCTGTAACCTTTTCTCAATTAAATGTTGATATAAATTACGTTCCTGCTGTAATGCTTTTATTTCTGCTTGCAACTGCTCAATTTCAGCACTTAATAGTGTTTTTAATGGGCTAGATTCTAATAGTTCTAAAGATTTTCTTACTCTTGTTGAGCCAGGAGTTGTTAATAAATTTGTATCTGAACTAACTTTTGGTTCTTGAATATCATCTAGTGATGAAAATTCCAAATAATCAATTTGGTTGCTATTATCCCTATTATCTAAATTGCTCAAATTTTCAGAGCTTGCTGTTTGAATACTTGACTGGGGCAATAAAGTATTAATAATTACTCTACCTTGATTATTCGATTGCAAAACAACTTGCCCATCTAATTCAACCCTCTTATTAATCGCTCCCTCTACTATCTCTCCAACTTTTGTAGAGCGTAATTGTTGCAGTTCAGTAATAAGTTGAGGATTTAAAAGTTGACCAGAAAAAGAAGAAATCTCATCACGAAATTGATTAGTATCTTGCCCATAAACTAATCTATCTCCATCAAATATTTGCAATCCCTGACGCTCGTTATTATCCTGTTTGGCATCTATAATCGCTCTGAGCAAAGCTTCAATTACTTGTTCGTAATGCTGTTGAATTGCAATTGCATCACCAGAGTTAACAGTAAAAATATCAGACATTGTTCAAGAAGTGAGTGGTGAGTAGTGAGTAGCTAATAGTAAGCATTGAGGAAGTCGCATAACATAATTCCTGGCAGAAATGCATATTTTTTTTGTTCTTTCTTCAAAATCCTCTTCCTACTATTCACTACTCACCACTCCCTACTCACTTTCTCTAATATTTGTATGCGATTAATTACCAGTTCTGAACCCACATAAAAAACAGCTAACTCCCCATCGAATAACCAAGCAATAAATTCGCTTTCTGATTGAAATGTTCGCGAACATTCATAAGAAAAGCAGCCGTGAACTCTACCAGCTAATAAGCCATGCTGATCGAATACTTCGATTACTTCTGGACAATAAGTTGTATCCAATAAAGGTTTATGGAGGGCTGAACGAAGCATGTCCTGCCACTGAGGATAATTTGATAATATCGAGAAAACTTGTGGACTCCAATTAACTTGTGTCTTTCGCATTTTCTTAACCATCTAAAATACGTTAGCTAGTTCTTCTGGTGAAGGTAAATCCCCAGTATGTTCGGGTATAGGAAATAATTTCTGTGCTAGTTCTTGCCTTTCCTGAAATTGTTGCGATCGCTCTGAGTCAGTAATTTGTATGGAATTGTTTTGGATCAGGCGCGATCGCACAAAATCCCACTTTGCCTCTGACCAGTTCATCTCATCAATATCAGATGAAGGAACCTTAACCTTTTGTAGCAGAGGAATATAAGCTTCTGTGCCACGAGTGTATGCAGGGTTGATGATTACTGCCCTACCCGTACCCATCTTGGCGAACTGTGCGGGTTCAAATAAATGTCGCTTTTGGTGATGTTCGTTAGAACTGCGAGAACCTCCGCCTTTGCCAATACTGCGGGATTTAGAACTAAACTTGATTTCCATCTCTCCCAGATAATCGCTGAATAACTTCGCAGATTCTGGATCTTGGGGATTGAAAATAAATTTGGTTGCTGTACCTCCTAAAATTGCCCTTGCTAATTCCTTTCCATAAACTTTCTCCAGCTGGGCAATGTTTTGATATCCCAAAATACCAACAAAACCATCTTCGCGTCCTTCATTTAACCAGTTGACAAGCGCTGGTAAATAAAACGTTGGCAATTCATCCAATGCAACTATCAAAGGATCTTTACGCGGTCTAGTACGGGTAATATTGCGCGTCACAATCATGTGTAAAATTGCAGCCAGCAGAGGGCTGACAATATCTCGATTATTCCGATCCAGTCCGAAAATAATTAATTGCTTACCATCTAAATCTAGTGGTAGTGTAGTCTTTCCACAAAAAGCACCAACAAAATCACGTTTGAGAAAACGTTGAAACATCCTTTGAGCAGTTCCAATAATTGATGCAGCAGTCTTTTCTGAATCCTTAACACTGATTAACTGGGAAAGTGGGCGCGAAGTCCAGACTTTCAACTTATTCTTTGAAGTAGCTTCTAATCTTGCTGGCAAATTAGGTAAAGATAAAATCGCCTGCGCCATCATCAAGTCACAGTAATTACCCTCACCAGTCAGAGCTTTTACCGCTTTAGTAACGAGTAAAATTCCCTCAACTAAGCTATCTCCAGCTTCCTCGAAAAACTTATCACTGCTAGCATTTCCCCCGCGATCAAAGTTGCGGGAGATGACTTGAGTGAGTTGTCCTGCTGCGATCGCATCTTCCTCATCCCTCAACAAGTCCAACGGATTGCAAGTTTCGCTCTCAGGGAACCCCGGCGCGAATATTCTCACAGTGTAACCGCGTTTCATTGCATAAGCTACAGCCCGTTTAGTTTGTGCTGGAAATTTGAAATCGTACAGTAACATGGGAAAACCCTGGTCAAAAGCACTACGAATTAGTGGGTCTATTACGGAGAAGGTTTTACCAGAACCAGCTGCACCAATAACGGCTATTCCCCTCTGAGCATCAGGTACATATAAAGTTGAATTGGGGGAAATGAATTGCTTGTAAAATGTTGGTTTGGTTTTGAGTAACCCAGCCTCATACCATTGTTTTTGAAGAGTAATTCTGATGTCACGAGGAGTACCAACATACAATGCGACAGAATTACGAGTTGGCTTACTTATTTGCTTTTTCGCTTGACGTGCAGCTAATGATTTTTCACGACTCCCACCCCAATAACTAGTGGCAACTTTACCTTTAGAATTTCTGCCTGATAAAACTTGAAAAATAGCCACTACTGCAAAACAACCCAGTAATATTAATCCAGATTGTGATTTCATTAAGTCTGCCAATTTTTCTATCTGCAAACTTTGGACTGGCGCAGATTTTACTTGCTGTACTTGGAAATAATTACTCATAGTTTTAATTTCCTAATGAACCAATACCCGTCCACGTCTCGCCAAAGCGCGTGTATCGACCAGAATCAAAACAATAATCAGTACGAGATACTATATTTTCCATGTCTGTTGTCTGGGTAAAAATTAAGCAAGGAAAAACTTGTATATCGCGGCTTGAAACCCTAATCAAATCTTCTTTTGGTGGTAAGTGAGGATTAGCCATGACTTGCAAAAGTAGTTTTCCAGATTCGTGATAAACCTGATACAAACACCCACCTGCACCGCAAATTTGAGGCGCATGAAAATCAAATACAAATACATGAATACCATCACTAGAGCTAATTGGTATTACTTTTACAGCTTGATCATCAAGCTTATTTGTAGAAGCATGAGCTAGCACTTTTTTAAATAGGGGTGCATTCACAATCTCTTTGGCAGGTTTCCAAGTAGGTGCATAACTTTTGTTTGACGAAGATTTCATGTTCAATACCAACGAGTAAAGAACTATTATTGTGGTCAATAAAGCCAAACCTATAATCAAAATCATCAATGTTTTTGAATTATAAATTCTCGATTGTTTTGACATAGTTAGCTAACTACCCAACAAAAATTATTTTAAGCAGCCCATTGATTCCATAGCTTTTGAATATTTATGAGCTACGTTATTGCCATATTCTTTGACTGAATTTTCTTCCTTAACATCACTAACTAACTCATCAGCAGGAATACCCACACCAGCAAAATGCATTTGAGCAGCACGTTTAATTAATCTGCTTCCACTAAAAGGCTTGCCTGTAGATGGGTCAATTTGTTGTGATGCTGTTGATAATAAGTTATTACTTTCAATTTCAATTAAAGATTGCTGCTCGGTGGGTGAAAAGTAATGCATCATTTCCTCACCAGTCACTTCTTTACCTGTATCCAACTTGGTGAGGAATTGTGACCCACCAGATTTACTTGATATAATCTTCCTTACATCAGAACGATAGGACATCAATTGCATTGCACCCAGCGCTCGACCGCAATTACCATTCGAGTCACAAACATAACTACCCACAGCGTTGTAGTTATCTTCAGTACTCAACAGTGCATTGCTCAAAGCATCAATATTAATACCTGATGAATGAAGCTTTTTACAATCACCTTTCGCTGCTGGTATTAAATTAGATAGCGCATTTCCAGATGTTATCGGAGACTTATTAAAAGTAAATCCACTACTTTTTAATCCTGTGGGAGTAGAGACAGAATTTTTATTCTCATCAATAGCACCTAAAAATATCGGTTCTTTCTCCCTATAGCTCATGAAGGGAACAGGGCCAATAAAGTAGGGTGTACATCCCAAATCAACAAAATTATTCCGCATACAAACCCGGAAGAATAACACTTGGGAAATCATTCCATCAACTTCCGAGATATCCCATATAGCCACCTTGAACGCATCACCAAAAGGTTGTCTCCCTGTGGGTTCTTTTCCACCATTAACAGAACCCAATATACCTTTACCACCCTTGACTAACTGATACTTCCCGCTAACCCAAGCTTTACCGTTAACAGCAGGTGAACCAGATAATTCAGTATGGGCGCAATCTTGATCGCATGGTACAGCAAAACCTTCTATATCGCTCCCGGAAATAGTGCGATTGAGTTTCTGTTCGTCAGTACCAAAAGCAATATCAACTATTCCGACTTCCGTACCTACAGGGTTGATGGGATTGGGGAATTGGGAAAATGGTACTTTTGCTAGTCCAGGAATTTCATCAATGTAAATTCCTTGCCATTTTTCAAAACTACCAATGGGAGTTGTGGATAATCCAGGAATTGAATTCAGGTTGTAAGATTTTAAATTCAATGATGATAAACTTAATTTACCCAAGTGAGGAGATTGTTGTAGTAAATTTCCTATGGTTTGATTGGTATCGAAGGAATTGGATAAGTATTGATCAAGTAAATCAAGAACAGATTTAACTTCGGAAACATGAAATTCTTTTAAATTAGGAATAGCTTTCACCAAACTTTCTAAAGTTTGAAAATTTATCACACCAAAGCTTTCTAAGTTCAGTTTTTGTAAATCCAAGTCAACAATTTGGGCGATATCGGTAAGTGAAAACTTTTGGAGTTGGAAAGAATCTTGAAAATCACCTAGCATTGTAAATGAATCAGGCTTTTGTCCTGCATTCCAACTACGAGAGGGGTTATATCCCAATTTTTCTGTCACTCCTGGAGGTGTTTGAAATGAGCCAGATTCGTTAATTGCTGGCATTTTAGAAAAAGTAATTTGGTTCCAATCTGGTAAACGGGTATTTTGCCAAGATATTGTGGGAATCTCTGGTTGTTTCGATATGCCTTGCTGCTGCCATATAATGATAATTGCAATAAAGATTAATATTGCTAGGCTTAATCCTGGCATCAATGCCAAATACTTATTTGATAATTTCATTGCTTTTGAATAAATATTTTTCGGATAAATGTTAAATATCTAGCGTAAAGTACCGATTTGAGACTTACTTCCTAGCTCGATTAAGCGATTGACTAAGCGTAAGGAAATTCCACTTCTACGGGCAGCATCATTGATTAAATATCCCGACTTCATTAATATCAAAAAACTTTTAACTCTTCTTTGTAAGCGAGAGTTAGGTAAAATTAAACGTTGTTGCTGGGCAATTTCTAGCCCCGAACTAATCATCTGTAGATTTGTGATATTCCTGGCGCTAGGAAAATTTCTGATTTCAGTTTCTTCTCTTAAACTTGGCGTAACTTCAATGGTGTGATACTTAGGATCTCTATCGCCCATTGCTACGCGAAATACATAAACTCTTCGTCCAGAGTTACCCTTTGTAATTACCGTTAGCAAGCTGCTATTTGTCTTGGGTAGTTGTGGTATTGTAAGCGGATTGATTCGCCGTAAATGCAGTACAGTTGCACCTGATTGTTCGCACTCCTGTGCTAAACCTGATAGACAACCATCGACATCTAATGAAGCGAAAGCCGGATTATCCAGCCAAACTTTCTCGACTATCTCGCCACTCTTGATAAATGAAATATTCACCCCATATCCGGATGACAATTCAATCAGAGGTATATTACTACTGTTACCAGTCGCTATATCTTGTGAAATATTCCTCACTCCTTTTTTTAAATAATTTTCACCTCTCGCTGATTGCCAAAAAACAGTAAAAGTCAGAACAGTCGAAATAACACTCAAATTTTGTAAAAAAGCCTTCATAACTAAAAGTGTTTACAACTGAAATGATTGATTAACAAAGACTTGAATATCTGTACCAGCAGGGATGTACCACACTTCTTCTCGTTGCTGAATTTCTGCAAGTGCTTGTTGATTGCGCTGAAGAATTTGTTGAGTGAGCGGTTCAAATCCACCTTCTAAAACTGCGCCCAAAATATTTTCGCTACCTCCACTGATAGAAGAAAAAGTATTTGTACCACCTAACCCACTAGATGTTGATATTTGTTGAGATTTGGGTTGATTTAATACCTTACCGACTTTGGCAAGGGAACCTACTATAAATGTTTCAGCATCACGGGAAGCAATTTCTCCACCTTTGTCACTCCATTTCGATGCGATTAAAGGTTGACCGGAATTACCACGAATACTAATTGCTCGTGGTGGGAGCAGATATTCCTGACTATCAATTAAAACCTGTGTTGCTTCGAGTTGAACAAGTCCTGATTTTTGAATATCAGTAACTTGAGCAACAATTTGAGAACCTTTTGGTAAAGCAATCAAACCATCTTCTTTCGTTAAAGGTTCAATAAGTTGGATAATAAATTTTTCATTTTCTGTTGTAGTTGGTGATTTGTTAGAAGAGTTATTAGTTGAATGTTTACTCCAAATTAGCGGAGTTACTAACTTTCCAGATGCAGAGGCACCAACTTGTAATTGTTGTATCGGTTCGCCATTGATAACTGCTGCTTCTTCTGTATACAAGGGTTCCGGTTCAATATTCTGAGTAGATGCTGTTGAAACTAAGGTAGCACGAGGAATTTTTATTGATGAAGTCGGTTGTTTATTGGCTATAGTATCCAAAGTTTTAACGTTTGCTAGCTCGTTAGTTATAGATGCAATTTCTGTATGACCATAACTGCCCAAGCGACTAATTTTTTCCCATTCCTCTATTGGGTCAACAGATTCTTTTTTGTTTGGAGGTGCTGCACCTACGGTGGCTTGAAATCTAGGAACAGAAGCAACATGAGGCAAATCATATCTGCTGCTTTCTTGTATTGGGTTACGAACAGAAGAAACCTGCGCTGGGCGTACTTCTGCGTCAGAAACTCGATTAATCCGGTTGTTTGAATCATTCCTGTGAGAAACTTTGCGTTGAATTGTTGTTTTAAGGCTTTTAGAACGCAAGAGCGATTGCATTTTTTCTGCTTGACTGCCTAAAGCTAATTCTGCTTTGAGCTTTCCTGTTTCTGTTTCTTGAAGATTTGCGTTATCAGCCATTTCTACTTTTGGTTTGTCAGCTTCTTGATTAGCAATTGTTGGTGCTACTCTGGGTTTACCAAACATAATGCTATTTAAAATAGTTGCTCCAGCACCAAATACCACAAGCATCACCAATCCAACTGCGCCAAACTTTGCAAAGGGATTACCGTAGAATGTGGGCTGAGTTTTACCTATTTGGGGGTCATCAAATAGTTCATGAGTTGCAATTGCATTTTGAATAGATTCCTCACTTTCAGTCTCCGCAACTTCACTGCCAACAGATATTTCTTCAGCAGAGGAGATTGAATTCTCTAGCTGACTTTGATGATGAAAACCAAGTAATTGAGCAAGGCTGGACTCATCCCAATTTGTATCTGACTCATAGCTTTGGGTTACATTATTCTCCTGCATTACAAATTCTCCTGTGCTAAATCCCGAATCGCATAAATTTCTAAGCCACTCGCACGCACCTGGTAAATTCCTGCTGCTAAACCCTCAACTTGATTTGGCGATTCTGGTGGGACAACTGCCCTAATAAATATTTCTTTATTAAATGGAATTATTTCTCCTAAATTGCTATTCTGAGCAAAAACTGTCAGGTTAGCAACCATTTTTACTTTCCATTTACCCTCGGAGATTTTTATTGGTGATTGAATTGAAAGTGGGACTAAAACTACTTGTGTCTTGCCTTGAAAAACTCCTGATGGTGTAATTACAGCCAGCACTTTTAAAAACTCTTTACGGAAATCTTCTGATAAGGCATAAGATGCTTGCCATGCTGCTGATGTAATCTTACTATCTCTAAATTCTCTGTTGCCAATATTTACACCGGGGTCAGGTTTTGGTTTAGCTGCTTCTTCAACAGTAGTATGTGGTAGTGTTCCCGACCAATTCATCATCAAAGTCATTGTGTCAGAAACAAAACGCAGAATTACTTGAGGAGTGCGTTCTAGGCTATCAAGAGGAGCAACTTTAATAGATTTTCCTGTCTCTAGTTGTACTAAACTTGGAGGTGCTTTTTTATTTAACTGTGAATAGGAACCATACAATAATAAAAGTACCAAAAAAGTAATGAGGTGTAATCCAAAAGTACCTAAAGCAAATAATGCTAATGTATCACCAGTTGAAACAGTTTTTGACGCGCGATTTAAAAATCGCAATCGATTTTTTTGTGTAGACTCTGAATCTAAAATAGTCATAAACAACATTTCAGGATTTATTAACTATCCTCATCACAACTGAAGAAAGCCCAAAACTCGCCAGACTGGAGAAACTTCTAAAAATTGCCATTCCTCCACCCGCAGCTAAAACTACAGATAAAATTGGGGCGAGAATACCAATTGCAAAAGCAAAAATCATTGGGTCATTGTTGTTAGCATTCAGCACTATTGTGGCGACCAAACCAGAAATAATATTGAAACAAAGCTTAATCATTCCGACTGAAAAGAACCCAGTTAACCATGCAAAAATTGCTTTATTCCCGACTGGGAGTAATGAACCTCCTACTGCTAGCGGGCCTAATAGGGCAGTCAGTAACAGACAAACTTCGACTATCCATTGAAAAGCGATCGCCAATGCTAGTAACCAACCCCGCACTGTTAGCTGAAAAATGTTGGTGTTGAAAAAATTGCTGATACCCTTGAGCCAATCGGGGCGATTGTCGTTATCTAGCTGGGATTCTATGTCTTTAGCTTGCGTGGAAGCATTTTGAAGACATTGGGCTTGTTGTGTTGGGTCAGCGATCGCATTACATTGAGCGATCAATGATTGGATAGCATCTCCCTTTCCCGTCTTGAGCATGACTTGCTGATAAGCTTCTTGCAACTGGATAGAAGCAGATGTAGAAGCTAAAAGAGTTTGATTCGTTTGGTTAATGATTCCTCTAAGTCCTTGGGTAGCGGCGGCTAATGGTTGAGCATTGTTGGCAAGTAGAACGATGACTACGATGGGCCAAATCATTTCCTCCAAAGCCTTGGAGTTATCACCATCAACCATTTCTCTTGTCCATTGGACGATGAAAATTAGCAACGTGCCAATGGCGAAGAATACTCCCAGATTTGCGATCGCACTATACAATCCTCCACTTAAAACATCGTTCCATAGCTTATCAATTGACTTAGCAACAGCCTCACTAGCCGCTACCCCATCTTCGGTAATTGTGGAAGCTGCTTGTCCTGGATTTGGAACTTGAGTTTGAGAAAGGATTAGTCCGTATTTCAAAAAATAGTAGAACATCCGGGTGATCTTCAACTAAAATAATCGAGCTTGCGACGCAGTTCTCAAATTATTAAATCCCTGACCTACAGTTTCTTTCTGATGTACTTGATTTTGACCATCCAATGAGCGAGAGATATTAGTTAAGTTCAAGTTAGCTAAATCTTGCGATTGCTTTAATTTCAAACCATCAGTTCGCATCACCCCTAAAATTGCTGCCATTTGAGTATTTTGTTGAGCAATTCGCTTCATTACATTTTGAGTGACAACTTCAGCTTGAGCAGCATTTGCATTAGCTTTAACCTGTTCAATCGAAGTTTGGGTTTTTTCAACTTGCTGTTTTGTAATTTGTTGACCTTGTTTACTCAAAGTTGTATCCGCAGATGCACGAGTAATTTGACGGTCAATTTCATTGGTTACTTTGTCAACACTATTAACTGCATTATCGTCATTAGCGGCTATTTCCTCAACTTTTTCTCTTACTTCTGTTGCTGAAGGTAAACCTAATGTGCCAACAGATTCATTAACTGCTACTTGCAAATCTCCCTGCAAAGATTCTGATAAATTACCTAATTTGCCAGAGACTACTGAGTCAATATATTTATCTAGAGAGCTTAATTGCTCTTGCCATTGCTCAAATACTTTTGCTAGGGGATTCGATATCTCTAATGCATCAGAACTTGAAACGCCAATTGTTGATATTATGGCTATACCAACTATGCTTATTGTCAATTTTTTGAGCTTGTTCATACTCTGAACTACTTTGTTTTTACTAGTTGCCTAGAAAGCTCTGTCAAAGCAACAAATTTATCTGGATACTTCGACAATGCTTGTGTTCTCTGCTCTTGCTCAGAAGGATTATTTGCCACTACCGCTAATAAATTAAATGCTGGATAATAACGACAAAAAGTAAATATTCCGTTATCATCCAGCAGCCATTGTGAATAAAAACCCTCCTTTTTAGGAAAGAAACTTTCTGTGGCATTACGAGAAATAATCTCCTGGGGATACTTCAAAATGCTTGAAAAACTATCAACAGCAGTCGGTTGAATACGTCCGATAAGTCGAGTGGTTAAGTTTTGAAAAATCTTGGAACCTGATGGAGATTTTGCGATCGTATCGGGGTCTTGGGCGGATAAAATTACTCTGATTCCGGCTTTTGCACCATTAGCACAAAGCCTACCAACCAAAGCTGCGATCGCATCAAATTCAAATAAAATTGGGCTTTCATCAATGAAAAAGATGCTTGCCGGAGATGCTAAAGCTCGTCGTAATGCCGCACTGTAAGCACTAAGACTCAAAATGGCTGCATCTTGATCGTTCGATAAATTACGCAGTGCAAAGATGAGTAAATGAGCATCACTGCGGAAGGTAGATGGTTGTGCTAACGCTTGTCCTACACGACTAGAAAGCCAGAATCTTAACCTTAACCGTATGGTTTCCAAAGCGGCTTTGGTATCCCCACTCAGGGAATCTAACCGTAAACGTTCGTGGGAGCAGAAACTCAAGAAATCATGCAATGTCGGCATTGCAGACCATTCGTCCGAGCCAAAGCCGTTAGTGTATGCAGCCGCATAGCGATCGCGGATTAATTCATCCCCAAAAAATGCTTTCAAAGCCAAAGCAATAATCGAACGGACAGTATTTGTCAGCACTTGTGAGGAGGCACTACCATGATTACCTACAACCATTGCCAGTAATGCTGTGGCCAAAAAATCCTTATAATCTTCAAACCTTTCTTGCTGCAATTTTGTAGGCAAGGAGCGTAAATTCGGCAACTCGAACAGATTACTCGACTCTTTACCAATATCGAAATATGCACCATCCTTACCCATAAATCGAGTGTAGTCAGTAAAAGTGCTAGTTCCATCTGGTTTTGGGTAATCTATTGCTACTACAGGCATTCCGTGCGCTAAGGCTTGCGTAAGAATCCCTGATGCCAAAACACTTTTACCTGCACGGGTGGTAGCAAATAATCCCAAGTTTTTGTGTTGGTTGTACAAATCGAGAAATACTGGTGTTCCTCCTTCTTCTGCGATTAATTCAAAACCGCTACTATCCCAAGCTTTGGTTCGCACCAGTGGCATCAATCCTGGTACTTCGCCACTTAAGTAAACTAACCTGCGATTAAAAGGCGCAGTCATCAAGCGTTCCCAAACTATCGGCAAAGTTTGCAACCAGATTCGCCAGGGATATTCGGTTTCTCTGATAACCCAAGCTGGACTCAGAAAACAGGATTGTAAGTAACGACAAGCTTCGTCTAATTGTTCGCGGGTTTTGCGATATACCAAAAATACTGTCGCTACGTGAATGGGAACAGCACCTTCATAAAGTTCTTCTTGAGCCGCAACAGATTTTTTGATGTTGAGTAGTGATTTTACGTCAACTGAGTTTTTATTCTGTGCAAGTGCGGCTGATGTATTTGCCTGTTTCGTTAAACGCTGCATATTGGTTTTTACCAACGTTTCCGAAGCTCGCATCAACTGACAGTAAATCTCGGTGTCGTAAACTCTTTCTCTTGATAAAACCTCCCATAAATAATGCATTTGTCGTTCTTTATCCACCCAACCACCGGGTTTATTTACAAAAGTAAGGGCGGCAATGTATTTTTCTTTGAGATGCACCCAACGTCTATCTGCAATGGGGATGGATGATTCGGACTCCATGAGGAAAGATGTGGGGGCGACATCTGAGTAAATTTCCTCTCGCAGTCCGTTTTCATCGAGAATTAAAAGTTGGGGAATTGGACGGGGTGGTGTGTTGTTAAATCGCTGCCAAAGTTCTGACCAAAGTTTATCAGCATTTATTGGGCGGATATCTAGCCCCATTTTATTGGATATTAATTGTTCCCATAGTTGGAATCCATCGGTAAAAGATGCGTGTATTAGGCGTTCGATGGCGATAAATTGTAGTTCGTTGATTTCTCCTGTAAATGATTTCCAAGAACGCTCTAATTTGGATAGAGCTTTTTCAAGCGCATCGCTTGTACCAGTGCTGTTGGTTTCAACTGTGTAGGTGCAATAAAGATGTAGTTTTTTCGGTTTGCGAACTCCTTGAATTGTTAATTGTTGCGTCCGGCATCGTTCTCCCATCAAGAGATATTGCAGTTCTTTGGTAGGAGCAATATCGCTCAAATTCTTAAGTTGTTGCTGTCGTGATGTATCGTTGGTAAACGAACTAAGATGGATGGTTAAACGTTCAGAGGATGGTAAATCTTTTAATCCCGATTCAATTGCATCAAAAACTGGATCAATTTGTTCGCTGCGTAGTGTGGAATGAATACCCGTACATTCAAACCCAAATTGAATTAGGAAGTTATCAACTCCTTTGCGTAGAAGATAAGCACCAATTGAACGCCCTTGTAGATTAATTTGCAACATTGTAACTAGTGAAAATGAATCTTCAAGAGGTGTTAATCTAAGTATGCGTTTACCAACTTTATTGCTCATTATTTTCTACCGTTTGATTTGGTTGAGTACTCCTTTAAATCCAATATTTTCTGATATCTCACACGCACTCGCGTCCAATGGGGAGTTGCAACAAATTTAGATAAAATATGCCAAGCGCCATTGGCTGTAAGTATCCACCAAGTTGCTATTCCCCAAGCTGCTGCTGCACAAGTCCAAACCCAATTCAGTCGAAATAGCCCATGTGCTAAGTAGTAAGAAATTCCACAAATTATTGCCCAAGGGATTAATTGATCTGCGGGGAATATTCCGATATTTGGTACTTTTCCCACTGTACTATTAACTTTACGGTATTTTGATTTTTCCTCCATTTTTTTATCCTCCAGTTTTAGTTCAGGTTCCAGTACCACCGCCAATAATTAAATTTGCCAGAATATCCCCCATAGTCACCGCAATCAAAATAATCATTGGTGTCCTGGCTAAATTTTGCCAATCTTCATCCTGACGAGCTGCTTGGATAACACGTACCAAAGAAATTCCTAAGTACAGGATGAATAATCCTCGTAGGACGTTAAACGATAAAGTAATTGCTTCTTGGGCACCTGTAAATTGCTCTGTCATCCAAGTTTCTGCATTTTGGAAAAATTGTGCTTGTGCGGTTGTGGAAAGAGCATCTAATAGTAGAAATGCACCCAAAACTGTTAATGCAGATGAAGTTATTTTGTATTTTCCAGAAAATTTGGCGATTGTATTGAATAAACCGTCCAACTCGCGCCGAAAAAATATTGCGCTCGTTCCCAATGTCGAAATAGCCAATGTCGTAATTCCAATCAAACTTGGGTTAATGACTACATCTATGATTGTTGTGGTAGTTGCCGTCAGGATTAATCTAGATGAACGAGCGTGATTTCTTTGACGTAATTCACAATCTTTAGACGGTTTCGAGAGCATAGGAATAAAAAAAATTCTATATCCATAATTAACTTTCGATTGATTGAATTTACATCAACCAATTGCCGGATATTTAACTCATATGTTTATACGATTCAATAATTGATTTATTAAGTCAAAATATTAACTTTTAGTTTGTGTATAGATGCCCAAAAAAAAGTTTTTGAGTATAGTTTTGTCTTTAAAATGTATATTATTACGTAATTAATTTGATGAAAATTTACTAGCGAATATCCGTAGCATACATAGAAATATATCTTCTTTGTCTATATTACTGTAATTCAAGTAACTTAAATATTTAAAAATTGATTAATAGTAACCAATGAAATATTCATTGTTAAAAGGTTTTGGGCTTTCGTTTTACTTGGTTACTATGATTACTATTTCAATAGTAAACAAATACAAAAAATACCAGATTATTCTTTGATAGCAAAATTTTAGTAAACGATAGAATCTCAAAATTGTGGATACGATTAGATCGCCTACTTCATCAAGTATGTATCGAGTTCTGAATACTGAGTAAATAAGCCATCAATACTAGCTAGTTTCGCTTGATAAACAAGTGCTGTGGCGATAATCAAGCGATCAAATGGATCTTTGTGGACAGGAGATAAGCTGACTGCTTTGTAGGCAATCTCAGCAGTTATCGGCAGCAATACAATTCCAGATGGCTCCAAAGCATCCTGAAACCATTGTTCGGCAGCGCAGGGTAGTTCTAGTCGTCCCCGTTGTTGTGCCAAGGCAACTTCATAGCATGATAGGGGTGAAATACTTACCACAAGAGCAGTTTCAATAATGTCTCGCCAGTGGGCAGGAAATCGCTCAAACTCTTGAGTGATGAACCATACCCAAATATGAGTATCGAGGACGATTATTTGAGACCTGGACAATCCTGTTCCTCAACGATGGGGCTAACCAAATCGCCCAACGTTTTACCTTTACCCGCGATCGCGGCAGGGGGAGTACGGCGTGATACTTGTGGTGTGGTATCTGAAAGAATCGTGACGATTACACGAGCTTTAGATATTTTAGGCTCATCTGTTAGCCACTTAACTTGACCATTTTCAATAATGGCTTCATAGCTTTGAAGCATTGATCACTCCGGATTTAAAAGCTAACTAGGAAGAATACAAAGCGTTTCTACATCTCCAAAATTAGCATGAAAAATCTTCAGTGGAGCAACTGTCAGTATTCCTAGTTTGAATAATAATAAGTATTTCCGCTCTGTGTTTATTTGTCAGATTCGATTACAAATATTATTTTCTTACTTGAGTTTAAATTGAGTAACTAATGGTTGAGACAGTTACATAATGCTTGTATGATAAATATCCCAGCAGTTACTATTTGCGTTTTTAACTAACTTGTAGCCTCATTGGAAATAGTAACCAAGTTTTGACTATTGCCATAATCAACTGAAAAATTTGTTTGACCAGCTAACTCAAAACTATTTATTCGCCCTTGAAGCAACTCAATAGGAATTTCCACGCAACTGCGAGTAGCCATCTGTGGAGATTTAGGTACGATAATCTCTCCATTGACATCAGCCCTAACATTTAGTTGACAACGTTGATAAGCGATGGAAGAGTCTTTGTCGCAATGAAACTTCTGTTTGCTGTAAGTTTTTCCACCGGCTTTTTGGATTTGCTGTCGAATCATCTTTTGGCTGTATGGTAACTCTGATTTAAAGTAACGGGACATGACAGGCCAGACCGAGTGGATGTAAACTGCCAGCGATTTATAATTATGGTTTTCTGGGTTGCCATCTTCGGTAATTAAGCGACAATTCCACTCACCAACTTCTGTTTGCGATCGCAATACCAAAAGTTTATCGATAAAATCATCCAGTGAGGATTTTTTAGATTCATCCTCATTTGCTTCGCCACACAAATAACTCAAATAAGCCCAAACTTCCTCTGCTAAAACCACACCAGATAGTTCAGCCAAGCGAAAAGCATAGTAACCAACCAATGCCAAACTTGATGCTAACCTGGCGTGTGCTGTGGGTAACTTGGAAATTAGCTGTGATTCCAAATCCTTAATTCCTTGTTGGTGATAACCAAGCTTGATGAAATCAGGTAAGGCAGATGAACACATTCGGGAAATCGCTCTTAATTCTGGGAAAGCTGGGGGATTTGGGTTTCCTGCAAACTCCAACCGAATCAACCTTGAAAGAATTATGGGGTCATTATCACCTATGGAATAATTGGAAGCCACTATCAAGGGACTATGGGGATCTTGGTTATTTTCTCGTACAGAACGTGACCCACCACCAAATTGGGTTTTAATTTGTTGGCAAACCCAGGAAATTTGAGTTTTATCAGGATCATCGAGAAACTGGGTTAACCCACCCATGAGTTTAAATCGTTCGTGATAGGCACTTTCTGAGGTTTGATTAATTTTCGCTCGATGGTCAAAACCTAAAAGTGAAAGTGCCGTCACAGCAGCGACTGTTTTTCCAGTTCCCGCATCTCCATACAGCCCTAAAACTGGAAAAAATCCTTCTGCTTCCTGAATTTCATCATAAAATAGTCCAGCCACAGAGAATGCTGTGGTAAAGAATGCACTCATAAACCCTGATTCGCCAAAGAAGTTTCGCATTGCCGAAACTAAGCGTGGTAGAACTTCTGCTTCGTGTTCTGTGTTGATTTTGGGGATAGGAATTTTTTCTTTAGCAATCAATGCCTCATTGAGAACCCAAAGAGATTGTTCCTCTGTTTGCTTTTTTCCATCTGCGCTAATTTGACAATTGGGAAATACCCAAGTGCCATCTGATTGCCGACCGAGACGTTCTGATAATTTATATCCTTTACCTCCACGCTCTCGATAAGCTGCCAGTTCTTTGTGCAAATATTGGTGAAGTTCTTCTGGCTTTAACTTATTGACAAGATAAACCTTGCCAGTGGAACGCGACAGACAATTAATAAAATCTGTAACTCGATGCAGTGCTTCAGCAGGAACTACTACCCTATCTTGTTCATTTGCTGAGTCATAACTGCGCTTTACCTGTAGAACTAATCCGCCAAAAGCATTGTTAGTTCCAATTAGTTCCCGCTCGACAATAAAACTAAAACCCGCTTTGGGAATCCATTGCCATTTGACATCGCCACCAGAGGCTTTAATTTTCTTCCAATATCCCAACTCTGACCTATCTGGATGTTGCACTGGTGCTACCCAATCCGCAGTATTAAATTGTACGTTTTTATACAAAAAATCATTGCGGATGTTATCAGGCCACAGCGAGATCCATTCATCAACTGAAATATAAGTGATCTGATGACGACCTCCTTGAATAATCAAGTCATCAATATCCTGTTTATCTTTGGTTAACTGTTCCCACCAACCAACTCGAATTTTACATCCCCACTTTTGCAACAACTTGACCGTCTCATAATAGCGGAGCATGATCTGCCGATTTGAAATCATACCCGCATCAACATACAAATCAATCACCAATTTTGATAAGGATATATTTCTACTTTGTGCAATGTTTTCCAGGTAACGTCTCAATAACTTTGGGCTACAGTCCCAAGCGGCTCCTGGCGCACCGATAATGATTTGCTGAAGATGACAAGCTACTGAGTGGGCTTTTAAAACTCCCTCGGCTAAACCAATAGAGGATAGTTGAATTGATAAAGGATGACAGAACGCCAATGGCATTTCCCCGTTATCTAACCTTGGGCCATTACCGTCCACAGGTGTGGACGACCCCCATTTATACTTACCACTACTTCGGTCATCTGGAAGTAGTTGGAACGCGATGATTTGTCTTAGCTCGTTATAAATTGGCAGGAATAATCCTGGTTGACCATATAAATACAATGAACCATTGCGTTCGACCACACCTGGTAAATTAGCACTGATGTGTTCCACTTGCTTGGTTTCCCAGGAGCGAAAGCCGATAAAATCAATAAATTCACTCAGTCTCCGCACATCAGTTAAATGATTGTGGTGAGCATCTGTTAGTTGTAGTTGTGTCAATATCACCCGGTAGTGTTTGTCTCGTTCTTCTTCACTCAGAACTTTCATCTGAGGTTGAGGATGATTTTGGCGTTGATTGTTATGCATCTGATGTTTGGGTTTCACTACAATTCTGGAGCGATGGTAGTTGTAGTCATTACATTCTCTAAACTTTGATGGGTAAGCTTGTTGTAATGCTCTAGCCCAAGAATTAGGCAGCCCTGTCAACTGGGCTATCTCTGTGCTGGATGCTTTCTTTCCTCGGTTTTGAAGCTCTGTTGCAGCTCTAAATAATTCATCTGCCACCAATGGTGTAATAAACTCTTGCCCCATCCCACTTGATAGCTCTCGGATGTAGATGTAACCGGATGGCGCAGAGTCACCAAGAGAATGATAGCAATAAAGGCTACCATCGTCATTCAACTTACAACTTCCTGTGGTATTTCCACAAACAGGACATGGATTTTTTTTGCTTGAATGCTTGCCTTTTTTCGGAGTTCCTGGCATGAGTTTCGGCTCTTGAATACGGCAACTTGAGCTAGCCAAAGCATAGAACTGAAGTTTTGTTGTGATGAAATTGGCTCAATTTGGAATTTATCGAAACGAATACAGGAGTTAGGACTCAGAATGAAGGCATGAATTATATATGAATGCAAGGGTTTTATATCAGGGCTAATTGATTCTGATTCCTTTATCCTGACTTCTGTATTCTTTTTCAAAGCTATTTTTTAGACTTCTAAGGGTATTTTCGACGATTGGGCAGCTTGTAAAAGATGATGACAAGTCCAGTCCACCAAAGTCATTCCTGATGCTCTGGCTGCGTCCTCAAACATTATTTGTAAGTGTGATGGCAGTGTGAGAGTGAAATACGAGTTCTTCGGTATAGATTGACAACCTTCAGAGTCACTCCACCGATATTGCCATCCAAGGCATTCCTCGCCCCTTGTTTGAGCATCCTTCTCTAGAAAACTCAACAAACCAAATTTATAGCAGTAGAAGCTGTGGTTATCCTTCACCTGTTCTTTACTGCAAAATTGACAATTCCAACAACTGCGTTTAAGAGGGTCATCTGTTTGTTTTCCACTTTGGGATGGATGTGCTTTTATCAGCTTAGTTGCTGCATCTACACTTTGCTCATTCAAGGCTTTTCGTAAATCATGAGCGGATTTGTCATTACCTTGTTGTCGGAGCTGATCTATTGCTGTGACTACCTTTTTAGCCTTGGAATAGTTACGACCACTACCTAAACCTACAAGTTTTGCTACTTGATCGCGGGTTTGTCCTGGAGACGATACAGGAAAATTTTCCTGAAGCGTTGTTTGTACACTCCTGCCTAATTTTTTATTAGTAGTAGCTGCTGCAATCTGTTGTCGTTGTTTCGCTTTCGCTTTTTCGATTCGTTCCCAAGCAATGGCTTCACGCACTTTTTGTTCGGTTGTCTTTTTGCGAGCGGCATTTTCTAACAACAGTGCTTCCAATTCAGCTTCCCGATGAGGAAAGTCTCTGATTTCTACTGGAATCTGATTCCAACCCAATAACAGTGCCGCTTTCCAATAAGGATGCCCGTTAATGATGGTATTTTCAATGGTTATCAGTAGCGGTCTAGGGTACTGAGCGTTTTGAATTAATCTCATCACATCAGAAACATCCTCTGCTTCTCCATAAATCGACAAATACAACGGATGGGGTTTTAGAGAGTTGGGGTCAAATGATTGAAAAATTGAATTGGGTTGGGAAGTCACACTCATAGAAACCCTAATTTTGTAAAGAATTGCCAAAAATCCTGATGCCAGTTACTCTTCACGCCATCAGAAATGCCAGATGTAGTAAAGTAAAATCGAGATAGTTCTCTCACCCAATAGCTATGAAAATGTTGCCCTTCCACGTCCTGTTTCATGGATTGGCATAGTTAAACGCAATTAGTATAAAAAGTTCATAAGTCTCAAAAACGAGGCATCCGACTTTTTATAACTACGGAAAAATCTCGACTGACTGATTATTTAGTCATATATGTCTAATTGCTTGGACACTTATTCTTAGTAATTTACCGCATTAGGTACGCTCTGATTAGCTTTGACACTAAAATCACACCGAAAAAGTATAAAATCTTAATATGGCAACCAAGGCAGAAAGATTAGCGGAACTCATTAAAGGGCTACGAGGTGCTACATCACAACGTCGTTTCTCTCAACAGTTGGGTGTGAGTAAATCTTGCGTTAATTTCTGGGAATCTGGCTTGGCTTTCCCTGATACTGGAAATCTTGAGAAGCTGGCAGCTTTAAAAGGATGGACGCTGGCGGAACTGCAAACCTACCTAGTAAAAGGAGATTTGCCTTCTGATGATGCGCTACAGCAGATTATTACTAAATTGCGATCGCTCCCCACAGAGGCTGTAGCTCAAGTAGCATCTGCGGCAGTAGAAACATTAGCCAGCAGAAGCCAGTCGGTGCAGGCAGTTATTAAGTAAGTCGGATTTGGGTGACTTGGGTGAATAGTAGCGATGCCAGCCTTGACATATTTATGTTCAGAAAGTCGTTTTTGCCAATATAATCAGTCACTTTCTGACGACAGTTTAGTGAAGATACAACAGTTTCTGGCAACGACGGTTTTCAAACCATCGCCATCTTGATGGGTGAGTAGGGGTAACTGCGGAATACTTAAGCTGGTTGAACGAAAACTATTCTTCAGTGGTGTTGGTAGACAATTTTTCAAGTTGAGTAATCGATGCTGCAAGGAGATTCCTTTGTCAGTGATCAAAATGCGTACTGCCAGGGCACGGATTTTTCTGCTCTTCATCATGATTTGATTGTGTGAGTGTTCAGTAATGTTTGCCCAGTGCGGTAGTCGTGCTTAAGTACACGAATGCTTCCCTGTATGAGAAATAATTGAACGATTTTCTTTGTTGCGTTTAATACTTATTACAAGATTTTGCCTAGATTAAATTTTCTCCAAATCTACCTAAAGGAATAAATTGGGCTTAATAATTTTTTGGCCTATCTTTGGATAGATGCATGAATTATATTTTTGATTTTTTAGTTAATACATTTTATACAAACACTTATAAGACTATTTTCAATAGAACTACACAAACTATTATGTGGTTAATTGTCAAAGATGATTTTGCCAATTTACAATAAAAATATATATAACAAGAACTTACCTAATACTTGTGAGCAAGGATATCCACCTTGTATTCTTCATCTAAAAATAGAACAAAATTTAATTAATAATTCATTCTAAAATCTATCTTGAAAAAATACGGGTTACAATCTGAATGTGTAAATAATGAAACATCTTACATGAACAGTATTATTTTTATCTTAGTGATATAGGTAGCAAATTAATTTTCTATAATTGCTGAAAGCTATTTGCAGAAAGATACTAATGAATTAGCAATTCAGGATACTAGAATGTCCTAAAATTTCAGTGTTCGGTTATGACTTATACCTTTAAATACTTAATTTGAAAAAGCATATGTGATCCTTGATCGCCCTAAGACCTTCTCTAAAAGGTTTCACATTACATAAATATCATTGAGCTTAAGTATTAAAAAAATCAAAGCTGAAGCATAATATACATTTTGGGAAAAATCTAATTATTTTATATCCAAAAAAAATTGTCAAAAAATAGATAAATTATGTATAAATGAAGCAAAGTGCAGGGTTCATCTACAACAGCTTCACTTAAGAGATTCAAGTTGTGCCTTTTGTCTAAATGATAGTTACATCTCAAAGTGTCGGGAGCATCATCGCATAGCGTTGCCGGATAGGGACATTGTGTATTGAAATTATCTCACTTTGAACGTGGGGCTAAATTTGGCATTCGATTATAGAGTTTACCTTTGATGCAACCAATGGAGTATCATTTCGTCTCTACCTCTAAAATTCAAGAGCGTTTAGGTATTTCTGCAAAAGCTCTGGCTGAGTATATCAATAGAGGATTACTAATCGCAGGAGTACATTTCTCTGTTCTTCCTGGAGGACATAAGCGCTATAACGTAGAGTTGTTAACTGACTGGCTTGCTAACCAGCAAGATCCTACTTCCCATCAACGGGCTATAGATTACTATCTCAAGTCATTGCCTTGCAATCAAGCAAGGAAACGAGCTAACTAAGAAAATCGTGAGTTTTGGGTTGGTGAATTACAATCCCAGCATATGAATCTAGGAGCACTTTAACATCGTGCCCTGTGGACTGAGCAATCACCACAGGATTTTCACCATTTTGAAGCCAATGGGAAATTAATGTAGAACGAGTTGTGTAGGGTTTTCGATATGGAACTTTTACTGATTGCAATATTGCTTTCCATACTCGTTTGCAAAAATTATTATCGTTCATTGGGCCACCTTTCGGTGCTGGGAAAACTAAAGCTTCGTCTTCCCATTGCGATCCACGCCGATTCAGCAAAATCTCCTGTACACGTTGAGAAAGTTTGACATATCTGGCCTTCTCATTTTTTGTATCCTTACGTGTTCCTCTGACAAAGGATTCTCCGATCCACATTACAGAGCAATCGTCCCAAAGGTGCTTCCACTGTAGCCCGATTGCTTCTCCAGGTCTACAGCCAGTCAAAAACATGAACTCCACGTAGTCTGCATAGTGGCAATAGTGTGGGTGATTGCGAAAACCTTCAAGAATTGCCAGACATTCTTGTTTAGTAAAAGGTTTTGGGCGAGCCTTTTGGGGTACCTTTAATCCCAAAAGGACTTCAGCCCAAGGGTTGGTATTGCTTTCAGGAAGCATCTTCTGTTTGATAGCCCAATTCCAACATGACTTTAAGACTGATAAGCGATCGCGAACTGTAATCGGCTTTTGTCGTTCCAAAAGAAATTGCTTAAACTTCTCAGCATGTGTTTCGTTAATGTCGTGTGCAAGCTTATTTTTGAAAACTTCGCTTAGGTGATCGGCAATGATTTTGTACTTAGTCAGTGTTTGGGTATCTAAAGAACTACGTTTGCTGTCGGTAAATCGTTCCATTAACTCTGACGCATTTAAACGGTCAGTTCTTTGATCATCTGGTTTGTACTTGTTGAGAGTGCGGTCGAAGTTGTTGCTGATAATATCATTAGCGATAGTAGCTGCTTTGCTGGTAGCTACGTTACGAGCTGTAACTCCATCTGGTAGCCCTAAGTATAGATAGTAAGCTTTTCCTTCGTATAACCAATACAGTCTCAACCTACCGTTGCTAGACTGAACCTTGACTAATTCTTTGCTGGATTTGCGTGGCATATTTGCCCCGATTCTAGATAATCTTTATCTAGTAATTATCTAGGATTATCCAGATTTGCCACATTTTCAGCTATAATTATTGACAATACAGGTATCTAGAATTCCTGGTTCAAAAGACTTGAAATCCTTATCCTGTATAAATTTGAGGTTAATGGAGAATAGGGAACTCGAATCCCTGACCTCTGCGGTGCGATCGCAGCGCTCTACCAACTGAGCTAATTCCCCTTATCTAAGATTGTAGATAGCGAAATTTGAGGAATAATCTTCAAATTATGCATATTCACTATTTTCTATCTTACCATTTATCTGCGGTTGGTTGTAACTCTTTCTGGGAAAACACTTCCTGCACTCGTTCTAGTTCCAAATCTGTCAAATAATCCACAGTCCAGTTACAACAGCGCTGAAGCATATGGAAGGGGTAAGTATTAGCTACGCCAACTACCTGCATTTGCGCTCTTTTTGCGGCTTGGATACCAGCTGGGGTATCTTCTATTACTAAACATTCTGTTGTTTGTAGATTCAAGTCGGGGTATTTTTGGTTGAGACGTGTTACTGCCAACAAATAACCATCCGGTTCTGGTTTACTGGTAGTGATATCGTCTCCCGCAACTATGACGGGAAAATATTCAGTTAATTGTGCGCGTTGCAGTACTATATCTATTTCTTGGCGAATTGCACCACTAACTAGCCCTAGTTTGAGATTATGGGAGCGCGCTTGAAATATCAAGTCGTCTACACCTGAGTATAAAGGCAGTTTTTCCAGCTGATCTAGTTCTTGGACATACATCTGCGCCTTTTGCTGGAGTAACTGAGTTAAATATTCTTCGCTGAGGACACGACCGCGATTGTACAATAGTTCTTGAAAACAGGCGCGGTCACTGCGTCCTAAAGAAGCTTGACGTTCGCTGTCCCGTTGCGGTTGGAGATTTTCTTGAATCAGAATCTCATCGATCAAGCGCAGGTGGATTTGCTCATCTTTAATGATGACACCATTAAAATCAAATAAAATCGCCTTTAAACTCATGCCTTTATGCCAAAAACTGGGGAGCCAAGATCCTCTAAATCATTATTATCGATTTTGCCATCTGTTGATTTTGATACGGACTGTTTAACTGTATTGTATTTAGTTACATCAACTTTGGATATGGGTTTTACGCCACTAGTTACTTGATGCATCCACCAAACATCTTTGCTTGATAAAGCCAAAAATCCTGCTTGATTCATGCTCTCATGGAGATTGAAAGCAGCATAGTCCCGCAGATAAGGCTCCTCAAACACTTCTTTGAGCCATTCTAGCTGACGCAGGGCCTTTTGATTACTATCTAAAATTAATACTTGTCCCCCAACTACCAGCAATCGGAAACATTCGCGCAAAATGTTTTGGGATACGGTTGTGGGGATTTCGCGAAATAATAAAGAAGCTGTTACTAAGTCAAAAGAAGCATCAGGAAAGGCGGTTTTTTCAGCATTACCATGTCGCCACAGTATGTCTAAACCAGCACTTGTGGCTTTATGTTCTGCCATTACCAACATATAAGCAGATAAATCTAAGCCGATGACTTGGGCTTGGGGGAAAGCCTGTTTTAACATCAAGGTGGTTGAACCTGTACCACAACCCAAATCTAGTATGCGTCGTGGCTGGACTTGAATTGTATCAATTACAGCTTGGCGCACAAGGGTTTCATTTGGTGGCAGCAAATATTGGAGAATTGGATCGTAGGAAACTACTACCTTGGGGTTGAGATAGCCACCCTCAATGCTGCGAAATTTATAGCTACTGTAGTAAGAGGGTAAGATTACATCATCTCTATGGAAGCGATCGCTCTGTTTTTTCCAGTCAATACTCAAAGCATACCGCTCTAATCCCTCTTCATCAATTAAAAAGCTGACTACAGGGGATATCAAACGTTCCCAGATTTTATGTTGAGGAACCGCCATAGAATTGCGCCAAATCGTAGATAGGTGATGGAAACCACAGTGCTATTATTTACAAATTTTAATATATTTCTCAGAAATCTGCCGTTATTGGGAAGCGATGCCTTCGGCTGATCTACAAGGTACTACGCGAATACTAACGCAGATCGTAATTCCTGATTCAGGACAGCTTTGATGCTGGAGTTGACATTTTCAGAATACAAATACTACATTTGTAGTGTAGCTGATTCAAGCTTCCCACAACTGGTTAAGCTTCCTCATTGTGTGGAAGTTAAGCAAAAACCATATTATATGTAAATTTACACGATGAATGCTGACAAAAATACGTAGTTTTACCTTAAATTTCAAATTACACTCAAAAACTAGAAATTAATCAAATTATGCCCTACGAAAAATTAGAGATTTCTGCACCAACACCAGTATTATCTTGGGCGAATCACGCTTTGGGTAATGAAGAAACCAAAATGGCTAAGAATGTAGCATCGCTGCCATTTGTATTTAAACACGTAGCTTTGATGCCAGATGTGCATTTAGGTAAAGGTGCTTTAGTAGGTTCTGTACTTGCTACAAAAGAAGCAATTATACCTGCTGCTGTTGGTGTAGATATTGGTTGCGGGATGGCGGCGATGAAAATGCCATTTACTGCTGAAAAACTTGAAGGTAAACTCAAGAAAATTCGCCTAGAGCTTGAAGCGGCAATTCCTACTGGATTCAACGAAAATAAAGAAGTTGAAAAATCTGTAACTAATTGGCAACGCTGGAGTGATTTTAAAGATTTGCATCGTGGTGTGCAAAATCTGGAAAGTAAAGCAATGAAACAAATGGGTTCTCTGGGAGGGGGTAAAACATTGCCCCTTACTGTAGTAATGCAGTAATCAAAACTCGTCCAAATCGGTGAAGGCTGAGATTGCTAATACCGAGGGAAGCGGTAAAACGCCCCGTAGAGAGCAGAGGGACTTGAGCATCCTAAATAATTTAGGATGAAGGTGTGCTCCGAACTATACCGAATAGGAAGGTATAGAATCAAGCAGAAATGCCTTGATCGATTGCAACTTTCATCTATGATATTGTGGTTTAATGAAACCCACTGATATCAATCTTGACAATCCCTATTACGCTTACTTATTTGCCTTCATCCAAACTGATGGACATCTGTACAATAACACTCGCGATCGAGGTCGTCTAAGTATAGAGGTCAACAAGAAAGATGAACATATACTGTGGGCATTCAAGAGCCTCTTACCGTTCAATTCTTCAATTACTGAGCGTGTACGAAAAACTAATTTTAGTAATAATCATACATCAGTTATTTGGAGAGTTTATGATAAACGATTTCGAGATTATCTTGAATTATGGGGTTTACCAAATGGATGTAAATCGGAGTTAATCAAAACTCCTAGTTGTAGTTTCTCAAAAGTAGATTACTTTAGAGGTCTAATAGACGGAGATGGATCGCTAGGGCTAACTTGCAAAGGCTTTCCTTTTCTATCTTTCGTTACTTCTAGCTCACATATTGTTGTTGAGTATATAGAATTAATTAGCCAAATTACAGGCAAAGTAAAGACTTCTAACAGAAATACGAGAGATAGCATTTACAACATAGTAGTGTACAAAGAAGATGCTCAAAAACTAGCAAAGCATTTGTACTATGATGGTTGTCTAGCTTTATCTAGAAAACTCATCAAGGCTAATGAAGTGTTAAATTGGAGCCGTCCTGCTAATATGAGGTGTGTCACAAATAGAAAATTTTGGACACCTGAAGAAGATAAGTACATTACTAATCATCCAATTGAGTCTTCAATGAAAGTGCTAGGCAGAAGTCGAAATAGTATTGAACTAAGACTGTGGAGACTAAATAAGCAAAGCAAGCAATCAGTAACAAATTGAACCATTTTATTGAGGTTTGCCTCGATACAGAGAATTACGTTTGGTTGATGCTACATTCTGGTTCGCGCAATATTGGCAATAATTTGGCGCAGTGCCATATTAATACAGCGAAAGAATTAGCGAAGCTGGCAAATAATAATTTACCCGATCCAGATTTAGCGCATTTTGTAGCTGGCACTCCAGAATTTGAAGCTTACTGGAACGATTTACAATGGGCGCAGGAATATGCGCGTTTCAATCGTGATGTAATGATGGCGCGATTTAAACGGATTATTGAAAAACATCTTGCTGGTGGTAAAGTAACTAAACCTTTATTAGTAGTAAATTGCCATCATAATTACGCCGAAAAAGAAGTACATTTTGGCGAAGATGTTTATGTCACTCGTAAAGGTGCAGTCCGCGCGCAAACTGAAGATTATGGCATAATTCCTGGTTCAATGGGAGCTAAATCTTTCATTGTTAAAGGTAAAGGTAATACTCATAGCTTCTGTTCTTGCTCTCACGGTGCCGGACGTTTAATGTCGAGAAATAAGGCAAAGAATGCCTATACTCTTGATGATTTAATTGAGCAAACTAAGGGTATAGAATGCCGTAAAGATGAAGGCGTATTAGATGAAATTCCTGGTGCTTACAAACCAATTGAGCAAGTAATGGCAAATCAAGCTGATTTGGTGGAAGTTGTAGCGACACTCAAACAAGTTTTGTGTGTGAAGGGATAATTTAATTTTGGATTTTAGATTTTGGATTTTGCGGAAAGTTGAGCCAGTGCGTTGGACGGGTTCCCCGGCTTGAAGCAACTGGCGTTGCGTGGGCGGGTTCCCCGACTTGAGCAAACTTTCCTTGGCGTAGCCTCTCCCTTTGGGAGAAGACGGATTGAGAATTATGCTAGCTATGGCTTGTGTAAATTTATCTTTTGCAATCAGGTTTCAAATTTTTACAGCAGATTGCAAGTTGGTGAGGTACAGAGAATTCTAAGGGCAAGGCATTGCCCATTGGTGTCAACTTAACGTGAAACCCGCTTTGTGCAAAGGTTTCGCCCTCACCCCCAGCCCCTCTCCCACAGGGAGAAGGGAGCAAGAGATTTAGTTCCCCTTCTCCTCGGGGAGAAGGGGTTAGGGGATGAGGGCGAAGATTTTTGTACAACACGCGCCGTATATAGCTTTTATGTACTAACGGGTTTACTTGATGATGGAACAGCAGGATTAATGGCGGTAAAAATGCGGGATGGTGTAGCTATTGTGCAGCGCCCTGATGATGCATTATATGGGGCAATGCCCAGCAATGCGATCGCAATTTATCTTTAGCAGCAAAAAGATTAGAACAACAATCAGAAGATGCTCAACAGCAGTCCGAAATTATTCAGGAAGTGCTAAAGATGCTGAATGGTAAGAGTATAGAGTCTAATTAAAAACAAGCTAGACCTAGCTTACTTTCATCAGTATTCAAATAACCTATTATTAGTGTGTAATTGCTAGGTAAACATTCTGATATCATCAATTTTGTCAAATAAATACAAAATTGATTATGGAAGCCAGCTTTTTGACGGCCGTTGTTTTACCTATTGCCCTGGCTATCATTATGCTAGGAATGGGTTTATCTCTGATTCCAGAAGATTTCCAACGTATAAAGAAGTATCCTAAAGCTGTCGCTATTGGCTTGATTAGTCAGTTAGTTTTTTTACCAATTATTGCTTTCATCATTACTAAAGTTGTACCCATGCAACCTACGATCGCAATGGGGTTAATGATCGTGGCATTATGTCCAGGTGGGGTATCCTCAAATGTCATCACATTCTTGGCTAAGGGTGATGTTGCCCTTTCAGTGACTCTCACAGCTTTTAGCAGTGTGATTACAGTATTTACAATTCCAGTAGTAGGAAACCTAGCATACCAGCACTTCATGGGAGAGACAGCTGCGATCGCTTTACCCATTGGTGCTACCATACTACAAATTTTTCTGATGACGCTGCTACCTATAGGGTTGGGAATGGGAGTGCGGCAGCTATTTCCAGAAGTGGCTCGTCGTCTAGAAAAAGTAACTAATCGTCTAGCAGTTTCTTTCTTAGCGTTAATTATTCTGCTGCTGATTATTCGGGAGTGGAATCGTCTACCTAGCTTTATTGTGCAAGTGGGAGTTGGTGTAGCGCTGTTAAATGTGATCTCAATGTTGGCAGGATTTTATATTGGCAAGCTATTTAACCTCAATCTGCCACAGCAAATCTGCATTGTCATTGAAGTTGGCATCCAAAATGGCACGTTAGCGATCGCAATTACTGCTGGGTTACTCAATAATCCTGATATGGCAATACCAGCAGCGATTTACAGTCTGTTTATGAATGTTACAGCTTTGATTGCTATTAGCTACGGTAGAAAGATGGCTGCAATCACTCCTGTTCAGCAGCCTGTAGAAAGTCAGGTTTAACAATAGGTAAGGGGGAAAGGGTAAGGGGTAAGGGGGAAAGGTTTTTGTATTTTCCCTTCCCCTTTCACCTTTCACCTTTTTCCCATTACATAGACTTCTTGCAGAATTTGGGAAAAGGCTAAGGGGAAAAGGTTTTGTATTTTCCCCTTCCCCTTTCACCTTTCCCCTTTTTCCCATTACATATACGAGTGTAGGCAATTGCTATTAGGGATTTCCAAGAAATAAATTATTCCATCTTGTGGGGCGGGCATCTTGCCTGCCACATAAACTGGGCGGACAAGATGTCCACCCCACAAAAAATAATGGGATATTTTTTTATTTGGAAGTCCCTTAGCGGTTAACTGTACTCATGTCAGAATAGCGATCGCCTGCGGCTGTTCCTTTGGGCGCAACGGCTTCGATTTGGCTTAAATCTTCGGAAGTTAAGTTAATTTCGGTAGCAGCAATATTTTCTTCTAGATAAGTACGGCGTTTTGTGCCAGGAATGGGAACGATATCTTCTCCTTGTGCTAATAGCCAAGCTAAAGCCAGCTGGCTAGGAGTTACGCCTTTAGTATTGGCAATTGTTTTAACTTTCTCTACTAAT
This sequence comes from Tolypothrix sp. PCC 7601, assembly GCF_025677855.1. Lineage (NCBI taxonomy): Bacteria > Bacillati > Cyanobacteriota > Cyanophyceae > Nostocales > Tolypothrichaceae > Tolypothrix > Tolypothrix sp. PCC 7601. Next base: position 3,288,379 of record NZ_CP064879.1, read on the forward strand.
TCTAGGTTTTTGTGGAAATTCTCACCTTGGAAGCGGGGAGAATTGCGGCGGTAATCATCAGCAGCGAGATCATCTGGACTTGCGATCGCACCTGATAAAAAACCACGCCCTAATGGACTGTAGGGAACAAAACCGATTCCTAATTCCCGCACTGTGGGTAAAATTTCATCTTCGGGATCGCGACTCCACAGAGAATATTCTGTTTGCAAGGCGCTAATTGGATGCACTGCATTTGCCCGGCGAATTGTGCTAGGCGCAGCTTCCGAAAGCCCTAAATAGCGGACTTTACCTTGCTGTACTAACTCCGCCATCGCGCCTACAGTATCTTCAATGGGAACATTGGGATCTACCCGATGTTGATAATAAAGGTCGATGACATCAACTCCCAAGCGTTGCAGCGAAGCGTTACAAGCTTCATGCACGTATTCTGGTGTACCACAGACACCCTTCCAGCCACCATCTTCCGTGCGAACGTTACCAAACTTAGTTGCTAAGATTACACTGTCTCGACGGTCTTTAATCGCTCTGCCTACTAACTTTTCATTAGTAAACGGGCCATACATATCTGCAGTATCTAAGAAATTCAGACCCAATTCTAAAGCGCGGTGAATAGTAGCGATCGCTTCTTGCTCATCTCGTCCACTATAAAACTCCGACATTCCCATACAACCTAATCCCAGTTGGGAAACTTCCAATCCTTGTTGACCAAGTTTTCTTGTTTTCATAATATCTCCTATTTGTTATTAGGTATGGGGCATGGGGCATTGGGCATTGGTAATTGGGGTTTGTCATTTTTACATTGATTAATTCGTAAAAATAACTTTAGTAACAGTCTTTATGTTTTACCTGCGATCGCACTGCGGTTTCATCTACCTTATGGCGCGAGACAAAAACAGGGTTTTTGTTGTAACAATCACAATTGGTAATTTATGAGTATAAAGTGCAAGTGCGATCACATCGGTTTACATCGTTAATGTAGGGTATGACAATGCCAATGTATCGGTTTACATTGTTAATGTAGGGCATGACAATGCTAATGCATCGGCTTACATCGTTAATGTATTGGGTGCTAATGGCAATGCATCGGCTTACATTGTTAATGTATCGGGTGCTAATGCCAATGTATCGGCTTACATTGTTAATGTAGGATGCGTTATTAACGCATCCCACTAGTTCTAAGGAGTATTAGGAATCAATCTGCCGCAAGGATAAGTTGCTGCTTGCTGAGATGCATCTTTTGCAACAGCCGCAGGGATTTGATCTGATGGTTGTGATTTAGCTGCAAGATAATCTTGTCGCAGTGTTTCCACAATAGCATCACGCTTGTCATACAGCCGCTTCACTGGGCGAGGCTGACATTGTTTAAGAACATATGCTGTTACCAATGGTAAAGCGATCGTGCTGTCGGTGTAACAAACAATGGTGCTGGGTAACTCTTCCGGGTCAATCTTACCCCAACTTACAGCTTCCGAAGGTGTCGCCCCAGATAAACCGCCTGTATCAGGACGTGCATCAGTAAACTGCACAAAGTAATCATGTCCCCGTTCTTCTAAGCCTAGTACTTCGTGCAGTTGCGGTTGGGTTTGTAGCAAGAAATTCTTAGGACTACCACCACCAATAATTACTGCCGCACTTTTACCTTCAGCTTCACGTGCATTGTAGGCGATCGCAGCTGTTTCGTTCACATCAATTGAGGGATCTAATATTAACTGCGAACCTTCCAAAGCTAAAGCTGCAACGTTCATCCCAATTGAACTATCGCCAGGGGAAGAAGTATAAATGGGTACGCCATACTCATAGGCTGTAGCTAGCAAGCAGGAATTTTTTACGCCCAGTTGCTTTTCGATTTCCCAAACATACTTTCCTAGTAAATGATGAAACTCAGCAGTTCCCATGCGCTTTTGGAAAGGTTCAGCTTGCAGAATCTTGCGGATAAACGCATCGGTTTCCAATAGGACATCGTAACCGAAAATAATGTCATAAATGCGGATAGTTCCTTCCTGGCGTAGCTTCACATCATCCAAAAATGGATTACCAGCGAAGAGTTCAAAACCTAAGCCATAGTGCATATCATGATAAAGATTTGCACCAGTACTAATCATCCAGTCAATAAAGCCGTTACGAATCAAAGGTGCAAGAACAGAAACACCGAAGCCGGCTGGTGTCATTGCACCAGAAAGGCTCACACCTACTGTTACACCATCAGTTAGCACATCACGACTCAGCAATTGGCAAATTTCCCGCAACCGCGCCGAGTTGTAAGCAGTGAAGTAATTATCAATTAAATCAACTACCCCAATATCTGCTGACATGGGTACTGGTGCTATTTTTTGACCTAGCTGTTTTGACATTTTGAGAATCCCGAAAAGTAAACGCGCCGAATCTAATGTTAAGCTGTTACGCATTTAAATTGTAGATTTACTCTTCAGGAGTATTTTTTGGTATTGATCATTAGTCATTGATGTTTGCTTAACTCTTTGCCTTTAACTTAACAAGAAGCTTAAGTTAGCAGCTTAAAACCTTTATCTTTACTGGTGCAGTTTCAAGATTGATCGGAAACTTTAGTTAGCAATAGCTAAAGAACCCTAACTTTAGTAGTGCTTTTTCGATATTGTTCAGAAACATTAACTAGCAATTATGTAGAGATTAAGAAAATATTTATTTACTGTAGGGTGTGTTAGGCGCTGATTTCCAAGATGATTTGTCACGAAATAACTACCCTAGCGCCTAACGCACCATCCACTCGGCGGTGCGTTACGGCTAAATTTCATTGTTTCTGTGTTCCAAATACTTTCATAGCCGTAACACACCCTACTTTCTAAATTGTCTCTAAAAGTGAGTTATTAAAGTCTGGATGAGGATTAATAACAAATAGCAATTCTCAGCAGACTTTCGCTTTGCACGTCCCCATAGCGTATTAAGAATTACGAATTACGAATTATTTATTGAGGAACCGCCAGAAATTGCGATCGCATCAGGATTACAATTACCTTTAACATTGTCAGAAACTCACAATTGTGAACTTCCCCCAGCTTAAATGATTGATATTGCCCTAGCCCAGTCTGATGCAGAAATTGAGCGCTGTTTTGCTATCATGCAAGCACTTCGTCCCCATCTCATCGCTAGTGATTTTGTAACTCGCATTAGAAGACAACAACAGCAAGGCTATCGTCTTGCTTATCTGGAAGATGAAGGGACAGTCAGAGCAGTAGCAGGATTTAGAATATCTGAAAGCTTATCTTGGGGTAAGTTTCTCTATGTTGATGATTTAGTTACTCAAGAAGGCGATCGCTCTCAAGGCTATGGTAGTCATCTATTAAATTGGCTCTTAGACTATGCTAAATCTCATGCTTGCGAACAATTACATCTCGACTCTGGCGTTCAGCGTTTCGCCGCTCATCGTTTTTACTTCCAGCAGCGTTTAGAAATTAGAGCTTTTCACTTTGCTATCAACTTGACTCAGTAAAGCGGTGATTAGTCTTGAGTTAAAAGTGAGATGATTGTTGTCAAGTATGTAAGTCGATAAAAATGACCAATGACCAATGACCAATGACCAATGACAGCCTCAGCCAGTTATCTTTAATTTCGCCAACTTACTTAATAGATGTACCTGTAGCAGAATTACGCGATGCTACGCTATCCGCAGCTTTTGCTTATCGGCAATATCTTAATGTGAAAGATATTGTTGATTTCTCAAAAGGTGAAAGCTGATGTCGGATCTAGGTTTTACTCACATTGCTCTTGGGGTAAGCAACATCGATCAAAGCATAGCGTTTTATGCCAAGTATGCGGCAATGCAAGTAGTGCATCGTCGTACTGATAAAACGAAGCACGTAGACGTTGCTTGGATTAGTGATTTAACTCGACCATTTGTGATTGTCTTAATTCAAGTGGCTGAATTAAAAAGTACACTTGCACCTTCATCTCATCTCGGGGTAGCTTGTCAAACTCGTGAGGAAGTAGATCGTCTTTGCAATGAAGCGCGCTTAGAAGGTTTGTTAATCGATGGCCCCCATGATTGGGGCTTTCCCGTTGGTTACTGGGCTTTTTTCCGAGATCCTGATGGTCACACCCTTGAAGTTTCCTATGGTCAAGAAATTAGTTTCACCGTTGAGCAAGCGGTTAACAAAAGTAACTCAAATTTAACAATTGAAAATTTTAGAAGATGAAGCATGATCAACGAAACTAAAGTGCAATCCTTTGTGAGAAAAGTTGTTGCGGATATGAGAGCAAATATTGGGTTAATGACAAGTATTGATTGCAAACTTATACCGTTTTGAAAGAAGACAGATGTGTAGGGGCACGGCATCCACAATCTTTTGGCATATCAAATATCTTACAGGTGCCGTGCCCCTACAAAGAATTTATCTGTCGCAAACATTATTTGAATTGGTATCAGTTTTGAAACCCTTGCAATTTTCTAGATAGTCCCAAAACAATGATGTTAGGTTAGCGCCACTCGCCTTGGAGAGTGAAAGGTGCCCAGAAATAAGGTGCGCTGTAGTCGGGATTGCGCCACATTTCTACTTGTGCCGCCCGTAATGCCGCAGCAGGTTTTAAGCCCTGTTGCAACATTTTGCTATAAAACTTTTTCATTAATTCCGAAGTTCCGCGATCGTCTACACCCCACAGACTTACCAAAACTCTCGGACTACCTGCGTACATAAATCCTCTTGTCAAGCCTATTAATCCTTCTCCCTTGACTTCTTCACCCAAACCAGTTTCACAAGCACTCAGTACTACTAATTCTGCTGGTAGTTTCAGGTTGAAAATATCATGTAGGCGCAAAAAGCCGTTTTGAGGTTTGCCAGTTTCATCAAATAACGACAGTACAACTCCTGATAATTCTGGGTTTTGGCTGTTGAGGATGCCATGAGTAGCAAAATGTATGATTCGGTATTGACTCAACTGAGCATTGGTAGCTACTGAACGGTTAGCGGCAAAGTCATAGGCTTGCTTGCGTTCTTTTGCAGGGACTAAAGAGAGAATAGTATCAGCTTCTTGACGGGTAAAAGGTAACCGATCAAAGGCAATACTTGCTTCTCTAGCAGATCTGGATAGCTGTTGTAAGTCTAGGTTCTGATTGCTGTTTGCTTGAGTGGGAGGTTTAACCTTAACCCGCTCATCATTGAGGGAGAAAATGGGGTCAGCAATTACAGCTAATGCTTTGGGGGCAGGTTTTCGTCCAGTAGTTTCTTGTCTAAGTACACCCAGCGTTGAGGCTGAAGGTAAAGTAATTATTTCATGGTTGACTGCTAATGGTTCATAACTGTTAGTTTTGGCGCTAGGTGTATTCAGAGCTGCAAACGGAATATATTGCAAAGCCCCATCAGCGACTATAACTAAGCGACGCTGTCCTAATTGCTGGGCGACGGGTGCGAGTATCATTTGTGTTAAGGGAGTAGCGGCTGCGGCTGGGCTAGTCCTTTGAATTGGTGAAATTAAAACCTTGCGAAATTCTTGGACTGCGGCGGCAATTTCGGCGCGTTTGGGTAGTTCGTAGCTAGTAATGCTGTTTTTGCTGACAGCCCAAAGATAACTACGTTCTTCGCCTAGAGCGTACTCTAAGAGTAGGGTGTTGTCATCTAATATTTGTTGCTGAATCTGTTTGAGTGAGAGTGTTTGCGGTTGCGTTAAAGCCGCATAGCGGGGACTAGTGGCTCTAATTTTGGCTTGCAGTTGTCGATACTGTTCTAGCAGTGCTTGTGTTTGCTGTTCTAGCTTTTGGATTTCGGTTTTGTTGCCACTACTAGATAATTTCAGCGAGAGTTTTTCTTGAGCATCAAGCTGTTTTTGTAAGCTCCGTTCACTTTCTAATAGTTTAGGATCTATACCTTCGCGAATATCTGCATTAGCTTCTGCTAGTAAATCTAAAAGACTCCGGGCGCGGGCGCGTTCGCTGGCTTGTAAGGCTAAGGCATCGTCACCTTTGGATGGTTGTTGTTTGTGCGATCGCATTAACAAGTCAACGTAAAACTCGTAATATTTCTGCACTGAAGCAAAGTAAGAAGTCCGCAAGTCTTGGCTGGTAACTCTGGTGCGGATATCTTCGACGATTTTAATGGTTGATTCGATTTGGTTGCGAGCAGCTTCTAGGTTATTGCGATCGCGCTCACTCACGGCCATATTATATAAAGTCTCAGCTTCAGCAGTGCGATCACCTAATTGTCGCAATAGCGTCAGTTCTTGATTGTAATTTTCTATTGCTTGCTGGTACTGCTTTAAGGCATTGTAGACTTTGCCAAGATTACGGAGAGTGTTAGCTTCACCGCTAAGTAAACCTAATGCCCGAAATTTAGAGTTCGCTTGCTGGGAGAAATCTAGAGATTTTTGATAATCTCCTGCTGCTAAGTACACCCTACCCAATAAACCAAGGGCAGAAGCTTCGCTGAAAGTACTTTGCTGTTTTTTTGCCAAGGTTAGTGCTTGGTTGGCAGTATCTAGAGCTTTGGGGTAATCTTTCAGTGACTCATAAGCTCGAATCAAACCTGTCAGCGTCGCAAATTCTTGAAATAGCGCCCCCTGTTTGCGCCACAACTGCAAAGCTTGATTGTAATAATCTAAAGCTTTTTCTGGCTTTGATGCCGAGCGGTAAACATTACCAATATGATCGAGGATTTTAGCTTCCTGAGAGCGATCGCCAATTTTACGGAATTTATCTAGCGCTTGGTTATATGTATCAACACTTAACTGATAATCTCCCAAGAACTCATATAGTTGGGCGAGTGATGTTAGTGTAGCTGCTTCTCCTGAAAATTCTTTGCTTTGACGCTGGAGAGCTAGCGCTTGGTTGTAAAAGTCTAAAGCTTGCTGATAATTGCCAAAGGATGCGTAAATATCACCGATATTGCCGAGGGTAAAGGCTTCCCGAGAGCGATTTTTTTGGGCGCGTTGGAGAGTTAGCGCTTGGTTCAAAGCACTCAAGGCTTTTTGCTGTTGTCCTAATTCATCGTAGACAAAGCTGATTTGGATAAGAACTTCGGCTTCAGCACTGGCACTACCAGACTTTTGAAAGAGCGATCGCGCTTGATTATAATATTCCAGTGCCTTTTGATAATCGTTAGCAACCACATAGGTGACACCTATACCCATATAAGTGATTGCTTGCCTGTTAGGGTCTGGTTGTGATAACTGTTTTTGCAGTTCTAGTATTTGGTTTAACGTTTCCCTGGCTCTTTGATTATCTCCCAGTGAACTGTAGAGAGTCGCTATGTTCGTGAGAGTATCAACTTGCCCGGCAATATTCTTTCTAGTTCGCTGAATTTCTAAGGCTTGATTTAAAGCTGTTAAAGCTTTTTGTGGTTCACCTAATTGGCTATAAGCTCGACCAATTGTTTCCAAAGTGTTAACTTGTCCATCTAAATCCTGACTAGCACGTTGCAAATTTAAAGCTTGATTGTAAAAATCTAATGCCTTTTGGGTTTCACCAGAAGTAAAATAAATTCTGCCAATCCCAATTAATACACCAGCTGCAAAATAGGATTGTTTTTCAGCTTGAAATATAGATAAAGCTTGGTTGTAATATTCTAATGCTTTGAGCTTTTCTTCTAAGTTGTAATATGCGCCAGCAATGGACTGAAGCATGACAGCTTCCCCCAGTCGGTCTTTGAGTTGCCGTCTAATAGATAAACCTTGGTTGAAATATTCCAAAGCTTTGGAGTTGTCGCCTTGGAAATAATAAAGAGTCCCAATGCTTAAAAGTGTAGTAGCTTCCTGAGAGCTATCGCCAATTTCTCGCCAAATTTTTAGTGCTTCTAAATATTTAGCTAGAGCCTGCTGACGAGAGGCTGGAGTTCCCTGTTGTAACAGTTGGTTTGCTGTTTGTAATAGCTGCTTTGCTTGCGCGTAGGCTCTTTGTTGAGCAGGGCTAAGATTTTGGCTGTTAGTGGTAGGTTTTTGCGCTATTTCTAAATTTATTGCCCTTGCTGTCATACCTATAGATTCAGACAACAACATCATACTGATAAAGACAATAAAAGTACGATGGCTAAAAATTGATATAAGCCGCCTGTGCATTAATTTAATTTTCCTTTTGATGATGTTTATTGATGATAAATCTAAATGTAATTCCTACTACTATTGTTAATTTACAAGCCTTAAACATCTATATCAGTAGGATGAGCAGCACGATTCGGGACTTCTAAATAAAAAATAATCATTCGCTTTGGCAAGCAGGGGAAACAGTCCCCATGAAAACATTGCACAAGCGTTGCATGAAAGCCTAAATGGGATTTTTACTCTTGTACAGACGCGATTAATCGCGTCTCTCCAACTCAGAGGTTCCGACGTTTGAAGATGCTGTAGAACCGCCTATTCTCTGGGTTGCAAAATTTCTGTAGGGAAGCGATCGCTCTCTTCACAATTCTTCTAGCTATAAGTACTTATCAAAAGTCTGAAATTATACTTTAATAAATTTTCTCATTCTCAGTAATTAATATAAAGATTGTATAAAATTAATAATTTTGGCTTTCAATACTGCTAATCTTTGGATTAGTTTGGTCATTATTACTGAATAAACTCTTTAACTTTAGTAAAAATTATACCTAAATTTAAAATGCCAGAATTGCTATGTCTACGTATTTAAACGACCATTTATCTTTACACAACACAAAAAAAATATTTTTGCCTAAGGCTTGGACAATTCTCAGAAGATTTGGCTTGATTGCAATCTTTGAGATGCTTTTCCTCATCAGTATCGTGGCTGAGGAAGCTTCTGCTACACAGATCAGCGCTATTAATCCCAGTCCTTCCACCTGTATCAAAGGTAAGGATGCTTGCGTCCAGAAGATTAGCAATGACACTGTGACAGATAAAGACGAAGTCGATATATTTTTGCGGATTGAACCTTCTGCGGGTAGTTCAAGCCAGCAAGGTTACAACACAGATGCACTTTTAGGTAAGTCTCTGAATACAGAGAAAGTTTCTCACTCATTAAAATTAAGCGATGTACCAATAGTTAATATCGGTGGTACAGATTATCGTGAGTTTATTTTAAGAATTAACGAGCCAGTTATTACCAATAACAGTCAAGATTTATCAAAAATTGTATTGGAAAAGTTAGAAATTTTTCTAGGAAATAATCCTGATTTAGCTAATTATCCTACTTTTGATGGTAATGCCACCAAAATTTTTGATATTGAACAAAATTCGGTGCTGCTTCAAGATATCAACTCCGACAATACTAGCTATGATTATTTCGTATATATAAAAGACAGTTTATTTTCATCAAAAGCTAAAGAACAAGAAGCCCAGAAATATGTTTACCTATTCTCTCAATTCACTAATGCGGAAGGTGGAGTAGAAGAATGGGCTGTGAGGAAGGACGATAAAAAAGCTATCATACCGCCCATCATACCTGACGGCAAAGGTGGAGGAGGTGGCGGTACAGGAGAAATTTTATTAGGTTCTGTAATTGCAGGGCTAGGATTACCACAAATTATGGGTGGTGGAAAAGCAACTAGCTCTAGTTACATCAGTCTACCAACTGTGAGTGGAAATAGCGTTTTACAAGACATAGCAGTTTCACAATCAGAAGCACCCACACCAGACGCACCGAATCCAAGTGATGTACCAGAACCTACAACTTTGTTAGCTTCGTTGATGGGGTTGGGGTTAATAGTTAAAGCCAGGTCGATATCTCGCGATCGCAAAATTAAAAAATAGGAATTGGGTAATTGGTAATGGGGGAAGGGAGAGTAAATTACTGTTTCACTTCCCCAGTTTTTTGAGATTAAAAATTTGATGATATTTCGCTTAAATCTCCTTCGGTCATGGAATTAAGCAATGTCCACAGTTGTAAGCTGGTAAAATCTGGTATTGCAATAAAAGCACCAACTTCTAGCAAGATTTTGGGGTCGTGGGTAGAAGCAATACCAAGGGTGCGAATACCAGCAGCGACAGCAGAACGAATTCCTGAGGGTGAATCTTCTAGTGCGATCGCTTGATCTGCCTTAATCCCCAATTGACTCAGAGCAACTTGGTAAGGTGTAGGATCGGGTTTACCTGCTGTGCAATCTTCTGCTAAAACAACAATTTCAAAAGCTTCTTTAATGCCTAAAACTTCTAGCATAAATTCAGCATTTGCTCTAGGCGCATTTGTTACCAAAGCGCGCTTTAATTTATGTGCATCTGTCCATGCTAGTAATTCAGCAAATCCATTTAGAGGCTTTAAATTAGGTGCAAGTTCCCGAAAAAGTGCTTCTTTTTCATCAGCAAATTTTAGCCCTTCTGCGTCTGATAATTGTGGCAAAATGTCTTTCACAATTTCTGGGTTGAGTCGTCCGCTAATTCTGGATTGGTAAAAAGCCTCGTCAATTTCTATGCCATGATCAGCCAGCTTTTGTTGCCAAGCTATGTAGTGTATAGGGTCAGTGTTTACAATAGTACCGTCTAAGTCAAAGAGAATTGCAAATAGCATGGTTTTGGTATTATTTAAATATTTGTTAACTTTATTTACATAGTTTACATGATTTTTTTAACTTTAGATTTAATCCTGGTTAAAATTCCCAATTTTTAATTAACTATATTTTTGAGTAATTATTCCTTAATGCTAGAGCGCCAGCATATTCAACCGTCGAGTCAATCCAAAATCCCAAATCCAAAATCCAAAATCTAAAATCCAAAATTGTATAACTGCTATGAGAGTTACCTTTTCGGTAAAATAACTTGGCAGCTTTGGAAAAGATAGGTTAATTATCATGGCAGAAGCGCAGATTGGGATTATTGGTGGCAGTGGTCTTTACAAAATGGATGCACTCAAAGATATAGAAGAAGTGCAAGTAGATACACCATTTGGCTCACCTTCTGATGCTTTAATTTTGGGAACATTAGATGGCACTAAAGTAGCTTTTTTGGCTCGTCATGGTCGCAATCATACGTTATTGCCATCAGAGTTGCCATTTCGTGCCAATATCTATGCTATGAAGAAATTAGGTGTAAAGTACTTAATTTCAGCTAGTGCAGTGGGTTCATTAAAAGCAGAAGCCAAACCACTAGATATGGTAATTCCCGACCAATTTATTGACAGAACAAAGAACCGGATTTCAACATTTTTTGGTGAAGGAATTGTGGCACATATTGCCTTTGGCGATCCGGTTTGTCATAACTTAGCTAATGTATTAGCAGATGCGATCGCATCTTTGAATTTAGCGGATGTAACTCTGCATCGTGGTGGCACTTATGTCTGTATGGAAGGGCCAGCATTCTCTACAAAAGCGGAATCCAATCTTTACCGCAGTTGGGGTGCAACAGTAATTGGTATGACGAATTTACCAGAAGCAAAATTAGCGCGGGAAGCAGAAATAGCTTATGCAACTTTAGCACTGGTAACAGATTACGATTGTTGGCATCCCGATCATGATAGCGTCACAGTAGAAATGGTAATAGGCAATTTACAGCGCAATGCAGTTAATGCTCAAAAAGTAATTCAAGAAACTGTACGCCGTTTGAGCGAAAATCCACCTATTAGTGATGCACATTCAGCTTTGAAATATGCAATTTTGACTCCTTTAGATAAAGCACCAACAACGACAAAAGAAAAATTGGGATTGTTGTTGGAGAAATATTTGAAATAGGAATTGGTAATTGGTAATTGGTAATTGGTAATTGGTAATTTGCTAAAAACCTTTTCTCTTTTACCTTTACCATGTTGATATTATTGATATTTTTGATTTGAAAAATTCAAGGGTGCTTTAGCAGCGAGAGTACGGCACCTGTGGCACAGCTGTTTGTGCTTTATGGCTTACACTGAACACAAGCTACATGATACTGGTATTTTTACCAAAAGAATGGGTCTAAAGCCCCGTGCTTCTACGCCCGGGAGTATGTCAAAGGAATCCCAATACTTGTCGGTTAAGGGCAAAAGGGGAAGGGGAAAAGGAGAAGGGGGAAAAGGGGAAATTATTATTACCAATTACCAATTACCCATTACCCATTACCCATTACCCACAATTGCTCTAATTGGGTGGTAATTCCAACGGAATTTCACCCATGAAGCCTTTGCGATAATCTGTTAAAAGATGCCTAGCGGCTCTTTCGACATCACCTTTATAGCGATGTTCTCCTAAAGCGTGTAAATAAGCTTCGCCTGTATGGGGTGAAGAATCGAGTTCATAGCGGGCTTGTAAGGGTTTTTCTGGTAGTAAATTAGTAGCTACATCTTGAAGATAATTAAGTACATTTACTAATTCTGCTGCTACTAATTGATTATCATAAGATGCTTCGCCAATATCATCACAAATAGCTAATTTTAATGCGGCTTCTTGGTCTTCTAATTTCAGAGGAATCACACCAGGAGCATCTAATAATTCTAATTGATCAGAAATCCGCACCCAGCGCAGTTGACGAGTTACGCCCGGACGTGCTGCACTTTCTACTACTCGTTTTCCTAAAAGCCGATTAATTAAAGCTGATTTACCAACGTTGGGAAATCCAATTACTACAGCCCGCACAGGACGAGGTAACATCCCGCGATCGCGTCTTCTGTTATTCAATTCTATCCCGGCAGCTTGTGCCGCTTTTAACACGGCTGTTACACCTTGACCTTGTTGAGCATTAGTAAAAAAAGCTACCTCACCTTGGCGTTTAAACCAGTCTGCCCAAAGCGATCGCACTTGGGGAGAAATCATATCCAAGCGGTTCAGTACTAATAGCCGCGTTTTACTTCCCACCCACTCTTCTATTTGCGGGTGATGCGTCGCCAAGGGAATACGTGCATCTCGTACCTCCAGCACCACATCTACCCGTTTTAGCTGTTCTTTTAAATTCTTTTCTGCCTTAGCAATGTGACCTGGATACCATTGGATCACATTTAATTTATAGTTTTGAGTTAAAGCCATTGGTTATTTGTCCTTTGTCATTTGTTATTTGGGCATGGGGCATTGGGCATTGGGCATTGATAATGGGTAATGGGTAATGGGTAATGGGTAATGGGTAATGGGTAATGGGTAATGGGTAATGGGTAATGGGAATTCCTCTCCCTCACCCCCCTCATCTCCCTCATCTCCCTCATCTCCCTCATCTCCCTCATCTCCCTCACCCCCCTCACCTCCCTCATCTCCCTCATCTCCCTCATCTCCCTCATCTCCCTCATCTCCCTCACCCCCCTCATCTCCCTCATCTCCCAGTCCCCAGTCCCTAATCCCCAATCCCCTCATGTAATATCAAGCGATTACCATCAGGATCGTAGGCGTAAATTTCTCTGCCGTGGGAAGCGACGGAAATCTCTCCGGGTGGGGGATAGCCCAAATTGGTAAGGTGAGCGATCGCAATTTCTAAGTTACTTACTTCTAAACACAAACTTATCTTACTTTTGGCTGTAGTTTCAAATTCGTTCTGATGTGTGTTTTTTGGTTGAAAAATACCTAAGCGCAAACCTGAAAGTTGAAACTCTGCGTAAATATTAGGGAGTAATGCTGTTGGTTTTTGTCCTAAAAGATTGGTATAAAAACTCACTAAATTATCAAGATTAATTGTTGCTATGGTAACGAGTGCATCGGTATATTGAAAAACCATAATTTAAACTAAAATGCATTTAATTATGTAACTTAAATGTGTGACAGCTTATTACCGATTGTGTAAGATAAATTGACTGTTACCGGAACAGATTATCTCACAAGTAGCAGTCAATTTAGTATTTAATTTTCGGTTATGTTGATCATCCCCACGATTCAAGACTTATTGAGGATTAATTTATTTAGCTGGCTGATATTGTAAATCTCTTGCTGGATCGCCTAAAGTGCGAGTATTGGCTGCAAACTCTAGCAAAATCCCATCAGGATCGTAGAAATAAATTGAGGAAATAAATGTTGTTTCATCAATTTCAGGTACAAAACCAGAAGGTACATCTGCATGATGTAAAACAGGAGTTACTTCAACGCCTTTAGCAACTAGTTTGTCTCTATATTCCGCAATTTTTTCTAATGGCACATTAAAAGCTAAATGATTCATGGAACCATGAGCAGTCACAGCATTACCAGTTTTAAAGGTATCGAGAGGTGCAGATGCAATCCCAGGTGCGGCGGCTGGTGCTTGAGGAAACCAGAAAAAAGCTAAAGCATCACCGTTACCAATATCAAAAAAGAAGTGCTGTCCACCCTCTGGGAGGGCAATAGTTTTGATTAATTTCAAACCAAGAGTATTGGTGTAAAAATCCACGGTTCTCGTCATATCTTTACATACCAAGGCGATATGGTTGATGCCTTTAATTTGAAAATCAGTCATATAAATCACCTGTTGATGAGGTTTCGTTTTAGTCTCTTAAACTTATCGGTAAAAAATTCATGCTTTATGCTGCGTCTATTCTTTCCCAGCCAGTATATACATTAAATTTCTGCCCTCGTAGAAATCCAATTAAGGTAATGCCAAACTCTTCAGCGACAGACACAGCCAAATGACTAGGTGCAGAGACAGAACAAACAATAGGTACACCAGCCGCGACGGATTTTTGCAAAATTTCAAAGCTAGAACGTCCGCTTACCATCACAATATGATTATTGAAAGGTAATTCATTACTTAACAAAGCTGTACCAATCAATTTATCTAAAGTATTGTGTCGCCCCACATCTTCTTGCAAGTTCAAAAGTTGTCCTTGCAAGTCGAAGAGAGCAGCAGCGTGTAAACCTCCAGTAGCCCTAAAAATGCCTTGAGCAGAACGCAATTTATCCGGTAAACTATAAATAATCTCAGGCTTGATTCGTATCTCTGAAGAAATTACTGGATAATCCCTGAGCTTCAAAGCTTCCAAACTGGCTTTACCACAAACTCCACAAGCGCTATTAGTGTAAAAATGACGTTCTAACGGTTGTAAATCTGCAATTAATCCTGAGCGTAATTCTACATTCACAATGTTGTAGCGTTGTTCGCCATCAATTGATTCATCCACACAATAGCTAATACGTTGAATATCTTGCTTACAGCCGATCGCGCCTTCACTGTAAAGAAAACCAGCAGCTAACTCAAAATCTGCTCCTGGGGTTCGCATGGTAATAGCTAGCGTGCGATTTGGGGAAAGTAAACGAATTTCTAAAGGCTCTTCTGCGGTGAGATGATCGATGCGGGTGTGGATTTTGCCATTTTCTACAACTCTAACTGTGGCTTTAGTTTTGCTGCCTATGCGCCTATTCATAGCGATCATCTCTGGGAATTTCTGTAGTTAATATTTGTGCGATCGCATCAGCTTATCTCACAACTTCTCAAAATCAGCAATTTTATATATTCTCTGGATCAATACCCAGTTCGCGTAGTTTTACAGCTAGGCGTTCTGCGCGTTGCCTTTCTTGTTCTGCATATTCTTCTGGTGTGAGAATTAAAATTGCTTCGGCAGTAAAATAACGCAATTTTCCTTCATGAACACCCAAATATAAACTTAACTGTTGACTCCATAATAAACCTTGGGAATTAGGTTCTATGGGTTGGTACGTACCACCTACCAAAATAAAACCAGCAAATTCTAAAGTCTGAGGGTCAAACCAGAAATATTCTGGAGTCCGAAATATATCTTGATAAATTTGTTTTTTTAAGCCCTTATCCACCGATGCAGTTGTTGGGGACAGTAGTTCTATAATCAAGTTGGGATACTTGCCGTCTTCTTCCCACACAACCCAACTGTTACGCAGTCTGTTTTCAGTATTGCGTACAACAAAAAAATCTGGGCCACGAAAATCTTCTGATCTACGCTGACGTTGACTGTAATAAATAGTAATATTGCCAGCAGCAAAAAAATCATTGAGGTGGTTTAAGTCTCGCCACCACCATTCTAGGCATTTTAATAACAGCATCATCTGCTGTAAATGTAGATATGTTTCCAAAGGCGGTTCGTCACTATATAAATCCCTGTTTGGAAATATAACACCTTCTGGTGTAGGTAAATCTTGGGCGATGGACATAGCTTTTTATGTGTGGGTAATCTAAGTTTAGAGTAGGGGTTTGTAGCTAGATTCAGATTTTTTCTAGGCGAGCGATCGCATTATAATCTGGCACACCTTCTACAGAACGTTTAGTTTTATCGAGCAGTATATTTCCTTCGGGCCAATGCACTTGTAAATTGCCTGGTTGAATAGGCGCTAAATAAACTTTTCCTGTTAACTCACCTAAATCATTTTTAAGAACTATCTGATCTCCATCTTTTAATCCTAATTTATCTGCATCCTTAGCATTCATAAATATAGCTTCTCGCACTGCACCTGTAATCGCATCTTTGCGTTCTTGTACCATACTATTAAATTGTTTGCCTCGACGTGTTGCTACTAAAAAATAACCTGTTGGTGATTGTTTTTGTGGGGGTGATAAAGGTGTAAAATGCGCTTTGCCATCTGCTGTATAAAAATTCCAGCCAAAGCACAAATGTGAACCACCATATTGAAACTGATCTCCCTGCTGCTGTAAATGTTGAATTCCTGCATATTGGGGTACAACTTGGGCAATTTCTTGCCGCATAGTAGCCGTATTTTCAAAATATAATTTATCGGCTAAATCTGGTCTTATCCGCCTTGCTAAATCCATAAATATTTCCCATTCTGGACGTGCTTCGCCAATGCGCGTCCCTGGTATTTCTGGGCTGAAAATCACCCGTCGTTCTGTGCTAGTTTCTGTTACTCCACCTGGAATTTCGTAGCGAGTTGTGGCAGGTAATAGCACTACCGTATCTGCTGGTTCTACTAACATTTGGCTAGACAGCACAATATCCATATGTACTCTTAGAGGAATGCGCTGCAAAGCCTCTTCAACATAATCCGGTTCTGGGAGAACTTCTAAAAAATTACCACCTACAGAAAACAACACATCTAATTTTCCTTGATGTGCAGCATTAATCATTTCTGGCGCAATTAAACCCTGAGTTACAGGTACTTCAAAACCCCAAATTTTATTTAATTGAGTAGCATTTTCTGCAGTTATCGGCTTACCCCCAGGAAAAACCGTGGCGTAACATCCCATTTCTGCACCACCCTGTACCCCAGAGTGACCCCGAATTGGCATTAAACCGCAGCCTTCCCGACCGACAAAACCTTTGGTAAGGGCTAAGTTGATAATACTGCGGACATTATCTTCACCACATTCATGCTGAGTAATTCCCATACTCCAAACAAATACAGCTTTGTTGGCTTGTGCAACCATTTTGGCAAAAGCATACATTTGCTCGCGGGTAGTTCCAGAAAGTTGCTCTAATTCTTCCCAAGATTGGTTTGCTAATACTGCTTTGAGTTCTGCAAAACCAGCAGTGTAATTATCAATAAATGACTGGTCTACCCAATCGTTAGCAATCATATGCTTGATTGTGCCATTTAAAAATGCCATATCTCCACCCAAGCTGACGAGAAAGAAATCTTCCGCAAACTTGGTGCCAAATAAAGCACTTTCGACAATTGAAGGAACCCAGTAGCGTTCCATTCCTGGTTCGCGGTAGGTGTTAATTACGACAATTTTTGTCCCAGCTTTCTTGGCATAATGGAGATATTTAACAGTAACAGGCTGATTGTTAGCCACATTAGAGCCAATAAACACTAATAAATCAGTACCAATCCAGTCTTTATAAGAACAAGTAGTAGCCCCTGCACCTAGTGTAGATTTCAAACCAGCAGTACTAGGAGAATGACAAATTCGAGCAGCATTATCAATATTATTACTCCCCATTGCCCGCACAGCTTTTTGCGTAGCGTAGTAAGTCTCATTGACTGTGCCGCGACTGGTAATGTAAAAGCTGAGGCGGTTTGGTGTGGTAGCACGAATCTGATTAGCAATGACTTCTAGGGCTTCATCCCAACTCACCCGACGAAAACCTTTATCCCCTCGTTGGCGGATCATTGGGTAGGGAAGCCTTCCCAAATCTCGCAATTCAGCACTTCTTAGGGTTTGTAGTGGTGAAATATCCTTCAGCAGCGCCGGGTCAAAAGCTGGCATAGTATTCATCTGTAACAGCCGCAGCCTGACATTGCACAGATGCAGACCATCCAGCGTCCAGTCTTTCATCCCCGTAGTTCCCAAAGCGCAGCCATCGCAAACACCCTGATTGAGAATATTCCATGCATAGGGTAGCTGCTTGCGAGACAACCAAATGGCCCGAAAAACTTCCCAGTAATTATTCGGGTACTGTTCACCAATACCAAAAGGCTTCCAGCTAGCCCAGTGTGAAGGAGTCCAGTATTTCTTGGGTTTAGGCAACATGATGAGTATTTGCAAGTGAAGAACATTCACTTACAGGCTAGCTTTTTGAGTAGCAAATGAGTAGCGAATATGGGTAATGGGTAATGGGTAATGGGTAATGGGTAATGGGTAATGGGTAATGAATTCGTAAGTAACCACGCAAAATTAATTACAGTCATTGCGAGCGCAGCGTAAAGCCTTCGGCATAGCTTCGCTTAACGCGCAGCGTCTCGAAGAGAAGCAATCTCAACCCTTGCGATTGCTTCATTCCGCTCCGCTCCATTCGCAATGACATTTTGTAATTAATTTTGTTTAACTACTTAACTGTTACGGTATGGTTTTCACGATAAATATAATTATAGCGATCGCCTTTACTAGCTATCTAAAAATCACTTAAGCGCTTTTAGGCTTTATTCAGCCATGATTCTAGAGCGTTTTTTGCTATTTTAGTGACCGCAAGCACGATCAATATGCTCAACATCCCACTTTTGTAGAAATTTTTATCTGCATCATACTCCACTACAGATTTAGAGGTGTTAGATGTCTGGTAGTAGCAGTTACGGTAGAGAGTGCATGTTCTAGCATCAGTATTTTGAGCGATCCCTAAAGTGGCGATAGATGCGATTGAGGCAGCGATAATCAAAGACGCAAGGCGATTCATAAGTTGTAAGCTTAGAAAATCGAGATTTGTGACTACACTGGCAAATTAGAGGATTCCTGAAATTAGCTGAAAATATTAGCCAAGCCAGATACCAAAAGCTTTAATTGCCTCAATATACTGACAACATTGGCGAATAGTAAAATTCCCGACTTCTTGAAGAAATCGGGAATATTTGTGTTGCAATAGAGCCTTTAGCTAAATTTTGAGTTCCTCAAAGTTGGACTTTTTTATTATTAGCTTCAAATTATCTATGAATGTAATAAAAAAGTTGACAAATCACATAATCTATGGTTTACAATTTACCAGAAATTAAACTGTAACTTTGACTGCTAGGGCTTCTTTTTTAGCATTTTTGCCATTTTTCTTTGTCAATAATCCACCCATACCAAAAGCCATCAGACCAAAGATTGTAGCTGGTTCAGGCACAGATTGCGTAGGGGCACTGCTTACATAAGAAGTGCTGTTTACATAAGCATCACTAGCACCACCTACAAGGCTACCAGCATGAATACCTATTTGCAATTTACCTTTAGTAATAGCATCAAGAATAGAGTTGTAGTTTCCTGTAAACTGAATTCCTAAAACTTCACCTTTTTGTACTCCATTGGCGTTACCACCTACAACTCCAGCACCTAAGGTTGTACCATCCCATCCTGCTATTTTATTGCTTTGTGATAAATTGCTAGTATCACTGCTAAAGCTGACTCCGTTCAGAGATGTATTAAATGAAGAATTGAATGTTATACCAGATAAAAGATTACCTGCAGTACTATCAACGCTAAACGCAACCTGTTTAATAGTAGGGTCTTCATTTGCCACGGAAAGAGTATTGTTGGCAAACTTGAATAGCACAGTATTGTTTCCCTGATCAATAAGATCAAAGGAAAATTTGGAGTTATAAGCATCACCAACAGTATCACCACCAGCGATGTTATTGAATCCGAAAGTTACGGCAGAGGCTGGCATTGCAGTCGCTGCTAACGCAACGCCTGTTGTTACTACAAGCGCTGAAATAAAGGCAGTGTGCTTACTCATATGTATCTAAAATTGCAAGTGTAGAGATCTATTCAAAATATAATTTAGTGTTAGAAATAAAACATCTTATACAGGTTGATTTTATCGAAAGTTTAAGTTCGCAGAGTAGATATATTTGTAGCTGCTATTCTAAAGCTTAGGATAAGTAATATCTTATGTTTCTTATGCAGCAAGTGTTTCCCAAATTTGATGCTAAAAAGCAATAGCTTTTTGATTGAAAAACACATAGTTAAAATTCTAGATTAATGCCTTATAGAAGATAAAATTACTATGAAAAATATAAATCAACTATTTGGGAACTGGTGACTATATATACTAATCAATAGTTAAATGATTGACTGTAATTTAAGTGTTTTTACTAATTTATAGCAGATAAAACTTCTCAGGTTTAATTTTAATTAAAAATTAAATCAGTAATTAATCTCATTTCCCATGTAATAGCAGTCATTGCCAGTAGAAAGATGCCATGACATATTTATGGTAGTTTAACGGAGATAATATAAAGCGCGATCGCATTATTTAAACAGTACAAGAATGCAACCGCGTGTATTAGCGCTACAGTGCTTCTGGTGGAGAAATGTCAGGCCCAACCATCACACGAGTACTACCAGACTTTAGTCCTGGTTTAGCATTGGCTTCTTGTTTCTGAGTTGATTTAGGTAAGGATGAAGCGGGTTGGCTGTCCACATCAACACGAAGCGTTTTATCAGAGTTTGCTTGTGATGATACAAAAGACAATCCTCCTAATGCTCCAGCAACAAGGGCTGTATAGCCTACATATAAATGCATTGGGCGGAGTTCTAGTCCAAATCCACCAGTCGCTTTCTGCGCCTGACACCAAGAAGGTAAAGCGGCTTGTGATGCTGCTGTCTCATGTTTAGGTAAGGAAGCTGCTAAAGCTGTACCATTTAGTCCCAAAGTATTGCCGATAATGCGAATAAAGCCACGAACAAACACATCTTCTGGTAATAGATTTATATTCCCTTTCTCTAAAGCATCCATATGATGAATTGGCACATGAGTATGTTCTTTAAGTTCTATTAAAGACCATCCTCGCAATTCTCGTGCTTGCTGAAATTGTTGCCCTATTTGACGCAAAGTAATTGCATACTCTTCATTGAGTGTTTGCTGTTGTTGTTGGGTAGTAGATGGCTTCTGATTGTAATTAAGCCACTTCTTCCATACCTTTTTGGTTAATTTAGATTCGGGTTTATTGACTACATCATCTGTTGTAGCTACCTGTGATGGCAAATGATCTATATTTGTATTTGCTACTGGCTCGGATATGTCTGATTTAAGACTTGTTAGTGGTTGTAATAAATTACTAGAGTCTTCTGCTTTTATATTGGAAGAAATGCTAGCAACATCTGTCTGCGGAACGATATTTGTAACTTGTTGATGATGTGTTGCAAATTGCTGAAATGCTAAAGCAATTGCTTCTCTGCTGACTGCTTTAAATAAAACCTTGGCTTGCTCAGATGAAGACCCTAGCAACTCTTGTAAAGTACCTAAAGCATTCCTATAAACCTTACTACGGTGTAATTCAGCTTCAATATCAGCAAGCAGCGATCGCAATTGATCGCGAGGAATTTCAATAGGAGGATTTCCGGGGATTGTTAGCAAATATACAGATGTAGTAGTCATAGTTTAAGTCTCTTCCAATACTGGAGCCAAGAGTAGTTCCACCTGTATAATTGCTTCTTGTTTTTGCTGACTGATCCGGATGGTTCTCTGGGAATTTTCTACCCCTGAAAAGGTATTTTTATAAACAAAGTGAGTGGGTTACTGAGCATTAAATATAACTGTAGGTTTGACCATAAACTACAGCTAGTTACTATGCCGCGATAAATGTAATACGCAGTTGTTAGCTGAATAAAAACTTAGGTTATTCTGCAGTGCAAATCGTGATATTGCAACCAATACTACTCGGTTAAGCGTTTTGAATTCAAAATTGCTTTTGGGGAAAGGGTTAAAGGTTAAAGGTTAAAGGTTTTTTCCTTTTTCCCCCTTAACCGAAAAGTATTGATATTGCAAACACAATTAATTCGCTGGTGGAAAATACTTCACCAGCTATGTATCAAGTATCTATTTCACTGATTGAATTATCTGCGAACATAAACTTGTTTTACAAAATCATCAATCCATTGCAGATATTGCACACCAGCTAAATCTGCTAAATTGTTATGTCCAGCGTTGGGAACTAAAATTAGCTGTTTTGGTTCGGGCGCAATAGCATACAGTTTTTGGCTCATAAAAAACGGCACACTTGAATCTTCCATGCCATGAATAAATAAAACTGGCATTTTCACCATTGGTATTTTTTTTATCGATTCAAACCGTTGTGTCAGGATTAAATTGACGGGAAACATCCAAAACAAGTTCCTGTAAGCTACCACATCTCGAATAGAGGTAAAAGAACTTTCCACAATTAATCCCGCAGCTTCTGGGTGTTTGATAGCTAAATCAATTGCGATCGCACCGCCTAAAGAATGACCATAAATAAAAATATGCTTGGGTGGAATTTTTCGTTGCTGTACTAAATGATTCCAAGCTGTAGCTGCATCCTGATATACTCTGCTTTCGTTGGGAAAGGCCCCTTGGCTGCGACCATAACCCCGATAATCAATCAGCAATACAGAGAATCCTAGTTGATAAAACCGAGATGCATAGGCAAGATTTGCACCAATGTTGATACCGTTACCGTGGAGAAACAACAGAACTTTGTCATGGGATTTTTTATCGGTTTGTTTAGCTTTCATCCACCAACCGTGGATGCGTTCCCCTTTAGCAGTTCGCCCCGGTACTGGTAACCAAACTTCCTCATAAGGAAGATGAAACAACCCTGGTGTTTTTTCAATCACAGGAGAAGGAAAAAATATCAGCCGGGTTTGCTGAATAAACAGAAATATACATACACAAAAATATGCGATCGCACCAATAATAACGAATCCAATTACCAGCTTGAATAATAAATCCAATGGCAGTTGCAACCTGTTTATGCTCATTTACCCTGATTTGTTAGTTTCTCAGTATCTTGAATAATTCGTAATTCGTAATTCGTAATTTGTAATTAAGACAGCATAAAAAACTTCACCAAATCCGAGGATTGGTGATTACTGATTGTTGTAAGTATTTATGCTTAAATTATTTAATTACGAATTATTTTAATGAGAGGTAACTCAGTAATATTATATACATTAAATTCATATAAGTTTATAATTCTATTAATTTTTTAATATTTTTAGGACTTACGCAAAAGTCACGGAATTACGTCATTACGAGCGCAGCGACGTAATCGCCTGATATTCTGGGATTGCTTCCCTACACTTCGTTCCGGTCGCAATGACAAATTTTGCTTGCGTAAGTCCTGATTTTTATGCAATAAAAATATTAGGGATTAGCCGAATAAGCCTACCTAATCCCCAATCCCCAGTCCCCAGTCCCCAGTCCCCAGTCCCCAGTCCCCAGTCCCCAGTCCCCAGTCCCTACCCACCAATCACTTCTGGCTGACGTAAATGCCAATTAGTAGATTGCTCATAGGCGTAAGCTACTTGAAATAGTTGGTCTTCTCGCAGAACTTTGCCAATTAGCTGCAAGCCAATGGGTAGTCCATTTTCATCGAAGCCGCAGGGAACACTTAAACCTGGTAAACCGGCAAGATTGACAGGAATAGTCATCAAGTCAGTTAAATACATACTCAAAGGGTCGGTAGTTTTTTCTCCCGCCTTGAATGCTGTACTTGGTGCAGTTGGAGAAACTAAGACATCAACTTGTTCAAAAGCTTTTTCAAAGTCTTGCTTAATGAGAGTGCGGACTTTTTGCGCTTTTAGATAGTAAGCATCATAATAACCAGCAGAAAGGGCGTAAGTGCCAATCATGATCCGCCGTTTCACTTCTGTACCAAAGCCACTAGCGCGGGTACGAGTATACATCGACAGCAGATTATCTGCATCAGGAACCCGTAAGCCGTACTTCACGCCATCATAACGAGCTAGGTTAGCTGATGCTTCCGACGGTGCGATGATGTAGTAGCTGGGTAAACCATAGCGGAAGTTAGGACAGGAAACTACATGAATTTCTGCGCCTAAATGTTGCAGTTGTTCAATGGCTTTGGTAACTGCTTTTTCGACAACTGATTCTAAGCCTTCACCAAAAGTTTCTTTGATGACACCGATTCGGATTTTCTTTCTAGCTCTTAGGTCTGGTTTTAAAGTAGCAGCGTAATCAGGAATTTCTACTTTTAAGGAAGTGGAGTCTTTAGGATCATAGCCTGCGATCGCACTCAATAAAATTGCCGTATCTTCTACTGTGCGTCCAAATGGCCCAATTTGATCCAAAGATGAAGCGTAAGCCACCAAACCATAACGAGAAACTAACCCGTAAGTCGGTTTTAAGCCTACCACACCACAGAAAGATGCTGGTTGGCGAATTGATCCACCGGTATCAGAACCGAGAGACACAACGCATTCTTCCGCCGCCACTGCTGCGGCTGAACCTCCCGAAGAACCACCAGGAATCCGCGATAAATCCCAAGGATTAGCCGTAACTTGGTAAGCTGAGTTTTCTGTGGAACTACCCATAGCAAACTCATCTAAGTTCGTTTTACCAACCATCACCGCCCCAGCATCCGCCAGTTTTTGCGTTACCGTTGATTCATAAGGCGGCACAAAATTTTCTAAAATTTTAGAGGCGCAAGTGGTGGTAATGCCTTTGGTACACATATTGTCTTTGATGCCAATCGGAATCCCTGCCAACAGCCCAATTTCTTCACCAGCAGAGATTTTAGCATCCACAGCACGAGCCTGCTCTAACGCCTGTTGCGCCGTCACACACAAGAAACTGTGCAATTTTGGTTCTAAAGTTTGAATGCGGTCTAAAGCTTCTTGGGTAATTTCGACAGCAGAACGTTCTTTTTTAATTAGTTGTTCGTGCAACTCCCGGATGGATGCCATGATTGCTTCCTTATGTGACTCAAGTCCTTGATTTTAGTACATATTTGGGGAATTGGGCATAGCGCATGGGGCATTGGTAATTGGAATGGAGTATTTGATTATTTCTCCTTGTCCCCTGTTTCTTCCTAGTCCCCAGTCTCCAGTCCCTAGTCCCTAGTCCCTAGTCCCCAGTCCCCAGTCCCTAATCCATATTTTCGTGTAAAAGTATAGCAGTGTTCGCCGTGAAATAGATTGTGTAGTATGGGCATTGTTTGGCTTACAATCCAGATTAATTGATAAATTAAAGCATTTATATAGATTGCTGACGGGAGTACAGATAAATGGTCAAAATAGTTACACGGAGAGCTATAGGCGCAGCAAATGTCTATGACATTGGGGTGGAACAAGACCATAATTTTGCAATTAAAAATGGTTTGATCGCTGCCAATTGTTTTAATAAATCTCACTCTACAGCTTATGGATATGTCACTTATCAAACAGCATATTTAAAAGCTAATTATCCTTTGGAATATATGGCTGCACTGTTGACTGCTAACAGTGGTGATACCGACAAGGTGCAAAAATATATTGCCACTTGTATGAGTATGGGTATTCAAATCGAACCGCCAGATATTAATCGCTCTGGGGTGGATTTTACGCCAGCAGCAGATAAAATTTTATTTGGATTTTCTGCAGTGCGAAATGTGGGACAGAATGCGATCGCCTGTATTCTGGAAGCTAGGGAAGAAAGCGGCGAGTTTAAATCCCTGGGGGATTTTTGCGATCGCATAGATTTACGTGCTGTTAACCGCCGCACTTTGGAGTCACTCATCTCTTGTGGTGCTTTTGACAAAATCCAACCCAACCGTCAGCAGTTAACCCAAGATTTGCCCCTAGTATATGATTGGGCACAATCGCGCGCTAAAGACAGAGCTAGTGGACAGGGCAGTATTTTTGATTTATTAGGCGGTTTTGCTGCTACAAATAATAAAAACGGCAATAATGCTTTTGAAATTGCCCCGAAATCTCAACCTGTTTCTGATTTTCCTCCTCAAGAAAAATTACGGATGGAAAAAGAACTCTTGGGTTTTTATGTATCAGATCATCCTCTTAAATCAATTAAGCAATCGTCTTTGGTATTAGCGCCAATTAATCTTTCCCAACTAGGCGAACAACGAGATGACATGATGATTTGTGCAGTTGTCATGCTTAACGGGGTGAAAAAAGTAATCACCAAAAAAGGCGATCCAATGGCAATTTTACAAATCGAAGATTTAACTTCCCAGTCAGAAGCCGTTGTTTTTCCTAAAAACTATGAACGGATTAGTTCTTTACTGCAAGTGGATGCAAGATTGATTATTTGGGGTAAAGTAGACCGCAGAGATGACCAAACGCAATTTATTGTGGAAGATGCCGAACAAGTTGAAACAGTCAAACTAATTATGGTCGAACTCACCCCCATGCAAGCAGTCAACATTGAAGAACGCGATCGCTTAAGAAATGTTTTAAAAGAACAAGCTGGCGAAAAGGAAAAAGCCAAAATTCCTGTAATTGGAGTTGTGCAGTCAGGGAATTCTCGGCAGCTAGTCCGCTTTGGTAGGCAATTTTGGGTACAAGATTCTCTCAGTGCTGTGATTGCTCTCCAAAATGCGAGATTCCCAGCTCAAATTAAACCTTTGACTAGTAGTTAAAGATACAACACTAGAGGTTCATCAAGTTTGATTTATGATGTACTTCCAGTTATTATACGGATAATTGCTGGACTAGCTTGACATATGATTTACTACAGCGTCAACAGTAGATAGCCTTAGACAAACGACAATCGATTTAAATTTTTTGGTTACTTCTGCGGATGATAACTTCCTCTTTTGCATGGTATCTTTTGATGCCATGCCATATAGGCAATAATCAGGGGAAGGAGATCAGACTTGATGATGGTAACTGAGCTACATAAATTTGTATCATATTGTAGAAAAATACAACCTCAAACTCAAGAAGATATCAAAAAATTTTTTGAGGGGGTGCTTTTTTTCCCTTATGATAAAGAACTGCTATTACAAGCTTATTTATTCCTGAACCTGAGTAAATTATTTCCTTCTTGCTCAGAATTATTATTATTTGAAAAATCGCCCATTGCAGATTACACTGATTTAGGAAAATGTGATTTTGTCTATTTGACAAATCGCGGGAATCTATTTTTAATAGAAACTAAATTTATTGACACAGAAGCTACAGGTGCAACCGAACGAAAAAGAAGGAATAAGCATAGAAACAAGGTTTTTGACCAAGTTATTACCTTAAAAAGTCGATTTAGTGAATACTGGAATATTAGAAATGACCAATTAGAATGTGGCGTTTTTACAACCGATCCAGAAATAGATTGGCGTGGTAACGATGCCAATGTCATAACTAAATCTATAACTATAGACAATCTTGAAGAATGGCGAGTAAATTATAGCAAATACAATCAATTTGACAATCATTAATTTATTTGGCTGTGGATGTTATCAGTTTCAGTTATTAAAAATCTTTTTATTAACCCGATAAATTCAGAATATAACTTTACAAGGCAGCACCACATTTAATATTTGCCATTTAAAAAGCAAATCTTTAAACCTGATTCTTTAACTTGTTCCCCACACCAAATTTTGAATTTAAAATTCTCACCCTTGTAGTATTGGAACTACATTCTCAATTCAGGCTGACTCCACACAGTAATTTTTGTTTACAACTTCACCAAAACTAAAGTAGTATTTTTGTACTAATAACCTGTTAAAATGCCTTAACAGCTAGTTAGTCTTGTTAAAAAGTATGGAAGAATACAAAACAACACCTAACCTGGCGATTGTGCCATTTCCCACAAAAGCAGCAAAAACAGCGATCGCACCATTGCAATTGCCAAAAGACAATATAAGTGATGAGTGGGAGCGTTTATTATCCCAAGGGCAATGCATCAATCAAATGGCTGCACAGTTAGAAGCGATGATTTTAGAATTCAAAGCGATCGCCAGCAAATTGCAAGAAAAAAGCAAGCCGCATCAAAGCACTTGTCAGTATTTACCATTGGCTATCCCTTGGGTGAGACAACAGTCAGATGAGTCATTTATTCTCACAACCCGCAAAATCGATTTATTTCAAGCCGAAAAAGAAGCGCAACAGCTAGCGCAACAACTGCGCCAGCAAAGCCGTAGCAAAGAATTGCGATCGCAGTCATAAGTGCGTCCCGTACCCAATGCCCAATGCCCCATGCCCCATGCCCATCAACAAATCTTAAAGTTATGAAGGTGCAACTACAGCCCAACCAATAAACTGTAAAAGCTATGCTGATTAAAGTGGTACTCGATACCTCTAAATTAGAGGTCGCAGTGCCACTTGCTATTGTTAGTCAGGAAAAACTATCCTACTGGCAAGGCGCAAAGCTGAAACTGCCCTAAGATTTGCACTCACGAAAACGAGGTAAGGAAAAAGTGTTAAAAACTCTTTTGGTAATCGCCATTGGTTTCTTACCCTCCCTGTTCTCTTTATGGATCATCCGTAAAACTCATCTACGGACGAGGTTAAGGATGAGACAAGCCGCTATTAATGGCTCCAGGCTGAGAGCAAGACAAATTAGGCAGATTGAAGGCGATCGCTACTATTTAGAAGGCGTAGGTTATCTGGTTGGCGATATTAGCTGCAAATTTAATGCTCGATCCGGTCATATTCGCTGTGCTGTGAATCCCAATGGCCCATGTCAAGGATGTCGTCACTATGAACCTAGAGAATTAGCTGAGAATGAATCTAAAGAATATGCCTGAATATATAAGATTTCTAATTTTTAATTACGAATTACGAATTACGAATTATTAATGATTCCCTAATGATATACTTTGTCTTAATTTAATGGGTTCTGATGAATAGCACCCATCAGACGTAAGGGGGAAAGTTCGGTGTAAATCCGGCGCTGTCCCGCAGCTGTAATCTCTTATTGAGTAAGTCAGAATGCCCGCCTATTAGTTATTTTTGTGGAAACACATCTGCGAGGTACAGATGCGGTCTTATTTAGTATTTTGTCAAATGATTTATCCAGATCTGCCAACAAAGCGGCGGATATTGTTTGTTAAATACCAGAGTAGCGATCGCTCAACGAATTTTGATTGCCTACACTGTATTACTTAACAACTATGGATTTATTTAAAAAATTGAGCCAGCTTTTATCAGTAGCTAAATACCAAAAGTATCAAGATGCCTATAGCTGTGTAGCCAGTATAACTATGTGGCAATTTTGACTAATGTAAAGTTGTACTGCTACCAACTAGATTTATGTGGCATAAATCTAGTTGCTCTAGCTAATTAGTAAGAATTTGGATACTATTTGAACTCTGCTGAAACATCAAAATGAGAAAAAATCGCGTTAAGCTACATTTAGTTTTATTAGCATTAGGCAGCTTGTACTTTATAGTAGGCTTACCCAAACCTGCCTATGCGATGCACATTATGGAAGGCTTTTTACCAGTGCAGTGGGCAATTTTTTGGTGGGTAGTCGCCTTACCGTTTTTTGTTTTAGGATTGCGATCGCTAACTCGGATTACGCAAGCTAACCCGCAGCTGAAATTACTCTTGGGGTTAGCAGGTGCTTTTACATTCGTGTTATCAGCTTTAAAACTGCCTTCTGTTACAGGTAGCTGTTCCCATCCTACAGGCACAGGCTTAGGAGCAGTCTTATTTGGCCCCTTAGCCATGTCAGTTTTAGGTAGCTTGGTGCTGCTATTTCAAGCTTTGTTACTTGCACATGGCGGTTTGACAACATTGGGAGCAAATGCTTTTTCAATGGCGATCGCGGGGCCATTTGCAGCTTACTGGGTATATCAACTGACGATGCGGCTAACTGGTAAACAAAGAATCGCCATATTTTTAGCAGCCGCTTTAGCAGACTTACTCACTTACATTATTACTTCTTTCCAGTTAGCTCTAGCTTTTCCTGCACCTGTGGGTGGCTTTATTGCTTCATTTACCAAATTTGCAGGAATTTTTGCGATTACTCAAGTACCCTTGGCAATTAGTGAGGGTTTGCTGACAGTCCTAGTGTGGAACTGGCTACAATCATACAATCCTCAAGAATTAGAATTATTGAAATTAATTAAACAGGAACCCCAAACTAATGAAACAGTCTCATAAGGGATGGCATAACTGGTTATTGGTGCTTGCAGTTATTGGTTTAGCAATTGCGCCGTTAATATTAGCACGCGATGCCGAATTCGGTGGTTCCGATGGCGAAGCTCAAAAGGCCATTAGTCAAGTAAAACCAGGATATGAACCTTGGTTTCAACCCTTATTTCAACCACCTAGCAAAGAGATAGAAAGTTTATTATTTGCATCCCAAGCAGCTTTAGGTGCGGGAGTTATTGGTTACGCTATTGGCTTATATAGAGGACGTTCGCAACAGCAAAGAGATCAAGAATGACGCTGCAACTAGACAGTTTAGCCTACACCAACCGACTCAGACATATACCACCAGAACATAAAATAATTTTTGCGATCGCTACTCTTGTTATCTCCCTTTTTACCCATCCATTAGGCCAAATTCTCATTGCTTTGTGGATGGGTATTTGGATAGTTATCTACGCTAAAATTCCTGGTGGTATTTACTTAAAATTATTAATAGTTGCCAGTTTTTTTTGGTTAACCAGTTTACCAGCACTGATACTCAATAGCATCTCTATTGCAGATTTAGCTAGTGTATTACCAGATTCATGGTCAGGATTAACATTTGGACAATATTATATCTACATTAGCCGCAGTGGTAGCGAACAGGCATTAGCAATTTTTACCAGAGCATTAGCTTCTATTTCTTGCCTATATTTCTTAATGTTAACTGTTCCTTTCACAGAAATATTACAAACTTTGCGCCGCATTGGATGTCCTGTGCTTTTGACAGAACTTTTGTTGCTGATGTATCGGTTTATTTTTATTCTGTTGAGAACATCTCATGAGTTGTGGACTGCTCAACAATCTCGTGATGGCTACCGTACTTGGCGCATTAGTATGAAAAGTTTAGCATTACTGATTGGGCAGTTATTACAACGAACTCTACAACAATATAATCAATTCTCTTTAGGATTAGAAACACGCGGTTTTCAAGATGAATTCCGAGTATGGCATCCTCATCGCTATCGTCCACAACCGCGATATATCATAGAAGCAATTTTTGGCTGTGCATTATTAATCGCATTACAATTGTCTCAAGATGCAGGAATATTTACTCGAATTTGAGCAAGTATATTATAAATATTCAGGCTCACAGCAATCGGCTCTCAATGGTTTAACTCTGAGAGTACCTAAACACAAAAAATGTGCATTAATTGGTCAAAACGGTTGTGGTAAGACTACCCTATTTTTATTAGCTAATGGTTTATATAAACCCAACTCGGGAAATGTACGGTGGCGAGGTGAAGCCTTTAATTATAACCGTCATTATCTCAGTAATTTAAGGCAAAAAGTCGGCTTAATATTTCAAGATCCAGAGCAACAATTAGTAGCGGCTACTGTGGAAGAAGATATTTCCTATGGTTTATGTAATTTAGGTTTGCCGACATCAGAAATTCAATTAAGAGTTGAGCAAGCCTTAGTTGAATTTGGGCTAACATCTTTAGCAGAGAAACCAGTGCATCATCTCAGTTTAGGTCAAAAAAGGCGAGTTTCCATAGCAGATGTTATGGTGCTGCAACCAGAACTATTAGTATTAGATGAGCCAACTGCATATCTAGATGTTAAGCATACTCGCAATCTAATGGCAACGTTGAAAAAAATTCATCAAGCCGGAACTACTTTATTAATGGCAACCCACGATTTAGATTTAGTTTATCGGTGGGCAGATTGGGTTTTTGTGATGGATAAAGGACGGCTAGTATTAGAAGGTAAACCCCAAGATGTATTTATGCAACGTGAACTCTTAGAAGAATTAGAGTTAGGTTTGCCATTAATATATGAAATGTTATTTGATGGTTTATCGCCTGAAGAATCAGCAGTTATTCAACGGATACAAAAAAGGATTTGGGAAAGAAATGAATTAGATAATGGGTAATGGTAATTGGTAATTGGTAATTGGTAATTGTTGATATTCATTTGATATTCATGTCAGGCTCCCTTTAGTTAATTATGACAGTGAGTTAATGCTAGCTTTGCTTATTTTTCTCAGCTAAAACTCTGGAACAAACAAATCTCTTTTATTACCTGCATAGTGTTTATAAATTATCTCAGGAGAATTGCCAACTAATCGGGCAACGTCTTTAGCATCTAATCCATTTTCTAGCGCTAAAGTAATAAAAGTGTGTCTAGTTTGATAAGGTTTTCTGTATTCAATACCTAAACCATCTAAAACAACTTTCCATGTTCGTTTTCTAAAATTGTCAGTATCAATGTAGGTTTTTTCTTGAGGACTAGGGAACAAAATATCATCATTGTTTTTACCTTCACATAATCTTTCAAGTATAGGTTTTAGTTTTTGATTAACAGGAAATCTCCTTTTATCTTGAGTTTTCAATCCTGATTTTTTAGCCAATCCGCTCTCTGTTAAGACAACTGCACAATCAAATGTTACATATCTAAAATCGCTAGAAACATTTTTTATTTCAAGTGCAATAGCTTCTGAAGGTCTACACCCAGTGAGAAATAAGAACTCTACATAGTCAGCATAAGAAGAATGCTTAACTCTAGAATATTTAGAACAAAATTGATTACTCCTAAATGCTTCAATTATTAAATCTCTTTCATGCACACTAAAGGGGTTTATTTCGCCATCATCATTTTTTTGAGATTTAGGAATTGTGATTTTACTAGACATTCCATTAAAAGGATTATTAGTAATAATTTGTGAATCAATTGCCCAATCACAACAAGCGCTTAAACGAACGATAAATCTTCTAGCTGATTCTGGAGGAATATTACTTAAAACCCAATCTCTAATTTCAACTGCTTTCTCTAAATCATGAGTAGGCAATTTACGTACATAGTTACTAAAAGTTCTCCACTGAAACCTCATTGTGCTGGGTGATGAGGTTTTTCTTTTATGTTCTATAAACTTTTCCCAAATGTCATGAAGACTAACAGAGTATTCTGGTTGCTCTGTTTCTGCTAATCGAAAGGACTCAGGACGGTATTTATTTAATGTGTAGTCAAAAGTTCCTGGAACAAGAATATTAGCTTGAATGTCTCTCTCTATCTCTTTAGCCTTAGCTTCTGCTATCTGGCGGTTCCCTGGCGTGTCATCTAGTCCAAGTGTTAAGTATTTTTGCTTTCCATTAAATAATTGCCGGGGTAACGACAACCGTAAGCGCTTGCGGAAACTTTCAACTACGACGGAACCTTTAGTATTGCGTTTTCCTGATTGCATAATGAATATCTTAGACGCTCAGTCTAACGTACCAGATTTGTGATAGTCATTTGATAGTCAATTTGGGTTGTTTAACAAATGCTAGACAGTGCTTCTGTACTATATTTCAGCAAATAGGACAAAAAATAAATCCCTGAAACCTTTATAATTCATAGGTTTTAGGGATTTATGGGGGTACGGGACTGGTGCGTCTCGAACGCACGGCCTAGCGCTTAGGAGGCGCTCGCTCTATCCAACTGAGCTACAGCCCCAATGACGAAGCATTTATTATGATAGCAGTAGTTTTAACTAGACTGCCAGCTATCATCCCAAGAACCGCCGCCAGTTTCTAAACCGCACAGCGAACTTTGTGCTTTGAGGATAATTCGAGGTTTGCCGTTAGTGCGATCGCGTAATTGCAAATCTAGTTTTCCTTTCATAGTATCTCGACAACAGTACATTAAACCTTGTGCTGTCGGCGCACGTAAAGGCGTACCAGGTAAATCTGTGGTGCCAATTAACTCAACTTCATAATCTGCATTGTGTGCTTGTATTTGCCATCTACCCCAAGGTTGAATATTCCACTCAACTTTTGAGTTCCAGGGTACAAACTCATAAAATTTGCCTTGATAATGCACACCAATCATCGCTACAGATTCCATCCACCACAGCACACCCCGTCTTCCACCACCTGCAGTTAATGCTAAGTCGGGTTCGTTGTGGAAGCTATTACAATTGAGCCAAAACCATTTTTGCGGAAAAGCACCACCCCAATTTTTCTCTCCATAGGCTGGGGCGTTAGTAAATTCATAGATTTTCCCATTCCAATCAATCCAACCACTAGCTAAACCATGAGCCATTAAAATTTGCCATCCTGGTTCAAAAATCTGCAAAAATGACAGCCAGCCAGCAGTGGATTGTTGCAGACTTCCATGATTACCCCAAGCGTATATCGGCTTGATTTCGTACCGCCAACGACAATAATTCCCTGTAGCAGGGTCGCTAATGATGCCTTGATTCAAAGTAGCGGTAGCTTGATAGCCTTGTTGAATATGGCGCTCAAACTCTTCTGGAAGCAGGTAGAAGCCTTGGGTGGGTAAATCTGTTTTCCCCCAATGACCTAAACCTAAAACATCTCGACTAGCCCAAAATTTTTTCACATCAGGAAAAGTCCGGCAAAGATACTCATCTTGTGGCCCCAGAATTTGCGCTGCACCACCACTGTGAGGTTGATTACCAATAGGGTCTTCAATTGAGTACATGAAAGCAAAGGTTTCACCACAGTCTGGTAAGGTAACTCGATAATACCAGCCCTCAAAAAAGCGGCGGTTACTATCATCCCAGTGGTAACCGGAATGGGGTGTTTGAGTGGTGTCGAGAAAGTTTCTGGGAATACTAAGCATAATGTCAATGTGTTGCCTATTTCCCAGTATGCACAATATTCTCCAATGAATAATAGACTTGCTGCAGAAGTCGGGGAAAGGTTTTGTATATTCCCCTTCCCCTTTAACCTTTCCCCTTTTTCCATCTCTTGCAAAAGTGCTTTTTGCAAGAGATCTAATGTGTCATAGTGTATTTAGCTAAAACCCAAGAAATTTTTAGAAATAGTTAGCATAGATGTATACGGTTAACTATTTCTTCGGTTTACCCGATGTTTAACGACAAGCAGCGAGATCATCTACACCTCGATATTAATAATCCTTTTGAAATTTTGGGGCTGAAACCGGGTGCATCACAAGCACAGGTAAAGCAAGCTTACCGTCAGTTGGTGAAAACTTGGCATCCCGATCGCTTTGGGGATGAAAAACAAAAGCAGGAAGCAGAGGCAAAAATTAAACAAATCAATGCAGCTTATAACCTGATTAAGTCTGAAGGTTTAGCTACGACTGTTGAACAGCCAGCTGCGCCGCAAAAATCTACTCACGTATCTACTAATAGCTGGAATGCGGAAACCTTCTACAATTTGGGGGTAGAGAATGCCCGTCAAGGGCGATATGAAGAAGCGATCGCAGATTTTACACGCGCAATTCGCCTTAATCCTCGCTATATTCAGGCCTACAAGTATCGTGGATTAGTTTGCTCTCAATTAGGATTTGAGTATAGAGCGACTTCCGATTTAAATAAAGCCGCGCAGCTAGAATTAGATTTGAGGATGCCTAAAACTAATTACAAATCAGAATACTCAAGATGGTCAACACCATATAGGCAACCCGCAAAATCTCAACCACTAGTAAAAAGATGGTGTCAGAAATTTAAAAATTTATTTCATTTCAATTGGTTTTAGAAATTGATAATTTTTTAAATTTTCTTATTTTCAGGACTTACTTACGCAAGCAAAATTTGTCATTGCGACTGGAACGAAGTGTAGGGAAGCAATCCCAGAATATCAGGCGATTACGTCGCTGCGCTCGTAATGACGTAATTACGTGACTTTTGCGTAAGTCCTAATTTTCTCATTGTTCTGATTTATTACTACTAGATTCAGATTTAAGCCGATTGTCAAGTACTTCTTTTGGCTTTGGAGGCATAGCTGTAAAACGAATCAGAAAATAACTGTCGTCATCAGGAGCTTTTTTCAATACCTTGGCATAGATATCACCTTCACCAGGAGCAATTTCTGGTGCGTTTAACAATCTCATCTTGAGGTTACTTAAAGAATCTAGCGAATTAGGCGATCGCAATATTGCACCATGCTCGGATAATTTAACAATTTCACCATTAAATATAGTGCCTACTGCGTGTTTACCTTCCAAAATTGTATATTCAACAGAAATTTCTTCAGACAATTTCAGCATATTGTCATCGGATTTCGGCAAATGAAGATTGTACTTACCACCAATACCGCCAATGTCATAAATGGTAATTGGAGCTTTAATTCCTTTTGGTTCTACCCGTAATTGTCCATCAATTCTAATATTAATATAGGGGTCAGTATTGGCATCTTTCAAAGTCTCTTCAGAAATCAAAATTTGACCACCAACTGTATAAGACTCAATCCGAGAAGTTAAGTTAACATGACTGCCAACAACTGAATATTTAGCACGCTTTTGAGAGCCTACATTACCTGCAACAACTTCACCTGTATGAATCCCAATTCCCATTTCGATAATTGGTAAATTCATTTGTTGATTATGTTCATTGACAGGTTTCATTGCTAATTGCATAGCGATCGCACAAGCAATTGCTCTTTGGGAATCATCTTCGCGACTTACAGGCGCACCAAACATGACAAAGATACCATCACCAATAAATTCATTAATCGTACCGTTGTAATGGTTAATGACATCTGCCATTGCGCCTAAATAAACATTGAGAATTGCTACTACTTGTTCAGGTGGTAAACGTTCAGAAACAGCAGAAAATCCTCTTAAGTCAGACATTAAGACGGTGACTTTTTTCCGTTCTCCTCCTAACTTAAGTCCAGAAGGAGTTTCTAATAAATTAGCAACTACCTCATCTGTGACGTAGCGACCAAAGGTACGGCGCATTTCCGCAGCACTCCGCGCGATATATTGAGTGACTGCGATCGCAGATCCGGTTAAAGCTAATAGAGGCGGTACAATGGGAATCCACCAAGCAAAAAGAAAAGCTAAATAACTCCCACCCACCAAACAAGCAGTTGCTAGTACAATACTGCTAGTGGTATTAGTTAATGAAAATTTCTTGTTTTCATGAATGACATGTCGATGTTGCCAACACAAACTTGCACCAACCATCGACCAGAATAAAATCCACAACCATTCTATAGGTTCAGCTAATGTCTTAATTTGTGGGCGACTTTCCAAAGCCGAACTCAAAATTTGACTAATTAAATTGGCATGAATGGCAACACCAGCCATTCGTACAGGTGCACCAATTAATTTACTACTATATGGTGTCCAAAATAGATCATTCAAACTCTCGGCTGTAGCACCAACTAAAACAATTTTTCCTCGCATCAAATCTGGTGAAATTCGGTTATCTAAAACATCATTAATAGATACTCGTGTGAACCGATCAATTCCACCTCGGTAGTTTAAAATAATTTGGTAGCTGCTATCATCTGCTCGTAAGTAACCACCATCATTACTTTCAAAATTAGGAAAAATACCTTTACCTAACTGCAAAAAGTTAGGATTATTTTCTGATGGTTTTTCAGTAATTCCTTGTGGTTTCAAATATAATAATGCTAATTTTAATCCAAAACTTTCCAGATTATTGCCATCAGGCAAACCTGCATACAGTAAAGCTCGGCGTATTTTACCATCTTTATCTAACGGAAAGTCATTCGCTCCTACTTGATTGAGTTTTTTTAGTTCTGGAGGTGGTTTAACTGCAGAACTATCAGATGTATTAGATAATTTTTCTACTCCAATCAAGTTAGGAGTAGTATTAAATATATTTACTAAGTTTTGATGGCCAGGATTTAAAGGTAAATCTCGATAAATATCAAGACCGATGGCTAGAGGTTTTTGCTGCTTAATATTATTTAAAACTCGAGCAAGTACGTTATCATTTATCGGCCATCCTTTTAATTTCCTGATGTTTGATTCATTAATCTCAACTATGATAATGCGCTCATCAACAGGCTGTTGTGGACGTAACAGAAAAAACTGATCTAGCGCGGTTAGTTCTAAGAATTCCAGCAATCCCATTAATCGCAGGATAATCACAATAACTGTTACATTCGGTACTGCTAGCAAAACTCCCCGCCATTGCCATAGTAGCTGTTTCAGCTTGGGCCGCATACTATATAAATCCTAAGTTACAAGTTTAAAATATAATTTGCCAATCAAGACTGAGAAATTATTGACTACTGTCAAAGGTAAATAAAATAATACTGAAAAAACTTGAAAACAATATTTTGCATCAAAAAATAGTTCGATTCAGCAAATGTTACATCTTCTGTTTTGTTTCTTTGCAAAGCTTATTAAACACCGATTCTGTTTTCAACTAGTACAAGTCGGCGTAAATAGCGCAAAGTTGGCGGTGTCGGTTTCCGTCCCGCCAAACTTTGTAAGAGAAACAGACCACCTGTAATTGCTAAAAGGCTTATGCTATAACTATTCTTTCTTTTGACTTTTGACTCCTTTGGAGTTCGCCAGTTGCTTTATGCCGGGAAACCCGTCCACCGCACTGGCTCACTTTTGCCTTGTTGTACTAGTCACAGCACTGCTGCGCCTGTAGAACTTAGTCTATGTATTTTAAAATATACGTATAGTATTTTACTATAACGCAAAGAATCTTATATGAATAAGTACAGCATTAATGGGCAAGATGCTCGCTCTACAAGAGTTATATGATTAATCTTTTACCTCTTGTACTTAACAATTTGTTGTAATTATATAAATACGTGGATAAGGGTTTAGTATTGCTAAACCTCTACAAAAAATCTATATTTATCAAGGTTTGTGTGAATGGGGAGTTCAAATAATACTTACACAGTTAACAGTTAACAATATTTTTAAGCCAGATGAAATTCTGCCATTGCGCGGGGAAAGTTACTATTTTCATGTCCAGAACGGCTAAGTTTAATGAGAGCAAACCGCTCTAAAGGTGTTAAAGATTCCCACTGTGGTGTTGTTAGTGTAATACCAATTTCTTGAGCTTGTTCTTGAACACTAGCAGGTAAATTAGTAGAATCCATCCAAGCCGGATGAGATTCAATTGGTAATTTTGCAGGTGATGTACCTGTGCGGTTTAAAATTAATTGTTCTAGATATTGACTATAAGCTTGGATTTCTGCATCAGTATTACAAGGTAATTCCACTAAAGCTTCACGTTCAGTCTGAGACATTTGATTCCAATCAGATAATTTGAGTTTAATACCACAGGTATCTAGTTTGTAGCGCACCTGCATCGGTATACAACGCAGGGATGTCACGAAATCCGCTTCAAATTTAAAAAAGATTGTATTTGTCATTTGTTATTTGGTGTTTGGTAAGAGTCAAAAGCAAAATTCAAGGTTATTTCTACCTTGATACTTTTTGCCAATACTTAATCAAAAATCACCAGTTACAATGTATTTCTGAATAAGGTTATCGGGAATTACTAAAGCGAATTATTAAATAACTAATTGATAATGCTAAAACTGCAACTCCTAAACCAATGATATCAATTCCTGTTACTTTTTCCAAGTCAAGGATAATAATTTTTCGAGCAACAGCGATTAAAGACGTAACAATAACTAATTCGACTTGAACAACGTGTTTTCTAAGATATGCAGTGATATTTTCTAAAATTTCTAAGGCAATTAAAATATTTAAAAATAATCCAAATATTTTAAATAAAGTTGTGTTAAAGGTACCATAAGGTACATCAAATAACTCTTTAATTAGAAAAACCGCTAAATCCCAGATTGCGGCTAAAATCACCACGACCATAAACAAAGATAGTACTTTAGAAACTAGCACTTCAATGTTTTCAATGAAGTGCATAAATTTCTCATCCTGCATCTTCTCTGGTTTGGGATTGCGGATTTTTGATTTACGATTCTGAAAAATTGATTGATAATCGTATTTAGCAATCCATTTCTCGTAATCCTTTTTCAAATTTGTAGTATCTAATACTTGTTTGAGAATTTTTTTCATCTACTACACCCTATGTAAATTTTTAATTTCCAAACGCTTGATATTAGGTAATTTGTGTTATGAAAAAGCACAAATTTAAACTAATGATTTCAGCTATTATTGGCTTATATTGGCGGTTAATGACTCTTATCCCCAGCGTATTAGTCCCAAGTCAACAGTCAAAATATAAAATAAAAATCCTATAGATTTATCTATAGGATTAGAAAAAATAATCATAACTATTGACTGTTAACTATGGGTTAAATTATCAACTTACTATTTAGTTATCTATTTAGCAGCTTACCATTGTGAGGACTGGAGTTGATAATTTTTAAGTGTAATTTCTGCAGAAATCGGTGTTAGATCCACTGCACAAGCTTTTAGTTCTGGTTGTAGCGAATCGGGGCAAGATTCTGGATGAGTGAGCGCATTAGCTTCAGCTTCATCGGCCCATAGTGCTCCCCAGTGCATAGGGACAAACACTGTACCAGGTGCGATCGCTTTGGTAATTTTGGCGGGAAATTTTGCTTTACCCCGACGCGATCGCACTTCTAACCATTGGTGATCTGTAATTCCCAAAGCAGCAGCATCACGGGGATGAATCTCAATAAACGGTTCTGGATGCATAGCCCGAATTTTTTCTATGCGGCCAGTACGGGTTTGGGTGTGCCAATGTCCGTACAACCGCCCAGTAGTTAGCACAAAGGGATAATTTGGATCTGGTGGTTCCGCCAAACCCCGTGAGTGATATGCACCAAACCGCGCCCTACCATCGGGGGTATGAAATCGTAAATCAGTGTAAAGCCTTTTGGAATCAGGGAGATGACGGGGATGAAGTTGAATTTTTGCCCCCTCATCTCCCTTATCTCCCTCATCTTCTCCAGTGCTTATTTCTGGACAGGGCCATTGAGTGGGGCCTTGGGTTTGCAATAGCTCATGACTCATACCCGTCATGTCACAGGGGCGATCGCGTGTGAGTTGCACAAATTCGGCGTAGACTTCGGTGGAGTTAGCAAAGGCGAATTCTTTGGTGAAGCCTAATCTGCGTCCGACTTCCGCAAAAATTTCCCAATCAGCTTTCGCTTCCCACCAAGGAAAGCGGAATGCTGAACATAAAGTTACTCGGCGTTCAGAGTTGGTCATTACGCCAGTTTTTTCGCTCCACTGGGCAGCAGGTAACAGCACATGAGCGTAGGCAGAGGTTTCTGTGGGATAGTATGCATCTTGGTAAATTGTGAAAGGCGATCGCAATAATGCTTTCTTTGTCCGTTCCAAATCTGGCATACTGACGGCGGGATTAGTCGCAGCAATCCACAGTAATCCGACTGCGCCATTTTCTAAGCCAGTAATCATATCCCAAGCCGTCATCCCCGGTTCAGGAGAAATTTGTCCTGGCTTCAGTCCCCAGAAATTTTCTACTTCTGCACGATGCTGGGGATTTTTCACCAAGCGATAACCAGGTAATAAATGCGATAAACCACCAGCTTCCCTTCCGCCCATTGCATTTGGCTGACCGGTTAAAGAAAAAGGCCCGGAACCAGGTTTACCAATCTGTCCCGTCATCAGGTGCAGATTAATAATAGTTCTGACCTTTGCTGTACCTTCACTCGATTGATTAATACCCATCGACCACAGAGACAGCACTCTTTGAGATTGTCCCCAGTAGCGGGCTGCGGTTTCTAAATCTGCAACGCTAATTCCGCAGCGATGGGCTACCACATCTGGAGAATAGTGACGAATCACTTCTGCATAGGCGGGAAAGTTGCTGGTACAGTCATCAATAAATCCCACATCTATCTGATTCCAGCGCATCAACAAGTGGGCGATA
The DNA here is from genome assembly GCF_025677855.1 of Tolypothrix sp. PCC 7601. Lineage (NCBI taxonomy): Bacteria > Bacillati > Cyanobacteriota > Cyanophyceae > Nostocales > Tolypothrichaceae > Tolypothrix > Tolypothrix sp. PCC 7601. The sequence continues at coordinate 3,329,870 of NZ_CP064879.1, forward strand.
CCATTTAATAAGTCAATATCTGTACCTGGGCGAATCGCTAAATGTAAATCAGCATTTTCTGCGGTGGGTGTGCGTCGAGGATCGACCACAATCAATTTAACTTTGCGATTTTTTTTGCGATATTTCTCTAGTCGATTAAAAATTATGGGATGACATTCGGCGGTGTTAGTCCCAATTAAAAATGCACAGTCAGTTAACTCTAAATCTTCATAGCAACAGGGAGGGCCATCTGAGCCAAAGCTTTGAATGTAGCCAGCCACGGCGCTAGACATACATAAACGCGAATTTGCATCAAAATTATTACTGCCCAGACAACCTTTCATGAGTTTCTGAGCAATGTAATAATCTTCAGTTTGAAACTGTCCAGAACCATACATACATATAGCTTCTGGCCCCTGAGTAAAGCGTACTGTTTGAATCCGCTGCACAATCAAATCAAAAGCTTCCTCCCAACTGGCGCGACGAAAATCTTGATCCAATGAATCTCTAATCATTGGATATTGCAGCCGACTTTTATCTAAAGACTCAGCAATTGTCGCACCTTTCACACAAACCATACCTTGGCTAGATGGGTGCGCTTTATCGCCCCGTACCCGCCAAATTGGAGTTCCTTGACTATCCCGATTAGTCGCTTTACCGTGTTGTGCTGGGGGCGAAACTTCCAGCCCGCAGCCAACACCGCAGTATGGACATAGGGTTTTGGTAAATTCACTCATGGTAGTTTTGTGGGAATCTAGGATTTAAACGCAAAGGGGCGCGGAGGTAAACGTGATAGAGATACAAAGTATTGGTGTCAACTTAAGCTAAAAGCTATATAGGGCAGGCGTTGTACAAATACCTCGCGCCCTCATCCCCTAACCCCTTCTCCCCCTGGAGAAGGGGAACTAAATCTCTTGCTCCCCTCTGCCTGTGGGAGAGGGGCACAGGCAGAGGGCGAAACCTTGCACAAGAGCAGGTTTCACGTTAAGTTGACACAAATGGATACAAAGTCCCTTATTCCTCGGCCAAAATTGGTGTGGGTGGTGCTACTGTTTCGGTTGATTCGCTTTCATAAGCACCAGCAAAGGAACCTTGAGGTTCTTTGAGGAAGAAGCCACACATAAAAGCGCAAATTAAGGCGGCGATACCCATTGTGGTAAACAGTGTTGATGCGTCCGTTAAGCTGAAAATTGTCAGATAGACTACGCCACCAAAATTGCCGTAAGCACCGACATTCCCGGCGATTTGTCCGGTAGCTTCTTTTTTAATCATGGGGACAATACCATAGGTTGCACCACAGCCAGCTTGAGCAAAGTAAGCAGCAAACATAGTGACTGCGATCGCTAAGGGGATTGGCCAGCTGCTATTAATAAAATGTGCCATTAAATAGCCCACACCTATACCCGCACTAACAATTGTCATTGTCCATTTGCGGGAACCAAATTTATCAGAAATTAAACCACCGCTAGGACGGGAAACTAAGTTTAAGAAGGGGTAGGTAGCAGCAATCATTCCAGCTACTACATGTTCTAAACCAAAGGTTTTCTCGAAAAATGCTGGTAGCATTGATACGGCTGCGAGTTCGCTACCAAAGTTAGTAACGTAGGTGAACTCTAGTAATGCAACTTGACTAAATTGATAGCGTTGAGCAGGTGCGTAAGTTTTTTTGCCAATCAGTAATTCTTTGTTAACTTGGTAAGCTTTGTAGGTTTGGTAAGCAAATAATCCTGCTAACACCAACCAAGTTAAATACATTTGGGTTTGATTAAGGAAGTGAATATTCTTTTGTTCCAATCGCCAAGCTAGTAAACCCAAAGCGAAAATTAAACCAAAATTTGACGCAATCATCGCCCAGAAGCTTTTAACACTGGTGACTTCCAAAGCACCATTTTTCTTGGGTTTTTTGTAAACTTTGCCAGCAGGTGTATCTTGAACGGTGTTGTAATAGATTACGCCATAGATAGCAGCAATGATCCCAGTGAGTGCGATCGCTAATCGCCAGTTGGAACCACCACCAGCCAAAAAGCCTGTCGCCACAGCAATCATTGGTAGGGCGAACTCTGCACCAAAAGCCCCAAAGTTACCCCAACCGCCATAGATACCTTGAGCGCTTCCCATCTCTTTCGGCGGGAACCATTCCGCTACCATGCGGATACCGACGACAAACCCAGAACCAACAATTCCCATCAGTAAACGACTGACAACTAATTGGTGAAAGTCCTGTGATAGTGCTGTTGCTAAACAAGGAACAGCCGCAAACATCAACAGTATTGAGTAGGTAATTCTGGGGCCAAAACGATCCAGCAACATCCCAATAATTAACCGCGCTGGAATTGTTAAAGCCAGATTACAAATGCCCAAAGTTTTAATTTGCTCAGGTGCTAAATGTAATTCCTTACCAATTGTGGTTGCAAAGGGGGCAAAGTTGAACCAACAGACAAAGGTAAGAAAAAACGCAAACCACGTCTGATGTAAGATGCGATAACGATCCCTGAATGAAAATAATCCTTTAAGCATTGCAATCTTCCTTAGTGAAGCGGGTGAATGAGTTCGTTGTCAGGACATTTGTCTAGGATTTTGAAGCACCAGGGGATATTTTTAGAGTCAATAAATACTTGTAATGACCGAGTTTTTACTCATCATCATGAGCAAAACGGCGATAGAGGAAGTCGAGAGCGTAGTTTCTGAGGTTGTAATATTCGGGGTCTTCCATAATGCGGCGACGATTGCGGGGACGAGCAAAGGGAACTTCTAAGATTTCGCCAATTTGAGCAGCAGGCCCGTTAGTCATCATTACCACTCTGTCTGCGAGAAACAGCGCTTCATCAATATCATGAGTAATCATTAATACCGTAACTTGATGTTCTCGCCAAATTTGTAGCAATTCCTCTTGCAATTCCTCTTTGGTAATTGCGTCTAACGCACCAAAAGGTTCATCAAGAATCAAAACTTGGGGACGAATTGAGAGGGCGCGGGCGATCGCAACTCGCTGTTTCATCCCACCAGAAATTTGGCTGGGTTTCTTGTCAGCCGCTTCTGTTAGCCCCACCATTGCTAAATGTTCTCTAGCGATCGCTCTTTTTTCGGCTTGGGACTTTTTGGGAAATACGGAATCAATCGCTAAGTAAACGTTATCAAATACACTCAACCAAGGTAGGAGACAGTAGTTTTGAAAAACCATCATCCTGTCTGGCCCTGGCTCAGTAATTGGTTGGTCTTGCAAGAGAACAATACCTTCGCTGGGAGTGTTAAATCCAGCCACCATATTTAGCAGCGTAGATTTACCACAACCAGAGTGACCAATAATACAAACAAATTCACCTTCCCGAACTTTCAGGTCAACGCCATCTAATACGGTGTAGGGGCCTTCGGGAGTTGGGTAAATTTTGCTGACACCTTCAATTACCAAAAAATCATCTGCTTTTTGCTTTGGTAATTTATTAACCTGACTTTGATTGTGAGTATTTTTGGCGAGTTGCATAAGAATTTGGTAATGGGTAATTGGTAATTGGTAATTGGTAAAAAAGGCTAATCTATAAACTTTTGAGTACAGACGCGATTAATCGCGTCTGGTCAACTCTTGACTAAATAAACACTTCTTCCACGCGAATTGGTCGCTTGATTTCTAAACCTTTGAGGTACTCAATTGGTTCGGAAGGGTTAAAAACTTTCCCATCAAATAAATGAATCGGGTCATCTTCACCGATATCGAGTAAGCCGAGATCCCGCGCAGCTGTACCAAAAATATCTGTGCGACAGACTCTTTCAATGACTTCGACCCAGTTTTTCGGGAAGGGTATTAAGCCCCAGCGCGCCATTTGAGTGACCATCCACAACAGTTCGGTGCGGTTGGGATAGTTGGTTTGATGCAGGTAAAACTGGTTGTAGCCTGTCAGTTCTTGAGGTGCTTTACCGTCGCCGCGATCATAGGGATCGATAAATCCAGGGCGGATGTATGCAGGGTCAATATTTAAATATTCAGAACGAGAGAGTAATTCTATAATTTCTTGGCGGTTGCGGATGTCGTCGCAGTATTGGCAAGCTTCTAATAAAGCTTTGATTAGGGCGAGATAGGTTTGGGGATATTTCTGCGCCCACTCTTCCCGCACTCCTAAGACTTTTTTCGGCTGTCCTGACCAAATTTCTAAAGCTGTAGCTGCAACAAAACCTAAGTCTTGTTCAACAGCCAGGTAGTTCCAAGGTTCTCCTGCACAATAACCGTCAATATTGCCAGCTTTGAGTTGTGAAACCATTTCGGTGGGTGGAATCACTGCCAAACTGACATCTTTATCGGGATCTATACCACCAGCAGCCAACCAATAACGCAGCACCAGGTTCTGCATAGAGGTGGAATGAACCACACCCAAGGTCATAATTTGGTCAGGATTTTGGTTAATTGCCGCTTTTAAGCTAGCTAGGTCGCGGACACCTTGGTTATATAATCTTTTGCTTAAGGTAATAGCGTTAGCATTACGGGAAAGATTTAAAGCATTAATTACTGGAATTGGTTTTTGATCGCCAGCGCCTAAAGTTAGGGCTAAAGGCATTCCAGCTACCATTTGGGCTGCATCTAATTTACCCGTCACTACACCTTTAGCAATTTCTTGCCAGGTACTTGCACGACGGAGGGTGATATTTTCTAAGCCGTATTGAGCAAAGAAGCCTTTTTCTTGAGCAACAATTAAGGGTGCAGCATCAGTCAGAGGCATAAAGCCGATTTCCAGATTGGCTTTTTCTAAAACTTTCTCGGATGTAGTTACTGTTACTGGAGATTGCTGCATCCGGCGTTTTTTCGCCTGTTTTTGCTGGTTAAGGAAGTAAATCATCTCATTCCGCAGATTGTAGTAACTGGGATGTTTAACTACTTCCAAACGCTGACGTGGACGGGGAATTGGGACTTCGAGAATCTGCCCAATATGCGCTTCTGGCCCATTGGTAAGCATAACAACGCGATCGCTTAACAATAGGGCTTCGTCTACATCGTGCGTCACCATCACGCAGGTAACGTTGTGTTCGTTGCAAATTTTCATCAGTTGTTCTTGCAAACTCCCTCTGGTTAAGGCATCCAACGCCCCAAAGGGTTCATCTAGCAGTAACAACTTCGGACGAGTAGCCAAAGCACGTGCGATCGCTACCCGTTGTTTCATCCCCCCAGATAACTCTTTAGGACGTTTATTCGCGGCTAGGCGCAGCCCTACCATATCAATATGTTCTTCAACAATGCCGCGACGTTCGCCTTTGGGCTGATTTTTATAGACTTCATCCACAGCCAGGGCAATGTTTTCGCGGACTGTTAACCAGGGAAGCAGGGAGTAATTTTGAAAAACCACCATGCGATCGGGACTTGGTTCTCTAACTTCTCTCCCTTCTAAAGTCACACCGCCAATACTGGCTCTATCCAAACCTGCAATGATATTGAGTAAGGTAGATTTACCGCAACCAGAATGTCCAATTAGAGAAACAAATTCTCCTTGTTTGATTTTTAATTCAATATTTTTTAGAGCGATATATTTATCGCCATTTGGTAAATCAAAGATGCGGTCAACGTGATCAACTTCCACAAAAGTAGTCATTTGTCTTTAGTCCTTAGTCATTTGTCATTTGTTATTTGTTCAGAGCCAATAATCTACTTTTGAGTTTTGAATTTGAACTATTGATTACTTTTGTTCAGCTACAACTTTGCTAGCGATAAATGCTACCAATCTATCCAGCATTAAACCAACTAAACCAACATATATTAAGGCGATAATAATCTCGCTCATATTGGTTTCTGTAGTTGTGTTGTAGGCATCCCAAATAAACGAACCAATACCCACACCGCCTACTAACATTTCAGCCGCAACAATGGCTAACCAAGATAAACCAATCCCAATCCTTAAACCTGTAAATATATAAGGTACTGTGGCAGGAAAGACGATTTTGAAGAAATACTTTGGCCCTTTTAATTTTAAAACCTTAGCTACATTAATGTAGTCTTGGGGAATTTGCTGTACACCAACTGTAGTGTTGATAATAATTGGCCAAATTGAAGTAATGAAAATTACGAAAATTGCTGAGGGATTAGCTTGTTGAAATGCTGCCAGTGAGATAGGTAACCATGCTAGAGGCGGTACAGTTCGCAATACTTGGAAGATGGGATCTACGGCATTATAAACTAATTGATTTGCACCGATTAATATGCCCAATGCAATACCAACAATTGTTGCCAGCGAAAACCCTAAACCAACCCTGCCCAAACTGCTAAGAATCTGCCAACCTAAACCTTTATCGCTTTCGCCATTATCAAAGAATGGATTAATGATAAAAGGGTTCCAAGTTTCGGAAACTGTTTCAATTGGCCCCGGTAACTTAAAGTTAGGATTTAAACAAAGTAATTGCCAAATCACCAAAAAAATCGCTAATGCTACCAGTGGCGGTACAATTTTTTTCCAGAATAATTTATTAAGCGCCTTTTGAGACTTTTTTCTGTTGATCCGACTACCAGCAATAGCTGTCATTTTTTTCTTACTCCAGGGCAGATTTAATTAATTTCAAAACCAATTTTGTGAAATTTCGTAATTCTGAATTACGAACTACGTAGACGCGCAGCGGCTTCCCGCAGGGTATTACGAATTACGAATTGCTATCAGACTTTTTTGATTTTCAAACTGCTAAGATATGCTTCTGGTTTCTCTGGATCAAATTTCACACCATCAAAGAAAGTCTCAACACCTCTAGAAGTACTAGTAGGAATCTCCGCATCAGCTACACCAATTGCTTTAGCTGCTTTTTTCCACAAGTCTTCTTTATTAACCTGATCGACAATTTCCTTCACCTTGATATCTTTTGGCAGATAACCCCAGCGAATTTCTTCGGTTAAGAACCAAGTATCATGGCTCTTGTAAGGATAAGAGGCATTATCTGCCCAATACTTCATGCGATCGCCAAAATTTTGCTGTGTGCGACCATCACCGTAGTCAATATTGCCCTTAGCCCGTTCTAAAATATCTGCAGCTGCAACGTTAAAGTATTTGCGATCGGCGCAGATTTTGCACATTTCCTCTTTGTTTTCTGCTTTATCGCACCACTGTTGCGCTTCTAGAACTGCCATTAACAATGCTTGGGTGGCGTTGGGGTTGTTATCGACCCACTCTTTCCGCATTGCAAAAGCTTTTTCTGGGTGATCTTTCCACAACTCACCTGTGACGAGGGCTGTATAACCTAATTTTTGGCTCACCAATTGAGCGTTCCAAGGTTCTCCCACACAAAAGGCATCAACTGTACCAACTTTCATATTGGCTACCATTTGTGGTGGTGGTACAGGTTCTAACACCACATCTTGATCGGGATTGATTCCGCCAGCCGCTAGCCAATAGCGCATCCATAAATCATGAGTTCCACCAGGGAAAGTCATAGCTACTTTCATGGACTGTTTATCAGCTTTAGCTTTATCCGCAGCAGCTTTCAGCCCTTTACTTTCTAAACCTACTTTCAGGTCTTTAAGTTTATTAGCCACCGATATAGCCTGACCGTTAGTATTTAAACGCGCCAACAGATACATTGGCACTTTATCGTTAATAGTCATCAGATAAGGCATAGGGCTGAGGATATGTGCGCCATCAATACCACCACCAGCCGAGCCGATTTTGAGGTTATCGCGGGTAACAGGCCATGATTTTTGCTTGATGACTTCAACATCAGTCATACCGTACTTAGCAAAGAAACCCTTTTCTTTAGCAATGATCAGAGGTGCAGCATCAGTTAGAGGGATAAATCCTAACTTGGCTTTGGGGGTTTCTACTTTTGGTGCATTAGCTACTGTAGAGACGTTAGCCGCAGGTGCAGCCGAAGGTGCGTTATCCCCTGTAGTCGCTGAATTGGAACCATTAGAAGTACAACCATGAGCCAGAATAGAAGCCGCCGCCGCCGCAGTGGAAGTAAAGATAAATTTTCTTCGTGAAAAATTAGTCATTGTTCGGTTGTTAAGCAGATTTGGTATTTGGTAAGGGTCAAAGGTCAAGGGTCAAGGGTCAAAGGTCAAGGGTCAAGGGTCAAAGGTTTATAGATTATTACCCCTTTCCCATTCCCCCTTCCCCCCTTGCCCCATCAATGAGTCACCAATACTTCTTGGCTGAGTTTTGCCCCAAAGTGTTGGATGAGTAAATCTCGTAGTACTGATTGCAAGTCTTCGCAGGGAACGGCTTTAGTAACGCAAGTACCTAATTGTGCTTCTTTGCCGACTTTGCCGCCCATATAGATATCTACGGCTTCCACGGTTTTACCGTTTTTGCGAGTTTTAGTTCCCATTAAGCCGATGTCTGCAACCTGGGGTTGTCCGCAAGAGTTGGGGCAACCAGTCCAGTGAATTCGCACCGGATGAGTTAGAGTTAACTCGGCTTCTAGTGCTTTGATTGTTGCTAAAGCGCGATTTTTGGTTTCAATTAAAGCAAAGTTGCAGAATTGTGCGCCTGTGCAAGAAACTAGCGATCGCGTCAACAACCCTGGATTAATTGCAAACCTTTCTAGTAATGGCTCCGTCAAAAATATTGCTAATCTAGAATCGGGAATGTTGGGAATAATGACGTTTTGTTCAACAGTTAGGCGGACTTCTCCACTGCCGTAAACTCCAGCTAAACGGGAGATTTCAAACATATCACCCGCATACAAGCGACCAACAGGAATGTGTAAACCTACGTAATTTAATCCTGGCTGCTTTTGTTTATATACACCAATATGGTCGCGTTTTTCCCAATCAATTTCATCTTTCGGTGCTGCGGGTAACAGTGACTTACCCAAACGTTTTTCGACCTCTACACGAAATTTTTCCAAACCCCATTCGTCAATCAACCACATCAAACGTGATTTTTGGCGATTAGCGCGGAAGCCATTGTCACGAAAAACCTCTACAATCGCTCTAGATAAAGCAACCACATCTTCGGGAGCAACCCAAGCATTCAACGGAATCGCCGCTTCACAACGTTTTGCAGAGAAGAAGCCACCCACTAAAACGTTAAACCCAAATTTAGGAGATGGGCTGACTTCTTCCCCTGTCCCATCTTTAAATGCTGGTACAAACGCTAGGTCATTGATTTCTGCATGAATGGAATTGTCTCTCCCACCAGTAATTGCAATGTTAAATTTGCGTGGGAGGTTGGTAAATTCGGGATTACCTTCACCTTTGTTGGTGATCATATCCTGAATTTGTTGTACCAACTCTCTTGTGTCAAACAACTCATCCGCATCCAATCCAGCCACGGGATCGCCTGTGATATTGCGGATGTTGTCCATCCCTGATTGGATGGTGGTTAAACCAACTGCATGAAATCTATTGAAGATATCAGGTAAGTCTTCAATCCTAATCCCCCGCAATTGAATATTTTGCCTCGTGGTAATATCGGCACTGCCATCATCACCGTAACGCTGTACTACTTCTGCTAACACACGCATCTGATTGCTGGTGAGAATACCGTTAGGTACTCGCATCCGCATCATAAACTTACCTGGTGTGACTGGGCGAAAAAATACACCCACCCACTTCAGCCGATGATCGCGGTCTGTTTCATCCATTGCTTCCCAGCCTAGAGAGGCAAATTTTTCGATTTCTTGCTTAATAGCAAGTCCATCTTTTTCTGCCTTGAATTTCTCAAACTTATTGAGGCTGGTTGTGGTGGTAGTTGCTGTGTCTGTCATGAACTGACTCTCATTGCAAAGTTTTAATCCCGTAAACCCAAGTGAGTTATTTGCCCAATATCAATTAACCCGTAGTGCGATCGCTTCCGCTTCCACTAGGGCAAATGCATTCATAAACTAATATTTGTGTATTGAGATGATTGCTTCAGAAGGAAGATTTCCTTGTATCCATTGTGGGAAATTTGCTAAAGCTGTTTTGGTAACAAAAGTGTAACGATTTACATATTCTTAAGGTTAAAGGCGGTTTTCTGCTAAAATAGTATAAGTAGCTACAAAAAATTAGTAATAGTGCAAAAAATGTATCGCTACTATGCATTATTTGCATTTAAATTTATTCAGCACTTTTGAATCAGGCAATCTGCCACTAATACTGAGTTAATGCGATCGCACAACAATTAAGCTATTGCACTACATCCAAAAGCGAAAATAGCTTTCTAATTCATTCACAGCAGCAGTTTTAAATAGCTTTCTTAAGCTCATCCCACCCCTAAAAGAGCGATGAGGATTTCACGTTGATGGTTGACGGTTGACAGAAAACATAGTCAACAGTCAACAGTCAACTAAAAGCAAATACAGTTCATTTGAAAAAATTAATTGATCACAAAACCAAAAAACTAGTTACTCAACAACAAAACAGAACAATCATTTTGGAGGGGGTTTGGGGGACGCAACCGTCACCCAATCGGGGGTTTGGGGGAGAATCCCCCAATTGAAAGAGCTTTTTTAATCAGTGACAAATCAATCGCTAATGAGCTTAACCCAAGCGTATTGAACTAAAAGCTTTTTTTGTGGATAAATGATGCTGTTATTTGATTGCCCTATTTACCAGTAACTCTGGGTAATCTAATAACAAGGGGTAATTAGGAATTGGAGCGCAAAATCCGATGAAGAATGCTAGAAGTATCAGGATGTTGGCTATTAACTTAGCAATGTTGGCATTCCTACCATCACTGCTATTTTTAGCATTCTGGCATCGTGCCACAGCCGAAGATTTAGGAAGCTGTTTTATGGTGACTTCCTCTGGTAGAACTATCAGTTTAGGAAAGCTTTGTGGTGTCACACCCCCAGACAACGGAGTTTTTCGTGTACCAATCAAACGCCGAATTGGGAAAACTCCTGTGATTGATGTGACTTTTAACCAGCGACAAACATTTGAGATGATTTTAGATACAGGTGCCAGTAGTACCCTGATAACTCTAAAAATGGCAGCTACTCTGCAACTCCAACCCACAGGTAAAATTAACGCGCAAATTGCAGATGGAACTGTAGTGCAATTTTTAACGAGTCAGATCAAAGATATTGCTGTTGGTGGAGCTGTAGCTAATAATATTGAAGTTGCGATCGCACCCAAAGCGAGTATTGGTCTATTAGGGCACGATTTTTTTGACAACTACGACATCAAGATTTTGGAAAAAGAAGTGGAATTCCGCCAGCGCTAAAGTGCTAGAGGCTAGAGGCTAGTTTTTTACTCAGAACTCAGCAACGCCACTTGCTACAACGGGGGTAACCCCAACGGACAGTTTGCTCAAGTCGGGAAACCCGCCCATGCAACTGTCCTCCGCAACGCAGTGGCTCCACCCTGCGGGAAGCCGCAGAAGCGTCTACAGCACTCAGCACTATCAAGACTAACTATTAAAACTTGTATCCTCTAGCAAGCCAATATTGCCAGTCTGCAAGTGCTTCTAGGGTTTCTTCATCAGCATCTATTGCTTCTATTTCTGACAGCTTTGCCGAAAATATATCTTCATCGTCGCCACCAGGATAGACTACTTCAACATACATATCTTTGAAACAATCTTCGTCAGGTGCCATTGCTAAAACTTCAACTTGTTTCTCTTCAATGACTCCTGTTTTGCGTGCTTTCTTTTTCAACTTGGCGTTAAAGGGAAAGTTCAGGGTATCGTCTAGGTAGTAGTACCAACCCATAGCCCGTTCCTCTTTATCATTACCAGTATCGGCAATGATCTCTGTTTCAATGCGACTCTCGCGAGTTTCATCCCTTTCAACATTAGGCATAAAATCCAGACTTGCATAGGATAAATGTTCAAATATGTATACCTTGTTGGCGATCGCCTGTCAATTTCTTATGACTTCTTTGGAATAAAAAATTCAGGCGTGATTTAGGGTAATTCCTCTATTTTTGGTTTTTTAAGCGACAAATCAGCTAAATTAGACCCCCGATTTTTTGAAAAAATCGGGGGTCTGGACAGCAACTTTTGCTTCAGTAAGTGCTATTCACCCATCAAGCGTGGTCTATTTACATAAGCTAGGCTCACGCAAGCCTACCTTTACAAGTGAGCGATTTGAGTCTTGTATAGCGCCAAAACAGTATTATTTTACCCTCAGAGTATTTTTTATCACTTCACAAATAAGATACTTGTCTCGTCAGCCCTAGATAACGTCTATTTCATCAAGATAGAGGGTATTAAATTTGACTTAATTATTTTATTATCATATATCAAAGCATTTTTCTTAAAGAGGGTAATAATTTTCTATATATTTTTGATAAAATCTTGAAAAGCAAAGATTTACATGCCACAAACATAAAGCACTTTGGTAAAGCTATTATAAAATTTCTTGAATTTTTAAATAAGTTTTAGCAAAATTTGTGGTGATTTTAGCCATGTATTTTTCAGTAATTACACTGACTGATTTAAGCAATGAGAATTTCTAACTTTGGTAATTAAGTTTGCACAAAATGAGAATGACTCACCTGGGTACTTGCCTATATCGTATTAATCAAGCGAGGAGAGAAGCAAGAGGCAAACAACTCGCGAGATAATTAAAACCCAGGAGACTTGAATCATGTCTAACGAACTTTTTACCGAAGTAACTGTTGAAGAACAAGAAATCGTAGCTGGTGGTGCTAGTGGTTTATCCTTAAGTTTTGCTAGTCTCAAACAGCTAGCTCTAGCAACCACTTCAACTTCCACTTTGGCTGGAACCACTACAGGTTCATTGGCTACAAGTTCTGACTTCTTAACTGGTGGTATTACTGCTATTTCAATTTAATTAAGTAGTAAGTAATCAGCGATAACCCCATGTGTCTCCTCTTGACAAGGGGAGACATGAAAATGGGCTCACTTAGGTACTTGTTTATATCGTATTAATCAAGCGAACAACAAGCAACTCACGAAACTCTTAAAATCCAGGAGATTCCAATCATGTCTAACGAACTTTTTATCGAAGTAAGTATTGAGGAACAAGAAATCGTAGCTGGTGGTGCTGAGGGTTTATCTCTAAGTTTTACTAGTCTTAAAGAGCTAGCTTTGGCAACCACTTCAACTTCCACTTTGGCTGGAACCACTACAGGTTCATTGGCTACAAGCTCTGACTTCTTAACTGGTGGTATTACCGCGATTAAAATTCCATAAGTACTAAGAAAGTAAGTAGTGAAGCGATAACCCCGTTTCGTCTCATCTTGTAAAGATGAGACACTAGCAACGGGGTTATTACAGCTTTATAGATGTAGTTTAATTGCAGAAAAAGTATTGGATAAACTCAGGAACTAGAGAGATAGATATTATGTCTCATAACATCCAACAACAAAAGAGTGAATTGTTTATAGATGTGTCCGAACAAGAACAAGAAGTTTTATCTGGTGGACGTTCATCTTCTCCCTTTGGGCTTTTCTATCTTTTTTATCAAAACACAAATATACTAACTTCGGGTAGTAGCGAAGTAAATATTTCACTAGGTAACTCAATTGGTTCAGCTAAGAGCCAAAGTGCATATCAGTTTTCTCAAACTACACTCATCTTTGCTGCATTTTTTGGCTCCGGTAATAGACGCAGTAGTTGGTTAAGAGGTGGCAGTAATTTCTTATCTAGTATAATGGGTCTCTTTTAGACTGGAATAAGCAATAATCTTGGCTCTAGTGATTCCTTTAAAAACTCTGATAACTAAAATCCCAATAGAGGTTAATTTCAAAACTATTCCAACAAATTTAAAATATATTGCTGTTGTGATTATTATTTTCTAGAGTGCTTTGCTTATGAGATACAAATTTGTAAAACAGCATAGTGAAGAAGATTGCGGAGCTGCTTGTATTGCTACAATTGCTAAACATTATGGGCATAATTTTACTCTCACCCACATCCGAGAAGCTGTAGGTACTGGACAATTTGGTACTACTTTATTAGGGTTAAGACGCGGCGCAGAAATATTAGGATTTAATACTCGTCCCGTTAAAACTTCACCAGAACTCTTAAACCGGATGCATGAAGCACCCTTACCAGCAATTATTCACTGGAAAGGAAATCATTGGGTTGTTTTATATGGTAAAAAGGGCAAAAAATGTTTAATCGCTGATCCGGCTGTAGGTATTCGCCATCTCTCTAAAAAAGATTTGGCTGAGGGTTGGACAGATTGGTTAATGCTATTACTGGAACCAGATCCAGTCAGATTTTTTGCTCAAAAGGATGATAATATTGGTGGCTTTTGGCGCTTCTTTAAACGTGTTTGGAATTATCGCGCAATTCTAGCACAGGCTTTTCCACTAAATTTAATATTGGGCTTACTCTCTTTAGCTTCTCCATTTTTATTACAAATTCTCACAGATGATGTTTTAGTTCGTGGGGATACTAGCTTACTAACTACTGTGGCAATATCTGTAGTAGTAATGAATTTTATTTCTAGTAGCCTTTCGTTTGTACAATCTAATTTAATTGCTAACTTTGCTCAACGCTTGCAATTAGGAATGGTAATGGAATTTGGCAGACAAATTCTGCGATTACCTTTAACTTATTATGAAACCCGTCGCAGTGGAGAAATAGTTAGCAGGTTACAAGATATTGAACAGATAAATCAATTAGTGGCGCAAGTAGTTGTTGGCTTACCTAGTAAGTTTTTTATCGCCATCATCTCTTTAGGGCTGATGATTTTTTATAGCTGGAAATTAACTGTAGTAGCAGTATTTATTTCTATAGCTATGACCTTGTCAACGATAGTATTCCAGCCCACATTACAGCAAAAAACTCGCGAGTTATTAGTTACAGAAGCCGAAACTCAAGGACTTTTAGTAGAAACATTCAAAGGCGCACTAACTCTCAAAACGACTGCATCTGCTCCCCAATTTTGGGATGAACTACAACACCGATTTGGTCGTCTTGGTAATCTCACCTTTCGCACCATGCAGATAGGAATTATTAATAATACTTTCTCTGGTTTTATTTCTGCGATTGGTGCAGTTGTTTTGCTGTGGTTTGGTGGTAACTTAGTAATTAATCCGGATGAAAACCTCAGTATTGGGCAGTTAATGGCGTTTAACTCCATGAATGGTAATTTTCTGGGGTTAATCGCTACTGTGATTAGTTTTGTAGAAGAATTTACGCGGGCTAAAACTGCTACACAACGCCTGACAGAAGTTATTGATGCTACCCCAGAAAATGAAGGTGACGGACGCAAACCTTTAGCTTATATTGCCAATGATGCTAATATTATCTGTACTAATCTCAGCTTCCATTATGCTGGTCGCCTGGACTTGTTAGACAATTTTTCATTAACAATTCCAGGTGGTCAAGTTGTGGCATTAATTGGTAAATCTGGTTGTGGTAAAAGTACTTTAGCGAAATTAATTGCTGGGTTGTATCAACTGCAATCAGGTAATATCCAAATTGGTATATATAACATCCAAGACCTTTCTTTAGATTGTTTGCGTCAACAGATTGTACTAGTTCCCCAAGATGCTCACTTTTGGAATCGTTCTATTGTCGAAAACTTTCGTTTAGGAACACCTCATATTAGTTTTGAGCAAATTGTGAGAGCTTGTCAAATTGCTGGAGCCGACGAGTTTATTAATAAATTCCCAGAGAAATATCAAACTATTTTAGGAGAATTTGGTGCCAATATCTCTGGCGGACAACGTCAACGATTAGCGATCGCACGGGCGATTGTCACAGATCCACCAGTTTTAATCTTGGATGAATCCACTGGTGGACTCGATCCCGTGAGTGAGGCGCAGGTTTTGGATCGGCTGTTTGAGCATCGCCAAGGTAAAACCACCATTTTGATTACGCACCGCCCCAAAGTAATTAACCGCGCTGATTGGGTGGTTTTACTAGAAAACGGCAAATTAAAACTGCAAGGTTCCTTAAAAGATTTGATATCCCAACCAGGTGACCATCTAGATTTTCTCATTCCTTAATTCACACTCATTTTCAGAGGGGATATGATATGCTCTACATCCATAATCAGAAAGTCCTACCTGAAGTCCAAGAAGATTTTATTCCTCCTGTGAGTGCTTGGACATCATTTGCAGGAATGTTTCTTGTTGGTAGTTTTGGTTCTGCGATCGCCCTCTCTTCATGGGCAAAATATAATGTTACCGTTAAAGCTCCAGCCAGTATCCGTCCTACTGGCGAAATTCGGTTAGCACAACCGAAAATGGAGGGAACTATTAAACGGATTTTGGTGCAAGAAAATCAAGTAGTTAAGCAAGGAGATATTATTGCTTACCTTGATGATGAACAATTACAAATTAAAAAGAGCCAACTGCAAGGAAATAGTCAACAAGGTAGGTTACAAATAGATCAAATTGATGCTCAAATCAAGAATTTAGATAGTCAAATTCAAGCAGAAAAGACACTAATTGAGCGGACTGTAGCTGCGGCTCAATCTGATTTAGTACGTAACCAAAGAGAGTATCAAGAACGTCAAGTTACAACTCGAACTGACTTACAAGTCGCTGAAGCTAATTTGCAAAAAGTTTACACGGATTTGCAAAAAGCTCAAGCTGATTTCGACTTTGCCAATTTAGACCGCGATCGCTATGAACAATTAGCAAAAGAAGGTGCTATTGGTAGGCGAGAACTTGAGCAGAAAAAATTCTTATTTGAACAGACAAAAGCTATTGTTGAAGGTGAGAGAAAAGCTGTTGAAATAGCTCAGGCTAAAGTGGAATCAGCTAGATCTGCGATTAATCCTACTGATGCAACAGTCGCAATAGCTAAAGAACGGATTGCTCAAGAAGTTGCTAGAGGTCAAGCCAACATTGCTACTTTAAATAAAGAAAGACAAGCTTTAATTCAGCGACGAGTGGAAATTCAATCCCAATTAATCCAATATCACAAAGAACTCGAGCAAGTTTTTAAACAATTACAAGATACTGTAATTCGCGCCACTACTGAAGGTACTATTCTCAAGCTAAATTTACGCAATCCTGGTCAGGTTGTGGGTGCTAGTGATGCGATCGCAGAAATTGCACCTAGTAATGCGCCTTTAGTAATTAAAGCAATGATTCCCACTCAAGATATTAAAAGTGTGGAAGTTGGTCAAGAAGTACAATTACGAATAGACTCTTGCCCTTATCCTGATTATGGTACTCTCAAAGGATTTGTGAATACAGTTTCTCCAGATGTAATTACATCTCAAAATAACAGTACAAATTCTCCAACATCTAGTTCTAATGTTCTGGCTGCTAGCTATTTTGAGGCTACTATCGCACCAGAAAGTTTAGTATTCGGTCATCAGAAACATCAGTGTCATATCCAATTAGGTATGGATGCTAAAGCTTATATTATCTCTAAACAGGAAACAGCGCTGCAATTTATGTTGCGAAAGGCAAGATTAATTACTGATATATAAATCAGTTTATTTAATTTCAGCAAACTTCTCTGTCTAGTCAGTAAGGGGAAAACAAGAAGATATAAAGTGTACATATATTTGTACAAAAATTTAAAAATAGCGTTATATTTAGCATTTAAATAGTTGATTGTCTAAATTTAGGCAATCAAGATTTTTATTTGCGAACCACCAAGATTTATCTACTCATTAAAACTATAAAATTATATGCATATTGTTGTAATTATCATCAATGTTATGGGCGCTTATTGTATTCAATTTAAACATTTTACAAAAGACAAATCTGATATATTTTGTTTTAAAGCTATATTTAATCGGCATAAAATACCCATCAAAACTTCCTGTGAAACTGCTATTGTGGACGCAAGTTATACTGTTAATAGCCAGCTTCATAACCCTCCTCTGGTTTATCAGCTCTGAATTAAGAATTCGGCAAGCATTAAAATGGTGGTCTTATCAAGAGTCGATAAAAAGATTTTTAGAAGCTGAAAAAATTCGGGATGATTTATTGCAGGAATCCTTTATTATCAGGCGCAATCTAGAAATGTTAACAGTAGATAATTTAGATTTATCAGTTAACAAAATTCAAGAATCTGTAAAAAAAATTGATAGGTTCCATCAATCTTTGGTGGAATTGAGCGATCGCTTATTTCCATCGCAGCTACAGTATAGCTTGCCGTTAGCTATTGATTGTTTATTACAGTCTAGGCTGACGAATAATTCTCAGTTATCTTTTCACCGTGATATGCCAGTGATCTGGCAACATCAGTCAACTGAACAAAGCTTAATAATTTTAAGCCTATTAGAAGAATTGCTCACAATAGCTTTGCCCCAAGTTTTAACACCTATATCAATTTATATCAATTTAAAACAATGCCACAATTTATGCCATTTAATGGTACAAATTACTTATCCGGATGTATCTACCCGTGTTTCTTACGCTAATCTACGAGAATTACAATATTTGTGTGATAGCTTTTACCTATTAACTTCAGGTAAATGTTTTTATCGTAGTACCAGCCTCATGCTAACTTGGTATTTCTACTGGTAAGCATCAGTTAATATTGCTATCAGCAGTCTTAATTGAAGACCTCTAGATCGTCAATTTGATAATTGCTCAGGGCATCTTCCTTTGTCAATAACATAATACAAATTATACAATCATAAATTCAGCGTTTTTTCTGATAAACATCAACAATCTAGCTTCAAATAGCTGCTTTTACTTCGACTGATCGCTAAGTACAGAGTCAGGAATACTAGTCCTCAATTTTCTTTTTATCCGGCGATTTTCTGCAATTTATAAATATTTGCAGGGAAATGCTGTGAATAGGGATGAAAAGAATAACAAATGACAAAAAAGCACAATTTTCATCTGTCTTGCTCTAGGCAGTAGATGAAAACTTAGTATTTACTTAGTTCGATAACGAGGTGTTAATTATGACACAACTTGCAGCAGAGAAGAAATTGCTCACAATTTTGGTGATTGACGACCATGAATCAGTTTTAGGGGGAACAGTCGATGTACTGAAAAAAAAATATGCTAGTGCAAAATTTATTACTGCTATCGATGCTAAGAATGCTCTCGAGCAGATGATGATATCACAGGCAGACCTTGTAGTGATGGATCTATCAATGCCAGAACACCCCGGAGCAACAGCACGTCCTGATACAGGAATTCAACTTCTAAGGAATCTGATGAAATCTTATCCGCATTTAGATATTGTTGTGCAAAGTGCCCATGCTAGAACTTTAGTCAGAATTAGACCGGAGATTGATAGTCATAAAGGTGGCTTTACTGTTGCAGATAAAAGCCTTTCCACCCAAGAAATGTTGACTAGAGTTGATTGGGCATTACAAGGATTAACTCATACTAAAGATATCAAAGGTATCAATTCTGGCTTAGAAGTAAAACCAGAGTGGCTGAAGGTATTAACTCTCGCATTTGAAGAAGGGTTACAAGATAAGACGATCGCAGAAAGAATGTGTATGTCTGAACGCATGGTGCGTCATTACTGGAATAAGCTACAAGATGCTTTAGATGTTTACCCAGAAGAAGGTAAAAATATCCGCATTCAAACTGAAATGAAAGCTCGACATGAAGGGTTAATTGATTGATCATAGTCAAGCTTTAGTAGGTGCTGTTTCTGTGCAATATGAAATATTTAGTTCGTAATGATACGAGTATTAAGGCAAAATTCATCACATAATTTATGAGACAATGTCATTACGAATACAAAAAAACGAAACTTTCCCATTAGCCTTTGGCGTTCCCGCAGAGTAAGCACCTTTGTTGAAGGAATACTCTTTGGGAAGGCCAAAGGCGATCGCATTCAATGTAAATATTTTTTTCTATTTACTTCTATAGCTCAAACCCATTGCTATCAGGGCCAACACTTAGATATAAAATTAAATCAGGATTTGAGTAAATCCCGATATTTAAGGTTGACTATTGCTTAGGTCTGATTTGTAACCACAAGCAAATTGAAGCCAGGAAAATGTAATATGTATTTGTGAATAATCATTAATTTTTGCATAATGATGAATTATTATCGGTGATTTTTATTTAATAACTAAAGACTAGGAAACTGGTTTATGCAGCCTGGAATTTGGAGAAGAATCAAAGAGGAAATCTCCATTTGGCGTGTAGGAACGCTGCCCGGGATTGTAGTACTTTGTCTGGTGATTATTGTTCGTCTGACTGGTGCAATGCAATCTTTAGAGTGGCTAGTGTTTGATAGTTTCCTCCGTTTACGGCCTGTGGAATCTGTAGATGAACGAATTGTAATTGTTGGTATTAACGAAGATGATATCCATAATTTTGGATATCCTATCCCAGATCAAGAAATGGCAAGCTTGTTAAAAAAATTGCAGGCTTACGCTCCTCGAGCCATTGGCGTTGATATTGTTAGGGATATACCAGTTGAGCCTGGTTCTGCTGAACTAGTAAACACATTTAAACAGCATAAAAATTTAATTGGGATTGAAAAAGCATTACCTGTCACAATCGATCCACCACCATATTTACCTGACGCACAAATTGGTTTTGTAGATCAAATTCCAGATGCGGATGGTAAATTAAGACGCAGCCTACTAGGAACGATTACACCGAAAGGATATAAATTTGCCTTATCTCTCAAGTTAGCAGAGATTTATTTAGCTAATGAAGGGATTCAGTTAAAACATAGAGTTGGCGATCGCAATCTCATCTGGGTTGGTAATATCCAGCTACCTCGCGTCTACAGCAACTCTGGCGGATATGTGCGAACCGATGCGGGGGGATTTCAGGTATTACTCAACTTTCGTAGTGGCCCAGAACGATTTAGAACGGTGACCCTTGGTGATATCAAAGCAGGAAAATTCCAGCCTGAGTGGATACGCGATCGCATTATCATTATTGGCATGACGGCCCCTAGCGCCAAAGACTTGACCACAACTTCTGCTATTCCGTCGGCAAAATTTGCACCCCCAGGCCAAGTTTATGGCGTAGAAATTCATGCTCATGCTGTTAGCCAATTAATCAGTGCGGTTCTTAATTCTCGACCCCTGTTAAAGACTTGGCAAGATGAATGGGAATATCTTTGGATTATTGCTTGGGGTTTTTTAGGAATTGCTCACGCCAGGTTAACTAAATTACCTTTGCTCAATCTTGTGACAATTGGTTTTGCTAGCTTTATTCTCGTTCTTGTAGCTTATATATTTTTAATTTTGGGTTGGTGGATTCCATTAGCACCAACCATAATTATTTATACATTGAATTCTCTAGGACTTACCGCTTTATACCAATACGAACAAACTTTAAAAGCAGAAATTAATGCTCATTATACGATGATTGAACGCACATTTGAAACAATTCATAATGGGCCTCTACAAACTCTGGCTAAAGTTCTGAAACTCTTGAAAGAGCAGAACTTACCTACAGATAAATTACTACCTGAAATTGAAAAAGAACTAGAAAAATTAAATTACGATCTGCGGGGAATTTATGAATTCTTGCAGCGAGAACCTGTAAATCAGGATAAAAGTTTATATTTAGGACAAGGATTAGTCATCAATTTACATGACCCTATCCACCAGATTCTTTATCAAGTTTACAGTTATACCTTAGAGCGAGACTTTCCCTGCTTTAAAACCATCAAAGTTAAAATCCGCACATTTGAACCTATCGAAGAAAAGGGATTGAGTATTGAACAAAAAAGAGGACTCTGCCGATTTTTAGAAGAAGCATTATGTAATGTTGGCAAACACGCCGCCGGAGTCACCCGTCTGGAAGTTAATTGTTCTGCCTCTGAAGGCTGGCACACTTTAAGTATTATAGATGATGCATTAGCTATTAGTTCTTACAAAGAAGGCAGAGGCACACAACAATTTAGAAATTTAGCTCGACAACTTAAAGGTAAATTTCGACGGGTTTCTCTATCTCCTAGGGGTACTCTTTGTGAACTTTCTTGGCCAGTTAGCAAGTTTTGGTTCTATTAATAATTTAAATTTATATGACTCATATCCCGTTTCAGAACTGGAGTTTCTCAAAAGAAATAATTAACAGTATTAAATTTTACATTTAAATAGATTATACAAAACTCTGGTTACGAACTATCCGATGTTAAAGTTTATATTTCTTATTTATTAATTTGGGTGTACAGTCTCGATGGTAAAAGCGGTTGCCCTTTATGTTTACACATCTGTGAAGCATTTAATGATTGGATGTTTGTAATTATATAGTTTGCTTCTCCGTCCCGAGCAAGTAACATTAATGAGGAACTGGTATAATTTATGTGAGATAATTTGGTTGCTATCCTTAAATATAAATTAGTTAAATCATGGCTTTTATACTCGCTCACCTAAAATAATTTAGAACTACTCTAAATTTTATTACATAAAAAGCATCTATCGTTAGATAGATGCTTTTATCTGCTTGTATATGTATAATTAAATTGGCTTAAGCCAAATTCTATCTACATAAGGGCAAAGCCATTTGCTGAAATAAATAGATATGGAGTGAATTATAAGATTAAGATATTCCGTGCATTTATAACAATTAGGTAGTTTTTTATCAGAAAATAGAATTAATAAATTACCAATTTTTAAATTACCTTTTGGGTGCAGACTACTAATAAATACAGATTCAGTGCAATATTCCTAGCTTTCATTTATCAATGATGGTTGGGGTTAATTGCCGTGAAGTTAAAGGTAAAAATTAAGTTTAGCAATTAAGCACTGAACTGTTAAGTAAGTAGGCTAGAGTTAACCCAACTATTTAAAATTTTATAGGGAGAAAGGAGAACACTTTTCCCTTGACTCTTCTACAAATAGCCATGTGCGATCGCTAACCTACTTATTCATACATAATTTGTCAAAAGTTTTTTGATAATTTCCCCGTGCAATGCCGGAGGCTTAACAATGATGAATTATATGAAGTGGCTTTTGCACCGATTTTTTATCATGCAGTTTTTCACAACTTTTGTTTTGAGTCTGACATTATGTTTCGCTATAGCTACACTAGCGGAATATTACTCATTACCACCGCAAAAAGCTCCTATTAGTTATACTGACTCATCAGGTGTGAGATAGTTAGCGATAAATATCGGTTATCCCAATTTAAACAATAGACCTCTTGCAAAAAGCATTTTTGCAAGAGGTGGGAAAAGGTTAAAGGGGAAAGGGGAAAGAGAAAATACAAAACATTTATTGGTCGCAAAAATTGTTTGAATTGGTATTACCCTAACTTTTCATTAAACATCTACAGGATGCTGTCCATAGTAGGGTAAAGCCTCAGACCAATGCGGATGCTTTCCTTGTTCCCAGTCTAGATCAGCTAGTTCCAAAATATTAGTGACTGTTGCTGCTAACGCAGATTTTGCTTCAATTAATTGATAAGTTGTCTGCCAATTTGCTAAAGTCTCTTGCCATGCTTCAGGTGTAAATACGCTATCTGGTAGTAATGTTGTCAGATTTGAGCTATCGGCATGAGGTTGATAAATAGCGCCAAAAACTTGACCTCGTTGGGCTGGCATTTGAATTGCGATCGCATCTGTTTTAGCAATATTATCTTTTGCACTCCAAGCAACTGCAGCTAAAGTAGATACTGCAAATACAGGAATCTCTAATTGTTGTCCTAATGTCCGTGCTAAAACTACACCAATCCTTGTGCCTGTAAAACCACCAGGGCCTTTAGCCACTGCCAAAAAGCCTATATCTGACCAAGTTTGTGGCTGAATAAATTCTACTAAGTATTGATGGACAAAGCTGGACAAATCACGTCCTAAATTCCATACATGAGAGCGATTATCGCCAGCAAAATTATTAATTGCTAATCCTAATTCAGGGGTTGTGGTGTGCAGTGCTAAACCATATTTTGTGACTGCAAGGTTTTCTAATTCAGTAGTCAAAATTAAGTTAATTGGGGTTAAGGGTCAAGAGTTGGAGAATCAGAGAGACGCGATTCATCGCGTCTGTACAAGAGTTTAGGGTCAAGATTTAAATAATAGAACCAATTATTTTACTAATTATTTTAAATGTGATGATAATTCACACTTAAAAGCAGGGGTACAATAACTTGCGCCCCTACCATAAATTTGACCCTAGACTCTTTTTGAAATCGCTATGTTTTATAACTTTAGAAAAAAGAGTATGACAAAGTCAACAAAATTTTAATTTTGAATTCTCACTAAACAGCAGCAGGTGGCTAGAATATCAAAACACTTTTTTATCATCATTCAATTTTGAATACTGCTCAGATTCTAGCTACTATGGAAAACTCTAAAAGTTATAGATTCAAAACTTTTGAATTTGAGCATAGCACCAATTACGTTGGTACTAATTCGCCTGGACGCAACTTCGCCCACTTACCAGTTTCTTGCTTAAAGCTGAGACAACCGACTACATCCCATTCCATTTCAATCACATCCTCTTTTGTGCGGATGTTGACATTGATTGAAGGCTCATTAGGATCAAAAGTGGGTGTTTCGGTCAAATGGGGCTGTTGGTGCTGCGCTTCGACGGCATGATATGTTAAACATCGGTCTACATAGTGGCAGTTGACGCAAATACACATAATAGAACCAACTCCAGGAACCTTTATTGTTAATCTAGCTTAAGACAAACTTATATTCATTAGTTGCTAGGTTGATTTTTATTAAACATGGATAATTCAGTTTCTTCTACCCTAGCTCCCGACACTTGGCCTTTTAGCCTATCATTACTGCCACAACCAGCATATATGGTAGGTGGTGCAGTCAGGGATGCGCTTTTAGGTAGAAGTCGTGAATACCTAGATTTAGATTTTGTCATCCCTACTGATGCGGTGAAAGTAGCAAGGGCGATCGCTCAACATTATCAAGCTGGTTTTGTCTTACTCGATCCCCAACGCCAAATTGCTCGTGTCGTATTTCCCAACGCTACCGTTGATATTGCCCAACAGGAAGGAGACTCTTTAGAAACCGATCTGCACAGAAGAGATTTTACAGTTAATGCGATCGCCTACGATCCCCATACCCAAGCAATCATCGACCCTCTACAAGGCGTAGCTGATTTACAGAAGCGTGTTTTACGCATGATCTCACCAGCTAATTTACAAGACGATCCCTTAAGATTAATGCGCGCCTACCGCCAAGCCGCCCAACTAGGTTTTAATATCGAACCCGCGACACAACAAGCAATTCGTACTTTAGCTGCACACATCACTACAGTAGCCGCAGAACGAGTCAGGGTAGAAGTTGGCTATTTGTTGGCAATACCTCAAGGTACGCAAGCGATCGCGATGGCTTGGGAAGATGGGGTACTAGCACCTTTCTTTAAAAACGCTACAGATGAAAGCTTTGCAAAAATCGCTGCTGTTGATACAGCCGCCGCTTACATAATACAAAATTGGCAGCCTTTAGGGGTGGAATTACAAGAGTACATCCGCGACACCATTAAAACTACATACTTAGGTATCGCCAAACTTGCTTGTCTCGTCCACCCCAATCCCGAAGCTGCGGAAATGGAGCTATTGCAACTAACCTACAGCCGTGCTGAAATTCACTCTGTCATTACAGCCCTGAGACTTCTCCAGAGGCTAAAAGCCACAAATATGTCTTTGAGAGAACAATATTTTTTCTTTCAGGAAGCAGGCAATGTATTTAGTACTGCTGTAGCGTTGTCCCTAGCTTGTGATAATCTGGTAGGGGCGATGTCTAGGGATAAACCACTTAGCGTTTACGCTCCTTTGATCAGCCGCTACCTAAACCCTGATGACCTGGTCGCTCATCCCTCTCCAATCGTGAGTGGGAAGGAGATTATTATAGCACTAAATCTCTCACCTTCGCCATTAATTGGGAAAATTCTTACAGAAATTGCGATCGCCCAAGCTGAGGGAAAAGTCTCTACACCAAAAGAGGCGATCGCCTTTGCCCAGCAGATAGTTACTAATTCACGAAATTACTGATACAAATTACTTCCTCTGCTCCTCTGCTCCCTCTGCTTGCCTATAGGGATAATTTTTTAATTGAAATGATATTATTGATCGCATTTTTCTGTGATTTCTGATTTTATAGTTGATTGCAGGAATATCAAATATAAAAAATCATCATATAAGTTTTCTTTTGCAGATAAAATGCACGCAACTCTGTATTTCATATACAGCAGTTTACAACTAAATGAGGTACATAAATAGGATAACTACTATTCTCACTACTGCTTCAAAACTAGTCAATTTGTACTTCATGCAAATGAAATATGCTGTATGTAGCAATTGCCTAGCGCAACAGATTGCAGCAGTTTATTATTAATGACGAATTACTTTAATCCTGGCAGTATTCATGAAATTTATCAGAAAAATCTTAACTTGGCGAAGAATTATTTATTTTACTATTCCTATACTTGTAATCATTTTCTTAGCCAGCAATTTTACGTGGGGGGCTGTCACAGTTAGTAGTATTGAGTTTATGGGAGAAGCAACAATCCCAAAGGGATTGCTTGTACAAAATACTCTAGTGGGAGGCTTATCTGGAATTACTTATGATGCCAACAATGATGTTTATTATGCTATATCTGATGACAGAGGCAATAAAGCTTCAGCACGATTTTATACTTTAAAAATTGACCTCAGTCAAGGTTCACTCAAAAACAATGGTGTTGCTACTATTGGTGTAACAACTCTGTTAAATGAGAATGGTGAAAAGTTCTCTCCAGGTACTAGCGATACAGAAGGTATTGCTTTAACTCACAAAAAAACTGTTTTCATCTCATCTGAAGGGGATTCTGGAGAATCCAGCAATCTTTTCATTAAAGAATTCTCATTGTCTAATGGTAAGGCGATCGCAACGCTACCTATACCAGACAAATTTTTACGCAATAAAAATAGTCAGCATGGTATCCGCAACAATTTGGCTTTTGAAAGCCTCACTATTACACCAGATAAAAATAAACTGTTTACAGCTACCGAAAATGCCCTAATGCAAGATGGGCCAGCTGCTCAACCTAATATCAGCACTCCCTGCCGGATTCTACAATATAACTTGCTCACCAAACAGCCAGAAAAGGAATTTTTATACCTCACGGAAGCAGTCTCACCCTTTTTAAATATTACTGGCAAGTTTGCTAGCGGCTTACCTGATTTAGTTGCTCTCGATAATCAAGGAACATTCCTGAGTTTAGAACGCTCTTTCACAGGCTTAGGATTTTCGATTCTCCTGTTTGAGATTTCTCTAGCAGGTGCTGATGATATTCATCATCTCGATAGCCTGTTGAATGTTCAGCAAAAAATCAAACCTGTGCAGAAAAAGCTACTGTTAGATTTGCGAGGTCTGAATGTATTGCTAGACAATATTGAAGGCTTAACTCTTGGCCCCATATTACCCGATGGGCAACGTGCTTTAATCTTGGTCAGCGATAACAATTTTAATGCGCTACAACGTACCCAAATATTAGCTTTTAAAGTGAAAATCGATTCACCCCTAATCAGGCTTTTGCGCCGTTTTATACCCAATTTCTAGCGCTAAATTAGAAAATACTTTTGTCAGCTTGATCTAGCTGCAGTAAAATTCCACTTAAGCGCTATTCCTGTATATCATTATGGGACAAAAATTTGTAGTCAGCACTTTAGAAACCGAAACTAAAGTTGTAGCTACGAATTTACTCTTGATTGGGGTTTGCAGAAACATCTAGTACAACAAGGCAAAAGTAACAAGGCAAAAGTAAAAAGAAAGAAAGAATGATGATTTTGTAAGCTTTACACTTGTTTTAAATGGGTGGCTTATTTCCGACGTGTTGTACTGGTAATATGCACACTACAAAAATTTCATTGCTTCCTGAAGATTCTTTGTACTTACGTGTAATTACTGAGGCAGCAATACAAAGCAATTATCATTATTTGCGGATTCAGTGTAATTTACCATACGTTTAGCTTCACAAATATGTTACACCATGTTTAAGAGTAATTGCACACAGATTTTCCGTAATTTTATTAAAAATTAACCAGGTTTTATTGTAAATTTTAGCTGGCATAATCAACTCTATAAAAATGTGAGTATCTTTTTAGATAAAATAAAGGCTGAAAAGGCACTTTATTAATAAGTATCTGGCTTTTTATTAATAAAAAATTTTATGTTAAATCCTATCCCTAATGTCGCTAATGTTAAAACTGAATTAGATGTTTATATTGGTAAACTCCTCAATAATCGCTATCTAATCAGAGATTTGATTGGCAAAGGCGGAATGGGTAGGGTTTACCTAGCAGAAGATGTTGCCAAAGGCGGAATGCCAGTAGCCGTAAAAATTCTATCCCTGAGCTTGGGTAGTCAGCAAATGACTCAACGCTTTGCTAGAGAAATTTTTATTGGCGCTCAATTAGGACGGAAAAGTAAAAATATTGTGAGGATGTTTAGCTATGGCGTAACTGAGGAAAATATTCCTTATTATGTCATGGAATATCTCCAAGGAAAAAACCTGAAACGCATTCTCAAAACTCAGACATTTTCAATCACAAAAGTTTTAGATATTTCCAATCAAATTTGTCTAGGTTTACAGTGTGCTCATCAAGGTATCATCCTCAAAGGAGAAAATTATCCGATTGTACATCGTGATATTAAGCCAGAAAATATTTTCATTATTGAAGATGGTAAAAAAGAGCCTCTGGTCAAAATTTTAGATTTTGGCATTGCTAAATTTTTAACAGAGCGCAGTGGGATGACTCTCACTGATTCATTTATTGGTAGTTTACCTTACTGTTCCCCAGAACACATGGAAGGGCGTAAACTCCTGGATGTGCGCTCTGATATTTACAGTTTAGGAATCTTGATGTTTGAAATGTTGACAGGAAAACATCCATTTCACACAACAAGTAACTCCTTTGGTATTTGGTATCAAGCTCATCACTTTCAAGCACCACCAGCATTTGCAGAGGTAAATTCGCAAGTCGTCATACCCGAGCAGTTACAAAAATTAGTGATGCGTTGTTTAGCGAAAGCAGTTAGCGATCGCCCACAAAATATTAAAGAAATATTAGAAATTTTAGAACAAGTCAAATCGGAAGTTGCACTGGCTTCTAATAGTAGTACTGAGCGGGTAGAAAGTAATCCAATATTACAGATAGTACCTCTGACATCATTCACAGAAAAAGAGTGTTTACAGAAAACCTGGCCGAAAAATCGGCCAATTGCGACCATAGGTTTTCCTAGTTTATTACATACATTACAAGGAACTGTACCCACCTTTTGGGCAATGTTACCCCAACAAGAAATTAACAAATTTTTCAAGAAATCTCATGGCACTGAATTTATTGCCAAAATCAATGTTTATCCCATGATTTTATGGAGTACTTTACTATACAATACTCAAAACTCTCAAGCTAAATGGCTATCATGTTTTTTAGATATGAAAGATAATAAAGGTCAAAAAATCCTGCGTAGTTTAGCAGAAACAGGATTTTATCATTTATTATTCTTTCCTTTAGAAGAACCGCACAAATGCACTAAGGTAATGACTTTAACTCTTAATGCTAACCAACGTCAGCAATTACTAGATTGGTTAGGTAGCAGTCAAAACGCCAATGAATTTATTTCTGCTAAACAAGCAAAAATTATTTTAAAGGCAGATTACGAACGTTTAAAATCTAGCATTCTCCGGAAAATGGTAGCTAATTTACCAAAGAACGATGATAATCTTAAATCTAAAATCATGAAATTATTTTATACCTTTTTTCAGATGATATTGCGCCGTTAAGTCTGGATAAAAAGGGTTGATTGACTAGAGTTAGAGAACAGCATTTATCTTGTGAATGAATAGCTGGAAAATAGACATTATTTGTGAGAAGTCAGATAAAAACCTTAAAGGATAGATAGCCGGAATTATATACATATATTGAAAATTGTTAGTTAAAATGCTCATTATTAATTTTGGTGAGTATTTAAGAGGTTATAAAAGTGAATCAAAGCTCATCAGCGTCTCCCGATAGTAAAGGGTTACTTGCCAATCGGTATCAACTGATCAAGTTAATTGGCACAGGAGGTATGGGCAAAGTTTTTTTAGCGAATGATGTTTTATTAGGAGGAACACCAGTCGCTATCAAGTTTCTAGCTCAAACTGTTTTAAACCCAAAGTTGCAAAAAGATTTTGCACGAGAAGCAATGGTGAGCGCAGCTTTGAGCCAAAAAAGTATACATATCGTCAAGGCTTATGATTATGGCGTAAGTGAACAAGGTTACCCCTTTTACGTCATGGAATATTTATCGGGAAAATCTTTAAAAAAATTCATACCGATGAACTTGCCAATGTTTATGAATCTGACTCGTCAGATTTGTTTAGGCTTACAGTGCGCCCATCAAGGGATGAATATAGAAGGTAAGATTTATCCCCTTGTGCATAGAGATATTAAGCCAGCAAATATTTTAGTAATGCCCGACCCTATATTAGATTATTTAGCAAAAATCTTAGATTTTGGCATTGCTAAATTTGTCAATTCTGTATCAACGCTTAGTACAAATATAGGATTTCATGGCACTTTACCCTATTGCTCACCAGAGCAGTTAGAAGGGGACGAATTAGATAGCCGCTCTGATATTTATAGCCTAGGTGTGATGATGTTTGAAATGCTCACAGGTAAAAAACCTTGGGAACCAGAAACCGATCACTTTGGTGCTTGGTATAAAGCACATCACTTTGAGCCACCAAGAGCGATCGCAGAAGTTAAACCAGAACTGCAATTCCCCAAAGAACTCAATGATTTAATTATGGCTTGTTTGGCAAAAGCTCCACGCGATCGCCCGCAAAGTAGCACCCAACTGCTGCAAGTTTTGGAAACTATCAATCGCACTTACTATCTGAATTGGCCTGCAAATAAGAGTTCCATGAAAGTGGGTAGTCGTATGCCATCTGAATCAGTCAATGGCAATAATTCTCATATTGCTACAAAATCTGATTTACCTGTGGCTGTAGAACAAATTTTTTGGCAAGCAATTTGGCCGCCAAACAAACCGATTCAGGAAATTGTGTTTCCGCGACTTTTAGATACCGAAAAAGACTCTATAGCCTCCCTATGGCTGATGTTACCCAAAGCAGATATTCAAAAGCGTTCCCATTCTATCCGTTACAACCAGTTTCTCTTCATCAAACTTCCTCATCCCATGCTGCTGTGGCTAACAGTTCTGTATAACAAGCAACTAGGGCCGAAGTGGCTACCCTGCTACCTCGATATGCAAGAACCGCAAAATCAAAAAATGGTGTATTCCTTAGCCAGCAATGAACGCTACCCGTTAATTTTATTTACCCTAGAAGCGCCTAATCTTTGTACTAGCGTTATGAGCAGTTACATTAATGACACTCAGCGACAAACGTTGAAAACTTGGCTAGAACAGAGCAAAACCTTACCACCCTCATCTCAAGCGCATTTGAGTAAAAACCTCTTAAAGCAACAGTACAAGCAAATGCAATCCCAGATTCAGGAGCATTTAGCTTCAATGCCATCTGTCGGCTGAGGGACTTCTAACTGAAAAAATAAGCAGAGGAAACAGAGGAAGCCAGTGCGTTGCGGAGGACAGTTGCGTGGGCGGGTTTCCCGACTTGAGCAAACTGTCCGTTGAGCTTCCCTCCATTGTAGCAACTGGCGTGAGCAGAGGGAGCAGAGGAGGAAGAAGACAATTCTGGTCTTCTCTTTGAAATTTCCTCCGCCAAATTGCTTGACAACTTAAAAAAAAATTTGCATAATAGCAAAGTCGGTAATCAAGGGACTGTAGTTCAATTGGTTAGAGCACCGCCCTGTCACGGCGGAAGTTGCGGGTTCGAGCCCCGTCAGTCCCGTTCTAACGAAAGATTCATAAATGCTGAACACTCGGTAAACTGAGGTAAAGGCAACTAATTATCAACATTTACCTCTGCAAAGCACTGGCTCCTCAGTGCTGGTTATCAGGACGTTCATTGAAAACCTTGTGGCTTTAGCCCTGTTTACGCCTCATTCACTCTTTCTATGCCTTGGTATACTTATGCTTTTTATGTTAGCATAAGTATGTGGTAAATTGGTCGATGCCCATGATTGTTTACGAGTTCAAAGTCAAGGCAAAAGACCAACAATATCAGGCGATAGACGAAGCAATTCGTACTAGCCAGTTCATTCAAAATATGTGCTTACGCTACTGGATGGACAACAAAGATTCAAAAGTAGATAAGTACGCATTGAATAAATACTGCGCTGTATTAGCTGCCGAATTCCCCTTTGCTGATGAACTCAATTCAATGGCTAGGCAGTCTGCGGCTGAACGTTCTTGGAGTGCGATAGCTAGGTTTTACGATAACTGCAAGAAAAAGGTTAAAGGTAAAAAGGGGTTTCCAAAGTTCAAGAAAAACTGCCGTTCAGTGGAATATAAATCAACTGGATGGAAGCTTTCTCAAACTCGAAAGGCTATCACCTTTTCAGACAACAAAGGTATTGGAACTCTGAAATTAAAGGGAACCTATGACCTTAATTACTATGACATCAAGCAAATTAAACGGGTGCGCTTAGTACGCCGTGCTGATGGATATTATGCCCAATTTGCGATTGATGTTAACGTCAAAATCGCAACTCAACCCACAAATCAAATAGTGGGTATTGATTTGGGTTTGAAGTACTTCATTGCTGATAATCAAGGCAATGTAGAACCTTCCCCCCAGTGTTACCGGAAATCAGAAAAACAACTCAATCGTGCCAACCGCAAGAAGTCGAAGAAGTTCAGTAGAGATAAAAAGAAATCTCTTCAAAGACAATCAAACAATTACCACAAAGCTAGAAAGCGATATGCCCGGAAGCATTTAAGGGTAAGTAGGCAACGAAAAGAGTATTGCAAGAAGTTGGCATACTCCGTTATCCAATCTCACGATTTGGTAGCCTACGAAGATTTAAATGTGAAAGGGTTGGTTAAAAATCGACATCTAGCTAAATCTATTTCTGATGCTGGCTGGTACACTTTCCGTAGTTGGTTAGAGTATTTTGGACACAAATATGGAAAGGTGACTATTGCAGTCCCTCCCCACAATACAAGCCAAAACTGCTCTAACTGTGGCAAGAAAGTGAAAAAATCTCTGTCTACTAGGACTCATGTTTGTCCTCATTGCGGATACGCAGAAGATAGGGATGTCAACGCAGCAATCAACATTTTGAGACTAGGACTCAGTACGGTAGGGCATACCGGAACTTACGCTACAGGAGATTTGCCCTCTTGGGCAGTTGGCGCAAGCCTGCTGTCTAACGGCGAGTCGTTGAATGTAGAATCCCCTCGCCTTTAGGCAGAGGGGAGTGTCAAAGTGATCATGCTTTGCTAAAGAGAGAAAGAACTGTGACTGTTAGAGTCCGTATTGCTCCAAGTCCAACTGGAAATCTACATATTGGTACAGCTAGAACGGCTGTATTTAATTGGCTATTTGCTCGCCACCACGGTGGGAAATTTATCCTGCGAATTGAAGACACAGACCTAGAGCGATCGCGTCCTGAATACACAGAGAATATTCTTGAAGGGTTGCGCTGGTTAGGGCTGAACTGGGATGAAGGCCCATTTTTTCAATCTCAACGCCTGGATCTCTATAAACAAGCAGTAGAAAAACTGCTAGCACAAGGTTTAGCCTATCGCTGCTATACCACCAGTGAAGAACTAGAGGCTTTACGGGAAGCCCAAAAAGCCAAAGGGGAAGCACCACGTTATGACAACCGTCACCGCAATCTCACCCCAGAACAAGAAGCTGCTTTCAAAGCGGAAGGACGTAGCTTTGTCATTCGCTTCAAAATCGAAGACGACCGAGAAATTGTTTGGGACGATTTAGTCCGAGGAAAAAT
Source organism: Tolypothrix sp. PCC 7601 (assembly GCF_025677855.1). Classification (NCBI taxonomy): domain Bacteria; kingdom Bacillati; phylum Cyanobacteriota; class Cyanophyceae; order Nostocales; family Tolypothrichaceae; genus Tolypothrix; species Tolypothrix sp. PCC 7601. The sequence continues at coordinate 3,363,375 of NZ_CP064879.1, forward strand.
GTCTTGGCGGGGTAGCGATTTGGGTGGTGATATGGTGATCGCCCGTGCTTCCGAAGATGGTGTTGGTCAACCACTGTATAACTTTGTGGTTGTAGTGGATGACATTGATATGCAAATCACCCATGTAATTCGGGGAGAAGACCACATCGCCAACACCGCCAAGCAAATTCTCCTTTATGAAGCTATGGGGGCAAAAATTCCCCAATTCGCCCACTCACCGCTAATTTTAAATATGGAAGGGCGGAAGCTTTCCAAGCGAGATGGTGTAACTTCAATTTCCGACTTTCAGCAATTAGGTTTCACTTCCGAAGGCTTAGTGAATTACATGACTTTATTGGGTTGGTCACCACCAGACTCTACTCAAGAAATCTTCACTTTAGAAGCAGCAGCCAAAGAATTCAGCTTTGAGCGTGTTAATAAAGCAGGTGCAAAGTTTGACTGGGCGAAATTGGATTGGTTAAACAGCCAGTACATCCATAATATGCCAGTCAGCCAGCTCACAGATTTACTCATCCCTTATTGGGAAGCAGCAGGCTTTAACTTTGATGGGGGACGCGATCGCGCTTGGTTAGAGCAATTAGTAGCTTTACTTGGGCCAAGTTTAACTCGCCTCAAAGATGCTGTCGCTCAGAGCCAACTGTTTTTTACTGAGACAGTTGAATTTAGCGAAGAAGCCAGTAAACAGTTGCAACAAGAAGGTTCTGCGGCTGTTCTACAAGGAATTCTTGCAGCTTTAGAAACTCAAGAATTGCAAGAAGCTACCGCCCAAGAGATTATTAAGCAAGTGGTAAAAGCCCAAAATGTCAAGAAAGGCTTAGTAATGCGATCGCTCCGCGCTGCTTTAACCGGAGATGTTCATGGCCCAGACTTGATTCAATCCTGGCTATTACTCCACAAAATTGGTTCAGATCGCCCCCGTTTGAGTAAAGCGATCGCAGCAAGCAGTTAGCTCAGAGTCTTTGACAATATTTTAGATTTTTAGAGGCGTACTCAAGTGCGCCTCTATTCATAATATAAGCAGTCGCAGGTATTGGGGAACTCGGGGCCCCCACGACCGCAGGGAGTGGGGATTAGGGGTAATAGGGATTGGGGACTGGGTAATGGGTAATTGGGAATGGGACAAATACCCAACACCATACTAGTAGTCTGTCAACCCAAAAATGTTAGGTGGAGGTTGGGTAAAGCTTAAAGGGAAAAGGGTAAGGGACAAAAACCTTTCCCCTTTACCCCGCCAAGTTACCTTCGCGTACTACTAGTTAATTCTTCTATTTTTGGGAACTTTACGTGTAAAATTCATGTCATTAACTCCACTTAGACAACCATGTGATTAAAATGCCGAAAAGAGTTCTTAACAAAGGAATAAGATTATCATTAATGGTGGTTACACTCTTAGTCACATCGGTCACTCATGCTGGAGCAGATGTGCCACAAACACCACCAATATTTGGAGATATCTCCATCGGTAAGAATTTTTCTCCTGACCCCTTCACCGTTCGGGGTATGAGTGGCGGTTCAGTTCCAAGTAACCAAGTAGCAAAGCGAACTGAAACTGCAACTGGGCCATGTACTGGATTTGTTGATGAAACACCAGACCATAAATTAGAAATCACTACTAAATTGGATTACTTGAAGCTACTAGTGCAAAGTCCTGAAGATACTACACTCATAGTCAAAGGCCCTGGTGGTACATGGTGCAATGACGAGTTTGATGGTAAAAATCCTGGGATGGTTGGTGAATGGCTCCCAGGAACTTATCAGATTTGGGTGGGTTCTTATGTGAAAGGCAAATATTTTCCTTATACTCTCCAAATTAGTGAAGTGAAATAATGAAACAGTGCTGAGGAGCCACTGCGTTGGACGGGTTTCCCGGCTTAAAGCAAGTGGCGTTGCTAAGTTCTGAGTTCTGAGTAAAAATTCTCATTGAAACTTTCATGCATGGTTTGTGAAATTTTTCATTGGGACTGGTTCCTACCTCAAAACCAGTCATGTATCTCGTGCTGTAGGTTGCGCGCAGTGCTCTTCGGTAGTTGCAGCCGACAATACATTAGCTTTAGCTAAAGAATTTCATAATCTAAAATCGAGCATCCACAATAGGATAGAGGGGTAGAGGCACAGCAATAGCTCAGGGAGCATAGATTTGATAACGCTTCCTCACGCTGATGTTCCTCAAATCTCGTTTTGCTGTGGAGCTATTATGTATTAAAATTAAGTTAACTTTAATTAAGATTCGTGTCGTCGCTCTAGATTTGCTGTAAAGACCTTATAGTTCTAGGACGCTGCACACAAAACATCAAATTCATCAAAATGGATTTATTAAGAGTCCGTTTCACAGCTAGCTAGCAACCAAGAAAGGATGGATGATTACAAAGAAGTTTTGAATTCTAGGATGACGCGCCCTCTAGCTAGTGCTGCAGGGTCAGTTAGTTTGAAAATTTTTATACTTTTTACTTCCATATCATCCTAAATTTAGCAGGGTGATTGATCTATTTGGTTGCTAAAGCTGATTAGTTGTATTGGCATTTAGAGGCAGATTAAAATGAAACTTTCTTGGAAAGTCCTATTACTGTGGACATTGCCTGCTTTGGTAATTGGCTTCTTCTTCTGGCAAGGGGCATTTGCTGGCGCTCCTGCTGACATGACGAAGAATGCAGCTAATACGCGCATGACCTATGGACGCTTTCTAGAATATTTGGATGCTAATCGCGTCAGTAGTGTAGATCTCTATGAAGGTGGTAGGACAGCGATTATCGAAGCCGTAGATCCAGATATTGAAAATCGTATTCAACGCTGGCGAGTGGATCTGCCTGTTAACGCACCTGAGTTAATTAGCAAGCTGAAAGATAAAGGAATTAGTTTTGATGCCCACCCCATGCGGAATGATGGGGCTATTTGGGGCCTTTTAGGCAATCTTGTTTTTCCCATTATATTGATTGCGGGTCTGTTCTTTTTGTTCCGTCGCTCTAGCAACCTCCCAGGCGGGCCAGGTCAAGCAATGAACTTCGGCAAATCAAGAGCGCGTTTTCAAATGGAAGCCAAAACTGGCGTGAAGTTTGACGACGTAGCAGGTATTGAAGAAGCCAAAGAAGAATTGCAAGAAGTTGTTACCTTCTTAAAACAGCCAGAAAGATTTACTGCTGTAGGCGCAAGAATTCCCAAAGGTGTGCTGTTAGTTGGCCCTCCAGGAACTGGTAAAACTTTACTCGCAAAAGCGATCGCTGGTGAAGCTGGTGTACCTTTCTTCAGTATTTCTGGTTCAGAATTCGTAGAAATGTTTGTAGGTGTAGGTGCGTCTCGTGTACGTGACCTATTTAAAAAAGCCAAAGACAATGCCCCTTGTATCATCTTTATCGATGAAATTGATGCCGTAGGTAGACAACGGGGTGCTGGTATCGGTGGTGGTAACGATGAGCGCGAACAAACCCTCAACCAGCTACTCACCGAAATGGATGGTTTTGAAGGTAACACAGGCATCATTATTATTGCTGCCACCAACCGTCCTGACGTATTAGACTCAGCATTATTACGTCCCGGACGCTTTGACCGTCAAGTAACAGTCGATGCACCGGATATTAAAGGACGTTTGGAAATCTTACAAGTCCACGCCCGCAATAAAAAACTTGACCCTAGTGTATCCTTAGATGCGATCGCTCGCCGCACACCTGGATTTACAGGTGCAGATTTAGCCAACTTACTCAACGAAGCGGCTATTCTCACCGCCAGAAGACGCAAAGAAGGCATTACCATCACCGAAATTGATGACGCGGTGGATCGGGTAGTTGCAGGGATGGAAGGTACTCCCTTGGTTGACAGCAAGAGCAAGCGCTTAATTGCTTACCACGAAGTAGGACACGCCTTGGTGGGAACCGTCTTAAAAGACCATGACCCAGTACAGAAAGTTACCCTGATTCCTCGCGGACAAGCACAGGGTTTAACTTGGTTTACACCCAACGAAGAACAAGGATTAATTACTCGTTCTCAACTAAAAGCCCGGATTACTGGTGCTTTAGGTGGACGTGCTGCTGAAGAAGTCATTTTTGGTGCTGCGGAAGTTACCACTGGTGCAGGTGGCGACTTACAACAGTTGTCCGGAATGGCTAGACAAATGGTAACCAGATTCGGGATGTCTGATTTAGGCCCCCTATCTTTGGAAAGCCAACAAGGTGAAGTATTTTTAGGTCGTGACTGGACAACTCGATCTGAATATTCCGAAGCGATCGCTTCTCGGATCGATGCTCAAGTCAGAGCGATCGTAGAAGAATGCTACGCACAAGCTAAGAAAATCATTCGTGAAAATCGTAGCGTCACCGACCGTTTAGTTGATCTGTTGATCGAAAAAGAAACAATTGACGGCGCTGAATTTCGGCAAATTGTGGCTGAGTACACTCATGTTCCAGAAAAGCCTCAGTATGCACCTCAGCTATAATTCAGTAATTAAAAATTATTGAAATAGATGGGTATGGTAACAACACCATACCCATTTTTATTGGCTGAAATAGTTGCAGCTTTCAAGCCGATTTTTCCATCAGAGGATAAGGTTGGATTAACACCTCCGCCGGAATGCCTAGTTGCTGATGCAAAAGACGAATCATATCCAAAGTCAGAGGCTGCTGTCGGTTCAGAATCTCTGCAACTTGTACCTGAGTACCAATTACTCGTTCTAAATCATGCTCGGACAATCCTCGGGATTCGAGATAATATAAAATCGCCTCAATAGGATCTGGTGCTGCGATCGGGTAATGCCGTTGCTCGTATGCTTCTACAAGTGTAGTTAAAACTTCTAAGCGGTCATACTCTGGTGTATTTAGGTCTGCATCAAACAATCTTTCAATTTCTGCCAGCGCCGCACGATAATCAGCTTCATTTCGGATGGGATGGAGTTCAAGCATATATTAATATTATTGCCTCAAATACTTGTCGCATCTACGTTATCGTATTCTTTATGCGTTCCAATAAAACGAATAAAAATAATTTGAATCTCATAACGAATATGGACAATCAAGCGGTAATCATTGCCTTTGATGTTAAAGACAACACGGTTATTGGCAAGAATACTGGCATTACGATAGATGCTTTTGATAGCAGCAGGGCTATCCCATTCAGCACGAGATGCCTCATCAAACCAAGCTTTTAATGGCTGTTCTGCATCTGGATATGCTTCCCAGAACTTTCTTAAAGTGCTGCGGGCAATGATTCTCATAATGAGATTATAATCACTCCAACTATGAACAGTAAATTTTTTAAAGCATCATAAATTACATTTATGCATCAGGTAATTTCTTACTTAATTTTTTAGACAGTTAGCGATTCGGGAATCATCCATCCAAAATGTTGTAAGAATGTCATCATAGTTAAGGTAAAAACATTCTGGAGATAAAGCCACGGTTTACGCACGTCCTTTAGCACGGTTAATCGAGCAACTGCAACGCCTACCGGGAGTTGGGCCCAAGTCAGCCCAGCGATTGGCTTTGCATATTCTGAAGCGGCCAGAAACGGAAGTAGAAGCTTTAGCACAAGCCCTGATTGATGCGAAAAAACAGGTAGGTTTATGTTCTGTCTGCTTTCATTTATCTGCTGAACCAGTTTGTGAAATCTGCCGCAACCCTAACCGCGAGCAAAATACTATATGTGTGGTAGCAGATTCCCGTGATGTGATTGCACTGGAAAAAACCCGCGAGTACAAAGGTAAGTATCACGTTCTAGGTGGGGTGATTTCGCCAATGGATGGAATTGGCCCAGAACAGCTAACCGTCCAGGCTTTGGTGCGGCGAGTCAGTCAACAAAAACCCCAGGAAGTGATTTTGGCAATCAGTCCCAGTGTGGAAGGGGAAACCACAACATTATATATTGGTCAGTTATTGAAACCTTTCACGAAGGTGACGCGGATTGCCTTTGGTTTGCCTGTGGGCGGTGATTTAGAGTACGCCGACGAGGTAACTTTGGCGAGAGCCTTGGAAGGCCGCAGAGAATTAGATTAGCAGCAGTTTTCGCCAAGCAAAATCTACTCAGAAGAAAAATAGAAAGTGTAAAGGTGCGATCGCTCTGAATAAAAGCGATCACACTCACTAATTTTTAGACACAACCCATGAACAACCAAGACAATCCACAAAATTTTAGTCCACAAGAAAGACCCTGTTTTATCTGTGGTTCACAAAATTTTGTTTGGGGTCGCGCTGTAGGCGAATCACCAAGTACTTGGGTATATTTCCTGGCATCGAATGCTACATGGGGAGAAGGCGAAAAACTGCACGCCCGTAAATGCCTTAATTGCTATAATGTGCAGCTTTTTGTTGAGGATTGAGCTGGGAAAGTCCGTAAAAGCCAATTTTTAGGATGTATATATTATCAGTTCTCTTCTCTGCCACCAAGCCAATGTACAACAACTACAATCAGTCTTCTTTTCCTCACCCTGGTTCGCTGTCAATCTGGCGGGGAAATTATTTCAACTATGTAGTACCAAATAATTGGCGAGTGGTTGAGGATGGTCAATTTGCTGTTGTTCTGGTTTCTCCAGACAATGCTGCTTTGACGATTATGGTGGGAAATTCGGGACTACCTGTAAACTACAACCCTTGGCAGTTTGTTTATGAGAAGTTGTTAGCAATGCAACCTTACGACCTGCGGATTGGTCAACCCCGCCCAGCGCCACCGATTGCTGGATGTTCAGTGGCTTATGAGTTTGATTGCACATACTTCTCTAATGGTATTCCCTACCAAGGTCTAGCCAAATGCAGCGTGGCATATAGTTACAACATCTGTACTATGGTAATGACTTGTGCCGCATCGCACCAATCACAGTGGGCTAATTATGCTTCATGGTTGCCACAGGTAGCATTTCAGGTTTCAGCAACTAATGGGGCGGCTTTTGGAATGCAAGGAATCATGGCGCAAAATCTAGATATTTCGCAGACTGAAGGGCAAAGATATCAGGAATACCGCGAATGGTCTCAACGGACTTGGGACGAAGTCAGAGGTCAAAGAAATGAATCTATAGATCGTCAAAACTTCCAGTTTCGTGAAAACCTGGGTAATGTCACAACTTGGACAAACTCTTATGGTTATCCAACCGTCGAGTTACCAAACAACTACAACTACTATTGGATCAATCGTCAAGGGCAAATATATGGTACTAATAACAGTACCGAAAATCCTAACTTTGGCTCAACTCAAGATTGGGTAAGGATGAATCGCTATTTACCCTAAACATTATTAGATTTGGTCTCATTTTTTAACTCTTGCAAGTAGCAAACTAACTTTTGCGACTAGCAAACTAACTTTTTGACTCGTTTATCAACGTCAAAACTCTTAGGACAGATTATTAACGCAATAAATCAATATTATAATTATTTAATCGTTTAATTTGCCTATTTTCGCAGTTTTATATCACATTATTGCACTTTTTTGGATTTCTAACTTAAACGGTCAACTCCCAATACTTGTCGGTTAAGGGGAAAAGGGGAAGGGTAAAAGGGGCAAGAAAAAACCTTTAACCCTTACCCTTTCACCTTTTCCCCAAACCAAATTCCGAGTTGAAAATCCTTAACCGAGCAGTATTGGGTCAACTCCTATTAAATAACTCCACGGATCAATTTGGGGGCTGTCTTTCCAGTCAACCGTCAACTGTCAGCATTAACTATCCATCTGAGGATATGTGAATGAAAATATAGCTATTTAATTACTCCCGGTTCGCTCATTTTTTTCTGAGTTAGCCAAAAAAGTATACCTCTAGATATATTCCAAAAAGAACTAAGTAGGTATAAGTTCGGGTTTATGGAATTTGAACCCAGAATTACAAACGAACGAGTTGATGATATACCCCTACTGCTAACACAACTGGAGCAGATGGGAGTAGAACAACTAATCGATAAACATTTTCCATGTCACGGAAACTGGCAAGGATTAAATCTAGGTAGTGTGGTGGTAATATGGTTAACACACATATTATCGCAAGCAGATCACCGTTTGAACCACGTTCAAGGTTGGGTGAGTAAGCGGTTAGAAACGTTAAAAAGCTTTACGGAAGAATCTTTACGCTCGCTCGATTTGGCAGATGACCGTTTGCAAGCAGTATTACGTTACCTATCTATAGATGCAAACTGGTTTTCATTTGAGTCGGAACTAGGAAGTAGTTTGCTACGGGTGTACGATATTATCCCAGAACAGGTACGTTTAGATAGTACAACGGCTTCAAGTCATTGTGGAGTTAACCCAGAAGGCTTATTTCAATGGGGTCATAGCAAAGACAATCGTCCGGATTTGGCGCAAGTGAAAATAATGCTATCGACATTAGACCCATTAGGAATGCCAATAGCGACGGAAATATTGTCAGGAGAAAAAGCAGATGACCCATTATATATTCCAGCAATAGATAAAGTACGTTCAACAATAAAAAAAGTCAGAATTGTTATATATTGGTGACTGTAAAATGTCATCAATAAAGACAAGAACTCATATAGTATTGGGCGGAGATTTTTACTTATGTCCTTTAACAGCCAAGCAAGTATCTAACGAAGAACTAAGCAAATATCTCCAACCAGTTTGGGATGGTCAACAAGAACTAACAATTATAGATTACGAATATGCAGATGCCAAAACCAAAAATATAGCGGATGGCTTTGAAATAGAGATTATCCATGAAATAGAGATTGATGGGCAAGAAATCTCTTGGTCGGAAAGACAATTAATTGTGCGCTCATTTGCGATTCAAAAAACAGCAGAAAAACATCTACGTGAACGAATACAGAAAACAGTAGATGCTCTAGAAAAACTTAAAGTGCCTCGACGTGGCAAGAAAAAGCTCACTTCACACTTTGAATGGTTAGAAACATGTGAAGCTATTTTCAACAGATATCAAACAAGTGGATTATTTCAAGTTGACATTCAAACAAAAAGAGTTAAAAAAGTTCAAAAAAGATACCGAGACCGCAAAGCTAGAATAGTAGAAGAACTATGGTTTGACATGAGTTTTAAGATTGACGATTCCGCAGTTCAACACCAAATTCAAATGTTAGGCTGGCGGGTTTACGTTACAAATAAAAATCCAAATGAATTTGGTTTAAAACAAGCAGTTCGTGCCTATAGAGATGAGTACTTAATGGAACGAGGATTTGCGAGGCTGAAAAACTTTCCTTTTTCATTGACTCCGATATATTTACAACGTGAAGACCATATTACTGGTTTAATAAGACTACTGTCTATTGGTTTGCGAGTTTTAAACCTTTTAGAATTCCAGGTTCGCCACAATCTAGAAAAAGAGAAAGAAAAACTTGCGGGTCTTTATGTTGGCAATCCGAAGCGCGAAACTACAAGACCTAGCGCAGAAATAATTCTGGCTGCATTTAAAGAGATTACACTGCTGTTGATTGAGGTGAAAAACGAAATTTATGCTCACTTGACCGCTCTTTCACCTTTGCAGAAGCGTATTCTTGCTTTACTGGGCTTTTCCATCAGTATTTACACTCAACTTGATGGTCAATCTTTTACTCCTGAGTAGTCTTTCTTCTAACTTCCAAAAAAATGGGCGAACTGGGAGTAATTAGCTAAAGAACAAATAAAAAACTGCTCTTGCTGAAGGGATAGTCAAGAGCAGTTTGAAAATATTAAGCCTAATAATTAGTGAGACCCAAACTCTAAATTTAGGCATCTTCAAGTTCTAATTGCGCCACAGTAACAGCGTTAAAAGCAAAAGCTAATACCAAAGGCATAGGACATTTTAAGAAAACAGTAGACAAGACCGCTACAACTGTGCCAAGAATTGCTGATATTGACCACAGCTTTTCTTCCTTAGTCTGTCCCTTTTCGGCTTTAATCAGTCTCAGCACGTCAGTGGGTATTGGTTCTGGCATTACGCAGCCAGGAGGAAAAGCCCAAAAGTTATCACGGCGCTCAACAAATAAATCTGTCCAGCCATTTTCTAGGCACCATGCCTCAATCCATTCAATTGCGTAATGATTCATCATCAGGTTTGCTAGTAGGAATTGTGAAATCTGTGTAGTTTTGTGAATAAAAACTCTTAGTTATAGTTGAGAGCAGCTATTTGAAGGTTATAAGCTTAAGGTATTTCTCCACTAAAAATAAAGCTTTATCAAGCATTTGAGAACTATATATAAATAAACTCAAACAACGCTTAACTTGATTACAAGACTAACAGCCTAATGAGGCTGGTTAAATCAAAAGTCAATAAACTTAACTTACAAACCAAGAGGTAAACTATTGTAAACAAAAATCTGAGCATTTACTCAAATCTAAAATAGTCATAAAACAAATATATATACTAAAGCAAAATAAAAACTAAATATTAAAAATCAAGAATTGTAAACGATAAATATCGGGGTTGAATAACTTTATTACTCCTTGCTGGTAGGTTATATTTTCTGTTTATACATTCCATAATGCTGGCGTTATTTACTTCTGCCATCCCCTCATAGTCTGACTTACAGGAAGGTTCAGAAAAATATAACTAATGGATAATTGGCAGGTTTAGGAGCAACAGACTTCTTGTATAAGTCGGGAAAAGTTTTGTGTTTTCCCTTTCCCCTTTTTCCATCTCTTGCAAAAATGCTTTTTGCAAGAGGTTTAATGTGTAATGAAAAAAGAACAAATACAGCAGCTTGCAATTTAGTAAACTACTGATAAATTTTAGGGCGCACATCTGTACGCCCTAACTGTGTACTTCATTAAGCTGGAAGAAGCTGAAGAAATGATTTTGCCTGACACTCTTATCTCATAGTGACGAATTCTTCCGCCGAACTGGGGTGAATTCCCACTGTTGCATCGAAATCGGCTTTTTTCGCACCCATTTTCACAGCGATCGCCACGCCTTGGATAATCTCAGCCGCATAATCACCTACCATGTGTGCGCCTAAAACGCGATCGCTTTCTTGATCGACAATCAGCTTCATCAAGGTTTTTTCTTCTTTCCCTGCTAGGGTGTAGTACATAGGACGGAAACGACTGCGATAAACTTGAATGCGATCGCTACCATATTTCTCAATGGCTTCTGCTTCCGTTAACCCTACTGTCGCCGCTTCAGGATTTGTAAAAACCGCTGTGGGAATATTTTCATAACTCATCACGCGAGATTTCCCACCAAAGACGGTATCAGCAAAGGCTCGTCCTTCATTAATTGCTACAGGAGTGAGTTGCAATTTATTAGTACAATCACCGACAGCATAAATATTCTCTTCGGCTGTGCGACTGTAGCTATCAACTAAAATCATTCCTGTTTCATCGACTGTGACACCAGTATTTTCTAAACCAATGTTATCAGTATTAGGTTTACGTCCCAACGCTGCCAAACTAATCGCGTCTGCTAAGATATTTTCTTCTTTATCTGTTTTCAGTTTGATATTGACACCAGTATCAGTTTTTGTGATTTCTAAAATCTCGGCATTATTAATAATCTTAATGCCGTGACGAATCATCCCCTCTTGAATTTCTGTCCGTAAATCTTCATCGAAGCCACGCAAAATCTTATCGTGGCGAATCACCTGAATAACTTCTGCACCTAAACCATTCAATATACAAGCAAATTCCGAGCCAATATACCCACCACCAAGTAATACTACTCGTTGAGGTTGGGGATTCATCGTAAATAAATCATCAGAAATTAATGCATGTTCAATCCCAGGAATATCAGGACGAATTGGCATAGCTCCAACAGCAATCAATATTTTATCGGCAGTAACTTTAGTATCACCAATTTCCACAGTATGATTATCAACAAATTTTGCCCGACCCTGATATACCTGCACTTTGGAATTATCTAACATCCGTTGGTAGATACCATTCAGTCGTGTTACTTCATTATTCACACGGTTAATCATATCTTCCCAATTCAGGGAACTTTGTACAGGACTCCAACCATACCCTTGTGATTCTTCAAAAAGGCTAGGAAAACGAGCAGCATAAACCATTAATTTTTTCGGTACGCAACCACGAGTTACGCAAGTACCACCAAGTCTATCAAACTCTGCAATACCAACTCTTGCACCATATTCCGCTGCACGCCGCGCAGTAGCAATCCCACCTGAACCCGCACCAATCACAAATAAATCAAAATCGTAAGTCATATCACTTCGCTCCTAATTCAAAATTAATTACTACATTGATAAATATTTGACTTAAATTACTATTGTTTGAGTTTTAATAAATTTACGTATAACTTAATTTCAGTTATGAATGAAACAGGCAAAGGAAGTAATTTTGATTTAACTTCCCTTGCCTAAAAACCAACAATTGCAGAAACAATTAACGATATAAGATTTAACCTTTGACTGATGACTGATTAATTGGCTATTCAATTTTTGTTTTGGACTCTGGGTTCAATTCAAAATCTAAAATCCGTCTTGAAAAGTTTGCTAAGGAGGGAAACCCTCCTTACAACTTTCTGCAAAATCCAAAATTCTACCTAGCCTACAAATGCTAACCGAGGTGCAACTTCTTTAACTCTTTCTACACCTTTGAGGTAAGCCAAAACTGTATCTGCATCAGATACTTCAAAAGGATCGGTGGCGCAGTTGTCTTCAAAGCCTGGTTCAACGAACATCTTTTCAATGTGTCCATTGTTGACAACCATTGCATACCGCCAAGACCGCATCCCGAAGCCGATGTTAGACTTATCTATTAACATTCCCATCTTGCGAGTGAATTCTCCGTTACCATCGGGTAACAATAACACGTTTTTCGCTCCTTGTTGTTTACCCCATTGGAACATTACAAACGCATCATTTACGGAAAGACAAATAATTTGATCGACACCTAAAGCTGTGAATTGATCGTACAGTTCTTCATAACGGGGTAGGTGGGTAGAAGAACAAGTAGGTGTAAACGCCCCAGGTAAAGCAAATAAGACTACTTTTTTCCCGCCAAAAATTTCTTCAGTTGTCCGGTCTTGCCAACGGTAAGGATTAGGGCCAGATACGGACTCATCCCGAACACGAGTTTTGAATACAACATCGGGAACGCGAGTAATAGCAGTCATAAATACCTCTTTGTTAGATGGAATAATTAAACTTTTGTGTGAGCTTGAATATTTTGCTGTGGTCGCTTACCACTTGTATATCAGAATAATTCTGATTTAATAATTAGTAAATAGTTAGAAATACTTATTTTTTTGAGTTTTTTTCTTTAAAAACGAATTATTAGAGTAGAAAAGTTATATTATAGTTATAGGCGAATTTACTTTATTCAAGTACATCCTATGCAGCAACTAGCTGATGAGATTATTAAGATACTGAAGAGTAAAGGATTGCGAGTCACGCCTCAGAGGTTCGCAGTCTATGCAAACCTGCGGGAAAGACAAGACCACCCCACCGTTGAGCAAATTTTGACGGATTTAAATAAAGATGTACCCACTTCATCACAAGCCACGGTATATGCAGCGTTGCAAGCATTGCGTGAGGTAGGTTTAGTGCGAGAAGTGCTATTAGAAGAGGGTGTTTCTCGCTACGATGCCAATGTGACAAAGCATCATCATTTTCGCTGCACCAACTGTCGCACCATAGAAGATATTGAATGGGATACTTTCGGTAACATTGATCTAAGCCACCTGCGCCCAGGGTTAAAAGCCGAAAAACTAGAGGTGATAGTTCAGGGAATTTGCGATCGCTGTCAATAAATATAGAGCAGAGGAAGCAAAGGAGAAATTCCCATTACCAATTACCAATTACCAATTACCAATTACCCATTCCCCATTCCCCAAACTCTAAATGCGATAAGCTAAAATACACCGACTAGATGAGCTAGTAAATATGTTTTGGCGGCAAAGCTTGGCATTAATTTTGGGGATAATGGTATTCTTCATTGCTCCTCCTGCACTGGCAGACTGGACTCATCCGCTGTCATTTAGCAATGCACAGTTAACAAGGCATGATTTTTCGGGAGAGAGTTTGCAAGCCACAGAGTTTTCTAATGCCAATTTAGAATTGGCTAACTTTACGGGTGCTGATTTGCGGGGTGCAGTTCTGAGTGCTTCGGTAATGACAAAAGCAAACCTGCACGGGGCTGATTTAACAAATGCAATGGTGGATCAGGTAAACTTAACTGGATCTGATTTAAGCGATACAGTTCTCAAAGAAGCCCTCTTGTTACGTGCAATTTTTACTGATGTGAACATTAGTAATGCAGATTTCACGGATGCAGTTTTAGATAAGGCCCAAATTAAAGAACTTTGCGCCACAGCCAGTGGTGTTAATTCTAAAACAGGTGTGCAAACCCGAGATTCTCTAGGATGTCAATGAAGCTTGTTGGTATAATCGGTGGCGGGCAACTCGCCTGGATGATGGGAGATGCAGCAAAAAAGTTAGGTGTAGATTTGCTGGTGCAAACTCCAAGTAAAAATGATCCCGCTGTGAGTATTGCTCAGGAAGCAGTTTTTGCCCCAGTTGATGATGCTGCTAGTACAGCAGTGTTAGCGCAAAAGAGCGATGTCATCACCTTTGAAAACGAATTTGTCAACCTCGATGCTTTATCTACCCTAGAAAACCAAGGTGTTTGTTTCCGTCCTCGATTAGCAGCTTTAGCTCCACTTTTGGATAAATATCATCAGCGCTGCTATTTACAAGAATTAGGCTTACCTGTTCCCAAGTTTTTTGCTCTTGACGACGATTTCAATACTGTCCAAGAAAATCTCCAATCTAAAATTGAACATTTGGGTTTTCCTGTAGTTGTCAAATCTCGTCGTCACGGGTATGACGGTCAAGGCACGTTTATCATTAAGGATGGGGCTAGTTTGCAGCAAAAGCTAACTCCCAATCCATCACTCTTTTTAATAGAAGAATTTGTACCCTTTGAGCGAGAGTTAGCAATCATCGCAGCTCGTTCTGTAGATGGCGAAGTTGTGACATATCCAGTTGTGGAAACCCAACAAGAACAACAGGTTTGTCGCCGAGTGATTGCGCCAGCAGAGATTACGTCCAATCAAGCAGCAGAAATAGAAGCGATCGCTCATACTTTATTAAATAGCCTACAAGCAGTAGGAGTTTTTGGGATAGAACTATTTCTCACCCCAGATGGTACAGTCTTAGTCAATGAAATTGCCCCGCGTACCCATAATTCTGGGCATTTTTCCCTAGATGCTTGTGAAACATCCCAATTTGAACAACATCTGAGAGCCGTTTGTGGTTTGGCTTTAGGGAATACCGCCATCAAAACCCCTAGCGCTGTAATGGTAAACCTGCTAGGTTACGAAACTTCTCAAAGC
The DNA here is from genome assembly GCF_025677855.1 of Tolypothrix sp. PCC 7601. NCBI lineage: Bacteria > Bacillati > Cyanobacteriota > Cyanophyceae > Nostocales > Tolypothrichaceae > Tolypothrix > Tolypothrix sp. PCC 7601. The sequence goes on from NZ_CP064879.1 coordinate 3,378,574, forward strand.
GACTACCAAAGCAAACGCCAGAAAATCGCAGAAATTCCCCAATCTTACATTCATTGGTACGGCAAGACAGAATCTCGTCCTGGGCGTAAGCTAGGACACGTCACCGTTTTGCTAGATAGTCAAAACCGCGACGATGCGATCGCGATCGCCCACACCATAGAATCCATCTGGTATCCCAGTGAATTTTTCTAGAAAATTTTTCTATTGAACACACAACAACTTTTTGAAAGCTATAATGAGTTAGTTGCACTACGACGTTGGTGACTGCCATCAAGTTTTTTGATCTATGCCTTTAAAGACAAGGGAATCAAAGAGTTCTCGTGGCAGTAGACCGGGCAAGTACCCGGAAACTTTAAACGAGCGATTTAGATGCCCACCTGGTTTAACCAGGTCATAAACTTAGGTAAAACGGCGTCGCGGTGAACTCAAAATTTTAAGCTCCCAAGTTGATCAAACTTTGGGAGCTTTAATTATATTTGTCATTTGTCGTTTGTCATTTGTCATTAGGTAATTGGTAATGGGTAATTGGTTTTGGGTGTTTCCCAATGCCCAATGCCCCATGCCCAATGCCCAAATTTTATTTTGATTTAAACCAATTTTGTATAAATTGATTCGGAATTAAGTAAGCTTGAGAGTTAATATGGCCTGATTGCGTTAAATTGTGGTTAAAGCTACAAAAAATTGTCACAACAACAATTAATCAATACCGTGTTCCCAGCCTCGGTTTTCCATCTAGACAATGGTTTAACGTTTATTCATCAACAAATTCCGACTACCCCTGTAGTTGTGGCTGATGTGTGGGTACGTGCTGGAGCAACCTTAGAACCAGAACCCTGGTTTGGCATGGCTCACTTTTTGGAACACATGATTTTTAAAGGTACAGAAAGTCTACCACCTGGGGTCTTTGATTATAACATCGAAAATAAAGGTGGAGTGAGTAATGCAGCTACAAGCTACGATTATGCTCATTATTCCCTAACAACAGCTGCACCTTACTTGCACGAAACTCTACCGCATTTGAGTGAATTATTGCTGAATGCAGCAATTCCAGATCATGAATTTATCCGCGAACGGGATGTAGTTTTAGAGGAAATTCGCTCTTATCACGATGATCCAGATTGGTTGGGATTTCAGGCGCTAATTCAGACTGTATACCATAAGCACCCTTACGGACGTTCAGTGCTGGGTACAGAAAAACAACTGATGCAGCAGTCACCAGCAGCAATGCGCTGTTTTCACCGTGCTCATTACCAACCAGAAAATATGACGGTGGTAATTGTAGGCGGGATGAATCAACAATCAGCTTTAGATTTGGTAAATTGCTCTTTTGGTAATTTTGCTCAACGTTCTGATTGTCCCTTGGTAGAAAAAAGCCAAAACCCAATCATTGAGGGAATTAAGCGTCAAGAATTGACTTTACCCAGGTTAGAACAGGCGCGGTTGATGATGGCGTGGCTGGCTCCTGGGGTTGAACAACTCCGCACAGCCTATGGTTTAGATTTGCTGTCCGTTTTGCTTGCAGAAGGAAGAACTTCACGATTAGTCCGTGATTTGCGAGAAGAACTACAATTAGTACAAGGGATCTGTAGTAATTTTTCCCTGCAACGGGAATCTAGTTTATTTACAATTACTGCTTGGTTAGAACCAGAACATTTGGAGAAAGTTGAGTTTTTGATTCGCGCCCACTTGGAAGATTTGCAAAATCAGCCCATCAGCCAGCATGAATTAGACCGCACACGCAGGCTGCTGTGTAATGAGTATGCGTTTTCCACAGAAACGCCCAATCAACTGACTGGCCTTTACGGATACTACAATACGATCGCCCGAGCTGAATTAGCAGTTACCTATCCTCAACAAGTTTTGTCTTTTGATGCCCAAGAACTGCAACAATTAGCTAAACAGTATCTTTCACCGCACAATTACGCTGTTACTATTCTTAAACCCTGTTAGTCATTAGTTATTAACTAAAGACTGTTGACCGTGGCAATTTTAGATTTTGGATTTTAGATTTTAAATTTAAAATTACTTCGGTTAACACTAGTACAATAAGGCAAAAGTAAAAAGTGAGCCAGTGCGGTGGACGGGTTCCCAAGGCACTCCGTTGGGCGGCTTTGCCGACTTGAAGGAAGTGCCGTCGGCATAAAGCAACTGGCGAACTCCGCAGGAGTCAAAAGTAAAAAGAAATAGTACCCATACCACAAGTTTTTTAGCAATTACAGATGGTCTGTTTATTTATGCCGACTTGTACTAGGCATTTCGTGCAACTGTGGGAGGAACTTCCGAACAAAACAATATCCTATAGCTGTGTCAGTATAAAAAGAATAGAATCGTCACTTTAACTTTTAAAACTGGATAATTTCATTTCTGGAAGTCCCCGCAGGACAATAGAACAAATCCAAAATCTCATATTTAAAATCCTTGAGCTACATAATCTTGTGGTTGGGGTCAATCCCAAGTTTGAAATCCCCAATTCTAAATCCCCAATCCAAAATCCAAAATCGATTGATTGCTTCTTTCCCTGACTAATGACTCAAACTGTGAACTCATCCTTATCTCATTCCCCGATCCACCGTACAGTATTAAGCAATGGCATTGTCGTATTAGTGGCAGAAAATCCTGCAGCAGATATTATTGCGGCGCGAATTTTTGTCCGTGCGGGAAGTTGTGCTGAAGACCGCGATCAAGCTGGTTTAGCACATTTACTCTCAGCAGTGATGACTAAAGGATGCGATGGACTGTCTAGCTTGCAAATTGCGGAAAAAGTCGAATCAGTGGGTGCAAGTTTAAGTACAGATACCGCCACTGATTATTTTTTGTTGTCTCTGAAAACTGTGACATCAGATTTTAGGGAGATATTAACATTGGCGGGGCTGATTTTGCGATCGCCTACCTTTCCCGAAACGCAAGTGGAACTCGAACGGCGTTTAGCATTGCAAGATATTCGCTCCCAAAAAGAGCAGCCTTTTACGATTGCTTTTGACCAACTACGTCAAACAATGTATCAAAATCATCCCTATGCCATGTCAGTACTAGGCGATGAAACAACTATGAGTCGCTTAACTCGCGATGATTTAGCTAATTATCACAAGACTTATTTTCGTCCAGATCGGGTAGTAATTAGTATTGCTGGTAGAATCACACCAGAGGAAGCTGTCAACCTAGTAGAAGAAGTTTTTAGTGATTGGCAACCTCCAGCAGAAACTCAGCCAGTATTAAATTTGCCAGAAATTCAGGTGCAACCCCAGCGCCAACTTCATCCCCTGCAAACCCAGCAATCAATTGTCATGCTGGGTTATTTAGGGCCAGCCGTAAGTTCTGCTGACTATGCAGCCTTGAAGTTACTATCTACCTATTTAGGAAATGGGCTTTCTAGCCGCTTATTTGTGGAATTGCGCGAAAAGCAGGGTTTAGCTTACGAAGTCTCAGCATTTTATCCTACCAGGCTGTTTCCCGCTTCCTTTGTAGTTTACATGGGTACAGCACCAGACAATACCACTGTTGCACTGCAAGGGCTAAAGAAAGAAGTAGATTTGCTTTGTACTACTGAAGTAGCTGCTGATGCACTCCAAGCTGCTAAAAACAAGATATTGGGACAATACGCCCTTGGTAAACAAACTAATGGGCAAATTGCTCAGATATATGGCTGGTATGAAGTTTTAGGTTTAGGAATTGAATTTGACCGGGAATTTCAGGAGTTAATTGCATCGGTGAATATTGCAGATAGCATGGCTGCTGCTTGTCGATATTTACAGGAACCTTACTTGTCTTTAGTGGGGCCAGAGGAAGCAATTAATAATGCTTTTAGCTCAGGAAATTCTAAATAGAAAATATCCTATTGTTGTTACTGATGCGATAGCGTAACGCATCCTACGTGAATTACGTGAACTAATCTGCTAAGTACAAATTTATCTGCGTTTATCTGCGTTTATCCTCTGACATCGGCGGTTAATTTTTTATTCCTCTACTCACCAGGAACTCCTATCATTCTAGCTGCAGCTAAATGAATCTAATAGGAATTGATATGTAATCATGATCGCAGCTGGGCGTACAATCAATTTCTGAATTTGCTGATATTTAACGTTCATACCTTTGTAGTTCAGCGTTCCAACTCTCCATAGATCCAAAATCTTCAAAACTAATTCCGCAATTTGGCTGCTGACAGTTCAAATCAACGTAGTACGATTGTTCAAGTGAAGGGTAAGCCTGACGAAAAGCGATCGCTCGCCAATAGGCACCCTAAAATGAGAGCAAAAGAAGATTATTCAAACAAGCACACTCCATGCGTATCTCTTTAAGCTGGCTGCGGGAACTAGTAGAAATAAAACTTAGCCCGGAAGAATTAGCCGAAACCCTCACAATGGCTGGGTTTGAAGTAGAAGATATTGAAGACCGCCGCACTTGGGCCAATGGCGTTGTTGTGGGGAGAGTGCTTGAGCGTCAACCCCACCCCAACGCTGATAAATTAAGTGTTTGTCAAGTAGATATTGGCGCAGCTGAGACTTTAAATATTGTCTGTGGTGCTGCAAATGTCCGGGCAGATATTTATGTGCCAGTTGCTACTATAGGTACTTATTTACCAAATATCGATTTAAAAATTAAGCCTGCGAAACTGCGTGGTGTTCCTTCTCAGGGAATGATCTGTTCTTTAAAAGAACTAGGCTTACCCACCGATGTTGATGGTATTCATATTTTTTCCCAAGAAAATCTCACCTTGGGTAGCGATGTGCGTCCTTTGCTGGGTTTAGAAGATGTAATTTTAGATGTCACCGCCACAGCTAACCGCGCTGATGCCTTGAGTATGGTAGGTATAGCTAGGGAAGTCGCAGCTTTAACAGGTGGTAAACTCAGCATTCCGCAACCAGGGGAAGTTTCCATTACCCAAAGTGGGGGAAATTTAGCTGTCAGTGTTTCGGAAACTCAAGCTTGTCCTGCTTATATTGGCACAGTTATTGAACAGGTAAAAATTGCGCCTTCTCCTGGGTGGTTGCAACAACGCCTACAGGCTGCTGGCGTGCGACCAATCAATAATGTTGTGGATATTACCAACTATGTGTTGTTGGAATGGGGACAGCCGTTACATGCATTTGATAGAGAACGCCTGAAAAGTGTAGCGGGAAGCGATAATGTGACAATTGGTGTGCGCTTCGCCAGTGCAGGGGAATCATTCAAAACCTTAGATGGACAAACCCGCACCCTCTCAGCCCAAAACTTATTAATCACCGCCAACAACAAACCAGTGGCGATCGCAGGAGTCATGGGTGGAGAAGAAACGGAAGTTTATGAAGGTACGCAAAGCCTGGTATTAGAAGCCGCCTTATTTGATTCCGTAGCGATTCGCCGTTCTTCTCGTGGTGTTGGTTTAAGAAGTGAATCTTCTGGCAGATACGAACGAGGTGTGAACCGGGCCGAATTAGAAGTAGCCTGTCGTCGGGCTTTATCGCTGCTAACTGAATTAGCTGGTGGCGTAATTACCCAACAAGAAATCGCTGATACTCGCCCCGACCCCTCAACCTGGACGCGTTCCATTGCACTGCGCTTAGACCGAGTTAATCAAGTACTAGGGCCAATTGACTTAGGCGAAGAGACTGGAGAACTCGAGGAAAAGGACGTTGAGCGGATTTTAACTGCACTTGGTTGTGAACTCACCCCAGCAGGCGATCGCTCTTGGAAAGTTTCTGTACCACCCTACCGTTACCGCGACTTAGAACGGGAAATTGACTTAATTGAAGAAATTGCCCGGCTTTACGGCTATGACAACTTTTGTGATACCTTACCCCACAAAGCAGAAGCCGGCTATTTGCCTTTAGATCAAGAACTCATCCGCAAATTGCGCGCTTTATTCCGCGCCGCCGGACTGACAGAATTAATCCAATACTCTCTAGTCAAACCAGGGGAAAACAGACAAATCGTCCTGTCAAACCCCTTATTTGTCGAATATTCCGCATTGCGAAGCGATTTAATCTCTGGGTTAATTGATGCCTTCCAATACAACCTCGAACAAGGAAACGGTTCCCTCAACGGCTTTGAAATTGGGCGGATTTTCTCACGCGAAGAAGACGGATTACAAGAAACCGAAGCGATCGCGGGAATTATAGGGGGCGATCGCACTGTCAGCCAATGGACAAGCAGCGGACGCGAACAACCCATGACTTGGTATGAAGCCAAGGGCATTCTCGACAGCGTATTTGGCCAACTTGGTTTACAAGTAGAATATCAACCTGATTGCCGCGATCCACGCTTACACCCAGGACGCACAGCTTCTCTCTGGATTAGAGGTAACAGCTTGGGCATTTTTGGTCAACTCCATCCCCAACTGCGGCGAGAAAAAGGGTTACCAGATTCCGTCTACGCATTTCAACTAGATGCGGATGTGCTATTGGATGCCCTGGATCAAGACGAAATTCTCACCCCAGTATTTAAATCCTATTCCACCTACCCCGCCAGCGATCGCGATATCGCCTTCTTCGCACCTGTGAAAGTTACAGTCGCCGAAATCGAAAAAGCGATTAACAAAGCAGGTAAAGAATTACTAGAATCCGTGGAATTATTCGATGAATATCGCGGTGAAAACGTCCCCAGAGGACAACGTAGTTTAGCCTTCCGCCTAATTTACCGCTCCAGCGATCGCACCCTCACCGATGCCGAAGTCGAACCAGTACACAACAAAGTGCGCGAAGCTTTGGTAGAGAAATTTGGTGTGAATTTGAGAAGTTAAGATTGTTGACTGTTGACTGTTGACTGGGGACTGTTGACTGGGAGACAAGGGGACAAGGGGAAACACCAATTACCAAACACCAAACACCCAACACCAAAGGACAAATACCAAATGCCCAAATATGTATTATTGGGAAGTTACTGCGAAGATGTTTTAGAAAAACGCGCCCCTTATCGTCAAGCCCATTTAGATGGTTTAGCCAAACAAAAAGAATCTGGTGTGCTGATTACAATCGGCCCTACCAAAGATGTCACCAAAGTTTTTGGTATTTATGAAGCCGATGACGAAGCCACCGTACGCCAGTTGATTGAAAATGACCCCTACTGGCAAAACGGTATTTGGACAGAATACTCTATTCAAGAGTGGATACAGGCGATTTGATTGGGGACTGGGGATTAGGGACTGGGGACTAGGAGATGAGGGGGATAAGGGGGATAAGGGAGAAACACCAATTACCCATTACCCATTACCAATTACCCATTACCAAACACCCAATGCCCCATGCCCAATGCCCAATGCCCCATTCCCAATTTCTAGCTTTTTACAGATGCGATCGCCTGCTTGTATATGGGATGATCGGTATTCACGCCATAACGAACCGTGGTTGTTGTCTAGAATAAAAATAAAGTCAGTAAATACAACAACTTCGGTTGTATGAGCATTGTTGGACTTTTTGAGAAAATACCACTATGAATCTCAACTTAAAACGCGCAATTCTACCCGGCTTGATGGCTGCAAGTTTAGCCGGCGGTACCTTAGTCCCTGCTAAACCGGCTTCTGCTGATATGTTACGCGATATCGGTATTGGGGCAGGTGCAGGTGTAGTCACTGGTGCTGTTAGAGGAAATGGTGCCGTTATTAATAATGCCATCAAAGGCGCTGCGGCTGGTGCTGCGGTGAATGCTGTCCACGGTACAAGAAAGCAAGCACGTAACCGCAGAGTTGGTAACTTAGGTCAAGATGTGGGAGTTGGTGCAGCTGCTAGTACAGTTACAGGCATCATTCTGCATGGCACCAAAAATCCTGGTGGCGATGCGATCGATGGTGCAGCAGCAGGTGCAGCAATTAACGTTCTCACCAATGGTCGTAGAAATAGATAATCAACAATCCATAATTAATCCATAATTTGTAGTTAAACAATTACGAATTATGGATGATGGATTCAGGAAATTGCCAATAAAAAATATCCCAGATTTTCTTGTAGGATAAGGATTTTGACATTCCAGAATCCATAAAATTTTGCCCATTTCGCTCTCTAGCAGGCATAACTTAACTTTTGATCATGCCTGAAAAAAATATTCCCTAGCTTGGCTAGGGAATATTCATAAAAACATTAAAAGGTATAAATAATTATTCCGAGTTGGAAATTCGCTGATTATTGGCCTTTTAAAGCTTTTCTAAAGTTGCGGCGATAGGATGGATTCGTAGCAAATAAAGCAGGCCACAACAAAGATAAACCAATACGATTGGTCAAACTAGGTCTAAAGTTAGTGCGCTCAAATCCCTTCCAGAACTTCCAAGCGCCATATACATAACCTGCAATTAGCCCAAAAATAATTAACTTAACAACCATTATTATTACTCCCAGCACATCTGACAGAATTTGAGTTAAGGATTTCTACACTATTTAAATAAGTGTTCACGAAAATCGCCAAGGAAAAACTACAATCTTCAGTTTTTGCTAGCTGTTTGCTGAACGATACTTCCATTATTCCAGTTTAGAGTAGCCTCTTGCATAGTCGCTAGTACTGTGGGGCAAAATGCAAAATCCATAGGGTGTAGGCTTTTCATTAATTCTGAGGCGAAACCACAACAGATAATTTATTTCCTTGCCAGCTTAACTATAGGAATCATATTTGATTTGTGCGAAGCTATGTATACATTGATTCTTTCTTCTCTGTTTCCTTCTTCCACAGTTCTTGATAGGCATCAAGTCAGATAACAGCAGGACTTACGCAACTGGTACACCCATCTTCTGGTTTAAGAGTCAAGAGTCAAGGGTCAAGGGTCAAAAATTCAGTTTTTTGGACTTTTGACTTTTGAACGCCAGTTCACTCAACGGAGGGAACCTCCCTTCGGGTGAATCCTTCGGATACGCTACGCGAGCGCCAGTCGCCTACGGAGGGAAACCCTCCTGCAGCGCTGGTCTCACCGCACGTAACTGGCTCCCCTTGACAGCCTCAACGAAAAAAATGTGACACTTGCGTAAGTCCTAAACAGTTAGCAACCATCTTTGATGCTCAAATTAAAAAATTCTCTAAAATTTAGATAAATCAGAAATGTTCATAATTATTTATAAAGCCTGTGCTACCTAATAGCGAAGCCGCAAGACTTGCAGCCCTCCGCCAGTACCAAATTCTCGATACCGAACCAGAAGCAGCCTATGATAACTTGGCTAAGTTAGCAGCCTTTATTTGTGGTACTTCGATCGCTTTAGTCAATTTCATTGATGAAAACCGCCAATGGTTTAAGGCCAAACTAGGCTTAGATGTACCACAAATGCCTCGGAATGTAGGTTTATCCTATCTTTGCGTAGAGCGACGAGATTTTGTAGTTGTGCCGGATACATTAGCTGATGAAAAGTTAGCTAATAATCCGGTAGTCATTGCCTATCCCTTTGTCAGATTTTATGCAGGTGTGCCTTTGATTACTCCCACGGGAGATGTACTAGGAACTCTCTGCGTTATCGATCAAGAACCACGACAATTAAACCAACAACAAATAGAAGCACTGCAAGCTTTAGGTCGCCAGGTCATTGACCAATTAGAATTAAGACGGAATTTAGCAGAATTATCCCGTGTTTCCCTAGAACAGCAGCGAGTCACAGCCGCACTAGAACGAAGTCAGCAAGAACTGAAAGACTTTGTAGAAAATGCTAATGTCGGGATGCATTGGGTACAGGCTGATGGCACGATTCTCTGGGCAAATCAGGCAGAACTTGACCTTTTAGGCTACACTCGCTCAGAGTATATTGGACACTCGATCGCGGAGTTTCATGTTGACCCAGAAGCGATCGCGGATATTATGCAAAGGCTGAGTAACAATGAAAATTTACAAAATTACGAAGCCCGGATGCGCTGTCAGGATGGTTCGATTCGCTATGTTTTGATTCACTCTAATGTATTGTGGGAAAACGGTGAATTTATCCATACACGCTGTTTTACCAGAGATATTACTGATCGCAAACAAGTAGAAGCAGCTTTAACCGAAAGCGATCGCCGTCTGAAGATAGCATTGCAAGCTGCTAAACTTGGCTCTTGGGAGCATAATTTGCTCACAGGCGAGCTATCAGCCTCTAAGCAATGCAAGGCTAATTTGGGTCTGGATGAGTCAGCTGAGTTTACCTATGACACTTTACTACAAGCTATCCATCCCAACGATCGCGCTTATATGCAAGAGTCTGTCAGACAAGCTCTAGCAAATCACAGCGATTATGAGGCAGAATATCGCAATATTTGGCCAGATGGCAGCGTTCACTGGATACTAGCGCGAGGTGTGGGGATTTATGATGGTGATGGTCAACCGACGCGGATGATTGGGGTTACACTTGACTTGACTGCGCGCAAGCAAGCTGAGGAAGCATTACAGGCGAGTGAACTACGCTGGCAATTGGCCTTAACTGGCAACAATGATGGTATTTGGGATTGGAATGTCAAAACCAATGAAGTATTCTTTTCCCCACGTTGGAAAGAAATGCTGGGTTATACCGACCAAGAAATTCCTCATAATTTAGATGAATGGTCAAAACGAGTTCATCCTGAAGATTTAGATTGGGTATTAGCCGCCGTTCACGAACATTTTGACAAAAAAACGCCATATTATGTAACTGAGCATCGCATTCAGTGCAAAGATGGCAACTATAAGTGGATTTTAGATCGGGGGCAAGCAGTTTGGGATAGCAACGGAGAAGTCGTGCGAATGGTCGGTTCTCATACCGATATTGATGACCGCAAACAAGCAGAAGAACAAATCAAACAGCAAAATCAGCGATCGCAATTATTTTCGCAAATCATTGTCAAAATTCGTGACTCTCTCAAGATAGAAGAAATTCTGCAAACCACAGTTACAGAGGTGCAAAAACTCCTACAATCCGACCGAGTTTTAATTTTCCGGCTGTGGCCAGATGGTTCGGGAACGGTAGTGCAAGAAGCAGTGTTACCTGGTTGGCCTGTAGTGTTGGGGCAAAAAATTATTGACCACTGCTTTCAGCAAAATTACTTAGAAAGATATCGGCAAGGTAGAGTCAGCACAATTACAGATGTTGATCATGCTAATATCCGAAACTGCCATCGAGAAATGCTGCAAAAGTATGGTGTTAAATCTAACTTAGTAGTGCCAATTCTTAGTGGCGAGGGTATTTGGGGCTTGTTGATTGCTCATCAATGTAGTAGCCCCCGCGAGTGGCATAGTCATGAACTGGATTTATTACAGCAACTAGCTAACCAAATTGGTATTGCTTTGTGGCAAGCCCAACTGTTAGAACAAGAAACCCGCCAACGGCAAGAACTCACTCGTTCTAATACCGAGTTAGAACAGTTTGCTTACATTGCTTCCCATGACTTGCAAGAACCATTGCGGATGGTGACTAGTTACTTACAACTCTTAGAGCGCAGGTATAAAAGTCAGCTAGATAGCCGTGCAGATGAGTTTATTAACTACGCTGTTGATGGGGCGCAGCGGATGCAAACCTTAATTAATGATTTGTTGAACTATTCCCGCGTTAGCACTAGGGGACAACCCTTTAAATTAATAGATTGTCAGACTGTGGTGGAAAAAGCGATCGCCAATTTGGAAGTAGCAATCAAAGAAAGCAATGCTGTAATTACCTGCGATCCTCTGCCCGAAATTATGGCTGATACTACACAACTGGCACAAGTCTTTCAAAACCTGATTGCCAACGCTATCAAATTTCATCGGGAGGAACCACCCCAAATTCACATCCAAGCCATCCAAAACACCATCAAAACAGCCGAAAATCCCCATCTCACCCCCACAGGAAACGAATGGTTATTCTCAGTACGTGATAATGGAATTGGTGTAGAATCCCAGTATGCTGAACGAATTTTTGTCATCTTTCAGCGTTTGCATAGCAGAAGTAAGTACCCCGGTACTGGAATCGGGCTAGCTATTTGTAAGAAAATTATAGAACGCCACGGCGGTCAGATCTGGATGGAGTCAAAACCGAGTCAAGGCTCGATTTTTTACTTTACGATTCCAGATCAAGCAGGTAAGCAATCGTGAACAATTTATCAGCAGTTATGCCTATTGAGGTTTTGCTAGTAGAAGACAATCCTGGCGATGCGTTACTGACACGCATCGCTTTGGAGGATAGCAAAATCTCGGTGAACTTAAATGTTGTGGAGGATGGGGTAGAAGCAATGGCATTCTTGCGAAAACAAGATAAATATGCTGATGTCCCCCATCCCGATATTGTCTTACTTGATTTAAACCTGCCAAAAAAAGACGGGCGGGAGGTACTAGCAGAAATTAAAGGTGACGCACATCTCAGACGGATTCCTGTAGTTGTGCTGACAACCTCCCAAGCCGAAGAAGATATTCTTAAAGCCTATAACCTAGCTGCAAACTGTTACATAACTAAGCCAGTGGACTTCGATCAATTTGTGAGAATTGTTCGTTCTATAGAGAACTTTTGGTTTGCGGTTGTCAAATTGCCACCGGAGTAATGCTAATGACAGGTGAAACGATTAAAGTCCTGTTAGTTGAAGATAACCCCGGTGATGTCCTCTTATTGCAAGAATTTTTACAGGATGTCACCGCAACTGTAGTGGAATTGATGCCGGTTGAGCAACTTGATGAGGCATTAAACCATTTAGCTCGCGACAGCTTTGACGTGATGCTTTTGGATCTCTCCCTACCAGATAGCCAGGGCTTAGAAACCTTTATTAAAGCGCACAATCAAGCAAAATCAACTCCAATTATTGTCCTTACAGGAATTGCCGATGAAACTTTAGCACTGAAAGCGATGCAACAAGGCGCGCAGGATTATTTAGTTAAAGGGCAAGTTACAGGTGATTTGCTGGTACGCTCCATGCGTTATGCTATTGAGCGTCAAAGAATAGAAGATGCTTTGAGACAAAGTGAAGAGCGCTTTCGAGTCGCGCTGAAAAACTCACCCATTTTTGTGTTTAACCAAGACCTAGAATTACGTTATACCTGGGTTTATAATCCCGCTTTTGGGTTTACAGCCGAAGAAATGTTGGGGAAACGTGACTCAGAATTAATTCCCCTAGAAAGCGCCCACCATTTAACGGCGATGAAGTTGGGTGTATTGGTGACGGGAGTGGGTACTAGAGATGAGGTATCAATTACAACGGCCCAAGGCATCCGATATTATGACTTGACGGTAGAACCATTAAGAAATGAAGCACAACAAATTATAGGTATTACTTGTGCCTGCATAGATATTAGCGAACGTCAAGCAGCTTTAGAAGAACGTAAGCACGCTGATGCTACTATTCGTGAACAAGCAGCATTATTAGATATTTCTACAGATGGGATTTTAGTTAGAGATTTAGAAAACAAAATTCTCTTTTGGAACACAGGTGCAGAAATCCTGTATGGCTGGGCTGCGGCAGAAGCTAAAGGCAAAAATGCCAGCGAACTGTTAGATAACGATGAACCGTCGTCAGATATGGAAGCGGCACTTTTGGAAGTCATCAATAAAGGTAAATGGCAAGGTGAGTTAGCGAAACTTACCAAAACTGGCAAAGAAATTTTAGTTGCTAGCCGTTGGAGTTTGGTATGTGATGACCAAGGTAAACCAAAATCCATTCTCACCGTTGATACAGATATTACCGAAAAGAAACGCTTAGAAGCGCAATTATTTCGTGCCCAACGGCTAGAAAGCATAGGCACCTTAGCTAGCGGCATTGCCCATGACCTAAACAACATCCTCACACCAATTTTGGCAGGAGCGCAACTCCTACCCATGAAATTTCCCGATGTAGATGAAAGAACTCGTCACCTATTAGAAATTTTGGAAGTCAACGCCAAACGCGGCGCAGATTTAGTTAAGCAAGTGTTGTCATTTGCACGGGGTGTAGAAGGTAAGCGCATTAATCTGCAAATTAGACATTTGATTGTGGAAGTTTCCAAAGTCCTGAAAGAAACATTTCCCAAATCAATTCAAGTCTCAACTGATTTGTCAAAAGACTTGTGGGTAGTTTCTGGAGATGGAACACAAATTCATCAGGTGTTAATGAATCTCTGCGTTAATGCACGCGATGCGATGCCCAATGGCGGTAGTTTATCTATCTGCGCCAAAAATTTGTATATTGATGAAAACTATGCGCGCATGAACCTGGAAGCCAAAGTTGGCCCCTATATAGTAATTACTGTTACTGATACAGGCGTAGGAATTCCAGAAGAACATTTAGATAGAATCTTCGAGCCATTCTTTACCACTAAAGAAGTAGGACAAGGTACAGGCTTGGGTTTGTCTACTGTTTTGGGAATTATTAAAAGCCACGGTGGTTTTATTAACGTGCATAGTGAAAAAGGTGTAGGTACAAGCTTTGAAGTATATTTACCAGCAGTTGAGGGTGTAGAAACACTGAAAGCAGACAATGCCAAAGTTGCCACCGCAAATGGTGAAACGATTATGATTGTTGAAGATGAACCTGCTATTCAGGAAATTACCAAAACATCTCTCGAAACTCATAACTATAAAACCATTGTCGCTAGTGATGGCATAGAAGCGATCGCAGTTTACGCCAAACACATGGATCAAATCAGTGTCGTACTCATGGATTTGATGCTACCTTCCCTCGACGGTTTAACTGCCATCCGCACCTTGAAAAAAATCAACCCCAAAGTCAAAATTATCGCCACCAGTGGCTTGATGTCTAGCAATAAACTAGAAGCAGTCGCCAACAGTGGCGTGACAACCTTCTTACCCAAACCATACACCATTAATGAGTTGTTGCTGACATTGCAGAGGGTGATTGCGTAATTGGGGATTGGGGACTGGGGACTGGGGACTGGGGATGAGGGGAAAAGGGGAAAGGGGAAAAGGAAAAAAGGGAAATTATTACCAATGCCCAATGCCCTATGCCCTATGCCCAATGCCCAATGCCCTATGCTCTATGCCCAATGCCCTTTTCACCGCAAAATATACAGAGAGTCATCCGGTTGCCATTGGTCGCGGGGGAGGGTGTAGTAAACTACATCATGACCGTAGTAGCTGGTATGCTTTTGATAATTCATCCCTAGCTTTTCAATTACACGCACAGAAGCGATGTTTTCTGGATGTGCGATCGCAACTATCCGATCTAACTTTACTTCCCAAAAACCATATTTTAAAGTGGCTTGCGATGCTTCTGTTGCTATACCCATGTTCCAAAAAGACTTGTCAAAAACGTAGCCTAGTTCCACTTCCGGCGTATCTGCCAAATAACCCAATCCACAACGCCCAATTATTTTGCCAGTTTCTTTGTGTATTACTGCCCACATACCAAAGTTGTTTTCTTCCCATTGTTTAATATGTCTGTATAAACTAGTCTGTGTTTGCTCTGCTGTTCTGGGTACCAGATATTTCATAATTTCCGCATCGCTGTAGATACGAAACAAGTCATCAAAATCAGCCAACGTTAAGTGTCTTAATCGCAGACGCAAAGTTTCTATTTCAGGCATAGTTTTACAAGGCAAAAGGAATTTGATGGCTGGCAAAATACTTATAGATGTGTCATTGCGAATGAAACGACGCAATATCTAGGGCTTGGAGTTCCTTCCCTGATGATAATGTTCGGTTAAGAACAGTTATTTATTGGCAAAAATGAGGTAGATGAGCAAGTAAAATCTTCTTTGCTCACCATATTTTATATCTTTTCAGCTAAATTTTATTGCCTTGAATCACACATAAGATAATTTCAAAGTAATTGCTGTTTACCATCAGTGAACTACTCAAGCTCAAACACATCTAAGCACATTAAATTTCTTCAGTTTCCTGTGATGCAGGCTTCTTGCCAGTCCAAGAAGCCTAATTCAATGAAATACTTGTTGGTTAAGGGGAAAAAGGGGAATGGGAAAAGGGAAATAAAAACCTTTAACCTTTAACCTTTTCCCCAAAACCAATTTGGAGTTCAAAATGCTTAACTGAGTAGTATTGCATTTAAATGGCGATTATCCTACCGCATCGAATTATTAATGACCAATTACCAATTACCAATTACCAATTACCAATTACCAATTACCAATTACCAATTACCACCAGCTATGTTCCAATTCTCCTGTTTGAATTTTGTCCCAGATATGTTCTCTACAAATAACTAGCTTCTCAAATGTAATTTGAATATTTCTCCGCATTGCGATTTTAATACAATCCATTTCCTGCTTCGAGAGCTTGCCATCTGCCACAGCACGCTCAACAATAATTTTTAGGTGGTTGATATCTTCGAGTTCGTCAGGTGATAAAGGCTGATAGTTAAATCGCTTGAATTCCATAGTTTGTCTGCGTCTACCGAATTTCCTTGAATTTGTTAAGCTTGTAAATTGGCTACGCGCTTAACGGTGTCATGCTATGGGAATTTTTTAGTGAACTCATCACCAGACTTGATCAATACCCATAGTAAAAGAAACCAAAACTGCAATATAGCTTTTTTACCATAACTATACTGAGAATTTGACGAATTTCTTAAGGAGCAGTACAGGCATAATGTCTAAAAAGCCTTCTCAAAGCGATTTTTTTAGCTTACAAACTTCTTCAGATAAATGGCAGCAGATGGTAACACAAGTTACATATCGTTTCAATCGCCAGTACGAGAATCAACCTTTTGAATTACCTGCAGAAGTTGAAGCGATGCCCATATATAGGGACTGGATTAGTGGTACATTACCAGGGAAAATCGCTTCTCATTTTTGGGAAATCGGGCAACCGCAAAAGAATCAGCATTGTTTAGACATTGGTTGCGGTGTCAGCTTTCTCATTTATCCTTGGCGAGATTGGCAAGCATACTTTTATGGGCAAGAAGTTAGTGTCATAGCACGAGATACCCTCAATTCCCGGGGTTCGCAATTAAACTCAAAGTTATTTAAAGGTGTAGAGTTAGGCCCAGCTCATCAATTAAAGTATTCTCAAGCTGTTTTTGATATGGCGATCGCAACAGGATTCAGCTGCTATTTTCCTTTAGATTATTGGACTGCTGTATTGTCAGAAGTCAAACGAGTCCTCAAACCTGGCGGACAATTTGTATTTGACATCCTCAATCCCGAACAGCCTTTAGCAGAAGATTGGGCAGTGTTAGAAACTTATTTAGGTGCAGAAGTATTTCTCGAGTCGATAGCAGACTGGGAAAAAACAATTAAAGCCGCTGGCGCTAAAATCGTCACCCGCAAATCTGGGGAATTGTTTGATTTATACAAAGTGAGATTTTGAAGTGGTGATTGGTAATGAGTAATGGGTAATAGGTAATGGGTAATGGGTAATGGGTAATAATAATTTCCCTTTTTTCCCCTTTCCCCTTTCTCCTTTCCCCTTTCCCCCTCATCCCCAATCCCCAGTCCCCAATCCCCAATCCCCCCCCAGACATAGCGTAATGCGTAGGTAGTTAACTATAATGCTCTTACTATGAGCACCTACTTACCCCTTAAAAAATCCTACAGACAACACCGTCGGCGTGAAAATGACTGGCGGTTATTTTTGCGCTTAGTACCTTATGCTCGTCGTAGCAGTCGATTGCTAGCGCTGTCAATGTTATTGCTCGTACCTATCGCCTTAGCTAATGCTGTACAACCATTATTGATTGGACAGGCGATTTCCTTGATTCGCCAGGAACCCAGCGTTTATGAGTTTCTCAAAAATCGTCCGTTGCTGCAAGGGTTAAATATCCTGGAAGGGTTGTTGCTGGTTGCAATTGTTATCAGGCTCTCACTTACAGGTTTTCAGGGTTATTTCGTACAAAAGTTAGGGCAACAAATTACAGCAGAAATTCGTGATGATTTATTTCATCATGTGACATCTTTATCTGTACGCTTTTTTGACCGCACACCGATTGGTAAATTAATTACCAGACTCACCAGCGATGTGGAAGCTTTAGGGGATGTGTTCTCTACGGGAGCAGTAGGAATTGTCTCTGATTTATTTTCTATGCTGGTAGTTATCAGCTTGATGTTTTCTCTGCAATGGGAATTGGCTTGTTTATTGCTGGTGATGCTGTTACCAGTGAGCTTGATCATCATCTACTTTCAACAACAGTATCGCCAATCAAATTACAAAGCACGAGAAGAACTTTCGATGCTGAATTCCCAACTGCAAGAAAATATAGTTGGGATTAATGTAGTGCAGCTGTTCCGTCGCGAAAAATTCAATGCTGAATTATTTCGCACTACTAATCAACGTTATAAACAGCAAATAGATAGAACCATTTTTTATGATTCGGCAGTTTCCGCCATTTTAGAATGGATTGGCTTAGTGGCGGTTGCAGCTGTGCTAGTAGTAGGTGCTTGGTTGCTACTAGGAAAAAGCATGACTTTTGGGGTTTTATCGGCATTTGTTTTGTATGCTCAACAATTATTTGAGCCTTTGCGGAATTTTGCCGAAAAATTTACTGTCATTCAAGCAGGTTTTACGGCGATTGAGCGAGTTATTAACATTTTAGATGAACCAATCGAAATCCGCGATCGCTATAATTCGCGAGTTTCAATTTATGATGCCAAATTCGGCTATATAGATGAGGTAGTTGCTAATCTCGAATCAGAAGTAGCAAAACCCCAAGCAGAGTTAGGAGAAATCCGCTTTGAACATGTATGGTTTGCCTATAAAGACAATGATTATGTAATCAAAGATTTAGATTTCACTATTCATCCTGGGGAAAAAATAGCATTAGTTGGGCCTACTGGTGCAGGTAAAAGTTCCATCATTCGGCTGCTATGTCGTCTTTACGAACCCACTCAAGGACGCATTCTTGTAGATGGAATCGATATTCGTGACTTACCACAAGCAGAATTGCGGCGTTATCTGGCGGTGATTTTACAAGAAGGGTTTTTATTTGCTGGGGATGTGAAAAGTAATATCACCCTGGGAGATAATTACAGCTTTGATCAAATCCAACAAGCTGCACACCGAACTAATATCGATCAGTTTATTCAACAATTACCTCAAGGCTATGATACCCAACTCAGAGAACGGGGTACAAATATTTCTAGCGGACAAAAACAACTTTTAGCTTTTGCTCGTGCGGCAATTCGCAATCCCCAAGTATTAGTATTAGATGAAGCTACAGCTAGCTTAGATGTAGGAACAGAAGCTTTAGTACAAGAAGCCTTAAATCAGCTTTTGATAGGGCGGACTGCAATTATTATTGCTCACCGCCTATCGACAATTCGCAATGTCAACCGCATTTTTGTGTTAAAGCGCGGTGAACTGATTGAGCAAGGAAGCCATGAAGAATTACTGCGAAAAGGCGGAATGTACGCCACCTTGCATAACTTACAAATGTTAGGAACGTAAACAAACTCAAAATAAATTTAAGATTTCGTAGGGTGTGTTGTCGCGCAGCGCACCTTAATTTTTAATAGCTCTTTGAAGAACTTAAAATTCAATACGGTTGGTTTAAGCTCATTAGTGATTGATTTGTCACTTATTAAAAAAGCCAGAAGAATTGGGGGGATTCTCCCCCAAACCCCCGATTGGGTGACGGTTGCGTCCCCCAAACCCCCTCCAAAATTATTGTTCTGTTTTTTTGTTGAGTAACTAGTTTTTTGGTTTTGTGATCAATTAATTTTCTTAACTGAACTGTATTTACATAAAATTCAATTTCATCGGCGTTTATCTGCGTTTATCTGCGGTTTATTCAATCAAATTTCGTACCTCATTTTTGATTTTACATTGGTGCGTTGCACTGCGCGACAACACACCCTACATTTGCAATTAATTATGGATTTAAAAAATTTTGCTACAAATTGATGATGTGAAATGTCTCAATCCTCAATCCGATTCTTGGTAGATGTTCACTCCTTTGCTAATTGAAAGAATACTGATTTTTTAAGCGCTTAAACTCACAACTTTTCTAGAATCTAGGCAAAGTGCAGCTATAGAATACTTAAGAACTACTGAGGATTCTTTAGCATTACAAGAACTCTTCACTTCCACAGTTCTCTTTTCATCCTTCACTAACTTAGCTTTGTAAGTATATAGCGAACCTGAATTATCTTCAAAACTCAGTTCAGCTAATAAAGTCTGATTATCTAAACTTTGTTCCAGAATTTTACCTGTTACTGCGTAATTGAACCAATCCCATCCATGACGCAGAATTAATTCCTTTTCTAAAATTTGCAAGGATGCTGGCAAAATTCCCCAGCCGCGATAAACTTGATTAAATAACTGAATATCTCCGGTTCGAGTCAAAATTGATTTAAAAGTATCTTGGTCTAAATTACCATAATAGCGTCCTTCTGGTAAATCAATCATTGTCGGCGCAAATCGATGTCCACCAAAATGACTTGATTTCCAAATCCGCACATTTTCTAAGCCTGAATGAGCAATAGTTTCTTCAGCGTAGAAATAAAAAGGATTACCATATCTTGCACAGCATTTATCATGGCTGCCGTGAGTACATACTAAAATATCTCTAGTAACTTTAGTTTCTCTTTCATAATCAGAAACATTACCCCATAAGAATTTCTTTAGTAGCGTTGCTACTTGCTCAATATTCGCTAGCTGAAATTCATGCTTACGGTATCCTTGACTTAAGCCCTTTTGTTTTTGGTAAATTAACAGAGTTGTTTGTTCGACTTTATGCGATAAATCATTTGCAATTAATAGAAAGCGAATTGGTAATTTAGCACGTTTTACATCATCTACCAAAGCCTTTAAATTACTAGGTACCCATTTAGAATTAAAAGCTTCTGAAGTCCAAGGTGGTGGACATTCAACTAAAATATAAGTTTCGGAATTGGTAGCGCTACCAATTAAATCTTCTCCTATTTGTTTAGAATTGTCTGAACAGAAAAAAGTATTCATCTACCTGATCTCATGCTGATATTTTATGGACAATGTGAGGACAAAATAAAATTGTGAGCCTGGCTACCATAGCCTACAATTAACTGAATTAACTGGATAAAACCAGGTAGCCACTTTATAACATTCATTTCTACTAAACCTATTTCCGGTTAATAAATTCTCCACAATAGGGGTAGAAAAGCTGAGAAAAATTTCTTCCGTACCGACAAAGTTATTTTTGTATCCTTTGCCATTTGACAGTTGAAAAATTCTCAATTGCTGATGACAGCCTTGTGTACTCTTGATGAAAGAGCCACAGTCAAAGTATTGTAGCTTTAGCCTACTTAAGCGATTCAAGTAACTGATAACACAGTCATAAATCTGGCTAAAATTACGGGAGTTATTTAAATTTTTTTTAATTAAATGATATATATAATCATTTGTAGTCCGTGTCTCTACATCTGTAGGTATAAATTTACATTTGTACTGTTTTACTAAGGAACTTAGCTGTTTTCGCCACCATCTAATAGATTGAATCGCATTTCGCTTATATACTCCTACTGCTGGATGTAATCCGCCATCAGATAGAGAAATTGTCTGGATTGATTCATGGTCTTTTAAGTATTTATCTCTATTGGGCTTTAAAAACATATTGATAAAGATTCTCAATTAAGCTAGAAAAAAATAGAATTTTATAACTAAAAATTAGGTATTTTGTTTTATCACCTTTACTGACATTGTGTAAGGTTAAAAAAAGCAAAATTAACTGTGAATAAATAAGTTGCTGATTTTTGGAGGTAGGGAACTATTTTCCAGCAAATATTGTTAATTTTGCAGTTATATTCAGTTTTTAAAGAAATTGCCATCCCTTTTACTCGTTTCATCTACTGAAATTTTCATTGGGCTTTGATTTTATACCTACTTTGAATGTAACTGAAGTCAAGAATAAATGCAAGTATTTGATAACTTTTATGGATTTCGCTGCAATTTACAGACTCATCAATCCTAGATAAATCAAGACTAATAGCATAATTAATAGTTGAGTTTGCTCCTGATCATAACTATTGTGTTCTTCAATACAAATAATAGTTTTTCTCAATAGTGAATGAATATTGCAGTGAGAAAGGTGACAAATCAATGTTAGATAACACATAAGGGATAATTTTTATACTATGGTGCAAGGGCGATCGCATCCCAAAAAACTGCGCTACTGTACTGATCATCCATCAATTATGTGGTTAGATTATTTTTGGTCAGGGTGATGAGTCGAATATTGCGGCGCACAATGTCGCGGGTAGTGATACAACAAGAAGTCTGCAATGGCAACTGCGAAACATGACAAACTACTTTTAGCCACGATTCCTAATTTTGTGGGCGCTAAAGACTTACTATAAAAAGCGCAGGGAATACCCCCAGCTATTTACTCAACCAGAGTATGTCCATTTGAGAAATTTACATCTGCGATCGCCTGTTGCTATTGCAAATTGGCTACACAAGAATTTTGCAGCTTATACCAATTCAAATAATCTTTGCGGCATATCAATATATTCTAGAGGGCAAGCATAACTGTGCTCTCTAGAATATAAAGCAACATTTGCCTATACCTTAATTTTTGGATCTAAAACGATTTGCGAACCAGATTTATTGACATGGTAAGTCCAAGCTTGCTCTTTTACCTTAACTATTACTTCCCAGCCTTCAACAGGATTAAATTCTCTAGTACAGATGTCACCAAAGTTAAATTCGCAAGGATTACCAAAAGTTTTGGCTGTCGCTTGAGTTATTTGTAAATTTGCAACTGCTACCCCGGAACGTTTAGCCGCATCTGCCAAAACTCTATTGGCGATCGCTCTTGGTAAACTAGCATTTGGCGATGTCTTAATTTTGGGATCTAAAACAATTTGTGAACCGGATTTATTCACATGGTAAGTCCAAGATTGCTCTTTTACCTTAACTATTACTTCCCAGCCTTCAACAGGTTTGTAAATCTCTGCACAAACTTCGCCAAAATTAAAATGACATTCGTTACCAAAAGTTTTGGCTGTCGCTTGGGTAATTTGTAAATTTGTAACTGCTACTCCAGAACGTTTAGCCGCATCTGCTAAAACTTTATTAGCGATCGCTCTTGGTAAAGTAACATTTCCCGATACATTAATTTTGGGATCTAAGAGAATTTGTGAGCCATTTCTATTGGCGTGATAAGTCCAAGATTGCTCATTAACTTGCACAATTACTTCCCAACCCTGAATTGGCCGATATTCCCTTGTGCAAACTTCCCCAAACTGGAAAATACAAGGATTAGCAAAGGTTTTGGCTGTAGCTTGAGTTATTTTTAAATTAGCGATCGCTACTCCAGAACGCTTTGATACATCATTAAGTACAGCTTGAGCCACAACTTTGGGTAGTCTGTTTCCAGTATTTTGGACATTTTGGGATAATTGTATCTGTGCTGTGCGCGGAGCCGCAGTAGCAGTATTATTACTGCTAAGTCCAATTCCGTAGGATAGGAGACTGGTTAGCGCTAAAGTTAAAATCACGCCTTGCGGTATATGACTGGTAACGTTGCTCACATGGGATTGTTTAGGAATATTTGTCATGCTTTTATTACCTTGAGAATTGCATAGTTAAACTAGCTACTCATCCCAATTCTCCGGAATAAGCACTTAATAGTGATAATTTTTCGGGAATTATTTAAATTTGCGTACTACTTTGCTAGTAGCGGTGACGCTGAGGTTACTAAATATTAACCCTGTTTTGTCACTCTGGCAGTAGTATAATAAGGTAAAAATGCTAGAACCAAGACACAGAGCATGGTACAGCCCCGTCCAGCCGCACCAACAGTCAAATTTGTGGACGAATATTGCCAGTGGTATAAAAGTCTGTTTCCAGATGTTAGGAGTTTCGAGGCTTTTAAATATCTCCATGTAGGCTGCATTTCTGATCTAAAACGTAAAACATTGCCAGAAATAGCAAAAATCGTAGGATTAGATAACCAGCAAGGGTTGCATCATTTTCTAACTACATCACCTTGGGATATAGAAAAGTTAAGAACCTTAAGGTTAGAGTTAATTTTACAAGTGCTAAAAGGTAGACCAATCATTTTAATTATTGATGAGACAGGGGATAAAAAGAAAGGGAGCAAGACAGATTATGTGAAACGGCAGTATATAGGAAATTTGGGAAAAACAGATAATGGAATTGTGGCAGTGACAGTATATGGTGTTTTCTGTGGGATGACATTTCCATTACTGTTTGAAGTGTATAAACCCAGGGAAAGATTACAGGCAGGAGATAAGTACCGCACTAAACCAGAAATAGCAGCAATACTGATAAAAAAGCTACAATCAATGGGTTTTAAATTCAACTTAGTACTTGCAGATAGCTTATATGGAGAGAGTGGTAAGAATTTCATATCTGTATTAGATGAACTAAACTTGAACTATATAGTAGCGATTCGGTCAAATCATTATGTAGAAATACTTCCACGACAACATATTCAATATTTAAAGTGGCAGAAGTTTCAAAGGGTATTCTCTGACTTGAGTCGGGAAAATCGATTTATTAGAGAAATTATTCCGGGAAAACGTGGAGAACTTAGATATTGGCAAATTACTACAGATCCAGAAAATTTGCCTGATAACACTACTTGGTATGTGATGAGTAAATATCCAGACATTACGCCAAGAGAAGTTGGAAATTTTTACGGTTTAAGAACTTGGGTCGAGTACGGGTTAAAACAAAGTAAGAATGAATTAGGTTGGTCAGATTTTCGCCTGACTCACTACCCAGATATTGAGCGATGGTGGGAAATTATTTGCAGTGCTTATTTAATGGTTAGTCTGCATTCGGAGCAACTGTTTCAGTCTCCATCACAACGAGAGTCAAAATTTGTTTCACATCCTTGGTGGGATAATGGAAATGGCTGGAAGAACATTCTTAACAATCTTCGTTTGATTATTCAACCTTTTACTTTATTTAATCTGATATATCCCTGGTTAACGGTTTTTCCTATTCCTCAATTAGCTTTGGGTTTTTTTAAACTTCAATCTATTATTTATAGCCTCACCAGTTCAATTTTTATATCCCTGATTCACCCTGATTTCTACTTTTCCTCTGCCTAGAGTGACAAAAGAGGGTTAAGTGCATCCTGATAGCGAATGAGTATTCAGATAGTTTCTTTGACGTTACAGTTGCTATCTAGTTTCCTGAGTTCAAATTATATCTTATAGCCCGAGGTAGGGAGCGTTTATGCTACTTGTTGCTAGTGCTTTACAGCACTAGTTAAGAGCTTCTATTTTGTATTTGTCCTCATATACAATAGGGTTTTGTTACCAATAATATAAGATAAACTGCGTAGATTAAATTACGCGATCGCACTTCCTAAGCCACACCATATCCTGTATAGGGACGCTTATAAGGTGGATGTAATCCCAACACAATATCTTCTTTTTTTATACCTATCTCTAATAATTCTTGGGCAATATCAACATCTATCATGTTGCGCTGAATCCAAATTTTGCCATCCTTGATGTCTAAGTGCATTACACAGTTATAAATTCGCTTCATTCCCTCCCACCCAAGTTCTAATAACTGGTAATGAGCGTTTTTTGTATCAAGAATTAACTGAGATTCTATATCTAAATCACTAGAGTCAGAATCAGCATGAGAAATTAACAGTTCTTCGATACTTTGGCGATACTGTTCTATTTTCTCCATAGCCTCTCATCTTCTGAGATTACAAAATTAACCGCTACGGCTAAAAAACACCGCCGCGATCACAATTAAACCTAACATTGCCAAGGGAACCCAGAGATTTGGGAGATCTGACCAACTCATCACGCAGCTATTCCATTATCAGGGATAATTCCTTTTATACCGTAAGCAGCCTGCATGGAGAAACTGATGATGACATCTCCAGATACAGTGTGGCTACAAGAACGTACAGCTTTAGAAATTCTCTCACCTACGGTTTTAGAAGCGATCGCTCAGGTGATGGAGTTACAAGTTGTGCCAGCTAACACTACTCTAGTAAGCGAAGGTTCTCCTCCGCAAGCACTTTATGTTGTCCAAAGTGGTCAGTTAGAAAGCGAACCTAGTGAAACTAACTCAGCCTTACCTCGGGGATTTCTCCCGGGAGAAGTGATTCACCTCAAAGAATTACTGTTAGATGAATCAACACCATTTGCAATTACTACCCTCTCAGAATGTCAATTATGGGTTGTACCTGCGGATAAATTTCGCGCTTTAGTCACTCAATACCCAGAAATTAATCAAGCTTTTTTCCGGCTATTGGCGCAAGAATTGGCTGAGGTAACATCGGCTTTAAGCTATGAACAAGAACGTGCTGTAGCTTTGCGACCATATTTAGTCACCAAGGCTCAACGGGGAATTGTGGGTACAAGTCGGTATGCTATACGTTTGCGGGAGCAAATCCGAGAAGCTAGCAGCGATCGCAAATCTGTAGAAATCTTTGGCGAACCTGGGTTAGAAAAAGATAATATTGCGACTTTAATTCACTTTAGTTCTCCGCAGCGGCGAGAGCCA
The DNA here is from genome assembly GCF_025677855.1 of Tolypothrix sp. PCC 7601. Lineage (NCBI taxonomy): Bacteria > Bacillati > Cyanobacteriota > Cyanophyceae > Nostocales > Tolypothrichaceae > Tolypothrix > Tolypothrix sp. PCC 7601. The sequence goes on from NZ_CP064879.1 coordinate 3,404,790, forward strand.
ATTATTAAAATCAATTGTGGTATTCTGCAAACCAGTGGCGCAGAGTTATTCGGACGCGCTGGCGGAAAACCAGGATTATTGGAATGGTTAGGGGAAGGTAGTTTAATTCTCAATAATCTCCAAGAATTGCCAACAGAATTATTACCGGAAGTCGCCAATTTACTCACTACAAATACATATACTCCTATTAGTCGTCCGGGAGAACCCAAAGCGGAACCACGTAGCAGTCAAGCCAGAATTCTTATTGTTTCTGAAAAAGCTGATTCTCAGATTGAGCGCTGTATCGGTCATGTAATGAAAGTACCGCCTCTGCGGGTACGCAAAGCTGATATTAAAGCACAGGTGGAATATTACATCAGTCTCTACAGCCGTGCGCGCGGTTTATCCAAACCGCATATTACCCCCGAAGCCTTACGCCGCCTACAGACTTACGACTTCCCGGGTAATCTTAAAGAATTGAAAAATTTAGTGGAACGGGCGATCGTCCAAGTAGGAGAAGGGAAAGAACTCACAGAAGAAATCTTTTGGTCAGCCGAACCCCAGAAAAAGCAATTTCGCGTTAATTTATTAAATGCTTATCCTGGTTTGCGGAGGTTCTTACGTAGTGACTGGTGGCCCGATCGCATTAATTATGGTTTTACCTTTGCAGCCTTCGCTTTTTTGCTTGGTGTATTATTTATTGGCCCTCAAACACGCGATCGCAATTTTGCTTTAAATCTGTTTTGGGCTTGGTGGTGGCCGTTCTTTCTTTTCCTCTTCCCTTTTCTGGGGCGCATCTGGTGTTCTGTATGCCCGTTTATGATTTACGGTGAAATTACGCAAAAATTATCGCTGAAGTTGTTTCCGCGAAAACTCCAGCGCTGGCCACGAGAAGAAGCTGAGAAATGGGGTGGCTGGTTTTTATTTGGGCTATTTACCCTGATTTTCTTATGGGAAGAACTCTGGAAGTTAGAAGATACAGCTTACCTTTCGGGTTGCTTGCTGCTATTAATCACCGCTGGGGCAATGATATTTTCCGCCCTGTTTGAGCGCAGGTTTTGGTGCCGCTATCTTTGTCCCATCGGCGGCATGAATGGATTATTTGCTAAACTCTCAATGACAGAACTCCGCGCCCAGCAAGGAATTTGTTCCGCCAGTTGTACGACTTACCAATGCTACAAAGGCGGGCCGCAAAAAGGTGAGGGCATGGAAACCAACGGCTGTCCTTTGTACTCCCATCCTGCACAATTAGAAGATAACAAAGATTGTGTCCTGTGCATGACCTGCCTGAAAGCCTGTCCCCATCGTTCCGTCGAGTTTAACTTACGTCCCCCAGGAATTGAACTCTGGACAACTCATGTTGCCCATAACTATGAAGTAGCGCTGTTATTTTTGCTCTTGGGTGGTATATATCTGCATCGCTTGCCAGAATTACAAGCTTGGTTAGGTTTAAACCTAGATTTAACAATTTTTTGGCAGCATTTAGGATTGTCTGTGGTAGTGTTGATTATTCCGGCAGCGATTTGCTTACTAGCTTACGGCTTCACGCAACTGTTTAATTCTGGACGAAAACCTAAAAAATTTATTGAGCTTGCTTATGGTTACCTACCATTAGTATTAGGAGGTAACTTTGCCCATTATCTGCGTTTAGGTTTAGGAGAAGGTGGGCGAATTCTTCCTGTAACTTTTGCTACCTTTGGTTTAAATGGAGAACAGTTACCCGTATTGATAGCACACCCCGCAGTAATTGACTTTCTGCAAGGCAGCACCCTGATTATATCCGTGTTGCTAACCGTAGTATTAACGCAAAACATCGCACGTCAACCGCTGAAAGCCCTACTCTGGCAACATTTAGCAACGATTGGGCTGGCTGTTAGTATGTGGATGATTATCGTTTTTTAACGAATTTTTCCGTCTTGTGTAAGGATTACAAGTAATGCAAGTTATCAAAAGATCCCTAAAGCCACAAACCTACATATCTTTCTTTTATATCTACCAAACTACTTGGGGTATGGCTGGTGATATCTGTTTAATCCGTGAATCTGTAGCTAAAGAAAGTGTATCGAAATTTATTGGGCGCAAAGTCCAATTAGCATTGCCAAAACGACTGGAGCGCGATCGCTTGGCTAACTGTCCCATAATTAAAGTTGCGGGTAATGTTGGCGAAGGACATCCTAAAGATCACCCATTTGAATGGGAAGCTTACGAAGGTATAGATAAAGAAATAGCCAAAGCAGCCCTCAAACCTTGGGGCTTCAAGTTAATTGACAGCTAATTTGGCGATTTGATCAGCTCAGATCAACTCGCTGGAGCAAAGCTTTAGCGAGTATTTGAGCATCCTTATACAATTTTGGATTTTAGATTTTGGATTTTGGATTAGTTATGATAACCGCCTCAATTAGCTGATTATTCCCTAAATTTTAAAGATTTGTGGTTTTAAAAGTATTACATTGTTCAGGATTACCTGTTTGAATACCGCGTTTAAACCAACGGACTCTTTGAGCCGAACTACCGTGAGTGAAGGATTCAGGAATCACGTATCCTCTAGCTTGATTTTGTAAGCGATCGTCTCCAATACTGCTTGCAGCATTGAGCGCTTCTTCAATATCACCTGATTCTAGAATTTGACGTGAGCGATCGGCATGATATGCCCAAACTCCAGCAAAACAATCAGCTTGTAATTCTTGGCGCACTGAAAGTTGATTGGCTTCTACTTCATCAGCTTGACGCTGCAAGGTTCGTACCTGTTGAGAAATTCCCATGAGATTTTGGACATGGTGTCCAACTTCATGAGCAACTACATAAGCTTGGGCAAAATCTCCTGGTGCTTGGTAGCGATTTTTTAGATCCCCATAAAAGCTTAAATCTATGTAGAGCTTTTGATCGCTAGGACAATAAAAAGGCCCAACAGCCGATCGCGTAAAGCCGCAAGCCGATTCCACCGCATCCGAATATAAAACTAAAGTCGGTTCCCGATAAGTTTTTCCTTGTTGCTGAAACAAGCTGCTCCAGGTATCTTCTGTATCTGCGAGGACAACGGAAACAAAATCAGCCATGCGATCGCTATTTGCGGAACGTTGGGTTTGGGAAGATTGCGAGTCAGGGCGATCGCTTGGTTGTTGCTCCCAAATGACGCTAGGATCGCCACCTAATAAAGCAACTATCACAGATAAAATAACTGCTCCGATACCACCTCCCACCACAGGAGCCGAAATCCTAGCTCCTCGCCTGTCTTCAACATTGGTACTTCTTCGCCCAAATTCCCAGCGCATAACTTCAAGTCTCCAAATTACTTAACCTGGCAGCAGTGAGAAAATGCAGATTCCTATAGCGGAACACCGCATACAGAAAGCAGCATAATTAAGCAAAGATATTAGTATTTATAAAGACCAAAATCTTCCGCCCAAGGGAAAGCAATACTGTACCCCTGAAGAGGGAATTAAACATTCAAAATTTAAAATTCAAATTATCATCAACCCTAAAACAGATTTATTTAAAGACCATTTATAAAATGTAGGGTGTGTTACGGCTACGAAATGATTTCGGACACAGAGACAATTAAATTTAGCCGTAACGCACCATTGCCCACTATATATTCCATATTTCTTCAGGAATAAGCCTAGAGATATATTTTTTGAGATTTTGGTTTAATAGACAAATCGCAGCAGCTACAATAATCTGCATTTTACTACCAAGATATACCTTTGTGGTTTTTCTCTTATTTAATCAACAGAGGCTCAATAAGAATTAATCATGTGTATGAAAATTGAAATTTATTTTGCTTGATTCAGTTGCAAAATCAGATATTTGCCATACCACAGACTTAAATAAGTATTGCTTATTTAGAAGCAACCTCTGACTTTTGTTAGAGGAATTATTATTTTTTTACAGTTAGTCTGGAATTTGTAATCAAAACAGACAATTTGCTTCAAAATAGGCAGTATTGCACCAGATTGCATTACTTAATCTCTAAAATAATTAAACTTTAAGTTGATGACATCTAGAAAATCAGCTTATTTATCATGTCATTAACTGAATTTAGAGTGAGCCAATGATATTGCGAAGGTCTGAAAAAAATTAAGAATGCACCAACGGAGTATTGGGATGACAAATTTGATTTCTAACGCGATCGCAAAAATCACTTCTCTGTTTCAAGGACTTCAGGTCAAGCGGTTTTTGGCTGTGGCTGTAGTTGGTTTGATTGTACTCACCACAAATGTTGATTCTGGACGCAGTAACTCACAGTTACGCCAGCAAGTTCGAGAAAGTGTAGAACAAAATGATGCTCAAAGACCAAAAACTATAGGACAATGGAACCGCGAAGCTCGCGAAACAAAAGGTAATCCTGGCGAACGATTGCAACGGATTGGTCAACAATCAGGTGAAGCTTTGAAAGAATTCGGCTCCGGCTATGTAGAAGGTGCTAAGGAAACTGCTGGCGGTGTAAAAGATAGCGCAGCTAGAGCAGGTAGAGATATCTCTAACTCTGTTGGACGATAAGTGGAATGGGTAATGGGTAATGGGTAATGGGTAATGGGTAATGGGTAATGGGTAATGGGTAATGGGTAATGGGTGGGAATTCTCACTTATTACCCATTCATTTGAGCTTGAAACTAGAAACTTCGAGTTTGGAACTAGAACCTTTCAGTTTGAAACTAGAAACTTCGAGCTTGGAACTCGGAATGTCGAGCTTGAAACTAGAAACTTCTAGTTTAAAAATAGAAATGTCGAGCTTGGAACTGCAAAATTGAAGCTTTGAACTCGGAATGTCAACTTCTATGGTTGAACAACCAAGTTCAAAGCTTTAACTTTTAATATCTCAAGGTGATTTGCCGAGATATTTTCTTAGATTGTCATGCTTTTAGTAGCAAGTGCCGAGATTTGCAGACAAACTGCCGAGAAAAACATTAACAATTCGTAATTCGGAGTTACTAATTTGTAATTACGTTATCGGTTTGGATTGAAACCCCGCCTATAACAGCGCAACCTATAGAGTTCGCTTCCTCTAACCCTTAGTTTAATTACGAATTACGAATTACGAATTAGTAATTATGTTGGTTAGCCCTTACTCTTAAAAGAGTCTAACCACTCTTTAACTTGTTCGCGGGCTACATCTCGACCGCCAAGACCAAAAGCTAGGGCAATAGCCACTGCGATCGCACCGAGTAAAAGCCCAAATGCTAAATTTACAATATCGCTGGCTACGCCAATCTGTCGCAGTGCCATTGCTGAGACTAAAGTCAGGATGGCAATCCGTGCTACTTGTCCTAAAATCCTGGCTTGGGCACTTTCGGAGCTGACAATGATGCTAAAAGCTAGGTTTGCTAAGAATAGCCCAATACCAAATACCACTAATCCCGATAAAATTCTGCCGAATATAATCAAGATTCCCGATACTAGCGCTGTGAGTGCAGGAATATTGAGGATATTGACAGCTGCTACCGTCGCAAAGAGTAAAATGCCGACGAAGACAATAATACCGACAATTTCTGATGGGGTACGGGTGGGTGTAGTTACTGGTGCGCCGGCTTCCGTGTAGACTGCTGTTCGTCTTGGAGATGGCAAACCCAGCACTGAAAAAATGTTGTTGAAGCCTAAACTGGTAAGGATACTCGTGACGACTTCCGAGACAAACCTTCCCAAGAAATAGCCAATAATCAGAATGCCGATGGCTGTAAAAATTGCAGGTAAGGCATTAAGCACCTGTTGTAACATGGCGATCGCAGGGACTGAAATCGCCTCAATTTTCAAAGCATTCAGTGCTGCGATCGCAACAGGAATCAAAATCAAAATATAAACCACAGTGCCGAGAATATTCGACAGTGGTTGCGCTCCGACATTGGGCGAAAGTCCAAAACGACTACCCAAATGGTCGATTCCAGTTGTAATCAATAAATTGGTAACAACCCGACGAATGAGATTAGCCACAAACCAACCCACAGCCGCAATTAATGTTGCAGCTAAAATATTGGGCAGAATTGACAAAATCTCTGTAATCAGAGCTTTGACTGGTTGTAATGCTTCCCTTAGCCCCAGAGTATCTAACACCGGGACAATAAATAGTAAAAAGATGAACCAGTACAGAGCATTACCAATTGTTTCTGTAACAGATAACTGATTCAGTCCTGGTGTAGAGTCAGCATCTTGCGCTTGTTGATTCAAACGCTCATCAAACCTCAACACTTGTAGTCCCCGAATCGTTACCAGCTTCACAACGGTAGCTAATAACCAAGCAACGCCCAAAAGAATTGCTGCACCAAACAACTTTGGCAAAAACCCTGCAAGCTGATCGACAAAATTATTTAATGGTCGAGAAGCTACCTCTAGCCCTAAAGTCTGTAGAACAGCTACCGCAGTCAGAAGAATAATACTCCAAAAAACTAAGCCGGAGATTAATTGTTCCACATTGGGAACATTGTCCCGGCCTGTTACTCCTGAAGCGATGCGGTTATCTATATCAGTGCGATTGAGGATTCCCCTAGTGACTGCGGCAATAATTGCAGCAATTAGCCAACCAATTAACAGAATGGCTGCTGCTCCTAGCAAGCGAGGTGTAAACAGAATTATCTGGTCTACAATTCCTCGCACCTCACCAATCCCTTGATTAACCACCGATTGTTCCGGTGGTAGGCTTGGTGATTGTGCCAAAAGCTGCTGCACCCTGATTGACCAACCAATATCTAATACCTGGGTTATTCCTAGCCAAGTTGTATTCATGGTTTTTCGGAATTAAAAGTTGATTGTTACGCCAAAACACTTCAGTGTTCTGACATGGATTGTCTTACTCAATCCTTTATCCCCGTAAGTTCACGAGTATTTAGCCTAACAATGTACCAGTAAAAGTATCTTTGACATTGGTATCCTGAGTAATTTTTAATCTTCAGGGTTTGTCATTTGTTATTGGTCATTGGTCATTTGTCATTGGTCATTGGTCATTTGTCATTGGTAGTTGGGTGTTTGTTATTTCCCCTTGTCCCCAGTCCCCATTACCCCTTATCCCCAGAGGGGGCCCCGAGTTCCCCAGTCCCCAGTCCCCAACCCCCAGTCCCCATTTTGAGTTACTCTAATTGCAAAAGCTGCATCAACCATATGCCCCAAGTTCTGGAACAATCGATTCAAATTAATGCCCCAGCTACGGTAGTGGAGCATTGTATTACCGATTTAACTCTTATGCATCGCTGGCTAAATCCGGTTTTACGTTGCGAACCTGTGGGTGAAGTCTGGAGTACGGATGTTGGGAGCCAAAGCCGTTTCACTATTCAAATTCCAGTAATTCAACCCACATTAAAAACGGTTGTCGCAGAACGACAACCAGGTTTAGTGGTTTGGGAATTTAAAGGATTTTTCCAAGGACGCGATCGCTGGGAATGTCAACCCCTAGAAAAGGGAACGCAGCTAATCAATCGTTTTGAGTTCGACATCCCCAACCCCTTAGTCAGTTGGGGTTTCAATACCTTCGCCGCCGCTTGGACAAAACAAGATATGCAAGCGCAACTAATTCGGCTCAAACAGGTGGCGGAAAGGATGTGAATGGGCATAGGGCATTGGGCATGGGGCATGGGGCATTGGTAATTGGTAATGGGTAATTGGTAATTGGTAATTGTTTTTTCTCCCTCATCCCCCTCATCTCCCTCATCTCCCTTATCCCCAGTCCCCAGTCCCCAGTCCCCAGTCCTCAAGTCAAAATCCGCACGTGCGAGCCTTCCTGATTTTTATCAACCTCAATCCGCGCTTGGAAAGCCTCCTTCAAGTGGGGCATATGGGTGACGGTGAGGATACAGGCGAAATCAGAGGCGATCGCATTGATGGCTGCAATTAGGCGATCGCATCCTTCGGCATCCTGTGTGCCAAATCCTTCATCGACAATCAACAATTGCAATGCTGCTCCTGCCCTCTGCGCTAGGAGTTTGGCTAGGGCGAGGCGAATGGCAAAGTTAATTCTAAAGGCTTCTCCACCAGAGTAGGTTTCGTAGGATCTTGTGCCTCTGGCATCAGCGATTAAAATATCTAAGGTGTCTATTAGCTTGACATTCTTCTTAGTTGATTTACCATTACGTCCAGCTTTTTGAGTAATAAATTGTACGTGCAGTTGATTGGCGCTGAGTCGGGAAAGTAGTTGATTTGTCTCGGCTTCTAACTGCGGCAAGACGTTTTCAATCATCAATGCTTGGATACCATTTTTACCAAAAGCTTGCGCTAATTCCTGATAGACGCGTTGTTGCTGTTTGGTGGATTGTAATTGCTGTTGCTGCTGTTCGTACTGAATTTGCAGCGATTCTAGCTGTACAGCCAACTGTTCCAAACGCCCTAATTTGGCAATTTGTTCGTCGAGTTGTCGTCTGCGAATCTGGAGTTGCTGTTCTAATGTTTGAATTTGCGCTGTTGGGTTAGCAGTTTCTGCTAATTGCTCGCTAATGCTGTCAATTTGACTGGCTAGGGTTTGCCGTTCTGTCAATCTCGCAGTTTTGGCTGCTGCTAATTCTTGCGATCGCGTCAGTAGTTGGGGATACTGTTGCTGGGCTGAGAGCATTTGTTGATAGCGCAAATGCCAAGCTTGATTTTGCTTCACAGCCATTCGCAATTGATTGTGCTGCTCAGGGCTGTAGCCTAGTTCTGTAATATAGCGATCGAGGGCGGCGATTTGTTGGGCGCACTCAGAATTTACTTGCTCTTGCTGGATTCTGGTTTGTAATTGGGCTATAGTTGCTTCTAATTCTGGCTTACGTGCTGCTAGTTGCGTTTGCCGCTTAGTTGCGTCTTTAATCTGCCCTTGTTTAATTTCTGCCCACCGCCAACGCTCGACTTCGCTACGGGCTAGGGCATGGTCTTGTTCATTGTAATTGAGTTTTTGCAGATATTGGTCTAGCTGCTGTAGTTCGGCTTGCTTGTCGGGGGCGTAATCACCTAATTGGAGCGATCGCTCTAAATGTTGTTTTTCTGCCGCAATTTGTTGTAACTGTTGCTGCACATCGCTGGTAGCTTCTAACTGAGCGGCTAACTGTCCCCGTTGTTCGCGCAAGGTATCATAACTGGCTAATTGCTGATGAATATCTCTGTATTCTTGCCGAAGGACTTGAATCTCTCTATCAGATACAGCCATTTGTTCGCGAACTACCCAAAACTGTCCCTGTGTATCTTTTAATTCCTCTTCAGTTTTAGATACCACTCGATCCCAGTGATGCTCATCAAGGGGACGTTCGCACAGGGGACACAGCGCATTTGGAGTCTGGAGCATTTGCAGTTTTTGCTCTAGTTCTCCTAAGAGTTTTTCATAATCTCTTTGGTGCGCTTGTAGCCGTTCAATAAAATGTCGTCTTTCTTGTCCTTTCTCCTGTACACGTTGCAAATAAACCCGCTTTTTCTCCAATTCCTCAATTTGAATAGCCACATCCATCACAGCCTGTTGCAGTTGTGGTTGGCGATGTTGTTGTCGTTGGAGTTGATTTTCTGTATTTGCTAGCTGTTCTAAGCGCGCCACCAAACCCGCATGGAATCTATCTATTTGGCTTTGTAAAGTGGCGCGTTGTTGTAACAAGGGAGACACTTGCATTTGCAACTGATCGAAATGCGCTACTCTTTGACGCGCGGCGGTGAGTTGCGCCAAACCAGCTTCTACCTCACCAGATTTGGTAAGGGTTTGCTGAATTTCCCGTTCTTGTTGCTGCAAAGCTTCTAATTGAGCTTGCGCTTGTTGCAGTTGGCGTTCAATTTCATTAATTTGTTTGGTAAGCTGCTGTTGCTTTTGTTGACGGTTTTGTTGCGCGCGGGTAAATTCCGCGAATTTGTTAGCAAACGCTTCTTCCTGGGATTGTAATGTTTGATATTGTTGATATCCAGCTTTTATTTCCGCTTCTTGGCTTAATATCTTTTCTAATTCCGCAATTTGGTTTTTAACAGCTAACTGCTCTTGTTGTAGGCGATCGCAATCTTGAGTCAGATTTTGGTATTGTTGTCTTACAAAATTTAGTTGTTCTACTTTTGTTTGGCGTTGGTGCTGTACAACCTGCAAACTTTGTAATTGAATCGTTTCAAAAGCTTGCACTTGTTGCAGTTGGTTAAGTTCTGCTTCTAACTCAACTTTTTGCGCTTGCGTTGTTTCACGCTGTTGTAACTGAATTTTAATTGACTCTAAAGAACGTTCCAATTCTTCCACCCGCGCTTTAAACTGACGGGATGATTCCTTAGCGCGTTCTTCCAAATCATCATACTGATTCAGCTTCAATAACTCCGCTAAAATTTCTTTGCGTTCCGTCGGGCGCTTCAGCATGAATTCATCCGCCCGCCCTTGACGTAAGTAAGCAGAATTAATAAAAGTATCGTAATCCAGCTTGATATGTTCTAGAATCAAATCTTGGGTTGCCCTCACTCCTTTGCCAGTCAGAGGACTAAAACCATTAGGCGTTTCGATTTGGAATTCTAAAACACTAGTTCCACTCCGCACGCGGGTGCGAATCACTCGATATTTTTGTTGGTTACTTTGGAAAGTGAAATCAACCCGAACTTCTTTAGAGCCTGTATGAATAACATCATCTTCAGCAGCGGCGCGGCTTTCACCCCAAATCGCCCAAGTGATTGCTTCCAGAAGGGAAGATTTACCCGCACCATTGGAACCACAAATACAAGCTGTATGTAAACCGCGAAAATCTAAAGTTGCATCACGGTAACTGAGAAAATTTTTGAGAATTAGTTGTATTGGGATCATTGAGGCTATTGGGCCACATTTACTTTTAATAATTAACAGTAAAGATGCACTTCTTGTTAGTTTAACTATCTATATATGTGTATTCTAGCCTTGAAGACTTCTATTTTACAAAATTTAACATCATAATCAGCAGTTTTTTGTTGTTGGCTAAAGGATTTTTGTAAAGCGCAAAGAAAAATTAAACTCCTTGCAAGATGCGCCTATATTTACCCCTGTTGGTTAAGAAGAAAGCTCGGTAAGCATATTTGCTAGTTGGGAAAGTAGAGGTTTTTGATTTTTGACTTGTTTGACAATCGAATAAACGGCCAAGTTAAGGCAAATATTCATCGTCTAGTTTGGCTAGGGAGAACTGGCTAAAGCATTTCACATTTACCCAGAAAAATCAAATAAACCTCTGCTTGCGTCGGCTATGCATGGGTAGTAGAAGAATCACAACTGCAAATTGAGTGAGCCGTAGCAGTATGGTGAGAGTTGACTAAAATATTTTCCCTTGACGACAAAAAAATTGTAATCTCCCAGATTGAGCAGCTAGTTTGTCACATTGTCAAGTCTAATAAAGGCTACTATCAGACAATTTTTTCTGCCAAGGTTTTCTCACAATAGTCGGAGCATGGAATTTTGTAATTAATCTTAAAAAATCCCAACCCAGACAAGTCACTATATATAGATGTGGAGTTAATAGTAGTTGGTGAAGGGGGAAAAGTGAAAGGGAAAAGGGAGTAAACCTTTAACTCTTCCCCTTATGCTTTTACCCTAAACTTAATTGCCAGTATAAAATGCAATGCATTACTGATGACTGGAGTATAGGAATTCAGATTTGATTTTTGAAAAAATCTCAATACCATGTAGCAAAACCAGTACGTTGCTACAGTTGTTTTAAGTTGCTACTAGAAAAAATTAACCGCCGATAAACGCAGATAAACGCGGATAAAATTAATCTTTATTGCAACATCTAAGGCTAGACACGCCACTACTACGTAAATTCCAAAAATCAAATATGAATCCTATAGAGATATGATGAGAATAAGACATCGCCAAATATCTTTATCAAATCCTGTATTTATATATTTCCTACGATTTGACTATTTTTGTCATCACCAGTTTTTTTTAGCAAATATCAACCCTCAGGAACAATCTGACCACGTTTGCCGTCAGATATCATATATGTATAGCGAACTAATTAATAGACGCGTATTAGCAGCCTATAACGGCTGAAGAGCGATCGCAAATACTGCGCGTCTTAGAACTACTTTACCTACGGCATATCCCTATAGACAGGTTTCAAAATATGCTGAAACAAATTCAGTAAATATGCGTCATTAAAAATCTCTCAGACTTAAACGGAAACCCCTAGTATGACACGCCTTTATCGTTGGAAAACTGGAACTGCTGCACTCATGGCAATGGCAATTACTACAGGTGCGATCGCGCCTTTATTTGCCTCTGCTCCTGCTAGTGCCCAATATAATATTAACCAATCCCGAACAGTTACTATTCCTGCTAATGTAACTTTTCCTGTTACATACGAAAAAGAAAAAGTAATTGTTAAGCCCGGCGAAAGAATGGATCTAACACTCAAAATCGCCAGTGATATTATCGATAATAACAGGAACGTATTAATTCCTCGTGGAACTGATGTTGTTGGTAGACTAGAACCTGTAAACCTCGGTAGCGTTTATTCTAGCGACAGAAATAATAACAATAACCAAGGTGTGAGATTTGTCGCTCAAGAATTAGTATTTGCTTCTGGTCGCCGTCAGCAAATTAGTGCTAGTTCTCGCACATATTCCCAAGTTGAAAAAATATCTAAAGGAACTGATACAGGCAGTATTTTAACAGATGCTGCTATTGGTGCTGGTGCTGCAACTTTAATTTCATTAGTTACAGGTAACCGCAAAATTGAAGTTTTAGAACCTCTTATTGGTGCGGCGGCTGGTGCTGGAGCAAGTGTACTGCTAAGGAAAAACCAAGCTGATGTTTTCGTCTTGCGTCCTGAACAGGATTTAGGTATCACATTGAACTCTAGATTGCTATTATCCCGCTACTAGACTCAACTAGCTTTCAGTATTGAATTTAATCATCCCTAATCTGCGATCGCCACTTTTTATATGTGTGCGATCGCTTAATTTTTAATAGCTCTTTTATCCGGCTAATTCTATTTCATCCGGATAATTTTATCTTGCCTTGAATATAAACAATCAAAACTCAATACTATACCTTAATGTTTGCTTAGGTTAACGCTTAAATCAAACTATTGGTATTGCAGTTTTTAACTTTATCTAGATGCTTTAATAACGAACTGTGACTTAAGTCACGGTTTTATAAAAAGGCAGAATACTTAGGAACATTAGCATCCATCAATTGTCTAGGTAAGTAACAGAAAAACAAATAAATTATATTGGACTAAAACTCTATGTTTGCTTTAAATCGTTGGCAATCCGGAACAGCTGCATTAATGGCTTTAAGTATTACAACTGCTACAGTAGCACCTTTAATTACAGCTGCTCCTTCTTTTGCACAAACTACTTTTTCTGATGTTAATTCTAATTATTGGGCAGCACAATTTATTCAACAATTATCACAAAGAGGAGTAATTGCTGGGTTTCCTGATGGTAGTTTCCGTCCAGAAGAACCAGTTACCCGCGCCCAATTTGCTGCTATGGTTAACAAAGCTTTCCAAAAATCTCCACAACGGCAAGCAATTAACTTTACAGATGTACCCAGCAACTATTGGGCAGCTAGTGCTATTCAGCAAGCTTATACCATCGGTTTCTTGTCAGGATATCCCGGTAACCGCTTTGAACCTAACCAAGCAATTCCTCGTCAGCAGGTTCTAGTTTCCCTCGCCAACGGTTTGGAATATAGTCCTAGTAGCAATATTGAAAGCACTCTGCAATATTTCAACGATGCTTCTAATATCGCTGACTACGCTCGGAGTCCGATCGCAGCTGCTACAGAAAAACAAATTGTCGTGAACTATCCCAATGTGAAGTTCCTCAATCCTACAACCACCGCCACAAGAGCGCAGGTAGCAGCGTTTATTTATCAAGCGTTGGTTAGTTCCAATCAAGCCTCTGCTGTTAACTCGCCTTACATTGTGGTGGCTCAATCTACCACACCCACACCTGTAGCAGTCACCATTCCTCAAGGAACTGCTATTCCTGTGAAGTACGATCAGGCGCAAAAAATTCTCGTTACCAAAACTGAGACTGCACCTTTAACCCTAACCGTAGCCCAAAACGTCATTACCCAAGATGGTGTTGTGGTCATTCCGGCTGGTAGTCAGGTAGTTGGTCAAATCAAACCAGCACAAGGCGGTTCTCAATTCGTCGCCCAAAAACTAGTATTGACCAATGGCCAAGAATATCAAGTTAGCGCCACCTCTGAGGTCATTACCAAGACAGAAACCGTCAACAAGGGGACTAGTACAGGAAGCATCATTAAAGATACCGTCCTAGGCGCTGGAGCTGCTGCTGCTGTATCTGCAGTCACAGGCGATCGCGCGATCGCTACAGAAGAAGTTCTCGGCGGCGCTGGTATCGGTGCTTTGATAGGCTTGTTCTTCGGTAAGAACAGTGTAGACCTCATCGCCATCGACCCCGACACCGACCTACAAATGACTATCAATCAGAACCTGTTGTTATCGCTCAAATAGTTATTGGTCATTGGTCATTGGTCATTAGTCATTGGTCATTGGTCGTTGGTGATTCACAAAGAACAAAAGACAAATGACAAAGGACAAAAAACAAATGACTAACCTTCAACTTCTGGTAACCAAATAATAAACGTCGTCCCCGGTGCTTTGGGTGAGACGATGGTGGAATTAATTGCAGGGCTAAAAACTTCGATTTTACCCTGCATTTGCTCGATCAACTGTTTAGCGATCGCTAATCCTAAACCTGTACCAGGGATATCTGTTTGCGCCTGTACTCCTCGGTAATGACGTTCGCCAATATGTGCTAAATCTTCTGATGGAATCCCTGGCCCGGTGTCACTAATGGCAATTCCTTGTAAATTATCTTGTTCTTGCCCTACTTGAATGAAAATCTTGCCTCCTGCTGGCGTGTATTTCAATGCATTATCAATGATGTTATTTAATACTTCTTGTAATGCTTTAGTGTTGGCACGGACTAAGGGCAAATTTCGGGGAATTTTAGTAATTAGCTGTAAATTTCTTTCTTGAGCAATTGCTTTAGCTGACACTAATAATGGCGCTAATAACTCTGCTAAAGCACAATCAGCTTCTTTTTCTCCTGTTCCTGGTAATAACAAGGGTGGCTTCGTTGATTCTTTTTGCAGAGTAGCTTCTACTACTTGAGTTTCTGGAAGTGGGAGAGGTGCTAAATCTGCTTCTGATAAATCAACGACCTGATCAAACTGTAGTAATAATTCTTGCAGGCGATCGCTTTCTCGGATGATGTTACCAGCTACATCGCGGTTCGGGTCGCCAGCACGCAAGCGTTTCATTAGCAGTTTGCCAAAGGTTCTAATTGCTGTTAAGGGGTTACGAAACTGGTGCAAGAGATTATCTAGCAAATCGCGCTGCTGTTCTTGCAAAATCTGTTGTTGTTGCAATTGCTGCTGTAACCAAGCTCGACGTTGATCTAAAATACAGGCGATCGCTAGACTTTGGGCTATGCTTTGAATCTGACTTTGCTCCTGTTCATTCCATGCCCTATCTTCTCTACCCGTCACGAGTAACCCCATCATCACACCCTCATGACTCAAGGGTAAAACAATTTGGTTTTCACTCAGTAGGTATTCCTCTGATGCTTCAGAATCCTGTGGCGAAGTTGATGATTCCCCATCATCCGGCAATGTTTGTCCCCGATATTGCGGTAAAGCTAAAACATTGCTGATTTTCATGTGCTTAGGTGTTTTCACCTCAGCAGTCTCCTCACCCTGCTTTAATATAGCCGTCTCTGGATATACCACTACAGGAATCAGTTTTGCCTCACCTGTAGGAGACCCCACCAATTCTTGTGTTAAGTAGACAACACTTAACGATGCTCCTAGCCCTTGGGTTAACAATGCTATTTGCTCTCGGCATAGAGCAACAAAATCAGAACTGGCAGACATTAACATTTTTCAGATTTTGCTCAAGATTATAGAATTTAAGGGTAAATTAAAGAAGAGGGGAATTTGTTCCTCGCTCATTTAATAAAGCTTAACTAAATCTTCTTACTAATGGTTTGGTTCAGGGAATTATATATTTCCCTAAATTTGATTTGTCTAGCTTTTCACACATTAATTGAGTTGTATCAAAGCCTTAAAAACGGTTGATTTTTTGAACTAGAACCTATATAATTACGACGGATTTTGTAGCTATCACTACAATCTATAGCTTGAAAGAGGAGGAAAATAGGTTGGCAAGGAGACGGAAGCGGAAAAGTCGTCGTCGCCAAGAAGGGCGGCGAATCCTAGAACATGTGCCTCAATATAGCATCGAGAGTGGCGAAGAAAAGCCTGTGACAGCAGCAAGAAAATTTATTCAAGCTGAAGGTATCGCGCCACCTGCATTGCTACTAGTAAAACGTAATGAACACACTACAGACCGTTATTTCTGGGCAGAAAAAGGTCTGTTTGGTGCTCAATACGTAGAAGAGAACCATTTCTTGTTTCCCAGCCTTAGGACTTTAGAATCTCCTACTGGTCAGGAAGCATTGGCTTTAGCTGGTCGCTAAACTATCAGTGGTTATCTTACGCATTTTATGCGACTTCTGACAATCATTTAACTGGCAAAATTGCTCTGGTTATGCAAAAATTCCAATTTCTTTTAAGTTTGTAGCTAATTTGCCAGGAGAGATTTTCAAACCATACTTGTTTGCATAGGTTGGTTGATAATCGCATGATATAGAAAGAAGCCAGCATAGTGCAAAAAGTATCTACAAGCGGGAGCGAAATTGTGCGTTCATTCGGTAGATTGCTCAGGACGCTCTTTCAAAAGGTATAGAATATTCCCTACGATCCTACCTCGTAGGGAATATTCATAACTTCTAGCTTGTATATTCAACTGTTAAAACTCTTTTTCCGGAAAAGATTGGATATGATGCAGCATCCCATAATTGTGAGATGTGCAAAAAATTCCAAAAAAAATCAAAATTTATTTAAATGGTTTTAACTGTAAAGCCTTCTGCAACTCTGTGAGTTCGTCACGATGGCCAGTCACAGTAATTGTACTTGAGGAGTGTTGCTGATTCGGGATAGTTTCCAGTTTGAGCGACACCTTCTCAAGTCTTCCAGCTTTTTGCCAATAAAAAATACCACTCAAAGGGGACAGCAGAATTAACCCCAAAAACAGAGTCCCAAAACTTGGAAAAAGTATTGCCAAAACCAGTGACAAGCAAAGCAAGCCAATAGCTGCTAACAGCGTCAAAAACACCGCTAAAAACCAGCTTGGTTGCACAAACCCTTCAAAAGTCACTTGGTTTTGTTCTCGGTCTAGCGCTGCCACTCGATAAGACCGAGAGCGAAAATACTCTTGTAATTGAGGCATCAAACTAGCTTCATCTTGTTCAGATATCAGTTGCGCTGTCTGCGTGCGTTCTTTCGTGGAAGCACGAATAAAGAAAAACAGCCCAACCGATAACAATAAGGTCAGTAGGAACGTTGATGGCAGAATAGCAGTATCCATAACTAAAAAAAAGTACTATTTGATTGGAGGAGACTTATTCATTTCATTCTCAATATTTAATTATTCGTTAATTTGTTCTCGGATTGATGTACTCTAGCCAAAGCTGGGCTAATTCTTGTGATTGAACTTGCCATTCTGGAGAAACTTGATACATCCGCCTTGGGCGGCCCCGCCCTTCAAGCTTCTTCCAATACCCAGTTATTGCCCTTTGGTCTTCGAGAAATTTAATTGCACTGTACAGTACGGTATCCGAAAGCCGATAGGTAGGATATTCAGTCTCCAAGCGCTGGATCAACTCGGTTCCGTATGATTCACCTTGTAGTAAAACGTACAGAATGTAACAAACTGCTAGTTCCTGACAGAGGTAAGTTGGCGGAGGATTTTCAAAGAAATGATATATATCCTCAAGTTTCATGGTTAGTGGATGGCTAAAAAATGCCTTAAGGTGAGATCTACAATGCTTGTAGTCAGTATATACTGATACTCCGGCACTTGTACCAGTATCTAAAGCTACTTAGGCAAAATTTTCAAAGCGTAAACATTAAACGGTAACCCACGTTCTTGACAGTTGTGGGACGAGTGTGTGAGTTCAGGAACGCAGGATTTTACGTTCCTACCCAAGCTCAAGACGGTGTGGTGAGGAGCAATTTAAGATATTGGCAAAGCCAACATCTTTGTGTCAAGTGATGCCGAGCTGGTTAGAACTGCTGTAGCAATAAGATGCCATCGAAGAAATTTTACAGGTAAAATGCAGTTTTGTCTGTAAAAAGTTAATAAACACTTTTTTTACAATAAATTTACCAGTGCAGACCTTAGAATATGGGGTTGGGGACTGGGGACTGGGGACTGGGGACTGGAGACAAGGGGAAAAGGGGACAAGGGGAGAAATTCCCATTACCAATTACCAATTACCAATGCCCCATGCCCCATGTCCCATGCCCCATGCCCCATGCCCCATGCCCCATGCCCCATGCCCCATGCCCAATTTTTATGCAGCGCCTAGATAATTCGTTACCAGTATGTCACAAAATCCTGACGCAACATCGTCTTCTAATATTCGGGCAATTGGCCAAAAGTTCCGGCTGACAGGTTGGATTAGTTTTTGGATACAGTTAGTACTAGGTGTAGTTTCTGGTGTAATTCTGTTACTATTTGCCATTTCTAGCCAAAGGCCTGGTAGCTCAGGTAATAATGCCGGAGCAGGATTTGGTATCTTTTTGGCTATTTGTGGGTTAGTCTCCTTGGGTGTAGGCATTTATTTAGCTTTCCGTTATACCAGACTAGGCGCTCAACTACTATCGGCTAATGCCAATAATCGACCGCGTAAAAGCGAAACTATACAAGTTTTGCGCTTAGGGGTAATGGTGAGTTTAGTAGGAATATTATTAACTCTGTTGGGCGCACAGGCGATTGTGGGGACTTTAGCAGCCAGGGCAATTACCCAAACTCAATTTTTATTTTCTCCTCAAGGCAACCAACCATTTATCAGTGGCTTGGATATGTTTGTTGTCCAAGCTAATACAAACACAGTCATGGCTCACTTTGGCGGACTGGTAGCCTCACTTTGGCTGCTGAATCGGATTAATAAACCTTAAATAGGGCATGGGGCATGGCGGATTGGTAATTGGTAATTGGTAATGGGGAGTAGACATTTGTTATTTCCTCCTCATCTCCCTCATCCCCAATCCCCAATCCCCAGTCCCCAGTCCCCAGTCCCCAGTCCCTAATCCCCAATCCCCAATTTAATTAAATTTTGTATTGCAAATCCTGTTATGTCGCACCAAAATCAGGATATGCTGATGTGTTGGCAGAAGATACTAGGCAAAAAATAAAAGAAAAATCTGTGCTGGATATTAAGCAAATAAGGGAAAATCCCCAACTAGTTGAAGAACGATTGAATAGTCGTAGTGGTAAATACGATATTCAAGCAATATTGCAGTTAGATCAAAAACAACGGGAACTGGAAGTTACGCGTAATCAACTCCAAGCCCGTAGCAACGAAGTTGGTAAAATAGTTGGGCAAAAGATTAAATCTGGAACCAATCCTCAGTCTCCAGAAATTCAATCTTTGCGGGATGAGGGGAACGCTATCAAAACTCAACTGAGCGAACTTGAACCGCAAGAAAAAGCCCTAAAAGCTGAAATTGAGCAACTAGTACTTGCACTCCCTAATTTGCCTAGCGACTCCACACCCATTGGCAAAAGTGAAGAAGAGAATGTAGAAGTCCGGCGTTGGGGTGATGAGTATATTCCGCAAAATGAGAATATTTTGCCTCACTGGGAAATTGGCGAAAAGCTCGGTATTCTGAATGTGGCGCGGGCTGTTAAAGTTGCCCAAAGTCGCTTTGTAAACTTAATAGGTGCTGGTGCAGCGCTGGAAAGGGCATTAATTCAATTTATGCTAGCGCGTCAGACTGAGGCTGGTTATGTAGAAGTCAGTCCGCCGATTTTGGTAAATAGTGAATCTCTGACAGCTACTGGTCAGTTACCTAAGTTTGCGGAAGAAAGCTTTAAATGTGCCGATGATGACTTGTGGTTAATTCCGACAGCAGAAGTCCCAGTTACTAACCTCTACCGGGGAGAAATTCTCACGGCGGAAGAATTGCCTATCTATCATTGCGCTTACACTCCCTGTTTTCGTCGGGAAGCTGGGAGTTATGGGCGAGATATGCGGGGATTAATTCGCCTGCATCAATTCAATAAAGTGGAATTGGTAAAATTTGTTCATCCCAGTACTTCTTTTGACGAACTAGAAAAACTGGTGGGAAATGCAGAAGCTATTTTACAGGCTTTGAAATTACCTTACCGAGTAATTAATTTATGCACTGGGGATTTGGGATTCTCTTCTACTAAAACCTACGATTTAGAGGTTTGGTTACCTTCTTCGGGCAAATATCGGGAGATTTCTAGCTGTTCCAATTTTGTTGACTTCCAAGCAAGACGGGCTGATATCCGCTTTAAAGAAGCAGGGAAGAAAGGTACTCAGTACTTGCATACCTTAAATGGTTCAGGCTTGGCTGTAGGAAGAACAATGGCAGCAATTTTGGAGAATTATCAACAAGCAGATGGGACGGTACGCATACCAGAAGTGCTGCAACCTTATTTAGGGCGTGAGTTGTTGTAGTTATTTGTCATTTGTCATTTGTCATTTGTCGTTAGTCATTAGTACACCAAGTTTAGGCGGTGCATTGCGGCAGATAATTTGAGAAATGGCTGAAAATTCGACATTTTTTCTAAATAATACGCCCTAGCGAGTTTTAATTCCTCCGCAGAGTAGGATAATTTCTGTGGAGGAAATTTCTAATGGCTTATAACCAATGACTAATAGCTGGTGTCGCCAGACGGAAAATGTTCAATTCAGACGATTTACTGCCAATGCTAACCAGTGACACATTTTAGAATGGAGATAGGTATATAGCTTAATATCTTGTTTGATCTATGTCAGTTTTAGCAGCGATCGCAGTTTTGGCTGTTTTGATCTTGGTACACGAACTAGGACATTTCATTGCAGCACGTTCTCAGGGCATTCATGTTAATCGGTTTTCGTTAGGTTTTGGCCCGGTTCTTTGGAAATACCAAGGTTCAGAAACCGAATATGCTATCCGCGCTTTTCCTTTAGGTGGCTTTGTCGGCTTTCCCGATGACGATCCAGATAGCGATATTCCCCCCAATGACCCAAATCTGCTGCGTAACCGTCCTATCTTTGATCGGGCGATCGTGATTAGTGCAGGTGTCATCGCCAATTTAATATTTGCCTATTTACTTTTAGTAGGACAGGTGAGTGTTGTTGGTGTGGGACAAGCTAGCCAACCTGGTGTATTAATTCAACAGCTAGCACCAGAAGTTAGTTCTGTAGCAGCGAACGCGGGAATTAAACCAGGAGATGTGATCGTAGCGGCTAATCAAAGGCAATTTGGTACTTCTTTACAAGAAATAGACGCTTTTAGAGAATTAATTAAAACTAGTGCAGGTAAGCCAGTGCAATTAGAAATTGCCCGTGGCGATGAAAAGGTGACTGTCAATGTCACTCCAGATGCTAAACCTAGCGGCGGGACAATTGGCATTGGGCTTTCTCCCAATGGTAAGGTTGAGCGTCGTCGTGTTGCGAATCCCATCGAAGCGTTGAGTGTTGGTGCTACTGAATTTCAACGCATTGTGGTGATGACATTCAAAGGTTTTGGACAACTAATTACTAACTTTGGGGAAACTGCTGGACAAGTAGCCGGGCCAATTAAAATTGTGGAAATTGGCGCTAATATTGCCCAAAATGATACCGGTAGTTTGTTCTTTTTTGCGGCATTGATCAGTATTAACTTAGCAATTATCAACATTTTGCCTCTACCTGCTTTAGATGGCGGACAGTTGGCGTTTCTGTTGATTGAAGGTGTGCGCGGTAAACCCTTACCTAGCCGCATTCAAGAAAGTGTTATGCAAACTGGTTTGGTGCTACTGTTAGGACTAGGTATTTTTCTCATCGTCAAAGAAACTACCCAATTAACAATCCAGTTGGAGTGGGTACAAAAACTGTTCCAGTGACCATTACCCGTAAAGCCTTATCTAAGAAGCAACGGGCGCTAGAAATTTTAAATCGCCTGAAGTATCTTTACCCAGATGCAACTTGCTCTTTGAACTACTCAACACCTGTACAACTTTTAGTAGCAACCATTCTCTCCGCACAGTGTACAGATGAGCGGGTAAATAAAGTCACACCAGCTTTATTTGCTCGCTTTCCCGATGCTGCGAGTTTAGCTAATACTGACTTAGCAGAGTTAGAAGATTTGGTACGTTCTACAGGGTTTTATCGCAATAAAGCTAAGAATATTCAAGCTGCCTGTAGAATGATTGTCTCTGAGTTTAACTCTGTAGTTCCTAACCAAATGGAACAGCTGTTAAAGCTTCCTGGTGTAGCGCGGAAAACGGCTAATGTAGTTTTGGCTCATGCTTATGGTATTAATGCCGGGGTAACGGTCGATACTCACGTGAAGCGACTGAGTAATCATCTGGGTTTGACAAAACATACAGATCCAGTCCGTATTGAGCAAGATTTAATGAAATTATTGCCTCAACCAGATTGGGAGAATTGGTCAATTCGGCTAATTTATCACGGACGCGCTATCTGTAAAGCCCGTTCCCCTGTGTGTATAGCTTGTGAATTAGCAGATTTATGCCCAGACGCAAATAAGCCAGCGGCCTTAGGTTAAGCTATAATAGCAGCCCTATTGCTAGAAAGGCTAAATGCCTGTGCTAACTG
Organism: Tolypothrix sp. PCC 7601; assembly: GCF_025677855.1. NCBI lineage: Bacteria > Bacillati > Cyanobacteriota > Cyanophyceae > Nostocales > Tolypothrichaceae > Tolypothrix > Tolypothrix sp. PCC 7601. The sequence continues at coordinate 3,427,356 of NZ_CP064879.1, forward strand.
TAGAATGGGAAATGCTGTCTTTAAATAAATTCGAGAAAGTATGGCAAAGAAGAGCATGATTGAGCGCGAGAAAAAGCGCGCTAAGTTAGTAGAAAAGTATGGTGAAAAGCGTGAAGCGTTGTTAAGCGACTTTCAAAACGCTGAATCTCCGCTAGAAAAGTTAGAAATTCACCGAAAAATTCAACAATTACCCCGCAACAGCGCACCTAGCCGTCGTCGCAATCGTTGCTGGGTAACAGGTCGTCCCAGAGGTGTTTATCGTGACTTCGGTCTGTCTCGGAACGTCCTGAGGGAATGGGCGCACGAAGGACTTTTACCTGGCGTGGTTAAGTCTAGCTGGTAGTCAAAAGTCAAGAGTCAAGAGTCAAGAGTCAAAAGTCAAGAGATAAACTTTTGACTGTGGACTTTTGACCGTGGACTTTATTTATTGACCACAACACCGATCGATTCCCAAACTTTCTAAGAGTAGATCGCTGACAGCGTTAGCGATCGCAAACTCTCCATAAAAGCTTTTAGAAAAATCAAACGCTTGCATCTCTGTGACAATGGCAATTACCAGAGAACCGAGGTCGTTTTCTCCTTCCATGCGTTGGCGCATAAAAATCTGAGCGGCGCGTTGAGCAATCTTTTGATTGACAATTTCTGGCAGAAATTCTGCATCCAGCCACCGCAGCAGGCGTTGTTGTAACCATTCGCCTTCTAGCTGGGGATTTTCTGATGGTGGTAGGGTGATAGGTGGAATTGGTTCTGTCATTTTTTTAAACGCAGAGGGACGCAAAGGAACGCAAAGGATGACTGTTAACATCGAATAGCGTTCGGAATATGAGTTTTTGAATTGTGATCTTCACTATGGAATATGATATCGCTGCTATTATTCAGGGTTATGCTCAAGGCTATTTTCTCATGGCTGACGATAGCCAGGGCTTGGGCTGGTATGGTAGTCGCGATCGCACATTAATTCCCTTAGATGAAAGATTTCGCTATCCTAAATCTTTACGGCGTGTTTTGAATCAAGAACGGTTTACAGTGGCAATTAACCGTGATTTTAAAGCGGTGGTAGCTGGTTGCGCTAACCGTGAGACAACTTGGATTTCGCCGGAGTTAGAAAAGATTTATTGGTTACTGTATCAGAATGGTTACGCTTTTAGTTTTGAAACTTGGCAAGGTGACGAACTTGCAGGGGGAATTTTAGGAATTGCGATCGCAGGTGCTTTTATTGGCGAATCCATGTTTTATCGCATTCCCGAAGGCTCAAAGGTAGCTATGGTGAAATTGGTAGAGAGATTACGCCAGAAGCAATTTGTGCTATTTGACGCACAAATGATGAATCCTCATTTAGAAAGATTTGGCGCTTATCGCATTAATGATGAACAATATCAAGCTTTACTACACAAAGCGTTGCAATCTCCGTGTTATTTGATATAAGTTCTGTTTTTGGGTGTAATATAGTGTATTTTGTCAATGGTAAACGCCCAAATTAAGAATTGCGAATAATTTTGGATTTTCTAGATGCGATCGCCTTTTACTTGCACTTGAATAATCAGGCTGGAGTCATTGGCTATGGAAATTATCACTAAAAGATTTCTGCTGCGAGACTTTATTACAGAAGATGAGCCTGCATTTTTCGTCTATCATACCGATCCAAGGTATGCTGAATTTTGTTCGCCGGAAGAAGTAGCACCCAATTACACACGTGAGCTTTTGTACCTGTTTCGTCAGTGGGCAAATGAACATCCGCGTATCAATTATCAGCTTGCCATTGTTGAACGTTTTAAATCTCAAGAATTAATCGGTTGTTGTGGACTGCGCCGAGAAAATTACAGTTCTGAACAGGCGGAATTAGGGATAGAATTAGCACCTAAATTCTGGGGGCGTTACGCATACGCAATTGAAGTGGCGAAAGCGATGATTGATTTTGGATTCCAGAATCTAGGTTTAAAAGAGATTCGAGGTATTACTGTCAGTGCAAATTTGCGGATTACGCGTTTAGCACTCCGATATGGATTTGTAATAATCGGCACAATTACTAGCCCAGATTGGATGCGTGAACGCGGCTGGAGTCAAACTGAATGGTTGTTGACAAGAGAATCTTGGGAAAGTGGAGCAGAATTTTAATTTAAATCTTCCGTTTTTAGGCTCTTTCTTCAGTAATTAAGGTGAGGCTCACCCATTCGCCTTTATCGCTGTAGCTGCGAATCAAGCGTTGGCGGAGATTTGGCTTAATTAACCAACCCACTTCTAGAATAAAACTTTGGCGTGAATTTATCTTGAGTGGCGAAGTTGCAGAAGCACCGTGAGGTAGGAGTAATACTTGCATCTGCTTTTGTGGATCTTGATCAAAGTGGATAATTGAGCCTTGAATCGTAGCGCTGGAAGTAATTGTATATTGTCCAAAAGAAAGAGTTTGGATTAACTTTCCAGCATCATCAAGTTGTAATTTTAGAGTTGTAGAGACAGTATTAGCAGGGCGAAAATCTGTATATATTGTTGTTGCTTCACCGCGCCATTCTCCTAACAAGTCCTCGATTTGTAGATTCTGGCTTGCTATAGGTTCAGTACCAGCTAAATGTTCTGGTATCAATGTGAGTTTATTTAGTTGGCTATTTTTATCAAATAATTGAACTAGCCGCAATCGACGATTTTCATAAATCAAACCCAATTCTGCACCAAATTCACTAAAAGGCCCAAATTGAATTGAACCTTGGGAAAATGCTCCATTTTCAAACAATAAAATACTTTTAGACAAAGAACTATATTCGAGAACTAAATCTTCTTGTCCTTGAAGGCTCACAATTTGGCGAATTGTCTGGTTATTATTTAACCCTTCTAGTGAAACAACACTTTTTATATCTTGCAGCAGTTCACCTTGGGCAGAGAAACTGGTAAATGAACCATGCCATTCACCAAGGTTTAGCAGTAATCTTTCCCATTTAGATGTCATAAGAATTTGGGGAGTGGGGATTGGGGATTGGAGACTGGGGACTGGGGAGATGAGGAGGATGAGGAGGATGAGGGAGAATTACTCATTACCAATTACCCATTACCTAATGACAAATGACAAATGACAAATGCCTAACCTCTAGCAAAACGCCGTACAGCAAATAAACTACCTATTAATCCTACAGCTGCACCAAAACTTACAAGAATTAGGGGTAATAATAAGATTTGCACTGGAGTAAGTTGCAAGCCGTTGCTAATAAATTGAATAAATTCAGGTTGGTTAGCTAGCAGGTTGCTAATTAATTGTTGAATAACAGTAATCAAACTCCAAGCGATCGCACCTCCAAATACGCCAAAGGCTATACCCTGTAAAATAAACGGCAGGTAAATCCAAGCTGTAGTTGCACCGACTAACTGCATGATTTCAATTTCTTGTCGGCGCGCCATGACAATCAGGCAAATGGTAATGCTGGTGACTGCGATCGCAGTTAAGGTGAGGATGATGGTAATGGTTACGGTAATCCAGTTTAAACCTTGATGTAACTGGGCGATACGTTTAAGGACTTCATCGACATACTGCACTGTACTTACTCCTGGTAATTTAGCTAACTTAGTTGCTAAATTCGGCACAACTTCGGAGTTACGTGCTTTGACTTTAATTTCATCAACTAGGGGATTTTCTGCTAGCTGCTGGTTTGCGCCTTCAATATCAGAAATTCTTAGTTCTTTAACTAACTTAGTCCAAGCTTCTTCTTTAGTAATTACTTGTGTCCCCACCACTTCTGGTATATGTTTCACCAGTGGTTCTAGGTTGACGGCTGATATCCCCGAATCTAGATAAACTGAAACCTCCATTTGACTACCAAACTGGTAAAGTAATTTTTCTACTTGCCAGGAAGTTTGCAGACTCATGCCAAATAAAAATAGTAATACTGTTACAGTACTGACTGCTGCCCAATTCATCCAACCTCCACGCAGCCAGCCGAGGAAGGTTTCTTTGAGGAGGTAGTCGAGTTTAGTTAAAAATTTCCACACACATCATTACCCCAATAACTGAATTTAGCGCCCTGACAAAAATACTGAAGTCATGGCACGAGATAACATCACATTTATACTCGACTGTGCAAAATTTGTGTGTTCTGTAATCTTGAAATCAGAGTCAGCAAGACTTCAGCCATTAACAGATTGATAGAATTAAACTAGAGAGAATTTTCACAATCAAGCCATAAGGAATCATGCCCTCCGAAATTGCTGTAGAGAAAAAAAAGTTAAAAAATCCGCCCTTGCAACTTCACTATTTAGGCGATCGCGTTCTTCGTCAACCAGCAAAGCGCATTGCCAAAGTAGATGATGAACTGCGCCAACTCATCCGGGATATGCTGCAAACTATGTACAGCAAAGATGGCATTGGTTTGGCTGCACCCCAAGTTGGTATTCATAAACAACTAATTGTCATCGATTTAGAGCCAGATAATCCTGCTAATCCGCCATTAGTATTGATTAACCCCACCATTAAACAAGTAAGCAAAGAAATCTGCGTTGCTCAAGAAGGCTGTTTGAGCATTCCTAACGTGTATATGGATGTCAAGCGTCCAGAAGTGGTGGAAATTGCTTATAAAGATGAAAATGGTCGTCCTAAGACATTAAAAGCTACTGACTTACTCGCACGCTGCATTCAGCACGAAATGGATCACCTCAATGGCGTGGTGTTCGTAGATCGTGTAGATAATTCCTTGACTTTGGCCCAGGAACTATCTAAAAATGGCTTCTCGTATCAGGCGGTGAAACCAGTAGCATAGGGTGGTTTAGTAGTGTATTTAACTCCAAAAAGCGGATTATTTCTAGCTGGTTCTTGTGTAGCAGCGATCGCGGCTGTTGGTTCGATTTTTGAACTGAGTTACGGACAACCAGATTTAGGCGTTCAAGCCACGACGATCATTTTGGTATTGAGTATTCCTCTCACAGGATTATTTTTCTTTGCCGCAGTGAGGGACGCAAAGGCTAACATTAAATAAGCATCAGGTACATAAAAAGGTAAAAGGAAGAAGGAGCAATCATAAAATTTATCCTTTTGCCTTTTACCTTTTACTTTTGTCTAGGTACCCGTAACGTTTAGATTACTGCTGCGTGTCATTGTAATTATCTGCTTAGTTCATAACTGTTCTCCAACATCCTAATAGCTATATCAGCCGGAACAGGGCGACTGAAGTAAAATCCCTGCCCTTCTTCACATCCCCGTCTTTTTAAGTAGTTCATTTGTTCTTCGGTTTCTACGCCCTCGGCTGTAATCTTCAATTGCAGACTATTGGCTAAAGCAATAATGGCATCGGTAACAGCCGCACTATCAGGATTGGACGTTATATCTTGTACAAATGAGCGATCAATTTTCAGCATATTGACGGGAAAGCGCGTTAAGTAATTCAACGAGCAATAACCAGTGCCAAAATCATCTAGAGCTATCCAAATACCTAATTCTCGTAATTGGTTCAAGATTTTCACCGATTGCTGAATATTAGCCATCAAAAAGCTTTCAGTGACTTCTAATTCTAGGTAAGATGGCGGTAGTCCGGTTTCCTCAAGGATTTGGCTAACAATCTCTACTAAATTGGGTTGTTCAAATTGCCTAGCTGACAGATTCACTGATACCCGAATCGCAGGTAGCCCAGCCAGTTGCCAAGCACGACATTGAGCACAGGCTGTCCGCAAAACCCATTCACCGATTGCGGTGATTAAACCATTGGCTTCGACAATCGGAATAAACTTTGCTGGCGAAACTAAACCCAAAGTAGGATGTTGCCAGCGAACTAGCGCTTCAACTGCTGTTACTTGTTGGGTATGCAAATTAATTAAAGGTTGGTAATAAACCTTCATTTCATCGCGTTCCAGCGCCCCATATAATTCGCTTTCTAAAGTTAGTCGTTCCTGTAAGCGAGCATTAATTTCTGGTGAATAAAATAAATATTGGCTACGCCCTTGTGTTTGAGCCTGGGAGAGTGCAATGTGCGCCTGTTGCAAGAGTTCCTCTACGCCATTACTTTCATTTAAGTCATTAATTGTGATACCAATACTAGCAGTAATATGAATTGAGTTGCCCTCTACTAAAAAGGGCTTTGCCAGAGTATTCAGCAGCAATTGTGATAGCTTAATCACGCTTTCAAAAGAAGGAATTTCTACTCGGGCAATTGCAAATTCATCTTTACTCAAATGGGCAATAATATCTGTTTGTGAAACACAAGTGCTTAAACGTTGAGCAACTGCTCTCAGTAACAAATTTAATGTGTGATGCGTTAATGCGTGACTAATGTTCAGAAAATCATCAATACCTAATAAAAATATAGCTAATAACTTTTGTTGTTGTGGAGATGAGGAGTAAGTTAAATTAGAGCGATCGCCAAGATGAAGTTGTATTCCAACTTCTTTGGCGTTATCTGGAAGAAAGTACTTTTTCGCCACAGCACCCGATAGGCGATCGCTAAATAAATTTTGATTAGGTAGTCCTGTTAATTCGTCATAATTAGTAATGTAATGAATCAACTCATCTAATTTATTAAGAGTCTGTGAAACATCCGCCATGAGTGTCCCAGCTTCATCAACATACTCTGTGGGTAGTTCAGGTAATTTTCGATTATTTAGATAGTCTTGCAATGCAGTCGATGTCAACATGACTGGTGCAAGGAGATTATGTATGGCATAGAGAGTTGCTGCTGTACCTGTTAACGTCGCCAACAGAGCAATAATTAAAACTCGCACCGCCATCTCCCAAGAATAGGAGTTGGAAATGAGAAAACTCAACAGTAATGTCAAAAGTGGTATGTGAGTACCCACAAATGCCACAAACATGATTTTGGCAGGGTAACTTTTCTTCAGCAATTTAAAATTAGATAAAGATAAGTACAGGTAAAGTTTGTAGTTGAGTTTCATAAATGTTGATTGAGAGTTAGCCAATGAGTTACCAAAACAATGCTGAACAATCAGTGTTGATCTGCTGAATTGTACTCAACAAATTCGGGGTGATTGCTGTGCAAATAGTTCCAAGTCGCAAATGTGCGTCATGGTGCAAAATATTTAAGTCCCTATTTCAATGCTCTTAGAGGTTAAGTAATAACAGAACAGAGAAATATTTTTCTATGGAAAACACTAAGAAAAAATTATAGATAACGCTGTAGAGACTGAAAATTTATTAATGTATACCACAGTCAACTTTAATCAGAATCTTTTCAAATTTTAGGGTAAATAATCAGAATTATTATGAGTGTAATTACTAGCTAATGTATAAAATTTCTATAAATAATATAATGCTATCAAAAAGTTAATTATTTAAAATAACGCTGGGTCTGAGTAGAGTAATAAAAACTCTATGGATGAGCAGAATACTATATATAAATGTATATGTTATATAATTCAAAAAACGTAAAAGTAATCTTCTCTCAAATTTTAAAAAAAGTAAAAATGTCTAAATTAAATAATGTTTAACCGCACATTTATTAAAAATGATGTGTATTTTTTTACAACACACTGACTATAGGTAGAGCTGCGATCGCTTCTAAAATAGAAAAATGCTGTCAACTCCTACTCAACTATTACGCATTTCCCAAGGACAACTGAATTTACTAGAACGTTGTCCCCGTCAGTTTCAACATACTTATCTCGACAATCTCAATTCTCCCTCAGATCCAGAACATGAAGAACGGCAAACTTTAGGTAGTCGATTTCACTTGCTGATGCAGCAACGAGAAATGGGTTTGCCAATTAATAGTATTTTGCAAGCCGATAGCCAATTACAAAATTGGATGTCAGCTTTTGCGGAAACTGCACCAGAAATTCTGACACCTGCGGCCGATAGTCAAACTTTTCGTGAAAGCGAACACTATCGTACTCTGCAAGTACAAAATTATTTGCTGACTGTTGTTTATGATTTATTAATTGCCGATCAAGAAAAAGCGCAGATTCTCGACTGGAAAACTTATCCTAAACCATTACATAAACGAAAATTAGAGCAGAACTGGCAAACGCGTCTTTATTTGTATGTTTTGGCAGAAACTAGCGAATATTTGCCAGAAAATATCTCTATGACTTATTGGTTTGTTCAATCTGAAGGTAAACCACAAAATATTAAATTTAATTACGGTAGCGCCCAGCACCAGCGAACTGCAAAAGACCTTAATGAACTGTTAAACGATTTAACTTATTGGTTAGAACGTTATCAACAGAAAGAACAATTTCCCTCACTACCACCAGGAAACAAAGCCTGCGGTTATTGTCAATTTAGCACTCGCTGCGATATCTACGACGGGCTACGCCTACGCATCCAGTCTAGCGAAGAAGAAAGCAATAGCAATTCCTTGCCAGATATCGCCAGTATAGAAGAAGTAGCGTTGTGAAATTCAAAGGCATTTGAAATGTGGGATACGTTACGCCAAGGCTAACGCATCCTACCTCGAACAGCTCCGATAAGGGATTTCCAAGAAATAACAAATTCCATCTTGTGGGGCGGGCATCTTGCCCGCCACATAAACTGGGCGGACAAGATGTCCACCCCACAATACATACTGGGATATTTTTTTATTTGGAAGTCCCTAAGAATCAAATTTTTGACTTTTGACTATTATTAACCTCGCTAAGATTAAAGCAGAATATATACCTAAAAAATCACAATTTGAAAAGTTATGACAAACATTGATGACATGGACGCAGTTTACGTCCGTGAATTAGGAATTGACGATATAGCGCCGGTTTACCATTTGGGAGAAGAACTATTTACCAGCGATTTATATCCTTATTTATATAGAACTTGGGATGAATGGGAAGTCATTGGACTTTACAACACAGATCCAGAATATTGCTTGGTTGCAGAAATCGATGGCGACTTAGCAGGCTTTATTTTAGGAACCATCATTACCAAAGCCTCATGGACTTACGGATATATTCTTTGGTTAGGAGTTAGCCCCAACTTTCAGCGTCGGGGAGTTGCAGACAAGTTAGTTGATAAAGCTGTCGCCCGGATGATTGAAGATGGTGCGCGGTTCATGCTAGTAGATACAGATCCTACCAATACCCCAGCCGTAAAATTTTTCAACCGCAAAGGATTTGGTAACAACCGCCAGCATATTTTCTTATCAATGAATTTAAGTAAGCATCCATACTATGGCAGACTAATTGATTATGAACATCAAAAAGCTGAAAGAGCAGGTTATAGGCGATCGCGTCCAGCTGCAATTCGCGCCCGTAAGCCTGATGGTTTCGCCAACGAAGTCGTCCTCAATCCCTTAGTCACAGAACCACAAATCGATTTAAGGTTGAATGATGAATAGTCATTTGGCATTTGTCATTTGTCATTTGTCATTTGTTATTTGTTATTTGGTAATGGGTAATTGGTAATTGGTAATTAGTACTTCTCCCTCATCTCCCCAATCCCCAATCCCCAATCCCCAATCCCCAATCCCCAATCCCCAATCCCCAATCCCCAGTCCCCAATCCCCACTCTCCCACTATGCAATGGACTCTAGCCGCAACTGAACAACCGCCAGAGTGGTTTATCCAAGCTGTGAAAAAGTATACGCCTGCATCAAGTGGAGTTTATGCAGCGCTATTATTATGGCAACGTGGTATTCGTGACACGCAGCAATTAGAAGGTTTCGTTAACTATAAAACTTATCAACCAGCTAGCCCCTTTGAGTTTGGGGAAGAAATGCATCGTGCTGTGGCAAGATTACAACTAGCACGTAATGCTGGGGAAAAAGTTGCGATTTGGGGTGACTTTGATGCGGATGGGATTACTTCTACATCTGTGTTGTGGGATGGTTTGGGAGAGTTTTTTGTTCAGAACTCGCAGTTAAATTACTATATTCCCAACCGTCTCAAGGAATCTCACGGGCTGAACTATGCAGGTATCGATAACTTAGCAAAACAAGACTGTACATTAATTGTTACTTGCGATACTGGTAGCACTAATATTGATGAAATTATTTATGCTCAAAAGCTGGGTATTGATGTCATAGTTACAGACCATCACACATTACCAGCAGAACGCCCACCAGTCATTGCAATTATCAATCCGCGCAATTTGCCAAATGAACATCCCCTATATAATTTGTCTGGCGTGGCGGTAGCTTACAAGTTAGTAGAAGCACTGTATCAAACTCTGCCCAATATACCAAAACATCCCTTAACAGATTTACTAGATTTAGTGGCTGTAGGGTTAATTGCCGACTTAGTACAGTTAAGCGGAGATTGCCGCTATTTAGCACAATTGGGCATTCAACGCTTACAGGAAGACTTTAAACAGCCACCAGCAGCCAGACGACGGCCAGGGGTAGGAAGATTATTAGAATTGTGTCAGAAAAGTGGCGATCGCCCCACAGATATTTCCTTTGGTTTAGGGCCGCGCATCAATGCTGTCAGTCGCATCCAAGGAGATGCTAGCTTTTGTGTAGAATTACTCACCAGTCGGGATATCAAACGCTGCAGCGAACTCGCAGAAGATACAGAATTAGCCAACGCCCGCAGAAAGTCTTTACAGAAAGACGTACAAACCCAAGTCGCCCAAAAACTAACTCAATTAGATTTATCTACCACAAGTGCGATCGTCCTTGCCGATGCTCAATGGCCAGTCGGCGTATTAGGCTTAGTAGCCGGACAAGTAGCACAAGAAACCGGTCGCCCCACAATTTTGTTGAGTACAGAAGAATTGGGGACTGGGGAAGACTCTTCCCAATCCCCAATCCCTAATCCCCAGTCCCTAGCTAGAGGTTCTGCCCGTTCTATAAATTCTGTCGATTTATACCAATTAGTCAAGGACCAAGCACATTTATTGCATCGCTTTGGCGGACATCCCTTTGCAGCTGGGTTGAGTATGTTGGTGGAGAATATCCCCTTATTTACAGAAGCGATTAACCAAAGGTTACGGCAATCCTTGGGTGGTAAAACCCTCACAGCCACAGTGCAAGCAGACATAGTAGTCACAGTTGCAGACTTAGGCAAAGATTTATTTTTAGAACTGAAAATCCTAGAACCTTGTGGAATGGGTAATCCCGTGCCAAAACTGTTAATTCAAAACTGCTGGTTTGAAAATGCTTGGCATCGCAATCAACAGGATTCTCAAGGGAAAAAAATACAGTACATTAAAACCGATTTTGATATTCGCGACGATTCCACGAGAAATCCGTTTCCTGGGATTTGGTGGGGACACTACAAAGATGAATTACCCATAGGTAGATGTGATTGTATAGCTGAACTTGATTACAACACCTTTAAAAAACGCTACGAAATCAGATTAATCGCCGTTCGCCCCAGCGCTAACTCAGTATTCACCACCCACAACTCAGAACTCATATTAGACTGGCGTAATCAAGAGCATTCACAACTGAGAACTCAACATTCAGCACTCATCCTCGAAGAATGTCCGACAAGCTGGGATGATTTACGCACCTGGTGGAAGCGATGTCTGTACAATAATCAACAACTGGCGATCGCATGGAGTAAACCCAACCAGCAATCACCGAATCAAATTTGGCTGACTCTCATCGGAATTGCCAAATACCTCAGCCGCACCCATCAACCAGTTACCCGTGTGCAATTGTTAGAGAAACTGGGCATTAGTAACCAAGCTTTATTGTTAGGTATCAGAGCTTTAAAATATTTGGGATTCACAGTGCAACGCCAAGATAACTATTTGCAAATTATCCCAGAACCCAAAAGTATCTCCGAAACTCAAGCCGATGCTGCTGCAAGCAAATTTTTAGCAGCAGTCCGCGAAGAACAATTTCAACGCGAGTATTTTGCCGAAGTGCCTTTATCTACAATTGTGGCGATGGTGAATACTCAGTAAGGATATGGGGCATAGGGCATGGGGCATTGGGCATTGGGCATTGGGCATAGGTAATTGGTGTAGGGTGTTCGTTATTTCCTCATCTCCCTCATCCTCCTCATCTCCCTCATCCTCCTCATCTCCCTCATCCTCCTCATCTCCCTCATCCTCCTCATCTCCCTCATCCTCCTCATCTCCCTCATCCTCCTCATCTCCCTCATCCTCCTCATCTCCCTCATCCTCCTCATCTCCCTCATCCTCCTCATCTCCCTCATCCTCCTCATCTCCCTCATCCTCCTCATCTCCCTCATCCTCCTCATCTCCCTCATCCTCCTCATCTTCCTCATCCTCCTCATCCCCTAAACGCCTCTGCCCATCTGCAATCTGCTGAAAGTCTTCGGTAAACACAATATCACCTCCTGATCTGGGAATCCTGAAAGAAAGGAACATTCACCTGGAGGATAAATACTAGTGTGAAATTATACTAATTTAAAGAATGATCGCTAAAGATGTCGGTTGGGTTTCCTCCCTCAACCCAACGCCTAATACCTTTGCATATGTTGATTTTCAGTGCCTTTAACCCAACAACCACATCTGTCGCCTTCTTTTTTAAATTGGTATTACGCATCAAGCTATACCAATTCTTTAAAATTCAGTAACAGATTTGAACTCAGTAAAACAAGCAAGATAAAATCTGACTTTAATAATTAAAAATTACGAATTAAGAATTGGTTTTATGTATAGAAAAATGCCGTTACGTGTCATTTTTGTTGTATCTACACTACTCCAGGTGATTACTGCTGTCGGACTAACTGGATATTTCTCCTTTCGCAATGGGCAAAAGGCAGTTAATGAAGTCGCTACCAAACTCCGAGATGAGGTGACTGGGAGGGTTAAAGATAAGCTGCTAGTGTATATAGAAACACCCCATCTGATTAATCGGCTAAATGCCAATGCCATTGAGTTAGGGGAGTTAGATAAACACAATATCCAATATAAGCAGAAGTATTTTTGGCAGCAAATCCGTACTTTTCCGGTGATTACCTACAATTTTTACGGAAATGTTACAGGTGAATATTTAGGAGCCAGACGTTTAGCCAGTGGTGACTTGCAAGTAATGGAACGCGATCGCACTACTGGATACAACCAGTACTTTGCAACCAATGCACAAGGCGATCGCACAAAGCGCATCCAGTCTCTTCCTAATTTTGATGCCAGGCAACGCCCTTGGTACAAGGAAGCTGTAGCTGCAGGTAAACCTATTTGGAGCACAATCTATCCCGACTTTAGTACAGGGGGATTGGCAATTACCGCCGCTCAACCTATCTATGACAAGCAAGGAAAACTCAAGGGGGTTCTGGGTAGCGATTTTATTTTTTCTGAAGTAAATACATTTCTGCAAAAACTGAAGATTGGTGCATCTGGACAGACATTTATTGTGGAACGTTCAGGATTGCTAGTAGCTACATCTACCCCCGATCCTAGTTATCGCAATCGGACTAATCAGACGCAACGCATTAAAGCTTCGGAGAGTAAAAATTATCTCATCCAACAAAGTGCCAAACATTTAGAGCGAAAGTTTGGGAATTTTAGCAAAATTCACAGCAGTCAACTACTAGATTTTGAAATTCAAGGAGAACGGCAATTTCTCCAGGTTACGCCATTAAAGGATAGCAGGGGGTTAGATGTTTTAATTGCGGTGGTTGTACCAGAAGCAGATTTCATGAAGCGCATTCATGAAAACACTCGCATCACCGTTGTCTTGTGTCTGCTATCGCTAATCGTTGCAACCGTGGTGGGACTGCAAACATCCCTGTGGATTGTCAAGCCAATTCAGCGTTTGAATACTGCGGCTAAAGGACTAGCAGATGGAAATTGGGAGCAAAAACTAGCAGTTGATGGATCTTATGAAATTAGCGAATTAGCTGAATCCTTCACCAGCATGGCGAAACAGCTAAAAGAATTGTTTGCCACTTTAGAAGAAAAAGTACGCGATCGCACTCAAGCACTCGCCAAAATTAACGGCGAACTAAAAAACAAAAATGCGCTGATTCGGAAAATTTTTGGACGCTACCTGAGTGATGAGATTGTTAGCAATCTCTTAGAAAGTCCCCAAGGGCTAGAGTTAGGCGGTAAGCGTCAGAAAATCACCATCTTAGTCTCAGATTTGCGTGGCTTTACAGCGACATCAGAACGTATATCTCCAGAGCAAGTCATCGCTATCCTCAACTTTTACCTGCAATATATGGCGGAAGTCATTACCCGCTATGAAGGTACTATTGATGAATTCATGGGCGATGGGATTCTCACATTCTTCGGTGCGCCTACTGTGAGAGCCAACGATACAGAAAGAGCGATCGCTTGTGCTGTAGCAATGCAACAAGCCATGATTCCCGTCAACCAACAAATGCAAGCATGGGGTTTCCCAGAAATCGAAATGGGGATTGGTATCCACACAGGCGAGGTTGTCGTTGGTAACATCGGCTCAGAAAAACGGACTAAATATGGTGTCGTGGGGAATCATATCAACCTCGCCTACCGCATAGAATCCTGTAGCGTTGGCGGACAAATTATCGTCTCCGAAGATGTTTTAGCGGAAGTGCGAGATATGGTACAAGTGGAGGCAACACAACAAGTGCAGATGAAAGGAGTGAAAGACCCCATTAATCTTTATGAAATCAGCGGTATAAGGGGAGAACATAACCTATTTCTCTCCAAATCAACCGAAGAATTCCGCGAACTACCAGAGCCGATTTTACTCCAGTACGTCACCTTAGAAAGCAAACACATAGGCGATCGCTGGTATGAAGCCCAAATTATCAAACTCTCCCATCGAGAAGCGCTAATTCAGTGCCAAAGTCATGAAGGTAAATTACCGCCGCTAACAAATCTCAAGCTGATTCTGCTGGATGAGAATTTACCTCAAGAAGTACGGGAAGATTTTTATGGCAAGGTGTTAGAAAAACCGACGGCTGAGGGTAGTTTCTACATTCACTTTACAGCCCTGCCGCCATCTGTGCGGGTGATGCTGGATCAAATATACAATGCAAGTTCTTTGGAGAATCAATATCCCAATTGCAATGAAAATCCACTAGCACTCAGTAAAACAGACATTTGAGCAGTCTTGCTTTCCTGGATATTTTACTTGCAAGTTCTCTATGACAATATTGGAGTTATGATCATTCGATAGTTGACTCAAGCCGATCTAGTTCATCACTAAGATGAGCGAGTTTCGCTTCTTCATCAAGAAGCTGTTGTTCTAACTGAAATTTAACAGCCGTACCAACCTCAATTGCGAAAGCTTCCCGCATCCGCTTCACTTTCTCAGTGCGGATGTCCCATTCTTGTTGAAGTGTATCTAGTTTTTGCTGTAAACGCCTGCGTTGTCCAGCAGTTAAACCTGGAGAAATTTGACTATTTACAATAGTTGCAGCTTCACCAGGTAAAAATTTACTCCCACCAGCGTAGTAACAAAGAGGAAAGTTATCGCCTAAATCCAGCACCTTATTCACAAATGGGTGTTGTGGCCCCGAAGCTCTTTTTGGTACTTGGTCAAATAAATATACTAAAATATCCAAAATCCTGGCATAGCCATCTTTATTAAATACAGCTTTCCCTTGCAACGCTTCCAGCAAGCAATCAGTAAAAGCGCTATAAGGTTGACCCGTATAAGAATATTCATCTTCCCGTGAAGAAGCAACCACAACCCTACCGCTTCCCGTTCCCAAGACATTCAACAATTCTGGCGGTAAGGGTGATTTCACAAACACTTCCCCTGGTTCCTTCAAAGCCGGAACACCGCCAGCATGACAGCAATCTAATAAAACTACCAGTTTCTGTGCTGTAATGGCTTCAATTTTTTGGGTAAATTCTAAACCTGATATTGCAGTATTTGCACGTTGGCTGGGGTCATAGCCATAGGGTACAAGAAAGTATTCATTAGTGCGTTTGATGCGTCCCCCATGTCCAGAGTAGTAAATGATCACAGTCGCATCAGGATTTTGATTGACTTGAGTGATGATTTCGTCAAAAGCTGTGAGGATATTTTGCCGAGTTGCAGCGGTTTCGGTAAGTAGTGTCACCTGTGCTGCTGGATAGGCGGCGCGGTTCTGGTCAATCAATACATCTCTTAAAGCAGTAGCATCTTTGACAGTGACAGGTAAATCTGCGCCTACGCCAATGAGTAATGCATATCCGTTGTTGAAAGTTGCGTTTGTCATACCTTATTTTTTTATCAAACCCAAGATTCTAGAGTAAATGTTCTCACCTGTTGAATTCGCAAAAAATCACTATCTCTAGAAACAACAGTTAAATTATTTTGCAGTGCAATAGCTGCAATCCAAATATCGTTTTCATCAAAACCTAAATCAGTTATTTTAGTTTTTCTTTGCTTGTTTTTCTCTTTGGGTGCAAATTGCTTAAATAAAGCTGCTTTGAGTTGACCATAAATAGTAGCAGTAGATGCATCAATACTGTGAATATATATACCCTCAAGAAAGCGGTGAATCAGGTCTAAGTTACTTTCCCGGCGTTGAGAACGTTCTGCCATATCTATCAGTTCGCCTTGAACAATGACACAAGTTGTAATTAGGCTGTTTTCTAATTCGGCAAGGCGACGTAGTAGATTCACATCACCTATAATGGCAGCACTACAATGATTTGTATCTAAAATATACATTATTCAAATGGGTTATCATCATCAAATTTTGCTTTGCCGCGAGTAGCATAAACCAACTGGAGACACTCTTCTAAATCATCACCTTCCCATGTACCAATAGTTTTTAGATGTTCTAGGAGTGAGTGACCTGTAGAATTTACATGAGTTTTAATAGCAGATGTTGAGCCTTCTTGTATAGGCTGAGTTTCAGTTTCTTGTGTTTTGAGAAAGCGTAAAAATTTTAGAGTTTCCAGCAACATATTATCGGGGCTGGATTCAATTTCTTGTAGCAGTTGTTCCTTGATTGTCATAGATATTTTTAACCGCTAATTATTCCTTCTTTATTGTATCGTTAAGCGGGGAATTGCTGAATCAATTGTGTTCATAGATACAACAAGCTATCTTAACTACAGCATCAGTTGTTTTGAATAACAAAAGAGCGATCGCATTTTGCAGTGATGGTTGAGAGCGATCGCCTGTTCTAATCCATAAACTCGTACAGAGGTGTGAGTTATAGAAGCTGTTCAACTTTGATATTACCAACATAATCAAAGCGGTTCTTAATCATATCCGCAATTTTATTTTTTAGAGTAGAACTGGGTATACTATTGTCAGACAAACGTATATATATATTTAAGTCGCAATAATTTAACTGCCTCACATCGAATTGCTGAATCTTACGGATTTCTTCATCTTTACTGACTACCCTTTTATCTTGCAAAATTTCAACCACATCTTTGGCTAGTGCGCTGTTATCTAGTAGATTTGTGAACTGCCGTATTCTGCATTTTTGATTGTTTGTATTGAATGTAGGGGTTTCTATAGGAGTTTCGGTGGGAGTTGTTGTGGGGGTTAGTGTTTGTATAGAAGGAGTTGGAGCTATTATAGGAGAAACTTCTGGATTAATACTTTTGTAGACCAGAAATGTAAATGATAAAAGCACCACCACCCCAACAACTTTATTAAAGATTAGCAATTGTTTAACTTGTTGTTGACGTTCTAAATTGCGCTCGATTTGTTCTAAGCGTTGTAAAATTTCTGCTGTATTTTTAGGACGATTATTAGGAGACCAATCCATTAAACTATCGATTAAGTCCGCAAAAGGTTTTGATAATTTTGGCGCAATAGAACGCCAAAGCAATGTTCCATTACGGTTTTGCTCTAATCTATTTGGAGCTTTACCAGTTAACAAATGCACAAATGTCCGCCCCAATGCATAAAAATCAGATTGTGGTATAGCTCTACCTATTCGTTGTTCTGGAGCC
The DNA here is from genome assembly GCF_025677855.1 of Tolypothrix sp. PCC 7601. Taxonomy (NCBI): domain Bacteria; kingdom Bacillati; phylum Cyanobacteriota; class Cyanophyceae; order Nostocales; family Tolypothrichaceae; genus Tolypothrix; species Tolypothrix sp. PCC 7601. Next base: position 3,445,024 of record NZ_CP064879.1, read on the forward strand.
ATGTAACCATCACTACCAATTGTAGCGATAGTTTTTCCATCCAAAACAGCTTTAGTAATAGCTCTAACAGCATCAATGTCAATCAATACTAATTCTTGATTGCTATTTTTCACCATAATGTTTGATGGTTTAATATCACGATGAAAAAACTCTTTTTCATCGAGGTCGCGTAAAATTATTGTCAGTTGTTTCAACCAATTAATTGCTTGTTTTTCAGTGATAGGTAGATGATTTTGATTTTCCAGGAATTGCTCTAAATTTATTCCATCAATCTTCTCCATTACCAAACAATACGCTAGTGTTTGATTTTTTGGAAACTCAATGTAGAAGTATCCATCTTTATCGACCTTAGGAATTCCTGAAACCCAGTGATTTATTAAAACATCTGCACCTCTGTCAAAACGAGAGATTATTTCATCATTATCTGTGTACAAAACTTTAATAACTTTGGGCTTATTGCCATCCTTAATATCGACTGAATCATAAAGCCTACACACTCTATTTCTGGTTTGAACTAATGTATCGATTACCCGATATCGTCTGTTCAAAAGCAAATCAGAACCACAAGCTTGGCAAGGATGTTCTTTAAAAGGTCTTTTGGGCGATGGGCAATTGAGGTTGATACATAAACAGTGTTGGGGTTCTGGGTAGTGTAATGGGTAGACGCTTTCTTTCAGTAATTGCTCCGAACTAGCTGTTACTACCTTGAAGTCATTACGAGCAACGTGGCCCATCCCAAGGACAGAAGTCAGTAGAGGTTGGAATTCAGCCAATGGTTCTGCTAAGGTTTCTGTTAATGATTGTAGGCGCACCCTTTCAGCTTGATTGTCTAATTTTGAAAATGCTAATGCTAGTTCATGAGCTACCTGGCTAGGTTTGGTATATGCTAGAGCAACCCATCTTTGAATTTGGGCAAATGCCTGAATATCGGGATCATCACTCTGAAGCTTCTGCCTTATATAATCAAGCAAAAAACCTGATAGCTCATTTATCCTTTGTTGACCGAAGTTTTCATCTTCCTGCAATCGCTTCAATAGAGAGGTTCGCACTGCTAAATCCATTTCATAGAGTTCATGCCCAACCTCATCACACAAGTTAGAAAGTAGTATATCCCCTACAGCTATCCACGGTATATTGAGAACTTCACCATGAATACTCTTTTGAAATCTAGCCCATAACAGATATAAAAGCTCTGGTGTGAGTGATAAAGGAAAAGCAGCGTGATAAGCCAAATACAGATGTTCTTTGCTAAAGCGTTGTACAAAATATTCAATGCGTTCATTGGCAATTTCCTCTTTTGATTTATTGCGTCGATTGGCAACTTTTGGGTTAATTTTGCTCATATTCTCCGCCCTTCAAAGTTAGTCGGCCGTCCACGTAGCACACCAATAGCATCTAACAAACCTCGGCGACTAACTTCAAACATAGGAACAAGACTGGCGATGTCATCAGCAGTTGTACCAAACCAACGTTTTCTCGGCATAGGATTCAGCCAAGCAATATAACGTACCCTTTTCTTCAACTTCTCCAAAAATTCTTTAGTCAAATCGTAGCGCTCATTGCTATATCTACCACGGGCAGCACCAGCATCACTAAAAATCAATACAGTAGTTCTGTTTGTGCAAACATGAGTAACAATATTAGTTACTAACTCAGCTTGCTGATGATAGGGGTCTTGGTAGAGATATTCCATAGGGCAATTGTGAAAGTAATAAATCCCAGATTTGCCCAAACGTCCACCATATTGAGCAGTTTGTGCCAAACGTCGTGATAATGCATGAAAAGGCACCATTGAACCATCTTGGTCAATTAGTAACAGTAATTCCGCTTTATTCACTCGACGCGGAACTAAGACAGGTTCAAGCAATAAACCTTGGCTGACAATCTGGTTGACCGTTGCTTCCACATCCAACTCTGTCGGTGAGCCTTCACGTACTGACCGACGCAAATAGCGCCAAATCTGTTTCATTTGCCGTTCAGTTACAGGAAAATACTCAGTGTTTAGCATGAAGCGACTATAAGGAATGTCCTCATCTCTGCTGGTAGCGTGTAGGACAGCTTGAGCCACCTGTACTTCATCTTCCATTACCTGTATAAATTCTGAAGGGATTGGCGAAGTAGCCTCTTTTAAAGTTGCTGTGGAAATAGAGGTACTGCGATCAATGCGCTTTTCCTCAATCTTAAATTTAGCTGCCCATGTTAAACATATATATAGATAACTAAAGCGTGTGATAAGTAGGAAACTCCAAGCAATCCAATCTGGTTGATTTGTGTTTGTTTTCTCAGATGTGTTAGGGTTTGCTGATGGTGTCGGATTTGCTGATGGTGTCGGATTTGCTGATGGTGTCGGATTTGCTGATGGTGTCGGATTTGCTGATGGTGTCGGATTTGCTGATGGTGTCGGATTTGCTGATGAAATTTTGATAGGAGGTTGAGTTGGCTGAATTGAAACGAGTCCATAACCTAAAACAATTGCGACTCCAAAACCACCTAAAATCAAGTTGTCAATCAGTTGATATATCTTTGATTGCTGAGGTGGTGTAGATAATGTGGCCAATTTTTGGCTGGAGAACTCACTATCAATAAATTGTTGAAAGTGATAATCAAAAAGTTGCTTTTCCCCCGGAGATTTTACCCATAAAGTTTGACACAAACGTTTTAATGCATCTGTATCACTCATCCCAAAGCCAGCTTGCATTGCTTGCAAAACTAACTGATACTCATCAATACCAAGTGGTAAGCCAGCTTCGCGCAGCCTGGTGAACAATTTCATTAAAAGTAAATCATTCCCGTCCACGGTTTTGACTCAAATAACGTATATGGTCATCCCAACTTTTTAGCAACACACCAGCATACGGAATTTTACCTTCCAATTTTGCCAGCACTTCATCTTCGGGATAGCGACGCAGGACACGAAACCAGTCAATTAATTCGCTGGTGCTGACCTTTTTACCTGCCTCTCCTTTATATTTCCCCATTTCCTGCCGCAGTTGTAAGAAGCGAGTCACAGCTTTATCTAGCAAAGCTTGCGGTGCAGCCGGAAAGTGAGAGTTGACAATTTCTATTAACCGTTCACTGCGAGGGAATTCTACATAATGAAACAAGCACCGCCGCAAAAAAGCATCTGGTAAATCTTTTTCATCATTGCTAGTAATCAAAACCATCGGTGCGACTTTGGCTTGAATTTCCTGGCCTGTTTCTTCGACAATAAATCTTTTTTGATCTAATTCCAGCAACAAGTCGTTGGGAAAGTCAATGTCAGCCTTATCAATCTCGTCAATTAGCACAACTATACGCTTTTCCTGCTGAAATGCTCGACCTAATGGCCCCCAGCGCACATAGGAACTTGGGTCATCAATTCGCAGGATTTGTTCTGCTGTCAAGCGACCAGAAGCAGCAAGCTGTGCATCGCGCAACCGTCCAACTGCATCATAAGTATACAAGCCATCCTGCGCCCGACTGGTAGATTTGATATACCAAGCTTCTAATTTTAAATTCAGTTCATAAGCAACTGCACTCGCCAGCAAAGTTTTACCACATCCCGGTTCCCCCTTCAGCAGTAGCGGACGTTCTAAGTAAATCGCCAAATTGACTGCTTCTACCAGTTCTGAACTAGGTAAATATGGATACAATAATTGACCATTCGCCCCTTTTTCTCCTAGCTTGGGCTGAACTTTACCTGTATATTCCAAAAATTGTCTACCTATAGTCTCAACCATTTTTCCTCGTGTTTATACCAATTACAGTCAGACAGGTAACAAATTTCTACTAAAGCGAGTTGTGGAAGTCCCTTATCGCTATTATTGAGTATGGTCTGTACTGTTTCATCTATCTGATCTGTGAGTTGACGTGGTAGTTCATCCTCCTCATGCTCTAGCCATTTAGTCAGTTCATCACCAGAAAATTTGCCAATCTTCGGTAGCTTCACAGGTTTATTTGGGTTCCAGTTAGGGTCAAATTTTTCTGCAAAATCAAGATTCCAAGTATTTGTACAGCCTTCATAGTCTACTAAGAACATGAATAATTTCAATTGGCTAGCTTGTGAATCAACTTCCCTGACTTTAGTCGTCAGTGGTAGCCAAAAATCTTTAATGATTTCATGCAAAAAATCTTCTGATAAACAATCAACATTGTGGATAATCAGCAGGACATCCTGAGTTCGCCACCATTGATAAACTCGTTCAGCAATTTCTAATTTTGAGCTTTCTTTACCTAGACCAACTTTACCCCCAAGTTCACGCCACAAAGCTGCAATGTCACTTCTGCGACCAATGCGGCTTAATTTAATTGGGATCTCTTTTGCGTTCATGAGACTGGGAACGTGCTGAACTATCAACCGATTCAATAACCAGCGTTGACCATATTCCTGTGAACCGTGAATCAGGAAAGCGCCTAAAGAATGCGCTTCCACAAATCGCCGGAATGCTCGATTTTGCTGACGATAGCCTAATTTTAATAAAGCACGATACAGTCGTTGAGTAGATGAAGCTCGTTCCAGTTGTTCTAGCTGCTGTTCTAATTCCTGCAGTTCTGTTTCTGTTTTTTCAATTTGATGTCTCAGTTGAAACTTAACACTCACATTTGCTTCAATTGCATAGCTACAGCGCAGTTCTTTTAGCTTCTCCGCCTCCAGATCATACTGTTTTTGTAATGCATGGTATCGCTGTTGGTGCCGATCTAAAGACATCCACTTCCTGTTTTAGACAAAAATCCTTACTAAAAAAGAATATCTAGATGTTAAAGGTGGTAATTTAGTGAATTGCGCTCTTTTACACAGTCTCAAACATACCTCCATAGCTAGATGTCATTTATCTACTTATACCAATTCAGCTATACCAATTCCTAATATTTTTGCCGCAGAAGTAGCCTGTGTTATTGCTGAGGGTACAGCACTGTAAATTGCCTACTTGCTAGAGACACTACGCATAGCTTGCTTAAGTGTAGGAGTACGGAAAGCCATTTCGTGTCTATCTCAACACACCCTCATCCCCTTCATCCCCTTGTCCCTTTTCCCCCTTCCCCTTTCCCCTCATCTTCCCAACATCCCCTGATGCTCACACCTAAACCCTCGACTCTCCCAAGCTTGCATATCCACCTCAGCCAACCTTTTCACCTTTGAGCATTGCGGCTGCATAACTTGGCTGAAACCCGCCCATAACAAACTACGAGTGACATCTAATCCAGTTTTTTGCCAAGACTCACGATTACCAGGGATACCTTGCTCTTGAATAATATCTGGCTCTACCCAAATGCCATTTGCTCCCAAGAGAATTTGCGCCATCCATTGCGCCCTCGGTAAATGAGTAGTTGATGTAATTAGTTTTACCTTGTTTACTTTCCAGCGCCGCAGAATCGGAATCGCATAATAGAAATTTTCCCAGGTAGAATTTGCACAATCCTCTAACCAAACGTTTTGCAACTCCGTACCTTCTCGCTGGAATAATAGCCATATACATGGTTCTAGCGAACCGTGAGAAATCAAAATTGGAACATTAGGGTACCTTTTTGCCTCTCGAGCTACGTGTATTTCTCGTTGAATACTACCACCAAGGACAAAAAAGGCATCTACAGACTGTGAAGATGCAGAAACTAGGGTTATAGTGGTACAAATCAGCCAAATACCCAGGACAACGCATACACCACAAGCGACTTTTCGTATCAATCGCCACAGTTTCTTATCTTTTTTCTCGTGGGAAATTTGTGATTTGATGGAACCATTACGTTTCATGACGCAGTTACGAAAAGCTTGGTTAGCGGATGTTTAAAATACCTGCAACTAAGCTAGCAAGGTGCTATCTTATAAAAGTAATCAAGGGTGTATAGTTGATGCAGATTACAGTGTCATAACTCCCAGATGATATTCCGGAGAAAGCTAGCCAACGGAGAAATGATTATTAATAAAGTTAAGCTATATTTTTATCATTCTTTTAAGAAGAAATGATGAAGAAAGGATAGCTGAACTTTGAGTATAAAAACTTAAAAAATTCTGGAAATCCTGATTGCTAAACTGTCAACAACACAATTATTCCAGCTAAATATACATGAACCAATCTGCGAAACGTTACTCGCCGCTCCAAGTAGCCTTGATTGGTGGAGCGATCGCCACGACTGCCACTGTATCCGTATTTGGCCCTGCTTGGACACGCTGCGTTCGTGCTGCGCTCCAAGATAGCCCGAAAGCCTTAGTAGACCAAGTATGGCAATTGGTAAATCGTGAGTATGTTGATGGTAAATTTAATCAACAAGATTGGCAAGCTACAAGAGGGAGCCTTTTAAATAAAAACTATTCTTCTCGTGAAGAAGCATACGTTGCAATTCGTGAAGCTTTGCAAACCTTGGGAGATCCATACACTCGCTTTATGGACCCCAAACAATATGAAGCGCTAACCAGCCAAACCTCTGGGGAAGTCTCCGGGATTGGTATTCGCATGGAATTGAACGAAAAAACCAAGCGGCTGACTGTTGTAGAAGCTATAGAAAATTCCCCAGCGCTAAAAGCAGGTATTAAAGCCGGCGATGAAATTTTAGCTATTAATGGCAAACCCACTCAACAAATGAAAGTGGATGATGCTTCTAAGCTAATTCGTGGCAAAGCTGGTACTATTTTAACTTTGCGGTTGGGACGCGCCGGGCAAAGTGCTTTTGATTTAAAGCTAACCCGAGCGACTATTGAAGTACCAACAGTACGTTATACCGTTAAACAAGAAGGTAACCGTCGCGTTGGTTATATTCGGTTACGAGAATTTAGTTCCCACGCTGCGGATCAAATGCGGCGCGCTATCCGCGATTTAAATAGTAAGCAAGTTAATGCTTATGTTTTAGATTTGCGGGGTAATCCAGGCGGTTTATTGCAAGCCAGCATCGAAATTGCGCGGATGTGGCTGGATAACGGTGGAATTGTCCGCACAGTAGATCGTGTAGGTGGCACAGAAGATACTAAAGCTAATCGTACTGCAATCACAAATCTGCCCTTAGCTGTATTGGTAGACGGTAATTCAGCTAGTGCTAGCGAAATCCTTACAGGCGCACTTAAAGATAATAAGCGAGCCGTAGTAGTTGGTAGTCAAACCTTTGGTAAAGCTCTAGTACAGTCAGTGCATGAACTTACAGATGGTTCTGGTTTAGCAGTGACTATTGCCCACTATTACACTCCCAAGGGAACAGATATTAACCATAAAGGAATTACACCAGATATCAAGCTGGACTTGACAGAAGCACAGGAACGTCAACTAGCATCTAATCCGGATTTACTTGGTACACCAAGCGATCCACAGTATGCACGTGCAATTGCGGTTCTCTCAAATACTAACTTCGCTCAACCTCCAGCAAGCCAACCTTCTGGTGCGATGAGCAGCCGTGCTAACGACTTGAAATTTTAGTTTTCAATCTCAAGCTACTATTACTGATTTTAGAATTTTGGAATGGGAATACTAATTTAGGAATCTAATTAATCCCATCTCCAAAATTTTATTTTTATGAATAATTCATCAGTTGATACAACCACTGCCCACAGCTTTTGGCCTCAGGTGTCAGTGGTTGTTCCTATTTATAATGGTGAGACAGATTTACCAGATTTAATTTCTTGTTTATTAGCGCAAACATACCCTAAAGACCGGGTAGAGTATTTGTTGGTAGACAATAATAGCAGCGATCGCACTCTCACCTATTTAAATACAGCCGCAGAGCTTTCTCCCCTCACAATTCGCCCTTTAAGCGAAAATCAAATTCAAAGCTCCTATGCAGCTCGTAATACTGGTATTAGAGCCGCTACAGGCGAAATTATCGCCTTTACCGATGCTGATTGTCGCCCACAACCACAGTGGCTAGAATTACTCATTCAGCCTTTTAGCGACCAAAATATAGTGATTGTGGTCGGTGAAATTGCCGCATTGCCTGGTAAAAATATTTTAGAACAACACGCTGATCAGCAAGATACTCTATCACAAAAGCACACACTCACCCATCCCTTCTGTGCTTACGGACAAACCGCTAATTTAGCCATTCGCCGCATCGTCTTAGAAAAAGTCGGTTTATTTCGTCCTTATCTCACTACAGGCGGCGATGCAGATATTTGTTGGCGGATTCTCTTAGCCAAAATCGGTGATTTAAAATTTGCTCCAGGTGCGATAGTTAAGCATCGCCACCGCAGCACCTTCAAAGAGCTACAGAGCCAATGGCGACGCTACGGACGCTCCAATCGTTACTTACATGAATTGTACGGTGTCAAGTTAATGCCAGGGCTAAAACCCAAAGACTATATTCATCGCTTAATACGCTGGTTATTAAAAGAAATACCCAAAAATATTTTGCAGGCGATCGCAGGCAAAGGCACCCTTGTAGATTTTTTAAGTACCCCCATCGGTTTATTTACCGCCAAAGCGCGCTACTCCGGTCAAAGCGAAGCCAAATTACCAGAAAAAGCCCAAATCATCGAATGGTTATAGGTGTTTGTCATTGGTCATTGGTCATTTGTCATTTGGTAATGGGTAATTGGTAATTGGTAATTGGGTGTTTGTTATTTCCCCTTCTCGCCTCATCTTCCTTATCGTCCTCATCTCCCATTACCCATTACCCAATCCCCAATCCCCAATCCCTTATTTCCTCCCCCCTGTCCAATCTCTGCCAACTTTCGCTAAATTGGAAAAAGGTATAATCAAGGAAATTTTCAATGTCAGCACAATTGTTACTGGTAGATGATGAACCAGGATTGCGGGAAGCCGTAAAAGATTATTTACAAGAAAGCGGTTTCAGCGTTCAAGTTGCCAGTAACGCCCGTGAGGGATGGGAATTGATGCAACAAAATACACCGGACTTAGTGATTTCGGATATTATGATGCCGCAGGTGGACGGGTATCAGTTTTTAAAACAACTGCGAGAAGACCCCCGTTTTCAAGCACTGCCTGTAGTATTTTTAACTGCTAAGGGAATGACAGGCGATCGCATCCAAGGTTACCAAGCTGGTGTTGATGCTTACTTACCTAAGCCTTTCGATCCAGATGAGTTAATTGCCATTGTAGAAAATTTGCTTGCCCGGCGCATGGCTAAGACTCCAGCAACGGGAGAAGAAACGGAAACTCCTGATATTGCGGAACTAGCACATCAGATTGCTCAAATTAAGGCGTTATTAACCCAAAGAAACGCTATTTCTCAATCACCCGCACCTTTTAAAATCGATCTAACTCCCAGAGAACAAAGTGTTCTGAATTTGGTGGCTGAAGGGTTGATGAATAAAGAAATTGCCCGTCGTTTAGAGACTAGTGTGCGGAATGTGGAAAAGTATGTCAGCCGTTTATTTAGTAAAACTGGTACCAACAGCCGTACAGAGTTAGTTCGTTTTGCTTTAGAACATGGGCTTGCTAAATAAATGTCATGAATTGCAGATATTAGCCGTGAACAAAAAGGGCAAGATTTAACAGCCAATAATCAGTAATTAATCTCAGCTGTGCACCTTTTAATTACCATATAGGTGCATTTGCTCGCCTATAGTCATGTTTACTCTAATTCGTTGCTTTTCTTATCCTCCTAAGTCACACAGACGCGATTAATCACGCCTGTACAAAAGTCAAAAGAATTGTATTCCAGGCTTTGACACCATTTTGAATGGTCTGTTGATTTGTGCACCCTCTGTACTAGGCCTATTTGTTAAACCTAGATTTGCGAGCAAATTTAATTTATCCCTGATGATTTGAGTAAAATTGTCCTTCTAAACCAGTTTGAAGGGCGGAATGTAACTTCAAGCTGGCAAAATACTACTTTCAACTACTGCAATCGCTCAAAACATAAGTGATTAATTGAACAATTTTTTAAATGTTTAGAGTATATAACGCCAAAGATTGCTAGCTAATACTTCGCCAACTTGAAGTGACACCCTGATTAAACGTATTTCCCAGAACAGAGAATTTTTTAACAAATTTAACCCGCCCTGATTATTGAAGCAGAACTGCATTAGTAGGCACCCAAGTATTTTCCGTAGTGCAAAGGGTGAGGGCTACTGTAAGACTTTCTGAGGCTGTTAGAGAGTATGTTTAACTCCTAGCCGTGGGGTTAGATTACACAAGCCAACTCCATATATCTTGACAGCAGATGGATAAACTGAAAACAAATTCACCATTTGATGCTCAATTCCTAACTTCTCACTACTTAAATCATACAAATAATCATTGGCTATTATCGGCAAAATTACGTAAGCGCATCAGCTGACGACGCATTTGCGGCGAAGCTTTAAACTCAGAAACTTCTTGGGCTTTTACAGACGCGTGTAGGGTCTCTAAAAAGTCATCAGATCCTTCAGTTAAAGCATCTAGCAGCACTTGCAATAATTGTTCGCGATCGCTTAACAGGCTTTTTTCTTCAACTAATCGGAATTTTAGATGTATTTCGCATTCATAAACACCTACTTCAATATTATTTATTTGGCGTGGTAAGGCTTTAGAATTCATAGATTTGAGGATTCCTTTACTTAGTGGTCATGAAGTTTAGGAGTTAGATCTCCACCAAAATTCTTTATATTGTCTTTTGAATCCAAATAGTTTTGAATTAAGAATTATTCTTTATCCATCACATTTGTCTTCCATTTCACACTCCTGTGTCTTTTTCGATTCCGGCTTTGGCTACGTAGGTTGTAGTCCTCCTAGACCAGAGGTGGTTCAGGTAAGCCATAACTATTATTCAGTTTTTAAGATTCTATACAATAAAGTTTCTGTAAGAAGTTGTTCGAGCTTTTTAAAGGTTTTTACATCAACTTTATCTCAACGTCAACAACAGTTTGGGATTTTACTGAAATTTTGGTGATTTTACTTACGTGAAAACACTAAATTTTTGATTTTTTATGAAACCTCAAGACTGTTGTAGCATAACTACGTAAATTTACTAGAAGCAGGTTTTTTCCTGCTCAAAATTAGAAGAGGTTGAGTAGCAAAGTCATTCAAAGTTTATTTTTGTTCTGAATCAAAATTACAGGCAGAAAAACACAGTAATTACCGTCTTCTACTACAGAGTAGAAGCCACAAGGCTGATTAAGTCGGATTTTGAGCCATGTGCATCTAGTTGGTGAATTCCTACGAACCGTACTAGCCTAACTTCAACCTCGCTCAATCCTAATGAGTCTTAATAGCTTGACATTATTGCTGAAATATGGTTTGCATATTGCTGCCACAAAATTGTAGTTTGTAGAGAAATGAGAACTACATACCCCATCATTTTCTCTGGAGGAAATTTTGTCTGCCGTTCCTAGTTGAACAAACCTCCCTTGCCTATTTGTTAGCAGCTTCATAAATTAATGCACAAGCTTTTTGCTTCTAGCTTGTAAGTAGGGAACAGGGAACAGGGAACGGAGAACAGGTAAAAATTACTTACATGCTTGGTGGTGAAACTTGTTTCATTGGGACTGCCTACCTAATTAAGGCAATTCCTTTTTATTTCGGGCATTTTAAGCTAGGGCATAACGTCTACAATGATTTCAGTGTAATTAACCCAAATCTTACACCTTTTATGGACAACCCGATGCTGCTCAAGTCTACAACCCGGCATATTCGCATTTTTGCCGCAGAAATTGACCGGGATGGGGAACTGGTTCCCAGTAATCAAGTCTTAACGTTAGACGTAGACCCAGACAACGAATTCAACTGGAATGAAGATGCCCTACAAAAGATTTATCGAAAATTTGATGAATTAGTAGAAGCATCTAGTGGCGCAGACTTAACAGACTACAACTTACGCCGCGTTGGTTCAGACTTGGAGCATTATCTGCGATCGCTCTTGCAAAAAGGTGACATCAGCTACAATCTCCAAAGCCGCGTCAATAACTACAGTATGGGTCTTCCCCAAGTAGCAGTTGACGAGAAAAAGTAGAATTAACAGCTAAATTCTAGTGATTTAACTCGATAGTTTGCGGTTAAGGGAAAAGGGAAAGGTTTTTGTCCCTTACCCTTTTCCCTTTAACCTTTCCCCAACCTCCACCTCCACCTAACATTTTTGGGTTGGCAGACTCCTAGCTTGAGAGTGCGAGTGCTGAGAAGCCACTGCATTGGATGGGTTTCCCGGCAATCGCGCCAGTGGCGTTGCTGAGTAAAAATCCCTTGAGAGTTTTGTGCCTGGCGGTGAAATTTTTTTCATTGGGACTGCTTAAACAGCAATCAGATATTTTTTTAGTTGCAAGTTGCTGTAGGATTAGTAGCTGCAATTGACAAAATTTATTAATTTTTATAACACTCTGGAAAGAGAATATTCTTGTACTCTGAGTAAATATTTCATTCCCCTTTATTGAAAATAGGCATAAGTATTTTTTCTTTGTTCAGCCACAACTCCGACCACTGCAAGTAGTGGTAGCATTCAACTAGTAATTGATCAGTTAAATATTTTACAAATTTTAAACTTGGGTTATCTGCTGTATTTTAGCTATCTGGCATTCTTTAATTTACAGTTAACGGCTATGTAGTAACTTATAGACTAAAGAAATACCAGCATTATCAGCCTATTTTGATGTAATAATTCATTAACAAACAATATAGTAATGCTGGGGTTATGTTTTGGTGAAAAAGTTAGAGTAAGCTGTGCTGATACATGGAAAGTTTTAGAGCAATAGAAGCTATGATGAGGCTGTAGGGTTGACTCAGGAGTGAGTTCTTTGGATAAGTAGATCAATAAGTATTAGCACCTGCTGCTATCCGCCAGCTAAAATCATTGATCCAAAGTTGGATATGTCAGGTTCAAGAAACTTGAGCGGTCTAGTTACCGCTGCCAATGCTGTTGAAGGAATTGCCAATTGCTGATCGGTGAGTAAAACTATGGAAAATGATGCGGCAACACTCTACTGCCCTAATGAACTTTGTCAAGCTCCTAACCCAATAAGCCACAAGTTTTGCTTGCGATGCTCTACACCCCTACCCAAACGCTATCTCTGGGTTCAGGGAGATGGTCTCAGTTTTGCCGCCGGAGAATTTTTAGCTGATCGCTATTTAGTCATCGATAAATCCGTGGTTTTTGATACTCAACCAGGAATATCGCCACAAACACCAGAATTAGATAATTTGTCAGAACTCAGACCATATCTCAGGTTAATTCCCTATCGCTTAAACATACCGCAGGTATATGGCATCATCCCGCCAATAGATGAGCGTTCTCATGGCATCTTACTTTTAGAAAAACCACCCCTACTGACTGATGGCACGACTCAAGAAGTCAAACTTTGCCCCAATTTAATTACAGCATGGGGTGATGCCACATCTATGCGCCAACTCAACTGGCTGTGGCAAATTGCGAATTTGTGGCAACCTCTGTTAAGTGAAGAAGTAGCATCTAGCTTACTTGACCCATATTTAATTAGGGTAGAAGGCTCCTTAATCCGGTTGTTGGAATTACGTAATGATGACTCAGCAACGCCTAGCTTAATTCAATTAGGCGAATTTTGGCAGCAGTTACACAAGCAAGCAAAACCTGCGATCGCAGAATTAATTCATAAAATTAGTAGTTCTTTAATTAACGAAGAAATCAGATCGGCAGAACAATTAACAGCAGTTCTAGATTATGGATTGGCTCAACTAGGGCGATCGCAAAAGCAGACAATCAAAATTTATACTAAAACTGATACTGGCCCCAGCCGCCAACGCAATGAAGATGCTTGTTATCCCCCTCCTGACACCTTAGTAAGTAAACCGCCACAGCCGACAGCCTTAGCGATAGTCTGCGATGGGATTGGGGGACATGAAGGCGGTAATGTGGCATCAAATTTAGCGATTGAAACCATTCAACAGCAGGTAAACCAACTCACTAAAGTACCTTCTGACCATATAGACCCAGCCATGCTGCTCACAGACCTAGAATCGGCTGTAGCAGTGGTGAATGATAAAATCAGCCAGCGTAACGATAGCGAGAATCGCCAAGGGCGCAAACGTATGGGCACAACTTTGGTCATGGCATTGCCTATAGCCCATGAAATGTACATTACTCATGTTGGTGATAGTCGCGCCTACTGGATTACAAGCCAAGGCTGTTATCAAGTAACTTTAGATGATGATGTCGCCTCCCGCGAAGTCCGATTAGGCTACGCTGTGTATCGGGAAGCAATCGAACAGAGTGGTTCTGGTTCCCTGGTGCAGGCTTTGGGGATGAGTCCTAGTACTTCATTACATCCCACTTCCCAGAGGTTTATTTTGGATGAAGATGCAGTATTTCTCCTCACATCCGATGGCTTAAGTGATTTTGACCGCGTCGAAGATTACTGGGAAACAGAAATATTGCCGATACTGACAGGGCAAACCGATGTGGTAGAAGTGGCAGAAAAATTAGTAGAAATCGCGAATACGAAAAATGGACATGATAATGTCACTATTGCCTTGGTACATTATCAAGTCAAATATGTAGAACCACAGTCAAGCCTGACTCCCTTCATTCCCGAAAATGTGCCCACAAAAGCTGTGGAAACTACCAAAACAGCACAGACAACCAACTTAAGCAATTCCAATGCCAAAACGCAAGTAATTCCAGACAACCCACGCGCCAAAATTGCTCAATTACCTCTACAGTGGATTGTGCCGTTAATCTTGGTTGTGGCATCTGGTACCTTTGGCTACTTCTTAATGCGATTGCGATTACCCTTACCGACTCAGCCAGTTGCATCTAATCCCGATACCACTGTACAACCAACTCCAGAACCAACAGCAGTACGCAACGTGGAGAATCTGGCACAAGGTTGGGTAATTGAAACCAATCGTGAAATCGTCAATAGTAAACAAAAGTTTCCCAAAGGGACTTATTTTCAAGTTATTGATAAAAAACCCATCCCTAATTCTGCTAGTAAAGATTCTTTGGTGAATCTTCAAGAATGTCCTAATCCGGATACACCTACTCCTCCAAAAGACGCGGTTGCATCCCAGCCACCAAAGAAAACCTTACGCATTGAACTCTCCAAACTCCGGTCTAGCGCCATTGTCTTACAACCAGGCGAAACTAATCCCTGCGAAGACACAGCACCAGCCGCGCCAGTCAACCAACCGCCAGCAACTACGCCGCCAAAAGATGAGAATCCAACTTAGCCCCACACCCCATAAATTCATAAAAACTGAAATAATACAGGTAGGGGCTAGGGACTAGGGACTAGGGGTTAGGGAATAGGTATATAAGGGGAAAAGGAGAATAGGGAGAAATAACAAATACCCAATGCCTCATGCCCTACAATCTTTACGTTGAGAAATTGTTATTAATAATTCGTTTTTACCTTTTAGTTTAATGAATTCATTGCCATGCCTGAACCTGGCGATCGCGCGTTTAACTAACACCGGCACTGATAACTTTGCCATTTGGGTTGTAAAGGCTCCTTATCCTAGTGGCTATGTTTTGCATGACTGTATCTGGCCGGCTGAACTTTTTCAAGTTTGGCAAGAATGGCAGGAAATGTTTGCCGGTCATACTCCCTTAGATATTTCCTCACGTTCAGCACTGCCACAGATAGCTCCATTACCATTAAATTTAATTTCATCCCCTTCCGGACAAACGGCTGGCTACAGTAGTCGTCTGATGCAATATTTGGGGATTAGTTTGTGGCGCTGGTTATTTGATGGGCCCATTCTGGGTAGTTTAGAACGCAGCCGGGGTATGGCTATGGGACTGCATACACGCTTGCGCCTGCGTTTGGAAATTCGCGATCCAGATTTGATTGCTTTACCTTGGGAGATTATGCAACGCGAGCCTGGTCAATCGGCGATGTCGCTCTCTCAAGATATAGTATTTAGCCGGACAACCAGTGAAGTTGAATCACTGCCTTATTTGCGAACCGATCAAGCTTTGAATATTCTCTTAGTTTTAGGAGAAGACCAAGATTTAGATTTGGAAAAAGAAGCAGAAATTTTAACCCAAACCCTCACTAAAGCGGGGCCATTAGGTAGCAATTCTCAAGGCTATGCGCCATGCATGGTACATACCCTGCTGCAACCCACCCCCCAAGAGTTGATTGAGGAGTTGGAAACAAAAGCTTACAATGTCTTTTTCTATGCCGGACATGGTTTCCCCGATCCAGATGGCGGGTTACTGTTGTTGCGTCCGGGGATGAGGTTAAATGGCATAGAATTAGCCCAAGTATTGACCAAAAATGGCGTAAAATTAGCAGTTTTCAATGCTTGTTGGGGCGCACAACCTGCATCTGCAAATAATCAAGCTATACCTTCTAGTAGTTTGGCAGAAGTACTGATTCGTCATGGCGTACCAGCAGTGTTAGGAATGCGTGATGAAATAGCTGATCGAGAAAGCCACAGTTTTATTCAAGCTTTTACTGAAGCATTGCGATCGCGCAAGCCAATTGATGAGGCTGTAGCAGAAGCTAGACAGGAATTATTAACACTATATAAATTCAATCAACCTGCATGGACTTTACCAGTTCTCTATCAGCATCCAGATTTTTGTGGCGAACTGATTAAGAGTTTTGATGAGGGAATTACAGAGCTACCAGATACTACAATTCCGAGTATAATTGCCTCGGTACCCACAGCTTTTTTGCGATCGCTTTCACCAGGAGGTAAAACCTGGTTGTTACGTTCTGGAGTCACTCGCATTGGGCGCATCAAAGACAACGATATTATCATCCCAGAACCTTCAGTTTCTAAACGCCATGCGGAAATTATCTGCCGCAATACTTTGGCTGGTAGTACTCCGGTAAGAAGTTATTACTTGCAAGATTTATCCACCTACGGCACTACTTGGGTTTTTAGTGCTAACGGTTGGCAACAAATCCTCCGGGAGGAAGTCCTCTTGACATCGGGAATGCAGTTAAAGTTTGGTAGTTCTAGAGGTGAAATATGGGAGTTTCTCATTGAAGAGTCTTAATCAGTGAATGTGCCTAGTTACTCTCTGTTGCTGAACAAAAGCTTCATTAGTAATTAGTAATTTCTTTATATAAATGGCAAATTACCAATAACAAATGACAACCAGCATCAGTCTATTTGCAATTGCAATCTGTAACAGCCTAACAACATCCTGAAAAGATTTTTTCACTCTAGACAAATTTCAATTTATTTTTGCGGAAACGCGATCGCGACAGTTGTAGCTGTCAATACCGCTAAATAAACAATCGGGAGCGTCACATGATTAACAACATTAACAATTCAAATACTTTCAATTCTTCACCATCTCAAGTGGAATTAGATTTTCTAGCCACTTTACTAGAACCAGCAGATGCAACTTATCCTTGGAATCCTGCCGATCAAGAATCAGAAGCCTATTTTAACGAATTAGAACAACAGTTTCTCGGCGATGATTTATGGCAAGAAGATGAGCTTAACAAGCGATCGCAAGATTTTTACAGTCAACTTGATAATCTTTGGTCTACACATCATGTAGATTCAGCCTCAAAAAGCCATAATCTGAAACAGATTTTGATGGCTAGTTTGCAAGAAGCTTTTGTGGTAGTACCCCAAGGTTGGCTGAATACCATTGCCCAAAATGCTGCTGAGATGTTTTCCTCCCAACAGCCAATTGGCGAACAACTGGTGCGATGCGTTCAAGATATGTTACCAAGTTGGGGCGCTGATGATCTCTTAGTTTTAGCCCGTCCTTATGCTTATGCCATGCGTAGTGGCGAACCTCAATGCCCAAAAGCCATGATTACTAAGCTGGGTAATCGTGAGTGGACAAGTTTATCGGAAGTCGAGCAAGCAAAGGTTAGTTTAGCGATTTCTTACTATGCCCTGAACGAATTAAATAGCTTTCAGTCAGAATCCTAAATTTAGTAGTCTTATATCCCAATAATTGGGAGCCAGTTCAGACAACTCTTAGCTTTGCCCGCACTCGACAACACTTGTATTGCGGGTCTTATAATTATTTGCTTAGATTTTTTAAGCACAATTACCCAACATAATTAAAACTATAGGCTGATTACAAAAGCAGTGCTATCTACCAAAAGACAGAGAATATTAGTCAAGAGTCAAAAGAGATTGTTCATTTCTCCTCTGCTCCCTCTGCTTCTCTGCTCCTCTGCTTCCCTATTCCCCTGCACCTCGATTCCCCATTTTTTACTTAGGCCCCAGAAATCGGGTGGCAAAATTTTGCGATCGCGTTGGTGAAAGCGCTCGTGCTTTCAAAATTGCTGCCATCAAAAAGGCGTAAGATAACACCCCGACAATTACCAACAGCAAAGCATTAATCGACCCAGTAGCGTTCCACAACGCATGGAGTGCCGCAGCGCTCACATAACCAATGGGCAAAATTTGCCAAATCAGACGCGGCTTCAGAACAGCCAAGCCAATAAAATATCCTAAATAGCCACTATAAGCCATGTGTCCAGCGACAGACCCTAAAATGCGCGGAATTAGTAGCTGCAACCCTACTAATTGACCAGTTCCTACTCCCGCCTGTTGAGCCACATTTTGAGTAATCACAGGCACATATTGACCAAGGGTTTCTAACAGGGTGAAGCCCACAGCCGAAGCAGTACCCAAGAGAATCCCATCTAAAGGTTCCCAAATGCCGATGCGTTCTCGCCAAGGTGAGGGCAATAAAATACCGATAATTAATGCTGCTAATACAGGTATTGCTTTCAGTAATTCCTCCATTAACCCAGCGCCAAAGAACATTCGCACCAGTAATTCAGTGAAGGTAATCGAATCTTGGGCGGAGGGTAAACTACCAGGCAAAATTCCCCGAAAGACAAAAATAAATAAGTCCAAAAAGGGACTCTTCAAAATCAGCGCCGTACCCAACGCCACCGATAAAAGTACCCACCAAGGTTTCTGTTTGCCGCAAAGCTGGTAAACAAAGTAATAGGCAGCAAATGCTATATAACTCGCTACAATCACTTGGTTTGCTTGTGGCTGACCTACCGTAGCAAACATGAGTACGACAAACACAACTGTTAAAATTCCCGGTACTAGGTAAGCTTTACGAGTTAAATCTTTACCAGTAGAAATAATGGGGAACAGTTGCGTAAAACTGACCGAATCTGATTTTGATTGACCAGAGAAAGCACCAGCTGAGGGTAGGGGTGTCGCCGGCCTGGTCATAATTGTCGCTTGGGAGATATGCTCATGCTCAAACACAAACTGCGGGCCATCTGTACCCAGAGAAATGCGATCGCCTGAGTGTAATTCCTGACAACCTTGTAAACGTTGTCCGTTTAAATACGTGCCATTGGCACTATTCAAATCACAAATTAGCCAGCTGAACTTGTTATCTGGAGATGAAGAGAGGGGACGAACCACAGCATGACGACGAGATACCATCCGGTACATCATGGCATCCAAGACAATTTGGCAGCTAGGGTCGCGTCCAATTATCATCTCTTTACTAGGGAGCAGCGAGTAGCGGGATTCTGACCTTAATGGTGCTCCATTACCAGACACTAGCCGCAGAAATGCATTATGTCTTGCGTATTTGCCTGTCATCGAGTTAGAGTGCGTGTCTCAACTAATTATTAAAATACTTTGGCATGAGAATTTCAGCTTAACCGCATTACAGCAATCTCATTCGGATTTTGCACAAAAATTGTCTGTTGTATCAGGATTTTAACTTTTAGAAGTCTCATATACTATTTTGGGACTGCTGTCACTGCGGCATGGCTAAATACACTATAGCTTTACTCACTGCTCATAAATCTGATAATTGCCTTTGTGAAAATTAAAATTATTTGAGCGGGCGCTGGAAATCTGTGAATAATATATTCATTGTTACTGCCGTTGTAGTCGTATGCATTCAATTTACGTTGATTAATTAAATATTTAGTATTCTTTACCACATTAATTTAAATTTTAAGAATATCAAATTAGGTTCATATATAGCTTTTACAATTGCCTGCACCTTACCCAAAATAGCAACTGCCTTTTCTGCCATAAGTTTAGAGAAGACTTCGCTGCTTCACCACTTGGCCTCTACAGTGCTTGTAAGGTGCTAAAGCGCTAACTATATGGCTGATACAGGTTGACCATGCCAATTTTAGATGAAAAATCACTTTGGTTCATGGCCCAATACTTGTCGGTTAAGGGGAAAAGGGGAAGGGTAAAAGGGGCAAGAAAAAACCTTTAACCCTTACCCTTTCACCTTTTTCCCAAACCAAATTCCGAGTTGAAAATCCTTAACCGAGCAGTATTGGTTCATGGCCAGATGCCTGAAACGTGAAAAGCACTGACTTTACTAAAATTTACTGCCCATAACCGCGGCTTTTTCAAAAAGTAGGGTTTCTCACTCTCGCAGCAGTCAATTTTGACTGAAGAATTAGCGCATAACAGGGGGAAACCTTACAAAAGCTTATCCTCTCCTCAATGAGAAGGTTCGCCAAGGCTGACAATGAAAAAGCACATCATCTGAAAAAGATTGCCGCAGCATAGCCATCAAACTGCTGTAGGATGCGCGGAATAGGCTCCTCTGAATCACAAAAATTATCCAAATCAGCTTTCATGCTGGTGTGAAATTAAGAACCTTTACTGACAAATACAAAACCGCGTGTTTTACCTGAGGCTCTATCGTCGCTGTTCATCGCTTTCCATAAATCTGCCGTTTTTACCCAAACAGGCGGATATTTATAACGAGAAACATCCATAATTAAAAATCTATCTGTTTGTTGATTATATGCAGCTAAAGGAGAAATATGACCGCCTTTTTCCTGTCCAATTTCTTTGCGTAAATAGTTAACTATCACAAAATTTCCTGATTGTTTTAAATTCTCGGCTGCCATCTTCCGAAAATTTTCTAAACTGCTATCAGCCGCATGGTAAACTTCTACTTTCAAACCGTAACTTCCTAATAATCCTCCCAGTTGATCTAAAGTCATACCTTGGCGTGAGACTGCTTCAGGCGCAATCACAGCTTTAGTCTTTTCATTACTAAAGAAGTTATCTTGAGTAAACACGCGAAAAGGTTTATATTGTGGCGCTTCTGGTGCTGGAATCCCCATACTATTCAACACCATGACAATACTTGCAACACCACAATAGGCTTGGTTATTTTGGGTGACAAACTGACTGCTAAGAGGAAAAAAATCTTCTCGTGATTGGCTTTCAAGCAATAATTTTTTACCCTCATCAGAGCTAAAATTAATTAAATTATTAGGGAGAGCTAATGTTTGGGCTAATACGCTGCCTGCACTTAAACACAAACCAAGTGAGATTAAATTGAGAATTTTTGGTAAATTTAGCTTTGCTGAAAATTTCATAATTTATCTTAAAGAAAATTTCCAAGAGTAATCAGAAAGATAGTGCTTTAGCAATGCGTTGCTATAACTGTTAATAAAATAGTTTACAATCAAACTTAGCCAAGAATATGATACTTTCTTTAAAAGAAATAGCTTGAATTTAAAGAAAATTAGCAATTCAGCCTTGGAAAACATTGGTTTTTGCTAGTGCGATCGCTTCCGGGTAACGTACCTTTGCTAAGGCTTTTCGTGTGTTACGGCTTACGCCTAAGGTATGCTACATGGTACTCAGCTTTTTATTTATCGAAGCGCGATCGCCTAATATTTTAATTAACCAGCAGAATGCTATCCGCAGTAGGATACAGTTTGCACTGAAACGATGCAGGCTGTCATGAAATACTGATACTGCGGATGACTTATTAATAAACGCAGATGAAACAGCTTAAATCGCGTTCTCAAGATTTGCGGAGTTTGTTTGAGAACAACATCACTATTGAATATGTTGCAGAACCCCTCAAAGCCGTTTCGGCTGAAGCTGATGTCATTGAAGTTCTGCATTGGATGCAAGCAAAGGATTTTGATGTTGTGGGTGTGGAGTCAGGAGACAGTATCAGCGGTTATGTAGAACGCAGCAGCTTGATGAAAGCCAAAGCTGGTAAGTGTAGTGAGTATCAGCGAGTGTTTCATCCCAAAGAACTGATTGCGATTTCTACTCCACTGATGAAGCTGCTACCTATTCTCCAACAAACTCCCCGATTATTTGTGCTTGACTGCAATCAAGTAACGGGGATTGTGACTTGTGGCGATTTACAAAAAGCACCCGCACGAATGCTGCTATTTGGCTTAGTAACGCTGTTAGAGATGAATTTGTTGCGTTTAGTGCGGCTTTACTATCCTCAAGATTCTTGGCAAAAAGTTCTCAAACCAGAACGCTTACAAGTAGCACAACGTCTATGGCGAGAAAGTCAAGAGAGAAATGAAGCTACAGATTTGCTAGATTATCTGCAATTTTGTGATAAACGAGAATTAGTTTTAAATCAACCAGAACTGCTTCAGCAACTTGAACTAAAATCCAAGCGATCTGGAGAACGTTTTCTCAAATCCGCCGAACAGCTACGCAACCGATTAGCGCACGCGCAAAATTTAGTTAGCGGTTCCTCTTGGATAGAATTAATATCCCTAGCAGAGGCGATGGAAAGGCTATTAATTCGCTGTGAGGAAATCGAGTAATAATTTCTAATTCGTAATTCGTAATTCGTAATTCGTAATTAAAAATTATAATTAAATGATTATGGGTATAAGCTAATTAGTATTGAAGCTAAATTATGAAGGCGGGCTAGATGTCTGTACCACAAGGTTTGTTAATTTGAAGTGCCGATTAACATCGATAATAAATACTGGTTTCTTTCTTGGTGCACTTAGCAGTTAGGTTTTTAATATGAACATTTGGCAAGCTGATTTTTATCGGAGTCCACAGCAAGATACAACAGGACAAGTGCTTTGGGAGTTGTTAATTTGTGATGCGAATCGCAGCTTTGAGTATGTTGCTACCTGTCCCCAAAAAGAAGCAAATTCTAGTTGGCTGACAGCTCAAATTGAATTAGCATCTGGTGAAAAACTGCCAGATATAATCCAAGTATTTCGCCCTCAGTCTTTAAGTTTAATTGAAGCGGCTGGACGTAATTTAGGTATTAATGTCGAACCTACCCGCCGCACTTTCGCATTAAAACAATGGTTACAGGAAAAGCAATATTCCACAGCTATAGATAAAGCACCACCTGCACCTTTACCAGAAAACCTTTGGGGAGAACAATGGCGCTTTGCAACACTGAGTGCTGGTGATGTAGAAACTGCATTTAGCGATCGCCCAATTCCTATTCTCCATTTCCCAGAATTTCTTAAACCCTTAAATCTCGGCTTACCTTCCACAGCACCAGTTCCTGGTGTCGTGATTTATGGTGGAAGACAATCGATGCGTTTAGCAAGGTGGTTACACGAAGCACGCCCAGTATCTTTAAATTATATTGCGGGTGCGCCCGATGGTTTGGTATTAGAAGCAGGTTTAGCAGATAGATGGATTGTGGCTACCTTTGAAGATGCAGAAGTGGCTGCGGCGGCTAAGACTTATCAACAGCGTCAACAGCTAAGTCAAGGGCTACACTTTTTGTTAGTGCAACCAGATGATTCCGGGATGACTTACAGTGGCTTTTGGTTGTTGCAAGCAGAAGATTAATTGAATCAGTGATTACGCGTTGAAATTATAGACTTTGTGCTGAGGTTTTCAAGAGTCAAAATATGCTTGAAATCTTCATAAATTAGCAGTTGATACAATAACAAATTCGGAAGTGCGATCGCTTTTCTGTTGTGGATAAAAATGCGATCGCCTGGGTTACCTTAGTACTTTGATTCAAATGTAAATTCATTACATTCTTTAGAGAAATTCAAGTTGATTTTTCATATCTTCAGGCTGAAGAACTTCCCAAATTAAAATCAAACTTGTCAATATTTCTCCAATGGCTCGACGGTTTTGTGAACAGTAAGTTATTCCTGAGTGGCTCATGCCGCTTTGATGAAGCACTACAAAGTCATCATCATGGGTAAAAATTACCCGATTCTGAGAACTTGCAAAAGCAATTTGTTCTACATCTGATGCAGCTATTAATCCTGTTTCTGGTGTAGTCGTCACATCAATACCACGACGACGCAAAGCTTCTGCTATAGCATTACTTACACTCTCGTCTAAATGGAAGCGAATTTTATCTGTCATTTCGATTCTTTAGTTTCTGTTGCAGAATCGAAGGGGTGTTAGCCTCTACTTCTTTAATAAAAGCTTCTCCTTGTGCGATTTCTTGTCTAATCTCATCCAAATTATCGTGGTAATAAGCTAAAGCTGCATAGACATCAGCTAAAGTAATACTAGGATAATGATAAACAATCTCATCAGGAGAAAGCCCCATCTTTTCGTGCAAAATCACAATATCTTGTACTCTAATTCGGTGTCCAGCAATACGCGGTTTACCACCACACACACCAGGATTAATTTCAATATGTTCTGAGATTACGGATATCTTAGGCATCGTATTTATAACTCCAAAAAATTAAATGCTTTTTTGTCTTTCAGCTTTCTGTGACAAAATCCACCTTGCTACCTATATTTAAATTGAGTAATCCCTAATTTATTTGCGGATATTCACTTGTCCTTTTGTCGTGATGGTTGCACTCTTCATTACTTTTATTCCTGACTATATTGTAATTAAAAAAGCGATGCCTAATGCGATCGCTTTTATTAAATATGCTATTCCAGCTAACTAATTTAAAAACTTCTCCACGCACCTAATAAAGATTTCCACACCCATTGGTAAGGCAGTTTCATCAAAATCAAACCGGGGATGATGATGAGGATAGGCTAAATCTTTATCAGGATTAGCAGAACCTAGAAAGAAATAGCAACCTGGAACTTCTTGCAAGAAAAATGACATATCTTCACCACCCATAGTTTGGCATTCTGGCACAATTCCTACAGGAGTTTCTATCACTTCTGCTGCTACCGATCGCACTAATTCTGCCATACCAGCATCATTAATGACTGGGGGATAAAGGGAGATATATTCTAAGTCGTAACTTGCACCATGACTTTGACATACACCCGCAATAATTTGCTCGATTCGCTGGTGAAAATATCCTTGAAAAGCCGGGTTAAAATAGCGGACTGTGCCTTTCATATTAGCTGTGTCAGCAATGACATTGTGTGCTGTACCAGCATGAAGCGCGCCTACAGTCACAACTGCGGAATCAATAGGATTCACATTCCGCGCCACAATAGTTTGCAAGGCGTTGACAATTTGAGCAGCGACGACAATAGAATCTACAGTTTGATGCGGTATCGCCCCATGTCCACCTTTGCCTAAAATTGTACATTGGAATAATTCTACAGCCGCCATTAACGCCCCAGCCCGGACACCGACTGTCCCCAAGGGTAAGTTATTCCACAGATGTAACCCAATAATGGCATCGACATCAGGGTTTTTTAGTACCCCGGCTTCCACCATAGGTTTTGCACCCCCAGGCCCTTCTTCTGCTGGCTGAAAGATAATTTTGACAGTACCAGCAAAATCATCGCGATGCTGCTGAAGATAGTAAGCTGTACCCAGTGCGATCGCAGTATGTCCATCATGTCCACAAGCGTGCATTACGCCATCATGTTGCGAACAATAAGGTACTTGATTCAGTTCTTGAATTGGCAAAGCATCCATATCAGCGCGAATTGCCAAAACTTTACCACTGCTAAGTTTGTTACCTTTGATGATGGCAACAATACCAGTTTGAGCAATACCAGTTTGATGTTCAATTCCCCACTCTTGTAACTTCTGGGAGATAAACTCAGATGTGAGTTTTTCTTGAAAACCTAACTCTGGCTTTTGATGTAGCCGCCGTCGCCATTCTACAAGTTGATTTTGTAATGCACGGATCGAAAGCCGAACATGAGATAAGTCAACAGCACCAGGATTGGGGAAGGTAGAAACCATGATACCTATTACGCTTTTAAATTACACAATCACTCATGAGGTTCGTTGATTGCTGACTGTTAACAGTTAACCGTCAGCAGTCAACAATGCAAGTTAGAGTTACGACAGCTGATGAGTATTTTTCCAGTGTATCGTTATCAAAGATTTAGTGTTTCTAAATTTAAATTTGAGGCTACTTGAGCTAGTTTATCTAAATCGGTGAGGTTTTCTAGATAAGGTAAGCAGCCTAAAACTGGGATATTGGTGAGAGTTTGAATCATCTCTGGTGGCGTTAAGTCGGCTATCTCAGCATCAGAACGGGGTTGTACGCAATTGAGCACAATCCCTTTAAGATTGATTTTTGCTTGTCTAGCTAATGCCACATTAGCCACTGCTTGCGCGATCGCACCTAACCTGACTGGAACTACCAGAACAGTGGGTAAATGCCAATCTCCGGCTAAATCTGCCACTGTCAATTCATCTGTAATCGGTGAGCCTAAACCCCCCAAAGATTCTACCAACACAAAATCCCGACGCGATCGCTCTTTAGAGAAAGCTTGCCAAACTACAGCTAAATCTACTTGACGATTTTCCTTAGCGGCGGCGATGGGAGGCGCTAAAGGTGCTTGAAAGTACAACGGTGTAATTTCTTCCGCCGTTTGCTTAAGGGAAAACAGCCTTTGATACCATTCGCGATCGCCTTCTCCCGATTGAATTGGTTTCATTAGTCCCCAATTGCGTTGAGGAAAATATTTTTGCAAATAAGCCGCTAATGCTGTTGTTAAAACTGTTTTGCCAGCCTCAGTATCGGTTCCAGTAATTAGTAGTGCGTTGATATTTGACATTTACCTTTTTGTATTATTTACTGCAAATTTCATCTAAATACAGCAGTCACACAATTATCATTACAACCTCACCATAATTGAGAATTTCTTATTACCAATTAACCATTACCAATTAACCCTGATCAGTAAAGTTTTTATTGATTAGAGTTTGGGTTTAAGGTTCTATCATTAGGTAAGTTATTTTGCTCTTCCTGAGAGGTTGGACTTTCTGTAGGAGTTTCTGTGGCAGTTGGTGTAGGAGTAATTATAGGAGCTTCTGTAGGGGTTTCTGTGACAGTTGGCGTAGGAGTGATTATAGGAGCTTCTGTAGGAGTTTCTATGGGCGTTTGCGTAGGAGTAATTATAGGTGTGGGTGTTTCTCTAGTTAACCTTTGTAATGCCACATTGAGACTATAATTACTTTCAGCCACACCAGGAACTAAATTTAGTTGAATAGTATATCTACCGCTTACAGACAATACACCATCATAGGATTGTACTTGATTAGCAGTATTATCAATTGGTTGTTTATTGGCATCTAAAACTGATAAAACAATACCAGTTCCTTGAGCAATAGCAGTAGTTAATTTTGCACCTTTGCGTCCAAAAAAAGTATACTGAACTATTTGATTTTCCTCTAAAGTATCTTCTACTGTAGTTGTATTTGTGGTTCCTAAATTGAGGCGTTTGCTAATTACAGCAGGTTCAGTACTAGTAGATGTAGGGGTGGGTGTTAATGTTGTACCACCAGAAACAACTGGTGAAGGGAAAGTTTGTACTGGTGCTTCTGGTTGTGTAGTCGGGCGACTGCGAATCGAACTGACTAAAGCCCAAGAACCAAATCCTGCTAGGATGACTACAGCACTGCCAATCGCCCCAATTGCTAAAGGATTATCTAAAACAGAACTAGTATTGCTGGGTGGAATTACAGGTGCAGGTGTGTTGGGAGAAGGCGATGGTGCTGGCTGAGGCGGACGACCTCCAACTGCGATGGTTTGCATATTGGAGACAGCATTAGTGTTAGTGACGTTAGGATTAGTCACACTTGCTTGATCTACAGATTGTAATGCTTGGATAACATCAGCCGCACTTTGATAGCGATCGCTGGGCCGATAATTTAACATCCGATTTAAAACTTGAGCAAATTGGGGATTTACTTTTGCCCATTGTTGCCAATTCCAAGTAAGTTGATTTTCATCAAATAATTCTGAGGGTTCTCTACCAGTTAGCAAAACAATCGCTGTGACGGCAAGCGCATATAAATCACTATTAGGGTAAGCTTGACCTGTTTGCATTTGCTCACTGGGAGAATAACCTAATTTTCCCACGGTGGTAACTGGTGCGGTACTATTGGGAGATTGCAATCGCGTTGCTAATTCTTTAACTACCCCAAAGTCAATTAACACTGGCTGACCATCACTATCACGTAAAATAATATTTTCTGGTGATATATCCCGGTGAATAATTCCCCGACTATGAATATGCGCTAACACAGGTAACAAAGAGCGCAGCATCTGTAAAACTTCTTTTTCTGTTAATGTCTGACTAACAGCTTGACGTTCCGACAGGATAGCGCGGTAAGTCTTGCCAGCAACGTAATCTTCTACCAAAAATAAACGCTGGTCTTCTTCAAACCTTTCTCGGAATTTCGGTACTTGCGGATGCTCAATTTGATACAAAATTGCCGCTTCTCGGTGGAACAGTTCTTGCGTTTTCTCCCAAACCGAAGTTCCGGTTGTTGTCGGAATCAATTCCTTAATGGCGCACAGTTCATTAAAACGCCTCTGGTCTTCCGCTAGATAGGTTCTGCCAAATCCCCCTTGTCCGAGAATTTGAATAATCCGGTAACGGTTTTGTAGGACAGTACCAACTGTAATGGGTGGTTGCATAATTGATTAATTTAAGTGTTATGGCAACTGAGAATAAAGTCTCTACCAAAGATTAGGTCTAAGCAGTGACAACAATTACTTGCGGCGATATTCTACCCTACCTTGTCGGTACTTATAATAGCCGGACTGTGCTTTGTGCATTTTTACCAAAGTTTGCCCATCCGCAAAATTTTCTCTAGGCTGATTAGCATTAGAAAATAAGTAATTGTTGTTATCTGCGCTTTCTGGTAAGGTTAGAACTTGCGTATTATTGGGTGCAAAGTCAGCCTGATGAAAGCTGGCTCAACTTTATTTTGACACTTTGTTCTCAGTACCTAAGTGTTAAGCAGATAGCAGCACTCAGCATTCAGCTTCGTCAACCCATAGATGAATCAGCTTTGTGGAAAATATTGCCAAAATTAAAATTTTAAAAATGCTCAACTCTACCAGTTGATAAATTTGCAGATAGGATTATAGAATATCTTGCTGCTCCTTGAGAATTGACCAGCCTTTGACTAGAGAATACCCCGTTGTCATTTCCCTGAAATGTAAAAACTTTATTTTAGGCACAAAAATAGCTGCGTATAAGCAGCGATCCCCTAAACCATGCTCGGAAAGCTGGTGTTTTTATTCTACACAGCAAAAAATCCGAATAATGGGCCTAGTTAATATACAGGGTATTCAGTTAAGCTATCAATGGTTTGTTAACTAAAGTTATTTAAAAATTAGCAAATCATAATTTTTGGGAGCAATGATTTAACTTTGCAGATATTTTTTTACACTATTTCGGTTAAATTTGCTAAATTGCTGATGTTAAGATTGCCATGAATGCACATCGAGGATCTGCTGTGCTCAGTTCTGCAACTTTATCCAAAGTGCAGCCAGTTGCAACAGGACTGACTGAAAATCATCGCCTGCGGCTTTTTTCTGGCTCTGCCAATTTACAACTGTCTACTGAAGTCGCTCGTTACCTAGGTATGGATCTAGGCCCAATGATCCGTAAAAGATTTGCGGACGGCGAACTTTATATTCAAATTCAGGAATCAATCCGGGGTTGTGATGTCTATCTTATCCAGCCATGTTGTCAGCCGGTTAACGATCATTTAATGGAATTAATGATTATGATTGATGCCTGTCGTCGTGCTTCTGCACGGCAGGTAACAGCAGTAATTCCTTACTATGGCTATGCCCGTGCTGACCGGAAAACTGCAGGAAGAGAGTCCATCACTGCAAAGTTGGTTGCCAACCTGATCACTCAAGCAGGTGCCAACCGTGTTCTGGCAATGGATTTACACTCAGCCCAAATCCAAGGGTATTTCGACATACCATTCGATCATGTTTACGGTTCGCCAGTATTAATAGATTACCTGGCCAGCAAACAACTGCATGATTTGGTAGTAGTTTCCCCGGATGTTGGTGGTGTAGCAAGAGCAAGAGCATTTGCCAAAAAGCTAAACGATGCTCCATTAGCGATTATTGATAAACGTCGCCAAGCTCATAATGTTGCCGAAGTTTTAAACGTCATCGGTGACGTGAAGGGGAAAACAGCAGTGTTGGTAGACGATATGATTGACACTGGTGGCACAATTGCAGCTGGGGCTAAGTTGCTGCGAGAAGAAGGGGCGCGTCAGGTATATGCCTGTGCAACTCATGCTGTGTTCTCTCCACCTGCGATTGAGCGGTTGTCTAGTGGCGTATTTGAGGAAGTGATTATCACCAATACTATCCCCATTCCAGAAAGCGATCGCTTTCCACAGCTGGTAGTGCTTTCAGTGGCTAATGTACTCGGTGAAACCATCTGGCGGATTCACGAAGATAGTTCAGTAAGTAGTATGTTCCGCTAGGCAAAAAATGACTGTCACCTCTGTTACAGTTTTGGTTAACTAATTGTGAAGAATGAAGTATGAAGTAGGAAATTTTCTTGCTTCATCCTTCAGCCTTCATTTTTTTTAAGATGCCAAAGCTACCATCTCTAGCACTACTCTTGCTAATTCTTCAGCCATTGCCGTAGGCCCAGTATTCTTAAAAGTATCCACAAGGGTTTGATAATACCAAAGAGTACCTTCTTTACCACCTTGAAACCGTTGCCAAAGTGATTCACCTAAGATGCGGTAATCTTTGACAATAGACTGAGCGTTGTAGATTTTATCAGCAGCTGACACCAGCAAAACTGATGGCGATGCTGTAGGTAAATGAGCAATATATGCTTCTTTGCGTTGTCGCCAAGGCGGTTTGGGAATAGTATCCGCATCGGTGCAGCCATCGACAATTGCTGTCACATTATCTCCAAAACGGTGGCGAATTTCTTCCCTAGTAGCTGCACCACCTTGGTCTTCTACAGCATCATGTAAAAGCGCTGCTATGGCTTCATCTTCATTTGCACCATATTCTAAAGCAATACTGGCTACGCCTAATAGATGGGCAATATAGGGAACACCAGAACCTTTACGTACTTGTTTGGCGTGCAGTTCAGTGGCGTAGACAAGGGCGGCTGTAAAGCGTTCGGAAAGCATTGTATTTGAAACAGTTTATATTGATCGCACTGTAGCTGAAAAATTAGGCGATCGCCTGCGCTAAAGTCTGTGAAGAACATAGACAGACTTCCTCTAAAACAGCGATCGTACTCATTATCTATAAAATAGCTTGAATACTTTAGTCTGTAGAACTTTTGTATTCAAGATACTAATCTTTGTCTATCATGCAACCCAGCAAACTAGATCAAATTTTAGGACTAGAACTACAGCGTCATCGTACACAAAAAGGTTGGTCACAGGAGTATCTTGCAGAAGTTACAGGTCTGCACAGGACTTACATTAGCCAGCTAGAGCGAGGTTTAAAAAGCCCATCTGTGAGAGTACTCAGTCATATTACCCATGCTTTAGGTATGACTATGAGTGAATTTTTGCAAGCTGTAGAGGAATCTTTAAGTGCTGATTGACAATGAAGTTGAAAGATTAAGGCAAGCTATTATTGCCACAATCGCATCACCAGTTATTGGTTCGATAGAAGATTATACATGGGAAGCTATTTTTCATTACGTTAAAGATATTCCATTATCCGATCCGGCATTGGGACGTAGTAAGCTTCTTTATGATGCTGTTGACATTGTGACTAAAACTGGTTGGTCGCTGAAATCTCTTCAACTAAATAGTCTGAAGCTGGGTAGTGTATTTTTGTTTGTTATTCAACGAGCAGATATTATCAAGAAGTCTATTCAACTTGGTTTTCCAGGTCTGACTGAGCAGTCCTCACCTGATGAACTAGGCGCAGCCATAATTCAACATTGGAACGAAAAAATTCTTTCTAGCCAAACGGCACAGAATGTTGTCAATAGCTATGAAAGTATATTACTAAAAACTATCCAGGGATATGAGTATATTTATTGCGAATTTCCACTCAATCCCCTAGATCCGAAGATGTTTTCTTGGTCTTGGACAGTGGATAGAATTACTAAGGGTGCAGGAGTAGGACTACAAGGAAAAATTGCAGATAAAGTAGAGTTGGTTTGGTACAAAAATCAAAAACAACTTTTTAGAGCTAGAACTATTCCTTCGCAGGCCGTTCGGATTACCGTAGAAAGAAATCGTCTGACACTTGATCGATATGTAAATACAGTTCTTTCCGCATTACAAGAGCAAATTAATCAGCAACATGATTGAAGGTTAGCCTGAAGAATAGATGAAGCTATAGCTTTACCTAGAAGTGGGGGTACAGATTCACCAATTTGTGAAGCCATATCCGTATATGTTCCCAAAAAGTGAAAACTATCTGGATATGAGTGTAATCTTGCAGCTTCACGGATTGTAATTGTCCGATCCTGAGTAGGATGAAAAAACCGACCCGATCCTGGATGAAAGACCCATCTTGTAATAGTTCTAGCTGGCTTATCCCAGTACAGCCTTCCATATGCACCACTATAGTGTTTTTTAGGCGCTAACTCAGGAGGTAAGTCTCTAGCGTCTTGTCCTTCACACAGAACACGTGCTCTCGACATTTGAATTGGACTCAAAGCACGCGCAATATGATTCACAATTTTCATGCTTTGACTACGCATCATTGCTTGGTACGTCGTTTTTGGCTCAGAAGGATAAATCTCAGCATCGTAGACTTGTCCTGCATTTATGGGCGGTAAGTCTCCAATCGCATCTCTGACTGTCACAATTTCAGAAATATTTGCTTGTAAAAAATTAAGTTGTCTACTAGACTTTCTAGACCTATAGTCGCTCTTAATATCACCAAAATGGGTTGGTTCGGGAAAATTAAGAGAGTGATCTAAGCTAGCTAGAAAAAAAGCTCTGGATCTGGTTTGGGGTACCCCATAATATGCAGCATTTAAAGCAGAAGATACAACTTTGTAGCCCAAGGATTTCAGGTTTTTTGTGATTTCTTCACTAATTACGCCGTTGTAAGCCTTTAAAATTTCGGGTACATTCTCCATGACAACGTACAAGGGTCTGAACTCCTGTACAAAATCCAAAAACGTCTGATACATCTGGTTACGAGAATCATTGAGATAGCGATCGCCAGCAGGAATATTTCTGGAGAATCCTTGACATGGGGGGCCGCCAATTAATGCTGTTAGTTCTTCTGGTTGTAAACCTAAAGCTAATCGTAAGTCTGAAGGATTAACCTGGCGTATATCTTGATGAATGATTTTCGTGTTTGGGTAATTGTGCTTATAGGTCGCCAAGGCTTTTGCATCTATATCAATTGCACATAGAGATTCAAAGCCCGCCATGTGAAATCCTGTAGTTAAGCCACCTGCACCAGCAAATAAGTCAATAATTTTACGCGTCATTCTTGAATACTATAGTACTCATAAAATCTCGTCAACCAACTTCCTCGCCGGACTTAGTGATCCTTTGGCTCGCCCTACCCTTGTTTTGACAAAAACTCTAGCGTGCTTACTGTAGACAAGATTTGCGATCGCAAAAGTCGCCGCAATTGTGACGATTACGCTAGAATTGTTAAAGGTTCTTTACAGAATTTGAACTTCATCCTCAATTCTGTTAAAACAGCCTAGTACAGCAAGGCGCAACTAAAGCAACCATTCAAAACCCGCGA
This sequence comes from Tolypothrix sp. PCC 7601, assembly GCF_025677855.1. Classification (NCBI taxonomy): domain Bacteria; kingdom Bacillati; phylum Cyanobacteriota; class Cyanophyceae; order Nostocales; family Tolypothrichaceae; genus Tolypothrix; species Tolypothrix sp. PCC 7601. Next base: position 3,478,394 of record NZ_CP064879.1, read on the forward strand.
AAAGCCTATGCTATAAGCTTTTTGAATTTTGAACGCCAGTTGCTAAAACTTTGGAATCAAAGCAACGCACTGGCCCCTTTTGACTTTTGAATGCCAATTGCTGCAAGCAGTGGCTTCTTTTGATTTCCGCCCAGCGGTACTAGAATCCTCGCATCGAAATGTACACCTAACAATCCCCTCTACAGTTCACAGTAAAGCTTCTATGACGCTCCCAATTCGTAACGTCGCCATTATTGCCCACGTTGACCACGGCAAAACCACCCTGGTTGATGCACTCCTTAAACAATCCGGCATTTTCCGCGAAGGGGAAGACGTTCCGGATTGCGTCATGGACTCCAATGCCTTGGAACGAGAACGGGGGATTACAATCCTCTCTAAAAATACAGCGGTTCGCTACAAAGAGACGCTAATCAATATTGTTGATACTCCTGGACACGCTGACTTCGGTGGTGAAGTTGAACGCGTACTGGGCATGGTTGACGGATGTCTTTTAATTGTCGATGCCAATGAAGGGCCAATGCCCCAAACACGCTTTGTACTTAAAAAAGCGTTAGAAAAAGGTCTGCGCCCCATCGTTGTCATCAACAAAATTGACCGTACTAACGCTGACCCCCACATTGCTGTTGATAAAGTTTTGGATCTGTTCTTGGAATTAGGGGCAGATGAAGACCAGTGTGACTTTACCTATCTGTTTGCCTCCGGTATGGGTGGTTATGCCAAAGAAAGCATGGAAGCAGAAGCGGTAGATATGCAACCCCTGTTTAATGCAATTCTGCAACACGTTCCACCACCAGTTGGCGACGTTAACAAGCCCCTGCAATTGCAAGTCACAACCCTAGATTATTCTGAATACCTAGGACGGATTGTAATTGGCAGAATTCACAACGGCACTATCCGGGCTGGACAACAAGCGGCTCTAATTACAGAAAGTGGCGCAATTGTCAAGTCAAAAATCACCAAGTTGATGGGCTTTGAAGGCTTGAAACGGGTGGAAATGGAAGAAGCTACCGCAGGTTATATTGTGGCGGTAGCTGGTTTCGCTGATGCTTACATTGGGGAAACAATTACAGATCCCAATGAACCGCAAGCTTTACCACTGATTAAAGTGGATGAACCAACCTTACAAATGACCTTCTGGGTAAATGATTCGCCCTTTGCAGGTCAAGAAGGAAAGTTAGTGACTTCACGCCAAGTGCGCGATCGCCTGTTCCGCGAATTGGAAACCAACGTGGCTTTGCGGGTTGAAGAAACCGATTCTCCCGATAAATTCCTCGTTTCCGGTCGTGGTGAACTTCACCTGGGTATCTTAATTGAAACCATGCGTCGCGAAGGCTTTGAGTTTCAAGTATCTCAGCCACAGGTAATTTACCGCGAAGTCAGCGGTCAACCTTGTGAACCTTACGAACTCCTGGTGTTAGATATTCCTGGTGATGCGGTGGGTAGCTGTATTGAACGCCTGGGACAACGCAAAGGCGAAATGCAAGATATGCAACCAGGTAGTGGCGATCGCACTCAACTAGAGTTTGTCATTCCTGCACGGGGATTGATTGGTTTCCGCGGTGAATTCATGCGGATGACTCGTGGTGAAGGCATCATGAACCACAGCTTCTTGGATTACCGTCCATTGTCTGGCGATATTGAGGCTCGTAACAAAGGCGTTTTAATCTCCTTTGAAGAAGGTGTTTCTACCTTCTACGCCATGAAGAACGCGGAAGATAGAGGCGCATTCTTTATTACACCAGGTACTAAAGTTTACAGAGGTATGATTGTGGGAGAACACAATCGTCCCCAAGACTTAGAACTGAATGTTTGTAAAACCAAGCAGTTGACCAACCACCGGGCTGCTGGTGGTGATGAACTAGTGCAGCTGCAAGCACCGATAGACATGAGTTTAGAACGGGCTTTGGAATACATTGGCCCTGATGAATTGGTGGAAGTTACTCCTAAATCAATTCGTCTGCGGAAGATGTCGAAGAAGTTGGTGAAACGCTAAGTAAAGGTATAACTTAATTGATTTAGAAAGCCCACATCAGTGGGCTTTTTATTTTGTTATTTAAATTTGATCCGATGCGTGATGAAGCAGACTGAATCTATTGAGTTGTTTTTGGCTGCGTAATGACATGTCTCACAAATTACTGCTATAAATAAAAAAGCTACGCAAATAGCAGAATTATAGTATCATATTTTACCCTATGCATCTCAAGACAGTCTTCATCCGCTTCTATAAATCATTTAATGACGACTTCCTGAGGAAGCATAATGACAGAGTAAAACCTAAACCTTGGGAACTGATAGGCACTACTTTCTACCCATACATTGAAGTTAGCATCGAACCCAAAATTACAACAATTGTTGGTGCAAATGAATCTGGAAAGTCTCATTTATTAAGTGCTATTGAAAAGGCTATATCCGGCAAAAATATTGAACGGAGTGATTTCTGTCGTTATTCTCCTTTTTTCACTGTCAAACAGAATGAATTAAAATATCCTGATTTTGGTACTGAATGGGCTGGACTCTCTAAGCCTGAACAGGACGAATTAAGAAAAATTATTCCGGGGATTCATAGGAATTCTAGTCTAGATAAATTTTTCATATTCCGCAACAATGTTGATAATTTAACGATATATTTGACTGAAAAAGGAGAATACATACCATACCCAATTAATGAAAAACAGGTTATTGAGTTACACAAACTACTTCCCATAACGTTTAGAGTTGAGTCTAATGTCGCGCTTCCTTCAAGCGTTCCCATTAAAAAATTAGTTCAGTTAGGTCAAGAGAATTATTCGGGTGGTAGAAAATTTGAACTTCTGGATCGAGAACAAAGAAATAAAATAGTAGATGAACTGGATGTTTTTAGTAATAATCCACAATTGATTACTAAAATTCGCGTTTTTGGTAATGAAAATAGGGAAGAGCTTGATCGTGAAGCAACTACATCAATCAAGTCAATTATATCCGCGCTAGATGAAGTAATTTTTAGTGAAAAAGAGAAGGAAAGAAGAGAAAAAGAATTCAATTTAGCTTACAAACTAATCTGTAAAATTGCCCAGGTTGATATCAATTCTTTAATTGATTTGACTAAGGCAATTAAAGATGGATTACAAGGTTATGCAAATGGAATCATTAAGGATATTAATCATCGATTAGCTATTAATTTAAACTTTCCCAGCTATTGGATTCAAGATCGCAACTTTAGTCTAAAAGTTATGGCAAGAGACTATGACTTAGTTTTTACAATAACAGATAGGACAGGAACTGAATATTCATTTGATGAACGAAGTCAAGGATTACGATATTTTCTCAGCTATTACATAGAGTACCGATCTCATGAACCCAATCCAAATAAAACTGAAATATTGTTGATGGATGAGCCAGACGCTTACCTGTCTAGTCAAGCTCAACAAGACTTACTTAAAGTATTTGATCTCTTCGCCAATCCACAACCTGGCTCACATTTAAATCATCCAATTCAAGTAGTTTACGTAACTCACTCTCCTTTTTTAATTGATAAGAACCATTCCGAGCGTATTCGAGTCTTACAGAAGGGAAATGAGGATGAAGGAACAAGGGTAGTCAAAGATTTTGCACAACATCGTTATGAACCTCTCAGGTCTTCGATTGGTCCTCATATCGGTGAAACAGTTTTCATTGGTAATTGTAATTTGATGGTTGAAGGTATTGGCGATCAAATTCTTATTGCAGGAGCAGCAACGCATCTTCGAGCTAATGGTGTATCTAGTTTAGAAACTTTAGATTTAAACCAAATCACGATTGTTGATTCAGGAGGCGCTACACAAATTCCCTATATGGTCTATCTAGCTTGTGGAAGACATGTAGAGCAAATCGCAGTTATTGTCCTATTGGACAGCGATCAGAGTGGTAATGATGCTAAAAAGCAATTATTAGGTAGAGGAGGTCAACATAGAAGACCTTTACTTAAAGAAAAATTTATTCTTCAACTTGCTGATCTTAAAGAAGAATTCTGCTTGGTAGCTGACAATGCAACAGCAAATCTTGAAATAGAAGATATTATTCCTTTGCCAATTTGCATTCACGCAACAAAGCTTTATTTACAAGAGTTTCTTAAAGTAGATGAAAACGAACTTGTATTCCTAAATGAAGATTTATTATCAACTAAGATTGCTGGTCAAACTATTCTTGATGCTATAGAAGAAACTCTAAAAGACTTTCCTGAAAAAGACTTGGAAATTAGTAAAGCTGGCTTTGCTAGAAATGTTATTCGTGTAGTGAATGAGTGGTCAAAGAAAAAAGATAGGTTGAACAAAAATGAACTCGATGCACTTCAAATTTTTGAACATAACTTCAAAACCTTGTTTAAAAAATTAAATTTTATGCAGCGTATTGCCCAGCAGAGATTAACAAATGAAAGAGTATCGCAAAAAATAGAACGTTTAAAGAAAGACTTTATTGCACTTCACCCTATTTCTGCAAGACGTGAGCATGGTGTTAGGTTGCTTGATGATATGGGGAGCATTTTAGAGAGTAATATAGAAAATGAGTCAATCAAAGAAATTGAACTAATCAAGAACGCAATCCAGAATTTACGTCGTGATTACAAGCTTGATATTGACATGAGTAAAACAATTGACGACTATATTGGATTTCAAGTCGGCTTAGAAAGAATTAAGTATGCAGGACTCTTAGCTAGTCAAGAAGAAACTCTCGATGAGGCTCAAGCAGAGAAGTCAGCTATTTCTGAAGAAGTTATTGAAGAGATACAAACAGATAAACTTGTTCTAGATGGGCAAGCACAATTAGTTAATGAGCAAGTAACTACCGTATCTGAGTTAAAAACTGCTGAAGTTTCTGATAATTCTGCAAATTCTAATAAAAGAAGGAAGTCTAACCCACGCCAGTAATATACAAGTCTGAAAATTTCATATCAGGATTCTGTTCAAAATCAAGAGGACTGAAAGGGCAATTATCATTACTATTCGTGACATTGCGATCGCAATATCATAGCAGAGATTTACAGTGCGTAGGCGTAGCCCGTCGTAGACATTGCCCTTACAGAAATATCTCTGTTTCATAAAACGTATTGACAATGTAAATACACTTTGCCTAAACTTTGAGGTATGGATGTGTATTTCGTGCTTAATGGTGTCACTTTCGTTTGGAACGAAGAAAAAGCTTGGATAAATCCCAGCAATCATGATGGCGTGACATTTCAGCAAGCCACAGAGGCATTTTTCGATCCGTTTTTAGTAGTTGTTGATGCAAGTCGTAATGATGAAGAAAGAGATGCTGTTATTGGCTTAGACAGACGATGGAATCTTCTGTATGTCGTCTACATTGAACGTGAAAACGACATAATTCGGATCATTTCAGCTCGTAAAGCTACACGCAAGGAGCGAGAATATTATGAAAGCTGAAGCACTGAAAAAGCGACTCAATAAAAATCGTCCAATGACTACAATCACAATTCGTATTCCCGAAGATGTCATTGAAGATTTGAAAAGAATAGCGCCATTACTGGGATTTTCTGGCTATCAGCCGTTAGTGCGTGCCTATATTGGGCAAGGGCTAAGAGTTGATCTGGAACGACTGGAGGGGGATACTATCTCAGCACTGATTGCTAGCTTGAAGCGTCACGGTGTTAGCGATGAGGTTATCCATGAAGCCCTCACTGAAGTTACTCAAAAATAGTGCAATTGCGATCGCCCTGGCTGTAAATTTAGTCAAATTCTTGAGTCAATGACTAATCTCTCGCTACTCAGCAGGGATTCTTACACAAAGCGATCGCCTTCTATTTTTCCTGCAAATATACTGTATCACGGGGGCGTAATTAATCTGCGATCGCATTTTTCCCAGTCAATTTGAGAGAATCTGATTATCGCTGTTTATGTAGTCAGAAAATTTATGAGTTGGAGTAGAAGTCTTTGAACTGCAAGGAGCTAGAAAGATGTTATTGGAGTTAAAGCGCATCCATCTTCCACCAGGGCAAAGAGTATTATTGCAAGATGTTACTTGGCAAGAATTAGAAACAATTATTGAAGAGTTGGGCGAACATCGTGCAGCGCGAATTGCTTATGACAGGGGAATATTAGAAATTATGGCTCCATTGCCAGAACATGAAGACGATAAAGAAATTATCAGTGATTTAATTAAAGGATTATTAGAAGAATTAGATATTGAATTTAGATGTCTTGGCTCTACCACATTCAAAAATGAATTGATGGCTCAGGGTATAGAACCCGATCAATGTTTTTATATTAAAAACGAAGCTTTAATTCGTGGCAAAAAGCGACTAGATTTAACAATTGATCCACCACCCGATTTAGCTTTAGAAATTGATATTACTTCTCGTACTCATCCAAATATCTATCAAGCTTTAAAAGTGCCAGAACTGTGGCGGTTTGAAAAAGGTATATTGAAAATTAATCTTTTACAAAATGGAAATTATGTAGAGTCTCAGTCAAGTTTAAATTTTCCGCATTTGCCTTTGATTGCAGTAATTCCCCAATATCTGGAAAACAGTAAAACCGCAGGTAGAAATGCAACGCTTAAAGCTTTTCGGAGTTGGGTAAAACAGCATTTATCTTAATAAATAAAAAACAAATCAATACTTTTCCCTGCCGACGATAGTCATGCAGGTAAAGAGTATGCCACAATTCAGGAAGGGATTGCTAGAGGTAAACGCGATGTCCCCACTACTTGACCAAACCACTGACCAACGAACAGTTACAGAAAGCAAGACTATAGAGGAGTTTTTAAAACTTCCATATATTGAGGAGTCACCTGCTTGGGAATATATTAACGGAGAAGCAATTCAGAAACCTATGGGAGGAGGTAAACACAGCTTATTGCAAAAACGCTTAGTAGCTGTAATTGATGGGTTGGAAAGTGACTATGAAGCCTTTCCTGAATTGCGCTGTACCTTTGGTAATCGTTCAGTAGTTCCTGATGTAGTTGTTATCTCTACCAATCAACTACCACTTGATGAAAATGGAGAAATTATCAGCATTGGTATTGATTTTGCACCTGCTTGGTTAATAGAAATTCTTTCCCCTACTCAAAGTCAAACTAAAGTAACTGGCAATATTTTACATTGTTTACGAAATGGCAGTCAGCTAGGATGGTTGATTGACCCAAATGAACGCTGCATTTTAGTTTATCAACCTAATTCTTTGCCAGATTTGTTATCAGGAAAAGATATATTACCAGTGTTGGCAGATTTGAATTTAACGCTGTCTGTTGATGACGTGTTTGCTTGGTTGAATCGGAAAAAGTAATATTATTCTGAAAATAAAATTTCTGCAGTATTACGCATTCATGTAGAAGCTGACAATGTAGAGTTAATCTAAATAAAGCCGCCAGCAGTTAAACATAAAATCTTATCAGTGATTTTTTACATTGGTCACTATCAAAGCTTTTGTTCTTATCATGATGATAATGATTGCTCAATACCAGCCTGTCAATGTAGAGGCTGTATTTACTTTGCTTCCCCATTGGAGTACAAACTGAAAAACTGGGTTTTTGCCATAACCAATAATTCCTTGATGGTACAAGCCCCCAGATTTATCTGTGGAGTCAATCCAAAATCCAAAATCTAAAATCCAAAATTGTATGACTCTGAAAGTCAAACGGTGTTGTATGTACAATGTTGGCAGACAACAATAGCTGAATCCAACACAAAGCAAAGGTAATTATGCGCTTACTTCATACAATGCTACGGGTGGGCAATCTTGAAGAGTCTTTGAAATTCTACATTGATGTCCTGGGAATGAAATTGTTGCGGCGAAAAGATTATCCAGATGGAAAATTTACTCTAGCTTTTGTTGGCTATGGTGACGAAAGTGACAATACAGTCATAGAACTAACCTACAACTGGGGGGTGGAAAAGTACGAATTAGGTAATGCTTATGGTCATATTGCCATTGGTGTGGGCGATATTAATGCTACTTGCCAAGAAATTAGAAATCGTGGCGGTAAGGTAGTAAGAGAACCAGGCCCAATGAAACACGGTACTACAGTAATTGCTTTTGTGGAAGACCCAGACGGCTATCGGGTGGAACTGATTCAATTGGGTACTTTAGGAATTGAAGGTAAGCAGGAATCACAAACACTGGTAACTAAGTAATTATCAAAGTAAAACATTTGACAATACTTGTCGGTTAAGGGGAAAAGGGGAAGGGAAAAAGGGGCAAGAAAAAACCTTTAACCCTTACCCTTTAACCTTTTCCCAAACCAAATTAAGAGTTTAAAATCCTTAACCGAGCAGTATTGAAACATTTGAGCGATCGCCAATACTGAAAGCTAAAAATCAATTTTCAAAAAAAGGATTTCCTATCAATAGGTATGGCGATCGCTTCCTTGATGACTTTGCACAAAAATCTGTATTCCTGATTACTATCTAGTTAAGTTAATTCACTGAATCAGAATAAATTCCAGAATCAGCGCTTTTTATTTAAAGATTTTTAGATAACAGAACTGAAATATTTAGTTGCTAACAAGTTGACCTTAAGATGGCATTATACTAATGCATTAATTCACAAATGCGATTTTCATGACGGCTACAAGCTCACCAATATCTTTCAGCTTGGCAGATCAAGTTGGTGAACAGCCTACACTGTATGCGATAGCATCAGTATAGAAGTCAGTCACACTATCGCTGATAAATTAGCAACTTTAAATTGCACCTAGAGATACAAGCTGATACATAAGAATGATGTTTCGATATTTACTTAGGGGGAAACTAGTAGCAAAGCAGGAAGTATGAAATATGAAGTAGCACAGTTTTAATTCTCGGCTATGACCACGACTAAGCTAACTATCTTGAGCTTTTTGTGCCTTTATCCTTCCCCAAACGGCAATTTCTAAACTAAAATCGCGCCACATCGTAAAAGAAACTCTTCCACTGGCGGCAAAATTCTGAAATCTCAACCTGAAAATTATTAAAGATGCAACCTACAGATCCTAATAAATTTACTGATAAAGCCTGGGAAGCGATCGTGAAATCTCAGGATATAGTCCGTGCTTATCAACAACAGCAACTAGATGTTGAGCATTTAATGATTGCCTTGCTAGAAGAACCTACTAGCATTGCAATACGTATTCTCGCTCGAGGTGAGGTTGATCCAGTAGCCTTGCAAGAACAACTGGAAGCTTTTACTAAACGTCAACCCAAGGTGGGGAAAAGCGATCAACTTTATCTAGGACGGAGTTTAGATGTTCTACTCGATCGCGCCGAAGAAAGTCGAGTGCGGATGAAAGATGGCTTCATCTCTATAGAACATATGCTGCTGGCTTTTGCTGAAGACGATCGCGTCGGGCGGAAGCTCCTCCAACGCTTTAATGTTGATAGTAGTAAGCTAGAGGCGGCAATTAAAACTGTGCGCGGTAGCCAAAAAGTTACCGATCAAAATCCCGAGTCGCGCTACGAAGCCTTGCAAAAATTTGGCCGAGATTTAACAGAACAAGCAAAAGCAGGGAAGCTAGACCCCGTAATTGGGCGTGATGATGAAATCCGCCGGGTTATTCAGGTATTATCGCGCCGGAGTAAGAATAATCCCGTTTTAATTGGTGAACCTGGGGTAGGTAAAACTGCGATCGCAGAAGCTTTAGCACAGCGCATGGTAAACGGTGACGTTCCCGAATCGTTGAAAAACCGCCAGCTAATTTCTTTAGATATTGGTAGTTTAATTGCTGGAGCTAAATACCGTGGTGAGTTTGAAGACCGTTTAAAAGCAGTTTTGCGGGAAGTTACAGAATCAAACGGTCAAATAGTACTGTTTATTGACGAACTGCATACCGTTGTTGGTGCAGGTTCTAGCCAGCAAGGGGCAATGGATGCGGGTAATTTGCTCAAACCGATGCTGGCGCGAGGCGAATTACGCTGTATTGGGGCAACAACCTTAGATGAGTTCCGCAAACATATTGAGAAAGACGCAGCTTTAGAACGCCGCTTCCAGCAGGTATTTGTCGATCAGCCCAGCGTTGAAAATACCATTTCGATTCTGCGGGGGCTAAAAGAACGTTACGAAGTTCATCACAACGTCAAAATTTCCGATTCCGCACTCGTAGCTGCAGCTACATTGTCAGCGCGTTACATTTCCGATCGCTTTTTACCAGATAAAGCCATTGACTTAGTAGATGAAGCCGCAGCCCAGCTGAAAATGGAGATTACCTCCAAACCCGCAGAACTGGAAACAATTGATCGGCGCTTAATGCAGCTAGAAATGGAAAAGCTGTCGTTAGCTGGGGAAGACAAAGGTACGGCTCAAACCAAAGAACGTTTGCAGCGTATTGAGCAAGAAATTACCACTTTGACTGCCAAGCAGCAAAAATTTAATGACCAATGGCAAGGTGAAAAGCAGATATTAGAAGCGATTAGTGCTTTAAAGAAAGAAGAAGACGCTTTGCGAGTGCAAATTGAGCAAGCCGAACGTGACTATGACCTTAACAAAGCTGCTCAATTGAAGTATGGCAAATTAGAGGGACTGCAGCGCGATCGCGAAGCTAAAGAAGCACAACTGTTAAAAATCCAAAGCTCAGGTTCTACACTGCTGCGTGAACAAGTAACAGAGGCAGATATTGCGGAAATCGTCGCTAAATGGACAGGAATTCCGGTAAATCGCCTGATGGCATCGGAAAGGCAGAAATTACTGCAATTAGAGAGCCATTTGCATGAACGAGTTATCGGTCAACATGAAGCCGTCGCCGCCGTCGCCGCCGCCATTCGTAGTGCTAGGGCAGGGATGAAAGACCCCGGTCGTCCTATTGGTTCATTTTTGTTCATGGGGCCGACAGGGGTAGGTAAAACTGAACTAGCCCGCGCTTTAGCACAGTTTCTCTTTGATTCTGATGATGCTTTGGTACGCTTGGATATGTCCGAGTATATGGAAAAACACTCGGTTTCTCGTTTAGTTGGCGCGCCTCCAGGGTATGTAGGCTATGAAGAAGGCGGTCAGCTTTCCGAAGTCGTGCGCCGTCATCCTTACTCGGTGGTGCTGCTGGATGAAGTGGAAAAAGCCCACCCCGATGTCTTCAATATTTTGTTGCAAGTCTTAGATGACGGTAGAATTACTGATTCTCAAGGCAGAACAGTGGATTTCCGCAACACTGTAATCGTCATGACCAGTAACATCGGTAGCGAACATATTCTTGATGTCTCTGGTGACGACTCCAAGTATGAAATGATGCAAAATCGGGTAACCGACGCTTTGCGATCGCACTTCCGCCCCGAATTTATTAACCGTGTGGATGACATTATTATCTTCCACACCCTCAGCCGTTCAGAAATGCGTCATATCATCCGCATTCAACTCAAACGCGTCGAGAATCTTCTCAAAGAGCAAAAAATCTCTTTTGATATCTCCGCAGCGGCTTGTGACTACCTCGTAGAAACAGGCTATGACCCAGTTTATGGCGCACGTCCCCTAAAACGGGCAATTAGGCGTGAAGTCGAAAACCCCATTGCTACCAAGCTACTGGAAAATACCTTTATTCCTGGAGACACAATTTTCATTGATAAAGGTGAAGCTGGGCTGACTTTTAGCAAAAAACAGTCAGTTAAAGTAGCAGCGCCATCAGCTACGGTTCAGTTATTAGAACCTACGGCAGACGTTTAATATCAAGGCAAAATTTTATTGATTTGTCAGTTGTGTAAAAGCTAGCTCAATTGGGGGATTCTCCCCCAAACCCCCGATTGGGTGACGGTTGCGTCCCCCAAACCCCCTCCAAAATTATTGTCGAGTTTTTTGTTGAGTAACTAGTTTTTTGGTTTTTTTGTCAATTAATTTTCTTAACTGAACTGTATTGCTACATAATCCTCTATTCAGGGAACTCTAAAAAATAATACCAATTTGAAAAAAGAATGCGACAGATTGTAGGGGCAAGGCACTGCCCATTAGTGTCAACTTAAGTTCAAAAGCTTACCCCACAAGCATTTTACCCCTCCCCTCAATCCCCTCCCCCGAAGTTTGCTCAACGGGGGGAACCCTCCTTTGGATTCACCACTTTGCTTATGCCGGGAAACCCGTCCACCGCAAGTGGTTCACCGCACGCAACTTCTCTCCGCGCGCGGGGAGGGGACGTTTTGGCTTTAGACAAAACTGGGGTGGGGTAACGCGGATCTTGATGGTAGGCAAAGGAATTCAAAATCGAGTTTTGGTAAGGGTTTCACGTTAAGTTGACACAGGTGGGCACTGCCTTGACCTCTAGAATATATTGATGTGTCGCAAACATTATTTGATTTGGTATAAATATCCAATTTTGAGAGCGAAAAAGAAATCAGAATTTTTTTTCCTCTGCTCCTTTTTCTTACATAGCGATAAGATATTTTTTAGTTGAAAATCCCTAACGCCAACCTAACAAGCGCAACCCAGGGACGATGAGGTAATAACTCACACCTAGCCAAAAACTGAGAAAAATGCCCTCAACCGCAAAATAAATCATTGGTGGTAATAATTCTGGCCATCGGGGTGGGGTGGAAAATTGGAAGATAGTTGGTAGTAACTCTAAGCGAATTAAAGCCGCAAAAATTAGTGCAGTTCCCAAAGATGTAATGACAGCGTAGACTATGCGATGACTGCGAAGCCCTAAACTCAATGTGAGCAGGAAGATTGCAAACACAATTGAAACTACCAAGCCTTCATTGCTGTTTTTGGGGATGGTTAATTGCAAAGCTAGCCAGCCTAAACCATAGCTGATTGTACCCATTAACGACACCACCAAAAACCGCCTGCGTTGGGCAAAACCACCAGCTAGTGTCAGTCCCCATGCAGTTCCTAAACCTGCGGCGGCAAAAATCAACACTTCGGATGCTAAGACAGTTTGGTTGTCAGGAAATAAGCCAGGTACTTGCAGAAAGATAAATTGCGCCACGCGATCGCCTAAAACTGTGCGGTAGGCTAAAAAGAAACCTGCGATCGCTCCTACTGCTGCACCCATTCCCGTTAATATCATCGACCAGATTGTGATGATACAGGCGAGCAAAAATTGCGCGATCGCCTTGATAATCAAAAGCGTAGTTTTACTTACAGCTTTAGTAAATTTTCCTACTACTCTTTCTAGGGATTGAGTGAACAGAGTCAGTTTAGTAGATACTTGCTGATTAGTATTTTGCAGTAAAGAAGATAACTGCTCTTGTAGTGAGACAGAAGAAAGCTGCGTCAATCTTTTTTTAATGATATTTGCACTTGTAGGACGCGATCGCACATCCTCTTGCACCATCTCATCCAACAAATCTGCAAATTTGGGGTTAATATTCACCCGATTTCGCCATTGCAACGTCCCAGTTTGCACATCTTCTAATTCTGGCGGATACTTGCCTGTGAGTAACTCAATCATCGTTCTACCCAAGGCATAAAAATCAGCACTCGGCCCCACATTACCACCACTCACTTGTTCTGGGGGACTGTAACCCGAAGAAAATAAGCGAGTTGAACTAGATTGATAACGCGGCTGAGAATCTCTAAATTGTTTTGCTCCGCCAAAATCAATTAACACCAGCTGATTTTTAACAGGTGAATTGGACAAAGAGTTGCGTAGCATCAAATTAGAAGGTTTGATGTCCCGGTGAATAATCTGGCGTTTGTGCAATTCTTGCAAAATTTCCACAGCTTGCGTAAACCAGTTCAGCACCATCTCTTCTGGACAGCCTTGAGGATAGTTTTTGCGGATATCTTCTAAAGTCTGTCCATTAATTTTTTCCATCACCAAACAAGGTAGTTGGTGTTGTTGGGGACTAGTCAAATTTATGAGGAAATACCCATCAGCATCTACTCTTGGTACTCCCGGATGCCGTAAATTAATTAAAACTGAAGCTTCTTGTCTAAACAAATCCAGCGCCTTAGCGGAATTTTCCACTAATACCTTCAGCACCCTTTCTGTTTGAGTTTTAACATCCCAAACTGTATAAATTTGGGCAAATCCTCCCGATCCTAAAGGCTGAATAGGCACATAGCGATCTAACAACTGTAGCGGTGCGCCACAGCTATTACAAAACTTGTTTCCCCAAGGTTGGGGATAAGGACGTTGACAATCAGGATTTATGCAGTGAACCGTACTCTGCGTGATGTGGGACACAACCGCTACAATACAAAGGCTGAATTGATTTTAGCGTCTCTTTAGCTTTCTTGAAGTTAAAGCTAAGTAGAGCGGTGAAATTAAAGATAGTTGGCTGTTATTTGTCATTGGTCATTTGTAAGGGTTTCAAACCTATTGACGTTTCGTAACCTAGTTTGGTTGATTTCCAACGATTTAGTTTCCGGTAAGTAGACTATGCACTCAACAAGCAATGTTCCCTCTTGCTGTATTAGCCAGGGGAAATAAGCAATGTCTAATTCCGAATACTCAACCCCAAACACCAAATGACAAATGACTAAGGACAAAGCGCAAAGTCTGAGCGGAGGTTTCCTCCGATCAGAACTTTGTAAGAATGACAACCTTAGCCAATTATGTTTAATTTCGCCAACCTAATCAAAATGTTTGCAGCAAGTCAGCAAAACCATAGAGGCTAATTAAGAGCAAGAGTAATGCTGTGAATTGGGTAATTTTGCTTTGAGGAGAGGGAGCGATCGCTTCTCTGACTAAAATAGAAATCGATGCCCCAACTACCAAACTCAAACCCAGCACTAAATAAGGTGGACTTTCTGGCAAAATAGTCGCCATCCCTAGCATTGCGATCGCTAGCATTAACATTAATAACTCTACAAACCGGGGTGGGTTGTATTGGCTGGATACAATAAAGCTGTTTAACCAAAAATGCCAAAATCTCATAGCTTTTGAGTGTAGAGTTTTAAGTGCTGAGTGCTGAGTGCTGAGTTGTGAGAAATAGTTATACCAATTTGAAAAAAGAATGCGACAGACTGTAGGGGCACGGGCATTGCCCTGCCCTCTAGAATATTATTGATGTGTCGCAAATATTATTTGATTTGGTATTACAGGTTGTAAGCTTAGACTTACATAATTAAATCTTCACGGCCCGCACAAGCGGGCTACTCTGCGGAAAGCTGATCCGGTGTCTATGTTGATTTAGCGACACCCTTTTAGTACAATCCAGCCTCAACAGAGTAACCATTTCAAATAGCCAAAAGCCTTAATATACAAACCTTTTGACTTTTGACTTTTGTACAGACGCGATTAATCGCGTCTCTACGACTTTTGACTTTAACCTCTAGCCCCTAACTTTTGACCAGTACCATTCTTTTGTGCTGCATCAGTTTCTGGAAGTTCCACACCAAACACTCTCGCAAAAGCTTTTTCCACTTTGTAGCCAGAATCAATGGATTCTAAGGGGTCTTTCCGTAGTCTATGACGCAGACATAAGGTAATTACACGACGGATGTCATCAACTGTAACTTCGGTACGTCCTTCTAATGCGGTTAAAGCTTTGGCGGCGCGGTTGGTTACAATGTCGCCTCGCAAGCCGTCTACATCGAGTTCCGAACAAATTTCCGAAATTTTCACCCGCAAATCATAGTCACTGGTAACTTGGGGTAACAAGTTTTGAGCATTGACAATTTTCTGTTGTAGTGCTTCTTGCTCGGATTGGTACTTCTCAAGAAACCCTGGGGGATTTTGGTCAAATTCTGACCTTTGCTCTACGATTTGCACCCGCAAAGCTGGTTCTTTCACTGTATGAATTTCTGCGTGCATCCCAAAGCGATCGAGAAGTTGAGGACGCAGTTCACCTTCTTCAGGGTTACCAGAACCGACAAGTACAAATCTGGCGGGGTGGCGGATAGAAATACCTTCCCGTTCTACAGTGTTCCAACCACTAGCAGCAGAGTCCAGCAATACATCTACTAGGTGGTCATCTAGCAAGTTCACTTCATCCACATAGAGAATACCCCGGTTAGCTTTGGCTAAAAGTCCTGGTTCAAAGGCTTTTACACCTTCAGACAAAGCTTTTTCGATGTCGATGGTACCGCAAACCCGGTCTTCTGTAGCGCCTAAAGGTAAATCTACCATCTGCACTTTTTTAGGAACTGTGGGGATTTCTACCCCTTGTTCCAGCATTTGGCGAACTTCATCGCTCATCAAGTCGGGGTCGCTGGGGTCACTGTTGAAGGGGTCATTAGCAACAACAGAGATTTCTGGTAGCAGATCGGCCAGGGCCCGGATAGTTGTGGATTTACCAGTACCGCGATCGCCCATAATCATCACACCACCAATTTTGGGGTCAATCACGTTCAGCAGCAGAGCCAGTTTCATTTCTTCCTGACCAACAATAGCTGTAAACGGAAATACCACACGTCGCGTACTCGCTGTGGTTTGAGCAGTAGGACTCACTAAATTACCTTATCAATATTTTTCTTATTACCGTTCTTTATTGTGCCATAGCTAGGCCTATAGAAAGTTAGAGCGATCGCTAAAGACGATCTGTCCTGGAAATTCTTTAGAATCATCCCTACAAATTTAATGGTTAAGCTTCATTCACCGTGATAGCAACAAATGGCAAATCAAAGTTAACCATCAAAAAGCACCTTAAAAAAGGCGCTATAACAATCAATCCAGTATTATTTACGAGCCTTCTTATCTAACCTCAGTGGTGTAAGTAGTAGTCCTAGGTTTGCGCGCACCAGCAACAGCGCCAATTAGCGAAGCTAATAAACCTAACAAAGAACCAAAAACAAACCACCACAAGCCTCTGGAAGTAGCCGCAGCAATATCACGAGCTTGTTCTGCAGTTACGTTAGGAACATTTTGTGGCACATTGGTAATCGATTGTTGGGTTTGGTTGAGAACTGCTGCGGCATTAGAAGCTGCAACACCAAAAGCACCTGATACCCCACTTGCTAACAACCAAGAACTAAGTGCTAAAGTAGTTGCCCAAAGAATTGCACCATTAAGCAACGCTGTATTCCGGTTCATTGGGCCACAAGCGCGAGTTGTCACCCAACCACCAGTAAATAAAGAAATCAACAAACCGATAGTTGACCAAAGACCCACATTACTCGCCACATTAGGCGCAATAGTTCTTGGTGCGCCTGAACCTGCAACGTTACCAGCACCGATCGCACCAAACAATGCACTTAAAATCAATTGTGTAACTAAGGCAACTAACACACCAGAGATAATTGGCCCCCAACGCACCAAATCGTGATAATCAGCAACCCTACCAGTTACAACTTGCTCAGGTGGAATTACTTGGTCGCCTACTCGATTTGCATATGACATAGACTATTTTCTCCCTTAATGCTTCAGTAAAGCTTTTCCAGGTATATTTAAACTTGATGTCTATAAATTAAATTGCTAAATATAATTTTTCTATCTATCAACAGAAAGAGTTAGGTACTCTATCTTTAGTAGGAATAAATCAAAGAGAATTTCTATAAGAAATAAAGCTAAATGTTTTCTTTATCAAGACTATTTATTTTGAATAAATTAATAAGTCTTTGAAATAATTAATATCAAGAATATACTATAAAATTTTATAAAGTAAAAAGAATTGCCAAATCATATTTATCTAGCTTCTAAAAATAAATAAGTACAGATTCTCGAACTTATCTAGAATCTCGAGAATCTTTTTTTACATTGTTCGAGATGAAACTTAAACTAACGAATCTTTACAGCTGTGCCTGTGGCAGTAATTAATAGCAGCACACCCGATTGATCGACATTGATTGTACCAGTATCAATTTCAATCCCAATCACAGCATCTGCTCCTAAACGCATTGCACGTTGTTGTAATTCCTCTAATGCTTTACGTTGACCTTGTTCAAAAAGACGTTCATAGCTACCGGTGCGTCCGCCAACAATATCGCGAATGCTAGCTAAAAAATCTCTTAAGAAGTTGCTACCATACACAACTTCTGCTGTAACAATGCCTAAATAGGACTGAATAACAGCTCCTTGAATCACATCAGTTGTGGTTAAAATCATAAATTTTGCCTCAAAAATAGTCTCAGTTGATTTTTGACCAAGTATGGTCTTGAGTAGCCAATGAGGAATGCAGGAACATTTTGCAGGTGAGATATATCTTAACTAGCAATGGCTCGATAGGGAGAAATATCAACACCCAGAAAATTATCAGTTATGAATAATGAATTAAAGCCTACAATTCGTTACCTAAACCTATCCTTGGAGGATAGTTTTATACCTAGCTTGCCTGTTGCTTAGGGTATAAATATTTTCTCAGTCTTCCCAAAAAGAGGTAAGATTTTTAACTAAAAATTTGGTTTACTCTCAGTCTTAGCTATAAGCGTCAATCAGTTTTGGATTCAATCTAAAATCGGCAATATAAAATCTCAAATTGATTCCCCTGCGCCCTGTTCCCCTATCTATACAGCAATGAAATATTTTTTTAATTGGGACTCTCTAAAATACCTAAATTTATCGCCAAAGTATAATTTTAACCTCCTCTCTAAACACAGGATTCTCTTACTCGCCTAAATATATATGTAGAAATACCTGTTTTTAAATACTTCATCCTCAAAATTTACGTAAAATCTCGGTTTCATCTTATTGATACCCGGAGTATTTATGTGAAATTATTAATATTTCATGAAATGGCATAAATACAGTTTTCAAAAAGAAATATTTCTGTTTTAATGTACAAGAAAAAAGTTCCCTATAAAATCAGGAAATTTACTGTGTACAAACGGATATCATTTATAGTAAGTCTGCTGCTATTAGGAAGTTTTGTCGTTCCTATATCTCCTGCGGCTCAAGCACAAGTTTTGTTATCTCAAGCCAGAAATCCAGAAGTTAAGCAATTGCTAGAAGAAGGGCGGAGGCTAGTAGATGCTGGTGATTATAATGGGGCAATCTCTGTTTATCAACAAGCAGCCAGCCTTGAACCTAAAAATGCCAAAATTCATTCAGGAATTGGCTATTTATATGCTCAACAAGGAAATTTTCAGGCAGCACTAGGAGCTTATCGTCGCGCCCTAGCTATTACTCCCAATAACGGCGATTTTTATTACGCCGTGGGTTACATCAAAGGTAATATGGGCGACACTCCTGGAGCAAAAGAAGCTTATCGCCGCGCTATTCAATTAAACCGTAACAATCTGAATGCTTATTTAGGATTAGCTGTCACTCAGGCTCGTCTAGGAGACTACGAAGCAGCTAACTGGGCATACGAACAAGCAATTAATATCGATCGCAACAATGCCCAAACCTATGAGTTAATGGGTTCAATGTATAAGCAAAGACGGCAAAGCAAACAAGCCACTACCTTACTCAACAAAGCTCGTGATTTATATCAAAGAAAGAATGACTTTGATGGTGTAACTAGGGTAGAAGCATTGCTACGCGATTTAGGAGGATGAGGTTATTCTCACCAACTCTTTCAAAACAAACAAATTCAACAGTAATACTCTGTCTCTAAATAGATTTTGTAACAAGCATTCCTCTGAAGCAGATATGGAAGGATATTGAGTAATTTTCCTGAAAATTTACGTGCCCAGTAAAATTTTACTTTTCCCGTAGGGTAACCCAACATCAAAGCGGCTTTGTTGGGTTTCGCTATCGCTCAACACAACCTAAAATTATCTTTCACTGAACTATATTGCTACCTAACCTTTCAATCTTTGGTAATTCCCAGAGACTCGTTATTTACTGAGTATTTTATATTTTATTTTGATTTGCTGTTGCCGCCACATGACATAATTTAGGTCATTAAGAAAGGTGTACAAAATTTATTTCAATACTTGGTATTACTGAAAAAAGGATACTAAATTATGAGTGAACCAAAATTTTCAGATTCATTGGGGTGGACAGCAGAAGCAAAAGAAAAACTCAAAAATATTCCTTTTTTTGTCCGCACACCAGCAAAAGCGCGAATTGAGCAGCTAGCTCGTCAAGCAAAGCAAAATGTCATCACAGCAGATTTAGTGGAAAAGGCACGATTAGAGTTTGGACAATAAAACAATCAAACTAACCAACCTGTAGAAATCCCTAATCTGAGTGTTAAGTATTAAATAAAACTTTTAGCCCTTAGTCTAAGCGCCCATATTGAGAGGAGATTCCTGCTTAACTATGGAATTGGGAATTTTTAGTTCTTCCATAGGAGTTTGTCCCCATTCTAAAGTAATCTCCAGATTGGCTGTAGAAGTACCTTTAACTAATATAGGTGAGAGTTTACCTGATTCTAGACTAATTTCTACACCAAATTTTACGCTAGCCTTATCGGGGTTCACTTTCTGGATAACTTCTGCAATATCCCTACTAAGAGATTCGATGGCAATGGTGACTTCTTTAAAAGGTCGAGTGGGGATAGTCAATTTACGCTCACCAATGAGGGTGGCTTCGACTCTTACATTTGTACCATCAGATAATTGTACCGAAATAACTTTAGTTTGGGCTTCCATGTGGGTTTGACCAGATTACTCTGCAATTTATAGCATTCAACCACCTGTAATAAATACAACCCCGAATGTAAAATTATTTTTCGGTTTTTGAGGTGAAAACTTTCCAACCAAAATTACCCCTGTGGTTATTATAGGGGCGTTAACGAAGTATAACGCATTATCCGCATTTTATCAGTAATGGGGCATGGGGCATTGGGGAGGCAGTGCCGTGGGCGGGTTACCCGACTTGTACCCCTGTGGGGAAGCAAGCTACAGGTAGCGTCTCCAACAGGACAGGCAAGTGCCATCATGGGAAAGGCAGATTTTCATGGTTGGGCGTGGGTTTTTCCATGATTACCTCACTTGAAAATAAGGCAGGAGGCAGTCCCAATGAAAAAATTTCACCACCAAGTATAAAAATCTCTTTTTCCCATGCCCAATGCCCAATGCCCCATGCCCATTTTCAAAGCTAAATTGAAGAATGCTGTATTAAGCCCCTCCTACATTCATTGCGGCTAAAACTGCCTTTTGTCTAACATCTTGGTAAACTGTCTGCAAATATTTCATGACGACATCGCTAGAGGTTAAATTACCGATGTTCTCTTCTTCTTTGGCTAGGGGAATGGGGCCTAATACATCTAATACAGTTTCGCTACCACTGGGAGCAATGACGACTAAAGAAGAATCAAGCGGTTCATTGTAATGCCAGAATGAGTCAAGTTTAATTGTATTTTGATTATTGGTAACTGGCTGTTGAATATCAGATGTTTCTGTTGATGAAATATCTATTTTAGCGCTACGTAATTGGCGTAAATCGCTGATAATTTGCTCTTTGGTGCGTCCGCGTAATTTGAATAGTACAAATGGGTCTTCGCTGAATCTATCGCCTAATTGATAATATACTGCACCTACGTGTTTGCAAGGATTGGCTTTGTCAGGACAGGAACATTTACTGCGGACATCTGATAGGGTAAAGGGAAATAAAGAAAGTCCATTGGCGGTGAAGACTTCTTCTATATTTTGGGGCATTTCTCCGGCTAATAACTTAGCAGCAAAAATCGCCTTTTTGGACATGGTTTCAATTACATAACTCCATTCTTCATCGCTGAATGGGTCTAAAGAAAGAGAAACTTTATAAGGTTCTGCTTCGCTACCTTGTACCCTGGCTAATACTTTGGCTCCTTTAAATTCAATGCTGAGGACATTTCCTTGACGGGAATAATTTCTGGCGCGTTCTAAGCGTTTTTTAAAGCGATAGGAATCTAATAAATCGAGCCATCTTTGTGACCACCATTCACGGCTTGCTTGTAGGGTGTAGTTAGTCATGATTAATCTTCAAGTTGACAATTTGATTCTTTGGGAAAGGGCAAAGGGGAAAGGCTTTAATTACGAATTACGAATTACGAATTAAAAATTATTCCCCTGCTTTGCGTCCGACAAATACATCGTTATAGCGGGGGAGGTTATCAGGTACAGCTACGGTGCGGTTTCCCTGTAACTGATTTAATCGCGCTTCTAGGCTAGCGACTTCTTTTTGTTTTTCTTCGAGTTCGATTTGCAAATCTACTGGAACTCGAATGCCATAACTAGCTTTTTCTTCTTCTATTATCTGGAGGGCGCGACGGGCACGGTTGAGAGTGCGCTGTAGTGCTTCTCGATCATCCATAGGGTTGTATCAATAATAAAAAAATATGCAATTAATCTTGATGGAATTAGCTTTTTAGTTTAATTGAGAGCCAGGTGAGGGAAGATTTTCATCTCATTTGATTGTATAAGTTTTTCACGGCATCCCTGGAAGGGGGAAGTTGGTGAAAGGAAGGCGAAGGTTGGTGTAAATCACTTGGAAGTCAATATAATTTTCAGGGTAAGGCAATGCCCAGTGGTGTCAACTGAACGTGAAACCCGCTTGGTTGCAAGAGGTTTCGCCCTCACCCCCAGCCCCTCTCCCACAGGGAGAAGGGAGCAAGAGATTTATTTCCCCTTCTCCTGGGGGAGAAGGGGTTAGGGGATGAGGGCGCGAGGTATTTGTACAACACCCGCCCTATATCGCTTTTAGCTTAAATTGCCTTGCCCCTACCTGTGTAATTTAATTAATCTAATCCGGTTCTTTGATGGCGGGATTCTAATTCAATTACTTGTCGGCGTTTTTCTTCTAATTCAATCTGCAAATCTACGGGAATCCTGATTCCATAGGAAGCGGCTTGTTCTTCTAAAATAGCTAATGCTCGTTTTGCTCTTGCGAGTGCAGGTGTGACGACTTCGCGATCGCTCATGATTTTAGGCGAGTCTGGGGTTGAGTTTGCTACTCCTTTTCCGCCGCGCAACATGGCTATTGGGAAATCTTCCATTGCTGTATCAAAAAATGGTGTTTGTTCTTGTCTCCACAGGGTTCTAGCGCTTTCTGGCACAGTTTTTCCTAAATGATTGATGAGGTTGGAGAGCATCACTGTGGTGTCTCCTGGCTTGTTAGCCGCTCCCCGCAATGCCTCAACGAGATGATAAGTGTAGAGGCTCATGGTAGCATCAGGGCGGATGTAAGAACTCTGATTACCCCTGGATGATGTAAATACTGCCCTTCCTTCTCCGTGCTTCAAGTCATCTATAACACCCTTGGGTAAGGCTGTGGCGATAAAATCTGCAGGTAGTTCGCCTTTGGAAGTAGCCATACCTTCTGCATGACAGCTATCAATTACTACCCACAACCGCTTTGCTGGAATTTGACGCAAGGCTTGTGTAAAGTCTGAGGCAGATAGGGCGGTTTTAGCAATATCTGAGGAATTGAAGTCATGTTGTAGTAAGTAATAACACTGGCTTGCTAGGTCAAAGCATCCATGACCGGAGTAATAAACTACTATTGTGGCATTGCGATCGCTTGCTGCTTTTTCTTGTAACCAGGTTAATCCAGCGATAATTGCACTACGTGTTGTCTGCTCATTCTGCAATAAGCGAATATTTGCGGAATCATAGGCACACAAATCTTTACCGGTTAGCACGGTTTTTATTGCTTGCACATCTTTGACTGTTACGGGTAATGACCATTTTGGTTCGGCTGTGCTACCAACTCCAATTAACAAAGCATAACCGTGGGTAAAGTGATTGGACATAATCGTACAGTCTAGAGATAAAGATATTATCTATTAAATATAAATTTAGATTTTTTGTTATTGCGGAGGGTGTAGCACCTGAAATTTTTAATGGTGCTTTGCGCTATGCGACAACACACCCTACATCGAGAATTATGACGTGCAGAATAATTTGGTTGTAACTACTAAATTATTCGGCATCTTCTTCAATTACCGAACTGCGATCCAGTAATAGTAAATTACGGAGTTGGTCTGTATCTAATTCAGTTAGCCAATCTTCCCCTGCACCTACAACTTGTTCTGCAAGTTGTTTTTTACTTTCAATCATGTCGTGAATTTTTTCTTCTAATGTGCCTGTACAAACAAATTTATGTACTTGCACATTGCGAGTTTGACCAATCCGAAATACTCGGTCTGTGGCTTGATTTTCAACTGCGGGGTTCCACCATCTATCAAAGTGAAAGACGTGATTTGCTCTGGTTAAATTTAACCCCACACCCCCAGCTTTTAAAGAGAGAATCATAATTGGTGGCCCTTGGGGGTCGTGTTGGAAACGGTCAATCATTTCCTCACGTTGTTTTTTACTAGTACTACCGTACAAGAAAAATATTTCGCGTCCTAGCTGTTTTTCTAAATGGGGTTTGAGTAATTTACCCCATTCGGCAAATTGGGTGAAAATTAAAGCGCGATCGCCTTCTGCTAAAGCTTCTTCTAACATTTCATCCAAGCGCTGAAGTTTGCCGGAATGATATTTGTCTAAGCTGGCTGCTTTTAAATATTGGGCTGGATGATTGCAGACTTGTTTGAGCTTAATTAATAAAGCTAAAATCATTCCTCGGCGTTGTAATCCTGTGGCGGTATCAATCTCTGCTAAAGACTCTTCCACCACTTTTTGATAAAGCGTCGCTTGTTCGGGAGTTAGCCCACAAAATACCGTCATTTCTTGCTTTTCGGGCAAGTCTTGAATAATATCACGATCTGTTTTCAGTCGCCGCAGAATAAACGGTTGTACTAAGGAACGTAATTGATTTAATGAAGCAGAATCACCATACTTTTCAATTGGCATGGCAAACCTGCGTTGAAAGAACTGCTTATTTCCCAAATAACCAGGATTGAGAAAGTCTAAAATAGACCAAAGTTCTTGCAATCTATTTTCTACTGGCGTACCAGTTAAAGCAATGCGAAATGCGGCTTCTATTTGCCGAACTGCTTGGGATTGCTTGGCATCAGAATTTTTCACATTCTGCGCTTCATCTAATACTATGGCTTGCCACTCCACACTCTGCAATGATTTTAAATCCCGGTGAATTAGTGAGTAACTGGTGACGACTAAATTATACTTTTTCACCGCATCTGTAAACGCCTTACCTTTGGGGCGTTTATCACCGTGATATTGTAAAATTTTGAGTGTGGGAGCAAATCTTTTAACTTCTCGTTCCCAGTTCCCTAATACAGAAGTGGGACAAACTAAGAGAGTCGGTTTTTCTAATGCATCCTGTTCTTTGAGGTGTAATAGAAAAGCGATGAATTGAATAGTGTTATGACAAATAATATTGTTAGCCACAAAATTGTGGTTTTCCCTTACTTCTAAGTCATAAACCCAACCCTCATAATCGATATCTTCAATATTTTCAATTTTGCAGTAAAAAACTTCTTGATCGAGGAGTCTTTGTAAAGATTGCTGCGTTAAGCTCAACTGTTGTACATCTATGCGAGAATATGCTTCCAGAGTTCTATTTGTCCACTTGGAAGGTTTTAGGGACTGGTACTGCTGCTGAGACTCTCCGCTGATAACGCGATTCATCCCAGCGATGACTTGTTGTAAACTATCTCGAGAAAACTGTTGCGAGCCATTAATATAAACATTGTTGTGCATTCCTAAATGGCGCAATGGTAACCCAGTATTGCTAACAGTTTGGGCTACTAGTTGAGCAGCCGGGATACCTTCAACGTTTGTATTACTAATGCGTTGACAAATTGTTATTAATTTCTGTTGTTTTTCTGTGTTGCTAAAACCAATTTCTTGTAAGAATCTGCGGGCAGAATTTCCACCAATCACACCAATATAATAGGTACGCAAAGTACGAGTTCCATTGGTAGCACATTTCTGTCTAGTTGATATTCTCAACCAAATGCCAAAGCGTCGCAGCAGTGTGGAAAGCTGTTGAATTAGTAAAGCTGAGGCTGTAGCAATTTCAATACTACCCATATTCAACACCACAGCAGATTCAGCATCAAAATAGTTCTGCAAAAACAGCCGCACACTGTCCGAATCTGCTTGCATAATAAAGGACGGAATCGATTTTTCTGCTGACAGTTTGCCCCAAACGTAACCTTTACCTTCTAAAAATCGTCGATAGGCTTGGCTGTTAACTCGAAGACACGACACTCTGTTGGGAAAAGTACAGACATTTGGGCTGTTAATTTTGAGGTTATAGCGCTTTCCTAGGCGGTGAAAAATTTGGAGTAGATTTTCGAGGACTCTGATATCTTTTTGAGATACAGTAACTCTTCCCACTTCTGTTAACTCATGCCCTTCAGCAATTTGCCAAGCTAGAAACTTAACTAAATCTGGGTCTTGTTTTTGACCATTCCATAGCATTTTGGCTGGGACACAAACGTAATCACCTACTTTTAAGTCATTTGTCCAACCTTGATTAGTCAAGAGTTTGTGACGATATGTAATAGTAATACTGCTGCCATCTTGTAAGGTGACTTTTCGTAAATTCTCCCGTACCTGCTGCCGATATAAATGTTGAATTTCTGCTTGAACAATCTTACCTGTTTGGTTATCTATGGAATTAACTAGTAATTTCTTGGTAGGAACAGTCCAAAATCCTTCGCCATCAAATTCTGTTTCACTAGCGTAATTTGTCCAAATTGCCTCAGCTGTAAGTAAGCTGCCATTAATATTGATCAATGTATCAGGTGCGACACATTTTCCTAAACCCATGTCGTCCGCGAGACAAGCACCCAAACCCCAGCGTTCGAGGAAGGCTAGCCAAGCAGCACCACGTTGTTGATAAGGTCGCAACTCTCCTTTAAAGTTAGCAGGTGTGGGTAAAGGTGCGATCGCCTGATTATTGGTTAAGGCCCCAATTAATTCTTGTAATGCACCAGATGCTTCAAAACTCACGACTGGTAATTTTTCTATGGCTTGGGTATCTCCTGTACCCAGCCGCAAAGCATCTTCTAAGGAGAGGGACATTTTTTCTTTTCGAGAAGCAAAAAATGCTTGGGCAGTTTTAATATCTTGGGGACGTAACTCTACCCACTCGCCGTTAATTTCTACCAGTGGGCTATTTAATGCTACCAACCTGTCAAATTGCGCTTTAGAAATCGTTTGTCCACCAATCGCCAATTTCCATTGAAAATTCAGCAAACTTTGTAATCCTAAGCGTCCCTGCTTTTGATTGGGTGTTTCGGCGGTAATTTTTAAACCCAAACGGTTCGCCCATCCTTCACGATTTGCCAAGCTGGGTGGTAAAACTACCCCTAAGCCGCTATCTTCTAACCTCCAAGCTACAGACTTAATAAATTCATAAGCCTGGATGGGGTTAAGGCTAAATGAATCCGGATATTCACTTTCTAAACTAGGTGCGATCGCAGGATATAATCGCGAAGCTAACCCCAAACCGCGCAGGAATGTTTCTTGGGGTTGTTCAATGGTGCGATTTTGATACACTAATTGCTCAACTGGATGCTGCCAAATCGTTGCTGCATCTACTAAAAATTCTGAATCGTCGGCAGCTTGCAGATAATATACCAATTTCCATTCTGATTCTCCAGCTTCAGGCGATCGCAATTCAAAGCAGGTACGAAACAAACTTTTATAAGTTAATTGGTATTGTAGCGGCATCGTCCAAGCGTTCATTGCTGCTTGTAGCCTATCCACACCCATTGCGTCTGCACTAACTTTTGCCGATTCACCCGTTAAGCTTTGCAACCACTGTCGCACTCCAGCTGGTAAAGATGCCATCACCCTATTTTCCACTAAGGGTTGAGAACCAATCATTTCTCTAACTTGGGCATCAATCGTACTATTGAGAAATCCTAATAGTAATTCTTGCGGCTGTAAAGGTAAATTCAGTGATGGGTACTGAGTCATGAGTGCTGGGTCTTGTTCTCTTAACTCAGCACTCAGCACTTGGAACTCAGCACTTTCTTGATATGTCCGACAAGCTAAGGGCATTAACTGCGAAAATTTCTCTAACCTTGTGCCATCTACAGCACTATCTAAAAGTACTTGCCAACTAGCAACAAAACTATCAGTTTCTTTAGAAATATGAGGCAGAAATTTACATCTAGAAATTAAATCTAAACTCCATCTAGCTACTTGCGACCAAAAGCGTAAATCTCCGCTTAAAAAGGCATCATTGCCGCTAATACTACTTAATGGCAGAGAAGCCAAAAATTTCATAGCGGCGTTGGGGTTTAAGCAAAAACCCTCCACTTGCCAAGGGTGCAGATATTGCTGAGAATCTGGTGCTTGAGACGATGTTGGCGTTTCCACAACCGCAGAATGTAGAGGAAAAATGCTACCTGCTGATATTTGAGTTGGTAAAGCAATAATTTGGGATTCGCTGGGCAATTTTACTTCCGTAACAGTTGCACTTTGACGTTTTCTGCCGGTGCTAACAGCCATCTGAGGTTCTGGATTTAAATTAGGAATTGTCAGATTTCGCGAACGCAACCACTCGCTTAACTCTTGTGGAGCCATTGCCAAGGGATTGGAGGGAATATCAAAACCAACATTACTATCAGCATTATCCTGTGCAGAACGCCAAGTTTCTCCCCAAATAAATAAACTACTGTTTTGCTGTTTATTTAACCAAATACCGTGTAAAATTGCCATTTCCTAACTACCGTTCCACTACTTATATGCTTTACTTAAATCAAGAATAAATTTGTTAATAATCCGTTACGTTAATGACTTGAAGATAGTCATACATGATTTCCGCACCACTATTTTGTTGAATTTATTTAATAACAATCCTAAATTTACTATCTTCATATTTGGCAGCATTTGCTTGATTTATCTAGGGAGAGTATTACCATAAAACTAAAAAGTTTCACTAATCTATAACTCGCAAATTAAGATTAATTTTGCTGGCATCATCACTATACTAGATTTATAAAATTGCTCGTTTCATATTTAATTTATCCTTGATTTAATATAATAAACAAGGAAAAGTTAAGGATAAATAAAAATTTATAATAATGCAATTGCCACATCATCAATTTATAAAAAATGGCATGTTCATAGAGCTAGATTATATGCATCCACAAGAACAGGAAGAAGTGAGAGCATTATTAAATCTAGTAATTACTGAAGGTAAAACCTATCCTCAAAAGCAACCCCTTTCTGTGGCAGAATTTGCGGCTTATTGGTTGAGTCAGGATGCCTTTGTTGTTAGGGCTGTTGAGCAGGGTGCTACACACAAAGCCAAAGATATATTAGGGGCTTTTTATCTAAAACCAAACTTTCCCGGCCGGTGTAGCCATATTTGCAACGCTGGTTTTATTGTACAACCACAATTGCGGGGTCAGGGCATAGGGCGGTTTATGGGAGAGGCGATGCTAGCGATCGCAACTAGCCTAGGCTACGAGGCAGTAATGTTTAATTTGGTCTTTGAAACTAATATACCGTCAATTACCCTGTGGCAGACATTAGGATTTGAGATTATTGGACGCATTCCCCAAGCGGCTAAGTTAGCTGATGGGCAAGTGATAGACGCACTGATGATGTATCGTGCTTTATGTTGACAAAGTTGTTTATCTTTGTATGTACCTGAAGCCAGCTAGAGGGCAGAAATGTTAGGATTGCCACAGAGAGAGAATAGCGTGCATAGAAGGAAAAAAAACTGAATGACAGAAGTTGATAAGTCAATATCCTTTGACGGACGGGATATTCGACTGAAGGTTGGCCTACTAGCTCCCCAGGCTGGTGGGTCGGTTTTGATACAATCAGGGGATACAGCTGTTTTGGTGACGGCTACGCGATCGCAAGCCAGAGAAGGCATTGATTTTCTTCCCCTCACAGTAGATTACGAAGAAAGACTATATGCTGCGGGTAGGATTCCCGGCGGGATCATGCGGCGTGAAGGTCGTCCCCCAGAAAAAACAATTCTTACTAGCCGTCTGATAGACCGTCCCCTGCGTCCGCTGTTCCCTTCATGGTTGCGCGATGACTTGCAAATAGTCGCTTTGACATTGTCAATGGATGAGCAAGTACCGCCCGATGTGTTAGCTGTTACAGGTGCTTCTATTGCTACCCTAATTGCTCAAATTCCCTTTAATGGCCCAATGGCAGCAGTGAGGGTAGGCTTAGTAGGTGATGATTTTGTCATTAACCCAACCTACGCAGAAATTGAAGCTGGAGACTTGGATCTGATAGTAGCAGGTTCACCAGATGGAGTAATCATGGTCGAGGCGGGAGCCAACCAGTTACCAGAGCGCGATATTATTGAGGCGATTGATTTTGGCTACGAAGCTGTGCGGGATTTAATCAAAGCACAACAAGATTTAGTTGCAGAACTAGGTCTAGAAATTGTGCAAGCAACTCCCCCAGAAGTAGATCAAACTTTAGACAAGTTTATTAGCGATCGCGCCAGTGAAGAGATTAAGAAAATTCTCGCGCAATTTGAACTAACTAAGCCAGAACGCGATGCCGCTTTGGATGTAGTTAAGGAAAGTATTGCCAATGCGATCGCAGAACTCCCTGAAGAAGACCCAGTTCGCGTTGCTACAGCCGCCAATAGCAAAGCCCTAGGTAACACCTTCAAGGAAATTACCAAGCACTTCATGCGCCGTCAAATCATTGAAGACAACGTCCGCGTTGATGGTCGCAAACTCGATGAAGTGCGTCCGGTTTCTTGTTTAGTCGATGTTTTACCTAAGCGCGTTCACGGTAGCGGCTTGTTTAATCGGGGACTCACCCAGGTATTATCTGCCTGTACCCTTGGTACTCCCGGAGATGCCCAAAACCTCAACGATGACTTGCAAACAGACCAATCTAAACGCTACTTACACCATTACAACTTCCCTCCCTTCTCAGTTGGGGAAACGAAGCCGATGCGCGCCCCAGGACGGCGGGAAATCGGTCACGGGGCATTAGCCGAAAGAGCGCTGTTACCAGTGCTACCACCCAAAGAACAATTCCCCTACGTGATTCGCGTGGTATCGGAAGTGCTATCTTCCAACGGTTCCACCTCAATGGGTTCAGTCTGTGGTTCCACTCTAGCCTTAATGGATGCTGGTGTACCAATTCTCAAGCCCGTCAGTGGTGCGGCGATGGGTTTGATTAAAGAAGGTGATGAAGTCCGCGTTCTCACGGATATCCAGGGCATTGAAGACTTTTTAGGCGACATGGACTTTAAAGTCGCTGGTACGGATACGGGAATTACTGCCTTACAAATGGACATGAAAATTTCCGGTCTGTCATTGGACATTATTGCCCAAGCAGTCCATCAAGCTAAGTCAGCCCGCTTGCACATTTTAGACAAAATGCTGCAAACCATCGACACACCACGCACAGAAACCTCACCCTATGCACCACGTTTATTGACCATCAAGATTGATCCTGACATGATTGGTCTGGTGATTGGGCCTGGAGGTAAGACCATTAAAGGCATCACTGAAGAAACAGGTGCAAAAGTGGACATCGAAGACGATGGCACCGTCACGATTTCTGCTGTGGATGAAAGTAAGGCGAAGAAAGCTAGAAATATCATCCAAGGCATGACTCGTAAATTGCACGAAGGTGATGTCTATGTGGGACGAGTTACCCGCATTATACCTATTGGTGCTTTTGTGGAATTTCTGCCTGGAAAAGAAGGCATGATTCACATTTCCCAACTAGCTGACTACCGCGTTGGCAAAGTTGAAGATGAAGTAGCTGTAGGCGATGAAGTGATTGTCAAAGTGCGCGAAATTGACAACAAAGGTCGGATCAACCTGACACGTTTAGGTATCCATCCTGACCAAGCAGCTGCAGCGCGGGAAGCAGCAGCAGTAAATCGGTAATCGATTTAGGATTTTAGATTGAATCTAAAATCCGCGATGCCTTAGGGCAAGGCATCGCTGTATGCTTCTCTTCTTCAAATTTTAAAATTATTCGAGCCGCAAGACTGATGTCGCGGCTAACAAAACTCAGCCTGTGTAGACAGGTTTAATGTAATTCAAGACTGACAAAAATTAAAAACATACCCAAATTTTAGGGGCATGGCGTAGATAAGATATTGGAATTTCTAAAAATCTTGGGATGCCATGCCCCTATGTGTTGTTAATTTATTTTTTGGAGTTCATGTAAATGTATTTCCACAATAAAATAACAGTTATATAACAGCAAGAAGTTTGAGTTGAAAAAATGATTCAGACCATACGTAACTTAGTAACCTTTGCAGAATTTACTGAGTGGAAACCTGAAAGTGAACGCTATGAACTACATGATGGAGTAATAGTTAATATGCCACAGCCTTTAGGAGGACATGAAGAGGTTACAGGATTTTTATCGATAATACTAAGCGTGCAATGCTATCAGTCTGGTCTTCCCTATATCATTCCTAAAACAGCCTTAGTTAAGCCTCCAGAAAATGAGTCAGCTTACTCACCAGATGTGCTAATAGTAAACCAAGCTAATCTTACTCATGAACCTCTTTGGGCGCAGGAATCGACTTTAATTTACGGTGCATCCATACCTTTAGTAGTTGAAGTTGTCAGTAGTAATTGGCGTGATGACTATCATACAAAAGTTGGTAAATATGAGGAGATAGGTATACCTGAATATTGGATTGTAGATTATCTTGCACTTGGCGCTCGTAAATTTATCGGTAATCCTAAACAACCTACGATTTCTATTTACTTTTTAGTTGAGGATGAATATCAAGTTAGTCAATTTAGGGCTACAGACCGTATTCAATCACCAACTTTCCCGAATCTTAATGTAACCGCCCAACAGATATTCCAAGCTGGAATTAGTCGTACTGACTCATCTAATCATGAGTAGATTTCACTCATAGAATATCAGAAATATAAGGATTGCTGTTGGCTTACAGGATTCTTAGGAAGGCACTCTAGCTAGCAGTAAAAGGCCATATATCTACTAGTACCTAGGTTTTAAGTCACCAAAGAATGATTAAATTGCCTACTCTTTATGGCGTTGGGCTATCGTTAGTTTATGTAGCTGATAATTCAGTCGATAGGCTCAATTTACAATACTCACTTTGTCAGTTTCTGAATTTACGCTATGTTTGGTATTAAAAGAATTAGCCTACGTGGTTAACTTTAATTCCTAACTTGATATACAGCATTGTGAGTGCTAAACGTCTGCCAGAAACCATCGCCCATGTCAAAATAACCCGCCAATCTTGGCAACACGGCTTCCTTGAGGGCGAAGTAAGTGCGGGTGAGTATGAATGGCAGTTCCAATGGCATTTTCGCCGGGGAGAACTGTCTGTAAAGCCTTCTCAAGGTCGCGCCTTAATTAAAGAACCTTTAGGTCGCTTCTTGGAGAAACAAGATTATCAGTTAGAGCCTGGAGGAGACTATGCTTTTACTATTCGTGCCGAACTGTAATGGTTTCCTGACAATTTTTAACTGTTAACTGATTCTGCTAGGCGATTAAGATATCTTTCAATTAAAAGAATGGCAACAATGTCATCTATTGGGCGTGGTGGTTGTCGCATACCTTGCGGTAATAGCTTTGTCAGTCCTTTAGGCGGATACATTTGCCAATAGCGATCGCGTGCTTCTAAGGTGGTATAGCGTTCATCTACCAAAACAATATTTAACGGTTCTACTAATTCTTTTTGCAGCCGTTGTTTCCACTGCTTGGCTGTAGTTTGATCGCCCATTACCATTAAGGAAATTGGGTATTTTTGACGCAGGGTTTCAATGGTAGCGATCGCGGCATTTGCTGGTACAACTTGGTGATAATGTAGTTGCCGATCTAGCCCGATCACTGCTAATCCACATTTATCTCGACCGGGATCAAAGCCTAAAATGACTGGTTGTGTCGGTGAGAATTCACGGAGATTCATAAGCAAATTAAAATTTAAAAGTTCAACTGTAACCACACTCTCATTTAGACTGCTGGCTATTTTTGAACTACAAGTTCAAGATATATCAGCCGCTTAAATCAGCTTAAATCGGATTAATATCTAGTTGGTTAATTTTTTACGTACTAAAAATAACCTGGCCGCCGATTACTGCCACTAGTTTGACTCTCAGCGGCCCAGCTGTGAAAGTGTCTTCAGCTGCGATCGCTTTAATCTCTAATGCTTGGTCAGATTGCCTGAGTTGGGAAACAAAGCGCAGAAAAGTGCCATCTATTTGAACATTTTCAATAATGCCAGCATTTCGGGCGCGAAATTGCGAAGCAGAAATTAGTAGATCCAGCCTTTGCCTAAGTTGGTAAGATGTCATTGTCTTGGGATCGGCTGTAGTACTGGCTAGTACTTGTCCTCCAGAAAAGACCAGTTGGTTTCTCGCTGAATCAGCAAAGAATTCTATCTGCTTTTCTCCCCTGACGTAATTACCAGCAGAGAAAATCCGGATGACATATTCTCGACCATCATTTATCTGCTTGATCAATTGCTCGATCCGATCTGGGGTAACATGCAGGATTTCTACATTATTTAAGGTATTTGTTCCAGGTTCAGCTAATTCGAGGATAGCATTCTGATTGGCTTCCTGGAGCAGTTGAATAATTGCTTGACGCGCCGCCGTCGGTTGAGTTACTTGAACTACAGCCGCCGCCAAAACTTGACCCCGTACTAAAGCCAATTTTCCTAAACGCAGGTCACGATATGACTGGTAATATTTTTCCAGCCTGGCTACTTCTTGTTCTAGATAATTCTGTTGCTTTTCTAAGTCTTTTAGGCGAGATTCCCGTTTAGCAATTACTAGTTCACGGGCTGCAACTTCTTGATTGCGTTGTTGAATGAGTTTATCCAAGCGGGCAATTTTTTGATCCCGTTGTTCAATCGCTTCTTGTCTGTTGGCTAATTCGCGATCGCGTTTGACAATTGCTGTTTTAGCTTCATCAATCGCTTTCTTGGCTTCAGCATACAGTCTTTGGCGTTCTATTTTACGTTGCTCAATTTCCGCTAACAGACTCTTTTTCTCATCCTCAACGCTTTGCAGTTCTGTGATTGCTTTTTGGTATTGTGCTACGACTTGGCCTAATTGGCTTTGAGTGCGTTGCAACTGATTTTGGGTTTGTGCTTGTTGCTTGAGAGTGCGGTTAAGTTGAGCCTGTGTTACCTGTTGTTTGGCATTCGCCGCCTGCAAGGACTGATTGATCACTTGTAAGTCTTGCTGGGCTTGGGACTGTTCTTTCCTCGCTTGATTTAGTTCCCCTTCAACTTGACTTTTCTGGGTTTCCGCAGTTTTGAGTTGTTCGCGTTTTTGTCTGAGGTCTTTTTGAATATCCTCTAACTCAAACACCCCTTTGCGTAATCCTTCATCAGCAGCAAATAAAATTGCGAGGGTGGATGCTGAAATTAAAGTACCAGTAAAAATCGTTACTAAGACTGCCGTATTTTTTGGACGTAATTTAAACAAAGAAAGGCGCGCCTTGCCAACTCGTGTGCCGATGCGATCGCCCACGGTGGCAAGTACGCCCCCTAGAATTAAAATTGCTGCAATGAGGATGTACCCAGTGGTCATCTTCAGCTACCGAAATGCTTCCAGATACAGCCTACTACTTTCAAACATCTTCTGCGGGAAATCAGAGATTGGCAATTGCTGAACTTCATCAATTTTTAGATTTACCTCCATAGTGGTGTGATTTCTAAAAACACAACATTCGCCTCCTCTGCTTTCCCCAATTGCTTTTAAGTAAATTGCCGACTTAAAGTAACAGGTTTATGCACAGTAATCTTCTTTTTGTGAATAGAAATCATCTTTTTCTCACGTAAATCGCCGAGTAACCTGGTGACGGTAACACGAGTAGAACCGATCGCTTCTGCGATCGCTTGATGAGATAGCTTCAGATCTATTGTGATCCCATCTGCACAAGGAACACCAAAATCTCGACAGAGAATTAATAAAAAACTCACTAACCTTGAACCCATATCTCGGTGCGCGAGGGTTTCAATCATCATCTCTGTTTGTAAAATTCGCGAAGAAAGACCTCGCAGCATTAACATTGATAATTCTGGATTTTCCTTGAGTGCCTGCTCTACTTGTTCAATAGGAGCTGACAATAATTCTACAGGGGTAAATGCAACGGCATGGTAAAACCTATCCGATTTGTTTCCTGTCAGTAATGACAACACACCAAAAACGCTATTTTCCCGTAGCAGCGCTACTGTGATTTCTTCTCCTGCCTCATACACCCTGGAAAGCTTAACAGCGCCTTTTAAAAGAAAATAAACTCGTTCAGCAGGATCGCCAGGAAAAAAGATCGTTTTATTGCGTTCAAACGTTTCTACAACTGGAGGAAACGCTCCAGTTGCCATCTGACGAAAAACATTTGCTAGGGCTTTATCTTGTGTCACGATCATCTCCCTTCCCCTACCCAATGCCGGAAAAACAAAAACTGATTACCTAAGAATACACCTGAAAAATCAATAAAGCACCGTCAACCTTTCTGTACTTTCCTATACTCAAAATAATTGTTTCCTAATTATTTGTTTATTATGATACATAATTTTTGATATTTTTAGCTAGTACTTCTTGAATAGCTAGTTACATTAGCTGTATTAGCAATGTTTTTTTAAAGACAAAATCAAGAGTTCTTGAGAATTTATTCAGGAATAAACTTTAATTTTATTCTTGTAAAAACCCTTACCAATAACATTTTTACAAATCCTCTGTAAAACAAAGATAAACTAGCCTCAGATTCTAGTATGCTCCTAATGATTGTTTACACTCACCATTTCTCATGCTGAATCTGACTGGAAAAAACGCCCTTGTTACAGGTATTGCAAATAACCGCTCAATTGCCTGGGGAATTGCCCAACAACTACACCAAGCTGGAGCTAACTTAGGTATTACCTACTTACCTGATGAAAAAGGCAAAATGGAGAAAAAAGTTGCGGAATTGGTAGAACCTCTTAACCCCAGCTTATTTCTTCCTTGCGATGTCCAAAACGATGAACAGATTCAATCTACCTTTGACACCATTCGAGATAAATGGGGAAAGCTAGACATCCTAGTTCATTGCTTGGCTTTTGCTAATAAAGACGATTTGAGTGGAGATTTTAGCCAAACAACACGCGCTGGCTTCAACACAGCACTTCAAATTAGTACTTATTCCCTCGTGCAGTTGAGCGGTGCAGCTAAACCTTTAATGACCGAAGGCGGAAGTATCGTCACCCTCACATATTTAGGTAGCATTAGGGCGATTCCTAACTATAACATTATGGGAGTTGCTAAGGCAGGGTTGGAAGCTAGTGTACGTTATTTAGCGGCGGAAATGGGGCCACAAAATATCCGCGTTAATGCCATCTCCGCTGGGCCAATTCGCACCTTGGCATCTAGCGCCGTCGGCGGCATTTTAGATATGATTCACCATGTAGAAGAAGTTGCTCCCCTACGACGCACAGTCACCCAGCTAGAAGTAGGTAATACAGCTGCTTTCTTGTGTAGTGATTTGTCCACTGGTATTACAGGACAAGTCATATATGTGGATGCAGGATATGAAATTATGGGGATGTAGTAGATATTGGGCATGGGGCATGGGGCATGGGGCATGGGGCATAGGTAATGGGTAATTGGTAATGATATTTCTTCCTTATCTCCCTCATCCCCCTCATCCCCCTCATCCCCCTCATCTCCCCAATCCCCAATCCCCATTACCCCTTATCCCCAGAGGGGGCCCCGAGTTCCCCAATCCCCAGTCCCCTATCCCCACTAACCATGCAAATTAGCGATCGCGAAATTAATTTCTCTCACGAACCATCTCATTCCAGCCCTCGGATTGCTTCTGTTCATCGCACAACTGGTGAAACTGATGTTCAAGTTACTGTCAACCTTGATGGTACAGGGATTTGTAAGGCAGCTACAGGGATTCCCTTTTTGGATCATATGCTGCATCAAATTGCCTCCCACGGGCTGATTGACTTGGATATCCAAGCTAAAGGAGATTGGGAAATTGATGACCACCACACTAACGAAGATGTGGGTATTACCCTAGGACAGGCTTTGAGTAAAGCGCTAGGTGACAGGAAAGGTATTGTCCGCTTTGGTAATTTCCTTGCACCACTTGATGAAGCGTTGGTGCAAGTAGCATTAGACTTTTCTGGCCGTCCCCACCTCAGCTATGGTTTAGAAATTCCTACTCAGAGGGTAGGAACCTATGACACCCAACTAGTCAGGGAATTTTTCGTGGCGCTGGTTAACCATAGCCAATTAACATTGCACATTCGTCAGTTAGATGGCATTAATTCCCATCACATCATTGAAGCAACTTTTAAAGCATTTGCTAGAGCAATGCGGATCGGATTAGAAATTGACCCTCGTCGTGCTGGGATGATTCCCAGCTCCAAAGGGGTTTTGTAAAGCAATCACCATAATATGCTAAAGCTCATCCCACTTCCTGTTCAGGGGGTGGGATTTTGCTTGTATGGGAAATTATCATGCAGTGGTGTCAACTTAACGTGAAACCCTCTCTTGTGCAAGGTTTCGCCCTCACCCCCAGCCCCTCTCCCACAGGGAGAAGGGAGCCAGAGATTTAGTTCCCCTTCTCCTGCGGGAGAAGGGGTTAGGGGATGAGGGCGCGAGGTATTTGTACAACGCCCGCCCTATATCGCTTTTAGCTTAAGTTGACACCAATGATTACCATACCCCAATTAGCTGGGCTGTCATCGCGTCCTAGAGGCTTTGCCGTTAACTCTCTGTTAAGTACCTCATTGGCAACAATTTTCACAATCATGTTAGTTATTGCTAACCAATGGGTACCCTTGATAGTGAACAAAGTTATAGCCCTACAGCATAACTTTGGCAAATTTGGTAATTGTTTATGGAACTGCGATGAAGTCTGTTGTAGACGCTCCTAACTTTCAGCTAAATACCCCTGACGCACCACCCGTAGTCTTCACTTCTGAGTTGCGGAAAGTCTACCGTACTGGGTTTTGGATGCATCAAAAAGTTACATCCCTCAAAAATTGTTCTTTAACTGTTCACCAAGGGGAAACTTTTGGGTTACTAGGGCCCAATGGTGCGGGGAAAACCACTCTGTTAAAACTTTTACTAGGAATTATCCGCCCTACCTCTGGCAGGGGATTATTACTAGGTAAACCATTAGGCGATCGCAGTGTTAAGCAATATATTGGCTACCTGCCAGAAAATCCCTATTTGTATGACTATCTCACTGGCTGGGAATTTCTGCAGCTAGCGGCGGGAATATTCCAAATTCCCCAACATATTCAACGCCAACGCATTCCCGAACTCTTAGAATTAGTCGGTTTATCTCAGGCTGATGCACGCAAAAAACAGATGCGTCGCTATTCCAAGGGTATGTTACAACGCGTTGGTATGGCTCAGGCACTGATCAACGATCCCAATGTGATATTTCTAGATGAGCCGATGTCTGGTCTCGATCCTGTAGGTCGCTACCAAATGCGGGAAATTATTTTAAAACTCAAAGCCGCAGGTAAGACAATTTTCTTCAACAGCCATATTCTTAGTGAAGTTGAAATATTATGCGATCGCGTTGCCATTCTCGCTCAAGGGGAATTAATCTGTACTGGTTCCTTCCATGAACTATTAGGCGACTCCAGCATATATGAAGTTAAAGGTATAGGCGGTAACGGTGACATTTTAGAGAGATGGTTACCTAATGTAGTGTTTAAAGCTGATGGTTCTTGGCAAGGCACACTACAACAAGACAATTACTATGATTTTTTAGCGAGTCTCCGTCTCATGGGAGGACAAATTATGGCGATGAATTTGTCGCGCCTCTCTCTTGAAGAGTTTTTTATGCAACAGATTCGACATAAACATAATTTGTCTCACTAATGCAATTAAGTGTAGGATTACTATTGGTAATTTCTGCTAAGTATACTGAGAATTAAGTTAGGCAATAGCTAAGTTACACTTCTGGCAAATTACAAATAACACAGCATAATTAAGTAAATAACAAGACTTAGTTGATATTTACTTGCAAATTTATAAAAATATTTCAGTAACATCACTGCCAGATTTACCATCAATTAAGATTTAAATTGTCCAAACTTTAAATTAGCTTTACTGAAAGTTCAATTTCCGGCAACAAATACTTCTCCGGAAGGTCAAGTTTTTATAAGAAAATAAGAATGTGACGGAACTTGAGTAATTCCCTATAGTCAAGATTAAAATGTTTAGACAGTATTTTAGCAATTGTAGTTTCAGAGTCTTAGGTAAATATGCTTAATACAGGTTTGCTTAAAATCCTCACTCAGTCAATTATGGGTGTGGTTGTGTTAACGGCTGTTAATGTTGCTGCGCCATCTGCCAGTCAAGCTCAGGGACAACCGGTATCACCGAATAGAAGACCAGTATTACCTAATGCTCAGTTCACAACACCTACTACAGCACCAACTACACCACCTGCAGCGCCATCTGTATCATCTGTTATAGATACTAATTATTTATTAGGCGGCGGCGACCTGATACGGGTAAACGTATTTGAAGTCCCAGAATATACGGGTGAATACCAAGTTCCCCCTGGTGGCTCGATTAACTTACCCTTAATTGGCAGTGTCTCAGTTCTCGGGCTAACTACCGAACAGGCCGCTGATTTAATTAGCGAAAAATACACGCGCTATCTGAAACGTCCTCTAATTTCCGTTAACCTGCTATCACCACGCCCCATCAATATTTTCGTAGCAGGGGAAGTTACACGCCCAGGAGCTTACACTCTCAACTTACAGGGAGGCGCAGGAAACAATCCCGGTGTACAATACCCAACTGTATTAGCAGCCCTGACCACAGCCGAAGGCGTAACACTCGCAGCCGATGTCACTAAAGTGCAGTTGCGACGCAAGGTAGGCAGAACTGGCGAGCAAACAGTAACGCTGAATTTAAAACAATTTATCCAAACAGGCACAATTGGGCAGGATATTACCTTAAGAGATGGAGATACCATCGTTGTACCTACTGCCACTACTTTTAACGTAGCAGAAGCACGCAATTTGTTTGCAGCTAACTTTGCTGCCGACCCTACAAAACCACGCACCGTAGCAGTAATTGGGGAAGTTAACCGTCCTGGTTCTTATCTTGTTACTCAAGGTAGTACAGAAGGACAAAATGGTGGAGCTACTGGTACTGGTTTCCCAACTCTCACACGGTCAATTCAACTAGCTGGGGGAATTACACCACAAGCTGATATTCGCAATCTGAAAATCCGCCGCCCCACCAGAACTGGAACAGAACAAACTATAGATATCAATCTTTGGCAACTGTTGCAGAGTGGCGATGTTAACCAAGATGTAATTGTGCAAGATGGAGATACAATTGTTATCCCCACAGCAACTGAGATTAACCCCGCAGAAGCGACTCAATTAGCAACTACTACTTTGTCTCCCACAGTTATTCAAGTTGGTGTAGTAGGCGAAGTTAAAAGACCCGGCTCTGTAGACCTGAAGCCAAATAGTTCATTAAACCAAGCATTGCTAGCTGCTGGTGGATTTAACGATGCTAGAGCGAAAAGCGGTGCTGTAGATTTGATTCGCTTGAATCCCAATGGAACTGTAACCAAACGTGTAGTACAAGTAGATTTCTCCAAAGGAATCAACGAGCAAACTAATCCTATACTTCGCAATAACGATGTGGTCGTAGTCAGCCGCAATGGTACAGCTCAGGCTGGTGATACCCTGGGTGTGATATTCAATCCTATAGGTACTGTTTTCGGGATTCTTAGAACTATCTTCTCTGGATTTTAGATTTATCTAAGTACTGGGGACACTGCTTGCGGATTTATGTCCCCAGGCTGCAACAAAAGTGTATATTGTCGAGTCACAGTTATGCGTTATGAATTTTTTGTAACTAAATAATTAATGGCTAATATGCATTTTTGGCGTAGCAAACAACAGCGTAAAATATCTTGGGTGCAAGGGTTACTATGTAGCATCACCATTGCACTCAGTTGGGGTGCGGGGATGACTTCAACTTTAGCAGCCCAAAAAATCACTATCCGCTTAGGGCCATTTCAGCAAGCGATCGCCATCGGCGATATTGAAGCATTTGCCAAAACCGGAAAACTTCCAGAAAACCTCCAACTTTTTCGCCCTTTCTTAACTCCACAATTTCAAGAATTATTGAATCGGCGCGTACAAGTAGATCCAGCTTTGGCTGATAAGTTTTTTGATGACCTAGTGCGATCGCCACAAGGTCAACAGTTAATTTCATCATTGGGAGTTGCAATCCCAGGTAGTACAGTAGAAGGTCTCCAAGCCGCACTCAACCTCTCTCTACGTCAAGTTAACGGTTTGAGTGTGCTGGGGTTTTTACGAGCCTACCCAGAAGAAAATGTGACATTAGATGCAACTAAAGCCATTCAAATTGCCGTAGAATTCAACAGCAATTACCTGCAAAGCCAAGCCTTAGGTACGTTGCTAGAAAGAGATTTGTTAGTCAAAAACACTACAACTTTTCAACCGACCTTTGATCCCGCTGCTATTGGTAAAGAAGCAGTACAACAACAAACCCTTACTCTACAAGATAAGCAACGTCAAAGAAGCATTCCCGTAGATATTTATTGGAGTAAAGGTAGCACCCAAGCACCATTAGTTGTAATTTCTCCTGGTTTTGGTGCAAACCGCAAATTCTTGAGCTACTTAGCGCGTCATTTAGCTTCCTACGGGTTCACTGTAGCGGCGATTGAACATCCAGATAGCAAGATAAATAACTCTATTTATCAAACCTCAACGCCAACAAATTTAGCCCAAATACTACCAGCTACAGAATTTATTAATCGCCCCAAAGATATCAGTTTTTTACTGGACGAACTAGCCAAACTCAACAATCAATCAGGAACGCTACAAGGAAAATTTAACACTGATAAAGTTACTGTTATCGGTCATTCCTTGGGCGGTTATACGGCTTTAGCCTTGTTAGGCCCAGAAGTAGATTTAGAAGCAGTCAGACAATTCTGTCAAAATTCTCTTTCTATCAACGAATCACCTGGGGATTGGTTACAGTGTGCGGCTGCGCCATTAAAAGAAAAGAAACTACAATTAAAAGACCCAAGAGTCACAAGTGCGATCGCTTTTAACCCTGTAGTTGGTAATCTGTTTGGTAAAACAGGTCTAAATAAAATTAATAATCCAGTATTAATTTTAACTAGCACTGAAGATTCTCTAACCCCGTCCTTGAAACACCAAATAGCACCTTTTAATCAACTGCAAAGCAACAAATATTTGTTAACCGCTATTGGTGGAACTCACTTAAGTATTAGCGATCCCAGCTATAGCGCTAGTACAGCCACTACCATTTTTCCAGAAAAGCGCGGTTCCGAAACCAATTCTCTGCGTCAGTTAGTTCGTGGTGTCACCTTAGCGTTTGTCAAACAGTCAACCCCAGAAGCGAAAATTTATCAACCGTTTCTCACACCTGCTTACGCTCAATCTCTCTCGACACCAGAATTACCCCTGCGCCTGAATTCTGATTTACCTAGAAATATCAAACCCTGGTTAGGTTTTGTTGTTGATCAGCTGACCAAATAATTGCTAATTCGTAATTCATAATTCGTAATTAAATGGAAGCCAACAAGAGCATCAGCATTTAAACTCACTTGCGTGGGTTTTGTTTGTTTAATATAAAATCGGCTTGGTCAATATGCGATCGCAACCACACTCAGCAAACAATACAATGCTGGAGTTGAAAACCTTTGTCATGAGGAGCCTAGACCTTGCCAGTATGTAATCAAGGTGCTTTAATAGCGATTGCATTGAGGCAAAATGTCCTATCTGCACAAGACGAGTTGAGACTTGCGATCGCAATGTTGCGGCTCGTGTTCGGAAAATTACAAACTTAAAACATTAGACTTAGATTTAGGACAAGATAGTACCATGTCCTTTAAACTAAAATTTCTCCAAAAGCTAAATTAGGAGCAGATATGGAGCCAATTATTGCTATAGTCTTAGCGCTTATAGGTTATGCCTTAGGATCTGCGAAACTGATTAATCAAGGGAATGTCGCTCTAGTAGAGCGATTAGGGCGATATCATCGTAAATTAAGTCCAGGGCTGAACTTTATTGTTCCCCTGGTAGATCAGATCGTCATGGAAGATACTACCAGGGAGCAGTATATAGACATTAAGCCCCAGAATGTCATTACTAGAGATAATATCTACCTCGAAGTTGATGCTATCCTTTACTGGCGCATTAAAGATATAGAAAAGAGCTTTTACGCTATTGATGATCTCCAAGGCGCATTGGTACAGCTAGCTCACACCACACTCCGGGAAATTATCGCTCAGAATACGGTCGAAGAAACCAATGTCTCTCGCTCAGAGATGGACAGAGCCATTTTAGACCAGTTGAATGATACAACAGCTGGTTGGGGCGTTGAGATTATCCGCTTAGATATTCAGCGCATTACGCCGCCTGAAAGCGTGCGGAAGTCGATGGAAGAGGAAAGAGCAGCTGAAATCAAAAAACGGGCGCTGATTTCCGAAGCTGAAGGAGAACGCCAAGCCGCAATTAAGAAAGCAGAAGGAACTATGACTTCTATGCAAATAATTGCTGAAGCTTTACGCACCAATCCTGAAAGTAAGGAAATTTTGCGTTATCTTGTGGCTCAAGATTACATCAATGCTAGTTACAGGCTAGGTGAAAGTCAAAACGCGAAAGTTGTGTTTGTAGATCCTGGCAAAAGTGGCGACTTGATGAAAGAGATGATTGCTGAGAGTACAAATATAGAAGGTAATGGCACACCCAATGGTAATGGGAATACCTAGATATGTGGCGTAGAATTTAGGTGGTTTTGCGATCGCTAGTTTTCTAGTCAATCGGTATATTTATTTACAACATATTCACTAATCTTGTGTTGTTTGCCGAAACAAAGCATCGGCTACAAATGAAACATCACGCATTTCTTTCACATCGTGAACTCGGAGGATATCAGCGCCATTAAAGATAGCCGCACAACAAGCCGCAGCTGTTCCCCAGACTCGTGCTTTGGGATCTGGTTGATTGAGAATCCGACCGATGAAACTTTTACGAGAAGGCCCTACTAAAATAGGGCAATTAAGCACTCTCAATGACCGCAAGCGGCGAAAAATTTCTAAATTTTGCTCATAGTTTTTAGCAAAGCCAATACCAGGATCAATAATTATTTTCTGCTGGTCAATGCCTACAGCAATTGCAGTAGCTATTTGTTTTGCAAGAAAATTATAAATTTCTGCCATTAAATCTTGATAATCAGTTTGTTGTTGCATCGTCTGCGGGTTTCCCCGGATGTGCATCAACACAATAGGCACGCCTAAACTCGCTACTGTTGGCAACATTTCTGAATCAAAAGTGCCGCCAGAAATATCATTAATTATATCAGCGCCAGCAGCTACAGATGCTTTAGCTACATCTGCCCTAGTTGTATC
The DNA here is from genome assembly GCF_025677855.1 of Tolypothrix sp. PCC 7601. NCBI lineage: Bacteria > Bacillati > Cyanobacteriota > Cyanophyceae > Nostocales > Tolypothrichaceae > Tolypothrix > Tolypothrix sp. PCC 7601. The sequence continues at coordinate 3,523,267 of NZ_CP064879.1, forward strand.
TACAGAAATCGGTATATCCATTCCGGAACGCAGGGCTTTGACAATTGGTACCACTCGCTCCATTTCTTCCGCAACAGTTATTTGCTCTGCTCCTGGTCGCGTAGACTGACCACCGACATCAACAATATCAGCGCCAGCAGCTACTAGTGCTTGGGCTTGTGCTACAGCTGTAGCAGTAGAGTTAAATTCACCACCATCACTAAAGCTATCAGGAGTTACATTTAATACACCCATGAGATAAGTCTGCTGTCCCCATTGGAAACAGCGTCCCCGAATCATTAAGTTAGTTGACATAGACAAATTAGGGGTGAGGAATAGGGATTGGGGATTGGGGATTGGGGAACTCGGGGCCCCCTCTGGGGATAAGGGGTAATGGGGACTGGGGACTAGAGAGACAAATAATTCAAAATTCAAAATTCTATTTGACTTTTGAGTACAGACGCGATTAATCGCGTCTCTGCGGCTCTTGACAACCACAAAATGGAGACTAGTTGTAGTTCACAATCCTGGCGAAACTTTCCGGTTCTAAGCTTGCGCCTCCTACCAGAACACCATCGATTTCAGGTTGAGCCATAATCTCATCAATATTATTGGGCTTGACTGAGCCACCATATTGAATCGACACATTCGCATTAGTCAACTGGCTACGAATTAAGCCAATTACCCGATTTGCTTCTGTGACTTCACAAGTGTCGCCTGTCCCAATTGCCCAAATTGGTTCATAAGCTATCACCAAATTATCTTGATCGACATTGACTAGGCCCTTCTCTAGCTGACCGATAATCAACGATTCTGTTTGACCAGCATCTCGTTGTTCTTTAGTTTCGCCTACACAGAGAATGGGGGTAAGACCGCTCTTTTGAGCGGCTTTCAGCCGCAAATTAACAGTTGCGTCTGTTTCGCCAAAATATTGTCTTCTTTCGCTATGACCGACAATTACAAAGCGCACGCCAATTTCTGTCAACATAGGGCCGGAAATTTCGCCAGTGTAGGCTCCATTTTCTTCCCAGTGGACATTTTGCGCGCCTAATTGGATACGGCTACCATGTAAATACTTTGATAAAGCACTTAAGTCAGTGAAAGGAGGACACAGCAGGACTTCGCGTTCTTCGGGTGTGTCCTCTAAGTGAGGCAGAAATCCGCGTAAAAACTCTTCGGACTCTGCCTGAGTTTTGAACATTTTCCAGTTACCGGCAATAACGATTTTCCGCACAGGTGATTTAGTCAAGTTCCTAACGCTACTAGATGCATTTTTCAATTTACTACTTTTTCGGACACTCCTTTCTGTAGGAGTTGAGTATTGGGCACAGGAAGGTTTAAAGCAGGGTATTTATCACAAAAATTTTATGTTCAATCCCCCAGCCCTCATCGCTTAATAATGAAGATAAACTCAGGCTATCCAGTAAATTGAGAAAATGAGTATTTATGCCCTACAGTCAATTTACCATTGAAAAAGTGAAACAAGATTTTCACCTGAACACTGTAGAGGGAGTGCGCTTTTTTCCCGAATCGATTGAATCTGTAAATCCTTCCCTTAGACTGCAAGCTATTTTAGAGGATTTACCTTGGGCTATTGCCGTCGATACAGAAAAAGCCCGTTCCGAAGTAATTATTAATCCGATATTGTTGGAAGTACGCCGCATCCTCAATTCCTCAATTAGCGTCTTTTCTGGGGAAGAATTTAACGTTGATCCCAGTATTGGGCTGAACGGTGTCTGTGATTTTTTAATCAGCCGTTCTCCAGAACAATTAACAGTGGAAGCACCTGCAATTGTCATCGTTGAAGCGAAAAAATCAGATTTAAAATCCGGACTGGGACAATGTATTGCAGAAATGGTAGCTGCCCAAAAATTCAATGAAGCCAAAGGACAATCTATGACAGCAGTTTACGGTACTGTCAGCAGTGGTACCCAATGGCGATTTCTCAAGCTTGAAGGGCAAACAGTGACAATTGATTTCACAGATTATCCCCTACCGCCGATTGAAACTATTTTGAGTTTTCTCGTGTGGATGGTGAAAGACGGTTAAAAATAACTAGGATCAGATCTGAGGTAAATCCCAAATCTCACATCTCAAAATTCACATGACTTCGATATTGCCCGAACCTCATCACAGCGACTCACCCAACTGGGAGGAAGAACTAGATAGTGCCATTTTTAGTTTTGAAGATATTCAAACGGAACTCAACTATAAAAGGGCACAAACGGCGTTACAAAATTTGGTAGCTAATCTTGACCTCTCTCCCCAAGAAAAACAGGGCTTAGAGGCGGAAATTAATGATTTAGATACCATGCTGGGGAAATTGGAACGCATGGTGGTGCAGATTGCTGCTTTTGGCATGGTGGGGCGTGGTAAATCTTCTTTACTCAATGCTTTAGTCGGGCAAAGTGTATTTGAAACAGGGCCCCTACATGGCGTGACTCGTGATGCACAACGTGTAAATTGGAGTATTAACGAGGAGGCAATCGGAGAAACTGAACGCGCTTTAAGAGTCACTTTACCAGCCGTTGGTAAATCTCAGGTGGAATTAATTGATACGCCTGGATTAGATGAGATTGATGGTGAAACTCGCGCTGTATTAGCTGAACAGATAGCAAAACAAGCAGATTTAATTTTGTTTGTGATTGCTGGGGATATGACAAAGTTAGAACACCAGGCCCTTTCGCAGCTAAGAGAAGCTGGTAAACCAATAATTTTGGTGTTTAACAAAGTAGACCAATATCCAGAAGCAGACCGGATGGCAATTTATCATAAAATTCGCGATGAGCGAGTCAAAGAGTTACTCTCGCCTCTAGAAATTGTTATGGCTGCAGCATCACCATTAGTCAAGACAGCGGTTCGTCGCCCTGATGGTAGCAGAGGTGTGCAGTTGCGTACAGGTAATGCTCAAGTTGACGAATTGAAGTTAAAAATCTTAGAGATTTTGCAGCGTGAAGGTAAAGCTTTAGTGGCTTTAAATACGATGCTGTATGCAGATGTTGTCAACGAGCAACTAGTACAGCGTAAATTAATGATTCGGGAACAGAACGCCAATGCGCTAATTTGGAAAGCCGTAATGACAAAAGCATTAGCGATCGCTCTCAATCCGGTTACTGTAGTAGATATACTCAGCAGTATTGTCATTGATATTTCGCTGATTGTCGGTTTATCGAAACTCTACGGTATTCCGATGACGGAAGCTGGTGCTGTGCAATTGCTGCAAAAAATTGCTCTGAGTATGGGCGGTATTGGCGCTAGCGAACTATTGGCAAATTTAGGTTTGAGTGGATTAAAAACTTTGCTGGGGATCTCTGCATCAGCTACAGCTGGTGCTGCTATCGGCCCTTATATTTCAGTAGCAGTAACTCAAGCTGGGGTAGCGGGTGTTTCTTCTTACGGAATTGGTCAAGTTACTAAAGCTTATTTAGCAAATGGCGCAACATGGGGGCCTGATGGGCCAAAAGCAGTAATTAGTAAAATTTTGGCAACTTTGGATGAAACGTCAATTCTCAACCGCATTAAAGAAGAATTACTCACAAAAGTCAAGTTGAGGAATTAGACTGCTGAAAGTACGCCTCATTTTTAATAGGAATTAATCATTGTCGCTGCTTCTATTGCATTTACCATCAATTAATAAAATATCTTGGTACAAAGGTACTAAAAAATTGAGTTTTTCTCGATTAATCCGGTGATCAATTTAAAACACTGATTCTTTCATCGAACACAAGCATTTTGTTGGGTAAGCAATACTATATCTTTTGTTCAAACCCTGATGATAGCTACTGCTTAACCTGCTATTTACTACCAAATGCTCTGCCTAGCGTGCTTCCTAGTCAGATTAAATTGCTCATAACCTGATTGCTATATCAAAATTGAAAATACATATGAAGTAACATACCAATAGTGGCTACTTCCATGAAATCCTAGAATTTAGGAAACTTTGGCAGACTAATTCGGTATGGCTATGACTCAAGGCGCACGGGCAAATAAATCTGGCAATATTCTAGAAGGAAATGTAGAAGCAATTTTGAATGGACATAATTATTTCCAAGTAGGAAATCATGTGTCCACAGAGTTTCTTCTCACAGCTACTTTATTACCCAAGCGTTATGCGAAGCAGGTTTATATCGGCGCAGGAATTTATCAAACTGCTTTAAAGGTTGACTTTTTTGTTGTAGGCGCGTCAACCAGTCCATCAGGATTAATTATTGAGTGTAAATGGCAAGAAAGTGGTGGTTCTGTTGATGAAAAGTTTCCTTATTTAAATTTGAATATCAAAGAATCTTATCCTGCACCAACTATAGTAGTTATTGGTGGTGAAGGGATGAGAGAAGGTGCAATTAATTGGTTGAGACAACAAGTTACATATAATCGTAATTTATTAGCAGTTTACACTTTAGATAGATTTATTGCTTGGGCAAATAAATATTGTTAATTAATTAGCCGCTAAATTAATTTACTAGTAAATCATAAAATTACTTTTTGGTTATAAAGCTAAATTGGCTTAATTAATATGAGGTCATTAATACCTCATAAATCATCCCTCTTTTTTTTGTATTAGAATTAATAGAACGCGCTGCCTCTATAGGATAAATATTAAAATTAATTTCTTTATAGAGTTTTCTGATAAAATCACAATCGGAATTACAAATCATAACTTTAACGCCGCGCTCGGCTAATTTAGCACAAGTATCTCTTAACCTTTCTTGGTCTTTTTTATCAAAAGAATTTCGACTGTAACTTGTAAAATAGCTAGTACTACTTATCGGGTAATAAGGCGGATCGCAGAAAACAAAATCACCGCTTTTGGTCTCGTAATTTAACACCTCCACGAAATCTGCTTGTTTAATTTCAGTGTGTGTCAAGGCTGCTGAGGCGGCTCTCAGTAAACCTTCATCACAAATATTAGGATTTTTGTATCTGCCTATAGGTACATTGAACTGACCTTTGGAGTTAACTCTATATAGTCCATTAAAACAAGTTTTATTCAGATAAATCAAACGAGCAGCTTTTTCTAAATCTGTACCTTGAGGATTACTTCTTACAGTATAGTAATATTCTCTACTATGTTGATTTTTATGCTCTTTTAAAAGGCAGATTAATTCCTCAACTTTGTCGCGAACACAACGATAAGTAGTAATTAATTCTGCGTTAATATCAGTTAAAACTGCCGTCTGAGGTTTTAAGTAGAAAAAAACTGCACCACCACCAATAAATGGCTCATAGTAAGTCTTATATTTTTTTGGTAAATAAGGGATATATTGCTGAATTAACCGACTTTTACCACCCGCCCACTTCAAAAACGGACGCGGGCAAATTTCTTGGGGAATTTGACTTACCATTTCATTAGAACTTAAATTTACGAAATCTAACTAATATAACTGAGAATCATATTTTATCGGAATTTATTAATTTTCATACGCTATCGATTACAATTAGGTTAAACAAGCAGATGAAAACAAACTTATAGTCGATAGCAAGGCAGTCTAAATAAATGTTTGATGGATTTTGGGAGAACGTCCTGCGCTACCCCCGCTACTTAATTTCGCTCATCTTAGGTATTTTTTTGAACACGCTTGAGCCTTTGTTTCCATTGTTAAAACGTCCAGTGACTTTGATTGCTCTTTTAGGTTTCTTTATTGGCGGGCTAGCCTTTATTACTTTTACCCTGCGTGCAATGCTGGGCTTAAGTACAATTTAAACAAGGGTTCTAGGGAGGCTACCCTAAAGACAATTGCTCACAGCATTGTCAATGTCAAGCACTGTCCTCCCAAAATTGCATTTATATTTTTATTGATGTTGTTCAACCTCTGTGAGGAGGCGTAATTTTTATGGCTACAAATCGCCGCGTTTCCCGCGTTGCTGAATTGATCAAACGGGAAGTTAGCCAAATGCTACTTAACGGGATTAAGGATGACCGTGTGGGTACAGGAATGGTAAGTGTTACCGATGTTGATGTCTCTGGCGATTTACAACACGCCAAAATTTACGTCAGTATCTATGGCACAGAAGAAGCTAAAGCAGAAACAATGGCTGGCTTGAAGTCAGCAACAGGTTACGTCCGCAGCGAACTGGGTGCTAGGGTAAGGTTGCGTCGTACACCAGAAGTAATATTTATCGAAGACCGTTCTTTAGAACGCGGTACAAGAGTACTGACGTTATTGAATCAACTCAAAACTGACCGCCCATCCGAAAAATTGTCAGGAGAGGATGACAACAATTCGGACGACTATGATGATGATTTTGCGGAATAAGTAATTTAAACAACAAAGTAACTTCGCAAACAATCTCATACCAAGAAATTCGCCAAACTGTTTACAGACGTAACCACATAACGTCTGTTTCAATGTGGGTAGTGGGTAATGGAGGATGAGCAAACAGTCCCAATGAAAAAAATTTCAACAGCTTTGCATGAAAGTCTCAATGGATGTGTACTCAAAACTCAGCACTCAGCACTTTCAAGCTAGGGGAAAAATAACCAACACCAAACATGAAAACTAAATGACAAATTTTATTGTTATATTTTGTGTCCCAGTTAACACAGTAAATGCGAAATTCTTTAAGAAATCATTAACAGATGAGATGCTGCAAGCTTTTCTGGTGTAGGGTATACGCTTGTATTAGGCAACACTTTATACCTTAATCTCTGCTGCTAGAGATTCCTAGCTATTATTTATATACAAATAGCCGCAAAGCTAGATCAGGTTTTATGGTGCAGAAGTCCTTCTTCTGTACTATTCCTAATGAACCAATTAAGCTTTAAACCTTTAACAGCAAGCCTTTAAACCCTTTTAAATAGCAAACCTAAAATTTCTTGAACAGGTGATGTTGACTACCCTGATATTCTTATATGAAGCCCATTCAACATAAATGTCAGAAAATGTTGACTTTATTTACATTTCTTTAGATAATTTGAGGGTATGTAGCGTCAAAATGGAATTAGTTCCGTATAGCAAACTACAAAACCTTAGCCACAAGCCTAATCCTTGTAATGTTTGTTCCAAGTAAATATCGGGAACACTATCTACGTGTAATTTGTGAGTAAAAATCATGAGTGTGAATACGGTGCCCTCTATCAGTTACTACTCTTTAGATGTAATTCAAGATGAAGCACGCCGACTGGTGCAAAAGGGAATGGTCAGCCGACAACAGCCAATATATACACTCTGTCAATACATCCCTGCGAGAGAGTGGGTTTGCGTTGAATGTGAATTAGAAAAATGTGACTTTTTGTTACGCGATCGCATTGGCGATTTGATTGGTCGTGAAGAATGGGACAACGACTAATCAAACATTAATTCCTGATTTTGGATAGGAACTTGGTGTTGCATATTGAGCCTGACAACAAATAATTCAAGTGAAAAATTTTTGGGATCATCTCTGTTTTTAATGAAAATTTCCCATCCAGAATCTTTAATTTCTGATTAAGACGAAGCATTAGAGTCTAATTTATACAACTTTACCAGTAGCGATCGCATCGGGAATCTATCCTTGTTTACATCCGATGTCGCCCTGAATATAGTATGTACATTCCCTAACCGGGGCAGTTATCCCATTCAACTGCTCCGGTAATTTTTCAGGGAAGATAGAGATTAATAAACATTAGCTGACAGAGTTTTGACCATACTCATTACTGAGTTTTGAGTAGCAACAATAGTACTCAGTAATGCTCGCACTTGATAAATGCCCCACAAGTTGTTCCTGGGAAAACTCCCTTGGTGCTAGCCTCTCCCCTTGTGTGCAGTCTTTTAACTCAGCACTCAGCACTCTTCATCCAACTTGTTCCAAGTACTGATTAACATCTTCAATCACACGAGTCAGTTCCGCTTCTGTTGTTAAACGAATGCTGACATCGCGGACTGTGAGTAAGACTTTAGCAGCGAAGGGAGTAGGCCAAATATTAGGGTTACAAAAAATTTCTAAGAATACCTCGCCAGTGTAACGATACTCTACAGGAGGCTGGGGAGTGACTTTACCGCCCCCTGGAGTGGCTTTAGCCGCGACATTTTTGAGACGAACCATTAATTCATCCAAAGCGGCTTTTAATTCCCGTGCAGCTTGGGCGGAAAAGCTGAAAGAAACAGAACCTTCAACCAAGTTTAATGTTAGCGGAGCCGAAGACATAGGCTGTTTATTAAAGGTTATTGATATTTACTCATGGTACAGGAAGAGGGGTTGGGGACTGGGGATTGGGGAACTCGGGGCCCCCTCTGGGGATAAGGGGTAATGGGGATTGGGGATTGGGGATTGGGGACTGGGGATTGGGGAACTCGGGGCCCCCTCTGGGGATAAGGGGTAATGGGGATTGGGGATGAGGAGGATGAGGGGACAAGGAGAAATTACCAACACCAATTACCGATTACCGATTACCAATTACCCATTACCAATTACCCATTACCAATTACCCATTACCAAACACCCAATTGATTGTATCTAAATGCCTCACCCAAAAATTGATTCTATGAGACAAGGATGAGATGCAAGCTGTAATGGCTATGACTTCAATCTCTGATGGGCAATAAAAAAGTGGAAAAATTATCAGTTTTTATACGGATGGATAGTGTTTTGTCACGTATATCTGGGATGGAAGGAATAAAATCTAACTCCCGGAGGTTGTATTATGAAATATGTGTCTTGGAATACTCTAACCAAAGCTGCTGTGAATGGTTTCTCTGCACATGGTAGAGGTGCTGTGTATTTCTCTAAGGATGGAAATGTGCGTTATTGCTGGGAAGGTCAGATATCCTTGGCTGTATTATTTTATGACCCAGAAACTGAGTTTGTACTGATAAAAGAATGGTATAACTCGGAGACACAAAGAACTCATTTTGCTACTGCGATTATGCCTTTAGGATCAAATGTAGTTTTATCAGAACTATAAAACCTGGCAATTTTTAGTGTAAGTAAATCGGTAATTGCAGCAAACTATGTTACGAAATATAAATAATCTTGAAACCCCTAGCAATGGCAAATTACAGCGTTATCTTGTCGGAAACGCTACAATTAGCTAGCTTAACCAAAGGGGTAGACCAATTATATTTAATTGCACTGCTCTACTTAAACACAGGCTTCTACTACGCTGTATAAATATTTTATTGATCTATGGACAAAAGAGTAGACGATCGCTCTTGTTGTGATTAGCTAAATAGCTGTTGAGCGATCGCCTAGAGGTTTTAAATTTTCATGCTGGGCACATCTTGTTCTTCATCTTGATATTCCGGAAGATCATTAGGTGCGCCACAAGCGGAAACCTCAATGTCGTTAGGTGCGCCACAAGCGGAAATATTGCCGGTGAAATCGACATCTGCTTTTAATTCGGGATGTTGTTGCTTACGTTCAGCAATTTGTTCAGGAGTGAGAATTTTGGACTCATCAAAACCTAATTCGATTTCTGTATGTAGTCCTTTATATTTCACCCGCTTCAGGTTGTAGAAGCGTTTGTTGAGAGTAGTTTGAGCAAAAGCCTTTAAGCAGCCTAAGAGATATTTCCGCTTAAAGGGATCTTTCACAAACCAATACTCTATCGTTTTACGCATATAGAACCGAGCATAGTTCCGCAACACGCCTTTGAGAACCTCTTCGCGTTCCATTGCGTTTGGCTTCATGATGGGCGTAACAAAGTTGTATTGCGAATAATCTCGCACTTCGACGCGATCGCCTAATTCTTGGAATAATTCGGAAAATGGCCAAGGGGTAAACATATTCCAGTTCACCATGTCTGGTTTCCAATCCAGCGCCATGTGATAGGTTTGTTCGATTGTCTCTGGGGTTTCGTTCTCTAAACCCATAATGAATTGCGCTTCGGCAACCATACCATTTTGTTTTAACAGTTGGATTGCCCGCTTATTTTGTTCAATTGTCGTTTCTTTGCGGAACAAATTCAACTTTAACTGTGCTGCTGCTTCTGTTCCTAAAGAAACGTGAACTAGTCCAGCTTTGCGATATAAAGGTAATTCATTTTCGTCGCGTAAAATATCTGTGACTCGGGTATTAATTCCCCAATACACGCCCAAATTACGCTCGATTAATTCGTTACATAGCGCAATAAATTTGGGTTTGTTGATTGTCGGTTCTTCGTCCGCCAGAATGAAAAAGCCTACCTTGTGCTTTTTCACCAAGATTTCAATTTCATCAACAAAGCGCTTGGCAGAACCGGAACGGTATTTGCGCCAGAATTTCCACTGGGAGCAAAAACGACAGGTAAATGGACATCCTCTCGCATAGTTGGGTACAGCTACCCGCACGTTGAGAGGAGTGTAAATATATTTCTCCCAATCTAAAAGATCCCAATCGGGAGTCAGAGTATCTAAATCAGCAATTGGCGGATGCGCTGGTGTCGCAACTACTTGACCATCTTCTAAAAAAGCTATACCTAAAATATTACGGCGATCGCTCACATCTGTACCATTGGCGATCGCGCGCAGTAAATTAACTGTAATCTCTTCACCTTCACCACGGATAATATAATCTACCCAAGGTGCTTCACCGAGAACTTCAGTATACATATAGGTAGGGTGAACCCCGCCCATAATTGTTTTTGCATTAGGGCAAACTTCTTTAACAATTTTTAGGGTGATTTGCGATTGGTAAATCATCGGCGTAATTGCCGTTGCTAACACCACATCCGGTTGATATTTAGCGATAATTTCTGCTAAAACATCATCAGGAATGTAGTCTGTCATCGCATCAACAAAGCGGATATCGGTAAAGCCAGCTTGTTTTAATGCTCCACCAACATAGGGAACCCAACTCGGTGGCCAATTACCAGCAATTTCCGCACCACCAGAATGATAGTTGGGCTGAATCATCATGATACGCATAGTTTTCTTCCTGCTGCTTGAAGAGGGTGAGAAAGGATGAAGTGTAAAGTATGAAAGATGAATTTATTTACTTCATTTTTCATACTTCATCCTTCAAATTAAATTGCTTTAGAAAAAGCTGCATTTTTTCGCTTTTTGGTATGAGCATCGAAGACTGAGGCAATGTTGCGGATAAGTAATCTACCGCTCGGTGTTACCTCAATCCCATTAGGTATCATCCGAATCAGTCCATCAGCTTCTAGCAATCGCAACTCAGATAATTCTCTAGCAAAATATTCATTAAAATCCGTATCAAAAGCTATATGATATTTTTCTTCAACGTCATTAATTGACAATTGGAACTGACACATAAGTTCCATAATTACAGTTCGGCGGAGAATATCATCTCGGTTGAGACTGACTCCTTTCTCAATTGGCATTAAGCCTGTATCAATTGCTTGATAGTAACTTTTTAGCTGCTTAATATTTTGCACGTAAACATCATGCAGCATACTAATTGAAGTAATGCCAAAGCCAAATAAATCGGATTCTGGTTTTGTGGTATAGCCTTGGAAGTTTCTATGCAGTTGACCTTGTTGTTGAGCAATGGTGAGTTCATCATTGGGTTTAGCAAAGTGATCCATACCAATGAACCAATAACCATTCCCGGTTAGTTCTTCAATAGTCATCTTCAGAATTTCTAATTTTTCTGAAGCCTGAGGTAATTCCGACTGGGGAATTTTTCTTTGTATAGGCTTCATCCAAGGTACATAAGCAAAGTTAAAAACTGCAACTCTATCTGGATCGAGTTTTAGAGTTTTTTCAATGGTGTTTTTAAAGGTAGCAAGGCTTTGATAAGGTAAGCCATAAATTAAATCAACGTTAACGCTCTCAAATCCAGCATCCCGAATCCATTCCATAACATCAAACAGCATCTTTTCTGGTTGGACACGGTTAATAGCTTCTTGGACTTGTGTGTTAAAGTCTTGAATGCCAAAGCTGATGCGATTAAAGCCTAAATTTTTTAAGAAAAAGATATAGTTTTTATCTACATATCTAGGATTAATTTCTATGGAAAATTCTGCTTGCTCGTCCAATCTAAATTGGCGATTGATTTTGTTCCATAAAAAATCCATCTGCTGCATCGTTAAATAATTTGGTGTTCCGCCTCCAAAATGTAATTGATGCACTTTACGTTTTGAGGAAATTACGCCAGAAAACTGTTCGAGGTTACGCACCACATAATTTAAATATGGCTCTACTATTTCTTTTTTTTGGGTAATGATGGTGTTACAACCGCAAAAATAGCAAGCAGTTTCACAAAAGGGAATATGGAAGTAGAGAGACAGAGGAGTATTCTTATAATTGCCAACCGCAATACCCGATCGCAAATCCAACTCGCCAAAATTTTCTTGTAATTCCGTTGCTGGCGGATAACTGGTATATCGAGGCAAAGCTTGGTCGTACTTTCTGAGTAACTCCGAGTTGAATTGGACTGTTTGCGTTGCAAGTTTCATGATGCTAGTAACCTTGAATGTTTTAATCCTGTGTTAGCGGTTAAATAGGAATCTAATAATTACCCCTGCTGAGTAATACCAATCCTCTAAAATCGGCAAAAGACTCAAACCCAAAAACCTAGTACCGCAAATTGATGCCGTAATTTTTACTAGATTATTTTGGGATTCAGTAATTACGAATTACGTAGCGCTTTGCGCTTCCCGTAGGGTATTACGAATTACGAATTGGTATTAATTCCTCTTAATCTTTTCTCAGTGCAGGTATCTAATTTGGAGAGCAAAGATACCTACACTTTAAACATGCCAAAAATCAAGAGTTTCCCTAAATTTCACTGTTGATGTGTAATGCTTAGTCAGCAGCCACAAGTTCTACTGAAGTACTACCAGGTGAACGTTCTGTGCTACCGGGTTTATCTTGGCGTGTAATCAAGTCAAAAACATGATCGCCAATTGCAATTCTCACATCATCTTCTAACTCATGGACAACATCGCGATTGAGTGCAAAAGCATAATTTGCTTCTGCGACAATTTTTTCAGCTAAAGCATCATCTACTGGTAATGCATTTAAAGCATCACGATATTGACCTTTAAATGCTCTAATGGCTTCAACCGATGGTAATTGCTCAAATTCATGCAATCCAGTACCTTGATCTGGTGGTAAGTCTAGAGCTGAACGGATAATTTTCTTTAAACTTTGACCCCCAGATAAGTCTCCCATATAGCGCACATAGGCATGAGCTACTAGTAATGCAGGTTCAGTTTCAGCAATTTCATTGATGCGTGCTACATAAGTTTTACCTGCTTCCAGGGCTGCAATTTGCTCCCGCCAGTTCTCACCGTAGTAAAAAGCCAAATCCTTTTCCAAATTAGCTGTACGGTTCAATATGGGAAAATAAATCAGACTCACTACAGGATGAGTACTATAACGCTGAAGTTGTGCTTCTAAAGCGCTATAAACTAAATACAAGTTAGCTATGAGTTTGCGGAAAGGCTCTCTTTCGACAATCCCTTTAAGAAAACACTTCATGAAGGCTGTATTTTCCGCCATTGTATGGGATTGTTTTGTTCCTTCCCGCAACTTGCTTGCTAGATCGCTACTCATACTTGATTCCTTCAGTTTTGGATTTCTATATAACTTTATGGCTATATAGATACCTAGATGAACTAAACTTTTCAAAAATTAACTTGAGGTTAGCAAAAGGACTACGCGAATAATTGAGATTGGGGACTGGTGATTGGGCACTGGGTAAGAGATACTAGTATTTTTACTCAGAACGCAGCACCCAAAAAGTTAGCCTTGAGGAGAAATGCTAACTGAGAACTGTTGTATGTAAACCAAAATCTTTCAGAGCGCTAACACAATTATTTTGCAAGATTCCCGGACACAAAATTGCTCTGTAGAGTTTGGCTTAATTAAGTTTGACTTGAGGAAGAAAAGTTAGACTGAGTCTAGCATAGCTCAAATCTGTACCACTTCAAAAGGGTTTTCTTAGATCTGTTTGCTCTCATAACTCAATTTTATGTGCGATCGCCCGCCAATTGATCAGCAAATTACCTTTTTATATACCCAGAATCTCGCAGCCTCAGCCAGCTTCTATGAAGACAAGCTGGGGTTGCATCTCTGGCTCGATCAAGGAACTTGTAGAATTTATACTGTTACTGGTTCTGGATACTTGGGATTGTGTCAAGCAAGTGAAATTTTCAGTACAAAAATTACCGAAAAACAATCAAGTGTAATTTTTACTTTAGTGACACAGCAAGTAGATGAGTGGTATGAGTATCTACAACAACAAGGTGTAGAATTTGAAAAACCGCCTACATTCAATGAGAAGTACAAAATTTATCATTGTTTTCTGCGCGATCCAAATGGTTATTTAATTGAAATTCAACGATTTGAATCACTTAAAATTACTTCTGTGTAAGTAAGCAGCCTATCAGCATTAAGACCATTATCTAGCCCAGGATGTTTCCTTCCAGATAGTAATAAATAAAGCCGCAGCAAGCAAAGCTCCTAAATTAAATTTTACCGAGCTTTTCAACAACTTGAAATTTCTAGATAAATTTGTAGCTGGTAATTTTTTATCTGGATGATTCTGGCTTTGATTCACATCTACTAATGTTTGAGTTTTTACTTCTCGCATACTCTGATGTTCACGAAGATTATTAAATTCTGCGGCTGAAGCTAGGTCGCTCTGCTGTTTCCAGTTGCTATTGAGTAGCTCCTGTTGACTATAATCTTGATTTAATCCCTGGATATTTACGTTATAAAGACTGATAGTGTTATTAATTCCTAAAGGGATGAGTAATAAATATAATAATCCTACTAATAGACATAACCTTGATAACCACAGTAAAAACGGAAATTCCCATTTTAGACGTTTCTCTAACTTACCGGAGAATACTAAAGCTAGCCCAATTAAGGTTATAGCTACCAGGTCTACTAGCGCTCCTATCATCTGAAATTCCCACACGGGATTCTTAAAATTTAAGGGTACAAATATATCAATTAAGTCAATAAATACTAAAACTAAAATGCTATAGCCGACTGTACGAAAAAGTTTAGTTATCCATAGCAGAGAATTAATAGTTTTACGCAGTTGTGATACTTCTATTTCTAGCGATTGGGGAATGTTAAATTCTTGCATTTTTCAAGACTTAGAGATTTTGTAGAAATCAGATATAAGAAAATCCTATTGCAGGATGTTGTAAAAGCCTGCTTGTGAGTAGCACTACACTGTAGCTTTCTTTAAATAAAAGCAGAAGCAATTTGTGCCTAAATCACGGCGAACCGCTTTTCCAACAGCCTCTAAGATTTTCTTGATGCTAAAAACTCAAAGTTGTATGAAAATTGGTATAGTAAAACCGAAACTGTTAAGCTTGTACATCTGATGGGAATTCTACAACAGCCAAACAAACTAACAACTATACCAAATAGTAGTAACACCCATTTTTTTACTATTACAAGAAGTAGAAACTGTTGACTTAGATATGCGTTTTCATTTTCTTGTAAGAGCAAGTTGAAAATAGCTCTTAACCCTAGAATTTGTTAATTCTAGTAAAAACTCGTAAAGAGATTTTTCAGAGATTTTCTTTAGTCTTATTTAAAGAGCCATAATGACAAATGTCTATCAGTGATTACACGGAAATTTATCGCTATTTAGACAAGCGTGAATCAAAAAATGAAAATACTTGGCTGTTGACAGCCATACAACGTATTTCAGATCAATGAGGTACGTAGGTAAGGACACAGCACTGCCGTGCCCTTAGATCTGAAAATAGTTGTAATTCCAATTACCCTAATTAATATCTTCTTTCCTGTGGCTGAAACATGGTAATTGCAACTGGGCGATATTGAATATCAATCCCTGCTGGTGAATAGTAAGCCATTGTATGTTTGAGGAATCTCTGATCATCTCTATTGGCATAATCTTCACGGAAATGTGCGCCGCGACTTTCTTGACGATTTAATGCTGATGCCAGAATTGTGTGCCCTACTACCATTAAACTGCGTAATTCTAGGGCTTCTACAATTTCTGTATTCCAAGATTTGCCTTTATCGTCTAAATATACCTGTGGATATTGTTGTTCTAATTCTGCTAATTTTTCTAAACCTTGACTCATTAATTCTTCAGTACGGAAAACGCCACAGTACTGAGTCATGGTATCTTGAAAAGCTTGGCGCACTTCGTTAATACGGTATTTTCCTGGCTGTTCTAGTAAAGCTTGAATTTCTTGCTGCGCTTCCTTGATGTAACGTTGCTCATCTACTATTGGTAATTTGCGATTTTGCACAAAGTTAGCGATCGCAGCTCCGGTTCGTTTACCATAAACTACGCATTCTAAAAGGGAATTACTTCCCAGGCGATTTGCACCATGAACGGAAACACAAGCCGTTTCACCAGCCGCAAAGAAGCCATCAACAAAATTATCACCGCTACTGCGGACTCTACCATCAACGTTCACAGGGATACCACCCATACAATAATGAATGGTAGGACGTACAGGCATGGGCTGAGTCACAGCATCAACACCAACTAATCGATGGGCTTCTTCCCAACAAAAGGGAACGCGACTCATGATTTTTTCTCTACCCATGTGGCGCAAATCCAGATAAACAAATGGCCCCCCAGCGCTTCCATCAGCATGGATACCACGCCCAGCCCGTATTTCGTAGGCGATCGCTCGTGAGGTGATATCACGAGGAGCCAGTTCCATACGACTAGGTGCATAGTTCGCCATAAAGCGATCGCCTTCGGAGTTAATTAGATATGCGCCTTCGCCTCTAACTGCTTCGGAAATCAGTACCCCAACCGGATATAAGCCTGTGGGATGGAATTGCACAAATTCCATATCTTCTAGAGGTAAACCTGCGATCGCTGTCATTGCTAAACCGTCACCGGTGGAGGCGTAATCATTGGATGTAGTGTTATAAACGCGACCATATCCCCCGGTGGCAAACATCACGGCTTTAGCTCTGAGTACTTCTATATGCCCATCTAACAGGCGGTACATCACTACGCCCTTAGCTTGTCCCTCTTCTAAAATCAGTTTCATTACGTACCATTCTTGGTAAACTTGCACACCGTAGCGGCGCAAATTATTTACCAATTCATGCAAAATGGCGTGACCAGTTTTATCTGCAGCATAGCAAGTCCGGTTGTGAGCATGTCCACCAAAAGCCCGTTGAGCAATCCTTCCATCCGGTAAGCGCGAGAATAAAACGCCCATGTGTTCCAAGTCAATCACCACATTTGGGGCTTCTTGAGTAAGAATTGCTACCGCATCTTGGTCTGCTAAGTAATCCGAACCTTTAACAGTATCAAAGGCGTGGGCTTCCCAACTATCTTCGGTATCAACATTTTTCAGCGACGCAGCCATCCCACCTTGCGCCGCCACTGAGTGCGAACGAATTGGGTGAGTTTTAGCAACTACAGCAATATTTAAACTAGGGTTAATGCGGGCAATTTCCACCGCCGCACGGCATCCAGCCAAGCCACCCCCAACAATAATTACATCATGTTCCAGCATAATTAATCTTGATTAGCCCCGATTTTAATAGAAATTACGTAAGCGTCATATTTTTTTAGCAAAGGTTGTCAAAGGTCGTCCTTTGTCATTAGTCATTTGCATTGACAAGAGAATGTGCAACTTGAACGCATCAGCTGCTACGCAGACATCGCGCCTCTACAAAAAAATTCCCTGTCTAGTGACAGGGATATAATAGCGATTTTGAATACTCATTTGAGCTTTTTGTCAAAAAAAGGATAAAAAATAAAATCAAGAATTGGTACGCAACGTTGAGTAGAAAAGATATTGCCTTTCCGCGTTCATACCCATCCCTTGATTAGTGGATTAATTTCATCCTTAATCCTTCATCCTGCAAATTTTTTCAGCTAGTTGCTTGTACTGGTTTTTGCTGGGAAACATTTCCTGGAATCGGTTCAGTTTTTGTTCCTGGCCCTACAGCAGTTAATTCAATATGATTTAACAATGTAGTTACAAATGCAAATAACAAGAAAGGCAGCGATAGCAGCACCACCAGACCAACAGTAGCTAAGGCATAAACTGGTCTTCTGGCACCCATTAGCGCCAAAGCTGATGCCAAACTTATAGTAATTGTAATTAACCAAACGATGATTTGACCGTAGATATCGCCAAAGGTCAAGGTACAGACAAACCGATAGTTTTGAATATTATTCATGTTCATCACATCCGCCTCAAGTCTCTCCTATAGGTTCTACCTTAGAGCCAGGTTTGACAAGAGGTCAATTTCTCAATATTTTTCCAAGGTTTGTAACCTTACTTTACACTTAGTTTGTTTTGTAAGGACAAATAATAACTATTTTAAGTCTTGAGGAAGATAATTTTTAATTGCTCAAGAGATAGCGATCGCATTAGGGAATTCCCAATAAAAATAATTAATCACTTTCGCAAGCAGGGACAGAAGTCCTCATGAAAAAAATTCACAAGCCTTCCATGAAAGTCGAGGCGGGGATTGTTACTCAGCACTCAGCACTTTCAAGCTAGAGGGGTAATGACAAAGATTTTCTTCCTTTTCCCTGTCTCTACAAATAAACGACTAATACCAATTCAGCAAAATTCAGCAACAAATAGAAACGCAGAAAGCCTTTTGGAATTAGGCTTTCGTAATTTTGAATTTTGAATTGGTAGAATCTCTGCTTAACTTCGTTGCCAAATTTTAATCGTCTTATCTAAACTCCCACTTACCAACATTTCGCCAGAAGCTGTGAACGCTACTGCGGTGACTGTGTCAGTATGTCCGGTAAAAGTGCCTAGGAGTTCTCCCGTTGCTAAATGCCATAACTTGATAGTTTTATCTGCACTCCCACTGGCAATAATTTGCTCATCAGGACTTAAGGTGATTGTGCAGACTTCATCTCTATGTCCCTTGAGAGTATTAATTAATTCTCCGGTTTCTAAATGCCAAATTTTGATTGTCTGATCCCGGCTACCGCTAACGAGTAGCTTACCATCAGCACTAATAGTTAGGGAACGCACAATATGAGAATGGCCCATGAGGTTGTAGAGTGGTGGCACATCCTGCAAATTGCTTACCTCAGCTAAATGAGAAGTACACCAAACTTTGATTTTGCGATAGCTACCTGTGACGAGAATTTGCCCATCTTGGCTGAGGGCGAGAGAATGGGCTGCGGTATCATCTAATGAAAGAGCGATCGCTACTTGTCGCTTCATCAAATCCCAAAATAGGATTTTTCTGTCATCGCCACCAGTAGCTAGCATTCTGCCATCTGGGGTAAAAGCTACGCATCTCACTACGCCATGATGTTTGTGTAAAATATCGATTAAATCTAATGCACCTACGTGCCATATCTTGATTGTAGAATCAGCACCAACGCTGGCTAAAGTCTGTCCATCGGTACTAAAGGCTAAAGAATTCACTTCATCGACTAATCCAGATACCACCCAAGGCGCTTCTGACAATGTCTCGATTAGTTCACCTCTAGTTAAATCCCAGAGTTTTGTTTCACCACGGCTACCACTGGCTAATATGGGAGGCTTTCTATTGAGGTCACAGCTATTCATGTTGGCTGTGGGTATTCTCGCAGAATAAGCCAGGCAATTAATTCCTCTCGTGTGCCCTTGCAAGGTTTGCCAGTATTCCCAGTCACCTACGATACTCTTCAGGGGATGTTCAGATGGGATAGTGTCAATTTTAGGTGCGATCGCTCTTTCTTTGACCACTAGGGCTACATCTTTTTTGCCTACTAGTGATTCTAAATACCAACTTAATCCCCCTGCATACAACAAGTCAGTCGGTGTAACGAAGATTTTTGGTTCATTACATACCACCTGCTCTGTAGGCAAAAACCCAGTAAGTACTACTTGTTTTTCGTCGCCTAATTGACTACTTTGCGGATACAACAAGCAAAGAAAAATTAATACATGATGCTTTTTTATATCCTCTTGAGTAACTGACCACTTAATCTTATTTTTCTTAATCCCATTAAAACTTTCTCCATCGGCAGCATAAACTTGAATAGTCAATTTTTGGTTAGCTGCAAGCAAATAAGAAAATTTACTCTCACCCCGTAAATTGCCCTCATCATCTAAAGCTATGTGGCTAATAGTGTCTTGCGACACTTTTTTTACCAACTTACCAAGGCGTTCCACCATTACCTGCTCAACAATTTGCTCCCGCAAAATATAATCTTCCGCCTGCTGTTGAAAGTGTTGCGGAAAAGGGATTGTCCAATCAGGCGGTTCTGGATATTCAGGTGGTGTTGGCGGTGGATTTTTGGCCAGAATTTCTGCTTGTTGACAAGACAACTTTTGCAGTTTTGCCAATGGCTCACCCCAAATTGTCATAATTTCACTATGACAATTTTTCACATGACTTTTCAGTATAGATAAGTCATTTATTTTTAGTTTTTTGACGCGGTTAAGGAAGTCAGCTTGTTGAGCTTTGAGTAAGCTAATCCAATCCATCTGCATGAGAGCGGCACATTACTGCATACCTACGGTAAGCTATACCAATCTAATTACTCAAGTTTATAATCTCTATTGATTAAAATTCAGTAATTATATCGGTTTCATAGAACACAAGCATCAGCATGAGTTCACGGTCATGATGCACCTAAATAGTACCCAAACATATCATTAACTGATATGGCTGAGGTATAGAGAGTTAACTGATGTCAAATTATTCTAACTACAATGGAGAATAACATACTGTTTCGATGGAAACAGTTCTTAAAGGAAAAAATGGTGTGATTGGCAGCGGACACAAAGAGTAGCAGCAATGTTAGATTATAAAATAGCCATGTCAAGAAGTTGTAATTTACTGACTCTGAAAATACCTAAGAGAGTATAAATTATCAATATTGGCTAATTTTCCGATTGATTTTGTGGTAGGGCATTTTTAATACTGTTGTTCGCCTCTAAATTTTGAATTTTCATATGCAAATCAAAATCATTGTGGCTCACAATAGTTTCTAAAGTTGCTATTCTTGCTTCTAAAAGCTCTATCTGCTGCTGTTGCAGATAACCATTTTTGGATTTTTTATCATCAGAACGCCATATTGCTACCGTACCAGCTGCTGCACCACCAATAGCCGCTAAAGGTAGAATTGCACCACTTCTGGTCACAGCTGAAAGCGGAATGCAAATTGCGAGGATTCCTACTGTCAGTCCCCAGATTTTGGAGGTAGCAGCTACTCTGATATCCGAGGATTGCTCTAGGCTGTCTTTAGATTTTTTAGCCATAAGTTTGTCCTAGATGAGTCTTTGTCTAGAGTCGCACGATCGCTAAAAAAAATACTTCCTACATTAGAGTTAAGTATAATTACTCAATGAAGCAAGCGCTTCTGTGTCTTTTGCAGTAGCCTCATGCGATCGCTCAGAATGAAATTTGTGCATTAGGAAGGATGCGAATTTTTTCTGATTCGCCATTCTCTCCCCATGCTTTTAATACCTAAACCCAGATTATCGTATTTCTCAGTAAGCTAAATCAAATGCTCTGTGATAATATTATTCCTTATATTCAGCAATTATACTGTGAACATTATCAATTTTTCAAGGCAACCACCCTTTGACTATAACTTTTTGGTTGTTTGCTTCTTACCTAATTTAAACAAAAATCCGCAAATATACCATACATAATCCGAGGTATTTGAATTTATTCTGAGAGTGAATACATAAAAAAGTCGATAAATTGGGCTGTAAGACGAATTTTTTTCATCTTCTAGTGATTTGAGACTAATTTTAAAATTCTTAGGGAAATACTGGTACTAAATAATTGGAAATATTGCATTCAATAGCTAAATTACAAATTAATTCCAGTCTATCCTTTTATAAATACCGCTCGTAGTTATTGAGTAGCTCTATGTAGTAAATAGAAGCTCAAAGTTAGGACTTATTGAAGTTTTATTTTGCCAAAAAAGACCGAAGATATGACAATGTGAGGAAAAGACATGCCAGAACATGAACGGGAAAAAATACGTCACCTTTTGGTTGTCAAAGACTTACAAGGGCAACGCACCATCCCTCTTCAAGATGCTACTTATTCGCTAGGACGAGATTCGAGAAACGCTATTGTCCTACGTTCGCGCTCCGTATCCAGGCAACACGCCATTTTATTAAGAGTAACGATTCCCGAAACCGATCAATATGGGTTTCGGATTATTGATGGTGATTTTAAAGGTAAAAAAAGTACTAATGGCGTATTTGTCAATGGCAACAAATGCTTCTCGCATAATCTGCAAAATGGAGATGTAATTGCATTTGGTAATAACCAAGTTCATGCCAAATATTATGCTATTTCTAATATTTCCGAAAAAGCATTTTCGGAATCGATTACAGTAGAAGATATATCTAGCTTTTTATCCGAACAAGCCAATCCAGTTAATCCTTTTGAAACTTTAATTTCGCCAGATTCTACTTTTGAGGGAGCTAGCGAAACTGTACTTGCACGCCTAGCATCTTTTCCCGAACTCATTCCTAATCCCATTATTGAAATGGATATAGAGGGAAATGTCATTTATTTAAATCCGGCTGCATCTGTCAAGTTTCCTAACCTGCGGGAATTTGGGGAAAAACATCCAGTATTATCAGGATTGCTCAATACAATTAAGAATCGAGATGCCAATTCTGAAAATTCTTTTGTGCGCGAGGTAGAAGTTGGCACAGAAATTTTTGAACAATCTATTCATTATCTGGCAGAAAGTGATTTAATTAGAACTTTTATAGTTAGGGATATTACCGAGCAAAAACAAGCCGCAGCCGAATTGCGTCAGCGAGACAGGCTACTACAAGCAGTTGCCGAATCGGCCAATTATTTGCTGGTGGAAATGAACTATCAGAACGGGATTGAGAAAGCTCTAACTATGATGGGTGAAGCTGCTCAAGTAGACCGTGCTTATTTCTTTAGAAATCATATCCACCCAATTACAGGGGAATTAGCATTCAGCCTCAAGTTTGAATGGACGGGCTCAAACATAGAACCATCATTAGAACATTGGCAGAATCTCTCTTATCAATCTTCTGAATTGGCCAGTTGGTACAGCACACTCTCACGTGGCGAGTCGATTATGGGACTGACTCAAGAATTTCCCATTGATGAACAACAAATTTTGGCTCGCGATGGTATTCAATCTATCTTCCTAGTACCTCTGCGTCTGGAGGAAAAGTTGTGGGGTTATGTAGGCTTGGCAGACTGTTCAAAAGAGCGTCGCTGGTCAAGGCATGAAGAATCCACGCTGTTAACTATGGCAGCTAGTATTAATGCCGCTTGGCAACGTCAGCAAGTCGAAGAAAAGATTCGCTTCCAAGCGCTACATGATTTACTGACAGGATTACCCAACCGCCTGCTGTTTAACGAATTACTCGATAAAGCTTTACCTAACGCAACTCGCACTTATGACAGTCTAGCTGTCATGTTCCTCGATCTAGACCGTTTCAAGGTAATCAATGATACTTTGGGTCATACATTAGGGGATACTCTGTTAAAATCTGTGGCTCAACGCTTGAGAGATTGTCTAAGAGCAGGGGATACCATTGCCCGTTGGGGGGGAGATGAATTCACGATTTTACTACCTCAAATTAATCATCTTGACGAAGTCACACAAGTATCTCAAAGAATTCTACAAGCCTTAGAAAATTGCTTTGAAATTGAGGGACACGAACTTTATGTGAGTGCGAGTCTGGGGATTGCTCTGCTGAATGAAGATAGTCCTGATGCGGAAACCCTCATACAGCACGCGGATGCCGCTTTGTATTACGCAAAAGATGCAGGTAGAAATAACTACCAATTTTACACCACAGCTCTATCTATCAAAACACCCGAACTCCTAACTTTAGAGAAGAGTTTGCGTTTTGCTCTAGAGCGGGATGAATTTATGGTGTATTATCAGCCTCGAGTTAATATTATCACCGGAAAAATTTCTGGCATGGAAGCTCTTTTACGCTGGCAACATCCAGAAATGGGACTAGTAGCGCCTAGCGTGTTTATTCCCCTGGCGGAAGAAAGCGGATTAATTGTCCCCATTGGCGAATGGGTACTCAGGACAGCTTGTAAGCAAAATAAAGCTTGGCAAGATGCTGGATTTACTCCTTTGACAGTTGCTGTTAATCTCTCTCTTAAACAGTTTCGTCAACCTAATCTAGTGGAAATTTTAAATAATATCTTAAAAGAGACAGGTCTACAACCCAAATTTTTAGAGTTAGAAATTACAGAATCAATTGCAATTGAAGATTTAGAGTTTACGCGAAATGTGTTGGATGCTCTCCAAGAGATGGGTGTCTACCTCTCCATCGACGATTTTGGTACAGGTCATT
Organism: Tolypothrix sp. PCC 7601; assembly: GCF_025677855.1. Lineage (NCBI taxonomy): Bacteria > Bacillati > Cyanobacteriota > Cyanophyceae > Nostocales > Tolypothrichaceae > Tolypothrix > Tolypothrix sp. PCC 7601. The sequence continues at coordinate 3,547,376 of NZ_CP064879.1, forward strand.
CTTCCCTTTCTCGCCTACAACTTTTACCCTTACATCATTTAAAAATTGATAAGTCTTTTATCCAAGAGTTAACCAGAGATGATAAGGTAGCTCATATTATCAAAGCAATAGTGGTATTAGGGCAGAATTTAGGATTAAGGTTGACAGCTGAAGGCGTAGAAAAAGCTGAAGAATTAGAATTCTTGAAATCTATCAATTGTGAAGATGTACAAGGTTATCTTTTCTACCGTCCGGTTGCTGCCGATAAAGCCACAGAAATACTTATAAAAGAGAAAAATAAGTATACTGAAGCTCAGTAAAATCCAAAATTTAAATAGAAATATTATATTATCTTCATGAGGTTCTACTTATGAGGATAATTTTATGGCGATGGTTTTAGATAAAGTTGTTCCTTTTGGGAGGTCAATGGATGAATATGTAAAAATGTTTAATTTAACGAATGCAGATTTAAATAAAAAAATTATTGGTATTGGGGATGGGCCAGCAAGTTTTAATGCGGAAATGACTCTTTTAGGTAACAGCGTGATTTCGGTCGATCCTCTATATCAATTTTCTGCTAAAGAGATATTAGCTAGATTTAATCAAGTAGTTGATTCTATTATTGACCAAGTGAAAGCTACGCCTAATAATTGGGTGTGGAGCCATCATAAATCGCCTGATAATTTGCGTGATCATCGGGTAAAAGTTATGGAAAAATTTATTGCTGACTATGAGTTGGGCAAGCATAATTGCAGATATATAATTGGTGAATTGCCAAGCTTAAACTATCAAAATCAACAATTTGATTTAGCTCTTTGTTCACATTTTTTATTTTTATATTCTGACCACTTTGATTATGATTTCCATCTCAATTCGGTTGCAGAAATGCTCCGAATTGCTCAAGAAATCAGAATATTTCCTTTACTGACTTTAATGTCAAAACCTTCTGCATATTTAGATGAGATAGTAAAGCATTACACATCAGCAGGTTACAGTGTAGAGATTGCAAAAGTTGATTATGAATTACAGCTAGGTGGCAATATGATGTTGAAGATTGCTAGGAAAGATAATTGAGTATGGAATTAATCGAGAGTCGGAGAAACGCGATTAATCGCGTCTGTACAAAATTCAAAAGTCATTTATTTAGCTAGTTACCCTATTGGCAATTTAAGTGGATTCTTCTGTTAAGATTTCTGGGAGGCTTGGGGATTCAATAGTGTTTTTGGCATCATCAGAGAGAGATATAAAACCATCGGCTGCATCTTTGATAAAACCAGCTACAGGTACTGCAATTAGTAAACCCAACAAGCCGCCAATATAAGTTCCTACTAATAAAGAAACTATTACCCATACTGGTCTAAGTCCTGTAAACCGCCCCAACAGACGGGGTGCGATCGCTTGGTCGATTACCTGGTCTATAATAATAGCGACTGCAAAAATCTTCACAGCTAGCCAAATATCATGGGACGCTATTATTAAAATAATTACTATTAAGCTGACGACATCACCAAAAGGAATTAAACTTAAAATTCCCACCCCTAACCCAAATAGTAAAGCAAACTGAATTTGAAAAGCTAAAAATAATAGTGTTTCAGCTACACCCATCAATAGAGCTAAACTTACTTGACCAATTAAATAATTTTGAAAATTTTGTTGCAGAGATTCTCTCACTTTTTGAGCAGACTCACTGGGTATTTTGTGAAAAATACCTTCCCAAATTCTCTTCCCATCTATTAATAGATAAAAAGTCAAAACAACTGTCACTATTATTTCAGAAACACTATCAATAGTATCTTTGATAATAATCAGAAAATTATTAAATATAGATTCTAATTCATCAGGTAAGTGATTAGTTATCTGAGTGAGTATTTGACCCAAATTAACTTTTAACCTTTGATTACTCAGAGAATGATTGAAAGCTTGAATTTTTGCCTCATTAGCATCAATCCATTGAGGCAAAAGTTTAGCCATTTCATTAAATTGTTCCAAAGCTAGGGGAAATAAAGTAATGCCTAAACCAATTAAAATTAATAAGGCTGAGATAAAAACTAGTGCTACTGCATAATTACGTTTAAACCCGCGTTTTTGTAGTTGTGTAACTGGATAGTTTAAAATAAAAGCAAACAAACTTGCCAAGACAAAAATCGTGACTATTGGTTGAAAATATTGAAAAAATTTAAATAATAGCCAACCATTAAGAAACACTAAAGGAAATAGTAGCGTTAAAATTAATACTTTAATTAGTTGATTGAGTGAGAAATTCATAATATTTAGTTACAAAACTCTGATGTTGATTAGCAAAGAGAAAGTTAATTTACAACTGCGATCGTATGTCAGTCCTCAATGTTGATGAGCCGATAAAAATATTTTTTTACTTTTGACTTTTTATTAGCTGCACTAGCTTTCTTTAAAAGCCAAAAATTGCTCTTCAGTAATACGTCCAGTTTGATACAGAGTTTCTGTAATTTCCGAAATGGTTAAAACTGCATAACTGTTGTAACCATTTGCTTTTAACCTATTTTTAACTCCTGCTTCATGGTCGATAAATACCACGATATCATTAACTTTTAATCCCGCAGATTGTAATTTTTCTGCTCCTTCCATCGCACTTTTACCGCTAATGAGAATATCATCCACAACCACAACAGTTTCACCAGGATGGAAGTTACCTTCAATTACCTTACGAGTTCCATGTGCTTTTACTTCTTTGCGTGGAAAAATCATCGGATAATTCAGACGTAAAGCTAACCCTGTTGCTGTTGGTAAAGAACCGTAGGGAATACCTGCTATCCTATCAAAATTCAGGTTTTGTAAAATTTCTGCATAAGCAGTCAGTACTAGATTAAAAACTTGCGGATTGGAAATTATTTTCCGTAGATCAATATAATAAGGAAATGTTGCTCCTGATGCTTGTACGAAACTACCAAACATAATGCAACCAATATCATACAGTTGTAAAATTAAATCTTGCTGTGGATGTTGGTTAAAAGAACACACATCAGGTAGCCACACAGAGCAGCTTGAATTCTCTTGAATAATGTGATTTTTGGCTAAGTTAATTTCTGCTCCTAAAGATGCAATTTCCTGAGCTAACTGTGGGCTACTTAACATATCTTGAGGTACAGGAATCAACAAGCCATCACCGTGATCATTCAAACCTGAAGCTAAAATTTCATTCAGATTATTCTCTTGGGCCCAGATACTACGAGCCATAATTATTCTTTCAGGGGCTACGGCTCTAATCAATGCCAAAACTTCAGGATTGGTAGTTCCCACCTCTAAACCTAATTGTTCTGGTGTACCCCAATTTCTTGATTCTTTTACTACCTGTAAATATAGCGGTGATTCGTTAGTAGGATATTGCTGTAAACTTTCAGCTCCGGGGTTAGATGTACAAGATAAAATAAAGACTGCTTTATCAGGATAAACTAAAAACGGTGCTACATGATCTTGCCCAGTATAGGGGCTAAGAGTAATAGCATCTACCTGCCATTCTGTAAAAACCGTGCGGGCAAAAATAGTACTAGTGTTTAAATCACTGTGCTTGGCATCTAAAATAATTGGTATATGCTGGGGAATCGCTTTTAAAGTTTGATGCAACAGTTCTAAACCAGGAATTCCCAAAGCCTCATAAAAGCCGAATGTTGGTTTATAAGCACAGACAAAATCAGCAGTTTCAGCAATAATAAATTGCAACCAATTCCACAATCCCGCTATCATATCTTCATCTACATAGCGCTTGGGCATCATTTCTGGATTGGGGTCAAGTCCTACAAATAGTAGACTTTGGTTATGGGTAATATTATTTTGCAGCTTATCAAAAAAATTCATGGTTATTATGAGTCCAAAGTCAAATGTCAAAAGTTAAAAGTTAAAAACTAATAGTAATTGCTACTAAAGTCCTGCAAACCATTCGTAGCCTTGGTCTTCCCAATAGCCTTTAAAAGGTGATAAATAACTAGTTAGTGTAATTTGAGTTACCCATTTACTCTGTTTGTAACCCAACTTAATTGGCGAAGCTAAACGCAGAGGCGCGCCATTATCAATCGGTAAAGCTTCTCCATTTTTTTGATAAGCTAATAAAGTTTGGGGATGTAAAACTGATGCTATATCCCAACTTTCATAATAGCCATCGGCTGATTTAAAATAAGCATACTTAACATTTGCTTTGGGCTGGGCAAGTGTGAGAATTTCTGTTAAACATACACCACCCCACTGCACGATCGCAGCCCAGCCTTCTACACAAACATGACGAATAATCATGGAAGTGAGCGGCAAAGCGTGAATTTCTGCCATAGTCAAACTCAGAGGTTGATTAACTTCACCATCAATAATTAAGCGATACTTCTCCTCATCAATAATCGGAGTAGACCTAAAGCTATTCACAATTAACGCTTCTGGTTGAATTTGACTTAGCGAAAATTCTGGTACTGGTTTTTGTGGTTTAAAGATGAAAGTTTCTACCTTTTGATTGAGTGGTTCCGATAATTTACCCACCAAATCTTCAAAGCTAGGTGTACCACAGCCACCAAGTAATAAACTAGCACTAGACAATCCAGAAATTTGTAAAAATTGCCGACGTGTAAATTGAGGAATATTTCTGCGAATTAAACCCATATTAAAAAGCCGAAAAATAATTTAGCTAAACATAGAATTGGCAGAGTTGGGACTATTCAATATTCATACAATAGTAGAGAGTAAAATTCTTGCTTCACAAGAGTTAGATTAATTTTTTTGATTATGTATCTGCAAGCTGTTGTGGTGTGTAGTACCCAATCTCAGATAAAAAGGGTGATGAATACCAAGTTACCAAAACATCGAATCTGTAAGTTCTTGACCCCCAGCTTTCCGTCCTAGGAAATAGTGGGCGATCGCAAATACAATCACAATGGGTACTGAAGCAAAATGAGCAATACGCAATCCTTGCCAACTGCCAAATAAATCCACAATCCAGGAAAATTGGGCAGGTTTATACATACCGATACCAGTAAATAAAGCCAAAAGTAAGATAGGAATAATAGCTGTATAAACAATGCGATGCCAAGCATAAATTAATCGCTTGCTGTTATGAGTTTTCTGTAATGCTTTTACATCATTGCTACCCACAAATCTATGTCGCCAACGGCGAGTAATGAAAACATAAACTCCATACCATGATAAATTCAGCGAAAATAACCACATAGCAAAAAAGTGCCAATGTCTACCCCCAGCCAGCCAACCTCCTAATGTAAATAAAGGAAAAATATGTATACCTGCACGCCCACCAAAAACCGGGTTAGCATTATAAATTTGTAGTCCGCTGGTCAGCATAATAAACAAGCTAATGATATTAATCCAGTGGAAAATTTTAGCTCCTATTGCTTGATTTGGTAACTTTCGTGGTTTAGAAGGAATAGTCGCAGTCACGTTGCTTACTCCAAATTCACAATTTTAAATTAACAATCTTTGCGTTGTCTAAGCAGTTATGCAAAGCTGTGATAGCTAGAAGACTACAAAACTTGTTTTCTTATTTTTTATTAGCAGTTAACTATTAATTATTTCAGACTTTTGTCATTTATTTGATCGCTCTAACCAGCAGGCGGAAGTCAAAAGTCAAAAGCAGCCAGTGCGTTGCACGGATTTCCCGCGTTGTAGCAACTGGCGTTCAAAAATCAAAAGACTTGTATATATACCATAATCAGTGAACTTACTATAACGATTTTCGTAAAAAAGTATCATTATTAATATATGAATCCTAGTTTTTTAATGTATAAATTCTGTTCTATATGTTGGGTATTTTTACGACAAACTACTTAGACAGCGATCGCAGGTTCAGCACGATCGATTTATTGAGGTCTTTTGACCTACAAATCAAGCGCAAGGATGAAAGCAGCATTACCTAATAACGAAGCACAGAGACTTGAAGCACTTTCCCAGTATCGGATCTTAGATTCAGTATCTGAAGCAGCTTTTGACGACCTGACTTATTTAGCATCGTATATTTGTGGCACTCCCATTGCCCTAGTTAGCTTAGTCGATAGTAACCGTCAATGGTTTAAATCCAAAGTTGGTTTAACAGCCGTAGAAACCCCCCGCGATATTTCATTTTGTGCCCATGCAATTTTACAATCTGAGGTTTTTGTGGTTCCTAATGCCACAACTGACGAAAGATTTGCCACGAATCCTTTAGTTACGTCAGATCCGCATATAGGTTTTTATGCAGGTGTACCTCTGATTAATAGTCAGGGATATGCTTTAGGAACGCTTTGCGTAATTGATTATGTATCAAGAGAACTAACTGTAGAACAGATGGAAGCCTTACGGATTTTAGGCCGCCATGTTATTAGGCAACTAGAACTGCGACGCGATTTAGCAAGTTTAGGGCTGCCATATCAGAAGAATAAATATATTAAAAAGACAGGTATGCAATTCTTAAAAAAGATTGCGGCAGCATTAGGACTAGTATCTACCATATTAGTAATAACTGGTATATCGTCCTATCGTAATACAAAAATATTTATTGAAAATCTTAATGCCGAAAAAACTACAGAAGAGAAAATTTTTACTCAAGAAAAACTGCTATCTCTCCTCAAAGATGCTGAAAATGGAGAATTTGGTTATCTGCTCACAGGAGATAAAATTTATTTAGAACCTTATAAACAAGCAGTTAGTAATATTAATTTCCAAATTCAAGAACTAAAAAAAATATCGGGCAAGCAATCCCAACGACAGCAAAAAATTGCCCATTTGGAAAGATTAATTAAAGCAAAATTCGCAGCAATTCAGCAAGCTATAGATTTTCGTCAGCAAAATATTTCTGATTCTAGTAGGCAGTTATTTTTGAGCAATCGCGGTCACAATCTCATGGATGAGATCCGCAAGCTGATGGCAAAGATGCGAAATGAAGACAGCCAGCAACATCAACAATATGCTGTAGCCGCCAAAATCAGTGGGGCGCAGACAATTTTGACAATCGTCATCGCCATTAGTCTATGTTTTATGATTCTCAGTGTAGTTTACTATCTGATCTATCGCGAAATTAAAGAGCGATCGCAAACAGAAGCAATCATAGAACAAGAGCGCTATTTAATCTCAGAAATTTTAAATACAGTTGCAGCTTTAGTGATTGTTCTCGACGCGCAAGGGCGAATTGTTCGCTTCAATCAAGCTTGTGAGCAAACTACTGGTTACTCATTTGATGAAGTTAGGGGTAAAAATTTCTGGGACATCTTGCTGACTCCAGAGGAAAAAGAGCTAGTTAAAGCCGTTTTTCAAGAGCTACAAGGTGGTCAATTTCTCCATGAGTACGAAAACTACTGGGTGAAAAAAGATGGTAGTTTGCGGTTGCTTGCCTGGTCAAACACCATCCTCAAGAATGATGCTGGGCAGGTTGAATATGTGATTGGTACAGGGGTTGATATTACTGAACGCAAAAAAGCAGAAGCCGCTTTGCAAGATAGCAAGTGGTTTACCGAAAGCATTGCGGACAACTCACCCAGTTTGATTTATGTGTTCGATTTGGACACCATGAGTGCTATTTATACCAACAAACCTGCGAGTAGATATTTGGGTTACGAGTCAGAAGAAATTACAGCAATGGGCTCAGACTTTCTGAGTAATATTATTCATCCTGACTATTTGCCCAGCAGAATGAAATATTTCGAGGCTGCTCAACAACTCAAAGACAACGAAGTAGTAGAGTTTGAACAACGACTAAAACATAGTAGCGGCGAGTGGCGATGGTTTTGGCATCGTGAAACTATTTTTAAGCGCAGAGCCGATGGTGCGCCGTGCCAAATTATGGGCACTGCACATGATATTAACGATCGCAAACGCGCAGAACAACACCTAAATGCTCAATATGCCGCAACCAGCGTATTAACCGCCGCTAATAATATTGCTGAAGCTATTCCCCTGATTTTGCAGGGAATATGTGAGAGTTTGGGTTGGGATGCAGGGGAAATGTGGTTAGTGGATCAACAAGCCAATGTTTTGCGTTGTCTTGATATTTGGTATGCATCATCTCTGGTGACATCAGAGTTGGAAGCATTTACCCGACAAACCACTTTTGCCTTGGGAGTAGGTCTACCTGGTCGTGTGTGGGCTGATAATACACCTGTTTGGATTGATGATCTGTTGGCAGATCCCAATTGTGCCTACCAACAGATTGCTGAAGCAGGATTGCAAACTGCTTTTGGTTTCCCTGTTTATAGCCGCAACCAAACTTTTGGTGTGATTGCTTTTCTCAAGCGGGAGAAGCAGCAAATAGATTTAGATTTGCTTGTGAGTCTGACTACTATTGGTAACTTAGTGGGTCAGTTTATTGAACGCAAGCAGGGAGAAGAAGAACTCCAACGCCAAAATTTGCGATCGCAACTGTCAGCTGATATCACTCTCAAAATTCGGGAGTCTTTACAAATAGATGAAATTCTACAAACCAGTGTGACAGAGGTGCAAAAGCTGCTGAAGGCAGACCGAGTACTAATATTGCAATTAGAATCAGATGGCTCTTTTACAACGCTCAAAGAAGTAGTGATGCCTGAGTTGCCTGCAATTATGGGGCAGAATATCTTTGATCCTTGTTTTAGCGAAAATTACATTGACAAATACCGCCAAGGCAGAGTTAGTGCCATTAACGATATTGAGCAATCTCAGATTCAACCTTGCCATATCGAGATGCTCCAGCAATTTGCGGTGAAAGCTAACTTAGTTGTGCCCATTATCTTAAAAAGTCAACTTTGGGGATTGCTAATTACTCATCAATGCCATCATCCGCGGCAATGGACTAATTGGGAAACTGAACTTTTGCGAGAATTAGCTGACCAAATTGCTATGGCTTTAGCTCATGCTAAATTGCTAGAAGCAGAAACTCTGCAAAGACAAGAACTTGAAGGTGCTCGCAGTCAAGCAGAGTTGGCATCTCAAGCTAAAAGTGCTTTTTTAGCAAACATGAGTCACGAAATTCGTACCCCCATGAATGCAGTTTTGGGGATGACTGGTTTGTTGTTAGACACAGTGCTAAACGCCGAACAGCGAGATTTTGTGGAAACTATTCGCATTAGTGGCGATGCTTTACTAACGTTAATCAACGAGATTTTGGATTTATCCAAACTAGAGGCTGGGGAAATGGTTCTCGAAACTCTAGACTTTGATTTATCAACCTGTGTGGAAGAGGTAATCGATTTATTAGTTCCCCAAGCTCATAGTAAGGGGATAGAAATGGGAGCATTAATTCAACGCGATGTTCCTACTTACCTCAAAGGGGATGCTAGCCGTCTGCGACAAATTTTAATGAATTTACTCAGCAACGCTATCAAATTTACTACTAAAGGTGAGGTCTTAGTCCGAGCCGCATTAGAATCAGAAACTCCAACTACAGCTACCATCTATTTTGCGGTTACAGATACAGGTTTGGGGATTTCCATTGAAGACCAAAGCAAACTTTTTACGCCATTTACTCAAGTTGATGCTTCCACAACCCGTAAATATGGCGGTACAGGTTTAGGGTTAGCTATCTGCAAACAACTAGTAACTTTAATGGGGGGAGAAATTGGGGTAGAAAGTCAGCTAGGTGAAGGCTCAAAGTTTTGGTTTCGAGTGACTTTTGCCAAGCAAATCCAGCCTGTAGCGCCAATTAGCGATCGCGGATTTTTAAAGAATCGTCGTTTATTAGTTGTGGATGATAATGCGACTAATCGTAAAATCATCTACCATCAAGCTACCCGTTGGGGAATGCAGGTAGATACAGCCGACTGTGCAGCAGCTGCCTTCAGCGCTATACAAAAAGCTTATCAGCAGTCACAGCCTTATGATATTGCTTTGATTGATATGCAAATGCCCGACACAGATGGTATAAGTTTGGGAGCCAAAATTAAAGCCAATTCTGCCATTGGTGAGATACCTTTGATTATGCTTACCTCTACTAATCAAAGGGATGAAGTTAGACAATCACTGCAAATAGGATTTGCTGCTTATTTAGTCAAACCTGTGAAGCCATCTCGCCTCTTGGATACTATTATGAATAACTTAGGAAACGGGACAGAACCTCATAATTTCGATAATTCAGAAGTTACAAAAATGTCTAATTCTGTGCAAACTATACAAACTAAAGTTGCCAGTAAATCTCAGTTAAAAATTCTGCTAGCTGAAGATAATCTAGTCAATCAGAAAGTCGCTATCAAACTATTACAAAGCTTAGGCTATAGCGCGGATGTGGTGGCTAATGGTCAAGAGGCACTGGAAATATTAGAAAAAGTTCCCTACGACTTAATTTTTATGGATTGTCAGATGCCTGTGCTTGATGGTTTAGATGCCACAAGACAAATTCATCGTTTGCCAGAAACCGCCTTTGCTAGCCGTCGTCGTCCTATAGTGATTGCGATGACTGCTAATGCGATGAAAGAAGATAGACAAAAGTGTCTTGATGCTGGTATGGATGACTATTTGAGTAAACCAGTAATTAAAGACAAACTTGTAGCCATGTTAGACTATTGGGGAAGTATAATTTTGAAAACACAGGATACTGTGGTTTGTAAACCTGAAGCCAAGACTACAGACACGAATCCACTAGGTTTACTAATTGATTGGGAACACCTACATCAACTTTCAGAAGACAATACAGAATTTGAATTTGAGTTATTGGAAATTTTTGTTGAAGATACTCATACTCATTTAGATATCACTAAAGCCGCAATCGAGAATAATGATTTTGAACAACTAGCACAAGAAGCTCATCACATTAAAGGTGCTAGTGCTAATGTGGGTGTGACACCTATGCGCCGAGCTGCAGAACAATTAGAACAACTAGCTCACGAACAAGAACGTAGAGGTACTGCGAAGCTAATTGATGAGTTAACCAAATATATCAGCCAAATTCAAGCTTTTTTGTTGCACCAAAATCAGCAATAATATTTACTAATAAATAAACAGTAACGAGCATCTTTTGTTGGCTCGTAAGTTAACTGATCAGCAATTTCTGACATGATTTTTAATCCACGTCCACGCTCTTGATCGTTATCTTCAAATTCCGCTACTTCTTGTAATTTTAGAGCTAAATCGAAAGCAGGCCCTTTCGACATAATTCTGATTTCTATATGTTCGCTTGAACGCACAGCTTCTAATTCAATAGGGGTTTCTACAGGTAAATTTTTATGTGCATGTTCCACAATATTTGCAAAACCTTCTATCAGCAAAGTTTGGCATTGCCACCAGATTTTTGCATCAGAAATTGGCGGTCTATTTATCTGCTCAAACCATGATAAAACCTGTGCAGAATTATTCAGATCTGTATCAACTTTGAGATGGATTTTATGATTCACTGTAACTTTAACCTGTCAAATTTATTGATTACTGATTACATTAAGTCAAAACCAAAACTAGCAACTTTAATATTTCATTATATAATATTTAATTACAGTTTGATTAATTAATATAAGTGATAATCTTAATTTTATGCACAATTAAATTGAAGCTTTTTAAATAAAACTTATGTTTAAAATTCTCATAATTGATGACGATCCTATAGTACGTATAGCACTAAAAAGAACACTACAAAACCAAGGATACGATACGACGACAGCCAGCAATGGAGAAGAGGGAATCGCCCTAGCAAGGAGCATAACTCCTGCTTTAATTATATGTGACTGGATGATGGCGAAACTGGACGGAATAGAGGTCTGTCGTCGCATCAAAGCCGATCCAGAATTAGCAACTACTTTTTTTATTCTCCTAACGGCTAAAGGTGCAGCTCGTGGAGAAGAAAAAGATAGAGTTCTAGGATTAGATGCTGGTGCAGATGAATTTGTCTCGAAGCCAATAGAGATGAATGAATTAAAAGCAAGAGTGAGAGCAGGGTTAAGGCTACATCAACTAAATCAAGATTTGCAAACTCAAAAGCAGGCTTTAGAGCAACTCAATCAAAACCTGCAAACTCAAAAGCAAATTTTAGAAGCAGAACTAGCTGAAGCTGCTGATTATGTGCGATCGCTTTTACCATCCCCAATGCTGGGAACAGTCACAACAGAATCACTGTTTATTCCTTCGGCGCAATTAGGTGGTGATTGCTTTGACTACTACTGGCTAGATGACGATCGTTTAGCCATTTATCTGATGGATGTATCAGGACATGGGGTAGGTTCAGCGCTCTTGTCTGTATCTGTGCTGAATGTGTTGCGATCGCAGTCTCTACCCAACACTAACTTTAGTCAACCAAAAGAAGTACTTTACGCTCTCAATCAAGCCTTTCCTATGAGCCATCACAATGATAAGTACTTTACCATCTGGTATGGAGTTTACGATTGCTCAAAACGTCACCTAATCTACGCTAGTGCTGGACATCCACCCGCAGTATTGTTATCTGGAATAGATACAACAGACATTAGTGTGAAACAGCTAAGTTCTTTAGATCTACCTATTGGCTTTGTTCCTAATGTGGAATTTGAGGATGTAACTGTTGAAATCTCTGCTCACAGCAGTTTATACATTTTTAGCGATGGTGCTTACGAAATTCATCAGCCTAATGGACAGCTTTGGGGTATCAATGCTTTTATTGAATTGTTAATCAAATGTAGCACTGAGCAGACTACTCAGCTGCAGCAAGTATTAGCCCAGATTTTATCTTTAAATACTCAAAAAAATCTAGCAGATGATTTATCTTTGCTGAAGGTAAGCTTTGGCTAAGTTAGTAACTCGGCAGAGAATTCAACAATCTCTAATTTAGAGTTTTGGGCTGCTTACAACAGTCTATTTATTTACGCCAAATTGTCATAATAAAATTTGTATATATTATACCCCAATTAACTCTAGAATATTTCACTGTACTGACAATACATGGCGTTGAAATTCCTCACGATCGGCAAAGTTTTGAATAATTCTATCTACTTTAGTTAATTCAAATAACATTTTGACTTGTGAACTAGCAGAACACACAAAGAGCTTCGCATTAGCATTGCGTACTATCTGCATAGCTGAAACTAAAGCGCCTAAACCAGAACTATCAATAAAGCTCACGTCTTTGAGGTCAATCAATAATACGTCTAATCCTGTTTGCTTGGTAACAATGTCGCTAACTTCACGACGCAATTGATTACCCCTAATAGCATCTAAAATACCTGATGGCTCTATAATGGTTAATTTTATTTTCATTGCTCAAATTTCCTGTTATGTAGATAAAATTTCACTTTATTATTTTGGCACTCAATTAATCGAATCTGCAAGATATATAGCTGGCGTTTAGACTAAGCAGATTGTAGTAGCAGAGTAAATAAAATCAAAATTGCAAAAATGTGCCAATGAGAAAGAATGCAATCGCTCTCATTAGCGTCTTTTTATGGCGTTGCAGCATATTAAAAAAATTAATTTTTGAAGATCAATTTAGGATTAGGGCGATTTTTTGCCAGAAGAACGCCCTGATTTTACCCCTGCCCAAACTGTAAGTGGCTTGCCTACATGCTTATAAAGCAAACTCTCAAGAATTACACCATTATTATTAGCAGTTAGAGAAGTGTTTGGCTGCTGTAAATCTTCGTAGAAACCGTTATACCAACCTTTCTCAGACTTGAGATTTTTTTGTACAAAATCAAATAATTGACGAGTGTAAGCATTGTTATAAAGCACATGCCAAGCGATCGCCGCCTTGGTACTGAGAAAGCGCAAATTATTGTGTTTTTCTTGAGTTTCTGTTATGGTCGCCCAAGGTTCGCCATTCACAAGCAAGCTGCTGTAAACAAAGTAGGGAGGACGATCTATGTGATCTTCGGAAACGGCTGTTAACTGTTTTGTATTATGATAACGAGCTTCTTGAGCGGCTAAAACACGATCGGCATAAGCTTTAGGTAAAGCTTGAAAGCCAGTTTCAATGCCATCAAGAATATAAGGCTCGCTCAAAACATAGTTATTAGCTCCCGAATTTTCGTAGTTACGCTGGTCGAAGGGTACACCCTTGCCGTAAAGATTTGCAAAGGCAACGTCAGACTGATAATCTAAAGCTTCATTGGCATCCAAACCCCACAGTTTTAAACCATAGGCGGCATAATTTTCATAGCCTAAGCGTCCTTCTTGGTTATATTGTTCCTTACCTTCGATGACGCTTGTACCATACATTTGCCCGTCTTTAGTCAGACGTTGAACGTGCCAATGCTGCCAGACAGCATCAGACTTAGATTTTAACTGCGGATATTTTGTGCCCACTATTTTGAGCCAGATTGCCATTCGTCCCAAATCAATAGCCGACCAGCCAATTTCGGCTTTTTTATCTGGATGACCGTAATCTACAGGTATTAGGGTTTGAGAATTGTAGACTTTGTTAGGCAATTCTCCCTTATATAAAGGCAAAGATGCTAGAGTATCCAACATTTTGCCAATTTTGAGGTCAAATTCTGTGGCAGATATAAAATTGAGTTCTCTAGCTGCTACGAAAGCGGCGATCGCAGAAGCTTGATCCCACATTGTTATAGTGTTATATCCATCAACAGAATTGACCAAGCCTGTTTCTTTGTTCCAATTACGTTGGAAGTACAACCAAGCCTGATGAGCAGTTGCAACGTCCCAAGGCGTTAATGCTCCTACTCCCGGCGCAACATAAGGAATTGTATTGACTGTCACCTGACTAGGAATTACAGGTGTACCAGGCAATGCTAAAGATTGAGCATCAAGTTTGGCAATAGCTTGTGCTGCTTTGTTATTTGTATCAGAGTGAGAAGTTGAAATTTCAGTTTTTAGCACAGTATCAGTACTAGTTAGCTGCTTAGATAAATAATTTAGACTAGCGATAGCGATTATAGCTGTAACTACCCCTCCCACGGAAGCTAATAAAGATAAGCTTTTAGGGGGTAGTTCAAAATCATGTGTCATGACATCTTACTGCTTTGGCGTGACAAATCATACTTAATTGCTAATACTAGTAATAGCTCTGATTCCCTACGATAAATTAATACAGCTTAACCGCTAAGAACCTAACTGTAACTAGCTTGGGTAAAAGAGTATTGGGCATGGGGAAAGTTTTCCGCCTCCGCTCCCCTGCTTCCCCTACTCCTTCCTCCTTGTCCGCTCTATCCCTTTATTTCCTCTATACCCTGGCAAATTTGTCACTGTGTTGTATCAAGTCATACCAATTCTTCAAATCTAGGCGGCAGATAAAGTATCTACTTAAAGATACAAATTTCTTTCCTTATTGTCATCTTTCAGAGTCTAAGAGAAAAAAGCTATCAGCCATTTTCCTTCATTGCTGATGGGGAAGATAACCTTAAAAGGTTGTTTATATCCTCATAAGTATATTTTTGTAAATATTTCTAAATAAAGTTTCCGAATATACTGGTGAATCAAATTTTCTGGTCTAGTTGTGCCCGTAAAAAGCTTGACTGTAAGAGTTCTGCAATGAAAAAGCAGGGGGAACTCGGGGCTCCTGCAGTCTCAATGTACTTTCTTATATGCTTAACAGCTTAAACTACACAGGTAAGGGGGCACTGCCTCGCCCTCTAGAATATATTTATCTGTCACCAAAATATTTGATTTGGTATTATCTGTAGCTGGCTGTTAGAGATTGCTATAATTCCTAAAACTTTCAATAATATAGTAGTTATAAAAAACAAAGGGCACAAAAATTTTGTGCCCTAACACCTATCAAAATAGGTAAAATTTAATTCTAAATTCCAGACTTAAAGCTAGAGTTTGGTTATTTATTACCTTGTTCCACTATCTTTTTGAGGCGCATATATGCTTCTTCTGCTGTAAGTGGTTCAGAGTGGTTTTCATCTGGAATATAAAATTGTCTGTTATCGGCAAAGTAGCGCACAACAAAACTGGGAATTAGTCCTAATTCCAATGCTTTTTTTCCCAATTCTTCAGCTCTTTCTGATAGGCTAGCCTCATCATGAAAAGAAGGCTTGTTGGTAGTCATAAATATTTCCTCTACATAATTACTAATTCGTAATTGAAAAATTCTAAAAATAATTAGGATTTTTCAGGTTGTTTCAGTTCTGATGAGGTTCTAGATTAGAAGCTCAAATTAAATTCAGAATTTTGAATTATTTACCAGTTAAGTAACATTCGGTAATTAAATTGAAATTTATTATACTATATTTTACTGAAATTGTAGCAATTAATATTTTACTTACACTCTATCGGTAGTGTAAATCTGTTGTTAAATGCTGGGTATATGAATTGACTAGCCGCCAGAGAATGAAGTCTCTGGCTAATAGCTAATACCAATTTCAAGAGCGATCGCTTGCAGGTTTACCATGTAATGTGCGTTAGGTGTAAGCCGTAACGCACGAACAGCGTTGCTAATTTTAACAGTCTATAAAGACAAGCGAGTTGTAATTCTTTGCATTGCTTCTTCTACATTTTCGCGGCTATTAAATGCGGAAATGCGGAAGTAACCTTCACCTGCAGCACCAAAACCAGAACCAGGGGTTCCGACTACATTGACAGTTTGTAGCAATTTATCGAAAAATTCCCAGCTAGATAATCCATTGGGGGTTTTCACCCAAACGTAGGGTGCATTCACACCGCCATAAACTGCTAACCCTGCGGCTGTGAGTTGCTCGCGGATAATTTTGGCGTTTTCTAAATAGAAGCTAACTAGTGTTTTAATTTGAGTTTGTCCCTCTGGAGAGTAAACTGCCTCAGCACCTCGTTGCACAATGTAAGATACACCATTAAACTTGGTGGATTGGCGGCGATTCCACAGCTTCCACAGTTCGACATCAGAACCGTCTGCGGCTTTGGCTGTGAGGGTTTTGGGTACGACGGTTAAGGCGCAGCGAGTTCCTGTAAAGCCTGCATTTTTAGAGAAGGAGCGAAACTCGATCGCAACGTCTCTTGCACCTTCAATCTCATATATAGAATGAGGAATTTCCGGATCGGTAATATAGGCTTCGTAGGCTGCATCAAAGAAAATGATGGAGTTATTGGCCTTAGCATAGTCTACCCATGCTTGGAGATGCGCTTTGCTAGCAGTTGCACCTGTGGGGTTGTTGGGGAAGCAAAGATAAATTAAATCAACTTTTTGTGAGGGAATCTCTGCAGTGAAGTTGTTCTCTGCGGTAATGGGGAGATAGACTAAGCCAGCAAACTCGCCTTTATCGTTAGCGGTTCCTGTATTTCCTGCCATCACGTTGGTGTCTACATAGACAGGATAAACAGGATCGGTAACAGCGATCGCATTATCATGTCCAAAGATTTCCAAAATATTGCCTGTATCGCACTTGGAACCGTCGGAGATAAAGATTTCGGAAGCGTCGATGTCGGCTCCCCGTGCTTGGAAATCTTGAGCCGCAATTTTTTCTCTTAACCAAGCATAGCCTTGTTCTGGCCCATAGCCTTTGAAGGTAGCGCGATCGCCCATTTCTTCTACGGCTTTGATCATGGCTGTGCGACAGGCTTCAGGTAAAGGTTCTGTGACATCACCAATCCCAAGCCGAATGATTTTTGCATCTGGATTAGCTTCAGCAAAAGCATTCACCCGTCGTGCAATTTCCGGAAACAGGTAACCAGCTTTTAACTTGAGGTAGTTGTCGTTAATCGTTGCCATAGTAGATTGTGAAAAACGCCCTCAAACAGCTTACCGAATTTTGAGATTTTAGATTTTAGATTTTGGATTGTTGGCGTAGCCTCTCCGTCAGGAGAAGATTTATAAGTTAATTGCTAATTGCTGGGTGCGATCGCATCTTGTGTTGGCTGTTGACTGTTGACGACTAATAAACTCCAATCTAGAATTTTGCTCCTGCTTTCTTGAGTACAGCAACTATCTTTTGCCAATTACCTCCAGTCGCAACACTCAGTGGTGATGCACCCATCTGATTTTTAACATTTATCTTCGCGCCCTTTGCTATTAGCATTTGTACAACTTTTACATAATCATCTTCATAGTATTGAGCAGGAGGAGAGCAAGCAAACATGAGTGCAGTACTACCTTTTAGGCTTTTGGCATTAACTACAGCACCTCTGTCTAACAGTAACTTTGTCATTTCTACCCCAGCACGATAGGTATATCTAGCTGCAACCATCAAAGGTGTAATGCCATATTGATCGCCATAATTCACATTTGCGCCTCGTCGCAGCATCATTTGCACACTTTGCATGGCACCATCACTCACCGCCAGCGCAAAATATCTATCGGGATCACCACCATTATCAAGATAATTTTTTACCACATCAATCTGATCGGTTGAAACTGCTTCAATTAATATTTCATCTTGACTCTGTACTTCTGTTTGAGCAATAGCAACAGAGGGTGAGCAAAGCAATATAAGTGCTAACAGTAATCCCAGCTTACTGCATAAGTATTTTTTATTCATAGCTCAAGCAAAATCTTCTACTGGAGCCAAACTTCACTTTAGGAACAATCTTTTCCGGACTGTACCAAATTTTCTTCTTAAATCTATATTAGTGTCAAAAATCAAAGCTTCGTAGCGTCTCGTTCGCGCTGGCGTTGCGTAGCATAGATTTGTAATCTCCCCTGATGCTGGGATTCCTTCCCTACGCTACCCTTCTCCTGCAGAGACGCTACGCGAACGGGAAGCCGCCTTTCAGGCATCTACGTTGCAGTCGCAATGACATTATCGGCGTTGCGTAAGTCTTATAGGGGACAAGCCCCTATCTAATATTTAATAACCAGAATCGCCAGTAGTTGCTGATTCTTGAATTACGACTTGTGACTGTTGAGGACTAACTTTCGATCCACCTCTTCTAGCAATTTGCTGTTGGGAAAACATTTCTCGCAAAACCATTGCTGGATCTACATAGTTAGTGTCATACTTCAATCCCCAATGTAAATGAGGCCCGGTAGTCCTTCCAGTCATTCCTACTCGCCCAATTCTAAAACCTGTGGGGATATTTTGACCTTCAGCAATTTGAATTCCACCTGCGCGATCCACTAGATAACGACGACCGGAGATGACTTCTACATTGCCTTCCATGTGACAATAAGTATGCTCCCATGTGCCGGATTTAATGATGATATGGGTACCGCAAGCATTGCGATCGCCTACTTTCAATACTCTACCAGCCCACCAATTGCGAATGTAACTACCTTGTGGAGCTGCAATATCTAAGCCACCATGAAATTCCCAATTACTACCACCAGTAGCAGAACGGCGATAACCAAAAGCCGAACTATAGCCTTGAAAGTTTTCTACAGGAAAAGATGCAGCTAGCCAAGCGTTGCTAGAATTGGCTTTATTTGACTTAACTTCTCTAGCTCCAGCAACTTCTGGTTTCGGTAATATAGTAATTAAACTTACCAGACTCAATCCTATTGTTAATAAAGTAGCTCCGTATACTAATGCTTTTTTCTGACGCATACTCATTTTTCGTCCTCAATCCAATTGATGTATCAGTAAATTGCTTGAAAATTACAGGTGAATATGTTTAAAAAAGCTGCTGTATCAGCCAATTTATTATTGATATTGCAATATCAAGACATGATAATATATCACTTATAAACATTGTCATGTCAAGTTATCTGGCTAACAAATCAGATTTTTTAAATATCAAATTAGTGGGTTTAATTAGTGCAATTAAAAACCAAATAATCGGATTTAATTCGGCATTTATCATACATTTCAGTACACAAGTATAATCGCTAATCGGCGTAGTGTTTAGCTAGGAATTACGGATTAATTGCATATCTAAGAGAAAATACCTGTGCTTGTTTTCACGGAGCAATAGTGTATGTAAGTTTATTTGCCAGAGGCTACAAGTAGAGTCATGGCTGAGATAATTTACTACTAAGCGAATTGCACATCCGGTAAAATACTGTTAATTTTAGTCAGAAAATTGATGCAACTGCTAATTGAGCATCGATCCCAGCTTTAACGCTAAAATTAGGCATTTGCGACAACAAGCTATGCTGACAGAACTTTTGCCTTTCCAGTTTGAATTGGATAAAATTGCGATCGCTGGAGCGAGTTTGTGGTCTTTGGCATTATATTTAGCTTTTTCACGAGTTAGTGAATGGGTAATTGTGCAGCTAAATCGTTGGTTTAACTTCGCTGAACGATCGCTCTACACCAGTCAATCAGAATTTGAGAAAACTCGTAAAGCCAGAGAATCCCAAAACGCTTTCTACGCTTCCTTGTTTAGTATTGTGCCGTTTTTGATAGTAGGCGCTTTAGTTTACTGGGGTGTTGAAATCAGTTTAGGTCGTAGTTGGGGAATTAGTACAGGAATACTTGCTTGTATTTCTTCTGGTATTTATGAACTAGGAAGGCGAGATGGAAGTTCTTCTGATGAATAGACAGCAGAAGTAACGCACGAAAAGCATTGCTACTTCAGCAACGGTTACTTCCCAGATCCCCGACTTTTTCCCAAAGTCGGGGATCTCAATTTCGTTGAGGCGATCGCACAAGCAGCTTTTCCTGACTCCACAAGCGTTTCCAGTATGACAACCCGAAATTTTAAACTATATTTAGCTCAAGAAAAAACTGGGGTGAGATAATGCGGATAGCGGTGATCAGTGATTATACAATTGCCAAAGCCAGCGATCGCACTTATATAAGGACAGTATTCTATAAATATGACACTATAGAATACAGTCAAATCATCTCAAACTCGTGAGTCAACCAGATCCACTTTTAGCGAAAATCCTATCGGGGATATCTGATACAGCAATCCCTTTTGCCCAACTATGGCAACTTTTAACTAGACTAGGCTTTGATGAAAATATTCGTGGCGGACATTACATTTTTACCAAACAAGGTGTTGAAGAAATATTAAACTTACAACACCATAATGGCAAAGCCAAAGCCTACCAAATTAAATTAGTCCGTGCAGTCATTCTGAAATACCAGTTAGGAACTAAAAATGAACCTTCGTTATGAAATAATTCTCTACTGGAGTAAAGAAGACCAAGCCTTTATTGCTGAAGTTCCAGAATTACCAGGATGTGCTGCTGATGGACAAACTTATCAAGAAGCACTGAAAAATACAGAAATTATTATGAAAGAATGGGTTGAAACTGCTAAAAAATTAGGTCGTCAAATTCCTGAACCTAAACAACGCATAATCTTTACTTAAAACAGTCAAAATATTGCTCTGTCCTGGCGAATTTTATTTGCCCTTATATAGATAAAAAATCAAAGTAGGATGCGTTAGTAACGCATCCTACGTTAATTTCAAAAATTAATAATTGCAGCTATTCTTTAGACTGATTAAATAATTCCAGTAAACCAACAGTACCGACAAAAAAAGTATAAGTAGCGTATTTTATGGGCAGCTGCTTTCTGGAAGGTGCATAGAAACCTGCGATCATTGCTTCAACTAAATGGCAAGAGACAGCAAAACGCTCAAACCAAAAAATGGGAGTGAGGCTACTTGGTACTTGAATATTATGGGTAATTGCATAAATATTCCACAGTTCTAACCCAATAGCGCTGGATATAAGAACTGTAGATATGACTTTGATCATAGGTGCAAATTTTTCCTGGATATACTTGAAATTCATGCAATAGCAACCCTATTTAAATTTTGTTTTTTATCTAAAATTTTTTATTCAGTATTAATTTATCATTTTTAGCGGTTCAAAAATGATTTGAGATTGCTATATCTGGCATTTATGCTGGTGTAAAAATTACACTAATAATCAAGAGAAAATCTTTCATTTCCCTAATTTTTATATTTTTGATTAAGCGTCATGCCTAATCTATTAAATCTGCACGGGGTTTAAAAGTTTCAATTTCCCGCAATTTTTCATACAGTTCCCGTTCTTCAGCACTAATAGTTTTAGGGGTAAGTATTTGAATTTCAACTAATTGGTCACCACGTTTACCGTTGTCGTTGGGATAGCCTTTGTTTGCTAAACGGAATCTTTGACCAGACCTCACGCCGGAGGGAATGGTCATTTTTACGGGGCCATCAAGAGTTGGTGCTTCTACCTGTCCACCTAAAACGGCTTCACTGGGAGTGACTGGAACTTGGCAGAAAATATTAGAACCATCTAGCTTAAACAAAGGATGTGGTTCGACGGTAATTTTTAAATATAAATCTCCGCCACCAATACCTTGGTTTCGTAGCCGGATAGTTTGACCTGTGACCATTCCAGGCGGCATACTCACTTCTAGCGATCGCCCATCCTCAAGTCTAATTCTTTCATTACCGCCTACATAAGCTTTTTCTAGGGGTAGGGTTAACCTAGCTTCAATATCCCGACGGGCGGGGCGTGGTTGGCTTTTGGGGACTGTATACTCAACTCGGCTTTTAGTCGCCCGAAATGGATCGTTATTTGTGTTGTTAGCTGCACCATTTCTGCTGCTTTTACCATTACCTACGCCAATCACCTGATTAATAAAACTTTCAAAATCAGGAAATTGACTGGGATCTACTTCTTGATTGTTGCGATTGTTATTGCGATTATCGCCCCAGGTTTTAGCTTTGGGGGTTTGTTTATTAAAGCCTTTTTGTTTCCAGTAGCGGCTAAATTGGTCATATTGTGCGCGCTTGGCTGTATCGGAAAGGATTTCATAAGCCTCGCCAATATCCTTAAATTTCTCCTCAGCTTCTTTGTTTCCAGGGTTGAGATCGGGGTGATACTGTCGCGCTAACCGCCGATAAACCTTTTTAATTTCCTCGCTTGAGGCTTCTTTAGGTACTCCTAAAATCTCGTAATAATCACGAAAATTCTGCAAATTTTGCATAGTTCAGTTATTCAACTTTAAATTTGAGATTGTAGTTTTTGGTAATAGGTAATGGATACAGTCAGTTGTCAGCTGTTGTTTTGCTTCACGCTGACTAATAACAAATTACCAATCACCAATCACCAAATCCGAATTTTGAATTAATTTCATTTGCTAGGAGTTACAGCCAATCATCATCATCATCCCAGTTATCTTGGTAGCTGGGGCGCGATCGCCGATTAGACTGATTGTCAGAGGAGGAACGATTATCTCTGCCATAGCCGCGGTTAGAATCTCTGTTGTAGTCTCTACCGGAATTGCCACTGTAGTCTCTGTTAGAGTCTCTACTGGAATTGCCACTGTAGTCTCTACCGGAATTGCCACTATAGTCTCTGTTAGAGTCTCTGCCGTAGTCTCTACTAGAATTGCCGCTATAGTCTCTACCAGAATTCCCGCCGCCATAGGAATTATTATCCCAATAGGAATCTCCTCGGGAATAATCGCGATCGCGTTCCCGTTCTTTGTCGCCACCGGTAAAGATGTCGCGGATTGTCCCAAATAAATCGTCGTCTTCGTCCTCAGCATAGTACTGGCGGACTTCGCGATTTAGTTCATACAAAGCATCTTGCAGGTCAGCGTAGGCTTGGTCAATGCCGCGATCGTCGTCTTGCTGTAAACTGTCTTTGAGTTCGCGACAAATATTGTCGATGCGTTGGCGACGGCTGCGGGCGAACTGCATCCCAAATTCTAGGGCGATTTCTCGCAGTTGGCGTTCGGCTTGTAAAATTAACGCTTCGGAACGAGTCCGCTTTTCTACTCTTTCTTTGCGTTCCCGGTCAATATCGGCGTATTTTTGAGCATCCTGAATCATGCGATTAACTTCTGATTCGCTCAAGGTAGAAGCGCCTTGAATTGTGATACTCTGCTCTCTGCCGGTGGTTCTATCTAAGGCTGTTACTTGTAAAATGCCGTTAGCGTCAATATCAAATGATACTTGAATTTGGGGAATGCCTCGCGGTGCTGGGGGAATACCATACAGCTTGAATCTTCCTAAAGATTTGTTATTAGCTGCCATTTCCCGTTCACCTTGGACTACGTGGATTTCCACGGTATTTTGGTTATTTTCTGATGTCGAGAAAATGTCAGAACGGCGGACTGGGATAGTGGTGTTGCGGGGAATTAATTTTTTCATCACGCCGCCGATGGTTTCCAAGCCCACAGATAGGGGAGTAACATCCAACAGCAGCACATCTTTCAGTTCCCCAGCCAAAATACCTGCTTGAATGGCTGCACCTACAGCCACCACTTCATCGGGGTTGACATTTTCGCTAGGTTCTGCACCAATTAAGTCTCGCACTAACTGCTTCACCATCGGAATCCTGGTAGAACCGCCTACTAACACCACTTCTTCAATATCTGCGGGTGCTAGTCCAGAATCTTTAAGGGCGCGTTTCACTGGGGTGCGTAAACGTCCCACCAAATCACCGCATAAACCTTCAAATTGGGCACGAGTCAGGCGAGTTTCTAGGTGTTTGGGGCCGTCCTCTGTGGCGGTGATAAAAGGTAAGTTAATCTCGGTAACACTAACTGCCGAAAGTTCGATTTTGGCTTTTTCTGCTGCTTCCATCAGCCGTTGTAAAGCCTGGCGATCGCGTCTTAAATCTACACTTTCCGCTTCTAAAAATTGTTCTGCTAACCAATCAACTATTTTTCTGTCAAAATCATTACCACCAAGTTGGGTATCTCCACTAGTGGCTTTAACTTCAAAAACCCCATCGCCAACTTCTAAAATCGATACGTCAAATGTACCGCCACCTAAATCGAATACTAAGATGGTCTCCGTATCGCCCCGATCCATTCCGTAGGCTAAAGAAGCGGCTGTCGGTTCATTGAGAATCCGCAATACATCTAAACCAGCAATTCTGCCTGCGTCTCTAGTGGCTTGGCGCTGGGAATCATTAAAATAAGCGGGAACTGTAATTACTGCCCCTGTCACCGGTTCGCCTAAATAGCGGCTAGCATCGTCTGCCAATTTCTTCAGCACCATTGCCGAAACTTCTTCTGGGGCGAATTCCTTATTTAACCGGGGACAGGCAACTTTGATATTACCAACTTCATCTTTGCGGATAGTATAGGGTACACGCTTAGATTCTGGGCTTAATTCACCATACTTCCGCCCAATAAAGCGTTTCACAGCAAAAAAAGTGTTTTGGGGATTAAGGACGGTTTGTCGTCGTGCCATTTGCCCCACGACTCGTTCACCTTCTTTGCTAAAGCCAACAACGGAGGGGGTTGTTCGCGTTCCTTCTGCATTGGCAATCACCACCGGCTTGCCACCCTCCATTACGGCGACTACTGAGTTGGTTGTACCCAAGTCGATGCCGACTACCTTGCCCATGCGTTACTCTTCTCCTAAATGTGTCTTAACTATATATATTATGATTGGAAGAGACTGCCCCTAGCTTGATGCTGTGGAATCGGTATACCTCATCTAAATATTGATGATTTAGGTAAGAGCGATCGCACCCTTAGCCAAAGAAGCTAGTTGCAAGACTAGGATAACATTGACATAAACAATTGAATTTAAAAGCACGTCTCCAAGCTTACCTATCAGAAATAGCGCGAGAACGCGATCCCTATATGGCGACAGCCGGACATTTTTTTGTCCAAGAATATATTCGTCAGCAATTTAGCCAATGGGGAAGTGTGGAAATCCACACCTTTGATGTTGGGGGAAAAATTTGTCAGAATCTTATTTTAAATTTGCCGCCAGCAGCTACAAAACAACAGCGAAATTTACCACCAATTTTAATAGCAGCTCACTATGATGGTGTACCGGGAACAGTAGCCGCTGATGATAATGCTACAGGTGTGGCGGTTCTGTTGGAATTGGCGAGCAAGTTTGCAGCTGAACCAGTTAAATATCCCTTGCGGCTGGTGGCTTTTGATATGGAAGAATATGGCTTATTAGGTAGTGCTGAATATGCAGCTTTATTACGCCAACAACAGCAACCACTACGCTTAATGTTGTCTTTAGAAATGTTGGGATATCAAGACTCTACTCCTGGTAGCCAAAGTTATCCCCCTCCCTTAGAACGCTTTTACCCCAATACTGGGGATTTCATTGCTTTAATTGGAAATCTGCGAACCATTCCTGACTTAATTAGCATGAGTCGCAATATTCGCCAAGCTGGTATAGGTAGCCAGTGGTTACCAGTTCCCAATCGCGGTTTAATTGTGCCGCAAACGAGACTTAGTGATCATGCACCTTTTTGGGATGCTGGCTATCCGGCAGTTATGGTGACAGATACGGCATTTATGAGGAACCCGCATTATCATAAACCAAGCGATACGATCGCGAGCTTAGATTTAGATTTTCTCACAAGTGTTTGTACAGGGCTAGAAATTGCTATTCGGCGGTTGTGAAATTGGGATTAATTACCGAGACTCAAATCTTCTGTATTAGTCAAGTTGCTGGAAAGCGATCGCACATTTGGCGTTAAGCCGATTAAATCATCAATATTGCGTTTCATTGTTTGGCAAATTGCGTCCAAAGGCAAATCATTATCATCATAACCAAAGGGGTTTTCGATTTCTAAGCCGATAGCTTCAATGCCAAATAATGTAAAACTGACTAAAGCTGCAATTAAACCAGTCCACCAACCCAAGCTTTGCACCATTTGAAATGGTAACAGCAGACAATAAAGAAATAATAATTGCTTTAAATGAATTGCATAGGCAAGGGGCATTGGTGTTCTTAAAATCCGTTCGCAAATTCCTAAATTATCGACTAAATTATTCAATAATTCTTGCATAGATGTTAACTGGTAGCTATTGAGGCATTTGTAGTTATATCTTTGCTGTAAATAATCGCCAATCCAAAAAGCCACTTCTATTGGCGGATTATTCATGATTTTCAATTCCTGATACATAGACGACGGCATCAATTCTTTTAACTCCTGATTGACAGGTTCACCGCGTAAATGTAATTTCGTTGCCACAGCAAAAGCTACTAATAGATATAAAGCTGTAATTTTATTTTTTCTATCTTCTGGAGAAACTTCATCAACGCTGACCCAAATTTGCCTTGCTAAATTTCTCACAGTATTGACTATTGCACCCCAACTTTTTCTACCTTCCCAAAAACGCTCATAAGCTGTGTTTGTGCGGAAAACTAGTAATAAACCTAAAACAATACTGGGAATAACGCTGCCTAATATAGGTTGGGAAACTGGAAACTTATAATAGTGAAGTGTAGAAATAATAATTCCAAAAATTCCAAACAATAAGACATTTTTAGCAATAGCTGAGATCACCGAGCCTTTAAGCTGTAAAACCATTGGAACCCGTTTTAATTTGTCAGCTGCCATGCAATTTACCTAAATAACCAATAAAGTGAGCGTTAGATAACCTCAAAATAATAACTCTAGCGGTAGTACAATTGGCAACAATGATGACACAGAAAGTTTTGCGGTGTCTTGCGGCTAAATCTCATTGTCTCTGTATCCCCAATCCTTTCAGGATTTTCAAGTTGGAATTGAGTTTGGGGAAAAGGTTAAAGGGTAAGGGTTAAAGGTTTTTTCTGGCCCCTTTCCCCCGCCAAGTTGTCTTGGCGTAGTTTAGGGAAATATTAAGCTGGCGTTAATATCTTATACAGTAGAAAACTTTCTTAGGATACAAGTAACATAAAAGTGTCAAGTAGGGTAGGCATTGCTAACCCTGCAAATTATTGAACAAAGGTAATTAAAAATGGGTCGCCTAAATCCCTACACCCTACAAATGCAGATTACTCGGATGTTTGAGCAAGGTCAAACATTCTTTGCCACTACCAAAGTCCAAGAATGGTTGAAAGAACGCAATCACGATCCACTAGACTATGACATTATTTTCCATAAAAAACCTGCTCCTCCTGGTTCTAAAGAAGTTATGGTAGTGGAAATTGAATTGCGTCGCAAAGATGGACAGCCGGTAGACCCCTGGTTACAAGAACAAGCCAATCTTCATGCCTGATTTTTTGCTAATTTAGGCATTTTAAATATTAGCAGTCTTCAAGTTAACTTTTCATTATCTTGAGAAAATTTTTCTAAAAAGAGCGTTCCTGATTGCGGAATGCTCTTTGTTATTCTTGGAGTTATCAAGAATACTTTTTCTGCGCTGAAAATGAAAGCTAATAGATTTTGGGTATTTGCATTTTGGGTTTACTTTGGCATTTTGATGTCTATCTCGCTATCTGCATATCTAAAAATTATCCCCACCGAACTAGCGCAATTTCCTCATTATGATACTATTTTGCATTTTCTTCTATTAGGTATAGCCGCTTTTATCAGCCATTTAGCTGGGAATAAACGTAAAATTCAAATTTTGAATATTTCTTTGCCATTGGCTCCCATGATTGTGATATTAATTTGTGTAATAGATGAAATAATTCAATTCTTTGTACCTTATCGTTCTTTTGATTTATTTGATTTAACTGCTGACCTTTGCGGTATTGTTTTTTTTACTTGGTTAGCAGAAAGAAAAAAACTGAAAACCTCGTAAAAATTTTATTTTGACCCCAGCCCTGTTAATTTCTGTGTTAATTTTCTGTGTGGATTAATTGCTGATGTCATCAACCTAAGAAGCCCAGCCTTAACATGG
This sequence comes from Tolypothrix sp. PCC 7601, assembly GCF_025677855.1. Classification (NCBI taxonomy): domain Bacteria; kingdom Bacillati; phylum Cyanobacteriota; class Cyanophyceae; order Nostocales; family Tolypothrichaceae; genus Tolypothrix; species Tolypothrix sp. PCC 7601. The sequence goes on from NZ_CP064879.1 coordinate 3,575,581, forward strand.
ACTGGATTTTATCTTAATCTGCTTAACCCGAACTCAGGTTTTTCTACTCAAAAATCAAGTGCACGAACTCGTGAATCAAGTTCACAAACTCGTGCATCAAGTACAGGACTCGTGAATCAAGTTCACGAACTCGTGCATTAAGTTCACGACTTGTGAATCAAGTGCACGAACTCGTGCATTAAGTTTACAACTTGTGAATCAAGTGCACGAACTCGTGCATCAAGTTTACAGATCGTGCATTAGCTTCACAATCGATAAACCAGGTAATATGAACAAATTTCAGTAAATATATGCCCAGACGCGTGCTGGCTAATTGGCACAACTTATAGGTTATTTTAGCTTGCATTTACGAATCACCTTCGGAGCGGGAACAGGGAATAGGGAACAGGGAACAGAGGAAAAAGGCATTGGTGTCAACTTAAGCTAAAAGCTATATAGGGCAGGCGTTGTACAAATACCTCGCGCCCTCATCCCCTAACCCCTTCTCCCGCAGGAGAAGGGGAACTAAGGGACTTCCAAATAAAAAAATATCCCAGTATTTATTGTGGGGTGGACATCTTGTCCGCCCAGCTTATGTGGCGGGCAAGATGCCCGCCCCACAAGATGGAATAATTTATTTCTTGGAAATCCCTAAATCTCTTGCTCCCCTCACCCTGTGGGTGAGGGTGAAACCTTGCAACAAAGAGGGTTTCACGTTAAGTTGACACCAATGGGTAGCCCCGTACTCCTACGCTTAAGCAAGCTACGCGTAGCGTCTCGTAGAGAAGTAAGGTTGAAAGCCGAGTGGAATTGTGGGTGACAATGTTAATTTCCTGTTGCCCGTTGCCCGTTCCCTGTTCCCTTTCATAGTTGAGATAGCACAGCCCGGAATTTCAGGTTCAGGTTTAAAAGGCGATCGCAATTCTACAATTCTGAACTTGGTTAAATGTTGAATCTGCATTTATACTTAATTTCCTCCTGCTCAAACCTTAAAAAAACATTCAAAAATTGAGAAAAAATATAAATTTCTGACAAAGGCAGTTGCAACCCGAAGCTTTAATTAACAATCTTGTTTTGGGGATCAAGCTCAAAAGCCGCTTTTATCAAAGCTTTGTCATACTTCTGAGTCTAAATTATCAATTGCTAAAAATTTGATTGTTGTACATTTAATAGCTGCCCTTTTTCCCAGATTATGTAAGTATTATCTAGGCTTGAATGGCTCAACTGAGTTTACTCAGCTTAGTGCCTAAGTTCCGAATGAGGCAAACCTCTACTGGGGCTTGTTTCCTGTTGACGCTGATGCAATGCCTACGGCGGGCTATGCTTACGCGAAAATCTAGACCTGTACACGGAAGACTGGCTAATGACATCGGATATACTGATGACACCGGAAAAAATTTTCTTAGACGGAAAGACTTATATTCCAGCAGAACAGTTACCTATCCCGGAGTGGCCTTGTGTTATAAGCGAAAGACCACAACCAACGCTGACGGTCAAAGATGATGATTTATTTTTTATCACAGATACAATAGGCAACATTTCTGGATGCTCTCTGAACGATGGTAATCCCAGTATGGGGCTATTTTGCTGTGATACGCGTTTTTTGAGCCGCCTAGAGTTGCAGATTGAAGGGCGATCGCCTGTTTTACTCAGCAGTACTGCAGATAAAGGGTTTGCACTCTCGGTTCTGTGTACTAATCCCAGAATCGATGAACGTCTCAAAGCTGATACTGTCGGGATTCGTCGCGAACTAGTGCTAAATGGGGCGCTGTTTGAAGAAATTGAAGTTTCTAACTACAGCACCACTACCGTTAGTTTTGAACTGAGTATCAGCTTTGATGCCGATTTTGTGGATTTATTTGAAGTGCGTGGCTATGGCAGAGATCAGCGCGGTAGACTGTTACGCTTAGTAGAGCCAACGCCAGAAGATGGAACAGCTGCTGATGGTGGTTCACCACTACAAAATCACTCTGCGATGGTGCGGGATGAATCCTTAACCCTCGCCTATCAAGGTTTAGATGGTTTGGTGATGGAATCGCGGATTAATTTCCAGCATCGCCAACCAGACTATTTTAAGGGTTACACTGCGGTATGGCAGCTAGAGTTAGCTTCTCACGAAACCCAAAAGTTGGGTTATCGGGTGAATATGTTGCGAAATAATCAATCGAGTTCTACTGTTAGTGCGGCGGTGACTTTAGCACAAGCCAAAGCCGCTGAATTAATGGAAGAACAGCATTGGGTGCAACAAATTACCCGCATCAGTACCGATAAAAGCACTTTTAACCGAGTGGTGGAACGGGCGGAACAAGATATGTATTTGTTGCGCCAGTCCTTTGGCAAAAATAAGACTGTTTCGGCTGGTGTACCTTGGTTTTCGGCATTGTTTGGGCGAGATTCCATCATTACAGCTTCCCAAACTTTGATGTTAAATCCCCGCATTGCCAAAGAAACCTTGACGCTATTAGCGACATACCAAGGCAAAGTAGATGATGAGTGGCGTGAAGAAGAACCAGGAAAGATTTTACACGAGTTGCGCTTAGGGGAAATGGCCAGGTGTCAGGAAATTCCTCATACACCTTACTACGGTACAGTTGATGCCACACCCCTATGGCTGATGCTTTATGCTGAATATTATGCCTGGACGCATGATCAAGAAACTTTAGAGCAGCTTTGGCCCAATGCTTTAGCAGCAATGGAGTGGATTGACCGCAATACTAAAGAAACTAGCTACTTGAGCTACTATCGTAAATCCAAACGCGGTCTGGCTAACCAAGGCTGGAAAGATTCCGGCGATTGTATTGTAGACCATAAGGGAGAGTTAGCTAACGGCCCCATCGCCCTTTGTGAGGTGCAAGCTTATGTCTATGCAGCGAAAATGCGCCTGGCTGAAATTGCACGGATGAAAAAGCGGCTGGATTTAGCAGATCGTTGGCTAGAGGAAGCCAGAAATCTGAAATTGCGGTTTAACCACGATTTCTGGATGGAAGACCAAGATTTCTGCGCCTTGGCTTTGGATGGTGATGGTAAGCAAGTAGATAGTATTACCTCAAACCCTGGCCATTGTTTACATTTGGGCATCTTTACACCCGAAAAAGCCTACAGCGTCGCCGAACGCTTACGCGCCCCCGATATGTTTAATGGTTGGGGAATACGCACACTCAGCAGTTTATCGCCAGCTTATAACCCAATGGGCTATCACGTTGGTTCAGTGTGGCCCCATGATAACGCCATCATTGCAATGGGATTGCGATCGCTAGGGTTAATCGATCAAGCTTTAGAACTCTTCCAAGGTTTGGTAGATATGACTACCCAGCAACCATATCAACGTCCCCCAGAACTGTTCTGTGGTTACGAACGCAACGGTGATAATGCGCCTGTACAATATCCTGTCGCTTGTACTCCCCAAGCTTGGGCGACTGGTAGTATTTTCCAACTGCTACAAATGATCGTCAACCTCGTCCCTGACGCGCAAAATAACTGCTTGCGAATCATCGATCCGGCTTTACCAGAGTCAATCAATCGCCTTTCCCTGCATAATTTGCACGTCGGCCCTACCGTCCTCGATTTAGAATTTGAGCGTTCTGGTAGCACTACCGCTTGTCGTGTAGCTAAAAAACGCGGCAATTTACGAGTGGTGATTGAAGCTTAGGGCATGGGGCATAGGGCATGGTAAATAATTACTAATGCTCAATGCCCTGTTTGCTAATGGTATAATCTATCCCAAATCAAGCTCATACCAGTTTGAAAAAAGAATCCGACAGATTGTAGGGGCAACAGTAGTGTCAACTTAACGTGAAACCCGCTCTTGTGCAAGGTTTCGCCCTCACCCCCAACCCCTCTCCCACTGGGAGAGGGGAGCAAGAGATTTAATTCCCCTTCTCCTGGGGGAGAAGGGGTTAGGGGATGAGGGCGAAAGTTTTTGTACAACGCCCGCCCTATATAGCTTTAAGCTTAAGTTGACCACTTTTTGAATTCAAAATTCAAAATTCAAAATTCAAAATGAATAAGAAGAATAATTTTGAATTAATTAATTCTGGGTACAAGCCCCCACTGATTCTTTGAATCAGTGGTCTACAATCAGTGGCGGGTTTCAAGCCCCCACTGATTGTAATTTTGAATTGATAATTTTGAATTTTGAATTGTTTTGACACCAATGGGCACTGCCTTGCCCTCTAGAATATTACTGATGTGTTGCAAACATTACTTGCTTTGGTATCAGTCATCAGCAATTTGTGTGTGACAAATATTACATGGTAATTTAATCGTGACTTCTACCTTTTGGTAGAAGTTCGCTGTATCCAAAGTTAGGTACTTTAATAACAAGTTTTGCTCTAATGCTGGAAGATTATTGTGGTGTCAAAGGATTACAAGTAATTGGAGAGGTAACTATTGTTGCTTGCTAATTAACCTTGTAATCCTTTTATGTTTTCTTCTCAATTTTGAGCCGGAGAAGTTATACCAATTTGCAAACAAGGGGAAAGGTGAAAGGTGAAAGGTGAAAGGGAAAATACAAATTCTTTACTTTCTTTTCCTTTTCCTCTTAATATCATGTCCGTTCAAATGCCCGTCATTGCGAACGAAGTGAAGCAATCGCAGAGTCCTTGTGATTGCTTCGCTCCACTTCGTTCTGCTCGCAATGACATATTAAGGGTAATTTGCCGGACATCATATAACCCGCAGAAATTATACCAATTTGCAAAAATGGGGAAAGGGTAAAGGAAAAATACAAATCCTTTCCCCCTTTTACCCTTCCCCTTTTACCCTTCCCCTTTTACCCTTCCCCATCAAGTATTGAAATCCCCTAAGCGCGTGCTAATAAAGGTGCAGCCGCTAGTAGGGTTTTAGTATAAGGATGTTGAGGATTAGCAAAAATTCGTTTTGTGGGGCCGAGTTCGACAATTTGTCCACCATTCATGACTGCAATGCGATCGCATAAAAATCTCGCTAACCACAAGTCATGGGTGATAAACAAGTATGTTAACTCAAACTCTTCTTTTAATTGCAGCATCAACTCTAATACTTGCGATTGGACGCTAGCATCTAACATACTCACGGGTTCATCGCAGATTAATAGTTTAGGACGAGTAATTAAAGCGCGCGCGATCGCAACTCGTTGCTGTTGTCCACCAGATAAATCTGAGGGGTAACGCTGATAATATACTTCTGGCGGTGTTAAGCCGACTTTTTGCAGCATCCATAAAACTTGTTCTTTGGCTTTTGTCGCATCAGCCAAGTTGTGAATTAATAACGGATCTCCGATACTTTGTCCTACTGTCATCGCTGGATTAAGACAAGCGTGGGGATCTTGAAACACCATCTGCATTTGTCGCCGTGAGGAACGAATTTCTTGGCGCGATAAGGTGGTTAATTCTTGTCCTAAAAATTCGACTTTACCAGCAGTGGGACGAATAAGCTGCAAAATTGTCCGTGATAGGGTGCTTTTCCCACAACCGGATTCCCCGACTAAGCCTAAAATTTCTCCTGGGTATAGTTCTAAATTAATTCCATCTACAGCTTTAATGGTTTGATTTTGGGCTTTGAATATGCGTTCAATAAAGTTCGGTTCGATGGTGTAATGCTGCTTGAGTTCCGTAATCTTCAAGATGGGGTTTTGTGCGGGAATATCTTCGCTTCCTAATGCCCAATCTTCATTGGCGATATCATCAACAGCTTGAATATGCAAAGCTGCTTGTAAAAGCGATCGCGTATATTCATGTTGAGGCTGGCGAAATACTGACTCTGTAGAACCCATCTCTACCATTTTGCCTTGGTACATTACGCCAATGCGATCGCAGTACTCGGCAACCATTGCTAAGTCGTGAGAAATTAACAATAGCCCCATATTTTCTTCCGCACACAGGCGCGTTAATTCCTGCAAAATTTGGGCGGAGACAGTGACATCTAAACTAGTAGTGGGTTCATCAGCCACAATCAATTTTGGGTTGAGAAGTAACGCCAAAGCTATAGCTACCCGTTGACGCATCCCACCGCTAAACTCATGGGGATACTGATTCCACCGACTCGCGGGGATTTTTACCTTTTCTAAAGTTGCGATCGCTTTTTCTTTGGCTTGTTTTTTTGATAATTCTGGTGAATGCGCCTGAAGTGTTTCTATACAATGGTTACCAATAGTCATCAACGGATCTAGGCGCGTCATCGGATCTTGGAAAATCAGCGCCACCACTTCCCCGCGAAACTTCCGCATTTCTTGGGGTGTTAAATCAAATACTTTTTTACCTAGAAAATTTACGTTCCCTTCAATCCGGCTAGATGAGGGAAGCAAACGCATAACAGCCCTTCCCAGAGTTGATTTCCCACAACCTGATTCTCCTACTAGCCCCATTCTTTCGCCAGATTGCAGCGTAAAAGATACATCATCAACCGCCCAATTGAGTTCTTCTTCGCTAGACTGAGGATAGGCAACTCGCAGATTTTCGACACGAAATAAGGCTTCACTCATATTTTTATATATTCAGCCCGGAGCTAGCAGCTTTTATAATTGCAAATTTAAGCTAGTCTAGCAGATGATTGGGGGTTGGGGATTGGGGGTTGGGGATTGGGGACTGGGGACTGGCAAGTTCTTTAGTGCTAGGGTTTAAGTCTTTATTTTGCAACATTAAGCCTTTAGGTTACAACATTAACCCTTAATGCTGCACGATGTTGCATGATAGTTATAACATTAACCCTTAATGGTCAAAGGTTTTGCCTTTAGGTTACAACATTAACCCTTAATGCTGCACGATATTGCATTAAAGTTATAACATTAAGCCTTAACGCTGCACGATGTTGCATTAAATGCAAAAAAGTTCAACCTATATTAAGAGACCAAAATTCAACGTAGTGGCCTGGCAAGGCTAAAATAGTGCGTTAGGTTAGAAAAAATTAACCGCCGATAAACGCAGATAAACGCAGATAAACGCGGATAAAATTCATCTTTATTGCAACATTTAAGGCTAGACACGCCAGTAGGGTGTGTTATGCCGTAGGCTAACGCACCTTAAATATTTAATGGTTCGCGGTGCGTTGCGCTACGCGACAACACACCCTACGGTAGCTTTTGTAGAGACGCGATTAATCGCGTCTCTCCGACTAAATACATGTAAGGAAACTTTTCGCCTGTTGCTGATTCAAGGTAGAAGTTGCGACAATTTCTGTAAATGGGGCCTAGCCTCTTGTAGCAATTTATTAAAAATCCTTATCTATCCCTCAGCGCCATGCAGGTATATTGCACTAAACAACACGTAAATAATGGCAGTAACCGTTTTTGTACTCATTGCGGTGAACCATTGCCTTTGCCTGTAGGGCAGCTGGTAGATAAACGCTATAAAATTATACGTCAACTCGGTCAAGGTGGCTTTGGGCGTACTTATTTGGCAGAGGATAAAAATCAAGGGGATCAGCAATGCGTGCTGAAGGAATTTGCACCCCAGGTAGAAGAACCGCAAGATTTACAGAAAGCTAAGGAGTTGTTTGAGAGAGAAGCAAATGTACTAACAAAACTCCAGCACCCACAAATTCCCAAGTTTCATGCTTCGCTACAAGAGAAGTTAGGCGGTAGGGATTTTTTCTTTTTAGTTCAAGATTATATAGACGGTGATAATTATTATCAGCTATTGGAACAGCGCCAAAGCCAAGGCAAAACTTTTACTGAAGAAGAAGTACTTTTATTATTAGAAAAAATCTTACCTGTATTAGCTTATCTCCACTCAAAAGATGTAGTACACCGCGATATTTCTCCCGATAATTTAATCTGGCGGCGTTCTGATAATTTACCAGTCTTAATTGACTTTGGGGGTGTGAAACAATTACCTGCATCTCAAGGGTTTTGGTTTACGCAGTTAGCGGCTAATAATACTTTATTAGGTAAAACAGGCTATGCACCAGAGGAGCAATTACGACAAGGTAAAGTATTTTTTAGTAGTGATTTGTACTCCTTAGCAGTAACAGCTTTGGTGTTGATTACAGGTAAGGAACCACAAGGGCTTTATGATAGTTATCAAGGAATGTGGCGTTGGGGCAAAGAAATCAAAGTCAGTCCTAAATTGGAAGCAGTATTTAAAAAGATGTTAGCTTATCAACCTAATGCTCGCTACCAAAATGCCAATCAAGTCTTGAAAGAGTTACCTACAAAAATGTCTACCAAACCACCAAACTCTTACATTACCAAACTTAAGACAATGATTGTCGCTCCGGGAGGTAAACAAGGTAAACAGACTAATAAAATTGTTAGTAAAATCAAGAGCCAAACGCAATTAATTAGTAATAAAATACCTGCTCCGGTTTGGTTACGTCCTTTTATTGTCAGCTTGGGAGGAACGGCTGCAGTAGGGTTAATTGTTGCTGGTACGTTCGCGGTAGTCAATGGTGTAATTCGGGCGGTATCTTCAATTTCTGTCCCATCAATTCCCTCGATTTCTTTACCCATTGGTCAGCCAGTTAGCGACAAAGGAAAAAGCCGCATCAGCGATATTTTAAGTCGCCGTCAACAACTGGAAATTCCCGAAGGCTTTTTCATCCGGATGGTAGATAACTTGTTTTATACAAAACATCCAGAATTACAAGGGCGTAGCCTTACCTCTAGCGCCGAAGATGCGCGATTCCGAGATGATTGGAACGGGATTGCAGAAAACCTGTTGCAAAAATTGGAACAAGCCAATCTCAATTCAGCCGCTCGTCGTAAACTAGGAAGCTACAGTCAAAAAGATTTCGATACCTGGAGGCGACAAGCCAGCAACGGTGAATTTGGTAATTACACCCTGAATCAACTAACAAAAGATACCTATGCTAAATTTGATCGGTTGTTTCCCGGTCAACAGCGTGGGAAACTCAATCAACAAACCTATGGTCAAATTTGGTATGCGATCGCAGCCGATCAAGTAAGTAAAGTAAAATCTGGCAATTAGGGGTATCGGGGATTGGGGACTGGGGACTGGGGACTGGGAAGAGAAAAAGCGAATAACTTTATAACTCCTGACTCAGAACTCAGCACTCAGTACTCTCAATGCCCCATGCCCTATGAATATAAACTAATTTTATATGCCTTCTGTGTATTGCTCTCAAGGACATGAAAATCCGGTTGGTAGTCGTTTTTGTCACAATTGTGGCGAAAAGCTAGCAGATCAGCCTGTAAATTATAGTATCCAAGCGGGAAAAATTTTAGGCGATCGCTATGCGATTTTGCATCAAATTGGACAAGGTGGTTTTGGGCGCACTTATTTGGCGGAGGATATCAATAGATTCCGTGAATTGTGTGTTTTAAAGGAGTTTTCGCCGCAAGTACAAACGGCTTATGTTTTACAAAAGGCGGAAGAACTGTTTCAGCGCGAAGCTAGTGTTCTTTATCAGCTACAACATCCCCAAATTCCCCGTTTTCGGGAATTGTTTCGCATCAATTTGGGTGGGAAAGAATACCTGTTTTTGGTGCAAGATTATGTGGAAGGAGAAACTTATAGTTCTCTATTAAATAATCGTCAGCAGCAAGGTTTGCGGTTTACGGAAGCGGAAATTCGCCAACTTTTACAGCAAATTCTCCCGGTGTTGGAGTACATTCACTCCTTGGGAGTTATTCATCGCGATATTTCCCCAGATAATTTAATTCTTCGCAAAAGCGATCAACTGCCAGTATTAATTGATTTTGGTGGTGTAAAGCAAGTAGTCGCCACTGTAGCTTCCCAATATTATCAGCCGGGTGTTGTCGGCTCTCCACCCTCACCCACTCTCCTGGGTAAAGTGGGATTTGCACCTCCAGAACAAATGCAAACTGGTTTGGTGTCTCCCCACAGCGATTTATATGCTTTGGCGGCTACTATGTTAGTTTTACTGACAGGTAAACAGCCAAACGATTTAATTGATACTTATACCCTCAGTTGGCAATGGGAACGCGAAGTTAGACTCAGCCCAGCTTTAGGACAATTATTCAATAAAATGTTATCGCCCCGACCAGGCGATCGCTATCAATCGGCGCATCAAGTTTTACAACTGCTGAACTCCCCGGTAGTGACTATTGGGAACGCACAAACTCAAGCACCGACTCAACCGCCAATTCAACCACCAATTCAACCACCCATTCAACGTCCTACACAACCAACTGAATCGGGAACTATTGCGATTTCACCATCTCCCCCTCCCCCTGTTCCTGTTCGTTCCCCGGAACCTCAAAATTCTTCATCACCCGTCAAGACTGTTTTAGCAGTGCTATTAGGGGCGAGTCTGGCGGGAGTTGGTTTGTGGGGAGTGAAAAATTTAATTCAATCGGACGGTGGTAATCTTGGCGGAGTGACACCCACACCCACAGCAACCCCCACCACACCCGCACCCCAGTATTCCCAAGCAGAACAGCAACGCAAAAATAGATTGCGCGATCGCCGTCAACAATTGGGGATAGACTATAACTTTTACGTGAATTTGGTAAATCAGCTGTTCTGGGAGAAAAACCCCAGTTTACAGGGAAGAACCCTCAGCGATGGGCCAGAAGATGAGAGTTTACGGGCACAATGGGATAAACAAGCCGCAGAAACTTTAGACAAACTAGCCCTACTCAGCGCCAAAGCCCGCCAGCAGCTAGGAACCTACACATCAGCAGAACGCGATCGCTGGAAAGTGGAAGTTAACCAAGTAAATGTTGGTAGCCGTTCTTTATATGATTTAGGTGATGTAGCTTTCTTTGCAGCCTTTCCTAACCAGCGCAACAAAACTTTTATTGATAAACCAATTGGACAAGTTTGGTATGGGTTTGTGAGTGATAAACTCAGCGCCATTTTAGCTGGAAGCGCTTTTGAGAAAATAATTTTTGATCAAGGTACTGTTAGTAAATCTGTTAGTGGTACTCTTTCTCCTAGTAATGGCAAAGTCTACATCGCTCAATTAGTTAAAGAACAATCTTTAACAGCGAATTTAAAAGCCAATACCAAAGTTTTATTATCAATTTATTCCCCCTCCGGCAAAATCCAATTTTTACAAGATTCAACGCAACGGAGTTTATCAATCAAACTCCCAGAAGATGGCTTTTATGAGTTTGTGGTTGTTTCCACAGCCTCACAATCAGCAGATTATGAACTCAGCATCAAAGCCGAATCTCCTACTCCCCCAACCCCAACACCCACACCCACAGTTACCGAAACACCTATACCAACGCCCACGGAAACAATTACGCCGACACCAACAGAGACGGCTACGCCTACGCCGACAAGTACACCTTAGAGAATTGGTAATTCGTAATTCGTAATTCGTAATTTAATGAGGAATTTTGAATTGTACCAATTCAAATGATTTTTGCGCCAGATAAATGCTTTATAGGGGCACGGCACCAATAAGATAATTGACTATACCAAAAGATTGTGGATGCCGTGCCCCTACTATTCATCTGTCGCGTTCTTTTTTCAAAATGGTATGATTTAAGGGATCTCCAAGAAATAAATTATTCCATCTTGTGGAGCGGGCATCTTGCCTGCCACATAAACTGGGCGGACAAGATATCTACCCCACAATAAATACTGGGATATTTTTTATTTGGAAGTCCCTAATTGTGGCTTTTTTGCCAATCTTCCAAAGCAGCAATTAAAAATGTAGCTGCGGGGTGATTTAGTATTTGTCCTAATGCTTGGATACCACCAGTTTTTAACGCGCTGAGTACTCGTTGACGCAGGGCATGATTATTTTCTATGTGTTGAATTGCTGCACTTGCTACCGTCATTTTTTCGGCTGTTGTGGTTGTCGGGTAGCTTTGGGATAATTGGTTAAGTAGCTGTTGGATTTCTGCTGCTGCTTCGGATAAATTATTTTTTGTTTGGTTAACGTTAAAATCGCCTTCAACATTCCCAGCGACACCACCGGAAATAGTTGCCTGATTCATATTCATTTGTACTTTGAAATTATCTGACATAAAATTATCTCCTGATCATCAATTTATTAGTTTTTAGTTTTTTCACAAGTACTTTGAGGCTGATACATAAAATTTCCTTCTACATTCCCAGCGACACCTGTAACCTCGGCATAGAAATTTTGCTGAGAGAAGTTAGCCAACTGATGTGTAGGGCTTGATTTTTGCTCCATCCAATTTTTTAAATATCGTTGATAGTCTAGAGAATTAATTTTGCCATGATTTAAAAGTAAACCTAAAACATCATCTCTGTATTCATAAAAATCCAAATCATTCAGCATAGTTGAGATGAGATGTCCTTGTTGAATGAAAGGAGGATTATCAACAATATAAGGCATTGCAATCCCTAACCAACAAAGCATTTCTTGATAATTTTTATCTCGTGCTGCTATTAGCGCTAAATTAACTGGTGGATAAGGATTATAAGGATATATTTGGTATGCTTCCTGATGCGTTATTTTAGAATTATGATAATCTTTTAGGTAATAAAAAGCGACACCCTTGTCTCCAATATTACGACTTAGCTGAAATAATAAAATACCTTGGGGAATATTTTGATTACCAGCTACTTGAATTGCATGTTTATATTGAATTTCAGCATTATTATAATGATAGATAGCGTCATGATAAACTCCTTTCATCAAAACGGTATTTCCCATCATATAAAATATATCGCCAATGGTGGCATAGTCTCTTGCGCCGAGATTATTAGATTGTAATATTTGTTGAATAACATTGTAAGCGCTACGAAAATCTTGCTTGACTCGATAGCACGATGCTAAACGGAAATAAGTTGTTGGTTGACTGGGATATTGATTAATACTTTGAAGTATATTTAAGTATTCTAGAGATAATTTTATTGCTGTATCCAATTCTTGTCTACAAGCATAAACTTCTGCAAGTGTGTCAATAAAACAAGCTTTATCAATATGATTAGTTGCTAGTTGAACAGCTTTGTTTGCAAATGCAAGTGCTTGATCGAGTTGAAAGTTATGAATTGCGTAAATCCAAGCAAGATAGTTATAGGTATGTGCGTGTTGAGGATTGGTTTGCAGAATCTGGAAGAATATCTGGGTTGCTTGATAATAGTTTCCTTGTTGAGTTAATGCGACTGCTTGATTAAATGAAGCTTGAATTTGCGTTTGAATTTGGTCGCTATTTGAGTTATTGGAGTTAGTGAAAATTGTCCATATTCCAGTTGCGACTACAGCTAGCCCAGCAATGGATAAGGCTGCATTATTGTTTTCGTTGGAGAACATTATTATAAAGTTAAAATTATTATTTATTAATCTTTTTTGATTACCATGTATCAAAAACCCATCCCCAAATATTTTGTATATTTTCGCTAATATTTTCAATCGGATTTGAATTAGGATAATTACCTATAAAAGAAGATTCTATATGAATACGACTACTGAAAATTGCTGCTATAGGAAAACAAATAAAAACAATTATTGTTTCCGAAATAAAAATTGTAGTCCAGAATATTATGCTAATAAATAGACCTATCAAACCTATTGGCATACGAAATATAATTATAAAAAACTGCATTTTATTTCGATAAAAATATTTATAAAGAATCAACAATAAAAGTAAGACAGCATAAAATAATATAACCGTGTTAATCAATAATTTTTTAGTATTTATAAATTACTGATGTTGCTAGTTGTATTTGTTTATGCCTATCTACTTTATAAATCACTAATAATTTTTAGTTTTTAGTTTATATAATTATCTGCACCATTTTGTTGTTTTGCTTGCTGAGATAAAGCTTCTAGTACCTGATTTCTCACTTTCTCTTCTTCCTCGGGTTGTAGCTTTTGTGATTCAGAGTTGGTTTGAATACGTGCTGCTTTAATTCGCTCAATAGAATTAAGTAAATCACTAACTGCAACACTTCTTTTCTCTTGTCTTCCTGCTCTCATTGCTGCATCAATAACAGCATTTTTTATGTCCCTACCACAAACATCATCAACTTGGGCAAGTCTTTCAAAAGTGACATCTTTTTCTAATGGCATTTGTTCGGGGAGATGTCGCTTCCAAATTTCTCGTCTGCATTTTTCATCCGGCATTGGAAAACGAACATGACGCACCCGTGTTTCAAATGCTTTATCGTAGTTTTCAACAAGATTTGTAGAAAATATTACGACTCCACGAAATTTCTCTAGACAAATTAACAACTGACTACGCATCGAGTTGATAGCTTGTTCTGAGCCTTGCGTTACATTTGTTAGTCGCTTAGATAGTAAGGAATCTGCTTCATCTATAAATAACACAGCATTTTCTCGTTCTGCTGCAAGGAAAATTGCTTCAACATTTTTTGGTCCCTCACCATGATACATACTTTCAATCTGAGCATAGCTAGCAACTAAAATCGGTCGATTTATTTTGGATGCTATAGCATGTGCTGACAAAGTTTTTCCTGTTCCAGGTGCTCCATAGAAATTAAGTGCTGTACGTGGAAATGGCTCTATTTTTCGCAAACCCCATTCATCAAAGACTTTTGCTTCTAAGTGAATTAAGTCAACAGCTAAAAGTAAGTCTTCTTCTACTTCTTTAGGCACTATTAATTGTTCAAAAGCAAATAGTGGTTCTTGAGCTTTATATCTACAAGCACGTTCTTGTGTTGATAAATCGTTACTAGCCTTTTCCTGATTACTTTCACTTTCTGCGATGGAGTTATATTGTTTTACTTCCGTGTTCTGTAAAGTTTTTGCATCACCAACAGTTACTTTGATACTTTCTAGACCAGTTTCATCTATAAACTTATTGGTTGCATTCAATAGTCTAGAGCGAAAAATAGCAGCTATTGGCTCAGGTATACTATCAGGAATACCTTGAATTAGAATATTGTTGGATGAGTTCATTTGTTAATCAATAATGAATGTATTACTTTACTGCCAAATTACAACCTTACTATTTCGATGAAGATCGCGTACCTCTTGGTCAACTTTGTTATGCTCTATTACACGTTTTTGAACGAACTCCTTCTTATTTTTATTAAAAATACCTTGTACAGTAGTTGCTTTTCCATTTTCAATTGCATTTTCTACTGTCACAGCTATATTCTCTTCTTTAGTCGCAATAGCTTCGTGTTCTTGAAACCATTCAGTAAGTATTGAAAAAGTTAAGATAGCAACAAATATCGCAATTCCTGCTCCTACTCCTAATAGTGCGGAACCTAAAATAAATATAGTAAATGGATCCATAATATATTTACTCCACAATAATGATATTTTTGCCATCAAAAGCTTCTAATAGTTCGTCATCTAATTCTTTAGATATTATCTGACGACCATAAGGTTTTCTATCATGACGATAAACTAACTTATTATCATTGTTTAAAAAAACCTGGATTATAAGTTGACCTCGTGAATGAGGTTGACGAAGAATAGCTCCTTTTTCTATGGTTGTATCTTCTGGACGTTCTGTAACAAAATACCTAATGGCTGATTCATAAGTCATTACAGGTAAGATATCCGGTACTGTCACAATTTCTTGTAATTGTTGACTGAAATGAGAAAATATCGATTGACTTAACTCATAGATTTGCGATTTATTACTTTCTAATTCCACAAAAATTAAGTCATAAGTACCGAAAGACTTATCTAATTTTGCATCTAATCTTTCAAGTACTAACTTTTTTCCATAGGGAGTTCCATCTGAGCGCAAAACTATCCGATCATTTTTATCCAAGAAGAGTTGTGCTATTAGCAAAGTACCCTGATAATGATTTTGGCGAATAATTACACCTTTTTGAACTCTTTTATCAGATGGTCGCTCTAATTTAAAATATTTGATAGTTTCATCGTAATTTATGCTATCAATTACTTCTGATATACCCATAATACGTGGTAATAGTTTTTGGAAATCACCAATTATTTTGTTACTGTTTTCATCTTTCGGCTTTGAAAATTCTGGTAAGCCATTAACTAACCAATCTAGTAGCATTGTTTCACTCCTATTGGCGTAGATATAGCGAAGCTGTCACCAGGGGCTACACCCTTTACAAATCACTCTGTGTCGGTGGAAGGATAATATTGCCGGAATGGCTTGCTTATGCTTCCAATTAACTTCGGCAAAATTATACTTCTAATCCTAAGCATAGGTTGTACTCAGTTGCCAAATGTGTTAATCATAGCCAAGAGACTGCCGAATTTCACGTAAGTAAGACCTCACCCAAAGGTTACGCATCACTCCCGGCTTGGTAAGAAGTTGAGTAACCCGACGTTGTGTAGGTTTTTGTCCTTGTGAATGAAGCAATTGAGCAACATTTTGTATTTCTTGGCATACAAGTTCTCTTTTTTTCTTACCAATTGCATTATTGTATTCTTGGTAACGCTTGGAGATAGAACGAGAAAGTTCAGGAAAATATCTGTATAAATAGCTGTTATTTTTGTAACCTAGTCGTCGAGAAATTTCTAGGAATGAAGGAGGTGGAAATTCTTGAAGTGCTAATTCGAGAATAGGTTGAATTTTTTGCTGTCTACTCACGCTTTTATAATCAGCGTGTCTAACTTTTATTATTTGACATAATTCGGGAAAATGATTCTGTAAACAAAGCGGATAATGTTTTAGACGAAACGCGACATCTTCTAAAGAAGGTGGTGGGTACTCATTAATTACTTCTTGAAGAACTATATTTAAAACTTGCTTTCTCTCGGAATTGATTCTTTTATAGGACTTTCTTGGTTGTTCGGCTTGATTTGTTGATGAGCCACAAGCAATATTATCAAAAAATAAAATATCTGTTGTTAAAAAATCAAGCAATTTGATTCTCATCTGATGACTTAGTAGCAAAAGTTTATCTATTTGAGGTATTACTTTTCCTTTACACCATGAACCAATTGTTGCTTGATTTACTGAAATAGCGCGAGATAAAGCAGCTTGATTTGATTGAAATGCTTGATTAATAAAATTAGAAATTGTCTGACTAATCCGATTTGAATCAATCGGAGATATGATAGTGGGTGCAGATGCGATTAATTCTCCCAATTCGTGATTCACATAAAGTTGCCAAGCAATTTCATCCGCTTTTTTCATTTGGTTGACTCCACCACTTTTGTATCGGTAACTCCCCAGCCATTTACCGCATTTATTACAGTGTCCGGTCTGAGAATCACCAGAAAGTACAAGTTGTTGATTCAAACAATGGGGACACACTGATAAAAAAGGATGGTGGTGGATTGGACAAATCTGAACTACATTAATACACCAAAGAAGTGGCTCATAAATACTTTTGTTAGTATCACGCCATTCTTGGTAACAAGAAGGACACCAAACACGCTCATGGCGAAGTAAATCCCTTTTTAGAAAGCACCTTTTCCCAAGGTCTAAGGGTAAGAAAATATAAGTCTGTTCGTTTCGTCAGGATGGACATTGCACGTACTAAATTAGTTGCCATTAAGCCCGTTCCATTAGTTGCTGTTCTATCTCTATTAACTCCAAGTATTTTGCCGATACTTTCATTTCTTTCATTTCTTAAGTTTGATAATTTCGGTTCTCTACCCATAAATGGGGCAATTTCCTTTATCAGTAGCCTTCTAGTAGTGATGCAATGTTGTTCAGCTAGTCTAATGACATAGCTTGTTAAACTTTCTACATAAGGAGTCCCTATACCAATTGGCTCTAGATTATACAAACGGCTTCTTGGTGGAATCGGAGATTTTTGCGTATCCCACGATGGGTAAAGTTTTAGGGTTAATGTGGACATATCACTCAAGTTCCTACTTGACGACGCTTAGGTAATGGTTGTCCGACTTTAGACTGCACTTTTCTCAAAGTTGAGTTACTCTGTTGTGGTTGAATCTCAACTTGTTTAATGTCGTTATCAATTAGCGCAGATTTTATTGGTAAGCCCAATTCCGCACGCAGTTGCTGAACTTCTCCCTCAATTTGTGCCTGATTATTCTCTCCTTCTTTAATTTTTTTGAGGATGTTTCGACATTGGGCAACCGATAAGGCGCGACGTTCTAGATGTTTAAGCTCAACAGAGTCAGATCCTTCATTAATTGCATCGAACAATGCGTTCTGAAACCAGTTTTTAAGAATGCCTACACAACCCAAACTTCGCTCATAACAGTAATCCCAATGTGATACTAAATCAGGCTCTTGCTGTAATGGCATCCTTAGTTGAAAACCCCAAACCACACTTTGGAATACTTCTCTGTCTTGTTCTATATCAGCATGGTAACGGGGAAAATGTAAGTAAACACTACGTCGGCTTAACTGGTCGCCAACATCATGTAGGGTCAATAATTCGTATGTGCCTACTAGACCATGTACAACTCCAGTTCTGTTAGCTAATGACTTTATAGCTTCAGGTAAATCTGTTAGCTTGCGTCCAGAGGCTACCATTAGCATATGATGAGCTTCATCAATAAAAAATATTTTGGGTTTGCGATGTTTAAGAGCTTGCTCTAACGCCCATCCTAAATCTGTTTCAATAACTTTTGACTCAATCACAATTTGCCCCGAATTGTTCCGATAAATACCTCGTGTGCCGTAGTCTATCTTATGTTCAATTAATGGTTCATTAAGGGCAAATAAGCAGCGCTTAATATGGTCTTTCGAGTTAAATACCCCTGATTTTTGAACCACTGCCTCAACTGATGCGAATGGTAAGCAACCTGGGTCAATTTCGAGTTGCGGTAAATTCGACTCAACTAACCACTTTTCAATTAGTAAACGTAGGGTAGTTTTGCCAACCCCTGTTGGACCATAAATAAAGATAATTCGTGATTCCGAAGAATTACTAACCGCCAGTTTGAGAAAATTGAAGGCTTCTTCTAGCCGAGGGTGTGCCATTGTATAATTGTCGAAGTACAATAGCTTTTCCGTCGTTGATTGTGTCAGTAATGCTGTGGGAAAATGCTTTTGATTAGACATGATTAATAAGAATCAAAAATTTGGAGTTTAGTAGGTATTTGAGTAACGCTTTCTACTTGAACTGATTCTGAATTGTGATTTTCACTTGACTCAAAAGCTACTGTTTCTATCAAATTTAATGATTCATGAAATTGAATTTTATTTCTTTCACACTCAATGAGTTTAAATACTTCTTTTCCTTGATTATCTCGGAGACGTTGTGCAAGTAAAACCTCTTCTGCTTCTGCTGATGAAAGAAATTCTGCTAATTTTTTGGCTCGAACTTTAAATTCTTGATGATGATTGGTTTTACGTTTTTGCAACTCAGTTGTTGCCAGCCAAATCTCTTTTTCTGAACGCCCTTTAAAAGCTGCATAATATTCGCTAATACATTCAATCCACTGACCACGAACATAGGCATAAGCAATCCCAATATCAAATGGGTCGTATCTTATTGCCACATACGTTTTGTGAATACTAGGGTCGCGGAAAGCCGAATTCCAGTAATGAATTCCTCGAATTTGTATCCCTTGGACTGGGTGAACTTTTACTTTCTGTGATTGTGTTGTTGGTAAAGTTAAAATTCTCAAGTTTTCGTCCCAGGGTATGAGTCGGTGAGTTCTTAATCCATACTTTGCCATACCTTGATTAAATGCGTCAGAAGGAGACATCCCTAAAGCTGGATGTTCTGTTGTGTCATATTCTGAGTAAGCCCATTCGCAAAGATACAGATACAATAACCCAAGAGTCCAAATTGCTAGATTTTTAGGGTTGACTGTTTTGGTCATCAACCTGACTTTTTTGGTAATCTGCGTGTTACCAGCTAAGTTATAAACAAATTGAGTGTTAGCTGTTCCAAATAAACGCTCGCAAACGCCACTAAATCGGGATGCAGCAGGGGGACGGTGTTTGAGCGTGCATTCAAACAGAGCTAACAAGCTCTCGAAGTAGGTACTGTGGAATTCTTTACCGTTGTCTGTGACTATGATTTGGGGCAAACGTGAGTAGCGCATTACACAAATCCGCAGTACCATCATGCAACTGCGGTAACTCGGAGGGTCAAAAGTTAAATAAACTGCTAATATTCTTCTGCTGTAAGCGTCTACCAGAAATGTAGCCCAAGGTCTGCCAAGTACTTGGTTTGTATGTGAACATCGTAGCTCTATGTCCAATTTTGTGTGGTCAATATGACAAACCTCTAAAGACCTATCTCCGTGTTTTGGTGTTGTTAGCTCTAATTCCCAGTAAAACGATTGTTGTGGGTAAGCAGCTCTATGTCCTTCTCTGCTACAAGTTTGCTGCCAACCACTACGCTTTTTTATCTCGCTAATAAATGTTTTATAGCTAGGAATTTGGTCGTCTGGAATGTCTGCATTGACGCAAGCATTACAAAAAGCTCCATATACCTCGTACTTGCGTTTTTGTTTGTGGGTTTCGTAGCTTTGCGTAATAAATTCATTGATTAATTCTAAGATTTGTTCGGGTAACTTCCGGTTGCGGTTCCCTTTTTTATGGGAGTGATTTAAAAGCCCAATATAGCCGTAGCCGTACTGTTGTTGAGCCTGTTTATATTTGGCTAGCCAATCCCTTAAAGTGCGTTCTGGGACTGTTGGATTTTCTATTTTTTGACCTAACAATATTGGTTCAATACTTCTGTAACGTCGGTTAGCATCTTCTAAATCTTTTTGGCTTGCACCCCTTAATATTGAATTTAATTCGTCGGGGTTACTGCCAGCATACATCTGTTTATTAACTGTTATTTGACCCAGCCGAATTTTACTCTCTAGTTCGGTAACTGGTAAGTCAATCAACTCTCCTAATTCAGAGCGCAGAGTAATTTGTGTATGACCAACTTTTATCAATGTATAGATTTGACCATTCCAGTTTATTTGTTCTTTGGGAACTAAATTTATGACTGGAAGAGTTATTGTATCTGCACTTCGCAATGACAAAAATATCGATTTATGGGAAGAAGCATACTCTCGGTCACAAAAAACTTGGCATTGTTCTGGCTCAACTAGTAAGCACGCCCCTAAATCTATATAAATCTGCTCGCTAGCAATTAAAAAATAAATCGAGTCGGCGCTAATTCCTAACTTATTGTCAAGCAATTGATTCAGCGTTATCCCTGGTTGGGAACGAACAATATTTTCAATTAACTCGTCTGACCTATCCCTCAGATTTTTGGATTCATCAATAGCACGATAATAATCTTCTAAAAATGTTAGATTGCGGTATAAAATCCAATTAATTTTAGCATCTGAAAAAATTTGAAAATCAAATCCAAATTGTGCGGCATACGATAAAGCAGGTGGTGATAACCAACAACCATCACTATTAAAGCTGTAACGATGAGGCTGTTTGACAAGCAACTTTTGTAATTCTTTTTCTGTTTTACACTCTACCCACCCAGCGCTCGAAGCTCTGATAACGAAAAAGTCCGGGGTATAGAAAAATCCAAGATTTCTTCCCGACTTGGACTGGTAATTTATTTTAAATGCCGGAGGTTGGTCGTAATATTCCAGAACCGACTCATCATGCTCTAGTTCATAAATAAAGGGAAGCTCGACTTTATGAGACTCAAATTGAATGCTTTTTTGATTCTTTTTTGCTGGGATAAAAAACCTGAAACATTCTTTCTTCCACCCCCAACTCGTCGCGCTGGCTCACTAGACCGAATATCCGTAAGAGTTAAGATTGATAATTTTGATAATTTTTTGGTCGCTACACCATTTTTTAAACTCGTAATCGGTGAGCATTTTTCTTACTCCCTGAAACTTGAGTTAGACATGCAGTCTATAACAATGGCACGTCAGAAGTAGCAAACACTAATTAATTGCGAGAAACAGTAGCCGATGATGACTCAAGCCATTGCACGGGATCTGATGTGTTATTAATTGTACCTCTAGCTACAAAAGCGTTTTGAACGAGTCATCTAATTTAACAATTTTGGCACGCTTATTGTTCCATTTTTAGTTTTCGGCAGTATTATCATTCCAATTGCCAAATTTTTGGCATCAGTGATTAACGACAGAATAAATGTTTTGAGCTTTGTCGTGGCAATATTATGGTGACATTTTTGGCAATATTATCCTTCCACCGACACTCTGTATCTTTTCACATCACCATCATCCATGAAGTTACTGAAAAGTCGCAAGCACAATTCCGGATCAGTTACACCCCACTGTGTAGTGTTCCGTAAATGTACTTGAAACCACAACAACAATCAGTAACAATGCGGAGCTTAAAATCATCCCCAACAGGGCTAAAGCAAATCAGACAAGCGCGGAATTCACGAGAAATAGCCATTGACCGAGAAGAATGGCTGGAAGAGGCAAGTAATTTTATAGCGCCAGTGAAAAATGGTAAAAATCTTGTTCCTGCAACTGTGTCGATTGGGACTTGGAAACGCTTTCTATGGGGTAAACCAGTTAAACCTGTATATTTCAAGGCTTTTTGCCAAGTTCTGAACCTAGACTGGGAGGAGGTTGTTGAGACTGAGGATGAAGTTGAAAGCGCGAAAAAGACAGATGAATCATCACCGATTTCTCAGTATGACTGGGATGGTGCGCCGAATATACCAATTTTCTACGATAGAAGTATAGAACGAACCCAATTAAAACAATGGCTAATTAACGATAAATGTCGCCTGGTGAGTATTTTGGCGATGGGTGGTGTGGGTAAAACTGCTTTGGCGAAAAAATTAGCGGAGGAGGTAAGTGGGGAATTTGACTACATTATTTGGCGCAGTCTGCGAGAAGCACCGACGGTAGAAAAAATCATTGCGGATGTGGTGCGGTTTCTTTCCCCGCAGCAAGAAGTTGATTTACCGGAAAGTTTAGGGGAAAAAATCACGCGACTTATCGAATATTTAAATACTTCCCGTTGTTTGCTAATCCTCGATAATGGGGAATCAATTTTGCAAGGTGGTGCTTCTACGGGTTGCTATCTCCAAGGATATGCAGGTTATGGTGAGTTATTTCGCCAGGTGGGAGAATCACAGCATCAAAGTTGTTTGCTGTTAACTAGTCGTGAACAGTTTCTAGAAGTGCGACGATTAGCGGGGGAAAGTTTACCTGTGCGGGTTTGGGAGTTGGGAGGTTTGGAGTCAGCAACAGAAATTTTGACTGCGAGGGGAATAACTGGTTGTGCAGAAGATATTAAAGATTTGGTAAAGCATTATCACGGTAATCCTTTGGCTTTACAAATTGTGCCAGCAACAATTAAAAAGCTGTTTAATGGAGATATTAGAGCTTTTTTAAATTCGGAAACTACGGTTTTTGATGATATTGAAGATTTATTGACACAACAGTTTCAAAGATTATCTAAACCAGAACAATCTTTAATGTATTGGTTAGCAATTTATCGTCAACCAGTGTTGGAAAATGATTTAATTGAGGATGTTTTGGGTTTATCTGCAAAGGAAGTTCGAGAAGCTTTGAATTCTCTATCACGACGTTGTTTAATTCAATCTACTGATGAAGGTCTGACGCTACAAAATGTGGTGATGGAATATGTGAGCAATCTTTTCATTCACAAAATCATTAATGAGTTAGAAAGTAGCGAATTAGATTTATTGAGAACTCATACGATTATTCAAGCTTCCGTACCTGATTACATCCGAGAACATCAAATCCAGATGCTATTAAAACCAGTAGTAGAATATTTATGCAAAAATCAGACTAAAAAAGTTATAGAACAGAAATTTCGTCTTATTCTTAAAAAATTAAGAGAAGCCGAATTGCAAGTACTCGCGGGATATGCGGAGGGAAATTTAATCAATCTCTTAATCCAACTACAAGTAAATTAAACTGAGTACGATTTTTCTCGTCTTCCTATCTCCCAAGATTATTCACAGGATGTGGAATTACCACAAGTAAATTTTAGTAGAGACGCGATTAATCGCGTCTCCAAAACATTATGAAGAAAAATTCTTAACCGAACCTGATTGAGCAATCTGCTATAGTCGCAAAACTATGCGCCTACAGCTTCTTTTGCAGCGTAAAGCACTTCAGAATTGATATCTTTAATGCCGCGATCGCGCGCAAATTTTTCGGTGTTGCGTTTCACTTTACCGCGCACTCACTGGGATGCACTATCACTTTACCTAGTAACTCGCTGAAATAGATAACTTGATAATTAGGTGCTAACTCTGTTTGTAGTTGCTTCCACAGGTTAATTCCTTCTTCCTCAAAAGCTGCTTCAGCTTCTGGACTTAAATCTGGTGAGTTAGCAGGATCTTGCCAGTTTAAGCTTGCATTATAATCACTAGCCCAATTTTTTAGGCGATTTATGGTTTCTTGACTGAGGGGCAATTTTGCTGGATCGATATTACCAACTTTATCAGCATCTGCCCACCATAAAGGGTCGCACCCATAATCAGCCATTAGTTTTATCGTTATTGCCATAGCAATCTCAGATATGTCGTGAGCTAAAAATTATTACCACGAAACGCGTCGCGGAAAGGCTTTCCACAGGGTAGTACAAGTTCGATGAAGTCGTTCCCCAAAGGGTAAAAATAAAATTTAGGTTTGCTGTATCTTATAATTTAAGTTTTGCCACTATATTTATAGTTAAAAAAATCAGGGTAAAAAGTATCTCTTACTCTTCACCCTGAATTTTCTGAATTCAACTATTCAATTAAGCGCCTACAGCTTCTTTTGCAGCGTAAAGCACTTCAGAATTGATATCTTTAATGCCGCGATCGCGT
Organism: Tolypothrix sp. PCC 7601; assembly: GCF_025677855.1. Lineage (NCBI taxonomy): Bacteria > Bacillati > Cyanobacteriota > Cyanophyceae > Nostocales > Tolypothrichaceae > Tolypothrix > Tolypothrix sp. PCC 7601. Next base: position 3,600,015 of record NZ_CP064879.1, read on the forward strand.
GCAAATTTTTCGGTGTTGCGTTTCACTTTACCGCGCACAAATCCCGGAATTTTGTTCAGTTCTGCTAAACCATCTTTTGTCCAATTCAAATCAGATTCGGCAGAAATTCCTTTGGTAATCACTTCTTTAGTGTCGTGTCCACCGAAGATTTCTAACAGATGATCTTCCATTCCTAAAGTAAAGGAATTGTAGATTAAATCTGTGACCTGATTTGTACCTTCGTAACCCAAGAATGGTTTGTAACCAATGGGGAAGTTTTGCACGTGGATGGGTGCAGCAATTACGCCGCAGGGAATATTCAAGCGCTTACCAACGTGGCGTTCCATTTGTGTACCGAAGATGGCGGAAGGTTCGACGCGGGCGATCGCATCGCCAATTTCCCCGTGATCGTCGGTAATGAGAACCTCATCGCAATATTCACTCACTTGTTCGCGGAACCAGTCTGCATCATATTTGCAGTAGGTTCCCGCCCAAACAACGTGAATCCCCATTTCCCGTGACAAAATCTTAGTCATGGCGGCGGCGTGGGTGTTGTCACCAAACACGACGGCTTTTTTACCAGTTAAGTTTTGACAGTCAATGGAACGGGAGAACCAAGCAGCCTGCGATACATACAGAGTTTGCTCGTTGATGAACTCTTCGTACTCTACCTCAGCACCTTGAGCGTTAATTACCTGCTGAATTTTTCGGATACAACGAGCAGTTTCTACAACACCCATTGGGGTAATGTCTACGTAAGGAGTGCCGAATTGTTCTTCCAGGTAACGCGCTGTTGTTAAACCGAGTTCGCGATAAGGTACTAGGTTAAACCAAGCTTGGGGCATCTTCTTCAATTCGTTGACAGAAGCGCCTTCAGGAATCACGGTGTTCACCTCAATTCCCAAATCAGCCATCAGCCTTTTCAGTTCGGTGCAATCATGCTGGTTGTGGAAACCCAGGGTAGAAATCCCGATGATATTGACTGAGGGGTTTGCAGTTTTGCCTTCTGGTAGTTCGCCTTTTTTGCGGGCTTTCTCAATGTAGAATTTCACTATTTGTTGCAAAGTGCGATCGGCTGCTTGCAGTTCGTTATAGCGGTAGTGGTTCACATCCGCTAACATGACATCGCCTTTCGATTCTATTTGTGCCCGTTCGACAAAGTTGTGCAAGTCTTCTTGCAGAATACTAGAAGTGCAGGTGGGAGTTAAGACAATTAAATCTGGGTGTTCCTCGGCATCTTTGCGGGTGATATTTTCTACCACCTTTTCTTGAGAACCACGTGCTAAAACGTTGCGATCTACAACACTGGCTGTTACCGGAGTAAAGTTCCTTTCCCGCGATAGCATGGAGCGCATGACATTAAAATAGTCATCGCCTAGTGGGGCGTGCATGATGGCATGGACATTCTTAAAAGAACTGGCAATTCTCAGCGTACCAATGTGCGCTGGCCCTGCATACATCCAGTAAGCCAATTTCATCAAGTTTTCTCCCTTTTAAACTGAAATAACACAGAGTCCGTTAACAGATGGACTTATGATTGCTGGTTTTCTCATCGTTGTCTGATTCTCTCAAAACTTGTAGCCCTTATAAAATGGGGAAATTATTAAGTTTCACGACAACTGCGATCGCCCAAACTCCTGTACCATCTGGGGTTTAGAGCCTAATTTAAACAATATTGATGTTGTTTAAGTGACATAAATCTTTATTTTCTGCAACCTTTCATTAAACATTAATTGTTGACTGATGACTGTTAACTGTTAACTGTCAATAACCAACAATAAAAATGCAATATTTTTTTACTTGAAAATCCCTTAAATCAATTACTAAATCACCTAAAGCCTATAATTAAAAAACTGAACGCCCGTGAGATAACGACTATGCTGTCCCACAATCTCAAAAATGCGTTACCAAGCACAGATGAATTGCCTTGTAGCGACGATACGCCCGTGGATAACGAAGATCAGAATTTGTTGCCTAATATTCTCCTGTTCTTACTCAACTCGATATGGGCAACAAGAATGGATTGGTACTTTGGCGTAGATATGGGAGTTTATCACACCACAGGTATTAATCCTAGAGTACCAGTAGTGCCAGATGCATTTTTGAGTGTGGGAGTAGAAAGGAAAAAAGGCGGGAAATCACGCAAAAGTTACGCAGTTTGGGAAGAAAACGAAGTAGTTCCTATCCTCACCTTAGAAATGGTATCCCATACGCCAGGGGGTGAATATGACGAAAAGATGGAGATATACACCAAACTGGGCGTATTGTACTACGTGATTTACAATCCAGAATTTTGGCGACGCGACCAACATCAACCATTTGAAGTGTATAAGTTGGTAGATGGTAAGTATCAATTGCAGATAGGTGAACCCTACTGGATGAGCGAAATCGGTTTAGGGATTGGCAGATATCAAGGTGTAGTTGCTGGGATTCCCCAAGAGTTATTGTCATGGTATGACGAAAAAGGCGATCGCTATTTAACCCCAGAAGAACAAGCACAGCAAGAACGACAACGTGCTGAACAATTAGCCCAGTACCTACGCTCAATAGGCGTTGATCCTGATAATCTACCTAATTCTTAATTCGTAATTCGTAATTTTGAGGAAACACTATAGACTTTTGTGGGCAAGATACTGTTCTCTGTTGACGTTCATTCAGGTAAATTAATCGCAGAATTACGGCTAAAAAATCCTCTAGGAGCAAGTTTAAAGCTAACTTGGTGCGTTGGCATCACAGGCCAATCTTCGGGGCGGGGAATATGGGTAACGCCCATTGTGTACCAAAGTACGATATCTTCACCAGTTAAAGGTTCATCGTTGGCAATATATTGCGGTAAGCCCTTTCCTGGTTGAGTTTGGTTCGGATAATCGCCGCCAGCGTAGAGTTCATTTGGCTGATATTTTGTCACCCAAACATGGTGTGTCGCAAAGCCAGCTTTTTCTCGAATCTTAGAACCTTCTACAGGGAAGAATATCGTATTACCGCCTGGCATCAGCATATATGCTGGGGGAGTGCCTATAGTATTTTGGCGTTTGGCGTTAGCAATCATCCATTCGCGGCTGTGTTTCATATCCAAATCGCGCACAGCAGCTTTTTCTGTAGTTAAGGGAGTATCTGTAACTGCGATCGCATTTCCCAGAGAATTATGATTATCCAGTGGTAAGGCTTGCACATTCATTTCCATCACAGAATTAGCCTGTCCGTCTACATCCATATCTAGGCGGTAGTTGAAAAAGTGTTGATGATTTACCCCGAATATATTCTTCGCTAGCAGTCGTCCATAGGAATTATCTTGAGACTGTTTGTCCGCTGCTGTCCCTTGTACTAAAACAACTCCTGTTAAATCATTCTCAATTTCTAAACTGCCATCTTGGTGAAAAATCCAATTCAGGCTGTAATCATAATTATCCACCGCCGCCGTCATGGTCAGCACTAATTCGCGGTTACGACGGACATAATTTTTCTGGGTGTTGTATTCATAATGTTTCCACAACAGCCCATTATCTCGTTCATAAATGCCAATTACCTTTGGCATTTCGTAAGGTTCTCCCTGTTCATTAGCCATCACCGCATTCAATAACAAGCCATTTTCGGGAATATCCTTACCTAACTCCATTGAAGTGGCGAGAGAACCAAAGTTATATTCCCCCACATCAAAAGCATTTCTAAAAGCCCAGGTAAAATTAGGATGACCATAAGGCACTACCATTTCTGATAGGCTAGCGCGATATAAAACTGGGCGAACTTTTTCCCCGTCATCATAAGTTACTTGGTAAAGAACTAAGCCACTGCGAGGATGCATCAAATAGCGAAAATTCCAACCTTGCCAACTAATTGTATTACCTCGTATTCGGAAACTAGTACCTTGAGGTTGGAGAATTTTTAATAATTTGGGTGGAGAAAGTAATTTACCTAAAGATTGGATATCGTAATTCCAATTTTGTTGAGATAAAGGTACTACCCCGTTGTCTATAAAACTATCGATTTTACCTGTGTTTAAATCAACAGTAGCCAGCACACCTTCAATCGGACTAGCAAAATAGTTCCAATGTTTACCTTTATAGTAAGATAAAGCGCGACAAATACGCTTACCTTTAGCCGTTTCGCTATCAGTTAAAATCCCCGCTGCCCAACAATTAATTTTAACTTTGTCAAAATCTGTAATTCCCCGTTTTTGCATTGCTGCTTGCCATTGGAGATCAGATTTTACAATTTTTGCGGCTAGACCATATTCTGAATTAATTATTGCAGGTTGGGCGTTAGGTATTTGTTTCCAAGAACTCAAGATTTGAGTTTTCAGGTCAACTACAGCTTCATAGGTTTGATTTTTTTCTGTTTCATACGCTACCAAAAAAGCTTGACGCTGAAAAGATTTACCAGGTGTAAAATTAATAACTTCTTGTTTATTTGGTTCTTGCAAAGTTATTAAGGGAAATACAGCTTTGTCAGTAAGATTTTTATCTTTCTTCACCACCGTCACTGCTGTTTCAATTTCTGCTGATGTTAACGCTGTTAAAGGATGGGAAATCACAGGTTGTTGTGCAAGTAACATTTCCCTAGAACCTAAAGCGCCAACCGTGAAGATAATAATGGCTATAGCTAAACTAAAGAACCGCAACTTCTTAATCATTCTTTAGATATTTATAGGAAGATAGAGTACCAATTCATAATTCGTAGTTCGTAATTACGAAATTTGGATACAAGAATTTTGGAGAACTGATTTTATCTATATTCCTAGATTATGTTGGTAAACCGAATAGATTTATTTGAATTTGCAAAATGTCATATCAATTAAAAAAAACAATGCGACAGATTGTAAGGGCAAGGCAGTGCCTTGCCCTCTAGAATATATTGGTGTCGTCAACATTATTTCATGGGGTATAATCGAAAATTAAAGGTGCGTTAGCCGACGGCGTAACACACCCTACTGGACTGACAAGACTAAAATGTGGCAATATAATTTTCTTGTGGGGTGGACATCTTGTCCGCCCAGGACGGGCAAGATGCCCATCCCACAAGAGTTTGAACAATGCACTATTTTAGTCTAGACACGCTACTACCTCTAAATTACGAATTACGAATTACGAATTACAAATTACCAAGCGTATGGCGCATAATCTTTAAGAAAATGACCATATAAAGGTTCAAATAATCTTTGTAGTATGGTTGAGTTTCTAATAATGGCGAACCGACAGCACTATATTTAATTAAACCCTGTGCTACTTGTATACTACGATGTAGTATAGAATTGGGGATTGGTAATGGGTAATGGGTGAAGGGGAACACAAACACCAAACACCCAATCCCAAACACCAACTACTTATGCAGAAACCAAACGGCGCAAAGATTCAGCACGACGTTTAGCAATAGAATTATTAGGCGCGAATTTGAGGGCTTCTTCGTAGGTTTGTAGTGCCTGTGTATTTAATTTTTTTTCCTCATAAGCATGACCGAGATTATTGAGCGCTGTCACATAATCAGGTTTTAGCTTCAGCGCTTCTTTGTACTGACGAATTGCTAAATCATATTGCTCTTGGGCAAAGTAAGCATACCCTAGCCCATTGTAGATAGGAGCAACAGCTTCTTCTCCCTCTTCTTCGGCTGCTTTGAGAGCTTTTTGAAACAGCGCGATCGCTTGGGAATAGACTTTCTTTTGAGAATAAATACTGCCTAACTCGTAATATTCTTGAGCAGTTCCTTTATCCTTACTCAACTTCTTTTTTAAGCGAGACAAGGAACTTTCAATCCGACGAGTTTTGAAAATTTGCTGGAAAACACTCACAACAGCAAATGTGAGTATACCGATGAAAATCGAGAGATAAACAACCGCTAGACTGTTATCCATTGTCTTGAAATACGAATATAAAGAGTCTTCTTATTTATTATCAGCTGCAAGGGGACTGGGGAACTCGGGGCCCCCTCTGGGGATAAGGTGTAATGGGGATTGGGGATTGGGGACTGGGGAAGAAAATCTGATTACCAATCAATACTGCTCGGTTAAGGATTTTCAACTCGGAATTTGGTTTGGGGAAAAGGTGAAAGGGTAAGGGTTAAAGGTTTTTTCTTGCCCCTTTTACCCTTCCCCTTTTCCCCTTAACCGACAAGTATTGGATTACCAATTACCCATTACCCATTACCTATTACCTATTACCCAATGACAAATGACAAATGACGAATTTATGGTAACCCCCAATCTTGGGCGCGTTGTTTGAGCCAGCCTTCATCTATGTAACGTGCGATCGCTCCATTTACCTGTAGTCTTAAATCATCGTATTGCAAGCCTTTGGGCATGACTACAGATAAAGGGGCTGTGGATAGTTTGGTTGGTAGTAGTCGATATTGGGGATATTGTTGCACCCAACCACTCAAAACGCTAGCATCGGCGGCAAAGGCAGAGACAGCATCGCTTTCTATTTTTTCTCTCGCTTCTTCATAGGATTTTACTCCTACTAACTCAGCATTCGGCACATAGTACTTGATATCGGCAATAGTTGTGGAGTTATTCAGTACAGCGATTTTGCGTTTTGCTAAATCATTGATTCGCTGCATTCCAGTATCCTTTACAACTACATAACTACCATCAAAGTAGTAAGGAACACTGAAACTTACTAAGCGAGAACGTGACTCTGTTGCTGTTACCCGCGCAATGGCAAAGTCAACTTGATTGTTGAATACTACAGATAAGCGATCGCGATTGGCTACGGGTTTTAATTTCACAGCGTTTGCTTTACCTAGCAAGTCACTTGCCAAACGCTGTGCTAAGTCAATTTCCAAGCCTTGCAAATTACCCTTGGCATCTCTAAATCCCAAGGGACGCAAGTTATCTTTGACAGCAATTGTGAAATAGCCTCGCCGCTGAATTTCTGGCATTTGGGCGGCAGATGCAATTGGTACTGTCCCCAAAAAGCAAAAACAAACAATTAATAAAAAGGATAAAGAGTAAAGGATAAAGGATGAAAACCAGTATTGCTGCCAGACACGCATTCTGTGTAGTATGCTGCCTTTTTTCCAGCCCCCCAATTTATTGGGGTATACTTCAGCCTTCATACTTTATACTTCATCCTTAATCCTTTAACCTTTACCTTGGCTGGCGGCTAATTCAGCAATTTTGCCAAAGCTAGCTGGATCGACAACTGCTAATTGCGCCAACATTTTGCGATTGAGTTGGATATCGGCTTTTTTGAGATTACCGATGAGCTTGCTATAGCTCAAACCATGTACCCTTGCTGCAGCATTGATACGAGCGATCCACAGGCGACGGAAATCGCGCTTTTTCTTTTTGCGATCGCGATAAGCACTCCGCAGTGCTTTCATTACCTGTTGATTAGCGGTTCTAAACAGAGTTGAGTGGGAACCGCGAAAACCTTTAGCTAGTTTGAGAATTTTATTGCGGCGTTTACGAGCTACGTTACCGCGTTTTACCCGTGTCATAACTTAATTTTCCTGAAGGACTTACAAATAGGGGAGCATCAAACGTACATTATCTTCGTCGCGTTCGTGTACAAGTCCAGACTTGGACATACTGCGCTTCTTATCTGAAGTTTTATGCTCTAGAAGGTGGTTTTTATAAGCTTTGCGACGAACGATTTTACCTGTACCGGTGGCACGGAATCGCTTTGCAGCTGCTTTACGAGTCTTGAGTTTAGGCATGGTTTGGCTTTGATCGACACAATCTATCATTATATACTAAGCTCATCAGATTGCATGAGCAAAAATAACTCCAATATGCAAATAGATCTGCCAATGGCAGATCTATATAGTTTATGCAGGTAAAGCCTGCGATAGTTATAAGGGCGATAAGACTTATCGGTTCCGAGAAGAAGGAGAAAGAAAAAACTTTAACCAAAACCAAATCAACAGTTTAAAACGCTCCTCTTTATAGTATTAATCTTGTTTGGATACTTCTTTGTTATCTTTTATTTATACTTAATTCCATAATCTTCTCTATATTAATAAGAGAATTTGTAGCGGGCTGAACCGTTGGGATCGTACCAATAATCAGCTATGGAATTGGTGGTATATGAAGATGAATTCCATTGTTCACCAACTAGAACATACTCTGTAATTTTAAATGTTCCATCTTCTTGTGTTTCAATTTCACATTCATTTCCTGCTGGGTTGTACCAGCCACAACCACCCACACAACTTGCTAGTTCTTCATCACTTAATTCTTCAATTAAAGAGTCAATTTCTCTAACATCTTTTGCTATGATTTTCATGCTCAATCAACCTCGATTAACTTTGAATTCATTCTCTACTTAAATAGACTGAATGTAAAGATGGAGATTTCACGAATATTTATTAAATGTAGTAATAATATTATTTAGAACAAAATCGATATTTTGATAAAAATTTTTATTTAAATCATAAAGGTTTCATAAATAACAAGCAATACTACTATGGCTATTATTTATTTTGTAGATGAGCTTGTGTATTTCATAAAGCGATACCTGGCTAAAATGCTTAATATGTCAGGCTTTTAAGTTTATATCATGCCTAAAAAACATAGATAATAATGGCTTATTGAAATGAATTGTATCCTCAATTAATTTCATGAAATATCTCAGCAATATTACTACTGTATTCATTGGAATACATATTCAAGTTCACAAAAAACTTAAAAAAATATACAGTATTTGCTCGCAAATTGAGTATTAAGCAGGAGATATATAAAGGGGAAAAGGAAAACCTGGAATTGTCAGTTCACGTAGTACGGTATCCATGCCAAAGCTTTTCGTGGGTTACGGCTTACTGATACCAATTTGGTATAACTTCGTCATTACGAGCGATAGCGTAAAGCCTTCTCTGCGAGAGGCTGCGTTAACGCTTAACGCGTAGCGTCTCACAGAGAAGTAATACAAATTCTCCAAAATATCGCTACACATAGGCAGCAGGGGGAGAATTATCTGTAGCCTGAATTTAGAGAACTGCTAAGTAACCACGCAAAATTAATTACAGTTATTGCGAGCGCAGCGAAGCAATCTCAACCCTTGCGATTGCTTCATTCCGCTCCGCTCCATTCGCAATGACATTGTGTAATTAATTTTGTTTAACTACTTACAATCTCCTCTGACGCTGGGATTGCTTGCCTACAATTCGTTTCGGTCGCAATGACATGATCAGCATTGCGTAATTCCTATTTAATTACGAATTACGTAGCGCTTTGCGCTTCCCGTAGGGTATTACGAATTACGAATTAATAGCAAATTTATCTGTCGCTGCAATCAATGCACTACGTATTCCCGGTTCGCTCATCGAATGTCCCGCATCAGGAACTACAATAAATTCTGCTTCTGGCCAAGCTCGATGTAATTCCCATGCTGATACCATTGGACAGACTACATCATAACGACCTTGAACAATTACAGCCGGAATATGCCGAATTTTCTCAACATTTGAAAGTAGCTGGTTTTCTGATTCTAAAAATCCTTGATTGATGAAATAATGGCATTCAATCCGCGCAAAGGCTTCAGCAAAATCATTTTGACCAAAATTTCGCATCAAGGCTGTATCAGGGAATAATCTACTAGTGCTAGCTTCCCAAATTGACCAAGCACGGGCTGCTTCTAATCTAATTTGAGTATCTGGGCTAGTTAAACGTTGATAATAAGCTGTTAGCAAATCATCCCGTTCAGCAATAGGAATTGGTTTCAGATATTCTTCCCATGCATCAGGAAAAATATAGCTAGCACCTTCTTGATAAAACCAGCGTAATTCCTTTTGTCGCAGCATAAATATACCGCGTAAAATTAGCCCTGCACAACGTTCGGGATGGGTTTGACTATATGCTAATGACAGGGTACTGCCCCAACTACCGCCAAATACTGCCCATTTTTCTATTCCTAAATATTCCCGCAGTTTTTCAATATCATTCACTAAATCCCAAGTCGTATTTTCTCGCAATTCGGCATGGGGTGTACTTTTACCGCAACCGCGTTGATCAAACATCACCAAGCGCCACTTTTCAGGATTGAAATATTGCCGATAAAAAGGTGGACAGCCTCCACCAGGGCCCCCATGTAATAAAACTATGGGCTTTCCTTGGGGATTTCCTGACTCTTCAAAATGAATTTTATGTAATTCTGATACCTGTAAATAACCTTGTTTATAGGGTTCAATTGGTGGGTAAAGTTCGTACATAAATATAAAATTTATATTTGAATATTAATTGGTTGAAAACCTCATTGTGAGGTGATGAATTCTGACAATATTAGATGACTAAGTAAGTCGGTGAAAACAAATCTCAGAAACGTTAATAGACTTGAAATCCTTACCAATGACAAATCACCAATGACAAATGACCGCCTTAGCTATCTTTAATTGCACCGCTCTACTGATTTTATTGGTAAACCATCCTGAAACACTAGGAGTTGTCCGGGTTCCAAAATTGTCCAAACTTCATTGTCAGTCAGGGGAGTAGTGGCAATAATGGCGACGCGATCGCGTGGTGAAGTCAACTCGCGAAAATCCACTGTCATATCCTGATCGATTAAATGAGCTGCTGCAAACGGCGCTTGGCGTACTATATAGCTTAGTTTAGTGGAACAGTAAGCAAAAAAGTGTTCCCCATCCGATAGTAAGTAATTAAACACGCCCTGTGCTGCAATCTCAGCAGTAACTTTACTGAGGGTAGAATACAGTTCTTCTAGCGGTGGCTTTCCTTCAGGAAACTTTTGCCGCAAAGTTTCTAAGATGATACAGAATGCCTTTTCGCTATCGGTATCGCCCACAGCTTTATAAAAGCCCATATTCGCCGGATTAAAGTCTGGTAAATTGCCGTTATGAGCAAATACCCAATATCTACCCCAAAGTTCTCTTTGGAAAGGGTGACAATTTTGCAAAGCGATGTCACCTTGTGTAGCTTTGCGAATATGAGCAATTACATGAGTAGAATGAATCGGATAACGTCTGACTAAATCTGCCACTGGTGAATGAACAGAGGCTTTAGCATCTAAAAAAATCCGACATCCTTTACCTTCAAAAAAAGCAATACCCCAACCATCGCAATGATCGTCAGTTCTTCCTCCCCGAAGAGAAAAACCTTCAAAAGAAAAGCAGATATCTGTTGGGGTATTGCAATTCATTCCCAGCAGTTGACACATTGTAAAAACCCAGGCCTGGACTATGGAATTACAATACTTCAGATCGCTGCAAAATTTCTGGTGCGATCGCATCAATCTGGGAATTTATCTTGAACGCGCCAATCTTGCATTTTTATTTGAGGAGTAAAACGTCCTAAATTTTAGAAAAATTTACAACTGTGATGAGTTTGTAACGTAATGCGAAAGTCCTACCCTCACAATAGACCCAGAAGTGAAACAGCGATCACAGCTAACAGCTATCAATATAGTTATGGTTCAAACTCACGGTTTTATATAAATAATTAGATTTATCACCAAGGTAGAACTATGCCATAAGTTATTTGAATATTTTGTTTCATACCAAGGTCGGTAACATTTACGAGATACTGTAACAGTGCATCAACATCCTTTATAGCTTTAGCCGTGAGTCTAACTTTTCCAGTTGGTGTTTGTGTCCATGAATATGCAGGAATGGGAAAGCCATGTGCAAAACTGTGTCTTACTTGCAAAATATCGTTTAGCATTTGTCGAGTGGCTAGTGCGTTCATGCTTCTTCTTGACCATACCCAATCGTTGATAGGGTCGTAACCAGTATATTGAACCAGAAGATTACGTGAATTTTCCGCATTTGGCGTATTAAATTGTTTAAGTGATCGCTCTGCTGCATTGTTAGCAATAGAATGAACAGCATGAAAATGTGGGTTTAAAGGGTTTGCAGTGACATCAAAAAAGTTACGAACCAGTTCCTCAATATAAGCTTCCCATCCTGCAACAAACATTGCTAAGGCTGAATGGTAATAAACTTGAGTTTGGCTATTTAAAATTGGGCGCAAGCGGGGATCTATTGCAGTATCACGTAGAACACGAGCCTTTTGAGCCGCTATATCGTACTTTAATGCTGCTGGTGATGGCACGGTGATGCTCTCAAAGACAATTTACAAACGCTTCAAGTGCATCTCGATACCTCTGCAATGGCTCTGGATTTAATTGAACTCGCTCCTCACCAATTTTTTTAGGGCCTGGTTTGATTTTGTGCAAAGGTGTACCAGTTGTTGCAGCCACAACACAAGCACTGTGATAATCAGGAATTTCAATAAAACTTTGGCTCGGTAAGTCTTTAGGGCTAGCAAAAATCTGACGATTTTTCTGATGTATATCATCCATAGTTTTCTTAATAATTTTGTTTATAGCTATAAATGCAGATGCTGCTTTACCTTCATACATAGTCACTCTATTACTCACAAAAGTATGTAATTTTGGCACTGATACACCTTCTTCTTTTGCACGTTTAGCAAAGCTAATTCTTGCATAGGGCGCAGTGTTAGGATCGGTGATTCCATATAAAAGTGCAACCACATTCTCAATTGCACGACGCGAACTGTCATCCGCAGTAAACGGAATAACCACACCTTCTGCTGCAACTAGACCAAGCTGTGTATATACAGCAAAGCTAGGGTTACAATCGATTAAGAATAAAGTATCTCTTTCTCCACTAAATGTACGTAGAGCAACTGTTAAATCTCGAATCCAACTCAGCACCTGTTTCCAAGCATCAATCGGTATTTGTAATTGAGAAGTTTGTCTAATTGCCTCAGAAATGATTTCAAGAAGATTGTCTCCACATATAAGCCTTAAATTGTCAGGTATTTGCGGGTTGAACTCTCTTGGCTCACATACATAAGGAGATATGTCTGTAATCATTCGGAAGGGGGAATTAAGACGTGCTTCTATATAGCCAGCCACAGTTGCACGCGGTGTTTTGCTGCTTAAAGAATGTAGTGCTTTTGGACTATTAAGATATCCTCCTAATAGAGTTTCTGAGACATTGGCTTGAGGACATAGGTCAATTACATAAACATCTGTATCGGAGTGTCGGTGAGCATATTCAGCAGCAGCCACAAAGCAAAGAAAGCTCTTTCCTACGCCACCTTTGTTATTCCAAAAAGCATACGAACTCATTTTTATATTCCTTTTTTAGATCAAATAGTTCCTGCTGATATTGGCAATGCTGCGGAACTTTCCTTTTATTGTTGCAGAATAAAGTTGAGGAAACTGTATTTTATCTCGACTGCGCCATGAAAGCGATCACTCTCTCCATTTACAATTTTTGTGCCTACCTTTGGCTTTGTTTAAATGAGGCTCTCAATTTTATAGGTGAGGAAACCCCTACAGCTTAACTGCCGACTGCGTCTTTCACTGATTTGTTAGACTTAACACACCAGGAACTTTCGGTCAAATCTCTGAATACGCCAGCAGAAGAGGCTATAAATGCTTACAAGTACGCTACTTCTCTCGAACCAACTGCCCAATTTACAGTATTCCTCCACATCGGAACAATTCGATGACACTTGGGAAGCTCCTCTAGCTACCCTATTAGGATTAGGACGGGCTGCTGGTGCGGATTTTGTGGAATTTTTTCTAGAGCGTCGCAACTATATTAGTTGCCTTGCTGAAGATGACTCAATTACCAGTATTTCACCTAGCCTCGCCACAGGTGCGGGAGTTAGAGTCTTTCGCGGTAAAGCTGATTGCTACGTCAGTACCAATAATCTGACATTTTCCGGTTTGAAAGCAGCCTTAGAAAAAGGTCTTTCTATCCTGGGATTACAATTACCTGCACCTAACGCTTTTATCCCAGAAATCAATCTAGAATTACTCCGAGACTACGCCACAAAAAGAGGTAAAGATGGGTGGTTACCTCTGTGTAGCTCTATCCGAGAAATGGGAGAAATTCTACTTGATGGTACAGCCCAATTGCAACGCAAAGCTAGCCACGTGCAATCACGCCGCGCTACTTACTTCCGCGATTGGCAAGAAGTATTAGTTGCAGCTAGTGATGGTACTTTTGCTCGTGATATTCGCCTCACCCAATCGGTAGGATTTAACCTGTTGTGTGCAGATGGAGCTAATCGCGCCTCCATTGGTGAACGTGCTGGTAATACCAGTGATGCCAATTTCCTGAGAACTTGGGATTATCAACAAGCCGCCGAGCAAATATCTGAATCTGCTGGTAAAATGCTCTATGCCGATTACGTAGAATCTGGCACATACCCCATTATCATGGCTAATCACTTTGGCGGGGTAATCTTCCACGAAGCTTGCGGACACTTATTAGAAACTACTCAAATTGAACGTAATACTTCTCCCTTTGCTGACAAAAAAGGTGAGAAAATTGCCCACGAAAGCCTCACAGCTTGGGATGAAGGGCGAGCTGACAATGCCTTCGGCACAATAGACATGGATGATGAAGGTATGCCTGCTCAAAGAACATTATTAATAGAAAAAGGCGTTCTGAAAAACTTCTTAGCAGACAGAACAGGTTCTTGGCGGACTGGACATCCTAGAACCGGAAGCGGTCGCCGTCAAAATTATACCTTTGCTGCTGCTAGCCGGATGCGAAATACTTACATCGCTACTGGTGAATATAGTATTGATGATTTATTTAGCTCTATTGATAAAGGCATTTACTGCAAGAAAATGGGTGGTGGTAGCGTAGGTGCTACTGGTCAATTTAACTTTGGTGTTGATGAAGCTTATTTGATTGAAAATGGCAAAATCACCAAACCATTAAAAGGAGCAATTCTGATTGGGGAAGCAACAGAAATTATGAATAAAATTTCCATGTGTTCTCAAGATTTAGAGCTAGCACCTGGTTTCTGTGGTTCCGTTAGCGGTAGTATCTACACCACAGTAGGACAGCCACATATTAAGGTCGATTCTATTACCGTAGGTGGACGTTAAGGAATTTTAGATTTTGCGTTCGCGTAGCGTGTCGAAGACAAAAGTTGCGTGCGGGGGTTCCCCCCGTTGAGCAAACTTTTCAAGACGGATTTTGGATTGTGAACGAAAAGCAGTTTAAAGATAGAACAAAGCAGCTTGGGTTGCGAGTTATTTATCTAGTTGAGGCACTACCACAAACTAGAACTGCTGATGTAATTGGTAAACAGGTGTTACGTTCAGCTACTTCTGTAGGTGCTAATTATCGAGCAGCTTGTCGAGCCAAATCTACAGCCGATTTGATTGCCAAACTTAGCATTGTAGAAGAAGAAGCTGATGAAACACTTTATTGGTTAGAGATTCTAGTTGAAGCGGGAATGATTTCAGCAGATAAACTAACCAACCTGATGCAAGAAACTGCTGAAATTCTAGCTATGACTGTTGCATCAATCAAAACCCTCAAAGAAAAGCACAAATCCAAAATCTGAATCCTAAAATCTATAATTCACAACACAGTAGCCAAACCTCAAATAAATCCAAAATCTAAAATCCAAAATCCAAAATCCAAAATTGACTATGGCGACTATCAACGAAATTGCAAATTACGCCAAGGAAAATGCAGAGAAGCTTGGCATTAAAAAATTCGATATTTATGGCTCCACTGTAGACGAAACTAGTGTGCAAGTAGACCAAGGTGAGCCAAAACAAGTTAAAGCTTCCAATCGTTCTGGTGTTACAGTTCGTGTTTGGAATGAAGACAATACAATGGGTGTTACCAGCACCACAGATGTAGACCCTAAAGGATTAGAATTAGCATTGAAAACTGCTTATGAAGCTAGTTTCTTTGGTGTCAAGGAAAATGTGCCTGATTTTAGCCCAGAAGCGACAGTTCCTATCGACAATACACCCCACGATAAAGCAGCACAAGCACCTGTTTCTGAACTGATAGAAAAACTAATAGTAGCTGAAAAAGAATTACTTTCAGCGCACCCAGCAATTAAAGGCGTACCTTATAATGGCTTGGCACAAAGAGATATTGACCGTTTTTATCTCAATAGTGAAGGTGCAGCCAGAATTGAGTCCCATTCCATAGCATCAGTTTATCTTTACAGCAAAACTGAAGAGGAAGGGAAAAAACCACGCAGTGCGGGTGCTTTTAGAATTAACCGTGGTGTAGAAAATCTCGATATTAATGGTTGCATTCAAGAAACAGCCGAGAAAACTATCAGTCACTTGAACTATGAAAAAATTAAGACTGGTAAATATCTAGTTGTTTTCTCTCCCGAAGCTTTCTTAAGTTTATTGGGCGCTTTTTCTAACTTATACAACGCTCAAAATATTTTAGACAATCAAAGCTTATCTACCCCTGATGATTTAGGTAAGCAAATCGCTTCGCCTCTACTTTCAGTAGCAGATGATGCATTGCATCCTGCTAACATTGGCGCAGAAAGTTTTGATGGTGAAGGTACACCAACTCGCCGCATTTCCCTAATTGAAAAAGGCGTATTAACCAGCTTTCTACACAGTGCTGGAACTGCGAAAAGAATGAACGCCCAACCCACAGGAAACGCTAGCATTGGTGCAAAAGTTAGTGTTAGTCCTAACTTTTTTCATGTATTTAGAGCCGCCGAGCCTGAGCAAGAATTAAGCTTAGAAACTGCTGAGAATGTGGTTTTAATTGATGATTTGCAAGCTCTCCATGCTGGGGTAAAAGCTTTACAAGGTTCGTTTTCTTTACCTTTTGATGGTTGGTTAATCAATAAAGGTGTGAAGACGAGTATTGAATCAGCCACGGTTGCGGGTGATTTCTTAGAAGTTATGAAATCTATTGTTTGTGTAGAAAAAGAAGCTGAGTTAACACCAGGCGGCGTTTGTCCTCGCATCTGGGTTAATGAACTCTCAATTACCGGAGATTAGCATTTAAAAGTTAGGAGTAGATTAATACTCCTAAACTTTTGCTTTGAATAAGATAAATTCTTTGTGTGGGCACGGCACCAGTAAGATAATTGAGTATACCAAAAGATTATGGATGCCGTGCCCCTACCTATCTGTCACATTCTTTTTCAAAATGGTATTAGTTTGCTTTCCCATTTGCGGAGCGTTCCATAGAAAAGGGGTACACAACAAAATCCCAAATTGTCCGACACAAATTTAAACAATGATTGCGACAGATGGAGTCACACAAGTATCAACTAGACAGCTATTCACAATCCAAAATCCAAAATCCAAAATCCAAAATTGTGTGACTATTCTTCTCCGCCACCGATACCGAGATTGATATCAAATCCATCAGCACCCGTTAAATTAGTTCCAATCATCACAGCGCCATCTACTTGAGCATTATGTAGATGAGAATCGCTTAAATCAGCATTAGTCAAGTTAGCGTTATTGAAGCTGGTACCACTGGCGAAGGCTTTTGTTAAATTCGCCGCTTCTAAATTTGCGCCTGCTAAATCAGCACCTTCTAAATTTGCGCCTTTTAAATTAGCACCTTTTAAATTTGCGTTTCTCAAATCAGCGCCAATTAAGTGAGCGCCGCTAAGATTCACACCTGTTAAATCACATCCAGAACAGGCTCCGGTTTGTAATAAACGTTTTACTTGAGTTTGGGTTTCACCTGCTTGAGCAGAAATTGGAGCAGCTAAAGATAGTGTGCTAAATAAGGCTATTGCTGTCAACAATGTCTGTCTCATAATTCTTCCTCCCTGCAGTTTTAAAAGCTCAACCATCAGTAAAAGATTTACGGATGTGTTTTACTAAAGCAACTGTGTGTGTTAATTGGTAATATATTTCACTCTTACAATTTCATTTTCTCAAATTACAGAATTATGTCCTCATACTACCGAGGTAATTAATTACTTCAATATTGTTTACTTACTCATACCAAGGTTATATTAATGTAAGCAAAAGCTTTTATTTGTAAGTATTTGAGGATTAAATAGAAAATAATTCACTCAGTAACTTTGCAAGTATAATAATAAAATATACCTTTTAGGTGAGAATAATTTGGAATATCAACTGACCCAGAGAAGTGCATAAATACACATTAAACATGCCTACAGATAGAGGCGATCAAATAAATAATCTGCTAAAATTACTGAGCAAACATAATCTATAAATAGAGTTTGAAAATATCTCAAAATATCTATTTAATACCAAAGTATTTTCTAATCAATTACATACAGCAAATTGCTTTGTTAGGTACAGATAATGTACCAGCGTTGTAGCCACTGCGATCGCGAATTATTCGTTGAGAAATCTATTGTAGGGACTAGCGCCAAGGCTGTAACTAATCCCTGCATCTTGATTTAGTTCAAAGTCCACTACAGATGCTCTAAGGATATTTATGAAAGCACTATTGCTTTATCCCCAGTTTCCTCAGTCCTTTTGGTCTTACGATCGCTTTATGGAAATTGCAGGTTTAAAGGCGGCGATTCCCCCATTGGGGATTATTACTGTTGCTGCACTTTTACCTGAAGATTGGGAAATTAGATTTTGCGATCGCAATGTCAATTTGGAAACGGCAGCGGATTGGCAATGGTGTGATTTGGTAATTCTCTCCGCGATGTTGGTGCAGAAGCCAGATTTCCACGCTTTGATTAAAAAAGCTGTGCAATTGGGCAAAAAAGTTGCAGTTGGTGGCCCTTATCCCACTTCTTTACCGCAGGATGCGCTAGATTCTGGCGCGCATTATCTAATTTTGGATGAGGGAGAAATTACGGTTCCGCTGTTTTTGGCAGCATTGAGTCAAGGTAAAAGCTGCGGAATCTTTCGCGCCTGTGAAAAACCGGATGTAACCCTGAGTCCTATGCCGCGTTTTGACTTGTTAAAGCGCGATGCTTATTTGATGATGGCGATGCAGTTTTCTCGCGGTTGCCCATTTAGCTGCGAATTTTGTGACATCATTACCCTGTATGGGCGGAAACCACGCACCAAAGAACCAAGCCAAGCGATCGCAGAATTGCAAACTCTGTATGATTTAGGATGGCGGGGTTCTCTATTTATTGTTGATGACAACTTTATTGGTAATCAACGTAACGTCAAACGTTTCTTAAGAGAATTGATTCCTTGGGTAAAGCAACATAATTACCCTTTCACCTTCATCACAGAAGCTTCTGTGAATTTGGCAGAAGATGACGAACTACTACATTTAATGCGAGAAGCAGGTTTTTATGCAGTCTTCCTGGGGATTGAAACCCCGGATCAAGATAGCTTGCAAGTGACAAACAAATTACAAAATACTCGCAATCCCCTGATTGCAGCTTGTCGCAAAATTAATCAAGCGGGAATGTTGATATATGCAGGGTTTATCCTCGGTTTTGATGGCGAACGCACAGGTGCAGGAAACCGAATTCAAGCTTTTGTAGAACAAACCAGTATTCCTCAACCCATGTTGGGTATTCTCCAAGCTTTACCCAATACTGCTTTATGGAACCGCCTGCAACAAGAACAGCGTTTAGTTACGGGTGTGGGTGCAACGGAAGTAGGAGATCAGAATTCCTTGATGAATTTTAAACCGACTCGCCCCTTAGCGGAAATTGCCAGAGAATATGTAGAAACTTTCTGGACTTTGTATGAACCGCAAAACTATCTCAGACGTTGTTTTCAGCAATGTCTCAATATTGGCTCAAGAACAGAGGGAAAACAAACCATGCAGTTTTCTCCAGGTCAAGGATTGCGCCTGGTTGTAAAATTAATTTGGCTGCAAGGCTTCCAAAGAGCAGAAATTCGCGGACAGTTCTGGCGACAACTGTGGATAATTCTGATGAAAAAGCCGCAAGTTCTCAATATGTATTTGGGTTTATGCGCTGCTGGCGAACATTTTTGGGAGTATCGCGTTTTAGCCAGAAAACGGATTACTCAACAATTAGGCTACGATCCTTTGGCAACTGCGGCATCACCTCAGCCAGAACCAGTGCTAGTGAAGCTTTCATGATTGTTTAAAATACGCGTAGGATGCGTTATTAACGCATCCTAACCAAGTATGAAATAATAAACGATGAAATTTTTAGGTATTGATTTAGGTTGGAAATCGCAACCAAGCGGATTATGCTGTTTAGAATTAATTGATGGCAAATTACAAATTCTGGATTTAGACAGGAAAGATGCGATCGCAGATATTCTCGCTTGGATTGATACTTTTGTTCCAGCAGAGGAACCAGCACTCATCGCCGTAGATGCACCGACTCTCATTCCCAACGCCGATGGTAGCCGTCTTCCTGATAAACTCACTCATAAATATTTTGGTAAATATCATGCGGGATGTTACCCAGCGAATTTGGGTTTAGCTTTTGCAGCGCGCACTGTCAACTTTGGCTTGGAATTAGAATCTTGGGGTTTTGCACACGCACCCAGTATTGAACCGCAAAAACCCAGTAGATATCAAATCGAAGTGTTTCCCCACCCGGCGATTGTTAACTTATTCAATTTAGAACGAATTCTGAAATACAAAAAAGGACGCTTGGGCGATCGCCGTTTAGAACTGCTCAAACTCTATAATTATATTGGGGAAATCTTGCCCACTCTAGAACCGCCGCTACATTCTCTGACTCTGAGTAGTTCGTTTTTACCAGAAATTCCCCACACAGGTGCAGCACTCAAAGCTGTTGAAGATAAATTAGATAGCCTCATCTGCGCTTATGTAGCTGCACATTGGTGGTATTGGGGTGAACAACGTAACTTAGTGCTAGGCGATCGCACTACTGGTTACATTGTCGTCCCCCAAAGAATTTTGGATTTTAGATTTTAGATTTTGGATTGCTAATCTAAAATCTGTCTTGAAAAGTTTGCTCAACGGGGGGAACCCCCGCACGCAACTTTTGTCTGCGACACGCTACGCGAACGCAAAATCCAAAATCTAAAATGGGCTTATTCAGCCCAAGCAATTAACCTCGGTTCGTAAGAGTTCGACAAATGCGGGTGTTTTGGTAACACGCGCAAAGACAAGCCTTGCAAACCAGAGACGGTGTAAATGATATTAGCGGTGTAAACACTTAAACCCTGTGTATCTTCGCCTTGGTAATCCATGACCACGGGTAAAGCGTTGACTATATCACCATTAGCATCAATTGCTCCTTGGTAAAGTTCCACCTGGACATCTTTGTTTGTTAAAGTTGCCAAATCTACTTTGGCTTTGACTGCAACGGTTTGGTTAACTTCAATATCTGCTGATGCTGATACGTCAATATCTTTGATTTTGATACTAAACCAGTGATCGCTGAGATTAGCTTTCCACGCGGCTAGTTCTTTAGCTGGCGCGTAATTATTCGCAGTCAGGGTATGGAAGCGATCGCTAGCTGAGAAGTAAGCACGTTGAGCATATTCTCGCACCATGCGGGCGGTGTTGAAGAATGGACAATTCAGGCGAATTGCATCTTTCATTTTGGCTACCCAAGCACGGGGTAAGCCATCAGCATCGCGGTGATCGTAGAATAAGGGCACAACTTCTTTCTCTAACAAATCGTAGAGCGCGTTGGCTTCGACTTCATCCTGATAATTGGGATCTTCGTAATTTTCACCATGTCCGATCGCCCAACCGGTGCGAACGTAATCAGCTTCATCCCACCAACCATCAAGGACGCTTAAATTGGGTAAGCCGTTCATAGCGGCTTTCATCCCGCTAGTACCGGAAGCTTCCCGGGGACGGCGGGGT
Source organism: Tolypothrix sp. PCC 7601 (assembly GCF_025677855.1). Lineage (NCBI taxonomy): Bacteria > Bacillati > Cyanobacteriota > Cyanophyceae > Nostocales > Tolypothrichaceae > Tolypothrix > Tolypothrix sp. PCC 7601. The sequence goes on from NZ_CP064879.1 coordinate 3,621,444, forward strand.
GTATTTAACCAGATATCGCAACCAGCCACCATTAACCGCGAGATGTGGATGTCGTAATTGGGAACAAATACAACTTGTTTTTCTAAATGTTGTTCACGGATGAAATGGTTGATATCACGGATGAGTTCTTTACCGGGAATATCTTTGGGGTGCGCTTTCCCAGCAATCACAAATTGGACTTTGCGGTTTTTGTCACCCAGCAGAATCCGCCTGATTCTTTCTAAATCGCGCATCCACAAGGTAGCACGTTTGTAGGTAGCAAAACGGCGGGCAAAACCAATGGTTAAAACGTTGGGATCTAAAACTTCCTGTGCTTGAGCAATTTCTGAACCTGACGCACCGCGATCGCGTAAATGCTTGACTAAATGATCTCGCACATACAAAACCATATCCAAGCGACAGCGTTCGTGATTGCGCCACAATTCCTCATCGGGAATCGCGTCCATCCTCTCCCACAATTGATTATCTGGTGGTGCTGATGACCAGTTTGGCCCTAAATAGCGATCGTACAACTCTTGTGTAGATTTTGCTACACAACTCCGTGCATGAACACCGTTAGTAATAGCTGCGATCGGCACTTCTTCAACTGGAACCTTCTTCCACAACCCTTGAAACATCTGGCGCGATACCACACCATGCAACTGCGCTACACCATTAGAAAATGTCGCCATTTTCAGCGCCAACACCGCCATACTAAAGGGTGCAGATAAATCACCTGTATTTTCTCGTCCCAGTCCTAAAAATTGTTCTTCAGGTAAGTTGAAGATATCTGCATAGTATCTCAGGTAGTCCAAGATTTTCTGGGGCGGGAACAAGTCAATCCCGGCGGGAACTGGAGTATGGGTAGTGAAAATATTACTGGAAGCTACTACTTGTTTCGCATCATCATAATGCAACCCGTCTTCCTGAATCAGCATCCGAATCCGTTCTAGGGCAGAGAAGGCGGCGTGTCCTTCGTTCATGTGGTAAGCAGTAACTTTATACCCCAATGCTTTTAACATCTGCACGCCACCGATACCCAGCATGATTTCCTGGTGGATACGCATATCGATATCCCCACCATACAGCTGGTCGGTAATGTCATGATCGTAGGGGTTGTTGGGTTCAATATTGGTGTCCAATAAATACAATGGCACCGTACCCACCTGTACCCGCCAAACTCTGGCGTACACTTTACGTCCTGGGTACTCTACCGCAATCCGCAATTCTGAACCATCAGAATTACGTTCCAGGTGTAAAGGCATATTGTAGAAATCATTGATGGGATAGCGTTCCTGCTGCCAACCATCGGCGTTAAGATACTGAGCAAAGTATCCTTGTTGGTAGAGTAACCCTACGCCTACTAGGGGTAGCCCTAAATCACTGGCAGATTTCAGGTGATCTCCCGCGAGAACACCCAAGCCTCCCGAATACACAGGTAGACAATCTACTAAGCCAAATTCAGCCGAAAAATAGGCGTAGCATTCCTTGGGTGAATTACTGCGCTGTTTTTGATACCAAGACCGTTCTTGTAAATAATCTTCTAGCTGACGCGCAGCTCTATCCATTTGAGCCAAGAAGCCTTCATCTTCTACAACTTCCAAAAGTCGCCCTTGGCTGATTGTACCTAGCATTAACACTGGGTTATGGTGGCTAGTTTCCCACAAATCGGGATCTAGGCGGCGAAATAAATCTTTGCTCTCAACGTTCCAGTCCCAATGCAAGTTATATGCCAGCCGCCGCAGCGGTTCGAGTCGCGGCGGGAGAGAAGGAGAAACGTTAAATGTACGAATTGGCTGCATAGGTTGGCAAAACTCCAAGTTTAGCTATGGTTATTGTTTACTGTCTTTAGCCAATGTTGCCAATTCTTTATACTACATTTGTGAAAATGCTATGACTTTGTTAAGCATTGAGAATCATTCTTGATAATAGTTCCTAACGTTTACACTATATAGTATTTTTCAGCTTACGTGGTCTTGTTTTGCTGCTCCTGACGCTCGTAAAACTTAACTATTTCCTGAGATTTCAGAATCACTCTCAAGATGACTTTGTGTATTTAATTTTATCCAGTATTTATATTTATTTAAGATTTCCCTCTAGACAGCCTAGAATTACTAAACTCCTCTCTGAGCTTACTTTCGCGGCTTCTAGCTGCAACTAAAAACAGTCTGTTATTAGTTCCAGTAAAAAATAAATTTTTAATTATTTCTTAACAAAACTTTCAGTTACTAATAGTTAATTGAGAGCACAAAACTATTATCATGGCGGTTTTCCTGTGATTTTTTTGATGCAGTAAAGTGTGTTACATTGATAACTAAATGATGTAGTATTTTATGCTCCTAAATAAGGAGAATCATTAGTATTTTTTGGTAGACTCAAAGCCATCGCCGCAACACAAGCAAGTTCCGCAGCCACCTGATAAGCCAGTTTAATATTTGATGCTTTATCCTTAGGGGTAGAGGAAACAGCAGTTTGATGATGGCGTGCTTCTTTGGTGACATCACCCGCCACAACAGCCCGCTGTAAAATAATGTAAGCATCTAAATCATCTGAGTCATAATCACTTGCAAGCAGCGATTGAATCTGATTTTGGGCTGCAATAGTCAAATATCCAGTAGTTAAAGCCTGTTCAACAATTTCTTTCATAAAAAATGCAATTAGAGCTAAGTGTGGTCAACTCTCTTGGCGAGAAGAGTTACTTTGCTAGCCAAGAATCTCTAGGTTTTCTTCAAAATGTATAATGCCGACTGATGAGTACACATCACCCGAATGGGTTATCCAGGCGGGTGATTTACAAATTGTTAGGTAAAAGCGCTCAGGCAATTCTGAATATATGAGCGATGATTAAAGAATTAATGAAAGTAAACTTTAAAACTCTAAAATATTTTTATTTGTATGTATAAAATCTTTCTTCTTATGAAGAGCAAATAAAAATAACAGCTTAATATTGTTATTTTTTTAGCACGAGTTAGAGGAACCAATTAATTTATTATAGCGACCCATAAAAAAGAAAATGTGTTATATTGATGGTCACTTGTTGTCAAAAGCCACTCATATAATAGCAAGAGTGATTTGTTTTGTACGTAACATCTGTGTGCAACATGATTAGAGCAGCATACTCTAGAAATTCGTTGCAAGAAAGCCGTCATAATAGTCGGGGAAGCGCTTACTTGTTTGCACCGATGGTTAATTTTAATGTGATGGCTGAAGTCGGAGACACTCCACCCTAGGCGGTTTTTACTAGGGCATAAATACTCATAATTATTTAACAATAATTACATTTTGAGCAAAATGTAAATTTTGCTAGCTTGGCTATATAGAAATCCTCAATCTAGTGGTCTTTCCCATGAATTTTGATGAGTTTTTAGATCCCCGACTTCTTGAATAAGTCGGGGATCTCACAGCGCCGCAAAATTAATGAGATGAAATGAAGCACTAGGATGAAAACATTCCATAGGAATTCTATTTTTATCAAAAAATGTAATTTTGTTAACATTAATACTTGGCTATAGCTTGAGTATTGCATAGCATTTCGCTACAACTAAGTTTTGAAATTAAGCAACTAGAAATCAGCAATATATTGGCTAATGCTTAATCAGCATATTCCTCTTCACTAAACCAATTGTGCAGTCTATGTAGTCGGTTTTTGAGAGCTAACTACTTAATATGCATTTTTGTTGCTCAAAACTATGGCAACACTGCGATTGAGAAATATTCAAGATAAATGGCATTGGTATAACCCGAAATCTATTAACGACAAATTATCTTGACGAGTCAAAAAAAATCTATTCGAGACAAATTTAACTATGAAAAATCAGCAATATTTTGCCAAAATTCAGCGCTTAGAGGAAATTATTGTCACAACCTTACTAGGAGAAATTCCTGCACTGCTACTAGGACCAAAGTTACGAAATTTTGCTTATCGCAGTATCTTTGCTCGCTTAGATAGTCCGGTTTATATTCAAAATGGTGTGGAATTTATTAGCACTGATTGCATTGAAATCGGCAAGAATGTATTTATCTTTAAAGGTGTGCGGATAGATGCTAGAGGCAACAACAATAGAATTTATTTAGGAAATAAAGTCGCAATTGAGCGCAATGTAGATATTGGTTCTTTGGATAATACTTCTATATATATTGATGATGAAACATTCATTGGCCCGAATGTGTGTATTGCTGGCCCTGGGGATATTAGAATTGGCAAACACTGCATGATTGCATCCCACTCGGGAATATATGCGAATAATCACAATTTTGCCGATCCAATTGAGCCAATCAGAAACCAAGGGATCAGCCGCCAGGGAATCGTCATTGAGGATAACTGTTGGTTAGGGCATGGAGTCACTGTATTAGATGGAGTCACTATCGGTAAAGGCAGCGTCATTGGTGCAGGCGCAGTTGTGAGCAAAGATATTCCTCCCTTTTCTGTAGCTGTAGGTATACCTGCAAAAGTGATTAAAAGCCGCATGGGTGAGGGGGTGGAGGTTAGGGGATGAGGGAGATGAGGGAGATGAGGGGAGAAATTATTATTACCAATTACCCAACACCAAACAACTTTTTTGTCTACAACTGGAAACCTAAACCGTGAGCCAACGTCACAAGAGTAGCGAGTCCACAAGTTCTTGATTGGGAATATCTCAAAGATAGATAGACAACAACAGCAAAAACAAATACTCGACCTGTCTCAATAGAGTCCTCCAAAAAAGGTACGAGATTTGGGTAATATAAAGGAGCTATCTTTTCTGCATAGCAGATACCGAGAGAGAGATTTGCTGTTTCTCATACCTTTTGGAGATATCTCTGATGCTTACTTTAAAAATCGTTGTTTATATTGTTGTTGCCTTCTTTGTGACTATCTTCGTTTTGGGATTCTTGTCTAACGATCCAGCTCGTAACCCCGGTCGTCGGGATTTCGAGTAAAAACGCGATCGCTCATCCGCGTAGAATTGCCGGAAGGCGGAAGACACCAGAAGCTATGGACACTTGCTATGGGGTTCCCCACGCCAGTTGGCTAATCTATGTTGTAGATTCGGTTTTGAGGTTAATCTCTCACTGCCCAGACACATCAATAAATAGTCAAAGCTAACGGCATTTGCTACAAAGGAGGGAACCCTAAATTTTGTCCAACAGGAAGCCCTCCTGGCGGATTCTTGTAGTGCAAAAGTGTCCATCTCCGGCCAGCTTGCTGCAAATAGGCAGAAGGCATAGTCGGAAGGCAATAGGTGTATTCTCCTTCCGGCTACTAATTGGCTATTTGTTTGCTTGATTGTGCTGAAATATGCTTCATCCCGTCCTGCCTCCCGCTCTGCCTCCCGTGGCGGAAGCGTTACAACCTGCAAATCCTACCGCATCTGCTATTGATACTAAGTTCAAATTATCTGTAGCAGCCGATACTGGTAAGCAGTCAAATTCAGAGAAATCCCAGCCGCAACAAGCAACGCCGCAGCCTCCAACTGTGGGGGAAAAATCTCAACCTCAGCCCGATGCCAACAAGTTGACGCGGGAAAAATTAGTAGTTTCTCCAAATCTCCATCAACCAAATCCACTAAAAACTGTTCCACCGGACTTGTCGCCCCCGAATGCGCCAATGAGTGCGGCGTTATTAGGGGAGCCGATGGGCATTGCTTACCCACAGCAAAATGAGAGCGATCGCTTAAATATAGGGGATGCGATTGCACCTAACGCCATCAACAAGGAAAATTTCCCTGCACCTAACGCTACAAACAATCAAGGCTCATTCCCCTCTGCTCAAGTAGCACAGCCTAGCAAGACACCAGCTGCACCCACAACAGTTGCCCAAAACATCCAGCAACCGCCGCAACTCGTACAAAATACGATTGAGTTTAAGTCTCGCAGCCCGACAAACGGCTCCGCAGTGCCTTCAGCTATAGAATTTACCTCTCCTGCGCCAACTCTTCCCACCCCCAGCCAGCCCACAACAGCGCCTCAAGGTGAAACGACAAATCAACAACCAACTCAACCAGCAAATACAACTCCCCCTACCAATACACCGCCTCGACCGAGAACTGTAGAAGTCATTTCCGATCGCCAAGTATTTGACGACCAACGCCGGATTGTGACTGCGGAAGGAAATGTGGTAGTCCGGTTTGATGGGGCTGTAGTTGATGCCGATCGCCTACAAATCAATTTAGACAACTTGATTGCCGTGGGAGAGGGTAATGTCGCCTTAACACGGGGCGATCAGGTGTTGCGAGGACAAAGGTTTACATATAACTTTATTCAAGATAGTGGGCAACTACAAAAAGGTCGCGGCGAAATTTATATGCCCACAGTGGAACAAGATGTGGCATTTTTACCCACAGATGTGACGGCTGGAGGAGTTTCACCGCGTCCGCCTAGCGATCACATTCGCGCCAATCAACCGGTTTCTAATGTCAACAGTCCAGGCGGAATTGATGTCACCGTCGGCGGTAGATCGGGTGCGAGCAATATTCCTCCACCTAAATCGGGGGGTATAATTAAGCGGCTGCGTTTTGAAGCGGAAAATATTGATTTTTACCCACGCGGCTGGCAAGCGCAAGATGTCAGGATCACTAACGACCCCTTTTCACCCCCGGAACTAGTCTTACGGGCATCTAACGTCACGTTAAGCCGAGAATCGCCCTTAGTAGATAACGTTAAAAGTCAGGGAGCACGGTTAGTTTTCGATCAAAACTTTGCTGTTGGTATTCCCCGCGATCAGCAGCGGATTGACCGCCGGGAACGGGAAGTGACTCCCGCAATTGTTTCCCCAGGTTTTGATGGTGATCAACGAGGTGGCTTGTATCTTGAGCGTGGTTTTGATGTTGTAAGTACAGATAAGACACGCTGGACAATTTCGCCACAGTTTTTTGTGCAGAAAGCCGTACAAGATGGCACTGGTGATCTAAGCGCTTTGTTTGGTCTCAGAAGCAGACTGAGCGTGAATTTGAATCCCAAAGCTGTAATTGAGGGCAATGGAGAATTAACCAGTTTTAACCTCAGTAAAGTAGAAGATAACCTCAAAGCCAGCCTGCGTTTACGCCAGCAATTAGGCAATCAAAATCCTCATATCTTGAATTTAGAATACAGCTACCGCGATCGCCTTTATAACGGTACACTTGGCTATCAAACTGTGCAAAGTAGCTTGGGCGGTGTGGTGAGTTCGCCAATCATTCCTCTAGGTAACAGTGGTATTGTCCTGAGCTATCAAGCAGGCGCTCAATATATTAACGCTAATACAGATAGACTCGACTTGTTAGCTGTGGATCGAGACAACGATCGCATTTCCCTCGGTCGCTTGCAAGGGAGTGTGGCCCTGAGTGGAGGTTTGTTGCTATGGCAAGGGCAACCCTTACCCCCCACTGCCACTGCAGGCTTACGATACACACCTAACCCCGTGGTTCCTTACTTGCGAGCGATCGCTGGTATTACAGGCACTACTAGTTACTACACTAACGGCGATAACCAAAGCACCCTCATTGGCACAATTGGTTTAGAAGGGCAAATTGGTCATTTTTCACGCCCTTTTTTCGACTATACCGCCTTTAATGTCAGCTATTCCCAAGGTTTCAACAGTGGGTTATCACCTTTCTTATTTGATCGCGCTGTTGATACTAGAGTGTTGAGTGCAGGAATTACCCAGCAAATCTATGGCCCATTCCGCCTAGGTTTCCAGACATCAGTCAACTTAGATACAGGAAGAGAAAGTAGTACAGATTACATTCTGGAATATAGCCGCCGCACCTACGGGCTGACTTTACGTTACAATCCAGTACTGCAATTAGGCGGTATTAGTTTCCGCATTAGTGACTTTAACTGGAGTGGTGGTACCAATCCATTTTCCGGAGAGAGTGTGAAGCCAGTTGTGGGCGGTGTAACGCAGGAACCTTAGTAGGCAGGTAGGGAGCAGAGGAAGCAGGGGAGAAATATCTATTACCCATTCCCCATTCCCCATTCCCCATTCCCCATTCCCCATTCCCCATTCCCCATTCCCCCCATTCCCCATTACTCATTTTCATTCATTGAAGATAATTCAGCATTTAAGGGCAAATTCACTGTAAATTTAGTACCAACACCAACTTGACTGGTGAAACTAATTTGGCCCTTGTGAGCTTCTACTGACTTTTTAACAATTACTAAACCTAGTCCGTTTCCTTGGGTTAATTTGACATTAGAAGCTCGATAAAATGATTCAAAAAGTTTACTATAGTCTATTTCGGGAATACCAATTCCTTGGTCTTGAATTTCAAAAGTAGCTATGCCTGCCAAAGAATCGCATGTAAGATGCAGTTGGATTCTGCCACCTTCTGGCGAATATTTAACTGCATTGGAAAGTATATTTCCTAAGATGTAATGCAAGAGACGTTCGTCCATTACAGCATCTGTAGTTTGACTTTCGCAAGTAAAGACAAATTCATGGTTACTACCTTCAACAATTGTAAATTCTTCAATGATTTCTTGGCAGAATTTATACAAGTTTAAGGGAACAGGGTTAAACAAAAGTTTTCCAGCTTCAGCCCTACCCATGAATAGTACGTCATCCATGAGATGCTTCATGGTTTGCACAGCAGTGAGAATGCGCTTGACGTAGGTTGTTCTTTTAGCATCTGGTAAATTTGCTCCTTTGAGATCAATCAACTCAACTGCGGTTTGAATTACTGTTAAGGGATTACGGAATTCATGAGAGACAGTAGAGATAAATAAAGATTTGAGACGATTAACTTCTTGCTCTTTTTCTAAAGCTTGCTTAAGCAATTCTGTTTCACGTTTAGCACTGAGATCCCAAAAAACTAACACTACACCACTGATTTGATTTGCCCTTCGCATCAACGGTGAAGCTTTATCGCCAATCGGTATTTTTTTACCATCTTTGGCAATTAGAGAAGTATAATCTCCTGAAGAAACAACTTTTTGCTCTTGCAGCGCTCTGGTTACAGAGTTTTCTATTGTGGCGTTAATCACATCATCGATTAACCGAAAAATCTTTGTTATGTCATTTCCTAATGCTTCTTCTTTACACCAGCCAGTCAATTTTTCCGATGCGGGATTCATAAATGTAATAATTCCGCGATCGTCAGTAGCAATCACTGCATCACTCATGGAGTTTAGCAAAGTTGCTAATTGATCCCGATTTTCTCTAAGTTCACATTCTAGCTGATATTTTAATAGGGCTATTTCTATCGCTATTTGTAAATCTTTAATTGTAAATGGTTTAACAATATACCCAAAAGGCTGAGTAATTTTTGCCCGTTCTAAAGTATTAGCATCGCCATAGGCTGTGAGAAAAATGACTGGAATATCTAATTGTTCCCGGATATAACTAGAGGCAGCAATACCATCCATTTCCCCTTTAAGAATAATATCCATTAACACAATATCTGGTTTAATTTCTAAAGCCTTGGCAATGGCAATATTCCCTGAAGAAGCTGTACCCGTAACAATATAACCAAGTTGACTCAGTTGGCTAGCAATAGTTCTAGCCACAATCACTTCATCTTCTACAATTAAAACCCTCACATTAACCATTTGAGATTTACTACTATAAAGTTAATTGTGGAAATTGGATTTTGAATAATGTTCCCCGCGCATTATCTACACTAATAGTGCCTTCTAATTGAGCAGTGGCTAAATCATAAACTAACGAAAGCCCTAGTGAGTTAGTATTTCTTAAATCAAAATCATTTGGTAAACCAATCCCATCATCTTGCACTACCATTTCTATGGTATTTGCGAGATTATGCAAGCTGATAATAATATTGCCTACTTGCTGGTTCGTAAAAGCGTGCTTAAGAGCGTTGGAAATTAATTCGTTGATAATTAAGCCACAGGCAATTGCTTGATCAATATTCAAGCTCACTGCATCTATATAAGTTTCTAAACTAATTTTGGCAGGTTCTATTTGATAAGAAATTAACAAATTAGTTGCTAAATTATCGATATATTCAGCAACATCAAGTTGTCCAATATTTGGTGCTGTATATAAGTTTTTATGAATTAAAGATATAGAATCAATGCGATTTTGGCTTTCTCTGAGGACTTTAATAGCTTCTTGGGAGTCGAGGGTTTGAGATTGAAGTTGCAATAGGCTAGAGACAATTTGTAAATTATTTTTAACTCGATGATGAATCTCTTTGAGCAACACTTCTTTTTCTGCCAATGCGCTTCTTAGCTTAACTTCAGCTTGCTGTCTCTGAGAAATTTCTATCTGAGCTTGCTGTAAAATGCTAGATTGTTGAATGGCGATCGCAATTGGCACAGTCAGTTGATCGAGTAAATCTATTTGATGTTCTTCCCAGGTGCGAGGATGAGAACATTGGTGCGCCACTAATAAACCCCAGAAGCTAGAGCTAGGATTGTCCTCACTTACCTGCAAGAGGATTGGTACTACTAAACTTGCTTTGACTTCAAACTGTTCTAACATCTTAATATAGCAATCAGTAAATCCGGCTTCGTAAATATTTGCGATCGCTTTGTTACGGCCTTGATAACACTCCAATCCTATACCTGTTTGAAAACAGGTATCTTCTATCTCTACACCAATACAAGCAGTCCAGCCATTTTCTACTGATTCGGCAACAATTGTACCACTCATATCTGCAGCAAAGCGAAAAACTATGACTCGATCGACTTGAAGTATGTCTCGTACCTCTTGCACCGTGGCATTGAGTATATCTTGGAGATTCAAAGAGTGGCGAATTCTTCCAGAAACAGTTCGCATTAAATGCTCTCGTTCCAGTTGAGTTTTAATTGCCTGTTCAGTTTTTTTCCGTTCTGTAATATCGCGGTTATAAACTAAGCAAGCGTATTTACCATCATATTCTATGGCGTGTTTAACCACTTCAACATCAATAATATTGCCATTTTTAAGACGATGTTTAGCTTCTCCTGAAAAGCTAAATTTACTATTTTTGTGAACTAAACATTTCTGTAATAAACGCACGTCTTCTGATAAATCTATTTCAGTAACATGCATTCTTAATAACTCTTTACGAGAGTAACCATAATGAATAGCGGCTGCTTCGTTAACATCCAAAAATTTCAGTGTATTTCCGTCATACACCCACATAGGATTAGGATGATTTCGGAATAAGAGATTAATCATTTTTTGTTGATAATTAGTAGTTTTATCTCGATGTAATTCTAAAGACCTAACTACTTGTTTCGCTAATTTTTGCAAGATTGCTTGCTGTTGCAAAGTGAATTGACGAGGTACAATATCAATTACACAAAAGCTACCTATAGCTAAGTCATCTGCGGCAATCAAAGGAACTCCTAGATAACTGCGACAATAAGGTTCAGAAGTCACAAGCGGATTTTTGATAAATCTCTCATCTTCCAATATGTCTGGAATTATCAATTTTTGACTTTCGAGAATTGTGTAATTACCAAAAGCAAACCTACGCGGCACTTCAGCTTGATTGATGCCAACTTTAGATTTAAACCATTCACGTTCAGCATCGACTAAACTAATCATTGCAATTGGCATCTCGCATAAATCCGCAGCCAACTGCGTAAGTTCATCAAAAAATTCTTCTCTTTCTGTATCTAAAATCCGATATTGATAGAGTAATTCTAGTCGTTGTCTTTCATTATCAGGTAACAGCATTAGTGCTTGTATATAAAAAAGTTGACTGATTTGATTCTTGAAATTATTGGTGAAGGCAGGGAACAGCGAAACTGGGAATAGATGTATAATATAAATTCAAAATTCAAAATTAGCAAAACCCGATAACAAAAGATTTTTTGAGTTTGGATCTGTCATTGAATTGAGAGAATTGGTAGAACGAGAATCTTCATTCCACACTACTATTTACTCTCAAATTTATCACCAAAATATAGGTTAAGTTTTCCATATTCATGTTGGGTTGCGCTTAAACCAACCTACATCTGCTATATCTCCTGCTTGTGAGAAATGCAGGTTACTATGGATTGCTAAATAGAGAATCGGTGTTCTAGCTTCACAAAAATCAAATAGGAGTCCTAGAGATGAGATTGTCACTTAGAGAAATAATATTATCCCTGCAAAATTACTAGCAGCCAATAGTTAATTTTTGTAACGAGATTCAGATTGATTGCAGCGTCAATGAAGAGCGATCGCTAGTGCATCGCCGCAAAAGTTTCTGAGCAGTTATGATGTTAGTGCTGAGTAAATCTTAAGTAGTGGCGTGACAAGGCTAAATAGTGCATAAAAAACTCTTGTGGGATGGGTGTCTCACCCGTCCAGGGCGGACAAGATGTCCACCCCACAAGAAAAATTATTGCAACATTTTAGCTGTGTCAGTCCAGTAGGATGTGTTAGGCGGAAGCCGTAACACATCAAAAACCTTCAAAAAGGTACCTAGATTGATTAATGATTCCCAATCGTCAAAATTAACGAGATCTTCCCAAAGTTGTAATGTATAGAACTGCTTCTTCGATAGGAATACCTAAAACATCATTGACTTGATCGTCAAAAAAGCCACCGATACCGCTAACACCAACATTGAGTTGAGTAGCCGCCAAATTGAGCCGTTGCCCTAAATGTCCAGCATCCATGTGTAAATAACGGTAAACGCGATCGCCATATTGAGCGATCGCGGATTTGAGATCTGCGGTATGAAATACTACGGCTGCAGCATCTCGCCCTAAATCTTGCCCCAAGCAAAGGTAGTGTAACTCTCTGCGGAAGTTTTTAAAGCGAATTTGGCGTAATTCTTGGGCTTTGGGTGCGTAGTAGTAACAGCCGTCTTCTAGCCGCTTGACTCCACACACAGCAATAAAGGTTTCGATTAAATTCAAGTCAAAGTAGTCGGGGGCTGGATCTAAGCTTTGGTAAATGTAATTTTGCGGTTGATATGTGAAATCGAGTAAGGCTTTGAGTTCATCAAAGGTGATATCTTCACCACTATAAGCGCGGGTAGAACGCCGCTTGTGCATGGTGTTTTCCAGTTCTACTAGCTTATTTCCCCACTCAACTGGCGTGGTAGCTGTGGGAATTTTCAGACAGAAGGGGAAGTTATATTTATCCTCAAGGGACTTTTCTTGTTTAACTGCTGGTAGATTGAGTTTGCCAGTTGTACCGGATTGGATTTGAGTTTGGCGATGAAAATATTTGAGTAAATGACCATCAGGAATATGAGGATAATGGGTTTCGGTCGCTGAAGGTAGTGCTGTTCTTCCCGGTGGTAAATTTTGTTTGATATCTAATAAGTCTGCCAGAGGTAAAACTGCGATCGCACCTTCTTGTTGTGGATCGATATAAAGTAAATCGTTGATAGCTTCATCCACAAAACCGCCAATTAAATGGGGACGATAGTCATTGACTGCTGCAGCTAACTCGATATTACCTAGCAGATGTCCTGTATCTAAAAAGATGCGGCGATAGGCGCGGTCTTCATATCGCCAAGCAGAACGGTAAAATACTGCAGTAATCACAATTGCGATTTGCGTATTTTCTAAGGAAGGGTGCCAAAAACAAGCTTCTTGTAAAGCAGTCCACACATCGCGTTCCCAATAATGCATCAGCGAATGACTCCGACATTGGTAGTTATATAGCCCTGGTGGTAACAACTCCGTTCCTCGGGAAACTATATACACTTCAGCTGGGTACAATCCACCCGCACTAGGCGCAGAACGTAAATATACAGCGCTACCCATAGAAGGCATTTTCGCTGTTAGTCCATAACTACGAAACAGTAACCGAGAAATTCTTTGCCACCATTGAGCATTTGCAGTGTCAGGAACTGAGGTATTTTCGAGAATGTAGGGTTTGAGATCAAAAGACGAGCCAATTCTGTATTCTTTAAACGGTACTGGTTGTTTAGCCCAATCTAACCTCTGGCTTTTTGCAGACAGAGTCTCAGGGTCATATTTAGTACGTTCGTGGTAGTGCTGAGCAATTGATTGGTGTATTTCTGGCATAGTACTGTCAATAGCATTGGTCGTCCTTTTTTGATCTTGGCATTCCTGCGCCTAATTATTTCGTGTTAATTGGTACAATCTTAATAATTACAACTGAGGCTGAGTAACTCTAGTAATCAATCAGGAATTAACAACAGGAAGCTATCAAGAAAACCAATAGAGAATATAGGACTCTTATTTGATTTTTTAAGTTCACGTAGGATGCGTTAGCGATAGCGTAACGCATCAGCACCAAACTCTAGTACAACAAGGCAAAAGTAAAAAGTGAGCCAGTGCGGTGGACGGGTTCCCAAGGCACTCCGTTGGGCGGCTTTGCCGACTTGAAGGAAGTGCCGTCGGCATAAAGCAACTGGCGAACTCCGCAGGAGTCAAAAGTAAAAAGAAAGAATAGTTATAGCACAAGCCTTTTGGCAATTACAGATGGTCTGTTGATTTACGCCGACTTGTACTAGGTAGTTTTTGAATCAAAAACATAAGACTTTGATTATTTAAGTAGTTAACTAATTGCTTAGTAAAAATAGCTGCATTAAACTGTTGCTACCCAGAGTTGTTTTTGCCTTAAACCTCAGTTGTTTACTCATAATTTTCTGTGGATGGTGTTGGTCTTACAGGTTGTGAATTGCGTCGCCAACGGTTCAAACCATAGATAGCCGCAGCCAAAATCAACAAGTAAGGGCTGTATACCATCAACCAAATACCCAACTTCAGCAAACCAACGGTAAATTCCCCAACAGACTGGCTAGAGTTATTCCAGGTTTCCTGAATTTGTGAACCTAAACCCCGCCCTTGACTGCTGCTAGAAACTGCCGCTTCCAAGTTTAAAGTAATAGTCGAGTAGGCAACTTGATTTTGAAGATTTTTTAATTGAGCATCAATTTGCTCAATTGATTGCCGCACATTACTTAGTTCTTGAGCAACACTTAATACATCTCTAACGGAACCAGAACGATCCATAATTTTTTGCAAATTAGCTTCTGTTTTCCTTAGATTACTTAATCGAGCTTGGACATCTACAAGTTGATTGCTGACATCTTCTGCCGTAATATTACGATTTTCTACTGTACCCAATTTAGCTAGTTCGTTGAGAGTTGAGTCTAGCTGGTTTTGCGGTACTCGCAGGGTGATAGCTGCAGTATGACGGGCATTTTCTTTAGTTGGTTGATATTCGTTTAATCCGATTAAGTCCCCTTGTTTGTTATTGATAATTTTGGTAACTGCATCAATACTTTGATCTACAGAGTTAACAATTACATTCATCGCCGCCTTTTTAATTAATTGCGGACGAGTTTGGGGTACTGGTGCAGCATCAGCTTTTTGAGATCCACCGCCACTTTCAACAGCGGGTGCAGCTTGATTCACAGTATTCCCTGTACTGGGAGGTAATGCCTTACTCCTTGTTTGTGGAACCGAAGCACAGCTAGTAAAAATCACACTTCCCAACAACGCACTGACAAATAAAGCCGATTTGCCTGGTAATCGAGTCGAGGCTGGCATAATCTAAACCTAAGAGAGATGAAATTAATTTCAGTATGGCTGATGGCACAATGGAAGTTTGTATTGTTGCAATTTATGTAACACAAGCGCTATAAGCGAAAATAAAATTCTAAGTTTTGCAAAAGTCTGCCCAATGAATGGAAGAGAGTTTTACTCGAGTTTGATTAGACTTCACATCCTGCATCATGCAGTTAAGAAACCAATTTTTGGGCTAGGTATTATTGAAGAACTGGCACATCACGGCTATAAACTTAGTGCGGGAACGCTCTACCCGATGTTGCATGATATGGAGCGCAAAGGATATTTATCTTCCGTTGAGGAGCGATCGGGGCGACAAAACCGACGAGTCTATCGCGCTACCGATTTAGGAAAAATTACTCTAGAGGATGCCAAAGAAAAAGTCCGAGAATTATTTGGCGAATTATTTGAATAAGTAGCTCGGTGTTAAAAATTATCGCTATGACAATACATACCTCACAATATTGATAAACTTACCGTAGTTATTAATCAACGGCATGGTAGCACAAATTAACCTTTTATATATAGATTCTCGTTATCGAATTTCGATATATTGATGCTGTCAACATCATCAAATCATCAAGCAAACTATAGTGACCGAGGAAACTGAGAATATTCAGATAGAGGAAGCGGCGGTTTCCTTTCATGCTCTGACTCGCAAACAACAACAGCAGCGATTAACCCAACTAGCAACGGTGTTTTTGCGATTGGGAACGATCGCCTTTGGTGGCCCGGCTGCTCATATCGCCATGATGGACAATGAAGTAGTTAATCGCCGTCAATGGATGAGTCGGGAGAAACTGCTGGATTTACTAGGAATTACAAATTTAATTCCTGGCCCTAACTCGACGGAATTAGCCATTCACATCGGTTATGAACGAGCTGGCTGGGCTGGTTTACTAGTTGCAGGTAGCTGCTTTATTCTGCCTGCGATGGTGATAGTTTGGGTATTAGCTGCGATTTATGCTCGCTATCAAACTATCCCCCAGGTGGAATGGCTGCTATATGGAATTAAACCTGTAATTATTGCGATTGTGCTCTTGGCTGTGTGGAATTTGGGTAAAAAAGCCGCCAAAGACTTACCAACAATCATTGCTGGAGTAATTGCGATCGCAGCCTACTTCGCTGGCTTAAATGAAATTTTGGTGCTGATTTTGCTGGGTATCGCCGTTATGGTAGTGAAAAATTGGCAGACCAGAGGCAATATTACAGGAGCATTCCTATTACCTTTTTCTAGCATTTTCGCCCAGGTTGGTAGTACAGCAGCAATCACATCAATCGGTTGGTTTAACGTTTTTTTCTTCTTTCTAAAAATTGGCTGCGTTCTTTATGGTAGTGGTTATGTATTGCTGGCATTTCTGCAACGGGATTTAGTCGAGCGCAACCACTGGTTAACATCACAGCAGCTTTTGGATGCGGTAGCCATCGGACAGTTTACACCAGGGCCTGTTTTTACCACCGCCACATTTATCGGCTATTTGCTCGCAGGAAATGCTGGGGCGATCGCAGCGACAATCGGTATATTTTTACCAGCCTTTGTGTTGGTATTGTTAGTAAATCCCTGGGTATCTAAATTACGCCAATCACCTTGGGCCAGTGGCTTTCTCGATGGTGTAAATGCCGCTTCTCTAGGGTTAATGGCAGGAGTCACCTACACATTAGGACGAGCCACATTAGTAGATTGGTTAACAATTATCTTGGCAATATTGAGTGCGATCGCTGTTTTCCGCTTCAAAATCAATTCTGCTTGGTTGGTTTTAGCAGGAGGCGCGATCGGGTTGGCTTCACGCTTATTATGGGGTTGAAAATAGGGGAAGGGGAAAATGGGGAATGGGAAAAAGGAAAGGATAACCTTTAACCTTTTCCCATCTGTAGCGATACGCTTAAGAGTGAGTTAAATCACAATCTATGAGATATTACGGTTATAAAATTAATATTGATGCATAAAACAATACTAAACAATTGATGGATTTAATAGAGTTAATGTTAGTGCTGGCTACAGTAATTAGTGTAGCAGATAGCAATACAATTCGTTTTAAAGATGAAACTGGCCAAACTAAAACAGTTAAATTAGCTTGTATTAATACGCCCAAAGAAACTAAACAGCAGTATGTTTCCGCAGCCGCCAAAAAGCTCAAACAGCTACTACCACCGAGTACCCGAGTTGTCATTAGAAGCGTCAATTTAGATGACAAGGGGCAGACCTTGGGTGAAGTATATGTAGATAATCGCTCAGTAAATCTGCGTTTAGTAGAAGAGGGTAATGCAGTTGTTGATCAGGAATCTTTAGAGTTCTGCAACGAAACCAAAACTCAATTTTTAATTGCAGAAGCCAATGCTAAAAATAAGCGCCTAGGATTATGGCAGCAATTTAATCAGGGAAGATAAAAAATGAAAAACTCCATCCCCTTGCAATACTTGTCGGTTAAGGGGAAAAGGGGAAGGGTAAAAGGGGCAAGAAAAAACCTTTAACCCTTACCCTTTAACCTTTTCCCAAACAAAATTAAGAGTTTAAAATCCTTAACCGAGCAGTATTGCATCCCCTTGGGGATGGAGTTTTTGGGCATGGGGGATGGGGCATGGGGCATGGGAAAGATGTTATTGCAATACTTGTCGGTGAAGGGCAAAAGGGGCAAGAAAGAACCTTGAACCCTTTCATCTTTTCCCCAAACCAAATTCCACAGTATTGGATGTTGTTGTGTCCCGCCGCAAGTCCCAAACGAAATAAGGGTAGGTAGTTCATTTTGGAGAATTGCTATTAAATGCCTATAAGTCAATACAGTTCAGTTAATAAAATTAATTGACAACAAAACCAAAAAACTAGTTACTCAACAAAAAACCGAACAATCATTTTGGAGGGGGTTTGGGGGACGCAACCGTCACCCAATCGGGGGTTTGGGGGAGAATCCCCCAATTGAGCTAGCTTTTTCTACAAGTGACAAATCAATCACTAACGATCTGACCTGTATTGGCCTATAAGCTTCATCAACTAATAACGTTTTTGCACTGTGTGGTGCGATAACTTCCGGGTGTTTTTCCTGTCCAGCGCTTGAAAGCACGATGAAAAGCACTGGGTTCCGAAAATCCTAGCAGAAATGCAACATCGTGAATTGATGTTTCTTTATCTTGTAAGTATCGCAAAGCAAGTTCCTGACGAGTTTCATCTAGAAGCTGTTGGTAAGATTTATTTTCACCCTGCAATTCTCGTTGGAGTTGTCGCACACTCATCGTTAAGCTACGAGCGATCGCCTCAATGGTAGGTACTTCTCCATGTAATTGCTGAGTAATAGCTAATATGACTTTTTGGGTATAACTCTGCACCTGCTGTTGTGCTTTCAGCATTGCTGTGGCATGGTTTTCAAAGACACATAGCAAATTAGGATTTGCTGATCGCACTGACCAGTTTAAACAGTTAGCATCAAATATAATTCGATTCGTCGGCTGAGAAAACTGGACTTTTGTTTGAAAAATGCGCTCATGCTCAGAACAATCTTCGGGATGGGGATGTTGAAACCAAACAGCCGTGGGTTCTAGAAGTTTTCCGGTGAGTTGCTGTGTAGCTGTGACTAGAGCTGCAAAAGTACTTTCAATGGGATGTCGTGGCTCATCGATGAGATAGTTTTTCAAGTTATCTACAATCTCGAAATCACAATGCACCCAACCCGCTGAAACAGTATGGTGAATCGCCACTCCCTGACTAAAAAGACGAGTGTACTGAGAAAGTTTTTCCAAAGCTTGTCCGTAGGTTTGGCAATTCAGCAGGACATAGCCAACGATACCAATAGCAGATAGATTAAAAGATTCCCCAATGTGCAAACCCAAATTGCGATCGCCTGTTTGCTTAACGGACTCTCGCCACAGATATTTCAATACCTCTCCAGAAACCTGATAATCTGGGTTCTCCAGCCAAGCTGGATCGATGTTGACGGCGGTGTATAAGCGATTAATATCCACACCTTGCGCCGCTACATATTGCACAATGTCCCGCGCGATCGCAACTGAGAACCTAGCATCCTGCATAAATTGGCACGAGGAGTCAATTTTTTGGCATGGCGAGTCACTTCATACTTTAGCAGAAAGCCTTACTGTTGCAATATCAACGCATTGCTGGAAATTACATAGCCACTGCAAGTATTTAGAGGAAAGTTTGATGAAACGCTGGCAACTCGTCCGTAATACAGGCATTCTCTTAATTTTTCTAGTTGTATTGTCGAATATTCCTTATATTCTGCTGATTCAAACCTTTGAGTATGACGATATTCTCCGTCAACCAGTTGACTATGTCTTAACTCAGTTTCACGCAGGCGGAGCCAGGCTGATTCTTACTTGGTTTACCTTTGGATTGGCAGCGCTACTATTTATCCCTGCTAGTATCATGCTACACCTAGCCCTTGCCCGCGAAGATAAAATTTATCTTCCCATAGCAACATTTATGGGTGCTATGTCCGGTATTTTGCAAGCATTGGGGTTGATGCGTTGGGTGTTTGTCGTTCCGGTTTTGGCCAACCTTTATACAAACACTAATGCTAGTACCGCTACAAAAGAAGCGGTAAGTGTGGTTTATCAGGCAGTTCATCAGTATGGCGGTGTCTTAATCGGTGAACATTTAGGACAAACCTTACTGATTGGCTGGACTCTAGGGGTGGGAATCGCAATGCGATCGTCACCACTATTTAAATCTTGGGTAGCCTGGTGGGGTTTGCTCACCACACCGCTGTTGCTGTTGGGGCAAAGTGAACTAATATCAACAGTAATTCCCTCAATACCTGTAATAGAAGCTACTCCTGTTGGATTTATTTTGTGGGAAGTTTGGTTACTAATAATTGGTATTTCACTACTGCGAGTACCTAAAAAACGACTGCTTAATCAAACAGAAAAGATTTAATAGTCGCTGTCAGCCACACATATTCCCTTACATTTGATGCCATTTGTAGCTGTGCGCTGGCAATGAGGACAGAGAATTTTCTCGGTTTCTGGCATGATATTTGTACTGGTGCTCGTTTGTTGCTTGTCTTTGTCAGTTTGGATATTCACAGCGATCGCAGTCATGTAAATTTCTTGTAGTTTATCTTTACATTTTATAAACTACAGCGATTCCCTTCTACAGCTAGCAGCTAGGGGACTTTCAGAATTAAATTATTGAGTTTTGAGGGCAAAGAAGCACATTGCTTGAAGAGACACGATTAATCGCGTCTCTACTCTGCCCCTTGACTTTTGAGAATATTTACGAAAAGAATATGACACGCAGCTTTAGTCCTTATTGAAATGAGGATGGCGCTTGCAGTTTTATAATTGATCAAGAATTGGGATACTCAACTTTTTGTTTGGAGTTTGCTTTTAAGTTATGGATGCAATGGAGTTTTTTGAACTAAGTACTGGTAAATGGCGATCGCAACGGACGACACACCACCTAGCCTTCAAGAGATCTGAGGCTGGAGAATCTGAGATTATTGTTCAAGCCCTTGCTGCCGACGATCCAAAAGTGATCGAGATTTGCCAACTCCATGAGGTTGACCCCAAGTTGGCTATTGGTGGTGCCTTTGTATCTTGGCAGGGTGCAATGGGATGGGATAAAGAAGATGAAAACCATGAAGGTTCTACAGTGTTTTCTCTGATTCCTGATGTTGATAATCCCCGTCAAGGATCGCTGCTGCGAGAACGAGGTTATGCGGAAATTGTCCCAGTTGCAGGACGCTATCACATGGATGATGAAGACGCATTAGTCTTGATCACTGAATATGAAACCATGAGTTCGATTGAGAGATTCTGGTTTGTGAGTCCTAGCCTCCGGATGAGAAGCAGTACAGTCAAAAGATTTGGTGGTTTTAGCACCGCCACATTCTGTACCGAATTCCGGGTTGCAGATGCTTCAGAGGTTCCTTCTAACCAGGATGAAGCTAACCTCTCAAATCAGACTCCCGATCAGATAAACAATGCGGCTGAACCCACAAAACACTTCTCCTTCTTCGGTTGGTAAATTAATCTTCACCACCAGCACAGATCCCTTTACACGAGGGTTAGACTATCTCTATGGAGTGAGAAGTCTAGCCCTTGATGCAGAGATGATAGATGTGGTGTATGATTTAGAAAATCGTAAATCTCTGTGTGTCTGGATCTGCGAACATATTGATGCGGTGAACCAACAACTGGAAGAGTGTCTTCAGGCTTGCCATGATTGTTTTCACCCTTGGGAGCAACCTACGATTCAAATTTTTGCTGCTCCCATTGCTCAATCCTTTGGGATTGATGCTCTGTGCAATCTTCAGACAAATCCTATTACCATCCTGATAGATGTGGGACGAGTTGTGCCGGCAGACTGGCTGCGATTAGTAGTCCATGAATATGCCCATGCTCATGTCGGCTCTCCCGGTCATCACGAACAATTTGCGCGATCGCTCTCTCACCTCTGCCTGGGATTGGGTATTGCGCCGCCTCCTTTACAACCTGGTATGGAATCTTACCTGCGATTTTATCCTGATTGCTGTCCCACTCAGAACCCATTAGCATTTTGGCGAGGAGAATCAGGGACTGCTAACGAAGACTAATATCCCATCACTATTGAATCAGGGGCAGCGAGCAGGGGGAAGAAAAATCTTGCTCAGTCCAGAGATTGGGATAATTTATGGTTTGGATAGAGATAAGCAAAATTACTCATAAAGTGTTACGAATTACTGCTTTCTCTCGCAAATCACAAGGTGAATCTACCAAACAAGATTATTCTGAATTTTGAAATTCCGAATTTGGATAGCAGTCAATTGGCTGCGAATTAGAAGCTGCGGTTATCGAGTGTGACTCAAATCGATCGACCAATGCTGTGCTTTTTCATGTCAGCGAATAGCGTAAAGGTGTTTATCATGTCGATTCCTTTGTTGGAGTACAGTCCTTCATCTCAAAATCAGCGTGTTGTTGGCTTTGAGATCCCTGGTGAAGAAAAACCCAGAATTCACACAACCGACAATCTGCCATCACCTACTGAAATGGATGCTTTGATTTTGGCAGCTTATCGGCAAATTTTTCATGAACAGCAAATGCTGTCTAGTAATCGCCAAATCATTCTAGAATCTCAACTGAGAACAGGAATGATCACAGTTAGGGAATTTATTCGCGGATTGGTTCTATCCGATTCCTTTAGAAGGCTGAATTACGATGTTAACAATAATTACCGCTTTGTAGAAATCTGTGTACAAAGGGTTTTAGGGCGGAGAATTTATAGCGATCGCGAAAAATTTGCTTGGTCAACTGTTATTGCTACTAAAGGTATAGCAGGCTTCATTACAGAGCTGATCAACAGTGAGGAATATCTTGATAACTTTGGTGATCATACAGTTCCTTACCAACTGCGGCGGGTTTTACCCCAGCGTTCTAGAGGCGAGTTACCCTTTGAACGCATGGCACGCTACGGCACTGATTACCGCGATCAACTACCACGCAGAGGTTATATACCCATGAATTTACAAACTTTCCTACGTAGTCGTAACAGAGATTTGGTGTTGTCAATCGTCGGTTCTGGACTGGCTTTAATAGCAACCTTATCTTTGCTCACTTATTTTGGCTTGTTCCCACAGATTGGCCCGTTCTAGTAGTTCAACACACAAATATTGACAGGTATAGATTGGGTAAAGGGAAAAGGGCAATGGGGAAGGGTTTAAAAGCTTTACCCTTTTCCCCGCCTGTCAAAAAAACTTTGGCAGACTACTAGGGATTTATCACTAGCAGAGGGAGCAGAGGTGCAAAAGAGGATTTTTCTTTACCCTTATTCTATGTTCTCTGCACCCTTTGCCTACTGTGTCAATCTTTGCAAAACCTGCTTTAAAGCGATCGCAGTCCAATCTACATCTGCGGCGGTGGTTTCACGTCCCAATGTCAAACGAATTCCGCCCAAAGCTGCTTTTTCTGAATAACCCATTGCCAAAAGTATCGGGCTAGGGCTAAGTTTCCCACTATGACAAGCTGCACCAGCACTAATACCAATTCCGGCTAAATTTAATTGCCTGACTATAGTTTTACCGCTCAGTTTTTCGCCATCGGCGGATTCTAAACAAAAACTTAGATGATGGGGTAAACGATGCTCACTATCGCCTGTGGGAATTAAACCAGGTAGATCGACTAATTGAGCAAATAAGCGATCGCGTAATTGAATTAATCGCGGTGTTTCTTTTGGCATTTCTTGGGCTGCGAGTTCAGCTGCTACACCAAAGCCAGCAATGATCGGTACAGCTTGTGTTCCAGAACGTAGTCCCCTCTCTTGTCCTCCACCACCAAATAAAGGTATTAACTCTACACCCGGACGCACATACAACGCCCCCACACCTTGAGGCCCATATATTTTATGACTAGATAAGCTCAGTAAATCTACAGGCAATGTTTCCACATCAATTGGTAAACGTCCTACAACCTGTACTGCATCCGTGTGAAATAATACCCCATGATTACGGGCAATAGTTCCCAGTTCTGCGATCGCTTGAACTGTACCAACTTCACTTTGTCCATAAATTATCGATACCAAAACAGTATGAGGACGCAATGCGGCTGTTAAATCTTGGGGGTTGACTCTACCTTTAGCATCTACAGGTAAGCGAGTAACTTCCCAACCCCACATTTCCAGCAATCGCGCCGTTTCGGAAATTGCCGAATGTTCCACACTAGAAATAATTATGTGTTGCGGCACAGCATACAATCGAGCCACACCCATAATTGCTAAATTATCCGCCTCAGTGCCACCACAGGTAAAGATAATTGATTCGGGAACAGAGGCGTTAATTAATCCTGCAACCTGGAATCTAGCTTGTTCCAAAATTGTCGCCGCCCGATTTCCCCACTCATGTAAGCTGGAAGGATTCCCCCATTGTTGAGCGAGAACTTTTTGCATAACTGCGATCGCTTCAGGGCGGGTGGGAGTTGTGGCACTGTAATCTAGATATATTTGCATATCAAGGGATTGGGGACTGGGTAATGGGTAATGGGTAATTGGAACAAAGAAGATAGGAGAACAATAATTTATAACTCTTAATTCTTGACCAATAACTAATGACAAAAATGATTCATCTACTTTCCCCAGTTCATAATCATGACTACCTATATTGTCGCTCTAGTTAGTATCCCTGAATTTGCACAACCCCCATTAAGTTTAAAATTCTTTGGGCAATATTTCCTTGATTCCAATTATTTTTTTCTTAACAACGTTGCAACTGTGTTAACAACACCACAATGTCATCAATGGCTGGTCGCAAATTCCTGACTGGTTGTTCGCTTTGATTTACCATAATACTGAAAACTAAAGGTTCATATTTAGCCCCATTGACATATCCCGAGAGCGAAACCGCACCAGTTAATGTACCAGTTTTTGCTTGGACAATTCCTGCCGCAGGAGTATTGCGAAAGCGATTTTTTAAGGTACCACTTTTCCCCGCTACTGGTAATGCGGCACGATAAATAGCTGAGTTTGGTGTTTTGGCTATTAAACGCAAAGTTTGTACTAAAGCTTCAGGCGATATTAAGTTGCGACGTGATAACCCAGAACCATCTACTAAAAAATAAGTGGTGGGGTCAACTCCTAATTGGGTTAAACTCGTTTTAAGAACTTCTAAGCCAATATCAGCAGTAGTTTTATTTTGAACTCTGGGCTGTTTGATAGCTAATGCTCTTAGTAAAGCTTCAGCATAAAGATTATTACTATCTTCCAGAGTTATCTTAATTAACTCAGATAAAGGAGGCGAATCTACCGCCGCAATTTCCTGCTGATTACTACCACTATTTAATACTAATGTTTGTCCTAAAGTAATATTTTGCTTTGCTAATACAGTCCGAAAACTGCGTAAAAAATAATAGTTAGGGTCAACTACAGGTAAGGTTGCTAAATAAGGTTGAGAATCTTGTGATAATTGCCCTTGTATACGTAACACTGTTCCTGTTAAATCGCGGGTAATATTGATATTATTTTCTTGATTTTTGTTGACTGTAGTTGATTGATTAACTATCCGCCACCTTGCCGCTTCATTAGTATCATTCCAGGCAATTTGTAAAGGTTTACCTATGGTTTGTGGAATTAATTTCAAACTAAAAATATTTTCATTCAATATAAAGCTGCCAATAGGCGCACCATAATCTGACTGTACATCTTCCCATTCCCAAGTTGAGTTAACTATATCTCCTTGGATATAACTATCATCGGCAATTAATTGCTTAATTTGAGTAATACCTTTTCTTTGCAATTGCTGGGCTAATGTTTGCAATTGAGTATCGCTTAAGCTGGGATCTCCTCTACCAACAACACGCAAAACTCCATTAGCATTCTGATAAATAGAGGTACGAATTCGGAAATTTGCACCTAATTGCTGCAAAGCTGCGGCGGTTGTTAACAATTTTGTATTAGAAGCAGGAGTAAAATATTTTTGAGCATCCCGGCTGTAAAGTGTTTGCCCAGATGATATTGATTGTACTAATATCCCCCAGCGGACTCGATTAAACGAGGGACGATTGATTATAGCATCTATAGATGTTCCAAACTGGGCGGGACAAATGGCTTTAGTGGTAGATGCTGGTGCTATTGGTGTTGGTGTTTGGGCGGTAGCGGCTTGTTGGCTAATACTAATCTGAGTACCGAGAAGCAGTAACATTAAACCAACAGTAATTTTTTGAGTCATCACATAATACTAAAAACTATTAGATAATAATACAATTCAAAATTCCAAATTAAGAAAATCAAATTTTTCAAATGTTCCTTAGCTAGGATATAGGCCAATACGCTTGGGTTAAGAAAATTAATTGATAACAAAACCAAAAAACTAGTTACTCAACAAAAAAACAGAACAATAATTTTGGAGGGGGTTTAGGGGACGCAACCGTCACCCAATCGGGGGTTTGAGGGAGAATCCCCCAATTGAAAGAGCTTTTTTAATCAGTGACAAATCAATCACTAATAAGCTCAACCCAAGCGTATTAGGATATGGGCATAATTTTCGGGAATTGATATTAACAGTCAACCGTCAACCGTCATCATTTAAATAAAAAGCTCATGATTAGCAATTTAAACGCTATCATGAGCTACACACTTGAGTAATCTGCAATTGAACAAATGAACTAACGGATTAGTTAGGTAAATCCTGAATAATCAAAAAGCCAAAGAATTATTATTCATCGTCATATTCAGTTTCATCATCTTCGCCAAAAATTTCGTCGATAATCTGTTTTGCGCGTTTGTCAGAAATATTTAAGTCTTCTTGCAAGCTAGAAATATAATCTTGCTCAGAATCAGGTACTTCTTCATCAATCCCTACTACCAAAAGCGCAGTAATATAAGCAGCTTCGCAATAATCCTGATCGGGCAAGGAATCAATCGCTTGTGCTAATAAATCCTGTGGTGCTGTTGACTCTAGCAAACTATAAACTTTGTCTGTTAAGTTGCGGTAGTCTTCATCAGAGTAATTTTCAAATTGGGAAATTCCACTTAGCATTTCACTCAAAGCATACTCTTCTTCTATAGTTATTCCCTCACCATCTGACGCTGCGGACAAAAGTCCAATGACTGCGATCGCAACTTCTGGTTCTAAAACTACTGAACTACTAGTACGACGGTTGCTCAATTTGGGTTTAATCATAATTAACCTTTCAAAATTCCCTGATTGCTGGGCAGTTTATCTTTATATTGCTGATGGCGCATATTGGGAAAGAATTTTGTATTTCATACCAGAAATGCTACACACAGCTGCTTGAAAGCTATGGTTCCCACGAAAATTGCAAAAATAACAAATTTAGTAATTTGTTTAAAAATTTTTTCCCAAAAAAAAGCAGAGGATAAAATCCTCTGCTTTTCAGACGCTTTCCGCGCCTCTAATTTAGAAAGCTTCTTACTAAATTACTGAACAATAAGTGAGACTCCCCACTCATAACTCAGCACTCAGCACTCACAACTCAGCACTATATTTACAGTTTCGTCCCGCACTCAGAACAGAAGTTGTGTGTGGGCAGGTTTTTAGAGCCACAGTTGCTACAGTAAACGGGTTCTGTAGATGTTTTTGGTGATTGCTTGGGTAAGCCAATCATTTGGGCGTTATTTTTACCTGGGGCTACCATTGGATAGCAGTTTTCATCTCTGGTAACGCGTACATCTACAACTACAGGGCCATCATACGCCAGCATTTCGGCGATCGCATCTTGGAGTTCTTCCCGTTTGCGAATTACCATGCCTTTAATACCATAGGCTTTGGCTAAATACTCAACATCTGGCATCCCTACTTCCATGTTAGAGCAGGAGTAACGCTCACCGTAAAAGGCTTGCTGCCATTGGCGTACCATTCCCTGCCAACCATTGTTGAGAATTATAGTCTTGATATTTAGACCATATTGTGCAAGCGTACCCAATTCTTGCAAACACATTTGGAAACTCGCATCACCACTGATACAGATAACTTCTTCATCAGGGAATGCAGCTTTTGCTCCCATTGCTGCAGGTACACCAAAGCCCATTGTTCCCAACCCAGCGCTAGAAATCCAGCGACGGGGGCCATTTTTGAGGAATTGTGCTGCCCACATTTGATGTTGACCAACATCTGTGGTGTAGAAAGCATCGGGTGCTTGGCGACCGACTTCCACAATTACCTCTTGGGGAGAGATACTATCGGGATGTTGGGGTACAACGAGGGGATAATCTTCCCGCCAACGGTTAACCAGGTTTAACCATTCTTGGTTTTGGTTGGGTGTACCTTTTGTACCTGTGTGTTTGCAGCGACGCAGCAAGTCACTTAAGACATTTCGCACATCACCAACAATGGGTACATCTGGAACGCGGTTTTTCCCAACTTCGGCGGGGTCGATATCGATGTGAATGACTTTCGCTTTGGAAGCAAATTCATCCAACTTCCCAGTTACCCGGTCATCAAATCTCGCACCCACGCAAATTAACAAATCGCAATCAGTCACAGCAAAGTTAGCGTAAGCTGTGCCATGCATTCCCAACATACCCAAAGCTAGGGGATGATGTTCGTCAAAAATCCCGATTCCCATCAAAGTGGTGGTCACAGGGATATTGAATAACTCAGCTAGTTCCTTAACTTCTTCATGCGCTCCAGCTGCGATCGCACCACCACCGACATACAATAGCGGTCGGCGGCTTTCACTAATTAACTGAATTGCCGCATTGATTTGACGGGGATTGCCTTTAACAGTGGGACGATAGCCGCGTAATTTTACAGAACCTGGTTCTACTGGTACATAGTCAAATTCTTCTAAGGCTACATCTTTAGGAACATCAATTAATACTGGCCCTGGCCTGCCGGTGCTAGCAATATGGAATGCTTCTGCTACAATGCGCGCCATATCTCTAGGGTCACGCACTACATAAGAGTGTTTGACAATTGGTAAGGTAATACCGTAAATATCTGTTTCTTGAAATGCATCTGTACCAATTGAGGCCCGTGGTACTTGTCCAGTCACCACAATCATGGGAATTGAGTCCATGTAGGCGGTAGCGATACCTGTTACCAAGTTAGTCGCCCCTGGGCCAGAAGTACCAAAACACACTCCTACCTTACCTGTAGCACGGGCATAGCCATCAGCCGCATGGGAAGCACCTTGTTCGTGGCGTACAAGGATATGCTTAATGCCACTTGTTGCTTCCACCTTGTAAAGGTCATCGTAAATTGGCAAAATTGCGCCACCGGGATAACCAAAAATATACTCAACACCGTGACGCTGGAGGCTGTCCAAGAGGGCGAACCCGCCGGAGGCCCGTTGCGGTGTTACCACAGTCTTGATGGTTTTAGGCTGGGTGTGATTCTCGGTTTGGGGGGGACTGATTCGGGAAGGCGATCGCACTGTCAAACCTCTGAGAATAGCTAAGTTAATGCTTGGATTCTGTAATTAAGATTTCATTTTAATAGAAAAGTTTAATAAAATCCTTATATTCATATCTAATTTTCCCATCAGCTTAGGCCATAGGAAGATAATTTGTCTGGAATTGTTGACAAAAGGGATTGGGTATTAGGGATTGGTGACTAGGGACTGGCTAATTAGAAATAAGAAATAGTAAATAACGATTTTTAACACTAACTAATAGTATTTTCCTAAAATTAACTATCTTAAAAATATTGCTAAATAAAAATACTCAATTCTAGTCCCCAGTTCCCCAGACATCAATCCCCAGGAGTTCTGTAATTTTGAATTTTGAATTTTGCGGAAAGTTGCGTGCGGGGGTTCCCCCCGTTGAGCAAACTTTACAAGACGAATTTTGAATTGATTTGTCCCCAATCCCAACTAAATCACATCTTGCAATACTCGCCGAGTATTTTTCCAAGCCCAAACACCTACAGCCGCTACTATCACGCTCATGGCTACTAAGACAACGCGCAAACCAAGCATATCAGTTAACGGCCCGGTAATTGCTAGTGGTAAAGAAAGGGCAATATTCACCGCATGATTTTGGAAACCGAATACTTTACCATGCATCGTGGGTGGCGCTTGTTGTTGGATTAAAGTTTGCATCGGTACGCCTATTAAGGAAGCACCTACACCCAATAAGGCACAAAGTATCAATGCTAATAAAAGATTGTGGGTAAAAGTAAACACGCCTAAAACTAGCGCCATCAGTAAAAAGCCGATTAAGGGTAAGGGCTTGCCGTGTAATTTTACACCCCAGTGTCCCAAAATTCCTGCACCCAAAACCATCCCCACCCCGGCTGCGGCTAAGAAAAAGCCAAACTGCTTTTCTTTTAAGCCAAAGTCGGCTGCTAATCTAATTGTCAACACTGTTAAAGCTGCAAACACGCAATATAAGGTGACAAGTTGCAGCATGGCATTTAACACCAGGCGGTTTTTCTTCAAATAACGCAAACTCTCTGTAAACTCTGACCACAGATGAGGTGCAGCCTGATGCTCATGATTTGGCTTATGTTCTTTAAAATT
The DNA here is from genome assembly GCF_025677855.1 of Tolypothrix sp. PCC 7601. NCBI lineage: Bacteria > Bacillati > Cyanobacteriota > Cyanophyceae > Nostocales > Tolypothrichaceae > Tolypothrix > Tolypothrix sp. PCC 7601. Next base: position 3,651,714 of record NZ_CP064879.1, read on the forward strand.
AATCGGCTGCATAATTGCACCCGACAACAGATAAAGCCCACTCACTATTAATTCTTGACCGTATTCCTCTCCCAGAATATCTTTCGCCCAGCTTAACATTGGCTCACCAATAGCAAAGCCAACGATTAAGGCTCCCATCATTGTGCTGCTAAACAGGGCATTAGCTGCCATTAGATTCTCCCGTCGCACTAACAGGGGAATAGCAGCTTGTTCCGCCGGGGCAAAAAACTGCGTCACTGTTGATATTGCAAAAGTTAGTATCAAAAGTATCAAAAACTCTCGTGGTAAAAACGGAATCAGCAACGTTAAGAACCCACGTACCACATCCGAGCCAACCATAATTAACTTTTTAGGAAAGCGGTCAACAAAAATGCCACCCGCAGAACCAAACAAAATGGCTGGTACTGTAAAGGAGACCATCAATGTTGAGTACATTGAGTTTTCTGCCAATCCTGGTGGCGGTGGGTAGTTTTCCAGCAAGGCAATCATCAAAACGAAGAATACCTTATCTGCCAACTGGGAAACCAGTTGCCCAATCCACAGGAGCATAAAACTACGGTTTTTCAGCAGTGCGCCAAACCCGTTATTAACAGCAGCAGGTTCCGTTGGAAACATTTGATACTACGTAATGGGGACTAGGGTAGATGGGAGTAGGGGAGTGGGAGCGAAGAGAGATGAGGGAGATAAGGGAGATGGAGGAGATGAGGGAGTTAGGGACTTTCAAGTAGATAAATATCCCACCACAAGGGGAAGTTGGGGGAGAAAAACACTTTCATGCTTGGCGCTAAAACTTATTTTGCTTCCTTATCCTCCTCATCCCCTCATCTTCCTCATCTTCCTTATTTTTATCGCTCCTTTGGAAAATTTTCCCTATTTCTCACTCCCCTTTGCCCAGTTTATTTTCCGGACTATTTTTCTTCATAGCGCTGTAATAGCAGATGCACAAAATCAGAGGCACTTAAGCGATCGCTATTTTGGTACAATCCTAGGGACTGGTCGGTTAACACCCCTTGTATAGTTTGGGGCGATCGCCAAAGGGATAAATGGTCTACAGCTGGTTCTGCATAGAAGTTATTGTGCCCACTACCCAATAAAGACGAACTCCAATGGGTGAAATAATCATGGCTCATTCTGTGAATGGGAAAATCACCCCATAGTGGCACGCCCCATCCATCTACAGCAATAAAAGCTGTGACTGTACCCCCTAAAAGTTGCCACAACCGCGCTGCGATAATTGCTCCAACTACACCAGCGCTAAAGCTAATGAAGAACACGGGCGATTGTAACCTATCCTTTAAGCAATTGTGTAAAAATTGTAAAATTTTCAATGGCGATACGGTCAGTACACCCTGTTCAGGAAAAATCAGAATATTGTGAGCTGGATTTTGAGCAGGTGTGCGATCGCCCCTTGAGAGAAGCGCTACGCGATCGCTATTGAAATTGAAGCACCCTGAGATAAAACTTTCTGTCAATTCTGGCTCATGAATTCCAGGGCAAATAATAATATCCATTTATCTTGAGTCTCTGGTTCAGAGCTAGGGTTTAGCAATGCTGAATCCCTATTGGTTATAAATACAACATTAATATTGTAAGCAATTGGCTGAGAATTTCACCTCGGAAAGAATTGTTGAATTTCTTGAGTTTTGTTGACTGTTGACTGTTGACTGTTGACTGCTGACTGTTGACTGTTGACTGTTGACTGTTGACTGTTGACTGTTGACTGTTGACTGTTGACTGTTGACTGTTGACTGTTGACTGTTGACTGTTGACTGTTGACTGTTGACTGTTGACTGTTGACAGCCAACACAAAAATGTGCTGATTACGTAAATCCTGATTGATTTAAGTAAATTTTCTTGTCTAGATCCTAACGGTAGAGGTATAAGCAGCGTTGCTCCGTTATGATATTCGTAACTATCCTATCCCCCCGGATGGGATTTTATTTTACTCAGTCGGGAAATAATCAATTATTTCTTTGATACTTCTCTACATTCTGGTTATATTGAGGAACTCACTGTGGTAGCCACGCCGGAAAAAGTACAACATACCCACGAGCAATCATCACGTCAAGATAGAGTCGCCGTATTGCTCATGGGCTACGGCGAAGTCGAAAGCTACGAAGATTTCGCTAACTATAACGAACAGGCTTTAAATTTACTGACAGCAAAATTTGCACCAGTCCCTACTTGGATTTACCCACCCCTAGCAAAGCTTTTGGCGTTATTTGACCGTCATGAGTGGGGACATACGCATCACGATTTTATCTCCCCACATAATGCTATTTTTGAACAGCAACGGGCTGGAATTGAGAAGCGGTTACAAGAAAAGTGGGGTGAAGGCGTTCAAGTTTTCAAAGCTTTTAACTTCTGCGCGCCTTTTTTACCTAAACAAGTTTTAGCAGAGATTAAAAACCAAGGCTTCGACAAAATTCTGATTTATCCCCTACTAGTGGTTGATTCTATCTTTACTAGTGGGATTGCGATCGAACAGGTAAATAACGCTTTAGCTGAGATGGCTGAAGGTGAAGAACATTGGGTAAAAGGACTGCGTTACATTCCTTCTTTCTACAATGAGCCAGCTTATATTGATTTGATGGCGCATTTGGTAGAAGAAAAAATTAATGCTGATTTAGCAGCAACCTACCTCCCTTCTCAAATTGGGATTGTGCTGATGAATCACGGCTGTCCCCACAAAGCGAAAGGCTTTACCTCTGGGATTGTCGAAAGTCAAGCACTATATGACTTAGTACGGGACAAGCTGATTAATAAGTATCCTTTAATTTCTGTTGGTTGGTTAAACCACGACACACCGCTAATTGAATGGACACTACCCAATGCCGAGCAAGCAGCTAGTAACTTGATTCAATTGGGTGCCAAAGTCGTAATATTTATGCCAATTGGTTTTGCGACAGAAAACCACGAAACTTTATTGGATGTCCATCACATTATCCATGCTTTAGAGAAAAAGCATCATGGTGTGGATTATGTGCAAATGGCTTGTGTTAATGATCATCCAGAGTTTTTGGCGATGGCTGCACAATGGGCTGAGGATCACATTAGTGCATTAAGATCAGAGGAAGCTGTAACTGTTAATCCTCACTTAGATGGACATCATCACCATCACCATCATCATTAATTAGCAGAGAAGGTTTTTAAAGGCAGATAGAAGAACGCAGAGTACTGGTAATACTAATGGGTTAAGCGTTTTGAACCCAAAATTGGTTTTGGGGAAAAGGTGAAAGGTTAAGGGTTAAAGGTTTTTCCCTTTTCCATTCCCCTTTTTCCCCTTAACCGACAAGTATTGAGAGTACAGTTGATTTGCGTTCTTCTTTTTTATGTCTAGAAGCTTCTCCACAAGAATTTAGGTTAAATCGCCAAACTGTTCTCGATAACGAGAAAGCAGCGCTTCAAGTTCTGCAGCGCGTTGGCGTTCTTGTTCTGCTTGTGCTTCTGCTTCTATACGTTTATTAGTCTCTTGTTTCAGTGCGGCAATTAATTCATCATTTACCAACAATTTTTCACCATTATCTAGGCGATAAAAGCCAATCAGTTTTCCTTCTACGGCTAGACGTAGTTGTAATGCTTGGCTGCAACTATCGGTAATTGGCTCATAAATATCTCCTCTTAAGCGATAACCTTGCAGCTGTTGTGTAATCCATTCGCCTTTGGGATCAAATAACCAATATTCTTCTACTTCTAAGCCTTCATAAAGATTTTTCTTAGTGGTTTTGTCTTCTTCTTGAGTTCCTTTAGAGGTAAATTCAAAAATTACCTTTGGTACCTGTTTTTCTTCCCAAATTTTGTAGTTATCTCGTCCCCCAGGTTCAACGTCATAAATAACCATGACATCAGGTGCAACTCTTAATTTAGGGAAACCTTGGGCATAATACAAGAATTGATTAGCTAAAACTGTGGCGTGACGACCTTGAAGATATTGTCTGATGACTTCTAGCGTAGTTAAAATTGCATATAAATGGTCATAAGTTTCTGCCACAGGTTCTCCATCGCTGCTGGGATAAGTGATTCCTGATGTAGAGATAATGGTGGTCATATAGCCACTTTGAAGACTTTATTTATCTATTTTAGTAGGACTTACGCAAAAGTCACGGAATTACGTCATTACGAGCGTAGCGACGTAATCGCCTGATATCCTGGGATTGCTTCCCTACACTTCGTTCCGGTCGCAATGACAAATTTTGCTTGCGTAAATCCTATTTAGTTAAAATTGCATCTTTGTGTCTGTGTGGATTAAAATCTGGTTTCATACTCAACCACAGCACGACCTTCATCACCTAAATTAGTAGAAGCGCGCACGCGCAGTTCATCATTGAGGCGATAAATTACGTTGTAACGGAAGGGTTCATTGCTAGCAAAAACTCGCGATAAGGAAACAGAAAAATCTTTCGATACATCAAATACACCTTCGGCAGCTAAACCCAATACCGAAACATTGGTATTAGTATTAGTTACCAAGGTAGGAAATAGTCTTAATTCACTTAAGCCGATAGTTTGACCAATTTGGCTAAGAGTACCTTGCAAATTAGAGAAAACTGCTGAACCAGCTATATTAATTAATCCTAAGGTTGCATCGCCTTGCTGTAAATTGTTGAGAATTGAACCTCCCAGTAAAGCCACGATTTCAGATCGACTACGGCGAGGTTCGCTAGTTAGTACTAAATTATCAGATAATTCGCTGGCTGGGCCTTTGGCGATCGCACTAATGCGAACTGTGTTTAATGTACCAAAGTTGATGGCAGAAATATCTTGAATTTCGCTAGATATGGGTGAGGTTCGCCCTAAACTGCGAGTTGCTTCTGGGACAATGGCGAGTAAGCGCACATCTAATGTGGGATCGAAACCACGACTGGGGGTAAATAGTGCTGTTTGTTCGTAACCACGCTCTAAGGTAAATTGGGTAGTAAATAAATTTATCTGTCCTCCCCGTAGACGAACTTCTCCTTGGGGACGAGGTTTAGCTAGGGTTCCGTTGAGAGTGATATCACCCTCCGCCACAAAGCTAAATAACGGTTGACGGGTGACGCGGACATCATCGGCTAAAACTAGCTGTAGGTTGGCAAATTCTATCGGTATTCTGGCTGTATTTGTGGTTGTCGGTGTTGTGGGGGTATTATTCGCCGTGGTTGTTTCCGGTGTTGTGACTGTAAATTCTTGAGAACTGTCTGACTGGGAAGTTGTATTATTGCTGACAGCTGCGGCGTTTCCTAATAATACTTCACCATCATTGAGTTGAATTCTACCGCCGAGTTGGGGAGCAAATGCTGTGCCGGTAATTACTGCATTACCGTTGACTGCGCCTTGATATAAGTCTTGAAAATTCAACTGCAAGTTTTGCAATGAAACCGTCAGAGGATTGCTAGCGGCTTGCTGTTGGGCGTTTTGACTGGCGAAAATGGGGAGAATACCTGCGGCTGTTAATTGTCCGCGACTGAATTGTGCTTGTAGATTATCGACAATTAAGCGATCGCCTGCAAACTGTGCTGTACCTGTAACATTTGTTAATGGTTCGCTCAGGCTTTGCACGTTAATGGTGGCATTATTAATGGTGGCAATGCCGGTGGTTTCTGGTCTATCTAATGTTCCTTGAACTTGGACGTTGACTTGTCCTTGACCATCTACCCATTTGACTTGGTTATTCACCAGATTTAATAATGCCAAGCCTTCATTTTGCACGTTAGCTTGAATGCTAATACTAGGAGATGGCTCGACGGATGTAAAAGGTAATTTGGCAGGAATACTACCATTAATTTGAATTGGTTGTGTGCTAGTAACTAAAATATTGCTGCCAAAATTTAATCTCGCATCGTTATAGTTAAAGCTAACTTGGGCAGACTGTAGAGATTGATTGTTTAAGCTACCATTTACTAAAGCTAATTCCCCTACAGCTTGGGGATTATTTAAACTTCCTGATAATGTGGCATTGGCATTAATATTACCCTCCACATCTACAGGTAATTGGGGGAATAAAGGTTTAATATCTGCTAATGCTAAATTTTGGACTTGTGCTTGTCCAGATAATGCTTGCTGGCTTAATTGTCCGGTAAAAGCGAGGATGGAATTATTGAAATTAACTTGCAGAGGTTGTAGGGTTAAATTGCCATTTTCAAAATTGCCGCTAGCGATAACTTGATTAATATTATATTTGCCCCATACCCAATTATTACCTGTAAAATTAAAGCCAATATTTAAGCCGGAGCGTAAAGAACCTGTTACGCCGATATTACCGCTAATTAATCCTTGTAATTCTTCTAAAGAAGGTACGCGTTCGGTTCGTTGTTCTTGGGTTCTTGCTTGAGTGACTTGGCTTTGAATTTTGGAGAGATAATCTATTTGCGCTAATAAATTGGTGTTGGGTAAACTCACAGGCTCAGTTTGTAATGCTTCCGCACCAGCAAGGTTTGGAGGCTGCAAACCAGTCTGTAAATCTTGATAATTGTAGATATTCAGTGTTGAGAGTAAATTTTCAATTCTGGTTTGGTCAAAGCTAACTGTAAATTGTAAGGGGTTATTGAGTGAAGTTGGTAAAATCCCACTAAGCAAATAGCGATTTTGTCCTTGAATTAGCTCGCCATTAGTTAAAGCAAAATTGCCATTACCATAACTAATATTGCCGCGAAATTCATCTGCTTGAATTCTGCCAATTCGCGGTTGAGCTACGGCGACATTACCGACTAAACTATAATCTGTTAAATTAACTGTTAAATTTCCTGATAATTGTCCGTTGATACTGCCTAAATTGGCATTAGCCGGAAGAAAGCCCTTCGCTAAAGATATAGGAAAATCTTGGACATTAACTGCTAAATTATCTCCCACAGTGTTGCCAGTGGCAACAGTACCGTCGCGCCTAATATTAAATGCCGTAGGGCGATTATTTGCACCTAAAGAAAAGGCAATTTGGTCTTGTCTACCAGTAACTTGAAATTGGGTTCCCTGTCCCGCTTGATAACTGACGTTTCCAGTTAAGACAGGGTCAAATGCTAAACCATTAATGGCAAAATTTTCTAAGCGAACATTGCCGTTAGCAATTGGATTAGTAGGCGTACCAGCAATTTGTCCGTTAAAATCTACTCTCCCCGCCAAAGCAATGTTACCCGGAAGCTGAATTGGCAGACTTTGCAGGTTGTAATTATCTGCCTGGACATTAAGATTTAAGCCAGTAATTTGAGGAGTGGGTTGCAATGCCACAGCAATATCACCAGATGCTCGTAAACCGGGTGCAGTGGCTTGGGCAATTTGCAAACGTTGCCCATTCCATTGAAATTGGGCAGTTAACGGTTGTGTGAGTGCCGCTAAACCTTGGGAAAATCTCACATTACCTGCTGCTACAATATTTTGCGGTTGGAAAGAAGCCGTGGTTCCCGCTACTTGCACATCACCATTTAACCGCCCGCGCAAATTTTGTGATAAATTATTTAATTGAATTTGGGAAATAGTGGCTATAGCTTGCCAGTTGCCATTACTCAAATTGATATTTCTGACATTAACGCTTCCCCTAGCTAAACTCAATCGCGCCTGTCCAGCAGCTTGAATATTAGCTAAAGCAAAAGAATTCGTATTACCAGAAACTTGTATATTACTATTAGCAATTTGTCCTTGAACATTTGGGGCAAATTGATTGATTTGAATCCCCGAAGCATTGGCTACAGCTTGCCACAGACCATTATTTAGGCGGATATTATTAAGGTTAACTCTCCCGCCAGCGACATTTAAGTTCGCCTGTCCAGAAGCTTGAATATTTGCTAACTGAAAAGACTTGGTGGTTCCCGATAAATTAAATTTCCCGTTTAAATTACCTTGAAACTGCTTTGGTAAAGTTGCATTCGCATTATCTGGGTTGCTAGTAGCTTGAGCTAAACTTTGCAGAGGAACTTGATTTGCATCCACAAAAGCTTGCCAGCGATCGCCTACAAGTTGTCCTCGCGCTGCAACTGTCCCCCCCGCTACCTGAAAAACTGTATTCTGGAACTGAATCAGTCCCTTATTGATTGCTAATTCAACTTTCCCCGGATAAGTAGCCATTGGTGCTTGGACTTGCACCAGGGTTTGTAAATTCGCCAGAGTTCCTGAAACTTTGGTATTGGCGGAGATTGTACCAATGCGAATATTGGCAGTACTAGCATTATAAGTTTGAGCTAATGCATCTCCTGGTAACCTTTCTGCCTGTAAATTGATCGCAACTTCACCCTGCTTACCTAATCCAACTCGACCGCTACCTGTAATTTCTCCCCCTACCGTTGGGGTAGCTTGAATCTGAGAAATCACAATTTCCTGCGGTGTTCCGCGAAATTGGGTGCTAATTTTCTCAAAATTCACACGGTCAATCACCGCAGGTTTAATTGTACTCACTGCACCTGTAACTACAGGCTTGGGAATTGCACCTTGTAATTTAAAATTTGCTGTAAAGTCAGCAGCCGTGGTGATGGGAAGTTTAATATTAAAAGTTTGTAAGAGATTTTGCGCGCTAACAGCTTGGATATTCGCGGTGACATTATAACCAGTTTGCGTATCGACCGAGCCATTAATTTGCGCCGGGATATTACCCAAGCTGGTAGATATATTTTCCAGCGCCACCTGCGTACCCTGGAATTGTAATTTCCCGTTGATGTTAGTTAATTTATTGGGAAAATTATTAACTTGTGCCGTAACTTGATTAACGTTAACTATGCCAAAAACCGTTGTTTTCGGCTGCTTAGGTTGAAATTTAACTGTTAAATTACCATCCACAGTCCCCGATGGTAAAGTCACAGGTGACTGGACTAATTGCGTCAGTGTCGCTGCTGCCAAATTGCTAGTATTGATTTGCAGCGTCGTTTCCGTAGTTTTGGTTAGAGTGTCTCCCGAAATTTGCAAACTACCACCATTCACAGGTTGAGTAGTAGCATCAAAATTAATCCGTTGATTTTGCTCTAATAACCGCGCCACCCCATTCAGTTGATTAAACCCAACATTCACCCTTGGTTTATTGGCTGGGGTATAGGGAGACAAGACCAAACCGCCATTTTGCAAGCGAAGTGTCTCTAATTCAGTGGTAATAAAACCCTTCTTTTCCTGCGTAGCGGTATTAATTTTCGTAGAAACCCAACGCCCTTGCTGATCCTGTTCAATATAAACAGCAGGCTGAATTAAAGTCACATTGAGCTTTAAAGTCCGGTTAAAAACTAATAGCCAAGGGTCAAAACCCACATCTACCGCTTGTGCTACCAGTCTATCGGGATCTGTCGTAGTTGCAGGAATTGTTGTGTTACCAAAACGCAGGCTATTCGGTGAAAAGCTTTGAACCGCACCTAAATTTACAGGTCTTCCCAGCAATTCTAAAAGATTGCTTTCAATTAATGGTACTAATTTTTGATGAATAAAGTTATTAGCCCACCAAATACCCCCAATAATCCCTACGAGTAAAACTACTCCCAAAGCTATGCTGCTACGACTTAGTAACAGCAACCACAAACGCCGATTAGAATTAGGAGAGCGTGTCATCTCTCATCCTCTGAGCCTTTGTAGGTCTGGTAAATAAATCAACCATCCTACGGTTTTTTCAGTATTAGCTACTTGGCATTGCTGAGTAAGCAGATGAATTTTGTTTCCCGCCAAGGCGCAAATAATTGACCTTTAGCTTGAGTAAATCATCTCAATTCCTACTCAAATTTAGAAATGCCGTTACTTTTAAGTATTTTCCCACGTCGTGAACACAGGTGATTATCGAAACACAATAGACTTCTTGTAGAAGTCGGGGAAAGGTTAAGGGGGAAGGGGGAAAGGGAAAAGGGGAAAGAAAAACCTTTAACCCTTAACCTTTAACCTTTTCCCCAAAGCCAATTTTGCGTTCAAAACCCTTAACCGAGTAGTCTTACAACATATTAAGCTGTGTGTACTTAGGTAGAAAGAGCTATAAATTACTGCTTTAATTAGACTGCCTTAAAATATGGATGCGAAAATCATCTCTGCGATAGATTGTAATGGTAGCAGAGGAGGGATTTTGCATTTTATCCTTAGCTGTTAGTTGGACGCGGTGATTATTTAAAGTAGTATTTTTATTTACTTGTATAGTATGATTTATCACTATATATCTACTGTTTGTACCAATTCAAAAAAGAATCCGACAGATTGTAGGGGTATGGCACGCCGTGCCCTCTAGAATATATTGATGTGTTGCAAACATTATTTGATTTGGTATTACTGATTAAAGAAGCCAGAAGAATTGGGGGATTCTCCCCCAAACCCCCGATTGGGTGAAGTTTGTGGGGAAGGTTTCCTTCCACAAAACTTCGGACGGTTGCGTCCCCCAAACCCCCTCCAAAATGATTGATCTGTTTTTTGTTGAGTAATACCAATTTGAAAAAAGAATGCGACAGATTGTAGGGGTATGGCATGGCGCATACGTGTCAACTTAAGCTAAAAGCTATGTACGGCGCGTGTTCTACAAATACCTCGTGCCCTCATCCCCTAACCCCTTCTCCCCCGGGAGAAGGGGAACTAAATCTCTTGCTCCCCTCTCCTGGTGGGCTACGGTGTACACAGAAGTCTTGAAATTCCACCTGAAGCTTGGTTTTGCCCTTTAACTCTGGGCTGTTGGAACGCTCCCGAAGCCTGTCATTGCGTTCGCGTAGCGTCTCGTAGAGAGGAGGAACGACGAAGCAATCGCAAAAACTACGGGATTATGCGATTACTTCGCTCCGCTATCGCTGCGCTCGTAATGACAATTTAAGGGGTCTATAACGCCTGAAACCCTTACAGCTACCACTTGTGTGTACACCGTAGCCTGGTGGGAGAGGGGCTGGGGGTGAGGGCGAAACCTTGCAACAAAGCGGGTTTCACGTTAAGTTGACTCCACTGGGCACGGCGTGCCATCTAGAATATTATTTGATTTGGTATAATTTAGCGCCTAACGCACCATCTATGCGGCGGTGCGTTACGGCTAAATTTTATTGTCTCTAAGTTCCACATCCTTTAATAGCCGCAGGACACCCTACTTCATAAATAAGTTACGCTTTCTCTGTAGCAACTTCCGCTTTCCCTGTAGAAGTTTCAGCTTTAACGTTTCGGTATTACGCGCAAGTTGTAGAAGCTTCAGCTTTAACATTTCGGTATTACGCGCAAGTTGTAGAAGCTTCAGCTTTAACGTTTCCGTGTTACGCGCAAGTTGTAGAAGCTTCAGCTTTAACGTTTCGGTATTACGCGCAAGTTGTAGAAGCTTCCGCTTTAACATTTCGGTATTACGCGCAAGTTGTAGAAGCTTCAGCTTTAACGTTTCGGTGTTACGCGCAAGTTGTAGAAGCTTCCGCTTTAACATGAGGATAAACAGATTTTTACTCTGAAATTTACCAACAAATTTAAATAGTAGAAATTACCTGATTTGAGACTTTTGTCATGAGGAATTCAGATAAATTACTGATATTTAGAATTTTTGACAAAAAATCAACAATTTCACGTAGGACAAATTTTTAAATAATTGTCCACTATAGATTTATGAAAAATTTTGTAATAGGGTGCCAACTATGGTGAGAAGAAAACGTACTTCACGTATTCTTAGCAACGCTGAACAACGTTTAGCTAGTATTGAATCTATTAATTCCAGCTTAGATGTAGGAGAAGGATTAACAGTCCAAGGTTATACTGAAAAAATCCAAAACCTGCGCGAATCTTTAAAAGTGTATAATCGAACTCTCTCTACTATCGATAACTTATTAACCCAAATTGTAGAGAATGAAAAAGATTTAGCCGATTATTCTGAGAACATTTTGCGTGGTATTGCCTATAAATTTGGCAGCAATAGCCATGAATATCAGATGGCTGGGGGTACGAGGAAAGGCGATCGCAAACGTGTTGTGCGTCAAAATGTAGCTGTGCCTACTGCGTAATTCGTAATTACGCAAGCCGCCAGACAAATTCGTGAACAAGCCATAAATGGTTAGGGGTACAAAATTCTTGTACCCTTACGCATAATTTATGTGTTAGCAAGGATTGGCAATGATTAATTATATAAAAATTTATGTTCTAGAGAGCGATTATTGTTTATTTTGTCATTAGTCATTTGTTCTTTGTCATTTGTCATTTCGTAGTGGCGTGGCAAGGCTAAAATAGTGCAATAATTTTTCTTGTGGGGTGGACATCTTGTCCGCCCCGGACGGGCAAGATGCCCATCCCACAAGAGTTTTTTTCATGCACTATTTTTGGTGTGTCAGTCCACTACAATCATTCACTTAATTAGAAGACTCTAACTCCCTGGCTTCAATTAAAATGGGGTTGACATCAAACCAAGACTCGCCGCGATCGCGATATTCAAAAACAAAGCGACTGCGAATCAGTTTTTGATATCCTTGGTCATCGCTGACTTTCTTTCTCTGCTTGACGTGACGCAATAATTGCCATTCTTCATCAGAAATTGGCATAGTCATTTCATTACGCCGTGAACGAATTACCTGTTCTAAGGTGTCGCGAGAAAGGGGAAGGGTCATTTCTTCCATAATCCAGGTGTTCAGCAACCGCAATAAGTCGCGCACATGACCACCACTCATGTAACATAAGCGGTCTAAGGTGCTAGCACTGTCAAAAATTTCTGTAATATGATCGAGGCGTTCTGCTGCTGGTACATTAGGAAAGGCTCTTGCTAACACCATCTGCTGCAAAAGTGTTATTCCCTGTTCGTGGACTTTACCATCAGGCCACTGTACGGGAACCATCGGCAAAACTTTCGGGTCTTCGGGGAATCGCTGGGTTAAGGTACCATAATCATTGGAAAATTTCAGCGATAGGGGCATTGTATAAACTAAATGACAATTTAGCTTGGTCATAAACTCCCCCTGATCCACAAACAGATATTCCTGTTGTGGACGACCCCAAGATTTGACGCGGTTATCGATGCGGTCGAGGTTATCGACAATTACCACTAAACCTTTTTTACCTTGCTGCTTGAGTTTAGCGATCGCAGGTTCTAAAAGTTCGCGGTTAATGGCTTCAAGTAATTGGGTTTTCTGCGGCCCTAAATATTGATTGAGTTTTTCCCGCAGGTTGGGGTCGTTCCTAGTTTTGGTGGTAATTTCGCCAATTCCAAAAGCTAAGGAAACTTTCTCTTTTTCCGCCGAGTAACCCACATCCCCAAGATTGGGAACTTTCAGCTTCACTCCCGTCACCTCGGAGTTTAAGACCTTCCAAGCACCTTGTAGCAATTCATTGAGTTTGCTGGTTTCCGCCAGTGTAATTTTATCCAGACTTTGACTTACACGGCGAGCGATCGCTAACAATACATCAGCAATATCCACATCAGTCATTTCCAAGTCTTCGCTAGACTCAAAATACACCACATGAAAGCCTTGCTTTTCCAGTTCCGCCTGTAACCTTAATAACTCCGTCGATTTACCACAACCAATATGCCCAGTAAATAAAGTACAAGTAGGGTCATTCGGCTTAAAAAATGTAATTTTCTGTTGCAGTCGGTTAATAATATCACCACCCCGCACTTCAGAAAAGTCTATATAATACTTGGCATCAACTGCATTATTTATAAACAAAGTGCGGCTGGGGTCGGTAGCTTGAAAAAAAGCAAGTAAATCTATGGACATAAAGCTAGTAATTTATTTATCTTATATGTGCCAGATATCCTTGATAGCAAGAATACAGTTATTTACAGTAATTTAAGCGTTGATTTCGGAGTATTTTAGTTTTACAAACAGATAAATAGGGTTAAAGGAAGTCGCTGTTGAGTGTTGAGTGTTGACTGTTGACTGTTGACTGTTGACTGTTGACTGTGAACAAGAGCAATGGAATATTTTTTTACTTGGAAGTCCCTTACAAGGGTAGCAACGTAATCGCCTAAAATTATGGGATTGCTTCCCTACAAGGAGCCTGTTGCGAGCGTAGCGTGGCAATCCCGGTCGCAATGACAAATTTTACTTGCGTAAATCCTAATTAAATAGGATTACTATAGATACTCAACAAAAAACCGAACAATATTTTTGGAGGGGGTTTGGGGGACGCAACCGTCACCCAATCGGGGGTTTGGGGGAGAATCCCCCAATTGAGCCGGCTTTTTTAACAAGCGACAAATCAATCGCTAATGATCTTAACTAAACCCTATTCCCCTGTGATTTTTGATATTGCTAACTTAAAATCAAGCAATTCACATAGCAAAAGCCCGACAATTTTTTGATACTATAAAAACTCTGACTCGTGAACTAACTATTAATATGAGTAAAGGTACCCTGTTCGATAAAGTTTGGGACTTACATACTGTTGGGACACTGCCTTCAGGGCTAACACAACTATTTATCGGGCTTCACCTCATCCATGAAGTCACCAGTCCCCAGGCCTTTGCAATGTTACGGGAACGAGGTTTAAAAGTATTATTTAGCGATCGCACTGTTGCCACAGTAGATCATATAGTACCTACTGATAATCAAGCTCGTCCCTTTGTCGATACGATGGCAGAGGAAATGATTCGAGCACTAGAGCAAAATTGTCAAGAAAATAACATTAGATTTTACAATATTGGTTCTGGCAGTCAAGGAATTGTCCACGTCATCGCCCCAGAACAAGGACTAACCCAGCCAGGAATGACCATCGCTTGCGGCGATAGCCATACATCTAGTCATGGTGCCTTTGGTGCGATCGCCTTTGGGATTGGTACTAGCCAAGTCCGTGATGTTTTGGCTTCCCAAACCCTCGCCCTTTCAAAATTAAAAGTCCGCAAAATCGAGGTTAACGGTACTCTCAACCCCGGTGTTTACGCCAAAGATGTCATTCTGCATATTATTCGCACCCTCGGCGTGAAAGGTGGTGTTGGTTACGCCTACGAATACGCAGGTACAACCTTTGAGCAAATGAACATGGAAGAGAGGATGACCGTCTGCAACATGGCGATCGAAGGCGGGGCTCGATGTGGTTACGTCAACCCCGACCAAGTCACCTACGATTACCTTAAGGGTAGAGACTTCGCCCCCAAAGGTGCCGATTGGGACAAAGCCCTTGCTTGGTGGGAATCCATCAAGAGTGATGCTGATGCCGAATATGACGATGTTGTAGTCTTCAACGCCGCCGATATTCCCCCTACAGTTACCTGGGGAATTACCCCCGGTCAAGGTATCGGTGTTAACCAACTCATCCCCAAACCCGAAGAACTACTGGAAGAAGACAGATTTATTGCCGAAGAAGCTTACAGCTACATGGATTTATTTCCCGGTCAGCCTATTAAAGGCACTAAAGTAGATGTCTGCTTTATTGGTAGTTGCACCAACGGCAGAATCAGCGACTTACGAGAAGCCGCGAAAATTGCCCAAGGTCGCTATGTAGCCGAGGGAGTGAAAGCTTTCGTCGTCCCAGGTTCCGAAAGAGTCAAAAAAGAAGCCGAAGCCGAAGGATTAGACAAAATCTTCGAGTCCGCCGGCTTTGAATGGCGCGAACCAGGCTGTTCCATGTGCCTCGCCATGAACCCAGATAAATTACAGGGAAGACAAATCAGCGCCTCCTCCTCCAACCGCAACTTTAAAGGTAGACAAGGTTCCGCCTCCGGTCGCACATTACTCATGAGTCCCGCAATGGTGGCAACTGCGGCAATTAAAGGCGAAGTCGCCGACGTGCGCGAGTTGCTGTAACCAAACTCTCAACAATATGTAGGGTGCGACAAGGCTAAAATGTGGCAATATAATTTTCTTGTGGGGTGGACATCTTGTCCGCCCAGGACGGGCAAGATGCCCATCCCACAAGAGTTTGAATAATGCACTATTTTAGTCTAGACACGTCACTACAGCAAAACTCTCTCTCAATTCTTCCTTTGCGTTCTTTGTGTCCTTCGCGGTTCGTTTTTCCTAAAAATTTATGGTTAGTGAAGTAAAACAAGTCTCCGGTCGTGGCGTACCTTTAATAGGTAATGATATAGATACCGATCGCATCATTCCCGCCCGCTATTTAAAAGCCATCACCTTTGACGGCTTAGGTGAAGGTGCATTTATCGATGACCGCACAGCACTAAAAGGTGAGCATCCCTTTGATTTACCACAATATCAAGGGGCGAACATTTTAATAGTTAACCGCAACTTTGGCTGTGGTTCCTCAAGAGAACACGCACCCCAAGCCCTAGCAAAATGGGGCATTAAAGCCTTAATTGGTGAAAGCTTCGCAGAAATCTTTTTCGGTAACTGCGTCGCAATGGGTATACCTTGCGTCACTGCTGATAGCGCCACCATTAAAAAGCTGCAAGAACTAGTAACAACCAATCCCCAAGCATCTGTCACCATCAATCTAGAAAGCTTGCAAGTCCAAGTTGACGATTACACCACCCCAATATCTATCGGTGAAGGCACAAGAAGCACCTTCGTCTCCGGCACTTGGGATGCTTGCGGTCAATTAGTAGCCAATGCCAATCAAGTTCGCGCCACTGCGGCAAAATTATCCTATGTAGCTTGGGGATATTAAGGGGGAAGGGGGAAAGGGGAAGGGGGAAGGGGGAAGGGGGAAAGAATAAACGGCAAATCCAATTACCAATTACCCAATGCCCCATGCCCCATGCCCCATGCCCAATCCTAATCCCCTTGCGGATATTCATCCCATAAAGTTGTAATTTCTCGCAAACTTTGGTGGTTACCATTGCCTAAAATGAGATGATCCAGCAGGGGAATACCTAAAAAATTTGCTCCTGATAACAATTGACGCGTCAGTTCAATATCTTCTTGGCTTGGTTCCAGGCTCCCAGATGGATGATTATGGGCGACGATTACCCGCGTTGCACCCTGGCGAATTACTTCTCGAAAAATTTCGCGGGGGGAAGCTAAGGTTTCTGTAGCTGTACCAATGGTAATGACTTGGGTTCCCAGCAAGCGATTCTTGACATCTAACAGCAACACCGCAAACCGTTCTTGTGATTGCCACATTAAATTTTGGCTCAAAGCTGCGGCTGCGGCTAATGGACTATCAATAGTTTCCCCTTCTGGTCTGGTTTGAAAAGCGCGTTTCCCTAATTCAATCGCCGCTAAGATAGTAGTCGCCTTGGCTGGCCCAATCCCAGGAATTTGCATTAACTCTGCTGGGGTAACTTCTCTTAGAACTGCCAAAGGGTCACGCTGATGTTTGCCTAATTCGCTCAAAATATATTGTCCCAAACCCACAGCCGATAATTTTCCTGGCCCTTGACCAGTACCTAGCAAAATTGCAATCAATTCAGCAGTAGCTAAAACTTTGGGGCCATGAGCCATTAAACGTTCACGTGGACGTTCAGTCTCAGGCATATCAGCAATTCTGAGGCAATAGGTCATATAATAGCTGCCGGAAGATTCACCTTAGTTGGATCTATCTCAATACTTGTCGGTTAAGGGGAAAAAGGGAAATGGTTCAAGGGAAAGAAAAAATCTTTCACCCTTAACCTTTTCTCCTCAAGCAATTTTGAGTTCAAAATGCTTAACCGAGTAGTATTGGGAACTATCTTTATTTATCCCTTGTTTGCTTCACAATTCATCTTGATTGGAGAAATTCTTTATTCTTCTTTGATCATCAGCTGGGAATAATAGAGTCGAAAAGCTGGTATAAAAAAATGGCATTTATCGTTCATCAAGGTGGCGATCGCTTTTTACTCCAAAGTCCTGAGATGGCAACTTTCATTGGTTTGATGCTGTTGCCGATACCTGGAGAAAGCCCCCAATCATTTGCGTATAATTTCGGCTCAACCTATAACCGTAAAGAATTACTGAATGTCAGTGACTTCCCAGAACTGGCAGATGTAGAATTTTTTGCGATTGAATATCCAAGTTTCTCCGATTTTGACCGCTTTTTACATAGTCCAAATTGGCAATCTCTGCATAATTTTCTTTATGCGGAGGCGAAAGCGATTGGCTACAACGCTACACGCGAAAAACCTGCTTCCAACCCTCTTGCAGCTTTGTGGAAATATATCCCGCCTAATCCTGCAGGATTGTGGAAGGTTCCCGCTTTTGGTTTATGGGTGAATCAGCAAGGTTGCTGGCTGGGTAATCGCGATGGTTTGATTTTGGCTTTGGATCATCAAGGGCAATTTTCCTATCAGCACAAGCTTTCTCAGAATGTGCGCTGTTTGGTAGGAGACGATCGCCATCTTTATGCTAGTTGTGATGATGGGCAGATATATGATGCGATCGCCAAACTGCCGCAGTCAATTTACAATGCACGTAATCGTAGCGTGCCACATTTTTATAACTTTACAATCTCGGCTTTAACTCTCCACAGCGATCATCTTTTAGTTTTAGATATTTATGGACAGTTAACTTCCCTCGACTCTAACTTGCAGGTATTATGGCAACAAAAAACTGCAACTCGGCAGGGTTGGTTTTTAGCTGCTGATGACCAAGCAATTTATCATGGGCATAGTCGTGGTGTTACTTGCTATCATCCCAAGACAGGCAAGATAATTTGGGAAAATCAGACAACAGCAGCAGTTCTGTGCGGACAGTTGACTGCACAGCAAGTCATTGTTGGTACCAGCGACGGCACAATTTATCAATTAGCGAAAGTTGGGGATCTAAAAATTCGGCAAACTGAGAGTAAAGTTATCGCCACCTGTAAAACAGCAGTTTACGCCTGTGCGATTTCTGAAGATAAAAAATTAGTTTATGCAGGTGATTGCCAAGCTAATCTTTATTGTTTCCGTATGGGAAGCGATCGCTTTTCCATCAATCCTACTGGTTGCGGTGCCGTTCTGAATATGCGTCTGTGGGAAAATAGGCTGTATGTGACTACTACTGAAGGTGCGATCGCTTGTTTTGATGTACAGACTTTAACACCCTCCACAAAACTTATGAATCAGTACTAACTAACTTGGCAATAAATTGGCTATATTCATCCTTCATCGCTAAATCTAAATCTCGCCGAATGCGTCGCCGTAGTGCAGGTACAATTTCTCCCTTAACTGGGTTAAATCCTTGCTTTTCATATTTTTCCCAATACAGCCCTACACCGCGTTTTTGCCAGTTAGGAATTTGATTGAAATTAATTCCGTGTTGAAATAACATCTCGTTTTTTTCAGCAACAGATAAACCTTTCATCATGCTGGTTGCTTGAGTTGCATTTTGCCCTTCTCGACGCAAACACCAATAGCAATGAGCATTCAGCGCATTTCTATGAGCGTCCTCATTCCGCCAGCGAAAATAATTCACTACTTCTTCTTGATTAGGAAGCTGAGAAATTCGACAATCAAAGCAGGCTAAAGCACTCAGCGATAAAGAAAATTTAGCGCTAGCTTCACTTGCTAAAACTGAGTTGAGTTTTCTTAATTTACGGTTGAATGTATTTTCATTTAGCGCAAAAAGTAGAGATATTTCATCACTTTGGGTATAACCATAGATGATATCAATGCCGCAATTCATCAAATGTTCGACAGTATCCACCATCAAATCTCGAAAGTAGCTATCAAAGGGAGCCTCAAATTGATGTACTTCTTTTGTCAGTCGAGTAAAGCCACGTCCATCTAATCTCGCAACTATATAAATTCCGGGTAGCACACAATGATCGTGTGCTGTCTCAAACACCCGCATCCGGTTATCTAGTTCATCAAATTTCAAGATTCAACTCCTAAATAATTCGTAATTCGTAATACCCTACGGGAAGCGCAAAGCGCTACGTAATTCGTAATTAAGAGTAAAGAAAATAAAGGGTAACGACAAATTTTGAATTATTATCTTTCTTAAACTAAATTTCTAGCCAACATTATTTTGAGGTTACAAAATTGTTGTGACCTGATAAAGGTATATATAAATAACATTAGAGGTACAGCATCAATAATTTATATGTAATACAGAAAACTTAACTATGCCTTGCCAAGATTGAATTATTGGATAAAAAAATTCGTAATTAAGTTGAGCATATTTCAACCCACACCTAATTACGAATTACGAATTACGAATTACGAATTACGAATTACTAATTTACTACCTGGCTACCATGACTACGCGGATCATCTTGGCTAGCCTTTGGTGCAACTGGTGCGGAGAATTTGGAAACCTGGCCGCTAAGTTGGGCATAAGGTAGAGATGAATCTGTTGCTAAAGCCTCTAAATTACTAGCCATAACAGCCCGTGGTTGATCTCCAATTGCTTGCGCTATGGTTTCACCATTCTTACCCAAAAATACAAAATGGGGAATGCCATCCACCCGATATTTCAGCATTTCTGGTAGCCATTTGGTGTTATCCACATTCAGCATGACAAAGTTTAGTTTGTCAGCATATTGCTGTTTTAACTCAGTCATATCTGGTGCCATTTTTTGGCAGACAGTACACCAATCAGCGTAAAACTCTACCAGTGAAGGCTTACCGTTAGTAATAGCTACTTCTAAGGGTGTAGAGGCTTCATCTAACTTACTCAAAGAAGCCGAAGTTGTCTCACTTCGCAATCCTACAACTAAAGCAACGCTGAGTGCGATCGCTACTAGGGCGATTAAAAAATTTCTTACCCGCGCAGCTGCTGTAGATTCCGGCTTTGCTGGAATATTCACTGGTGAATCTTTAGTCATAACAAAATTATTAAATCTTATTAAGCATTATCATCTTTCAGTTTAACTGAAGGCTGGGGGTTGGGGACTGGGGACTGGGGACTGGGAACTAGGGGAAATAACAAACACCCAATTACCAATGCCCAATGCCCCATGCCCAATGCCCAAAATTAAAGATACCCTAGAACAGACAAGAGTCTCTGCCAAGCCTGTGAAAAAACGAGTTACTCTCACTTTTCCCAAACGTGCTATACAAATGCCGGTTACCTATAGACTGGCTAAGGAATTTAATGTTGCGGCTAATATTATCCGTGCCCAAGTTGCCCCAAATCAAATTGGTAAGCTGGTTGTGGAATTATTGGGAGATATCGATCAGTTAGATGCGGCGATTGAGTGGATGCGATCGCAAAATATTAATGTCTCTCACACTTTAGGGGAAATTGTTATTGATGAGGATACCTGTGTTCACTGCGGTTTATGTACTGGGGTTTGTCCCACTGAAGCTTTGAGTCTCAATGCAGAAACATATAAGCTGACATTCACGCGATCGCGCTGCATTGTCTGTGAACAGTGTATACCTACCTGTCCGGTGCAAGCAATTTCTACTAATCTCTAGGGATTGGGGGCTGGGGACTGGGGACTGGAAGATGAGGGAGATGAGGGGGATGAGGGAGAAGTTACTATTACTCATTACTTATTACTCATTACTCATTACTTATTACTCATTACTCATTACTCATTACTCATTACCCATTACCCATTACTCATTACCCATTACTCATTACCCATTACTCATTACTCATTACTCATTACTCATTACCAAACTCAACAAATCTGCTATTACTCCACTCTCTCCTACTAACCGACTCTTAGCTGGGGAGTCATAAACTATCAGCAATGAAGGTTTACCAGTAATATCATTAAATAGCGTCATCCCCTCAGCATGATCCTCGCGATTACCATAGGGAATATCTTGCACAAACTCTGGGTAGCTTAAAATATTTTCGGCTACATTTACGCCACCTTGCCAGCGATAAAGTTGCACTGGGCCATCTAAATCCATCGTCGGCCCGGCTAATATCAATAAGTCTTCACCATCTAAAGCTAAATCTCGAATTCCTAAACCATTCAACCACAGAAAATGTTTTTTATACCCTTTTTGTACATCACCTATTTGTCGTAATGTCATCAATCCTGGGGTAGATTTTTCTAATTCAATTTCTAAAATTACAGCCCAACCTCGTAATACTGGCCCTCGTAAACCTAGAAAAATTCGATTTTGATAAATGCTGATTCCTTCAATATCAAAACCATTGTCTTTACCGGGAACAGCTGCTTGAATATATAAGCCTAAATGAGGATCGCCTGCTAAGGCTGTCATTAGCAAATTACTCTGGTTAATACATTCTAGTTTGGCAGCACTTAACTGCACATCTGGGTTTTGTGGATGTGGACAAGATGAGAATAATTTTCCATCTACAAGCGGAATTCTGCCAAGAATATAACGGTTAGGTTCTGAGGTAACAGTTGCTAATCTTTGAATATTTTTGACATCGGTATTTTTGGTTTTTGGTTTTTTACGTTTGTAGCTATGGGAACCAACCAGCCATAAGTAATAATCGGCATAAGCTAGCCCTTCAATATCAATTTCCTCGCTTTCTGGCGCAGGTAAACTAATAAATTCTGCCACGCGAAATTGTTGATGGTCGCCAAAATTCTTACCATCAATTAAAGAAAGTCTTTCCAGGGTAGAACTTTCATCAGATCCCACCCAGAGATACTTGTCAGGAGTTAATAGTAATGCTGAAAGGTCTGTTCTGTGTTTTTGGAAACTTTCTGTAAATGTCAAAAATATTGGTTCTATTAAATTAGAGTTATGCATATTACATTTTGCCTAAGTACTGTACGAATTGACATTAACTAATTAATGTTGTAATCAATACTAGTTTTGTATTTATATTGATAACTGAGAATTGTGATTTAAAAATGAGCGATCGCAACCATAATCATTGTGCAATAATTGTGCTATTTAAAAAAAATTGATAAAAAAATCAAAATTTTTAATTATCTGCAGCTTTTCTATGAAGAACTGCTTAAACAAATATCAAAAGTTATATAGGCAAATTTTTAACTGATGTTATCATGCAATAATCCGCATCGGTATCTGATTGGTTGATATTTTATGGAAGTAGATACAAATACCACAATCCAAACGCTAGGAGATTACGCTTATCAGGCGATTGAAAAACATTATAAGAAAACATTGAAGTGGGAAAAATCAGTTAAGAAAGATGAAGACCCAGAGGCGTTGCATCAAATGCGAGTAGGAATGCGTCGCTTACGTACCTCTGTCAGTAGATTTGCGATCGCCTTAGATTTATCTAAGCCAATTAGTGATAAAAATATTGGAAAAATTGCTCGTCGCCTGGGTAATCTCCGAGATTTAGATGTACTCAAAGAAAGTCTAGAAAAAGAATATAAACCACAGCTATCTTCTAAAGATCAGAAGCATTTAAATACAGCTTTTGATGCTTTAGCTAAACAACGTGAACACGCACTAGATACTGTACAAACAACATTAAAAGATGACTCATATAAGTCTTTAAAACAAGCTTTAGAAGATTGGTTAGAAAAACCCAGTTATCAAGAATTAGCTTCGATTACTATTCAGCAAGTTCTACCAGATTTACTGTTACCAGAAGTGAGTCAGTTTTTATTGCATCCTGGTTGGCTAGTGGGTACTGAAATTGTGGAATCGCAATTCAAAGTCCGCACCGATTGGGGAGCCAAAAAAGTAGAACAACACTTAACTAATGAAGGCGAAAAACTTCATAGCTTACGCAAACAAGCTAAACGTGTCCGCTACCAAATGGATTTATTTGCAGATTTGTACAACGAATCCTATGCAGCGTATATTGCAGATGTAAAAAATATCCAAGATATTTTGGGTGCAATGCAAGATAGTGTGGTGTTAACTGAATGGCTTGAGGATGTCTTTAAGTCAGATATGGATTCTCATGTGCATGGACTGAATAAATTACTCACTGAAAATCGCTATAAATTATGGCAACAGTGGCAACCATTACAAGAGCGTTATCTGACAACCGAAACTAGACATGGTTTTCATTTAACAATTTTACATCCCAAAGACTCTGGCTTTATTAATGAAGATGAGACTAGCGCCCAGACAATTGGATAGGAGCTTCTAGAGATAAAACATAAACACTGCTTTGGGGAATCTGCACAATCCGAGTATTTTCTGCGGAACGCAAACCTGTAACTAATCCAATAGCGCTTCCTAACATTGCACCTCGGTCAAACTGTTCAGGATCTCCATTGCTGATAAAGCCCAAGGTACTACCAGTCAGTCTACCCCAAACAGAACCATTTTCTACAGCTTTATCATTAGCGCGCTTTTGAGTAATAGTAGTGCCAGGAATCATTTGACTTGATGCTTTAATCGAGACGATGCGCCCATTAATTACTAAAGATTGGGCAACAATTTTAGCGCCTCCATCAGTAGGTTTCAGCACAATGGTAACGGGAGTATTTTCTGGTGCGACAACATTACCTTGAGCATCTTTAATTGCACTAGCCAAGGGAAGTGTCAAAGGATAATCCTTCTTTTGCCCAACATCTACGGTAACAGATGCAGGAAAGGAAACAATAATTGCTGTATCTTGAGGGATGGTTAAATCTTGGCTAGCTGCTTGAGGTTGCACAGTTGGTTGAGGCGCTGCATTTGTAGTTGGTTGGGCGCTTGCGGGAACTGTGACAGCACCTAACAAAGACAGAGAACAAGCAAGACTTAACAGCATTTGGGTTTTCATAATCGTTTTCCTGTTGATGTGAGTGGTGTTTGCGAGGTTTCAACCCCTTCACTCAATCAATAGGTTAGCGATCGCAATTTTATGCAGCCTTGGGGAAAAATATACTAAATTTTTTGGCTCTTGTCTCCTATCAAGGGTTGTACGTCCTCAATCCTATCCCCTGAGATATCTGCAACGGGCTACGCCTACGCAATTGGCAACATCTGGGGAATTGGTATAATCTGGGTTAATTATTTTTTGCTATAAATAACCCAAATGAATGCTGTAATTAGCTTTTTATTTTTTGTTATTCCACTTTTGACTAGTATTTATATAGCCCAAGTTTCTAACCCTCTAGCTTCTTATCAGCCGCTTCATGTAATAGATGGTGCATGGTTATATAAAAAAGAATTAACCAATGGTAATACAGCATATTTGCAAGTAATCGACCTCCGAAAAATGCGGATAGACCAAGTTGTGGGAGAGGTTGATAATATGGGTAATGGTCAAGGTAAATATTATAAAGGCGAAGGAGGAATTTATAGTCCTTATTTTAAAAATAAATTGTTTTCCCAAGTAAATGACGAATATAAAAAACTCTATGGTAATGATGTATTTTCCATGATTAATTGTTCGTTCTTCGAGCAATACCAATCAAGTACACAATTATCCTTTCCCATTAAATTTAATGGTGTAGTGATCACTGGAGGTCATAGCCCGTACGGGCCAGTTAAGAAACCAGAATCTGAATTTTATCGTACAATTCGCTTAAAAGCTTTAGTTTGGGATGACAAGCAAGCATATATTACAGATTATGATCCAGCTAGCGGTGCGCCTCTTAATCAAACAAGAGTAAAAAATGCGATCGTTAGTTATAAATATAGCGACCATCCCGCGAAAGTATTAGCTAACAATCAAATAAATAAATATCAAGTTATCGGTACTTTAAATAAAGATAGTCGTCCAGGTAATGAGCAACTGTTAATTATGACAGTGAATCAAACAACTCTGGATGAAGCTGCTAAATTATTACGCCAGTTAGGTGTTAAAGGAGATATCATAACCGTTGACGGTGGCAGATCCACTTATTTGTTTAATTCTAAAGTGGGGGATATTATCTTACCCCAACTGTCTAATCCTCAAGAAAATCCCACATTTCGAGATTTACCCCATTACCTAGGAGTTCGCAAGGCTATAACTCAAAAGGTTGTACCGCAAATATTAATCGAACAGCCAGCAGGTAAAGTACAGGTTGAACAAAATCGACCTTATTTAATCTTGTGGCGAGACAATATCAACAGCGATGTGTCGATTAAATTATCTGATCGTAACAACAAAACTATCCAAAATATTGCTAAACGTACTGCTAGCGATGGAGTTTATGAATGGACACCGAATATTGCTGTCAAAGAGGGTTATACGATTCGTGTGGCTAGCCGAGAAAACCAAAAGATTTTCGGAAATTTACAATTATAAGTTTGCACTATCGCTGATAATCTCCATTACTTTGGGATTAACACCATAATATTTAGCCGCTTCCAACATCTTAAAATGCAATAAACTTTCATCCCCAAGTTCTTGAATGATGTTTGGTTGAGATGGTGATATACCCAGTACATTGATAATTTCTGATGCAATAGACTTAGCTAAATAAGGAGGTACAGAGTTACCAACTTGGCGGAATCCGTGCCATTTTGTAATATGAAATCTAAACCAATCGGGATAAGAATGTAGCCTTGCTGCTTCTCTAACTGTTATACATCTAGGTGTAAAAGGATGAATTGGCCTAGGAGAAGTAAAAGAGCCACGATACATATCTGTACCTGCTCTTAATGTGTTACAAACACCAGCCGGATGTAATTTATGAAACCGACTAATAGGTTCTCTTTCTCCTTGCATTGTAGCCGCAAAGCGTTCTCTAGTTGCATCTGAGTGTTTGGTGCGGAAACTGGAAGAGAGAATTTGAAAATTAAATTTACGAGGGTAGGAATAATTATTTGTTAAAGTTTCAATACAGCGAAGTTGCCTAGCATAATTACTAGGTTTACCATATTCTGCTAATACTGAATCTTGTGCAAGTAACTCATCATAATTTTCTACTTCTGGTATATCACCAATGGCATCCCATACGGTCGGACTCATTGGCAAGGGAGATGAATTTGGTTTTATAGAATCATGAGGCTTTGCGATTTGAGTAATCGGCTGCGGATATTTTGGTAAAGCTATATCTTCCCTTGCGCCTAACAAAAATAATCTTTCTCGCGCTTGTGGTACACCGTAATGGGCAGCATTAAGAATTTGGTAATTTTCTTCTACTTGATAGCCTTTACTTTGAAACTCACTAATCAAAGTTTGCAGAATTTGTTTATGTTCGCCAATTGTGATGCCCCGGACATTTTCCATCACAAAAAACTTCGGTTGCAACTCCAAAACTAGGCGATGAAAGTGAAATACTAAAGAGTTGCGGGGGTCGTCAACAGCGCGTTTACCAATGAGAGAGAAACCTTGGCAAGGACTACCTGAAATTACCACATCTATTTCACGATCGCCAATTTGCGATCGCTTTCTAATTTCTTCCCCTGTAGTGTCTACAACGCTTTGGCATAACACTTTCCAAAAAGGAAAATTAAATTCATGGATGGCACAGTGAATCGGGTCGATTTCAACAGATGCCAGCACATCAAAGCCAGCTTGTTCAAACCCAAGAGTCATACCGCCTGCACCAGCAAACAAGTCAACTGCAATTGGTCTTTGATGAACAGTGCTGAGTTCTAAGTTATCAGTTCTGAGTCTCATTTGTGATTCAGACGTTGACCTATGGACTCTGATAAAGGTACGTGAACCAACGATTACACGAACTATAATAATAAAAATTTAAAGCAATACATTTTACCCTAAAAATAAGATTTCTCCAAGTAGTAATTTGCCCTATTAAGTTTACCTAGTTGCAAGATCCCCGACTTCTTCAAGAAGTCGGGGATCTGACCCCTCACAACTGTTTAAAACTAATTTGCATTTTGCATTATTTCAAATCTCTCTTGCTCATTCAATTGATTTGAAAGATAAGAGATAATGCGTTTAATTCCTACATCATTCCGGAAATCAAACATATTATATGTTTCATCTGCAAAACTTAGAAGATGCTCGTCTAATTTACTTAAAGCTTCCACAATTGCAGAAACATTATCTAAAGAAATATTAGTTAAAGGATTGTCAGCAAAAATCTCATGATTATTCTCAGATTTGTTTTCAGCATCATTTTTTGTTTCCACCATCAGCCTTTCCCCTCAACTATCTCGCATGATGCTGTATAAAAAAAGAAAGGGAGCATCCCACTTTTTTCAATGTCATTGCGAACGCAACGAAGTGGAGTGAAGCAATCGCAAAATCTCTCACCAGGAATAAATCCATGCGATTGCTTCGTCGTTCCTCCTCGCAATGACGCTTAATTCTCTAGTTATAAAATAAAAACTGGGATGCACCCAAAAGAAATCCTTCCCTCTTAAGTCAGGAAGGATTAGCTAATGAAGGTTAATGCTGAGTAATTTAGTTAAGCAGCAATTTTTTCGGTGGAAACAAGCTCTGATTTTGGCTTCCAAGGTAAGATTTTTTCTAGCAAATCACTAAAGGATTTACTACGTGGTTCTCTAACAAATATTAGAGGTAACAGCGCCATCAATCGCACTATAGCTGAAAGCGCAAATAATCCAGGTAAGCCACCAATGATATCTAGCTGGGCTAAAAAGCCGCCTACTGTTGAGCCTAAACCACCAGTAACACCAGTAACCGCAGCTGCGATCGCAAAATATTGAGAAGGAGACTCTAATGGTGCCATTTCCATCTGAATATTACTGTTGCACAAGTCGATCGCAGCTCCAAAGCCACCCCAGACAATATGTATCAGTGGTAGCCAAACCCATACAGAAATGAAGTCATTCCCAGCCCCTAACCAAAATAAAGGTGTGACTGCAATTAAAAAGCCGACTAACAATAGTATGGGACGATTGCCAATCTTGTCAGCCAACTTACCCCACAATACCAGCATGAGTAAGTTTGCCCCAGCAATCAAACTACTATAAAGTGTGACTGTACTGAGGTCTAAACCTAAATTTTGCAGCATATAAAGGTTAAAAAATGGGGCGCTGAGATTGACTGCAAATGTCCACAGCCCAAAATAAACCAGAAATTTGAGAAAGTTGAAATCTTTGAGGATGCTAAATGTATTTAGTTTTGGAGTTTCAGCATTTTCTGAGTTTTGGCGCGCAGTTTTGCCAAAGCGGTAAACTTGGGGATTGACATCCACCATCCAAAATTGACAAGCTAAACTGATCAGGCCGATGACTACTCCTAGTAACAAAAGTACGCCGAAACCTTCAATTCCACCACCAGGCCAAGCGGAAACCGCAAATCCCAACAGGGGTACAGATAAAAAATTAGCCAAGCTAGCAGCACTATTACGAAAACCGAAATAACGCCCTCGCAAGCGCGGGGGAACCAAAGCCGCCATCCAGCTAAACCAGGCGCAACCACCCAAACCTCCGAGAATATTGGTGACTACAACTATTCCCAGTGTCCAGATAACTAACTGGTGGGGTGGGGTGTGATAGTAACAAAACCATGCAATTCCCCCTACTAAAATCAGCCACAGCAAGCGCGAAGGGCCAAAAATTGCTAAGGTATACCAATGACGGCTGGTAGTGCGATCGGCAAAATAAGCTCCCACTGGTTGCAGGAAATTTGCCAGCATGGGAATGGAAGACAGCAAGCCTATTTCTACTGGGGTAGCGCCCAACTGAAGTAAAAAATTAATCAGTATTACGCCACTGGTAATGTTAGAAAAAATTGTGGCAAATACGCCATCTATAGTAGATGCTTTCAGGCTAGTTCGAGTTGCTTGCGGAGAAATTTTCGGCGGTGAGTCTGTAGTTAGGGATGTCAGCAGTTCTTTAGAAGGTAAGGGTTCTGCAAGTTCTTCAGTAAAGGCAGATAGAGTCTTCACTAGCGGCAAATCAGTATATAGATAGATGAGTGAATAAGAGCAGTCAAAAGTAGCCCACTTAAGTCGGTGGTTATAACCTGACAATAAGCTGGCTAGTACAATTGCGTAACAACCAGAAGAATGATAATTTTTTAAATCTTTTGAAATAAAAATTCAAGTATGCAAGTTCTACTTGAAAATTTAGGCTGCTAATATTTGCGATTAGTTCAGATCTCCGGAGGGTTAAGCAGTGCCGAATTCTTTAAATCATGACTTATGTATTATGTCAATACGTAGTTTTTGACAAAAATCTGAAAAACTATTACTATTTATTTTCAGTATTAATAAGGTGTTAATTTACTGACTTATACATTGTTATTTTAATAAAAATTTATAAATATTTTGAGTAATTATATACAAGTATATAAGGGATTTCCCAGAAATAAATTATTCCATCTTGTGGGGCGGGCATCTTGCCCGCCACATAAACTGGGCGGACAAGATGTCCACCCCACAATACATACTGGGATATTTTTTTATTTGGAAGTCCCTAAATATTTTAACAAGAAACATCTGGATTATATAAAGAATTAATGAAGGAAGGCATGACTGCTGGGCTATTTTCCGTAAATTTACTAATTTTTACAATTTGGTAGGATATGAGACGCGATTAATCGCGTCTCTACAGGATTTAAACGTCAATCGATGTGTCTTATCCGAATTTTATTGTCATGACGCTCGCAAGCACCTGTAGTAACAATACTGCTCGGTTAAGGATTTTCAACTCTTCATTTGGTTTGGGGAAAAGGTTTTTTCTTGCCCCTTTTCCCCTTAACCGACAAGTATTGCCTGTAGCAATACTTTTCTCAAGAATTTGTGTTGTGTGGTTATTTAGATTTATCTGCAATGGGAAGGAAAATTGCAAATTCTGTTCCCTCTCCTAAAACAGAATTGACCTCAATTTTACCCTCATGTTTTTCTTCAACAATTTGTCTAGCTATAGCGAGTCCTAAACCTGTACCTTTACCAACTCCTTTAGTAGTAAATAAATGGTCAAAGATATGCATTTTCACTTCTTCACTCATGCCTTTGCCATTATCAGCAATTGAGATTTTGACATTGTAATTATCAATAGCAGTCTTGACGATAATTATAGGATTACGCAACTTCATTTGCTCATAACTCTGACCGATAAATAATTCATCTAAAGCATCAATAGCATTTGCCAGAACATTCATAAATACCTGATTTAATTGTCCTGGAAAACAATCAATAGGTGCAAAATTAGCGTATTCGGTTTCTACAATAATTTCCGGGCGTTTTTCGTTAGCTTTGAGGCGATGTTTGAGAATTAAAATTGTACTATCCAGCCCTTGATTGATGTTAAATGGAACTTTATAATCTTTATCAGCACGGGAGAAAGTTCTTAAACTGGTGCTAATATTTTTCAAGCGATCGCAAGCTATGACCATCGAATCGATAATTTTTGGTAAGTCTTCTAAGCTATAATCCAAGTCGATTTCTTCAGCATGATCGAGAATTTCTGCTTCAGGTTCGGGTAGGGCTTGTTGATATAGCTTCAGGTGTTCGGTAATATCATCCAAAGTGGGTTTAACTTGTTTGAGGCTAGCTGAAATAAATCCTAGTGGATTGTTCATTTCATGGGCTACCCCAGCAACTAAGTTACCTAGTGCAGACATTTTTTCATTTTGTACCATTTGCAATTGAGCTTTTTGCAGTTCTTGCAAAGCCGTTTCTAGTTCCTGGGATTTTTGCTCAATCGCAGCTTCAGCTTGTTTGCGTTCTCTAAGATCTCGAATAATGGTAGCCAGATATTCGACTTCATCGGCAGCATTTTTATGAGCAATGATTACCTGAGATACAGGCACTTCATTACCTTGGGAGTCTAAAATGGCTGACTCACCACTCCAAGTCCCTCGGTTGATAGCAGTGGGAATAGCAACATTTTGCAGATATGCCATTACTGTAGGTGTAGTGACCCTAGCAATGTGAAATTCAGCTGCACTATCTTTCATCTGCCAAAATTTCTGTCCAGAAGGATTAACATAAAGACTATTACCATTAGCATCAGCAATACCTACAATATCTGGGGTAGCTTCCAAAATCCCTAACAGTCTCTGTTGTTGTTGTTCAGCAAGTTTGCGTTCATGAAGTGCTGTTTGCTGTTCGCTAATATCAATCACAATACCATCCCATACCATTTCGCCATCCTCCCTACGTTCTGGTTGAGAAGCTGCTTTTACCCACTTGATATTGCCATTGGGTGTAATAATCCGCCACTCGTGATGAAATGGGGTGAGATTTTTTGCTGATTCCATCGAGGCGCGAAAAGCCTCTGCGCGATCGTCGGGATGTTCAAAATCACGCAAGCTGTATTTTCCTGACATCAAATCTTCTGGGGCGACTTCGTACAGAGTTTGACATCCAGAACTGACATAGGAGATGGAAGATGAACCATCAGCTTGAATGCGAATCTGATAAATTAATCCTGGTATGTTATCAGCTAATTTTTGAAAGCGGTTTTCGCTAAGATTTAACTGTTCTAAGGATTTTTCTAATTTTTGGGCATATTTTTGCGAATCTTGATAAAGACGGGCATTTTCTAGAGAAATTGCCGCTTGGGTACAAAGAAAGTTGAGCAGCAAAATGCGATCGCTCGTAAACACGCCGCTAGTGGAGCGATTTTTTAAATATAAAATCCCAATTAAATGTCCTTGATTAAGAATTGGCAAGCACAGCAAACTTTTTGGTTGTCGCTGATTCAAATATTCATCAATTACAGGTAAATTGGTTTTGAGTTCGTCAATGACTACAACTTCTTGGGTATTTTTGACGTACTGGATCAGTTTGAGGGGGAAGTGAGGATTTCCTTCTAAGAGTTCAGTACAAAGTTCTGTGGTTTCTGGTGTAGCAACGGCTCGCACCTGCCATTTTCCATGACTATCAGGCAAAATTAAAGCACAGCGATCGCCCCCAGAATGTTGCAGAATCATCTGAGTAAGTTGATACATGAGTTCATCCAGTTGAATCGTACTGGACAAACTTTGAGAAGCTTGCAGGATGGCGGCAAAATCTAGAGCATTATTGATACTGCTGGATGAGTTGTTATTTTTTGTGGAGTTATGAATCGAGACATTCAGCGCAGTCATTGAAGCTAAGGTTTCTAGAGGATTGAGGCTTTGTACTGTTTGCTGCAGAATAGGGCGCAGTAAATTGGGATAGCGATTTTCTAAATCATCAGTTTTGGCTTTTGCACCCCAACGGGCATAGCAGTAGTAAGCTTCTTGCATATAACCTGCGGCTACCTTCTGTTTACCCCATTCCAGGTAAAATTTAGCTGCTAATTCATTGCTGAGTGCTTCTTCTTGCAAATAACCGTGAGTTTTTGCGCCATTAATGGCTAATTCATAATGCTCCATCGCAGCAGTAAATTGCCCCAAAATGCGATCGCGTTCTGCTGCTACTAATTCCCAACGATGTTGGTGATTGCATGGCGCATGAGTTGCCCAGTTTTGGAGTTTTGCTTGATGGTTATTGACTCGCTCAATAATTGCAGACTGCTGTTGTGGAGAAGCTTCAGCATAATTTGCCAGATGAACTAAGGCATCATAGAAGACTTGAACAACAACCATAAAATACCCAATGCCAGCATGACTGTACTGTTCTGCTAGGGCTGTTTGTACCAAAGCCGATTCGTATTTGCCAAACAAATAATAGAGAATGGTTTGATTTAGAGAAACATGAAATAACCCTGTTTGGTCATTCATCGCTTGCAAGTGGGTTAAGGCCTCGCTTTTGTTAAAGACTGTTCCCTGCAAATCATAGGCAACTTTTACCCTTCCCAGTAAGTTAATAATCACTTGCTGGTAACACTCATGATATTTTAACGTTGCATCTTGTTTAACTTGGCTGATGGCTTGCCGATAAGCCTCCATTTCCTCAGCTAAATCATTTAATCCTCGACCACTCCAATAACTGTACTGACCGTATGACACCAGGTTCAGCGCTACGCATTCCCAATCTCCGGTTTCTAAACCACTCTGGTAGCCTTCCAATAAAAATGGAATAGACTGACTCAAGGGTTCTTTCCAGTGGCGAATAAAACTGTTGACAATAAAGTAAGCTCTACTTTTGAATGCGGGAATTTGGTATTGCTCTAGTAACTTTAATGACACTTGCCCAAATTCATATCCCGCATCTAAATCTCCCATTACGCCACAAAGAATCAACCCGTAGTCAGCATAGGTAAAAATGGCAATCGATGAATTACCGCACTCTATAGACATCTCAACTTGCTTGAAGATGAGTAGTGGTAAAAGTAGAGGTGCAACAATGTGGGCTGATGGCACAAGTTTTGTGAGGATTTGCATGGCTGCTAGTTGCTGCAGATCGCTCATCACTGGCAAGTCTAGCAAACTCAAGGGTGCGCGCCCTTGCCAAAGTTGCCTTGTTTGCGCGGCTGCTGCACCAATATCTGCCATAGTTGGCTCTTGAGGAAATTCCACACCCAGTAATTTCAGCACCTGCAACCCAGTCTCAACTACTTGAAGAAATTTACCTTGAGAGCGGAATGCCGTCATTCTTGTTTCATGGACTTTGATGGTGTCCAAGAGAGAAGCAGCAGATTGCAACACAATGTCACCCCATGCTGCTAGCTTGTCAAAGTCTGTGTTCAGACAAGCGGCTTCCAAACGCTCATGATGCAAATTTAGGGTTAATTTGTAATGTACTGTCCAAGCAGTAGGGGGTAGTAAATCAATTCCTTGAGTGAAATATTTCACCGCCGCATCATAGGCGATCGCATTTTTGGCTTTACATCCTGCAATTAAATTCAGTCGGGCTAATTCCAGTTTTTTATCTGCCTGAGTAATCAACTCAATGCCTATATTTAGGTGGTTGACAATTTCAAAGATATTTGCATCTAGTTGGGTTTCTGGGGTGTTAGATAACAATAATTCCCCAATTGTCAGATGGGTTGCTTGTTTATCATCTTCAGCAATTAGTTTATATGCAGCTTGTTGGATGCGATCGTGCAAAAAGCGGTAAGTCAAATTAATAGATTGCTCTCCCAAAGTTGGTTCTGTAATTTCTGCTTGGAAGAATTTATAAATCTGACTCGTTGGCAGAATTAACCCTTCTTGTAGGGCTTTCCATAAAGCTGTAGCGGTATGAATTTGAGATTGCTGAGAAACAATTGCCAAAGTTGCTAAATCAAACGAGTTACCAATACAAGCGGCTAACTTCAACACATTTTGCGTTTCACTCGGCAATTTCTGCAATTGCTGCGCCATAAACTCTACAACATCATCAGTGAAAGATAGCGCTTTAATTTCAGCAATATCACATTCCCAATAACCTTGATGATGATTAAAGGTAATCTGTCCATCTTCGTGTAATGCTTTGAGAAACTGCGTAATAAAAAATGGATTACCTTTGGTTTTGCGATAGATTAATTCTGTCAGTGATTGCGCTTGCTGGATGGAACATTGCAACGTATCAGTAACCAACAAATTCGTATCACTTAAAGCTAGAGGTGCCAGGGTAATTATATTAATTGTTGTTCCCGTTTTTTGCAGATACTCTACTGTTAATATCAAAGGATGTGCTGAGGAAACTTCATTATCTCGATAAGCACCTAATAATAATAGATGTCCATTGTCTCCCATCACCAGTTTAATTAACTGTAGAGAAGCTAAATCTGCCCACTGTAAATCATCCAAAAATATCACTAATGGATGTTGTTTATTAGTGAAAACGCCAATAAACTTTTGAAACAATAAATTAAACCGATTCTGTACTGCATTTCCTGATAATTCTGGTGCAGGGGGTTGTTTGCCAATAATGATTTCTAGTTCTGGGATTACTTCAATGAGAACTTGTCCATGCTCTCCAACAGCATCCAAAAATTTCGCTTTCCATGTTTGTAGTTGCGTGTCCGATTCTGACAACAATTGCCCCATTAAATCGCGTAAAGCTTGCACAAAAGCTGATAAGGGAATATTGCGATTAAATTGGTCAAATTTACCTTTAATGAAATATCCCTGCTGACGGGTAATTGGCTTGTGGACTTCATTAACTACTGCAGTTTTACCAATACCTGAAAATCCTGCCACCAGCATCATTTCTGATGTACCATTAGCGACACGCTCAAAAGCTTGCAGCAAGGTAGAAACTTCTGTTTCTCGCCCATATAATTTTTCGGGAATCAGGAAGCGATCGCACACATCCCGTTGCCCAATTTCAAAATATCTAATTTCTCCTGTATCTTCGAGTTGTGCTAAACAAGTTTCTAAATCATGCTTTAATCCCAATGCACTTTGATATCTATCTTCAGCGTTTTTCGCCAACAACTTCATCACAATATCCGCCACTACTTGCGGAACTTCCTCTCTATTCACCGTTCCCTGTTCCCTGTTTCCTAATTTTTTAGGAATTGTTGCAATATGAGAATGCACTAATTTGATGGGATCGTCAGAGAGAAATGGTAATTCTCCGGTTAATAACTCATAAAATGTTACACCCAAAGAATAGAAATCACTGCGGTAATCTATCCCC
The DNA here is from genome assembly GCF_025677855.1 of Tolypothrix sp. PCC 7601. Taxonomy (NCBI): domain Bacteria; kingdom Bacillati; phylum Cyanobacteriota; class Cyanophyceae; order Nostocales; family Tolypothrichaceae; genus Tolypothrix; species Tolypothrix sp. PCC 7601. The sequence continues at coordinate 3,687,537 of NZ_CP064879.1, forward strand.
CTATTCATTCTGCCTGTTTGCTCGGGAGAAATATAAGCGAGAGTTCCTTCTAAGACATTGGGATTTTGAATTTCTTGGGTTTCTTTAGGAAGTAATGAAGAGATACTAAAGTCGATAATTTGAATTTGTTTTGTTTCAGGATGAATGAGAATATTTGCGGGTTTTATATCTTTATGAATGACACGCTGATTGTGTAAATATCCAATAATATTGGCTAATTGAATACCAATAGCCAAAAATTCCTTTAAAGAGAGATTAACTGTTTTGATATATTCTCGTAAAGAAATCCCTCCTGTATCTTCCATCACCAAAATATAACCGTTATCGTAAGGTTCTAATGATAAAGGATGAATAATACCGGGAATCTGAAAATTTTTGCTGATAGTATATTGGTTACGAAATTGCAGCAATTCGTTAAAGCTGGGATATTGAGAGGCAAGAAGTTTAATTACCACTGGAAGTTGATCCTGCTCCCGGATAGCTCGATAGACTCTAGTTCTGGAGCCAATATAGAGTTGAGAGCCAATTTGATATCCTGGGATGATGGGTTTAAAGTTCTCAGCAGGCATTTCTACTTACCATGTAATGCAAATTGATTTTTGCTTCTCTAGGCTTTCGCAACAATTAGCTGATGACAAGCCTTACAGAGAGGGTTTAGACAAATTTAGTATTCCCATCAACTAGATATAGACTAACGAGAAAGGCTATTTAGTCTTTTACATTTTTTTATGAATGAGGAAAAAAACTAGTAAAATCACTTTACGCTATGAGTTAGAGAAAACCTTGTAACTTTGATTGTGCTAGACATTGCTCGTTCAGAAACATCAAAACCTCGCAGGCGCTTACCGAATCAGCGTTGGCAAATTTATCCCCAAAAGGACGAATTTGCTCAAAAGCTGTCTAATTACAACAATATCTCTCCAATTGTCAGCCAGCTTTTGATTAACCGGGGTATTGAAACCCTAGACGCAGCACAAGCCTTTTTAGAACCAGAATCGTTAATTTTACCTGCACCACTAGAAGAATTTCCCGATTTAGCGCTGAGTGTAGAGTTATTGCAAAATGCGATCGCCTCATCAGAAAAAATTGCTATTTGCGGTGATTATGATGCAGATGGGATGACTAGCACGGCTTTACTGTTGCGGAATCTCCGAGCTTTGGGTGCGAAAGTTGATTACGCTATCCCCAGCCGGATGCATGATGGTTATGGCATTAATAAACGAATTGTCGAAGAATTCCACAGCGAAGGTGTGGGGATAATTCTCACTGTTGATAATGGGATTTCCGCAGTTGAACCCATAGCTAGAGCCAGAGAACTAGGATTAAAGGTAATTGTCACCGACCATCACGACATTCCGCAACAATTACCACCAGCTAACGCCATTCTCAACCCCAAATTAATCGCTGAATCTTCACCCTATCGCGGTGTTGCGGGTGTAGGTGTCGCCTATATCTTGGCGGTATCTCTCGCACAACAGCTAGGCGAAACTAGAGGGTTAATCCAGCCGATGCTTGCACTATTTACCTTAGGAACGATCGCAGATTTAGCACCCTTAACCGGCGTAAACCGTCGCTGGGTAAAACGCGGTTTACAACTCCTACCCAAATCCCATTTACCTGGAATACAAGCCTTAATTCAAATGGCTGGAGTTCAAGCGAGGGAAGCAATTCAAAATTCAAAATTTAAAATTCAAAATTCAGAAGAAATTGATACCAATCCAAAATCCAAAATCCAAAATCCAAAATCGTTAAAGCCAGAGGACATTGGCTTTAAACTGGGGCCGAGAATTAATGCAATTGGTAGAATTGGCGATCCGCAGATTGTGATTGATTTGCTGACTACAGATGATATGGGGATAGCGCTGGAAAGAGCAATGCAGTGCGAATCTGTAAACCAACAGCGCCAGGAAATGTGCGAGCAAATTGAACAAGAAGCGATCGCTTACGTAGAAACTGAATTTATCACATCACTCCCCCAAGATAGAGTATTAGTTGTTGTGCAACCAAACTGGCATCATGGTGTCATTGGGATTGTCGCTTCTCGTTTGGTGGAACGCTACGGTGTGCCAGTATTTATTGGTACATACGAAGATGAAACCCATATTCGCGGTTCAGCTAGGGGAATTCCCGAATTTAACGTATTTGAAGCCTTACAAGCTTGTCATGACTTACTAGGTAAATTTGGCGGACATAAAGCCGCCGGCGGATTTTCTTTACCAGCGCCAAATTTAGCAAAACTGCGATCGCGTTTAATTGAGTTTGCAAATCAATGTCTGGAACCCCAGCACCTCAAACCACTGCTAAAAATTGATACCGAAGTCAATTTTAGTGAAATCAATCACCAGCTTTATCAACAGCTTAATACTCTGCATCCTTGCGGTATCGATAACCCTGATCCAGTGTTCTGGACTCCGAATGTGCAAGTAGTTGAGCAACAAATAGTCGGGAAAGGTCATATTAAACTCACACTAGCCCAAACTATCGAGCAGCAACAGTATAAAATTAAGGCGATCGCTTGGCGTTGGCGCGACTACTATCCCCTACCTTCGCGAGTGGATGTAGCTTATAAACTGCGAGAAAATCATTTTAATGGCAATACCGCTATTGAAATGGAACTAATAGGTGTGCGGCTAACAACGCAATCTCACCTGTTTTTCCGTTCCTCAACTCGTCCTTTAACAACCAGCTTTGAGTACAAACAGCGCCATTACACTTGTGGTATCTTTCAACAAAATTCCTTACCAGAATTAAGAATTAAAAATTCTGAAGGCAAAGTCTTAGTGATGCAACCAGGGCATACAATCGGTTTGCTAGGTAACAGTCGTGAAGATGCCAAAGAGGTTGATGTCTGTGAACCACAATATGACAACATCATCCAAGCTGCGCTTCAGGCTTTGTCAGTGCTGAGTTCCAAGTCCTGAGTCCTGAGTTTTTGGTTATTTTAAGTTAGAGTTGGGAATTCTACAATCTTCTACAACTCAAACTTTTTCACACAATACTCAGCACTTGTAACTCAGCAATCAGCAGTTTTACAGGTCGCCGTTGCGAAATGCTAAAACAAAAATTACAGCAGGCCCAGCAAGTACAATCAGCCCAACAAACAGTAGTTGAAAAATAACTTCCCAATTGATATTGGCTAGAGCATCAAACAATCCAAACATTGTTTCCTCCCAATTGTCTTAAAAAATTCAATAACTGCAATTGCAAAACCCGGTATCGATCATATCCGGCGAAGGAGCGCCAGATTTAATTTACTTAACAAAATTATAAAAAAAGAAATAAAAATGTAAGAGTGGGGGACTGGGGATTGGGGATTGGGGAGATGAGGGAGATGAGGGAGATGAGGGAGATGACAATACTGCTCGGTTAAGGATTTTCAAGTTGAAATTTGGTTTGGGGAAAAGGTGAAAGGGTAAGGGTTAAAGGTTTTTTCTTGCCCCTTTTCCCCTTCCCCTTTTACCCTTAACCGACAAGTATTGAGGGAGATGAGGGAGAAATACCAATTACCAATTACCCATTACCTCATGACAAATGACAAATAACAAAGGACAAATAACAAATCATGGCAACTTGGCAATGTATAAAACAATGTGGAGCCTGCTGTAATCTCGATCCAGCAGATCGTCCAGATATAGAAGAGTATCTTTCACCCGCAGAACTGGAACTTTATATGAGCATGGTAGGTGAAGGTGGATGGTGCGTTAATTTTGACCATATAACCCGAGAATGTCGGATTTACGCCAATCGTCCGCGCTTCTGTCGTGTGGAAGCAGAGATATTTCAAGATATGTATGGTATTGAACCAGAAGAGTTAAATGATTTTGCGATTGACTGCTGTCGTCAACAGATAGAAGGAGTATATGGCGATCGCAGCTTGGAACTCATTCGTTTCAATAAAGAAGTCGGTTTTTAGATGAAATTTGTAACTATGGCTAAACACTAGTTGCAATTTATTACAACAATCTGAGAAAATGAGAAGAATATGAAAACAATCTAGTAATCCAAATATACTGCCTGTGAAACTTGATTCTGCACCTCTAAGCCTTTCTGTCAGATCTCAGACTGAAAACCAGCCCGAACTAAAAGACAGTACCGATATTAACTTAACGACTGCAACCATTGAGCCACTTCAGCCTGTAGTAGCGGATAGCCCAAAAAAGCCAGAATCAGTATTAGTTATTTTTGGTACTACCTTTGTCACCATCTTTCTCGCTGAGATTGGTGATAAAACTCAGCTATCTACCTTATTAATGAGTGCAGAATCTCATGCACCTTGGTTAGTGTTTATGGGTTCTGCAGCTGCATTGATTACAACCAGCTTATTAGGCGTACTGTTAGGAGGCTGGATAGCCAAGCGACTCAGTCCCAAAACCGTAGAGACATCAGCAGGTGTGATGTTATTGCTAATTTCCATCATGCTCTTTTGGGATGTAATCATGGGTTAATAACCAACAGTTAACAGTCAACAGTTCCCTTATCTCAATTAATTATGGATTGGCATCTTTTAGGACTAAGCTTTATTACAGTTTTTTTATCAGAATTAGGTGATAAAAGTCAGTTAGCTGCGATCGCGCTTTCGGGACGCACTCAGTCTCGTCGCGCTGTCTTTTTTGCTACTGCGATCGCTCTAGTATTAACTAGCTTACTAGGAGCATTAGCCGGGGGAGCAGTGGCAGAATTTTTACCCACCCGTGTTTTAAAAGCGATCGCGGCTGTAGGATTTGCCATACTCGCAGCACGCTTGCTGTTATTTAACGATTCTGAATCAGCTTAATAGCTTTTGTTTTGTTGTCATTGGGTAATGGGTAATGGGTAATGTTGATTTCCCCTTGTCCTCTTCATCCCCCTGCTTCTTGATAGGGAGTCCCTTAAATACCTTCTCCTGAAGTAGTACCAAAGCGATAGCCTTTACCATAAACAGTGTGAATTAACTGACTTTCACCAGCTACTTCTATTTTGCGCCGTAGTAGCCGAATTAATGCGGCTATCACGTTACTACTTGGTTGTTCGTCATCTGGCCAAAGATGTTGCATAATCTGCCCATGAGTTAGCAATTGGCCGCTGTGTTCCATAAAATACTGCAGCAATTGGCTTTCTTTTTGGGAGAGTTCAATTACTCGTTCTTGACGGTAAGCTAATTGGTTGTCAACATCGAGTTCTAAATCAGCTACAACTAAGCGTCCTGTAGGGGTGTTGTAAGTCTCCACACCAGAACGACGCAACAAAGCACGGACTCTGGCTAAGAGTTCCCGCAATTCAAAGGGTTTAACTAAATAGTCATCTGCACCCGCATCTAAACCTGCAACACGGTCATCTAGAGTATCTTTAGCTGTGAGAAATAGTACAGGAGTGGTTTTACCTTGACGGCGTAATTCCTGACAAATTTCTAACCCCGTTTTTCCTGGTAGCATCCAATCTAAAATCAGTAAGTCATAATTGCTTGCTTGTGCTAATTGACTACCACTTGTTCCTTCATAAGCAGCATCTACGCTATAACCCTCACGGGTTAAGAGGCGGCTTAGGGGGTCAGTTAGTTCTGTTTCGTCATCAACTAATAAAATTCTCATGCTGCTTGTGGTGAGCATATCGAGATATTCTCAATAGTAATAAACTACCAAGACAAGGACACTTGCTGATGGGATTTTGCCAAAACTGCAAAGTGTCCGTATCTCAAGATATTAAGGACAATAATGCTGACTGTTGCGTTGCCAAAAGGGGAATTACTTAAAAATAGCATCCACCTACTGCAATCTGTAGGTTTGGATTTTAGCGCTTTTTTAGATTCAGGAAATCGCCAACTGCAAATTGTTGATGCTAGTGGACAAGCGAAAGGATTGCTAGTTAGGGGCCAGGATGTACCTGTTTATGTGGAATATGGTCAGGCACAAGTGGGTATTATTGGTTATGATGTGCTGCGAGAAAAGCAACCACAAGTTGCACAATTGGTAGATTTGCATTTTGGACATTGTCGGATGTCAGTAGCAGTCAAAGCATCCAGTCCTTATAAATCGCCTTTAGATTTACCCGCGCACGGTCGAGTGGCTTCTAAGTATGTCAATTGCGCGCGTGAATATTTTCAAAGTTTGGATTTACCAGTAGAAATCGTACCGTTGTATGGTTCCGTGGAGCTAGGGCCGATTACTGGAATGTCGGAAGCGATTGTAGATTTAGTTTCTACCGGAAGAACTTTGCGAGAAAACGGTTTAGTTGAGATTACAACTTTGTATGAAAGTACAGCCAGATTAATTGCCCATCCCTTAAGCTATCGCCTGAATACAGGTAATTTACATCAATTAGTAGAAAAACTGCGATCGCACATTCTCAGTACAGTCTAAGGGACTGTTGACTGTTGACTGTTGACTGTTGACTGTTGACTGTCAACGGTTAACAGCCCTCACAATAGATTGTGCAAATTAAAAGCCAAATAGCTTATCACGCTATTTTGGCAACAGCGCTCAGTTTTGGCTAAATTCACAAACTCAATATGATTTACACCAAGCTTTGGCAGAAAATCTAGAAGTTTACAATCAAATCCCGCAACTTCCCTTGAATGATGTAGCGTAAGGGACTGGGCATGGGGCATTGGGCATTGGGCATGGGTAACTAATTGCTCCTTGTCTCCCCTGCTTCCTCATCTCCCTCATCCCCAACCCCCCCACAGATGCATCTCGCGGGAGTTACTCAAATATCAAGATCCATAGGAGACTAGAGAAAGAAAAATACAACGTATATGCGGGTCTTGACGCAGCAAATGCTGCTAATAGTTAAGGAGGATTTATGCGTGCAGTGCTGATGGCAGGCGGTTCGGGAACGCGGCTTCGTCCGTTAACCTGCGATTTGCCCAAACCGATGGTACCGATTTTAAATCGGCCAATTGCTGAACATATCATCAATCTCCTCAAACGACATCAAGTCACAGAAGTGATTGCAACATTACATTATCTGCCTGATGTTCTGCGAGACTACTTTCAAGATGGTAGCGATTTTGGCGTGCAGATGACTTATGCTGTGGAAGAAGACCAACCTCTGGGAACGGCAGGCTGTGTAAAAAATATTGCCGAACTCCTAGATGAAACTTTTCTCGTAATTAGCGGCGATAGCATCACAGATTTTGATTTAACAGCAGCAATTGAATTTCATAAACAAAAAAAATCAAAAGCCACTCTGATTTTGACTCGTGTCCCCAACCCCATTGAATTTGGGGTGGTGATTACTGATGAAGATGGCAAGATTAATCGATTTTTAGAAAAACCCTCTACTAGTGAAATTTTCTCTGATACTGTCAACACTGGTACTTATATTCTGGAACCAGAAGTTTTGGAATATCTGCCAGATAACACAGAATCGGACTTTTCCAAAGATTTATTCCCCTTATTACTGGCAAAAAATGAGCCAATGTATGGCTACATTGCTCAAGGTTATTGGTGTGATGTCGGACATTTGGATGCCTATCGTGAAGCTCAGTATGATGCTTTGTATGGCAAGGTAAAACTTGACTTTGCTTATACAGAGATTTCTCAGGGTATTTGGAAGGGTCAAAATACTTATATTGATCCTTCTGCTACCATTGAAAGTCCTGCTGTCATTGGTGACAATTGCCGGATTGGTTCTAGGGTACAAATTGAGGCGGGAACTGTTATTGGCGATAATGTGACTATTGGCGCTGATGCGAATTTGAAGCGCCCGATTGTGTGGAATGGTGCGATTATTGGGGAAGAAGCACAACTTTCAGCTTGTGTAATTTCCCGTGGTACTCGTGTAGACCGCCGCGCTCATGTATTAGAAGCTTCTGTAGTCGGTTCGCTTTCTACGGTGGGTGAAGAAGCGCAAATTAGCCCGGGAGTGAGAGTTTGGCCGAGTAAAAAAATTGAATCTGGTGCTATTTTAAACATCAACTTGATTTGGGGAAATACTGCCCAAAGGAATTTATTTGGACAACGCGGCGTACAAGGGTTAGCTAATGTCGATATTACCCCAGAATTTGCGGTGAAGTTGGGAGCCGCTTATGGTTCCACATTGAAACCAGGTTCGCGGGTAACAGTTTCCCGCGATCAGCGAAATGTTTCGCGCATGGTAACGCGATCGCTCATTGCGGGTTTAATGTCAGTGGGGACTGATATTCAAAACCTTGATGCGACAGCTGTGCCTATAGCCCGGACAGTTATACCCACAATGTCGGTAGTAGGTGGGATTCATGTGCGGGTACACCCCGATCGCCCTGACTATATCCTGATTGAATTCATGGATAACAAGGGAATTAATATCTCCAAAGCCCAAGAAAAGAAAATTGAGGGGGCTTTCTTTAAAGAAGATATGCGGCGGGCGCAATTACACGAAATTGGTGATGTCGCCTATCCTAGCCAAGTTAATGACCTTTACTGCACGGCTTTTGAGAAACTGCTGCATGTCGCAACTCTCCGCAACAGTCGCGCCAAGGTAGTAATTGACTATGTTTATTCTGTGACTGGGGCAGTTTTACCCCAAATGTTAGATCAATTTGGTGCAGATGCCGTAGTTTTAAACGCTAGTCTGAATAAACATGCTATTTCCACAACCGAACGAGAAGCCTTGTTAACTCAGCTAGGCCATGTAGTTGAGGCTTTAAAGGCAAACTTTGGTGTTCAAGTCTCTGCTAATGGCGAACAGATGATTTTAGTAGATGAATCTGGGATACCAATTCGCGGGGAAATGTTAACCGCCTTAATGGTGGATATGATTTTAACTTCTAACCCTAGAGGAACGGTAGTTGTACCAGTTCATGCTTCTAGTGCGGTAGAACAAGTCGCCCGTCGCCACGATGGTAAAGTCATCCGCACTAAAGCCAACCCCACAGCTTTAATGGAAGCTTCGCAGAAATACCCCAATGTTGTATTAGCTGGGAGCGGGGATACAGGTTTTATCTTCCCACAACTGCATCCGGGATTTGATGCCATGTTCTGTATTGCCAAGCTAATTGAAATGCTAACAATTCAAGAGCGATCGCTTGCGACTGTCCGGGCTGAATTACCTCGTGTGATTCACAGAAAACATACTGTCCGCTGTCCTTGGAGTGCTAAAGGCGCACTGATGCGTTATTTAGTCGAAACTCACCCTGCCCAAAATTTAGAATTAATCGATGGAGTAAAAATCGGTCAGCCTCATGATGACAGTTGGCTGTTAGTTTTACCCGATGCTAGTGAACCAGTAGTACATTTGTTTGCTAACAGTAACGAACGCGATTGGGTAGATGAAAACTTAAGAAACTACCGCACCCGTGTACAAACCTTTGTGGAAAGGCAACAAGAACTACATCCTGCAGAAGTTCAATAAGTTCATGCCCAAAAGTCCACAGTCAACTATCCCAGCTTACAGCTATTTTCAGGTAAATGAACCACAATTTTATATCTCACGCAAAGGCGCAAAGGCGCAAAGTAACAAAGAAATACAGATATCAGCCTGTGGTCTAAATACATGAAAACTGCTGTAAGTTAACTGTGGACTTTTACGTTTCATCTCAACATTGATCAATTACCCAACACCTTCTAAAAAGGGGACTGAAGTTCCCAAATATAATCCTAAGTTATGGGCAATATCTCCTACGAAAAGTTAATGTAGTTTTTATTGCTCATAACTTCAGTTAATATGCTGAGTTATAATTTAGGGCGATCGCTCATCATCTAAGTCAATACCCATTGCGCGCAATCGTTCCGCCAGCCTTGCGGCTCGTGCTTCAGCTTGTTCGGCTCGTTGCTCTGCCTCTTGGGCCCTAGCTTCAGCATCTTGTGCCTGTTGAGCAATTTCTGTGTGAGTTAAAAACGGCTTGTTATCTGGGTAGAAAATTTGCAATTGTGGATTGGCTAGCTGAAAACGAATTTTCAACCTCGGACTAATCCACTGATCGATGGGGTCAATTACATCCAAAAAGCCTTCCGTTCGCAACCACCCACTCAACTCATTGCGATCGTGGTCGTACAAGTAGTATTCTTCTACACCAAAACGGTCATAAAACAGCAGCTTTCTGTTCATCTCTGCTTTGGTATTTCCTGGGGAGAGAATTTCAAAAACTACTTGTGGTGGAATATTATCTTCTAGCCACTGTTTATAAGAACCTCTGTCTCCCTTTGGTCTACCAACCACTACCATCGCGTCAGGAGCTTGACAAGTCTTATTATTCCCCTCAAGCGGATACCACAGTAAATCTCCAGCGATGAACACATTAGGATCATCAGCAAATAACCATTCCAGATTTTCTTTAATTGTGACAATCCAACGAAACTGCTTAGTGTTATCCGCCATCGGTTTACCATCGCTGTCGGGGTAAATCACCTCTGACTGAGAGGATGGCTGTAACTGAACCATAAGCTTTTACCCTTGAGGAAACAGACATTGCTGTACAAATACCCTAGCATGGCACTGGAGAACCGCCAAGCTATCAGGCGATCAGGCGATCGCACCAAGTAGGCAATAGGTGGGCAAAGGCAAAAGGTGAAAGGGGAAAGGAAAAATACCAAACCGTTCCTCCTTTTTCCGACTTGTGCCAGAAGTCTGATGTATTTAATCACCTGTTATCTCTAGGAATCCGATTTGATGGCTGAAAAATCTCAGTTACGGATGCGTTACGCTATCGCTAACGCATCCTACGTGAACTATTGAATATAAATCTCTTACTTATTACTGAATATAAATCTATCTTTTTGAGGAGGAATTAAATATTCTGAGAAAATAAGCTTTTTTAAGCACAAATAAGCGCTGAGAATTTTTACTATGTCAAAAGATATATTTGATTTACCTGCACCACCAATTAACTCTATCGTGGGGCATTTAGTCGAATTGGGGCAAGATCCATTAGCATTTCTCACTAGTTGTCGTGATTATGGTGACATTGTTCCTTTACGTTTAGGATTAACACCAACTTGTTTATTAACTAATCCTGAATATATTGAAGAAGTTCTCAAAAATCGCGAGAGTTTTATTAAAAGTCCGGGATTTCGGGTGTTAAAAACCCTCTTAGGTGAAGGTTTATTAACTGCGGAAGGCGAATCTTGGTTATGGCAACGTCGCCTAGCTCAACCTGTATTTCACCAAAGGCGAATTAATAACTATGGTGACATCATGGTGAAGTACACTGACCGAATGTTGCAAACCTGGCAAGATGGTGAAATTCATGACATCCATGCAGATATGATGCGCCTCACCCTGGCGATTGTGATGAAATGTATTTTTGATACTGATGTTGATGCTGGGGAAGCCAAAGTAGTTGCCAATGCTTTAGATGTGACAATGCACTGGTTTGAAAGCAAGCGAAAACAGAACTTCTTATCATGGGAATGGTTTCCCAGACCGGAAAATATTCGCTATCGTCATGCTGTAGCAGCAATGGATGAGGCTATCTATCAGTTAATTCGCGATCGCCGTAATAGTAGCGAAAAAAGCAATGATTTACTCTCGATGCTGATGGAAGCGCGAGACGAGGAAACTCAGCAGCAAATGGATGATAAGCTGCTGCGAGATGAAGTAGCCACTTTGATGCTCGCAGGTCATGAAACCACTGCTAACGCTTTATCTTGGACATGGATGCTCATTTCTCAACATCCCGAAGTACAAGAGAAACTCTCTGCAGAATTAAAAGCAGTCCTGCAAGGAAAATTAGTCACAACCGCAGATCTACCGCGCTTAACCTATACCCAACAAGTGATTAAAGAATCCATGCGGTTGTATCCTCCTGTAGCGCTACTAGGGAGAGAAGCATCGGAAGATACGACAATTGGTGATTACGAAATCCCCAAAGGCACAGTCATCATGATTAGTCAGTGGGTAATGCATCGCCATCCCAAATATTTTGATCGTGCTGAAGAGTTTCTACCAGAGCGCTGGACAGAAGAATTTGAAAAGCAATTAACTAAAGGCGTATATATTCCTTTTGGTGATGGGCCTCGGATTTGTATTGGTAAAGGCTTTGCAATGATGGAAGCAGCTTTATTATTAGCGACCATTGCCCAACGCTTCCAAATAGAAATAGAACCAGGATTCCCGATTGTACCCCAGCCTTCAATTACCCTGCGCCCTGAATATGGGATTAAAGTGCAGGTGAAGGGGACTGGGGATTAGGGATTAGGGATTGGGGAACTCGGGGCCCCCTCTGGGGATAAGGGGTAATGGGGACTGGGGACTGGGGATTAGGGATTGGGGACTGGGAGATGAGGGGGATGAGGGAGACAATACCAAATGACAAATGACAAATACCAAATGACAAATACCAAATGACAAATGACAAATGACAAATGACAAATGACAAATGACAAATGACAAATGACAAATGACAAATGACAAATGACAAATGACAAATGACAAATGACAAATGACAAATGACAAATGACAAATGACAAATGACAAATGACAAATGACAAATGACAAATGACAAATGACAAATGACAAATGACAAATGACAAATGACAAATGACAAATGACAAATGACAAATGACAAATGACAAATGACAAATGACAAATGACAAATGACAAATGACAAATGACAAATGACAAAATTAAGAGGCATTTACAGGCAGCTTGATGGTAAATTCTGTACCTTCTCCGAGAACAGAATCTACGCTGATTGTACCTTCATGTCGTTCTACGACGATTTGGCGGGCGATCGCTAATCCTAAACCTGTGCCTTTACCAACGGCTTTGGTAGTAAATAGGTGATCAAAGACTTTGGCTTTGACTTCTGGTGTCATTCCTGTACCGTTGTCTTTGATGCGAATGATCACATGGGGAGTAGATTCACTATCACTCTGGGGAATATATGCAGTTTTAATGGTGATTTGGTGAGAATGGGGGCGAAATTCACCTTGGGCGCGTTGCTGGTTAAATTCTTCTAAACTATCAATGGCATTTGCCAAAATGTTCATAAACACTTGGTTGAGTTGTCCGGGAAAACATTCGACTTCGGGTAAATTGCCGTAATTTGTGATTACTTCAATTGCAGTTCGGCTTTCGTTAGCTTTGAGGCGATGTTTGAGAATTAAAATTGTACTGTTGAGACCTTCGTGAAGATTAAAGGGAATTTTGTAATCTTTATCGGCGCGAGAAAAGTTTCGCAGGCTGATGCTTATATTGCGGATGCGATCGACACCAAGTTTCATGGAGTCAATGAGTTTGGGTAAGTCTTCACGTATATATTCCAAATCAATGGCTTCTATTTCATCGGTAATGACTGCACCAGGATCGGGAAATTGCTGCTGATACAAATCGAGTATTCCTAACACATCGTTAATGTAATCTCGCGCAGGTTGCAAGTTACCGACGATAAATCCCACCGGATTATTAATTTCATGAGCAACACCCGCTATCAGGTTTCCCAAGGCAGACATTTTCTCACTTTGCACCATTTGTAGTTGGGTTTGTTGCAAATCTTGCAAGGCTGTTTCTAATTCTTGGGCTTTTTGCTGTGCTTGGGCTTCAGCTCGTTTGCGTTCACGAAGTGCAGCTTGCTGGGCGCTAATATTAATCGCTGTGCCAATTAATTGATGGATTCTTCCGGTGCGATCGCGCAGGGGATTAAAGGTTGTCAGCCACCAAGTTATTTCGTTATCAAAGGTAAGACATTGCTCAACGGCGATGCTAGTTCCTGCTTTAATACAACTGATAAAATGTTGTCTCACTGCAGCGCCTTCTACCTCACCATGAATTTGTTCGGGAGTTTTGCCGATCACTTCCGCTGCTACTACACCTGCAATCCTGGCTGCGGCTGGGTTCCAACTTGCATAGAAAAATTCCTGTTCTGGTGTGACATTAATGACAAAAATCGGATGATCCACACCATCGTAGATACTGCGGAGAAATTGTTCTTGGGCGCGGATTTTTTCTTCAGCTAAATGGCGATCGCTAACATCGATCACAATCCCATCCCACATAATTGAGCCATCAGGTTGCTGCTGGGGTTGCGCCGCAGATTGAATCCATTTGATGATACCAGAAGGTGTGATAATCCGCCATTCATGTTGAAATGGCGTTAAATTTTGGGCAGAATGAGTTATTAATTCGGCAACCTGTGCCATATCGTCAGGATAATTCATTTTATACAGGTTTTCTTTACCTGACATCACATCCTCTGCTGACACCTCATAGATTTCGTAGCAGCCAGAACTGACATAGGGCGTAGATGTAGAACCATCAGCTGCTAAATGAAACTGGTAAATCATCCCCGGGATGTTATTTGCAAGGTTCTGGAAGCGGGTATCACTTGCTTTGAGTTCATCGAGGAATTGCTCTAACTGCTGGCTGTAAAGTTGAGCTTGTTGATAAAGGTGGGCATTTTCTAAGGAAATCGCCGCTTGAGTACAAAGTAAATTTAGGAGTTCCACGCGATCGCTAGTAAAGGCGGCTGTGGCTTCTTTATTTTCTAAATATAAAATCCCTAAAAGTTTACCCTGATACATAATTGGCGTACATAATATGCTCTTGGGCTGGTAACGGAAAATATAGGGATCGGCTGTTAATAAAGGATGAGTGATGGCATCAATTAATACTGCAGCTGTCAAGGTTCTTTTGACAGTATTAATCAAGCCCACGGGTACTTCTTGACTGTTTTCTAGGGGAAGTGATTGCAGGACTGCTGATTGTTGTCCCAATGCAATTGTGGCTTCAATAGTGAGCTTGCCATGTTTTTGTAGTAATAAAACACATTTATCTGCCCCAGCATTTTCTAATACTACTTGCAATAATGTAGAGAGCAATTTGTTCAGATGAATTTCACTTGCTAACATCTGAAAAGATTTCAAGACAGTGGCTAAATCTAAGGCAGCAGATACGCTATTGCTACTATATTTTGTATGATGACTGTCATTTGAATAAGATACCATTTCTGCTAATGGAATCGTGACATCAGATGAAAAATTGATGCTGTCTGGTTGCAAAATGGGAATCAGAAAATGCGGATAGTTTTGTTCCAGTTGTTTAACTTTGGCAGTTGCACCCCAACGCGCATAACCATAGTAAGCGCTTAATAAATATTCTTGAACAATGTTATTTTTCCCCCATGCTAAATAGAATTTAGCAGCAAGTTCGTTGGCTAGGGCTTCTTCGTGGGGATAATTATTGACTTTGGCTGTGGAAATTGCCAAATCATATAATTCAATAGCTGCAGCTTTGTTATGTAAAACGCGCTGGCGTTCTGCTTCCACTAAATAAAATTTATGCAGATGATTTCCTGGGGATGAATTAGCCCATTTCTGCATTTTTTCTTGGTTGCTTTTGACTCGCTGTTCAATGCGTTGTTTTTCTGCTGCAGAAACTTGCGGATAAATTGCTAGATGTGCCAGGGAATCGTAGGTATAGAAGCTAGGAACGATAAACAATCCGGTAGCTGCACCCAAGTAATTTTCTGTAGCGATCGCAGCGTTTACTGCTGACTGAAACTCCTCAGATAAATAATACAGAAAAAGTTTTTGGTAATGGAAATAGCACAGGGCTGTTTGATCACCTCCCTGTTCCAGAATTGGTAACATTTGAGCTTCATGAAAAGCATCGCCCTCAAATCGCCAAACTTCAGTATTATCTCCTAATAAATTGACAATGCTTTGCTGAAAAATTGCAATTTGATTGACTAGTGCTGCTTGCTGGAGCTGAGTTAACTGGGTACAAAAAGCAGTAGCATCTCGGTTGATATCGTTCAACTCTTGACCTGCTAGCCAAGAATGCATAATGTAAATAATGCCGCAAATACTAGTCCAGACTAAATCGCCAGTTTCTAAACCACTTTGGTAGCCTGCTTTTAGTAATGGTAAGCTGTTGATTACAGGTTCTTGCCAATGTAATGTACCCAGACAAACTTCTCCATAGGTTCTAGCTGTTTGTTCTTTGATATGGGAGTTTTCGAGTAATTTCAGTGCTAGTTTGCCAAATTGATAGCCCGAGTCAATATCTCCTTGGACTCCACATAATAACTGCCCATAACAGCCATAGCTGTAAGGAGAAAATGGCGTATTACCGTAGGTAATTGATAAGTTAACTTGCTCTAAAATAATTAACGGAAATAATTGCGGCACTGCAATATAAGTAGAAGAAGAAACCGCCGCCATGATTTTGATGGCAGCTAATTTTTCTGGTTCTGTCATTTGGGGCAGATTGACTAAATCTAATGGTTGTCTACCTGCTAAAATTTTTTTTGTTTGATGCAGTGCTTGTGCAATATCTAATTCACTAGGTTGTTCTGGAAAATTGATGCCCAAAAGTCCAAGAATTTTCAGGGAAATTTTTACTGCTGCTAAGGGTTGGTTCTGGGCTTGTAGTACTTGAATTTGAATTTCATAGGCTTTGATTTTATCTAATAAACTGTTAGCACTTGCTAAAATTACATCTGCCAAATTAGTCATTTGCTCTAAGTTACTACTTAGATACGCGGCTTCGGTAGCTGCTGTATACAGTGCTAAAGTTAATTCATACTGGGTTTGCCATTGATTTTTGGGCAATAAGTTAATCCCTGTAGTGAAATATTCTAAAGCTACTGTATGGGCAGTGGCGGTTCTCGCTTTTTTGCCAGCTTTTAAGTTAAGTTGAGCTAGTTGGGTATAGTGAATATCTTGACCAATCCAATTTTTACCAATATTAAATTGGTTAACAATCTCAAATAATTTTTCCTCTTGTTCTGCAACAGAAGTTTTATTTAGTAGTAGTTTACCAATGTGGAAGTGAGTCAGTTGTTTTTGTGGTTCGGGAATTAGAGAATAAGCTGCTTGCTGGACGCGATCGTGCAAAAATTTGTAATGGGCTAATGGATTACCGCTCATGGGTAATGGACATGTTGCATTTTGACAATCGCAGTCTTGAAAAAATTTATAAACTTCATTAGTAGGTAAAATTAACCCTGCTTGCAGTGCTTGCCATAAATCTGCGGCTGTTTCTGATTCAGATTTTTCATAAACAATTGCCAAGGTGGATAAATCAAAATCATTACCAATACAAGCAGCCAGTTTTAAAACTGTTTGGGTAGCTGCGGGTAATTTCTGAATCTGCTGTGCCATAAATTCAACAACATCATCAGTCAAGGCTGATTCTCTAATTTCGGCGATATTACCTTGCCAGCAACCAGTATTAATATTAAAGTTAATCAATTTATCTACATATAATGCTTTGAGAAATTGTTTAACAAAAAAAGGATTTCCTTTGGTTTTTTGGTAAACTAACTCTGCTAGATGTGCGGCAATTCCATCAGGACAACTGAGGGTATCAGCAATCAAATGATTTAAATCGCATAATTGCAAAGGTGACAAGGTAATAGTGTTAACAATTGCCGGAGAGTTGTGAATCTCATCTAAAACCAACATCAGTGGATGAGCAGTTGAGACTTCGTTATTGCGGTAAGCACCAATTAATAGCAAATAACCTGTTTCTGCTTCACCTATTAACAAGCGCATGAGTCTAAGCGATGCTGAGTCTGCCCATTGCAAATCATCTAAGAAAATTCCTAAGGGATGTTTGGGAGTAGTAAAAACTCTAATAAACTTTTGAAACAATAAATTAAAGCGAACTTGGGCTGCATCGAAAGAAAGTTCTACTGATGGAGGTTGCTTGCCAATAATTTTTTCTAATTCTGGAATCACCTCAATAATTACCTGTGCATTATCTCCTAATGCCGCCAAAATTTTAGTTTGCCATTGCTCTAATTGGCTATCTGTTTCTGTCAGTAATTGTGCCATTAAATCGCGTAATGCTTGCACAAATGCCGAAAAGGGAATATTCCGTTGGAACTGATCAAATTTACCTTTAATGAAATAACCCCTTTGCCGTAAAATCGGCTTGTGGACTTCATTGACGATCGCAGTTTTGCCAATACCCGAAAAACCTGCGACTAACATCAGTTCGCTTCTGGCATTGGTTTTGTGGGCTACCCGCTCAAATGCATCTAGCAACTGCTGAACTTCGGTTTCCCTACCATAGAGTTTTTCTGGGATGAGAAAGCGATCGCATACATCCCGGTTACCAATGATAAAATCTACAACCTTACCTGTTTTCTGCAGTTGTTCTAAGCAATTTTCTAAATCAAATTTCAACCCTAAAGCACTCTGATAGCGGTCTTCAGGGTTTTTCGCCATCAGCTTACTCACAATATCGTAAAGTACCTGCGGTCTTTCTTCCCTTTCCCCGTTCCCCAATACCGCAGGTATTTTCGCAATATGACAGTGAATCAACTCCATTGGATCATCAGACTGAAACGGAAGTTCACCTGTCAGGAGTTCAAATAAAGTAATCCCCAAAGAATAGAAATCACTGCGATAGTCAATCCGGCGATTCATCCGCCCAGTTTGCTCTGGAGAAATATAATTGAGGGTTCCTTCTAAAACATTGGGGTTTTTAATTTCCTGAGTTTCTCTTGGTAGCAACGAAGCAATACTAAAATCAATCAGCTTTACTTCTTTAGAGGAAGGATTGATCAAAATATTGTCAGGTTTGAGGTCTTTGTGAATAACTCGATGCTGATGTAAATTATGTAAAATCTCAACGATTTGTAGTGCGATCGCTAAA
The DNA here is from genome assembly GCF_025677855.1 of Tolypothrix sp. PCC 7601. Classification (NCBI taxonomy): domain Bacteria; kingdom Bacillati; phylum Cyanobacteriota; class Cyanophyceae; order Nostocales; family Tolypothrichaceae; genus Tolypothrix; species Tolypothrix sp. PCC 7601. The sequence continues at coordinate 3,706,038 of NZ_CP064879.1, forward strand.
TATTCACTTACTTCTAGTGGCTGTTTTTTGGTATAAGCTCGTAACGGAATGCCACCAAAATCTTCCATCACTAATATATAGCTATTGCGATATGCTTCCAGACTGTAGTGGCGTACTACACCAGGGAAGTCCAGATTTTTGGCGATTGTATATTGATTGCGAAATTGCAACAGTTCGTGAAAACTTGGGTAACTAGATTTGAGATATTTGATGATTACAGGTTGCTGATTGTTAACTCGAATACCTCGATAGACAATTGTCCTGGAACTAAAGTGCAGTTGCTCTACCACTCGATATCCTAAAATTCTGCATTCTAAATCCAGCCCTGCAATCATGCGTATTTACCTCATCTGCAAAGTTGTAATTTTTGATAGCTTTGATAACCTCAGTATTCCCATGAGCTAGCTTTTTCTAACTAGCATGAACCGCGTAAACTCATCATGCATAAAAATGACAATACAGGGTAGGGGCTAATACCACTAAATGAAATGCAAAAGTATTGAATTTCAAGCTTTTACACTGTTTTAAATTTTAGTTTTATTTCTTCCCCTATGTAGTGATCTGTATACTGAATTTGTATGATTTGGTTGCGATCGACTCTAGGCCATCATCCTGAGTCAGCACATTTTTCTGGGGTGAGCGATACCTGGTATTTGGCTCCAACCCTGATGATTACGAGTACTGACCCTTCCCTACTGCTACCCCCTAGCTTCTATACCCTATTACCCAGATTCTATACCTAAAGTCAGGAAAAATCAGAAAAAATCAGGTAAATCCCAATAAAGGCAGTGAAAAAAGTAAATAGCCTTAAAATCAGCTTTATAAATGAAATCCCATCGTCAATAACTGGGGTTATCTATTTCTTACAGCCTTTGGGAGCCATAGATTTGACTTTTGAACAAGCAATGCTAGTTTTAGATCTAGTGTTACAGCACAAGCATTTAAGTGATATTCAAGAGTTAGTCCTCCGCCAGTCTTGGGAAGGTTACACTTATGCAGAGATAGCTCAAAGCTCAGGTTATGATGATGATTACATCCGAGATGTAGGCTTTAGGTTGTGGCAAACTCTCTCTAAAGCCTTGGGAGAGAATGTCAATAAAAGTAATATCAAATCTGTCTTGAGACGGCGTTATACTACGCTTCCGCAAAGCGAATTACAAGTATCTTCCGTAGCTATGAAACCAACCCCTCAAACTGGCCCACAACAAGATTGGGGCGAAGCTATTGATGTTTCTATCTTCTATGGACGCATACTAGAGCACGCTCAACTACAGCAATGGATTGTGCAAGAAAAATGCCGTTTAGTAGCTTTGCTAGGTATGGGAGGAGTGGGTAAAACAGCTTTATCTGTAAAATTAGCCCAACAGCTACAAAATGATTTTGATTACGTAATTTGGCGCAGTTTGCGAAATGCGCCACCGATCATGTCTCTGCTGAAAAATATCATTTTATTTCTTTCTCAACAGCAAGAAGCTAATATTCCAGAAACTGTAGAGGGGCATATTGATTGTTTAATGAAATATCTCCGTTCTCAACGTTGCCTAATAGTTTTAGATAATGCTGAATCAATTTTAGAAAGTGGCAAAGCTTCTGGTTACTATCGTTCGGGATATGAGGGATATGGGCAGCTTTTACGCAGGGTAGGTGATGAACGCCATCAAAGTTGTCTGCTATTTACTAGCCGCGAAAAACCCATTGGGTTTACAGCTAGAGAAGGTGCTAATTTACCAGTGCGATCGCTGCAATTAACTGGTTTGTCTTTAGCGGAATCCCAGCAAATTCTCAGCATTAAAGGATTAGTCAATGCCACTGATGAACGTGATAGTTTAATTCAGCGCTATACAGGTAATCCCCTAGCTTTAAAAATCGTTGCCACAACAATTCAATATTTATTTGATGGCAATATTTTACAATTTCTGCAGCAAGCTCCAGTAGTTTTTGGTGATATTAGAGAAATATTAGAGCAACAGTTTAATCGCTTGTCACCCAACGAAAAACAAGTGATGTACTGGCTATCCGTAAAACGAGAATGGGTAACCATCACGGAATTACAAGCAGATATTGTCCCGAGAATCTCGAAGCGGGAATTGCTAGAAGTATTGTTATCTTTGCAAGGGCGAACGCTAATTGAAAAACACTCAGGTAGTTATACTCAACAACCTGTAGTCATGGAGTATGTCACAGACCAATTGATTAAACAGGTATGTAGTGAAATAAATTCCGGAGAAATTGCATTATTTAATTCCTATGCTTTAATGACAGCGACAGCTAAAGATTATGTCAGAGAAAGTCAAAGGTGGGTAATTGTCGAACCAATATTGAATCGATTAAAAACTCGTTTCACAACTCCCTCAGCAATTGAAACCCGACTAAAAGAACTGATTGTCATCTTACAAGAAAATTTTTCTACAAAGCCTGGATATGCTGCTGGTAATATTATCAACCTACTGCGTCAGCTAAATATTGATTTTACAGGCTGGAATTTTTCTGGTTTAACTATTTGGCAAGCTTACTTCAAAGATGTAAATTTGCATCAAGTTAACTTGCAAAATACCAATTTAAAAAAATCAGCTTTTAATGAGGCTTTGGTAAAAATTGTCGTAGTAAAATTCAGTCCTCTCGGTCAGATTTTAGCATCTGGTGATGTTCATGGCAGAGTACACCTGTGGAATCTAGAAGATGGTCAACAACTGCGGAGTTTAGAAGGACATACTGCCTGGGTTTGGCAAATTAACTTCACCTCAGATGGTAAAACTATAGCAAGCTGCTGCGATCGCGGCATTATTCAACTTTGGGATGTAGAAACAGGGCAATGCCTACATACTGTACAACAAGATGAAATACGCGGTTGGTTATCCAGCTTTAATCCAGATTGCACCCTACTAGCTTGTAGTCGAACAGAACAAACAATCAAAATTTGGGATATTAGTACTGGTGATTGTGTAAAAACGCTGGAACAACAGGAAAGCAAAATTGGTGGGGTGGCTTTTAGTTCCAATGGGCAAATTCTTGCTAGTGGAAGTGAAGATGCAACAGTGAAACTCTGGGATTTGAGTACTGGTGATTGTCTTCATACCCTAAAGGGACACACTCAAGCAGTTTGGTCAGTTAGCTTCAGCCCTAACGGCAAAATTCTGGCCAGTGGTAGCCAAGACAAAACTGTAAAACTTTGGGATGTCAATAAGGGTAGATGCAAGAAAACTTTACAAGGGCCGCATATAGATATCGTATGGTCAATAGCTTTTAGTCCAGATGGGCAAACTTTGGCGATCGCAGGTGAAGCCCCTGTAATTAGTTTATGGGATGTCAACACAGGACAGTGTATTAAAACTTTATTAGGTCACACAACTCGTGTTTGGTCAGTTAACTTTAGTCCCGATGGGAAAATTATTGCTAGTGGTTCTGAAGACCAAAGTATTAGATTATGGGAAGTATCTACAGGACGATGCATCAAAACCTTACAAGGATATCCCAGTTTAATCGGCTCAGTAGTTTTCCATCCCGATGGTCAATCTTTGGTTAGTAATACAGGAAATACAATTAGATTTTGGGATTTTCCAGATGGGAATTGCTTAAAAAGTTTGTACGATCATTCTCGCGATGTTATGGCTTTAGCTTACAGTAGCGATGGGCAAACATTGGCAAGTAGTAGCGTAGATAGCACAATTCGGATTTGGAATGTCCAAACTGGAGAATGTCTCAAAATTTTAGCAGAACATAATAGTTTTATCTTTGCAGTGTCCTATAGCCACGACGATCAAACTCTGGCTAGCGCAGGCGCAGACAAGATGATCAAAATATGGGATATAAACACAGGACAATGTCTCAAAACTTTAGAAGGACATAATGGCTGGATATTTTCAGTTACCTGGAGTTCTGATGGTAAATTTTTAGCTAGTATGAGTGAAGATAGCATTCATTTATGGGATGCAAATACAAAGGAACTGATTCAAGTATTACCAGGACAATATGGTTTTATCGGGTCAATTGCTTTCAGTCCCAATAGTCAAATTTTAGTGACTGGGGATAAAGAATACAAAATTAAGTTTTGGGATCTTAGCACAGGGAACAGTTGGCAAACATCCCAGGGACATGAAGCTAACGTTACCGATGTGAAGTTTAGTCCCAATGGGGAGATGATTGCTAGTGTCAGCCACGACCAAACTGTCAAGCTTTGGGATACTCAGACAGGCGAATGTTTAAAAACACTGCGAGGACATAGTAATTGGATTTGGGCGATCGCATTTCATCCTCATAGACCAATTTTAGCCAGTGGTTCCCAAGATGAGACAATTCGCCTATGGGATATCGCTACAGGGGAATGCTTGCAAATTTTGCGATCGCCTCGTCCTTATGAAGGAATGAACATTCAAGGTATCACAGGTTTAACTACTACCCAAAAAGCAACTTTAAAAATTCTCGGCGCAGTTGAGTAGTTAGAAAATACGGATATTTAACCGCAGATAAACGCCGATGAACGCTGATTATTGCTCGGTGTTTATTGGAATTAGTATAATTTATCTTGTAATTAGGAACTACGAATTACGAATTACGAATTAGTAATTATTAGCGTTTCACCGGATTCATCCATGCTTCTAAACGACTAAATGCTTGGGAGGAAAGCAGCGTTAAGCATAGATAAACAATAGCAACAGCTATATAAATTTCAAAGGCGCGATAGTTATTTGCAACAATCAATTGTCCTTTACGGAATAATTCCTCAAAACCAATAACTGCAACTAAACTAGTATCTTTCAATAAACTAATAAATTCATTACCTAAAGGTGGAATCATCCGCCGCAAAGCTTGAGGAAAAATTACATAGCGCATGGTTTGTACCGCACTCAATCCGAGAGATTGTGCGGCTTCGGCTTGTCCTGGTTCAATTGATTGAATTCCCGCGCGGACAATTTCTGCAATGTAGGCGGCGCTATTTAATGTTAATGCAACTACTCCAGCGACTAAGCGATCAAATGAGAAAGTAAGACCCAATTCTTGCGCGATCGCAGGTATGCCAAAATAAATCATAAAAATCTGCACGAGTAAGGGAGTTCCGCGAAAGAAATCCACATAGGCCCTTGCTAGCCAACGCACAGGCTTAATCCGGGAAAGGCGGACAATACCAATCAGGGAACCACCTACTAAACCCAGCACTACAGAAAGTATTGTCAGTTGCAGTGTTACCAAGACTCCTTGTAAAAGAGTGGGCAAAGCCTGCAAAATCACATTAAATGAGGCAAATATTCCTGATGTTGCATTATTTTGGTTTTTAAAGTTTGTTGTAGCTGGTAAGGTTGGGGGTTCAGCTTTAAACCATTTTCGGTAAATTTGGGCATAAATGCCATTTTTCAGAATTTTATCAATCCCATCGTTGATTAATGCCAGATTGGGTGAGTTTTTTGGTGTGGCAATGCCGTAATATTCTTCTGTGAGCAATTGCTCTACTACTTTCAGCCCCTTAAGATTTCCTGTGTTAATGGCGTATAAAGTAACTGGGGCATCGTTAATTACTGCATCAACGTTACCATTCGCTAACTCTTGCAGGGCTAGAGGTGCAGAATCAAAACTGCGAATTTTTGCTCCGGGAATATCCTCAGCTTTTTTTGCGCCTGTAGTGCCGATTTGTACAGCAATTCTTTGATCTTTGAGACTATCAAAATTAGTAATATCTTGATTGTCGGTGCGAATAGCGATCGCTAACCCAGCTTTAAAATAAGGACGGGAAAAGGAAACAGTTTTTGCTCTTTCCTCAGTAATCGTAATTGAACTAATCGCCGCATCTACCGTTTTGGCTTGCAAAGCGGGGATAATGCCATCAAAAGGTATGCTCTGAAAATTAATTTTAAAATTAGCCGCAGTTGCGATCGCATTCATCAAATCAATAGAAAAACCTTGCGATTTACCGCCAGTTCCCAGAAACTCAAAAGGTGGAAATGCTGGTTCATTAGCTATCCGCAGAGTTTTTCCTACACTAGGATTAACACTACAGCCTACAAGTAACAATAAACTTAAAGCTGTAGCCACAAAAGAGTTTAGCCAACGTAACCAAGCAAATCCAGCCATATTTATTTTCCTTGAATTTTGATGACAGACGCGATTAATCGCCTCTCTGCGACTTTTGACTCTTTACCTTTAACTTTTATGAATAATTCCACACCTGCAATTATTTTTGAAAATATCGAAAAAAGCTTTGGTTCACTAAAAGTTCTCAAAGGAATCTCCGGCGAAATTAACCGGGGAGAAGTGGTTGCGGTGATTGGTTCTTCTGGCTGTGGTAAAAGCACTTTACTACGATGTTTCAATCGTTTAGAAAGTATAAATCATGGGCGTTTAGTCGTTAACGGTATCGACTTATCTCAGCCTGAAATTAGCTATATTCAATTGCGAGAACTCAGAACCCAAGTAGGGATGGTTTTCCAGCAATTTAACCTATTTCCTCATCTCAGTGTACTGGAGAATTTGACACTCTCCCCCCGCAAAGTTTTAGGGAAAACACCAAAAGAAAGCACCCAATTAGCAGGATTGTATCTGGAAAAAGTCGGTCTTTTTGATAAAGCATCTGCCTATCCTGAGCAACTATCTGGGGGACAAAAACAACGAGTAGCCATCGCCCGCAGTTTATGTATGAATCCTCAGATTATGCTATTTGATGAACCTACCAGTGCTTTAGATCCAGAGTTGGTCGGGGAAGTTTTGCAAGTCATGCAACAATTAGCCGCAGAAGGCATGACAATGGTGGTTGTTACCCACGAAATGCAATTTGCGAAAGAAGTAGCCCATCGGGTGGTATTTCTCGATCAAGGGCTGGTAGTAGAACAAGGTGTAGCCCATGAAGTTTTGACTCATCCCCAAAGCGATCGCCTGCGTACTTTCCTCAGCCGTCTCAATGCAGGTAAGCTGTAAATTACTGAGTAATAAACCGCCAGCTAAAAATAAATCGTAAAGAAATGCTGGGATTTTTTGATTTTATTTATCATAACTCAATACTCGATTAAGAATTAAAATAACCAGTGCTGTGTTGCAGCGATCGCATACCGTAAAAATAGATTTTAATTTAATTTTTCTTAATTATTTCAGTACTCAGTAATACTTAAAGATATTCACGTAGAAAGTCAAAAGGATCGTCTCCCCAACAAGGTTCAGGTATCATGAAGAGCAAGCTTTTCATAATATCCGCTTCAATTTCTTCACTATCTTCCCTGTCAAACAATTCTGTCATTGCTTTCCAGTCCCGTTCTTCCAAAGAAGTGATAGCCGGGGCATATATATTTACATTTCCTGGATAATTCACACGCTAAATTTAGAGTAGAATAAAGCGAAAAGTTAGTATATTTTGTTGATAAACAATCATATTCTAACTTGGACATTGAGCCTTAGACTGAAATCATAGCAATCCTCATATCGTCATCCTCCATTATTCTTAGAAAATTAATAATTCTCTAGCAATAACCACTAAAACACAAATATGTGAGTATTGCCCAGGTGGGGCTTAGGGATGTAGATGCATAGCACCTACTCTGCGAATTTTCCCCAGGAGTACTCGTAGGATGGGAGTTAACAGGAAATAGTTAGCTGTCTACAAGGTCACTTAGCATATTGAGGCGAACAGGTGGCTTATTTGGAAGCTCAACGGTAATAATGAGACTGCCGCCCATCGCGGCAATATAGTTTTGGAGAGTGGAAAGTAACATATCCGATTCTCTTTCCAGACGTGACACGTTCGACTGTGGCATTTCTAAGTTTTTAGAAATTTCCGCTTGTGTTAGTCCTGCTGCTTTTCGTAGCTCCTGCAAGGTGAGATATTCTACTTCTATTTCTTCCGCCCGCGCCTGTATGCGCTCCTTACGGTCTTCTGGCAAATTATCCCATATACTTTGTAAGATTTTCCCTTTAGTCATTGTTCTTCCTCTTGTAACTGGGTCAAATGATTGTCAAAGCGTTCATCGGCCTTTTTGATCAGTTGCTTGTAAAATCGTTTTTCACTCGTCCCAGATTTATCGCCAGCGACCAGTACAATGGCTTGACGTTGCGTGCGGATCGAAGGCAAAGGCCGCGCGCCACACACCATTATCTGCTGTAAATCGCAACTCTTTCATATTTGCGTGTTTAGAAGCTTTAAGTGTGTCTACATGGGGTCTACCTAGCAGAGGCCCATACTTTTCCAACAAGACTATTTCGGCTAATAAACCATCCTGCACCGCTTCGTCAAACTCTAAGAATTCCTGTGCAAATAAAGGATGTAATTCAACATTCCAGCACATGCCAATAACTTATCATACATGATATATATCATCAATGATATTATTATTCGTGCTTGTTAAAGAGACCAAGATATGAAAGTCAGGATACTGAAAATAATTCCTTGTCTACGGACTCAACCAATTCCACTGCAAAAACTTCCGCAAAGGACTTTGCTATCTGGGGACGTACTTGTTCGCAGGTAATGTCAGGAATCCATGCAGCTAGACTGGCTACAGGTTTATCGGCTATACCGCAGGGGACAATTTGACTAAAGCCTGTCATCTCAGGACAGACGTTAAAAGCAAAGCCGTGCATTGTAATCCAACGGCTGACTTTAATACCAATCGCTGCAATTTTACGTCCTTCTACCCAAACACCTGTAAAACCGGGAATTCGTTCGCCTTGCAAATTGTAAACGGCTAGTACCCGAATTAAAACTTCTTCTAGTTGGCGCAAGTACCAATGCAAGTCTTTTTGATGGCGTTGCAGATTTAAAATTGGATACCCTACGAGTTGACCCGGACAATGGTAAGTAACTTCGCCGCCACGTTCAATTCTATGGACTTCAAATTTAGTTTGCTCAGGGTCAAATTTGAGAAAATCTAATTTAGCTCCTTGTCCCAAAGTATAGACAGGAGGATGCTCTAGCAAAATTAGCACGTCATCGAGCTGAGGATTTTGGATGCGATCGCTCATCAGCGAACGTTGCCATTCTAGCGCCTCAATATAAGGCAGTAATCCCTGGTTATATAACAAACAACGATGATGATGCATTTGCTTACTACGGATTAGAGCAAAAATCAACTGGTTTTGGAACGAAATATATTGCAAGTAGACTGGTTTGAGTCAACAATTGTCAAGCTATGCAAAGGATTTTAAAGGAACATCAAGGGAATTGGCTTTAGAAAATACAAAGTGCTAGTTTGAATATATAACCTCGAATGGTTCTAGGAGGAATCTTCTGCAATAAGCATCACGCCAACACAAGAAGAAGAAATGCACTGGCTGATGACGTCTAAATAAATTGTTTGCATCGACAACACAAATATTCTCTATCCCACGTGAGCAAACTACCTGTAATATTAGCGGAACAACTACTTCTATTTATGTAAAGATTGTTCCAAAATTCCCAGCAGGTAAAGGATAAGCTGCTCAGACTACCTCAATACAGGTATCTCGCTTTGGTTAACTAATTGCCTGACAACCAGTTATCAACCGATGCAGAGATAGAGAAAATCATTAAGTGGAACGCGCAATCATAAACGAAGATACAACAATGATGATGGTAGGCGTAACGGTAGTACATAAAAAACTTCAAATATTGTATTGGCGGCAGTGATAGACCTTACCGCAATTTCGTTACAAAACCAAACCAATTCATATTAAATATTTGAGCGGGAGAGTTTACATGAAGCTTGTCATCCACGGCAAAAATATTGAAATTACCGATGCGATTCGGGAATATGTGCATCAAAAAATCGAAAAAGCAGTTAGTCACTTTCAGAACATCACCAATGAAGTGGATGTGCATTTAAGCGTAGCTCGCAATCCCCGAATTAACCCCAGACAGGCGGCTGAAGTGACTATTTATGCCAATGGTAACGTCATCCGTGCCGAGGAAAGCAGCGAGAATCTATATGCCAGTATTGACTTGGTAGCAGATAAAATTGCTCGTCAACTGCGTAAGTATAAAGAAAGACGACATGATAAGAAAACTCAGAGTCAACCTACTAATGAGTTAGTAGTTCCCCAACCAGTAGTTGCAGATTTAATTGGCGATCGCACTCCAGAATTACCCAATGAGATTGTCCGCACCAAGTACTTCTCAATGCCGCCAATGACTGTTACAGAAGCGTTGGAACAACTCCAACTGGTAGGACATGACTTTTATATGTTCCTCAATTCTGAAACAGGTGAAATTAACGTCATTTATGAACGTAACCACGGTGGTTACGGTGTAATTCAACCACGTCATAATAACGGCCATACCAACGGTCATAGCAATGGTAAAAATGGCAAGACAGCTAATGCTAATTTTGTCATTTCCGAAAAACCGTTTTTGGCTAAATGAGCAACCGGGGATTGGTTACTAAGAAATATAACAGCAACGTCAGGCACGGAGGATAACAAGACAAGCAATATAAGAAGGACAAGGGAGTGTTTCCCCTTGTCCTTCTCTCTTTTTAAGAATTGTTGACGGTTGACTGCTGACAGTTCACAGTTAACCGTCAACAGTTAACCGTCAACAGTCAACAGTCAACAGTCAACAGTCAACAGTCAACAGTCAACAGTCAACAGTCAAAAACTTCAAGCTGAATAATTGATTTTTTGAAGTCGCTTAGACAGCTTGCAGTTGCTGCAGCTTTTTCAAAGCCTCGTCAACATGGCCTTGAAAGTTAAACATCGAATCAAAAACATATTGCACAACTCCCTGTTGGTCAATTACATAGGTGACTCGTCCAGGTAATAAACCAAAGGCGGCTGTTGCACCATATTCCTTACGAACTTTGTCGCCTTTGTCACTCAGTAGAATAAACGGTAAATTGTACTTGGCAGCAAATTGCTGGTGTGATTGATTAGAATCCCCACTCACGCCAATCACCTCAGCGCCAGCATTTTTAAACACTTCATAGCGATCGCGAAAAGCACAAGATTCAGCCGTACATCCCGGTGTATCATCCTTGGGATAAAAGTACAGCACAACAGCACTTTTACCGCGAAAATCTCTCAGGTTAACGGTTTCACCATTTTGAGCAGGTAAGCTGAAATCAGGAGCAGTATCTCCAACTTTAACTGGCATAGTCTTAAAAAAAATTAATACTCAAGTTTCAAACACTATTAGGGATTCTAATTGATTGCAGAGAATTTTGTTTAGTTTTGTAACTGGAGTACTGCTAGATATTTCCTTAAAAGCCTTATGGGAGCTAGACTCTAGCAAACATATTCTGATTTTGGCTTGACGCTCAATGTTTGCCTGAGAGTTCTTGGTGGAGTGGAAAATGTGATGCGATCGCAACTTTTACCTGGATGACAAAATCAGCGTAGCTTTATCTGTGCAAAAATCCCGGCATAGCTGAATTTGAGTTTAAAAAATTTTAACTTCTGTGTTTGTCTAGATATTTTCCTTGCTCGTCAGCACTAGCAGGAGTAATGTTAGATCTCTAAAGACAAATTTCTGTTTATGCGCCTGACCTCACTAGATGTTTTTCGTGGCATTACTATCGCCGGAATGATTCTCGTCAATATGGCGGGAGTTGCTGATGATAAATATCCTCCCTTAGACCATGCTGCATGGAATGGCTGCACACCAACGGATTTGGTGTTTCCCTTCTTCTTATTCATTATTGGTGTGGCGATGACTTTCTCGCTGTCAAAATACACCGAAGGCGACAAACCACAATCGGCAGTTTACTGGCGGATTTTGCGCCGTGCGGCAATTCTCTTCGCTTTGGGTTTATTGCTCAACGGCTTTTGGAATAAGGGTATTTGGACTTTTGATTTCAGTAGCATCCGGTTGATGGGAGTGTTGCAACGCATCGGTTTGGCTTATCTATTTGCTTCCTTAATAGTCCTGAAGTTACCGCGTAAGGCTCAATGGATATTCGCCGCCGCCATACTCATTGGCTATTGGCTGGCGATGATGTATGTACCCGTACCCGGTTATGGTGCTGGCGTTCTCACCAGGGAAGGTAACCTTGGCGCATATATTGACCGCTTAATTATACCGAAAGCACATCTGTACAAGGGTGATGGCTTTAACTTCATGGGCGATCCAGAGGGAATTTTTAGTACTATTCCTGCAATTGTTAGCGTATTAGCTGGCTACTTTGCAGGTAATTGGATACGTTCTCAAACAGTACAATCACGTATAAGTATTGGTTTAGCTTTATTTGGTATTGGTTGCTTAATTGTAGGTTGGGCGTGGGGATGGACATTTCCCATCAACAAAAAAATTTGGACGAGTTCCTATGTTGTCTTTACTAGCGGTTGGGCGTTGCTTTTGTTAGCCACTTGTTACGAACTCATCGAAGTTAGGCAGATACGTCGCTGGAGTAAACCATTTGAGATTATGGGACTAAATGCGATCGCGCTTTTCGTTGCTTCAGTCTTACTGATTAAAATCTTCGTGAGAACCAACATCGGTACTGGTGATAATGCTCCCACTACCTACGATTGGATTTACCAAAATGTGTTCGCTTCCTGGGCTGGAACTTTCAACGGTTCACTATTATTTGCCCTTGTCACCGTTTTATTTTGGTGGGTAGTTGCGGTAATTATGTATCGCCAACGCTGGTTTTTGAAAGTGTAAAAATAATTTGTAATTCGTAATTCGTAATTCGTAATTTTGAAATTTAAGGGTATGTTCGCCATCAGCCTTAACGCACCAAAAACCCTGGCAGAGGTGATTTACGCTGATATACCCTATGTGCATTTCAACCATCAAATAACTGAAAAACAAAGCCTGCGATCGCAGGCTTTGTTGGTTTAACTTCACGCGGTTTCAGCTTACAGTTTGATTGTCACTGTTTTAATTTCGGTGTATTGTTGCAAGCCATACTCACCTAATTCTCGACCAATACCTGACTGCTTAAAGCCACCAAAAGGTGCAGCAGCGTCAAATACGTCGTAGCAGTTTACCCACACAGTACCAGCACGCACATTATTTGCGATCGCATGGGCTTTAGTAATATCCTGAGTCCACACGGCGGCGGCGAGTCCATACATGGTGTTATTTGCCCGCTCAATTACCTCATCAATATCCTTAAATTTCAGGATAATAGTCTCTTGCTGCAATATTAATCGCAATCTTATCTGTATTTGCTATTAAAACAAAATTCCAAACATTCTTGTTGTGCTTTTTGAAAGAAATTTTGTTGAATATTTACAAAGTCACGGAAGCCAATAAATGCAAGCTCTTGAACATCTATTTGAATATGGCTCAAATATCTTATTGCTAAGTTCAAAGCTTCTAAAGCAGCATCTGCATGTTTTTTGTCAACACCATAATTGTTATAATTACCATGAATAACAACCCAATACCAAGAACTAATTTTTTTACTAGAAAAATCTATTTTCCCATTGGTATCTTTTAAGTATTTATCAAATGCTAATCCCGAATTTTCCTGACGTACAATTTTATCAATAATTGAGTATTCACGGTGAGCAAGTATTTCCGAGGCGATGTGGAAACCTATAGATTTTATTAGCGCCTCAATATTACCTGGAATTCCTTGGTATCCTTCTACAAACTGATTGATTAAGGTTGCTAGCCAATCAGGCGTTTTAGCAAATTCATTCCTTTGTTGTGCATTCAAACAAGCATAGCTACCAATAGCTTTTAGAGTTGCTTGTGCTAAAGTGCGATGTGCAAAATATTTTTGATGTTTATCAGAATGTTCCTCAATAGCAGCCTCTAAAACTTTTGCAGCAACCTCCATTCCTCGGTCTGCTTCATCGTCAATTGAACAATTTGGTTCTCGAAAAAATTCACGCGATAAACCAATTGAACTTGCTAATCTTGCAACACATGAACCAGCGACTCCATTAAAATAAGTATATCGCTGCATAAATAAGTAAAAAACATCGGGACGTTCATACGCTAAACGGCAAGATATTTCTACTGTTTTATCTAGCACAGAAAAATTAAAATAGTTGTCAAATTCTTGTTGGCTAAGAAAAGATTTTGCTGTTAAAATCACCATCACTGATGCTCCAAAAACGGAAGGATTAAGGTCATCTAAAAAATCGCTAAAAGCTTTACAAAATAAGCGTTAGAAGTGATTTCTGTAATTCTCAACAACAATAATAAAATGCCTATTATTTCGCAGTTTATTGCGATTAAATATATTTAAATCTGAAAGTCGCTCTCAGACTAGCATCAAAGTGACTGAACTCTTACCAAAAAACTATCTTAAAATTGTAAGATAATTATTTATTTCTATGTTTGATTATTATCTAATAATTTAGAATATTTTGTCAATTATGTTATTTCTATCTATCTATTCTGAAAAGTTTTGTGAATTTTGTATAATTAATTTAAAGAAAAAATTATTTTTGTAAATTAACTATTCATTTTATTAATCTTACTAGCAGATGTTTGCTTTTTATTTACTCATACTATCGCATAAAGCATTTATGAGCAAAAAAATTATAAGCAATAAGCTAAATATGGTTGAGATTCATCGCTTATTGATTTAGATACCTCAGAAAAATTGCAAGTAGCAGGGGAAGCGTTAGTACAAATAGTGCGACTTAGAAATAATTCGCTATACTGGTTTAGGTGTGGTTATGGGCAATGCACATATATTAATGAAAGATGAAGTAATGAAAGATGAAGCTGATTGGGTTGCCCCAAAAATGGAAGAGGATAAAGCAGCTTACGTAATCGCAAAATTTTTTTTGAATCAATCTTACACGTTGCCTGCGGTGGCAAATTTCAAAAGTCTATTTTTTGAGTATGAAATTTTTTATTAATAAGTAGCTTATGGCAGGCGTAATTATTACAGGTGGGAATTCTGGGATTGGTAGAGCAACTGCAATTTTATTTGCACAGAAAGGTTATCAAGTAACCATCGCGGCAAGGCGATTAGAGGCACTGATAAAAGTGCAGCAAGAAATCAAAGAATTTGGGGGCGATTGTTCAATTATCCCTACCAATGTTTCTATTGCAGAGGAAGTTGAGAAATTGATGGAACATGCGATTTCTCAATGGGGGACAATCGACGTGGTTATCAATGCAGCGGGGGTTCTTCATTCAGGAACTATCTTGGATACTGATGAAGCAGCTTGGGATCGCATAATTGATATCAATCTCAAAGGTACATTTTTAGTTAATCAAGCAGCATTACGTCATATGCTACCTCGAAAGTCAGGGTCGATTGTGAATGTGGCTTCGGATTTAGGTGTTACAGGAGGACGTAATATCGCTGCCTATTGTGCTTCTAAAGGTGGAGTTGTGTTACTTACTAAAGCGATGGCTTTAGACCATTCTCACGAAGGTGTACGAGTAAATGTACTTTGTCCTGGTGTTGTAACAACACCGATGATTGCTGAAGTAGATGAAGCCGAACGAGCGCAATGGGAAAGTGTTGTTCCTCTAAAACGTTTTGCTACAGCACAAGAAGTGGCTGAAGCTGCTTACTTTTTAGCTCATTCTCAATATGCAACGGGAAGTTGTTTATTGCTTGATGGAGGAAATACAGCAGGTGGAGCCGTTTAACTATACGACTATCGTCTTCGTTTCGGAATTGAAAGCAGCTATCGGATGAAAAATCAATGCCGGATTAAAACTACTATCAAAAATCCCATTATTCGGCTTCTGTTTGTTGGTCTAGCTTTTTTAATTATTAATATTTGGATTTATTTAGTATGGCATTATCTCAGTCGTTTAAAAAGAAGTACTAGACAAGTTTTTTCTCACTTATTTACTCTCAAACAAATGCTTGAATTTTTACGCCAAGCAGTAGACCGCAACTATGGGGTAGCCTGCGAAGTTTATTTACCGTCTGGCTGATGTTAGTTGCTTGGTATTTGGAGGATTTTAATAAGCTAAAGTTATCATTTATTCAAGTCTTTCAGCTTTTGCACTTTTCTCCAAAAACGGTATCACAGACTACTATTTTTTAGCGATCGCCAAACTTTTCGGTCTACTGACAGTAAAAATTGGTCATCCGTAAAAATTCTGTTACCAAAACTGTTACGAGCGTATTATTTGCGATCGCCTACTTTATGATGATCTGTAGTTAAGCTCCTCACACACACTTACAGCCGTGGAACTTTATGTTTCACGGTCTTTTCCTCTAAGTGACAAATTCTTGTCGTTGTTATTTCACGAAGAGGCTCATATAAAAGGTTCAAATCACTTAATTAAGCTAAAATAATCAACAAAATAAACCTTTTTATTGAAGGTAGAGTCATGCAATTAGAAGATTATTTTGACTTTCTCTCATCTGATGATATTCGCCTCAAAGGACACCGCGTTGGTATAGACAATGTAATTGATTACTATTTAGAAGGATATACACCAGAAGAAATAGCTGCGAACTTACCTGATATCAGCTTAGAGCAAATTTACGCGACTATTACTTATTATTTACATAATCGCACTGAAATTGATACCTATATTTCACGCTTGGCAAAGTGGAGAGAAGAACGTTATCAAAAATCAATTGCTCATCCCTCACCTTTAGCAGAACGCTTAAGAAAATTGAAACTTACAAAATCTGAACAGCAGGTAAATCAGTTGTGAAGGTACGTTTTTTATTAGATGAGAATTTGCCTCCACGTTTAAAGTTAGCGGTTTTAAGGTTGAATCCTGAGATAGATATTGTGCGTGTGGGTGAAGACAATGCACCAGCAACAGGTACTTTAGATCCTGATGTTTTGCTTTATCTGAAATTATCTCAAAGAATTTTGGTAACAGATAATCGTGCTAGTATGCCAGGACATTTAGAAACACATTGGGCTAAAGGTGAACATATTTGGGGTTTACTGTGGTTACGTCCTCGCACACCAATAGGAAGGATAGCGCAAGAACTTGTGTTTGTTTGGGAAGCTACTGAAGCCGAAGAATGGATTGATAAATTGGAATGGATTCCATTTTAGTACAAGTCCAAAGACGTGATTTAGTTAGATATTGAGAAAAAAGCGATCGCTTTTTTATTTCACGCAAAGGAAGAGAGAAAGGGCGATCGCTTTTGATTTATAAAGTAAAAATCAATACACGAAGAGATTATTTAGAGGATAAATTGTTTCTGCTCAGATAAGCCTTACTAAGGGTTTCCTGTACTTTTGGCTAAGGATAATTACTGAGGCATTTTAACATTATATGATCGAAAATTGTTGATGGTTGGCAATAATATCTGGATTTAGCAGTTTGGTAAAGCTTCTAGATAGTCTTGTCATGAAATCACAAGTACTTATCTAACTGGAGAAAATCTTGAATACTTACACAATAATTATGCTAGGCCCATCTGGATCTGGCAAGACAGTTTTTTTAGCGAGTATGTATAAGAAGCTATCCACTCAGGGAGAGCATGGCTTCTTTTTAGAAGTTGATGGAGCAGAAAAAAGAAAGCGGCTGAACAACATCTATACACAAATTGCTGTTGACGAGAAATGGCCTAAAGGGACAACGTATAGCGAAATTTCAGAATGGACTTTTACTTGTCGTGTTCAGACAGAAAACTTACCAATTTATTCAGCTTGCAAATTTGCATATTTGGATTATGCTGGTGGCAGACTAACGTAAGGATTCAGGTGGCAGAGTATTGACAAAGGGATCGCTTGAGGAGGAGTATCACAGATATGAACCAAAACCTGCCTCAAGATTTAGACCGGGAAAGCTTGAACCAGTTATCGAAACAAGAACTGGTAGAGATAATCATTGAGCAGAGCAAGGTAATAGGTGAATTACAGAAAACAGTATTAGAACTACAGCAAGAAATAGAACGTTTAAAAGTCAGCAGAGATTTAGACAGCAAAACCTCATCTAAGCCGCCATCAGGGGACATCCTCAAAAAGAGTGAAAACAAAAAAAGCAGCACCGCAAGAAGAATCAAATCATCCCAAAAGAAAGCCAGGTGGGCAACCAGGGCATCAAGGTAAGACCCGTAAGGGTTTTGGTAGAGTAGATCGTTGTGAAATCTTACGTCCAAGTGATTGTGTCTGTTGTGGTCAAAAAGCGTTTGCGGCTGTGGCAGTAAAAGTAGAAAAACAGTCTGTAGCGCAACTAGTGGAGCGTCCCATTGAAATAGTTGAGTATCAACGCCATACGTGCCAGTGTGAGTACTGTGGCAATATACAAACAGCCTCCTGGTCACAAGATATCATCCCAGGACAGGATTTAGGGATTTCTTTACAGGCATTTTTAGGATGGGCAAATAATTATGCACATATGCCCTATGAAAAACAGCAAGAAATGTTGTGGGAGTTAGGTCAAATTGAAATTGGGCTGGGAACTTTAGTCACCACAAATGAACGAATTCAAACAGCGATTCAACCAAGCATTACTGAGTTAAGTAATTGGGTAAAACAGACACAACCTAACATTCATGTGGATGAAACACCTTGGTCTGTCAAGGGAGTTAAAGAATGGTTGTGGGTAGTTGCCAATTCTGAGTTTTGCCTGTTTACTGCTGCTGACACTCGTTCCAGAGCAGAACTAGAAGCCATTTTAGGGGCTAAATATACAGGGGTAATCAGCAGCGATGATTTTAGTGTTTACAATGGCTATGCGGTGCCTGAGCAGCAGAAATGTTTGGCTCATCTACGCCGTCACTTCAAAAAACTAATTCAACTTCCAGGTCTTCACAACCAAGCTATTGGTGAAGCATTTGTGGATTTAATTGATGAAGCTTTTGGAAATTATGCCCAATGGTTTGAGACTCTTGACTGCGCCAGTTATAACGATTGGGTCAATCAATTCAAATCTAAATTGCAACAAACACTTGATGACTGGATTAACTTAGCCGGAGCTACAGCAGGAAACCTTTTACGTTCCTTGCGCGATAAAGCCTCCCAATGGTGGTATTTCCTTGACAACCCTGAAGTTCCTCCTGATAACAATCAAGCCGAGCGATCGCTGCGTTTGGCTGTGACAAAACGTAAAGTTAGTGGTGGTTCCCGTTCGATGGAGCGGTTTCAACATACTGCCAATTTGTTGACGGTGGTTCAAACCTGTCGTCGTCAAAGTCTGTCTGTTATTGATTTTTTTGTACAAGCACTAATTGCTGACTCTATTAATTCTCAGTCTCGCCCTTCTCTAGTTCCTCAATTTTAGACCTGAATCCTTACGAATGCCAAACCCTAAAGCCATATATTTTAGGTATTAAGCAGACATATACACAACAACAAGTATTAGTCGAACAAAGGGATAATTCATGGGATGTATCTACTTATAGATTTACAGGTGAAATTAGTTCAGTTGCCTTTTTCCCCAATGATAATTGCATTGCTATTCGACAACATAATATAATTCTTGTCTGGAATTTGAATGAAAAACGAATAGTTAATGAATTCTCAAGTGAAAAGAGAAGTTCTAGTGGTTATCCTGCTCCACTCGTTATCAATCCGACTGGAGAATTTATTGCTAGTGCCATGATTGAAGATATAGATCAAAATTTTGTTAAATTATGGAATGTAAATACAAAGCAAGTCAAAGACCTTGGTGAACACCTATGGAATGGTCTTCATAGAGTTAGAGCAATAGCTTTTACCCCGGATAGTAAAATTGTTGCTAGTGGTGGTGGAGATAAGACTATTCAACTATGGGATGCTAAAGAAGAACGGTTAGAACTTGGTAAACTTACTGGACATTCTAGTGAAGTCAGATGTCTAGTGATTTCTCCAGATGGGGAAATTCTTGTGAGTGGTGATGGACACGGAGTTATTAAATTT
Organism: Tolypothrix sp. PCC 7601; assembly: GCF_025677855.1. Taxonomy (NCBI): domain Bacteria; kingdom Bacillati; phylum Cyanobacteriota; class Cyanophyceae; order Nostocales; family Tolypothrichaceae; genus Tolypothrix; species Tolypothrix sp. PCC 7601. Next base: position 3,725,676 of record NZ_CP064879.1, read on the forward strand.
TGGAATTTGAGAACAAAAAGAGAAATTCGCAGTATACAAGCCAGTTCATTGCCTGTTCGCTCACTAGCATTTAGCCCAGATAGTCAAATGCTGGTTAGTGGTAGTGATGACTATAGCATCAAACTTTGGAATGCAAAGACAGGAAGAGAAAATTGTACGCTTGGACAGCACTCAGCCTCAGTGAACTCAGTAGCTTTTAGTCCTGATGGTGAGATAATTGTCAGTGGAAGTGATGACTGTAAAATCCAAATTTGGCAATTAAAAAGTCAATCTGCTATTTCCGTTCTTTCTGGACACACTAGCGCAATCACATCAGTAGCTTTTAGTCCTGATGGTAAAACTATTGTTAGTGGTAGTAAGGATTGTACAGTTAGACTGTGGCAGCATATCTAAAGCGTTGTTAATCTCTGTAAACCACTACCCGTAATATTTGCCTTCATACACCAACAAAAAACTTGCCTCAGAAGCATTACACTTCCAAGGCAAGCCAACTCTTTATTTCTTGTTTTACTTCGCGCCCTTCGCGTCTTTGCGGTTCGTTAAAGCTGCTTCACTTCAGAAACCAACTTCGACACCATATCCTTCGCGCTACCAAAGAGCATTGTGGTTTTATCTTTGTAGAACAACTCATTATCTACACCGGCAAAACCTGTACTCATCCCGCGTTTAATCACAATTGTCTGCTTCGCCCGATCTACTTCCAAAATTGGCATTCCATAAATTGGACTATTTACATCAGTACGCGCCGCCGGATTGACTACATCATTAGCCCCAATTACTAAAGCTACATCCGCTTGTTCAAACTGGGGATTAATATCATCCATGTCATACAACTGGGTATAAGCCACATTCGCCTCAGCCAACAACACGTTCATGTGTCCTGGCATTCTTCCCGCTACAGGGTGAATGGCATATTTCACATCAACACCCATGCGTTCTAGTTGATCAGCCAACTCCCGCACGCTATGTTGTGCTTGAGCAACCGCCATCCCATAACCAGGCACAATTACTACAGAACGGGCATAACCCAACATCATCGCGCCTTCTTCGGGATCGATGCTGCGAACGGTTTGATCAATTGCACCACCAGCCGCCGCACCACCAGCCGCACTGCCTGTACCAAAAGCACTGAACAGCACACTGAACAGAGAACGGTTCATGGCTTTACACATAATCTCGGTGAGGATCAGTCCTGATGCTCCCACCAACGCCCCAGCGATGATTAACATATTGTTCATCACCACGAAACCTGCGGCGGATGCTGCTACACCAGATAAGGAGTTCAACAGCGAAATTACTACAGGCATATCGCCCCCACCAATGGGGATGACGAACATAACACCGAGTATTAGAGAAACAGCAACTACTGCTAAGAATATAGGTAGGCTATCTGGTGTGACGATTAAGTAGGCACTACCGACTATATAAGCACCCAGCAGTAATAGGTTAAATGGTTGCTGGAAAGGAAATGTAATCGGGGAACCGCTTATTAAACCTTGCAATTTGGCGAAGGCGAGAAAACTACCTGTGAAGGTAACACCACCGATTAACACATCCAGCAGCATGGAAATGTTGACATCCAGAGGTATGGGTGCGCCTGAATCCAATAAACGCCAGAATTCAGCGACAGCAACTAATGCGGAAGCTGCACCACCCAAACCGTTGAGTAAGCCCACCATTTGGGGCATTTCCGTCATTTGCACTTTATAAGCTGCGATCGCACCTAAACCCGATCCAATCGCCAAGCCTAACAAAATCATCTCGTAGTTCAACACGTGTTGATCCAACATTGTGGCGACAATCGCCAACAACATCCCCACGGCGGCGACAACATTACCGTTCCTAGCTGTTGCAGGTGAACCTAGCTTTTTTAACCCCAGAATAAATAAGGATGCAGCGACTAAATACGTTAACTGAATCCCAGTTGGTAGAAAATCGCTCACGCCTTAATCTCCTTTTTCTTAAACATTTGCAACATTCTATCTGTCACTAGGAAGCCACCCACAACGTTGACTGTCGCTAGTACTACAGCAATTAAACCGAGAATCACTGCCACACTGGTTTCCCTTGCACCAGAAGCTACAATCGCCCCCAGTACCGCAATGCCAGAAATCGCGTTTGATCCCGACATCAAGGGAGTGTGTAAAGTAGGTGGCACTTTGTTGATGACTTCAAACCCAATAAAAGATGCCAACACAAATACAAACAAAGCAGCAAGTAATGCCTCTGACATGAAATAAAAACTCCTTGTTTAAATGGGCATGGGGCATTGGGCATTGGGCATTGGTAATTTCTCCTTGTCCCCAGTCCCCAATCCCTAACCTCTAACTTTCAACGCTGCTAATTCTTCACTTACTCGTTGATTGCGAATCTCGCCTGCATGGGTGACGCAAGCTGCGTCAACGATGTCATCGGCAAAGTCTACCTGCAAAGCTTTCTCTTTACTAATCAGTAGTTGCATCAACGATGTCAGGTTTTTGGCATACAGTTGGCTGGCGTGAACGGGCATTGATGATGGTAAATTGATCGGCCCGATGATGGTGATCCCGTTCCACACGATGTCTTTACCAGGATCGGTACAGGCACAGTTACCACCTTGTTCGGCAGCTAAGTCTACAATCACTGAACCTGGCTTCATCTGTCTCACCATTTCTTCGGTGACTAACAGTGGGGCTTTTTTCCCGGGAACTTGGGCTGTGGTAATCACCACATCGGCATTTTTAACGTGTTCGGTAACAACTTCTTGAGTGCGTTGTTTGCTAGCTTCGGAGATTTCTTTGGCATAGCCACCAGCCGCCACAGTGTCTTCTTCGAGTTGCACTTCGACGAATTTTGCGCCTAAGCTTTGCACTTCTTCTTTCACGGCGGGACGGATATCAAAGGCTTCTACCACTGCTCCCAAGCGTCTAGCAGTAGCGATCGCTTGCAATCCAGCGACACCTGCCCCCATGATAAATATTTTCGCTGGGGCGATCGTGCCTGCAGCTGTGGTGAGCATGGGGAAGTATTTCGGTAATGCAGCAGCAGCTATTAACACAGATTTGTAGCCAGCTAGGGATGCTTGCGAGGACAATGCATCCATGCTTTGCGCCCTGGTGGTTCTGGGGATCAATTCCATACTCAAGGCTGTTACTTGGCGATTTGCCAGTTTTTCTACTATCGCCGGATTTCCTAAGGGATTCAGGAAGCTAATTAATACAGAGCCTGCTTTGAGAAAATCAATTTCTGAACGTCCGTCTTCTCTTTCTTGTGGCGGACTAACCTTCAATAAAATATCTGCTTCGCGCCATAATGTAGCGGGATCGCCAATAATTTTCGCTCCTGCTGCTTCATAGGCAGAATCACTAAAAAATGAGCGCTCTCCCGCGCCTGTTTCTACCCAAACTTCTAAACCTTGTTTTACCAATTTGGCCACAACATCTGGAATTAAAGCTACACGACGCTCACCAACTTCTATTTCTTTAGCTACTGCTATTCTCATGAAATCTCCTGGAGATAAATACCTAATCTCTGCAAATTTTGTAGTTTTTTGCTGAATAATTCCCCGCTCTCAATAGCTCATAGGCTGGTTATTTCAGCCATTGCGCTGCTCTATAAATTGCCGCTTGACCTTTTGTTTTTCTACTGAATCGCTGCCTAGGTCAAGATTCAGCTTGCTAGTCACAGATGTCAGCAATTTTAGATAATTAATATAGGATTACATACTGCACATCCTAAGTTGATTCCCCAATTGTGCATCTGTCTCTTCAGCTTATTTTAGGGATTTAAAAATTTTGTATTCCTCTATGACATATTGCAATATGCATCCACTTAGAAAAAACTTCATTCTGCCCAAAGTAAATTTTGATGGCAACTGCTTAGATTCACGCGTGTTTTTATCAATCTAGCCCAACTTAACAGGCGATCGCTGTTTGTATCTCTCAATTTTTATAACAAGAGCATTACAATTCAGCTACATTTATACATATTCAGCAACATAATTGTGATCCCCAGGTGAGGGATTGGGGACTGGTGACTGGGGAACTCGGGGCACCCACGACCGCAGGGAGTGGGGATTAGGGGTAATGGGGACTGGGGAGAAATAACTAATTACCAATTACCAATTACCGATTACCCATTACCAATGCCTCATGCCCCATGCCCAATACCTTGTGACACTTTTTATTGCTCTTTAACGTCTATTTTTAGAAATTCAGTAGTAAAGTTTAGTTACGAATACTAAATTTTTAGTTATTTAGATAACCAAGCTTACTAGTTGATAGTGAGGAGCCTTAATTATGCGACGTTTACTTTCTACTTTAGCGGTGACTGGCTGCTTGTTGACAGGTTTCCAAGCTGTCAGCTGGGCACAGGGTTTACCAGGATTGACACTATTTAGCGGCATTAAATCCGAAAATCAACTGCCCTATCGTTTAGACTTTGGCGGACAATCTGATGGTTGGGATCGTTATATCTTCAGAATTCCTGCCAACAAAATGAAATTGGCAGTGGCCCAATTTGCTATTACTTACCCTGATTATTACAAAGGAACTTTTGATCCTAAACAGGTTGAGGTAAAAGTCAAAGGTAAAGCTGTTCGCCTGTCTGAAGTGAAGTGGGATAAGGAAGGACGCGTCATCGAAATTTTTCCTGAAGAGCCAGTACCAGCCGGTAGTAGGGTGGAAGTTGAGTTATCCAACGTGAAAAACCCTACCTTTGGTGGCGTTTACTATTTCAATTGCCAAGTTCTCTCTCCTGGTGATGTGCCACTGTTGCGTTATTTAGGTTCTTGGGTAGTAAGTATTAATTAAGTTGGGCAATAGATAGTTGGTAATGGGTAATGGGTAATCGGAAACACAAGACAGTTGACTCTTGACTTTTGATCCTTGACCCTTAACCATTTACCGGAATCTCTAACTTTTACCTGTAATAGTGATAAAATAAGAGATTGTGATTTTTTGTAAGCATCACCTAAGAGGAGAACTGTATGCAGAGAACGCTAGGCGGTACTAACCGTAAGAGGAAAAGGACTTCTGGGTTTCGCGCCAGAATGCGGACACCAGATGGCAGAAATGTCATTCGCGCCAGAAGAAAAAAAGGCCGTCATCGTCTGAGTGTTTAGGGCATATTAGGCGAAAGAGCATCTGTGGCTTTGCCCAAGGCGAATCGGCTAAAATCCCGAAAAGATTTCCAGGCAGTTTTCCGAGAAGGAATTCGGCGACATGGCGCTTATTTGACATTAAGGGCCTTGAAACCGTTGGCTTCCAAAAAGTCTTCTTTGGATACTGCCCCTGAGACTATACAGCTAACTGATGCTGATGCCACGCATCTAGATAGTACAAAATTTGGTATTTCCATTAGCACAAAAGTCAGCAAGCGTGCAGTAGTCCGCAACCGGATTAAGCGGCAAATAACGGGAGCTTTGTATCAGTTGTTGCCCAGATTGTCACCTGGATGGCGGTTAGTGGTAGTTGTGAAACCAACAGCAGCAGAACGAGAGTGCGTAAGCCAACAATTTCTGCAAGAATTAGAGCAGTTGTTAGCACAAGCCGAGGTACTCAATGGGCATTCGTGAAGAAATTTATTATGAAGGTGGCCCTCACGTTGGGGATTTAATTCTTAACCTGCTGTTTGGGCTAACTGTCATCGGCATTCCATTGACAGTTGGGGCAATTGTCAGAGCTTTATGGCTACGCTACCGCATCACCGATCGCCGAGTTACGGTGATTGGGGGTTGGATGGGACGCGATCGCACTGACGTAATCTACTCAGAAATTGTCAAAATCGTCAAAGTTCCCCGTGCTATTGGCTTGTGGGGAGATATGGTAGTAACCCTCAGAAATGGTAGCCGTCTAGAAATGCGAGCTATTCCTAATTTCCGAGAAGTTTATGAATATATTAACGAAAGAGTTGTTGCTAAAAATCCCGAATATAGCGCTGCTGCTAAGTAGTTAATTAACTCATAGTGCTGAGTCTGAATTTCTGGGGTTCAATGTCTCAAAAAGGCTTAAATCATAAGAAATCAAGGATAAAATCTATCACTCAGCTTGTTTAGTCTCTATCATCTTCCTTACTCAGCACTTAAAAAAGCTCGTTGACTTTAACATTCAATTGTTAATATCATGTGCGGCTATCCGTAGTGAATGATAGTCGCAGACCGATCTTGATTTAGATAAATTAGATTCAGTTAGTTTACAGTACCTCAGGTTGAATTCAGAATAATGGATTTTGGTATCGGGTTTCTCTCGAACAACGTGATGCTGCCAATCATAGATTTTTTCTATGGGATTGTTCCTAGCTATGGATTGGCGATCGTTGCTTTAACATTGATAATCCGCTTTGCGCTCTATCCCCTGAGTGCTGGTTCCATCCGGAATATGCGGCGGATGCGGATTGTTCAGCCTCTGATGCAAAAGCGGATGGCAGAAATCAAGGAGCGTTATAAAGACGATCCGCAAAAGCAGCAAGAGGAAATGGTTAATGTCCAGAAAGAATTTGGCAATCCTCTGGCTGGCTGTTTACCACTACTGCTGCAAATGCCAGTATTGTTGGCGCTGTTTGCCACTTTGCGGGGTTCGCCCTTTGCTGGAGTCAACTACAGCGTTAACTTACAAGTCTTTCCCTCTGAACAAATCGAACGAATTCAACCCCAAGCTTTTGCCACTCCCCCGCAAAATATCTACATTGCTGATGGGGAACACAGCCGTATTACTGCTATCCTCCCTGGAGGTAATAAATTAGCGGTAGGAGAAAAAACCAAGATTCAATATCAGACCCTTGAAGGCAAACCATTTCAGGTGCTTTTGGCAGAACACCCAGAAAACAATAAATTGACTCCTGAATGGAAAGTAGTCAAAGGTGAAGACAGAATTAAAATTGACGCTGAAGGCAATATCGAAGCCTTACAGCCTGGAGATGTCACCATACAAGGTACCATCCCCGGACTAGCAGCAGATAAAGGATTTCTGTTCATTGATGCTTTAGGTAGAGTCGGTGCAACCGATCCCGACGGCACAATCCATTGGGATATTGTGGCGATGGTAATCTTCTTTGGTATCAGTCTCTACGTCAGCCAAATTCTCTCCGGGCAAAATTCTAGCGGTGGGAACCCACAGCAGGATACAGTTAACAAAATTACTCCAGTAATATTTTCTGGGATGTTTTTGTTCTTCCCCCTGCCGGCTGGGGTTTTGATGTATATGGTAATTGGGAATATCTTCCAAACTCTGCAAACCTTCATTCTCTCCCGCGAACCATTACCAGAAGAATTACAAAAAATCGTAGCAACCCAAGAAAAAGAAGCAGCAGTGGCAGAGCAAAAATCATTGCCATTTGAGCCAAAAAGTTCTAAGAAAAAGGCTACAAATTGATCATGAGCAACAGTCCCATGCAGCGAGGGCAGCAATGGTTAAAAACATTGCTGCTACTTACTGGGGTATCTGCTGAGGTTGAGGGTAATTTAGAACCTGCTCAACCTCAGGGCGGCGACTCCGAAGAACCAGATAACTACTGGTTGACAATTGATGAAACGAACCTCAACCCTGAGCAAATCAGAACTTTAATTGGTAGCGATGGTTCAGTGCTAGATGCAATTCAATATCTAGCTAATTCAGTATTGAACATTAACCAACCACAAGAAGAGCAAGCTTCTTATACCATTGAGTTGAATGGCTACCGCGTCAAAAGAGAAGCTGAAATTCGCGCATTGGCAGAAGCAGCTTCCGAAGAAGTGCGAACTACAGGCAGAGAAGTAGAAATAAAATCCCTAAGTTCGGCGGAAAGGCGGCAAATTCATACATTTTTAAAGGAATTTGCGGATTTAGAAACCTTTAGTCGTGGCAAAGAACCACATCGTCATCTTGTAGTTCGCCCGGCGCTCGAGCCTGAGGGGATTGGGTAATGGGGATCGGGGATTGGGTACTGGGTACTGGGAAAAACCTTGAACTTTGACCCTTGACCCTTGACCCTTGACCACCTCACTAAAAGCTAAAATAAAGATCTAAATCTCAGCAATTTTGCTGGTAGTTAAACTAAGTTTCGTTTCGTGAGGATATCTCACAAATCCTATGGACGCAATTTTGATTCCGCAGCTCACCAAAGCCCCGGAGCGGACAGAGGAAATTCAAGTTCAGGATTTTCTGCCTGGTTTGGACACTTTGACTCCTGTTCGTGGTGTAATTCGCGTACAGCATCAAGGTAATTACTTAGAAGTATCTGGTCAAGCAGAAGCAATTATTACTTGTACTTGTAACCGATGTTTACAGCAATACAATCAGCGTTTGGTAGTTGATACTCAGGAAGTGATTTGGTTAGACGTAACAGCTAATCAAATCAACGACTTGCCATTAGAACGAGAAGTAGCAGTTGAAGATTTGCTGGAAACTCTACCGCCTGATGGCTATTTTTATCCTGGTGAATGGTTGTATGAGCAGATGTGTTTAGAATTACCTCAGCGCCAGCTATGTGACCTCAATTGCCCTGGTATTTTGAGTACTGCGGCTGAGAGTTCGCAAAAGTCAGTTGATAGCCGTTGGGCTGGTTTAGAGGCTTTGAAAAAGCAACTTCCGTGATAGTTGCTGGAATTGGTAGTTCTTTTTGTTTTGAATTTGAGCGCTTGGGCGCTCATTAAAGATATTTAAACCAGTAAAAATAAGCTATTACCCATTGCAGCAGAAGATTTGCTAAGTTTCTAGCTGTTGTTGTTTTTAGTTTTTAGTTGTGAGAGACAATACAACCTTTAACAATGGGATAAGAACTAATAACACTAACAGCTACTTATGAGCTTTCGTGAAGAGTTTAAACTACTGCTGCGCGCCCGCTATCCTTTGATTTATATTCCTACATACGAAGAAGAACGGGTAGAAACTGCGATTCGAGAAGAAGCAGCCAACCAAGGTAATCGCCCTGTATATACTTGGGATTTTGTGGATGGCTACCAGGGAAACCCCAATGATGAGGGTTTTGGGCGACGCAATCCACTGCAAGCTTTGGAATTTATTGAAAAGTTACCAGCTTCAGCACCAGGGGTAATGATTCTACGGGATTACCATCGCTTTTTAGAAGATGTGGCGATCGCGCGCAAGCTTCGCAACCTGGCGAGACTGCTAAAATCGCAACCGAAAAATATTGTCATACTGTCACCACGGATTGCGATTCCGGACGATTTAAGCGAAGTGCTAACAGTTGTGGAATTTCCATTACCAGCCGCCGCCGAAATTCAAAAAGAGGTGGAACGGTTGCTGCAAGTGACTGGTAACTTACTTCCTAGTAAAGTCATAGATGATTTGGTGCGCTCTTGCCAAGGGCTATCAATGGAGAGGATTCGCCGGGTTTTGGCAAAAGCGATCGCCACGCACGGGGAATTGCAACCAGAAGATGTGGATTTAGTTTTGGAAGAAAAGCGCCAAACTATCCGCCAAACCCAAATTTTGGATTTTTACCCCGCCACCGAGCAAATTTCTGACATTGGCGGATTGGATAACCTCAAAGACTGGCTATTCCGGCGGGGCGGTTCATTTACCGAACGAGCGCGACAGTACGGATTACCACATCCCCGTGGTCTCATGTTGGTGGGAATTCAAGGTACGGGGAAATCTTTAACAGCAAAAGCGATCGCTCATCATTGGCATTTACCTTTATTACGCTTAGATGTTGGGCGGTTGTTTGGTGGTTTGGTGGGGGAATCAGAATCCCGCACTCGTCAAATGATCCAAGTAGCCGAAGCTTTAGCGCCTTGTGTGCTGTGGATTGATGAAATAGATAAAGCCTTTTCTGGGCTTGGTAGTAAAGGAGATGCAGGAACCACTAGCAGGGTATTTGGAACATTTATTACCTGGTTAGCGGAAAAAACCTCACCTGTATTTGTCGTCTCCACCGCTAACGATATTCAGTCCTTACCACCAGAAATGTTGCGGAAAGGGCGATTTGATGAAATTTTCTTTGTCGGGTTACCAACCCAAGAAGAGAGAAAAGCAATTTTTAATGTCCATTTATCCCGACTGCGCCCCCATAACTTGAAAAGTTATGACATCGATAGGCTAGCATATGAAACACCCGATTTTTCTGGAGCAGAGATTGAGCAAACTTTAATTGAAGCGATGCATATTGGATTTAGTCAAAATCGCGACTTTACCAACGACGATATTCTAGAAGCTGCCAGTCAAATCATACCTCTGGCGCGAACTGCTGTAGAACAAATTCAGCAACTACAAGAATGGGCTGCGGCTGGACGAGCGCGATTAGCATCAAAACAAACACCTTTAAGCGATACCTTCGGTAAACTACGCTAACGCCAGCTGCAATAATAGTTGAGTCAATCGATTTTGGATTATAGATTGACCCCGACAACGTTTAGTACTTGGCTCAAGGATTTTAAATTTTAGATCTCCGGATTTGTGCTGCCCTAACTTGGCGGGGTATCTAAGCTACTAGATTGCAGGATCACCCAAAAAATCTAAAATCGGCAATCTAAAATCTAAAATTTGCATTGTCCAGAGTCTAGATTCATTTACCCTTGACCGTTGACCCTTGACTCTGGACAATTGACGATTGGTAATGAGGTTATAAAATATGTTTTCTAACTTACTTAAATTTATACTTGGGTTTCTGTTGGCGATCGCTATTTTAATAGGTACTGGTGTTGCTACTGCACTCTATTTCATGAATAGAACCGCCATACCTCCCGCCAAACCAATTTTTGCCAACGATCATCCTTCACAGCGAATCCAATCTCCCAAAGCCACGGAAGCAACAGCTACCAAAACTGAATCTCAGCCAAAAGCAACTTCTACTGCAACTCCAACTCCTGCAGCTACAGAAACACCCAAACCTGAAGAATCACCCAAACCATTACCACCAGGAGCTTACCAAGGAAAAGTTACTTGGAACCAAGGCTTGAGTTTGCGAGCCGAACCAAAACAAGATGCTGAACGTGTGGGTGGGGTTGGTTTTAATCAAAAAGTGATAGTTTTAGAGGAAAGTGACGATAAATTGTGGCAAAAAATTCGCCAGGAAGATACTAATCAAGAAGGCTGGGTGAAAGCAGGTAATACTGAAAAATTAGAAGGTAACGAAGAAGTACAACAGCCAGAAAAGCCACAACAAGACCAGTAGATACGCAAAGCCAACTGCTAAATATCTACATCGTAAATGAAATTAATTTATCGCAATTAAAATTAATAGAGTAATTCCATTGATTAACCTGGCTAAGTTTTTCTTGCCAGGTCTCTTTTTTTGATGATGTATGAATTTATTTTCTAGTCTTAGTTATCCTATAGTATACTGGTAGCAAAAATTCCTCATGGACTCGGGAAGAGGGGCGCATAGGCTAGGGAATAGGGGCTAGAAAAGCAAAATTTTCATTCTAGGTATATCCCCAAACAGAAGTAATGGACTGACTTAAAAATGGCATTTGGCGTTTGGTGTTTCTATTACCAATTACCAATTACCAATCCCCAATCCCCAGTCCTCAATACCCAATACCCAATACCAAACCCTCGATTTTATGGAAGTCATTGGTGATCTACATAGCGCCGCAGTCTACGAAGCATCCGCAACTCTAGAAATTGTTCCTGTTCCAGCTAATTTGAGATTCTGGAATTGGACAAAGCTTTCTAGCACCTTGGCGATGCGTTTTTTATCTGTAGCATTAACCTTGTCACTTCTCAGTATCGCTGGGCAAACTTTAGCTGTACAGAAAGTAGGAAGTAATGGCGCTGAAGTTACAAACATACAGCAGTGCTTGCAGAAATTAGGTTTCTTTCGTGGCCCAGTTAGCGGTAAGTTTGGTTCGATCACTCAGCAAGCAGTGATTGCATTCCAGCAGGCGAATAAACTACCTGCTGATGGAGTTGTAGGTGATAGCACTGCGCGATCGCTCCAACAAGCCTGCCGAGGTAGAATCGCTACTAATACTAGTAATACTACCAGTGGTAATCTGCGGCTAGGTAGCAGAGGCCCAGAAGTTGTGAAGCTACAACAACGTTTGCAACGCCAAGGCTATTTTCAAGGCCCAATAACAGGCTATTTTGGCCCGCAAACTCAACAAGCCTTAACTCGCTCTCAGCAAGGTTCGCGCAACTCTACCAAAATTTCCCAAGCACCCTCAAATATACCCAGCACCGGAGGGGAATATCCCATTTTGTTGGAAGGTAGCCAAGGCCCAGCAGTAACTAGGTTACAACAGAGGTTGCAGCAACTGGGTTATTTTAAAGCTACTCCGACTGGCAAGTTTGGGCCTGTTACTAAAGATGCGGTGATTGCATTTCAGCGCTATGCTGGTTTACCTGCTGATGGAATTACCAATCGACAAACCTGGAACAGACTTTTGGCTCCTACTAGTAGTCCTTCTAATCCAGTCATACCCAACACAACTAGTCTTGCGCCGCAACAAATTAGAGAATTACAAGAGGGTTTACGGCAGTTAGGATACTTGCAGGCTAATCCTACAGGTAATTTTGGCCCATTGACTAGAGATGCACTACTGCGATTCCAGCGAGATTACCAATTAGCTATTGATGGTGTAGCTGATACACAAGCCTTGCAAGCAGTACGTGGCGTTTTGCAAAATAGACAAGCTTATCAAGCTCCTCAAGCTTCTCAAGCTCCTCCTCAGACTAGAAATTACCTCACAGTTGGCGATAGTGGCGATAATGTGAAAGCCGTGCAACAGAGGTTATTGCAATTAGGATTTTTTAATACAAATCCTGATGGATATTATGGTGAAAATACTAGGTCTTATGTGTATGCATTCCAGCAATATTCTGGTATTGCTCCAACTGGCAATGTAGATGCACAAACCTGGCAAGCATTAGGTTTAAATACCTCTCCTGTGAATACTAATGCTAATAACAATCAAAATCGCTATGTAGTTGTAGTACCAATTCATAATGCCGATACTCTCAACAAAGTAAGACAATATATAGCTAATCCAGTTGTCGAAAAATCTGGTTTAGGAGATTATGTGAATGCAGGTAGATTTGGGAATAGAACAGAAGCAGAGAATTTATCTAAACTGTTACGCTCTTATGGTTTAGATGCTAGGGTAGAGTATTTTTAAGAGTCAATCAATTTTAGATTTTGCGAAAAGTTGCGTGCGGGGGTTCCCCCCGTTGAGCAAACTTGTCAAGACGGATTTGCGATTTTAGATTGACTGTACCCACAAGCAGATACAGCTTAGAGATTTGTTCTGAACACGGCTGTACTTTTACTGAAGAAATAATCCAAAATCCAAAATTTAAAATCTCAAATTGGGACGGTCAATATCAAAGGTGGAATGAAGGTAATAATCTAACTCCAAATGACCAATGACCAATGACCAATGACCAATGACAACTTTATTTAAGCTACTAAAAATGAAGGATTAATCCGACGGGATTTAGATTTTTTGAGTAATCTCGTGGTGTCTTCTGCCGATAAAGGGCGACTAAAGAGATAGCCTTGCATGAGTTCACAATCTAGCAGTCGTAAAAAATTCCGCTGTTCTTCAGTTTCTACGCCTTCGGCAACAACTGCAAGCTTTAATCCATGTGCTAAAGCAATAATTGCAGTTGTGATGGCAGCATCATGATTATCATCAGATAAATCTCTCACGAAAGACCTATCAATTTTTAAGCAATGGATTGGAAAATTTTTCAGATAACTGAGAGAACAATACCCTGTACCAAAATCGTCTATGGAAATAGAAACACCTAGAGCGTGTAATTCACTTAAAATTCTTTTAGTGAACTCAACATTTTTCATAGCAATACTTTCGGTAATTTCTAGCTCCAAAAATTTATGGTTTAATTGCGTTTCTGACAATATCTGTTGCACCATATTTACTAAGTTTGGTTGCTGAAATTGGCGTGCAGAAAGATTCACAGCTACTGAAAGTGAGGGTAAATTAAGTGCATCTTGCCAAGCTTTATTTTGAGCACAAGCAGTTCTTAACACCCATTCCCCAATTGGAATAATTAATCCAGTTTCTTCAGCCAGGGGAATAAACTTTTGGGGTGGGATTAAGCCTAATTCTAAGTGTCGCCAACGTAGTAATGCTTCTATTTTGGTAATTTCGCCTGTGGTGATATTGACCTGTGGTTGATAGTAAACTTCAAATTCTTGGCGTTCTAAGGCAGAGTGCAAGCTATTTTCTAAAGTTAGCAATTCTGAAGAACCAGAATTGATGGCTGAATTATAGAACTGATAATGATTTCGTCCTTGAGACTTAACACGATATAGTGCCACATCAGCGTGTTTAATTAAAGTTTCGGCATCTTGTCCATGCATCGGATAAAGGGCAATACCAATACTGACGCTGATATGTAATTGGTAATTTTCGATTTCAAATACTGGTTTAAAAGCTGCTAAGATGCTTTCTACAATTTGTGTAACTTCTTGATTATCGTTAATTTCTGGCAAGATTAGGGTGAATTCATCGCCTCCCCACCGCGCTATGGTGTCAATCTCCCGCAGACATTCGATCAGACGTTGAGCCACAATTTGCAGTAATTGATCACCAATAGCATGACTTAATGTATCGTTGATCACTTTGAAGCGGTCTAAGTCTAAAAAACACACCGCTAATTTGCTACGATGTTTCTGCGATTGTGCTAAAGCTTCTGAAAGTCGCTCATTAAATAGCACGCGGTTAGGTAAATCGGTTAACAGGTCGTGTAAAGCTTGATGCCGGATTTTGGCTTCTGCTAATTTATGGGCTGTAATGTCGCGAAAACTCCAGACTCTACCGACTATTTTGCCGTTAATCCTCTGAGGTTGGGAATAACGCTCTAAAACTCTGCCATCTTTAAAGGCGATCGCATCATAAAGCTGTGTATCTGGATTAAAGTATAATTCTCTAATCGTAGCAAAATACTGTTTTGGCGCTTCTAGCTGTTTCATCGCCAATCTCAGCACTTCTTTGTAATTTCCGGTGGTGATTAATGACTCCGGAATGCGCCACATTTGCAGAAACTTTTGATTAAAGCCTGCAATCTTACCTTGATTATCTACTACTAAGATGCCGTCGGCAGTAGATTCTAAGGTCGCCCATTGCAAAGATAGTGATTTTTCTAGTTCTGTTTGTATCCGCTTGCGCTCCGCAATTTCTCTGTGCAACTCTGCTGTGCGTTCTTGTACTACATTTTCTAAGTGATAAGCAGAATCTTGGGTTTCTAAAATTACTGTCTTGAGGGCATGATCTGCTAGTAAACGATCATGCACTAGAGCAAGTACACCTGCTACCGCTTGCAAAAATGCTGTTTCTTTGGCTTCCCAAATTTGTGCTTCTTTACAGTTATCAAATCCAATAAATCCGACAAAATTACCTTGAGCAATGATTGGTAAAATCAATATTGTCAAAACATCCTCTAGGCCTAAAGTCTGAATTTCTGTTTTGTTCAACTCTGTGATTGTTTCAGCAACGATATCACCTCGCGCTAATAACTTTAACCAGCGTGGGCAGAATTTTGTATAAGATAGTTTGTGCCAAGGGTGGTTTTCATTTTTGGATGGGATACCTTCAGCGCACCATGCAGCTTGCTGATGCATGATTAAGTTACCATCATCATCAACATAATTTTCAAATATGTATACACGACTAACCTGACAGGCTTTTCCCAGAGTTTGCAGAATTTCTGTATAACATCTGAGTCGGTTATCGAAATTCAGTAAAGACTGTTCAATAGCAGCAAGGGCTTCTAGATAAAAAGTGCCACAATTAGAAGCCAATTCTTTGACAGACTGGCTCAATTGATTAGCTTCATCACTTTCGGCTGATGGAGATTGGTGATTTATTAGGAATAAATTAGGGTTTTCCTCCTTAGTGAATAGGATTTTTTGGGTATTGCCTCTTAAAACTTTTTCACAAGAAGTCTTTCGTTGATTTTCAACTTTTGATGAACGATAATTTGCCATATATAAGGCAATTATTCTGACTCCTAAGTAGATACATAAACCAACCATCAAGACAAGCATAGTAGTTTCTGTTATGGTAGATGGCGCATTTTTAGCTTGTAGTAATACCCTGGAAATTTGCATAATTAATAACCTGATTTAATATATAACCAATCAGCATGATTTTTCTTTCTAAGTATTTTAATTTATTTTTATGTTGATATTTTACATACTTAAATTTGCTGTAACATTTTGATTTTTGTAATTACCAATATTTTTAGTAGTAAGTCATAATTTCTTGACTTTAGAGATATTTAGCTAAATATCTCTAAAGTTAGTTCGATAGATATTAATAACCATGAAAAACATCCCCGTGCATTAATGGGATATTAATGAACAGAGAATTGGACTAAATCTGACAGATAAAATAACACTTAAATAGTGACTATCATGTCTAATCTAGAAATTTTGAATTCTCTTCTGCATAGTGAATCACATTAAAAAATATACTGTAAACACTATGTATTTGTGAATAATCAAATATTATATGATTCTCTGCAAATTGCATAGTTGTACTAGAAAATAACTATTATAGAAATTTACATTTAGTGAATCTTTTATATTAAATCTCTGTTTTTTTAATCTTATAAACTTAATATTAAATTAATATTTACTTTTATTAATAAAACTTTAACAATTATTTAAAACCCCAATTTTTCTAGCAATCTAAGAGATTTAATCGGGATTTTGGGCTTTTATCTGAAGATAAAACTCTTGATAAATAGATTGTGATTAAAATTTCAAACAATCAAGGTTTATCTCATTGAAGATTTGAAATATAAATAATTAAAGCCGACAAATACCCATGAGATAAAATTTTTCTATATAGTATAAAAACAGACAAATCTATATGCCAATTTAGACATTGCCTCTGTTTAAGAAGGAACAGCGAAGAATTTTATAGTGAGTATCCTTTGAGGCATAGGGCATAGGGCATGGGAAAGACAGATTTCAATACTTGTCAGTTAAGGGGAAAAGGAGAAGGGTAAAAGGGGCAAGAAAAAACCTTTAACCCTTACCCTTTCACCTTTTCCCCAAACCAAATTCCGAGTTGAAAATCCTTAACCGAGCAGTATTGAGACAGATTTTTATGCAAGGCTCGTGAAAATGGGCATGAGAGATGCATTGTCTTTGCAACGCACTACCTCCCTCATGCTCTATTGCTGATGCCCAAAAACGCCGAGCTTGGATAGAATTTTTCATTGGGACGGCTTCCTTAGCAATGCCTATTTCCCCAAAATTTATCTACCCAATTCGGCAAGTAAGCGGCGAATGGCTCCGGAATCCTCGGCATCAGGAACTTTTTCTAGATAGGTTTGCAAATCGTCAGCTGCTTGGGGGTAGTAGCCGAGTTGATAGTAAATTAAACCGCGATCGCGTAATTCTAAACTTACACCAGGAAACAATAGTAAAATGCGCTCAACCGCTGCCAGGCTTTTTTCTAAGTCTTGCTTTTTGAGGTAAATAAATTTGAGATTTGTGAGTATCCTGGCCAATAACTGCCGATGGCTAACTGTTGCTAAATATTCCGACTTGAGTTCCACAGGTTGCTGGAACATCTGAGACAGTCTTTCCTGACAATCTTGGGCAAATAAAATTTCCCCACCATTGAATGCATCAACAAAAACTTCCATCTCTGCAACATTTGGACGGATGAGGAAATGTCCAGGCATTCCTACACCTACCATAGGGAAATCAATTCGGCGGGACACTTCCATATAAACTAATGCCAAGGTGATAGGTATCCCTAGCCGCCGCTCAATCACGTCATTTAAAAAGCTGTTGCGTGGATCGTAGTAGTCTGCTTTATTGCCCGCAAATCCTAAATCATTGTAGAGATATTGATTAATACTTTGAATAATCCGTAGCGGGTAGGGTGAATCAGGTAAGCGTTCTTGCAACTCCAATGCCATGGTCTCAAAGGCATTGAGGTATTCTTCTAGGTCAAGCTGAGGATATTCTTCCTGAGCAATATATAAAGCCGCCTTTACCAGGTCGATGTGCTCGTCAGGCTGCTGAATCTCCTGGTAAAAATATTGTCGCGCTGACGAGAAATTCATAAGCAATTACTCGGTGGAGGTATGAAGTTGAAGCGGGTGAACTGACAGCAGTTTTCCGTACCTCTCTTTATCTTAGGGATATTCAGAAAATTTGAAAACGGAATTTATTACCAAGGTCAATAGTCAAAGAGACGCGATTAATCGCGTCTGTACTCAAATGTCAATGCCCCCTGCCCGATCCCCAATTCCCAACTCCAAGTCTTAACAATCAATTTATGGCGGATAAGGGGGTCGTTCAGTGTTAATCTGAAAAGTGACATTACTTCATATTATGTCGTCTACGACCCTATCTGAAATATAGCTTCAATCATTAGGCTCAGCATGGTCACCACCGCAGAAAAAACAAACATCGGTTACATTACCCAAATTATTGGTCCTGTTGTAGACGTTAAATTTCCCGGCGGGAAATTGCCGCAAATCTACAACGCCTTGACCATCAACGGCACCAACGAAGCTGGTCAGGCAATCAGCCTGACCGTGGAAGTACAGCAACTGCTAGGCGACAACCAGGTGCGGGCTGTTGCTATGAGCACCACCGATGGCTTAGTGCGTGGTTTGGAAGTGGTAGATACTGGCGCTCCCATTCGCGTGCCAGTTGGTAAAGCCACCTTGGGTCGAATTTTCAATGTCCTTGGCGATCCTGTAGATAATCAGGGCCCTGTAAATCCTGAGGCAACATTGCCTATCCACCGCGAAGCTCCCAAATTCACCGATCTGGAAACCAAACCTTCTGTGTTTGAGACCGGAATTAAAGTTGTCGATCTACTGACTCCTTACCGACGTGGCGGTAAGATTGGTCTATTCGGCGGTGCGGGTGTTGGTAAGACCGTGATCATGATGGAGTTGATCAACAACATCGCTACTCAGCACGGTGGCGTATCCGTTTTCGCTGGCGTGGGTGAGCGCACTCGCGAAGGAAATGACCTCTACAATGAAATGATTGAATCTGGGGTAATCAACAAAGATAACCTCAACGAATCAAAAATTGCTCTAGTGTACGGTCAGATGAACGAGCCACCTGGAGCAAGAATGCGGGTAGGTCTGTCTGGATTGACAATGGCAGAGTACTTCCGCGATGTTAACAAACAAGACGTACTGCTGTTTGTTGACAACATCTTCCGGTTCGTACAAGCAGGTTCAGAAGTATCTGCGCTATTGGGACGGATGCCTTCTGCGGTAGGATATCAGCCTACTTTAGGTACTGACGTAGGTGCATTACAAGAGCGGATTACCTCAACTACAGAAGGTTCTATTACCTCTATTCAAGCTGTATACGTACCTGCGGACGACTTAACTGACCCCGCACCTGCAACCACCTTCGCTCACTTGGATGGAACAACAGTACTGTCTCGGAGTTTGGCTTCTAAGGGCATTTATCCAGCAGTAGACCCCTTAGGCTCTACTTCCACCATGCTTCAGCCAGAAATCGTTGGTGATGAACATTACAGCACAGCTCGTGCTGTCCAAGCAACATTGCAGCGCTATAAAGAACTGCAAGACATCATCGCTATTCTCGGTTTAGATGAATTGTCTGAAGAAGATCGTCTAACGGTAGCACGCGCCCGGAAGGTTGAGCGCTTCTTATCTCAGCCATTCTTCGTAGCAGAAGTATTTACTGGTTCTCCTGGTAAGTATGTGAAGTTGGAAGATACCATCAAAGGATTCCAGAAGATTCTTTCTGGCGAATTGGACGATCTGCCAGAACAAGCCTTCTACTTGGTGGGCGATATTAACGAAGCGATCGCCAAAGGCCAAAAGCTCAAAGGTTAGTCATTGGTCATTGGTCATTAGTCATTAGCGTCAGTCCTAGTGACTAATGGCAAATTACGCAAGACAGAAGACAAAGGACAACAGACAAATGACATTAACCGTTCGTGTAATTTCCCCAGATAAAACTGTGTGGGATGCCGAAGCTGAAGAAGTAATTCTACCCAGCACCACTGGTCAGCTAGGTATCTTGAGTGGACACGCACCCCTGTTGACCGCCCTAGATACAGGCGTAATGCGCGTGCGTGCTAACAAAAATCAAGATTGGCAAGCGATCGCGCTTTTGGGTGGCTTTGCCGAAATTGAAGAAAATGAAGTTACCATTCTCGTCAATGGTGCTGAAAGTGGCAACGCTATTAACCTAGAAGAAGCTCGGACTGCTTATAATCAAGCACAAACCAAGCTCAATCAGGTAACAGCAGGCGATCGCCAAGCTCAAATTCAAGCAACCCAAGCCTTTAAACGCGCCCGCGCTCGGTTTCAAGCTGCTGGCGGTTTGGTCTAAAATTTTACTCTGGGTTTTAATTTTTGAGGGTGGACTATTTGTCCACCCTCAAATTTTATGGTGCTATGTTGAAAATAGGGCATTAGGTATTGATTCTCATACCTTATTCAGGCTAGTAGCTTTGAGAATGTATTTCACCAGATTGGGGAACGCCATATATGCATATTAGATGTGGAATCAATACTGCTCGGTTAAGGATTTTAAACTCTTAATTTGGTTTGGGGAAAAGGTGTTCGCGTAGCGTCTCCGCAGGAGAAAGGGTAAGGGTTAAAGGTTTATTTCTTGCCCCTTTTCCCCTTCCCCTTTTCCCCTTAACCGACAAGTATTGGATGTGGAATAGCTCAACAACTATAATTGCATTTAATCCTGGTTTGTAAATCTCTTGATTGCAGGTTTGAGCGATTAGCATTGCAGGTCGCTACACTTTATTGATTAACAATTTCATCAGCAGTTTGACAAATTAATTCCCAAGCTTTCTGTACATGTATTTTGTCTGTAGTTGCTTGTCCAACTGACATTCTTAAAGTTAGTTTTTGCTCAAGCTGGGTAGAAGTGAGATAAATGTCACCCGATGAGTTGATATGGTTAATGATTTTCTGGTTAATTGCATCACCAGCTTGGTGACGAAAACATACCAAATTTAACGGGGGATTGACAACTAGGTCAAAATGAGGATGAGATTTTACCCATTCGGCAAATTCTTGGGCTAAAGCAATATGCTTGCGAATATAATGCTGTAAACCTTCTATACCATAGTGCCGAATTACAAACCAGAGCTTGAGACTCCTAAATCTACGTCCTAAAGGAATTTGCCAGTCTCGATAGTCAATGACTTTGCCGGACATACTGGCTTGATTTTTTAGATATTCAGGCATTATGGATAGTGCTTGAATTAGTTTGGTTCTATTTTTTACATAAAAACAGGTACAATCAAAATTTGTCAGCATCCATTTATGAGGATTAAAACAATAACTGTCCGCTAGTTCTAATCCTTGATGAACCCACCGATACTCAGGACAGATAGCTGCTGTACCACTCATCGCTCCATCAACATGGAACCAAATGTTATGTGTTTGAGCGATCGCACCTATTTCTGTTAATGGATCTATGGCATGAGATGAGGTTGTCCCTACAGTAGCAGCAATATAAAAGGGTGTTAACCCAGATTCAATATCTGTAACAATCTGCTGATGTAGTAATTCTGGACGCATTCTATAACCAGCATCAACCTCAATTAAGCGGAAATTTTCTGGTCGAATTCCCGCTACTTTAGCTGCTTTTTCAATTGAAGAGTGTGCTTGAGTAGAAGTATAGGCAACCAGGTTATTAATATCTCCTTTTGACTGTTCTCTAGCTGCTATCAAAGCTACTAAAGAAGCACTACTGGCTGAGTCTTGGATTACTCCTCCTCCTGTGGTTGAAGATTTAAACTGGGATGGAAGTTCCAGCATATCTACTAACCAATCTAAAACATGGGTTTCTAACTCAGTACAAGCTGGAGAAGTTGCCCACAGCATTCCCTGAACTCCAAGTCCTGCATTGACTAATTCTCCTAAAATTGATGGTGCAGAAATACCTGTAGGAAAGAAAGCGAAGAAGTTTGGAGACTGCCAGTGAGTCAATCCGGGTATAATAATTTCATCTAAATCTTGTAAAATATTGGCAAAAGATTCTCCTTTTAGCGGGGCTGTTTCTGGTAATTTAGCTCTAATTTCTCCAGGCTCTACTTGAGATAAAACTGACAATTTATCTACTGTTTCTAAATAGTTAGCTATCCAATCAATAGTTTTATATCCCCAATAACGAAATTCATCCGAGGACATATGATATTCTTGATGATTTTCCATATTGTAATATCTCAAAATATAACTCTTCAGTAGGTGTTATAGTCTCCCTGCATTATCACTGTCAATATCCCCATAACCGAAAAAATTCCAAATTAATATGAACTCTGTCGGTTCCCTTCGGGTACAAAATTCAAAATTGAAGAAATAACAATTTTAATCAATTAATTTAGCATATAAGCGCCCCAAGCGATGGAAAATAAAAAAGATGTATTTTCACTGCCGTTAGCTTGTTAGTTGTGCTGACTGACGCTGCGGGCTTTAGTTATGAGAATTGTCATGAGCGAATCTTGAATTTTCAATTTGAGCGAAGCGAGTGATATCTGATTTTAATATTTTCTCAAGTCGTAGGATGTATTTTGCAAGAAAAATGTTGATTACGATGGTTAAAAACAAGCTGCACAGACTCACTATCACCTATGTATAACTGCACTATAAAGGTTAAGCCACAATTGAAAAAAAGTTCTAGAAGCAGCCAATATTCTGCAACATAATAAAGTGCATGTGAGTCTTTTGAGCTTGAGGACAAGTGCATTTTTTACAATGCTATTGCCCCTGATCAAGAATCAATGTGGTTTGGAAAAGTGTTTGATAAATTATTATTTTATTGATGTATACAAGCAAGAATATTTTTCAGTAAATACCACAAAGCGTGAAAAATCAATTTTTGTTAAGGTTGAGCATATGTAGTCATTGTTTAGTCAGTATTGGCGAATTTAAATAGATTTTTAAGTTCGTTAAGTACGCAAGAATCAAAAATAATATTATTGATATCATCTATGAATTTTATTGATAAAAATAACAGCGAAATCCTGTTTCAAGTGATGCAGCCTAACGATATCGAAGAAACTGTTATTTGTATATCCCAGATTTTTTCAAGTTTTGAGCCGATGGCCAAAGCTCTAAAAATTTCCTTTAATGAGTTGTATCCGTTCGCTTTATCTGTCTGTCAGAAAGCGGTAGATGAAAAAATATCGATTGTAGCTAAAGATAGGAAAACAGGAAAAGTAGTAGGATTCATTATTTCTGAAGATTTTATCACAGTCTATCCTGAATCTTTAGAAGGTATTGATCATAAATTTGAATACATTTTCTCTTTACTGTCAGAGTTGGGTGAAAATTATCGAAGAACTCATGCATTTACAGCTGGACAGGTACTGCATATTTCCATGCTTGGAGTCCAAGAGAAATATACTAAAAGACATATCGCCACAACTTTAATCAGAGAAAATTTGAAATTAGCTAAACATCATAAATTTGAAATTGCTGTTACTGAAGCTACCGGGGTTGCTTCTCAGCACATATTTCGGAAACTTAGATTTACTGAAGAATTTGCCATTGAATATAAGTCATATAAGTTCAAAGATAAACAAATTTTTCATTGTATCGCTCATCCTGATAATTGCCTATTAATGTCCTCTACAATTTAAATACATTCTCTTTATTTACAAAAGTTAGATATCAAAAAAAATCATAAAATTATGCCTAATGAAATCTTAAATTTAGATGCGAATTTGCTTCTAGTCTGGCCTGAAGATATTTCAGATAACTATACATTAAATAACTTAGATAAGTTAAAAATTAAGAGCTTAATAAATATATTTCAAGCCTCTCTATATGCACCATCAAAAGCAGAATCTGAAACTCAATTAAGTCAAGCTTACTCAATGCTTGGCTCATTGGAAACATTTCCTTCTGACAAATACTTAACTATCACTACTTCCTTAAAAAAATGTGAAGTTGAAGATTATGATTTTTACTTTGATGTTAAGCGAGAAAAAACTAAAGGTTCACCTGCATTTTTGTTGATTAGAAGTATCCTCATTGCTTATAAAACATTTTTAAATTTGAGACAAGTTAGTCATAATAAGCAATCAGAAAATACCTACAATGCTTTATTTATATGGAAAAGGTATCATTGGCTTTTTTTTGTTTTTTTGCAAGCTAATATTCTTTGTATGATACATCTAAAAAAAGAGATGCGAAAAGAAAATATTGTTCAGGTAGGAGTTATTTTAAAATCCATGTCTCAATTAATGTTAGCATCAGGGGCATCAATGTTATTTGCTGGGACATCACAACCTCAAGAATACGAAAATGAAATTCGCCCCACTATGATGCTTCCTCATGTTAATTCTCCTGATTTTAGTGGCATCATGTCTTACGATCATGCTTATCTCATCAATTCATGGAATAAGGAGAAAGGACTATTTAAATTAGTACCTACATTTCTTAAATCTGCGTATGAAGAATTTCTTGAGTCACATAAATTTCTGGCTTTAGCTCATAAATTTGTATGTCACAAGTATGGAGGAGAGCAGACAGGAAGTTTAAGAGAAAACAAAGCTATTGCTTTAGAAATTCTTGAGAAAATCAACGATTCACGCCGCAGATTAATTATCAGCAGCGATCGTCAATTATTAAATCCAGATAGCAGACTGAGATTAACAGATGACTCTGAATATGAAGAATATCTAAAAACTGGCTTTAAATGTTATAGTCAATTACTAATTAAAAGTTTGAATTAAGAACAGCTAGTCCTTGAGGACTACAATGATTAATTAAGTTTAAATATGACGCATCAGCTAGTCCAAAAATTCAGTAGGGGAGTAGGCTTTGTAATTCCGTAGGATACAGCCTTTCGCCCCTGATTCCTCAATTGCGCGAGAATTTTGAGTATCATTACTCATTGACAATTCTGACTTAACTTTAAGTTGTCAACAATAGCCTCTGGCTGAAAACGAGATGAAGAAAGCAGAGGGCAGGAATCAGAATTACCTTCGAGCCTTCTGGCTTTTTTGCTAAAAAAATTACACCAAGTTTAAGAAATTCCGCTCCGCCCCAGTGAAGTGATACGTTAGATAATTAGTTGCCCAGAAGGGCACACATTATGAACAGCTTTCAATCTTCTTTTGGTAAGCGGAAACAAAATAAATTAGCTCGTTTTGCTGGATCTGTTGTCGCATCGTTAGCGATCGCTGGCAGTGTAAATTATGCCAATATTGCTAAGGCAACACCCACAAAAACATTTACAACCAACAATATCGCCTCAGTTTCAGTCAAACCTACACAGCAACAGCCCCTCGTTGCCCAGTTATCGAGTAGCAATACTCAATACCAGGCAATGCAATTATCGTCTGGGGTGCTAGTCCCAGTTATTGTTTTGGGAGGTGTAATTGTATTTGTCCCCTTGTTCTTTGGCGGCTTGGTAGTAATTGGCGAACGGGAAGTTGGTATTGTCGTCAGGAAGTTTACCTTATCTGGACGTGGACTCCCCGCAGGGCGGTTAATTGCGCTCAATGGTGAAGCTGGTTTGCAAGCAGATACCCTAGCTCCTGGTTGGCATTGGGGTTATTGGCCTTGGCAATATTCTGTGCGGAAAGAATCTGTGGTAGTTGTACCTCAAGGTGAAATCGCCTTGATTGTAGCGGCAGATGGTGCATCTAACCCACCAGAACGCATTTTAGGGAAAATCGTCGATTGCGATAACTTTCAAGATGCGCGGAAATTCCTCACCCACGGTGGCGAAAAAGGTCGTCAAATGGGCTTTTTGACGGCAGGTACTTACCGCATCAACACCGCTTTGTTTAAAGTGATCATGGCATCGAACGCTTCTGCTCATGGCATGAATCCCGAACATTTGCGGGTGTACAGTGTGTCATCTGATAAAGTTGGCATCGTCACAACTCTAGATGGTTTACCAATTGCTGGTGGAGAAATAGCAGGGCCGACAATTGCGGGACACGACAACTTCCAGAATGGGCAAAAATTCATCGATGCAGGTGGACGCAGAGGCTTGCAAGAGCAGATTCTCCTTTCTGGTTCGTGGAACTTGAACCCTTGGTTTGTGCAAGTTGAACAAGTGCCAATGACGGAAATTCCCATCGGCTATGTGGGCGTAGTAATTTCTTTCGTAGGTAAAGCTCAAGAAGACGTGAGTGGTGCAGCCTTTACCCACGGTAACTTAGTCAACCAAGGACATAAGGGTGTGTGGGTTGAACCACTTTATCCAGGTAAGCACCCCCTGAATTCCCGGATCATGAAGATTGAACTAGTGCCCACGACCAACATTGTTTTAAACTGGTCAGGTCGCACCGAACGCCATAGTTATGATGCTAAACTAGCTTCCCTGACAGTGCGATCGCGTGATGGGTTTGCCTTCGATTTAGAAGTAGCGCAAATTATCCACGTTGGTGCTTTAGATGCTCCCAAGGTAATTTCTCGCGTTGGTTCCATGCAAAACCTTGTAGACCATGTTTTGGAACCAACTATTGGTAACTATTTCCGTAACTCTGCCCAAAACTGTACAGTCCTTGACTTTCTGACTGCGAGAAGTGAACGTCAAGCCGAAGCTGCCGAGTATATTAAAGTCGCAATTCGCGCTTATGACGTACAGGCAATAGACACCTTAATTGGTGATATTCAGCCGCCAGCAACCTTAATGCAGACTCAGACAGACCGGAAAATTGCCGAAGAACAGCGCAAGACTTACGAAGTGCAACAAGCAGCACAAACCCAAAGACAACAACTCGTCCGGGAAACAGCACTGGCTGATATTCAGCAAGAAATGGTGAAATCAGAGCAGAGTGTCCACATTGCTGACTTGAAAGCGCAAGCCCAAATTAAGCAGGCTAATGGTGAAGCCGAGGGTACAAAACTCCGCGCAGTGGCTGAAGCTGAAGGTATCCGCGCCACAGGTAATGCGAAAGCCGAAACCTATCGTTCTGGTGTGGAAGCCTTGGGGCCACAAGGTTATACAGCCATGCAGCTGATGCAAATTATTGGCGATCGCAATGTTCGCCTCATCCCAGATATCCTGGTTGGTGGTAGTAATGGCAGCAGTAACGGTTTAGTTGATGGTTTACTATCACTAATTTTGTGGAATCAAACTGCCAAGCCAGGTGAGGCGTTACCAACTCCATTGCATCCACAACCAATAGTCAAACCCGAAACAAGCGCCAACGGACAAAGCAATATTCCACCAATAGTGGTTGATTTTACTGGCGATAAGTAAGCGGTTCGCCAAGGTAACTTAGCAGGATACAGGTTAAGGGGTAAGGGGGAAAGGTTTCAATACTTGTCGGTTAAGGGCAAAAGGGTAAGGGTAAAAGGGGTAAGAAAAAACCTTTAACCCTTACCCTTTCACCTTTTCCTCAAACCAAATTAAGAGTTGAAAATCCTTAACCGAGCAGTATTGGGAAAGGTTTTTATCCCTTACCCTTTTCCCTTTCCCCATTCCCCAAACTTCACCCAGCATTTTTGGGTTGGCAGTCCACTCAAAAAACTCTCATACTTACGATAGATATACATCTTTGAAGTAACTTTCTTTTGATAGAGTAAATAACATTAGTAGTTACCACATAATTATTTTGTGTGTAATACATCATCTTAGGGCTTGAGGTCACTCCAAACACTCCTTGGGGTGGCATTTTTATTTAAGTAATTTTTGTAAAAAAATAGCATTTTATACTAAAACTAAATCAAATAACATTTGCAACACATCAATAATATTCTAGAGGGCAGGGCAGTGCCCCTGCCCCTACAATCTGGCGCATTTTTTTTCAAATTGCTATAACAATCTTGTGCATTTATCAAGTATTTATCTATCACTAACTTTCTGTAAGTGAGTATGATAAAAAACTTTATTCACAAGGAGATTGAGTTTTCCATCCCTTTCAAGAAAAAATACTCAAAAGCTCATTTATTCTTCTTAGAGTGAGCTAGGCAATTGTGTATGATACTCAACATCATCAAAATATAACTGCCTACAATAGCTATAGTTAAAGTTGTAAATGTAGGTATCTTCAGGGATTTAACTATAGCGTCGAGAAGAGTTGCTGCTCCAATACTAAAAATCAAACTAGCTATAAAAGCTATTAAGTTTTTATTCAAAGGATTTTCCTAATCGCTTTAAATGCCGACTTAATTTACTAATATGCGATTTAGCTAGATAAAGACTGTAAATGTCGTTACCTATAAAAGTAGAAATACAGCATATTTCAGGTAAATCAGTTATGCGAGTAGGACACAGGCACTGCCCATACCTGTCAATTTAACTGTAAACCCTTACCAAAACTCGATTTTGCATCAAATTGCCTAACCCCTTTTTTCAAGGGTGTTTGGGGGAAAAATAAGCGCTGAAAATTACAGCCAATCATTGTTCAAACAACCTCTAATATTTTTGGTATCACTTGCGAATACCATCATTATCAATTGCACTGTAACTATCATTACTCATCAATCCCAGCCAAGGATCGGAATTAGGAGTTAAAAACAATTCAGCGTAAACTTTTTCATTCAATGTATTCACATTATTTGTGGCATTACCCTGCATAAACCACTGATGAATTTGGTTATGTAGCGTATATTCGTTCCTGATTGTATCTAATGCCATTACATTTTCAAAATTGCTCACAATTCGCTGTAAATTATCAGCTTTATGAGCTTGAAAACGTTTGTTACGTATTAATGCCACACTGTTATTATCTAACTTGGCATCTGCTGTATATAGTTGGGCAATTCGCTGCCATGTTGCGGAATCAGTAATATCTTGAAGTGCCGTTTGATTGCTACTAGCAATATTAATATCTCGTAACAAAGGAGATTCAACTCGCATTTTACTCACAGCTATAGTACCAGCTATCGCTGCATTAGGTGTTTCACTATTATTAGCAGGTAGTTCCACAAGGCGAGGAAGATTTTTAATACCTAATTTTGATAAATCTGTTCCCCATTGACGTTGGCTAGATGCTAATTGTTGACGATGATACTCTTGCAAAAAACCAGCGCGGGCAACACCTTGAGAATTAGTATATTCTTTAACTAGTTTTTCTCCAGCTACTAACTGACGCAGAAATGCTTGCGGCCCATATAAACCGGGAATTGCATCGACTGGTTCACCAGAACTATCGAGTATATAGTGAATGCTATTACCTGTAATGGTGCGTTCTAACTTGCGCCCGTCACCAAAATCTATGGTAACTTTGGGGACAGGGCGTACAGATTGCCAGTGGAGAATATAGCGATCGCGTAGGAATTTAGAAATTTCTGCATTGGGATATAATGCTACGCGGAAAAAGCGACTATTGGCACAGCTTAAATCTTGGTCAAGATTTCCTAACAAACGTAATGAAAGTATAGGTTTATTACTAGCTTTAGCAGCAGCTTTTGCTTGTTCTAAATCGGTGTACCAATAAAGTTTAGAAGCATAACAATCTCGTTGCTGACAAATTTTGTCTAACGCCTCTTTGATTTGTGGCGAAGGATTGTTTAATTCTTGTGCATGATTATTAAGAAATGTCTCTAAACCTTTTGCCCCTTGGGGACGAAGTGATGCAACTTGCTGTGTAAGTTGTGCGTAATTTGTGCTGGGGGTTTGAGTATGAGCAGTTTGCGAAAATCCTACACTAATCAGCGATAAAGCGATCGCAGTTTTAATAGACCTAACTTTCATATTGGAACTAATTTAATAAAAGAAATTAGACGTTTTGTAGAGTAATTAGTTCCTGATCATAGTTAGAAAAATGAAGTGGACAAATGACCATCAATCAACTTACCATGACTTGCGATCGCCCATCTCGCCACAATTCATATAATCTATTTGCTGGCATTGTTAAATATAAAATATCGCCGGGACTGAGTTGAGTTTCTAATAAATCCCAGCCGTGGAAGGTTTGGCAACTCGCTTCTACGTACAAAGGGACAAAATCAGCCGACATCGCAGCATCTTTGACTAATTCACCGCAAAATGGATGTGCTGGTGTAATCATCGTCGCGAAGGCTACCCACAAACTATCGGCGGTAATCCCATTACCTAGGATGCGTCCCCCTAATGCAGCCGCCGCAAAAGCTGGTGCAGCTAATTCTGCGGGACTAAGTACGGCTTCAAAATCAAATACTTGTTGTGCCATCCCTGCAAAATCTGGGTCAGCATAATGGACAATGACAGGAATGCAGGGAGATAATCCTTTGGCTTTGAGAGCAATTTCTAAATTAATAGCATCGTTGCTAGTAACAGCCAGCACAGCCGCAGCATTATCTATATTACTGGCTTGGAGAATAGCGCGGAAACTGGCATCACCTTGAATTACGGGAATACCTAAGCCGCGAGTTGTGTTGACAAATCTGTTGTTGCTGTCGGTTTCAATTACTACTACCTCATGTCCACTGGTATGAAGTTCTTGCACAATTCTCACACCAATACCACTCAAGCCACAGACTATGTAGTGATGTCGCTGCGGAATACGTGCTGCATCCCAAAATTGCTTGAAGCGGTTACCTAAAATAAAATCGGTGAGCATGGCATACCAAATACCAATTACTGCTGCACCAACTAACATCATCACAACAGTAAATAATTTAATGCTGCTGGGAGCATTTTCAACTATTTTGTCATTACCACCTGCTCCCGTAATCATACCGACTGCAAAATATAAAGCATCAATAAAAGAGATATTTAAACTAGCCGAAACATAGGTAAGTGTAGCCATCAAAATAATGGCAAATAACACCATTGCCATCGCTACAACTGATTGAGCGTGTTTTTGAAATTGCTGCAAACTAGTGAGAACTTTGATGAATTTTCTTACCCATGATTTGCGGATAGGACGAACGCGAGGTTGGATACCAACAATTAAGCGATCGCCTACTTTTAATTCTTGCCCAGATAGCACCGCCGCCACTAAATCTAAATCACCTTCTACAGGTAGATAATAGATTAGCATTCGCGACCTATCTTCCCATAAATCGCCTAATTTCCGACCCAACCAAGGATGATATTCGTCAATATATTCTTCTTGAATCGGCCAAGTTTGTTGAAATAATTTAATTTGCCCGATCGCTTTATTACCCAGTGCTGCAAAAGTAAACACTGGTGCAGCCAAACCCACCACACTCATACTTAAATGGTCTGGCAAAGTATGATCGAGACGTTCCGCCAAACTACTATTATAAAAGCGATTAATAATGCGAATATGCGGATTTAGTATCCGCGCTTGCATCATAATTGCTAAATTGCGCGCATCATCAGAGCTAGCAATGACTAAAGTGTGGGATTGTTCAATTCCAGCAGCCTTGAGGGTAGCTGCTGTATGCAAATCACCAATAATCACATCTCCTGCGGTTTCGCCAGGGATAGGCTTGTGATGAATACCAACGACAAACGCACCCTGTTGTCGCAGCAGACGAAAGACTTTATATCCAGTCCGTCCTAAGCCACAAACAATAATTCTAGGTTTCATGAAAGAGCCGCAATATTCCGATGAGGCTGCATTCTCAAGTATTTATTAACATTGTTGCTGAATTAGTTGTGTAGAACTGTAACTGACAACACGGTAATCTTAAATAAGACGGCACTTTTGCAATATTTTGCGAGTCAATATTAATTAGATAGGTTGAATTTGCAAAAAATCTATATGAATACTTGGCTAAAATTAACAACTATTGGTGTAATTCTATCTCCCTTAGCAGTAGCAAGCATAATTTCGGCTAATGCACAAGCGCAACCAGAATCAGCAGCAGGGCCAATTACTACACCAAATGTCAAATTAAATATCCAAAGTACTGCAGGTACTTGTCCTGAGTCAGTTGGTTTATGGTGGTTGACACTACCTTATGAAGGTGGTGCTGAACATACAGTAATTGCTGACACTAGACCATTTTCTAACACCACAAAATTAGTTTCATCTAATAAGCAAGTTGTAGAATATGTTGCCAACTTAAACGATAATTATGCTTCTTGTGTTGGTCAAGCACAGAATAAAGAATACACATTTTACAATGTGCAATTTAAGAATAAGCAAGCATATTTCCGTGTAGATTTGCGAAAAATTCAGGCAAATGCTAAGGAAATTACTTACAAGACTGTAGCAGCTTCTCGTCCTTATGTCAGATGGGCGATCGCTGATTAATAGGGACTGCTTGTCTAGTCAGAAATCTGTGTACTTCTTCTGCTACTGTGGCACACAAGATTAAGTTGCAACCTCGTGACGAATATGAGGCACTTGTGCAAGTCGTCATCAACAACAAACTCCACAGTTTCGACAAAAATCTGCACGTCGAAATGGTATTGAAGTATCGGGTAATAAGTAGTGTTTGAGACCAAAATCCCAAATTGATATTACCCCTAATTAACCCTGTTTTGTCACTCTCGGAAAACAATAATCTCAGGCTGATTCTGAGATTCTTAGTTAAGAAAATTAATTGACAATAAAACCACAAAACTAGTTACCCAACAAAAAACCGAACAATAATTTTGGAGGGGGTTTGGGGGACGAAACCGTCACCCAATCGGGGGTTTGGGGGAGAATCCCCCAATTGAGCTAGCTGTTTCCACAACTGACAAATCAATCACTAATGACCTTATCTGACCTGTATTGAATTAGATTCTCCTAATCTGACAAAAGAGGATTAAGAACCACATGTACCCAAAGGCAATTGATGAACATTTGTCATCACGTCGCCGCCGGGTTGTGCTTCACCCCTTTTGTTGGGGCCGTAGAGATAGTCCACAACGGTTGTGAGGTTATTATCTGTATAATCTCTGACTAGAGAAGGTACTTTCCTTTTATCTGCATTAATTATGTCATTGAAAGGGCTAGGGCCACGTACTTGAACACTACCTGGTTCTGAGTCTAGATTTTTGGGGGGATGGGTATGATATATTCCCACCACGTATACACCATTTTCATCAGGGGGGGTGTTTCCTGGTGCAACGCTACCACTAATAGGATCTCCTACTGTGACATTTGTGACTGAAAGTTTTCCAGTAGTGCTATTCCACAACACCCATCTCAGTCTCTCTCTATTATCAGCTTGTGTTCCTTGCCAGTCTTGGTCAAGAGACTGCCTGACTACAGGATTACAAAAGATTTCTAATTTTGATGGCGCTTTAGGTGTAGGTGTTAGGGTATTTCCTGTTCTGGGAGCAGATGAGTCTGGCTGTGAATTTGTATCATCGCCTGTACCAGAAGCACCGTTTGCATTATTACCTGTACCAGGAGTACCGCTTGCGTCATTACCTGCGTTATTACCTGCATCGTTATCTGCATCGGGAGTACCTCCATCAGCCGGACGAGCTGATAAACCTAAGCGCTGTCTTCCTGTGTCACCAGGAACAGCAACTTCACCAGCTGGATTATATTCTACGCCTCCATCTTGTGTTAGAAGTAATGCTTGTTTTGTAGACTTAGCAGCTAAGTTTACATTTGCATTTGCTTGCTTACGAAAATTATCAGGAACGTAAATCTGAATAAGTGTCTTGCTGTAGTAAGTAGGCAGATAACGGATGTAAAATCCTTGGGGATTAAGTGACCAACGACCCTCTGGTATTTCTGGCCCATCTCGTTGCGGTTCTCCAGCCAACACTGCAATTTGTTCTAGTTGTGCGTAACTTGTACTCTTGATCGTGAGCATTTCTCGGATACGTGCTTCTGTTTCAAACACCAAACGTAATGGAGAAGGCAAATTAGCAGTGGCTTGATCTAGTACTGATTTGGGTATTAAGCCCAAAGCACCACCAT
Source organism: Tolypothrix sp. PCC 7601 (assembly GCF_025677855.1). NCBI lineage: Bacteria > Bacillati > Cyanobacteriota > Cyanophyceae > Nostocales > Tolypothrichaceae > Tolypothrix > Tolypothrix sp. PCC 7601. The sequence goes on from NZ_CP064879.1 coordinate 3,759,280, forward strand.
TGAGTTGAAAAATCTCATCTTTCGTTAGTAATTTTGCTGCTGTCTGCTGGATTTCTGCGTTAGTATCACTAATTTTTGTGCGGGCTATTATTGCCCATAACAACATTTGTATATCTTTTTGGGGAATTTCTGGATAACGGACGGAGTTTTGCAGAATTTGCCGGATAAGTCCGGCTTTGGAACCTTTTAGAGGTGCGTAGAGATAGCCGTTTCCCTGACTAGGCCCATGAGTACCAGCTCGTAAACAGTAGCTTTCCACTGCCAATTCAAAAGCCCCCGGACGCAATAAAAAACCACCGTTAGCGCCGCGTGGTAGCTTTGTTAAGCGTTGGAATTTCTGGGGTTTAAAGTTATCGGGAAGGGTAGATTGCTGGCGAGTATCGGCAAAACTGGTGCTGATAGGGGGGTCTCCCTCTAAAAGTTTGGTGATATCGGGGATGGGAAGTTGTGGTGTTGGGATCTCAGGTATGGGGATGGGGACTGTTGGGATGGGGATAGGTAGAGAAAATTGAGCCATTGCTGGTGTTGCTGTAACTAGCAATAAGCTGATGAAAAATAATACAATAAATTTTTTCATTGATAAAATCTTTGCTTGCAGGTGTAAGGTATATTACGTAACCTTTGAGGTAATTATGCAAGCATTTTTTCGGAATTCAATCAAGAAAATGTAACTATTCAGTAAATTTTCGTAGTTAGGGGAAAAATAAAAAACGCCAAACACTCAATGACAAATGACAAATTGCAGAATTCTAAGCTTTAAAGCTCAAGGCTTGCGGCTGCAAAACTTGATTTAACTTACCACTGCGATAACCTTCCAAATCGAGGGTGACATAGATAAAACCAAAATCTTGAAAAGCAGACACTATTTGCTGTAAATCTGTTGTCAACACAAACTCTTTGATTTGTTCTGGCGGTAATTCAATCCTTGCTGTATCCCCTTCAGAACGCACGCGTAAATTTTTCAACCCCAACTTACGCAGGTAAATTTCTGCTCTCCCAACGCGTTGTAACTTCGCAACAGTAATCTCCTCACCATAGGGAAACCGTGAACTAAGACAAGGTTGCGCTGGTTTATCCCACCAAGGTAAACCGAGTTCTTGGGAAAGCTGGCGGACTTCCATTTTCGTAACACCAACTTCCGCTAAAGGCGATCGCGCACCTCTTTCTTTCGCTGCTTGAATTCCTGGGCGATAATCGTGCAAATCATCAGCATTCACGCCATCCACGACGTAGGGATAACCCAATTCCCTAGCTAAAGGTTTGAGTGTGTCGTGCAATTCACTTTTGCAGAAATAGCAGCGATTGACAGGATTGGAAGTGTAATTGGGATTGTCCATTTCGTTTGTCTGGACAATTTGATGAGGAATCCCAATAGTTGCCGCTTGAATTTTCGCATCTTCCAATTCTTCTGGCAATAGCGATGGTGAAACAGCCGTCACAGCCAAAGCGCGATCGCCTAAAACATCATACGCAATCTTGGCAACCAAAGTACTATCAACACCCCCAGAGTAAGCAATTAGCGCTTGCTCCATTTCTGCGAATATCGCTTTTAGTCGCTCAAGTTTTTCTGTTATTTTCATTTTCCAGTCCTACCGCAATCCTATAGCACCCAACTCTATCTTAATGGAGCAATTTATCTCCCGTTACAACAACGAAGAACGATTACGGGAGACTTCCTTCCAAAAATCGGTGTGCTACGCGACAACACAAGCTACTCAATTACGGCGTACACCAGACCAGATAAAAAACTCCACCCACAAGGGGATGGAGTTTTTGGGCATGGGGAATAGGGCATTGGGCATAGCAAAGAGTTACCAATGCCCAATGCCCAATGCCCATTTTCAAGTCAGTCGTTGAGTTTCGCTTATAATGAGTTTCGATGTCTGATGAAAAGCTGTTCGACACATAACAAGATGATCGTTAGCGTCGTTGCTGCTTGTCCGATTGCATAATTTGTCCAGTTTTCAGTCAGCACGATAAAGACGAAGGAAAAAAGCGTTGTGGCAATGATTAGCCAGGGGGCGATCGCGCCTATTTTTTGCCTCCATACAGCTTGCTCACGCAGTCTACTGTAACTATTGAGAACGTATTGCTGCCAAAACTGAAAGGTACTAAGCACTGCGAAAAGATACAATAGCCCTACATTGAAGAACAGAACGTTTTTAAGCTTTGAAGCCGTGTCAGGTTGCTGAAGTGCGATTGCGGCTAAACAAGTTCCTAAGGTTAGATACAAAACTGTAAACACAGTCAAGCGACGCATTGCTCTATCCTGCCAAAATTTGTTCTAAATATTAAAATTCCCCACCCTAGATTTGATTAAGGGTGGGGACTCTAAATTTTACGTCAGCACTTGCTCTACCATCTCTAACGATAGGTATAGAACTTACGCATTGATAGAAAAGCCAAAATACCAGGTAGAGTTTTCAAGGCTTATAGCTAGATTTTTCCATGATATTTTAGCGATCGCACTTTATCTAGCCAACTAACTCTTTCACCTTCTTGATAATGCCCACCGGATCGATACCTTGATGGGGGTACTGTTCCCACAAGCCACCGGAACCTTCTCTATAAGTCCCCAGGTGAGCATATTTAGGAGTCAAGCCGCGTTCTAACAGCCAGGAACCAAAACGGCTACCTAAGCCAGTGCGACGGTTGAAGGCTTCCACTACTAAAACAAAAGGTGCTTTGCCAATTTTAGCGATCGCTTCTTCATCCACTACGTTTAAAGTCGGTTTGTTAATTAAACCTACGTCTAAGCCTTCTTGCTTCAAGCGTTCTACCGCATCTAAAGAACGGTATAAAGCATCGCCAAAGCTGACAATATAACCTTGGGTGCCTTCGCGGATGACTTCATCTTTATCAGGGACGAATTTATAACCACTGCCAAAGAATTCATTACCATTAGTATCCAAAATATTAGGTACTTTGGAACGGGTGGAGAAGATAAACCGCAATCCGGGGTCAAAAAATACAGCTTCTACACAAGCTGTCATTTGATTTACATCGGCGGGGAAGTAGAGTCTTGTGTCATGGCGGTCATCTAAGCCATTATCGGCAAACATATTATTTAAGCCGAAGTGACAGGTATTATCCGCCATGTCATCGATACCTGCATGGGAGAAGTGACAGAGAACGTTAGATTGGTTCAATCGCGCCATTGTAATTTCAGAAATGCACATTTCTAAAAAGGCGCTGAAGGTGGCGAAAATGCCTTGTTTGCCTTTTACCATCCCAAACCCTGACGCAGCCGAGAAATTACCCCGTTCCATGATGCCAGAGGGGATAAATACTTCGGGATAGGTATCGTGTATTTTCTTCAATCCACAGGAACCTTCTAAGTCGCTGTCAATGACTAAGACTTTTTCTTTGCGTTCGGTTTCACTCATGCGGCTGAGGACATTGACCACAGCTTCCCCAAAGACGTTGCGGTTAGCGCCCCATTTATCGCTAGAACCAATAAATGTATAGGTTTGCTTGGGTTTCTCGATATTTTTCAGGTAATCTACAGCCGCAGTCTGTCCGCGAGATTCGAGATATTTAATCGCTAAATCGACGGAAATCACATCATGTCCGTGGGTTGAGCCTTCTAAACCTGCAATACCGGGACACATGGGGCGTTTGTTGATCACTGCGATCGCACCGGGTGTATTTACGGCTTCGCATAGGCGGCTGTACAAATCGTCTAAATCTTCCCCATCTCCCTGAAGTACCTTTAATCCATGACCTTCTAAGGTTTTGGCTACGGTGAACCCAGGTAAATATTTAGAAGGATGTCCGGCGATGGTCACATCATTATCATCAATAATTAGCTTCACATTGAGATGTTGAGCAACAGCCAACCGCGCCGCTTCTGCGTCGTTTCCTTCCTGCTGGGAACCATCAGAACCAAGGCAGAAAACGACTTTGCCAGGATTCGCCATCGCCACACCGTTGACGTAAGGCCAGACGTGCCCCAATCTTCCAGAGCTAAATTTTACCCCAGGAGTAAACCCTAATTCCGGGTGTCCGGGTAAATGAGAATGGGCTGCACGATATTGTAGCAGGCGCTCTGCGGGTAAATCCCCATGCAGCGTTGACATCAGATACTGGGTAGCGACACGATGTCCAGCTTCATCAAAAAAAATCGGCACAAATTGCTCAGATACTCCCCGGAAGAAAGCATCGAGAATCATCACTTCTGGAACTGTATCGTATGGCCCGCCAGTGTGACCACCCACGCCTCTAGCTGCACCTGTAGCGGTAAAAAACACGATCGCATCTCGGCAAAGTTGAATATTGGCTTTGAGTGAGTCTCTTTGTTCCGCCGTCAAAGTAGGATTCGCCGGATTGAGCGATAAATATTTGTAAGCACCGAGATCAATAGGAAATTTAGTCATTTGTTATTTGTCCTTTGTTATTTGTCATTTGTCATTGGTCAACCGTCAACTGTCAACTGTCAACAATCAACTATGCACGAATGTACTTGAATCCAAGTGAAGATACGGTTAAATGCACGAAAACATACACTTTACCGCTATTGTGAAATGAATAACCCTAGCAGCAATCTCTCTTTTGACAGAAGATAGGCTGAAATGTCTGCTTGCTGGTATAGGAAAAAGCAGCCGGAGGTGATATCAAGTCCGATTTAATACTGATTGCTAGGTTGACACTGGTCAATCGAAAATCTTACTCTGTAAGGATTCAGAGCGATAAGCACAAGGAGAGTTGTTTGCTAGACAATTAGGCGGACATCAGATTGAGTCTAATGCTTGTGATTTATTTGTATTGAACTGTATGCAATAAGTATAAACTCACAAACGTGCAATTTCAAGATTAAAAACGCAACTTCCGGAAAATAATTATGCTCACTGCTGAACGCCGACAATTCATCCTCGAAATTCTGCGTCGTGATAAAAAGGTGCTGTCAACGGAACTGAGTGCAGTTCTCAAGGTTTCTGAAGACACGATTCGGCGGGATTTGCGGGAATTAGCTGAAGCTGGACTATTACAGCGTGTACATGGCGGCGCACTGCTAACTTCCCCAGCCACCGCCAGTTACGCCGATCGCCAAAAACAAGCGCCCAAAGAAAAAGAAGCGATCGCACTTGCTGCGGCTAAATTAGTTTGTCCGGGGCAGGTAGTAATTTTAGATGGGGGAACAACTACGCTGCAAGTTACCCGCCATTTACCAAAAGATTTGCAAGCCACAGTCGTCACCAATAGTCCACCAATTGCGATCGCCTTAGCAGAACATCCCCATATAGAAGTTGTAATGTTGGGTGGTAAGCTCTACAAAAAAGCCTTAGTGAACGTCGGTACTGTCACCATTGAGTCTTTACGGATGATTCGTGCAGATTTGTGCATGTTGGGAGTGTGCAGTTTGCATCCGGAAGTTGGCATCAGTGTACCGAATTTAGATGAAGCCCATGTCAAACGAGCCATGATAGATGGTTCGGCTGAAGTCGTGGGATTAGTCACCGCAGAAAAATTAGACACAGCCGCCCCTTATGTAGTGGAGTCGATTCATGCACTGACTTACCTTGTAACTGCACCGACAGTATCTAATCAAATGCTAGCTGCTTACAAATCTTTAGGTTTGACAATTATTCGTGATGAGTAAAGCCCAATACTTTGCTAAAGCAGTATCTGGGTTAATAGCTTGAGAGTTAGCATTGCTGTTACTGCTGCAATCTCTGATGGAAACTAGAGAATTTACAGATTCAGACAGTTAATAATATGTGGATAGAATGCTGCAAAATAGCGAACAAATATGTTATGTTATGTCCGCAAAAGATAAATTGCTGTTGCTGAATTATGGAATAAAACTTGATTCATTGAAAATTAAAACTCTTATCCTCTTTGCGGCTTTGCGCCTCTGCGTGAGCTAAATCATCCCGACTTGATGCAACATCGATAAATTTTATATTTAACCATCCCTTCCGATACTTATGAGACTTTTTCAAACATCTTTTTAATGAAATAATTCTCATAATTATTTTTAAATATCTAACCTTAATAATATGTCAAAATTAGTAATAAAAGATAATTCTATCCGTGCCGCACTCATCGCTTTAACAATAGGATTTGTTGGCTGTGGGAACCAAGCAACAAGTACTTCCTTGACTCAAACCACCACGCGAGTAAATACTAATCTGCCGCGAGTAGTTGCCACCACAAGTATAATATGTGATTTTGCCAGACAAATTGCCAAAACTACTATTAACCTTACCTGCTTAATTCCGCCAGGTACAGACCCACATATTTACCAGCCAAAACCAGAAGACCGAGAAGCTTTAGAACAAGCTAATTTGATTTTATATAACGGCTATAATTTAGAACCAAGGCTGATTAGACAAATTAAAACAATTAAAAGTGCTGCACCGAAAATTGCTGTTGCTCCCCTTGCTGTTCCCAAACCCCAAAAATTTAGGGAGGATGGCAACATAGTCACCGACCCTCATATTTGGCACAATACCAAGTATGCTCTCAGAATGGTTGAGGTAATTAGCAGTAACTTAGGCAAATTAGAACCTAGCAATACAAAAACTTATAATAGTAATAAAAGAAAAATTACCCAAGAACTCAACCAATTAGACCGATGGATTAAAGCTAGAATTGCCAGTATTCCTAACAATAAACGGACAGTAGTTACTACCCATAATGCACTTGGTTATTACACTCAAGCTTACGGTTTGTCGTTAATAGGAACTTTAGAAGGTATTAACACCAATGACAGGCCAACAAATACACAAGTGAAGAACTTGGCTAAAAATGTTGAACGAGCGAAAGTACCGACAATTTTTGCAGAAGCAGATATTAATTCTAATGTGATTCAGTCTGTAGCTAAAGAAGCTACAGTCAAACTTTCCGAAAGACAACTTTATGCTGATGGATTGGGAAGGCCGGGAACGGAGGGAGAAACTTATCAAAGTATGATGGTTGCTAATACGCGCACACTGGTAGAGGGTTTAGGAGGGACGTACTTAATATTTGAACCAAAAGCTTCAAAGTAACACCAAATATAACAACCTTACCAGCGCTTTTAGGCGCAAGCAGCAAATAAAAAACTTCTTCACTCTAGCTTTAGTTAAGAGTTACCTATCGTTTGTTGCGATCGCTTCCATTCTAGGGCTTTTCTTTCCATCTCCTTGACGAATCCATCTTTCCCATTGACATATCCTTGGATATCTTGCGGGAATTGCTTGGCTAATTGACGTTTCAAGTCACTGTATTTGAGCGCATCATCAGGATGTGCAATCATGTAATCGCGAAATGCTAAATGTCTTTGCACTTCAAAAATGTCAAACACAAAAATGTGAACGTGATGCGTCCTAGTACCTGCTTCATTATCCTTGCGAAAGAAACGACGACCAGGTAAGCCAAACTCACCCATAGCCTCATAACCTAATGCAATCATCGCTGAACATTGCTGATCTAACTTAGCAAGGTCTTTCACCTGAACCAACAGATCAATAATTGGTTTGGCATAAATATTGGGAATTGAGGTGCTACCAATATGGTGAATTGCTACGACATTGTCACCAAGTGCTAGTGCAATTCGCTTGGCTTCCTCCTCAAATTTGACACTCCATGTTGCGTCATGCGGTACCACTTCTACTTTCATGAGGGACTATCTATTGAAACTAACTAGCAATTATACGGAAGTCTATGTTATCTGTGTTTTTTCAGGAATATGACATTTATTGGACTGATTTATGGAGCTATGGAAGTGAATACAGCAGCAGCGATCGCTACTTCAACTCAGGTGAGAGTTGAGAAAGCTTATATTATCAGAGTTAAAGCTTAATTTTCAATTGGTCGTAGCTTCCAGATTACTACACCAATTTTCAAGTTAATCTGACAAACTCAATGTTTAACTCTGCTTTTTGGCGATACTCCAAGTCTTTCCTAACTTTTTTGTGGCATTTGGTTGTTAAGCGCCGTGCTGCACTCTTTATCTTGCTCATCGGCGTATTTTTACCCCTACAAATCTTTGGAGAATTAGCCGAGGAAGTTTGGGAGAAGGAAGCTGGCTTTGCTTGGGATGTACCTATCCTGTTAGCAATACACTCCACAGCCCAACCGCAACTAGATGTTTTTGCTTCCACACTGACCAAATTGGGAGTATTCTGGGGTGTATTTCCGGTTGCTAGTGCGATCGCATTGGCTTTGTTTATCCGCAGACAATGGCGTAAACTTGCTTACCTCCTCACCACTCTGCTGGGAAGCATCATCATTAATCGCACCGCAAAAGTACTGTTACATCGAGTACGCCCCCACCTGTGGGAATCACCAGCCCCAGAGTTTGACTACGGATTTCCTAGCGGTCATGCTATGTCAAGTATGACTCTGGTAGTAGCCTTAGTAATTCTCACTTGGGGTAGTCGCTGGAGTCTCTTAGTTCTGATTGCTGGAGGTATATTTGTCTTAGCAATTGGCTGGACACGCCTATACTTGGGAGTCCACTATCCCAGCGATATCTTAGCAGGCTGGACAGCTTCAATTGCCTGGGCAACTGGAGTCAGTTTGCTCATCAGGCCATATCGCACTAAGCGACGACAATAGTCACCGAATTTTAGATTTTAGATTTTGGATTGTTGGCGTAGCCTCTCCGTCAGGAGAAGATTAATATTTAAATTGGCTTCTAAATTTATAGTGGCTGTGCCAGAAGTAAGCTAAAGATAGGATTCATATTTGATTTCTGAAATCCACGTAAGGGAGACAATCTAAAATCTAAAATCCGTCTTGGAAAGTTTGCTCAAGTCGGGGAACCCCTTCGGGTTCGGCAGTCCACTCGGCGGCATAGCCGCACGTGTGGCTGCACTCACCGCCCACGCAACTTTCCGCAAAATCCAAAATTGATTCACCATCCCCAACTACCAGGAATACCTTTAAAAGGCCCAACAATATCCCTTGTAATCCAACCACCGTAAAAGTTACCTGGTTGTGGTTGTACTTTTTCGCCATCAACATAGCAAGCATCCATGATATGAGCATAAAAAGCTACATAATCTTTGATAGATGCAAAAGCTGGTGTGGGATTAGGGTAGAACCAGGCAACATTTTGAAATTCTTTGTCACCAACACGCAGAGTGTAATAACCTGCACTTCCTTTCCATTCACAAAAGCTAGATTGTGGTGTTAGCAACAGGTATTCCATTTTGATATCCGCAGGCGGGATATAGTAAACCGGGGGATGGCTAGTTTCTAACACACGTTTAGCTGAGTGCGTATCTACAATTGTTACGCCATTAAAAATAATTTGAATATGTTTGCTTGTATCCTCAAGGCGTGGCGGACGGGGATAATCCCACACTGATTCTTGTCCAGGTAAGGGTTCTATGCGTTGCGGATAAACCATAATGACCGAAGTTGGTAGTTAACGTAGATATAGTGTTGGAATTTGGTAATAGGTAATTGCTAATTGGTAATTGCGACAAAGTTTTTACCCATTACCTATTACCAGCCAATGGTATTGTAAAGGATGTTCACCTGGCGCATGAGAGGGTAGTTATGCCAGATGTGCGGTTTAACAAGTATTATCGTTACGAAGAATTGACCAGTATCTTGCATAGTTATGCTGAGGAATTTCCTCACCTGGTACGCATAGAAAGCATTGGCAAGAGTTATGAAAATCGGGACATTTGGCTGCTGACTGTTACCAATTTCGCTACAGGAACAGATACAGAAAAACCTGCTTTATGGGTTGATGGCAATATTCATGCTACGGAATTAGCACCCTCAATTGTCTGCCTGTATCTTCTGCAAACATTAGTTACAGCCTACGGTACTCAGCCAGATATTACTCGTTGTTTGGACAGCCGCACCTTTTATATATGCCCCCGTGTTAACCCTGATGGTGCGGAATGGGCTTTGGCTGACAAACCAAAATTTATTCGTTCTGCTACCCGTCCCTATCCTGAAGGTAGGGAAAGCAATGACGGCTTAATCATGGAAGATATCGATGGCGATGGCCGGATTTTACTCATGCGTATCCCTGATGCTAATGGCGCATGGAAAATCTGCCCTACTGAACCCCGGTTATTAATGCGTCGTGAACCCACAGAAATAGGCGGTCAATATTACCGAGTTTTGCCTGAAGGACGTATAGAAAATTACGATGGAGTGCAGATTAATATTCAGCCTCCGCAACAGAGGTTAGACTTAAATCGTAATTTTCCGGTGATGTGGCGGCAAGAATTTCAACAGCCAGGGGCAGGCCCTTATCCAGCCTCAGAAACAGAAGTGCGATCGCTTGTCCAATTTATTACTAGCCATCCTAACATTACTGGGGCTGTATCTTTCCATACTTTTGGCGGTGTAATCATCAGACCTTTTAGCTATCACAGTGATCAGGAATTTCCGGTTAATGACCTCCGTACTTATCAGTACATTGGTCAAAAAGGCGCAGAATTTACTACATACCCAGCAATTTCTGCTTTTCATGATTTCCGCTATGACCCCAAAGATTTCATCTCCGGGACTTTCGATGACTGGGCTTATGATGAACGGGGGGTATTTGCTTGGACAGTAGAAGTCTGGAGTCCCCAAAACCAAGCGGGAATTAAAGATTATAAACACGTCGAATGGCAACGCGAACATCCTTTAGAAGATGAATTAAAGTTGTTGCGCTGGAATGACGAACAACTCTCAGGCAAAGGTTATGTAGATTGGTATGCCTTCGAGCATCCCCAATTAGGTCAAATAGAATTAGGTGGTTGGGATACTATGTAGGGCTTGCAGAATAAACAAAAAACCTAGATAAATCAAGAGATTTGGGGGGACAAAAGAGAATAAAGTGCAAGGAAAAAGGATAAAGTAAGTAAAAACCCTTGTAGCAAGTTGCGTTGATATGTATCGAAAAGCGCAAAAGCAAGAAACAGCAGCAGAAGACTTTGAACTACCCTTTGGGGGAAAACTAGCCTCAGATAACCGTTGGGTAATCATGGCGGAGATGATACCTTGGTCAGAATTTGAAGCAGAGTACGCAGCAATATTTTCAGCAGAAATGGGCGCGCCAGCCAAAACATTTAGGATGGCATTAGGGGCATTAATAATTAAAGAAAAACTAGGCATAAGTGATAGGGAGACAGTAGAGCAAATTAGGGAGAATCCCTATCTGCAATACTTTATAGGAATGTCTTGCTATAGCAATAATGCCCCATTTGATGCGTCAATGTTAGTTCACTTTAGAGAAAGAATAGATATAAAATTAGTTAACAAACTGAATCGAGAAATAGTCAAGCAAGTGTTAGAAAGTAAAGAGGAGGTAGAAGTAAAATCAAAAAAAGTCAGAAACCGAGGATTTAAAAAATGAGCCGACCAATCGGGGAAAATTAATATTAGATGCGAGTTGTGCGCCAGCGGATATCAGTTATCCCACAGACTTAGGATTATTAAATCAAGCCAGAAAGCATACAGAAACAATTATAGATATTTTATATAACTCCCTCTTGTTAAAGAGTATCAAAAAAACCGAGAACCTATAGAAATATAGCTAGAAAGAATTACTTATTGGTAGCCAAAAAAAGAAAACCGACCATTAAAGAAAGAAGGAAAGCCATTAAACGGCAACTACAATATATCAAAAGAAATTTAGCTCACATTCAGCAGCTAATGGAGTTAGGTGCGTCACTCTTCAACCTGAGTAATAGGCAATATAAGAAATTACTGGTAGTAGCAGAAATTTATCGTCAACAACTTTGGTTATATGAAAATAAAAAAATTAGTATAGAAGACCGTATTGTCAGTTTAAATCAACCACACATTCGTCCGATAGTCCGTGGTAAAGCTGGAAAAAAAGTAGAGTTTGGGGCAAAGCTTTCAGCTAGTTGCTATGATGGCTATGTATTTTTAGACCATATTAGTTGGGATAATTTTAACGAATCAGGCGACTTAAAATCACAAGTAGAAGCCTACAAAAAACTACACCGGGTATTATCCTCAATCAGTTCATGTTGATAAAATTTATCGCACTAGAGACAACCGCTCTTGGTGTCAAGAAAGAGGAATTAGAATTAGTGGGCCACCTTTAGGGAGACCACCTAAAAATGTCAGTCCTGAAAAAAAGAAACAAGCACGAGAAGATGAGCTAATTCGTAACTCTATTGAGGGTAAATTCGGACAAGGTAAACGAAGATTTAGCTTGGGTAGAGTCATGGCTAAACTTCCTCATACCTCTGTCACTGCTATTGCTATTACTTTTTTAGTCATGAATCTTTCTACCCTTGTTTCACGGCTTTTTTGGGAATTTTTATGCCAATTTTTCAACATTACATCTTTTTTCACTTCTTTTATTAGCAAAAGTGATGTTCTGTTTGATTGCAGACAACAAAAACTTATATTTGCTCTTCCCTGACTACTGAGTCAATTTTTCTCTTGCCTTGGAATGACTTTTTCAGCAAGCCCTATGTATGCTTGGGTGAATCCACCTCCAGAGTTTTTAGAACGGGAGATAGCCCTGTTTCCTAATTGGTTAGTGTGGCATTTATTAATCTCTCCCCGCTTGGAGATTGATCAAACTAATGTCCATAATTTAGGTAATGACATATATCAAGTAGATTTAGTAGTACAAAATACAGGTTGGCTACCTACATACATTACCCAAAAAGCGTTAGATAAAAAGCTCGTCAAGGGCTGTATTTGTGAAATTCAATTACCTGATAGCGTAACTTTAATCACAGGCAAACTCCGCGAAGAATTAGGACAACTAGAGGGACGTGCCTATAAACCTTCATATCCGACGAGGAGACAAAGCGACCCAACCCAAGACCGCGCCAAGGTTGAATGGGTTGTGCGCGGGCCTGCGGGTAGCAAAGTTCAACTTTTAGCCCGTCATGAACGCGCTGGAGTTGTCCGCGCTGAAATCATATTGGCTTAAAATTGCCGCGCAGAAATAAAGCAGATTCTTCTATAACTTATACACATTTCAATACTTGTCGGTTAAAGGCAAAAGGGGAAAGGGAAAAGGGCCAAGAAAAAACCTTTAACCGTTCGGCTGACGCTCACGGCGAAACCCTTAACCTTTCTCCTGCGGAGACGCTACGCGTAGCTTGCTTAAGCGCAGGGGTACACCTTTTCCCCAAACTAAATTCCGATTTGAAAATCCTTAACCGAGCAGTATTGATACAGATTTTTATTAACAGCAAAAAGACTCAAGCATCTTGCCTGAGCCTCAGCCAAAATCTATATAGACTTATTTAAAAACAAATAAACCTGTACTTGTGATGTCAAATACAGTAGCTTAGTAGCGATTACGAGAACCACCGCCGTAGCCACCACCACGGTTACCACCAAAGGAACCTCCTCGATTTTCCTTTGGTTTAGCCTTATTGACTTTGAGGTCACGTCCCATCCACTCAGCACCATCAAGTGCTTCAATGGCAGCTGCTTCTTCAGCATCGGAACTCATCTCTACAAAACCAAAGCCGCGTAAACGACCTGTTTCACGATCAGTAGGCAGCTGAACGCGTTTTACAGAACCATATTCTGCAAATACAGCATTCAAACTCTCTTCTGTAACTTCGTAGGAAAGATTGCCTACATAAACTGACATAAGTCGTCTCCAAAATCAAAACGGTGTAGAGATTTAGATTTCGGAGAAAAGTTTGTGAATACCAAAAGGAAAAAGCCTATCAATAATAAAAACAAACGCGGTCGCCGAATTAACTCTCCATTTCCAGTGTTACACAGTAGCCTGCTGTCAGGGTGTCAGTTACAAAAAGCGTTACAAAAAGTCATTTAAACACTGATATTTAAGTATAAATGTTATCTATTTACTTATTATTCTGGCTCTCGCTACGTTGATTACCGATCCCAAAAATTGCTAAATTTTTAACAAAATATTCCTTTAGGGGGTTGTCATAAAACAGCACCTTATCTTATGGAGGATAGAGACGCAAACAGCAGCTAAGAAAAGTTTGATCGCGTAGAGGAATGGAGAAAATTTATCTTTTGGAGTTCAAAGACGGAAAATGAATAACGATATTGTTTTATTTTTGATTACTGCTGGTCTAATTATCTTATATCTATTTTTCTCGGCATTAACTGAGATGGGTACAAAGCTACCTTGGAAAAAGTAGGTTATTTTGGTAATGCCAAAACTTTGGCATTGCAATTTAAAACGAGCGCGGCAGGGTTCGAACCTGCGACCAACGGATTAGAAATCCGTGGCTCTATCCACTGAGCTACGCGCCCAACATAATGCTGTGGCTCTTTAATGAGTCATCTCTCCAATTATATCGTTTTCTCTAGCAATAGGCAATTGAAAATTGCAGATCTGCTAGTAGCAAGGCTAAGATGCTAGTCGCTAGTTAGTCAATGTACACTTTAAACGAAGTAAATGGACTATTTATTAAATATATTGTGTGGTCAATGGGTTATTTGGGTATTGGCGTAAATCACCTTTGGGCGAATTACTGTAGAGCAACCTCTGGCGATCGCGAGGCTGACCCCTACTTAACGCTAGGTAATCGCACTCTTGGCGATGCCTGGAAATCAGATTATAGATCGCATATTGAGAACGCCCCTGAGAGGAGTTATTTGCTAGTGCCATGTTTATTCTCAAACGGCAGGATGTAGAAATATCAAGCATTCCGCACCCTAAGCGAGAGCAGCCAATGCCAGTCCTCCACTATCAGGGGCAAACTTTCCGCTTGATTAGTGTTTTTAAAGCTAGCCAAGAGGAAGAAGCCAGAGCTTTGTGGAGAGAATTAACAGACGGGCGAGGTAAAGCCTGTGTCTTGTTGGAAGAACCAGACCGCTATAGCATCTGGGGAAAAATCCGTTTAGACCAGCTAGGTTCTGATACGGATGTCCATAGCAAGACAGGAGTGTTTATCCAAGCTAGTATTTTGCTGCTGCAAGCAGTCTATCTAGAAATAGAAGATTTTTTAGGTTCTAAACAAGCAGCTTTATTTGAAAAAGATATTACGGAAGTATTGCGGCAGAAGCAATTGCCACAAGCATCTTCGCCAGAAGCCGTAAAATATTTGCTCAATGAAGACCCACTGGATACGACCAGTCTGCCTTCTTGGCAAGAAAATCATGTAATTACTCTGTTACAAGAACTCCATAAGCTAGGAAAAACCTATTTTGGTAATGCTAACTTCGCTCATCCAGTGGTCGATCGCTTACAAGATCTACCCGAAGGAGAGCGATCAATGTTTATTAGTTGGCTAAATCAATCTCCAATGAGTAAACTGTGGCAATAGCATTAACAAAGTGGGAAAAATATTGCCAGGGATAGTTGCTCTTGGCATTTAATTATGCATTGTTTGGTAGAGCAATTGACTAGTACATCTGTGCGGAAGTCAAAAGTAGCCATTGCTTGGTGCGGGTGCGCCGCATTGTAGTAATTGGCGTTCAAAAGCCTATATTTTGAGCTTTTTGGCTGTTTTGTAGATACTAGACAGCTACTCTTACGAGTTCTATTTCCACCATGCTGTACTAGTTGATTTTCAGTACAAAAGCTTCTCACACAGTTATATAAGTCAAAATCCTGCCAAAGTGTGTTTACATAAACAAGTCATATTATGAGTAGTTCTTACGAAAGCTCCCAGCGTTCTAAATCTATTTTCAATACAGGAAATATAGTCTTAGCGAGCATTGGCTGGGCTGTACTAGCACTGTTATACTTTTTATTGTTTAGTGCTAAAGTTCCGGGTGCAGATGGCGTAGAAAGTCGTGCTGAATGGTATGTAATTGGTACAAATATTTTTGAAGCGTTAGCTTACCTGGGTGCCGGTATCTTATGCTTGAGGAATTGGCGTAGCCAAAAAATTGTCAGTGGTCGAAATGTTTGGCTCGCTATTGGCATAGGTATGCTGTCTTATTTCCTGGGGGGGATATTTTTCGGTTATACGGAAATAATCTTAAAAGAAGAACCGGATGTTTCTATTGGTGATGTGTTTTTTGTAGTAACGTATCTGTGTCTTGGTACAGGCATGATTTTAGCAGCGGCTCACAGGCGAATCAATCTCGAAAAATGGCAATGGCTAGTTGTCTTAGCTATTGGCGTGTTTGGCAGTTTGTTAGCTTGGTGGATTTCTCTGCAACAGCCAAAACCTCTGGATTTGCTAGGCACGGTATTGAATTGGTTTTACATCGTTAGCGATGTAGCTATTCTCATTATTGCTACTACCTTGCTACTAGCCTTTTGGGGAGGAAAAGTTGCCCAGTCTTGGAGAATGATTGCAGCCGCAGCGTTTTCGCTATACATTGCAGATATGTGGTTTAAATACGCCCAAGGTCCCAATTATCAAAGTGGAGAAATATTAGAAGTGTTTTGGGTTTTTAGTGGAGTTTTATTTGGTATGGGCGCTGCTCTAGAATATGAGGCATCATTGAGCCGCTCGCGGCGGGAACGCGGACGCAAACGAGCATAAAAAAGATTTTTGGTGTCTACCGTGAGAAAATTAACAGATTCTGACAAACAAGAAATTCTTAAGTTATATCGAGAGACTGCCGAAACCACCTCAACTTTGGCAGAGCGCTATGACGTTAGTAACTCGACAATTAGTCGCCTGCTCAAAAGTACGTTACCAGAAGACGAGTATGAATATCTCGTTTCTTTAAAACGTGCTGCGAGAACTCCCGAGGGTAGGGCGCAGGTAAACTATGAACAGTTACCACTGTTGAGTAAACCACAGCCAGAAATAGACATTCCTCACGCAGAAAGTCGCCCTGTAGAGTTACCGAAAGTTGAGCCAGAACCAATAGTAGCGAAGTCTGAGGACAGGGATAGTCGGGATATAGCTCCTCCTATCAGGCGGGTACGGCGACGCTCTTCTGCAGAAGGAACACTAGAGCCTCCAGCAGCAGAGCAGCTAGAGATTTTACCCACCAAGAAATTACCAGAAATCGTCAGCATTCCCAGCCCTAAACCGCCGGAAATGCCCATTCTTCCCACTCCCAAGCGGCAAGAACCTGCAAGTATTTCTAGCCCATTGTTAGAGGATGAACGTCCAGAAGCTAACGTTTTAGCTCAAATGCTAGGCGAAGACTTGCTAGATGAGTCTGAAGATTTGGACGATTTGGATGACGATTTAGAAGATGATGACTTCGAGGATGACGATGAGGAATATGATTTTGAGGAATCAAGACCTCTAGTCACAAGGCGCAGACCAGGTGAAGCACCAGTCCAAGTTTTACCATTGTCTTCAGCGCACTTGCCTAAAACCTGCTATTTGGTCATCGACAGGTCATCAGAATTGATTACCCGTCCGTTGAAAGACTTTGGCGATTTGGGACAAATTCCGAGCTTAGAAACCCAGCAAAGAACACTACCAATATTCGATAATCACCG
Organism: Tolypothrix sp. PCC 7601; assembly: GCF_025677855.1. Classification (NCBI taxonomy): domain Bacteria; kingdom Bacillati; phylum Cyanobacteriota; class Cyanophyceae; order Nostocales; family Tolypothrichaceae; genus Tolypothrix; species Tolypothrix sp. PCC 7601. The sequence goes on from NZ_CP064879.1 coordinate 3,776,564, forward strand.
CGTAGCCAAGCGCTTTTCTACCAAGCGCGATCGCGTGATTAAAGTCCCTGATAGTAAAATGCTGCAAAAGGCTCGGACTCATCTTCAAGCTAAAGGTATTACAAGGCTGTTAATTGATGGTCAGGTGTATTCTTTATCTCCTGTTTAGGGGGGATTGGGGACTGGGGACTGGGGACTGGGGACTGGGGACTGAGATATGAGAGATAAGGGAGAAAATTACTCTTGTACAGACGCGATTAATCGCGTCTGTCCGACTCTTTTGCAGACGCGATTAATCGCGTCTCTACGGCTGTTGATTCTCTCCCCTAACTATAAACAGCAGCCGCAAACCGGGTAGCTAAGTTAATAATGTCTTGTTTGCGGGCGATTTGATTAACCCATGCTTGGGGGATATTTTCTACCCCGTAGTAAATTCCTGCTAACCCACCAGTAACGGCGGCGGTGGTGTCAGTATCTCCGCCTAAGTTCACTGCTGTTAATACCGCTTGTGAGTAGGAAGAACTATTTAAGAAGCACCACAGCGCAGCTTCTAGGGTATCAATCACATAGCCGCCAGAATTAATCTCTTCTACTGGTAACTGAGCAATTGTGCCACTGTAGATTCTGGCAAAATGGTGTTTTTCTAATAAATATTCGCGCTGTGAGTAAATTGGCTCCAGCTTGTGTAAGCTTTGCAAATAAGCCGTTTGCGGGTCAGATCCTTCGAGTAAGGCAACGGCAATAGTGATATAAATACCACAAGCCATTAGCGATCGCGCATGGGCATGGGTAATTGCAGAAACATCATGTACCCGCGCAATTAATTCGCTGAAGGTGAGTATCTTGTGACAATAAGCCATTGGCAGGATTCTCATCAACGAACCATTACCATTGGTATTTTCAATTTTTCCCCCTGCTTCCCGGGGCAAAATACCCTGCTTTAAGCGCATAATCGCGGCATGGGTGGTATGTCCGATATCAAAGAGTTCACCACGGGGAGTCCAGTAAGCTTGCTTGTACCAGCGCCAGAAGGAATTGGCTATAGCATCTAAGGAATACCCGCGACAAAGAGTTTCTGCCAAACAAAATGTCAAAGAACTATCATCTGACCAAGTTCCAGGCGGTTGATTCCATGTGCCATAACCTAGCATCTTCGTAACTGGAGATTGTACCCGTTCGGCGCGGCTGGTAAACTCCACCGGCACACCCAACGCATCACCGACACATAAACCCATCAAACCAGACAATGTTTTTGCAGCGGTTAGCATTGTTTAGTCTCCATAGAAGCTCCCAAAACTTTACTTTATATATTCCCTCTAGAGCTTGTTGCAATAGCTGCTACAACCGATGATTTCATTCTCTGTAAAAATAACCTATTTACAGCAGATTCGATGTTTATGAGGTACAGCAACTAATTGAAAAGAGTAATGAGTAATAAGTAGTGATTAATAAGTAAATTTTCTACTCATTACTCATGATGTAACTCAATTACTTCAAAAGTGCTGTATCTGGTAATGGGTTAGTCAAGTAAACTCAAATTATACCAATTCTTTATAAAGCTGCATAAAATTCGATCCCCCCTAACCCCCCTTAAAAAAGAGGGGGAAAAGAATCAAATTCCCCCTTAAAAAGGGGGATTTAGGGGGATCAGGATATGTGCAACTTCACATTACATTAAATTGGTATTAGATAATTTGTCTTGCTAATTATTGTGCCAGTTGAAAAACCGTCTATGTTTTGGTAAAAATCCCGGACAGAGGGAAAATGTTTTGTAATTATAAATCTTTTACATAAAAAGCAAATAAATACCATGACTAAAGTTATATGCATTAATGGCAACAATGATTCAATATAAATTGCCAAATAATTGGAACCTTTATTGTGAGTTTGCGACTAATAATTTATCAGCATAATTCACAATTTTTGGGCAAGATTATGAAAGGTATTGTTAAATCTTTTGTGACAATTTCTGCATTGTCTTCTTTAGTAGTAGCTCCACTTTTTTTAAATGCTGGACAAGCATCTGCACAAACACAAAAAGGTACTGATGCTAGCTATATCGGTGCGGGTGTTGCAGGTGGTGTCACTAATGGCGGACAAGTTGGTCAGGATGCTCAATTTGGTGGTAACGTTAGCGGACGTTTAAAATTGGGCCCCACTCCATTTTCTGCACGTACACAAATCCTATTTACAGATCAGACGACAGCAATCATCCCTCAAGTTTCCGTAGACGCACCAATTGCTAAAGGAACTAACGTCTTTTTAGGTGCTGGTTATTCTTTTGTCGAAGCTAATGGTAAACAAACTCCCCTGGGTGACAGAGATGGAGTAGCGCTAACTGCTGGTGTAGAGTCGGAAGTTGCTAAAAACTTTTTGATCTACAGTAATGCTACCGTAGGTATGAAGACTTACCAAAATAGCCCTGCTTCTGCTGTTAGTATCCAAGGTGGTTTGGGTTATCGCTTTAGATAACAAACTATAGAGGGGAAGGGGAAAAGGTGAAAGGAGAAAGGAAAAATTCCTCTGATTCCCTAAACTGAACAAATATTGAGACCCAGGGAAATCACTATTTTTTTACTGGTTCCCTGATTACCGAAATATATGTATGCTGGTTTTGTGGAGTGTTACATCACTGACAAAGCCAGCTTTTTGCTATGTTAAAATTAAATATTCCCCTAATTTCGACCGGATATCCGGGGATCATCTTGCCGAATAAGTGCTTTTAAATTTGCAACTTCGGCCTCTACTGATGCCTTATTCAGAATAGTCTACAACTCTAATGGTTAAATCTCCTCCTTCCCCGATAGCAAGCCGTAAGCCTTCCAAAGTCGAAGGAATCAAGGAAAATAGTAATTTTTTGCGTGAACCTGTAGCCACCGAAGTACTTCAGGATACGACTCACTTTAGCGAAGACGCAGTGCAGTTACTGAAGTTTGGTTCGTTATCCACATACACCGTGAATCGCGTCAGGCAAAAAATACCAGTTTACTGCGGAAAATTCCTGGTGGTTGGAACCGCGCAGCTTACTAGCTTGCTATCGGGGAAGGAGGAGTTTAACCGTTAGAGTTGTAGACTGTCGGAATAAGGCATGTAGAGGCCGAAGTTAGCAAATTTAAAAGCACTTATTCGGCAAGATAATCCTTGGATATCCGGTCGAATTAGGGAATGACTAATTTTGGCATAGCAAAAACTGGTTTTGTCAGTGATGTAACACTCCACAAAACCAGCATACATATATTTCGCCTGTCAAGGAACCAGTAAAAAAAGATTCCCTGAGATGTCTATCTGTTCGTTTAGGGAATCAAGGAGTTCTCCATGCCCCTCCTATAGTTTTATCAAAGCGATAACCCAAACCACCTTGAAACAGCAAAAACAGATATTACGGAAGTCTTCATGCCTACAGTAGAAAAACGATAGATCAAAAAGTTTTAGATAACTCCGATTCTAGCTAACAGTTAGCGCCACTCCATCTCTGTCAGCCAGGAGTTTGTTTACCATTCTTCGACAAAGGAATAACCAGCACCTAAAAAGACGTTAGTTCATTTAGCAATTGGTGCGTCTACGGAAACTTGAGGATGATTGAGTCGTCTGATCTGTAAATAAGTTTATTAATACGGAATCAGACGACAGCAATCATCCCTCAAGTTTCCGTAGACGCACCAATTGCTAAAGGAACTAACGTCTTTTTAGGTGCTGGTTATTCTTTTGTCGAAGCTAATGGTAAACAAACTCCCCTGGGTGACAGAGATGGAGTAGCGCTAACTGCTGGTGTAGAGTCGGAAGTTGCTAAAAACTTTTTGATCTACAGTAATGCTACCGTAGGTATGAAGACTTACCAAAATAGCCCTGCTTCTGCTGTTAGTATCCAAGGTGGTTTGGGTTATCGCTTTAGATAACAAACTATAGAGGGGAAGGGGAAAAGGTGAAAGGAGAAAGGAAAAATTCCTCTGATTCCCTAAACTGAACAAATATTGAGACCCAGGGAAATCACTATTTTTTACTGGTTCCCTGATTACCGAAATATATGTATGCTGGTTTTGTGGAGTGTTACATCACTGACAAAGCCAGCTTTTTGCTATGTTAAAATTAAATATTCCCCCTAATTTCGACCGGATATCCGGGGATCATCTTGCCGAATAAGTGCTTTTAAATTTGCAACTTCGGCCTCTACTGATGCCTTATTCAGAATAGTCTACAACTCTAATGGTTAAATCTCCTCCTTCCCCGATAGCAAGCCGTAAGCCTTCCAAAGTCGAAGGAATCAAGGAAAATAGTAATTTTTTGCGTGAACCTGTAGCCACCGAAGTACTTCAGGATACGACTCACTTTAGCGAAGACGCAGTGCAGTTACTGAAGTTTCACGGGTCTTATCAACAAGATAACCGTGATAATCGCGTCAAGGGGCAGGAGAAAGATTACCAGTTTATGCTGCGGACAAAAAATCCTGGTGGTTTAGTACCGCCGCAGCTATATCTAGCTTTGGATAAGCTATCTGATGAATATGGTAACCACACCTTGCGAGCAACTACCCGTCAAGGGTTTCAGTTACATGGGATTTTAAAGAAGAATCTCAAAACTGCGATCGCTACTATTGTGAAAAATCTCGGTTCCACCTTGGGCGCTTGTGGCGATATCAACCGCAACGTCATGGCACCGCCAGTTCCTTGGAAGAATCGTCCAGAATACCAGTACGCTTGGGAATATGCCCAAAATATTGCTGACTTATTGTCGCCTCAAACTGGTGCTTATTACGAAATTTGGCTAGATGGTGAAAAGGCAATTAGTGCGGAAGAAAGCCCAGAATTAAAAGCCGCAAGACAACGCGATAGTAATGGGACACTCATCAGCAATTCTGAAGAACCCATCTATGGCACCTACTATATGCCGCGCAAGTTTAAAGTGAGCGTGACAGTGCCAGGGGATAATTCCATTGATTTATATTCCCAAGACCTCACCTTAGTTGTAATTACCAATGAAAAAGGTGAACTCGAAGGATTTAACGTATTTGCTGGTGGTGGCTTAGGCAGAACACATAACAAAGAAGAAACCTTCGCTAGGCTGGCAGATCCCATTGGCTATGTGGACAAAGACGATGTTTACGAAATAGTCAAAGCAATTGTTGCCACTCAAAGAGATTATGGCGATCGCTCTGATCGCCGTCACGCCCGATTAAAATATTTACTGCACGATTGGGGTGTAGAAAAGTTCCGCGCCAAAGTCGAAGAATATTTTGGCAAAGCGATCGCTCCCTTTAAGGAACTGCCAGAATTTAAATATTATGACTTCCTGGGATGGCATGAACAAGGTGATGGCAAGCTGTTCTTAGGGCTTTCTATAGATAACGGTCGGGTAAAAGACGAAGGTTCGTTTCAACTGAAAACTGCCTTAAGGGAAATCGTTGAGCGATTTAACTTGCCCATTCGCCTCACAGCGCACCAAAACCTGATTTTCTACGAAATTGCACCAGCAGATAAAGCAGCCATTCAAGACATTCTTGACCGTCGCGGTGTTAACTCCGATCCCAGCAAAATTGCCCGCTTAGAAAGGCTGGCAATGGCTTGCCCAGCTTTACCAACTTGCGGTTTGGCTATTACCGAATCAGAACGCGCTATTCCTGGCATTTTAGAACGGATTGGCACAGTTTTGGATAAAGTTGGTTTACAAAATGAAGAGTTTGTGGTAAGGATGACAGGCTGTCCTAATGGTTGCGCTCGTCCTTACATGGCGGAATTGGCTTTTGTGGGGAGTGCGCCAGAAAGCTACCAAGTATGGTTAGGCGGTTCCCCCAATCAGACAAGGTTAGCCCAGCCTTATATGGAAAGGTTGCATCATAACGACATAGAAACCCAGCTAGAGCCGATTTTCGTTTACTTTAAGCAGGCGAAAACATCGGAAGAAAGCTTTGGCGATTTTTGCGATCGCGTCGGTTTTGATGCCATCCGCGAATTTGCAGCTAATTACACCGCTCAAGCTGTTGCTACGTCAGACATTACAGACGATAGTGATGGTTTAGTTGAAGCTATAGCCGACTCCAGAACCGCAGAAAGCGAAGGACAAGAAGTGGCGATTGAAAATACTACCATTGCCACCTATAAAACCCGTCGGCGCGTGAGTTTGCAACATGAGGTGTATGACAAGCTGAAAGCTGCTGCAGCTAGCCAAGGTAGGCCAATGACCGAATTGGTACATGAGGCGCTAGAAGCTTATTTTCAGAATCTCTAGTTAGCAATTTTATTCTTAACCCCCTCATCAGGAATGGTGAGGGGTACAACAGAAGACGATGATGATGAATTTTCATCAACTTTTTCAAAGTGATATCCACCCCCTTGAGCACCAACGCAATCATCACCAGTACCAGGAACTACTTGAACAAGGACTGGTTTGTTATCCCGTTCACCATCTTGAAAAGCAAGTGCATCTCCTGAGGTTTCCTTAGATGGGAGTTTAATCGATTTGAGCTTTTCAACTACTGTTTGTCGAGTAGGATTTTTTAACTCAGAAATAGCTTGAATAAAAGCTTGAGTTGCATCATAACTAGCAGCAGTACGCCAACTAATACCTCCTCCCCATTGCTTACAAGCTTGTTTCGCAAATTTTTTTGAATCATTAGATTCTTGAGGAAACCAGGGAATCGGTAGAACTAAACCTTCAAGAGCCTTTTGACCTTGTGTTAAAGTGTCTGCACCATACAAAGCATCTCCTCCCAATAATGGGATATTTTTCCCCAGAATTTTCTGTATTTTGGGCTGTTGGCGAGCTCGAGCCATGTTGATCACGGTAGAAATTAGCTCTATATTTGGGAAAAAGACAACTGCATCAGCTTCATCTTCAACTACACTGCGATACACTTCATAAGACGCATTCAAATTTTGATCTGCTAAATTTCCAGTTCGGACAACTTTGCCACCTTTAGCTTCAAACGCTGTGTTAAAAGCTTGCTTTAAGCTTTTACTATATATATCGTCGGCTTTATAGAAAATAACCACTCGCTTAATAGCATTTTTAATAGCATATTCAGCTAATTTTTCACCAGCTTTTGCATCAGAAGGAACGGTTCTAAAAAAAACTTTATCTTCTTTCATGCTTAACTCTGTACTAGTGCTTGTTGGAGATAGCATCCCTAAATTAGCATTTTTGTATTTAGCAATTGCAGTTTTACTCACTGAGCTTCCATTGTGTCCAATTACGCCTAAAACCTTTGCATCTTTAATAAATTGTTGGGCAACTTTTTCACCTTGGCTTGGATCATTTTTATCATCAGCAATTACAATATTCAATAATTTATCATTTGCTCCACGCCCTGCATTTTTATTAAATTCGTCTTGTGCTTGTGCGACTCCTCTCAATATTTCTTTTGCCATATCTCTTCTAGCGTTAATAGGTACAGCAACCGCTAAAGTTAAATAATTTCCTTTTTTATGTGCTAAGGCATTATTATAGTAAATCAATCCTTCTGGATCATTTTTATCAATTTCCTTTGCTTTGGCGAATTGGTTAATTGCTTCTGTATAATTGCCTCGGTTGAAAGCATTGACACCCTGATTTTGGTAATAATTACCATTTCCCAAAAAGAAAGACTTTTCTCCTTGGCTAAATAGCTCTGGATATTCAATGTATGGAATGAATACTGATTGAATTTTTTCCTTCAATTGAAATGTAATTACCCCAGTAAAAATCATCAGACTTGCAGTTACTCCCGCAAATAATCGCTGAGAACGATTAGATTTTATAATTTTATTTTCTAATTCAGCAATTTGTAATTCTTGGTTAGCTTTGATATTAGCAATTTCTAATTCTTGGCTAGTTTTGATATTAGCAATTTCTAATTCTTGGCTAGCATTAATGAATTGATAATCTTCAATTGCCAAATTTTTATCTTTACACCATTCAATTGCTATTTGTAATTTCTGACCGAGTAATAGCCAGGATTTATCTTTACGATTAGAAGATAACCATCCTAGTAATTCTTCTTCATAAGGTTTAATATCAGCAAGCATTTCAGCAACCCAGTTAGAATCAAAAACAGATTCATAAATCAGGTTATAAACTTTTAATTTTCCAGCTTTCTCTTCTAGCAAACCGGATAAAACTAGTTCACTCTGTTCTGGACTGTTATTACTGGGTAAATCATGGTATCGCAAAATTTCTAAATAGAATTTAAGCAATTTAACCATAGGTTCTTTACTATTAATAATCCTGTCACGTATAGTTCTTAAATGTTGCGGTTCATCTTGAAATTCCCAATTATCAATTATCCGTGATTTTACTAATTCTTTTATCCATTTAGATATTAGCTGTTTATCACTAGGAATTACATTCTCATCATCCACTATAATTTTACATATCTTTTGTGTGAGAAATGGTTGACCACTAGTCAATTTAAGTACTTCTAGAAGAATTTCTTCGGCAATTTTCAAATCATTGACTTTACTTTTTAAACCTTTAGCTAAAGGTCGAGCTTCCTGGAATGAAAAACCATTTAATTGAATTGCTTCGCCAATATTAAAAGGTGTGCGTCGCGTATCCTTGATCAATTGAGATGGCGTTGCTACTCCTAATAAAGCAAAGGTAATTCGCTCATAATTTGGGTTATTAGCACGTTGATTATAACAATAACGAATAAATCCAAAAAAATCATCAGTTGGAAAATCTAAACTGAGAACAGTATCGATTTCATCTATGAAAGTAACAATGTTTTTATCAAATTTTGCTAGTAATTTTTTTTCAAAAAAATCACTTAATAGATTTAAGGGAGTTAATCGTCTGTTGTCTTGAAATAAGGTTGATACTTGCTCTGTTTGTAAATCGAAGTTATCTGCTATATTTTTAATTAAAGTATCATACCACTGCTCTTGGGTAACTCCTTTAGTCCCCAATTTTTCTAAGCTGATTACCACACATTTGAAGCCTTCTTTTTCTAACTTTTGAGTAAGGATTCAGGTGGCAGAGTATTGACAAAGGGATCGCTTGAGGAGGAGTATCACAGATATGAACCAAAACCTGCCTCAAGATTTAGACCGGGAAAGCTTGAACCAGTTATCGAAACAAGAACTGGTAGAGATAATCATTGAGCAGAGCAAGGTAATAGGTGAATTACAGAAAACAGTATTAGAACTACAGCAAGAAATAGAACGTTTAAAAGTCAGCAGAGATTTAGACAGCAAAACCTCATCTAAGCCGCCATCAGGGGACATCCTCAAAAAGAGTGAAAACAAAAAAAGCAGCACCGCAAGAAGAATCAAATCATCCCAAAAGAAAGCCAGGTGGGCAACCAGGGCATCAAGGTAAGACCCGTAAGGGTTTTGGTAGAGTAGATCGTTGTGAAATCTTACGTCCAAGTGATTGTGTCTGTTGTGGTCAAAAAGCGTTTGCGGCTGTGGCAGTAAAAGTAGAAAAACAGTCTGTAGCGCAACTAGTGGAGCGTCCCATTGAAATAGTTGAGTATCAACGCCATACGTGCCAGTGTGAGTACTGTGGCAATATACAAACAGCCTCCTGGTCACAAGATATCATCCCAGGACAGGATTTAGGGATTTCTTTACAGGCATTTTTAGGATGGGCAAATAATTATGCACATATGCCCTATGAAAAACAGCAAGAAATGTTGTGGGAGTTAGGTCAAATTGAAATTGGGCTGGGAACTTTAGTCACCACAAATGAACGAATTCAAACAGCGATTCAACCAAGCATTACTGAGTTAAGTAATTGGGTAAAACAGACACAACCTAACATTCATGTGGATGAAACACCTTGGTCTGTCAAGGGAGTTAAAGAATGGTTGTGGGTAGTTGCCAATTCTGAGTTTTGCCTGTTTACTGCTGCTGACACTCGTTCCAGAGCAGAACTAGAAGCCATTTTAGGGGCTAAATATACAGGGGTAATCAGCAGCGATGATTTTAGTGTTTACAATGGCTATGCGGTGCCTGAGCAGCAGAAATGTTTGGCTCATCTACGCCGTCACTTCAAAAAACTAATTCAACTTCCAGGTCTTCACAACCAAGCTATTGGTGAAGCATTTGTGGATTTAATTGATGAAGCTTTTGGAAATTATGCCCAATGGTTTGAGACTCTTGACTGCGCCAGTTATAACGATTGGGTCAATCAATTCAAATCTAAATTGCAACAAACACTTGATGACTGGATTAACTTAGCCGGAGCTACAGCAGGAAACCTTTTACGTTCCTTGCGCGATAAAGCCTCCCAATGGTGGTATTTCCTTGACAACCCTGAAGTTCCTCCTGATAACAATCAAGCCGAGCGATCGCTGCGTTTGGCTGTGACAAAACGTAAAGTTAGTGGTGGTTCCCGTTCGATGGAGCGGTTTCAACATACTGCCAATTTGTTGACGGTGGTTCAAACCTGTCGTCGTCAAAGTCTGTCTGTTATTGATTTTTTTGTACAAGCACTAATTGCTGACTCTATTAATTCTCAGTCTCGCCCTTCTCTAGTTCCTCAATTTTAGACCTGAATCCTTACACTTTTGACTGACTCTTACCTGTAAGCTTGACTTACCCATCTGTCGAGAGTTCAATACATAGCAAAAATTTCCATTTTTCAATTCCTCATACAGATTTTTGTCAGCTTGTCTCTCTATATAACTAGGATGATCAGGTTTTAAAGTTCCGCTAACTTGATAATATTTTTCTGCTTGATTCATTGTTAATTTTTACCTATCTACTATCTGTTAAAGGAACATTTGGAAATAAAGCCGATATAATTCACAACGCGGTTCTGCAAAATAACCTTTTAACTTTATCAATCCCAAACGTTGCAAAGACTTTGCAATCTGCGGACGTAACTTAACTGGAGTTTCTGCATCCGCCGATATAACTTGACTGAATGCTGTTCTCAACTCTAGATTATTTTCGAGTTGTTCCAAGAGTTCGCGTAGATGGTCACTAAATGCTCCAGATGGGGTGGGTGCTTCTTTTAAAAATTGCTCAAATTTCTTTTTATTAAACTTAAATTCATCGATACTAATTCGCAGAAGATAAGGATGACCTCCTACCATAGCCATCAGTTGATCAATGTTTTGTCCTTTCAACTTAAGATCATGAGCCTTGAGTAACTTTTGTACTTGCTCCCGACTAAGTTCAGGTAAATCAACGACTAAACCTACATTAGCAAGAGGTGAGCTATGGATATCTAAAGAGGTATAAAATTCTGTAGAATGAACAATGATCAAACGGAGCTTTTCCCAAATCTTGCTATTTGGATCGCCGCGTCTTGCCATATCGTGAAAACTCCGCAGCAGACTACAAAAATCTTGGGCAATTTCATGATGTTCAAAAATTAAATCGACATCATTCAGAGCTAAAACAAAATCATTAGCTGTGTTTGGTAATAAGTATTTTTTAAAGTATTCGCTACTGTTATAACTAGGAGTTAGTTGATTATTCCAATACTCATTTACCTTATTACTCAACCCTAGCTCGTTACTAATAACACCACAAAATGACTGTAAAAATCTCTCCATATCAGTCGCAACTTGGCGATTTACTAACCGCCGACAACTCAAAGTTACGGTTTGAAAGTTATTCGCTCTTGCATAAGTAAGAATCCTGTTCATCAGAGATGTTTTCCCCATCTTGTCAGGCGCTTTAATCCGGATTAGGGCACCTAGCTGCTTAATCGCCTCATAACAGCGCTGCTCGGTAGGAGGGCGTTCTATATAAACATCGTTAGGGGATTGATTTACTATCTTTTTACGGAGGACTGGAGTTGATTCTTCGGGAATACCTTGCAGTTGAATTTCTACACAGCCAAACTCATAAGCCTCTTCAGGTGAGCGATTCGCCCCCAGTGCTTTATAAAAACCAACGGCGAAAGCGATCGCAGCTTGATCGCCAATTGCTCTATTCATACCAATTACAAACGAGATATGCTGGGCAATAGCTCTGGCTTGAATGTCTGAATAACAAGCATTTAGAACTACGCATTGAACTTGATGGGCTACTAATTCAAACAACGCAGCTAAAGCCTGGGGCGTTACTGGCTGCATTTTACCTAACTCATTTTCAAAGCAAAGCTCACCAGTACTTATGCCATGTCCAGAAAAATGTACAATATGAGGCTGAAAATTCAGTAATTCTTGGCTCACATCTCCTGGACGCACAGCAAATCCGAACTCTAACAGAAATCTTGCTCGCTGATTGGCTAGTTGTAGCTTTTGTTTGATTTCTTGTAACTCTTTTTGTAAACGCAGCCTAGCAGTATCAGTAGGTTCAGCCGTCAAAAACAGAATTCTAATCTGGCTATCGTTGGTCATCCAGAATCGTTCCCCAAGTTCAATTAATAACCTGCATCGTTTTTCACTCCTAGCCTTGATTCCGCATACTTACGAGAAACTACTGAAGTGGATTTATTCGATTTTAATGTTTTTATGAAGATATACACAGATATTTCCCTAAAAACCGAAGTTACTACGGAAAGCAAACAAATATTGATACTCACTCAGTGCGGAAAATCTTATGTCTCAACTACAAAGAATTGCGATCGCACCTTCTCAACTCCAAGCAGGGGAAATTTCACTCACCAAAGAACAACAACACTATCTAGCAAGGGTGTTGCGGTTGCGTGAGGGCGATCGCTTTATTGCGATGGATGGTAAGGGTAAATGGTGGTTGACGCAGCTATTAGGGGAGCAAGGGCAGGTTTTAGAAGCTTTGGTGGTGGAAACTGAGTTACCTGTATCAATTACTCTGATGGTGGCTTTACCCAAAGGTAGCGGCTTTGATGAAGTCGTTAGGTGTTGCACAGAGTTGGGAGTCACAACTATTGCCCCAGTATTGAGCGATCGCACTTTACTGCAACCCAGCCCGCAAAAATTGGAACGCTGGCGGCGGATTGCGGCGGAAGCTGCGGAACAATCGGAGCGCGCTTTTATACCGACAATTTTAGAACCTGTGGCTTTTAGCAGTAGTTTGTCTTTTGCCAACAGCCACAAATATATCTGTGAAGCGCGAGGAAATTTACCTCACCTCAAAAAGTGCTTGCAAAACCAAGGACAAATGACAAATGACCAAGAACTAGTTATAGCTACAGGCCCAGAAGGTGGATGGACACAACCAGAAATTGATAGTGCGATCGCAGCAGGATTTCAACCAGTTTCCCTTGGTCGGAGAATTTTGCGAGCAGTCACAGCGCCAGTAGTGGCTTTATCACTAGTTTCCGCAGCGTGTGAAGTATAAATGATGTATATCTCATGCACTTAGCCCAGCCGTTACCGCAGGGTAGGCGCGAGACATTCTTTTCGCGTGGATGTAAACAAAGTGATGATTGAACAAGTTGCCACGGCCTTTGAACGTAAAGACTATAGCACCGCAGCTAAATTACTCCAACAGCTGTTAAAAGAATCACCAGAAAATCCTTGGGTGCAATTTTATTTAGGGCGGCTGCATGAAGTCTCAAAAAAGTACGAGAATGCGGAAAAAATTTATCGGCAGCTGCTACGAAGTACAACCAATAGTAAAATTTTGATGCAAGCGCGTCAGGGTTTGCAGCGAATCCAAGAAATTGAGCAAGAAGTTAGACAAAGGGCTATTATTCAGGCGACAACAGAACCTAGCGAGACTGAACTAGGCTTACTTGTCTTAGAACCTCTCAGCAACGAATTAAAAGCCGAAGCAGCCCCGAAATTTGCCCAAATATGGCAAATTGACACTTATACTGCCAGATTAACTTTGCCTAGTCGCGGCTGGAAGTTATATCGCACTGGACAAATCGGTGAATTGAAATTTTACGGTACACAATTACAAAATGCAGGTATTCCCTGCTTTTGGGCAACAATTGCCGAGATTAAGCAGATTCAAGTATTTCAAGTTAATTATTTTGCTGAATCGGCAACAAATACTACTGTGGTTTGTCGTAACCAAACCAGTCAACTTGGTTCTTTAACGTTTAATTGGTCAGAGGTGAAAGCACGAGTGTCGGGAATGCTGCCGATTTTTGAACAAGTTGTAGACGTTAACGCGCAACGTAAACTAGAACGCAAAACTCAAACTCAAGATTATGCCGAATTTTGCGATTTACACCTACCCAGTAGGCGTTGCATTTTGCGGCTTTCCGATCAAAGCTATCAATTTCAACAAGGGCTAGAAATCGCTACTCACCCTAACCAAAATACTATCAAAATTAATTGGAATATTTTACAAGAATGGCTGGGAAAGCAAATTCCCGAAGTCAAAGTATGGTCAGATTTTACACACTTTGCTGAGACAATATTAGACCATACAGAAATGCTGAGTAACATTCAGTCTCACGTTCTCCTGTTTCGCAGGGATAAGACTAATTGGGACTCAGCATTTCATTTATATAGTGGGTTGGTATTTTCACATCTTAGGGAATTTTAGATTTTGGATCTTAAATTTTTCGATTGAAGATTCAAAATCCAAAAAACCCTCTGCCTAAATCAACATATTAGCCAGGAGTTTTGACTTGACGTGCCATATCTAAATAAACACTCATGTTAGCTCCTGGACGACGACGACCGTTAGAACTACCAGCGCCAGCAGCAACATATTTGGGTGCAAAGGTGGTTTCTTTTGGTTGTTCTTTAACTACTTTGGCTGATACAGCTTTGTCATTTTTACCAGGTTCAATTTTCAAGCCTTCAGCAGTCTGCACTAGAGCAACATCAGCAGGTTTTGGTTCTTTAGCTGATTTTTTCTTAGATGATTTAGATGCAGCAGTTTTTGTACCATTCAATGATGGTGCTGGAGCTTGTGATGTAACTGTTTCAGCTGCTTTTTTGGCATTATCTGCAACTGTTTCGGCTGCTTTCTTGGTATTATCTGCAACTGCTACAGCTGCTTTCTTGGCGCTATCTCCTACTTCTTTAGCTGCTTCCTTAACAGCAGCTACAGGCTTTGCTTCCTTGGATTCATCTAGCTCCAAGTAGTAACCATTGCTTTTCTTATTTTTACCTGGTAATAGTCCAGTAATAAAACTGACAATCCCTGCAATCAACTTTTTGATAAAATCCATTACAATCTCTCCCTGCCTTTTAAATCTGGAATCCCTACCGTAATTGTTAAAAATTACGACATTATTTTACGTTTTTTTACTTTTCGTGATCTTATTCTAGATGACAACCAATATAGGTTTCTACTTAATCAACATTGTAATAATAATACAGGGCAAGTATTTTCAACTGATTTGTACAAGCACTCGCACCCTGCATACAATGCATACACTGGAAATTAATTATTAAATTTTACTGTAACTGAGGGCAAGATTCTGAAAGTTGGCGTAACAAAAATTAACATTTTGTTATCTGCTCCATACCATTAAAAATTCTAATGCAGTGGCTAGCTGTTAACCAGTGAAACTACTGTCATAGTTTCTTTGTCAATCAGGCACAGACTAGTTAGATTTTCTACAGAAGTGATTAAGCAAAGATATGGAGATAAACACTAACAATCAGCAGCGCAATCCCCTGTTGTTAATACATGGTATTGATGACACAGGCGCAGTTTTCTACCGCATGGGGAAATATTTAAAACAACAAGGTTGGTCTGTATATGCTTTAGATTTAGTGCCTAATAATGGTGCAGTCGGTTTAGATAAGTTGGCACAGCAGGTAGCAGACTATGTCGCCAAAGAATTTCCCCCAGAACAACCACTAGATTTAGTGGCTTTCAGTATGGGAGGAATTGTCAGCCGTTACTATATCCAAAGGCTTGGGGGAATAAACCACGTACAGAGGTTTATAACAATTGCTTCGCCCCATCATGGTACGGTGATCGCTTATGGTTCTCTGCGACCTGGTTGCGTGCAGATGCGCCCCAACAGTGCTTTACTCAATGATTTGAATTCTGATGTCGCAATGTTGGAGGCGATTAATTTTACATCAATCTGGACTCCCTATGATTTGATGATCGTCCCAGCTAAGAGTTCACAAATGCCAGTGGGAAGAGAGGTAGTTTTACCTGTGGGATTACACCCTTGGATGCTAACTGATGCTAGGTGTTTGAAAATAGTAGCAGAAACCTTAACAGAACCAATTAAACCCTATCCCCAATTTGCGTATACTGAGAACTTCCAAAAATCGCCTCTGGGTGACAGTAATATTTAAATTCCATCAAGTTATAAAAGGGATCTTCTAAAAAGAAAGTACGATGCTCTAAAGGTAAACCAACAAAACGATATTTCGCTTCTTCTTTAAATAGTAGTTTTTGCTTTTGTGCCTTTTCTAATAAATCTTGCCAGTCTTGTTCGGCTGTAAAAACTAGCCCAAAGTGTCTTGGATAGATACCACGTTGTGGTGTTAATGGTTCTTTAGTAACGTGAGCTACTAATTGATGACCAAATAAATTAAGGATTAAAGCATGGGGATTTTCACGCCCAGGAATACAGCCTAAACCATCAACATAATATGCTTTGGTTTCGGCAATATTAGTTACAGGGAAAGCAAGATGAAATAAAGTTGCGCTCATAGCTTTTGCCTAGAACACTAGTAGTTGTTAGTACTATATATGATTTATTCTGAAATTATTAATTATACGAATAACAATTCAAATAATGTTGACGAAAAATAAACTCTTTGTAGGGCACGGCACCAGTAATATAATTTGATATACCGAAAGATTGTGGATGCCGTGCCCCTACTACCAATCTGTTGCGTTTTTTGCCAAATGGTATAATCAACGCACCATCCATGCGGCTTTGCTTTAGGCGCTAGGATAGTTATTTCGTGACAAATTATATTGGAAATCAGTGCCTAACGCACTCTACTTTATAAGTAGCCTCTAACAAGTGAATTTTATTACGTATTCAGCAATATAAGTGTGGGAAATCCGGATTGAAGTGCTGACTACAAAATAATTTATTCATCAAAATTAATCTTGTGAATCATATAGGTTTTTCCGGAAAGAGGAAGGAATATCTGTAATTGTTGGATTAGGGGGTGGAGACGATCCAGCAGCAAAGTGAGAAATTCGCTATTCTGTTGATATTCGGGCCACACTAATTGTCATATATTGCTAATGCTCTCTTTGTTTGATTCTGCGAATCCTTGGTTGGTGGGAGTGGGATTGAATGCCATTTTATTGGCTTTAGTTTGGATTGCTCCCAAAAAGCTGCTGACTCCAGCAGGAATATTCCACGCCTGGGTATTAGGCGTAATTATTTGGGGAACATTAGGTTGGCAGGGGTATCTAGTAGTAGCGTTTTATTTTTTAGTAGGTTCTGGGGTAACACGCATTGGGATAGCTCAAAAGGAAGCTGAAGGGATTGCAGAAAAGCGTTCTGGGGCTAGAGGCCCGGAAAATGTCTGGGGTTCGGCGTTGATTGCGGCGCTGTGTGCTTTAGGAATCGGAACGTTAAGTGCAGGATTCTTTTCTCTTCCCCAGTCTGTAGTCATTAGTCTCAACTCTCTATTGATTTTGGGCTATGTGGCGAGTTTTAGTACCAAACTTTCTGACACTTGTGCGAGTGAGGTAGGTAAAGCATACGGTAAACGAACCTTTTTGATTACCACATTGCAACCAGTACCTCGCGGAACCGAAGGCGCAGTGAGTTTAGAAGGAACCTTCGCTGGGGTTGTGGCTTCCATTGCAATCGCCTTTATTGGTTGGGGTGTCGGTTTAATCGATTTTGCTGGTGTAGTTTGGTGTGCGATCGCAGCTTTGATTGCTACCAGTTTAGAAAGCGTCATTGGCGCAACGCTGCAATCTCAATATACTTGGCTCACCAATGAATTGGTCAATATTATCAATACCTTGATTGGTGCGATCGCTGCTATGTTAATTGCCTTTACCTGGGCCAGTGTAATGGCTTAATTCTCGCTCTGAAATTTCAATATATAAATTTTTCGTAGATGGGCAAGCGCTAAATTTAGCAATTCCTTTCTACTAAAAGAATATTAGTAAATATCAAAAATGATTTTCTAAATTATTTTATTTAATGAAATTAATAATGTATATGGGTAACTCATTATATGGCTATTTATAGATGATTGTGGTTGTAATAGTATAAAAAATTTAATTTTTCCTCTCAGGATTGCTTTATGGAATCTTTATCATTTTTAACTGTTGATCGGCAATCTATTTCTATTGAACAAGCAGTAAAATATCTCCAAGCCTCCGGCAAATTGTCGCAGTTTATCGGCGATATTATTCGCCAGTACGTGATTGAACAAGAAATCAATACTAGAGACGATATTGAGATCAATCCGGCTTTAACTGAACAGACAATTATTGATTTTCGTCTCAAAAATCAACTCACAGACCCCCAAATTTTTCAAGAATGGTTAAAGAAAAATGGCACAGATTACGCCACCTTTCATGCATCAGCTGCCTACAACTTTAAGTTAGAAAAACTGAAAGCTTTAGTTACAGAACCGAAACTACCAGAGTATTTCATTGAGCGAAAAATTTATTTAGATCGGGTGGTACTATCGAGGATTTTTGTTGATAATCGCGAGCTTTGCGAAGAACTACTAACTCAAATTGAAGAAGGAGGTAGTTTTGAGCAACTAGCTAAAGAATATTCCTTAGCAGAAGATCGCATTGTTAACGGCATGATGGGGCCAATTAGTCGGGGAACATTACCAGATAAAATCAGAGCCGCAATTGATGCAGCAGTTCCCGGAGAATTGATTGGGCCAATAGAACTAGAAGAACGTTATGGTTTGTTTCGATTAGAACAATTTCTGCCAGCTTCTTTAGAAGATACTCAACTAAAGCAAGTGCTACAAAATGAGTTGTTTGAAAAATGGCTAGCAGAGAAAATTCAAAAGCTGACAGTCAAATTACAAGTGAAATAAAACTTCTGGATAATCAATCTTTACGAATAAACGTGCTAGCTTCTGTACCCTGGAATCAACCACCTCTATGCTGGCTGACTCCTGAACAACAAACTCGATTACAAAATCACTCAGAAATTCGTCGCTATCGTCTTGGTGAAAAAATTTGGTCAAATACTATTGGAGGTTATCAGTTTTTTCTTGTTACTGGTAAAGTGCGCTTGCGTGAAGAAGGAATTGGCAAGCCATTAGCTGCTTTGCAAGCAGGTGATTGGTTTGGTGACTTACAAAATTTAGCTGTAGAATGCAAAGCTGTAGCTGCTAGTAAAGAAGTCATCGTAGTCTGTTGGGAAACAGCATTATGGAAAGAAGTTTCTACGCCACAAATGGAAAGCTTCTTTCAAGGCGTACAGGATGAGCAGAGAGCAGAGGAGCAGAGGAGCAGAGGAGCAGAGGAGCAGGGGGAAGGGGAAATTATCACGTCCTCAATCACCAGTCCCCAATCCCCAGTCCCCAGTCCCCAATCCCCAATCCCCAATCCCCAATCCCTAATCCCCACCTATAACTATCCGTTTGTCGCTAGCTGGAATACAGCCGCAGCTTGTTTAACGATGGTGGCGCAGCATTTGGATCATGCTGTGAAGCTGGAATGGGTACAACGCCAACTGCGGGGACAACGCCCGAAAAATGTTGTGGAAGCAGCAGAAAAGTTAGGATTGGTGTTGCAGCGATTGCAAATTAATTGGACTGATTTGCGCGCCTTGTCATTTCCGGCTTTGATACAGTGGAATTCTGGCTCACAAGAAAGTCCTAGCTGGGTAGTAGCCTATGGAGTCAAAGCTGATCGCTTAATTATCGCTAATCCCCTCAATAGCGATCGCACTTGTGAAAGTCTCCCCCAATCTGTGGTAGAAGCAGCTTGGGATGGGCAAATGTGGACAGTAGAACTGATTTCTCAGCAAGAAAAATTTAATCTGAGTTGGTTTACTCCCGCAGTTTGGAAATATCGCGGATTACTCGGCGAAGTTTTACTCGCGTCTTTGACATTGCAGCTGTTGGGGTTAACAACACCGCTAATTACCCAAGTTGTGATTGATAAAGTCATGGTGCAAGAGAGTTTACCGACTCTCGATGTCATGGCGATCGCACTTTTATTGGTAGCAATATTTGAAGCTGTACTCGGCATACTGCGTTTATTTATCTTCACCCATACCGCCCGACGTTTAGATTTAAGTTTATCAGCGCAGCTATTTCGTCACTTAATGCGTTTGCCTTTAGCTTATTTTGAATCGCGGCGTGTTGGGGACACAGTAGCAAGAGTTCAAGAACTCGAACAAATCCGCCAATTTCTCACAGGTACAGCCTTAACGGTGATTTTGGATAGCATCTTTGCTGTGGTGTATTTAGCATTGATGTTTTATTACAATATTCCCCTCACCTTTGTGGCTTTGGCGGTATTGCCATTATTTGCCACATTAACTATTGTGGCGACACCAATTTTGCGGGGTTGGTTGAATGAAACCTTTAACCGCAGCGCTGATAGTCAATCGTTTTTGGTTGAGACAGTTACCGGGATACATTCAGTTAAAGCCCATGCAGCCGAACCAGTAGCCCGCGATCGCTGGGAAGGTTTATTTGCGCGCTTCATTCGCACCAGTTTTAAAGCCTCTACTACCTCTAACATCAGCAGCAATTTGGGTGACTTTCTCACCAATTTTTCTACCTTGTTAATTCTCTGGTTTGGGGCAAAATTAGTTATTGATCATCAACTTACAATTGGTCAACTGGTAGCTTTTCAAATGTTATCAGGAAGAGTCACTGGGCCACTGTTACGCCTTGTGCAATTGTGGCAAAATCTGCAACAAGTTCTACTTTCTGTAGATAGAATTGGTGATATTCTGAATGTTGCACCAGAAGCAGAACCAGGGACAGGCTTAGTATTACCAAATCTCAACGGACAAATCACTTTTGAGCAAGTATTTTTCCGTTATCAAGCAAGTACAGAACCAGTATTACGCGGCATTTCTTTTAATGTTGAACCCGGACAATTTGTCGGTATTGTTGGGCGTAGCGGTTCTGGTAAAAGTACCCTTTCAAAATTATTACAACGCCTATATTCAATAGAATCAGGACGCATTTTAATTGATGGTTTTGATATCAAAAGTGCCGATTTAGCTTCACTGCGGCAACAAATTGGTGTTGTTTTACAAGAAGACTTTTTATTTAACGGTTCCATCTTAGAAAATATCACCCTCGGCAACCCCGATATTACCGCCGAGCAAGTAGTAGAAGCCGCTAGGTTAGCCGTAGCCCATGATTTCATCAGTCAATTACCCTACGGTTACGAAACCAATGTGGGCGAACGGGGTACAGCTTTATCAGGGGGACAGAGACAACGCATAGCCCTAGCGCGGTTGTTCCTTTCCTCAGCACCGATTTTAATTTTGGATGAAGCCACCAGCGCCTTAGATAGCGAAACCGAACAGCAAGTACTGCAAAACCTACAAAAAATTTCCGCCAACCGCACCGTATTTCTTATCGCCCATCGTTTCGCCCCCCTCAAACGTGCGGATTTAATTTTGGTGATGGAACAAGGGGTAATTGCAGAACGTGGTACTCATCCGCAATTGTTGCAGCAAAAGGGATTGTACTGGTCACTTTATCAACGTCAGCAAGCGAATATTTAGCATCACCTCATTACCAGGCTGGGCCTGGTAATGCATAATTAGTTGGATTTTAATTCAACAATGCATCATACTCATCATGAGTACCGATCCAAAACCAGTAATAATCATCTCCCTTTTTTAAAGCCAAAGCGCGATATCCACCGCTAACACGCGCAGACCAAAGATTTTTGCCAACTTTCTTAAAGTGCAAAGACGGATGAGATTGATTTTCTTGCCAAATTTGATAGGCTTTTTTTGCTTGTTCCTTTACATCATCTGGTAGTCGCGCATAAGCTTCCCAAAAATCAGGAGTTGTTAAGGATTTCATCTATATCTTGCACCCGGTTTGCTGCAATATCGGCTTCAGCTTTCGCGATTAATTTATCTAATTTTCCCGATACCAAATCAGTTTCGATTTGTTTATCCCACATTTGTTCTAAATATTCTTCCAGCCAAGCAGCTAGTTGACGAATATCATTTTCCGATAATTGTTTGATAGCGGCTTCAATTTCTGGCAAAGTACTCATATTTGAGTCGATACCTCAATGTTTTCCTTAATTTTATTGTTTTAGTCAAAAAACTTAAACTGTGTAGCGAATATCTTAAAAGTCAAGCGATCGCCTTGCTGAATTATTCAGGCGATCGCTTATTTTTCTGTATCTGCTTAAGCTGGGGAGATATTTGTCAGGTAATTGACTAAATCAGCTTGGCTAGTGAAATCTAACAGCGCCTCGGCTAAATCTTCTAGTTGAGCAACAGATAAAGCACGAATCTGCTGTTCCGTCTGCGGCTCAATTGCACCAAACCGTCGTGTCAAAAGACGCAGAATTAGTTGTAACGCCTCTTGTTTCTTTCCTCGTTCTTCTCCCTTCTGCAAAATATCCTGGTAAATCACAGATTCTTGCATAATATCCTCTCGAAAAAGCTGTGTAATTAAACTTTTGTCAAACCGCAAACCAGCTAGAAGTTGTACGCAAGCTGATATATTCTGTCGCTCATCTGTTTCTTCAATCATATCCACAGCAGTCGCTACTTGCTGTAATAAGTCTTCTGGGAAGTTACTTTGCGCTAATGTCGCCAGAGGTAAAAGTGCGGGGTTAGCTAGCAAAGGTGTGGGATCTTCTTCCCAAAGGCGAATGACACGGTATTTATGTATGGTGTTGGTGTCTACATATTGGGTTTGATAAGCAATTTCTGAAGATGTAAATTGCAGGAAAATGAGTACCTGCTGAATCTCACACCCGTATTGACGCTTTAATCTGGTGTAGTAATCTAGCATCCGAAAGTCAAGGGGTGGTGTGGATTTGGGTGAAGTTTGAAACTCTAAATGCAGGATTTGATTGGCGATTTGCAGGAAGGTAACAGAATCAGCGCGAATCGGTTCTAGAGTTAATTCGGTTTTAAGTACTTGGATATCTGAAGTTTCAGACGCAAGTAGCCATCTGGCAAAATCGGCTGGGTAGTTTTCTGCGAGGTATTTGCAGGTGTTATCGTAACTCAAGGGCTGATGTTTACTCAGTAAGTATTATTTTGCAGCAAAGTGTAGGCGTAGCCAGCCGTAGGCATCGCACTATGGAATTGTTCAGGCGATCGCCTCAGTATATTTACTGTTTAACGAGGAAAATAACCTCATTGACGAGCTTCCGAGCCTCGTTCACGAGGAAAATAACCTCATTGACGAGCTTCTGAGCCTCGTTCACGAGGAAAATAACCTCATTGACGAGCTTCTGAGCCTCGTTCACGAGGAAAATAACCTCATTGACGAGCTTCTGAGCCTCATTCACGAGGAAAATAACCTCGTTGACGAGCTTCTGAGCCTCGTTCACGAGGAAAATAACCTCATTGACGAGCTTCCGAGCCTCATTCACGAGGAAAATAACCTCATTGACGAGCTTCCGAGCCTCGTTCACGAGGAAAATAACCTCGCCAATCAGAACTGCAATATCAATTGCTTACAGCTTACTTTTTGGTTTAGCCGTAGGCTGATTAATTTTGGGATGCGATAAAACCTGGCAATGTTTTCACAAGAAAAAAGCGAAAGCATGAATTTAAAAATTTTCAAGTAGCAGAAATACACACATCCACGTGGGATATAAATCCCTAAAAACTGCTGTAAACTTCTTTCTGTCCCCATTCCCCGTTCCCCATTCCCCGTTCCCCATTCCCCGTTCCCCCTTCCCCTATCATCAATGCTATACAGAAGATTTGGACGCACAGAATTACAAATCCCGGTATTTTCCTGCGGTGGGATGAGATACCAGTTCAAATGGCAGGATGTTTCCCCAGCAGAGATTCCCCAAGATAAGCAGGATAATCTGGAAGCGACGATTCGCCGGGCGCTAGATTTAGGCATTAATCATATCGAAACTGCCCGTGGTTATGGCACTTCAGAAATGCAATTGGGGCAAGTATTACCCAAGTTTCCCCGCGAAAAGTTGATTGTGCAGACAAAAGTTAGCCCAGTTGCAGATCCTCAAGAATTTAGAGAAACATTTGAGCGATCGCTAAATTATCTGCAACTAGATTATGTTGATTTACTAGGGCTACATGGTGTTAATCATGCTGAATCTTTGCACCATAGCATCCGTCCTGGTGGCTGTTTAGAAGTAGCAAAACAGTTACAAGCTGAAGGCAAAGTACGATTTATTGGCTTTTCTACCCACGGTGCTACAGATTTAATTGTAAAAGCCATTAATACCAATCAATTTGATTATGTGAATCTGCATTGGTACTACATCAATCAATGGAATTGGGCTGCAATTGCCGCAGCTACTCAGCACGATATGGGAGTATTTATCATTAGCCCATCTGATAAAGGCGGAAAGCTTTACAACCCACCGCAAAAATTATTGGATTTGTGCGCGCCTTTGAGTCCGATGGTGTTTAACGATTTATTTTGCCTCAGTCATCCCCAGGTACATACCCTCAGCTTAGGCGCATCCAAACCCCAAGACTTTGACGAACACCTGAAAACCCTAGACTTGCTAG
Organism: Tolypothrix sp. PCC 7601; assembly: GCF_025677855.1. Lineage (NCBI taxonomy): Bacteria > Bacillati > Cyanobacteriota > Cyanophyceae > Nostocales > Tolypothrichaceae > Tolypothrix > Tolypothrix sp. PCC 7601. The sequence continues at coordinate 3,800,942 of NZ_CP064879.1, forward strand.
ACAGAGCCGATGAAATTTTACCGCCAATCATTGCCCGGTTAGAAGCAGAAGCGATCGCCACTTTAGGAGAAGACTGGGTAAAAACCTGGCGCGTCAATTTGCCCAGCTTTGAGCAAACACCGGGAAAAGTGAATATGCAAGTCATATTGTGGCTGTGGAATTTAGCGATCGCCTACGATATGATTGACTACGCCAAAATGCGCTACAACTTACTAGGCAATGCTAGTCACTGGTTTCCTGGCAACAAAGCCGACAAAATAGACGAACTAGACTTACGCTCATGTCTTGCTCATAGTCCCCAAGCCCAGAAAATCCCCCAAATTTTGAAACAAGCACATCAATTATTAGGGGGTGAAGCGGTTAAACGTTTGTCACAGGAATAAAAGGGAACAGGGAATAGGGAATAGGGAATAGGGGAAAGGTGAAAGGGGAAAGGGGAAAAGGGATAGAATCATCAATTACCAATTACCAATTACCCATTATTCTTAAATTTCATCTTCAAGTTAGTAAAATGCAAAATTGCTTGAATCATTTCTTTCTGTTCTGGCTTTAAATTCAGTTTGTCTAAGGCTTGGTTAAAGTCAGTACCACGATGCAATTCTTCAGCTAATTTTGCCCGTTGTGAGGAATTTAAAACTGCGTAAATTTCTTTATTTCTTCGTTGCCTTATAGCTTGGAGTCTTTGTTTCTGTAAGGGAGTTAAATCACTGTCAGAATAAGATTTAGGAGCTTGAGCAATCATCAAGTTAGGTTGAGTATTGATTTTTTGTGGTAATGCTATAGCAATTCCAGGTAGCAATAATATCAAAAGAGAAATAGTAGATAATATAGATATAAATTTATGAAATATATTGGAAATATTCAATATTCTTAACTCCAGTTCTTAGCTAATCCCAGGTGATTTATAGCGATTCCTATATTGGTGAAGTACAGCGATAAAAATTAACCGACGTTGGAAGCAGATAAACGCCGATAAACGCCGATAAATGTGTATTTCCCTAGACTAGGAACCGCTATATTTTCATATTACGAGAAAAGGGGTTCAACTCTCAAATTATGAATATTTGTCAGTTAATTACAAAAGATAAGGGGAAAGGGGAAAGGGCAAAGCACAAACCTTTAACCCTTTGCCTTTAACCTTTCCCCTATAAAACTTTACATATTTCAAGGTAATTGCGATTACTTACCTACTCAGTAGTAAATATCACTCAGACCGTTTGATTCTGTTAATTTCCTGTTGCAATTCTTCAATTTGACGGCGCAAATTTTCTGCATCATTTTCGGAAGATTCGGAGGTAACATTTACTGCTCCCGAAGCAGGCGATCGCTGATAGTTTCCTTGGCGAATTTGCTGATACTCTTCTGATACTGCCCACTCACGTAAATAGTGTACACGCTCTACAGCAAACGGATGAGTTAGCATCATGCCTTGAGCGCCGTTATACAACAAAAACTTGTAGACTTGATTCAATCCATCAGAGTCTAATGCTTTGTAATTTTCTGACTGATTGATGAATTCCTGTAAATTACATTCGTGGGCATATTTGATACTACCACCAGAAATTTTCATCATTGAAGACATTACGGGATTTAAGTCATCTATTAATAACAGCGCTGCACGATCTGCCGATAACTCTGCTTTGCGCCGCCATTCAAAAAAGGCGTAAATTAAGGCTTGAGTAACAAAATTTCCGATCCCAAAGGTTAACTCTCCTAAGGCCGAAGCAGCACTCATCGCCCACATCGCCATTTGAATTAAAATAGTATGACCACATTTAATATGCCCCAGTTCATGGGCTAGCACCGCCCGAATTTCGACTTCGTCTAGTAAGTCCAGTATCCCTGTATTTATGACTATGTAAGGATTCTCTTGCCCCAACGCATAGCTATTGGCTTGGGGGTTTTGCAAGACAAACAGTGCAGGTTCCGGATAGATATCCAAATCTCGTACACATTCGCGAAAAATCTGGTAAATAGTGGAATATTGACGTGGCCCAACTTGGATGGCGTTACCCATTAAATAAACTAATTGTGGGCGTTCATAGATAAATTCCACAAACTTACGGGCGATTAAATCAAATCCTGGCAAATTACGTAAAGCTTGCTCGGCTTGGCGATCCAGTGGATGCCTAAAGGCTTCGCTGGAAATTCCTGTGTAAGTTGGCATAATTTAGGGAAATAGGTGATTGGTCATTGTTGACTACAAATAACTACTGACTGATGGCTAATGCCAAGATAATAGAAATGGGGCAATTGGAAGTAAAAATCATATTTTAATGGGATTAAAAGCGTGTGATAGAGGCAGAAGTTCATTTGTCATTACATAACTTCCTGCGATCGCAGGCGGGGTTCCCTTCCTGGCCCCATCATTTGACGATGGCAAGGTTGGTAGCACGCGCCTTACGGTTGGGACGTAGCGCCTTAATTCAAGTCGGGGCTGTTAGCGGTTATCAGGGAAGATATCGCACTAGTTTTATAGCATCGGCATTGATGTGGCATGGCCCTGTAATTATTGTGGCTCCGGAATCCGTGCAACAACGCTTGTTAAAAGTTGAAATTCCGCGGCTACAAGAGTGGCTGCAAGCTAAAAAGCCTATTAGAACTGGGGACGATTGGCCTGGTTCTGAGTTCCAAGGGATACTGCTAACTACCCCAGCAGCTTGGTTAAGCAGACAGATAAAAAATGTGCCTCATTTTCCTGAAGGGATTCCCACAATTATTGATGGCGTGGATGATTTAGAAGATTGGGTACGCCATCAACTTACCCAAACTATTCAACCCCACGATTGGGATGAGCTGATGCTGGCTTGTCCAGAACAAGCGGACTTAATTCGTTCGGCGCGATCGCATTTGACGAAAGAATTTTTTCAGCACCCAGCTAATCCCTACGAGTGTTATCTAATTTCTCAACTAGAAGTAGAAATTTTGCAGCGTCTATATTCAGCTTTAGATAGTACTCAACTACCCGACGCTTGGAAAAATTTCTGGCACTACTTCCAAGACATCAACGAGACTTTTTCCCCCTCATCCCCCTTATCTTCCTCATCTCCACCTCCCCCCCTCCTCTGGGCAACTATCGCTCGTCGTCAAGGTTTATTTTCCTTACACTGCGCGCCAATTGAATTAGGAAAAATAGTCGCACCCATTTGGCAACGACAACCTGTAGTGTTCATTGGTAGTGCCTTAGAACCAGAAACAGAAGCTCCTTTGTTCCGTCAGCGCTTGGGATTGGAGGATGTCACTTGTCTGAAGTTCTCGGCGGATAGCCAAACAGACGCTATTCAACTGTATGTACCCTACAAATTACCTCTACCAAACACACCAGAATTTCAAGCGGCGTTTATTCATAAAGTGCGGACGCTGCTGTGTTTGAGTGCGACTGCATCAGGTTTAACAGTTGTGTTAATTGGGGATGTACCGCTAAAGGCGCAAGTCGGAGCAATCCTCGCTTCTGAGTTTGGTTCGCGGGTGCAAGTAGAAAAAACTTGCTTGGATGAAAACGGGATTTTAATTAGCGGTTGGGAATTTTGGCGAGAACATCAAGGTGTTTTACCCGCACCCAATCTATTAGTTATTGCAACTTTGCCCTTGCCATCTTTAGAAAATCCCTTGGTGGCTGGTAGGGTAGCCCACTATAAGCGATCGCATCAAGATTGGTTCCGTTTATATTTATTGCCCACAGCCTTAAATGAATTACAACGTGCAGTTGCACCAGTGCGCGAAAGTCAAGGTATTGTGGCTTTACTTGATGGACGCGTCGTAAATCGCAGCTATGGCGCACAAATTCTCGCATCCCTCAGTCCCTTGGCGCGAATTAACTACCTCGACCCCAGTCTGTTCTCCCATCCCAACGCCGAAAATTCTGCTTAGAAATGACTGTTGACTGTTGACTGTTGACTGTTGACTGTTGACTGTTGACTGTTGACTGTTGACTGTTGACTGTTGTCAACCGCAACGCGTAGGCGTAGCCCGTCGTAGACATCGCTGCACAGTAAACGTTATCATCAGCTTATTGCGGCATTCTATGCTTCAATTGACTGCCACAATTTCATTGGCACTGGAGATGGGATTCATTTGGAATCAATGCCAATCTACACTTAGAACATAAATGAATTGAGAATTTAAATTGCTGATTATGGGTGAAGCAAAGCGTCGCAAAACCACACTGGGAGACAAATACGGTCAAGATACTCGCATTTTACCGTGGGTTCCGATTACCAAAACTCAAGGTGAACTATTTGTGCAATGGACTACTCGCGGTGCCTGGATAGGTATTGGTGTGATGGTTGCTGCTTGGGTTACCATCCGTTTTATTGGCCCCGCTTTTGGTTGGTGGCAAGTAGTGTAGTCTCTTAAGATTGGGGACTGGGGAACTCGGGGCCCCCTCTGGGGATAAGGGGTAATGGGGATTAGGGATTGGGGATTAGAATTTTTACACAGCACTCACAACTCTTGGAAAGACGCGATTAATCGCGTCTCTCCAACTCAGCACTCAGAACTATTTTTCACACAGAGTTGATTTAAATTTATAAAGGGGCACAATAATCCTGTGCCCCTAACTTATGTATATGGATATGATCCCCAATCCAAAATCCCAATCCCAAAAGCTCAAACATGAACTTTTTTGTATGTTATGTTACATTTGATTGTCATTGCCAAGAGATTTTCGGTAGCTTAAACAACATTTCGCTATGATGTCAAAAGCCGTAAAAATCTTGCCTAAATGGCAACATTAATCTTCTAACATTAGTTATTCTCAGTATTAAATCTACCAAACTTGGTTTTATATTTAGCATCTATCTAACCAAGCTTATAAGTATAAACAAATACTGCTAAAGCAGCTTGCTTCTGAAATTGCCAGTCTAAAAGTTACACAGTCATCTGCCAAAAGTTAGATTATGTGAAAAAATGTGACTCTGCGTACCCAATCCGGGGCAATATCAAGCAGATGTTAGAGAATAAACAAGTTATTAAGCCAGTATTTGAGATTCAGGCTACAAAAAACTGCCTGGAAGCCTTTACTCGTAATAGATTTGGCTATTCTGGCAGATAGAGATACAATATGTATCTTTCTATATGGTTGACTAGTGGCAAATTTGAGTTACTCTTAAATCGGATCGTTTCTCATAAGCATCTAAGCTGACAGAACCACATAAAGACAATCTTAAGTTTAAATATTCTGTCAGATATTTGGACTTCTCAAACTGAATACTTTGATACGGCATCAAAAACCGTTATCTACTACCCTAGCAAGATAGTCAATAAATAGACTACGTAAATGGATGGTTATTGTAATGGATAGTTTACAATACCAGAGGAAGAGAAAATCTAAAGAAAATATAAAAGAACTCAAATGACCGTGGTGTCTGGAGGAAAAAAGTGTTTCTAAGACTAGCGCATCAACATCGACAATTCGTTCAAGACTTGGTAATGAACCTACAAGCCTTAGCAATTGTACTGGAACGACGTGGATATCCGGCTTCCTGTTATACCTGTGGTGACCAAATGAATAGTGCTTCATTTATGGTCAGCTTGGGAGATAATCACCTAATTCGGTTTTTAGTATCTGACTATGGGATTACTTGGACAGAAATGCGGGATGACCGTGAATTAATGAAATTAGAAGGTGCAGAGGCGATTAATCAGTTACAAGAACTGGCTAATATTGTCAAGCACCAATCGGGGACAATCTCCACAGCTAACAAAACCCTAGTCAAGAAGTTTTAAGGATTCTTGGTCGAATGGGTTATTTACGAAAAAGCATCAAGCACTATCTGGTAATTGGGAATCGGTAATTTTGGGTGATTTTGCCCATTGATTACCCATTCACTCTTACCATTAATTGATTGTTTTATTGCTGATATCAGCCACAGACTCAAAAAACTCGAAGTTATTACAATCCATTGCCAATTAAAATGAAAGGTGCCCAATAGTAAGGGTGGCTCAAACCACTACTCGTTGCTATCGGAACATTTTTATTTTTTACCTTAGAGTCTGCATGAATCAATGCAAGTTGCGCCTGTCTAAGGGCTTCAGTTTTTGTTAGCTTACCTGGAGATAACAAGGCATAAAAAGCGCTCATCAATGCTTGAGTACCGCCGTCATCTACAGACCATAAGGAAGCAATAGTTGCTCTAGCGCCAGTTTTTTGCAGTTGGTAGCCAAACCCTAAAATCTCCTCACCGTTACCTAATTTGCCTCCCAAACCTGTTTCGCAAGCGCTTAAAACTACCAAATCTACATTAGTTAAAGACCAGTTGGCGACATCTCTCAGGTTCACGCGATCGCCATTGCCAAATAAGATAAATGAATCCTCGGGTTTACCTACCACAAAGGCTGCATGAGTTGCGAAATGGACAATGGAATAATCATCCATTTGGGGGATAGTTGCTTTGGGACTGAAAGCTTCATCAATTAGTTTTTGTGTTCCGGGGATCGTAGCTGCTAAACCTTCCACTTCTTGACCGGCAAATGGTAAGCCAGAAAAAGCTAGCCTTTGATTACCCACTTCAACTTGATAGTTACCCTTAGTAAAAGCGCCAGCTAAAACCCGCAAACTAGATGCTGGTGGAGTATTAAAGTTAGTCAAACTAGCAGCAGTGATGTAGTTCACACTGAAGCGATCCACCAGCCATTGTTTGCCATCATGTAAAGCAGCCAGAGGAATATAGCGTAACTGATCATCAGGTGCGTACATCAAATTCGTTGCGCCTGAAGCTTTAATTTCATTTTCTATCGGTTTGATCAGCCAGTTATATAACTGGTTAGCTGTCTTGATGACTGTGTCGTTACGTTCAGGAGTTTGTAGCTGCTGGCGAAAGGTAGCAATTGTCTGGTTAAGCTGTTCACGTGTGACGGCAACTTTACGATGAATTGGTACAGATTCTGGGCTAACAACAACCAATTCCAAGCTATCATCCAAGACCAAAGGATAGATAAGAATTGATTTTTGCGATAAACGAGCCAAATTATCTCTCAGTTCGTTGATACTTGCTAAATCTAAACTTTGTCGCTTGGCTGTAACGCTAAGTTGCTCTAGTTGTGTCTTAACTGCTGGACTGGCAATAAAATTGTTGAATTGCTCTAAAAGTTTCTGCTGATCTAATACTAATTGCTCGAGCCGCTGTTTTTGTGCTGGCGATCGCTGTTCGGGTGCAATTTTGCGAAGTTTTGTTAACTCTTTACCCAGTTCTACAGCATTATTGCCAGTTTGCTCTAACTTTTGTTTAATTACTTTTTCTCCTGGGGCAATCTCAATACCTTTAGCGGTGCGTTGATTACCTGGTACATCTTTAAGGAATCCCTCGAGTTCTTCAACTTTGAGGAGATCCATACTCCGTTGTGCTTCTACTACACGTCCTTGTTTCAGGAGTTTTTCCCCCAAAATCCGATATGTTTGGGCAACAGTAACGTTATAGGCATCTGGTTGCGGTGCCGAAAGTAATGCCGGAGTTAAGCGCGCGATTTCACGATTAATCAAACAATGCTTGTAAAAGAAAATTGCTAACTCTGGTTGGTTTTGAATATCAAATAAGTAACCGATATTACTATAAGTTTTACCCAATTGAACGCGATCGCCAATTTCTCTATTAATTACTAAAGCTTGCTGATAAGACTGGAGTGCTTGTGAGTAGTTAGCTTGTTTTTGGTATAACCTGCCAATATTATTTAAGGTGACAGCTTCCCAAAAACGTTCTCCTTTGTCTTGGCTAATCTGTAAACCTTTCTCTAATTTCTGTAATGCTTCTTGAAACTGACCTTGCTGCAAGATATTAACAGCCTCGTCATTTAGCAGTTTGATTTCTGATTCTTGCTGATTCTGTGGTGAAACCTGAGGCGTTGCTGTTGAGCCTTGTTGTGTGCTGACAGGGGAATTTACCTGTTTATTATCTAGGTTTGTACAACTAGAAACTAGAAAGACCAGGATAGAAAAGGCAAAAAAATTGAATCGCTGAAAATAAGAGCGCATAACAAAACGCTCCCGATTTTGGGGAGCGTAGATGCTGAACTTTTAAATTTTACACATTTTCCCAGAAATTTATGCTCAAACTTTAGTTTTGGCTAAATACAGTTCAGTTAGGAAAATTAATTGATAACAAAACCAAAAAACTAGTTATTCAACAAAAAAACCGAACAATAATTTTGGAGGGGGTTTGGGGGACGCAACCGTCACCCAATCGGGGGTTTGGGGGAGAATCCCCCAATTGAGCTGGCTTCTTTAATAAGTGACAAATCAATGGCTAATCAGCTTAACTGAACTGTATTGAGTTTTGGCTGGCTTTTAATTCCACAATCGGCAAGAGTTCACTGACGGTAGTCAATTGTAGAGTAGAAACTACTTCTCATCAGGGTTGAGAGGAAATATACAACAATACTCACCCTCCAAAAATTGCTCTGATACTGCAACTTTAGTTCTAACTATTGTTTTTGATCCCAAAATAGAAAAGAGTTGGCTTGAACAAGTCTTGAATAATTGTGTCAAGCTATTCAATGTAAAAATTTACAGCTATTCAAAAATTGCAAGATGTCACAAGCACAATCAAGTCAACCCCAATTACCACCAACTAGTGCCATTGACAGCCCATTAAATCATACATCTGAAAATTGGTTTGCTTATCCTGTAAGAGTCCAACCCCACCACACCGATTATGCAGGCGTTGTCTGGCATGGTACATACCTCAATTGGATGGAGGAAGCACGGATAGAATGTTTGCGGTCTATTGGCATTGAGTATGTAGATTTAGTAGCTTTAGGCTGCGATTTACCAGTTGTAGAACTTTCCGTGCGCTACCATCGGTCTATTCAATTAGGTAAAGCCGTATTAGTTAAGACACGCATGGCGGATGTCACAGGTGTAAGAATTAATTGGGATTACGCTATCACCTCCACTGATGGGCAGGAACTTTACGCAACTGCTAAAGTAACTTTAGTAGCGTTAGACCGTGAGCGAGGCAAAATCATGCGTCAGCTACCTGCAAGCGTCAAAGATGCATTAGCAAGAGCTTCTTCATTACACAATAACTAACTGAGAAGGGTGAAGGATAAAGTATGAAAAACTCCACCCACAAGGGGATGGAGTTTTTGGGCATGGGGAATCGGGCATGGGGCATGGCGAAGAAATTACCAATGCCCAATGCCCAATGCCCAATGCCCAATGCCCAATGCCCAATGCCCCATGCGGCGGGGCGGCTGTCCCTCTTCACCCACAAGGGGATGGAGTTTCCCGCCGCTTTCAATGAAAGTTTTGCTACTTCATCCTTCATACTTTTTATTTACCACTACGTATTTGCGAGAGCGTTTGCGGTAAATTAGCGATCATATCCCAAATATCTTGGGGAGTAATACCAAAACTGATATTTAATAAGATGAGAATCGCAGCTACGGTCAGTGCAGTCCTGATAGTTGTCTTCACGATTTTCCACAAGATTGCAAATACGATCCAAGCTAAAATTAGGGTAGGAATCATAAGTATAAATTAACAAATCACCCTCTTAGGCAAGAGGGCCTTAATTTAGAAGGAATAAATTTTTTGTGCTAACAATTACGACTGCGAAAGCTAAGTTCTAGCTTTTGATGCGAGAGGTTCTGTGAATTATACCAGAAAGGTACACAAAAAATTAGTGCAAAGTAATAATTTTTGCAAATTTGTGGAAAATATTGTCAGAGAATGTCGGCAGGGGCAGAGCAAAGAGTAGTATTTTCTCAGCACTCACTACTCAGAATCATCATTTCTACCAAAAATATTTTTGTGTGATTTGCTTTTATCAAGTAAGTATTCAGGGCATTCTTTTGCTTCTTCTGTCATTACTAGAGAAGGATTCACTGCACATTTGAGATAATGGTTGTTTGAATAATATTGACAATTTTTACAAGGAACTTTTTTTATACTATTAATTATAAAAAATCGTTTATTATCTACAATTGCTTGGCTTTTTCGCAACATTAAAAAGAAAACTATCCAACTAATTAGTAAAGCCAGAGGAGTTAAAGATATGGCAACATCAGGTATGTTTAATTGATTGGGTTTAGCCGGTTCGTACTTAACATCGCTTCTGACAACACCAGGCAGATTTTCATCTGCTACCAAATTTTTTTGTAGTATTTGCTCAACAGACATATTATTTACCTTTCGTTATAGCTTGACACCTTGATGGTTGATGCCTATTACCACTACGCAAATTCCAATTTGAAAACCCTACATTTGAGGTTATGCGGACGCGTAGAGGCTGAGGCTAGTTATTAACTTTAGCTTTGCACCCTAGTAATTTGAATTAAATATACTCTTTGCCGACAGTATAATGTCAGTATATTATTGGCAAATAATTAAAACCCTCTATTAAGAGAAATTAATTTTTATAAATTGGTTACTGACTTGTCGGAAATTAGATTTGCAAGGCTTCAATTATAGGTTTATCAAAAGAGAAGTCTTCGTATATCTGCCAAGAGTTTTGCTTGTTATTTATTGATATATATCTAAAGGAATATATTAATCATTTCTGGGCATAAACCTGAGTTTATGCTATAATATTGTCGCAAATAAAGAGCTAAACTATTACATAATAAATCAAAAACCATTACATATGTTCTATACGAAACAAGAATGATTTATGGTGGGTTAGGCATAAAACTTAATGAACCAAAAGCTTGGTGAGATGTGCATTAAGCTAGTGTTAGCAGAGTACTTGTATTGGAAAAATTAAAAAATAAGTCAAGTTTTAAATTGCAGTTTGTTGACTGGGCAGAATATTAAATAATTATAAATAATTAAGTTAAAAGTAAAAAATTACAAGTTGGTAAAATTTAAATTTTTAAATATTATGAATATAGAATTTTATCACAGAATTCCTTGGATACCTTTAGGATTACTCTGGTTAGCTTACGCTCTTTTAGGATGGTATCTTGCGGTTCATCACATTGTTTGGCTAGTAGGAGGTTTTATTGCTGCTGTGGCTCTAGCGATAGCTAGAAAAAGTTTCTCTTGGTTAGAGCGCTTAATTAATTTTGGCTCTCAAACTTTAATTGTGGTTTTATTTTTAAGCCTATCAATTGCTATAGTGGCAACTTGGTCGCTATTATTTAGCCTGTTTCTGATACCAGTAGCAACGACGCTTTTAGCAGATTTAGAATTGCGGTTTGCTGGTTTTACTAAACTAGATGCATTTTTAGTGTTAACAATCTTAGCGGTATTGGGTTTGGCAGTAGGTGAAACGATAGATATTCTACTTTTACCAAGTAGTAGGTTATAGGCAAGAACAAGAAGGCTGAAGTATGAAGTATGAAATGGTATAACCTACCAATAGATGATTGCGGGTATTATAGTGCTTCTCATATTGGTAAGGTATAGCAATCAAAAATTAACTGCCGTTCGCGTAGCGTTCCGCAGGAATGGCAGAAGATATAGACGCGTAAACGGCTAATTTCCAAGTTATCCTTAGGATTACCCGCAGGGTACGCTGATAACCAATAATAATATTCTAGAGGGCAAGGCAGTGCCCATTGGTGTCAACTTCAGCTAAAAGCGATATAGGGCGGGCGTTGTACAAATACCTCGCGCCCTCATCCCCTAACCCCTTCTCCCCCTGGAGAAGGGGAACTAAATCTCTGGCTCCCTTCTCCCTGTGGGAGAGGGGCTGGGGGTGAGGGCGAAACCTTCCAACCAAGCGGGTTTCACGTTAAGTTGACACCTCTGGACAATGCCTTGCCCGTACAATCTGTCGCATTCTTTTTTCAAATTGGTATAAAAAGAAAGAATATTCATAGCACAAGCCTTTTAGCAATTACAGATGGTCTGTTTATTTACGCCGACTTGTACTAGTCGTCTTTGATTGCAACGACTTACTTATTTGAGGATTTCATCTAGCAAGTTTCTTGCAGGTTGTGCTTTCGTGAGTGCTGCTTGATGATCGCTGTAAACACGCACCAGCTTTAGCAGTCCATTCACCCCTGATTTGAGTTGCTCGAGTTCTTCGCCTACAAGCAGTTCGCCATCTAGCATCCGCACTACCAAAGGTTTGATATCGCCAACTTCTTGGCGGACTTTTTGCAATTTTTCTACAGCACTCAGTAAAGCTTTGAGTGAGTTTAAGATTTCGTCAATGTCTTGGCTATCCTCAGCAGCTTGAGGTGTATCTTCAACTGTTGTTGTCTCTTCATTATCTGCAACTGCGGGTGATTCCTCTACAGGTGTTTCACTTTTAGCTGCGTTTGTCTTTGCCATTAGTCATACCTCAAATGATTTTTCCCAGTTTATCGTTAAACCGATGATCCGGTTTGTCAACTACCTTAGACTAATTTGAGTAAATCAGGGTAAAGGTTAAAGGGAAAAGGGGAAAGGGAAAGATAATAGCTTTCACCCTTCCCCTTTTTCCTTTTTACCCTTTACCAACAATTCTTAACTCATACCAATTCAAAATAATGTTTGCGACAGATAAATTCTTTGTAAGGGCACGGCATCCACAATCTTTTGGCATATCAAATATCTTACTGGTGCCGTGCCCCTACTCATCTGTCGCATTCTTTTTTCAAAATGGTATCACATACTGTTTGGCGTGCGTCTTTGAGGAAATCAAGAGGAAAGGGGAAAGGGAAAGATCATAGCTTTCACCCTTCCCCTTTTTCCCCTTAACCAACAAGCCTTGCGCCTATTGTCTAAACAGACAAGTACTGTTCAATCGACGGTTGTTGACGACGCAGGATATTGATAGCTTGCTGCTGAATTTGGCGGACTCGTTCGCGACTGACGTTTAACTTTTGCCCAATTTGAGCCAAACTAAGTTGTTGATCGTCTTCGAGTCCAAAGCGCAAAATTAGGACTTCACGCTGCATGGGTTTGAGAGAAGCTAACAGATTTTCCATATCTTGACGCAACAGCTGTTGTGTTAGCTGTTCGCTGGGCGAAATACCTTCATCTGCTAAAAGTTCGTTGAGTTCGGTGTCTTGGTTGTCTCCCACTTTTAAATCTAGAGAAAATGGCTGTTTTGCAGCACTCATATATTCTCGGATTTGGTTGGGTTGGAGGTTTAACGCTTCAGCCACTTCTGTAATTGTGGGAAAACGTCCAAGTGCTTGAAACTGTTCTCGCTGGACTTTTTTGATTTGATTGAGTTTTTCGGTGATATGAATTGGTAGTCTAACAGTTCGAGATTTTTCTGCGATCGCTCTTGTAATTGCTTGGCTAATCCACCAATATGCATAAGTTGAGAACTTATAGCCGCGATTTGGATCGAACTTCTCTGCACCTCGTTGCAAACCTATTGCTCCTTCTTGAACTAAATCCAAGAATTCCAAATTGCGGCGCTGATATTTTTTGGCAATTGAAACTACCAGCCGCAGGTTTGCTGTTACCATCTTTTGCTTGGCGCGTTGACCTAGCTTGAGTATCTGTTTCAACTCAGCTTCACTCTTGTCAACTTCAGCAGCTAATTCACTCAAAGTAGGTTCGCGATCTAATTTTTGGCGGAGCGTTTCTTTTTGTTGCTCGATGGCCATCATTTGCTGTACCTGCCTACCATAAGCAATCTCTTGGTCTGCTGTTAACAAGGGATACTGACCAATTTCTTGCAAATAAACGCGAACTGTGTCGGGACTGGGGCTGGACATACAACTTTCAAGCTTTTCGATAATCAGACGAATCTAAAAGTATAAATCAAATCAGGATCTCTATTTTCCTGAATTCAAATCCGGAAAAATTTCATTTTGTCATTGGTCATTGGTCATTTTTTGACAAAGGACAAATCACAAAGCGGTAGGTGCGTCAGCCTGCAGTATAACGCACCACTGAGGATTGACGCGGGATTTAGATACCCAATTTTTTGAAAAAGTCGGGGATCTGGACGGCAATGTTTGCTTGAGGATATGCGATCGCACTGCTTATCTTCACTTTTTCTCTGCCCTTACAAGGTGATGCGATCGCCTAGAGAATGCTTTTCCTGTGACTGCACCTACTACTAATAGATTTTTATCCCCTTGCGGGGTGATGTGATCGTCAAAGCAAATAGAAATTCAACTGCGCTGGGCAATTCGTCGGTTTCCATTCCCTTGCGGGGCGATGCGATCGTAAAGGTGATGGCGGCGCTTGGGGAGATCAGAACGCTATCCAGTTTCCATCCCCTTTCGGGACTAGGTGATTGTAAAGACATCTGCGCGAAGATGACCATTTGGAAAGCAGGGTTTCCATCCCCTTGCGGGGCGAGGTGATCGTAAAGGGCCTCAAACTGTTACCGTGACGGCAACTGATCGGGTTTCCATCCCCTTGCGGGGCTAGGTGATCGTAAAGTTGCCTTCAATGGCTTGCGAATAGGCCTGTTATTCAAAGTTTCCATCCCCTTTCGGGGCGAGGTGATCGTCAAGGACCACGACATTCTGCGGGTCTTGACCAATCATGAGCAGGGGTTTCCATCCCCTTTCGGGGCGAGGTGATCGTCAAGGTTCATGCTCTATCAAGGTTTGGATTTCCTCAAGACTTACACGTTTCCATCCCCTTTCGGGGCGAGGTGATCGTCAAGATAGAAATGCGTCTTATGAATGCTTTGCATTATAAAGTTTCCATCCCCTTTCGGGGCGAGGTGATTGTAAAGATTGGAAACGCACAGGCTTCCGTAACCCCTGAAGGGTTTCCATCCCCTTTCGGGGCGAGGTGATTGTAAAGTTGGTTGTAAATGAAATTAATCAAAATACACCAAATAGTTTCCATCCCCTTTCGGGGCGAGGTGATTGTAAAGTTTTAGCATCAACAGCTTCAGGGGGTTATCTAGGTGTTTCCATCCCCTTTCGGGGCGAGGTGATTGTAAAGTACTCCCTCTTGCATTTAAACAAAAAGGAAAACCTTTTTTGTTTCCATCCCCTTTCGGGGCGAGGTGATTGTAAAGAGTTCACTTTTGGAAACCTTGCCAGGAGAGGATTTGAGACCCCTCAATCGACACCACTTTTTTGAGTGTCAATAGCTCCGAAAAATTCTCAATAAACTCAAGCTGTCAAAGCCTGAAAGCTTTGCTGCGTAGGCAATCGACACCAGTCAAAGAAGTTATGCGGTTTTCAAGGTGCGGGCGAGTGGTGTCGATGAAGGACACAAACTATCCTTAAAATACAACTTTTGCCGATTTTTAGTCAAATTTATTACTTAATTGTTACATAAATCTCACTGGTGGATTTTGAGCAATAATTGCTTTTGCTTGCGAAATACACTGAAATGAGAAAGTAAAAGCTGCTTTGGAGAAAGCAATATCTGCTTTTGCTTGCTGAATATACTGAAATGAGAAAGTAAAAGCAGCTTTGGAGAAAGCAATATCTACTTTTGCTGGCTAAATACAGTCAAAGAAGAAAGCACAAGCAACTTTGGAGAAAGCAATATCTACTTTTGTTTGCTAAATACAGTCAAAGAAGAAAGCAAAAGCAACTTTTGAGAAAGCAATATCTGCTTTTGCTGATTCAATTGTTGTAAGGAAAAAAACCTGTAATTGAGGTAGGGTGTGTTACGCCGCAGGCTAACGCACCACCAAGGATTGACTTTAGGGCGTTGTACAAATACCTCGCGCCCTCATCCCCTAACCCCTTCTCCCGCAGGAGAAGGGGAACTAAATCTCTGGCTCCCATCTCCCTGTGGGAGAGGGGCTGGGGGTGAGGGCGAAACCTTGCACAAGAGCGGGTTTCACGACACCACTGAACGCTAACCCACCCTACTACCTAATTCTTTGAGTTTCTTCTGAGCAAATTCCCTGACTTTGATGTCTAAATCATTACTAACTCTGTTTTGTAATAGTGGTAAGGTTTGAGAATGATGGGGGTATTGCTTGATAATAATATCTAGCGCTACTCGTCGCGGGTTGGTTTGCCAACTGTTACGGCGCTGGAAGGGATCGTTAACGGCGCAGTTATAAAAGATTTCAAACATCTCGGCTTTTTCTTTGAAGTGGCGCGCTAATTCTTGTAGTGCGGTTTGTCTTACTTGCCAACTTTGATCAGTGGTGGCGCAGTATTTGCAGAAGCTGGGAATGTCAGCATCATCTAGAAAATTATTGGCTAACTCTTCTATAGCTGCACGGCGTACCTGCCAATGATGATCAATGGTAGCACGAGATTTGAGGAAGCAAATTGTCTCAGGATGATTTTGGCTGTTCCGCGCTAAGGCTTGCAAGGCTGCACGCCGCACGTAATAGTTTTTGTCAGCAGTGGCGCGGGTTTGCCAAAAAGAAATCATCTCTGCATCATCTGGGAAGTTACGCGCTAACTCTGCTACTGCCACAAGGCGCACATTCCAACTAGCATCATGTGTGGCACGATATTGCAGAAAGCTGATAGTTTCTGCATCATCTAGAAAATTGCGTGCGATTTCTTCTACAGCCACACGGCGCACATCAGCATCATCATCTACAGTCGCACGGGTTTTGAGCAAGTCGATAATTTCGGCATCATCTGGAAAGTTACTTACTAATGCTTGCAGTGTAGCTTGTCTGACATCGGCATCATCATCCACAGTCACACGGTATTTGAGAAAACTGATAATATCATTTTGAGTTTTAAAATTACAGGCTAATTCTGCTACAGCCACACGTCGCACCTGCCAATTTTCATCAGCAGTGGCTAGGGTTTTGAGGAAGCTGACAACAGTATCATCGGCAAAATTTCTGGCTAATCCTTGAATTGCGCTTTGGCGAACATCGCTATCATTATCAGCAATGATGCGGTATTTGAGAAAGCCTATAGTATCTGTATGGTTTTGATAATGACAAGCTAATGCTTCCACAGCTACACGGCGCACATCTGCATCCTCATCCACATTAGCACGGTCTTTGAGGATGCTCAGGGTATCGCCATCATAGGGAAAGTGGCGTGCTAATTGTTCTACAGCGACACGACGCACATCTGCATCCTCATCAACGGTAGCATGGTCTTGAAGAATACCCATAGTGTCAGCATCATCAGCAAAGTGGCGTGCTAATTGTTCTACAGCCACACGGCGCACATCTGCATCCTCATCTGCGAGCGATCGCTCTTGTAAAATGCTGATGGTCTCAGTATCATCGGGAAAATTGCAGGCTAATTCTTCTAAGGCTACACGGCGAATATCGGCATCATCTGCGCTCGCACAGTCTTTGAGAAACTGTACAGTACTGCTATCATCGTGGAAGTTGCGCGCTAACTCTTCTAAAGCTACACGACGCACATCTGCATCCTCATCTGCGATTGCTCTATCTTTGAGGAACTGTATAGTACTGCTATCATCGGAGAAATTCCGCGCTAATTCTTGTACACCTGCGCGGCGTACATTCCAACTTTCATCAATAATCGTGCGTTGTTTGAGGAAGCTTATAGTATCGCTATCATGAACAAAGTTACGTGCTAATTCCTGCACTGCTGCACATCGTACGTGCCAATTCTCATCTAAAGTTGCACGCTGTTTCAGCCAAGATTTGATTTTGAAATCATCTTTCCAAGTAGTAGCAATTGCTGTCACTGCTTGGGTACGAATTTCCTCAACGAGTTTCGTTTCTTTATTGTCAAATAATTGGTCATAATAATACCAAAGGTCATACTTGGTTAAATCTTGTAATTGCACTAGTAATTTATTAGCAGTTAACCCAATAACTGAACGCTTCCTTACTTCCGCCAAGCATTTAGCCGCTAAAAATAGATTAGTAAACTTTTGCTGTTCGCCATTTTGCAACATTAAATATTCAATTAAGGCTGCTACAAATCTTGGCTCAATCATTCCCGCAATTAGCCGCAATACTTCATGCCAAGTTTCATCTTGCCAATGTTTACCAAATACTTCTTGCTTGAGTTCACTAAGAGATAAGGTTTGCGCTTCTTTAAATTGCCAAACAAATTCCCAAGCACAGAAATACTCCAAAAATGTGCGATGCACAAAGCCATAGTAATCTGCACCGAGAAAACATAACATAAAATTACGAGTCCGCAGTTGATTAATTAACCGTCTCGCCTTATCTCTGGGTTCGCTGACTTCGAGATTTTTCAAATAATCAGTGAAAATTTTTTCTAAATTACAAGCACTAATCCAATTACCTGCTAAACCTTTTTTACTAGTTTGCATATAATAGGCAACTTGCCGCAGCATTGCCTGTTTATCTTGATAATCAATGGTTGTGGGTAAATGCTGTTCATGGGATAATGCACGTTCCACATCCCATTTATACAGCAATAATTCTGAAGCCTTTTTATACAATTCGGCTCTATCTCTTGGCAGTTCTTGATTACGATTAAGAATAGCCATCATTGTGAGCATGAGGGGATTACCAGCCAATTCTGCCATTGCTTTTGAGGTATGAATGGCGCGTAATAATCTTTCCTTCTTCCTTTGCTTATCTACCTCATATTTAAAAGTTAAATTATGCCAGCGATGAATAAAATCTTGAATTTGCTGGCTATCTAAATCTTGCAACATAAAATGCCGAAATTGAGCATCGCGTAAACGTTGCGGTTTATAACCAATGACGCGAGAAGTAACAATTACTTGTACTTGCGGATATTCATTGGTGAAGCGATGAATTGCGGTAATCATATCTTCACGCTTTCCCGAATCAAACACCTCATCTAAACCATCAAACATTACCAAAGCATTGCCAGTTTTTAACTGTGCTTGTAATTGATGCTGATTGAGATGCGAAATTGCGCCGGGACTTTGATGGAAAAATTCTAAAAAATTCTTGCAATGTCCATCATCATAATTCCGCATATAAGCGCGTAACTCAATCAACAAGGGAATTGGCGCTAGAGAACAACCTCGCTTACCGATTTGATCAAGCGTTTTTTCCACCCAAGCTAATGCTAAATATTGCAATAATGTAGACTTCCCAGAACCAGGATCACCTAGAATCACAATATATTTATAAGTTTGTGGCTGATTAACAATATCCAACACCGAAGCTAGCGGCTGTTGAAAATACACCCGTTCGTATTGTTCTAATTCTTCCCAAGAAATTGCTGCATCTGCTATTTGATTACTGTCGCGCATCCGCCGCAAATGTTCTTTAGGTAGTTCGTGAACTTGAGGTAAAACTTGGTGAACTTCTCGCACATTCGGAGTGACAAATATACTCCATAACCGCAATTCGTTATAAGCATAACCACTAGTATCCAAACTATCTAATTTTAAATTGATATAACGTTCGCGAATTGCTTCTTGATATTGCTGCAAATCAAAGTTAGGAATAATTCCCGCAGCTTCTTGGCTATTAATTTGAATTGCTTGTAAGTTACGGGAATTGAGTATCTCGCGCAATTCTGGTGACTCTTTCAGAATTTGCTGACATTTTACGACATAACTATCTGTTACCGCTTGCCAATTAAAATCAACAGGTAACTCTGGTAGATTGAGACTTTGCCAAATAGTTTCTAAACTTTGATAATCTAAGCGCGTACAATCGCCATCAAAAGCTTTACCGAGTATTTCTTTTACAGGCTGATGGCAAATAAATCGCTTGAGAGGCTTATTTAATTTCTTAATATCATTATCAGCAAGCTGGCAAGACTTTAGCTCATCTTCTACGAGTTGTAGAAATTGATGGAGTGCTTCAGCTACAGCTTTCTGAATTGGTTCTTCTTTAAATATCTTAGCCGCATTCTTCAAACCACTTTTAAAAAAGTCCTTTGCATAATCCTTGGCTAAATCCTTAGCAAAATCTTCATTGAGAATAGACTTTACAAGAATTCCTAAAGCATTACTTGCTACCCAGCTAACTAACCATTCCATCATAAAACTCGCGCCTGTTAGATCCCCTGACTACGAGTATAGACACTAGCATTAATAAATTTATCAGCTTTTAGGGATATTAACTTAATATCAAAACCTGAAAAATGTGATGCTTGCAAATACTCTGGGTTACATTTACCCAGATGGTTTATGGAAAATAGAAGTTCCTATTATTTAAAATATAAGTATGCTGATAATTATGGTTGCAAAATAAACCAAGATTTTCAACAATTAAATAATTTGAATTTTGATACTCAATCAAAGAGAAGCTTGGCTTTACTCTAATTTGATGTTATTTGCTGTATTGGTTATTTATTCGGAATTATTTGTGTAATGGTTTGATTTTTCTTTGGGTATATTAAGTGTAAAAAATATTGATCATCCTAGATATAGGCACAAATACACTATAAATAATTTAGATTTAAAAATATAATTGCTCAACAAAACTTTCCATTGCTGGCATTAAAAGTTTCATATCCGTAGGGTGTGTTGTCGCGCAGCGCAACGCACCGACACAGCATTAGGGAATTCCAAAAAAATATTCCTCGCTATGTCAGCAACCAAATTGCGATCGCTAGCTATACTTTATTGCGAACCAAGTTCAAAAGCTTACCCTGAATATATTCCAAAATCATATCTCGCATATAATGACTGGCATTGAGAATTTCCACGCCAATCAACTCCCCAGCTGCATTTAGTTCAGCAGTGACATTGGGGCTAATTTCAATACTTGCTGATTCGGTTTCTTCGGAGATGAGTAGATGAAGAACATCCTCGTCTTGGAAATAATTTATTTGCGGTAATTGTTGTTTGATGTCAGACATTTGGGATCAACCGTCCAGTTTTTAGACGAAATCTAATTTGTTGTCTAGTTGTGGCGTGAATTGTAATCGGCGTAATGGTGTTGTCACTTTGCTCATAGGGAATTAAAACTAGCTGTTCACCATGCTTACCCACTGCGATCGCCCGATCTGTTTCTACATCATAATATCGTTCGCTAGAGAAGCGTAGAATATTTTCAATTAGGTCGAGATCAAAGCCTCTTTGAGTTGCACGATAGCGAAGATAAGATGTCCATATAATCTCAGGCATGAGTTTATTATTACCAGTGCTTGTCCCTAGCAGCAATTTGCGATCGCATCATCGCATCATCGCACTATGGCAAACTTGAGCTATTGCATCGGCTTGTTATGTTAATGCATCGAATAGCAATTGAGTTGCATCGGGTAACAATGCGATGTCTACGCATCCATAAACAATGCATCCTATCACCTGACAATAAGTAGTTAAACAAAATTAATTACAAAATGTCATTGCGAATGGAGCGGAGCGGAATGAAGCAATCGCAAGGGTTGAGATTGCTTCGCTACGCTCGCAATGACTGTAATTAATTTTGCGTGGTTACTTACGATTGTAGGGGCAAGGCAATGCCCAGTGGTGTCAACTTAAAGTGAAACCCGCTTTGTAGCTAGGTTTTCGCCCTCACCCCCAGCCCCTCTCCCACAGGGAGAAGGGAGCCAGAGATTTAATTCCCCTTCTCCTGCGGGAGAAGGGGTTAGGGGATGAGGGCGCAAGGTATTTATACAACGCCTTACCCCTACCCGCATACATAATTCACGCAAAATACGCTGTATGTGGCATCAAAACGCGAAAACTGCATAAGTCCTCGCTTTTCAGAAATAAATATAAGGGAACCGAGGAAGAACCCCCATGAACAGACAAATTATTCAAATTTTGTTGCCAAAACTGAAACCAGCCTCAGCCAATATTCATGCAAGCTTTAAACTAAATCCCATCTAGCTCAGTAGATACTGAAAATAACTTAATAATCCCCATTATCCTCAATCCAGCAACAGATTAATACTCAAACGCCTGGATAAATTCTCATACCTCTTAATTACGAATTACGAATTACGAACTACGAATTATGTTGAAGCTTTATACTTTCACCTGCTTGCTGAGTCTAGCTTTATTATCCGAGTCAGTGGGGGCAAACGCCACAGTTCAACAAACGCAAATTGCCCAACAGCCAACCACAACAAAAGATGCAACCCGCACCGCAGCACAAACAGCCTTGAATGAAGGCACACAACTTTATAAACAAGGTACAGCAGAATCACTACGACAGGCAATAGAAAAATGGCAAGAAGCGCTTTTGTTGTGGCGCAAAGTAGGGGATAAACAATTTGAAGCTATTACATTCTTGGGTATTGGCAGAATTTATGATGATTTAGGGGAAAAGCCCAAAGCATTGGAATATTACAGCAATGCACTCCCACTACTACGTGTGATAGGTGATAAGGGTGGGGAAGCTACTACCCTTAATAACATTGGGCTGGTTTACTCCGATTTAGGAGAAAAGCGCAAAGCATTAGAATATTTCCACAATGCACTTCCATTAAGGCGTGCGGTGGGCGACAAGTTAGGTATTGCTACCACCCTCAATAATATCGCGGGAGTTTACTCTGCTTTAGGAGAAAAGCCCAAAGCCCTAGAATTTTACAACAATGCACTTCTACTAATACGTGCGATAGGTGATAAGGCGAGGGAAGCTACTGCGCTTAATAATATCGGGCTGGTTTACTCTGCTTTAGGAGAAAAGCAGAAAGCATTGGAATATTACAACAATGCACTCCCTTTAATGCGTGTGGTGGGCGAAAAGCGCGGGGAAGCTACTACTTTGAATAATATCGGATTAATTTATTCAGATTTAGGGGAAAAGCAGAAAGCACTGGCATATTTTAACAATGTACTTCCACTGCGGCGTACGGTGGGTGACAAAACAGGCGAAGCTATAACTCTGAATAATATCGGGCGAGTTTACGATATTTTAGGAGAAAAGCAGAAGGCTTTGGAATATTACAATCATGCACTTCCACTGTATCGTGGGGTGGGTAACAGAACTGGTGAAGCTATTACCCTCAATAATATTGGTGCTGTTTACGATGCATTAGGGGAAAAGCAGAAAGCCTTGGAACTTTACAACAATGCACTCCCACTATTGCGTGCGGTAGGTGACAAAGCCAGGGAAGCTACTAGCTTAAATAATCTAGGGGGAATTTACGACGCATTAGGGGAGAAACAGAAAGCCCTAGAATATTACAACAATGCACTCCTACTGCGGCGTGCGGTGGGTGATAAGACAGGCGTTGCTAATACCCTCAATAATATCGGTGTAGTTTACGACGCATTAGGGGAAAAACAGAAAGCCTTAGAATATTACAACAATGCACTCCTGCTGCGGCGTGAGGTGGGTGACAAGGCAGGAGAAGCTACTACCCTCACTAATATCGGCACAGTTTACGATGCATTAGGGAACAAGCAGAAAGCTTTAGAATATTACAACAATGCACTGCCATTGCGGCGTGCGGTAGGTGACAAGGCAGGAGAAGCTACTACCCTCAATAATATCGGGCTAGTTTACGATGGTTTAGGAGAAAAGCAAAAAGGCTGGGAATTTTACAACAATGCCTTACTGTTATATCGTGCCGTAAGCAATAGAGAAGGGGAAGCTACTTCTCTGAGTAACATTGCTCTTTTAGAACAAAGTCGCGGCAACTTGCAAGCAGCCCGCACTAATATAGAAGCTGCGATTAAAATTATTGAAGAATTACGCACCAAAATTAACAGTAAAGAACTCCGCAGTTCCTACTTTGCTACACAGCAGGGTGTTTATAAATTCTACATTGACCTGCTAATGGAACTGCACAAAAAAGACCCATCAAAAGCATACGATGCTTTAGCCCTGCACTATAGCGAACGCTCCCGTGCTAGAAGTCTCATTGAGCTGTTGAATGAAGCAAATGCCAAAATTTTGAAAGGTGCGAATCCTGAATTAATTCAACAAGAACGCGATTTAAGACAGAAAATTGATGCTAAAGATACACTGCGGCAAAATTTACAAACATCAGCTAATAAAAACGACCTTGTTACTAAAGCAGCTCTTCAAAGACTGAGCAAAGAAATCAGCAATCTTCTGACTCAATATCAAGAACTGCAAGCAAAAATTCGTGCTACTAGCCCAGTATACGCACAATTGAGTAACATAGACCCCGAAAAGAACATTCTTAAATTGCCTCAAATTCAACAACAACTCGATAAAGATACTCTACTGTTGCAATATTCCTTGGGAGAAGAACGTAGTTATTTATGGGCTGTTACTCCCACATCAATGCAAGTTTACACACTCCCCCCACGCCAAGAAATAGAAAAACTTACCCAACAATTAATTCAAGATTTAAAATCACCAATAGTTAGTGAAGCTACTATTGCTAGTTCCAAAAAACTTAGTCAAATTATCCTCGCACCTGTTGCCGATAAATTACCAGGAAAGCGTTTGGTAATCGTTGCTGATGGTGCATTGCAAACTCTTCCTTTTGCAGCGTTACCTGATTTAAGCGCTACTAAATATCAACCACTGATGGTAAACCATGAAATCGTCAATTTACCCTCAGCCTCAACCATTGCATTTCAACGCCAACAACTCGCCAACCGCAAACCTGCACCGAAAGCTTTAGCTATCCTTGCAGATCCAGTATATAGCGCTACTGATGAACGAGTCACAGGTAAAACAGAAAACACCTCAGTCGGTTCAAATTTAGAACTCGAACGTTCTGCCCTAGAACGTTCCGCCAGAAGCCTTAAACGCAGTGGTTGGGATAGGCTAGTAAACACCGCAACCGAAGCCAAAGAAATTTTAAAACTATTACCAGCATCCAGCCGCTTAGAGGCTTTAAATTTTGATGCTAATTACAACCAAGCAACCAGCAAAGCTTTAAATCAATTCCGCATTCTCCATTTTGCTACTCACGGCTTTGTCAATCAAGACCAGCCACAGTTATCCGGTATTGTACTGTCATTATTTGATCAAAAAGGCACTCCTATTAGCGGCTATTTGCGTTTGGCAGATTTATTTAACCAAGATTATCCCGCAGAGTTAATTGTCTTAAGTGCTTGCGAAACCGGATTGGGTAAGAATGTCAACGGTGAGGGTTTAATTGGCTTGACACGTGGCTTGATGTATGCAGGTGCAGCACGGGTTGCAGTTTCCCTATGGCAAGTGAGCGATGAAGGTACATCAATATTAATGCAGGAATTTTACAAACAGATGTTACAGCAAAATAAAACCCCAGCCTCCGCCATGCGTGCAGCGCAAACGAAGTTATGGCAAGACGGGCGTAGTCCTTATGAATGGGCAGCTTTTACAGTACAGGGGGAATGGAGATAAGGGGGAAAAGCGACACATCAATATATTTTAGAGGTCAAGGCAGTGCCTTGCCCCTACAATCTGTCGCCTGCTTTTTTCAAATTGGTATAAGGCGATGCGATCGCACTATCGCACTATGGCAAACTTGAGCTATTGCATCGGCTTGTTATATTAATGCATCGAATAGCAATTGAGTTGTATCGGGTAACAATGCCAATGTATCGGGTAACATTGCCAATGTACGGGCTGACAATGCTATTGCATCGACTGACATTGTGATTGTATGGGCTAACAATGCCAATGTATCGGCTGACATTGCGATTGTATGGGCTAACAATGCCAATTGGTGTCAACTTAACGTGAAAGGCTTTGTTGCTATAAGATATTTGATCCCCCTAAATCCCCCTTAAAAAGGGGGACTTTGATTCTTTTCCCCCCTTTTTTCAAGGGGGGTTAGGGGGGATCGAAAGTTTATCGTGCAAAGAGAGAGAACTCCAAAGACTTACGTTGTACGTGGCATCAAAACGCGAAAACTGCATAAGTCCTCGCTTTTCAGAAATAAATATAAGAGAAGCGAGGAAAAACCCCCATGAACAGACAAATTATCAAAAATTTTGTTGCCAAAACTGAAACCAGCCTCAGCCAATGTTAATCCAAGCTTTAAACTAAATCCCATCTAGCTCAGTATATATTCTGAAAATAACTTAATAATCCCCATTATCCGCAATCCAGAGACAGATTGATACCCAAACGCCTGGCTAACTTCTCATACCTCTTAATTACGAATTACGAACTACGAACTATGTTGAAGCTTTACACCTTAACCTGCTTGCTGAGTGTAGTTTTATTATCTGAGTCAGTGGGAGCAAACGCTACATTTCAACAGACGCAAATTGCCCAGCAGTCAACCACAACACAGCAAGATGCAACCCGCGCCGCAGCGATGAAAGCAACTGAAGAAGGGACGGCGCTTTACAAACAAGGTACAGCCGAATCATTGCAACAAGCAATAGAAAAATTGCAAGAAGCACTCATATTGTGGCAGAAAGTAGGGAATAAAGAAGGGGAAGCTGTTGCACTTCTTGGTATTGGCAAAGTTTACGACGATTTAGGGGAAAAGCAGAAGGCTTTGGAATATTACAACAATGCACTCCCACTCAGTCAGGCGGTGGGCGACAAGGGTTGGGAAGCTACTACCCTGAATAATATCGGCTCTGTTTACGACGATTTAGGGGAAAAGCAGAAGGCTTTGGAATATTACAACAATGCACTCCCACTGTGGCGGGCGGTGGGAGATAAGCGTGGGGAAGCTACTATCCTCAATAATATTGGGCTAGTTTACTCCGATTTAGGGGAAAAGCAGAAAGCATTGGAATATTACAACAATGCACTCCCACTCAGTCAGGCGGTGAGCGATAAGCGTGGGGAAGCTAATATCCTCAATAATATTGGGCTAGTTTACTCCGATTTAGGGGAAAAGCAGAAAGCATTGGAATATTACAACAATGCACTCCCACTAAGGCGGGTGGTGGGCGACAAGGGTGGGGAAGCTTCTACCCTCAATAATATTGGGCTAGTTTACTCCGATTTAGGGGAAAATCAGAAGGCTTTAGAATATTTCAACAATGCACTCTCACTGTGGCGGGCGGTGGGTAACAAAGCAGTCGAAGCTACTACCCTCAATAATATTGGGCTAGTTTACTCCAACTTAGGGGAAAAGCAGAAAGCATTGGAATATTTCAACAATGCACTCCCACTCTTGCGGGTGGTGGGCGACAAGGATGGGGAAGCTAATACCCTGAATAATATCGGCTATGTTTACTCCGCTTTAGGGGAAAAGCAGAAAGCATTGGAATATTACAACAATGCACTCCCACTGAGGCGGGCGGTGGGCGACAGAGGTGGGGAAGCTACTACCCTTTACAACCTCGCCTACCTAGAACGGAGTCGCGGAAATCTTCAAGCATCTCGCACTAACGTAGAAGCGGCTATCAAAATTATCGAAGAATTACGCACCAAAATTGACAGCAAAGACCTTCGCAGTTCTTACTTCGCCACCCAGCAGGATGTTTACAAATTCTACATCGACTTGCTGATGGAACTGCACAAACAAGACCCATCCCAAGGATACGCTGCATTAGCCCTACACTACAGCGAACGCTCCCGCGCCCGCAGCCTCATCGAATTATTAAACGAAGCCAATTCCAAAATCAAAAAAGGCACAAATCCCGAACTAGTAGCACAAGAACAAGATTTACGTCAGCAAATTGATGCTAAAGATACCCTGCGGTTCAATTTACAAAATTCAGCCAATAAAAACGATCCCATCACCAAAACCGCAATTGCAAAACTCACTACCGAAATAGAAAATCTTCTCAACCAATACCAAGAAATCCAAGCAAAAATTCGTGCTTCTAGCCCAGCTTATGCCCAATTACAAAACTTAGACCCAGAAAAAGATATTCTCAAATTACCGCAAATTCAACAACAACTAGATAAAGACACTTTACTTTTACAATATTCTTTAGGAGCAGAACGCAGCTTTTTGTGGGTGGTAAGTCCTAATTCTCTCGATACTTACGAACTTCCCAAAAGACAAGATATAGAAAAAAGCGCCATCAATTTATTTTGTTTAATTAGTCAAAATAGTTCTAAACCGCCTTCTGCAACTGATCAAGAAAATCCTTGCGCTAATCTTAAAACGCCGCAGATTAATGTCGCTGCTCAAGAACTCAGTCACTTAATTCTCTCACCCGCAAAAGATCAACTCGGTAAAAAACGCTTAGTCATTGTTGCTGATGGTGCTTTGCAATATATTCCGTTTACAGCGTTAGTTGATTTAAATTCTCCACAGAGTTCCACACCACCCAAAGCCGAACCAGAAAAACCAAAGGAAGTTGAATGTTCTCATGCTCGTGGTATTCGTGTTTGTTCGCCAGTTAAACCACAAAATTGGAATTATCAACCGCTATTAGCCAACCACGAAATTGTTAGTCTACCTTCTGCATCTACCATAGCCTTTCAACGTCAACAACTCGCCAACCGCAAGCCTGCGCCGAAAGCTTTAGCTGTCCTCGCTGACCCAGTATACAGCACTAACGATCAGCGAGTCACAGCAACATCAACAAAATCAACTAAATCAGACAAATCGCAATCAAGTTTAGAATTAGAACTCGAACGTTCCGCCTTAGAACGTTCCGCCAGAAGTCTCAAGCGTAAGGGTTGGGCTAGGTTAACTAACACAGCTATAGAAGCTCAAGAAATTTTAAAACTGATACCAGCCGAAAGTAAAGCGCAAGCTTTAGATTTTGATGCTAATTACAATTGGGCAACTAACAGCGCTTTAAATCAATTCCGCATTTTACATTTTGCTACTCACGGCTTTGTCAATCAAGACCAACCAGAGTTATCGGGAATTGTACTGTCTTTAGTTGATCAAAAAGGTAATAATATTCGCGGACATTTGCGGTTAGCAGATTTGTTTAACCAAGATTATCCCGCAGAGTTAATTGTTTTGAGTGCTTGCGAAACCGGATTGGGTAAAAATATCACCGGTGAGGGATTGGTAGGCTTGACACGCGGCTTGATGTATGCAGGTGCGGCGCGGGTTGCAGTCTCCCTATGGCAAGTTAGCGATCAAGGTACGTCAACATTAATGCAGGAGTTTTATAAACAGATGTTGCAGCAAGGGAAAAAGCCTGCAGAGGCGTTACGTGCAGCACAGCTAAAGTTATGGCAAGAGGGGAGAAGTCCCTATGAATGGGCGGCGTTTACGTTGCAGGGGGAATGGCGTTAGGGGATTGGGGAAGCAGGGGTGCAGAGGAAGCAGAGGAAGCAGAGGAAGCAGGGGTGCAGGGGAGAATAGCCATTACTCATTACTCATTACTCATTACTCATTACTCATTACTCATTACTCATTACTCATTACTCATTACCAAATAACAAACTACACCAACAACTATGAAAAGCACAATCATTAACAAAAAGGCGATCGCATTATTTATTGCAGCTTGTCTCGGCGGAATTACCTTAAATACTTGGTGGAACGCCAACGCGCAAACTGCTACATCAACAGAAAAAGCACCAAAATATACATCCTTGCAAGATGCTAAGAATTTTCAAATTAAAGGCAAAGGTAATGCTTTTCAACCTAGCAACTTACAACAAACCGATAAACCCGATCAAGCTGATGATAAACAATTTCGCCGCCGAGCAGTGATTGGTTGGGATGACAGAATTCCCCTACTTAGTCGCAAATATCCTTGGTCTGCTATTGGTAGAGTTCAAGGATTGACTACAGAAGGTAAAGGTTATCATTGCACAGGAACATTAATTAGTGAAGATATAGTATTAACTAATGCACACTGCGTCATCGATCCAGAAACTCGCCAACTAAGTGCAAAAGTCGCATTTTTACCCAATGTGATTAATCGCAAAGTAGCTGATGAAGAAGATATCGCCCAAGTAGAAAATGTAGTTTACGGCACTGATTTCTCAGGAACTCAATTAGAAAATCAAATCAACGATTGGGCGCTGTTAAAACTGAATAAACCCATCGGATTAAAATACGGTTATTTAGGTTGGAAATCTTTACCTACAGCAACTCTCACAAAAAACCGCAACAAATATATTTTCGTTGGTTACTCTGGCGATTTCCCTAACAATAATAAAGCACAATATCAATTCTTCACCGCAGGTCAAGGCTGGACAGCTAGTGTAGAAAAAGGTTGCAGTATTGTTAGTGAAGAAAACAATTTTTTATTACATGATTGTGATACTAGTGGTGGTTCTTCAGGTGGGCCGATTATCGGTGTAATTAATAATCGTCCTTACATTGTCGCTCTGAACAATGCAGAAATTAAATCTCGTGATGGACGGGGAATTATTAACCTAGGGGTGAAGATTGATTTCTTAAATAGATTCGAGGGGAATTGATAATTTGTAATTCGCCACGAATCAAGTAACCCTGAAATTGTAGTGGACTGACACAGCTAAGGGACTTCCAACTAAAAAAATATACGGTCGCTAGGGTAGCAGAGGGAGCAGAGGAAGCAGGGGAGCAGAGGGAGAGAAAGAATTTGCTCAATATCTTCCCCCTTGCTGATTGAATAATTTAATTTCTGGAAGTCCCTAAAATGTTGCAATAATTTTTCTTGTGGGGTGGATATCTTGTCCGCCCTGGGGTAAATCTAATGGATTTTTGTTAGATGTTTGGCGTTTGTTGAGTAAACCGGAGGGGGGACACCTAGAAAAATTGTTTGTGTTAGATTAATTTATCGCTGTTTTAACTCACTTGTCTGCCAACCTTAAAATTCTGGGTAATCCCAAATCAAACAATGTTTGCGACATATCAATATATTCTAAAGGGCAAGGAAGTGCCCAGTGGTGTCAACTTAAGTTAAAAGCGATATAGGGTGGGCGTTGTACAAATACCTCGCGCCCTCATCCCCTAACCCCTTCTCCCGCAGGAGAAGGGGAACTAAATCTCTGACTCCCTTCTCCCTGTGGGAGAGGGGCTGGGGGTGAGGGCGAAACCTTGCACAAGAGCGGGTTTCACGTTAAGTTGACACCACTCCCCTAAAATCTGTCGCATTCTTTTTTCAAATTGCTATAAGGACTGGAAAAAGGAAAATTTGACTTTCACCCAATCCCCAGTCCCCAATCCCCAGTCCCCAATACCAAGGATATTGTAAATGGTTGCTCAAACTCGAGAATTAGATGCCCAAGACTGGGTAAAAACACGTTCTTCCCTCGATGCTAGCGAATCGACTTTTTTAGTATGGAAAGGTAAAATTTACGCCTTTATCCCCGGTGAAAAGCGGAAACTCTTATTTAAAATATTAGGGATGAGTGTTAGTAGATGTATTGCCCTAGAACCAGGAGTTTGGGATTTTACTTCTCGGGAACTGACATACTACCTTGACCCAGAAACAGAAGAGAAGTTAACTAAATGGGAAAATCCTTGGACGGGGGAAGTTGTGCCGGTGATGCATGTGGCGAATAATCCTGTACAAGGTACATTTAAAGGTAAATTTCCCGCGCAAGTTGAGGGTGAAAGCACAACTTTCGTTTTTGATATCTTTCCTACTTACCCCAATCCTTTAGCAGGAAACCCAAAATTTGCAGAGTACAGTCCCCAAGAAATTTATCAAGCGGCGGAATTATTTAAACTCACTGTACCTACTGAAGATTTATCTAACTCAGCACTAAATTCCGTCTCAGAAGTGAAACTCAGTTGGGATAGGATTGGTCAATGGCTACCTTGGATGAAAATGAGCGATCGCCCCGGTCAGCTGATTTATAGTGCTATTGGTGGTAAAGTCAACGGTTTCTCTGGGTTACCGCAATTATTTCAAGATGAAATTAATCATCGCATTCCTTTATATAAGGAAGCACCACAATCAGCGCTGGATGTGGAAGATATGACTTCTTGGCTTTACTTTCAAGAACATTTTGATGCTTACTTAGCCGGAGAAGTCTTTCCTAAGTATGCAGCAGCAGAATAGAAATTACGATGCGTTACGCTAACGCTAACGCATCCTATAGCATTTTTATTTGACTTTTGACTTTTGACTTTTGACTTTTGACTTCTCTTAAAATGTGCCTGGGTTGCTTCCACCATCAACTTGCAACATCACGCCATTCACAAATGAAGCGGCTGGCGAACAGAGAAATACGGCGACATTGGCAAATTCTTCTGGTGTTCCCAGGCGACCTAAGGGGATATTGTTGGTGATAGCGGTAATTTCTGCTTCTTTGGTATTACCACTTTTGGCAATGCGGGCGTTGACTAATTCTTCTACCCGTTCTGTATATGTCCAGCCTGGTAGAATGCTGTTAACCCGAATGCGATCGCTACCTAATTCTTGACTGAGTGTTTTGGTTAAGCCAATTACCGCTAGGCGAATGGAGTTAGACAAAACCAAATTTTGTACTGGGTGTTTAGTGGAAGTAGAAGTAATAGTGAGAATCGCCCCAGCGCTAGATTGGCGCAGATAAGGTAAGGCGTATTTTACTAAATGAACTGCACTGAGCAAATTTAAATTAATCGCAGCTTCCCATTGAGGAATATCAATATCATCAAATGTACCCGCAGGTGGCCCCCCAGCATTGGTAACTAAAATATCTAAGCCACCAAATTTCTCTACTGTAGTATTAATTACCCGTTCAATATCCGCTTGTTGGCTAACATCTGCACGGATAGCTAATACTTCATTTCCAGTTTCGCTTTCTATCTCCGCAGCAGTTTTCTCAACTAATTCACTGCGCGCACAAATCACAACTTTTGCACCTTCACGGGCAAATTGTCTAGCTGTGGCTTTACCTAAACCTTTGCTAGCAGCCGTCACTAAAGCTACTTTGCCATTTAGTTGTAAATCCATATTTTTAGTTTGTAATTCGTAATTCGTAATTCGTAGTTCGTAATTCGTAATTCGTAATTGAAGATTACCTAGATTAGTTCGGCGGAAATAAAGCTATCTTTCAAACAGTCACAATCTTTTGACTTTTGACTTCCCCCTTCCGCTTTGCGGTACGTTTAAATCTTTTGCCCAATTTTATTAATATCAATCTTGGCTAATAAGTAAATTTCCTACTCATTACTCATTACTTCAAAAGTGCTGTAATATTACTCAAGTAAATCAGGTTGGTCGCGGACAATTCTGTTATAAAGTGTTTGAAAACAGAACCAACCATTTGAAGGTGCGCCAATGTGATTTCTGGTTAAACGGGCAGTATTATGTTCAATAATATGCGGTTTTCCCGCAGCCTCAGCTAAAAGTTGCGCTTGACTGGAATTTTCTAAATTAATAAACCACCAAGCAGCTTCATCTACTGATTGACCAACGGTTAACATCCCATGATTACGTAAAATTATCGCTTTATTATTTCCCAAAGTTTCCACAATGCGTTGATATTCCGAAGCGTTAAATAAGACTTCCGTACAGTCATGAAATACACTGTGGTGTTCGTAGAAAGCACAAGCATTTTCATTGAGGGGGTCAAGTGGACGACCTAGGGTAGACCAAGCTTTACCATAAATTGAATGGGCGTATACAGTTGCGATCGCATCTAGTCTAGCAGCATGAATATGAGAATGAATGGCGATCGCTTCACGATTTATCGGCTGGTCGCCTTTAACTACATCGCCATCGTGGTTAACTAATACTAAGTTGGAAACTCGAACATCACAGAACTCGACACCTAAGGGATTTACCCAGAAATGATCTGTAAATTCTGGATCGCGCGCTGTCAGATGACCATCTGTACCTTCATTAAATCCTAAGCGCGCAAACAAACGAAAGGCTGCGGCTAAACGTTGTTTACGGTGTAAGCGTTCATCTTCTACTTTTTCAAATACAGGGGGTTTGGGTCTTTCTAATTTAGGCATTTTCTTATTCCTAACTATTAATTAACCATTAATTTTTTAGCAATGGTTGAAAATTGTTGTACTTTGCAATATATATTCCTAGCTTCACCAAACAATCGGCATGAATAACACATACTCTTGCCTGGGGTGATGATAGGCTTAGTCAGGCTCTGAAGCCGTAAAAATGTTGATTTTAATACAGCAGACAACCATCAAACTCAGCTATTACATAATTGAATTTGCATAATTTGGCACGTATAAATTGCTAAAGCAACTACCGAAAAGTCGCTTCGCTAAAATAGCTCAGAATAGTCTAAGCAATTGCACAAATTGATACCAATTTGCGAGGTGCTTAGTACAAAAGAACTCATAAAACCTCAAACGTACAAGACGATGATCAATCTCAATATAAATTGATATCACATATACAAATTAGAGTTGTTTTAGCTTACCATAACCTGCCTTTCGCCTTACTCTATCCTTTGGATTCTCCTGAGGATTAAAGTATTGCGACATATTAAAGCTACTGTCACTACTAATACACAGTCACAAAATAGCTACAAGCCTAGTTCACAAAAGTTTTTAATTTGAAATCCGCGAATTTCGCACAGCAATAATAGAAAAAAAGACAAAAAGCAAAAGTAAAAATTAATAGAAAAATTCTACTGTATAAGCTTTTCGCTTATTTTAGTTAGAAATTGATGTACGTTATTCTGTATTAATTTAATTTACATCAGGGTCAATCTTAATACCAAGTTGCTCTAGCCTAGACTGCGTCAGCACCTCCTTTAAAATAATCGTAAATGGATATCGTCGGAATACTTTTGCATCACCTTGTGACAATAGCTTTCTAGCTTGGCTGATGTGTATGGGATACAAGGGTTGTTTGTTGGCATCCAAAATATAAACTTTAGCCATTATGATTCCAATTAACCTAGGCAATAGTGATTGGGTGTTGGATTTAACTAAGCAATCTATAGATGCTCCTGTGGTTGTTTAACTGGTACTTATATTAGAAAAATACAACACAAAACGTAGGCGATCGCATCTTTTCGAGAATAAAATTTCTCAATTAATAGATTCTCGCCCGCTTTCTTAAACTGGAGATAACTGTAATCAATGATGGTAAAAGTAGAGGCTACGCTTCTCTTTACCATCGCGTGACATGAATTTCTCTAATTATTCCTCAATAAACTGCATATTAAGAATAACGAATAAATATTTTTGAATTTTCTTAGTTTGTAATTTGTAATTTTTCATTCGTTATTTTTCGTTACCCCGTCCCTTCTCTTCTCTGCTCCCTAATGCCTACCGCACTACTTTTTAAGTCAGATTGGTAAGATTAAACTGTAAAAAATCTGTAATTTTAATTCTTGTGGTTCGAGGTTAACGCACCAGAACAAACTTATGCTAAACCACAAGCCGTCACAGCATATGCTGTCCGTAACAATGTAGTTAAGCAATGATTATTTTTGGGTAATCATACTATACTTCTGTATCATACACAAGGATCATTTTACTGTTACGCTTAAGCATACTATTACCTTTGACGATTCAAACCCAAGACTTGTATAGGTGATTCAGTCCCATCATTTCTACGCAATTTTGCCTGCTGCACAGACTGTTTTCAATTGGGAAACGGCAGATTTTATCAAGGTTATCAAAAATGCGGCTCATATAGCTCAACTTACTATTGTTGGTGAACTGGCTTATGCATTCCAACCACAGGGAGTTTCTGCAGTTATTTTACTAGCAGAGTCTCATGTAGCGTTGCATTTTTGGCCAGAAGAAGCAAAAGTTACAATCGATATTCATATCTGCGACTACCAAAAAGATAATCAGCAAAAAGCTAGGCTATTGGCAGAAATTCTCACCAGACAAATTACTAATTCTGAAAGCATGGCTAACTGGAATTATTTAAATATCACTGGTTAATAAACTTTCTCATATACCAATCAATGTAGGGTGTGTTACGGCTATGAGATAATTTGATGCTTAGAGACAATTAAAATTAGCCGTAACGCACCATCTACGCGGCGGTGCGTTAGGCGCGAGAACAATTATTTCGTGATAATTATATCAAAGGTATTATTTAAATATTAGTAGCATACCATTCAATACTGCTCGGTTAAGGATTTCCAACTCGGAATTTGGTTTGGGGAAAAGGTGAAAGGGTAAGAGTTAAAGGTTTTTTCTTGCCCCTTTTACCCTTCTCCTTTTCCCCTTAACCGACAAGTATTGGCATACCATTTAAGCGGAGGTGCGCTACGAGTCGCGCTCGCTAACACAGCCTACTAATAATTCATAATTTATTAAAGACACCAAGCAATTAAAAAAGAAGCGGCAATATAAGCAAAAGCTTCTATTAAACCTGCGCCAACATTGGGAACTTCTTGATTGGCAATTTCATCGGAGATTTTAACGCCAGGTACTAAAATTAAATCGGCTAACCAGCGAATTACAACCAAGGAAATTAAGCAAAATATTAACAGTAATCCATACTGGGTAAAACTCACAACCCAGTTTTCAAATTCAGCAGCAAAAGCGACTCGTACAATGTTACCTGTAGCAATCAGTAACCCTGCTAAAGCAACACCAGCCGCCGGGTTATTGCGCTTTTCAATTTCTGCAAATACATTATATTTAGTAACTTTGGGATAGATGAAACTGACTAACACGAGTAATCCCAAACCAATTAACCAACAAACTATTCCTACCAACCAACCACCACTTTCTCCAGCTAAAGCCGCATTTAAAATTAAACCGTTGGCGATGTGGTTTGCAGCTTCTACATTCGCCGCACCGATATTACGGTCTTGAATAATTTCGCGTTCGCAATTAAAATGACGCAGAATTAATTTATCCCCTACCCATGCACCAGCTAACATTAATAAAATTACTGTTGCACCATAACTAATTAAATTCAGCGCTTTATCTTGCCAATTATCTACAGCTTGGCCGAGAACGCCGCCTAAAGCAATAACTATACCAAAATAGTAACCTACCAGCGCTACAGCAACCGCAGGGTTATCATTAACAAACAATTCTAAATTTAATTCCATGCGGCGGCGAAACAGCTTTTGGTAGGCAAACTGTCCCACCCAGAATAAACCAAAACCTACAAATAATTCTAGTAAAATAACACCAAATTGCGTAACTATCGCCATCAGTCTTTCGTTCATTTGCTTCCACCTGCCAGGTTTTGAAATAAGCTAATGAGGGTATCAGCTAATTGGTCATAAAAAAAGTAATCATGTGCGCCTATAGTTTTAATAGGCTGACCACCAAACTGACTTTTAAATTGCGAAAACTTGGCATAGCTATGATTTGCATCTTGGGTAAACCCATAGAAATCATAAAATTGGCAACCGCGCAATTTGGCTCTTTGCATGGCTTCCCAATGTAAGCTGTAATTAGCCATGACTTGTGGATGTGCTAAACTGCGTCCGCCATA
Source organism: Tolypothrix sp. PCC 7601 (assembly GCF_025677855.1). NCBI lineage: Bacteria > Bacillati > Cyanobacteriota > Cyanophyceae > Nostocales > Tolypothrichaceae > Tolypothrix > Tolypothrix sp. PCC 7601. The sequence goes on from NZ_CP064879.1 coordinate 3,837,678, forward strand.
TAAATAAGTAGCCACTTGACCGCAATATACTACTAAAATTGCTGCTATGATTTCACCTTGCCAATAGGCTACACCAATTTCTGCCATGTTTGATTTAAATAATGTTTGGCAAAGATTGATAAAAAAGCCGTAGGGTTCACCAAAAAACTTTTGACGCTGTACAGTTTCCCAAAACAATTCATACAAGACAGGAATCTTTTGCGAATCGTTGCTAAATTCTGTTGTCACACCATAGCGTTGACTGAGGCGAATATTGTAGCGTCCTTTCGGCTTCATCGCCGCTAAAATTTCGCTGGTTTCTGGGGTTAAATCTATAAGTAAAGTTTCCGATGGTAATAAATCAGCAGGTGCGCGCACAAATTTTTTCAGGTACGCTGGTTTCTCTGTCCATAGTGGTTCAATCCGCAGTGCGATCGCTCCTAATTCTTTTGCTAATTTTTCAGCTTGATGTAACAATAGCTGTAGCGCTGACTCTGCATATTCTGCTGGTAATATCGGCCCACCAGGCGCAATCAATAAATTAGCTTTATTGCTTTGAGGATATAAATAATAAATACATCCTCCTATTAATTGATTATTTAAAAACAAACCATAGCGAAAGGTTTTATATCCCTCAATTTCTTTAAAATCTGCCCAACTGAAAGTTTGCATAAAGCAACCATTGGGATGATTTTTAATGAGTGCATCCCAATCCTGTTGTGCGGCTGTATTTAATTCTCTAATATTTAAAGCTAAATCCTGCTGCGTCGATTTATCTGCATAAATCATATTATTTGCGTATTGATGTAATTACGAATTACGAACTACGAATTATCTTCACTCATCCCTTTGTTGCGGGAAGAAGATATTATATAGCCAAACTCCCCCCACTCCAGTGAGACACATACCAATAAATTTGTTCATAAAGGTATCACCATCGCCGCTATAGCTAGTACTACTGCTACTACCACTACTAGAAGAGAAACCTTTAGCAAATACTGAATCAGGCGCGACTAAATTTGCCATTAATAACGTTACCGATAGCATGGCGATTAACTCCACAGTTTGCGGATGTAGATTTGCTAATGCTTGATTATTACTAAATTTGTCAGCTAATTTTTTCAAATCTTGGGCAATTTGTGGAGGTAAATCTTGCGCTCTGGCTAACAAACTCTGCAATAATTGCTTAATATCTATTTCTGCGAGTAATTCTTTGAGATGTGCTAGCCATGCTGATGTCATATTTTGGCTATGGTAGCGATGACGCACAGGTAAATACCGATTCATATCTGCTAATTTATCCTGTGTTTCTGGCAAAGCATAAATATTTTCTATCCAAAATTTAGCTACTGATGCTAAATCTAGGAAATCACCTTCTCCAATTTCGGCTGTTCCTATCTCTTCAATATCTAAAAAATCAACGCTAGCGTCAGATTCTAAATCTAAATTGTCTAAATTAGATGACGCATTCAGCAGATAATAAAACAGTTGCGGACTCTCTAAAGTATGAATCATAACTCCATGCCGAGAATTTGCGATCGCACTCTCAAAAATAAAGGCTGAGAGTAGCTGACTAGGTGTTAAAAAATGTAACTCTTCAGGAAAGTTGAGGATTTCGATTTCATAGCGCGTAATTACCTGCGGCGATGCTAAAAAGAAGCCCCAATTGCCGTAACCATGATGAGAAAATGAAGGAATAGCTAGCTGTAAAGGTTTGACTGTGAAATCTGCTGCTAACAGTGTTTGATATAAACACCAAAAACCTGTTGTTCTATTTTGGGGAGAAACGCCGTTCGTGCAAATTACGCCATTGGGAATTAGTACGCGATTTAGCTTTTGGAACCATTCCCGACTATATATATTCGTGTCTTCTGCAGCATGGGGATAGGTAAAATCGCAAATGATGACATGATAATAATCATTTGGCTGTTGGGAAACAAAGCCAAATGCATCTTGAGTATAGACAGTGACTTTTTCTGATTCTAAACTGCCTAAGTTATAAGGTTTAAATACAGTGTTAGCTAGTTCTAAAACTTCTGGATTGTAATCAACTAAATCAATTTCGCTAACTTGGGGAAACCGTAAGATATCTCTCGCCGCTAATCCATCACCACCTCCACAAACCAGCACCCGTAAATCGGTATGCGGAAATCTTTTAATGGCTAAAGCGATCGCAGGAATTACCAAATATTCATGATATATTGCTTCATCTGCTGTATCAAACTGCAAATCTCCATTGATATAGAAAGCAATACCATCATCATGCTGTTCAATAAATAAAGAATTAGGCATTTCCCACTTATCCAAATATGAGCATACAAATTCCTATGAGCAATAGCACAGAAGCAAATACAGCTTGCACAGATTTGACAATAATCTCTCCCACATCAATCTGATTTGCATCTGCTAATTTTTGGATAGAGGAAAATTCGTCAGGACGGACTACTTTGGTAGAATAAATATCTAATTGATGATAGGGAAAAGCTTCTATAGCTAAATTCATTTGATGTTCTTCATCCCAATAATCCCAGGTAATCCGAGATTTTATTTCACCTTCTGTCTGATAGTCTCCCTCTGTGCGTGACTCAAAGTAATAACGCTTATAAAAGAGTTGCAATTCTGGATATGGTTCCCCTTGAGATTGCATATCCTCCCATAACCTGGGTATGATATTTTCTTCGGAATCTGGTAGTAACAGGCGCGGATTTTGCAGTGGGTTAGCTAGATACCAAGTTATAGAATGTGGCTTGTTGTTTGGATCGAATTCTCGTAATAAGTAATATTCTGAACCCTTCTTAGAACTTAGCAACCACTCATCCGTTAAATACCCCTGCGGATCTTGATATATGCTGTAGTCTTCTACTTTCCAATCGACACCATGATATCTAACGCGATCGCCCGGGCGTAAGTCATGCAATTGTGTTTGAGTAACAATAGCCACCATACAAGTTAAAATATTAAGTAATTTTAAGCGTTTTAGGTCAGTAAACTGGTAAAAGATGCTTACTCACCCATACGCTTTTATACTATTGCATCTTTGTATGGCTTGCACAATAGATGTTAGTTTGCAAGGAATTTAACCGCAGATAAACGCTGATAAACGCCGATACAAGCGATAGATAAATTCTTTGTAGGGGCACGGCACCTGTAAGATAATTTGATATCGCAAAAAATTATGGTCGCCGTGCCCTTATCGATGCTGTCTTTGTTCAAAATAGTATTATCTATTCTGCTGCTATTAAAGCCGTAACGCACCCTACCTTTGTTGAGAAAGCTCTATGGACTTGATATTACAGCCAAATTTGTAAGCCTAATTCTTTTAAATATCTCAACCCGAAGATAATCTGTTGAGGACTCCCGGAAATTTCTAAATCAAACTTACCATCTCTTTGAGCATCTATATCTAAATCAGCCTTAGCAATATTTACAGTTAAGCCATAACAAGCTACCAATCCGCTAATTATCGGCGCTGAACGATAATTATGGGGAATAGAAACTTGAAATTTCGCTCGATTTTTGGGAACAGTCATCTCAACTTCTTGGTTACGATTTTGTAATTCTTGCTTTGTCTGATAACACCCATAACAATCTGGGTTCATACATAATAATTTGAGTTTTTCTTGATTTTGAGCGCTGAGGCTTTTAACGTTTAACTGCTCAATATCTATATTTAGCGATTGTAAATAGCTAAGTCCAGATGCTATTTGTTGAGCATCGCCTTGAATTTCTAAATTAAACCAGCCGTTGTTTTGAGTATTTTCTTTTAAACTAGCTGCTGCAATATTAACTGTTAAGCCGTAGCGAGAAATTAATTGGGAAATTATCGGTTGGGTATGGTCTTGCAAGTTTACGCGAATGCAGATATAAGTAAGTGTAGAATCTACTATTGATAAAGCCATAACCCCTAATTCCTCAAAATATCAGAATTTCTCTTTCTAGCTAATACAACGCAAAGATACCTACAAATCTCAACGCCAATCTTGCACTTTTTTCCCATGAATCAAACGATTGACAGTTGCATTTACAATAGTCTTTAAATCCATCGTCTTACCGTAGTTTATCACAATTATCTGATTTTAAGGAAGTTAGGGGAGCAATACTACAAGGGATAGCGTTTTGAACTCAAAATTGGTTTTGGGGAAACGGTTAAAGGTTTTTTCTTTCCCTTGAACCATTCCTCTTTTTCCCCTTAACCGACAAGTATTGGTTAGGAAAGTTGGATAACTGAGCTTTACGATTATCGGTTACGGGTTATTGCTAAAGGAAAAATAAAATTACTGTAGGATGTGTTAGGTGCTCATTTCCAATGTGGTTTGTCACGAAATAACTATCTTAGCGCCTAACGCATCGGCGCATTGATGGTGCGTTACGGCTAAATGTCATTGTCTCTTTGTCCCACTCTCATAGCCGTAACACACCTTAATGTATCAATGCTCTCTTAATAAGTGCAATGCAATTGCAGTAAAAAAAGTCAGGTTAATTCATTACGTAAAAGCAGAGAATTTCGATAACTTTGCCATTCTTAAAAGTAAAATTTAAACCTGCAGGGCTAGGGTTTTCTAGTCCGTAATTTATTCTAGTCAGATTATCTTCTTTATAAATCTCAGCTTTACCGTATGTTCTGATGACTTTTGATTGCCCATCGCCAACTTTTACACCATCGATAGTGGCATATTTATTACTGGTAACTTTAATTTGATAAACAGTAAATTTACCTGGCGTACCACCCTCATCTAAATCAACTGTGATATCAGGGTATTTCAGAGTCCGAATTCTGCCGATCGCAGGACTATCAATATTTTCTACTTTTACAGGTTTACCTAAAATCTTTCTGACTTGTATTTCACGCATAGAAAGTTTAATACCACCGATTCCCAACTGTTCCTCAGTTAATGCTGTCGATGGCTGAGAATTTTGAGCAATTTGATAATCAGTAGTGGTGGTAGCAATTGCTTGACTATGGCTGTAGTTAATGAAAGAAATAAAAGAAAGAGTGATCGCTAACGAAATACCTTTTAACATATATAATTCCTTAATAGTACTGAGTCATAGAGACCAAGAGACGCGATTCATCGCGTCTGTACAATAATGATTATTTTCTCCCTCATCCCCCTTATCCTCCTCATCTCCCTCATCCCCAACCCCCCCTATCTTTCCTGGTAAAAATTAAGTTACAGTGATTAACCCAGTTTGCAGTAAAATTGTTCCTTTAGAGAGAGGAGGGCAAGATAGTGACCCGTGTGATCATTGTACGCCACGGCCAAAGTATGTATAACACTGAGCGGCGTATCCAAGGGCGCACGGATGCGTCCTTATTGACAGAAAAAGGTCAAACCGATGCCGGCAAATTAGGCAAGGCCCTCAGTAATATTTTATTCCATGCAATTTATAGCAGTCCATTACAGAGAGCAAAGCAAACAGCAGAAATTATTCAACGTGAGTTGACAAATCCGACTAGCAAGTCTGCTGTCTGCCAAACTTCTGATAAATTGCTGGAGATTGACCTGCCTTTATGGGAGAGAATGCTCACAGCTGAGGTGAAGCAACAGTTCGCTGAAGATTACCAAACTTGGCACGAACGTCCCCATGAATTGCGGATGTTAGTGGAAAGCGCAGAAGGAACCAAAGAACATTTTCCGGTTCTATCTTTATACGAACAAGCACGGCAGTTTTGGCAAGAAACTTTACCCCATCATCAAGGTGAAACTATCTTGATTGTGGGACATAACGGCATTAATCGCGCTTTAATTAGCACGGCGTTAGGAATTCCCGCTAGCCGCTACCACTCCATACAGCAATCTAACTGTGGCATTACAGTATTAAATTTTGCTGGCGGTTTGGGCGACCCCGTACAGTTAGAATCTTTAAATCAGACACAACATACAGGCGAAACTCTGCCTTCATTGCGTCCCGGACATCAAGGAGTCAGGTTGCTACTGGTACGTCATGGAGAAACCGAGTGGAATCGTCAAACTAAGTTCCAAGGACAAATTGACGTTCCCCTCAACGACAACGGTAGAAACCAGGCGCGGAAAGCTGGTGAATTTCTCAAAGATGTGGACATAGATTTTGCTGTCAGCAGTCCAATGGCGCGTCCCAAAGAAACAGCAGAACTCATCTTGCAGCATCATCCTAGTGTAAAGCTGGAATTTCAAGATGGTTTAAGAGAAATCAGCCACGGACTCTGGGAAGGCAAATTAGAAGCAGAAATAGAACAAGAGTTTCCCGGAGAGTTAGAACGCTGGCGCACAGAACCAGCACAAGTACAAATGCCTGAAGGGGAAAATTTACAGCAAGTTTGGGAACGTAGCGTTGCAGCTTGGCGCTTAATTGTGCAAGCAGCATCACAAAGTCATCTCAAAACTGGCATCGTCGTCGCTCACGACGCTACCAATAAAACTTTACTATGTCATATTCTTGGTTTACCATCAGACAACTTCTGGAATTTCCGCCAGGGTAACGGCGCAGTTAGCGTCATCGATTACCCAGCTGGGCCAGATGGTTTACCAGTGCTGCAAGCCATGAATATCACCACTCACTTAGGTGGCGGAGTATTCGATAAAACAGCAGCTGGAGCATTGTAGAGGTCAGTGTTAAGCTGTCAGTCAATTGAAGACTGAAATATAAAGTATGAAGTATGAAATTACTCGACTGATTTAGGGATGGGTTTGAAGTGATCGCCATTCTCATACCAATTCAAATAATGTTTGCGACACATCAATATATTCTAGAGGGCACGCCAGTGCCCATACGTGTCAACTTAAGCTAAAAGCTATATAGGGCGGGCGTTGTACAAATACCTCGTGCCCTCATCCCCTAACCCCTTCTCCCCCAGGAGAAGGAGAACTAAATCTCTTGCTCCCTTCTCCCTGCGGGAGAGGGGCTGGGGGTGAGGGCGAAACCTTTCAACCAAGCGAGTTTCACGTTAAGTTGACACCAATGGCCAGTGCCGTGCCCCTACAATCTGTCGCCTTCTTTTTTAAAATTGGTATCATTCAACCTGTCTTTATCCTTCATCCTTTGTTCGGTCAACAAATAGATCAAAATAGACTCACAGTTAAAACACTGATAAGTAATCGCTAAAAGCACACATGACAACTGAATTGCTACAACAAGTACGGGTAATTGACCCGGTTTCTGGAACAGATCAACTAACTGATGTGCTAATTGCTGATGGTTACATTCAAGCCATTGCCGCACATATTACCGATGTCAGTTCCGATACTCAAATCAAAGACTGTCGGGGATTAATTCTAGGGCCAGGGTTAGTGGATTTGTACAGCCACTCTGGAGAACCGGGATTTGAAGAAAGGGAAACCATCTCATCTCTGCTACAAGCAGCGGCGGCTGGTGGTTTTACCAGAATCAGCATCTTACCTAATACCTCCCCCGTCATTGATAACCCGGCTGTTGTGGCACAGTTGCAAAAGATGAGTCAACAAAGAGAAGCTTCCTCCCTCTCATCCCCCCCTCTCCCACATCTCCAAACCTGGGGTGCGATGACGCTCGATTTAGCAGGGAAGCAATTAACAGAATTAGCAGATTTAGCTGCGGCGGGTGTTGTTGGCTTTACTGATGCTGTCCCCAGGGAAAATTTAGGGCTAGTGCGGCGGGTGTTAGAATATCTCCTGCCTATAGGTAAACCAGTAGCCTTTTGGCCTTGTGACCAGCAATTAACAGCCAATGGAGTGATGCGAGAAGGGCCAGACGCGATTCGCCTGGGTTTACCACCCATCCCCGCCAGTGCAGAAACAAGTGCGATCGCAGCTTTATTGGAATTAGTCGCCGCCACAGGCAATTCCCACGTGCATATTATGCGTGTTTCTACTGCACGTAGTGTAGATTTAATTGCATCTGCCAAGGCATCTGGTCTACCCATCACCGCCAGCACTACTTGGATGCATTTGTTATTAGATACCAAGTCAGTCAAAAGCTATCACACCAGCTTGCATTTAGATCCGCCCTTGGGTAATCCCAGCGATGTCAAGGCGCTACGGGAGGGGGTACGCACCGGAATCATTGATGCGATCGCCATTGAACACGCACCCTTCACCTACGAAGAAAAAGTCCAAGCCTTTGCAGAAGCACCTCCAGGGGCAATTGGTTACGAGTTAGCATTGCCTTTGTTATGGCAACATCTCGTAGACACTGGCGAATTTACCGCCTTAGAATTATGGCGGGCTTTGAGTACGCGATCAGCCGAATGTTTGCGAGATAAACTTCAGGCGATCGCACCTCATCAAAAAGCTGAATTAACCTTATTTGACCCTCAGCAAAACTGGAAAGTCGAGAGTAAAAACCTGCACACCCTTTCTAGTAATACACCTTGGCTAGGGCAACAATTGCAAGGTCGCGTTGTCCAAATTTGGTGTTAGGATTAACAGTCAATCGTCAACTGCTGATAGTGCCTTTGTGGATGCGATCGCCTAAGGCGATGGCGAAGCCATCGCCTCTATATCCAAACCTGTAAACTTCGTCACCTGTTCCACTGTCATCCCACCAGCCAGCAAATTATCCCAATTCTCCAAAATACCGCTACAAATAGGCAGCAGGGGGTAGGGAGAGAATTATCTGTAGCCTGAATTTAGAGAAATGGTATTACGGGTGAATACTGCGGAGACGTTACACGACTAGTACAACAAGGCAAAAGTCAAAAGTGAGCCAGTGCGGTGGACGGGTTCCCAAGGCACTCCGTTGGGCGGCTTTGCCGACTTGAAGGAAGTGCCGTCGGCATAAAGCAACTGGCGAACTCCGCAGGAGTCAAAAGTCAAAAGAAAGAATAGTTAGCACAAGCCTTTTAGCGATTACAGATGGTCTGTTTCTCTTACAAAGTTTGGCGGGACGGAAACCGACACCGCCAACTTTGCGCTATTTACGCCGGCTTGTACTAGCTTCCCTACAGCAATTTTATTTTTACTTTATAAATCATCTCTTACTGAGGTTTACTATATTTAGCTACCAAACTAGCTAACAGTGGTAAATCGATAGGTTTAGAAATATAATCATTCACTCCAGCTGCCAGACAAATTTCGCGATCGCCTTTCATGGCCATTGCTGTTTGGGCAATTACCGGAGTCATTTGATATTGGGAATTTTCTCGTAACTGCCGCACTAAATTTAAACCATTATCATCTGGCAGATTTACATCCATTAAAATTACTGCTGGATTAATATCTTTTAATGCTTCCCACATTTCAGCAGCATTCTTGGCCACAGTGACTTGATAACCTAGTTTTTCTAAATAAATTTGCATTAACTTAGCATTGTTTAAGTCATTTTCTACTAGCAAAATTTCTAAAAAACAACTAGGCGCAATGTCTAAAGGCGTTGTAGCGGATGCAGCAGTCACATCACCCATAATTCCCGTTAATTCTCCCACAGGATTTAAGGGAAGTACGATCGTAAAACGCGAGCCGCAATCAACTTTAGATTCGACTTCTATACAACCACCATGCACTTCAGCGAGTTTACGAGTTACAGCTAAACCTAAGCCAGTACCTTCATTACGGTTAACTGTGGGATTAGCAATTTGGAAATAGGGTTGGAAAAGTTTTGCCTGGTCTATTGGAGAAATACCAGTACCAGTATCCCAAACTGTAAAATGTAAAAAGCTACCTTTAGCGACTACCTGTAAACCGACAGTGCCTGTAGTTGTAAACTTAAGGGCGTTGAAAAGTAAATTTAATAACATTTGTTTGAGCCGTAAAGGATCGGCAACTATCGTTGTTATCTCCGGCTCAATATCTAATAGTAATTTTAAACCTTTATTAGCAGCTTTTTCTTTTACTAGTGCCAACACATTCCGGCACAATGTCGGCACATTAACTATTTCCCACTGGACATCTAGCTGGTTGGCTTCAATTTTAGAAAGATCCAAAATATCATTGATTAGTGCTAGCAAATGCTTGCTGCTAGATTGAATAATATTTAAATATTCTTGATGGCGTTCTCTCGTTGGATCGTAGCCTTGCGCCAACAGCAGATGAGTAAAGCCGATAATCGAACTCAGCGGTGTGCGGATTTCGTGACTGGTATTTGCCAAAAACTGGTTCTTAAGTTGATTAGTACGCTCCAACTCACGATTAGAACTACCCAAATATTGCGACTTTTGTTGCCAAGATTGGATATGTCTGAGTTTTGCCAACGCTACAGAGCAATATTTCACAGCCCTTGCGATAAATTGCGATCGCAGTTCTAATTCTGCTGTGTTACATAGTTCCCCATCCGCTCTCACCTGCGCTGTCGCCACAATTAGCCAAACGGTTATACCGCCACAATCATTGGCCAATTGCCAAGCACCGGGCGTTGCTTGATTCTCTAAGTGCTGTAAATCCTCAAGTTCTATCACCTCATCCAATTTTAGGCGTAACTTTTTGCCTTTTTTGGATAACGCTTCTACCTGTAGAAGTTGTGAGCGTCGGGAGGAGGATGGTGGAACATAAAAAATTTTACCAGTTGTCTCTTGTGGTTGGAACAGCGCGATCGCCACCTTACTAGTGTTTAAAGCATGGCTGATCTCGTTGACCAAAATTTGAAAAATATCTGCTTCTGAGCTTCTTGGCTGTGGCAAGGTGGTACAAGCAGAAAGCAAGCAATCATTGAGATGGCTTTGCAACTGGTTCAAGCCACCTTCTAGCCACAACTCGGCTCGAAGTTGCTGTATTGTGGTCAAAAGTGTTTGGGTTGTATCTATCTGTGAGTTCTGTTCTGGTAAGCTTGAATACTGCTGCATGGTCAACTAGACCGCTGAACAAGTGGAGCTTCGCACAAAAGTGCGAACAGGATTCTATGTATATTAGCGCACAATTCCTGCTTATTTATAAAGCATAACCTATAGTGTCGAATGTGACGATGATCCCACCAATTTAATGTATGAAATCACTAACTAGTAAATTCTTAAGAGCTGCTTAACACAACACTATGGATCTACAACTTGCTCAATTAATTATTAATGGAATTGCTGTAGGGAGTATTATTGCTCTGGGCGCGGTCGGACTTACCCTTACCTATGGGATTTTACGGTTGTCTAATTTTGCCCACGGAGATTTTCTCACTTTGGGAGCTTATCTAACGCTGCTAGTAAACAGTGCTGGCGTAAATATTTGGCTATCAATGGTACTAGCTGCAGCGGGAACAGTAGTAATGATGCTGGTATCAGAAAAATTACTGTGGTCAAGAATGCGTAGTCTTCGTGCTACTTCTACGACACTAATTATCATTTCTATTGGATTGGCCTTATTCCTCCGCAATGGCATTATCTTCATTTGGGGTGGCAAGAACCAAAATTACAATTTACCTGTGACCCAAGCTTTAGATATCTTCGGCTTAAAGGTACCACAAAATCAGTTGTTAGTGTTGGGATTAGCAGTAGTAGCGATTTTGGCACTGCATTACCTGCTGCAAAATACAAAAATTGGCAAGGCAATGCGAGCAGTTGCTGACGATTTAGATTTAGCTAGAGTGTCGGGAATTAATGTAGAGCAAGTCATCCTCTGGACATGGCTAATCGCTGGCACACTCACATCCTTGGGTGGCAGTATGTACGGGTTAATTACAGCAGTGCGCCCAAATATGGGGTGGTTTTTGATTCTGCCTTTATTTGCCTCAGTAATTTTGGGGGGAATAGGTAATCCTTACGGAGCGATCGCAGCTGCTTTTATCATTGGCATAGTCCAAGAAGTCAGCACCCCTTGGCTTGGTTCTCAGTATAAACAAGGAGTAGCGCTGTTAATCATGATTTTGGTGCTGCTCATTCGTCCTAAAGGTTTATTTAAAGGCACGATTTGAGCAGCACCAATCAGCTCCTAATTACTCAATGATATGGAAGTAGTAAGCTGCAACTAAGAAGTTGATCGCTAATAAGAATAATGCCCAACCAGTACGGAAAGGATAGGGGGGTTTAGCTCCACTATCTGCTACTGGTGAACTTTTGCTTTTAGCAGTCATTGGCTGTTCTCCTAAATTTCAGGACTGTTTAAGAAATACCAAACAGAGGTACCGATTAGCCAGTTTCTTTAAAAATATTTGTGTGAAGGTTGGGAATGGGGGATTGGGGACTGGGGATTGGGGATTGGGGATTGGGGATTGGGGATTGGGGATTGGGGACTGGGGAACTCAGGGGGCCCCCTCTGGGGATAAGGGGTAATGGGGATTGGGGATTGGGGAACTCGGGGCCCCCTCTGGGGATAAGGGGTAATGGGGATTGGGGATTGGGGAACTCGGGGCCCCCTCTGGGGATAAGGGGTAATGGGGATTGGGGATTGGGATATTTATCCCCCTCATCTTCCTCATCTTCCTCATCTCTCTCACCTCCCTCACCTCCCTCATTCTTCCCCTGCATGATAGGAACTCCGAACTAGTGGCCCAGAACGGACGTGGCTAAATCCCATTTGCCATGCTATGCTGCCCAGTTGATCAAATTCCTCTGGAGTCCAGTATTTTTGAACTGGCAGATGTTCTAGGGAAGGTCGCATATACTGACCAATAGTTAAGCGATCGCATCCTACTGCTCTTAAATCTTTCATGGCTTCTATGATTTCATCAAAGGTTTCGCCATGTCCCAGCATTAAACCAGATTTGGTGGGGATAGAGGAGTCGATTTCTTTGACGAGTGCAAGTACATGCAAGGAGCGATCGTATTTTGCTCCCCGGCGCACTGGCCCAGTTAAGCGTCGCACTGTCTCAATATTGTGGTTAAAACAAGCGGGCTTGGCCTTGACAATCATCTCTATCCTTTGGCGTTGTCCTTCTTCCCCAGCAGCTATACCACCCCAAAAGTCTGGTGTCAGCACTTCTATTTGAGTTTCTGGGTTCAACTGGCGGATAGTCTCCATCGTTTGGACAAAATGACCTGCTCCTTGGTCTGCCAAGTCATCACGGGCGACAGAAGTCAGTACCACATAACGTAAACCCAAAAGCTTCACAGCTTCTGCCACCTTTTGCGGTTCCTCTAAATCTACGGGCATTGGTGCATGACCTTTATCTACTTGACAAAATGCACAAGAACGAGTACAAGTAGGGCCCATTAGCAGAAAAGTAGCAGTTTTTTGGGCATAGCACTCCCCCCGGTTGGGGCAACGTCCTTCTTCGCAAATTGTATGAATTTGGCGCTGCTTAATAATCCGTTGTACTGTAGAAATTTCGCTGGCTCTGCCGATAGAACGACGTAACCAACTGGGCATTGCCATTATTTCTGACTTGAGTTGGGCTTGTTGTGACGAAGTCATAGACATCCACGCGAGATCCAAAGGTATTGTGGAGCAAATTTTCTATGCTCTAGAGCAAGGTTAAAGCCTTAAATATTACCATGACATAAATTGACCAGAACAAGGGCAGAGGTTCTAGAAAACACATCCCCGAAAATCACTTATACCGAAAATATACTCTCCCCCAATCAAGATAAATGTTGGATATAGTAAGAGCATTCTCAATGTCAATGGGCATAATAGCCATCTACACCTATAGTTTCTGTTAGAGTAATAAGTCGTGCCAAGTAACAAAATTCTAGTTATTGATGACACCACAGTTGTCAGGGTAAAAGTACGAGAGATGTTGCCGCCTGGCAATTTCGAGGTAGTAGAAGCAAAAGACGGTTTAGAAGGACTAAATTACATCCTTAAAGAAAAATTTAGTTTAATCATGTTAGATTTTCTACTACCGAAAATGAGCGGTTGGGAAGTGTTCCAGCAAATTCAAGCCCAGCCTGAGTTAAGGAAGATTCCTCTAGTAATGATGTCTGGGCGTAAAGAAGAGGTAACTGAAAAAATTTCAGAACCCTTTGAATATTTTGAATTTCTGGGTAAGCCTTTTGACCAGAAACAACTTATTGGTGCTATTAAGTCAGCAATGACAAAAGCTAAACTGGTACGCCCAGAACCAGTTCTAGTGGGAGCAGGCGTTGCTGTTGCTCATAGTGCAACTGTAACTTCTAGCCATAGTTTTGCCACAGCCCCAGCTGCTATCAATAGTAATGCTACAGTTCCGCCTCCAAGCGTTGCTACCGCATCCTCTGGAGAAATTGAGCTTTTAAATGAAAAAATTGCCAAGATGCAAGCAGAAATAGAGAGCTTGAAGAAACAGCTAACTCAGGTTGTGACCTTCATTAAACAAAAAGTAAAATAGTCTTTATCAAATGCGTAGAACATTCACGCATAAAACTAGAGACTAAAGACTAGTACAACACGGCATAAATAAAGTAACCATTTCAACCAGCTAAAAGCTTTGATTGATATAGAAACTTTTTGACTGTTGACTTACTCGTAGCATTCTAGACGCAAATAAATATGCTCTTAATTTGATAACACTAAGGGAGTTCTTAGAAATAAATTATTTTATAGAGTGAGCCAGACAGCATATCTATGGTATTGGCTCACTTTTTATTTTTGCCTTGTTGTACTAGTGTAATTAGCCAATCAAACAGCCTAGGATTTAGAAATTAAATTTGATTTCTAAATCCTAGGCTATTCCCTTTAGGTAAACTCCAGTTCTCAAAATAGATAAATTTGAGATTATACCAATTTAAATAATGTGTCGCAAACATTATTTAAATTGGTATAGGAATCCGATTTGATTATTGAAAAATCTAAGTATATGTAGGGTGCGTTATCACGAAGTGTAACGCACCGTATTCTCAGCTTTGGTGCGTTGCGCTACGCGACAACACACCCTACGTCTAGTTCAGAAATCAAATATGAATCCTATATAACTATTTTGAGTGCAATCAATAATCATAAAACTACCTGCCAGGCTTCAGCATCATCAAGAAAAAGGTAAGCTAAACCAAATCTAGTTTGCATAATCTGAAATTGTATATTTCTTGTGGGGTGGGCATCTTGCCCGCCCAATATATGCAAGTTAAATGTGGAACATCTGAGGTTTTTTATACTCTCTATTGGCGGATATTTGGTCTTTCAATATTAGAGATTGGCGGTTTTCTCCTCTTCTGAATTAGGAAAGCCACTTTAAAGTAGTTAATTTTTTAGCCTAAATCTATATATTTCACATAATTTCCACATTATTGTCTGCTAGTTCCAGCTTTGCAATGGGAATAATAATAACAGAATTATAATTACCCTCATAAGCTTTTATGTTATTAGTATCAGATACAGTATCTCCCATCCTTGGCTATCGCATTACTGAGCAACTCTATTTAGGTAAAAAGACTGTAGTTTATCGGGGTATCAGAGAAAAAGACGACCAGAGGGTCATCCTGAAATTGATGCGAAATGAATATCCTACCTTTGCAGAAGTTAGTCAATTTCGCAGTCAATATACTATTACTCAAAATCTGGAGATTCCAGGCATAGTCAAACCCCTCAGCTTAGAGAATTACCGCAATGGCTATGTTCTGATTATGGAGGATTATGAAGCTATATCCCTCAAAGATTGGCAAATAAGAGAGCAAGAACAGGGAAATAATTTTGTTCCATTAAAAGAATTTTTTCAGATAGCTCTGTCAGTTTGTTCTACTCTTGAACAATTGCATAGCCATCGCATAATTCATAAAGATATTAAACCTGCAAATATTCTAGTTCATCCTACCACAAGAGAAATTAAGATTATCGACTTTAGTCTTGCAACCTTATTGCCAAAAGAAATTCAATCTATTAAGAATCCTAATGTTTTAGAAGGAACTTTAGCTTACATTTCTCCTGAACAAACAGGACGTATGAACCGAGGTATTGATTACCGTACAGATTTTTATTCTTTGGGTGTTACATTTTTTGAACTGCTCACTGGACAGTTACCCTTCAATACTAATGATCCAATGGAGTTAGTCTATTCACACATTGCGAAAGAACCACCAAAAGCCAGCCTGATTAACTCTAAAATTCCCCAAATTTTAGCTGATATTATCAGCAAGCTGATGGCAAAAAATGCCGAAGATAGATATCAGAGCGTGTATGGAATTAGACATGACTTAGAAATATGCCAAAAACAATGGCAAGAGAAAGGAAATATTACATCATTTGCATTAGGCGTTAGAGATATCTCGAATCAGTTTGCGATTCCCGAAAAACTTTATGGTCGCCAAAAAGAAATTGAAACATTACTCACTACCTTTGAGCGAGTCAGCAACGGTAAAACAGAAATGATTTTAGTTTCTGGTTTTTCTGGTATTGGTAAAACAGCTGTAGTCAATGAAATTCACAAACCTATAGTACGGCAGCGAAGTTACTTTATCAAAGGCAAGTTTGACCAAATGCAACGAGATATTCCTTTGTCAGCTTTGGTACAAGCATTGCGTAGCTTAATTGGGCAAATACTCTCCGAAACAGATATCCAAATTCAAGATTGGAAAGCGAAAATTCTATCAGCATTAGGTACACAGTGTCAGGTAATTATAGATGTAATTCCTGAATTAGAAAAAATTATTGGTCAACAACCTTCAGTAGTTGAACTTGCTGGTTTGGCTGCTCAAAATCGGTTTAACTTATTATTTCAGAGATTTATCCAGGTCTTCACTACAAAAGAACATCCTCTAGTAATTTTTCTAGATGATTTGCAATGGGCAGATAATGCTTCTTTAAAATTTATCCAACTATTAATGAGTGAAACTGCTGCTCAGATTGCAGATGATACAGAAGAAATATCCAACAGTAAGGGTAGTTTACTACTGATTGGTGCTTATAGAGATAATGAAGTTTCAAATTTACATCCCTTAACTTTAACTCTCAAGGAAATTGCTCAAACGGGAGCAATAATTAATCAAATTCAACTTTCACCTTTAAATCAAGTTGATTTAAACCATTTAATCGCTGATACACTTCATTGCCGCGAGGTAATTGCAGTTCCTTTAACTCAAATGGTGTTTGCCAAAACCAAAGGTAACCCCTTCTTTGCTGCTCAATTTCTTAAGTCGCTATGTGATGACGGACTAATTACATTAAATATTGATGTTGGTTATTGGCAGTACGATATTGCTAGAATCAAAACTTTATCTCTGACAGATGATGTTGTAGAGTTTATGGGCATTCAAATAGAAAAATTGCCCATGAATACACAAAATGTGTTAAAGTTTGCTGCTTGCATAGGTAATGAGTTTGACTTAAAAACTTTGGCAATTGTCAATGAAAAGTCTGTCATGGATACAGCATCAGACTTATGGAAAGCATTATTTGAAGGGCTAATTTTACCTCTGACTGATGGATATAATTTAATTTCAAAAAATGACAATCAAATATTAGATGATTTAACAATTAGTAGTTATCAATTACCTAAATACAAATTTGTACATGATAGAGTACAACAAGCTGCTTATTCTCTCATTCCTGAAGAGCAAAGAAAGCCAATTCATTTAAAAATAGGGTTACTTTTGCTAAGTAATATCCCAATAGCAGAACGGGAAGACAAGATTTTTGAGCTTGTCAATCAGTTCAATATTGCCCTAGAATTTATTACTCATCAAGCTAAACGTGATGAATTGGCTGTAATGAATTTGACTGCAGGACGTAAAGCTTTGATATCAACAGCTTACTCATCTGCAATTAAGTATTTAACTACAGGAATCGAACTGCTGACAGATGATTGTTGGGATACTAAATATGAGCTAACCCTAGCTTTGTATGAGACAGCAGCAGAAGCCGCATATCTCAACGGTAATTTTAAGCTAACAGAGCAATTAATCCCAGTTATTTTGCAAAAAGCAAAAACTTTGCTGGATAAAATTAAAGCTTATGAAGTTCAAATACAAGCTTATGGGGCGCAAGGTAAAGAACTGGAAGCTGTCAACATTGCAATAGCTATTTTGAAAATGTTGGGAGTAGATTTCCCTGAAAACCCTACCCAAGAAGATGTTCAGTTAGAAATAGAAAATACATCTGCAAAGCTGGCTAATATCAATATTGAAGACTTAATTGATTTGCCAGAAATTACAGAAGCTTCAGCATTGATAGTTATGCGTATTCTATCTAGTGTAGTTGGGATCGCCTATCCAGTTGCACCAAAACTATTCTTGCTGATTATTCTTAAACAAATCAATTTATCTATTACATATGGTAATTCTTCTTTTTCTGCTTTTGCCTATGTAACTTATGGATTAATGTTATGTGGCGTAATGGAAGACATTGATTCTGGCTATAAATTTGGTAAGCTAGCTGAAAATTTATTACATAGATTTCAGGCAAAAGAAGTTGCTGGCAAGGTGCTTGAAGGATTTAATCAACTGATTAGACATTGGAAAGAGCATGTACGAACAACATTAAAACCTTTACTTGATGTTTATGCTACAAATCTCGAAGTAGGAGATGTTGAATTTGCGGCTTATGCTCTTTATGGTTACTCTCATAATGCCTATTTTCTTGGTTATGAACTAGTAGGATTGGAGAAGGATTTAGCAACATATAGCCATACTATTCAAAAAATGAAGCAAGAAAGAGTATTTCACTGGAATGAAATCTTTCGGCAGACAATATTAAATTTGCAGTCAAGTACAGAAAATCCAGAAATATTGATGGGGGAAGCATATGACGAAACAAAAATGTTACCTATTCATCTTGAAGCTAAAGATGGTGTAGCACTTCTATTGCTATATTTTTGCAAACTTAACATATCTTTTCTGCTGAATAACTACCCTGAAGCTATTAAAAATGCGAATATGGTGGAAAAATACTTATATGCTGGAGTCGGCATGTTAGTAACTGCTCAATTCTATTTTTATGACTCATTAGCACATTTAGCAATATATTTTGATGTTGAAAAAGTTGAACAAGATAAAATCCTCCATAAAGTGAATTTTAACCAGGAAAAGATGCAGAACTGGGCGAATCATGCCCCGATGAATCATTTGCATAAATTTCATTTGGTAGAGGCAGAAAAGTATAGAGTTATTGGTGAATATATTGCAGCTATAGATAATTATGAATATGCTATTGCCCATGCTAAAGAAAACGATTACATCAATGAAGAAGCCCTCGCTTACGAATTAGCGGCTAAATTTTATCTTGAATGGGGCAAACAAAAAATCGCCCAAACTTACCTCATTGATGCCTACTATTCCTATATTCGTTGGGGTGCGAAAGCCAAAATTAATGACTTAAAAAAACGCTACCCTCAATTACTTACACCTATTATTCAACAGGAGAAAATGAAGTCATCTTCTAGTGAAAATAACTTACTAGAGCAGAGAACACACTTATCTACAACTAGCCATCAATCTACCATAGCTACTAATGAAACTATTCTCGGTTCTAATACGAGCATTTCGGATATGCTAGATTTGGCTGCTGTAATTAAAGCTTCGCAAGCAGTCTCTGGAGAAATTGAACTCAAGGCACTGCTTTCTACTTTAATCAAAGTTGTCATGGAGAATGCAGGAGCTTCTAAATGTGTATTGATTCTGAGTGATGTCAATAACTTAGATTTAACTATTACCGCAGTTAGTTCTCATGGGAATTTTGCTGCCCATTACACTGAATTTTTATCTATTCCTTTAGAGTCTAGCGATCATGTACCTATTACTTTAATAAATTATGTAAAACGCATTCAAGAAATATTGGTGATTGATGATATCAAAACTCAAGCTGCCTTTGCCTTAGATATATACATTACTCGTGAGGAGCCAAAGAGTATATTATGTATTCCTATTATTAATCAAAGTAAATTGCTAGGCATCATTTATCTAGAAAATAATTTAACTACGGCAGCATTTACCAAAGAGCGCTTAGAAGTTTTGAAGTTAATTATTACCCAAGCTGCTATTTCATTAGAGAATGCTCTTCTTTATCAAAATTTAGAAGCTGTCAATACACAATTAGCAGACTACAATCACGATTTGGAAACAAAGGTGGCAGAAAGAACCCAAGAAATTAATGACAAGAATTACCATTTACAACAGGCTCTAGAAGAATTACGTAGTACGCAAAGCCAATTAATCCAAAGTGAAAAAATGTCCTCTTTAGGGCAAATGGTAGCAGGTATTGCTCATGAGATTAATAATCCTATCAATTTTATTCATGGCAATATTACTCATGCCTATGAATATGTGCAAGACTTGCTAGATTTAGTGAGTATTTATCAGCAAGAATGCCCTTATGCTTCTGATTTAATCAAGAACAAGCTTGAGGAAATGGATTTAGATTTCCTGGCAGAAGATTTACCCAAGGTTCTTGATTCTATGAAGCTCGGCAGTTCTCGGATCCGAAATATCATTTTGGGTTTACGCAACTTCTCGCGCCTAGATGAATCGGAAATGAAACCTGTGAATATTCATGAGGGAATTGATAGCACTTTGATGATTTTGCAGCACCGAATCAAAGAAAATAGTATTCGTCCCGAAATAGAGATAATCAAAGAATATGCACAGCTGCCAGAAGTAAGTTGTTATGCAGGTCAACTTAATCAGGTATTTATGAATATTTTAAGTAATGCGATCGATGCTTTGGATGATTACACACATAAAGATAATTCTGTAAGACAAAATCCTCAGATTCGTATTCATACTGAACTAAAAGATACAAATACGCTGAGGATTAGGATTGCTGATAATGGTCATGGAATGACTGCACAGGTGCAGCAGAAAATTTTTGACCCATTTTTTACTACTAAACCGATAGGCAGTGGTACAGGTTTAGGACTATCTATTAGCTATCAAGTTGTAGTGGACAAACACAAAGGCCTGTTAATGTGCGATTCTACACCAGGAATAGGGACTGAGTTTGTGATTGAGATACCAATACGACAGTAAATTACTGGCATTTCGCTGGCAAAAAGTTACGGGCGTGACAGCTAGACTGGGGAGTTATACCATTTCTCAATTCTGGCTACAGATAATTTTCCCAGATCTCTGTCGCCTCGCTATGTATATTTAGCTTTATTTTGGAGAGCTAGTATCATTTAGTAGGCAGTATAGCCTCCATCTACCATGAGTGGTGTTCCTGTAATAAACGAGGCTTTATCAGAAGCTAAAAAGAGAATCGCATTTGCCACTTCCTGTGGTTGTCCCATGCGCTTCAAGAGAGTTAATGGTGCAAATTGCTTGACTAAATCTTCATCGCTTAAACCCAAAGAAGTGGCAACTTGTTGTACAGCAGAAGTATAAATCGGCCCTGGGCAAACACAGTTAACACGAATATTATCAGGTGCTAAATCGTAGGCTAGGCTTCGAGTTAGTTGTAAAATCGCTCCTTTACTAGTGTTATAGGGTGCAAATGCAGGTACAGCAACGAATGAACTAATAGAAGCAAGATTCACAATTGCTCCGCCGCCACGTTGGCGCATTTGGGGAGTTACATACTTAGCGCAAAAAGCATAACCCTTGACATTTACTGCTAAAACTCGATCCCAATCTAACTCTGTTGCCTGCTCTACAGTGCCTATAACCATAACCGCAGCGTTGGCAACTAGGATGTCTATACCACCCCATTCATGAACTACTCCAGCTATCCAATTTTGAACCTCACTTTCTACGGAAACATCCACTGGATGAAATAGAGCAGTACCACCAAATAATTTGATTTCATCAATGAGTGTTTGTCCACCGACGCTATCTATATCTGCAAGTGCCACCTTAGCTCCTTCTAAGGCAAAAAGCTTTGCAGTCTCTCGCCCAATACCAGAACTTGCTCCTGTAATTAGAGCTATTTTGTTAGCTAATTCCATAATTAACCCTACTTTGTCAATTTGGGAGAAGCCAATGCCTGAAAGCCTTTGGGAGCTTTATTTTTCATGCTTTGGCTACAAATTTTAGTTTCTGTGAGAAATCCGGGTAAAGCTTGATTACATTAAAGTCTCAGAGTTTCACTTCAATGATTGTTTTCCAAAAGTGACAAAACAGGGTGAAAATAATTCACAGATATCGGTCTTTTCGCTTGTAATTCTTGCCGGAGATTTTTGTAGGCAGATGGACTTAAAGGCTTCATAAGTTCTGATATCGAGCCTGTTTGACGAATGCTAGCACCCATGTCACGCATTAGATAGTCTAAGTAGTGAAAACTAAAAGGGAAAAAGCATGTTGCACTGTATAAACCTCTTGGTGCTTTAGTCTGCCTCCACTCCAACTCTTCCTCTATATCTTTTAACATCTCCAAGCATGAGGGTAATACTAAGTTGCCTTTGACATATTCCACTAGCCACCGAGAGCCAATCTCCGATGAGAGCGTGCAAGAAAAAATGCTGTTGTAGCCGACAAAACCCATATTAGGAACATGAGGATGAATGAGATTGCGATATAGGTGAAAGTTACCCTGTTTATCAATAATCTGCTGACGGTACTGCTCTTGCAAAAAGGGGATATTCTGCTGGAATCCGGTTCCCAAGATAATGACATCTGTTGATAACCGTTCACCATTTGCCAACTCCACACCACCAGGAACAAACCGTTCTATGGTTGTCTTTTTGGCACGTATTTTGCCCTGACGCACATATTTATAGAAGTTTTTCGTAGTTATGCTTAAGGGACAGTTGATAAATCCTTCGATTGGTTCTTCAGGCAACATCCCACAAGCATCTAAACGTAACTGTAGGCGTAGTACCATCTCTAAAGTTCGCCAAAAAGCCCAGACTAAGGGCTTGCCTACTGTGTGCAATAGCCGCTCTACTCCGCGAAGTTTGCGGTACGGAAACCAAACTTGTCCCAAGCGCGTTAACATCAGATATTTGATGTTAATGAATCCGAGAAAGTATCTAGGTATTTTCCAAGAAGCTTGGCGGAAAACAAGCGTGCATTCAGAAGCTTTGTCAGCAGCGAAAGTTGCTATATCAGCCGCTGATTTTGCAAAACCGATAACAACAACCCGTTTACCTTGAATCAGAGAATCATCATTAATATCAGTAGAATGCAAGACCAATCCCCCAGATTTCATAAACTCTGGCTTACCAGGAAAGGAAGGTGTATTTGGGATATTACAAGTGCCATTGCAGATGAGGACAAAATCAAATTCGTGCTTTTCTTCTTTTGCTTTCCCTTGATCGTTATTATGATTTTTGACTGTGACAATCCATCCCGTCCCTTCCCCAGTTTTTCTGGCGATATTAGTAACTTCTGCTTGGAAGCAAATTCTTTGTGCAATGCCGAAGTGCTGGGCGTAGGACTCTAGGTAATTCCGTACCTGCTCACCTGTGGGAGACTCAGGATAGAATGCAGGCATAGGATAATCGGAAAAAGCATACATATCACGAGGTGTTTGAGTCGTTACGCCTGGGTAAATTCTCGATTTTTCCCATACGCCGCCGATTCCTTTGTGTTTCTCGAAGACTGTAACTTCGTAGCCCTCTTCTAGAAATGTCTTGGCTGAGACTAATCCGCTGATTCCAGCTCCAATGACGCATACTTGTTTCACTGTCATCTTGCATTCTCTCCATTAGACTCATATAGAAGTAGCAGTTGACTCAACTACAGAATGAGATACATCTGTGGAAAGTTGGTTACGCAAGAATTTGATTAATGGCTGAATATGTACCTCTTCCAACCATTCACTAGCAATATCTTCAATAACATGATGTTCTGCTACTAGCTGATTACCACAGAAGCGCCGGATAATAGGATGAATACCAGAACTTAGAGCAGCTCGTTCAACATCATCTTTATGTATTCGCTCAACTGCAAGGGGATCTGGGCTGGAGAAGATAATATCTAATCCAAATTCTAGTGTGACAGTATAGTAGTGTTCATGCTCACCTAATTCACTTTCACGAACATAATCTATTGGCAGATCTTGGTAATATTTGACTGTTGAATCATCTTTAGAAACAATAATTAAATCGCAAAGAAAGCCTGTTTGCTGCCATAGGGCCGAACTTTGATTTGCTCGTCTGATAATTGCTTCTGTCAAGCTTTCGGGATTCAGAGGAATAGATTGATAGGGTAGCTCTTGATTGTGGTACTTATAACTTAAGATTTGGTAAAGCGCTCGAATGTTATAACGGAATCCATGAATAAAACCAGATTGCTTCTTCTTAAAATCCCGCATATGCATCAGGATTCCAGCAAAATATAAGTCTTTAATGTTGGTTGATTCCCATTCACTAGTCTGATTTGGAAAGCGGTTGTTGATAGTTAGTTCAGGCTGGCATGATTCATCAAAGATAGAAGCATCAAAATGAAATCCAGTACATACAATCACACGGTCATATATGATGTCTTCAACTTCTCCATTAGCATGATCATACGTAAAAGTTACGATATATTTCCCTTCTGTATACTCGATTCTATCTACAACAGCATCTAAAATTACATTCTGTGATTTTAGTTGATATGAATCTATGAGATTATTATTGACTGCTCTGAGATGACCTACATATTTGGTTTTCCATGATAAAGATATGGGTTCTGGACTTACTATATGGATCAAGGAAGTTGTGCCAATTAAATTATCAGCAGTTTCAAATCCGGAATTACCTTTGCCAATAATTAATACTTTTTGATTGGCAAAATTTTCAGGATCGATAGTTACATCATTATAATTTTCAGCAAATTCAATACCAGGAATTTCTGGAACGTAGGGTTTAGAGCAACCTGTGGCAACGATCAGATATTTTGCACAATAAACTGTTCCTTGGTTGTCGATAATCATGAATTGCTCATTTTTGGCAATTCTAGAAATTCGGCAGTTATATTTAATTTTGAGTTGAAAGTGGTTAGCAAAATCATTTAGATATCTCACAAGGTCATCGGAATTGGGTAAATACTCTCTGCTATAGTTCTTAAAGAGCATTTCTTCCTTATCACTTAAAAGTGAATTCCAATCCCATCTGAGATTAATTTCAGGGTCATTATATCCTGTATAAAATTTATTAATAGAAATTAATTTCTTATGTCTGGGGAATTTTTGAAAAAATGTTCCTGGCGTACTACCTGATTCTAATATAAGGTAATCTCGGTTAGCTTTTTCTAGAAAATAACCTAATTGTAATCCAGCAGGGCCAGCACCAATTATCAAATACTCAAATGTTAGTACGTTCATGCTGTTTGTTACCTCGTTATTTGACGAAAGTGGATGAACTTAATGATGATTTATCTGTGTAGAAAACAAACGGACTAGTGATATAGAAATTATGGTTACAATTTATACAGACTAGTAAATTTGCTTCATGCAACATTAGATAGTTGCTGTACTTGGTATTTTTCAGCATAAGTTAGAAGAGAATGCGTAAATTCAGTGAAGGCTGCAAATACCTTATCAACTAATTCATAAGCCTCTATGCGAGCTTCTTCGGTAAGTTTAATATTTCTGATAAATTCTTCTATGCCAGGTAAACCTGTTGTATGTCCAGTTTCCACAGCTAAATGAAAATCAGCAAAATATAAGCATTCTTTGTGGGTAATGGACTTCAGTTCTTGCTGAATATCTGCTGCTGTTGAAAACATCACGTTACCAGTTGTTTCCACAACTTCAATAACTATCAATTTCTGGATAGGAGTAGCTTGTAAAGTGTGGCGATACAGTTGATATGTTAACCAGCGTGATTTTTCTGTTTCTTCACTCCAGAGAAATCTCAAAGCTTCACTAAATTTTAGTGATTGATCCAGTTCTAGACGCTTGAGATCTTCCAAAAACCAAAGCCAATGATGATCGTCTTCATAAGTATGTTTGTTGATGATAAGTTGCAAAGGATCTTCTGTGGGTTCTACCCGGAGAAAATATTTGTTCAGTTCGCCAAAATTCATGATGAAATAAGCCGCACATGGTGCCCAAGCTAATCTTTGCTTCGGGTCTATGCTTTGGTCACGCATAAAATTAAATAATGGCAACTGAGCAAATTCTTGCTTTTTATATTGGATGAAATCTAGAACTTCTTTCATATCTATTACTCTGATGTTGAATATTTATGGATTTACAGGCTGTGAAATTTCAAACTATCTATATGTAAGAAATTTAATTAACAGTAACTGGTACGGCATGTCATTTGTATTACCATGTGGAAAGCGCCAATGCGTCTATGTCATTGCTCATTATTCAGGATTTAAATCTCATCTATTTTGATATCAGGAAATCCAACACTGAAACATCAGCTAAGTTTTCCAAATCTAATTTAGGTTGTCTGCGCTTAAATCAACCTAAATATGCATATATCTGCTGTTTGTGAGAAATTCAGTGACAGTATATCTGCAACAGATAGCTTCTTCTACAACTTTGTACCCTGAAGCTATAAAAATGTTTAACTGTGTAATAGCTTGATGTCTAGATGAGTTAAAATTAAGACTATTGAACAGTAATGGATAGAATTAGCGAATATTTTTGTCTGCTCTTAGTTTTGCTTACATCCTTAAAAAGTAGAGTTAGAAATATTCTTCCTTGATGAATGTAATCATTTTTTAATTTTTTATTCAAAAAAAGATCAGTAATTATATGGGTTTAATATAAATAAATGAAGCTCAACAAGTACATTGTTGTAAAAATTACTGAATTTCTCTATACACATATTTTTTTAACCTATGCATGAGATTTTTGCAAATATAGGTTGATTTTTATCAGATGCAAATATATATCTGTGAATTGCGGTGTAACATGTATTACAGATAACAATAAGCAAAACTTTTGTTTATTAATTTTAAAATTTTAATAAAAATCATTTATAAATTTTCGTAATTTAAGTAACATATAAATTATATAAAATCACTTAAATGTCAGGACTTGTTAACATATAGTTTTTTTTTACGCAGATATCAAAAATTTTTTGGAATAAAAACGCAAAAACTCAATATAGCAGTCTACACTCAGCAATTAAGTAGCAGTTGGATATTCAAGAAATAATACTGATGACAGATGACAAAATTAAAAAGTTGAAAGCAGCTAATTTATTTTTCAGCGATCGCCTCAATTCCCAGGCATTGAAACTGTATGATATCTACACTCGGAGAATGGGCAAACTAATGCTGGTAAGAGTTTACTCTTCATTGTTCTAAATGCTCACAACCGAAAACCATGACATATCCTGGTGTTTCTATTTACCAGAAGTTATCTCTACGGCTGATAGTCGATGTCTCATTCTTAATCCCAGTCTTTGCCGCAGTGGGATTTGTAGGTTATTTCTGTTTTAAAAATGGACACAAAGCTGTCAACAACCTTGTTGAACAGTTAATGAGTAAGGTTAACATACTTGTCAATCACAATTTAAATAGATATCTGGCAACGCCTCATCAAATTCATCAAATCAATGCCGATGCAATAGAAGTAGGATGCCTAAACTTGCGTAATTTCCGAGGTTCAGGTCGTTATTTTTGTAAAAAAATACAGGTATTTCAGGAGATTGGCTACAACAGCTATGCTTTGACAACAGATGCAGGATGTTGAGGAATGTCTAACCCTCTATACTTACCCTGGGATTAGTGCCAGCAAGTAGTGCGATCGCACTTGCTACTCCGGAGCAAAAACTAGAAGGTATATTTTGTACTAAGCAGGGTGAGAAATTTGCGATCGCTATTCCTATCTAGCAATGTATTTGGCAAGAAGAATAATCTTTAAACCCTGCTGTGCTTTTAAGTTTATGATAGTTTTTATACTTAGTCTTCTCAGTGATAGCTAAATCAGTTTTGATTCCTGAAATTATTTGCCTAGGGAGGTAACTCTTAATAGAGAAGGGAGAACAGGTGAAGCAGTCTTCTCCCAAGAGGAGAGGCTAGCGCCAAGGGGGTTTTCCCCATGAGCAACGGCTGCTCGCGTAGCGTATGTGAAGGATTCACCCGAAGGGCAAGAAGAAATAATAGTGTACTTACTTTTTTCAAAAATTAAATATGAGTTTTACACATAAATTTTAATAGTAGAAATTTTATGACTAACTTTATATTAAAAAAATCAAAAAAAATACCACTGCGACTTATTCTGATTCTGCCTTTTGTAATTCAGATATTTACGGCTGTGGGACTAGTGGGCTATCTTTCTTTTAGGAATGGTGAAAAAGCAGTTAATGATCTGGCTAGCCAGTTGATCGAAAAAGTCAACAGAATTGTTACCCAGCATCTTGATACTTATTTAGTAACTCCTCATCAAATCAATCAAATTAACCTGGATGCTAGTAAGTTGGGAATGCTCAACTTGCAAGATTTTCGGAAATCAGAAACTTATTTTTGGAAGCAAATGCAGGTGTTTAATATTGGCTATATTAGCTTTGCTAACCCTAAAGGTGAGTTTATTGGCGTTGAAAGATTAAATGATGGCAATTTGTTAATTAATGAAGTTTCTCAAAAAACTCGTCTCGGTAAACTTTATGTTTATAGTTCAGACAGCCAAGGCAATATTAATCAACTAAAAGAAGTCAAAGATTACGATCCGCGTCAAGAAGCTTGGTATGCAGATGCAGTTAAAGCTAATAAACCACTCTGGAGTCAAATTTATCAATGGGAAGATAAACCAGATATTTTTTCTATCTCTTCTAGTTATCCTGTTTACAATCGAGATCATCAGATAGCTGGAGTATTAAGCGTTGATTTGATATTGTCACAGATTAGTACTTTTTTAGCTAATTTGAAAATTGGTAAAGCTGGTCAAACTTTTATTTTGGAGCGTTCTGGATTAATAGTAGCTTCTTCTGCAAATGAATTACCATACAAGGTGATTAATGGCAAAGCAGAAAGACTATCAGCCTTAAATAGTCAAGACTCTTTAATTAAAGCAACAGCCCAGTATATACAGCAGAAATATGGTGATTTTCGGCAGATAGAAGGAAGCCAAGAAACAAATTTTATCTTGCAAGGTGAGAGACAGTATATCCACATTAACCCTTGGCGAGACAAATTTGGTTTGGATTGGTTAGTAGTTGTAGTTGTGCCGGAATCGGAATTTATGGCACAAATCAGCGAAAATACCCGCACTAGCATTATTTTATGTTTAATAGCCTTAGTATGGGCCACTGCGATCGGCATTTTCACATCCCGGTGGATTACACAACCAATTTTAAGTTTACAGGCTGCGAGTTTAGCGATCGCTTCCGGAAAACTCGACCAGAAAGTCGAAATTAAAGGTATAGATGAGCTAGAAAGTTTGGCACAATCTTTTAATCAAATGGCTACACAGTTAGCAACTGCTTTTATTGAACTAGAAGCTAGGGTTGAAGAACGTACCGCCGAATTAAAAGCAGCTAAAGAAATTGCTGACAGTGCAAACAATGCCAAAAGTGAATTTCTGGCAAATATGAGCCATGAACTTCGGACACCGCTCAACGGTATTTTGGGATATGCTCAGATTTTAGGGATGGAAGAAAATGTGACTTTTAAGCAACAGGAGGGACTTGACATTATTTACCAATGTGGTTCCCATTTACTAACACTGATTAACGATATTTTGGATATCTCCAAAATTGAAGCCCGCAAGCTGGAATTATTCCCCCACGATTTTCACTTCGCTAATTTCCTCAAAAGCATTTTTGAAATCTGTCGCATTAAAGCTGAACAAAAAGAAATCGGTTTTATTTACCAAGAATTTAATAAACTGCCTGTAGCTCTATTTGCTGATGAAAAACGGTTACGCCAAGTTTTATTGAATTTATTAGGTAATGCCATCAAATTTACAGATTCTGGTCAAGTAATCTTTAAAGTCGATGTGCTAAGTAATGCGGCTAAATTTGATAATCTGTCAAACCAGACAGAAGCGGAAATCACGAATCATAGCGACTATAAACAATTACCTATAATTAAAATTAGATTTCAAATTGAAGATACAGGCCTAGGCATGAGTCCAGAGCAATTACATAAAATATTCCTTCCTTTTGAACAAGTGGGCAATAAGCAGCGCATGGCAGAGGGAACTGGACTTGGGTTAGCTATCAGCCAGCAAATCGTGCAAATGATGGGTAGTGAAATTCATGTAGAAAGTACTTTAGGCCAAGGTAGTAAGTTTTGGTTTGATGTGGACTTGCAAGTATCACAGCAATGGATTGATTTAGCTACCCAGAAGACTACTAATAACATTGTTGGTTATGAAGGTAATCACCCAATCAAGGTTCTAGTTGTTGATGACCGATGGGAAAATCGCTCTGTGATTGTTAATTTTTTAGAACCTCTTGGTTTTACACTAATGCAAGCAGTCAATGGGCAAGAAGGATTAGAGAAAGCCTTGGCTTGGAATCCTGACTTAATCATCACTGACGTTGTAATGCCCTTACTTAATGGTTGGGAAATGACGCGAAATTTACGTTCTCAACGAGAATTTTCCCACCCGATTATCATTGCGTCTTCAGCTAATGTCTGCCAAGTTGACCGACAACAAAGTTATGATTCTGGCTGCAATGATTTTCTGCCTAAACCTGTGGAATCAGAAGATTTATTAGCCAAAATTCAGCAGCATTTAGGAATAATTTGGATTTATCAAGAAACCAATCATAAGATCCCAAAATCAGTAATTTTTAATGAATATTCGCCTAAAGAATGGGTATTTCCTGCCACAGAGGAATTAAAAACTTTGGTGAATGCTGCCACAATTGGCGATATTACAGGAGTTGAGCAGGAAGCCCAAAGACTACAAAATTTAAATAATAAATATTTACCTTTTACTACCAAGCTTCTAGAACTGACTCAAAATCTAGATGAAGAAGCAATTATTAAACTAGTCAAACAGTACATTGGTCAGCTGTAAATATGCTTAGTGATAAACAAAATTTGATTATGATTGTTGAGGATAACCCAGTTAATGCCAAGGTACTGTTTGAGTTTTTGCAAGCATCGGGTTTTCGTGTTTTAGTTGCTAAAAGTGGCGAAAGTGCTCTGGAAAAATTACAAATAGTCTCTCCAGACCTGATATTATTAGATGTGATGATGCCGGGAATTGATGGCTTTGAAACTTGCCGCCGATTAAAAGAACAAGAATCGACCCGTGATATTCCAGTTATTTTTATGACGGCTTTATCAGATGTGGTCGATAAAGTAAAAGGTTTAACTCTCGGTGCTGTAGATTATATCACTAAGCCATTTCAACCAGAAGATGTACTGGCGCGTGTAAATGTCCACTTAAAATTGTGCCATCTCAACCAAAAGCTAGAACAACGAGCAGCAGAATTAACTACTACTGTAGCGCAACTCAAACAATCTCAAAAGCGGTTAGTAGAAAGTGAAAAAATGTCTTCTTTAGGACAATTGGTAGCAGGAATTGCCCACGAAATTAATAATCCGGCTGGTTTTATTGGGGGCAATCTCACCTATGCTCAAAAATATATGCAAGACCTGATAGACCACATCAACCTTTATAAAAATCAGGCTACAACACCAGAAATTGTTCAACATGCCAAAAAAATTGACTTAGATTTTCTCCTAGAAGACTTCCCGCACATACTCACTTCTATGCATAAGGGAGTAGAAAGAATATCTGATATTAGTGCTTCTCTTCGCACCTTTTCTCGTGCCGATAGCACTGTCAAAATTCCCTTTAACATTCATGATGGCATCGACAGCACAATTTTAATTCTGAAGCATCGCTTAAAAGCTTGTGAGACTCGTCCTGCTATTGAAGTCATTCGTGATTACGGTAATTTACCTGAGGTAAAATGCTTTGCTGGGCAACTCAATCAAGTATTTATGAATATAGTAGCTAATGCGATTGATGCTTTAGAAGAGTCTAATGAAGGGCGGAGTTATCAAGAAATAGAAAACAATCCTAATTATATTAAAGTTCAAACTAATTTAACTGAAGATAAAAATTCTATTGTGATTAAGTTTAAAGATAATGGTTTAGGTATTCCCGATGATATTAAATCAAAAGTATTTGAGCATTTATTCACAACTAAAGCTGTGGGTAAAGGCACAGGCTTGGGTTTATCGATTACTCATCAAATCATTGTGGAAAATCATGGGGGAAATATAGAGGTAAATTCTGTACTAGGTCATGGTTCCGAATTTGTAATTACTTTGCCGATTTGATAGTTTTTGGTGTTGGGTGTTGGGTGTTTGGTAAAAATATTAGAGCTTTTCCCATGTTTATTAGAGGATTGTTTAAAAGTCTTCTGATTGATAGTACAACGTTTTAGATCCCCCTAAATCCCCCTTTTTAAGGGGGACTTTAAGAACTTTTCCCCCTTTTTAAAGGGGCTAGGGGGGATCAATATGAGGCAATTTATAACTCTTCGGGTTGCTGGATAGTAACTGCACTTGCTTGAGAGCTGACAATTGTAGCTGTTTGCAATATGGCTGTATGAGCAACTGAATTGTTAGCTAAGGTAAATAGGGGATTTGACAAAATCCCGGCAATGGTAGTAGCGATTAAAGTCACTACCAATCCTACCTGCAAAGGTCTATAGCCTGGTAAATTCCAATTGATGGCAGGGTAATTTTTTACCACATCAGACATTTCCTGTGGTTCTTTGACTACCATCATCTTGACTACGCGGATGTAGTAGTAGATGGAGACAACGCTAGTAACTAAGCCTAACAAGACTAACCAGTAAAGTCCTGCTTGCCAACCAGCCCAGAATAGGTAAATTTTCCCAAAGAATCCGGCTAGTGGGGGAATACCGCCTAAAGACAGCAGGGAAATGCTTAAACCCAAGGTGAGCAGTGGGTCTTTTTGATACAAACCAGAGTATTCGGCAATCTGGTCGGTTCCTGTCCGGAGAGAGAACAGAATAATGCAGGTAAAACCGCACAGGTTCATGAACAGATAGACCAGTAAATAAAATATCATACTGGAATATCCAGCTTGAGTACCAGCAATCAAGCCAATCATCACAAACCCAGCTTGGGCAATGGATGAATAAGCCAGCATCCGTTTCATGCTGGTTTGGGCGAGGGCGACTACGTTACCCAAAATCATGCTGAGAACTGCAAGGGCGGTGAAGACGAATCTCCACTCGTCAGCAACCAAGGGGAAGACGGTGGTGAGTAAGCGGATAGCTAAGGCAAAACCTGCTGCTTTGGAACCGACAGATAAAAAGGCAATCACTGGGGTAGGAGCGCCTTCGTAAACGTCTGGAGTCCATTGGTGGAAGGGTGCAGCAGAAATTTTAAAGCCAATCCCGGCAATCACAAACACCAAGGCAATCACTATACCTAATGATTGACCAATGTGAGCTGTAGCAATGCCATTAGCGATCGCACTCAGTTCTGTTTGTCCACCTGATAAGCCATACAGCAGCGATACGCCATATAAAAATACTGCTGTACTGGAAGCACCAATCAACAGGTATTTCAGCGCCGCTTCATTAGAGCGCGGGTCACGCTTGGTATAACCGGTTAACAAATAAGAGGAAATACTCAGGGTTTCTAAGGAGATGAAAATCATCACCAACTCACTAGCCCCGGATAAGAACATTCCTCCTAGGGTAGCGGTAAGCAAAATCGCAATGAATTCTGCTAAAGCCGTGCCACTCTGTTCCACGTAGCGAATGGACATTAAGATGGTGACTGCGGCAGATAAGGCAATAATCCCGCGAAAGACGATACTAAGGTCGTCACTATTAAAGCCACCGCTAAAGGCAATGGGATTAGTAGCATCCCATTGAAAATACAGGGCGACAATCGACGCAAGTAAACCTGCGATCGCCAGATACCCAATCCAGCGCGAAGATGTACGCCCTAAAATCAAATCAACAATCAAAACCCCCAAAAGGGTGAGTATGACAATACCCTCTGGTAAAATCGTTCCAGCATTTAACTGGGATGCAAGATTAGCAAAATCCATGAGTTGTATAGGTTTTGGCGATTAGACATCAAGGCTAACTTTGTTCATTCTATCTATTGTTCTGAACTAAAGTTCCATAAACCTTTCTGTCGGTTTCCATAGAGTAATCGAATGGGGACTGGGGATTGGGGATTGGGGATTGGGGATTGGGGACTGGGGATTGGGGAACTCGGGGCCCCCTCTGGGGATAAGGGGTAATGGGGATTGGGGACTGGGTAATGGGTATTTCTCCCTCATCTACCTCATCCCCCTCATCCCCCTCATCCCCCTCATCCCCCTCATCTACCTCATCTACCTCATCTACCTCATCCCCCTAATCTCCCTCATAAGCAGTACGATCAATAATCATGCACAGCCATTCGCTACAGCTGGGTTGATGCGAGATTCAGGGGAGGTTAATTATGTTGGAAAGTAGGAGACGGCAGAGAAATCCCAGGTGGAGTATGACAGAAAACCTGGCTGGATATCTATTTATGATGCCTACTATTTTAGTTTTGGGCATTTTTGTGATTCTGCCGATTCTCTATGCTGTCTTTCTTTCCTTGCACAAAGTCCAGCTGCTTGGGGGTATTGAGTACCAGTTTATCGGCTTTCGCAATTTCTCACGCTTGGTTGAAGATGAGCGCGTTGGGATTGCTTTGAGAAATACAGCAGAATATGTGGCGATCGTTGTGCCCAGCCAAACTATCCTGGCTTTAATTTTAGCTGTAACGCTGAATTCTGGCATTCGGGGAAAAAATTGGTGGCGTATCCTATATTTTTTACCAACGGTCACATCTTCAGCCGTACTAACGCTGATTTTTATGTGGATTTACAATACCGATGGGCTATTAAATGATTTTCTCGCGGCTTTGGGATTACCTACATATAACTGGTTAGGAGATCCAGCCGTTGCCCTCAAAGGCATCATGATGATGAATATTTGGTCTACAGCGCCGTTTTTCATGGTGATTTACCTAGCAGCGTTGCAGGATATTCCCCAATCGCTTTACGAAGCCGCAGAACTGGATGGGGCAAATGGTTGGCAAAAATTTATTCATGTTACTATCCCCATACTCAAGCCAGTTACCTTCTTTGTTGTCGCTATGGGGATAATTGGCACGTTTCAATTATTCGATCAGTCTTATATTTTTTCTGGCGGGACTGGTGGGCCAAATAATGCCACCCTCACTGTTGTACTGTTAATCTACCAAGCTGTATTTCGGAATTTACAGATGGGTTATGCAGCTGCGATCGCTTTTTTGCTAGCAGCAATTATTATTGCGATTACTTTGATTCAGCAGCGATTGTTTGGAGGTGAGAGAATTTGAGTAAAATCTTGCACTTTCCCTGGCTGAGAATACTTTTTTATGCCTTACTTACACTCTATGCTGTCATTACCTTAATTCCTTTTTTATGGGCGCTTTCAGCCTCATTTAAGCCGCTATCAGAAATTGTTAGTGGAGAGCCCAATTTGATACCACAAAATTTTACCTTTGATAACTACAAGCAAATATTCTTACAAGAACCCCTATTTTGGCGCTGGTTATTTAACAGTGTGCTAATTGCTCTCAGTGTGACAATTTTAAATTTACTGCTGAACTCAATGGCAGGTTATGCCTTAGCTAGATTGCGCTTTGCGGGTAAAAGCTTCTGGTTCTTGCTAATTTTAGCGGTTTTAGCCGTTCCTGCTCAGATTACCCTGATTCCCACCTTTTTAATTTTAAAAGCGATCGGCTGGCTCAACACTTACCAAGGCATGATTGTGCCTAGCATGGTTAATGCCACTTTCATTTTCATGATGCGGCAATTTTTCGTTAATTTTCCTAAAGAACTAGAAGAAGCCGCACAACTTGATGGCTTAAATACCTTACAAATTTTTCGGCATATTGTCTTACCTTTAGCCAAACCAGCCCTCGCCGCCCAAGCAGTGTTTGTATTTATGGGTAGCTGGAATAATTTTTTGCTTCCTGTGGTAATTTTATTCGACCCCGAAATGTTTACCCTCCCTTTAGGATTAAACACCTTCAAAGGTCAATACATCAGCTATTGGAACTACATCATGGCAGCTTCGATGGTCTTCACTCTACCAGCCTTGGGAATCTACGCCTTTTTCAACCGTTACTTTATTCAAAGTGTCACATTTACGGGGGGGAAGGGGTAATAATATGGGCATTGGGCATGGGGCATTGGGCATTGGGCATTGGTAATTGGTAATTGGTAATTGGTAATTGGTAATTGGGTGTTTGTCATTAATTATTTCTCCCCTACTCCCTCATCCTCCTCATCTCCCTCATCCTCCTCATCTCCCTCATCCTCCCCTACTCCCTCATCCTCCCCTACTCCCTCATCCTCCTCATCTCCCTCATCCTCCTCATCTCCCTCATCCTCCTCATCTCCCTCATCCTCCTCATCTCCCTCATCCTCCTCATCTCCCTCATCCTCCTCATCTCCCTCATCCTCCCCTACTCCCTCATCCTCCTCATCTCCCTCATCCTCCTCATCTCCCTCATCCCCAATCCCCAATCCCCAGTCCCCACTCTCCCCACTACAAGAACAGTATTTTGGGCGACAAATTGCACTCTTAACGTGATATTGGTATTACAGCGACTCAATCTCTATATATCAGTTAAGAAAACATTATGGGTTTTGCAGACCTATGGATCGCAGAGATAGCAGCAGACCGCAGGAATACTGTGGAGAAAGGGTTTTCTCTGTACAACCACCTCTTAATTGCCGATAAACACCAAAAGACCCATTTGGCGTTGGCGGCTGCAAAGGCAATTATTTCTCACATATTGGCTGAAAAATATCCCATAAGTACTAGCGGCTTGTTGGGTGAAACTGAAGCCACCTGAAGGGCTTTGTTGCTATGGCTTTGGCTTATAGCAATGAACAAATAACAACATGGAGATTGAGTCACGCTAAATAGCTGTGTTGAGTGTCAAAATCTTTAAGGGGAAACATGTTTAGAAGATTAATTGGCGTTGTTGTAGCTACTGTTTTATTAACGTTTCAGTTGTTTGTCGGTAATGCGACAGCCGTAGAACTGGATAAAGCCACCCGGACAGTAACATTAAATGACAAAGGTGATACAACTGTACTCAGCTTGAAACAAGTCAAAGAAGGTAAACGTTTATTTCAATACGCTTGCGCTCAATGTCACGTTGGTGGTGTAACTAAGACTAACCAAAACGTAGGGCTGGAACCAGAAGCATTATCACTGGCTACACCAAACCGTAATAATATTGAAGGTTTGGTGGATTACATGAAGAATCCTACTACTTATGACGGTGAAGAAGATATCTCAGAATTACACCCCAGCACCAAGAGTGCAGATATTTTCACAGAAATGAGAAACCTAACTGATGACGACTTAGAAGCGATCGCTGGTCATATTCTCTTACAACCCAAAGTTGTAGGTACTAAGTGGGGCGGCGGTAAGATTTACTACTAAATCTAGTCATTAGTGCTGAGGTCTGGGTGCTGAGTTCTGAGATTTAGGGACTAGGGATTTAAGATTACCCGCTAATTCCCTTCCTCAAAGACTCAGGACTGAGAATCTAGATCTCAGTACCTTGGGAACGCGATCGCAATATACTGCTTGTGTATGTTGGATAAATTTTTGGCTCGTTGTGTTTTCCTGGTTTTGGTGATTTTCTTTGTTTTTTATGACAGCAGTAGCTTAATAGCTCACGCTGCCAATATTGACCCTTATATAGGTAGATATTTACATGTCACTGAGCCAATTGCCCTGGAAATGGATGCACAGGGTAATACGCGTCTGTTTTCACCTGTAGAATTATCTGTGGGTAAAAAACTGTTTGAAGCCAACTGCATTAATTGCCATGTTGGTGGTGCAACTTTACCCGATCCTCAAGTATCCCTGGCGCTAACAACACTCCAGGGTGCGAATCCGCCGCGCGATCGCATTAACGCGCTGATAGAATTTATGCGCCAGCCAATGACCTATGATGGTAGTCAAGAAACTTATTGGTGTCGGCAGTTAACACCCAATTTTTTGCCACAACAGCAAATAGAGAGTTTAGCAGCTTTTGTTCTCGCCGCAGCAAAAAAAGCTCCTGGTTGGGGCCAAGAAGATTTTTGAACATTGATGCAGCTTTTCTATAAAATTATTTTTACCTGAGTACTAAACCTCTTCATATACAGATATTTTGCTATATGTCAATCTAGTATTTATTACTGATTGCACAACTTTTTATTAATGGGCGTTGATAGGGTTGATGCAATAAATCTCTAAAATTCTGCTTCCTGACTCTTCTATACGTCATATAGGGTAAGAAACTAGGAATTTCTCTTTCCTAGTCTGCGGTAAGCCGTTCCAGGTTTACATTTTTTCAGATTTTGCGTCAGTATTGGTTGGCGATATTTTACAAAAAAAATTATCTATGACAGTTTGTCGTATTTAGCGTTATTTGTATTTAAAATAGGAAAGAGAAATTAAAAACTGTTTGTTAGGAGAAGCCATGAAATTAATTGCAGCAAGCTGGCGGCGTTTTAGCCTAGCTGTTTTGACAATTCTTTTAGTCGTGAGCAGCTTTGCTGTTTTTACTCCCAGCGCATCGGCTGACACATACCAAATCAAGCTAGGGACTGACAAAGGAATGTTGGCATTTGAACCCAAAAAAATAAGCGTTAAACCTGGCGACACCATTGAATGGGTAAACAACAAAGTTCCTCCCCACAACGTTGTATTTGATACAGCTAAAAACCCTGCAAAGAGCGCTGATTTAGCTAAATCATTGTCTCACAAGCAATTGTTAATGAATCCTGGTCAAAAGCAAACCACCACCATCCCCGCAGATGCACCTGCTGGTGACTACACCTTCTACTGCGAACCTCACCGTGGTGCTGGTATGGTTGGTACAATCACTGTCCAATAATTAGCAGCAATTGCGAACACCAGATAATTATCTTTGCTGTTGAACAAAATTAGCCAAGAAGCAACAAACTATAGTTGAGATTTTAATCATGGGGATATCTGGTAGCCCCAAAACTGGAGAGTCAAGCAGTTAAAGGAATTGACCCTCCAGTGCCATATTTTTCATCCCCGTCAGGGGAATAAGTGATCAACTATGACTCGTGGCGCGACGCTGACTTTCGCGGAATTTAGATACCCGACTTTTTGAAAAAGTCGGGTATCTTTACAACGTCGCTTTCAAAAACATTAGGCGAACAAACCTATTTAGGGGTTGCTGAAAAAGTCATAAAAAAGCAATTCTTTTGGGTTGACTAGTTATTTAAACAAGGTTAAAGATAAGTTTTTGTTGCCCATAGCTAGCAAAATCATAATGTTCAATTATGTCAATCTCTAAAAAAGGTCTATTTTTTAAAAATAGACAGAAAAAGGCATAAAAAACCCGTGACAAGTGAGTAGAAAGATTCATGACTAAAAAAGTAATAGCAATTGCTGTTTGAGAAGTATGAGAGAGTTTCGCCATCACTCTACCCAGGCTAAACCTTCTTTTACCTTCTCCAAACTTGCCTTCAATATAATTACGAATTCTCTCGTCTTGTAAAGCTTGCTTCTTTTTTTCTTTACTCAGATTTCTTGGAGGTCTTCCTAAAGGAACTCCACTAATTCTAATACCTCGTTCTTTACACCAAGCCCGGTTTTCTCTGGTGCGATAAATTTTATCAACGTGAACTGATTCTGGATAATATCCAGTGTAGTTTTTATTTGATTCTATTTGTGTTTTGAAGTCGGTTGATTCATTAAAGTTATCCCAACTAATATGGTCTAAAAATACATAATTGATTTTTGATAATGACAACGACCATTATCAATTAGCTTATGTTGGCTGGAATGGCGATAAAAGGGTATTTGGCCCTGTGCTACATTTTGATATTTTAAATGGAAAAATATGGATTCAATATAATGGTACGGAAGAACTGATTGCGGAAAAATTAGTGGAGTGTGGTGTACCTAATTATGATATTGTAATTGGTTTTTATTCGCCTTTTAAACGGCAATTCACCGCTTATGCTGTAGAGTAACTATTTCGGTCATGTACCTAGTGTTAAGACAAATTGTAGAGGCACAGCATTGATAATCTTTCCGTTTTAAAAATAACTTGACTTGTGCGTTCCCTTGCTAGACATGACAAGCGAAAGATACCCTTTGGTAGTTTAATTGGGTTGTTTTTAATGACTGTGGTGGTAGCTATGGCTACAAGTACTACTAACATTAGGATTTGGAGCTAGCGCAGGAACTGGGATAATAGCAGGCTTTCTAAATCCATTAGTTTTGTTGGCACTAACTGGAACCAGTTTATCCGCACTTTCCATGCTGCTTTATTCACCCCTAAAAACACGTAAGTTAATTACTAAATATCGTAACTCTGAAGAATATTTAATCAAGCCGTAACTCAAAGGTAAACCTGTTCATGTCGTATATTCATATGATGAATCTACAGATACAGGATATGTAGTAACTGCTTATATTCTCGATCAAAACATTTGGTCAAATGATTTTATAATTAGGAGACAAAAACTATGAAATGTGTCATTTGCAAGCACGGAGAAACTAAACCTGGTTTAGTAACTGTTACCTTAGAAAGAGATGAATGTATTATCATAATTAAAAAATTTCCAGCAGAAGTTTGTGATAACTGCGGAGAATATTATTTAAGTGATTCCATTACTGAACAAGTCCTAGAAAGGGCAGAAATAGCTGTGAATAATGGCGCAGAGGTCGAGATTATAAGATATGCAGCGTAGTCTTATGCTAATAGTGAATTTTCAATTTAATCTAGCTAGTTAAGAATACGATCGCCTTTTTTCCAAGCCCTTCATGTAGTGCGATCGCTTTCACTAAAATATTTCAATGGATAGAATATAGTCATAGAGTCAGAAAAAAACATTTGTCAGAAAAAATGCGCCAGATGCGAATTGAAAGACAAGCCAAAATTCATTCTTCGCCTACTTCAAAATTCACCCCTGCATAAATTTCACTAAAGGGAATTTGAAAGTCTATTTTCTGAAGTGATAATACTGCATCTTCAGACTCATATTCAGTTAATACCCATTGACTATCAGCATTTTTAGTAAACTGCTCAACTAGATATTCATACTGGTCAATCATAATATATTCTTTTAATGTTGGGATGGAACGATAAAATCTAAATTTATTGGTTCTATCGTGGTTTTCTGTGGATTTAGATAATACTTCTACAATCAATAATGGATTTGTCACTGTAGTAGTACCATTTCCCTCATATATTGGTTCTCCTTGAATGACCATAATATCTGGATATGTGTAAATGCGATAACGCGGTATCGACAATTTGACATCACCCATATATATTTTGTAGTTTTTACCTCGCGTTGTAAATTTAAAATTGGTGCAAAAATTGAGAGCGATTTCGTTGTGATTAGTTGTCCCGCCAGCCATTGGTACAATTTCTCCATCCCAATATTCATTTTTAAATTCCGATGTTTTTTCCAGTTGGAGATATTCTTCTGGTGTGTAGAATATTTTTTGTGTTTGTGTTTGCATAAAAGCGGTAAGATAAAGTTAAAATAATTTTTTTTTCACGCAGAGGCACAGAGACGCAGAGAGGAGAGAATTTATTGAGGGTAATGCGTGCTTAAATATTCTTGTGCTTCTGTTTTATTGTTGATTATGCCATCTAAAGTTGCTGTGAGTAAATCGTCGAGGATTTGGCGATATTGGGGGCCTGGTTTGTAGCCAAGTTGCTTTAAATCATTACCGTTGAGAATAGGTTGAACATTAGCCCAAACTGTTAAATAATGCCAAATCTGTCTTCGGATTGTTCGTGGACTTTTCAAAGCAATTAAAATCAGTGTTTGTAAATCCTGCTGTCGCAATAAATTTACTATCTGACTGGGAGATTGAAAATTAGATAATGATGCTATTACCTCAGCTTGTACATGGGCTAAAGTTTGCAATCTGCTAATACTTTCTTCTTGCATTTGCAGATTTTTGGCAACTTTTTCTCTATATTTAGGTGATAAGTGAGCAATTAAAGTTTCTAAACGCATTTGCCAATGAATTAAAGTTTGTTGGCGGTCAAATCTTCGCAAACATAACTCTAATAAACGCAATTCTCGTAAGATATCCTCATCTAATTTCAAGGTGGGATGAATGCACTGCAATGCGCCTAAGTTATCGAGTAATTGTAAAGCAGGTTTCCAGTAAGGCGCTTCCAAAATATGTTTCAATTCGGCTTTGAGGCGAGTTTGTAAAGCTGGAGTTCTGCTATTCTCTTGAGCAGTGCGATCATAAACACCGCTATTAATGGCATAGCGAATATAATCTTCTGATTGTGCTTCAATATCAAATCCAAAGCGGACAGCAAAACGCACACCGCGATAAATCCGGGTGGGATCTTCGATAAAGCTGTTGGCGTGTAAAACGCGAATTTTCTTGGCTTGTAAATCTAGTAATCCGCCAAAGAAATCGAGTAGGGGTGCAGCTTGCTGTGTTCTCCCAGCAGGACGGGAAGAAGTCAGCCGCAGTGCCATAGCGTTGATGGTAAAATCTCGGCGGTATAAGTCTTGGCGAATAGAACTCGCTTCCACCTCCGGATTCGCAGCAGGATAAGGATAAAATTCAGTTCTAGCCGTTGCAATATCTACCCATAATGAATCTAATTCTGGGTGTTTGTGCCATAGCAAAGCCGCAGTTTGAAAAGCACCGTGAATTTCTAGGCGCGCCTCTGGGTGTATTTGTTGTAACGCTTTGGCTAGTTCGACACCAGCACCCACATCTGCGGCTTTATGGAAGCCATCAACTACTAAGTCGATGTCTTTAATCATTAAAGTCTTGCTAGCACCCTCAGCTAATAGTAAATCCCGGACTGCACCCCCAACCAAATATAAATGCCAACCTCGTTTTTCGGCTTCTTGAGATGCTTGGGTAAGCAATTGCCATAATTGGGGAGTCAGGCGATTTTTTAATTCTGTGCTGAGTCCTAAATCTTGAGTTTTGAGAGGAAATTGCGACTGAGAATCCATCTCTCGGAACTCGGCGCTATTTTGATGTAATTCTCGCAATACATCAGTGCGGGTGACAATTCCAACTAGTTGATCATTATCTAATACTGGTAATCGTCCAATATCATAAGTCACCATCAACGCCTCAATTTGTGGCAATGTTGTTTCGGGTGTAATACTCCTGATATTGGATGTCATGTAGCCTTTAACTGGTGCATGACTAAAGCCGTGGTGTAAAGCAATATCAATATCTCTGCGGGAAATAATACCTAATAATTGCCCTTCAGCATCAACTACAGATAAACCGGAGTGTCCATAACGCAACATAATCCGCTGTGCTTCCGTAATTGTGGTTTCCGGACGGATAGTGCGGACAGGGGAGGACATCAAATCCCTAGCTGTGAGGGGATGGGGAATTGTGGCTTTAAAATCATCTAGGAGTTGCTTGAGGACAGCTTGAGAATCGACTCCGCGTAAATTTAAGGATGCTGCTTGCGAATGACCCCCACCGCCTAGAGGTTGGAATAATTCGTTGAGATTAGTCTCGGGAATTTGCGATCGCCCAATTATTGTTAACCGAGATTCATCTTCTGTCAAAGGGTATTCGTTTGCCAACAGTAAAGCATCAATTTCGGTTAACTCAACTAGTTGGGAAGCAATACTTGATAACCCTGGCACAAATTCATTAGTTTTTAAAGTTACCCAAGCAATCGTATATCCACGCAAGCAAAGATATTCTAAATTGTCCAGTGCCTTAGTTAATAGCTGCTGTAATTGCGGTGACAAACCAGGGTCTCGATAAGTCGAAATTACAGACAAGCTGGCTCCCTGTTGCATTAACCAAGCCAAAGCTAAAGCATCTCGTGGCGTGGCTTGTTCGTATGTTAGCGAACCTGTATCCACATGGATACCCAAAGCCATAACTGTAGCTTCAAATGGTGTAAGAGAGATTTGCTGTTGTTGCAATTGCTCCACCATTAAAGTTGTAGTGGCTCCTACTGAGGAAATATGAGTTTGAGTGGCGGGAATATCTGTATCTTGTCCCAGGTGATGATCGTAGATAATGATATTTTTGACATTGGGTAAATCGAACCATTCAGCAGCCTTACCCAAGCGATCGCGCTGTTGAGTATCGACCACGGTTATAGAACGAATTTTCTCAGGATTGACCGAACGCCTTTCAATCAGCGGATATTCATCACGATGCAATGCTAAAAAATCTCGTACAGGTGGATGAGCGCCGCCTGTTAGTACAATTTTGCTACCTGGTTGTAACCGCGTCAGCCCTACCGCAGCGCCCAGTGCGTCAAAATCAGCTGTAGTGTGGCAAAGAATTAAGTCCATAGTCAAGGGTCAAGGGGCATGGGGCATGGGGGAGGCAGTGCGGTCTTGGGGTCTCCCCAAGTGGAGCAACTGCCGTCATGGGGCATAGTAATATAAATATTTATGCCTTGTCTTCCCTATCTCCCTTATCCTTTGCACTTCCAGAAGGACTAAGCAACATTCATGATTTGGACTTGGGATTAATGACTATAGTGACGCAATTTCTGATAGCTTAACAAATAAGGAAATGTCAGTATTGCCCTGTACGATATTCTATCTTTAGTATTTCGCTGTCTTGGG
The DNA here is from genome assembly GCF_025677855.1 of Tolypothrix sp. PCC 7601. Taxonomy (NCBI): domain Bacteria; kingdom Bacillati; phylum Cyanobacteriota; class Cyanophyceae; order Nostocales; family Tolypothrichaceae; genus Tolypothrix; species Tolypothrix sp. PCC 7601. The sequence goes on from NZ_CP064879.1 coordinate 3,881,777, forward strand.
AGAAGCAAAAATGACCATAATATTCCAAATTGCTTTGTTAGGATTGGTTCTGCTGTCTTTTGTATTAGTTATTGGCGTTCCTGTTGCCTATGCGACCCCCCAAAATTGGGTAGAGTCGAAAAAACTACTCTGGCTAGGTTCTGGAGTTTGGATCGCTTTGGTACTTTTAGTAGGGCTATTAAACTTTTTTGTAGTGTAAGCGATCGCTTAGAGACACAGTTAAATAGCAAAAATATTCAGGAGCAGAAGAGCTACGCTAAAGAGTAATTGAGGTGAATTTATTTTTTCGCCTTGTTCTTTTTAGCTGATTGTGTTCTTCTGCTCTTCTATCTTTGCAGAAGAAATGTATATTAGCCTTGATGTATAGTTTGTAAAGAGGCGGTCATGGCAGTTTTTGAGGGAACTTTTACTCAAACAGAACCTTTGCGGTTTGCATTGGTAATTGGTCGATTTAATGACCTAGTTACCGTAAAGCTGTTAGAGGGATGTCAAGATTGCTTGAAACGCCACGGTGTAGATCCCGACCCCCAAGGTAAGCAAGTTGATTACGTTTGGGTTCCTGGAAGCTTTGAAGTACCATTAGTCGCCCGGCAATTAGCGCTTTCTCATCGCTATGATGCCATTATTTGTTTAGGCGCTGTCATTCGCGGGCAAACACCCCATTTCGATTATGTCTCTTCAGAAGTAGCCAAAGGCATTGCCGCCGCAAGCTTTCAAACTGGTGTGCCTGTAATTTTTGGCATTTTGACAGTAGACACCATGCAGCAAGCTTTAGAAAGAGCCGGGATAAAAAGTAATCATGGCTGGGAATACGCTATGAATGCCTTAGAAATGGCCAGCCTGATGCGGCAATTGCGCTCTAATCTCGCAGAGCCATACGCCCGTAATAGCCCATCTCTACCAGCATCTTTCCCCAGCGCCAGCATCGGCAATTTCTCCCCTGAGTCTGAAGAATTGGGCTAACAAGAGTCGCAGAGACGCGATGCATCGCGTCTGTACAAAAGGAGCCAGTGCGTTGTGGGGGTTTCCCCCGTTGTAGCAACTGGCGTTCAAAAGTCATTTTTTTCCTAATTCCCAGTCCCCAGTCCCTAATCCCCCAATCCCCTCCTTGACTCAAAACTTCAATCAGGGGGTTGACAAACCAGGATATTTATGACATTATATTAAATGTGTTAAGCAATGCGGGTATAGCTCAGTGGTAGAGCGTCACCTTGCCAAGGTGAATGTCGCGCGTTCGAATCGCGTTACCCGCTTTATAAAAATAAGAATAGATGAAGTGAAAGTGTAAGTCTCTAGTGACTGAGATATAGGCTTAATCTAATCTTCATATATGTAGTCAATTCGTTTTTTATGCAGTGTACTACACTGGATCAAGGGTGGCTAGATTAATAGCAATATTGTGTAGGTGTCAAGCGCCTTGTGGCTGTGAAGTGAGCCAAAATCTACCTAGACCAAGAGTCGGCACTGTTAAGTTCATTGGCTTTTGCAATTGCCTGTTTTAGGCTAACTTGAACTGTTGACTCCTGATTAGTCTGACGAGTAAATTGTAATTCGTTTGACGTAAAAACTTAGCCTTGATTTGCTGGTACTAATTATTTTTAAGCTTGACCTCAGAGAACGGTTGTTTTATGAGATATTGCCACTTAAACTAAAAACGGTGCCAGATATTCAAAAACAATAAATGTCTAAAAAACACTACTAGATTACTTTTTAAGCCACAGATGCAGACGAGAAAACTCTTAAAAAAAATTGCTCAACATAGGGAACAACAGCCAGATAAGCTTTATTTAACTAACCGAACGTGAAGACGGCTGTGATCACAGCCTCATTCAGCCTCATTTATCCTGGAGAATCATTGCAACTTCGGCTTTGTCTCCTATCTGTATCAAGCTGAAAAAATCAGAAAACCACTACCCAAGGCATAGACCAAGGCATAGTGTTTTCACCTATTGTAAAAAATAAGCTCAAGTTATTAGAACGCTTGTGCAATCTCAAAAACCTGAAAAAATAGACTTCAATACGGAATATCCTTGTCCCTGCCGTCGCCGAGGACGGTTAATTCCGATTACCCTGACAGATGCATTTGGTTGCGATCGCTGTCAACAAATCTTTGTGGTAGAAAATGATGCTTATGTCCTAGAGCAACTTTCTACCACCTACCCCTACAAACGTGCTTGGCGCTGGATGGGTAATAGTTGGCACGTTGTCCATCCAAAACTAGGAGAAAGCTATCTACCGATAGCGCTGGGCATTATTTTCGTGCTAGTGATTATATGGCTACCATTAGCACTGCGATTAGCAAATGGTTCCACCATTATTGCTTGGGCAATGGTGGCGGTACTTCTGGCTATTTTGCCAGCACTTATGGTCTGGCTTACCTACAGACGTTAACTCAATGACCGTTGAAGTTTTGGATGATATCCCCGAACCAATAAATAGCGCTAAACGCGCTTACCAAGCTTCCCTTAAGCTGGGGATCGCAAAAGGAGTAGACCGCAGTCGTGCTGTATTGGCAATGGCGCGGGCTATAGAACGCGCTTTTGATGACATTCTAGAAGCTAATACATTAGACCTAGAAGCAAGCCGAGAAATGGCAGTGCCAGAGTTGATTTTAGATTGGCTGAAATTAACTCCCACCAGGCTAGAAACGACTGTGGAAATTTTACAACGGTTAGGGGAATTATCCGATCCACTGCGGCGGGTGAGAAATGCTGAGTATCAGCAGGATGATTCTCAAAGTTACTCCCAGTTAATGCCTTTAGGGGTGATTGGATTCATTTATGAAGCGTTCCCCGATTTAGGAGCGATCGCAGCTGGTTTATGTATCAAAACTGGTAATAGTATTATTCTTAAAGGCAGTACTGAGGCCAGTCATTCTAACGAAGCGATCGCTAATGTTCTCCAAAGTGCGATTACTGAAGTTGGTTTACCAGCAGGCTGTTTAGAATTGATTACCACAGAACATGGTGCTTCCGTTCGGGATTTGGTTGTGCAAGACCAATACTTAAATTTAGTTATTCCCTACGGACGTTCCACCTTGGTACAGCAAGTCATGCGACAAGCAACTTGCCCAGTGTTAAAGTCAGCAATGGGCAATTGTTACCTTTACTGGTCGCTCAATAGTAGCTTAGAAATGGTGCGCTGGATGATTATCGATAGCCATGAAAGCGATCCAGATCCAGTCAACGCCATTGAAAAAGTCTTAATTCATCGCCAAGCCTTACCTTCATCCTTAGCAGTTTTGTGGAATAGTTTAAAAGACAAAGGCTTTGAAGTTAAAGGCGATGCGGAACTAGTAGAAGCCTTTCCCCAATTGCAGCTAGCGAAAGATACCGAATGGGGAACTGCCTATTTAACCAAAACCGTAGCCTTTAAATTGGTTGATAGCTTAGAAGCTGCGATCGCGTGGATTAATCAATACAGTAGCGGTCATGCTGACTGCATTGTCACCGAATCTTATCAAGAAAGTCGCCAGTTTGCTTTAGGGGTAAATAGCGCCTCTACTTATATCAATGCCTCCCCAAAGTTTTCTCGCAATCCTTCACGGGGAGACTCGATATTTTTAGGAATGTCTAATCAAAAAGGTCATCGCCGGGGATTTATCAGCCTAGAAACCCTGACGACTGTTAAGCATATTGTGCAGGGTAATGGTAGGTTTTAAGGGACTGGGGATAATACATATAAATCTTGCAGGGTAGGATTTTTGATGTCCCAAATGCTAAATCACAAATACAAATAAAATTAGGAGCATAGTAATACTATGCCCCTAAAAATTAATCTATTTAAAAATTCACAATCTGGTATATAGTATAGTGTCAATAAAGCGGATTAAATATAAGCTATATTCTGTCTTATTGACACTATACAAGAAGCTTACTGAATACTAACTATTCACTAAAGCTGGAGTTTTATATTCTGCGTTTGGCGTAGTGCCTAAATATTTCAACCAACGAAAATTAGAAATAAGCGCTGATGTAAATGTTGGGCAGACATTATATTTCACTCCATACTCCTCACACAATTCTGCCAAAATAGGAGCAATTTTGGGATAGTGAATATGACAAACTTGAGGGAATAAATGATGGACGACTTGGTAATTCAGTCCACCTAAATACCAATTTAAGAAGTGATTCTTAGGAGCAAAATCAACGGTGGTTCTAATTTGGAAAATTGCCCATTCATCATCAATTTCTTCTGGTTGACTATCTGGTTGGATAAACTCTGCTGTGTCCATCACATGAGCCAGCATAAAAACTATGCAAATCCAAAATCCATAGGTCATGTAAGTGATGAGAAATCCTACAAGCGCCTGTATAGGACTGTAGCCTACAGCAATGGGAATTCCTAGAAAAAGTGCTAGCCAGATGATTTTACCGCCAAAAAGAATCAGCATATCTAGTGGTTTGGGTGTAGGAACCACATGGGAATGATATTTACGCTTAAACAGAATGATGTGAATATCTGCAAAAGACCAGTAAATAGGGATGATTGTATAGATAGATAAAATAAATATGTGTTGAAATCGGTGATACCATTGATGCTCCATATAGGGAGTCATTCGCACTAAGCCATCACCATGTATTTCCACATCATGACCTAAGATATTTGTATAAGTATGATGTAGAAAATTATGCCGATATCGCCATAAATAACTAGATAATCCAATTACGTCATAAATTGAACCCACAAGAGTATTGACCCATTTCTTACTCGAATAACCGCCATGATTAGCATCATGTCCGACACTAAATCCGACAGCCGCAATACCCAATCCTAAAACAATACAGCCAATCACTTTCAGCCAGATTTGCGGGGGGCCGAAGAGAGTAAATGTCCAGGCTCCAATTACCCAAACAGCAATAGTCAATGTTTTGAAATACATTGCTGGATTATCGCGGGTAGAAATATTGTTTGACTTAAAATAAGCATCAACTCGTTTATTCAGTTCTTTTCTAAAACCAAAGTTTTTAGTAAAAGTAACTCTTGTCTCTGGTGCTGTTGTCATAGATTTACTCACGTAACTTTAATATGAAAGTGCTGCTTCATAAGAAGCTAGCACTAGTTAATGGAAACTTAAAAAAGCGTCAGCAGATTATCTTCTGAGCTATGCTTTTTTAGTTCATCAAATGCTGTCTATTTATGAAGGTTTAGCAAGTTTACTATTAGATGTGTAGTAAACTTTTCCGCCAGAATCGGGCACAAAATGACAGCTAATACAGGAACGCCATAATGACTTCCAAATGGGTTCTTGAGACTCACGGAAATATTCCCCCATAATTGGTTTAATTGCTTCAGTTGCCTTGAGCAAATTGTAATGAGGGATATTCAGGAAGATATGGTGAGCTACATGAGTACCGATATCGTGATGGATATGATTGATTAAACCGTAATTACGGTCAATGCTAGAAATAGCACCTTTGAGAAAAGTCCAATCTTCGCCACGATACCAGGGAATATCAGGCTCAGTATGATGTAAGAATGTCACCACATCTAGCCAAATTACAAACACAATGTAGGGTACGGCGTAATTTTTCAACAACCATAACCAACCCCACTGATATGTAAGAAAGCCAAGCAAAGCTACCATGCAAGTCCACAGTACAGTGCTGGTAATCACATCCCATTTTTCAGAAGGTTTGAAAAGTGAGCTGCTGGGTAAGAAGTGGGAACCTTCTTTATTAGGAGAACGCTTAAACAGATAAACCGGATAAGCTAAGAAAAACACATAATACCGCCCTATCTTTTGTTCCCACGGCATTTCTTTATATTGTGATTCGCTCACAGGGTACCAGCTTTCATCATTATCGATATTGCCGGTATTGAGATGGTGGGTTCTGTGGCTAATTCGCCAACCGTGATAAGGAACGAGTATTGGTGTGTGTGCAAGATGTCCAATTAAATCATTGAGCCATTTCTTTTTAGAGAAAGATTGATGTCCGCAGTCATGTCCAACTACAAACAAAGCCCAAAACATTGTTCCTTGCATTAGCCAAAAAATTGGCCAAAAAAACCAAGAATCCAGATAATTAGCAACTGCGTAAAGTAGACCAATAATGAGGATGTCTCGAAAAAAGTAGAACAGAGATTTACCTAAATTTGGCTGAAAGCATTCAGGTGGGATTGCTGCTTTTAATTCCTGAAGAGTAAAAGGTAATTTTGCCGAATCTTCAGATGATTGTGAGCTAAGGGGATGGAGTAGCTTAACGCTGTCGGCTGGGATACTATTTGATGGCACTGGATTCAATGGAATATAAATTCTAAGCCTTGCTGTAAACAAGGAAATGTTACTGAAAATTTTAGATTGGCGTATTTTAGTTGGTTGTGATTATGTCTCACCTCTAAAGTATGTAACCAATCCAAAATCCAAAATCGTTTGACCTCTGCAATGAGCAGCTTCGGAGATATATTTTTGAGTGCTGATCCACACAAAATTGTCTTCTGGCAATTTCCTGAACAATGTTCATTAGTAGGATCTGCCAGAATACAAATCACTAACAAGGGGAAATTACAAAGATAAAAGCAAAACTTTCCAGAAGAAAAAATAATCTTCCAAGTTATACCTCATCTTTGATTTATCGCCCTGCGTAATAATCGTCAAAAGTTTGATAACCAACATCAGGAGTGTAAAGTTGACATTGGCCGGTAATGTCCTTCATTAAAGCCCAAGAAAATTGGCTTTCATCATGAAGATAATCTGCCCAATTTTCTTTGATGCTCTTGTAAGCCAAGCGCAGATTATAGGAAGGAATAGCAGTAGAAAGATGATGAGGTACATGAACATTAATATCGTGGCAGAGAAATTCTATCCAGCGTGGATAATCACAATGAATAGTGCCAGATAGTTGAGCTAGAGCCTCATTCCACTTGGTAGCTGCCTTAAAGGGCACATCTGCGGCAGTATGGTGAACCAGAGTAAAGGTACTCATCCAAAAATGGTAAACCATCCAGGGTAAAAGCCAAAATTTGACAAATCCCCAAATACCAGTTGTCGCAATGAGTAGTGGGAAGGCAACGGCTGCAAAAATTACTACTACAGCCACAGAAAGCTTAACACTTGATTGGTCTTTAGCTTTGAAATTACGCCAATCAAAATGTACAACTGCCCAATGTCCAATGGAACCTACCCACCAGAAGCGTTTACGCATAAAGCCTTCAAAGACTGAACGGCGGAATGGCCCCCAATTTTGAAATACTTCTGGTGTGATGGGATGCCAAGCATTGTCCTCTTCCAGCTTATTTGTATGCTTATGGTGATAGTTATGTTTAATCCGCCAACTATGAAATGGATAAATCAAAGGCATCATTAAAATGTGCCCGACTAAATCGTTGACCCAACGACGATTCGCAAAGGAACGATGACCGCAATCATGGGCAATGACAAAAAAACCTGTTAAAGCTGTACCTGTAAAAATCCAAGCAAATGGCAAGAGAAACCAAGGCGAAATTGCCAGACTGAAGTAGCCTAAAGCCACCATGAAAACGGCAGTCACCACATTTGTCCAAGCTTTACGTTTATCCTTTTTAAAACACTCCTTGGGCAGGGTTTTAATAATATCTTTTAGCTTCAGCTTGGAGCTACCAAGGTCATTAGCTTGATTTTGAATTTTGATTATTGATGTAGTCATGAAAACCTGAAAAACAACAAAATCCTCCACCAACACACCACTAAGTGGTTTGCCGTAAAGCTTATACACATTAACGTCTCGGATTATAGTAACCCAACTCACTCTTGTTTAAGAGTTAAGGGAATCAATATTTTGGTTACTAAAAAAAACTTTGTCCCTGAGTAAACTATCGACTGTGCAATGTCAAGATGTAATTGCCAATCAATGTACTCGCTTAGGACTTTTTATCTGCCAGCTTGACATTTGTAGCCAGACCAAGCACTTGCAGCAATTGAATAGTCATCCAAGTCATGTCAATTTCCCACCATTCCAAGCCATGACGAGCTGAGTATTGGAAAGCGTGGTGGTTATTATGCCAGCCTTCACCAAATACCAGTAAAGCTACCCACCAGCAATTAGTGGAGCGATCGCCAGAGTCGTGGGTACGATAACCAAATTTATGTGTAGCACTATTTACCAACCAGGTACAGTGGTAAACCCAAACAATCCGCACAAAAATGCCCCAAACAACCATCGGCCAACCGCCTATTGCCAATAGCAACAAACCTAGGGCCACTTGGACGAGAATAAAATATTTTTGCAAAAACTGATAAACTGGGTCATCGGCAATGTCTTTAGTGAAGCGAGGAACCTCAGCGTGAGCGGGTGCGTGATAAATCAGCCAACCCATATGGCTCCACCAAAAGCCCTTATTAGAATCATGGGGGTCTTGTTCAGTATCCGAGTGTAGATGATGGATACGGTGTGTACCTACCCACTCAATTGGCCCACCTTGACAGGCGAGAGTTCCGAAAAGCACCAATAGATATTCCAACCACTTGGGAGTTTGAAAACTGCGATGGGTAACCAGGCGGTGAAAACCCAAAGTAATACCTAAACCTCCGGTAATCCAGTAGAGCAATAAACCGACACCAAATGCCTGCCAGCTAAAGTTGCTAGGAAGCAAGGCAAACAGCGCTCCGATGTGCAACGCAGCGAAGAAGAGGGTATTAACCCAGTTAATTTGAAGTTTGGTTGAGGTAGCAATTGTCATGAGTAACCTGAATAGGAAAGGTGAAGCCTAATCTGCGCGATCCCAAAAATCCGCATATTAATTTAATTTTTTTTTAATGAGGAACCAATGAACAGCTTGGAACAGCTGCGGCAAGCAGAACAGGCACTGTTAGAGATTTTTTCTGGAATTGACGCTCAGGTCAAGCACAATCTTCAACGAGTATTACATGCCTTTCGTGATCAACGCGTAGGCGCACACCACTTTGCAGGTGTAAGTGGCTACGGACACGATGATTTAGGAAGAGAAACTTTAGATAAAGTATTTGCCGAAGTAATGGGGGCCGAAGCTGCGGCAGTAAGGGTACAGTTTGTTTCAGGGACTCACGCGATCGCTTGTGCCTTGTATGGTGTGCTGCGTCCTGGAGATGAAATGTTAGCAGTGGTCGGTGCTCCCTACGATACGCTCGAAGAAGTGATTGGTTTACGGGGTAAAGGTCAAGGTTCCCTTACTGAGTTTGGCATAAATTACCGCCAATTAGACTTAACACCTGATGGAAATATTGATTGGCAGGCTTTAAGCACTAGCGTGACTGATAACACAGGTTTAGTATTAATTCAACGTTCCTGCGGATATTCTTGGCGGCCTAGCTTATCGATTGCTGATATCGAAAAAATTGTCCAACTAGTCAAACAGCAAAATCCCAACACTGTTTGTTTTGTAGATAACTGCTACGGTGAATTTATCGAAACTCAAGAACCCACCCATGTTGGTGCTGATTTAATGGCGGGTTCATTGATTAAAAATCCTGGTGGCACAATTGTGACTGCTGGCGGTTATGTAGCTGGTCGCGCTGATTTAGTAGAAGCCTCAGCCTGTCGTCTTACTGCTCCTGGTATTGGTAGTTATGGTGGTGCAACCTTTGACCAAAATCGTCTGTTATTCCAAGGGTTATTTCTCGCGCCGCAGATGGTGGGAGAGGCGATGAAAGGCACTCACCTTACAGGTTATGTCTTTGATCAACTGGGTTATCCTGTCAATCCTGCGCCACTTGCGCCCCGCCGCGACGTAATTCAAGCAATTAAACTCGGTTCCGCCCAAAAGCTCATTGCCTTCTGTAAAGCTGTACAACAAAATTCTCCCATCGGTTCCTACCTTGACCCCATCCCCGATGAAATGCCGGGGTATGAGAGCCAGGTAGTGATGGCTGGGGGGACATTTATCGAAGGTAGCACCTTGGAATTTTCCGCAGATGGGCCGTTGCGTGAGCCTTATGTGGTTTATTGCCAAGGGGGTACGCATTGGACACATATTGCGATCGCACTAGAAGCAGCAATAGAAGCTGTCGGCCCTGCTTAAAATCGTTGCGTATTAGTCTGGTAACTTATACTGCTCAACGATGCGTTTAGCATACTCCGGCACATGGGCTTCCAACTTCTCTGGGTGATTCCGCTTCACATACAGGTAATTACGAGTGAAGTGGGAATCAATCGAAAATCTGGCATATTCTAAACCTTTCGGCCCAATTTTCTCAATCACCACACCCATAAGTTTTGCTGCCCACATGGGGAGAGTCACAGCTTTATCGTAAGCTGGAATACTTTGCTGTACAGCTTCTTTGCGATTCCCTTGAGACATTACAGGTTGGGTGTCTAACTGGTCTTTCACCAAGTCCAACATTTCTTTACCTGTATCATTTCTCACAACAATCCATTGCCAGCCGAAGGGTGCGCCCATGTAGCCGACAACTAAATCTGCCAAAGAATTGACGTAGTCAAAGCAACTCATGCATGAGGGGGCAAAGACATCTTTGAGTTTATTGGTCTTTAAGCCAAAGAATGGCACCATTTCTGTAGAGCCATCCTCATGTTTAAAGTGAACGCGAAAGTCTTGCATAAATTCGTAATGCACGACAGTTTCAGGCGATCGGCTGGTAGTTTCTAAGAATTTTTGCAGTCCAGCCCGGGTAACATTATCTACGCAGGGCGTACCTAAAACATACAGCTTTTCTAAGCCTAGCTGTTTTTCTACGGCTCTTAATGCCTGGATTTGGCAACCAACTCCAATTACTAATAACCGCTTCATCCCAGATTGTTCTATTTGCTCTAAAACTGAGAGATTGGGTGATAGTGTTGGCTTATTGACTCTCGCTGCCAGTATTTCCTCTGGGGTACGGGCGATAATTGGCATGGGTTGAAAGCGGTCTTCTTTGGTGTTTTGCACGCAAACAACACCTTCAACTAGCCTACGATTCAGCATTTCAATCGCCAGGGAACTGACAATACCTGTCCACTGTGCGCCTTCGATGGGCTGCTGTTTCCGCGCCGCCATCATGTCTTGATGAACACCAAAGTAAAGTTCATCGGGGTTATCCAGGTTGCGAGAACGGGTGTGGGTTTGTGCTTCTAGTTCCCCTATCTGCTGATTAATGAAGGCGCAGGCTTCTTTAACGTAGTGGATGTAGTAGGTATCGCACAGTCCGCACTCGCTGCACAGTTCTTTAGCAGGGCGGCGGCTAGTGGGTTTTAAGGCTTTGGCTTTTTTATGAGGAGAAACCGAAGTCATATAAATTCTTTGTTTTATCCAGGCATCGCTTTTACTACAATACCGTCAACCCCTCCGGGGAATTCAAAATTCAAAATTCAAAATTCAAAATTCACCCATTACAATACCCATACTTAAGTTTTGTGCCTGGTGTTAATCTATGTGATGCATAAGTAGATTTAGGGGCTTGCATCCTTTTTTTGGCGATAGAAACTGAGCATTAAAGAAGATAGAGAAACTTTTAAGTATTTTTTCCATTCTCAACTGTTTTTTATCTGGAGCATCGTTGATGAAGAGATTCTCCAAATAAATTGAAAGTGACTCAAAATTCTCAAACAGGTGCAGCATTTATTGCTGGAGGCGGCATAACAGGCGCTGGCGTTTCCGCAACAGTTGGCGGGATGGGGTTAGCTGGAGGATTTGGCGCTGTGGGACTTGGCACAGTTCCAGTAGTTGGGATTGGTGCTGTAGGTGGTGCAGCTGCTTATGGGGCGTTTAGTGCGATCGCCCAAGGAGATGCAGCAGCTTTTGCTGCAATGGGAATTGGCGCAGTTGGCGGTGCTGGATTTTCTAGCGTTGTGGGTGGTATGGGATTAGTTGCGCCAAAAATAGGGCTGGCGGTTGGTATTGGTACAGTACCAATGGTAGGGGTTGGTGCAGTAGTGGGACTTGCCGCTTATGGGATTGCCAAGCTGTTAGATGAATCGGAAACTAAGGAAACTCCTGCACAAGTTTTTGAGCGCATGGAAGAGAAAGTCCTAGCAATGGATTATTATGCCGCAGCTGTGATGGAGTTAGAGGCATTTTTATCTGGTGAGGATCTCAACCCCAAATTTGCGGCTTTAGAAATTGAAGATGAATTGGAACAATTGAAGGCTGAATTAAAAGAAAAAAATCAAACTAATCCTGAACCTTCTCCTACCAATATTGAAACAAAAATAATTCCTGCATCAGCTGCAACAACAGAAACTTGGAAATGTATACGCACACTCAAGGGACACTCAGCAGCAGTAAATGCGATCGCAATCAGTCCAGATAGTCATCTCCTGTCTACTGGCAGTAATGACGCACAAGTTCATCTATGGGATTTACGCAGCGGAAAATGGCTTTATACTTTCTCCGGACAAGCAGAAGCTGTTTTATCTGTGGCTATTAGTCCTGATGGGCAGAAAGTTGTCAGTGGTAGTGTAGATCGTAAAATTAGCAGTTGGCAGATAGATACAAGAAAATTCTTGCGTACATTCTTTTATTTAAACTCTCCCTACAGCCATAACGGTTTTATTCACTCAGTTGCTTTTAGCCCTGATGGGAAATACATTGTGAGTGGTAGTAATGATAAAACTATCAGAATTTGGGGAGGTTATACAGGAACAATTAAATGTACTTTAAATGGGCATTTAGATACAGTTTTAGGCGTTATTTTTAGCCCAGATAGCAAAACGATTGTGAGTGGAAGTGCGGATAAAACTATTAGACTTTGGGATGTCAATACTAGAAAACAGCGCTCTATTTTATCTGCACATTTAGCAGCAGTTAACACGGTTGTTATTAATTCTGATGGTCAAACTTTAATTAGTGGCAGTACAGACACCACAATTAAACTTTGGAATCTCAATACTGGTGAATTACTCCACACCCTCACCGGACACTCAACGGCGGTTTTATCTATTAGTCTCAGCAGTGATGGTAAAACTTTAGCTAGTAGCAGCAGTGATGGTGTCATTAACATTTGGCATCTGCCTACAGGAGAAATCATACAAACTTTTTATGGTCGTAGTCCTGTAGCTTTTAGTCCTGATGGCAAAACCCTGATTAGTGGTGGTAATAATGCTACAGTCCAGATTTGGCAAACAACTCAAAGCTTTGAGAAATTCACAATCGAAAATATAGATTCTGAGTTATGGTGGGAAGTTTTGAGTGTAGATCGGGACGCTCATCCTAATGAAGTGAAGCTTGCTTACCGTCGATTAGCAAGATTTTACCATCCTGATCTTAACGCTTCTGAGAATGCTAAAGCTTCAATGCAAGCAATAAATCTGGCTTATCAAAAGTTTCTGGAGCAATGGAATAGTAACATCCAGAGTAGATTTTATTAATGGCAGCTACCAACTTATACAGAGTAAGTGCATTTATCGTAGGTATCGTATTTCTCTACCGTCTTCCTCTGAGAGATTATTTATAAAGTAAACATAGAATTACTGTAGTAGCGTGGCAAGGCTAAAATGTGGCAATATAATTTTCTTGTGGGGTGGACATCTTGTCCGCCCAGGACGGGCAAGATGCCTATCCCACAAGAGTTTGAATAATGCACCATTTTAGTCTAGACACGCCACTACCTGAACTTTAAACATCAAAATATGAGTTCTATAATATTGCGATCGCCTTCCCTGATTCCTTCTACCCAAAGTCCCAAACTAAGCTAAAATTCAAGCATAGTAAGCATTTCCCGGTCATAATGCCCCATGCTTGAGACTTTGCAAATCCAACTTTACAAACTAGAACAATTTGCCAATGCCCTAGTCTCTAATCAGCTGGGACACCTCAGTGTGGTGAGTATTGGCGTTATTTTCGCGGCTGGTTTGTTAACCAGCCTCACGCCTTGTATGCTTTCTATGCTGCCAATTACCATTGGCTATATCGGCGGTTATGAAGCTAAAAGCCGTCTACAAGCCGCCGCCCAATCCACTTGGTTTGCCTTGGGATTAGCCACCACATTAGCTGGGATGGGGATAGTAGCGGCTTTTGTGGGCAAGGTTTACGGTCAAGTGGGCATCGGTTTGCCGATAATTGTCAGTATTATCGCCATTCTCATGGGGCTGAACTTGCTGGAAGCACTACCGCTGCAATTTCCCTCTTTAGGTGAAACAAATTGGATTTCCCAAGATTTACCCCCAGGAGTGCGTTCCTACTTGATAGGTTTAACCTTCGGTTTAGTTGCGTCACCTTGTAGTACCCCAGTGTTGGCCAGCTTGCTGGGTTGGGTGGCGAATACACAAGACTTAATTTTAGGTGCGGTGTTGCTAATTGCTTACACAGCCGGTTATGTCGCACCATTAATTTTGGCAGGTACATTTACAGCAGCAATTAAAAGGCTGCTGGAATTACGCCGTTGGTCTGGTTGGATTAACCCTGTTAGCGGTGTGCTGTTAGTTGGGTTTGGTGTATTTTCCTTAATTTCGCGGATTCCGTTTGGAAGTTTTTAAGCAATGACAACAGACAATTCCACGACCACAGAATTAAGTTGGTGGTCAATTCCTGGGCGCTTTTTGCGGCGAGAGTTTTTACCTGTACTGACAGATTTACGATTAGCGATCGCACTTTTACTGCTGATCGCCCTATTTAGTATTAGCGGTACTGTCATCGAACAAGGTCAGACACCCGGATTCTACCAAGCTAATTACCCAGAACACCCTGCTTTATTTGGTTTCCTCAGTTGGAAAGTAATTCAAGTAGTGGGATTAGACCATGTATATCGTACTTGGTGGTTTCTCAGCTTATTAGTTTTATTTGGGACTAGTTTGACAGCTTGTACTTTTACGCGCCAACTTCCCGCCTTAAAAGCTGCTCAAAGGTGGAAATATTATGATGAACCGCGACAATTTCAAAAATTAGCTTTGAGTGCGGAACTAGATACAGGTTCCTTAAATAGCCTCATCCCCATATTACAAAAACAGCGTTATAAAATTTTTCAAGAAAAAGACGATATTCTTTATGCCCGTAAAGGAATAGTGGGACGCATTGGGCCGATTATTGTGCATATCGGCATCGTCACTATTTTATTAGGGGGAATTTGGGGGGCAATGACTGGGTTTATGGCTCAAGAAATGGTTGCTAGCGGCGATACATTTCAGGTAAAAAATATTGTAGATGCTGGGCCTTTGGCATTAGCTCAAGTTCCTAAAGATTGGTCTGTTAGAGTTAATCGATTTTGGATTGACTACACCCCCACAGGTGGAATTGATCAGTTTTATTCAGATATGTCTGTGTTAAATCAGCAAGGGCAAGAAGTTGACCACAAAAAGATTTTTGTCAACGAACCTTTGCGTTATCATGGTGTGACTTTTTATCAAACAGATTGGGGACTGGCGGGGGTTCGCATTCAATTTAATAACAGCCCCATTTTTCAACTGCCAATGGCACAACTAGATACTAATGGTGCAGGGCGAATTTGGGGTACTTGGATTCCCACAAAACCAGATTTAAGCGAAGGTGTTTCGTTAATTGCCAAAGACTTACAAGGGATGGTGTTAATTTATGATGCCACTGGTAAATTAATTGATACCGTCCGTGCGGGAATGTCTACCCAAGTAAATGGCGTAACCCTGAAAATTTTAGAAGTCATCGGTAGTACTGGCTTACAAATCAAAGCCGATCCGGGTATTCCCATTGTGTACACCGGCTTTGCCTTACTGATGCTGGGTGTCGTGATGAGTTACTTTTCCCACTCCCAAATTTGGGCATTGCAAAAAGGCGATCGCTTGTTTGTTGGTGGTAAAACTAATCGCGCCCAAGTTGCTTTTGAACAGCAAGTTTTGGAAATTTTAGATAGCTTGAGTAATCATGCACATGATGAGCAAATAATCACTCAACCCCGCCCAAGTTAATCTGAATTACATGGTTAAGGATAAGGCAAATACGGTTCTGATAAAACAAATCAATTGACGTTTGAATCCTGTAGAGACGCGATTAATCGCGTCTCTACAAGCCCAAAATATGACGAAAAAATTTTTAACCGAACCTTGTTAAGGGCACGGCACCAGTAAGATAATTGAATGTACCAAAATATTGTAGATGCCGTGCCCCTACGTAGAATTTATCTGTTGCGAACATTATTTAAGGCTTGCCATGCCACTACTGGCATGGTAAGACTAAAATAGTCCATGAAAAAAAACTCTTGTGGGATGGGCATCTTGCCCGTCCGGGGCGGACAAGATGTCCACCCCACAAGAAAAATTATTGCAACATTTTAGTCTTGCCACGCCAGTAGGATGCGTTAGCGTCAGCGTAACGCATCTCTTGTAACTTCTCTCCGCGCGCGGGGAGGTGACGTTTTGGCTTTAGACAAAACTGGGGTGGGGTAACGCGGATCTTGATGGTAGGCAAAGGAATTCAAAATCGAGTTTTGGCAAGGGTTTCACGTTAAGTTGACACAGGTGTGCCTTGCCCCTACCCGTGTATCACATTCCTTTTCAAATTCCTATTACCAATTACCAATTACCAATTCCATTAAAAAACCCACGTCCTTGCGTTTACCAATTGAATGCAAGTGCGTGGGGTGAAATACAGCTAGTAAATCATGTCAGTAGATGCTGGGATTTGAGCCATTCGTCATGAGTTATGCAGTAATTAGCAGGAGAACATTAACAAATGACAAATGGCAAACAAATTTCTAAATATCTCCTCGAATTTCTTCGACAATGCCATCGCGGATAACGATTTCAACTTGGGTTTTGCTGATTAAGTTATCGCCTGGTTCGATGCGGAAAAAGCCTTCCATTTGGAATTGGTTGACTTCTTGATCTAATTCCAAATACTGGACTTGCTGGAGATTTTGCAGGAATTGGTTTTTCTGTTCTAGCAGTTCGCTTTTCTTTTGGTTGACTTGCAGTTGAATATTGTCAATCTGTTGCAGAGTTTGGGGGCCTGGGGGTTGCAAACTTTGCTTTTGAATGGCGGTAATCGCTCTTTGTCCTTCAACGTCTAGTTGTTGCAATTGCTGATCGGTTTGGTTGATTTGCGCTTGCAATTGCTGTTGTACTTCCTCTTTCCACAGAGGGGTGACAATGACTTTGACATTCACGATCCGTTTCAAAAGCAATTGTTGGGATTTGGAAGCATCCATAAAGTTTCACGTTCACTCTATATTTTGTAAGTGGAATTATCAAGCAAACATGGCGTTCACAATATCGCGATAGCGTTCGCTGACGACATGTCGCCGGATTTTTAGTGTTTGTGTCATTAAACCATTTTCAATAGAAAACGGCTCTGGAATGAGCTTAAATGGGCCGATGCGGTCATCTGCTCTATAGCCTGGACGATTTTGCACTTCCCGATTCAATTCTTTCCGAAATAATTCCTGGATTATTTTACTCTCCAGGTCTATTTTTTGACTGGCTGAGGCGGTAACATCTTCATTTGGTTTACTCAAATCGATATTTTGAGTTTCTGCCCATTTTACTAATGCTTCCAAATTGGGGACAATCAATGCACCAAGGCTACGCTGATCTTGACCAACTAGCATAATCTGATCGATGTAGGGCGATCGCAAACACGCGTCTTCGATTGGTTGCGGCTCGATATTTTCCCCATTAGTTAAGACAATCGTATCTTTTGCCCTACCAGTCAGTACTAAGTCATTTTGTGGTGTTAACCAACCCAAATCGCCGCTATCAAACCAACCGTCAGCGTCGATGGCTTTCGCTGTTGCTTCGGGATTTTGGTAATAGCCTTGCATAATTTGCGGCCCCTTCAATAACACCAAGCCTCGCTCACCTATTGGTAAAGGTTTGCGAGTCTCTGGATCTACAATTTTAGTTTCTGTTGCGGGTAATGTCTGACCGGATGAACCACGGACATTATGCCAAGGGCGACGCACATTAGTTACAGGAGATGTTTCGGTTAAGCCATAGCCTTGCAAAATTTCGACACCAATAATTTCAAAAAACATATCGATGTGCTTGGGAAGTGCGCCACCACCGCTAATGACTTGCTTGATTCGCCCTCCTGTTGCCTCCCGGACTTTAGCATAAACTAGCCGCTCTCCCAAGGCATGGAGGGGAAATAAAGCCGCAGCTTGGATTTTCGCCGTTAATTTCTCTACTGCTGAGGATTCTAAATGCTCTAAACTGACTCCTTCAGCAATGCGCTTGGCTTTAATATAGCGATCGCTCTTTTCAAAGAAAAAGTTGATCAGGCGTTGCTTATTAGCTGGTTGTTCGCGAAACTGTTTTTGCGCTCCTTCATAAATTGATTCCCAGAGGCGCGGTACAGCCACCATAAAATGGGGTTTGCGGTTTTTTAAATCGTTTTTGACAGCACGCAAGTTGGTATAAATTTGAGTACAACCCTGAGAAAGTAAGAAATACTCTACGGTTCTTTCATAGCTATGCCAACTCGGAAGAATACTCAAGGCAATATCACCGACGTTAGGCTGTACTACGGTACCCATAGTTGTGATTTGATGAATTAAATTGCTATGAGCCAGCATCACACCCTTGGGTTTGCCTGTAGTACCGGAAGTATAAATGAGTGTGGCTAAATTGTCTTGATTGTACTCAACTGGTTGCCAAGCATTGTTAGCGCCAATTTCTAGCAATTGCGAAAAATTGAGGATTTTCAGGCTATCTTCTGGCGGTGTTTCATCGGAAAGCAAAATCACAAATTGCACGGGTAAATCGTTGATGCGATCGCGCAATTTTTGCAGTGTCTTTAAATCTTCTAGTACTAGCCCTGTACTGCCGCTATTAGCAATAATAAACAGTAATTCTTCCTTTTCGGCTTGAGAACTCCGCACCGCATCCACAGCGCCAGCCGTCATAATTCCTTGATCGGCTACAAACCACCTGGGACTATTATCGGCAATTAACGACAGGCGATCGCCTGCTTTGACTCCTAACACCTGTAACCCAGCCGCAAATTTTTGAATTAGCTCTGCTAACTGCTTGTAAGTAATCACCACCTCTGGTTTAGCATGGGGATTGTGCAACGCCACTGTATCCCCAAATGACTTGGCTGCTAAGGGCCAAATTTCTGGGATTGCATTGATATGGGTGTAATCTTTTAACCGCTTTAATGCTAAACGTTCTTGTTCACTAATATTAGATAAGTAAATCGCCGCAGATTGAGTTTTTGACATCACACTATTACCTAGATACTAAATTTGCTGTTTTTGGAGATGATTTTGCTATTGTGTCGCAATAAATGTCTTTAATATACACAATGCTTTCCGCATCTATATTTTCGGAAAGTTCTGGCTTCCATTTACAAATATTTATGGTAGAATTCACTTATATAGACTTAAAGCAATGGCTGTCATGACAATTAATGTAATGACATCAACATTTGCTGACAGTAGATCAAAGCGACCACCTATTTACACAGGGGGGTGATTACCTATAGTTGTACAGGATGCTGCATTACTGACAATCATCAGTACTATTGCTTGCTTGGCATTTCCTAGGCTGCTATCTACTATTCTCTCACTTAAAACCGAACCGACTGAATCATCAACCAGTTCCCAAGCAAGTAGAGTCCCAATAACGACCTTTCCTTATTGTACGGTTCACCCATTGACAGGCAGCCAATTTTGTAGATTCCGTCCTCGTTTTTGCGATCGCTGTACTCCAAATTAATGATAATTTCCGCTTCTTTAGTTGGATCTGTTAATTAGGAGAACAACCCACCGGTGCATTCATACCATGTTGAGTTCGATTGCCATCCTATTTGAATTGTGAAATCTCTCGTAGCCTCATCAATAGTTTTTCACAAATAATTTGGGACTGCTATATTTGGGAATTTTTTCAGCATTAAATAGCTGACTACGTAATCTTCAAAATTTTTGGAGATAGGGATACAAACTCTCGATTGTTTGTGGGAAATATTTATGAGGTTCAGACGAGCAGTGTAGAATTAGTACGCTGTTTCCGTCTTAGCTTTATTCTGCTGCGAGGAAGTTGACAATTCAAATAGGATATTTTCACATACATGAAAACATCAGCATCAGCGCATCACCAACCAATAATTTTTTCTATGGTTGGCAAAGGAAATCAATATATTTAACTTGCTTATATAAAATACAAGTAATTTCAAATGCTAGGTGTATTTGCAAATACAAATTTTACTGCTAAGTTAAGAAATAGAATCAAAAAAATCTTTATTTTACGGGGGGATAATCTATGAGTATGATAGATGTACTACTATTAACTCTGGTGAGTACTGTTATTTGTTTGTCTTTCCCTAAGCTGCTATCGATAATTTTGGCACCCAAAACCAAAGAGGCGCAACCTGCTGTGGTTCCTATGGAAGTACCAGAACCTAGTTCAGAAGTACCCAGCTTTTCTTCATGAAATCTGGTAATACTCACCAAAATTGCCATTAATTCCAGCGCATCATTTTGATTGCAGCACGATTTACAAAAAGTCAACAGACACTAGGAAAACTCCCCTTGTCATTGCCTACATTTTTGTCAAGGTTCCAGTATCAAAACAACCTGTCATCTCACTACAAAATCTAACTTACGATAGGTATGGGAATTTATTCCCAAGTGAGTAGACGGCAAAGCAAAAATTAAGCTAAATCCAATATATTTTGTATATCTACAATATCTAAGATGTTGTGGCTCAGGTATTCTGCGCGCCTGAATTATGCAATTTAAATTGGGAATAGCTGATACCAAATAAAATAATGTTTGCGACACATCAATATATAATCTAGAGGGCAAGGCAGTGCCTTGCCCCTACAATCTGTCGCATTCTTTTTTTAAATTGGTATGAAAATTGTAGGTAGTGGCAAGCTTTTAAAATCACAAATTCATAATACCTTTTCATAAACAGGGCAATTACCCAATCCCCAATCCCCAATCCCCATTACTTCCTTTTCTCCCTGCGCCATCTTCCCCGCACTAGGCGAATTTCATCATACGTATAATTCTCGCCCAGCTGTTCGCGAATGGGGGTGAGAGAAATATCACCCAGCACTTCTAACACTTGCCAAATCTTTTTTTGCTTTTCTAAAGGCACTAATTGATTTAAGTCTACAGGCTGATTATTTTCAACTAAATCTACTAGGTGTCCTACAACTGTACTAGAACGAAGATTTCTTTGCTCGGCAATTTTAGCAACAGTTAAACCGCGTTGATGCAATTGTAATGTTAATAATTCTGTAGTTGAAGGTAAGCGAAAACCAAAAGCGGGTTTTTCATTCACCACTACATCGATGACACCTTGTTCTTGACGATAGGCGCGAATTTCTGCCAGGAATTTATCACCATATTGGGCGAGTTTATGACTACCAACACCAGAAAGTTTGGCAAATTCGCTGAGGGTTGTAGGTTGCACCTGAGCCATTAATTTCAAGGTAGAATCTTGAAAAACAACGTAGGGTGGTACAGATTGTTCATCAGCTAGTTGTTTCCGCAGCGATCGCAATCTCTGCATGAGTAATTCTACTTCAACTGCTTTCTCGCTGGTTTCTTCCCAAGTCACTTTTTGCACTGCTGACACAGCTAAACTGACGGTACGTTGTCGCCGCATCACCTCCCAACTCAAGGCGTTCAGCTTCAAAACCGAGTAACCATCGGTGGTTTGTTCCAGTAAACCTTGGTGCAAAAGCGATCGCCCCAGCATTCGCCATTCATCCACAGTTCTATCTTTGCCGATACCGTAGGTAGATAGCTTGTCATGTTCGTTTTGCAGAATTTTCTGGCTTTTTCCACCCCGCAGCACATCAATAATATGCAGCATCCCAAATCTTTCTTTACAACGCGCCACACAAGATAAGAACTTCATCGCTTCAATCGTCCAATCTTGCATCGGTTTGGGATAACGGCAATTATCACAGTTACCGCAATTACCCGCAAAGCGTTCGCCAAAATAACCTAGTTGAATTGTGCGTCTGCAATCTGTACCTTCGGCATAGTCGATCATTTGCCGCAATTGTTGTTTGGCAATCAACTGTTCTTGCGGATCGGTTTTTTGATTAATACTCCATTCAATAGTTTTAATATCACCATAATTAAAGAACAGCGTACAGCGTGAAGGTTCGCCATCCCTACCCGCCCTCCCGGATTCTTGATAGTAACTTTCTATATTGCGGGGTAAATCAAAGTGAACCACCAAGCGCACATCCGGCTTATTAATTCCCATCCCAAAAGCAATAGTGGCGACAATTACCCGCACATCATCCCGAATAAACCGCGTTTGATTTTTGGTGCGTTCGTCGTCAGTTAATCCCGCATGATAAGGTATGGCAGAAATTTTATCGTTTTGCAATTTAAAAGTTAATTCATCAACTTTTTTACGAGTCAAACAATAAATAATTACCGAACCTTGGGTATCCCGAATTAATTCTAATAATTCCGCGTAAGCATATTTAGATTTAGAACGGATTTCATAATAAAGATTTTGGCGGTTAAAACTGGCAATGTGAATACTCGGTTGCTTTAACCCTAGTTGTTGGATAATATCACTGCGGACGCGATCGGTAGCTGTAGCAGTCAGGGCGACAGCAGGAATATTAGGGTAACGTTGGCGTAGCGATCGCAATTGCCGATATTCTGGACGGAAATCATGTCCCCATTCCGAGACACAGTGCGCCTCATCAATTGCAAAAGTAGAAATCCCAATTTGGTGATTAACTAAATCCAGAAACGGCAGAAATCTTTCACTCAACAGCCGTTCTGGTGCAACGTAAAGTAATTTTACCTTACCACTGAGGATTGCTTCCTCCCGCGATCGCACCTTATAAGCATTCAAACTACTATTCAGGAACGTAGCGCTAATATTATTATTCCGTAACGCCTCCACCTGGTCTTGCATCAAAGCGATCAAAGGAGACACCACCACCGTCAAACCCTTCTTTAACAGCGCTGGTAACTGAAAGCACAAAGATTTTCCCCCACCCGTAGGCATCACCACCATTAAATCCCGATTTTGCAGCGCATCCTCGATAATTTGCCGTTGTCCCGGACGAAATCGGTCATAACCGAAGTGATATTTTAGCGCTTGTTCGAGATTCGGATACTGAAGCATAGCGATCGCTTTTTCTGGTGCTTTCTGCGTGAGTAGTTACGAGGATAACAGGATTTTAGCAATCTCCTGGGATGTGTGGGGAATGGGGAATGGGGAACGGGGAGTGGGGAATGGGGAACTCGGGGCCCCCTCTGGGGATAAGGGGTAATGGGGACTGGGAGATGAGGGAGATGAGGGAGATGAGGGAGATAAGGAAGAATAAAAGACAAACACCAATTACCAAATGACAAATGACCAATGACCAATGACAAATGAGCCATATTGCACTTATATGAAAACAGCTATAAACTTTGTAATCTGATTACTCAACCGTAGAGATAATCCAAAGTTCAATATCTCAAATTTCCCATGATTGACATTGACGGTTCCTACGGAGAAGGAGGTGGACAGGTTCTTCGCACTTCCTTGAGTTTAGCGGCTATCACTGGTGAATCTATCCGCATTGCAGGTATTCGTGCTAAACGTAGAAGACCAGGATTAGCAGCACAACATTTAACAGCAGTTCGTGCTGCGGCTAGAATTTGTGATGCCAAAATGCATGGTGATACTTTGGGTTCCATGATGTTGGAATTTATTCCTGGTAGTTCTGTAAAACCGGGACAATATACCTTTGATGTCACCGACGCACAGCAAGGCGGATCGGCTGGGGCGATGACTTTGGTATTACAGACTGTTCTTTTACCTTTGGCTTTAGCTTCTGCGGAATCCCAAGTAATTTTAAAAGGTGGGACTCATGTACCCTTTAGCCCCACCATGACCTATATTGAGCAAGTATATTTGCCGATGCTGCGCCGCATGGGAGTTAAGGCGACAGCTAAGTTACGCGCTTGGGGATGGTATCCCCAAGGTGGCGGCGAAATGCATATTAAAGTGAATGGTAGTGGCAAAATTAACGGTATTACTTTGCTGGAGAGAGGTAACTTACAGCAAGTCAGAGGATTAGCAGTAGTCACAGAATTAGCCTCGCATATTTCTCAACGCATGGCGAATCGCGCCCAAAATTTATTACATCAAGCTGGTTTAAATACAGCTATTCAAGCCTTGCGAGAAAAAGGAATTGCACCGGGGGCGGGAGTTTTTTTAACTGCTGAGTATAAACACAGCTTAACCGGATTTGGTGGCTTTGGGCGGTTACGTTTACCAGCCGAGAAAGTTGCAGATATTGCTTGTCGCCAATTGTTAGAATTTCATCACACAGGCGCACCAGTCGATGAACATTTAGGTGATCAATTATTATTACCAGCTACCTTAGCCTTAGAAGAAAGCCAATATGGGGTATCCAACATTAGTACCCACTTAACCACAAATGCGGCGATTATTGAAAAATTTGGACTAGCGCGGATTACAGTAGATGAAGCCAAAAAGATAGTCGCGATCGCACCTCATACAAAACATTAGACTTATTGCATACAGCACTTTTGAAGTAATTGAGGTACATCATGAGTAATGAGTAATGAGTAATGAGTAATGAGTAGGAAATTTACTTATTACTCACTACTTCTTACTCATTACTTTTTTCCATTAGTTGCTGTACCTCATAAACATTGAATCTGCTGTAAGTCGGGAAAAGGGTAAAGGTAAAGAGGGAAAGGTGTTGTATTTTCCCCTTCCCCTTTAACCTTTCCCCTTTTCCCCAAAACCAATTTTGAGTTCAAAACGCTTAACCGAGTATTATTACCACCCCTGCTATCCTGTTGACAACGCCAGCAGTAAACAGATGCATAATAGACCTAATATCAACAGCAAGCCCTGATTACGTTTAATCCAACCTTTGACAGCCACACCAAAACTCTGTTCAGCAAGCTGCTGTTGTGACTCCAACTTACTCTCCTCCAAATTTTGGTAAAGGGTACAATCTTTTGCGTAGGGACGTTTAGGAAAATTGCAAGTATCATCCGCATGATAGGTGCAAGTATCGCACAGATAACCATCACCACTCACACGATGCAACGGAATACCAGGATGTCCGTAAGCCTTGAGAGTTGTCTGACAATAAGGACAAGTAATAGCCTGATGATCAACCAGTTGATGGCAGCGAGGACAAGTTACAGTAGCCACAACCTAACTAAGCGTAAATTATTATGTAAACATTTCGATTTTAGCGACTTCTCACACCAAAAAGTAAAAAGCAAAATAAAACACTTTAAATTTTACCCGTTAATCTTTACCCCAAAACAAATTTTGATTTCAATCTGCGGAGGTTGGTTTGAGGAACGGAACCCAATATTTTTGGGTTAACCAAACATTTCCAAGGTAACTTAACCTAAGTTCAATTTTTTGTTATGTTTCACTGGCTTTAACCCAATCTAAAATTATTGTTTCCTCCGGATTAACTAATAAAAAATGGAAGAATAATTTATATTTATTCAGGCTATTCAAAACTATGGAAATGCCCCAACGCGTATCAATTCGCTACAAAGACGCGTCTTACAACACTAACGAAATTAGGTTAAAAACCTTCAGGTTAGCTTTTCAACTTTGGGAAGAAGAAAGCAAACCCAAAAAAACAGAACTTTATGAATTTATTTCATCTTGCTTAAAACAAATTGACCGCCAAGACCGTTTTATGATTTCCTTTTTATTCCTCGAATTAGCAGACATGATCCGTGATTCTGCTTTAAATAGAGAAATGAAAGAAGTGCTAATTAAAACAGCCTTCAGAGAGTTTTCCTGTGCTGTATCTGATTTTGAATCTAGCTCTAAATAAGAGATTATTTATCAATTAAAAATAAATCTTGTTGTAGGGTGTGTTAGGCGCATATAGCAATTCCCAAGCAAATGAAATACACCCCACCCGCGCTATCGCGCACCTTACCAAGGGGAGGGTTGGGGAGGGGTAATTTCGTACTTCACCAGACTGAGAAACGCTATATGATAAATATTATTTGCCACAAAATAACTAATCTAGCGCCTAACGCACCGCCGCCGAATATGGTACGTTACTTAATAAAATATAGAAAATCCGATTTGATTTCTGAAAAAATCTTAGCGGATGCGTTACGCTATCGCTAACGCATCCTACATGAACTTTGGCAAGCAGGGTAAGCAAACGTAGCATCAATATTGAGTAATTTATTCCTTTATTCTTGACTGAATCAACATCAGGGTTCCCGGAATCAACATCAGGGTTGACGTTTCGGTGTTTCGCGCAGTCGGAATCAACTTCAGGGTTCCCGGAATCAACATCAAGGTTGACATTTCCGTGTTTCGCGCAGTCGGAATCAACTTCAGGGTTCCCGGAATTAACATCAGGGTTAACGTTTCCGTGTTTCGCGTAGTCGGAATCAACTTCAGGGTTGACGTTTCCGTGTTTCGCGTAGTCTGTAGGAACTTTCACCTTGAGGTTAGCAAAAACATACTGGTGTTCTAAAATTTACCAACAGTTTTAAACCCTAGAAATGACATATTTTGAGACTTTCTTAATGATAAATTGCGCTAAATTACGGAAATTTTGAGTTTTTTCAGAAAAATCAACAATTCTACGTATGACAAATTTTTCCCTAATTGTCCACTATAGATTTAGGAAAAATTTGCTAATAGGGTGCAAATAATGACAAGAATGAAACGTAGTTCACGTGTTCTTAGCAAAGCTGAGAAACGTCTAGCTAGCATTGAATCTATCAATTCCAATCTCGATGTAGGAGAAGGATTAACAGTCCAAGGATATATTGAAAAAATCCAAAAACTACGCCAATCTATAAAAGAATATAATCGGACTCTCTCTACTATAGATAATTTATTAACTCAAATTGTAGAGAATGAAAAAGATTTAGCAGACTATTCTGAGAACATTTTGCGTGGTATTGCGTATAAATTTGGCAGCAATAGCCATGAATATCAGATGGCTGGGGGTACTCGAAAAAGCGATCGCAAACGTGTTGTACGTCAAAATGTAGTTGTGCCTACTTCGTAATTCATAATTACGAAAACCGCCATACAAATTGGTGAAAGCCATAAATTGGTAGGGGTACAAAATTATTGTACCCTTACGAATAATTTATGTAAGAGGACTTAGATAGATGGTTTGTGGTTTTCGCAAAAGAGGATTTCTCAAAACTTTTTGGTGTTGTATTTTAGACTTGTAGATCCCCCTAAATCCCCCTTAAAAAGGGGGACTTTGAAGATATTTTCTTGTCCCCCCTTTTTTAAGGGGGGTTAGGGGGGATCGAATTCTATGCAGCCTCATAAAAAATTGGTATATAGATATAAATGCTATAAATTATGGCAAACAATCTGAAAAGTAGCGATTTCCATTTACCGTATAATCCAAAGCTGATAAAAAGAGCAAAGGAACTTCGCAAAAACATGACCATAGCAGAAAAAAAGCTGTGGTATGAGTATTTGAGGAATTTTAAATTTCGGGTTTTAAGGCAACGACCAATTAATAATTTTATAGTTGATTTCTATTGTCCTAATTTACAAATAGTGATTGAAATTGATGGTGATAGCCATTTTACAGATGAAGCTCAAGACTATGACATAGAGAGAACAAGAATTTTAGAAAGCTATGGTTTAAAGATTATTAGGTTTACAAATAATCAAGTTTTAAATCAGTTTGATAGTGTATGTGAGCAGATACAAGATTTAATCACCCCTTTGTAAGGCTACGGTGTATATATAAGTCTTATAACGTAGCACCACAACGTTTTGATCCCCCCTAACCCCCCTTAAAAAAGGGGGGGAAAGAGAGAATCAAAGTCCCACTTTTTAAGAGAGATTTAGGGGGATAAAACCACATTTTGCACTTAGCACGAAGAGGTCTATACACCCTACCCTTAAAACATGGGAAAAGTTCTTAAAGTCCCCCTTTTTAAGGGGGATTTAGGGGGATCTAGATATGTGCAACTTCACATTAAATTGCTATTAACACAGTTTGATTATCGGGATTTTGCACAACATTTCTAGCTACACGATTGAGAAAACTTAAATAATCATCAATTTCTTCGTAGCCATCTAGTTCTTGTTCTTCTTGTGAATTGAGTGAAGAATTTTGCTGTTTGGCTAGTAAAGCTGCAATGCGATTTTGGATAATACTAGAAGCTCTAAATATAGGTATTCCCTCTTGCAACTCAATGCTGATTGCACCTTCTAAAAGTAAGGTAGCAGGTAAATTATGAAGCGTTGGCAGCAGTGGAGTTGTCATAGTAATTCTATGAAATCTTGCAAGTGATTATAGCGTATACCTTATTTTATCGCCGAAACCAACCACGAACCCAACGCCACAACCGCCGCCACCACCCCCAAAACCCACGCCGAGAAACTACAGGCGCTTGTGGTTGCGAAAGACGCTCAATTTTATCATTGCAATCTTGCACATCAGCATCAAGTCCCATTCTCTGATACAGTTCACGCGCATTGCGATAAGCACCCAGCGCGTCTGCTTGTCGATTGACGTTTTTTAATGACACACCTAAATTAAACCAGGCTGTTGCTTCCCCTCGAATATCGCCTATCTCCCGTTTGATATCCATTGACTGCTGGAAGAACTCTATCGCCCGTTGGTACTGTCCTAGGAAACCGTAAGCACTGCCCAAATTCATTAAGGAATTACCTTCGCCGTTGCGATCGCCAATCTCCCGTGTGATATCCAATGACTGCTGGAAGAACTCAATCGCCCGTTGGTACTGTCCTAGGGAACCGTAAGCACTGCCCAAATTACCTAAGGAATTACCTTCGCCATTGCGATCGCCGATCTCCCTTGATATATCCAATGACTGCTGGTGGAACTCAATCGCCCGTTGGTACTGTCCCAGGGAATCGTAAGCATTGCCCAAATTGTTTAAGGAATTACCTTCGCCATTGCGATCGCCAATCTCCCGTTTGATATCCAAAGACTGCTGGTAGAACTCAATCGCCCGTTGGTACTGTCCCAGGGAATCGTAAGCATTGCCCAAATTGTTTAAGGAATTACCTTCGCCATTGCGATCGCCAATCTCCCGTTTGATATCCAAAGACTGCTGGTAGAACTCAATCGCCCGTTGGTACTGTCCTAGGGAACCGTAAGCAATGCCCAAACCGATTAAGGAATTACCTTCGCCATTGCGATCGCCAATTTCCCGAAAGATATCCATTGACTGCTGGTAGAACTCAATCGCCCGTTGGTACTGTCCTAGGGAACCGTAAGCAATGCCCAAACCGATTAAGGAATTACCTTCGCCATTGCGATCGCCTATCTCCCGTGTGATATCCAATGACTGCTGGTGGAACTCAATCGCCCGTGGGTACTGTCCCAGGGACTTGTAAGCATTGCCCAAATTGTTTAAGGATTTACCTTCGCCATTGCGATTGCCAATTTCCCGAAAGATATCCAAAGACTGCTGGTAGAACTCTATCGCCCGTTGGTACTGTCCCAGGGACTTGTAAGCATTGCCCAAATTGTTTAAAGAACTACCTTCGCCATTGCGTTGGCGAAGCCTCTCCTCTGGAGAATCGCCAATCTCCCGTTTGATATCCAAAGACTGCTGGTAGAACTCAATCGCCCGTTGGTACTGTCCCAGGGAATTGTAAGCATTGCCCAAATTGTTTAAGGAAGCACCTTCACCATTGCGTTGGCGAAGCCTCTCCTCTGGAGAATCGCCAATCTCCCGTGTGATATCCAATGACTGCTGGAAGAACTCAATCGCCCGTTGGTACTGTCCCAGGGAATAGTAAGCATTGCCCAAACCGATTAAGGAATTACCTTCACCATTGCGTTGGCGAAGCCTCTCCTCTGGAGAATCGCCAATCTCCCGTGTGATATCCAATGACTGCTGGAAGAACTCAATCGCCCGTTGGTACTGTCCCAGGGAATTGTAAGCATTGCCCAAACCGATTAAGGAATTACCTTCACCATTGCGTTGGCGAAGCCTCTCCTTTGGAGAATCGCCAATTTCCCGTGTGATATCCAAAGACTGCTGGTAGAACTCAATTGCCCGTTGGTACTGTCCCAGGTAGTAGTAAGCTTTGCCTAATGAAGTGAGAGAAGCCTGATAATTCCTATTTTCTCTATCGCCAATTTCTTGCCATTTACTGACCAATTGCTCATATAATTCTACTTTGTCTGCATAATAACCCCGCAAGCTTAAAAATTTATCGCAAAACCAAAGCGCATCAAAGGCAGAGTCATAATCTTGCAATTGATAATAGTGATAAAAGATTTCTAAGTATTCTTTTACATCATCTTTTATTGTCCAAGGCGGTTGTTGAGCAATTGAGCGATAATAATTAATGGCTTGCTGATGCGCCTCTGTCTGATTGCCAGCCTTATACCGCACATACTCCAACACCACAGGCTGAAACTCAAATAGCCGCTTACCATTCAGCTTTTCTATTAACAAAGAACGCTTAACAATATTCCTTAATTCTCCCTCAATCTCTGCTGCTGAATTTCCCGGCAACAACGCCACTGCTGCTGCACTATCAACCGCACCACGATAAACACTAATATTCAGCAATAAAGCCTTTTGTAAATCATTCAACCTTTCAAAACTGGCATCCAATACCAACACCATCCCCACATTTTCCCGGCGATGCACACCTACCACTTGAGAATCTGTCAACAACTGCCGCAAATTGCCTAAACCTAAATTTGCTAATCTGTTTAAATCTGGGTCTTGGGGATATTCTTCTTTTAATAAATCACCTATCAATCGCAACAGCAGAGGATGTCCATCTACTAATTCCACAAACTCGGCTAAATCTCCCCGAATGCCTAAAGCTGTTAACAGTGCTACCCCTTCATCTACTTGCAAACCTTTCAACGGTAGCCACTCAAAGCCTTTTAATTCTGGTCTTTCTCTGGTGGTCACTATTACCTTACTATTACCACCAAATTCCACCCAAGCGTTGAAAAATTCACCGTAAAATAGACTTCCCCATTGTCTATTCGGTTGTAATAAACTCTCTAGGTTGTCAATAATCAGTAAAAATTCACCACTGCGTAAACACATCACCAGCGCGTCTACTAACTGCGCTTCTTCTTCTGGAACCGGAAAGCCAAATTTACGCAGTGCTTTACGGGCTAAATCGCTAAAACTTGCCCCATTACTCACATCACCCCAAAATCGCTGAGGTTCAGGGAAACCTTCATAAATTTTACTTGCCAGCATCGATTTACCCATGCCACCGATGCCTTCTATGCCAATTAAAAAGGTATTGTTATCAGTTAACCATTGCTGTATTTGGGCAATTTCGGCTTTGCGTCCTTGCCAATAAGCCAAACTTTTCTGTGGGTTCCCAGCTTTGAGAACCCCAGGCGATTCTGCTTTGGTACTGCGTTCTATCAACTCCACTATTTCTTGCTGTGCAGTACCATAAACAGCAATATTTGTAATTACTTTGGGCTGTTGATATTCCTGCTTAAGTCATAGGTTGGCTGATTAACATCACCTGCTGTATTTATCTGTATACTGTCGTCGTAAGATTGAGCATTAAGATTAACAAAGCCATCAGCAGAATTATTTTCTTGCCAAATCTTGGCTATTTCCTCAGCCAGTGCTGTATCTGAATCTAAAATCTTCTTGATTTGCACTCGCAAGCTGGCTTGTAAATCTTCATCATCTGGATTTTGCGCTAAATCCGCCGCCGCTTCCTTCGCTGCTTCCTTCGCCTCTACCTTGGGTAGTAACTTAGCCCAAATAGCTTTTGCTTTATTCCATCCATCCTCACCGACTTTCTGCGATGCGCCTTCTATGGCTTTACCACCCACATTCAACAGAAACGGCAGACAAGGCGCGAGAAATTTTACAATTAAAGCTATATCCATACATTTACGCGGTTTAACCACTGTTATTTATACAATGGTATGTTAGCGCATTCCAAAAATGGGTAATTGGTAATTTCTCCTTGTCCCCCAGTCGCCAACCCCCAACCTCAAGATACTGAACGACCTAAATCTTTGAACTTCCATTTCATATATGCCTCAACAGAAGGAAAGTATTGCATGATGCCATCTAACCCTTCTGGCCTTCCTTTGAGGTAAGCTTCCAAATATGCGGAATCTTGAATTTTAGGCAGTAACCCAGCATCGCGATCGCGACATCCTTGTTGATAACGAATTTCCCGGAAGTTATTAAACATACTAATACCCCCATTTATTTATATATGTATCCAACTACTACTTCTACTTTATGCATTCCGCAAGCTAGGAGCAAATACTCTTGTTTTTCAAACTCATAAATACAAGTTATTGTTAATACAGAATTATTCAAGATTTAATTGCAACTTTTTCTTCTTTAGTTTCAACGAAACGCACCTTTTCTCAGGCTTTACGTGCGTTACGGCTAGGCCTCAGGCAGCCTACGTGGTAACGAGATTTTTTGAGAAATCAAATCTGATTCCTAGAAGTAGCAATTATCGCCATTAATCATTACTTTAATTTCATATCCGCTGACAAACTCAGCTTTTCTACCAAATATAAAATTGTTACAACATATAAACACGTAGTATCCTAAATGATTAGTGTTTAAAATAAGTCCAAAGTCATGAGCAAAAACTTCTTAGGATTGCTACTAGGCGGAGTGGCTGTTAGCTTGGGACTTTCCTCTGGGTTAGTTCAAGCACAACAGCAGGTTGCAGATGCTCAAGTTACAGCAATGGTAGAAGCGCTACGAAAAGCAGCGCCCCAAACTGGCAAGCAAAACGATGGACTATATAGTCAATGGCAAGTCAAACCAGACACTCTCAAAGGTTGGGCAAGAACTTGTCTCAAAAAAGAGCTAACACCGACGCAGTTTGAAAACAGTCCGGAGACAGCACGCCAAGTTGTCTCTTGTATTACGCGCCGGGAGTTAAATAACCAATTTCGCGCTACTAACAATAATGAAACTGCCGCAGTTAATGGCGTGGCTTGTTGGTGGATGACTGGGAATTATACAGGCTGTAACAGTGGCTTTACTGCTGCTTATGTCAAAAAAGTGTCTCAGTTTTATCAGCAAGAACGTGCCAAACCATCACCAAATCCAGCACCGCAACCTTCAAAGTCTTCTAATTAGGGGCTTGTGTGTTTAAAGGGGAAGGGTGAAAAGATATACTTTTCACCCTTCCCCTTTTTTTCCCTTAACTAACAAGTATGGGAACTTACTTTAGTGAATTTGCGATCGCAAACTAACCTAACCTGATGCCCGATTACTTCTTAGCAATTACCCAAATTGCATGGACAATTCCGGGAATATAACCGAAAAAGGTCAAAAGAATATTAATCCAAAAATCTTTACCTATCCCTACTTGCAAAAACACACCTAAAGGGGGTAAAAAAATCGCGGCAAGAATCCGAATTAAATCCATGTAAGCCTCCTGTGAATGTTAATAGTGAGCAGAGATTAAAGTAACAGATTCACAACTGCTCAGATATCTATTAATATTTCAACGATAACATTAGCCCATTTGTTGCCGATTTCTCGTAATTTGACAACAATCTCTACACTAGCCGCCGCTAATTTTGGCTTTATAACCCAGCTTAGTCAAAATCTCCACAATTTTTTGCTTGTGGTCGCCTTGAATTTCAATTTCCATTTCTTTAACTGTGCCACCTGTGCCGCATTGAGTTTTTAATTGTTTTACTAAATCATTGAGGGTTTCTGGTTTGGACTGAAAACCACTAATAACAGTGACAGTTTTACCTTTACGCCCTTTGCGGCTAGCTTGCACTTTCAGATTTTGCTGTTGCGGTGGTAGTTCGGAAATTGGTCTTTCTAAAGCTGGTGAGTCATCGTTGCCAAATTCACGATAGACGAAGCGTTTGTCTGAAGAATTGGAAGGAGACATAAATTTTAATCAAAAGTCAAGGGTTGGAGAGACGCGATTAATCGCGTCTGTACAAGAGTCAAGGGTCAAAGGTCATTTATATCCTTATATCTCCAGTCTCTATTTTCTAGCTAGTCCCCGCTTGCAAAAACTTTTTTCTATCAAGTAGTCAGTCTGGCGATCGCACTTTTTATTCTACGCAGCTCAGACTTTATCTATAATAAAGTTCGTTCTGTCGTAGAGATCAGTCCGTGACTACCACACCCATATCTCCAAGTTCCCCATCTACTGCTTCTGTTCCCGATACACAAGGACGCTTTGGACGCTTTGGCGGTAAGTACGTCCCGGAAACACTGATGCCTGCGCTGGCTGAATTAGAAGCAGCTTATCAGCAATACCGCAATGACCCTGAGTTTCTCAATGAACTGCAACAACTGCTGAAAGACTATGTAGGGCGCGCTACACCGTTGTATTTTGCTGAACGTTTAACTGCTCATTATGCTCGCCCCGATGGTACTGGGCCGCAAATTTATTTAAAGCGGGAAGATTTAAACCACACTGGCGCACACAAAATTAATAATGCCCTGGGTCAAGTATTGTTGGCAAAGCGCATGGGCAAACGCCGAATTATTGCGGAAACTGGCGCTGGACAACATGGAGTAGCCACGGCGACGGTTTGCGCGCGTTTTGGGCTGGAATGCATTATTTATATGGGCGTTCATGATATGGAACGCCAAGCGTTAAATGTATTCCGCATGAAATTAATGGGTGCAGAAGTGCGTCCTGTAGCTGCGGGAACTGGAACCCTCAAAGATGCAACTTCTGAAGCGATTCGAGATTGGGTGACAAATGTAGAAACCACTCACTACATTCTCGGTTCAGTAGCAGGCCCCCATCCTTACCCCATGATGGTACGTGATTTCCATGCCGTAATTGGTCAAGAAACTCGTGCCCAAGCTCAAGAAAAGTGGGGCGGTTTGCCAGACATTCTCATGGCTTGCGTGGGCGGTGGTTCTAATGCGATGGGACTATTTTATGAGTTTGTCAATGATTCTTCTGTGCGCTTAATTGGCGTGGAAGCAGCCGGAGAAGGCGTGAATACCAATAAACACGCTGCCACCTTAACCAAAGGGCAAGTAGGTGTATTACATGGCGCAATGAGCTATTTACTGCAAGATGAAGATGGGCAAGTAATTGAAGCCCATTCAATTAGTGCTGGTTTAGATTATCCCGGAGTCGGGCCAGAACACAGCTATTTGAAAGATACATCTCGCGCCGAATATTACAGCGTCACAGATGCCCAAGCTTTAGAAGCATTCCAAAGATTATCCCGTCTAGAAGGAATTATCCCAGCATTAGAAACATCTCATGCGATCGCCTACCTCGAAACCCTCTGTCCGCAACTAACTGGTAGTCCCCGCATTATAATTAACTGCTCCGGACGCGGTGATAAGGATGTGCAAACTGTAGCGAAGTTTTTAAATCCAGCGTAAATTGCTATGGGGCATGGGGCGTGGGGCATGGGGCATTTCTCCCCTTGTCCCCTTGTCCCCTTGTCCCTTTGTCCCCCTCATCCCCAGTTCCTACCACCTCACCAAACTCATCAGCTGTTTATCCAATTCGATGAGATAATCTCTGCCGTAGGTACCATTCTCTAAACCCATTAAAAGATGATGGGGGATATCTTGTGTGATTTCTTGACTGCAAGAACCAGCAGCTAGAGCAATTGTGGCGACTGTATCCACATCACCTGTGAAAGCTATACAGTCCTTTAACAGTTCGCTCATGCTGTCATTTCGCATTACTGCTGTAATTGCTGCTCTGACGCTCATCCATCCTTTAGACTTAACTTTACCTGCCCAAGGCTTAGACCATTCTCCAGAAACATAGCCTTCGAGAAATTGCCCTAATTTGCGCTTTGGCCCTAGTTGGTAAATAAAATAATGGGTCATTAACGCAGCAGCAACACCGGCGTTAATGCCATCTGGTGTATTGTGGGTAAGCGCTGCTTGAATAGTTGCGGCTTCTATGACTTTTTCTGGTGTAGCAAAAACCCCAATCGGCCCTGCGCGCATTGCCGCACCGCTTTTATCACTATCAGGATGAATTTTGTCTAGGAACTCACTTCCATCTGGGATACTTTCTAGAAAATCGTAGAAGCGACTAGCATAACCTTTTCTGCGATCGCGTTTAAAGCAAGTCACAAAACTTTCAGCTAAAACTTGTGGTGTCCAAGGTGCGCCGGAGACAATCACTTCTGCGATCGCAATGCTCATTTGCGTGTCGTCTGTATAGCTACCAGGATTGAGTCGATGACGAGGATGTGTAAAGTATCGACTCAAATCGTTATAAACGCTCATTTCGTTAGCGTATTCAAAGCCTGCACCGTAGGCATCGCCAATTGCTAATTCTATGAGCATCTACAAGTTCCCACAATAGCTAAAAGGTTATTTATCAAGCCTAACCTACCATCCATGCGGCGGTGCGTTACGGCTAAATTTCATTGTCTCTGTGTCCTAAATCCTTTCATAGCCGTAACACACCCTACTTCAGATTGACTTAATAAATGGTCTCTAAAGGTTAAAGTTGGGCTTCACCCTGATGCGCTAAAGCCTCTACAGGGTGAAAAATCTGACGTTTTCCTCAGTCCCCAGTCCCTAATCCCTAATCCCTAAACCAAGTAAGGACGCGCCAACAAAAAGCTAGAGATTGTTTTTGCATCAACTGGTTCACCATCTAAAAAGGCTTTCTCCAATTCTTCGGGTGTGTAATAGAGAATTTCAATATCTTCATCATCTTCTTTATTTGGCGGTGTCTCTAACTTTTCCAAATCTCGCGCCAGAAAAGCATAGAGGATTTCATCAGAATAACCCGGAGCCAGAAAGAACTCTCCTAATTTGTCCCATTTGTTTGCACGATAACCAGTTTCTTCCTGAATTTCCCGCTGTACTGTTTCTAAGGGATCTTCATTTATTTCTACAGTACCAGCCGGAAACTCGATAATTCTGCCTTGAATAGCAAAACGATACTGACGCAACAGAATTAGCTTACCGTCTTGGGTAACTGGCACAGCTAGAGCGCCCCCTGGGTGACGAATACACTCCCATTCTCCCTCCGCTTTGTTGGGTAACCGCAAGCGATTAACTTCAAAATTAAACTTGCGCCCTTTATAAAATAAGCGTTGTCTCAGCAGCTGCGGTAATTCTCTACCTAATGGCATAGTATTATTTGTTGTCTTTCGATACAAAGGCAAATATTCAGACTGGCTGTACAATCCAGAAGTTCTCTGTGTTTATGGGTGGTAATTTTAATTGCCCATGAATAGATGTACATCAGAACAGTCTACATCTTTAACCAGTTCTTTAATCACACATCCGGAAACTGGTTCTACCCAATTTGGTGCTATTTCTGCTAAGGGTACTAGTACAAAAGCCCGCTCCCGCATCCGGGGATGGGGAATTTGCAAATTTGGTGTATGTAAAATCAAATCATCATACAACAGTAAATCTAAATCTAGGGTGCGGGGGCCCCACCTCTGTTGACGAACACGTCCAAATTTCTGTTCAATTGCTAATAATGTTTCTAATAATAGATGCGGTAACATGAATATTCGCAATATTGCACAGCCGTTTAAATAATCTGGTTGTGGCGGGCCTACGGCTTTAGTTATATACCAATGAGACTGGGCTTCAATAAAAATCCCTGGTGTTTTGGCTAAGGTGGCGATCGCTGCATCTAAAATCAACCGCGAATCCCCGATATTACTACCTAGAGCGATAGCTGCACCTACACCCATAGCAATCTCAGCAGTTTCATCCATACTAGTTATCTGGTCTTTATACCTATACCATGCGGTATATTTTTCCGCTAAGTCCACGGTCTGCTGAGTCCGAATAATTGATGAGAATTCTGTACTAATCTTTACGGGATCGTATTTAAAGAATTCTAAAAAGTCATCATATTTGACTTAATTTAGTTCTTTATTTATGGGATATTATACTAACACGAAAGTGGTACGCTAACCCCGTGATTTTTGGCTGGTGGTTAGGTGACAACTACATTTGAGCTGAGGAACTAACGTGGGGAAACTAACCTCCTGGTTCAAGCAAAGATCACCCGATTTCAGTGCATCTGACAAGGAGAAGCCGCGATTGTCGCCTGGTAATCATCTCGAGAACGAAGAATCTGCAAATGAGAACTTACCATCAACCAAGCTGGACAAGTTAAAACCGGTACTGAGCCAGATGCAAAACATCTCATCTGGGATCGTTGCCAAACTTTCCAGCCGCGATAAACCTTTTTATCGTCGCCTCTGGTTCTGGGCTAGTTTGGGTGTAGGTGGTAGTGTGATAGCGATTAGCTACGGCATCGGGACAATCGATCGCACCTTGCCAGATAAATCGGAATTAAACGCTGTGATCCGCGAGCAGACATTAACCATTAAAGCTGCCGACGGGACAATTTTACAACAGCAAGGTGAAGCAGCCAGAGAACAACTGAGACTGGAGCAAATACCAGATAATTTCAAAAAAGCTTTTATCGCTTCCGAAGACAGGCGATTTAGGCAACATAATGGCGTTGATGCTCAAGGAATAATTAGAGCAGTTTGGAATAATTTGCGATCGCAAGATGTTGTGGAAGGTGGTAGCACCATCACCCAACAGCTAGCGCGTATTCTCTTCCTCAAACAAGAAAAAACTATTTGGCGTAAGCTCAAAGAAGTCCGTCTGGCACAAAAGATGGAAAATGAATTGAGCAAAGACCAGATTCTTGAGCGTTACTTAAATTTGGTGTATTTGGGATCTGGTGCTTATGGTGTAGCGGATGCGGCATGGGTATATTTTAGTAAAACCGTAGACCAATTGACCCTACCGGAAATGGCTACCATTGCCGGATTAGCACCAGCACCCAGCCTCTACGCCCCAGATAAAAATCCTGAAGCTGCAAAAGCCAGGCGGAATTTAGTATTGCAGCGGATGCAGGAAGATGGCATCATTACTGCTGCCCAAAGGGAAGCCGCAGTTAAAGAACCGCTAGTTGTGAACAGTAGTTTCCCCAAGCGACTGCAAGTAGAATCACCCTACTTTACTACCTATATTCAAAAAGAATTACCCAAATACGTTTCCCCTGATGTTTTAGCAGGTGGGGGGTTAGTTGTTGAAACCACTTTAAACCCAACTTGGCAGAAATTTGCCGAAGAAGCAGTTGCGAAAACCTTAAGAAATCAAGGACGCTGGGAAAACTTTAAACAAGCAGCAATGGTCGCTATTGACCCCCGCAACGGCGAAATTCAAGCGATGGTGGGGGGTAAAGATTTTGGAAAAAACCAATTTAATCGCGTTACGCAAGCCCAGCGTCAACCAGGCTCAACATTTAAAGGCTTTGTTTATGCGACTGCGATCGCTAGTGGTAAGAGTCCCTACGATAGCTATTTAGATGCACCCTTTGTTGTAGATGGTTATGAACCCAAAAACTACAGCGAAAACTTCCGTGGCTGGATGAATATGCGTGATGCCCTCACCCGTTCCATTAATATTATTGCGGTGAAGGTGTTAATTGATGTGGGATTTGAGCCAACAATTAAGCTAGCTAAAGATATGGGCATTAAATCTGAACTTAAGCCTACTTATTCTTTAGCCCTTGGCTCAAATGAAGTAAATTTGCTGGAATTAACTAGCGCTTACGGTAGCTTTGCCACTCAAGGTTTACACACCGAAGCCCACGGTATTCGCCGTATCCTCAACCGCCAAGGGCAAGTAATTTGGTCATCTGATTTTTCCTCCAAGCGGGCGCTGGATGCTGATAGTGCTGCGATTATGACCTGGATGCTACGTAATGTTGTGCAAGAAGGGACTGGTGCAGCAGCGCAATTAGATAATCGACCTGTAGCAGGTAAGACTGGTACATCTGACGAAGCCCGGGATTTGTGGTTTATTGGTTACATTCCCCAAATCGTAACCGGAGTTTGGCTAGGTAACGATGATAACCGCCCGACTTGGGGTAGTAGCGGTAGCGCTGCTTATACCTGGCATGAATTTATGGAACAAGCCGTTAAAGATATGCCGGTCGAAAAGTTTCCCCCAAGGCCAAAATTAGATGGTCGTAAGGGGACGATTAAAGCCGAGCGCCTCAAGCCCAAAAGCATTGTTAATAAAGCTGTTCCTTCTAATGATGAAGATGAGGATAACTCTAATAATGAGGAACGCCCATCTAGAAGGCGGAGATATTCTCAAGAAGACCAGCAACAACAAGATGAAACCCCAAGAAGGCGGCGCAGGAGTTATCAACAACAAAATGATGACACCCCGTCCTCTAGCAGACGGCGGCGCTATCGTAGCACAGAAGCTAGCAGCAGCGATTCATCTTCAGAATCTCGTCCCCGTCGGCGCAGGAGTGTAGAATCTCAACCTTCCTCACCTCGGAGATCTCGGAGTTCTGCTTCATCCTCTGGTAGTGGCTCATCTGGTTCCTCCAATTCGACCCCTACCTGGCGGGAGAGACTGAGACCATCTTCCTCGCAATAAAGGGGGTTATCTGTTGTTCGTTGACTGTTGACTGTTAACCGTCAGCAGTCAACATTTGCTAAATCTAGAATTATCCTTAGCTAAACCTTATTGACCCTTAAATTTAAAATCCAAAATCTAAAATCTAAAATTTAAAATTGCTGGGTTCAAACTACAGAGGGATGTTAGGTGATACGCTCGTTTTATAGTGTGTTAAGCAGTGTTACCTACATTAGGAGAATATACTCATGCTTATATTCATGCAAACAGCCGCACCAATAGCAGATGGGCCTCATTTTCCTTTTGCTTTTACATTTGTATATGTATTTGGTTTTATTGCCGCTGTTACCATTGGTTCTATCGCCTGGTATAACTCTAAGCGTCCACCAGGTTGGGAAAGCAAAGAACGTCCTGACTTTGTACCCAAGGTAGAAAAAGAAGAAACTCCGGGACTGGGTGAACCGAAGTCATAAGTACTGATGAGTGCTGAGTTAAATTACGAAATTTAAAAAACATGGTCAGGCGCGAGATATCGCGTCTGCTTAAACCAAAAATCATAAATCTCTCTTAATTTTGCACATCAACCCAACGGCGATAGAGCTTTTGAATTTGTTTGAGTAAAGCATTGTAGGCTGATGGATGTGACTCACTGGCTTTGCCTAACTCCTGTAATTTAGTCAGGAGTCTTGCTTCTTCAGTCGCCACATCCCCGTCACTATAAATTAGGCCACTGATAGCTTCAATCAAACTTTCGTAATCTTCTAAGCTAGGATGATCGCCTAAATATTCTTGTACCCAGGTATAGCATTCATTTGGTTGTACAGGAACTAATTCGTACAGCCAAGGCTTAATCTCTGGATCGGTGGCTACACCTTTAGCTTGGGCGATTTCGCGCAAATATTGGCGTTCTTCAGGTTGGATTTTACCATCTATCCAAGCTGCCCCGATCAGGATTTTCACTAAGTTTTTCACATTGGAATCAGTAACCATGCTGCAT
The DNA here is from genome assembly GCF_025677855.1 of Tolypothrix sp. PCC 7601. Classification (NCBI taxonomy): domain Bacteria; kingdom Bacillati; phylum Cyanobacteriota; class Cyanophyceae; order Nostocales; family Tolypothrichaceae; genus Tolypothrix; species Tolypothrix sp. PCC 7601. The sequence continues at coordinate 3,922,906 of NZ_CP064879.1, forward strand.
CCTCTGGGAGATTTCAACCTCGATTAAATAGTACAATCACAAACAGTGTTCACTCGGAATTATTAGTTTTTCTTAAGCGCACCATAAAAAAACCATCCATGTCTTGGCGATGGGGCCAGACTTTACACCAACCTTCAGGGGTGGAATAGGCGAAAGCAGGTGAATCTTTCTGAGGCGGTTCGATTTGCCAATCAGGAGAATTAGCCAAAAATTGGCTAATTACAGCCTCATTTTCTAAAGGATGTAGGGTACAGGTAGCGTAGACAAGGACACCGCCAGATTTTACAAAAGTAGCAGTATGGGATAAAAGTTCTGTTTGCAGTTGGGAAAGTTCTTGCACAGTTTCAGGTGTTTGTCGCCAACGTGCATCAGCATGACGGTGGAGAGTTCCCAAACCCGAACATGGCGCATCTAATAATACGCGATCGCCTGTATTTTGAAACTGTAAAAATTCACGACTGTCACCAGTACAAATTTCAATAGATTGCAAATTCAAGCGTTTGGTATTTTCTTGCAATTTTTTGAGCCGAGAAGCAGTGCGATCGCAAGCCCAAATTTTCCCTTTATCCCCCATCAATTCAGCAATGTGGGTAGTTTTCCCGCCTGGTGCAGCACAAGCATCAATCACCACTTCCCCTGGTTGCGGATCGAGTAAATGACTCACCAATTGCGCGCTACTATCTTGGACAACCCACCAACCTTCACGGAAACCAGGTAAATTTTGAATCGGCCCACTATTACTAATCAATCTTAAAGCTTGGGGTAGGTGGGGTATCCGCCTGACTAAAATATCAGCCGATTGCAACGCCGCTTCCACCTCCTCAATAGAACAGCGAAGTGGGTTAATTCGCAAATCAATTGTGGGTGATTGGTTCATCCATTCACACAACTGTTCTGTCTCGGCAATACTCAGTTGTTCCAACCACACTTGAATAATCCAGTCAGGAAAGCTGTGCAAAATACCCAAGCGTTCCCCAGGATTGTCTGGAAGTTGCAAAGGAATACGGGAAGCAGATGAGGAGGATGAGATAAATTTTTCTCCCTCATCTCCCTTATCTCCCTCATCTCCCTCAGCTTGTCTAATATATTGCCGCAATAGACCATTTACAAAACCCGTCAATCCCGCAAAGCCGTTTTCTTTAGCTAGTTGCACAGTTGTATTCACAGCCGCAGAAGCCGGAATCCGTTCTTGATAGCACAGTTGATATAAGCCAAGATGCAGGATAGTGCGAAGTTCTTTGGGTTGTTGGTGAGATTTCTTTTTTGCGAATTGGTCAATTAACGCATCAAGGGTGCGTTGTCGCCTGACGCTACCATAAACTAATTCTGTAACTAAACGGCGATCTGTATCTTGTAATTTAAATTTTTGCAGTACTTTATCTAAAGCAAAATCAGCATAAGCCCCTTTGTGAACATCTCGCAGGGCAAGAAAAGCTATTTGACGAGCATTTGTCATGGAAATCTTTAAAATGTTAGATTTTATAATCTAGAGAATTTTAATTATACTCAGGCTATAAATTTAAAAAAATAGCACTATTTAATCAAATATGGTCAAAACACTTGGCATCAGCAAAGCAATTACTAACCTGAATGAAGTACACAATAAGTTCCATTTAACTCAAACTACTACGCCTGATTTTTTTCCAGAATGGTTTGAGAATTTACCCGAACTTACTGATAATGAAAAAGCCTCTTTAAATCGGCTCAAGAGTCGTTATCTTTATTATGCAGCAGATGGTGCTATTACGGAAGGTACTGTCAATATTATTATGCTATCTCCGCTTTTAGAATTAATGGGTTTATGCGATCCGCCTTTTAAAATTAAAAGTGAGGAGTTAGTGAAGGTTGAACTTCCAAGCGGCGATGATGAAGAAATTATCTTAGAAGGATTTATTGACGCTTTAATAGTTCAAAATAGATTCTGGGTCGTATTGATTGAATCAAAACGTTTTGGTTTTAGTGTCATGCAGGCTCTTCCTCAAACCTTAACTTACATAATGGCAAATCCTAATTTAGAAAGACCAATTTTTGGTATGGTCACAACTGGGGAAGACTATCTTTTTATCAAGCTGAATCAGCAGCAACGTCTGTATGCGTTATCCAATAAATTTACTCTGTCTAATCCTCAGAAAAATGAACTGTACGACGTGATGCAAGTGATGAAGCAAATTGTCAGCTTGTATTTATAAAGTTCAGTAATTTCAACTTACAAATCACAAACTTGGGAAGCATCACTTAAATCTAATTCACCAAAACTAATCAAACCTAAATTTTCAGGGTTTCTCATCAATTCTTTGGCTAATAAAAATCCGGTAATTGTCCAAGTTTGATATCTTCTCGCTTCTTTACCAATTAATAAACCCCTAGTGCCATCATAATATTCTGGCCATTCATCTGCATTCAAGCGTGTTTCGGCAAGTGCGATCGCTTTTTGAGCAAGATTGGTTCTACCTGTTTTTTGAGCAGCAGCAGTTAAAAACCACAATAAGACAGGCCAGCTGCCTCCATTATGATACGACCAAGGTATATTTTTAGGGTCACAACCAGTAAAAATCCTGTATTCTTCTTTTTCGACAGCCGGAAAGCAGATTTTCATCGGCATTTCTCCCACTAGGTCTTGCCATTGTTCTTCAATTAGATTCATAATGGCTTGCGATTGGCGATCGCTTGCTAAAGAAGAAATCACCGCCATCAAATTTCCTAGTGCAAAGAAGCGTGTATCTAGCTGCGAAGGCCCAACATTTCCTGCTAAATAACCGCCAGTTTTTGGTAACCAAAGAGCTAAATTAATATAAGCAATTGAATCTGCATAGATATTAAATTGATTCACTGCTGTCTGTCCATATTCTTCACCTTTAAAACGATAAATTATATTTAGACGAGGTATATCTATCCAATAATGATTGCGAATATGCTCTCGTAATAAAGGTAAGCGGTTATTAATACCAGTCACAATTTCTTCATCACCTGCACAAATTAATAGCTTGCGCGCCGCCCGTAAAGCTGCATAAAATAAAACTTGAATTTCTAAAGGATAACCATAAATACCTAACCGCCTATGAATCATACAAGAACCATCTGGAACTAATAGCGTTGGGTACATATCAAATCGCGTCGCTAAACAAAGTTCCATAATTAACATGATTCCCTTTTGAAATTGCGGCTGCAAAGCAAATTTTATATCCTTTGTAGCTTTGACATAAGCATATAAAATCAGAATCCACCAGAGACAAGAATCAACTGGTGTCACTCGTGCGATCGCCTGTTCGCCAAAATCTGCTTCTAACGTTTCTTGTCCATTTTCTGAGATAACTTTAAAGCTAGCTGGTATTAAACCCCGTCCAGGGGTATATGCATTTAATTGATTTTGTGTAGGTTGTAATTTTAAAGTCTCTTCCAAAAAATTTTGGACAATATCATATCTACCTTTAATCAGAAACAGTATGGCTGAAGAGACGAAATCTCGCACAAAGCAATGGTCATAATTCAATTCTGTTAATGATTGATCTCTTGCAGCTATTGTACCGACAGGACGACCTTGATAATAGAGAATTGAATTTTCTAGTAGTTCCCACGCCTGCTTCTCTATATCATCAAATGTAAATAATTTATCTTTTTCCATAGCAATAAACTCTCCATTTTGCTTGGATGTTGGCAATAGATAATACTTTTATTGAGTACTGCAGCTTTAATGCTTTTTACTTAGGAATAGATACAGAGATATAGTTGCAGAGTATTTATCACACCTTCTCAGCACTATATTTCTTCATATATTCTTTCAGGATAGCCCAAGTTTTTCAGTTAATTCATTTGGTTTTATGACATATTATTGAATCTATCACGGAGAACAATTGAGAAAAATATAAAAGCTGTTTTCACTACAAAATTTTTTGGAGAATATTATTTATGGAAGTAAAGTATCTTGCATGAATTATTAATTGATTGTGCGTTGCGCTACGCGACAACACACCCTACAACAATTGATGATGTTTAATTCATTTAGGACTTACGCAAGTGTCACATTTTTTTCGTTGAGGCTATCAAGAGTCAAAAGTCCAAAGTCCAAAAAACCTGAATTTTTGACCCTTGACCCTTGACTGTTGACTCTTAAACCAAAAGATTGGTGTACCAGTTGCGTAAGTCCTGTCATTAATAGATGTAATGCACAAAAAAAATCCACCTATGTTAGGCGGAATTTTTTGTATAGCTATAATTATGTATTGCTAGGTATTTCTAGTGTGATAGGTATGGATCTACACTGCTAATTTCAAACTCACAAGCTCGAGAAACTGCTTCTGGTGATAATTCATCAAAACTCACCAATTTTAAAGAACTGGGATTCGCTATTAGTTCTTTTGCTAATAAAAATCCAGCAATTGACCAAGTTTGATATTTTCTCGCTTGTTTACCAATTAATCTCCCTTTCTTACCATCGTAATATTCTGGCCATTCATCTTCAACTAGACGTGTTTGGGCAATTTCAATTGCTTTTCTCACTAAACCTGTTTTGTGAGTTTTCACAGCAGCAGCCGCTAACATCCACATCAATACAGGCCAGCTACCAGCATTATGATATGACCAAGGGATATTTTTTGGATCGCAACCAGTAACAATTCTATACTCTTCATGTTCCAAAGCTGGGAAGCAAATTTTCATAGGCATATCTCCTACTAAATCTTCCCATCTTTCTTCAATCAGAGTCATAATCGCTTGCGACTGTTCTTCAGTAGCAAGGTCAGAAATAATCGCCATCAAATTACCAAGTGAAAAGAAGCGAGTATCTAGTTGTGATGGGCCAACATTCCCAGCTAAATAACCGCCTTTTCTTGGTAACCATTTGTCTAATTCATAATATGGAAGAGAATCTACATATATATTGAATAAATTTACTGCTCCTTTGCCATATTCTTCACTCTTAAAGCGGTAAATCGCATTGAGTCGATTAATATCTATCCAATAATGCTGACGAATATGAGCACATAAAAGAGGTAAGCGATTATCAATTGCGGCGACAACATCTTGGTTACCATCGCAAATTAATAACTCACGCGCAGCACGCAGAGCCGCATAAAATAATACTTGAATTTCTAGAGGATGACCATATATACCCAAGCGTCGGTCAATCATACAAGCGCCATCTGGAACTAATAGCGTTGGGTACATATCAAATCGATTCGCCAAGCAAATTTCCATAATTAACCTAATCCCAGTTTGGAATTCAGGCTGATAAGCTAGCGAATACTCTTTGGTAGCGACGACATAAGCACGCAATAACAGAATCCACCACAGACAAGAATCTACAGGTGTGACTCTAGCGATCGCGTGTTCGCCAAAATCAGCTTCTAAATATTCTTCGCCATTAATCGATACAACTTTAAAACTAGCAGGAATTAAACCTCTTCCCGGCTTATATGCATCTAATGCTCTTTCTTTAGGCTGTAACTTTAAGGTTTCTTCCAGAAAATTGCGGACAATTTCTGGTTTACCCTTGAGCAGAAAAATTAAAGCCGATGAGACAAAATCGCGAATAAAACATTGGTCGTAATTCAGCGCCTCTACAGAAGGATCGTATGCGGCCAATGTCCCAATAGGACGACCTTGATAATAGAGAATCGACTTTTCTAATGCTTGCCAAGCTTGTTCTTCTATATTTTCAGCTATTACCAATTCGTTTATTTGCATCGCCAGAATAACTCCACTAGATTTGTAAATTTGTGGTAGATGCGTTCGTTTTCATGTATGGACTTTGCTATCCCGATCATAACAAAGACGATTTTTTGGATAGCAAATGCAATCTGGGAATAAATGATTAACTCTACAAAAGCTGTCTATAACTGCCAGTTATTATGCTGCTTAATTGGCAGTTAATTTGCTTTTAAGCAATAAGCATCTTGGTGAAAGAGAAATATTTATCTCTCACCTTAAAAAATGATATTACTTTAAAACCAGTTACGCAAAATATATTTTAGCTTGCTCGCAAATCGACTTTTAAGCCTGGAATGCTTGATATCTCAAACAAAAATATATTGCTAACACTGTTAAATATTTCCTTAGAGTTTCAAATAGTTAAGGTATTTTTACTTAGCTAGGATTTAGTTTTTGACACTAAAAATTCTTTTATTCCCCTATAACTTAATAATTTATAACTTTTTTTCAAATTATGCAATATGAATGCTTAAAAAAAATTAATTGTCAATACATCTTAGGGGCTATGTATTGTAACCTATCTATTATAAAGTGGCTAGTATATGGAAGTAAGTAGCTAAAATAATTTGAATACTAGAGTTATCAACAACAAATCTTTTATAAACTTGCTAATAAAGGAAAAATAGCTCATCTTAAGAAAATTTAAAGTAATTATTGTAACAGTAGCAAATTTTAATAAATTTGTAGTTAGCTAACATTAATGTTATTCGCTACAGTTCAGCTTAATATAAAGTCGCAGAGCATTAGTAGTGGACTGACACAGCTAATTTTATGCAATAATTTTTCTTGTGGGGTAGACATTTTGTCCGCCCAGGACGGGCTAGAAGCCCATCCTACAAGAGTTTTTTTATGCACTATTTCAGGCGTGTCAGTCCAGTAGGATGCGTTAGCGATATAATGTCAGCACAAAGCTTTTCGTGCGTTACGGCTAAATTTCATTGTCTCTGTGTTCCAAATACTTTCATAGCCGTAACACACGCTACCCATCTGTCTATGCTTTCTTGTTTCTTTTTGTATAATTTGCGGTAGCTTACAGCAAGCCACACTGCCTCTATATTATTTTATAAACTCAGCATTGAATAATAATTCAAGCTATTAATAACCGTTGTTTAGTATAGGTTGCTTGAATAAAAGCCTGAAAAATTCTTTGATGATTGGGATCGTTAGCTGAAAGTTCTGGATGCCATTGCACGCCAATAGCCCAAGGATGATGTTCGTGTTCCACAGCTTCAATCACCTCATCTTCTAAAGCATGGGCAACAACACGCCATCCTGGGGGAACTTGGTGTACTGCTTGGTGGTGCCAAGAAACTACAGAAATATGAGTATTTTTGACACAATCAGCTAAACGGCTGTCTGGACTAATTTTTACCATGTGTTCTGTTGATAAACGCCTTCCAGGTGCCGGATCTAGGCGATGTAAGACTGAAGTACCGTATACCTCTGGTAAATGGGGAATTAGAGTACCACCAGAAGCGACAATGAGAATTTGCAAACCCCGACAAATACCCAACACAGGTAAATGATACTCCAGGGCTAACTGAGCTAGTTGCAGTTCAAAGGTATCGCGATCGCTATCTACAGAATAAATGCTAGGGTGGTCACAGCCGTTGTAGTGTAAGGGGTGAATATCTCCACCACCAGAAATAATCAATCCATCTAGCGGTTCTAAAAGCCTGGCAGGATCGGTTTCTCCTGGTGGTAATAAGATGGGAGTACCACCTGCGGCACGGACAGCATCTATGTAAGTACTTGGCAAAGAAAATGGTGATGCGTCTTTGCGCCCATAAGTGGTAATCCCAATCAAAGCATTTTGTAGTTTTCTATTCATCTTTTTTGCTCCTCAACTTTTTAAAGTTTTGATTTGTACTTTTGTGAGATGAACCACATCTGTTATATCTATACCTTCATAAAGTTGCTGAGATTTCAGTAATTTCCTCAGTTCTCCTGTTTCTGGAAGTGAAGCATCATCGTGCCATCTAAACTACTGCTGGCAAGGCTATGAGCAGGGCAACATCTTTTTAACGCACCCTACTGGCGTGGCAAGGCTAAAATAGTGCATTAGATTGGAAAAAATTAACCGCAGATGTAGACGCAAAGCGGCTTCCCGCAGGGTACGCAGATAAACAAGGCAGTGCGCCCTTGCGGTTTCCCGACTTGTACCCCTACGGGGAAGCAAGCTACGCGTAGCGTCTCCCCTTGGGAGAAGCAACTGCCGTGCGGATAAAATTGATTTTTAATGCAACATTTAAGGCTTGCCATGCCACTACTCTATCAATCATCTCTTAAATATTCAAAAGACAAATATGCGATTGTCCATTTTGTAAGCATTCATAAGCGTATAAATTTCATACTAAATATGATGATTGAAGTTATGAGTACAAAATCATAATTTATAATTGCTATAAAATGTACAAACAAATCTCATAAATTAGGTAATCTGCTGAAGATTATTGAATAATGAATTCCCGAACCTCTACCCCCAAAACATTAATGTTTCGCCTGAAATCCATAATCTAGAGGTTGAGTTGGTATTGAGTACAAAATTAATATATTTATATATGTATAGAAACCTTATGAGATAATCATAAGGAATTAGAGACAAACATAGAGCTAAAATCTGCCCATAAATTGTAATTTTAACTTGAGCAGAAGACAGTTCTTTAAAAGAGAATATTGAGAAATACTATTGCCTGGGATTGGCTCACTCTAATTCATCTATTCCTACATTTCCTAATTTTTAGTAGCAGGCAGTTATAAATAAAACCTAGTTGGCAATGACTGGAAAAAAGAGTCCAAATTATGGACTCTTGACGTTTAATTATGCCCTTCTACTGAGCAATGTGGATATTTTCGCATCTGGCTGACAAGGCAGGAGTAAATGATGAACAAAACCTTTGCTACTATTGACGGGAATGAGGCTGTTTCCCGGATTGCTTACAAATTAAATGAAGTAATTGCCATTTATCCCATCACCCCCTCTTCAACAATGGGTGAATGGGCGGATGCTTGGGCGGCAGAAAATCGCCCTAACCTCTGGGGTACAGTTCCCAGCGTAGTGCAAATGCAAAGTGAAGGCGGCGCAGCTGGTGCGGTACATGGGGCGTTGCAAACAGGTTCCCTGAGTACCACTTTCACTGCATCTCAGGGATTATTGCTAATGATTCCCAATCTCTACAAAATTGCTGGGGAATTAACCAGTACAACAATTCACGTTGCAGCACGTTCTTTAGCTACCCATGCTTTATCTATTTTCGGCGATCATAGTGATGTAATGGCAGCCCGGGCTACAGGCTTTGCGCTGCTATGTTCGGCTTCTGTACAGGAAAATCTGGATTTTGCCCTCATCGCCTATGCTGCAACTTTAGAGTCGCGAGTCCCGTTTATGCACTTCTTCGATGGTTTCCGCACCTCCCATGAAGTGCAGAAAGTAAAACTACTTGCTGATGATGATTTACGATCGCTCATCGATGACAATCTCATATTAGCCCACCGCGATCGCGCCCTCACCCCCGACCGTCCAGTATTGCGCGGTACAGCCCAAAACCCCGATATCTACTTCCAAGCCCGTGAAGGTGCTAACCCTTACTACAGCGCCACTCCCGCCATTGTCCAGCGCCTCATGGATGAATTTGGCGATCGCACTGGCAGGTATTATCAAATCTATGAATATCATGGCGCACCGGATGCCGAACGCGTAATTGTAATTATGGGTTCTGGTTGCGAAACAGTCCATGAAACCGTAGATTACCTCAACAAGCAAGGCGAAAAAGTTGGTGTCGTCAAAGTTAGACTCTTCCGCCCCTTTGATGTCGAAAGATTTATCGCAGCATTACCTAATACTGTACAAGCGATCGCAGTTCTTGATCGCACCAAAGAACCCGGTAGCGCCGGCGAACCACTTTATTTAGATGTAGTAACCGCCATTCATGAAGTCTGGGAAACAGGAAAAGCCTCATCTCCCTCATCTCCCTCATCTCCCTCATCTCCCTCATCTCCCTCATCCCCTAAAATAGTTGGTGGTCGCTACGGTTTATCCTCAAAAGAATTCACCCCGGCGATGGTGAAGGGCGTTTTTGATAACCTGGCCTTACCTACGCCGAAAAATCACTTTACTATTGGGATTAATGATGATGTTAGCCATACATCCCTAAGCTTTGACCCGAACTTCTCCACGGAACCCGATAATGTAGTGCGGGCGATGTTTTACGGCTTAGGCTCCGATGGTACAGTGGGGGCAAACAAAAACTCAATTAAAATTATTGGGGAAGAAACCGACAATTACGCCCAAGGCTACTTTGTCTACGACTCCAAAAAATCCGGTTCGATGACGGTTTCTCACCTGCGCTTTGGCCTCCAGCCGATTCGGTCAACTTACCTCATCGACAAAGCCAACTTTATTGGTTGTCACCACTGGGGATTTTTAGAAAACATTGACATTCTCAAAGCAGCGATTCCTGGGGCGACTATTTTAGTGAATAGCCCATACGATGCGGATACTGTTTGGCAACATTTACCTGTGAAGGTGCAACAGCAAATAATCGATAAGCACCTGAAGTTATATGTTATTAATGCTAACCAAGTTGCTCGTAATAGCGGCATGGGTGGGAGAATTAACACCATTATGCAGGTGTGCTTCTTTGCCTTAGCCAATGTTTTACCACAGGAAGAAGCAATTACCAAAATCAAACAAGCAATTGAGAAAACCTACGGTAAAAAAGGTGCAGAAGTTGTCCGCATGAATCTGCAAGCCGTAGATAATACCCTGGCTAACTTGCATAAGGTAGACATCCCCCAAACAATTCACTATCCCCAATCCCCAAGCGAAAATTCCTCATTACTCGACCAAGCCCCAGAATTTGTGCGGGAAGTTTTAGGTAAAATTATGGTTTGGGAAGGCGATGATTTACCTGTCAGCACCCTACCCCCTGATGGTACATTCCCCACAGGTACAACCAAGTGGGAAAAGCGCAACGTTGCTCAAGAAATTCCGGTATGGGATGAGGATGTCTGCGTTCAATGCGGTAAATGTGTGATGGTTTGTCCTCACAGCGCCATCCGTGCTAAAGCTTATCAACCAAGTGAATTACTGAATGCACCGCCCAGCTTTAAGTCAGTTGATGCCAAAGATAGAGACTTTGCCAATCAAAAATTTACCATTCAGGTAGCCCCAGAAGATTGTACAGGCTGCGCTATTTGTGTAAACGTCTGCCCAGCCAAAAATAAAACTGAGCCATTGAAAAAAGCCATTAACATGGCAAAACAGTTACCTTTGCGGGAACAAGAACGCAAAAACTGGGATTTCTTTTTAAGTTTGCCCAATCCCGACCGCAGACAACTCAAACTTAACCAAATCCGCCAACAACAACTGCAAGAACCATTATTTGAATTTTCTGGTGCTTGTGCTGGTTGTGGCGAGACACCCTATTTAAAATTATTAACCCAATTGTTTGGCGATCGCTCTGTCATTGCCAATGCTACCGGTTGTTCTTCCATCTACGGCGGAAATTTACCCACAACACCCTGGACAACAAACGCTGAAGGAAGAGGCCCAGCTTGGTCGAATAGCTTATTTGAAGATAATGCCGAGTTTGGTTATGGTTTCCGCCTTTCTTTAGATAAGCAAGCGGAATTTGCGGCGGAACTGCTGCAAAAATTGGGTCATGGGGAATTGGGAATACCCAGTGATTTAGTGGACTCTATTCTCAATGCCAAACAAAGCACCGAAGCTGACATTTGGGAACAACGGGAACGAGTAGAAATCCTCAAACAAAAGCTAGATGAATTATTGCAAAAGCCGAATCTCTCAATGCCCAATGCCCAATGCCCCATGCCCCATGCCCAAATCCAAAATCTCAAAGCGATCGCAGATTACCTAGTGCGGAAAAGCGTTTGGATTGTCGGCGGTGATGGCTGGGCGTATGATATTGACTTTGGCGGTATCGACCATGTTTTAGCCAGTGGTCGCAATGTGAATATCTTAGTAATGGATACAGAAGTATATTCCAACACAGGCGGACAATCATCAAAAGCCACCCCCAAAGCCGCCGTTGCCAAATTTGCCGCCAGTGGTAAGCCTGCGCCGAAAAAAGACTTAGGCTTAATCGCCATGACCTACGGAAATGTCTACGTAGCGAGTGTAGCTTTAGGTGCTAGAGATGAACATACCCTAAGAGCATTTTTAGAAGCCGAAGCCTTCAACGGCCCATCCTTGATTATTGCTTACAGCCATTGCATCGCCCACGGCATCAACATGACCACAGGCATGAATCACCAAAAATCTCTGATAGAATCTGGAAGGTGGTTGCTGTATCGGTATAATCCTGAGTTGCAAAAACAAGGTAAAAATCCCTTGCAATTGGATATGAAAGCACCGAAGCAATCGGTAGAGCAATCCATGTATCAAGAAAATCGCTTCAAAATGCTCACCAAGAGTAAGCCGGAAGTTGCCAAACAATTGCTAGAACAAGCGCAAGCGGAAGTGGATATGCGTTGGCAAATGTATCAATATTTGGCGAATAGGTAATGGGTAATTGGTAATTGGTAATTGGAATCTCATTACTATTTAATGTGTGTTAGGCATAAGTATGATGTCCGGTAAATTACGCTTAATATGTCATTGCGTTGGCAGAACACCTTCCCATAGGGTACAGAACGAAGTGTTCGCAATGACGGGCATTTGAACAGACATCATATAAGCCGTAATGCACAAAATCCATCCCTCAATTATTGAAAGCAAGGGGAAACTTTATTTCCTTGTCGATGAACAAGCAATACAGTTCGGTTAATCATTTTTCGTCATGATTTTGGGTTTGTAGAGACGCGATTCATCGCGTCTCTACAGGATTTAAACGCCAATCGATTTGTCTTATCCGAACCTTATTCGATGAACAGGGATACTCACCCCATTGCTTCGGGTTTGTGGCGGGACACAGTAACTTTTTCCTATGCCCTATGCCCAAAAACTCCACACACGAGTGGGTGGAGTTTTTCATTTATTCACTTCCAACAAGCGAGAAGTTTTGAAACGTTCCATCCACTTTTCTAAATAAACTTGATTAGCTTGTTGTTCTGATGGATCTTCGCTATCTAATGGATAAGGCATTAATCCCAAAATCGTAGCTGTAGTTACACAGAACATTGACTTTTGGAAAGTAATACAAATTTGCACTAGCAAATCATCTTCACCGCGACGACTGCGGCGATATACTTCATGCAAATACTCTGGTAAATAATGCCGCATATCCTGCATTAATAAAGTGGGAGGAATGCCCGCGCTACCAATGGGTAAAGGATCTGCATATAATGCACCATATTGAAAGCGCGATTGATCGGGCGGAATTTGATATGCTTGGGCATTATATGTAACTGTGCCAGAAAAAGGTGTTCCCCGGAAGAAAACAGCTTCTACATAAGGTATTGCTGTATCTGCTAAGAAGGTTAAACCAAGTTTCTTAGGCAGGAGTTCATAAACTTTATTATCAATTTTGACGGCGTAAGTAATTGGCTTGCTAGCATCCGCAACTAAGCCTGCTTTAATATGTTCTACAACTTGGGGAATGGTTTTGATTTTTCCTTGGTCATATAGGTCTGATAAAGTCAGGAAGATATCAGCCATTACCCGCCAAAATTGCCCCAAGCCACTGTAATATGCAGAAACACGCAACTGTTCAATTAAGAAATCGGGAAACAGTTGGTGCATTACCATAACTAAAGGATTGTTTTTAAATTTAGCAGCAATTACCGCTTCGGCGGCTGTTTGAAATTCTTTTGTATCTAAATATGTATCCAGTCCACCGCCACCGTGCCACATCATGGACTTCATACAATATTCGGCATATTCAAAATTAATTCGGTCATGCCACCAATGACGAAATAATTTTTGCCAACTAAATTCCCCATTAAAGTATTTAAAGAAGGGGAAAAATACTAAAAATTGATGTTCAGCAATGTAGATGAGATTATTGGAGTAAGCATCTAAAACTACGCCATAGCTTTTCAGAATGCCGACCACTTCTAAAACGTTCTGGGGGCTATCAGCCAGCAGTGCTTCTCCTGTTTGCAAACGCTTGATAAATTCACCTAAAGGGTTGTTATAAGGTTTCTTTTTGATGGTGACCATTGGCAGTTTCTCCTAGTAATTTAAAATATGATTTGGTCAAGCTTGATTTTTTATTAAAATGGGGAAATTAAGTAGTTTTTATCTGCCTTTATCAATTGTTAATTATTCATCACCTACCAAACAGATGATTGAGTTTGTAGTCTGGCATCATCCTGACTACAAACCCAATCTGGTATTTTAATTTTTGCTTTGATGATCCAAAGCCACGGTGACTACGGTGTTTTGTGTATTCACCATCGCTGTGATTGTTGGTTCAGTCCAGCGTGCTAACCAAGAGGGTTGGATACCAAAAATTACAATCACTACAGCTAATACTATCGATGGTAGGCGATCGCTCCAATATACCCTTGGTAGATTGACAACTTGCTCGGATAAACGTCCAAAAAAGGCTTTATTTACCAGGATTAAGAAGTACACGGCAGTCAAACCTGTACCAATCATACATAACAAGGTTTGCACGGGAAAAGCCGGGAAACTACCACGGAAGATGACAAATTCGGAAATAAACCCGATCATTCCTGGAATTCCCGCACTAGCCATGACTCCTAAAACCATTAAGCTACCAATTACGGGCATACCTCGTTCTGGATTTAGTAGCCCCCGGATAACATCTAGGTTGCGGCTACCAGCTTTTTTATAGACAATCCCTACCAGCAAAAACAGGAGTGCAGAAATCAAGCCGTGGCTGATCATCTGCATCACAGTGCCTAAAATACTTAACTGTGTCGCAGATGCCGCCCCTAACAGAATATAGCCCATGTGTCCAATAGAACTATATGCCACCATTTTTTTCATGTCTTTTTGGGCGATCGCACAAGATGCACCATAAAGTACACTGACTACAGCCCAACTCGCTAACCAGGGAGCCAAATAAGTCCAAGCTTCTGGCAATAAGTTCATGCCAAAGCGCAGTAAGCCATAAGTTCCTAGTTTTAACAGTACCCCAGCCAGTAGCACAGAAATGGGTGTGGAAGCTTCTACGTGAGCATCTGGCAACCATGTATGGAAGGGAACTAGAGGAATCTTAATGCCAAAACCAACTAAAATTCCGGCTAGTAACAAAAGTTGCGTTGCTAATGGTAGAGTCGTGGCATTCAAAGAACCGAGAGCAAAGTTAGGCGCACCACTCAACCAAACCATTCCTAAGAAGCTGGCTAAAATCAAAATCCCAGAAAGAGCAGTATAAATGAGGAATTTTGTAGCTGCATAACCCCGTTTTTCACCACCCCAAATTGCAATCAACAGATATAGGGGTATGAGTTCAACTTCGTAAAACAGGAAGAATAATAGTAAGTCCTGGGCAATAAAAGCACCAGTTACCCCAGCACTTAACAGCAGTATTAATGAGTAATACAATCTTGGACGTTGCAGAGATTCATCACTGCTGTAGATGGCAACGCAAGTCAACAAGCCGTTCAAAACTAGCAAAGGTAAAGATAAGCCATCTACCCCAAGATTATAATTTAAACCTAAGGCATCTACCCAAGGTAAGAATTCTACAAATTGTTGACTAACCTGCCCAGGATTAAATTGAATTGCTAAAATTATCGACCATACAAAGGCGATACTGGCAACTACCAAGGCTATCCCTCGGGAGTTTTTACCATTTATCCCCGGTGGCCATAAGCTAATTACAACAGCACCAATTAATGGTACTAAAATCAACGCACTCAGCATACACAGAACTAGTTAAGGATATGAGGAAGGAGGGCAGAGAGGAAGAGCAAGCAGAGGCGATCAATGATAATTGCCTATTGACAAATGACCAATGACAAATGACTAAAAAGGCAACTTATCTAGTAGCCCTAATGACCAGCTAATGAAAAATCCCAAGACGCTGACAACGAAGAGGATTGTTAGCATATAACCTTGGGATTGTCCAGAAATGCTGTACTTTAAACCTTGCCCGCTGAGGATGGCGGCAAAACCAACTAAGTTGACTAAGCCATCAATCAAATAGCGATCGCTCCATGCGGAAATTTTCGATAGGATGGCTACAGCGCTGACTACGGTGACTTTATACACTTGGTCGATGTAGAAGTCGTAACCCAACAAGTCTTGGATAAATCTCCATGCTAGGATTCTTGACCTTGACCATGCTTTGTCTAGATACATTACCGAGCCGATTGCTACCCCTACTAAGGTTGAGGAAAGTAATATCGCTACTACATACCAGTTAATACTTTCCCAACTAGGAAGTAAGTACCATTGCTGTAGCATTACGGGTAATAACAGAGTCAAGATGATCAAGGTCACCATCGGGAATGCCATTTGCCAACCCACTTCAGGCGCACGGCGGGTTTTTTGTTGCGGTGTACCCCAGAAAATATATCTAAATACTCTGGTTAAATTGAGTGCTGTTAAGCCATTAACTATTACTAATACACCAATCACCCAAGGGCTAATATTCACAAAGCCATCTGCCCAAGCCAGCATTGCCCAAAAACTGCCTAGTGGTAGCAGTGTCACCATCCCTGCCGAACCAACAACAAAAGCAGTGGTTGTAGCCGGCATCCGTGACCATAAACCACCCATTTCTGTAAGGTTTTGGGTGTGGGTAGTAGAGATAATCGAACCCGAACTCATGAATAATAGAGCTTTTGCGATCGCATGAGTTAACAGCAACATCAAGGCTACACCCCCTTGCTGTAAACCCATTGCCAAAAATACCAAGCCCATGTATGCACTAGTGGAATGAGATAGTGCTCGCTTAATATCAATTTGCGCTAAGGACACTAACGTCGCCCCAATTGCTGTCACCGTACCCATAATTACCAAGGCATTCAAAGCCACTGGGGACAGTGCCAACAAAGGCTGCATTTTGTATAGCACATAAGCACCACCTGCTACCACCAATGAGTTCCGCAGTATAGAAGCAGGGTTAGGCCCTTCCATTGCTTCATCTAACCACAGATGTAGGGGGAATTGAGCGCATTTACCAGATGGCCCAGCAATTAAAGCTAATCCTAATAACGCAGAAGTGACTGGATCTAAGCTAGCTGTTTGCGCCCATTCAGATAAATCAGAAAAGTTCAAACTACCAGCTAGGCAAGAAAGGGTCACTACCCCCATCAGCAGTAACAAGTCTCCGACCCTTTTTGTCCAAAATGCGTCCCGCGCTGCGGTCACCACTAAGGGTTGTGCATACCAAAATCCCACTAGCAAATATGTGGAAAGCGTCAGCACTTCTAACAAGGCATAGCTGAGAAATAGAGAATCACTAATGGCTAAACCACTCAGCGCCGCCTCAAAAAATCCGATCAGCCCAAAAAACCGCGCCAATGCCCAGTCTTTTTCCATATAGCCTAGGGCATAAGTTTGTGCTAAGAAACTTAACCCTGTAATCAGCACCGTTGCCCCAACACTGACGGGGGAAATGTCTAAGGCAAAGGATAAATCTAAATCTGCGACTTTGAACCAGTTAATTATCACTGTTTCTGGCTCTTTATCCCAGATGTTTTGAAATATCAACAGGCTATGGATAAATGCGGCAATGGTCGTCAACAAGTTGAAGTATGCTGCTGGTCTTGGCCCTGTTCGCCGAATAATTCCCATGGCCCAGGGCAAGGTCAAAATAGCACCTATTAAACCATAAAAAGGCACAAACCAACTTGTAATGTAGAGAAAATGATCCATTTAAATTTCCTTTGACGACTCAGTATGGAATGCCTTGTTTTAAAACCAGTTTTATTAAATATATTTTCTCTAATTAGCTTGACATTAGATCGATAGCAAAAGTGAATATAACAGAATAAAAATATTTAATTCCTAAACTACAGTTGACTTGTAGTATGGGAATTCTTACTTTTACATTTTCAATTTATATGTATTATTAGTAAAACTTATCTGCCTTTTAGCCTCTTGCTTGGAGACAATAGATAAATCTACCAAAGGCAATGCTGGCAAAGGTTATAGGCTTTTGTCAAATCTCTTGAGAATAAATTAAAAACTTTATTAATAGAAGTTTGACAAATGTAATTAAAAAATTATAAAGCTTACTTGAGCGCTCTAGCAATCCGTAAAATTTCATTAACCAAATGACAGCATTAATTTTTGTTAAGTTTTCTTAAACAATTTTATTATAAACTATTATAGTGATTTATATTGCCAGGAACGCCAAGCTTTCCTATGCTTATTTTGGAAGTGTTTTCTTAGCTCAAGATGAGCTTCCCCGTCAAAAATTTCAAAGCTCAGTACTGATTGGATTAATTTTGTAGGAGTTCTGCGATGCCAATTGCAGTTGGAATGATTGAGACCAAGGGCTTCCCCGCAGTAGTAGAAGCTGCTGATGCGATGGTGAAGGCCGCCCGTGTAACATTAGTAGGATATGAAAAAATTGGTAGCGCACGAGTCACAGTAATTGTGCGGGGAGACGTATCGGAAGTGCAAGCCTCAGTTGCAGCTGGGGTAGAAGCAGCCAGAAGAGTAAATGGTGGGGAAGTAGTATCCACTCACATCATTGCCCGTCCCCATGAAAACCTCGAATATGTATTACCGATTCGGTATACAGAAGCCGTAGAACAGTTCCGCACTTAAAAACCCATTAAGAAAATAGATTAACGGGGTTGCCTTCTTGAGTGCTTTTGTTGTCCAGAGTGAAAAACTGTCATTAAGGATTAAAACTAATGTCGATTGCAGTAGGAATGGTAGAAACGCTGGGCTTTCCCGCAGTAGTAGAAGCCGCAGATGCGATGGTGAAAGCAGCTCGCGTTACCTTAGTAGGCTACGAAAAAATTGGTAGCGGTCGCGTCACAGTTATCGTTCGGGGAGATGTTTCCGAAGTTCAAGCCTCCGTTGCCGCAGGCGTAGAATCTGTGAAGCGAGTTAACGGCGGACAAGTACTGTCTACCCATATCATTGCTCGTCCTCACGAAAACTTAGAGTATGTCCTGCCAATTCGTTATACAGAGGATGTAGAGCAGTTCCGGGAAAATGTCAACGCCATTCGTCCTTTCGGCAGAAGACCATAATTTGTAATGCAAATTGCTAAAGTCCGGGGCACAGTAGTTAGCACGCAAAAAGAACCAAGTCTTCGAGGTGTGAAACTACTGTTGTTGCAATTAGTAGATGAAGAAGGCAACCTCCTGCAAAAATACGAAGTAGCAGCAGATATCGTAGGTGCAGGAGTAGACGAATGGGTACTTTTCAGTCGTGGTAGCGCAGCTCGTCAAGTTCCTGGAAACGAAAATCGTCCGTTAGATGCAGCAGTGGTGGCGATAATTGATACTATTCATGTTGAAGATCGTCTCATTTACAGCAAAAAAGACCAATACCGTTAGTCATTAGTCATTGGTCATTAGTCATTAGTTACTGTTCATTAGTCATTGGTCATAACACAAAAATTATGGCAAAAGACAAAAGACAAAGGACAAATGACAACTGACAACTGACAATTGACAATTGACAATTTTAGGAGGAATCTCGCAATGGCAGTCAGCAGCACGGTGGCACCCCCAACCCCGTGGTCGAGGAACTTAGCTGAGCCAACAATCCATGAAAGCACATTTGTACATTCTTTTTCCAAGGTGATTGGAGACGTGCGAATAGGTGCCAACGTAATCGTTGCTCCGGGGACTTCGATTAGAGCGGATGAAGGTACACCTTTTTTCATTGGTGAAAATACTAATATTCAAGATGGTGTAGTAATTCATGGGTTGGAGCAAGGCCGAGTAATTGGTGATGACCAAGAAGAATACTCGGTATGGATTGGTAAAAATGCTTCTATTACCCATATGGCCCTGATTCACGGGCCTGCTTATGTTGGTGATAATTCTTTTATAGGCTTTCGCTCTACGGTATTTAATGCCAGGGTGGGTGCAGGTTGCATCGTGATGATGCACGCTTTAATTCAAGATGTAGAAATTCCCCCTGGTAAATATGTACCTTCGGGAGCAATCATTACTACTCAGCAACAAGCTGACCGTTTACCAGATGTCCAATCGCAGGATCAGGAATTCACCCATCATGTAGTGGGAATTAATCAGGCACTGCGAGCTGGATATTTGTGCGTTGCAGATAGTAAATGTATTACACCCATTCGGGATCAAATAAAAAAATCTTCTACAGGTAATGGCATTACTGTTTTAGAGCTAGAAAGGAGTAGTGAAGTGGCAAGCGGTAGTTTAAGTGCAGAAACAATAGAGCAAGTACGCTATTTGTTACAGCAAGGATACAAAATCGGTACAGAACATGTAGACCAAAGACGTTTCCGTACGGGTTCTTGGACTAGCTGTCAGCCTATCAATGCTAGATCCATTGGTGAAGCCATCTCAGCATTAGAAGCTTGTTTGGCAGATCATGCTGGTGAGTATGTGCGCTTGTTTGGCATCGACAACGGCAGAAGACGCGTTCTCGAAACAATTATCCAACGTCCAGATGGCACAGTTGGTGCGCCTGCTGCTGCATTTAAGGCTCCCAAGGCTGCTTCTAATGGCAGCTATAGCTCTAATGGTAATGGTAACGGTTCTGGTGGCGGACTAAACACAGAAACAGTAGAACAAATCCGTCAGCTGTTAGCAGGTGGTTACAAAATTGGTACAGAACATGTGGATGAGCGCCGCTTCCGGACTGGTTCTTGGCAAAGCTGTAGTCCTATTAACTCTACCTCTACCAATGAAGTGATTGCGGCTCTAGAAGATTGTATCAGCAACCATCAAGGTGAGTATGTCCGGTTAATTGGTATTGACCCCAAAGCTAAACGTCGGGTATTAGAAAGCATTATCCAACGTCCCAACGGTCAGGTTAATCCATCTAGCAGCACAAAATCTTTTACCAGCAGTGCGCCTACAGCCACAGCTACAGCTACAGCCACCGCAACTAGCACCCGTTTGAGTGGAGAAGTCATCGATCAACTACGGCAATTACTAGGTGCTGGGTATAAAATTAGCGTTGAACATGTAGACCAAAGACGCTTCCGCACCGGTTCCTGGACAAGCACAGGCCCCATTCAAGCCAATTCTGAAAGAGATGCGATCGCAGCTATAGAAGCAGCCCTCGCTGAATACGCAGGAGAATATGTGCGCCTAATTGGTATTGACCCCAAAGCCAAGCGTCGGGTACTGGAGACCATTATCCAACGCCCATAGCTAGGAAGGATAAAGTATAAAGGATGAAGTAGCTTGTGGTCAGCCACTTTTTAGGAGACTACATCCTTTAAACTCATTATCTTCCGCATTTCCTAATTTTCCGGCTTCCGAGGTTAGAATTTCCATGTCTGTGCCGCCACTGCGCCTCAGCAACAACTTTGACTCTTACATTAGTGGCGAGGTGACTATTCATCCCAGTGCAGTAATTGCACCAGGGGTAATACTACAAGCGGCTGTTAACGGCAAAATCATCATAGGCCCAGGAGTCTGTATTGGCATGGGGTCGATTCTGCAAATTGATGAAGGAACCCTAGAAGTAGAAGCAGGAGCAAACTTGGGAGCCGGTTTTCTCATGGTTGGTCAAGGTAAAATCGGAACAAATGCTTGTATTGGTTCCGCAACTACAGTGTTTAACTGTTCAGTTGCACCAGGACAAGTGGTTCCGCCTGGTTCAATTTTGGGAGATAGTAGTCGGCATATTGGTGGTATCACACCGGAACCATCAGCAAGTAATGCTTCTACAAATACGCAGGGGTTGAGAGAACAAAAAACTTTGATTGGGAGGCGAAGGAACAAGGAACAAAGTAGCAATGGGGAAACAACTACCTCCTCTACTACTTTCTCCGGCGGATTTTACCTGGAGTTACAACACCAATCCAGTTCTGAAACTCAGCCTGCTAATAATTTGTCAAATGAATCTCCTGTTCTAGAAGAAAACCCCTCATTGGGTAGTCCTGAACTAGAAGCAGCCGCACAAGCCTCACAAGAAAGCAGCCAAGAGTCACAATCAACTCCACCTGCTACCGAATCCCCCAATACTTTTGGCACTCAGATTTATGGTACAGGGAGTATTCAAAGACTGTTAGTTACACTATTTCCCCATCGGCAATCTCTAAATGAACCCATCTCGGACGAGCAGAGTGAATAAGTGTTAATTGTAAGATGTCATCTGAAGTATGAAGGATGAAATTCCTGGTAATTCAGGAGTTAAATGATTATATATTTTCATCCTTTAGCCTTTAGCCTTTATCCTTTCTGTGAGTATCCGGAGACTTCACATGGAAACATCTAATCAAAAAGCTCTTAGCACTATTAAAGACACCCGCCGTCGAGATAGCCTCAAGGATACTGCTTTGGGTATGGTATCTACGCTGAGTTTTCCCGCGATCGTGGGAACAGCCGATATGATGCTGAAATCAGCAGGGGTTCATTTAGTTGGCTATGAAAAAATTGGTGGTGGTCATTGTACAGCAATTGTCCGAGGTGGGATTGCTGATGTCCGATTGGCTGTAGAAGCTGGTATCCAAACTGCGGAACAGTTTGGTCAATTAGTTTCTAGCTTAGTTATTCCCCGTCCTTACCCAAATTTAGAGATAGTGCTACCCATTACCTCCAAGCTCAGTAAAATTATGGAGGATGGAAATTACAGTCGTTTGAGTAACCAAGCAGTGGGTTTGGTGGAAACACGAGGATTTCCAGCGATGGTAGGAGCTTGCGATGCCATGCTGAAATCAGCTGATGTACAATTGGCAGCCTATGAAAAAATTGGTGCAGGTTTGTGTACAGCCATTATTCGCGGTTCCGTAGCCAATGTTGCAGTAGCAGTAGAAGCAGGAATGTATGAGGCAGAACGCATCGGGGAATTGAATGCAGTTATGGTAATTCCTCGTCCTTTAGATGAATTAGAGCAGACATTACCATTAGCAAGTTGCTGGATAGAAGAACGTCAACCAATCAACTTACCCATTAATATTAAAGAGCAAGTTGCCGAAATTGAACGCCTGCAGTTGCCAGATTTGGCTCAGTTACCTATCAAAGTTTTAGAAGAATTAGAAGAATGATGAATGGTGAATGATGAATTAGGAATTATGGATTGTAGGAGATCCACATTCAGGATTCAGTATTCAGCATTCATCTAGAGCTGGAAGGCATCTTACGCTTTGCTTTGTTGTTTTGATAATAACTGTTTCACTATAATAGGAAAAGATCTATCTCGTAATAGAATTCATAGAGTATTGTCTATACTTATGAATCAGAATTTTTGTGTGACCAATGCTATCGCTAATGCAAGTGTTCAGTGATACTAGATTAATATCTCTGTATCGCTCTTAGAGGAGAATCACCCTTGAACCAAGCGACGCTACACCAGTTGAAGGTGTTCGAGGCGGCAGCACGACACGGTAGTTTTACTCGTGCTGCTGAGGAATTGTTCCTCACCCAGCCTACCGTTTCCATGCAAATCAAGCAGTTAACAAAATCGGTCGGATTGCCTTTATTTGAGCAGGTTGGTAAGCGCCTATATTTAACCGAAGCAGGACGAGAATTGTTTGCTACTTGTCGGCAGATTTTTGAAACCATAGCCCAATTTGAAATGAAAGTAGCAGACTTAAAAGGGCTAAAACAAGGTCAATTAAAATTAGCAGTAATTACAACTGCAAAATATTTTATACCGCGTTTGTTGGGGCCTTTTTGCCAACTTTATCCGGGCATAGATATCTCGCTGCAAGTAACAAACCATGAGCGGATTTTGGAGCGAATGATTAATAATCTGGATGACTTGTATATTATGAGCCAAGTGCCAGAAAATATTGATGTGAATTGCCAACCATTTTTAGATAATCCCTTGGTGGTTTTTGCTCCAGTTAATCATCCACTGGCAAAAGAGAAAAATATTCCCATCGAACGCCTAGCGCAAGAAGCTTTTATTATGCGAGAACCAGGTTCAGGAACTCGTCGTGCTATCCAAAGCCTGTTTGATCAGCATGAATTAACAGTGAAAGTGAAATTAGAATTGGGCAGCAATGAAGCGATTAAACAAGCGATCGCAGGTGGCTTAGGAATTTCTGTATTATCCCGTCATACCCTAACTTCTGACTCTTCAGAGTTCAGTATTTTGGATGTACAGCACTTTCCGATTAAGCGCACTTGGTACATAGTTTACCCTTCTGGGAAACAGCTATCGATTGTGGCTCGCACCTATTATGATTACCTGATCAATGCTGCTAAGAATTTTATCGAGCAAAATACCTCTTTTTCTTGGGGTACCTTTGAGCAACTTCAGGATGAGGAAGAGGTGAAGAATTAGGGATTGGGGATTGGGGACTGGGGACTGGGGAATGGGTAATGGGTAATGGGTAATTGGGACAAATACCAAACACCAAACACCCAATTTGTTAATGACTTGACGGTGGAACCTTTAACCATTAACAATTAAGCAGCAGAATCATTCAAAATGGGGGAAAACTGGCAGTGGTTAACCCAGAAATGCCTTCTTTACGCAAGATAGTAGCAAGCCAGATTGTAGCTGTGACAGTTTACAGCGATCAAGCCCTAGTTACAAGACGGGGGATGGTTTCTCTAACAGGAGAAGAACAGGAATTAGTCGTTACCTCACTGCCGGTAACGCTAGAAACTGATTCTGTGAGGGTTGGTGGTAAAGGGACGGTAGGGGTACGCTTGTTAGGAGTGAGTTGCGATCGCATTTACACTACAGAACCGATTACCGAACGGGTGGCGCAATTAACCAGACAGATTGAGCAGTTGGAGGCAGAAAAACGCCACCTACAAGCTCAAATCGACGCTTTAGCATTGCAATCTAGTTTTATTGCCGGCTTACGGGAAAAGACAGAAGAACCCTTCTCTCAGAGTTTGTCACGGAAAAACCTCAGTCTCAGCGAAACTCTAGATTTTCTCAACTTTATTGGCAGCCAGTATAGCGAATATGCGATCGCCTCTGGGGAGTGCAAAACTCAACAGGAAGAATTAGACAAGCAGTTGCAAGTACTGCGCGCTTCATTACAAAAAATCCAAACGCCACACCCCAAAGAAAGCTTGAGCATAATTGTGCCTGTGGAAGTTGCTGGTGCGGGAGACTTTGAGTTAGAGCTATCTTACGTAGTTCATCGCGCTAGTTGGACTCCGCTTTATGATTTGCGTTTTAGCAGTACCAGCAATGTTGTGAATCTCACTTACTTAGCTGAAGTTACCCAAAGCACAGGGGAAGAGTGGCTGGGCGTAGCTCTAACCCTCTCTACTGCTAAACCGGGCTTAGGTACTATTCCCCCCAAACTGCAACCTTGGTATATAAATACTCCCAGCTATACAACAGATTTTATGCGGCGCAAAGTCACCCAAATGCCAATGATGGCGGCTCAATCAGAGTCAGCTGGTATGGCGCGGGAAATGGATGAAGAAGCAGATGAGGTTGTACAAGACAAATCTATAGAAGCTGAAACTGTTGATGCGGAAGTCTCGACAACAGGAAGTGTAGTCACCTTTAAACTCAGTGCTGGTGGTAATATTCCTAATGATGGCTCACCCCATAAAACTACAATTTTTCAAGATGATTATTTGAGTAGTTGCCATTATGTTGCCATGCCGAGGTTAGTGAGCTTTGCTTATCTCCAAGCCATAGTCAAAAATAGTGCTAACAACGCAACTTTATTACCAGGCAAAGCCAATATTTTCCGCGACAATATGTTTGTGGGAACAACAAAACTAGATAATATTGCGCCAGGACAAGAATTCAAAATTAATTTAGGAATTGATGAAGGCTTAAAAATTGAGCGTGACTTATTTGAGCGAATAGTTGATAAAAAATTGATGAGTAACCAGCGCCGGATTACTTATGGTTATCGGCTGATAGTTACTAACTTGCTGGAAGAAGAAACTCATCTGATACTTACTGAACAATTACCAATTAGCCGCAACGAAAAAATTAAAGTCCGCCTCACCCACAGCCATCCGCAAATTCAACTGGGAGAGATGGGGATTTTGGAATGGGATTTAACTCTGCTACCGCAAGAAAGACGAGAGGTAACTTATCAATTTACAGTTGAGTATCCACCGGAATTAACAGTTGTTGGTTTAGATATTTAGAATTTGATATTTGCCCTGCTACGCTAAACTTATTAGCACTGAGACAGTGATTGCCATGTCTGTTGCCCAAGATTTAGCTACCCCAGATAATGTAATATTTCCTCCAGGAGATTTATACAGTAACGAACCGCCTTTGGAATCTGACTTACATCGTCTACAAATGACATTGCTGATCCAATGTCTAGAGTTATTGTGGCGCGATCGCAATGACTTCTATGTATCCGGCAATATTACAATTTACTACAGTCCACGTCAGCGCAAATCAGAAGATTTTCGCGGCCCAGATTTTTTTGTGGTGCGAGGAACTGAACGCAAACCCCGTAAAAGTTGGGTACTTTGGCAAGAAGATGGCAAGTATCCCAATGTAATTATCGAACTGTTATCAGATTCTACAGCTTTAACAGACAAAGGCTTGAAGAAACAGATTTATCAAGATACTTTTCGCACACCCGAATATTTCTGGTTTGATCCGCAGAATTTAGACTTTGCTGGGTTTGTCTTAGTAGCTGGTAAATATCAAGCAATAGAAGCGAATGCTCAAGGTTGGTTGTGGAGTCAGCAGCTAGAGCTATATTTAGGAGTTGAACAAGAAAAGTTACGCTTTTTCACTGCTGATGGACAACTAGTTACAACACCAGAAGAACTTGTAGAACAAGAAAAACAAAGAGCTGAACAAGAAAAGCAAAGAAGCGATCGCTTGGCAGCAAAACTGCGAGAATTAGGTATCGATCCAGATACTATTAGGTGATGTTAGTTTTTTCCTGAGCGTTTTGGTGTTCCTGAAGCTGATCGCTGAGTAGCAAAGATGTGAAAAGTAAAGAATCTCCCCCTGTTATTCTGTTATCTGCTCACAAAAATGCTATTCTTCGTCTGGAAGTACCCATTTTGGCGGTTCCATGAATTTTCGCCGCAGTCGTTCTTCCGCAAGCGCCAGCATTTGATCTAAAGAAGTCTCCTCAATAAATTGTGCCGCAGCTTCTCTAAATTCAATATTGGGGCATTTATCCCCTAAAACACAACCATTAACGCAGGCTTCCGCGCAATTAATTTTTTGCTCCACAGTGAATCCCTCTCTAGTAAGAGCTTTTTTCTACTCTTCAGATAAATCTTACCTTGCTTGTTGCTCCCTGATTGGTTTAAATACTTACCATTATTTAGTATATAATTCCTCGATCCCGTAACTTCTGCCCTTAGTAAGAGACGAGGCAAACCTGACAACAAACTGTAAATTCTACGCTTTCACCTTTTCTCCTTTCCCCATCTTATGCAAATGTACCTGCTAGTCTCATAATATATATTTGTGAAAAAGGGCGCTCATGTCGGAAGTATTTGCCACAACTGGAACCATTGCCGCGATCGCAACTGCTGTTGTTCCGCAGCAGGGTAGCGTTGGCATTGTGCGGGTGTCTGGTTCTCAAGCGATCGCGATCGCCCAAATTCTTTTTCATGCTCCTGGTCGTCAAGTTTGGGAAAGTCACCGCATTCTTTATGGTTATATTCGCCATCCCCAGAGCAAAAAATTGGTGGATGAAGCTTTGCTATTGATTATGCAAGCACCCCGTTCTTACACCAGGGAAGATGTGGTGGAATTTCATTGCCACGGTGGAATTATGGCAGTGCAGCAAGTATTGCAACTGTGTTTGGAAAATGGCGCAAGGCTAGCACAGCCGGGAGAATTTACCCTACGCGCTTTTTTAAATGGGCGCTTGGATTTAACCCAAGCTGAAGGTATTGCCGATTTAGTAGGAGCGCGATCGCCCCAAGCTGCTCAAACTGCTTTAGCTGGTTTGCAAGGTAAATTAGCTCATCCCATCCGCCAGTTACGCGCTAACTGTTTGGATATTTTGGCAGAAATTGAAGCGCGGATTGATTTCGAGGAAGACTTACCTCCGCTGGATGATAAAGTGATCATATCAGCAATTGATGGCATCGCCGCCGAAATTTCTCAATTATTGGCAACCAAAGACAAAGGCGAACTGCTCCGCACAGGTTTAAAAGTAGCAATTGTTGGGCGGCCGAATGTGGGAAAATCCAGCTTGCTCAATGCTTGGAGCCGGAGCGATCGCGCGATTGTCACCGACTTACCAGGAACCACCCGCGATGTTGTGGAATCTCAGCTAGTCGTGGGTGGGATTCCCGTGCAAGTGCTAGATACGGCAGGAATTCGGGAAACAGAAGACCAAGTAGAAAAAATTGGCGTAGAGCGATCGCGCCGTGCTGCCAGTGCCGCTGATTTAGTACTATTAACTATTGATGCATCTACAGGTTGGACAACAGGCGATGCAGAAATTTACGAACAGGTGCAACATCGTCCCTTAATTCTGGTGATTAACAAAATAGATTTAGTAGCAGATATAGGAAATCATCTCCAATCCCAAATCCCAAATATAAAATCTCAAATTTTCACAGCTGCAGCACAAAATAAAGGCATTGAAGATTTAGAAACGGCGATTTTAGAAATAGTCAAAGCCGGAAAAGTCCAAGCTGCTGATATGGATTTAGCGATTAACCAAAGACAAGCCGCATCCTTAACAAAAGCTAAAATTTCTCTCGAGCAAATGCAAGCCACAATCACTCAAAAACTACCCCTTGATTTTTGGACAATTGACTTGCGCGATGCTATTCATGCATTAGGAGAAATTACTGGTGAGGAAGTGACTGAATCTGTACTTGACAGGATTTTTAGTAAGTTTTGTATTGGCAAATAAGTATATATCTAAATTTAAGTTATGTCCTTTATTGATGAAATTAATCAGGTAAATGCTTTGATTGTGGGAGCTAATCAAGGCATTGGTTTCGGTTTTGTGAAAAAACTATTGCTAGATACAAGAATTAGTAAAATTTATGCAACCTATCGTCAATTAGAATCATCTTCAGATTTGATTAGGCTGTCACACGAGAATTCCGAACAATTAATTTGTTTACCTGTAGATATTACTGAAGAATCGCAAATCGCAGAAGCAGCGCAAACAATCCGTAACCAAGTTAACAAGCTCCACTTGGTAGTTAATTGTGTAGGATTACTTCATGAAGATACTTTGCAACCTGAAAAAAGTTTAAGACAAATTAACCCAGATAATTTACTGCGCTACTTTCAAATTAACAGTATAGGCTCTGTATTGTTAGCCAAACATTTATTGCCTCTATTTAAACATAAAGAACGCAGCGTATTTGCTAGCATTTCTGCAAAAGTTGGTAGTATTGGCGATAATCAACTAGGTGGATGGTATGGTTATCGCGCTTCTAAAGCTGCGCTGAATATGTTTATGCGTACAGTCGCAATTGAGTATGGTAGAAGTAGTCCCCAAACTTTAGTAGTGACATTACATCCAGGGACAACAGATACACGTCTATCACTTCCTTTTCAACGTAATGTACCACCAGAAAAATTATTTTCAGTAGAACGTACTGTTAGTCAATTAATGAATGTTATTGAACAACTTCAGGAAGGCGATAGTGGGCAATTTTTCTCTTGGGATGGTAGCAGATTGCCTTGGTAATTACTCTAGAGAGTATTCCAAAATAATCAATAAAATTATTAATTTCTGATTCAATTACAAAAAATTTGTTTAGAATAACAAATTATCACGAATATAATCATTAATTTAAATAAATTTTCAACGAACTACTGCTTTCAATCCTATTTTGTCTAACAATATAGAGAAACCTAAAGAAATAGATAACAATAATAAACAAGATACTAATTTTATACTCATAATCTCTAAAAAGTTAAAACTAGATTCTGCAAATAAATGTAGACATATTGAACCAATAATTTGATTAAATATAGTTGCAATTACCTCTAGTAAGGGGTTATGATTTATTATTTTAAAAGATCCTGCGATCGTAAACCAAAATAAAGTTGGAATTAAAAGCCTATTCAAGCGTTTATAAATTGCATCCCAAGTAGAACTTGTCTGTTTAACCAATCTTTTTTCCATTAGTAAAAAAGAGATTGTCAGAAAGACTGGAACGCAAAACCTTAAAGGTGAAAAAAGTATATCAATTGCTAATCCATTATCTGCATAAGTTGTCCTTGGTACAAGAATTGAGTGAAAGGATACTACAGCTATAATACTCATGGCTTTGAGTAAGTCAAGTGAGAATAGCCTATTTGCTTTCTGCTGAGATGAGCTTTTATCTGATAAGAATTTGTTAATTAAAGTTTTTCTCATTGATTTTAGTATTCTGATTCTGTTTTCCAAAAAGTAAACTTGTAAATTTTCAGACAATAAAAGCTGTTGATTGATGTTGCGATAGCAACATCAATCAACAGACAACAACACTTCAGGTATCAATCACCTTCATAGAAAAGGATTAGAGCAGTGTTCTTAGTCTTAAACTGTGAAACTACTAGCTTGAATGTTTGTAGCAGTCACATTGTTCAAAATTGCCAAATCATTAAAGCTACTTGAACTAGAACTACCGTCGATATCAATTTGGATGACTGTATTTGCACCTTGTTGTACTATACCCAGGAAACCACCAGCAATTGCTTGTGAATAGTTACTAACACCCAATTGTTGCCATATACCAGATAGGTTTAGTTTGTCTTCGCCAATGACAAAGTCGCTGATAATATCCCTGCCTTCAGTTGTATTTCTGAAGTTAAACACATCATTACCAGTACCACCTATTAAAGTGTCATTGCCTAAGCCACCCCAGAGAAAGTCATTTCCAGCATCACCTACAAGCAAGTCGTTTCCCGCTTCGCCTTGGAGATAATCGTTTCCAGCACCCCCATGAAGCCTATCATCGTCATTACCGCCAGTAAGGAGATCATTGCCTATGCCGCCGTACAGTGTATCGTTACCGTTTCCGCCAGCTAGAAAGTCATTTCCCTCATCACCTACAATAATATCGTTGCCTCTACCTCCTCTGATGACATCGTCTCCCAGTGAACCACCGAGGTAGTCATCACCACCGAAGCCGTTTAGAGTGTCATTACCACCTCTACCGTTGATATAGTCAGCGCCATCAGTACCATTGTAGGTATCAGCACCAGGAGTTAAGTTAGTCAAGCTAATAGTCATAGTAGAGCTTTGCTCCTTCAATTAAAGTTTTCGGAAATCAAATTAATAAATGCACCCTGATGAACTCAACCCATTATTTAAGACTTTTACTTCTAATGCAGATAGAAGCCTTAAGCGTTCACTACATCTTTTTCAAGAATGCGTTCGCGCATCATATATATCACTCTATAAAAGTTTGATTTATCATCATTTCATTAGTATTTAAATAATGAAATTAACTATGCAATCTCAAACTTTTACAGATGTATATTTCAAAGACTTATTGTGAAGTTAAGATAAAAATCTTAATTAGCAAATGAACAAAAATCAATAATTAAGAGATTATCAATATTTGTTCTTAGTGCTAGGGTATTCATCATAACTGAACAAATGGAAGCTATATCAATAGCCTAGAGACTCCAAAATTAGAGCCTAACGGTTATCCTAGAAAACACTTTGCTTCTATTTTCCTTACAAAACAAAGGTCGTAAAAATCAAGTATTTTTATGACCATTATCTTGCATGTTATTACTTATTATACTTGTATAAATTTAGTTTCTGATTGAGAAAAGGCTAAATTTATACAATCTTTATAAAATTGAAATATTAAAAAGGTTACTTTTGAATAAACTAAAAAATATACGAATAACTCTACAAATTTATGCTTAGATGTCATATATTTAATTGTGTAATTAAAATCTATTTTTAGAGATAATTTATATATATAAAAATATAATCAAAAGGTTTATTATATACTAATAACAATGCCCCTATTTTGCGTTTTATTTGTCCTTAATTGAAAAACCTATAAGCAATCGATACAAGTCAAGAAACCCGATTATGGGGACACCTCGCAGGCTGATTCAGCGCATTATTACAGAGAAGTGAGATAAATTTTATAATGTTTACTTACTAATTAAGCACTTTCAATAGCAAAGATAGCTCACTTACACAATATTTATGATTTTATGGGATAGGTAGGAGAGAGCTTACTCCTTCCTACTCCAAGTTCATATGAATCTATAAGCCCCAATATTTCAGCAAGTTTCAGCTTGATTTATATAGAATCTACGCCACAACAAAGGTTTATTGGTGTATACTTTCTTACAATCCGCTTTCAGCTTTCTTGTTGCTCATGCGTAAGTCCCGTATATTTCAATTCTGAAGCCCATTAAGCTCTACCAAGAAGGTATTTAGTAAACTGACGAAATTGCTTTATCGGTGTATAAAACTGCAAAGGCGAATACTTTAGACGAAGTTCTGCAAGAAATCGCCTATCATATTCTTGGTAATAACCTGTTGCTGATGCTGATTCAGAGGCAATCAAACGAGGAATGACCTCAGTTGAATCTGGAGCTTGAGGATGCTGACGCTGCAAGTAATCAATGGTGTTGTAGCGATACCAGGGTGCAACACTAGAAGTAACGCGTAACTTCTCACGTACACGATCTGCGATTACAAACTCATGTTGAGTAAATTCATTGTGCCAGTATTCGCGAGGATGCAAATTAATGTGCCCATGTCCACCTTGTCCGGGAACAGCGGCTGAAAATATTACTATAGGGGCAACTTGAGTCAACCACTTAACTAAAGTAGACGAACTTTCTGGCTGTAAGTGTTCAGCCACTTCTAAACATACAGCTAAGTCAAAGTGCTTGTTCGTGAAGAAGTTGGCGATTGCTACAGGGTTATTTAAATCTAGTCGATGAAATTCCACTGAAAATCCAGTGAAGTTTGGTTGAGAGTAACCGTCTACAGCTATAACCTGTACCCCAAGCTTCGCGAATTCCCTACTTAAATGACCTGGTCCACAGCCGAATTCTACTACAGTTGCGGGGCGATAAAGTTCAAAAATTACAGAAGCTAGAATTCGATAATCAGTTTCAAAAAAACTACTTTGGAAATAGTTTGAACTGTAACTAATGGTTTGGCTATTCATATAAATTTATTCCTTGTGTACAAAATTTGAGACAAGATAGATTTGCTTGCAAAGGCTTGGTTCTAATCAACAGATCACAAAATATTTGTGTAGATATTTCTCCCTTGACTAGCAGAAAGTTCTTTAAAGATACTTTCTAGATGAGAGCAGTTTTTATGAATATCAAATTTAAGTTGAGCAATCTGCTTGCCTTTTCTACCCATTTCAATTCTTAATATAGGGTTTTCAACCAAAATTTTGAGCATTTTTGCTAATTCATTTTTATTTCCAGGATGAATCATAAAGCCTGTTACATCATTAATAATAACTTCTTTCATTTGAGGTAAATTTGTAGCAATTATCGGAAGACTGAATCCCATAGCTTCCATAAATACTTGAGGTAAACCCTCACTATAAGTAGGCATTACAAAAATATCTGCTTGTTGGTAAAGAGATTTCCATTCAGGCGTATATGCACTTATATTGTTATAAACTCGCACGCGATGATGAGAACATTCAATAGCTTCTTTAGTAACTATATGAAGAATTGCTATATTTGAGAAATTCTCTAGAAAGACTTTTAATAAATCATGTCCTCCTTTTCTTTTAAAATCTCCACCTACAAATAGAATGTTACAGTTATCAGAATTTTTATCTGCCGAATTATTGTCAGATTCTAAAGCACTTAAATTAACGCCAGGAGGAATGACTATGACTTTATTTTCATTAATATCATAATCTTCAATCACAGATTGTTTGGCAAACTCAGACCATGTCACGATCTGAGAAGCAGCATCAAAAACTCTTTTTTCTAATGAAATATTTGGAGCATAAGTCCACTGAAAACTCACATCTTGCATCTCACGATATTTCAGCGCAGCAGTAAAGTCAATACTAACAATTGTAGGAACTCTTTTCATATACTCAAGGGCTAAGAGAGCCATAACTTGAGTATGTAGATGCATAACAGAATATTGCTTACTGTGCAATTTTTGTTTTATTAACAACTTAGTAATATATGCAGTTGTCAATTCAGAACGAAGACATTGAAAATCTAAATTACGCTGCTGAATCCAAGAGCTTGGGAATTTGCAATAAAAAGATCTAGTGGCAAGCCAGAGTAACTTGTTACATTCTTCTTTAAACCAATAGAAGTCTACTGAGCCAAGGGAATTTGAATTGTTGAAGTACTCTCTTAAGAGTTTACCATAGGTGTGATGTCCAAGAATATGACTCGTAATTGATAAAGCTTGATAATCATTATTCATAAAGTTAATTTTATTAGATTACATAAAGAGAATAAAGCAATTTAAAATCTTTGAATATCTAAGTTTATAACCAAGAAAAACCAAGTTTACAATTATTGATACTATTTCTATAAACCTATTTTATAAAGCAATCTTCTAAAGATGCTAAAAGGTAAATGACCTTTTGATATTAAAGCAATTATTGTTATATAAAGAAATACTAAAGTTAGTATTTGTAGATAAATAGCTCCGTTATGAGGGTAAGGAATCACTCGTATTGTTGCTAAAGCTATTAATATAGCTGTTGTCGGCATCAATGCTGGTTTTAATAAGGCTAGAATATTCACTCCAGCGATACGACATGCTGAGATAAGATACCAACTTGAAGCAACAAAGCCCATAACACATGTAACGGCAATCGCAACACCTTGTACTCCTCCTATTTGAGCACCAATAAAATAAGCAGTTAAAGAAATAGGAACGATAAACCAGTCTATACGTGCAATTTCTAGAGATTTATTCATGGACAATAGATAGGCAGCAAGGATTGATACAAAACCTGATGTATAGGAAAAGATTAATATGATTTGACATATACTGATAGATTGTTTCCAATTGTCCCCATAAATTAGTAGGATGATTGGTGGTGCTAAAATAAATGCTAAACCATATATTAAAGTAGCAGTAGTAGCGTAATATTCAACGACTTTTTCAATCATTATCAATGACTTTCTCTGTTCACTCACTTGCGACAGTGCTGAAAAAATTACACGACTATTAATTTGAGAAAATGCAAAAGCTGGTGTGGTAGCTAATTGATAAGCAACATTGTAATAGCCAAGAGCTTGTGTTCCTATTAATTTTCCAATAATTAAGTTATCTCCCGTTATATTCATTTGATGAGCAATCTTACTACCTATAACACCTAAAATAAAGCCATTGACTTCATTTATTTTATTTCTCTCCAATTTTAAATAGTATTTAAATTCATACCTACTAAAAAAACGCTTTGAACAGGAATCCACCAAAGCCATAGTAATTTCTCCAATAGCAAAAGACCAAAATTCGCATCCAAGCATCGAGCTAATAACTAAGCTAAACACTCGTGAAAAATTAGCTAGCAAATCACAAATAGCTAGCTCTTTAAACTTCATTGTTCTTTGTAATATTGCAGTATGAGAACCAGCACCAGCACCAATTAGGAAGATAAATGCTGATAGTACTGTCAAAGGAAATAAAATAGGTTGCTTAAAGAAGTAAGATAAAGGTAATCCTGCTAAAGCTTGTATAAAAAATAAAAAAATAGAAATATTAATACCTAAGCTATAAACAGTATTAACTAGTTTGGAATCATCTAAACCTTTTTGTACTAATACTTGAGCAATAGCACTATCTCTAAAAAGAAGGGAAAAATTAGAAAGTACTAGAACCATTGCCCAAATACCAAAGTCTTCAGGCGAGAGTAAACGAGCCAAGTAAACTTGAGAAAGTAATTGAGCAACTTTGCCAAGACCAAAGCTTACAGTCATCCATAAACTCGCTTTAAATAACTTTTTTGAATTGCTTACAGTCATAGTAAAATTTAAGCAGCATACTGATCATTAGTAGATTTAATAGCAAAATTAACGTATACTTACAAAGTAAGCACCCTGTACAAAAAGCTGAAATAGCTTGCTAGCAATCACAAAAAGCTATATTCAATTTAACAAGCTAAAATCTTTACGCAATAAAAGATATGCATAACTTGTAATTAATGGTTGTGGATATTTAACTAATATAGAAGACATCCAATCATCTAATAAACTGAGTGGCTTAATTTTACTAAAATAGGCGGGAGTTCCAAAAAAACCAACGTATTCTTCGACTTTATAACCAAGATTTTCAAACTTATTTATCTGGCTATTTAAAGGGCCACGACACCAACTGTAATAAGCTGGAAACTTAAGTTTATTCGTATCTGTTTTTCTATGGGGTGAAAGTGCCCATAAAATTTTTTCTGATAATTTGTCCGGTAATATTTGATTAACAATAAACGGTAGAGCATACATAGTAGGGAACACATGTATTGCATACCCACCATCTCGTAAGATATTAAAGACATTTTTGTGAAAAGTCAGCCCATTTGGAACATGTTCAGCTAGCATAATGCTAAAAACTAAATCAAATTCTCTATCTATATTCAAGCTAGGAGATGAAATATCAGTTTGAATTTTATGATATCCATTTGGAGCTTTTGCTAGTTCTTCAGCAGATATATCAAGTAAAGTGTATTCCAATCCATATTTATCAATCAAATCTAAGGAAATAGCTGGGTTTGCTCCTCCACCTACTTCACATATTCTTTTAATTTCTGGAGCGGTAGTCAAATCATGCAGATATGTTTTGAACTCTGCTATATGAGATGTATTTTTTACTTTGCGATATTCAAGCTTCATATGTATTCCGAATGAAAATAGATGTTAACTTTTGATTACATATTTATTTGTAAATATTCACTCCTTATTAGCTTATAAGAAGCTAACTAATTTCAGCAGATCGAATAGCAATCAAAGACTTAGTTATACCGAAGAGCCTTTCATAGTTAATTACGCTATCTGGGAATAATTCCTGTAACATTTGTTTATCCAGTAAACGATAATTTTCTAATTTAGTAGCCGCTTCATGAACATTTTTTGAACGCTTATGATTACCTAAATCAAAATTTTTAATCAAGCTAATGCGTAATGGACGAGGTAACCAATGAAAAAACGGACACATAAAATGTGGCTCAATTGGGAACCAAAAATATGGAGTTTGAACATAAACGTTTGGTGCTAATCTTCTTACTTCTTTAGCAAATTTACTCATGTTATTCCAATTTCCAACATGTTCTATTACTGAATTGGAGTGAGCTATATGAAAAGAATTATCTTCAAAAATTTTGAGGTTACATGCATCTCCATAAATGAATTGATAATGTTCTTCAGACGCTGGCAATATTTCTCCAGGTAAATTTACAATTGTGATGTAAATTTTGTATTTGTTCAATATTTCTTGAGGTAGTATTTGCCAATAATTTTTTCTTCCACCAATGTCAATTATTCTTACTTCCTTCGATTTGTCGTAGACTTTACTTATTATAGAGATAAGTGTTTCTATACGTTTGCAGCGTAACTTATAACCGATAGAAGCTGGATTATCATAGTTACCTATTTGTTCAGCTAATATGTTAGATAAACTCATACTTCACCTAAATTTAATTATTTATAATTTTATGTGTAACTTTATTCATGTAAATAATTCGATGGAAAATTGTCCGATTTACTAATTCTTTTCCCCTAAAACCAAGTCGCTGACGTAGTTCTTTATCAACACATAATTGATGCAGTACAGATAAAATTTCTTCTGATGAGTTAGGATCTACTAATAAACCAGTTTCTCCGTGAAAAACTGCATCTTCTACTCCTCCAACTCGTGAAGCAATGACTGGTTTGCTAAAATAACCTGCTTCTAAATAAACTATTCCAAATCCTTCTATACTTCGGCTATTACTATCATAAAAAGTTAACATCGAAAATATGTCACAAGCTGAATAATATCCTGCTAAATCTGCATCAGAGATATATCCTGTAAGAATTACCCGTGAGTTAACATCCAATCTATTTGCTAATTCATTGAGTTCCGATTCCATCGGTCCTCGACCACATATTAAATAATAGACATTCAATCCTGCTGCTATTAGGTGTGGTAAATTATGAATTATACGATCAAAGCCTTTACGTTTTACTAAACGACCCACCGATAATATTACAATACCATCTTTTGGAATTTGATATTTATCACGAATTTGCTGACGCAAATCTTCCAAACTGTTTAAACTTAGATCACCGAATTTTTCTGCTCTGATAGTGGGATGAATTATTTCAATATGCCTATTCAGTTTCCAATTGCTTTTGACATAACTTTGCGTAAATTTACTGTTACACACGATAACTTTAGTGCGTTGTAATGTCCACTGAAATAAAAAATGAAAAATTGGATTTTTTAAAGGACATAATACATCATCACCATGAAGGTAAATCACACACTCTACAGGCAATAAATAGCTTAATAGCAATAACGCTGGGAAGTCGTAACCGTGCCACCATTCGATGTAACTATAGCGATACTTTTGATATAATTTGATGCCTAGTGTCACTGACCAGAATATATTTAGAATTTGCTTGATAATACTTCCAAACGCTCCCAAACTACAAATTGCAGGCATCCACCAACGATAGACAGGAAATGATTGCATTTGGTCGAATGCTCGATCACCTGTACAGCTAGAAGTGAGAACCACAATCTGCGTTGGATCTTGCATACAACGATTGTAAACATACTCTTGTATTCCTCCAGCATCCGGGAAAAATACACGGCAGATAATTAAAATATCTCGTTTTTGGGATTGCTCAATTTTTGTAGCAGCTTCTTGCAATAGTACATTCATAAGAGATAACTATTTAATTAGTCAATGAAGGGATTTGATTAATTCTCGTATTACTAATTATTCCTGTAATTTCCATCATATGTTGGGCGTAGCTAGCAATACTACATTTTGACTGAACCCAGTTTTTGCCCTGTATTAGAAGATTGGATGTGTTCGGATCATTAGCAATGCGTATAATAGCCTCGGCAGCAGCAATAGGATCATTAGGATTAACTGTCCATTCTGGTGCAAAATGATTAAGTATTTCGCCAATGCCACCGTTGCAACTACCAACAACAGGAACACCACAAGCGATCGCTTCTACAACAACGCGACCAAAAGCTTCTTTATGAGCGAGTGTAACTACTATGTCTGCACATTTATAATAATCTTCAATGCCTATAGTCGCAGGCAGAATTGTAAAACGATCTGCTACTCCTAGCTCTTCAGCTTTTTCAAGTAAGATACGGCTATTAACTTGATTGGGAGACTTATCTTCGCCAATAATTACTGCGTGATAATCATAACCCCTAGTCTTCAAATGTGCAACAACTGGAATTAAAGTTCGCAAATTTTTATCACAGTTTTCGCCGTCTTTCGGATGCTTGTTAATGCGTGAAGGTGTCAATATGACACGAAATCCTAGCTGTAAAATTGATTGCAATTCTTTGGGAAGATACAGCAGAGGTAAATCGTTAAAACGCTTCTGATCTACTGGCTGGTAAAGAACACCTTGGACATTGGGCATTAGATGTCGCACATGTTGGGCGGTAAAGTGCGAATTGCAAAGAGCACGAGGAGACAAACAAAAAAAAATGTATTTTCTAGCTAAATAACCCCAAAATCTACCTGAACCTACCAAGTCATGACAAAAGTAATATATAGTACGGCCGCTGAAACGTAGTCGAAATGCAATCATCAAGAAAGTTGGTAGCAAGTAGTTATAAGCGCAGTTATCCAATAACAAAGGATAGACTTTTGGTTGTTGGCTTACCCATTGAATTCCTTTCTGAAAAAATTCTTTTTGGGTAACGGCAGGAATTGCATGAAGGCAAAAATCTAATCCCAGGTTGTGTAAATATTTCTCCATTACAGAACCTGCTTGAACTATGACACATATATGCTTCTGTATCTGCTGTTCCTTAACTCCAGTAATGAGCATAGATAAAGAAACTAATGTCCCTCCAATAGTATCACAGTCCCCAGGCAAAATTAGTAATTTACGCATAAATATTTCCTTTATTTTAAATAAAAAAGCATGTTTTTAACAATTATTTTTTAGATGTAATTTGACTTGGATTGAATAACATACTTGACAATAAAGTCATGATTACAACGGGTATTTCAAATTCAGTTACTAGAGAAGTTAAGCCAAAATATAGTAGTATTAAAAAACTACAAATAGGTCTATTTTCGCGTGTTTTGTAAAACCATCGGAGAAAAGCAAACAAAAAAGTGATAAATAATCCAGTACCTAAAAAACCTGATTTGTAAAGTAAGGTTCCCAAAATAAAACTCTCAGTACCGACCACAGCAAACTCAAACCCAGGCTGTACAGAAGCTCCATTTAATCCATGTCCTATTAGAGAAGGTTCTTCAACAATACTTTGCCATGTGCGTTGATAAATCAAATTCCGTGTTTCCGTAGAATCTTTGCGGAAGTTACTAGTAACTTCTACTGTATTAGAGTTAGTTTCATTAATCCAATTAGTAACTGAAGGTATAGAGAGACTGACAAAACTTATGATTGATAATAATGTTAATATAAATGCAATTTCTTTTGTTTTACTATTTATAAATAACCACCGTAAAATCAGGATTATAGGTAACACTAACCAAGCATTACGTGCTTGACAAATCAGGATTAAAAAAGAACATACTGTAATAATTGGTAAATACCATAGACGTTTTTTAGTATCTAAAACGATGAGTCCTGCAAAGCCTATAGCAAAAGAAGAAACTGTTGGATGAGTGAAGAAGAATGTATAACGATATAATCCTCCAAAACCTCTTTCGGCAGAGTTATATGGAACCAAGAAATTACTAACACTACTTATATCATTAGGATTATATCGTGCTCCTTTATCAAGAATGGTTGCATAAAGAGTTCTCGTTGGAATAAAGTATGGCTCATTAAGAATAAAGTAAAACAGTAACCACCAAACCAACATCATACAGATAGCAATAGAAAA
This sequence comes from Tolypothrix sp. PCC 7601, assembly GCF_025677855.1. Taxonomy (NCBI): domain Bacteria; kingdom Bacillati; phylum Cyanobacteriota; class Cyanophyceae; order Nostocales; family Tolypothrichaceae; genus Tolypothrix; species Tolypothrix sp. PCC 7601. The sequence continues at coordinate 3,963,513 of NZ_CP064879.1, forward strand.
TGCCCAAGCGACAACTTGTAAGCGAATGCGAATTTTATGGCTTTGAATATACCAAAGTAACAGTCCACCGCATCCCCACATATAAAATGGGAAAATCAGCCCTCTTGGATAAATTTGTGGAGAATTTACTATAAAAGAAATTATGCTATTAACGGTAAATAAAAGTATTGCAATGACTTCTACACTAGGACGAGATAAACGTATTTTTTTATAATTTTTGTATTCATAAATTACGATACCAATAACCCATATAAATGGCATTATAGCCCAGCCAATTAACCACCACAGGGGAATCAAGATAATTCCCTGGCTGACAACTTTTTCTGCTTGCGTTAAGAGTTCCCAACGAATCAAAACACCGCGAAAGAGTTTATCGTTATAGCTATCTATTCTTGATGAAAAAGCGTTTAAAGATAAATGTCGTTTCATGCTTCAATCTTTTGCCCATCTTGTCTGTATACATACCCCTCACCTCGTTGCTCGATACCATTCAGTACTAAACCGATAATTTGGGCATTGTGATGTGCGAGTTGTTCTAAACTTTCATGTAACATGTGGCGATCGCTGACTCCCAACCTAACTACTAACAACACGTTGGTGAATATCTTGGCCATCAAAGCCGTTTCCACCGTCGAATTCACAGGAGCACTATCAACAATCACGTAATCATAGTTGCCTAACTTCTGAGCTTTATTTAAGTACTCTTCAAAACGTCCCCTCGCTACAAATTCCATCACCTTATTCGTCGGTATCGAAGGTGCAGGTAAAAAATCTAATCCTAAATTTACCGCTATTGGTGAAGGTAAAACATTTGTTTCTCGCGGGACAGCATAGCCAAAATACTTGCTTAGTTGAGCTTTGTGGAAATCGCCATCCATAATTAACACTCGGAAACCTAAAACAGCTAATGCTGCAGCTAGTCCAATTGTTACCGTAGTTTTACCTTCGCCAGGTATAGAACTGCTCACCATCAAACGACGCTTCTCTAAAGACATCAAGCTGAGGGTAGAAGCCAAGCGTTGAAACCCTATTTCCGATACCAATTCCAATTTCAACCCTCTAGTCGCAGCTTTGAGAGTCGGAATTCTTCCCAAAATAGGCAATTCCATCTCTTGCAAATCCTTGACTTTGAGTAGCGAGTTACGAGATTCCAGATATGTGACAACAGCCAGACTACCAAAGATTGATGACAACATTGCACCCAGAACCATCAAAGATAACTTGGGACTTGTTGGTTTAGGATCAACAGTCGGTGAATCTAGAATTTGCACATTCGGATAAGAGTTAAAAGCGCTAATTTTTGCTTGCTCTAACTGAGCTACAAGACCTTTGTAAACCCCTTCTGCAATCTCATACTTGCGTTGTAAATCTAACAGTTCTCCTTGTTTAGTAGAAATTGATTTTAATTCTGCATTCAAACTCTGCACTTGAGCTTGAATTTGTTTTGCTTGTTGTTCTAGTGCTTGGCCATCAGTATCGGCTTGAATCAACTGCACAATTAAATCCATTGTCGGATCTTTAAAGTTATTACCACCAAAACTAGTATCAAGTTTTTCCGAACCAGGAATTAGCAAACTTAGTTGTCGGTTGAGTGCATCATTTAATGAAGTACGCTTTTCCAGCAAAGACTGGATACTGGGGTGTTCTTCAGTAAAATTACCCCTTTGGGCGGCGATCGCAGTATCAACTTCTGATAATTTTTGTCTTAGTCCTTGGTACTCCTTATTTTGACTCAAACGTAAAGAATTCATTGCTTGTTGTGCAGACATCCCCAGTCTCTGACTTAAAGCTTGCGATCGCATTTTTGCAGCTTGCGCTTGGGAACGCACTTCAATTTGTGTCGTTCGCAAACTTTTAATGGCTTCTACTAAATTCCTAGTTTGGTCATCATTGCTCACCAATCCTGTAGATTGCTTGAATTGCGCCAGTTTATTCTTAGCTATTTGCAAATTGCGTTCTGCTTGTTCAAGTTGCACCTTGCTAAATTGCTGTCGAGAATTGGAAGTTCCCTGACGCAGTTCGTTAAGACGACGTTGGTAGCTCAAAAGCAGTTTTTCTGACCTGTTTCTTGCCAGTTCTGCTAAAGAACCTGTTACCTCTAAGCGAATAGTTGTGGATTGGTCTACAGGCTTGACTTTAAATTGTTTTTTGTAGCTTTCAAGGCTGCTATAGTTATCTTTTTCAGGATCAGTAAACCAAACAGGACGAATCACATCATCGCTAGTGATGATGGAAGTCTGCACTTGTAAAGGATTGAGTTCGTTAGTAAAAGCAACTCCTTGGTCTTTGATTTGTCCTAAACTGCCTAAATTCGCATCTAAGTTACTTGTGGTATCCGGCAATATTAGTTGAGTACTAGCCGTCCAAACCCTTGGTGAAAATATAGCTATGATTGCAGTACCACCAATGGTTAGGCTATTCAATCCAGCTAAGGCTAGTCCATGTCTTTTTACAATTGCAGATACCTTCACAGCTTTAAACCTCAAATAACTACAAATAGATAATAAGCTTACGAAACTAACTGAATAGTCTTATTCTTAGGAGGATATTGTGTCAACAGGTAATCTGTTAGCCTAGGATAGGCAAAGATTTTTTCTTGAAAGTATGGTGGTGGTTCGACAATAGCCTTCTCTAATTCATCTAACGATAGAAAGCTTTTGATCCCAAATTTCGCAACGCTTCGAGCAAATAACAGCTGATGGTCATCAACATGTTCTCCGTAGCGTTTGAGTCTTGGTAAAATCACAAAACTTGCACCTTTAGCTGCTAGCATCTTAGTTGAACCTTGCCCAGCATGAGAAATAACTAAGCGAGAAGCATCTACCAACTTCACTAATTCTTGGGCAGTAATCGTTGGTTCTAAAGTTACAGAAGACATTCCTTTTAATATAGAAACGTCGCTAGTCCCGTATTGCAAAAACACAGATTCAGAAATTACGCCACGTTCTATTAATATCTTTAACCACAATACAGCACGGTCAAACGGAAATGAAATAGTTCCTAAGGTCATTAGAATCATGATGCATATCCCTTAAAAATTGCTTTAGGGTATTTCTGGCAAAGTTCAGCCCATTGAACATAAAATTCATCAGATATTGGGTAGACCAATCTCCCTGAAATACTTAATTCATTAGCACGAGAGATACTTTCGATGTAGATGAATCGAATCCCTAAAATCTTAGCTACAAAGGCAAAATTTATAGCAATACTAGCTCCAGTTGAAATAATTACATCAGGTTTTTCCAAACGGATAAATTGGAAGGTTTTGGGAATATTCTTGATTAGAGCTAAAATATCTCTGGGCGCTTGATAAGGCAACCAATGTACTTTCTCACTCTCTTCAAGAATTATTGTATCGCTCTTGCGATCACTCACCCATACTCTCTCATGCATTGACCAAAAAGACTGCAAACTTCTCATGGTCGCAAAGTGACCGCCAGAAGTACATACCAACATTATTTTCATCGTCTCTAATTTAGACCAAACAGCACTCAGGTGAAAGGAAAAATGAATATTTGAAACTTATCTGGTTTGTAAAAATTACACAACCAAAAAGTTAAGTAATCTCAGTTTTGACTTCGACGTGATTAGTTAATTACCAAACATGAGTTTGTTGCCAATATCTAATTTTTCGATGTTCACCAATAATGTAACTATTAACCATTAAGGGTTAACAATAATTCTTTCTGCTTTGCTTTCCATGACTAAAAAATATTCAAGCACAAGCAAGCTTGACATCAAAAGTATATAGCCTACAAAAAGCTGCCTTGATGCAATGAAATCAGAAACAAAGGTTAATTGCTACCTCAATTGTCTAATCAACTATGTAGCAAATCACCAATATTCCTAATTAGATTATTTAAATTAAATAGTTGGGAAAACTGATGAGTACGTCTCTTACGAGTCCAAAGCATTTAAATGTAGAGGCACACCTATTTATATGTGATGTATTACTTGGATTTAAAAGCTTAACACTTTCTTACACTCTATAACACATCCCAGATATTGAGCTATCCTATATGATTTGTGACAATTATCTATGTATGAAAAACCATACATATAAAAAACAGAAAAAAGATAAGTTTACGTAGTTTTGCACATCACATGAAATTGCCAAACAATTTCCTATGTTGACTACTGGTAATTTATAACTAAATTACCCCAAGCAATAACTAATTTTCAAAATCCCCGATTAAAATCGACATTAAAGTCGAGGTAGATAGGTGATGCAACCGTAATAATACTGAAACTTTTAGTCTGTTTTTTACGTGATTTACTTATTAGTTATCATCGATTAGTCATGTTAAATTTGCAACTAGTTTCCCCGTTTTTTATAAAAAGTTCAAATTTTGTTTACACAAGCATTATAATTATTGGTGTTCTATGCTATCTCATCCTCTTAAAATCATCGAATCTCTTGTGATGATGGTAATTTCAGGTTTCAGTAACTGTAAAGTAAAAATAATAACTTAAATTACTTGAGTGCGTAAGAGATACTGATCAGGCACTTATTGATACTATGCTAGAAGCTTTGATACTTCTTGCAGAATCCTTCATATTTATAGCAATTGAAAATTTGTCTTGATTTTACCTCGGATACACCGTCTTGAATCTGACCAGTGTGATGCAAGGATGGGGGTATACTTTACCCCCATCTCAATACTTGTCGGTTAAGAGCAAAAGAGGAAGGGGAAAATGGGCAAGAAAAAACCTTTAACCCTAACCCTTTCACCTTTTCCCCAAACCAAATTCCGAGTTGAAAATCCTTAACCGAGCAGTATTGACTCCCATCCTTGCACCTGAATAGATTTTTTCTTCTGAGAATCCAGAGAAGGTTATACCAATTCAAATAATGTTTGCTACACATCAATATATTCTAGAGGGCAAGGCATTGCCTTGCCCCTACAATCTCTCGCATTCTTTTTTCAAATTGGTATCACCTTTGATTTTTCAGCCAACCCTGCTGGGATTTAGCATCTGTCGCAGTCTTTTTTCAAATTTATATGAGTTTGAGGTAGATACGATCGCAATTATTCACGCTGAACAATTTGCGCGATCGCCTGGATTAACTCGTCTGGATCAACGGGTTTGGAGAGATAGAACTGAAAACCAGCTTGCAGAGCCTGCTTTTTGTTCATATCCCCAGCGTAGGCTGTTAAAGCGATCGCAGGGATTTTTCCCCCTTGTTCTCTAATCTCGCGGATTAATGTATAGCCATCGATTTTTGGCATTCCAATATCCGCTAGCAAAATGTCGGGTTGAGTTTGCTGGAGTAGCTGTAATGCTTCTGTGGCAGAAGATACGGAGATAACGTTAGCGCCTGCTTCTTCTAAAATAAAATTAACTAAGTCTAAATTATCTACTTCGTCATCTACAGCTAACACCTGAATTCCCTGCAAACTCAGGCTATCTGTTATTGATTGTTCCACTGCTGTTTTTAATTTTGGTGTCGGTAATAAAGGTAAATTAACGCTGAAGGTAGCACCCTGTTCTATACCTGGACTTTCGGCTTTGACAGTTCCGCCATGCAGTTCGACAATTTGTCGGACAATCGCCAATCCTAATCCTAAACCCCCAAAAGTTCTGGTAATACTGCTATCAGCTTGCCGGAAATAATCAAAGACGTAGGGTAAGAATTCTGGGTTGATACCTCTACCTGTATCTATAACTTGAATTTGCGCCTGTGAACCATTTTTCTCTAAACGAATTTCTACCCTACCCCCTGTAGGTGTGAACTTCACTGCATTTGAGAGCAAATTCCAGATAACTTGTTGCAATCTTGCTGCATCACCTAATACCTGTCCAACATCAACTGCAAAATCAGTGTGGATGGGAATTGTTTTAGCTGCGGCTGCTAAATGTACAGTTTCTACAGCTGCGCTAATAATCTCTTTCAGGTCAACAGCATCAGAATTTAAACTGAACTTACCCTGTAAAATGCGCGAAATATCCAAGATATCGTCAATGAGCTGGACTTGTAACTTGGCATTGCGCTCGATGGTTTCTAGCGCTACGGCTGTTTTATTGGCATGAAGATTGCCACTACGAAGTAATTTAGTCCAGCCAAGAATCGGACTTAATGGTGTTCGCAGTTCATGAGAGAGGATAGCGAGAAATTCGTCTTTTGTGCGGTTGGCTGCTTCTGCTGCGGCTCTAGCGCGTTTTTCGGCTTCGTAAAGTTGGGCACGAGCGATCGCACCAGCAGCTTGTTGTGATAAAGCTAAGATAAATGCTCGCTCATCTTGATTAAGTGCAGAAAATTCTTGAAACCCAAGGGTAATTCCTCCCACTGCTCGACCTTCCAGCATGAGGGGTAAGGAAATCCAAGCAGCATAATCATAATTAGCATAGATATCTGCCAGATGCGGATAGCGCTTGACTCGCTGCTCTATCGACTCTTCCCAAATCGGTTTGCCAGTACGCACTGCATCCGATAGGGGAGATGATACATTAATGGCAACTCTCTGCCAACTTTTGACTACTTCTAGCTGAAAACCGATAGAATGAATGATTTCTAATTCCTGGCCATTTTCACAGACAACTGCTACTAAAGCCGCAGCCGCATTTAAAACAGCAAAGCTTTGTTCTACAATTACTTCTGCAACTTCCGTTGGTGTCAGCGATTCCGAAAGGGCGGTGGTAACTAACTGTAAACTAGCGTTACGGTTAGCAGTTTGCTTGACTTGTTGGTAAAGTCGAGCATTTGCGATCGCCATCGCTGCTCGGTCTGCGATATCTTGAAATAATCTGCGGTCTTCGTTGCTATAAGGTTCTCCAGGCCTTTCCCGCGAAATGCTCAGAGTGCCAATAATTTGTTCTTGTACCTGCAACGGTATCATTAACAAACTGTAAACGCCGTAGCGCTCGACATAGGGTAAATATTCTCGCTTAATAGATTTACGAATTTCTTCTGGTGAAGCAACTGGCAAAAAAATCGTTTCGCCTGTTTGGGCAACAAGTCCACTCATGCCATCATCAATAGAACGCCGTTGAGCGAGTAGTTCACCGATAAATTCCCGAATTTCGGGATTGACATGGTAAGAAGAAACCGTATCTAGCCAAAGTTGATCCTGAGATAACAAACTCAAGACACAGGAATCACCAGTTAAATTGCCAATCAGTTGAGTGATGGTATCCAACAAAGTTTGTAAATCTAACCTAGCGGCGGCAAAAGTTTGCGATGCTTGCGCCAGAAACTTTTCTCGTTGTTCTATGCGTTTGCGATCGCTAATATCCTGAAACACCATCACACAAGTTGCCGGGCGATCGTACATTGCAGGTAAAGTATCAGCATGAACCAACAATGGGTAAACACCAGTTGGGGTATGCCAATTCAACTCTGCGCCTTGAATTGTTTCGCCTAGGGTGACGCGGAATGTCGGCAGTTGCTCAGATGGGATCAGCTTTCCTGTAGCATCGGTACAGTAAAAGTCCTGATCGTATATTCCAGAGGGGCGATCGCTATACATTTCACCTCCTGCCATTGCTTTTGCAGCTTTATTGGAGAAGGTAAAACAAGTAGTATTTGGGTCAATAAATACCAATGGAATCGGTAGCAAATTTAGTACCGCCTCCAGCCATTGGCTTTGATTAGCTTGAGCTTGAGCTTGCTGTTGAAATACTTGTTCTAATTGCTTGCGGTCATTAATATCAGTGGAAGTACCATACCAACGGGTAATTTTTCCTGTGCGATCGCGGTTAGGAATTGCCCTTGTCAAGTGCCAGCGATAAGAGCCGTCAGCAATTTTCAAACGACATTCTATTTGGTAATCGTTACCTGTAGCCACTGTTGCCATCCAGGTCTTGATACATTGTTGTAAATCCTCTGGGTGAACTAATGGATACCAACCATTAGCTAGGAGTTGTTGCAAGTTGACACCAAAGGTATCAAGGGCCTGCTGGTTGAAGTATTCTAATTCCCCATTCGGTTTACAAGTCCAAACTATATGAGGGATGACATCAAGAACTTGCCGAAACCAATCTTCAGCTTGCTGCCCATTTGCCGTATATGTACTGCTAATCTCTGTATTGTCAACCTGTACTACATTCAGTATTGCATCGGCAGTGTGTAGGCATAGCCCGTCGTAGACATCGCTATTATGGAGATTTAGTAGCGCTGCAACTGTGTCATTACTTTTGGCAACATAATTATCAGCAGTATCAAGTTCTAAACTCCGGGCAAAACGTTCTACAAGTTCAGAACGAGAAATGCCACGTTTATGTGCCTCCTGCTGTAATAGTTGCCAAGCCGTCTTCGTCAACGATAGGTTAACTGCCTGCTTCGCTTCTAATCCCCAACTTTGGATAAACTTACCCCTCTTATCACGCTTCACAGAGGCACTACCCGTATACCTATATGGCTAAATTTATTAAATCACACAGTTTCATTTAAGAAATCTGACTTAAAGTTTTGCGATAACCTATCTATAGGAAGATGACAGTTAAAAAAGGGGGTTTGTCATTTGGTAATGGGTAATGGGTAATGGGTAATGGGTAATTATTTCTCCCTCATCCCCCTCATCCCCCTCATCTCCCTCATCTCCCCCATCCCCCTCATCCCTAATCCCCATGACAGTCTAGCCAATTTTGCAAATCAGCCACTACCTCTTTGTAATTGATGTCATTGTGTAACTCATGATACGCCCCGGGATATACAATCCGCAGCTTATCTTTGGCAGAAACTAAATCGTAAAATCTCTCTCCTCCTTCTGGTAAAGCTACCTTATCAGCTTCGCCGTGGAGAATTAGTAGCGGTAATTGCCACTCAGGAGCATGAGTATAAATCCAATCTACGGTAGCTAAATACTCCGTAGCTAAACGCGCAGTTCCTAAAGTATGACGTAGGGGGTCTTGGGCGTAAGCAGCTAAAATCTTTTGATCACGGGAAGCTGAAGACAAATCCAGACCAGTACTGAGGCTGAACTGCGGCCAGATGCGGGAAAGTAACTGACCTAAAAGTAGGCGGAATTTTGACACACCTACTCCCAAAGCAGGTGCTAAAGCGATCGCACCTTTTAATGTAGATACTTCATTGGGATAGTGCAAAATATAGTCTAAGACAACCACTGCACCTAAACTTTGACCCATAATAAAAAGTGGAAATCCTGGCTGCTGAATCTCAATTAACTTGATGAAAACTCTCAAGTCTTCACGAAACTCAGCCCAACTATTAATATGGCCTCGCTGTCCTGGGGAACTTCCATTACCACGCATATCAAAAGCGTAGATAGCATATTGTTGAGGTATCAGTTGGTCAATAATATTTCCAAATCTGCTACTATGCGCCCCCAATCCATGCACAATTACCAAGATTCCCTTTAATTGACCTTCTGGAAACCAGCTTTGGTAATAGAGATCAAGCTCACCCAAACCTTTGAAAGTATCTTCGCTATGGTACACCATTTAAATTTGAGATTGTAGTTATCAGGACTTACGCGACTGGTACATCTATCTTCTTGTGTAAGAGTCAAGGATTAAAAATTCAAGTTTTTTTGACTTTTGACTTTTGAACGCCAGTTCACTCAACGGAGGGAACCTCCGCACGTGACTGGCTCCCCTTGACAGCCTCAACGAAAAAATATGACATTTGCGTAAGTCCTATTAATATTTTTATAACCAGAGATTAGTTAATAATTGCACAACAAGAACTAAGATTTATTTACAAATTCAATCAGGCTATTATTCACAATATTTGTAGTGAAGTTGTGACTCAAGACTACACAGAAGAGAACAATTCTCAGATATTTGCAAAAGAAAAATCTAATTCCCGAGAAAATCAAACACAACTACCCAACGTACCACCCTTGACTGCCCAAAGCATTAACCGAGTACGAGAGGGTTTAGCTGCGGCTGTCGATCCTGCTGTGCGCCAGCAGATTGCAAAAACGCTGCAACAGTTAACAGACATGACTTCCCAGTATCCAGAACCGCGAGTTAACCCTGGAGTGCGTCGTTTAGTGTTGCGATCGCTAATTCATACTTTTTTTCAAGTCCAGGTAGAATACTTAGAAAGATTTCCTCAACAACCAGCAATTTTAGCCGTCAACCATCTCCACCATATTGACCCCTTTCTGTTACTCAGCGAAATTCCTACCGCACCTTACTACTATATTTTGGGTGATGCTCGTACCCTTTATAACAAGTGGTGGAAACGCTTCATTTTAGGATTTGCTGGTGGTGTCATCCCTTTAGAAAGGATGTGGAAAGAAGAATTTGCAGTAATTGCAGAGGCGAAAGCTGGACGAAAAGAACTATTAGAATTAGCGACAGAAATTGAACAGAATGTTCCTAAAGGTACAGATATTCAAACATTAAGACAAATCGATCGCATTGTGCTGACAATTTTGACTCGTGGTGATGGGATAGTTTTATTTCCTGAAGGACGACTCGGAGAAACTGAAGGAAATTTACACCTTCCTTTGAAGCGAGGAACTGTAATTTATGCTCTAAAATCTGGAGTACCAATTGTACCAGTAGCGCTGATTGGCACTCATAATCTTTACTTAAGAAAAAAGTTCACTATTAGATTTGGTCAACCATTATATTTTGCTCAAAATCCCATACCCAAACGTCAAGAAGTTGAGCAAGTATTGTTGAAATTGCAATCTGAAATGCAAGCTCTTTTACCAACAGATTATCAAGAACCAACTGGGCCAAAGTTATTATGTAATTTCCTCAATCACTTATTTTGGTAAAGATTTCTTTAGGGACTTCCAGACATTAAATTATTCAATCAGCAAGGGCGAAGATATTGAGCAAATTCTTTCTCTCCCTCTGCTACCCTAGCGATAGAATATTTTTTAGGTGGAAGTCCCTAATACCTGAGCCGCTACGCCTCTACGGAGGAAACCTCGCAAGAGACTTTGGATTCTGGCGAGAGTTAAACTACACAACAGCGAGCTATTTTCGTTGTTGATAATCTTCAGAGGACATCGGATCTAATTCCCAACGGCGATCGTCACGCTCTTCTAAGATATCGTTAGTGCGGAGGAAAGAGCGATCGTCCATTTCTAATCCTACTGCAGCTTCCAAATCTTCAGTGACGTTTTGATCGGGAGTGGGAGCAGTACCACCCACTGCTTCATCCCCCACAGCATCCGCATCTTCCCAATAAGCATCAACATCACCACCAGTCAGTTCAGGACTAGTTTCTGTATACTCACGCCGTTCTGCTTGTATGGAACGCCCACCGATATTGTACCCTGGCAAGTCTTTCACCCCAGTACCGTAGGATTCGGTGATTGCCTGAGGCAAATCATCAGAGTTGATTTCTTGGTTATGATTTTCTTCTGCCATAATGCTAGTCATTTGGTGCATCTTCACCATAACCTTTTACTAACAGAAGCTGTGTCTAACCAGGGATGTATAACTTTAGAAATAAAAGAATCTATCCCTTGGGAACGAAGATAATTCCAGATTTGAACAATAACCTTGTAAATATGAATTCATGGTCAAACCCCGTGTAGTTGAAGTTATTAGTTATGAGTAATAAGTTAATAAAGGAAAAATTTGCTTAGTGGCTTATTACTTATAACTAATTTTTATTCAAAAAATTAACAATATATTCAATTAATCTTTTTTGAATTTTCTTGTTGCTCTCAACTACCTGAATGCTAATTCACAGCATGAATGGGGAAAAACGGAGGTAGAAAGTGCAATACGAAGAGTTTATTACCCACGTACAAAGCCTGGCTCTATCAGATTCTCGTGTAGAGGCAGAACGTGCTACCCGTGCGACATTAGAAACAATTAAGGAAAGAATTCCTGCAGATGAAGTACAAGCATTAGCAGAACAGTTACCTGGAGAAATCAGGAAATATTTAGAAACAAGTCAAGGGCAACCAGGACAAAGTTTTAATCTGCAAGAGTTTATTAACCGTACTAGTCAAAAAGAAAATATTGAACCTACAACTACCGCTATTCATGTGAGAGCAGTTTTTGCTGTGCTACAAAATGCAGTTGTTCCAGAAAAGTTTGCTAGTTTTCATGGTTATTTTTCTCACGATTACGAAGAACTCTTTACTAGCGTCTCAAGTAGTGAAGTTTCTACATAGAAAATATCTCCCATAGGGGATAAAAAAATTAACAAAATTGTTAACTATTTTAGGTAGCCGAATTTACAGTTACATAGGAAAAATTAGATGGCACACACTAACAATCATTCTGCTAAGAAAAAGGTGGCAATTCTCATAGAAAATGGGGTTGAGGATGCAGAATTTACTGTTCCTTACAATGGCTTAAAACAAGCGGGGATGGAGGTAGTAGTCCTCGGCGGACGCATGAATGAGAAGTATAAGGGAAAACAAGGTAAAGTTAGCATCCAAGCAGATGCTACCACCACAGAAGCGATCGCATCGGAATTTGATGCTGTGGTAATTCCTGGTGGTATGGCTCCCGATAAAATGCGTCGCAACCCCAATACAGTACGCTTTGTACAAGAAGCTGTACAGCAAGGAAAATGGGTAGCGGCGGTATGTCACGGGCCACAACTGTTAATTGAAGGCGATTTACTTCAAGGTAAGCGCATCACGGGTTTTAGAGCGATCCGCAAAGATATTATCAATGCTGGCGCAGATTTTAAAGATGAGGCGCTAGTAGTGGATGGTAATTTAATTACTTCCCGTGAACCTGGAGATTTGGCGATTTTCACCACAGCGATTCTCAGCCGTTTGGGTTACGGTGGTAAAGATGCGGCATTACCTAGCGAGAAGGATACAACTGCAGAATGGTGGAAGCTGGCTGATGCTTGGGGTGGCTCAACCAAAGGCGATATCGTTAAAAATTTAAATACGGCTTTGGCTGGTGAGCGCTATTCTTTGGAAGCATTAGAAAAATATCTTGAAAAAGAATCTAACACAGAAGCGCGATCGCTGTTTCAAGAACTCATCGGTACTAAACAGCGCCATATCCAAATCATCGAAACCTATCTCGACAGGCTAGGCGAAAAACCTTCCTTAGCTGTAAATGTCGCAGAACAATACGCCAAGGTGAAAACCGCCTTAACTGGAAGTGATGATATATATCAAATCCGTTCAGCTTTGGGCGACTTACAAACAGGTATTGGCGACATTGGCAATTTGTGGGCGAAACTGACAGATCCGGTAGCCACCGCTATTTTCAAAGAAATATATCAGAATTTGTTGCAATACGAACAACGATTGGTAGGGCTGTATCGTAACGCTTTAGGTGCTGAAGTTAAGCCACCTAAGCCAACTACAGGCGCAGCTACCGCTATGTAAATTCTGCTTGAACCACAGGAGAGGACACTTTTCAGCAGGGATAACCCAAAGTGGAAAGTGTCCGTTACGCAAAGAACTAGAGAGAGAAGAGAGCCTTTGCGTCTTCAGTGGTCATTTTACAGTAATCAGGAGAAAAATGACCAATAGTTAGTTGATGGTACAAGCCTCCGGATTTATCTGTGGAATCAATCGAAAATCCCAAATCTAAAATCTAAAATTGTATGACTGCAACTCCGGGAGATCAGATAAATACCAATCAGGGTGAAGCCAGTGAAGCCGAACGTTGGGCTTCTTTAATTGGTGGCGGAGCTATGGTGTTAATGGGTTTAAAGCAAGGCTCTTTGCGAGGTGCGCTAACGGCTTTGGCTGGTGGCGGTTTGATATATCAAGGTGTCACCAAACAAAGCACAATCCAGCAAGCACAGGAAATTGTGGGGATGAATAAACCGATCAAAGTTGAAAAGACAGTAACTATCAATAAATCGCCAGAGGAACTGTACCGCTATTGGCACGACTTTGAAAAACTGCCCACATTTATGAAACATCTCAAATCTGTGAAGGTGGACAACGAAAAACGTTCTCATTGGATTGCCAATGCACCTTTAGGTAACAGTGTGGAATGGGATGCAGATATTTTAGAAGATAGAGAAAATCAGTTTATTTCTTGGGCTTCCGTAGAAGGCGCAGACGTGGATAATTCTGGTTTTGTACGCTTTCAAAAAGCACCAGGCGATCGCGGTACGGAAGTCAAAGTAGTTCTAGAATATAACCCCCCTGGTGGAGCTTTAGCAGCTGTATTCGCCAAACTCTTTGGTGAAGAACCAGAACAACAAATTGGCGATGATTTACGCCGCTTCAAAATGCTGATGGAAGCTGGAGAAATCGCTACTACAGAAGGTCAACCCTCTGGACGGAGTCATTAGTGTTTGTCACTTGTCTTTTGTTCTGTGTCATTTGCAATCTACACCAATGACTAATGACTAATGACCAATGACCAATGACTATGGACTAAATTATGAAAGCTGTCTGTTGGCAAAGTGCTAATGAAGTCCGGGTAGAGACAGTACCAGACCCCACAATTCTCAACCCGCGTGACGCAATTATCAAAATTACATCCACAGCGATATGTGGCTCAGATTTACATATTTACGGTGGCTATATTCCCACAGTGCAAAAGGGTGACATCATTGGTCACGAATTTATGGGGGAAGTAGTAGAAGTAGGTAGTGGAGTCAACAATTTAAAAGTAGGCGTAGACGCGAAGCGGCTTCTCCCTGGAGATCGTGTCGTTGTTCCCTCCACAATTGGCTGTGGTCACTGCAACTATTGCCGACGTGATATGTGGTCGCTGTGCGATAATTCCAATCCTAAAGGTTGGATGGAAGAAAAACTATACGGCAATATAACCTCAGCAATTTACGGCTACTCTCATCTGTTAGGTGGTTATGCAGGTGCACAAGCCGAATATATACGCGTACCTTTTGCTGATGTGGGTGTAGTGAAAGTTCCTCCCGATTTACCGGACGAGATGTTGTTATTCATCTCCGACGCGATTCCCACCGGCTATATGGGAGCCGAATTATGCGATATTCAACCCGGTGATACCGTAGCCGTCTGGGGTTGCGGTGCTGTCGGACAGTTTGCCATGATTAGCGCCTACATGATGGGTGCAGAGAGAGTGATTGCGATCGATCGCTTTCCTGAACGTCTAGAAATGGCGAGAAAGTTTGCCAAAGCAGAAACGATTAACTACGAAGACGTTGATGCTGGCGAAGCGTTGAAAGAGATGACTGGTGGCCGTGGCCCCGATGCTTGCATTGATGCAGTGGGTTTAGAAGCACATGGTGTAGGTCTAGAAGACTTCTACGATCAGACAAAACAAAAGCTGAGATTAGAAACCGACCGTCCCCATGTACTACGGCAAATGATGGTGGCTGCACGTAAAGGTGGCACTCTTTCCATTATGGGTGTTTACGGTGGATTCGTAGACAAAATGCCCTTTGGTGCAGCGATTAATAAAGGTCTAACCTTCAGAATGGGACAAATGCATGGTCAGAAATATATGCATCGGTTGCTAAATCTCATTTTGGATGGAAAACTCGATCCATCTTTTGTTGTTACCCATCAATTACCGCTAGAGCAAGCACCCTACGGTTACGAGATTTTTCAACAGAAAAAAGACAACTGTATCAAAGTTGTTCTTAAACCTTGAAATAGCTTTTAGCTATTAACAACCTACACATTGTAATAAAATAGAGGATGTCTATGACACGTGTATTTGCTTGGGTACAAAATGTACTAGTCCGCCGGATTGCGATGGTTTTTCTATTAGGTTTGGCGTTTTTGGGAATGCAGTTTTTCGGCTACAGTAATGGAATGCAAGCACAAGCCGATACTGTCAAAACACCAGAGGGAATCTATTATAAAGGCACACCCGATAACATTGGTAGCGGCAGCAGTGGTGGTAACTTGATAGACAAAGCTGTAGATAGCCTCAAATCAAATTCTGGCGATAATATCAGACGGAATTTCAATGACGATCGCAGCTCTTACGATAGCCGAGGATACTATGGCAATACTTCTAGCAATAGTTCCAATCGAGGCAACATTGGTGAGACAGTAAAAACACCAGAAGGTACCTACTACAAAGGCACCCCCGACAATAACCTCATTGAAAATAGCCAAAATAAACTAGGTAAAGCTGCTAATAGTATCCGCGAAAAGCTCAACCTAGATGAAGATACTCCTCAAGCTACAAAAGACTTTGTTGGTTCCATCAACAACAAAGTTGGAGAAGTAATCAATTCCGGTTCTAGAGACTAAATTATCTCTCTTAAATTTTAGGTATTGCCCACCATAACAATCAGCTAGATAGCATTCAAATTGTATAGTTAGGTCGGGCAATATACCCACAAAATAAGAGATTGTCAGCAATTGTAGAGACGCGATTAATCGCGTCTCAAAGATTAATTGCATCTCCAAGATTAATCATGTCTCCAATTCTGACAAAGCACAAAGTTTAAAAGCTAAGGATTAATAATTATGAAAGCAGTTTGCTGGCATGGAGCAAACGATGTGCGGGTGGATACAGTTCCTGACCCCACACTGATTAACCCCCGTGATGCCATTATCAAAATTACCTCCACAGCAATCTGTGGGTCAGATTTGCATCTTTACAACGGCTATATTCCCACAATGCAAAAGGGCGATATCCTGGGCCATGAATTTATGGGGGAAGTCGTTGAATTGGGGAGTCGTGTAACTCATGTGAAAGTAGGCGATCGCGTCGTTGTTCCTTTCACTATTTCCTGTGGTTCTTGTTTCTTCTGTCAGCGCGATTTATGGTCTTTATGCGATAACTCTAACCCTAATGCTTGGTTAGCAGAAAAGCAGATGGGCTATTCACCATCAGGTCTATTTGGCTACTCTCATTTGTTGGGCGGTTACGCTGGTGGTCAAGCAGAGTATGCCAGAGTACCTTTTGCGGATGTCGGCTTGTTCAAAATTCCCGATGGTTTAACCGATGAGCAAGTACTATTTTTAACCGACATTTTCCCGACTGGTTACATGGCAGCAGAAAACTGCAACATCAAACCAGGTGATGTTGTCGCTGTGTGGGGTTGTGGCCCAGTTGGGCAATTCGCCATCAGAAGCGCATTCATGTTGGGTGCAGAAAGAGTGATCGCCATTGACCGCATCCCCGAACGCCTCCAAATGGCTAAAGACTATGGCAAAGCCGAGATTTTAAATTACGAAGAAATGGATGTAGGCGAAGCACTCAAAGAAATGACCGGTGGTCGTGGCCCTGACGCTTGTATTGATGCTGTGGGAATGGAAGCACATGGTACAGATGCAATGGCGGTTTACGACAAAGTCAAGCAAGCAGTACGTCTAGAAACAGACCGTCCCACAGCTTTAAGGCAAGCAATTGTCGCTTGTGGTAAAGGCGGACACCTATCTATACCCGGAGTCTACGGTGGCTTTTTAGACAAAATACCTATGGGTGCTGCCATGAATAAGGGTTTGACTTTCAAAATGGGACAGACTCACGTTCATAGATATGTCAAACCACTGCTAGAACATATCCAAAAAGGTGATATCGATCCGTCGTTTATCATTACCCACCGCCTACCTCTCGACCAAGCACCCCACGCCTACGAAATTTTCAAACATAAAAAAGATAACTGTATCAAAGTTGTACTCAAACCATAAGGAATTAATGGAATATGAGTGATACCAGTGTTAAAAAAGTAGACTCAACTCATTCTCCTAAAGGTAAACTCGGCCAAAAATATCTTGCATCTGGCAAGACTGTGGCTATGCGGATGTGGGAAAACGAACAACCCAGCGAAGGAAAACCACCAGCATCCCGCGAATATGAAACAGTTGGTTATGTAATTAACGGTCGTGCCGAGTTACACATTGAAGGGCAAACAATTTTATTAGAACCAGGCAATTCTTGGGTGGTTCCTAAAGGCTCAAGCCACACTTACAAAATTTTAGAACCATTTACCGCCGTTGAAGCGACTAGCCCACCTGCCCAAGTTCATGGACGGGATGAGAATTAGGGATTGGGGACTGGAGACTGGGGACTAGGTATTTGGAAATAGTATTTTCACTCAGCACTGTACTCTATCTTCTTTCATAAAAATTTAACCTCAGATCAACACAGATTTGCACTGATAAATTCACTAGATTTATCGGTGTTTTCTTGTGTGTATCTATGGTTCTAAATATTCAATATTAAGTACCTAAACAAAAATATTTACAGTCATTGCGAGCGAAGCGAAGCAATCCCAGCCCTTGCGATTGCTTCATTTCGCTTCCCTTCTCCTGACGGAGACGCTACGCGAACGGGACGCTACGCGAACGCTACATTCGCAATGACATTGTGTAATTAATTTTGTGTAACTACTTATTGAGTCTGTTACTATCAAAAACCCAGAGGTTTAATAGAGGCTATCATTGATGAATAGACCTCTAATTTGGCTTTGGAAGCAGAATAAAACCTTCATCATTTCCCCCTATTTGTAGAGAATTGGGGGACTAATTTTTTATGAGAATTAATACTGCGATCGCCTAAAATCTGCTGACAATATTTTCTTAAAATTACATACTTAAAACAACAACACCCAAGCTCTTACTAACTTAGTTATTTCCTCTCTTTTCTCAGAAACATTCAGGGTTGTACCGATTTAACTCACGCTCACCGTGATATTCTAAAAATCAGTTACATAGCCCTCTTTTAGAATAATTTGAGGAAATGTAAGCGTTCGATTTGGGTGTTGTTGTCCGTTGACGAGACAGATATTTAAACAGTGGTTTTACCTCTTTCTTTGTTTAACTGTTGGATCTGCCAGGGAAGCTTCTTTCGCTTCAATTAATAAGTTATCACTCTTAGCTTAAGGAAATTACGATTGCAACTAATGTTTACTTGTATAGAAGTTTTTACTTGCATTATGTAAAGTAGTTTGAATTACAAGCCAGCCTTTCTTGAGGGCTTAAATAACTCCAAAATTTTGGAAAAATTGAGCAATTTTAGTAAATTTCAACTAATTCAAATCTTAGAGAACAACTCAGTGTCATAAATGCCTTGCTCAGGCTCAAGCCTTGGCTACTTAGCGGTAAACTCGCTAATATGCAGTACCACTTCGCCATGATCTGGAATCCACGCTAACCACTCATGTTTAGAAACCGCACACAATAACAGTGCTTCGTCAAAACTATATGGATTAGGAAGTTGTAACAGCTTTACCCAGCGAGATGCAGAAACCTGCTGTGACTGCTCTAGAGTACAAGCTTTACTGATACAATTCAAATTCTGCCTTTTGAAAGGCACTGCAAAACCTGGTCTATCAAAATCTAGTTTCATGACTAATGGGCTAGTGGCAAATTAATTCTGTATCTAACAATACAAAATCAATATTACTCTTGAAAAGTAAACTTCTTATAACTTTACGTTGTACGTGAGTTTGTGCTGCTGTTGCAAAGCGGAACGTTCCAGTTCTCTAAAATCAGCAACGGTGCAACTGCTGCTACAGGAGTTTTGAGACATCGATTGCACACAAGCGATCGCATCTCCTCCCTTTCCATCACAAATGCAACTATCCCTACTTTTCCCAATCCCCAATCCCCAATCCCCAATCCCCCATCTGTAGGTTCTGTTACGTTTTCCGCCAAGTGATAAAGGTAGAATTCATTTAACCAAAGTTTGATGGAGTAAAAACAGCAGCAGAGAGAACAGCTAAGTTTTGGGAATAGACATCAAAAGAAAGTTGGTTTTCTTGGTAAAGATAGCAACAAAATCTGCTCAATAGTTAACTAGAAACATTAAGGAAAATGTGATGTTAGGAACACCCTACTTTGATATAGCAGTTATGATTCATAATTGAAATCTGCTGCAAAGTTAATCAACTAGCTGGAAGAGTTCAGATCACATAAATCTCAATTATTCATGAAAGGTAAGGTAAATTACTGGTTAGGTTTAATTAATTATATTGAGCAGCATCATGCCAGTAATTTTGTCTTAGCTTGAGTGATTTTCTACTTTATAACCATCACACTTCACCGCATCCACTTAAATCGCGGCAAGCAAGTCGCTCCTTCAAAATTCAAATTTCGACAACATTCTATTCCAGGCTTGTGCTCTCTTTAGTAAAGGTAAAGCTATCATTGATCAGTAAATAGACTAAATTACTGAAAGACAAGTTAGCTGCCTACTAAAAACCCGCTTTAATTAGTTGTCTACCTCATTAATTATGTTGGTTATTTTCTTAAATTTAGAAATCGCTTCTTAAAACAGAATTTTAACCAGCATAATTCATCTGACAAAATATCGTTCTTTATCGCCTTGTTTTTGATGATTTTGTATTCAGTACTGACCTGTTTAAAACTTCAAAGCAAAAGTACTGTCTATCAAGTTATTCAATCATCAAAATTAACGTTATAAAGCACAAATTTAATGGCGCTTAATACCAATTCTCAAAAATTCGGCATCAAATACAGCACAATTTGGTGAGGTACAGATAATTGTCAGGACACAGCAGTGCCCATTGGTGTCAACTTAACGTGAAACCCGCTTGGCGACAACGTTCTCCCCTTACCCCCAGCCCCTCTCCCACCAGGAGAGGGGAGCAAGAGATTTAATTCCCCTTCTCCCCCAGGAGAAGGGGTGAGGGGATGAGGGCGAGGGTTTTTGTACAACACGCGCCGTATATAGCTTTTAGCTTAAGTTGACACGTATGAGCAGTGCCGTGATCCGAAGCGCGAACCTCATTTACCTGAAATAGGCTGTAAATACAATTTGGTGTTGTTCATTACGAACTACGAATTACGAATTGGTATAACTCGCTTTTCACTTCTATCAGCAAAATTCAGATAAACGGGCAATATATCATGTCAAGGGTGACTGAGAAGCCAAAGTCAAGGGAACAGCCGCTCGATCAACCTAAGGTTTTATGGAGCATAGCTGTGGCCCTACCGATAGTAATCGCTGCTGGTGTATTAGGTACAGCTAAAGTTGAACAGTTGAGAAAGTTAGCTTCATCTGTACCCATTAGACCGATGGCGAATACTGTTACTGCTGTCGGTCATATTGAACCACGCGGAGATGTAATTAAGCTATCTGCGCCAATGGGGGGAATGCAAGCTTCGTCGCGAGTCCAAAAACTGCTCATTAAAGAAGGCGACAAAGTAAAACAAGGTCAAGTATTAGCAGTTTTGGATAATCACGATACCCAACTAGCTGCATTAGAAGAAGCAAAAGCAAAATTGCAAGAATCCCGTGCTAATTTAGCGCAAGTTAGAGCAGGTTCACCCAGAGATATTCAAGCCCAAAATTCTGTAATTGCTCGTTTAGAAGCTCAGTTACGTGGTGAAAGAGATGCACAGCAAGCAACGATCGCACGCATTGCAGCTCAGTTAAGTGGCGAAAAAATTGCCCAACAAGCAATGGTTAATCGCCTAGAAGCTGAACTAAGCGGACAAAAAGATACTTTAAGAGCCACCCTTACACGCATTAAAGCTGAACAGCAGAATGCTCAAGTTGATGCTCAACGTTATGAGATGTTGTATAAAGAAGGTGCTATTTCGCAGCAAGAGCGAGATAGAAGACGCTTGAGTGCGATTACTAGCAATCAGCAGGTAGTGGAAAGCCAAGCAAGTCTCAGACAAGCGATCGCCACAATCAAACAACAGATTGCAGAAGCGAGAGCAAATCAAGTAAAAACTTTATCGACTTTGCAACAGCAACTTGTGGAAGCAAAAGTTAACCGCGATAAAACTGTAGCTACTTTGCAAAGACAAATCGATGAAGAACGAGCCAAATTCAAGCGATTGGTAGAAGTGAGTCCTACTGATGTGCAAATGGCGCAGGCTCAAGTGAGTAATGCGATCGCAATGGTGAGAAAAGCTGAAGCCGAACTGAAATTGAGCTATGTGAGAGCGCCTATTGATGGTGAAATTTTAAAAGTTCACACCAAATCAGGAGAAGCCATCACCCAAATGGGAATTGCGGAAATTGGACAAACCGATCAAATGTTTGTCATTGCTGAAGTAGCAGAAGACAGTATTGGTAGAGTGCGTCTTGGACAAACTGCAACTATATCTAGTGATAATGGGGCCTTTGTTGGCGAACTTAAGGGAACTGTGGCGGAAATTGGCAGAAAAATCGGTAAGAAAGATGTTTTGAATACAGATCCAGCCGCCGATGTAGATGCCAGAGTGGTAGAAGTGAAAATTGCGATCGCGCCAGAAGATAGTACCAAAGTTGCAGGTTTAACCTACGCTAAGGTTGTTGTAGAAATTAACAATTAAATAGTTGTAATTGTCAAGGGTTGCTGTTAGTTATTAGCTGAATCAGCTAATCATAATGTGCTGGATTGCCCATATTTTTTGAGTTAAATATTATCTCATTTAATTACTCTATGGTGGCGAATGCCTACCATATCCTGAGTTTGCTGGAAAAGACTTAGGTCTATTTCCTAATTGAAAAATTCATCTTATATGGCTAATGATTGCTGAAAAAATTGCTAACTTCTTATCTACCTATTTAATGAACAAAAAAATTCCTTTATCATGGCTACAATTGACACGGGAAAAAACCCGTTTGGCTGTAGCTTTGGCAGGGATTGGCTTTGCTGATATTTTAATGTTTATGCAGCTTGGTTTCCGAGATGCTTTGTACTATAGTAACGTCCGTTTACATAGCAGCTTGGAAGGCGACATTATTTTAATTAATAGTCAGTCTAATGCTATCTTGTCGATGAGGAGTTTTTCTCAACGACGTTTGTATAAAGCTTTAGATTTACCAGCAGTTAAATCAGTACATCCTATCTATTTAGATTACACAGCCTGGAGAAATCCAGAAACAGGTCGCCCTCGGAGTATTCTGATATTTGGTTTTAACCCGGAAGTTAATATTTTTAACTTACCCGGAATGGTAGAAAATTTAGATAAACTTAAACTCCCTGATGTAGTTTTATATGACCGTTCTTCTCGGGTAGAGTATGGGCCAATTGCTGCTGATTTTGAGCAAGGTAAAAATGTCACAGCAGAAGTGAGAAGACGACGGATAAAGGTAGTAGGTTTATTTACTTTAGGCGCATCTTTCGGTGCGGATGGTAATTTAATTACTAGTGATGTTAACTTTTTGCGAATATTTAATAATCGCCAGCGCGGTTTAATTGATATTGGGGTAATTAAGCTCAAGCCTGGTGCAGATGTGAACGCAGTTACTCAAGAATTAAGAAATTATTTACCTCAAGATGTTAATGTTTTAACCAAGCAACAATTTATCGATTTTGAGCGTAATTACTGGGCAAGTAGTACTGCGATTGGTTTTATTTTTACTTTAGGGACAATTATGGGCTTCATTGTAGGAACCGTAATTGTTTACCAAATTCTCTATACTGAAGTTGCCGATCACTTGGCTGAGTACGCGACTTTAAAAGCAATAGGTTATACCCAAAACTATTTATTAACAGTTATTCTACAAGAAGCTTTCTTATTAGCTGTGATTGGTTATATACCTGGATTTGCTTTTGCATTGTTTATGTATTCTACTGCTAGAAATGCTACATTACTACCAGTCTTTATGAGCATTGATCGTGCTATTTTAGTACTATTTTTAACAATAGTAATGTGCTTTGTTTCTGGTGCGATCGCAGTACGTAAGCTACGTTCAGCCGACCCTGCTGATATCTTTTAAGTAATTAAATATTAGCTGTATAAATTTAGAAAGTTTTCAATACTAAAATCATTATAAATGCTCAATACTTATCAAAAATACTATTTTATAATCGATGATTAATAACTTATTTTGTTACCTACAGTTACCTTCGTAAACTCTTAACATCCAGCTACCCACTTTATGATGCGACAAGAACCTGTAATTGCTATTAAAAATCTCAATCATTACTATGGTAGAGGCGCACTGAAAAGACAGATTTTATTTGACATTAATCTAGAGATTTATGCTGGGGAAATTGTAATTATGACCGGGCCATCAGGTTCAGGTAAAACTACATTACTGAGCTTGATTGGTGGGCTACGTTCTGTACAAGAAGGTAGCTTAAAATTTCTCAGTGAAGAATTATTAGGTGCCAGTCAAAATCAGTTAGTGCAAGTCCGCCGGAAAATAGGTTATATTTTCCAAGCTCATAATTTACTAGGATTCTTAACTGCCAGACAAAATGTACAGATGGCGGTAGAGTTAAATGACGAAATTGCCCAAAGCGAAGCAATTGCTAAATCAGAAGCAATGCTGACAGCAGTTGGGTTACAAGAGAGAATTAATTACTATCCAGACAATCTTTCTGGTGGTCAAAAACAAAGAATTGCGATCGCTCGCGCCTTGGTGAATCATCCTCCCCTTGTACTAGCAGACGAACCAACAGCAGCTTTAGACAAACAATCCGGACGGGATGTTGTAGAAATCATGCAACGCCTTGCCAAAGACCAAGGAACGTCTATTTTGTTGGTAACACATGACAACCGCATTTTAGATATAGCCGATCGCATTGTAGAAATGGAAGATGGGCTTTTAGCTCGCGATTCTCAAAGTGTAGTCAGCCATTACGATTCTGGCTTGAGAAATCAGAACTCATAAAGTAGAAAGAGCTGCACCCTACAAGAATCAATGATTATTAGCGTGGCCTGATTGTTTAGCTACAGGCTGCTGCGGCGCATTCTTACCAGGAGTAGCTTGACGGCTAGTACGGAAAGAGACATTGACACCATCGTTTGATTGCTCTAGCACTAACAAAGGAGTAGGTTTAGCTTTCTGATCCCAATGCATATTAGCAATCCGTCCTTGAATTGTGGGTTGCCAAGTATCTTCATCGTCTGTGGGGCTAAGGTAAGTTTCGATACAATCAATAATTTGGCTAATAGTGGCAGAAGTCGCTTGTGTTGGTAACTTCATTAAGCGAACTTGGACGCGAAATAGTACTCGCTTCGCCATGTTTGGTGGAGTACCAGTTTCATATTCAACATCAAAAGTTTCATCAACTTGTCGTCCGGTATTAGTAGCAATCCCTACAGATCCTTGCTGGGATTGATTGGGACGTAGAGCTTGAGAAATTTTTTCTTTTACTTGAATTTTAATTTGATTAACGATCGCAAAGTGAAATACCTCTTCTGCCATCCGCATCCGCAGATAATCTAAGTTGAAATCCCGGGAGTTAACCAAATCGGGATTTGTTTCCATTTTGCGAATGGTTTCTAGCGCCAGCTTAAACTTCTTTTCTAGTTCTCGGGTGCGGAATTGTTCAAACTTGAGTTTTTTATCTAGTTGAGTCTTCAGGTATTTGCCATAGGCAACTAAAGCAATCACTGCTAACAACAACCCTCCAGAGGTAAACATGAATATCGGCGGTGGAGCGTTTTGTGGTGCTTTTGATGGTACTTCTTGGGTTGTCTTTTTAGCTTTTCCCGCTGAAGTTTGGGCTGCAAAAATCAAATTGTACATGATTGACAAACTGCTAAACTTAATTCCTGATGCTAGAGTGCCCAAATTTTGTATGCTAATTTGCGGTATTATTACTATTTTTTATTACTTTGACTAAATCGTATATGTACACACACCTTAGCCCTGATGATAAAGGTTTCATAAATCTCTTACCCTTGTCTGAAGCGAACTCAAGTTGTTGGCAAAAGATTCAACTGGTGGCTACGGATATGGATGGCACCTTAACCAGAAAAGGTAAATTTACCAGTAACCTTTTGCAAGCTTTAGAAAATTTAGCAGCAGCCAATATTAAAGTGCTAATTGTGACTGGGCGCTCTGCTGGGTGGGTGAGTGGACTCAGTAGCTTAATGCCTGTAGCAGGTGCGATCGCAGAAAATGGCGGTTTATTTTATCCTGCGGGGAGCGATCAGCCAGTAGCACTAACAGCCATTTCTGACTTAGTCAGCCATCGTCAAAATTTAGCTGCGGCTTTTGAGCAATTACAAAATCAGTTTCCGCAAATCCGAGAATCTACTGACAATCGATTTCGCATCACCGATTGGACTTTTGATGTCGCATCCTTAAATACCACAGAATTACAAACCCTGAGTCATTTATGTCAAGAAATGGGATGGGGATTTACTTACAGTAATGTACAGTGTCATATTAAACCGCAAACTCAAGATAAAGCTGTAGGTTTGTTGCAAGTATTACAGAAAAATTGGCCGCAATATTCTTCAGAACAAATTGTGACAGTGGGTGATAGTCCTAATGATGAAAGTTTATTTGATCGGTGTTATTTTCCCATCTCTGTAGGCGTAGCGAATGTATTGGAATATGCTAATCAGCTACAGTATCAGCCTGCTTATGTAACTAGCACTGCGGAAGGCGAAGGATTTTGTGAATTATCAAATTATCTTTTGCAAGGTGTAATGAATACAACCCCAATCAATTTGTAGTTGGAACTTCATTTGGGTGCTTTTCAGTACGCTCTTGGCTGAATATGGGTAACAATTTATAACATTGAGTACTTAGTATCTTGCTTGAGTTTATAGTACAATAGTACTAAGCTTGTCGGTGAAGGGGAAAAGGGGAATGGTTCAAGGGAAAGAAAAAACCTTTAACCCTTAACCTTTAACCTTTTCCCCAAAACCAATCTTGAGTTCAAAACGCTTAACTGAGTAGTGTTATGCCATTACTCCCATATAAAAAATAAGATGGGCACTGCCCAGATATTTGCTTCTCAGCTAGATTGCCAGTAGTGCCCACCCTAGATTAATTGTGTTTGTTATACCATGACCTACGCGTTAACATTAGCCAGAGCTTTGTCAACGGCTTGTAAGGCTGTGTTGATTTCTTGTTCTGTGACAATCAATGGCGGTACAAAGCGGACAACTTTTGGCCCGGCTGGGACTAGCAATACACCCTCTGCGATCGCAGTTTTGACAATATCAGCTGCTGTTAGCGTGATATCTGCTTGCAATTCGAGTCCGTTGATTAAACCCCAGCCGCGAACGTCAGCAATGTGATTGGGATATTTAGCTGCGATCGCTTTTAAGCCATTTCGCAGTTGTTCACCTCTATCTTGCACGTTCTGTAAAATATTTTCTTTTTCGATGGTTTGACAGACAGTTAGCGCCACGCCACAAACAAAAGGATTACCTCCAAATGTGCTGGCGTGTTCCCCTGGTTGAAAAACATCGCAGAATTTTTTACTCATCATTGCGCCGATAGGGATACCACCGCCCAGTCCTTTTGCACTGGTGAAAATATCCGGTTCCACACCGAGATGTTCGTAACCCCATAACTTCCCACTGCGTCCCATTCCCACTTGCACTTCATCGAAAATCAATAAAATGCCAGTTTCATCGCAAATCTGCCGTAGCTTTTTAAAGTAAGCCACATCGCCAGGACGAACGCCACCTTCCCCTTGCAACGGTTCTAAAAGAATCGCGGCTACACGGTAATCACCTTCATCAAGTTCGCTAATCGCCGCCTCTACCGCAGCAATATCGTTGTATGGCACATAGTGGAAACCAGGAACCAAGGGATCAAAGTATTTTTGATACTTGGGTTGTCCAGTTGCGGTAATTGTCGCTAAAGTCCGCCCGTGGAAACTAGCATTAGCAGTTAAAATGATTGGTCTTTCAATTTCTAATACAGTATGGGCGTATTTTCGTGCTAATTTAATTGCTGCTTCGTTAGCTTCCGCACCAGAGTTACAGAAAAATACGCGATCAGCACAGGAATGTTGAATAATCCATTTTGCCAATTCACCTTGTTCGGGAATGTAATACAAATTAGAAACGTGATGCAGCTTTTGAATTTGCCGTGTAACCGCTTCTACCATTGCTGGATGGGCGTGTCCCAAAGTACAAGTAGCAATTCCAGCCACAAAATCCAAATATTCCCGCCCCTCAGTATCCCACACCTTACATCCTGCGCCCCGTTCTAGGGCGATAGGAAATCGCCCATAGGTGGACATAACTGCTTCATCAAAGCTGTTGGGGTCAAACGGACTAGATGGTAAAGTATTTGACTGTGGGGGCATGGTGGCTGCGTCAACCAGAGTTTCTATGCTCACTACCGCTCCTTGTGAAAATCTGCGATCGTATAGTTATCTACTAGTGTCCTAGAAACCTTCCAAAATATCGACTATTTTCTTGGGATTTTGTCATTTGTCATTTGTCATCTGGGGTTTGGTAATTGGTAATTGGTAATTGGTAATTGGTGTTTGTCATTAATTATTTCTCCCCCTGCTCCCGGCCCCGTTGCTTTTCCCAGTCCCTAGCCCCCAGTCCCCAGTCCCTTTATTCCCTAACCATTGGCAGAGGTGAAAGAATTGTGTACTCAATGCCTGAGCAAAAATATCAACGTATCCAAAAGGAGTTGATGGCAGGAGCAATCGCTCTTGGTTGTGTTTTCATGATTGGGACTTTGTGGTACAGCCTGGTGGAGGGGTGGTCATGGGAAGATGCTGCTTATATGACGGTAATTACCCTGGCGACTGTGGGATATGGCGAAACACACCCGCTAGGTAATCGCGGTAGGTTATTTACCATTGCCTTAATTTTGATGGGTGTCATCAATATCGGTTACATTGTCAATAGATTTACAGAAGCTGTGATTGAAGGCTACTTTCAAGAAGGAATTCGACTACGGCAACAGAGGCGCATAATGGAATCGTTATCAGGACATTACATTATTTGTGGGTTTAGTCGCACAGGTCGCCAAATCGCCAAAGAATTTCGGGCTGAAGGTGTAAATTTTGTCGTCATTGATTCTGAGGTTGAATCTGTTCAAAGAGCGCAAACAGAAGGTTATGTAGTATTCCAAGGTGATGCCACATTAGATGACACACTTTTGAAGGTCGGCATAGAAAGAGCGATGTGTATTGTTGCTGCTCTACCTTCAGATGCTGAAAATTTATACACTGTACTATCTGCTAAAACACTTAATCCAGCAATTCGAGCGATCGCAAGAGCAAGTACAGAAGAAGCTTTGCAGAAGTTACAACGCGCTGGTGCAGATGCGGTGATTTCGCCCTATATCACTGGCGGTAAACGTATGGCCGCAGCCGCCCTCAGACCCCAAATTTTAGACTTTGTTGATGGTATTCTTACAGGTACAGACCGCCAGCTGTACATGGAAGAATTTTTGCTAGACCCAGCTTTTTGTCCTTTTGTGGGACAAAGTTTGCAAAAAGCTAAATTGCGATCGCAAACAGGGGCGTTAGTTCTCGCCATCCGTCGCCTTGATGGTAATTTAATCGGCGGCCCTACCGGTGATACTGTTTTAATGCCTGGAGATACCCTGATCTGTATGGGTACAGCAGAACAATTGCAAAGTCTTAACCAAATTCTCGGGCCTATTGTTTCTAAAAAAGTGCGTAAACCGAAAAATAGTTAATTGGTGTTTGTTAATGGGGAATGGGGAATGGGGAATGGGGAATGGGGAATGGGTAATGGGGAATGGGTAATGGGTAATGGGTAATGGGTAATGGGTAATGGGTAATGGGTAATGGGTAATGGGTAATGGGTAATGGGTAATGGTAATCCCCTCTTTGTCCCCCTAATCTCCCTAATCTCCCTAATCTCCCTAATCTCCCTCATCTCCCTCATCTCCCTCATCTCCCTCATCGAACAATAAAAAACCTCGGTTAAGCACCGAGGCTATGGAGAAGTCAAAATGACGATTAGATACAGCGATTGAAAAGGAAAACTTTGAGTTAACAGTTGAAGCAGGCAAAACAAGGACTACCACAAATAAAAATATTGTGTCGTTGGTGTTATATCTGCTGTGCTTGCTTTTGGTTTAACTTATGTAACTAAATTTAACAGTATTGTTACAAATAGTCAACAATGATTGACAAAAAATTTTGATGGGCGATCGCTTATCCTCTAATATAGGTTTTTTTGTTCAATTCACCTGGCTAACCTAGGGATAATTGAGAAAAAAATACCTGATATTGTCATCACAACAACATCAGGTATGGATAGGAATCGTCTTTGATTTTTTAAAAGCTAGGTATACCTTGATTCCCTGTCCCCTATTCCCCGTCCCTTGTCCCGTTTTTATGCAAGTAATTTCAGAAATCAAACTGGATTGCTATATCAGTTGAGAAAGTGATAGTGAATGGTAATTTCAAGCTTTGAATCTGCTGCTTGATTTAGCATATTGGGATTATGCTAGTTTTTGATTTGCACTAAGTTTATATTTTTTACGGATTTGGCTACCAGCGAAAGCTAATCCAAAAATTGTTAGTCCAGCAGCAGTAGAAGATTCGGGAACGGCTTGAGAGATAGCAGATTTGCTAAATTGGAAAGCTATAGTCTGGGTACCTTGGAATTTGCTGCTATCGTAGCCAGTACTCAGAAGTTGTTGTGTAATCGCTCCTTGGGATAGGAATGAGATTCCAGTTAAATAATTTCCAGAAGCTATTTCATTCAGGTTAAAGCTGTTATTCTGTCCGTTATTAGTAAAGTAAGCGCTAGTTAAATCGCCGTAACCTACAGTACCACCACCTGTCTTAACTTGAGATTCATAGGAATTGCTACCACCTGCTAAACCTCCATAAGTTTGGACAGTATAGCCTTCTTTAATGTCAGTAACAGTTTTTGCTTGAACCCCGCTATAAACACCAAGTTGTTGTACACCAGAAGCATTCGCAGAAGCGAAGCGGATACCATATAAATCTCCGCTATTCATCGCATTTAGAAAGGTTTTGCCAGACGTATTAAAGAATAAGTCGCCATAACCAATCTGACCACCAGCAGCTCCAGCTTCGGCTTCTCCGGTTAACTTCATATTGCCATTGATAGCAATAATTACGCTGTCAGCAGTTTCTTTGACAGCCATACCGGAAATATCATAGGGATTTACTTGTCCAGGTGCTGCACCAACCCAGTAGTTACCATTCATCCCATCTGCATTGGAATCAAATGCATACTGCCAACCGTTAGCATCAGTAGGATTTGATCCCAAGAGAAGACCAGTACTATCGTTTAAACATTCTAAAGATATGCTAAATGCTGATCCCGTTAAACTACCAGCATAAGCTCCTTGAGCTACAGAAAGAATACCAACTGTGGTGATAGCAACTTTTAAAAAGCTGGATATTTTTTTAACTTTCATTTCTGAAGAGAAGTAATAGATTTCTGTCGAATCCCTATTAGGGATAATTCATTTTTATGGGAATAATCAAAAAACTAATAGGGTAATTATTCGGAATTTATTATCTCAGTAAATCACCTGGAGTTTATGAAACTAATATATAAAAATCTCAGTTTATAAAGGTAACATTAAAAGTTGATCTGATGTAATTACATCCCTCTATCTAGGATGAAATTACATTTATCCGTACTGATTGCATTGCCAGTGCATTTTTTGTTCTAAGTATTGTTATTTGCAAAGAAATATTAACCGGTTCTCGCTGAATAATATTCCTTTAGAAATATGTCTAAAGAAATAGGCAATCAAACTATTGATATATATGCCGTAAAAAATCTGCTTTTAGCAGCTACCTTAAGGATTATGAAAAAGTTATGATTGGCTAAATGGTGTTCCAAGAAGTGTTGGCAGCAGCCTTATTTAATGGGTTTCAGCATAGGGTTAAGTTTCCCCAAAGCAAAGAGCGCCAATGATGAACTTAACACTAGCCCCGCCAAACAAACGGGGGATCAAATATATATAAATTCCTTAAGGATAAGGCTATGGCTACTGAACAATTAACCAGAGAAAGCGACAGTTTAGATTTAAAACAACTATTAAGAACATTAAATGCTGTTAAAAAAGGTGATTTCTCTGCGAGAATGCCAATTGACCAAACAGGAATTGCCGGAAAAATAGCCGATACACTCAACGATATTATTGACCAAAATGAGCGCATGGCGGCAGAGTTACAGCGCATCGGTAATGTAGTTGGTAAAGATGGCAAAGTCTCGGAACGTGCTTCTTTAGGAAATGTTCGTGGTTCGTGGTTAAGTTGCGTTAATTCTGTGAACACACTAATTACAGATTTAGTGCAGCCAACAGCAGAAACTACAAGGGTAATTAGGGCTGTAGCTAATGGCGATTTATCTCAAACCATTGCCCCAGAAATTGAAGGTAGACCTCTGAAGGGAGAGTTTCTGCAAACTGCCAATATCGTCAACACAATGGTAGACAGGCTGGGTTCCTTTGCATCAGAAGTTACCAGGGTAGCGCGAGAGGTGGGAACCGAAGGTAAGTTAGGAGTACAAGCCGAAGTCAGGGGTGTGGCGGGTACCTGGAAAGATTTGACCGATAACGTCAATTTGATGGCGGGGAATTTAACTGCTCAAGTACGTAATATTGCGGAAGTTGCAACTGCGATCGCAAATGGTGACCTGTCGAAGAAAATTACTGTCAATGTGAAAGGCGAAATTTTGGAGTTGAAAAACACCGTCAACACGATGGTAGATCAGCTCAATTCCTTTGCGTCTGAGGTAACCAGGGTAGCGCGGGAGGTAGGAACAGAAGGGAAACTGGGCGTACAAGCAGAAGTGCGCGGTGTGGCGGGTACATGGAAAGATTTGACCGATAACGTCAATTTGATGGCGGGTAATTTGACAGCGCAGGTGCGGAATATTGCAGAAGTAACAACGGCGGTAGCAAATGGCGACCTTTCCAAGAAAATTACTGTAAATGTCAAAGGCGAGATTTTAGAGTTGAAAAACACCGTCAACATCATGGTGGATCAACTCAACTCTTTTGCATCAGAAGTAACCAGGGTAGCGCGAGAAGTAGGCGCGGAAGGAAAATTAGGCGGTCAAGCAGAAGTGCGCGGTGTGGCGGGTACCTGGAAAGACCTCACCGACAGCGTGAATTTTATGGCGGGTAGTTTGACAGCCCAGGTGCGGAATATTGCAGAAGTGACAACGGCGGTGGCGAATGGCGACTTATCCAAAAAAATCACCGTGGATGTGAAGGGCGAAATTTTGGAGTTGAAAAACACCATTAACACGATGGTGGATCAGTTAAACTCCTTTGCGTCCGAGGTAACCAGGGTAGCGCGAGAGGTGGGAACGGAAGGTAAGTTGGGCGTACAAGCGGAAGTGCGCGGTGTGGCGGGTACCTGGAAAGACCTCACCGACAACGTCAACTTGATGGCAGGTAATTTGACAGCCCAGGTGCGTAATATTGCGGAAGTGACCACGGCGGTGGCGAATGGTGACCTTTCCAAGAAAATCACTGTGGATGTGAAGGGCGAAATTTTGGAGTTGAAAAACACCGTCAACATCATGGTGGATCAACTCAACTCCTTTGCATCGGAAGTAACGCGGGTAGCGCGGGAAGTGGGTGCAGAAGGAAAACTAGGCGGTCAAGCAGAAGTGCGAGGTGTGGCGGGTACGTGGAAAGACCTCACCGACAGCGTGAATTTCATGGCGGGAAGTTTGACAGCCCAGGTGCGGAACATCGCGGAAGTAACGACGGCGGTAGCGACTGGCGACTTATCCAAGAAAATCACGGTGGATGTGAAGGGTGAAATTTTGGAGTTGAAAAACACTATCAACACGATGGTAGATCAATTAAACTCCTTTGCTTCGGAGGTAACGCGGGTAGCGCGAGAGGTGGGAAGCGAAGGAAAGCTGGGTGTACAAGCAGATGTGCGCGGTGTGGCGGGGACGTGGAAAGACCTCACAGACAGTGTGAACTTCATGGCAGGAAGTTTGACAGCCCAAGTGCGGAATATTGCGGAAGTGACAACGGCGGTGGCGACTGGCGACTTATCCAAGAAGATTACCGTGGATGTGAAGGGTGAAATTTTGGAGTTGAAAAACACTATCAACACGATGGTAGATCAACTCAGTTCCTTCGCATCTGAGGTAACCAGGGTAGCGCGAGAGGTGGGAACAGAAGGGAAACTCGGCGTACAAGCGGAAGTACGCGGTGTTGCTGGAACCTGGAAAGACTTAACAGGTGCGGTGAATATGATGGCAGGGAACCTCACCGATCAAGTAAGGAACATTGCAGAAGTTGCAACTGCGATCGCAAATGGTGACTTATCGAAGAAAATTACTGTGCAAGTTAAAGGCGAAATTCTGGAGTTGAAAAACACCATCAATATCATGGTGGATCAGTTAAACTCCTTTGCATCTGAGGTAACCAGAGTAGCCCGAGAGGTGGGAAGTGAAGGGAAACTGGGCGTACAAGCTGATGTGCGCGGTGTCGCGGGAACCTGGAAAGACCTCACCGACAGCGTGAATTTCATGGCGGGAAGTTTGACAGCCCAAGTGCGGAACATCGCCGCAGTTACCACAGCGGTGGCGAATGGCGACCTCTCGAAGAAAATTTCTGTGGATGTCAAAGGAGAAATTTTGGAGTTGAAAAACACCGTTAATACAATGGTGGATCAACTCAACTCCTTTGCTTCTGAGGTAACCAGAGTAGCGCGAGAGGTGGGAACGGAAGGAAAACTCGGCGTACAAGCTGAGGTAAAAGGAGTCGCGGGAACCTGGAAAGACCTCACCGACAGCGTTAACTTCATGGCGGGAAGCTTGACAGCCCAAGTGCGGAACATCGCGGAAGTAACAACGGCGGTGGCGAATGGCGACCTTTCCAAGAAAATTACTGTGGATGTGAAGGGCGAAATTTTAGAGTTGAAAAATACCATCAATACGATGGTGGATCAACTCAACTCCTTTGCTTCGGAAGTAACGCGGGTAGCAAGGGAGGTGGGAACGGAAGGTAAATTAGGTGTACAAGCCTACGTCCGAGGGGTAGCGGGAACGTGGAAAGACTTGACCGACAATGTGAACTCAATGGCGGGTAACCTGACAGCCCAAGTACGGAACATTGCAGAAGTTACCAAAGCGGTGGCGAATGGTGATTTATCCAAGAAAATCACCGTAGATGTGCGCGGGGAAATTTTGGAGTTGAAAGACACTATCAATACAATGGTGGATCAACTCAGTTCCTTTGCTTCGGAAGTAACGCGGGTAGCGCGAGAAGTGGGAACGGAAGGAAAATTAGGCGGTCAAGCGCAAGTCCAAGGTGTGGCGGGGACTTGGAAGGATTTGACTGATAATGTCAACTCGATGGCGGGTAATTTAACAGCCCAGGTGCGCGGTATCGCCCGAGTGGTAACGGCGGTGGCAAATGGGGACTTGAAACGCAAATTAATGTTAGATGCGAAGGGCGAAATTGAAACCCTAGCTGAGACAATCAATGAAATGATTGATACCCTAGCCACCTTCGCCAATCAGGTAACCACAGTAGCGCGGGAAGTAGGAATCGAAGGAAAATTAGGCGGTCAAGCCAGAGTACCAGGGGCGGCGGGTACATGGAAAGATTTGACTGATAATGTGAATGAACTGGCTGCAACTTTAACTACACAGCTAAGGGCGATCGCAGAAGTAGCTACAGCCGTAACTAAGGGCGATTTAACTCGGTCGATTGCGGTGGAAGCTTTAGGGGAAGTCGCTATCCTGAAAGACAACATCAACCAAATGATTGCCAACCTGCGAGAGACCACCCAGAAAAATACTGAGCAGGATTGGTTAAAAACTAACCTGGCGAAGTTTACGCGAATGCTGCAAGGTCAGCGCGATTTAGAAACAGTTTCTAAACTCATCCTCTCAGAACTAGCGCCGTTAGTAGGCGCGCAGCATGGCGTATTCTACATGATGGAAGCCGCAGATAATCAAGCATTCCTCAAATTATTGAGTAGCTATGCTTACCGGGAACGCCGCCATTTAGCCAACCGCTTCTACATGGGTGAAGGTTTGGTAGGACAATGTGCTTTGGAAAAAGAACGGATTCTGTTAACAGAAGTACCTGGTGATTATGTCAAAATTAGCTCTGGTTTAGGGGAAGCTGCGCCCTTGAATGCTGTTGTCTTACCTGTATTGTTTGAAGGACAAGTCACAGCCGTAATTGAATTAGCTTCCTTCCGGCGCTTTAGTGAAATACATTTAACATTCTTCGATCAACTCACAGAAAGTATTGCGATCGTCTTAAATACAATTGCAGCTTCCATGCGGACGGAAGAATTGCTCAAACAATCCCAATCTTTAGCAGAAGAACTACAAACCCAGCAAAACGAACTGAGGGAAACTAACAAGCGACTAGAACAGCAAGCCCAATCACTCAAAGCTTCCGAAGATTTGCTCAAAGGACAACAAGAAGAACTACAACAAACCAACGCCGAATTAGAAGAAAAAGCTGAGTTGTTGGCGCTGCAAAAGAAAGAAGTGGAACGGAAAAACCTAGAGATTGAACAAGCTAGACGTTCTTTAGAAGAGAAAGCCGAACAATTAGCCCTTTCATCTAAATATAAATCCGAATTTCTGGCGAATATGTCCCATGAATTGCGGACACCACTCAACAGCTTGCTGATTTTGGCGAAGCTGTTAACAGATAACGTTGAAGGTAATCTCACTACCAAGCAAGTGGAATATAGCCAGACAATTTACTCAGCTGGTACTGACTTGTTGACCTTAATTAATGACATTTTAGATTTAGCCAAAATCGAATCGGGAACCATGTCAATTGACATGAACCAAATGTTATTTTCGGAGTTAGGCGAACAACTTGAGCGCACATTCGGGCAAATTGCCCAAAATAAAGGACTCGCCTTTAACGTGGAATTTGCTCCCGAATTACCACAAACCATCTACACTGATGCCAAACGTTTACAACAAGTCCTGAAAAATCTCCTTTCCAATGCCTTTAAATTTACCGAAACTGGGGAAGTCCGTTTGCGGGTAGAAGTGGCAAAACAAGGCTGGAGTCAATCTCAAGAAACTTTAAATCGCGCCCAAGCTGTGATTGCTTTCTCTGTTAGCGATACAGGTATCGGGATTGCACCAGAAAAACAAAAAGTAATTTTTGAAGCCTTTCAACAAGCTGATGGTAGCACCAGCCGCAAATATGGCGGTACAGGCTTAGGCTTATCCATTAGCCGCGAAATCGCCCGCCTATTTGGTGGTGAAATTAAACTTGTCAGCCATCCCAATCAAGGTAGTACCTTTACTTTCTACCTCCCCCAACTCTCTCCAGAGTCGAGAGTGCTGAGTACTGAACCTTTATCAGTCAGGACACAACCCAATCCCCAGTACCCAGTACCCAATCCCCAATCCCTCATGGACGATCGCTCTATTCTCGCAGAAGACGATCGCGTACTGCTGATTGTGGAAGATGACATTAATTTTGCCCGTATCCTGCTAGATATGGCACGCCAGCAAGGATTTAAGGCGATTACCGCCCAAAACGGCAGAATAGGGCTAACTCTAGCACAGCAATATCTACCCTCAGCTATCTTGCTAGATATCCGCTTGCCAGAAATCGATGGTTGGACAGTATTAGATCGCCTCAAACATAACCCCCGCACCCGTCACATTCCCGTACATATTATGACAGTGGAAGAAGGACGACAACGCGGTTTACAATTAGGCGCGATCGCATATCTGCAAAAGCCCTTAACCAGCGAAATCATCTCCGAAGCCTTAACCAAAATCAAAGGTTTTATCGAACGTCGGGTGAAAAGCCTACTAGTAGTCGAAGATGACGAAAATCAACGCCACAGTATTGTGGAATTAATTGGTAACAGCGACGTAACTACCACCGCCGTAGGTACAGGTGCAGATGCCCTAGAAGCCATTCGCACCCAGCATTTTGATTGCTTGGTTCTCGACTTAGGGCTACCAGATATGACTGGTTTTGAACTAATTGAACAAATCAAGCAGCTACCTCATGGTGAAAATCTGCCTGTAATTGTTTATACAGGTCAAGAACTAAACCGAGTACAAGAAACAGAATTGAGACGGATAGCAGACACGATTATTGTTAAAGACGTGCGATCGCCCGAACGTCTCTTAGACGAAACAGCCTTATTCTTGCACCGAGTCCAAGCCAATTTGCCTGCACCCAAGCGGGAAATTCTCGAACAACTCCATGCGAGAGACTACTTGCTAACAGGTAAAAAAGTACTCATAGTAGACGACGATGTGCGTAACATCTTCGCCCTCACCAGTATGCTAGAGCGTTATCAAATGCAGGTCTTATATGCAGAAAACGGTAGAGAAGGCATTCGCACCTTGGAAACTACCCCGGATATTGATGTTGTATTAATGGATGTCATGATGCCAGAAATGGATGGTTACGAAACCACTCGCCTGATTCGCCAAAACCATCAATTTAGAGCTTTACCAATCATTGCCCTCACCGCCAAAGCCATGCAAGGCGATCGCGAAAAATGTATTGAAGCAGGTGCATCCGACTACATCACCAAACCCGTAGATACAGAACAGTTGCTTTCGCTATTGCGGGTTTGGTTGTATAGGTAATGGGGCATTGGGCATGGGGCATTGGGCATTGGGCATGGGGCATTAGTCATAGGTAATTGGTAATGGGTAATTGGTGTTTGTCATTAATTATTTCTTTCCCTGCTCCCTACCTCTTCCTTTTCCCAGTCCCCAGTCCCCATTACCCCTTATCCCCAAAGGGGGCCCCGAGTTCCCCAGTCCCCAATCCAAAATTATTTGAGTCTTTTATTCGTCCACCATCTCTAAAGTCAATATGTTTCTTGGTTTATTCACGATTAGCTGCATAGTATCCAGCCACAAAGAACCCATAATGGTATCGGGAATCTCATCACCGACATGGACGGGGATTATGGCTTCAATTCCATCAATGATAATTTTGCCTTCATGGATGTCTAACCTTGCGTTCCCGCGTGCTGTGGTCATTTCAACTTGTGCGGCTAGCAATGACCACCCCAAAGCATCCAGGTCTTGAGTATTGATAGCTAACCAGCCATCTGTAAACCCTGTATCAAATAAGGCTTCAATGATAAATTCTTCACCGTTAACACTAACAAGCTGAATTTCAAAAAATAGCTCGCCGTTATCTCCAAATGAACCTACAGCCATAGCCTGCCACAGGTTCCTGTATCGTTAAGTCGAAAGATAGTCAGTTTTACTTGATTAGTATTACCGTAAGTATCACGAATTTTTTGCGTTATCCCTTTTAAAGTTAAGTCAAGGAGGTAATCTTCTGTCTCTGGGTCAATGGCAATATGCCAGTTGTAATTTGTCTCTATCAGTTGCGGACGCAAGCGCTCAAAAATCTCACGGCACTTTGCTGCAAGGGCATCACGTTGTTCTCGCTGATGACGCTTTTGCTCTGGCACGATAGGAGATGGAGGTAAGATGCGGGTGCGTCGTTGCTGGGATATATGTGTCATATTTGGTTCCGCATTTAACTGGCATATATATCTAGTCTAGTTCCCAATCCCTATTCCCTCAGTTCACAAAATTTGTAACCTACGACAGTTGTAAAATACCTCTTCCAAGGTTGAAAGTCTATAAAATAGCGTAGAAATTTGTTTTTAGTCTACCTAGGAGTCTATACCTATAATGCCGTCCGAATTACCAGTAAATATTCTCCTGGTTGATGACCACTCGGAAAACTTGTTGGCCTTAGAAGCAATACTGCAAGGTTTAGGTCAAAATTTGGTCAGGGCGACATCAGGGGCCCAAGCTTTGAGGTGTTTACTCAATCAAGATTTTGCAGTAATTTTGCTCGATGTACAAATGCCAGAAATGGATGGCTTTGAGACGGCTACGCTAATTCGCCAACGAGAGCGATCGCGTCACACACCCATCATCTTTTTAACTGCATTTAGTACCAACGATTCAATGGTATTTAAAGGCTATTCTCTAGGCGCAGTAGACTATTTATTTAAACCCATCGAACCGGAAATCTTAAAATCGAAAGTCGCGGCGTTTGTTGATTTATTTCAGAAAACGGCAAAGATAGAAAGACAAGCTAACCAACTCGCCGCCTTAAACGCCGATTTGAGAAAAAGCGAAGAACAGTTTCGCTCGTTATCGGCTTGCTCACCCGTAGGCATTTTTCTTACAGATATTGACAGTAATTGCACTTATACTAATCCCCGCTACCAAAGTATTTTGGACATTTCTGATGAGGATTGTTTAGGCACAGGTTGGTTGCGATCGCTTCGTCCTGAAGATAGAGACAGGATATTTGCCGATTGGTCGGCGGCGGCTCAACAGGGAAAAGAATACTATAGTGAATTTAGTATTGTTACTGCCACTGGAACTGTGCGCTGGTTAACCTTGCGTTCCTCACCTATGCTTTCTAATGAAGGCACAGTCATCGGTTATGTGGGGACAGTAGAAGATATTAGCGATCGCAAACAAGCTGAGGAAGAACGCGCTAAATTAATTCGCGAACAAGCAGCCCTCAAGGAAGCGGAAGCCACAAACCGCATGAAGGATGAGTTCCTGGCTACTCTGTCTCACGAACTGCGGACACCTCTCAACTCGATTCTCGGTTGGGCTAAACTGCTCCGCAATCGCAAACTCGATGAGAAAGCTACAGCCCGTGCTTTAGAAACTATTGAACGCAATGCACGTTTGCAAGAGCAACTCATTGAAGATATTTTAGATGTCTCCAGAATTATTCGCGGCAAGTTGGTGTTAAATATTTGCCCTGTTAACCTCGTTTCAGTGATTGAAACCGCAGTAGAGACAGTCCGGTTACAAGCTGAAGCTAAAAATATTGCCTTTGAATTTGCGATACCTGCCACAGAGAAAGCAAACATTGCCCCAAATAAAGAAAATAACGGTCATTTCTCTCTAGCAAAGCATCTAGCCTCACCCTTTATGGTTTCTGGCGATCCGGATCGCTTGCAGCAAGTCGTCTGGAATCTACTTAGTAATGCCATCAAGTTCACACCAGAAAACGGACGTGTGGATATTACCCTTTCCACTGACAACAACTACGCTCAAATTCAAGTCAGTGATACCGGAATTGGTATTCAACCAGACTTTCTCAGATATGTTTTTGATCGCTTCCGCCAAGCCGACGGTAGTACCACCCGCAGCCACACAGGACTAGGATTAGGATTAGCGATCGCCCGCCACTTGGTAGAATTACACCACGGAAAGATTTATGCAGATAGCCCTGGTGAAGGACAAGGCGCAACTTTTACTGTAAAATTGCCGCTTTTAGCAGCAAAACAGCCACAAAATCCAGAAAAAACAGCAATTGTAGAATCTGTATCTTCACCGCAATTACCTCTAAATAATGTGCAATTGCTAGTTGTAGATGATGATACTGATACACGCCTTTTTCTGTCAGCCGCACTACAGCAATCCGGAGCTACAGTCAGATCTGTTAGCTCAGTTAACGAAGCAATGTTAGCAATTCAAGAATATCCACCAGAGATATTAATTAGCGATATTGGTATGCCTGAAGAAGATGGCTACACACTCATCCGTAAAGTCAAAATGCTGGAAGCAGAACGAGGCGGGCAAATTCCAGCCATTGCGTTAACAGCCTATGCTAGAGAAGAAGATTCTACAGAAGCCATAGCAGCCGGCTTTCATATGTATGCTTCTAAGCCAATTGAGCCAGCTAAATTAATTAATATGATAATCAAACTATTAAAAGTAAATTTGCACTCTCCACTTAGCTAAACAAAATTTTAGGTGCGTTAATCGAATGCTAACGTACCTAATGGTGTTAAATACAGAAAATATTTATTTTGCAGCTAATATCAAATGCAACTCAATTGATTTGTCTTATCCGAACTGTATTGAGGGACTTCCAACTAATACCAGTTTGAAAAAAATGTGACAGATTGTAGGGGCAAGGCATTGCCCATTGGTGTCAACTTAACGTGAAAACCGCTTGGTTGCAAGGGTTGGCCCTCTCCCCCAACCCCTCTCCCACAGGGAGAAGGGAGCCAGAGATTTAGTTCTCCTTCTCCAGGGGGAGAAGGGGTTAGGGGATGAGGGCGCGAGGTATTTTTACAACGCCCGCCCTATATAGTTTTTAGCTTAAGTTGACACGTATGGGCATTGCTATGCCCTCTAGAATATATTTGGTGTTTTGCAAACATTATTTGAATTGGTATAAGAAATATACAATCGCTTAACCGATTCTCTCATCTTGTTGCGATTGAATTCTACCATCTTGATTGTAGCGATAAACTAATCCACAAACTGCAGATAATATTAACCAAAATAGAGTATTTAGACGGAAATCATAGATAGTAACATCAACCATATTAAAGAGTACCCATCCCAACAAAACTAAGACATAACTAAAAAATATCAATCTGTCTTCTTGAGCTAAAAATTGTGGCTTTTGCAAAACTTTGATAGCTGCAATCACAACCCAGGCGATTAAACCACAAAATAATAGGGTAGCAGGTATTCCAGTTTCCGCAGATAACATCAAAAATAAGTTGTGTGGATGACCTAAACCGAGGTGCGTTTCGGCTTTATAAAGTTTTAAAAAATTGCGTAACCCCCAGCCAGTCCAAGGATGTTGTTGAGTTAAATTCCAAGCAAAATGCCATTGGGTTTTTCGCATTAAAGCCACTGGCCGATTGGGATACATATCATCATTTAAACGCGCCCAAAAGAAAGCTGGAACGAAGTTGCGAAAGAACTGGGCGACTGGAGAAGGTGCAAACGCTGCTAGCATTACAGTAGTGACGATAGCAGCTACACCACCAACTAAAATCCGCCAACCTTGGTATAGTGCATAAGCTAAACACACAAAAATTGCGATCGCCCATCCATTGCGTGAGTTAGTAAAAATTAAGGCAATGAAGTTGAGAATTCCGGCGATAGTGAGAAAGATGAGGGGGTTGAGGGATTGGGGATTGGGGATTGGGGAATTTTGAGTTTTCTTTTTGATTAATTGCCACTGTTCTAGCGCTAAAGCTAACCCCAGAGTGAACATGATTACCAGGTAAGCCGCTAAGGT
Source organism: Tolypothrix sp. PCC 7601 (assembly GCF_025677855.1). Taxonomy (NCBI): domain Bacteria; kingdom Bacillati; phylum Cyanobacteriota; class Cyanophyceae; order Nostocales; family Tolypothrichaceae; genus Tolypothrix; species Tolypothrix sp. PCC 7601. Next base: position 4,005,963 of record NZ_CP064879.1, read on the forward strand.
GTTAGCGTGCATTAAGATAGAAGCCATGCGCCCTGGTGGAGTTCCTCCTGGTGCGATCGTCCACTCTAAAACAATCCACACAAACTTTAAATCTAAATTCCAGCCTAAAAATAACTGCCCAAAGCCCAAAATTGTGATTGGCACGGAAGCAACTACCAAAATCCAAGCTATTTGTCGCAATTGGGCGGTTTTTTGAAACAGCGCACTCAATCCCGCAAAAATAATAAAGTAGGGAATGAAATTAAATAAACCAACGTAAGCTGTGGTTTTGTCATAGGCAAACCCAGCCGTAATGATGAGCAATAAACTTAGCAGTGCAAATCCCCAATTAAGAGGGCGACGGATAATTTTGCTCCATTGGCGTGCCACAGTAATTAAGGATGCCAAAACTATCAATACAGCCCCCAGGAAGGGACTCAATGGGAAGAAAATCAATCCCAATTGAGTTAAATTCCAAGGTAATTGCAAAGCCGGATTGGGATGATAAACAGCTTGCTTCAAGCTAACTCCCAACATTCAGTACGGGTGAGACGAATTTGCGCTAAGGCAAAGATGGTGGGAATGATTCTACCGTAATTAGTAGCGATCGCTCTCCATCCTAAATCTGCAAAAAACCAAGCCCACATAACTGGCCCAATAAACGAGAAGATACTACGTACTGCGCCATAACGAGCCGCATTCACAGTCATACCTCGCTTTGCCATTTGCAAAGCAACATAGTTTTGAAACTGCGCTGTTGCTACTGTTGAACCTTGCACTGCTGCTTCTTTGGCTACTTGATAAGTAGCAAAATGTGTAGCAAATTGGCGAGCAATTTGTTTTAGCACCAATGGTTGAATTACAGAAGTCACGGCTAAAGCACTACCACCTTTAAAAATTAATCCTAAGGGGTCTTTTTGTAATAAAAGTGGTAGGGGTTGTTTCAATTCCGATTTCATCAGCTGACGCTGTACCCGAACAGTTAATTTTTGCTTTTCCTGTTCGGGCAATTTTTTCCATACTTGCCCTAATAGATGCAAAAATACTTCTGCTTCTAAATCAACAGTTGCTAGCTGACTAGAATAAGGAATTTTTAAATACTTACATACTTGAATTAGCGCTTGTCGATAAGTTACCTGGCTGGTGCGTCCCCGTAATACTGTCATCCCATCTGCAGCCAAAAAGCGAAAACGATTTTCTAATGTATCTAACCACGCTTGTCTATCTTGGCTTTGAACTTCAATCGGTTCAGGTGTGTGAACGTAGTCTAAAGGATTGAACTTACGACTAAACAGAATTGCCGTTAAGTCTTGCAATTCATCTTCAGTTGCTAGCTCTAAAGCCGCCCTCAGTTCATCCAACTTCCCTTCCTCCCTTCCGTGCTGCTTTCTGTACCTTATTCTACTACCAGCTTTCAGCAGTCAATTAGTAGTCTTTATAGCTTTGTCATCTGATAATAACCAATGAGGCTTCTCACCAAGGACGATTAATTAATGACTGATGTTGCAGTAATTGGTGCAGGGATGGCAGGTTTAGTCTGCGCCCAGCAGTTAAGAAAAGCCGGATATTCGGTAATAGTTGTCGAAAAATCTCGTGGTTTAGGCGGAAGACTCGCAACACGTCGCTTACAAGGAACTTCAGCAGATCATGGTGCTTGTTACCTCAAACCCAAAGGTGAATTGCTGCAAGGTTTTGTCGATTTATTATGCAATGCTAATGTGTTGCAAATTTGGACAGATACAGTTTACGAATTCAAAAGTGATATTGGCATTATTCCACCCGAAAGCCGTAGTCCTCGTTATGTTGCACCTCAGGGAATGAGCGCTATTGCCAAGTTTATTGCTCCAGGGTTGGATATTGTACTAAATCAGCGTGTAATTGCCCTAAATTATACGGAAAATAGCTGGCGGTTAACTCTGGAATCGAGTAACGAGGAAATTACAGCTAATGCCTTAGTGGTGGCAATTCCTGCACCCCAAGCATTAGCTCTTTTAGCGCCTTTAAGTGGCAGTTTATTAGATGCTACCTTTATTGAGCATCTCAGTTCTGTAGAATTTCAGCCATGTATTAGTGCGATCGCAGGTTATCCTTCTACATCTCAACCCCTTCCTGAATGGAAAGCTTTAACTTTTGTAGACGATCCTGATATTGCATGGATTGGTTTAGACAGTAGCAAGCGTCCCAATCCTCAACAGCCACACTTTGTCGTGCAAAGTAGTGCAGTTTTTGCCCAACAGCATCTAGAATCCGCAGATTTAAATGCAGTTGGAGAGTATATGTTGCAACATACAGCCCAAACCTTAACAATTCCTTGGTTAGCAACTCCTGACTGGATGCAAGTACATCGCTGGCGCTATGCCTTTGTTAGTCGTCCTTGGAAGGAAACGATTTTATCTGCTAACACTCCTCTACCTTTAATCTGTTGTGGCGATTGGTGTGGTGGCAATTTTGTAGAAGGTGCAATGCTGTCTGGAATAACTGCTGCTGTGAAAATTAATCAACAGCTAAGGTCTTTACCTAATGTTAATTTTTTCAACTTTTCTCCCGAATAATTTTATCTATGAATACACTGGTTACTTAAGTATCTTATGTTACTTTTTTAAGCTAATAGAGGCAATTTATGTAATAAATACAAGGAATTTTCTCAATCATCTATTTCAACTATCGCAATAATTCAGCTAGAACTGTAGCAAACATTTATAAGTAATGTAAACACCATCATGCATTTACACGGATTAATCTTTAGCAACAATTAATTCTGTTTCGTTACTAAAATAATTGATCCCCAAGAACTTTTGCTGCGTTTTGTGTAGTTTACAGATACAGACTAAAAAATTTTGGATAATTAACATTAGAGAGATAAAACACGGTACTTATCCATTTTATTGAATGCTGTTTCTACGATTTATACCAGCATTGAGTATAAGTTTTAACTAAAAATAGACAGGATAGAGCTTTGATAATTGTACCGAGATAAAATTTGCTATTCAGGGTTAGAGCATCTCTTAATGTCAATCAGTTCTAGCTGGTTATTTTGTCAATTTTGCCACCTAGAAACTTTATTCCTGACAAGTTATTGACTAGATAAAAAAGGAGATGAATAGTTATGCAAACAGTTGTTAAATTAACACAGCAATCAGTACAAGGCGAGATTGAAAGTGTGTTGGATACCTATCCATACAACCCTTACCAACAAGCTTTTGCTATTCCTGATTTACGCCAAGAATTAATTAAATTTGTCCTTAACCGTATTCCTTGCCTTTACTACTCTAATTTTGAGGGACATATTCCATTTTCTGAAGATGACAAAGAATACTTAATTAAGTCTAAGTTGCCGCGTAGTCCTTTAGAACAACAACTATATGTACAAAATTTGATTCATCAAGGTATTTACACCATTTTTAAAGATAAATCAGATTGGATTAGTCATCACCTTTGCGAAAAAATCCAACCTGGTTTTGAACCATCTCACTGGTTTGGTTAAGATTGATACTAGGTCTTGTTGTTGTTGATTGCAGTAGTGAAATGACCTTAATTTATCTGGCTCATGATCAGGTTAGATGGAAAGTAATTAACTACCAAGCGATCGCTATTATTTGCTCACACTCCAGCTGAGATTTGCATGAAAGGTTGGAGTTGTGCTTTTTCATAGTTTGTTAACACCCTATTTCATAGCTCGCTTGGTAGAATACCTAGAAATTAGGTGGCAAAATACATCAAATGTCAACAGTGAAAGTTGAAATCCAACTATCATTAGCACAATTGCTCAAAGCTGTTGAGCAATTAAACCAGCAAGATTTAGATAACTTTGTATCTCAAGTTCTAGCACTGCAAAGACAACGCCAAATTAAACAGCAGCTAGAATACGAAGCTGAATTATTAGCAGAGATTAGTGAACCCATCCCTTTAGATATTCAAAAATCTCATGAGAGATTAATAGCTAAAAAAGATGCTGCTACGCTGACAAGCTATGAATATGGAGAGTTATTAGGCTTGACTGAACAGATAGAAACACTCCAAGCCGAATATCTCAATAATTTAATAGAATTAGCAAATCTGCGTGGAATTTCGCTCAACGCATTGATAGAGGCTTTAAATATTCAGACACGAATATATACTGAACTTTAGATTAAAAGCACAAAAAGACTCAGAGAAGCTGAGTTGAAAAAAGCAAAAAAATAAGTAATACCAATTGGAAACAAGAATGCGACAGGTTGTAGGGGCACGGCAATGCCGTGACCTCTAAAATATATTGATGTGTCGCAAACAGTATTTGAATTGGTATAAGTCGGTGGAATGAAAGCAAACATATGTTAAGAAACATAAATAGGCTTGAAATCCTGACCGCTTAATTCACATTAAACGTAATTTTGAATTTTAAATTATAAGGTAGCAGTGCTAGCTTGTAGCTTGCTGTGCCTTTCTTGCCTCTAAAACAGCTCGAAAATCTTTGATCATCTCTGGAGTAATTTGAGTAGCTTGCCACGATGGACGTGCTATTAAGCGATCGCTCCAAGCACTTAATTTGGGATAATCAATTAAAGATATGCCCACTTTAGGCAATACATATACTACAGTTCCAGCCACAACCTCTGCTAAGGTCAGGTTGTTACTACCAAAGTAAGGGCGATCGTCTAATAAACTCTCAAAGAACTTAAGTACTACAGAAATTTTTTCCTCTGACTGCCGGATTTTTTCTGGATCTCCTGGGGGTAAGCCTAGAAACTGAGGTAAAAACGTGGTAGTTGGTGGCAAAAGTTCATTGACAGTTACCAGTTGTACCATCCGTGCGATCGCTAAATCTTTTGGATCTTCAGGTAGCATCACCGGATTGGGATATTTTGCTTCTAAATAATCTAGAATCGCCAATGATTCGATTACTTTAAAGTCGCCATCTACTAAAGCTGGAATATGGTGAAAAGGGCTAATTTCTAAAAAATCTGGTTTAAATTGCTCTCCATTGAGTTTGATTTCTACTAGTTCAAACTCTAGCCCTTTTTCTATCAATGTAATCCAAACTCGGCGCGAGTTAGGAGAAAGCGGTGCATGATAAAGTGTCAACATAAGCAAACCTCATGACTTTTGATAAATTAATCAATGCCAATTTTCTACATTAAAGCAATTCGTAATTCGTAATTAAGACAATTAGAGTTTATCTAAACTGTCACCTGGGAATTTTTTGGTAAAGTTTATCAAACTACTAAACAGCTAAAATTTAGCTAATAGTGTTTCTACACTGGCATTATGATCCAAAAAAGAAAATAAATGATAATAACGGAGTTTTCCGTCTTTATCTAATACAAACTGTGCAGGTAAAGGTGCTCCTAGAGCTTGTCCTACTCGATAGCGCCGAAATACTTTACAAGCAGGGTCACTCAATAACGGCATTTTTAAGCCTAAATCTCTGACAACAATTTGACTCTGCCTTTCATCTGTACTCGTAATCATCAAAACTTCTATCCCACGCTTTTGAAATTCTTCGTAGTTTTCATTCAAAGATTTGATGTGAGGATAGCAAAAAGGACAATATTGTTTTTCTGTAAATATTCTGGTAAACGCCAATAAAACTGGTTGTTTGCCTCTGTAATTTGAAAGCTTCAGCAAAGTACCATTTGTAATATCTGGCAGTTGAAAATCTGGCGTTCCCACATCTAATCGTAGTTCATAGATAGCAGGAATTGGCAGAAAATTGTGGAAGAAGCGCTCATTGAATAAGCCGCTAAAATCTGTTGAAGTTAGCATATTTTATCTTTGATAATTTAAAGTCCAGAGTCCAGAGTCAAAAGTCAAGGGTCAAAGGTCAAAAGGGATGAGAGAGTTAAATATAAAAATAGTCCATGCCCTATGCCCAATCCCCCATGCCCAATACTCTAATTCCATCCTAAAACATGAAAAAACCACAGATTGGCACTGAAGTTGACACGGATTAATGTTTATCTGTGTTCATCTGTGGTTATCTGTGGTAATAATTGATACTGCTCTTAAATCCAGTATACTGCTTTGCAGTTTTCTGGCAAGAGAAATCTAGTCAGATGGCAAGCCTAATTTGCTGGGTTTAGGTGAGTAAAAGGGGGTGAAAATTTTTTCCTTTTTTCCCCTTACCCTTTCCCCCGGCTTCCTTGGCAAACTACTAGACAGCAGAGAAGTAAACTTTAGATTTCACGGGGTCGGGATTCATAGTCTTGTCACCAGGTTGCCAACCAGCAGGGCAAACTTCATCGGGGTGAGATTGGACATACTGAATCGCTTGCAATGTCCGTAAGGTTTCATCAACGCTACGACCAAAAGCTAGGTTGTTAATGGTAGCGTGCTGGATCACACCATCTTTATCAATGATGAATAAACCGCGTAAAGCAATACCTGCTGCTGGGTCGAGTACGTTATAAGCAGCGCTTACCTCTTTTTTGATGTCAGCAACTAAAGGATAATTTAAGTCGCCTACACCACCAGATTTGCGGTCAGTCTGAATCCAAGCCAAGTGAGAGAATTCGCTATCAACGGAAACACCCAAAATTTCGGTGTTAAGTTTCTTGAATTCTTCGTAGCGATCGCTAAATGCTGTGATTTCAGTGGGGCAAACAAAGGTAAAGTCTAAGGGATAAAAGAATAAAACTACATACTTACCGCGATAGTCGGAAAGCTTGATTGTCTTAAATTCTTGATCCACTACAGCTGTTGCTGTAAAGTCTGGAGCCTGTTGACCAACGCGAAGCCATCCTTCTGTTCCGTAAGTGAGGGACATGAACCTAATTCTCCTTCAACTTATATTTATTTACTAGCGTTGGAATTCGGGTCAGGTAAAACTCACCCATCCACGCTCTCACAGTTTAATTACGATCTGTTACGACTATATCATAGTCATAACGATTTTGAGTAGCAAATGGCTAATTTAGATACAAGAGAATGGTTACTGACTAATGGTTTGGGTAGTTTTGCTAGTGGAACGGTTTCGGATATCCGTACACGTACCTATCATGGTTGGTTTTTTGCCGCGACAAATCCCCCTTCCGGTCGTACCCTGCTACTTTCGCACCTCGAAGCTAGTTTGGAAGTCGAAGGGAAAGTTGTACCCTTAGGGACAAATTACTGGGACAGTGGACGAATTGAACCAACAGGCTACCAACTGCTGCGTGCCTTTGAGCTTAACCCAGTACCAAAATGGGTTTGGGGCCAAGATAATTGGCAACTCAGTAGACAGTTAATCATGCCCTATGGGTTAGAGGCAAGAGCAGGGGAGCAGGGTAGAGACGCGATTAAAGACGCGATGAATCGCGTCTCTACAAGCATGGGGGAAAATTCTCTTCAATCCGCCTCATCCCCCACCTTATGCCATCGTCTGTTAATCCAGTATCGCTATGAAGGCCGGGAAGAAGGTCTTTTAAGGCTACGCTTGCTGATAGGCGATCGCGACTTTCATTATCAGCAAACTGCTTCTCCAGAATTACACTTCTCACAAATCTTGTTACCCCAACAAGTTTGCTTGCAAGCAATCGTGGCTGGAAAATTTGGTACACCTTGGCATTTGCGTTGGACACAAGGAGAGTATCAAGCTGACGCGGTGTGGTACTGGAATTACCGCCTGTTAGAAGAAACCAAACGCGGATTAGGCGATCGCGAAGACCTTTATAGCCCTGGTTACTTAACAGTGACTCTCCAACCCGGAGATTGTGTCACCTTAGAAGTAAGATTAGGCTTCCCCGATTTAAAATTAGCCCCTCTCACTGACGAGACTTTTATAGAAGCGATTGAGGCAGAACAAGAAAGACTTTCCCAGATTTTCGGCTGGGATGAGGGAGATGAGGGAGATGAGGACGTATCAATTACCCATCACCCATTACCAATTACCAATTACCAATGCCCAATGCCCCATGCCCCATGCCCCATTCTGCAACAACTATTAAAAGCCAGCGATCAATTTATTGTCTATCGCGCTTCCATAGCTGGCCCTACGGTGATTGCAGGTTATCACTGGTTCAATGACTGGGGGCGGGATACTTTGCTGGCTTTACCAGGGTTGGCACTAGTTCCCAAACGCTTTGAACTAGCGAAGGGACTATTACGGACTTTTGGTTATTATTGTCACCAAGGTTTAATTCCTAATGCCTTTCCCGATGTTGGTGGTGAGCCTTTTTACAACAGTATTGATGCGGCACTGTTGTGGATTGAAACTCTAGGTTTATATTTAGAAGCTACTGAAGATTGGGAGTTTTTGGCAGAACAATTTCCTGTAGTGCAGCAAATTCACAAAGCATTTGTCGGTGGCACTCGCTACAATATCCATGTTGATGCTACTGATGGGCTAGTGGGTTGGGAAGCCTGTGGTGTCGCCTTGACTTGGATGGATGCGGTAGTAGGCGGCGAACCTGTGACTCCCCGGCTAGGTAAACCTGTGGAAATTAATGCTCTGTGGTACTCTGCTTTATGTTGGTTGAGTAAGTGGGCAGAACGCTTGAGCCAAATCCCCAATGGCAATTCTTCCGAACGTTTAGCAAAGCAAGCGCAACGTTACGCCCAGCAAGCGCAACAAGTAAAAAATTCTCTGCAAAAGTTTTGGAATCCCAAACTCAGCTATTTATACGACACTATAGAACTAGACGATGGCCGTAATTCTCAAATTAGACCAAACGCCGTTTTAGCGCTGTCTTTACATCATTGTGGGTTTTCACAACAACAAGGGCGTGAGGTATTGGCGCTAGCAGCTTCCAGTTTACTCACTCCCTATGGATTGCGGAGTCTCGCTCCTAGCGATCCGCAATATATTGGCAAATATCAAGGAACTCCAGAACAACGCGATCGCGCTTACCATCAAGGTACTGTTTGGAGTTGGCTCATTGGCCCGTTTATCCGTTCTTGGCAACGTTTTTACCCAGAAACCGCACCGCCTTTTGATTGGCAACCCCTATTGAAACACTTCTCCTCTGATGCTTGTCTAGGCTCCATTTCCGAAATTTTTGATGGCGATGAACCCCACATACCCAAAGGGGCGATCGCACAAGCTTGGTCAGTTGCAGAAGTGATTCGCTATTTGCCTAAGTCGCAGGGTTGAGGTTGGGGATTGGGGACTGGGGAACTCGGGGCCCCCTCTGGGGATAAGGGGTAATGGGGACTGGGGATTGGGGACTGGGGAAAGGAAAATTGCAAACACCAATTACCCATTACCAATTACCAAACCCCTAACTTAAACATTTGTGCGATCGGTCAAAATTTCATAGCCTGTTTCTGTGACTAATACTGTATGCTCAAACTGAGCTGATAGGGCGTTATCTACAGTTACGGCTGTCCAGCGATCGGCTAAAGTACGTGTATGTTTAGAACCTGCATTTAAAATTGGTTCAATTGCCAATGTCATACCAGCGCGTAGTTTGACATTTGGCATTTCGCGGGTGCGGTAGTTGAACACTGATGGTTCTTCATGTAGGTTACGTCCTACACCGTGCCCAGTGAATTCTTCAACTACAGTAAAGCCGTTCATTTTGACATGATCTTCAATTGCACCAGCAATATCCATCAAGTAAACACCAGCTTTAACTTGTTCAATACCTTTATAAAGAGCTTCCTCAGCTACGCAAATCAATTTAGCTGCTTCTGGAGTAACTTCACCAACGGCAATTGTAATGCAAGAGTCGCCATGAAAACCTTGGTAATAAGCACCCGTATCTACCTTTAAGACATCGCCTGTACGGATAACTTTCTTAGCACTAGGAATTCCATGTACAACTTCATTGTTGATACTCGAGCAAATAGAAGCAGGGAACCCGTGATATCCTTTAAAGCTTGGTGTAGCACCCATTTCACGAATGCGTTTTTCCGCATGAGCATCTAAATCAGCCGTAGTCATTCCTGGCTCTACTAGCTCAGAAATTTCTTTAAGTACAGTTGCCACTATTTTTGCTGATTGCCGCATAATATCTATTTCACGCGGCGATTTAATTTCAATACCTCGGCGTTGTTTGGGAGGATTCGGCTGTACTGTTTGCGAAAGTAAGTTACTGAAAATGTTCATGTGGGATTAAATAATGTTTGATGCTCTGTAGCTGGAGGTGAATTTTGTTCTAGCTTAATTGAGAAATAATATCTATATTTAAATTAACTTATTTTTTTCTTGAGAATTTGCTACCTAGAAAAAGTGAGCTTGCTACTAGGGACTCAGGGAAAGAAATAAGCTATTCTGCTTTTAGGTTTCACAATCCATCGTGAGGGCTGTTGACAGTTGACCGTTAACAGTTAACAGTCAACAGCCCTTATTAGTAGTTATGCAATTGAGACGCGCATTAGCTTATGATCATCCCTTAGTTATGGATGCGATCGCTCGTGGTGAGGCAAATGCCAATACCTAGCTCCCCGACTTTTTCAAAAAGTCGGGGAGCTAAATCACACTAAAGTCACTCAAATTCCATTAGCTGAAAAAGTATCAATTGCTAACAGTAATCACACCAGTCATTCCCGCTTCTGCGTGCCCTGGAACAGTGCATCGGAGGCTATATTTCCCTGGCTTAAGAGGCACAAATACCCATTCTGCTATTGCACTAGGTTTGAGTTCTACTTCGTGGATAGCGCCTTTTATTTCTACTTTGCCTGCTTCAACTTTTTGCGTCCAGATGCCATCGGCAAAGTCTTTGGCAGTAAAGTAGTGCTTTAGCTGGCTAGGATTTGTCAGCCGGAGATTGTAGCGTTTCCCGGCTGTAAATTCTAAGGTATTTGGTTCAAATTTTAGTTCGTTAGCTGCATTTCCTAAACTCACAGGAGTTTCCATAGCAGCTTGTTTAAGGACATCGCCAGAGACATTTGCTGCCAAGACTGGAGTTGTATTTACAACAGCAAAGCTTAGTATTAATACTAATATGAAGTAAATGCGCTTGATTACTTGCATCTCAGGCAAATTGTTGATATTAATTCTGCATCTTAATCACAATCTACTGAAAATTTTGAATAATTTTTGTAACTTGCTCAAAGTTGCCTTTACCCTTTCCCCTTTTCCCCATTGACCCATTCCTTACTGAATAGTATGATCTGCCAACACAGCAGGCCCAGCTGTTACCACGACAATTTTATCGGGGTGGAGTAATTCACGAGCAGCTTGATTAACTTGAGATAGGGTAACTTGCTGAATTTTATTACTAAAAGAGCGCAGTTCCACTTCATCGAGTCCATAGACTTGATTCATGAGAATTTTTTTTGCTAATTCCTCTGGGTTTGCCAGTGAAACATTGTAGTTGCTGATGAGAGTCTGCTTTGCGGCTTCCACTTCGGATGCGCTGACACCATGCTGATGGATTTGCTTTAGTTGCTCGTGAGTACTAGCGATCGCTTTACTAGTATCTTCTGGGCTGGTTTGCATTTCAATCCAAAATGTTCCAGCATTCTTGCCTACTTTGAAATAGCTATAAATCCCATAGGTTAAACCTTGGCGATCGCGTACTTCTGCTCCCAGCCTACTAGATAAGGTGTCGCCTCCCAAAATCTGATTCAATACTGAGGCTGCATAGAAGCGGGGATCTTGACGGTTAATGCCTGTGTAACCCATATAAGTGATAGCCTGAGCCTTACCAGGGAGGAATGAGTTGACACGCACTATTTTTTCTGGCATTGGTACTGGCGGATATGTTAATTTTGGTGGTTCACCGCTAACTTTCCAACCACCAAACTCAGCTTCAATGAGCGATCGCACTTTTATCGGATCAAAATCTCCTACCAGTGCTAACACCGTAGTATCGGGACGATAATATTTTGCCTTAAATGCAATCACATCCTGACGCTTAATCCTCTGTAGGCTTTTTTCTGTAGGGTAAGTATGCAATGGATGGTTTTTAGGATAAATAGACTGAACAAAAGTTCTAATTGCTACTTCGTCAGGGTCATCTAAATCTAGTTTGAGATTCGTCAAAGCTTGCTGGCGGTCTAATTCTAGCTCTGTTGCAGGAAATGTACTATTTTTCACAACATCTGCTAAAGTTTTCACAAGTATAGGCAAGTCGCTAGCTAAACTTTCGCCTCCAATTCGCACACCTTCGCGATAAGCTTCAAAATCTAGACCTGCACCTCGTTCTTCTAAAGCTTTGGCAATTGCTAAAAAGTCCTGGGTTTTCGTACCATTCATCAAATTATCTGCTACCAGTGATGCTAATCCAGCTTTATCTTTTGGATCAAATTCCATCCCTGCATTAATGTAGCCACTGAGGGTAATTGTGGGGGTACTTTTATCAGGTAGTAATAATAACTGCAAACCATTAGCCAAGGTAAATTGTTGCGGTAGTTCGCGAGTGATAAGAGATGTGGCTTCATCCACAGGTGGTAAGTACTTGATTACCTCTTGTGGTGCTACAGGAGAACCAGGGGAAAATTTTTCTGTAGTTTGCGCGTACTGAATTTTAGTAGTCAGTGCTTTTGTCTGCTTTTGACTGGGTTCAAACCAGCCAACTGTACGTAATTCTGGTTTGAGATATTTATTCACTACAGCGATAACATCAGCTGGTTTGACTTTGCGGACACCAGCCAAGTACCTTTCTGTATAGCGATAATCACTCGTAGTTGTCTCATCATTACCTAATTGGATTGCTAGGTTTGTGAGATCGCGGTTGCTTAAAATTACAGATGCTTCAACTTGGTTTTTAGCGCGATTGACTTCCTCTGCTGTCACTCCAGTTTTTACTAGATTTGCGATCGTTTTATTTAAAACTGAGTCAATTTTTGCCAAATTTTGCTTAGGAGCAGCAGTGACTAACAATTCATACCAGCCAGACTCCCGTAAGCTAGAAACATAAGCAGTAATATCGTTAGCTAGGCCTGATTCTACCAATGCTTGATAAAGGTGAGAATTCCGTCCTTCAGTCAAAATATAATCCATCACTTCCAGCGCTGGTACATCTGGGTGATTCACATCGGGTAGCTGATAAACCACTTGCAAGAGTTTTCCTGCACCCGGTTCTCGCAGCACAATGGGACTGTTGACTGTTGACTGTTGACTGTTGACTGTTAACTCTTGTACAGGCGCGATTAATCGCGTCTCTGTGACTCTTGACTCTTGACTCTTGGGTAATTTACCAAATATTTCTTTTACTGTTTCTAGAGTTGACTCAGTTTGAAAATCTCCCACAATCACCAAAATGGCATTTTCGGGGGTGTAAAATTCGCGGTAATACTGCTGTACCTGCTCGACTGTAAATTTTTCTACATCAGCTTTTGTACCGCCTACAGGTAAACCATATGCATGATTGGGAAAGGCTGCTCCCATGACGGCGCGATTGAGACGGTATTCAGGACTATTTTCATAGCCTTGTAACTCAGAAATGACTACGCGCTTTTCACTTGCTAGTTGTTCGGTATCAATGACAGCATTTTGCATCCGATCCGCTTCTAGAAATAAGAGCGATTTCAGCTTATTTCGTTCTGCAGTGCCGTAATACGCTGTTTGATCGTAGCTAGTAAAGGCGTTGGAGTCGCTACCTAAAGCACTAAACAATCGCCCAAATTGAATAGGACGATTTTTAGTACCTTTAAACATCATGTGTTCTAATTGGTGAGCAATGCCATTGACACCTGGTTCTTCATTGCGCGAACCCACCTTGTACCAAACCTGCACAGTCACTACGGGTGCTGTATGTACTTCTTTTGTCAGCACCGTCAAGCCATTTTCTAGCAAAGTTTTGCGGACGTTGTCTGTCACTTTTATAGGTGTGGGTTCTTGTTCATTTACCATTGATTGATAATGTGGCTGTTGTGACGCAAGCACGTGTTGACTTTCAGCAGGTTTACCACTAAATGACAATACTGCAATCATCGCAAAGCACAACAGTAATAAAGGAAGACGATATCTATACAAGGTGGAAAACACAGACATTGATTTTGTAGATACCCTGTAAACTGAGCTACATTTTTGGCATTGATGACTATAGTCTAATCTTTGCGTTCCATTGGACACCTACGCAAAACTACAGAGATGTGATATTTTATCAGCAAAAATAATCGATATAAAAGCGAAATTAGTTGAGTTTTGCTAAAATCCGAATGAATTCCAGGGGTAGTCCGTCATAATCCGCAATAAAAGCGACCTCATAAATGCGATCGCCTATCTGCTGCTGTGTCGGTTCTAAAAGTATTTTGAGAGGTTGAAATTGTTCTGGCTGGCTTTGAGCCGCTATTTTTAATTGTTCTTGTAAATTATTCAGCCAACTAGGTAAGTCGGCAGTAATTTCTGTTAAATCAAATGAAAGATGATAGTAGCCCACATAATGCTCATCTCCAAAAGCATCTGGGGCTGGTTTTGGTTCGGGAATTTGGATGAGTTCAATTCTGCCACCTAATCCTTCCATCCAACAAGCTAGGGTATAGCCTGTAGTGAAGCGTTCACAAACTGTAAACCCCAGTTGTTCATAAAAGGCGATCGCTCGATGAATATTCGCAGTCCGAATAGAAGCGTGATGCATAATTATGTCATTAGTCATTTGTCCGTTGTCATTAGTCATTTGTCCTTGGGCATTTGCTTTTCAGCAATGACTAAATAACTAATGACTAATGACTAATGACAATTTACTCAAATAATCGGAAATAAGGGTAGCGCACAGGGACACCAGGCTCTTTTTCCAAATCAAAATTAATGACTTCCCAGCAAGGATCTTCTGTTGCTTCGGGGCTAAAGTCCACAGGTAAACCGTACAGCCGTGCTGAGGAATTTTCTGGCTGTCCAGAACGCCAAGGAGTGCTGCGTTCTAAATAACCACTCATTAATTCCTGATAACGACGAGCGATAATCACTCGCGTGGCTCGGAAACCTTGGGTATAGAGTTTGTCTAGTGCTTCGTGAATTTCAAACCGAATACCATCGGGATGGGTATGTTGCCTATACCATTCACTATTCCACTTACGCCAATGTCGCCCCGACTGTAAATGAATTAATTCTCCCGTTTTGGGATTAGCCTCGAACGCCCCATGACGCGGACACAAATAAGTATCTGTCAGTGTCAGCGCCGGAATTGTTTGACGACAGTGGGGACACTGTATTTCAGGGCCAAATATTGGGTACTGCAAGCCTGGATTCATCATGAAGTGCGTAGAAACATAATTTAGTCTTCACCAGCGCCAGTGGGTTGGATATTACACTTCGGCTCCACCACTTTGGTTTACCCGCTCACTGCTAAAAAGTCACTGACTGATGCAGGAACAGCATTCACTAGTGTCTTAATTCAGCATAGAAGCTTGACCCTGTGATATTCTGGTTTTTGCAACCAGCCCGAAATGTTGGAGTTGTTCCAGTGTTCCTGGGTACCATATCCATATTCTATCGTGTCTATCGCTTCTTACTGGCCATCTCCTGATTTTTCTCAAGCTGCCTTTGTTGCAGCCAATGCGAGCGTGATCGGTTCCGTAAACATAAGGGCAGGTGTGAGCATTTGGTATGGGGCAGTAGTCAGAGGCGATGTAGAACGCATCGATATTGGCGAATGCACGAATATACAAGATGGAGCTATTCTACATGGCGATCCTGGTTTTCCTACCATATTAGAAGATCATGTGACCGTAGGACATCGTGCTGTGATACATTCTGCTTACATTGAGCGCGGCAGTTTAATTGGGATCGGTGCGATCGTGCTGAATGGGGTACGCGTTGGTGCTGGTAGTATTATTGGTGCTGGCTCAGTAGTCACCAAGGATGTACCACCATTGTCATTAGTAGTTGGCGTTCCCGGAAAAGTCTTGCGCCAATTATCAGACACTGAAACTGCAGAACTATTAGAACACGCCGAACGCTACCAAAAGTTAGCTTTAGTTCATGCTGGGAAGGGAACTGATCTCGGGTTTAGTCAGAAGTAATGGGACTGGGGACTGGGGACTGGGGACTGGGAATGTCTGTCCCTTTTTACTGACAAGCACCAAACATCGAACCCCAAACCCCAAAATTGTAAACATTCTTTACACATGGGGCTGGAAAATTTGTCCACTTCAGCTAACAATAAAAAATGAGAGCAGTTGACAAAAGTTTAATTTATTTAACAGAGGGGTTCTAAAATGGACATTGATTTTCGTGTAGCCGTTGTTCTAGCACCAATAGCCATTGCTGCTGGTTGGGCTGTATTTAATATTGGTGCAGCTGCTTTACGACAAGTGCAAAACTTTTTAAACAGAGAAGCTTAAATTTTAAGCATAATTAACATTTTTTAGCCGGCTGTTTCCCGTCACAAGGGCAGTCGGTTAATTTGTATTTAGATCTTTGGTGTTTGGTGTTTGGTATTTGGTGTTAGTCACGAGTCAAACGTTCACCAGAAAGGAATAGACATCCCCAATCCCCATTACCCCTTATCCCCAGAGGGGGCCCCGAGTTCCCCAATCCCCAATCCCCATTACCCCTTATCCCCAGAGGGGGCCCCGAGTTCCCCAATCCCCAATCCCCATTCCCCAATCTTGGATATCGACTCTCTATTACAATCCTTTCAACACTTCGGTATTAATTTAGGACTGTCACGCATTGTCAAACTTTTGGACAAGCTTGGTAATCCCCATCAGCAAGTGCCTGTAATTCATGTTGCTGGTACTAATGGTAAAGGTTCTGTCTGTGCCTATCTATCATCAGTTCTCACTCAAGCTGGTTATCGGACAGGACTTTACACCTCTCCACATTTAGTTGATTGGACAGAACGTATTTCTGTTAATCAACAGCCAATTGCTTCAGAGGAATTATATAAATTACTACAAAAGGTTAAAGATGCAAATGCACCTGATGAAGAATCTCCCACTCAATTTGAAGTGATTACCGCCGCTGCATGGTTATATTTTGCCCAGCAGCAGGTAGATATAGCAGTGGTAGAAGTAGGATTGGGCGGACGCTTGGATGCTACCAACGTTTGCTCACAGCCTTTAGTAACAGTCATTACTTCCATCAGTCGCGAACATTGGCAGCAGCTAGGGCCGACTGTTGCCCATATTGCTGGCGAAAAAGCCGGAATTCTTAAGCCTGGATGTCCGGCTGTGGTGGGGCCATTACCTAAAGAAGCAGAAGCAGTTGTGCGATCGCGTATTCAAGAATTAGAATGCCCGATATTTACACCCCAACCTGCGCGTTCTGTCTCTTCAGGATGGGCGGAATATCAAACTCTAGATGGCAAATTAATTCAATATCCGCTAGCTTTACAAGGGCAAATTCAGTTAACAAATTCTGCCTTAGCTTTAGCTGCAATCGAAATTCTGCAAAAACAAGACTGGCACATTTCTCAAACAGCCATAATTAATGGCATGGCGAATACTAAATGGCCTGGACGTATTCAATGGGTAACTTGGAAAAAGCATAAATTATTGCTAGATGGTGCCCATAATCCAGCAGGTGCTCAAGTTTTACGTGATTATGTTGATACATTGGCTAACCCAAAAATAACTTGGGTGATGGGAATGATGGCAAATAAAGACCATGCCGATATTTTCCAGGCTTTATTACGAGAAGGAGACAAGTTATGTCTCGTACCTATACCAGATACTTCTTCGGCGATTCCCGATGACTTAGCCAAACTAGCTGCGGAAATTTGTCCAGGATTGAGTTTTTGTCAATCTTACCCCGATTTAACTTCCGCCTTAGAAGCAGCTTTTGCTTCTCCCGAGGACTTAGTTGTTTTATGTGGTTCTCTTTATTTAATCGGACACTTTTTGTCCATCAAATAATTTCAATTCTGGTGTTGCTGATTGATGGGATGATTTTTGTCTCACGCATTCGACGAAGTCGTTCTCGCAGAGTAGGCGCAAAGGCGCAAAGAATCGACTTTCAGTTTTGTCTAGAAGCCTGAATTCATCCCGCAAATATGCAACGCCTCAATTCTATACATCCCTGCTAAGTTGAAAGTGCCGAGTGCTGAGTGAAAAGCTAAGTAGTGATGCAAAATTAAATATACATTTGTCATTGCGAACGTAACGAAGTGGAGTGAAGCAATCACAAGGGTTTTGGGGTTGCTTCGCTTCGCTCGCAATGACATAAATAATTTTGCGTGAGTACTTAGCACAGATGCGTTAGCGATAGCGTAACGCATCCTACGTAAACTGGATTCTTAATTTTGATTAGTATTAGCCTTGATACTTCAGCCTTCTTGTACTAGCTCAATCCTAGGCAAAGGCAATGTGTCAAATTCACCCAAATCATCAGTAGCAGTTTGATCTGGGCTAGTTTTTTGTAATGCTTGCAACAATGCCACACTCTGAATTAATAAAGCTTCTAAATCGATGCCACCGTAACTGGATGGGTACCGTCGCAGACGATTACTGCCTTCTCCTAGTAGAATAGCTGCACCCCGCCAGTTGTGATTACTCAAATGATAAAGTGCTACTGCAATTTGGAGAATCCCTTGATAAAAGGTTTTTTCTGGTTCGCTGGCTTCAATCCACAAAGCTTCTAAAGTGTCATGACAGGCATAGAACTGTCCAGTATTAAACTGTTCTACGCCTTGCCAAAACTCTTGGGGCATGGTTTCACTCATGCCATACTGTCTCGCACTTCTTTGATGGTTTCGAGAGTGATTTCTTGTTGTTCTCCCGCAAACTCGTTGTCTGTAGTGAGAAACAGCATACAATGGCACTCTTTACGTTCCCGCATCGGCACACAGGGACAGTTCCAATATGTGGCGTGGACTTCGGCTTCTTTATCTTCGTAGTGGCGGCAAGGGCATAAAGGCGCACCAAGTTCGTCTTTATGTTTAGCTAGCCCTTCAATCACGACTGCGGTAACCGAAGGTTCAGAACAGAAGTAGGTTCCAGTACGCTTGGCGTATTGTTCGGAAAAATGCCGCATTGCTTCTAGGCTTTTATCGCTGGATTTTGTATTCACTTCTGATGAGATCATTAGATCAGCCGCTCATAATTTAAACATTTCTTTGCATTGTACCTCAGCCTGAATGCGGTAATCCTGGGGAGATTTCCCCAACCTTTGTTACTAAATTGCAATAGTGTTTGTCCAAAGGCTGATATACCTGGGTTACTGGGATCAAAAAATCTTGGAGTCATCAGAAAAGCTTAACTTGAAAGCAGATATTGAAATTTTCAATACATGAAATTGTCAGTAATTTATGAGTGTAAGGATTTTTGTAGTTGTGGTTGTAGTCCTTGCTCAGTTTGTATAACAATACCCGGATAATCTCGATTAGCTATTACTGGTTCTGTGGCAGCAGGATGATTTTCCCATAAAATCCAACGACTACCTAAAGGTAAGGAAGTCAGGGTTTGAGGATTGGAAGTTAGCCAAATTAAGGGATAGCCTTCTGGAATAGGTGCATTAGCATCTTCCTGGGGGGTAGTAGCTGCTAAGGCTTCTTGAACTATGCGATCGCCTTTAATTAATCCCGTGAATGCTGTCCACAGTTGGACTTGGATATTTTGCCTCTGGGCATAAAAATAAAGTGATGCAGCAGCAATGACAGCTTGTTCAAAGTTCTCTTCTGCCCAATTCACTGCACTGTCAAGCGCAATAATAATTTCTTGCCCGCTAGTAACTATTTCTAATTCCCGTACCCGTAATTCCCCGTAGCGCGCGCTGGTGCGCCAGTGAATTAGGCGAGTAGGATCGCCTAGACGATAAGGACGAAGCGATCGCACTAGTCCGGTTGTCTCTGTTTGCAAGGTTTTGCCCTGAAAGTTACTCATGTCGCTTTCGTCTTGCCCCATTTCATCTACTAGTGGGCAGTAAGTTAGCGGTAACACACTCGGATATACAATCGCTGTGGCTGCACATTCACGCTGACGGCGACACCAAAACAAGCCTAAAGGCGCACCGCTAACAAGTTCAACTGAATGCCAGCGATAAACACCCCGGCGTGGGGTTGGTTGGTAATATACCCAACGGTAATGCTCTTGGGGGGGAATGGTTTCTATGGCCTTGGTTACTGGTTTCCCCAACACAAAAGGCAACATATCTTCAACTTGTAGCAAGTTTACAGCTTGCTTTGTTTGATTGTGAATTTCGATTTCAACCGTTAATTCATCTCCGGCTGTGACAGGCCTAATGGTACGGCGTTTCACAGTTAAACCCACAAGCGATCGCGGCGGCAAAATAGCAGCTATGGCTAACAGAGCAAAACTCACTCCACTAATGGCATAAAGCCAACCCGCCATTGTATTCACAGCAGCGCCAAAGAAGCAGATAGCAATTCCTGCTAAAACCCAACCGCTATATGCAGGGGCACAAGCGCGGGTTTCTAACCAGTTGATGGTACGTTTAATGATTTTCATAATCTCCTTTTTAGCCCAACCATAAATGAAATTCATAGAAATTCATGGTTTCACTAAAGAATTGGTAAAGACCATCGTAAAAACGAAAATATTACCTAAGTATGTTGTAGATTGAAAATCTAAGTAACTCCACGGTTGACCTCAGAAGAATTGATAAATCTACAAGTTATGTCAACTGCATACTTTGAGGCTCAAAATTAAGCTTTAACCTTTGGTTTAATCAAATATTTACTATAGGAAATAATAATGAACGGCGAATCTAGCTCACAATATTTAATTCCTCAAATCCCTACTCTCCCCGCACCGCCACCACCACCATTTGCAATTCAGAAAAAGCCAGTTTCTATTCAACAAATGGTACATGATGCGTACAATCTGCAAGCTACTGATATACATATTCGTGTCGGAGAATTGCCACGCTTTCGCATTCGTGGACAGATGGAAGTTTACGAATTAGCAGGTGTAGTCACACCAAAAATATTTGAGAATTATTTAAACGAGATTCTCTCCCCATCTGCCAAGCAGCAATTTACTCAAACTAAAGAATTAGATACAGCAATTGTTTATCCTGGGCTTGTACGCTGTCGTATCAACTGTTTTGAAACCTTAACTGGTGGTGCAATGGTGCTGCGATTAATTACATTACATGTTCCCAGTATTGATAGTTTGGGATTGCCACCAATTCTCAAAAACATTGTTAATAAAAAACAAGGATTAATTTTAGTTGCTGGATCAACTGGCTCAGGTAAATCTACCACCATAGCGGCAATGATCCGCTATTTAAATGAAACTCAACAAAAACATATCATCACAATTGAAGACCCAATTGAATATGTGCATACTTCCCAAAATAGCTTAGTTAGTCAAAGGGAAGTAGGTTTACACACCCACGAATTTCATGATGCTTTGCGGTCAGCATTACGGGAAGACCCCGATGTGATTGTAGTAGGAGAAATGCGCGATCGCATCACTGTTGATACTGCCATTAAAGCTGCACAAACTGGTCACTTAGTATTAGGTACTCTCCACTCTAAAGATTCAATTGGTGCAATTAATCGCCTCCTCAATCTCTATAATCCTGATGAGCAGGCAATTATGCGGGTACAAATTGTTGATTCCTTAGTTGCTGTTGTGGCCCAACGTTTACTCAGCACAACAGATGGTGGTCGCACAGCACCTATGGAAATCTTGATTAACACACCCACTATGCAAGATTATCTATTAAAGGGTGAAGACACAGAAGCATATCAACTGATAGAAGCTAGCCGCAAAGAAGGTATGCAAGTAATGAATGATGCCCTTTGCGAATTGATGTTAACTGGTCAAATCAGTATTGAAGATGCCTTCAACAACACACCAGATATCGGTGATTTACGTCGTCGTTCTCGCAACGAAGGATTAGATCCATCTCATTCAACTGGACGTAGTTTTTTCAAAGCTTATAGCTATAGTTCACGCTGAAATTAACTACTACCTCTACCATATAAATGGTGATGCGTTCGCAGTAAGAAATTTAGTACTGAAAATGCTTTAAAATAAAGACTTCATACCTTACTACGAAATTATTTCCAAAACAAAATGGGAAGTATAAAAACCCACCAATAAGACTCTAAGATCTCAAAAAGATTTTAGAGTCTTACATCTTGTTATATTAAGCACGTAGATAACAGCAGGATAAGTAATCTTGAAAATAAATCCATTAAAGCAGAAAATCAAATCATTATGGCTAACGCGACTTTTACTTTGGACTGTTTGGCTTAGTGCTTTGACAGTTTTAACAGTCACTTTATTTTTTTCCGACTCCATTGCTAGCTGGCTTTCAAATTTAGCTTTTATCAAGATACTTGATGCTCTTAGTAAACTGGGGGTGCTGATAGGTGTAACGGTTTTCTTACTTGAACTTCCAAAACGAGAAGAAAGAATTGTTTCTGAAAGAAAGAGGTCACATTTTGAATACTGGAAAGCAATCGATGCGGCCGCTGCTTCTGGTACAGTTACTAGCTATGCTAGAAAAATTGCTCTAGAAGAATTAGCCAATGACAGGGTTTCTCTGCGGAATATAGATGCTCCTAATGTTGATTTAAAACGGGTTGATTTAACTGGAGCAGATTTAGTAGGGGCTAATTTCACAGGAGCTGATTTTACAGAAGCAATACTTGATGATGCTAATCTCAATAAAGCTAAACTTTATAGAGCTAGACTTTATGGTACATCTCTTCTAAAAGCACAATTAGAAAGTACCGACCTTAGAGAAGTTTTATATGATGAATATACCAAGTTTCCCATAGGTTTCAATGCGACTGCGGTAGGAGCATACTTGATTGCTCCTCATGTTTCTCTTCAAAAAGTTAAACTCTCAAACGCAATTCTTTGGAGTGTTAATCTTCAAGAAGCTAATCTTGAGGAATCTGATTTTACAGAGGCTAGTTTTCGCGGAGCAATGCTTAAAAATGCTAACTTCCAAAGAGCGAATTTAAAAGGAGCAAAGTTTGGCAATGCTAATCTTGCAGGAGCAAAACTGAATAATGCCAATATCCAAGGAGCTAATTTCTGGAATGCTAAAGGTTTAACTATAGAACAAGTTAAGTCTGCTCAAAATTGGGAAACAGCAGAGTACAGTAAGAATTTCTGTGAACAGCTAGGTTTATCCCCTCGCTTAACAACAAATACTGACAATGAGAAAGATTAGACTTTGGCACTTTGTAAATTCTGATACAAAAAATCTTTATTAAATAGACTCAGGCGCAGCATAAAATTCAAAATTGCAAATGAGTTGACGCAATGATTGGAAATCTTGTTTAATCTCAGCCTATAAAGTCCTTTAAAAGCCTATGCTAGCGATGGGGTGAAGTCAGTCATTAGGCGATCGCTTGCAAACCGGAAAAAGGTACTCTTACAAAGGAAACAAAGGATAAAGCGCACATGAGTACAACTGTAGATACTGCCATTGAGGCGATTGTTGCCCGTGAAATTCTAGACTCGCGGGGTAGACCAACTATTGAAGCAGAAGTACATTTGCTTAACGGTGCAGTGGGATTGGCACAGGTTCCCAGTGGTGCCTCTACTGGCACTTTTGAAGCACACGAACTGCGAGATCAGGATAAAAGCCGTTATGGGGGTAAAGGCGTACTGAAGGCAGTACAAAACGTTCACGATGCACTTGCGCCGAAGTTATTAAACCTGGATGCCCTCAACCAAGAATTGATCGACCGGACGATGATCGCTGCCGATGGTTCTGCCAACAAATCCAATTTAGGTGCGAATGCAATTTTGGCAGTTTCCTTGGCTGCAGCTAAAGCTGGTGCTGAGTCGCTAGGTATCCCCCTATATCGCTACTTAGGTGGGCCTTTAGCGAATTTGCTGCCAGTACCGTTGATGAACGTAATTAACGGCGGTGCCCACGCAGCTAACAATGTGGATTTTCAAGAGTTTATGATTGTCCCCATTGGCGCATCTTCCTTCCGGGAAGCTTTGCGCTGGGGGGCAGAGGTGTTTGCTACCCTGAGCGAAGTATTAGCTGACAAGGGTTTATTAACTGGTGTGGGCGATGAAGGCGGTTTTGCCCCTAACTTGGAGTCCAATCAGGTAGCTTTGGAATTGCTAGTTGCTGCCATTCAGAAAGCTGGTTATAAACCAGGTGAACAAGTAGCGTTAGCTTTAGATGTGGCAGCTAGCGAATTTTACAAAAATGGACAATATGTCTACGACGGTAAACCCCACGCGCCTACAGAATTTATTGATTATCTAGCCCAATTAGTTGACCAATACCCAATTGTCTCCATTGAAGATGGCTTGCATGAAGAAGATTGGCAGAGTTGGCAATTGCTCACCCAAAAGATTGGTTCAAAAGTACAGTTAGTAGGTGATGACTTGTTTGTAACCAACGCCACCCGCTTACAAAAAGGCATTGAACAAAAAGCTGCCAACGCCATTTTGATTAAACTCAATCAAATTGGTTCTTTGACCGAAACTTTAGAAACCATTGACCTGGGCACTCGCAACGGTTTCCGGTCAGTTATTAGCCATCGTTCTGGTGAAACCGAAGACACCACGATCGCGGATTTAGCCGTAGCCACCCGTGCAGGTCAAATCAAAACCGGTTCCCTCTGCCGTAGCGAACGGGTTGCCAAATACAACCGCCTGCTTCGCATCGAGGATGAACTAGGCGATCGCGCCATTTATGCAGGTGCAGTGGGTTTAGGGCCGAAGTAGGGATTGGGGCATTGATGAGGCAGGGGGGCAGGGAGCAGGAAGCAAGGGGGAAGATATTACAATGCCCCATGCCCAATGCCCCATGCCCAATTACGGATAAAACCCAAGTTTGGGCAATCCCAAACTTTCATCCCAACCCATCATGATGTTTAAACATTGAATAGCTTGACCCGCTTGTCCTTTAATCAGGTTATCGATTGCTGACATCACAATCACGCGTCCGGTGCGCGGGTCAACTTCTATACCTATGTAGCAAAGATTGCTGCCGCTAGCCCATTTTGTTTGCGGGTAAACTCCACTATCGCAAACTCTTACCCAAGGGCAATTACGGTAAAAGGCGTTGTAAATAGTTACCATATCATCCCTGACTAAACCGGGATCGCGCAGTGTGGCATAAACTGTCGCTAAAATCCCCCGCACCATTGGGATTAAATGCGGTGTAAATTGAACTTTGACTTCATGTCCTGCAAGTTCGCTGCAAATTTGTTCAATTTCTGGGGTGTGACGATGGCGACCAACTCCGTAGGGGGAGAGAGAGTTATCTGCTTCAGCTAAGAGCATATTAATTTTGGCTTGTCTGCCACCGCCAGATGTGCCAGATTTAGCGTCAATAATGGCGGTTTCGGGGACAATTAAGCCTTGCTTCAACAGAGGAGAGAGTGCCAGCAGACTGGCGGTAGGGTAGCAGCCAGGACAGCCGACAAGCTGGGCTTCACTGATGCGATCGCGATAAAGTTCTGGTAATCCATATATTGCTGTAGCTGCAGTTGATTGATCGCTGCGCTCAGTTCCGTACCAAGTGGTATAGGTTGCCAAATCACTAAATCGATAATCGGCACTCAGATCTAGTACCTTACAGCCTTTTTCAATCAGTATTGGTGTAATTTGGCAAGCCAGACCATTTGGGAGAGAGAGAAACACTGCTTCACAGCGTTGGGCGATGACTTCTGCATCTACCGCCTCAATTGGCAGGTTAACTGCATGAGCCAGATGAGGGTAGAGATCCGCAAAGGGTTTTCCGGCACTACTCTCACCGCCTAAATAAACTAATTCGACTTCTGGATGATCCATGAGTAGCCGAACTAACTGCACTCCGCCATAGCCTGACGCGCCAACAATCCCAACTTGTACGCGTCCATTTTTGCCCATGATGATGAAATCCTTATCAGTTTTTGTTTAATTGAGTTATTAGCTATCAACATATCAGCGACCAGAGGCGCAACGCACAATCAGCCACGGATTGAAGCCGGGGTGTTAGTGGCTCTGCACTTACTAGCGGCGAGATTTTATGCTCTCACCGAAAGTCAATTTTTTAGCTGTTTCCTCCCAAGGGGGCAGAAACAGCTGTTTACATTCTTTAGTGAAGAGGGAATTAGACATTGGGAAAATACCATATTCACGCAATTCCAGACCTTTTGGGTCAGGAACGAGCTAGAAAAAATACTCTCGCTTTGAGCGTCTTACTGCCACACATGAGTATTAAACCTCAATTTTAGGGCAGAAATTTTTTGTCATGTTATCAAATCATTGCTAGTGTACTTCTCTGCCTTATAAAGGAGTTACAATCTAAAAGAAGAAATTGTTAAAAAAATTTACTTTTGGTACCTGGAATTCCTCTGTGTCAAAGCCTAAGACTAAACGGCAGTCGCAAGCCACTCCCCTCAACTCTAGTGAGCAGAGTACTGGGGTGGCTCCGCAAGTAGAGCAAGCCTTTCAGCAGTCGCCTGAGTCGGCTGATGGTGCTAGCACTGCAATTTCATCCTTCAAGTTTGATTCCATTGACGCAGCTTTGGCAGATTTAAAAGCTGGGCGTGTCATCGTCGTGGTAGATGACGAAAATCGCGAAAATGAGGGTGACTTGATTTGTGCTGCCCAATTTGCTACACCCGACATGATTAATTTTATGGCGGTGGAAGCAAGAGGACTGATTTGTCTAGCGATGAGTGGCGATCGCCTCGATGAACTAGACTTACCTTTAATGGTGAGCAATATTACCGACACCAACCAAACTGCTTTTACAGTCAGCATTGATGCGGGGCCGCATTTGGGTGTCAGCACGGGGATCTCCGCCGAAGACCGCGCGCGGACTATCCAAGTAACTCTCAACCCAGCCACAAAACCCTCAGATTTACGCCGTCCTGGGCATATTTTCCCCCTGCGCGCTAAAGCTGGCGGCGTACTCAAACGGGCGGGACATACAGAAGCGGCTGTAGACTTATCTCGATTAGCAGGGTTATACCCAGCCGGAGTAATTTGTGAAATTCAAAACTCCGATGGTTCGATGGCAAGGTTGCCCCAGCTCATTGAGTATGCTCGTAGTCATCATCTGAAAATTATTAGTATTGCGGATTTAATTAGTTATCGTCTGCAACACGATCGCTTAGTGATTCGCGAAAGTATTGCCGATTTACCCACTCAGTTTGGTCATTTCAAAATCTACGCTTACCGCCATACTTTAGATAATTGCGAACACGTAGCCATTGTTAAGGGCGATCCCGCTACCTTTAAAGATGAGCCAGTTATGGTGCGGATGCACTCAGAATGTCTGACTGGTGACGCTTTGGGTTCTTTGCGTTGCGATTGTCGGATGCAGTTGCAAGCTGCACTCAAAATGATTGAAGCGGCCGGACAAGGTGTCGTAGTTTACCTGCGTCAAGAAGGGCGGGGAATTGGCTTAATTAATAAACTCAAAGCCTATTCCTTACAGGATATGGGCTTGGATACAGTAGAAGCCAACGAGCGCTTAGGATTCGCCGCCGATTTGCGAGACTACGGTATGGGCGCACAAATGCTCATGGATTTAGGAGTCAAGCAAATTCGTTTGATTACCAACAATCCCCGTAAAATTGCGGGGGTGAAAGGCTATGGCTTAGAAGTAGTCGATCGCGTACCGTTATTGATTGAAGCCAACGATTACAATTCCTATTACTTAGCAACCAAAGCTAAGAAGTTAGGACATATGCTGCTGCAAACTTATTTAGTCACAGTAGCTATTCACTGGCAAGATGACCCCCAATCGGTAACACAACGCTATGAACGCCTAGAAAAAATTCGGCATTTAGCGAAAAATCATCACCTGTTACTACAAGAAGAAGCGCGACCACTAGCGATCGCACTCTTCGACAAGCCATCATTAACAGTACACTTAGGTTTTGACCAACCGAAAGTTGCAGATGGCGATTGGTATCAGCAGAAAGGTCATCCTTATTTGCAAGCTATCTGCCAAATTCTCGATCATCTCGCAACTTTGCCTTATATCGAAAAGCTGGAATTCTTGATTTCTCCTGGTAGCGATCCTCTAACGAATTTGCAAGTGCAGGTAGATCGTCAGACCTTTGAAGCTGGTACACTACCCTCAACAATTTGCGATCGCTTAGAAACTCAGAAAATTTACAGCTTTAGCTAAGGGACTTCCAAGAAATAAATTATTCCATCTTGTGGGGCGGGCATCTTGCCCGCCACATAAACTGGGCGGACAAGATGTCCACCCCACAATAAATATTGGGATATTTTTTATTTGGAAGTCCCTAAGCTGAGGTCATGGCAGCCTTTTACTCAGCGCACCGCTAATCACTTCAAAAGCGAGTTGCTAGCCTAGCGGATATTAACTAGATTTTGGATAATAACCGTTACAATCTTTAAAAAATACTATGAAAAATACTTAGGCATTCCATGACAACGATATCTAACGTTCAGGTGACGATTTCTCTGGCTGGGCTGGATTTAGATGACGAAGATTTGCAAGCAGAAGTGCAAAATTTGCTCCCGCAGCTAAGAGAAGTAGATGGTGTAGAAGAAGCAGCTTTAGTACCTGAAGACAATGCACCCAAAGGCTCAAAAGCTTTCGGGGGTTTTTTGTGGAATTTGTTAAATTTAGAAATTAATCCGGCGAATATCAAGACATTGTTTAGCTTTTTGGGCGATCGCTTCGGCAACAAACCCATTAAACTGGTAGTCAAAGGTACTGATGGTAGAGAACTCAACCTTGAAGCCAGCAGTCGGGAAGAGTTTGAATTTGCATTCCAAAAAGCACAGGATTTTTTGAATAGTACCAATAAGGCGCAAGATAGCAAAGATGGCGAAGGTAGCACTGCTAATAGGGATTAGTGAATATGAGCCAGGATTAGATCCCCTACCAAGCGCTGTCAAAGATGTAGAGGCGGTGCGGCGAGTTTTAGTCAACCCAGAAATGGGGGGTTTTGCTGAGGCAGATGTCACAGTGCTAAAAAATCCTCCACGCCAAGAAATGGAAGATGCTATTTATCATTTGTATGCTAATCGTCAAAAAGATGACTTGCTACTGTTCTATTTTTCTGGTCATGGTGTGAAAGTAGAGGATGGTAATTTTTATTTCTCAACTCGCTACACCAAGAAAAATCAGGGAAAGCTGATCCCAACTTCAGCTGTCGCAGCTACAAATGTACATAGTTGGATGAACGACAGCAAATCTAAACGACTGGTGGTGATTTTAGATTGCTGTTTTAGTGGTGCTTTTGCGAAGGGTTTGACGGCTAAAGATGGCGGGAATATTGATTTACAACAGCATTTAGGCGGTGAAGGGAGAGCAATTCTCACAGCTTCCACTTCCACACAATATGCTTTTGAATCTGATGGCTTGGAACTTTCAATTTACACCCATTATTTAGTAGAAGGAATAGAAAAAGGTGCAGCCGATGTAGATGGTGATGGCTGGATTGCAGTAGATGAGTTGCATGGGTATGCGAAAAGCAAAGTCCAAGAAGCATCCCCTGCGATGACACCAGAGTTTTATCCCATTAAGGAAGGTTATCGGATTTTCTTGGCTAAGTCACCCAAGGATGATCCGAAGCTGAAGTATCGCAAGGAAGTAGAACGCCGCCTCAATAATGGCAAATTTACTATCCCCGCCCGTCGCTTGTTAAATTCATTACGCCTCCAATTAAAGCTGGAGGCTGAGATTGCTGATGCTATTGAAGCCGAAGTTCTACAACCATACCGAGAGTATCAGCGGAAATTAGCAGAGTATGAGGCAACACTAGTTGAGACAATTAAAGATGAGCCAAAACTGAGCGAAACTACTCTCAATGATTTGAGAGACTATCAGCAGCATTTAGGGCTGAGAGATGAAGATGTTGCGCCAATTGAAGCACGGATTAT
Source organism: Tolypothrix sp. PCC 7601 (assembly GCF_025677855.1). NCBI lineage: Bacteria > Bacillati > Cyanobacteriota > Cyanophyceae > Nostocales > Tolypothrichaceae > Tolypothrix > Tolypothrix sp. PCC 7601. The sequence continues at coordinate 4,035,483 of NZ_CP064879.1, forward strand.
TGGTAAACCAAAAGATATCACCCCCAATCTCTCTTTGCACGTGAACAAGGGAGTCACAGAGGAAGTACAAACTACGAATCAGTTTGAGTTTGAAATAGTAAAGGTGAATGCTAGCGGAAAAATCATTGATAGCAGTCAGGGACACGCTGAGTTTTTTACAGAAAACCTGGGTAATGGCATAGTTTTGGAAATGGTAGCAATTCCTGGTGGTAAATTTCTCATGGGTTCGCCAGAGAATGAGGAAGGACGATATGACTCAGAAAGTCCACAGCATAACGTCACCGTTCAACCATTTTTCATGGGGAAGTTTCCTATTACTCAAAACCAATGGCAAGCTGTTGCTGCTCTTGATAAGGTAAATATTGATTTAAATCCCGACCCATCAAATTTTAAAGGTGCTAATCGACCCGTAGAACGTGTTTCTTGGGATGATGCAATTGAGTTTTGTGCCAGATTATCTCACAAGACAGGTAAAACCTATCGCTTACCCAGTGAAGCCGAATGGGAATATGCTTGTCGTGCAGGAACAACTACCCCGTTTTATTTTGGGGAAACGATTACAAAAGATGTAGCTAATCATGGGGCGATTGGGGGAGAAACAACAGATGTAGGAAAATTTCCTGCAAACCCCTTTGGTTTATTTGATATGTGTGGTAATGTATGGGAATGGTGTCAGGATGAGTGGCACGAAAATTATAATAATGCGCCAACAGATGGTAGTGCTTGGTTAGTTGGCAATGATAATAAAAATCGGCTGCTGCGTGGTGGTTCGTGGTTCAACGATCCCAGGAATTGCCGTTCGGCGATTCGCGTCAGGCGCGCGCGTGACGATAGGAGCGACGGCGTGGGTTTTCGGGTTGTGATGGTGCGGCGCAGGACTTAGTAGCCCTTTATACTCTTGCCCTTTAGAACTTTACGCTTTTTTCTTTACCCTTCTTTTTGTCTCGCGCAAAGCGCGATCAAATTTTTTATTTAATTTTTTTGGATGAGTGATTTACCAATAATACAGAAAACCTACGATTTAATCAAGTGGTACGTGCCTATTTTAAATCGTCTTCCCAGAGATCATAAATTTTTGTTAGGCGATCGGATGATTACACAGCTATATGATTTGTTAGATGCTTTAATTATAGCCCGATATGCCAAAGAAAAATTAGCTCAATTAGAATCTTTGAATAGTAAATTAGATATTTTACGTTATCAAACTCGCCTACTTTTAGATTTTAACTTAATTAAAATTGAGCGTTACGAATATGCTCACAAACTGTTAAATGATATTGGCATTGATTTGGGCGGATGGATTAAACAACAAAAAACAAGATAATTCGTAATTAATAACGTAGGGTGTGTTATGCCGTAGGCTAACGCACCGTTAATTATTGATGGTGCGTCGGTGCGTTGCGCTTCGCGACAACACACCCTACATATCTTTCCAAAAATCAAATATGAGTCCTATAAATGAAAGCATACGGTAATCTCTGGCAGGAAATTATAGCTTTTAATAATTTGCTATCAGCTGCCCAGCAAGCACAACGAGGTAAACGTTTTAGAGAAAATGTTTTAGAGTTTAATTACAATTTAGAACAAAATTTATTTGAATTACAAGCAGAATTACAATCAAAAACGTACTGCCCTGGAAGCTATAAAACATTTGAAATTTTTGAACCTAAACCGCGCATAATTTCAGCGGCTCCCTATCGTGATAGGGTAGTACATCATGCTCTCTGTAACATCATTGTCCCCATATTTGAACCCACATTTATTAGTGATTCTTACGCCAACCGTATTGGTTATGGCTCTCATCGTGCCTTGCGCCGCTTTACTCAATTTGCTCGTTTAAGCCGTTATGTGCTGCAAGCTGATATTCGTAAATATTTCCCTAGCATCGACCATGAAATTTTAAAGTCATTAATTAGACGTAAAATTAAATGTCCTGATACGCTTTGGCTAATCAATAAAATTATTGATTATAGTAACCATCAAGAACAAGTATTAAATTATTTCTCTGGAGATGATTTACTCACACCTCTAGAACGAAGACATGGCTTACCAATCGGCAATCTCACTAGTCAGTTTTTTGCAAATGTATATTTAAACAATTTTGACCATTTTGTGAAAGAACAAATCAAAGCTGTTCGTTATATTCGTTATGTTGATGATTTTGCTTTATTTTCAGATAATCAAGAATTTTTAGCAGACGCAAGAATCGAAATCGAGAAATATCTTGCTAATCTAAGATTAAAAATTCATCCAGTTAAAAGCCAATTATTTGCTACAAAATACGGAGCTAACTTTGTTGGGTTTCGCATTTTTCCAAATCGCATTCGTGTACGCAGTGATAATCTGCGTCTAGCAAGAAAAAGATTACGGAAAATGTTGCAAGACTATCATCAAGGAAAAATTGAATATCAAAAACTCTCCCAATCAATGCAGAGTTGGCTTGCTCACTTAAAGCATGGTGATACATGGCAACTGCGCCAGCAAATATTGAGTAATTGGTAATCATGTTAATCTAAACAATGGGTTAGGCGAAACCGACTGCTGCGTGGTGGTTCATGGAACAACAATCCCAGGAATTGCCGTTCGGCGAATCGCAACAGGAACGCGCGTGACAATAGGAACAACAACGTGGGTTTTCGGGTTGTGATGGTGCGGCGCAGTACTCTTTTGTGTCAGAACTAGTGAATGGGAATTCATCAGGCGTACCAAAAAAGAGTCCAGGCTTAATCCAGTGAGGTTGATTAAAATCTCCCTCCGAATATCAAACCGAGTCGGATAGCTTGGTAGGCTATATGGTCGAACAGTTGTCCGATTCATCTAATTTTAGAAAGTTCTAATTCAAACAATCGCTAATTCGTAATTCGTAATTAAAAAGTAGGGTGTGTTATGCCGCAGGCTAAGGCACCTTTTATTATGGAAAATGTTTCGGTGCGTTGCGCTGCGCGACAACACACCCTACATTAAATTAATATTTAGATAAATAGTAGCTAATAGTTATATGACAGGAGCAGCGACTCTAGTAAAGCAATATATCGAACAACGAGAGCAAGGTTATTGGATCGCAGGAACACGCATTTCTCTTGATTCGATTGTCTACTCTTTTTTAAATGGAGAATCACCAGAAAGTATTGCCCAAAACTTCCCGTTACTCTCATTAGAACAAGTATATGGTGCTATAGCCTTCTACCTTGCTAACAAAGAGTTAATTGATGCGTACTTAAAAGCAGGAGAAGCGGAGTTTGAACAACTACAAAATTCATTTAGAGAAAAGAATCCACTTCTGTATCAAAAATTGAAAGCTGCTGAAAGCCAGAAAAACAAAATATGACGGTAGTGCGATTTCAAGCAGACGCAGATCTCAAGCAAACAATTGTTAAGTAGTTAAACATAATTAATTACACAATGTCATTGCGAATGTAGCGAAGCGAAATGAAGCAATCGCAAGGGCTGGGATTGCTTCGCTGCGCTCGCAATGACTGTAATTAACCCTGTTTTGTCACTCTGGCAGTAGTATAATAAGGTAAAAATGCTAGAACCAAGACACAGAGCATGGTACAGCCCCGTCCAGCCGCACCAACAGTCAAATTTGTGGACGAATATTGCCAGTGGTATAAAAGTCTGTTTCCAGATGTTAGGAGTTTCGAGGCTTTTAAATATCTCCATGTAGGCTGCATTTCTGATCTAAAACGTAAAACATTGCCAGAAATAGCAAAAATCGTAGGATTAGATAACCAGCAAGGGTTGCATCATTTTCTAACTACATCACCTTGGGATATAGAAAAGTTAAGAACCTTAAGGTTAGAGTTAATTTTACAAGTGCTAAAAGGTAGACCAATCATTTTAATTATTGATGAGACAGGGGATAAAAAGAAAGGGAGCAAGACAGATTATGTGAAACGGCAGTATATAGGAAATTTGGGAAAAACAGATAATGGAATTGTGGCAGTGACAGTATATGGTGTTTTCTGTGGGATGACATTTCCATTACTGTTTGAAGTGTATAAACCCAGGGAAAGATTACAGGCAGGAGATAAGTACCGCACTAAACCAGAAATAGCAGCAATACTGATAAAAAAGCTACAATCAATGGGTTTTAAATTCAACTTAGTACTTGCAGATAGCTTATATGGAGAGAGTGGTAAGAATTTCATATCTGTATTAGATGAACTAAACTTGAACTATATAGTAGCGATTCGGTCAAATCATTATGTAGAAATACTTCCACGACAACATATTCAATATTTAAAGTGGCAGAAGTTTCAAAGGGTATTCTCTGACTTGAGTCGGGAAAATCGATTTATTAGAGAAATTATTCCGGGAAAACGTGGAGAACTTAGATATTGGCAAATTACTACAGATCCAGAAAATTTGCCTGATAACACTACTTGGTATGTGATGAGTAAATATCCAGACATTACGCCAAGAGAAGTTGGAAATTTTTACGGTTTAAGAACTTGGGTCGAGTACGGGTTAAAACAAAGTAAGAATGAATTAGGTTGGTCAGATTTTCGCCTGACTCACTACCCAGATATTGAGCGATGGTGGGAAATTATTTGCAGTGCTTATTTAATGGTTAGTCTGCATTCGGAGCAACTGTTTCAGTCTCCATCACAACGAGAGTCAAAATTTGTTTCACATCCTTGGTGGGATAATGGAAATGGCTGGAAGAACATTCTTAACAATCTTCGTTTGATTATTCAACCTTTTACTTTATTTAATCTGATATATCCCTGGTTAACGGTTTTTCCTATTCCTCAATTAGCTTTGGGTTTTTTTAAACTTCAATCTATTATTTATAGCCTCACCAGTTCAATTTTTATATCCCTGATTCACCCTGATTTCTACTTTTCCTCTGCCTAGAGTGACAAAAGAGGGTTAATTTTGCGTCGTTACTTACTGGTGCAGTTCGCAGACAACCACATCTTGACTTTCAATCAGCCAACGCAGCCGGACTAGAGGGGAAAAAAGACTCAGAAGTGTTGCAAATAGCTGCACAAGATGGCAGAGTTTTGGTAACTCACGACCGTAAAACAATGCCTACAGAGTTTGGTACATTTATCATGTCACAAACCAGTTCTGGAGTATTGATTCTCTCTCAAAATCTACCCATTAGTGATGCAATTGAATCACTTATTTTGGTTTGGGAAACTTCTATCGCTGAGAAATGGGTAAATCAAATCATGTCTATTCCTTTTTGAAGTTTTACTTTGATATTGCATCAAAATTTTATTACTGAACTTTAGTGGTATTTAACTCAGGCGCTGGCGATAGCTATGAAGCAAATTAAAGAATTTGTCAAAATCAAAATTTATCGGGTCAATTTTTTGGCGTGAACGGTCTACGGCTTTATGGGTAGTAATCCGCTCATCGGGAACTTGACTTTGAGCGATTAACCAAGCTAAAGATTGATATTGAGCTTCTGTATAACCACTGTGATATTCTGCTTTGTCATTCCCCCAAGCTTCTGGCGGTGTTTCTAAAGAAACGTGATAAGCAAAGTTATTTACAGAAGGTGGTAAATTCGGATTTGTTTTCACTGTTTCTTCGCCATTAGGGCCATTAAACACCGAATTACCTGCACCAAAGGCGCGTTTTTCTGGAGGAATAAGATAAACGACTGTCCCATCTTGGGTAATTAAGGCGTGATAACTGGCTTGAATATTTTCATTATCATGGGGTGTTTGAAAAAAATTAACCGCGCTAGAAGCAGAATTACCAGTTTCATGTATGACTATAATTGGCTGATTGTGGAGAGTGACACCATTAATATCTTTGGCGTAACGTTCTCCATAGTTGGTTGGGTTTACATGAGTGATGAGATATCGCGGTTTATAGCTAGCAAATGCTTGAGTAGTGCGATACAATCCTACAACCTTTTGCTTTTTGGCAGGTGGTTTGATTGGAATTTGAGGTTTAGCCTCGGGATTTTTCGCTGATTGTAATTGCGCCTGGGGATACTCACTCCAAGCTATAACCTCTGGATTAGATATTGCATTATTGTTCTCAATTTTTGCTGATTTACCAGCAAAAACCGCCAAAATTAGAGTGGCGAACAATAAGAAAATAAGCATTATTTTAGTCGCCCATTCTCTAAATCTCATTTTTTTATACTAATAAAATACTTACTACTAATTTTAATATCTAAATATTACAGAAAAATAGACTATTAGTATACTTGTCTGGGCTAAGTATTTCTGTTAGGCTATAAATCTTTTCATGCATAAATATAGGTTAAGCTTTGAAGATTAATGTTGGGTTGCGCTGCGCTTAACCCAACCTACATTTGCTATTTAAGAGAAATGCAGGTTTAGCTATTACTCTATAAACCATCCCACTGGAATTCAGCTAACATTAATAAGCAAAAAGCCATAAAAGCGCCAGTAATGAGAAACTGCCAAGGGGCAATATAAGGTAATAAAAAGATTAACAATAGGTGCAGTATACCTGTGAAGATTAGGGCACGCGATCGCACTCCCAAACCAGTACAAATGTATCCGATAGTGCTTAACCCTAACCACAATCCACAGAGATTTGATAGTATCTCAACCCAACCCAAATAAATACTCAAATCTGTTAAAACCACCCCCAACAGCATTAGTATTACCGTAAGGATTCAGGTGGCAGAGTATTGACAAAGGGATCGCTTGAGGAGGAGTATCACAGATATGAACCAAAACCTGCCTCAAGATTTAGACCGGGAAAGCTTGAACCAGTTATCGAAACAAGAACTGGTAGAGATAATCATTGAGCAGAGCAAGGTAATAGGTGAATTACAGAAAACAGTATTAGAACTACAGCAAGAAATAGAACGTTTAAAAGTCAGCAGAGATTTAGACAGCAAAACCTCATCTAAGCCGCCATCAGGGGACATCCTCAAAAAGAGTGAAAACAAAAAAAGCAGCACCGCAAGAAGAATCAAATCATCCCAAAAGAAAGCCAGGTGGGCAACCAGGGCATCAAGGTAAGACCCGTAAGGGTTTTGGTAGAGTAGATCGTTGTGAAATCTTACGTCCAAGTGATTGTGTCTGTTGTGGTCAAAAAGCGTTTGCGGCTGTGGCAGTAAAAGTAGAAAAACAGTCTGTAGCGCAACTAGTGGAGCGTCCCATTGAAATAGTTGAGTATCAACGCCATACGTGCCAGTGTGAGTACTGTGGCAATATACAAACAGCCTCCTGGTCACAAGATATCATCCCAGGACAGGATTTAGGGATTTCTTTACAGGCATTTTTAGGATGGGCAAATAATTATGCACATATGCCCTATGAAAAACAGCAAGAAATGTTGTGGGAGTTAGGTCAAATTGAAATTGGGCTGGGAACTTTAGTCACCACAAATGAACGAATTCAAACAGCGATTCAACCAAGCATTACTGAGTTAAGTAATTGGGTAAAACAGACACAACCTAACATTCATGTGGATGAAACACCTTGGTCTGTCAAGGGAGTTAAAGAATGGTTGTGGGTAGTTGCCAATTCTGAGTTTTGCCTGTTTACTGCTGCTGACACTCGTTCCAGAGCAGAACTAGAAGCCATTTTAGGGGCTAAATATACAGGGGTAATCAGCAGCGATGATTTTAGTGTTTACAATGGCTATGCGGTGCCTGAGCAGCAGAAATGTTTGGCTCATCTACGCCGTCACTTCAAAAAACTAATTCAACTTCCAGGTCTTCACAACCAAGCTATTGGTGAAGCATTTGTGGATTTAATTGATGAAGCTTTTGGAAATTATGCCCAATGGTTTGAGACTCTTGACTGCGCCAGTTATAACGATTGGGTCAATCAATTCAAATCTAAATTGCAACAAACACTTGATGACTGGATTAACTTAGCCGGAGCTACAGCAGGAAACCTTTTACGTTCCTTGCGCGATAAAGCCTCCCAATGGTGGTATTTCCTTGACAACCCTGAAGTTCCTCCTGATAACAATCAAGCCGAGCGATCGCTGCGTTTGGCTGTGACAAAACGTAAAGTTAGTGGTGGTTCCCGTTCGATGGAGCGGTTTCAACATACTGCCAATTTGTTGACGGTGGTTCAAACCTGTCGTCGTCAAAGTCTGTCTGTTATTGATTTTTTTGTACAAGCACTAATTGCTGACTCTATTAATTCTCAGTCTCGCCCTTCTCTAGTTCCTCAATTTTAGACCTGAATCCTTACGTATTACCCAGGAATACAGCACCCATTTCACTTTTCTTTCGCTTACCCAGTAAGTAGCCCAACTTACCATTGCTACTGTGCCGATACAACTGAGGATAGTCCATAACGTAGCTTGCAAACTCCAACTAATAGGAAGAAACTGAGCATTGATAAATATTGTTAGTAGTAGCAAACTCCAAAATATGCAAGCTTGATCGACGCAGGTGTAAAAAGTGGAATGAAGTTTAACACTGCCGATTTGCCAGTTAATATACCTGATTCCAAGCTGCTTTTGAACTTCTAGAGTTAATAGTTTCCGTACTAAAAGAGGTTGCGAATAATTAAAAAAACTCATTATGGAAATTTTTTACCAAGTCTATATAATCTTTTTTGTTATATATAAAATTATTTGAGTTTTAATCTAATCTCTCTTGGGTGATAAATTTAGCTCTGTTATATTCTGTATTTAGTTATACTTTTGTTATTGTTTTTACAGAAATCTAGATGGATAAATAAACCTCAAGCCAAAAAATTTATCCAATGGCTGAATTATTATGATTTCATGACAATAATTCCGACTGCGTAGGGGTCGGAATTAAGATTTTTTAATAGTAATTGGGTTAATAAATTACAGCTAATTTTTTAGTGTTTAACTGTGCTATTGGCTAATAACTATGCAACTTATAGAACTTCTACCAAATTAAATAATGTTAGCGACATATCAATATATTCTAGAGGGCAAGGCAGTGCCCATACGTGTCAACTTAAGCTTAAAGCGATATAGGGCGGGCGTTGTACAAATACCTCGCGCCCTCATCCCCTAACCCCTTCTCCCGCAGGAGAAGGGGAACTAAATCTCTTGCTCCCTTCTCCCTGGGGGAGAGGGGCTGGGGGTGAGGGCAAAAACCTTGCTACAAAGCGGGTTTCACGTTAAGTTGACACCAATGGGCAGTGCCTTGCCCCTACAATTTGTTGCATTCTTTTTTCAAATTGCTATTATTTTTGATTTTTGAAATTCACGTGGGATGCGTTAGCTTCAGCGTAACGCATCCTACATGGTAATCAGATTTCTAGATAGGAAAAAGCTGCATTAACATAAATGCTAAAGCTGCACTACCTAAAGGAACTGTGAGATTATCAATTCCCAGAAACGAAAAAGCTTCTAAAGCTGTTGCTAAAATCGCTACTACCAAGGATAAGACCCAAGTTTGCCAGATATTACCTTGACTACCAAGCAAAACTAAACTGCTAACTAGGTAACTCACCAGCGTCATTGTTAATGAGCCTTCCCAGCTTTTTTGTGACCCCAAAATTTTATACTTATGTTTACCAAAGCGCTGACCAATTAAGGCTGCGAATCCATCACCCCATGTCATCACTAAAATTCCTAAAGCTGCGTATTGGGGTTGTTGCAAATGCCAGAAGCAAGCAATTAAAATGCCGAAACTCAAAGAGTAAAAAAATGTCCCTAAACTTTGACGACCGACACTATTAATACCGGGGAGAATTGGCAAGCGATAAGACAATAAAGTAACGGCACTGGCTACAATTGAAGCTGTAATACCAATACTTGCGGGAATATTTAACCACCACGCTAGTAAAATCACATTACCAGTGCCAATGTGAACTATCTTGCGGATGATTTCTGGTTCTTTATGGGCGAAGCGATTTACACCCCAAGCGATCGCTAAAATAAATAACACCCAAACTGCTGCGATCGCAATTTGTAGCCATAAAGGGGGAATTGACTCTAAACCAGGAATTGTAATCACCAAAAATGCTAGTAGAAAACTTGGCTCTTATTTACTACTTTATTAGATTTAGGTTATTGCGATGAAACTATTATTGATTTGGCTGATTCGGGGCTACCGCATGTTTATTTCGCCGCTGTTTCCGCCCACTTGTCGGTTTCAGCCTACTTGTTCAATGTATACTATCGAAGCAATTGAAAAATTCGGTGCATTGCGTGGTACGTGGATGGGTATTCGCCGGATTTTGCGTTGTCACCCCTTCCATCCCGGTGGTTACGATCCAGTACCGGAAGTTGTAGAAAAAGTAACTGAAGATTAATAATTTTTACCGTATATATTTTGAGCCTCTAGCTGCTGCAACAATGAGACCATATCACCAAATCCCGATTTTAGAATGTGGTGAACCTTTAATAGCGATTCCCTTACAACTATTTGCTGTGGAATCTCCCCATCCTTATGAAAAACTGGGTGCGCCTTATGGGGAACATTCTCCTTATTATTTACGGCAAAGCGTCATTGAATGTTTAATCCAAGCGCAAAATTATCTGCGATCGCAATATCCTAATTGGTACATTCAAATTTTTGATGCTTATCGCCCTGTAGCTGTGCAGCAGTTTATGGTAGATTACAGCTTTGCCGAAGCATTAAAGCAAAGAGGACTGAGTGAGGCGGAGTTATCGCCTAATCAACACCAAGAAATTTGGGAAGCTGTTTATCAGATTTGGGCTGCACCTAGCTTAGATGAAAAAACGCCACCGCCTCATAGTACAGGTGCAGCAGTAGATGTCACCTTGGTAGATGATACTGGGAAAATCGTGGATATGGGTTCACCGATTGATGAATTGTCAGAGCGATCGCTTCCCGATTACTATGCCAATAGTGAGTCCCCACAGGCAACACAGTATCATAGTCACCGTGAGTTATTGAGAGATGTGATGTTAAAAGCTGGATTTTGCCGCAATCCTAGAGAGTGGTGGCATTTTTCTTATGGTGATCAAATGTGGGCTTGGTTAAATAATCAATCTCATCCCCATAATTCTTTTACAGCTCGCTATGGGCGTTTTCACATAAATTAAGTTATTGTAATTAGTCTTAATTACTCTTCAATAAATCTAGTATTTCCCAGCAGTTAGATACTGATTAAATTTGTCCATCCTAGGCAAATATTAAATATTTTGAGGTAGATTCAGGGAAAAATTATTATAAATAATGTAGGAAACTCAATATCATATCTATCCTACTCAGGAGGTTGCTTGGCAAAGCGTTCGGCGGGATTGGTAACAATTGTTTGTTACAAAGCATTTGTTGCTTCACTTTTAATGGTTACTTCTATAGCTTTATTATTGGCATTAAAAAATCATCAATATCTAGAAGAATTTTCTGATAATTACGTATTAGAAGGTAAATCAAGCATTATTAATTGGCTTGTGGAAAAAATTCTAAATTATAATCGTAAAACCCTTGTATTTAGCGGTACTGCTTCAGGAATATATTCTATTGTGACTGCCATTGAAGCTATTGGGTTATGGTACGAAAAACGTTGGGCACATATTTTAGTGCTGATACTAGTCGGTATTAGTATACCGCCAGAAATATATGAATTAATTCGGGGGCTATCTCCGATAAAATTAATTGTTTTAATAGTCAACTTAGGAGTATTTTGGTATTTATTAAAGAATTTCCCCAAGCATAAACATTCGTAGGATGCGTTAGCGATAGCGTAACGCATCAGCAACAAAGCTGAGATATTCTAAATTATTAGTGAAAAATTAAATTCCCGACTTCTCAAAGAAGTCGGGAATTTGGACATCGTGCATTTTCACAAATTATCGCTTTTTGATAGTCTACGCATCTTCAGGATTGAGATGTTTTAACTCATCAGTAGTGTATGTGCCGATAGGACTCCAAACTAGATAAGGAACGAGTAAAAGCGCTGCTACCCAAGAAATTGGCAAAACAGAAATTGCGAGAATCACACTTAAAATTAATCCACTAAGCCCTAAACTTTCCCCGATGTTGAGGCTATGAAATCTCAACATTACAGGAATATAGGCAACAGTAATAATTTCTAGCGCTAGGTACAAACCCATTAGTATCCAGGTAATTAAACTACCAGGATTTTTTTGCCAAACAATATTTGCGGAAGCTGCACCACAAATAAAAATCGTTGTCCAAATAAATGGAATAAGTGGTTCAAAAACTAGCCAGCGAGGGCGACTTAACAGCGCGAACCATTTAACATCACGGGGTGTGATGAAGAAACTACCGAGTGCAATCAAGAATGTGATAGCACCAATCACCATCCAAGATTCAATCATGGTGTTCACCTTTGCCTGTACATTTTGTTAAGCCATACAATGCAAGTTTGGCAATTACAGGCATGAGTTAAATCAGTCGCGGGTGGGATCTGGATACTGATTTATGCTTCTTGAGGATTAAGGTGAAGCATCTGCCAAGTGGTATATGTCCCGATGGGACTCCAAAGTAAATAAGGAACTAATAAAAGTGCAGCCCAATTAGAAGTAGTTAAAACTGCAAGTGCTAATAGTAAACCAATAATAAAGCCTGTACCGCCTAAAATCGTACCTACTTTAAGGCTACGCAGGCGGAACATTACAGGTGTGTAAGCAATAGTCACAATTTCTAAAAGTAGATATATACCCATCAATAGCCAAGTATTGTTAGTTCCTGGGTTTCTTTCCCAGACAATGTAAGCAGACCAAGCACCACAAATAAAAATTACAGTCCAAATAATTGGAATTGCTGCCTCAAAAGTTAGCCATCGAGGTCTTTGCAATCGCTGGAACCACTTGCGATCGCTAGGCGTAATGAAATTAGCGCCTAAAGCGACGACAAAAGCTACAGCCCCTATCACCATCCAAGATTTAATCATGCCGCCCTATCCTTTGCGATCGCTAGTAAATATTGAAATATCACTTATTCAAGTGCAATCATGGCAATTTAGCCCAGATTTCTCATCATCCCTGGGTTTGATTAAGTAGGTAGGTGCGATTAATCCGAATTATATAAAGTTTTGTAATGTTTGTTGATGTAAATAATACCAATTGAAAATATAGCTATGCGTCCCACTCATGTATCAATACGGTTCAGATCATTAGTGATTGATTTGTTAGTTGTGGAAACAGCTAGCAAACTTGGGGGATTCTCCCCCAAACCCCCGATTGGGTGACGGTTGCGTCCCCCAAACCCCCTCCAAAATTATTTGTTTTGTTGTCAATTTATTTTCTTAACTGAACTACCTTGACTCATGTATTAACTCGATTCTGTTCAGGACTTAAGCAACTGGTACACACATCTTCTGATTTAAGAGTCAAGAGTCAAGGGTCAAAAATTCAGGTCTTTTGGACTTTTGACTCTTGAACACAAGTTCACTCAACGGAGGGAACCTCCGCACGTGACTGGCTCCTCTTGACAGCCTCAACGAAAAAAATGTGACACTCGCGTAAGTCCTACTGTTTTTAAACTGGTGTAACATGAAGCGCATCTATCTGATTTTAGCAATGAGATTGGTTGCTAATTTCTGCCGGATATTGAATCATTCATGCCCAATCTCTAATACCAAATTGAAAAAAGAATGCGACAGATTGTAGGGGTACGGCATTGCCGTGCCCTCTAGAATATATTGCTGTGTCGCCAACATTATTTGCATTGGTTTATTTAAAATTTCAAAATTTGTTTTTACTAATAAGCACATATATATAACGGCAGATTCACTTTCCTGCATTGCTGACCAGGAATTAGTTTTACTACCAGATTTTTGTAATTATTGTCGCCAAATTTTAGGAATATGCAATATAATTTTTTGCTAACTTCAGTTAGGCTGAGAGCCTTCTCCCTGAAGTGTGTCGGCTGATACGATATCCGCTAAAGTATATGTAATAAAAATATCATCCTCCCTGATATAGAAGCATATATGTAAGTAGCAACATCAGAAAATGTATTGTATAAACAAATAGTACACAGGAGATAGATTAATGACTAAAACTAAAATTTAAGTATTCTTAGCAGAAACTTCAAGAAGTATCTGGAAAATAGAAAGTTATCCAAATACTTAATCCAGATTAATGAATCGAGTTTATATGAGATATTGTCAGGCAGTTGATGTATTAATTTGCATGAGTAACTGTCTAGAACTTAAATTTAATTGAGTACAAAATACATGGGACAAGGTTTTTTACAAATTGGGTTAACACTATGTATTGTGATAGCAATTACATCAGTGTTCGGAAGATACATAGCACGTGTCTTCATGGGAGAAAGAACCCTGCTTGATTCCTTCATGAATCCCATAGAACGAAGTATCTTCGTCCTAGCGGGTGTAAGACCGAAAGATAGTATGACAGGCGGGCAATATGCCAGGGCTGTAGTATACAGTAACCTCGTCATGGGCATTGTAGTGTATTTATTAATATTTTTTCAGAGATTTTTACCCTGGAATCCCAATGGCTTTGGTGCGCCAACCTGGGATACACTACTGCACACTACAGTTTCTTTTGTCACGAATACCGACCAGCAACACTACGCAGGTGAGACGACCTTAAGCTATTTTAGTCAGGTAGCAGCTTTGGGGTTTTTGATGTTCACCTCCGCGGCTACAGGGTTGGCGGTAGGAATTGCCTTCATTCGTGGCCTCACAGGTAGGAAATTAGGGAATTTTTATATTGACCTTACCCGTGCCATTACCCGCATCCTACTACCAATATCAATAGTGGGTGCGATCGCACTCCTCATCTCAGGTGTACCGCAAACATTAGGCGCACCTGTAGTAGTGAGAACCTTGGAAGGAGGTACACAGTATATCGCTAGAGGCCCAGTTGCATCTTTCGAGATGATTAAAATGCTGGGTGAAAACGGTGGTGGCTTTTTTGGTGTGAACTCTGCCCATCCCTTTGAAAATCCTAATGGCGCTTCTAATTTAATAGAACTCATTGCCATGATTTCTATCCCCGCAGCTTTAATTTACACCTATGGGGTTTTTGCCAATAACCTCAAACAAGCATGGCTGCTGTTTTGGATGGTGTTTGTAATTTTCGTGGTTTTAGTGGGCATCACATCCACCGCCGAACTACAGGGAAATCCCTTGATTAATGGCACTCTGGGATTAGAATTTCCGAATTTAGAAGGTAAAGAACAGCGTTTTGGTTGGGCACAAACAGCGCTATGGGCTGTCATGACTACCGCCACTATGTCTGGTGCTGTCAACGGAATGCATGATTCCTTAATGCCCCAAGGAATATTTTCAACTTTATTTAACTTATTTCTCCAAATTATTTGGGGTGGTCAAGGTACTGGAATAGCTTATCTATTAATTTACGTAATTCTTACCGTCTTTCTCACTGGCTTAATGGTAGGGCGTACCCCAGAATTTTTAGGACGCAAAATCGAAAAACGGGAAATTGTGCTCGCCAGTATAGTATTACTGATACATCCGATTGCCGTATTAATCCCCAGTGCGATCGCCTTAGCCTACCCAATTTCCTTTGCGGGAATTACCAACCCTGGCTTTCATGGCATTTCCCAAGTAGTTTATGAATATGCCTCAGCCGCAGCTAACAATGGTTCCGGGTTGGCAGGGTTAGCTACTACTCAACCTGCACCTACAGCTTTGTGGTGGAATTTGAGTTGCTTATTTCCCCTGTTAGCAGGACGCTACATACCAACTATTGCCATATTGTTACTAGCTGATAGTATGTCTCGTAAGAAACCAGTACCAGAAACTCCTGGTACCCTCAGAACCGATTCTCTGCTATTTACTTGTGTCACAGCTGGCGTAAGCCTCATTCTAGGCGTACTCACCTTTTTCCCAGTTTTAGCCTTAGGCCCCATAGCCGAGGGTATTAAATTATCCTCTGGCAGTTAAATACATAAGGAAGACAATATAGCAAATCTCCCTCATCCCCCTCATCCCCCTCATCCCCCTCATCTCCCTCATCACCCTCACTCACTAAAATCTATGAATCAAGCTGCAGCTACCTCCAAAGCTAGACCTCCGCGTTCTCGTTCAGGCGATCGCCGTCAACCACGCAAAAAGACCAAAATCAGTGCTACAGGCATCTACTTGCGAGCCATTAAAGATGCTTTTGTCAAGCTCAATCCGCAACACGCCATCAAAAACCCAGTAATGTTTTTGGTGTGGGTTGGTACGCTCATTACTTTAGTGGTTACCATCGATCCCAGCTTATTTGGCCCAGTACAACAGAATAATCCGCAACTCTTCAACGGCATATTAACTGGGATTTTGTTTTTCACAGTCTGGTTTGCCAATTTTGCCGAAGCTGTAGCCGAAGGACGAGGTAAAGCCCAAGCCGATGCTTTGCGATCGACAAAATCAGAAACAACTGCCAAACAACTTGCCACCGATGGCACTATTACCGAAGTCCCATCCAGCAGCCTCAAACAGGGTGATACCGTCTACGTAGTAGCAGGTGATTTCATTCCCGCCGATGGGGAAGTGATTATGGGTGTGGCTTCTGTAGATGAATCGGCAATTACTGGAGAATCTGCACCAGTACTGAAGGAATCTGGCTCGGATGTTGCTAGTTCTGTGACTGGTGGTACGCGGATTATCTCTGATGAATTGATTATCCGCATTACAGCCGAATCAGGCAAAGGGTTCATCGACCGGATGATTGCCTTGGTGGAAGGGGCAGAACGCAGCAAAACACCCAATGAAATTGCTTTGACTGTATTGTTGGCAGTTCTCAGCTTAGTGTTTTTATTTGTAGTCGTAACTCTGCCTGCATTTGCTTACACCGTTAAAAATCCAGTCAGCATCCCGGTTTTAATTGCCTTATTAGTTGCATTGATCCCCACCACTATTGGCGGATTGCTAAGTGCTATTGGCATCGCCGGGATGGATCGAGTCGCCCAATTTAACGTGATTGCTACATCTGGTAAAGCTGTCGAAGCCTGCGGTGATGTTAATACCCTAGTTCTCGATAAAACAGGGACAATTACCCTTGGTAACCGCTTGGCAGAAGAATTTATTCCGATTAACGGTCATACACTTGAAGACATCGCCAATGTTGCTTGGGTAGCTAGCGTATTTGATGATACGCCTGAAGGGAAATCGATTGTGCGACTAGCAGAAAAATTAGGCGCAAGGGTAGATTTTGACTACAATCAGGCACAAGCAGTAGAGTTTTCTGCTAAAACCCGCATGAGTGGCACCAACTTACCCGGTGGGAGAGAGGTACGCAAGGGAGCCGTGGGAGCAATTAAAGGGTTTGTACGTTCCCGTAATGGCCGCGAAACCCCAGAACTTGATGCAGCTTACGAGCGAGTTTCCCAGCAGGGCGGTACACCCTTAGCTGTGTGCTTAGACCATGAAATCTACGGCGTAATTTATCTCAAAGATATTGTCAAACCTGGCATTCGCGAACGCTTTGACCAGTTACGCCGCATGGGAGTACGTACCATTATGCTGACTGGAGACAACCATATTACGGCGGCGGTGATTGCCAAAGAAGCTGGCGTTGATGATTTCATTGCCGAAGCCACCCCCGAAGATAAAATTACTGTCATTAAGCAAGAACAGGCGAAAGGCAAACTAGTCGCCATGACCGGAGATGGCACCAATGATGCCCCAGCCTTAGCACAAGCTAATGTGGGATTAGCCATGAATACGGGGACTCAGGCAGCAAAAGAAGCAGCAAACATGGTGGATTTAGACTCAGACCCCACAAAATTGATTGATATCGTCAGTGTTGGTAAACAATTGCTCATTACCCGTGGGGCGTTGACAACATTTTCCTTAGCTAATGATATTGCTAAATACTTTGCAATCATTCCCATAATCTTTGCCTCTGCTAATTTGCAAAGCCTAAATATTATGAAATTGACTAGTACTAATTCAGCAGTATTATCGGCATTAATTTATAACGCTTTGATTATTCCTGCCTTAATTCCTTTAGCTTTAAAGGGCGTAAATTTTCGACCCTTAACAGCTAATCAACTACTGCAACGTAATATTTTGATTTATGGTTTAGGTGGAATCATTACACCATTTATAGCCATTAAAATAATCGATATTCTAATTACACTAGCAGGTTTAACTTAGTACAGTATTTCAGGAATTCGTGTTTAATTAAAGATAATTGGCGGAGGCTGTCATTTGTCCTTAGCTATTTGTCATTAGTAAGGATTTAGAGTCTATTTATGTGTACTAACATAGTTGGGTTAATTTCCACATACCTACTTATTCTGCGTTACTTGGCGGGAACCTCCGCAGTACTCTGCGTTTAATTAGATTATTTCCTATTTAAACGGAAATACTTAGACAAATTTGCAAAATGAATTCGACAGATGGATTGATTGTTATAACTCTTGTATAAAGAGTAACTCCCAATCCCAAATCTAAAATCCAAAATGGTATAAGGGTGCAAAAAATCAAGTAAAATGAACAAAAATCAGGATAAAAATGCAAGACAGACAAAAAATATTGTCTGGACAAAATTGCGTAAACAACAGTTACTACTGCCAACTTTGATGGCGCTAGGATTCACCTTAGCAATTGCCCCTGTAGTTTATGCCGCCTCAGATGTCAGTTTAGAAAGTCGCACCACTTGGGCAATTGGCATTTTGGGACTTGTCACAATATCGCTTGTTATATACTTGTTTGTTGTCGTTTTTCAGCCAGAACGCTTCTAACAGTTCAAAATTATTATTCAAGATTAAATTCAAAAGAGCGATCGCACAGATTATTGTATGTCTATTATTCGAGAAATCATCAAATCAATTCGTATAACTTTAGTACTTTGGTTACTAACAGCACTCATCTATCCTCTGTTAATTTTAGTAGTCGGTCAGGTGTTTTTCCCTTTGCAAGCTAATGGCAGCATCATGCAAAATATAGATGGTCAACCAGATGCCCCACCAATTGGTTCTGCCTTAATTGGTCAAGTATTTACATCAGAGAAATATTTTCATGGTCGTCCCAGTACAGTCAGATATAGCCAAGGTAAAAAAGCCAAAGCAACTGGCATCTCTGGCGCGAGTAATCTTGCTCCTACTAATCCAGAATTACTCAATCGTATTGTTGAGCAAGCTAATCAATTTCGAGACGAAAATGTTCAACCAACTGCAGATTTAATTTACACCTCTGCATCTGGCTTAGATCCTCATATTTCTGTGAAATCTGCTAGGCAGCAATTGGAGAGAGTCGCTAGTGCCCGTAACGTCAAAGCAGAAGAAATATTACCTCTAATTAATAAATACACTGACGATAGATTTTTATGGGTTTTTGGTGAGCCAGGAGTAAATGTTTTGCGATTAAATTACGCTCTTGATTTGCAAGAAATTAATCTTAAGGCAAATTAATAAGTTTAATTGGGCATGGGGCATGGGGCATTGGGCATGGGGCATTGGGCATGGGGTAATAGGTAATTGGTAATTGGTAATGAGTAATGAGTAATGAGTAATGGCTATTCTCCCCTGCACCCCTGCTTCCTCTGCTCCCTCTGCTCCCTCTGCTCCCTCATCTCCCTCATCTCCCTCATCCCCCCTCATCCCCCCTCATCTCCCTCATCCCCCTAACCCAAGCTGCTGCTTCAATCCTTCTGGCACATTGACTGCGGTTTCTAACCCGCGCACAGTTTCCCATTGCTGCTTTTCTCCCCAGGTCATTTCTTCTAGGTTGGCTTCGCTGACATCAGCATTGCTGAGTATGGCGTAGCTAAGGTTAGTGTGGCTGAGATCCGCGCCATTGAGTAAAGCACCACTGAGGTTACTACCACTGAGGTTGGCTTGGTTGAGGTTGGCATAGCTGAGGTCGGTACCAAAAAGCATGGTATCACTCAGGTCGGCACCACTCAGGTCAGCATCATTAAGTATTACGCCGCTGAGGTCGGCATCGTGGAGAATTACACCACTCAAATCTACACCGCTGAGATCTGCACCTAAAAACATTGCACCGTTGAGCTTTGCGCCGTTGAGTTTTGCGCCATTTAGTTTGGCGTAGCTCAGATCAGCAGCTACAAGAATGGCATCATGAAGTTTGGTACTGAAAAGAATTGTGTCGCTGAGGTTGGCACCGTTGAGGATGGCACGGCTGAGGTCTGCGCCACTGAGGTCGGCACGGCAGAGGTCAGCATGACTGAGGTTGAGACCAGTCAAGTTAGCTTCGCTGAGGTTGGCACCGAAAAGTATTGCATGGCTGAGGTCGCCACTGTTAAGGTTAGCATCTTTGAGATTGGCACTGCTGAGGTCAGCACTAGTAAGATTGGCATTTTTGAGATTGGCACTGCTGAGGTCGGCGTGGCTAAGGTTAGCGCGGCTGAGGTCGGCATGGTGAAGATTGGCACCGCTGAAATTGGCGCTGCTGAGGTCGGTGCGGCTGAGGTTAGCATTGCTGAAGTTGGCACCACTGAGGTTGGCATCACCAAAGTTGGCACCACTGAGGTTGGCATTGCTAAAGTTTGCACCTGTTAAGTTGGCATCTCCTAGGTATGCACCAGTAAGGTTAGCGCCGCTAAAGTTAGCACCTGCCAAGTTAGCATTTCCTAAATAAGCACCACGAAAGTTGCCGCCTCTTAAGAATTCCCCAACGATACTAGTAAAATTCCCAATTTCTATGGCATCGCTATAGTTAATAATACGTAGGAGTTGCGATGTGAAAAAACTTTCTGTATCCGGTTGGCTGGAAGGATAAAACGTAATATGCTGCTGAAGTTCAGCTCGCCCTTGAGCGTAGCGGTGTAACTCCAAAAGTAATATGAGTACATTAAGTCCTGTATATATATCTACTTGCCTTAGTCCAATTTCGCGATTTTTCGCGAGCATCTGTAGCATTTTTTTCTGAGGCAAGTTATCATTCGGTGCTGCATCGATAAATTCCCCTCGACACCAGCGACGATAAAATTCTTCTAGGCGTTGGCATAAGACTACTGGACGAAATTTTTTCCCCGCAATTAACAAGTTCATGCCTTGTTCAACTATGTCTGAGGTCAAGGCGCTCTGACCTAATAAATCATAAATTTGTGCATATAATTGGCGATATCTGGCGGTGAGTCGCTGCGCGTCTATGCGGAGTGTAGCGGATGATATCTCGCTCGCGAACTCTGGCAACCCACTACCGGGGTTTGACCATTCTTCCAACCTTTTTTGTAATTGTTGGGGTAGTAAAGAGTCTGGTAAAGTATCTTGAGCAAATTTAAAGCCTAGCTCAAAATCTGGAGTTGTTTTTCCCCTAGAAGACACTGCTTCAGCTTCCGGAGATTCTGTCTGCGAGAACTCTGGTAACTTTGTACCTCTGGCGTAATTGCTTAAACGCTTCCAAATTTGCAATAAATAGGACATTTGGTATCTTGGATTACTATCTGATTACTGGTTAGTTAGAGATGATTTAAAGATTGAGATTGACTGAGAAGCTAATCGGGCAAAAAATAAATTCGTATAATTTATAACTAGTAACTATTAGAGATGTTTTGGTGGTAGGTAACCAATCAGCACCTGACAATTTTTCTTTGTGTAAATCGAAATCAACAGCTTGAGAAGTTGTGCCTTTTCCAGTAATGTCATCGATTTGGCATAAATTGTTATACTTTCTTCCCAGCAAGTTTACTAGTCTGGTGTCAAAATAATACGTACTGTATGCTACAGACACAATTGTTAGCAAAAATACTACAGTAAAACTGTCCAATCAGATTCAAAAAAATAATGATAACTTAACGAAAAAGTTCACTGCTGGATATTAGCCAGCTAATAATATTTTTAGAATAAGCTTCAGTTAGATCAGCGCCAAGTAGCTTAACTTTACAACAATGAGAAATTAGCTATTGATTGTTATCGGGGATTGATTAAATGAATAGATTAACTTTTTATGTAATTTTGTTGCACGGTTTGTTTTTAGGATTAACAACCGCTAGTGCTAAGTCTGTACCTAATAACAGAGTAAATACTGAGTTACACAATCTCCAAAAGGTAGATAAAGTTAGTGTAAAACCAGTCACAGTCAAGGGTACAGAAAAGTCAGAGAGTAGCCTACAAAACCTGAAAGCTGTAAAAAAGCTAGACAATAATGCTCTCAAACGAGCCTTAGAAGCATCACAGTTACCCCATTCTTTAGGGCAAAAGACGGATCAAGTCTGGGTGCTTAATCAAAATCAACAAGTACAGCAGCAACCTTTTAACTGGATAGTTCAAAGTCCGAAAGAAGTTGGGAAACAACCTTTTTTACAAGCGGTCAAAACCCCAGACAAGCCTAGCGAAAAACCTAACTCATCGAGTAAGCCACCAAAAAAGGATGACTTAGAGCCATTTGATGAAGTTACTAAAGATACTGAAAAGTCAGCGGGAGTGTTCACGCTTTATCGCCAGAAAGAAAAGAATAAAATTTATTTAGAAATTCAGCCAGAGCAACTAAATAAAAATTATCTAGCCACTTCTACCTTGGAATCTGGGATTGGGGAGCAGGGTATTTATAGCGGTATGCCTTTGCAGGACTTTTTATTTTACTTTAAACGAGTGGATAATAACCTGCAATTTGCTGTTCGTAATGTTAATTTTCGGACTCGTGAAGGAGATCCGCAAGCGCGATCGCTAGCTCGGTCTTTTAGTGACTCTGTACTGTACACTATTCCCATTAAAAGCATTCATCCAGAACGCAAAACTCTGCTGATTGACTTGGGCGATTTGTTACTGACAGATTTAGCAGGCTTATCTCTAAGTTTGGGGCTACCTGGTGGTACAGACCAATCATATTTTGGTGAAGCCAAAGTCTTTCCAGAAAACATAGAAGTAGAAACAGTTTTAAATTTTTCTGGTGGTGGCGGTAGCAGTAAAGATAGTGAAATGCTTAACTTTGAGTCTTTAGCTGACAGCCGTGGCTTTACTCTGCGCCTGCACTATAGTATTTCCCAGTTGCCCAACAATAAATATCAACCTCGTTTAGCTGACGAGCGTGTGGGCTATTTTATCACTGCTTATCAAGACTTATCTAAAGACGATCGCGGCGACCCATTTGTACGTTATATCAATCGTTGGAACTTAGAAAAAGCCGACCCACAAGCAGCAATATCTCGACCGAAAAAACCAGTTGTTTTCTGGATTGATAACGCTGTACCTTTTGAGTATCGCGATGCCATTAAAGAAGGGATATTAATGTGGAATAAAGCCTTTATCAAGGCAGGCTTTAAGGACGCAATTGAAGTGCGGCAAATGCCAGATAATGCCACATGGGACCCTGCGGATATTCGCTACAACACTATCCGTTGGATTAACACCATTGATGGTTTTTTTGCTAGGGGGCCATCCCGTGTTAATCCCTTAACTGGAGAGATTTTAGATGCAGATATTTTAGTAGATGGCAGCTTTGTCCGTGTACTGAAGAATGAGTATCGTCAAATAGTACAACCCAATGTCTCATCTTCACGTACTTCTTTATCGGCGTTGATGCAAAATAATATGCTTTGCGTCAATGGCTTAGGTGGCAAATCTAAGACTAATCCCCAGCAAGAAGCAAAGCAAAAGCCTTGGTTAGGTCGTTTAGCGAAAATCGCTGGTGAGTCAGACTTATGCTACGGTATGGAAGCCTCGCAGCAGTTTGCCTTGGGTTCCTTGGCAATGACACTTCTAGAAGATAACACCACTAGCCAAGAGCAATTAAAAGCATATATCAATCAATACTTACGCTTAATTATTGCCCACGAAGTTGGTCACACCTTGGGGTTACGTCACAATTTCCGGGGTAGCAATCTACTCCCACCGGAAGAACTCAACGATCAGCAGATTACGAATCACAAAGGTTTAACAGCTTCGGTGATGGATTACATTCCGCCAAATATTGCCCCCCAAGGTACCAAACAGGGTGATTATTTCCCCAGTATGGTTGGCCCTTATGATGATTGGGCAATTCAATACGGTTACACACCTACACAAGCCTCAACCCCCATCGCCGAGAAATCATTTTTAGAAGAAATTGCTAGCCAATCCGATCGCCCAGAGTTGAGTTACTCTACAGATGAAGATAGATATGACCTCGACCCGACTGCGAATGCTTGGGATAATAGCGGTAATGTACTGCGGTATTCCCAATGGCAGCTAGATAATTCTCGGGTGATGTGGGATCGTCTCACCAAACGTTATCCCATTGCCGGAGAAAGTTTTAGCGATTTGAGCGATCGCTTTGGTACTGTCTTAGGTAACTACTTCCAAAATATTTTTTACACCACAAAATATATTGGCGGACAGTCCTTTTATCGCATTCGTGCTAGCGCCTCATCTACCAAACTAAGTGGACAAAAGCGATTACCATTCCAAGCCGTACCAGTAGAAGAACAACGCCAAGCATTAGCGACGTTAAATAAATATGTCTTTGCTGAAGATGCGTTTAACTTCTCGCCAGAATTGCTGAATAAATTAGCACCTTCTCGCTGGTATCACTGGGGTAGCTATCCAATGATTGGGCGTTTAGATTACCCAATTCATGACTTGGTGTTAATCTTGCAGAGTGCGGTATTAATGGATTTACTTTCAGGCGATCGCCTTACCCGCCTCAAGGACATTGAACTCAAAAATCCTACCGAAAAAACACTTACTATTCCAGAGCTATTAGATACTCTGCAAACAGATATTTGGACAGAAATCATCAAACCTCAAAGCAAACCCCTGAAGATTTCCAGCCTGCGGCGAGGCTTGCAGAGGGAATATGTGAATATTTTGAGCGATATGGTGTTACGCAAAGAATATGTACCTGAAGATGCACGTACTTTGGCATGGTATAAAATCAAGCAACTTAACGAAAAACTAGCAGGAGTCAATTCTGACGATGAATATACAAAAGCGCACATCTTAGAAACACGCGATCGCATTGAGAAAGTCTTGAATGCGCCGATAAGAAGTAATTAATTGGGATGGGGCATGGGGCATGGGGCATGGGTAATGAGTAATGAGTAATGAGTAATGAGTAATGAGTAATGAGTAATGAGTAATGAGTAATGAGTAATGAGTAATGAGTAATGAGTAATGAGTAATGAGTAATGGCTCATTGGTGTCAACTTAAGCTAAAAGCGATATAGGGCGGGCGTTGTACAAATACCCCACGCCCTCATCCCCTAACCCCTTCTCCCCGAGGAGAAGGGGAACTAAATCTCTTGCTCCCTTCTCCCTGTGGGAGAGGGGCTGGGGGTGAGGGCGGAAACCTTTCAACCAAGCGGGTTTCACGTTAAGTTGACACAGGTGGTAATGGCTATTCTCCCCTGCACCCCTGCTCCCTCATCTCCCTCTGCTCCCTCATCTCCCTCATCTCCCTCATCCCCCTCATCCCCCAGTCCCCCAGTCCCCAGTCCCCCTTCTAACTACTCAACGCTTTGATGAATCGTTGCAAACTCTTAAACACACTTGGTTTTTTGGCAGGTGTACCGTCTGTTGCTGTTTGGGATTGTTTCATTAGAATGAGATCTAACTCATCACCTGAAGGTCTGTTGGGTAATTCTGTGATTTTTTGATAATCGCCGTCTTTTTCTACCCAAACTTCCCATAACCCAGGGTAGCACCGGAAAACGGCTGTTTCGTCGTCTACAGGGCGGAGGTAGTAGGAAGATTCTATGGTGCTAATAAAACGTTGACGGGTTTGTCTTCCTGCATAACCAATACCGACAATCCCAAAATCTTCGAGGCGGGGATTTAAAAGAACTATGGGGCGATCGCCTATTTCTTGACAAAGTTTTTCCATCTGCGGGACTTCCACAGATGTTGGGGTAATAAAGAGAAAAATTTCATCCTCTGGCTTCACTTTTGATCCGACAGGAGTTGCCCTACCTGTACCAATATCCTCAATTTTATATGGCGTATCTGCCCATTCACGACGAGCAAGGGCAGCAGCACCAGCATCAGCAAAGAAAATCTTCAAGCCAGAACCATATTCGGCAAACATTGGTAAAAAGTCTGCCGCCACCAGCATCATTTTAAGTTCGGGAAACAAATACTCAACTTGTAAGCGAGTACAACCATCAGCTAAAGCTGCTTGGGTAGCTATGCGAGATTGGGCGATCGCTTCTTCAAGACTCTTGGGAAGTTCACTCATTGTCGGCATTTTACTTTTGTGTATACTTCCATTGTTTCAGTATTGGCTATCCAAACTGTATGGAAATAAAGGTTTAATGGTAATTCGTAATTACAAATTATTAATTACGAGTTACGAAAGCCTCACAGATGTGAGTAATGATAGCTTCTCAACGAAGTGCGATCGCCTGCTCATATAATCTTGATAACAGGCACGATACAATCAAAAAAATATGCCTGCCAGAGACCTGTATCACGATAACGTTAAAAATGCCCTGATTAAAGATGGCTGGATCATCACTCATGATCCCCTACGAATTCGTCTGGCGCGAGGTAAAAACCTATTTGTCGATTTGGGGGCAGAACGATTGCTGGCAGCTGAACGTGGCACCGAAAAGATTGCTGTCGAAGTTAAAAGCTTTACCCGTCCTTCGGATATGAAGGATCTTGAAGAGGCGTTAGGTCAATTTGTTTTGTACGCGCAATTATTGAAGCGGTACTATCCAGAGCATATCCTGTATCTTGCTGTTACTGAAGCAACTTGCAAGACTGT
This sequence comes from Tolypothrix sp. PCC 7601, assembly GCF_025677855.1. Taxonomy (NCBI): domain Bacteria; kingdom Bacillati; phylum Cyanobacteriota; class Cyanophyceae; order Nostocales; family Tolypothrichaceae; genus Tolypothrix; species Tolypothrix sp. PCC 7601. Next base: position 4,061,939 of record NZ_CP064879.1, read on the forward strand.
CTTTGAAGAAGAAGCCGGACAAACCTTGATTGAAGATGGCATCATTCGTTTAGTAACCTTTGATCCGAGTCAGGAGGCAATTAGCCGATGGATTCACTAACCCAATATCGTCAGACAATTGAAAAAGTATTCCAAGACTATGCCGACTTTCTCCAGAGTGATGATGGGGTAAAAGTTGAGTTAGTGTTAGATAGAGAACGCGATCGCTATCTGTTAGTTGAAACAGGCTGGCAAGACGGTTATCGCATCTATGGCACTTTGCTGCACATTGATGTGATTGATCATAAACTTTGGATTCAACACGATGGGACAGAAGAAGGTATCGCGAATGACTTAGTAGCCGAGGGAATTCCCAAAAAGCAGATTGTTCTGGCTTTTCGACCCCTGGAACAGCGAAAACACACAGAATTTGCGATTTCTTAGATAAGTAGTAGTGCAAATTTGATTGATTAGCATTTCCTAACCTTGGATTTTAGGAAGCGATCGCCTTTGTATTATGAATCCGTTTTTCTCACGAAAGGCTTGACTCTCTAAGTTGACGCACAAGCAAAACTAGAATAGCGTTGATTGATAAGTTTTGCTTAAGCTGTGGTGACCACAACATAAGCATTCGTCACCAACATGACGATGTTCGTCACCAACATCACGATGTTCGTCACCAACCTCACGACATTCATCACCAACATCACGATGTTCATCACCAACATCACGATGTTCGTCACCAACCTTACGATGTTCGTCACCAACATCACGATGTTCGTCACCAACATCACGACATTCGTAAAGAATAGGCAAGTTGTTGTTACTTAACGCACGACATTTGTAACGTGGCTGCGGTAAAAGTACTTAAATTCTTGTTAAGAGGATTTTCTTTAAGGTTTGCAGCGCACGAGTAACAAAATTATGCTGATGCCAAGCTTGATAGAAGTCGGGGTAAGGCATATTCTGGGCGCATTTCCAGGCTAAATCGTAGTATTGATCATTTAATTGCCAATAACCACTTAAAGCTTTGACTACATCAACGCGATGCTGATTATTTATAATTTCCCCTAAGCTATTTGCTGCCTGCAAACGGATGTCGTCATCCACAGTAGTTGATTGCAGCAGTTGCACCAAAGCGGCGATCGCAATTTCATTGCCTGGGTCGATTTCCCCTAAGCTAATTGCTGCCACCTGACGGATGTAGTCATGCAGATGATTTGATAGCAGCAATTGCACCAAAGCAGCGATCGCAAATTTATTGCCTGTGCCGATTCTCCCTAAGCTATATGCTGCCAGCCAACTGGTGTAGTCATATAGATTAGTTAATAGCAGTTGCACCAAAGCGGCAATCGCAATTTCATTGCCAGTGCCGATTTTCTCTAAGCTTGATGCTGCTCGCCAACGGGTATCGTCACCCAGATTAGTTGATTGCAGCAGTTGCACCAAGGCTAGGATCGCAATTTCATTGCCTGGGTCGATTTTCTCTAAGCTTGATGCTGCTCGCCAACGGGTATCGTCATCCAAATTAGTTGATTGCAGCAGTTGCACCAAGGCGGTGATCGCAATTTCATTGCCAGTGCCGATTTTCTCTAAGCTTGATGCTGCTCGCCAACGGGTATCGTCACCCAGATTAGTTGATTGCAGCAGTTGCACCAAGGCTAGGATCGCAATTTCATTGCCAGTGCCGATTTCTCCTAAGCTTGATGCTGCTTCCCTACGGGTGAAGTCATCCAGATTAGTTGATTGCAGCAGTTGCACCAAGGCTAGGATCGCAATTTCATTGCCAGTGCCGATTTTCTCTAAGCTTGATGCTGCTCGCCAACGGGTATCGTCACCCAGATTAGTTGATTGCAGCAGTTGCACCAAGGCTAGGATCGCAATTTCATTGCCAGTGCCGATTTCTCCTAAGCTTGATGCTGCTTCCCTACGGGTGAAGTCATCCAGATTAGTTGATTGCAGCAGTTGCACCAAGGCTAGGATCGCAATTTCATTGCCAGTGCCGATTTTCCCTAAGCTTGATGCTGCTTCCCTACGGGTATCGTCACCCAGATTAGTTGATTGCAGCAGTTGCACCAAGGCTAGGATCGCAATTTCATTGCCAGTGCCGATTTTCCCTAAGCTTGATGCTGCTCGCCAACGGGTGAAGTCATCCAGATTAGTTGATTGCAGCAGTTGCACCAAGGCTAGGATCGCAATTTCATTGCCTGGGTCGATTTCTCCTAAGCTTGATGCTGCTTCCCTACGGGTGAAGTCATCCAGATTAGTTGATTGCAGCAGTTGCACCAAGGCTAGGATCGCAATTTCATTGCCAGTGCCGATTTTCCCTAAGCTTGATGCTGCTTCCCTACGGGTGAAGTCATCCAGATTAGTTGATTGCAGCAGTTGCACCAAGGCTAGGATCGCAATTTCATTGCCAGTGCCGATTTTCTCTAAGCTTGATGCTGCTCGCCAACGGGTATCGTCACCCAGATTAGTTGATTGCAGCAGTTGCACCAAGGCTAGGATCGCAATTTCATTGCCTGGGTCGATTTTCCCTAAGCTTGATGCTGCTCGCCAACGGGTGAAGTCATCCAAATTAGTTGATTGCAGCAGTTGCACCAAGGCGGTGATCGCAATTTCATTGCCAGTGCCGATTTTCTCTAAGCTTGATGCTGCTCGCCAACGGGTATCGTCATCCAAATTAGTTGATTTCAGCAGTTGCATCAAGGCTGCGATCGCAATTTTATTGCCAGTGCCGATTTTCTCTACGCTTAATGCTGCTTCCCTACGGGTATCGTCATCTAGATTAGTTGATTGCAGCAGTTGCACCAAAGCTGCGATCGCAATTTCATTGCCAGTGCCGATTTTCTCTACGCTTGATACTGCCTGCTTACGGGTGCTGTTATTCAGATGATTTGATTGCAGCAGTTGTACCAAGGCTGCGATCGCAATTTCATTGCCAGTGCCGATTTCCCCTAAGCTTGATGCTGCTTCCCTACGGGTGAAGTCATCCAGATTCAGCCAACGGGTATCGTCATCCAGATTATTTGATTGCAGCATTCGTACCAAGGCTGCGATTGCTTCTGTCCGGTCTGTCTGTTGTAGTGCTAAATTGGCTTCCTCGGCAATAGGATAGTGAAATGGTAAATATATTTTTTTATTAAAAAAAACAATTTTTAAATAACCAGTTGCCCAGTTGACAATTTGTTCTACTATTTCAGGTGATCTAGAATAAGCTCTAAACTCTGCAATACCTGCGGCAGCTAAAAAGTAAGCCTGATATTCATAAAATCTTTTTCTATTCCACTTACCACATCCGTCTTTAAAGTTCACTAAAGCATCGATCAACTCTTGCTTTTGCTGTTTGAGCTTTTCTTCTTCTCGCCCTAACCAAAGTAATATTGTTTGCTTCCATTGGAGTTCAAAGATGCGATAAGTTCCTTGACTAGGATTTTTGGGAACGTGATTAAGAAAGAAATGCCAATCATCAATTGCTTTAGCAGCAAAGTATTCTTGAAATGAGGCATGAAAGAAAGCGTAAACAGGTTTTCTCTGTTCATCTATCCCTATACTGTTCAGCCAGCCGCGATTTAGTGCCAATTTCAGCAACGAATTTTCATCATCAACATCCCCTAAGAATTGATTAACAAAATCTTGCCGCAAGCGAAACCGCGTTGCTTCTTTGTCTATTGCGGCTTTAGCCAATTCCCCTAATTTGATATTGAGTTTCTGACGCTGGCCAGATGTTGTAGCAAATTCGTCTTTCTTCCACTTGTAAAAGTCATCAACAAATTGCTGATAGAGTCCCGCTTGAGTATCTGGTAATTTGCCATCTCCCGATTGCCAATTCAAACACAGCAGGGTCAACCGCAGAGGATTTTTGACTAAATCCTGAATCCGTTCTTTACCCGGTTCTTGCAAATCACTGCATAACTGATTTCCCTTTTCCGGAATAGCACTGAACCATTTATGAATAAATCTCTCTACCTGTTCTGGATAAGAAAAATCTAAAGTGCGATAGGTATCAAAATCATCAAGTGCATTAATGCTGCCATCCCACAGATTAACCCGACAGGTTAGCACAATTCGCGCTTGAGAAATTAACCCTGCTTCACGGAATTGTCGTGCAATTTCTGTGAGAGGATTACCTGAAGATGTGGACATTTCATCTAACCCATCTAGCAGCAGCCACACATTATTTCGATTAAACAGAGCAACAAAATCATCCTTTAGTTGCTTAGTGGCTTCAGCTTTCCCTATTTTCTCAGACACTTGAGTCAACCAAGTCTCAAACAGATAAGTTTTTAATTCCTTTCCTCGCAAATCTGCTAAAGATACCCAAATGACAATCGACTGGTGAATCTCACGCGATACCCAATCAGCAATCTGCTGTAATAGTGTTGTCTTTCCTGCTCCTGGTTCACCAATAACTGCAATTCGCTTACCTTTACTTTTAGGTGTGTTCTTGTGTTTTAAAACTTCTTCCAGAAAAGCATCATGCTCAAATGTTTTGGTGATTTCTGTCTCCTTGTAAAGTTCTGAACCCTGTTCTGGAGAAACATCACCCTGACGTTTAGATGGTTTTTTGCGCTCAACTAATCCTAGTGGTACGTAAACATCATCAACTTGCAGGGCGACCCCTTCAGTTGATGACAGAGGATTTGTAGTCAGCTTGCGCCGTTCTGCCAATATTTCACGACAGATTTCACGCCAGTCATCGGGAGTTAACTTTGTCCCATCCTCCCTATCGGACGACTTTAGTCAGTTGTTAAACGTGACAGGGGCGTTAAATTGATTTCCTTGGAAGACATTCTTAATCTCATCCGCTAACTTTGCATTGTTAACAACTGACGGGTGTGAGTTGATTTGTTCTACTAGTTTTTGAATTTCTTTGCCCGTCTCAGACTGACTATTTTTAGCGGCTGTTTCGACATCCACAACTGCTTGAGCAATTTCCGGGTCTTGTGCTGCTGCTGCTTGCAGTTCCAGCACTGCTTGACCATAATCTAATCGTTGGGGTTCTTTGGCTTCTACAGCCGCAGTCAGCAATGGCAATTTATGCTTAGTGCGGAGCTTTTCAATTAACTTGCCACTTTGCGTCCAAACCACATCACCAATGTTTTCGCCTACTTTCTCTAGTGGTTTAGTCAAAAGTATAGTCGCGATCGCAGTTACCACAGCCGTCAGCGTCACAGGTTCCATATACTCAGTAATAATAACTATATATAAAAATTAATTTAATCTATTTAGGACTTACGCAAAAGTCACGGAATTACGTCATTACGAGCGCAGCGACGTAATTGCCTGAGATTCTGGGATTGCTTCCCTACACTTCGTTCCGGTCGCAATGACAAATTTTGCTTGCGTAAGTCCTGCTATTTTTTGCTGTTCATCTGCTACTAACACCAGGGGTCAAAGGTAAAGGGGAAAAGGAATTAAATGACTTAGTGTCACTTAAGGGACTTCCAAGAAATAAATTATTCCATCTTGTGGGGCGGGCATCTTGCCCGCCACATAAACTGGGCGGACAAGATGTCCACCCCACAATAAATACTGGGATATTTTTTTATTTGGAAGTCCCTAATAGTAGGTTTTACGCCGCCAATACCCCTACTGCTCAGAAAAAAAACAATTCCCCATTCCCCATTCCCCATTCCCCATTTCCCATTCCCCATTCCCCATTCCCCATTCCCCATTCCCCAATCCCCATTCCCCATTCCCCAATCCCCATTCCCCATTCCCCATTCCCCATTCCCCCTTTTTCTTGCGATAATTCCAAGGGGCACGCGCTTTAAAAAGGTTAGTCAAGGGGAGATAATGACTATCAAACGGTTGGGTTTAATTGGATTAACGCTGATTTCCTTGGCGTTGTCTGGCTTGTCTTTATTTGGCAGTTGGCAGGAACCTCAGTTTCAAAGCCGCTTGGAGTTGTACCAAACAAATTTGGCGCTACAAGCACAAGCTTGGCAACCAGAAGAGAGCAGCAAAGAAAATTTACAAGTGGTTCGCGAAACCATACTGGGTGAGGAACCTCTGGAAAATGCTGCCAAGCAATATCAAGATGCGCGGAAATCGGTACAAACCAATTTGGAGAAAGCTAAAACTCAACTGGAAAAATTGCGTTCTCCTGCAGTTAACACTCCCGCACCGTCTAAACCTTTACCAGAAACTCGTCCCGGAGAAAATCCGGCTAATCCACAAGAGCAACAGTTGCAGCAGTCTCTCAAGCAACTGCAAAAATTATCGGCGGAATTAGATTTACGTTTGGGAATTTTACAAGCACAGCAGGGAAAGACTGAGACAGCAATTAAGACTTGGGATGATGTCCAGCAACGCTCAGATATTAGTCCAGAATTTCCCGAAACCTCTGCTGTATTAACAGGGTTATGGAGTAATCCTCCCCGTCTGCTCCCCAATGCTCAACAGTTGATTCAAAAGAATTTAGATGGTTGGTTTCGTGCTACAGCCTTAGTGCAACTATACCAACTTCAGCAACGTCCCGATGCACTGGCGACAGTAAAAGCAGCACAACAAGAAACTGCTGCTCAAGCTGTCGTGAAGTTAGCGGTAATTGGGATCATCCCCACCTTGGCAGCTGTCATTGGGATAGTACTGCTAATTGCAGTCTTAGTGCAATATTTGGTGAAGGGAAAAGCCGCTTTATTAGCTCAAAATGCTGATGTAGCTTGGTCAACTCCTTGGGGTGGTGAAACGATTCTCCAAGTTTTTGTTATCGGCTTTTTCTTGATGGGGCAAGTTTTTGTACCTTTAATATTATCCCTGCTCCCCTTCTCCTTGAGTGGTGGTGATGTGCGCTTTCAGGCTTTCTCGGTTTTGCTGCGTTATATTATCGTCGCATCAGGGGCGCTAGCAGTACTATATTTATCGATTAAGCGCTTTTTCCCACTACCAGAATACTGGTTTCGCTTCAATCTCCGCAGTAAATGGTTTTTATGGGGATTAGGTGGCTATTGCGCCGCTTTACCAATAGTAGTAGTCGTGTCTTTGATTAATCAACAGCTATGGCAAGGACAAGGCGGTAGTAATCCCTTGTTACAACTGGCATTAGAAAGTCAAGATACTGTCGCACTAGGAATATTTTTTATCACAGCTGCGATCGCAGCTCCTGTTTTTGAAGAAATTCTTTTCCGAGGTTTCTTGTTACCTTCCCTGACTCGTTACCTTCCTGTGTGGGGATCAATTCTGTTAAGTAGCTTACTATTTGCGGCTGCTCACCTCAGCTTATCGGAAATTCTCCCCCTCACAGCTTTGGGGATCGTCTTAGGTGTAGTCTACACGCGATCGCGTAACCTCCTCGCACCGATGCTGCTCCACAGTCTTTGGAATAGTGGCACTCTACTCAGTTTGTTTATTCTAGGTAGCGGTAATTAATTATACGTAAATTCACGGTTGCCGAAGCAGAAAAATATTTGCTTTCATCTCCATATATGGCAATAATATATGACAATCATTGCAGCTATAAAGCCAGCCACAAAGTAGAGAAGAGAAGCTAGAGCGAGACAATACTACAAGGGATAGCGTTTTGAACTCAAAATAGCTTTTGGGAAAAAGGTTAAAGGGTAAGGGTGAAAGGTTGTTTCTTTCCCTTTTCCCATTCCCCTTTTTCCCCTTAACCGAAAAGTATTGAGAGGCTAGAGACTAAGTAGGAGTATTTTTTTACTCGATACTTAGCACTTTTCTCAGTCAGTACTTACCATCAATAAATGCTATTTTTAGGGTCAATATTGCTGGTGGTACAAACCTCTTCAGCAATACCAAAAAATACATAGTAAATTTCTAGAGTGACATTGAGTCACCTCTAAGCCATATCAGTCCTTGTAGAGATAGGGATTAGCTTCCCAAAAATTCTGTTTCAGAATGCTTGGGAAAGCAGCTAGCAGTGATTGATGAGTTTTTGCACAATCTACTTCCATGTATTTTGGTAGTGGAAAAATTGTTTCTTTTGTGTGGGAAGATGCCTATACTGGTACTTTCTATAAAGTTTCCATTAAATATATCCTCATCATTGCAGCCATATCCAAAAAATTCCGGACATAAAACTGATGAACTTGTAAATAGGGGTATTCCAACATAGGGGTATTTGCTGATAATTGAAAGTGAATTCTCCTCAAGAGAAAAATTCACCTAAGATTTGGCAAAACTCATCTGTTGAAATTTGTAGCCTAAAGATACAAAAGTCACTCAGGTATCGAAGCACGATATAGTTCCAAACAATATCAAATAACCTCTGTTTCAAAAGTACTCGATTCAACATTTTGAACAGAAAGTTTAATTTGGGTAAAAAATTTATGGGTGATGGTTAAAGGTTTTCCTTTTCCTTTCTATCCTTATCTTTAACCCTTAACCATTATGCTGACGATTCCTCAGGTATCGTGACAATTTGGTTATGCTTATTTATCTAAATTAGAGCTTTTTCGTTAGGGAAAGTAAAAATATATTTCCTCAGTGAATATATTTACTACTTTTCTGAAAGAATCATTTAAAATTACCCCCTATTTCTCCAGGAGCAGCAGTCAATATGGCAAATCTCAACTCCAGCCAAGCGAACAAACAACTAATCGCTGGTTACTGTGGCATTATTTTCGGTGGTTTTGGAGTACATAAGTTTATTCTTGGTTATGCTCCAGAAGGCTTCATTATGCTAGTTATCACCGTAGTCGGCGGTACTTTTACCTACGGTTTTACTTTGTTAATTATGCAACTTATAGGTTTGATTGAAGGCATGATCTACTTAAACAAGTCTCAAGAAGAATTTGTAGACACTTATTTTGTCAATAAGCAGGGCTGGTTTTAGATTTATAGCTCACAATCTCACTGATATTTCAGGCTATGTAAGCTAAATGCATATACAAATCCTAAATCATGCATAAATATTGAGATAACCGACTTTTATAAAAAGTCGGTTATCTGAAAACAATCGATATCATCAATAAAATAAACTTTCTGCAAGCAACTCTATATATTGACATTTTATATCTACCATTATGCTCAACATCAAACATCAAAAACTTTCCTTAGCCTTTTTCTTGCTAGTTGGTGCGGCATATTTCATCACAATGTCTAATCTAGAAATAAACTATTTTCTAAAAAGCATAATTGCTTTTCTGCCTATCCAAATTGCAGCATTAGTCTATGTATCTTATAAGAATTCGTAATTCGTAATTCGTAATTCGTAATTCGTAATTCGTAATTAAGAAATTCGTTTAGGATTCTCCCTCATCCCCCTCATCCCCCTCATCTCCCTCATCTCCCTCATCTCCCTCATCTCCCTCATCTCCCTCATCTCCCTCATCTCCCTCATCTCCCCAATCCCCATTACCCCTTATCCCCAGAGGGGGCCCCGAGTTCCCCAATCCCTTATTTAAATTTATCTGCGACAAGCAGTCTTAGTTCAAAATTTCGCCTACCCTCAAATTAGGACGCTTGTAATGAGCGTTGAAAATTGCAGCGAATTTAACTAAACTCTTGCCATGCAACTTGTTCCCAAAACGAATCTCACCCCAGAAATGATGCCCATTACAGAGAAAATAATTCTGGATGTTGGGGGCATGAAGTGTGCTGGGTGTGTGAAAGCAGTAGAAAGGCAGCTAACTCAACATCCAGGAGTCAAGAGTGCCTGTGTAAACCTGGCAACTGAGGTCGCAGTTGTAGAGTCAGAAGTGGGTGTAGTGGATGCTGAACAATTGGCAAAGCATTTGAGTGCCAATGGCTTCCCTACTCAGCCTCGAACGGCCGCCAGCGCATCAACTAGAGAAGATCCAGAAGCACGTCAGCACCGAGAAATGCACTCTGCACTCAAGCAATTAGTAGTTGCTGGCTTGCTCTTAGTTTTTTCAGCAATTGGGCATTTTGGTACGATTAGCGGCTCAAATCTGCCAATTTTAAATAACATCTGGTTCCATTGTGGCCTGGCAACAGTGGCGATACTATTTCCTGGTCGCCCGATTTTAGTTGATGGCTGGCTAGGCTGGCGGCGAAATGCGCCCAACATGAATACTTTGATCGGCTTGGGAACCTTAACAGCCTATACAGCCAGTTTGGTGGCGCTACTCTTCCCCCAAATGGGTTGGGAATGCTTCTTTGACGAACCAGTGATGATGTTAGGCTTCATTCTTTTGGGGCGGACATTAGAACAACAAGCTAGAGGTCGCGCTGCGGCAGCGTTTCGGCAACTGCTAGCATTGCAGCCACAAATAGCGCGGTTGATTGCTAACCCGGAGAAAATTGGGCAAGAAAGTAATGGTGCAGGTCGAGATGCTGTTATCGGTTCTGCTAGCATCGAGATTCCTGCCGAACAAGTGCGAGTAGGTGAATGGTTACAGATATTGCCTGGTGATAAAATCCCCGTTGATGGTGAGGTGCGGTGGGGACAAACCACAGTTGATGAATCCATGCTGACAGGGGAAGCTGTACCAGTAATTAAGCAACCTGGAGATTTTGTTACAGCCGGTACTATTAATCAATCAGGGGCGATCGCAATTCAAGCCACCCGTACAGGTAGCGATACCACATTAGCCCACATTGTCGCCCTGGTGGAAGATGCCCAAACCCGCAAAGCACCTGTTCAGAAATTAGCTGATACAGTAGCTGGTTACTTTACCTATGGTGTATTAGCAGCCGCTTCATTAACCTTTGTCTTTTGGTATTTCTTTGGTGTTCACATCTGGCCAGATATTGCCATGTCAACCAGCATGGAAATGGCCCACCACTCGCCACTCAGCACTCAGCACTCAGCACTTACCGCTCATTATTCTCCACTCCTGATCAGCTTAAAATTAGCGATCGCAGTTATGGTGGTGGCTTGTCCTTGTGCTTTAGGTTTGGCTACACCTACAGCCATTCTCGTTGGGACTGGCTTAGGTGCAGAACGGGGTTTGTTAATCAAAGGCGGTGACGTTTTGGAACGAGTTCACCAGCTAGATACAGTAGTCTTTGATAAAACTGGCACGTTAACTACAGGTAATCCCACCGTTACAGATTGTCTGCTAATTGAAGAATTAGCCTCTGAGGGCGAATTTTCTCTAGTTCCTAACCCTCAGTCTCTTCTCCAATTTGCTGCGGCTGTAGAAAGCGGCACATTCCACCCTCTTGCTAAAGCCATTCAGCAGGAAGCACAGCGACAAGAATTAACTATCCCTGAGGCTGTAGAGTTTCATACAGAACCAGGACTAGGAGTATCGGCTGTAGTCCAAGGTAAAAATGTCTTATTGGGAAATTGGGAATGGTTGAGTTGGCACGGAATTGCCATTAGCGAGACTGCACAACAGTTAAGCCAAAAGTTAGCCGCAGAGGGGAAAACAGTTGTTTGTGTAGCAGTAGGCGGGATTTTAACCGGAATTATTGGCGTTGCCGATACTCTCAGGCCAGATGCCAAAGCTACAGTCGATAAATTGCGCCAGATGGGTTTACGGGTAATGTTACTCAGTGGCGATCGCCAAGAAGCCGCGAGTGCGATCGGTAAACAACTGGGACTAAGTAGCGATGATGTCATAGCTGGTGTTCCCCCCAGTAAAAAAGCCGCAGCCATCCAATCCCTGCAAGCTGGCGAAATGACAAACAACTCCAAACCACAAGCTATTGTGGCAATGGTGGGAGATGGAATTAATGATGCGCCTGCTTTATCGCAAGCAGATGTGGGAATTGCATTGTATTCAGGTTCCGATGTGGCAATGGAAACTGCTGCTATTGTATTAATGCGCGATCGCCTCAGCGATGTTGTGGAATCAATTCACCTCAGCCGTGCCACATTCAACAAAATCCGTCAGAATTTATTCTGGGCTTTTGCATATAATACAATTGGTATTCCCTTAGCAGCAGGTGTTTTGTTACCAAGTTTGGGTTTTCTCCTTAGCCCATCTGGTGCCGCCGCATTAATGGCATTCAGCTCAGTTAGTGTTGTTAGTAACTCAGTTTTATTACGGCGTTTGGCTCATCGACCGTAAATTTCTTTTAGGAGATAATACTCTCAACTCAATCGCAATTCTGCCTTTCTCGGCAGATTTACTAATCATCAGGATTGATGCATCTACCACATCTGTTGAGAATCTTCCTAAAATGAAAATAGCAGGAGTAGAAGAGCAATATTCTACTCTATTGAGTCAAAATGCACTTAAATGCTTATTAAAGCAGTACCACAGACTGTAATGCGTAATAATGGCAGGAAACTATATTAAACACATCTTCAGCAATCAAATTTCAAGCGATTTTAGCAACGACGCATCAATGGCCGCAGAAACCAACGAAAGCCATCTTCTGATTCTGGAGGATGATCAAGGTCGTAAGGAATTTTCGCTAGAAAATCCCATCTACTCTATCGGTAGAGACCGCGATTGCAATATCCGATTGGTGTCGCAGTTTGTCTCTCGCCGCCATGCCACCTTGGTAAGGTTACCACGCGAACTGGATGGCCATAGCTATTATTACCGAATTGTTGATGGCGATGCTAAAGGCAAACTCAGTTCTAACGGTCTCATGATTAATGGGCGAAAGATGCAATCCCACGATCTGAGAAATGAAGACGAGATTGTTTTTGGCCCACAAGTACGTGCCATTTATTACTTGTTAAGAAATACTCATCGCTCAGGTATGACGGATGCTAGTGAGTATGATATTACACTAATAAATCCGGGTATGACTGATGATTTAGAGGAAATCTAAAACCCATAAAATTATCAAATCAGAGGCGCTTGCTCAAAAAAATTTCAAGCTGCCAATCTTTTAACTGCTTACAGATACAAAAGCTGTAAGCTACTGTTTGTCATGATCAGTTGGACATAATCAGACCTATATAGGACTTACGCAAAAGTCACGTAATTACGTCATTACGAGCGCAGCGACGTAATCGCCTGAGATTCTGGGATTGCTTCCCTACACTTCGTTCCGGTCGCAATGACAAATTTTGCTTGCGTAAGTCCTGCTATACAACGGAGTTGGCTCGAAAAGTCTGTTGTGAGGAATTTTGAGCTAAATTCACAATCTAAAATTGGTATGAGTATAATTTTTGGCGCGTCGCTTGAGCTAGCTTTGCCTGAAGCTAGCCGCAGCCGATGCCTAAAATAATATGTAGCAAAAATTACCCTGCTAAACTTTCAATCAAATGCCAATGGCGACTATGTTCAATCGCCTGCTTGATAAATTCAAACATTTGTCGGCAGTGATTATCTAGTTGGAGTGGCAGTTCCTCATTTTTAACCACAATACTCATCCGGGTTTCTGTTTCGGTGGCTGTCGATTTATCAATCAGTACTTCCACTTTAACCATTTTAGAAAATGGAACAGTCCCAGGTATCTCTCGAGCCATAATGTAATCGCCTGTGTAGTATTGAATATCAAATTCACAGTCTTGTAGCAAATCTACAAGCAACGGCTGGAGATGCTCAACAGCAACAGAAACAATAAATGAACAGGTATAGCGAGCCATAATAGCCCCACGCCTTGCAACACTCCGTCCATCCTATAATATCGAAGCATGTAAACAGCAAGTGATTACAGATTCATTAAAGAAATCTCATCCAAAATCTCAAACCAAGTCTTTTTACCCAAAAAGAAAAACGTTACAAGCTGAAAATTTGATAAAAAACTTTAAAATAGGTTTTGGCGGAGGTAGAGGATTATGAAAATAGCAATTGCGGGAGCATCAGGATTTATCGGTAGTCGTTTGGTAACACGACTCCATCAGGAAGGTCATAGCGTGTTAGTGTTAACTCGTAATACAACCTTTGCCAGAAAAGTTTTTCCCTCTCAAGCGTTCTCCAATGTAGAGATTATTGCCTATACACCCACTGTATCCGGCCCTTGGCAGGATGCGATCGCAGGCTGTGATGCTGTGGTGAACCTAGCAGGGGAACCCATCGCTGAAGAACGCTGGACACCAGAACACAAACAAGAGATTCTGAATAGTCGTCAGCTAGGAACACAAAAAATTGTGGAAGCAATAGCTAAAGCTAACCCCAAACCACAGGTGTTAGTCAACGCCTCAGCTATTGGGTTCTATGGGACTAGCGAAACTGCTACCTTTGACGAAACCAGCCAATCTGGAAATGATTTTCTCTCGGAAGTCTGTCTCGCTTGGGAAGCAGAAGCAAACAAAGTTAAAGATGCTGGTGTACGCTTAGTAATTCTCCGGTTTGGTATTGTTCTGGGAATGGGTGGCGCTTTGGGTAAAATGATTACTCCCTTCAAACTCTTTGCTGGTGGCCCTATTGGTAGTGGTAGGCAATGGTTTTCGTGGATTCATCTAGATGACGGAGTTAATCTGATTCTGCAAGCGATCGCCAAACCAGAGATAGAAGGTGTATATAATGCTACTGCACCAAATCCAGTCCGGATGACAGAGTTAAGCCAAACTCTGGGACAAGTAATGCATCGTCCTTCTTGGTTACCTGTACCAGCTTTGGCTTTAGAAGCGCTTTTAGGAGATGGCGCAAAAGTAGTATTAGAAGGTCAAAACGTGCTACCTAAGCGCACTGTGGCATCAGGCTTTGAGTATCAGTATCCTGAATTACCAGCAGCACTTAGGGAAATTTTGCAATAACGTCAACAGTCAATAATTAAACTAATCAGCCTGGAATTTGCGCGACACCCAATTGATTAAACCGCTGAGTAACGCGCCTCCCATAAGAATCCCCAGCGCGGGGTTAAATAAAGGTTGCCAGAGTTGATGCCACAAATCTAGCCCTAAATTGATACCAGAAGCTTCTCCAATAACTGCGATCGCAAACCAGGCAAAGCCCAACAAAACCAGAAATACATCTGCGACTAAAATGTAGTTGAGCCAGCTTAACAATTTATCTTTCATACAGAAATAGTGATTGAAGGTGAGGGACTAGGAGCTAAGGATGAGAAACTCAGCTTGATTTTTATAGTCTCAATAATTCTACTATCTAGACCCTAGCCCCTAGCTTCAGAACCTTTATTGATCAAACAGCCAGCCTTTGACTTTTGCCAAACTCTGCCAATCTGGTTTTCTAGTTAAACCATCTTCGATGCTGTTTCTAACTTCCTGTTCCCATTCTTGATTTACAAAAATTAACTGTTGGGCAAAATCAATATGTTGCCGCAAACCTTTTTGACCGGTTTCTAACATCGCCACGGCGAGATTAATTCTGGCTTGTGGGTCTTGAGGATTAAGCTTGACTGCCTTGAGTGCAGCTTTGTAAGCTAAGTTGGCTTTGTTGTCTAGCATATATAACCAAGCCAAACAAGTCCAAGCAGAACTACTTTTAGGAGAGCGATCGCAAACTTCTTTAAAAACAGGAATTAAAGAAGCGGCGCTTTCTCCTGCTTTATAGCGTTCTAAACCTGTATCAAACAGGGAGTCAACAGTATTAGTCATTGGTCAGTTGTCAAGGGTCAAGGGTCAATAGTAAAGGATCATATAGTGAAGGATCAATAATTTAAGCTGTTGACTGTTGACTTTTGACAGTGGACTAGACACCAAATGACTTACCGCAACCACAAGTTTGGTTGGCATTGGGGTTAGTGAATTGGAAGCCGCCACCAATCATGGCATCGCTGTAATCCAGCATCAAGCCATAGAGGTATAATAGGCTTTTGCGATCGCAAACAATTTTGAAGCCATCATAGTCAAAAATCTCATCCTGGGGGGTAATCTTGCTGGCATCTTCAAAGTCCATCATGTAGGACATCCCAGAACAGCCGCCTTGTCTTACGCCTACCCGTAAGCATAAATCTTGAGTTTGTCTGTCACGGAGAGATTTTACTTGACGTAATGCGGTTTCGCTTAACTGAATTCCACGTTGTTGTGGCTGAGTGGCTTGTGTCATATGCTGTTTCAACTCCTGAATTGCTTTAACCAGTATGCTGGGGTTGTAGTTAGTGTTTTTGTATCCATTCTAGCGACATTGATGTCCCTGATTGGTAAATTGTAAAGACTGCGTCAAAAGCGGCTAAATATTTTTATTCTAGAATTGATAGATTCGGTGCGTTTTAAGATTCGCTATTTTGGGAGATTTAGCCTTGCGGTAGCCTAAATTGCCAGTAAATATTTAGGTAAAGGCTAGGAAAATTGCATCTCAGGCTAACTACTCCCAAAAATTGACGGATAAACTGCTTCTTTTAATTAACTTACTCTATGACAAGTTTTAATCGCTCTACCAGTCGTCGGTTGAAGAAATTAACCCAAATTCCTTCTGTATGGGAGGGCGATCGCCGTCCGTTGTCATCTTCCCAAACCCAGCCCAGAGATCCAGAAGGAAAGGGCGATTGTATTCTTTGGGTGGACGGTTCCCAAGGTATTGTCAGAGGCATGGATGTAGTTGCCACAGAAACAGGGCCGGAGGCGGTTGTTCGGACTTTAATGCGGGCGATGGAACATCCCCATAGTCCAGCAAAACCAGCTCGTCCCCAAAGAATAGTCGTGCGCGATCGCGAAATCCAATTTTATCTGCGTGGAGTATTACAAGATTTAGACATCGCCATTGACTACGCACCAGAATTGCCTTTAATTGATGAACTTTTTCGCTCTTTTGGGGAAATTCTTGATAGTCAAATCCCTGATTTACCTCCTCAGTATGCCCAAGCGTTACAAGAAAAGGCTTTCACGATTTGGCAAGCATCTCCTTGGCAATTTTTGGAAGAACAGCAAATTTTATCCATAGAAATCAATAGATGGGATGTAGGTAAACTCTACGCCTCTGTAATGGGGATGCTAGGGATGGAATATGGCATTTTGTTCTACCGTTCCGAAGAATCCCTGAAGCAATTTCGTGCGGCTGTTTTACAAGATGAAGAATCACAAGGACGTTTAGAAGAAGCTTTTCTCAAGCAAGATTGCCTGTTTCTCACCTTTGAGCGTAACGATGAAGATGAAGAAGATGACGGTGATTTAGGAAATCTACCATTATCAGAAGTTGACCCTACCTTCGGTAATATCCACCCTTTAGAAGGATTGCGATCGGTTTTATATGACGAAGAAGCATTAGTTGTCTTTGTCGCTTTAGAAAGCCTCAACCGCTTTATCCGCGATCACCGTCGTCAACTATATGCAGATTCCTTCCCCAGCCTCAGCCATCGCTATCGGATTACACTTCCTCATGCCGATGAAGCAACGAAAACTGTATCTGTAACTGTCTCTACCATGCCAGAATTGGCAACAGAACTGGAGGAAATGGCAGGCTTAGATATTGATGACGAAATGTCAGACTCCTCCATGATGTTTCATTCATTACGAGATGATTTGATCCCCGAAGACTCGTTCTTAAGTTTGGGAGTAGTCTCTTGGGAAATGCTGGAGTATTTGCGCCAAGGCGTTACCTATCATCCTGTGGGTGAAATTGCCAAAGTAGGTGATGGTTTACCGGTAATTTTAATTCAAACTTCCCGCCCCAGAGCGAAGACAGTAATTGAAAATTTAGAAGCCGCTGGGGGATTAAAAGCAATTTGCTTTAATCCGGGTGCCGATCCCTTTGATGGCAATCAATACGACTTAGGCTTATTACAAACCCAAAATGGTGAATTATTTCTCTTCGGGGAATTTTTAGATGACGACCCCATCCACGTAGAAGCGCGCAGAAAATGGAATCAACGGTGTAAAAATACTAAAGGCTACTGTGGTTTAATTATTGCCAAAGGATTGACAGGAGCGGCTCGTGGCAACCCGCAATTACGAGATATGATGGCTTTATTTGAAGCGCGATCGCTTTCACCGAAAGATTTAGGTATTGGTACTCTGCAACTCGTACCGGAACTTCAATTTGAATAGTTTTTACTAGAAGGAGGATAAATGCCTCCCTATTAAAGGATTGTTAGGCACTTCCAAATAAAAAAATATCTCAGTATTTATTGTGGGGTGGACATCTTGTCCGCCCAGCTTATGTGGCGGGCAAGATACCCGCCCCACAAGATGGAATAATTTATTTCTTGGAAATCCCTTATATTTCATTGGGGATGGATATATTTATTCACGCCCCTTGTTTCTTGATGTTTGCTTTCCCAGCATCTAACTGAAGCAATAAGTAGTCAGACAGAATTAATTACACAAACAGGATTTACACAAGCAAAATTTGTCATTGCGACCGGAACGAAGTGTAGGGAAGCAATCCCAGAATCTCAGGCGATTACGTCGCTGCGCTCGTAATGACGTAGTTACGTGACTTTTGCGTAAGTCCTAACAAAGTCATTGCGAATGGAGCGTCCCGTTCGTGCAGCGTCTCCGTCAGGAGAAGCTACGGTGTACACACAAGTTGTAGCTGTAAGGGTTTCAGGCGTTATAGACCCCTTAAATTGTCATTACGAGCGCAGCGATAGCGGAGCGAAGTAATCGCATAATCCCGTAGTTTTTGCGATTGCTACTCTTCGAGAACGCTCCGCGAACGTCGTTCCTCCTCTCTACGAGACGCTACGCGAACGCAATGACAGGCTTCGGGAGCGTTCCAACAGCCCAGAGTTAAAGGGCAAAACCAAGCTTCAGGTGGAATTTCACGACTTGTGTGTACACCGTAGGTCAGGAGAAGGGAAGCGGAATCTTCGCTAGCAATGACTGTAAATATTTTTGTCCAAGTGCTGATCTTACTGCTTTATTTCGACAGTGGTGCTTTTCTGCGATGGAACTTGCCACCAAACCAAAATCCCATGTTGGCCTCAGTATTTTGACTCAGGATAGGCTGATGATTTACTTGCTCAAAACTTTATGAAGAAACTATAGTTTGCTGTTATATCCTTACTGATTCTGATATTTATATATGTATTAATTAGCACTCTAACGACAGGATTCGCCGCTTATTTCAGGCTTTTAAAATTACCAAACTTGTACAGACATTTGTCTAAGTTTTAAATTACATATTAGTCTTTTTTTATTTATGAATCTTATTCACTGAAACTTTAGACAGTTCTATTTTCTTATGTAATTTTTTTACAAAGTAAATAATTACTATGATTTAAGGCTTGAATAAAGATTACTTAAAGTTTATACGGAATCGCTATAATAAATACACCCAAAAAATATTGAAGTGTACAATATTTTTTATACAGTAACCTGATGTCACAAAATAATGATTGAAGACAAATAAGGTCTTGTGGCAATTCCTTGCATATTCATCACTAGCCAGGCAAGCTATTCAGGATTTATCTTGATAGTTATAACTCTAGTTATATGAATACTGAAAGATGCCAAATGTTTATAGTTGTTAAATAATTTAGCAAGTACCTGAGAACCTAAAAATTCACTTCTTCCAGAAAAAATAGTGGTAAATTGCCAGAACTATGAATAACACAATTTACCAAAGATACAAATGTAAAGCTGTTAATTTGGTAGCAATTTTCTCTTAATTGATAGCAGTGAATAACACCATCATTTGCTATTGCCTATAAGAACCAGAATTGATAAACGCAATCTACTTAATTAGGAGTTCATGACAATCTACTAAATTTTTGCGTCAAACTGTGCAGATGAGGTGTACACAGAAATTACCTCAACCTTCACTCTCATGGCATCTTCATTTATGAGTATAACGTTTTATGTCAGCAGCTAGATGCTATGAATGGTAACCACTTCAGAACAGAGAGGGTTAGTTTATCTGAACTGAATACTGATTAATAGCCAACTAGATATATTGCTAAAACACCTTTCCCAGAAAGCGTTTAACAATGTTAATGTTCTAAAACTTGATTGTTAGATCTTATGATATTATGTTTTTTCCAGAATTTTTTAACCAATTGAGTCTTAGGCGCAAAACAAATGCTTTTGCTAAAGAAAAAATTCAACTATCTTGATTTACTTAACAGTATGGACAACCCTTGATTTATAAAACTTCATTTTTTTGCTTCTACCAAGATACTCGTACCGATGCAAGACCTTTCAAAGGCAAGTGTGCGGTATTTTTCCTGTCACAACAGTATTAAAGCAAATATACCTTTTATATTTTATTGGAAAATGAACAATCTTTGAGAAAACTAGCATTTTTAGTGTTAATGGCATTGCTTGTTTACTGACACTAATTCTAAGAATTTTACCCTTTTCATCTTTAATTAGCTGTCTTTGATGATGTTAATATATAGCAACTAACATGATAATGACAAATAAGAAGTGGGCTGTAAAACGTATAACTGTCAATCTCGCTGCACAGGAAGCTGAAAAACTCGAACAATACTGTCAGCAAACTGGTAGACCTGCAACTGATGTAATTCGCGAATTGATTAGAGGCTTATCCATTGCTGATGATGCTAAAGAAGTAAGCAGGTAGACAGGTATTTGTCAACAATACTTTAAATACTTGTTTTTATTTCATTGCCCTCCAAATAGGCAATAAATCAAAGAGGAATCACTTTGGTCTTCTTCCAAAAGTAGAAGACTAAAGTTGAAAAAACAGTGGGTGGGAGAGTTTACCACATTGGGTAGTGTTGCAGATTTAAAATATGTGTATTTTAGATCTGGCTCAATGTAGCAACTGATGCCAAGTAGCATGATCAAATCTTTAGGAATATGAAGCTTAACTAAAATTTCTTAATTTTCGATTTGAGGAATTCCAAAAATTAAATTATCCAAATTTGCCAGCATAGGCGATGAAGGAATTCTTTCTCTATGCTTCCGTTGCTGAGATAGCGTACCCCTCCGGGGAAGCAAGCACGGATAGCACCTCGCAGAAAGGGGATATTTTTCAGTTGTAAATCCCTTTTTACCTAATCCTCTAGTCTCATAAACAAGAGACTCTGTGTAAACAGAGTCTCTTTTTTTCATATCTAGTAATCAGCTGCATATCAAAAACTCCACCGATCAGGAGATAGAGTTTTTAGGCATAAGGGATAAGCAACCAATGCCCTATGCCCTAAAGCGACAGTACAACCAATACTTGTCGGTTAAGGGCAAAAGGGGAAGGGGAAAAGGGGGAAGAAAAAACCTTTAACCCTTACCCTTTCACCTTTTCCCCAAACTAAATTCCGAGTTGAAAATCCTTAACCGAGCAGTATTGACAGTACAACTATCCTTCTGCGCCCAAAAGGGGATGGGGTTTATCGTCGCTTTCAATAAATAGCAAATTACGACACCAAGACAGTTACAATCTGTAAAGAAACTGAAAAGGAACGACGGAATGCGCGTTGCAATCGTAGGTGCGGGACTGGCAGGACTAGCCACTGCCGTAGATTTAGCTGATGCTGGCTGTGAAATCCAAATTTTTGAATCCCGTCCATTTGTTGGCGGTAAAGTTGGCAGTTGGGTAGATAGCGATGGCAACCATATTGAAATGGGGTTGCACGTGTTTTTCGGCTGCTACTATCAGCTTTTTGACTTGATGAAAAAGGTAGGGGCGATAGATAATTTACGCCTGAAAGAACATACCCATACTTTTATCAACAAAGGTGGGCATACAGGTGCTTTAGATTTTCGGTTCTTCACAGGTGCGCCTTTTAATGGTTTAAAGGCATTTTTCACCACCTCTCAACTATCATTACAAGATAAATTGCAAAATGCGATCGCTCTAGGTACTAGCCCAATAGTTCGGGGTTTAGTGGACTTTGAAGGGGCGATGCAAACTATCCGCGATTTAGATAAAATTAGCTTTGCTGACTGGTTTCGCAGTCACGGTGGTAGCCAAGGTAGCATTAAGCGGATGTGGAACCCCATCGCTTACGCCTTAGGATTTATTGATTGCGAAAACATTTCCGCCCGCTGTATGCTGACAATCTTTCAGTTTTTTGCGGTGAGAACAGAGGCTTCCATATTGCGGATGTTGGAAGGTTCGCCTCATGAATATTTGCACAAGCCTATATTGGAATACTTGGCTACTAGAGGCACACAAGTTCATACCCGTCGGCAAGTGAGGGAAATTCAGTTTGCAGAATCAGATACAGAAACCCGTGTAACTGGGATAGTAGTTGCCCAAGGTGATACAGAGGAAGTAATTACTGCTGATGCTTATGTCTTTGCCTGTGATGTGCCAGGGATTCAGCGGATATTACCGCAGCAGTGGCGTAAGTGGTCAGAATTTGACAATATCTACAAACTAGATGCGGTGCCTGTAGCAACAGTACAACTGAGATTTGATGGCTGGGTAACAGAACTGCAAGATGAGGAAAAACGCAAACAGCTAAATCATGCGGCTGGCATAGATAACTTACTTTACACTGCCGATGCTGACTTTTCTTGCTTTTCTGATTTAGCACTGAGTAGCCCTGCGGATTATTATCGCCCAGGACAGGGTTCATTATTGCAGTTAGTACTGACACCGGGAGATCCATTTATTAAACAAAGCAACGAAGCGATCGCCCAGCACGTCCTTGGGCAAGTGCATGAACTCTTCCCCTCATCGCGGGAGTTAAATATGACTTGGTACAACGTAGTCAAACTTGCCCAATCTCTCTACCGCGAAGCACCAGGTATGGATGTATATCGTCCTAACCAAAAGACACCTGTGCCGAATTTCTTCTTGGCAGGTAGTTACACTCAGCAAGATTATATCGATAGTATGGAAGGAGCCACAATTTCCGGCAGGCGGGCAGCAAAAGCAATTTTAGAGAATGTCAAGCAATAACGAACCGCAGAGGAAGACAGAAAAATGTCAGACTGGCTAGAGCATAGTGTACAGGTAGAAGTAGAGGCTCCTATAGATTTTGTCTGGAGTCTCTGGTCTGATTTAGAACAAATGCCCAAATGGATGAAGTGGATTGATTCGGTAAAGATTCCACCCGATAATCCAGAGATATCTATTTGGAAGCTAAGTACTGGCGGTCTGGATTTTACCTGGAAATCTCAGATTCTCAAAGTTGTACCCAATCAGATTATTCAATGGAAATCGATTGATGGCTTGCCAAATCAAGGGGCGATTCGCTTTTACGATCGCCACGATAGTAGTATTGTGAAACTCACCGTTTCCTATGCTATTCCCGGAATCATTGGCAAAATCATGGATAACCTATTTTTAGGACGGGCGGTGGAGTCTACAATTCAAGCGGATTTGGAAAGGTTTAGAGAATATGCTTTGAATGCAAAAGCTGGGTAAATAAGGGTAATCAATTTCTTGATGTCTCAATCTGAAAATTGGATTTTTTCAGGTTTGATGAATTAGATCATGACTGAGTAGATAGGTCAAGAATGATAGAGGAAAATCAACCTGAAAATCCAGAGGATGAGAAATTTAACCCGGTGACAGATCCTAGAGACTGGTCAGCTGCTGCAACAGAATTGGCTTGTTTTGCAGTAGCAAGAAGTAAGGGTAAGCGATTGGTAAAAATTATTAATACTAAAAAACCACCTATGCAATTTATTTGTATTTTCGAGGATTATCCAGAATGAAGACATTAGCTACTGAAATTCCAGTAAATACAATCATTCCTGTATTTACTGCTATAGGCGATCGTCAGTGGCAGAAATTTAAAGATTTAGAAGCAGATTTTATTAGCCAGCATGGGGTAGAAGTTTGGCAAGAAGTATTCAACTTTCGAGTCTTACCAGCATTGGATAAAGACTCTAGTCGATGGCTGCTGATTCAGTGGTGTAATGAGGGGATTATTTGGGAAAAAAATGTAGTATGAGGCGCATTAGCCATCAATGGGCTGATTCCACCGCAAAATACCGCCCTCATCAACATATTTGAAAGCAATCTGTCAGCTTGGTGATAGCTGTCTGATCACCATGTTGGGTCACTAAAGAGATTAATGGTTAATTGTTCGCGTCCTGGGGGTACGGCTGTGATACAAGCGCGGATGGTTTCGCCATCTTCTAATTCCACAGTGCAAGCGTGACAAGTCCCCATGAGACAGCCAGTAGGGATAAATATCCCCGCCCGTTCTGCTACATCTAATAGGGGTTCTCCCACTTCAGCTTCTACTGTGACATCATCTGGTAAAAAGTGGACGCGAACATTCATCAAATACCAACCTCTCTAAGACAAAAACGGCGTTAAGTCTAAATGGTTTTCAATTTCAGTGGCTAGGGAGTCTAAAGTTTGCTCTCGCTGTTCTCGGTAGTTAGCAACACCAGTAGGCAGAGATTTGAGACCCCGTTGTTGACGGAGGCGGTTTAACCAAGCCCTTCTCCAAGGGCCGTTGTCAAAGATACCATGAAGATATGTACCCCAAACTGATTGACAACTATCTACTAAGCCTAGATTAATATCATCAAATAGAGGCTGGTAGGCTTGGTTATCAGGTTGCTGTTCAATCCGCGATCGCCCTTGATGAATTTCAAATCCATAAACTGGTAAGCCCATTTGCGGGAAGTTTGAGCTGACTTGGCGCTGGCGGGCAATTTTCTGTCCGGTAATTACAGTTCTAATTGGTAATAAATTTAGCCCTTGATATCTGCCAGCTTGTCCTTCTATGCCCTCTGGGTCAGCGATGATTTGACCCAGCATTTGATAGCCGCCACAAATCCCTAATACTGTGCCACCAGAAGCCGCATAATGTTGTATGGCTTCTGCCATGCCGCTTTTTTGTAGCAGTAACAAGTCAGGAATTGTGGTTTTAGTACCTGGTAGAATTACTGCATCTGGATGACCTAATTCTTGCTTAGGATTGAGATATCTTACAGATACCGACGGTTCTGATTCTAATGGATCGAAGTCGGTAAAGTTAGAAATTCTCGGTAAGCGCAGAACTGCAATATCTAGGTCAGCTTGGGATTTATGGGCTTTCCTCTCCAATAAATCTAGGGAATCTTCCGCCGGGAACATATGTTCCAAGTAGGGGATAACACCAATCACAGGGATACCAGTCCGCGCTTCTAACCATTTGATACCTGGTTCTAAGATGGAGCGCTGTCCACGGAACTTGTTAATTACAATACCCTTGATTAAATCGCGTTCGTCTTGGTCTAATAGCTCTAAAGTGCCTATAACATGGGCAAATGCACCACCTCTATCTATATCTACTACCAATATGGTTGGTGCATTTAAATACTTAGCAACTCGCATATTTGTCAAGTCGCGATGCTTGAGATTAATCTCCGCAGGACTACCAGCGCCTTCACAAACCAACAAGTCAAATTCTGTACCTAAATGTTGTAGGGATTCTTCAATTGTCCGCCAACCCAGTTCAAAATACTGCTCGTAGTAATCTACCGCACTCACCTTACCTACAGGTCTGCCTTTAAGAATGACTTGCGAGGTCATATCACCTTGGGGCTTCAGTAAAATGGGGTTCATTTCTACCCAAGGTACAACTCCCGCCGCCCAGGCTTGCACTGCTTGGGCGTAGCCAATTTCTCCCCCGCTAGAGGTTACATACGCATTTAAAGCCATATTTTGACCTTTAAAGGGAGCCACTCGCCAGCCACGGCGCGATAAAATGCGACAAATAGCTGTAGTTATTAGTGATTTCCCCGCGTGGGATGTTGTCCCCACCACCATAATTGATTTCATAATGACTATCGGTTGTTCGACATAAGGGGCGGAATTTGAGGGTTGAACGGTAAGCTGGTAATCCGCTCTTCAACAGGTAACAAGCTAGGAAGTAGTTAGAAGCGCGATTTTGCCTCTAGCTTTCCCACATTTTTGTTGTACTTTTTACCATCACCACACAAACTCAGTCTAATGCTGATGATAAAGATTTTATAAATGCGGTCGATGCTTGCGTATATATTGTTCCCTTTTTCTCCCTCATCCTAACCTTATTAGTTTCAAATTCTAAAAAGGTAGTCGAAACCAACGAGTCAAAGCGTTTTGAATGCGATCGCTCCATGAAGGCTGAGGCCAATTTTTATTTTGGTATTGTTCTGCTAATTTTTGACCCAAGGGTGTGAGGCGGAAACTATCGGTAATTCCTTGACCATCAACTTCGCGCCGCAATACACCAACTTGAATTAGCCAGTCTAAAGCTTGATCGCAAGCTAATTCTGATAACGGCTGCTTGGTGTAGCCAGACTTGATACCATTATCTTGTGCGATCGCACTCACTGAGACACTCTGCTGACGCATCGCCTCTAATAAAGCCGGATTGAAGGGAGAACAAATTAGCGATCGCTCCGCACGTTCTATAGTGCTTGGAGAATAGGAAAAAGCTTTGGGGTTGGAAGAATTAACAACAGTCATACAATTTTGGATTTTAGATTTTGCGGAAAGTTGTAAGGAGGGTTTCCCTCCGTGGCAAACTTTTCAAGACGGATTTTGGATTGACCCCAGCATAGCTAACAGGGGGTTTGAGGATTTTGGATTTTCGATTGATTACACAGCGAAACGGGGGGCTTGTACCATCAATGAACTGTTGGTCATTTGAATCTGGGGAATTTTATTCCTTGAGGTAATTAATTTAATTATTGTAAATTATTGTAAAATTTCAAATGCCCCAATAATCACCAAATAAGAAGGGTTCATTATGGCTCTAGCAGTCGGTACCGATGCACCTCAATTTACCGTCAAAGATACTAACGGTAACACTGTGTCTTTATCTGATTTTGCAGGTAAGACAGTAGTTTTATATTTTTACCCCAAAGATGACACCCCAGGCTGCACAAAACAAGCTTGTAGCTTCCGGGATGCTCAAAGCGACTATCAAGGTAAAGATATTGTCGTACTGGGTGTGAGTGCAGATGATGAAGCTTCCCATCAGGCATTCACAGCAAAATATAATCTGAATTTTCCTTTACTGGCTGACACCGACCACAGCCTAATCAAAGCATACGATGTTGATGGTGGTGGTTACGCCAAGCGTGTTACCTACGTCATCGACCCCAGTGGCAAAATTACCCATGTTGATGCCACCGTGAATACAACTACTCACGCCAGTGATGTTTTAGCTGCTCTAGGGCTATAGAATTTCCCATTTAAAATCAACTAAATTATAGGGGCACAACGAAGTTTTTCTACGCTGTGCCCCTAATTATATAGACAATCGATTTCTGGTAATCCTTTAGTTTTTTGCTGGTGCTGTCTGCCCTGCTGTTGGATTTTGTGGGAGTATAATCAGCGGTGAACTTTGGGGAGCTGTTCCTAGTTGACCCCGATTTTGAATTGCTTGTTGTTGTCTTCTTTTAAACTCCAGGGTAGCTTCGTCTAGTTGCTGATTTTGCTGATCTACATTCCAGTTGAGAGCGCCAAAATTTGCCTGGTGAATCAGGTTGAACATATTAAAATCTGAACTACCAGCACCAGGAAAGGGATTGGCATTATTTTGGTTGAGATCGCCACTATTACCAGAATCAACTGTACCTAATTGAGCCAGGCTAGGTTGAGCCAGTAAAGAAGCAAAGCTAATTCCGGCGACGGTAATCGCTGCGAGTTTAGTCAGGGGTAGGAATATTTTTTTCATAGGAATCTTACCCTAAATTTTGCAATGAAATTATGCTTATATCTTAAGCAAGAGTTCGTCGAAGTTGGGGTTGAATACTTAATAAAGCCACAACAGCAAAGCCCAGTAATATTAATAATGCTTCGCCAAAGGTAACAGCACCCCAAGGAGCCTGCATCACGACACTACCCAATCCCCAATTACTGTGGAGATAAAGATAGCGGATTGGTTCAATGGCGTAGCTGAGAGGGTTCAGAGTAGCTACTATCTGTAACCACTGGGGCATAAAAGATAAAGGTGCCAAGGCTGTACTGGCAAACAATAGCGGTAGGTTGGTGACGAAAATTACGGCGATGAGTTCAATGTGCCCAGGGAGAGCAAAAGCCAAACCCAAAGAAATAGCTGTGACACCCAAAGCCAAAAGGAAGACAATTAAAGCGATCGCACCCAGCCCAGCTATATCTGGTAAGCCCGCGCCTAAAAATGCTGCTGCGCCCACAATTACCGCCGCTTGCAGTAAACTTTGACTGATAATAAAAATTGCCGAAGCAAAGACAATCGAGAACCGCGAAGCTAAAGGTGCTACCAGTAAGCGATTTAAAAAGCCAAACTCCCGGTCAAACATTACAGGAAGTCCAGCATTCAAAGCCCCAGCAAATGCTGTAAAAACAATCACACCAGCAGCCAAGAATTGACCGTAATTTGTCGTACTGCCAAAAAGACCTTTAGGAGCATTTTGGAACAAAGCACCAAACAGCACCAGCCACATTACAGGCTGAATAATTCCCGCTACCAAAGTTGAAGGACGGCGTTGCAACTGAATAAACAAGCGACGAGTTAAAGCTAAAGTCTCCTGTACTAAGTCACCAAAAAAATTAGGAGTAGCATCAACATATCCTTGCGGCGATGTTGCTGGTTGCCAATTGATATCAGATTTTGGAGTAACACTCATAACAATTTTGGATTTTGGATTTTAGATTTTGGATTGGAAATTGGGCATGGGGCATGGGGCATTGGGCATCGGTAATGGGTAATTGGGGTTTGTAATTTGTAATTTGTAATTTGTCATTTGTCATTTGTCATTTGTCATTTGTCATTTGGTATTGTCTCCCTCATCTCCCTCATCTCCCTCATCTCCCTTATCTCCCTTATCCCCAGTCCCTAGTCCCCAGTCCCCACTCCCTACCTCATATTCTGCTTCTTCTCGGCTTTCGGATCGCGATTGGCTGCGGCTGCGAGTTCTGCATCCATGAGGGTGCGTCCGGTGGCAGCGAGGTAAACGTCATCTAGGCTGGGGCGAGATTGGGCGATGCCGAAAATGGGTAAGCCGGCTGTATTTAAGGCTTGCTGAATGGTAATCAACGCGTCATTCTGGGGGGTGACTACCAAGTTCAGAGAATTACCTTGGGCACTGTTGATAATTACTTCCTGCACCAAGGGCAAAGCTTGCAGGAGATGTTTCGCTTTTTCGGCTTCTTCAATGGGGGAGAATTCGCGAATTCGCAGAGTAATGCGATCGCCTCCTACTTGGTCTTTTAATTGTGAAGGTGTGCCAGATGCAATGACAACGCCGCGATCGATAATCGCCACGCGATCGGCTAGCGCGTCAACTTCTTCTAAATAATGGCTGGTAATTACTACCGTGGTTCCAGAGGCGCGTAACTTCCGCAAGAATTCCCACACAATAAAGCGGCTTTCGATATCAAGCCCTACAGTTGGTTCATCCAATACTAAAACATCTGGTGCATGGAGTAATCCAGCCGCCAAATCCAGGCGCTTGCGTAAACCGCCTGAATAAGTTCCAGTTTTTTTATCAGCGTATTCTTGCAAATTGAGTAAATCTAATACTGTCTCAATTCGCTGTTTCCCTACCGCGCTAGGGAGGTGATAAAGCGCTGCTTGCAGTTGCAGCAGTTCTTTACCAGTTAGTACCTTATCTAAAGCGACTTCTTGAGCCACATAACCTAACTTTTGTCTGGCTACTCTGGGGTTATCCAACACCGAAATTCCAGATACTTCGATTTTGCCAGCATCCGGCGTGGTGAGGGTACACAAAGCACGCAGAGTAGTTGTTTTGCCAGCGCCATTGGGGCCGAGTAAGCCAAAGATTTCTCCAGGTTCTACCTGAAATGAGACATCTTTGACGGCTTCCACCGTGCCATAGCGCTTTTGCAGATTTTGAATTAAAACAGCGGGAGCCATGACAGCTAATCCCCAACGATACAAATCTCAACAAAGTCTATCTATATTGTAGTGGAGTAGTGAGAAGTGAAGCGATCGCGTTGATACAGCTCCCTAATTTTAGAGACTTCCAACTAGAAAAATATTCTATCGCTAGGGGTGGCAGAGGGAGCAGTCTCAATGGGGTTTTACTCTTGTACAGACGCGATTAATCGCCTCTCTCCAAATCAGAACTCAGCAATTTTCAGTCAGCCTATCAGTATAAAAAATACTTTTTGGCTGTCATTGAAAACCAGTGTCATCCAAAAAGTATTTGCTGAAAGAAAATCGAGTTATTCATTTAGATAAACTCGATTGGAAAAAAGAATTATTCAACTATAAATTTGCGGCATTAATTACACCAAAACCCCATTTACTATCAAATGTTCCTGGGGGTTTACCAGGGATAGAACTATTTTTACGTAGTAAATCTTTTACTGTTGCTGGATCAAGTTTAGGGTCACGTTGTAAGAGTAAGGCGACTAAACCAGTGACAAATGGTGTTGCCATACTGGTACCAGCCATCACCACAAATTTAGAATTGAGCATCATCGAGCGATCGAGACTAGCATTTGCAGACAGGGTGGAAACAATCATTGCTCCTGGTGCCGCTATATCCGGCTTCTGAGCATCATTCCGTAATGGCCCTTCACTGCTGAACTCAGACATGGTATCTAATTCTAAGCCCATGTCTCGCAGCTGATTGTCAATATCTGTGTACTGGTTTTTTGTGGTATAAGCGGCAACTGTAATCGCACTGCTAGCTGCTCCCGGAGAGCCTATTTTTACAGCATCTTTAACACTTTTACCTGTAAAAAACACTGATGAGTGATCGTCAACTGCCCACACATCAAGACGAGTGTCGCTATCAGTGGTGTTACGTAAACGCAACTGCCAAATACCACCCATGACTGCAGAAGGGCCATTACCGCGAATTTGCACAAAGAAATTGTGGTCACCGTTGCCTTTATCTGGGGCTGGGGTGACGATTTGCACCCGCGAATCTGGTAATTGATAATCTTGGGTGGGATTACCATCTTTAATGATTTTTTGATAAGGGGTAACGAAACCGTTAGGACTTCGCAACGATACCTCTAACTCTGTATCGCCATCATACCAACCGTTTAACCAGACTATGCCTACTTGATTTAAAGGCACATTAAAGCGCATACTGGCTGACTTTTTAGCAGCTATCTTGGTTTGACCGTGAATGTTGTCGTTCCCTTCATTCCCAGCTGCACAGCAAACAATTCTGCCAGGGCCAGTTTCAGCATCGATAATGCGAGAGAGAGAATCACTACCATCATGGGAATCAGCGTGTCCACCCAAGCTGAGATTTAACACTACTGGGCGTTTCAAATCACTGGCTACACGGAAAACGTAGCGCACAGCATCGGCAATGTGGGCATCTTGTAAGTCTGATTTCACAATGACTAATTCTGCCTCTGGTGCGACACCTGAAAAATTTTCATCTGCACCAGCTGCAATTCCAGCAACATGGGTACCATGACCATCAGTATCTTGAGAAACGGTGATTTGTTCGCCTGTAAATTCGGCCCCATAGTCACCTTCTTTAACTCCTGGCCCTGGGAGTGTTTGATCCCAAATGCGTAAAATCCGCCCAGCAAAGGCAGGGTGTTTTGGATCAATGCCACTATCGACAATACCAATTAATACTCCTTTGCCAGTCAATCCAGTTTTGTTTTTAAACTCTGGTAATTTCACCTTTCCAGGTGCCGCATCCATCCGCAGATGTAGTTTGCGCGAAGGTTTGATGCGCTGAATTACATCTTCTTCCGATAAAGGATCTAAAGCTTGTAGCGGTAAAAACGCCGTTCGCACACTGCCAGAAGTCTGATTAACACGAATGCCATATTGTTCTAAATGGCTCAAGTCTGCATCAGGTTCGCAGTAGAGAAAAACGATACTTTTAGTTGGCTTAACAGAACTTTTTGGAGCAATGATACCAAGCGATCGCTTGTGTGTAGTTAAAGCTTGCTCTCCTTCATGTTCATAGTCTTCATAAGCCAACAGCAGCCCCGGAGAGAGTTTTTCGTGTCTCATTTTTTTCTCCACGTCTATGTGTTTTCCTAAAATTCATGTATTGGTTTTAGTAGTCTCAGTTGTTTTAGCACATACGGTTGGGACTGGGGATTGGGGAACTCGGGGCCCCCTCTGGGGATAAGGGGTAATGGGGACTGGGGATTAGGGATTGGAGATGAGGGAGCAGGGGGAGAAATAATTAATGACAAACACCAAGCCCCCAATTACCAATTACCAATTACCAATTACCAATTACCAATTACCAATTACCAATTACCAATGCCCCATGCCCCATGCCCAATGCCCCATGCCCAATATTTAATTCCAATCTTGCTCTTCTTTCTTACCGCGACTTTTATAAATTCCGCCGACATCATGAAGTTGGCGAGTCTTAGCAAATAATTCAGCTTCGCTCAAACCCCAGTGCTGTAAGACTTTATTTAAGCCTTGCTGGATGTCTCTAGCACCGGGAAAGCCTTGATACCGTATCCACAACCGAGCCAGTTCTGCTAAATTATAGTCTGTCGCCTCTTGAGCAAGTAAAATATCAATAGTAGGGCGATCGCGGTTTTGTAGGGGATGCTGTTGGTCTTTACCGCCAGATGCTTCAGTCATGGTAAATCCTATGTTCTGATTCCTGCGTTTTAAGTCTATCTAAGAGCAAAGGTACATCAAAGACCACTGAAAAATCAGCAACCTCTGTCAAATTTGTTACTAATGCTGGAAAGCTGACGAAACTCACTATTCTTACTGACGGCTACCACACCTGAACTCTTACGGCTCTCACTACTGTCATTCAACTTTAAATAAAGATACATTGTCATTAAGAAAATACATGAAACTTTAGATGAGGGTGATATATTATTTCACCCAAAGTCCAAGCAGCAAGGGAGCAATAACCCGCTATGTTTGAACACTTCACTTCCGAAGCAATTAAAGTAATTATGCTAGCTCAGGAGGAGGCACGTCGCCTGGGACACAACTTTGTAGGAACAGAGCAAATTCTCCTCGGGCTGATGGGAGAAGGAACTGGGGTTGCTGCTAAAGTGCTGACCGAATTGGGCGTTACTCTTAAAGAAGCACGTCGAGAGGTTGAAAAAATTATTGGTAGGGGTTCTGGGTTTGTACCACCAGAAATTCCTTTTACTCCTAAAGTAAAAAGCCTCTTTGAGCAATCATTTAAAGAAGCCCATAGTTTGGGGCACAACTACATTAATACAGAACACTTACTTTTAGGTTTAACCGAGGCTGGTGAAGGTGTAGCCGCCAAAGTACTGCAAAATCTGGGGGTTGACCTCAAAAGCGTCCGCGCTGCTGTAGTTCGCCACTTAGGTGACAACACCACAGTTTTCGCCGCAGGTAATGGTGGTCAAAAGCGTACCCAAACTCTCAGCCTGGAAGAATTTGGTAGAAATCTTACAAAATTAGCACAAGAAGGCAGACTCGACCCAATTGTCGGCCGCGATAAAGAAATTGAACGTGCTATTCAAATTCTCGGACGTAGAACTAAAAGCAATCCTGTCTTAATTGGTGAACCCGGCGTTGGTAAAACTGCGATCGCCGAAGGTCTAGCTCAACGTATTATCAATCAAGATGTGCCGGAAGTTCTGCAAGACAAGCAAGTTATTAGCCTAGATATGGGCTTGCTAGTTGCGGGAACTCGCTTCCGTGGCGACTTTGAAGAACGCATCAAGAAAATTGTTGATGAAATTCGCTCTGTCGGCAATATCATCCTGGTAATTGATGAAATTCACACTCTAGTTGGTGCTGGGGGTACAGAAGGCGGCTTAGATGCAGCCAATATCCTCAAACCTGCTTTAGCTAGAGGCGAACTGCAATGTGTGGGCGCAACCACCTTGGATGAATATCGTCAGCACATTGAACGAGATGCAGCCCTTGAGCGGCGTTTCCAACCGATTATGGTTGGCGAACCCACTGTAGAAGAAACTATCGAAATTCTCTACGGCTTGCGGGGAGCTTATGAGCAACACCATAAAGTGACAATTTCCGACGCAGCTGTAGTAGCCGCAGCCGAATTGTCAGACCGCTATATTAGCGATCGCTTCTTACCTGATAAAGCCATAGACTTGATCGATGAAGCAGGTTCTCGCGTCCGCTTGAGGAACTCTCAGTTATCTTCTAACAAAGAACTGAAGCGTGAACTCGCTGGCGTGACCAAAGCCAAAGAAGAAGCTGTCAGAGTCCAAGATTTTGACAAAGCAGGTAACCTACGCGATCAAGAGTTGGAACTGCAAAACAAACTCTACGCTGAGACAGAAGCAGGAACACCAGGAAAAAGTCCCGTTGTCGATGAAGAAGATATTGCCCAAATCGTCGCTTCCTGGACTGGTGTACCAGTCAACAAGCTCACAGAATCAGAATCCGAGCTACTGTTGCACTTAGAAGACACACTGCACCAAAGACTCATCGGTCAAGAACAAGCAGTTACCGCCGTATCTCGCGCCATCCGTCGCGCCAGAGTTGGCTTAAAGAACCCCAATCGCCCCATAGCTAGCTTTATCTTCTCCGGCCCCACAGGTGTTGGTAAGACAGAATTAGCTAAAGCCTTGGCAGCTTACTTCTTCGGCTCCGAAGAAGCCATGATTCGCCTTGATATGTCCGAATACATGGAAAGCCATACAGTATCTAAGCTGATTGGTTCACCTCCAGGTTATGTAGGTTACGACGAAGGCGGACAGCTAACAGAAGCCGTGCGGCGCAAACCATACACAGTGCTGCTATTCGACGAAATCGAAAAAGCGCACCCCGATGTATTCAATATGCTGCTGCAACTCTTGGATGATGGACACCTTACCGATGCTAAAGGTCGGAAAGTGGACTTCAAGAACACCTTAATTATCTTGACCTCTAATATTGGTTCTAAGGTAATTGAAAAAGGTGGCGGTGGATTAGGCTTCGACTTCGACAATGCAGCCGATGCTAGTTACAACCGCATCCGTAGCTTGGTGAACGAAGAACTCAAAGCATACTTCCGTCCAGAGTTCCTCAACCGTCTTGATGAGATTATCGTCTTTACCCAGCTTTCTAAGGGTGAAGTTACACAAATTGCCGATATCTTATTACGCGAAGTTGCAGGCCGCTTGACAGAAAAAGGCATTACTTTAGAAGTGAGCGATCGCTTCAAAGAAAGGGTAGTACAAGAAGGCTACAACCCCAGCTACGGTGCCAGACCTTTACGTCGAGCCATTATGCGCCTGTTGGAAGATTCTCTTGCAGAAGCGCTACTGTCTGGTCAAATCACCAATGGCGACACAGCGATTGTAGATGTTGACGATGACGGTCAAGTGCAAGTTCGTAAATCTGAACAACGCGAATTACTCTTAGCAAATGTTGGCTAATATTTATACCATGTCACTTTTGCGGTAAGATAGGAGAACTATTGCAATCCTGCCTGCCGCAGAGAAAGCAAGAGAGGAGTATTCTTGACAAAAATGTAGTGAAATGGTAATAGCTCTTTAAAACTCTGGTAGCAATACCAGGGTTTTTTTTGGGGCTTGTTTAATTAGATGACTAACGCCAATAGATTCTGGGTGGAGCGTGGAATAATATAAACGTGAATGGGCAGATTGGACTCACACTATGACCCAAGCCAAACAACAGTTTCAAAGCTTTGAAGAGTACCTGACCTACGATGATGGAACGGAGAAGCTGTATGAGCTATTTAACGGAGAGTTGATCGAAGTGCCGCCAGAATCGGGAAAAAATATTGCGATCGCGGTTTTCTTGCTGCTAAAATTTGCTGCCATAGTCGGTCATCTGAGAGTAAGACCCCACGGGCTAGAACTAGAAGTACGAGGAGAACCGCGAAATCGTTACCCTGATTTAACTATTATCCGCACTGAACATATTCAGCAGTTAGAGCAACGTAATACTCTTAGACTGTCAATGGCTCCCCCTTTACTTGTGATTGAAATCGTCAGCCCTGGTGAGTTACAGCGTGACCGAGACTACATAGCCAAACGCATACAATACCAGGATAGAGAAATTCCTGAATACTGGATAGTAGATCCCCAACTGGAAACAGTTTTAATCTTAGAACTTACTGGTAATGTTTACACAGAATTCAATACTTTTACAGGTGAAAACCGCATCTGTTCGCCCTTATTTGGAGAACTTGAACTGACAACAAATCAAATATTTACAGCCAGCAATTAAAGTGATACCAATTAATTGCGTTAAACTAAAATTTATCTGTTATTGATAGTCGTGAATCAAAAATTATTATGTCTTCTGCTCAAGATTTAGTCATAATTTCAGAAGACGCACCAGAAGATGTTATATTTCCTCCTGGTGACTTATACAGTGATGAACCGCCTTTGGAAACAGAACTACATTTGCGGCAAATACTGCTACTAATTGAGTGTTTGGAATGGTGCTGGAAAGAACGTCAAGATTTCTATGCTTGTGGAAATATGACAGTTTATTACAGTCCCCGTCAGCGCAAGTCTGAGCAATTTCGCGGCCCTGATTTTTTTGTAGTGTTAAATACCGAGCGGAAAATACGCAAAAGCTGGGTAGTTTGGGAAGAAGATGGTAAATATCCTAATGTGATTGTCGAGATTCTTTCTGACAAAACAGCCGCGACTGATAGAGGTTTGAAAAAAGAAATTTATCAAGATATTTGGCGGACTCCTGACTATTTTTGGTTTGACCCTGAAAGTTTAGAATTTCAAGGTTTTCATTTATTAGATGGACATTATCAACCACTGCAAACAAATGCAGATGGTTTGTTATGGAGTCAGCAATTAGGGTTATATTTGGGAATTCATGAATCAAAATTGCGCTTTTTCTCGGCTGATGGAAAACTGATACCCACGCCAGCAGAAGCAGCACAGCAAGAGCAAGAACAACGCCAAAAAGCCGAACAGCAACTTGCAGAAATGGAAGCTATACTGGCTCGTTATCGAGAAAGGTTTGGTGAATTACCTGAGTAATATTATTCTGTATCCTAGTGGTTCATCGTAAAAATTAGGAGAATTTGGGAATATTCAGATACTCGACTTCTTGAAGAATTCGGGTATCTTGCAGCCCAAGCAAATGAATGCAGAGTAATTCTCAGAGCCAGGGACTAATAATATAAAAAATATATAGA
Source organism: Tolypothrix sp. PCC 7601 (assembly GCF_025677855.1). Taxonomy (NCBI): domain Bacteria; kingdom Bacillati; phylum Cyanobacteriota; class Cyanophyceae; order Nostocales; family Tolypothrichaceae; genus Tolypothrix; species Tolypothrix sp. PCC 7601. The sequence continues at coordinate 4,098,474 of NZ_CP064879.1, forward strand.
TAAGTAAAATAAGTTTGGTTGAGAGTTGTTATGAGTTTCCGCAGGATTTTAAAAGCAGGTGAATCTTATACTTTTAGTAAATATTTTGAATTACCATTTACTATTGATGATATTTTGGCTGAATTAAACTGTAATATTGCACGAGAAAATCTGATTTTACCTCAATATTCAGAAAATTTAGACATACAATTTTTACAACAGCAACTGCAACGGAATTTATCCCACATTGACCTGGTGAATGAAACTACTAGAAGGGAAGCGTTAATTGGCCCAATTTTATTTGAGGTATGTACATTAACGAATCAGCGGTTGAATATAGAATATTCTATTGCTGTCAATGAATATCTTAAAGGAACTCTCGACTACTATATTGCAGCACATCAAAATTTATTAGTTATTGAAGCCAAACAATCAGATTTAGTTAGAGGATTTACTCAACTTGCTATTGAATTAATTGCGCTGGATCAATGGACTAAATCTACATCTCAGTTTCTATATGGAGCCGTGACTACTGGGGAAGATTGGCGTTTTGGCATCTACGATCGCGCAAATCGTCAAGTTATGCAAGACCAAAAACGCTATCAAGCGCCAGAAGATTTATTAACACTGGTAAAAATTTTAGTCGGTATTATCGCTGTCTAAGCCTACCCTAAGGGTTGGAGCGATCGCACTCAATATTGACCAAAAGCAATAACTTAGGGGCACAATCAAAAGCGATCGCTCGTTAAACTTGCTATCCCTCATCCCTAAAGCCTCACAGGGGGAACTAATTGATACTCACATTAGTCTTGCTTGTAAGGTTTTATTAAGCATTTGGCGAAAACAACTCTCAGAGCTTGAAGTTATGATTATGTTAAGCTGAACGTAAATCAGTAGATACACATCAGTAATAAAACATACTCGTATCTGATGATTCTTAGGTAAAGAAATTTGCCATAAGAGAAAGGTTTATTTTGGTTGCCAACTAAAACATTAAAGTAAGTAGGATGGGTTCCATCAGATGACATCCCTACCATCATCAAACTCCTGGCATGGGCGCTTTATAGGTGATAACCAGCGATACCGTTTAGACAAACGGTTAGCTGGTGGTGGCATGGGAGAAGTATTCCTAGCAACAGATACGCGTGTCGGTCAGCAGGTAGCCTTGAAGTTACTCAAAGATACGCTGGTAGCTTCAACTGAGATGAGAAAGCGCTTTGAGCGAGAAATATCTGTTTGTGCAGCGCTGCAAAGTGACCATATTGTCAAAATCAGTGATTGTGGAGTTACAGAAGAAGGCTATCCATTCTATGTGATGGAGTATCTGCGCGGGCAAACCTTACGCCACGTGCTGCTCAAAGAAAAGCGGTTATCTGTAGAGCGAACTGTGAGTATTATGGCTCAAGTTTGCAAGGGACTACAGCTAGCTCATGCGGGAGTGACTTTACAACGGGAAGGTGGCAAAACCTCCGAACATATTCAAGTTATCCATCGGGATTTAAAACCCGACAATATCTTTCTTGTGCCCACAGATTTGGGAGAGTGGGTAAAGATTTTAGATTTTGGGGTGGCGAAAATTCGCCATGAATCTTCAGAACAAACCAATATCACAAATACATTTATTGGTACATTCCGTTACGCTGCACCAGAACAAATCCAAAGCGATGAAAACCTAGATGCGCGGGCAGATATTTACAGCTTGGGACTGATCCTCTATGAAATGTTGAGTGGTGCAGACCCCTTTGGTTTAAGCGAGAATGCCAATAATATTAGCGAAGCATCTTGGGTGCTAGCTCATGCTTATGAACCACCAAAGTCATTGCGATCGCAACCAGGTTGTGAGTATTTTTCTATACAGCTAGAAGCTGTCATTCTCAAGTGTTTACACAAAAATCCAGATAACCGCTTTAGTACTGTTGAAGAACTTAGTCAGGCTTTACAAACCGTTGCTAAATCAGTAGTGGGGTATGTGAGTGCCGAGTATCAAGAAGAGATTGGGCTACATCCTACTGTACCAAAATCAGTGGTGAAGCACAAAACAATAGAGCGATCGCACCAGCCTGTAGAACCAACTCGACTTGAAGATACTTTACCTCCGACTGTGCCTTTGTCTGGGCAAGACCAAGAAGAAACCATTCTCCGCTTTCAACCCGTGCAACATCCTGGTGGAGAGGAACCGACAATTCTGCGTCCTTTGCAACCCACAGAACCAATCTGGGAACAAGAAGAAACCATTCTGCGTCCGCAACCCGTGCAGCATCCGGGTGGAGAAGAACCGACAATTCTGCGTCCTTTGCAACCAACAGAACCAATCTGGGGGCAAGAAGAGACTATTTTGCGATCGCAACCCGTACAACATCCCGGTGCAGATCAACCAACTATTCTGCGTCCCCTAAAGCCCACAGAACCAAGCTGGGGACAAGAAGAAACCATTCTGCGTCCGCAACCGGTGCAGCATCCCGGTGAAGCAGAGTCAAATACGCCGCCACAAACAGCGATCGCATCCAATCAACCAGAAGGTACAATTTTTCAAACAAGGCCTGTAACCCCGCCTACACCAGAGCGGACAATGTTTCAAAACCGTCCTGTACCCCAGCCTGAGCCAGAAGGGACAATTCAATCCCGTCCTGTATCTTCGCCTAATGGCGAACCAGTGCTACATGGCAGTACAATTTTTCAACGCCGCACCACTAATTCAGCTACACAGAAACCTGCGCGCAATTTTTGGTTAATTTTAGGAGTGGCTTTTGCTGTTGGGTTTGCTTTAGTGACAGCTATCTATATATATCCGCAATTGAAATCTCCTCAAACTAACGAGCAGAAAGCTAATTAGTAAGGGCATGGGGCATTGGGCATTGGGCATTGGTAGGAACGCAACCAATGACTTTAATTAATTTTGCGTGTTTAACTTAGCTCTTTTTTGAGACAAGTTCTTGACTTGCCTTTAAGGGTTTCTGGTTTGACTTGCTATTAACTGTATAGTCCATCGTTTTGATTGCCAGTTGGCGGTAACACTTTTGGTAGCGCTTCTAGCATTGCTGTAACCAATGACAAATGACAAATGCCTATTTCGTAATGCGCTAACATACCATTGTATAAATAACAGTGGTTAAACCGCGTAAATGTATGGATATAGCTTTAATTGTTAAATTTCTCGCGCCTTGTCTGCCATTTCTGTTGAATGTGGGTAATAAAGCCATAGAAGGCGCATCGCAGAAAGTTGGTGAGGATGGGTGGAATAAAGCGAAAGCTATTTGGGCTAAGTTACATCCCAAAGTAGAGGCGAAGGAAGCAGCCAAAGAAGCGGCGGCGGATGTGGCGCAAAATCCAGATGATGAGGATTTACAAGCCAGCTTGCGAGTGCAAATCAAGAAGATTTTGGATGCAGATACAGCACTGGCGGAGGAAATCGCCAAGATTTTGCAAGCATCTTCTGATAAACCTGGTGATAATATTGCCATCAGTGCTAATGCTTACGACAACAGCAGCGTCAAGCAAGTAGGGAAGATTGAAGCTAACGAAGTGAGTTTTTAAACGCACAGAGGCGCAAGGTAACGCAAAGGTACGGGGAGTTTCACCTGACTTTGCGTCTTTGCGTCTACCCTGCAGGAACGACTGCGTCGAATGCGTGAGATTAATCTTTTTATTTAACAGCGCCAATTCCCTATGGTGGAAGAACCAAACCCCAATCAGGCAAAAATCATCAATTTAGAGGGAACTGCCCAAGATGAGAGTAAATTAACTCAAATTGGTCATGTTGATACTGAGAATTTTCATCTCACAGCAGAACAAGTTCAAATTCTGGTTCAGCTAGAAAGCAGTACCAAAGCAGAATCGCCTGGGGTTCTCAAAGCTGGGAACCCGCAGAAAAGTTTGGCTTATTGGCAAGGACGCAAAACAGAAATTGCCCAAATACAGCAGTGGTTAACTGATAACAATACCTTTTTAATTGGCATAGAAGGCATCGGTGGCGCGGGTAAATCGATGCTGGCAGCGAAAATTTATGAGGAAATTGCAGCTTTCCCCAAACGATTTTGGGCTGATGTGAGTAATGGGGCAAGTTTTAGCGATTTAGCCCGTCAAGTACTCCGTGAATTTGGCTTTACAGTTCCAGAAGAAGAAGCGCAGTTAGTAGAAGCGCTGGTGAGGTGTTTACGCAGTGGTGAATTTTTACTGATTATTGACAACCTGGAGAGTTTATTACAACCGAATAGACAATGGGGAAGTCTATTCTACGGCGAATTTTTCAACGCTTGGATGGAATTTGGCGGTAATAGTAAGGTAATAGTCACCACTAGAGAAAGACCAGAATTAAAAGGCTTTGAGTGGCTACCTTTGAAAGGTTTGCAAGTAGATGAAGGGGTAGCACTGTTAACAGCATTAGGAATTCGGGGAGATTTAGCCGAGTTTGTTGAATTAGTAGATGGACATCCCCTGCTGTTGCGATTGGTAGCTGATTTATTAAAAGAAGAATATCCCCAAGACCCAGATTTAAGCAGATTAGCAGATTTAGGTTTAGGGAATTTGCGGCAGTTGTTGACAGATTCCCAAGTAGTAGGTGTGCATCATCGGACAAATGTGGGGATGGTGTTGGTATTAGATGCCAGTTTTAATAGATTGAATGAGTTACAAAAGGCTTTACTGCTGAATATTAGTGTTTATCGTGGTGCAGTTGATAGTACAGCAGCCGTGGCGTTGTTGCCAGGAAATTCAGCAGCAGAGATTGAGGGAGAATTAAGGAATATTGTTAAGCGTTCTTTATTGGTAGAAAAACTCAATGGTAAGCGGCGGTTTGAGTTTCAGCCTGTGGTGTTAGACTATGTGCGGTATAAAGCTGGCGATCAGACAGAGGCGCATCAACGAGTCATTGATTATTATCGCTTAATTGCTAAACAACCGCCTTGGACAACAAAAGATGATGTAAAAGAATACTTAGAAATCGTTCATCACTTTTATCAGTTGCAAAATTATAACTCTGCCTTTGATGCACTTCAAGTTTGCGATGATTTTTTAACTTTGCGGGGTCATTATGTAGAGAAAGTAGAATTATATGGGCAGTTGATAAGTAAATGGGAAGAAATTGGCGATAGAAAAAATTGGAAATATGATGCTTCTCTCACTTCATTAGGCAATGCTTACAACTCCCTGGGACAGTACCAACGGGCGATTGAGTTCCACCAGCAGTCTTTGGAAATATCTAAGGAGATAGGCGATCGCAATGACGAAGCTGTTTCTTTGGGGAATTTAGGCAATGCTTATGTTTGTCTAGGACAGTACCAACGGGCCATTGAGTACTACCAGCAGTCTTTGGAGATATTGAAGGAAATTGGCGATCGCAATCGCGAAAGTTATTCTCTAAACAATTTAGGTAATGCTTACTCTTCCCTGGGACACTACAATCAGGCGATTAAATTCTATCAGCAGTCTTTGGAAATCAAAAAGGAGATGAGTGATCGCAATTCACAAGGCTTATCACTAATGAATTTAGGTAATGCTTATAACTACTTGGGAGAGTACAAACAGGCGATTGAATTGTTGCAGCAGTCTTTAGCCATTGCTAGGGATATTGGTGATCGCTATAACGAAGGCTTATGCTTAGGCAATTTAGGTAATACTTACTTATGCTTAGGAGAATACCAACAGGCGATTGAGTTCTTTCAGCAGTCTTTAGTTATTGCTAGAGAGACTGGCGATCTCAATTTACAAGGCAAATCCTTAGCTAATTTAGGTAATGCTTCCTTATACCTGGGACAGTACAAACAGGCAATAGAGTTTTTGCAGCAGGGTTTGGAAATTGGTAGGGAAATTGGCGATCGCTATACTGAAGGCTTATCTTTAATGAATTTGGGTAATGCTTACTTATCCCTGGGAGAGTACCAACGGGCGATAAATTTCTTTGAGCAGTCTTTGAATATATCTAGGGAGACTGGTGATCGCAATTCACAAGGCAAATCCTTAGCTAGTTTGGGTTTTGCTGACTTGTACCAGGGACAATACTCACAAGCGATTGAATTGTTGCAGCAGTCTTTGGCGATATCTAGGGAGATTGGCGATCGCAATACTGAAGGCAAATCCTTAAACAATTTGGGTCTTGCTTACTACTCCCTGGAAGAATATCAACAGGCGATTGAATTGTTGCAGCAGTCTTTGGCGATATCTAGGGAGATTGGCGATCGCTATACCGAAGGCAAATCCTTAATGAATTTGGGTAATGCTTACAATGACTTGGGGCAGCACCTACAGGCTATTGAGTTTTTCGAGCAGTCTTTGAATATCGCTAAAGAAATTGGCGATCACTATGTAGAAGGCTTATCCTTAATGAATTTGGGAATGAATTTGGGTAATGTTTACAATTATTTGGGGCAGTACCAACAGGCGATTGAGTTTTCCCACAATTCTTTAGTCATCGCTAGGGAAATTGGTGATCGTAAGACACAAGGCTTATGCTTAGGTAATTTAGGTAATGCTTACTTATCCCTGGGACATTACCAACGAGCAATTGAGTTTTTGCAGCAGTCCTTGGAAATTTCTGCAGAGATTGGCAATCGTAATACACAAGGCTTATCCTTAATAAATTTGGGTAATGCTTACAATTACTTAGGGCAGTACCAACGGGCGATTGAGTTCTTCCAGCAGGGTTGGAAAATTTCTGGGGAGATAGGTGATCGCAATACTGAAGGCTTATCACTAATGAATTTAGGTAATGCTTACTTATATTTAGGAAAGCACCAACAGGCAATTGAGCTCTACCAACAGTCTTTGGAAATTTCTGGGGAGATAGGCGATTATAATTTACAAAGCAAATCCCTAGCTAATTTGGGTAACGCTTACAACTACTTGGGGCAGTACCAACGAGCGATTGAGTTTTTGCAGCAGTCTTTAGAAATTTCTAGGGAGATAAGCGATCGCAATACTGAAGGCTTATCCTTAATGAATTTAGGTAATGCTTACAACTATTTGGGACAATACCAACAGGCGATTGATCTTTACCAGCAGTCTTTAACCATTGCTAGGGAGATAAGCGATCGCAATACTGAAGGCAAATCCTTAGCTAATTTGGGTAATGCTTACAACTACTTGGGGCAGTACCAACGAGCAATTGAGTTTTTGCAGCAGTCTTTAGAAATTTCTAGGGAGATAAGCGATCGCAATACTGAAGGCTTATCCTTAATGAATTTAGGTAATGCTTACAACTATTTGGCACAGTACCAACAGGCGATTGAGTTCTACCAGCAGTCTTTAGCCATTGCTAGGGAAATTGGCGATCGCAATACTGAAGGCTTATCCTTAATGAATTTAGGTAATGCTTACAATTATTTGGCACAGTACCAACAGGCGATTGAGTTCTATCAGCAGTCTTTAGCCATTGCTAGGGAAATTGGCGATCGCAATACTGAAGGCAAATCCTTAGCTAATTTGGGTAATGCTTACGACTCTCTGGGAGAATACCAACGAGTGATTGAGTTTTACCAACAGTCTTTAGCCATCGCTAGGGAAATTGGCGATCGCAATGGCGAAGGTAATTCCTTAAGCAATTTGGGCATTGCTTACAAGTCCCTGGGAAAGTACCAACAGGCGATTGATTTTTACCAGCAGTCAATGGATATCAAAAGGGAGATCGGCGATATTCAAGGGGAAGCAAACACCTGGTTTAATTTAGGTTTATCTTTGGAAAACGCCAATCGAGAAGCAGACGCGCTGGGTGCTTATCGCAATGCGCGTAACCTATATCAGACAATGAAACTTGATGCTGATGTGCAAGATTGCAACAATGCAATTGAGCGTCTTTCGCAACCAAAAGCACCTGTAGTTTCTCGGCGTGGGTTTTGGGGGTGGTGGCGGCGGTTGTGGCGTTGGGTTCGTGGTTGGTTTCGGGGGTGAAAAAGATATACGCTATAGTCACTCACAAGATTTCATAGAATTACTATGACAACTCTATTGCTGCCAACGCTTCATAATTTACCTACTACCTTACTTTTAGAAAATGCTAAACTGCGATCGCAGTTCAATACGATGGGAAAGTGCGATCGCTCAGACGTAAAAAAGGGTTGCACGAGTAAACTTGTTTTACCGAAATGAGGAAGCGCGATCGCAGTTCAATACGATGGGAAAGTGCGATCGCTCAGAGGTAAAAAAATGTAGAGACTGCGGAACAATCTCTACATAGTATAGGGTTGCACGAGTAAACTTGTTTTACCGAAATGAGGAAGCGCGATCGCCTCAAATATAGTGCTTCTGGTTTAAATGCAATACAAAATTATATCGTCCCTTGTAGGGGCATAGGCACTGCCATGCCCTCCGGAATGTATAGCACTCAACCGATAACCGCTATATCTAACAAACTTGTCCCCGCAAAGCTTCGGTATCGATAGGTTTAATCAAGTAAAGCAGCAATAGATTCCAAACAATAGCCGTCACAAAGGGGATTTTCCGAATTAATTTCACAAATTTAGGTTGAGAACTGCGGTCAATTTCCACCAATTTTAAGTTGTAATCTGAGCAGCGATGCAAACGCGAGAAAAACTTGGGATGTTCGGTATTTAGCATCACCGGAAAAGCACGTCCAGCAGTTTCATTAGTTTCGCAAACAACTTGGCGGTCAAATTCTCTCGCATCAAGCCCTAATGAATGATAAAATCCTGTCCGTTCGTGAACTGTTAAAGTGTGGGTAGCAAATACCGATAACAAGAAAAAGCGACTCCACAATCTAGATTTCCAGGTTTTCCATAATTGGGGTTGGGAACGTAATAAAGCTTTGAATATATCCCCATGACGGTTTTCGTCCTGACACCAACTTTCAAAGTAGCGGAAAATTGGATAAAACTGGTTTTCTGGGTGCTTCTGCAAATGACGATAAATAATAATGTAACGCCAATAGCCAATTTTTTCTGATAGATAAACTGTGTAAATTACCCACTCAATTGGGAAAAAGGTATAAGTGCGTCTTTTAGTAATATCAGCCAAATCCAGCGACAATTTAAAATCGCCCATAGCTTTATTCAAAAATCCCGCATGACGCGCTTCATCACGCGCCATCAAATTAAACATTTCCGACAACAGAGGATTGCGATTTTTCAGCTTGCGTGAAAGTTCTTTAAACAGCAAAAATCCAGAGAACTCAGAAATACAAGAACGTTCTAAATACTCAATAAACGACTGGCGTGCTTCTGGTTCAATATGTTCCCAAGACTGTGCAAACGTCTCATCCCTAACAAAATGGTGACGATTGTAATCTGCCCGCATTTCTGCTAGCATCGCCTGCAACTCCGTGTCCTGAGCAGAGAGATCCAGACTAGCGGCTTTTTCAAAATCTGTAGTGTAAAACCGGGGAGTCAATACGGTTTCTTTGCTTGGTGTTTTAATTCCCTGCTTTGGTTCTTTAGGTGCAGACTGGGATAAGGTATTAACCATGAGTTCTCCGGTAGTTAGCTTAACAATCACATAACTATCAAGTTATGATAAGTGTAATTGTTTGACTAGCCCCGGGGGTAAAAGATTTACAATCCTTTATTTGGGGATTAGGGATTGGGGACTGGGGACTCGAAATTGGTAGGGTGTGTTGTCGCGCAGCGCAACGCACCACACTGTAACCCAACACCGCCAAAACCTCTCGGTGCGTTAGCCTACGGCATAACACACCGTACTGGGAGATGAGGGGAAATAGCAAACACCCAATGCCCAATGCCCAATGCCCAATGCCCAATGCCCAATTCCCCATTCCCCATTCCATTTGTTAAGTTTTTCAACCGACCTGTAATAAAATAACTCAATAACTATAAAGTAATTCAAGAAAGTAATCAGGCTTACTAAGAGTTGAAGAGAGATTCAGTATGGGTCGTCATTCAGACAATCGTTCTCAGGAAACCATCAATCACACAGTAGTGCTAACACCTGCTGTTAATGCAGCGAACGTACCACCCGCAGATTCACGCGAACGGGTGAAGCAGTTTATGCAAAACATCCAAGATGAAATTTGCAGAGGCTTAGAACAACTGGATGGCGAAGCCAAATTTCATGAAGACAGGTGGGAACGCAAAGCTGGTGGTGAAGGACGTACCCGTGTGATTCGGGAAGGGCGAGTGTTTGAACAAGGTGGTGTCAACTTTTCGGAAGTTTGGGGCGATACCTTACCTCCTTCGATTTTGACTCAACGCCCAGAAGCAGCCGGACATCAGTTTTTTGCCACTGGAACCTCGATGGTGCTGCATCCTCGCAATCCTTACGTACCAACGGTACACCTCAACTATCGCTACTTTGAAGCAGGCCCAATTTGGTGGTTTGGTGGCGGCGCAGATTTAACACCTTACTATCCCTTTGCAGAGGATGCGATTCATTTTCACCAAACATACAAAGCTGCTTGCGATCGACACCATCCAGAGTATTATCCAGTCTTCAAACTCTGGTGTGATGAATACTTCCACTTGCGCCATCGCCAAGAACAAAGAGGGATTGGTGGTATATTCTTTGACTATCAAGATGGTAGCGGTAACCTGTATGTGACCTCCCAGACAGACACTCCAGCCGCACTCTACAGTCAGCAAGTAGGAAAAGTTACACGTAATTGGGAAGATTTATTTGCCTTTGTGCAAAGCTGCGGTAAAGCATTTTTACCTGCTTATTTGCCAATTGTAAATCGACGACAAGACACTGAATATAGCGATCGCCAACGCCAATTCCAACTATACCGTCGCGGTCGTTACGTAGAATTTAACTTGGTGTACGACAGAGGAACCGTTTTCGGGCTGCAAACCGATGGTAGGGCCGAATCTATATTAATGTCCCTACCACCACTCACACGCTGGGAATATTGCTACCAACCAGAACCCGATTCACCAGAAGCACAACTCACCGAAATCTTTTTGCAACCTCAAGATTGGGCGAGTAAAACTGTTAGCTAAGGGAATTGTAACTAAAAAAGCAGAGGGGCAGGGAGCAGGGGAAGAAAGAAAAATATTTCCCCAATAAAATCGGACTTTTTAAATTGCAAATTACGAATTACGTAGCGCTTTGCGCTTCCCGCAGGGTATTACGAATTACGAATTTATATAAGTCCTAATTTTCTCTTCATGGGCATTTATTATGAGCAGCTATTTAGATATGCGCTTGCGAGAAGGTACTAAACATTCTCACACCAGTGCAGAAAATACCGCGTTTATGAAATGCTTTCTCCAAGGAATTGTAGAAAAGAGCTTTTTTCGCAAATTCCTAGCGAATCTCTACTTCATTTACAGCGCTTTAGAAGCAGAATTAAAACGCCATCAGTACCATCCACTTGTGGGTTTAATGTATTTCCCAGAACTGAATCGTCAAGCAAATTTAGAGAAAGATTTAGCTTTCTATTATGGTGAAAACTGGCGGAAGCTGATAGTTCCTTCTAGGGCTACTCAAGAATATGTTGATTGCATTCATGAAGTAGCAAATACCCAACCAGAGTTGTTGATTGCCCATTCCTATACCCGCTATTTGGGAGATTTATCAGGTGGGCAAGCATTGAGAAAAATTGCTCGTTCAGCAATGGATTTACCTACGGTTCAGGGTACTGCTATTTATGAATTTGACCAAATTCCTACCCCTGAAACTAAGCGGATATTTAAAGAACAATACCGTCAAGCTTTAAATTCTTTGCCTGTAGATGAGTCGATGATTCTTAAAATTGTAGACGAAGCAAACCATGCTTTTACTTTAAATGCAAATCTTGTTCATGAGCTAGAAGCAGATGTTAAAGCAGTAGTTGGCGAGCATATTTTCGATTTAATTACTCGCCAAAATAAAGTTGGTAGCACAGAACATACTCATCGTAGTGATGCAGTACAAGAGGTAGTGCTGGATTACAGTATTTAGAAATTTGGTAATTGGTAATGGGTAATAGGTAATGAGTAATGAGTAATGAGTAATGAGTAATGAGTAATGGGAATTTCTCCCTCATCTCCCTCATCTCCCTCATCTCCCTCATCTCCCTCATCTCCCTTATCTCCCCAGTCCCCAGTCCCCAGTCCCCAGTCCCCTATATTTCGTGGTTGAGGAAAGTATTCGTGAGATTAAATTTACAAAATTTGCCGGAGAAAGACCAACCTTTGCGTCTTGATTGGCTGAGTGTGCTATTTTTTGGAGCTATTCATGCATTGGCTTTTTTGGCTCCCTGGTTTTTTTCTTGGTCTGCTGTAGGCGTTGCTCTTTTCCTACACTGGTTATTTGGTAGTATTGGCGTTTGCTTAGGCTATCATCGGCTTTTAAGCCATCGCAGCTTTAAAGTGCCGAGATTTTTAGAATATGCGATCGCAATTTTAGGTGCCCTATCATTACAAGGTGGGCCTATCTTTTGGGCGGCTGGACACCGTTTGCACCATGCTCATACTGAAGACGAGGAAAAAGATCCTTACTCCGCCCGCAAAGGCTTTTGGTGGAGTCATATGATGTGGATTTTCTATCCCCGTGCAGAGTTCTTCAATTATGACTACTACCAGCGATTTGCACCTGATTTAGTACGCGATTCCTTTTATCGCTGGCTAAATCGCAACTTTTTATTACTACAACTACCAGTAGCGTTGTTGCTGTATGCATTGGGTGGTTGGTCTTTTGTCGTGTATGGCGTATTTGTCAGAGCCGTTGTTCTCTGGCACACAACCTGGCTGATTAACTCAGTCACCCATATGTGGGGATACCGCACCTTTGAAATCAACGATAACTCCCGTAATCTCTGGTGGGCAGCTATTCTCACCTACGGCGAGGGATGGCACAACAATCATCATGCATATCCCCATGTCGTTAAGTGTGGCTGGCGCTGGTGGGAAATTGACATCACTTGGTGGGCTATTTGGTGTTTAAAAACAGTTGGTTTAGCTAAAGATTTGAATATGCCACCTGTTCAGGCTGTGAAATCGTGAGGTTGGGGATTGGGGACTGGGGATTGGGTACTGGGGAGACAAGGGAGATGAGGGAGAAATTCCCATTACTCATTACTCATTACTCATTACTCATTACTCATTACTCATTACTCATTACTCATTACCCATTACTCATTACTCATTACCAAACTTTACCTATCAAGGTGAGGATTTAAACTTGACCCACTTTTGCCAGTAAAAATCCACAAGAGCGATCGCGCGCAATCTCGCAAGACTCGCTGCAGTGATTCTGCTCGGTATAATTTTGAAGGTACTGCGATTGGGGTGACTGTAATTCCCCGGCTACCTAAAACAATAGTTGCGATCGCTCTGGCTCGTCTCATGTGATAATCCGATGTAACCAGATAAAGATGCTGTAACTTCTGGCGAGCAAAATCTCCGACCAGTGTCGTGAAATTAGTTACTGTATCTGTAGCGCGGCCATCCAAACGTAAGCGTTCTTTGGGAACCCCAAATTTTTCTAAAATGCTGCGATTTAAATCAAGACCAGATTCAAAATCAGAAACCCAAATATTTAAATTCTGGTGAACCTGCCAAAACTTAGCTGCAAACTCCATCCGCTCTAAATTACCTCCCAGGACAAAAATTGCCTGTGGTATGGGAGCTTGGTAAGAAGCGATCGCTATCCTAGCAGGAATGATAGTTACCCAGACAGCTAAAACTGTCGCCCAGAATATCAGTAGGTAGCGTTTAAAATGCTTGCGTTGCATAACTAAAGTGAGAGCGATCGCCTGTTCTTGTACTATTGTGTAAGTTGCGATCGCATTTCAGCCAGTAGTTATGATGAGTCGATACAGCATGATTATTCAATGGTCTGATGAAGATCAGCTTTTTCTAGTAACAATCCCAGAGTTTGCTGATCGCGTGATTATGCCTTGTACTCACGGCAAAACTCGTGAGGAAGCAATTCGTAATGGCGAGGAAGTAATAGAAATGTACTTGGAAGGTTGGCAAGCAGAAGGTGAGTCTATCCCTGAACCTAGCACGCTTCAAATTGCTTGATGATTATTCTAAAACTCTATTTAGCTGTTATTTTTAACCATTACTAACTCTAAACTCCTTTGCCAATCTGGTAAAACCAATCCAAAATTATCAGATAATTTTTGACTATCTAATAAAGAATAAGCTGGTCTGGTGGCTGGTGTGGGATATTCTTGGGAGGGAATTGGAATCAACCTTTGCAGTTTGCGATCGCTTTTTTTATCCTCAAGTTCAAAAATTGCTTTGGCAAATCCATACCAGCTAGTTTTACCACTGGCAGTTAAATGATATATTCCACCTTTAGCTGCTAAAAATTCAGATATATTTTGTGAACCTTGAGAAATAATTTGAGATGTAGCTTCAGCAATCATGCGACTCCATGTAGGTGCGCCAATTTGGTCTTCCACAACTCGAATTTCTTCTCGTTCTTGAGCTAGCCTTAACATCGTGAGTAAAAAATTCTTTCCGCGTCGGCTATAAACCCAACTTGTACGTAAAATTAAATGCGGTACGCCAACAGATGCGATCGCCTGTTCTCCGACTAGTTTTGTTTTACCGTATATATTTTGGGGATTTGGTCGGTCTTGCTCAGTATATGCAGTAGTTTTATTGCCATCAAATACATAATCTGTGGAATAGTGAATTACAACTGCACCTATTCGCTTTGCTTCTTCAGCGATGATACCTGGTGCAATTCCATTAATTGCCATTGCTAAATCTGGTTCTGATTCTGCTTTATCTACTGCTGTGTAAGCTGCTGGATTGATAATTAAATCTGGTTTGATATCTCTAATGAGGCGGCGAATCGTTTCAGGTTGTGCTAAATCTATTTGTAAACTGGGATGACTGGCGCTACGTTCTACAGCTATGATTTCACCTAAAGTCATGAGGGTGCGTTGCAATTCCCAACCGACTTGTCCAGTTACCCCCGTCAATAAGATTCTCATGCATATACCTCTGCGTCTCGAAACAACTTACCAGCTTTATCTTTAGCCGATAAAATTGGCTCGGCTGCAATTGGCCAGGCGATCGCTAAATCAGGGTCATTCCACAAAATAGTGCGTTCATGTTGAGGTGCGTAATATTCTGTAGTTTTATACAAAAATTCTGCATATTCAGAAAGTACTAAAAAGCCATGAGCAAAACCTGGTGGTATCCAAAGCAGACGTTTATTTTCGGCTGTTAAATCTGTAGCTACCCATTGACCAAAAGTTTTAGAGCTTTTTCTTAAATCTACTGCTACATCAAATACTTTTCCTAGAACTACTCGCACCAATTTACCTTGAGGCTGCTGAATTTGATAATGCAAACCACGCAAGATATTTTTGCCAGAACGAGAATGATTGTCTTGGACAAAATGCTCATTAATTCCTACTTTTTCTCGCCAAACTTTCTCGTTATAGCTTTCATAAAAAAAACCGCGCTCATCTCCAAATAATTGCGGTTCTATGACTAGTAAATCAGGAATTTCTGTCTTGGTAATTTGCATTATCGTCACCTCAGTTAACCAGAAAATTTATTGAAAGATAAAGGCGTATAGTATGAAGCAATAGGTATACTATCATCTAATTTGTCTAATTGATTTTGCTGCTCCATAGTGGGATAAATTTGGTCATTTTCTAAAATTGACATCAAGTAACGTCCATAACTACTCTTCGCCATCGGTTCAGCTAAATGTTGCAGTTGGTTTGAGTCAATATATCCTTTAAGATAGGCAATTTCTTCAATACAAGCTATTTTTAGACCTTGTCTTTCTTCTAGTGTTTGGATAAAGTTACCAGCCTGATGTAGTGATTCATGAGTTCCTGTATCTAGCCAAGCATATCCACGTCCCAAAAGTTCTACTTGCAGTTGATTTTGTTGCAAATAAACTGTATTCAAATCAGTAATTTCTAATTCATTACGGGCTGAAGGTTTGAGATTAGCAGCAATTTCTCCTACTTGTGAATCATAAAAATATATCCCAGGAACAGCATATTTAGACTTGGGACTTAAGGGTTTTTCTTCTATACTAATTGCCCGTCCATTGCTATCAAATTCAATTACTCCATATTGACTGGGGTCTTTTACTTGATACCCAAATACTAATCCGCCTGCTTGCAGGTTAGCAGCTCTAGCTAAAACTTCTGTTAAACCATGCCCATAAAAAATGTTATCACCTAAAATTAAGCATACTGGCTCGTTAGCAATAAAATCTTTGCCTAAAATAAACGCTTGAGCTAATCCTTCGGGACGAGGTTGTGCGACATAACTAAACTGCAGACCCCACTGGCTACCATCTTTTAAGATTTTCTCAAATAATGGTAAATCATTAGGTGTAGAAATAATTAAAATCTCCCGAATCCCTGCCAGCATTAATACAGATAAGGGATAGTAAATCATGGGCTTATCGTACACTGGCATCAGTTGTTTACTAACAGCATATGTCAGAGGATAAAGACGTGTACCAGAGCCACCTGCTAAGATAATACCTTTCATAATAATTTTAGATTTTAGATGTTGGATTGTGGTTTTATCCAAACTGAACTGATGTTACTAATGACAAATGACAAATAACTAATGACAGCCTCCGCCAGTTATATTTAATTTCGCCGACCTAATTATAATTTTCTATTTTCATAGTTTTGTTTTAACCAGTTTTGGTAATCACCAGAACGCACTTGATTTACCCAATCACAGTTATTGAGATACCATTGGACTGTTTTTAATAAACCACTATCAAAGTTTTCTTGAGGTTGCCAACCTAAATCACGGCTGATTTTACTACAATCAATTGCATATCTCCGGTCATGTCCAGGACGGTCTTTAACAAAAGTAATTAGAGAAGAATGATGAAAGTTAGATTTGGGCGCTAACTCATCCAAAATTGCACAAATTTTTTCTACAACTGTTAAATTAGCTTGTTCATTTAAACCACCAATATTATAAGTTTCACCTACTTTACCTTGCTGTAATACAAGATAAATAGCTTCACAGTGGTCTATCACATAAAGCCAGTCACGAACATTTTGACCATCTCCATATATAGGGAGTGGTTTACTATCTAAAGCATTCAAGATAGTTAAAGGAATCAGTTTTTCTGGGAACTGACGCGGGCCGTAATTATTTGAGCAATTAGTTGTTAAAGTTGGTAGTCCATAGGTGTGATAATAAGCCCGCACAAAATGGTCAGAAGCAGCTTTTGATGCAGCATAGGGACTATTAGGCGCATAGGGAGTATCTTCCCGAAAAGCTGGATCTTGAGGCTGGAGAGAGCCGTATACTTCATCTGTAGAGACGTGCAAAAATCGAAATTGCTGTTGTTTTGTTGATGAAAGTTTTTGCCAGTACAGTCTACTCGCTTCTAATAATTGAAACGTCCCGACTACATTAGTTTGGATAAAGTCATGAGGACTAAGTATTGAGCGATCAACATGACTTTCTGCTGCAAAATTAATAATTGCATCTGGTTGATATTCTTCTAAAAGGTAACTGACTAACTCAACATTACCAATATCACCTTGAATAAAATGATAGTTAGGATTAATTGCTATTTCGGCTAAAGTTTGAAGGTTACTAGCGTAAGTTAATTTATCTAAATTAACTACATTAGCCCATTGTGACTTGATTGCTTGGAGAATAAAATTCGCTCCAATAAATCCGGCTCCTCCGGTAACTAATAAAGTAGGCATAATTGTAGAAAATATTTATGTCATCAATATTGTAATAATTCGCATCAGAAGACGCGTAGGTTGAGTACTAAGTGCTGAGTCCTGAGTTAAAAGTGGGAAACCGCATTCAGTAAAGGAAATCAGCACTTTAAAAGTTTACATTGTACAATCTTTTAACTGATAACTCAGAACTTTTCACTCAGCACTATTGATGTGATTTGTAGTTTATCTCTGGGTCACAAAGCTTGTAAAATTTCTTCATCTACAGAAAAATCAATTTCTGCTTTGTCTCGTCCAGATACTAAATAATCATTTTCCAATGAATCATTTAGCCCAGAAATTAAATCATATTCAGGTTTCCAACCTAATTCACTCTGAGCCTTATTTACCGAGGCAAAAAAATGTTGTCCCCGCATGGGAAAAGCTTTGCGCTTGCCAAAATCAAACTTTTTCGGGTCGTAATGGACAATTTTGACTGCATCAGGGGATTTACCAGCCGCTTGTGCACAAGCACGGGCTAAACCATCAAAAGTGACAAAGCGATCGCCTGATACATTGTAAATTTGCCCTATGGCCTGCTGATTACCCACAACCTGAGTCATAGCCCTTGCTAAATCCTTTACGTGACCTAGCTGCGTAATATACAAGCCATTTCCCGGAATGGGAATAGGGCGATCGCGGACAATTCTATCAAAAAACCAGCTTTCCAAATCGTTATAGTTACGCGGCCCATAAATATAGGTGGGGCGAATTGAGGTAAAAGGTATTCCCAATTCAGCTAAGTAAGCCTCTGTTTCATGCTTACCCCGATGACGGCTTTTGGGATCTACAGCATCACCTTCCACATGAGGCATTTGGTCAGATTTGAGATATACTCCAGCAGAACTCATATACACAAAATGTTGTACACGGCCTTGAAAAATTTCTGCCAATGGTTGAGTATCAGCAAGTTCCCGCCCATTATTGTCAAAAATGACATCAAAATTTTCCTGTGATAACTTCGCCTTTAACTGCGTAGCGTCAGTGCGATCGCCTATAATTTGTCCTACTCCCTGTAAAGATGGTGCAGGACGATTACCACGATTGAACAGCACCACCTCATGTCCTTGTTCTACTAGCAGTTGGGTGAGATAAACACCAATGAACCGAGTACCACCTATAATCAAAATCCGCATGAATTCCCCTCTTAGCTCTTTTAATAATGCAGGGGCTAGCTAAGGGTTAGAGGCTAGAACTTAGGAGCTAAAGCTTAGGGGCTAGAGGCTACTATAAAACTCATCTTTAATCTGTTGTCCCAGTCCCCAGTCCCCAATCCCTAGTCCCCAATCTCTAGTCCCCAATCCCCAGTCCCTATTTGAGGTTATCAGGTTACAGTATCGCTCTGGAACCTGTTTTTGGAGAATCGCGTCTTCGACTTCATCTGGATTGCTTTCTCTTCCTTAATCCCAAGGAAAAACCTTTTGGTTAATCTGACTAATTTACCTCAGTATTTTCCACTTATTCACGTTAGCTGTGCCCTTAAAATATGCTCTGATTCATGAATGGCTGACACCTAAAGCCACTGGCGGTTCAGAATTAGTTGTAAAAGCAATTCTGGAGCATATAGATGCTGATTTATATGCGCTAATCAATTTTGAATCCACAAATCCTGAAAGTTATTTATACCAACGTCAGATTGGCACAACTTTCCTGCAAAACTTTCCCTATGCCCGCAATGGTGTACAAAAATATTTACCTTTGTTACCGCTGGCTATTGAACAATTAGATTTGCGGCAATATGACGTAATTCTATCTTCATCCCACGCTGTCGCCAAAGGAGTAATTACTGCTCCCGACCAATTACATATTTGTTATTGCCACAGCCCCATGCGTTATGCTTGGGACTTAACTTTTGATTATCTGCAACAAAGCAAAGTCGGGAATGGTATAGCTGGATGGATAACGCGATATTTACTACATCGTTTGCGTCAGTGGGATGTATTGACAGCTAATCGCGTTGATTATTTTATTGCCAATTCACAGCATACAGCCAGGCGAATTTGGCGCTGCTATCGGCGAACATCAACTGTGATTTATCCGCCAGTTAATGTAGAAGAATTACCATTTGTGGCTGACAAAGAAGATTTTTATCTAATAGTTTCCCGTTTAGTGAGTTACAAACAAGTATCCTTAATTGTCAAAGCTTTTAATCAGCTCAAAAAACCATTGGTAGTAATTGGTACAGGGCCACAAATGAAATATCTTCGCCAGATAGCAAATTCTAATATTCAAATACTAGGATGGCAACCGAATGATGTAGTAACAAAATATATGGCCAAAGCCAAGGCATTTGTGTATGCAGCTTGTGAAGATTTTGGTATTGCCTTAGTTGAAGCACAAGCTTGTGGGACTCCAGTCATTGCCTACGGTGCTGGGGGAGCACTAGAAACTGTCAGAGATATTCATTCCTGGGTCGATACAGGAACAGGTATCTTATTTAACGAACAAACAGAAGCTGCTTTAGTAGCAGCAGTAGAAAAGTTTGAAATGTATCAAGGCAAATTTAATCCTGAGTATTTGCGAACACATGCTAGTAAATTTTCTCGGCGGGTTTTTGGCGATCGCTATCTAGATTTTGTAGAGCGATGCAGCAAAAAAACGCCTTCATGGGAGTGATGGTCAGGATTTTTTGAATTGTTTTGTAGGCTTTTGGAAATTTAAACCCAGAAGCACCTACTTTTAGCTTTAAGATTGGGACTATGTGTGGTGTGGATTGTTAAGGAGTATGATGACTGCCCAGAGCTCACTCCTCTCCGGCAAGCGAGGCCTACGGCAAGATGCTAATGCGTCTGGTCGTACTTTCTCAAAACGTGGTCAACAGAAAAAGGCTCCTAGGTTAAAACCTAAAGGTTTGTCTTTTCAAGGTTTAAACGGAGAGTTTGCCAAGCGACTGTTTGATATTGTGTTTTCGTTGTTGGTTTTGATTTTATTTTTCCCGGTTTACTTAATCTTGGCCTTACTGATCGCTTTGAGTTCAGAAGGCCCGATTTTTTATGTCCAGGAAAGGGTTGGTAAAAACTACAAACCCTTTAATTGTATTAAGTTCCGCACGATGGTAAGCAATGCCGATGAAATGCTCGTACAAATGATGGAGACATCCCCCCAGATGCGGCAAGAATTTGAGAGCAGTTTTAAGCTAAAACAAGACCCCCGCATTACAAAAATTGGGCGGTTTTTGCGAATTACTAGCTTAGATGAATTTCCCCAATTCTGGAATGTCTTAAAAGGGGATATGAGTGTTGTCGGGCCGCGACCCTTAGTAGCGGAAGAACTTCCTAAATACGGTTGTCATATCGATCAGATTTTAACTATCCGACCGGGAATCACTGGGTTATGGCAAGTCTCTGGGCGCAATGACATTCCTTATCCAAGGCGAGTTCAAATAGACTTACACTATGTAAAATTTAGAAATTTTTGGCTCGACCTCTGGATAATTTTGAAAACAGTTGATGTTGTCATTATGCCTAAAAATAACGGGGCTTACTGAAACGATACTTAAGAGTATATTCTGTGGGGCAGCTCCTGCCCCCAGAGGAAATTTACTTATATTTAATAAAATTCTCGTTTATATAAAGTTTTGGTAAAGATTTTTTGCAACTTTAGACACAAAAGTAAAAATTTTCAGCTTCAATTAGTAAAACTACTTAACATTCTTAATAAATTAAGTACATACATTTACAGACAAATTTACGTGCTAAATCAGAATTTAGTAGTTTCCCATTAGGCAATTTAGCAATTAACTGCTAGCTTGTATCAGTTAGTCTGTAACTATTTTACTCAAAATATACAAAGGAATCCCTAAGCATGACGCAGCAGAAAAGAGCATTAATTACCGGTATTACTGGTCAAGATGGTTCATATCTGAGTGAGTTTTTGCTAGAGCAAGGTTACGAGGTACATGGTATTATTCGCCGGACTTCTACCTTTAACACAGACCGCATCGATCACATTTACGAAGACCCTCACAAAGAAGGGGTGCGGTTGTTTCTTCACTATGGTGATTTGACAGATGGGACAACCCTACGCCGAATTTTAGAAGAAGTACAGCCAGTAGAAATTTATAACCTTGGCGCGCAATCCCATGTCAGAGTCAGCTTTGATTCACCAGAATACACAGTAGATGCAGTAGGTATGGGAACACTGCGTTTGTTGGAAGCCATTCGGGATTACCAACAGCGTACTGGAATTGAGGTGCGCTTTTACCAAGCTGGTTCTTCGGAGATGTATGGTTTAGTACAAGCTGTACCTCAGAGCGAGACCACACCTTTTTATCCCCGTAGTCCTTATGCTTGTGCTAAAGTTTATGCCCACTGGCAAACAGTAAATTATCGTGAATCTTACTCTTTGTTTGCTTGTAATGGCATACTTTTTAACCACGAATCACCTCGGCGGGGCGAAACTTTTGTAACCCGTAAAATTACCAGAGCCGTTGCTCAAATTGTTGCAGGTAAACAGAAAAAACTTTATATGGGTAACCTTGATGCCAAACGGGATTGGGGCTATGCCAAGGATTATGTAAAAGCCATGTGGCTAATGTTGCAGAAAGAGCAACCAGATGATTATGTAATTGCTACTGGTGAAACCCACTCAGTACGTGAATTTTTAGAGCTAGCATTTCGTTATGTAAATCTCCGATGGGAAGATTATGTAGAGTTTGATGAGCGCTATCTTCGCCCTGCGGAAGTAGAGTTATTAATTGGTGATGCTACCAAAGCACGGCAAAAGTTGGGTTGGACACCATCAGTTACCTTTGAGGGACTTGTAGCATTAATGGTAGAAGCAGACCTCCAAGCATTAGGTATCACTTCTCCCAATGGCAATGGTTCGTCAGTACCCCATGATATTGCGACTGTTCGTCAACAACTGGGTGCGCTCCACTTTTGATTTCAACTGTCGCTGAGGATAAAAATATGGCTGCCTTAGAATTAAAAAATAAACGGATTCTCGTCACTGGTGGGTCGGGTTTCCTAGGTCGTCAGGTGGTAGATCAGCTGTGTCAAGCAGGAGCAGATCTTCAAAAAATTACAGTACCGCGATCGCGTGATTGCGATCTACGGGTCTGGGAAAACAACCAACGTGTAGTCGATCAGCAAGATATCGTCATCCACTTAGCAGCGCACGTCGGTGGTATCGGCCTCAACCGCGAAAAACCCGCCGAGTTGTTCTACGACAACTTGATTATGGGAACCCAGTTAATTCATGCAGCCTATCAAGCTGGAGTAGAAAAATTCGTCTGTGTTGGCACGATCTGCGCTTATCCCAAATTTACCCCAGTGCCTTTTAAAGAAGATGACCTTTGGAATGGCTATCCTGAAGAAACCAATGCTCCCTACGGAGTAGCCAAGAAAGCCCTTTTAGTTCAACTGCAATCTTACCGCCAGCAGTACAACTTTAATGGTGTTTACCTGCTACCTGTAAATTTATACGGGCCAGAAGATAACTTTGACCCCGGAAGTTCTCATGTGATTCCAGCCTTAATTCGCAAAGTCCACGAAGCCCAAATCAAAGGCGACAAGCAACTACCTGTTTGGGGTGATGGTAGTCCTACCCGTGAGTTTCTCTATTCTGAAGATGCTGCACGGGGCATTGTTATGGGTACTCAATTCTACAATGACTCGGAACCAGTTAACCTGGGCACAGGTTATGAAATCTCCATTCGGGATTTAATTAATCTGATTTGCGAATTGATGGAGTTTGACGGGGAAATTGTTTGGGAAACAGACAAACCCAACGGTCAACCTCGTCGTTGTTTGGATACCGAAAGGGCAAAGCAAGCTTTTAATTTCACAGCCCAAGTTAGCTTTGAGCAAGGGTTAAAGAATACCATTGCATGGTACCGCCAACATGCTGCATAACTTAATTAGCAGCATTTAGTAAATAATGAATCTATAATTACCCACACTAACCCAAAATATACCAGCAATTTATTGTGGGTAAGGGGTTGAAACCCAATATCCAAAACTATCTAGAACGTAGGGCGTATGCCCTACGTGTTTGTTTTGTGACATCATCTCAATTTTCCCAAATCCAGCAACAACTTCAAAGTGTGGACATTCCAGCAAAAACGGAACTACGTCGGACTCTCTTAAAAAAACGTCAATCAATGTCAATGACAGAATGGAGAGAAAAAAGCGATCGCATCTGTCAGCAACTCCAAACCTCTGTCCTCTTTACGCAAGCAAAAACTATACTGGCATATTTTAGTTTTCGCCAAGAACCCGATATTAGTTTGCTATTTGCTCATCCGCAATACCGTTGGGGATTTCCGCGCTGCGTTGGTAAATCTATGTTTTGGCATAGTTGGACTCCCAAAGATGCTGTAGCAATTGGCACCTATGGCATTATTGAACCCCGCCCGGATACACCCCCAATAGATCCAGATGAGGTAGATTTAATACTTGTCCCCAGCGTTGCTTGCGATTATCAAGGTTACCGTTTAGGCTATGGCGGCGGATATTATGATCGCCTCCTCAGTTCACCAGCATGGCAAAACAAGCCAACTATCGGCATTTTATTTGATTTCGCCTATTTACCCCAAATACCCATTGAACATTGGGATAAACCTTTAAAAGCGGTGTGTACAGAATCTAGGTTTACCGCAGCATAGGGGTTTGGTGTTTTCCCCATTACCCCATCCCCAATTCCTAAACCCTTGGCGCATCCTTCGCATCATTAGCAATAATCCCAATCAAATTCAACCTACTCAAAATTTCTCTAGCTTGAATGAGTTCACTTTGGGTAATCTGACCAATACGCCCTACTAATACAATTCCACTGCATACAGATGCAACGATTCTGGCATCAACATTGTCTAAAATTGCTGGAGCATCTATTAAAACTAAATCGTAAGTTTGCTCAAACAATTCTATTAACTCTTTCATCCGGTCTGAACTGAGTAGTTTGACTGTATCCTCTGGTGTGGGGCCAGCAGTCAAAACATCAATATCAGGATGAATTGGTTGGATATAATCAGCGACTGGGGTATTAGCTTCTTCCTCTAATAATAGAGATAAGCCCCAATCATTTGGCAATTCTAAAATCTTGTGCAAGCTAGGATTATGCAAGTTAGCATCAATTAATAATACCCGACGATGCATATGAGCAGCACTAACAGCTAACCCTAAAGACAAAGTTGTTTTGCCTTCACCTGCTAGTGTTGAAGTCAACATTAGCGATTGGAAAAGCTGGGGATATCTTGCTATTTGAATGTTTTGATAGACCATATCTAAATTTTCATGATATGGCAATCTGGGATTACTTTCTAATACTAAAGGAACTGCTCTATCTTGCTTATCCCAAGGTAGTTTAGCTAAACGTTTTCTCGCACGTCCCCCTAGCCCTGGCACTGTTCCTAATAGTCTTAAATTTGTTAAGCGTTGTAATTCTCTGGCAGAATAGATGACATCATGAAACATTTCCCAAATGAGGGCTGCTACTATCCCTAAAATCGGCCCAATAATTATTCCTCCACCTAAGAGAAATACTCTGCCGCTACCCATATACATGCCTTTATCGGGCGCTTCTAAAACTTGCCAATCAAATCCGCCTTGAGCAATTTTTAAGCCTAAAGATTGTTGTGCTTGCAGTAGTTGCTCAAGTGTTTTGCGATTTGTTTCCACCTCTGGTAGGAGACGATTGTACTGGGCTATGAGGGCAGGGTATTTACTCAGTTCAGAACGTAGCCGTTGTTCGGATTCAACTAAACTTTTTTCATTGGCAATTAGCCCTAATGAAGTTGTTTGTACCTGAATCACCTCTTCTACTAGCTTCAAGTCAACGCCTACCATTTGCCCTTGAGTTAATAGCGGTTGGCGGGTATTTGCTACATTTTGCCCTTTTTCTCCTACCGATCTTCCCGCTTCTTGGCGTAAGAGTGCTAGTAGACTTTGACGTTGCTGTGTCAGATTTTGGATAACGGGAGAATTTTCTGTATAACGTAGTCGCTGCTGCGCTAGAGCCAATTCAGTCTTTTGAATCTCATTTAGTAGCCCTTGGTAGCGTGTTGATTGGCTTAATCGTGAGGAAATAATGGCATTTTGAGAGGAAGCAGCCATTTTTCGCTCTAGGTTAGCTTGACGCGCTCTATTATCTTGAAGTTGAGCACGAGTAGTTTCTAACTGTTTTTGAATATCAGCTAGAGATTCCAAAAGAATTTTGCTTTGAACTTCTGGATCTAATAAATTATGCTGCCGACGAAATGCTTCTAAATTTTTTTCTGATTGGCTGACTTCTTTTTTAATTTCTGGGAGGCGCGCATTCACAAAAGAAAGTCCTTTGTGTAATCGCTCATTTTGTTGTTCTATGTTGTAATCTTGATAAACATTTTGTAGTGCTTGTAAAACTTTTTGGGCTTTAATTGGATCTTTATCTTTGAAAGTTACTTCAAATACCTGACTAGGGATTTTATTAATACCCGAACCACCCTCGATTTGCGCTACTTCTAAAGGAGGTTTTTCACCTTTTTCTTTTTTGCCTTTAATATCTTCTAAGGTAATATCTCGATAAGTTGGACGCAGCAAGTCTACAGCTTTTTGGATGAGCTTAGTACTCATCATCAGTTTCAGTTGAGCGGTATAGTCAACTACTTGAAAATTGGGATCTGTAAACTCGCTTTCTGGATTTCCCTGAACATTACTTGAGCGTACTCCTTCATATAGGTTGGAACTTACCAGTATTTGCATAGAGCTTTGGTAAGTTGGTTTGGCAATGAGAGCAAGGATACTCGCAACTGACATCACTGCACAGGAAATACCCAATATCAGATAACGTCGGTGAAACAGAATTGTCGTAAGTTGTTTGATGTCAACCGCGTTTTGTGGAGAGTTAATGAGCATTTGTCCTTGATTCAGACTAGTGTTAGCCACTATAAAAGTCCTCTAATCTCGTAATAATAAATCAGGAAGATTGCCAGAAAATCTATTAGGAGTGAATTTTTATGACAGTATAGACGCAATCTTATGATAAATGATTCCTGATTGACAAAAGAAATTATTTTCCATAATTGTACGTATTAAGATTGTGATTAATAATTTCTATCTCACTAAAAATTAAAATTATTGCCATATTTTTAATGCTAAATTTGATACATTAATATTTCAAAGTATAATTATTTTCAGTAGACAAATAGCCAGCAATTAAGCAGCTTAAATGTATCAAGGTAATTTTTACTTAGCACTCAGCACTTTTAAACATAAAAATGTCATTATGTAGGCGGAACGCTTTCCTCTATGGTAAGGAGGAATGCAGTGTTAGCGCAGCGTCTCCCAAGGGGAGAAGCGACGTAATCGCAAATAGTCTATTTTATGTTTTTAGATATTGAGCTACTTATTAATTTTTGGCGAATATATGAAAGTTTCTATAAAACAGGTTTTTAAATTTGTTTTTCAGTCTAAATGAAAGACTAGTATGAAACTGAGTTCGCTGGGTAAATTGGTCAGCTTTTGTATGACGAACTATAAAATGCGGATGTTTGAGCGGAAATTCCATTGCTTGTGTGGGATAGTTTGCAAAAGGGCTGTAAATATCTTTTGTGTTAGCAGCTTCAGGACTAAAGCCAATATTAGAAACTAAATTGACATTGGGCAGAATAGTTAACCCATTTTGTAGCCAAGATGTAAATGTCCAAGGATAATCCCAAGTATCTATATTGCCTTGGTAATAACTTTGAAAAATTCTCGTCCAATATTTCACTGCGGTAGAATCATCAAGTATATTTTCTAGTAAGTTGCTATCTCTGGCTTCTACCCAGTGCTGCATTTCTAAATCGTACTTTTGCCATGCACGTTGCCAAGTAGCCCAACCCCAAATTAAGGGATAGCGAGAAAAGTAATAGCTATTTTCAGTACGTTGTTCACCAAACTGAAAATTATTACCGGAAATAGTCATAATGCGTTGATCATGACGATACTTATCTAATAGTTCCTCACAAAATCTGAAGAATGTGGGGTGAGGTAAACAATCATGTTCCAGAATAATTGCAGCTTCTACTTGTTGAAAAACCCAATTAAGACCAGTAGCAATACGTATTTTAGGGCCTAAATTTTCTTCGGAGTAATTTGTGAGTACTCTACAATCCCAATCAACTTGCTCAATCAGTTTTTTACAAGCGGCACATTTATGGAAATCATCCTGATATTGGGGACGAGGTGCATCAGCAATCACTAATAAAATTGGCGGTTTAACCTGACGAATTACCTCAAAAACTTGTGCTGTAATTTCTGGTTGATTAAAGATGGTTAATGCAACAGCAGTATTCATAAATCACTTATGCTGATAATTCTGTTGTCATTGCAATGCTATTTGATTTGTGAAATAACTCACCTCCTCATCTGGATAGATTACTGAGAAAGGCAACAACAAAGAATATAAAATAGAATCCAATACTTGTCGGTTAAGGGCAAAAGGGGAAGGGGAAAAGGGGCAAGAAAAAACCTTTAACCCTTACCCAGTCACCTTTTCCCCAAACCAAACTCCCAGTTGAAAATCCTTAACCGAGCAGTATTGAAATAGAATCTTATTTAGTCATCAAAGATTGCCAATTATTTGATGAGCTTTGGCAAGGGATTGTGACGAATAGATTAACGGAAATTTGGCAGTTTTTTTTTAATTTTGCTTTTCAGCGTCGATATTAAACTAGTCCGAAACTGAGTTTGCTGTGTAAATTGATCGGCCTGTACATCACGAATCATAAATTCTGGATGCTTGAGCGGAAATTTTATTGCTTCCCTAGGATGATTAGCAAATGGACTATAAATATCTCTTGTATTAGATGCTGTGCGACTAAATCCAATATTAGAAACTAAATTGACATTTGGCAAAATAGTTAAAGCATTTTCTAGCCAAGAAGTGAGAGTCCAACGAAAAGCCCAGGAATCAATATTGCCTTTGTAACACTTTTCAAAAAGTCGATTCCAGTATTTTACTGCAGTGGCATCATTGAGTATATCTTGCAGCCAATTATTATCTCTAACTTCTACCCAATTCTTCATTTCTCGGTCGTACTTTTGCCATGCACGTCGCCAAGTTGCCCAACCCCAAATTAGTGGATAGCGAGAAAAGTAATAGCTATTTTCAGTGCGTCGGCGACCAAACTGAAAATTGTTTCCAGAAATCGTCATAATGCGTTGATCATGACGATATTTATCTAATAATTCTTCACAATATGGAAAGAATGTCGGATGAGGTAAACAATCATCCTCCAGAATAATTGCTGTTTCTACTTGCTGAAAAACCCAGTCTAAACCTGTGGAGATAGATTCTTTACATCCCAAATTAATATCAGATATTTTCTGAAGTAATTCACAATCCCAATCAATGCGCTCAATAATTTTTCTAGCAGCAGCACAATTTTCTATATCTTCAGGATGGTGCTGACGAGGGCCATCCGCAATTACTAATAGCTTGAGAGGTTTAATCTGCCGAATTACCTCAAAAACTTGGGCGGTAGTATCTGGTTTATTAAAGATAATTAAGGTAACAGCAGTATTCATAAATTGACTGGCATTTGGTGTTTGGGGTTTGGTGTTTGTTAAATGAAAATACTATTCCTAGTCTTTAGCACCTAATCCTTCACACCTAACTCATATTGCATTTGATGGTATTGCCAGAATTTGCCCCGCTGTTGCAAAAGTTCTTGGTATCCACCTTGTTCGATGATATGACCTTGTTCGAGGACGACTATTTTGTCAGCTCGAAAAATAGTAGATAATCGATGAGCGATCGCAATTACTGTTCTACCTACTGCTAACTTTTCTAGAGAGTCTTGGATTAAGCGTTCCGAAACAGAATCTAGGGCGCTGGTAGCCTCATCAAGAATCAAAATTTCGGGGTTGCGTAGGAGGGCGCGGGCGATCGCAATTCGTTGGCGTTGTCCCCCCGATAAGCGAACTCCGCGATCGCCTAGTTTAGTTTGAAAGCCTTGGGGCAAATCTAAAATAAATTCTAGGGCATTGGCTTGTCTGGCTACTTCTTCAATTTCTGCCTCGTCTACCGCTTCTAAACCATAGGCGATGTTATTTTTGACGGTGGTATTAAAAATAAAAGTATCTTGGCTGACTACCGCCATGCGCGATCGCAGTGATTGTAGGCGAAATTGCCGCAAGTCGATGCCATCTATGAAAATCTTGCCTCTGGTGGGATCGTAAAAGCGCATCAGTAAGTCGGCTAGGGTGGTTTTCCCAGAACCAGAAGCCCCCACCAATGCCAACATCTGATTGCGTTTGATGGTCAGCGTGATATCTTCTAAAACTAACTTGCGATCGTCATAGCTAAAATCTACGCAGTTAAATGCGATCGCTTGTTTTAAACCAGCAAACTCCAATTCTCCATCTTTCTGGTAAGTCTTGTTATCAGTTCTTAACAGCTCGTTGACACTCCGCAATGACCCATAATAAGTAGCAATTATGCCCCAGGAACTGTTCATGTGAGCAATAATTGGTAACAGTCGAAACAGAGCAAATAAAAAAGCTAGTAACAAGACGACATGGAGCTTTCCACTAGCTACGAGTGTCGTGACTGCTACTATAATCATGGCAATTAAAATTGTGGTCGCCAATGCCTCAACTAATGGTTGTACCATTGCACTAATTGAGGTTGTTTTCATCCAGGCTTTCGTAACTTTTCCAGCCACTTGATCAAAGCGTTTGCGTTCAAAATCTTGAGTCCAAAATGCTTGCACAGTTCGCACCCCACTGACAAATTCCACTGCTGTGGATGCTAACTCACTACCAGCCGCAGTCATTTCTACGCTAGCTGCACGCACTCGCTTAATTAAATTGGCTGCGCCTGCGGCTAGTAAACTAAATAACAAGACTGTAGCTAAGGTTAGTTGCCATGAAATCATAAACATGGCAAGAGTATATGCCAAAATTATGCAGCTTTTGCTCACAAAATTAATTACTTCATTAAAGGCATAGCTAATTTCACCCACTTCAGTAGAAAATGTCTGAAAAAGTTCTCCGGAGCGTTTTTCTGTATAGTAACTTAAGCTCAGACTTTGAAACTGTTCAAAGATTTTTTTTCGCAAACTATCTATTAAATTTACTTCGCAAAATTTTGCGTAATAACGCCCCAAGTAGCTGAATCCACCCCGCAACCAAACATTAAATAAAATTAAGCCAGATATCCGATAGATACGCTCAGATGCACTAGCCTGGGTTCCCAAAAACCAAATATCAAACCAACCAATTCCCGTTTGTAAAGGTGGCTGGTTAGCATTAGTTAAACCTTGCAATAAAACTGCTACTAAACCAATTCCAGTAGCCTCAAGTACTGCTCCTATTAAAGTGAATAGTACTGCGATCGCAGCAGTTAACCGCAAAGGCTGAAACAACTGGAGAATCAGATAATGTTCCTGCCAAAATTTTGTTTTTACGAGCATTCTCTGAAATAAATTAGGTAGCTCATGCATAAATTATTCTTGGTTGCGGGGCTAGGGACGAGAATTTATTGCTGACAACTCAACAATCACCCCTGTTGACCTTAGGTTACCTAACATATAAAATCTTTTTTTTGCAGCCTTTGGGTCAATACTGCAATGAGTAACCTGAAATAATTCTTGATTTTGGCATTGATATTTAACAGCCAAATCACCAATTTCCATCTTTTTTGATAATGGTTGTATTTGGCAAAAAATTTGAGGGCTGAAATTATATGTACAACCCTCAGATAGTTAAAGAAAGAACTAGTACTAGAACGTTGATACAGATGTAGTGCAGATGCTTTTGGTTGGAATAAAACTCGATACCCGTTTTGCCAAGCATCTAAACATAAACTCACATCTTCAAAATATAAGAAAAAACGTTCATCGAATAAACCATACTTGGCAATATACTCTCCAGATACCATCATAAATGCTCCTATTGCCCAGTTAATTTCAACTGGTTTTTGTGGACGAGGCATCTGGGAATAATAATAATCAAATGGATGTAAGATACTTTGCAGAGTTTCACCCAATAACTGCTTGAGAAATAAATAGGTAAAGGTGGGAAATCTGCGAATTGATGGTTGCACAGAACGGTCTAAATAAACTAGCTGTGGACAAACGATCGCAATATCTTTGGCTGAGTTTAAGGTTCCAGCTAATTGGGTAATTACCTCTGGCTTAAATGTCACATCTGGATTCACTAAGACATAGATTTTGCTGGGGGAAGCTTCAACGGCTTTATTATTACCTTTTGCGAAACCTAAGTTTTGCTGACCTTTGATGCCGATAAAATTTTTGGGATATTTTCTACTGAATTCATCGAGGATTTGCGGACAATTATCAACAGAAGCATTGTCATAAACTACTATTTTGCCTGTATGTGGATAATACTTTTGAATAGTGGACAGGCATGACTCTATTGAACCTCGTAAGGTCTGAGACGAGTTCCAAGAAACAATGATAAAAGAAAGCTCGTTGATAACTGTCATGAGCTACACACTCCCATAAACACCTTTATGTGTGTGAAGACGATTACCTCGCCATCAACACTGAATAAATTAACAATTCATGTCCATAATTGGTTATTTTGTTTCATCCCTCCTAAAGCTAAATTGGAAAAGTTTTTGCAGATAAATTAGCATCTAATTGCAAAACTAGATTTGGTTTCTTTTATATCGCTATCTGGCTATATAGTTAATTGAAAAATTGTAAAAAATTATATGTATTCAATTTTGTCAAGCAGTTATGCAACATACATATAATTTTACTCATGGAGAGTATAATTTCAACCAACTGGGAATATTGACACAAGAATTATAGTATTTCTACAGTAAACTATTCCTGGTAATTTTGATCGTTTTCTCACTAATTTAGTATTTATCAAATTAGGTAGCATGACGATTTTATACTATTTCAGCCGTAATTGTACGAGAGAAAAATCGCAAATTTTCTGAAAATGTAAGATTTTGTGTACTTTATTTTACACAAATACTGTTGTAGCAAAATGTTGGGTTGCTATTAGAGATGTCAATATCATTACTCCCGAAATCATGCCAGTTAACAACGTAATTTACTGAGTTTAGCTGTATAAATAAGTTGGTCTATTACTAAATTAAGATAGTTGCTAAGTAAAATTTTTTACTTAATAATTATTAGGCAGTGTAGTTTATCTATTAATTAAAAGATGAGGAATTTGCTGAACAGTCTCTGTGCTAACATTCTCAATAAATGGAGAAGCATCTAAAGTTGGGTATGCCCTCAACGTGAAAATTGTCATTAGGCGAATAGTGTAAAATATGCTTTCTGCCGTAGCCCAATAACTAGGGGTAGCAACATGAAATTTATCAATGCAGTTGCAAAAGTGATGCAAAACTTAGGCAACCACAGATTTGGGAAATGTAATATATGTGGTAGTCCCACAGTTTTTCTCTGTATTGATGTTTTCAGTGTTCGTAATAATATGTACTGCCCTTTCTGCCGTAGTTCCTCACGGAAAAGGCACGTTGCTAAAATATTGATTAATGAAGTGCTGCCAACAAACTCGACAATAACTGATGTTGCTAAAAACCAGTCATTAACTATATATAACACTGATGTTGATGATGCATTTTATCAAATATTAAATCATCAAAATTCATATATTTGTTCTACGTTCTCTCCCGAAGTTAAACCGGGAACCGAAATCCGTCCAGGGGTATTTTGTCAAGATTTAGAAAATTTAACTTTTGATAATGAAAGTTTTGATGTTGTGATTACTGAAGATGTCTTTGAACATGTCAGAAATCATGAACGAGGTTTGCGGGAAGTACACCGAATTTTAAAAGTAGGTGGCTACCATATTTTTACCGTCCCCTGTAACTTTGATTGTGCAACTATCGTGAGAGTCGATACTTCTGGTAAAGAAGATATTCATTTACTGCCGCCAGAGTATCACGGGGACAGAATTCGCGGCAAGATTTTGGCATATAGAACTTTTGGTATTGATATTTATGAATTATTAGAAAATATGGGATTTACCACGAAAGTAGATTTTTCTAATTATCTCGACCAAAAGCATGGTATCTTCGACAGTTACATTTTCTGCTCTCAAAAAATCTAATAGTTGCAACAGGATTTGAATACTCTATATATGTTCCCTTAAAATACCAATGAAATCTTTAATTCTTAGCACTTTTGATATTAATGGCGGTGCGGCGCGCGCGGCGTATCGTCTGCATCAGGGGCTAAGACAAATCAATATAGATTCTCAAATGCTAGTACAGTACAAAACTAGCAGCGATCGCACAGTGATGAGTTATCAGAATAAGCTAGAAAAATTGCTTAACCAAATGCGGCCGACTTTAGATAACTTACCCCTAAAGTTTTATGCAGGTAATCATGATGAAAGCTTTTCTCCACAATGGTTTCCTGACTTAATTCAGCCTAAGCTTAAATCTCTATCTCCTGATATTATTAATATCCATTGGGCTTGTGGTTATCTGCAAATTGAAAGTGTGGCGAGATTTACTCAGCCTGTAGTTTGGACTTTGCATGATATGTCTGTATTTACAGGCGGCTGTTATTATAGCTTGGATTGCGATCGCTACCTCAACTCTTGTGGTGCTTGCGTACAACTGCAAAGTCAGAAACAGCAGGATTTATCGCGGTGGGTATGGCAACGCAAAGCTAAAACTTGGCAGCCGCAAAATTGTACAATTGTCACACCAAGTATGTGGCTAGCTGATTGTGCTAAGAAAAGTTCTCTATTGCGGGACTTTCGTATAGAAGTGATTCCCAATGGTTTAGATATTCAAAGATATAAACCGTTAAACCGAGAAATAGCACGAGAATGGCTGAATCTACCCCAAGATAAGCAATTAGTGCTATTTGGTGCAGCTGCAACTAATCATCCCAGAAAAGGATTTAATTTGTTGTTGTCAGCATTAGAAAAGTTGGTACAAGCTGGATATCAAGACAATATAGAACTGGTAATTTTTGGTTCCTCTTCACCCGATAACGCGAAAAATATCGGCTTTAAATGCCATGATTTAGGCAATCTCAACGATGATATTACCTTGGCGCTAGTTTATGCCGCCGCAGATGTATTTATTGCCCCATCTGTGCAAGATAACTTACCAAATACAGTGATGGAGTCTCTCAGTTGTGGTACTCCTTGCATTGCTTTTAACATCGGCGGGATGTCCGATATGATAGAACACCAACAAAATGGCTACTTAGCTCAACCCCTGGAAATAGAGAGCTTGGCACGTGGTATTGTTTGGGTATTGTCAGATGGCGATCGCTTACAAAAACTCAGACAACGCGCCCGTGAAAAAGTTGAACAAGAATTTTCCCAAGATTTGCAAGCACAACGCTATTCTAATTTGTTTAGAGAAATACTCATAAATTCGGAGTCAGGAATTTAGGGCTGACTGCTATTAGCGATTTCTAAATTCGTGAAGAATAGGAGGATAAACACAGATAAATTTCTACCTCAGCAGATTAGGAAACGCTATGTTGAACTCAAATACTGAAGAGGAAACCTTGAATATCAACACCAACGTCTCCAAAGGAGAAACAAATTATTTTTTCTACAGCTTGATTCTTTACAGCATAGCAGTCTTATATCTCATTCCCTATGACCTAAAACTGCCATACGCTAGGTTTTGTTTACCTATACTCACAATTATTTTAATTTTACAACTAGGTTATTACAAAAGTAAGTTACTCATTGGTGATATTATCGTTGTCTGTTTGGTTTTAGTAGTAACTATCTTCAATTTTTCTAGCTATCAGCTATTTCGATATAGTTTACCTATCTGCCTCACGGCAATTTGCTTTAGTGGTAGCCCTTATATTCCTATCAAAAGAAGCTATTTAGTAGGTTTATCTTGGGTGTCCCTAGCATCGATGATTTACCAAATGTTAAGCTATAGGCGTTTAGAGTTTGATAATAGCCAAAGAGTTGCTTTAAGCAATGGCGACCCGAATGTTTCTGGCTTATTCATGCTCTTGTTTTTCTATTTATGTGTCAAAATTAAATTTAAACCAGGAATAATTTTAGCTTTAGTTTCTACAGTATTGTTCCTGAGCCGCAATTATTTTCTGACATTGTGTATATTTTTCCTACTAGCTCTTTTAGAAAAGCCTTTATTTAAGATATTTAGTAAAATTCATTTTTCTCTGATTTTTCTCTTGGCTAATTTATTTGGTTTACTGGTCGGAGAATTCTTTTTAAACCAAGTAGAAGTTGGCTTTATTTATGACACAGGTGCAAGTCGTCTCTTGTCTTTTAATGACAAATCTAATTTAGTGAGATTTGAGGCGAATCGGTTTTTAATTAATTCTTATGTTAACGATTTAAATTTAGCCTTAAAAGGCTACGGAGAAAACTACGAATCTGTATTTAGACCGATAGGGGCGATTATCCATAACTCATTTTTAGAAGTAATTGCATATACTGGTATTCCCCTGGGAATACTTTATTTCTTCGTTTTGTTAAAAGTTATCAGTGGCTACTGTACTCAAGAAAATTTAAAATTTATTTTCTCTTACCTATTCTTCTGCTTATTTCTACATACTGGACTGCAGGGAGTCGCACCATTACTATTTATCAGTATCTTGGCGATGTCAGTAGAAACTCAAAAATCTAATAAAATTATCTTATTCAACAATCTTGAGTATTGATAAATTACAATGTCGCTGAAATTTTCTATTATCACGCCCAGTTTTAATTCAGAAAAAACTATCGAAAAAACAATTTTAAGCGTAATTTCTCAAAAACATGACTCAGCAATTGAATATATCATTATTGATGGTGGTTCTACAGATAAAACCTGCGAATTTATTCAAAAATATGCAGATTCTATAGATATATTTATTTCTGAATCTGATAATGGCCCTTATGATGCTATGAATAAGGGAGTGAGTCTAGCGACAGGCGATATTATTGGCATTATTAACTCTGATGATTGGTATCACGACAAGGCTATTAAGTTAGTAGAATCAGAATTTTTGCAAAATCCAGATATTGATATAATTTATGCGCCTGTAGATAATTATTTCTCTGGTAATTTTATTGCTACCTTTATGCCTGGCAGTTTAGATAAATTACCCATTAGGTTTACTTTAAACCATCCTAGCTGTTTTATTAAAAAGACAGCCTACGATTTAGTAGGTTTATACGATTTGCAATACAAAATTACAGCAGATTATGATTTAATTTTACGGTTATATTTAGCCAAACTCAAGTTTCATTTTATCAATATTCCCTTGGCTGCTTATTCACTGAATGGGATGAGTTCTTCTACTAAACATTGGGATAGAGCGAAATTAATTAAAGAGTCTTGGATAATTAGTCAAAAAGCATCTGTTAATTTAGATAGCACTTTCAACAAGCAACGTCTACTAGCGTATATAGCATGGATTTTTAATGAGATTTTTGCAATTCCGGCGCGATATTTTTTGAAACCACCGTTAGCTAGAAAACTCAAAAAAATACTCAATAAATTTATTAAAAATCCTATTTCCGATGAATATGGTCAATGGTAGTTAATTTATGACTAGAA
Source organism: Tolypothrix sp. PCC 7601 (assembly GCF_025677855.1). Taxonomy (NCBI): domain Bacteria; kingdom Bacillati; phylum Cyanobacteriota; class Cyanophyceae; order Nostocales; family Tolypothrichaceae; genus Tolypothrix; species Tolypothrix sp. PCC 7601. Next base: position 4,135,498 of record NZ_CP064879.1, read on the forward strand.
TTTTATTTATTTCTGCCCATGCACCTACAAATTACTATCCTCAAGCTGGGCAAAAAATAGCTTTGAGACATTTAGAAGACTATATTCATGCTGGCGCAACTGTGGATGTTGTAGTTATTGCTAATCAAGCTGAAATTACTGCTGCTACTGACTTAGCTTCGCTTGTTGGTAATAATCTTTATGCTTATTCTTTAAAACGATGGGATAAAGTGATTAGTTGTTTAACTCATTTGCATATCCCTTTAAAATTTTCTACGCGATGGCGAAATATAGTAGCAAAACAACTCCTGCAATTGTTGCAAACTTACACTTATGATGTAGTTCATTTTGAATATCCTCATGCAGCAGTTTATCTGCAATATATGCAGCCATTTATTAATTCACCAGCTACAAAAACTATCATTAGCGTACATGATTTAATTTTTCAATCATTTTTACGTAAGGCTGAAAAGAATTATATTTTAGGGATAGAAGCTGCAAAATTATTCCAATATGAAAAAAATCTATATTCCGCAGCTAAGGAAATCTGGGTTTTATCTAAAAAAGACCGTGATATTTTAACTTCTTTATTTGCTATTCATGAAACAAAAATTCTTATTAATCAGCCAAAAATTAATAAATTTTTCTCCCAAATTAAGCGTGATAATGCAAAAATTGAGCATAAAAGTCTGCTTTTTTGGGCAGCAATGGATAGACCGGAAAATGAACAAGCTATTCTAAATTTTGTAAATAAGTGTTTTGGCTATTTGCTAGAAAAAGACACAAATTTTAAACTTTATATTGTTGGTGCTAAACCTTCAGCAAAAGTTTTAGCATTAGCAAGCAAGCAAATTATTGTAACTGGATTTGTAGAAGACCCTACGCCATATTTTGAGCAAGCTAAAATTGGTATTGTACCTTTACTTGAGGGTGCTGGAATTAAGCTGAAGACACTGGAAATGCTGGCGGCTGGGTTACCTGTAATTGCTACTACTATAGGCGCTGAAGGAGTGGATTCTACAAATAAGAATTTAATAGTAAATGATAATTTTAATGATTGGGTGAGATTAATTAATCAGTTATGCGAGGCAAAGTAAAATTGGGGAAAAGGTTAAAGGTTAAAGGTTTTTTCTTTCCCTTTTCCCATTCCCCTTTTTCCCCTTATTAGTTACAATGTGCAGAAATCTTGATGGTGCGTTAGCCTGCGGCGTAACACACCCTACTTTTACTTATACGCTGGCTTCGGTTAACTCTAACTCCCGTCGTCTAGGTACGTCATAAATCATGAAATCATGAGCCATATCTGTATTGGGGAAAATTGCTCTAGCTTCTTTCAGTAAATCTTTCAACTCTATAACATTACCTGGTGCATAACGGGGGCTAAAATGAGTCATGATCAGGCGATGTGCTTGAGCAGCTAAAGCGGTTTGTGCTGCCATTGTGGTGGTGGAATGCAACCTTTGAAAAGCCATGTCTGCATCTTGATGAGCAAAAGTTGCTTCGTGAATTAACACATCTGCATCCTGCGCTAATTCCACTGCACCTTCACAAAAAACTGTGTCTGTACAATAAGCAATTTTGCGTCCAATTTCGGTAGGGCCGCACAGGTCTTTACCATCTATTACTCGCCCATCGTTGAGAGTTACTACTTCACCGCGCTTGAGTTGACCATAAACTCGTCCTGGCGGTATTTGTAATTCCTTGGCTTTATCAACATCAAAGCGTCCGGCGCGGTCTTTTTCTGCAACTCGGTAGCCAAAACTTGTAATGCGATGATGCAAAGGGCCACAGGTAACTGTGAACTCATCATCTTCATAAATTACCCCTGGACGGATGGCGTGAACTTTGACAGGGTAGGAAAAGTGCGTGTAAGAGTAACGTAAGGATGCTTGGATATATTCATTTAACCCTGGCGGGCCATAGAGATCAACTCGTTGCACGTTTCCAGCCAAACCACAACTAGCAAGCAGTCCCATCAAACCAAAGATGTGGTCGCCGTGCATATGGGTAATAAAAATTCGGGATAGTTGGCTAATTTTCAGTTCACTCCGCAAAAGCTGATGCTGAGTACCTTCACCACAATCGAATAACCACAGTTCTGCCCTTTGGGGTAATCTGAGGGCAACACTAGAAACATTACGCGCTCTTGTGGGTACACCAGAACTTGTCCCTAAAAATGTGATCTGCACAGCGTTCTTTAGTCTTCCTCTTGCTTACTCAATTTGACGCTCTTTTATCTATAGTGGCATGGTTTGAGATTTCGTAGTTTTGGTATCAGGATTGGAGATTGGGGATTAGGGATTAGGGATTAGGGATTAGGGATTAGGGATTGGGGGTTGGGGACTAGGAAGATGAATAAGGGCTTCCAAATCAACAAATATTTTATAGCTGTGTAAGCAGAGAAACAGAGAGGAAAACTATGATAATGATCTTCGCTCTCAAAATTGGGTAATTTAATTTCTGGAAGTCGCTAAAATTTTACTGAGGTTTTTTAAGTTGCTGGTATTTAGCGAGTTTGTCGGCTGTGTTAGTTATATCATTCTCCGCGCCTTTGTATTTTCAGTACCCGAATATCGTTTTCGGGTACTCTTGACCCATTAACTGCATTAAGTATGAAATATTACAGTAACTAATGGTAGAAATGCTAGGAGTAAGCTAGGGCAGATCCACAATTGCGCTGTTGGGATTGGCTCCGGTGGTGCTAATAGTGCTTCGATTCTTTGTTCTAAGCGATCGCCTGTTCCTGGTGAACCTAAAGCCGCACAGCATACTTCTGATAATACTGGAGTACTACTGACTACTAACAACAGTGATTCTGCTAGCAGCAAGGGGTCAACTTGGGATGCGGCGTAACCATCAGCCCGGAGTTCACGCAAAACTAGCAGTTCTTCCCACAATGCTTCTGTATTAGGCAACCAAGCGGTGCAGGAACGTACCCAACCCAACCAGAAAAACCAGAAGGTGTCTCGGTAATGGTAATGCCCTTGCTCATGTGCCAATACTGTTTCTAAATGCTCTGGTGATAGCGTTTGCAGTAATCCTTCACTGATAACTAATTCGGGGTGCCAAAAACCAATTTGACCTGCGAAGAGTGCCTCTGTGTTGAGCAGTCGGAGGTTTCTGTCACCCAAAGGTACTAAAGGATAATTACGGGCAGATTTTACAGACTGCCATCCTTGGTAGGCGTGTTTAATGCATAAAACACTAAAAATTGCAAGATAGCTAAACGCTAAGATATAACTGCCCCAACCTGTATACATTCCCCCCATTTTGCCTTGAGGCCCCATGCATAGCACAGCGATCGCAGTCATAAATAGTAGCAAAGGCGGGAAGAGGAATAAAAATAGCGATCGCCGCCACCGCAAACTCCAATTATCTTGGGGTTGATTCCATGAGCATCTTAACCACCAAGCAACTGCCAAAGCAGTCAAAATCATGATTAAATGTATCATTTCCCCTCCCTGGCTTGACGTGCGGCTTGAATGCGTTTTGCGATCGCTTCTATTTGATTGCTGCTGGCTTCATCAAGACTATCGGCAAAAGCAGCAATAACATCGGGATTACCCACTGCCAAAAATCGCTGTAATTGTTCATGGGCTTTAATCATCTCAGCTTGTTGCTTTGTCAGCAATGGTCGCCAATAAAATGCCCGTCCTTTTTTGTCGCAGGCTAGCCAACCTTTATCAGTTAGGCGGCGGAGAACGGTGGTGACAGAGGTATAAGCTAACTCCCGGTTCGGGTCAGAGAGAATGCGATCGTGTACATCCTTCACTGTAGCTGAACCCAGTTCCCAGATGATCTGCAAAATTTCTGCTTCTAAAGGGCCTACGGACAATTGTTTAGGACGGTAGTCTGGTAAAGGAGCCATATCAATTTTGAATTTTAGATTAGTGGATGAGTGGATTAGACGTGAAAATTCCCCTCTCATTTCCTAGCCTGAGCCTGAGTGCGTGTAGTAGTCACCGCGAAATCTAGCTTCAGAATATGTATTCTAAGATTACCGTTGATTGAATCTGATTGGTGTTTGGGTTTGTCTCTCTCATCGCTATGGGTGGAATAAAATTATAAATGTAGCTTGATCAAACATCAGAGGATTGACATTCGTGAAACTCAAAGAGTTAGAACAACAACTTCTTGCCCTCAGTGCTGGTGAAAAAGTGCAGGCTATACAGTTACTTGCTCAAAGTCTTGGAAGTAATTGGCTAGGAATTGAGAAAACTCCTAGAGTCTGTGGTGGAGAAGCACGCATTGCGAAAACTCGTATTCCCGTCTGGGTACTTGTAGAAGCTCGTCATCTTGGATATAGTGATGCTGACCTTTTGAGTAGCTATCCAACTATTACAGCTACAGATTTAGCTAATGCTTGGGCGTATGCAGAAACTCACTCCGATGAAATTGACTTGGCTATTGAGCGTAATGAGGTAGCCTAGTCGATGGCACGGTTTTACGCAGATGAGCAATTTCCGTTTCCAGTTGTCGAATTATTACGTAGTTTAGGGCATGATGTTTTGACAGTTCAAGAAGCAGGAAATGCAGATCAAGGTATACCTGATGAGGAAGTTTTGGCATTTGCCATAAGTCAAGAACGCTCGATATTAACTATAAATAGAGATGATTTCATCCGGTTGCATCGTCGTGATGATCAACACTTCGGCATTATTGTTTGTACCAACAATCGTCATTGGGAGCAGTTTGCCACACGGATACATAAGGCTGTGATAGCAGAAGAATCTTTGCAAGGAAAACTAATTCGTGTGGTACGTCCAGTCACTTAACAAAGTTTCAGCTAAAAAATCAATTATCAGTTTACGATATTTTCCGCCTGTGGTAGGATGCGAATCAAAAATATTAAAAGCTAAAATAATGTATAGCAAGTCCTAAATTATTCGTGAAAGAACAAAGTACATTTGTAAATCTTTCTTTCCTGATCCCCATTTCCGATTCCCTGTTTTCTACCTCAACTCCTTTATTTCACGACTCCTAAACGGATTGCTATATGTTAACCAATTATTAGAGAATTTACACAACAGTTGTGAGCAATCAAGACTGTGAAAGCATCCTCAATATTGATATAGAAACACCATCATTAGAGAGCTATAAATTTAGCTGGTTTGACTGGTTTTGTTTATGGTATCCCCCTGGTTGGTTAATTTTATTTAATCGCCACTGGCAACACTACCATACCGATCCAGATGGTTGGAATTGGTGGGAATATTTATTATTTTTATTGCCTGGTGGATTTTATTTAGCAATGCTGAGTCGTTGGCTGCGTCTTGGTTTTCGAGCACCACGTAAAGAAATTGGTGAATTTGAACCAAAATATCAACAAGCTTTTCGTGACGAAATCCTGGCTCCTATTGTTAAATATTACTTTCAAGGCGAATTGCAACAATTAGAAAATTTGCCATCAACAGAGCCGTTAATTGTGGCAATGAATCATGCAGGTATGTCTTTTCCTTGGGACTTTATCACTTTGGCTTATTTATTAAGTCAGGAAAAAGGATGGACAGTACAACCTTTAGCAGGACTATCATTATTTGAACATCCTTGGGTAATTTGGTGGTTACCGCCTGGATGGTCAAGAGTGTTAGGTGGTGTACGTGCCAAGTTAAATGATTTTGAAGGGGCTATACAGCAGCGTAAAATCATTTTATACGCACCTGAAGGTTTACGCGGGCCGCAGAAGGGTTGGCATAGACGTTATCAACTGGAAAAATTTGATGTGAGTTTTATGCAGTTGAGCGATCGCTATCAAGTTCCCATTGTCCCAGTTATTTGCATTGGCAATGAATCTTTGCATCCTTGGACAAGGAATCTCAAAAAATTACAAAGCCTATTCAAATTACCATTTTTGCCTTTATCACCTTTAATGCTGCTATTGCTACTATTTCCTTCAATGGGTGTTTGGGCAGTAAAAACTCGTCTGCGTTATTTTATTCAACCTGTCGAGCAAAATGTTATTGATGGTGAAAACAAAGAGCGAGCAATAGTTTATCAACAAGCGCAAACATTACGCGAAAAAATGCAAATGCAAATCAATCAGCTGCAAGGTATGGTATAGGAATCTTTTCTAATTGCTGAAAAATCTTGAATTTTATAGCAAGTTAAACAAAAAGCAGATTTTTAGATTGGTAAATTAGCTAAAAAGATAGCTCATCCACTGCATTTAACTTTCCGTAAAATCCATGACAGTGTATTTACGATGGGATGCAGTCTGCTTTCCCTAAACTTTAGGAAGTCTTCAAGGCATTTCCCGCGAAAATTACCTGGCATAAGTGAAATTTCCATCACCATAATGGGGTCAGAGTGTAACGCTATTTATTATTATTCGTGCAGCGAGTTGAGAATGCATGAGCTACTGCTTAAATCCTACCTGTCCCCATCCAGAAAATCTGGCCTATAGCCAAAGGTGTCAGTCTTGTGGCTCAAAGTTACTTTTATGCGATCGCTATCGAGTACTTAAACCATTAGGTCAAGGTGGCTTTGGCGCAACTTTCTTAGCCTACGATGAAGGCTTACCAGGAGAACCGAGTTGTGTAATCAAGCAGCTGCGTCCCACAGCCACTGCACCACATGTTTTGCAGATGGCGCGAGAACTGTTTGAGCGAGAAGCCAAAACCTTAGGTAAGATTGGCAATCATCCTCAGTTACCAAGGCTATTAGACTATTTTGAAGATAATCAGCAATTTTACTTAGTTCAGGAATACATTAGCGGCGCTACTTTACAACAAGAAGTTCAGCGTAACGGCAATTTTAGCGAAGCTGGAGTCAAGCAGTTCTTAAGTGAAATTTTGCCATTGCTGCAATATATTCATGAGCAAAAGGTAATTCACCGTGATATCAAACCAGCAAATTTGATTCGCCGCACCGAAGATGCTCGAATGGTACTGATCGACTTTGGTGCAGTTAAAAACCAAGTCACCCAAGGCGTAAGCGGTCAATCAGAACAAACAGCCTTAACTGCTTATGCAATTGGTACTCCTGGTTTTGCGCCACCAGAGCAAATGGCAATGCGTCCTGTCTACGCCAGTGATATCTACGCATTGGGAGTCACTTGTATTTATCTACTGAGCGGTAAAACTCCTAAAGATTTAGAATACAATCCCACTACTGGCGAAATGATCTGGGAGTCAATTGTACAGGTAAGTGACCATTTAACAAGCGTTTTGCGGAAAATGTTAGAGGTATCAGTACGCAACCGCTACAAAACAGCGCAAGAAGTCCTCAGAGGGTTGCAAATGGAACCCTACATTGAAAGTTTAGCGAAAGGAATGCTGGCTAAATCTGATGTAGGAGCAAAAGAGCATGTACATAACCAAATAGCAAATTCTGCTATTTTATGTAGTACTCCACCTGGTAGTGCTAGTAGTGCAGGAGTAGCACAGGTAGCCGCAGCCATCCGAGCTAGACGCGCTAAAACAGCTGAAAATGCAGCCAATGCTGGGGTAATGCGTCCAAAAGCGATGATGGCTAAGTCAACCAACTTTGAAAGCCACAACAGTTATGGTTCGCAAAACCACAATCCCAATGGGGTACGTAAGTTAACTACCCAGAATTTACTCACCGCCTATCTGAAGGGAAGGCGGGATTTTGCTCTCCACAATTTAAGTATGCTCAACCTGCAAGGCGCTGATTTATCGGGGACAAATTTTAATTCGGCTCAATTGCAGAAAACTAATCTTCAAGGCGCTAACCTCAACAATAGCGACTTTGGTAGAGCTAGTCTGACTGATGCTAATCTTAGGGATGCTAACTTGACTAAAGCTTACTTTAGTAATGCTGATTTAGAAGGAGCAGATCTGCGAGGTGCCGATCTCAGCCATGCTTATCTCAGTAATGCTAATCTTAGAGGCGCTAACCTTTGTGGAGCTATTCTCACTGGTGCCAAAATTACTGATGAGCAGTTGATACTAGCCAAGACGAACTGGATGACTGTACGTCCCAATGGGAAAAGAGGTTTGCTGTAATGTTAACTATGGCAAGTGTTTTTGATTGTTAACTACTTAAAAACACTTCTCGGAATTATTGCTATATATAAAGTTGAAAATTTTTAGGTGTTAGTAGCTAACCATCTAGTAGTCTAGTGGGAATACTAGTATTAGTAAATTTACTTATTTTGAATTATCTGTAGCACTACAAATATGCAGATATATAGCAGGAATAATGATTGATTAACTGACTTACAGCTTAAATTGCAAATGTAATTTAACTTTCATAAATGTAATCGCAAGCTATATCTCTGTCGATAAGTGAGAAAATTTAAGTATATTTAAGGTGTGCCATACTAATTAGCTAAAATATAGCAATAGCTTCAACATCTCAAGCCGCAATTCTTGCGGAATTCATGATAAAAATTGGTATTACTCCTGAGAATATAGCGGTAAATGCTGAGATTGCTATGTGATGCCACAGCCATCAAGCATCATACAAAAAGTATTTCTAAAATTAAATATCTCTATGCCTATATAGTTCAATAATTAGAAATAAAACTAATAGCAATAATTACTCTATATTTTCCAATTTATTTTGGGATTACGTAGGTATTCTAGTTGAAAGTAATATAATAAAGCGTTCATGTATTGCGTTATATATGCATTTTAACGCATTATGTCAATAGCGTAATTTTGTTATTTAGGATTTTTATAACAACATATATATATGTCTGAGAGTGGATTAGCATTGATTTTTTGAAAATGCTTAACACACCTCCTTATTTTTTGGATTCTCTACTGTCTATTAACAATTTATAACCTGAATGAGTCAGCTAATGAAGCAAATTTTATTCCTATATATGACAAATAAAGAAAAATAATTTACAATAAAAAATAAACAGTTACAATATTTGTACTCAACACTTTTACTAAAATTTATGAATGCTTAGATGAAGGGAATTTTTACATTGAGATGCAAAATTTGATAGTTCTTGCTGCTTAAGCGTTTTAGCAGATATCTGCAATAAAACTGCAGCATATTAATAGCAAAATTCTGTTTTATCGGCATAGATCAGATAAAAACAGATGAAAAGTTGTGTGTTTGTCGAATAAAATAGACTAGATTCAGGTTTTGCTATAATTTAACCATTATTCCTGATATTAGGCTGAAAATTCAAATTAATGACCGAAATCAGTAATTTACATTTCTGGAAAGCAAAAGGCTCATCTATGAGAGTTGAGTTACAAGATAAAGAATTAGAAAGACGATTAAATCTGTTTCAGGTATTCCTCAAGTTATATGAACAACATAGCAGTCTTTTAGATGAAATTATCCAGATCGAGAACATTGCTCAAGAATCGTTTCTAGCAATGCAACCTCTTTATATACAAGGCGTAGTGAATGATTCGGTTGTTTATATCGTTACTAATCTTTGTGATAATCAAACACAAAGTTTACACCAGTCACAGCAAATTTGGACTATAGGTCGAGATAGTAGTAGTGGTATCACGATTGATGACCAATATCTATCTGAACGCCATGCAGCAATTCAATATATTCACGATCGAGGCTTCTATTTAATTGATTTTAAAAGCAGCAATGGCTCATTTGTAAATGGAGAACAAGTTTTTCAGGCTAGGAAACTTCATGATGGCGATCGCATTCGTCTAGGGCTGATTACTTTTGATTTTTTTATTAATCATTCTTGCCGTACTCTACCAACAGTCGCTGTGGAATTATTGATGCACCTTGTTCAAGGTGTAGATGACAATCCTAAAAAAATCTTTAGCCCAGCCAGTGAGCAACAAGAATTTCCTATTCAAAAATTGAATCATGCTTTCCATATAAGTGACGATTCAAGCTTAATGAATAATTTTAAATATCAGCATACTCACGTCACTCTAGAAGATAAGTCTGAAATCTTAGAGCGTTTTTTCAGCCAACAATTGGCTCATCATCAAATCTCGAAAATTCCAAATTCTTGCTTTATGGATAGTTAATATCATTTTAATTTTCCATAAAATTAGGTTTTTAATAAATTACAGCGTATTTCAGATAAATAAGGCACACGCTTCGGGGCATGGCACTGCCATGCCCTTACAATTATCTGTACATCACCAACTTGCAATCTGCTGTAATTACACAGTTAAGGGCGCACATTTGTGCACCCTGACAATTTTTCTTAATAACAGCAGAGATGAAAATTGCTAATTTTCAGGCTATCGCCAGCAATGTTATCTTCTTGGCAGAACAGGTAAGGGATCAGGGATAGAGATTTTGAAAATACCTGGCAATTGGCTCAAAATCGACAATAACCTAGTATGGGATTCTGTCCTCTAGCCCTGCCCATTTCTGCCCTGTTGAGATGGTTATTCTTCGTCTGAATCGACTTCTTCCTCTTCCTCGTCGTCGCTGACTTTGGTTACAGAGTTAGCAGAAACAACAGCTCCTTTGTCTAGCTTTTCACGTACCAACTGCTTAATTTGTGCAGCAAATTCTGGTTTTTCTTCTAAGTATTTGATGGCGTTGTCTCTACCTTGGGAAATATTTTCGCCATTGTAGCTATACCAAGCTCCTTTGCGGAGCAAGATGCCTGTTTCTTCCGCAAGGTCAACAAGACAACCTATAGTAGAAACTCCCTTACCAAAAATAATGTCAAATTCTGCAATTCTAAAGGGTGGTGCTACTTTATTTTTTGCTACCTTCACTTTAACGCGGTTACCAAATTCATCTGTACCTTTTTTCAAGGTTTGAATTCGGCGAATATCTAAGCGTACAGAAGCATAGAATTTTAAGGCATTACCACCAGTGGTAGTTTCTGGGCTACCGTAGGTAACACCGATTTTTTGCCGTAGTTGGTTAATAAAAATTACTGTGCAACCAGATTTACCAATATTTCCAGTAATTTTACGTAAAGCTTGGCTCATGAGTCGAGCTTGAAGACCAACGTGAGCATCACCCATATCGCCTTCTATTTCTGCCCGAGGAACTAATGCGGCTACAGAGTCAATGACTACAATGTCAACAGCAGCAGAGCGCACAAGCTGATCGACAATTTCTAATGCGGCTTCACCAGTGTCGGGTTGGGAAACCAGAAGATTTTCAATATCTACGCCTAAAGCCGCAGCATAGGTAGGATCGAGGGCGTGTTCAGCATCCACAAAGGCAGCAATACCACCTTCTCGTTGCACTTCAGCGATCGCATGTAGCGCTACTGTTGTTTTACCGGAACTTTCCGGCCCGTAAATCTCAATCACCCGTCCCTTGGGTAAACCACCACCCAATGCGAGATCTAAGGTGAGTGCACCAGTGGAAATGGTCTCTACTCGCATCCGAGTAGCATCCCCGAGGCGCATGATTGCTCCCTTACCAAAGCTGCGCTCAATCTGGTTGAGTACAATATTCAGCGCTTTTTGCTTGCCAGAAGTATCGGTATTGATAGCCATTCCTGCCTCTAAAATATATGGATTTCAGGATTGTATAAGATTGGAGTTGAGTAGAACAGATATACTATTTTAACCAGAAAATTCTGGATATGACTTTTCAAACAGGGAAGTGTGACAAGATCGTAACCTGATCGGATACATTCGCGGTGAACATTACCTTCATACTTTATTTTGGCTTTTAGAGGCAAAGTTGGGTGAACTAAGATCATTATCCCTTTCAAGCCGCTACAAATATAGCAGTTCTCGGTTGAATGTAATACAGCTTAGAGGTAGGGTAGCGAAAATATTTTCTGTTCAGCAAGCTCTACAATAAAATAATTAAAATTGGTTAAATTTTATACGTAAATTTAACCAACTGTTTTTTAATCAATAGACGCTGACATGACCATCGTTCAGCAGATAGAGAGAGCGATCGCCTGGGTTAAGCTTACCAGGGCGGAGTTCTAAGCGTAATGTCCCAAAGTTCGGTTTAGAAACTACTGCTTGTAGTGGCAATCCCATTTCATGCCAAAATACGAGAGACATAATTGCTTGTCTATCTTCTTCCTGCATAAATTGCAGTTCTTGTCCTGGTCGTAGAGGAATTGGCTCGGTTCCTTGAATTCTTTCGAGTTTTACGAAACCGGATGTTCTATTTACAACTTCTAATCGGATATTTTGGCCGGGAGTAAATTGAATGGGATGCGGGCCACATTTAGAGGCGCAGGTTCCGGCCAGTGTGGTGCTAGGTTGATTAGTAGATGTGATGAGAAAGGCAACTGCGGCTAAGGCGCATGGCAATAGTTTAGACATAAGACCCAGCATGAGTACTTAACTGAAATCCTACTCTAATCAAGTCCTAACAAGCCTCAGCAGATTTTCCAGGATTTGTAATTCTCTTACATTAGCTGCTCATATCAACTCAAAAAACTCTCTGGAACATATAAATCATCTGTAAGCGTGAATATGACTTGACTTTAGGGAAATTTAATCTGGGACTTTTTCAAAAAGTCCCGGATTTAGTCAGCAACTTTTGCTTAAGTAAATACTAAAGCCACAACCAGTTAAATTTATACTTGTATAATTTAAACAAGGTTCTCAGGGACAGCACTTAATACTTGTCGGTTAAGGGCAAAAGGGGAAGGGGAAAAGGGGAAAAGGGGAAAAGGGGCAAGAAAAAACCTTTAACCTTTACCCTTTCTCCTGCACAGACGCTACGCGTAGCTTGCTTAAGCGCAGGGGTACACCTTTTCCCAAAACCAAATTAAGAGTTGAAAATCTTTAACTGAGCAGTATTGGGACAGCACTACAGTATTAATACCTTTATAAGCATGATTCTAGCTCTTCTATCTGGGTGAGCGAAAAAAGGTGTGGGAGGTGTGGGAGGTGTGGGGAGTGTGGGGAGTGTGGAGAGTCATTTTTTGGATACTTAGCCAGAAATCCCACACAAAATTTCGTTCACCCCTTCTATCTAGCCTCTCTTGCTGACAAGGTACATCATAAGAATCTATATTCTCTAATCTCTAGCCTCTAGTCCCTATGATCAAAACTCCTTTAGTCGCTACTTTAAGTACTGGTTTTGCTTTGCTGATAGGCGCGAATTCTGCCAGTGCTGCTGTTCTATACAATGGCTTATCTATTCCTAACCAAACACCTGCTCAACAAGGATGGTTATATCTCAACAGTTTTGCCATCCCTATTCCTTCTGCGATCGCCACTAAACAAGGTACGATTCTCGATAGCATCGGCACTAACGCCAATTATGCTGGTTATTTCCGCTCATCACCAATTATTTTGGATCGTAGCAAAGGCTACACTCTGACGTTTAAGGTACAAATTAACTCTGAAAGCCACAGTTCCACAAATCGCGCTGGCTTCAGCATCATTGTCATTAGCAACAAGCTAGGTGGTGAATCACAACCCTATGGTTTAGAACTGGGCTTCTGGCAAGATAGTATTTGGGCGCAAAATGTTGGCTTTACTCGTGGGGAAAATGTGTTGTATGACACTAAAGCTGCAGCGAAAACATATAAGCTATCCGTCAAAGATGCTAGTTATCAACTATTTGTTGACGGAAGTACCACACCAATTCTCAAAGGTAATTTACGACAATACACAGGCTTTACACCACCTGCTGGCTATCCCAATCCTTACACCACACCTAATTTAATTTTCATGGGTGACGACACGACATCAGCTAAGGCAAAAGTCACCATAGTTAGTGTTGAGGTTAATTGAGATGAGCAGCTTAATTTAGATGAAGTACTTGCAATATTTATTAAAAATCACTTTTACAAGTGATTAACTAGAATTAAAAAATTTTGCGAAATTAAGTAATTTCGCGGAAGATAGTTAGTACTCTAAACTATTTGAATTACAGCCAATTTAGCCAAAAACCTTTGTATGAGAAGATTTTATGGCTACCACGCAAAGTTTTTATATATTTCATTTTAATTCCTAAACTAGATGATTTTACTGAATAAGCGTGTAAAATGATGACAATATGAGGTTGAGGAATTGTGAGACGTATGATGTTCTAATTAGAACCTTGGAACAAATGTACTTTTATGGAGGTCAAATCCTTAGCCAAAAATCGTCAAATTAGCTTAAAAACACATCTACCCAACTCATCAGCAGCATCAGACATCATTTCTACCTAGTATTCAGGGTTTAAGCTATGTCCGTTAAGATATTACGAGTTCCATTTCACGCCCCGACAAACTCGCCTCACAACGCAATGCATAGGTATTGCCAACAGGTAAAGATTGTACTGTTATCTTAGAAACCACGCTTCATCTAGTTTTTGGTCAATTGATAGCTAACAGTACTCCTCACTTTAAAAGTTGTTCCCTACTTCAAAGTGATATAAGTGTTACCCAGTACTGATTCACGGTCAGTACTGGGTAACACTTGGACTCACTCATATCCGCTAGTACTGATTCACGGTCAGTACTAGCAAATTTTGTCATGAATCTCATTTCAAGGAATTAACACCATGATATCGAACAACAACCAAAAACAATTGTCAAGCAGTACTCAAATTTCAGTTTCTTTGACTGATTCCAACTCCAGCCAGCAAATCAAAACTAAAATGAATGTGACTCAAGAGCGTTTGCGGCAGGCTAGATGGAGCTTTAACTTAGCCTGGGTGATGAGTGCAATGTGCGGTATTGTGAGCTTAGTTGGTGTTGGATTGTCACTTTCAGGAAATTTGCCAGAGGGATCAATCACAATCGTAGAAGGGATTGTCTCTAGTGTGCCTTGGTTACGATTAGCAAAAGATGCTAATGATCGCTTAGATCGGCTCATCAGTGAGGAAGAACAAGTTTAAGAGATATCTGCACTAAACAGATTGTCGCCTACTGGACTGACACGCTTAAAATGAGGCATTAGATTTGATGAAATGAACCGCAGATAAACGCCGATATAGAGAACTCCACAGAATGATTGATCCAAAAGCTGTCATTGCGAGCGAAACGGAGTGTAGTGAAGCAATCCCAATATTTTGCGGTTGCTTCATTTCGCTTCCCTTCTCCTGACGGAGACGCTACGCGAACGGGACGCTACGCGAACGCTACATTCGCAATGACAATTGGGCATTTCTTTTTGTGGAGGTCTCATAGACGCGCATCGGCTACTCTTACGAGAACGCTTTCAGCGAACCCGCAGGGTATGCGGATGAAATGAATTTTTGCTATTGCACCAAATTAGCTGTGTCAGTCCACTACCGTGTCTTAGTAAAAACGGGTTCATTGTGGGTTCAACTAATGGCTATAAAAGGACACATCGGTGTCTATTAGCGATTTCGGGAGCAGCAATTTTACACCAAATCAAACATCATTTGATTTGGTATAACCTTACTCTAGATATGCGCGCTAAAAGCATATCTATAAGCTGTCTTGGCCTCATTCGTCACATTACTTTAGAGACTATTCATTAAGTAAATCTAATTAGATTTGTGAAACCAAGAATCTCTGTAGGTTTTAGTTCAGAGAGGATCAATCATCTACTTTTTGTAACTGCGCTACTCTGGGGTCAATAATTTTTTGTCCCAAATTCGCAAATTTAATAGCTACAGAAAGCTTGTGCCCATCCCCAAATACATGGGTGATTTCACCCACTCCAAAAGATTTATGTAAAACGCGATCGCCTACTTGCCAATTCTGTTTACCATTACCATTGGTAGCAACAGAGGGTTTAGTATAGTTTTGACGACCTCTGCGACCATTAGCTAATAATTCTTCTGGTAATTCGTCCAAAAATTGCGATCGCACTGCAGGTTCACGCGAACCGTAAAGCCTGCGTTCACGAGCGTGTGATAAATATAACCTCTCTTGGGCGCGGGTAATTCCCACATAACACAGGCGGCGTTCTTCTTCTAAAGATGCAGGATCGCTGAGGGAACGGTAGCCAGGGAATAGTCCCTGTTCCAATCCCACCAAAAAGACTACGGGAAATTCTAACCCTTTAGAAGCGTGCAAAGTCATCAAAGAAACTGCTGTTTTGCCTTCTTTTAAATTATCTAAATCGGAACTCAGGGCAGTACTTTGCAAAAATCCTTGTAGGGTAGCATCTTCGTTTTCTTCTTGGAATTGCAATACAGCGTTGTAAAGTTCTTGGACGTTTTGGATTCTATCTTGGGATTCGTCTGTACCCTGACTGAGCAAGTCTTGCACATAACCAGAGTCTTCTAATATACCTTGAACAATCTCTGCTGCTGGCATGGTACCGATTTCGCCTTGCCAACGGCTAATCATTTCGGCAAAGCCTTTGACCGATTTCGCACCTCGTCCCGCTAAGGTATTAACTGAAGTATCGTCTGACAATATTTCCCAGAGAGTTGTCCCTAATTGCTGGGAGGCGTTAATCAAAGCATCAATTGTGGTTTTACCGATACCACGCCGGGGAGTATTGATAACTCGTAACAAACTCACAGTATCTGCAGGATTTGCGATCGCTCTTAAATAAGCTATAACATCTTTAATTTCTTTGCGATCGTAAAATCTCATTCCCCCCACAACTGTGTAAGGGATTTGATATTTCACTAAAAGTTCTTCAAAAGGTCGCGATTGGGCGTTTGTCCGATAAAGTATGGCAAAACTGCCCCAGTTTATTTCGGGGTTTTGATATTCTAAAGAGCGAATTTGATCGATGATAAACGCGGCTTCATCTAGTTCATTATCTGCTTTGTGACAATAAATTTGCTCACCTGCGCCCCGCGTCGGTCTCAGAACTTTATCAATCCGTTGAGTATTATTCTCAATCAGTTCATTAGCCGCTTGCAGAATATTTTCACAAGAGCGATAGTTTTCTTCTAATTTCACCATTGTTCTGGTATCTGCATCTGGTAACCCATCACCAAAATCATTCTGAAACTCTAGCAATATGGTAAAGTCTGCCATTCTAAAAGAGTAAATTGACTGGTCAGCATCACCGACAACAAACACTGAGCGATTTTGCCAATTCCATTCACTCTTTCTATCTTCGCCATTAGTAACCAACAAGCGAATTAAGTCATACTGAGTGCGGTTGGTATCTTGATATTCATCAACTAAAATATGGCAGAATTTACGATGCCAATAACCTAATACCTGTTCGTTTTGCTGAAATAGCCTGGTAGGAATCAGAATTAAGTCATCAAAATCAAGGGCGTTATTTTGTGCCAACCTATCTTGATAGGAATTATAAACTTGAGCAATTACCCTTCCGCGATAATTTGGTTGTTCCTGTTCAAATTGTTGTGGTGATAACCCTTGGTTCTTCGCGTTACTAATTGCATAGCGTACCGAACGATGGTCAAATTTCTTATCGTCTAAATTTAGCTGTTTTGTAACAATATCTTTAACTAAACTTTGAGCGTCAGATTCATCAAAAATAGAGAAATTTTTATTCCATCGCCGACCTTTTTCGTCTTGGTACTTCTCAATATCAAATCGGAGAATGCGAGAAAACAGACTGTGAAAAGTACCGCACCATAAATCTTTAATGGTTTCACGGTAAACTTGCGATCGCAGTTGCGTCTGTTGATATTCCGTCAATAAATCAAACCTAGTTCCGTGTTGTTTAATTGCTTCTTCTTCCGCAAACAGCTTTTGAATCCTTTCTTTCATCTCCCTAGCGGCTTTATTCGTAAAAGTCACCGCTAAAATATTTTCGGGAGCTACACGATGTTTCAGAATCAGGTTAGCAATCCGATAAGTCAACGCGCGTGTTTTACCGGAACCTGCACCAGCCACAACTAGCAGCGGGCCGCAGTAATGTTCTACGGCTTGACGTTGGCTGGGGTTAAGATGGCTGAGAAAGTCAATAGTTGTGGTCATGGATAAGCCAAAGCGACTGGGCAGAGAATTGCTTATTTTGAGAGTATCGTACTCAACGCATATTATTCTAGGCTATTCAAATATCTCAATTTGACTTTGCTGAATTTCCGTATAAAAATCTTACTCTGCTATTCTTTCCCGCCTTAAGTCACGATTTACACTTGCAAGTGCTTGAAACTGCTCGTAACTGGCTCCAAAGCTTTGGGGAATTTTAATACTGGGGTTTAACTGCCAGAATCCAGTTTACATCTATGGTGTCACAGGGAAGTAGAGAGATAGATATAATAACAGAAAAAGTAAAATTTCCACTTATGAATATCAACCTAAAACCAGAAGAAGAAAAATTTATTCAAGGTAAGTTAGAAACAGGTAAATATGCAACTGCATATGAGGTAATTGTTGAAGCGTTACAACTGCTAGAAGCAAGAGACAAGCATTATGAAAAATGGGTAGAAGAAACCCGTCAAAAAGTAGCAATTGGCATAGCACAGCTTGATCAAGGAGAAGGAATAGACGGGGAAATTGCGATTGCTAGATTGCGGAAGAAACTTCATCAAGCTCGCGATCGCCAAGCATGAGTAACTATATAATTTCTCCTGCAGCTATTCAAGATTTAGATGAGATTGCTGATTATTTTGCTAGTCGTAATTTAGATGCAGGCGATCGCTTTGTCAATTCTTTTGCAGAAAAGTGCAAAAATTTAGCCAAATATCCCAATATGGGACGCAGTTATGCTGATATAGAACCATTATATTATTCTTTACCGTGTGATTACTGACGGAATAGAAATCGTGCGTGCAGTAAGCGGATATCGCAATTTGAAATCGCTTTTTTCGGAATCTAATGATGATTGAGGCGATTTCTAAGATAATCCACTACGCATTTACCCATCTCAATTTCACTTAGTCTTGTACAGTTAAAGGTAAGCGTACAGTAAAAGTAGAACCCATCCCTAACTGACTTTTAACAGTAATTTCTCCGCCCATCATTTGGCAAAAATGGCGGCTAATTGCTAACCCTAAACCAGTACCACCATACTTTTTCGTAGTTGATGTATCACCTTGAATAAAGGGTTGAAATAACTGCTTTTGTTGAGTTTGGGACATCCCAATTCCTGTGTCGCTCACAGTAAAAGTAATGAAACCAAAAGGAGCTTCGGGGACAAAGTCATCTTTTTCACTTTTAACTGTTAATGTGACCTTACCATTGGTGGTAAATTTGGCAGCATTACTCAACAAATTTAACAACACTTGCCGCATCCTAGTTTGATCGGCATACATGGTACCCAGTTTATCGTCATAATCTACTTCTAGAATATTGCCGTTTTTCTCAACAGCAGGTCTAACTGTCAGCACGACATTATTAATTAGTGTGGCAATTTCAAATGTCTCTGGGTAAAGAGTCATTTTCCCCGCTTCAATTTTAGATAAGTCGAGGATGTCATTTATTAGTTCTAATAAATGTCTACCAGCAGCATTAATTGTTTCTAGGTCGGTGATAAAGTCTCCCGATAAACTTAAATCTGTAGCATCATCTTGTAGCAGTTGACTTAAGCCAATTACTGCATTTAATGGTGTACGCAATTCATGACTCACATTCGCAAGAAAAATGCTTTTTGCCTTACTAGCCGCTTCAGCTAATTCTTTGGCTTGTTGCAGTTCTTTCGTTCGCTCAGATACGCGCTCAATTAGACGATTTAAAGATTTAGCTAATAAGCCAATTTCATCTTCTGTGGTTATTGGCGCTCGTAAATCGAAATTCGATTTACGAGCTACCTGTTCAGCAACTTGAGTGACAGTAATGACTGGTTCTGCGATCGCGCGGCTAGTCCGCCAAGCTACAATAGCTGCGATCGCCACTGAAACCAGCATACTCACAATCACGATCAGTCTCTCAACTCCTTTTGCTTGCTCTACAGCTAGTGTCCTTTCATCTTCTTTGATTTCAGCATTTTCTAAAATGTTAGTCAGTGTTTGGGACAACTGCTCTAGCTGTATTGCAGTGTCACCGCGCATAATTGCTAGCAATCGCTCTCTGACTGAGTCCAGCTCCTGCTTCTGCACGTTTTTCCTGTCAATTTCCCGCAATACAGGCTCTATCTGGTTAACATAAGACTCTAAATTAATGGCGTAATTCTGCAATAAAGTCTCTAGAGTAGAACTTGTTGCTGCTAATGTTTTCGGCTTTTTCTCAATAAAACCAGTAATTTGTGGTTCTAAGTGCTTGGCTTTCTCTACACTTCTGAGAAATTCAGCTTTTTTCGTTTGCAGCCTGTGGGGATCTTCCAAAACTGCAACTAAGTTAGAACTATATAATTGTGCCCCAATGACTGCATCTTTATAATTGGTCAGTAGTTGTCCTTGCTCATGAGCTTGGTTAAGTTGCCTAATTTCTCTTCCCCGATAATGATTAGCGATTACTAAACCTGTGAGTGAGCCAAAAAAGCCAATCCCAATCGCTACAAAATATCCGTAGCCAATTTTTTGATGTATGCGCCAGGAACTAGCCTTGAGTTTCCCTCTTGAAGGAAATTCAATAGTCGGGAGTTCGTCTGTATATGACTCTTCACCTGGCACTGTTTTGCTTTCTTTACTGCTCTCAACAGGGGCTGGCTTTTGAGTTTGCATCACTCAAATCTCCTTACCCTCCTGTAAAAATCATCACATTAGCTCTATTTTTCCTAGCAATTTGACTAGTGATTAACACTTTAATTATCTTTTTTTTATGACAAGAGCAAATTATAGCTCATTAGATAATCGGCATGACCTTTATTATATTTAAGTTATTTTTCTATGACTTATAGATATCAAAAATAACGTCATCAAAAATCGCTTTTACTACCAAAAGCGTTTCCCTCAAGAAAATCCACTCCTCTAAGCGTATTTTTGCCATTGATTGACTGCGACAAGAGTTGATTACAGCTATCTTGAGTCGGCATATCAGCAACTAATTTACCCTGCTTCTGCGTTCAATTAGCTTCCATCAACATGGATAAAGCATTTTAAACCAGCTTCCTACACCAAAAAGTATCAAAACCACTGCTCTTTTTTGGCAGGCTAACTGTTTTCCAATCTTATCATCAATTTTATGGATTCTCCAAGATGGGGCATGGGGAAGTGCTGAGTGCTGAGTCAGGAGTTAAAAGTTATTTTCCTTATCCCCTTATCTCCTCATCTCCCCAATCCCCATTACCCCTTATCCCCAGAGGGGGCCCCGAGTTCCCCAATCCCCATTACCCCTTATCCCCAGAGGGGGCCCCTGAGTTCCCCAATCCCCTTATCTCCTTATCTCCTCATCTCCCCAATCCCCATTACCCCTTATCCCCAGAGGGGGCCCCGAGTTCCCCAATCCCCAATCCCCAATCCCCAATCCCCAATCCCCAACAACAAAGGGGTATGAGTAAACCCGTAAAATTTACTCATACCCCTCAATTCAGTAATTTTCTGGAATATTACACCAGTTTACTTCAGTGCTTGGGCGATCGCGGCTGTCAGTGACTCATTAACAGCTTGCTTTAACAAGTCGGACTTGTCGGTACGTTCCCAAGGTAGGTCTAAATCATTCCGCCCAAAATGACCGTAAGCCGCGACGTCCTGATAAAAACGTCCGCCTCTTTCATTTGGTAGGTTGCGTAAATTAAAGGCATGGATAATTCCTGCAGGACGTAGTTCAAAATGCTTTTTGACTAATTCCAACAAGATACTGTCATCGACTTTGCCAGTCCCAAAGGTGTCTAGAAAAATGCTCACAGGACGAGCTACGCCAATGGCATAACTGAGCTGTACCTCACATTTTTCTGCTAACTCAGCAGCAACAATGTTTTTCGCTACATAGCGAGCTGCATAAGCTGCAGAACGGTCTACTTTGGTGGGGTCTTTACCAGAGAAAGCACCGCCTCCATGTCGAGAATAACCACCGTAGGTGTCAACGATGATTTTCCGTCCTGTCAAACCGGAGTCGCCTTGAGGGCCACCAATCACAAATTTGCCGGTGGGGTTGACTAAAAAGCGTGTCTGTGAATCTGGCTTGATGTCAATGTCACCAAACACAGGTTCCACTACCGCTGTCCAGAGGTCTTGTTTAATCTTGGCTTGGACTGCTTCTTCATCAGTGATTTCCCCAATAGTGGCTGTATGTTGGGTGGAAATCAGGATCGTATCTATACCTACTGGTCGTCCATCTTCATAAATTACAGTAACTTGGGTTTTACCGTCGGGACGTAGGTAAGATAAATCACCTGTTTTGCGAACTGCTGCTAGGCGGCGAGCAATGCGATGAGCAAGACAAATCGGTAAAGGCACCAGTTCTGGTGTTTCGTTACAAGCAAAACCAAACATGATTCCTTGATCACCTGCACCGATGCTGTCGAATAGTTCTTCACTATCCTGTTCGCGGGTTTCGTGAGCAGTGTTCACACCTTGGGCAATGTCAGGTGATTGCTCGTCTAATGCTACCAATACACTGGTACTATTTGCTGAAAAGCCATTATCGGCATTGGTATAACCAATTTCCGCAATTTTTTGGCGAGCCAGATTGACATAATTGACATTGGCTTTAGTGGTGATTTCTCCAGTAATCAGCACTAAGCCAGTATTAACAACTACCTCAGCCGCCACACGACTAGTGGGGTCTTGTGCCAGTAATGCATCCAGAATCGTATCAGAAATCTGATCGCAGATTTTATCTGGATGTCCTTCGGTAACTGACTCGGAGGTAAATAAATATCGACGAGACAAAGGCATTCCTCCTTTTAAGAGTGCTTCGCTGACTAAATCAAGTGATTTAGTTCAGTTACTCTAATTTCTGAAATCATAACAATATTTACACATTAAATAGTTAGTGTCTTCTTAAGTTATAAAAAACTATACTGGTATTAAATGTTGGGCGAAGAAAAAATATAATTTCTTGTGGCTAAAATGTTTTGAGCAACACAAAAAAAGGGGGATACCCTCAAGCATCCCCCAAAGCTTTGACACAAACACTGCTGTTTTAAACTTGAACTGCTAATTTGGCTTCCTTTGCTGTTAAACGCTCGTACTCGTCACGCATTTTCAAGCCTGTTAGCACTTGGAATAAACCAGTTCCATTGTTGGAACCTGGATACTCACGGTGCTGGAGTAACAAGTGAGTCATCTCACCTTGGTATTTGGTGGATGTGTTACTCAAATGGGTTTCGATGTAAATAACTTCTTCTAAATTGTCGAATTGACCGTCTACTTCTAATACTGAGACGTAACGACCATAGTAAACATCTGAACCGTAGTACAGTTGCATACCAGGGTAGGAACAAGTAAGCTTGCGTCCGCAAGGAGTCCATTGAATTGTAGATCCTTCATCAAACAGGTAAGTTGGCTCAAAGCCATCCTTACCTTCGCGCTGAAGCATCCGGACTCGCAGAACTTTGCGCTCTGTGTCGTTTTTGATTAAGTTAGTTGGTAATACTTGAAGAACCACATCAGCAAATTCTCTTTGTGGCTCAATGAACTTTTCAAAGTCAGGCTTACGGGAATTGATTTGCGCTAAGACATCTTCATAGCGATGGCCCCTTTCTGCCATATCGCGCTGAATTTTCCAAGCAATTTTGACTTCGTCGCTGATATCAAAATAAACGCTGAAATCAATTAACTCGCGCACCCGTTCGTCGTATAAAGGATGCAGCCCTTCCACCACTACAATGTGATTCGGCTCAATCCGTTCTGGCGGATCGATCATGCCGGTTTCGTGGTTATAAATCGGCTTATCAATTGCTTGACCATTTTTGAGCGCTTTAATTTGCTCATACATCAGATCAAAGTTGTTTGCCCTAGGATCAAGAGCGGTGATTCCTGTTTCTTTGCGCTGTTTGCGATCTAGGGAATGATAGTCATCCAAACAGATAACTGTCATTAATTCTTCACCAAACAAATCTATCAAACGACGCAAAAACGTAGATTTACCGCAACCAGAGTCTCCAGCTACTCCAATTAGTACCACGCGTTCCGGCTTACTTGTCATAAATCTCCTCTAGATACTAAAGATGTGTCAATTCAATAAATTTTTTCACACAGCAGATTTTGAAGCTAGGAGTTTACCCCATTGGTTCATCCCGCGTTCTTGCTACCCACAGCGCCATAAAGAAGTCAGACGGGTATTCAACACAGTAATAGTTGTTACTCGTCTGTCTAAAATGAATTCGTTGCTGGTAAGTATTTAATCCTAGTGGTATATTTGATTTTAACAGAAGGGGTTATTCTATACAAGTTTACTGTCAAGAAGAATCTAGTGGTTCATCAATCATGTTGATGATTTAGTAACTAATTTGAAAAGCCACCTATTCATCACCATCAAGCTATCTAGCAAAGGCTGCTAGAAGTTTGTAACTTTATTATTCAAGTGTATAAGGTATAATTTTCTGCGGCCGGAAATTTTTTGAGATTGGGTAATTTTTGTTGGCGAGCGAGCAAGACTCTACATATTCATAGCTAATATCTATCTCAAGAATGAGTCAACTAAATTACATCAAAAAATTATTGTTGTAGCTTTGTAAACATCATCAAATACAAATCAGAGCCTCCGAAACTCTATTGATAGAGGTTGACAGATGGATCACATCACGTAAAACTTAATATAGATGCTTAACTCATTTCTTCGTGTATCATTCGATTTTACAGATAGACTTACCCTAGTTGGGAAATTATTCCCGATCAGGTGAGCAATGCAACCAAAAACATTTTCTATGCAAGTTGCACAAAAGTTTTCTGTCGAATGGAAGAAAAAAGGTGCAATCCGGGAAATCCAACTACAAGGAACAAAGCTTCCGCGATTGGTGTTACTGGAGATATCTGCCGCAAACAGGCAAGCGTAGTAGCGGCTTTTAAGGGCAAAATGAGTGGTGGCTTCTACCTATCAAAACTGTCTTTATACTGAGTTTGCTATGGCGACGTGCCCTTTGGGTAATAGCTCACTATCTCCCTATTGGGATGTTTTAGTTCAGGAAGAAAACATTAAATTGATTCATTATTAACATTCTCCACAAGACTAATCCTTTAACTTAGAAGGTGAACAGGTGTGTTTTTGCGCCGCCTGGATGTCTTTGGTGAGTGTACTTAGCAAGGCATTACATTGATGATGCCGTCTTTCCTAGAACGCCAGTTTAGTGAAGCGAAAATCCGGTAAACTAAAGCTGACTTGTGATAGGAAAAGTTTTTTTTGAAAAACGGTTAAGTAAACATCGGAGTGGTAGAACGAATGTATAACCAAGGTGCTGTTGAGGGTGCTGCCAACACAGAATCAGGTAGCCGCGTCTTCGTTTACGAAGTGGTTGGTCTGCATCAGAACGAAGAGACTGATAACACAAACTACCCAATTCGTAACAGTGGCAGTGTGTTCATCAGAGTGCCTTACAACCGCATGAATCAAGAAATGCGACGTATCACTCGCCTAGGCGGAAAAATTGTGAGCATTCAACCCGCAAGCGCTCTACAGCAATTAAATGGTAAAGCCTCATTAGGGGTTGCTAACAGTGAGGGGAATGGTCAAGCCACACCTGCGAATGCAAAACCACCAGCTGAAACACAGCTTCAGAATAAGGATCAAAAAGGCAACACCATGACTCAAGCGAAAGCTAAAAAAGACTCTCATGCTGATGTTCCTGTAAACATTTACCGTCCCAATGCACCTTTTATTGGTAAGTGTATATCTAACGAACCTTTAGTCAAAGAAGGTGGCATTGGTATTGTTCAGCACCTAAAATTTGACCTTTCTGGT
The DNA here is from genome assembly GCF_025677855.1 of Tolypothrix sp. PCC 7601. NCBI lineage: Bacteria > Bacillati > Cyanobacteriota > Cyanophyceae > Nostocales > Tolypothrichaceae > Tolypothrix > Tolypothrix sp. PCC 7601. The sequence continues at coordinate 4,160,900 of NZ_CP064879.1, forward strand.
AGCAATTTGAAATACATAGAAGGTCAAAGTATTGGTATTATCCCACCCGGAGTAGACAAAAACGGTAAGCCAGAAAAGCTAAGACTGTATTCCATCGCCTCAACTCGTCATGGAGATGATGTGGATGACAAAACAGTATCGCTGTGTGTGCGTCAGTTAGAGTATAAACACCCAGAAAGTGGCGAAACAGTCTACGGTGTTTGCTCAACTCACCTGTGTTTCTTAGAACCAGGGGCAGAAGTAAAAATTACTGGGCCCGTGGGTAAGGAAATGTTATTACCCAGCGACCCCGATGCCAAAGTAATCATGATGGCGACCGGAACTGGTATTGCGCCCATGCGTGCTTACCTGTGGCGGATGTTTAAGGATGCTGAGAGAGCAGCTAATCCAGAATACCAATTCAATGGATTTGCCTGGTTAATCTTTGGTGTACCTACAAGTCCTAACATCCTGTACAAGGAAGAACTGGAAGAAATGCAGCAAAAGTATCCAGACAACTTCCGTCTCACCTATGCTATCAGCCGGGAACAAAAGAATCCCCAAGGTGGCAGAATGTACATCCAAGACCGAGTTGCAGAACATGCAGATGAACTGTGGCAATTGATTAAAGATGAAAAAACCCACACCTACATCTGCGGTTTACGTGGTATGGAAGATGGTATTGATGCAGCGTTAACTGCGGCGGCTGCGAAAGAAGGCGTAACCTGGAGTACTTACCAGAAGGAAATTAAGAAAGCTGGCCGCTGGCACGTAGAAACTTACTAAATTTGGTCATTAGTCATTAGTCATTAGTCATTGGTTTTAGACAAAGGACGAAGCGCAAAGTCTGAGCGGAGGTTTCCTCCGATCAGAACTTTGTAAGAGAGGACAAATGACAAATGACAAAACATAACTTGTAGGGTGGGCGAACAGCTCACCCTACAATTGTTATTGGTGAAATTTGGTACAAAATTTGTGGGTGTGAAGCTAGGAATACTGGGATTAGGAACTGTTGGGACGGGTACAGTACAGTTGTTACAAGATACAACTGACCGTAACCCATTGTTGCAGGAAGTAGAAATCCACCGAGTGGGAGTACGATCGCTTGATAAACCGCGTGAGGTACAACTACCAGAGGGAGTAGTGACTACAGACCTAGAATCTATCGTCAACGATCCTGCGGTAGATATTGTTGTGGAAGTCATGGGTGGATTGGAACCGGCGCGATCGCTAATTCTGACAGCTTTAAAAAATGGTAAACATATAGTTACCGCCAATAAAGCTGCGATCGCGCGCTTTGGTGATGAAATCTTCACCACTGCTAATGAAGCTGGAGTCTATGTCTTGCTAGAAGCCGCAGTTGGTGGTGGTATACCTGTAATTCAACCACTCAAACAGTCTTTAAGTGTGAACCGCATTCACGCCGTTACAGGTATTGTTAACGGTACTACCAACTACATCCTCACAAGGATGCAGCAAGAAGGCAGCAACTTTGAGGATGTATTGGTTGATGCTCAAAGATTGGGTTATGCAGAAGCCGATCCTACCGCCGATGTCGATGGTTTAGATGCAGGCGATAAAATTGCGATTTTGGCATCCTTAGCTTTTGGCGGACGCATTCACCTAGAAGATGTCTATGCAGAAGGGATTCGCCAAGTTAGTAAGACCGATATCGCCTATGCTGAGAAATTAGGATTTGTGATTAAATTGTTAGCGATCGCCAAGCTTCATGCTAGCGATCGCTCGAAGCTATCTGTAAGAGTTCATCCGACTTTAGTACCCAAAACACACCCCTTAGCCAGCATCAACGGCGTGTATAATGCCATTCTGGTAGAAGGCGAACCCATTGGGCAAGTCATGTTGTTTGGGCCTGGTGCTGGTGCTGGCGCAACTGCTAGTGCTGTAGCATCAGATATCTTACATTTAGTAGCAACGCTGAAAACTAGTACAGCTAACCCGAATCCTCTCTTAGCTTGTCGGCATCAAGACTACTGTGAAATTGCCCCGATTTCCGAATTAGTAACTCGTTTTTATACCAGGTTTCTAACTAGAGATCAATCCGGAGTAATTGGTAAATTAGGCACCTGCTTTGGCAATTACGGCGTTAGCTTAGAGTCAGTTGTGCAAACTGGGTTTCAGGGAGAACTAGCTGAGATTGTGGTGGTTACCCACGATGTGAAAGAAGGGGACTTTCGCCAAGCTTTGGCAGAAATTCGGGAATTGTCAGCTATCGATAGCATCCCTAGCTTATTACGGGTATTGTAAGGGTATCAAATATTATTTGGAATTTATTGTTACTGATGGGTTAAGGGGTAATAAGCTTGGGTTAAGCTCATTAGTGATTAATTTGTCACTTAATTAAAAAAGCCAGATAAATTGGGGGATTCTCCCCCAAACCCCCGATTGGGTGACGGTTGCGTCCCCCAAACCCCCTCCAAAATTATTGTTTGGTTTTTTTGTTGAGTAACTAGTTTTTTGGTTTTGTGATCAATTAATTTTCTGAACTGAACCGTATTGGGTTAAGGGTGAAAAGGCGGAAGGGGAAAGGGGCAAGAAAATACCTTGAACCCTTACCCTTTTACCTTTTCCCCAAACCCAATGCCTATGGTGCTTGGAGTGCTGGAGCATCTCTTCTTTCAGGTACAGGATTGGAACCATCCCAAACAGCCCGCTGCCCATCAGCATTAATTAAAGTAATTTTGACTTTTTTATCTGTAAAATTACTAGCAAATTCTTGTAGCCATGCTGACCATTCATACTCTGGCAGTGCATTCAAATTATTAAAATTGATTTGCAATTTTTTGCAAAACTCCGTAGGATTCAACGGATCTGGTTCTAGGGTATAAACATTGTCTTGTTTAATTTCAATTCTTGTTTCTGGTTTTTCATTCAAAGATTCGTCTAAGTAAACCATTTGCAGAATTACACCCCCTGCTTGAGAAAAATGCTCTCCGGCTACGGTAAGTTGAGGATTTGTGTTCCAGTCTATTGGTTCACCCCACAGCACTACTTGAGTGATATTGGGGCCAGCTTTGCGGACTGCTTTACCACCGATGTAACCACCAGCACTGATACCCATCAGTACCAAAATTTCCGAGGGGATGCTTGGTAAGGAAGATGCAGTGGTATAGGTGACTAAAAGAATTACAATAAAAGCAACACCAATAATTAGGTTCCAAACTACCTGCTGTACACGTTCTAAGGCGACTACACCACCATGTACTACTAAATCTGACCATGCAGGATTTACTTGCCCGGAACCTTTACTACCACGTACGGCAGCAGTTGCCTGTGCTGTAACTAATGTTACTAAACTAATTAAAAAGGTATAGGCAAATCCTGATAGGGGAATAAACTCCCAAATATCTTGAATTAGTCCCCGCCCGATGAAGAGAAATAAATAGCCAAACACAATAATAGTCAGCCACCAAACAAACTGGGTGCGTGCCAAACTAAAGGTATTGCTTTGGCGATCAAGAATTAACCACTCTAAAGAACTAAACTTTCTTGTATTGCTTTCTTTGACTGGTTGCGGTAAGTCGGTTTTTTTCGACTCTGTAGCCAGCATATAGATGATGACTATAATTAGGAACGTGAACAGAGCTGCGATCGCAAACACAATGAAAGTAGTTAACCCACTCACAGGACGCTTGACTGTAACCTGAAGTTGCTCTCCAGCTACTAAGGGGTCTATATTAGTGGCATTTCCTTCCACTTCTACAATTACAGGGCGTAGTCCCCGGCTTAATTTCTTTAGTTGCTCGTTATTAAAAGTTGCATAAATTGCCCTTCTATCATCTGCAACTCTAATATTAGTTGTCGTAGCAATATCCGGCGGATTACCAATTTTGACTGCAATTTTATTATTCTGTGAATTATCTATTTTGGGAAAATTATCACCTGTAATAACTAAATTCACCCTTTCTTGTTTGTAGTTATTAATATTTTCCGGTACAAGTGATTGAGGAATACTGATATACAATTCCTTGGGGCTAACGCTTCTAATTGTGGTCACACGTGGCGCATTCCACATTTCATTGCTAGTTTGCTGAGGAGTATATGTATTCTCTATTGGTGTAGAGTTGGTATTAGGTGGCTGGCTAGTACTGCTATCTTCTTGCGCTTGGCTAAAGCTGACTGAAGTAAATATTAAGATGACCGCTAGGACTAGAGATAGTAGAGGGTAATAATACCTCTTGCTAGTTCTTTTCCAGAACATTTTGAATAACTGCATAAATAGAGTCCGAGTATCCTTGATCTACTAATTCAACATGCAAACAAATTTCCTGCACTTAATTTTGAGAATTAAGCGATAGGATTTCAGCATTATTACAGCAGTTTTTATTTACACCGGATACATAGTAGGGGCAGAGTGTTAGAAAAATTAACTTAGATGAAAATGGGTAATGGGTAATTGGTAATTGGTAATTGGTAATTGGGCTATTATCTGGATTGCTGAGGGCGGTTTCTCTTCACCAAGGAGGGTATTGAGTGGCTGAATTGAGATAAAATTAGTACCTAATTTTTCAAATATGCATAGTAGGGTGAGTAGCAATACAACTCGTTGAGTATTTTGCACTCATAATTTGGTTTGGGTAAAGGGGAAGGGTTAAAGGTATTGTCTTTCCTTTTTCCATTAACTGGGTTAAGCAACAGTTAGTATCAGGGTTGCGACGAAATATCTACCAATGTCCCCCTGCAAAAATTGCTGCCCAATTTTGTGGACTCATTTTGTGCATCAGGGAATTGTTAATTTTGATTTTTGCGAAAAGTTGCGTGGGCGGTGAGTGCAGCCACACGTGCGGCTATGCCGCCGAGTGGACTGCCGAACCCGAAGGGGTTTCCCGACTTGAGCAAACTTTTCAAGACGAATTTTTTATTTTGACTTCGGAGCAAAGCAACGTGACAAATTCTCAAAACCAGGTTTATCCAATTATTTGGCATGACGACACAGTATCATTAATCGATCAAACCCGCTTGCCGAATGAGTATGCTTTTGTAGAAATTCACCGCAGCGAAGATATGGCGTGGGCAATTAAAACTATGATTGTTCGCGGTGCGCCAGCAATTGGTGTTGCGGCTGCATACGGTATCTATCTGGGTGCGAGGGAAATTGAAACCAGTAATCGTCAGGAATTTTTGCAGCGTTTAGAACAGGTTGCTCAACTGTTGCGTTCTACTCGCCCCACAGCAGTAAATTTATTTTGGGCAATTAGCCGCATGATGAAAACTGCTTATGAAAACTTGGGAAGCGTAGCAGAACTTAAACAAAATCTCTTGGAAACGGCTCAAGCTATTCATGGTGAAGATTTACAAACTTGTCAGGCGATTGGTGACAATGGGTTAGCAGTATTGCCCAAAAATCCCGAAAAGTTGACAATTTTGACTCATTGTAATGCGGGGGCGTTGGCTACTGCTGGTTACGGTACAGCTTTGGGTGTGGTGCGTTCCGCTTGGCGGGAAGGGCGTTTAGCGCGAGTGTTTGCTGACGAAACCCGTCCCCGCTTGCAAGGTGCCAAACTCACAGCTTGGGAGTGCGTGCAAGAACGAATTCCCGTGACAGTAATTACTGATAACATGGCAGCCCATTGCATGAAACAGGGTTTAATTCATGCTGTGGTTGTTGGTGCTGATAGAATTGCGGCGAATGGTGATACTGCCAATAAAATAGGTACATATAGTGTGGCGATCGCAGCTAAAGCACATAATATTCCCTTCTTTGTCGCTGCGCCTTTATCTACTGTTGATTTTGCATTATCTGATGGTAGTCAAATTCCCATTGAGGAACGAAATCCCACAGAAATTTATCAAGTAGGTGATACTATTCTCACGCCTTCAGGGGTGGATTTTTATAATCCGGCTTTTGATGTTACCCCAGCAGAGTTAATTACAGCCATCATTACAGAAAATGGTGCCTTTGCTCCTAGCGACTTAGCACAATCTCAAGTCAAGCAAGCAGTGTAAATTTTTAAACATTAAATTTTTATGTACTATAGCTGTGTTATTGCGAAAGTTCTGCTAAAAAGCTTTAGTTAATCTAGGTATAAGATTTCACACTATTAAAAATTTTACCTGGAGTTTTTTATGGTGTGAAATCAGCCTAACTGCAGTACTTTCAATTTACACTAATGAAAAAGCTAGCCACAACAATTGCGGTAGTTCTTTGCTCTATCTGGATTACTAGTTGCAGTAATGCAGCCAGTGATAGTGCAAAAGAAACTTCAGAAAAAGCGCCGACAAAAACGGAAACTGTAAAAACAACTTCTACAACCACAGAAAATAAAATAGAAGCTACAAATAAAAAATCTCATAGCCAAGCCAAAAGTGATGAACCTGAGACAAATGCAACAGCACAACCGCAAGTTGGCACTATTAAAGAAATGGTAAATGGCGATTTAAAATGCTACGTAACCTTAGTTGATGACAAGGGAACTGAACATAATTTGGGCGCTACCTTTGAAGTATGCGAAAAACCCGAAACTTTTTTAAATAAAAAAGTCAGTTTAACTTATAAAATTGAGTCAGTCAGTGATTGCCAAAGTGCTGAACCTTGCGGGAAAACCAAAAAAGAATCTCTAATTTCTCAAATGGAGATTCAAAAATAATTTATATGATTCATATTTTATTTTTGAAATTCACGTAGCGCTAGCATAATACATTTACCCAAAGCTTTGATGTGTTACGGCTGAAGCCGTAACACATCCTACATAATGCTTAATTAATGGCATATTCTGTATATTGTCTAACTTCTGGGTGATGAAATGCTAAAACAATATCTGCTTTAGGAATACCAGAGGCTACTAAATCATTAGCGATACCGTCTTCTGTACCATCTCGATGAATCCAAACTTTATCATTGATGATTTCTAGATGAATTAGGCAGCCATGAACTCTCTGGTAATTTTGCCAGCCCAATGTTATTAATAAATAATTATTGTGGTCTTCGCTAATGATAAATCTTCTTTCCAAATCACCATAAGAATAAGGGATACTAGCGTATTCTTGTAGTAATTTTACAATAATTGCTTGATATCTTTCTAATTTATCCATTCTTCTATTTCCTGTCGATGAGAATTAAATATCATTAACCTTAAATGGTTTTTTTGCATAACCAATTTTCCAATAGGTTCAGCAAAAATATCTTTATAGGCTATGTTGGTAACAGCTAAATACAATAATCTATCTTTTTCAGTTTCTTCAAGAATGTTTTTATAAAGGATATACTGTCCAATAGCCTTCTCTAGCCATAGCCAAGAAATTAATTCGATTTTGAACCTGGTATTTTCAGTAAAATCACAGGGTTTTCAAGGAAATATTCTGTCACCAGTAGTAGAATCAAACACAAATAAGTGATTCAAATCGAGTTGTAGGGAAAGGCGATCGCCTGGATGTAAACGCACCGCACCACCCACCTGGACATTCAGCAGTACTGATGAATCAGGTACACTGGCCCGAATTAAAGTTTCTCTTCCCAATGGTTCTACCACCTTGACTTCCACAGATAATAGTGCGGAGTTTTCGCTGGTAACTGCTGAATCTGTGTTGATGGTGATATGCTCGGGACGAATACCCAAATCCACACTTTGTCCTTGACGTATTTGTAATTTAGCTTGTAAATTTGTGGGAATTGCTAATAACTGTCCGCTAACATTAAAACCTTCATATTGAGCAACTGCAGGCAAAATATTCATGGGTGGATTGCCTAAAAAAGCTGCCACCATTTGATTAGCGGGATTGGCATAAATGCTTTGGGGATCGCCAATTTGTTGGATGCGTCCACGATTTAGTACCACAATTTGATCGGCTAAAGTCATCGCCTCAACTTGATCGTGAGTTACATATACCGTGGTAATTCCCACATTTTGATGCAGCTGCTTTAACTCTGCTCTAGTATCATCTCGTAATTGGGCATCTAAATTAGACAAAGGTTCATCGAGTAAAAAAACTTGCGGTTGACGTGCGATCGCTCTTCCTAATGCTACCCGTTGTTGTTGTCCCCCAGAAAGTTGTTTGGGTTTGCGATCTAGCAAATGTTCCAAGGAAAGCGATCGCGCTACATTCAAAACTCTATCTTGAATTACCTTGCGGTCAACCTTCCGCATCTGCATCCCAAAAGCGATGTTTTCCGCCACCGTCATGTGGGGATATAAGGCATAGTTTTGGAAAACCATCGCTACATCTCTCTGTCTAGCTGGGATATCATTCATCAAGCGATCGCCAATAAAGAGTTTACCGGAAGTGGCTGTTTCTAAACCGGCGATCGTTCGCAAAATTGTAGATTTTCCACAACCAGAAGGCCCTACTAAAACCCAAAACTCGCCATCGGGAATTTCAAAAGAAATATCCTCGATAGCAGTTACGTTGTTAAATCTACGTTTGATGTCTTCTAAACGGACGTTTGCCATTGTTTGTAGTTTGTCATTTGTAGTTTGTCATTGGTCATTTGTCCTTGATTTTGATAATTGAGGACTGATGACTGATACCAAATTGGATTATTGAGTATTATTTGGTATTTCTGGAATTTTCTCATGATCATTGTTTTAATCCAAAATCCAAAATCTAAAATCCATTAATCCAAAATTGGCCTGATTACTACTTCCAAGCAGGATGAGCAAATAACGAAGCAATGACTCGAACGCCGCGTAGTTGATTAGAAAGGGGTAAGTGACCTCTTGGTGCGCTTAAATCCCAGGTAAATTCATTAGGGTATCTAGTCCAATTATTACCATTTTTCCAATGGATTTTTGACCAGAAATTGTCCCAATTTTTACCTAAACCTAACCAGATTTCTCGCTGAACGGAAAACCCAAACTTGCCTTCAGAGTGAACTAACCACAGATTATTAATAGTATGTAAGTCAACCGCAGGAAAATTTTCTACTTCGGTAAAATACAACCATTTTCTTTGTAATGCCGTTGGCCCTGCTAGTTCACACATTTTTTCGATGGTTACGCGATCGGCTGCTTGGAAGTCTTGGGCGGCTAGTAGTTGTTGCAAGGAATTGTAATTAATCCCGCACTCTGATTTTAGAGGTACAATTCCCTCAGGAAAATGGGAAAGCAAAAATTCTTTGGCTTTAGGTGCATCAGAGTTGTAGAGTACTTGATAGGCCTTGCCATCAATCCAAGTCGCTGGGGTATCACTACGTTTCTGTAAAAATTCCATCAAGACATCTAATCCCGCATCACCCAACTCAGCTAACTTTGGGATTGTTTGCTGTTGGACTTGAAGAGACCCAGCGATTAGCGTTCTTCGGAGGGAGTCGATGTCATTAGCAGTGCCTGATACAATCATTGGGTCTGTCATGCCAATTACTCGTTGTAGTGGGAGTGTGAAAATGCGATCGGCTATCGGGTGTTCTTAAAGATTAAACACTGATAGCGAAAAGTAGTTTACTATTTTTGATCGTACAAAATAGCGTTGATTTCACTCAATCCCACACCTTAGCCCTAAATACTGTACAAGGAAAGTAGGGGAAATCTGCGCTGCAAAGGCTGGGACTGGGGAACTCGGGGCCCCCACGACCGCAGGGAGTGGGGATTAGGGGTAATGGGGACTAGGGACTGGGGATTGGGTACTAGGGATTAGGAACGAGAAAGAATTAGCAATGCCCCATGCCCCATGCCCTATACCCTATGCCCAAAATATTTATCAATTAGGAGTGTATGTATGTACGACAAGATTACCCCCCCAACAAAGGGTGAAAAAATTACCTTTAAGAATGGTGAGCCTGTTGTTCCTGATAACCCAATTATCCCCTTTATCCGGGGCGATGGAACGGGTATAGATATCTGGCCTGCTACCGAAAAAGTGATTGATGCAGCGGTAGCAAAGGCATATAACGGTAAGCGCCAAATTAGCTGGTTTAAGGTTTACGCTGGGGATGAAGCTTGCGATTTATACGGCACATATCAGTATTTACCTCAGGATACTCTCACAGCTATTGAAGAATATGGCGTTGCTATTAAAGGCCCTTTGACCACTCCTGTCGGGGGCGGTATTCGGTCTTTAAATGTGGCTCTTAGACAAATTTTTGACTTGTATGCTTGCGTGCGTCCTTGCCGCTACTATGCAGGTACACCTTCACCTCACAAAAATCCCGAAAAGCTAGATGTAATTGTTTATCGGGAAAACACAGAAGATATTTATTTGGGGATTGAGTGGCGACAAGGCAGCGAAATAGGCGATCGCTTAATTAAAATTCTCAATGAAGAATTGATCCCCGCCACCCCAGAACATGGAAAAAAGCAGATCCCCCTCGATGCTGGGATTGGCATCAAACCCATTAGTAAAAAGGGTTCCCAGCGTTTAGTCCGCCGTGCCATCAAACACGCCTTGTTATTGCCCAAAAACAAGCAACAGGTGACTTTGGTGCATAAGGGCAACATCATGAAGTACACCGAAGGTGCTTTCCGTGATTGGGGCTATGAACTAGCAACCACCGAATTTCGCCAAGAAACGGTCACCGAAAGGGAATCTTGGATTTTAAGTAATAAGGAGAAAAACCCCAATCTTTCCTTAGAAGACAACGCCCGTCAAGTTGACCCTGGATTTGATGCCCTAACTCCAGAGAAACAAGCGCAAATTGTCAAGGAAGTTGAAACTGTTCTTAACACAATTTGGGACAGCCACGGCAACGGCAAGTGGAAAGATAAAATCATGGTCAATGACCGGATTGCTGACAGTATTTTTCAACAAATCCAAACCAGACCCGATGAATATTCGATTCTGGCGACCATGAATTTAAACGGCGATTACCTATCCGATGCAGCAGCTGCTATTGTTGGCGGCTTAGGAATGGGGCCAGGGGCAAATATTGGCGATTCCTGCGCCGTCTTTGAAGCAACCCACGGTACCGCCCCCAAACACGCCGGCTTAGATCGGATCAATCCCGGTTCGGTAATCTTGTCTGGGGTGATGATGCTAGAGTTTATGGGTTGGCAAGAAGCCGCAGATCTGATCAAGAAAGGCTTAGGAAGTGCGATCGCCAATCGTCAAGTCACCTACGATTTAGCCCGTTTACTAGAACCACAAGTACAGCCGTTAAAGTGTTCTGAATTTGCCGAAGCAATTATTCAGCATTTTGGGTAATTAGGGATTGGGGACTGGGGACTGGGGATTGGGGATTGGGGACTGGGGACTGGGGATTGGGGAAAAACTATTACTCATTACCCATTACTCATTACTCATTACTCATTACTCATTACCCATTACTCATTACCCATTACTCATTACCCATTACTCATTACCCATTACCCATTACCCATTACCCCATGCCCCATGCCCCATGCCCCATGCCCCATGCCCCATACCCAATTCTCATCCTTTTGCAGCCTGAATCTACGACAATAAAAGCTGTCTAGTAATTTTATTCATTGGCTGCAAAATTTTTTATGAGTATAGATCGACGACATTTCTTGTTTTTAGTTGGTGCGGGTGTGGGTACTTTTGCACTGGAAGCTTGCGCTTTGGCGGAGAAATCTCCCAGTGAAAACCCAAGCAGTCCCGAACCAAAATCCGATACAACTAAAGGGGCAATTCAATTACCGCCTCTACCTTATGCCTATGATGCGCTGGAACCACATATTGATGCTAAAACTATGCAGTTTCATCACGATAAGCATCATGCAGCTTATGTGAAAAACTTGAATGCAGCATTGGAGAAACATCCACAACTTAAAGGCAGAACTGTTGAAGAACTGTTACGTCAACTTGACAAAGTTCCCGCAGATATTCGTAAAACTGTACGCAATAATGGCGGAGGTCATGTCAATCACTCAATGTTTTGGCAAATTATGAAGCCTAAAGGTGGTGGTGAACCTACAGGGGCGATCGCAACTGCTATAAATCAGAATTTCGGTAATTTTGCAGCTTTCAAAAAACAATTTAATGAAGCAGGTGCAGGTCAATTTGGTAGTGGTTGGGTTTGGCTGGTTCGCAATAAAAATGGCAAGTTGGAAGTAACTACTACAGCCAATCAAGACACGCCTTTAAGCCAAGGTAAATACCCGATTTTAGGTAATGATGTTTGGGAACATGCCTATTATCTCAACTACCAAAATCGCCGTGCTGATTATTTAGAAGCTTGGTGGAATGTGGTAAATTGGGATGAAATTAATCAGCGATTTGCTGCCGCTAGTAAGTTCGCTTAGATAAAGGCAACGGGGAGACATGAGAATTACTGAATATCTCCCCGGTTTTACCAATTATGCAACCCAGTTATAATTACTTTCACTGAGAGAAATAGTTTACTTTTTCTAGATTCAAATATTACGTAAAAACTATTAATAAATTTTTATAAAACTATAGTCTCATCATTAGTTTTTTTAGGAAAATAAAAGAACGCTACAGTATTTTTAGTCCTGCATTAATGAAGTGTTTGACAATAACTATTTAGTCAACAATCAATTATTTACTGTCACTAACTGGGAATAATAAATGCTGAAGTCTTAAAAATGCGACAGTATGCTTAACACAGTAGTTAGTATTCCTGGATATCAGATTGCGGCAGAACTCTACAATGGTTCCAGAACTATAGTTTATCGCGCAGTTCGAGAGGCTGACTCTTTGGGTGTAGTCATCAAGCTGCTTAAAAATGCTTATCCCAGTTTTGGCGAAATAGTGCAGTTTCGCAATCAATATACAATCGCCAAAAATCTCAACTACCCCAGTATTATCCAAACCTACAGCTTGGAAGCTTACCAAAATGGCTATGCGTTCGTAATGGAAGACTTTGGGGGGATTTCCCTCAAGGATTTTGCTAGGGTAGAGGCTTTAGGTGGGATTTGTCTAGAGGAATTTTTAAAGATTGCGATCGCACTCTGTGACACCTTAGACATTTTATATCACGAGCGGATTATTCATAAAGATATTAAACCTGCCAATATCCTGATTAACCCAGAAACGCAACAGGTAAAATTAATTGACTTTAGTATTGCATCTTTACTACCAAGAGAAACGCAAACTTTAATTAGTCCCAATGTCTTAGAAGGGACATTAGGTTATATTTCTCCAGAACAAACTGGACGGATGAATCGGGGGATTGACTATCGCACTGATTTTTATTCCTTAGGTGTCAGTTTTTATGAATTACTAACTGGAGAATTACCTTTTACAACGCCAGATGCAATGGAGTTGGTACATTGTCACATTGCGAAAACTGCACCTTTAGCAGATACAATTAACCCAAAAATTCCTCCTGTACTCTCAGAAATTGTGCACAAATTGATGGCGAAAAATGCTGAAAACCGCTATCAGAGTGCATTAGGGCTGAAATTTGATTTAGAAAAATGCTTAATTCAACTGCAGGAAACTGGCAAAATTGAGAGTTTCCCAATTGCACAAAGAGATGTATGCGATCGCTTTATTATTCCTGATAAATTATATGGCAGAGAAAGCGAAGTAGAAAACTTGCTGCAAGCATTTGAGCGTGTTAGTCACGGTACAACAGAAATGATGCTAGTAGCAGGGTTTTCTGGGATTGGCAAAACTGCGGTTGTTAAGGAAGTACATAAACCGATTGTTCGTCAATGCGGTTATTTTATTAAAGGTAAATACGACCAATTTAATCGCAATATTCCTTTTTCTGCATTTGTGCAAGCCTTCCGTGATTTAATGAGACAATTAATTACAGAAAGCGATGCTCAAATTAAAAGTTGGAAAAACAAGATTTTAGCGGCTTTAGGGGAAAATGGTCAGGTAATTATTGAAGTTATTCCCGAATTAGAAAGAATTATTGGACATCAACCACCAGCAACCAAATTACCGGGAACTGCTGCCCAAAACCGCTTTAATTTATTATTTCAGAAATTTGTCCAGGTCTTCACTACTAAAGAACATCCTTTAGTGATGTTTTTAGATGATTTACAATGGGCAGATTCGGCATCACTAAAGTTGATGGAATTACTGATGGGTGAATCGGACGGGGGATACTTATTATTAATTGGTGCTTATCGAGATAATGAAGTTTCCGCCGCCCATCCTTTAATATTTACTTTAGACGAAATTAGCAAAGCTCAAGCTACTATCAATACTATTACCCTGGCAGCTTTGAGCCTCTCTAGTTTAAATCAATTGGTGGCTGACACCTTAAGTTGCTCATCGGAAATTGCCCAGCCATTAACACAATTAATTTATCAAAAAACTCGAGGAAATCCATTTTTTAGCACCCAATTTATCAAAGCACTATATGAAGATGGATTGATTAAATTTAATTGGCATGAGGGAAATTGGCAATGCGACATTGCAGAAGTCAAGGCCTTATCGCTTTCTGATGATGTTGTCGAATTCATGGCATTGCAGTTACAAAAATTGCCTGAAACAACACAGGAAATTCTCAAATTTGCGGCTTGTATTGGTAACTCTTTTGATTTGGTGACATTGGCGATTATTTGGGAAAAATCGGCAACTGAAACTGCTACAGCTTTATGGAAAGCCTTACAAGAAGGGCTAATTTTACCCCAGAGTGAAGTTTATAAATTCTATGTCGGGCGGGAATCGCAGGATGGGGTGAAAGGTTCCGAGATTGTTACCTACAAATTCCTCCACGATCGCGTTCAGCAAGCAGCATACTCATTGATTCCCGAGGAGCAAAAGCAGTATACTCATTTCCGCATTGGTCAATTGTTGTTACAAGGCTTATCCCCCCAGGAACAAGAAGAGCGGATTTTTGACCTGGTGAACCAGCTGAATATGGGAAAAGCTGTGATCACCACAGATGAGCAAAAACAAGAATTGGCTACTCTCAATTTAAAAGCTGGTCAAAAAGCCAAACTTTCAGCCGCTTATCAAGCTGCCCAGGATTATTGCACCCTTGGTATCGCTTTATTATCTGAAAATACTTGGCATCAGAACTATACACTTATGTATAGTTTACATCGTGATGGTTCCGAAGCCACTTATCTTTGTAGTAACTTTGATCAAGCCGAAGCCTTATACAAAGAAGCACTTACCTATGCTCAAACTCCCCTGGATCAAGCGATCATTTATCGCGTGCAAATGACTCAGTACCAACTTCAGGGAAGAAATGCTGAGGCGATCGCTATTCAACGTCAAAGTTTACAGCTGCTTGGGTGGACAATGCCACAAGCACAGGAGAAGATCCAAGCTAGCCTAGATGCAGAAATCGCCACAGTTCAGCAGTTTTTAGAGCAGCATAGCATTGAATCCATGCTTGCAGCTCCTAAAATGCAAGATGCCAACATTGCAGAAATCCTGCGAATTTTACAAATTCTCTTCTATGCGGCATGGCTGGATGGTCAAAGTACCTTAGCATTATTAGCACTCGCCAAAATGACCACACTGTCTTTGCAGTATGGTAACAGCGATATGTCTCCCTTTGGTTATGTCGGTTATGGCTTAATCGCCAATGGCGTACTGAAAGACTGTGCTACAGCTTATCAATTTGGCGAAATGGCGGTACAACTGTGCGAACAGTTTGACAATGCTGATGTGCGCGGTATGACTAACTTTTTGTTTGCAGCTGATGTTCATAGCTGGAGTCGCCCAATTAGAGAAGCGGATCAATACTATAACAACGCCTATAAATATGGCATGGAAGCCGGAAACTGGCTCACAGTCGGCTTTATGATGATGCAGAGTGGTTCCGATCGCCTGACTTACGGAAAGAACTTAGAAGATTTGTATGCGATCGCGCAAAATCACGCCGCTTTTATGGCGCATATCAAAAGCTTAGATAATTTGGATGCTTTAATCGCAGGGGTGATTCAACCAATTCGCAATCTTCTGGGATTAACAAAAACAAGATTTACTTTTGATGATGACAGTTTTAGTGAAGCCCAATATTTGCAAAAATACCAGAATTCTCCTTATAACTTGGCTTGGTTATATTCTGTGAAAATTCGCCATGCTTATTTATTTGATGACCAAATCGCCTATCCTCATTTAATTTTGCAACTCAGCATCATTGAAAATACAATTTCTAGCCATGCTAAAGTTCCTTCTAGCGTTTTTTATGTGGCATTAATGCATTTAGCATTAGCTAAAACTGCTAGTGAATATGCAGTAAAACAACACCACTGGCAAGCACTGATTCCTTTAGAAGAAAAGTTAAATCTTTGGGCAAAAGCTTGTCCTGAAAATATCCTACACAAATCTCTACTAATTCAAGCTGAAAAAGCACGGATCAATCAAGAAAAAACTGAAGCAATTGAACTTTATGAGCAAGCAATTACCCAAGCTCAAGCAAATGAATATGGCTATGAAGAAGCATTAGCCAATGAACTAGCGGCTAAATTTTATTTAGATTGGGGTAAACCAAAAGTTGCCGCAGGCTATATGCAAGAAGCATATTACTGCTATGCCCGTTGGGGTGCAAAAGCCAAAACTGATGACTTAGAAAAACGCTATCCGCAACTACTACAACCCATCCTGCAACAACAAAAATTTGGTTTAAATCCCCTAGAAACTATTGCCACTATTATTAGTACTTCCACATCTTCTTCTAGTTGTACAGCTAAAACTAGTATTTCTGATGTCCTAGATTTAAATTCAGTTTTCAAAGCAGCGCTAGCCATTTCTAGTACTTTAGAATTAGACGAATTGATTGCCCAACTCACTCTAATTATCCTCGAAAACTCTGGGGCAAAAAAATCTGTCATCATACTTCCCCAAGAAAATCAATGGCAAGTCCAGGCGTTCACCTTTATCGATCACAAATCAACTTCCCAAACAGATATAAAAACTGTTCTTGAACCACAACCCTTAGATACTTGTCAACATATTCCCACAAGCCTAATCAATTACGTTAAAAATACTCAAGAAACTGTGGTGATCAATAATTGCCAAACAAATATTCCTGGTTTACTTGGGGAATATATGCTGCAACATCAACCACATAGTGTATTATGTACCCCAATTATCAACCAAGGGCATTTGTTAGGAATTATCTATCTCGAAAATAAGTTAACAACTGGAGTATTTACTAACGAACGCCTACAAGTAATCAAACTACTTTCCTCCCAAGCTGCAATATCAATTGAAAATGCGCGGCTTTATCAACAAGCACAGCAAGCATTACAAGATTTACAACAGGCACAATTACAAATTGTTCAAAGTGAGAAAATGTCAGCTTTGGGTAATTTAGTCGCTGGTGTCGCTCACGAAATGAATAATCCTTTGGGCTTTATTGCTGCTAGTTTGGCACAAGCAAAACCCACTTTAAATGATATTGTTAACCACTTAAATTTATATCAGGAAAACTTTACTGAGCCAGGTGCAGAAATTCTGAATCATGCTGAGGATATTGATTTGGAATATAGCTTAGAAGACTTGCCAAAAATGATGACATCAATGATGTTGGCGTGCGACAGGTTAAAAAATATCAGCACTAGTTTAAGAACATTCTCCCGTGCTGATAAAGATTACAAAGTACCATTTAATATTCATGAAGGCATAGATAGCACGATTTTAATTCTCAAACATCGCCTGAAAGCTAACGAACAACGTCCTGCGATTGAAGTAATCACTAACTACGGTAATTTACCCCAAGTTGAATGTTTTCCTGGGCAATTAAATCAGGTATTTATGAATATCCTGGCTAATGCTATTGATGCCTTGGAGGAGTTCAATCAGGGGCGAAAATTTACAGAAATTACAGCCAATCCCAACCTAATTACAATTACCACCTCAATTGTAGATAAAAAAGTGAAAATTGCGATCGCAGATAACGGTAAAGGTATGACTACATCCGTAAAAGACAAGATTTTTGACCATTTATTTACCACCAAAGCAGTTGGTAAAGGTACCGGATTAGGATTAGCTATCGCGCGTCAGATTGTCGAAGAAACCCACGGTGGAAAGTTGAAATGTGAGTCAGCTTTAGGAGAAGGAGCAGAATTTATTATTGAACTACCTGTGTAGATTTGAACTTCAAAATTACAAATAACTTCAGATATTTGGGAATACTAGATTTAGAAATTACTAGAATTAGGGCAATATAGTGAGCAATCTTGTCAATATTCCCGGATATCGCATTAGTGAAGAACTCTACAATGGTTCGAGAACACTGGTTTATCGCGCAGTTAGAGACAGTGATTCACTATCAGTAGTGATCAAAATACTGAAAAATCCTTATCCCAGCTTTAGCGAATTGTTGTTATTTCGCAATCAGTATACCATTGGCAAAAATCTCGACTCACCTCTAATTATTCAAACCTATAGCCTCGAATCATTCCAAAATGGCTATATGTTAGTCATGGAAGACTTTGGGGGGATTTCCCTCAAGGATTATTTCACTAAAAATCAAAATGTCACACCTCTAGAGGAATTTTTAGTGATCGCGATCGCACTCTGTGACATCCTAGACTTACTCTACCATGAGCGGATCATTCATAAAGATATCAAACCTAGCAATATCTTAATTAATCCCGAAACTAAACAAGTTAAATTAATCGACTTTAGTATTGCATCATTATTACCCAGAGAAACCCAAACATTAGTCAATCCCAATGTTTTAGAAGGGACACTGGCTTATATCTCTCCCGAACAGACAGGGAGAATGAATCGGGGGATTGATTATCGCACAGATTTTTATTCCCTGGGTGTAACTTTTTATGAATTACTCACAGATGAGTTACCATTCCAGTCTGATGAGGCGATGGAATTGGTACATTCTCATCTTGCGAAAATTCCCCTATTCATACATGAAATTAATCCAGATATCCCCTCAGTTATCTCAGAAATTGTCAGTAAGTTGATGGCGAAAAATTCTGAAGACAGATATCAGAGTGCATTGGGATTAAAATTTGACTTAGAAAAATGTTTAACTCAGCTAAAGGAAACTGGTGAAATTCAAAGCTTTGAAATTGCTACTAGGGATTTGTGCGATCGCTTCATTATTCCTGATAAACTCTATGGCAGAGAAGCAGAGGTTGTAACTTTACTACAAGCATTCGAGAGAGTCAGCCAAGGCACAACAGAAATGATGCTAGTAGCTGGGTTTTCGGGAATTGGAAAAACAGCCGTTATCAACGAAGTCCATAAACCAATCCTCAGACAACGTGGCTATTTTATTAAAGGCAAATATGACCAATTTCAACGGAATATTCCCTTCAGTGCCTTTGTGCAAGCATTTCGCGATTTAATGGGGCAATTACTCTCAGAATCTGATCATCAAATCAACAATTGGAAAAGCAGAATTCTGGCAGTTGTGGGTGAAAATGGGCAAGTTTTAATTGATGTAATTCCCGAATTGGAAAGTATTATTGGCGCACAACCACCAGTTATAGAGCTATCGGGGACTGCTGCCGAAAATAGATTTAATTTACTCTTGCAAAAGTTTGTACAAATTTTCACTAATCAAGAACATCCCTTAGTCATATTTTTAGATGATTTGCAATGGGCAGATGCCGCATCTCTGAAATTGTTACAACTGTTAATGCAAGATACAAAATATTTGTTTCTCTTGGGTGCATATCGAGATAATGAAGTATCACCAACTCACCCATTCATCCTGGCGGTAAATGAGCTAAAAAAAACTGAAGCAGTCATCAATCAAATCATCCTCCAAGCATTAAGCGACATCAACCTCAATCAGTTAGTCGCAGATACACTAAATTGTGAATCATTACTTGCCCGACCTTTGACAACATTAATTTATCAAAAAACTAAAGGTAATCCTTTTTTTGCTACCCAATTTCTTAAAGCATTAAATAATGAACAACTAATCAATTTTGATTTAGTATCTCGCCATTGGCAGTGTGATATTGCTCAAATCAAAGCTTTAGCAATTACCGATGATGTAGTGGAATTTATGTCCCTCCAACTGCAGAAATTCCCCCAGCTAACTCAAAATATTCTCAAGCTAGCAGCTTGCATAGGGGCGCAGTTTGATTTACAGACATTGGCGATTATTTCTGAACAAACAGCAGAAGTCACAGCAGCAGATTTATGGAAAGCATTGCAAGCGGGACTGATTATTCCGAGTACAGAAATTTATAAATTCTTTGTTCAATCTGAAGATATATCTAGTGATTATGCAGCAGCTAATCCAGTTTATCGCTTTTTACATGACCGCGTTCAACAAGCAGCTTATTTCCTGATTTCTGATGACCAAAAGCAAGTGGCTCACCTGAAAATAGGACAGTTACTTCTGCAAATTTCTGCTGAAATAGAACGAGAAGAAAAACTGTTTGATATTGTGGGGCATTTGAATCAAGGACAAGCATTAATTCATCAACCACAGGAACGAGAAGCCTTAGCAAAACTCAACTTAAAAGCTGGGAATAAAGCTCGAAATTCTACTGCATACACCGCCGCTAGAGAGTATTTTCAGACAGGAATTGAGTTATTAGAGATTAATTGTTGGCAAAGTCAGTATAAATTAGCTTTGAATTTGTATATAGCAGCAACAGAAGCCAGTTATTTGAATGGTGATTTCGATGCTATGGAACAACTTGCTTTCTTGGTGTTACAGCAGGCCCAGAGCATTGTTGACAAAGTTAAAATCTACGAAATTCAAATTGCCGCACTCACAGCTAGTAGCCAAATATTAGCAGCGATCGCAGTGGGTAGAGAAGCTCTCGCCCAATTGGGAGTCGAATTACCCACCCAAGTAGATGAAACTCAGATTGGGAAAGCCTTTCAAACACTAAATCAGCAACTTAGCGGCCGAGAAATTGCTTCCCTGATTGACTTACCTCCGATGAGTGAACCTCAAACTCAAGCTGCAATGCAGATATTAAGTATGTTGTTCCCACCAGTGTTACTGGGAATGCCTGGTTTAATGCCCATTCTCGGTACGACGATGGTACGCTTATCCCTGGAGTTTGGTAATACTCCCACCTCAATCCCTGGCTATGCAATTCATGGGATGGTGATGTGTGCCTTTTTTGGCGAAGTTGAAATTGGTTATGAGTTTGGTAAATTAGCTCTCTCATTACTGGAAAAATTGAATGCTCAGAGAATGAAGTGCATCGTTCTCACCTTGTTTGCGCCTTTCATCCATCATCGCCGACAAGCACTATCAAAAACCCGACTCATCCTGAAAGAAGGCTATGTGGCGGGGATGGAGACTGGTGATTTTTTCTACGCTGGCTACATCATACTAAGTTATGCTACTACCCTATTGTTCTCTGGTGTAGAACTGAATGCTGTAGCTGCTGAATTATCTGCTTATAATGCTGGTCTCGTTCAGGTAAAACAAGATTCGGCGCGAACTTATTTGGCGATGGTACAGCAAACAGTAGAGCAATTGCGAGAACCTGTCAGCCAACCTGATTGCTTAACTGGCATTTTCTACAATGAGACAGCAATGTTTCCCAAGCACACACAAGATCAGGATCTGGCTGCATTTGCCTGTGCTTATATCTATAAACTGCTACTTGCCTATTCTTTTGGCAATTATCACGCTGCTCTCGACTATATTACCCAAGGTCAGTCCTGTTTAATGGCATTGTCAGGATTAATTATTGTTCCCATTTTCCATTTGTATGCAGCCCTCACCCATTTAGCAGTTATTTCCACAGCGCCAGAGGAACTACTCGCCCAAGTCGAAAACCATCAACAAATTCTCTACCAGTGGGCGCAAAATGCCCCCATGAATCATTTGCATAAATGGCATTTAATAGAAGCAGAAAAGTGTCGAGTTTGTGGTGATAAAGTAGCCGCCATAGAAAATTATCAACAAGCAATTACCCTAGCTAAAACCAACCAATTCCTCAACGAAGAAGCCTTAGCTAACGAATTGGCAGCCAAATTTTATCTTGATTGGGACAAAGAAAAAATTGCTCAAACCTACATGATGGAGGCTTATTACTGTTATTCCCGTTGGGGTGCAAAAGCCAAAATCATCGATTTAGAACGCCGTTATCCCCAATTACTGCTACCAATTTTGCACAAACAACAACCAACTTTTAAACCAACAGAAACAATCCTTTCTATCTCCTCTCACACAATTCAAAGTTCCTCCCTGAGCAATACTAGCATCTCACAAGCCCTCGATTTAGCAACTATTCTCAAAGCCTTTCAATCACTTTCCCGCGAAATTGAGTTAGAGAAATTACTCTCAACCTTACTTCAAGTAATTTTGGAAAATGCTGGAGCCGATAAATGTGCATTACTGATGCCAAAAGGTGATTGTTGGGTAATTGAAGCATTATCTCAATTGCAACAAAGAGCCATAATTTTACAATCTCTACCCTGTGAAGAAATCGTATCTGTTAGCTTAATTAATCGAGTTAAAAATACTCTGGTTGCGGCTGTTGTGGAAAATGCCGTAGTCGAGCCAACTTTGCTGGCTGATCCTTATATTTTGCACCATGCACCCAAGAGTATTTTCTGTGCGCCAATTCTTAATCAGGGCAAATTGATGGGCATTTTATACTTAGAAAATAATTTAACATTGGGAGCATTTACCAGCGATCGCATTGAAATACTCAACTTACTCTGCACCCAAGCGGCAATTTCTCTAGAGAATGCCAAACTGTATCATCAATTAGAGGATTATTCCCACAATCTTGAACAAAAAGTAGCAGAACGCACCCAGGAATTAACAACAAAAGCTACTCAGATAGAATCAACACTCAATCAACTTTACTCAACTCAAGCCCAACTAATTCAAGCTGAGAAAATGTCCAGTTTAGGACAATTAGTTGCGGGAATTGCCCATGAAATTAATAATCCGATTAATTTCATCTATGGCAACTTAGTAGCAGCAAATGAATATGTCACATCCTTAATTGAATTAAATGATTTATACCAGTTAATGTATCCGCAAACACTGCCAGAAATTGCCCAAAAAATTGCAGATATTGACCTAGAATTTATCTTAGATGATTTACCTAATCTCCTATCTTCGATGAAAGTGGGAGCAGAACGTATTCGTCAAATAGTGCTGTCCCTACGAAATTTTTCTCGCTTGGATGAATCAGAAATCAAAGAAGTAGACATTCACTCTGGTCTTGAAAGTACGTTGTTAATTTTGCAGCATCGACTTCAAAGTAATAGTAAACGTCCAGAAATTATACTCAGGAAACAATATGGAGTATTACCTTTAGTTAATTGTTATGCTTCGGCTCTCAACCAAGTGTTTATGAATATCATCAATAATGCCATTGATGCCTTAGAAACATCAGATAACAATCGCCAACCAACTATTATAATTAAAACCGAATTAACTGAAAACAAAAATGTAATTATTCGGATTGCCGATAACGGTATAGGAATGAGTCAGTCGGTGCAAAATCAGATATTTAATCCATTTTTTACGACAAAACCAGTAGGTAGCGGTACTGGCTTAGGGCTGTCAACTAGCTATTCAATTGTCGTAGAAAAACATCGAGGTAAGTTAAGTTGCATTTCCGCACTAGGAGAAGGTACTGAATTTATCATTAAAATTCCTGTGTAAATTCTAGCTTGACCTTACAGATAAATTCAGCTATCTGGGAATACTAGATTGAGAAATCATTAGGATGAGCGCAATATGGTTAGCAATCTTGTCAGTATTCCCGGATATCGCATTAGTGAAGAACTCTACAATGGTTCGAGAACGCTGGTTTATCGTGCAGTTAGAGAAACTGACTCAGTACCAGTAGTTATTAAACTACTGAAAAATCCTTATCCCAGTTTTAGCGAACTGTTATTATTTCGCAATCAATACACCATCGGCAAAAATCTTAACTCACCTCTGATTATCCAAACCTATAGCCTTGACGCAATCAATAATGGCTATATGTTAATCATGGAGGATTTTGGCGGTATTTCTCTCAAGGAATATTTCAGCAAAAATCAGAGTTTCATATCTGTTGAGGAATTTTTAGCAATCGCGATCGCCCTCTGCGACATTCTCAACTTACTCTACCATGAGAGAATTATTCATAAAGATATCAAACCCAGCAATATCTTAATTAATCCTGAGACTAAACAAGTTAAGTTAATCGACTTTAGCATTGCATCATTATTACCCAGAGAAACCCAAACCCTAGTTAACCCCAATGTTTTAGAAGGTACACTCGCTTATATATCTCCAGAACAGACAGGGAGAATGAATCGAGGAATTGATTATCGCACAGATTTTTATTCCCTGGGTGTAACTTTCTATGAATTACTCACAGGTGAGTTACCATTCTCATCTAATGATGCGATGGAATTGGTGCATTCTCATATTGCTAAAATGCCCCCATTAATACATGAAATGAATCCAGATATCCCATCGGTTATCTTAGAAATCATCAGGAAATTAATGGCGAAAAATGCTGAAGATAGGTATCAGAGTGCATTGGGATTGAAATTAGATTTAGAAAAATGTCTAACTCAGTTAAGAGAAACTGGTGAAATTTCAAGCTTTGAAATTGCTAGTCGGGATGTGTGCGATCGCTTCATCATCCCAGATAAACTTTACGGTAGAGAAGCCGAAGTTCAAACCCTACTAGAAGCATTTGAGCGAGTCAGTCAAGGCACAACAGAAATGATGCTGGTGGCTGGGTTTTCAGGAATTGGGAAAACTGCGGTTGTCAATGAAGTGCATAAACCCATAGTCAGACAACGCGGTTATTTTATTAAGGGCAAATTCGACCAATTTAATCGCAATATTCCCTTCAGTGCCTTTGTGCAAGCCTTTCGAGATTTAATAGGGCAATTATTGACCGAAAGTGATACCCAATTACAACAGTGGAAAACGCAGATTTCAGCAGCACTGGGAGAAAATGCCCAAGTGATTGTCGAACTGATTCCTGAATTGGAACAGATTATTGGCGCACAACCCCCAGCAGCAGAATTATCAGGAACCGCCGCCCAAAATCGGTTTAATTTGTTGTTTCAAAGGTTCATTCAAGTCTTTACCACCCCTTTACATCCGTTGGTGATGTTTGTGGATGATTTGCAATGGGCAGATTCTGCTTCCTTGAATTTGATTCAGGTGTTAATGTCTGAGTCGCAAACGGGTTGTTTATTACTGTTAGGCGCGTATCGGGATAATGAGGTATTTGCCGCCCATCCCTTGATATTGAGCCTGAATGAGATGGAGAAAACCGGGGCAAAAATCGACACCATCACCCTACAACCCCTGAATTTCAGCAGTCTCAATCATTTGATTGCCGATACCCTTCATGCTCCCACATCTGTAGTGCAACCACTGACAGAACTGGTGATACAGAAAACTCAGGGAAATCCCTTCTTTGCCACTCAGTTCCTCAAGGCATTACATCAAGATCAGTTAATTACCTTTGACTGGGGTGCAGGGCATTGGCAATGTGATATTGTGCAAGTGCGAGATGCAGCGTTGACCGATGATGTGGTCGAATTGATGGCGCAGCAATTGCAAAAGCTACCACCAGCCACCCAAGAGATATTAAAACTGGCGGCTTGTATTGGCGCAAATTTTGATTTAATCACCCTGGCGATTGTTTCCCAGCAATCCCAAACAGAAGTCGCAACAACATTGTGGAAAGCATTACAGGAAGGGTTGATTCTGCCCCAAAGCGATTTGTACAAATTTTATTTGTCGGAAACTCAAGCAACGCAGGATACCTCACAAGCAACCCTACAATACAAGTTTCTACACGATCGCGTCCAACAAGCCGCCTATTCCCTAATTCCCAATGACCAAAAACAGACAACCCATGTCAAAATCGGTCGTTTACTGTGGGAAAATACCCCAGAAGCAGAAATAGAGGAACAGGTTTTTGCGATCGCGAATCAATTAAATATTGGCATTGAACAATTCCATGAACCTACAGAACGCCATCAACTATCCCGCTTAAATTTCATCGCCGGGAAAAAAGCCAAAGCCTCAACCGCATACAATGCTGCATTGGCTTACCTAAAAATCAGTATTGAGTTACTCCCTCTCAACCCTTGGCAATCTAACTATGATTTCACCTTAAGCTTATATAACGAAGCTACCGAAGCCAGTTATCTCAGTGGCGAACTGGACTTAATGGAAAACTTTGCCCAGGAAGTTTTACAACAAGCTAAAGCAATCATTGATACAGCCAAAGTCTACGAAATCAAAATTGAATCCTACACAATCCAAAGTCAGTTCTTGGCAGCTATTGATACAGCCATGCAATTTTTGCAGCCGATTGGCATTGAGTTTCCCTCAGAACCGACAGATCTAGATTTTTTTCTGGGTTTACAGGAAATTCAAGCTCTCCTCAGTGATAAAACAGTAGCTGAGTTAGCTGATTTACCAGAAATGCAGCAACCGGAATTACGCACTGCCTTACGTGTCTTAGTTAAAGTAGATACCCCTGCTTATCTAGGAAAACCGCTACTCCACCGCTTGCTAGTGCCGAAGGAACTGTCTCTATCCATCAAATACGGCAACACCTCCGCTAGTTCCTTTGTTTACTCAGGGTATGGACTGATGCTGAGTGGTCAGTCAAACAGTATCCTCCCAGGTTATGAATTTGGTCAGTTAGCTTTGCAACTGCTTTCCAAGTTTTCAGATAGTGAATATGAAGCGAGAGTCCTGGTGGTTGTTCATGGTTTTATCACCCACTGGAAAGAACCTCTCACCGCTACCCTCAAGCCGCTACTGCAAGCTTATGCCAGAGGTTTAGAGATTGGAGACTTAGCTTTTGCCTGCCACGGTGCATCTGTTTATTGCTACCACGCTTATGTTGCTGGTCAAGAATTAACTACACTAGCGAATGAGTTGGCGATTTATGGTGCAGCTTTAGCTAAAATTCACAAACAAGCCACACTAAATTATCACAATATTTATCACCAAATAGTCTTGAATTTAATCGAGCCAACAACTACACCTTGGGAATTAGTTGGTACAGCCTACGATGAAAATTCAATGCTGCTATTAAATGGGCAAGCTAGAGATCCTAATAGTTTATGGCATTTTTGTGTCAATAAATTGATGCTTTGCTATCTGTTTCAAGTCCTAGATTTGGCAGTGGAATATGCGATTAAAGCTAAACAATGTCAATCTTCCGGTTTAGGATATGCAATGACTAATATTTCATTGCTCAACTTTTATGATTCTTTAGTGCAACTTGCTTTATATCCTACCGCATCATCCACAGAACAACAGCAGATTTTACAGCAGGTAGCAGAAAATCAACAAATCATGCAACAGTGGGCAAATTATGCACCCATGAATCAGTTGCATCGATTCTATTTAGTGGAGGCAGAAAAACATCAAGTTTTAGGTGATAAAACTACAGCAATAGAATTTTACGACCGAGCGATTTCTTGTGCCAAAGCCAATGGCTACATCCAAGAAGAAGCCCTGGCTAACGAACTAGCTGCTAAATTCTATCTCAACTGGGAGAAAGAGAAAGTTGCCGCAGGCTATATGCAAGAAGCATATTATTGTTATGCCCGTTGGGGAGCAAAAGCCAAAGTCGTTGACTTAGAAACCCGTTATCCCCAATTACTTTCACCCATATTACAACCAAGCCGTTCTGTTCTTTCTACTAACGAAACTATTTTTCCTTTGGGGAATGTGACATCTAGCAGTGCTGCTACATCCAGTAGTACCAGTATCTCAGATACCTTAGATTTAAAAGCAATTCTCAAAGCATCTCAAGCTATCTCTGGTGAAATCGAACTAGACAAACTACTTTTATCCTTACTTTCCATCATCATCGAAAATGCTGGGGCTGATAAATGCGTGTTAATGCTCCTGCAAGACAATCATCTGCTAATTCAAGGCGCAATTACCCAAGGAACAAAACCCGTTGTGTTGCAAAGTCTTGCAATTGAAGACAGCCAAGACATTCCCCACAAGTTAATATACAAAGTCAAGCACAATCAACAAACTTTGGTATTGCTGGATGCAACCACAGATACCACCTTAGCCAACGATCCTTATATTATCCGTCAGCAGCCTCAAAGTATTTTGTGCAGCCCGATTTTACATCAAGGTAAATTACTGGGCATTTTATATCTGGAAAATAGTTTAGCAAAGGGAGCGTTTACCAGCGATCGCGTGGAACTACTCAACCTCATCTGCGCCCAAGCCGCCATTTCCCTAGAAAATGCCCAACTTTATCAACGTTCTCAGCAATATGCCCAAGAATTAGAACAAGCACTACATAATTTACAACAAGCCCAATTACAAATCGTCCAAAGTGAAAAAATGTCTGCCTTGGGTAACTTAGTCGCTGGTGTCGCTCACGAAATGAATAATCCTTTAGGATTTATTGCTGCTAGTCTCCAACAAGCTAAACCCACACTTACTGATATTGTTGAACATTTGCAACTCTATCAAGCAACTTTCAGCGATAAAACTGAAGAAATCCTCGACCACGAGGCAGAAATTGATTTGGAATATAGCTTAGAAGACTTACCCAAAATGCTCGATTCCATGACAATGGCTTGCGATCGGCTCAAAAACATTAGCACTTCTCTACGGACTTTTTCCCGTGCTGATAGAGACTATAAAGTACCATTTAATCTTCACGAAGGCATTGATAGTACCATCTTAATTCTCAAACATCGTCTCAAAGCCAACGAACAACGTCCCGCAATTGAAGTAATCACTAACTACGGTGATTTACCCCTAGTTGAATGTTTTCCTGGGCAATTAAATCAGGTATTTATGAATATCTTAGCTAATGCAATTGACGCTTTAGATGAGTCAAACAACGGCCGGAGTTTTCAGGATATTCAAACCAATCCTAACCGCATTACCCTCACAACTTCTAGGGATAATAATCTTGTAAAAATTACTATTGCTGATAATGGTAAAGGTATGAGCGAAGAGGTAAAACACAAAATCTTTGACCATTTATTTACTACCAAAGCTGTAGGAAAAGGTACAGGTTTAGGCTTGGCTATCGCTCAACAAATCGTGGAAGAAACCCACGGTGGTAAGTTGAATTGCCAATCTATCCTCGGTAAAGGTACTGAATTTATCATTGAAATACCAGTGTAAATTCTAGCTTGACCTTACAGATAAATTCAGCTATCTGGGAATACTAGATTGAGAAATCATTAGGATGAACGCAATATGGTTAGCACTCTTGTCAGTATTCCCGGATATCGCATTAGTGAAGAACTCTACAATGGTTCGAGAACAATAGTTTATCGCGCAGTTCGAGAAACTGACTCAGCACCAGTAGTCATTAAACTGCTGAAAAATCCTTATCCCAGTTTTAGCGAACTGTTGTTATTTCGCAACCAATACACCATTGGCAAAAATCTCAAATCCCCCCTAATTATCCAAACCTATAGCCTGGAAGCAATCAATAATGGCTATATGTTAATTATGGAAGACTTTGGGGGAATTTCTCTCAAGGATTATTTTACAAAAAATCAGCGTGTCACATCTAGAGAGGAGTTTTTAGTTTTAGCGATCGCACTCTGCGACACCTTAGACTTACTCTATCATGAGCGGATTATCCACAAAGATATTAAACCCAGCAATATCTTAATTAATCCTGAAACTAAACAAGTTAAATTAATCGATTTTAGTATTGCTTCCCTATTACCCAGAGAAACCCAAACCCTAGTTAATCCCAATGTCTTGGAAGGAACACTGGCTTATATATCTCCAGAGCAAACAGGGAGAATGAATCGAGGAATTGATTATCGCACAGATTTTTATTCTTTGGGTGTAACATTTTTTGAATTACTGACAGGAGAATTACCATTTGCATCTAATGATGCGATGGAATTGGTACATTCTCATCTTGCTAAAAATCCCCCATTAATACATGAAATTAATCCAGATATCTCTTCGGTTATTTCAGAAGTCGTTAATAAACTGATGGCGAAAAATGCCGAAGATAGGTATCAGAGTGCATTAGGATTGAAATTTGATTTAGAAAAATGTTTAACTCAGGTAAAAGAAACTGGCGAAATTCAAAGCTTTGAAATTGCTAGTCGAGATGTGTGCGATCGCTTCATCATTCCTGATACACTTTATGGACGAGACAAAGAAGTTCAAACCCTACTAAAAGCATTTGATAGAGTTAGCCTTGGCACAACAGAAATGATGCTTGTTGCTGGGTTTTCTGGAATTGGAAAAACAGCCGTTGTCAACGAAGTGCATAAACCAATTGTCAGACAACGCGGCTATTTTATTAAAGGTAAATATGACCAATTTCAACGGAATATTCCCTTCAGTGCCTTTGTGCAAGCATTTCGCGATTTAATGGGGCAATTGTTAACAGAAAGTGATGTGCAAGTTCAAATATGGAAACATAAAATATTAGAGGCTGTTGGGGAAAATGGACAAGTCATTATTGACGTTATACCCGAATTAGACAACATTATTGGCAAACAACCACCAGCTACAGAACTATCAGGAACAGCCGCACAAAATCGCTTTAATTTATTATTTCAAAAATTCACTCAAATTTTTACAACTAAAGAACATCCCTTAGTCATATTTTTAGATGATTTGCAATGGGCTGATTCTGCTTCATTAAAGTTAATGCAGCTATTAACGGCTGATACAGGTCATCTTTTCATTATTGGAGCTTATCGTGATAACGAAGTCACCCCTGGACATTCATTATT
This sequence comes from Tolypothrix sp. PCC 7601, assembly GCF_025677855.1. Lineage (NCBI taxonomy): Bacteria > Bacillati > Cyanobacteriota > Cyanophyceae > Nostocales > Tolypothrichaceae > Tolypothrix > Tolypothrix sp. PCC 7601. The sequence goes on from NZ_CP064879.1 coordinate 4,191,317, forward strand.
GATGACCTTGAGTGATATCCAAAAGACACAAGCCACAATTAACAAGATTACTTTAGCACCTCTGAGTCAAGGAAAAGTAAATAAATTAGTGGCTGATACACTCAAATGCTCAGAAGATTTGGCATGGAATCTTTCTAAATTAATCTATCAAAAAACTTTAGGCAATCCATTTTTTACTACCCATTTTCTGAAGGCATTATACCAGGAAAATATCATTTACTTTGATTTTGAATTGGGCTGTTGGCAATGTGATATTTCCCAAGTGGCAATCCAAGCAGTCACAGATAATGTTGTGGCTTTTATGAGTTCGCAATTGCAAAAATTACCGCCATCAACTCAACAGGTATTGCAGTTAGCTGCTTGTATTGGTAACTCTTTTGATTTAGCCACTTTAGCAATTGTTGCCGAACAATCCGAAATTGAAACAGCAGCTTGTTTATGGAAAGCATTACAAGAAGGTTTGATTGTACCAATTGGTGATGTTTATAAGTTTTATGTTGGGCAAGAAACTCAAGTATCTACTTCAGAAAAGCAACAAACTGTTAATTACAAATTTTTACATGACCGAGTCCAACAAGCGGCTTATTCTCTAATTCCTGATGACCAAAAACAGGTAACTCATCTACAAATTGGACGATTACTTCAGCAACGATTGTTAGAACATGAGCAAGAAGAAAGACTATTTGATATTGTTGGTCATCTAAATCAAGGTTTGGGATTGATCACTCAACCAAACGATCGCCAAACCCTAGCCCAATTAAACTTTCAAGCAGGGGTAAAAGCTAAAACTGCTACTGCTTATAGTGCCGCTACCGAGTATTTCCAAACGGCGATCGCCCTTTTAGAGTCCAACTGCTGGCAAACACAATATGAATTAGCCCTAAATTTGTATGTAGCAGCTGCCGAAGCCAGTTATTTGAATGGTGACTTTGAAAGCATGGAACACCAGGCTGCACTAGTATTGCAGCAGGCGCAGACGATTTTTGACAAAGTAAAGATTTTTGAAATTCAAATCGCCGCCCAAACAGCTCGCGGCCAGATGTTAGAAGCGATCGCCATCGCCAGAGACGCACTAAAAGAATTTGGCATAGACTTACCCACACAAGCAGACGAAACTCAGATTGGCAAAGCCTTACAAGACTTGCAAGCCCAACTCAACGGTAGGGAAATTGCTTCACTCATAGACTTACCCATAATGAGTGAACCCAAAGCGATCGCCGCAATGCAATTGTTGAAAATTTTGTTTGCACCCATATTGGTTGGCAATCCGAGTCTATTACCCCTGCTGAGTGCAACAATGGTACGCTTATCGCTGCAATTTGGTAATAATCCCGCCTCAATCATAGGATATGTAACTCATGGCATGATGTTATGTTCTTTTTTTAACGAGGTGGAAACTGGCTACGAGTTTGGTTATTTAGCTATCTCCTTACAGGAAAGATTCAACAACCAAGCGATAAAGGGCTTTGTTGCTGGTATTTTTGGCGGTTTTATCCAACATCGCCAACAATCGCTGTTAGCAACGCTATTGACCATGAAAGAAGCCTATACAGGTTGTATGGAAACTGGCAATTTTCTCTATGCTGGCTATGATATGCAGGGTTATGCCTATATGGCACTGTTCGCTAATGTAAACTTAGATACTTTGTCTGCCGAATTACCTGCTTTCAGTCTGTTTTTGACCCAAGTGAAACAAGATGCGACTTGTATTCTAGTAAACTTAGTGCGTCAAGTATTGGAGAATTTGCAAGAAACAGTCAGTCAACCCGATAGCTTAATTGGCACTTTTTACGATGAAACACTAATGTGGCCGAAGCATCAGCAAGACAACGATCTTGTGCCTATCGCTTTTGCATATATCTACAAACTGATGCTTGCTTACTGGTTTAGCAATTATCAGGCTGCCCTTGACTATATTCACCAAATCCAGCCCTATTTTATGGCAGCAGCCGGATCTGTGCATATTGCCATTTTCCACTTTTATGCTGCCCTCACACATCTAGCACTTTTACCCAGTCAGTCGCCAACCGATTCAGCAGACATTCTAGTTGAGATGCAAAGCCATCAAACTATTCTGCATCAATGGGCGCAACAAGCCCCCATGAATCACCTGCATAAATGGTATTTAGTAGAGGCTGAACGTCATCGGGTTTTGGGTGAAAAAATCGCAGCAACTGAATGTTATGACAAGGCAATTTCTGGGGCGAAAGCTAACAAATACATACAAGAAGAAGCACTAGCTAACGAACTAGCTGCAAAATTCTATCTTGATTGGGGCAAACAGCGTATAGCTCAAGAATACATGATTGAAGCCTACTATTGTTATGCTCGTTGGGGAGCAAAAACCAAAGTCGCCGATTTAGAAAAACGCTATCCCCAATTACTCGCCCCCATATTACAACAAAACCGTTCGCCTTTTTCCACTAACGAAACTATTTTACCCTTGGGGACTTTCACAAAAAGCAGTGCTTCAGCCTCTAGCAGCAGTGTCTCCGATACTCTAGATTTAAAAGCAATTCTCCAAGCATTTCAGACAATTTCTGGTGAAATCAAACTAGAAAAACTGCTTGTATCGTTACTTTCCATCATCATCGAAAATGCTGGCGCAGATAAATGCGTGTTAATGCTGTTGCAAGACAATCATCTATTAATTCAAGGTGCAATTACCCAAGGAACAAAACCAGTCTTGTTGCAAAGTCTTTCTATTGAAGATAGCGAAGATATTCCCCACAAGCTAATTTACAAAGTCAAGCATAGTCAACAAACTGTTGTTTTATTGGATGCAACCGCAGATATCAGCTTAACTCACGACCCCTATATTATCCGTCAACAGCCTCAAAGTATCTTGTGCAGCCCGATTTTGCATCAAGGTAAGTTGTTGGGCATTTTATATCTAGAAAATAATTTAGCACAGGGGGCGTTTACGAGCGAACGCATCGAACTACTCAACCTCATCTGCGCTCAAGCCGCCATTTCCCTAGAAAATGCCCAACTTTATCAACGTTCTCAGGAATCTGCTCAAGAATTAAAGCGATCGCTCCATGAGTTACAAACTGCCCAATCCCGCTTCCATAATCTAGTAGATAACGTTCCTGGGGTGGTGTATCAATTCCTGATGGCTACCGATGGTTCGGTGTCAATGTCATACATGAGTAGTGACTGTTATAACCTCTATGAAATCAGTGTTGAGGAAGCGATCGCCAATGTGCAGATCCTCATAGATATGGGACATCCAGAAGATATTGAATCTTATTATCAGTCGGTTGCAGATTCAATTCAAACCTTAACTCCCTGGCTGTGGGAGGGAAGAATTATTACACCTTCTGGAATTATTAAATGGATTCACGGAGAAGCAAGAATAGAAAAACTGGTTGATGGCACATTAATTTGGGATGGACTGTTGTTGGATATTAGCGAGCGTAAACAAGCTGAACTGGCTTTGCAACAAGCCCAATTACAAATCATTCAAAGTGAAAAAATGTCTGCCTTGGGTAACTTAGTTGCTGGTGTCGCCCATGAAATGAATAATCCTTTAGGTTTTATTTCTGCCAGTCTTAAACAAGCTAAACCCACACTTACTGATATTGTTGAACATTTGAAAATCTATCAAGCAACTTTAAGCGATAAAACTGAAGAAATCCTCGACCACGAGTCAGAAATTGATTTGGATTATACCATAGAAGACTTGCCCAAAATGCTCGATTCCATGACAATGGCTTGCGATAGATTAAAAAATATCAGCACTTCTCTACGCACTTTCTCCCGTGCTGATAGAGATTACAAAGTACCATTTAATATTCATGAAGGCATTGATAGCACAATCTTAATTCTCAAACATCGTCTCAAGGCTAACGAACAACGTCCAGCGATTGAAATAATCACTAACTACGGTAATTTACCCCAAATAGAATGTTTCCCTGGGCAATTAAATCAGGTATTTATGAATATTCTAGCTAATGCAATTGATGCATTAGAAGAATCAAACAACGTCCGGAGTTTTGCAGAAATCAAAGCTCATCCCAACTGTATTAACGTAACAACTTCTAGGGAGAACCATCTTATCAAAATTGCTATTGCAGATAATGGTAAGGGCATGAGCGAAGAGGTAAAACAAAAAATATTTGACCATTTATTTACTACCAAAGCTGTCGGTAAAGGCACAGGTTTAGGTTTGGCTATAGCTAAACAAATTGTTGAAGAAACCCACGGTGGAAAATTGTCTTGCCAATCTATTATTGGTGAAGGCACTGAATTTATCATTAATATGCCGTATAAATTGTAGCTCTACTTATCCATCTGGGAATACTAGATTGAGAAAATATCAGATGAGCGTAATATGGTTAGCACTCTTATTAGTATTCCCGGATATCGCATTAGTGAAGAACTCTACAATGGTTCGAGAACAATAGTTTATCGCGCAGTTAGAGAAACTGACTCAGTACCAGTAGTCATTAAACTGCTGAAAAATCCTTATCCCAGCTTTAGCGAACTGTTATTATTTCGCAACCAATACACCATTGGCAAAAATCTCAACTCACCCCTGATTATTCAAACCTATAGCCTTGAATCTCTGCACAATGGCTATATGTTAGTCATGGAAGATTTTGGCGGTATTTCCCTCAAGGATTATTTTTCTAAAAATCAGCGTGTTACATCTAGAGAGGAATTTTTAGTAATAGCGATCGCACTCTGCGACATCCTAGATTTACTCTACCATGAGCGGATTATCCACAAAGATATCAAACCCAGCAATATCTTAATCAATCCTGAAACTAAACAAGTTAAATTAATCGACTTTAGTATTGCATCATTATTACCCAGAGAAACCCAAACTCTAGTTAACCCCAATGTTTTAGAAGGTACACTCGCTTATATATCTCCAGAGCAAACAGGGAGAATGAATCGGGGGATTGACTATCGCACAGATTTTTATTCTCTGGGTGTGACATTCTATGAATTATTGACAGGAGAATTACCCTTTGCATCTAATGATGCGATGGAATTGGTACATTGTCATATCGCTAAACATCCCCCATTAATACATGAAATTAATCCAGATATCCCCTCAGTTATCTCAGAAATAGTCGGTAAATTGATGGCGAAAAATGCCGAAGATAGGTATCAGAGTGCATTGGGATTAAAATTTGACTTAGAAAAATGTTTAATTCAGCTAAAAGAAACTGGAGAAATTCAAAGCTTTGAGATTGGACAAAGGGATGTGTGCGATCGCTTCATCATTCCTGATACACTTTATGGTAGAGAAACCGAAGTTCAAACCCTACTAGAAGCCTTTGAACGTGTCAGTCAAGGCGCAACAGAAATAATGCTGGTAGCAGGGTTTTCTGGAATTGGGAAAACTGCGGTTGTCAACGAAGTGCATAAACCCATTGTCAGACAACGCGGCTACTTTATTAAAGGTAAATATGACCAATTTCAACAAAATATTCCGTTTTCGGCATTTGTGCAAGCATTCCGCGATTTAATGGGGCAATTACTCTCAGAATTTGATGCACAATTGCAAATTTGGAAAACCAAAATTCTGGAAGTTGTGGGTGAAAATGGACAAGTTTTAATTGATGTAATTCCCGAATTGGAACATATTATTGGCGCACAACCACCAGCTACAGAACTATCAGGAACTGCTGCCGAAAATAGATTTAATTTGCTCTTGCAAAAGTTTGTACAAGTTTTTACTAATCAAGAACATCCTTTAGTGATGTTTTTAGATGATTTGCAATGGGCGGATTCTGCATCGCTAAAATTGTTACAACTGTTGATGCAAGATACAAAATATTTATTGTTATTGGGAGCATACCGGGATAATGAAGTATCATCAACTCACTCATTTATCATGACGATAGATGAACTGAAAAAATCTGAAGTATTAGTTAATAAAATCATTCTCCAACCATTAAGTGAAGCCAAGCTCAACCAGTTAGTCGCAGATACACTAAATTGTGAATTATTGCCAGCACAATCTTTGACAACATTAATTTATCAAAAAACCAAAGGTAATCCTTTTTTCTCTACCCAGTTTCTTAAAGCATTAAATAATGAACAGCTAATTACCTTTGACTTCGCATCTCGCAATTGGCAGTGCGATATCGCTCGAATCAAAGCTTTAGCAATTACTGATGATGTGGTTGAATTTATGTCCCTACAATTGCAGAAATTCCCACAACACACTCAAAATATTCTCAAGTTAGCAGCTTGCATAGGGGCACAGTTTGATTTGCAAACATTGGCGATTATTTCAGAACAAGTACTAGAAGCGACTGCGGCAGATTTATGGAAAGCATTGCAAGAAGGGCTGATTATTCCGAACACGAAAATCTATAAATTCTTTGTTAAATTTGAACATATATCTAGTGATTATGCAGCAGCTAATCCAGTTTATCGATTTTTACACGACCGCGTTCAACAAGCAGCTTATTCCCTGATTCCTGATGAAAAAAAGCAAGTAACGCATCTGAAAATAGGACAGTTACTTCTGCAAAATTCTGCTGAAATAGAACGAGAAGAAAAACTGTTTGATATTGTGGGACATTTGAATCAAGGACAAGTATTAATTCATCAACCACAAGAACGAAAAGCCTTAGCAAAACTCAACTTAAAAGCTGGAAATAAAGCTCGAAATTCCACTGCATACACCGCCGCTAGAGAGTATTTTCAGACGGGAATTGAGTTATTAGAGATTAATTGTTGGCAAAGTCAGTATGAATTAGCTTTGAATTTGTATATAGCAGCAACAGAAGCCAGTTATTTGAATGGTGATTTTGACGCTATGGAACAACTTGCTTTCTTGGTGTTGCAGCAGGCACAGAGCATTATTGACAAAGTTAAAATCTACGAAATTCAAATTGCCGCACTCACCGCTAGTAGCCAAATATTAGCAGCGATCGCAGTAGGTAGAGAAGCTCTAGCTCAACTGGGAGTAGAATTACCCAGCCAAGTAGACGAAACGCAGATTAGGAAAGCCTTAGCAGCAGTGAATCAGCAACTCCAAAGCCGAGAAATTGCTGCACTGATAGATTTACCCCTAATGAGCGAACCTCAAGCTCAAGCTGCAATCCAGATATTAAGTATGTTGTTTCCACCAGTATTACTGGGAATACCTGGTTTAATGCCTATTCTCGGTGCGACGATGGTACGCTTATCGCTGGAATTTGGTAATACTCCCGCCTCAATCCCTGGCTATGCAATTCATGGGATGGTGATGTGTGCTTTTTTTGGCGAAGTCGAAATTGGCTATGAGTTTGGTAAATTAGCTCTCTCATTACTGGAAAAATTGAATGTTCCAGGTATGAAGTGCATCACTCTCAACCTTTTTGGGGCTTTCATCCACCATCACCGACAAGCACTGTTAACAACACTAATCATCCAGAAAGAAAGCTATCGGGCGGGGATGGAAAACGGTGATTTTCTCTACGCTGGCTATAGCATACAAGGGTATGCCTTTGGGAGGTTGTTCACAGGTGCAGAACTGAACGCTTTGGCAGATGAATTACATACTTACAGTACTGCTCTGGCTCAATTTAAACAAGATTCGGCGCGGATTTATTTGGATATGGTGCAGCAAACAGTGGCGCAATTTAGAGAAACAGTCAGCCAAAGCGATCGCTTAATTGGCACTTTCTATGATGAAACGGTGATGTTCCCGAAGCATGAACAGGATAGGGATCTCACTGCGTTCGCTTTTACCTATAACTACAAACTGTTACTTGCCTACTCTTTTGGCAATTATCACGCTGCCCTCGAATATATCACCCAATTTAAATCTTATTTAATGGCAGTGTCAGGAATGTTTTTAGTTCCCTTGTTCCATTTCTATGCAGCCCTGACCCACTTAGCACTTGTTTCCACAGAACCAGAGAAAATTTTCGCCGAAGTAGAAACCCATCAAAAAACTCTGCATCAGTGGGCGGAAAATGCACCCATGAATCATTTACATAAATGGCATTTGGTGGAAGCAGAAAAGTGTCGAGTTTGTGGCGATAAATTAGCAGCAATGGAGCATTACGAGCAAGCCATTACCCTGGCTAAAACTCACCAATTCCTCAACGAAGAAGCCTTAGCTAACGAATTGGCTGCCAAATTCTATCTTGATTGGGACAAAGAAAAAATTGCTCAAACCTACATGATGGAGGCTTATTACTGTTATGCCCGTTGGGGTGCAAAAGCCAAAGTCATCGATTTAGAACGCCGCTATCCCCAATTACTGCTACCAATTCTGCACAAACAACAACCGACTTTCAAACCAACAGAAACAATCCTGTCTATCTCCTCTCACACAATTCAAAGTTCCTCCCTGAGCAATACTAGCCTTTCACAAGCCCTTGATTTAGCAACTATTATTAAAGCCTTTCAATCACTTTCGTGCGAAATTGAGTTAGAGAAATTACTCTCAACCTTACTTCAAGTAATTTTGGAAAATGCTGGAGCCGATAAATGTGCATTACTGATGCCAAAAGGTGATTGTTGGGTAATTGAAGCATTATCTCAATTCCAACAAAGAGCCATAATTTTACAATCTCTACCCTGTGAAGAAATCGTATCTGTTAGCTTAATTAATCGAGTTAAAAATACTCTGGTTGCGGCTGTTGTAGAAAATGCCGTAGTCGAGCCAACTTTGCTGGCTGATCCTTATATTCTGCACCATGCACCCAAGAGTATTTTCTGTGCGCCAATTCTTAATCAGGGCAAATTGATGGGCATTTTATACTTAGAAAATAATTTAACATTGGGAGCATTTACCAGCGAACGCATTGAAATACTCAACTTACTCTGCACCCAAGCGGCAATTTCTCTAGAGAATGCCAAACTGTATCATCAATTAGAGAACTATTCCCATAATCTTGAACAAAAAGTAGCAGAACGTACTCAGGAATTAACAACAAAAGCCACTCAGCTAGAGTCAACACTCAATCAACTGTACTCAACTCAAGCCCAACTAATTCAAGCTGAGAAAATGTCCAGTTTAGGACAATTAGTTGCGGGAATTGCTCATGAAATTAATAATCCGATTAATTTTATCTATGGCAACTTATCAGCAGCCAATGAATATGTGACCTCCTTAATTGAGTTAAATCATTTATATCAGTCAATTTATCCGCAAACATTGCCAGAAATTGCCCAAAAGATTGCAGATATTGACCTAGAATTTATCTTAAATGATTTACCTAATCTCCTATCTTCGATGAAAGTGGGAGCAGAACGCATCCGTCAAATAGTGCTGTCCCTACGAAATTTTTCCCGCTTGGATGAATCAGAAATCAAAGAAGTAGACATTCACTCTGGTCTTGAAAGTACGTTGTTAATTTTGCAGCATCGACTTCAAAGTAATAGTAAACGTCCAGAAATTATACTCAGTAAACAATATGGAGTCTTACCTTTAGTTAATTGTTATGCTTCGGCTCTCAACCAAGTGTTTATGAATATCATCAATAATGCCATTGATGCTTTAGAAACATCAGATAACAATCGCCAACCAACTATTATGATTAAAACCGAATTAACTGAAACTAAAAATGTAATTATTCGGATTGCCGATAACGGTATAGGAATGAATCAATCGGTGCAAAATCAGATATTTAATCCATTTTTTACGACAAAACCAGTAGGTAGCGGTACTGGCTTGGGGCTATCAACTAGCTATTCAATTGTCGTAGAAAAACATTGCGGTCAATTAAGTTGCATTTCCGCACCAGGAGAAGGTACTGAATTTATCATTAAAATTCCTGTGTAAATTCTAGCTTTACCTTACAGATAAATTCGGCTATCTGGGAATACTAGATTGAGAAATCATTAGGGTGAGCGCAATATGGTTAGCACTCTTGTCAGTATTCCCGGATATCGCATTAGTGAAGAACTCTACAATGGTTCGAGAACGCTGGTTTATCGTGCAGTTAGAGAAACTGACTCAGTACCAGTAGTTATTAAACTGCTGAAAAATCCTTATCCCAGTTTTAGCGAACTGTTGTTATTTCGCAATCAATACACTATTGGTAAAAATCTCAACTCACCTCTGATTATTCAAACCTATAGCCTTGATGCAATCAATAATGGCTATATGTTAGTCATGGAGGATTTTGGCGGTATTTCCCTTAAGGATTATTTCACTAAAAATCAGAGTGTCGCATCTGTTGAGGAGTTTTTAGAAATAGCGATCGCACTCTGCGACACCTTAGATATACTCTACCATGAGAGAATTATTCATAAAGATATTAAACCCAGCAATATCTTAATTAATCCTCAAACCAAACAAGTTAAATTAATCGACTTTAGTATTGCTTCCCTATTACCCAGAGAAACCCAAACTCTAGTTAACCCCAATGTTTTAGAAGGTACACTTGCTTATATCTCTCCAGAACAGACAGGGAGAATGAATCGCTCTATTGATTATCGCACAGATTTTTATTCCCTGGGTGTAACTTTCTATGAATTACTGACAGGAGAATTACCCTTTGTATCAAATGATGCGATGGAATTGGTACATTCTCATCTTGCTAAAACTGCACCGTTATTACATGAAATTAATCCCAATATCCCTTCAGTCCTCTCAGGAATTGTCAGCAAATTGATGGCGAAAAATGCCGAAGATAGATATCAGAGTGCATTGGGATTGAAATTTGATTTAGAAAAATGTTTAACTCAGGTAAGAGAAACTGGTGAGATTGGAGACTTTGAAATTGCTAGTCGGGATTTGTGCGATCGCTTCATTATTCCCGATAAACTTTATGGCAGAGACAAGGAAGTTAAAACCCTATTAGCAGCATTTGAGAGAGTCAGCCTTGGTGCAACAGAAATGATGCTAGTGGCTGGGTTTTCGGGAATTGGGAAAACTGCGGTTGTCAACGAAGTGCATAAACCCATTGTCAGACAGCGCGGCTATTTTATTAAGGGCAAATTTGACCAGTTTAATCGCAATATTCCCTTTTCTGCCTTTGTGCAAGCCTTTAAAGATTTAATGGGGCAATTATTAACAGAAAACGATGAGCAAATTCAGCAATGGAAAAATAAAATATTGGAGGCTGTAGGTGAAAACGGACAGGTAATAATTGAAGTCATCCCAGAATTAGAAAACATTATTGGCGAACAACCCCCAGCAGTAGAATTATCAGGAACCGCCGCCGAAAATCGCTTTAACTTATTATTTCAAAAATTCACCCAAGTCTTTACCACTAAAGAACATCCCTTAGTCATATTTTTAGATGATTTGCAATGGGCAGATTCGGCATCATTAAAATTAATACAGTTATTAATGGCTGATACATGCCATCTATTATTAATTGGTGCATACCGCGATAACGAAGTTCCACCAGCACATCCATTAATGTTGACTTTGGGCGATCTCCAAAAAAAACAAGCTCAGATTCATACAATTACTTTAAAACCCTTAATTCAAAATATAGTCAACCATTTAGTAGCTGATACCCTCAAATGTCCAGAAGAATTAGCCTGGAATATTTCAGTATTAATCTATCAAAAAACTCAAGGTAATCCGTTTTTTGCCACGCAGTTTATCAAAGCACTACATCAAGAAGGATTAATTCAATTTGATTTTGAATTAGGCTGTTGGCAATGTGATATTGCCCAGGTAAAAACACAAGCAGTTACAGATGATGTTGTTGTTTTTATGAGTCTGCAACTGCAAAAACTACCTTTATCAACTCAAGAAGTATTGCAGTTAGCTGCTTGTATTGGCAACTCCTTTGATTTAAATACTTTGGCCCTTGTTTCACAACAATCAGAAATTGAGACAGCATCTGCTTTGTGGAAAGCATTACAAGAAGGTTTGATTTTACCAATTAATGATGTTTATAAGTTTTATGTCGGACAAGCAACCCAGTCACAGACATTAGAAAATCAAGCAACTGTTACCTACAAATTTTTACATGACCGAGTACAACAAGCAGCTTATTCACTGATTGCTGACGAGCAAAAACAAACTACTCACCTGCAAATTGGTCGGCTATTATTGCAAAATTCTGACCCCAGCGAAAGGGAAGAACGATTATTTGATATCGTCAATCATTGCAATGTTGGTATTGCCCTAATTACAACACCCCAAGAGCGAGAAAATTTAGCTGACTTAAATCTTGCGGCTGGACGCAAAGCTAAGGTTTCTACTGCCTATAATGCAGCCATTAATTATCTAAGCATAGGTATAGAACTGTTACCTGCAACTGCTTGGGAAAGCCATTATCCCTTGACTCTGGCACTTCATGAAGAAATCGCCGAAGCCAGCTATCTCAACACCAATTTTGAGCAGATGGAAGAATGGGCAAGTGTGGTATTGCAACAAGCAAAAACCTTACTTGATACGATCAAAGTTCAACAAACTCGGATTTTAGGTTCTAACGCTCAAGGAAAACTCCTAAATTCTGTGCAAATGGGGTTAAATTTGTTAAATTCCTTTGGTATTGAATTTCCCGAACAACCTACTCAGGAAGATATTGGCCAAGCTTTTAGTATAACGCAACTACTTTGGGCAGACAAAGACTCCAGTAGTTTCTTATATCTACCAATAATGACAGATCCCCATCTGATAGCAGCAATGGAAATCTTGACAGCTTTAGTACCTCCTGCATATATGGTGGCTCCCAATCTTATGCCATTACTCATTTTCAAGCAGGTAGAATTATCTATCAAATTTGGTAACTGTCCTGTTTCTGTATTTGCTTACGGTGATTATGGGTTAATTTTATGTGGCATTATTGGCGATATCGAAAACGGTTATCAGTTTGGAGAATTAGCATTAAACCTTCGAGAAAAATTCCAATTAATATCATTAAAAACTCGCAATTTGTATATAGTTTATCTCTTCACTAAACATTGGAAAATTCCTCTTTCTCAAGTGCTTTCTGGATTAGAAGAAACCTACCACAGTGGGTTAGAAACTGGAGAAATTGAGATGGCTTGCCGGGGTGCTATGTCATACTGTTATTACGCTTACCATACAGGTCAAGAACTAACAGAACTGGCACAGACAATGGATGTTTATCGTCAAATTACTCATCGCTACAAACAAGAAATCGTTCTAGATTGTCAAGAAGTTTATCAACAAACTGTACTAAATTTATTAGGGCAAGCAGAAGTGCCACATTGCCTGAGTGGAAATATTTTTAGTAAAGAATTGTCTCTCCCTAAACTACAAGCTGTCAATCAAAGAACAGCGTTGTGTATGTGGTATCTCAACCAAGCCTTTCTCTATTATCTCTTCGGGCAAAATAGTGAGGCATATAAAACATCTGCTCAAACTGGACAATATCTAGATGGTTGCGTGGGGCAATTTATGATTCCCCTCTACTCATTTTATGATGCGCTGATTCAATTAACTCAGTATGCAACAGCATCCACACAAGAGCGTGAGTCAATCTTACTAACAGTACAACACCATCAAGATAAATTACAGCATTGGGCAAATTTAGCTGCTTGTAATCATCGCCATCGCTGGGAATTAGTCGCCGCAGAACATCATCGAGTATTGGGTAACAAAATTGATGCCATTGAATGTTATGACTGTGCTATTTTTCTAGCTAAAGAAAACAACTTTATTCAAGATGAAGCTTTAGCTAACGAACTGGCTGCCAAATTTTATCTTGATTGGGGTAAAGAAAAAATCGCTGTCAGCTATATGCAAGAAGCATATTATTGTTATGCCCGTTGGGGAGCCAAAGCCAAAGTCGCTGATTTAGAAAAACGCTATTCCCAATTACTCGCACCTATATTACAGCAAAGCCGTTCGGTTGTTTCTACTCACGAAACTATTTTTCCTTTGGCGACTGTCACCTCCATCAGTTCTGCTATATCCAACAGCACCAGTGTTTCAGATACCCTAGATTTAACAGCAATTCTCAAAGCATCTCAGGCTATCTCCGGTGAAATCGAACTAGACAAGCTACTTTCATCGTTACTTACCATCGTCATCGAAAATGCTGGGGCTGATAAATGTGTGTTAATGCTGTTGCAAGACAATCATCTGCTAATTCAAGGCTCAATTACCCAAATAACACAACCCATTGTGTTGCAAAGTCTTGCCATTGCAGACAGCCAAGATATTCCCCACAAGCTGATTTACAAAGTCAAAAACAACCAACAAACTGTTGTCTTGTTGGATGCAGCCGCAGATATCACCTTTGCTAACGATCCCTATATCATCCGTCAGCAACCTCAAAGTATCTTGTGTATGCCAATTTTACATAAAGGTAAGTTGCTGGGGATTTTATATCTAGAAAATAATTTAGCAAAAGGAGCGTTTACAAGCGATGGCTCCGCCAACGCCAAGGGCGAACGCATCGAACTACTCAACCTCATCTGCGCCCAAGCCGCCATTTCCCTAGAAAATGCCCGACTTTACCAACAAGCTCAACAAGCACTGCAAGATTTACAACAAGCCCAATTACAAATTATCCAAAGTGAAAAAATGTCTGCATTGGGTAACTTAGTCGCTGGTGTCGCTCACGAAATGAATAATCCTTTGGGCTTTATTGCGGCAACTCTCAAACAAGCTAAACCGACCTTTGCCGATATTATTGAACACTTGAAAATTTATCAAGAAACCTTAAGCGATAAAACTGAAGCAATCCTCGACCACGAGTCGGAAATCGATTTGGAATATAGCTTAGAAGACTTGCCTAAAATGCTCGATTCCATGACAATGGCTTGCGATAGATTAAAAAACATTAGTACTTCCCTACGCACTTTCTCCCGTGCTGATAGAGATTACAAAGTACCATTTAATATTCATGAAGGCATTGATAGCACAATCTTAATTCTCAAACATCGTCTCAAGGCTAACGAACAACGTCCAGCGATTGAAATAATCACTAACTACGGTGATTTACCCCTGGTTGAATGTTTTCCTGGGCAATTAAATCAGGTATTTATGAATATTCTAGCGAATGCAATTGATGCATTAGAGGAATCAAACTACGGACGTAATCTGGAGGAAATTAAGGCTCATCCTAACCAAATTAAAGTTACTACATCAATAGCGGAGCAATCCGTAAAAATCTCGATTGCAGATAATGCTAAGGGCATGAGCGAAGAGGTAAAACACAAAATCTTTGACCATTTATTTACTACTAAAGGAGTTGGTAAAGGCACAGGTTTAGGCTTGGCTATAGCTAAACAAATCGTTGAAGAAAAACACGGAGGTAAGTTATCTTGCCAATCTAGTCTAGGCGAAGGTACTGAATTTATTATTGAAATACCAGTGTAAATCTTAGCTTTCACTTTGAGATCAATTCAGCTATCTGGGAATACTAGATTGAGAAATCATCAGAATGAGCGCAATTATGGTTAGCACTCTTGTCAGTATTCCCGGATATCGCATTAGTGAAGAACTCTACAATGGTTCGAGAACGCTGGTTTATCGCGCACTTCGAGAAAGTGACTCAGTACCAGTAGTTATTAAACTACTAAAAAATCCCTATCCCAGCTTTAGCGAACTCTTATTATTTCGCAATCAATATACCATAGGGAAAAATCTCAACTCACCTCTAATTATTCAAACCTATAGCCTTGACGCAATCAATAATGGCTATATGTTAGTCATGGAAGACTTTGGCGGTATTTCTCTCAAGGAGTGGAGAATGGGGAAAACCTTACCATCTCTACAAGAGTTTTTAGTAATAGCGATCGCACTTTGTGACATCCTAGACTTACTCTACCATGAAAGAATTATTCATAAAGATATTAAACCCGGCAATATCTTAATTAATCCTGAAACGAAACAGGTTAAATTAATTGACTTTAGTATCGCATCACTATTACCCAGAGAAACCCAAACCCTAGTTAACCCGAATGTTTTAGAAGGAACACTCGCTTATATATCTCCTGAACAAACAGGGAGAATGAATCGGGGAATTGATTATCGTACAGATTTTTATTCTTTGGGTGTGACATTCTATGAATTACTTACAGATGAGTTACCATTCTCATCTCATGATGCAATGGAATTGGTACATTCTCATCTGGCGAAAATTCCGCCCCTCATACATGAAATTAATCCAGATATTCCCTTGGTTATCTCAAAAATCGTCAGTAAATTGATGTCAAAGAATGCTGAAGATAGATATCAGAGTGCGTTAGGTTTGAAGTTTGATTTAGAAAAATGTTTAATTCAGCTAAAAGAAACTGGTGAGATTGGAGACTTTAAAATTGCGAGTCGGGATTTGTGCGATCGCTTCATTATTCCTGATAAATTATATGGCAGAGAATCCGAAGTTCAAACTCTACTAGAAGCCTTCGATAGAGTCAGCCTTGGTGCAACCGAAATGATGCTGGTAGCTGGTTTCTCTGGAATTGGTAAGACTGCGGTTGTTAATGAAGTGCATAAACCAATCGTTAGACAACGGGGCTATTTTATTAAAGGTAAATATGACCAGTTTCAACGCAATATTCCCTTTTCGGCTTTTGTGCAAGCATTCCGCGATTTAATGGGGCAATTGTTAACCGAAAGCGATGCCCAAATTCAGGAATGGAAGCACAAAATATTAGAGGCTGTAGGCGAAAATGGTCAGGTAATTATTGAAGTCATTCCCGAATTAGAAAACATTATTGGTACTCAACCTCCCGCAGTAGAACTATCAGGTGTAGCCGCAGAAAATCGCTTTAATCTATTATTTCAAAAATTCACCCAAGTTTTTACAACTAAAGAACATCCCTTAGTCATATTCCTGGATGATTTACAATGGGCTGATTCCGCATCACTCAAGTTAATGCAGCTATTAATGGCTGATACCGGTCATCTTTTCATTATTGGTGCCTATCGTGATAACGAAGTTAATCCAGGACATCCCTTATTGATAACCTTGAGCGAAATCCACAAGACACAAGCCACCATTAACACAATTACTTTAGCACCACTGAGTCAAATCAAAGTCAATCAATTAGTAGCTGAAACACTCAAATGTGCAGAAGAATTGGTCTGGAGTCTTTCTAAATTAATTTATCAAAAAACCAAAGGTAATCCATTTTTTACCACCCAGTTTCTTAAAGCATTGCATCAAGATGGACTGATTAGCTTTGATTTTGAATTAAACTGTTGGCAATGTGATATTGCTGAAGTCAAACTGCAAGCAATTACAGATGACATTGTAGCTTTTATGAGTTTGCAATTGCAAAAACTACCGCAATCAACTCAACAGGGATTGCAGTTAGCGGCTTGTATTGGCAACTCTTTTGACTTAGCTACTTTAGCAATTGTTTCACAACAATCTCAAATTGAAACTGCTGCTATTTTGTGGAAAGCATTACAAGAAGGTTTGATTTTACCAATTAGCGATGTTTATAAATTTTATATTGGGTCAGAAACTTTAAAACATACCTCAGAAAATCAACAGACTGTTAATTACAAATTTTTACATGACCGAGTACAGCAAGCAGCTTATTCTCTGATTCCTGATGAACAAAAACAGGCAACTCACTACAAAATTGGACAATTACTATTATCCCAAATATCCTCAGAAGACACAGAAGAACGCATATTTGAGTTAGTCGGTCAATTAAATCATGGCCAGACATTAATGAGCGAGCAACACCAACGGGATGATCTCGCTCGTCTCAATCTGATTGCAGCTCGTAAAGCGAGGACGACAACAGCTTATCAAGGGGGGCGCGAATATGTTCGCATCGGCTTATCTTTGTTGGGAGAAACAGCTTGGCAAAGACAGTATGAAATCACCTTGGCTTTCTACGAGTTAGCCGCAGAATTAGCATCTTTATGCGGAGATTATGCGGCGATGGAATCTATGATTGAAACAGTAATTGAGCAAGTACACTCTGTACTAGAAAAAGTCAACGTCTACCGGATTCGCATTGTTTCTCTGATCTCTCAAAACAAATTACTGGAATCGATTGAGGTAGCCCGAAATGTTTTAGCTTTGCTGGGCTTACCACTGCCCGAAACCATGACGGAGGATGATTTTCTGCCGATTATCGCTGAGGTAAATCAACTGATAGGAGAGCGTGACATTGAGGATTTGGTACACCTACCGAGAATGAGCGATCGCCGAATTATAGCGATCATTGAAATCGTAACTCGTTTGTTCTCATCTGCCTATATATCGGGTTCTTCGTTGTATGTTGCGCTGGTGACGATACCCGTAAAGCTATCCATTGAATATGGTAATACACCCGCTTCTATAGCTGCTTATTCTTGCTACAGCATTATTGCTGCTAATTTTTTACAAGATGTGGATGTAGCAGTGAAATTCAATCAGTTGGCTATACAACTTACCTCAACCTTAGACGCAAAAGTGATTAAACCAGAGGTATTTCATGTGGCTGGGCTGTTTACATCACATCGCAAATTCCACATTCGAGACGTTCTACCTTTGATACAAGAAGGATACACTACAGGATTGGAAGTGGGAAACATAGAGTATGCCGGATATAATGCCCATGCTTTCTGTGCTAATTCCTTCTGGTGCGGTCGTCCTCTCGATATCTTAGAGCCAGAAATTCGCGCCTATCATCAGGCGTTAGTCCAAATGAGTCAATTAACCCCAGCAAATTGGTGTCGAGTCTATTGGCAAGGTACTTTAAATTTGTTAGGAGATTCAGAATCTCCCCATATTTTTGCGGGGGAAGCCATTGAAGAGACAGAGTTTCTCCCCCAACTCATCTCAGTGCGTGACGTGCTGTGCTTGTACGCATTTTATGTGCTTAAACTGATGTTGTGTTGTTTATTTGACTATGTAGAAACTGCTCGGATTTATACCGTTGAGGTAAAACGCTATTTCAACGGTGGAGCGGGAAGTTTGGGAGAAGCGGAATTTTATTTCTACGATTCTTTGACGGCGTTGGCTACTTTGCGTCAAGGATTAGAGGAGCGATCGCAACTACTGCAACAGGTAGAAGAAAATCAAACAAAATTGCAACAACAATGGGTTAAATATGCTCCCATGAATCATCAGCATAAGTTTGATTTGGTCAAAGCTGAACAATATCAGGTATTAGGACATAACTATGAAGCAGGAGACTGCTACGATCGCGCTATTGTAGGTGCTAAAGCCAATGGCTATATTCAAGAAGAGGGTTTAGCTAACGAATTAGCAGCAAAATTTTACCTGGCTTGGGGGAAAGAGAAAGTCGCCGCAGGTTATATGCAGGAAGCATATTATTGTTATGCTCGTTGGGGAGCAAAAGCCAAAGTCGCCGACTTAGAAAAACGCTATCCCCAATTACTCGCCCCTATATTACAGCAAAGTCGTTCTGTTGTTTCTACTAACGAAACTATCATCAGCTTGGGGACTGTGACATCTACCAGTTCTGGTACATCCAGCAGTAGCAGTGTCTCAGCTACTCTCGATTTAAAAGCAATTCTCAAAGCTTCTCAGACTATCTCCTCTGAAATCGAACTAGACAAACTACTTTCATCGTTACTGTCTATCATCATCGAAACTGCTGGGGCTGATAAGTGTGTGTTAATGCTGTTGCGAGATGAGCGTCTGGTAATTAAAGGCTCAATTATCCAAGGAACAAACCCAGTGGTATTGCAGCAAATTCCTGTGGAAGATAGTCAAGAGATTCCCCACAAGCTGATTTACAAAGTTAAGCACAGTCAACAAACTGTTGTCTTATTGGATGCAACCGTAGATACCACCTTAGCTAATGAACCCTATATTATCCGCCAGCAACCTCAGAGTATTTTGTGCAGCCCGATTTTGCATCAAGGAAAATTACTGGGGATTTTATATCTAGAAAATAGTTTAGCAACCGGGGCGTTTACAAAAGAGCGCGTCGAACTCCTCAACCTACTCTGCGCCCAAGCCGCCATTTCCCTAGAAAATGCCCAACTTTATCAACATTCCTTAGAATCTGCCCAACAAGCGATCGCTCCATGAGTTAAAAACTGCTCAATCTCGTTTCCATAATCTAGTAGATAACGTTCCTGGGGTGGTGTATCAATTTTTGATGACTACTGATGGTTCGGTGTCAATGTCATACATTAGTAACGACTGTTATGACCTCTATGAAGTCACCGCCGAACAAGCGATCGCCAATGTGCAGATCATCTTGGATATGGCGCATCCAGAGGATGCTGAATCTCAGCGTCAGTCGATTGCAGATTCAGTTCAAACCTTGACTCCTTGGCGGTGGGAGGGGCGAATTGTTACCCCCTCTGGAATTACCAAGTGGATTCACGGGGAAGCACGCATAGAAAAACTTGTCGATGGCACGTTAGTCTGGGATGGACTGTTGTTGGATATCAGTGAACGCAAACAAGCTGAACTAGCTTTGCAAAACGCCCAATTACAAATCGTACAAAGTGAAAAGATGTCTGCATTAGGTAACTTAGTTGCTGGTGTCGCCCACGAAATGAATAATCCCTTGGGCTTTATTGCGGCTACTCTCAAACAAGCTAAACCCACCTTTGCTGATATTGTTGAACATTTGAAAATCTATCAAGAAACTTTAAGCGATAAAACTGAAGAAATCCTCAACCATGAGTCAGAAATTGACTTGGACTATACCTTAGAAGACCTGCCTAAAATGCTCGATTCTATGACAATGGCTTGTGACAGATTAAAAAATATCAGCATTTCCTTACGCACTTTCTCTCGTGCTGACAGAGATTACAAAGTGCCATTTAATCTTCATGAAGGCATTGATAGTACAATCTTAATTCTCAAACACCGTCTCAAAGCTAATGAACAACGTCCCGCCATTGAAGTAATCACTAACTACGGTGATTTACCCCAAATTGAATGTTTCCCTGGGCAATTAAATCAGGTATTTATGAATATCTTAGCCAATGCGATTGATGCTTTAGATGAATCGAATCACAGACGAATTTTTGAGGAAATTCAAGCTCATCCCAACTGCATTACTGTGACAACTTCTAGGGAAAATAATCTTGTCAAAATTGCTATTGCTGATAATGGTAAGGGGATGAGCGAGGAAGTGAAACAAAAAATATTTGACCATTTATTCACTACTAAAGGAGTCGGTAAAGGTACAGGTTTAGGTTTGGCTATAGCTAAACAAATTGTTGAAGAAACTCACGGTGGTAAGTTGAAATGTCACTCAGCATTAGGAGGAGGTACTGAATTTATCATTGAAATTCCCTTGTAAATTAGAGATTTTACTTATAGATAAATTCATCTATCCGGGAATACTAGATTGAGTTGAAATCCGCTATATAAGGAGATTATGAAAGCGATGAACCAACCTATCAATCTTGATCCTTCAGGGATCAACATTTTTGTCAACGAAGCTGCGTTTGATTCCACTCTACAAGGATATCGAGAAAATGCCGATCGGATCATGGTGGGTGTGAGCATTTTCCTCACCTTAGTTTGCTTGGCTATTTCACCACTCCGAGATACTTGGCTAGCAGCCTGTGGCATTGGATTGCCCACACTAATCGCATCTATTGCGTTGGTGCATCGATATACCGGAGCATTAATCACTCGGTTATTTATCGCTACTAGCTTTATGATTTACACAGGGCTAATCATCCACCAAAATGGTGGAGTTACAGAGGCGCATTTTGCATCCTTTGGGCTGATTGGCATTCTTTTGTACTATCGTGACTGGCGAACTATTTTTGTAGCCACAATTGTTTTTTCTTCACACCATCTGGTACTGGGCTATGCTCAAACCCTTGGTTTGCCAATCTATGTGTTTGCTAGCCCACACTTCCGGCAAATGTTTTTTGTCCATGTGAGCTACTTTTTACCTTTTGTGGGCATGATTCTTTACCTATCAATTTGGCTGCGGCGAGAAGGGTATAGAAACCAAAACGATTTGCAGGAGCTAAGAGAGACAAAACTCAAATTACAAGACTTAAATTCCTCCCTTGAGCAACAGGTGGTGCAGCGCACAGAGGAACTGGAAACGGCCAAGGCTCTCGCCGATGCTGCCAACCAGGCAAAGAGCGAATTTCTCACTAACATGAGCCATGAACTTCGCACGCCGCTCAATGGCATTCTTGGCTATGCTCAAATCCTCGATCGCTCTACAATGCTCCCAGACAAAGAGCGCCACGGAGTTAGTATTATTCATCAGTGTGGCACTCACCTACTGACTTTGATCAATGATATCCTCGATCTCTCCAAAATTGAAGCTCGTAAATTAGACCTAACTCCACAAGCAATTCACCTGCCCTCATTTCTGCAAGGGGTGGTTGAAATCTGTCAGATTCGAGCCGAGCAAAAAAAGATTGAGTTTCACTATGAACCGGATGCTAACTTGCCGGAGGGGATTTCCGCCGATGAAAAACGACTGCGTCAAGTTTTGATTAATCTGTTGGGCAATGCAATTAAGTTCACAGATCGAGGCAGGGTGATGCTACGAGTCAGTTGCCAGACTGAGGCTGTTGAACAAATGGTCAAGTTGAACTTTACTGTGGCGGATACAGGCGTTGGGATTGCCTCCGAAGATATTAGCAAACTGTTTCAAGCATTTGAACAGGTGGGTGAACAGAATCGCAAAGTTGAAGGTACGGGTTTAGGACTTGCGATTAGTCAGCAGATCGTCAATTTAATGGGTGGACAGATTGAAGTCAAGAGCCAACAAGGCGTTGGCAGTGATTTCTCCTTTACGATCGCTGTCCCTGTGATCAACAACTGGCAGCAACAGCAGACGAAAGCTTTAGGCAACCCCATCGGTTATGAAGGTAGGCAACGCCATATTCTTGTCGTAGACGATCGCTGGGAAAACCGTGCTGTGTTACTCAATCTGCTAGAACCTCTTGGTTTCAATATCCTAGAAGCCGATAATGGCAAGGAATGTCTCGATCGAATTCAGAAAAATCAGCCTGACTTGATCATTACAGATATTACGATGCCCGTCATGGATGGGTATGAGCTGTTAAAGCAAATTAGGCAATCAGAGTCATTCAAGCATTTAAAAGTCCTAGTCTCCTCCGCTTCTGTTGCCCACACCGATCGACAAATGGCACTTCAAGCAGGCGGTGACGATTTTTTACCCAAACCAGTTCCCGCAAGTATGCTGCTTGAACTATTAGAGAAATATTTACATCTGAATTGGTTGTATGAAACATCATCAGAGGATTGCCATGAAGACATTGCTCCCTCAGACCCTGCCGAGGTGATTCCCCCTCCCTCCTCAGTGCTAGAGGAACTGCTTTCCCTGGCACAAAAGGGACGCTTCAAAAAATTTACCGATCTAGTCACAGACATGAAGCAGCAAGATCCTCGCTTCCAAGTATTTGCTGAGAAAATTCTGCAATTGGCTCAACAGTATCAGTTCGAGAAAATTGAAGAACAGCTACAAATCTATCTAAATGTATAATCCAATTTTTGAGGCGTAAACTTCAATGAGCAGTACTGACGCAGGATTAATTCTCATCGTTGATGATGTTCCAACGAATATTGATGTCATCCGTGAAACTCTTGAAAATCAAGGTTTTGAGGTAGCGATAGCAACCAGTGGTGAGCGAGCGATCCAACAAGTTGTACAAGAAATCCCTGACCTGATTTTGCTGGACGTTATGATGCCAGGGATTGACGGATTTGAAACCTGTCAACGTCTAAAATCCCTTCCCCTCATCCAAAATGTTCCAGTTATTTTTATGACTGCTCTCTCAGATGCGGAAAATAAAGTGAAGGCTTTGGAACTGGGTGCCGTTGATTATGTCACTAAACCATTTGAAGCACGAGAAGTACTAGCACGAGTCAGAACCCATTTAAAGTTACATCGCTTAACCCAAAAGCTAGAGCAGGAAGTGAATAAACATGTATCTGAACTTCAGAGTATTCAAATACAACTGGTAAAGAGCGAAAAAATGTCGGCTTTGGGCAATTTGGTTGCGGGTATTGCTCACGAAATCAATAACCCGATCGGGTTCCTCAATGGCAGCATTAATAACGGCAGAGACTATGTGCAAGACTTACTCGAACATTTGACCCTCTACAAACAGCATTATCCGCATCCAGTCACCCCGATTCAAGCTCATGCTGAAGATATTGATTTGGAATATATCTGCGAAGATTTACCCCAGTTGCTCAACTCAATGCAAGGGGCAACTGATCGGATCAAATCCATCAGCACCAGTCTCCGCACCTTCTCCCGTGCTGATACGGAATACAAAGTTAGTGCGAACCTGCATGAGGGAATTGATAGTACCCTGCTGATGTTGAAATATCGCCTCAAGGCTAATGAACACCGTCCGGCGATCGAGGTAATCCGCAATTACGGTGACATACCATTGATCGATTGTTTTCCGGGTCAATTAAATCAGGTGTTTATGAATATAATTGCCAATGCGATCGATGCATTAGAGGAATCGAATTACGGACGTAATCTGGAGGAAATTCAAGCTCATCCTAACTCCATTACAATTACCACATCAATAGCAGATCAATCTGTAAAAATCTCTATTGTAGATAATGGTAAAGGTATGAGCGAAGAGGTAAAACAAAAAATCTTTGACCATTTATTTACTACCAAAGCTGTCGGTAAAGGCACAGGTTTAGGGTTGGCTATAGCTAAACAAATTGTCGAAGAAACTCATGGAGGTAAGTTATCTTGTCAATCTACTATAGGCGAAGGTACTGAATTTATTATTGAAATACCGTGTAAATTAACTTCAGTTTGGGTTCAGGGCTTAAATTTGAAGACTGGTACGAAAGTATAAGTTTTTCAGGCTGTCAAAACTAACGACAAAATCAGGGTTTGAGCGTATACCGAATTCAGGTTAAATTATAATCATAACTTTATTTATCTATCTGGGAATACTAGATCCAGAAATCATCAGATAAGCGCAATATGTTAAGCAACCTTGTTAGTATTCCTGGATATCGCATTAGTGAAGAACTCTACAATGGTTCAAGAACAATAGTTTATCGCGCAGTTAGAGAAAGCGACTCACTACCAGTAGTCATCAAACTACTAAAAAATCCTTATCCCAGCTTTAGCGAACTGTTGTTATTTCGCAATCAATACACCATTGGCAAAAATCTCGACTCACCCCTGATTATTCAAACCTATAGCCTAGAACCGTTTCAAAACGGCTATATGTTAGTCATGGAAGACTTTGGCGGGATTTCTCTCAAGGATTATTTCAGTAAAAATCAGCGTGTCCCATCTTTAGAGGAGTTTTTAGAAATAGCGATCGCACTCTGCGACACCTTAGACTTACTCTACCACGAGCGCATTATTCATAAAGATATTAAACCCAGCAATATCTTAATTAACCCCGACACCAAACAAGTTAAATTAATTGACTTTAGTATTGCTTCTCTTCTACCCAGAGAAACTCAAACCCTAGTTAATCCCAATGTTTTAGAAGGAACAATCGCTTATATATCTCCCGAACAAACAGGGAGAATGAATCGGGGAATTGATTATCGCACAGATTTTTATTCTCTGGGTGTGACATTCTATGAATTACTCATAGGTGAGTTACCCTTTGTATCTCATGATGCGATGGAGTTAGTACATTCTCATATTGCTAAAACTGCACCTTTAGTACATGAAATTAACTCACAAATTCCACCAGCATTATCAGTAATTGTCAACAAATTGATGGCGAAAAATGCTGAAGATAGATATCAAAGTGCGCGGGGATTGAAATTTGATTTAGAAAAATGTCTCAATCAGCTAAGAGAAACTGGTGAAATTCCAAGCTTTGAAATTGCACAGCGTGACTTGTGCGATCGCTTCATCATTCCCGACAAACTTTATGGTAGAGAAGCGGAAGTTCAAACTCTACTAGAAGCATTTGAGAGAGTCAGCCAAGGCGCAACAGAAATGATGCTAGTAGCGGGTTTTTCAGGAATTGGGAAAACAGCCGTTGTTAACGAAGTGCATAAACCAATCCTGAGACAACGCGGCTACTTTATCAAAGGTAAATATGACCAATTCAACCGCAATATTCCCTTCTCTGCATTTGTGCAAGCTTTTCGTGATTTAATGGGGCAATTATTGACTGAAAGTGATATTCAAATTCAGCAATGGAAACATAAAATATTAGATGCTCTTGGTGAAAATGGACAAGTAATCGTTGAAGTAATTCCCGAATTAGAAAATATTATTGGCACACAGCCACCATCTCAAGAATTATCAGGAACAGCCGCCGAGAATCGCTTTAATTTATTATTTCAAAAATTCACCCAAGTCTTTACAACTAAAGAACATCCTTTAGTGATGTTTCTCGATGATTTACAATGGGCTGATTCAGCATCATTAAAGTTAATGCAGCTATTAATGGCTGATACAGGTCATCTTTTCATTATTGGTGCATATCGTGATAACGAAGTTCATCCAGGACATCCATTATTATTGACATTGAGTGAAATTCAAAAAACATCAGCTATTTTTAATAAAATTACTTTAGCGCCCTTGAGTAAAAAACAAGTAAATTACCTTGTCGCTGACACACTAAAATGTTCAGAATATATCGCAGGTAATCTTTCAGGATTAATATTTCAAAAAACTCAAGGCAATCCGTTTTTTGCTACCCAGTTTATTAAAGCATTATATCAGGAAAATATCATTTATTTTGATTTTGAATTGGGCTGTTGGCAATGTGATATTTACCAAGTGACAATGCAAGCAGTTACAGATGATGTTGTGGCTTTTATGAGTTTGCAATTGCGGAAACTGCCCTCATCAACTCAAGAAATATTGCAGTTAGCAGCTTGTATTGGCAATTCTTTTGATTTAGCAACTTTAGCGATTGTTTCCGAACAATCGGAAATTGAAGCAGCAGCCTGTTTATGGAAAGCATTACAAGAAGGGTTGATTGTACCAATTGGTGATGTTTATAAATTTTATGTTGGGCAAGAAACTCTACTACCTCCTTCAGCAAATCAACAGAATGTTGCCTACAAATTTCTACACGATCGCATTCAACAAGCTGCTTATTCCCTAATTCCTGATGAGCAAAAACAGAAAACTCACTATCAAATTGGTCAACTGCTACGGCAACAGATTCATCCAGATGCAAGAGTTGAACGCATTTTTGAAATCGTCAATCAATTAAATTATGGAACTTCTTTAATTAGCGAACAAACACAACGAATAGAACTAGCACAACTGAACCTCATCGCCTGTCGCAAAGCCAAAAATTCTACCGCTTATAAAGCAGCCCGTGAATATGCCACAGTGGGATTATCTTTTTTGGGAGAACAGACTTGGCAACAGCAATATGAAATGAGTCTCACCTTCCATGAACTAGCGGCGGAGGTAGCAATGTTATGCGGTGACTTTGAGGTAATGGAAGAATTGATTGATGCTGTCATCCACCAGACACATTCTTTGCTAGAGCAAGTTAGTGTTTACTGTTTGAGAATTCAAGCCAAAATTTCCCAGCATCAACTTATTGAAGCACTGGCAATTGGGATTGAGCTTCTACAAAAGTTGGGCATAACAATCAACGAATCATCTACACCAGAAGATATTCAACAGTCAATTCAAGAAATTAATAATCTGATTGGAGATAGGAAAATCAAAGATTTCATTCATCTCCCCAGGATGATAGATGATAACATTATTGCTATTTTCCAGATTACCAGTAGCATTATTTCAGCAGCTTACATCTGTGGATCTCCCTTGTTCCCATTATTGACTGCCCTCTCAGTTAAATTATCCCTGACCTATGGAAACATATCTGATTCACCCAAATACTATGCTGGCTATGGCATTGTTATCTGTAATCTTTTACAAGATATAGATTTGGCGACAGAATTTGGCCAGTTAGCATTGGATATGGTCTTAAAATTTGATGCCAAAGTGACTAAACCTGAAGTGTTAATGTTGCAGGGAGGGTTTATTCTCCACCGCAAATCTCACATCAGAGAAACGTTACCACTCTTGAGCGAGAGCTATACAACTGCTCTAGAAGTAGGAAACCTGCAATTTCTTGGAAATGCTGGACATTGTTTCTGCCTGAATGCTTTTTGGTGCGGTCAGCCCCTTACCACTGTAGAACAGGATACACAAAATTACTACAAGGGTTTGATGCAATCTAACCAATTAACAACTGCCAATTACTGCCGCATCTATTGGCAATCTGTGTTAAATTTGCTTGGCTTTGCGAATTACCCTACCATTTTATCTGGTTCAGCACTGCAAGAGACAGAATTTCAGCCACTGCTGCGATCTGCAAATGACCTGTTTGGGTTGTATTACTTCTATTTGTATAAGCTAATGCTTTGCTTTTTGTTTGGGGAATTTGAGCAAGCTAACAACTATACCCTGGAGTGCAGGAACTATTTAATGGCGGCTGGAGGAACAGTCGGTACACCTGTATTTTATTTTTATGATTCTTTGATTGCCATAGCAGAGTTAAGTCAACTCTCAGATGAGGTATCAACAGTATTAGAACGGGTGGAAAAAAATCAAACTCAATTACAGCTATGGGCGCACTATGCACCCATGAATCACCAGCATAAATTTGATTTGGTGGAGGCAGAAAAATGTCGTGTTTTAGGACAAAAAGCCGAAGCAGGTGAACTGTACGATCAGGCAATTTCTGGGGCAAAAGCCAACGAATACATCCAAGAAGAAGCACTAGCTAACGAAATCGCCGCAAAGTTCTACTTAAGTTGGGACAAACAGCGCATAGCACAAGAATATATGATAGAAGCTTACTATGCCTATGCCCGTTGGGGAACAAAAGCCAAAGTTGCCGACTTAGAACAACGCCATCCCCAATTACTCGCGCCTATATTACAGCAAACTCGTGGGGCTTTTTCTGCGAACGAAACTCTCTTTCTCTTGGGGACTGTGACATCCACAAGTTCTTCCAGTTCTAGCAGCAGTGTCTCAGATACCTTAGATTTAACAGCAATTCTGAAAGCATCTCAAACTATATCCGGTGAAATCGAACTAGACAAACTGCTGTCATCATTGCTTTCCATCGTGATTGAAAATGCCGGGGCTGATAAATGTGTGTTAATGCTCTTGCAAGACAATCATTTACTAATTCAAGGTTCAATTACTCAGGGTTCTGAGCCAATTGTGTTGCAAAGTCTTGCCATTGCAGACAGCCCGGATATTCCCCACAAACTCATTTACAAAGTCAAGCATAGTCAACAAACTGTAGTATTGTTGGATGCAACCGCAGATATGAATTTCGCCAACGATCCTTATATTATCCGTCAGCAGCCTCAGAGTGTTTTGTGCAGCCCGATTTTAAATCAAGGTAAATTGCTGGGGATTTTATATCTAGAAAATAATTTAGTGACGGGGGCGTTTAAGAGCGATGGCTCCGCCAACGCCAAGGGCGAACGCATCGAACTACTCAACCTCATCTGCGCCCAAGCCGCAATTTCCCTAGAAAATGCCCAACTTTATCAACGTTCTCAGGAATATGCCCAAGAATTAGAACAAGCATTACATAATTTACAACAAGCCCAATTACAAATCGTCCAAAGTGAAAAAATGTCTGCATTGGGTAACTTAGTTGCTGGTGTCGCTCACGAAATGAATAATCCTTTGGGTTTTCTTGCTGCTACTCTCAAACAAGCTAAACCCACCTTTGCTGATATTATTGAACATTTGAAAATCTATCAACAAACTCTAAGCGATAAAACTGAAGAAATCCTCGACCACGAGTCAGAAATTGACTTGGAATACAGCTTAGAAGACTTGCCTAAAATGCTCGATTCCATGACAATGGCTTGCGATCGGCTCAAAAACATTAGCACTTCTCTACGGACTTTTTCCCGTGCTGATAGAGACTATAAAGTACCATTTAATCTTCATGAAGGCATTAATAGCACAATTTTAATTCTCAAACATCGTCTCAAAGCTAACGAACAATGTCCCGCGATTGAGGTAATTACTAATTACAGTGATTTACCACAAATTGAATGTTTTCCTGGGCAATTAAATCAGGTATTTATGAATATTTTAGCTAATGCCATTGATGCATTAGAGGAATCGAATCACGGACGCAATCTTGAAGAAATTAAAGCTCATCCTAACTCCATTACAATTACTACATCGATAGTAGATAAATACGTAAAAATCTCGATTTTAGATAATGGTAAAGGTATGAGCGAAGAAATAAAACACAAAATCTTTGACCATTTATTTACTACTAAAGCTGTCGGTAAAGGCACAGGTTTAGGTTTGGTTATAGCTAAACAAATTGTCGAAGAAAAACACGGAGGTCAGTTATCTTGCCAATCTATTATCGGTGAAGGTACTGAATTTATCATTGAAATACCAGTGTAAATCTTAGCTTTCACGTTTAGATAAATTCAGCTATCTGGGAATACTAGATTGAGAAATCATCAGAATAAGCGCAATTATGGTTAGCACTCTTGTCAGTATTCCCGGATATCGCATTATTGAAGAACTCTACAATGGTTCGAGAACAATAGTTTATCGCGCAGTTCGAGAAACTGACTCAGTACCAGTAGTCATTAAACTGCTGAAAAATCCCTATCCCAGCTTTAGCGAACTCTTATTATTTCGCAATCAATACACCATTGGTAAAAATCTCAACTCACCCCTGATTATTCAAACCTATAGCCTTGACGCAATCAATAATGGCTATATGTTAGTCATGGAAGACTTTGGCGGAATTTCTCTCAAGGATTATTTTACTAAAAATCAGAGTCTCCCATCTTTAGCGGAATTTTTAGCGATTGCGATCGCACTCTGCGACACCCTCAACTTACTCTATCATGAGCGCATTATTCATAAAGATATTAAACCCAGCAATATCTTAATCAATCCCGAAACCAAACAAATTAAATTAATTGACTTTAGTATTGCTTCTCTTCTACCCAGAGAAACCCAAACCCTCATTAAAACTAATGTCTTAGAAGGAACATTAGCTTACATTTCTCCAGAACAAACAGGGAGAATGAACCGAGTAATTGATTACCGAACAGACTTCTATTCACTGGGTGTAAATCTTTATGAATTACTCACAGGGGAGTTACCCTTTGCATCTAGTGACCCGATGGAATTAGTGCATTGTCATATCGCCAAAACAGCACCATTAGTACATAAAATTAACCCACAAATTCCTTCTATACTGTCAGCAATTGTCAGCAAATTGATGGCGAAAAATGCTGAAGATAGATATCAAAGTGCATTGGGATTAAAATATGATTTAGAAAATTGTTTATCGCAACTCCAAGAAACTGGTGAGATAGAGGACTTTGCAATTGCTACTAGGGATGTGTGCGATCGCTTCATCATTCCTGATAAACTCTATGGACGAGACACGGAAGTACAAACCTTACTGCTAGCCTTTGAGCGTGTCAGTCAAGGCACAACAGAAATGATGCTGGTGGCTGGTTTTTCGGGAATTGGAAAAACAGCCGTTGTTAATGAAGTGCATAAACCAATTGTTAGACAACGCGGTTATTTTATTAAAGGTAAATACGACCAATTTAATCGCAATATTCCTTTAAGTGCATTTGTGCAAGCATTCCGCGATTTAATGGGGCAATTATTAACCGAAAGTGAAGCTAAAATTCAGCAATGGAAACACAAAATATTAGAGGCTGTGGGTGACAATGGTCAAGTAATCATTGAAGTTATACCCGAACTAGCTAGAATTATTGGCGAACAACCCCCAGCAGTAGAATTATCAGGAACAGAGGCCGAAAATCGCTTTAACTTATTATTTCAAAAATTTACCCAAGTATTTACCAGTGTTGAACATCCCTTAGTGATGTTTTTAGATGATTTGCAATGGGCAGATTCAGCATCACTGAAGTTAATGCAGTTATTAATAACTGATACCAGTCATCTATTATTAATTGCTGCATACCGAGATAACGAAGTCCCACCAGGACATCCATTAATGTTGACTTTGAGTGATATTCAAAAAAAACAGGCCAAGATTAATACAATTACTTTAGCAGCACTAACTCAAAAAAAAGTAAATCAGTTAGTGGCTGATACACTCAAGTGTGCAGAAGAACTAGCAGAACATCTTTCAGAATTAATCTATCAAAAGACTAAAGGAAATCCATTTTTTGCCACACAGTTTCTCAAAGCATTACATGAAGATGGATTAATTCAATTTAACTTTGAGTTAGGCTGTTGGCAATGTGATATTGCCCAGGTAAAAACTCAAGCAGTGACAGATGATGTGGTTGCTTTTATGAGTTTGCAACTACAAAAACTACCTTTATCAACTCAATCTGTATTGCAGTTAGCCGCTTGTATTGGCAACTCCTTTGATTTAAATACTTTAGCCATTGTTTCACAACAATCTCAAATTGAAACAGCATCTGCTTTGTGGAAAGCATTACAAGAAGGTTTGATTTTACCTGTGAATGATGTTTATAAGTTTTATGTCGGACAAGCAACCCAATCACAGACATTAGAAAATCAAGAAACTGTCACCTACAAATTTTTACATGACCGCGTACAACAAGCAGCTTATTCACTAATTGCTGATGAGGAAAAACAAAGCACTCACCTGCAAATAGGTCAACTATTATTACAAAATTCTCCCCCCAGCGAAAGGGAAGAACGATTATTTGATATTGTCAATCATTTAAATTTCGGTATTGCTCTAGTTACCACACTTCCAGAGCGAGAACATTTAGCTGAATTAAATCTTGCGGCGGGACGCAAAGCTAAAACAGCCAACGCCCATAGTGCAGCCATTAACTATTTAGGTATAGGGATAGAACTGTTACCTGCAACTGCTTGGGAAAGTCATTATCCCCTGACTCTGGCACTGTATGAAGAAATTGCGGAAGCCAGCTATGTCAAAACCGATTTTGAGCAGATGGAACAGTGGGCTAGTGTGGTATTGCAACAAGCTCATACGTTGCTGGATACGATCAAAGTCCAACAAGCTAGGATTTTAGGTGCTAAAGCTCAGGGGCAATTCTTATATGCCGTTGAGATTGGATTACAGGTGTTACGCTCTTTGGGAATTGAATTTCCCGAACAACCCAATGAGGCAGATATTGGACAGGCTTTTGCTCTAACGCGATCGCTCTGGGCAGATAAATCACCTCTAGAATTGCTCGATCTACCAACTATGAGCAATCCACATCTGTTAGCGGCGATGGAGCTTTTGACAGTTCTTGTCCCTGCTGCTTATATGGGTTCTCCTAACTTCATGCCATTAATGATTGGTAAGCAAATCGAATTATCTATCCAGTCTGGTAATTGCCCTAGTTCTATATTTTCTTATGTCGATTATGGCTTAGTGCTGTGTGGTATTGTTGGCGATATTGACAACGGTTATTTATTTGGTGAGTTAGCTTTGAGCCTCTTAGAGCGAATTCAACTGAGTCGCTTTAAATCGAGAAGTTGGTATGTGGTTTATCACTTCATCAAACATTGGAAAACTCCCTTAGCTGAAATTTTACTGCCATTGCAAGAAGCTTATAGCAGTGGGTTAGAAACTGGAGAGGTAGAAACGGCTTGTTTTAATGCAGCAGCATATTGTTATTACAGCTATCACACAGGGCAGGAATTAACCGAACTTGCCCAGAAGATGAATACCTATCTTCATACTATTCATCAATACAAGCAAACAGGAACAGGCTATTGGCTAGAAATTTATCAACAAACTGTATTCAATTTATTGGGACGCGCAGAAGTACCATATCACCTGATTGGGACAATATTTGATTTGCACAAATCTCTTCCCGAACTGCAAGCGACTAATCAACGCAGTGCTTTGCTGATGGCGCACCTCAACCAAATGTTTCTCTATTATTTGTTTGGGAAGGAAGCGGAAGCTATTGAGTCATCTGCCCAAGCTGCCCAATACATAGACGGTGGGGTAGCAATGTTTGTCATTCCCCTTTACTCTTTTTATGATGCGCTGATTCAATTAACCCAGTATGCAGCAGCATCCACAAAAGAGCGTCAGACAATCTTGCTACGAGTACAACAACATCAAGACAAATTACAACATTGGGCAACTTTGGCTGCTTGTAATCATCGCCATCGCTGGGAATTAGTTGCAGCCGAACATTACCGGGTATTAGGTAACAAAATTGAGGCGATTGAATGTTACGATCGCGCTATTTTCTTAGCCAAAGAAAACAAATTTATTCAGGATGAAGCTTTAGCTAACGAACTGGCTGCCAAATTTTATCTCGATTGGAGTAGAGAAAAATTTGCCCTTTTGTATATGCAGGAAGCTTATTATTGTTATAGTCATTGGGGAGCAAAAGCGAAAGTAGAGGATTTAGAAAAACGTTATCCCCAGCTACTCAAAACGATCATCGAACAAAGACAGATTAACCTTAATCCTTGGGAAACTATTACCTCTGTTACCCTTCCTGTAAAATTTGTATCTGATCAAAGTGACAAAACTGGTACTAGTA
The DNA here is from genome assembly GCF_025677855.1 of Tolypothrix sp. PCC 7601. Taxonomy (NCBI): domain Bacteria; kingdom Bacillati; phylum Cyanobacteriota; class Cyanophyceae; order Nostocales; family Tolypothrichaceae; genus Tolypothrix; species Tolypothrix sp. PCC 7601. Next base: position 4,225,567 of record NZ_CP064879.1, read on the forward strand.
TTGCCGATGTCCTAGATTTTAACAGTATACTCAAAGCAGCTCAAACTATTTCTAGCAAAATCGAATTAGATGAGTTAATTACTAACCTCACCCAAATTATTCTCCAAAATTCTGGGGCTGATAAGTCTGCATTAATTCTCAATCAGGATGATGTTTTACAAATTCGTGCCATTACCTCAATTAATGAGCAAATAAATTCTCTACAAACAACAATTGCCACACAATTACTTGATGATTGTCGAGATGTCCCTGTCAAGATGATTAATTATGTCAAAAATACTCAACAAACAATCGTTATAGATAATTGCCAAACAGATTTCCCTGGGCTAATTGCAGAATATATGCTCACATATCAACCCCAGAGTGTCTTATGTACACCCATTATTAATCAAGGTAATTTGGTAGGCATACTCTATCTTGAAAGTCGTGCAGCAGCAGGAGTATTTACTAAAGAACGTTTACAAGTTATTCAGATACTTTCTGCTCAAGCAGCCATAGCATTAGAAAATGCTCGGCTTTACCAACAAATGCAAGAAGCGATGGAAAAAGCATTACTCAATCAAATTTCAATTGATCAAACAAATGTTTCTGTCTGGTGGATTGAGCCAGATGGTCGGATTTTTTATGTAAATGATGCTACTTGCAAAGGTTTGGGATATCGTAAAGAAGAGATGATTAGTAAATACATTTTTGACTTCGATCCTGTTTTTCCGAAAGAATCATGGCCGGAGCATTGGCAAGATATTTGTCAACAAGGTTCGTTTACTATTGAAAGCTACCATCGCCATAAATCTGGCAATATTTATCCTGTTGAAGTCACTGTTAACTATGTAAAATTTAAAGACAAGGAATACAATTTTGTGTTTACTAAAGATATTAGTGAACGCAAGCAAGCCGAAGCTGAAATTCTCCAAAAGTCACAAGAATTAACTAAAGCTTTGCAGAATTTACAACAAGCAAATTTACAAATTGTCCAAAGTGAAAAAATGTCTGCATTGGGTAATCTTGTTGCGGGGGTTGCTCATGAAATGAATAATCCTCTGGGTTTTATTTATGCCACACTACAACAAACTAAACCTGCGTTGACAGATATTGTCCAACATCTGCAACTATATCAAGAAACTCTACCAAATCCCAGTGATAAAATTAGAAACCATGCTCAGGAAATTGATTTAGATTATAGCTTAGAAGATTTACCTCAGATGCTTGATGCAATGGTCATGGCTTGCGATCGCCTAAAAAATATCAGCACCAGTCTTCGTACTTTCTCAAGGGCAGATAAAGATTACAAAGTCCTGTTTAATATTCATGAAGGCATCGACAGTACAATTTTAATTCTCAAACATCGTCTCAAAGCTAATGAACAACGTCCAGCGATAAAAGTCTTGACTGAGTATGGTGATTTACCCCAAGTTGAATGTTTTCCTGGGCAATTAAATCAGGTATTTATGAATATTCTTGCCAATGCCATTGATGCTTTAGATGAATCGAATCACGGACGGAGTTTTGAGGACATTAAAGTTAATTCTAACTCCATTACAATTACCACATCAATAGTAGATAAATACGTCAAAATTTCAATTGCAGATAATGGTAAGGGGATGAGCGAAGAAGTAAAACACAAAATCTTTGACCATTTATTTACTACTAAAGCTGTCGGTAAAGGTACAGGCTTAGGGCTGGCTATAGCTAAAAAAATTGTCGAAGAAACCCACGGTGGGAAGTTGTCTTGCCAATCTACCCTCAGTAAAGGTACTGCATTTATTATTGAAATCCCTGTGTAAATTGTACATTCAATTTATAAATAAATTCGTCTATCTGGGAATACTAGATTGAGAAAATAACAAATGAGCGTAATATGGTTAGCACTCTTGTCAGTATTCCTGGATATCGCATTAGTGAAAAAATTTACAATGGTTCGAGAACAATAGTTTATCGCGCAGTTCGGGAAAGCGACTCAGTAGCAGTAGTCATAAAACTACTAAAAAATCCCTATCCCAGCTTTAGCGAATTGTTACTATTTCGTAATCAATACACCATTGGTAAAAATCTCCACTCACCTCTAATTATCCAAACCTATAGCCTGGAAGCTTTGCAAAATGGCTATATGTTAGTTATGGAAGACTTTGGGGGAATTTCTCTCAAGGATTATTTTACAAAAAATCAGAGTGTTACATCTTTAGAGGAGTTTTTAGTTTTAGCGATCGCACTCTGTGACATCCTCGACTTACTCTACCATGAGCGAATTATTCATAAAGATATCAAACCCAGCTATCTTAATTAACCCCCAAACCAAACAAGTTAAATTAATCGACTTTAGTATCGCATCACTATTACCCAGAGAAACCCAAACCCTAGTTAACCCCAACGTTTTAGAAGGGACACTCGCTTACATTTCTCCAGAACAAACCGGGAGAATGAATCGGGGTATTGACTATCGCACAGATTTTTATTCCTTGGGTGTAACTTTTTATGAATTGCTCACAGGAGAATTACCATTTGCATCAAATGACCCAATGGAATTGGTACATTCCCATCTTGCGAAAATTCTGCCATTAATACATACAATTAATCCGCACATCCCTACTGCTATCTCAAAAATTGTCAGCAAGTTGATGGCGAAAAATGCTGAAGATAGATATCAAAGTGCCTTGGGATTAAAATTTGATTTAGAAGAATGTCTCTTTCATCTCAGAGAAACTGGTGAGATTAGAGACTTTGAAATTGCGAGTCGGGATGTGTGCGATCGCTTCATCATTCCCGATAAACTGTATGGCAGAGACAAGGAAGTTAAAACCCTACTAGAAGCATTTGAGAGAGTAAGTCAGGGTGTAACCGAAATGATTCTGGTGGCTGGCTTTTCGGGAATTGGGAAAACCGCCGTCGTCAACGAAGTGCATAAACCCATTGTCAGACAGCGCGGCTATTTTATTAAAGGTAAATATGACCAGTTTCAAAGGAATATTCCTTTCAGTGCCTTTGTCCAAGCATTCCGCGATTTAATGGGGCAATTATTGACTGAAAGTGATGTACAAATTCAGCAATGGCGAAATAAAATATTAGAGGCTGTTGGAGACAATGGACAAGTCATTATTGAAGTAATTCCCGAACTAGAAAACATTATTGGTATACAACCCCCAGCTACAGAACTATCAGGAACAGCCGCCCAAAATCGCTTTAATTTATTATTTCAAAAATTCACCCAAGTCTTTACCAGCAAAGAACATCCCTTAGTGATGTTTTTGGATGACTTACAGTGGGCTGATTCTGCATCACTTAAGTTAATGCAGCTATTAATGGCTGATACCAAGCATCTTTTCATTATTGGAGCCTACCGTGATAACGAAGTCAGTCACGGACATCCATTATTGATGACATTGAGTGAAATTCAAAAGACGCAAGCCACAATTAACACAATTACTTTAGCACCATTAAGTAATGTACAAGTAAATAAATTAGTAGCTGACACACTTAAATGTCCAGAAGAAGTAGCATGGAATATTTCTGTATTAATCTATCAAAAAACAGCAGGTAATCCATTTTTTACTAGCCAATTTATTAAAACATTATATCAAGATGGACTGATTCAATTTGATTTTGGCTTAGGCTGTTGGCAATGTGATATTTCCCAAGTAACAATGCAAGCGGTGACAGATGATGTTGTGGCTTTTATGAGCTTGCAATTACGGAAACTGCCGTCATCAACACAAGAAATCATCAAACTGGCAGCAGCAGTATGAAATGAGTCTTGCATACCATGAAATAGCAGTGGAATTCGCCATGCTGAGTGGTGAGTTTGAGGTGATGGAACAGTTGATTGATACTGTGATCCAATAGACACATTCTTTACTAGAGAAAGTTAATGTTTACCGTTTTAGAATTCAAGCCAAAACTTCCCATCGCCAACTCATTGAAGTGCTGGAAATTGGGATTGAGCTTCTGCAAAATTTGGGTGCACAAATCAACGAATCACCCACACCAGCAGATATTCAACAGTCAATTCAAGAAATTATTGACCTGATTGGCGATCGCCAAGTTGCAGATTTTGTGAACCTCCAGGTGATGACAGATGCAAACAAAATTGCCATTGCCCAGATTGCTAGCAGCATTATGTCAGCAGCGTTCACTAGTGGATCTCCTTTATATCCATTACTAGCTACTTTTTTAGTCAAATTATTCCTCCAATACGGCAATATATCTATTTCTGCAACTAACTATGCTTGCTATAGTTTGGTTGTTTGTAATATGCAACAAAATATAGATTTGGCGGCACAATTTGGGCAATTGTCATTGAATGTGGTATCAAAATTTGATGATAAAACAACTAAACCAGAAGTCTTTTTTCTACTAGGTTGTTTTATTCTCCACCGTACATCTCACCTCAAAGAAACATTAACCCTCTTGCGTGAAGGTTACACACTGGGGCTAGAGGTTGGCAACCTGGAATACGCCGGATATATAGCAATCCTAAATGATTTGTGAAATATTACATGCATGGTTGTTGACTGTTAACCGTTGACAGTCAACAGTCAACAGCCAAAACCGATATTTTTCACAACTGAAATAGGATTGTTATATAGGACTTATATTTGATTAACAACGGGGAAAAAGGCAAAGAAATTGCTTGTGATGGGGATTTAAAGCCCCATCAAGGCTTACCATGTAAAGTACTGACCTAAAGCGGTTTTTGAGTTGGTATACCCACAGCACGGGGAAAGTTAGCTGGCGTAGCTGCTACCTTACGCAGGTATAAACAGTGACGAATACTGTCACTCAGAGGAGTAGTAAATTGTTCTATCGCTGCAATTATCCCACCTAACTGAGCAACAGCATTTTGCAGATCTGTTGTTTCTTCTTCAGTCCAATTCCCTCGGTAAATAACTGCTAAACCTCCAACCTTCAGTAATGGTAGGGCATATTCTGCACAGACAGAAGCAGATCCAACAGCGCGGATTGTCGCCACATCATAACTTTGTCGATGCTGGCGTTGCTGGCCGATTTCTTCAACTCTACCGACAAGAGTTTTGATATTACTCAAACCCAGTGTAGTCAAGATTTTTTCAATAAAAGTAACTTTTTTGCGAGTTGAATCGAGCAGCGTAATTTTACAATTAGCAGATGCGATCGCGATAGGAATCCCTGGAAAACCAGCACCCGTACCAATATCAATCACAGATGCACCCGCTGCTAGAGAATCAATAAATTGCTGCTGTGGCGCAATTCCCCGCAGCGAATCCCAAAGATGCTTCTCCCAAAATTCTTCAGGTTCAGTAATGCGAGTTAAATTAAACTGACTGTTCCCTTCCAGAATTAATTCATAAAGCTGCTGGAATTGTAACTGCTGTTGAGTATTTGGTTGCCAATTGAGAGTTTTTTGCCAGATTTCTGCCATTTCAGGCAATATGTTAGTCATTTGTCATTTGTCATTTGTCATTAGGCATTGGGCATTGGGCATTGGGCATGGGTAATTGGTAATGAGTAGTGAGTCATGAGTAGTGAGTCATGAGTCATGAGTCATGAGTAATGGCTATTCTCCCCTACACCCCTGCTCCCTCATCTCCCTCATCTTCCTCATCCCCCTCATCTCCCAGTCCCCATTACCCCTTATCCCCAGAGGGGGCCCCGAGTTCCCCAGTCCCCAGTACCCAGTCCCCAATCACACCGCCGGCTGGGGTTCTTGAACTTTAGCTTTCAATACCTCGGGATCGACAGATTTGAGTTCACCGTGGTTGAGTGTCCAACAGGAATCTGCGATCGCTAACATATCTCCAGCGTCGTGTGTAACGACAAACAATGTCCAATCTTTCTTCAGCTTTGCCAATAAACTGACTAACTGCCGACGCATTGACCAGTCTAACCCGGCTGTTGGTTCGTCTAATAATAATAAATTTGGCTGGCGAATTAACTGTACCGCCAAAGCTAAACGTCGCTGTTGTCCACCACTCAATGCATGGGGTGATGCTGATAGTGATAAATGCTCTAATCCTACTTCGCTTAATGCTTGCCTAACTCGCTCTGACCCTAGTTCTGGATGCCCTAAGCGTAATTCTTCTAAAATTGTACCGCCGCAGAAGTGCCGTTCTGGGAACTGAAATACTAACCCAGCTAATTGTTGTAGCTGTTCGGAAATCAGTTCTTGTTCGCGCCAGAACACTGCGCCGGATGTAGGTTCAGCTAGTCCAGATAAAATTTCCAATAAAGTACTTTTACCAGAACCGCTAGGGCCAATAATCAAACCCAGCTGTTGCGGTGCTAATTCCAAGTTAATTCCTTTGAGAATCGCTGTGGGGCTGGCTGTTGGGTGATAAACCAGATTTCTAAGATAGAGCATTTGTTAAGATTACCAAAAAGTTGGCGAATAACTGAATCGATGACGCTTAACTACACGCAGAGCAATTAAAAATTTCCCAAAACATTCATAACGCATAACCTGCCTAAAAACCTAATTTCACTGCTAGAGTCATGTACTTGTAACTAGGAGTTACAAGCCTATCTAGCTCAAGTTTTAACACTAAAACAAAAGCCAACCTTCTACTTTTCTCCATTGTGGCAAACTTCCCCCTGAAGAATGGCTACAAGCTTGATGGGAACCTGCAAAAATTAGAGAGGTCGAACTATGTAGAAAATGCTGGCAAAAATCAACCTAAGTACAGATTAATCATTTTTTTGCATTTTAGGTAACATAAACAACTATTTCAACCGCAATTATTCTGAGGGTTACAATGACAAAATGGTTTTCTGCTCCTCAAGCAATTGTGTTTGCGAGAGTCACTAAGATTGCTCAGACAACTTTTGCTGCTGCGATCGCATTCAATTTGGGAATGAACCCAACGCTGGCTGGCGATCCTTTCCGTCCTGACAAACCTCATGAAATTGGGGATAAAACCGAAGCGGCTTTTAAAGCGGTTTTTCAAAAAGGCAACTATCAAGAAGCAGAACGTTACTTAAATCAAGCGATATCCAGCGAACCGAATGAACCTCTAGCCTATGCGATGAAGGCATCTCTAGCCTATGCCAACAAAGATTTCACTTCATTAGACACATACAGTAAAAAAACCCTCGAAACCGGACAAAAATTAATTGAGAAAGACCCACTGCGCGGTAATTTATACACAGCAGTAGGGAATTTCCTAGAGGGAGCAACGATGATCACCCGTGAAGGTGCAGGTGGTGCAGCACAAGCCTTAAGTCGCTTGCGGCAAGTTTACCAATATTTAGATAAAGCAGAAGCAGTTTCAGCCAACGATCCAGAAGTAAACCTCATTAGAGGCTATATGGATTTGCTACTCGCCGTAAACCTGCCTTTTTCTAACCCAGACGAAGCGATTCAACGGCTAGAAAACAATGCTGCTCCTAAATATTTAGCAGATCGGGGGATTGCCCTTGGCTACCGAGATTTAAAAAATTACTCTCAAGCCCTAGAGTACGCCAATCGTGCCTTAAAAAGCACATCTGAAAACCCAGAATTATATTATCTCAAAGCCCAAATCCTCCACGCCCAAGGTAAAAGAGACAACAACCGAGAATTAATTAAAGAAGCGATCGCCAACTTCGACACCGCCTTAAGCAAAAAATCCCAACTCCCAGCCAGCTTAGTCCAACAAATCGAATCCGAACGCAACAATGCGAATAATCGGTTGAAGAGTTTTAGTTAGGAAATGGGCATTGGGCATTGGGCATTGGGCATTGGGCATTGCTAGTTGGGTGTTTGGTATTTGGTATTGTCTACCTCATCCCCCTCATCTCCCTCATCTCCCCAATCCCCAATCCCTAATCCTCAGTCCCCAATCCCCAATCCCCAGTTCCCAATCCCCAATCCTGATATGCTTATTTTCAGAAAACTGTAACGGAGAAATATAACCGCAATGTATATCCAGTTTCGTGAGGTTAATCCTTTTGATGTGTGGATTTGGCTGAGGTTCAGCACGATTCCTTCGGCGCGTGAAAGGCAATATGTAGAAGAGGTTTTTAATTCCTGGTTTTATTTAGGTAAATTGGGTGCTTTTAACGCCGAAAATCTTCAGGTGCAAGATACAGGACTGGATATTAGCTACATGAATTATGACGAGCAAGGTTATGACAAAAGCTTGCTGGCGCTGATGCATAATATGGGTGAGTTCGAGTATGAAGGGGAGTGGGGACGCTGCTGGTTTGATTTAGGAACCAGTGATGCGATCGCCTTAGATATCTTAATTAATGCTCTCACTCAGCTTAGTGAAGAATATGTCACTATTGAGGAATTATATATCGGTGGCGAAAACGAAGATTGGCCCATAGAGGAGAACGAAAACAACTCTTACTCTATGTACGATAATTAGTGACTTAAGTTACAAAAATGAGCAAAGCAGGAGAAATTCGGGTAATAGCCTTGGGATTAATTCGTGATGGTGAACGCATCTTTGTTTCCGAAGGCTACGATCCCGCCAAGCAATCTACATTTTACCGAGCTTTAGGAGGTGGAGTAGATTTTGGCGAAACCAGCCTAATTGCCCTACAAAGGGAATTTCAAGAAGAAATTCAAGCAGAATTAACCAATATTCGCTATTTAGGCTGTATAGAGAACCTATTTATATTTAATGGCAGGCAAGGACACGAAATTATTCAACTTTATCAATGTGATTTTGCCGATTCTAAATTTTATCAATTAGAGAGCCTCATCTTTTCTGAGTCCCCAAACCATAAACATCGGGCACTTTGGATTAATATCGAGCGGTTCAAATCAGGCGAATTAACCCTGGTACCGACGGAATTTTTCAATTATTTATAAGATTGCTCTAGTTTTTAGTAGAGTCCGCACAATATAGCTTGGATAATATAAATCAATTGACGTTTAAATCTTGTAGAGACGCGATTTATCGCGTCTCCATAACCGTAAAATCCTGACGAAAAATTTTTAACCGAACCATGTTGAGAGGAAGCAGGGTTGCAAAGAGACAAACACTTTATGCCCAATTTCTGATGGGTGCTTGTAGCTATCAATATGCTTGATATTGCAATAGTTAGCAACTCCCAATACTTGTCGGTTAAGGGGAAAAGGAGAAGGGTAAAAGGGGCAAGAAAAAACCTTTAACCCTTACCCTTTCACCTTTTCCCCAAACCAAATTCCGAGTTGAAAATCCTTAACCGAGCAGTATTGTAGCAACTCCAGTTACTACAAAGAACTTCTGAGAATACAGAATTAATTTGCGGAAATGTCTATTGCATATAGGAAGAGAACTGTGCTAATGTCTGCAACTTACTTTTATTGTTTAGCTCGTATTAAACATCTAATATGATGTTGAAGCTAGAATTTAACTTTTCGCCTGAGACTTTAATTAAAATTAAACCCAGTTTTAAAGAGAATTATTAGAAGTATCATCAGAGCTTATATGAGGCTGTACTGGGTAAAATTTGATTTTCTAGTTATTTAGATAAATTTTTTATATAGTTTTGTAACATAAATAACAATTTGCTGGATATTGATACCCTTAAAATCAAATTTCTTAGAGTATAATCCTAGCGAAATCTGGCTAGAGTCAGAGTAAAACCGCGCTTATACAAACAAAAGTACATCTCAGGATACTGTGCATTTTCCTAACTCGGATTTAAATTTAATATATAAGATTGGTATGTGGAATATAAGGAATTAATAACTTTTCGCTATACCATCTTTATAATTTCTTTGTTATTTTGTATTTAACTGGACAGTTCTGCAGCAGGTGGTGCGTTTAAATATCTATTAGTTGCACCATAGGCAGTAAATTCTCAAACATATTTAATTGGTTGACCTAGGCTAATTTATATTGACAAGTGCAATGTAAATTGCCTAAATCTAGATGCGAGTTAGATTGCAAATTGGTAAATAGTTCATTTCTAGCAAAAAGCTTACTTAAGACTATGATTAAAACTGCAAACCAACCTATTGTTTTCTCCGCTTTTATTAGCCCTCTTAGCGAAAAAGACAATCCTCAATTTGATTTATTACAACCATTACGCCAATGGCTTGACAATCTCGAAATTCAAAATCGGAAAGTTGCAAAATTTATTGCCAAACTCATCCCTGCACAATGCCCCTTTGAGCGCGATATCATGCTGTTTGGACGCAAAATCGCCCATATTCCCCCAATGTGCAAGCTTAATCCCCTTTACGATCAATTTGTTGGCTTGCGTTTTCGCGCACTATGCTATTTAGTAGATAAATGTGGAGAGGATATCCAATCCTACTGCTGAATAAAATTAGATCAAGTGCGGCATGGAAATTAAAATTGAGCATCAACCCAGTCAAGAACGCCTCGAACAGTTGGGTGTCAAAAAATGGGGAATTTGGCAAAAAGAAGTTTCAAAATTCCCTTGGACTTATGATTCTCAAGAAACTTGCTACTTTTTGGCAGGAGATGTAATTGTTACGCCAGATGGTGGACAGCCAGTGCAAATGGGTAAAGGTGATTTAGTAGTCTTCCCGGCCGGAATGTCCTGTACATGGGAAATCACCAGTGACGTGAAAAAACATTATTCCTTTGATTAATCAAAATAGAACTTGATCCCCAATATATTCTCATCTTATTGGGAAAGTAAATATCTAATATCTCAATTCTCATTTAAATTGTATGGGGGTTCGCAACGATTGTTATAGGATAAAGTTGCAGAATCTGTAAATTGCTTATATCCATATCTTTCAAAATTCGTTGCAACTCCATCACCAAGACAATATTCGTAAAAATAAATGGTTTCATTACCGCTAAATTTGGCAGAGAGTTCCTTCCAAATAGGTGGCTGATAGCCAAATATATAGTTATAGAACTTTGTAGCCTCAGCTTTATCGTAATTATAGCTGCCTGGGTATTGGAAAAAATCGCCGTTGAAGTTTAAGGTTATATACTTTGCTTGACTTTTAACAAAAGTGATAGAAAAATCACTTTTAGGAAACTGCTTAAATAGCTGTCGGAAACTTTTGGGAGCATAAGTATAAGTAACTTGCTCACCATTAGTTTTTTTGGTAATGTAACGTCCAAAATAGCGCTCAATAGTTTGAGGTGTTTGATTTAACACATAGCGTCCCGCCAAAGCTGGAGGTGCGATCGCACTATTGACTAGTATCAATCCCACAGTCAACCCAGTCAAACCTAGCCAAACATCACGAGATTTCATAGTTCTTACCTCCACCTCACAGCCTGGGAGTTCATAATCGTGTTAGTGGGAGGCTGATTAATAAAGATGCTATTTCATAGCACAATGTTTCTTCCCACCGCAATTATTGAATAGGAAATTGACTAAAAATGTTACTACATTTAAGTACCTGGCCTGAGGTTGAAGCTTATCTACAGCAATCTAGAGGGCTGATTTTTCCGATAGGTTCCACAGAACAGCATGGCCCCACCGGCTTAATTGGTACTGATGCTATTTGTGCAGAAGCGATCGCCCGTGGTGTGGGTGAAGCAACTCAAGCAATGGTAGGCCCTACAATCAATGTTGGTATGGCGCTACATCATACCGCTTTTCCCGGTACTATAAGTCTGCGTCCCAGCACCCTAATTCAGGTAGTGCGAGATTATATAACTTGTTTAGTCAAAGCAGGTTTTACCAAGTTCTACTTTATCAACGGACATGGCGGTAACATTGCCACCCTCAAAGCAGCCTTCTCAGAAACTTACGCCCACCTAGAAGATTTACAGATTGCCAATGCCCAACGGGTACAATGCCAAGTAGGTAATTGGTTTATGTGCAGTTCCGTCTATAAACTTGCCAAAGAATTATACGGCAATCAAGAAGGTTCCCATGCTACCCCTAGCGAAGTAGCCGTTACTCAATATGTTTATCCAGAAGCAATTAAGCAAGCACCCCTCTCCCCAGAAGTAGCCTCGGGACATAGAATTTATAGTGCAGCCGACTTTCGATTACATTACCCCGATGGACGCATGGGTTCAAATCCCGCCCTAGCCACCCCAGAACATGGTAAGCAATTTTATGAATTAGCCGTCAAAGAACTCAGCAACAACTATTTAGAATTTTTAAACGCAGAATAAAACTCACAGGAATTTTAGATTTTGCGGAAAGTTGCGTGCGGGGGTTCCCCCCGTTGAGCAAACTTTTCAAGACGGATTTTGGATTGATTAGATTAGTACTTATACCAAATCCGCTTAAATAACCCATTTTTTATCGAACCGCATTCGCGTAGCGTCTCGCAGAGAAGACACAAAGAACGCAAAGAAAAGAGGAGTAATACCAATTTAAATAATGTTTGCGGCAGATCAATTCTTTGTAGGGGCACGGCATCCACAATCTTTTGGTATATCAAATTATCTTACTGGTGCCGTGCCCTTACCAACCCATCTGTCGCGTTCTTTTTTCAAAATGGTATAAGAAGATAAAGGGGTAAAGAAGCCGGATTTGGTATTACGCAAAATTCACAGAATTACGTCATTACAAGCGTAGCGACGTAATCGCCTAAAATTATGGGATTGCTTCCCTACAATACCTTCCGATCGCAATGACAAATTTTGCTTGCGTAAATCCTGTAGATTTCAATACAGTCCATAAAATCAATCGAAAAAACCCAAAAAATTAGTAACTCAAAAAACCGAAGACTAATTTTGGAGGGGGTTTGGGGGACGCAACCGTCACCCAATCGGGGGTTTGGGGGAGAATCCCCCAATCTTTGGCTTTTTAAACAAATAACAAATCGATACTTTAACCTATAAAGCTAAAGTTATCAGCAGCGAGGTTATTTGCAGTAATCCCCAACAATGAAGCTAACTCTAAGCTTCCCTTTTTAACTAAAGTATCACCACCCTGTTGCAACAGCGTCAGTTCACTGAACTGATTTACACCAATCCCACCAATACCAATCACATCAACTCCTGGGGTAAAGTCCGTGACAATATTCTTGCTAGTAGGAAGGCTAGCATTTGCAATCCAAAACTGATCCCCACCAGCACCACCAGTCAGGCGATTACCACCTCCAGAACCAGCAAATAACACATCATCACCATCACCACCTACTAGAGTGTCATTGGTATTAGAGAAGAGTTTGTCATCACCAGAACCACCATACAGTCGGTTATTATTCCCCTTACTCGTGAGAGTATCATTACCAGAACCACCGAAGAGAACTTGACGAGAACCTTCAACTACTTGCAGATTATCAGCCCCAGCAGCCCCAAATAAATTATTGCTACCGCTAGCTTCTACTACAGTCAGTTCATCGTTACCCGCACCACCATCAACATTAGTATTTTTCGCAGGGCCATTAGCACCCACAAAGACTTGATCATTACCATCGCCTGTTGAGATAGAAGAATTGCTACCTGCAATTACTGTGTCATCACCGTTACCTGTAAACACAGTGCTACCATTGATAGGTTCTACAATATCTGCGCCATCACCTGTGAATATCGGCTGACTACTACCTGTATTGATAGTCAATCCCCCCGCAGCATTGGCGATTTGCTGACGACTAGTTGCGGTAGCACTCCAATTACCATCAATTGGGGTAATGGTAATATTTCTGGCTAAGAATCTACCCCCTTCCGATGATAAATCTCCTGTACCTGTATTGCTGGAAGCCCCTAAAGCTAGACCAGGAACACCCGGTTGAATTTCCGCAACCTGTAAACCCAAACTGCTGGCTTGGTCAAATTTGGTAACTGCAACCCCTGTAATTGTGCTGAATTTAGCAATATCAGGATTATAAGCTGGAATATTGATATTTAACCCTACTCCTTTCGGGAGTAAATCTGCATTACTACCTTGACTGGCTTGGAGTTTGTTAATTGCATCAACAACCAACCTAGCACCGATTTCGTAAGCTTTCTCTGTACTGGATTTATCGCCTGTTTGTAACCCAGCTAAATCTATTCCAGCACTAACTGCGATCGCAGGAATACCATTTTGTAATGCAGCAACCGCAGCGCTAAGTGTACCAGAAGAAATGGCATCTAAACCAATGTTTTCACCTTCGTTAATACCGGAGATAACTAAATCGGGTTTAGCAATCTTCTCTTTGTTGGGGAAGATATAATCAAGTCCCGCCCAAGTGGTGACAACTGGAGTACCATCGACATACCATTTATTTTTGCTGGTATCAAATTCTGTAACTTCAGTATTTTGGAAAATTTTGTTGGTGTTGATGGAAGTACCTTTTCCGCTTTGCTGGTCTTTGGGTGCGACTAAAATAACGTTATGACCAGCAGCGGTTAAAGCTTTGTAGATAACATCAATACCCTTTGCTTGATAACCATCATCATTCACCAAAAGAATATTTAATGGCTTACTAGCAGGTTTAATTTCATCCGTTAAACCAGGGACTGCTAGGTTAAGACGAGAACTCAGTGCTTGACGTTGGTCTGGAGTTGTACCCCAATCACCATCAAAAGGAGTTACTGTCACCTTACCTGCTAAGAATTGTTCACCTTCTGAGAATGGTTTGGGTGTAGTTCCAGCAGGTAAGGTATTTTGGGTATAAAGTATACCTTGACCTGTGCCAAAGTTAGGCGGTAACTCCCCAAATTTGAAATCAAAACTACCTGCACTGTCAAACTCTGTAAAGGCTACTCCTTGAATTTTGTCAGTTGCAGGGATATTGACGTTTAAACCAATGCCTTTGGGTAATATAGCCGGGTTATTACCTTGTTTTGCTTGTAATTGGGCAATTAAATCAACAACGTAATTAGCTCCAACTTCGTAGGCTTTATCAGTACTGGGGTAACCTGCGCTACGTTCATCTAATTTAACACCCGCACTGACTGCGATCGCAGGTACGCCACGATTTAATGCGGAAACTGCGGCGCTAAGAGTACCGGAAATGATCCCTTCTAAACCGAGGTTTTCCCCTTCGTTAATCCCAGAAATAACTAAATCTGGGGGATTATCTTTTAAAATGTAATCGATTCCCGCCCAGGTAGTTACAACAGGTTTGCCATCGACATACCATTTATTTGGTTCATAATTGACAACTTCTAATTGTTTGCCAAATTTATCGGTATCCAGGGCTGTACCTTGACCGCTTTGCTGTTGTTTAGGTGCAATTAATGTTACTTTATGACCAGCCGCAACTAATTTGTTGTAGAGGACATTAATTCCCTTCGCCTGATAACCATCATCATTGACTAAGAGGATATTCAGGGATGTTTTGGGTTTAGTAACTGCAATGTTATTAGGTAGTTCCAAAAGTCCCAATCTTTCCGCCGGAGTCTTACCAGTAACGTTGAAATCGTTGTCATTAATTAACGCCAACGTATTGGGTGCAACTAAAGCTAAACCCTCTAATTTTTCAACTCCGGTGTAACCTAACTGTGCAGCATTGGCGATTAAGCTTTTGCTGACGGGCGTAATTTTAGCTGTGGCTAATTCTGCAGCAGTTAGTTGTTCAATGGTCTTACCACTGGGCAATGTAAAGTTAGCAGGATTATTAATGTTTGTCGCCCCTGATAAATTAATTTGGTAGATGAGTTTATTGCCAGCAGATGTACCATTATCATCGCGTTCTACAACTGCAAATTTACCGTTACTTAAAGAAACTGCATCACCAATTTTATCTGTGGCTGGTAGACCTTCCAGAAGATATAAATACTCCCCTGTTACTTGTTTGCTGTTGATATCAAATTCTAAAATTCTCAGGTTACGAGAAGCTTTAGAAACTGTGTCACTACCATTATCAGGATTATCAATTGGGCTTTGAATAAAAGCGTACAACTTAGAACCTTCCAAAGCCACAGCTTCAAATCCGCGATTGTTGCGGCGTTGGGCGTAAACTTCTGGGAATATCTCAGTTCCAAAAGTACCCGTAGGTTGGTCTGGATTAGGTGCGGTTGCAGTTCCTTTGGGGATAAATCTCTCAATTAATTTACCCTGACTATCAAAATGGTAAATTGCAGGACGGTATTCATCTACCATCCAATAATCACCATTTTCCGCAACCACAATTCCTTCTAAATCTGCACCTAATGGGTCATTAGGTAGAGGCTTATTATCTAAATCAACGCCAATTTCATCAGTATAAGCTGTACCATTCGCCCCAGCTTGTAAATTTGGTAATCCGGTTAATGGGGTTTTCCCATCTTGGCGAAATAAGCCAGTACGGTTAGTAATTTTAATTTCGCCTGTGGTGCGGTTGAGTTCAAAACTGACAATTTCTGGCTGGAAGTTGGGTAGGTAAAATGGTCGATTTGCACCCACAGGTTCACCATTGGGGCCTCTGTCTGTGTGGGTAACAAATCGCAGGTTACCATTAGGTGCTGTTCCTAGGAAATACAACCCAGAAAAACCACCCAACAAAATATCTTCACCTTTGGAAGTTGTGCCTAATTTGGGTAGGTTTTTAAAGTCGTAAATAGTGAGTTTGGGTTGAGCAATAGGATTGCGCGGATCGTAACTAGTGGTGTCAATATTTAAAGGATTAGAGAAAGCGTTAGCGATATTTTCCCAAGGTACTAATTTAAAATTAGAGTTGATATTCTCTATTTCATCGCCATCGCTAACTAATTTTGCCGGTTCATTATTTCCATCTTGGGTGACAAATAAACCTTTGGGGAAGTTAGGGCCAAGGGGTACATTAATTACATCTGCACCATCTGATTCTTGTACGCTATCAATTGCGCCATTGTTACCAACCGCAAAGTTACCTAAATAATCATTATTGCCTTCACGAGTATAAGCAACAAAAGTATTATCGCCTTGGCTGGATGCTAATAAATAGCCTGTACCATTCTTACCGTAGTAGATAGTTAATCCTTCCACATCATCGGTAAGGTATTTACCACCCAAGCCTTTAACTTGATCAATTAATTTCCCAGTTGTACCGCCATTGGGTTCGGCTTGAAATTTCCAAATACCGACATCTTCTTGTCCAATGTAAAGGAATCCAGTTTCTTGGTCTACTACCATTCCCTCTGTTTGTGCAGAACGTTCGCTATCAGAGGAGGATGGAATAGTAAACTCTCGGACTCGTTCCGCGCCAATTTTGCCATTACCTTGATCAATTAGTTTAAACTGGGCGATATCTCCAGTTTCCCGGCGACTAGTAAAGACGTAGTAATCATTGGTGATGGGACTGCGATATAAAGCGAGTCCGTAGGAACTGCGAGAAGATGAAGAATAAGGCGCAAGAAAGGGTAGTGTTTGGAAAATTGTGCCAATACTGCTGTCGGTAATATTTTCCAGGTATTTACCGGGAGTGCTGGGATTGGGGTTAATCTTGAATATTGCTAGTTTATCGTTACCGCGGTCGCTCGCTACGGCAATATCGATTTTTTCATTACCTAATTTAAAACCATATTGCAAATCAATGTTGTTGTAGCGAATACCGCCAGGGTTGACTTTCTGCAACAGTTTACCAGACAAGTCATACACCCGCAGTCCAGCGTTTTTGACTGAGGTGAGAACTAAGCTCTCAGCCGCATTGTTAGCATTAATATAGATAGCTGGGTCATCAGCATCAGCACGTTGGTCTGTCGGTAATGTGTCATCATCCAATAAATCAGGACGAGTTTCGACTCTTGGCGCTGCGGTAGTAACTACATCTGCACCTAAAGTCAAAATTTGCGTATATTGGGTAGTACCAAAATTATTATCGCTGACTAAAACAATCGATTGGCGACCATCAGCTAATTTCGGCCCAAAGGCTATACCCTCAATATTATCTGTACCAGTAATTGGATGATTGGGGTCTGTTGGTAAATTCAGGTCATTTAAATTCAACAGTAGTCGCTTTTGCGTTGGTTGAATCGCAGCTAATTGACTGGTGCTTAAACTACTGAGTGAGTCGATACTACTGATATCCGTTGCATCTTGTAGAGAAATTTCATAGATTTTAATTGTGTTCCCTACACCCTGTGCAAAAGAACGTTCTAACGCCAGTAATGTACCGCGATTATCAATTGCTAATAAATCCACCAAGCCGTTATCACTAGCACCTGTGGTTGGGTTGGGGGTGACGGATGGGTCTGTAACATAGAGATATTCTTTTTCTGGCTGTCCCGTTACCAAATTGTATTGTAAAATTCGCGATCGGCTACCAGTTGTGGTGGAAACCCTTGGCCCATCTTGAAATAAAGCGTTTTCTGTGGCGGTGAATAAAGTTTTTTGGTCGGGTGTGATGGTGAGACTTTCAAAAGCCAAATTATTGTAAACCCCTGCAGTTTGGGTATCGCCAGCATCCACAACACCGTTATTGTTAGTATCCTGAACAACTGGTAAAAACTTTTTGGGGACAGCTAAACTGCGAACTTCTTGCCCCGTAGTCAGGGAAAATTCTTTAATAAAGGGATTGGTAACACGACCTGCGCTAGGATTTACCTCACCTTCTGAGGAAATAAAGACCGTACCATTGTTAGTTAACGCGATTCCTTCCGGGTCAAGGCTATTGAGTGCAAAGAAATTACCGTTAGCATCTTTTAGCGGCGTAACATTAGTAAAAGTCGCCCCAGTTGTAGCAATTTTCGCCGGGTCAGTAGTAAAAGTATAAAAGCGGGCGGGTGCAAATTGAGAGCGATCGTCAGAAATTGCGTAAAATTGTTTTTGATCTGCATCATAAGCGACCCCAGACAACCCACCCAATGGAGTTTGTACCCCATTTACCGTTCCCGCCACACCAGAGGGAATAAAGCCTGTAGGTAAAATAGTTTGTCCTAAAAATCCCACTTCAGGAATCGTTTTTCCTGGTGTTGTTGGCCCTGCTTGCACATCTGCATATACTAAACGATGGTCGGAACTGGGGAACCCACCGGGAAGACTGGCGTTAAAAGTACCTACTAAGGGAAAATTGGGGTCAGTATTTAACGGCCAAAACACTGCGGAATTGGTAATAGTCAAATCAGCCGATGGTAATACATAGTCAGTCCGCAAATTACCGGGTGCAGTATCAGCAAAGTCTGCGGTATCAAAATTAGCATTGCCTTTTTGGTTGACATTTGCACCACCCTGTAATGCTGCTTGTTGTGGTGCGCCGGGACTGGTGGGGATGAAATTATTATTGATACCAGGATTCTGTAATAGTTGGCGAATAGCATTATCAAAACTATCACCATCTACAGGGTCAGCGTTTTGGTCGCCCATAATTACAAACCGCGAACCAGCTGCAATCCCGCCTTTTTTACCTGCATCATCATAAATGTAATCACTCTTACCTGGGGTGATATAATCTGCCCAAAAGCGAATCTCATCATGATTGCGCTTACCGTTGCGGTCTTCGGTTCCATCAAAGGTTGGCGGTGTAGGATGACTTACCAAAACGTGAATTGTCTCACCATTAACTTTAATTGGTACATCCCAATGACTTTTAGAAGAAAGCCGTAAAACATTTTGTTCCTCTGGAGAATACCAAGGAGTATTAGAATTAGGTGTTGAGATTGTAGATAGCAAAGAATCTGGCATATCCTTCCACAGAAAATTTTGGAAGGTGCGAACATTAGCGGTATCAATAGGGTATTTAGAAAGTAGCAACATCCCAAACTGACCAGGGAAATTACCAAATCCCAAAGCATCATCACCATATCCAGTTGCACCTGGTGTAGTGACAACCTGACCGTTATTATTTAAGTCGAACCCCGAAGCAATTCCTGTATTACTGGGAGCAATATAAAAGTAAGGATAGTTAACAGGAGTTGCACCTTTTTGGCTGACAGCAAGATAATTTTGCTGGAATAATTGCACCGCCTGTAGGGGATTTCCTTGGACGTAATCGAACTCGTTGACTAATAATATATCTGGATTGTTGCGTTGAATAATTTCTGCAACTGTTTTTGCTTGAGCATTATTAGGTGTAGATAAATCAGTAATTAACTGACCATCAGCATTACGATTGAGGGAAGCGTTGAATTGAGAAAAGCGGATTGCGTTGGTAGTTACCATAGATTAGCTTGCAAGTAGGTAAATTTTGCTTGAGAGAATTAAGAGAGATTATTTAAAGTTAAAAATCATCAACAATGCTTAAATTAAATTTAAAATTAGAGCCTCATAATCAGTTATGAGTTTCGCTGATGCCAACATGAATTAGCCTCATGGCAAGAACTAGAGCATGAGCATTTAGAAATACATATTATTGGTGTTTATTTCAGTAGTTCAAGTTATCCTAGTAACGTTAAGAAATAGCTAGCGATAGGTTAAAAGATAAGAATTAGATACCATTTGGAAAAAAGAATGCGACAGATGGGTAGGTAGGGGCACGGCACCAATAAGATATTTGATATGCCCAAAGATTGTGGATGCCGTGCCCCTACGAATAATTTATCTGCTGCAAACATTATTTGAATTGGTATTAAATTACAGCAGATTATGTAATTTCTGATTAGATACTAGAAATAAACAGTAGTGTAAACTACCTTACATAATTGAATATCAATTCTATAAATTGCTTCTATATTCAAAACATTAATTGTTGCCAAATTGGCAACATATATTAGCAGCGATCAATTTCAATTCTTTTATAAAACTCTCTAAATCCTTAGTGAGTATTTATGCATACTCACTAAATTACCACATTCTTGAGATGAATAACACCCCAAAAAGTCAGCGTCAAAAAACTGCTTTGATTACCGGAGCCGCTAGTGGCATTGGTTACCAATTAGCATACATTTTTGGTCGGAATAATTACAATTTGGTGTTAGTAGATAAGAACGAACAAAAACTTACAGAAATTGCTGCAGACTTTACTCAAAAATTCAACATTGTTGTCAAAAATTTTGCAAAAGACTTATCGATCCCAACATCTCCCACAGAAATTTTTGCAGATTTACAACAATCATCTATTAAAGTTGATGTGTTGGTGAACAATGCAGGCTTTGGTACTTATGGAGTCTTTGCAGAAACAGACCTCACTACTGAACTAGATATGCTACAGGTCAATATAGTGAGTCTCACTCATTTAACAAAATTGTTCCTCAAAGATATGGTAGAGCAAGGCTATGGCAAAATTTTAAATGTTGCCTCTGTTGCTGCTTTTCAACCAGGGCCTTTGATGGCGGTTTATTTTGCAACTAAAGCCTATGTTTTATCATTTTCGGAAGCGATCGCACAGGAATTAGAAGGTACAGGTGTGAGTGTGACTGTACTTTGTCCCGGCCCCACAGCAACGGAATTTCAAAAAACTGCTGCAATGGAAGACTCAAAAATTGCCAGTGTGAATCGGATGATGAATACAGAAAAAGTTGCCAAAATTGGTTATCGTAGTTTAATGGCAAATAAAACAGTTGTGATTCCTGGCTTAAGAAATAGAATCCTCACTGAAAGTGTAAGGTTTACGCCAAGAAACCTGGTGACAAAAGTTGTAAAAAGTATGCACGAATTGAAGAATAGATAATCAAAATCACAAGTAGGATGCGTTATAACGCATCCTCGCTTAATTATTGACAGTTAACTCTCAAAATGAGAGGATAAATTGAGTTGTGGAATTTTATGAATAAATATGCTCAGACTAGCAAAGACGAATGCATTTAATTTCAATTCGTAATCTCCGCATTGATACTACTCAGTTTCCTGATGTCAAAAAGCAAATAGAGTACTGGTACACTACTGTTAAGAAGGCGGATTGGCAAAACCTTGAAGATGTAAGAAAAATTTATCGTGATGCAGAAGCAGTAGGAAATTTTACTATTTTTAATATTAAAGGCAATGATTATCGTCTAATTGTTGGTATTGATTACGAAAACCAGGTCGTCTATTACAAGTATTTTCTCACACACGCTGAATACGATAAAGATAAATGGAAAAATGACCCTTACTTTTGACCAAAATAACTATCGTCATCTCTTAGCAGAAGTTGTTCCTGTCGCAATAGAAACAGAAGCAGAGTACGAACGTATTCTCAAGTTAGTAGAACAGCTAACTTTTAATAAGAATCGCACTCAGGAAGAGCAAGCTTTATACAAGCTACTGATCATCTTGATTGAAGCTTATGAGACAGAACATTATCCGATGGAAGAATCTGCACCTCATGAAATTCTCCAGCATATTATGGAAGAAAGTGGAACTCGTCAAGCTGATTTAGTGGGAATTATTGGTTCAAGTGGCGTAGTTTCTGAGGTTGTCAATGGTAAGCGTTCGATTAGTAAAGCGCAAGCTAAAGCTTTGAGTGAGTATTTTCAAGTTGCACCTAGTTTGTTTATTTGAGAATGTAGGATATGTTAACTATTGCGCCTGTATTTGGTGATTAATCTCAAGGGTTTCAAGCTAGAATCTAAAATTGTTATAGTGTTGGGTTTCGCTTTGCTCAACCCAACCTACATTTGTAGCGATAATGTTGCAAATTGCTATAAGTTTTGATTGAAACAACTGGGTGAATTTATTGCTCTTTTTAACTATGGTTGATGTCAAACTAACATTTGCTTACACAAAAACTATGAATTTGTAAAGTTAATCATGGTTGGGCTGGTAGAGGTTAGAGTTGGAGTTTTCCAGTTTTAATGCGGGAAGGGTAACAGTAAAGGTTGTGCCAACTCCAACAGTGCTATCAACTAATATTTGACCTCCATGTGCATCAACACACTTTTTCGTAATTGATAACCCCAATCCTGTACCGGGAATTTTGTTGACGTTAATTCCACGATGAAATGGTGTAAATAGCTTTTCTAAATCTTTTTCTGTTAGACCAATTCCTTGGTCTTGAACTTGAAATTGAATGTAATCTGACTCGCAGTGTAAGTTAAAGATGACTGGGGTGCCATCGGGAGAATATTTCAGGGCATTTTCTAACAAGTTGTTCAGGATATGTTGCAATAAATTGGGATCAAGTTCATAAAACAGATTTTCTGGTTCGTCACATCCTGAAAAGTTGAAAATAAATCTCTCTGGATTTTGAGCACGGGATTGTAAATCTTCAACCAAGAAAGAGCAAAACTGGTAAATATTAATTGGTGTTGGTTGATAGTGAAACTGCTCTTGTTCTACTTGACCGAGAACTAACACATCTGTAATTAATTGCGCCATGTGCTGGATAGCTGCTTTCCCCCGTTCGATATGAGCTTGTCGTTTTTGGGGATTGACTATGTCAGGCTGTTCCAAAAGTTCCAGTGTTAAGAGTATGGAACTTAAGGGATTGCGAAATTCATGGGAAACAATAGAAACAAATTGAGATTTCAGTTCATTCAAGCGTTTTTCTTTTTGTAGTGCTTGTCGAATAGCTTGTTCGGCAATATGGTTAGCTAAAGCTACCTGAATCGCAATAATTAGATCCTGTTCTTCAAAGGGTTTAACGATATAGCCGTAGGGATGGGTGGCGATCGCTTCTGTTAAAGTTGACTCATCAGCATGGGCAGTGAGAAACACGACAGGTATCTCAAACTGTTGGCGAATTTGATCTGCTGCTTCAATTCCGCTTTTGTCACCTTGCAGATAAATATCCATCAACACTAAATCTGGTTTGTGGGCTGCAACCAGTTCCAACGCTTTTTCGGCAGAATTAGCAGTTCCAGAGACGTTGTAGCCTAACTTTTTCAAATGCTGTTTGATGTCTAAAGCAATCACCCATTCATCTTCAACAATCAAGATACTGGGTTTAGAAGATTGTTGTGCCATATCATATTACAACCTTTTTTTCAAGAGAATCTTAAATTGGCTGCCTCCTTGTCTAGATAGTTGCAGTGTACCTCCAAGTTGCTCTACTAAACCTTGTATGAGTTGCATTCCCAATGAAGTAGTACACTGTGGATCAATATCGGCAGGTATCCCAATTCCATTATCTTTGACAACTAAACAATAATACTCAGGAGTATGCAGCCAAAATTGCAGTGTGATTTCACCTTTTTGGTTCGGGAAAGCGTATTTTAAAGCATTTGAAATTAGCTCATTAATGATTAATCCGCAGGGAACAGCCGTATCTAGGTCTAGTTCTAGTTCGCTCACTTCAATCACAAAACGGATAGCCGATTTGTTGGAAGTATAGGAACGTACTAAATCACTGACAAGGTGTTCTACATAAGTTGCGAAGTTAATCCGGGCAAGGTTTTCAGAACGGTAGAGACGTTCGTGGACGAGTGCCATTGTTTTGACTCGGCGCTGGCTTTCAGTCAGCAATTTTAGTACAGCAGGGTCATCAATACTACTGGCTTGCAGACTTAACAGACTAGAAACCATTTGCATATTATTCTTAACTCGGTGATACACCTCCCGCAATAAAACTTCTTTTTCTTTCAGGGATGCGCGGATTTTTTGTTCAATTTGTCGGCGTTCTTGCAGTTCTGTTTGTAGTTGTTTGTAAAGTTCAGACTGTTGAATGGCGATCGCTAATTGGTTGGCTATTTGTTGCAGTAGATCTATTTCCCAAGCTTGCCAAGAGCGGGGAGTCGAATTTTGGTAAACTGCCAACAAGCCCCAAAGATTTTCTCCGAAGAAAATCGGTGCGATCGCATAAGCTCTAGCTTGAAATTGTTCTAGCAGTGCAATATGACATTCTTGATGTCCAACTGTGTAAATATCTGTAACCGCAAAGGTTTCGTAATTTTTGTAGCGTCCTCCTTCAGTTGCTTGCAAATAAGTATCTTCCCAAACTCTTTTAACGTTGGGTTTCACTAGTTTCACCCAACCGGGAGCAACTGATTCAACAATAAAGTTGCCGCTCCAATCGGCATTAAAACGATACACTACTGCTCGATCGGCTTGCAATGTATGTCGTACTTCATTGACAGCAGTTGTGAGGATGGCATCCAAATCTAGAGACTGGCGAATTTCATGGGTAACCAGTCGGAGTGCTTTTTCCTGCTTGGCTTGCTGCCTAATAGCTGTTTCTGCTTCTTTGCGATCGCTCACATCTAGTAAAACTCCATGCCAAGCAAAAGCCCCATTCTCCCGTGGTTCTACTTGCGAATTGACTTGCACCCATTTGAGTTTTCCAGAGGGCGGAATGATGCGATATTCCATGAAAAAAGGTTCTAAGTTCTGGGTGCAACGGGTCATTAAGATAGCGCGAGGCGGTAGATCGTCTGGATGAATCTGGTTGATGATCGAGTAAGCATTTTGCATTGCTTGCTCTGCTGTCACCTCAAAGATGGATTTACAGGCTGGGCTGATGTATTCAAACCAAATTTGGCCATTGGCTTCTTGAACCATAGTGTAAACCACTACGGAAATTTTTTGGCCAAAGTTCTGTAACCACCTTTCGCTGCGTCGCAAAGCGGCTTCTGCTTGTTTGCGATTGGTGATATCCATCGCAATTCCCATCAACCGCGCAGGTTTTCCCTCTTTGTCCAGCAAACAAGCGCCTCTGGCGTATACCCAATAAATATTGCCGTCTCGGAGCAAGCGGTACTCTACTTCAAAGGCAGAACCTTGTTGTAATCCTTGCTGGGTTTTTTGTACAACATAGTCTCGATCATCAGGATGAACGCAACTCAAGAACAGCTCGAAGGTCGGATGAGGGCTAATTTCTTGACCATTTTGATCCAGAACTCGTCCTTGAGCATCGGTTTTAAAACCAAATAGCGCATATTCTTCCGGCGACCAATGGACGATATTTGTCTGTGGATTCAAGTCCCAAGTTCCCATTTTGGCAGCAGAAAGCGCCATTTGCAGTTTCTCAGTCCGTTCTTGAACTCGCTGTTCTAGCTCTTGGTTGAGTTGTTGTAATGCAGCTTCCGCACGCTGGCGATCGCGCAGTTCTTGTTGTGCTTGTTGATAGAGTTGTGCTTGCTGAATTGCGATCGCTAACTGATCTGCTACTCTAGTTGCGAGTTCTATTTCCTGTTGTTTCCAAGGTGCTTCTGTGACCAGCTTAGATAGCGATAAGCTGCCCCAAATTTTACCGTTAACAACGATGGGTGTTAACAACCAAGCTGGAGGAAAACTCTCTGCAATTTTTTTGTTAATCGGGTCTTGAATGCTATCGATGCCATTGACCTGCACTACCTGGAGTTGCTTTAATTTTGCTGCATAGGGATTGCCCGTATCAGGAATTTCTAAACCTGTTGTATCTGTCAGCAATGGATATTGGCAATAAACTGCCAGAGTTTGCCAACATTGACGCTCTGGCACATACTGCACAATGGAAGTGCGAATCACTCCCAATAATTCCGTGACTTCAGCTATTGTGGTCGAAAAAATCGTCGATAAATCTAAGGAACTACGAATTCTTTGGACTACTCTATTTAAAGTTTGCTCTTGCTGCGCCTGAAGTTGTAAAGCAATTTGAGCGGCTTTGCGCTCGGTAATATCTCGTGAAATACATAATATGGACTCAATGACGTTGTCACGAGTCAGTTCGGGTGCGATTACCATTTCAAAGAAACGTACTCCGTTAACTGTTGGAGTATCAAATTCAATGATCTGCTTTTGCCCGGTTTGTAGTAGTGCTTGGGCAGCCGTTTCCCAAGCATTAACCATTGTCTGTGGCAATTCCAATTCGCGGCAGGTTTTACCTAAAAATACTTCTGCTGGAATTCCTGTGAGTTCTGTCAGGACTGGACTAGTGTAAAGATGTCGCAGCTGGGTATCGAAGCGTTCAATAATATCAGGAGAATGTTCTACCAAAGTTTGGTATAGCTGTCGTGACTCTTGCAGTGCTGTTTTGATGGCTTTGCGAGATGTAATATCCGTGACAAAGCCCTCTAAACAAAGGAGTTCACCACTATCGGAAAATATACCCCGCCCCCGTTCCCAAACCCATTTCTCAACTCCTGATTTCGTAATCATCCGAAACTCAAACTCGTAGGGTTGCTGGAGTGCAACTGCTTGCTGAACCATTTCCCATACGCGATCGCAGTCATCTGGATGAATTGTCTGCCCACAAGAAATGGTGCGTTCTATTAAGTATTCTCCCTGCTCATAACCAGTAATATTGAACACACCTTCACTAATAAATTCAGCAGTGTAATTGCGATCGTTAGCCACCCGGTACACATAACCAGGTAGGTTGCTAATCAAAGTATCTAAGCGACGTTCGCTATTTTGTAAAGCTCGATTTGCTAGCAACTGAGTTTGAGTTTTCTCCCAAACACTGATCACTGCTTGCGCCAATCGACTGAGGTTTGCGGGTGACTTGATCAGATAATCCTCCAACCCTGCTTTCATAGCTGCAACAGCAATTTCCTCGCTACCAGCATTTGTCAACATAATTACAGGACAATTGCTGCTGTAGGCTTTGAGAGTCTGCAAAACATCCAGTCCGTTTGTCCACGGTAACTGATAATCAGCGATCGCCAAATCAAAATTACGCTCTGCAATCGCCTGTGCTAACTGATCAGCATTCACAATTTCTTCAATCTGAAGTCCTGGTAAATCTTGAGTTAGTGCTTGGATTGTGAGAGCGCGCTCAACTGGATTAGCATCGATTAGCAGAATTCGTTGCAATAACTGCTCTCGGCTCATGAACGTCAGCTTCCAATACCTGGAAAAATAAGTGTATTTTGATGCTAATGGTAATATATCCAGTTAAGCCACACTAGGTATGAAAGCAAAAGTAATACAAATTACGAATTGGGATTACTAGTTTAGCAATGGCAGTATGACAGTAAAGGTTGTACCAATGCCAACTTTGCTATCGACGAAAATCTCGCCCCCATGAGCATCAACACATTTTTTCACAATCGCTAAACCTAAGCCTGTACCCGGAATCGAGCCGACATTTTCAGCACGTTGAAAAGGCTGAAACAATCGTGGTTGGTCTAATTCAGGAATGCCAATGCCATAATCTTGAATCCGAAAAGCGATCGCATGATTTTGCCCAATGAGGTCAAAATTGACTGTGCTACCTGGTGGTGAATATTTAATTGCATTAGTGATTAAATTGCCTAAGATGTGGCGCAGTAGACTCTCATCCCAGAGAGCATCTTCTAATTTTCCAGCACTGTGAAAAACTACAGTAATCTGTTTTTCCGCGCTAGCAAGTTGAACTTCATCAACTAGTTGACGGCAGAAAGCTTCTAAATTCAGGCAGACTAAATCGCATTGTAATCTCCCAGAATCAGCTTGACCGATGAACGAAACTTCATCCAAGAGCTGCGCCATGTTTTTGATAGCAGCGCGAATCATTTGGAAGTGAGAGTGTTTTTTTTCTATGGTTAATTTATTATCGTTGTCTTGCAGCAATCCTGCGGCTAGGAGAATCGTGTTGAGAGGATTGCGGATGTCATGGGAGAGCATTGAGACAAACTCCGATTTGAACTGGTTAATTTCTTTGGCTCTTACCAGTTCGGCGGTACGTTCTTCAACGCAGTGTTCTAATGTTTGATTGGTGGTGCGTAATGATTCCAAAACCTGTTTACGCTCGATCGCATAATGTATCGAGCGCACTAACACATCTACATTTACTTGACGCTTGACTAAATAATCTTGTGCGCCTTGACGCACAGCTTCAATTGCCAGTGTGTCGTCATTGGTATTTGTTAATACCACAATCGGGATACTAGGCAAACAGTTAATTAACGTTGGTAAGGATGATAATCCCTCACTATCAGGTAAAGTGAGATCCAACAAAATGACATCGTAAGCGCCAAATAACTCGTCCTTACTTAATTCCTTAACTCCATCTTGTAAGCGCTGAACATGAACAACACTAAAATATTTAGATTGGGCTTGCTTGAGAAACTCTTGTAACAATCTCGCTTCTGCCAAGTTGTCCTCAATCAACAAGATTTTTACGGAGCTTGTCGCCGTCATTTTCTGGTGTCACCTCCTGATTTGTTAAGGGTCAAAGGTCAAAGGTCAAAGGTCAAGGGTCAAAGGTCAAGGGTCAAGGGTCAAAGGTCAAAGGTCAAAGGTCAAGGGTCAAGGGTCAAAGGTCAAAGTTTATTAGCTAGTTTCTCTCATCTCCCTCATTATTCCCAATCCCCATTCCCAAATCCTCACACGCTGCAATCGTGGTGCCCCGAGTTACCCATTACCCATTCCCCATTCCCCATTCCCAATCCCTACTCCGACGGCAATGTCGCCGTAGAGAGCCAAAATTCCTCAATACCTTTGACGATTTGAAACAGCTGGCTCAGGTTGCGAGATTTGGTGATGTAGCAATTGACGTGTAAGTCGTAGCTATGAAAAATATCATCCTCGTTTCTGGAGGTGGTGAGCACGACTACAGGAATGCGCTTGAGTGTGGGGTCGCTTTTAATTTCAGCCAAGACTTCACGACCATCTTTTTTGGGCAAGTTCAAATCCAAGAGGATGAGGTCAGGACGTGAGGCGTTAGCATATTCACCTTCTTGGCGTAAATAAGCCATTGCTTCCATACCATCTCTGACCGTCACTACCTCGTGTGGTACGGTGCTGTTTTTGAGTGCTTCTTGGATTAAGCGGATATCAGCTTTGTTATCCTCGACCAAAAAGATCTTTTTGTGTTTGTCTTCCGTTTCTACGCTCACGCTCGCGGCCTCCGACTGGAATCGTAAAGTAGAAGGTAGCACCTTCGCCCAGTTGTGACTCTACCCAAATTCGTCCCCGATGGCATTCAATAATTTTCTTACAGATGGCTAGACCCATACCTGTACCGGGATACTCTTCTCTGGTGTGTAGGCGCTGAAAGATGACGAAAATGCGATCGCTAAATCTTGGTTCTAAGCCAATACCGTTATCTTGGACGGAGAATAACCACTCATCTTCTAACCTTTCGGCTCCGATGTGAATTTTTGGTGGTTGTTCGCTGCGGAATTTGATTGCATTGGCGATGAGATTTTGAAATAGCTGCATTAATTGTGTACTATCAGCCATCACAGTTGGTAAGGGGTCATGGGTAATCATAGCCCCAGTTTCATGAATGCGCCCGCGCAAATTACTGAGGCTGCGATTTAGCGGCGTTTCTACCTCAGTTAGTTGAAAGGCGCTCGCTTGCATATCTACCTTGGAATATGCAAGTACGTCATCAATCAGGGTTTGCATCAAGCTGACTCCCTCAACGGCGAAGTTAATAAATTCCTTCGCGTCTTCGTCAAGTTCGTTTTCATAGCGCATCTCTAATAGCTGCACATAGTTTGCTACTTGATTTAAGGGTTCTTGTAAATCATGGGAGGCGACATAAGCAAACTTTTTCAATTCCGCATTCGAGCGTTCTAAGTCGTGCGCTAACTGCGCTAGTTCATCGGCTTGACGCAGCACAATATTAATAATGGCTTTGCGTAATTCTAGTGCAGCTTTGATTTCAACAGCTTTCCAGCGTAAAGATGTTAACTGAACATTTTCTTTCCACAATTCAAAGGATTTACGCGGAACTAAGCGCAGATTTCCTTCTGTTTGGCTGACTTCAAACGCTTCATTGGGATTACCACCCCAATTTACTGTTTGAATCACTTCCGGTCGAAACCATAAAACATAGTTGCGCTTAGATATGGGAATCGCTAATAAACCACTAGCGACGTTTTTAAATTTTTCGGCATCTGGATAAATCCGGGGTAGGGAATCTGTGTAGAATACTTCCTCACGGACGTTATTCTTCAGCCATTGCAGTAAAAAGTTGAGGTCTTCTTCTTTGGGAGTTTGCCCAATGACTGTACAGCGATCGCCAAAACAAACAGCCGCACCTTGAGCGCTAGTTAAATTCAGCAAATTCGGCTGATGTTTTACTAATCCATCAATGAAGTTTTCTTCCTGGGACATATATTCAACTAATACTGTTTGAATATATGCCAAATTCATTCGATAGTCGTAATCTTCTGTTTCTTCTCTGGTGGAAATTTCTGTAAATATCACTCTACCTAAGAATTCGCAGGCTTTCCGGAATTCATAGGAAACATATTTCGGTGTTTGGTGATGACAAGCAATTAATCCCCAAAGTTTGCCATCTTTAATCAAGGAAATAGTTAAAGAAGCACCTACACCCATGTTGTGTAAATACTCTAAATGGCAATTTGCTGCGGTTCTCAAAATTGAGTTAGTTAAATCAATTGGTTGTTGACTTTGCGGATGATTAATTGGCAGAATTTGTACGGGTTCTGCATGAGCATCGGGAATTAATCTGATGAAGTTAGAAGCAAATAGCTTTCTTGCTGGTTTAGGAATATCTGACTCTGGGTAATGTAAACCTAAATAAGGTTCCATGCTGTCTAGCTTTTCTTCAGCTATGACTGAGCCATGCCCATCATCATCAAATTTATAGAGCATTACTCTATCAAACCCAGTCACTTTGCGGACTTCTTGGACGATAATTTGACAGAAATCGCGCAGGTTTGTGGTTTTTTCTAACTGATTAATAGAAGCTCTTGCTAGGTGGTAAAAGCTTAGAAATGGGATATTTTCTTGAGAAATTGCTGGTTCTAATTCTAAAATCAACAATCCTTCTGGGTTGCGATGAAATACCGCATCAAATACTACATATTCATCGCCTTTCTTTCTCACCCAAATTTTTGTTGGGTTAATATAATCCAGGTTGCCTTCTAATATGCCTGCTTTAATTCTTTCGATTTGGAAGGGGTCGAGTAAATCTTCGAGTTTTTTTTGCAATACATCTTCGGGCAATATGCCGAAAACACTCCAAGTATTACTACTAATTTGTAATATGTTCAGTTCTGGTTCCCCCAATACCAAGAGGACACCATGAGGTTGAATTTGACTACAAACGTGAATAGCTGCTTCTTTTAAGCTATTCACATTAATACTTTGTGCTTGGAATTCGGATACCATTAAGATTCTCCTCTATTTTACCGGAGCATCAAAAGCAGAGTATCAATAAATGTTAACCATTTACTGAAGTTTGCACCCTACTTAGATGTGGAAATTTAATTGCAGATGTTGGGAAGGAATGCTCGCAATACACCAGTTGCCACGGGCAGAGAATAAAGAAACACAAATTATAAAAACCTTAATAAATTCACAAATTAACAAAAATTGGTCATTTATCGACTATATAGCTAATTCTCTGAAGCTGCACTACTTGATTCATTCTGATGTTGTTAATCTTTTACTTTTACGTGGCATCACGTAGTATCTCCCTTATCTTCTTGCATTCACAGTGTAACAGGCAGTCAAGTTTTGTAGAGATAAGTTATATGAATAACAGGTGATTAATTGATTCGTTTGTATGTAGTTGTGTTACGTATTTGATATCGTTAAATCATTGTTAAATATTACTACATTCACGCAGAAAGTAAGTGATAAATGTTGTTCAAGGCAGATAATGGCTGGTTAATTATTTATATAGATTAATTGAGAAAATCGGTGATCAATAGCAGCAAACTCAGCAATTTTATATTGGAGTTACTGCTATATATCAAGACAGTTCAGATAAGATCATTAGTGATTTATTTGTCAGTCGTGGAAACAGTTAGCTCAATTGGGGGATTCTCCCCCAAACCCCCGATTGGGTGACGGTTGCGTCCCCCAAACCCCCTCCAAAATTATTGTTTTTGTTGTCAATTTATTTTTTTAACTGAACTGTATTTTGATATCTGTACCCCTTGAATATCGCTAACTGTAGCGATATTTAGATCCCCGACTTTTTGAAAAAGTCGGGGATCTGGACAGCGCACCATAACGCACCAAACATGATTAAATCCAAGAATTGAACAACATCCGGAGTTTATAAGCCTCAGAAGTGAGAGGTAAGCCTAAATAAATTGGTAGCCAGAAGATAAAAGCAGCCAAAATCATAAAAGTAATTGTGACACCTAATGCTCGGAGTTCGCGGTGATAGCTGCGAAGACATTGATCGACAAACCAGGCGATCGCTAAAAATACAAAGACTAATGCACAGATATAATGGTAAATAAACACACATCTCGTGACTTTTACCCAGGGTAATAAATTAGCTGCATAATTTATTACTATGTACAACGCAATCCAAGTATCAACAGCAAGATTGCTGGGTATAGCTAAATGTTGCTTTTTAAACAAAGGAATTACTAATTTTGACAACAGCATTGCGGCTATAAATAATATGGCAGCCATCCCAAACCACCATAAAAAGGGATTACCCATAGCATGGACATCATATATTACCCGTCCATCTGCAGCGGGTAAATTCGGCCCCATCACAGGTAACGGATCACTGAAATTACGAGTAGTTTGATAATAATAAGCCATCGGTCGCGTCATGAAAGGCCATTTATACCAAGCTGCACAATATGGATGGACGGCTGGAATATTTCCGTCCATGTGCAAGTGAAAGTTTAAAATTTGCCGATGTACTTCAATAAAATCGAATCTTGTATCTAAGCGTAGGTGAGGAATCCAAATTAAGCTATAGACTATAGCCGGGATGATTCCTAAATAAGAGATCATCTGAAAAATGTTTAGCTGAGTCAAATTTTGTAGCGGTGTTTGAACTTTGGTTAATAAGGGTTCTGTAGCTGCTGTATCAATGCTCTCAAAAAGGCGTTTTTGGTTAGTTAAAGAATTTAAAAACCGAATTAACCAAGCTGTTATCCAAATTAAATAAGCACCTAACAAAAACCATAAACCATTCCATTTAGTACCAGTTGAAGCACCAAAGGCAATACCAGATGCAATTAACCATAAAGCACGACGTTGTTTTTGATTTTCTAAGGCTAATAATAAAAACCATTTTCCTAAAAGACCAAAGATAACAATATAAATATTATTGAGTGCATAACGAGATTCAACCAAAAATAGTCCATCACAAGCAGTAAAGAAACCTGCTAGTAAAGCAAAGCTGCGGCGATGACTAATTTGATAAGCAATAGCAGCAACAAATACAGGAATAAATGAACCAGTGAGAGCATTTACCCAACGATAGTTCCAAGGCGACAATAAAGAACCTGCTAGCCCATTAACTGGTTCTTGCCCAAAATGAAAATGACTACCAAGCCAAATGCCGATACCAATAATATATTGACTTAATGGTGGATGAGCATTGAAAAACGGCTTATTGATGAGATAGTTATTACCAAATGTGGCGAAATAAACTTCATCAAATACAAGAGTATTGAATCTATTCAATCCCCAAAAACGCAAAGCGAATGAGAAGAGAAATATACCGAATAATCCAATTTGGAACCATTTTTTAGTCATTTTTTATTTGTCATTTGTCATTTGTCATTTGGTATTTGGTGTTTGTCATTTGTCATTGGGTAATTGGTAATTGGTAATTGGTAATTGAAAATTCTTCCTCTGCTTCCTCTGCTTCCTCTGCTCTCTTTCTCCTCATCTCCCTTACGTTCATCGGCGGTTTATTATTTGTGGTTGCAATAACTCAATGGCGATCGCAACTACTGTGTTTGGATCAATTGGCTTAACGATGTGCTTTTGAAAACCTGCGGCGATCGCTTTTTGCTGGTTTAATTCTCCCGCATAAGCAGTTAAGGCGATCGCGGGCAGAAATTTATCTGGCTGTGAGGCGCGAATAGTTTGCATAAGCATATAACCATCCATCTCCGGCATACCAATATCGCTAATTAATAAATCTGGGACTGCTTGTGCTAAAACTTGGAGTGCTTCTGCGCCGGAGGCTACGGTTGTCACTGTTGCTTGTTGTTGTGTCAGCACAAAGGTGAGAAATTCCCGGGAGTCTGGCTCGTCATCCACTACTAAAATATTGATACCCTCGAGATTGACATTTTGTGGCTCTGATGCTGGTAATGCAGGTGTCGGCACCGGATTTTTTGCTAAGGGTATATACACTGTAAACGTTGCGCCTTGTCCTTCACCAGCACTATCCACTGCTACAGTACCACCATGCAGTTCTACTAGCTGGCGGACAATCGCCAGTCCCAAACCCAAACCCCCAAATTGACGAGTGGTAGAGCCGTCTTCTTGTTGGAAATGTTCAAATACATAGGGCAAAAACTCAGCACTAATACCTTTACCTGTGTCTCGTACCTGAATCTGGGCATTTGTGCCCACACAGGTTAAACCAACTTCTATTTTTCCACCTGATGGTGTAAATTTCACGGCGTTGGATAAGATATTCCACACCACCTGTTGTAATCTTGTAGGATCGCCGATGACGCTGACCTTTGGGGTGATATGGGTGTGAATTTCTAAGGACTTTGCCTCAGCTGCTAATCGCACTGTTTCTAAGGCTGATGAAATGATGCTACATAAATCTAGGGGGATGGCATTTAAGACCAATTTACCCCGGAGAATCCGCGAAACATCCAGCAAATCGTCAATTAGTTGTACTTGTAACTTGGCGTTGCGCTCAATTGTCGCTAGTGCTGCGGCGGTGGCGCTGGGGCTGAGTTTACCATTTTGCAACAACTTCGACCAACCAAGAATCGGGTTGAGGGGGGAGCGTAATTCGTGAGAGAGGACGGCGAGAAATTCATCTTTAATACGGCTGGCTCTTTCGGCTTCTTCACGGGCGGCGCGTTCCCGGAGTAGTAATAGTTCTCGCTCTTGCTCTACTTGTTTGCGATCGCTAATATCTTCAGCTACGCCAGCAATACGATATGGTTTTCTCTCTCCATCCTGAACCAAAAAACCGCGATCGCGTATCCAGCGAATCGTCCCATCAGGGCGGATAATGCGGTATTCTTCTGAATGATTACCGTTAGTTATGCATTTCTCTGTAGCTTTTATCACTAAATCTTGATCATCTGGGTGAATCGTCTCTATCCAACTGCTTAAGTCGTGATAAAGAAGTTCTGGGGAACGCCCCCAAACTTGCTGATAAGCAGGGCTGACATAAAGTAATTTTTGTGCGCTTGCATCGCATAACCAAAAGACATTTTCAATTGTTTCTGCCATTTGCCGAAAGCGTTCTTCGCTTTCACGCAGAGATGCTTCGATTTGTTGGCGATCGCTCAATGCTGCTTCGGCTTGCATTCGTAAGTCTTTTTCGCGCAATTGTGCTTCTTGCCGTAATTGAGATAATTTTAGGCTAGCTTCTATACGTGCCAGTAATTCTTTGGCTGAAAATGGCTTGACGATATAATCATCGGCTCCGGCTGCTAGTCCTTCAATCCGCGATTCTTCTCCGGCTCTGGCTGACAATAAAATTATCGGGATATATTGAGTTTTGGGATCGTTACGTAGCGATCGCAATAATTCAAAGCCATCAATTCCTGGCATCATCACATCAGTTAACACCAAATTTGGCGGATTTTGCCGCACTGTATTCAACGCTGCAATCCCATCCCCGACGGTTTCCACCTGATAGTAATTGCTCAAAAATCGCCGCAAATAATCGCGCATATCCGCATTATCATCAGCCAAGAGAATCCGAGCAGTTTTATCTACAAATGAGTAAGTAATTACATCTCCCACCTTATCGGGAAGCCGCTTCGCGTCTACATCTCCCTCATCTCCCTTATCCCCCTCATCTCCCTCATCCCCCCTGCTCTCTGCCGTTCCCCAACGCCGTGCTTCCTCTACGTAAGCAATTGCGCCTGATGCTGTAGAAGTTGATGTGCGAATAGCGCGGAGAGATTCTGCGGGTAAATGAGCGCAGCCTGTAGGAATTGTCACTGTAAAACAGCTTCCCCCTCCCCAAACACTGGTAACACTCACCTTACCGCCATGAAGTTCTACAATTTCCCGCACTAGCGATAATCCAATTCCTGAACCTTCAAAACTTCGCCCGTGGGAACCTTTAATCCGATGAAATCGCTTAAATAAATTAGGAATTTCTTCGCTGGGAATGCCTATGCCTGTATCTTGAACTAATAAATTAACGTGGTTTTTAAAATACTCTAATTTAACGGTAATTGTGCCAGAAAAGGTAAATTTAAACGCATTAGATAAGAGGTTAAAGACAATTTTTTCCCACATTTCCCGATCCACATAAATTTCTGCGGGTAAGGCGGGACAATCAACAATTAACTGCATTCCTGCCTGTTCAATGGTGGAGCGAAATGCACTTGCAAGTTCAGCGGTGAAGGTAGCTAAATCCGTCGGTTCATATACTGCTTGAATTCTTCCAGCTTCGATGCGAGAAAAATCTAGTAAGGTGTTGACTAATTTTAATAAACGCAATCCATTGCGCTGAACAATTTCAATTCTTTCTCGTTGAATCGCAGGTAAGGAAGCAGTGTTATCTGTTAACGCATCTTCCAATGGCCCCAACATTAAAGTTAATGGCGTGCGGAATTCGTGGGAGACGTTACTAAAAAACTCGGTTTTGGCGCGGTCGATTTCTGCGAGTGCTTCCGCCCGCAGACGTTCCGCTTCGTAGGCGCGTGCATTAGCGATCGCAGTGCTAATCTGTCCTGCTACTAAATCCCAAAAGCCTTGGTAATCATCATCAAACTGACGGCGGGGACTGATACCTGCAATTAAAAATCCGCTCAGTCTCTCTTGTGTGGGGGTGGTGAGGGGTAGGACTACAGCTGTTGTGGGTGATTCCGGCCAAGCACCACCGGGTAAATCGCCAAAACCTGATTTTACTAAATCCACTAGCTGACTTTTCCCATCAGCCAGCACAGCCGGAAGTAACCAGCGATCGCATATTTGACTATCAGCGTTGATATCTATGAATTGCGGACTGGCGGTAGTTCCTGCGTCTAATCTGGTTGCGCCTACTAGTTGCGCCTGGGTTGCTTTCTCATCGAGCAAATAAAGCAAGGCAAAAGGCACATCATAAGGATTATTATCTAACGTTTGGGCGGAAATCTCACAAGCATCTTCAACAGTTTTCGCCTCTGCTGTATTCGCTGCTAATTCTCGCAAACTCCGCAACCTGCGATCGCCCACGACACGACGGGTTTCTTCAGTACAGGCGCAGAAGACTCCACCTACAGTCCCGTCGTCCTGAATAATGGGACTATAGGAAAAGGTAAAGTAGGTTTCTTCTGTGTAACCATTGCGCTGCATCACTAAGAGCAATTCCTCATTCCACGAAGATTGCCCTTTTTGCATCACAGCTTCCGCTTGTGGCCCCAGAGTGTCCCAAATCTCCGCCCAGACTTGGGATGCTGGCTGACCTAGCGCTTGCGGATGGCGTTGACCCAAAACTGGAATGTAAGCATCGTTATAAAACTTGGTCAGCGACTCTCCCCACCACACAAACATGGGGTAGCGCGACCCTAACATGATGCGAACGGCAGTTTTTAAGCATTGTGGCCAAGTTTCCACAGCACCAACAGCAGTAGTTGACCAGTCAACCAACGGCATCAGTACCGCCATCTCGCCTCCACTTGTCACAATATTTTCACATCCTGCTGATTTTTGCTTAGTGCCCACAATCTTTACTTCGCTCTGGAAAAGTATTTCATAAAAACTCAGGGTTACGAAGGAAATTCGCTTTTTTGAGAGGCGGGGTCAGATGAACAGGGTGGCTTGAGTTTGTGAATTAGGTTCATTGTTAAAGGGGAGGGGGTTGCTAGTCAATTTATCTCAAAGATGAATTGCTCAACCCCTATGGGTAATTCTGCCAAATAAACAAGGTCTATTGTAATTTTTAAGTAGAATTACCTGCTTTGTCTATACATCCTAGGAAAGAATGAATTTAACGCTGATTATCCTCAACTTTGGCAATTTCTAACATTGTTTTTAATACTGAATCTGGATTCAAACTGATGGAATCTATGCCTTGTTCTACTAAAAACTGAGCAAATTCTGGGTAATCACTGGGTGCTTGTCCACAAATGCCTATTTTGCGATTATGCTGTTTTGCAGCTTGGATGGCCATTTTAACCATGCGTTTGACACCAGGAATACGCTCATCAAATAATTTGGCGACTAAGGCGGAATCTCTATCTAATCCTAGTGTTAACTGAGTTAAATCATTGGAACCAATCGAAAAGCCATCAAAAACCTCTGCGAATTCTTCCGCCATAATCACGTTATTCGGTAACTCGCACATCACATAAACTTGCAAGCCGTTGACACCTTGCTGTAAGCCATTTTTTGCCATTTCCTCTAATACTAAACGTCCTTCTTGGGGAGTACGACAGAAGGGAATCATCGGGATGACATTGGTTAAACCCATCTCTTCCCTGACGCGTTTAATGGCGTAACATTCTAAAGCAAACGCGTCTCTATAACCTTGATCATAGTAACGTGCTGCCCCTCGCCAGCCTAACATGGGGTTTTCTTCATGGGGTTCAAATTGTTGACCACCTAACAGATTGGCGTATTCATTACTTTTAAAATCTGACATCCGCACGATGACGGTTTTCGGATAAAATGCGGCAGCAATTCTGCCAATACCTTGTCCTAATTTATCGACAAAATATTGGGGTTTATTCTCATAAAGTGCGGTGATTTCGCCAATTTTAGCTTTGACAAATTCATCTTTTAAATTGTCATAATGGACTAAGGCCATAGGATGAATTTGAATTTGATTGGCGATAATAAATTCTGTTCTAGCTAAACCTACACCATCATTAGGAATAGCAGATAAGCTAAATGCTTCTTGAGGATTACCCACATTCATTAAAATTTGGGTGCGGGTGCGGGGTAAGTTTTCTAGGGGAACTTCTTTGACTTCAAAGGGTAATAATCCAGGGTAAACCCTTCCTTCTTCACCTTCCGCACAAGAAATTGTCACTTCTTGCCCAGTTTTTAAGATTTCCGTCGCATTCCCGCAACCGACAATTGCAGGTACACCCAATTCTCGCGCAATAATCGCCGCATGACAGGTGCGACCCCCAGAATTAGTGATAATTGCACTAGCACGTTTCATAATCGGTTCCCAGTCGGGATCAGTTCTATCGGTAACTAAAACATCCCCAGCTTGGAACTGGTCGATTTTATGCACATCAAGAATTAGGCTGACTTTTCCTTGGCTAATCGCTTCCCCAATCGCCCGTCCGGTTACCAGAGGTACAGGTAATTCGGGATTATGGATGAGGGATTGGAATGATTTTTCCCCAGTCCCCAGTCCCCATTCTCCCGTCCCCAACAACAAACGATAACTCCGCAATAAGTTACCCTGCTTCTGCGATTGCACAGTTTCCGGACGTGCTTGCACGATAAATAATTGATTAGTAATGCCATCTTTTGCCCACTCTATATCCATTGGGGTGTAATGGCCGTGAACTTGAGAATAATGGTCTTCAATCGCACAAGCCCAACGCGCTAGTTGTAAAATCTCCTCATCGGTGAGGACAAATTGACTCCTTTCGCCAGGAGGAACTAGGACATTTTTCGTAAATTTTGAGCCGTCATCATAGACCATTTTTAATTCTTTACTACCCAATTTTTTATCAACAATTGGGCTAAAACCTGCTTTTAAAGTCGGTTTAAACACATAATATTCATCAGGATTGACTGTTCCCTGAACAACATTTTCACCTAAGCCGTAAGCAGCAGTAATTAACGCCGCATCCTTAAATCCAGATTCCGTTTCAATAGAGAACATCACCCCAGCAGATGCTAAATCCGATCGCACCATTTTCTGCACACCCACAGCCAACGCCACACTAAAATGGTCAAAGCCCTTAGTATGACGATAGGAAATAGCGCGATCGGTAAATAAGGAAGCAAAGCACCGATGACAAGCGCCTAAAACCCCCGCCGCACCTACAACGTTGAGGTAAGTTTCCTGTTGTCCCGCAAAACTCGCATCGGGTAAGTCTTCCGCCGTAGCGCTAGAACGAACAGCGACATCTGTATCTGCATTGTACGACTCACACAAACTTGCATAGGCATTGGCGATCGCACTCCGCAATTCTGGGGGAAATGGTGTGTGCATTAATAGCGATCGCGCTTTTTTACCCCGTTCTTGTAAATTTTTGACATCCTCCACATCCAAATCTGCAAATAGTTCTCGTAGCTTGGCTTCTAACCCCGCAGACTCGATGAAATAACGATACGCATAAGCAGTAGTAGCAAACCCCATAGGAACATTAACGCCTTTGGGTGTCAACTGTTGAATCATCTCCCCGAGTGAGGCATTTTTACCACCCACTAAGGGAATATCCGCAATCCCCACCTCATCAAACCAAAGAATCAGCGATCGCTCTTTGGTATCAACAGACAAAGTATTTTTAGCTACTGTTACCATCAGTATTACCTCACAAGTAAATGCTCTGGTTGTAAGTGCGAAATCGCTAGTACTGCTACGCGGAATCGAATAAGACTCAAGCAGAAATAGTCAGGGATCAATAAGAAGCAGCTATTACTCAGGAATTATCTTCGTTTGTCTAGAATCTTTATTTCCGCCGTGGTGTGCTAGTATTTTTTGCCCATGTTTAATTTTAGATATTAAATTTGGGATTGTGCTATAAATTGCCAGGATTTAGTCAAGAAAAGTTAACAATAATTGGCGATAATATCTCTATTGAGAATTAGGGATATAATATAAGATGGCGCAATTAGAACAATTACTGAAAATGGCAGAAGACGAGCTAACTGAGTACAGTACTGATGCTCGCAAAATCGAAAAACTGCGCCGTAAAATTGGCTTATCAGCATCTTTAGCAGAACAAAGGCAAATCAAAGCTGCCTTATTAGCTACCATGCAATCAAATCAGATTGCCCAAATTGTCGAAGAACAAAGACAAGTTGTCGCTTTACCATTTTGGGGAATTGCAGGTTTAGGCTTATTATTAGGAATTTCTCTAAATCAACCGATAGGATTATTAGCAGCTATCGCTGGTAGTGTCGCTGCTTTTAGAATTCAAAAATGGGGTTGGCAATTACAAGCAAAACGCCTATTACTGCAAACATTTGAAGATATTGAAGCGCGGATTGCTCAACCTAAGTAGACCAACAGAATTAAACATAACTCTTGGGCATTCTCATGCATAATTGAGTTCGTAGACGCAGCCCGCCGCAGGTATTCGCCTTTGTGTGATTGTGGATGAAAGAGCGCTCTCGCTTTTTTCCACAATCCTGTAATATCATTTTATGATTGACCATGACCAATTATTCAAAAAGCTCTTAGAAAACTTCTTTCCTGAGTTCATAGAGCTATTTTTCCCCGATATTACTAACTACTGGGAACGTGACAGCATCGAATTTCTACCCCAAGAGGTGTTTACAGATATCACTGTGGGGACGAAGAAAATCGTTGATTTACTTGTCCGCGCATCTTTTCGCAATCAAGATTCATTATTTATCATCCATACCGAACATCAATCATCTAGTGAATCTGATTTTAATGCGCGGATGTTCACTTATTTTGCACGTCTACACGAAAAATATGCCTTGCCAATTTACCCGATTGTCTTATATTCTCACGACTCACCCCTAACCCGCGAACCAAACATTTACACCGTTGAGTTTCCTGGTTGGAAAGTCCTAGAATTTAACTATAGGGTAATTCAATTAAACCAACTCAATTGGCGCGATTTTGTCAATACACCCAATCCAGTTGCAAGTGCTTTAATCTCAAAAATGCGGATGGACAAACAAGAACGTCCCACCGTGAAATTATTGTCATTACAGTTACTTGTGAGTTTGGGACTCAATCCCGCACAAATTGAGCTAATTTCCCAATTTGTCGATGTTTACCTGGAATTAAACACTCAGGAAGAAGCCATTTTCCAATCTCAACTTGCTACCATTGAACCAGCACAGGAGGAAGAAGTTATGGAGATTGTCACAAGTTGGGAACGTAGAGCAAGTCAGAGAGAAGCTGTAACGATGGTTTTGCGACAACTCAATCGTCGTGTCGGTGCGTTAACTCCCCTGTTACAGGAACGGATTCAACAGCTATCAACCCCTCAGTTAGAAGATTTGGGTGAAGCCTTGTTAGATTTTAGTGCGATCGCCGACTTAGAAAACTGGTTGATTGCTCATGAAAATTGAGGATAAGTAAAAGCGATCGCCTTGGCTTTGTAACTATCCACAGTGCGTTGGCGCAGCCCGCCGCAGGCATCGCTTGGACATTCTCAACTTTCCTAAGATTCTCTTCCTGAAGTCCAGGTATCACGCCACTTCACAGTACCTTCTTTGGCAATTACCCAGCGACGAGGAACGGTATTCTCGCGCAGGGGCGATCGCCCTTCGCGCCATAAAGCATATTTATAGCTAATCAACTTACCTGTACTTTCATCAAAGGGAATCTCTGCAAACCAGGTATTGGTGTTGATGTACTCTAGGGGATAGGCTTTGCTGATATCCCAGTTACCCAACTCTGGACAGTCGCCAGTCACCACGATGGTTTCACCGGGTTGAGTTTGTACGCCGTTTAATTGTACGCGGACAATTGTCTGTCCTTTGATTCTCTCCCCAACGTGACTGAAAACAATCACTCCCCGTTCTGCAAGTACTAAGTTGTGAATTTTGCCGTCTTTGACTTCATACTTGTTACGAGTAACCACACAAGTATGTTCGCCATCTGGTAATTCTGTTTCGACTTCCTCTAGAGTGACTTCTCCCCCGCGATTCAATGCAACAAAGCACAAAGAATCACGATAACGGCGCACGTAGCAATAAACATCTTCAGTTAAGTATTTTTGCCAGTGGCTACCCATTGATATGGCTGGGTTTAATCGCCGCAAACCAGATAATAATCTGAGGTAACGGTAAATTTCTGTATCAGTATCCCAATTCTCCATCATTGGGC
This sequence comes from Tolypothrix sp. PCC 7601, assembly GCF_025677855.1. Classification (NCBI taxonomy): domain Bacteria; kingdom Bacillati; phylum Cyanobacteriota; class Cyanophyceae; order Nostocales; family Tolypothrichaceae; genus Tolypothrix; species Tolypothrix sp. PCC 7601. The sequence goes on from NZ_CP064879.1 coordinate 4,268,804, forward strand.
GATTGTAGGGATCGTTACCGCCATCGGTATCGTTATGCAGATATTGTTCTGTACCGTAATAAATGCAGGGAATACCACGACAAGTCATAATGAGAGCGATCGCTACCTTTAACATCGCTGGATCTGGGTTCAGCGATTGGAAGCGAGACATATCATGGTTATCGATAAAGGTAATTAACTCGGTAGCCCCGTTATAGCGATGGTCTTGGTCAAAGATATATTGAATGGTATGGAAACCATTTTCTGAACCTTGAGCTAATGCAGCTCTAATTGCTACACACAACCCAAAGTCTAGCATTGTCATCCCTGAGTTATTGGCAAATTCCACAGAGCGATCGTCACTGGGACTACTATAAATCCATTCGCCAAAAATAAAGACATCTGGCTTGTGATTGCACATATCACCAGTGAATTCTTGCCAAAACCAAATGGGCATATGCTTAACAGTATCCACCCGTAAAGCATCTACACCCCTATCTAGCCATTGTTTAATAGATGACTTGATATACTCACGGTATTCGCTATTATTTTCATTAAAGGTTGCTAGACCAGCTAATTCGCAATTCTGTACTTGCCAATCATCTTCCCAGTTTTGCACTTCCCCGTAGTGATGATACCAATTATTTACATCATCATTAAAGTCAGCAATTTTCACGCCATCATCATATAATTCACCTTTACTGCCACTAGTATCTGGAGTGCTATGGTTGCAAACAATATCTAGTATTAATTTCATGTTGCGCTTATGCATTTCTGCAATTAAGCGGTCAAAAGTGGTATCTTTTGTCTCTTGGGTAGCGTTTAAAGAAGGGTTTTCATCTTTAGCAATGAATCGAGGATTAAGCCGCTTAAAGTCTTTTGTCCAGTAGCCATGTATGGCAGCATTACCAACAAATAACTCTTCAACTTGCTCAAATAAAGGAGTTAGCCAAATAGCTGTTACTCCCATATTTTTCAAATAGTCTAATTTATCAATGACACCTTGTAAATCGCCACCCCAGTATTTACCCCAGTCTTGCCCTGTGGGGTCGTAGAGTTCTGAGTTGATTCCTTCGCTATTATCTGGATCGCCATCATGAAAGCGATCAACTACGAGAAAGTAAATAGTTTCTTGGCGAAATTCAATATCCCTGGTGTAGAGAAATTCTAAATTAATTTCTGTCTCTGTTGGCGGCGATTGAATAATATTTTCTACTTCTTGATTGGGTGCATCTACTTTGTATTGCTCTGGAGAGAATTGAGATGGGGGAGTCTGTACCATAAAAATAATCAAAGTTATAGAGAATAAAAGTTTGCAGCCTTCAGAAGATGTCGTGGTGAACTTATTCATGTAACTGCTAACATGGGTATTATCTAATCATATTTCTGCTTTAGGCATCTATCCCCAGTTACTAACAGCTTATGCCTTTGGTATGACTTAAATGAATAATCTCTATATCTCGGGATATCAATAGCTACAGAGCAGGCATTTTATGAGAGCGATCGCTGTATAGAAGCAAACGCTGATTTTGATTATTCTTGAAATGCGTAATATCAATTCACGACAACATCAATTATCCTATGGGCAATGCAACATTATTATGCCCTTACCAAGGTATGTATAAATTTATAAAAAAAATCATTAATACAATCAGAAAGCTTTCATATTTAAATGAGCGCTTTTCAATATTTTTTATGGTTCGGAGAATTATTATAGAACTTATATTTGATTTTTGAAACTTAAGTAGGATGGGTTAGCGATAGCGTAACGCATTTTTATTACCTCTATTCTGCTTGCAGATTCAGCACAACATTAATAGGTGAAAACTTAAAATTTAATAAGGCTTACTGGATCAGATACCCGACTTTTCAAAAAGTTGGGTATCTAAATCCCGTGTCAATACTTGTCGGTTAAGGGTAAAAGGGGAAGGGGAAAAAGGGCAAGAAAAAACCTTTAACCCTTACCCTTTAACCTTTTCCCCAAACCCAATTCCGAGTTGAAAATCCTTAACCGAGCAGTATTGAATCCCGCGTCAATCTTCGGTGGTGCTTTAGCCTGCGGCGTAACACACCCTACCCCAAGTACATGTTTTTTTCCTCACCTCACAACAATTTAATCAGCAAAAGCAGATATTGCTTTCTCATTGCAGTGTATTGAGCAAGTAAAAGCAGATATTGCTTATTCAAAAGCAGCTTTTGCTTACTCATTGCAGTGTATTTAGTAAGCAAAAGTAGATATTGCTTATTCAAACACAGCTTTTGCTTACTCATTGCAGTGTATTTAGTAAGCAAAAGCAGATATTGCTTATTCAAACGCAGCTTTTACTTTCTTATTTCAGTATATTTAGCAAATAAAAGTAGATATTGCTTTCTCATTTGCGTATTTCCTTCCAGAAATCGCAGCATAAATACAGCAGATGGCAAGTTGGTGAGGTACGCTGGATGTTAAGAATTTTTGATGGTGCTTTCCTTGGCGATCGCATCACCACTGCAACGTCATAGAAAAAGTGAAGATAGCCAGTGCGATCGCACCTACTCAAGCAATATAGTGCTGTCTAGATCCCCGACTTTTTGAATTTGACTTTAGCCAATTGAGATTTCTGATATTCATTGTCTCCCATAATGCACTCATTTTGGCTGTTTAATTGCGCTTAGTGTCGATTTCTGGAATTACAAATACTGTTGCTTTATTATCTAACACTAGTTTGTCAATCAGTTTCGTAGTTTAGATATTTATGTTTCCCAAGCGCCGAATTTTTCTAGCACCGCTTATCATTATTGGTATCTTAGTGACATTTTTAGGATTTAGCAGTTTCCAAAGTATACCTGCAAATTCTCAGGAAATTCCCAAACCTACCCTTACAGCAACTGTTGACTTGGGACGCTCATTTAATCAGTTGGGTATTCAAGGTTCTATTTTAATTTACGATCGCAACAACAAAAAATTCTACGAACACAATGCGGCGCGCAATTCACAAGCGTTCCTTCCCGCTTCGACTTTCAAAATTTTTAACTCGCTTGTCGCCTTAGAAACTGGGGTAATTCCCAATGATGTAGCTGTGTTGACTTGGGATGGTATTCAGCGCCAATTTCCCAGATGGAATCAAGATACCAATATCCGCCAAGCATTTAAAAATTCTACAGTCTGGTTTTATCAAGTGCTAGCGCGCAGAATTGGTTACGAACGGATGAATAAATTTATCCAGCAAGTTGGCTATGGAAATCGTCAAATTGGTACACCAGAGCAAATTGATAAATTTTGGTTAGAAGGGCCACTAAAAATTACAGCCCGACAACAAATTGAGTTTTTAGAAAGTCTCCAGCGCCAAGATTTACCTTTCTCACAACGGACTTTTGATTTAGTCAAAGATATTATGATTTACGAAAGTACCCCCGACTATATACTACGCGGAAAAACAGGCTTGGCTACAAGTGTTACTCCTAATTTTGGCTGGTTTGTAGGATATTTAGAACAAAATAATAATATTTATTTCTTTGCCACAAATATTGATATTCGCAATGAGAATGATGCTCCGGTTCGTATTGAAATTACTCGGCGTAGTCTCAAAGCTTTAGGGTTGCTATAAGACAGATTGTGTAGTTAATACCAATTTGAAACAAGAATGCGACAGATTGTGGGGGTAAGGCAATGCCCATACGTGTCAACTTAACGTAAAACCCGCACTTGTGCAAGGTTTCGCCCTCACCCCCAGCCCCTCTCCCTCAGGGCTACGGTGTACACAGAAGTCTTGAAATTCCCCCTAGTACTTGGTTTCGTCATCTAACTAATGGTTGTGCGATCGCTCCCGAAGCCAGTCATTGCGAGGAGGAACGACGAAGCAATCGCAAAAACCACGGGATTATGTGATTACTTCGCTGCGCTCGTAATGACATTTTAAGGGGACTATAACGCCTGAAACCTTTGTAGATAGTACTTGTGTGTACACCGTAGCTCCCTCAGGGAGAAGGGAGCAAGAAATTCAATTCCCCTTCTCCCGGGGGAGAAGGGGTTAGGGGATGAGGGCGCGAGGTATTTGTACAACGCCCGCCCTATATAGCTTTTAGCTTAAGTTAAAACAGGTGGGCATTGCCTTGCCCTCTAGAATATTATTGATTTGTCGCAAACATTATTTGATTTGGTATTATTACCAATTTGAAAAAATTATGCAACAGATGGTTAGGGCACGGCATCCAAAATCTTTTGGTATATTCAATTATCTTACTGGTGCCGTGCCCCTACAAAGAATTTATATGTGGCAAAGATTATTTGAATTGGTATTATTACCCTTTACCCTTTTACCTTTCCCCCTTAACCCTACACTAGGACTATTTAACTAAAACGATTTGCTCGTTTGCGGCGTTTTATTTCTGCTTGAATGGCATTCACCACAGTTTCAACTACTTTAACTCTGGCATAGTATTTATCATTAGCAGCAACGATTGTCCAAGGAGCATTTGGGGTAGTGGTACGTTGAATTGCTTGATTAACTGCTACTTCGTAATAAGGCCATTTTTCGCGATTGCGCCAATCTTCATCGGTGAGTTTGTACTGTTTAAAAACATCATTTTGGCGTTCAGTAAAGCGCTTTAGTTGTTCCTCTGGGCTAATGTGTAGCCATAACTTAACTACAACATAACCTGCACTAGTTAATTGGGCTTCAAATTCGTTAATTTCTTGATAGGCTCTGCGCCACTCGGTTTCTAGGGCAAATCCTTCAACGCGCTCGACTAAAACACGCCCATACCAAGAACGATCAAAAATACCAATTGTGCCCACTGTGGGTAATCGCCGCCAAAATCGCCAGAGGTAATGATGGGCTTTTTCTTCATCTGAAGGTGCAGCAAAGGGATGGACAAAGTAACTCCGGGGATCGAGGATATCTGTTAGACGCTTAATAGCCCCGCCTTTACCAGCTGCATCCCAACCTTCAAACAGCACTAATACAGGAATTTGATGTTTGTGGATGCTTAACTGTAACTGACGCAGTTGTATCTGTTCTCTAGCTAATTGTTCTTCGTAGTCTACTTCGGAAAGACTTTGGTTTAAATCAACCTGAGCGAGTAAATTCGGTTCTGTGGGTTCTAAATGCGCTTGTGGCGGTATTATCGGCGCAGGAAGCTTAATTTCTAGTCGATCTAGGGCAGTTGTTAAAGTAGCTACTAAATGAGTTAGCACTTTTACCCTAGCCCAGCGTTGGGAATCACCTTCTACTAAAGTCCAAGGAGAACTACCAGTACTCGTTTGCACTAGCATTTCTTCAGCAAAAGCCGTATAGCGCTCGTAATGTTTTTCTTGCTGCCAATCTTCTTTACGTACCCGCCAAGCTGTCAGGGGATCTTTGGCATATTCTTTCAAGCGGCTTTTTAATTCTTTACGGCTGAGATGTATCCAAAATTTAGCGATCGCAACTCCATCATCTACCATCTGCCGCTCAAAAGAATTAATTTGCCCCATTAAAGTGGGGATTTGAGTGTTTGACACGCGCTCAAATAAACGGTCTTCTAAAACATGGGTATACCAACTATGGTAAAAAATGCTGATTGCGCCTTGGGGCGGTAGTTTTTCCCAAAACCTCCAGAGAAAAGGATACTGGCGTTCTTCGGGTGTAGCCGCCCAAATGGGATGAACTTTAAATCCACGGGGGTCAATATAAGATACCATTTGCTTGACTAACCCACCTTTACCAGAAGCAGCCCAACCTTCCAAGACGACAATCACAGGTAATTTTTTTTCCCAACAAGCAGTTTGCAACACCCGCAGTTGATGCATGAGTCTGTCAATCTCAGACTTATAAGTTGCTTTTTCTAAAGTCAGGCTTAAATCTAGTGTATTTAACATAATAATTTCTAATTCGTATTTCGTAATTCGTAATTCGTAACTCTTAATTAAGAATTGCGAATTTTTCAGGATACGGATTGCTGAATTATAGATAATATGCCGAAAACACCAGAGTACCTACAAATAGTAAATGAAATATAAATTTATTAACAACTATTTAAGGAATTGGGCTTCAGGCTCGTGACACTATAAATAGCAGCTGCCTTGCTGCTCAAGACTGTATACAAGCAGTAGTGGGCGTGGATAGCCAATCCAAGTCAACTACTCAGGGTAAAACTTTTCTCTAAAAACTGGTGATTGGCATGACTGAAACACCGATGAATGTGAGGTTTCCTCAAGGACGCACAGCTTTTTTGCTGATTCATGGGATTGGCGAACAAAATCCTTATGAAACTGTAGACTATTTTGCTCAGAACTTCCTCAAATATTTTCAAGGGCAGAATTTACCAACTGAATTAGAACATTTAATTGCTAGGCGTAAACTAGCTAATGGCGGTGCGTGGACAGAAAGCTTTGTTAGGTTAAGTCCTCCTAACAATGAACAAGATTTAATTGATGTTCATGAATATTATTGGGCACCTGATACAGAAAATAAAACCACTGTACCTGAGATATTGCAATGGGCGGAACAAACATTAGATGGGACAATTAAGTTTTACAATCGTAAAGAAAATAAAGATTTATTAGATAAATTACTGGATAATCAACATCGCCAAAGTGTATTTAAATTCCGACTGCGATCGCTGACTTTATTCTTGCGTTTATTTAACTTCCTTTACCCTGCATTACGATTAGCAATTTTGTTAGTTTTGTTATTAACTGGGCCCATGCTCAAAGGACGTTTTTTACAATCAGCATGGAAACTTAGTAAACAACTAATTACTCCACCTTTAGTTAATTTTGTGGGTGATGTTTCTATCTACACTAAAACTAATCCCAAATCACCTTACCAAAGAATTCGTCAGCAAGTAATTACAGATTGTCTAACTTTGTTGCAACAAATTAGCCAAGACCCGCACGCAAGATACGATCAAGTGATTATTGCGGGACATTCTCTTGGTAGCTGTATTGCTTACGATACCTTAAATCTTCTCTGTATTGAGGCCAGCCTGGATAAGGAATCTAGTGCAAATATGGGTATTGATAAGCTGAAAGGATTAATTACTTTTGGTTCACCTTTAGATAAAATTGCTTTTTTCTTCCGCGAAACTGCAGAAGAACAGCAATATATTAGACAACGTATTTTAGAACACCTTAATTCTTTCCGCGTCAAGCCAGAATTTACGCGCAAGATTTCCTATTTATCGAAAAATCCAGTAACTTGTAAGCTTGAGCAACTCAAATGGGTGAATTATTTTCACTTGCAAGACCCAATTAGCGGTAATCTAGATTACTACGAAAATTTAGAAAATGAGGAAATGACCGATAAAACAAAGTGGGGAACTGATGGTCACTTAATTTACTGGACTAGTATGAAGTTCTATGAGAGCATTACCAATCGCTTTTTATATGTCTCAAAAAAATAAGGCAGCAGAAAATCTGACTTTATACTAAAAGTTATTCGTTGGTTGTTAAATAAACCTTAAGTAAATTATGGCTACAATGGCGAATCTTCGTGAAGGAAGATTCGCTTTATTGCGAAACTTGCCATTCTCTCTTTTAATCAGTGATGAATAGAAAGCTATTTTTTGGAGGTAGCAATAATGACTCGTTATGATAAGATTTTTAACTCAAAAGAAACCACAGAAGATGTATTGAATCCAGAAGAAGCCGTAGCCGCGATCGCGGTGATCACTGCGATCGCAGATTCTTCACTAGAAGATGTGGATGCGGAAAGTTTAGCCAGCGTCCTCTGGGATTTCGAGGTTTTTGACGAATATGCAGAAGAGGAAATCACCGAAATCGTCTATAGATTAATTGACATCGCCGAAACAGATGGACTCGGCGCTTTGTATAATATCGCCAGCGCCGCCTTGGGGGATGATATTGTACTGGATGGGTTTGCTGCTGGTGTCATAGTACTTATAGACGAAGAATTGACGATTCCGCCAGCAAAACAGGCTTATCTTAAAGAATTACAAGCAGCGTTGGATCTAGAAGATGAAGAAGCACAGGAAATTATTCAAGAGGTAATTGCTGCTGTTGAAGAAGGAGAAAATGCTGAGTTTGCAGATGACGAAGCGGAAATTACTTTACCAGAAGACTATATTAACTCGGTGTATGAATCGCCTTTAGGAAATTTTACAGTTCCCATTCCCGTGAAATCAGAGGATGGAGGGAGAATTCAAAGCCAGGAAGGAGTAGTTGGCTTTTCTGATGACATAGGGACTTTATTGCGAATTGATTATTATCCACTTCTCCCGGAATACCTGGAGGATATAGAAACTGTCGGACAGGAAGAATATCTCCAATCAATTTTAGTAGAAAAATATGTACCTCAAGCAATTTATGCGAATGTACCCAATTCGGAAATCAAGTATGCTGAATATTTAGAAGATGCCTTAGATGGTGCTTACTACGTATTAGTTGATATGCCACAAGGGTCAACAATTTCTAAGCAAGAAAGTAACGGCAATGCTAAAAGATTAGATGCCTACCGAGGGTTAATTACCTTTATGAATTCGGATTTTTTATATATAGTCAGCAGTCAGCGCAGCTTTTTAAATGGCGACAAACCTGCACCTTTAGAAGAAGAAATCGAGAACATTAAAGAACAGATTTTAGATTTTGTAGAAAGTATCGAGTTTAATTAGCAAAATTATAGTCATCCCTCTGTAGTGAAAGCAGGGGGATAAGTATTTGGGGAAGGGGGAAGGGAGAAGGGGGAAGGGGGAAGGGAGAAGGGAGAAGGGGGAAGGGGGAAGGGAGAAGGGGGAAGGGGTAATTGGTCAATTTTTTAGGGTGGGGACTACTAATATTTCTTTAAAAAAACAGATTTTGATTGCTTTTTAAAGATTAAAGGTTTTTTATTTCCCTTTCCCCTTTCCCCTTTTTCCCCTTAACCGACAAGTATTGAAAGTGGTTGACAATGTGCCAAGAGCGATCGCATTATCCAATAGTCTAAAAATGCGTGGAACGAGCAAGTTCTTCTGTAAGCTGAAATTAGCTCTTTTCTCAATAGAAGAAAATATCTCAGATGTCAAATGATGAATAATTTGGGTGGTTGAGTTGGTAATATGTCAAACTATCATCGGCACGTGTATTAGCCGGATCTGATAAAAACTTGCTATAACCTGTGTGCAGACAGAATCGTCATTCTCGTTGAATCTCATTGTGAACCCTAAAATATATGGCGCAGCCACTCTCACCTCCTCAAGAACCTTTTGACACTGGGACAGCAACTAAAGGCAAACACAAACTTTCTCCTCGTTTGTTGATACCTTTAGGTTTATTACTCACAGGTATTGGGATCTTCACCTCCTATGTGATTTCCTCGAACTCACAAGCCAATACGCTGCGGGTAACTGGTCGGATTGAAGGTTATGAAACTGATATTGGCGCTAAAGTAGCGGGAAGAATTGAGTCTGTAGCGGTACGCGAAGGCGATACTGTGCAAAAGAATCAAGTTATTGTCAAGCTAGACGACGCAGAGATCCAAGCTCAACTTAAAGGTGCATTGGCGCGTGTGGATGTGATGCAAAAGCAAGAAGAACAAGCACGCTTGCAAATTAGTATTTTAGAAAGTCAAATTTTAGAAAATCAATTGGTCTTAAAACAAGCTTTGGGAGATGCGAAAGGTCGGATTTTTCAGGCGGAATCATCAGTAGCTTCCAGTGAAGCACAGCTAAATCAAGCGATCGCTAATGTAGAACAAGCCAAATCTGAGTTGAAATTGGCGCAAATGAACCGCGATCGCTACGCTAGATTGGTAAATCAGGGAGCTGTAACTAGGCAACAATATGATCAAGCACAAACCAGTTGGGAAACAGCTTTAGCTAACCTCAGATCCCGTCAAGCAGCTGTCGATTCTTTCCGCAAATTAGTCAATTCAGCGCAAGGACAATTAACCCAAGCTCAAAGTACCGGATTAAACCCCTCCATTCGCAGTACTCAACTCAATAGCTTAAACACGCAATTGCAGCAAACTCGCTTGAAACTCGCCGCCGCCCAAGCTGATGTCGCCAATGCTAAAGCCTCTCAGCAGGAAATGAAAGCCAAAATTGCCGACCTCAACGTCATTAGTCCAATTAACGGCGTAGTTGTCAGCCGGAATGTAGAACCCGGTGCAGTTGTAACCACTGGCAAAACTCTCCTGACAATAATTGATCCCCAAACAGTCTATCTCCGTGGTTTTATTCCCCAGGGCGATATTGGGAAAGTGCGTGTCGGTCAAGAAGCTAAGATATTTCTAGACTCAGCAGCCAAAAAACCCCTGAGTGCTAAAGTTGCTGCTATTGATACCCAAGCTTCTTTTACCCCAGAGAATATTTATTTCCAACAAGACCGAGTTAAACAAGTCTTTGGTGTGAAAATTACCATCGACAACCCCGAAGGATTTGCTAAACCAGGAATGCCGGCAGATGGGGAGATTGATATTTCATCGGAGGTAGAGAAATGAAGAGGATAGGGGAGAAGAAAGACAAAAGTAAGAGAATTTGTGAGGTAGGGAGGATGTAGTTTGAGCCTTTGAGCTTGACAATTGAGCTTTTGAGGCTGACAGTTGCGGCTTTTTGCTTAGAACTTGCGGCTTTGAGCCTGGCAATTGCGGCTTTTTGCTCGGAGGTTGTACCTTTGAGCGTGACAGTTACACCTTTTTACTTGGAACTTGCGGCTTTTTGCTTGGAAGTTGCAGCTTTTTGCTTGGAAGTTGCGGCTTTGAACCCGACAGTTGCACCTTTTTGCTTGGAACTTGCAGCTTTTTGCTTGGAAGTTGCGGCTTTGAACCTAACAGTTGCACCTTTTCGCTTGAGTAAAGACGCGATGAATCGCGTCTCTACAATTCTGGACTCTAATTACCAATGACAAATGACAAATGACCAATGACAAATGACAAATGACAAATGACAAATGACAAATGACAAATGACAAATGTGTCGTAATTCAAGTGGAGGCTTTACAAAAACGCTACGGCAAATTAGTTGCTGTTAGGGGGATTGATTTTGCTGTCAAGCAGGGTGAGATTTTTGGCTTAATTGGCCCTGATGGTGCGGGAAAAACTACGACATTTCACATTTTGGGTGGGGTGATGGAAGCATCAGGTGGGAATATCCAGATTTTAGGTAAGCTTCCCCGGGATGCACGTTTATCTATTGGTTACCTGACACAGCAATTTTCTTTGTATCTTGACCTCAGCATTGATGAAAATCTCCGTTATAGCGCTGGCTTGCGTGAAGTTCCTGAGAATGTTTTTGTACAGCGTCGCAATAAATACCTGCGATTAATGAGTTTGGAGAAATTTGGCGATCGCTTGGCGGGTCGTCTCTCCGGTGGGATGAAGCAGAAGTTGGCGTTATGTTGTGCGTTGATTTCTCAACCAGAAATTTTGTTGCTAGATGAACCGACGACAGGTGTTGATCCCGTATCACGGCGGGAATTTTGGGATGTTTTAGCGGCGATTGCTGCGGAAGGTGTGACTGTAGTGGTTGCGACACCTTATCTTGATGAAGCCGAGAGATGCGATCGCATTGCTTTAATGTATGAGGGGGAAATTCAGCAAGTTGGTACGCTTTCGCAGTTGCGTGAAAGCTTAGGTTTACAACGTTTAGAAGTTCGCACCAATCACATAGAAGCCGCAGAGAAAGTATTACATGAAGCCAGCAATAATACTCAAACCTCAATTGTCGATATCCAAACTTTTGGCGATAGGTTAGATGTCTTAGCAAAAGACATAGTTAAAGCACAAGCCACAGTCGAGAAAATTTTTACACAAAACAAATTACAACTAGACAATATTCAAGCTGCAGATGCAACCCTAGAAAACGTTTTTGTCACCCGGTTACGTGCATCTGGAAACGACCCTGAATTTATTCCTTTTCCACGTACTAAAAAAGTGACTGGGGACTGGGGACTGGGGATAGGTGATAGGGTAAATAATTTTGATTATGTGGCGATTGGTGCGAATAATTTAAGAAAATTCTTTGGGGATTTTGTCGCAGTTAAAGGTGTAGATTTAGAAATTCGCTATGGCGAAATTTATGGATTATTAGGCGCAAATGGCGCAGGTAAAACAACTACAATTAAAATTCTCTGTGGCTTATTAGAACCAACATCAGGAAATATTACCTTAGCGGGACAAACTCAAAATTTACGTAGTAGTGCTTTACGACAACGCATTGGTTACATGAGCCAAAAATTTACACTCTACGATGATTTAAGTATTATCCAAAATCTCGAATTTTATTGTGGAGTTTACGGCGTACCTCGAAGATTACGCCGCAGAAAAATTGATTGGGTATTGGCGACTTGTGGCTTAGTCGGTAGAGAAAATATGCTCACCGGACAACTCCCAGGAGGATGGAAGCAACGCGTCGCCTTTGGTGCTTCCGTAATGCATGAACCAGAAATTTTATTTTTAGACGAACCCACATCAGGAGTAGACCCCTTAGCGCGTCGTCAATTTTGGCGCTTAATTAATGAGTTTGCCAGATCCGGTACAGCAATACTAGTGACAACCCATTATTTAGAAGAAGCCGAACAATGTAACCGCATGGGGTTTATGGTAGCAGGTGAAGTAGTAGTTCAAGGTTCACCCAGCGAAATTAAAGCCGCGCAACCAGGACAATTAATCGAGATAGTCACAGATAAAACGCAAACAGCCTCTAATTTACTGAAAACACAATTAGCAGCATGGCGAGTCTCAATTTTTGGCGATCGCCTCCACCTAGTTCTCGACTATCCCGACTCCGAAATTCCCGATATTCGCTCAACTCTCGAAAATAATAGTATCAATATTCATTCCCTACGCTCTATCCCCTTCTCCCTCGAAGATGCTTTCATTGGCATAGTACAGCGTATAGGGGGGACTGGGGATTAGTGACTGGGGACTGGGGTACTGGGAAGATGAGGAAGATGAGGGAGATGAGGAAGATGAGGGAGATGAGGGAGACAAGGGGAGAAATTCCAATTACCCATTACCAATTACCAAATGACAAATGACAAATGACCCATGAAAAGAATCCTCTCCCAATGTCGCAAAGAATTAGCACAATTTAGGCGCGATCGCCTTTCTTTAGCGCTGGCGTTTCTCTTACCATTAATTACCTTAATTATTTTTGGTTTTGTGATTCGGCTGGAATCGAAAAATATTCCGTTATTTATTCAAGATTTTGATAATAGTCCTCTCAGTCGTAGCTATATTGAGCGCTTATTTGCTACTAATCAATTTGAACATATTCATAATTCTAGATTTCCTTTTTTCCCTGCAAAGGAAAGTCCAGAAATTCGCAATCCTCAAACAGCCATTGATCAAGGATTGGCGAAAGCTTCTATCGTCATTCCTCCAGATTTTAGCCGTCGCATCAAATCCGGTTTAAGTACCGATGTCCAAGTTATAGTAGACGGCACCGATGTGAATAATGCCCGAATTATTAAAAATAGTATTCAAGCCACCACAATATTTTTCTTAAGAGATTCTGGTTTGCAACCTGCATTTGATAAAATCATTACTCATATCCGCCTGTGGTTCAATCCTGGGAGAAAAGAATCTTTGTACATCGTACCTGGTATTTATGCTGTTATTTTGTGGATTTATCCCTCATTATTAACAGCAGTTGCTATGGTACGCGAAAAAGAAAAAGGCACAATCTTACAAGTTTACGCCTCCAGTCTCACTGCCGAAGAATTGCTATTAGGGAAGGGTTTAGCTTTCCTACTAATTGGCATCTGTATAGCCATAGTTATTATGCTGATTAGTGCCATAATTTGGCAATTATCTTGGGTAGTAGAACCAACTTCTTTATTAATAGGAACGCTACTATTTTTAATAGATAGTGTGATGTTTGGTTTATTTATTGGCGTGCGAGTCCCTAACCAAAATGCTGCAGTTCAAGCTGTAGCCTTATTGGGATTCCTGACAGCCTTATTACTATCGGGCTTTATTTATCCTCTCAGTAATATACCATTTCCCCTCTCACTATTTTCTGCAATCATTCCCGCTAGGTACTATATTACAATTACCCGTGATGCCTACGTGCGCGGTACTGGCTGGGTAGGTGTTTGGTTTTCTATAGTAATGCTAATTATTTTAGGATTATTATTATTTAATATTGCACGTCGCATTTTAAAGCGAATGCAACTTCCAGATTAGCTCACACTGCCGATTATGCCTGAAAAACTCAGATTTTTGTATGATTATGAGTCGCCCTCGAATTATTCAACCCGGACAGAGTTATACCTTCAGCAAATATTTTGAACTACCCTTTTCTCCAGAAGATATTTTAGCTGAATTAGGTTGTAACTATGAACGCGATCGCTTACAATTACCAATCGCACAATCTACACCCAACCACATCGAAGAATTACAGCGAATAATTGAACGTAATCTCCGACGCGTCAAGCTACTCAGTGAAGATGCGCGTAAACAAGCGATAATTGCACCTATACTTTTAGAAGTTTGCGAAATTGCTCAAACGCAATTAAATATTGAGTATCCTATTAATGTTAGCGAGCAATTAAAAGGTTACCTAGATTATTACGTTAATAAAGGTAAAGGCTTATTAGTAGTTGAAGCCAAGCAAGCAGATTTAAGTCGAGGATTCACACAATTAGCAGTTGAATTAATAGCACTAGACCAGTGGATCAACTCAGATACACCAATTCTTTATGGTGCAGTAACTACTGGTGAAGATTGGCGCTTTGCTATCTACAATCCTCAAGCAAAACAGATAACAGAAGACTTCAAATTATATCGAGTACCAGAAGAGTTACCCGAATTAATTAATATTTTGATTGGTATACTAACTACTTAAAACTTAAGAATTTTTAACGCAGAGTATCGCAGAGGAAAGCGCAAAGTAACGCAGAGGAAAGATTAAATTCTCCGTAATACCTTATTCTCATAATCCTTATCTAAAACCTCTGCGACCCTTTGCGTCAACCTTTGCGCTCCTTTGCGTTTAAATAATCAAATCTACTATCTAACTATGAACTGGATTCAAACCTTATTTAATAGCCGATTCTGGAGTTTAGCAACTAAAGAATTTCGCCAAATCTTACGGAGTCGAGAAACATTAGTATTATTAATTATCCCTCCGACAATCCAAATGCTACTGTATGGCTTTGCTCTCAATCCAGATGTGCATTATTTGAAGTTAGGAGTAGTTGATTATGCCAATACTTATGAAAGTAGAGAATTAGTTTCTGTTTTAACAGTCAATAAAGTTTTTACCCTAGAAGAATATCTATACAATGCTCAAGATTTAGGCGAACAAGTACGCCAAGGAAAAATCACCGCAGGTTTAATTATTCCACCAGATTTTAAACGTAATTTATCAGAAGACAAATCTGGAGAAGTGCAGATTTTAATTGACGCAGTTGATGCAAATACAGCAGGTATCGCCCAAGGTTATCTCAATCAGATGATCAATCAATTTAGCCGTCGTTTATCATCTAATCAAGCCCCGCCATTAATTACTCCCCAAACCACTTTTCTTTATAATCCGGGATTAAAAAGTAGTTGGTTTTTCATCCCAGGAGTTTTAGGATTAGTTTTAACCCTAATTAGTTCTTTAGTCTCGTCCATCACAGTTGTCAGAGAAAAAGATACAGGCACATTAGAACAATTATTAATGACTCCCGCAGAAGCCTGGGAAATTTTATTGGCTAAAATTGTGCCTTTATTTGTGTTGCTAATGGGCGATGTAATTTTAGCCTTAAGTATAGGCAGATTAGTATTTAGTGTCCCTTTTCGTGGTAATCTTTTCCTATTTTTAACCCTATCAGGACTATATTTATTTGTCGGAATTGGTATTGGAATAATGTTAGCTACAGTTTGCCGTACTCAGCAGCAAGTTGTGCTGACATCATTTTTTATCAATTTACCCTTGATTCAACTTTCTGGTGCAATTTCTCCGATAGAAAGTATGCCCATCTTTTTTAAGTATGTATCTCTACTAGATCCCTTGCGCCATTATATAGAAATTGTGCGAGGTATACTGCTCAAAGGTGTAGGATTAGAAGTACTTTGGTGGAATGCGATCGCACTTTTTCTTTTTGCCACCTTACTCTTATCCATCAGCATCAACCAATTCCGTCGCCAATTGAGTTAATCAATCATCTTATCAGCGTTAATCGGCGTTTATCTGCGGTTAAAAATCAAGTCATTATCGCCCCACCCATTAACCTTTCATATCGATATTTCAACTCTTCCTTCATCAAATACCAACGCTCTAAAGTTGCATCTATCTCAATCACTTTCTCTGCTGCTTGTCGCGCTAATATCAAAACTTCCTCATCTTCCACTAAACTCGCCAGGGTAAAATCAGGCACACCCGATTGACGTGTTCCTAAAACTTCCCCAGGGCCGCGAAAACGCATATCCATTTCCGAGATAAAAAAGCCATCCTGAGACTGTTCCATCACTTTCAGCCTTTGTTGTGCATCAGGGCTTCTAGAACTACTCATTAACAAACAGTAAGATTGTGCCGCACCACGCCCAACCCGTCCCCGCAATTGATGCAGTTGCGATAAACCAAATCGCTCTGCATTTTCGATGAGCATTACTGTAGCATTAGGTACATCTACACCTACTTCCACAACGGTAGTTGAAACCAAAATTTGCGTTTTGTTCTCGCGGAATTTGGTAATTGCTTCGTCCTTCTCGGCGGAAGTCATGCGCCCATGCAGCAACCCGACTTGAAACTCTGGAAAAACGCTTTCTTGTAGCTTTTGATGCTCATCAACAGCTGAACGCAAATCTAACTTTTCTGATTCTTCCACCAAAGGCAAAACCACGTAAATTTGCCTTCCTTGGGCAATTTCTCGCCGCATCAGGTCGTAAGCATGGCTGCGTTGCTGACCTGTAAGCATTGTAGTTTGAATCTTTTGCCGTCCTGGTGGTAACTCATCAATTTGGCTAACATTCATATCCCCGTGTATGGTCAATGCCAATGTCCGGGGAATGGGGGTGGCTGTCATTGTTAATACATGAGGTTGTTCGCCTTTTTGCTGCAACCTTGCCCTTTGCTGCACCCCAAAGCGATGCTGTTCGTCAATTACCGCTAACCCCAGTTGCCTGAAATTTACCGGGTCTTGAATCAAGGCGTGAGTGCCAACTAATAGGGGTAATTCTCCTGTTTCAAGCTGGGCATGGATTTGTCGCCGTTTAACAGTTTTTGTCGAACCTGTCAGTAATTCTACTGGTAAATGCAGCAGGTTAAACCAACTTACTAACTTCCGGTAATGCTGTTCTGCTAACACCTCAGTGGGAGCCATTAGCGCTGCTTGATAGCCAGATTGAATCGCCGCTAAAATAGCCACCACAGCCACCACAGTTTTCCCAGAACCCACATCACCTTGTACCAACCGATTCATCGGTGCAGGTTGTTGTAAGTCGTTGAGAATATCGTTAATTACTCGCTGCTGCGCGCCAGTGAGTTTAAATGGCAGTATTTCGTAGAATTTTTCTAATAGTTGACCTTTGGGAGCCAGAATCGCGCTAGTTTGGACTTGCCTTGCTTGGTGTTGTCGTTGCAATAAACTCAACTGCAAATAGAAAAACTCGTCAAAAACCAGACGACGACGGGCTACTTGTAGAGAAGCACTATCTGGGGGAAAGTGAATATTAGCGATCGCATCTTTCAATTCCATCAAACCGTATTTATCTCGCAAACCACTGGGTAAGGGGTCTTTGAGATTCGCAGCGGCGGGTAAAGCAGCTATAACTGCTTGTCTGACCATATTTGCCGCTATACCCTCAGTTAAAGCATAAATTGGCACAACGCGACCAATTGTCAAAGAATCAATCGTATCGCCAGGATTTCCTAACACTTCTAATTCCGGGTTATCCAGCGTCAAGCCATATTTACTGGCTTTCACCAACCCGCAAGCTGCAATCACACTACCCACCGGATAGCGCCGTTTTAAACTTTCTTGCCAAGCACGACTAGTAAACCTTGCACCCGCCGAAAAGCGACTGACTTTGATTTGTCCGGTGTTATCCTTCAGTATCAGTTCTAAAATGGATAATTTCTGATTTTTCGGACTATTAAAACAATTGCAGCGCTTCACCGTTGCGACTATTGTCACCGTCTCACCCGCTTGTAACTCGCGGATATTTACTTGACGTGCATAGTCAATATGGTCGCGGGGATAGTAATAAAGTAAGTCACGTACAGTATACACACCCAGACGCGCCAAATTGTCAGCTTTTCTAATGCCGATTTCTGGTAAATCGCTGAGTTTTTGGTCAATTTTAGGCGCGAGTCTCCGACTCACTTCAGCCACAATCGGGGTTGTAGGCTGTTGTTTTTTCGATTGATAATTTCTCTGCTGCGCCTCAGCTACCCCATTATTTTCTTGTGGCTTGCCGCTATCTTGCTGTAATTGATACAGATACCTGCGAGTTTCTGCCACTAAATGTTGCCTATCTTCCAAGCCCAAATGAGAATAATTTACAAATTGCACCGCTAATTCTTGCCAGCGACGGCGTTCAGTTGTGGGTAACCCTATAGGAAACTTGCCCAGAGTCAGACTGAGAAATTCACTAAAGCGATATTGCCTACCCATCAAATCTGTAAAACCGTGTTCCGCCTCTACAGCTAAGGCTTTTTGCAATCTTATCCAATCGGGTGTTTCATTAGTCATGGGGCATTGGGCATGGGGCATTGGGCATTGGGCATTGGGCATCGGGCAAGACACTAGTACCGCCGTGAATTCAAAATTCAAAATTCAAAATTAAGACAGAGTAAGCTTTTTGTTGATTTTGTAGACGCAAAGAGGCTTCCCGTAGGGTATGGTCTGTTTCTCTTACAAAGTTTGGCGGGACGGAAACCGACACCGCCAACTTTGCGCTATTTACGCCGTTCTGTACTAGTTATTCACAAATGACAAATGACAAACGACAAATGACCAACTAATCATCATCCCAAATTGCACGCCATGCGGCTTCTGCTTCGGCAATTGAGCGTTCTCTCTGCTTTTTTTGATAATCCTGCCCTAGTTTCTTTAGCTGAATTAATGTGTTGCGAATTTGTCGGCGTGCAGATGAGAGTTTAGCATCAGCAAATTCAATTTCTCCTAGTCGGAGGTTAATCGCCATAACTTTTGTCAGGCTAGATTCTTCTGCATCTTGCTCATTGGGGATTTCAATGACCACGTTTAATAAGTTAGGTGGCCCTGGCATAACTTCGGCAGATGCTTCTGATGCCGCAGCAGCTACTTCTAAAATCGGTTCAGGTATCTTTTTGGGTAAAATATTGACTTTTTGCAGGGCAGCATTAGCATCATGAGAAACTTTTTTGAGTGTATGTTGAGTTAGCTTCTCTAGGCTTTGTTGCCATACTAGTAACTGCATCGGATTAGAAGTGTCGGTCAATTTCAAAGTAGAGATTTGGGATTTAGGATTGCGATGACCACCCGCATCCTTTTTCCCTACCTCATCCGCCTCATCCCCCTCATCTACCTCATCCCCCTCATCCGCCTCATCCCCCTCATCTACCTCATCCCCCTCATCTACTTCATCTTCCGCTACCGCATTCTGATTTTCTTCATTACTAACAATAGCCAGTAATTGCTCATCAGCTTGCTTACCTAGCTTGCGGATGGCTTGTTGCAAATTGTACCGTTGATTCAATGACAAGCTCAAGAACTTTTCGGGATAACCCTGGGTACACAGATGATAAGTTGCCAGAATCAACTGCTGACGAACAGCTTGCCCTAACAGGCTTAAGTAAATAGCATAAGATTTTTGCAGTTCTGTGGCGATCGCTGCGATCGCTTCTTTCAGCAATGCAAGATCCCGATCAATTCGCTCGATTGCTCTAGCCATATCTTCTCTTAATTACCCATCTAATCCCGATTATGGTACAAATGTACGAATATATTTTAAATGAAATATTTCTAGGATTTAAGATTTTCTCGAAAGTATAGCAAATCTGCTGTAAATAAAATTCTCGGTTAAAGGGGAAAAGGGGAAGCGGGAAAGGGAAATAAAATACCTTTAATACCAATTCTCCAAAATTCAGCAACAGATCCAAACTCAAAAACCCGTGCTACATATGGCTTTCTTAATTTTGAATTTTGAATTTTGAATTTTGAATTGGTATAACCCTTTTACCTTTCCCCAAGCCAAACAGGTATAAAAAATAAAATACAGGCCAGCAAACTTTGCTTGACCTGTCTTGATAACAAATCATTTGTCATTCATCATGAGTCAAATGACAAATAACAAATGACAAATGACAAAATTATGACTTAACGCCCATTTGTGCAGCGACTTCTTCAGCAAAGTTGCTTTCTTGCTTTTCAATGCCTTCACCTAAGACATAGCGCACAAAGCGTTTGATTGTGATGTCTTGGCCGACTTTAGACTTAACTTGTTTCACCAAGTCTTCTACTGAAATGCTCTGATCGCGAATAAAAGGCTGATCCAGCAAAGCCAATTCCTTCAGACGTTTTTCAATCCGTCCTTGAACAATCTTTTCTTTGATGTTCTGTGGCTTGCTGGATAAATCATCCCGCCCCATTTCCACTTCTTTTTCTTTATCAGCAACTTCAGCCGGTATTTCGTCTACACTGACATACTCGACATTGGGGCAAGCTGCTACTTGCATAGCGCTATTCCGTGCTAAAGCTTGGAAATCTTCATTGCCCACGGCTGCATCAGTTTCAGATTCTATCTCAACTAACACACCAACTCGACCGCCAGTGTGAATATAGCTGTCTACTATACCTGCTTTGCCTGCTGCTAATGAAAAATTTACAAAGCGGCGCACCTGGATATTTTCACCAAGCTGGGCAATCAATTGCTTGATGGATTCATCTACAGTTGCACTTGTATTTTCAATATAGGGTTGAGCCAATAAAGCTTCAACGCTATCAGCTGATGCTGCTTGCTTTGCCAGATTTTTAACTAAAGCCTTAAAAGACTCGTTACGGGCAACGAAGTCGGTTTGGCAGTTAACTTCTATCAGTACACCTACCTGAGATCCAGGCTGGATGAAGGTGTCTACTAGACCTTCTGCTGCAACGCGATCGCTTTTTTTACCAGCTGAAGTGATGCCCTTTTGACGTAACCAATCTATGGCTTTGTCAATGTCACCATCATTTTCTTTTAGTGCTTTTTTGCAGTCCATCATGCCAGCGTTGGTTTTTTGGCGTAGCTCTTGGACTAGTTTTGCAGATATTTCCGCCATGTTGCCCTCAATTCCTACTTGACCTCGAGTTGTAATCGCTAACTGGTGTTGAGTATTTCTATCTTACTCAGCGCTGAAGAAAGTATGAAGTTTGAAGTATGAAGTCTGAAATTTTATCCTTCATACTTCATCCTTTACCTTTACCTTTACCTATTCTTCTTCGTCTTCTTCGCTAGCATATGAGCCTGTTAGCTCAGTTTCTTCATAGTCGTAATCTTCCTCACCACCTTCGTAATCTTCATAGTCATCTTCTGCATCAAGCTGACCATGACGACCTTCATAAATCGCATCCGCCAATTTGCCGACGATCAGCTTAATGGATCTGATAGCGTCGTCATTTGCAGGGATGGGAATATCTACGACATCGGGGTCACAGTTTGTATCTAACATTGATACAATTGGAATTCCCAATTTTTGGCACTCTTGAACTGCGTTATATTCCCGCCGTTGGTCTACAATCACCACGACATCGGGAACTTTCCGCATGGTTTTAATCCCGCCCAAATATTTTTGTAGCTTCGCCATTTCACGGCGCAACATTGAAGCTTCTTTTTTGGGCAACAAGTCCAATGCTCCGGTTTCTTCGCGGCGCTCTAAATCTTTGAGGCGGTCTACTCTGGTTTTAATAGTTGTCCAGTTGGTCAGCATCCCACCCAACCAACGTTGGTTAATGTAGTGGGAACCGCAACGGCTGGCTTCTTGGGCAATAATACCCGCAGCTTGCCGCTTAGTGCCGACAAACAAGAATTTCTTCCCTTGTTCAGCTTGTGTACGCATATAAGTATATGCATCTTCCATCAACTGGGCAGTTTGCACCAAGTCGATAATATGTACACCATTGCGGGAAGTATAAATGTAAGGAGACATTTTAGGGTTCCAACGCCGGGTCTGATGACCAAAGTGAACCCCTGACTCCATCATTTGAGCCAATGAAACGACTGGCATATATTTCTAACTCCGATTCGGGTTAAACCTCCACCCAGGCGTATCTCCCAATAGGGAAACACCCGAATTCCTGGATGTGCGAGATTAATGAACCCTACTAGGGTAGCACATTTGTGCTGCTGTGCTAGCGTGAATCGGAGTCTAGATTTGAGTCAATGCAAAAATTCCCCAATAGGCGATCGCTTTCTAATTCTGCACCATTTTTTAGCCACTCAATGGGTTTTTCTACTTCTATTTTATCTGGATTTACCCACACAATATCTTGAAGCTCTTCTACTTTCTTGGATGCACTGCTAAAAAGAGTTCTGGCAGTTTTATCATCCAAAGATATAACAATTCTATCTGTTGCCAATGCTGCTTCTATTAACCGCAGATCTTTAGTCATTTCCCAACATTCTTTATCATTAGATGCAATACTTTCTATTCGTTTCCATAAATCACTATTAAGTTTAATATTTACAAATTTAAACTTTTTCCTGGCTACCATTTGAATTCGCCATTTACGGGCAAAATTTGATTGATGTTTGTCCCATTCTTCTCTTATATCTGGTGTCATTACAACCTGGTGACAGATATCTAAAACTGCTTTTAAAAAATCGCGGCAGTGTACTGATGTTGGATAAGTAGCTTCTTCTCCACCAGATGAACGTGCAACTGACGCATCTATTACCAATCGCTTAGAAACTACTTTAATTGCCATGTGAATTATTGAATAAACGAGCCTCAGCCGCATTTAAATAACGACTTTCGAGACTTAAAGATACATCACCAAAATCTTCTGGCCAATCTCCAAAAGCACCAGTATCATCTAAATCGGTACTACTAACTTTTGTGATCCCATCTTCTTTCCGGGTAAACCAGTGAAGTTTGACTAATTGTGGTGATAGCTTACCCTCTGCTACTAGTGATTGCACTGCTAAAAGTAACAACGCGCTATGAGTTTCTATAACTACTTTCACTCCCCGATTAGCTGCATAAGCAAATACTTCTGCTAAGGCTGCTTGGGCACGAGGATGAAGGTGAATTTCTGGTTGTTCGATATAGACTAATTGTCCTGGTTCTGCCACCAGCAAGGCAACTATAACAGGTAAAGTTTGTGAAACTCCAAATCCAACATCAGCAATACTTACTACATCGCTTTTGGTACTAGAATGACGTGGTAAGCGACCTACTCTAAGCTCAACTTGTGTATCATCGACTTGTTTAGCCTCAACTTTCCAAGTTAGTCCTAAGGCTTCCAATATGTCACCTAAATCTTGAAGCCGTTTATCTTTATTTTTTTGCCAGTGATTGATAACACTGGCAACATAGTTCTCAAATGTACCAGGAAATTCGCTGCCTATTGCTGTAGTCTTATAATTACGCTCGGGGTTACCTCTCAGACCTGGTACATGTATTGTTTGACTAATATAACGTCCAAAGGTTTCAGAAGGGCTAGTAGGATTTAAAGATTGAAGAAATGAAGGTGTCATTGTTTTTTTACCCATCAACAATGCGAATTCCAAAAAACAACGATTCCGCTCAATAATCCATCTACTTTGATTTTGTAATGCTTCTACCTCTTTTGCTAATTCATAAAATGCTAAATATGGCTCAGGCAGAATTTTTATAACATCGCCTGGCAGCATATCAGGTGAGATTACTAATTTCTTACCACCTGCTTCATATTCCATCTTGAGCACATCTATTGCCTTGCGTGGATACTTGATAAAAGTATTTTTAATAGATTCATTATTTTCTACTTCAATATAAATCGTAAATTCCGTAATACGTTCTCTACCAAATACTTTAGAAAATAATTGTGTTGCTGAAGTAAACTTAACATTTGGCCCATTTAATAATAGAGCGCCAGGATCATAGGTAGCCTCTAAAGTTTGTTTCAGCATCAATAAAGGCTGCATAATGCTCGATTTTCCAGAACTATTAGCACCAGCAAGAATAGTTAAAGGACGTACTTCTATACAGCATTCTTCATATAATGACTTGTAACCATTTACAGAAATACTAGTTATGCCTTTTGCTATTTCTTTTTTTTTACTTTTAGTTGCAGTCGATTGGCTCATAATTGTTGCTTTTTTGATTAAGGATGAAGATGAAATTGCAATTAACCTTCATCCTTAATAATTTTACAATGCCTTCTGAGTTTGCGCGTAGGCTTCGTAAACACCCTTAACGTTGTACCAGTTGAGAAAAATCCGGGCAACTTCTAAAGCTAATTGGGGTTTACCTAAGTTAATTAGCCATTGTAAAAATGGTGCCATTGTCCGTTCATTTAGCGCGCCATTGATGGAAAGAATACCCCACAGCAAACGATGTATCCAAGTCATTTGAATCATCATTCGCACTTCCCAAGTGGGGTGCTTTTGATAAAACAAAACTCCCATGCGTCCGCGTTGAATTTCTTTATCAATTAAGTTAGGAATTTGCTCTAATCTAAATGCTGGATGCCAATGATAGCCGACTGCTGCTGGACATTTAATTAGTTGTAAACCGAGATTTTTTAACCTAACACCAAGTTCTAAATCTTCCCATCCGTAGAGTTGAAATCTAGTGTCAAAAAGCCCAGATTTTTCTAACCAATGTTTAGGAATTGCTACATTACCTGTAGCAAAAAAAGCTGCAGAAAAATCTGTTACTTTATAAGGTTCAGAGGTAGGATGCTCAAAATTAGCAGTATTAATCACTGCACCGTAGGTAAAAAAGCGATCGCTTCCTAATCTCTTTTGTCCTTGTAACAGCGCCTCAGCATGAGCCTGTAAGAAGTTGGAAAGCACCACTAAATCGCTGTCAATAAAGATAATTGTGTCTCCCTGTGCTTTTTCTACGCCCAAATTCCGCGCCGCAGCAGGCCCTTGGTGGTTTTGCTCAAAGCATCGCACATGGGGAAAATCTTCTTTATATGCAGCTAACCATTCTAAAGTGCCATCAGTAGAACCATCATCTACCAAAACGACTTCATAACCTGTAATCGGGGTTGAATCACCCAAATCCTGCACTTCCAAGGCGCGCAGACACTTTTCTAAAATTAGTTTGCGATTGTACGTTGGTATAACAACACTGAAAAACACATTCTCACCCACAACACTATTACCCATCTCCAGAATAGGACAACTGTGACGCTAGCACTGTTCCTCTCCCCAAGTTTGGACATTTCGTGAATAATTAATCCCAAATCAAAATTCATTTTTAGACATTGTATAAACTTCGGGTAGCTGCCACCAAGGAATATGGGGATATTCGTGATGTTCTTTGTGGTAGCCAAAATGATAGCAAGTGATCAATGACAACCAAATTGGACGGTCGATAGTTTGAGTATTGTGAGGCGGAATATAACCCCCAATTGGCTGCTTGTGTGGTAGAAAAGTACCAAAATAAAATAATTGTAATGAACTTAAAAGTGCTGGCAGTGCCCAACAGCAATTTAGATGAGCAGCAGGTATATGCAGTAGATGCAGCAAAACTCTATAAATAATAGTTATAGAAATTATCTGCCGCCAACTCAAATAATTTTTCATGAAATGGAAATACCAAGCAAAGAAATTCTCGTGTTTACCATCGTGAAAATCAGGGTCTAACTCACTGGCAGGATGATGATGGTGTAACCAATGCTTTTGTGATAATTTTTGATAAGGTAAAAATCCATATAGCGTTAAACACAAAGACCCAATAACATGATTGATTTTTGGATAATTAGGCAATACCACCCCATGTATAGCATCATGAGCAGTAATAAATAATCCTGTATATAAAAATGTTTGCCAAATTATAAAAGCTAATAATATCCAAACATTACACTGAGAAAAATCCATCCAAAATAGGAAAATCTGGCTTATTGCCCATAAAGTAATAATTAAAATAGCAACTAAAAGTCCCTCAAATTGAGATTTACTTCTGAATGCTGGAATAAAGTTCTTGTCTGTATTAGGTGGTTGTTCTAACTGGATCATGCTTTTACTCCATATAGCACTCAGATGAACAAGTAGGATGCGTTATTAACGCATCCTACTTGAAATAATGACATTTTAATAGCGAAATCAAGTGTCTTTTAAATAGCAATATACAACAGTATTTTGTGAGGCAGGAGCAAGCTTAACTATTTTCTTTGATATTAGAGGCTATCTAATCTG
Source organism: Tolypothrix sp. PCC 7601 (assembly GCF_025677855.1). Taxonomy (NCBI): domain Bacteria; kingdom Bacillati; phylum Cyanobacteriota; class Cyanophyceae; order Nostocales; family Tolypothrichaceae; genus Tolypothrix; species Tolypothrix sp. PCC 7601. The sequence continues at coordinate 4,294,984 of NZ_CP064879.1, forward strand.
AGTTCTAAAGTGCCGCTACTACCTCTATATGGGGGAAGCGTTGAATTATTCCTTTCTCTTAAGCTTTCTAAAGGTTTAGGTGTTGACTTTTGGATCGGAGTAGGCAGTAAATTTTGTGATGATGGCAGATTGATAGTTGCTAATTCTTCTTGCAATATTTTCTTATAAATTCTTGGCAAGGAGCCACTAATAGAATTGGTTTCTATGCCGTATCCTAAGCTTGTCCAAGTAGAAGACAATCGCCGTAAAACATCATTCAGTTTACCTTGGTGCAGCAGTTGCGAAATATTAATTCCCCAAAATTGAGAGTCGCTTAACCAACGGTAAACCACTACATCTTGATATTCAGCCTCAAAACTATAAGAAACCCAAAACATAAACTGCGTCGGCTTGGGATGATAGCGGGGGGCAATTTGAAACCAAGTAGTGTTAATAATTTGATATCTACCCGCAGCAGTGGAGCAATTACCGGTGTTAGGGCCAGTTACAATGGTGACACATATTTGAGGATGACGGCTGAGGTCATTAAACTGTTGACCACCATATAACAGCGAGTAAGGGCGTTTACCATTAGCCTCACTAGCTGAGATAGTTCGCATTAAAGCACGGATGTAAGGATCGCCCCCCTTCATGACTAAAGGTGGTTGTTGACCTTCAAAGGTAGGGTCAGAAGGCGATCGCAAATCTCCAGTAATATACCACTGCAATAAGCAGACGAAGCCAAGCAGCGCAGCTATTGGCCCAATTAGTTTTTCTACGCCTTTAAATTTAAAGCTTTTCAGAGTTTGACTCCTTAATCTTTATCTTTTATCTAACAACAATGGTTTATGCACTAATTTCGGCAGAATTTAGCACAGCAGTACTGTGTTCTGTTTTAACTTCTTAAATTAAAACTTTCTACACTGGGGATTGGGGACTGGGGACTGGGGACTGGGGACTGGGGAACTCGGGGCCCCCTCTGGGGATATAAGGGGCAATGGGGACTGGGGACTGGGGACTGTGGGAGCAGGGAAGAAATTTCCATTACCAATTACCCATTACCAAACCCCAAATCAAGCAACGTTAGTAAATAACTCCCTAAAGTTTTTGGCAGTAGCTTCAGGTTTAGAAATAATCTCTAGAACCTTATTGCGTGCAGTGGGTTCAAAAAGGGCTTCTACGCAAACCTGGGCAACTTTTTGCCGAGGAATGCTACCATCGAACAACGTATCAGCACCCTGCATCACTATCGGATTAGAGTTATCTTCATTCTTCAATCCACCAGGCCGCACAATCGTATAGATTAAGCCGCTTTTTTGAAGGTATTCCTCAGCTTGCTTTTTCCAAACTAAAATTAGCCAAAACAAATTTAGGGGATGGAACAACTGAGAAGTACACAAGGAAGAAACAAAAACAAAATGCTCAATTCCCTTTGCTTGAGCGGCATCTACTAAATTTTTACTACCTTCAAAATCTACCTTATAGGGCCCAGTAGGATCGAAGCTGGGTTTGGCACCGGTGGCACACAGTAAGACTGTACTATCACCCAAAGCTTCTGTCAGGGTTTCGGGTTTTAACACATCACCCACTACCAACTGTGCCTCTGCAGGCAATATTTCCCTAGCTTTCTCAGTATCCCTGACTAAAGCACGGACGGGAATTTTGTGCGCTATGAGTTCTTGTACAATCCGGCGGCCTGTTTCACCTGTTGCCCCTGCTACAAATGCTTTCATGAGAAACGCTATCCTGGGAAACTAATATGTGATTGTTCAGTTCTTTATTGTAGTAATTCTACGAAGTCCATGACAGATTCATGAGGATTCCGTCAAAATGGAATCTAAGTGCGAAATACCCCACGTTAGCTGGGAACGATTAATATAGACCAACGCCAAAGGATGCAGGAACGCATTTATGCTTTCAAGAAACGGCGAATATAAATCATTAGAAATAACAGAAACTGTTTTACCTGTAGCGTCCAGTGCCACAGAAGCGGAGGACGCATTAACAGGAGTTCCTGTAGCAATGCCTACAAAGTTTTATGGTAGCTACAGTGATTGTATGGAGATGTATGCGCCCTCGGCAATGGTTGCAGAGTATCTTAATACTCACTCTTCCTGGTTTTCGCGTTGCGCTGAACCGATGAAAGTTCAACCATTGGGAGAAAATGGCTACGCTTTAATCATTGGTCGTTTTGGCTCCTTTGGTTATGAAGTTGAACCAAAAATAGGGTTAGAATTATTACCTGCTGATGAAGGTGTATATCGTATTCGTACTATTCCAATTCCTGATTATCAATCGCCTGGTTATGATGTAGATTATCGAGCATCCCTACAGTTGGTAGAAAATGTATCGGAAGCTACTGAAAATTTTGCCAAGGTGACAAAAGTAGAATGGGAATTAGATTTGGTTGTGGAACTTCACTTCCCTAAGTTCATACAACGACTGCCCAAGTCTTTAATTCAATCTACAGGCGATCGCGTACTGAATCAAATCGTCCGTCAAGTGTCTCGTCGTTTAACCCGCAAAGTCCAAGAAGATTTCCACCAATCTTTGGGTATACCCTTTAATGCTGCTAAGAAAAAGCGGTAATTAGAGACGCGATGAATCGCGTCTCTACTTGAGTTGCAGAGAGGCGATTAATCGCGTCTGTACAAAGGTCAAGTGCAGGTAAAGAAAAAGAGATTGAGCAAGTTACCTTGAAAGGCTAATCTTTGACCCTTGACCCTTGACCGAGACAATTTTGGATTTTAGATTTTAGATTTTAGATTAAATCTAAAAATAAAATCCAAAAAACGGTTTCAAGCCTCTCCGTTTACGGAGAAGGAGCAAAAAAATCATTCAATACTTAAGCCTCTTCTTTATAAGGAGAGGTCAATCCAAAATCGTAAATCCAAAATCTAAAATTGGGTGACCCTTGACCCTTGACCCTTAACTATGCATTCGTCAAAATTTTCTGAACAATTTGCACACCAGTGATAGCCTGCCAAGCAAACAGCCCTAAGAGTGTGAAATTTAATAAAATATGAGTCATCCGCGCCCAATTTGCTCCCTTTTGCATATAAGGAGAAAGGGCTGCGGAAAATGCAATCAAACTAGTCATACCCAGGCCTGCTAGCAGGTGAGGGCCTACAAATAATTTGCCATTATTGATGTAGGTGACAGCCATCCCTCCAACCGCGCCCGCTACCATCAAAGCCAAGAGTATAGAGCCAATTTGATAATGTCTGATGTTATATCTACCTTTAATCAATTCTTTCTTCTCTTCACCCTGAGCATTTCTAGTACGCTGTACTTTTAGCCCCAAATAGGCAGCATAGATAGAGATTGCCAATAATGCCCACATCATGATGGGGTGAAAGAAGTTCAGCCAATATTTCAAAGATGGAGAAAGTTCCAAATTCATAGTGTTCCCGCCCGATTCTTAAATCTTCATAAAAATTAGCATAACTCTATTTCTCTGTATTGGCGGCAGAGAATAAAAAGATGCCAGTATACCGAAATCTCAACCCAGAATAGTGAATCAACCCCCTTGCAAAAGTGGATAAACAATCTCAGACTGAATTCTGGGACTAGATCAATCAAAACTGCTAGAGCAAAATCTCTTCCATGACTGAAAACACTGATATGTTGCTGCTAGGAACTGCCAAAAGCGGTGATATCAAGCGGCTGGGGGCGCTGCTGGCTGCTGGTGCTAAAGCGGACGTTTGCGATCGCGATGGTACCACGCCATTAATGTTTGCGGCTAATTTAGGCTACACCGAAATTGTGCGATCGCTTTTAGATGCTGGGGCAAATATTAACCTCCCTAGAAAGCGTTATCACCTTACAGCCTTGATGCTGGCAGCTAGTGCCAATCAACTTGATATTGTGCAGCTATTAATATCTAGAGGTGCGGATGTCAACGCCACAAATGAAGATGGCAGCACCGCGTTAATGGCAGCGGCACTCAAAGGTCATGTGGATGTGCTAAAAGCTTTAATAGCTGCTGGTGCTAAGTTGGAAATCACCGATAAAGATGATGACACAGCCTTAAAGCTAGCAGTCAAGCAAGGACACGCAACAGTTGTAGAAGCCTTTATTCAAAGCGGTGCAGATGTCAATATCCCCGATGAGGACGGTGAGACGCTGTTAATGAATGCGGTTGATTTAGGACATTTCGCAGTTGTGAAAACACTGCTAGCGGCTGGAGTTGATGTGAATGTCAAAAATCAGGATGGTGGTACAGCACTATCCGCCGCAGCCGCTGCTGGCAACATTGAGATTGTGACGGCTTTACTCGATAGAGATATCGATATTAATCTCCAAGATAGTGATGGAGAAACAGCCCTACACCTTGCAGTTGTGGAAGGTTATCTAGATGTAGTGCAAGCATTACTCAACCGTGATGCAAATGTCCATATTAGAAACAACCTGGGTGATACACCAATACTTGTAGCCGCCTTGCAGGGACATAGCCAAATTGTCGAGGCGCTACTGCGTAGTGGGGCAGATATTCATGATAAAAATCTCGGTGAGATCCCTTTGACTTTAGCCGCATTCCAAGGCCATGTTGAAACAGTGAAGGTATTACTCAACTATGGCGCTGATGCCAATATCCCTGCAGAGGATGGTAAAACAGCTTTACTGAAAGCCACGCAACGCAACCACCCAGGAGTTTTGCAGTTACTGATAGCCAAGGGCGCTGATGTCAATTTTCAAGACTCAGCTGGCGCAACAGCGTTAATGTGGGCAGCTTCCGGTGGTTTTCCTAAATCTGTCAAGGTATTAATTCAAGGCGGTGCAGATTTGAACTTAAAAAACCGTGGTGGTTATACAGCTTTGATGATTGCCGAATTTAACGGGTTTAGAGAGATAGTGCGGAGTCTGCAACAAGCAGGGGCGCAGGAGTGAATTGGGGACTAGGGATTGGGGACTGGGGACTGGGGAACTCGGGGCCCCCTCTGGGGATAAGGGGCAATGGGGACTGGGGACTGGGGACTGGGGACTGGGGACTAGGGACTAGGGACTAGGGACTAGGGATTGGGGACTGGGGACTGGGGACTAGGAAAAATCTCTATTACCAATGACCAATTACCAATTACCAATTACCAATTATCAATTATCAATTACCAATTACCAATTACCAATTACCCAATGCCCAATCCCCAATGCCCAATGCCCCATCCCCATATTTTTGTGCCAATTTGTCATCTTTTGGCTGGTTAATTGAGCTATGATTCCTTGATTAGTTTACAAGCAGAAAACTTTATTGCTGGGATCGCAACTTAAGCGCGATCGCTGTTTCATGGCACACAATATTCATGATTAATTATCTTCTTCTTCATCAATAAACAGTAGTTTCTTAATTACTAGCAACTTTTATTTATTTATGGTGAATTTTTATGGTTTAGGCTAAGTCGATAAAATTTTCTATTTGTATTTACTTTGGATTGATATTATATCAACAAAAAACAAAAATATCAAGCCAGCTTTTGCAACAAATTTTGTATGTTTTTGAGTAATTAAAATTTAGCTTAATAAAGCTTTACCTTGATTTTAACTACGATATAAAGGAACAAATTTTATCTATCAATAATCTATAGATATTGAAGAGAGTAAGAATATATTTCTGGCTCTGAAAGCTTTGCTGCACAAGAGTAAGGAAGAAATTGAAACACCAAGATAGAGGAGGCAAAACGCTTGCGCCTCAAGCTTATTAGAGAAGTAAAAATCAATCAGAAAATTTATTTTTTCTTCTTACCTTTTACCTGTTCTCTGCCTCGGCGTTTCCTACTGTGCTAGATGTACACAATATATAGTTTTTCGTTTTCAGGAAAAGTATTGTAACGATCAGTTTTGATGTATCATACTGAACCAGAAAGTATACAACTCATACAAAAGGTTGTAGACACGGGTATTTTTAGCCTTCCAGATGCAATAAATATTTTCAATTTAATTGAGGATAAATTTAGCAGTGAGTGATAAAATACCCAAATTGCAAAGGCTGTCACAACACTTCTGGGTAGGATTGGGCTGCCAACAAGGTGTATCGAGAAAGTTGATTGAGACGGCAATTGAGCAAGTGTTGAGAGAAAATCAACTTCACCAAAGTGGGTTAGCTAAAGGCTTTGGCGGAGCGATCGCAGGTCTTGCTACCATCAACAATAAAGCTTCAGAAGTCGGTTTAGTAGAATTTTGCCAGCTACACAATATTAGTTTGAAAACATATCCCGCAGAAATTCTCCGGCTGGTTTCTGTTCCCAACCCAGGGGAAATTACGGCTCAAGTAATGGGAACTCCTAGCGTAGCGGAAGCAGCGGCTATGCTTGCAGCAGGGAATATCGATTGGCAATCAACGATAGGCTTACAGGTAGGGAAAAATGAGGAGCAATTTTCAACCCATCAGTCTCTACAGTTGAATGCACATTTAGCGAACCTCACTCCGTATTTGATTGATATTGGAGTCAGGTGCTTAGTACCTAAACAAATTTTTCGGTTAAACGATGAACCAAAGGCAGTGACGATAGCCGTGGCAGCTCTTATTCCACCACTCTCAGAAAATAATTTAGCACGCTAGAAACAATCGCTAACACAATTGATCCTAACAAAGCTGGTATAAAACCCTTAATCTCAAAACCCGAACCAGGAGTCAGTCCACTGGCTAACCACAAAGTTAGAGCATTGATGACAAAGGAAAATAAACCAAAAGTCAGTAAAGTAATTGGAAACGCGAAAAACCGCAAAATTGGGCGAATAAACCCATTAACCAGTCCAATAACCACAGCAGCAATCAACGCCGCCACAAAACTCTTGACCTCGAAGCCATAAACAACTCTCGAGGTAATTAACAAAGCCACCGCAGTAGCCAACCAAGTTAATAAAAAGTGTTTCATACGCAAGTTGTGAGGGAATAGGGGCTAGAGCAGGGAGGAGAGGAGATAAGGAAGATAAGGGAGATGAGGGAGATGAGGAAGATAAGGGAGAAATATCCATTACCAATTAGCAATTACCCATTACCCATTACCCATTACCCATTACCAAACACCCCATACCCATTTTCTTATTTATTTAACGCTGTCGCTGCAATCTTCCTAACAGTACTTGCCAGGTTTCCCCACCAGCTACGCCGTCAGGTTCTAGTCCATAGCGGCTTTGTGCAGCTTTGACTGCTGCATCTGTTGAAGGGCCAAAGTCTCCATCTGCGCCACCTTCCAAGAATCCCAGCTTTTTCAAAACTTCTTGCAATTTGCCTACTTCATAGCCACGGTTCCCTAAACGCAAAATTGGTAATCCATCTGTGGTGTATTGAATACCAGGGGTACGTTCAACAAAACGCGGGATTTGCGTGGTAGGAGCTGGCTTAGTCCTTGGAGATGTACGGGTGGGTGGTTTTTGGGGTTTGGGAGTTGTATTTTGTCTGGGTTGAGCTGGTTTTGGCTCTGGTTTCGGAATAATTCTAGTTGGGGTGTTCGTGGAAGCAGGAGCAATTAATGCTGGTGTAGATGTAGGGCTAGGCTGAGGTGAAGTTACTGTTGATGGTGCTATTGCTTGGTTGGGGAACAACTTTTGCCAAGTCACAGCATCAACAATCCCGTCTGGATTTAAGCCAGCTGCTTGCTTAAATCTAGAAACGGCGGTTGCAGTATTAGTGCTATAAATACCGTCAACGTTACCCGTATAAAAACCCAATAGTTTGAGAGCTGCTTGCAGTTCAGATACCCGTTCTCCTTGACTACCAATGTTCAGGGTAGGGCGGTTAAAATTAACTCCCGGAGTGGCTTGGGAGATTTTCTGTGGTGCAGCAATTGAGACTACCGCAGAAGCAGCAATCAACACAGGCACAGAAGACAACATCAGTAACCAATCCAACTTATTGGAGCTGTGAAAGCGAAATACTTTGAGTGAATCTAAGTAGCTCAAGATACTTAGTGATAGACTGCCTTTCATGGTAATTGCCACCAGAATCTTCTGATGCTAATATTACAGCCGCTTGAGCATATAAAAAAGCTGTATGTTAAAAATGAGGCATGGGGCATGGGGCGTGGGGCATTGGGCATTGAGCATAGGTAAAGATAGATTTTGATGTTTTGTTGGGGTTTTTTACGTAAATGCCTGTCTAGAAAATGTGACCAATAGTTCCTTGATGGTAAAAGCCCCCGCTTTGCTGTGGAATCTATCGAAAATTCAAAATCTATCAAAATTCAAAATTGTTTGACTATGTACTTAAACTCTTAATTATGTTTGACAAATGTGTAATAAAGTCCTCATCAGTCCAATAACCATCATGGCTTTGCGGATTCCATGATTGCCAAATGTTACCAGAATCAATTTCTATATCTTGCTCAACTATTAAATTATAGGAAGGCGATAAGGGTTTTAAAGGCCATCCTAAAACATCATCTTTGTCGTAGTAATTAAACCATTTAAAATTAGGATTGGGTTTATTAATTGCTATGATTTTGGCAAAGCCAGCTACAAATAACGGGATATTGCAACCAGTAGTAATAAGATATTGCAGAGATTTCAATCTCAAGAAATCTTCATGCTCTGGTTGAAATACTGGATAATCTAGACTATTTATCTGCCAAATTCCCTTATTATTTTGAGCATCCCAAAGATAATTAGAGATAACTTGGCAACCTAAAGAATGAGCCAAGATGATTATAGAAATATCATTAGAAGAAAATGCTTTCCTGGCAAGTTTTAGGGAAGAAATAATAGATTTTTGAATTTTTTTATACACGCTGCCATCATCTGTGGCTCGGTGTTCTAAGGTAGATGCATCACTAAAACCAAAGAGCATAAATTTTCGTAAATCTTGCCAAGCTAGAGATGCACTTTGGTGCATATTTTCCCAAACACTATATTGGTAATCTTGCAATTCACATTGATAATAGATTGGCTCAAAATGAACTTTTTGCCAAATATCTTTACCTAAAGTTTTTTCTAAAGATTGTTTAAGACTTTGGTAATATTCTAGTTCCGTTTCTCCCATACCGTGAATGGTGAGAAATGCTAAGTTTTTAGTCATATTTAGAAGTGCTGAAGCGTGGGAGTCTGGTTAGTCTATCAGGAGTTACCAGAAGAGAGGATGTGGGGTAATGGGGCGATCGCACTCATTTTATTGTTAAATTAATTTAAGCTTTGGCGATCGCACCTAAAATTTTTGTGGAAATCCAATCAAAAGGCGGTTTATGGCTTTAGTGATTGCTGGAGAACGTAGTGGAGTAGGTAAGACAACAGTTACACTGACGCTTTTAGCATCATTATGTCGTCGGGGTATAGCAGTACAATCCTTTAAGGTCGGCCCGGACTATATCGATCCGATGTTTCATCAGCATGTAACTGGTCGTGCTTGTCGGAATTTAGATCCAGTTTTGACTTCTGAAGCTTATATTCAGCAATGTTTTGCCCGTCACACCCAAAATAGTGAATATGCTTTGGTAGAAGGCGTAATGGGGCTGTTTGATGGGATTAAGGGGACTGGGGACAAGGGGAGAAATAGCCAATTACCAATTACCAATTACCAATTGCCCAATGCCCCATGCCCCATCCCCCATGCCCAATTCATAACTGATTTTGCCAGTACTGCACATATTGCAAGGCTGCTGAATTTACCTGTGGTGTTGGTAATTGATTGCAGTCGCTTATCGGGTTCTGTGGCTGCGATCGCTCATGGTTATTGTTCTTTTGATCAGAGAATTAAAATAGCTGGTTTAATACTCAATCGCGTAGGCAGCGATCGCCATATTTCTCTACTCAAGGACGCTCTAGAATCATTACATTTACCCATTCTTGGGGTACTGCGTCGTCAAGATAATATCACCATTCCCGATCGCCATTTAGGTTTAGTGCCTACAGCAGAACTCCCAGAATTAGATGCTGTGATCAGTCGGCTTGCTGATTTAGGGGATACTTGCTTTGACTGGGAAAGGTTATTGCCTATGTTGGGGACTGGGGAACTCGGGGCCCCCTCTGGGGATAAAGGGCAATGGGGACTGGGGACTGGGGAACTCGGGGCCCCCTCTGGGGATAAGGGGCAATGGGGACTGGGGACTGATAACAAGGGGACAAGGGGACAAGACATTTCTTCCTCATCTCCCTCAATAAGGATTGCAGTAGCACGCGATCGCGCTTTTAATTTTTACTATCAAGATAATCTCGATTTGTTGCAAGAGTTGGGTGCAGAACTGGTTTTTTGGAGTCCGTTAGCAGATTCTGAATTACCAAAAGATGTGCAGGGAATTTATTTTGGTGGCGGTTTCCCTGAGGTTTTTGCCCAGCAATTAGCAGAAAATATTAGCACTCGCGATGCTGTCAAAACAGCAATTATGCAAGGAATACCTGTAATTGCTGAATGTGGGGGATTAATGTATTTGTGCGAGCAAATTATTGATTTTGCAGGTGAATCTTGGCCAATGGTAGGAATTTTACCAACATCTGCAACGATGGATAAACGTTTAACTTTAGGATATCGTCGTGCTGTAGCTTTGCAAGATAATCTGTTAGTAAAGACAGGGAAAACTGTTTACGGACATGAGTTTCATCGTTCTCATTTAACTGCAATTAATCCTCAGCCTTTATGGGAAACTTATCGCTATGATTGTGATGAAAATATGGGTTATGAAGGATGGATTTCACCTATCAATGTTTATGCTTCTTATGTTCATTTACACTGGGGTGCCAGTTGGGAAATTCCGCAGTCTTTTATTAAAGAATGTCTGAAATTAGCATCATCATAAACGTCAATTTATTCTGAGAAATTCAAGCGGTAAATTAATTCATCAGAAAGTTTACCTTTGATAAATTCTGCGTTGTGATTGACTTTGTACAATTTAAACCCCAGCCTCTCAAGTACTTTACGAGAGGCAAGGTTGTGCTGATTGACTGATGCGTGCAGTGATAAAAGGTGAAAGCGTCGTTGTGTTTCTGCAATAGCTAAAGAACAGTAATCATGGGCGTAGCCTTGGTTTTGATAACCCACAAACGTCATAAAGCCAATTTCTGCATATTTATCTTCAAAAATCCCTATTTCCACAATACCTACATATTGGTTTTGAGCATTAATAGCAACCCATTTGAGCCAAATCATAGTTGGGTTATCGGGTGATTTTTCTAGCGCTGCAAACTGAAATTTTCTCCTAATTTCTATGAGGCTAGGAACTGAATCTTCAAGATATTCATACAGAAGTGGATTGCTGATAAAAGAGTAAAGGCTATCAGCGTGCTGTTCCGTTACTTTTTCTAAGCGCAAAATTACCGCATCTGTTGGCATGAATTTTTTACTTTTCTGTAAATTCTGTATGTTAAGCTCTAGATGCTGCGTGACGCTGAAAGCAGAAAATACACTCTTGTCTATTAGAAGAAGTATAAAAGCTGAATTGTGAAAATCATAACTAATTAAAAATTTAAAATTATTTTCTGTTCTATATTAAAAATCACCTCTAACAAACACCAAACACCCAATAACTAATAGTAATATTTTCACTTTTCATTGAGTCTGCGAATCAGACGCGATAATTCACGAATGATATTCACAGCAATTTCGGGAGTTTCTTCAATAGCATCATAGAGTTGTTCTTGGGTGAGTTCCAAACACTCGCAGGGTTCTAAAGTGGTGGCTGAGGCGGAACGGGGTTGTGTATCAAAAACTGCCATTTCGCCAAAGTACTTGCCTTTGTCTACCTCTGCCAACTTTTTTTCGCCAATGTGAACTTTAACACGGCCAGATACTACAATATAGAGCGATCGCCCTTCTTCTCCTTGCCTAAAGATGGCGTGATTTGAGGGAAAGGTTAGCTCGTTCATCACGGAAGCAAGACGCACGATAAAATCATCCCGCAATTCTTTAAAAATCGGGACTCGCCGCACAAACAATAAACGGTCAACGCTGGTTAGCATGATTGCGAGTTAAAAATCAAACATTATTGTAGGTCATCTTTTACCGTTAGGTAGTAGGATAACACTTGCCAAAGCTTGCCAGCATAAATCTGCTTAATTCCGGCATAACTATATCTAAGAATGCTCAAGAGGCAGGTAAAAGAGAAAACCTGTACCCTTTACAATACTGGTCGGTTAAGGGCAAAAGGGGAAGGGGAAAAGGGGTAAGAAAAAACCTTTAACCCTTACCCTTTAACCTTTTCCCCCACAAAAGTTTACATATTATCAGTGCGATCGCGCCTAATTACTTACGTAGCAATCATAATTCATCTAACGAAGTACTAGGATCAGTTAAAGGCATCAATGAACTGGCTGACTAGTAAGTTTTGCTTCATCAGCGGAAAGTCATTGATAACTGTAATTTAGAAAAGGTTGGCTGCTAAGGAATGTTGCGGAAATGGGGCTTTCGCCTATTAATATTCTTCCTAGGGCTATGGCTACTCGTAGTTCTGGGTTCCCGTTTACCAGTCGAAATTTTCTGGTTTCAGGAAGTCGGCTACCTCCAAGTATTTCTGCTCAGGCTGGTTACTAAGACTACTATATGGGTATTTGTAGTTGGGATAACTGCTGTCTATCTGCTGGTAAACCTCTTTTTTGCAGAACGGCTCAAGTATCCCCCGCCAGTGACGAGTCAGCCACTCAGCAGTGAGTTTACAAGGCTTCTCAGTCCTCAGTCCGATCCTCGCAATTTAGCCCGTAGTTTCGATCCCCGACGCTTTCCCGCCATCAGATTGCATTGGCTGCTACCTCTAGCTTTGGGCTTCAGCTTGTTGGTGGGATTAATGCTGGCTTACTACGGTGAAATTGCCATTTCCTATTGGAATCCAGCATTTAGTAAGACTAGTTTACTTGTCAGCGATCGCTTTCAACTACAGACAATTTGGCAGCTGGCAAGGCAAATATTTTCCCAAGTTTGGTATTTGAGCTTGGTTTTGGGAATTGCGATCGCTATTTTAATTTATCCCCGATTGTCGCTCAGGGCGATCGCTATTGTCATGAGTCTGCTCTTTGGGCAGATAATTTACCAAAATTGGGCGAAGATACTGCAATATTTGTTTCGTACTGCCTTTAACGACACCGACCCTTTATTTATTAAAGATACCAGCTTTTATATATTTTCTCTCCCTGTCTTGGAATTGCTAGGACTGTGGTTGGTGGGATTATTTTTTTATGGTTTAATCGCCGTTACTCTTACCTACCTCCTATCCGGCGATAGTCTCAGCCAAGGATTTTTTCCAGGGTTTTCGCCACCACAGCAACGCCATTTATACGGCTTGGGTGGTGCATTGATGGTAGCTGTGGCTCTCAGTTATTTGTTAAGTCGTTATGAATTGCTATATTCCAAGCGTGGGGTGAGTTACGGTGCCAGCTATACCGACGTAGTAGCACAGTTGCCAGCTTACAATACTTTATGCGCCCTAGCAGTAGCGATCGCCTTTTACTTCTTGTGGCGAACAATCTTTTGGCGGCCAAAATCCCCCCATCGTCAGTTGGCGTTCTATGGTTTAGGAGTTTATTTCTTGTTGGCGCTGGTAGGTGGTTTGCTAGTACCGAATGCAGTGCAATATTTAGTAGTTCAGCCTAATGAATTGCAACGAGAACAACCTTACATTCGGCGTACTATTGCCTCAACTCGCCAAGCCTTTGATTTGGAACCAATTGATACCAGAAATTTCAACCCCCAAGGTCAATTGACGGAAGCTGATATCAAAGCCAACGACTTAACAATTCGGAATATTCGTTTGTGGGATCAGCGGCCGCTTTTAGAAACCAACCGTCAATTGCAGCAAATTCGACCCTATTATCGGTTTCCCGATGCAGATATTGACCGCTATACCCTAGAAACAGAAGCCACCAGTAGCCGTCCCGCCGCACCGCAGCAGGAATCATCATCCCCACCTCAGGAAATTACAGAACGGCGACAAGTATTAATTGCAGCTAGGGAATTAGACTACAGTGCAGTTCCCCAGGAAGCTCAAACATGGGTAAACCGCCATCTAATTTATACCCACGGTTTTGGTTTTACTCTCAGTCCTGTAAACGTAGTTGGCCCTGGTGGACTACCAGAATATTTCGTTAAAGACATTAGCGGTAATAGCACTGCCCTCACCACTGCCAATCAAGCCATTCGCAACAGTATTCCCATTGGGCAACCCCGGATTTATTACGGTGAAATTACAAATAACTATGTAATAACTGGAACTAAGGTTAGAGAACTCGACTATCCCAGTGGTAGTGATAATGTTTACCATACTTACGATGGACGAGGTGGTATCTCTATCGGAGCAATTTGGCGACGGTGGTTATTTGCTGCTTATTTGAAAGACTGGCAAATGGCGATAACTAGGGATTTTCTCCCAGAAACAAAGGTTTTATTACGCCGAAATGTTAAACAAAGAATTCAAGCGATCGCACCTTTTCTAAAATATGACAGCGATCCTTATTTAGTTGTCGCTGATGCCAATCTCGATCAGAAAAATCAAGATTACTCAACAAACCAAAATTATCTTTACTGGATTGTGGATGCCTACACAACGAGTCATCACTATCCCTATTCCGATCCTAATCAAGATGGCATTAACTATATTCGCAACTCCGTCAAAGTCGTAGTAGATGCTTATAACGGCACTGTTAACTTTTATGTTGCCGATCGCCATGACCCAATAATTACTACTTGGAGAAAAATATTTCCCAAACTATTTAAACCCCTGAGTGCAATGCCGAAAACACTCAGCAAGCATATCCGCTATCCTGTTGATTATTTCAACATTCAGGCTGAACGGTTGATGACCTACCACATGACAGATACTCAGGTATTTTACAACCGGGAAGACCAATGGCAAATTCCTAACGAAATCTATGGTAATCAAGCGCGTCCAGTAGAACCGTACTATTTAATTACCAGCTTACCTACCAACCCCTTTGAAGAATTTCTCTTGCTTTTACCTTATACTCCCAAGCAAAGAACGAATTTAATCGCTTGGTTAGCAGCGCGATCGGATGGTCAAAATTACGGTAAGTTGTTACTGTATGTTTTTCCTAAAGAACGTTTGGTGTACGGGCCAGAACAAATCGAAGCTAGGATTAACCAAGATCCTGTAATTTCTCAGCAAATTTCTTTATGGAATCGCCAAGGTTCTAGAGCTATACAAGGCAATCTCTTGGTAATACCAATAGAACAATCTCTGCTTTATGTCGAGCCAATTTATTTAGAAGCTACAAAAAATAGTTTACCCACTTTAGTTAGGGTAGTTGTAGCTTACGAAAACCGAATTGTTATGGCACAAACTTTAGAACAAGCATTACAAGCCATCTTTAAACCAGAAGTAACCCCAGCACCAGCGATTATTCGTCCTGTAGAAGAAGCATCACCAAGTTAGAGACTCAATACTTGTCGGTTAAGGGCAAAACGCTGAAGGGGAAAAGGGGCAAGAAAAAACCTTTAACTCTTACCCTTTTACCTTTTCCCCAAACCAAATTAAGAGTTGAAAATCTTTAACTTAGCAGTATTGGTTAGGGACTGACAAATAAAAAAATAATCAATCGCTATGTCAGCAGAGGGAGCAGAGGAGAAAGAATACGTTCCTCTGAAATTGATATTATATTTTGGCTTGGTTAATTATTTAACAGGACTTACGCAAAATCATGAAAAAACGAACCACGAAGTACGCAAAGAACACGAAGTAAAGAGAGTTTGGAAGAGTTATTGCGTAAGTCCTATTTAATCCAAAATCTAAAATCCAAAATCTAAAATCCAATGTGTACCCTGGATGAATCTGGAGGCGTGAATTTAATTTGTCAATGTTTGTTGCGAACTAGATACTGTGTCTAATCCCCTTTCTGGTAGAGATGGACGCACACATAAATACATGAGAGGCCCGAACAAGGGAATTAAAGTGATTAACCAGAATAATGCAGGATTTTTCCAGCCGCGACGTGCCATATCATCTGTTAGTAATGCAGGGAATAATAGGCACAGTAAAGCGAAATCTAGGCTCATCACATGGATGAAGCGGCTAGTTTGCCATTGTTGTGCAAAATCACTCCAATTACCTTGTAAACCATAGGCAACTAAAATAGTTGTGGCTATAGTTAAACCAATTCCAGTTACACGAGAATCTAACAGTTTGAGAACAGCGTTTTTTTGTCCTTGAAACTGTGGATTTGGGTGGCGTAGAGCTAAGTAGGGTAAAAGTGCAAATGCTCCGACTGCAAAAGATGCACTCGCAAATGGCCAAGCTCGGATTTTTTGTCCTCTCTCATCAAACAGTGCTAAAGCACTGTAAATTAAAGGCCAAATACCCATGATGTAAAACAGAGCAATGACTAAAGGGTTAATACCTTGCCATTGCCCAATGCTCAAATTCTTGATTAACTCGAATGTATTAGGGCGATCGGGTGGGGCGAGAAAAAATGCATAAACAATAAATCCTAGCCACAACAACCCAAAGCCTATTTTTCTCGTCATAATGTCATCTGATTAACTGAAAGCCTCCGATAGGTAATCAGCAGCCGCAGCTACAACAGCGATCGCACTTTCGTAATCTAGGCGTGTGGGGCCTAAAACTCCCACACTCCCAACGGGAATGCTACCCCGACGATAGGTAGAACTAATCAAGGTACAGGTGCGTATTGGTTCGAGTGGGTTTTCTGCACCAATGCGAACATTTACCCGTGGCTTGCTCTGATCTTCAACCTCTGGCTGTTCAAAGATTAATCGCCACAGCTGGTCTTGTTCTTCTTCCAACAGATGGATAATTGTTTGCACTTGTTGGACTTGAGAAAATTCTGGCTGGCGCAAAACTTCACCCACACCCCGAATCATAATTTGTGTGGCTGTGGGCGTAACAGTCTTACGGGCTAATTCTGCAACAGAAGTTTTGAGAAATTCGCCATAGCGTTGGAACTCTTGATCTAATTCGCTCCAATCTAGGGTGGCTAATTCCAACAAACTGCGTCCTCGCAGGTGGCTATTCAAAAAGTTAGAGACGATTTGCAATTCGCGATCGATTACTTCTGCATCAAGTTTGGTTTCTTCTCGCGTTGGCGATAAATCCATTAACCGCGAATGCGTTTCATAGTTGTCTGTAACCACAATCAGCATGATTCGCCCCGTTTCAATTTGCATTAATTGCAAATGGCGTAACAATGCTGTGTTAGTTTGCGGCATAGTAATCAAGCTAATACAACCACTCAAGCTAGCTAAAATCTGCGCTGCACCATGCAATAGAGCTTCTAAACTCCAATCTTCCCAATGTAGGCGTTTTTGCAGCGCTTGTTCTACCTCTTTAGCCAAAGCTTCTGATGGTGTAATTAGCTGATCTACATAAATGCGATATCCAGAGTCCGAAGGTACTCGTCCAGCAGATGTGTGTGGTTGGAATAGTAAACCAGATTTTTCTAGGACACCCATCACATTGCGAATTGTGGCTGAACTCACCCCTAGGTCATACTCTTCAATTAACGCTTTTGACCCTACAGGTTCTGCCGTAGCAATATAATGACGTACTGTTGCCCAAAGTATATGCTGTTGTCGATTTGTCAACTGGACTTGCATAAGGTATTCTTGGCTGAGGCAAAAAATTTTAATGAAACTTTGCAAAAATTGTCTGGGTTTCCCCGCAAATGAAAAAAAATTATTAATAGTAAACTACTATAGCTAATTGTGAGTTAACATTGCTAGCTATTTATCTAGCAGAAATTAATTAATATTAATTTATATTTTAATTTATTCTTCAGCCGCTCTGGAAAAGAGCTTGACTATTATCATCAAAGCTGGTTGTAGTCATCTACATTGTGGCTTACATAAGCATATTTTTCCACAAACTTTTAGGAAAAAATGTATGTGTTAGCACGGATTTTTTTTCACTTTAGATATATACCTACAGAGTAATTGCGGAAAAGGGAATGGGGCATTGGGCATGGGGCATGGGGCATTGGGCATGGGGCATGGGGTAATGAGTAATGAGTAATGAGTAATGAGTAATAGTTTTTCCCCAGTCCCCAATCCCCAGTCCCCAATCCCCAGTCCCCAATCCCTAATACTGCGGCACTGAAGGGTCAACTAGCTGAGAATAAGCAGCGATGCCACCTGTAATATTTTTAACATTGGTAAAACCCTGAGCGAGTAACCACTGGCACATTTGAGCAGAGCGCATACCGTGGTGGCAGAGTACTAGGGTTTCAGTATGAGGATTTAAGAGGGTGGGGACTTGCTCGCCCCATTCTGCAAATTCACTGAGAGGGAAGTTAACAAAACCCTCAATGCTAGCGATCGCGAGTTCTTGAGGTTCGCGCACATCCACTAGCTGAATACTGGAATCCTTGGTTGAGAGACGTTGTGCAAGTTCCTCAACGCTAATGTGGGCAATGGGTTGATTAGGAGAATTGCCTGTCATGAGGTTTTGTAAACAATCCTATATTATTTATGTTGACATGAAGATCGTAACCGTAGCATGAGCATCGATTCCTAAATTGTTAACTTTAGTATGTTAAATGTGAACAGGCAAAGCTCGTTTTTCACCTTCCTTGTAGCAGGTGCGATCGCATTCATATTGTTTGTGATTGGTGGTTATTACTGGTTTTTCGTGAAAAGTCCAGTTAACCTTGTGGCTTCTAGTTCTCCGCAATCTAGCGCAGCTATATTTGTATCGAAATTTTCTCCGATTACAGTTTCTCTATTAGTAAATCCAGACAAATTACAGGCGTTAGAGCGTGAAGGTGAATTATCGAAGCTCAAAACTAGTTTATTGGCGAAGAGTAATATCGATTACCAAGAAGATATTCAACCTTGGTTAGGTAATGAAATTACTCTCGCTGTTACTAGCTTAGATATTGATCGCGAACCAGAAAATGGACAGCAATCTGGATATTTGCTGGCGCTAGCAACTACGCAATCACAAAAAAGTCGTGAGTTTGTAGATTTGCTGTTTTCTAAGCGGGTATTAGCTGGGGGAAATTTAGCAACTGAAGAATATGAAGGGGTAAAACTAATTTACGACAATCCACCACCCAAGCAAGATTTTATCGCTGGTGCGGTTGTTGGGAATGAGTTTGTCTTATTCGCTAACGATTTGAAAGTACTCAAAGATGCGATTAATAATGTCCAAGCTCCCGATTTAAATTTAAACAGCTATGTGCAATATCAAAAAGCTAAAGAACAATTACCTAAAGGTGCTGTGGCTGCAGCTTTCTTAAATTTCCCTTCCTTAGCAAAATGGCAAGGGTTAGAACTGCAAGAATCAACTTATGACAGCGAAATTATTTCCTTTGTATTGAATTCCAAAGGATTAATCGCAGAAACTAGCTTTTTAAGTGCAAATTCCCCAGAAAGTATTGCTGGTTCTCCTGCGCCATCATTATCTCAACCTGTAGGCGCATTGCAATATATCCCCACATCAGCAGGTTTAGCTATCTCTGGTACTAATTTAAGCAATTTGGGTGACACCGATTTAGCCAAACTCTGGAAACAGGTTACAGCAACCCTAGCGGTTTCTCAGGAAGGTATGAAATCGAAGATGGCGAAACCATTGAAGGATTTGCAAAACCGTTGGGGGATAAATCTAACTGAAGATATCTTTAGCTGGGTAGAAGGCGAATATGCGATCGCACTCTTACCCCAAAAGCAGCCAGCAAGTAACAGTTGGGTGTTTGTGGTGGAACAATCACCGCAAGTAGCCCAAGGAATTGCGCGTTTAGATGCGATCGCCGCAGCTAAAGGGCTGAATGTGAATTCTCTCAGCCTCAATCAACAAAAAATCTCCGCTTGGACTGAATTAATCGCTAATAGCAATAAAGCTGATGTTAAGCCTTCCGCTTTTACAGTAGAGACAAAAGTGCAGGGAGTACATACAACTTTAGGGAATTACGAAATTTTCGCTTCCGATTTAGAGACAATGGCGGAAATTCTCAACGTTAAAGACAACTCTTTAATTAAAAATCGCGATTTCCAAGATAGTATTGCAGCTATTCCCCAGCCTAATCAAGGTTACATATATCTTGACTGGACAAAAAGCCAAAAACTTGTAGAACGCCAGCTACCGATTCTTAAACTAGTAGAAGTAGTCGGTAAACCCTTTTTTGAAAATCTGCGATCGCTCACGGTTAGCAGTTACGGTAACGATCCGGGATTGCTCAAAGGTGGCGTATTTTTAAAGCTTAAACCTTAATAGAGGGGAAGGGGGAAAAGGTGAAAGGGGAAAGGGTAATCAATCCTGACCTTTTACCTTTTACTCCAGCCAAACAATTTTAGATTTTCGATTGATCCCACAGATAAATCTGGGGGCTTGTACCATCAAGCAACTATTGATAAAATTAGCGCAAATTTCATCTAATGATATCAGCCTGTAGCTGGTAATATGTCTGCTCCACAAGAGTTGGATAATAATTTTTTCTATTTCATGAAACAGCAATTTGCTGTATGTTATCTAAATAATGAACCTAAAACGACATGGCGGAAATAAAGCTAAAATTTTCAACACCTCAAAGGTCTACATCATATAAGTAACCACGCAAAATTAATTACAGTCATTGCGAGCGCAGCGTAAAGCCTTCGGCATAGCTTCGCTTAACGCGTAGCGTCTCGAAGAGAAGCAATCTCAACCCTTGCGATTGCTTCATTCCGCTCCGCTCCATTCGCAATGACATTGTGTAATTAATTTTGTTTAACTACTTAGCAATACTTGTCGGTGAAGGGGAAAAAGGGGAATGGGAAAAGGAAAAGAAAAAACCTTTAACCCAAAACCAATTTTGGGTTCAAAACACTTAACAGAGTAAATCTAGCTCTTACTTTCATACTTTTAGCTTTCTTGCACTAATATTACTTTCCTTTTATCTAGAAAACTTGACATAATCAGCCTTAATTTGCCCTATTACCAATTCTTTAAAATTGGCACAGATTAAAATCTTAAAACCCAGGTAAAATTTGATTTAATTAAATACCAATCACCCATTACCAATTACCAATTACCACTTTTAAAATGTCTATTGCAGACCCAGAATATCTTCTTCACAGAGGATGGATGACCCATGCCTTAAAATTGGCACAAGCTGCCGGTGATGCCGGAGAAGTACCTGTAGGGGCTGTAATCGTCGATGCTGGGGGTAATGCGCTGGCGGAGGGTGAAAACAGGAAAGAACGCGACAAAGACCCCACAGCTCACGCAGAAATTATTGCTTTAAGGACTGCTGCAAAAATTTTACAAAATTGGCATCTGAATGAATGTACGCTCTATGTCACCTTAGAACCTTGCCCGATGTGTGCCGGTGCCATTATACACTCTCGCCTGAAATTGTTGGTGTATGGAGTAGACGATACCAAAACTGGTGCCATTCGTACTGTTATCAACATCCCCGATAGTGCTGCTTCAAATCACCGTCTCAAAGTCATTGGAGGCATTTTAGAGTCTACCTGCCGTCAGCAGTTGCAAGCTTGGTTTGCTACCCGACGACATCGAAGAAACTAGCAGACAGAGATGAAACTGTCCAATAGGTAGGACACAAGTAACAAAAGAAAAATTACGGTGTAATTAATCAAGGTTTCGTCACAATCTATCACAAAATCAGCAGCCACCACGATGATGGAATTTTACTCTGCTCATCCTACCTGTCAAGAAACAATAGCAACTACCGCCACAAATCACAAGGTGGCTCATACTACCTCAGGGGTTTCTTCTTGGCTAGCGCCTGTTGCGTATCTTTTAGGTCGTCACGTCCTGTTACCAGCGTTCTTTGGTCACATTCAAATTACCGGACAAGAAAATCTCCCCACCACCGGGCCGATAATTCTTGCACCTACCCACCGTTCCCGTTGGGATGCGTTACTCGTACCCTATGCTGCGATCGCTTGTCGGTCAAAAAAAGACATACGCTTTATGGTGACTAGCAGCGAATGTACAGGAATCCAAGGCTGGTTTGTGCGTCACTTGGGCGGTTTCCCTATCGATCTTAAACGTCCAGCAATTAGCACCCTGCGTCATGGTATTGAGCTACTTGAGCAGAAAAAAACTTTAGTTATTTTCCCAGAAGGCGGGATTTATCGGGATGGGGAAGTTCACCCCCTCAAATCCGGAATTGCGCGGTTAGCTTTAAGTGCGGAAGCCAGTCAGCCAGACTTGGGAATTAAAATTCTACCTATTAGTATTAATTACAGCCAGCCTTATCCCAATTGGGGTACAGATGTGATGATTAACATTGCCCCAGCTATCAAAGTTGCCGATTATAGTAACGATTGTGTCAAACAAAATGCTAAACGCTTAACTGCTGATTTAGCTAAAGCTTTGCAACAATTAAGTCACCAAGAAGCAGAAATTACTAATCCGACATTTGTCGAAATGCCTAATTCTTAATTTTGGCATTTGTTATGTGGCATTTATTTAGGGCTTGCAGAATAAACAAAAAACCTAGATAAATCAAGAGATTTGGGGGGACAAAAGAGAATAAAGTGCAAGGAAAAAGGATAAAGTAAGTAAAAACCCTTGTAGCAAGTTGCGTTGATATGTATCGAAAAGCGCAAAAGCAAGAAACAGCAGCAGAAGACTTTGAACTACCCTTTGGGGGAAAACTAGCCTCAGATAACCGTTGGGTAATCATGGCGGAGATGATACCTTGGTCAGAATTTGAAGCAGAGTACGCAGCAATATTTTCAGCAGAAATGGGCGCGCCAGCCAAAACATTTAGGATGGCATTAGGGGCATTAATAATTAAAGAAAAACTAGGCATAAGTGATAGGGAGACAGTAGAGCAAATTAGGGAGAATCCCTATCTGCAATACTTTATAGGAATGTCTTGCTATAGCAATAATGCCCCATTTGATGCGTCAATGTTAGTTCACTTTAGAGAAAGAATAGATATAAAATTAGTTAACAAACTGAATCGAGAAATAGTCAAGCAAGTGTTAGAAAGTAAAGAGGAGGTAGAAGTAAAATCAAAAAAGTCAGAAACCGAGGATTTAAAAAATGAGCCGACCAATCGGGGAAAATTAATATTAGATGCGAGTTGTGCGCCAGCGGATATCAGTTATCCCACAGACTTAGGATTATTAAATCAAGCCAGAAAGCATACAGAAACAATTATAGATATTTTATATAACTCCCTCTTGTTAAAGAGTATCAAAAAAACCGAGAACCTATAGAAATATAGCTAGAAAGAATTACTTATTGGTAGCCAAAAAAAGAAAACCGACCATTAAAGAAAGAAGGAAAGCCATTAAACGGCAACTACAATATATCAAAAGAAATTTAGTTCACATTCAGCAGCTAATGGAGTTAGGTGCGTCACTCTTCAACCTGAGTAATAGGCAATATAAGAAATTACTGGTAGTAGCAGAAATTTATCGTCAACAACTTTGGTTATATGAAAATAAAAAAATTAGTATAGAAGACCGTATTGTCAGTTTAAATCAACCACACATTCGTCCGATAGTCCGTGGTAAAGCTGGAAAAAAAGTAGAGTTTGGGGCAAAGCTTTCAGCTAGTTGCTATGATGGCTATGTATTTTTAGACCATATTAGTTGGGATAATTTTAACGAATCAGGCGACTTAAAATCACAAGTAGAAGCCTACAAAAAACTACACCGGGTATTATCCTCAATCAGTTCATGTTGATAAAATTTATCGCACTAGAGACAACCGCTCTTGGTGTCAAGAAAGAGGAATTAGAATTAGTGGGCCACCTTTAGGGAGACCACCTAAAAAATGTCAGTCCTGAAAAAAAGAAACAAGCACGAGAAGATGAGCTAATTCGTAACTCTATTGAGGGTAAATTCGGACAAGGTAAACGAAGATTTAGCTTGGGTAGAGTCATGGCTAAACTTCCTCATACCTCTGTCACTGCTATTGCTATTACTTTTTTAGTCATGAATCTTTCTACCCTTGTTTCACGGCTTTTTTGGGAATTTTTATGCCAATTTTTCAACATTACATCTTTTTTCACTTCTTTTATTAGCAAAAGTGATGTTCCGTTTGATTGCAGACAACAAAAACTTATATTTGCTCTTCCCTGACTACTGAGTCAATTTTTCTCTTGCCTTGGAATGACTTTTTCAGCAAGCCCTATTTAATAGCTAATACCTCATACACAACTTATTATTTCCAATGCCCCATGCCCCATGCCCCATGCCCTAAACACTTAAAATTAATTCCCAACTATTAAGCTGACCGATATCTTGGGGTACATAATCAATAATTTGCAATTGCCAGTTACCTTTAGCTGATATTGATAGTAGCTGTTTGAGGGCTGGATGCGATCGCACTGTATAAGTTGCTTGTAAGTTGGTACGGCGACCTAGGGTGCGGTTTTGTAATAAGACTGGCTCCTTATTGGGAGCAATTACATAGATTTCTAAATCTCCTAAGAAATCGTGGGTAATATTAACTGATATTTGAATATCTTGAACCAGGTTCGCCTCAGAGATGGCGATCGCACTTTTGATTCCCTGTTTATTGTTATCTGGAATTCCTAATTTACTATCATTTCTGCCCTTGACTTGCTTAGTAGCAGTTGATGTACCTGCACGCATTTGCTGTGCAGCTTGTACTGCTTTAGCGGCGTTGACTTTACCATAGCCGAACCATTGGGAATGACCGTTACTATCATAGGTTCCTTCCTTGAAACCCAATTGCGGATCGGGGTTGCTGTCCACAATTTTATCAGCACTTTCTTGCAAGATCCGCCTAACTTGTTTAGCAGTTAAATCGGGATTTGCGGAGAGAATTAGGGCTGCTACACCTGCAACCACAGGAGTTGCGGCAGAAGTACCACCAAAGTTGCTGGTAAAATCCCCAGCATCATAACCAGCCGCACCTAATTGATCGGTAGTTAGCATTCCTAATCCTGATAGTGTAGTGGCGATCGCAGGTTGTGTTTCCATAAACCCTTGATCCTGAAACCACATCCCAGGAGGAGCGTTGTTACTTGGGGCACATACGGCAATGTTTTCACCCCAATTGCTATAGGCAGATTTCTTAGCCAAACTGTTAGCTGCTGAGATAGCTAGCACATCGGCATGTACCGCAAAACCACTGAGCCAATCTGTATCACCTGACAGTA
This sequence comes from Tolypothrix sp. PCC 7601, assembly GCF_025677855.1. Lineage (NCBI taxonomy): Bacteria > Bacillati > Cyanobacteriota > Cyanophyceae > Nostocales > Tolypothrichaceae > Tolypothrix > Tolypothrix sp. PCC 7601. The sequence continues at coordinate 4,319,929 of NZ_CP064879.1, forward strand.
AATTTTTTGGCCAATTGCGCTCAAACACAGTACCGCTAATCGGGCGGTTGGCGTTACCAGCTGCAAACAAAATCACGCAACCTTTACCATTGCGTCCTTTGGTAGCGGCACGGGTAATAGCTGCACTTTGGCGCAAAGATAAGGGGAAATAAACAGCCGATGCTCCCCAACTGCAAGAAATCACACTAGCGCCCTTTTCAATTGCCCAATTGAAAATATCTTCAATCGATTCATCATCTAAAAAACCAGTGGTGCGAATGGGCATTAAAGCACAACCGGGGGCAACTCCGACAATGCCTTTACCATTCTCTTCAGCTACAGCCAAACCTGCACAAGCTGTACCGTGGCTAGTTTCCTCTACATCTGGTAAAGGTAAAAAGTCATTTTCTTTCAAGTCTCTGGGGGCAACAATTTTACCGCTACCTTGGAAATCGGGATGGTTCAAGTCAAAAGAATCATCAACCACCGCCACCACTACAGAACGCACACCGCGAGTAATATCCCAAGCCGATTCCACAGAAATATGAGAACCCGCGGCTAATTGGTTGCTGCCATTGTGGTTGAGATACCATTGCTTGGGATAAAGCGGATCGCGGGGTTTGTAATGAGTTTCTTGGCGTACTAAAATATTTGGTTCAGCTACTAATACTTCTTTGATTCCTTGCAATTGATTAGCAATTTTAATGGGATTTTCTTGGGCTTGTTTGCTGACAAGAAAGACAAAAGTGTTAGGTAAACCCAGGACTGGTTTATCTTGCACTAAGTTAAAGGCAGTAGCGAGAGCATTGATTTTAGCTGCATCAACTCCATCGGCAAATTGAATTGTAATTTGGTCATTGAGATAAACAAAAGTCCCAGGATTATCTTTGAGTTTGTAAATATGGCTGGCAAAAGCCACATTTTGGTCAGCACGTGCTTGAGACATTGCCGTATCTAACTGGTTAGGTGCTACCGTAAAAACTTCTAGCCTGGCTTGAGGAATACTCCGGTGCCAAGTTCCCCAACTAAATTGAGATAATTGTTCACGAGGAATATTGGTAGAAAGACGGACACTGAAACGATCCAAAACCTTTTCTAAAATTAATTCTTCACCACCGCGTTGTAATACCATACCCAGATTGCTGGCTGGTACACCTGTGTTGCCAGAATTTGTTAAATTGTTGGGATCATTCATAGGAGCAATTTTAGATACTATGATTATGGGCTGAAGGAACACAATGAAGCTGTTTTTCAGTCTAAAACAAAGAAACTTAGTATGTTACTTTGCTTGGTCAAAGACAAAAACAGAGTTAAGATACCCGAAGTTTCCGTTACTTTTTATATACTTTGTCGCACGATTTGATCCCATGAACCTAGCCGCTGCTGTTCCCTGGATGCGCTTCAGTTCTTTATCACTCATAGCAGCCCTCTGTCTGCTAGCACCAGTGAATGCTCAGGTAATTAATTTACCAAGCAATAACCAAGCACAACCAATTGATCCTAACAATCCCAATAACCTACGTCCTGTAGCGCCAAATAATACCCTGTTGAGCATTGAAAGCGGTGAGCGTTTGATGAGCGAAGCACAAGCCGCTGTTGATTCCCAAAAATATGACGTAGCTGCGAAGAAACTCCAAGAAGCACGTCAGGTTTTTAACCAGCTATCTAATTTTTACCAAGATCTCAACTCTAGTTTTTCGGGAATTGACACCAGAGTTTCTGATTCTCAGCGCAAAAAAGCCCTAGAGAGCGCCCAGAAGCGAGATGAAGCCACCTATAGACTAGCGTTAGTACATCGGGCACAAAATCAGTCAGAATTAGCCGTACCATTGCTCATTCAAATTATCAAAAGTCAAAACCCCACCAGAGATTTAGGCAAGAAAGCCTACCAACAGTTATTTGAGTTAGGTTTTGTCGATACTCCCTATCCCCGCCAAGGTGGAAGTTCGTCATCTTCTCAAAAATAATCAAAATTTAGCAATTTTCTCTTTTGTGACAATAGTAGCTTCTCAATAACCTAATGGTAGGATAGAATTAACTGCCAGCCCTTAAGGTATTGTCAAAAACCCTTGCCTAGAGCGAATTCAGCCGTAAACCTGCCAAAACTTGCAACTGGTAAAGGCGATCGCTCTCTATCTGTTAATAATAGAAAAGAAGTTTTTTCAGGAATTGCGATGATTAGTCCGCAGCAGGTTGAGGAAATGATCAAAGCGGAACTGCCAGATGCTCAGATTCAAGTGCAAGATTTGACTGGTGGTGGTGACCATTATCAGGTAACAGTAGTTTCATCGCAGTTTGCAGGTAAGAGACTGGTACAACAACACCAGTTAGTTTACGGTGCTTTGCGGCAAGCTATGTCAACTGAAGCAATTCACGCCCTAGCATTAAAAACTTATACTCCTGAAGCTTGGCAGACAACAGCCGCTTCTTAGCAGTTTAGATACTGACTGTTGATTCTCGACTATAAGCAAAAGTAGGAAACATCAAAACCATGTCACCAGAAACTCAAGAGAAAATTGATAACCTGATTAAAGAAAACAAAATTTTTGTTTTCATGAAGGGAAATAAGTTAATGCCCCAATGTGGTTTTTCTAACAACGTTGTGCAGATTCTTAATACTTTGGGTGTACCTTTCGAGACTTATGACGTGCTTTCAGATGCCGAAATTCGTCAAGGAATTAAAGAATATTCTAACTGGCCAACCATTCCCCAAGTTTTTATTGATGGTGAATTTATTGGCGGTTCAGATATTTTAATTGAACTGTACCAAAAAGGTGAATTACAGCAATTAGTGGAAGTTGCATTAGCTTCCTAAATGGCATCTAAATAATCTCTGCTTTACTGCCAGAGATTATTGTGTATTATCTGATTTCATTAATATAAGAAAGCTGCAAGGTTATTTAAATCTTGCAGCTTTTTATTTACAGTAGGTTTCATTTGGATGAGGTAAAAATTGGCTGGTGTTGATGCAGAAAGCAGAATCTCTAAAGCACAAAAAGATTTGGCGCTGATGCGTTACGCTAGCGCTAACGCATCCTACTGGCGTGTCTAGACTAAAATGGTGCATTATTCAAACTCTTGTGGGATGGGCATCTTGCCCGTCCTGGGCGGACAAGATGTCCACCCCACAAGAAAATTATATTGCCACATTTTAGCCTTGTCGTGCCACTACGTGAACTTCAAAAATCAAATATGAGTCTTATAGTAATTACGAATTACGAATTACGAATTCATAATTATTGCTTCAAACCCATAACTGAACGATAATGTGCTGCAAGTTGGGCTACAGTTTGCGACTGACGCTGAGTATCCCACTGGCTTTGATGGAAGATTTGTTGTCGTAAATCATCAACATTTATAGTGGTAACTCTGCCATCAGCAACAATTTGTTTACCATTTACCCAGACACTATGGACTACATTGCTGGGTCTGCCTAACACTAATAAACCTATAGGATCTGTACGAGGTAAAAGTGATAAATTGGTAAGATCATAAAGTACTAAATCGGCTTGTTTACCCACCTCTAAAGAGCCAATTTTATCGGCAAAATTTACTCCTTTAGCTCCGCCTAAAGATGCCATTTCGACAGCTTGCCGGGGTGTAATCCATTGTTGATAATCTAAGTCTGTAACGTTATGCAAAATAGAGCCAATTTTAATAGCTTCTAGTAAATCTTGAGAATCATTACTAGAGGCACCATCACACCCAAAAGTAACATTAACTCCTGCTTGTTGATATTTCAAAATAGGGGCAATACCGCTACCTAAACGCAAGTTGCTGAGGGGATTGTGAACAACTGTAGATTGCGTTTCTGCGAGGATATCAATATCAGCTTCACTTAGCCAGACACAATGCGCCAAAGAAGTGCGATCGCTTAAATAGCCAATCCGCTTCAAATGTTCTACAGCCGAACAGCCATATTTCTCTTGGGCGAGTTTTTCCTGCGCCCTGGTTTCCAGCAAATGCGAGTGACGACTCAGATTATAGCGATCGCTTAATTCAATGCATCCGGTGAATAAAGCATCACTACACAATTGAATCCCTGTAGGTGCAACTAAAATACTCACCCCTTCATCTGGGCGATGAAACTGCTGTACAACTGCTGCGATAATTTCTAAAGTCCCAGCAGTAGAGCGAAAATAAGGTTCATGGTTTTGTTGGGTTTCTCCCGATGGTATCCCGGCTGTCAAAGATTCATCTTGAATTAACGGGGCGATAAAAGCCCGAATTCCCACTTCTGTGTAAGCGCGAATCGCCGCTGCGATCGTTTCAAATTCTTGCCCAGGAATTAATACTAAATGATCTACTACACTCGTACCACCAGAAAGTAAAGTTTCTACCGCCGTTCCCAAAGCGCTGAGATAAACCTTTTCTAAATTTAGTTGCGAAAATTCATACAGTTCCGCCAGCCATAATTCTAAAGGTAAGGGACGAATCGCCCCACGTTGCCACATTTCCGAAGAATGGGTATGGGCGTTAATAAACCCAGGCAGCAACATTTGATGTGTGCCATCAATTACCGTACCAATAACATCTAAATTAGAACCAATAGCAGCTATTTTACCGTCCACAATTTGGACATCAACAGTTGCATAAGCATCATCTGTGACAGTCAAAACATTCTGGATAGTAAACTTCATGATTTTAACCTTAATTAAGTAATCGAACGCCTAAGTGAATTTCAGGTTACAAAATAGAAAATGGTGTTGGGTTTTGCAATTTTATGAATCAGCCTTTTCACTCCCTGGGAGTTGCACCAAACGCTTGGACAGTCAACCATGCGATCGCAGATATTACACGCCCGCAAAAGACCCCACAACCCGCTATCTTATCAACAGAAACTAAAACTCTGCGCCTGGATTTAGCAAAAGCTGCCATCATCATCATTGATATGCAAAATGACTTTTGCCACCCCGATGGTTGGTTAGCGCATATTGGTGTAGATGTTACCCCAGCCCGCCAGCCAATTGCACCTTTACAAAATTTACTTCCCCAACTGCGCGTTGCAGGTGTCCCAGTGATTTGGCTGAATTGGGGAAATCGCCCCGATCTACTAAATATTAGTGCTGGTTTACATCACGTCTACAATCCCACAGGCGAAGGTGTAGGCTTAGGTCATCCCTTACCTACCAACGGTGCTAAAGTCCTCATGGCTGGGAGTTGGGCAGCCGCAGTAGTAGAAGAACTGCAACAGTTACCAGAAGATATTCTTGTGGATAAATACCGCATGAGTGGATTTTGGGACACACCCTTAGATAGTATCTTGCGGAACCTAGGAAAGACTACATTATTCTTCGCTGGTGTCAATGCCGATCAATGTGTCATGACTACCCTATGTGATGCGAATTTTCTAGGATATGACTGCATTTTAGTCAAAGATTGTACAGCCACAACATCCCCCGATTATTGTTGGCTAGCAACTCTATATAACGTCAAACAATGCTTTGGTTTTGTCACAGATTCCCCAGCAATTTTAACAGCCCTGGAAAACAGTGCTGAGTAATGAGTGCTGAGTGCTGAGTCAAAAGTTGCAGAGACGCGATTAATCGCATCTGTACAAGAGTCAATAGTCATTATTATATTCTTTGTTCCTTTTCCCCAGTCCCCATTACCCCTTATCCCCAGAGGGGGCCCCGAGTTCCCCAATCCCCAATCCCCAATACCCCTTATCCCCAGAGGGGGCCCCGAGTTCCCCAATCCCCAATCCCCCTTATCCCCAGAGGGGGCCCCGAGTTCCCCAATCCCCAATCCCCAATCCCCAACCAAGGAGATACATAAATGCACGCTACTCGTTGTGTAATTCCTCTCATTAAATCTCCCAAAGATTACCAAGTTTACCGCATTAGTCCCAATGATTCTAATCGGTTAGCAATTATTTTTGATACAGCCAATGCCAATACTTCCTTAACTTGTTGTGTTGAAATTTTTGATGTCGGTGGACATACACCTCCAAATCGTCATCAATGGGCAGTAGAAATGTTTTTTGTTCTTAAAGGAGAAGGGGTAGCTATTTGCGATGGGAAGAAAGTCGCAATTAAAACTGGTGATAGTTTATTAGTACCGCCAACAGGCACTCATTTAATTAAAAATACAGGTAATTCTCGCTTGTATACGTTAACAATTATGGTGCCAAATGAAGACTTTTCCGAATTAATTCGTAGCGGCACACGCATAGAATTAGACGCAGAAGATATGGCAGTTTTGGGAAGAGTGGATGCGTTGATGCCGTGTTAATTGTTGAGGTAATTAGGGAGATGAGGGGGATAAATACCAATTACCCAATCCCTATTGCCCCTCATCCCCGAATTATCCAATTCTTCATGCTTTTCTGACCAAATTTGTATCGCTTTAATCATGATACACATACTTAGGTAGAGGGTTTAGCATTGCTAAACCCCTACGAAAAATCATCTGGATTAGAATTTTCGTGAATTAGTATTACCTGCCCGCTTGACCCCTCTGGTATTTATGATGAGTCTTTAACCGAACAAGATATTATTTATCATTCCTAGGCTTTGTTATTAACTTAACTGTAGCAGTAATTACAATCCTACTTCACAAAAGCATTACCAATCTGATTTTAACCCTGTTCAATTTCTAACTTGAAAAAGGGTATAGGGCATAGGAAAGACTAATTTTCATGGCAAGGTTTGTGGCAAAACTTGGCGTGAATATCTGACTTGTAAGTGCTAAGTGCTGTAGAAGCTTCTGGTCTTTGTGCAATTCAATTCCCGGTATCTGTGCCAATTTCAACAATAAAAGATAGGCATTGCCAAATGTACAATTCTTAAAAGTGCGATCGCTCGCATCAGGGAATTGTAATTTTCACTTTTTTCTCGGATATTGGACTATAGCAGATACGCTCTCTATGCCTATATCTATCCCAAGTCATAGGAGGTAGTCAGATAAATATTCAGCACAAGGACATAGAGGAAATAACTAATGATGTTTGAACTTTTCTCCTTTACCTTTTCCCTTGAACCATTCCCCCTAAAAAGGGATGGGTTGAAGGATAGGCTTTTTGTACACTAAGCTAAATCATCTATTGTCTATAGCTAGTAATACATAATTGATGATGAATTGAGCTAGCATCATGGGAGGTTGCTATGAAAAAATAACGTTTAATCAGTCAATTCTTCATCCAGTACAAAAGACCTATAGGACATGAATCAGTTGAAAACCAGCATCCGCCAGAGAGTATTTAGCATACAAGTGCAGATATTTGGTTATGGCTCACCTCCAGGCTAACTTATAAAAGAGGGTAAATTTCCAGCTCAAACTCTTCCTTGTTGAGGGTGAGTGAAGAGGATGTCTAAAGGCTGAGTGTATCAACTAAGACTTTTTAGACAAACTCAGAAAGAATAGTAGGAAATTTTTCTTCATACTCAATGAGATTGCTGCTATCACACAACCTATAGAGTCAGCAAAAAAATAGCTAAAACTGGCAACTGGATACATACTGATGTTATTTGATTTGCTTGAATAGCTATATTGATTAGAACGGAAATTACCACTCGTTATTATGGCAAGTAAGTTAATCAGCGTTAGAGAATACACTGTTAGAGCGCATCAAAGAGAAATTCACACTCGTGTTTTTAACTTTATTTGTAAGCAGTGTAATGAGACGACAAACCGCGAGACTTATGGCCCTAGGCCTTTATATTGCGAACGCTGTCGCCCTCCTCAACCACCGAAGAGACAGCAGCTCAAGCCAGCTGCAAAAGCTAAACCAAGACCAATGACTTACAAAAGCAACACTGATTTGGATTGATTAAGGTTTTATGACTTTTAAGGGACAATTGGAACCACCTCCTGAAACTTTCCTCACGCCTCTGTTGGAATTAAGAGACTACTATGCGGGGATGGTAGAAGAGTACGAACGCTTATATACACAGGCGCGATCGCATCTCGATCATGTAGAAGCTTTGTTATCTACCTGGTCACCATCACAAGAAAACCACATTGCCAAGTTAGAATCGGCTGATGTTACTCCCTCTCTTCCTCCTGCACAGAAATTTTCACCCAATGATATTTCTGAGTCTGATCACAATTTAGAAGAGTCTACTGCTTCGGAACTTCTAGATTCAGACAATTTAGAGGTAGATAATTCGTCAGCCACTACTACCGATACCAACGAGTATCAATCTCCTAGTCCACAACCAGAAATAGCTCCTCCGCCTGAGCCTAAAGAGCAAACATCCAAGGTACAAGACTATCCGATGCTACCGGAGTATCAAAACTCAGTGAATCGGATTGAAGCTATTAGAAAGCTCTTGCAAAAACATCGCGGTACAGTGTGCCATATTGATTTCATTGTGCGATCGCTATATGGAGAGTTAGAGCCTACAGTCTTCAAAGTAGTGAAAGGTAGAGTTCAATCCTCGTTGACACAAGGTAAAGGTAGTAGTTGGGTGGCAATTCCTGACGAACCTGGTTGTTATACCTTAGATTTAAGTCTACTCAGCTCAAGTAGAAATGGTAATTCTACTAAAACTCTCACATCGAAAAAGAAGAAACCGCTGATACTTCCCAAAAACAAAGTCGTACCCATGCTCACACAATATGAGGGTCAATTTTTAATTGATGCTCTTACCTCTTTGTTAGAGGAAAACGCCGGGAAAATTATGACAGTTGCGGAAGTCATCAATGGACTTTATGGAGAAATAGATGCTGAAGACTTGAGAGAGGTTAAAAGTAAGGTTCTCAATGAATTATCACGAGGCTATCGTACAGGAAGGTTCGCCAGAGTCCCTGACACCGTCGGATTGTATACCTGGGATGTCAGTTTGATTCCCAAGGCAAAATTAGGCTAAAAGAGGGAACAGGGAACAGGGAACTGGGAACAGGGATGAAGGAAAATAGAAGATAGGGAACGGGATTGAAGACGTAATTTTTAATTATTTGTCTCCCTCATCCCCCTCCTCTCCCTCATTTCCCTCATCCCCCCTCATCCCCCTCATCCCCCTCATCCCCCCTCATCTCCCTCATCCCCCTCATCTCCCTCATCCCCCTCATCTCCCTCATCTCCCTCATCCCCCTCATCTCCCTCATCCCCCTCATCCCCCTCATCCCTTCCTCCACTACTCAATCCTGGCACGCAAAGCCGGAGCGCGGAAGAGGGCTTGGAATCCTGCCTTTCTTTCTGCGGCTGTTTCTGGGGCATATTCCCAAAGGCTCTCATAATAAAAGAAGGCGACACCTAAGCCACGTTCTTGAGCTGCTCGGACTTGAGCCTTAATTTGCTGTATGGGAACTGGGTTATTTCGTAATCCTGCCATAACCCCCACACCAGTAGGAATTACTTTTTGTGCTTGTTGGATTTCAGCGCGGGAAATATTAGTAACAAAGCTTTGAAGATTGGGGCGATAAATTTGCACAATTAGCTCATCGACAATATTCAACTTAATCCAATTGAGCCAGTCTTGGAGTTGAAATTTATATGCAAAGTCGTAGTAATTCGGCGATACAGAGAAAATCGAGCGGGGCTTTTGCGCTTTGACAGCTTGGTTAAGTTTCACCATGAAGCTTGTAATTTTATCTGCGCGCCAACGTACCCAATCTTGATCTTCAGCATTACGAGGAGGGCTTTTCTTAGTTTCTTGAGTGTACAACGCCACTGTATATGGATCATAGCCAAATTCGTGGGGCAAACTCATGTGATCGTCAAACTGAATGCCATCAACATCATATTGGGTGACGTTTTCCAGCACTAGGCTAGTAATAAATTGTTGTACTTCTGGATGGAAGGGATTGAGCCACATCACTTCACCAGCCGCACTAATGGAAGTTTGACTTCCGTCTCGCTTGCGTGTGAACCAATTGGGATGCTCCATAACTAATTCTGATGTTGGTGGAGCCATAAACCCAAACTCAAACCAGGGAATTACCAACAGGCCTTGACGATGGGCTTGGTTAATTAAGTCTGCTAAGATATCATGTCCATCTGAGCCTCGTAAAACAAAGGGTTGGATACCTGTACGCTTGGCTACAGCGCTGGGATACATGACATAGCCAGAATTCCAGATGACAGGATAGATAGTGTTAAAGTTGAGCCGCCGCAGTTGGCTCACAGCTTCCAGCACCTTGGGGCGTTCCTTGAGGATGTCCATATCGTTGTTCGTCATCCACACTCCGCGAATTTCCTCACGGGGTAACTGCGAAACCTGAGCGATCGCAGGGGTAAAATTATCGACAACGAATACCGTCAGGCAAGATATTAAGGCAACTATCAAGTAAAGATACTTGCGTAATCTTTGGGCAAAAGTCGCCGCGCGTCTTTGTCGCCAACTTTGAACAGCAAACATTGATTTCAAAATTGATTTCATCGGTTTTATTGATGCGTTAGCTACACATACGCGCCATAGCAGGCTTTTTTTTAGTAATCTACTCGCCATATAGTCTACAAGCATTTATGCTTACTAGAAAATTGGTTCAATGGTAGTTAGGCATTCCCTGTGCTGGACAAACTTGGCGTAAGAGCCACAGAAACAGACTCAGCAATTTAACTAAAATTATTGACGCAGCTAATTGTTATTGGTGCCCAATTTAGCAGAATTTATCAGCATAATAACTGGAATCTTCTTGTAAAAAATCCACTTAAGTGGTAAGAAGACAACCCAGAAAATACTGAGAAAATTTTGATTTCTGTTTAGATCATTTCACAAAACAGGGACACTTTTTCCTGATGGTAAGTAACCACGCAAAATTAATTACAGTCATTGCGAGCGCAGCGTAAAGCCTTCGGCATAGCTTCGCTTAACGCGCAGCGTCTCGAAGAGAAGCAATCTCAACCCTTGCGATTGCTTCATTCCGCTCCGCTCCATTCGCAATGACATTTTGTAATTAATTTTGTTTAACTACTTACATTGCGATCGCATTTCCTCAAGGCTCATCAAGATATCAAAAATGCTAGAATTGCCTTGTCACATCAGCTTTTAGATGAGGCGGCGTGAAAAACATAGAATTGCAACTCGACGAGAAAACCCTGGAGAAAGCGCAAGCTTTGGCAAAATCACGCCATTGTGACTTGTCAGAGTTAATTGCATACGCAATTGATCAATTACCAAAAGCAGAACCAGAAAAGTATCCATTATTGGGACTATTTGCTGATGATCCTGAGTCAGTAGATGAGATGCTAGAAGAGGTAATGAAGGATCGGGCAGCACACCCATTAAATCAACGCTTTGGAAAAGGTATTACTTGACACAGACATTCTTTCCGAGAGTCTCAAGCGTAGAGATCAGCGTGTAGTATCAAGAGCTATTAGTTATTTAGCAGTTTTTGGTCGCTACACTATCTGCACTATCACAGTCTTAGAAATTGTCAAAGGCTGGCATCGGTTGCAAAGAGAAGATAGAATTCAGCAGTTTTTTGCTCAAATTGCCGTAGCAGAGGTGTTAACACTGCAACTGAGGGATGCTGAATTAGCTGGGCGTATTTATGCAGATTTGGAACGCATAGGACAACCGATAGGACTTGCTGATAGCATGATTGCAGCTATTGCGATACAGCAAAATTTGATATTAGTCACTGGTAATTTAGCGCACTATCAGCGCATTCAAGCACTGGGTTACAGTCTGAAGCTAGATAATTGGCGAATCTGAATACCCTTGTGGCGATCGCAGGGCAAAATAAATACAATAAGAGCGATTTTTAGCGCCACTATGAGCTACTGCCTTAACCCCCGTTGTCCCAAACCGGAAAATTCTGATGATGTGAAGTTTTGTCTAAGTTGTGGTTATAAGCTACTGCTTAAAGAACGCTACCGTGCAATTAAACCCATAGGACAAGGGGGTTTTGGGCGTACTTTTTTAGCGGTGGATGAAGATAAACCCTCAAAACCACGCTGTGTAATTAAGCAATTTTACCCCCAAGCCCAAGGCACAAATACTGTGCAAAAGGCTGTGGAGTTATTTAACCAAGAAGCTGTACAGTTAGATGAATTAGGGCAACATCCCCAAATTCCGGCATTACTGGCATATTTTACCCAAGATGATAGGCAGTATCTTGTCCAAGAATTTATTGATGGGAAAAATTTAGCTCAGGAATCAGTAGAACAAGGGGCTTTTAACGAAGAGCAAATTCGGCAGTTGCTCAATGATTTATTGCCAGTACTGCAATTTTGCCATGCTAGGCACGTCATTCACCGTGATATTAAACCCGAAAATATTATTTTACGGGCAAGCGATCGCAAACTAGTTTTAGTAGATTTCGGCGCTTCTAAATCTGCCACTAGCACTTCTCTCAACCGCACTGGTACAAGTATCGGTAGTCCCGAGTATGTTGCACCAGAACAAATCCGAGGACGAGCGATTTTCGCTAGCGATATCTACAGCTTGGGTGCTACTTGTATTCGCTTACTTACCGAGCGATCGCCCTTTGATTCCTATGATATTAATAATGATAGTTGGATTTGGCAGCAGTATTTAACAAATCCTGTAAGTCAAGAGTTAACTAACATTCTCAACAAAATGTTAGAAAGTATCCCGAGGCGGCGTTATCAAACAGCAGATGAAGTTTTAATTGACCTGAATAAAAATGTGCCGATAGTTGCTACACCAGCAACATCAATAAAGCCTGTTAACGTTGCACCATCTAACCCCAAACCTGCTGTATCTCCCAAATCGCAAAGCCAAATTGACCTGGAATTAGAGGAAATGAAGACTCTATTTTTAGGTGGAAATAAACCGCCAAAGCAGCAAAGTCAACCCCAACCTCAAACTCCTCAGCCTACTAATAAAAGCATTATAGATGATGAGTTGGAAGAGTTGAAAAGTAAATATTTGGGGAATAATAATTCGTAGTTCGTAATTCGTAATTCGTAATTCTTAGAGCTTATTTATAAAGTAAAAATCAACTTATTGTAGAGTGGAATGTCACTTACTTGAGCGAGATTTAGATCCCCGACTTTTTCAAAAAGTCGGGGATCTGGGCAGCAGCTTTTGCTTAAGCATGGATGGTGCGTTACGGCTAAAATGAGGCATTAGATTTGATGAAATTAACCGCCGATATACGCCGATAAAATGAATTTTTGCTATTGCACTAAATTAGCTGTGTCAGTCCACTACTGGCGTGTCTAGACTAAAATAGTGCATGAAAAAAACTCTTGTGGGATGGGTGTCTCACCCGTCCGGGGCGGACAAGATGTCCACCCCACAAGAAAAATTATTGCAACATTTTAGCCTGGTCACGCCACTACCCTTTCCCCCTTCACCCTTCCCCCTTTCCCCAAATTTCTTTACACTGCCCGTAATTCTCCGTAACTCTGCTGTAGTAAACTGCATCTAGAGACAACGCCTGGTGCAATAATTGATGATAGTGTGAAAAAAATCCTGGTTTTATCGGCAAATCCCAAGAATACGGTGAAGTTGCGCTTGGATGAAGAAGTGCGGGAAATTCAGGCGGGGTTGGAACGTGCGAAAATTCGTGAACAGTTTGAGATAATTACTAAATGGGCTGTGCGTCCGGCAGATTTGCGACGTGCGCTTTTGGATCATCAACCAGAGATTGTGCATTTCTCTGGACATGGGGAAGGTGAGCAAGGTTTAGTTTTGGAAGATGATCACGGACAGTTGCAACTGGTAAGTACAGAGTCACTGGGCAGACTGTTTAGGTTATTTCAAGACAAGATAGAGTGTGTGCTGTTAAACGCCTGTTATAGCGAAGCGCAAGCTGAGGCGATATTCCAACATATTAATTATGTAGTAGGAATGAATAAAGCAGTAGGCGATCGCGCCGCAATTAAATTTGCAGTCGGGTTTTATGATGCCCTTGGCGCAGGTAGAACCTACGAAGATGCATACGAATTTGGGCGCATCGCCATTGATTTAGAAAACATCCCCGAATCTGCCACCCCAGTCCTCAAAAGCCGCAACCTCCCCCCAACCCCATCTGTAATTCCCTCCCCTTCCCCCTTCCCCCTTCCCCCTTCCCCTTTACCCATTCCCCCTTCCCCCCCAAACGCATCTTCATCAGCTACAAACGCCATGTCACCCCCGATGAGCCGATTGCATTGCAAGTCCAGCAAGCGCTGGCTCAACATCACACAGTTTTCATTGACCAAATTATCACCGTAGGCACACGCTGGGCGGAACGTATTGAAGCGGAACTTCGCCAAGCTGATTTTTTAATTGTTTTCCTTTCTGAGCATTCTGTCCACAGTGAGATGGTGGAGGCGGAAATTGCTACCGCCAGTCGCCTGGCTAAGGAACAAGGCGGAAAGCCGATGATTCTCCCGGTGCGGTTGGCATATCGAGAGCCGTTTCAGTATCCTTTGAGTGTTTATCTCAATGGGATTAACTGGGCTGTTTGGCGAGATGGGGAAGATACACCCCGCCTAATTGCAGAATTGCTGCAGGCGATTTCTGGGGGTGAATTAACAATTGGGGAAGCGAATCAAGCCAGTTTGCTGCAGCCACGGGAAGCCTCAGCTTTACCTCAGCCTTTTCCTTCCGCACAGCCGATATCGCTGGAAATGCCAGAAGGAACAATGGATGGCGAGTCTCGCTTTTATGTGGAACGCGCTTGTGATGTTCTGGCTTTGAATGCGATTCAGCGTCAAGGTGTGACAATCACCATTAAAGGCCCCCGACAAATGGGCAAGAGTTCCTTGTTAATTCGCACCTGTAATGCGGCGATGAATGCAGGTAAGCGGGTGGCTTTCTTGGATTTTCAATTATTTGATCAAGCAGCTTTAAGCAATGCTGAATTATTCTTTCGGCAATTTTGCACTTGGCTAACTGATGAAATAGAAATGGCAGATAAAGTTGCTGAATATTGGAACTCTCCCTTGGGTAATAGTCAGCGTTGCACCCGCTATATTGGGCGCTATTTGTTAAAAGAATTTGGTCAGCCCTTAGTATTAGCAATGGATGAAGTAGAAAGGGCTTTTGATACTGAATTCCGTTCCGATTTCTTTGGAATGCTTCGCAGTTGGCACAATAACCGCGCTACTACACCGATTTGGAAGCAACTCGATTTAGCCTTGGTGACTTCCACCGAACCCTACCAATTAATTGATAATCTCAACCAATCACCGTTTAATGTAGGCGAGGTAATTGACTTAGAAGATTTTACCGCCACGCAAGTTGCTGATTTGAATTACCGTCATGGTTCACCGCTTAATGCTAATGCAGAACAGCAGTTAATGGCGTTGCTGAATGGACATCCTTATTTAGTCAGGGTGGCGCTGTATTTAATCGCCAGTCAGCGCTTCACGACTGCGGAATTATTTGCCAAAGCTACCGCAGATAATGGCCCCTTTGGTAATCATTTGCGGAACCATTTGTTTCGACTGCATAGTAAAGCGGAATTAGTGTCAAGTATGCTGCAGGTAATTCGCCATAACACCTGCGATGATGAGCGCGTTTTCTTCCGGCTGCGGGGTGCGGGGTTGGTGCGAAGGGAGGGGAGAACGGTAATCCCGCGTTGTCAACTTTATGCTGATTATTTCCGGGAGAACTTGCGTGGGTAAAGGGGAAGCTTTGGTAGGGTGCGTGATCACGAAGTGTAACGCACCGACAATCTCGGGCGGTGCGTTAGCCTGCGGCGTAACACACCCTACTAGCGTGGGTAAATCAGCTTTGGTAGGGTGTGTTATCACGAAGTGTAACGCACCGAAAATCTCGGATGGTGCGTTAGGGACTTCCAAATCAAAAAATATCCCAGTATTTATTGTGGGGTGGACATCTTGTCCGCCCAGTTTATGTGGCGGGCAAGATGCCCGCCCCACAAGATGGAATAATTTATTTCTTGGAAATCCCTTAGCCTACGGCGTAACACACTCTAAGACTTGCAATGACAGATTGAGACCTGGGGGGAATAATTATGTCTAACCCAACCATTTACACAGTCGGCGGGACGGTGCAGGCTGGTGGTGGGATTTATATTCCCCGCCAAGCTGATGAGGAATTGTTGAATTTGTGCCGGGATGGAACTTTTGCTTATGTCCTCACTCCGCGCCAAATGGGGAAGTCGAGTTTGATGGTACGCACGGCGCAAACGTTGGCAGAGGAGGGGATACGGGCTGTTATTGTTGACCTTCAGGAATTGGGGGCGCAGGTGACAGCCGAACAATGGTATTTTGGCTTTTTGGTGAAGCTGGATGAGCAACTTGAGTTTGAGACTGATGTGGTGAGTTGGTGGCAAGAACATGAATATTTGGGAGTTTCGCAACGGCTGACGCTGTTTTTTCAGGAGGTGTTACTGGCTGAGGTAGAAGCACGGGTGGTGATTTTTGTGGATGAAATTGATTCCACCCTCAGCTTAGATTTTACTGATGATTTTTATACGGCGATTCGTTATCTCTATGTAGCCCGTGCGACTAATGCTGAGTTTGTGCGTCTTTCTTTGGTGTTGATGGGGGTAGCAACTCCGGGGGATTTAATCCGCGATGCCAAGCGCACACCGTTTAATATTGGTCAGCGTGTGGATTTGACTGATTTTACCTTTGAGGAAGCTTTACCCCTGGCTGAGGGATTGGAACAGGTAACTGATGACGCACAACAATTATTGCGATGGGTGCTGAATTGGACAGGGGGACATCCGTATTTAACGCAGCGCTTGTGTGCGGCTTTGGTGAGGGAGGGGAAGGGGGAAGGGGAAAGGGGGAATGGGGAAGGGGGAAGGGTTAAGGGGGAAGGGGTTTCTTCTTTCCCTTTTACCTTTTTACCTTTTACCCTTTCCCCCAGGCGAAGCCTTTTCCCTTTTACCCTTTTACCTTTTACCCTTTCCCCCAGGCGAAGCCTTTCCCCTGGCGCAGCCTTTGTTAACCGCGTGGTGAGTAATACTTTTTTGGGTGCGATGAGTGAGCAAGATAATAACTTGCAGTTTGTGCGGGATATGTTGACTAAACGCTCGCCTGACCCAGAGGTTTTGACTACATACCGGGAAATTCGGTTAGGTAAGCGTCCGGTTGTGGATGAGGAACAGTCAATAGTTAAGTCTCACCTGAAGTTGTCGGGGGTGGTGAGGCGAGAGCAGAATGTTTTAAAGGTGAGAAATCAAATTTATCGGCAAGTATTTGACCGCAAGTGGCTGAATGAACATTTGCCGTTTAACTTACGGGATAGGTGGGAGCAGCTGAAACCTGCGCTGCCTTATGTGGTGGGATTGCTGATATTTTCGGGTTTAATGACGGGAGTGGCTGTGTATGTGAATGAGCAAAGGTTAATTGCTCAAGATGCCCGCACAGAAGCAGAAAATAAAGGCACTGAGGCAAAGTTGCAAGCCGATAATGCTCGACAACAGCAGCGAAGCGCAGAACAACAACGCCGGGAGGCGGACAAGCAAAAAAAACTTGCTCAAGACCAACGGGAAAGGGCGGAAACAGGAGAGGCGGAAGCAAAGGCTGCACAAAAGTTAGCTGAAGAACGGGGAGCAGACTTAAAAGTTGCTCTTGATAATGCCAACGCGGCTAAAAATGCCGAAGCCGAACAGCGTCAGGTAGCAGATGAGCGTAAAAGACAAGCAGAGGAAAATTTACAAGAAGCTAACAAGCAACGAAACATTGCCCAAAAGCAAACACAGCAAGCAAACGCTGCCAAAGCAGATGCAGATAAACGCCGTGTTAATGCCGAAATTATCGCTGAGAGTCTTAAATCACAAAATCTGCTGGCATCAAATTTAGAGCTTGAGGCTTTAATAGCAGGCTTGAAGTTAGGTAAGCGACTGCAAAAACCAGATAAAAATGTTGAAGCAGATACCCGCGTTTTGGCGGTAGCTACTCTCCAACAGGTAGTTTATGGAGTTAGGGAACAAAACCGACTAGAAGACCATAGCAGTCTGGTCTTGGGCGTAGCATTCAGCCCCGACAGCAAAACCATTGCCTCTGCAAGTTATGATAACACGGTGAAGTTGTGGAATCTCCAGGGGCAGGTGTTGCAAACCTTTAAAGGTCATAGCAGTGAGGTCTGGTATGTGGCATTCAGCCCCGACGGCAAAACAATTGCCTCTGCCAGTCTTGACGGGACGGTAAAGTTGTGGAATCTCCAGGGGCAGGTGTTGCAAACTCTTCAAGGTCGTCGCAGTGTGGTCTTTGGCGTGGCATTTAGCCCCGACGGCAAAACCATTGCTTCTGCAAGTTCTGACAACACGGTGAAGTTGTGGAATCTCCAGGGGCAGGTGTTGCAAACTCTTCAAGGTCATAGCGGTGGAGTAATTAGCGTGGCATTCAGCCCCGACGGCAAAACCATTGCTTCTGCCAATGCTGACAAGACGGTGAAGTTGTGGAATTTCCAGGGGCAGGTGTTGCAAACTCTTCAAGGTCATAGCGATGGGGTCTGGGGCGTGGTATTCAGCCCCGACGGCAAAACCATTGCCTCTGCAAGTTCTGACAAGACGGTGAAGTTGTGGAATCTCCAGGGGCAGGTGTTGCAAACTCTTCAAGGTCATAGCGATGGGGTCTGGGGCGTGGTATTCAGCCCCGACGGCAAAACCATTGCCTCTGCAAGTTCTGACAAGACGGTGAAGTTGTGGAATCTTCAGGGGCAGGTGTTGCAAACTCTTCAAGGTCATAGCGATTGGGTCTTTGGCGTGGCATTCAGCCCCAACGGCAAAACCATTGCCTCTGCCAGTCTTGACGGGACGGTAAAGTTGTGGAATCTCCAGGGGCAGGTGTTGCAAACTCTTCAAAGTCATAGCAGTGAGGTCTGGTATGTGGCATTCAGCCCCGATGGCAAAACCATTGCCTCTGCCAGTGATGACAAGACGGTGAAGTTGCAGAATCTTCAGGGGCAGGTGTTGCAAACTCTTCAAGGTCATAGCGATTGGGTCTTTGGCGTGGCATTCAGCCCCGACGGCAAAACCATTGCCTCTGCAAGTTCTGACAACACGGTGAAGTTGTGGAATCTCCAGGGGCAGGTGTTGCAAACTCTTCAAGGTCATAGCGATGGGGTCTGGGGCGTGGTATTCAGCCCCGACGGCAAAACCATTGCCTCTGCAAGTTCTGACAACACGGTGAAGTTGTGGAATCTCCAGGGGCAGGTGTTGCAAACTCTTCAAGGTCATAGCGGTGGAGTAATGAGCGTGGCATTCAGCCCCGACGGCAAAACCATTGCCTCTGCAAGTTCTGACAACACGGTGAAGTTGTGGAATCTCCAGGGGCAGGTGTTGCAAACTCTTCAAGGTCATAGCGGTGGAGTAATGAGCGTGGCATTCAGCCCCGACGGCAAAACTATTGCCTCTGCAAGTTCTGACAAGACGGTGAGGTTGTGGAATCTCCAGGGGCAGGTGTTGCAAACTCTTCAAAGTCATAGCAGTGTGGTCTTTGGCGTGGCATTCAGCCCCGACGGCAAAACCATTGCTTCTGCCAGTGCTGACAACACGGTGAAGTTGTGGAATCTCCAGGGGCAGGTGTTGCAAACTCTTCAAGGTCATAGCCGTGTGGTCTTTGGCGTGGCATTCAGCCCCGACGGCAAAACCATTGCTTCTGCCAGTGCTGACGACACGGTGAAGTTGTGGAATCTGGATTTGGATGACTTAATGGTGAAGGGTTGCGCTTGGGTGCGGGATTATTTGCAGAATAACCCGAATGGGAAGGGGGAGAGGGGGGTGTGTGAGAGATGAAGGGGGAAGGGGGGAAAGGGGAAGGGGGAAAGGGTGGCGCATTTTCTGGTTTCAAGCATTAGTATAATTTGAGCTGCTGGCTGGGGGAGTTACCAAAATTTGGGTGTTGGTGACCAAGGTCGCAATGTTGGTGACCAAGGTCGCAATGTTGGTGACCAAGGTCGTGATGTTGGTGACCAAGGTCGCAATGTTGGTGACCAAGGTCGTGATGTTGGTGACCAAGGTCGCAATGTTGGTGACCAAGGTCGCAATGTTGGTGACCAAGGTCGCAATGTTGGTGACCAAGGTCGTCTTGTTGGTGACCAAGGTGGTTTTTTTCGTTACAAAAGTTATGATTTTACTGCATACAGCTTGTGCATTTGCTGGATGTGATGAATTGTGCGATCGCTTATCTTAAATCATCATCGCCAAAGCTGCGTGGTGTATCGCCGCAGGTATCGCGCTTTTGGTTGCAGAAAATAGCACAATATAAATTATCGCTGTGGTTGGGCACGGCACTGAAAGGTTTTTGGTGAGGTAGCGTAAATTGTTGATGCCCATTGGTGTCAACTTAAGCTACAAGCGATATAGGGCGGGCGTTGTACAAATACGCGCCCTCATCCCCTAACCCCTTCTCCCGCAGGAGAAGGGGGACTAAATCTCTTGCTCCCTTCTCCCTGTGGGAGAGGGGCTGGGGGTGAGGGCGAAACCTTGCAACCAAGAGGGTTTCACGTTAATAGCAAAATACCTGTAAAACCTTTCCCCTTCCCCCTTTTAGCCTTCCCCCTCCCCCCTACTATTTTGGCGAAATTGGCAAACTAATCGTAAATATACTGCCTTTGCCTAAGCGCGATCGCACGGTGACGCTACCACCCATACCTTCTATTAAGGTTTTGACTATTGATAAGCCTAAACCAGAACCGCCTGTAGAACGGGTGCGGGCTTCGTCTATGCGGTAAAATCGCTCGAAGATGCGGGCTTGGTGTTGCAAGGGTATGCCATAACCTTTATCGTCTACTTGAATGATCGCTGCTTTATCTTGCTGATGTAACCTGACAATTACGGGAGTCTCAGCTTCGGAATACTTGACGGCGTTATCAACTAAGTTCAACAATACCTGCTTGAGGCGATTATAGTCGGCTTTCACTTCAATGGGATGATTTGGTGCTTCGATCATGATAGTGCGATCGCTATATTTCTGCGCCATCCCGACAACTTCGGCAACTAAGTCATTCAGCACGCAGGGATTCATGCGAAAATGCAAATGACCGCTATCAGCCCTGGCTAAATCTAGTAAGTCTTGCAGTAGCCTGATAGTATGTTCGGCTTCCACAGCCGCAGTTTCTAAAGCTTCAATTTGGGTGGGTGTTAAATTACTGGGTCGCCGGAGTACGCTTTGTAAGTAACCATGCACAATGGTTAATGGCGTGCGTAATTCGTGAGAAACGTTGCTGACAAACTGTCGTTCCTGTTCCCAAGATTCCGCCAGCCGGGATAATAGCATATTAAAGGTTTGGGCTAATTCTTTCACCTCGCTGGGTGCTTGCTGAAGCGATAACTGCGCCTCTGGTAAATCAGCAGCAGAAATTACCTCCGCCATTTGACTCAGTTGACGCAGAGGTTGGAGAGAACGCCGAATATAAATTGCGATCGCCAAGGAAATTACAATAATTATTAACAGACTCGCAATCCCTAAACTCCGCACCAGCGCCAAAAACATTGTTTGTTCGCGGGTAATATCCTTAACTACAAATAGCTTCCCCAGTGGTTGATTCTGTACTTGCAAAGCCGCACCACATAAAACATAGTAGCGCTGCTGCACTTGAGTAACTTCTGGTTTTACCGACATCTCGGTTAAAGACATTAACTGTGATGTCGTTGGTGCTGGTAGCTGATTCCAATTAGTAGATGTGGCAATAATTTGATTTTTTGGGTTTTTAATCCAGATAAAAGTATCGTTATCAATTAAATTATTTATCGACTTATCTAAACCACTGGCTTGTGGCATCATTTGAATATAAAGTTGCACATCACGCGGTAGGCGATCGGCAATTTTCTCAACATGGCGTTTATGATTATCTATTAAAATATCTTGCATTTTCAAGCTAGTCCAAACCGAGAGGCTACCCAAACCCACCGCCGAAAATGCTGCAATCCCAGCCGTTAACCTTAACCGTAATGAACCTGGATCTAATTTTTGTAAGATGTTGATGGTTTTTTGCACTTTTAATAATACTCATATCCGCATTTTTAATATCAATTTCATGTGATGTTGCACATATTTAGATCCCCCTAAATCCCCCTTAATCAGGGTGACTTTGAAAGATTTATTCCCGTTCCCGATTTCCCCTTTCCCCTTTCCCCTTCTTATTAAGGGGGTTAGGGGGAATCTAATTATATAAAGGTTCATAAGGAATTGGTATAACAATAAATATTTCTCTTCCCCCTTTCCCCTTTCCCCTTTCCCCCTTCCCCTTTCCCCCTTCCCCAATTATTCCATTCCCCTACGGCTTTATCGTTCCACAAACCTTATTCACATAATCACACTGATAAATGTATGGTTCTTGCCAACTTAGGGGAATTTGCAGTAAATCTCTTGTACCTGTTAAACCTTGCCCGATAAACAATAATAAAGCTACGCAATTTAAAATTGTATGCACTAGCCGCCAGCGATTGGATCTATCTTGATAAATATCTTGCACAATTGCTAAAGAAAAAATCATCAGCAAGGCTGCGGTAATGCCAATATAATAATGTGACCAGTACCATTCTTTAGTCAGGCGATACACTCCATCCTGACAGCCAAGAATCACTAACCCCGCACCAGTTAAAGTGGCAAATATTCCCCGCCATAACTTTTGCTTGGCTTGATAGAGTAAAACTAAAGAGATAATCGTTGCCACAAACATCAAGATAATGAAAATGAATTGAAAAGTTGCAGTGTTCCAAAGTTGATGTTTGACGATATCTTTGCCAATTGCATAAGCTAGACCAATTAAAGTTAAGCCAACAACTGCACTAGTTAACCACTCGCCTAACTTTTTATGTTCTGAACCAACTACCGGGGGAATTTTGCTTTTACCTCCCCCTAAACTTTGTAACCTGCGTTGGCGTGTTTGCCAAGCAAAATTTACCACATTCCCAATCAGAGGGAAGACAAAAATTACTGCGATCGCGGGATGTATTAGGCTAAGAAAATCGGCTATTTCCATATAATAAATGGGTAATGGGTAATGGGTAATGGGTAAGATTTAGTAATTCGTAGGGTGTTGTACTCTCAGCGTTAACGCACCTAGAATTTTTGATGGTAACTTGGTGCGTTGCGCTACGCGACAACACACCCTACTGGCGCGACAAGGTTAAAATGTGGCAATATAATTTTCTTGTGGGGTGGACATCTTGTCCGCCCAGGACGGGCAAGATGCCCATCCCACAAGAGTTTGAATAATGCAATATTTTAGTCTAGACACGCTACTACATTTCTATTTCCATATAAAGGTAATGGGTAAGATTTAGTGTTAGCTATTTGCTAAAGGTGCATAGCCGAAAGTAGCATTGAATTTACGACACCATACTGCTACAGATTTAAATTCACCTAACTTGACAGTTTCTGGTAAAGCATAGCGTTGAGTACCGCTAGTTTTTTGTAATGGTGCAATGCTGAAATAATCTTTTTCTTTAATGCCAGATATAGGTGGTTTATCAGTACGATATAAAATTACATATAAATCTGGGCCTTGATCAGTTTTAAAATCTCCATCAAACTCGAGAAAGCGTTTTCCTTGTTCGGTAATGACTTTCACTTTCCCTTGAGTAGGATGTTCCCCAGCTTTAAATGCACCCAAACCTGCACCTGAACTTGCTACGTTTTCCGTCGCTGCTTTTGGTGTATCTGTTTTATTAGAGGCGCTTTCGTTGGCACAACCTACAGTTATTAGCGCCATCATACCTACAATAGCTAAATGCTTAAACTTCATAGCTTTTATCTCCCTCAAATGCCTTTATACCTACAATTTAAGGGTTTTAGCTGTTGATAAAATTAATAGAAGCTGAGAATCTGTTAAAAATTAAGGTTATTGATGTTGATGTATCGCAGTCTATTTGTTTAGTTAATAAATTTATGTAGGATGTGTTAGGCAAAGCCGTAACACATCAAAATTGTTGGCGAAGAAAGATGCGTTACGCTGACGCTAACGCATTCTACGCGCTTTTATTGGTGGTTAATTGTTGATTTTTGCAATTAGCGATCGCAATTTAAAATTCCAATGCAAAACACAACACCCGCGTCTTACTCCAATAAGCTTGACCTAGAAAAACCCCAGGTGCAACCTCGCGGATTTCATCTCTAATTTTTTGAGCGATAAATGAGGTTTGAGAATAGTCTAAAATTATCGCTTCACCTTGACTAAACCAACTTTCCCCACGGTAAACTTTGGCTTTTACTAACTTCAAACCTAAAATAGTAATGCTATTCAGTAAGAAATTTTGATTACGATAAAATATCTTTCCTTGCCAAGCAAGTAACCTTACCAAAGCAGCTAAAAAATTACGTTCCGGGAGTCCAGTGACAAAAACAACTGTACCTCTACCTTGTCCACTGGGTATTTCTCCGACGGGACTGTTTTGGTAAAGTTGATCTAATTCAGCAGGCGACATTTTCATCATGTCTGCTGTGGTAATCGCCATTCTTGTTACCTCATTGATAGTTTTGCCAGCGAATATCTTTTCCGGGAAAATAGAGTGGTAAAGGATCGTGAGCGAGTAGGGTGCTGTTGATCGTGATTTTCTGTTGTGCGATTAAAATTGCGATCGCACTTTTACATACAAACAGAATTAGGTCTTTTCCCGGACAGGTACGGGAACCTCGCAAAAATAGGTTAGAATAAGGTGCGTCAACTTCATAATTTTTATCTAGCCAGCGTTCTGGTTGAAATAAATCTGCACTCGGCTCAAATTCTAGATGTCGTTGCATCATCGGAAAAAAGTGCAGAATGTCCATCCCTTCGGGAATATAATGGTTGTTAAAACTATCTCCTGTTGGTGTCAGGTGAAATGTGAGTGTTACCGGAGGATAAAGGCGACCGGTTTCTAACACACAGGCTTCTAGATAGGTTAATTGGCTAATTGTCGCAGCTTCTGCTAGGTTGTGCTGGTTAATTTCTGATTGCACTCGCTGTAAAACTTCTGGGCGAGAACTAATCAACGCTAAAGAACGCACCAACAAATCTGTACCAGATCCGGTGAAGGTAAACATCCAGTGGGGAATTTGCTGTAATAACTCCGCTTCTGACGCTTCTGGTTTCATCTGATGCGCCATCGACAGCAATGAGGGTTGATGGGATAATTCACTTTGTTTCCATAGCTGTCGTAGGTAATCATATAACTTTGCCCGTCGTACTTGTTCACGATTCCCAAACAGCAACCTTTTGATGGGATTACCTACCAAACTAAATAAAACCTGAATATCTTCGATTAACTCTACAGGCGCAACATTGTCGCCAAATACAATCCCCAACATCGCTATCCCCATACCTTGGCGAATATCCTCAATGCTGGAGACTGGTTGAGCAAAACCACGCTGTATCTGATGCAAAAAAGCTTGTTGATAGTGGTGTTGAGCACCTGTGCAAAGCACTTTTTCATTATAAGGGCGTAGGCGTTGCCATTGCTGATCATGGCTGATAGTCAAAGCGTTAGGTGCAAGATAAGACATCCCCTGTTTTTTCAGAGTTCCTTCTAGATAACCTGCGCTAGATGGTGTCCCTTTGAGGATATGTGCTGATAAGTCCCGCCCAGATACTAATAAGACTTTTTTCACTAAAAAATTGAGAATTACGTTCTCGCTTTTGTAGTTAATAGTGACACCTTTGAGCCAATTAGTCAGTACCTCCTGAAAGTTGAAGCGATGAGGGCTACTGAGGAATTTTGCGATCGCACTTCCTAAAAGCCGCACGATATCAAGCACATTCGTTGAAGGATAGGTTTCCATAATGGCTAGCGTTATGACAGGAACTACAGCAATAATTGGTATTTAATTAGACGGTGCATCAAAAATCTTGTGAGATACCTGCTTACTCAAAATTTATAACTATTGAGTAATAATGAGCGCGAACTAATGCTAAAAACTTTGTCTATTATTTATTCTCAATTAATATAACTAATCTTACAGTACCCTTGAGGGTACTATTTTTCTCTGAAGCATTGAATTACATTTAAATAGGTATTATAAATTGTCCAACATAGCGCGATCAGCAACTTAGTATTTGTTTACAACTGCTGCAATCATTTAATTTTTTTATATGCTGATTTCGACTGTTTTGTAATTTTGTGAAGTACAGAAAATCTCTCAAAGGCTTACTATGAATAAGCTTGGACAAACATTAATACTAATGAACTAAAAAATGCAAGTGGGCGATCGCGCATAAATTTTGTAAGTTAGATTGATAGATAGAAAATGTCTCATTGATTATTGAACAAATAAGTACGGCACTCCCGCCTGTACTGGATAAGATGCGTTACTAACTCATCCTACGACTAAATTATCAGCGATTTTCGGTGCCTTCGCCTATGGCATAAAACACCACCATTTGAAGTAAGTGAGGTACATCATGAGTAATGAGTAATGAATAATGAGTAGGAAGTTTACTTATTACTCACTACTTATTACTCATTACTTTTTTCAATTATCGATATCTAAAAAAATACTTACACCTTCAGCAATTACCGAAAATTAGGTGTAAGTAATTAGGACTTACGCAAAAGTCACGGAATTACGTCATTACGAGCGTAGCGACGTAATCCCCTAAAACTATGGGATTGCTTCCCTACACTACGTTCCGGTCGCAATGACAAATTTTGCTTGCGTAAGTCCTGGTAATATAAGCGGAAAAAACTGAGTCATTGTCTCAAAAAATATTAGAGGAATTGGTCAAATGTTTGGAATTCCTTGGCATCGCCTACCTACACCATTAGCATTGTTAAAACTAGTTGGGTTTCGCAACAAATTAAGACAAGAAAATCTCCACGATACTGCTCAATTACCTGATACAAATAAACTTCCTCATCCTCAAGCAAGTCCCGATGGCCGTCATTTGGTAGCGCGTACCCCAGATGGTAGTTTTAATGACCTGAAAAATCCAACAATGGGAATGGTGGAGACTCGTTTAGGGCGAAATGTTCCCCTGACAAAAGCTAATGTAGATCAGAAAAATATTCTCAATCCTAATCCCCGTGTTGTTAGCCAGAGATTGATGACGCGAGATGAATTTATCCCAGCGACATCGTTGAATATCTTAGCGGCTGCTTGGATTCAGTTTCAAAACCATGACTGGTTTTCTCATGGAAACAATCAGCCAGATAAAAAAATAGTTATTCCCCTTGCAGAGGATGATACTTGGCCGCAAGAACATCGACCAATGGCGATTAAAGAAACCTTAGTTGATCAAAGCCGCCCAGAAGGAGATAAAGCAGAACCCCCAACTTTTATTAACAAGGTGACTCATTGGTGGGATGGTTCGCAAATCTACGGGAATAATGCCACACAGGTGCATGAATTGCGTTCTCATGTTGATGGCAAACTGATTATTGGTGATGATGGGCTATTACCTGTAGATCCAGCAATTGGAATTGATCGCACTGGCTTTAATGACAACTGGTGGATTGGCTTAAGTTTAATGCATACCCTATTTGTCAAAGAGCATAACACCATCTGCGATCGCCTCAAACAACAATACCCAGATTGGCGAGATGACGACCTCTACGACCATGCGCGATTGATTAACGCGGCATTAATGGCGAAAATTCATACAGTGGAATGGACTCCCGGTATTCTCGCCCATCCCGCCTTGCAAATTGCTATGAGTGCTAACTGGTGGGGGTTACTAGGTCAACACGTCAAGAATCTCTGGGGACGTGTTGGCGAAGGTGAGACCCTGAGTGGAATTATTGGTTCGCCAACGGATCACCATGCAGCACCTTACTACATTACCGAAGAATTTGTGAGCGTATATCGCTTACATCCCCTAATTCCCGACGAATTTGAATTCTATTCCCACAAAAACGGTCAATTGCGGCGCACAGGTGACTTCTTTGAAGTAGCAGGTAAACGCGCTAGGGGAGTAGTAGAAGAAATCGGCATTCCAGATTTATTTTATTCCTTAGGAATCGCTCACCCCGGGGCAATTACCTTACACAATTACCCCAAAGCCTTACAGAAATTAATTCGTGACAACGGCGAAACCTTAGATTTAGCCGCCATTGATATTTTGCGCGATCGCGAACGTGGCGTACCCCGCTATAACGAATTTCGCGAAATCATCGGTCGTGGACGAGTCAAATCCTTTGAAGAGATTACCAGCAAGCCTGTCTGGGCGAAAGAACTACGGGAAGTCTACAACAACGATATCAATAGCGTTGATTTAGTTGTTGGCATGTTTGCCGAAGACTTACCAGACGGCTTTGGCTTTAGCGACACAGCCTTTCGAGTATTTATTTTAATGGCTTCCCGCCGCCTCAAGAGCGATCGCTTCTTCACCAAAGACTACCGCGCCGAAATTTACACCCAATTCGGTCTAGACTGGATCGACAGCAATGGACTGTTATCCGTCCTCCGCCGCCACTATCCCACCCTAGCACCCGCCTTATTTGGTATTAACAACGGCTTCGCCCCTTGGCGAAAGGTTGGAATAGCGGGATATTAGGGGATGGGCATGGGGCATGGGGCATGGGGCATGGGGCATGGAGAATTGGTAATTGGTAATTGGCATAATTATTTCCCCTTGTCCCCTTCCCCTTTTCCCCTCATCCCCCTCATCCCCCTCATCCCCACCCATGCCCACCATCAGAACCCTACAACCAGGTGATGAAATGTTGCTAGAGAATTTTCTGTTGCAACATATCGATACTTCGATGTTTTTGCGTTCTAATTGGCGAGAGGCGGGGTTGGTGGATGTGGGTGAAAGGTTTCAGGGAACTTATATTGCAGCGTTGTTAGATAACAATATAGTTGCAGTCGCCGCCCATTATTGGAATGGCATGGTGGTGGTACAAGCGCCAGTGTATTTACCAGAGGTGGTGCAAATAGCAGTAGCCCAGTCTCATCGCACTATTTCTGGAATTGCTGGCCCGGCTGCACAAGTGGAAGTTACCAAGCAAGTTTTAGGGCTGGCTCATCATCCCACTAATATAGATGAGCGTGAATTATTATTTTCCTTAGCACTATCAGATTTACAAATTCCCCCTGCCTTAGCATCCGGTGAAGTAAAGTGTCGATTGCCACACCAAGAAGAATTTGATTTACTCACTGAATGGTGTGTTGCCTATAATGTGGAAGCATTAAAACAAAGTGGAAATACTGATTTAAGTTTATCTTGTCGCCATGCAATAGAAGCGCGTCAAGCTACAGCGAGACATTGGATTTTAGTAGTAGAAGATACACCTGTTGCTTATACTACCTTTAACGCCCGCTTGCCAGATATTGTCCAAATCGGTGGAGTGTGGACACCGCCGGCTTTCAGAGGTAAAGGCTATGCCAGAAGCGTAGTTGCAGGCTCATTGTTAGAAGCGCGATCGCATGGTGTAGAACGCGCTATCTTATTTACACAGCAAACTAACTTAGCAGCACAAGCCGCTTATCGGAGTATTGGTTTTCGGACGACTGGTGAGGAATTTGGTTTAGTTTTATTTGACATGAAATAAATCTGGAATCAATTTTGTATTATGTGTAGTATGAATAAGTGAATTGATAGCCAGATTTTATTTATGAGCTGCGATCGCTTCCAAAAATCCTTCTCTGCCGATCCTACCTTAAGCAGTAAGCTGTTTGACTTAGTAGAAGCCACCTTTCCGGGACTTACTAGCCTAGCTGAACGCGCACGAGAACTAGGTGCATCATGGGAAGACGCTTCAACTCCCTTCATTCTCTTTGATGATGATGTCGCCATTACCCATATCGGAGTTTTAGAAATTCCGATGTACATCATGGGTGAAAAGGTAACCGTTGGCGGAGTTCATGGCGTATGTACCCGCGAGGGATTTCGCAGAAGAGGCTATTATCGCCAAGTCATGAATGAAGTAATGGAATATTGCGACCAACGTTATGAAACTCTAGTATTGACGACGTTGGAACCAGAGTATTATTTACCTTTTGGCTTTCGCGTTGTTCCAGAACACAGCTTTAAACTCAAGTGTAATTCCACAGGTAGCATCAACGGCTTGAGAACACTGGATTTTGCAGATGTCAAAGATATTGCATTGTTGCACAGACTGCTAGAAACCCGTGTACCTGTCTCTAATATAGTTGGGGTAGTCAACGAAAAGGCTGTATTCTGCGTTGACGAAGGTAGCCGTCCTTTACATTATTTCCCAGATTTAGATGCGATCGCCTGCATGGAGATAGAAAATACCACACTTCATCTTTACGATTTAGTGACTACTCAAATGTATCCCTTGCAAAAAATCTTGGATAGGATACCTCAACTCATTAAAGAAGTCGTGATTTACTTCAGTCCCGACTTGCTGAATGTTGAAGATGTGGAAGCATTTATCTATGAAATTGAAGAAACTAAATTAATGGTGCGTGGTAAATTTGCCGCAGAAAAGGAAAAATTTACCCTTCCCCGTTCTGCACGTTGTTGAGGCTAATTATTGCAGAAACAACAAAGTCTATTCCTATACTTTTCGGTTAAGGGCAAAAGGGGCAAGAAAAAACCTTTAACCCTTACCCTTTAACCTTTTCCCCAAACCAAATTACCAATTGAAAACCCTTAATCGCGGAGTATTGAGGTCTACTCTGCCTCACCAATAATAGTGAAAGCCGCCCAATTTTTAGGATGAGGGTGTTGTTTCATCGTTACCAACATTGCCTGACGCAGTGCAGCAGCTTTATCTGGTTGCTGTTGCCAACTGCGATAAAATTCAGTCATTAACGATGCTGTCGGCGCATCCGGTACAGCCCAGAGAGAAACCAACACACTAGCAACACCAGCAGAAATAAACGAGCGAGATAAACCAATTACCCCATCACCTGTAATCTTACCCGCGCCAGTGTCGCAAGCACTGAGAACGACTAATTCAGCATTTAGCTGTAAATTGAGAATTTCATCAGCAGTCAGTAAACCATTACCGTTACCCTCCTGCTTTTCGACATCAGGCGCTAGAGCAATACTACTTCCTAAGCCACGTCTATCATCCAGTAAGCCGTGAGTAGCTAGATGAATGATGTTGACTTTTGGTAACTTTGATATCACAGTTGCTTTAGTAGGTTGATTGCCAATCAAAGCCTTAGTACCTAGCATCTGAGCAATTAACTGCGCTTCTGTTTCTGCTTCTGGTAAAGGTGATAATTGTTCTGGAGATTGCCCCGGCACAAAAGATACTTTTGGCATCGTAGGATTACCTACCACCAAGGCACTTTTATCTCTACGATTCAGCTTACGCCGTTGATGGGTTAGGTCAAGAA
Source organism: Tolypothrix sp. PCC 7601 (assembly GCF_025677855.1). Taxonomy (NCBI): domain Bacteria; kingdom Bacillati; phylum Cyanobacteriota; class Cyanophyceae; order Nostocales; family Tolypothrichaceae; genus Tolypothrix; species Tolypothrix sp. PCC 7601. Next base: position 4,350,908 of record NZ_CP064879.1, read on the forward strand.
TTTGAATGGCTGGGGCGGTCAGTATCGTATGCTTTTCTATTAAGAATTTGCTTTGTGCATCTTGCAACGCAGGAAAAGGTACAAGAAAGAGTTCATCTTGAGGAATGAAAATTACATGGGAATCAGGATCATTTGGTAGTAAATCAGCAATAGGTGCAATGAGTAGTTGATGGAGTTGCTGTAAGCTGCGGTGATTGATACGCAAAGACTCAACTGGAGAAACCACATCTTTGATTGGCGGTGCTTCGGGATTATCTAGTTGTTTGATTGTCAGATTATTTTTGTTACTACCTCTACCTTGGTTAATTAGTTGACGAGTTTGGCGAATCAAATCTTTAAGAGGAGTTTTCAGAGATTTAAGGTCAACTTGCCGAAATATAATTTCTCCTGTAGGTTTGACAACCCAAATATATAATTCTGATTGTTGTGGATTCCAAGTATCTGACCAATATCTCCTAGTAATTGAATATTCAACTATTGTGGCTTTTTGGTGTTGAGCAACTCGCTGAATTTGAGAGATATTTAATGGCTGAAGACTTACTGGAGTAGCTTGCTTAGACAATAACCGCTTGGCTAATAAATCAACAAACACGCGGCTACGTCCCTGTTCGGCAATTTCTAAAGCTGATTGCGGCTGATTCTGAGCAATGAGTACTTTTTGTAAAGTCCGGTAAGAATCAATGATATCCTCAAAAGAAGATACTTTGTATGTATCATTATAGGCTTGATTATTGTTTAGCTTTTTTCTGCCAGATTCATATTGTTGAATACTCGCACGTAGTTTTTTCTCTGCTGCTGTGAAATGACCAGATTCAGCTAGAGAAATTCCTAAATTTCTTAAAGATTGCCACTGAGAATTAGTAGTTAATTTTTCTGTGAGATTTTCGATTTCTAAAAGTTTTTGAGCATATTTAAGGGATTGGTTGTAGTTCCCCTGTTCGTAGTAGATAGTTCCTAAGAGAATTAAGCTGCTAGATACTACATCTTCACTATATATTTTAGTGATTTTCTGCGCGACTTCTAAACTTTGTTGGGCATAGCTAATTGCTTTAGTATAGTCTCCAAGTTCAAGATAAGCATAACCTAGTGTTTCGAGGGCAGACTGTTCATTAAGTCCTTTGGATTCTTTATCTAGTCGCGCTACCTCTAAAGCTTGTTGAAAGTAGCTAATGGCTTTAACGGAGTCTTTTCTAGCTAAATAAAAATCACCTAGCTCTCTTAATTGAGATACTTCTAATCCCTTAAACTTCTCTTGCCGCGCTAATGTTAAACTTTGCTGAAAATATTCCAGTGCCTTGGTATAGTTTTTTAATGAAAAATATCCAGATGCTATATCTGCAACCAGCATTCTTTCGGCTTCACGATTTTTCAGTTGTCGTGCTACAGCTAAACTTTGCTGATAGTAGTTAATTGCTTGATAATAATCTTCAAAATTGCTGTAAATACTACCTAGAGACCTCAGCGATTCCAATTCTATTTTCCGGTCTTGGGACTTCCTGCCTACAGTTAAAATTTGCTGTTCGTAATCAATTGCTTTGACATAATCTCCTAAAATCAAATAAGCATTAGTTAGAGATTTTAAAGTCTCCAACTCTATCTCCTGATTTTGTGTATTTCGGGCGATTTTTAGCCTTTGCTGATAGTAGTAAATAACTTTGGCATAGTCTTCTAAAGAATCAGAAAATTTACCTAAATCGTTAAGCGCTTCTAATTCTTGTTTTTGATTTTGTGACTTTTGTGCTAGAGAAAGCATTTGCTGAAGATATTCCAGCCCTTTGTGATAATTTCCTCCAGAATAGTAAGCCCAGGCTAGTTCATTCAAAACCTCTAAAGTCTGATTTGTTTGTGATTTGTTTTGTGCTAACATGAGAACAGCACGTGCATATATATCTGCTTGATTTGTGTCTTCAATCTTTACAAATAACCGTACTAATTTTTGTAGGGTTTGACTCTCTATAATTTCTTTATTTAGTTGTTTTGCTAAAGCTAAAGTTTGCTTATAGTAATCAATAGCTTTGGGATAATTTTTAATGATTTGGTAGGCAAAAGCTACATCTTTAAGAACTTCTAATTCCCGCTCTTTATTTGGTAGTTGCCTTGCTAAGGCTAGACTTTGTTGTGCGTATTTACCAACTTTAGCTTCATCACCAATATAACCATGAATATTAACTAGCCTTGTGAGAACTTGCAACTCTATATCTGGTTTTTGCAATTTTTTTGCTAGTACTAAAACTTGCTGATAGTAAGCCATTGCTTGAGTATAGTTGTTCTGACCGTAAGCCGCAGCTAATTCCTGGAGAACTGTTAACTCTTTATCCTGGTTATTAATGCGACGCGCTAACACCAACATTTGCTGAAGAGATTCAATAGTTTTAGCATCATCTTTGAGCAAACTGTAAGTACGGCTAATACGAGCTAGGTAATTAAACTCTCTTTCAGGGTGATTAATTTGGCGTACTAATGCTAACATTTGCTGAAGAGATTCAATAGTTTTAGCATAGTTATCTTGTCCTCTATAATAATTAGCGATCGCTTCCAAAACTTCCAATTCTTTTTCTGGTTGCTGCAGTTGCTTTACTATCACTAAAGCTTGTTGCAAATAGGCAATTTCTTTTACATATTCCTTTTGATATCGATGCCTCTTTGCTAGCATCTGCAGTGCCGCAACTATTCCTTCTTTGTCTCCAATTTCTTGATAAATAGTTAAAGCTGCTTGCAAAGATTCTATATCTTTTTTTTGTCGCAAAATATCAGCTTGTCTTTTCCTTTCTTGTGCAGTTTGTGCTACTGCTTGAGGTGCATTGAAAAAAGGAGATAAATTGCCTACAAAGGGATTAAGTATGGTTGTAATAATAATCACAACTGCATGAATATATATATTTTTATGTAGCATATAATTTTTGATACCGTTGGGTTCCAGTTGATTATTTCATACTTGACTAAAGTTGACATACTGGTCAGCTTGAAAAAAAGGTAATTTTGTAATATCTGAAGTGCATCTAGCTGATACCGTAATCAAATCTGTATAGGTTTTTCGTTATTTTATAAATTTTTATAATACATAAGAAATTGACCATATAGCCACCAATAGCAAAATAACTGCATAGGGAGACTTCAGTAGTTTACAAAAAAATTAATACCACAATATGGCAAATATATGTATGTAAAGTTACATTAACTTTGTACTGATTTGCTACCAAAACATCTGTTTAAGAATTTGATTACTAAAACACCGATTTAGTATTCGGTAAACCTGAGTAAACCATAGGGTGAGCACTAGAGATCATCAGTATTTAAACTAATGATCTCAAAGTGCCCACCCCAGCAAAATCTCCAAAAATCGTTCATTTTTGATTAATGAATCGATATTCTAAGGAGGTTATTTGCAAAATATGCCGAGAAATTGCAACTAATAAATCTCACAATTGCAATTATTTCTGCTTTCCTAGATTACACAAGAATGAGTCTATTAATGATTTGAGATTTCCCATGAAAACAAAGAGTACCAGCATAATTTTCTTGACTTTTATCAGCTTTAATTTAATTCTGGCTAGTTGTAGTAATCCTAAAGAAGCTAGCGAGGCTAATTTTAAACAAGCTCTCAACACAATCCTAACTAAACACAGAGTTGGGTGTGTTCCTGTTTTGGGAAATATGGAGTCATTTCCGATTACAATATCCAAGCTAGCAACAGAACAAATAAACCAACTTAATTCTTTGGTAAAAGTTGGCTTTTTATCTAGCAAAGAAGGGGAAAAAAAAGATTATTCAGGAAAAAGTATTCCGGGAATTGAATATTCTGTTACAGCCGAGGGAGAAAAGTTTTACACATCTAATGTTTATCCCAGATCTCCACAATCACAACCCACAGGAGGTTTTTGTATTGGGGAAGCAGAAGTTGACAAAATTCTTAACTTCACTGAACCGCAGAGTTATCCTGGATCTCCCCAAGTGTCTAATGTGAAATTCACCTACAAATTTAAAAATCTGGGTAAATGGTTTGAAGATCCAGAAGTGCAAGCAACAGTTGGGACTATGTGGAAAAGAGGAATATTTGCCAATCAACCTTTAAATGATGGAAATGGTGCACTTCATAAAATACTAGAAAGTAAAGATAATCCACCTGAGATTCAAATTAATTTGTATCTAACTAACAACGGTTGGGTAGATAAGTTATAGGACAAAGGGAGGGGACAGGGAATTCTTAACAGCGAATAGAAAAAATATGTGTGTATCGGCGAAATTAAAGATAACTGGCTGAGGCTGTCATTGGTCATTAGTCATTGGTGAGGATTTTAAAACTATTTACGTTTATTAATACCAAATCAAATAATGTTTGCGACACATCAATATATTCTAGAGGGCAGGGCATTGCCCATGCCCCTACAATCTGTCGCATTATTGTTTTAAATTGGGATAAATAGTTGGGTTTATTTCCAATGACAGACTTAGCTACTTATCTACAAATCTGAAGCTGTTGATTTAGAGCATAATCAAACCCAGACGTACACCAACAGTTACAGCCTCAGTGCGGGAAGACACACCTAGCTTTTGAAAAATCGATGAGATGTGAAACTTTACAGTATGCTCAGAAATATGCAGGTGTTTAGCGATCGCTCGATTACCTAAACCAGAACCAAGCATTCCTAAAACTTCAATTTCTCTGGGTGTTAGGGTTTGTACGGGAGTAGTGGTGACTTTTTCCCGCAGGGGTAGTAACTCTAAAAAATCCGGATGTAGCACTACTAAATTATCTGCGATCGCAATTGTCGCCGCGATAATTTCTGATTCTGTACTGGTACTGGGTAATAAACCCCGAACGCCAGCATGAATGGCGGCTTCTAAATCAATGCTTTCTAGTTCCTCTACAATTACCAAAAATCCTAGAGGATATTGTTGCTGTTGAATTAAAAGCAATTTTTCCCAGATTGTTGGTTGCAGATTCGCACCTAAATCTAGTAGCACTACATCAGGTTCTAATTGTTCTACTTCCCTAGTTAACACATCCAAATCGGATGCACTCCCCACCACCGTTAACTGGGAATTGCTAGTTACAACCGCCGCTAAACCCGCCCGCACCACAGGGGAAGTTGCAACTACCATTACCCGAATCATCTCGACTCCACCGCAGTTTTCCCACTCTGCAATACTACATAAACTACAAATTGCTGACTGCCACGCCAAATTTGTAGGGGTAAGGCTTCGCCATCTTTGCTTTGTTGCAGATATTTGCTTAAATCATCATATCTAGAGAGCGATCGCCCCGACACGCCAATCAACACATCGCCAATTTGTACGCCAGCTGTGGCGGCTGCGCTATCAGGAAGCACAGATAAAACTAATAATCCCAGGTTGCGGTTACCTATCAGCACAGGTTGCAAAGTTACTCCTAGTTGCGGACGGCTGGCACCTAGTAAAAAGCGGTTGACTGCTAAACTAGGGACGGCGACAGCTAAACCGTTGACAACCATTGTATTAATTCCCACAACGCGACCGAGACAATCAGCCAAAGGCCCGCCAGAATTCCCAGGATACAATTGAATATCTGCCATCACTGCTCGTTGATGCTGTCCGTGAATAATTCCTGTAGTCACAGCGCCAGTATCAGCAAAGGGATTCCCCACCGCTATAACTAATTCCCCGACTCGCAGCGCATCCGAATCACCAATAGTTGCAGTCTGTAAGTTAGTAGCATTAATTTTCAGTGCAGCTAAATCTTGTTGTGGGTCAAACTTAGTACGTACAGCTTCAAATATCCGCCCATCAGCTAATTCTACCGTAGCTCTGCGGCTAGTAGCGACATGGGCATTGGTAATAATTAAGCCATCGGCTTGCCAAATCACACCAGAACCAACTCCTTGGGAACCGCTTCTGACTTTAACGGTGTTGTGGCGTAATTTAGCAGCTAAGGCTGCCAATTCATCAGCAATGTTGGGAAAGCTTGTGTTAGTCATAGTTTTGCCATCGTGAATTGTGAATTTTGCATTACTCAGCTGGACGTTCGCCAATTGCGATCGCTAACTCGACTAACACCCCACCACGAACCACTTGCAATGGTACAGTTTTACCCACGCGATCGCTACTATTAAGTAACGCCATCACATCACCGGTATCACTCACCGTTGTACCATCCAATTTCACTAATACATCCCCCAGCAATACCCCGGCTTTATCTGCAGGCCCAGCTGGCTCAACATTGACAACAATTACACCAGTATCAGTAAGTAAATTTAAGGTAGTTGTGAGGTTATTGGGTAAGCGTACAGGTTGCATTCCTACACCTAAATAACCCCGGGCAATATGACCTTTAGCTAATAATTGCTCAACTACACGGTTAACTGTAGCCACAGGGATAGTTAATGCTGTACTACGCCTTCCCGATGTATTCATGCCTACTACATTACCAGCCGCATCTACCAACGGGCCGCCAGCAAAGCCTGGATATAGGGTAATATCTGGGCGGATATATTGGTCAATATTCCCACCGTTCATACTCCGCCACGCACCACTCACGACACTTACTGCGCCTAAAGCCGCGCGCAATTCTCCTTCGTTACTTCTGGCTATTCCTAATACTAAATTGCCTACTTTAAGTGTTGTAGTATCGCCAATTGTCGCCACAGGTACGGCTGCATCTGAAATTTGAAACACAGCGACATCTGTACTAGAATCATGTCCTAAATGTGTAGCTCCAACAGTACGGCCATCTGCCAGAGTAATAGTAATTTCCTCATAACGTTGCAGCGATTCATCGGAAGTGACAATGATGCCATTCCGCCAGTGAATTCCACTTGAGGAAACCCGTCTACCAGCGTTAACTGCAACTACAGAACTCCCGACTTGTTCTACGGTATCAGCTAAACTATTGGACAAAGCTAGTAATGAAGACATCTAATTTCTCCACAAACATTCTGATATACTCAATATCTTGTACTGCTTTACTTCTAGGCGACATCAGAAAATTGGGGAGAATTCATCCTAGACAAATGGCTAGTGTTGTTAGCTGTACTTTAGCCAGCAAAGAGCTGATAGGTTTTGGTGTTGAGTTTTTAATTAGGCAGATATACAGGTTTTTAGTTGCTATTTGGTGCCGCTAGATACAACTCAAAGATATTTTTTCTACTCCCGGTTCTCTGTGAGACGTTAGCTTTGAAGCAACGAGTAAGTTCATGCATCAAATAGCTGCTAGGAAACTCATATTTAATTTGGAAAATAACTGAACATACCTGGATTCTTCTCCCCTATCCTCTGTTCCCTATTCCTTTTCTTTTTGTGTAAATTATTTCTGCAATTCAACCAGATAGCTATATAAAAATTTAATATTTGATTCTCACCTACCCAGTAATAATTTATATTCTGGGACTGCTTGGTAATACTAAGACACACAAACTTAAGTATATATTTTTGTAGCAAACAATACCTGTTAAATTTGCTTGACAGAAATACTGGGAGAATTGTAAAGTTAAAATCTAACAAAGGTATTATTTTTATAAAGTCACTTAAATAACTACAAAATAATGCTCAATATATGGCATAATTAGTTACTTACAAGGTTGAAGTCAAAACAATATCAATTTCATCAAAATTTGCTTTGCTTCACAGCAATTATGGTAAACACTGATTTAACCATACATCAGCCTGATATTAACACTTTAATAGTGAAAAGATTTCATGGTATTATTGCCATTCTTTGTTATCAGCATAGGTTTTTATTTAGGAAATTTTCTTTACGTAAAAACCACTAGGTGCATTACTGAGGCAGAGAAAATTCATGTAGCTATTGTACTGAAATCAACAAGGGTTGCCAGATTATGAGTTAAAAATTTTTTACAACATATTCATGATTTAGCAACTCGTACCAATTGTTTGAGCTTTTACCTGTTCCCTATTAATTACTATGTGTTTACCAAAATCAAGCTACTTGCTTGGAAGTCAGTAACACAAATGAAAGTTAGCTCTAGGAATATCTATCAGCAAGTATCCCGAAAATGGCAATTATGAGATATTGACACTCAAAATTAAAATCCGGGAATCGCAGATAGAGCGCCTAAAGTAGTTACGAAGAGATGGGTAATAAATATTAGCAAAATATATTTTATTATCCCAATGGTGCCAGGTAATTTTCACCTATCTACTACTCAATATCAGGGGTGATATCGTATCTACTTTTATAGCTATCTTTTCCATAAAATAGATGAAATTTATTAGTTTCCAGTCACGAGTTTAAAACCTGGCTTGAAGTTCAGTATTAAATATTAAGTATTAATCTGACTGGATATTGATACTTCCGTATTTAGGGTATTTTCAGTGACTGACAGGTGAAGATTTTTTATGAATAATAGGCTTCATGGCAACACTACTTTGACATCAGAGTATCAGCCATCATCTTTAAACCCACCCGTAAACCTTGAGCAGCAGAGTAATTACTCCCTAGGATTAGGAGCGCCAATTCCTCAACACCAACAGGCACAGCAAGGATTAATTAAGTCTTTATTCCAGCGATTTTATAATCTTTCTATTGGACGCAAACAACTGATTGCTTTAATAGCGTCAGAATTAGTATCGATTGTGGGTATTAGCTTAGTTGGTCGATACTTAATTACGAGTAATTTGCAGACTCTCTCACTTGAGCAAGCCAAGTCAGAGTTAGCTGTTACAGATATTAATTACAATATCAAAATTAATCAGATGGGCTTTGGTTTCCGGGGTCAATCTGATAATCCGGCAATTATTCAAGCTGCGGTTTTGCATAGCTCAGGGCAAGTATTAACGCCAACATTAAAGCAAGAAGTTAAGCAAATTCTCACCAACGAACTTAAAGCCAGAAAAATTGAATACGCCACCTTAGTTGGTAAAGATTTTAAAATTATTGTTAATGGCAATACTAATCGGGAAGGCGAGATTTTTAACCCCGATAATTTGGTGAGTGAGGTATTAAATAATCCGCAACAAATCAAAGCTACAAGAATAGTCACTTGGTCAGAAATCAGCAAAGAATCACCTGTCTTACCAGAAGGTTTTAGTAACCAAAATGCCCTGATTCGTTATACAGTCACACCTGTCAAAAACTCCAAAACTCAAGAAGTAGTTGGGGCTTTAATTTCTGGAGACATTGTGAATGGGAAAGAACCCATTGTCAAAGGAACATTAAAAGCCACTGGTGGTGGCTATAGTGCGGTTTACCTCAGCCAACCAACAGGCGAATTTTCTTTAGCAACAGCTTTGGATCAAGGCTCATCTAAAGATATTAATCAAGCACAAACAAATGTGCCATTACCCGCAACCGGGAAAAATTTATTGGCAGCAGCAATATCAGCCAATGGGAATCCAGTTACCGGCAGGATAAAAGTAGGTAACCAAACTTACACAATGGCAGCGAAAGCAGTGCCGAATAAAATCATTGAAACCAATGATGGTTTAGCTACTGTAGTAGATGAAAACTCGGTAGCAGTGTTAGTGCGAGGAACTCCAGAAACTGCCCTCAATCAATTACTAGAAAATAGCTTTTGGGTAGAAGTTCTAACCATAGTTTTAGCATTATTAATCATATCATTTTGGGCACTGGTATTTCGGCGCGGCATTGTTAAACCAATTCAGCATCTAGAGCAAACAGCTCAAAAATTTGCCACAGGCGATCGCACTGCTCGGGCGGAGATTTTTGCCAGTGATGAAGTCGGGCAATTGGCTAATACCTTTAATCAAATGGCAGATAAGCTCACAGAACAAGCAATTCGCCAAGAAAATGAAGCCAAACTATCACAAATAGTCAATGAAATTACCGCTCGCTTCCGGGGTACGCTCAACGCTAAAAAAATCCTCAATGTAGCAGTCAGCAGCACTAGAGAAGCCATCAAAGCTGATCGCGTTATTGTCTATCGCTTCAACGAAAATTGGGAAGGCACAATTATTGCCGAATCCGTGGGAGCTGATTGGCCATCCTCTTTAGGAGAACAAATTACTGATCCTTGTTTTGCCAGGGATTATGTTCAAAAATATCAAAGAGGCCGGGTACAAGTACTAGAAAATATCTATGCAGCTAGCTTGAGTGACTGTCACCTTGTCCAACTAGAAAGATTTGCAGTTAAAGCCAATTTAGTAGCTCCAATTTTGATTGACAACAAACTCTATGGTTTGTTGATTGCTCACCAATGTTCTGGTTTCCGTGAGTGGGATGATATAGAAATTAATTTGTTAAAGCAGGTGGCGATTCCTATCGGCTATGCACTAGAGCAATCATCTCTCTTAGAACAAATCGACACATCACGTTCCCGCGCCGAATTAACTGCACTAGAACAACGCCAACACAACGAGGCTTTACAACAGCAAATCCTCACACTCCTCAGCGATATCGAAGGCGCATTCCAAGGTGACTTGACAGTGCGATCGGAAGTCACATACGGAGAATTGGGAACAGTTGCAGACTTTTTCAACTCCATTGTAGAAAGTTTGCGTGTGATTGTGACAAAAGTGAAAGCCTCGGCTATCCAGGTAAATACAGCCCTAGGTGACAACGAAGTAGCCATCCGTCAACTGGCAGATAAAGCCCTCAAACAAACAGATGATATCAGCCTCGGCTTAAATAGTATTCACCAAATGAAAGTTTCTATTGAAGCTGTAGCCGAAAATGCCAGACAAGCTGCGCTTGTGGCTCACAGAGCATCTTCTACGGCTCAACACAATGGCGAGGCGATGGATTTAGCTGTACAAAACACCTTAAAATTGCGTTCTACAATTGGTGATACAGCGAAAAAAGTTAAGCGTTTGGGCGAATCTTCACAACAAATTTCCCATGTAGTCGCCTTGATTAATCAAATCGCTATGCAAACCAACTTTTTAGCCATCAATGCTGGTTTGGAAGCCACCAGATCCGGTACAGAAGGAGAAGGTTTTGCAATTATTGCTGAAGAAGTTGCTTCCCTAGCAGCCCGTTGCGCTGATGCTACCCAAGAAATTGAGCAGATAGTCAAGAAAATTCAACGGGAAACCACTGAAGTAGTGAAAGCGATGGAACAGGGAACTCAGCAGGTAGTAGAAGGTACTCACATTGTGGAAAATGCCAAAACCTCCCTGAATGAAATTCTCAATGTATCTGCACAAATTGATGAGTTAGTCCAGTCAATTTCTGCAGCCACAGCATCTCAGGTTGAAACATCGCAAGCAGTCAGCAAATTGATGCAAGACATTTCCAAAGTATCCGTACTGACTAGCAATGACTCGCGTAAAGTGTGCCAATCTCTACAACAGACTGTGGAAATTTCCCAAGAATTACAAGCCACTGTAGAGATGTTTAAAGTGAATTAATCTACTTCACCCTGATTTTGGCTTGTCAACAGGTCATCCCTAGTTAAGAGATGACCTTTTACTATTTTGGTATAAAAAATATTCCATGCCTATTCAGGAAAAAGAGGAGAAAAATTCTTTTCAAGACGCACCCACCGCAAAAAAACTATCCTCATCAAATCCTCTGAATCTATATAGGAATTACCTCCTGCCCCCTACCTCCCAATACGGTTCGGATCAGTATTTTGCATCTCCCTCGTGATTTGGGAAAAGGGTAAGGGTGAATTCAATCCTTTTTCCCGTTTCCCTTTCCCCCTTAACCGAACTGTCTTGTCCTGCCTCCTGCACCAATTAAAATTTTTATGAAGCAGTACTACCCAATGCAAACATTTCCCTACATCACGCAAGCAACACTGAGATAGCAGTACTATCCTCATGAAATTACCGTGCACAGACAGTAGCGGATTATAAAGAATTGGTATTAGCTAATCATTGATATATAGTCATAATTGCTACTCGAATGGTAAAATGTCCCTACAATATCAAGTAATCAAATAAAAAGTTATTCTATTTCCCTATTTTCATGACTTAGCTTAAATATCCGCTCTTTTTTATGAAGCCCCTTGGTAAAGTTCTACAACAGGCTGACCTCATCTCATCGGCACAGATAGAGATCGCTCTTCAAGAGCAGACGCAGTATGCTGGCGTGAGGATCGGTGATATTCTCGTCTCACATGGATGGCTCAAACAAGAAACAGCTGATTTTTTCTCTGAGCAATGGCCTGCTGTATTGCAACAGCAAGCAAAACAGCCGTTGGGAGTGTACTTAAAAGACGCTGGGTTGTTAAATGAGCAGCAAATCGTCACTATCCTTGCAGAACAACCACATAAAGGATTGCGCTTTGGCGAATTAGCTATATTTAAGGGTTGGCTGAAACCAAATACAATCAAATTTTTTCTGGAGCATCTGGTTTTGGAAGCACAACAACAGGGAGAAGAATCCACAAATAGCTCTCCAGAGCAAATAGAGCGATCGCATTTGCCAGGAGGGGAGGCACAAAATAACCTGAACACCTCGAATTACGTTTCTCAATCAGGTTTAGATCCGCATTCGGCAGAATCGGAATTCACAAGATTAAGACTGTTTAATCGCAGCACAATTAAATTATTCAAATTAGAAGAAAAAGCTGCTTCTCCAGAAGCAGTGCTGACAGAAGTGCTTTATTGGACTAATGGCCAGCCCATTCTTACCCAAAAGCTGTGTCGATTAATTGCCGAGTCCGACGATTTTATTGCAACAGGAAAAGAAGCGGCAAAAGTACAACAGCTAGTAGAAACCCGCTTGATTAACAACTGGGAAACGCAAGTAGCAGCTGAACATTTACAGACAATTCGCAACAGCATTCTCAAAAATCAGCAATGCAAACCTTCATTGCTGTTGCAACTGTACCAACAAATCTGGCAGCAGGGTGAAGTTGAGGCGAATAACACTCCAGAACAAACTGAGCTTTTGCAGTTGCGATTAGTAGTTAAGCAAAATCACAAACTCAGAGTTGCTAATCGCATTTACCAGTTGGTTTTTGATGATAACTGGATTCAGCAAGAATTAGCTAAATTAAAACTGTTTAGCCGCAGCACGATCAAATTATTTAAATTAGCAGAAAGAGCTAGCTGTCCTGATATTGTTTTAGGAGAAGTCTTATCTTGGACAGAGGGTCAGCCATTACTCACACAAAAAGTTTGTCAATTGCTGTCTGATTCCCAGGAATTTATTGCCCAAGGTGCAGAAGCCGAACAAGTGCAACAGCTAGTACAAAGCCGCTTAATTAATAATTGGGAAACAAAAATAGCTGCGGAACATTTACAGAAAATTCGTGACAGCATCATCAAAAATCAGCAATGCAGCCCCTTAGCACTGCTGGAATTTTACTTACAAATTTGGCAGCAGGGCGAGGTAGCCACCATAGACAGTCCAGAACAAACAGAACTGTTAAATTTGGGATTGATCGCGAAACAACATAGCAAGCTGAAAGTTGCTAACCGCATTTACAAATCCGTGTTTGATGCCTATTGGATTAAAAAAGAATCAGCTAAGTTAAGACTGTTTAGCCTCAATACCATTAAATTATTTAATTTAGATGCTAAAGCCAGTTCGCCAACAGATTTGCTTTCAGAAGTCCTGTACTGGACAGATGCTCAACAAATTCTGACTGAAAAACTGTGCCGATTACTGTCAGAAACCGAAACTTTTATTCCGGCTGGTGCAGAAGCTACCAAGGTGCAGCAGTTAGTCCAAACCCACTTGATTAATAATTGGGAAAATCAGATAGCATCTGAGCATTTACAAACAATTCGTGACAGCATTATTGCTAATCAGGAATTCGATCCCTTATCTTTATTGGAGCTATACCAACAAATTTGGCAACAGGGAGAAATCCTGGCTAATAGCAGTCCAGAAGAAGCCGAACTCCTGAATTTGGGGTTAATAGTGCAACAGCAAGATAAGTTAAGAGTGGCGAATCGAATTTATCAATTAGTATTTGACCGCCAGTGGATAGAAAGGGAATTAGAGAACATTCTCCATCCCGCAATGGCAAAAACAGCTCTATCCAATTCCACATCCAACTCTACCGCCTCAGTTACGGCTTTTAGTGCTGCTAAAACTACCATTGCTTCTGAGAATCGGGGAGAGAAAAAATTATGGGCTTTACTAGGAATAGCTGCCTTGATGGTATGTGGTTCCGGCTTGATGTTGTTTGGGTTAAATGTGTTTAAGTGGCTAGAAGTAGAAACGATTTTTAAACGCGGTAATGATTTATTGCATCAAGGAGAATATCAAGAAGCGATCGCCAAATACAACAAGCTGTTAAAAATCGATAGTAACTACTATCAATCTTGGACTAATCGGGGCTATGCCTTAGCAGGGATGAAAGATTACAAGCAAATGCTAGAATCCTGCACCACAGCTACGATTATTCAACCAAGCGCTGTTTATGCTTGGAATTGCCGTGGCGAAGCCCTATATAATCTCAAGCAATACGAACAAGCGATCGCAGCTTTTGATAAAGCTATTGCCCTTAACCCCAGAGATCCGGTTTTCTGGGTAAATAAAACTGACTCACTCCTCGCACTCAAGCAGCCAGACGCAGCAATTACCGCCATTAGCCAAGCAATTGAGATGTTGAAAAAGCTGCAAGAAGCCGAAGGACAAGAATCCCATGCTAAAGAGTTATCAGTAGCCTTTAGTTATCAAGGCAAGGCTTTTTCTCAAAAACAAGACCACCAAGCAGCGTTGAATGCTTACGACCAAGCATTAAAGTATAATTCCCAATACTTTACAGCTTTGCGGGGTAAAGGCATCGCGCTACAAGGATTAAAACGGGACGATCAAGCGATCGGGCAATTTTATTTAATGCTAGAGCGTCCGCAACTGAGCAATTCCCAAAAAGCCGAAACTTGGTATTACTTAGGCTTGAGCCTTTGTGAATTTAACCAACCAACAAAAGCGATCGCGGCTTTTGATCAAGCTTTAAAGCTGCAACCAAATTACGAAGCCGCAGAGCAAGGCAAGAGAAATTGCCGATAGCTTGGTGGTTTGACAAGCTGAAGGCAGGAGGCAGGAGGCAGAAGAGAACAAGGGTTTACACCTACAGCACTTACAATTGGAAGGAGTTTGAATCTTCTCCCAAGGGGCTTCCAGAAATTAAATTATCCAGTGTTCAGAGCGAAAGCCATAATATAGTCTTCTTCCTCCTCTGCATCCTCTGTTCCCCCTGCTCAAGGCAGCAATTGATTATTTTTTATTTGGAAGTTCCCTGTAGTGATAGTTGTGCGAACCTGTAAAAACAAAGACTAGTATTATTTTTGACTGCAAATTATCCAAGCCACAGGGAAATTATTTAAATGGCCACCAAGAAGGTTTGGTATCCGTATATATACGGCTAATAGTCCGCACATCAGGAGCTTGTACTTGCTTGAAATCATTACCTAAAATGGCGTACAGAGCTTGAGAGGGGTTATCTGTAGGTTGGAAAGTAAATAAAAGCTGGGCACTATAGTGATCGCAACCAACACCTCTACGGGCTACGGCACACACGGTAGATTGACCATTGAGCTTGTCAGTTGTCAAATATTGAGAAGTGCCTTTGTCATAAACAGCCTGTAAATTTGTAGCTGCGTTCTGACAGGTTTTTAGAGCATCTTCGTCAGAGAAATATTGGGGCAGAAATTTAAAAAGAGTGTGTTCTTTAGTAGTGTTTTCTTGAAGTAAAGTAACAACTACCGTAGGAGTACTACCATCATTCCGACAGCTAACTTCTACTGTGCTGGTGGCTGTACTGGGTACAGAGAAGGCCGCTACTGCTCCTAAAGCCCAAAGCGGAACTGTTCCCATTGTCAACCAAGAGTGGTTTTTGCTCATTTTTACTGACTTCCTTTCTTGACCGAAAATTACAGTTGCATATAGACTCAATATTATTATTTTTTTAGTTGAATTTACTGAAATTCAACCTAAAAAAAGCTTTAAGTAAATTTTAAGTAAAGTTTACGTGGGGTTTATTCTCCTCTGTAGAAAATGAAACAAGTTCCTCGCCAAATTTTGATTACCTGTAGTGTTTACCTGTGCTGCGTATTTGCTGCTGACTATGCCTCTGCACAAATTTCTGCAGATAGCAGCGTTGGTACTCAGGTGAATATTTCTGGTTCTGCTAGTAACATCTATGAAATTACTGGTGGTTCGCAAGTAGGTAGCAACCTTTTCCATAGCTTTCGGGAATTTTCTGTACCCACTGGCGGCGAGGCTTTTTTCAATAACAACACAAATTTAAATAACATTACTAACATCATCAACCGCGTCACAGGTGGTTCAATTTCTAATATTGATGGTTTAATCAGAGAAAATTATGGTGCAAATTTTATCCTGATTAACCCCAGTGGGATTAATTTTGGTGCCAATGCCCAACTGAATATTGGGGGTTCATTTTTGGCAAGTACGGCGGAGAGTGTCAAATTTGCTGATGGTGCAGAATTTGGTGCTAAAAATATTGCCACTCCCCCGTTACTAACAATTAGCGTGCCAGTGGGTTTGCAATTTGGGCAAAATCCGGCAGCTATTAGACTGCAAGGACAGGGACATAATATCTCACTGCAAAGTCCCATTTTCTCGCCCTTCACTAGGGGCGCTACTAATGGCTTAAAAGTGAAACCTGGTAATACATTAGCTTTGGTAGGCGGAGGAATTATTTCCGAGGGTGGTACACTGACAGCTGAAGGCGGACGCATTGATTTAGGTAGCGTCGCAGGTGGTCTAGTCAGCCTCAATCCTAATGCTCAAGGCTGGAATTTAGGTTATCAAGGTGTGAGCAATTTTGGGGATATTTCTTTATCTCAAAAAGCATTAGCTGATACTAGCGGCCCTGGTAGCGGCTCAATTCAGTTGCAGGGACGCAACATTGGTATTCGCGACGGTTCGGTAGTATTAATTCAAACCCAAGGAACGCAATCAGCTGGTAGCATCAATGTGAAAGCTACTGATTCCTTAACATTAGTGGGTACTACCACCAATGGGCAAATCTCTAGCAACTTATTTACCGAAACTCTGGGCGCTGGTAAAAGCGGAGATATTAATGTTTTCACTCCGCGCCTAGTCATTCAAGATGGTGCTGCTATTTCTGCGGTTACCTACACGGCAGCTCCCGGTGGCAATATTAATATCAATGCCGATCAATCTGTGCAGGTAATTGGCTTTTCACCTTTTAACCTTAGTCGGTTTACTAATATTACTGCGGCAACTTTTGGTGCTGGTGATGCTGGCAGACTCACAATCTCAACCACACAATTGAGTGCCTTATCTGGAGGGACGATTACATCAGTAACAGTTGGTGGTACTGGTTCTGGTGGGAATGTCAATATAAATGCTGATAAATTAGTGGAGTTAATTGGTGTTGCACCAGGTGTTTTTACACCCAGCGCCATTTCTGCTGGCACTGCTGGCCCAGGCAAGGCAGGTAGTGTGGCAATTAATACCGAGCGTGTAGTCATCAAAGATGGCGGCAGAATTGATGCTTCGACCTTAGCAAGTGGCCCAGCTGGCAGCATTACCATTAATGCGAAAGAGTCAGTAGATTTGAGTGGTAAAGTCTCCGGCTCTGTCAATCCTAGTTTGATTATCTCCTCTGCAAATATTGTCGATCCCACTTTGCAACAGTTATTAAGGGTGCCGCCTGTACCCAGTGGGGCATCGGGAGACGTAACAATTAACACAGGAAGATTCACAGTTACAGATGGGGCACAAGCGACTGTGAGGAATGATGGTTCAGGGGATGCAGGGACGCTGCGAGTCAATGCTGACTCAATTTCGCTGAATAATCAAGGTGGCATTACCGCAGTAACTACTGGGGGTAAAGGTGGCACCATTGATTTAAAAGTCAAAGATACCTTAGAGATGTCTGGTAGCAGCCAGATATCTAGTGACAATTTAGGTGCAGGAGCAGCCGGTAACTTAACGATTGATACAGGTAAATTAAAAATGAGCGATCGCTCGTTTTTCTCTGCACTTACCTATGGTGAAGGTAAAGGTGGAGACCTCAATATCCGCGCTGCTGACTCTATCGACATAGTAGGTACTGGATTTGCTGAGTTCCAAGGTACTTTTCAGGTGGGAGCTTTATTAGGAACGCTGAAACCCACCGATAGAGGCACTGGCATATTTATTGGCTCTGTGGGTGCAGGTACTTCTGGTAACCTCAATCTAGAGACTCGCTCCCTCAAGATGCAGAATGGCGGGATTATCTTTAGTCCCACATTCACCTCAGGAATAGGAGGAACCGTCAATATCCGCGCCAGCGATGTTGTAGATGTGAATGGTTCTGCTATTCAAACCGGAAATGTCCGTGGCAGTACTGGTACAGCTAGTGACATTATCATTGATACCAAGCAGTTAAGATTGCAAGATGGCGGTACAATTGTTAGTCCCACCTTAGGCAATGGTGCAGGTGGGGATGTATTGATCAAAGCCAGTGATTCTGTGCAAATAGAGAGAACGCCACCCGGTGCGGCATTGTTAACAGGGATCTACACTAACACTACCTTTGGTACAGGACAGGGCGGCGATTTGCGAATTGATACAGGCAAACTATTTGTAGAAGATGGAGTAATTGGTAGTAATACAGGCAGTTCCCTGCCATTTGGTGTGATTCCCTTTGGTGGTACTGGGGGGAATGTCATAGTTAATGCCACTGAGTCTGTAGAAATTGCTGGTATTTTACCTGATGCGAGATTTCCTAGCGGTTTGGGTACTACAGGGTTTAGCGCATCTCGCTCCGGCGACTTAACGATTTCTACTAAGAAACTGATTCTGCGTGATGGGGCAGATGCATCAACTGCTACCTTGGGTGCAGGGAAAGGGGGAACATTAACTGTCAACGCCTCAGAGTCAATTGAACTTAGCGGCACCAAAGTTGGCGATTTAGTGCTGGGTGGTATCTCAGCGGCGGCGGGACGTGCTAACTTACCCGAACTACCAGCGACAGGTGCGTCTGGTGATGTCAGCATATCTACCGGAAAACTGATTGTGAGAGATGGTGCCAAAATTGACGTACAAAGTTTAGGCCCTGGCAATGCAGGTAATATGCAAGTTGTCGCTAACTCCATCTTTTTAGATAATCAAGGCACCATCTCTGCAACCACTACATCTGGTGAAGGTGGCAACATCAACCTGCAAACGAGAACTTTGCTGATGCGCCATAACAGCCAGATATCTGCTACCGCAGGTGGCAGTGGTAATGGGGGTAACATTACCATTACTGGTTTTAGTCCGGCTAACTTCGTGGCGCTACTAGAAGGTAGTAAAATTACCGCCGATGCTTTTCAGGGTAGGGGGGGAAACATTAGCATCAACACCAGAGGGTTATTTGCCTGTCCAGAATGCCAGATTAGTGCCAGTTCTGCACTGGGGGTAGCTGGTGAAATCACAATTATTACACCAGAAGCAGAAAGTAACTTTGAAATTGTGGATATTCCCCAAGAAGTAGCGCAACCAGAACAGGTGGTAGCACAAGCTTGTCGAGCCACAGCCAGACAAGCGCGGAGTGAATTTACGATTACTGGACGTGGGGGATTACCACCCCGTCCCAGTGAAGCCCTCAGTAGTGGAGCTTTAGTCAGTTTTGAACCTGCTGTTCCTAGCGCTGCTACAGAAGTTAATCGTACTGCACAACTGCCAGAGCCAGCACGCGGTTGGTATGTCAATAGCCAAGGAGTATTAGTTCTCGCCAGTCAAGCACCATCTGCTAGTCCCTATAGTTCTGGATTACCTTCATCTAACTGCCATGCAAATTAAACAGAATTGGGGAGAAATAGGGGGAAAAGGAGAAGGGAAAAAGGGGAAAGGGATTGAATTACCAATGTTGTTTCCATTGATCTCAGGTGGTACGTCATCTGTTAACCGTTGTCAAAAACTGCCATTGAGTGCGAGTGTGAGGAAACCGAAATTTTCTTTATCTCCGTATCTTTCCTTAATGGTGCTGGTGACTCTACTACATCAGACAACCTCTGTGCTGGGACAAACAACTAATCCTGTAACGCCACAGCCTGTAACGCCAAAGCCGCCAGAACTACCACCACCTCAGCCTCTACCGCCAACACCAAAACCTGCACCGATTCAAATACCACCCACAGCGCCACCATCACCCGATGAAGTGCGTGATATTCCGGGGAATATCACAGTGAAGCAGTTTGAGTTTGTGGGGAATACAGCATTTAGCCAAGCAGAATTAAGTCAGGCGATCGCAGATTTTACCAATAAACCCATCGCCTTTGCCCAACTTCTGCAAGCGGCGAATCAAATCACTCAACTGTATGTCCAAAAGGGTTACATTACCTCTGGTGCTTACATACCGAGTCAAGAATTCCGTTCTGGAATCATCAAAATTCAGGTGGTGGAAGGCAGTTTAGAAGATATTCAAGTCAACGTTACGAAAGGACGGTTGAACCCAAATTATATTCGCAGTCGAATTGCTTTAGGCGCAAAAAAACCTCTGAATATCAATCAGTTACAGGAAGCTTTGCAAATATTGCAACTCAATCCTTTAATTGAGAGTTTGGATGCGGAATTAACTGCTGGTACTAGGCCTGGTGTGAATTCTTTGGCGGTAAATGTCAAAGGTGCCAGAACATTTAATGCCCAAGTCAACCTCAATAATAATCGCAACCCCAGCGTCGGTAGTTTTGAGCGTGGTATCACCTTATCAGAAGCTAACCTGCTGGGAATAGGAGATAAGTTGAGTGTCTCCTACAGTAATACCGATGGTAGCAATCAATATGAAGGTGGCTACACTATACCTATAAATGCTCGCAATGGCACCATTGGCTTTAACTACCGCATCACAGACAACCGCATCGTGGAACCGCCATTCAATGATTTGGATATTGAGGTGAATTCGCGGGAATTTGAACTAACTTATCGTCAACCCGTCATCCAAAGGGCGACACCAGAATTCAGTCAAGAACTGACACTTAGTTTCTCAGCCGCCAGAAGGGAAAGTTTTTCTTCGATTCAAGGTGTAAAGTTTCCCCTATTTCCTGGTGCTAACGATCAAGGAGAAACGCGAATCAGCGAATTGAGTTTTGCTCAAGAATGGCTACAACGCAGCCGGAAAGAAGTATTAGCCGCGCGTTCCGAGTTTAACGTTGGGATTGGGGCTTTTGATGCCACGATTAATAATAACGAACCAGATAGTAGATATTTTCTCTGGCGGGGACAGCTGATATATTTACGCCTCCTTGGTACACCCTCAACCCAAGGTGCGATCGCACCCACATTATTGTTACGTTCTAATGTGCAATTAGCCAGTGACTCTCTACTTTCCATTGAACAATTTAGTTTAGGTGGACAAGGAACAGTGCGCGGTTATCGCCAAGATACATTACTCAGCGATAACGGCATTTTCGCATCCGCCGAATTGCGTTTACCCGTCGCCCGTTTCCCACAAGTGCAAGGAACTTTACAAGTAGCCCCATTTATCGATGTCGGTACTGTATGGAATACAGGCAGAGAAAACTCCAGCCCCAACACACTCGCAGGCTTAGGATTAGGCTTACTCTGGCAAATGGGCGATAAATTTACAGCCCGCCTCGATTGGGGGATTCCTTTAGTGAGTATTGATACCGACAAGCGCACATGGCAAGACAATGGGTTGTATTTTCAATTGGAGTATAAAGCGTTTTAAAGGGGGAAGGGGGAAAGGGGGAAGGGGGAAAGGGTGAAGGGTGAAGGGTGAAAGGGGAAAGGGGAAATAACCAATAATAAATACCAAATAACAAAACTATGTTTTATAAAAAATATCGTCGTTTATTAGTTTTTATACTTTCGGCTTTATTGGGCTTGTTATCTAGTTTGAGTATTCCTGCTTGGTCAAATTCTGGTAGTCAACAACTTAGGAACTCCCAAGAACTAGAAAAATTATCGACTACCCAATTACCAATTACCAATTACCAATTACCCATTACCCAATCCCCAGTCCCCAGTCCCCAGTCCCCCCAATCCCCAGCCCTAGACCTAGCTCGAGAAGGGCAACAGCGCTACAATGCGGGACAATTAGAAGCAGCAGCGAAGTTATGGCAAAGGGCGGCTGAGGCTTATCAAAAAGTGGGCGATCGCGAGGGGATGAGTAAGAGTCTGATCAATAAGTCTCAGGCTTTGCAAGATTTGGGGCTTTATCCCACCGCTTGTAAGACTGTATTGCAAGCTTTAGCAATTAAAAACCCAGATTGTCGTCCCAATCAAATCGACGAAGTTCAAAAAACCTTTGCTCAACAACAAGGTTCTTTGTCTCTTACTCAAGGAATTGGTTTACATAGCCTGGGTGATATTCTCCGCAAGCAGGGATTCTTACAACAGTCACAAGAAATTTTGCAGTTGAGTCTATCCGCAATGGGAGAATCACCTGCTAAAAGTGGGGTGCTGCTGAGTTTAGGAAATACTCAACGCCTATTAGGAAACCAAAGCCGCGATCGCTGGGATTATGATGCAGTTACGGAAATTATCGATCGCAAATCTCTGGCGGATGCACTAGCACCTTATCAGCAAGCTTTTAACTACTATAGCCAAGGAGCAAAATTAGCATCAGCCCCAGCAATTCCTAAAATTCAAGCTCAACTAAATCACCTTCAATTATTACTAGATATTCAAAAATGGTGGGGCGAACAGACGCAACGCCGTATCGGTTCTTGGACGAGATTTAATGAAGCTGATTTAATTCAACGGGCGCAAGATTTTCTCTCGCAGTTGCGGTTACCGTTAAACCAAGATGCACAAGCTTTGCAAGGTGAAATTGCATCGCAATTGGGTAATCTTCCTCCCAGTCGCGCTGCAATTTATGCCCAAATCAACTTTGCCGAATCTTTGATGCAAAGCGAACAATTAGACAAAGTTGAACCAGTATTAAATGCTGCACTGCAACAAGCGCGTAATCTCCAGGATCGGCAAGCTGAAAGTTACGCTTTGGGCTACTTGGGTAAACTGTATCAAAAGCAAGGAAAATTCAGCCAGGCTACAACACTTACCCAACAAGCGCTGATGTTAGCCCAAGAACAAAATATTAACGGTGATGCGCGGGAAGTTACTTATCTTTGGCAATCTCAGTTAGGGAGATTATTACGCAGCCAAGGAGATCCCAAAGGTGCGATCGCAGCTTACACCGCCGCTTTTAGTACTTTGCAATCTCTGCGTAGCGATTTAAATGCTAATAACCAAGATGTACAGTTTGACTTTATCCAAGAAGTCAAACCTGTTTATGTGGAATTAGTAGATTTGCTTTTGCAATCTAATCTCAGCGCTGAAGAATTAAATTCTCTCATCGTCTCTAATGCAGGACTTAAAGAGCAAAAATCAACCACTAAACAACCCCAAGAACGTTTAGAATTAGCCCGCAGAGTCATAGAATCTTTGCAACTAGCAGAACTCGATAACTTCTTTCAAGACCCCTGCTCTGAAACTACAAATGTCGCGGTACAAATTGATAATATTGACCCCCACGCAGCTGTTATCTATCCCATAGTTTTGCCTGACCGCTTAGAAGTAATCGCTTCGATACCGGGTAAATCTTTGCAGGAAGTCAAAATTCCCATCAGCGAACAAAAAGTTAATGAAACTCTCGATAAGCTTTACGATAATTTAGATAACGCGAGTATCAATACTTCGGCGCGAAATATTGTCTTTACTTCTAACCCCGACCCCAAGGAATTCCAAGATAATCTGCAAACATTATTACCAATATTTGGCGAAGTTTATAACTGGCTGATTAAACCTTTTGAGGCAGAATTAGATAGAAACCAAATTCAAACTTTAGTATTTGTCTTAAATGGCAGATTGCAGCGAGTACCAATAGCTGCTCTTTACAACGGACAGAATTATTTAATTGAGAAATATAGTGTAGCCTTGGTTCCTAGTTTGCAATTAATTAATCCGAAACAATTGCAAAGGAGACCGCTAAAAGTATTAGCCGCAGGAGTGAGCGAGCAACTGAAAGTCCAAGGAGAATATTTTGCAGCATTGGTGAACGTCCCCAAGGAATTAGACCAAATTAAACAAACCTTTCCTAGTTCTAAAAAACTGCTAAATCAAGAATTCACCGCCAAAACTATTCAAAAGCAATTGCAATCAAATTTCCCTGTAGTTCACCTCGCAACTCATGGTTTGTTTAGTTCTAATCCCCAACGGAATTTTATTATTACAGGGGATGCGAAAAGTATCAGTATTAATGAGTTGAGTACTTTGTTGAGGGGACAAGATAGAGCTATAGAATTACTTGTGCTGAGTGCTTGTGAAACTGCGACTGGCGATGAGCGAGCAGTTTTAGGTTTAGCTGGAATGGCGGTGCGTTCTGGAGCCCGTAGTACACTAGCAACTCTTTGGCCTGTAGGCGATGCTTCCACCACCAAACTCATGGGTCAATTTTACCAAGACCTTAAACAACCAGGAGTCAAACAAGCAGACGCACTCAGAAACGCCCAGCGATCGCTGTTAGAATCTTTGAAGCAAAATCCACCGTTCCCTCAGTTAAAGAATTTACCACCGCATCCTTATTATTGGGCACCTTATGTTTTGGTGGGGAATTGGCAATAGGGATTGGGGATTGGGGACTGGGGGAATGGGGAAGGGGGAAGGGGTAATGGGGGATGAAGGAGATGAGGAAGCAGGGGAAGCAGGGGAGAAATTTCCATTACCAATTACCAATAACAAATGACAAATGACAAATGACCAATAACAAATGACAAATGACAAATGACCAATAACAAATGACAAATAACAAATGACAAATAACAAATGACAAATAACAAATGACAAATGACAAATGACCAATAACAAATGACAAATAACAAATGACAAATGACCAATAACAAATGACAAATGACAAATGACAAATAACAAATAACAAATGACAAATGACAAAAAATTGCCTTTATATGGCAAAAGAATACTGGTGACAGCGCCGAGAAGTTATGCTTTTAGGTTGTCGGAGGTAATCATCAAAAAAGGTGGATTACCTTTTTTGATGCCAACTATCGAAACTACTTCACTCACAGATTATGTTGAGTTAGATGCTGTTTTGAGGCGGATAGATGAATTTGATTGGATTGCATTTACCAGTAGAAATGGAATTAATGCATTTTTTCAACGCTTGAATGTTTTGAATATTTCTCTATCAGCGTTGCAAAATTGCAAACTTTGTGCGATTGGTAAAGATGCAGAATTATTATTATCTCTTTGTCGCAGAGTTGATGTAATTCCGGCAGAATCTAGCCCAGTAGGAATTGTTAATGAATTAGCGAAAATTGCTGATATTCACCAGAAAAAAATTCTAGCACCAGTTCCAGAAGTAGTGGGAATGCCAGAACCGGATGTTGTGCCTAATTTTATTGCAGGGTTGCAAAAGTTAGGTATGCAAGTAACTCGTGTACCTAGTTATCAAACTGCTGGTTTAGATAAAAATATTTATGCTGTGGAATTAGACTTACTGCGTCAAGGAATGATCGATGTAATTGCTTTTAGCAGTACGGTAGAAATAGAAAGCTTTTTAACAATGGTCAACTCAAAATTTGATTATCAGCATTCTGTAATTGCTTGTTTTGGCCCTTATACTGCTGCTAATGCGAAAAAATTAGGTTTAGAAGTTGCCATATTGTCACAAGACTATAGCTCATTTGCAGGTTTCGCAGATGCGATCGCACAATTTTTCACCAACCCCAATCCCCTCGCGGATGCGTTACGCTACCGCTAACGCATCCTACCGTGAATTTCCCCATTACTCATTACCCATTACTCATTACTCATTACCCCTTCCCCATTACCCCTTCCCCCTTCCCCTTAATCATTCCCATCGAGAAATCTAATAATTTGCACAGATGAACTTTTGAGGAAAAGTGGATGAGCTTGTTGTAGTAAGTCCTGAAGCAGTAAACCAAATACCTCAAACTATGACATCTACGGTGCAAATTGGCTCAGAACTTTGCCAGACAGTTATTTACGAGAAAATTAATGATGCTAGTAATGATGCACAGCAATTAATCAAGGTTCAGCAGTATGAGCAAGCGCTGAATATATACAATCAAATACTCAGTCAGATTCCACTTCTCTCCAGCCACGAACAACGGGAGTATGTAATTGTCAGTCTGATTGCAGATGAACAGACTATTTTTCAACCCTTAACTCAACTCCCACGTGCAGAACAAGATAAGTGGGTTGAGTGGCTGGGGAAAGTACAGGAATATTTGCTGAGTTTAGCTGAAACTGGTAGTTCCGCCATTTCTCAACAGTTATACCAATTGGCGGAAGCTTATTACATTCTAGGGAGAAACGAACAGGTGGCGATCGCTATGCAACAAGCCACCACAGCAGCGCTGCAAATCTCCGATCCTGGCTTTCGCGCTACTGAATTTATTCAAATAGCCAGATTTTGCCTGCAATTCCAACAACAAGCCCAAGCTCAACAAGCATTATCTCAAGCTTTGGCGACTGTGGAACAAATGCCGAGTGATAATCCCTACGCTCAAGGGGATCATTTATACTCGATTGCTACACTATATATTCAATTGGGTGAAGCCAGACGCGCTTTGTCATTAGCTGACAAAATTATTAATGAATTTTATCCTAATTACATTCGCCAAGAAGTTGTACGGGATGCTATTAAACGAAGAGATTTACATTTAGCTCAAGCTGTTACAGCAAAAATTCAAGAAGCTGAAAGCCAAGCACTCGCCTTAGTAGATATGGCAGTTTATTGGGCAACTAACAATCAACCTCGATTGGGTAATCGTCTGTTTGCCCAAGCTTTAAAACGAGTAGCTAAAGAAGAATATGCCCAAAATATCCAATCAAGACTAATTCAAATTTACAGGACATCAGGGCAATTAACTATTAGCTTGAATGCGGCTCAAAGACTGACTCAGGATGAATCGAAGGCGCTGGCTTTGGGTGCAGTTGCTGTGGCTTATGCAAAAGCTAAACAACCGCAGCAGGTACAAAAAATTCTTGCCCAACTCACCGATTTGATTCAATCGGCAGCCGCTGTTAATAATGTTGGTTACGTCAACAATATATTGCAATTTGCTGTAGATGCAAGACAGTATAATTTGGCGATCGCAATTTTAAATGCGGTGAAGAATAACGCCAACTTTGACTCAAAGCCTTATTGGTATCGGCAAGTTGTCTCAGCACAATTAGCATTGCCAGATATAGATAAAGCACTACAATTAGCAAAGCAGATTCCTGGTAAGTTTTGGCCAGAACAACGCAATTCTAGTCTGCAAGAAATTGCCATCGCTTATGCTAATGCTCAACAATGGAATCGAGCTATTGATGTGCTGACAGAAATTGAAAATTCCGCTTTTACTCCCTATCAGGTATTAACAGGAGCAGAATTAGCAGCGACAGCAACGACACCGCAACAATTCACAAGCTTGATTCAAAAAGTAATTGCACAAACACAAGCCTTAAAACAGCTTGAACTAAAAGCCTGGGCGCTGGCTGCGATCGCTCAAGCTTATCTACGTGCAGGATATGCAGAACAAACACAATCTTTCTTAGAACAAGCGATTCAAACAGCGCAGCAGGTAGAAGATAATGAAATGCGGGGTCGTTTGTTCGACCAAATGGTCAATTATCTAATTCAACAAAGACAATACACTGCTGCTTTAACGATAGCGCAAGCTCATCCTGTTTCTTATGGGCAAGGGTTAGCTTACCATAATATTTTCCAGCAGGCGCTTCCATCCTACGCTTTTGATGTGGCGTTGCAAGTAGTGGAATTAGAAACAGTACCCGAGATCCAAGCCACAAAATTATTAGCGATCGCGAAAATTTATATGCAACTGGGGCGCAATGAAGATGCAATTACATTACTCGATCGCGCTTTTGCAGTAGCTCAAAAAATTGCCGATCCAGAAAGTCGCGTTATCCAAATTAACGAATATATAGAGGTAAATGATGAAAGCGATCGCCGTAGTCAATACACCCGCTTGGTAAGGCAATATGTTGCTTTAGAACAACTCGATAAAGCTCAACAAGTAGTAGCAAAAGTTCAGGAAGCATCTTTGCGAGATTACTTGCAAGCTTGGATTGATTGTTAAGTGCTGAGTGCTGAGTAACAATCCCATTGAGTAAATATTAAGTAGGGGAGCCACTGCGTTCACCTGTGTCAACTTAACGTGAAACCCGCTCTTGTGCAAGGTTTCGCCCTCACCCCCAGCCCCTCTCCCACAGGGAGAAGGGAGCCAGAGATTTAGTTCCCCTTCTCCTGCGGGAGAAGGGGTTAGGGGATGAGGGCGCGAGGTATTTGTACAACGCCCACCCTATATAGCTTTTAGCTTAAGTTGACACCAATGCACTGCGTTGCGCGGGTTCCCCGCGTTGTAGCAAGTGGCATTGTGTTACGGCTGTGCAAGGATTTCGGGCTTAGAGACAATGAAATTTAGCCGTAACGCACCATCTTTGTCGATGCCGTACTCTCTGCTAACGCATCCTACAATTTAAGGTTTACTGAATTTTTTTCAATAATCAAATCTGATTCCTATATCAGGATTAATTTTGAATTTGGAGCAAAGCAATATGACATCTAATATTCAAATTTCCCCAGAAGTTTACCAAAGAGTTCTTACTGAGAAAATTAATGAAGCTATCCTGCAAGCCAGTTATTTAGTGCGTACCCAGATTTATGACCAAGCACTGAAAAAATATCATCAAATTCTTAATCATATTACACTCCTCAGCAACAGCGAACAACGCTCATATTGGCTTTCTTATCTCTTGGGTTATGCAGATATTGTTTATATACTTCAACCTTTAGGTAAATTAACGCCCCAAGAGCAGGATAAGTGGATTGAGTGGCTAGAAAAAGTTCAGCAATCTGTACTGAATTTTCATGAAGATCCTAGAGTAATTGTTCAAGATTTAAAGCAACTGGCAAAAGTTTATCAAAATTTGGGACGCAGTGAGCTAGTAGCGATCGCCATGCAAAAAGCCACTACAGCAGCGCTACAAATTCCCGATCCCACAACTCGCACCGAACAATTAATTCAATTAGTATCAATTTGGCTAGCATCCCAACAAAAAGCCGAAGCCCAAGAATTACTCACTCAAGCTTTAACCTCTGTGGAACAAATTTCGGCTGAAGAACCCTTTAGCCGCAGTAATTCCCTGAGTTCAATTGCCATGCTATATCTTCAAATGGGTGAACCAAAACGCGCCATAGCATTAGCCGAAAAAGTTGCCAAGGACTATTCTCCTGAGTCAATTATTATAGAAGTGGTACGCGATGCAATTAAACGAAAAGATTTGCATTTAGCCCAGGCTGTCATCCCTAAAATTCAAACATTAGAATTTCAAGCTTTTTGCTTAGGAGAAATAGCAGTTTATTGGGCAACTCATAATCAACCCCGGCTGGGTAATCGCCTGTTTGCTAAAGCACTGAAGCAGGTAGCCAAACAAGAGGCTGCTGAAAGCCATCAAGCAACCCTGATTCAAATTTACAACACATCAGGTCAGCTAACCATTCTGCTGAATGCAATTCAACGACTAACTCATGATGGGCTAAAGGCTTCAGTATTAGCTGCACTTGCTATTGTTTACGCCAAAGCCAAACAACCCCAGCAGTTAAAACAGGTTTTAGCACAAATTCAGCGTTTAAATGATGGGGAAGGCATACTATTAAATGCTGCTATCAATGCACAAGAATATAATTTAGCGATCGCGCTATTCAAGAAGCTGAAGAACCCCAGCAACTTTGTCTATCAATCTGGTTTGTATCAACAACTAATTCAAGGACTTCTGCGATCGCAAAATCTCGCTCAAGCGCTGGAAGTAGCTAAACAAGCCAATCGTGATTTGTGGACAGAAGAACGCAATCTGATGTTGAAAGAAATTGCGCTCGCCTATGCCGATAATCAACAATGGAGTCAAGCAATTGCAGTAGCTAAACAAGTTAAAAATACCCTAATCAAACCATATCAGATATTAACCCAAGCAGAACTCGCAGCGAAAGCACCGACAATCCCAGAATTCACCAGCTTAATTCAACCTGCAATTGCACAAGCACAAACCCTCACAGTGATTGAGCATCAAGCCTTATCACTAGCTGCGATCGCACAAGCTTATTTGCGTATAGGAGAAACAGAACAGACACAATCTTTCTTGCAACAAGCAATCAAAATTCTCCAGCAAGTACAAGATGATGAAAATCGCTCTCGTCTATTTGCTCAAACTGTAGAGTATTTGATGAGCCAAAAACAATATCTAGCTGCTTTCAAAATCGCTCAAGCTCATTCAACTTCTCAGCTATTAGAATATGTCTACAATACGATCTACTATGAAATCAATGTTAACAACAACATTGAGATTGCATTGC
Organism: Tolypothrix sp. PCC 7601; assembly: GCF_025677855.1. Classification (NCBI taxonomy): domain Bacteria; kingdom Bacillati; phylum Cyanobacteriota; class Cyanophyceae; order Nostocales; family Tolypothrichaceae; genus Tolypothrix; species Tolypothrix sp. PCC 7601. Next base: position 4,381,087 of record NZ_CP064879.1, read on the forward strand.
CAGTGGTGGAAGCAGAATCGCTACCAGATAGACAAGCTACAACACTACTAGAACTAGCCAGAATTTATGCTTTACAGCAACGTCGTCAAGATGCTCTTGCATACCTCAATCGCGCCTTTGTAGTAGCGCAACAAATCGCTGATCCAGAAAGCCGCACAATTAATCGTTACGAGAATTCACCAGAACCTGATTATAACGATCGCCGTAGCCAATACACGCGCTTAGTGAAGCAGTATGTTGCCTTAGAACTACCAGATCAAGCTCAACAAGTAGTCGCAAAAGTTCAGGACAAATCTCTGCGCGATTACCTGCAAGCTTGGATTGATTAGACTTGCTCCGGAAGTGGGTGAAGGGGGAAGGGGGAAGGGGGAAAGGTTTGGTAAGTAGTTAAACAAAATTAATTACACAATGTCATTGCGAATGGAGCGGAGCGGAATGAAGCAATCGCAAGGGTTGAGATTGCTTCTCTTCGAGACGCTACGCGTTAAGCGAAGCTATGCCGAAAGCTTTACGCTGCGCTCGCAATGACTGTAATTAATTTTGCGTGGTTACTTATTTTCTCTTTCCCCTTTTACCTTTCTCCTTTCCCCACCCTTGGCAATTGATATGGAGAAGGGGGAAGGGTGAAATGGAGAAAGGTTTGGTATCTTTAACCTTTCCCCTTTCCCCACCCTTTGCAATTGATATGTATAAGGGCGATCGCATCCTTGCTCAAAATGCGATCGCTCTCATTAATTAACTAGTAGCAACTGGCTTTTTGCGGCTGGGACGCTTGCGGTCTGATTTTTTCTTCAATCCCACTGCTTGTGCTTGATCGCTATCCGAGCCATATTGTCCACGTATAACTTCTTTCATTGCTAAGATGGCATTGTGAAATTCCCATTCCGCCAATCTTGCAGCATCAGCCGCAGCCCGATAGATAGTTAAATTCTCGGTTTCTGTTTGTTGCTGCGCCAGCATAGCTTTATAAGCTTTCTGGATATTTGCAGTAGTTGCATCAGTACGAGTTGTATCGTAGGTGCTAACTGTTTGCAATCCGTGCCAAGAGGTAACATCTTGACTAATTTGTTGAGGACGTAACCGATTTGTAGTGTCTGGAAGAGGCATAGATACATACCTGATGAACTATATATTTAATCTGCCCATTTCTCTAAAAAACTTAACAATAAGATAAAATTTGTTCATAAAATCAGCGAAGAAACAGCGAGATCATGATTGCAAGTTCATGTAATGGCATTACTGACCGACGTAATCACATTACTGACCAACGTAATCGCATTCCCGACCGACGTAATCACATTACTAAGCGACGTAATCGCATTACCGACCGACGTAATCACATTACTGAGCGACGTAATCGCATTACTGACCGATGTATTAATTATCGCTGTCAAAGTTTGGGGGATCTAATTGTGTAATGCATGAAGTGATGCGATCGCTCATAATGACATTGTGCAACAGGCGGTATAAAGTGCGATCGCTCATTTTTTAGACTGCATTAGCTTTGGTGTAATACCGTTTCGCGTTAATTATGACATTAAGCTAAAAGCTATATAGGGCAGGCGTTATACAAATACCTCGCGCCCTCATCCCCTAACCCCTTCTCCCCCAGGAGAAGGGGAATTAAATCTCTTGCTCCCCTCTCCCACCGGGAGAGGGGTTGGGGGTGAGGGCAAAAACCTTGCAACAAGGCGGGTTTCGCGTTAAGTTGACACCAACTGCCATTGCCATGCCCTTACGCTGCTTTCGGACAGACTAAAATTTGACCTTATACTAATTATTCATACAGCCTAAGCAACAATTTTAGCCCTTGCTCGGTCAACTTCCTGCATGAACGCTGATTTTCAACAATACCTACAATCTGTCTGCCACACTTACCAATGTTGGTGGGAAAAGTACACCATTACAGATGTAGAAGGGCGTAGACAAAACTCACCGTTTGAGGGCTTGATGGTAGCAACAGTGTCGCCAAAGCAAGACAAACGAGATGACACCCAGGAGAAAACAGAACGCTTACCAGTGCAGGAAGGGTTACGTAAATATGCAGAGAATCATGTATTACTTGTAGGTAAACCAGGTTCAGGCAAATCAACGGCGTTAGCGCGGCTATTGTTGGAAGAAGCAGAGAAAGCAAAATATTTAGGCGATTCGGGGTGCATACCCGTGCTGTTGGAGTTGCGACAATACACAACTTCAGTGATGGATTTGATCCAAAATTTTTTGCACCGACATGGATTATATCTAGATGTAGAAATCAAAACCTTGTTGCGTAACCGGCAATTTTTGCTGCTTGTGGATGGGGTAAACGAGTTACCCAATAAAGAAGCAAGGCGAGATTTAAAAACTTTTCGGGAAAATCACCCCAAAACCCCCATGATTTTTACTACGCGAGATTTGGGCGTAGGTGGCGATTTGGGAATTGAGCAAAAGCTGGAAATGCAACCCCTAACCGAAGAACAGATGCAGCAGTTTATCCGCGCCTATTTGCCGGAAACAGGTGAGGAAATGCTACAGCGTTTAGGTGAAAGATTGCGTTCCTTTGGGGAAACGCCCTTGCTGCTGTGGATGCTGTGTGAGTTATTTCAACAAACAAACAATATACCGCCGAATTTAGGTTTGGTGTTTCGACAGTTTACGCAATTTTATGTCGGCAAAATTAAAGATGATGTTGGATTAGTTGAGGAGTTGCGCGGCTGGTGGAAGCAGTCATTGGAAGCATTGGCTTTCACCATGATGCAAGGAGAAACGCCAACAGAATTGCGAGTCATCATTGATAGGCTTGAGGCGGAAGAAATTTTGACAAAGTTTCTGGAAGGGAAAGTTGATTATCCGCCTACTCGCGCCAAAGAATTGCTGAAAGATTTACTCAAGCATCATTTAATTCAAATTAGTAGCAATGAAAAAATAGAGTTTCGCCACCAGCTGCTTCAGGAATACTACGCTGCGGAATGCCTACTTCAGAAGCTTCCCCATATTAGTAATGAAAAGTTGAAGCGGGATTATCTAAATTATTTAAAGTGGACAGAACCTTTAGCGCTAATGTTGGCTTTAGTGGAGAAAGAAGCGCAAGCAGTAGGCGTGGTGAAGTTAGCTCTAGAGGTGGATTTAGAGTTAGGAGCAAGGTTAGCAGGAGAGGTAAAGCCAGAGTTTCAGAAGAAAACTGTTGATTTAATTCTAGAGTTAGAAGTTTCTGAAGCGATCAAAATGGAGTTTTTAGGCAGCACGCGCTCTGGGCACGGATTTGCATTTGTAACTAATGGACTACAAAATCAAGATGCTAATGTGCGTATAACTGCCGCATGGGCATTAGGAGAAATCAAAGATAGTCAAGCGGTAGCACCATTGATTCAAGCTTTGCAAGATCGAGATTCTTGGGTGCGTAGTCGTGCGGCAGAAGCATTAGGAAAAATCAAAGATAGACAAGCGGTAGCACCATTGATTCAAGCTTTGCAAGATCGAGATTCTTGGGTGCGTAGTCGTGTGGCAGAAGCATTAGCAAAAATCAAAGATAGCCAGGTGGTAGCAGCATTGATTCAAGCTTTGCATGATCAAGACTCTGATGTGCGTAGTCGTGTGGCAGAAGCCCTGAGAGAAATCAAAAATAGCCAGGCGGTAGTAGCATTAATTCAAGCTTTGCACGATCAAGATTCTTGGGTGCGTAGCATTGCCGCACAAGCATTAAAAGAAATCAAAGATAGCCAGGCGGTAGCACCATTGATTCAGGCTTTGAATCATCAAGATTCTTGGGTGCGTAGCATTGCCGCACAAGCATTAGGAGAAATCAAAGATAGCCAGGCGGTAGCACCATTGATCCAGGCTTTGAATCATCAAGATTCTTGGGTGCGTAGCATTGCCGCACAAGCATTAGGGAAAATCAAAGATAGCCAGGCAGTAGCACTGTTGATTCAAGCTTTGCAAGATCGAGATTCTTCTGTGCGTAGGATTGCTGCACAAGCATTAGGAGAAATCAAAGATAGCCAGGCGGTAGCACCATTAATTCAGGCTTTACACGATCGAGATTTTGATGTACGTAGCAGTGCCGCACAAGCATTAAAAGAAATCAAAGATAGCCAGGCGGTAGCACCATTGATTCAGGCTTGGAATGATCAAGATTCTTGGGTGCGTAGGATTGCTGCACAAGCATTAGGAGAAATCAAAGATAGCCAGGCGGTAGCACCATTGATTCAAGCTTTACACGATCAAGATTCTGATGTGCGTAGGATTGCTGCACAAGCATTAGGAGAAATCAAAGATAGCCAGGCGGTAGCACCATTGATTCAGGCTTTGCACGACCAAAATTCTGATGTGCGTAGGATTGCCGCACAAGCATTAGGAGAAATCAAAGATAGCCAGGCGGTAGCACCATTGATTCAAGCTTTGCACGACCAAAATTCTGATGTGCGTAGGATTGCCGCACAAGCATTAGGAGAAATCAAAGATAGCCAGGCGGTAGCACCATTGATTCAGGCTTTGCACGACCAAAATTCTTCTGTGCGTAGAATTGCCGCGCAAGCATTAGGAAAAATTAAAGATAGCCAGGCGGTAGCACCATTGATTCAGGCTTTGCACGATCAAGATTATCAGATGCGTAGCAGTGCCGCACAAGCATTAGGAGAAATCAAAGATAGCCAAGCGTTAACAGCATTGATTCAGGCTTTGCACGATCAAGATTTTTGGGTGAGTATTCCTGCCACACAAGCATTAGGAGAAAACTGTAGCTCTGAAATACTTCCTGAAATGTGGAAGTTACGATTAACTGGGGTAGACGATGCAAAGTATGTAATTTCAAAGATTCAAGAGCGTTACAAATTTTATAACCATGAAATTTTTCATTCCCCCTCAATCGAAACCGCAACTCAAACAGAATCAAAGCCGATGAAATACCAAGATTTTCAAATATTAGTTGATAAAAATAACCAAATTCGCGCCTCTTCAACAAAAGAAGGTGAGGCTTTGAGTGAATTCCGCTTAGACATGAACGAAATTGAACTAGCCTTAGAACTGATTGAGTTAAACAAAACAAATGATAAATTACTCAAAAGATTAGGCAACCAACTTTACCAAGCGCTGTTTCCCAACCAAATTAACGCTCGCTTCCATGCCACAATGGCAGGGGCACAAGCAAATCAAGAAAGCGTTCGTTTGCGCTTAATATTTCAATCTCCGCAATTAGCCGCACTCCCCTGGGAATTTCTTTATGACGCAGAAACCAATATCTTTTTAGGAAACAACATCCAAACAGTGCTTTCTCGCTACATTGATGTTCCCCTGCAAAAACGCGATATCATAACCGCTAAGTTACCCCTAAAAGTGCTACTCGTCATTTCATCTCCTACCGACTTAGCTCCATTAGACGCAACTGGCGAAGCAACGCTGATTAACTCAGCGCTGGAAACACACATCAAAGCAGGTCAAATAGAATTAGATATTATCAAAGAAGCTACCACCCGCAACATTAATCAAAAGCTGCGCGAAAAACCCTACAATATATTCCACTTCATCGGGCATGGTGTTTTTAAAGACAACAAAGGCTACATTGCCCTAGAAGATGACAATAAGCAAGCTAAATTGATGGATGAAGAGAGTTTCTCCAACTTCTTCTTAGGCTACCGTAGCTTGGGGTTAGCTGTACTCAATTCCTGTAAAGGCGCAGAGGTGTCAGAACAGCAAATCTTTGCCGGAATCGCACCCAATCTTGTACAACGGGGAATACCTGCGGTAGTTGCGATGCAATATTCTATCTTTGACACCACCGCCAAGATTTTTGCTGATGAATTTTACCGCACCCTGGCTCTCGGCTATCCCGTAGACGCTGCTATCCAAACAACCCGCAACGCCATCTCTCAAGAAATCGGATTAAATCAACGCGACTTTGCTACACCAGTACTTTATATGCGTGCAAAAGATGGCATCATCTTGAATTTTCACGCATAATATTTCGTCGGTAACGCACGCTACTGGCGCGACAAGACTAAAATAGCGCATGAAAAAAACTCTTGTGGGATGGGCATCTTGCCCGTCCGGGGCGGGTGTTGGGCGTTGTACAAATAGCTCGCGCCCTCATCCCCTAACCCCTTCTCCCTCAGGGAGAAGGGGAATTGAATCTCTTGCTCCCCTCTCCTGGTGGGAGAGGGGCTGGGGGTGAGGGCGAAACCTTGCACAAGAGCGGGTTTCACGTTAAGTTGATACCTATGGCATCTTGCCCGTCCTGGGCGGACAAGATGTCCACCCCACAAGAAAAATTATTGTAATATTTTAGCCTTGCCACCCTACTACATATATTGTTTTCAGCCGATACATTAACAATGTAGGGCGATACATTAACAATGTCAGTCCATGCGCTCAATCGCTCATAATGACATTGTGTAACAGGCGGTATAAAGTGCGATCGCTATATATTATTTTGCAAAACTTTAAATGGCTGATTGTTACTTTCCCATAACCGAATCTCTACATAGAGATTTGTTTGACGAAAATATACTGCTTCATAAGCCAGACGCAAATTACGCTCAAGGCTGATTGGTTCAACATCAGCAGCTTTATTTGAGCCAATTGTTTTGCGTAAACTGAGTGACAATAGTTCTACCAGGTCATGTCCACAGCAAACTTGCCAAGGATCATAGCTCTTGTTCTTCTCTATACTTAGCCGTTGTTGTAGCTCTTCATCTTTCAACGAGAAAGCTTGTGATTTATTTTTCACTTCTCGAATTAGTTTAAGTTCATCAATTTGCAGCGTCTGCTCGTTAATGAATCTGCTAAATATAATACCGTCAAAAGCAAGGTTTAAACTATCACACTGAGATATCCAAAGTAAATAACCCAACGGTATCGCAGTTTCGAGTAATGTTAATCTGATGTCTCGTTTAAATTGACTGATTTTCTCTTCCGAACCAAACTCAGCAACTACTTTGTCCAATGCTGGTGACTGAATTAGCATAGTTTCCAGATCATGGGTATCGGTGCGAAGTAGATTAGAACTGCTGTGTGGCGAAGAACTAAGACGATCAAAGTCTGCATCCACAATTGCTAGAACTCCAAGAAAACTGGATTTCTCTAAAATTTCCAGCACAGCAATCACACGCAGTTTACTCGATGGCTTTCCCGAAACGGTGATTAGCTTACAAGCTAATGGATCAACAAAGCGCTCGTAAAAAGTTTTATCTGAACCACCTTCTACTAATAAAAAAGTTCCTGAATGAGTACTTCTGAGTAATCTAATTTTATTGGCATCACGGTCAACTGAAAGAAAATCTCTCACTTTTCTGGCCCTTTCAGTTCAACTGTCAAATCCCAGCGATCCTGAATGATATCTGGTGAATGAGTAGCCATCATAATATCTAAATCTGCCAGTTTTGTGATTTCTTGTAAATCCTTTAAAAATTGAATTTGCCAACCTACATGAAGAGATAATTCAGGCTCATCAATTAAGACCAAAGAATTAGGCTGCACTTTAAATAGTAGTTCATATAAAAGAACTAGTTCATGTTGCTCACCAGATGACAAATCTGTTGGTGAAAGCAATTTTGAATTAGATACATGAGAGTTATAACTTGTTGTGATAATAAATCCCTTGTCTTTACTAAAATTTATCTCTTTGTAAGAGTAAGCAAACTTATTATTAATAATTTTCCTTAATAACTCAATTTTGTTGGCTATTTCAGCAAAAACACTCAGCTTTTTTTCTACATCTCCAACATATACAGACAAAGCATTTTTAGTGCTTTCATCTATATCTTGAGGCTGGATTTGAAATTCTGTATCTTCATCTTTATCCAAAAGACCAACTTCGATCAGGCGAGAACGTGTTGCTTCAAGCTTGTTTAGTTGATGACGAAGTTGTTCATCTGTTAACTCGGCAGATGGCTGGTGCTTCACCACTCTCAAAGGAAAAGTTCTATCAAGAGATTGAGATATTATACCGTATTCTTTAAATTTATCTTGCATTAGTTTAGCAAGTTCATCAGAGTAGACAGACACAGTAGACAATATTGGTAGCGTTTCACGCTCTTCTTTGGAATAAGAATTAGTAACTAAGTTAAGCAACCGTTGTGATTCAATGAGACGAATATGAATGTTTTTCTTCAAATTATCCAGCCAATCAGGCTCTTCCTTTGATTTGAGTTTTGTAGGCAATAACTCATTATAAGCAGACCATATTTCTTCAGAATATTTTTGAGGATAGGCTTGTTCTCTTTGCGATATTGAACCAACAGAATAAATTATTTTAGAGAGTTTATAGTTATTAGGTTTTTGGGTTTTTACCTGATAAGATACTTGCTCATAATTAGGTTTGCACAGAGTAAACACAATATTATTATCATAATCTTCTCCATCATCGACATTTTTTATAATTTCAACACTACTACTATCATCAAATTCAACTTGAAATTTTATAAAAGGGATATCTATCAAGTCAGAGTACTGCGAGTTTAAAAAACTATTTAAAATTCTCAATATTGCTGTTTTACCAAAACCATTTGGCCCATGAATGATTGTAATTCTTTCATCCATGTTCAATGGAATCACATGGTCAAAAATTCCAAATAAGCCATTGACGGAAATTTGCTTAATTCTCATGGTTATTGAGTCCTATAGCCATTGGCTTTGTGAACTTAATTGTACCTTCTATTCTCTTTTACAGAATTAGAAGAGGCACAAATTTACATTTTTTGTATTTGTATTTGATTTGGATGTGCATAAGTTTATAAAGCTTGCACTAAAAGTATATGTATCAATAGAAACACTCATTTTGTCAAATTAAGAGAATTACGGCAAAAATGACAAATCAAGATACCAGCTTGAGCATCACAGAGTTTTTCCCTATTATTGCCTTAATTTTCCATGCTGTGATTGCGGTTTCCTGAATACAGAATCATGGTAATTTGTTTGCCACAATTAGCGTGACCCAGGCATTTTTGATGGTGGAGATAACCAGTGCAAATAGTTAAACGCAATGTTGAGTTAAGAGTTGATGACAGTTTAATGCGCGTTTATGTCGCATCTCCCAAACCCAGCGGAACCTATCCAGGGATTGTATTTTATAGTGATATTTATCAGTTAGGCGGTGCAATGATTCGTCTTGTCAACTACCTGGCTGGTTTTGGCTATGTAGTTGCAGCACCAGAAATTTTTCACCGCACTGAAGTCATTGGTCATGTGATTGAGCCAGATGATTTAGGGAGAATGCGGGGTAATGACAATGCACGCCGCACTGCGATCGCAGCTTATGATGCAGATACTCGTGCTGTGATTGATTTTCTGAAAGCTGACAGTGCTGTTGCTCCCACAAAAATCGGCACTCTCGGCTTTTGTATTGGCGGTCACTTAGCCTTTCGCGCCGCCTTTGAAAGTGAAATGAAAGCAGTAGCTTGTTGTTACCCTACAGGCATTCCTAGTGGTAAATTAGGTCAGGGAGTCGCTGATACAATCTCACGCGTAGCAGAAATCACAGGCGAAATGCTCATGATATTTGGCACCCTTGACCCTCATATTCCAGAAAATGACCGTCACACTTTAATCACAGCAATTACCAACGCTGGTATCCCGCATCAAGTTCTCTTATATGAAGCAGAACATACTTTCATGCGTGACGACGGTTATCGCTATGATTCCGCCGCCGCAACCTCCGCTTGGTCAGCAATCACCACTTTCTTTGAACGCATATTTGCAACTATAAATTAACCCCCTCTTTCCCCTTTCCCCCTTCCCCCTTCCCCATTCCCCCCACCCCTTGAAGACTGCTTGACTGCTAGGATTATTTGCAATTAAGGTAGTGTTTCAACAGCGATCGCTGTGATTAACCTTACATCTACCCAGTGAGTAATCAAGTAAAAACTACCAAAAAATCAGGGGCAAAACATTGAAACAAGAGCAAATCATCCTGGGAAGCATCACCGCTACAGTATCCGCAATTGGGCTGGGATATTTAGGCACACAATATTTGAATCAAAACACAATGTATACTGTTGCTGGTGCCATGATGGGACTGGGTGCAACAGTACAAATTCGGCAACTCAAGCCCAAATCTAAACCGCCAACACCAAGGTTACTATTATTACCGGCTGCTTCATCAATTCCTGTGCATGATGAACCACAGCCACAGCTCATGCAACCACTTTTTCAGCCCATAGAACAAAGTGTTGAGCAGCATAGTGAGATTATTGAACTTGAGCCGAGTACAGAAGTTATAGAAGTTAGATCGGAAGTCGATCCAGTAATAGAACGCTTTCTGAAACTGGGTTTGGAAGAATTTTAAGATTTGAGGGACTAGGGATTGGCGACTGGGGATTGGGGACAAATGCTGAACACCGAATACCAAACTTGCTTGTTCGTGTTGAGTAATTTAGAGTTGGCGATCGCACTCAACACCGAACAAGCCGAACTTTCAACAGAAAAATGTCGGCTTTGAGCTACATTTCACCACCAATCACTTCTAAAGGAATCTCCTCGGGATTGCCAATTAGATGCCAAAACAGCGTAATATCTCCTGCAGCATTGGCAATAAACTGTAATTTCTCCGTTGTCGCACCATTATTCATCTCAACTAAAAAATTTTTAGCTGCGAGAATTGTGCTTTCTTCTCTCAAGGTTTTCCACTCGGCTTTTTTAACCATCTTTACCCCAAAAGATTCAAAAAATTCAATTTAAATTTATTTTTATAATGCTCAAAATACTCTTGAGTTCGCATCAACCTTGAGTATCATGTCTACTGGCCGTAAGTCTTATTAAATACTTCTTTGTTTTACATATCACCTCTAAAAACATGCGACAACAACGCATCGCGCAGGTACGCGATCGCTTGATGTTTATAAAATTAGTATTAGAATTGACTGATATACAACTTACCAGAAAAGTGTCCAATAGCACAATAACTGCATACCCATCGTCAAATTGTTGGTTGAGCGTTTGCTCCTAGGTCTCTTAAGTAAGCTAAACCAAATCTAGTGTCATCATCTGAAACTGTATATTTTTTGTCGGGTGGGCATCTTGCCCGCCCAATATATGCAAATTAAATGTGGAACGGCTTATCACTAACATCAGTTGCGACACACACCTCAATTTCACCGCAAAAACCAGAAAAACTCTCACTATAAAAGTGAGAGTTTAAACGCACGCAATTGTTGTTTAGACTATGAGTTATCAGAGTAATGGGAATAAAGCAAAATACAGGTAACTTGCTTTAAATTTTTCTCACTTCAGCAAGATTAAATTCTGACATAGTGAGCCGGAACCCATTTGCGGCCATATCTTGTTTGTTCCCAATGTCCAGGAATTAACTTTTGGTGAACAACTGGACGTGGGCGAACAACAACATTATTGTGACGAACAGTTGGTCTCACAATAATTTGTGCCGCAGAAGCTTGCGAAGGTAAAGACGCAATTGCAAATGGTAAAGCTAGTAGTGAACCCAAAATAATACGTTTCATAATTGAATCTCCTGTCAATTGATTTGAATTTGATGTTCTACAGTTCTGCTAAATAATCTTGAATAATATTTTCAGGAAATTAACAGTATCAATCATTTAATTTCCTAAAAATATCTCAAAGCAACAACTTAGTTTTCAAAGTAATTTAGCTGTATTCAAATTTATTTAGTTTTCCTGTATGCTTTAATTCTAGAATATTAAATATCTGGTTTTTTAGGAAGAAAGTCATATTTATCCCATTATAAAAGTCATATTTAATGTCTAATTAAATAAAAAAAGGTGAGCAAATCAATGCCCACCAATAACACCTCACATATCAAATTAAAGTTTTAGAGTTCAATTGGATGAGCCTTGCCTCCTAGAACCGCGATGTTGTTGCAATTTGGCTTTTTGCTCTGGGGTAAGAATCGCTTGAAATTGTTGTCTTTGATTCCGTTGAATTTCGCGAATCTTTTGTTTTTGCTCTGCTGATAAATTGAGCGATCGCAGTACTCTGAATTGCTGACCCTGACTAGCAGATTTAAATTTTTCTTGCTGTTCAGGAGTTAAAACAGCCAGTATTTTGGCTTGGGTTTGCTCACCTATCTGTTTCGCTTGGGCTTTTTGTGCGTCAGTTAAATTTAGGTCAGCTATTCTCTCTAAGGGTGTAGATACGTTTGTTGCAGCCCCATCACTTGTATTTTCAGTAGAATTATTTGGAGCCACCGAGTTACTTGGTGATGATAATTGACAACCCGCAGTTAAAATCGCGATCGTCACTGCACCTAATAACAGCTTGAAATTAAATTTATACTCCATAAATATATCTCCTTTAGAAATGGAAATAAATTAAAGCAACGTAATTCTTATAAGACTATATTCGATTTCTGCCATAAACTTCTCTGCATACTTATACTAATTTTAAAACATCCTCTAACAGATTGTAGGGTGCCGCCTTCTAGAATATATTGATGTGTCGCCAACATTATTTGACTTGGTATTATTTACTAAATCCCCCTAGAGCAAACAACAGATACTCTATATTTCATGAGCCAGTATATAGGCTTGTCTCAAAAATCAAACCTGATGCTTATTTGTGCGTTTATAGACAGATAGATAGCTCCAAAAGACGCATAAATAATTTCAAATTATTTACCAAGAATATTTACACCTGTTGAAGCTCTGTGATTACTAACAGATTTAGACTCAAATAATAAATTCAATTACTTATTAACGCTTATTTATTTAAAAAATAATCATGACAATAGTAATGAATATAACCATGACTTTTTTCACAAAATTAAATTCTCAATTTTTATCAATCAAATTTATACTGATGCCGATTTCAAAAATAATGTGAAAAACACAGTCTATTTCAGGTCAATAAGTTACGCAGGTATGGGCATGGCAGTGCCTTGAGGAGCATCCCAATTTTGCAAATTCATCAAATTAAAACTAGTCATTGCGAATGGAGTGTAAAGCCTTCTCCTCTCTTGGAAGAAGGGTAGCAATCACAAAGTCTAGCTGCTGGGATTGCTCTCTTCATTACATTACGCTGTGCAATGACAAAATATGTTTTTACACATTTGGGATGCTCCCCTGCCCATACGTGTCAACTTAAGCTAAAAGCGATATAGGGCGGGCGTTGTACAAATACCTTGCGCCCTCATCCCCTAACCCCTTCTCCCCGAGGAGAAGGGGAACTAAATCTCTTGCGCCCTTCTCCCACAGGGAGAAGGGCTGGGGGTGAGGGCGAAACCTTGCACAAGAGCGGGTTTCACGTTAAGTTCACACCAATGTCCCCTGCCTTACCCCTAACAATCTGTCGCATTTTTTTTCAAATTGGTATTAAACTTTGAATTACTAATTAGTTAACTAGTAATAATTTTAACTTTAATATAAGTAAAACTAATTAGTTATATAAGTTTTACAAAACTAGTAGTACTTGATTAACTTTTGTAAATGAGTATAAAGTATTGTTACAGACGCAAACCCGTCTGATTCATAAATCACTAATCGCATTCATAAAACAATGACAGCAACCTTACAACAGCGCAAGAGCGCTAACGTATGGGATCGCTTCTGCGAATGGATTACCAGCACCAATAACCGTTTATACATCGGTTGGTTCGGTGTCCTCATGATCCCAACCCTACTAGCTGCAACCGCTTGCTTCGTAATCGCCTTCATCGCAGCGCCTCCAGTAGACATCGATGGTATCCGTGAACCTGTTGCAGGTTCCTTAATCTACGGAAACAACATCGTCTCTGGTGCAGTTGTTCCTTCTTCCAACGCTATTGGTTTGCACTTCTACCCCATCTGGGAAGCAGCTTCCTTAGATGAGTGGTTGTACAACGGCGGCCCTTACCAATTGGTAATTTTCCACTTCTTAATCGGCGTATTCTGCTACCTCGGTCGTGAGTGGGAATTGTCTTACCGCTTGGGTATGCGTCCTTGGATCTGCCTAGCATTCTCTGCACCAGTAGCAGCAGCAACAGCAGTATTCTTGATCTACCCCATTGGTCAAGGTTCATTCTCCGATGGTATGCCTTTGGGTATCTCTGGTACCTTCAACTTCATGATCGTGTTCCAAGCAGAACACAACATCCTCATGCACCCCTTCCACATGTTAGGTGTGGCTGGTGTATTCGGCGGTAGCTTGTTCTCCGCAATGCACGGTTCTTTGGTAACCTCCTCCTTGGTTCGTGAAACCACCGAGAACGAATCTCAAAACTACGGTTACAAGTTCGGTCAAGAGGAAGAAACCTACAACATCGTAGCTGCACACGGTTACTTTGGTCGTCTAATCTTCCAATACGCATCCTTCAACAACAGCCGATCTCTACACTTCTTCTTGGCTGCATGGCCTGTAGTCGGTATCTGGTTCACCGCGTTGGGCGTAAGCACAATGGCGTTCAACTTGAACGGTTTCAACTTCAACCAATCAGTGATTGATTCTCAAGGTCGTGTAGTTAACACCTGGGCTGATATCATCAACCGCGCTAACTTGGGTATGGAAGTTATGCACGAGCGTAACGCTCACAACTTCCCCTTAGACTTGGCTGCTGGTGAGCAAGCACCTGTTGCACTAACTGCTCCTGCTATCAACGGCTAATTTCTGAGACAAAAGTAATAGCTTCTCTGTGAATTGAAAGCGCCCTCCCAATTGGGAGGGCGCTTTTTCTGTGTATTGATGTTGCGATCGCATCGCAAAACTCATACCAAATCCAATAATGATGAATTTCCAGCGTTATAGACCAAAAAACCCCTGGTAAGCAGGGGAGAAATCAACTCTAGGAGGTCTTTACTTATTTACCCATCAGCCCATGTTGGCAAGTTTATGCAAAATTGGAAAAAGTTTTGGGGATTGGGGATTGGGGACTGGGGATTGGGGACTGGGGACTGGGGACTGGGGACTGGGGATTGGGGATTGGGGATTGGGGATTGGGGATTGGGGACTGGGGATTGGGGATTGGGGATTGGGGAACTCGGGGCCCCCTCTGGGGATAAGGGGTAATTGGGGATTGGGGAAATTCAGAGGGTTAGGGAACTTCCAGAAATTAAATTACCCCTTTTTGGCAGCGAAGACCATCATTGTATTATTCTTCCTCTGCTTCCTCTGCTTCCTCTGCTCCCATAGCTTACCAAAGCGATTGGTTATTTTTTTATGTGGAATCCCTAAGCGGGTTTTTTGGCTACGATGGTGCGATGGCGAGGATCGCTGGCTACGGTAATTGGTTGAGCAAAGCCGACTGACTGCAATGTGGCTTCAATATTAAAAGTGTAGTATTCATCGCTCCAGGGTTCGGTGCTTTTCATTAATGTAAATAGAACTGGTGGCAGGTTTTGAATGACGCTGGATTTTGGGTTATTATCTACCAGTGCGATCGCACCACCAGGTCGCAGTAGTCGCAAAGCTTCTGCGAAAATTGCTTGACTAGCATACCCAGGAAGTTCATGAGTCACAAACTGGAGCGTGACTAAATCAAAAGAGTTATCTGGTAGCCCTGTATTTTCAGCTTGGGCGTGTATCCACTCGGATATCTCATGATTGACATCGCGTTTGCGGGCGACGGTGAGCATATAAGGTGATAAATCCAGCCCCACTGTCCGCACTGGATGACTCTGCTTTTGTTGGTAGTAGCGGTGTAAGGCTTGAGTGGAAATACCCACTGAGCAACCTATATCGAGAATATCTCTTACTTCTTGCGGCCCATATTTGGCGAGAACTTCGTGAAAACTACCTCTGAGCCTTGCATGAGCTACTTCCCATGTTAAGTTTTCTTTCGGCCAAACCCGCAACGCCATTGCGTAGGTAGCTGGTTCTGTTTCAAAAGCAGCATCCCAGCAAAGATTACCTTCATTGTAGGCGTGGAAAGGTACTTGATAGTAGTCAGGATAAACAACATTGGGGTTAGTCACCTCCGCCATTTGCTGTTTGACTCCCGATGATTTGAGCGCCTCGTAGTTTTTGCGCCAGGGAACACCATTTTTCTCAGCAGTTTTGATGAGTACTTTCCTGGCTTGCTGCTTCATCAATTGATAGATGGGTTTTGTTTGGATCAAGAGATTGACAAACTTGGAGAGTGTATCTTCTCCCGCCCAGTCTGGTTTTAGCTTGTTGTTCATCGGCTTGCAAAAATAGAGGCAAGATAACTAAGTAGACAGGTGGAAACCAAGATAATTATCAGGTTTATCAGTTGCCTATGGTCATTAAATAAAACTGAGCAACCTGAAAACTGCGATCGCCTGAGGTTACATTGGTTTATCGCTATATGCTTATGTATTTTATTTTTTGGGAGTACCAAATTTCGTGAATATTAGTAACGCACAACAAGCTTTGGCGATTTTACTCGACTAAATACAAAAATAATTAATCGCCTTGGTGAGCAGAGGGAGCAGGGGAGCAGAGGAAGCAGAGGAGGAAGAAGACAATCAATTATGTCTTTATTAGGTGATTAGTGGGTAAAACAGTAAAATAGAGTTAAGAAATTGTGCTTAAGTTGTTAAGATGCAACAATTTTCGATTAAAGAAATCCAAACTATCCATAGTGAAGTATTAAATCAAGCTGCTGTTGAGCCTGTTTTACTCACAGAAGAGTCGCAGCCTAGCTATGTAATTATGTCGGTGGAAAACTACGAGCAATTAATGAACCGACTTACTCAATTAGAAGATTTAATTTTAGGTCAACAAGCCCAAACCGCACTCGCAAATTCGCGGATGGTTGGAACGGAAACTTTTACAGCAGAACTCAAGCGTCTGACTGCGCTTGATGTGCGTAGTTGAGAATATGGACGCTGCACGAAAGCTAACGCAAATTGGCTCGAATTTGAGCCATTGCAGTTGAGCCTTCAACAACTTCACCCCGTTGAGATGCTTCTAACCCAATCTGTGCTGCTTGTTGCAGCTCTTGTAGTCGTCCTTGATAGATATCTTCTTGTTGTTCTAGAAGTTTTATCCCTGCAAGAATCACTTCGATGGCGTTTTGATACTTCCCGCTAGTAATTTGGCGTTGTACCAAGGCTTCTACTTCAGGTGGCAAAAAGATTTGCATGGATTTTTTAGGAGTAGGAGTAGTTTCAATACTTGTCGGTTAAGGGTAAAAGGGGAAGGGGAAAAAGGGCAAGAAAAAACCTTTAACCCTTACCCTTTAACCTTTTCCCCAAACCCAATTCCGAGTTGAAAATCCTTAACCGAGCAGTATTGGGAGTAGTTTTAATTTTAAGCGATCGCTCTGCCAACGCCTCCGGCAAAAGCACTTCTCCCCAAAAACCAAACCAGCTTTGTGAACTTTCATAACAAGGAGCGATGAGAATTTAGCGCAAAATAGAGATGTAATTTGTTCTCAATTTCACCTTGACTGAAGCCAATCCAGTGCGTAATTTGCAAGAAACTCATTTAAACCGTGCGCGTGCTAGTCTCCGACAAGCGTTGTCTTGGTATGGATATCTTCGCAAGTCAGGACAGCTTGCATCTAATCCAGAATTGGCGGGTTTGGTAAAGCCAGAATTGGAGGCTTTGAGTACCACACTCAACAAACTAGACTCAAATGTGATTAAAATTGCGGCTTTTGGTTTGGTGAGTCGGGGAAAGTCGGCGGTGTTGAATGCTTTATTAGGGGACAAGGTTCTACAAACTGGCCCTTTAAATGGCGTGACGCAATGGCCCCGTTCTGTGCGCTGGCAACCAGGAGGTAAGGTACAGGTAGAATTAATTGATACACCTGGATTGGATGAAATTGAAGGCGAATCACGAGCGCAAATGGCAACAGAAGTAGCGCGCCAAGCCGATTTAATTTTGTTTGTAGTCTCTGGTGATATTACGCGCACAGAGTATGAAGCGCTACTAGATTTACGCCAAGCCCAAAAGCCCCTAATTTTAGTATTTAACAAAATCGACCTATACCCAGATACAGATAGAGCCAAGATTTACCAGAATTTGCAACAGTTGGGTGCTGGACATCCTGAAGCCGAGCCTTTGTTACCCGATGAGATTGTCATGGTAGCGGCGGAACCAGCACCAATGGAAGTGCGGGTTGAGTGGCCTGATGGAAGTGTAACTTATGAATGGGAGACACCACCCACCCAAGTAGATGAACTCAAACAGACAATATTAAATATTCTCAACCGTGAAGGGCGATCGCTGTTAGCGTTAAATGCACTCATCCAAGCAAGGGAAGCAGAAGCCGCGATCGCTCAAAAAACTATCGACTTACGCCAACGAGAAGCCGAAGAGATTATTTGGCAGTTTACCAAATACAAGGCTTTGGTAGTCGGACTCAACCCCATCGCCGTGTTAGATATTTTAGGCGGTGCTATTGCCGATTTACTATTAATTCGTTCCCTAGCGCGGTTGTATGGTTTACCCATCACTAGCTATGAAGCTGGGAAAATCTTAAAAACGATTTTATTAAGTTCTGGGGGCTTATTGCTGAGTGAATTAGGCAGTAGCTTTTTATTCGGTTTAGGCAAAAGTACTGCAGCCCTAGCTAGCGGTGACAATCCCATCAATATTACCGCCTCCGCCGGCAGTGCGATCGCCCAAGCCGGAATCGCCGGTTATGGAGCCTATGCTGTAGGAAAAGCCGCACAAGTGTACCTAGAAAACGGCTGCACCTGGGGACAATTAGGCGCTAACACCGTCATTCAAGAAATTCTTTCCCAAGTCGAGCCGAACACGATTGTTTATCGCTTACGCCAGGAGTTAGGGGGTGGGGGATGAGGGAGATGAGGGGGATGAGGGGGATGAGGGGGATGAGGGGGATGAGGGGGATGAGGGAGATGAGGGAGATGAGGGGGATGAGGGGGATGAGGGGGATGAGGGAGATGAGGGAGATGAGGGAGATGAGGAAGCAGGAAAGAAATTACAATTACCAATTACCAATTACCAATTACCATTCCCTATAATCCCTGAGGCTGTAACAATAGTGATGGCAACAGCTTGGATTATGATCTACCAGTGAACGTTCCTACCAGCATCTCGGCACAAACTCAGTCTCGGAAAGCTGAACATATTCGTATCTGTTTAGAAGAAGATGTTCAATGTCACGAAATAACTAGTGGATTGGAACGCTATCGTTTCAGCCATTCTTGTTTACCAGAATTAGACCGCAATGATATTGATATCAGTACTAATTTCTTGGGAAAACAGCTAGGCGCGCCTCTGTTAATTTCTTCTATGACAGGGGGAACTGAAGAAGCGGGAATTATTAACCGCCGCTTGGCAGAAGTGGCTCAAGAGTACAAAATTGCTATGGGTGTGGGTTCTCAGCGTGTAGCGGTGGAGAAACCCCAGGTGGCTGATACTTTTGCGGTTCGCAAGTATGCTCCTGATGTGTTGTTACTGGCGAATTTGGGGGCTGTGCAACTTAACTATAAATATGGTTTGGCTGAATGTCTGCGCGTCATCGAGATTTTAGAAGCTGATGCTTTGATTTTGCACCTCAACCCTCTACAAGAATGCATTCAATCCAAGGGAGATACGAATTTTCGCGGACTGCTTGACAAGATATGTATATTGTGCAATGAACTGCCAGTGCCAGTGATTGTCAAGGAAGTAGGTAATGGAATTTCTGCAGTTATGGCGGAAAAATTGCTAGCGGCGGGAGTTAAGGCGATTGATGTGGCGGGTGCAGGGGGTACATCTTGGGCTAAGGTGGAAAGCGAACGGGCGGATAATGCTTTGCAACGTCGTTTAGGTAAGACTTTTGCTGATTGGGGTTTACCAACGGCCGATTGTATTACAGCAATTCGTGCGATCGCACCAGATGTACCATTAATCGCTTCGGGTGGGTTGCGTCATGGCTTGGATGTCGCAAAAGCGATCGCACTGGGAGCAGATATCGCTGGTTTAGCAATGCCATTTTTGCAAGCAGCAGCTTTATCCGAAGCCGCAGTGAAGGATTTAGTTGAGGTATTAATTGCTGAAATTACAACAGTTTTATTCTGTACTGGTAACGCAACTTTAGAACAATTAAAGCTTTCTGGAAGTTTACAACGGATACAATAGTAACCACGTATGTAACACACAGATGGAAATTTTCAGGGTGAATTGTAGGGGACTGGGGATTAGGGACTGGGGATTGGGGACTGGGGATTGGGGACTGGGGATTGGGGAACTCGGGGCCCCCTCTGGGGATAAGGGGTAATGGGGATTGGGGATTAGGGACTGGGGACTGGGGATTGGGGACTGGGGAAAGGAATTTTTAGCCCTTGGTTTTTCCATGAGGGTCTATCTTAACAAGTTTTGCGTTATTTATAGTTCATCATTCATATTTCATACTTCATACTTCAGCCTTCATACTCTATGCGTACTTTTGTTCAACAAACCTTTGCCAGCTTGGTTGGCAGCTTATTAGGACTTATTATTTTTAGTGGTATTGGTACTACTGGACTATTTTTATTGCTATTTGCTGCTGCTAGTTCTAAAGATACGGGGCCGGAAGTCAAAGATAAATCTATGATTGTTTTTGACTTATCAATGAACATCACCGATGGCGAACCAAAAACTGATGGCTTTATTGAGAAGGTAGTCTCAGGTGTAGAAGAAAACAGAATGGGACTTCGCAGCGTTTTGGATACCTTAGAAAAGGCGCGACGCGATCCAAGAATTGTAGGTATTTATCTAGATGCAAGCCAGGCGGGAAGTAATGGTGCAGGTTATGCATCCTTAAAGGAAATTCGCCAAGAATTGCAGCAGTTCCGTGCGGCGGGGAAAAAGGTAATAGCTTATGGTAAAGACTGGGACGAAAAAGATTATTATCTCAGTTCCGTAGCCGATACTGTTGTGCTGAATCCCTTGGGGATGATGGAAGTTAACGGTTTAAGTTCTCAGCCGATGTTTCTGGCTGGTGCATTAGAGAAATATGGGATTGGGGTACAGGTGGTGCGCGTCGGGAAATTTAAAGGCGCAGTCGAACCCTTTATTTTGAAACAACTGAGTCCAGAAAACCGCGAACAAACGCAGAAATTGTTAGATGATGTTTGGCGAGAATGGCGCGTTGCTGTGGGTGGAAGTCGCAAAATGGGCGCAGACAAATTACAGGCGATCGCAGATAATCAAGCAGTATTAGAAGCACCACAAGCCAAGTCTAATGGTTTAGTAGATCGGGTAGCTTATCTTGATGAAGTGGTAAGCGATTTGAAAAAATTAACCGATAGCGATAAAGATGATAAAACCTTCCGCCAAATTAGCCTCAGTGAATACGCCCAAGTTCCTGGGAAAACATTGGGTGTAGAACGCAAATCCAAAAATAAAATTGCTGTAGTCTATGCAGAAGGCGAGATAGTTGATGGTAAAGGTGGCGATGGTGAAGTAGGAGGCGATCGCTATGCGAAAATCTTCAACAAACTCCGCCAAGACGATGATATCAAAGCTGTGATTTTGCGAGTTAATAGTCCTGGTGGTAGCGCTACAGCCGCCGAAGTCATGCAACGCGAAGTGCGATTAACTCGTCAAGTCAAACCAGTAGTAGTTTCTATGGGAGATGTCGCCGCCTCTGGTGGTTACTGGATAGCTAGCGATTCTAACCGGATTTTTGCTGAACCCAATACTATTACAGGTTCCATTGGCGTATTTGGTTTACTATTCAACGGACAAAAATTAGCCAATGATCATGGTGTTACCTGGGATTCTGTGAAAACTGGACGTTATGCTGATAGTCAAACGGTTTCGCGTCCCAAATCACCCGAAGAGTTAGCACTTTATCAGCGCAGTGTTAACCGCATTTACAATATGTTCCTCAATAAAGTATCTCAAGGTCGCAAACTCCCAGGAACCAGAGTAGCAGAAATTGCCCAAGGTAGAGTTTGGTCTGGTACAGCCGCCAAAGAAATTGGTTTAGTCGATGAAATTGGCGGATTGAGTGCAGCGATAGAATATGCAGCCAAACAAGCAAAACTCGGCAAAGATTGGCAAGTCAAAGAATATCCCCAAAATAGCAGCTTTGAAGAACGCTTTTTTGGCATATCCACCCAAGAAGCGCGCAGTGTTTTAGGAATTCCCAAGGCGCAGGTAAAACAATCCAATCCCCTCACCGCCGAATTTGCCAAACTCCAAGAGGAATTATCAGTTATGCAAAAAATGAACGATCCCCAAGGAGTCTACGCACGTTTACCATTTAACCTCAAAATTGAGTAGTTGGCATTTGTCATTGGTTATTGGGTAATTGGTAATTGGTAATAGCAGGGGATGCGTAGGGTGTGTTGTCGCCCAGTGGTGTCAACTTAACGTAAAACCCTCTTTGTTGCAAGGTTTCGCCCTCACCCCCAGCCCCTCTCCCGCCGGGAGAGGGGAGCAAGAGATTTAATTCCCCTTCTCCTGGGGGAGAAGGGGTTAGGGGATGAGGGTGTGAGGTATTTGTACAATGCCCGCCCTATATCGCTTTTAGCTGAAGTTGGCACCACTGGGCACTGCCATGTCCTCTAGAATATATTGATAGGTCGCCAACATTATTTGATATTGTACAGTTTTGAAAAAAGAACGCGACTAATGGGTAGGGCACGGCACCAGTAAGATATTTGATATGCCAAAAGATTGTGGATGCCATGCCCCTACAAAGAATTTATCTGTCGCCAACATTATTTGATTTGGTATTAGCTGATCGTTGGCGGTGCGTTACTGTAGAAACTTGCGCCTCAACGTTTTCAGGTTCTGCTTGAGTTGTAGAAACTTCCGTTAAAGCTGTAGGAACTTCAGCTTTAACATTTCCGTGTTCCGCGCAAGCTGTAGGAACTTCAGCTTTAACATTTCCGTGTTCCGCGCAAGCTGTAGGAACTTCAGCTTTAACATTTCCGTGTTTCGCGCAAGCTGTAGAAACTTCAGCTTTAACGTTTCCGTGTTCCGCGCAAGTTGTAGGAACTTCAGCTTTAACATTTCCGTGTTCCGCGCAAGTTGTTACAGAGTAAACCAACGGCGAATCAACTCCACACTAAAGCCATAATCTTGCCCAATTTCCTCAATCAACTCCCTTTGCAGCAGCAACTTGAGAGTCTGATCAGCATTAGGAAACAGTTGCGATATAGCTTGAATATTCACCATCGCCCCTTCCCCTTGGGCTGCAATGAAGCGTAAAATTCCCCTACCATGATCATCTACTTGGTTATTTTGAATATCAGCGAAGAAGAAACCGCCACTTTTAAAAGCTTCGGGAATTGCTGCTTCTACATCAGCTAAAGTCGCCAACCTGCGAACAGAGGGGTCTTGCTCATTTTTGAGGGCGATAATTTCTGCACAAAGTAGTTGTATCAAAAACGGGTGACAACGGGTAAGTTGCAAAACTCGCTCAACCGCGTCAGGTTCATAGCGTAGGGTAAAATCTTTTACAGGGCGTTCAATGAGTTGTCGCGCTTCTGCTTCTTTCAGGTATGAGATATGCACTACCTGCACATTAATGAGATAACTAGCCCAGCGTTGATATTCTTCAATTGTATGGGAACCAGCTAGCAACACCTTAAATCGGGGACGATGTTGGATGAGGTGACGCAGCATTCCTAGAATATCTTGCTCATCAAAGCGTCCTTTGGTTATGGCACTGTCTAGCACCTCGAACTCATCTAGCATTAGCAAGGCGGTATTTTCTTCAAGTACCTGTTCTACTGTATCTAGCCATTCGTCAAAGCTGGTAAAGGGGTCAGAGGTTAGCTCTTCGCGGGTGAGGGGTGGTAGGGTAACACCTTGCTGTTTTGCTGATTTCACCATTTCTCTTGTCAGATTGTAGAGAAAACCTGCGTGGTTGCTAGCTGATGAGGGTGCGCCTTGCAAGTCTACAAACATGGGGATGATGGTATTAGGTAGCAGCTTTCCTAAGTTATTGAGTAGAGAAGTTTTACCCATACGCCGCTGACCGTAGAGTAGCAAAGGTGGACGACGGCGGTCTAGAAGTAATTGCTCAATGCGTGTACCAATGTCATTACGACCTGTGAAAATTCCTTGCTCTAGTGTAATGGGATTACCAGTAATGTAAGGTGAGTCAATTTCTTGAAGGAGTTCGGTAGCTTTTGCCAGTTCTTCTGTATGCTTGGCTATGATTTCACGCCAACTTTTGGCAATGGGACGGAAACGGATTGTGTATTTGTCGCTACTGCGAGTAAATTCCTGCAAGTTTACGTCTAAACGGTCAATGATAGGACTGAGGGCTAGGCGTTTGTTGTAAGTAGTTGTTTGATTCAGTGCAGCATTCACATCTTCGCTGATACGACTGAAAATGTTAAGTAGAGTGCGAACTGGGCTTTCAAGTTCGCCATTTGCCAATCTATGATGAACTTGACGGATAGCATCTACATCGCCGCAGTTTTCTAAACTTCTAGCATCCAGTTCAATTTGGACTGCTTGAACTGCCCAGCGTTGATGACTGGTACTCAAGTATTCTAAGGCTGCTTTTCCTTCAACTGGGTTATTTTCGATGACAAAAAGCAGATACTCATCTAAGCCCAATAGATGTAAACGCTGCCATTCATCCCAGAATGCAGAGTGATAGCGAAATACACAAGGACTTTTAGCATTACGTATTTTGTCTAATCTGAAGAGTCGATAATTCCATACTGTGAGAAATGGAAAGGATAAGAAAGGTCGCCATGAGTGAATAGTTAAACCCAAGCCTACTGCCAAGCCGAATACCAAACCTACCGCCAAGCCTCCCACCAAGCCTACCGCCAAGCCGAATGCCAAGCCTACCCCCAAGCCAAACGTCAAGCCTGTCACCAAGCTTACCGCCCAGCCTACCGCCAAGCCAAACGTCCAACCGAACGCCAAGCCAAACGTCAAGCCGAACGCTAAGCCAAACGCTAAGACAAACACCAAGCCAAACGTCCAAGCAAATGCCAAGATAAACGCCAAGCCGAACGCCAAGACAAACGCCAAGCCTACCGCCAAGCCGAACACCAAGCCCACTACCAAGCCTACCGCCAAGCCGAACGGTACGCTAATAAATATAGTTGCAGTTGGTGTACCTAATGCCCACAGCACCAAACCCAGCAGTAAGTTAACCAGGATAGGTAAGATGATATATCCCTGGATAAAAAGTCTCCACAGAGCAAGATTTCGCCATCTTCCTTGTCCTATAAAGGTAATTAAAGAGATATCGGTGTCTAACGTTGAGTCAATGCGTTTGAGGTGGTTACGCCAGGCTGCAGGACGGAAGAAGAGCCAAAACAGCAGTTGTAGGCTACCCAGTATCAAGTTAGGGTGCTGTTGCGGTGCATTGGTGTAGGCGTTGTGGGGTATGTTTGGCGATGCCATAGTTTCCCGGTTCGGGTTGACGCTGTAATTAACTATGTCATTGTGAATGTAGCATTAGCGCAGTCAAGTGCAAAGACTGAGATTGCTTCGCTTCACTTCGTTCCGCTCGCAATGACAGATTTTTTGTCATTGCGAATGGAGCGACAGCGCAATGAAGCAATCTCCTCTATGTGATCGCCTTGAGATAGCTGCACTGCGATCGCAATGACAAAGAGTCCGTCATTGCGAATGGAGCGACAGCGCAATGAAGCAACCTCCTCTCAGTGCGATCGCCTAACCTATAATCTACAATTCCTCATATAAATCTTTCCATTCATTATTTACACCATTAACTAAATCAATCTTCTTTTGCCTAGAGCCAGCTTTAATCTGCTTTTCTCTACTAATCGCTGTATAGGCATCGTCAAAAATTTCGTAATAAACTAATTTGGTAATATTGTATTTTTTAGTAAATCCCTCTATCAATTTCGATTTATGTTCGTAAACTCTTCTTTGTAAATCGTTGGTTACTCCTGTATAAAGCACATTATTATATTTATTTGTCATAATGTACAGATAATATTGTTGATTCATTTATTTGTGCAAAATATCTAATAATTTTCACAATATTAACTGCGTAGATAATGTATTGTCATTGCGAATGGAGCGTCAGCGGAATGAAGCAATCGCCTCGATGCGATCACCTTGGGATTGCTTCGCTGCGCTCGCAATGACAACGTGAGTTATTGTGAATGTAGCATCAGCAGAATAACACAATCTCCTTGATGCGATCGCCTTGGGATTGCTTCGCTGCGCTCGCAATGACAAAGAGTCTGTCATTGCGAATGGAGCGATAGCGGAATAAAGCAATCTCCTCCCATGCGATCGCCCTGGGATTGCTTCGCTGCGCTCGCAATAACAAAGAGTCCGTCATTGCGAATGTAGCGATAGCGGAATGAAGCAATCTCCTCTCATGCGATCGCAATAACATTGTGTAATTAATTATGTTTAATTATTTACTCTTGATAATTACGAAAAAGCATTTTCAGCCCTCCTTTTCTTTATCTAGCAAATTAGCAAATGGCTGAAGCTGTATTAAAGCTTCTTCTCGCCAATTTTCATCTTCCTCACCTTCTTCTAAAGTAAATAATCTTTCCCTACAGAGAATTTGTAATAAAATTGGCAAACGCTGACTTTGATTGAAAATCCACTCTACATCCTCAGCATCAAAAGGAATGGGGGAACTGGCTATTAATTCTCGCGCTTCTGCTTCTGTCAATGCTCCTAAATATGCGGTGTAGCCAAAAATATTAAAGAAGGGTGAACTATGTCCGGTACTGTACGCCAGTTCAATTGGTGATTCTGGAGTAGCTAAGATAAACGCCAGATTTCCGCCTGTGTGGTTAGTCGCTAAGGAACGCAAGCTTTCCCAAAATCCATCATCTAATTCTGGACAGCGTTGCAATCCCACGCCAATTTCATCTAATAAAATGACTGTGGGTTGATGCAAGTTACTGCTGACTACATCCATAAAATAATCTAAGTCGCAAGGGTTTGGTATTTGCAGTTTCAAGGATTCTAAAATGTACTTGAGCAATCCTTCGCGATTCTGCATTCTTGCGTCTTGCAAGTCTATGAAAATCCACTGATAACTTTCTGGATTTGGTAGCCAATCAGACTTTTGATTAAGACGTAGCTGTGATGCTGGGGTGGTGGTGATATTTTTGAGGTAATGTAGCAGAGATGTTTTACCACTGCGCTTTTTACCGATGATGGCGGCGTTTTGCAGGGGATGGCGTTTGAGTAAGTGGAAGAGGCGTTTTAGTTCTTTCTCGCGTCCAAAAAAGTGACGTGGTTGAGTAATGGGTGAGCCAGTAATGAAGGGTGAGGCTTCGCCGTTGGTTGGCTGGGGTGTAGATGGTTGAGTTTCTAGTTCTTTGGATGCAATTTCTTGCCAATTTAATCCCAACTTGTCGCTAAGTTCTACAAAATTGAGATAATCGACAGGTTTACCGCTCAGAAAGTTTTTAACGGTGGATAGAGAAATTCCTGAATCAGCAGCCAATGACTGCTGGCTGGGATAGCCATTCCGCAAAGGTGCTGACTTAACTGTTTTAATATACTCTGGAGCTACCCGAAGCGATCGCGCCATTACGCCTCATCTGTTCATACCAATTCACAGTTAATTGTAGAGTAGCAAGTGCGACAGCATCATGGGCTAAACTCAACCAAGACTACAAATCACCTGATAAATCCGCTAAAAGTCAACTATCTCTCAGCTAAGTTCTCGTCTATTGACCAATTTCAATAGATTGTAGAGTTAATTGCGAGGGCAAGCAAAATGGATAACCAAAACCAAGTTAATACACAACAGGTAACAGATACAAATAGCAGCACTGTAGATCTACATTACCCGAAGCCACAGCAGTACTTGGCATCCCACCGACTTTTGCCGAGCTTTGGCACTGGGCAAAAGTAATACCACCAGCATCTTTGATATGTTCTAGCCCCCGTGCACCATCGCCATCACTCCCCGATAGTACTACGCCAATTGCTTTACTTCCCCGCTCCTCTGCTAAGGAAATTAAGAAAGCATCTACTGACATAAACAACCCATAGATTCTACCCCGAGGGGCCAAGTTCAGCACTCCCTGAGCAATAGTCATCTTGGCATTAGGCGGAATCACGTACACATGATTCGGTTCCACAACCATGCCATTCTGCACTTCTACTACAGGCATTTCGGTTGAGCGTGAGAGAATCTCGCTTAACAGACTTTTTTGGTTAGGACTCAAGTGCTGCACTATGACAAATGCCATCCCAGTATCATTGGGTAAATGATTCAGCAATTCTGTGAAAGCTTCTATTCCACCCGCAGAAGCACCCATCCCCACAATCGGAAATAATTCATCTTGATTATTCTCCTGCTCATTATTTGAAGATTGAGCAGATGGGGACTTGGCTGGAGATTTTTTAGCAGACCGCTTAGAGTTCATTATGTGAGCAGTGTACGTTGGGATGTTACATAAAGTTAGCGCTTGCTTGCCTACTGCTCCCACAAGTGGAATAAGCTTTAGTTTTAAGCAATCACAACAATAGATTTTGTTTCGCGTTATCAGAGATTAGCCCGAACAACTAGCCAAAATTTGAGTGTACCAGCGATAATATAGCAATGCGATTTAATTTATAAAACTATTTATCTAAGCAGGTAACTTTTAACAGGGAACCAAAAATAAATAATTAAACTCTACTGATTTTTTTGAGAAATCAAATATGAGTTAAATATGTATGTAAAATGTTGTTTATGTACATTTAGTAAATATTACTTGAATCCATAAATTAATTGATTCCCTCGTTAGGCAGAACTTTGCAGCGTTGCAACAGAAGCGATGAAGAAGCGCGATGAACAGACGCGATGAAGAGATGCAATTAAAAGACGCGATGAATCGCGTCTCTACAAGGTTTATACTTCCTCTGCTAAGTTTTTCTCTGATGCTCAGTTTTAATCCAGTGCGATCGCGGTTTTTGGAAACATAACTTGAAGGTGGTAACAATCATCGCGGGAATCCAATGCATCATGTAAATTGAACCTTGGATAGTTGCCCAAAGTAAAGACCATCCGCGTAAATTTTGATATTGATAAATTCCGGCGATAAAAGCCACTGTGAGAATAATGCTGAGTAAGGTTTGTAGGGGTAATAAAACAGGGCGATCGCTTTTTAAAATTGTCCACAATAAATCAGGTATCAGCCCAATAGGAAGTAAAAATTGCAAGAGAAAAAATAAGAGTAAATCAATAGATTTATTCCAGCCCAAAGTTAGAATTTGCGGAAAATAATCGAGGTAACGCTGATAGCCACCTTCCGCCCAGCGACAATGTTGCGGCCATAAGTTTTGCCAAGTTGTTACCGCTTCTTCTTGAATTGTGGCAAAGGTAACAAACTCAATTTCTGTACCTAATAAATACAATTTAAAACAGAGATCCAAATCATCAGTAACAGTGTCTTCACTCCAACCTTGACACCTTGCGAGTAATTCTCGCCGCACTAACATTCCATTACCCCGCAGTTCCGACATTCCTCCAATAGCAATGCGATGAGTTTGCAAAAAGCTATCGCAATTCATCTCCATTTGCTGACAACGAGTTAAGAAATTAGCCTCTGCATTCATAATTGCTTTTCGCACCTGTACAGCACCAACACCAGGTTTCTGAAACACAGGTACAGTTGCCATGAGAAAATTAGCAGGAAGCAGCGCATCCGCATCGCAAACTAAGATAATTTCTCCTCGCGTCAAAGGAAAAACCGCATTTAGCGCCCCCGATTTACCACCTTTTGATTCCCGTTGATGAACTTGTAGCGTTGGGAATTCAGCTTGTAATTGCTGCAAAATCTGGGGTGTTGCGTCTGTACTACCGTCATCAATCACCCAAATATCCAGGCGATCGCGCGGATAATTTAATTCATATAAACTGTAAACTAAATCAGCTAAGACAGCACTTTCATTTTTAGCCGGAATTAAAATTGATACCTGCGGTAAATCAGCATCACTCTCAATTACCAAAGGCGCAGGTTTTACTATCAGCATTCGCAGAGTTTGCACAGCCAAAGTTGCTGTTAAACCTACCATCAACCATTGCGCTTGTGGTAGCCAATGCAACAAAATGACAAAACCCCACACCAGTAATAATACTAGAGTTGCCTTTAAACGGCGATCGCGATGAGCGCTAATATCTTTCCTGGGCTGATAGATGCTTTTTCCCACTGTTTAGCAATTATCTTCAGTTTGGATATATATTATACTGACTTTTCCCTTTATCTTTGTTATGGAGGTTTTTTCTTGCCCCTTTTCCCCTTCCCCTTTTGCCCTTAACCGATAAGTATTGGAACGGTAACGACAATTTGTAACTACAATAGGATATTGTAGCTGTCGTTCAGTTATGGAATATAAATGGGATGAAGCAAAACGTCTTGCTAATCTTCATAAACACGGCATCGATTTTACCGATGTTCCATCTGTATTTGATGGCGATATCATAACAGTTGAGGACGATCGCTACAATTATGGAGAGCAGCGTTTTGTCACATTCGGTTTGTTGCAAGGGCGAGTTATTGCCGTTGTCCATACAGAACGTGAGGATTGTACCCGTATTATTTCTGCAAGAAAGGCGACGAAATATGAACAACGAACCTACTTCGAGCAACTCTCAAACTGATTGGCAACGACTGGATGCAATGAGCGATGAAGATATTGATTTATCAGAATGCCCAGAGATTACACCGGAAATGTTTGCTAAGGCAATTGTGAGACGGGGTTTACCTGCTACAAAAACCAAGTCTCAAGTTACACTTCGCATCGATAGCGATGTATTGGAGTGGTTTAAGTCCCAAGGGCGAGGCTATCAAACACAAATCAATCAATTGCTACGAGCGTATATGGAAGCACACCAATAATCCGTTTGGGTAAGACCAATTTCAGTAACGTCATTGGTGTAGTGCGAACCACATCACTGTAAATAATTGGCGGACGAACATAACGGCTATCGTAACTTTGCACCCAGCCTCTTACCTCTGCATTATCCTTGCAGAATAATGTTGTGGTACGTGAGATGATTGCGGGGTATGGCGATTTTGTAGTAAAACTAAAGCCCCAATTGTGAGAAGAAAATAGCCAAAGAATTTTTGCAATCTTTGCGCTGGTACATACTGAGCCAAATACGCCCCAGGTACGCTTCCTGCACTCGCAGCAATAATAAAGGAAAACATCAAATTCCAATTAAGATCAATATGGCCTAGATAGCCCAAAAAGCCTGTAACTGAATTAAAAATAATAATCAGCAGTGATGTACCAATCGCTTTTTTCATGGGTACATTTCCTAAGAGTACCAAAGCGGGGACAATAGCAAATCTACCACCGACACCCACTAAGCCAGTTAATACTCCTACGCCTAAGCCTTCAGTCATTAACCACAACCAGCAATATTTACAAACAGGTCGGGGATAAAATGCTAGTTGTGGATCTGCGGGGATAGGTTTAGAACTACGGCGAATCATAAATACTGCTGCAAGCAACATCATGATTGCAAACAGCAACATTTGAAAGCTTTCGGTGACTACTGGAAGCGTAGCAATTTTCGCCCCAATAAATGCACCCAACATTGTGGCGGAACCAAAAATTAATGCCGTTTTGAAGCTGACATTCTTAGCTCGCCAGTGGGGAATCAATCCCAGTATGCTAACTGTACCGACAATTACCAACGTCATAGCGATGGCTGCGCCAACGTCTTCGACGAACGCAGATTTTGGCGGTACACCCATGACATAAACTAAGATTGGCAGCGCTAGCACCGAACCACCACCGCCAATTAAGCCCAAGCTTAACCCAATACAAGCAGCTAATAGATGCCCAACAATCCACACGTCGCTTCGCTCCGAATTCAAAATTCAAAATACCCTGCGGGAAGGCTTACGCCTACAAAATTCAAAATTAAGACACCCATCAGGAACTTCCAGAAAATAAATTATGCAATTGCTTGTAGAGACGCGATTCATCGCGTCTTTATCCGATTCGTCGTGTCTTTACCCCGCCCCTAGTCTACATCCTGACACGAACGCTGACGGCAGTAATACCGCAATCCCCACAAAGAACTCAGCAAAACCAGAATTTTTAAGATCAAAGGACTTAAAACAAAACTGATAAACAGACTAACTACAGCAATAGTGCTGGACAACACAACTACTATTTCTTCTTTGCGAAAGTAGAATCTGGCAAAGATGGCGAACAGTGACACGCTAAACGCTAAGAGCAAGGATGTATACATAAAAACGCACTGTGAAGAGTCGCAAGGGTGTAAGGGGAGAAATAATTAATGACAAACACCAAACCCCAATTACCCATTACCAAACACCAAGCCCCAATCCCCAGTAAAGATTTTTATCATTTTAATTTACTAAAAACTTATATTACTATATAGTTATATCATATAATGATAGTTATAAGGTAAAACTGCTGTAGGATGTCAGTCGCAAACCGCCTCATGGTGGTATCAGTAGGTGAACCTTGTAACTAGTATGAGGAGCTGGTTGACTCTAGCTTTATTAAATAGTTACCAGGGGGGAATTGTATGGCTCGAATTGTAGTGATTGGTGCGGGAATCGGCGGGTTACCCATTACCTACGAACTGCGACGACTACTGCCAAAAGAGCACCAAATTACACTGATTTCCAATACCCCTAAGTTTACTTTTATTCCTTCCTTACCTTGGGTAGGGTTGGATATTAAAGAACTTGAGAGTATTCAATTAGATGTAGAAAAGCTGTTAGTAAATCGAGGAATAGATTGGATATTAGGAGGAGTTAGCCAAATTCAGCCAGAGTTACAGCAACTCGTTGTCAACGATACTGTAATTTCTTATGATTATGCGGTGATTGCTACAGGTGCAGAATTAGCACTAGACGCAATTCCCGGATTGGATCAAGGATATGTGCAATCGGTGTGTAATCCAGCTCATGCACTCAAAGCCGCAGAATGCTGGAAAGAGTTTCTGAAAAATCCAGGGCCGATAGTAGTAGGTGCAGTACCTGGAGCTAGTTGTTTTGGCCCAGCTTACGAGTTTGCATTACTTACAGACTGGCTATTGCGGCGATATGGGATACGGAGTCGCGCCCCCATTACTTTCGTCACACCAGAACCCTATGTTGGACATTTGGGAATTGGTGGAATGGCAAATTCTGCGGAATTGGTGACCAAATTACTCAAACAAAAAGAAATTACAGTACTCGAGAACACCGCTATTAGCCATATTGGAAAAGACACAATTTACTTAGCTGATGGGCGTTCTCTACCTTTTGCTTTTAGTATGTTGCTACCGCCATTCCGAGGGCCGCGTTTTTTAAGAGAAGCGCCTAATTTAACTGATTCAAAAGGATTTTTACCTGTATTAGCCACTTATCAACATCCTCAATTTTCTTCAATTTATAGTGTTGGGGTGATTACCCAACTCAAACCACCAGAACAAACTCCCATTCCCATTGGTGTACCCAAGACAGGCCAAATGACCGAAGCAATGGGAGTAGCTGTAGCTCATAACATTGCTGTACAACTAAAGGTAATTTCTCCACCTTTGGTAACTCCCACCTTAGAAGCACTGTGTTTAGCAGATTTTGGCGACACAGGAATTGCATTTTTAGCAGACCAAGTTTTACCAGATCCAATTACTAAACAAAGACGCAGAGCCATCGCTAAAGAAGGACTTTGGGTAAGTTGGGCTAAGACTGCTTTTGAGAAGTTTTTCCTAGCTAAAATGCGTTGGGGTTTAGCAGTGCCTTGGTTCGAGCATTGGGGATTGAATATGATGGGTTTAGACCTAGTAAAACCAATTGAAGAGTTGGATTTAACAACAAATTCTCAACCTGTGAAAATGAATTTATAAATCGTAATTAGAGATGTAGGGTGTGTTGTCTGTCGCATAGAGCAACGCACCAATCGAAAAGATACCAGAGGAGAGCCAATGAACAGCGACGAGCGCAATAGTCAGCTAAAAATTTACTTTCGTTTAGTAGATGTTTTAGCACTAATTACTGGCTGGAGTTTGGCATTTTTGACAGGGTTGTTATTGTGGTTTGCCCCTATAGAAAAAGATGTGGATATCGCTTGGTTTTTCGGTTTATTAAAACATGAATGGGGCAAACTTCATTTATTCATGGGTGTAATTGCTTTGTGTATCACAACGATTCATCTTGTAATTTCTCAAAAAGTTTTACAAAGTTTGGATCATCGTCACAATTTATGGGAATAATCTTTATTAAAGATGTATGAAAATTGCACTCAACCCCAATGAATTAGAACTACTAGCACGCCGCTTTAAAGTTCTTGCAGAACCCACAAGATTGCAGATTTTAGGGGCATTATGTAATCAAGAGCAGACCGTACAGGAAATATGCGATCGCACTGGTCTTAAACAAGGAAATGTTTCTAGACATTTGCAATTAATGAAAGATGCAGGGGTCTTAACTTGTCGCCGTGAGGGTTCATGGCGCTACTACCGTGTGATCGATACCGAACTTTTAGCCATGTGCAAACATCTTTTCCGCAACGTTATGAGGTGAATTGTTATTTGTCATTTGTCATTTGGTGTTTGTCCCAATTACCCAGTCCCCAGTTCCCAATCCCTAATCCCTTGGAGTTAAAAACATGACAGAATTATTTTCCCAAGCATGGATGCAAGCTTACGCAGAGAAATGGAATCAAGAGCCTGAGTTAGCAGATGCACTCAAACAAATTCATTTTAGTTCAGTAATTGGTTATGGCTTTGAAAATGAATCCGAACCTAGAGGTGTACTCACCATTGTGGATGGCAAAGCGGTTTATGCAGATATCTACAATGGGCAAAAACTCAACTGGGATCTGCGCGCTGACAAGGATCATTGGCAACAGTGGGTAGCTAAAGGCTTAAACATGATGGGTTTGAGCATGGCTTATATGTCACGCAAGTTGCAATTCCGTGTAGGAGATTATCTTGCCATGATTAAAGATCCACGTATGGCAGGGCCATTTATTAAGTCTTTCTCAGTTATGGGTAGGGTATGAAAAGGGCATGGGGCATGGGGCATAGGGCATAGGGCATGAGAAAGACAGATTTTCATGCTTGGTTGTGCCAAAACCTGCTGTGAATGCCTCATGAGATAAACTCTACTCTCACTCTGCGCCTCTGCGTGAGATAAATTATCCCGCATTTATGCAACGCCAAAAATTACTCCCAATCTAAAATCCAAAATTGTCATGAAACGTACTCTCAAAGATAACCAACCAAATCAAACTCAACCTTTCAGCTTAAGCGCTAGACAACTGCGATCGCGGCAAGCACAATTCATAATTATTGATGCTCGCAGTTGGATGGAGTACGTTCTTGGGCATATTCCCGGAGCACGTTACCTCGCTCAAAGCAGTATCCTGAAGGAGATTCCTAAAGACCAACTCATAGTAGTCACTTGCCTGTCAGGACACCGCAGTTTAGCCACAGCAAATTGGTTAATTGAGCAAGGCTACAGTAAGGTTTACAACTTACAAGGCGGCATCATGACATGGCAACAGTTAGGCTATTCTCTGCAACGGGGAAACAATCCCTAGCTATTTGATGCTGAATTTATAGAAGAGCAGAATCAATCTTATGTTTAACGATCAATCGTCCCTCAACTTGGAACCAACTCATATAGACACTACCCCAGAACCAGCCCCAGAACTACAACCCAAAAAACCCAAGCGGCTGGGGATGATTGCTTTGATTACTGTTTTTGCGATTGCATTTGGGGGTGTGGCTTGGTTCTGGTTATTGCGTCATCCTTCCGAATCAACGGAAACTGCAACGGTGCATCTTGAACCTCTAGAGGTGGAAACTACAACGGCTGCTCAAGAATCTATAGCGGGTGACAGCAGCCTCACTGGTACTATCGAATCTGTGGAAACTGTCACCACTACCAGCCGGATTCAAGGACAAATTAAAAGTCTCCCAGTGGCAGAAGGCGACAGAGTCAAAGCCGGTCAAGTCTTGGCTATTATTGATGTTAAAGATATCCAAGCCCAAGGGAATCAGGCATTAGCTGCGATCGCCCAAGCGCAAGCGGGTGTGACAGTGGCGGCGGCGGCGCAAACCCAAGCAATGGCTAGCAAAACTCAGGCAGAAGCCCAGTTAAATCAAGCCGAAGCCGGACAACAACAAGCCGAAGCTCAATTACAAGAAGCCCAAGCACAATTAGCTGATGCCCAATTAAATCAACGCCGCATGACAATGCTGCAAAAAGATGGTGCAGTTAGTCAATCACAGTTGGATCAGGCAAATACACAGGTAGCATTAATTCAAGCGCGGATTAAACAAGCCAAGGCGGGAATTGAGCAAGCCAACCGGGGAATTGATCGCGCCAAAGCTGGTGTACAACAAGCCAGTTCCCAAGTCAAACAAGCCGAAGCTGGAGTAGAACAAGCACGTTCCCAAGTCCAACAAGCCAAAGCCGGACAACAGCAAACCCTCGCTAACTTAAACTATGGCACTGTCACCGCACCCTTCGCAGGTGTGATTACCAAAAAACATACAGAAGTCGGTGCGATCGCCGGGCCAGGACAGCCGATAGTGACATTAGAAAGCACTAATCGACTACGTTTAAGTGTTGCAGTTCCCGAATCCTTAATTTCCTTAGTTAGATTGGGAGACGAGGTGAAAGTACAGCTAGATAGTGTTAACCGTTCCGTTACTGGTCACGTGCGGCAAATTGTACCTTCTGCTAACTTAAATTCTCGTAGTTTTACCGTGAAAGTCGCCTTAGATAATTCCTATAAATTAATGCCGGGAATGTTCGGACGCTTAGAATTACCGAGGGAAACTCGCACAGTGATGATGATTCCGCAAAATGCTGTGTTTAAGCGTGGTCAATTAGAAGGAGTATATGTAATTGTGGCTAATGATATTGCTCAATTACGCTGGGTAAAAACCGGGAAAGTGCAAGAGAACAAAGTAGAAATTGTCTCCGGGTTAGAAGCAGGCGATCGCGTTATTACTAGCAATGTTGAAGAACTGCGTGATGGACAGCAGGTTGTTGCTAATCAATAAATAGTTTTGTCTCACGCATTCGACGAAGTCGTTCTCGCAGAGTAGGCGCAAAGGCGCAAAGAGAAAAGACCTCTTAACTAAATACTTCTCATCTAGACCTATCTGTATTTATCGGCGTTCATCTGTGTTTATCTGCGGTTCCTTTATCTTCTTCCCCATCTTATGTGAATGAGGAAGAAAATTCAAAATCCAAAATCCAAAATCTAAAATCCAAAATGGTATTATGAACGGTAAAAGTTCAGAACCAAAAATCCAAAATCAATCTAAACTTGGTTTTGTTGGCAAACTAGCCAAAAAATTTATCGACTCTAAATTAACTCCCCTAATTATTTTAGTTTCATTATTATTAGGCATTGGGGCAACGATAATTCTACCCCGCGAAGAAGAACCGCAAATTACAGTTCCAATGGCGGATGTATTCGTACAAATGCCAGGTGCAACTGCCAAGGAAGTAGAACAGCGCATTACCTTCCCTATGGAGAAGTTAATTAAAGAATTACCTGGTGTCGAGTATGTTTATTCAACTTCTAGCCCTGGTTCATCTGTTGCCATTGTCCGGTTTTATGTAGGGCAAAAAACCGAAGATGCTATTGTTCAACTTTATAACAAGCTATACGCTAACTTCGATAAAATTCCGGCTGGTGTTTCTCAGCCATTAATTAAATCTCGCGCCATTGATGATGTACCGATTCTAACGCTGACTCTGTGGAGTAATCAAGCTAACTCTACCGATTTACGGCAAATTGCTGCTCAATTAGATGAGCAAATCAAGCAGGTGCCAGATGTATCGGAAACCACTTTAATTGGTGGTCAAAAACGACAGTTACGCATCGAAGTTGACCCTACAAGATTGAATGCCTTTGGATTAACTCCCTTAGATATTTCCCAAGCATTACAGTTACAAAATACCGAACTAGCAAGCGGTGCATTAAGCCAAAATAATCAATCATTCTTAATTAGAACTCAAAGCTTTATTCGCTCGGCAGAAGATGCACAAAATTTAGTTGTGAGTGTGGCGAATAATCAACCTGTATATTTGCGGGATGTCGCTACTGTTAGCGATGGTGCAGAAGAAGCAACTAGTTATGTATTTTTCGGACAAGGTAAAAAAGTAACTCAGGGTGAAGCAGATGCAGTGACAATTGCGATCGCAAAACGTCCAGGTGCAAATGCAATTCAAGTTTCCCATCATGTATTGCAAAAGTTAAAGGAAATTCAGCATAATTACATCCCCAACTATGTACAGCTAACAGTCACGCGGGATTATGGCGAAACCGCCGCCGAACGTTCTAACGAGTTGTTAGTCCACATGGGTATTGCAGTAATTTCTGTAACATTCCTTATGTGGTTTGCACTAGGTAAAAAAGAGGCGATGGTGGTGGCAGTTTCCATCCCTGTAACCTTAGCCCTGACTCTCGCCAGC
This sequence comes from Tolypothrix sp. PCC 7601, assembly GCF_025677855.1. NCBI lineage: Bacteria > Bacillati > Cyanobacteriota > Cyanophyceae > Nostocales > Tolypothrichaceae > Tolypothrix > Tolypothrix sp. PCC 7601. Next base: position 4,419,234 of record NZ_CP064879.1, read on the forward strand.
TTTGTATTTTATGGCTTTACCCTGAACCGCGTAACATTTTTTGCGCTAATTTTTTCCATTGGTATTTTAGTTGATGATGCGATCGTGGTTGTTGAAAACGTCGGTCGTCATTTGCAACTTCCCGAAAACAAAACCCGAATGCAGTTATCGTGCAACCGCCAAAAGACACTACAAAAAATTGTCCTCGAAGCTGTAGACGAAGTAGGAAATCCGACAATTTTGGCGACTTTAACCGTAATTGCGGCAATTTTGCCAATGGCATTTGTCGGTGGATTGATGGGGCCTTATATGCGCCCAATTCCTTTGGGTGCTTCTGCAGCGATGATATTCTCCGCTTTAGTGGCGTTTATTGTTGTGCCTTGGGCAACGATGCGCTTTTTTGGCAATTACAATAGTCACAATCACGGACATGAAGAGGAAGATTTTCTCAGCCGCCTTTATCGCCGCTTCATGGGGCCGTTAATTGCGCGTCGTCAATGGGGAAACGCCTTTATTGCGGTGACACTGGCGTTATTAATCGCAGCCTTGGGATTAGCGGGATTTCGGTTAGTAATCCTGAAAATGTTACCCTACGACAACAAAAGCGAATTACAGATTGTCCTCAATATGCCGGAAGGGACAACCCTAGAACAAACGGCTAGGGTAACGAAAGAAATGGGGCAATATCTCACCACAGTACCAGAAGTCACGAACTATCAAAGCTATGTTGGTACTGCGTCGCCTTACAACTTCAATGGCTTGGTGCGACATTACTTTTTGCGTTCCGGTGCGAATATCGCAGATATGCAGGTGAACTTTTTACCGAAGGGGGAACGCAGTCGGCAAAGCCATGATATTGCTAAAGCTATCCGCCCTAACTTAAAGCAAATTGCTGATAAGTATAACGGTCGTGTGCAAGTAGCAGAAATACCCCCAGGGCCGCCAGTGTTGCAAACTTTGGTTACCGAAGTCTACGGTGCAGATTATGAGAAACAAATTGAACTAGCCCAACAAATTCGCCAAATTTACAAGAATACTGCTGATATTGTGGATGTAGATTGGTATATGGAATCACCACAAACAGAATATCAATTAGTAATTGACCGAGAAAAAGCCGCCCTCAATGGTATTAGTCCAGCGCAAATTTCTCAAGTGTTACAAATTGCTCTTTCTGGTCAAAATGTGGGTTTACTCCATGATGCCAACTCTCGTGAAGATATCGCCATTAACTTACGGCTAAATCAAGCAAATCGCACCAGTTTAGCAGACCTGAAATCTTTAAAGATGAAGGGAGTAAATGGTAATTTAGTCGCTGTCAGTGACTTAATTCAAACGGAAAAGACCACAGCCAATCACAGTATTTATCACAAAAACTTAAAGCCTGTAGTTTATGTTACGGCTGATGTTGCCGGGAAAGTCGAGAGTGCAGTGTATGCCATGCTCAATGTGCAATCTCAAATAGATAAACTCTCCCATACTAAAGGCTATAACATTACTACCCACTTCACCGAACAACCCCCAACTACAGAAAAATTTGGCATTAAATGGGATGGTGAATGGCACGTTACCTTTGAAGTATTCCGCGATTTAGGAATTGCTTTTGCTGTAGTGTTGGTGTTAATTTATGCCTTAGTAGTTGGCTGGTTCCAGTCCTTTGTAACTCCCTTAGTAATTATGGCAGCAATTCCCTTTTCTTTAGTAGGAATTATGCCAGCCCACTGGCTAATGGGAGCATTTTTCAGCGCAACCTCCATGATTGGCTTTATCGCTGGAGCCGGAATTGTAGTGCGAAACTCAATTATTTTAGTAGATTTTATTGAATTGCGTCTGAAAGAAGGAATACCTCTAGAAGAGGCAGTAATAGATGCAGGTGCAGTGCGATTTCGCCCGATGTTGCTCACAGCAGCAGCCGTGATAGTTGGTTCCGCAATTATTTTAACTGACCCAATTTTCCAAGGATTAGCAATTTCCTTAATGGCTGGTGAAGTCGCTTCTTTATTATTATCGCGGTCAGCCGTACCAATTTTATATTACAAAGTCTGGCGAGGTAAAAAATCAAAACCAAAAGCTATCCCTATCCCCTCTGCAATTGTCAATTAAATATTACTCAGATTTGATTGTTGCAATAATGTAGGATGCGTTAGCAATAGCGTAACGCATCCGTACCAAAGCTGAGATTTTTTCAGAAATCAAATCAGATTCCTATAGCACTTGTAATGCTTACACGAAGTCAAATGATGTTTGCGACACATCAATAATATTCTAGAGGGCAAGGCAGTGCCCACCTGTGTCAACTTAAGCTAAAAGCTATATAGGGCGGGCGTTGTACAAATACCTCGCGCCCTCATCCCCTAACCCCTTCTCCTGGGGGAGAAGGGGAATTAAATCTCTTGCTCCCCTCTCCCGGCGGGAGAGGGGTTGGGGGTGAGGGCGAAAACCTAGCTAAAAAGCGGGTTTCACGTTAAGTTGACACCAATGGGCAGTGCCTTGCCCCTACAATCTGTCGCATTCTTTTTTTAAATGGAAGTAATCTTATATTTTTTGAAAATTCCAATCTGATTTTCCATCTAATATAAATCTAAAACAGGATGAAACAGATGAATACAAGCAACAAAATTCTTGTACTATTCTGGTTAAAATATATAAATTTTGTATAAAATTTGACAGAAATATTTTAAAAAATACTAGGCTAAAAATTTCATATAGTTGTAAAAGCCTGATTAGACAAGACTTGATTAAAAACAATCAAACTACTTTATCAAAAATTTATAGTGGAAATACTTACACATTTTAATAATGCAAAGGATATGATTGAATTTATCGGATTATTCATCGATTCAATATTAGATAATGGTGAACGAGCAACATCATTTTACAAGTCCAGAACAACAAGAAACAGAAGTCTGGATAGATTTAATGCGTGAAAGACTGAAATATCTGCCTAATAAATTATTGGCTGCAGAAATTGAACATTATTTAAAAACAATCGAAGAAAATTTGCATAATCAAAGTCTTATTGATAATTGTCTCTACAACATTCAAATCTTACGCCTCAAAAGTCAACAGCAGCCCTGGATAAAATTAAATTAGCCATCACTGGTTGAAATAATCTGTTTTATAGACTTGAGTTACAAACGCAAAAATGTAGGTGCTTGTTTACCACCATTAATATTAAATCTATTAAATTTGTAAGGGTACAACATTGTTGTACCCTTACTTGTATATCTCACTAATTCACTACTTGCTATGGTTAAATATGGTTCAGCCTGGGAATTAAATCAAGAGGGCTTTACCTCTGGCAGGAAACTTATTGAAATTGCAGTTTACTGCCAAATGTAAATCAGAATAAACAACACAATCCAGATCACATCAACAAAGTGCCAAAACAATGAAGTTGCATTGACACCAAAGTGACCAGTATCATAATTACCTGGATTAAAAGAGCGTACCAGAATAATCGACTGTAGCAAAATCCCGGTAAGTACGTGCAAACCGTGAAAGCCTGTAAGCAAATAGAACATCCCACCGAAAACGCCAGAAGTAAAACCAAAGGCGAGGCTGTGCCATTCAAGTGCCTGTCCTAATAAAAAGTAGCTACCCATAGCCATTGTAGCTGCAAGAAACAGACGAAATTTCAGTAAGTCGTGACGTTGCAAAGCACGTTCGGCCAAGTAAATCACGAAACTACTGGAAACCAGAATCACTGTATTGATTGCGGGGTCTTTAATTTCTAATCCAGAGACACCAGCCGGTAGCCAGTTAGGAGTCGTGATTTTGTAAACAATATATCCAGCGAAAAAGCTCAGGAAAATAACACTTTCTGATAGCAAGAAGACGATGAAGCCAAACATCTTATTGCCTTCTTCGTCGTGGGTATGTTCACCACTTATGTGATGAGACTCCCCAGAAGTGAGATAACTGTCCATTGCGGAAATTCTCCTTAACCAAATTCAGTAATGAGTGCTGAGAGAAGACAACGTAGTCAGCACCTTGATTGCAGAGGGTAATAAACGAACCGCAGAGGACGCGGAGGACTAACAGATATGAAACTCCGCGTTACTCAGCGTTAACCCTGCTTCCTCTGCGGTTAAAAATTACTTGCCTCAAGCGAACGGCTTGTAGGCGGAATCAGACGGGGCCTGAATGTTAGCAGTCAATGGTTCAGACTTACCGTAGCCGTAGGGTTCGCTGATGACGATAGGGATTTCTTCAAAGTTTTCTACTGGTGGTGGAGAAGCAACCAACCATTCCAAACCAATAGCGCGCCAAGGATTAGCAGGTGCTTTTTGACCATGCATCCAGGAAACTACCATATTGAAAATGAAGGGCAAGGTAGACATTCCTAAGAGGAATGAGCCAAGACTAGCAATGATATTCCAGAATTCATACTCTGGTGCGTAGGAAGAAATCCGGCGTAACATCCCTTGCAATCCTAATGGGTGCATGGGTAAGAAGTTGAGGTTAGTACCAATGAATGTTAACCAGAAGTGCAATTTGCCCCAGCTTTCGTAGTACATCCGTCCGGTCATTTTGGGGAACCAGTGGTAGATGGCTGCATACAAGCCCATTGTCACTGTTCCGAATAGGACATAGTGGAAGTGACCAACTACGAAATAGGTGTTATTGACATGCACATCCACAGGTACTGAGGAAAGCATAATGCCAACGATACCTGCGAAGACGAACATGATTAATGCACCCAAGGCAAATAGCATGGGTGTAGTTAAGCGCATCTTTCCACCCCAAATTGTTGCTACCCAAGCAAACACCTTAATGCCAGTCGGTACAGATACCAACATTGTGGTTACCATGAACAGCATCCGCATCCAAGCTGGTGTACCACTGACATACAAATGGTGTACCCAAACAATGGCGCTAACGACTGCAATTAACAAAGAGGAAATTGCAACTACTTTGTAACCAAATAAAGGTTTGCGGCTATAAACAGGGAAGATTTCGGAGAAGATGCCGAAGATGGGCAGAATGATCACATAAACGGCAGGGTGGGAATAGAACCAGAAGTAGTGTTGAAACATGACTGGGTTCCCGCCTTTGCTGGGGTCAAAAAAGGCTGTGCCAGCAGTGAGGTCTAGTAGCAACATGACGGCACCAGCTGTCAAGGCAGGTAGACCAAAAAGTTGGATAATTTGGGCACTAAATACTGCCCAAACGAATAGGGGCATTTTAAAAAAGCCCATACCTGGTGCCCGCATCTTAACGATGGTGGTGACAAAGTTAACTGCCCCCATAATTGAGGAGACACCAGATATTGCTACCGCTAATAACCAGACAACTTGACCATTAATTAAGTTACCTGTGGGGTTTTGCAAACTAACTGGGGGATAAGCCCACCAACCAGCTTGGGCAGGGCCGCCAGGAACAAAGAAGCTAGCCATCAAAAGAATCCCGACTACCGGCACCATCCAAAAAGCAACGGCGTTGAGGCGGGGAAAGGCCATGTCTCGTGCCCCAATCATCAAGGGCACTAAATAGTTAGCAAAACCTACTAAAGATGAGTTTACAAGGGACACCTACAGATCCGATGCTGAAATATCGGGTGACTATACGTAAGTTTTGAAATTTGCCTTACGCACAGGCAATGAAACAATCTGGCTTTTTTGCTATGGCGGTAATAGCGATCGCCATATGATTGTTATGAGAATGGTGCGATCGCTACTGTTGAGACTAACTTACAGTATCTAGGATGGTACTCCAAGTATTTCGACCAACAATGCCATCATTTTGTAAATTGGCATCACGTTGCTGGAATGCTTCTACAGATGCAGCAGTTGCAGAACCATATATGCCATCAACTGCACCTGTATAATACCCTTGCTGTTTCAGAAATGCTTGGATATCCTTAACAGCTTGACCCTGGCTACCAATCGTCAGAATAGGTGCAGTGTTTGGCGAGTATTGGCTGAGGTTATTAGAATTGACAGGAGTGTTGCGATTATAGGCATCCAGCAATGCCTCCCAAGTGTTTTGGCCAATTCGACCATCGGCAGTTAAATTACGCGATCGCTGAAATGTGATTACGGCAGAATATGTATTAGGCCCATATATCCCATCAATCGCTCCATTGTAAAATCCTTGCTGCTTCAGGAAGATTTGTACATCTCTGAGCGCCGGTGTCACAGTACCACGAACAAGTATAGGTGCAGTTGATGGTGAATATTCAGTGAGTTTACCATCAGCTATGATGTTGGTAAGTGTAGAGCTTGTTTGTCCTCTAGCTGGTGTCATACTAACAGGTAGCACTCCTAACACCAATGCTGAGAACAAGCTAACTCTAAGAATTTTTGAACGCATAAATTGAGTATTCATAAATTAATACTCCTTGGAAAAACGACAACAAAATTTTTTAGCCTCAAGTATCTACCAAGGCTCACAAATACAAAACTAATTAAAAAAAGTTTTGGCAGCAATTATCTCAATGCGCTGTAAATGTTCGCTTACAAGTAATTGATTTTGCTGGATTTGACAAACAATTTGGATATCTCAAAATCTCAGCAAAGCATTATTTGTCAATTACTTTTTACAAAGGTTTACTTGTTTGACTATTAATTTGATAATAATTAATTATTTTTTCATTAACTTCAGTCATAGGTCAGAGATGATAGTCAAAATTTTTCTATAATTCGCATTTTCACAACTTTATATGATTGCGATTTTATGCCTTGCTGTCTGGTGCAATACTAACTTTGGATAGATAACAAGTAAACCTCTTGGCTGATGAAAATTCTGATTTGAGGAGAGAAACTGTAACAGTAATTGAACAAATGTGAATACATTTGTCATAGTCTGAGGAGGAAAAATGACAACTCAACAATATAAACGTGCAGTTGGTACATTTCCTAGCCGACAAGCAGCCGAAGAAGCTTTAAATGAACTGCGAAACTCAGGTTTTTCAATGGATCGAGTTTCTGTATTGGCGAAAGATACAGAGCAGAACGAGCAAATTGCTGGTACTCAGGTGAGAGATACAAGTGATAATGAGGCACGAGAAGGTGCTGGTGCTGGTGCAGTCACAGGTACAGTTTTGGGGGGTGTTGGCGGTTTACTTGTCGGTCTTGGAAGTTTAGTGGTTCCAGGCGCAGGGCCATTTTTAGCAGCCGGAACCTTTGCAACTACTTTGGCTGGTGCTGGGATTGGCGCAGCAGCAGGCGGTATTATCGGAGCGCTAACTGGTTTAGGGATTCCTGAGGAAGAAGCCAGAAGTTATGGCGATCGCGTTTCCCAAGGTGACTATTTGGTAATGGTGGAAGGCTTTGGTGATGAAATTGAGCGTGCTGGTTCAATTCTCAGAAGTCGTGGGGTTCGTGATTGGAGAACATATAACATCTCTAATGCTCCCGATCGCACTCCTTCGAGAGCCGACCAGATGTATGGTGATCGCCAAAGAACTGTAGATACTCCCGCTACCAGCAATGATTCCCCAGTAGAAATTGTTGATAAGCGTCAACAGATGCGCTAATTTCAGTGCAATTTTGCAGATCGCAAATGCATTGATTAAGAAAGTTATGGATGTCAACCAGCAATAAATAGTCTTTTATTGCTGGTAGGCTCTGTACTAGCCTTTTTTTTTGGCTATTTACTAAGCTATTCTGCTTTTAAGTTGCACAATCCCTCATGAGGGCTGTTGACCGTTGACCGTTGACAGTCAACCGTTAACAGTTAACAGCCTTCTTGAGTAGTTATGCAATTTAGGCGCGCATTAGCTTACCAGTTTCACTCATCAACGCTGGAATTTTCATCTTTAGTTTATCAGTCACAGCAAGTAACATGAATGCAGAAATATCCGTAGTTTGGAAGCAAATTCAAGAGATGCTCAATGGATTTATTGCACTGCTTCCAAATATGGTGTTGGCATTAATTGTCTTTGTCATCTTCTTTCTGATTGCTAGGTCAATTAAGAAAGTTGTCAAACGAGTAACAAGAAACCGTCGTCAAGCTCGCAACTTAGGATTAGTACTGGGGCGTTTAGCACAGGGGACAACAATTCTAATAGGACTATTCATCGCTCTATCAATTGTCATACCTACATTTAGAGCCGGTGATTTAGTGCAACTTTTAGGAATCAGTGGGGTAGCAATTGGTTTTGCCTTCCGCGATATTTTGCAGAACTTTTTAGCAGGAATTTTAATTTTACTCACTGAACCTTTTCAAATTAATGACCAAATAGTCTTTAAAAACTTTGAAGGAACTGTAGAAAATATTGAGACCCGCGCCACCACAATTAGAACTTATGATGGTCGGCGGATTGTGATTCCTAACTCCGAATTGTTCACCAATTCTGTGACTGTAAATACTGCCTTTGAAAGCCGTCGTTTAGAGTATGATGTCGGCATTGGTTATGGTGATGATATTGACCGAGCCAAGCAATTAATTTTCCAAGCAATGCAGAGTGTTGATGAGGTGTTGTCAGATCCTGCACCTGATGTATTGGTGATGGAATTAGCTGAAAGTACTGTGAATATCCGCGCCCGTTGGTGGATTAAACCACCCAGAAGAGCCGACGATCTGACTTCACGCGATCGCGTCCTCACTGCAATCAAGAAAACCCTCACCGCCAATGGTATAGATTTACCTTTCCCCACCCAACAAATTTTATTTCACGACCAAACCGAAGAGACAGATGGCGATCGCCAAAGTCAGCGTGAAGGGTGGCCGGCTGGTAATCGGGAAGTACCAAAGCCTCGCCGCATCAGTTATTCTCTGAGGTTACTGGCACAAAAACGTTCTTCTAATGACGGTAATGGCAACATAGATTCTCAATTTGACGAACAATGAAAAACGTTAAGTTAAGCAAGCTTTGGGATCAACTGCACTCAAGCTACTGGTTTATTCCCGCAGTCATGGCGGTGGCGGCTACAGCTTTGGCGTTCATTATGCTCAGTCTTGACCGTTCTGGCAATGCAGATATTAATTACTGGTGGATTTATACTGGTGGTGCAGATGGAGCGCGATCGCTTTTGGAAGCTGTAGCAGGTTCGATGGTAAGTGTTGCGGCTACAGCCTTTTCAATTACAATCGTTGCCCTGCAGCTGGCTGCGTCAAATTTTGGCCCCCGATTACTACGTAATTTTATGCAAGATACGGGTAATCAATTGGCGCTAGGCACATTTATTAGTACGTTTATTTACTGCTTGCTGGTACTGCGGACAATTCATGGAGAAGGGGACGGATACAGTCTATTTGTGCCGCAACTATCTGTGACAGTCGGTATTTTACTAGCAATTATTAGCATTGGTGTCCTGATTTATTTTATCCATCATGCTTCAACTATTATTCAGGCATCTCACATCATTATCAATGTCAGTGATGATTTAGATAAAACAATCGAGCGCCTGTTTCCAGAAAAAGTTGGAGAAGGTCAAACCGAACAAGATGCTACTGAATCAATTCCCACTTCTTTTGAAGAGGAATCATACCCTATTCCAGGGATAAAAACAGGTTATCTGCAAGCTATAGATGATGCAGAAATTATGAATATTGCTTGCAAGTATAATCTGCTGATTCGCTTGGAAACTCGACCAGGAAAATTTGTAGTTAGAGGTAGCGATTTAGTTAGAGTTTTTCCAGAAGAAAGAGTGAAGGCCAAACTTGTCAAACAAATCAATGATGCTTTTATTTTAGGTATAGAACGTACAGAGCAACAAGATATAGAATTTCCCATCGTTCAATTAGTAGAAATTGCCTTGCGTGCCATCTCTCCTGGCATCAACGATCCATTTACAGCAATTCGTTGTATTGACAGACTCAGTGCAGGTTTTTGTCATTTAGTTCAAAGGGATTTTCCATCACCTTACCGCTACGATCAAAACCAAAAACTACGCATTATTGCTCCAGGAACTAATTTTACAGGATTACTCGATCGTGCCTTTAACCAAATTCGGCAGTATGGTAAATCGGATGTAGGAGTAACTATTAGGTTGTTAGAAGCTATAGAAACTATTGCTAACTATACAAACAATCGCCAATATTGTACATCCCTCAAGCGTCATGCTGACATGATTTTGCAAGATAGTCGAGAAGGACTTTTACAAGAGCAAGACCGCCAAGATGTAGAGCGACAGTATCATGCAGTAATTAAAGCTTTAGACTACAACAAAGCGATTAAAAATTGGAATTTTATAGAACATAAGAGCAAAAGATGAAAAGTATAAATTGGCGAGGATATCGAGCATTAGCTTGGTTAGGACAAGCACTATTGGCAATCTTTGTAATTTTTGCATCAGTTCAGGGTAATTGGTTGAATGCCTTAGCTTTAGGATTTTTTTTGATAGCATCTTTGGTATTTGTGATTCGAGATGACAAATTACCAACTTTATTTGATTGTTTATTTGTAGTAGCAGCTTTGCTAAATGCGCTCGGTTGGGTTTGGGGTTTATTTAATATGCCGGGGCCCTATGACGAAATTGTTCATTGTTATACAACTTTTTCGATTACCTTAGCATTGAGTTTTTTAGTGTATAGTTCTATGTTGAATATTTTTCGGAATCATACACTTTTATATTTGCTAACTATTGCCAGTTTTGGTATTGCCATTGGTGCTGTATGGGAGGTTATAGAATGGTCGGCTGGCAAAATTTTGAGTACTGAAGTGATTGTCAGCTTAGATGATACCATCATCGATTTAATTATGGACTCTTTAGGGGCTGGTTTAGCAGCTTTAATTAGTCTTTGGGGATTACAAGAATGGACAAATCCCCAAACAAAATCTGAGTATTCACTTACTAGTGGAGGTAGGTAATAAATTAATTGAAAGCTAAGTAAGAATTAGGAATCATCAAAAACTCCACCCACAAGGGGATGGAGTTTTTGGGCATGGGGCAAAGGGCATAGGGCATGGCGAAGAAATTACCAAAATATTGATATTAATCCACCTAAAGTTAAGTCCGTTTTAGATGGTTAAAAATGCGGTTGATGAGTTTTGAACCTACGATAGGCTTACTCAGACAATCATCAGCACCAACTACAAATAACTGCTCAACAATATCTGCTGCAAAAGTATCAACTAAAAACAATACTGGTAATGAGTTAAAGTCAGGTTCATTACGGACTACCTGACAAATGTCGATGCCATTAATATCAGGCATATCTACATCTAAAATCAATAAATCGGGAGCAAATTCTAAGAAAATTTCCCAAAAGCGTCGGGAATCTTTCAAGGTATTTAAGTTCACTCCCCAAGGTGCCAAATGTTTTTGGATATCAGTTAAAACTTTTGGTTCATCATCAACAACCATGATTCTCGCGCCAGTAATCTGAGTTGGTTGTATGACTTGAGTAATCGCCTGTAAAATTTGCTGGGGTGACACCGATTTCTGCAAAAAAGAGCATCCGCCAGCACGCGCTACTTCGACACGCTCAAGAAAATTATTCTTGTCTGTAATTACTAATGTAGGTATTGCAGGCGATCGCCTAGACAACTCCTTGACAAAATTTAAACTATCTTGAGTGCTATCGCTAACATTCAAGTCAAGTAAAATTGCATTGGGGTTTGAAAATGCGATCGCATCATCTAAAGCACCAAGATGATTCACAATCTTCACTGCCATTCCCTCAGTTGCAGCTTCTTTAACCAAAGGTTCTACTACTTCTGCATCCTTGCTCACTATCAATAGCAGATTTTGACGAGCTTCACTATGTACTACCTCAACAGGAGTTAGATAAAACTCCTGTTGTAACTGCATCACGAGTTGATCTAAACGTAAACACTGTGATACAGAGATAAATGCTTTACCTGCAAGTAAATCTTCTATTTCCTCGGCTAATTGTGAACCCTCAATAAAGCCAAAACTTCCCAAAGAACCAACTAGCTTATGAGCTTCTTGTTCTGCTTGCTGAAGCATTTGACTGTCAAGGATACCTTGTCTGTAACTATCGACTACTTGCTCTAATACAGCAATGCGCGAGCCAACTTTAGCTTTGAAAGCCTCTCGCGCCTGAGCAACCGCTGCTAACAAAGTTTGCTGCTGCTCTTGTGTTGCTTCCGTCTCGATTTCCTGGCATGAGGGTTTTAAGCGATAACCCATACCATAAACCGTTTCAATAAAATCATAGTTAGCGCCTGCTGCTTTGAGTTTTTGCCGCAGACTTTTAATATGAGACTTAATAGTATTTGCTGCTGGTGGATCTTCTTCCGCACCCCACAGTAAGTCTACAATTGCACTCCGACTATATACGCGCTGATTGTTGCGTAAAAAAAGTTCTAAAATACTAAATTCTTTTGCAGTTAAATGTAGAGTTTGACTATCATAAGTTACTTCAAAACTACTCGGATCTAGACGTAAACCTCCCCATTCTAAAACCGGAGGTAAAGAAGAATTTCCCCGACGAAGTAAAGCGCGAATCCGAGCCGATAACTCTTGAAAATCGAAAGGTTTAACAACATAATCATCTGCTCCTGCATCTAAACCCATAACTTTATCAGTCTTGGTATCTTTTGCAGTTAAAAGCAGAATCAGCATTTGATAGCCTTGTTGTCGTAATTGTTGACAAAGGCTAATACCATCTAGCTTAGGCAGAACTATATCGAGCAAAATTAAATCATAGTTACAGACATTTACAAACTCCCAAGCCTCTTGTCCATCAGCAGCAATATCAACTACATAATGTTGTTGAGTAAGAACTACTGCAACAGCTTGAGCCAGGGAACAATCATCTTCAACTATGAGAATTCTCATGCAAATATTTTGTCAATAACAATCTCCAGAGATAGATTATGCCTATTCTCACACGCTAAACATCTATCAAAGGCAAGTATCAAAGGTATGGTAGCCTGACTGTAAATGTTGCCCTCGATCTAATTCCCTAGCTCTACGCTGTTAGAAACCAGTAAAATTGTAACCAACTCCTAGCATCAAACCCACATCCGTATCATCTAAAAATGCGGCATTCACTCCTGCTGTTGCCGTAAAGTTAGTATTTAAAGGCACATCTACGCCACCAGTTAAAAGCAAGCCAACGTCTGGATCATCACTAGTTTCAATTGCTACGCCAGCTCCAACATAAGGTGCTACAGAGAATGTATCTTCAAAAGCATCTGCTGTGCGGAAGTTAAAGTCATAAGTTAGAGGAACCAGAACAACAGGATCGTCCTCAATAGCCACAGATGGACGCACAGATATGCTACGTGTCAGGCCAATTTTACTGATGACCATAAAGCCACCTTCACTTAACGCCGAGTCACCACCTAAACCAATGTTCCCAGCCACGCCAATATAGCTGGAGCCACCACGGGTAGTTCGACCAGGATTAATATCTACTTGCGCCACCTCAGCAGCAGTTTCAGCAGCAGGTTGTGTTGGCTGAGGAATTAAATCGGCTGCTGTTGTTGAGGTTTTACCGGGAGTTGGTGGAGTTTGTACTTGAGCAGATAATTCACTACCAAATATTGTCACTGTGGAGCAAATAAGCAACGCAGAAAATCGTTGTGACCAAATATTATTCATTGTTCAATTTTTTCTGTTGACTGTTGACTGTTGACTGTTGATTGTTGACTGTTGATTGTTGACTGTTGACTGTCAACTACTCTTCATGCGATATTTCATCAATAGTTTAGGATTGCTATAGTATCAGGCAATTTCATGAACCACATGGATCGCATCATTAAATGCCTGAGTTACACCTTTGAAGTTAGCTGGCAAAAGTGGAAAAGTCGTGGATATCAGCGATATTTTCAAAATTGCTCAGATTGAATAGGTAACTTGACTGTAAATGTCGCTCCTTGTCCTATTCCTGGACTTTGAGCGGTAATTGTACCACCATGCACCTCTACTACATGATGTGCGATCGCCAGTCCTAAACCTAATCCTTTATTTGAGCGAGTATGAGTACTATCTGCTTGGCGAAAGCGTTCAAATACGTGAGGTAGAAACTCAGCACTAATACCTTGGCCTGTATCTTTCACTTCAATGAGTGCTGAGTCAGAAGAATTTAACTCAGCAATTAATGATAATCTCACTTCAACTCTACCGCCCTTAGGTGTAAATTTAATGGCATTGGTGAGTAAATTTAATACAACTTGTTGCAAGCGGTCTGAATCACCGCTAATTTTAGCGATAGAAGTATCAAGTATAGTTTCAATTTGAATATTTTTAGCATCTGCTAATGTTTGAACAACTTCTATTGCATCTGTAATTACTTCTACTAAATCAACCAAATCAATATAAAGTGAAAGTTCTCCTCTGACAATCCGCGAAATATCAAGTAAGTCTTCAATCAGTTGCATTTGTAAGTTAGCATTGCGCTCAATTGTTTCCAGTGCCAGATTAGCTCTAGCCTCATCTAATGCACCTGTTTGCAACATCCCCACCCAACCAATAATTGCAGTCATGGGGGTACGTAATTCATGGGAAACTATCGCTAAAAAATCATCCTTAGAACGGTTGGCGGCTTCTGCTTCGGTGCGTGCGGCTTGTTCTCTTAACAGTAATTGTTCTCGTTCTTCTTCAGCTTGTTTGCGCTCAGTAATATCTTGCATAATTTTCGAGAAGCCGCGCAAATTGCCATTTTCATCTCGTAAAGGTGTGATGATACACTGAGCATAGAAAAATGTACCATCTTTACGAACGTGCCAGCGATTATCCCTATAAAAACCTGCTGTTATAGCTGTGCTTAATATTTGTTGTGGTACTCCTTGCTCAATTGCTGCGGGTGAAAAAATTTGCTCAAAAGATTGACCAATAATTTCTGCTTCTTGATAACCTAATATACGTTCTGCGCCAATATTCCAAGTGGTAAAGTTACCATTTGGATCTAGCATGAAAATTGCATAATTAGTTACTCCTTCTACTAGTAAGCGATAACGTTCTTCACTTTGTTTTAATTTATACTGGCTTTGACGTAGATGCTCGTAATTTTGCTGCGCTTGCGATCGCGCTTGGCGCAGTGCAGAGTTGAGTGAGCTAATCAACAATCCTACTAACGCAAACTGAACCAACCCCACTACAGTAAACCCACTAACAGCCAGAGAATCGAAAGGCGGTAAGAGGAAGTAGGCGCAGACGATTGCAGACAAAAAAGTAGCCACCAATCCTGGCTGGAAGCCACCATACCAGGAACTCACCATCACAGCAGCTAAAAATAACGGATAAATAGAATTCAGCCTGTGTAGCTGCCATAGAAGCAGTGTCAGCAGTAAAGCCAGTAGAACGCTGAAGCAGGCAATGCTATAGCCTAGAATTTGCGATCGCCGCGTCAATCTCTGCATTTTTGATTATTTCAAGTTGTACCCTTAGATAGATTTTGCTTCTACACGAGTTTTCCACTTTCAAGTTTTACCTTAGAAATCAATCTTAAGAGTATGGTAATTCTTAATAGTCGCTCTTCAGAATCAAAGTAGTCAGAAATAATAAATTCTAACAGCAACGAAAATCTTAACGATGAAAACTCAACAAATTTTAGTCATTGATGATGAAGATGACATCCGTCAATTGATTCAGACTTGTCTAGAAATCATGGGGGGCTGGAATGTTTTGACAGCTACTTCAGGTAGTCAAGGATTACTCTTAGCTCAGTCATCTCAACCCGATGCCATCCTGTTGGATTTAATGATGCCTGAGATGGATGGTTTGACAACTTTTCAAAAGCTACAAGCTAATCAACTAACTAAACATATCCCGGTAATTTTATTAACAGCTAAAGGACGTACATCTGAGCAGCATTTATTTATTCAAATGGGCATTAAAGGCATCATCAGTAAGCCATTCAATCCTCAGAAATTAGCTGTTCAAGTAGCAGCAGCTTTGCAATAGATACATCATTAATCAGAGACATTATTCAATATTTAGCCATTCTTAGCCTGAAATTATGAATAATCTGGCGTGAAATTTATGGCAGATTTGCTAAAAAATAATCTATCTTTAGTTAGGTAAAGTCTTTCTCAAGTAGTAATTTCAGATGAATATATATATTCTCCACTAGTTTTCCACTTTTAATATTTAATTTATAAATAGTTCATTTTTGGCTTGAAGCTGAATTAATAAAATATTTTTGACTATAAAAATCACAAAAATCAGCAATTAAATTCAGCAAGATTTTGAAAATTCCTACTCTGAGCTATTTATGAAACACACATTATGAGGTGCAAATGTTAAATAATTTAGAATCTTTTTCAAATACACCAAGCAAACAAGAATTTGCTACTACCTTTCGTTTAGTAAGCAAAATTAGTTTTTGGGTACAGTTAGTTCTTGGCTTAATTTCTGGTATTGCTGTGTTATTGGCTTACTTTAGCCGTAACATTACTACCCAAACAAACAATGCAGGTATAGGATTTGGCATATTTTTAGCTATTGTTGGTATTTTATTACTGTGCTTTCGGGTATATTGGGCTTTCCGTTACAGAAAATTAGCACAACTTTTACAAACACCAAATCCTCAAAACCATCCCAAGAAAGAAGATGTAATTCAAAATTTACGCATTGGATTTATCGTGAGTTTGGTAGGAATATTAATAGCTTTTATTGCTTCGGAAGAAACAGTTGCAATCATTTTAGGTAAAGCCTTAGCACAACCTCAAGGTGTGGCAATTTACCAACCAGAAAACGTGATTCGTTCACTAGATGTTTTTGTCATGTTAGCTAACGTGAATTTGATTGGCGCTCACTTTTTTGGTGGAGTTACTTCTCTAGGACTCCTCTATTGGGTAGAAGATTAAAGAATTTATAGCAATCCTAAATGATTTGTGAAATATTACAAGTAGGGTTGTTAACAATCAACAATCAACAGTCAACAGTCAACAGTCAACAGTCAAAACCGATATTTTTCACAACTGAAATAGGATTGCTATAGCTACTACTATTGACATACTAAACCTCATACTCAAGTCATATTCTCTAAATCAACTCGAATTCTCCTCGATTTTTCCACTATTGAGATTTAGTCTCAAAATACAGTCTGTTTTCATGTCTCCTCTTTTGGTTGAGCAGCTCAATCTTATCTGAATTTAGATGTTGAATTGAATATTGAGATTCTTGGACAAATCATAGTTAACAGTTGATTCTAGCCACAAATATGATAATTGACCAAAATCAAATAATTAATCAAATGTTCAGGAGGTATTTATGTACAAATTAAATCATTTTAATTGGCGGAAAATTGGATTAGCAGGTACAGCTTTTGGGAGTTTATTAATTAGTTTTTCTAGCATAACTCCATCAGCATTAGCACAACAACAAAACTCTAAAATTAACCCTTGTCCGAGTATATTTTATGAAGTACCACACCGCGATCGCGTTATGGTTCCCGCCGGATGTCCGCCGAATGCTGCAACTTTAAGAATGCAACAGCAAAGACAAACATTAGGTCAACCAACTATTATAGTTGTTCCTATTCGTCCAGGTGTCAGACCAATCTATACTACGGCAAGAATCTAGCAGTAACAGGTGAAGTAGAAGATATTAGAAATGCCAATTCGTTTACCTTAGATGAAGACAAGTTATTTGGTGGACAAGACTTGTTAGTGATCCGCGCTAGTACTCCCCAAGGAACTGTAAACGAAGGTGAAAAAGTTGCAGTCACGGGTGTATTACGTCCATTTGTGGTCGCTGAACTGGAACGGGATTATGATTTGAACTGGGATTTGACTTTGCAGAAGCAACTGGAAGCCGAATACAGTAATAAACCTGTGTTAGTTGCAAATGAAGTTTATCCTTCAGCAATTCCGCAATAGAGAATAAAAAAGAAAGAAGAAAAAGAGGTGTGTTGAGTGTTGACAAAAATTAGGCTTTTCACAACAATCGAAACTTGAATAACCGTAAATAGAGACAGCTTTTTTAATATGAAGAGCCTGAAGACCAACCAAAATAAAAGCAAGGACAACTCCCAAAGGCGAAGTTTATTAGAATGGCTTGGTAATGCATCAGTGTTAATTTTCTTGCTGTTGTTGGCTTTGCTAGTGAGAGGAGGTAGCTTTTTTAATTCCAAAACAACTTTCACTAATACATCTGAAGTTGCTCAAGTTACAGATACATTTCTTGGAAAGTCTGTAACTATTAGAAGCAAAGCAATTCAGAAAATCGGTTTGAGTTCCTTCACTGTCAAAGATGCAAGATTCTTCAATGGCGAACCTATTTTAGTTGTCAATGCTTCAGGTGTGCCTTTTGATCTACCAGTTGACCAAAACATAGAAGTTCAAGTTACTTGTCAGGTTCGCAATTTAGCAATTGACAACATTGAGCAAGAGTTCAATCTAAACCTAAAGGATGAATATTACAAAGAGTACGTTAATAAACCTGCAATTATTGCTCAATATCTTGCGCTCTCACCCGAACCCGCTCAAATAATTCAAAGTCCTGAAAAATACTATGGTCGTAAGGTTGCAGTAACGGGAAAAGTGGCAAATATCCGCAGTGCGATTTTATTAACATTAGATGAAAATCAATTGTTTGGTGGGCAAGATTTACTAGTGTTATTAACAGCACCACCACAAGTAGCAATAAATCAAGGTCAGACAGTATCAGCAATGGGTGAAGTTCGTCGGTTTGTTGCTGCTGAAATTGAGCGAGACTACAACTTTACTTGGAGTCTTGATACGAAAAGAAAGTTAGATGCTGAGTATGCTAATCAACCTGTTTTAGTTGCAGAAACTGTATACCCTTCTTAGGAATTCTCAGTTGGTCATGGTGTTTTTATGGATATTTTGAAAAAATTTAGCTCGTTTGAACTATGAAAATAAACATTTATTTGTGCCTGGATTAACCAAAGAACAAGTAGCAAATCTCCCGGAATTTACCGAAGGTTTAGCAATTGATCATGATTACGAAGAGCGAGTTAGAGGAGTTTATCGCCCTTTAGTACCTTTAGCAATGCCGGGTATGTTCGGTATGATTGGCGCTCCTGCTCCCTACAATTACACAATGGAACCTTACTTTTATGAACTAACCGATCTCTAAGCTGTTAAGCATTTAAATTGTATATTTTGCACTCAGGTTGTCAAAAGTCAAGAGTCTAAAGTCCAAACTAGCCTTTGACTCTGGACTCTTGACCCTTGACAGTCCTAACGCCAGAATATTTGATTTAGGTGCGTATCAGCTTACTTCAGAACCTATGAAGAAAACATGAAAAATAGGAGGAATTTTAACAGAACAAAAATATAAAACAGATTGGATATTTATAAAAATGTGTAGGGAAAAATCATTCTTTTTAGGGATGGGATGAAACACATCCTGAAACTGATGACTGATGACTGATGACTGTCAACGTGAAATCCCATCTCCGGAGAGTGAGATGAGCTTAATAAACAATTTGTTATTTGGATTTATTTTTGGAGGAATATAAGTGTATGAATCCTCAATTTATCAGCTCAAAAATTTTCCGATTTGGCTTGATTTATGTATTATTTATTGGGATGCTACCCTTTAATTTGGCACCTGCTCAAGCACAAGTAAATAGTAATAGCTCAATTACAGGTAGGCTTTCTAGATACAATCCCCTGAATGCTCCCTTTCTTAGGGTTGGATCTCGTGGACAGGCTGTAACAGATGTGCAAGCTGTTCTCCAAAATTTAGGATTTTATCAAGGAGCAATTGACGGTATTTATGGACTGAGAACCGCTAGGGCTGTTACAGCATTTCAGCGATCGCAGAGATTGGTTGGTGACGGTAGAGTAGGTGCGCTAACCTGGCAAGCATTACGCGATCGCACTAATGCAGCGCCTCTACCTGGCCCCTTTTAACGCTCAACTAAGTGCTGGGATTATCTTTCTTGACTTCGGGTTAGCTAAATTGCAACATATGCGATCGCATATTTATTTTCCAGCGAGGTTTTTCCTGTTGGGGTTTTCAGCGAGTATTACTACTAATTTCAGTCGGACGAACAATATAGTTAGCAGCCTGTATATTGCTAGGTAATGGTTGAAGTCTTCCTTGATTTACCAATGCTTGATAGATAAAAGCTGCGATCGCGCCACGAGTAGCTGGTTGAGTAGGATTGAGAACTTTAGTATTGGGATGATTGACAACTATACCTGCTTTCGTTGCTTCGGCGACTTCATCAACCGCATACTGAGGAATATTTTGAGCATCTGTATAATAGTTACTAACTAAAGTAGAAGCCGGAACTGCTGGGGAAGAAGCAGCAGCAGTTTTATATACAGCTTGAGCAGTCATCAGTGGCTGCATTAAATTAGTCATTCCTATAGGAAATAACAACTGTTTTCTAGCAGGTTGAGGGTTATTAGGTTGAGTTGCAACTGGCGTTGTCAAATTCAAGTTTTGCGCCAAAGCAACTAATGCTTCCACCCTGGAAACTGGCTGTCTAGGGCGAAAATATCCTCCCGGAAAACCATGCATAAATCCCATTTCATAAGCTTCTTCAATCGCTGGCGCTGCCCAATTGCCAGTAGGAACATCTTTATAAACACTACCACTGGCTATTTTTCGCTCTTGATTTTGGTTGAACGCTTGACGAATAATTGCCGCAAATTCATCGCGATCCACGGACTCATTGGGTCTATAAGTCCCATCTGGATATCCGGTAATAATGTTGCGTTCTGCTAGCCTTTCAATGAACGGTTGTGCCCAGTGATTTTTGGTGTCGGGAAAGTTAGCTCCTGAGTTTTGAGCCACGGCTGCTTGCGGATTGGCAAAAATCAAAGGCTCTACGATACAGGTTAAAGCTATCAGCCCTAAAAAGAGTGAAGTTGTAGTTATCGATGATTTATTAATACAGTCAGACACAATAATTCTCCTAATTACTAAGAATCTTTTTATCTCTAAGCTTAACCTCAATTATCTCGATTTTTTTCTACCTCTTGGTATATTCAAATTTAAAAAAAATGATTATAAAGACTGTGAACTTATATGTTTAACATCAGGAATCAAAAATAAAATTGCTTTCTCCACTAGTTTTCCACTTTTCGCTTCTAAACTATGAAACTATCAAAATCACATCACAATTGTGATATTTGGTCTGGATTTTTGTGGAAGATTGTCCCCACAGCTTTTATCGGAGTTCATCTCCGATAAAACATTTCTTATGGCCTATATTGAACACCAATTATATTCATCTGAGCAATCTTAGTCAGAATTGATGGTTTAAGGTTTTTATTAAACTTGTAAATAAACAACCTATACAGGTTTAAGTCGGTAATGCTTACAATATTTATCCGTCAAAATGTTTAACTTGGAGGCAAATAATATGGCAATCGTAAAGCTTGAAGAGTTTTATCCCAACTACCGAGAAGATTCCTTTGAACTAGATGACATCAAAAAATTTGATGTTTATGCTAACCGTAATGAAAGAGTAGGCTTATTATCGGATATTTTAGTTGATGAGCAAACAGGTAACTTCCGCTATTTTGTGGTAGATACAGGTTTCTGGATTTTTGGTAAAAAAGTCCTGTTACCTGTTGGACTAGCTGACATCCATTACACTGAAAAGCACATTTATGCCAAAGGCTTAACCAGGGAGCAAGTAGAAAATCTGCCTAATTTCGATGATTTAGAGAAGGTTGATTACGACTATGAGGAGAGAGTACGCGGCGTGTATCGAGGTTCTCTGACTACTTCTGATGTAACACAGCCTGCCATGTACGATCACAACAATTACAACTACGAGCAAGAACCTTCACTTTACAACATTAATGACCAGGATCAACAAAGCCTAAAACTGTACGAAGAACGATTAATAGCCAACAAACAACGTCGCAAAGCTGGGGAAGTCAAAATTGGTAAACACGTAGAAACAGAAACGGCTCGTGTAGCAGTTCCCGTAGAAAAAGAGCGTGTAGTAATTGAGCGTGTTAATCCCACACAGACAACACCAAGCAATCCTCAACACGCCTTTCAAGACAGCGAATTCGCTCGTATGGAAATTTATGAAGAAACGCCTGATATTTCCAAAGAAGCTGTTTTGCGTGAAGAAGTTCGAGTGAATAAGGTTGTAGATACAGATACAGTTGAGGCTAGTGATACAGTTAGGCGCGAAGAGTTAGATGTGGATAGTGAAGGAATTCCAGTTGTAGATAAGAGTAATAGGCATAATAAATAGAGAAGAGCTATAATTTTGAGCAGTACAAAAAGCGATCGCAATGCTGCGATCGCCTTTTTTTTACTTCAAAGTTTTTTATAATTGGTTATATTCGTAACCCTGAATCCCAAAGCCTTTTTCCTGTAAATAAATTTGACCACTATTGCTTTCACCAATGATCAATTCTGCTTGACCCGACCGAGTTTGAGTTACAGGAATAAATCTTACTTGATAAACAGTTGTACCTTTGATTGCTATATAGCTAATCCAAGGTTGGTAATCATCGCTTTTAGGAATTCGCACCGCAGCCACACGCAGTAAATCCGTACTATCAGTTGCTTTAACGTAAATATTCATATATGGCTGTTCTCTACCATAAACACGTACTTGTCGGCTTTGGGTTTCAAACAACAGCCGCGTATCTGATTGTGAAGGATTGGGATTTGCTAAAACATTAATTACATCTTCACGTACCCAACCGATATCATTATTACCCTCTGCATATCGGATACGATACCAAGAATATCTATCACCAGCAGGCTGACTTTTCTCCAAAATAGTCACACGAGTACCAGATGGTTTGGTGAGTTTCACATTGTTGCTCAACGAAGGGCCAGAACGGATATTAATTTGCAAGTTCTGGTTATTCGGGTTATTTGTTTTGAGAATCCCAATTTGTTCAGTTCCAGTAATCATAATTTATTTCCTTGCAATTGATGTGTGTGATATATAAAACCTGTAATGATTTAAGATTTTGATATTAAGTATTAGTGAAGTGGCGTTGAAACATCTTAACTAATAATCCTATAATAACTAAAGTCAAAACCATTAATAAAATTGATATCCAGTTAAAACCTAGACTAAATCCTGCTGTGGTATTTTCCCAACGTAAAATCCAGAAATAGTTATTACCAATAATAAATGAAGGCACTGCTAATATTTTTAATATTGGTATCAGCAAAAATGTAGATATCAATAATAGGCACAAAGCCATCAAAGCAAAATTTAATAAAGATGATGCTACTGAACGAGGTCTACTTTTATCAGTTCTACCAAAAGGCAGTTCTCGACGAGTTACATGAAGAGGAGCATAAATAGCCATCCCTTCTTCCCTATCTTCGACTCGAATTGACTGCGGACAACGTATTAATTGCACCGCCATCCAGATATCACCAATCGCACCACCTGTATTGATTGCAATTACCCAAATTAACCAAGGTGCTTGAGGAAAAATTGCTAATAGGAGCAAACATAAAATATCAATGACTACTAATGGTGCTAGACCAATGACAAGAAAATTATTGCGGCGGAAAAAATTCCCAGGTGAAGTTGCATAAGCTAAAGGTAATAAATATTTAATTTTCAATCCATAGCGTGGCGAACCACCAAAAGCAGCAAATGCAATTCCATGCACTAATTCATGAACAATGATAGTACCAAAAGTAACCACAAATAAAAAGATAAAGGGGATAATTCCGCGCCAAACTCCACCTTCAGAACTTTCTACACTGAAAATCAGTGTTTCTCCGTGAATGGTTGCGTAATACCAACTGGCACCTGCGGCTGCTATTATTAACAATAATGAACCCAAAGTAGTCCAAATAAGTGAGATTTCCGGAGTTACCTGGAATACATAAATCGGCTGTTGACGATTTGTGAGATTCATAATCATTGCAAATTGCTACCCTTACGTTCCAGATTAATAATCTTCCCGGACTTTTTCCTCAGTCTCTGGGTTTAAATACTCTGGCGATATTGAAATAAATTTTCTAGGATTTTATTAAAATTCAAGATTGAATCTTGCTATAGCAATCCTATTTAAGTTGTGAAAAATATCGGTTTTGGCTGTTGACGGTTGACGGTTGACTGCTGACTGTCAACAGTTAACAGTTAACAACCCTTCAGATCAGATTTCACAAATCATTGAGGATTACTATAGTTTAGTTGTATTACTTTTAAAATGAAACTGGATTGGCTTGAGGATTTATCTAGAGACTTGATATTTAGAGTAGGCACTTTGTATCTGCCTTGATTAACCCCAGCAATTAGACTATTTAAAAGCTTGTTGTAATTGCTCAGAATTCAAAGATTTCACTAAACTTAAAGGTAGTGGTTGCTGACTAATAGTATTAGTATAATCTGCGCTGAGGTAAGAAATATAGCTTGGTTGTTGGGCTACATAAGTTTAAAAAAAAGGAATGCTTAAAGCTTTAACATAACTACGAGCTAATTCAGGACTAGAACCGATTACTTGTGTAGGCACTGGCACAACTGCATTTGATGATTCTACGATAGTTGAAAAGTGGGTGTCACCATTAATTAATACTAAATATTTATTGGGAATAGTCAACCAAGTAAATGGTTTAATTTGTTCTGGTAAAGCTGGAGCTACGGTATCATTATTACCAGAAACAATCATCACTGGAATTTTATGTGACTTAAAGGAATTGTTTGCCGCAACGGCAAGCTTTTACTTTAATTTCACTCCGGTAATCTCATACTTTAGACAGTAGCCTGTTGGTTTATAGGGTAAAAATGGCTGGAATTATTATCAAACTTCCTTAAACCAAGCATATTTACTTAAAAAGTGTTCAGAACAAACGGCAAGCTTTTACCTAAGTTTTGAACTCATGGCAACATTTTAGTTAAAACTGAACTATTTCGGTTGCGAACCGACAGGTCGGCGCTTCGCTATCGCCATCGAGGGAGACAGTGAGTTTTCTCCACTATTTAAAGTAAAATTCTGCCCCTAGTTCAGAATTGAACTAAAAGTAAGCCGCTTGTTCATTGACCATATTGTAAATAATTATACTTAATGATTGAAAATTTTATCAGAGTTACAGCAATTTTTGTCTCATAGACTACTAGATACTGTTTAAAGTATCAAGAAGCCGCAATCAAATTAAAGTAAAAGCTTGCCATTGCGGCAAACATTTCCTTTAAGTCACAAATATATTACTTTACACATAAAAGCGGATTTTAGATTGATTCTACAGATAAATCTAGGGAATTTTACCATCAAATAAATATTGGTAATTCTGATTCATATCATCTGAAAATTCATTCTATGTTACTTCTTGATTTGGCTGTGAGATTGGGAAATTTTTACTGTGAAAGTAGTGCCAATATCTACCTCACTTTCTACGTAAATTTCGCCTTGATGCAATTCCACACACTTTTTAACTACAGCTAATCCTAGTCCAGTCCCAACAATTTTACCTACATTCTCTGCACGATGAAAAGGCTCAAATAAATGCTGCTGAAATTCTGATGGTATACCTATGCCTGAATCTTTAACTTGCAAAATAATTGTGTCTGCTTCACAACTGAGAATCAACAATATATCTGCATCTGCTGGCGAGTATTTAATGGCATTGGCAAGCAAATTACTGAGAATTGAGTATAGCAAATTTTCATCTAATTGAGCATGGGTACAGTTATTTTTTGTAATAAATTTAATTGGATGTTGCGGTTGATTACAAAATTGAATATCTTCAATTAAGTTAAGACAAAATGCTTCTAAATCTAAAAGTTCTGGATTAAATTCTAGCTTCCCAGCTTCTGCTCTAGTCAGAGTCAAAATATCGGTTAACAATTGGTTCATTGACCGAGCTGAAGATTGAATCCGATGTAAATTTTTAACTTTCTTTTCTTCTGTCCACTGCTGATTGCTTTGAGCTAATAATTGAGCTGAACCTAAAATAATACTCAAAGGGGTGCGAAATTCATGGGAAACCATCGAAAAAAAGCGCAGTTTTAATTCACTGAGTTCTTTTTCTTGAGCTAATGTCCGTTGCAAAGCTTCTGCTTGCTGACGCTTCACCAATTGTTGATAAAGCAAAGCGTAAACAGCCAACAAAATAGCAAAACTCAGCACTGTACCTAGGAATTCAATTAACATCCGGTTGTGAATATTTTGCTGGGAATGTTTCACCGAAATTTCTAATAACTGTTCTTCTCTTGCTTGCAACTGAGCCAGAATTTGGCGAATTTCACCACGAGTTTGGTTAATTTTTGTAGCTTGCAGTGCAACGGTTGATTTGCCTAATTCCTGAAGTTTGAGCGACTGTTGAGAAAGTTCAACTCTTTGAGCAATTAAAACTTTCAGCTTCATGAGTTGTTGCTGTTGAGAAGTATCATCAGCAAGTTGTTGTTGCAAATTTTTGACTTTGGCATTTAGACTTTGCATTGCCTGTTCATAACGTTTGAGTTCCGATCGCTCTCCAAACAGAATATACCCTCTACGTCCTGCTTCCGCATCTGTCAAGGTAGCAAAGATATCGATCAGGCTTTTCATTACTTCATGTGTATGCTTTACTTTATTGCTACTTGCAATTAACTGAGTGGCATTTTGGTAAGAAATTAAACTAACTATACCCATGAGTATCAAAGATAAACCAAAACCAGAAGCAATCCATTTTCTTTCCAGTGACCATTTCATAGTGCTACCTTTAAATTCCCCTATTTGTACCCGATATATGCCCCTTATTTCTACAATTTATTGTTAGGCTAATAATTGAATTAACCTCTTTTACACTATACATTCTTCAAACTATTTTAATTATTTAGTTTGGAGAATTTTAATTTTTCTATATCCTCAATAAAAAGCTGATTGTAAGTAGGTAGACACGAATAAACTTAACGATGTAAAAGAATGTAAATTACTCAAAACTCTTGCGATTGCTACCCTAGCCTGCGGGAACGACTTCTCTACGAGACGCTGCGCGAACGTCGAACGGGAACGCTTCTCCTGCGGAGACGCTACGCGAACGCGAACACTTCGCTTTGCTACGTACCCTTCGGGAACGTCTTCGACGAACGCAATGACATAGTTATAAATTTTCCTGCCCACTTACTTAGTAGTCGGATTTAATTTGTCAACTTACTGGTTTTGCACATTGACCGTTGACAGTCAACAGTTAACAGTCAACCATTACCAATAGTAGTTATGCAATTTAAAGCTGTATTAGCTTAGAGTTATACAATATTACAGATTGTAGCGATTTCTGACAAAACTTGTGGATTTAATATCTATTCGATAATTACCCGATTTCTAACCGATTTCTACCCATTTTTTTAATATATAAGCTGTAAAGTTAAACATAAAGAAAAACTCACCAGACTATTTTGTTTTTTGCTACACTTTTATGTCTCATTTTCCAGTTAATATTGCTAACCTTGTACTAACCAAGGAACAGTATCATAAGCTCAAATTCTATGCAGATAGTCAGCATATCTCCCTTCAGGAATCAATTATATTGCTAATTGATTCTCTACCTAAGCCTTCTCAAAGTTGCCAAATTTTAAATAATAGATATTCAATTTTGTCTTCTAGAAAGTTTCTGCAAAGCTTTTATGAAATTCTAAATTAGCTATGGGTAAGTTTCATGGTAGAACAAAATCCCAGATTTCTGATAATACTGGATTCAAAAAGCGGCATAATTTCAGACGATATATCAGCAATAGGCTATCTATAAATACCAACAAGCAAATACCAAACACTAGAGACAGGCTGTTTGTAACTTGGTGCATATTAATGTTATCTGGGTTAGGTTTGGCTATTAATTTGTATCAATTGCAAATTGTGCAGGGAGAAAAACTGACCAAAAAAGCTAGAGAACAGCAAATGGTAACGTTGCGACCTTTTACACCTCGGCGAATGGTTGTAGATCGCAATAATGATCTCTTAGCTTTTGACCGGATTGTGTATACTTTATATGCCCATCCTCAATTGTTTCAAAAATCGCCAGAGGAAATAGCACAACGCCTAGCTATCATACTTAATAAAAATGCTGATGAATTAGTCAAAATATTTCAACGTCAAAAAACTGGGATTTTGCTGGACTCTGCTGTCCCAGAAGAAATTGCTACTCAGATATTTGCATTACATCTGAATGGCTTGGAACTAACTCAGAAATACTTGCGATTTTATCCAGAAGCAGATTTAACTGCAGATGTGGTGGGTTACATCAATACAGAACGTCAGGGTCAAGCTGGTGTAGAGTACAGCCAAGAAAATTTACTAGCGCGTTCTGCACAAACTCTCAAACTCAGGCGAGAAGGAAACGGCGCATTACTCCCAGATGGTACGCCAACAGGATTTCTCAGTGTTGATGACTTGCGACTACAACTAACTATTGATAGCCGTATCCAAAGAATAGCGCGGGCTGCACTCAAACAGCAAATAGAAAAGTTTAGGGCAAAACGTGGTGCTGTAATTGTGATGGATGCATGGGATGGTTCGTTGCTAGCTTTAGTCTCTGTACCTAGCTATAACCCCAATGAATATTCCAAAGCTGATATTTCCCTATTTAAAAATTGGACAATAGCAGATCTATATGAACCAGGATCGACTTTCAAGCCTTTAAATGTGGCGATCGCATTGGAGACTGGTGTCATTAAACCAGATGATGTATTTGACGATCCTGGTTTTATTAGGGTGGCCGATCGCACCATCAAAAATGCGGAGCAAAACAGCGATCGCATGATTAACATTGCTCAAATTCTACAACACTCCAGCAATGTTGGTATGGTGAAAATTATGCAGCGATTGCCAACTTCCATCTATTACCAATGGCTGCAGCGCTTAGGAATAGGACAATCTATCAAGACAGATTTGCCATTTGTAGTTAGTAGTCAATTAAAAAGCCAAGAAAAATTTATGGCTTCACCCATTGAGAAGGCGACAGCTTCTTTTGGACAAGGCTTTTCTCTGACAGCACTACAGTTAGTGCAATTGCACGGTGCTTTAGCTAACGGAGGGAAATTAGTTACACCTCACGTAGTTCAAGGACTGATTGATAGTCAAGGACAGATGCATTATTCACCAACTCTCCCCACAGCACGCCCAATTTTCTCCAGTATGACAACTCAACAGGTAATTAAAATGATGGAAACTGTAGTTGACCAAGGAACTGGAAAAGCATCAAAGATTGCTGGTTATCGCATAGCTGGTAAAACTGGTACGGCACAAAAATTTAGTTCTACTGGTGGTTATCAAAGAGGCGCTTATATCACCAGTTTCTTGGGGATATTACCAGCACAATCACCCCATTATGTAGTTTTAGCATTGGTAGACGAACCAAAAGGCGCAAATGCTTATGGTGGTACTGTTGCTGCACCAATTGTACAATCTGTAATCAAAGCATTAATTCCAATTAAGCAGATTCCGCCTAGCCACCTATTCCATTAGATATATGACATGAGGAATATTGCAAGAGCGATCGCTCTTATTTATCTTAAGACTTAGGGTGCTAAATTCTTCTTAAGCGTTACTACCATAGCAGTAGGTAAATGAGATTTATCAGAAATTAATTTACCAATTCAACTATTTATAAGTCAATTTGGCATTTTCTCCGATTTTATTTCAATTAATTTTACAAATTAAAAGGTATAATTGCCGTGTCTTCATCTAAAATTATTGATACGCAACAATCAAAAATTCAGACTTTACCTAGGTTTGAATTTTGGCAAGGAGTTGGTCAAGTAACTGGTGGGACACTGCTATCCATCATTATGTTATCAACTTCTGTAATATCTGGCGGTTTAGTTGGTTTAGCTATTAGTTTTCGAGATTTGCCAGATGTGAGACAATTACGCAACTTTTTCCCATCAGAAACAACTTATATCTATGATATAAAAGGCAAGCTTTTAGCCAGGATACATGGTGAAGCTAATCGACAAGTAGTGTCTTTAGATGCAATTTCTCCCAATTTAAAACGAGCCGTATTAGCTAGCGAAGATAGTAATTTCTTTGGGCATCACGGTATTAATCCTGTGGGGATTGGACGTGCTGCGATCGCAAACTGGTTAGCTGGGGGTGTGCGAGAAGGTGGTTCGACAATCACCATGCAGTTAGTGAAAAATCTGTTTTTATCTCAAAAGCGTGCTATTACCCGAAAAATTGCCGAAGCAGTATTAGCAATTAGGTTAGAGCAAGTTATTACTAAAGACCAAATTTTAGAGATGTACCTCAACCAAGTTTATTGGGGGCACAATAATTATGGTGTGCAAACAGCCGCACGTACTTACTTTAATAAATCAGCTGCAAATTTGACTCTAGCTGAATCTGCAATGATGGCAGGTTTAATTCCCGCCCCAGAAGAATATAGCCCGTTTGTGAATATGAAATTGGCTCAACAAAAACAGAAAGAAGTACTGGGGCGAATGTTGGAATTAAATTGGATTAGTCAGCAAGAATATAATGATGCCCTCAACCAAAAAATCAAACTTGGTAAAATCAAATCTTTTCAAGGTAGTGCTTTGCCTTACGTTACCAATACTGTGGCTCAAGAACTAATTAAAAAATTTGGGCGTGAAGCATTACTCAAAGCCGGAATGCGGGTACAAACCACAGTAGATACAGACTTTCAACTGATGGCAGAAGACACTATTAAGAAATGGCATCGAACCCTTGAGAGTGAAGGGATATATAAAAATCAAATGGCTTTAGTCGCTATCGATCCGCGCACACATTTTGTCAAAGCACTAGTGGGTGGTATTGATGCCAAAACTAGCGAATTCAACCGCGCCACACAAGCACAGCGTCAGCCTGGATCTTCTTTTAAGCCGTTTGTTTACTATACGGCTTTTGCCAGTGGTAAATTTACACCCAATTCCACGATACTAGATACCCCAGTTAGTTATCGCGATGGTAGCGGTTGGTATTATCCACGCAACTATGATAATAGCTTTATGGGAGCAATATCGATTCGTACTGCTCTGTCCCTGTCCCGTAATATTCCCGCAATCAAGCTTGGTAAAGCTGTAGGGATGGATAAAGTCATTGAAACTTGCCGTACCTTAGGCATTATGAGTCCAATGGTGCCGGTAAGTTCTTTACCACTAGGGGCAATTGGTGTCACACCACTGGAAATGGCTAGTGCTTATGCAACTTTTGCTAATTATGGCTGGCAATCACCAGCGACGATTATTGCTCGTGTGACTGATAGTAGTGGCAATGTGTTGCTCGATAATACTCCAAAACCGCAACTAGTTCTTGACCCTTGGGCATCAGCTGCCACTTTAGATGTGATGCAATCGGTAGTAAATGAAGGAACTGGTAGAGGTGCTGCTATCGGTCGTCCAGTCGCCGGCAAAACTGGTACAACTTCTTCAGAAAAGGATATTTGGTTTATTGGCACTGTACCACAGTTAACGACTGCTATTTGGGTAGGGAGGGACGACAACCGACAATTAGCTCATAGTGCAACGGGTGGTGGGACAGTGGCCCCTGTCTGGCGTGATTTTATGCAGAAGGCACTTAAGAATGTACCAGTAGAAAGATTCCAGCCACCTTCTAAGTTTCCTCGGCCTAAATCCAATTGAAAATATTAAGGTGAGATGAGGTATCATTAACAATTCAAAATTCAAAATTCAAAATTCAAAATTAAAGACATTTTCAGTCGTGGATTTAAACCCCCACTAATAATATGCTACCTGTAAACGAATGGGTCTTAAACCTGTGAATGTACGATAATAAATATTTAAGAAATGCGGATTTTGGTAGTTGAAGATGATGTGCAGCTAGCAGAAATGCTAGTGGAAGCCCTGACTGACCGTCAATATG
The DNA here is from genome assembly GCF_025677855.1 of Tolypothrix sp. PCC 7601. Taxonomy (NCBI): domain Bacteria; kingdom Bacillati; phylum Cyanobacteriota; class Cyanophyceae; order Nostocales; family Tolypothrichaceae; genus Tolypothrix; species Tolypothrix sp. PCC 7601. The sequence continues at coordinate 4,450,762 of NZ_CP064879.1, forward strand.
TAGTAGATATAGCCCAAGACGGTGAAGAAGCATGGGATTTTATCAAGGGGTTGGAATATGACTTAGTGGTACTAGACATAACTTTACCTAAATTAGACGGTGTCAGTTTTTGTCAACGCTTGCGATCGCGTAACCGCAGTCTACCAGTCCTGATGTTAACAGCACGCGATACCCTGGCTGATAAAGTTACTGGCTTAGATGCCGGAGCAGATGACTATATGGTAAAGCCTTTTGAAATGCCAGAACTCATGGCGCGCATTCGTGCATTGTTACGCCGCAATCAAAGCGCTACTTCTTTCGGTGGCTTGAGTTGGGGCGATTTGCATTTAAATTCCAGCACTTATGAAGTCACCTATGCTGAACATCCTCTACATCTGACACCCAAAGAATTTGCCCTTTTAGAACTCTTGGTTTCTAGCGGTCGGCGGGTACTCAGCCGCACTGGAATCATTGAACGCATCTGGTCACTGAACGATCCACCCAGCGAAGAAACTGTGAAATCTCACATTAAGAGTCTCAGAAATAAACTCCGAGAAATAGGTGCTCCTGATGATTTTATTGAAACAGTTCATGGATTAGGCTATCGCTTAAAGCAGCTTTAGCAAATACCCGATTTCTCACCGATATTTACCCGTTAACTTCACTATTAATTGTTAAAGTTCTACAAAGAATAACTCCTCTGGAACACCACATTTTCTCCAAACATCTTAATTATTTCGTTTGGAGATTTAATTATTCATCAATCAGGCTAGTACAACACGGCAAAAGTAAAAAGTGAGCCAGTGCGGTGGACGGGTTCCCAAGGCACTCCGTTGGGCGGCTTTGCCGACTTGAAGGAAGTGCCGTCGGCATAAAGCAACTGGCGAACTCCAAAGGAGTCAAAAGTCAAAAGAAAGAATGATGATTTTGTAAGCTTTTCGCTTGTTTTCAATGGGTGGCTTATTTCAGCCGTATTGTACTAGATTATTCAGGAATGGGAGCATCCCAGTGCAGTTTGGTTAATGGGAAAAAAGGAAAGGTTTGAGTTCACCCTTTTCTTTTATCCTTTTCCTAAACCACAAGGAACCTCAAAAGTTATGCTCACAAGCATAATGGGAGCATCCCAGTTTGATACCTGAAAAGTTTCAGGGTGCATCTAGATAAATAAAGCCCACCTATCCTTGACGTTACTGAAGGGTAAGTGGGCTTTATTTTTAAACCTATCGTTGATGGTTGACTGTTGATGGTTGACTGTTGATGGTTGACGGTTGACGGTTGACTGTCACTAAATATTTAACCAGCCAAAATCTCAAATTTAAAGTTCCCAAATGGTATGAAATAGTCATACTAGAGCTATTAAATTTGATGAATCACCGATTTTTACCCGATTAATACCCGATATTTGAACTTCTAAGAAGTAACATCTCAAAAGACCCAGATTTTGCAATATTGTTTCCGGTTTGAGTAAATTACTATGTCTCAATTCTCAGTAAATATTGCCAACATCCTGCTCACTAGTGAGCAATACTTAAAGCTCAGAATTTATGCAGAAACTAATCATATATCAGTTCATGAGGCAATGCGATTACTCGTTGATTCTCTACCAGAACCCTCTAAAAACAGCAAAAAAATCGATAAATTTCATCCTTTTGTATTATCTAGAAAGTTGCTGCAAACTTTTTTTAATGCTCAGTAATTTAACTCCTAACACCAGTAGTTAATTAAAAATCTTTTGTAGGTAGAAATTTGACCATGAATAATCTTGTTCCTTTGAATTTAGTCGGGTCTGTGGAAAATTCTCAGCCAGAAACACATTCTCAACCCACTTATGCATTAATTTCAGTTCATGGAGATCCCACGGCTGAAATTGGAAAAGAAGGAGCCGGTGGCCAAAATATCTACGTGCGGGAATTGGGATTAGCATTAGCAAAAAAAGGATGTCAGGTGGATATTTTTACCCGACGCGAACATCTCAACCAAGAAGAAATTGTGGAGCTAGCGCCAGGGTGTCGCACCATTCGTCTAAGTGCAGGGCCAGCAAACTTTATTCCTAGAACCGAGTTATTTGAGTATTTACCAGAATTTGTGACATCTTGGCTGGATTTTCAACAGCGAACAGGGCGGAACTATGCACTAATTCATACGAATTATTGGCTTTCTGGTTGGGTAGGATTACAACTCAAATCTCAACTGGGATTACCCCAAGTTCATACCTATCATTCCATTGGCGCAGTTAAATACCGTGATGAGCAAAATCCGCCGCCAATTGCTCAGATTCGCCATTGTGTAGAAAAAGCAATTTTAGAGCAAACAGATTGTGTAATTTCTACCAGTCCCCAAGAAGTTGACGACCTGCGTCAATTCATTTCCCAAAAAGGAAGGATTAAAGTCATTCCTTGCGGCATTAATACTGAACATTTTAGTTCTGTCAGCCAAAATATTGCTCGTCAAGAATTGGGAATTAGTCCAGATGCTCGAGTAATTTTGTATGTAGGACGCTTTGACCGTCGCAAGGGAATTGAAACTTTAGTTAGGGCTTGCGCTGCTTTACCTTATTCCTTTCAACTTTATTTGGTCGGTGGTAGTCGTGAAGATGGTGCAGACTTTCAAGAACAACAACGTATTCAAGCCTTAGTCAAGAAGCTTGGTTTAGAAGCAGTTACAGTATTTACAGGACGGATTTTACAAGCACAGTTACCTGCTTATTATGCCGCTGCCAATGTTTGTGTTGTTCCCAGTTATTATGAACCTTTTGGTTTAGTGGCAATTGAAGCCATGGCAGCAGGAACACCTGTAATTGCTAGTAACGTCGGAGGATTACAGCATACAGTTGTGCATGGTAAAACTGGGCTGTTAGTTCCTCCTGGCAATCATCATGATTTAACCAGAGCTATTAGTAATTTATTAGACAACCCTAGTCTGACACAGTTTTATAGCAATGCTGCACATCATTGGGTTCAGTCTCGTTTTAGTACGCAAGCAGTTGCCAACCACATCTACGAACTCTATCAATTATTAACCCTTTCTACCTGCGTTCAAGAAATCATTAAAACTCATAATTTAACTCCGAATGTAGAAAGGCAAATTCAAACTTTGTTAAAGTCAAAAGCCTTAAAACCTAGTGACATCAAAGCTCTAGAAAAATTAGTTGACTCCTTTTCTAATGGTACTGTGCAGTGGGTCAATAATTAAGCCCAAATTGGCAATTTTTTAATTCAATTTAAGTTGGGTATTGTGAATGTAAAATTTAACGTTATGCCGAGAAGAGGCAGATATAGAGATGGAAATTGAGGATAGGAAACATATAACCAAAGATGGAAATACAGTAATTATATTGCAACCTAAGGTTCGGCTAGATATTAGCACATCTTGGCAGCTAAAGATGAAATTACAAGAGTGTATTTCTCAAATCAGTTGCTATGTAATAGTCAATCTCGCTCAAGTAACTTTCATTGATAGTGCTGGTTTATCTTCTTTAGTGGCTGGAAAGCGGATTGTTCAACAATTTAAAGGTAGATTCTGCATTTGTAGTCTGCTGCCTACAGCCAAATTAATTTTTGAAGTCACCATGATGGATACAATGTTGGAAATTTTTGACACTGAAGAAGAAGCTTTAAAAAAATTCTTGCCAGCTTATTTATAACTGACAACTTTGATATTCATAAGGATTTGTTATGCTGGAACTAATTAATGATATTTTGCAAAGTGAAGAAAGCATTGATTTTCGTCAATTTTTACATCAATTACGCCAGCAAAATCAACAATATCTCCTAAGAAATGATATTCTGACCGCTTTTAGTGATTACTGTAAAAGCCAGGAAAAGTCAGAATTTTTTTGTAGTACTTCTCAATTGGGAAAACTCATCTACTTCACCCAAGAAATTATCCTTGACAATGGCAATTATTGCTTAGTAGTGAGACCAAAGATTGCAAATCAACAGGTATTTCACATTACGGAAGACCTGCAAGTTGAACCAATGACCGTAGAAGAATTGTTAGACTTGCGCGATCGCTTTGTCAATCGCTTTCACCCTCACCAAGGTAATCTCTTAGAACTGGATTTTCATCCATTGTATGATTATTCACCGACAATTCGCGATCCCAAAAACATTGGTAAAGGTGTACAGTTTCTCAACCGCTACTTATCCAGCAAACTTCAGGAGTCGCAACAGTTGCAAGAAAGGCTGTTTCAATTCCTAAGTCTGCATAACTATAACGGTACACAACTGCTAATTAACCCCCGGATTCAAAATCAGCAGCAACTATCACAACAGGTCAAATTAGCACTGGGTTTTGTTAACCAATATCCTGCTACGACTCCCTACAGCCAATTGTGTTTTGAACTGCAAGAGATGGGATTTGAGCCGGGATGGGGTAACACCGCAGGTCGCATTCAAGAAAGCTTAGAACTTTTAGATGGATTAATTGATTCACCTGACCACCAGGCTTTAGAAAACTTGTTGTCTCGCATACCAATGATGTTTCGCATCGTTTTGGTATCAGTTCACGGCTGGTTTGGACAGGAAGGAGTTTTGGGAAGACCTGACACAGGTGGACAAGTAGTTTATGTTTTAGACCAAGCTAGAAGTTTAGAACAACAACTCCAAGAAGATATAACTTTGGCAGGATTGGATTTGATTCATGTCCAGCCAAAAGTTATCATTCTTTCTCGATTGATTTCCAATTGTGATGGTACTCGCTGCAATCAGCGTTTAGAGAAAGTTTATGGCACTACAAATGTCTGGATTTTGCGAGTTCCTTTCCGGGAATTTAATCCTAATGTGACACAAAATTGGATTTCTCGGTTTGAAATTTGGCCCTACTTAGAAACTTATGCAATTGATGCCGAAAAAGAAGTCTTAGCTGAATTTCACGGGAAACCAGATTTAATTGTTGGTAACTATTCTGATGGGAATTTAGTTGCTTTTTTACTGGCGCGTCGTTTAAAAGTTACCCAGTGTAATATTGCCCATGCTTTAGAAAAATCTAAATATCTATTTAGTAATCTCTACTGGCAAGACTTAGAAGATAAGTATCATTTTTCACTCCAGTTTACTGCTGACTTAATTGCCATGAATGCGGCTAATTTTATTATTAGCAGTACCTATCAAGAAATTGTCGGTACGCCAGATAGTGTAGGGCAGTACGAATCTTATAAGAGTTTTACTATGCCTGAATTATATCATGTTGTAGATGGCATAGAGTTATTCAGTCCTAAGTTTAATTTAGTGCCGCCTGGGGTGAACGAAAGTTATTTCTTTCCTTATACAGATACAGATAGACGATTTCACTCAGAACGCGATCGCTTGGAGAATTTGCTATTTAATCTCGAAGATTCCAATCTGGTATATGGCAAATTAGATGACCCCAACAAGCGACCTATATTTTCAATGGCGCGTTTAGATAGAATTAAAAACCTCACAGGTTTAGCAGAGTGTTTTGGCAAAAGTGAGGAATTACAACAACACTGTAACTTGATTTTGGTAGCGGGTAAATTACGAGTTGAAGACAGCAGCGATTACGAAGAAGCTACGGAAATTGAAAAACTCTACAGAATCATTGACCAATACAATCTCCACGGAAAAATTCGCTGGTTAGGTGTTCGCTTATCTAAAAATGATTCGGGAGAAATTTATCGCTTGATTGCTGATCATCAAGGAGTTTTTGTCCAACCTGCTTTATTTGAAGCTTTTGGTCTTACAGTTTTAGAAGCAATGATTAGCGGTTTACCTACTTTTGCTACTCAGTTTGGTGGCCCATTAGAAATTATTCAAAACGGGGTAAATGGATTTTATATCAACCCTACTCGTCTAGAAGAAATGGCACAAGTAATTCTGGAGTTTGTTCATAAATGCGACAAAAATACAGAATATTGGTTGAAAGTTTCTCAACAATCAATTAAGAGGGTTTTGACAAATTACACTTGGAAAATTCACACTACACGCTTACTTTCCCTTGCCAGAATTTATGGTTTTTGGAATTATACTTCCCAAGAAAATCGTGAAGATATGCTCCGCTACTTAGAAATACTATTTTATTTAGTATTCAAGCCAAGAGCACAACAACTATTAGCGCAGCATATGCAACGCTAAGATTAATTGATGAATACAGGGGTGAAAAGATTTTAAATTTGGGAGTGACGAATATAATTCAAAATTTCCAAGTCTTGATGTAGCAATATCCCTGTATTTTATCAAGATATTCATATTCTTTTATTATTACCAACACTTTGTAATTTTCAGGAATTAAAGATGAAACTACTTTTAGTGATTGATTTAGATAATACTCTGGTTGAGAAAGATAAAGGTAATAATGTTTTAACCCAGCGATTAGCAGACTTCCGCAAGTATATTTATTTAGTATATATTACAGATCACAGTGAAACTGCTATTCGTAAATTTATAGCACAAGCAAATATATTAAAACCAGATTACTTAATTGCTAGTCTAGGTAGTGAGATTTATCAACAGGGTTTGATTTTAGATCGGGATTGGGCTAATTATATCGCCAAAGGCTGGAATAGAGATACAATTTGGGCAATTGCCAGTCAATTTTCGGGATTGCAACTTCGCTGCAAAAGTGAACAAACCCGCTGGAAAATTAGTTTTAAATTAGATACAGATGCTTCACTTCATGTAATTAATGATTTACAAGATTTATTAAACTTTTCAGGACTATCGGCTCAGGTTATTTTCAGCAATGGGTGCGATGTTGATATAGTACCCAAAAATTGTAATAAGGGTAAAGCTACTGCATATCTGCAAAAACTACTGCAAGTAGAACCGGAGGTAACAATTATCTCTGGAGGTTCAGGAAATGACATTAGCCTATTTCAATTGCTATCGCCAGGAATTATCGTTAGTAATGCTCAGACCGAACTGCTCCAATGGCACTTTAAAACTCATTACCCTTGGCACTATTTAACTGATTCTCCTAATACTGCTGGTATTATTGAAGGGCTAGTTTATTTTAATATTTTGCCATTTCCTAATAGCTGGCGATCGCTACCCATTTCTAATTAACTCTGATGATAGTCATAAATCAGCGATCGCTGATATTACAAATCTTACTGATTCAATAGGGTGCATCTTCAAAAGCCTCTGCTAAGTAGCAGTTTTACTCGTTACCCTGTTATCTTTTAAAAAACTCCCTTTCCCAACTTGGACAAGGTTTCATAAACATCAGCAGACCAAAACTGGCTGATTAAGAAATCAGGCGTTGCACTGATGTGGGATAAATTAGCAGATGAAACCATTAATTATTAGTTCCAATCTCTACATAATTATCCTATGAGGTAGCAACGCCAGAAACTAAGGTGAGTTTGCCTTCTATATGAAGATAGTGATTTTGTAAGTATAAGTCTAACAATCTGTTGTGAAAATAACGAGCAAAATTTGGGCAGAAATCGGGTATTTATTTACAAAGCAGGTATTTGCTGGAATAAATTATATAGCGTTCCCGGCTCAAAACTGGCAAAATATTCAAAATGTGATGTCTACAACGGACTATAGTCAAGCTATTTTCAAAAATTATGAGAGTCTTCATATTTAATCTAAATTATGGAAATACAGCAGATAAACATGAATACATATATAGATAAAATTTGCATGAAATATTGATAATTCACTAGTAATAAATACTCCTTATTCCTAATGGTAGACGCATTTGCATCTTTGCATTTATAAGGTAAGGCTAAAGGCAATTATGCCTGTAACTAAATAAATACGGAGGTAAAAATCTTGGCTATACAACAACTGACCTTGAATCAAGTTAACCAAGAAATGCAGCAGTGCATTCAAAACTGCTTGGATTGTCATAGTATTTGCTTGAATACTGTAACTTACTGCTTACAAAAGGGTGGTAATCATGCGGAACAAGCTCATATTCGCTTACTGCTTGATTGCGCTGAAATTTGTGAAACTAGTGCTAATTTTATGTTGCGGACTTCCCAGTTACACGCTCATACCTGTGGGGTGTGTGCAGAAGTATGTCAGCGCTGCGCGGAAAATTGCGTAGACGCACAGCGGCTTGCCGACAGGCATCGCATGGGTAATGATGCTCAAATGAAAGCTTGCGCTGATATGTGCCGTCGCTGTGCTGAATCTTGTCGGCAAATGTCAATGGCCACTGCATAAGTAATTGTAAATGCTCGCTGGCTCTGTAATCCGAGAGTTAGCGAGTACAAACCACTATGCATAAATCTACGCTAGATTCGGCTGTGTCTGGTACGCGGCTACAAGACTTGTGGCTTATAGTCTAGATAGTCAAAGCCCGCACGCCTTCACTCCGCTACATTTGTAGCAATCATTCTCCCACTCGCTATTAGATTACCGACTTTTTCAAAAAGTCGGTAATCTGGATAGCAACATTTGCTTGAGTCATTAATAAATGTAATATTATGTTAGCTTGTGAAGCGCTAAAAGCAACACCTACAAGTATTTCAGACAATCTTGCATATGTTACACCTGCCCAGAAATACTTATAGGAGTAAGTTTAATAAACCTATAAGACTTAAGAAGAATCAGGGATGAATCAGATACAGAACTGGCTCCAAAATACTAACGATAAGCAATTGGTAGTAAAACAACATAAAACGAAGCCATCTGCAAAATCTTGCTCTTGCGATCGCACTACCTTTCCAGAGGGCTTGGGGCGAATATTAACAACCATCAATCTGCAACCAAAGCTCATATTATGCAGTTTTATCTTCTTCAGCAACGCCCCAGCTTATAGTCAAATCAATCCCGATAATACTTTAGGTGCAGAAAGTTCTCGTATCACACCCAATGTTGTAATTAATGGTGCAAACGCCGACAAAATTGACGGTGGCGCTGTACGTGGAAGCAATCTGTTTCACAGTTTTAGCGAGTTTAATATTAATGATGGGCAAAGAGTATATTTTGGCAACCCTGCTGGTGTGCAAAATATTCTCACGCGGGTGACGGGTGGACAAGCTTCAAATATTCTCGGCACATTGGGAGTAGATGGTAATGCCAATTTATTTTTAATTAATCCTAATGGTATTTTATTTGGGCAAAATGCGCGCTTAGATATACGTAGTTCATTTGTGGGAACTACCGCCAATGCTGTGCAATTTGGTAATCAAGGAATTTTTAGTGCTACAAATCCCCAAGCTGCACCTTTGTTAACGATTAATCCCAGTGCATTGCTGTTTCATCAAATTAATTCCCAACCAATTACCAATCAATCCCAAGCCGCAGCAGGTATCAGTCCTGCGGGTGAAAATGTCACAGGGTTAAGAGTCGCAGATAATCAGAATCTATTGCTGATTGGCGGAAATATTAATCTTGATGGTGGGGGACTGCGGGCTTATGGCGGCAATATTGAATTAGCAGCTATAAATGCACCCGCAACAGTGGGATTGAATATTGCCAACAATTTGCCCAGTGTCACAATTGGTGATGATGTCGAACGGGGAGATATTTCTCTGAGTAATGGTACAGAAGTTAATGTTAGAGGTGCAGATGGCGGAGGAATAAAAATTTATGGACGCAATGTCAACTTAACAGGGGAAAGTAAACTCCGCGCGGGGATAGAAACGGGTTTAGGTACAGCAAATAGTCAAGGCGGAGATATTCTAATTAATGCCACAGGTACAACAACTTTAACTGATAGCAGCTTGATTGCTAATGTGATCCAACAAAGAGCTTTTGGCAAATCAGGTGATGTTAATATCTCCACAGGTTCATTGAACTTAGATAAAGATGCGTTAATTAATGTCAGCACTATTGGGCAAGGTGATGCAGGCAATATATTTATCCAAGCAGCTGATACCGTTTCTCTAAACAGTAATACAGGTATTTTCAGCAGCGTAACCTATGGTGCTATCGGTAATGGTGGTAGCGTTAATATCAAAGCAAATTCATTAAATCTCAGCGATAATGCGAAGATAGAAACGAATGTCTTAGCAGCTTATCAAGAATTTCCCGTTGGGCAGGGAAACGGAGGCGATATCAATATTAATGTTGGTTCGCTTTCCTTAAATCAGGGTATTATCAACGCTAGTACCTCTGGACAAGGTAATGCTGGTAATATTTTAATCCAAGCACAGACCGCTGTTTCACTAACAAATAATTCTGGTATTTATAGTTATGTAGACGAAGGTGGTCTAGGTAACGGTGGTAGCATCAAAATTCAAGCTGGTTCCTTGTCACTCATCGAAGACTCAGAAATTGACACCAGAACTTTTGGAAAAGGTAATGGTGGTAATATTGCTGTCAACGCCCGTGAAGGAATTTCTTTAGACGGATTTGGTAACGATAGCAATCTATTTACCCGAATAATTAGTGCTGTTGGTAATTCAGCTGTTGGTAATGCTGGAGATATCGAGCTAACAACTAATAATCTTTCACTTACTAACAGTGCTTATGTCAGTAGTAGCACCTTAGGACAAGGAGACGCAGGGAATATCATCATTAATGCCCGTGATACTATCAGCTTTGATACAGATGCTGATGCCTATAGTTTGATAGGTGCTAAAGCAGTGGGTAATGGCGGAGATATCCAAGTCAAAACCGGAACGCTGCTGTTAACTAATGGCAGTCAAATATCCACTAATGTATTAGGGCAAGGTAATGCAGGCAATATTAATGTCGAGGCTAGCGATACTATTCAGCTTGATGGTTTTATAACTCGTGAATTTAATGGTGATGTAGGTGATGTTACAAGTGGATTAACCAGCAGTTTACTCATTGGAGGTGTGGGTAAAGCTGGAGATATTCAAGTAAAAACTCAATCGCTGTTCGTTACTAATGGTGCTAGTTTAACTACTAGTACAAGTGGCAAGGGAGATGCAGGTAACATCACCATTAACGCCAGCGATCGCGTTACCTTTGCAGGTTTTAGCGGTAAGAGTCTATATAATAGTCAAGCATCCAGCACAGGAGATGAGCGGAGTATTGGTAACGGTGGTGACATTAGTATTAGCACAGGTACACTGTTGTTCCAAAATGGCGGTAGCTTGCAGGCGTTTAATAATGGGCAAGGTAATGGTGGGAATATTTTTGTTGATGCGGCAAATACCATTACTTTTGACGGTATAGGTAAAAGCGGTTTACCAAGTAATGCCTCTACTTATGCATATAACGGTGATGCTGGTAGTATTCAAGCAAAAACTGGCGCGCTATTTTTAACCAATGGCGGATATATGTCTGCTGTGGGATTTGGGCTAGGAAAAGCAGGTGACATTAAAATTGATGCCCGCAACAGTGTGAAAGTTGATGGTGTTATCCGTGATGTAGGTTTATATAATGGTAGCGTTGTTGATGCTGAAAGTAGCTTGTCAACCAGTTTACTCAGGGGTGAAGGTAAAGGCGGAGACATTGAAATTACAACTGGATCGCTGACAGTTAGTAATCGTGGAATTCTATCTAGCAGTACTAGTGGTAAGGGGAATGCAGGTAACATTACTATCAACGCCCGCGATACAGTAACTTTTGATCATGTAGGCAATGCTGGTAGTGTAGCTTTAGATAATGCGATCGGGAACGGTGGCAATATTCGCATCAATACCGGAATATTATTTTTAACTAATGGTGGTACAGTCAATACGTTTAGTGCTGGACAGGGTAACGCTGGTAGTATCTTTATTGATACCCGCGATCGCGTTTTTGTAGATGGAGTTGGTAATCAACGGCTTGTTAGTGGCGCATATTCCTTTGCCACTAACAGCGGTAACGGTGGAGAAATCCAAGTAAATACAGGAACGCTGTCATTAAGCAATGGTGGGAATTTTTCAACTTTTGCCCAGAGAAATGCAGGAAATATCACTATCAATGCCCGTGATGCTGTGATTTTTGATGGTGTAACTAACAATAACAGTCCCAGTGGTGTCTTGAGTTATCTAATTAACGGAGGTGAGGGAAAGGGTGGTGACATCCAGATAACAACCAACTCCTTCACAGCACGTAATGGCGGACAACTCATATCCAGCACCTTTGGTAAAGGTGATGCGGGTAACATTACCATTAATGCCCGTGATACTGTCACCTTTGATGGTGTTAGTAGTAATGGCATTCCCAGTAGTGCATTTACTACAGTTGAAAATCAAGCTGAAGGTAAAGGAGGAGAAATTTACATAACAACTAACTCCTTTAGCGCCAGTCAAGGCGGAAGCATCAGTGCAAGTACTTTCGGTAAGGGTGATGCGGGTAACATTACCATTAATGCTCTTGATACTGTTAGCTTTGATGGTGTTAGTAGTAATGGCATTCCCAGTGGTGCGTTTACTACAGTCGAAAATCAAGGTGAAGGTAAGGGCGGCGATATTAACCTGATAACTGGTTCGCTTTCTGTACGTGGGGGGCTAATTAGTAGCACTAGCCTAGCTAAAGGCGATGCTGGCAATATTACAATTAACGCCCGCGATACCATAACTCTTGATGGTGCGGGTCGTGGTAATATTATCAACCTTGACAGTGTAGAGAATCCCAGTACTTTTAGCGGGGTTTTTAGTTCTGTCACGAATCGGGGTACAGGTAAAGCTGGAAATACGAAAATCAATGCGGCTGAACTTCGCATTTCTAATCAAGCAGGTATTGCAGCAGCAACTTTTGCTGGTGATGGCGGCAATATAAGTCTTGATATCGGTGATTTGTTATTGCTACGTAATGGCGGTTTTATCTCCACTACCGCAGGTACTGCCCAAGCTGGTGGTAATGGCGGTAATATTGCGATTAATTCACCGTTCTTTGTAGCTGTAACTAACGAAAACAGCGATGTTACGGCTAATGCTTTCACTGGTAAAGGCGGTAACGTTAATATCAATGTGCAAAATATTTTTGGCATTGAAGCACGCCCTAAACTGACAAATCAAAGTGATATCACTGCTAGTTCTCAATTAGGAATACAGGGACAAATCACCATCACCCAACCACAAATCCAACCGCCACAAAAACTGCTGGAACTCCCTACAGGAATAATTGACGCTAGTACTCAATTTGCTCAAACTTGCCCTAGAGACTACAATGCAAAACCCTTGGGTAGCTTTGTCGTGACTGGACGCGGTAGTTTACCACCCAATGTTTTAGAACCGCTGGCTTTGACAACTAGCCTCAGTCCCTTAGCTAGTTTGGATGGGGAAAGTGTCAACAAAGTATCGAATGCATCTTCACAAGTAAATGTGTCGGAAAGTCAGCCAATTATTGAGGCGCAAGGTTTGGTGATCACTGCTGACGGTAAGATGATGCTGGTTGCCGAAGCGCCAACAGCAACACCTGCGGCTACTAGTAGTTCTGCGATGTGTCCCGGATCTGAGTAGTCAATTTTATCATTCTTGATTTCTTTGTTTGCTGTGCGATCGCAGACACTAAAAATGTTCTGCAAATTATTGTGACTACTGCATAAGTTATACCAATTCTCCAAAGTATCGCTACACATAGGCAGCACGGGGGCAGGGAGCAAGTCAACTCGATAATAAATAGTGCTAGCCAGCCGAATGCTAATATAAACATCGGCAATTCTAGCTAATCTTTAAGTTGTTGTAAAACTTCGTTGCGCTCTTTTTTTAGGGCTTGTTGATTGGAAAAATTTAGGTGCCTCATGAGGTATTCATAATAGGGAAAAACTACTTATTTCTTATTAGTAGGTAATTCTAAGACACTAACATCAACTAATGGTGTAATATTAAAGCCTTGGTTTAATAAATGAGTTTGAATTGCTTGGGTAAGGAGAGAACGAATTTCCTCAGATGACTGACTAACTCCAGGTTGACGTTGAACATAAACAACAGATAACAGCGTATTTTGTCCAGAAATGTTGGCACGGGTGAAGCGAACATTTGATTCGACTAATTTTGCTAAACCAACTTGCTCCACCGCTTTTTGGACTTCAGCATTTGCACGTTGGGCGCGACTAGAGCGTTCTAAATTGGGAGAATTGGAAAATTGCCAAGTTAATAGACCTACAAGCGCTATGACTGTAATTACTAAAGCAAAGCGAAATACTCTTTTGTTACCACGCTGATAGCGAGTTGCTTGAGCAGATAGTCCGAAGATGCGGAATAAAAGGGAAGCTGATAAATTGATGCCGCATAGTTGCAGTAAGAGCAAGAATAGCCCAGCAGTTACCATCTCCCAGCGACCAATTGCACTAGCCATACCCACAATTCCCGCAGGTGGAGCTAAGGAAGCAGCTACTAACATTCCTGTTGCTGCACCTGATACTAAACTACTACGCTCAGATTGCATGAGGTTGAGCGCGCCTGCTGCACCAGCCGCTAGGGGTAACAGTACTGCTACAGCTGAAAGCTGACTACGTTCAATCATCAAGCTGGTAGCGATTTGCTGGCGCAGAACTAGACTCAGTAACCAGGCGATCCCAATCGTGACTGCTAATGCGGCAAAATAACGTAATAGACTCCGCCAGAGCAATTGGCGATCGCCTCGTGCGGTAGCGATCGCAGTATTCATTGCTGGCCCGGCGAATGGTGCAATCAGCATTGCTGCTACCAGTAAATAAGTAGTATTGGTATACAAACCAATCCAGACTACTACCCCTGCCAATGCTGCATAACCAAGAAAACCTCGCCAAGAACCAACACTTTGCAAACTAGAGAGAAAAACTTCAATCGGGCTACGTTCTTGTACATCTTTTACTTGCTGTGCTGCTTCTTCTGGCGGCGGTTTTAAAGCCAAAACTCCTGTAGGGATTAGGGTGATGTGTACTTTCGGTAAATCTTGCAACTCCTCTATAAACTGCCCAACCTGGTGATTAGACAAATTAACCATCACCAGCTCGATTACTTCGTCACTGCTTTTTGCCTCAATTTGTGCCAGGTTTGTACCATTATGAGACTTTGCAATATTGAGAACTTGTTTGCCGCAGCCGTGTGGTACTTGGATAAGGATCTGACGCATAGCACCCTTTTATTATTAACCATCTCGCATTGCAGACAACCGCGCTCTCTCACTAAGGGAGTATTTTGTTATCTTTTATATCTTCCAGGGTAAGAGCAATAGAAACTCCGATCAATACTAAGCTGTTGAATGACCCAGAAAAGTTGGGTGCGCTATCGCTTGGATCAACCACAAGATGTTGCTTCTTTAGTGGCGTTTCTGGCTTCTGATGATGCTGACTACATTACAGGTAGTACTTTCTTTGTGGATGGTGGACTACTTTGGAACTATCAAGAACAGTAGGCAGAAAAACTATGTCAGATTCATCCTTATCCTTGGTACTTCTCGTCAAGGTCGCCAGAGTGAACAAGTTGCTAAATTTATCGTTGAGCAGGTTGCAGCACGCGATCGTTTAGAAACCGAACTGATCGATACTAGAAATATAGCGCTCGCTAATGATGATGCAGGTGAACTACTGTCCAATGATTGGAAGACTTGAGTTCTCGTTTGAGAAGTCGGTCAAAAATTATGGATTCATGCTCAACACATCTTTTTAAAATTCATAATCCTACATATTGACCACGCAATCATCAGGGTTTTAGCCTTAGGGTAAAATACCTACACCAGTCAGGGCTCACCTACCCCGTCCCTAACTATTGATAAAAGATAAACAGGAACAGGAAATGTTAGAAAATATTCGACGAATTCAGAATCCCATTACCAGAAGTGTTACGACTGCAAGTATTGCATTTTCAGTAGTTACCATAGTTTCTGGTGTGGCTATTGGATTAATTAATCCAAAAGATAAATCTGCTGCTCAATTTGGCGTTTATTCCTCACTATTAGGAACAGGTTGTGGTGCTATCTTTGGCTTAGTCTTAACAAGCAAAGCCAGTCAGGATATATCAGTATCTGCAAAGTTAAAATCCAATAGCAAGAATTGGAAAGATTGGCGAAATTTTGTGGTTGTTCGCAAGGTAAAAGAAAGCGAAGAAATTACCTCATTCTACTTGCAACCAGAGGACAAAGGCGAAATTTACAACTTTCAAGCAGGTCAATTTTTAACTATCAAACTGGATATCCCCGGACAAGACAAACCTGTAATTCGTACTTATTCTCTTTCTGATTATCCTGAACCTTGTACATATTATCGTCTTTCGATTAAACGTGAACCTGCCCCAAAGGGATTAAATTTACCGCCTGGTATAGCGTCTAATTTTATGCATGATCACATTCACGAAGGTTCGATAATTTCGGCGAAACCACCAAATGGTAAGTTTGTTTTAGATATGCAAAAATCCATTCTTGCGGTGCTGATTAGCAATGGTGTCGGGATTACTCCGATGATGAGTATGGCAAAAGCCGTAACTCGTTTGCACCCTAACCGCCCAATTTGGTTTATACATGGTTCTAGAGATGGCAAATTCCATGCTTTTTATGATGAAGTAACAGAGTTAGCCCAACAAAATTCTCATCTAAATGTGCATTTTCGCTACAGCCGTCCTACAACTGAAGATGAGGGACATTACCACAGTGTTGGTTATGTTGATGCTACTTTAATTAAAGAGTTAGTACAACAAGAAGCTGAGTATTTCCTATGTGGTTCTCCATCTTTTATGATGTCAATTATGGCAGGATTGAAGGAATTTGGAGTACCTGATAGTAGAGTCTTCTTTGAGTCTTTTGGTAAACCGATGAAAGTTGCATCCGACAGTCAACCCCCTACTATAACTACAGGTGAGGGAGTGCAACAAGCCGAGATTGTTTTCGCAAAATCTGGTCAAACCCTAAATTGGCAGCGAGGAGATGGCAGTATTTTGGAATTTGCCGAAGCGAATGATATTAATCCTCCCTTTAGTTGTCGGGCGGGTATTTGTGGGACTTGTATGTGTAAAATCAGTTCTGGTGAGGTTGCTTATCAGGAGGAACCAACGGCTACAATTGATCGGGGTTCGGTGTTGATTTGTATTTCTCAACCGGGAAGTTCTAGGGTGGTCTTGGATATTTAGCTTCCGTTTAAAGTTGCACTTTAAACACCTTTAACCAAATCTTGATCAACCCTCAGTTGCCAACCAAGCACGTAAAACTTCTGCAACAGTCCACGCCTGGGCAATACATCCCCGTGGAGTCATCGGCGCATCACCATCAAAAATTTCGCTGAGACTACCAAGACCATGTGCGGTGAGATGATTAGCTATTGGTTGGAGAAATTGACGTGCCTGCTGAGGATTTTTATAGACGCGCAGGTGTGCAAGGACAAACGGCCCTAATAACCAACCCCAAACAGTACCTTGGTGATAAGCACCATCACGTTGATACTGATTTCCTCCATATTTACCTTGATATTTGGAATGGTCTGGGTTGAGGGAACGCAAGCCATGTGAGGTTAGTAGTATCTGCCCACAAATGTCTACTACTCCTCTTTGTTGGGCTGGAGTGAGGGGAGTTTCGGGCAAGGAAACAGCAAAAATTTGGTTCGGACGCAGAGATGGGTCATTTCCATCGGGACTATCTAGCACATCGTAGCAGTAACCTGTATCCTGATTCCAAAAGCGAGAAAATCTGACTTGGATACGGTCTGCGATCGCCTCATATTCTTGGTGTGGTTTACTCAGATAGCGGGCAAAGTTTGTCATTGTCCGCAAAGCATTATACCAAAGGGCATTGACTTCAATTGGTTTACCAATTCGAGGCGTTACTACCCAATCTCCCACTTTTGCATCCATCCAAGTGAGTTGCACACCCTTCTGCCCTGCATAAAGTAAACCATCAGTTGAATCGAGATGAATGTTGTAGCGTGTGCCGCGACAGTGCCAATTGATGATATCCGCCAGCACGGGAAACAGTTCCATCAGCAAATCATCATCCTCAGTCACATTGTAGTAAGCTCGAATGGCTTCAAAATACCAGAGAGTTGCATCAACTGTATTGTATTCTGGTATTTCACCTGCATCTGGGAAACGATTGGGTAACATACCCTGGTCTACATACCTAGCAAACGTGCGAAGAATGTAGCGTGCTATTTCTGGGCGATTAGTGGCAAGAGTCAAACCAGGTAGGCTAATCATTGTATCGCGTCCCCAGTCACCAAACCAGTGATAACCAGCAATGATAGTCTTACCATTAAGATTTTCTGGTATGGAGCGATCAACGATAAACTGGTCAGCAGCCAAAACTAAACGATTAACCCAAGCAGGAGAATCAGGATTATTGAGAGAACTGGATGATTTCCATAGTCCAATTAACTTTTGTTCAAGAGCTTGACGATGTTCGAGTGCTGCTTCAGCATTTAAGTCTAATTGCTTCTGAGTACTGGCAACAAATGTGATTGCTTCCCCAGGATTGAGTGTAACTTCAAAGGTAGCAGCGTGGAGGTGGTCTTCTTTGTCGCTCAATCCGCGATCACGTTCAACTGCTAAGTCAAAGCCATAATACCAATTGTGAACAGGTGATGCACTGCCACAGTCACTCAACAGATACAGTGGTACGGCACCGGGATAAGCAGTTACACAAATTCCCTGTTCTATCTGCTCAACAGACATCTGCCAGCCGTTGCTTTGGGTATCGCCGTGATAATCGCGGTAGTTGACTATTGCTTTAAGCGCCAACTTTAGAGGTTTGGTAGCACGACGCAAAGTATACTGGACATAAGTTGTGTTAACTCCTTGCTGCATCCATACCCGTTTTTCTAACAAGGCATCAGCAATAGCAAAACGCCATACGGGAATTGTACCTTCTAAAGAAAAACGTTCTATGTGTTGATAACCGTGAGGACTGACGATACCATCTACCCAACGGTTAGTGTTGAGGGAATAAGAGCAAGTATCATACAGAACAGTTTCATCTAGTTTTACCAGCATTAAGGTGCGACCCAGCGGAGGTTGTAAGGCTGCTACTAATAAGCCGTGATAGCGGCGGGTTAATAAACCTGCCACCGTTCCAGAAGCGTAACCACCAATACCATTAGTAACTAACCATTCCCGTGACTCTGCGGTGTCGAGATTACCGCAGATTTCCCGTCCAAATTCAATACCCATAAGTCAACAATCTTACTGGCGATCAATATTTGGATTATGGATTATGAATCTTATAGTGTGCTGAGAGTGGTATTAAGAGTTGATGAAAGATCAATTTTTGAATTGTTTCAATTATTATTTTAAATAAAATTCATTTTTTAAACTTCTCGATTTGTTGCTGAAAATAGTCTCGCCAACCTGTAGGTAAAGCCTCAACTTGTACAGCGCGGTGTAACAGTTCTAAGTCATGTATTTCCCGTGCATAAAGTCGGGTGATATCAGCAACAGTAACATTGTTTGAGTCTCGAGCGATTAACGACAAAGTATCACCATTTTCTACTTTACCCTCTTGCAGCACCGAAAAGTAGAACCCAGTTAGGCGGCTATCTAAAAACTGTTTAACTATATCAGCCCGTCCAAACTTGATCCCCAGTTTATAACAAGGCATTCGGGGTTGAGTCACCATTACCTCTGCACTACCAATCCCAAAGCGAGAGCGCTATCGCGCACACTTCGTGAACACCAATATTAATCTCATTCTCTAACAGCCCAACTGTCGTCAGGTTTTCACCAAACATTCCCCAGGGCAAATCCATATCAGGTAACTTGCGCCGCCAATAGTCGTAATGCTCTAATGGATAAGCATAAACTGCTTTGTCTTTCCCTCCGTGGACACTCAAATCAGCTTGTCTATCTCCCTCTAAGTTAAGCGATCGCATCATTACCCGTCCCGCAACTGGTTCTTTAAAAATCCCAGTGGTAACTGTTTTGCCCTTCCAAAGCACTTCACGGGGAAGTCCTACGTTGACTGAGATAACTTGCACAATTTCATATCTCCTCTAATAAAATTTTCTACCGATATTAAGCCTGATAGATAACATGCTTGATATTACTTGATTATCAGAGGAATTTATTAAATATCTAACACCAATTTTTACCTGATTGAGATCGGAATCCAGGTGCTAAGGGTAATTGCACTTTGACGATGGTTCCTGTAACTGCCGATGACTCAATGCTGAATTCTCCATCTGGAATCAAGTCGCTAAGAAATTCATTAAGCTTTTATCTGGTTGAACTTGCAACCACTTGTTCAAAATCTTGGTTACAAGGTCATTAAAAGTAACAATATTTTTCTGTTGGTTACTCATTTGATTACTTCTCTACAATCCGCATTGTGTGACCATCTGGATCTCTAACCAAAAACCCCTTTTTAAACCCCAATGTCTGCCCAGGAATAGCCACAACACTAGGAGAAACAAACGCAGATTTATTAATTCGTAACCGTTGAGCAATTGCTTCTGCATCCTTGACTACTAGAGTTGTATGCCAATGCAATACATCATTAGGACGCGCATCAGCTGGTAAAGGTCGTCCGTCTTTTGGTGTCAAGTATTCTAAAAATTCAATTCCAGGCCCACTAGGAGAGCGTAAACTACTGATATGCAATCTCGCTCCTTGGACATTATTCAGATGCTCCTGCTCTGTACCATAATTCATGCTTTCTCCCGCTAGTTTCAAACCCAGCAAATCACGATAGAATTTCAAACTAGCTGCGGTGTTGGCTACAACGATCGCAGTATGGTCAATTCCCAAAAATAGCTGGTTAGTTGGTTTGTGCCATTTAGGATCGCCTTTGTCTGTGGGGAAGTAGATAATCTCTAGATTGTGCCCATCGGGGTCTTTAAAATAGAAAGCGCGGATACCAGCTGCGGCTTTATTAGTGTCGGGAATGCGTTGGGGTGCAGTAGAAGCATATTGCACCTTAAATGAGCGCAAATGCTGATAAGCTTTATCCATATCGCTAACAGCGATTGCAATATGTTGAAACCAATGATCGTTACTGCGCGAGTCTATTGGAATTGGTTTACCTTTGGGTGTCAGATACTCAGTTAACTCAATTGTCTCATTACCTAATTGCATACGCACTACACGTAACCGTACGCCAAATAATCCTTGCAGTTGTTCGTATTCTGTACCCAAAACTTCTACATCTGAGATTTTCTTAAATGAAAGCACCTGAGAGTAAAATTCAACTGCACGATCCATATCAGAAACCGTCATACCTACAGATTCTACTGCGGTCACTACAGACTGCGATGCTAATATTTGGCTCTGGACTATTTGTACATCATCGCTATCTTTATATTGGTTAATATTAGATAAAACTTGATTTTGAGCTAGAGCTATTGTGGCGAAAACAACCGTCGATAGAATTGCCCCAGTTATCTTTTTGCTGAATTTTGTAGCCATAGTAGTACTATGTTAAATTAATTAAATTAACATTCGCAATCTTTTCTGATATACAAGTTCATAGGGTTGATAACCAACTCTATGATAAAAACTTGCTGCAGCCTCATTGTTGTGCAGAAGACTAGGCGGAAATTTTTTCATTGAGACTGCCTCCTGCCTTCTCAAGGTTTAGGTAACTTATCACTCAACAACCATTTTTGATCTGCTTCTAGATATCGATAGCCACATCGAAAAATACAGCGTTTGTTATTGTGATGATGTAGTTTTGCACAACGCACAGCCTCTTTGCCTTTTAGCTTCACATAAACTTCAGCTGCCAAAAGCATTCCTAACAGTGGTGCGGTGAAATAAACCCAGATAGCTGTCCAATTTTGAGACGGAATTGCCGATGCTAAGGTACGGGCTGGGTTCATGCTCATACCTGACAAAGGTGCTTCTACAGTAATGTAAGTTGCAATCAGCACCCCTGCAAACATTCCCGTAAATGGGGCTAGTTTGGGGTTATTCGATACAAACAGTATCATCAGCATCACACCAAAGGAAATAATTAATTCAGCCAAAAATGCATATCCTGCTCCATGCGTACCAGGTATGGTGACAACGTAATTGACAGATGGATCTGCGATCGCATCTTTCAATATCCTCACTGCTAATAGCAATCCCAACAATCCACCAATAAACTGGGCCAAAATGTAAAACATCGCATCCCAAGGTTTAATTTTGCCCAGACGTAAGAAAGTTAAAGTGACAACTGGATTGATATGTGCACCTGATTGCTTACCCCAAGGCGAATAAATAATACAAATAGCAGTCAATCCCATTGCTATACCAATAATAAATCGCCGTAAAATTGGGTCAGTAATTGCCTGTCGAATTGGTGAAACTGGATGCTCTAAGAGTGCAGTCACTACTGCGGCAGAAATCATGAAAATGCCCAAACCGGCAGCTTCAATCAAATATTCGGGATAATGTTTTCTTAGCGTCTGCATGATTTACTCTCATATAATGATTATTCTGCTTTTGCGTTTAATCTTGGTTATTTCTAACTTAAAAACAGGTAACTCTTAACAGGGTAAGAGCAATTTTAATGTTTGGTTGTAGCATTTTTTAATGAGGGGATAGCTTGAAAATAAAGCAGTAAGCGGAAGGAAAGATTAATATTTTCGGTTCTTCGGTAGGTATGATGCTGAAAAGAATCCTTAAAAATGAATTTTTCCTTTTTAAATCAATGCTTACAGGCGATTAATGACTCAATTTCAGCGCCAAAACCTAAAGGGTAGGGATAACGCTTGTTATTATTGCCAAATCAGGGTTTCAAACTTATTTGCAGAACTTTTTAGCATGGCAGGTACGAAAGAGCCATATTTTCATCCTTGAATGTTACTAAATAATTGACATCTTGAGTTTTACCCAAGCGACCAAGAGGAATATTTGTTAATAGTGTAACCATTTTTTAGCTATTGAATAATTTAAGAGTATTTAATACAAAAACTATTATCAATTATCACTTCAGAAAATAATTAATAAATTAGAATTATCTAAATATAAAATTGGACAATACTCAGATTTGGCTAAGAAAATTCTTATGGGGTTCTCAGTAAAATTTAAACTTTTATTAAATGCGAGCAAATAAACTGCAGCATTAGTTGTCTTAACTTTTTACAGAACAACAGAGACAGCCTAGTGAGTAAGTAATAGTGCAGCGCTAATAGACTTGTCCGAAATATTAACTTAGGGAAAGATCAATGGTGAAATGTTAAATTGAGCATTTACTATTTTTCTGAACTGAAATTGTTCGCGTCGAGTCAAAACTGTTGACAATGCTGTCATCCCCATCGAACCGCCCAAGTTTCGCATCATGTTCAAAAGTTCAGAGGCAAAACCCACCTGTCATTTTTCAATGTTGGCGCTCCAATAATGCAACCACATTGGAAACTCGAAGAAATACCGTAATGCTCAAAGTAATCATCCGATTGGGTTGATCAGGACGTAGGGATTAGCACCCATCTCTTAATAGGATACAGATGGTAATGGTAGGTGACACGCCTCACCCTTAGGATTTTATAGGCTTGAAGACGCAATCCTCATAATGCGATCGCCTTTTGAATGCCTTGTTTGCTCGTTCAAATGAGGGGTCTTACCCCCTATTGGATAGATGCATCCTAATAGATGTTAAACTACGGCGTTATTCTTCCGTGCTTGAAGTCGCTAGGCAATCATTATCGGCAGTCTGTTGTTGAGACTTCTTTGAGTACGCGATCGCAGATGTTAGATTCCATTCCCCAGCCGACTTTTATCTATAATCCATCCTTTCTATGAAAAGGGTCAGTTATAGTTCGCTTGAGCTACCGTTCATTTACCTATCGCCCTAGTATTTTTGGCTATTCCCACAATCTTGACTTATTTGACTCATGCGATCGCTCATGCTAATCAACTTCTCACCACCATTCCCAATGCTTTCTCACCCCATCAATTCAGCAATCCCGCCAATCCCAAAATCCATTACGATACCACTGGGCCAGAAATTTGGCAGGATACTGATGGTGACATTGCCGTGTTAATTGTCGGTGTAGGAACAGGCGGAACTCTCACCGGTGCTGGTAGCTATCTCAAACAGCAAAATCCCCACCTCCAAATAATTGCCGTTGAACCTGCTAATAGTGCAGTGCTAAGTGGTAAATCCGCAGGGGAACATAATTTACAGGGTATTGGTGCAGGGTTCATTCCCGATGTTTTGCGAGTCGATTTCATCGATGAAATTTTTACAGTCAGCGAGACGCAAGCTTACGAGACAGGACGACAATTAGCCCAAGCAGAAGGCATTCTCAGTGGGATCTCCACAGGTGCAATGGTTTATGCTGGGTTACAAATTGGAAAGCGATCGCAGCTATCCAAGCTCAGATCGATAGCGGTGAAGCTTATGCCGAGCTATCCAAAGATTTTGAATTAGTCAAAGAGCATACGGTTACAGTTAGCCCCACCCTGATTTTTAATGAAGGACGGCAGAAACTCAACGGCAATGTAGGCTACCGGGTGATTGAAGCCAATATTCGGGAGTTACTGCACAATCCTCCGGGAGAACAATCCTGGTGTTAAGGATGTTAAGCGATCGCTAGTCACTTCACCACTTTTGTTGACAAGCTATATAACCATATGGTTATTATATAAATAAGGTTAACTTGCCTTGAACAACGATTAACCTCGGAATTAAACATTATGACTATTTCTCTGCAACAACGCCAAAGTAGTAACAATCTTTGGGAGAAATTCTGCAATTGGGTTACCAGTACTGACAACCGTATGTACATTGGTTGGTTTGGTGTACTGATGATTCCCACACTTTTAACAGCAACCATTTGTTTCATCATCGCTTTCATTGCTGCACCACCTGTAGACATAGATGGTATTCGCGAACCTGTCGCTGGTGCTTTACTTTATGGCAATAACATCATTACTGCTGCGGTTGTACCTAGTTCCAATGCTATTGGTCTGCACTTTTACCCCATTTGGGGAGCAGCTAGCTTAGATGAGTGGTTATATAATGGCGGCCCTTACCAGTTAATTATTTTCCACTTCCTGATTGGTATTTTCTGCTACATGGGTCGGCAGTGGGAATTATCTTACCGCTTAGGGATGCGTCCTTGGATTTCTATCGCTTACAGCGCGCCTGTTGCTGCTGCTACTGCGGTACTATTAGTCTACTCTTTGGGTCAAGGTTCCTTCTCTGATGGTTTGCCTTTAGGGATTAGTGGTACTTTCAACTTCATGTTTGTGCTACAAGCAGAACATAACGTTCTCATGCACCCATTACATATGTTGGGAGTAGCTGGTGTTTTCGGTGGTGCTTTATTTGCTGCCATGCACGGTTCTTTAGTCACTTCGTCTTTAGTTAGGGAAACTTCTGAAATTGAATCCCAAAACTACGGTTACAAATTCGGTCAAGAAGAAGAAACTTACAATATTGTTGCGGCTCACGGTTATTTCGGCAGGTTAATCTTCCAGTACGCATCTTTTAATAATAGTCGTGCTTTACACTTCTTCTTAGGTGCTTGGCCAGTAATTGGTATCTGGTGTGCTGCCTTAGGCGTATCTTCTTTCGCTTTTAACCTCAATGGTTTAAACTTTAATAACTCTGTTCTTGATGCTCAAGGTCGTGTAATTAATACTTGGGCTGATGTTTTAAACCGCGCTAACTTGGGAATGGAAACCATGCACGAACGCAATGTTCACAACTTCCCCTTAGATTTAGCGGCTGGAGATATTCAACCTGTAGCTTTAGTTGCTCCTGCCATTCACGGTTAATGAATTTTGGATTCAGTTCCTTCTAACTCCTCAAAAACAATGTAAGCAACCCAAGTTAAAAATGCTTCGGGTTGCTTTTTATCGAACAGAATACATCCGTATTAATAGTGTCGATATCAGAACTAAGAAATTCTCCTGGTGTGGGTGGCTGAAATCCTTCAAGAAAACTCCTAGAATCGCGGTCATAGCCAGAATGATTTTCCAGCTTAGGCATTGCAAACCAATAATCTTGCGATTGAGACGACTGGTAAGATGCCACATATCTCTAGCTCGAATCTTCTCTATATGAAATCTCTCAACTAATTGACCAATTACTGTTTCAATTAGGCGACGAAAGCGTTGCATTAATCGAACTAAAGATTGACTACGAGAGTCAGACATATTAGAACGCAGAGGGGTTTGTAAATTAATACCCACTCTTTCCAGTTCTCCTGACAAAAACTGACTTAAATAACCCTTATCTCCGATTAATAAACCTTTAACTCGTGTGATTAAATCCCAAAGTGCTTCTCGTTCACTGCCATTTGCTGGAGTGAGGGTAAACCCACTAATAACTCCTGTACCACTAATGATTAAATGCCCATGAAACCCATAGTATGTCTGTTTCTTGGCAGCACAAAAGCCATAATCTGCTTGGGATTTAAAACTCCGGCAGTTGGGAGCGCGAAGTATGAATGGTTACAAACATTTGCGCGAGTTACCAAATGGCATTCCGTCTCATGATACGCCAGTTCCTTCAACGGGGGGAACCCCCGCAACGGACTGGCTCACTTTTGCGCGAGTATTTGCACAAATAAATCCCCAACAGTTTCAATCATGTTTTATTGATTGGATGAAATCAATACAGAAGATAACCGAAGGTGAAGTGGTAGCAATTGACGGAAAAACCTTACGTGGTTCTTACGATAAAAGTAGTGACCAAAGCGCAATTCAAATGGTGAGCCAGCGCGTTGCGGGGGTTCCCCCCGTTGTAGCGACTGGCGAACCCGAAGGGTAAGCGCCTGGGCAACGACAAATAGATTGGTGTTGGGACAAGTGAAGGTGGATGAAAAATCGAATGAAATTACAGCAATTCCAGAGTTGTTAAAAATATTAGAACTGTCTGGGTGTATCGTGACAATTGATGCAATCGGTTGTCAAAAAGAGATTATCAAGTTAATTACACAACAAAATGCAGATTATGTAATTACATTAAAAAAGAACCAAGGAAATCTTTATGATGAGGTAGAAAAACTATTTAAGTCAGGTATAAGTACAGGTTTTGAAGGGATTGAGCATAGCACATATAAAACAGAAGAAGCAGGGCATGGTCGTCATGAAATCCGCCACTATGTGATGTTATCTCAAATTCAGTCTCAGCTTAACCCAGATTCAGTTTGGTCAAACTTTAATAGTGTTGGAATGGTAGAATCTGTTCGCTCAATAAATGGTGAAACGACGGTTGAAACCCATTATTTCATCAGTAGTCTTGAGTCAAATGCTAAACAGTTTGGTAGTTCTATTCGCAGTCATTGGGGAATTGAGAATTCATTGCATTGGATCTTGGATGTTGCTTTGAGAGAAGATGACTGTCGGATTAGAAAAGATAATGCTCCACAGAATTTTGCAATTCTTAGACATATTGCAGTCAATCTTTTAGGTCAAGAGAAGCGTGTCAAACGGGGAATAAAAAATAAACAGTTTCTCGCTGGGTTGGATAACAATTATTTATTAAGAGTTTTAGCATTAGCATAAACTAATCTATCAGAAATTGAATTTAAATCTTTAGGATAAATCTCATTATTTTCCAGATAAACATACCTTTATAAACTTGAATTTTGAGTTGTTTTAGTATTAATAAATAATTCTTCAGCTTCAGATAAGCTAATTCATATTTTTCCGAAAATATTGATTCATTTTATTTATCATTTCCGGAATTTTTACAATTATCTATGTCATTTTGAAATCTCTCTTAGTTTTTATTAGGAAATAAGATGCGTTTCCCCTAGGGTTAAAGGTTTTTTCTTCCCCCTTTTCCCCTTCCCCTTTTGCCCTTAACCGACAAGTATTGGAATCTATCCGTCTTCAATAAGCGTGCGTATCTTTTCAGCAATTGCGATCAACCCACCGTTTGCCAAATGCGTAGGCGTAGCCAGCCTTTGGCATCGCTCGTAACAGAAATTTTCAGCCGACAAACTAATCTAAAAATAGAACGCCACAGAGAAATCATGTCTCAAAGAAAAACCGAATTTGATGTGTCTCGCTACATTCCAAGGAAGAACGAAACTCTATCCGAAGAACTGCTTAGGCTAGCTATATTATTTCGTTTGGTGAAGCCGTTGAATGTAGATAAAGCAACAAAAAAAATGATCATGACAAACCCAGAGTTGCTACCGCAGTATCTCAACCAACAACACGGCGATGACATTGCCGTTTAAAACTTTTACTTCCTTTACAAATTTTTTGTACAAATCCTTTTTAGTTTCATCTGGCATAACCTCAAGGAATTCAACATCACCGAAAGTGTCTATCAATTCTTTTTGCAAACTTGCCCCAACAAAAGCGAATTGAATGTTTTGTTGCTGAAGTTGCTGAATCTTGACTACTGTTCGGTCAATTGCTTCTTCAATGATCGAATCTCTGGGAAGTTTTCGCAGTACCTCAAGACGAGATTTAAGCTCGATAATTTCCGGAGTATCTTCGTTCGATGGCTGGTTGCTGACAACATAGTCCCTGAGTTTGATCGCTCTTGTTGTTAGGGCAGCGTCAACAGCATCGACAACCTTTCTGAGTGAAACTGCGGTTCTATTGCTACAAGCAGTTTCGCCGTAAACCCTGCGACGTTTGCATCGCAATCCCATCGATCTCTTAGCATCATGGACATAACACTTCCCTCCGCAGGAACCGCAGATAATTTGCCCAGACAATAAACGCCCGCCAATATCTGTTTGTGTGGCACCCTCAAAGTTCCTACCCCACAGGCGTTGATTGTCTCTAAGCCGAGTTTCAATCTGTTGGTAAACTTCTTTTGAGATCAAAGGCTGATGGGTATTTTCTCGAATATCCCATTTTTCGGGGTTAACGCGATTGAATTTTACGTTATACCTAGTGTGACCTCGCAGCACTGGGTTCAACAACCAAGAGCGTAGCCCTGGAGGGGAAAACTGAATATTGAATTCTTTTATAAAGTGTTGAATAGTATTTCGCAGCGAAGTTTTTTCAGATAAAAAATATTGAATAATTTCCTGGGCTATTGCCCAATTAGTTTTTCCACTGGGCTGATGTATAGTCAGATCAGCAACATATTTCCCGTCAACTCTAGCGAACCCGAACGGTGGCTGATAAGCTTTGTTTTGTTCGCGAAAATGCTCTAATCCGTGGTTTACTCTGCTCTGTAACAACCGAGATTCAAACTCGGCTAGTCCTGCCATTTGATTGAGGGAAAACCACCCAAATGGGCTTGACGCATCTTCTACGGGGGCATCTAAGATAACAAGTTTGATATTCAACTTTTCGAGTAGTGCTATTGTTTTAGCGATGGTCATCACAGACCTACCGAGTCTATCGATTCGAGTGATAACGATTTCTGTTATTTGTCCTTCGCGGCACATCGCGAGCATTTTGTTGAAGTTTTTCCGGCTGTCGCTTCGCCCAGATTCGATGTCAGAAAAAATCAAGCTACAGCCAGCTTTTTCAATTCTGGCGGTCTGCTGAGTCAGCGCGTCGCTCTGTTCAAATTTCGATACTCTAACGTAACCGACCCGCATAAAGCTCTGAAACTCAATGTCAGAGCAGTTTAGCACAAAATGTCCGTTGTTAGTTCAACTAAAGAAGGGAATGTCCATAAAAACAGCATCACAGTGCCGTGCATGGTGAACATCCCGTTATAGAAGGTGCGGTCTACTAGGTCTGATTCGGGTGTAATCAGTTCTCCCCGAATCACCATTGCAAAGATACCGCCGACTAAAAAGAAGATGAATGCTGTAACGAGGTATTGGATACCAATGACCTTGTGGTCAGTGCTGAAGCTGAAGTATTCCTTCCAATTCCCTGGTGATTCGTGGTGAGGTTCCTCACTAGGGAGATTAACGTTTTTTACAGAGATGTTTGTCATCGGTGAGTTTCCTTTCAACCAGGATAATTGACTAGAGGTGCTGATTCAGGTGCGACTGTAGCCCATCCGGTTTTGCCTGACTGACTGCTTGCTTGGGCATACTCATCAGCTGCTTGATTGTATGCGGGAGTGGGTGTTTGGGTTGCAGCTTGGGCTAGCCATTGGTGGTATGCTTCGGGAGATTCAACCACTACATTGGCGTGCATAGTAGCAAAGTATGTACCGCTATATTGAGAGTCGGTCAGTTGGTATTTGCCGGGACGAATGGGAGTGAACTCAAAGTCAATATTGTGGTTGGGAATGATATCTTGCTTCAGTCGGAATGCAGGGATATAGAAGCCATGTAGTACATCTTCTGATTTTAGTGCCAACCGGATGCGGCGATCGCTTGGTAGATGTAGTTCGGTACTAGTAACATCTCGTTCGGGGTAATGAAATACCCAAGCCCATTGCTTGGCAATGACATCGATGTTTTCTACTGGTTCAGCTAAAGCCTCAACTGATTCATCTTTGGGTGCTGCATAAGCCGATTCCATTCCCATTGGATTATGCAGGTGCACTAATGCCATTGGGCCTTGAATGCCCATTTGTTCGTAAATTTGGTAGCTGTAAGATGCAATCCAAAAGACTAGCAAAATGGGGATGGCTGTCCACACAACTTCTAGGGTGATATTGCCCTCAATTGCAGGGCCATCACTATAATCATTCTTGCCAGCACGATGGAAGAGGACAGAATACAACAAAACGCCAGTAACACCTAGAAAAATAAACGCACCCAGGGTTACTAAGAAACTAATCAGATCATCAATGAGTAAGGATTCAGCCGCCGCCTGTGGAGGAAGCCAAGAATAGGACTGTTTACCTATCCAGAGACTCATAACAGTCACGGCGATCGCACTGATAATCAGTGCCACAATATTAAAAATCTTCTGGATTGTCATAGTCAGTGGTAATTGTTGGGCATGGGGGATTGGTATCAGTCATGTGTCATTGCACAAATGACAAGGGACAAATGACCAATGACTAATACTGATTAATTGAACAGAGTATTGAGGTCTTTGCCCAATCGCAGCAAACTATCTGCGGTGTTGTGGACACCAAATTCAGCAGCTAATTGTGCGCCTAAGGTGCCGTGGAGATACATAATGAACATGACTGTCACACCTGCGATGAGGTAGCGCCATTGCACTTGTTTTTCTTCATCGCGGCGAGTAACAAAGCGCTGATATCCTCTCCAGACAGTCATACCGATGATGATGGTTAATAGCAGCACCCCACCAACACCATGCCAAATCATCGTATCCATTGCTGGGAGTCCCCAAGCACTTTTGACATCGGCTGGTGGTTGCGCTAGCAGCATTTCATAAAAGCCAGCGGCAACTGTAAAACAGGTAATTACTGATGACCCTACCATGTTGTACCAGCCAACATCAAATAGGTTGTCACGTTCCACAGAAATTGCGAAAAATTTGAACACCCATTTTTGGAAGGGGAACAATGCCCCAACAATATCAAAGGTAATCCCAATGATGAATAAGCCTAGGGTGAGATGAACTAAGTTGGGATGAAGCGGAATACTGTAAGGTAAGCCGTTTGGGCCTAGTTGGTCGCTTAATTGGTTAATTAATTCTGCGTTCATGGCAAGATATTATCCTTGAGTGCTTCTACAACTGGTACTGTGTGCAATCCATATACCCAAACCAGTTCATCACCTAGGTATACTTGCAAGCCAACTATTGCTACCAAAATTAGCCCGGCTCCCAGATAATAAAATGTGATGCGCTTGGGATCGCGGGCGCGAATTACATAACGCCAAGCTGTAATCGCGGCAATAATTCCTGATAGCGACCAGCCAATGAGTGTATGTACGTTCAACACAGATTTAGCAACTTCGTATGGTTTGGCTAAACCTGCTTCAAATTGACCAAAAATGATGGCGACAAAGATAGAAATTGTCGCAATTAACATATTCCACCAACTTACCTCAAACAAGCGAGAATTGCGGGTAAAATAGCCAATTACATCACAGCAAAAGGCAAACAACACCATTGCAATTACGAAGTGAACCACAATGGGATGAATCGTATCTGGATAGGGTAGATTGTGGTCGTTCAAATTTGTGAGATAATTAAACACGGCATTCTCCTAGGCATATCGGCTTTACCTCAAACAAACTTCTGTAATTAACACCCAAGAAATTTCACCAAAAATTATCTACCCATCACCGGAATATAGAAGTACATATAATTGGGGCGATATCCGGTTGTTTAAATATCAAGGTTGTGGTAGACAATTTGAGCGAGTTGGGTGCAATTACAAGTTCAGAAGTTTAGTTTCTACTCATTGATTCCTCGTGGCATCTTGAGATAACGGCTCTTAATGTTTAACCAGAAAATTGCCGTTTGCTCATTGCTTTCTTAAAGCTATCTTTTAGCTTAAGGATTTTTTTAGTACTTGTCAAAAGAGTCAAAATAAAAAAGTTTGGAGTATTTTTTTTAGCAAAAAAGTGTTTTTTGAAAGGTAGCTAATTTAGCAGCTTAAAAAAACGTAAATGTAACCTACCAATTTTTAGTTATTTAGCTGACAATTTTTAAATATTAATTTGTGATTTTAATTACTAAAGCTGTCTAATAGTGCTAATTATCTAAATTAATTCGCTGCAATTAATAAAAAATATATGCTCAATCTCACTATAGTAAAATCTATCGAATTACTGATTGTTTTGGTGTGAATGCTGCCAAGACCAGGTTGATACAAAAATGCTGCTGATGTTTTGAGCAATCTTCAGAGGAATAATATATCCTGCAATAGGATTATTTAGCAATAATAGGGAAGTCTAGAGAACTGCGATCGCATATATAGCTAGTGGCGTTGAGGGTAAAGAGGGTAAAAGAGCGATCGCTTATACTTGCTTTGAGCCAATACAGTTCAGTTAGCGTTGAAAACCTTAAACTGTGTAGGTTGGGTTGAGGAACGAAACCCAACATTTCCGGGGGTTTTGTTGGGTTTCACTTCGTTCAACCCAACCTACGATTATCCTTAACTGAACCGTATTGGGCTTTGAGCATAATCGACTTAGGTACTTGGTGACTGCAACAAAAACTAGAAGCAGGGTCTTCCAGGCTACCTGTATGATCAAAGCAATCTGTAGAAGTGAGAAGAATATGACTACTTACAAAATCGAGTTCAAAAATGGGATTTTGCGAGTTAACTTTGGTGAACCTGCCCAAAATGACCAGATTGTCAAAGATGCAGCCGCCCGATTGGAAGAAATGGCTGAGTCAGGAGAACTTGCAGGAGGCCCACTGTTGAAGATTAACGGGCCTATTTCTATACCTGTGGCGTTTGTTTTAGCACATAAACTAGCTCATATTTACGGTGCAGTTGGTTTTTTCGATCCCAAAATAGGTAAATATGTGATTTCTATCACACATAATCCTGCGTATAAATTAGGCGACTTGGTTGATTGAGTAGCCAATTTCACTCTCTGCTGTTGCATAAATTTGGGAATTGCGGGTGATGATACAGGGGAAGTAATTTTATTTAAGCAAATTCACTTAGCAGATATATGGTTAAGTTCCTTTGTAAGGTACGATGCGGAATTTTTGGAGTATGTACAAATGACAACACAGATGCACAAGACTAATTCGATAACAACTGCTATTGCTTGGTGTTTGGCTTGGGGCGATCAGCGCGAACCAAAATTCGATTTAACACCGCAACAAATGCGCGAGGCTTTGATTATAGGGAAAGAGCTACCAAATGATGTGCAAGATTTGCTAAGACAGGTAGAACAATTACAAGGTATAGATGAAAAATATTTTCCCCCAAATCTTGATACCTTAAAGAATGATTATCCTGAGTTGTGGAATCAGAATACTCGCATTGGTTTGGTTTATGGTGGTGCAACTAAAATTAAGCAATATGTATTTGAATCAGCAAAAATTCAAGAAATCCGTGGTGCATCTGGCTTACTAGATAGAATAAATATCATTGATTTACCTGCTTTTTTTAATCAAAAAAATCCCCAAGAAATTGTTGAAGAAGATAAAAATCGTTACAACATACAATTTAATCAAATTAGAACATGGTTAAATGATAATTTTCTGGGAGATTCCCAATCAGATAATTTGAAATTATCTGAAGCGCTGATTCCAGAGTTAATTATCTATTCTACAGGTGGTAATATCTTAGCTTTCTGTCCTGCTGCTTATGTCGATGACTTAGCCAATGCGATTGAAAAGCGCTACACAGAAGAGACTTTAACAGCTAATTCCTGTGCAGTAAGTGAGACATTTAGATTGTTAGAATTGCGCTTTGGTTTATTACGAGAGTCAATAAAAGATACATTATGGTTAGATTGGTATCATCAGCAATTTAATCAGAAATTAGTTCAAGCTTATTTTGGATATCCCAGTAATGAATCCGAGAGAATTGAAGCATTCAAAAGACGTAAGAGTTTTAATGAATTAACAACTAAATTAAACATTTTGTTTAATCAGCGTCGTAGTGGTAATGATACTGCTAATCGTCCTAGTCGTCGCTATCCACCAATGTTTGAAACTCATCCTTATTTGATGCGTGATGGTAGCGATCGCCGTTCTGCTATGATGCGAGTAGACAAACTCCCCAGAGAAACCTATTTTTCAGAGGCATCTGTACGCAAATATTTAGTAGGTGATAGAGCCAAAGATAGTGTCAGTCATAATCCCTCTTGGTATGTAGAATCTGGGTTAACCTGGCAAAGAGGCGTAATTGAAAGTTGGGTAAATAGATTTAAACTCTTTCTAGAAGAGAATCCAAGTTTAAAAATGAGATATTACGGTAGTGTTTCTGAATATTCAGTAGAAACTGCTGAAACTCTCACCGAAGTTTCTAATGCTAGTAATGGTTATGTTGCCTATATTTATGCTGATGGTAATAATATGGGTGGTTATATTCAAAAAATCCTCACACCAGAAAAATACCAACAATTTAGTAGAGATGTAGATTTAGCAACAATATCCGCAGTTTACCAAGCAATAGCTGAAAACTTACATCCTCATCAACTACGTAGATTTAATGATGAAGAATCACATTTAGCAAATGGTCAATTTATCCATCCTTTTGAAATTATTACGATTGGTGGCGATGATATTTTATTGATTGTTCCTGCTAATAAAGCATTACAAATATCCCAAATGATAGGCGAAAAATTTGAAAAAATTCTGCTTAAGGAAATTCCAGCTATTGAGAATGAATCAAAAAATGGAGAACTTAAAAAAATTATTGGGGATTATCGCCTAAATCACACCAAACCATTTGAACCGCATAAATATCAACGTTATAAACCCTCAACCGCAAACCGTTCTGATTGTGAACTGAGTACATCAATCGGCGTATTAATTACGGCTGTCAACACACCCATATACTACGCCAGAGATTTAGTAGAGCAATTACTTAAATCAGCTAAAGAACGCGCAAAAAAACTTAAAAAAGCCGGATATCATGGCGGAACAGTCGATTTTTTAAGTCTCAAATCAGTGACAATGATTTCATCCAATGTGAAAGAATTTCGTAAAGAAGCATTAACTCAAAAGAGCCTACAAAATCTCAAATTATACGCCACACCATACACTCTGCATGAATTAGGAGGATTAATTACCTCTATTTCAGCTTTGAAAAAAGCTAAATTTCCTAAATCTCAAATTTATCAAATTCGTAGTTTACTAGAACGAGGTAAACATACAGCCATCCTGAACTATCGCTACTTTCGAGTCAGATTGAAACAAGGTAAAGAAGCATTGCTGAGAGACTTTGAAGAAGCTTGGTGTCTACCCAAAGATAAAGTAAATAAAGGTAATTTAGCACCTTGGATGTATGATAACGGTAAACTTGACCCTAAACATCCTGAAGATCCATTTTATGAAACTATTTGGCGAGATATGGTAGATGTCTACGATTTTGTAGAAGTACCAGATAACGAGACATCAGAAATTGTATCTACGGGGATTGAGTCATGATTGAACTCCAAAAATTATCTAATTCACTGCAAACTTACCCGATTACAGCAGTCATTGATACAGCGTTATGTATTGGTGCTGGAGGTGCTTCTGGTTCGCTTGCAGATAAACCAATAGTCCGTAACGCTGAAGATAACTTACTAATTCCTGGTTCCCAACTGAAAGGACGTTTACGTCATGAATGCGAGAAAATTGCTAGAGGTTTAAAGTGGACTATTTGCTATTCTCCTAACCCACAAACTATGTGTCCACAAAGAGCAGGTTTAACAGAAAATTTTTCCAGAATAGAATATAAAATATCAACATCAGCAGCAGAGAAACATCATCATTGTTTAATTTGTCAAATCTTCGGTAATCCTGTTTTACCTTCTCGGATAATTGTAGATGACTTAATTTGTGAAGAAGAACCAGATAACTTACCAGAAGTCATACGTCCTGGAGTTACAATTAACCGTCGGCGGCGGACTGCTGAAGAAGACAAACTTTTCTTTTTAGAAACATCACCAGCGAATGTGCAATTAAGATTTACAGGGAATATTTATTTATCTAACGCACCAATTTATGCAGCACCATTAATTTTAGTGGGATTGCGTCATATTAATGCTTTAGGAGGTAGTAAATCAGCCGGGTTAGGTTGGCTATCTTGGGAATTACCTAATTTATCTATAGAAGAAACAACATGGGAGTTTCTAGCTAAAGGATTTAAAAACGATGAAAAAGATTAATCTACAAATTAAAGCACTGTCTCCTTTAGCAATTGGTAGACAAAAACCCGGTGGAAATGTGAGTGAGGTAGAAAAATATATTCCTGGTTCTGTGATTCGCGGTGCAGTTGCTAGTCAAATATTAAAACAGTCTAATTCATCCACAATTAGTGAAAATGATGATTTTTATAAATTATTTTTGAGTGAGAATCCAGCTATTTTTCAAAACGCCTACCCAGGAATAATAACTATTGATAGTGATTGTGTTTTGAAAGATGATGTGAAAGTATTACCTGCTACTGTAGTCAGTTCCAAAAATAAATCAGGATTTACAACAGATGAGCAGAATAAAAATGGTGCATTTGATATTTTAATCGACAGATTTTGCGCCGAAAAATATGGACAACTATACGATCCTAATTGCCCAACAGAAAAGTCAACTTATGGAGAAAGAGTTGATAACTATAGCAGTTTTTATAGCGAACATAATGACGATTACTACAGTTCTTCTGCAAATACTCGTCTATTAACCAGAGTAGGGATTAATCGCCGCCGTGCTACTTCTGAAGAAAGGGTTTTATACAGTATTGCAGTTTTAAATGAATCTCAAGAAAATAAAAAACGACCTGTCACATACACAGGTGCAGTTTTTGTTAAGGATGATTTAGCTGTAGCTTTACAACAATTTATTCAAAATCATCAACATGATTTACGTTTAGGTGGCGCAGGTTCACGAGGATTAGGTAAGGTAAAAATTACAGCAAAAGCACCTAGTGATATTAAATTAAAAGTAATTAAACGAATATATGATTTTAATCAAAAATTACGCCAACGTTGGAGTAAATGGGGCGATATATTTGGTAATCCTTTAGAGGAATTAGCAGAAAATCGTACTTATTTCACCTTGGATTTACAAGCAGATGCAATTTTAACTGAAAACTGGCAACGCACAACGGTAATTTCTCGAGAAATGCTACAGCAATATACTGGTGTGAATGATTCATCTCTGGATATTCACGCTGCTTACAGTAGCTATGACTACCGTTCTGGTTGGAATTCTGCTTGGGGTTTAATGAAAGATGTTGAGTTAGTGACGAATAAGGGAAGTGTATATTTATTTAGTACAGAAAATCAGAATCTTTGGTTACAGGCTTGGGAAGATTTAGAGATTTATGGAGTAGGTGATCGCACTTGTGAAGGCTTCGGACAAGTGCAAATTTGCAATGAATTTCATTTCATATTAAGAGAGGAGGCTGTTTAGTCATGGCAGAACTAGATAATTTTTTACAAGAACAACTGGCTTTGAGAGTTGAAAAAGGTATTAGTAACCAAATGGATGAAATCATCCTAAAACTGAAAGATTTATCAGAAAATTTTGCCATAGCCAATAAAGATGAAAAATCTCCTTTTAGAAATGTATTAGCTGTTGCTGTTGATGCAAGCTCTTCAATTGAAATTATTAAAAATTACATTCGTTATCAGGTAGGGAGAAGTGGTTCAAGCCCAATTTGGAAAACACAAAAAGGTAAAGATATATTTGCTAAGGCTCTAGTAAATGTACTGGATGAATTAGATAAAGATGCACAATTAATAGTAACAAAATTAAGAAAAAGTGTTCCTAAGAGTCATAATCTAGAACCCTATTTAAATGACATTAATAACCAAACTCAATTACGCAAAAATATTCATCTGAAACTGGTACAACTTTTCTTAGGATATTTAGCCAGGGAACATACAGCTTCAGTCGGTGAAATGAAGTTAAAGAAATAAGACATCTATAAATTTACTAGGAGTGTTTAAATATGCACCGCTTCGTTGTATCAACTGTTGGCACAAGTTTACTGTCTAACCAGATTCGCCTGAAAGACCCAAAAAATTGGCAGGTAATGATTGATAAGACTGCTAACTGGACTGAGGATAAAATTCAAAAATATGAGCCGGATGTTATTGATATTATTGTAGAACTAAAAAATAGAGCAGAGGAGAAATTATATGATGGTAATATATTAAATATTAGAGAAGCTAGTGCAGAGCTAAACGGCATTTATGGATTGTATCAAGAACAAATAAACCAAGGAAAGCAAGATGTACATTTTTTGATTTCTAGCGATACTTATCAAAGTAAAATGACCTCAGAAATCTTACAACTATTTCTAATTAAACAAGGAATAAATATTTCTATAACCACACCAGCAGGTTTTACAACCGCTAGTGATGAGGCATTTACACAAGGAATTGACGAACTTTTAAATTGGTTTGAAGAAACAATTACTGGTTATAAAGAAAGTGGCTATGAAATTTGCTTTAATTTAGTAGGTGGTTTCAAGGCTATACAAGGATTTGTTAATACTATTGGCATGTTTTATTCCGATAGTATTATTTACATATTTGAAGGGAGTAATGAAATTATTACTATTCCTCGTTTGCCTATCAAAATTGATATTTCAGTGATTAAACCTATTCAATTTGCACTAATGGCAGAAGGAGCATGGATTAATATATCTGAACTTCAGGGAATCCCAGAAACTCTGATATTTGCAGTTGATGAGAAAGTAATATTAACTAGCTGGGGTAGATTAATTTGGAATCGTAGTAAAGAAGATTTTCTATCTGAAGATTTGTTAATTTTCCCCAAAATAAAGTATGAGACTTCTTTTGAAAAAGACTACAAGAAGATAACAGATAAAAAAGAAAGATTGAAATTGCAGGAAACTATCGCTAAAGTATCATATCTTCTTGTTAAATATAATGGTGATATAGCTCCGCTTAAAGGTGATGGTGGTGTACAACTAGAAACTTACACAAATACCGTCATTGACCATTTTCGCGTTACTCTCAGCCTCCGAGTTAGTTGCAAAATCGTAGGGAGTAATTTGTCATTGCGATATTACGGTACTCATGCTCATGTTGAACGAAGTGAAGGAATTAAAAGCAGATAAATTATTATGTTTGACACATTCAAAAATCGCTTAGAAATTACAGGTAAACTCACAACAATTACAGCACTACGCATTAGCGCAGGTCGTTCGAGTGAACCCATAGGTTCAGATTTACCTGTAATTAAAGATAGCTTGGGTAATCCATTAATACCAGGTTCTAGCTTTAAGGGTGCAATGCGATCGCGTCTCGAAAGTTTTCTCAGAGGTATCAATCCTAATTTAGCCGCAAATCCCGCTATAGAAGCCGAATGGTCAATTACTTCCCAGGCAATAAAACAATTAAAAGAGGATTATTATAACGATGAGGCTTTCACTCAAGAACTGATCGCGCAAACAGATTTAACTTCTCTGGTATTTGGTTCACCCTGGATTGCTAGCAAATTCCAAGTCAGAGATTTAACTGTAGTCCCTGATACTTGGTTTGGACAATACCAAGAAAGAGATGGGGTAGCTATTGATAGAGACACCGAAACCGCAGCAGATGGGAAACTCTACGATTTTCAAGTTGTACCAGCAGGAACGCAGTTTGAGTTTAAAGCGGTGGTAGAAAACGCTGAGGATTATGAACTGGGACTGTTGATGATTGGGTTACATCAGTTTGAGACAGAACAAATACCTCTGGGTGGAGGGCGATCGCGTGGCTTGGGTGTGGTTAAACTAGATATTGACAAAATGACATGGATTGATGTTGACAACAACCCAGAAAAGTTGTTGAAATATTTGCAAACATTGGTAAATGAAGATACTAGTGATACATCAATCTATGAAGATGGGAAGCCGTTTAAAAATACTTGGACACAGGATTTGATAAATCATTTGAGTGACAAGTTAGCTGAAAATTCCACCCAATCAATTCCTTCAGGAGGGTAAATATGGCTTTCAGCAGTTTCAAAACTATTGGGGAAGTTCTCAAAGCATTTCAAATCACTTATACCGAAGCTAATTTTGTCAGTGAACTTGCTTTTACTATTCCTGACTATTTCCGTGAAGATTTAGAACTGATGATGCGGGATGCTGTTGTTGATAATTCAGAGTTTGCTATCTGTGAAAATCTGATTTATCCCATACTCAAAGAAGTTTGGAAGACTTACCGCAGTAAGTTTATTTTATGGAGTCATCAATCCTTGAATTATGACGAAAAATTATCTGGATTTCCTGAATATATTTTGGCTAAACGTTCCCCATTGGGTAAAGTTGTTTTTGATAAGCCATATTTCATTTTAGTAGAAGCCAAGCAAGATAACTTTGAAACTGGTTGGGCGCAATGTTTAGCAGAAATGATTGCAGCCCAAAGACTGAATGGAGAATATCAAATAGTGATTTTTGGTATCGTTTCTAATGGCGACCGCTGGCAATTTGGTAAGCTGGAAGGAGAAATTTTTACCAGGAATAGCACCTTCTATACTATTCAAGAGCTAGATAAACTTTTTGCTACTGTTAATTTTGTATTTCAACAATGTGAAATACAGTTAAATAATTTAGTAGCGGCTTAATTTGCAATATTTTTTCAACTAAATATACCTATGCACAAAAGATTTGTTAACCATTGTACTATTGATTTAACCCTAATTCCTGACGGGCCGATGTTGATTAAATCGGGTAAGGAAGGAGCCGATCCGACTAAGCCGGATATGGAATTTGTGGAAACATATCATGCTGGTGGGCGTTCTATATATTTACCTGGAAGTAGTTTAAAAGGTGCAATTCGCGCCCATGCTGAAAGAATTGTTAGGACTGTAGGCGAAGATAAACCTAACTCTAAAAAATTACCTTGGGCTAACGATCCGTTAAGCGATAAGTACAATTATCTGGAGAATAAATCAGCACCAGATATTTACAAATTATCTAGTTTTACTGACCAAATATTTGGTAATACTTCCATTGCTAGTAGATTGAGAATTGAAGATGCTTATCCAGATAAGTCTCAGCCTCTGAAAATTGAAGAACGGAATGGTGTCGCAATTGATAGGGTTTTTGGTTCAGTAGCTGTGGGGCCTTTTAATTATCAAGTTTGTACGGCTGGGGAATTTAAAACAAAAATTCACCTTAAAAACTTTACTCTCTCCCAATTAGGTTTAATTGGTTTAGTCTTGCGCGATTTAGATGACGGTTGGTTTGGTTTAGGGTTTGCGAAATCTCGCGGTTTGGGTACTGTACAGGTGAAATTGAATCAAGCAACTGTGCAATATCCTGGTTGTGTTTTATCGGAAGATAAACGCCAAATTCAGGCTATTGGTAGTCAAAAACAATGGAACCATACTTATCTCTTAGGTGCGGGAGAATTTTTAGAAATCCATGAAGCAAGAACCTATGGTTTTCTAAAAGAAAATAGTACAGAAGATAGACAAGATACACCAGTAGCAGCAACATCAATGGATTTAGGTTTTGGTGTGCAACTTACTTGGCGAGATGGTACAGTAACAGATTTATTTGAACGTGCTGTTAAATCTTGGAGTGGTTTATTAGGGGTATCAAGATGACGGCTTTTGTTGGTGTAAAAGAAAAACTTTTATCAGTTGCAGAATTGCTCGATTTAATTCAAGAATTTGCAATTGAACCTAGTTACTACTTCCTGAGATGGACTCATAAAGTTAGCGATAATTGGAGACAAGCACCCACAGAAGATGACTTCCCGATGCTGGAAGGACAAATGTTTAATCAAAATTGTGAATTGAGATGGAAGTATAAGCGCAAAAATAGTTATGAAGTGCTGCTTTTAACTGTTGCTGGTGAGTATGCTGATTTTAGCCCTGTGGGTGAAAAATGGGAAACGCAAGACAGAAATGCTCATTTATATGCATCTACAGAAACCCGTTTTCCGAAAGGATTTCCTGAGAAAGCATCAAATATTGCTCAACGCTATTTTATCGATAAACAAACTTCTACAGTTCACTTTGTCGCTTTGACAATTAAACAATAATTATGACAGTAAATCGCCCCTCAAGACCTCAACCACCTAACCGTTCTAGCGGTGGGGGTTCATCGCCAGAACTTCCGCCAAAACCTTACGAATTCGTTTCCTTTCCAACTGAACGCCCTAATTTACAGCGTCCAATTGGACATCATAAATATTTTAGCGATCGCCTGCATGGTACTTTGTATCTTACCCTCAAAGTGCAGACTCCTCTTCATGTCTCTACAGGGGTGGTGGTTATGGGTAGCGATATCGGTCAAAAAATTCCCCTGATTAAAACAATGGTACAGGGTGTAGACCAGAAGCTATCAATTCAAGGTAGTTCACTGAAAGGTTGTATCCGCTCTGTCTATGAGGCGATTACTAATAGTACTTTAGCAGTAATTACTAATAGATATAGAGATAAAATCCCCCCAGAACGCTTACCTTGTCGCCACAAAGAACAACTTTGTCCTGCGAGTAGAGTTTTTGGTGCTTTAGATTGGCAAGGTTTGCTAGATTTTAACGATGCTAAGTGTGAAAATATCAGCTTTTCTACAGGATTTATGCCCTCATTATATCGTCCTCGTCCTGATGAACGTGGGGCATATTTTATTAGAGGAAAAGTTGCTGGACGCAAGTTTTATTATAATACTTTCAAGGCAATTGATAAAGGTCAAAATTCAGGAATTCCTGTACAACAAGCTGGTAGAGAATATATTTTCACCACTCAATTACATTTTAAAAATCTGACAGCCGAAGAATTAGGTACTTTATTAATTGTCTTAGGACAAGATGCTAAATATCCGATGGCTTTAAAAGTTGGCGGTGGTAAACCGATAGGGATGGGAACAATGACTGTGAATATCGATAAAATCCACCAACCGCAAAACCTGAAACAGCGTTATTCAGCTTATAATCTCAATCAATCTGATGAGTTGACTGGGGAAAAATTACAACAATTTATCAAAGAAAAAATTCAAGCAGCACATTCACGCTTGATTCAAAAACCGCAATTAGAAGAACTGGCTGCAATTTTACGCTATCCCACCGATCGCGAACCACCATCGGGAATGTACTAAATTATGACAATAGCTGAATTATCTTCCGAATCTCTCACGGATGCACAGTGGGA
Organism: Tolypothrix sp. PCC 7601; assembly: GCF_025677855.1. NCBI lineage: Bacteria > Bacillati > Cyanobacteriota > Cyanophyceae > Nostocales > Tolypothrichaceae > Tolypothrix > Tolypothrix sp. PCC 7601. The sequence continues at coordinate 4,493,930 of NZ_CP064879.1, forward strand.
AATTGCCCATGCGATCGCTCAAACTTTAGTGAGAGATAATACAGATATCAACGAATTGGGTAAAGCTGTTGCTTACCTGCGCGCTTCTGTAAATCAGCAAAATGCAACTTCTAGGTTTTTCCAATACCTGAAAACCCTTGTTAGTAACGGTAAACACATTGGACATAGCAGCAAAACTACCGATTATTACCGCAGTATCGAGAAAGCCTGTAGCGATTATCTCAAAACTGTGAGCGATGCTCATACCATGCTGCAAATTTTAGGTTGGGTAGCGCGCTTGATGCGTTATTACAAAGATGCTGGTGTCCCGATTGGGGAAATTGCTACACCTCAAACCACTGTGCTTGAGTCAGCGCGTCAAGTGGAAATTGCCAAAGTGGTTCAAGCGCAAGACTTTCAAGTTGAGCAAATTATCGAGGCTCAAGTTACCAAAATCAATAGTAATAAAGTCACCTATGAAATTTTGGGGACGATTAGGTTAACAGAGAAGGAACCGAAAAAAGCCAGTTCTTTGCAAGAAGGACAGATGGTTAAGGTAAAAATTGTGTCTCTCAAAGAAGATGGCAGCATTAAAAGTGTAAAGTGTGTAAGTTAACTCAGTATTTGAGCTTAAAGTTTTTTATAGGTAAAGCTTGACGAAGATAAGTTATTGAATTAAGTTATTTACATTGCAAAGTTACTGTAAAGTCCTCAGTGCTTTCTCTAGCTTTTTTAGACCACAGAACCTTGAAAATTCAATAAATATATTGTGTTTCTGGGGTAGATTTCCATACTACCCTGGACAGGAAAAAGCGGTTTTGCGGCCGATCCGCCAAATCGCTGAAACCCTAATTTTTTCGTGGAATCGGCCGTTCGCTTATCCTGTAAGGCTTTCAGAGATTTTTTCTGGATATTTTGCTGGCGGAAAAGCAATAAAATTAGTATCGGCCGCAAACCGCCTCTAGAAGCTATATAGGATAAGGGTTTCAAATCGAGGGGTTACGCTTACACCTACCCCGCAAGGGGATGGAAACAACATAGCTACCTAGGCAGACTCTCTTTATCCTGTTATAGTCGGCAGGTTACGCTTACACCTACCCCGCAAGGGGATGGAAACCTACGTCCCAATCCCATTTGCAGAGCATAGGGTGCTGGGTTACGCTTACACCTACCCCGCAAGGGGATGGAAACGGTGACTGGGGTATTGCTAAACACTGGTCTAAGATTGTTACGCTTACACCTACCCCGCAAGGGGATGGAAACTGGATATCACCGTCGAAGCCTTCGGTTTCTTCAAGTAGTTACGCTTACACCTACCCCGCAAGGGGATGGAAACCCGATTTGTGCATGAACAGCTTCCTTCCAAGCTTGAACGGTTACGCTTACACTTACCCCACAAGGGGATGGAAACATATCGCTGTATATCCAACAAGCGGTATCGGACTTAGTTATGCTTACACCTACCCCGCAAGGGGATGGAAACCCAGCAGTATGACCAATTACTTTAGTTTTATCTGTACTGTTACGCTTACACTTCCCCCGTAAGGGGATTATGAGAATTATTCACCCATACACTCAGGTTTGAAAAGAGCGATCGCTTTTTCTGAGAATGATTATTTTTCGCATCAAAGATTCAGCCAACCAGACTGCAACAATGCGATTCGGCAAAGTTTGCAACTAACATGAATTGGAAGGATAAATTTTACACTAAAAAGTCAAAAAAACTAATTTATTTTTAATTCATAAATAAATTCTCTTTGAAACAGAAAAATAATCACCACTAATATTGAGCGATTGTTTTACAATCTGTAATATTTTGCTGATTCCCTTGAAAATAAACAATTTCAGCAATTACAGACTGCGTAAAAACCTAATTTTTGCTTTACATAACTCAACAATTGTAGAGTTAATAACTAATTACGAATTATGTTGAAATTGATCCCTATTTATTTTTAATTCAATGTCCAATGCCTGGAAATTACATAAATATCAATACCACAAGAGATAACATTTTAAACTCATATCAATTCTTGATGGATCTGCATAGAATCAGATCCCCCCTAGCCCCCCTTTTTAAGGGTGGAACCGGAATCAATCATCAAAATCCCCCTTAAAAAGGGGGATTTTGGGGGATCTAAAATATGTGCAGCTTCACAGAAAGGATAATTGGTATCAGAATTTGGTTAACGGATAATAGTCAACAGCTAAGGGGCCAAGTTTTCCTTCCCATTACCCATTACCCATTACCCATTACCCATTACCCCAATCCCCAATCCCCAGTTCCTAGTCCCCCACAGGGGATGAAACCACAGTAAAATATTCCACATTATTTGCATAGCAAGCAGCGATGGCAAGAGCAGCAATATCTACCACTCGCAAAGCCAAGTCCAAATCTGTGACTAAGTCCTCTGTTCCTACGTGGGCTGATGATACAGAATTGTTGGGATTGGTGTTTGACCTTGAAGCTATTAGTTCTACTTCCCTATATTCGCAGTATACAATTGGGCTTCATGCTTGGTTTCTTGACCAAGTACGACAATTCAACCCGGAACTCTCGGCTTATCTCCATGATGGCGAATCGGAAAAGCCTTTCAATATCTCAGCGTTGGAAGGTCAACTCGTTCCTACTGGTAGACAGCTGCATCTAGAAGCAAAGCAGACTTATCACTGGCACGTTAACGCCCTATCTCCGAGGGTAGCGCAGTTTCTGGGTCAATGGTTAACCCAACTGCCACAAACTTTAGCTTTAAGGGATGCGCCCTTGCAAATTAAACAGGTGAGTATTGCTCATCCACCCACAACCTACGCCCAATTGTTGCAGTCATCTGTGGAGAAACAAACTAACGTCAGTCTCAGCTTTGTTTCCCCTACCAGTTTCCGCCGCAAAGGTCATCATTTCCCCCTTCCTGTGCCTGTAAATCTCTTCCACAGCTATTTGCGCCGTTGGAATGACTTTTCGGGAATTCCCATAGAAACAGAAGCTTTCCTCGATTGGATAGATGAAGGGGTGATTATTCATCAGCATCGGTTGGAATCGGTAAAAGTGGCGGCTGGTAAACGCGGTTCCGTGACTGGCTTTACAGGGGCGATTTCCTGTGGTTTGAGTAAAGCTGCTTTAGCTAATACAGAATTTACCCGCTTGTTTTATGCCTTAGTGAGACTTGCGCCTTACTGCGGTACAGGACACAAAACCACCTTTGGACTCGGACAAACGCGCTTAGATTGGTTGGAACCAGAACCAACTACACCCACGCAGTTACTGACAAATCTGCTGGGGGAGAGGATTGCAGAATTAACAGAAATATTCACCGCCCAAAGGAAACGCACAGGAGGCGATCGCACTGATAAAATTGCTGCAACCTGGGCGACAATCTTGGCAAGGCGCGAAATGGGAGAATCTTTGCAAGTAATAGCCGAAGATTTAGAAATGCCCTATACTACCGTGAAAACTTACGTTAAGTTGGCGCGCAGGGCGTTAAAGCAAGATGATGGGGGATGAGGGGGATGAGGGAGATGAGGGAGATGAGGGGGATAGACTTTGGTGATGCGGTTAAATTTAGGTTTTAAACAAGTATAAATACTAAATTAAGCTGTATATTTAGCGACATTTTAAGTTGCAAATCTTTAACATTACAAAAGTAAATATTGGCTAAAAGTCTACAATTTAGATGGTAGCTTCCTCAAAAGATATGTGTAACACTAAGGAGCTACTTCAAGCTAATTTTAAACGGAGGTCAGGCAATGGCTATCGCCACCATTAATCCTGCCACTGGGGAGACAATCAAGACTTTTGAGGCGCTGAATGATACAGAAATTGCTGCGAAGCTAGATTTAGCTGGTGAGGCTTTTGAGCATTACCGCAAAACTAGTTTTAGAGAGCGATCGCAATGGCTGATCAAAGCTGCTGAGATTTTAGAACAAGAGAAGGCAGAATTTGGCAAGTTAATGACCCTGGAAATGGGTAAGCCTTTAAAAGCTGCGATCGCAGAAGCGGAAAAATGTGCGGCTGTCTGTCGCTACTATGCAGAAAATGCGGCTGATTTCTTAGCTGATGTTTCTGTAAAAACCGATGCCAGTCAGAGTTTTGTGCGTTACCAGCCATTAGGTGTAATTCTCGCCGTGATGCCGTGGAATTTCCCTTTCTGGCAAGTGTTTCGCTTTGCTGCGCCAGCACTAATGGCGGGTAATGTTGGTTTACTTAAACACGCATCTAATGTACCGCAATGTGCCTTAGCAATTGAAGATATTATTCGCCGCGCTGGGTTTCCTGAAGGTGCTTTTCAAACACTATTAATCGGTGCAGCGAAAGTAGCCGATTTGATGGCTGATGAGAGAGTCAAAGCTGCTACCTTAACCGGAAGTGAACCTGCTGGTGCATCCTTAGCAGCTGCGGCAGGTAAACAAATTAAAAAAACAGTCCTAGAATTGGGTGGAAGCGATCCATTCATCGTGTTAGAGAGTGCTGATATAGAGACAGCAGTTGTCACAGCTACTACAGCACGAATGTTGAATAGCGGGCAATCATGTATAGCAGCGAAACGTTTCATTGTTGCAGAAGCGATCGCTGATAAATTTGAAAAACTGTTGTTAGATAAATTTCTGGCTTTAAAAGTTGGCGATCCCATGCAACTAGACACCGACTTAGGCCCATTGGCAACTCCTGATATTCTCCAGGAATTAGACCAACAAGTCCAAACTGCCGTTAAAAGCGGCGGTAAAGTCCTCACAGGCGGACAACTTTTAGCCGATCGTCCTGGTAACTTTTATCCACCCACCATCATCATAGATATTCCCCAAGATAGTGCGATCGCCCAAGAAGAATTTTTTGGGCCAGTAGCCTTATTATTCCGTGTTCCCGATATTGACGCAGCCATTAAACTTGCTAACGCCACACCCTTTGGCTTAGGCGCAAGCGCTTGGACAACCAACGCCCAAGAACGCGATCGCTTAGTTACAGAAATTGACGCTGGCGCAGTATTTATTAACGGAATGGTGAAATCCGACCCCCGCCTACCTTTCGGCGGTATCAAACGTTCTGGGTATGGTAGAGAATTGAGCATTCAGGGAATACATGAGTTTGTCAATGTTAAAACTGTGTGGGTTAAATAGTTAGTCATTAGTCATTGGTCATTTGTCATTTGTCATTTGTTTTTTGACGAATGACGAATGACAAATGGCAAACAACAATATTGAGGAAACAAAATGAATACAGCAGAGTTATTAGTAAAGTGTTTAGAAAATGAAGGTGTAGAATATCTTTTTGGGCTTCCTGGTGAAGAAAACCTCCATGTTTTAGAGGCTTTAAAAACATCTTCCATTAAATTTATTACTACCCGTCACGAACAGGGTGCAGCATTCATGGCAGATGTCTATGGACGCTTAACTGGGAAAGCTGGGGTTTGTCTTTCTACCCTTGGCCCTGGGGCGACTAATTTAATGACTGGGGTAGCAGATGCTAACCTTGATGGTGCGCCACTAGTAGCAATTACCGGACAAGTGGGAACCGATAGAATGCATATCGAATCCCATCAATATTTAGATTTAGTGGCAATGTTTGCCCCGGTTACTAAGTGGAATAAGCAAATTGTTCGCCCTAGTATTACACCCGAAGTCGTCCGGAAAGCCTTTAAGCGATCGCAATCGGAAAAACCAGGTGCAGTACATATCGATTTACCAGAAAATATTGCCGCTATGGCTGTAGAAGGCAAACCCTTGCGTAAAGATAAAATTGAAAAAACCTATGCATCGTTTGCTAGTATTCGCGCTGCTGCTGCGGCAATTTCCCAAGCAGTAAACCCATTAATCTTAGTAGGTAATGGAGCGATTCGCGCCCAAGCAAGTGATGCAGTTACCCAATTTGCTACCCAACTAAATATTCCCGTTGCTAATACTTTTATGGGTAAAGGCGTGATTCCTTATACTCATAACTTAGCCTTATGGTCAGTGGGATTGCAGCAACGTGATTTTATTACCTGCGGCTTTGATAACACAGATTTAGTAATTGCTATTGGCTACGATTTAATCGAATTTTCACCAAAAAAATGGAATCCCGACGGACAAATTCCCGTTATTCATATTGCCCTCAGTTCCGCAGAAATTGATAGCAGTTATATTCCCCAGGCAGAAGTAATTGGTGATATTTCTGATTCTCTGGTTGAAATTTTAAAGTTAGCCGATAGACAAAATAAACCCAATCCCTACGCTATCAGCTTAAAACCAAATATTCGTGCCGACTACGAAGAACACGCCCATGATGATGGCTTTCCTATCAAACCGCAAAAATTAATTTATGACTTGCGGCAAGTGATGGGCCCTGATGATATTGTCATCTCGGATGTAGGGGCACATAAAATGTGGATTGCCCGCCATTATCATTGTCATAGCCCCAATACTTGCATTATTTCCAACGGCTTTGCAGCAATGGGAATTGCTATTCCTGGCGCTTTAGCTGCAAAACTCGTTTATCCCAACCGCAAAGTAGTGGCTGCAACTGGCGATGGAGGCTTTATGATGAATTGCCAGGAATTAGAAACAGCTTTGCGCGTCGGTACTCCCTTCGTCACCTTAATATTTAATGATGGTGGCTATGGGTTAATTGAGTGGAAGCAAGAAAATCATTTTGGCCCAGGACAGTCAGCTTTTATCCGCTTTGGTAATCCTGACTTTGTCAAATTAGCCGAAAGCATGGGTTTAAAAGGTTACAGAGTTGAAGCTGCGACAGATTTAATTCCTGTTCTTAAAGAAGCTTTAGCCCAAGATGTCCCCGCAGTTATCGATTGTCCTGTAGACTATCGTGAAAATCGCCGCTTCACCCAAAAAGCCGGCGAATTAAGCTGCAAATTGTAATCCTCTGGTGCACATCTAAATTGCACATCTTCTTGTTGGGATAGTTTCAATCTAGTAGTGGACTGACAAGACTAAAATAGTCCATGAAAAAAACTCTTGTGGGGTGGACATCTTACCCGTCCGGGGCGGACAAGATGTCCACCCCACAAGAAAAATTATTGCAACATTTTAGCCTTGCCACGCCAGTAGTGGCGTGTCTAGACTAAAATAGTGCGTTAGATTAGAAAAAATTAACCGCAGATAAACGCTGATAAACGCGGATAAAATTAATCTTTATTGCAACATTTAAGGCTTGCCATGCCAGTAGGGTGCGTTACGGCTTCAGCCTAACGCACCGCCAACAATATAAAAATGCCCAGATACCCGACTTTTTAAAAAATTTGGGTATCTAAATCTCTATAAAGTTCAGTGAAATTACACCTAATCATGTAATACAGTTCAGTTAAGAAAAATAATTGACAACAAAACCAAAAAACTAGTTATACCATTTTGAAAAAAGAACGCGACAGATGGGTGGGGGCACGGCACCTGTAAGATATTTCATATACCAAAAGATTGTAGATGCCGTGCCCCTACAAAGAATGTATCTGTTGCAAACATTATTGGAATTGGTATTATTCAACAAAAAACTCAACAATAATTTTGGAGGGGGTTTGGGGGAGAATCCCCCAATTGAGCTAGCTGTTTCCACAACTGACAAATCAATCACTAATGAACTTATCTGAACTGTATTGCCTAATAATCACCCTTACCAGGGATTACCCACCATTGTAAATGCTGCCCAATAATAAGGATGAGACAGGGATTTATCTTGTTCATCGATACTTTCAGCAGGTAAAGGCAAACTTGTCACAGGTTCTAAACCTTGAATTTGACCATTTTTGACGAAAACTTTGCCTGTAGCCATCGCTACTTGTGCTTGTCTTAAAGCTTCGGCGCGAATAGGTGCGGTTTTCAAGCTTTCGTAGAACTTCGTCATTAAGGCGGCTGTACCTAAATCGCTGACGTACCACAGACTCGCAACACTAGTTTTGACACCAGCCAGTACAGCTAAACCAGCAAACCCAATCTCTGCTTCTTCGTTTCCTATCGCAGTGCGACAAGCACTTAATACCATCATCTCAACTTGGGGGTCGTTTAAGCGTAATTGCCGGATTTGGTCTAAACGTAGTTTATCTTCCCACAATTGAATATAGGATTTATTCAAAGTACCTGGCTCAAAGTCTGCATGGGTAGCCATGTGGATAATCCCAAAAGGTTCTTGACGACGAACTGCTTTGAGATTAGCTAAAGTTGCTTGTTTATCTAACAGTAACTTACCTTGCCATAGTTTCGTCACTAATGTTGATATTTCCACTGGAACTGCTGGCAAAGGTTCTTGTCCTTGGGTACTTTGGGAAACACCTAAAGCTAAAACTTGGGATTTTTTAATATCTGTATACAGAGTGTTAGTTAAACTGAGACTGGGCATTAAACCCACACTATATTTTTCTACCAAAAAGCTTTTACCATCGTGAAGCGCTGCCATTGGTGCAGAACGTAAACCAATGTCTGGGAGAAATACTAAATTTGTGATTCCTTGTGTTTGCAATTCTGCATTGATTGGGGCAATTATCCAATTATAAAGTTGGTGAGATGGCCGCAAATAAAGGTTATTGCTTGGATTAATAATTTCTTGGCGGAATTGATTAGCTGTTTTGAGAACTTTGGTTTTTGTCGCTTCAGGAATGCGTTTGCGGATGGGATTACCCTTGCCTGTAATTACTACTATTTCCAGTTGTTCATTATCTGTTTCGGCTGTAGTATTTAGCTGTTTATTAGCTGAAGCAGGTGCAATTTCTACAGGTACAAAACTGAGGTAAATAAATGCCGGCTTTACACCAGTGGCTTTTTCAATTTCAATAGCTATTTCTTTGGCATCATCGGGTGATTTGAGTGTAGTACCACCGACACCTAAACGTTGCTCAAATTCCCCAGTGAATTTATCTTCTGGAAGTTCTTCGCCAACTTTTGGATCTTTGCCACCACCATTATTATTGACAGGCTCATCAACTTTTGTTGGTAGACAATTGAAATTACACACAGGAATATCTGGCTTATTTGTCTGGGTGACGTTGATACCTATCTGTACAGGTGTGGAAGTAGAAACACCATCACTGGCGCGAATGGTAAAGGCATTGAGCGAACCAGTAGTATCTGTTGGGGGTGTGTAAACTAAGTTAGAACCGCTTGATACTGTAGTCACACCAGGAACAACAGCAGCACCATTAACGGTTAAAGTACCAGAATTGACTGCATCAATGCGAATGGTGGTGTTGTCGTTGTTAGCATCGGTAACTACTGCGCCTAAACTACCAAAATTAACAGCTACCGATTGATTAATTTGGGTATTAGGTAATGTGGTGTTGGCTGTTAATGTTGGGGGAGTGTTGACAGAATTAATTGTAATCCCGGCGGGAGTGCCGCTAGCTGCGCCGCCGTTGGGTAATACAGGCGCACTCAAGCTACCTGCATTAATGATGGAAGTTCCCCCGGCGTTGAGTGCGCCTGCTGTACCGTTGACGCTAGCATTCCCTACGGTAAACGGCACATTATCAGGGCCGCCATCATGTTGAATTGTAATATTACCGCCGATAGGTGGTGCAGAGCTACTAGTACCGCCTTCTCCAGCATTAATAATGCCACCAGTTGCGATGGTATTTCCTAGTAGAGTACCTGTTCCTCGCACCAGCCCATTAGTTAGGACTTGGACATCACCGCCAGTTACAGTACCTCCTGGTTCCGTCGTCGCTTGGCTGTTGATTGTAGTAAAGGTAATTGTGCTACCAAAAGGATTGGTTGTCCTGAGAGTGACGTTTCCACCTGTAGCCGTTGCATCACCATCAACATTCAATGCGGTAGCTGAGGAATTAATTGCACCAGTCGTAATATTAGCCGCAGCAGTTAAGTTCACTGCACCAGATGTCGCCGTATAATTGCCACTCTGCCCGGTTTTGGTTACAGATGAGTTAATTGCGCCTGTCGTGATACTACCTCCACTACTAGTTGCTTGAACGGTTCCACCTGTACCTGACTGGAAACCTCCAGTTGCGGAGGTATTAATATTACCTGTATTGATATTACCAACAGCAGTTAAATTTAAAGTCCCCGCCTGACCCCCAGTCACGGCACTGATATTGGTGCTAAGATTTCCCAGGGTAATCGCACCCCCGCTACTAGTAGCAGTAATATTACCTCCGTTATAGCCACCACCGTAGCCTTCACCCCCAAACACAAAGCCACTAGTGTTAATATTGCCCGCAGTAATGTTACCTGTTGCAGATAAATTCACATCACCGCTAGGAGCAAAGTTACCTGTAGTGTTGAGATTCCCTAGTGATAAACTCGCGCCGGAGATAAAGATATCGCCTCCAGTAGTATTGATGGTGTTGCTGGTATTGGCAAAGGTAACAGCACCATTTTGTGAAGTTAGCCGGAAACTACCTGCACCGCCTAAATTTAGTGTCGCTACACCAGCAGCAGTTGTGACTCCAGGTGTATTCCCTGTAATGGGGTCAATAGTAATATTTCCTGTCGCCTGTAAATCAATATTGGCACCAGCAGTACTTAACGCACCCCAAGAAATAGTATTCGCACCATTATCAGCCAATCCAAAAGGAATACTACTCGGTGTCCCATCAAAAGTACCACCTGCGGCGGCATCAATAATTCTTAAGGTGCTGGGGTCGAGTAACAAAGTCCCCAATGTACCATTAGTTGCGGAAGTATCTACCTGACCATTGTAGGTGAGGAAATTTTTACCCGATACTTCCACAAAACCACCATTACCACTATTCGCCCCACCACGCGCTGTAATTTTACCGAGGAATTGGGTGGTGTCATTACCCCAAACAATTACCCTTCCCCCATCGCCATTGAGGTTACTATCGGCAGCGATTACCGATTTACTATCAACATAAGTGTTAGTCGCAGTTGGTACAGTACCCTGACCTTGATAATCTCCACCAATCAAGACTGTACCGCCACCATTATTTCCAGAGGCGTTAATATTGGCATCAACTAAACCGACTTGTTGACCTAAAATATTCACCTTCCCGCCTGTGGAACCAGAAGCATCAACTTTCCCAGACACAATGGTTGTACCGGGTGTTGTGGGGATAGTTGTGTTAGAAGCTGAAAGTTTCACTGTTCCATCAGGGTTAGCCGTTAAACCTGTATTCCCAACAGTGAGTAATTCCGGTAGAGAGGGAATGGGGATTGTCCAGTTATTTGGTTGATTACTATTAGCCGCTGAAGGTTGAATTTCCAGACTTAACAAATTACCAGGCTGGCTAAGGCGTACCCAATTTTCCCCTGGTACAGATGTCACCAAAATTTGCCCAGATGGTGCTGTAAGAGTGCCGGTATTTACCACTGTTCCACCCAAAAGGCTCAAACTTTGCCCATCAGCCACAGCCAAATTACCAGCATTTAATATAGCTCCTGGCTGGCTCATGGTAAAGGCAAAACCTGTGGGATTACCAACTAAAACGGAGTAGTTATTCGTCGCACCACTAGCATTAAACCAACTATCACCAAAAGCAATTCCGTTGGCGGTGGTGGCGGTGAACGCACCAGGAACATTTAAGCTAGCATTCGGCCCAAAAACAAATCCGGCGGGATTCATCAAGTAAAGGTTAGCAGTTCCCCCTGTTACCTGAATTAAGCCATTGATAATGGAAGCATTACCACCTGTCACCCTACCTAAAATGTTTTGCAGATTAGGATTGGCTTGGAAGTTCGCAATTTGTTCTGGTGTTAAACCAAACTGTTGAAAGCTGTGGAATAGGTTAGCACCATCACTTGAAGTCTGACCACCAGTAATATCTAGCCTGTTACCATTAGGGGTAACGATGGTATTTGTACCATCATTAGCAGGTATAATTTGTTGAGCTTGGGCTGTAATAGCAGAGAGAGTTGCAAATAAGGGAAGAATCCCGGCGCAAAGCGGCTGGGCTTTGAGTAAATGTTTGCGGACTTGAGAGGAATTATGTTCTCTTACCTTCTGCCTCCTGCCTTCTGCCCCCTGCCTCCTGCCCTCTACTTGCTTGTGACGCAAGAAAAAGTGCCCTGTGGAAAGTTCGACATCGATTTGATATTTATCAGCTAGTCCTCGCCGTTGCAATGCTTGGGCAATAACTTGTTGAGAACATAACAGCAGTTCTAGCTGGGCTTGTTTGGTGATATTCCCAGCGTGGTGGCGGTAATAGTAAAGTGGCTGCTGAATATGTGCAACTTGAGTAACTTCCGAAAGCCGCAAACATAAATCGTAGTCTTCCGCGTAATCCGGGGAACCATTGAACCCATCTACTAAGTCATAAATAGAACGACGAATTAGGCGGAATTGAAAAGTCATGAAATCGACTAGCAGTCGTTCTTGAGAGTAGGGAATCAAACTGCGCCGACCATATCTAATAACTTTACTCTTGTCGTCAACATCTAGATAATCGGTGTATACAAAGCCGACTTCTGGCTGACGGTTGAGGATAGTAACGGTTTTTTCCAAGGCGGTTGGTGCTAAATAGTCGTCACTATCTACCCAGCCGATGTAGGTTCCTGTAGTTTGAGCGATCGCATCTCGTCGTGCCGCAGTTACTCCCTGATGGGGTGCTGCTACTACCCGCACTCGCCTATCTTGCCCCGCATATTTTTGCGCGATCGCAAGGGAATTATCTGTAGAGCCATCATCCCACACGAGTAACTCAAAATCTCGCCATGTCTGCCTCAGGACGCTGGCGATCGCCTCTCCTAGAAAATGCTCCCGATTGTAATTCGTAATGACAATGGAAATCGGCAGTGACATGGAAGTTCTCCAACGCAATTTCTAATCTCTGACCAGCATATTTATCCTATCGGATATCACTGAGAATTTTGCAGTGTTAAATGTAATTAAATATATTAATTTTTTTGAATATGACTGGCAAAAATATGATATTTAAATATTACTGTGGCTAAAACAATTTTCCGGAATCTCAACTAGCCAGGTGTTTAACTAAGTAAACAGTAATTAAGCGTATAGTGCAGTTTTACAAAGCTATAGCGCCTTCTGCAGTTTGTTTGAGAAGGCGTTATATTGCCAATGAAACTGATAGCTTATACCTAATAACTGAGAACTTTATACATCATCCATTTCAGTATAGTGAAATGAAAAAAAGTATAAAAAATAATCTTAATTCTGAAATTTTAATTCCGCAAAGTAAGAAAATATATCAAAAAATTGATGCTTTGGGAAGTATCCGCAAGAAATCAATAAAATGTCGATATCAACGGCAGTTTTTAGCTACCGTCCATCAAGCTTTTAACTATATTGTTAATAGGAAATTTTTTATATCATTCTTGTATCAAAGTTTTGGTTTTAAAAGCAGTTTATTCATTCTGCATTTAATTGGAATACTTGCCATCACAGGCTTGAAAGCCACAGCCAACCAAACCAGTACTGAGTTAAAAGTACTGAGTTCCGAGTCGCAAAACAGTCCTGAGTCTCAAAGCAGTGCTGAGTTAAAAGTCCTGAGTCCTGAGTTTCAAAACAGTGCTGAGTCAAAAGTCCTGAGTCCTGAGTCAAAACCCAATTACCAATTACCAATTACCAATTACCAATTACCAATTACCCAATCCCCAACCCCCCAACCGCCAGAAACTACCCCGCCGGAATTTAGCCCCCCCAACCCGCCACCAGCAGTCACACCAACAACTCCTGAGAGATTTTTCGTCCGCAAAATTAATGTTGTAGATAGCACCGTATTTACAGAACAACAATTAAATCAGGTTGTTCAGCCATTTGAAGGGCGGGAATTAACAGTAGAGGAATTGCGGAAAGCTGCTGATGCTGTGACTCAGCTTTATCTGAACAATAACTATATAAATTCCCGGGCGATTCCCGTAACGCAACAGGCTGGAAATACAGATGGTGTGGCGGTAATTCGCATTATTGAAGGGCGGTTGTCAGAAATTGAGGTGCAAGGAACAAAGCGCTTAAATCCTGGATATGTGCGCGATCGCATTCAATTAGGTGCAGAGATTCCCTTAAATACAATTAAGCTAGAAGAAAAGCTCAAGTTACTGCGACTCGATCCACTATTTAATAATGTAGAAGCCAGCCTGCGCCCTACGGGAAAAGTTGGTGAAAGTATTCTTATCGTCAGGGTTGATGAAGCCAATCCTTTTGTCAGCAGCTTCAGTATCGATAACTATTCACCGCCTAGTATTGGTTCAGAAAGGTTAGGAATCCAACTACTTCACCGCAACTTAACTGGGATAGGAGATGAAATCGCAGGTGCTTATTATCGCACCCTGACAGGTGGTTCCGATCGCTTTGATTTTAGCTATCAAATTCCCCTAAATGCGATGGATGGGAAGTTACGCCTGCGAGTTGCACCCAATCGCAACGAAATTACCCAGCCACCTTTTGACCAGTTTGGGATCAAAGGCGATCAAGATGTTTATGAAATTAGTTATCGTCAGCCGTTAATGCGATCACCTAAAGAAGAATTTGCCTTGTCTTTCGGCTTTACTTATGAAGATGGGCAAACTTTTCTCTTCGATCAACTTCCCACTCCCTTTGGTATCGGCCCTGATGCTAATGGCGTTAGTCGTACCAGTGTATTTAAGTTTAGCCAAGATTATGTCCGACGCGACCCGCGCGGCGCTTGGCTGTTACAATCGCAGTTTAGTTTAGGCACTGGTTTATTTGATGCCACGATTAATAGTGATCCCATTCCTGATAGTCGTTTTTTCAGTTGGCTAGGTCAAATCCAGCGCGTACAGCAGCTAAATAACGATCATCTATTAATTGTCCAAGCAGACTTGCAACTCACACCAGATAGTTTGTTACCTTCCCAGCAATTCGTCATTGGTGGCGGACAATCTGTGCGCGGCTATCGGCAAAATGTCCGTTCTGGCGATAATGGATTCCGTTTTGCAATTGAAGACAGAATTACAGTGCAACGCAATAAAGCCGGATTATCCACCCTACAGGTGATACCGTTTGTTGATTTAGGCGCTGTTTGGAATCAATCAGACAATCCCAATAAGCTACCCAATCAAACATTTTTAGCCAGTGCCGGCTTAGGGCTATTGTGGAATCAAGCCTTGGGCATTGATAAATTAACCATGCGCCTAGATTATGGCATCCCCTTTGTAGATTTAAGCGATCGCGGTAATAATGCTCAAGATGATGGGTTTTACTTTAGTATCCGCTATCAACCTTAAAAGTCTCGGATCAATAAAGCTGTTGCGATCGCTTCTTCAGCTTCAATCGACAGTTCTACTCTTGTTTTAGCAATTTCTAGCTATTGTCTGAGATATCATCTTGCTCGGTGAGAGTCCGTTGCTCATAGTCTGTAATGATGCTCTGAATGTCATCTGCGGCGATATCGACTTGTTCAGATTTTGTGTAAATGGTCAGTAAAATGATTCCTGTTGCTGTTTTGACGTAGTAAATTAAACGATAGCCACCACTTTTACCTTTTTGAGTGTCGCTATTTCGGACTCTCAACTTGAAGACTGTATAACCAACACCAGGTATTTGATCTCCTGGTAACTCTCCCTGCTGAAGTTGTTCGATAACAGGTTGTATATCATTTCTAATACTGCGATATTTCTTAGCAAGAGTGCGTATATTTCGGTTGAATGTTAGCGAAGCGTCAACTTGAATCAAAGGCCGATCAACCATCTTCTAGCCCTTCCCACATTTGAGCCACCGGGATAGTTTGCCCAGTCATGGCTTCGTGCCACGCTTGCCGAAAATCTGCTAAAACTTCTGCTTGAGATTGATCATCCAGAACAACTTCTTCATCAGGGATTAGCACAATGACTTCTACTCGGCTATTTTTATCAGTTAAAAGCGGGTGATCTAAAGTTAGTTGTCCCTGATCGTTAATCGTTGCCATGACTTTAAGTGCTTTCATAATTACTCCCAGATAATTTAAGTCGTAGCAGTTAGGGTGATGCCTAATGCTTCAAGTTGCTGGTTTATTCAAGTTTTTGCGATCGCTGCTTCAGCTTCAATCACTTGTTCTATTTATGTTTTAGCCTTTCAACTTAAACGTTTGAAAAATCAATATTTTCGTAAAGTTCTGCAATTTGAATTTGCAACTCAAAGGTACTTAAAGAAAGGGTGACATTTGGGTCATCGTATTCTGAAAATAGCCACTGATGAGCGCCTGTTTTGACATGATGCTCAACGTGTATGCAATATTGATCGATCAGCAGGTATTCTTGGAAGGTAGGAATTTTACGATAGGCAACGAATTTCTCGCCACGGTCATAGTTTTGGGTAGATTTAGACAACACTTCAGCGATAAAGCAGGGATTTACGACAGTATCTTTGCGTCCAGTTTGAAGTTCTAAGGGTTTGGGCAGAACCATCGCATCAGGGTAAGTATAGAGATTTGTACCGGGAATCCAGAGTCGCTGATCCAGGATAAATACACGGTATGGCTTTCCCCGCAATCCTCCTTTCAGGATAGCCACAAGGTTGCTGGCAATATCATTATGGTCTGGGGTTCCACACGTCATAGGGGTAATCTCTCCATAGCGATATTCGTTGCGGATGTCGGAGGCAACTTCGAGTTCCAGGTACTCTTCAACGGTGTAGTGTTTTGTCTCAGGTTGAGCAACCATGTCAGTTCTACAAATCCAGGTAGGAGGTTTTCAACTGCTTTACCCCTTCATTTCCGCCGTTCTTGCAACTTCCGATAAACGGCTTTGACATCAACTTTATGATGTGCTAAAGCGACCAAAGTATGATAGAGCAAATCTGCAACTTCACCTGCGATCGCATCGGCATCATCATCCTTAAATGCCATGACAACCTCAGCAGTTTCTTCACCTATTTTTTTCAAAATCTTGTTATCACCGCCAGCAAATAACTTGCAGGTGTAGGAACTCTCCGTAGGATTGTCACGGCGATCGCAGATTACTTGAAATAATTGTGACAATGTATCGCCTGGTGGGGCTACTATTTGCCCATCTATTTGATGGAAGCAACTGCGCTCTCCTGTATGGCAAGCAATATCTCCTATCTGTTCTATGCCAATGAGGAGTGCATCACTATCGCAGTCATAACGGATACTTTGCACTTTTTGCAGATGACCAGAAGTCGCCCCTTTATGCCACAATTCTTGACGCGATCGACTCCAAAACCAAGTTTCTCCGGTTTCTAAAGTTTTTTGTAAAGACTCCCGATTCATCCACGCCATCATCAAGACAGTGCCATCAAGATAATCTTGAACTATTGCCGGTACTAGACCTTGTTCGTCATAACGAATTTTTTCAACGGGGATGGCGTTGTGTAGTGAATGCGGTTCTTTAGAGAACATACCAGCTAATTTTTTGCGTGAGAACGATTCCTTGATTCACGATACCATTCTCAATAGGTCAACTCGCACGATTTTTTTAATAGTCAGCCAATTATATAATCTTAAACTAGAGCATTCTTATCCATAGCAGATTGCATCTTTACCGCACTCAATGCCACCTTATGCGCTTTTGCGGCTTCACCATACCAGTGAACTGCCGAGTTAAAAGCCGCCCGATAAAGATCCTGGTATGCCTCAGATAATCGCGAGCGAATTTCTACAGGCAAATCTTGATTCGACTGGTATAACATATTGTTATTTTTTTAGTTCTGGTAATTTTATAGGATAGAAATTCTGAACAGTTTTTAACCCTATCCTAAGATAGAGCTTTTAATTTGCCCCTCACGTAGGAGAGAACCTTGGTAAATACGTCGATTAAAACCACAAAATCACAAGAGATTTTCGCCGCTGCCCAAAATCTCATGCCTGGAGGAGTTAGTTCCCCAGTCCGTGCCTTCAAATCTGTCGGTGGACAGCCAATTGTGTTTGATCGCGTCAAAGGCGCATACATTTGGGATGTTGATGGTAATCAATACATCGACTATGTAGGTACTTGGGGCCCTGCTATTTGTGGTCATGCTCATCCAGAAGTAATTGCCGCGCTACATGAAGCCTTGGAAAAAGGCACCAGTTTCGGTGCGCCTTCTGCACTGGAAAATGTTTTAGCAGAAATGGTCATTGATGCCGTTCCCAGCATCGAAATGGTCAGATTCGTGAATTCTGGAACTGAAGCTTGTATGGCTGTGTTACGGCTCATGCGGGCGTTTACCAATCGGGAAAAAATCATCAAGTTTGAAGGCTGCTACCACGGACACGCTGATATGTTCTTGGTAAAAGCTGGTTCTGGTGTGGCGACACTCGGCTTACCCGACTCCCCAGGAGTACCAAAATCGGCAACTGCTAGTACTCTCACAGCTCCTTTCAATGATTTGGAAGCTGTGAAGGCTTTGTTTGAAGAAAACCGTGATGAAATTGCTGGTGTGATTTTAGAGCCAGTGGTGGGCAATGCTGGGTTTATTCCTCCCGACGCAGGATTCTTGGAAGGCTTACGGGAACTTACCCATGAACATGGCGCATTATTAGTCTTTGACGAAGTCATGACAGGCTTCCGCATCGCTTATGGTGGCGCGCAACAAAAATTTGGCGTTACCCCCGATTTGACCACCTTGGGTAAAGTTATCGGTGGTGGCTTACCTGTGGGAGCTTATGGCGGTCGTCGCGATATTATGTCAATGGTTGCCCCTGCTGGCCCTGTATATCAAGCTGGGACACTTTCTGGTAACCCCCTAGCGATGACAGCAGGGATTAAAACTCTAGAATTGCTGCAAAAACCTGGTACTTATGACTACCTAGAGCGCATTACCAAAAAGCTAGCAGATGGCTTACTGCAAATTGCTCAAGAAACTGGTCATGCAGCTTGTGGCGGTCATATCAGCGCCATGTTTGGCTTATTCTTCACAGCAGGCCCAGTGCATAACTACGAAGATGCGAAAAGTGCGGATACAGCTAAATTCGGACGTTTCCATCGCGGTATGTTAGAGCGTGGTATTTACCTAGCACCATCTCAATTTGAGGCTGGGTTTACTTCTTTTGCTCACACCGATGAAGATATTGACCAAACTTTAGCCGTAGCAAGGGAAGTACTTTCTAGCCTGTAAACAGTGCTGATTTAACTTCTCTCTAGTAGTACGCTAAGGCAACTTGGTGGGGTAAAGGAGAAGGGGTAAAGGAGAAAGGTTTTTGTCCCTTACCCCTTTCCCTTTAACCTTTACCCAACCTCCACGGCAGTCTACTCAGCGTATAGCCGCATGTGTGGCTGCACTCACCGCCCACGCGACTGGCTTTCCTACGTGAATTCAACAATCTACGCTAAAAATGTGCGGAGATTTTGTACAAATTCGCTGGTATTTTCAAAGTGAGTATTGTGCCCAGCATTTTTAATTACCTTTAATTGAGCATTTTTACAGATATCAGCTATTTTCTGATTAATATCTATAAACTTTTCATCATATTCCCCAACCAATAGCAGCAGAGGATTCTTACTTTGTTTGAGTTCTTCCCATAAAGAAGGTTGATATCCCGTACCCATAAAACGTAGGGATTTATCTAATTCTAGAGGATGATTTTGCAAGCGACTCTCGAGCATCAATTCGTATTTGGGATGATTTTTGATATCACCAAAAATCGGTTGACTATACCAATTTGATAAGAAATTTTCAAAATCACTTGTCTCAAGACTTCTGATTAATTTTCTGCCTATATGATAATCATATTGAATACGCGCTAACCTTTCTGCTTCTGTTGCTAAACCTGGAGAAGCAGATTCTAGTACCACTTTAAAAAAACGTTCTGGGAAATGCAGGGTAAGATATAAAGCTAATCGCCCACCCATTGAATAGCCAACTAAAAAGCATCTGCTAATTTGCAGTTCATCTAACAAGTTAATTAATGCATGAGCGATGTATGGCATTGTATAGCATTCATCAGTTCCTAAAACTTGCGTTCTGCCATGCCCAGGGAGGTCAATAGTCAAATAAGAGAATTCATCAAATAATAAGGTGATGGCTTCATCAAATTCATCAATTTTTCCCATAAAGCCATGCAAAAAAAGAATTACCGGCTTATTGTAGTTTTTAATGAAAGAGTAGTTAAATTTATAATTTGTTAAAGGCATTTTTTATAGATAGTCAGTCACCCTAATGAATAAAAATTCTGAAGATAATTATTGATTGATAATAGCTATTTTCTAAGGCAAAAACCTATCTAAAGCTGCCTTAAGTTCGGCAATTTCCGTATCAATATTACCTTCTTGGGCAGCTCTAGCAATACACTCAGTTAAATGTTCATCGAGCACAATTCGCGCTACCCGATCCAATGCACCCCTGACTGCGGCTATTTGCAATAAAACATCCGGACAAGGGCTATTTTGCTGCACCATTGTTTTAATACCACGAATGTGACCCTCTATACGCGAAAGCCGATTTACAATTCGCTTTAAAGACTCTTCGCTATGCACGTGAGGATGTACCGAGTCTCCATGCACAGAATGATGATCGGAATGTTCGTGATCTTTACTGTGATTGTGCGAGTGTTCTGCTGGTTGAGATGTACTCAAGGATTCTTCAGGCGATCGGTTTCCATTCATGGGTTATCGAAGTGTTGGCTAACTAAGATAGTAGCGTAGTGGGGATGAGGGACTGGGGATTGGGGATTGGGGATTGGGGATTGGGGACTGGGGATTGGGGACTGGGGACTGGGGATTGGGGACTGGGGATTGGGGACTGGGGATTGGGGACTGGGGACTGGGGACTGGGGACTGGGGACTGGGGACTGGGGACTGGGGACTGGGGATTGGGGACTGGGGACTGGGGATTGGGGATTGGGAGATAAATTCCAATTACCAATTACCAATTACAACCACCAATCTTTAATTGTGGCGTGAAATCCGAACTTTGTTAGGGGAAATGTCCATAATAGCTTTTGAGGTAAATATACAATTAATTTGATTACAGGTGTTCACTCTATGTCTGGGCATTGTCAGGGAGAGCAAGGACATATTTGTTACTTAGCTCCTAGACTCTAGTTTCTGAAATGGTGAAACATGAAGTAGAGTGCAAGCGTCTATACGCAAGCATTCTCATCGATTCTGTAAAAATAAATTTAGATAGAGTTGTCACGACTAAGTAAAAATTACGCTTCTAGATTTAGGTTGTGATTATGAGATTTCCCAAACTAACCCGGTCTATACGCCAACTCAGTTCCCATGTTTTAGCCATATTTCTAGGAGTTGTGCTAACTTTTACCACTCTGCGGGTGTTACCTTCGGAAGCTGAACCAGCACCCAAGGCTACAACTGCAAATCCATCAGAATTGCTGGCGCAACGTCAATCACCAGCTTCATCGGTTATAGGTAGCAGCAGCTTTGTCACAGCCGCCGTTAATCGTGTGGGGCCAGCAGTGGTGCGGATTGACACAGAACGCACAATTACCCGTCGCAACGATCCGTTCTTTGAAGACCCATTTTTCCGCCAGTTTTTCGGTGATGGTTTCTCTCAACAGCCATCGAGAGAACAATTGCGCGGTTTGGGTTCTGGCTTCATTTTGGATAAGAGTGGATTAGTTCTTACCAATGCCCATGTAGTTGATAAAGCCGATCGCGTCACAGTTCGACTTAAAGATGGTCGCACCTTTGATGGCAAAGTTCAAGGTATTGATGAAGTTACAGATTTGGCGGTAGTTAAAATTAATGCCGGGAATGATTTAC
The DNA here is from genome assembly GCF_025677855.1 of Tolypothrix sp. PCC 7601. Classification (NCBI taxonomy): domain Bacteria; kingdom Bacillati; phylum Cyanobacteriota; class Cyanophyceae; order Nostocales; family Tolypothrichaceae; genus Tolypothrix; species Tolypothrix sp. PCC 7601. The sequence continues at coordinate 4,515,416 of NZ_CP064879.1, forward strand.
CAGTTGCTCCCCTAGGTTCTTCTAGTAATGTACAGGTGGGAGACTGGGCGATCGCAGTTGGTAATCCTTTAGGATTTGATAATACCGTCACTTTGGGAATTGTCAGCACCCTCAAGCGTTCTAGCGCCCAAGTGGGGATTACAGATAAACGTCTAGAGTTTATTCAAACTGACGCAGCGATTAACCCTGGTAACTCTGGCGGGCCGTTATTAAATGGTACAGGTGAAGTAATTGGGATTAATACCGCCATTCGTGCTGATGCTATGGGGATTGGCTTTGCTATTCCCATAGATAAAGCAAAGGCGATCGCAGAACAACTGCAACGTACTGGTAAAGTTGCTCACCCCTATTTAGGTGTGCAAATGGTATCTTTAACACCCGAGTTAGCCAAGCAGAACAACACAGATCCTAACTCTCCTATTCAAATACCAGAAGTTAACGGAGTTTTAGTGATGCGAGTTGTACCCAATTCCCCAGCTGCATCTGCTGGTATTCGACGCGGGGATGTAATTGTCCAAATTGATGGACAAGCAATTACCACTGCGGAACAGTTGCAGAATGTTGTCGAAAATAGTCGACTCGGTCAAGTGTTGCAGGTAAAAGTGCAACGAGGTAATCAAACACAACAACTATCAGTCCGCACTGCTGAGTTACAAAATGCTTCGTAATTAGCACTGAAACATAAGCCACTGTAGGGGCGTACAGCTAATTGTACGCCCCTAATTTTGTCAGATAATTTCACTGTTCTTGAGTACCTTTGATAGATACTGACACAAAGCTTTGGCTGTTAAGCTAAAACAAATCTAATTAGCAGATAAATTTTATCAATCTCTTGTGGGGTAGGCATCTTGCCTGCCCTGATGATGCAATTTAAATACCTATTAACTTACCGAAAATTTTTTCGGACATAATAGTGTCAATTTTTGTTAAGATTATTATATTTGTTGCAGTATAAATATAGGCTTTAGCCTTCTTCAAATCTAAAAACTGGGATTAATCCTGAGTGGAACAAAATCCATACGAAGACCATCTTTATGGTTATATTTTTGACAACAGATAGAAGGCTACAAGTTCCTAAATTTATTGATATTGTTGGCGAATTAATGTCAGGTTTTACCCTCCATGATTCATGCCTAGCTTTGATTTTCAAAGCTGTATCAGAAGGCAAAGCCCGATAATTAATTCAAGGCAGAACCTCTGGAATAGCATTCCTAGACGGAAGCTTGGCAATGAACAGGTGTAGGGTTATACCCCGCATTCATTAATCGGCATTATCATTATATTTAGGGAGATTGTCATGTTAAATTTTAAAATTTCCCCAGGGTTTAACTGCTGAGATATACCCGGAAAAAGAATGTAAACGGTGTTTTGGCCTTGTAGCCACTATGAGCGTGAATGATACTGCACACACAGATAATTTCTCTTGGAATCGGCAAGTATATCACCGATTAAAACTTGCTTTAAGCCTGAATTTGCGAAGGCAATTGTTCTTGGCAGTTTGTGATGATTTACACTTAAGAAATCAAGTAGCCGCCCGTTTGCATTCTACTTTGGCTTATCCTGTTGGACAAATACTTTATCAACCAGAAGATAGCCTTGAAAGTAGTACGCCAGCTTATCCGCGTTTAGCGACTTTGCGTTTAAATTTAAACGATCCCAATCCCATCGCGCAGATAAATCAATGGCTCACTAGTTATCCACCGCCAATTATTGGCGCATCAAAAGATACCCCCGGACGACCTTTACCGATACCAGCGTTTCAAATTGTTGGTGTCGAGTTACTGACTAAGCAACCAGTAGCAGTACAGCGATTATTCTTACATTACCTACGCTTAAGCGAAGAGTATTTAGCTAACCAAGAGTCCAACAGTTTCCTCGAATCTAGTTTGCTGTTGTGGGTACCGCGTCCTTGGTTATCTGCAATTCAGCAGTCAGCACCACAGTTTTGGCGTTATCGTACTGGTGTATTTATGTTTGCTGGCGAACCAACGCCAACATCTCATAATGGTGGCTATCCAGAACGTTTTGCAGGCTCGAGAAGTTTAGATTTTGATGATTTTGAACCATCCCTGTTAGAAGAAGCAGTGGCTCAGGCGGAACTCAAAGCTGTAGAAAGTAATGAGCTGAAGTTTGAAGATGAATTAGATTTTGAGCCAGAAGCACCAGTAGATACCACACCACTGCCTGCTGTACCAATTTCCACATCAGAAATCTTACAAATTCAGGGTAAGCCAGAAGCACCCCTAGCAATATCGAATAATGGCAATAAGCTTCCACAATTGCCATCGCTAGCTCATATTAGTAAGGATTTAACTGAGCTAGTACTAGAAACCATTAATTCTAAGATTATTCAAGATGACGAGGATGTTTCTCTAGCGCAGCAAATGCTAGTTGAAATTGAGAAATTGCATTCACAGGAAGCATCTGGGGAAGCATTATCAGCAGCTTATCATCGCTTAGGCAACTACTATCGCCTCCGCATTGAACAAGGGCAATCAAATTTAGAAAACATCATGGTAGCAATTCTCGCCTACCAAGAGGCAGTTACCTTTGATGAAACCTCACCCCAGCTACCTGATATTTTGAATGACTTGGGTACACTCTACTGGATGCTATATCGCACACCACCCAATTCTGAGGAAGGACAAACTTATATTGAGCAGGGAATTGAATTTTATAAATTAGCTTTAAAACTAATATCACCCCAAACCAACCCAGAAACTTACGCGCGGGTGCAAAATAATTTAGGCACAGCTTACGGTGATTTAGCGCGGTTTGGTAACCCAGCCGAAAGTTGGCAGCAAGCAGTGATAGCGTATAACGAAGCACTACGCTATCGTACAACCGCAATGGAGCCATTAAAGTACGCAGCTTGCCAGAATAACTTGGGTACTGCTTACTGGCATTTAGGGCAATACAATCAACCTGTATTCAATTTAAAAAAAGCGATCGCAGCTTATAATTTAGCACTGGCTCACTATAGCCCTGAATATGAGCCGCTTAAATATGGCATGATTCAAAACAACATCGGTACAGCCTACTGGAATCTAGCCCAATACGAGCAACCAGCGCACCATCTGAAGATGGCTATTGATGTTTATACCGACGCTTTAAAATATCGCACACCTGCGGCTGTTCCTAGTGGCTGTGCAGCTACAGAAAATAATTTGGGAACGGCATATTGGCATTTAGCAAATCTTTCGCAAACCACTAAAGAACAACGGCATAAATATTTGCAATTGTGCATTGCTGCTTATGACGAAGCATTAGCATTAGCTCACTCACTTAACCCTGCTGTTTTAAGTTTTGATGTCCTATCTACGCACAATAACTTAGGATTAGCTCATTATCAAATTGCCACAGATCAATATTTTAATGCTGATAAAAAAGTCCGTTCACAACATTTAGAAGCAGCATTAGAAAATCATTTGCACGCCTTAAATGGATTAAGTAAACAATCAGAAGCTTATCAAACCACTTTTTCTTATGTCGTTAAAACAGTACGTGCCTTCCACAGTGAGCTAGGAATTCAAGGACAAAATCAAGCTTTATCAAAAGTGCCTTCTCATTTGTTACCAGAAATTTTGCCGAAGATTTAGCGACTGGGGATTGGGGAACTCGGGGCCCCCTCTGGGGATAAGGGGTAATGGGGATTGGGTAATTGGTAATTGGTAATTGGTTATCAAGATTTGACTCTTGACTTTTGACAAACAGCAAATACCAAACACCCATTACCCATTACCCATTACCAAATGACAAATGACAAATGACAAATGACAAATAACAAATGACCAATGCCAAATTGATGACTTAGGTCACAAATGAGTTTTCAATTATTAGTGACTTTAGTCATGCACTCAATTCACTAATTTTGGTCGATAATTACTAGCATGAATTTATACGATAAAAGCTCCCAGGTGATACTTGCAGACTAAAAAAACTAGCTTTTTCCTATTCCAGAGTGCAAATGACTATTGATTCATCACAATCTATCGATTCATCACCATCTGTTGATTCATCGGCATTGCTTCCCAAAAGCAAAAGAAAGTTCAAAATTCGTTGGCTGTCGTGGCTACTTGCCGTTGGGCTTTTGGGTGGAATTGGCTCTGCAATTTATTACCAGGTAGCTGTCGTTCCCACTCAGCAAGCTAGACGAAGGGTGCTGATGCAGCCTCTCGAAAGACAGACTTTAGCAATTACAGTCTCAGCGAATGGTACAGTCAAACCTGAGCGCTCAATTAACCTCAGCCCGAAAAATTCTGGCATCCTCAAAAGACTATTAGCAAAGGAAGGAGATATTGTCAAAGCAGGACAGATTGTTGCCTACATGGATGATTCCAATCTGCGCGGACAACTTACTTCTGCTCAAGGACAGTTAGCGCAAGCCGAGGCGAATCTGCAAAAGGCGCAAGCTGGAAATCGCCCTCAGGATATTGCTCAAGCACAAGCAGCATTAGACGAAGCCGAGGCGAACCTGCAAAAGGCGCAAGCTGGAAATCGCCCCCAGGATATAGGTCAAGCACAAGCCCGCTTACAAAGCGCTCAAGCTACCTTAAGTAAAGCGGAAGATGATTATCGCCGTAATCAACAACTGTACAATTCTGGTGGTATTGCCCTACAGGTTGTTAACCAAAAACGGGCAGATAGGGACAGCGCCCAAGCTGCTGTTAATGAAGCGCAGCAAGCCTTAGCTCTACAAAAAGCCGGTTCGCGTCCAGAAGATATTGCCCAAGCCAGGGCTACAGTTAACCAAAGACAACAAGCTTTAGCTCTATTAAAAGCCGGAAGCCGCCCAGAAGATATTGAGGTAGCACGTGCTCAAGTTACATCTGCTCGCGGTTCACTGCAAAATACTCAAGCTCAAATAAATGACACCATAATTCGCGCACCTTTTGATGGCGTTGTCACCAAGAAATACGCTGATCCCGGTGCGTTTGTGACTCCCACAACAGCCAGTAGCGATGTCTCTTCTGCTACTTCTTCCTCGATTTTGGCGTTAGCTTCTACGAATGAAGTTGTCGCCAATTTAGCAGAAACCAATATTTCCAAAATTCGCCTGGGTTTACCAGTGACAATCAAGGCAGATGCTTACCCAGGAAAAGTTTTTGAAGGTCAAGTCAAGCAAATCGCTGCTCAATCTGTAGTGACGCAAAATGTCACGAGTTTTGAAGTCAGAATATCGCTTACAGATCCCCAAAGATTATTGCGGTCTGGGATGAATGTGGCTACAGATTTCCAAGTTGGTCAAGTAGAGAATGCCCTGGTAGTGCCAACCGCATCTGTTGTGCGCCGAGAAAATAGCACAGGTGTGTTTGTCGCCGGGACAGATAACAAACCTATATTTACACGTATTGAAACTGGCGTAACTGTTAGTAAATTTACGGAAGTGAAATCAGGCTTGACTGGTGACGAGAGAGTATTGCTCAGTTTCCCACCAGGTTCACGACCACAATCTACACCACGAGGCGGAGTTTTCCCTGGCGTGGGAGGCGGCGGTGGCGGTGGCGGCGGTCGCCAAGGTGGTGGTTCTGGCGGCGGTCGTTCTGGTGGCGGTGCGCCTTAAAGAATTGTCCTTTGTCATTTGTCATTTGTCATCTGGTAATTGGTGTTTCCCCTTTTACCCTTGTCCCCAGTCCCCAATCCCCATTACCCCTTATCCCCAGAGGGGGCCCCGAGTTCCCCAATCCCTCTCCTGTTCCTCAAACAATGTTTAAGCTATTTAAGGGGTTTTACAAACCTAAAAATACCCGGACTGTTCCGTTTTTAGAAATTTTGATAATGGCAGCGGAAACGCTGTGGAGTAATAAATTACGCACGGGATTGACGATGCTGGGTGTAATTATTGGCATTTCTTCTGTGATTGCCATTACCTCTGTGGGACAGGGCGTGCAAAAGGGTGTTGAGCAGCAAATCCAAGCATTAGGTACAGATGTCATCCAAATCTTGGCAGGTGCGGCGAGAAGCGGAAATATCAGCCAAGGGATAGGTTCTAGTAGTACTTTGACGTGGGAAGATGCAAAAGCGATCGCACAACAAGCTCCATCGGCTCAGATGGTGTCAGCTTATTTACAGCGCAATGCACAAGTAGTTTATGGAGGGCAAAATACATCAACCACCATTTACGGCACTGATTTAAGTTACCCAGATATCAGAAACACGCACCCGCAACAAGGGAGGTATTTTACTGAGGAAGAACTCAACACGGCTGCACAGGTAGCTGTACTGGGGCCGACAGTATTAAATACTCTGTTTGGTCAAGGTGCTAATCCCATAGATGAGACAATCCGGATTCGAGGAGAAGCTTATAAAGTAATTGGGGTGATGGAACCAAAAGGTTCTCAAGGGCCAATGGATCGAGATGACCAAGTTTTCATTCCGCTAACAAGTATGTCCGCCAGATTAGTTGGTAACAATGCTCTAGCAGGTGTTTCTGTGAGTGGCATTTTAGTTAAAGGTGCCAATCAAGAACAGTTAGAAGCAGCGCAGTTTCAGGTTACCAATCTCTTACGTTTACGTCACAATATTTATCCACCGCAAGCTGATGATTTTCGGCTGACTAATCAAGCTGATATTGTCAGCACCTTTACCAATGTCGTGGGATTGTTTACCGTTATGGTAGTTGCGATCGCAGGCATTTCGCTAGTAGTAGGCGGTATTGGGATTGCTAATATCATGCTGGTGTCTGTGGTGGAACGTACCAGAGAAATTGGCATTCGTAAAGCCGTTGGTGCAACCAATTCAGCGATATTGAATCAATTTTTAGCCGAAGCGATCGTCATTTCTATTGTCGGTGGCGTTATTGGCATGGTAAGCGGAATTGCGATCGCATTTGGTGCAGCAAATATTTTTAAGTTCCCCTTTGTGATTTCCGTTCTCTCCATCATCGTCGGCTTTGCACTCTCATTAGGTGTCGGCTTAGTCGCTGGCGTAATTCCCGCCAGAAATGCTGCCAAATTAGATCCGATTACAGCTTTACGTAGTGACTAGAGGGACTGGGGATTAGGGATTGGGGAAAAAGGGGAAAGGGGAAAGGGGAAAGGGAAAAGGGTAGCAGGGAAACGAACACCAATTACCAATTACCAATTACCAATTACCAATTACCAATTACCAAATGACAAATGACAAATGACAAATGACAAAGGACAAACATCATTATGCCAACAATGATTTGGATGGAATCGATTACCAAAACCTATCACCTAGGAGAAGTTGAGGTTCCGATTTTGAAGGGAATTCAACTTTCTATTGAGGAAGGGGAATATGTGGCGATTATGGGTGCATCAGGTTCGGGTAAGTCTACGCTGATGAATATTTTGGGGTGTTTGGATCGTCCCAGTGCAGGACATTATATTTTTGAAGGCAGAAACCTCACCACTTTTGATGATGATGAGTTGGCTTATATTCGCAATCAAAGAATAGGTTTTGTGTTCCAGCAATTTAATCTCTTGGCAAGAGCAACAGCGCTAGATAATGTCATGCTACCAATGGTTTACGCTAATTTACCTAAGCCGAAACGCCGCCAAAGAGCATTGGATGCATTAGAAAGAGTAGGATTAAAAGACCGTGTGGCTAACCGTCCGAGTCAACTTTCTGGAGGACAACAACAACGGGTAGCGATCGCGCGGGCTTTGGTGAATCGACCTGCATTAGTTTTGGCAGACGAACCTACAGGAGCATTAGATACAGAAACTTCTTACGAGGTAATGAATTTATTAACAGAATTAAATGAACAAGGTATCACAATTATCATTGTTACCCATGAACCTGATATTGCAGCCCAAACTAAAAGAATTATCCGCGTACAAGATGGGTTAATTGTGGGCTGAATATTGTATGGCTGTGAGTTGAATTTTATATTTTAAATTAAATTTTATTGTTGAATAATAGTTTACAACATCAAATAAGTAATTAGGACACAAGCAGGAAAACGAATCGCAAACTACACAAAAGAATAAGATAAGATGTTTAAGTGTATTTAGGGTGCGTAAGAATAATTTATATTTAAAAGCTGCTCTGCAGAGTTTTAGATATAATTCCACATTACCAATAAAAATTCAAGATTTACTATCCTATCAAACCTATTTACTACATCAGCCATGAATTTTATTTTATTCCGCGTGCATTCTACCTGGGTTACATTATTAGTTGCAGTTCTCATGACGACTTTAGCCAAAAGCGTCAATGCAGAAACTACAGCACAAACGCTACAATCTCCGAGTCCTACAGTTAATAATTCTCGGTCAATTATTGATAATCTCAGCCCTAATCCTAACCCTTTACTGTTTCCTACCAAACCCGAAGAAGTGAGGATTCAGGGAACTGTACCCTTAAGTTTAGCTCAAGCTTTAGAATTAGCTAGACGCAACAATCCAACTTTACAAGCAGCGCAATTTCAGTTAGAACGCAGCCGCAGTGTATTACGAGAAGCTCAGGCGGCTTTACTTCCTAATGCTAATGTGAGTGGGAACTTAGCTAATAGTGGTAGTGATTTATTTACTGGGGGTTCAACTCAATCTAGCACTGCTTTTAATGGTCAAGCACAAATCAATTATAATCTCTATACTTCTGGTAACCGACAAGCTAATATTCGTTCTGCTGAAGAACAGATACGTATAGATGAATTAAATTTAGAAAATCAATCTTTAGTAGTTGGTTTAAATGTTGCTACCCAGTACTACAATTTACAAGGTGCAGACGAACAAGTTAGAATTAATCGCTCTGCGGTAGAGAATGCCCAAGCTAGTTTACGAGATACGCAAGCACGATTGCAAGCAGGAGTGGGTACGCAGTTTGATGTTCTGCAAGCTCAGGTAAATTTAGCTAATTTTCAACAAGAACTGACTAATTCTATTGCAAATCAGCAAATTGCCCGTCGTCAGTTTGGTACTCTTTTAAATTTGCCACAATCGGTTGGTATTACTGCGGCCGATCCTGTGCAATTAGCTGGTTTATGGCAACAAACACTAGAACAAACTATTGTACAAGCTTTTCAAAACCGCCCCGAATTGCCGCAATTTTTAGCGCAACGCAATCAATCCGAACAACAAAGGCGACAAGCACTTTCACAATTAGGGCCGCAACTGGGTGTAACTGGAACTTATAGTTTTCGAGATATTTATAACGATGGGATTAGCGTTGTTGATGGCTATTCCGTGGGGTTACAAAGCAGTTTAACTTTATTTGATGGTGGTGCAGCTAGAGCTAGAGCAGCTCAGTCACGCGCTAATATTGCGATCGCAGAGACTCAATTTGCTAATCAGCGTGATCAAATTCGTTTTGATGTCGAACAATTTTATTTTCAGTTGCAGTCTAATTTAGAGAATGTGCAAACTTCCACTTTGGCTTTAAGTCAAGCTAGGGAAGCTTTGCAGATAGCTAGGCTGCGATTTCAAGCAGGTGTCGGTACGCAAACAGAGGTAATTGCGGCGGAGAACGACTTAACAAGGGCGGAAGGTAATCGAGTTACAGCTATTTTGGATTACAATCGCGCTCTAGCTAGTTTACAGCGTTCTGTCACCTCTAGAGCTTCACGTTAGCACAGAAATCACAAGTCAAAAAGGTGAGAAATCGAGCTTTTTGAGAGATTTACTAAATTGCTGTACTAGGAATGCTGCTAAGGCAGATAATTTAGGGGTAAGGCATGAAAATACTTTCGCTCTCTACAGAAATTGTCTGAATGTCATGCCCCTAATTCTGAATGTTGTTTGTAGGATAGGCTGTGCTAATTTTATTTTCTATGAAATATTGCAGCAAAATTTGAATAAAAAAGCAATATTTCAATTAGGGATGAAAGCATATTTATGTTTTCATTCATGAGCATGAGAATTTTGTGGCTAAAATCTAATTTAAGAGCAATTAACCGCTAATATACGCCGATAAACGCGGATAAAAACCAGAAATATAGGAATCCGATTTGATTTCTGAAAAAATCTCAGCTTTCGCACTTGAAATACGTGAACTTCAAAAATCAAATATGAGTCCGATAGAGTCTAGGATAATTAAGCTTAGGGCAGAATTTTTATATTACTTCAGACTTCACAATTCATACTTCAGCCTGATTTTGAGTCACCCAGTCAGGTGAAGCCACGCAAAGAAGTGAATAGCTAATATGAAGGTATCTTAATATGTAATAACTGAGCAAATGAATCTTGAGGTCGTTGATTAATATATAACCTTTATTCTGAACTTTATTTCCTTCTAAATTGCAGTAATAGCTCATTAAATAACAGCTATTCCAGCAAAACAATCTTTATCGGCTGGTATCATGAATACGCACATAGAAATCCCCGTAATTGGCAAAAAAATTAAGTATCCCATGCGCTGGCTGATAGGGTTAATAACAGCTGGTGCTTTGGTTGTGGGCACTACTACTACTTATAATTTGGTGAATCGGGGAAATACTAAACAAGATATATCTCAACTAACTGTTCCTGTAGAAACCCAAACTGTGACGCTGCGGATTACAGCGAGTGGGAAGGTAGTACCAGTTCAAAGTGTAAATATCAGTCCCAAAAATCCTGGGGTATTGGGTGAATTATATGTTGAACAAGGCGATCGCGTGCAAAAAGGGCAAGTAATCGCCCGCATGGATGTTGGCGAAATTCAAGCGCAAATCCTGCAGTACCAGGCTAATATCGCCCAAGCCCAAGCCCAACTCGATGAAGCGCGGGCGGGAAGTCGTCCCCAAGAAATCGCCCAAGCAAAAGCACGTTTAGCGCAAGCCCAAGCACAACTAGCCGCAGCCCGTGCGGGTAATCGCGCTCAAGAAATTGGACAGGCGCAAGCGCAAGTAGAATCTGCAAAAGCCCAGGTTAATTTAACGCAAGCGCGGGTAGTGCGCTATCAGGAATTAACTAGACAAGGAGCAACTTCTCAAGATCAGCTCGATCAGTACGTTAGCGAAAATAGCCGCGCCAAAGCTGCTTTAGAAGAAGCGCAAAAACGCCTATCTCTGTTGCAAAGTGGAACTCGTAGCGAAGAAATCGACGCGAAAGAAGCAGCCGTTACCGAAGCCAGCGCCGCTTTAGTACTGTTACAAAATGGTAGCCGTCCTGAGGAAATTGCTCAACGCCAAGCCGCAGTCAAAGCCGCCCAAGCGCAATTAAAAGCCGCCCAAGTCAGGCTTGCAGATACAGAAATTCGCGCACCTTTTAACGGTATTGTTACGCAAAAATACGCTAATGTGGGTTCATTTGTCACACCCACAACTTCCGCTTCTAGTAGTGCATCAGCCACATCTAGCTCTATTGTCGCCGTGGCGCGCGGTTTAGAAGTTTTAGCGCAGGTTCCTGAAACCGACATTGGCAGAATTAAACCAGGACAACAGGTAGAAATTGTTGCTGATGCTTATCCCGACCAAGTATTTAAAGGTCGTGTCCGCCTCATTGCACCAGAAGCAGTAGTGGAACAAGGTGTAACTTCCTTCCAAGTGCGAGTTGCATTAGATACAGGGATAGATAAACTGCGTTCTGGCTTAAATGTAGATTTGACCTTTTTAGGCGATCGCGTCAACAATGCTTTAGTTATACCCACCGTCGCCATTGTCACCGAAAAAGGGCAAACTGGCGTACTCATCCCTGACGAAAACAATAAACCCCAATTCCGCCAAGTCACCGTCGGCGCACAAATCCAAGACCAAACCCAGGTTTTAGAAGGCGTACAAACAGGCGATCGCATTTTTGTAAACCCACCGAAGGATTACAAAATCGAAAAGGCAAAGGGTAAGTAGGGGACTGGGGACTGGGGACTGGGGACTGGGGAAAAGGGGAAAGGGGAAAAGGGGAAAGGGGAAAGGGGAAAGGGAAACAAACACCAATTACCCATTACCAATGACCAATGACCAATGACAAATGACAAATGACAAATGACAAATGACAAATAACCATGAACCTGTTAGAAAGTATCCAAATGGCGGGGAAAACCCTGCTGGCGAATAAGTTACGCAGCGCGCTTACCATGCTGGGAATTGTCATTGGTAACGCTTCGGTGATTGCGATGATTGGGATTGGCGAAGGTGGACAAAAGTATGTTTCGCAACAACTGGAGTCTTTGGGGCCTAATATCTTATTTGTGATTCCCGGTAACCAAGAAACGCAACGCATCTCTAGGGATGTACCAAAAACTTTGGTTTTGGAAGATGCAAAAGCGATCGCCACTCAAGTACCCACAGTTGCAAATGTGACGGCGGAATTAAATAGCCGCCAAGTTGTTACTTACCGCAATCGCAATACCGATGTTAATATCATTGGCACCACTCCCACGTTCTTGACAGTTAGGGATTTTGAAACCGCCAAAGGGCGATTTTTTACTGACATCGATATGAAGCGCAGCAACCAAGTTGCGGTATTGGGTGCAGATTTAGCCCAAAGACTGTTTGGTAGTGCTAATCCTGTGGGACAGCAATTAAGAATTAAAAATACTAGCTTTCAAGTGATAGGCGTACTCACCGCCAAAGGTTCTAACTTAGGCGTGAATTACGACGATGCAGCTTTAGTACCGATTATCACCACAGCTAATCGCTTAATTGGGCGGACTTCTCCCTACGGTTTGGAGTTAAGCTATATTGTTGTTTCTGCGAAAAATGCCGATAGCGTTGATGCAGCAGAGTTTCAAATTACCAATTTACTACGCCAACGCCACAAAATTACTGGGGAAGATGACTTTACCATCCGTTCTCAAAAAGATGCTTTGCAAACAGTCGGACAAATTACAGGCGCACTCACAATTATGCTAGCTGCGATCGCAGGCATATCTTTGTTTGTCGGTGGTATTGGGATCATGAACATCATGCTAGTATCCGTCACCGAACGCACCCAAGAAATTGGATTGAGAAAAGCGATTGGTGCAACAGAGCAAGATATTTTGCTACAGTTCATGATTGAAGCGGTAATTGTTTCTGCAATTGGTGGCTTGGTAGGTACTGGTGTAGGTGTGAGTGGAATTTTGTTAGTTGCAGCCTTAACACCGTTACAAGCTGGCATTTCTCCCGTAGCAATTACAATGGCTGTTGGTATCTCTGGCGGAATTGGCTTATTCTTTGGTGTCGTACCCGCACGTCGCGCCGCTAAACTTGACCCAATTGTCGCCTTGAGAAGCGCGTAGCGCCGCTACGCTCCGAATTCAAAATTCAAATTAAAACACAACTAATTTACTCATATCAATTTGAAAAAAATGCGACAGATTGTAGGGGCAAGGCATTGCCTTGCCCTCTAGAATATATTGATGTGTCGCAAACATGATTTGAATTTGTATTAGATAAACTGCTGGGTGAATTTTAAAAAATTCTCTACAAGAGGTGTGAGACTATTTTTCTGCCAGATGATAGCAGTTTCTATGACGGGTGCTGCTTCTAGTAAAGGGCGATAAATAACACCAGAACGTTGCAGATTTTGTAGAACAGATGGTGTAATTGCCACACCCATTCCCGCCGATACTAAACCAATAATAGTTTGCATTTGAACCGCTTCCTGAGTAACTTGAGGTTTGATATTTCTCTGCCTAAAAAGACTCATAATCAAATCGTAAAGTCCGGGTGCTAGATAACGAGGAAACATAATCAAAGGCTCATCCTCTAATTCCTGCACCTGAATATGTTCTGTTTGAGCTAAGGAATGATTTGACGGTAAAGCTACAACTAAAGTTTGCTGGTGAATAGATTGATAAGATAGCTTCTCATCTTCTAAAGGTGGATGAGCAAAACCTACATGAATTAGAGAATCTCGAAGCGCTTGCTCTTGTTGACTTGTAGTTAACTCTCGTAATACTAGTTCTACTTCGGGAAATTGCTCGCGAAATTGGCGCAAAATTGAGGGTAATAATTCATAGATTACCAAACTCGTAAATCCTATTCGTAGTTGACCAGTTTGGCCTCTACCAATCCTTTGAGTTAGTGCGATCGCAGTTTCTAGTTGTAGTAGTAATCCATAAGCTTCTTGTAAAAAAACCTTACCTGCTTCTGTTAGCTGTACCTGTCGCTTGGTTTTGCGATGAAAAAGTTCTACTCCTAGTTCTGCTTCTAGCTGCTGAATTTGTTGGCTGAGAGGCGGTTGCGCTATATGCAGCCTTTCTGCGGCTTTACTGAAATGTAGTTCTTCAGCTACAGCAATAAAGTAACGCAGGTGTCGTAGTTCCATTTTTTTATATTTAAAAGATATCAATTTTAAATAAATATATATTGGACATCTCAAAAAAGTCTACATATCATACTCGTACAACCATGTTGAACGAGGCTAAAGCAATGTCTGAGAAAACAATTACCGAAAATTTTCGCAGTCAAGCAGTCACGCAAGGGGTACAACGATCGCCAAATCGAGCGATGCTGCGTGCAGTCGGCTTCCAAGATAGGGATTTTAATAAAGCTATTGTGGGTGTGGCGAATTCCTACAGCACCATTACTCCCTGCAACATGGGAATTAATCGCCTCGCACAAAGAGCCGAAGAGGGAATTAAACTAGCTGGGGCAATGCCGCAAATGTTCGGCACAATTACAATTAGTGATGGCATATCTATGGGAACCGAGGGGATGAAATATTCCCTAGTGTCACGAGAAGTCATTGCTGATTCCATTGAAACCGCCTGTAATGGTCAAAGTATGGATGGTGTGATTGCCATCGGCGGTTGTGATAAGAATATGCCAGGGGCAATGATTGCGATCGCTCGGATGAATATCCCTGCTATTTTTGTTTATGGTGGCACCATCAAACCCGGACAGCACAAGGGTAAAGATTTGACTATTGTCAGTTCTTTTGAGGCTGTCGGTGAATATAGCGCCAATAAAATTGACGAAGATGAACTATTAGCCATTGAACGCCAAGCTTGTCCGGGTTCTGGTTCCTGTGGAGGGATGTATACAGCCAACACCATGTCTTCTGCTTTTGAAGCGATGGGAATGAGTTTGCCTTATTCTTCTACAATGGCAGCTGAAGATGATGAAATCGCTGATAGTACGGAAAAATCAGCCAAAGTATTGGTAGAAGCGATTCGCAATCAAATTTTACCCAGACAAATTATCACCCGCAAATCTATAGAAAACGCCATCTCTGTAATTATGGCTGTGGGTGGTTCCACAAATTCTGTATTACATTTTCTCGCGATCGCTCACGCAACTGGTATAGAACTGAGTCTAGATGACTTTGAAACTATCCGTGGTCGCGTCCCTGTGTTGTGCGATTTGAAACCTAGCGGTAGATATGTGGCTACAGACTTACACAAAGTAGGCGGTATTCCCCAAGTCATGAAGATGTTACTTGTGCATGGTTTACTCCACGGCGACTGTATCACCATTACAGGTAAAACTATCGCTGAAGTTTTAGCAGATATCCCCGATGAACCACTCAGCAATCAAGATGTGATTCGTCCGTGGAATCACCCGATGTATGCTCAAGGTCACTTAGCCATCCTCAAAGGCAATCTCGCTACTGAGGGAGCAGTAGCTAAAATTACCGGAGTTAAAAATCCCTGTATTACCGGGCCAGCGCGGGTATTTGACTCCGAGGAAGAATGCTTAGATGCTATCTTGGCAAATAAAATCCAAGCTGGCGATGTGATTATTGTTCGCTATGAAGGCCCCAAAGGCGGCCCAGGAATGCGGGAAATGCTAGCACCCACCTCCGCAATTATTGGTGCAGGGTTAGGTGATGCAGTTGGGTTAATTACCGATGGACGCTTTTCCGGCGGGACTTACGGGATGGTAGTTGGTCATGTTGCTCCCGAAGCCGCTGTTGGTGGTGCGATCGCTTTAGTTGAAGAAGGCGATCGCATCACTATCGATGCTCATTCTCGCTTACTGCAAATCAATATTTCCGATGCAGAATTAGCCAATCGTCGCGCTAAATGGCAACCTCGTCCACCTCGTTATACAAAAGGTACCTTAGCCAAATATGCTAAGTTAGTTTCCTCCAGCAGTGTTGGTGCTGTCACAGATTTGGATTTATTGAAGTAGAGCGTTTTGAAAATAGAATACAACATCATTGGTAGGGGCGTAAATTTGTGCGTTCCTACCAATAGTTCATGTGTAGCCAAAATCTTTTTAGTCTCGTAACGCATTGACACAGCTAAAATGTTTTTTTCTTGTGGGGTGGACATCTTGTCCGCCCTGGACGGGTGAGACATCCATCCCACAAGAGTTTTTTTATGCAGTATTTTAGTAACGCACCGCATTCTCAGCCTGGATGCGTTACTTAACTCATAGATATTCTTTTCAAGAGCATCCGCGCTCACTTTTCATTCACATTTGTCTGTAATCCTAAAAAAAGGATGTGAGTAAAAATAATCGAACTGAGGGTTAAAACTCATGCTTAACTCTACAGTTCTTTCTGCAGTTGGGAAATTATAGCATTCCTATTCAATTCCTTAAAATCATCACTGATGAAGCGAATCAGGAATAAAAGAGAGTTTTGAACAAATCAATATTATTTTACCTATTTATATTTAAATAACGCTAATTTTTTAAATTAATTATTTTCAGGGGTAGAAGTTATGATGAATGCCAATTCCATAAAAAATGCTATAGGCATTATTTCTAACCGTCAGGCTGTAACACAAGTGCTTGATGAACTGATAGCGATTGACTTTCCTATGCAAAAAATTTCTATGTTTGCTACGGAATCAAAACAAAAAAAGTTGCACAATACTCATTCTGGTAATCAAATTGTGACTCCTATTGAAGGAGCTAAAGTAGGTGCAATTACAGGCGGGACAGCAGGAGGAGTGTTAGCAGTTACCACCGGACTTGGTATTTTAATGATTCCCGGTTTTGGCCCTGTATTAGCAGTTGAATCTGTTTTAACTACACTACTGGCGGGTGGAGCAAGTGCAATATTTGGTAGTTTATGCGGTGCATTTCAAGGTTGGGTTGCTCCCGAAAAGCAAGTTAAACTTTGGCAGCCTAGGGAAGATTTTTTGGTGAAGGTAGAGGGGACAGCAGACGAAATTCAGCAAGCAGAATATATTCTTCGCTATTGGGGTGTGCGAGAGTGGCATATTTATGAACTAAGCAAAAGATTACTGTAGATACAGCGATTTGAACTAAAAAATACAGATTTTAACAGAAATTAAAGCTGAGGAATTTGAAGGATAAATTACTGCAATAGATAGTTAAATCAGGATGTAGAAATGCCAGCGAATACCATCAATACAAATAATTCTTCCCATCTAACAAAAGATGTAATCAATTATGAATGGCATACTCTACCAGAAATAGAGGTTGTGCAAACCTTAGTTAGTCATTCAGAAGCCGGCTTGAGCCATCAAGAAGCAACCAAGCGGCATCAACAGATGGGTGCCAATCAACTGAATATTCAAGCGAGAAAAAGCCCTTGGTTAAAATTTATCGAGCAATTTCATCAACCACTACTCTATATATTAATAGCGGCGGGAGTGGTGACTTTACTATTACGAGATTGGATAGATGCAGGAGTGATTTTTAGCGTCACCCTGATTAATGTCATTATTAGCTACATTCAAGAATCCAAAGCAGAAGATGCGATCGCAGCTCTATCTCAAGCTGTGACTACAGAAGCTACTGTGATTCGCGATGGTCAAAAAACTCGTTTGGCTTCCACTGAACTTGTGGTAGGGGATTTGGTACTGTTAGCCTCTGGGGATAAAGTACCTGCAGATTTGCGGCTATTAACTGTGCGTGAGTTACAAGTTGATGAGTCGGCTTTAACTGGAGAATCGGTTCCAGTAGAAAAAACAACTGCATCGCTGGCTGTAGACACACCCTTAGCCGAACGCAACAATATGGCTTACGCTGGCAGTTTTGTCAGCTTTGGTCAAGCCGAAGGGATGGTAGTAGCGATCGCAGATGCTACTGAAACAGGACGCATCTCGCAGTTAATTGAAAGTAGCACGGGGTTGAAAACACCACTCACCAGGAATATTGACAAGTTAAGCAAAACTTTACTGTATGCCATTTTAGGTTTAGCTGCCCTCACCTTTGCAGTTGGATTAGGACAAGGCGAATCTTGGATTGATGTGTTCAAAGCTGCTGTAGCGCTCGTTGTTAGCGCCATTCCCGAGGGTTTACCTGCAATTGTCACAGTGATTTTGTCCATTGGTGTTTCCCGTATGGCGCGACGTAACGCGATTATTCGCAAGTTACCTGCTGTGGAAACATTGGGAAGTACAACCGTTATCTGCTCTGACAAAACTGGCACGTTAACCGAAAATCAGATGACAGTGCAGCAGATTTACGCAGGTGAACAACACTACACCGTTAGCGGTATTGGTTATGCTCCCGATGGTGAAATTTTGCTGAATCGCCAGCCTGTTGATGTCTATACAGAGGGACAGATTGCTCTTGGAGAAACCCTAGCTGCTGGATTGCTGTGCAACGATTCTCACATTGAATGGAAAGACGAACAGTGGAGTTTAGTAGGAACTCCCACCGAGGGAGCATTGATTACGGCGGCTAATAAAGCGGGATTAACCCCAGAAGAATTGCCGAGAATCGATACTATTCCCTTTGAGTCTCAATTCCAATACATGGCGACTTTGCATAAATTAGATAATCAGCAAAGACAAAATGTGATTTATGTCAAAGGTTCGGTAGAGGCGATTCTCCAACGCTGCGATCGCCAGCTCGATGCTCAAGGACAACAAACTGCACTCAATCCTGCGCTTATAGAACAGGAAGTAGCGCAGATGGCAAAGCAAGGTTTACGAGTGCTAGCCTTCGCCAGCAAAAAAGTTGCTGGTCAGCGTTCCTTAGAGCGTCATGATATCGATACCGGACTAGTATTTTTAGGACTTCAAGGCATCATCGATCCG
Source organism: Tolypothrix sp. PCC 7601 (assembly GCF_025677855.1). Lineage (NCBI taxonomy): Bacteria > Bacillati > Cyanobacteriota > Cyanophyceae > Nostocales > Tolypothrichaceae > Tolypothrix > Tolypothrix sp. PCC 7601. The sequence continues at coordinate 4,534,187 of NZ_CP064879.1, forward strand.
CCTCGTGAAGAAGCGATCGCGGCTGTTGCTGCTTGTCAATCTGCTGGCATCCAAGTGAAAATGATCACCGGCGATCATGCACTCACAGCTGGAGCGATCGCTCGCCAAATGGAAATTTGCTCGGCTGAAGCACAGGTTTTTACAGGAAAGCAATTAGCTCAGATGGATGAAGCCGAATTCAGCCAAGCAGCGGAGCAAGGTAGGGTATTTGCGCGAGTTGCGCCAGAACAAAAGTTGCGTTTAGTCAAAGCCTTGCAACATCAAGGTGAAATTGTGGCGATGACTGGAGATGGTGTCAATGATGCGCCAGCCCTCAAGCAAGCAGATATTGGTGTAGCGATGGGTTTAGCTGGGGCAGAAGTTGCTAAAGAATCTGCAGATATGCTGTTAACAGACGATAACTTCGCCGCCATTGAAGCCGCTGTAGAAGAAGGGCGGGGAGTATATCGCAACTTACGCAAAGCGATCGCCTTCTTGCTACCCATCAACATTGGCGAATCTATGACAATTTTGATTGCCATTTTCCTAGCGATCGCGCTTCCTATCTTACCAATTCAAATTCTCTGGCTAAATATGGTGAGTTCAGTAGGTTTGATTGTTCCCCTCGCCTTTGAGCCAAAATCTCGACGGGTGATGCAACAACCACCACGCAACCCCAGAGAAAGGCTGTTATCGGGTAGCTTACTCCAGCGTATCTTGGCAATTTCTCTCTTCAACTGGCTGGTAATTTTTGGCGTTTTTCAATGGATACTGCAAACTACAGATAATGAAGCCTTAGCCCGCACAATGGCGATTAATGGGTTAGTAGCAGCAGAAGTATTTTATCTACTCAGCATTAGCCAGTTTGTACCATCTGTAATTGCCAAAATTCAAGGTAAACGCAAACCCATAGCCTACGCCCCTGTAATTGGCATTGTGGTTGTAGTCACTTTACAATGTCTGTTCAGTCAGTGGAGCATCATGAATCAAATTTTTGGCACCACACCTTTAACATTTACCCAAGCTCTAATTTGTGTAGCTGTAGGTTTGCCAGTCATATTGATAGCGCTCATCTTGCAGCGTTTCGATCCACTTGACTAAGGGATTTCTGGGGGAAGTAGGGGGAGCAGAGGGGGACGAGGAAGATGAGGGGGATTGGGAAAAGCAAAGGGGCTGGGAGCAGGGGACAAATGACCAATGACCAATGACAAATGACCAAACACCAATTCCCTATATCAAATATGACTGCAATAAACCAAGGTTGTAAAAATTTGATTTTAGTCCAGCCTTATAGAAGCAGTATTTACATCAATATCAAACAATATTTTCTGGCTAGATTTAGGTATTATTATTTATTGAAAATTTTTACTCTTTATAATCGATACAAGTGAGTGATATTTTCATATTTTAAAATTTAAGTTTCTGTAAATTTCGCTACAAAATATTGCCGTTGATACTTCTGCATCATTAAAATGAATTTTTTGCATAAAAAAGTTTAAATTTGTGTATAAAATCACTAAGTTTTATGCATAATAGATACAAATATCATGGGCAAAAAATCTGGGTTTTACATTAGATAGCAAGAGTAAATTGCTCTTTATTGCTCATCTAAATGCAAATAGCTCTTAATAACCCTTGATAAATGTTGCATTTGGTCAAAGTTGTAGAAATTACAGATAAATAGCCGTTGCATAAAGGCTATGAAAGTGCAAGTCATTTGTCTAGATTCCATAAGCTAGGACTTGACTTTATACAGCGAAACAATGTAACGTATCTTACTTTATAGGTGTGCAGAAAGAACTTAATTAATTGCTGTTTATAGCAATTAGTTAGGCGCATTTCGTGGAGAGGAAAACGGAAATATGTCTAATAGATTGTGGAAAAATCTGGTATTACTTCCAGTATTTTTAGGTGCGAATGCGTTGGCTTCATCCAGTGTGATGGCAGCAGAAATATTAAACGCTTCTGACTCAAAAGCAGCAGGAATTGCCACAGAGCAAGCAAACGTTAATCAGCAATTACTTGCTCAAGCTAAAACTGATGAGAATAGAGTTTTAGTAAGTGAAGTTAGTAGCCAAGATTCAATGTCTCAAGTTACGTCAGTTTCTCAATTTTCTGACGTACAGCCAACAGATTGGGCATTTCAAGCTTTGCAATCTTTAGTTGAACGCTACGGTTGTATTGCGGGTTATCCTAATGGAACTTACCGAGGCAATCGGGCTTTAACTCGTTATGAATTTGCTGCAGGTTTGAATGCTTGTTTAGATAGAGTTAATGAACTAATTGCCACAGCAACAGCTGACTTGGTAACAAAACAAGATTTAGCTACCCTGCAGCGTTTACAAGAAGAATTCTCTGCAGAATTAGCAACTTTACGTGGTCGAGTAGATTCTTTAGAAGCACGGACTGCAGAACTAGAAGCCAATCAATTTTCTACTACAACCAAGTTAGTAGGTGAGGCAGTTTTTGCAGTTACCGATAACTTTGGTGATAACGACAATAACAACACTGTATTTCAAAATAGGGTACGTTTAGATTTACAAAGTAGCTTCACGGGTAAAGATACCTTACACACCCGGATTGCGGCTGGTAACTCCACTGGATTAACTTTGCCAAATGGCACATTTGAAGGTACTCAAACCTTTAATCTTAGCCCTAGTACCAATAATAGTGCGTTTATAGATTGGTTGTCTTATTACTTCCCACTGGGTAACTCCCAAGTATATATAGCAGCCAGTGGTGGTATTCACAGCGATTACGCTCCTACCCTCAATCCTTATTTTGAAGGTTTTGATGGTGGTAACGGTGCTTTATCTACCTTTGCATCTGAAAGCCCAATTTACCGGATTGGCGGTGGTGTAGGTGGTGGCGTTAATTTTGTTTTTGGTAAGAGTAATGCTGCTTTCCAACCTTCATTAACTGTAGGTTATTTGGCATCCCAAGGAAACAACCCAGGAGCACGCGCTGGTTTATTTGAAGGTAACTATGCAGCTCTAGCGCAATTGAACTTAAACGTAGGCGATCGCCTGTCTTTTGCTGCTACCTACGTCCACGGTTATCATAATGCTGGAACTGCTTTATTTGACCTAGGCGGAGCCGGAAATGTTGGTGTAGTGGGTACTGCACAGGCCAATTTAGTTGGTGGTGGTAACCCATATAACAGTAATTCCTATGGTTTTGAAGCCGCTTTCAAACCTAGTAACAAACTCTCGATTAGTGGCTTTGTGCTTTACAGCGATATTAGCAGCGTCGTAGGCAACAACAATGATGAAGTTTGGAGCTATGGTCTTGGTGTAGCTTTACCAGATTTCGGCAGACAAGGCAACGTTTTAGGAATTTTTGCGGGTGCTCAACCCTACTTAGGTCGTCTTGGAGGCGATCGCCCTTATCATATTGAAGGTTTCTATAAATATCGTGTCAGCGATAATATCTCCATTACCCCTGGGTTAATTTGGTTAACCAGTCCTGGTCAAGTTGCTAATAGCGATAATGCCATCATTGGTACTTTGAGAACCACTTTCACCTTCTAAAACACCGATTCCTCAATATCAGGAATTTTTGTAGGGTGGGCAGTCCTTTAAGTTGTTTAAAAGCGCGTTTGTAACTGCCTAAAGAATCGCCAAAGTTACGAGTAAGTTCTAATAAGTGAGAGAGTCTGCGATCGCCTCTCGATAACAAAGCTTGGATAATAGACCAATTATAGCTTTCTGGGCGAAAGTCTATGCCTTGGGGTTTTAGCTGTTTCTGTAACATCTGCAACCGCTTCTCGGCTTGTTTATTTACACCAAACCATTGAAATGGTGTATGGGACTTGGGTACAAAGGTGCTACATCCTAGTGTTAACCGCAATCCTGGTGCTATTTTTTTAACATTACGCATCATTGCCACAGTTTGCTCTAAATCTTCTGGTTCTTCGCCAGGAATCCCAACCATTCCATAGAGTTTCAAACTCGATAAGCCACCGGCTTTGGCGTTGACTGCGGCTTGAATAATTTCGTCATTATGCAGCTTTTTGTTGATAATACGGCGTAATTTTTCCGAACCACTTTCTACAGCAATGGTAAGCGATCGCGTGTCTCGTTGTGCCAGAGTTTTTGCTAGCTGTACAGTAACTGTATTGGTGCGTACTGAGGCAATGCTAAGACGGACATCATCATACTTGGGCTGACTGATATAATCTAACAACGTCTCAAATTCTGGATGCTGAGTTACAGAAGCACCTAATAAACCTAACCGCTTGGTAACTTTTAAGCCTCTTTCAATGGCAGGAATTAAAGAACCTTCAAGGCTTGCAGTTCTAAATGGTAACGTCAGATAACTAGCCAAACAGAAGCGGCACATTTCTGGACAACTCCGCACCACTTCCACCATATAAATATTTTCCCATGCTGCCTTTTCTGTCACCACAGTTGAGGCTGAGAGAATATTTCCCCGATAAGTTTGCTTTTGCACTATGGCAGGAATTTCTGCATCAATTGGTGTAATTGACTTTATTTCACCATCTTTGGCGTGATATTCTACCGCATACAAACTCGGAACATAAATTCCTGGGATTTGTGCCAGAGTTTTCAGTTGAATTATTCTAGAAGCATTCCTAACTTCTTTGTAAGCTGTAATAAAATCTCCCAGCAGATTTTCCCCATCTCCTAGCAAAATTACATCAAAAAAATCTGCGAAAGGTTCCGGGTTAGCAGTGAGAACTGGGCCACCACCAAATATTAGCGGATGACTATCCTCCCGCAAAGATGCGCGAATCGGAATTTCTAAAGATTCTAGTAAATTTAAGATATTTACATAATCTAATTCCCAAGAAATAGAAAATCCGACAATTTCGGGATTTATTGGCAGTTGTTCGTGAATATCAGTAAACAGGCGACTCACCTGCACATCATCACGCATTGCCAAATTTGCCCACACCACCTGATATCCCAGGCTAGTGATCCCCACGGTGTACTCATTGGGAAAAGCAAAAATTAGCGGGATAGCGTCAGTGTTGGGGGTACTGGGGGTAAATAAAAGTCGTTCAGCAGAAAATACAGATGATGTCACAGGCGATCGCTTGGGGAGATTTGTCATAATTCATACCTACACAATCAAAAACCACCTCAGTAGGGTTCAATAGAAGTCTGCACAGGTGGATTTTGTTTTCTAGCCCTAGACTTTGAGTCTCAGGGTGCAGTAGGGTTATCTATATTTAATTTTAAGCGATAGAATTATCAGGTTAAAAAATAAAGATACGGTATTAGCAAGAATAATGGGCAAAGCTTGGAGATAAATGCCATAGATTAACCATAAAAATAAACCACTGCTAAATGTAATTAGCATTATGTAAGAAACATCTTTTGCTGACTTTGTTCTCCATGTTTGAAACATTTGTGGTAAGAAAGCCACTGTAGTTAATGTAGCGGCTACTAGTCCTAAAACTGTAATAAAATCCATTAATGCAACCCTATGAAATAATGGCATGATGTGTTGCAGTGCTATACTTTCGGCACTAACACACCCTACTATAATTAGATATATTTAAAATTGGTAGTTTTTTAGCTAAATCGAGAAATTAATTCTTCACGAGATAACTGCAAGAGTAAGGGAGTAAACTCTTCTGGAGGTAACGTTAATAAAGGTGAAATGATAGCTTGCAGTTTGTTATCTAATTCACCAAAGCGAACTTTAAGTAAGTTTTCTACTACTAGACGTTCTCCTTGTTCAATTCCTTGTTGTGTAGCTTGTTCGCGGTCTTGTTGATAAAGTAGTGCTAATCGCATAACCAATTCCCTGTCATCTTCATCTTGACTTTGAGTAAATTGTAAGTTTTGTTGCAAGTTGTACAGTAATTCTAACGCGGCTTTTCTGAAAGGATTAGTAGGAGGAGTTCATCAATTGCTTGTTTTTGCACATTTCCCCTACCAATATTAGTGATTGATTTATTAGTTGTCTAAAAAGCTAGCTCATTTGGGGGATTCTCCCCCAAACCCCCGATTGGGTGACGGTTGCGTCCCCCAAACCCCCTCCAAACTTATTGTTGAGTTTTTTGTGGAGTAACTAGTTTTTTGGTTTTGTTTTCAATTAATTTTCTTAACTGAACTGTATTGGTCATGCGTTGTTATTTTGGCAATGCAACCTAGTTTAAATAATGACGTATTTTATGCAGTAATATTCAAATTTAATGCGTATTTTTATGGCTAAAACTGCATTATGTCAGAACATTCAAATTTATATAGGAGAAATATTGCAGCTGATTCAGTTGTAATTACTGTACTTCGATTTGATTCTTGAGTCTTGAGTTATGACTTTAACTCAAGACTCAGAACTCAGGACTCAGGACTCAACACATGACACTGTCCATGATTTCGTAATAAATGGTCGCACAGAACCAAGGCCACCATTGCTTCTACCATTGGAACTGCACGAGGTAACACGCAAGGATCGTGTCTTCCTTTAGCTGCTAATACAGTTTCTTCGCCTTCACGGGTTACTGTTTTTTGCTCTTTTCTAATTGTCGCTGTCGGCTTAAATGCAACTCGCAAAATTATATTTTCTCCGTTAGAAATTCCTCCCTGAATCCCGCCAGAACGGTTTGTTACAGTGCGAATTTCACCGTTTTCATCAATATAAAATTCGTCGTTATGTTCAATTCCTGTTAACAGCGTTCCTGCAAAACCAGAACCAATTTCAAAACCTTTGCTAGCAGGAAGAGACATTACAGCTTTGGCAATATCTGCTTCTAATTTATCAAAGACTGGTTCGCCTAAACCTTTGGGTACATTCCGCGCTACACATTCGACTACACCACCGATGGAATCGCCTTGTCTACCAGTTTGCTCAATTAATTCAATCATGCGTTCTGCCAACTCTCCATCGGGACAGCGAACGATGTTGCTTTCAACTTGTTCTAAAGTGACAGTGTTGGGATCAATTACGCCTTCTAAGTCTTTGATGCGCTTGACGTAACCGATAATTTCTACATTTGCAAGTTGACGGAGAATTTTTTTAGCGATCGCACCTGCAGCGACTCTGCCAATTGTCTCACGTGCTGACGACCTACCGCCACCTTGCCAGTTACGAATCCCATATTTGGCATCATAAGTTGCATCAGCGTGGGAAGGGCGATACTTCTGAGCCATCTCATCATAGTCTTGGGGACGAGTATCTTTATTTCGCACCAAAATTGAGATCGGAGTTCCTAGAGTTTTACCTTCAAACACTCCAGATAATATCTCGCAGATATCGGCTTCTTTACGAGGTGTGGTAATTTTACTTTGTCCTGGCCGTCTTCTATCTAGCTCTACTTGAATTTCCTCAGCCGAAATTTCCAGTCGCGGTGGACAACCATCAATCACAACTCCCACACCGCCGCCGTGGGATTCTCCAAAAGTAGTAACGCGAAATAGATGACCAAAAGTATTGCCCATGATATTGAAAAAAATAGACCAGGCTTATGTATTTTACCTATAGTTCTGATCAAAGTTAATTTTTCCTTTAGGATTTACCACTGGCCTGCAATGGTATTATTTTGTCAAATGAATGACTATAATTCTGTAATCATCAGCTGATAATTCTTGATTAACAGCAAAACTTACTGAACCACCTATAATTTTAGGTCTGTGCAAATTCATTCTTTCTCAGAATTTGACCCCAGCCCACAAAGTAATTATGAGCAGGGTTTGCAAAGGGTGCTAGACCGTCTAGTCATCACAATGCAGCGAGATGCATTAGTTAGAGAAACGATTAACCAACTGAGAGATGCGCTTCAGGTTGACCGCGTAGTTTTATATTACTTTTACGGCAAATGGCATGGGCAGGTAACTGCGGAATCTGTAGCCTCTAGTGAATACTCGATTTTTGGTTCCAAAGGGCCAGATAATTGTTTTAACCAAGACTATGCCAATTTGTATTTAGCAGGACGAGTCAGAGCGATCGCGGATATTGAATTAGAATCATTGCATGATTGCCACAAAGATTTTCTCCGCAGTTTGCAGGTGCGCGCCAATTTAGTAGTACCAGTTTTGATACCTAAAGGGTTATGGGGATTATTAGTAGCCCATCACTGTCAAGCGCCTCATGTTTGGTCGCTATCAGATATTGAACAGATGCAAACAGCAGCAAATACTTTAGCAACTGCACCTTGTATCGTCGAAAGTTAAATAGGTTGCTTGCTTATCTTGATACATAAACTAGATATAATCTTTGTTGTTGATACCAAAGATATTTAGGATAAAACTCATTTTTCGTTATCCATATTGTGGTGCTGGGCATCGGTTTTTTAATGAAATCTTTAGTTTGATTGCTTTCCTGCCATTCTCTTGGCTTCAAGTCATCAGGTAGTTTGTTTTTCAAGTCGTCATATTTGACTAAATTTTTCTCATTAATTAAAGTTTGAAAATATTCCTTTGGGACATTGACAGCTATTCTGACTTGTGGATCGGGAGTATCACTAATAATTTCATACTTTAAATCTGAATAATTACTAGGTAAAGGCGCACCCAACCACTTTTCTATTACCTCTAAAGGGGGTTCTTGCCCATTCTTAGAACTGTAGTTATTACCAAACTTTAAACAACCAGAAACTAAGAATAAAGGTATTAATAATATAAGTTTTTGATTTTTCCACATATCTTTGCATTTAGAGCAACTATAGCTTAGGAGAAACAAAGATGAAATTTGGTTATACAGTTATTTGGGTAGATGATGTGATGAAGACCGTTGAGTTTTACGAAAAAGCTTTTGGTCTTGTTCGTCGCAAGATTCGGGAGCAGAATCAAGTTACTTGGGCAGAAATGGAAACTGGGGAAACTACACTAGCTTTTTCCTCAACTAATGAAGCCCAAACTTTATTTCCTAATGGCTTCTATGCTAACGATATTATACAAGCGCCTTCCTTAATCCAAATCTCATTGATCACACCTGACGTTGCTACTGCTTATATGAGAGCCTTGGGAGCAGGTGCAAAATCATTAGATGCACCAAAACGTCAAGCTGGTGGACAAATGCTGGCTCGTGTCCGCGATATTAATGGTGTACTGGTGTCATTAGTCAGTGGATAATAAAAATGACAATACTATTTAAAATAGCCAATCTTTGACTAGAATTATCTTGAGTTTTGCTTCCCTAATTCAAAACACACATAAAAAACAGTTACAGATAATTGTAACGTCACAATATGTTGTGTTCCTAGAAAATACTAAAAAATGAATTTTCTAATAAATGTGGATGCGTTACGCTGTCGCTAACGCATCCTACATTGACTTCATTAGCCTGAAATCCAGTGTAATTTAAATCAGTATATTCAAATTAAGTCTGAAACTTTGCAGACTATCAAGCCAAGTTGGTTTTAAATTAAAAATTGATAATCAAATTAATAATGATAGTCTCACTCCACACAAAATTTTATGGATTCTAATCAGGCACTTTGTAAAGCTATTGCTAATCGTATTCAAACTAGTCCCCAACGGCGAATTACTTTTGCTGAATACATGGATATGGTGTTATATCATCCTGAACATGGTTATTATTCCAGCAATGCAGTCAAAATTGGGTTTGAGGGTGGTGATTTTTTTACTTCTGTCCATCTTGGCAATGACTTTGGGGAATTACTAGCAGAACAATTTCTGCAGATGTGGGAAATTTTAGGGCAACCTGATACCTTTTCTCTGGTAGAAATGGGAGCAGGGCAAGGACTGTTAGCGTCACATATCCTTAATTACTGTCAGCAAAACTATTCCAAGTTTTTTGCCGCCTTGGAATATATCATTGTGGAGAAATCGCCATCACTTAAGCAAGAACAGCAGCAAACTTTACAAGATTTCTCTGTACAGTGGTGCGATTTAGAGGAAATAACACCAAATTCCATTACAGGTTGTTTTTTTTCTAATGAATTGGTGGATGCATTGCCAGTACATCAGTTTATTCTAGAAGTAGGGGAACTGCGAGAAATTTATGTGACAACCAGGGGAAAGGGAGATATTGATGTTTCACCTCTACCAACTTTCTCATCTGCGGCTGCTAACCTATCTTTTCCATCATCATTTGTAGAAATTTCCGGGGAACCTTCTACGCCTCGGTTAGCAGAATATTTCGATTTAGTGGAAATCGAAATTACCAAAGGTGCTTATACAGATGGCTACCGTAGTGAGATTAATTTAGCTGCTCTAGATTGGTTGAGTATAGTGGCAGACCGCTTGCAGTGTGGCTATGTGTTAACAATTGATTATGGCTACCCCGCTAGTCGTTACTATAACCCCAGGCGATCGCAAGGAACGTTACAGTGCTATTATCACCATCGGCACCATGACAATCCTTATGTCAACATTGGGCAACAAGACATTACAGCTCATGTTGATTTTACTGCTTTGGAGCGATGGGGCGATCGCTGTGGTTTAGATAAAGTCGGTTTTACCCAGCAAGGATTATTTTTGATGGCTTTAGGGTTAGGCACTCGCATAGCTGCCCTTTCGCATCAAGAACAATCAATTTCACAATTGTTGCGGCGGCGAGAATCTCTACATGAACTTCTTAACCCTTTAGGACTCGGTGGCTTTGGAGTCTTAGTTCAAAGCAAAGGATTAAAAGACAAAGCCATATCGCAATCACTCAAAGGATTAACTGTGCCAGAGTGAAAGTAGGTTGGAGAATGGGTAATGGAAGAAGAGAACTATACAAATAAATTTTGATTCTTGTACAGACGCGATTTATCGCGTCTCTCCAATTCTTGTCACCCTACGCTGAAAACTTAAAACTCTATGTAATCCCGTACTAGTCTTCAGAGACTAAGTAACACTGTTACAGTGAGAACTAGAGCATCAGGAATTAAAAATTATGAGTACTCATGACTTGTTAATGCTAATAACACTACTGACTCCCGGTATTTTACTGTCGGTTGTGATTATGGCAACTTTTGCCGCAGGTGGCTAATCACCATCCGGGAATCAGTATTCAGTTACCAGTTATCAGTCAACACTGTTAACTGGTAACTGTTAGCTGTTAACTATTAACTGATAATGGAAACGCGATTGCTGTACCAAAGGAACGTAAACAATGAAGGTGGCATTTCTGGGAACTGGACTAATGGGACTACCGATGGCCCAAAGGCTATTAGCTGCAAATATAGAGTTAGTTGCCTATAACCGCACCCCAGAAAAATTAGCACCACTACAAGCAGCTGGTGCAGAAATTGCGACACATCCCCGCTATGCAATTCGTGCTGCTGATTGCATAATTCTCATGCTCACTAATGCTGCTGCTATTTATAGTGTCTTGCTTTCTGACACTTCCTGGCGGACTCTTTCAGGACGTACTGTTATCCAAATGGGGACAATTACACCCACAGAAAGCCAAGAAATTCGAGATGCGGTAGTGGCTGCTGGTGGCGAATATCTAGAGGCACCTGTTTTAGGTAGTATTCCAGAAGCACAAACAGGCAAACTCATTGTCATGGTAGGCGCTCGTGAAGATCAATTTCAGCGCTACTTAAATTTACTACAGAATTTTGGCCCGGAACCTCGATTAGTAGGCCCTGTAGGCGCTGCTGCGTCTGTCAAATTGGCACTTAATCAACTAATTGCTTCGCTGACAACTAGCTTTGCGTTGAGTTTAGCTTTTGTGCAGCGTCAGGGTATTGACGTAGAAAAATTCATGGAAATCCTGCGGGAAAGTGTACTTTACGCTCCTACTTTTGATAAAAAGCTGGCACGAATGTTAGATGGAAATTTTGCCAATCCCAATTTCCCCACTAAACATTTGTTGAAAGATACAGACTTATTTATCAATGAAGCTAAAACAGTTGAATTGGATGTTAGCAGTATTAAAGGTGTGCGGCAAATCTTACACTCAGCAATGAAAATGTCATTTGCTAATGATGATTATTCCGCTGTTTTTTACGCTATCAAAGCCTGGGAAGAAGGACGTTGGGAGTAGTAATTGAGCCAAAACTCTGAGGGGAATTAAAAATTAAATATAAAGAACTAAATGATGTCCGCTATCTGACTTATTGTTGATTGTATAGCGGCATCGCTGGTATTTTGGGGCAATTGAATACGAAAATTGAATACAGTGAAATGCGATCGCCTAAAATTGAACTATTGGGCAAACGACCATAATTAATGACCTATGGTAAAGTCTCAACCATATCATGCTCTGCCAACCAGCGCTGAACTGCCTTGTTCGGACGATATGCCAGTGGATAACGAGGATCAAAATTTTATTCCTAATTTACTACTGTTTCTCCTAGAGTCAATTTGGGCAAACAGGAATGACTGGTTTTTTGGGGTAGATATGGGTATTTACCACACAACCGGAGTGAGCCATCTAGTACCAGTAGTTCCCGATGGTTTTTTGAGCTTAGGAGTGCAACGGCGAAAAGCAAATACATCGCGCTCAAGCTATGTAGTTTGGGAAGAAGAAAACATTGTACCTAAGTTGGTTTTGGAAGTAGTTTCCAAAACACCCGGTGATGAATATGATAATAAGCTCAATATCTATGCCAAATTAGGTGTCCTGTACTACATTATCTACAATCCGCAGTACTGGCGACGCGACCAACATCAACCCTTTGAAATGTATAAATTGATTGATGGCGAATATCAACTGCAAATAGGCGAACCCTTTTGGATGGCAGAAATTGGATTGGGAATTGGGCGATCGCGTTACACTTCTGGCACAATTCAACGAGAGGCGTTGTATTGGTATGACGAAACAGGTACTCGTTACCCAACTGCAGAGGAAGTTGCTCAAGCCGAACGTCAACAGCGAGAACTAGCTCAACAACAGGCGCAAGCCGAACGTCAACAAAAAGAACGATTAGCAGCCAAGCTCAGAGAATTGGGAATCGATCCAGATAATATTTGATGAGATTGCGATCGCTCACCAACAAGTCAAAAGTTAAAACTACATCAAAAGTATCTTCTGTGTTTACCGGCTAAAAACTGCTGAAATGTAATATGAGAAAAAGAGTAAATTCTTTTTGCTCTCTCTACTAATAACCCATTCTGAGCTTGAATATACTTGAGAAGTGCTTCGCTATCAATTTCCGCTAAATTCAAATTTCTTTTACTATCAGATAAATTCTGAATATATTCACAAATCTGCTTCTCAATCGCTTCTTGTTTAAAAAAATACTCTCTTCTGTCCCAAGTATTTTGGGCAACTACACTTAATAATTCTTCGATTAGCTGTGTAGAAATTTGCTGATTACTTCCATTTTGTTGAATATAACGCTGCTCATTCCATTGTTTAATTAATATATTCAAGGCTTCTTGATAAATTTCTGATTGTTCAAAATCTGTGACTTCTGTAAAAAATAAGCATAAAAATGTAAGCAATAAAGGATTATTCGCTAACTCTTGCAGAGATTGATTTTCTTGCAGCTTGTGTAAAACATATTCTGCTTTTGTTGATGCTTCTTCCTGAAACCACTTGGTGACAAACTCAGACATCTGCTGCTCATCAAAATCAGCAATTTCTACTTCTGTAAACTGTTCAAAAATATATTTGCGTGCCGCAACTCTACAAGTAATTACAAAGCGATTGGTATAAAATCTGGTTGTAAACCTGTGAATATCTCTTACAACTCGTTCAAAATCTGCATCCTGAATTTCATCTAACCCATCCAATAAAACAAATGCTAAACCCTCTGTTAACAGATTTAGCACTGCGTTAGATATGGTAACCCCGCATTCTTCAAACTGTTCTGTGATGTACTCTAATAAGTTTGGTTGCTCCCTCGCCTCTGCAAAGTCTTTGAGATGAATAAAAATCGGGACGCGATCGCCTCTATACTCGCCTAAGTTACACTGAATGGCTAACCACTTTAAAAATATCGTTTTCCCGCTTCCCGGTTTCCCCAAAATCATCAATTTATCGTGGCTTTCTACGGCTTCTAAGGCTGGTCGGCGCGGTTGTTGTAAACTACCTAAGTTAAAGCAGTTATACTTCCCTGGCTCAAAATTTCGCGATATCTCCGCAATATCTAGCCGCCTGTATGCACTTACCCTCTGCCAAATATTGACTTGAGTGTAGATAGTATCCAACCTTCTTGGTTGTTCCATATCTAGCACCCGCATCACCCCACAACGCCTTTGAATACTGTCGTGGACTTTTTCGCGGAGGATCTGTACCAAACTTTGCATCTGACTAACGCTGGCTGGCTGTTCTACCTCCGGGAAGGATGAGGAGATGATAATTTCCTCCCAATTGAGATTCAGCTTTTCGCAAATTGTCACGAAGATATAGCGATCAACTGGTTTACCTTGAAAAAACTTGGTAACTGGCTGGCGGCTAATTCCCAGTTCTCCGGCTAACCCCTGCTGCGTCAAGGAATTACGAATTAAAGCAGCTTCGGCCTTACTAATTCCCTTAGCCGATGCTTGGAGCGATCGCCTAGTCATTACCTCTATCTCAAATGATTTTGTTAACTATATTACTACTTTTAAGTAAAATCATACATAAGTCATTCATAAGTCATACCTAAATCATGCTCAAGAATGATTGTAAATCATACATGAGAGTGCGAATCTAGAGATCTAGGTATTTGACATCTCTTACATGAAGAAGTGAATATTATGTTATGTGGTCGGCGAAGGAGGGATTATGAGCGGCATTAACGTCACGATTGACGCTCCTACCGGAAAATATGTGAAACAAGCACTAGAGCGCATCGCTAGAGAATTTCAGGATTATCTCAATTCCTTACAACCTGAGGAAATAAAATGTTTAGCTGAACGTTTAACGCCTACTAATATCAAGCCAAAGTATTCTCAAGCTGAAATCAACTTTGCTGCCAAGCTTGGTGCTGATCAAATCAGCAATGAGGAGCATAGTAAATTAGAACTGGCTGCTCTGACGAGAAATTTTAAATGGAGACAAGAACTACTTAAATCTTCATTAACGGCTCCACAAGTAGCCGATTTGTTGAACACGACCCGTCAGACACCACACGATCGCTTAAAAAAGAATAGTCTAATTGCCGTTCAAGATAACGGAGTTTGGAAATTTCCCACCTGGCAATTCGATCCGGAGGGGCCAGATGGAGTAATCGCTGGGCTACCTGATGTTTTAAAGGCTCTCAATGTTCCTGCTTTATCAAAAATTAGTTGGCTAACTAAACCCAACAGTGCTTTAAACGGGCTAACCCCCATCGAAGCTTTGAAGTTTGGGCAGATAGACGATGTAATTTCTGCTGCTAGGACTGTCGGAGTTTTATAGTCATCTTGCAATCAAAAAATGAGCATCAGAATCAATGCGGAGCAGTTGAGACGCTTTGACGTGGAGAATAGACTTCTTGCAGAAGTCGGGAAAAGGTCAAGGGGAAAGGGGGAAAGGTTTGGCATTTTCCCTTTCCCCTTTAACCTTTCTCCTTTTTCCGCACCTTCGCTATCTCTACCTCCGCGTCTGCTTTCTCAGCCTTTAAGTATAAATCTTGCCTAAAAATCATCTGAGTGGCTGACAAAAGTTACAGAGACTACACTTGAATAGATAAAAATGTCCGGAAATACGTAGCCAACTTTTGAATTTTTGTGTAGATGTAGTTTTAATGTACTAGTTTACAAAGGCAGTCAAAATCTGCAACTTCAATTGAAGGCTGTTCTCGCAGTGTCTCCGACAGGAGAAGCATAAAGCATAAAAGATGAAGTAAACCCTAGAAATAAATATGAGGCAACTCAGAACGGCGATAGGTTTGCTTTGATTTTCTTAATGGATAAATCCCAGCGAATCAGAGCAAACTTTTATTGTTGTTTCATCTTTCATCCTTTATACTTCTGCGGTCAAGTATTCCCATTTTGTCAGTTAACCAGATGAGGAGTAATCAAGGTGGTCAAACTCATTGTCCCGCCACCTCGCTTTGGCAGGCCAAAACCAAAATTTCATATTTTAAAAAAGGGCACGGAATTTTTTCGGATTTTTCGCACAGAATTTGGCACGACTGCGCTGACTTTTCGGGAGTGGGGGCCACTTTTTCGCTTCGATCACCATCGCGCTAACTATCCCAGTTTTTCCTACGAGCCATTGGATTACCAACCAGCCAATGACCAGGAACGCGGTATATACTACATTGCCCCAAAACTTTCGAGTTGTCTAGTGGAAGTTTTTGGTGATATTGGTTGTATTGAAATTACTGACCAGCTGATTGCGATTGTGACTGCGACACGAGATTTAAAATTACTCGATTTGCGCGGAAATGGTGCCATGCGCGCTGGTGCAAATGAAGCTACTCTCGCCAAGACAGAAAAGCGTGGTCTTAGCCAAGCTTGGTCACGTTATTTTTATGAGCAGCCAGAAATTTACTCCCAAATTCACGGGTTAATTTATTGCAATGCCCATAATAACGAAGATGCGATCGCTATTTATGAGCGTGCAGAGCATTTCTTCAGTTGTAGTCCAGACAATGTATTGCCGCTAAAACACGAGTTATTACGCGGGCCAATATTAAAAGCGGCAGATGAGAATAATTTAGAAGTAATTCCGTATTGGTAATTAAGGAAGTCAGCGCAAAATATCATTGGGCGGGAAAACTTGCCCTTTACGAAAAGTTATATGTCGCTATCATTAACTCAATGCTTACCAATGACAAAGCGCAAAGTCTGAGCGGAGGTTTCCTCCGCTCAGAACTTTGTAAGAGAGGACAAGTAACAAATGCCACCCCTTGCCAATTATGTTTAATTGCACTGCCCTTTGACATACTCACCGACGTAGAACGTCGGTGATTCTTGACGGCTCACAGCAACTAGCCACCGAAGTGGTCTTACAGTCGCTCCCCGTCCGTTTTAGGTCGTGCCGATGCCCCATGCCGACCTTTTCTATATTTCGGGATGCGTTTTCATCCCTATCCTGCTCAGTACCACAACTCAAGCAAAGTACTGAACGAACAGACAAATCAATCTTGCCCCAACGATACCCACAGCAAGAACAAGTTTGGCTAGTAGGTTCCCATCTACTAATTACTCTGAAATCCCGGTCAAATTTCTCGGACTTAGCCTCACAAAGAGTTCTAAATTCCCGCCACCCTTGCAGACTAATTACCCTAGATAGCCTACGGTTTTTGACCATTCCTGACACGTTTAAATCTTCCAAAAAGATTGTTTGGTTCTCACTAACTATTTTGGTTGATAGTTTATGTAAAAAATCTTTACGGGTATCCGCAATTTGATTGTGTTGTTTCGCAATTCTTATGCGAGTATTGTTTCTCCTTTTTGAGTCCTTTTGTTGTCGCGCTAACTTTCTCTGTAGTTTGCGAATCTTGCGGTCATGTTTTGAGTAGTTAGGGCTTAAAACTTTTTCTCCATTGCTCATTACAGCAAAAGTCTTCACGCCCAAATCAATACCTATGCTTTGGTTTTTGGCAATAGTAATATTGGGTTCGACTTCTACAACAAAGCTAAGAAAATAGCGGTTAGCACAATCCTTGATTACAGTAACCGAACTAGGTTCAGACGGTAATTCTCTCGACCAAATTGGTTTAATTGTCCCAATTTTAGCTATGTAAACCATCCCGTCTTTTATAGAAAACCCTGCTTTAGTAAACTCTGCTGATTGCGAGTTGGTTTTCTTCTTAAATCTAGGAACACCAACCTTTTTGCCCTTTCTCTTACTCTTAAGGGAATTGAAAAAGTTTTTGTAAGCTACATCTAAGTGTCTAAGAGACTGTTGTAATGGTACTGAAGAAACATCAGATAGCCACTTTCTTTCGTCAGTCTTTTTAGACTGGGTAAGCATTGCCGAGAGTTTATTGTATCCTGGCAATTTTTCAGATTGCTTACAGATAGCTAAAGCATCATTCCAGACAACCCGGACACAACCAAACAATGATCGCAAACTCTGTCGCTGTTGGTCTGTTGGATAGAATCTATATTGATACCTAGCTTTCATCTTTATGTTAAAATTGGTCTGTTAAAATATTCTACATTGGTGAGCAGCGCGTTGGGCGGGTTCCCCGACTTGTAGCGACTGCTCACCCGAAGGGTCGCTCAAAGATGACAAGTGGGTTAAGACATGAGAGACATAGCGTTTCAGACCTAAAAATACATTTGGTCTGCGTTTCTAAATATAGAAGAAAGATTTTTACCAATGAAAGTCTTGAACTAATCCACAAATCATTTGTAGAAGTAGCGAAAAAGATGGATTTTCAAATACTTGAGTTTAACGGAGAATCAGACCATATTCACACTGTAATTGAGTTTCCGCCTAAACTTTCAATATCTCAAATTGTTAATGCGTTAAAAGGTGTATCTAGTCGTAGATATGGTCAAGCTGGATTTCCTAAACCCTATGGCAAACAGGCTCTATGGAGTCCTAGTTATTTTGTGTCTTCTGTTGGGGGTGCGCCACTTGAAATCCTTAAGAAATACATCGAGAATCAAGAAAAGCCGTCGTAGGACTACGGGGTTTTAAACCCATTTTTCTGATAAAAATATGAATAGCAAATCAGATAAAGAACCTGGTAACAACCAGATTTCTCGGGAAGCGGTCGATTGGCTGCTAAAGCGAATTATTCACATCCCGAAAAACTGGTTAATTATTAGTAGTATTTTTATTCTCCTCAGCACTTTTCAAGTCAATGGTGGCGAAAAATTAACTTTTAAATTTCAAGTCACAAATACAACAGCTATTTTTTTAGCTCTAACTTGGTTACCTTCTATCCTCAAGATATTTGCATTAACTGGCGGAGCCGTGAAGACACCTGCAGGGGAAATTACTGGCTCTAGCATGATGCCAATGTTACAGTCATTAACTGGAGATACCTTAGGATATTTAATTGAGCAGACCAAGCTAGCAGAAGATGTTGCACCACCTCAACAGCAGCTAGAAATGCGGCAAATCCGTCATGAATGGCAGAAAGCCTACGCATCAACGGTTCCTGTATCAGAAGCCAGGCAACAAATTGAGCGTTTAAGTCAACGTTATAAGGAACTCAGGAGTTCCCTACCATCGGGAGCAAAACGCACATTTGAAATGGAGTCGATTGCAGGACGAATGCGGGCGCTGGCTCCGGAAGTGAATTTTTCTGCCGCAGAAGTAAATAATTTACTCAAATCTAACGACCAAGGTAAGCGCTTGCTAGGACTTTCAATCACTGAATGGTCGGGAGATGCAAATTATTTTTATGCAGTGCTGAGTATTATTAATAACTCAGAAACAGCATTTGAGCAGACTTGTGCATTGCGCGCAGTAGAAAAGATGGTATCCCGTCTCAACGAACAACAGGAACAAGACTTGTTGTCAGCACTGATACATCAACGCAATTTCAATGAAGCCCAAAAGTGCTGGATTAGACCTAACTCTAATCGTTGGGCATTGAGCGATCGCATCTTATCTCTGTTAGAAAAATAGGTATATTAGAATATCTTCCCTCATCAACAAGGGAACAGAAACTAGGGAACAGGATTTCCTATTTTCTGTTCCCTTGTTAATATATGCTCAAATTCAGGTGGAATTCTCCCTAGTAGTACGCCAAGTTGCCTTGGCGGGGAAAAGGGGAAAGGTTTTTGTCCCTTACCCTTTTCCCTTTAACCTTTACCCAACCTCCACCTAACATTTTTGGGTTGGCAGACTACTAGTGGTCTGTCTCATTAATTTTGTTAGGTTGTGGGTGTTCAGATCCCCGACTTCTTCAAGAAGTCGGGGATCTATCAGCCCTCATAACTAATGCGATGAACCACTAGATATACCTTTGAAAGATTGTCTAGTTTCTCGTCTGAGGCTATGAATATCTACCAACAGTCAAAGCCTCGTTGACTTTAACGACAAAATTTGCTTTTCGTCTAGAGCGCAGATCGTTTAAGCTAGCTGAAAGATTCTTTGGATTTATGGGTAAAAGGCGGTAAGAGTGTGCGTAAAAATTTTGGATTAATGTCTCTCCTGGTAGTCTGTAGTTTGTGGGGTATGCCAAAAGCAGCGCAAGCACAGGCTCTACTACCTCATACACTGCAATTAGATGCCAGCAAATTAGAAAAACAAGGTTTGAGCTTGGCACAAGAAGCAGCACAACTGAGTCAGTTTCAACAGTTTGAGTTAGCTTTGCCACGCGCTCGTTTGGCTAGTCAACTAGCTCCGAAAAATGATAAAGTTTGGTTTCTATTAGGTGGTTTGCATCTGCAAAATAAAGAGTTTGACGCGGCACTCGCAGCCTTGAAAAAGGCCCAAACTCTCAATCCCAAAAATGCCGACGTTTTATTTGCAATGGGTTCGGCTAATTTTCAGCAGAAAAAATATCAGTTAGCTGTTGCTAATTACCAAGCTGGTTTGAAGCTAAAACCTCAAGATGCAGACGCTTTGTTTGATTTGGGGAATGCTTATTACATGATGGGTCGCTTACCAGATGCGATCGCCCAATATAATAAAGCCGTCTCCTACGATCAAAAATTCTGGCCAGCAATTAACAACACTGGCTTAATTCAATACGAACAGGGCGATACCCAAAATGCCATCAAACAATGGCAAAAGGCTGTATCTTTAGATAAACAAGCCGCAGAACCCTTACTAGCGCTAGCTGTAGCCCTATATACTAAAGGCGATCGCCAACAAGGTTTAGCAATGGGAGAAGCTGCACTCCGCATTGATCAACGCTATGGTGATTTGGATTTTCTCAAGCAAAATCTTTGGGGTGAACGTCTACTATCTGATACCAAAAAGTTCCTCGAATTACCGAGGATTCAAGCAGCCCTACAGCAGCGGCAAAGCCCATTCAATTCCAGCCAAGAACCGCAATAGAAAAGGACTAATGGGCAATTAGTAATTGGAGCCGCTTTTACCCATTACCTCTTACTACTTGCCTAATGATGCCATTTTATAGTACATATATACTGTTTAATAGCAGGTAGCGCATTCCTGAAAAAGTCACCAATTCTAGAGTACTAGTACATCTATTAACAACAGTTCAACAGCCTGTAATCAGAGTCTTTTGACTGCTGTGTAGTCGTGCTAGTCTTTGGGTAGAAGTGCCAGTATCTGGTCAACAAAAAGTTGATGGTCAACCACAGGCTTAGAAATGTAGCCATCAGCACCGCTTTGTTTCAAAAAGTTTTCGCGATCGCCTTCCATAGCGTGAGCAGTTACCAGAATTACAGGTAAATTTGCTGTTTGCGGATCGGATTTCAACATTTGTGTAATCTTGATACCGTCAACAGATTTGCCCTGGTAAACACTCCGAGACAAAGATACATCCATTAAAATCAGGTCTGCATCTCCAGATTGGGCAATTTGTATTACCTCTTCCACATTTTCTGTATGCTTAACATCTAAGCCACCGCGCTTGGTCAAAATTTTGGAAAAAACGCGAGCATTAATGAGATCGTCTTCTACAATCAGAACAGTTTTCATGAGAACTTAACTTATAGGAATTTGGGGGATGAACATCTGGAAAACAGTTGTCTGCCTCCTTTTTAATCTTCAGTGTGTATCCCTGTCATCAAGGATAATACTACTGCTTCTTATCATTTGACTAACAATATTTAGTTAGAAATTGCTTTTCATCCGTTATGCTGTGGTTGTTGCAGCGTTAGTTTCCAGCGACTTTTGTGTAATTAAATTTCAGGGAAAAAGCTCATGGCAAAACAGTTAAACCTTCTCTCCACGGGACAGGTAATCACAACAGCCCTGCACACAGAGATGCAACGGTCTTACCTAGAATATGCCATGAGCGTAATTGTCGGGAGAGCGTTACCTGATGTGCGTGATGGCTTAAAGCCAGTACATCGCCGGATTTTGTATGCGATGCACGAACTGGGTTTGACACCAGATAGGCCATATCGGAAATGTGCCCGTGTGGTGGGGGATGTGCTTGGTAAATACCATCCCCACGGTGACCAATCAGTTTATGATGCCTTAGTTAGGTTAGTGCAGGATTTTTCCAGCCGCTATCCCTTACTAGCAGGACATGGTAACTTTGGCAGCGTTGACAATGACCCGCCAGCAGCGATGCGTTATACAGAAACCCGCCTCGCAGCCATTGGCCATGAGGGAATGCTGACGGAAATTGGCGATGAAACTGTCGAATTTATCGGCAATTTCGATAATTCTCAACAAGAACCCACAGTATTACCTGCACAGTTACCCTTCCTACTCCTGAATGGCTGCTCTGGAATTGCGGTAGGGATGGCGACAAATATTCCACCACACAATTTAGGGGAAGTAGTTGATGGATTAATCGCCTTAATCGATCAGCCAGATTTATCGGATGAAAAATTATTCGAGTTAATTCCCGGGCCAGATTTTCCCACAGGTGGAGAAATTATTGGTTCAACCGGAATTCGGGAAGCCTACACCACAGGTAAAGGTGGGATTGTGTTGCGGGGTGTAGCGCAATTAGAAGAAATCGCACCCGCAAGGGGAAGCAAAAGGCGAACAGCAATTATCATCACAGAACTACCTTATCAGGTAAATAAAGCCGCCTGGATTGAAAAAGTTGCAGAATTGGTGAATCAAGGACGCTTGCAAGGAATTTCGGATATTCGCGACGAAAGCGATCGCGAAGGTATGCGCGTGGTAATTGAACTCAAACGCGATATTAATCCCCAAGAAATCCTCCAGCATTTGTATCACCAAACTGCCTTACAAACCAATTTTGGGGCGATTCTCTTGGCTTTAGTAGATGGACAACCCCGCCAATTAAGCCTGCGTCAGTTATTACTAGAATTCTTAAGTTTCCGCGAGCAGACACTTTCCCGCCGCTATAGCTACGAGTTGGGGAAAGCGGAAAATCGGTTGCATTTAGTGGAAGGTTTACTCTTAGCTTTATCCAATGTTGATACGGTAATTGAAATTTTGCGCCAAGCACCCGACGGTAGCACCGCAAAAATTACTTTATGTAGCCAACTAAATTTAAGTGAAGTCCAAGCAGATGCAATTTTAGCTATGCCATTGCGTCGCTTAACAAGTTTAGAACAGCAGAATTTACAACAGGAGTTTGAGCAACTCACACAACAAATAAATTTATTACGCATCTTACTGAGCGATCGCAAAGAATTACTCAAGGCGTTAAAAAAAGATTTGCGATCGCTCAAGCGTAAATACAGCGATCCCCGTCGAACTAAGCTAGTCAACTTGAGTGCTGAGGAAATCAAAAAACAAGGAGAAACTCAGAGCAAAAAATCAGGCGATCGCGACTCGGAAAATCTTAAAGTTAGCTCGGAAATTCTTAAATCAGAAGTTCCCGCCGAAGAAGCAATTTTAGAGTTCACTCACCGGGGATATGTCCGCCGCATTGCAGTTAACGGTAAAAAACCAAAAACAGACAATGGTCTGAATGATAACGACTTTATTATCCAAACTCAAACAACTGATACAGATAAAGAGTTGTTGGTACTTACTAGCGGCGCGAAAGTTTACCCAGTTAGAGTAGGCGATATCCCTGCAATTACAGGGCGTTCCCCCAAGGGTACACCACTGATTACCCTGCTCTCTAATACAGCCCAAGGTACTCAAGAAGGGGTAATTAATCGCTTGTTGTTACCAGACAATGTGGAAAACACTCAGATGATTCTCCTCACAAAGCAGGGGCGAATTAAGCGCCTGGCGTTAGAAGAATTGAGCAACCTGACTCGTCGAGTCACAATTTTAAAACTGAAAGACGATGATGAACTGATATATAGCCAATTAATTACTACAGGCAAACATCTGATTGTTGCTAGTTCCAGCGGACGGCTGTTGCGATTCGCTGTTAATGACGAACAACTGCCCATTATGGGACGTGCGGCTATGGGATTACAAGCATTACGGATGTTAAGACAACAGCAGATGGTGGGCTGTGGTGTTGTCAGCGGCCAAGAAGAGTTATTACTAGTGACTCAAGAAGGATACGCTAAACGTCTCACTGCTAATCAGTTAAAAGCTGCTAATCGCGGCGATTTAGGCACGCAAGCCTTGAAATTCACTAACAAAACCGATAACTTAGCCGCAATGCTGGTGGCGATCGCCTCTGGGGAAGTAGCGTTACTCACCAATAAAGAACGGATAGTGCGACTACCTCTAGAAACCGTACCTTTTGCTGATCGAGATAGCAAAGGCCAAAGCGTCCTGCAACTCAACCGCGATGAGAAAATCATCAGTGTTGTGGAAGTGCGTTAGTCAACAAAGCAAAATCTTATTGTGCGATCGCAGGTAGTCAGGACTTTAGTCCTGATTTGTTCGCATTTCTGAGACTATAAATATGAATAAATATTAACATTTCTGAGAATCAGACTAATAGTAAATTGGCAAAAAAATGTGCCAGGTACTTGATAGAGACGTAAAATATAAAGTCTTTATCGATAGTACCTGAATTGTCATAATTTTTTCAAATTGAGCAATTTCTGCAATCCAGGTAGAATAGTTGCAAAACTATTTCAATAAATTATCACTTTATTCGCAGTAAATTCATGAGAATTCAGCCTCTAGCTTGAGGAAAAGCAATTTTTGAACTTTATCTGAGTATAATTACTCTCTCATCTCGCTAGGAGTTCAAACCTGCTTCTACCTCTAAAGATAGAGATTTTAGTCTCTAAATATTAGTCAGTGTTTTCTGCGTCAAGTTTTAGCAATAAAACTACAAACATATCCTTGCAATTATGAAAATCATTGTTATATTAGTTTACATAACCACATAAATCTTTTTATAGTCTCTTTGGAGTACCTACCATGACAAACGCAACCAAAACCCTATCTGCACCTGTAGTAGAAGATCGCAACTCTTGGCGTTGGGGCTTTACCCCCCAAGCAGAAATTTGGAACGGTCGTTTAGCAATGATCGGCTTCTTAGCAGCAGCTTTAATTGAGCTGTTATCTGGGAAAGGCTTTCTGCACTTCTGGGGTATTCTCTAATACCAATCTTTTATTTGCTATCAATCTTAAAATACAAAATTAGGTATAAATAAAAAACCTGGGAATTTATAAATTCCCAGGTTTTTTAATTTTTGTTCCTTGTCCTTGGTCATCAGTCATTTGCTAATAGCTAATGACTAAGAACTCAAGATTAATCACTAACGGATATATTCTTTAAGAACACTGTTGCGATTTGGGTGGCGTAACTTGCGGAGTGCTTTGGCTTCAATTTGACGAATGCGTTCGCGAGTCACATTGAAAATTTGGCCAATTTCCTCTAAGGTTTTCATCCGGCCATCATCCAAACCGTAACGTAATCTGAGAACATCTCTTTCGCGAGGGCTGAGGCTGTCGAGGACTTTTTCTAAATCTTCACGCAGCAGATTTTTAGAAACTTGGTCTTCTGGAGTTTCGCCATCAGATTCAATAAAATCACCTAAGCGAGAATCTTCTTCTTTCCCAATAGGTGTTTCTAAAGAAATAGGCAATTGGGCAGATTTAGCAATAAACCTTAGCTTCTCAATTGTCATTTCCATACGAGTCGCAATTTCTTCTTCAGTTGGTTTGCGACCCATTTCTTGAGAAAGTAGCTTAGTGGTTTTCTTGATGCGGGAGATGGTTTCGTAGAGGTGAACTGGAAGACGAATAGTGCGGGATTGATCGGCGATCGCTCTGGTAATTGCTTGACGAATCCACCATGTAGCGTAGGTAGAAAACTTATAACCTTTTTCATGGTCAAATTTTTCTGCGGCGCGAATCAAGCCTAGGCTACCTTCTTGAATTAAATCTTGGAAGGATAAACCACGATTCATGTATTTCTTAGCAATTGAAACTACAAGGCGGAGGTTAGATTGCACCATCTTATCTTTTGCCCTGCGACCAACATGCAAACGGTAGCGAAATGCTGGCAAGGGTAGTTGTACAGCTTCTGCCCATTCGCTATCGCGAGGATCGCGTTCCAACTGTTCCGAAAGCCTTTCCCGTATTCTTTCTAATTCCAGTAAATCAGCAATTTTACGTGCCAATTCAATTTCTTCATCTGCCCGCAACAGACGAATGCGACCAATTTCTTGCAAGTAAAGGCGAATAGAATCTTCGGTATAGTGCTTTTTCTTGCTTTGTGTCCGACGACGCGATTTAGCGGCTTTTCCAGACTTTGCGTCGTCCTCATCAGACTGAGGCTCTAAAAAATCATCAATGTCGCCATCATCAGTTATCAGCAAGTCCTCTTCATCTTCTATTAAGAGTTCTTCTAACTCGAGCTCAGGCTGATTCATTATTTCTAGGTCAGGCTGATATATGCTTTCGAGTACGTTGTTAGCCTGGTTCATGCCGCGTTCCTCATGCTCCTTGCAGAATCAATTACTCAAGATGTGTGTATTGCTCTTTTATTAAGATATTAAGAGCTAGTTGCCACCGAAAATATTTTTTTGGCCAAGTTGCCTGAGATATTTTCGGAAATTTTAGATCTCCTATTGGAGAGTTTATTACTAAGTGTGGAAATCGCTGTTGTAGCTAACTTACTCACACAAGTAAAGGCTATGCGTAATTATTAGCGCATATTACTTTTAACTAACTTGTCTAAAAAAAGACATGTCTTGATAAAAAAATTTACCACTACAGTTAAATAAACATAACTGTTGATAGATTTTTTCCGTAAAGACTGTTCCGATTGTAGCCTGTTTCACAGAAATTGCACTCTTTTTGTGTGTTAATCTTGTAGTCCTTAAGGCAGGTAAAGCCACTATTATCAAAAACAACTTCCAAACGGTAGTCATGCCCTTAAATCTTTTTTGAAACTTTTTCCAATTGCAGTGGCATTGTCATTAGATTAAGACTTAAGTATCCCTGCCCATGCACGATTCCAAGTACAATGCACAACATTTATTACTTAGAAACAGCGCATTTTATATTAACTCAAGCGAGTAGCTTTAGCGCACGTATTTTTACATTTCCTTCATAAAGCAGTAAATCCGTGAAGCTAAGGCGGAAATTCCCGCTAGGTAGATACAGCTAATATGCTGGTGTTTGTCTGTAGGGAATCTTTATTTTGTGTGCTAATTACCTAAACTGAGGAGTTGAGGTAATGACAGAACCAACCTGATGTTTCAAATGAAATTGAAATAAAGTTGGTCTTATTCACACGTTAGCGCACTCCGAAGATTTCAGCCCTATGAAACTTGACAAACTTTTCCTATTGTATACAACGATATTTTAATCAATTCATAAAGGATTTGACATTACTGATGAACATTAATTTTCCTACTGAAACTAAATAGTTTAAAGAAGGGGTTATACACCTACTTGGAAAACCGCTTAAGTAAAATATTTGTAATTTTTAATACTCATTACTACAGTAGTTTAGAAGTTCTCTTGTTAACCAGGAATATTGCAGCTGCTGAACAAATCCCTTAGCGGATATGAAATAGCGCTTTGCTATTCAAGGATAGCAAATACATTTCTGAGTGGGGCAAAATTTACTGATACTCAATAAAGCAAGACATTTGTACCTTCCTTATTTGAAATATTGATGAAGTTAACAAACTTGCCAATGCTTAACTACTGAGAATAAAAGATATAGCTTGACAAACAAAACTTTCCATGTAATGTAAAGTTTCCGTGAATTTTATTATTTTTGTGATTAAAGTTTATGTATTTTATCAACTATTCTCATCATTAACTATATAGCTTTTGGATGCGTACTATACGGAAAAAACCTGAGAGTAACTATAAAGGCGCGATCAACGCGCCTGGCAATGTGGTTTATTAACCTATAAGACTGAAAAAGTGCAATAAGTTAATAAACAAAATTGCACTTGATTTTTCCTGCTTGGTACTCAAGAGTTCAAATTTCCGGCAACTTTAACTCTTGAATAGCTGATTCACGTCACAACTTATTAGATATCTAGATCCGTTAAATTCAGTTTAGAACCATAGGTTTCGATAAATTCTCGTCGGGGTGCGACGCGATCGCCCATTAAAATTGTGAAAATGCGATCGGCTTCAGCCGCATCCTCAATCTCGACTTGTTTCATTTTGCGGGTTTCTGGGTTCATAGTGGTTGTCCAGAGTTGTTCTGGCATCATTTCTCCCAACCCTTTAAACCGTTGGATAGTGTAGTTGGCATTGCTAGGAAAGGCAGCAATCTTTTGTTGTAATTCGCGATCGCTATAGCAATACTCGTGATTACGTCCTCTTTCTAATTTATAAAGCGGAGGACAAGCAATATAAATGAAGCCCTGCTCAATTAACGCTCGCTGATACCGATAGAAAAATGTTAACAATAGTGTACGGATATGCGCTCCATCCACGTCAGCGTCAGTCATAATTACTATGCGATGATAGCGCAATTGCGAAGCATCGAATTCTTCACCTTTGACACCTAAACCTAGTGCTGTAATTAATGCTTGGACTTCATTATTTTTATAAATTTTGGAGTCGTCAGTTTTCTCAATATTGAGGATTTTACCGCGTAGGGGAAGGATAGCTTGGGTACGGCGATCGCGTCCTTGTTTAGCACTACCACCTGCAGAATCGCCTTCTACAATATAAATTTCCGATTCGCTGGGGTCGCGAGAACTGCAATCTGCCAATTTACCAGGCAACGGAGAGGATTCTAGCACCGATTTGCGGCGCACTAACTCCCGCGCATGACGAGCAGCTTCGGCGGCTTTAAAGGCTTGGATAGCTTTATCTAAAACTGCATCAGCTACACCAGGGTGAAATTCGAGATATTCGGTGAGGACTTCCCCAACCAAAGAATCCACAATCCCGCGAACTTCCGTATTACCCAGCTTAGTTTTGGTTTGTCCTTCAAATTCAGGATCGGGGACTTTGACGGAAATTACTGCTGTCAGTCCTTCCCGCACATGTTCACCACTCAGATTGGCTTCATTTTCTTTAATTTTGTTACGCTTGCGCGCGATCGCATTGAGTGTCCGTGTCAGAACTGCCTTTAAGCCTTCTAAATGCGTACCACCATCAACTGTACGAATATTATTAGCAAACCCTAGAACATTATCTGTATAAGCATCAGTACACCACTGCAAAGCTACTTCTACTTGAACATTATTGCGTTCACCCTGCACATAAATAATTTCTTCATGCAGAGGCTGCTTCTCGCGGTTCATGTAGGCAATATATTCTTTGATCCCGCCCTTATATTCGTAGGTTTCTACCTTGGGAGTATCGCTTTTGAGTAATTCCAGGCGGTTGTCAGTAAATGTAATTTTGACACCTGCATTTAAATAAGCTAGCTCCCGCAAGCGACCCGCTAAAGTAATGTAATCAAACTCAATGCCTGTAGTGAAGATTTGAGTATCAGGCTTGAAGGTAACAGAAGTTCCGGTTCTCGCTTCCTTGTAAGCCTTGGTTTGCAGTTCAGAAGCTGGAACACCTCGTTCATAACGCTGGAGATGAACCTTTTTATCCCGCCAAACTGTCACCTCAACAAACTCAGACAGGGCGTTAACTACAGAAATCCCTACCCCGTGCAAACCTCCAGAAACTTTGTAGCCGCCACCGCCAAACTTACCCCCGGCGTGTAACACTGTCAACACAGTTTCCAAAGCTGATTTTCCGGTTTTTGGGTGAATATCAGTAGGAATACCCCGCCCATCATCTGTTACAGTAACAGAGCCGTCAGCGTTGATATCCACTTCCACATGAGTGCAATAACCAGCTAAAGCCTCATCAACCGAGTTATCCACCACCTCGTAAACTAAATGATGGAGTCCCCGCGGGCCAGTGGAACCGATGTACATACCTGGTCGTTTGCGGACGGCTTCCAGACCTTCCAGAACTTGAATCTGATCGGCACTGTAACTGCTCGTCATGAAAATTCTCCTGATGCGTGGGGTTGAAAATCGCCAAAAGGCTAAAAAAGTCAAATCACTCCAAAATTCTAACACATCAGCCTTGCTAGCGTCTGTAGGGCAATTTTGTGGGAGGTTTATACAGGGGCTGCACCCCTGGGATTGGGGATTGGGGACTGGGGATTGGGGATGGGGGGATGAGGGAGATAAGGGGGAAAGGGGAAGGGGGAAAGGAGAAAGGGATAAAAGGGGAACAATTACCAATTACCGATTACCAATTACCAAATGACAAATGACAAAGGACAAATGACAAATAACAAATGACTAAATTAGTTGTAATTTGTGGAGCGACGGCGACGGGGAAGTCGGGTTTGGGTTTGGCTTTAGCTATGCACTTAGAGACTGTAATTCTCAGTGCTGATTCCCGCCAAGTGTACCGCGAGTTTAATATTGGCACAGCTAAACCGACATTAGCGGAACAAAAATTGGTGCAACATTATTTAATAGATATCTGCGCGCCAACAAACACGATGACGGTAGCAGATTACCAAGAACAAGCACAAGCTTTAATTACTGCTGTTGCTAATTCTCCCCTATTAATGGTTGGAGGCACTGGTTTATACATACGTTCTATTGTTCAAGGCATGAAAATTCCGCGAGTAGCACCGCAATTAGAATTGCGATCGCAACTCACAGAACTTGGTCAAAATCAACTTTACGCTATGTTACAACAAGTTGATCCTGTTGCTGCTCAAAAAATTCATCCTCATGACCCTGTACGGACTTTAAGGGCTTTAGAAGTATATTATGTAACGGGAATCCCCATTTCCGACCTACAAGGGGAGAATCCGCCAAATTACCCGATTTTACAAATTGGTTTAGATTGCGCTACTGATGCGTTACGCCTACGCATTCACCAGCGTACTGAGCAGATGATCAAAGAGGGATTGGTGGCTGAGGTCGATGATCTTTGTCAGAAATATGGTGCTGATTTACCTTTATTAAACACTTTAGGGTATCAAGAAATTAAGCAATATTTAGCTGGGAAAATTTCTTTAGAGGAAGCTCAAGAATTAATAGTTTTACATACGCGGCAATTTGCCAAGCGACAAAGGACTTGGTTTCGAGCCTATCCCCAAATTGAATGGTTTGATGCCAACGATGCTGATTTATTTGCTAAGGTTTTGCAGCGTGTGGAAGAGTTTATTAGTAAATGAAAAAGGATTTACTAATTCGTAGTTCGTAGTTCGTAATTAAAAATCAACTGCTAATTAATTTATGAACAGAACAATGTCATTTATTAATGAAAAAAATAAATTTATTCATGATTCGGCTGCTCCTTTTAGAGATTGGTATATAGCGTCTAATCTCGCTTGGATAGCTGGCGGTTTAGCAGTGAAATGAAGATAAAAACTGCCATTGTCTGCTGGTTTGTCAAACACCTTAGCATAGATATCTTCTTGAAGTTCTGTGGGGATGTTTGGTACTAATAATTTAAGTCTGATATTAGTCTGTGCAGGTGGTGGAGAAACTTCTGCTGCATTTTCCATGCGAATTTTAGCGCCCTTAGCTGAGAGTTCAACGATACTTCCTTGATATATAGTTGTGCTAATATGCTTTTCTTCTAACAACGCATATTGTATAGGGATGATGCCTGAAAGTGGTAGAAAATCTTCTGCTTCTATGGGTAGAAAAAGATTGTAATCTCCGCTAATTCCATAAACTTGGTGTACAGTAATTGGCTGTTTTACTCCTTTCGGTTGTACTTGTCTATGTCCACTTAATTGCACAATTGAGCCAGCAGCTTTTAATGTCTCATCGGATATTAAAACTTCGCCACCTGTGGTGTAAGATTCAATGCGATAAGTAAGGTTTACCTGACTACCAACGACACCATATTTAGTACGTTTTTGTGAGCCGATGTTTCCCAAAATAACTAGTCCAGTATTAATCCCAATTCCCATATCTAGTTGAGGAAAACCTAAATTTTGCAGCCTTTCATTGACAGCACTCATAGCTAATTGCATGGCACAAGCACAAGCTACAGCTTTAGCAGCATCATCTTCTTTGGGCATGGGTGCACCAAATAGCACCAAAATGCCATCACCCATGAATTCATTAATAGTTCCCTGGTATTGGGTAATGACATCAGCCATGTATTCTAGATAGATGTTAAGGATTGTGATGACTTCTTCTGGTTGCGATCGCTCTGAGATGGCTGTGAATCCTCTTAAATCAGAAGTCAGGATTGTAATTTTCCGCCTCTCACCTCCAAGTTTCAACCCTTCGGGGCTATCTAACAAATTGGCGACAATTTCATCACTGAGATAACGGCCAAACACTTGACGAATTAAGGAATTTCTTTTTTCTAAATCTGTATTAGCTTGAGCTAAATCAGCCGTGCGTTCTGTAACACGTACTTCTAATTCTCTAGTTGTTTGACGTAACCTACTAATAACCAAGGTTAACCCAGTCAGTCCCAGTACAGATAATCCTCCCAACATCACAAATGTTGTTTGCAAACTTTTATTAGTTTTTTCTGTAAAACTGTCTAGAGATTGAGTAATCGCCAAAACTCCCCGCACGTCTCCTACTTGCCAGTCGCGTTTTGGACTATTAGGATCGCTGTCGTGACAAGCAACGCAGCTAGCCTCCATGCGTACAGATTGCCCATATCGCCATAAGCTACGACCATCTTTTTTCTCCAGACGAGAAAAATTGTTCTCTTCAGGATGTTGTCTTAAGTAGGTAAGTGCCTGTTTCTCAAAATCATCTCTGGGCCCACCTTCAGCTTTTCGCCAAGGATAGGGGTAATCACTGTATAATCGGACTGCCATCCCAGCCTTTTGTTCGCTGATGTTTTTGCCAAGTTCAATGGCGTAAGTTGCAGGGGGAGGAATTGCACCTTCTTTGATCAGGTAGTTGTGGATAATGCTAATTCCCTTAACTTTTCTGGCGCGATCGGCACCTGCACTACTATAAAGGTTCCAAGCATCAATTATTGATTTTGCTTGCAATTCGGCATTCATCAGTGCTTGGGATTTTATGAGGCTAGTCGAAAGACTAGACATATTTGCTAAAGCTACACCTACTCCAATAGAGAATAAGAGCAGAAGAATTAACACAGTTTGTTTAAAAAGCAGACTGAGGCAAAAGCGCCTTACGCGAGAAATAAAGCTATTCATCGCCCAATTTGAGTACTATATTATTACTTTATTTTTTCACAAACTATTAATATATCTCAATAAACATTGTAGATAAGTTATATGTAATTTATCTACATTTACTTGCTAAAACTGCTAACTGCTGTATTTTTATTTTTTTCTGGCAATATCTATGAATGTGAACTTTTCTATTCTTTGATAAATATCTGCAAAGCTGATTATTGAAAGCGTTATTGATAGTTTAGTTAACTGAGCTTGGGAACAAGCGTATTTTTTGACTTAATTTCGCCCAACGCATCATCTCTAAAGCTAGAGATTTTCTCGAAAAATGAAGATAAAAACTCCTAGAATCTGCTAAATTCTCCGATACTTTAGCATATATATCTTCTTGCAGTTCTGCTGGAATATTCGGTACTAATAAGTTGAGTTTAATGTTTGTTTGTGCAGGTGGTAAACAACCTTCTGGCAAATGATCACAGTAGACTTTAGCTCCCTTTTCTGAGATTTGGATTACACTTCCCTGAAACATAATTTCATTAATATGCTTTTCCTCAATCATGGCGTACTGGATGGGGATGATTTCAGTCAGAGTGAAGAATATCTCTTCTTCTGTGGATAGAAAAAGGTTGTATGGTTTGCCAATACCGTCAACACAGTAAATAGTAATTAGTTGTTTCACTCCTTTAGGATGTACCTGCTTTTGCCCGTTGATTCTGACAATAGAGCCGACTTCTTGTAATGTTTGTTCTGAAATCAGAATCTCACCCCCTAGACTGTAAGATTCAATCCGGTAAGCTAGATTTACTTGGCTACCAACAATACCGTACTTAGTTCGTTTCTCTGAGCCAATATTTCCCAAAATTACCAAACCCGTGTTGATACCAATACCCATGTCTAGTTGAGGGAAATTTAAATCTTGCAATTTTTCATTCACAGCATCCATCGCCAACTGCATAGCACAAGCACAAGCTACAGCTCTTAGCGCGTCATCTTCTCTGGGTGTAGGAGCACCAAATAGCACCAAAATCCCATCACCCATGAACTCATTAATACTTCCCTGATACTTGGTAATGACATCTGCCATAAATTCAAAATAGATGTTGAGGATACTAATTACTTCTTCTGGTTGCGATCGCTCTGAGATGGCTGTAAATCCTCTTAAATCAGAAGTCAGGATCGTCATTTTTCTTCTATCGCCGCCAAGTTGCAATCTTTCTGGGCTTTCTAGCAAATTGGCGACAATATCATCACTTAAATAACGTCCAAACACCTGACGAATCAGTAAATTCCGTTTTTTTAAGTCCATATTGGCTTGAGCCAGTTGGGTAGTGCGTTCCTGTACTTTTTGTTCTAGAGTTTGGTAAAGTAGTGCATTTTCAATAGAAATAGCGGCTTGAGAAGATAAAATTTTCAAAACTTCTAGGTGATTGTCTGTAAATGCACCTGTTGTTAGGTGATTTTCCAAATACAACACACCCAGAAGTTTGCCTTGATTCAGGATGGGAGTACAAAGAACTGATTGGGGTTGATTTTCTTTAATAAAAATATCTTTAATAAATAGCCCTTCACAAGTAGCATTGGTAAGAACGACATCCGACTGGGTTCTAGCTACATAATTGACGATGACTTTTGGTAGCACATCGCTGTGATCCACTGGTAATGATTGCAGAACTTTGACAGTATCGCTACCCACTTCTTTGACAGCTTTAATCCACAGTTCCCCGTTTTGGCAGAGGATTAAAACACCTTTAGTTGCTCCTGCATTTTCAATCACGATCGCCATCAATTTTGCCAGCAAATTCTCTAAGACAATTTCACCTGCGATCGCTTGGGAAGCTTTGATCACAGTTGCCAAATCTAGCACTTCAGCAACACCACTATCACTGCTAGAAGAAGTTGAGGAAGTTGTCAGGCGATTGAGGGTTTGACTGATGCTGGTACGCGCTTTTTCAAAGCTACTAGATTGCCATATAAGTAGCTGGGGATAGGTTTCTTCTAGCTGTCTAACTTTAGCGATCGCTCCCCATCGCTGATAACAATAATGGGCATCCACCATGTAAACCTGAGCAATTTTGGTCATGCCTTTTGTTAAATAAAATTTGGCTGCTAGTTCGTTTGCTAAAGCTTCTTCTTGTAAATATTCATGTTCTCTAGACAATTCTATGGCGCGATTATAATTGTCTATTGCCTGAATATCTTCACCCAGAACTCGATGCCTTTCTGCTGCTACTAAATGATACTTCTGTAAGAAATTCATTGGTGCATAGTGTGACCAGATTTGCATTTTTTGTTGGTTAGTATGTACTTTTTCTAATATCTGGATTTTTTCATCGCTCTCAGCCTCTGTATATATAGCTAGTTGGTATAAAGAATCATAAAAATTAAATATGGCTCCAAGACTAAATGCACATCCACTATCTAGGTATGTTTCTGCTAGCACAGCATACTTATTTACTAGCGGAAAATCTTGCAGTAAGTAACTAACTATCAGTCTGTTAATGGCTAAGACAAAAATTGTGTGGCATAGATTCGCATCTAGCAAAAATTTCAGGAGTTTCTCATCATTAAAATCCCCACAGTTACAACCAACTGTGGGTTCAAATCTATCCAGTAATTTCAAAATAGAGCGACGAATTATCTCATTCTTACAAAGTACTGACTCCTGTTTTAATTCCAGCATTAAATGACTGTATTTTGACATCTCCTGTTCAGTTTCCAACAATGGATTACCTGCAAGATAAGAATGACAACCATAATGTAAAGCAGCTCGGGCAGCATATTCAAAATCTGCCATTTCTATACCAATTTGATAACTTTTAAATAAGGGCTTTAGTGTTTTTTTAATATGCATTTTCCACGGCATAATAAAGATATTAAATGCAAAAAAAGTTTTAGCTTGAAATTCTTTGGCATCGAATTTATCTAAAATTTTTAATGCCAATTGACCAAACTTATAACCTGTATCAATATCATCGACAATACCCGACAAAAATAAGCCATACCAAGCATAAGATGAGGCAGCAACAGCAGAATTACCATACTGAACTAACAGTTTCACTTGTTGCAGAGTCATCAATTGAAAGATAATAGGTGCTGTATTGTAAGCACTAATAGTTACATTTGACATTAGTCGGAGAGCAGCTATTGTATAGGGATCTGTCATTACTGGTAAGTCAAGTAAATCCAGAGGTTCTTTGCCTGCTAATGCATATTTTGTTTCTGTATAACTCTGTTGAACATCTAATTTACTGGGATTTTGCGGAAACCTAATTTCTAATAAATCTAGAATTTCTAAGGTTGTTT
This sequence comes from Tolypothrix sp. PCC 7601, assembly GCF_025677855.1. NCBI lineage: Bacteria > Bacillati > Cyanobacteriota > Cyanophyceae > Nostocales > Tolypothrichaceae > Tolypothrix > Tolypothrix sp. PCC 7601. The sequence goes on from NZ_CP064879.1 coordinate 4,570,233, forward strand.
CTATTGTGCCCTGCATCTTATTACGAGCAGCACAAAATTGGATTTTAATTTCATAGACTTTTACTTTGTCAAGCACAGTCTTTGCTTGTTGTAGAACTATTTGCAGATAACGCTCCATCTCTGTAAACTCACCATTGATGTAGGCTGCTTCTACGGCTTCTTGATAAAGTGCTAGTGTCAGTTCATATTGCTCCTCCCAGCTACAATTACTTAACAATTTAATGCCATTTCGCAAGTAATTTATTGCTGAATTATAGGCAGCGGATAGTTTAGATTTTTTACCAGCACAGAGATTTAATTCTGCCAATTCATACTTTTCTGATTGATTAGTAATCAGTTGCATTCCAAAATTGAGTTGATTGACAATATCAAAGATTTTTTCTTCTCGCCTACATTGATTATTTTTGAGCAGTAGTTGCCCTAGTTGTAGATGTACTATTTGTTTTTGGTCTTCGGGAATTAAGCAATAAGCAGCTTGTTGTACGCGATCGTGCAAGAATTTGTAAGATATCAAAGCCGGAAGATGAGAAACAGCAAATTTCGACTCAGTTCCTGTCTCTTGCTTGATCCAATCTTCAGCCCTCAGCAGTTGATCCTCATTCCCCAAGGGCAGAATTAGTCCTGACTCAATTGCTTCCCATAAATCACTAGCAGTTGCGATCGCAGTTTTTTTATAGACAATTGATAGGGTTTGCAAATCAAATTGATACCCAATACAAGCGGCTAGCTTTAAAATTTGTTGAGTCTGAGTAGAGAGTCTTTGAATTTTATCTGCCATTAAATCAACAACATTATTTGTAATTGGTGTGGCTTGAATATCTACTATATTCCACTGCCATACTCCCTGAACAAAATCAAATTCTAATAATTCTTGTGTATATAAGGATTTCAAGAATTCATTCACAAAAAAAGGATTACCATGAGTTTTTTCAACAACAAGTTCCGCTAATGGTATAGCTTTCAATTGCTCGCAATGTAGAGTATCTTTAATTAACTGCGTAACATGAGCTAAATTTAACGGAGAAAGAGAGAGATGATTAACTTTAGGAAAAAGATTGTTACTACAATTGATTTTATGATTGTGCTTTTGAATTTCTTTGAATGTCAACATTAATGGATGAGTTGCATTAACTTCTTTATCTCTATAAGCACCTATGAGAAATAAATAATGACTATCTGCTTCTGTCATTAACGATTGGATCAATTTTAGGGAAGCAGAATCCGCCCATTGCAAATCATCCAAAAAAATTACTAAGGGGTGTTCAGGTTTACTAAATATATGGATGAAGTTTTGCAAGACTTTATTAAAGCGATTTTGTGATTCTACTACCCCTAGTTCTGGTATAGTAGGCTGTTGACCTACAATTAGTTCAATTTCAGGAATTACATTAATAATCACCTGGCAATTAGTCGATAAAGCAGCTAAAAACTCTGCCCGCCAGACTGCAATTTGGGCATCAGATTCTGTCAACAACTGGCGAATTAATTTCTGAAAGGCTGGAATTATCGAACCATAGGGAATATTCCTCTGTAACAGATTACATTTCCCAGCAATAAAGTATCCTTTGTGCTTAGTAATTGGTTGATAAACTTCTTGTACTAATGCTGATTTGCCGATACCAGAATAACCAGATATAAGCATCATTTCCGAATAGCCAGATGGGGAAGACAAGCGTAAGCTTTCTTGATTTCTCCCTATTACTCGTTCGCAAGCATTTACTAATGTAGAAATTTCTCTATCTCTGCCATACAATTTTTGTGGGATTTGAAAGATTGGTGAAATATCTTGCTGTCCTAATGGAAAGTATAAAATTTGGTTAGTTTCGCATAATTGAGTAAGGCATTTTTGTAAATCTGCCCTCAATCCATAGCTACTTTGATATCTTTCTTCCGGCGTTTTTGCTAACAACTTTAAGATAATATCTGAAATTGTTTCAGGAATATCCGAATTCAATTCATGAGGTGGTAGCGGCTGTTTTGCAATATGACAATGAACCAACTCCATTGCATCGTTAGTTTCAAATGGCAAATGCTGGGTGAGCATTTCATAAAAGGTGACACCTAAAGAGTAAAAGTCAGTGCGATAGTCTATGGATCTATTCATTCTCCCTGTTTGCTCTGGCGACATATAAGCTAATGTCCCTTCCAAGCGATTAAGATTACAGATGAATTGGGTTTCTCTAGACACTCGGGAAGCGATCGCAAAATCTGTAATTTTTATCTCGCCAGTTTGCGAGTTAATAATAATATTGTGGGGTTTAATATCCTGATGAATAATCTGGTTTTTGGATAATTCACCTAAAATATCAGCTAATTTAATAGCAATTATCAAAAATTCGGTGATTTTTAGGGTTTTTACTTGAATATATTGATATAGCGATTCTCCGCCAAAATCTTCTAATACCAATGCTAGAGAACCATTAGTATTTTTCAAGCAATAAGACTTGACAATTCCTGGCATATTAAGAAATTGAGTGATGTCATATTCATGCTTCAATCTGGCGATATCACTAAGAGTGGGATATTCGTTGTTAACCACCTTTACAATTATTGGTTGTTGATCCCCAATTCTCAAGCCCCGATAAATAACTGTTTTTGAACCTACATAAATAGTTTCTATTATTTGATGCCCTGAAACTGTAATCATAGCTGTATTCTTCACTCCCAATAAGTATTACCTATTTTTTGATTTTCAATATTGAGAAATTTATTGTGATTCCTCAATATTGGAACATCAACCATTTAGGCAGATGATTGGAAAATTTTTCATCTTAACGCTTGCAAGCTTTAAGAACACTCATGAAAGAGAGTTTATGTTGGGAAAGCTTTTGCAATAGCGCTAAAGAATATTTACAAACAGTTAATCGGTGAAGAGTTATCTAGCAGTTATCAAGTGATTAATGTTAAGTAATCACTTTCATGACGAATTTAATAAACCAACCTTAAAATGTAGTTTTTAATACTGTTTATCCAACATGTTTATGGAATTTAAAAATGTAGATGAGAGAAGTTTAATAAAAGTATTGATTTGCAAATTTTCTTAGTAATTAAAAATTGAATAAATGATATTAGCTTGATTATCAAATCATGATAATCATAATTTGATAATCAAAAACACACAAGACAAGTGCAATTACGATTAAAAAAGTTTTCTCTAATCAATAGCGATAATGAAGTAGTTTAAAAGCAAATACAATTCAGTGAAGAAAATGAATTGATCACAAAATCAAAAAACTAGTACAACAAGGCAAAAGTAAAAAGTGAGCCAGTGCGGTGGACGGGTTTCCCGGCATAAAGCAACTGGCGAACTCCAAAGGAGTCAAAAGTAAAAAGAAAGAATGATGATTTTGTAAGCTTTTCGCTTGTTTTAAATGGGTGGCTTATTTCCGCCGTGTTGTACTAGTTACTCAACAAAAAAACAGAACAATAATTTTGGAGGGGGTTTGGGGGACGCAACCGTCACCCAATCGGGGGTTTGGGGGAGAATCCCCCAATTCTTCTGGCTTCTTTAATAAATGAGCTTAACCCAAGCCTATTGTTGTGATCTGGTACGCAATAAATCCAAAAAAGGCGATCGCACTCTTGTAACTCCTGTCACAATATTCTTTAGTATGAGCCATGCATTTGCAGGCTCAGGTGCTTAACCTGAACTGCATCTTACCCCTATCCCAAACAAGTTATGCTCACCCAAGACAAACAACAACGTAACTGGAAACCCATTATTCAAGCATTTGAGGCTGTTCTGGGTAAAAATGGTGTAGTGCAACGCCGTGAGGAACTGATTACTTATGAATGCGATGGTTTAACAGGCTATCGCCAGCGTCCGGCGGTAGTTGTACTTCCCAGAACTACAGAACAGGTTGCAGCAGCGGTAAAGATATGCAACCAATATTCTCTTCCCTTCATTGCACGGGGTTCTGGGACTGGTTTATCTGGTGGAGCTTTGCCTGGGGAAGATTCAGTTTTAATTGTTACTTCTTTAATGCGGCAAATACTTAGCATTGATTTAGAAAATCAACGCGCTGTTGTGCAGCCAGGAGTAATTAATAGCTGGGTAACACAAGCGGTAAGTGGTGCAGGTTTTTATTATGCACCAGACCCCTCCAGCCAAATTATCTGTTCCATTGGTGGCAATATTGCGGAAAATTCTGGGGGCGTGCATTGTCTGAAATATGGTGTAACTACTAACCATGTTTTGGGATTAAAATTAGTGCTGCCTGATGGTGAGATTGTAGATGTAGGCGGACAAATTCCCGAAATGCCTGGTTATGATTTAACAGGTATATTTGTCGGTTCAGAAGGTACTTTGGGGATTGCTACAGAAATTACCCTTAAAATTCTCAAAACTGCAGAATCAATTTGTGTATTATTGGCAGACTTTACAAGTGTTGAGGCGGCTGGGGCTGCTGTTTCCGATATCATCAGTGCGGGGATTATTCCTGGTGGTATGGAAATGATGGATAACTTTAGTATTAATGCTGTAGAAGATGTGGTAGCTACTAATTGTTATCCCCGCGATGCTACAGCAATTTTACTAATTGAAATCGATGGTTTAGAAGTAGAAGTTGCAGGTAATAAACAACGGGTAATAGAAATTTGCAAACAAAATGGGGCGCGTAGTGTCACTTCTGCTAGCGATCCGGAAACGCGATTAAAACTTTGGAAAGGGCGAAAAGCTGCTTTTGCAGCTGCGGGACATTTAAGCCCAGATTATTATGTGCAAGATGGTGTAATTCCTCGGACTCAGTTACCCTATGTATTGCAAGAAATTGAGGCATTAAGTCAAAAATTTGGTTATCGAGTTGCCAATGTATTTCATGCTGGCGATGGTAATCTGCACCCACTAATTCTTTACGATAATGCTGTGCATGGGGCATTAGAAAAAGTTGAAGAATTAGGCGGAGAAATTCTCAAACTTTGCGTGAAAGTCGGCGGTAGTATTTCGGGTGAACATGGTATTGGTGCAGATAAAAAATGCTATATGCCAGATATGTTTAGCCCAGCAGATTTAGAAACTATGCAATGGGTAAGGCAAGTTTTTAATCCTAAAGGTTTAGCCAATCCAGATAAGATATTTCCTACACCACGCACTTGTGGAGAAGCTGCAAATGCAGTAAGTGCTAAAAAGTTTGAAGGAATTGAGAGATTTTAATAATTCGTAATTCGTAATTCGTAATTCGTAATTCGTAATTAAACCCGGAGAATTACGAGTTATAAAGCAACCCGAGTTCAGGTAGTGGATTGACACAGCTAAAATGTTGCAATAATTTTTCTTGTGGGGTGGACATCTTGTCCGCCCTGGACGGGTGAGACACCCATCCCACAAGAGTTTTTTTATGCACTATTTTAGTCGTGTCAGTCTAGTAAGATGCGTTAGCGATAGCGTAACGCATCAGTGCCAAAGCTTTTTATGCGTTACTGAAATTTTTCAGAAATCAAATCAGATTCCTATAAGAAAATTACGATTGATGAAGCAAACTGAGCATTTAGAAAGTTTTGCATGATGCACTAATAATTAAAAGTGTGTTGTAGTCAATCTAGATTTTTAGTAGAAATTACGATGAGGTACATGGGTAAGGGGCAGTGCCTTGCCCTTACAATTATCTGTACTTGCAGCTTTGCGCCCGCATAATTTACGTAACGCAAAAAATATTTGAATTTGTATGATTTTTAGCAGATGTAAATCTCAGTTGATGCTGCAATTTGTCACTCTAGTGTTGGTAAATAATGACGAATAACTTTGAGGACTGCTATAGTATAAAAGCCTGCTGATCCAGGCTTTTTTTGCATATATTTACTGTTTGATAAGGATGAGTATGTTTGTTATTCTCAAAGATTAAAATAGTTAAATTTGAGCAAATTTGATTTTAAGATATTTGCTAAAGTTGATGCTATAACTACATAATCCGGAAGCTGGAGATTGACTTTGTAGTTATATATTTCCCTTCTATCCCTTCTATCTCTTCAAAACGAAGTCAAGCCCATAAATGAATCGGTTTGCCCGCCGTTATTTTTGTTACTGGCTGTGTTTGGAATTATTATTATGCTTTATAGCATTTTCCCTTCCTTCTCATTCAGTTTATTACCAAAAAGCCAGTCCTCCAACTACAACCGAAATTCGTGGTGTTTGGCTAACTAATGTTGCCAGTGGTGTATTCTTTGTCCCTTGGGGTATTAACCGCGCTGTCAACCAACTTTCGGCGCTTAACTTTAATACTATTTATCCTGTAGTTTGGAACAGAGGTCATACTTTTTACAATAGTACAGTTGCGAAAAGAGTAACAGGTGCAGATACTCAACCTTTACTCAAAATTATGCATGGGGGACAAGATGTTTTAGACAAGTTAATTCAACTTGCTAAACCTAAAGGTATAAATATTGTTCCTTGGTTTGAATATGGGTTTATGACACCACCATATTCTCAATTAGCACTACGTTACCCGGAATGGCTAACAAATGGGCAGGAAGGTATTAAATCAATTAATGAGATTCCTCCAGAAGAAGTTGGCAATAATCATGTTAGTAAATTAGCTTGGCTGAATCCTCTACATCCACAAGTTCAAGAATTTATTCAAGAACTAATTGTAGAAGTTGTCAGTAAATATGATGTGGATGGAATTCAGCTTGATGACCATTTTGGGATGCCAGTACAGTTTGGTTACGATGCTTTTACTATAGAACTTTACCAACAAGAACACCAAGGTAAAAGTCCACCAAAAAATCCTTTTAACCCAGAATGGATGCGTTGGCGATCAGAAAAACTGACTGATTTCATGGCAGCAATTTATCAATCTGTGAAAGCAGTTAAACCTTATGTAAAAATTTCTTTGTCTCCCAACTCTCAAGCTTTTGCTTACAAATATTATTTACAAAATTGGGAAGATTGGGTAAAAAAAGGTTTAATAGATGAGTTGATTTTACAGGTATATCGAGATAACAAAAATAGTTTTATTAGAGAAATAGAACAGCCAGCAGTGGAATTTGCTCGCAGTCAAATACCTGTAGCTATTGGGATATCAACGGGCACATTGCGCGATTCCGTAGAGATTGCCCAAATCAAAGAACAGGTTAAGATAGCGCGCGATCGCAAATTTAATGGTATCTCATTTTTCTACTGGGAAAGTTTATGGGGTTATATCTCTCCAGAGTCCCCCCAAAGGCGACGCAGGGCGTTTCTAGAGATGTTTAACACCAAAGCTGCGACACCAATTCTCCTACCAAAGAAAATTTGATGTTATTTGTACCTGTCAAAACTCAATTTAGCTTTACTTTGCAATGGACAATAGCCACTTTGAGTGGTTTTTTAGTGAGTCTGCTATTCATTGAAATTGGCGAAAAGCCAGATTTAGGTATATTACAGGCGATGATTGGCGGATTAGCGATCGCACTAGCTCAGACTATCATGCTCACCAATACCAGCTTTTACCTGAAGTGGGTATTGTTCACAATGGGGGGTTGGGGTGCGATCGCAATTATTGGTGTAGGTGCTATAGGTTGGATTGTACCCACAACTGACTTACTCCCTACGAGGATGCTTTATGAGGCGCTTTCTGGGTTAATTGGCGGTTTCGTCATTGGATTCGCTCAATGGTGGGCTATTTACCAATCTGTTCCTTTAGCTTGGCGCTGGATATTTATTAGTGCATTTAGCTGGGCAATTGCCATGCCCATCGGTTCAGCTATTGGCTTGATTTTACGTCAACTCACACAGTTTTTTCTAGGCGAAGTTATCGGTTTAGCGATCGCTTGGCTGCTGGTTGCTATTTTGACGGGGATGAATGCTTATAAGTTGTTGAAGTGATTGGGGGTTGGGGATTGGGGACTGGTGACTGGGGACTGGGGACTGGAGATAAGGGAGCAGAGGAAGCAGGGGAGAATAGCCATTACTCATTACTCATTACTCATTACTCATTACCAATGCCCAATGCCCAATGCCCCATGCCCCATGCCCCACCTATTAAGAATAATCACAATAATTCACAATAGTCCTTGATTTTACTTAAAATACATGCAAAAATCTTTAAGAAATTATTAACAAATCAATATCGAGTAACTTTTCACTAACCTGCCCATATGTTTTATTCTTCAACCAGCAGGATTTGTTAAGCTTACTTTTATGGGCTTTCCGTAATTTCTGAAGAGAAATAGAGAAAGACGCAAATATCAATAGATCCAAGCTGACAATCCTTTGCTTTAGGCGCTAAGGATAATTTTTACGACCGTAACTATACGAGAGAGCGCCTAGATGAGTCAGTAATACCAGACAGGGACTCTCGCATGAATATTAACCAATCGGAATCAACTGTAGAACTCAAACCACTATCTCCGCCTTACTTTCTCTTCGGCAAAGATGCGGACAAAAGTAGTAGCGATCAGTTTCTACTCAGCATCTACGATTCTGGACAGGCATCGATTTTTGTAGTAGATGTGCTGGAAGATGGGGATTTTCGCTATGTGGCACTAAACCCAACTCATGAACGCTGGCTGGGAATGAGCTCTGAAGAACTCCAAGGCAAAAGGCCAGAGGATATACTATCGCCTATGGATGCGGCGAAAGTACGTCAGCATTACAATGATTGCGTGCGCTTTGGCAAAACGATTTCCTACGAACAATGCTTGCAATTCCAAGGTGTTCCTACATGGTGGAGTACGACGCTGACACCGTTGCGAGATGCGAATTCAAGGATTTATCGCTTGATTGGTACTAGTAGCAGTATCAGTCCAATCAAGCAGATAGAACGCAAAGGAAAACTGCAAGCAGAAAAAGCGCAACTATTGGCAGATATAGACCAAAAAATTTGCCAATCTCAAGATTTAGAGACAATTCTGCCACAAATAGTTAAGGAAGCGCGGAATTTATTAAGTTGCGATCGCGTTTTAGTTTACCGCTTCCAGGCTGATGGTACTGGTGCGATCGCAGCGGAAGCAACTATAGTTGCTCATGGCCCGCTAATGGGGAAAAATATCCAAGATCCTTGCTTTACTACTAAACATCAAGAACGCTACAGAAAAGGCGGGATTCAAGTTATTGAAGACATTTATGCAGCAGGGTTACATCCTTGCCAAATAGATTTTCTCGCCTCTTTGCAAGTTAGGGCGAATTTAGTTGTACCAATTCTCTTACACCAAGAGTTATGGGGGTTATTAATTGCCCAGTATTGTGATAAACCCCATCAATGGCGAGATGCAGAAATTGACTTACTCAAGCAGTTAGCAGCACAAATTGGCATTGCTAGCCAGCAAGCTGAACTGCAGCAACAGTTAGAAAATCTGCAAGCGGAAATGGAGTTGCAACGCCAAGAGTATGCAGAGCAAGTACAGAAGATTCAAGACTTTCAAGCACTGTGGCAACGCATCACAGAACAAATCCGCGACAATCTTGATATCAGCCAAATACTAGAAACAGTAGTTCAAGATTTAGCACAGTTACTCAAAAGCGATCGCTGTCATATCGAACTCTATGATATTGACTGCACCCTAGCAACCATTGCCTATGAATACACCCATAGTTCACCTTTGTATCAAGGTGTAAGCAAGCAAGTTGCAGACTTCCCGGAAGTTTATCAACGCTTATTGCAAAAACAATCCCTGCATTCTGTAGAAATTCTTCCCGGATGGCAACCAACATTGCAGGTAATTACTCAGCTAGCTTATCCAATTTTTGATCGCCAAGGAATGCTGGGCAATCTATGGCTGATCCGCGCTTCCCAACAACCATTTGATGAATGGGAAAATGGCGTAGTGCAGCAAATCGCCAGTCAATGTGCGATCGCAATTCGCAATTCGCGGCTCAATCTAACAATCCAAACCCAAGGGCAAGAAATAGCAAGCATTGAACGCCTCAATCACCAATTTCTCCGCGCTTTGGCGCAAGAACTCCGCACGCCCATTACCAGCATTAATCTCGCAGCCCAAACCCTTGAAAGTATGCTTAATCTAGAAGGGCTATCAGATAAAGACATAGTGCCGCAACTATTGCAGATACTCCATAGCGAATGTGGTAGAGGTAGTAACTTAATTCAAGACTTGCTCACACTTACCCAGCATCAAACCCCACCCGATCCCCAAACCCTCATTCCCATCGACTTACAAACCTGGTTACCCCCAATTGTCGAGTCTTTTCGGGAAGTCACCGCTTGTCAGAAACAACAATTAAAGCTGAAGATTGATACTGCACTACCAACTTTAGCAACAGAGATTACAGAATTAGAGCGAATTGTGACAGAATTGCTTAACCATATCTGCAAATACACGCCTACTGGTGAAACCATCACAGTATCAGTGCGACTGATAGCAGATATGATGCAGATTAGTTTCCAAAACTCCGGCTTAGAAATATCTGCCCAACAACGAGCAAGAATTTTTGAGCCATTTTATCACATCGCTAAAAATGACCCCTGGAAACATAGCGGCACCGGACTAGAACTAGCATTAGTGCAAAAAATGGTCACCAATTTAGGCGGTAAAATTCAGGTAGAAAGTGTAGCCGGAAAAACTACATTTATAGTAAAACTCCCTAGAGCTTAAAACCTGCTCCCAGACTGCACTAGTAAAGCCGTCAGCAATTTGCTATAATCATTATTCGTGTGGGTGACTAGCTCAACGGTAGAGCATCGGACTCTTAATCCGCTGGTTCTGAGTTCGAATCTCAGGTCACCCACCTCTGATGAATTTTTCCACTATCTCAATAGCGATCGCATTTTGGTTGTAGTGAAGAGAGTGCGATCGCATTTTAGTATTTGTATACTACCAATTACCAACGCTCTAACACCAAGTTATCCACATAATCAAAGTCTGTATCATCTGTAACTAAAACCCAAGCCTGCTCTAAGCACTGTGCTGCAATCCAAACATCATTCATGGGAATTGGTCTTCCTTTACGCTTCAGTGCCATTCTCGTTTTTGCATATACTGTTGCAGTTTCTTGGCTTAATGGTACAACTACACAAGTCTGAATAAATTCTAGATAACGAGGTAAATTTTGTAATGGACGAGTTGAATTTTCTGCACCAAAAAGCAACTCTCCAACTACGACTGTAGGGAGAACTACTTCTGGTAATGCTAGTACCCGAGAAACAACCACTCTATCTCCATTCAAAAAACGCACAGCCACAGAAGTATCCAGGGCAATCTCACCACTCATTTATATCAACCTGCCGACATTCTGCTACTATTGACTGTCTTATTTCTTCTGCTTCAACATCACTTAAAATGCCTGCAAATTTAGCGAGGGGATGAATTTTGCGTGTGGCTTTTACTCTATTTAAAAAATCTAGCACTGACTGAACTATATCATCGGGAGCTTCTTCTATTTCCTGAATCAGTTCTTCACGATTCGTCATACATTCAAATGCTATGGACTTGTTGTTTTCAGTTTAGTACTTTTTTGAAAAAAGAATGCCATTGAATGGGGGTACGGCAATAGTCAGATAACTGAAAATAGCAAAAGATTGTGGATGTTCCCTACATAGGATTTATCTACCTAAAATCCAACATGGTTTAACCCATTCGTGACCAAGGAGTTAAGGTTGTTTATCAACGCTACCTCATCCATAGAGAACCTTAACCCATTCGTGACCAAGGAGTTAAGGTTGTTTATCAACGCTACCTCATCCATAGAGAACCTTAACCCATTCGTGACCAAGGAGTTAAGGTTGCTTATCAACACTACCTCATCCATAGAGAACCTTAACCCATTCGTGACCAAGGAGTTAAGGTTGTTTATCAATGAGCATTCATAGAAAAAGCGATCGCATTCACAACCAACGAGTTAAGGTTGATTAAAAAGCTACAAATATAAGGTATTACCCGTAGGGGCACGGCACCAGTAAGATAATTTGATATGCGACAAAATTATGGATGCCGTGCCCCTACAATCTGTCGCGTTCTTTTTTCAAATTGGTATAACTAATATCTGCCGATTAAGCTTTACTCATGTATTGATACCCGTGAGGGTATCAAATACTAATTAATGAGTTTGTGAACATGAAAATCAAGCTTTTAAAACCACATTGAAGGAATTTAAATAACCATTAATGGTTTTAGCTAAACTGCGGCGTTGTTTTCTGGTAGTTATTGCCATGACTTGATACAAGCGCCCTTGAGCAAAATACATTCTACTTTTAGTGACTTTACCACCAGAATTGATATACTCAATTTCTTTTCCTGGATGACCATTTGTACTACGAATATCCCGCTGGCTAATTAAATTGCTTTTCGTAGTTTTTAAAGCCAAATCTCTAGCGTTATTCAGGACTGCTTGCGGGTTTGCCAATTCACCATAACTATAGGGGAAATCATTATAAGTAACTACATAAGCTACTTCCTGTTTTGGTGGTTGAGCGATAAATATTTCTAGGTTGATTTCCCCCATATAGGTTTTTTGCGATTGCGTATCTCTTTTGGGGATTCCTGGCATTAACACGCTAAAGCGTCCATCTGGGACTGTATACACCTTCCATTGTGGCTGCACAGGTTGAGTAACTGTGGTTTTGGCGGGAGTAACCTTTGGCTTGGGTTGACGTGCATCTACCAACAAAGATCCGCTACACACAAGTGTGGCGGCAAATAGGGGCAATAAAAATTTGATTGTCATAGTTTTTGCTTCAGAGATGCGGATATCACTGATGCTGCTAGTACAGCAAAGCGGAAATAAAGTTCAGATTCAAAAGACAACAAAAGCTGATAAAGCAAGCCTTAGGAAATTTGAATTTTGAATGAAAGAATTTTAAATTCCGCCTAGTGGTACTAGCTGTTATAACCTAGCTGCATATAAAGCAGCACCAATTAGCCCTACTTGTTGGTTGAGAATAATATATACCGGTATTTCTTCGAGGAGAGAACGCATCCTACCTTTTTGGGTGAAGTTTAATAGGAAACTACCCTCTTGCATTAAAGGCAGAATTTTGGGAGCAATACCACCAGCAATATACAATCCGCCATAAGGTAGAAGTTTAATGGCGAGATTTCCGGCTTCTGCACCATAAATTTCTACAAATAATTGTATAGTTTGTTCCGAAAGGCGATCGCGTTTTTGTAAGGCAGCAATACCAATAGTTGCAGCTGGATCGACACTTTTCTCTAATTTTCCTGCCTCTTCTTCCCAGGTTCTCACAATGTGAGCGATATCTGGTGATTCCACAGCCACCTTTTGATCGCGCAAAAATTGGTAAATCGAGATGATTCCCATCCCAGAAACTACCCGTTCTACAGAAACGCGCTGGATATCATGTTTATCCAGCAAGTATTTCATCAGCCGAAATTCTAACTCGTTGCGCGCCGCAAAGTCGGCGTGTCCACCTTCTGAGGGAAAAACTTGATAATGTTCTCCCTGCTTAATTAAAAAGCCTTGTCCTAATCCCGTACCAGCGCCAATAATGGCAATCGGTGCATCGTGTTTTGGCTTCCCAGCTTGTAAAGTCACCAAATGTTTGCTGTTTAAGCCAAAAATGCCGTAACCAACGGCTGCAAAGTCATTAATTAGCGAAACAGAAGCAATTCCCAGTTCTTGTTGTAGACGTTCGCTATCCAAATACCAAGCTAAATTTGTCAGCTTGGCAGTATTATGAACCACTGGCCCTGCGATCGCAAAGCAAGCCTTTTGTGGTGTCGCGGACTTGGCTTTAACGAGGAACTGCTGAACTATCGGCACTAAATCAGGAAAATCCTGACTGTGAAAAGTTTCCTCATAAATATTGCGTAAAGCCTGTGCGTCTGATGATTCCGTGATTCCTGGTGAGTCTGCTATTTCACTCAATCGCAGAATAGTTTTTGTGCCGCCGATATCTCCTGCTAGTAATAATGTCATAAAACTTATAAGTAAATGAGTAACTTTCTCAGTAAATGGCAATGTATCTAGATTAGCGGAAGCGAGGATTTTTAAATCCTCTTAGGGATTTAAACAAATCGAATTACTTCCTCTACTTCCATTAAATGAGAAGTATCCCCCTTCAGCTCTAACAACCATTCTGAGTCTTGCAGCACTACTTTTACTAAAGAACATAAAGAAGCTTTAACTTCAGCTTGAGCAATTTCTCCTACTAAACCCATAGCTGCCCCTAGCACAGAAGCACCATGCCCTACTAATAAAATGTTCTGTGGGTAATTTTCCACTGCTAAACATCTAGCCGTTTGTCCCGAACGTGCCCTTACTTGTTCTTTTGTTTCGGGATATTTGGCAGCAATGCGCGGCGTATAACTCACATCAATTCTGGGGAATAATTCTGCTAATGCTGACGTTGACAGCCTTTGTGGTTCTTCTGTCATCCAAGCCGGATTTAACCATTCACTCAAACCAGTTTCTAATTTAATCGGTAAATCTAGCGCTTGAGCAACCGCATTGGCTGTTTGCACTGTTCGCAGAAAAGGCGAAGCGAAAATATGGCTGATTTTCTCTTTCTGGAGGCGGTTAGCTAGCTGCTTGGCTTGAATAAAACCATCGTCAGATAAAGGTGGATCGTAGCGTCGTTCAGCAGTGAGGAACCAATCAGGGTTAACGAAGTCGAGGCGGTTAGCGTGTCTTGCAATCCAGATAATTTGGCTCATAGATTTAGTAATTTATGCTAATAAAATTCGCATCTATACAAAGATAGATACTTAACAATAGGGCTAACAATCTAAATATATGATAAATATTGTAATCTTTTGTAAAAACTTAATTCACTTCCAGAAGATTAAAGATGTATCAATTTTTCTTAAAAGCAAGAACAGAAAATAGTTTAAATGAAAAATTGTTACCCTTATGTATAGCAAAGGGATAATAGAGATAAGAAAATCACAAGATAAATTAATTACTGTCGGCTCAATAATTAGCCATCGGAAGTGTTTAACAGTAAGAGAGACTTTCTAAAGTAAATCTTAAGTAGGGTGTGTTACGGCTATGAAAGTATTTGAGACTTAGAGACAATGAAATTTAGCCGTAACGCACCGCCGCGTGGATGGTGCGTTAGGCGCTAAGATAGTTATTACGTGACAAATCATATTGGAAATCAGCGCCTAACACACCCTACAGTAATCTTATTTTTACTTAATAAATAATCTCTTAGAGCCAAGAATACATTTTAATTTCTATTGACGCAGTATTAGCCTGCGATTTGAGCATCTTCACAAACTCCGTTACAATCAATAGAGACAATAATTTTATGACCGCCAAATAGCTCACCATCATCATAAAAAAGGTCAGCGCTACCGTCAGTATTAATATGAACTGATGCCAATTTTATTAGTTATATAAAAGTTAAGTAGTCAATTTTTGCACTGTTATTCCAGCGCTTATTATATCGTTCTAGAAGCTGGTTAGAACTAATTCACCTAAAATATTCTATAACT
This sequence comes from Tolypothrix sp. PCC 7601, assembly GCF_025677855.1. NCBI lineage: Bacteria > Bacillati > Cyanobacteriota > Cyanophyceae > Nostocales > Tolypothrichaceae > Tolypothrix > Tolypothrix sp. PCC 7601. Next base: position 4,585,560 of record NZ_CP064879.1, read on the forward strand.
TTAACCAACCAAATAATTGCCCTACAGTCAATTGTAAATTCTTAATTAAATCTGGAACTGGTAATATTTCATCTTCTTCTTGTAAAAGTATTGGTTGCTGTTTTGGGGGATAGACTAAAACAGATTTTTCATCTGGATCTAGTAGCCAACCTAAACTACTACCATACTTGAGGCAATGTAAAATATTGCCTGTTACTTTCGTTTGACTTTGGTCAGGTGATAAAATTTCAATTGTCCAATCTGGATGTGTTTCAAAAACATTAGCTACATCTCCACTTGCATCCAAAGGAATTCTTTCCCAAGCAAACACAGCGACATCTGGAACAATGGAACGTCCGCCAAATGTACACCGCAATTCTGGAAAGGCTAGGGCAATTTTTTGAGGCGTAACTAAAGAATTGATAGAACTAATTAGTTCACCCTGAAGTCTACTATGTTTGCCTTGTGGCATTGGTTTTGGAATTACTTGCCCATTAATATATTCACTAGCTGGCTTCGTTTCCGGGAGTTGTAAAAACTCCTCCAAAGTCAGGGTTTTAGTTGGTGAATGTACCATATACTTATGTCTCCCAAATCTTTACCCTAAATAAGCTTTTTTAACACGCTCATCGGTCAATAATTCTGAAGCTGCACCTGTTAAAGTAATAGCACCAGCTTCTAAAACATAGCCCCTATCAGCAATTTGCAAAGCTAAATTAGCGTTTTGTTCAACTAACAAAATTGTCACGCCAGTAGCGCGGAGATTTTCAATAATAGTAAAAATTTCTCTAACAATTGCGGGGGCTAAACCCAAGCTAGGCTCATCTAAAAGCAGGAGTTGTGGTTTACTCATTAAAGCACGGGCGATCGCTAACATTTGTTGTTCGCCACCGCTAAGAGTTCCTGCTAGTTGATTGCGTCTTTGGGCTAACCGAGGAAATAACTCATATTGACGCTGAATATCGGCTTTAATAGCTGCTTGATCGTTACGAATATAAGCACCTAATAATAAATTATCGAAAACTGTTTGCCGTGCTAACACCCTCCGTCCTTCCGGACAATGGGCGACACCTAATTTCACCACCTCATAAGCTTGGCGGCGAGTAATATTTCTGCCACTATAAATAATTTGACCACTTTTAGGATTGACAATTTTCGATATAGCGCGGAGAGTGGTTGTTTTACCTGCACCATTTGCACCAATTAAGGTAACTACTTCACCTTTTTTAATTGTCAAATTGATATTTTTAAGAGCTTGAATACCAGCATAATTAACATCAAGGTCTTTAACATCTAAAATCGTAAAATCTTCTTTATCATTTACATATCGGCGTTCATCTGCGTTCATCTGCGGTTAAAATCCTCATGCATTTCCCAAATAAGCTTCAATTACTGCTGGATCATCCCGCACTGTAGCTGGTTCACCCAAAGCAATTAATTGTCCAAAATCTAAAACAGCAATGCGATCGCACAATCCCATCACTAAGGGTACATGATGCTCAATCAGCACAATCGTTAAGTTGAAGCGTTCCCTGAGATTGCGGATAAATTCGCTGAGTTGCTGCTTTTCGCTGGGGTTCATTCCCGCTGCTGGTTCATCGAGGAGTAAGATTTGCGGTTCTAAAGCTAAAGCGCGGGCGATTTCCAAGCGACGTTGATCGCCATAAGCAAAGTTTTTGGCTTTTTCTTGGGCGCGATCGCTTAATCCCACCATCTCCAATAATTCTAAAGCTTGTTTTCTACTTTTAGATTCTTCACTCGGTGCAGGTGGTAATCCTAAAACCCCTTTAATCATACTACTGTTGGTATGTAAATGCCTGCCGACAATCACATTTTCTAAAGCCGACAATTCACCAAACAAGCGAATATTTTGAAAAGTCCGCGCAATCCCTAAACCTGCTATTTTGTACGGACGTAGTTGAGAAATATTTTGATTTTGATAAATTAATTCTCCACTCGAAGGCGGAATTAAAGCAGTAATCAGATTGAATAATGTAGTTTTACCTGCACCATTAGGGCCAATTAATCCAAAAATCTCATATTTTCTGACTGCAAAAGATACATTATTGACAGCCACTAAACCACCAAATCGGCGAGTTAAAGATTTGGCTTCTAGGACAATACTATTGTTATCGGCTGTTTGCATATTAGAGATTAGGAGCTATGAACTAGTTAGGAAAATTAAAAATATCTGGTATTTTAAGCATATTTTATTGCATATTTATGCATCAATTTTTTGCTTTTTTTTTCAACTTGCCTTTTTTAAAAATATCAGGAGTTACTAAACCTTGAGGGAAAAAGATTGTTCCCACTACAATCAGTAAACCAAAAATAATTAATCTCCCGTCTCTGAGGAATTGCGCTAACCAATTTGGTAATCCTCCTGTATCAGCTAGTCCTCGGAGAATTTCCGGTAAAGCTGTAAATACCATTCCTCCTACAACCGAACCTAAAAAAGTTCTGGAACCACCAATTAATACAAAAGTTAAGTAGATAATACTAGCATCAAAAGTCCCTTGACGAGAATTCCAAGTATTGAGAAAATGGGCGCTAATTGCACCAACGACACCTGCGAGAATTGCACCTAATGTAAATGCTAAAACCTTGTAGTATGTGGGGTTAATTCCCATCGATCCGGCTGCTAGTTCATCCTCTCTAATTGCAGTAAATGCCCTACCTACCTTAATCCGTTCCAGACGGTAAAACATTACCATTGCAATTATTAGTAATGGCAAAGCTATCCATAAATATTCGATTTGGCTTTGGAAGGGTTGAGGAATCCCAAAAATTCCTACAGCACCGCCTGTAATCTCCAAATTAAGGGAAATAACTCGCAGAACTTCTACAAAGGCAATTGTAGCGATCGCTAAATAAATTCCTCGCAATCGTAACGCCGGAATTCCCACAGCTACGCCCAATAAACCGGACACTACACCAGCAATTAACATTTCTAATAATAGTAGAGGAATAGGAAATGAACTATTATTAGATGCAAAAACTGTGGTAGATAAAATAGCAGCAATATATCCACCTAAAGCATAAAATCCAGGGCTAGCTAAGGATAATTGTCCAGTCATCAAAGGGAGATAAAGTGATAGCCCTAATAATGCCCCTAGTACCATAGAGACAATTAACGAAGCGTAGGTTGAGAGAAATTCATTGGGAAACATTGTAATTATGCTGTTAGTACTTGCTCTGCTGTCAAGGTGAGTTCGGGAAAAGTCGCTGATACGATTATTTCAGCACCTCTAAATTGAGTACGTTGGTATTTGCCATTAGCATCTAAGAGAAAAATAAACACAGTCGGAACTTTAGGATTACCTAAATATTCTCTTAGCCCAATTGCTAAATAATCAACAATCCAATATTCTTTGATGCCTAAACGTTGATATTCATCCAATTTATCAATGTAATCATCTTCCCAATTTGTTGATGTTACTTCTACAGCCAACTGAATAGGTTCTTCCAGTGCTGAATAAGCATTGCGATTTGCGCGCCATATATCTTTATTGATGACGCTGACATCAGGTTTATGTCCTTGTTCTATACCTTCAGCAGTTCTAGTTTTAAATACTGCTGTGTTATTAACAACATAATTTAGATTGATTCGCCTGATTTCATCATTAAATGCAAATAAAAGGAAGTTGGCTACATCATCATGATTTCTAGTTGAACGCACTTCTACAATTTCTCCATTCACCAGTTCATAAAAACCCTCTTCTGGGCATTGTTCAAGAAATTGCTCAAAAGTTAATTTCTGTTTAGTAAATGTTGTCATACAGTATTTAAACCTTCTGAATAAATCGCCTTCCGAGTAAACCTTGGGGTCTAACTAATAGCATGACAAACAAAATTGCAAATGCGACAGCATCTTTATAACCAGAATATTCACCAGGAACAAATGCTTCCACTAAGCCAATAACTAAACCGCCTAGCACTGCACCGGGAATACTACCTAAACCACCCAAGACAATCACTGCTAAACCTCTTAAACCAAAAGCAATACCAAAGTAAGGCCCCGCAATACTCACACTAGAAGCGACTAAAGTTCCCGCCAAACCGGCTAAGAAACTGCTGATAAAAAATGTCAGCACAATAAAGCCATCGGTATTAATTCCTAATAAACTGGCGGTGGTTGCATCTTCTGCGATCGCCTGCATTGCCTTACCATATTTAGTACTGTTGATAAAATAGGTAAGAATTGCCACAATCACTACAGATACCGCAAAAATCACTATCTGCACGCTACGAATAGGAATCGGGTTTTCAGGACTACCAAAGTTAATCGAAGCAGGTAGATTACCGTAAGCATCTGCAGGAAATGTGTAGCTTTCCGCACCTACTAAATATTGGATGAGGTTAACGATTACCACCGCCACACCCAAGCTAGAAACTACCGTCAGTAAGGGGTCAGAACCTTTACGGCGCAAGGGTTGGAAAGCGATACGTTCCATCGCTATCCCCACCAAACCAGCTAAACTACTGCCTAAAATTAAGGCGATCGCAAATGGTAATTTGATTGGTAGGGTAGCATTAGCGAGTAAGCCATTAAATCCAAAGGTACCACCCATGAGTGCATAAGTGAAATATGCACCCAGAGTAAATATTGCACCATGCGCTAAATTGATGATGCCCAAAATGGAATAAACCAGGGTATATCCCAAGGCGAAAATTGCATAAACGCTGCCAATGGATAACCCATTTAAAAATTGTTGCAGAAACAGAGTCAAAGTCATAAATTAACTATTTCAGAAATGCAAATTTACCCTGACTACCATCTTTATCCATTTTGATTTGGGCTACATAAAAATCTTTCTGCACAACCTCACCTACAGGAGTAAAAGCAATTTCTCCGAGTGGGGTATTGTATTTTCCAGCTAGTATCTGTTTATTTAATTCATTCCGCAGTTGTGGCAAAGCTAAGTTATTCACTTTGCTTTTTTTATCTAAAGCTTGCAGTGCTTCTACATAAACCTGAACTGCGGCAAAAGCTTGAGCAGTAAATTGCGGTGGTTCTTTCTTAAATTGTTCTGTATAGGCTTTACGAAATGTCGAATTAATTTCACCGGGATGTTCTGGGCTGTATGCTTGGGCAATTAATATACCGTCACAAAGTGCTTTACATACTGGAAAAATATTGGAAGTATTAAGTCCATTACCACCAACAATCAAACCTTTGTAACCTAGTTCCCGCAATTGTCTCACCAAATTACCACCATCAGCAGCCAAACCAGAAATAATGATTAAATCTGGTTTGAGGTTCAACGCATTTGTAGCTTGGCTTTGAAAATCTGTATCGCTGGTTTGAAACTTTTGTACTGTTACCAATTCCAAGCCCTGAGCCTTCACAGTATTCTGAAAAATATCTGTTTCTGATTTACTATAAGAATCATTTTGAGCATAAAAAACTGCAACTTTTTTAATGTTGGGATTTTGCTTGAGTGCAGCTTTAATCGAATTAGGAGCGACAATAGAACTAGGTGCCGATACACGAGCAATATAATCACCAATTTCGGGAATTTTATTAGCAGTATTCGAGGCTGCTAGCACTGGTACTTTTGCACGCTCGGCAACAGGGTCAGCACTAAAAGCTTGCTGTGATAAAGTAGGCCCAACAATACCGACAACTTTGTCTTTATTAATTAAAGTTTGAAAGGCGTTAATTGCTCCTGCTTCATCACCGCTAGTATCTTGAAACACCAATTTAATTGGAGTGCCGTTAATACCACCTTTATTATTAAAATACTTTTCAGCAATTTTAGCCCCGGCGACTTGTTCTTGGCCAAGTAACGCTACATTGCTAGTTTGAGCAAAAGCAATTCCTATTGGAATTGCACCTGATGAATTCGTTGTTGAGCCAGTATTATTTGCAGTTTGAGTTGGGGAAGTATTGCCTACATTTGTACCATTATTACCACCACCACAGGCTGTTAGGAGTATGGTAACGCTGGCTAAAAATGTAGTTGTTAAAGCACCAGGTTTTTTCATGGATGAAAAATTATGTCTTTTGGAATCCTCTTTATTTGACCACAGGGAGATGCAGATTCCAATAGTAATATGTTCAGTTTTGCCAATACCCTACTCAGCTATCGGCGAAAAGCCTCAGCTTACTGACATCAAGTTTGCGTGTATAGCGATATAGCGATGATATTTTTTGGTAAGCTAATATGCATTCAGCGTTACAGATTTTTTGGTTGAGACTGTCATTTGTCCTTTATTAATACAAATGACCAATAACACATGACAAATGACAACCTTGATGATTATTTGTCTTCATGAAAACCTGCTACTTCTGCCAAGGTATAAAGTGGTCTTTCTTTTACCTCTTCATAAATCCGCCCAATATATTCACCTAAGATTCCAATACTAACCAATTGCACTGCGCCTAAAAAGAAAATAGCCATTAATATAATCGCCATTCCTGTTAGGGGAGAATGGGGTTCAATAAGTCGCCAGTATAAAACCATTACACTCATAAAAAGTGAAACTAGCGCCGCGAAAAAGCCCATATAAGTTGACAGCCGCAGAGGTACTTTAGAAAAAGAAACGAGTCCATTAATAGCCAATGCCAGAGACTTGCGAAATGTATATTTCACATCACCTGCAAACCTAGGATCTCGCTCAAACTTAATAGCAATTTGATTAAAACCAACCCAAGCACGCAAGCCGCGAATGTAGCGATTGCGTTCTGGCATGGAATTCAACAAGTCTACAACTTTACGATCTAATAAACAAAAATCCCCGGTATCTGTAGGAATATCTACATCTGCAAGTTGTTTGAGAATGCGGTAAAAAGCATAGGCCGTGAAGCGCTTAAACCACCCTTCCTGACGGCGTTGGATGCGTTGGGCATAAACAATTTGATATCCTTGCCGCCATTTTTCCACCATATCTGGAATTAACTCTGGTGGATCTTGTAAATCGGCATCGAGAATGATAACAACTTGTCCCCGCACAAAATTTAGCCCGGCTGTCACAGCAATTTGATGACCAAAATTTCGCGCCAAACTTAAGTAAACCACACGCGGATCTTTTTGATGTAAATCGCGCATCATTTGTAAAGAGCGATCGCGACTACCATCATTCACCAAACATAACTCTACCTCACCGTCCATCCGATTCATCACCTGGGAAATGCGGCGATACATTTCTTCTATGTTGTCTTCTTCGTTATAAATCGGCACTATAAAAGAATACTTAGGTAGCATAGTTCACTTAACGTTTGCGACGAAAGGGGAAATTAAACTTCTGAGATGGAAAACTACGACGACGGCGATACCAAGTAGATCCCGCAACGAGGATTCCCAGCAATGCCAAAGCACCAATCAGTGGTAGCACTTCTCCGGTGCGGATTGCTTTAATGCCAGAACTACCTAGTAAAACAAATGGTAATATCCCTGGTACGGTTCCTAAAGCTGTGCCAATTAGATAATCTTTAAAGCTAACTGAAGTCAAACCCGCAGCAAAATTCACCAAACCATAGGGCATAATTGGCACTAGGCGAATGGCAAACATATAATAAATTCCGCCTGCGCGCACTTCTGCATCAATTGCTTGCCAACGTCCAGCCAGTCTTTTAGCAACCAGATCATGCCCAATTGTCCGGGCAAATACAAAAGAAGCGATCGCGGCCACAATTGCTGCTACACTTGTCCAAAATGTCCCTAACCAAGGGCCGAAAATTGCTCCCCCAGTTAAATTCAGTGCTGTGGAAGGCAAAACTAGAATTGTGGCAACTACATAAATCACCACATAAGTCACAGGTGCCCAAATTCCAGAGTTTTTCAACCAAGACTGAATTATGGCAGGATTAATTCCCCCTAAATAATAGGCTGTTGCGCCTGTAGCCACCAAACAAATAACAAACAATAAAATAAAGCTAGTTTTAAAATTGAGCATCAATCAACTAATCCTAATATTCCACAGTTCATCTTTCATACTTCTCCTGCAAAGACGCTACTCCCACAGCTTTCAATTGACGTAAGGATGTAATTGCCAAGACTAAAACACTCAAGGTTATTCCTAAAACAGCATAACTTTTTAGCCACACGGGAACTCCACGTGCTGCATCTGCTAGAAATTCTGGTAAAGAATTACCTGTTAGGGAACTCCAAAAAATAAATTATTCCGTTGAAGTCGTTGACGGTTGACTGTTGACTGTTGACTGTTGACTGTTCTCAGTCAGTTCGGGAATATTTGTTTACTTGGAAGTCCCTTAGTGCTAAACCAATAATTTTTCCATGAAGCGACGGTCAAGGCAATCTTTCCAAAACCACAATAGTTGATGCGGTGGTAAGGTAAATGCGCCTCTAGTAGCGATAGCTTTTCCATCGCCTGTACCAATTAAACTCAAATATTGTTTCTGGGGTATATAGGGTTGCAGAGGCTTACCTTGTAAAAACCGCCGCAAATTCTTAAACAAAGGCTTACCTTGACGTACAGCAAATACCCCAGCTTTAGGACGAGGATGATTCACCATTGTGGCAATGTCACCTGCTGCAAATACATGAGGGTGGGTGAGCGATCGCAATGTATCATCTACTAAAATAAAGCCTTGCTCATCAGTTCCCAATCCGGTTGTTTTTAACCACTGTGGTGCAGATGCTTGGGTTACCCAGAATATTTTGTTGCACTCTACTGTCAACCCAGATGTACATTTAATTTGCAAAATATCTGGATTTCTCTTCTCTGTTAAAGGCGCAACTTGAGTGACAGTTTCTCCTAAATGTAGTTTTATCCCCCGTTGGGTGAGAATTTGCTCAACTAGCTGCCGCACTGAGTAATGATGCTTAGGCATAAGTTCGCGATCGCGTTGGAATAAATGAACCTCCAGCATCCCCGACTGTGCGACAATCTGCTGTAAATGTGCTTGCATCGCCAGCGCCAACTCTACACCCCCAGCACCACCACCTGCGATCGCAATCTTGAAGGCTTGTTGGGGATTTTCTCTGACATTTTTGAGTAATTCATCCCAATGTTCTAAGAGTTTCGCCACTGGTTTAGCTGGTATTACATATTCTGCTCCATCTGATACAGATATTTTGGCTGGCGTGCTGCCAATATCAACAGATAAAATATCAAATTCTATCGGCGAGTGATTAGCACAAATTACTAGATTGTTTTGCAAATCTAAACCCACAACTTGGTCAATATATAATTGTGCTTGAGTAAATTTAGCTAATTGTTGTAAGTCAATATGGCATTGATTGTGGGTGTAGAAACCAGCAATATGTCCTGGTAACATTCCTGAATATGGTGTATCTGAGTTCATAGTAATCAAACTCAAATGCACACCAGGGAGAGGTTTCATGCCAAACATCTTCAACACAATTGCATGGCTGTGACCACCACCAATCAATACTAACTTTTTCAATATGGGCTGTTTATTTAGCTGCATTTGGTTAGTTTCGTATTTGTCTAATCTAAAATCCAAAATCCCAAATTGATTGACGGGGCATTAAGCTATTTAACGACCAATATTGTTGCTCTAAATTAAATTTATTCAGTGGAAATAATTTACTAAGTCTACTACGTATAGCCATCTAACTAGATTCCTAAAAAGACTTGTTTAGAAAGGAAACGATGAAAATAGAAGTAGGAATAACGGTATACCTAAATTTGCAAAAAATACATATAATTCCTAATATATATTACTGATTATTGCTAAATTAAAGCAATTAATAGCCTTTTGCATAATTCATGATATAATCTCATAGCAGTTATATTGTTTTTTATCTGAATATTCAATTATTCAAAATTATCTTGGGTATGTTAAAAGTATTTGTAACTGCTTACCAAAGTGCCAAAAATTGGAATACTAAAAATATAAATTTTTTAGAGAGAATTTTTATAGCGCTCAGTAATAATCAAAAAAACATCTTAACAAATAATAATATTTCTAATAAGGAGAGTTTCAAATTAGCAATCGCACAACTTGAGCAAGAAGACTTAGAAATTAGTTTAACTGTATTTGATAATTTAGCCAAAATTGCCCAAGCAGATCCAAAACTTCACTGGCAAATAATGAAAGCTCTAACTAATTTTGTGCGAAATAATGCTTCTAGTTTGCCTAAAACAGAAATTAAAAGCAATACCACTACAATACGTGCAGATATTCAAGCAGCTTTAACAGTTATTGCTAGCAGAAATGCTGAACAAGATTGGGAAAATGAGCAACTAGATTTGAGCCACACCAACATCAGTGGGGCGAAACTAGCTCAAGCAAATTTAGCACAAACAAACCTTTACCAAACTAATCTTTCTGGCGCTGATTTGTGTAGTGCCAATTTGCAAGGAGCAATCCTCAGCGCAGCCAATTTATCCGGGGCTAACCTATCCGGTGCTAATCTTAAAGAAGCCATCCTCAGCGCAGCTAATTTATCTGGGGCTAATCTTTCTGGAGCTAATTTGCAGAGGGCAAATCTATATTTATCCAAGATGGATGGTGCAATTCTCAATGATGCCATAACTACTGGGGCAAACTTCAGAGATACTAAATTTTCCCAGGTTATTAATAATCAAAACATATCAAATTAAAACCACAGATATAAATCAATGAAAATCGATGAATATCTGTGGTTGGATGTTTTTAATAGTTAAGAGTCAAGGGTCAAGAGTTATTTTCTTGATTACCCATTACCCATTACCCATTACCCATTACCCATTACCCATTACCCATTACCCATTACCATTTCCCTAGACAGTCGAAATGTCCTTTTCTTTTTCTGCCAATAATTCGTCGATTTTGGCAGTATATTTGTTAGTTATTTTTTGCAGTTTATCTTGTTGGTCTCTAGCTTCATCCTCAGAAATTTCTGCACTTTTTTCCTGTTTGCGAATAGAATCTAAAGCATCGCGGCGGATGTTGCGAATACCAACACGACCTTCTTCTGCATACTTGGCAGCAATTTTGACTAGTTCTTTACGGCGATCGCTTGTCAAGGGCGGTATATTCAGCCGAATTACAGAACCGTCGTTGCTGGGGGTTAAACCCACGTCTGACAGGGAAATTGCCTTTTCCACAATATTCAAGCTACTGCGATCGTAAGGTTGAATGAGAATGGTTGAGGCATCAGGTGTACTGATATTTGCCAGTGATTTTAAGGGAGTAGGCGTACCGTAATACTCTACTAATACCTTATCTAATAGGCTGGCATTGGCACGGCCAGTACGAATCGTGTTAAAAGCCCGTTGAGTTGCCTCAACAGTCTTTTGCATAGTACTCTCAGCTTCAGCTAATTTCACAAGAACCTCCCACAAGGGTGCCGATCGATTCTCCCATGACCGCCCGATGGATATTACCTCGCATCGTTAAGTCAAATACAAGAATCGGGATATTATTTTCTTTACACAAGGCAATCGCGGTAGTATCCATTACCCGCAAATCTTGAGCCAAAACATGGGCGTAGGTGAGGCTGGTGTAACGTTTGGCATCAGGATAGATATGGGGGTCAGCATCATAGACTCCGTCTACCTTGGTGGCTTTAAAAATCACTTCTGCGTCGATTTCTGCGGCTCTTAATGCGGCAGTAGTATCAGTCGTAAAGAAGGGATTTCCAGAACCAGCGCCAAAAATAACCACCCGCCCTTTTTCAAGATGACGGATGGCACGACGACGAATATAAGGTTCAGCTAATTCTTGCATAGCGATCGCTGTTTGCACGCGAGTCTGTATCCCCATTCGTTCTAACGAATCTTGCAGCGTCATGGCATTCATTACCGTGGCAATCATTCCGATGTAGTCAGCGGTTGCCCGATCCATCCCCGCCGAAGCCGCTTTCACGCCTCGAAAAATATTGCCGCCGCCAACGACGATCGCGATCTGAACGCCAGTGGCTACCACCTCTCCTACTTCTTGCGCTATTTCCTTGACCACTTCTGGATCAATGCCATAGCCCATATTGCCCATTAAAGCTTCACCGCTCAGTTTAAGTAAAACCCGTCGGTAATTCGTTCCCATGAAGTTACGCTTTGTCGAAAAAGTTGCAATTGCCTCCAACTTAAGATAACAGTACAGGGACTATCTGTGTCTAGTTACGCCACATTATTGAAGTACCTACTGCCTCAGTTTCTGGTGGATATATTTTATGGCCTTTCAGTAGCGATGCGATCGCTTTTTTTAAATAATCTTGTCCGACATCTAGGGGGCTTTCGGGGTGATCGTCAATTAGCCCCTTGTAGCAAACAATACCTGTATTATCTATTAAAAAAGCCATCGGTGTTTTATTGGCACCAAAGCTGCGAGTCACATCTTGGGTAGGGTCCCACAGATAAGGAAAGTTTAATTGGTGACGCTGGGCAAAAACTTTCATATTTTCAAAACTTTCTGTTGGATGCCCAAAAGTTGCACTACCGTTCATACCTATCAGTGTAAAACCGATGTTGGCAAATTCTGCCTGCATCTTTTTTAGTCTACCTAAATATAAGCTTACATAAGGGCAATGGTTAGACATTGAAATTACAGCAACTGCACGGAACTTGTTGAGATAACGGCTCAGATGGTGTACCTGATTGTCAATCCCTGGCAACTCAAAGTCCGGTGCATAACTTCCAACAGGAGTATCAATTGATTCAAGTATAGTCATTTTTTTCTAGAACGGAGGTAATAGCAACAAAAAAAATTCGTCAAATTTCGCGTCACTTTCCTAGTTGCAAACGACTCCTTGGCAGATGCTTAATATGCAATAATTTTATAAATGAATTTAGTTATCGTAAATTGGGAAACTACTGAATCTACTACGGGTAAGAATTCCCATAAATTCTTGCTAATGGCATGAGAATTTTCACGCAATTACTCAATAAATCTAATCATTGGATATCGGTTTAAACCCCTAAAGGCTGAAAATCAAGGCATAACCTGCAATTCAAGCTTTGATTGGTAAGTACCTAAACAAAAATATTTACAGTCATTGCGAGCGAAGCGTTCGCGTAGCGTCTCGAAGAGAAGCAATCCCAGCCCTTGCGATTGCTTCATTTCGCTTCCCTTCTCCTGACGGAGACGCTACGCGAACGGGACGCTACGCGAACGCTACATTCGCAATGACATTGTGTAATTAATTTTGTGTAACTACTTATTGCTAAAATTCGTTGTGAAAGCAATATTCTTAGAATTTACTCAATTATTTTAGTTATTTGCTATAACTGATTGCTGGCTTTGAGTTCACAAAACACTTAAATAATCATCTTGCTGGTCAATTAACTTCTATCTGCTATTTTCTCAATTAAACTTGCTAAGAATATAAATTTAGCGTCAATACTCATAGCTGTAGTGACTTTAAATAGCAATTTCTGATCATTATACTGCGTACAACCATAAAAGCAATTATTTATCTGACCTCACTAAACCAAGCTTTGAGGAAAGTATAAGCCTATAATTATCTTTATTTATCAAGAAATGAAAATAACCTGATTTGAATTATGAAAATCTACTGATACTCTTCAATCAGAATATACATCAAAATCAGTATTTCTAGGCACTTGTTACTTAAGTGTAAATACTAGATTAAATAAAAATTAGCTCTAACACTCAAAGTAGCGCCTTCGATATCAAACTGGAGAATTTTGATAGACCAGACAAGAGGAAATATTTATCTGGCAAACAATCTATAGTATGAAGAAATATAAAGTATCATCAATAGCAACAGTACACCGTCACCAGCAAAATATGCTGTCTGTTAAAGGTTTCACAGTGTTTTCTCTGCTCCTGCATATAGAATCTAATTATTTTCAAAACTTCAAGATTTTTATCAAAATTCAACAAAGATGGCAATGGCAAAACAATGTAGTAGTCTGCTAACCCAAAAATGTTAGGTGGAGGTTGGGTAAAGGTTAAAGGGAAAAGGGTAAGGGACAAAAACCTTTCTCCTTTCCCCCGGCAAGGCAACTTGGCGTACTACTAGGTCTGGTTCCAGCATTTAGTAAGTTCTATTTCACAAACTGCTCATGAAGACTTCTATCAATGGATTTACCGCAACTAAAACTTGGATTTGGCAAGAATTCTCCATTTCCTATCAAACTCAAGGAAGTGCTGGGCCAGCAGTTGTGATGATACATGGCTTTGGAGCCTCTTGGTGGCACTGGCGGCACAATATTCCCGTATTAGCTGCAAATTGCCGTGTTTATGCCATTGATTTAATTGGCTTTGGTGGTTCCGCTAAACCCAAACCAGGTGAAAAAATTGCTTATACTCTGGAAAATTGGGGACAGCAAGTAGCAGATTTTTGTCGCGAGGTGGTAGGTGGGCCCGCGTTTTTGGTAGGAAATTCTATTGGCTGTATTGTGGCTATGCAAGCAGCAGTTAGCAACCCAGAAATAGCCCTAGGGGTAGCATTGCTCAACTGCTCATTGAGATTATTACACGATCGCAAACGGGCAACTTTACCTTGGTCGCGTCGTGTTGGCGCACCCTTGCTTCAGCGCTTATTATCTATCAAACCAATTGGCGAATTCTTTTTTAATCAAGTTGCTCAACCAAAAACCGTCAGGAAAATTCTCTTACAAGCCTACGCTAACTCTGAGGCGGTAACAGACGAGTTAGTAGATATTTTAACCGCACCCGCCAGAGATCCGGGTGCAGTAGCAGTATTTTTAGCTTTTACCAGTTATTCTACAGGCCCCTTACCAGAAGACCTTTTACCTGTACTACCCTGTCCAGCAATTATGATTTGGGGAACAGCCGACCCTTGGGAACCAATAGCTTTAGGTAGAGAATTAGCCAACTACCCCCAAGTTCAAAAGTTCATTCCCCTCGAAGGCGTAGGACATTGTCCCCAAGACGAAGCACCAGAATTAGTCAATCCGATTTTATTAGATTGGATACGGGAGCGATCGCAGTATGAGGAGAATTAGGGACTGGGGACTGGGGATTGGGGACTGGGGATTGGGGACTGGGGATTAGGGACTGGGGACTGGGGACTGGGGACTGGGGAGATGACAAATCCAATTACCTATTACCCATTACCTATTACCTATTATCATGCCCAATGCCCCATGCGCCATGCCCCATGCCCAACAAAGTCTGATTTTATTCCAGCCTGCCGAAAATTTGTAAATTTTAGAAAATAATTAAGTTAGGTCTAAATAATACAGGACTAATTAATTTCCGCATGGCAAATATTACTCAGTCTTTTCTTGAACGCTTGCATAGTCCAGATGCGCCGGTGATTGTCTTTGATGGTGCAATGGGTACTAATCTGCAAACCCAAAACCTGACGGCTGAAGATTTCGGTGGGCCGCAGTATGAAGGTTGTAACGAATACCTCATTCATACTAAACCCGAAGCTGTCGCTAAAGTTCACCGTGATTTTCTGGCTGCGGGTGCAGATGTCATTGAAACGGATACCTTTGGTGCGACTTCGATTGTTTTGGCAGAATATGACTTGGCGGATCAGACATATTACCTGAACAAGAAAGCCGCAGAATTAGCCAAGAGTGTAGCAGCCGAATTTTCTACGCCAGAAAAACCCCGGTTCGTGGCTGGTTCTATTGGCCCCACAACTAAACTCCCCACTTTGGGACATATCGACTTTGACACCTTAAAAACAGCCTTTGCAGAACAAGCAGAAGCGCTGTGGGATGGCGGAGTTGATTTATTTCTTGTCGAGACTTGCCAAGATGTGCTGCAAATTAAAGCCGCACTCAACGGGATTGAAGAAGTATTTGCCAAAAAAGGCGATCGCCGTCCGTTGATGGTATCGGTGACAATGGAAAGTATGGGGACGATGCTGGTAGGAACTGAAATCAGTGCTGTCCTGACAATTTTGGCACCTTACGCCATTGATGTTCTTGGTCTCAACTGTGCTACTGGCCCAGATTTGATGAAGCCACATATTAAATATCTGGCAGAACATTCACCTTTTACCGTTTCTTGTATTCCTAATGCGGGGTTACCTGAAAACGTTGGTGGTAAAGCACACTACCGTTTGACACCGATGGAATTACGGATGTCTTTGATGCATTTTGTTGAAGATTTGGGTGTCCAAGTGATTGGGGGTTGCTGTGGGACACGTCCAGAACACATTCAACAATTAGCAGAAATTGCCAAAGAACTAAAGCCGAAAGTTAGACAGCCTAGCTTAGAACCAGCAGCAGCATCAATTTACACCACTCAGCCCTACGAGCAAGATAACTCTTTCTTAATTGTGGGCGAACGCCTCAACGCCAGTGGTTCCAAAAAATGCCGCGAGTTGTTGAACGCTGAAGATTGGGATGGACTCGTTTCAATGGCGAGGGCGCAGGTTAAAGAAGGCGCTCATGTCCTTGATGTGAACGTCGATTATGTCGGACGTGATGGTGTCCGAGATATGCACGAACTAGTTTCGCGCATTGTCAATAATGTGACATTACCTTTAATGCTTGATTCCACCGAATGGGAAAAGATGGAAGCGGGGTTAAAAGTCGCTGGTGGTAAATGTTTACTTAACTCCACCAACTACGAAGATGGCGAACCGCGTTTCTTTAAGGTGTTGGAATTAGCGAAGAAATATGGTGCTGGGGTAGTAATTGGCACAATTGACGAAGAAGGCATGGCACGCACCGCCGAGAAAAAATTTGCGATCGCTCAACGTGCCTATCGTCAAGCTGTAGAATATGGTATTGCTCCCGAGGAAATTTTCTTTGATACCTTAGCTTTACCTATCTCTACAGGGATTGAGGAAGATAGAGCCAATGGTAAAGCTACAATTGAAGCAATTCGCCGCATTCGCCAAGAATTGCCAGGATGTCATGTAATTTTAGGTGTTTCTAATATCTCCTTTGGTCTTAGCCCTGCCGCCCGGATTGTGCTCAATTCGATGTTTTTACACGAAGCGATGAGCGTGGGTATGGATGCAGCCATTGTCAGTGCTAGCAAGATTTTACCACTCGCCAAGATTGAACCACGCCATCAAGAAATTTGTCAGCAGTTAATTTATGATGAACGGCGGTTTGAGGGTGATGTCTGCGTTTACGATCCTTTGGGAGAACTTACCACCGTGTTTGCGGGAGTGACGACAAAACGCGATAAAGGCGTTGATCAAAATCTCCCCATTGAAGAACGCTTGAAGCGTCATATTATTGACGGCGAACGCATTGGTTTAGAAACACAACTGAAAAAAGCCTTAGAAAGCTATCCGCCTTTAGAAATTATCAACACCTTTCTCTTGGATGGGATGAAAGTGGTAGGTGAGTTGTTCGGTTCCGGACAAATGCAGCTACCCTTTGTCTTGCAGTCAGCCGAAACCATGAAATCCGCAGTAGCTTACCTCGAACCTTTCATGGAAAAATCGGAAGCTGGAAATAATGCCAAAGGAACCGTCATTATTGCCACAGTTAAAGGTGATGTTCACGACATTGGTAAGAACTTAGTGGATATCATTCTTTCTAATAACGGTTACAAAGTCATTAACTTAGGTATTAAACAAGCAGTAGAAAGCATCATTCAAGCCTACGAACAGCACAAACCTGATTGTATTGCCATGAGTGGTTTGCTAGTAAAATCTACCGCCTTCATGAAAGAAAACTTAGAGGTTTTCAACGAAAAAGGAATTACAGTCCCCGTAATTTTAGGTGGTGCAGCGCTGACTCCAAAATTTGTGCATGAAGATTGCCAAAATACTTACAAAGGTAAAGTAGTTTATGGCAAAGATGCATTCTCTGATTTGCATTTCATGGATAAACTAATGCCAGCCAAAGCTGCTGCTAATTGGGATGATTTGCAAGGATTTTTAGATGAAGTCGTCACTAATGAATCTGTTGTTCAAGAATCCTCTGCCAAAACTCAAACCTCAAAACTCAAAACTCAGCATTCAACACTCAGCACTGAAATTGATACTAGACGTTCTGAAGCTGTGGCAGTGGATATTGAACGTCCGACTCCACCTTTTTGGGGAACCAAGTTGTTACAGTCTGAAGATATTTCTTTAGAGGAAATATTCTGGTATATGGATTTGCAAGCATTAATTGCGGGACAATGGCAATTCCGTAAACCAAAAGAGCAAACTAAGGAAGAATATCAAGCTTTCTTAGCTGAGAAAGTTTACCCCATTTTAGAACATTGGAAACAGCTAATTATTAATGAAAATCTGCTGCATCCTCAAATAATTTATGGGTATTTTCCTTGTCAATCTGAGGGTAATACTTTGTATGTTTACAATCCGAATTCTAGAGGCGCAGAGAATGCAGAGGTAAAAGCAAGTTTTGAATTTCCTCGGCAGAAATCTTTGAAGCGGCTGTGTATTGCAGATTTCTTTGCACCAAAAGATTCGGGAATTATTGATGTCTTCCCCATGCAGGCTGTAACTGTAGGTGAAATTGCAACAGAATACGCCCAAAAGTTATTTGCAGATAATCAATATACTGATTATTTGTATTTTCATGGTTTAGCGGTGCAAGTAGCAGAAGCCTTGGCAGAATGGACACACGCCCGCATTCGTAGGGAATTGGGTTTTGCGGCTGAGGAACCGGATAATATTCGAGATATCCTTGCACAGCGTTATCGTGGTTCCCGGTATAGTTTCGGCTACCCTGCTTGTCCGAATATTCAGGATCAGTACAAGCAACTATCATTGTTGGAGACTAACAGGATTAAATTGTATATGGATGAAAGTGAGCAGCTTTATCCCGAGCAGTCTACAACGGCGATTATTACTTACCATCCAGTAGCGAAGTACTTTAGCGCTTAGAAATTTAGTCTTGAGGGCTTAGTTTCGCGCTCTAAACGGAGATTGGGTTATCTGAAAAGTAACTCAATCTCTAATTATTCTCAATCTTGAGTAATTTTTTTTGAAACAATTTTGCATTTACAGTGGTTCACAATTGAGGATTAAAGCCTTAACTCTGAACTTATTCAGTTGTAAACAATAATAAAGTTGGAAACTAAAATTTATTTGTTAAATTCCTACTGAAAATTTAAAATTTTAAGTATAAGATTTTTACGTAAATATTGTGTTAGTTTACAATATACGAATTAGTTTCCAACTATATTATTTTTATACAAAGTTAAACTTGAAACCACGCGGTTAAGGCTACAGCTAGGGCATCTGAGGCATCGTCTGGCTTAGGTATATCCTCCAAATTTAACTCTCTTGCCACTGCCTCTTGCACTTCATACTTTTCAGCATTACCATATCCCGTTAACGCTAGTTTAATTTGGGCCGGGGTAAACTCTACATACGGGAGACGACGCTGTGCCAAAGCTAACATGATTACACCCCGTGCTTGTGCAACCAGAATAGTACTTGACATACGATAGAAGAATAACTTCTCGATCGCAACTAAGTCAGGTTGCAACTCTTCCATCAGGGTGTGCAAATCGTCAAATAAGGTACACAGCCGTTGTCCCATCTCCGCATTTGCGGGTGTACTGATTACGCCAAAATCAACCATCTGGACGGTTGTGTCTTGAATCTTGGCTTCATTTTTTTTGCAGTTAATTACCCCAAATCCTAAAATCGCTAATCCGGGATCTAATCCTAAAATCCGTTTTTCCATTAAATTCGCTTTTACTCAATAAACTGTGATCTGAGGGTAAATGCTGGCAACTTTGATGATTTACTCAAAGTCTATAGAGATGAAAATTTTTCATAAGTCTATACTTGGTATTTAAACCACTTAGTTACATTTTCTGTTAATTATTATTTGTCCCACTGCTCCCAACTAGCTATGTCAATCGGTTTTTTTAGACAAGCAATTAATTCTCTGCAACAGCAGTCACGCGGCCGCACTTCCCATCGCGTCAACCAATGGTTTAAGTGGTTATCCCCAGGTTTATCGGTTAAACGTTGGTTACTTATCAGTGTTGGAGGGGTATTGCTGGCGAGTTTGGGGTTAGCTATTTGGATTAAGCTGACCCCAATTTTTTGGACTATAGAGTTACTTAAGGGGTTTCTGAGCTTTCTTTCTGACCTCTTACCCAACTATATTAGTGGCCCTTTGGTACTACTGTGTGGCTTGCTATTGCTGCTTTGGGGACAAACCCGCACTGTCGGCTCAATTACTAAGGTATTAAGACCAGAAGGTGAAGAAGAATTAATTGATGTGCTGTTGGCACATCACCGCTTATACCGGGGGCCAAAAATGGTGGTAATTGGTGGTGGTACAGGTCTTTCTACTTTGCTACGGGGCTTAAAAACTTACAGCGCTAATATTACGGCCATTGTAACTGTTGCTGATGATGGTGGATCTTCTGGACGCTTGCGCCAAGAATTTGGCGTTCTACCACCAGGGGATATTCGCAACTGTTTAGCAGCGTTAGCAGATGAAGAAAAATTACTCACAGAATTATTTCAATATCGCTTTCGGGCTGGAGATGGTTTAAATGGCCATAGTTTTGGTAACTTATTTTTAACCGCAATGAGTGATATTACTGGGGATTTAGAACGGGCTGTGGCAGCTAGTTCTAAAGTCCTGGCAGTCAGAGGACAAGTTTTACCAGCTACTCTCAGTGATGTGCGTTTGTGGGCAGAATTAGCCGATGGTCGCCGTATTGAAGGGGAATCTAGCATTCCCAAGGCTGGGGGACGCATTGTGAAACTTGGCTGTATTCCAGCTAACCCGCCAGCCTTACCTGCCGCAATCCGAGCAATTAAAGAAGCCGACTATATTATTATTGGCCCGGGTAGCCTTTATACAAGCTTGATTCCGAATTTATTAGTACCAGAAATTGCAGATGCGATCGCACAAACAAATGCCCTCCGCATCTATGTCTGCAATATTATGACTCAACCTGGAGAAACTGAAGGCTATACTGTTTCTGACCATATCAGAGCTATTGATGCATCTACAGGAGGAAGACGGCTCTTCGATGCTGTGCTGGTACATAAAAAATCCCCCTCAGCTAAGTCACTCATTCGCTACG
Source organism: Tolypothrix sp. PCC 7601 (assembly GCF_025677855.1). NCBI lineage: Bacteria > Bacillati > Cyanobacteriota > Cyanophyceae > Nostocales > Tolypothrichaceae > Tolypothrix > Tolypothrix sp. PCC 7601. The sequence continues at coordinate 4,606,372 of NZ_CP064879.1, forward strand.
CTCAACAAAATTCCCATCCTGTCTTCCTTGATCGCGAAGCTGTTACCGAACTAGGACGTAGAATTGTCCCAGCTAACATTTTATTTGAAGATGAAACAGGTTGTGTGCGACACAATCCCCAGAAACTAGCACGAGTTTTATTGCGGTGGTACAGTGGAGCGCATCATGGCAGATAAAATCAAAATTATCCTGGCCAATGCAGAAGCAACCCGAAATTTGGGTATTGCTTTAGGACAATCTCTTCATGCTGGCAGTGTAATTTTACTAGAAGGTGATTTAGGCGCTGGCAAAACTACCTTAGTGCAAGGAATAGGCCAGGGTTTGGGAATTACTGAGTCTATTGTCAGTCCTACTTTTACAATTATTAATGAATATATAGAAGGACGGCTACCCCTTTATCACTTGGATCTCTATCGTTTAGAACCACAAGAAGTTGCCGCCTTAAACTTAGAAACATACTGGGAAGGCTTGGAGGTGACACCGGGAATTGTCGCCATTGAGTGGTCAGAAAGAATGCCTTACCAACCAGATAGTTATTTGAGCATTTATTTAACTTATGGCAATGAAGGCGATCGCCTTGCCGAAATTACTCCATATAATGTGGGGATCGGGGACTGGGGATTAGGGACTGGGGAAGCAGGGGGATAAGGAAGCAGGGGTGCAGAGGAAGTAGAGGAAGCAGAGCAGAAATTTCCATTACCCATTACCCATTACCCATTACCCCCCAATCAATTCCCCGTATCAGCTGGTACTGGATTCACTGGTGAACTTGGGGGAATTTGTTCAATGGGAATCAAGGCTTCCATGACAGCTTTGACAATTGGTGCTGCAACGGTGGAACCATAGGCATTTTCTCCTTTCGGTTCGTCTACCAAGGCTAAAACCACATAACGGGGAGCTTCTACAGGTAAAATTCCCACAAAACTCGTGATTCTTGCACCTACTTGGTAACCACCAGAAGCACTTGCTTTTTGGGCTGTACCTGTTTTACCTGCGATGCGATAGCCAGGAATTTGTGCTACTTTACCAGTCCCTTCCGAAACCACAGTTTCCATCATTTCTACTACCCGTTGGGTGGTTGCAGGTGAGAAAATTTGCCTTGGCATGGGACGATTTGGTAAATAATGCATCTGCCCTTTGCTATCAACTAGTCCTTTGACGACATGAGGCGTGACTAATTTACCGCCATTAGCTAAAGCACCATGCATTTGTACTAACTGTAATGGTGTTAAGGAAAAGCCTTGACCAAAGGAAGTGGTTGCAGGTTCAATGGGTGAAGAAATAAATTCTTCTTGGCTTTTCAGGCGACTACCAACTTCAAAAGGCAAATCTGTATCGACGCTTTGACCTAAACCCAAGCGTTCTAGCCAGTTGTAGTAAATATTGGGCTGTAATCTTTGGATAATTTGCACCATGCCAATATTGCTGGAATGTTGCAGAATTTGAGCAATATTAATCCTTCCGTAGCTTTTATTTTGAGCATTTTTAATAATGCGGTCAGCTACTTGAATCGATCCAGGATCGTTAAATGTATCGTCTGGTCTAATTACACCATTTTCGAGAGCGATCGCGACATTTAAGGGTTTAAAAGTTGAGCCTGGTTCGTATAGATCTGCTACTGTCCAGTTTTTAAACAGTGAAATATCGGCTTTAGAATATTGATTGGGATTATAGCTAGGTTGGGAAACCAAAGCTAATAGGGAACCATCGGCTGCATCCATGACAATTACCCCACCTCGTTTTGCACCAAACTTTTCCATCTGTTGTTTGAGTGCAGAACGAGCTGCCCTTTGCAGCCTACTATCTATAGTTAGTTGTAATTGCAAGTCATCAAAATGCAAAAATCCTTCTGGTGCATGATCTGGCATTAATGCACCATTTCCAGCGCGACTTAAGCGCACCGTTTGCACAGAACGTTCGAGTAACTTCTCCTGACTATATTCCACCCCTGCTTGACCACGACGGTCAAGATTAACATAGCCTACGATATCAGCAGCTAAATCTTCTTGCGGGTAAAATCTGGCGTATTTTTGCACAAATTCAAACCCATTTAAATTTAACCGCATAAAGCGATCGGCAAGTTCTTCGGGTAATGCCGGAACTAGTGTAATACCACTTTTTTTACTTTCAAATATTTTCACCAACTCAGCAGCATCTTTATTTAAGATCGGTGCCAGAAGCTGTGCTATTTCTTGATTAGGTTTATCAAATAACTTGGGATGAGCAAAGACAGTATATACAGGACGGTCAATTGCTAACAAATTATTATCACGATCTATAACTGGACGACGGGGCATAAAAGGTCGCAAATTCACCATTTGTTGCTTGCGCGCCTTTTCTGTGAGTTTTGCTCCGTTAACTATTTGTAGTTGATACAAATTAATTGCTAAACCTAACCCTGCAGCTATAAGTACACCCCATGCGATCAAGAGTCGCGTTCTCGTATTGGGTATTGGTTCTTGGCTGATAGGAGAAGGCTTTTCTAGTAACCCTCGTTGAGTACCCTTCCTCTGCCGGGTAAAATTGGCAGTCCGAAAATTTTGGAATTTACTTCTACTTGGTGACTTACGCATTTAGATTTATCCATGTCCTTTGCCATTAGTCATGAGCCACAAGTTTTACACCAATTCTCTCTAATAGAGCAACAGATTAAACCCCCCAAACCTAGTAGTACGCCAAGGCAACGCAAGCGGGGTAAAGGGGAAAGGTTTTTGTCCCTTACCCTTTTCCCTTTAACCTTTCCCCAACCTCCACCTAACATTTTTGGGTTGGCAGACTACTAGATTAAATCTGACTTTCATAATTACAAACTACGAATTACAAACTACGAGCTACAAATTACAAATTACGAATTGATATTAATCCTAATGACCAACGACTAATGACCATGACTTTTAAATTTAATATCCCAGCTGCGAGGAAGTTTGCGGCTGCGTTGGCAAATTAGGTGTGGTCTCAGTAGGTGTGGAATTAGGATTATTATTGGCAGGCGGCAAGAAAATTGTACGTGCTGGAGTTGGGGAGACAAATCCTGCTGTGGGTTGTTCTGCTTCTTGCGCCATTTTATTAGTTAAGGTGGCGTTAGTTGTCGTCAACTGCCGTTCATGGCGTTGTAGGCTTTGCAATCTCCGGTATCCCTGACTCCAAAGCTCTTGTGAATAAACTGTCCAACCATAAACCATTAGTGTTGTTGCTACTAACAAAAATGTCAGCACAGAGGAATAGCGATGTAATGTATAAAAGCGCAACAACCACACAGGTAAATTGCTAGAGTTGTTCATTCCCGGCAGCTTCAGGAAACCCAACCGGGAATTTTTATTTACAGTACTCGCAGTACTTAATTGCCCTTTGAGATTAGCAGTTTGTTGTTTCCCAGACGGCATGGTAGTTGGCATAACTAAGCCATTTGTGGAAGCAACAGATACATTTTTTGAGGAATGCCGTTGTCTTGTCGAGGGTACTGGTGAAGGTTCAACAGCAGGTTGAGACATTCTAGGCGCAGCTGAGGTTCGATATGCTGAACGCCTCTTCACTCCAGAAGGAGTAGAATTTCGTCGAAACCAATTACCCGTTGCAGAAACAGCTGATTTGCGAACAGCAGCCATAACTTTTTCTAGAGGTGAAAAAACTGTATTTTAGATTTGGTTGTCTGTTTTTGCTAAGGTTCCAATCTCCCTTATGCAATCAGCACAAATAACACCCTAAACCCTTTTCAGTGTTTTGACAGGTAGCTGCACCAAGGTTTGCATCACTTGAGTATTGCAATACTAGCAATCAGCGAACTGCACCAGGACAACTGAAACCTTTGGGCATCGCCTCTAAAGTATGGCAATGCTGGGCAGCAAGCGGCAAGTGTCTGCGACAACATCACAATTTTTGGTATGATATCTCGAATTGCTACATAATTATCCAAATCTGAGCTGGAGTGATGAAGTTATGTTCTTGCTTAGTTAAGAGAAACTAATTACCCAAGCCTGCTGATAATGTTACCCTCAAGAAAAAATCTTTGATTGTATTGCCTGCAAAATATGTACCTCAAAGGATTTTAAAAAAAAGCAACAAATAGGGTATCGTATTCATCAGGCGAAAATTTTATCTTGCCATAAATGGTGAACGAGGAGTTATGAAAACAAAAATCTTTGGTTTGGCTCTAATGTTAAGTCTGGCGGCATTTCTTGGTGCTTGTGAAGGTGGTGGCGGTGGTGGCGAAGGTGGTACCGGTGGTACTGCCACAACTAGTCCAGCAGCTACAGGCGAACCCACTGATTCTGGAACTGCAACCAAGGCCCCAACTACTGCAACTACTCCTGCAGCTACTCCAACTAAGACCCCCTAGTAGCTCGGTCTTACTCAAGCTCAAAGCAAGTTAGTAACTACGATGTTCACTGCATCGCTTGCGCTATGTAGTGGAGATTAATAACTAAGTAATCTCGTGTTGCTCAATGAAAACTTGAGTTAGCTCAAGTATTTGTTAACTAAATTACCAACATAGAGGGCATTGGTGAAGAGGTGTATTACTTTGAGCCAATGCCCTTCTATTCTATTATTTAGGTAATTCAGAGCTTTGATTATTAGAGTGGGCGCAATTTCTCTAGCCTGGATAGCGTTTACCTTGCACGAAATTGGAAATTCTCAATAAGCTAGCAGCTAGCTCCCCTATATTTATTCTGAATCCTGCAAGATAGAAGAAAATATATCATTCAATCCAATACCGTTGCCAATTTACGAGGGTGGGTTGATGATGCTTTCACTATTAACTCGCTGTTCTCTAATGTTTGGCAAAAACAATAAGTCCTAAAAATTCCTTCCAGGTTTCCCACAAGGATTTTTTTGGCGTATTGTCCCAGTATAAAGGGTTTGGGCTGACAACCTCCCTTGTAAGCTGAACGCTTATGTACAGGTCATTTTGTCATTTTTGCCAAAATTTTTTTACCCTCTTATTTTGGCAACGGTATTGTCAATCGTTGAGCATTATTTTCCAGTCCAACTTCCTCTCAACTATAAGTAAATTAAATATTCAAATTGCATTCAAAATTTGTCAAAAATATATAAATTGCTAGTAGTACGCCAAGGCCACTTGGAGGGGAAAAGGGGAAAGGTTTTTGTCCCTTACCCTTTCCCCTTTAACCTTTACCCAACCTCCACCTAATATTTTTGGGTTGGCAGACTACTAGATATCGCGCTCGATAGGGTTTGAAAATATCAAAGTAGATAGAATCAAGCAACCCTAATCTCAGTTACAGGATTTGATTGCCAAACCTAATGGGGATGGAATTAATTTCGTCTCTATTGTTTTTCCTCTAGTCCCGCTGCGAGGTTTTATGAAGCGGATCAAATTTTTCCTTTTGAGCATTAGCATCACCATTCTGGTGGGTTTTGGTAGTCATTGGGGGATAAAAGCAATGGCATTACCACCAGCAGAAGACATACCAGAAGAGATATTACGCACACAGATAATTGTAGAAGCGCGATCGCCTGTTGATGGTAAACCTCTAACTGCCGCCGAATACGCTCAATTGCAAGAGCAACTACAAGTCATCCCACCCCGACAGCTAGATCCCAAAATTCGGGATCAAATCTTCTTACTCAGAATACGTAAAGGCTTGCTCCAACTTTTCCCCTTTTTAGGGATTTAATAGGTTTGGTTTTCGGTGTTTGGTGTTTGGGGTTTGCCAAAAGTCAAAAGTTATTCAATTATTTTCCCTAGTCCCCAATCCCCAGTCCCCAATCTCCAGTCCCCAATCTCCCATTACCCATTACCCATTTCTGATGTACGATAACGGTGGCGACAAAATTGCAAATAAATGTAAAGAATATATATATATTTTACAAAAGCCTTTTTAGTCAATCACTTTATTTCAAGTAGGTAGCTTTAATGTCCATGACCACGATCGCTCCTGAACAGGTTAACCGCATCGTTTGGAATCAACATCAAGACCCCTTTGAAGTGCTGGGTTCTCATCTCATAGAGCAGAATGGAAAAAATGTCTGGGCGGTGCGAGCCTACTTACCAAATGCAAGTGCAGCTTGGGTTGTGATTCCACAGGAACGCAAAGAGTACCCAATGCAAACAGCCCACCATCCCAATTTTTTTGAATGCATTATTGAGACAGGAGAACTAGCAAATTACCAGTTACGGATAAAAGAAGGGGAACATGAGCGTGTCACCTACGATCCTTATGCTTTTAAATCTCCGCGCTTAACAGACTTTGATTTACATTTGTTTGGTGAAGGTAATCACCACCGAATTTATGAAAAGTTGGGAGCGCATGTCACAGAAGTAGATGGCGTAAAGGGTGTTTATTTTGCAGTTTGGGCACCCAATGCTCGTAACGTTTCTTTGTTGGGGGATTTTAATAACTGGGATGGACGCAAACACCAAATGCGAAAAGGCCCCACTGGCGTTTGGGAATTGTTTATTCCTGAATTAGGAGTGGGAGAACATTATAAATATGAAATCAAAAATTTTGAAGGTCACATTTACGAAAAATCCGATCCATACGGTTTCCAACAGGAACCTCGACCAAAAACTGCATCAATTGTTACTAACTTAGATAGTTACAATTGGAGCGATCGCGACTGGTTAGAAAAACGCCGACATACCGATCCTCTAACTCAGCCTGTGTCAGTTTATGAAGTTCATATAGGTTCTTGGTTACATGCTTCTAGTGCGGAACCTGCGAAATTACCCAATGGTGAAACCGAACCTGTAGTTATAGTTTCCGAACTTAAACCCGGCGCACGTTTCCTCACCTATCGCGAACTAGCCGAGAGACTTATTCCCTACGTTAAAGAACTCGGTTATACCCATGTAGAGCTTTTACCAATTGCAGAACATCCCTTTGATGGCTCTTGGGGTTATCAGGTGACTGGCTACTTTGCCCCCACCTCTCGGTTTGGTACTCCTGAAGATTTCATGTATTTTGTTGACCAATGTCATCAAAATGGCATTGGTGTGATTGTAGATTGGGTTCCCGGCCACTTCCCTAAAGATGGACATGGTTTAGCTTTCTTCGATGGTAGCCACCTTTACGAACACGCTGACCCCCGTAAAGGCGAACATAAAGAATGGGGAACGCTGGTATTTAATTATGCGCGCCATGAAGTGCGTAATTTCCTAGTTGCAAATGCCCTCTTCTGGTTTGACAAATATCACATTGATGGTATCCGCGTCGATGCTGTAGCTTCGATGCTTTACCTCGACTATTGCCGTAAACCAGGAGAATGGCTACCTAATCAGTACGGTGGTAGGGAAAATCTGGAAGCAGCCGATTTTCTGCGTCAGGTAAATTATCTAATTTTCAGCTATTTTCCTGGTGCACTGTCCATTGCTGAGGAATCCACTTCTTGGCCGATGGTATCTTGGCCTACCTACACAGGTGGTCTGGGCTTTAACTTAAAGTGGAACATGGGTTGGATGCATGATATGCTGGACTACTTCAGCATGGATCCTTGGTTCCGCCAGTTCCACCAAAACAACATCACTTTTAGTATGTGGTACAACCACAGCGAAAACTTCATGCTGGCTCTGTCCCACGATGAAATCGTGCATGGTAAGAGCAATATGATTGGCAAAATGCCAGGGGATACATGGCAGAAGTTAGCTAATATACGTTGTTTATTTAGTTATATGTTCGCTCACCCAGGTAAGAAAACCATGTTTATGAGCATGGAATTTGGGCAATGGAGCGAGTGGAATGTGTGGGGTGATTTAGAATGGCACTTGCTGCAATATGAGCCACACCAACAGTTAAAACAATTTTTCCAAGAGTTGAACCACCTCTACCGCAGCGAACCAACCTTATACACCCAAGATTTTGCCGAACCAGGTTTTGAGTGGATTGACTGTAGCGATAACCGTCATAGCGTGGTTTCCTTTATCCGTCGTGACAAAGATTCAGAAAATTTTGTGGTTGTGGTTTGTAATTTCACACCTCAACCCCATTCTCATTACCGTATAGGTGTACCAGAAAAGGGTTTTTATACCGAGTTATTTAATAGTGATTCCCGTCAATATGGCGGTAGTAACATGGGTAACTTAGGCGGTAAATGGACAGATGATTGGTCATTGCACAATCGTCCTTATTCCTTAGACTTGTGTTTACCACCTTTGGGAATATTAATTCTCAAGTTGGATAAGGAGAAGACAGCAGCCGCTTTGGGGTCTTAAGGTGTTGTCAAGAGTCAAGGGTCAAGGGTCAACAGTTGTTTGCATAGACTTTTGACTCTTGACTAAGTAAAAGTTATTGCATAGACACCGATCATATAAAAAAAGCGATCGCTCGTTTGCGATCGCTTTCCCTTAAATATCTGATTCTCGGATCATGCCAACTCAGTACTATTGCACTAAATTAGTTGGGAAAGCACCAGGCCGCACCGCAACACTGACATTTTGCCCATTGCGTCGCAACTCTAAGCGTACATCGCCACCAATTTCGCTATTATCTACAGCTTTTTGGATACTGCTAGCGTCTGTTACTGTTTGACCATTAAGCTTTTGGATAACGTCACCTGCACGAATTCCGGCTTTAGCTGCTGGTGAATTCGGCACGACTTTTACAACTAAAACACCTTTATCTTCTGCCACACTCAAACCACTATTAGGATCTGAGTTGATGTTTTGCTTTAATTCCGGTGTCAAACCCACCATTTGAATTCCCAAATATGGGTGTTGTGCTTTACCTGTAGCTATCAGTTGATTAGAAATACGTTGTGCTGTATTGATGGGGATAGAAAAGCCCAAGCCTTGCGCGCCTTGAATAATGGCGGTATTCATACCAATGACTTCACCACGGGAATTCAGCAAAGGCCCGCCAGAGTTACCAGGGTTAATTGCTGCGTCGGTTTGAATAAATTCAACTCGTTTATCAGACGCACCAATTTGATTGCCACTCCGTCCGGTAGCGCTGATAATCCCGGTTGTGACAGTATTATCTAACCCCAGAGGATTACCGATCGCGATCGCCCATTGTCCTGGTTGCAATTGGTCAGAGTTACCAAGGCTGACTGTTGGTAAATTATCTGCTTGAATTTTCACCACAGCAACATCTGTTAACTCGTCTTTGCCTAATACCTTACCTTGAAAACTGCGACCATCTTTGAGGATGACTGTCACAGTATCAGCACCGTCTACTACGTGGGCATTAGTTAAAATTCGACCATCTTTACCAATGATAAAGCCAGAACCAGTACCCCTTTGTACTTGGTTTCCTTGTGGTAGTTGAGAACCAAAGAAACGGCGGAAAAATGGATCGTTAAATTCTTCTGGTAACTGAGTTTTGACTGTGCGTGAAGAGTTAATTCGCACCACAGCCGGGCCTACTCTTTGCACTACCTCTGTGACAAAGTTGGGGTCTGTACCTGCTGTAATTGGAGGTGCAGCATTTACTGGACTAACTGCCAAATTCGATGCACTCTGAGATAGCTTTTGAGGGTGTCCAGCTAAATAGCCACCTGCCAATGTCATCCCAGATCCCAGCAGCACCAGCGAAAGAGAGGCAGCTGCCTTAGTCCAGGGTGCATGATTACGGTGTTTAGTACCAGATGTATTCGATGAATTACTATTTGAGAAATTGTCTCCGTCGCGTGGTTGGTTTTGCATTGCCGTCTGGAAGGATATTTAGATGTACTACTAATTATAGATATCGTTTTTGACGCTTTTGTTGCACGGATATTACTCTGGTGTGAAATAGTTCTTGATAGTAGAAATTATTTCCGTGTTTTTATGCCGTTGCTAGAACTAAATATTCACATTTAGCTTTAATTGCAACTCTAAACAGCGATCGCAGCGATAGTTAGATTTACTACTAATTATAAAAATTGTTTTTGACAGTTCTGTTGCAGAGGTATGGCGTTGATGTGAAACAACAGACTCATCAAACTGATATAGCTAAAACTACCTGGAAGTGCGATCGCTTTTCAGCAATTTTATCTATACAATTACTTCAACTTTGCGCTGTCCCACAACTTCTGGCGCACTTACTTTTAAGCTCATTTCTTGATAACTTGTAGTTAAAAATGGCTGACCTAAACCTATTCCCGCAAAAGGACTTTCTGGGGGAACCTCTAGCTTTGAACTAATCAAACCCAAGCGAGATTCCATTTCGGCTGAAAATACTAATAAATCAGCACCCATAGCACTGAAACTAGAAGCACCTAACCATTGTCGCCACGCCAAACTTTGTTGAGTGTAATCAATAGTACACAACTTGCGGTTTCCTTGGCGAACAGTTATATTTTTTTCTTGCCATTCAAAATCAGCTAATTCTTTTGGTAATCCCCAAATTTCCCGACCACCAGCCACGGAATCAACATGGTCTACATAAATATGGGAAATCCAACTGCCTATTTTACCCTGATAACTAACCACGGCAGGGACAATAATTAACTCGCTGTACTCCAGCACTGAGTTAGAACCGTAATAGGATAAATAGACACTAGCAACAGTTTTCCCTGGCCAGACAGAGATAATATCTAACTCTAAAGGAACTAAAGAACGCACTTGCTCAACATTCACTAAATGCAGAGTTTGCACAGCGTCGCCTTGCAGTATCCAAGGTGCTTGTGGATAGGACATAGTAATTCAAAATTCAAAATTCAAAATTAATTAGGGTGAAGGTAATACCATTTTGAAAAAAGAACGCGACAGATGAGTAGGGGCACGGCACCAGTAAGATATTTGATATGCTAAAAGATTGAGGATGCCGTGCCCTTACAAAGAATTCATCTGTCGCAAACATTATTTGAATTGGTATAATTTACCCCTTTATTAATAGGTAGCAATTTATTACATAAAAAAAATCCCCACCCAGGCTAATGCTTGAGTGGGTAAGAAGAGTTAAGGATGCAATGTCTACAACAGGCTATGCCTAGGCATCCTTAACCACCAGATTAATTACTTGCTTTCAGTGAAGTCAGCATCAATTACATCATCACCACCGCCGGAAGGAGGAGGAGTGGGGCCACCATCAGAAGGGCCAGGGCCACCAGGTGCTGCACCACCACCAGCTTGTTGATAGATGTTGCTACCAACTGCAAATAGTGCTTGTTGCAATTCTGGTGTCAGCTTCTTAATTTGCTCATCGTCTTCCTTAGCTACTGCTTCGCGCAGTTCTTTGACTAAACCTTCAACTTTGGTTTTGTCAGCTTCAGGAACTTTATCACCTAATTCTTGCAGTTGCTTCTCTGCTTGGTAAGCCAAGGAATCAGCTTGGTTCTTACGTTCAATCTTCTCACGACGTTCCTTGTCAGAAGAAGCGTTTTGTTCAGCTTCTCTCACCATCCGGTCAACATCAGATTTATCCAAAGTGGAAGCACCTGTAATGCTGATAGATTGTTCCTTGCCAGTACCTTTATCCTTAGCAGTTACGTTGAGGATACCGTTAGCGTCGATGTCAAAGATTACTTCAATTTGAGGTACACCACGTGGTGCTGAGGGAATACCATCAAGGCGGAAGGTTCCCAAACTCTTGTTGTCGTTAGCAAATTCCCGTTCACCTTGGAGAACGTGAATTTCTACATTGCTTTGACCATCCACTGCTGTGGAGAATACTTCCGATTTCTTGGTGGGAATTGTAGTGTTGCGAGGAATAATCTTGGTCATCACACCACCCAAGGTTTCAACACCTAAAGATAGTGGTGTTACGTCTAACAACAAGATACCAGTAACATCACCAGCTAGTACCCCTGCTTGAATTGCTGCACCAACAGCTACCACTTCATCAGGGTTCACAGTTTGGTTAGGATCTTTACCTAACAACCGCTTCACCAACTCTTGGACTGCAGGAATCCGGGTAGAACCACCAACCAAGACAACTTCATCGATATTGTCTTTAGTTAATTTGGCATCTCTAAGCGCATTTTCTACAGGGATGCGGGAACGGTCGATTAAGTCAGAACAAAGTTCTTCAAATTTAGCGCGGGTGAGGGTTGTATCCAGGTGCTTTGGCCCATCCTGGGTAGCAGTGATAAAGGGTAGGTTAATTTCTGCTTGAGTAACGCTAGAAAGCTCAATCTTGGCTTTTTCTGCGGCTTCGGTCAAACGTTGTAAGGCTTGTCTATCTTTGCGGAGATCAATGCCTTCGTCTTTTTTAAACTGTTCAGCTAAGAAATCAACAATTTTCTTATCGAAGTCGTCACCACCTAAGTGGGTGTCACCAGAAGTAGCTAGTACTTCAAATACGCCATCACCAACTTCTAGTACAGATACGTCGAATGTACCACCACCAAGGTCAAATACCAGGATAGTTTCGTTACTCTTCTTATCAAATCCGTATGCTAGAGATGCAGCAGTCGGCTCGTTGATAATCCGCAATACTTCAATACCAGCAATTTTACCAGCGTCTTTGGTCGCTTGACGTTGGGAGTCGTTAAAGTAAGCAGGTACGGTAATTACAGCTTGAGTAACTGTTTCACCAAGATATTTGCTAGCGTCTTCAACTAATTTACGTAGAACTTTCGCAGAAATTTCTTCAGGAGCAAATTGCTTACCAGCACCAGGAGAATCTAGTTTAACGTTACCGCTACTGCTTAATACCTTATAGGAGACTTCTGTAGCTTCGTTTGTAACTTCATCAAAGCGGCGACCAATAAAGCGCTTCACTGAATAAAAAGTATTTTCTGGGTTCATCACCGCTTGGCGTTTGGCAATTTGCCCTACCAAATTATCGCCATTTTTTGCAAATGCTACAACCGATGGTGTTGTCCGAAAACCCTCTGCATTAGCAATAACCGTGGGTTTACCACCTTCCATGACTGCGACGCAGGAGTTCGTTGTACCTAAGTCAATTCCAACTACTTTTGCCATTTTAAGCGCTGGCTCCGTATAACTACAAATGAATGGGATTATTAAGGACTAAATTTTTGAACCAACTGTGCTGAGAGAAGCAGCCAGTTCAGCATGAATACCTTTGGTTTGGTTTTCGGAGTTAAGACCCCATAATATGCTGATATATATACTGAGCTTATATAGCCAGTCCATTAAGGGGGGTTTCCCGAACCTTTATTGGGACGGTTAAATTTAAGGATCTATTTAGTTGGCTCATGAATTGATTTGCTTTCACTGTGTACTAATGTATGAGAATTAATACTTTCAGGAATTGGGGTGAACCGTAACACCAGAGTGGGGTTTGCCGTCTTTATAATGGACTACATGGCATTTTGTGTTTGGTCATTGGTCATTTGTTATTGGTCATTGGGTGTTTGTTATCTCTCCCTCATCTTCCTCATCTCCCCTATCCCCATCCGTCGATTGATTACGCTCTGAGTAAGTGACGCTAGACTAAAAATGTAAATAAATGTAACAAAACTAAATGTTTACAAACACGGAAACCATCACATTGGGGAAAAATGGCCCGGTTGTTACACCTCTTTGCCTTGGAACTTGGGCATGGGGTGATAAACTTTTTTGGAATTATGGGGATGGCTACGGGCCAGAACAATTAAAAGAAGCATTTACAGCTGCCCTAGAAGCTGGCGTGACTTTCTTTGACACAGCAGAAGTCTACGGATTGGGAATCAGCGAAACTCTGCTGGGGCAATTTTTGCAAGAAACTCAGCAACCTGTGCAAATTGCTACAAAATTTGGGCCTCTACCTTGGCGCTTTACAGGACAATCTGTCTCTGATGCCTTAACGGAGAGTCTGAAGCGCCTACAATTAGAGCGAATTGAACTTTATCAAGTGCATTGGCCATTTACCTTCTTTTTAAGCCAAGAAACACTGATGAACGCCCTCGCTGATGAAGTGCAGCGGGGTAGAATTGGCGCAATTGGTGTAAGTAATTATTCCGCAACGCAAATGCGAGAAGCACAGCAAATTTTAGCGGCTAGAGGAGTACCTTTAGCAGTTAACCAAGTCCGCTACTCTTTGCTATCTCGTCAAATTGAAAGCCAAGGTATTCTTTCCACAGCGCGTGAATTAGGTGTGACAATTTTGGCTTATAGTCCTTTAGCCCAGGGATTGCTCACAGGTAAATACACAGCCAATAGTGGTGAAACCCCTACAGGTGCGAGAAAATTAGACTCACGATTTAGTAAAGAAGGGCTACAAAAAATTTCACCTGTGATTTCTTTACTACAAGAATTTGGAGAAAAATATGAGCGTACTCCTGCTCAAGTTGCGCTGAATTGGTTAATTGCTCAAGGTAATGTGATTCCTATCGCTGGAGTAAAAACAGCGCAACAAGTCAAACAAAATGCAGGCGCTTTAGGCTGGAGACTGAGTGATGATGAAGTGAACGAATTAGAAAGAGTTAGTCGCCCTTGGTTGTAGAATCTTTTTGACAAATAGCTAAGTTTGAGTTGCAATTTCCATTCTCAACTCAAAATTTTTACAGGGTCAATCTCTTCTGCCAGTTCTTCATACTCGCGGATTACTTGCTGCGGAGTTCCCAAAGCAACATATTGAGCGCTTCTGATGAGTCGTTGATTCTGGGAAGCGATCAATTGCAAGTACTGCTCATGGTGTTTTTTAATAGTGAGTCTCATGGTTTTATTCCAGGTTGGAAACCTCTTGAGCTTGTACACCTAAATCTTGCATTTCAGAGTTGAATTGTTCTGCAAAGCCAGCTTTAATTTCCTTGCTTACCTTGGCGGCTAAAGACGCGCCTAATATACGCCAGATCTGCATTCTGGCGTTTAAATTCTGTTTGGCTTGAGTAAAATTCTCAACGTTTTGGCATCGCTTTGACGTGCCATTTGATTATTTTTATTGAAAGCGGCGGGAAACTCCATCCCCTTGTGGGTGGAGAGGGATAGCCGCCCCGCCGCTTGGGGCATTGGGCATTGGGCATTGGTATGTTCTTTCCCATGCCCCATCCCCTATTCCCCATGCCCAAAAACTCCATCCCCTTGTGGGTGGAGTTTTTCATTAACAGTTACTAAGTAGGTTAGTGAAGAAGTTGTTGCGGTTCGATTCGATGTGATATCTGTGTCAATATGTGTCATGATAACTCTAGTTATGCGTCTAACGCAAGATGTGTTAAACAATTTTGAAATCACAAAGCGTATCATGAGGTAGAGAGATGAACACAGATAACACTATGAGCGGAAGGATTAATGTAGTGCTGCCCGATGAGGTTTATGAAACTGTCAAAAACTTGGCAGGGACAGAAAGGCGCTCTCAGAGCCAAATGGCAGCAATTTTAATTGAGGAAGCCCTGGAGTCAAGGAAGTTACTGCAAAAATCCCCTTCACCTGATCAAGGTAAGGGGGCTGCATAACTGAATCACCCAAGCCCGAAACGCTGGAGGCGGTCAAAAGCTTTGCAACTGCTATTAACACCTTTGCTTGGAATGCCGACTATATAAACTTCTGCGAAGTTCTTGGTTTTACACCAGATAGCTATGCAGAAGAAAAATATCAGCAGTTTCGAGAACTGGTAAGCTACTTAGACTGCTTTGACCATAAATCATTAGCCAAAATGATTGAGGCGGACAAATGACGGACATACCAGGAAATTCTAATGGGAGCAACCGAGCCGACTAGACCGTATAGAAGCGATTTTGGCTACTTTGGCTACTCAGCAAGCTTTCAACACCCAAGCGATCGCTAACACACAACAGGAAATAGACCAATTAGCTAGAAGACAAGACAATACTAGACAGTTACTAGATGACCTGATTTCAACAGCTAATGGTGTATTTGCTAGGGACACAATTTTAAACGATGTGCTGATGGAATTACAGGACACTCAAGAAGCTCATCAACGCAATTTTGAGGAGCATCAAAAACTACCAATGCTGCTCTACAAAGCCTTGAGGGGATATTGCTGCAACTGATTAGAAATTTTCCGTGAAGCGATATAGAAGGTAACAATTTATGACTCAAGCCATACCCAAACTAGTAACCTTTGAAGATTTTGCAGCTTGGCGGCCCGAGGGTGGAAGATACGAATTACATGATGGCGTGATTGTTGAAATGGCGCAACCAGTCGGAGACCATGAAGATATTATTGGTTTTTTGGCACTAGAAATATCTTTTGATATCAAGCGCCTAAATTCACCTTATTACATCCCAAAAACTGTATTAGTCAAGTCACTTGAAGGTGAATCGGCTTATTCACCAGACATATTAATAATCAATCGACCAAATTTAGTGAATGAGCCTTTATGGAAAAAGGAATCGACTGTATCTCAAGCTGCATCTATTCCATTGGTTGTTGAAGTTGTTAGTACTAATTGGCGGGATGATTACTACAAAAAATTAGCTGATTATGAAGCTATAGGTATTCCTGAATATTGGATTATAGATTACGCAGCTTGTGGCGCTAGAAAGTTTATTGGCAATCCTAAACTGCCTACTATATCCATTTATCAATTAATCGATGGTGAATACCAAGTTACTCAATTTAGAGGCAGCGATGCCTGCGGCAACCCCTGCGGGGAACGCATCATCTCGCCCACTTTCCCGGAATTGAATTTAACCGCCGAACAGATTTTTCAAGCTGGAGGTGTGCAAACCTAGGTGCGACCGCGCACTCAGGGTGAACAGCATAGGCAAAGGAAAATACGAGCAAGTAATAAAATCACCTGACTTTTTAAAGAGTAATAATAATTCTCTAAAATTCGGCTGCACATAATTTTTTTAATTCAGCAGTTGTAGGGGCGCAAAGCTTTGCGTCCCTACTTTATATATTCGTCTCATTTGGTTTTTTAACTGGTATTACAATGCCGATTCATAAATAAAACACGGGAAATTTTTGTAGGGTGGGCATTTACAAATATCTGATTTGCAACTTCATCATGAAGGTTGCCCAGCCTACGATTTACCCAAAATCTTCAGTAATACCAATGCTCTAAACCTGAAAGACTTACTATCAGGTTATAGCTAATCCATCTTTGATGATGTTCTGAACAAATCATCAACAAGTTCAAAGTCAAAAGTCAAAACTGTGAAGTACACACCGCCAAACAATAATTATCACTATTGACTCTTGACTGTTGACTTATGAAGCAGATTCTCTAGCTGCAGATGAACCTAGCTTGTGATTAACTGGGGAAGCATCACGACGGCCTGCGCGCAATTTTGGCTTGGGAGTAGAACGTCTTTCGTCTTCGCCAATGTTATCTGATTTGCTCCAATTGGAACGGGAACGCTCGCCAGAACCATCACGACGCTGTTTTACCAACTTGGGTTTAGGAGTTGGGAGGTTGTCTTCTTGGGGAATTTCAATGTCTGAACTTAACCAAGCTGGACGAGTTTGATCGTAAGCAATTTGCAATGCTGCAGCTGCGATCGCTTGAGCATCGTATTTTTCGATCAGTTCGCTGACTATGGGCAAGAATGAAGCTAGGCGTTCGCCAGCTAAAGCTTCTCTAACTTGCTCTTGTAGTTTATTGATGTGCCGCGCTTCAATTTGTGCCCTGGTGGGGATTGAAAGCAATTGCCAACTTTGACGGTTATGGCGTTCAAAGACTTGCTGCTTGCGGCGCTCAAATGGTTGTACTAGTGAAATGGCTGTTCCTTCTTTACCAGCACGACCAGTACGACCAATACGGTGGACGTAGGTTTCTACGCTATCGGGTAAGTCGTAGTTGATCACATGAGATAGTTGATCTACATCTAACCCCCGAGCTGCAATATCGGTTGCTACTACCCAGCGGACTTGGCGATTGCGGAAGCGGCTGAGTAAGCGTTCTCTCGCTTGTTGAGATAAATCACCGTGGTATTCATCGACACTGTGACCTGCTGCTTGCAGCTGACTGGTAAGTTCGGCTGCGGTGCGTCTGGTACGGACAAAGATCAATGCTGATTCTGGATCTTCCATTTCCAGAATTGGCTGTAAAGCTTTGGCTTTTGTCCAGTGGCGAGGAATTAGGTAAGCTACCTGATTAATTTTGGTGGGAGCAGCTTTTGGCTGTTCGACGGTAACTGTCGCAGGCGATCGCAAAAATTTGTTGACCAATTGCCGAATTGATGGCGGCATAGTCGCTGAGAATAGGGCTGTTTGCCGTTCTTCTGGCGCTTGGGACAAGATTTTAATTACGTCATCGATAAAGCCCATGCTCAACATTTCATCGGCTTCATCCAACACAAACCACTTCACTTGATCGAGCTTCAAACAACCACGATCTAGCAAGTCAATTACTCGTCCGGGAGTACCCACAACCATGTGGACACCACGTCGCAGTTGTAAAATTTGGCGATCAATTGATTGACCACCGTAGATTGCTAATACCCGCAATCCTTCATCACCAATAAATTGGGCGATCGCATCGTGAACTTGCATGGCTAATTCACGAGTTGGTGTTAACACCAGTGCTTGCACGGCTCTTTGATTCACATCTAGCCGTTCTAGAATTGGCAATGAAAAAGCTGCGGTTTTACCAGTTCCGGTTTGAGATTGTCCAACCACATCGCGTCCAGCTAGCAGTTGGGGAATTGCTTGAGTTTGAATATTGGTTGGTGTGGTGAAACCAATTTTTTCTAGTTGTTCAACACGTTCTTGTGAAATGCCTAGTTCTTGAAACGAAAGATTCATTAACTCTCCTAGATTTTATTTTTGATTTTTTGGGATTTAGTCATTGGTCTTTAGTCATTGGTCTTGAGTTATTGACAAATGACAAAGGACAAATGACAAATTAGCTCTTGACAATTTGACCGTAGAGGTCGTATGTATCCGCACTTTGGATCTCTACTGGCACGATTGTTCCTAACTTCGCTTGGCCAACGACATAGATTTGTCCATCAATCTCTGGGGCAAATCGCCCAGAACGACCAATTAATTCTCCAGTTTCCGGATTTTCTTGCTCAATCAGGACATCAACAATTTTGCCTACTTCCTGTTGATTCTTCTGCCAAGCAATCGGCTGTTGGAGTTCCATGAGGCGGTTTCGGCGATCGTCCATCACTTCTTGAGGTAACTGATTTGGCAGCTTGTAGGCTGGGGTTTCTTCTTCGGGAGAAAAAGTAAACACGCCTACATGGTCAAATTCATGTCGCTGGACAAACTGAAGTAAATGCTCAAAATGCTCTTCTGTCTCTCCAGGGAAACCAACAATAAATGTTGTCCTTAGTACCGCTGATGGTAGCTCTTTTTTAATGCGTTCAATAATCCCATCGTTGACTCGCCCTTGCCAGGGACGGTTCATGGCGCGGAGAATGTCAGGATGAGAATGTTGTAAAGGCAAATCTAAGTAAGGTAAAACATTTGGTGTTTCTTGGATCGCTGCTATGACATCTGGTGTCAACCCCGTGGGATAAGCATAATGCATTCTGATCCACGGTACATCTACTTCTCCCAAGGCGCGCAATAATTCGGCTAACTTGGGCTTGCCGTAAATATCCAAACCATAATTAGTAGTGATTTGGGAAATCAGAATAATTTCTTGTACCCCTTGACTAGCTAACTGCTGGGCTTCAGCAACAATGGATTCAATCGTCCGCGATCGCTGGTTTCCTCTCAAAAAAGGAATAATACAAAACGCACAACGATAATCACATCCTTCGGCCACTCGCAGATAAGCTACGCCTTCGGTTGTAGTGCGGTAGCGCGGTGTAGTTTCATCGGCAATATAGGTTGGTTCAATACTAACCTGCTTTACCCGTTCTCCTTGTTCTACCCGCTCAATTACATTTACAATTTTGTGATAATCGCCTGTACCTACTACGGCCACGGCTTCTGGTAACTCTTCCAATAATTGTTCTTGGAAGTGCTGGGCCATACAGCCTGTGATCACGATTTTTTTGTTCGCCTCTGCCAACTCTACCAAAGTTTTAACAGATTCTGCTCGGGCTGCTTCAATAAAACTACAGGTATTGACAATAACGTAATCGGCTAATTCTTCATTACTATCTACGCCATAGCCTGCTTTGACCAGCAGCCCTAGCATATGTTCTGTATCAACTCTATTTTTCTCGCAGCCTAGGTGAGAAATTGCAATTGTTGGCTTGTCACCCATATTTTGAAAAAATTTTCACTTTTTTTCTTGTCTTCAAACACAGTCGAGCGTTTGCGACGCTCTTGTTTTTTCTGCACCCCGAAGTGACAGTACTAAAGTGGAAGGTTAGCATTGCCTGTCCCCGTCCGCAAACCTATGACCCGTATCAATGTTTAGGTCATGTTATGATGCTTTTATTAATCTGTTTTCCCAGGGTAAGACTCAGTGTCTTAGAATTCCTTTGACACCTGTTATGTTTTTTAACAATTCGCCTATTGGTATTTTACATTACCGTGGCGCGTGCGTTGTTAATTTACCCATCGGGAAGCCGCCCAAAGGGCTGGTTGTGAGAAGTCGCTACCCTCAGGGAAATCG
Source organism: Tolypothrix sp. PCC 7601 (assembly GCF_025677855.1). Lineage (NCBI taxonomy): Bacteria > Bacillati > Cyanobacteriota > Cyanophyceae > Nostocales > Tolypothrichaceae > Tolypothrix > Tolypothrix sp. PCC 7601. The sequence goes on from NZ_CP064879.1 coordinate 4,626,625, forward strand.
CGCACACTCGCGACTACGCCTAATCAAGCTGTAATGCTACCCTTCAGATCAGGCTTTGCCTACGAAGTCCGCAGGTGATAGACCTAAACCGTGGGAAGCTGCCTCGCGTCTTGTGAGTTGCAAACTCCTCTTACAGTCAGGTTTTATCTTAACATATCTTATGGAAGGTTTTACGCTAATTTCCATCCTAGGGAGGAGGCGGGAAACCGTCCATAATAAAATCAATTATTCATTAGTCATTTAGTCATTAGTCATGGTCAAACAATTCTAGACTCTAGACTGATGTACTGTGGACTCCGCGAAGCGGTTAAAGACGTGGACTTAGATCAGCTATTTAAAACTCGAACACCAATTATTGGCGTGGTTCACCTATTACCACTGCCAACCTCGCCCCGCTGGGGAGGAAACCTCAAAACCGTGATTGACCGGGCCGAACAAGAAGCCACAGCCCTAGCAAGTGGTGGGGTTGACGGGATTATTGTCGAAAACTTTTTTGATGCGCCCTTTACCAAAAATCAGGTCGATCCGGCGGTCGTGAGTGCCATGACTGTAGTGGTGCAGCAAATACAGAATTTAGTGACATTGCCGATTGGTTTAAATGTGTTGCGGAACGATGCGAAAAGTGCAATTGCGATCGCCAGTTGTGTGCGGGCGCAATTTATTCGCGTCAATGTTCTTACTGGGGTAATGGCAACCGACCAAGGATTAATTGAGGGAGAAGCCCATCAACTACTCCGCTATCGGCGAGAGTTAGGCAGTGATGTTAAAATTCTGGCCGATGTATTGGTGAAACACGCTCGCCCTTTAAGTTCTCCAAATCTCACGGTTGCTGTCAAAGACACAATTGAAAGGGGTTTGGCAGATGCAGTGATTTTGTCAGGTTGGGCTACAGGTAGCCCGCCTAACATAGAAGATTTGGAACTAGCTTGTGGTGCGGCCAATGGCACGCCAGTCTTTATTGGCAGTGGGGCGAATTGGGAAAACATTGCTACACTAATGCAGGCCGCAGATGGTGTCATCGTTTCCAGTTCCCTAAAACGTCACGGTAGAATCGACCAACCAATTGACCCGATACGTGTCAGTCAATTTGTAGAAGCCGCACACCGGAGTTGGAACTCTAAGGGTGAAACTAAATCAGTTTCCTCAGTAACTATCCGTTCCTAGGGACTAGGGACTGGGGACTGGGGACTGGGGACTAGGGATTAGGGACTAGGGACTAGGGAAAGCAGGAGAAGGTAAAAAGGAGAAGGGGAAGCAACCAATCCCCAACCCCAACCCCCAATTCCCAGTACCCAATCCCCAACCCCAACCCCCAATCCCCAGTACCCAATCCCCAACCCCAACCCCCAATCAAGTTTATGATTCGTCGTCGTTCTACTCCTTGGATTCATAAATGGTCGCGTCCTTTGATTGCCGCGATCGCTGGACTTGGTATCCTAGTTACAGGTTATTTGACTTACGAGAAATTAACCGGAGGTAGTGCAGCTTGTCCGGCCCAACAAGCTGGTTTTAAAGGCTGTGGTGATGTGCTTTCCAGCCCGTGGGCAACGGTTTTTGGTCAGCCATTAGCCTTATTTGGGTTATTAGCTTATATCAGTATGTTGATATTGGCTTTGGCTCCTTTAGCCCTGAAACAGGGAGATAATAACCGCAAGCAAATAGAAAATTGGACTTGGTGGCTGCTGTTAGTAGGCGCGATCGCAATGTCCGTTTTCAGCGGCTACTTGATGTATGTACTAGCATCTCAAATCAAAGCCGTATGTCCTTATTGCATAGGCTCGGCTATTTTCTCGATGAGTATGTTAGTACTCACTATTCTGGGTCGAGCTTGGGAAGATGTCGGACAAATCCTCTTTACTGCCCTAATTGTCGGTATGGTGACACTGATTGGTACATTGGGAGTATACTCAGGTGTCAATCCATCAGCCAATACAGCTACTTCTACCCCTGGACAACCCCAGAAAATTCTGCCATTCTCACCGACAGTAGATCCTAACCCAGAGTTCGGTTGGAAAATTACTACTACCTCTGGTGAAGCAGAAATTGGTCTAGCCAATCATCTGGCGAAAATAGGCGCTAAGGAATATGTGGCTTATTGGTGTCCGCACTGCCACGAACAGAAGTTACTCTTTGGTCAAGAGGCTTACAAGATTATCGATAACAGCGGCGTGAAAGTAGAATGCGCTCCTGGTGGGCTAAAAGCTCAACCAGATTCATGTAAAGCTGCCAAAATAGAAGGTTTCCCCACATGGATTATTAACGGGAAAAGCTATAGCGGAGTGCAAAACTTAGAGGAACTAGCCAAAGTTTCTAATTATACAGGCACTCGTAACTTCCAATATTTCAGATAGGTAGCTAGAATTAGCTTTTTGAGTAAAAAATTAGCAATTTATTGTAAGTCAACTGGTTGCATAAAGCACATTCCAGTTGACTTTTTTATTGAAAGTGACTGGAAACTCTATGCATGAGGGGATGGGGGAGGAATTTACCAATGCCTTATACGCCATACCCAAAAACTCTAACCTCTTGTAGCTGGAGTTTTTAATTTGTGACTTTTAATACCTTTGCAAGAAAGTAGGGATATACAAACTTTGACGCTGCTAAAAATGATTTATGTGGTGCCAAATTTTTAGCCTTAGTATAAATAATATTCATTCCAAATATTACATCACATATATATTCTTATTTTTCGCAAATTAAGACAATAAATATACTATTAGATATAGAAGCAATTTATACTAATCTATCCAGTGGTGGTTGGCGAATATTGAGTAAATAGATACAATTTTTTTCTACCATAACTCTACAGGTAGTTATCATCAACCAAAAAATCAATGTTATTTAATAACTAGATAGACAGTAAAATTACGCAAAATATTTTTAATTTACACCAGTTAAAAAAAATTTAAACCGCAATTATGCAACTATATAAGATTCAGCTTTGACTGCTAAAATCTTTTATAAACATACTTCTGTAATTAAGCAACAATATTTAGGCTGAATTTGTGATATAAGGCGCGACAGTTCAAGTTACCATTTCATTGCATGATGAGTGGTTATGTATAGAAATAGATCTCAACTACCCAAGCTCGTCTTGAGGAATTCAACGGCTGCGATCGCATTTCTATTCAATCAACATTTTATGAGCTAATTTCGCCATGTAGTTGATAGAGATTGCAAATCAAGAATATTTCTCCCCACTAGGTAATGGGAATGAGTAAGCAGGTAGGCAAGCATTTTATGCGGTTTATATCAGGACTAAAAAAACCGCTTAGTCAAGGAAAGAGGGAATTAATTACCGCTTCCAGCGTTGCAGTTTGCATCTTGCTTATACGCTCTTTGGGATTACTGCAATCCTTAGAGTTAGGTGCTCTGGATCAATTATTTCGTCTCCGCCCACAAGACCTACCAGAAGAGCGTATCACTATTGTAGCGATTGATGAGGCTTCCTTACGCCAAGTTGGTTCTTGGCCGATTCCAGATGGCGTAATTGCCGAATTGCTGCAAAAATTAAATGCTTTTAAGCCCCGTGCTATTGGCTTGGATATCTACCGGGATTTACCTGTGGAGCCGGGATATAAAAAATTGGTAAAAACATATAAGTCAATGCCAAATGTGATCGGCATTGAACAACTAGCTAATAATAAAAATGCCAGTGTTTTACCACCACCAGTACTCAATCAACTTGACCAAGTGGGTTTTAATAATGTTTTATATGACCCTGATGGCAAAATCCGTCGCAGCTTGTTGTATTGGCACATTGATAATCAGGCCCACGAAAGTTTTGCTTTGAAGTTGGCTTTACTATATTTAAAATCAGAAGGCATAAATCCTAAAAACGCCAGTAGTAACTCTGAGTATTTACAGTTAGGTAAGGCTGTTTTTACTAGATTTCAGGCTAATGATGGAGCTTACGTGCGCGCTGATGCTAGAGGCTACCAAATTTTGTCTAACTTTCCCAAACCACTTTGTGCAGATGCATCGAAATCTTGTAGTTATCGCCAAGTATCGATGCGGGATGTGCTAGTTGGGAGAGTCGAAAAAAGCTGGATTAGCGATCGCGTTGTGTTAATTGGTTCCACTGCACCCAGCCTGCAAGATTTTGTGTTTGTCCCCCACTCACGCAAGCCGATCGCGGGAATTGAATTGCAAGCCTATTTGATCAATGAGTTAATCGCTGCTGCTGTAGAAGGACGACCACTATTGCAAGTTTGGTCAAAAGTATGGGAATACTTGTGGATTTTTGGCTGGTCTTATTTAGGTGCAGTTACAGCATGGCGAATTCGACACCCCATTAAAATATCTATCAGTATTTTACTTTTTTGCTTGTTGTTAACTCTATCTGTCTATGTAGCTTTTTTATTTGGTTGGTGGATACCTTTTATTCCCTCATTGCTGACATTTGCTAGCGCCGCTATTGGGGTTACCTGTTATTTTGCCTATATGCAAGAAGAGTTTAAACGCTCTAAAGAATTTTTATATCAAGTAATTAATACAATTCCTGACCCGATTTTTGTCAAAAATCAACAGCATCAGTGGATTGTGTTAAATGAGGCTTATTGCGAACTGATTGGTTATCCCTATCAATTATTACTAGAAAAGTCAGACTATGACTTTTTTCCCAAGCATCAAGCTGATGTATTTCGCCGCAGAGATGAGATGGTTTTTCAGACACAGCAGTCTCATGAAAGCGAAGAACAATTTACTGATGCTTATGGCTCAACTCATCTGATTGCGACGAAGCGATCGCTCCATAAAGATGCGGCTGGTAATTGCTTTTTAGTGGGGGTGATCCACGATATTACAGAACGCAAGCTGATGGAAGAGAAACTTAAACGCAAAGCAGCGCAACTATATAAATCTAATAATGAATTAAAACGCAAAGAAGACCATCTGCGTTATTTGGCGTATCACGATCCGCTGACTGGTTTGTCTAATCGCAAATTCTTCAATGAAAAACTGCAAGAATCTTTAGCTTGGGCACAAAATAATAATTTATTGCTAGGGCTATTGTTTATTGACTTGGATGGGTTTAAAAGGGTGAATGATACTCTAGGACATGAAATTGGCGATCGCTTATTGGTGACTGTCTCTCAAAGGCTCAGTAATTGTTTGCGGGGTAGCGATACAGTTTCTCGCTTGGGTGGTGATGAATTTACAGTGATTTTACGGGCAATTCCGCAAGTGCAAGTCGCATCTAAAGTAGCTGAAAAAATTCTCAGTACAATTAAGGAGCCAATAGTTTTAGATGGATATACTACCAACGTCTCTGCTAGTATTGGTATAAGTATTTACCCTATTAATAGTAACGATAGTGAAACCTTAATCAAACAAGCAGACAGCGCTATGTACCGCGCAAAACACCTAGGTAAAAATCGTTATGAATTTGCTGGATAATTGATATGGATGCGGTTCAACAATTTTAAGCGTAGCAAAAACTATAGGACTCCTATTCGATTTTTAAAATTCATGTAGTGCTTGACGCTAACGCTAACAGCTTTTTGTGCGTTAGGCGTGAGCTGTAACGTACGCTACATGGTAATAATTTAGTATATTTATTAATATTAAAAATTATTATTTTGCATATAAATGTACCTAATTTTTCCTAGGAAATTGCATATTGCATTAGTTTCTAGCTACAAATGGAAATTTAGTGATAATTTATTTTTTATTTATAAATTGCAGAACTATAAATTTTTGCTTTATAAATCTTAACCAGACTTTTTATTTTTATCACAACTGTGGCTATCCCATTCCTAGGATAGAAGTTTTTTATCTCTTTTAGTAGTTAGGTTATTGTTAAGCATTCAATATTCAGCTTTATGATAAGCTGTTACGCATTTAAATTGTATATTTCGCACTCAGGTTGTCAAAAGTCCAGAGTCCAGAGTCAAAGGCTAGCTTGGACTTTGGACTCTGGACCCTTGACAGTCCTAACGCCAGAATATTTGATTTATGTGCGTATCAGCTTAGGTATTTTAAGAAATGATTCAATAAACTGACTTAACTCAAGAGGTAGATATCAAGATTAGCACCTCTTAAGAAAGTCATACGAAACATTAAATTAACCGTTTTTATCATTGGTAGTTTCAGAAGGCCAATATCTTGACAGATAGGATTTTTTGGTTAACCTCTGCAAGCCGATAGGGAGAATTTCAGGTGAACATAGAATTATTTTTCCAACGCACAGAAGCATTGCATAAACGGTTAGCAGATTTATATCAAACGGCTACTGTCTTACCTTGGGTACCACAAGATATGCTACCCCAAGCCTTTGAGGAACTGCATAGCACCTCCAGAACGGTACAGTTAGCAGTAGAGGAACTGTATCAACAAAACGAGGAACTGATACAAACACAAAATTTTTTAGAAGCAGAACGCCAACGCTACCAAGATTTATTCGAGTTTGCACCAGATGCCTATATAGTCACGAATACAGAAGGCAGAATCTACGAAGCCAACCCAATGGCCGCTAATTTATTTAATGTTTCCAAAAATTTTTTAGTAGGTAAGCCACTGGTAAACTTTGTTCCTCTCGAAGAACGTCAGCAGATTCGTACCGAACTCAACCGATTAGTTCAAGCAGATAGAACCAAAGAGTTACTAGTACGTTTGCAGCAACGTCATGGTAAAACTCTCAATGCGGCTTTAACTGTAGCGGTTGTCCGCAATCAAGATGCTAAAGTCGTATCTTTCCACTGGTTAATACGCAATATAACTGAGCGCCAACAATGGCAATCATCAGAAGACAATAGCATCAATGATATTCTTCAGAATCGGCAATTGTCTAAATATTCTAAAGGAGAAAATATAACACTCAACCCGCTAGAAATTTTTTATGTGAATCAGGGTTGGGTGAAACTTAGTACTTTTTGCGAAACTGGTGAAGAGATACTCATAGGATTAGCTGGGCCTGGAATGGTTTTTGGCGCGAGTATGACATCTTTAAATATTTACCAGGCGATCGCTCTATCTAATGTTGAGTTAGTGTCAATATACGCCACAGAGATACCAGTTTCTTCTACTCTCAGTTCCACGATTGTACCAAAAATTAATCAACGCCTACAGCAGACAGAATCTTTTTTAGCTATTTCTGGAAGGCGGCAAGTGCAAGAACGCTTGCATTATCTTTTGGAATTTCTCAAACAAGAAATTGGCGAACCTGTCGCAGAAGGAACTCGTCTGAAAGTTCGTTTGACTCATGAAGATATTGCTAGTGCTTGCTGTGCTAACCGAGTCACAATTACAAGATTGATGAGTAAATTACGCAAAGAAGGTATCATTAGCTTTGATACCAAGAAACACATCATATTAAAAGATTTCAATTAACTTAGATGTGGCAATGAAGTGGGAGTAACATCCACACCACTTTTATCTCCCCTATCTATAATTTGCATATTTTAATGGCATCACAATTTTGTGGGGTGGGCATCTTGCCCTCCCTAATTATACACATTCGATGCTGATTAGCTTCTAACTTTAACTAGCATCTGAATTTTCTTCTCCAACCCCCAACTCTTTTTTGCTGCGCTTCAACTCCTTCCAAAGTGATTGAATCTGTCTGTAGGCTTCTTCTGTTGAGAGTTTTCCAGATGTTTCTAAAACACTTATATAGCCTACTCTTTGAGCAAATTCTTGCAAGTTAGCATTAAAAACTAAGGTTTCTGCCTTAAAAGAACCGTAATAACGACTGTGAGGATAAATAAATTTGCGAAGTTCGTCTCGATTAATATCTGTCATCAGGTCACTCCCTATCATCTTGTGAATATGAAAAATCTACTTGAATACAAATTAAATGTGACAAACATCTTTACAGTAAACATATTCATAAAAACTGTTTTTGAATATTAAAAATAAAATTAAAATATTTCGTGTTTTCATATTCCATTTATACCGTTCATTTAGAGAGATTAAAATACTTCATTAGAACTATATAAAGTAAAGATTGTCTGTGATCAAAAATACTCCAGTCCTAAAAGATACTGATTTAAATGAAATATGCATCTGACTTTTGTAGTAAATAACAAGTGGAGAGGGCTAGTTTAGCAAAATATTAAGCTATACATTGCTAATATTTGATTTATGAAAAATTCACTATCAATAGATTTTTTGTTGCTGATTTCCTCCTTACGCAAATAATTTCTGCACTCACAGAGGATTTCTATAAATAAAATAAAAGTTTACTAATATGCTGATATAGGCAGTTTATAATAAACACTGAGTAGCAATTTTGCTATTGAAAATTAGTAGTTTCCTCATACTCAAAGGTTTGGAGGCAGGTTCCGATATAATCACCTACATAACTTTGATGTATCTACGATTGTGATTGCTATTTACCCTGGTAGCTTTGACCCCATAACATTAGGACATCTGGATATCATTCAGCGCGGTAGTCGGCTGTTTGAGCGAGTAATTGTAGCTGTTTTGCGTAACCCTAATAAAACACCATTGTTTAGTGTGCAGCAACGGCTAGAACAAATTCGGCTATCTACACAACATTTACCTAATGTGGATGTAGACAGCTTTGATGGTTTAACGGTCAATTACGTCCAAATGCGCCAAGCACAAGTGTTATTAAGGGGTTTACGGGCCGTTTCAGACTTTGAAATTGAACTTCAGATGGCTCATACTAATAAAACACTGTCAACTCAAATAGAGACTGTTTTTCTAGCAACCTCAAATGAGTATAGTTTTTTAAGTAGTAGTGTGGTAAAAGAGATTGCAAGGTTTGGTGGCTCTGTCGATCATCTCGTTCCCCCACACATTGCCCTAGAAATATACCAATGCTACAACCACAACTCTCAAATGTTGAACCCAATCACAACGGAAACAATCACGCCCCTCAAGAATATACCGAAGGAGCGGGAAATATAGATATTCTCCAGGAACTGAATCGACTAGAAGAAATTATTCTTTCTAGCTTGCGAATTCCCCTAACTGGACGCACCCTAGTAGATGAAGAAAAGCTACTAGAACAGCTAGATTTCATCAGAGTTTCTTTACCAGCTGTGTTTCAAGAAGCAGCCACAATCCTCGACCAAAAAGAAGAAATTCTGCTAGAAGCAGAAGAGTATGGCCAGCAAGTTGTAGAAGCCGCCCAAGCTAAACGGGCGCAAATCTTAGCTGAAAGCGATATTATCAGACAGGCAGAGCGAGAAGCTGAACAGCTAAGACGGCAAGTACAGCAAGAGTGTGATGCTCTGATGCAAGAAACTTTGGCTGAAATTGAGCAAAAACAGCGTGCTTGTATGCAAGAGTTAGAGGAAATGCGACAAACTGCGATCGCACAAGCTCAAGAAATTGAAAACGGGGCCGATCAATATGCTGATAGCGTCTTAGAAGGCATTGAACAGGATCTTAAAGATATGTTGCGAATTGTCAACAATGGTAGACAAGAACTACAAGCAGATATGTCTTCCCAGCGAAATCCTTCACAACCTAAAAAGAGGTAAGCTTGCTGAAGTATTTTACACATTTAAAATGATGAGAAAACATAAAAAATTTACTTGCTTATTGGAAATTCAAAATTCAAAATTCAAAATTAACTAGTACAAGTCGGCGTAAATAAACAGACCCTCTGTAATTGCCAAAAGGCTTGTACTATAACTATTCTTTCTTTTTACTTTTTACTTTTTACTTTTGCCTTGTTTTACTAGCTTATTCACAGTAATTTTTTTCCTACTAATGTAGCGACAGATAAAAACTGTGATATCTAATTTGGTTACTAAATTAAAAAATAGATAGCTTCTAGCAAAAAACTGACAGCATAATTTAAAAATAATGTAGAAAAGCAGCAATAAAATGAGTAAACAATTAATTATAGATTTCAACATCTATAGAACTGATATTTGATTTTTGAAACTTATGTAGGCTGCGTTACGCTATCGTTAACGCACCTATAGCACTGGTTTTTGTGCGTTACGACTTTAGGAATTTGTTATGCAGATTTATTCTGGTTTAAATATAGCTAGCTTACTAGGTTTTATCTATATTATTTTTGCTATATTTTACATGGGATTTATGGTTTTTTTATTATTTAAACGTGCTAACAGACTAGGAAGTATAGCTTTTATAATTTACCTGCTACAAGCATTATTAATTCCTAGTATCATGTTGCTCTGTGGATTTATTTTTGTCTTTCAAGGCTGGCGATTAGATCCAATTTTACAATTAGCCCAATTTTTATTAACTTCATTAATTATTTACTTCAGTATCAAAGATATCGTGATTAATGAAATTTACAGAAATAGATAATTTCAAATTGTGCAAAAATAATCATCTATGGCAGTACAGCTAATTTAAAATCAAAAGCTCGCAACTGGCTCAATTGCTGATAGCCGTAAAAATCTATGTTGTACAGTAGAAAAGCTTAGGGTAGAAAATACGATATTTTTCGTTAAAACTTTTATGGTAATTAGTAACGTGCTAAAAGCTTTGGCAGTGATGCGTTACGCTATCGCTAACGCATCCTACGTAAACTTCAAAATCAAATATGAGTGCTATAGTATAGCACCGCTTAAATCAACAGAGCATTTACAATCAACAAACTGCTTACTCTTTTGCTTTCAAAGACGCTACGCGTAGCTGACTTCTCCATAGGTTACGGGAACATTTTCGTCGAACAGCGAACCCGCAGGGTATTTTGAATTTTCAAGTAGTATAAGTGGCTCAGGAAGCATCAGATTATCCTCAACTAAAACCGATTTGCTTCTGACTCGATTTTTACAATAAGCCTCAAGCCATTTCTGAAGAATCTGTATAAGATAGACTGATCGCTCACCAATTGTGTGAAAAGATAAAATTCATCTTTCATTACCAATGTTGGAGAACTAATGAACAAAAAATTTGTCCTATCCTTGCTTTCCACCCCAGCAGTGTTTATGTCTATGCTGTCTATGGTCATGATGACTAAACCAGCTCATGGACAAACAGTTACCCCAGTGGGTACTCATCTATCTTGTGTACGTTCCCCGCACTCAGCAACAGCAAAACAGGTATGTATCCAGGTTAGCAATGCTTCTGCGACTCCTGCTAACTCAGAGGTGAAAGTAGCGCAACTACAATCACCAAATCAGCCTGCGGAATTGGAATTTACGGATGCAGAAAGTGATGAAGCCATAAAATTGTTTGGCTGTGATTGTTCAATCTGTATTAATGCTGTACGTCAGTTGCATGGTTTGGCTCCAATGCCTGTATAGCAACTTAATAAGTTAAAATCCCAAAAACTGAGTATTTATTAATACTAAAAAACTACTGTAAACAAAGTAGTTGTGACAATTTTATGCAACTTGGTAATGAACAAAGAAAAGCCAGAGATTCAATTCTCTGGCTTAATGATTGGAGACAAAAGAGTTATCAAATATATCCCAGCCTAAAATCTTCCCAGATTATGCAGGCCTAAAATAATACCTGTTCCTAAGATATGACCAAAGGCGGTAGTTGCTAATAGTGCAGGTAAACCAAAACCACCAAACAAATTGGGTGAAGGTAGAGCCGGCCCTACATTAGGATATTTGATGCTTGACTTACCAAAGGCAATGGCAGCGATATTCGCCAAAATCATGATGATCCCAATGGAGGGACTCCATTGTAGAGTGGTGGGCACAGTGGTAGCGGCAAGTAAGGTCGAAGTAAGCAACTGATTCGCTCCTAAAACTTGTTGATTATTAAAATATGATCTGAATATTTGCCAACAAAATTCAAGAAAGCAAGCTGAATTTGCAGCAATTTTTTACAGTTATTCTAAATACTTAATATAAATAGGGATTGGGGAACTCGGGGCCCCCTCTGGGGATAAGGGGTAATGGGGACTGGGGATTGGGGATTGGGGATTGGGGACTGGGGACTGGGGATTGGGGAACTCGGGGCCCCCTCTGGGGATAAGGGGTAATGGGGATTGGGGAATAATAATTTCTCCTTGTCCCTCCTCCCTCATCTCCCAAGATTTTTCAGCATTTATACTTAGGTGATATTTATACTTGTCAGTATTTTAACTGTAATTCTGGCTTGCCTATTGTAGCCAAGAGTAAAACATAGGTATTTTGAGCCTCGAATTTAGGGATTGTACTGATGTATATATTTCTTAACATTAGTGAATTAGGAGATTATTCACATTATTTTTTTGATTTGTGTTCCAGTTAACATAGAAATTACATACGTCAATATTAAGATTGTATTAAGTATTTTAGATTTAAGAAAAACACGTGCTTCGGAGGCCCCTAATAATCTCTTACTTTTGACCGATGTTATAAACACAACTAATTAGTATTTATTAAATGTCAAGGTTATTTCATGCACAACTCCGCTCACAGTCTGCTAGTTAGTAGTACAGCAAATCCCAAGTCAACATTCAGTTGAAAAAATCTAAAATTTAGCATTTACAAGCTTTATGCTCTTTTGTCTACTTTTTCCTAAGCACTGCAGGTTTTTACTATCAGTTACTGCTTAAAATTCATTTATTTTCATTTAAAAAACGTTTAATCAAAATTTAATATTCTCTAGCCAAATGCGTATATCTACTGAAAATAACATTAAGAAATTCTATGAAATCCTACACCGAAAGTTTACCGAGAGTTATTAGTTTTCATCTAAGAGTTACAAGTATTGCTATCTTGTTAATCAGTGGTTACTTGGTAATTTTCAAGAATATTGATACGACTACAGCCTTAAATAGTTTGAATGCCAATCACTTCAGTACGAATAGTACTGAAAGCTTAACTAGCACTAAAGCTAATTCCCAGGAAACAAAAGATATTTATATTCCGCCTAACTATGGTGGCCCTGACAGTGAGCATGGTAGCGGTACTCGCTAAGAAAGTCAAAATGATTTCTTATGAGATTGAGCAAGTATTTCGCTAAGAGTTTAAAATCGGAGATTTCCACCAATGGTTTTGTTGGACAAGTGTGTGAGCTTGCCAATCAAATTCTGGTTCTGGATAATCTAATCGGTAGTGTCCACCCCGGCTTTCGGTTCTAAACACTGCACTTTTCAGAATTAAGTCAGCTACATCTAATAAATTACGAGTCTCTGCCCACAACCGCAGTTGTCTTTCTATATCTGGTAGTTGTAAATTGGCTGGTTCTGTGGCTTTTAAAGATAGCAGAAATTGACTCACAGGTAAATTAGCAAAATCTTGTTGCCAAGATTCTATTGTGGTAATTGCGGCTTCTAATCCTGATTGTGAACGACAAATACCAGCGCTTTGCCAAACTAGACGGGGTAATTTCTGCCGCAGTGCTGCTATACTTGCTTGCTGTCTGTGCCATTCACTTTCAGTAGTCTGAAATTCTCGCAATGGTAGCATGGGTATTTCTGATTGCAACTCTACATCTGCCAAATCAAGATTAGCCATCTGTGCGCCAAAAACTATGCATTCTAGCAGTGAGTTACTTGCCAAGCGATTTGCCCCATGTACTCCAGTGCTGGCGGTTTCGCCTACGGCATACAAACCGGAAATATTGGTGCGATTCATCACATCTGTGACAATTCCACCCATCCAATAATGGGCAGCTGGGGCTACAGGTATGGGTTCTGTAAAGACATCTATGCCCCAATGTTGACAAACTTTGATGATGTTGGGGAAGCGATGCCGAATTTTGTCTGGGGGGATGGGGCGCATATCTAACCAGACATGGGCAGTGGCGGGATCTGCGGCTGTCCGTTGCAAATGGCTAAAAATGGCTCTACTCACAACATCTCGCGGTGCAAGTTCGCCAGCCGGGTGGTAATCAAAAGCAAAACGTCGCCCTTCATCATCGACGAGGTGCGCCCCCTCGCCGCGTACAGCCTCACTAATGAGGAAACGATCGGCACCTGGTTTGGTTAAGGCTGTGGGGTGAAATTGGATAAATTCCAAGTCGCGGAGAATTGCCCCAGCACGGTAGGCGATCGCAACTCCATCACCTGTACTGACAGCTGGGTTGGTGGTTTGGGCAAATACCTGTCCCCCACCACCTGTTGCCAGTACGACTGCACGTGCCTGAATCCATTGAATTTCGCCTTGATAAAACAAGCTAATGCCTTGAGTGCGTTGGCGTAGCCCGTCGGAGACATCGCCCTCTGGTGTCATCCATAAACTCAAAGCCAAAGCTTGCTGGATCACTAAAATATTTGGTCGTCGCAGTACTTGGGCAGTGAGGGTGGTGGTGACTTCCCTACCTGTGGTGTCGGCGGCATGAAGCACGCGGTTGCGGGAATGGGCAGCTTCTAAAGTTAAGGCTAAAGCATTACCATGACGGTCAAAAGCTACGCCCAAATCAACGAGAGATTGAATACAGCTAGGGGCATGTTCGGCGAGGAATTGCACAGCCTCTGTGTCACACAAACCAGCCCCAGCCCGGATTGTATCTTCAATATGTAGAGTCGGGGAATCTTCCGGGGCGATCGCAGCGGCAATACCACCTTGTGCCCAATCACTGGCTGAGAGGGAAACTGTTTCTTTAGTAATTAATCCCACTCGCAAAGATTGTGGGAGACAAAGTGCCGTATACAGCCCTGCGGCACCTGCACCAACTACTAAAACATCAAACTGGCTAGGAATATTTGTTGCAGGCAAGGTTAACCCCTTTGGGGAATTCAAAATTCAAAATAAATAACCCCAGATATCTAGGGGCTAGTATCCTGATTTTTTGCGCTCAAGATTTTATATGAGAACAGGAGAGGTAAGAGTTAGGAGAGATTAATCTCCTGTCTCTGTACATCTCCCAGTTGAAATGCCATACCCTGATAGCAGAGATAGGCTGTGATTTTCTCAAGTTAACTGCAAAAACAGTTATCTATAGATGCCGTTGTTAAAGCGATCGTCGCCTTCGTTGAAGGCAGGTTCTAGTTCTGTAACTGTAAATTTATCTAAATTGGCTTGCAGAGTTTGTTTTTGGCGATCGCTCAATCCTTCTAGTTGCAACACATCCTCTACCTTTTGGTAAGGAGCGTTTTTGATAATTTTCTTAGCTAGAGTAGGATACAACCCTGGATATTGTTGAAAAGCGCGGACGTTGGTATTGTTCAAATCAATTTTTTTACCAAATTCCGTTCCTAACTTAGCGTCTGCCTTATTCTGCCCAACTGCTAGAACTGGGACTTGGGGAATAGTCAGACTGTTAAAATTGGCAGCTTGGGCAACTTGAGTTGTTCCCAGCCATCCCCAGCAACCAAGCAACAAACTAAACACTGTTAATAAACGCACCAATCCTTTCACGATTTTCTACCTCTTTCCATCAAATTGACATAAAAATTTAAGCCAAGAGCATTCAGCACCCAACAGTCCATACTCAACAGCTAATAGTTGGAACTATTAACCATTTACTGGCAGCTGATAGCTGTTTGCTCCCATCAACACACAGCAGTCATCAAAAACTAATATACAGCGTATTAATATCCACAATGTTTGTCAGGCAATAAGAAATACGGGGGAAGGGGGAAAGGGGAAAGGGTGAAGGGATGCAATGGCAAAAAAGCTCAAGCAATAACCTTGAGCAATATTTGTTGGTTAAGGGGAAAAAGGGGAATGGGAAAAGGGAAATAAAAAACCTTTAACCCTTAACCATTAACCATTAACCTTTTCCCCAAAACCAATTTTGATTTCAAAACGCTTAACCAAATCAAATTTCAGTTGGAAATCTTACCCTGACTATGCCCTCAAAAGATTGTGGGGAAAGGGATAAGGGGTTAATTTCAACTTTCTCCCTTTCTCTTTCCCCAACGAACTAGTATGCCAAGGCAACGCCAGTGGGGTAAAGGGGAAAGGTTTTTGTCCCTTACCCTTTTCCCTTTAACCTTTACCCAACCTCCACCTAACATTTTTGGGTTGGCAGACTACTAGATTGAGTGAGTGGCTTCAAATTGAATAATACAAGGGGAATGATTTCGCATCTTTCGGCTTCACATACACCCGTTGTTCAGGTTCTAATTCTAATTCCTTAAAGCGATCGCGTGTTAAATGTGCCATCACTACTTGCCCTTCATCTAAATTCAATTCCACTTGAATTTCCCAACCCAAATGGATGACGCGGCTGACTGTTGCAGGTGTAGTCGTGCCGTTAGCCACTCTTTCGACAACGACATCTTGCGGGCGCAAAAAGACTTCAGGGTTTGGTGCTTCAAACCTTTGTTCTTGAAAAATACTCGAAGAGCTAGGCAAAACGTTAACTGGCCCGATAAAACTCATGACAAAGGCACTAGCAGGATGATCGTAAATTTCTGCGGGGGTGCCTACTTGTTCGACGCGTCCTTTATTCATCACCACAATTTCGTCAGAGACTTCCATCGCCTCTTCTTGGTCATGGGTCACGAAAACAGTGGTAACATGAACTTCATCATGGAGGCGGCGTAACCATGCGCGTAAATCTTTGCGAACTTTCGCATCCAGCGCGCCAAAGGGTTCATCGAGTAGCAATACCTCTGGTTCTACTGCTAAAGCTCTCGCTAAGGCTACTCTTTGTCTTTGACCACCAGAAAGTTGCGATGGATAGCGATCGCCTAGTCCAGTTAATTGCACTAGTTCTAATAATTGTTCTACTCGCCCTTGAATTTTCTTTGCTGGGACTTTGCGAATTTCTAAGCCAAAAGCGATATTTTCTCTAACAGTCCTATGCTTAAATAAGGCATAGTGCTGAAACACAAAGCCAATGTTCCGGTCTTGTACGCTTTGGTAAGTTGCATCTTTACCCGTTAGGTAGATTTTCCCTGTATCTGGTAATTCTAACCCGGCAATTAGCCTGAGCAGCGTAGATTTACCAGATCCCGATGGCCCCAGCAAGGCAACCAGAGAACCAGTCTTTACCTCTAAATTTACCTGCTCGATAGCTTTGAAACTTCCAAAGTTTTTGGATACATTCTCAACTAATATGCCCACTGCTGCCTTCCCTTTGCATCTGATCTACGGCTAATTGCTAGGTTTACCGTGTTTTATATATACCATAGAGCATGGGTTGTGGGCTAGATTGCATGGCAAAGATTTTAACTACCGCAGCTACCGCAATCAAGGACACTGCAATCAGCCGCGCTGCAATCTAGGGAACTACAATCCAAGGAATTACAATCAGCAGCGCTGCAATCTGGGGTGCTGCAATCTGAGGGACTACAATCAGGAGCCATATTCAGCAGTTCAGCACAGTCGCAACTAGCATCGGTGATGTTAGCACAATCAGTAGTGTCTCCACAGGTATTGTTAGTTGAGGAAGATTGTTGAGCTTTTCTACCTGGTATGGGTGATTTCTCCTCTTGCTCTTCCCCTTCGGCTATTGGTTCTGATTCCTCAGCTTGTGACCTTAAAATGCGGTTGGCTTCCTTACAAGCTTGAAATCGCTGACGGGACTTGGCAGGTAATGCTGCAAATCCATCTTCGGCAATTACCCGCTTGATGTATTGCGAGCAAGATTCACCACCATATAATACTCGATGAGCGCAAACAAAGCCTTTCCGGGGAGAAATGTGCTTTTGATATCCAGTAATTGCTATCACACCGAGTCTTCTGCCCAGCAAATCTAACGGAGAAATTTCCATAACTTATAAGATGAAGTATAAAAAATTCAATTTCATCTTTCATACTTCATCCCTCATCCCTTCTGGCTATTCGTATCGAAATATTAAGGAATATTGCATTTACTTTAAAACCAGAAGCCAGAGCGAGAAATGAGCCAAATGTACATGGTAGGATGCTTTCGGTAAATGTCAAGATTGGGAGAAAACCTTTGACACTACGGGTTGCTGTTGTTGGTTCAGGCCCAGCTGGTTCATCTGCCGCTGAAACACTGGCAAAAGCTGGAATTGAGACTTACCTGATTGAGCGGAAGCTAGATAATGCGAAGCCATGCGGGGGTGCGATTCCCCTGTGTATGGTGGGTGAATTTGACCTACCACCAGAGATTATCGATCGCCGAGTGCGGAAGATGAAAATGATCTCACCCTCAAATCGTGAGGTTGATATCAATCTGATAAATGAAGATGAATATATAGGAATGTGCCGCCGGGAAGTGTTGGACGGTTTCTTGCGGGATCGTGCAGCTAAACTCGGTGCAACTTTAATAAACGCCACCGTTCATAAACTGGATATACCCACCAACAATACTGACCCTTATACTATCCATTACGTTGACCATACAGAAGGTGCGGCACAAGGGATTGCCAAAACCTTAAAAGTGGATTTAGTAATTGGGGCAGATGGGGCAAATTCCCGGATTGCCAAAGAAATCGATGCAGGGGATTATAATTATGCGATCGCTTTCCAAGAGCGGATTCGTCTCCCCGAAGACAAAATGGCTTACTATAACGACCTTGCCGAAATGTATGTTGGCAATGACGTTTCTACTGACTTCTATGCTTGGGTTTTCCCCAAATATGACCACGTAGCTGTTGGTACTGGCACAATGCAGGTACATAAAGCCAGCATTAAACAGTTACAAGCAGGTATTCGCGCCCGTGCTATTGAAAAATTGGCAGGCGGTAAAATCATCAAGGTGGAAGCACACCCCATTCCCGAACATCCCCGTCCTCGTCGGGTTGTGGGTAGAGTCGCTTTGGTAGGAGATGCGGCTGGTTACGTTACCAAATCTTCTGGCGAAGGTATTTACTTTGCGGCTAAGTCTGGACGGATGTGTGCGGAAACAATTGTGGAAATATCCAACAATGGCCAAATCATCCCCACAGAAAAAGACCTCAAGCTGTACCTGAAGCGTTGGGATAAAAAATACGGACTCACCTATAAGGTGTTGGATATTCTGCAAACCGTATTTTATCGCTCCGATGCTACCCGCGAGGCGTTTGTAGAAATGTGTGCTGACTTAGATGTGCAAAAGCTCACATTCGACAGCTATCTGTATAAGACTGTTGTTCCTGCCAACCCCATCACTCAACTGAAAATTACTGCCAAAACCCTTGGTAGTCTGTTGCGTGGTAACGCTTTAGCTCCATAATAATTGCACGTAATTATACTCTTGGCTCATAACAGAGGAGATGAGGGGCAGAAAATTCAGATTTTGCAGTTTGACTGGAAATTCTGAATTGATTTGCTCCTTGACTCCTCTGTAATTTTTATGCTGAATCAAAACCAAACACCATTATTAGATGCTATAAAAATCTGGGCATCACGTCCTCATGCTCCTTTTTACACACCAGGACATAAACAGGGGGAGGGAATAGCAGCACCCTTAGCAGATTTGCTGGGTAAAGCTGTATTTCGCACAGATTTAACAGAATTAGCAGATTTAGATAATTTGTTTGCACCCCAAGGCGCAATCCAACAGGCGCAACAACTAGCAGCAGCAGCCTTTGGTGCATCCCAAACATGGTTTCTGGTTAATGGTTCCACCTGTGGGATTGAGGCGGCAATTCTTGCTACCTGTAATCCTGGCGATAAAATTATTTTGCCGCGCAATGTACATTCCTCTGCGATCGCGGGTTTAATTCTCTCGGGTGCAATTCCCATTTTCCTCAATCCAGAATATGACCCAATTTTAGATATTGCCCACAGTGTTACACCCCATACTGTGAAATCTGCGCTGCAACAGCATCCTGATGCCAAAGCAGTGATGATAGTTTACCCCACATATTATGGCGTTTGTGGGGATATAAAAGCGATCGCCCAAATTACCCAGCAATACAATATCCCTTTACTGGTTGATGAAGCCCACGGCGCACATTTTACCTTTCATCCCCAATTACCTACCCCAGCTTTAGCCGCAGGTGCAGATTTAACTGTACAATCCATCCACAAAACCCTGGGAGCGATGACACAAGCTTCTATGCTGCACATTCAAGGCAATCGCATAGATAGCGAACGCATCAGTAAAGCTTTGCAATTAGTTCAATCTACCAGCCCCAGCTATGTACTTTTAGCCTCCCTCGATGCCGCACGTCAGCAAATGGCATTATCTGGCAAACAACTGCTGTTTCGGACTTTGCAACTTGCAGATACAGCTAGAACAAGTATTAGCCAAATTCCAGGTTTATCGGTTTTATCAGCACCTACTTCCCTCTCTGCTGGCGGAGAGGGGTTGGGAGTAAGGTCACCAGGCTTTGTAGCTTTAGATCAAACCCGCCTCACCGTCACCGTTTCCGGCTTGGGTTTCACTGGCTTTGAAGCTGAGGAAATTTTAGACGCAAAGCTCGGTGTAACGCCGGAATTCGCTTCATTACAGCATCTCACCTTTATTATTAGTCACGGCAACACCCAAGCTGATATTGAAAAATTGATTGAGGGTTTTACTACTCTGTCTCAGATGCACCCAGCACAACCAGAAAAAAAGACGTTAATTTTATGGGATGATATTTTTAAGCTGGGTAATTCTATGCAAATTTCTCCCCGCGCCGCTTTTTTTGCCTTTACAGAAACTTTACCTCTGCAAAAAACCTGCGATCGCATCTGTGCCGAAATTATCTGTCCCTATCCCCCGGGAATACCCGTATTAATGCCGGGAGAATTAATTACTAAATCTGCCATTGAATACCTGCAACAAATCCAAGCAACAGGCGGATTTATAACTGGTTGCGAAGATTTCAGCTTATCCAATCTCAAAGTTATCAAATAGAAAATTATAGTATTTGTTAGTAAACAAGAAAAATATTGCGTGACTCAATCAATCGGTAATTACGGAAAATTTTATTTAAAAATTTTAGTTAATCAAGTCAACAGTAAGCTTACTGACAAATTAAAATCTTCAAAAGAATAACATTTAAATCCAACACACATAAAAAATGCAATAAATTTCTCCTAACAAAGAATGTCGGATATTGTTTGTCTCATAGGATGATTATGAACATCAATAAATCTACTAGACAATAGATTATGAAATTCAAAAGCTATTTATGTGCTGGGATAGCAGCACCGATGCTTGTAACTCTATCTGTGGGTATATCACAAAAAGCGAATGCAGCCGGATTAGGAATCGCCTCTAGTTACAACGTATTTTCTTTAGGAAATGTAACTCAGCAATATACAGATATTGAAGGTAAGCTAGCTGCTGGCGGTAATATCAATTTTGTGGGTGGATTGGGAAGTAAACTGGCTAATAATAGCGGAAATGTAGTAGTAGCTGGGCAGAACTTGACTTTAAGTAACAGTCAAGTAAACCACGGTAATGCTGTTTATGGAGGCGTTGCCAATGTTGCCAGCAATGTTGGCTTCCCTAATGGTACTCTCAGCAAAGGCAATCCCATAGATTTTAATGCCGCAGCAGCAGAACTGCGATCACTCTCGCAATCTTTGGCAAGCTTGACTCCCACTGGTAAAACTACAGTTCAATCTTGGGGTGCGATTAACCTCGCTGCTAGCGGTAGTGCTTTTAATGTGTTTAATCTTTCAGGTGCAGATGTTTCCAAAACCAACTATTTTGAAATTAAAGCTGATGCAAATGCCACTGTCGTTATAAATATTAGTGGTACAAATGTGTCAATGCAAAACTTTGGATTTAATATCATTGGTACAGATAAGCAAAAGGTGATTTACAACTTCTATGAAGCCACCAACTTAACTGCTAGTGGAATTGGCATTCAAGGTAGTATTCTGGCACCTTTAGCGAATTTCAATTTCAATAACGGTCAAGTTAATGGTAACGTAATTGTAGGTTCTTTAACTGGAAATGGAGAGTCTCATAATTACTTATTTAATGGCAATTTATATACACCCCCAACTACTCCATCTCAACCAAAACGTGTTCCTGAACCAACACCTTTGGTAGGATTAGGATTAATTGCTACATTGTTAGGGTTGTCTTTGAATAAACGTCATCAAGTTAAGTCAATTTAAATTCAAACAATATTTACAACCTATTAATTATTCGGAGGGCACAGCAATGCTGTGCCCTCCCCATTTGTCATTGATATTAGATTTTAAATTTTGGCTTGTTGGCGTAGCCTCAATTTAAATGCATCACAACTTATGAAACAAAAGCAAAATTAGATTCTGCATCTAATTCTGGTTCATAACCCTTAGTCAATTGTTCAATGGCGCGATCAATCAAATCTAAACCTTGATTGACAGTTTCTACACAACTTAGCTGTCCGCGCAAATCAGCAGCACCGACAAAGCCTTTAGCGTACCAAGTCATGTGCTTGCGGGCTTGACGTACACCGCGATCGCCTTTATATTCCCATAAAGCTTGTAAATGTTCTCTAGCGCATTCCAAACGCTGAATTGGTGTAGGTGGCGGTAACAGTTCTCCAGTTTTTAAGAAGTAATCTACTTCTCCCACCAAAAACGGATAACCTAAAGTCCCACGGGAACACATCACCCCATCAGCACCAGTTTGCTCTAAGCATTTCACCGCCGCTTCCACTGAGAAGATATCGCCATTCCCAATCACTGGGATAGATAAGATTTCCTTCACACGCGCAATCCATTCCCAACGCGCATTGCCATTATACCCTTGGGCGCGAGTACGTCCATGCACGGTGATCATTTGTGCGCCTGCATCTTCCATCCGTTTGGCAAAATCGAGAATAGTAATTTCTTTGTCATTCCAACCAATACGGGTTTTGACTGTTACAGGTACATTAACAGCCTTTACTACCTCTCTAACTATTGCCTCTGCTACTTCTGGCTGTCTTAATAGCGACGAACCACCACCATTTTTAGTGATTTTATTTACAGGACAGCCCATATTAATATCAACAGTATCAGCGCCTTCTTCTACCGCTTTGACTGCTGCTTCTGCTAAAAAATCTGGACGACAATCAAATAGCTGGATACTAATTGGTCGCTCATTGGGATCTACCTCCATGATTTTTGGCAACTCTTTCACATAGTGCAACCCCGTAGCGTTCACCATTTCGGTATACATCATCGAATCTGGTGCATAGCGACGTACCAGACGGCGAAATACCAAATCAGTGACACCAGATAAAGGTGACTGTAAAACCCGGCTGTTGACTGCAAAAGCACCGATTTTTAAGGGTTGAGAGAGTCTAGCTTTGAGGCTAGGAGATAGAGTAACCATATAAATAATTCAAAATGCAATATTAATGATACTTTTTCATTAAGATAATTAGAGCTTGAATGTAAGCTGATACGCACATAAATCAAATATTCTGGCGTTAGGAATGTCAAGGGTCAAGAGTCCAAAGTCCAAGCTAGCCTTTGACTATGGACTCTGGACTTTTGACAACCTGAGTGCGAAATATACAATTTAAATGCGTAACAGCTTACGAGTAATTGAAGCGATTGCCAAATACCATTGTCTGAAAGTCAAACTTAGCCCAGGCACTTTAACCCCAGTGTTTACGAGTTTAACATTTCCGGGGCAAGCAATATGAAAAACAGGGCATGAGGCAGAGGGCATATTCTTGCTGCCTATTCCCTGTTCTCTGTTTATTATCTATTGTAATATTTTTAGCTGACTGCCCGTTTAATCGGAATTTGAATTAAGAACTCAGAACCTTTATCAGGCTCGGAAAAGCACTGAATTTGACCACCATGTTTTTCCACAACAATCTGATAGCTAATATATAATCCCACACCCGTACCTTTACCTGGCTCCTTGGTGGTAAAGAACGGATCAAAAATTCGCGATCGCATATTTTCTGGAATACCACAACCATTGTCCAAAATCCGAATCTGGATGGAATTTTCATCTACCAGTTCTGTATAAATATAAATTTCAGGCTGCTCAATGGTTTTTTTCACTTTTACTCCATTCTCTATTGCATCAATTGCATTACTGAGAATATTCATAAATACCTGATTCATCTCGGCTGCATAGCACTCAACTGGAGGTAATGGAGAGTATTTCTTCACTACTTCAATACCACTCCCATCAGCCTGCAGTTTCAGGCGATGTTGTAAAATCATTAATGTACTGTCAATACCTTCATGGATGTTCACAGGTTTCATATCTGCTTCATCCAGGCGTGAAAAAGTACGTAATGAAAGTACTAATTCGCTGATGCGTTCTGCACCAGTATTCATAGAAGTCAGAATCTTAGGTAAGTCTTTAGCGATAAATTCTATATCTATTTCTGCTGATTGCTGTTTAACTTCTGCTTTCGGATTAGGATAATTTTTCTGATAAATTCGCAGCAGGTTCAGCAAGTTTTCAGTATATTCGGTGACATGGGAAATATTGCCGTAAATAAAACTAATTGGATTATTAATTTCATGAGCTACGCCAGCAACTACTTGTCCTAACCCAGCCATTTTTTCACTTTGAATTAACTGAGTTTGCGTGCGTTGCAACTCTGTCAGTGTTTGTGTCAATTCTTCTTTTTGGCGCTGCGTTTGTTCTAGTAATTCTGCTTGTTGAATTCCTACGCCTAATTGATTGGCAATATGCACTAGTAAATCAATCTCATCTTCTTGCCAATCTCGAGATTTACTATTTTGATATACCGCCAGCAATCCCCAAATTTCTTCACCTTGGAAAATTGGCACAATCATATAGGCTCTAGCTACTATAGGATGTAGCAAAGAAATATGATTGGTATAATCTTCTGTATTGTAAATATCTTTAATAGCCAGAATTTTACTGTTATGGTAATCTCTGCCTTGAATTTGTTGGAAATAATCTCTAATAATTAAAGGCACAACTTGCCGATTCACTGTCCCATTATTTACTAATGATTCAGCTACAAATTCAACATTATGGTCTTCTTGAAAACGGTAAATTGTGGCTCTATCAAGTTCTAATAGTCTTTGCACTTCTTGAGTAGTGGTGGCAAATATAGTATCAAGATTGAGCGATTGGCGCATTTTTTTCACGGTTGCAGCTAAAGCTTTCTCTCTTTCAGTAGCTTTCCGTTCTCTTTCAGCAGCTTGAGCCAATTGCTGCGCCTGTATTTGCACCTGCTTCAAGGTTTCTGCTTGCTGTATTGCTACTCCTAATTGTACGCCTACTTGCGCTAACAAATTGATTTCTTCATTTTGCCAATAACGTGCTTGGGAGTTTTGATAAGCTACTAATAAACCCCAAAGTTTCTCGCCTTGAGAAATAGGTACAAATATTTCATGACGCGCATATTTACCTGGTGGTGTTCCTGGTAAAAGCGCCTGTTCTGTGACAGATTGTGGTTGAATGATTCTTGTCCAGCCATCAACAATAGAATCTGCAACAAATTCACCACTCCAGTCAGGATTAAAACGATAAATTGAGACTCTTTCTACTTGTAATAATCCTCGTACTTCTTGAGTAGTAGTCTTAAATATAATGTCAATATCTAATGATTGCCGAATTTTTTCAACGGTATTCGCCAGCGCCCTTTGTCTTTCAGCAGCTTTGGTGAGTTCTGCTGCTTGATTTTGTGATTGCTCTAAAAACTCTGCTTGCTGTAACGCAACACCTAGTTGAGTACCAACTTGAGTCAGTAAATAAACTTCATCTTCTTGCCAATCACGGCTGCTATCGTTTTGATAAACAGCTAGCAAACCCCAAAGTTTTTGTCCGTGGTAAATAGCAATAATGACATAAGCTTTTGCTTGATAACTTTCTAAGACGTTAATGTAACATTCACTAAAATCAGCTTGATAAATATCATTACAAATTCGATAGACTTCGCCTCTAGTAAAACGTCCGCCTTCTGTATCTTGTAAGTAAGTATCAACTAAGGGAATTTCGGCTAAATCTTTAACACTACATTCGCTAACATTTTCACCTAATTCAGGACGCTGTGACTGTTCCTCAATTAAAGAAGTCCAACCTGCTGCTACTGATTCAAAGACAAATTCACCACTCCAATCTGGATTGAAACGGTAAATAGCAACTCGATCGGCATTCAGCAATTTTCTCAGTTCCTCTGTGGTAGCATGGAAAATGCTTTTTAAATCGAGAAACTGACGAATTTTTTCTACAGTTTTGGCTATAGTTTTTTGCCATTCTGCTACTTTGGTTCTGGCTGTTGCTTGCGCTAATTGTGCTGATTGTATTTTTACTTGTTCGAGATAATCTGCCTGTAGTAATGCAACTCCTAAATGTTCAGCAATGAGTTGGGCAAATTCAACTTCTGATGCTTGCCATTGCCGAGGTTGACTACATTGATGAATACATAGCAATCCCCATAAATCTTTACCTTTCATCAGGGGGACAGCAATATTAGCACGGACTTGGAACCTTTCTAAGAGCTTGATATGACAATCGCTAATATTAGCTTGATAGATATCATGTAAGACATTAATTCGCCCTTGCTGATACAACCCAGCAAATTCTGTAGCAAAACATTGATCGCGCAGTTTTGCTTTTAGCGCTGAACTCCATTCTGTAGCCACATCTTCATAGATAAATTCTCCTTCCCATCCCGAATCAGGGTAAAAACGGAAAACTCCCACCCTGTCACTATTGAGCAGCTGACGCACTTCTTTGACTGTAGTTTTAAAGATAGTTTCTATATCTAAAGATTCGCGGATACGGGCAATTACTTTAGACAAAGCTCTATGTTGATCGCCTTGATAGAGGGAAAATCTCTGATCTGGCTGATATGCTTCTTGCTCAGTATTTGGGTTTGAAGATTGTAGCGAAAAGGAGTTTTCCATGCCAAATAGGGCTTTAAATACTTACGAGTCTTCTATATTTAAGATGCCCATAAATACCCTGAAGGTAACAGATTTTTTAAGTTTTGTGTCTAAAGACATACGTATAATAACATACAAATTATACATCTATATCTTTAGAAATAAGTATAATAACTCAAATTTATTAAATTTAGTATAAATTAATACGATTGAGAGGCAGCGATCGCTACCCCTCAGACAAAATTTTTGCCTCTAGAAAATTAGGCTGTAGTATACCAAGCAGAAATTACTTCCGCTTGGGAGTACTGCGTTTGGTTTCGCGTTTTTCATTTTCTCGAAGACGGCGATCGCGCCAATCTGCCAGAGTTAAATAACCAACGCCTCCTGTGACTGCGACTAGCAGCGCTACAGCAAATAATGCCAAAATACTCAGAAATGGACTTTCCACGATGCTTCTATAGTCCGTTACGGCCCCAAACTACCATTGCAATTGACCAAGTGAATACGACCAACAGTGATACCCATCCCAATGTCAAAATCGCCATAGTTCCACTTTTAAAATGATTACAAAACAGTTCTTCTATTCATCATACTGGGAAAGGGGCAATGGGGAATGGGGAATGGGGAACGGGGAATGGGGAATGGGGAATGGGGAATGGGCAATGGGGAACGGGGAATGGGCAATGGGGAATGGGCAATGGGCAATGGGGAATGCAACTCTTATACGAATTCACCAAAATTCGGCAACAGATGCTTTCCTCCCAAAGCTTTGGGAAATCTAGCTTTCTTAATTACGAATTACGTAGCGCTTTGCGCTTCCCGTAGGGTATTACGAATTACGAATTGGTATTATTGGTTGATTTGCAAGGAAGCGTGGGACAATTGTGAATAGAATTTTAGATGCTCAATTGATGGTGGAACGCCTGGAATCCTTAAAAGCTGGGATAATTGGCGGTTTATCGCTGGGTTTAGCTTTTATTGCCACTAGTCTTGTGAACACTTTAGTGCTGGCAAAGTATTTTTCCTTATTCGCAACTCTCTTAATTGAGCCGCTAACTTTACATTTTTTGCTGAGTGGTGCGATCGCGTCTTTCTCTGGCTTGCTATTTGGTGTTACTTACCGCTATATCATCCGTACAGATCACAATCCTCACCTAAAAGCAGGTGGTGTGTTTGCTTTTGGTTTAGTCAGAGGATTAACTCAAATAGAAGCCGATGGGAATATTACAGTTTCTCTCTTACCTCATCTTGTCCTAGCGCTTGAGAGTATATTGTGGTTTGCGATCGCTGCGATCGCACTCGATGCTGCTATGCAACTTGGTTGGCTGAAACCTTTTTCCTCAAATTAATTGCTCGGCGTTGCTTGCAGAGTCCTGATTTCATACATTACACTATGTAGTATATGTATTATCAGGCTGTACAAAAGACAATATTGCCAAGTGGTCAAAAAATCAAATTAAATATTTTTATTTATTAAAATGAACAATCAAAATTATCCCTATTATCTGATCATCGATTTAGAAGCTACCTGTTGCGATCGCGGGACTGTTCCGCGTCAAGAAATGGAGATCATCGAAATTGGTGCGGTGATGCTCAATGGGAATACTTGGGAAATTGATTCGGAGTTTCAACAGTTTATCCAACCTGTGAGAAATCCGCAATTAACACCTTTCTGCACAAATTTAACTAGCATACAGCAACAAGATATTGAGACAGCGCCTAAATTTACCGAGGCGATCGCTAATCTCAAAGCATGGATGAGTTCATTTCCTAATAATATTTTTTGTTCTTGGGGGAATTACGATAAAAGTCAGTTTATTCAAGACTGTAAATATCATCATGTTCCTTATCCTTTCGGTGCAGAACATATAAATATTAAAGAGGAATTTTCCAAATATCTTAGCGTATCTAAAAGATTTGGTATGGCGCAGGCTCTGGAACATTTAGGAATGGAACTGAAGGGTACACACCACCGTGGTATTGACGATGCGCGCAATATTGCAACCATCTATAGATATATGCTGACCCAAAAGCGTATTTGATTTCAATAAATCTAAGTAGGTGGGTTTTATTGTATTCATGAGTGGTGCTATTTAATAGCAAATACCGAATCGGAAATTACTTTGTCAAGGTGCGGAGAAAAAGTTACACTGCATATTTAGCACAGGCATGAATTCACTTTTTTTGATATGCAACTACCCAATCAGCTGAAAAAGCCTCCTTTTCTGCAAAGAATCCAATGGGTGGCTGATCCTGTAGGATATATGGAAAGTGCAGCCCAGCAATATCCCGATCTTTTCACTGCCCGGATCATTGGTTTTGGGAACAACATCGTTTTTGTGAACCATCCCCAGGGTTTACAAGAAATATTAACCAATGATCGCAAAAAGTTTTTAGCCATTGGTAAAGAAAATAAACTTTTACAGCCTTTATTAGGAGACTATTCAATTGTCATGCTAGATGGCGATCGCCACAGAAAGCGACGACAATTAGTTATGCCTTCCTTTCATGGCGATCGGATGCGAGCATATGGTCAGCTAATACGTGATTTGACTGAAAAATTACTTAATCAATTACCGACTAATCAGATATTTTCGGCTCGTAACACCACCCAAGAGATTTCTCTGCAAGTCATTTTACAAACAGTGTTTGGTGTTTATGAGGGAGAACGTTGCGAACAACTGAAGCAACAATTAAAGTTGATGGGGGATCTGTTTCGCTCTCCTTTAACTTCTAGCTTTCTGTTTTTCCCTGCTTTACAAAAAGATTTAGGTGCTTGGAGTCCCTGGGGAAAATTTCTCCGAGATCAAAAGAAACTCGATCAATTACTTTATGCAGAAATTGCCGAACGTCGCCAGAAACCAAATCCTGAACGCATAGATATTCTCTCTTTACTGATGTCCGCAACAGATGAAGCGGGTAATCAAATGACCGATCAAGAGTTGCGAGATGAGTTGATTACTCTGTTAGTTGCTGGATACGAAACGACCGCAACGGCGATGGCTTGGGGATTATATTGGATACACCAAAAACCAGAAGTCTACACCAAATTATTACAAGAACTAGACAATTTGGGCGATGCTCCTGACCCTATGAGCATTTTCCGACTGCCCTATCTTACTGCTGTCTGTAATGAAACTTTGCGGATTCGGCCAGTTGCTATGTTGACATTTCCCAGGGTAGTACAAGAACCTGTTGAGCTCATAGGATATTCTCTACAACCAAATACAGTAGTCATTGGCTGTATGTTTCTCACCCATCAACGAGAGGATTTGTATCCAGAACATCAGCAATTTAAGCCAGAAAGATTTCTCGAACGCCAATTTTCCCCCTATGAATTTATACCCTTTGGTGGCGGTGTCCGTCGCTGTTTAGGTGAAGCTTTAGCCATATTTGAAATGAAAATAGTATTGGCAACAATTCTTTCGCGCTATCAACTCGCTTTAGCTGATCATAAACCAGAAGTAGCTCGCCGTCGGGGTCTTACCCTTGCGCCTGCGAATGGTGTCAAAATGATGATTACAGGTAAGCGTGCGCGTCAAGAGTCGCAGTTAAGTCTGGCAAGTAATTGATGGAGGAGATGAGGGGGATGAGGGGGATGAGGAGGATGAGGAGGATGAGGAGGATGAGGGGGATGAGGAGGATGAGGGGGATGAGGAGGATGAGGGAGAAATGATCATTACCCAGTCCCCAGTCCCCAGTCCCCAGTCCCCAGTCCCCAGTCCCTAACCTATGACACTATCACTCGGCATGATTGAAGTTTATGGCGTACCCGCAGCCGTGGAAGTTGGGGATGCGATGTGTAAGGCGGCGCGGATCACGCTTGTAGGGTATGAAAATACTGATTTGGGGCGAATTACGGTGCTGATTCGGGGGGAAGTAGGCGAGGTAACTGTTGCAGTAGGTGCAGGATTAGAAGCAGTAGGACGAGTGAATGGGGGTGAAGTGCTTTCCCATCATATAATTCCCCGCCCCCATGAAAATTTAGAATATGTGTTACCGATTCATCGCAGCGCCAATGTTGAGCAATTTAATGCCGATATCCGCTTTCCTCCGCCCCTTTCAGCTTAATTTGATATGGAATCCCTAACATCTCGTATGCAGGCGGTGCAAACGCCAATCATTCCTGTTGTTGGGGAATTGATTACAAATTCGCCAGGAACTATTTCTTTAGGACAAGGTGTGGTTTCCTACAATCCACCACCACAAGCACAGGAGTTTTTAGCTAAGTTTCTGGCAGAACCCACGAATAATTTATACAAAGCAGTTGAGGGAATTCCGCCATTAATAGCAGCCTTAGCAGCAAAATTACAAGCCTTTAATGGCATTGAAATTAATCAAAATAACTGCATAGTTGTCACCGCCGGCAGCAACATGGGGTTTATGAACGCCATTCTAGCGATTACTAGCCCTGGTGATGAGATTATTCTCAATAAACCCTACTATTTCAATCATGAAATGGCCATTACAATGGCGGGTTGTTGTCCGGTGTTAGTAGATACCGATGAAAATTATCAACTGCGTCCAGATGCGATCGCCCAAGCAATTACACCTAAAACCAGGGCAGTTGTTACGATTTCCCCCAATAATCCTACAGGGGTAGTGTATTCAGAAGCAGCATTGCGGCAAGTTAATCAATTATGTGGCAATAACGGAATTTATCACATTAGCGATGAAGCCTATGAATACTTTACTTATAACGGCGTAAAACATATTTCCCCGGCTGCCTTTGCCAATAGTAGCGATTACACCATTTCCTTGTATAGCCTTTCTAAAGCCTACGGTTTTGCGAGTTGGCGCATCGGTTATATGGTGATTCCGCAACATCTGCTGGTTCCTGTGAAAAAAGTCCAAGATACTATTTTGATTTGTGCGCCAGTCATTTCTCAGTATGCAGCTTTAGGAGCATTGCAAGCTAAAGAAGAGTATTTAAAGGAAAATATTGGTGCAATTTCCCAAGTCAGAGAAGTAGTTTTGGAATCGCTCAATCACCTACAAGGTTTGTGTACTATTACCCCTGCGGATGGCGCATTTTATTTCTTCTTGAAAGTTCATACCCAGATGAATGCTTTTGAGTTAGTCAAAAAACTCATACAGGAACATCAAGTAGCAGTGATTCCTGGTACAACCTTTGGGATGGAAGATGGATGCTATCTGCGTGTTGCTTACGGTGCGCTGCAACAAGAGACGGTAAAAGCAGGGATGGAGAGATTAGTTCAAGGTTTGCAAACAATTCTAGGGAATTAATAGGGGTGCAGTTTCCTGTGGATGTCGGATGTTGCAGTTCGGAAGTTGAAGTTCCATATTCTCAGGATAACTGCTTTCTCTGATGGGTGAAGCCTACAGACTTTATTCACCATCATTCATCAGCGTAAATAGAAGCGCTATATTCAAGGTATTATTGAAGCGCCTGCAACAGATAATGATGCATGACCAAAGCAATTAGATCTCAAAATTTACGGGAAGCATGGGAACAAGGTTGGCAACAGGCGTTAATGTATCACACTTTTAGTGAAACGGTATAACGCATCCTACGCGAACTGACAGATTTTAGCGAGATTTAGATCCCCGAATTTTTGAGAAAGTCGGGGATCTGGACAGCCACGTTTGTTTAAGTAAGGGAACTCCAAAAAATAAATTATTCCGTATTAACGTTGTTGACCGTTGATTGTTCACAGTTAACAGTCAACAGTTAACAGTCAACAATAATGTTAGGAATATTTTTTTACTTGGAAGGCCCTAAGTACTTAAACGTTAGCTGCAGCAGGTGTTGGTAAACTCACTTTCAACCGCTTAAACATGGCTTCCCGTGCTTGCATTGCTAAGGTATCATCTAAAGGTTCTAGTGTGATTGGCTGTTGATACTTCAGCCGCAACGCTGTTTGAATTAACCAATCTGCAACAAAGGGATTTTTGGGTAACAAGGGGCCGTGAGAATAGGTTGCGATCGCATTCTGATAAAATGCTCCTTCTGTACCATCTTCACCGTTATTGCCTAAGCCGTACACGACTTTTCCCAAGGCTTCCACTTTCCCTAGCTTGGTACGTCCACCGTGATTTTCAAAGCCGACTAAATACGGTGTGCTACCTGTCATCGCTTTTAAATCCTGCGCTAGGCGAGAAGCTGTCACTTCAATGACTAAGTTACCGATGCAGCGTTTAGTATTTTCACCAGGATGCACAGAGACTAAATCTAAAATTCCTAAACCTTCAATGCGTTGTCCTAGTCCAGGTTCGTAATAATGTCCTAGCAACTGCGGAGAACCACAGGTAAATACTCCCGGTGTGCCATTTTCGATTTTTTCACGCATCGCATCGGCTTTCGCACCTTGCAAATCGCGCATAACAATTTCCTGCTGGCGGTCTTGTGCGCCACCACCGACAATTAAATCAACAGCTTTAATATCCTCTGCTGTCGCATTTTGATCTAAAGATACAACCTTAACGCCAAATCCCCGCCATTGAGCGCGGCGTTCTATAGTAATTACATTACCGCGATCGCCATAGGTACTCATCAGCGTCGGATATAACCAACCGATTGTAATTTGATAATTCATAGGATTGGGGAAGGGGGAATGGGGAAAGGGTAATGGGTAATGGGTAATGGGTAATTGGTAATTGGGGATGAAGAAGGTAAAAAACACCAAACACCCAACACCAAACACCAAATTTATAAAATCTTGCGTCCTGTTAATACTTCACGGACGCTCAACATTGCTGTATATGTGGGTAAAATATGCAGGGTTTCGTTGTTGGGTGTACGCTCTAAGGCGGTGTTAATAGCCTGACGTAAGTCTTCTTCTACAATCAGGTTAAAATTTTGGGCAGGATTGGGGTCACTGTAGCGCAGACGTAAGGCCATATCATAAGCGCGATCGCCACTCACAACTAAAGTACCACCACGCTGAACTAATTTCTCTGTATCTACATCCCAAATCCAAGAAACATCTTCGCCATCTTGCACTCTGTCGTTTAATACTAGCAAAGTAGTTTTATCAGCACTTTCTGTAACTACGCGAATCGTTTCATTCGTCCCCACAGGATTTTTTGATAATAGAATCCGTACCTTTTTCCCGTTAATTTCTAACTCTTCCGCACGTCCAAAGGCTGCTTGGAAATTGGGAATTGTCTCGCGGATAGTGGCTGCTTCAACTCCTAATTCTTGGGCAGCAGTAGCAGCAGCTAAGGTATTGTATTTGTTATATAAACCCACCAAAATTTGCGGCCATTCGCTACTATTGAGGCTCGGTTGACTTCTACTAAAACCGCAATTACCACAGCTATATTCACCCATGTGGGATAAATAAACGCCCTTGTAGTCTAAAGCCTTGCCGCATCTGGGACAATAAATCGAATCTACAGCATGGGGAATTGCTTCTAAATAATGTTCCGGTTCACTCAAACCGAAAAACGAGACACGCTGTTGAGTTAATTGTTGACCGAGATAGCAAATTGTGGGGTCGTCGGCATTTGCCACTACGATAGTATCAGGTGATAAAGTTGCGATCGCTTTTCCCCAGCGTTTACTAATAGTATCAACTTCCCCATACCTGTCGAGTTGGTCGCGGAACAAGTTTAAACACAAAATTAGCTTTGGCTGAATTGGTGCTAAAACCCTAGGTAAAATATTTTCATCAACTTCTAAAATCGCATAGTCAACATCCAAGCTACCCAGGATGTTAGTGTTATCCATCAGCGCAGTCATCAAACCATTTTCTAAATTTGCGCCTGTGGAATTATGAGCAACACGGTAGCCTTGACGTTCTAAAATTTCCCGTAACAGCAGCGATGTAGTAGTTTTCCCATTAGTACCCGCAATCAGAATCGCGCCTTTTTTCACCTGCTGACTCAATAACTGCAACAGCTTAGGTTCAATCCGTCGAGCAATTGAGCCTGGTAATACACTAGCAGCACCCAGGCGGAGCGATCGCACCATAAATGTCACACCCTTTGCGACTGACACCGCCAAACCCAGTTTGAGCCTATCTATAAGTTGTATTTTGTTCGCCACAGTAGTTAATAGCTTAAGTTTTAAATTAATCTTGAGAGTTTAGCGAATCCTCGCACAAAAAGCCAGTCAACCCCTAAAGGGAATTCAAAATTCAAAATTCAAAATTTCTTCTCCCCCATCTCCCTCATCCCCCTCATCCCCCACCCTGCGGGTTCGCCTTTAGGCGTTCTCGTAGAGTAGCCGCAAAGCGTCTACATCTCCCTCATCCCCCTCATCCCCACTACTCCCCCGTCCCCATAGGCGTTATCTTAAAAAATAGTGCATAGACGTAAATCATCTATCCAGCGCTGTTTGCTGAATTCAGCACAAACTGACAAATTGTAGTTCTCAAGGTTCATTTAATGAATGGCATAAAGTATCGGTTTTTACATAAAAAATCTAGTTGGCAACGATGGGTTTCCAAAGCTTTAGTGATGCTTGTTTGCCTGTTCATTATCAATATGCAAGCAGCCTCTGCTGGTCTTAAAGATGACATTTATGATGGCAATATTTTCGTGGTTTATGCTGGTAATGGTTCACTGGTTCCACCGAGACAAACACTAGCACAGACTTTAGCAGAGCATAAACCAGCATTTTTGGCTTATTATGTTGACGACAGCAAAGATTGTAAGGAATATGCCATTACAATTTCACGAGTGCAAGAATTCTATGGTAAAGTCGCAGAGATTATCCCCATTAGTGTAGATACTATCCCTGCTCAAAAAACTTATGAACCTACGGAAGTAGGATATTACTACTCTGGTGCTGTTCCTCAAGTGGTGGTGTTAGATAAATCAGGTAAAGTACTTTTAAATAAGCAGGGTCAAGTTCCCTTTGAGGAAATCGACGATCGCTTTCGTGAAGTGTTTGATTTATTACCACGTACCGAATCAGTGCAGTTAAAACGGCGTTCTTTCAATGAGTTCAGTAGTGAGTTAAGTAAATAACTTTCAGGGTAGACCAAATGGTCTGCCCTAAGTTTTTATGATTTCAAACAATTAAGACTGCTATACCTGATACTGCATTTACCATAAGCTTAAAGCATAATACTGTAAGAATTTACCTTAGCCATTAAGAAACTTAACCCATAATAAATAAGCAACAGTAAATAACAAATGACAAATAACTAACGACAAATGACCAATGACCAATGACCAATGACAAATGACAATTGACTAATTTAGAGTGTGTTCTGATGTCAAAGGTTTACACTACCGAGGAACTTATAAAAATTTTGGCAGATGAGCGTCAAGCTTGCCTGAAAGGTGAACGCTTGAAGTTAGAAGTAACGGTCTCTGGCAATCCTTTAATTGACCAATTTATCAGAAGCGATGGATTGCAAAAATTCACTGCCTATCAAGATTTTAAAGCCGCCATTCACGATTATCAAAAAGAAAATCATGTTTCAGGAATTATCTGGCATGAAGTGAATGTTAAAGGCAAAACATTGAAATATCCTAAAATAGATCATGAGTTAATAGCTATCACAAGTGACTTGGCAATATTACATACTGCAAAAAATTCTATCTTAGAATTTTGGTATGAAGTCACAGCAGCAATGGACTTATATTTGAGTTTTAATAATAGCAAACAATACCAGCAAATTAATAAACTAGATGTTGAAAGAATTGCTCAAATCACAGAATGGGCAAGTTTATGGAAATGGGAAAATTCCAACTTCCTAGAAATTATTTTGCAGTTAGGATGGGGTAAACCAGAAGAAGCTCAATATAAACGTGGTAGACCGCATTCTGGTAGTGAATATATTCACGCAGTAAATCCCGGAAATCGTCCAATTGGTTAAATAACAAGAATAATGCGTTATACAGTCTTGATTGAAAAGGGAGAAACTAGCTACGGCGCTTATGTCCCCGATTTACCTGGTTGTGTAGCTGTGGGTGAAACTTTAGAAGAAGTTAAGCGGATAATTGCAGAAGCCATTGAATTTCATATCGAGGGAATGCTAGAAGAGGGTTTACCTGTTCCCCATCCTGCAAACATTGCTCATGAGGTAGAAGTTTTAGAGCCTCAAAGATAATACGTTAATTTAGGACTAATTCATCAATTAACCAAGCACAACGCGATCGCATTTTTGCATTAGACTGCTTGCAGCAGTCGGGAAAAGGTTTAGCCCTTCACCTTTTCCCTTTACCCACTGCTTGCAGGTCTATTGTACTTGGCTTTGCTGTATTTATTTCGCCAGCGTTTTCACACTCAATACCTGTGGTGGTGTTGAATCTGGGGGATAAATCAAATCTATCTGTACCATTTTTTTACTTCCAGGTGGTAGCGTCACCTGTAGTAAGGGTTCTAAAACCTGTGCGGTTCTATGCCATAAATGTACATAACGCGTTTGTTTTTGCCCTTGGTCATCGGTATAATTTAGCCGCACTGTACCACGGAAGAAGGGAAAATCTAAGGATGGTTTGCGAAAACGGAGATTTCCTTTGGCTAATTTATCTTCCTTTAATGGTGTTTCTAGGGTAATAGCAACTTTCTGGGTTTGGTTAGTTGTATTGCTCAAAGGTAAGCTGAGGTTATATTCCACGCCATAATTACCGTGCGCTTCATAGGCGGTATCTGGATAGCGGACTAACATTTTTGCAGTTTGGTTTTGTTCGCTACCTAAACGTCCGCCTTTAAGAGTAGCAATAGGATAAGAAATCGCTTTACCTGGTTGCGGAATTGTGAGAGTTTGGGCTTTAGGGTTATCTGTAAGAGATGCTTGCCATTGCGAACCCTGCGATACACCAGCTACACGCCCATAAATCAGCACACCACCAGTAGCATTTGGGGGAGTAGGGGTTTTGTCTCGTGGCCCGGCAAAGTTACCATTATTAAGTAAAGCTTGCCATTCTGTGAGGGTAGGAGCGCGATCGCTTCCATCAGCGTTTTTCTTCGCAAACATTGCTAAACTAGCTGTATAGACTTTGCCACTACTACGCAGCCGCATAAAGCTAGAGCGACCATTTACAGGCTTTTCCAGATTTTTCACCGGAATTGGATGATTCAGCAGCATTCGGCTTTGTCCTGGTGGAATTACCAACTTCGCCGGAAAATCAGCTTGGCGAACCCCGCGCAATACATCACCAGCCGCGCGATCGCCTGGCCCTGAGAAAGCTTTACCATCGTTATTGTCGATATAAGGCCCCAACGTTACAAACGGCGCATCCTGCATCAAATAACTCGCCGCTTGCAATACATCTACTGTTACAGCTTGCTTACCGGGATTATTCACAATTACACCCAGGTATAGCGTCTGTAAATCCTTGGGAGTGTGGGTATAGTGATGAGCAAATAAATCAAAGCGTCCCGAAAAGGGAAAATTTAGATGCGCCGCCGAGACTTTTTTCCCTTGTGGGGGAAACGTAGACAGCAAAATACCCTCATTTTTAATCCATTCTGGGCTATTGCTATTAAATACAGGAATATTATCGAGTTTGCCAGGTAAAGCCCGTACTTCTCCCTCTTGTACAACTTCTTGAGGTGCTGGCTTGGGAGAATTTTGGGCGACGACTGCGGAATTATGACTGTTAGGTTTTGAGTTTAAGGTTGCATATGTCAAAGTTTGAGACAACGCAGTTCCTAATAAAAATAAGCATATAGGTGCAGTCAGTTGATATTGAGGCTTATTAGCTGGCATATATATTGATTTTTCAAGAAACTCGTAGTTTTCACGATGACTTCATGTAACTACAAGTTCCTGAAACAATATTTCTGATCATGGGCATTGGGCATTGGGCATTGGGCATTGGTAATTGGTAATTGGTAATCGTATTTATCTCCTTTTCCCCTTGTCCCCAGTCCCCAGTCCCCAGTCCCCAGTCCCCAGTCCCCAGTCCCCAGTCCCTAATCCCCATTACCCCTTATCCCCAGAGGGGGCCCCGAGTTCCCCAATCCCCTACCCCCCAAACCCCGGAATCAGCCGCTTCAGCGCCCGGCTTGCAACATCGGCATAGCGCAATTCGCCGCATAGAATTCTACCCATAGTTTGGGCACCAGTGGGGCTTTTAACGCCTACTTTGTAACCAATTTTGGGGAACCGATAAAATGCATTAGCTAATTTTTGTGCCCATGCCATTTCTGTACCCCATTGTTCGTTAATAGCATTGGTATATGCTTCTAAAGAATTGATATCGCCTGCAAGTGCCTCATTAATAGCGTTGGCTGCTAGCAATCCGCTAAAAATCGAAGGACGAATACCCTCTGCTGTCATTGGGTCAACTACACAAGCTGCTTCCCCAGCCAAAATTGCATTTTGAGTATGTAGCTTTTGATTACCATTCCACAAGCAAATAGGATGACCATATTGCTTGCAAATTTTGACATCTACATTAAAAGATTGAGAGTAATCATCCAAAATTTTCTTAAAATCTTGGGGTGCGCCACCAATAAAAGTACCAACACCAAGAGAATAACCATCAGCCTTGGGAAAGTTCCAAATATAGCCATTTTTGACCATCCCAAACTCAAAATGAGCTATTGATGTATTCTCAACATCGGCGGGAACTTCTGCCTCTAA
This sequence comes from Tolypothrix sp. PCC 7601, assembly GCF_025677855.1. Taxonomy (NCBI): domain Bacteria; kingdom Bacillati; phylum Cyanobacteriota; class Cyanophyceae; order Nostocales; family Tolypothrichaceae; genus Tolypothrix; species Tolypothrix sp. PCC 7601. The sequence goes on from NZ_CP064879.1 coordinate 4,665,569, forward strand.
AGCGCCTGCTAAGTGACGTTTGCGGTCTTTAAAACCTAGCCATTTTGCCATTGGCCCTTTAGCACCGTCAGCCGCGATTAAGTAACGACCTGTAACTGGGCCGTTGGCGGTGTTCACCTGCCAAGCATCACCTTGAAACTCAATACCAGTTACCTCAGTTTTATCTTTGAGTTCTGCCCCTTGCTTCTGGGCTTGCTGAACTAAAAAATGATCAAAAACATCTCGCCGCACCATCCAAATCGGTTCTTTATTGGGTATTTTCGCTTCTACAGGGTCTTCCAAGTTCCAGGTAAAGCGTAAAGAGTCTACTTTCACCGAAATTGCTGGGCTAAAATCAAAGTCAAACCATTGAGCAATTATTGGGGATACCCCACCACCACAGGGTTTGTATCTTGGCAAGGATTCTTTTTCTAAAATTAATACTGAGTGACCCCGCTTGGCTAAATGATACGCGGCTGTTCCACCAGATGGCCCGGCTCCAACGATGATACAATCGTACATAAGGCTAAATTTTATCTCCTCACCTTGTTGGCAAAAAAGTATATTTCTCTAATCTAGAGATAGACAGTATCATAAGAACTGTAACTAATTTTAGAGTTTATTGTTGAATATTTCTCGGCAATTTCTGATTGGATGTTTGAAGAAATCATTTACCATTCAGGCTGCAGTTATGACTAAGAAATACTCTCAAAAACCCCTATATAGCAGACAATATCAACTTAGATATATGACTTGTATTAGATTGTTGAAATTCACACTAGTAGTGGATTGACACAGCTAAAATGTTGCAATAATTTTTCTTGTGGGGTGGACATCTTGTCCGCCCTGGACGGGTGAGACACCCATCCCACAAGAGTTTTTTTATGCACTATTTTAGTCGTGTCAGTCTAGTAGGGTGCGTTAGCTTCAGCGTAACGCACCTTTATTAAGTGATATTTTTCATAAATCAAATCAAATTCATATATTTAGCAGTTGTATAAATACTGCAATTATTTCTCTAAAAAGTTTGTTACTTTGAAATTTGAAGTCCCTTCCCAACAGTGATTTAAACAGGCGTTTACCCTAGCATTTGGTGTATCGACTGATTCGTTGGAGGCATTAAACTGTACTGCAGTTACAATATATTCAAAAATAATGACACATTGTTTAGTTGGCGACATTCTCTCAACCATAATGGTTTCACCAATCCTAGGAATTTGTGGCAAATCCACAACAAACGTCTCCATCTTTGGCTTGTCTAGTGGATTCTTGAAACTAAAGTACTTACAGTAAACAAGAACTTTCACAAATCAACCCACGAATAATAATAGACAGGGACAATTCACAATATCAAGAATGAATACTACTAATACCAATTCAAAATGAAAATTTAAGAAACTTCGACATCATCTAGGTTTTAGTTTTTGAATATGTTACCCTCTCTTTACTAATTAGTATAAGTATCCTGATACGGCAAAGAAGATATAAATATATCATCAAAAATTTTTCTAGGAAACCGGGAAACAAGAAATATTTAATATTTAAACCTCATCCATGTTGAGAACTGGAGTTTTGACACAAAAAATATTACTCTTAATCAGTGGGTGTAGTGGAGAACGAAACAGGGATGCTCAAAGTGGAATGCGATCGCTGGAATCAAAGTGCCTCAATATTGAGAGAAGAAGCGTTAAAAGCAGATCATAGTCGTACCCGTGAGCGTTTAATGGCACTATATGAGATATGTAATGGAAAAAGCGCGACGCGGGTAGGTGAGGAAACAGGACGCAACCCTCAGACAGTAATGGAGTGGGTACATCGTTACAATGTTTCAGGTATGGAAGCGCTGTTGTATCAGCATACAGGTGGTCATCCCCCCTTTTTTCAGCAGAGATAGAGCAAGCAATTGATAGAGAGATTTCGTAACTTCTCCGCTAACTACTCTCCCACACCTTTTTTTCGTTCACCCCAAGTTCTGATGGCGGAAACTGAAGTTAAAAGCTTCAATAGAGTGGCGATCGCATTTTGCCCGTCTTTATGACAATCTGAAGTAGCCAAATACCCCTTCGGTTCACCTGTCAGGCTGGGTGCTTCAAATCCATGTCCGGCGAAATAAATCAGTGCTTCGCTACCCTTGGCTTTCTCCAGTAAAAACATCCTCAGCACTTGACCGAGTTCTTTACCCAGTAATTTTTTATCAGCAGTGACTGAAGAGCAATTTTCAGTCTCGATTAATTTACCAGGTAACGGCTGCACATCAAAGCGACCGTGTTCTTTTAATAGCTGTGCGATTTTTTCTGCATCATCAACAGCTTTTGGTAGATTTGTGAAGTTGTCATACTTGGCAATGCCAATTACTAGGGCATATCGAGCCATATCTCTGTGGCAGTCATTTTTACGTAATAGTACTAGAATAACAACCAAAAAACTAACTGAGGCTACCAAATGTCAGAAGTACAAAGGCTGATTGTCAAAGATGATGATCAAGAGTACGAAATCTATGTGGAATCTAAGGAAGCTGCTGAGGTTCCAGAAGATGAGGAACCTGGATACCGTGATATTTTACCTACAGTAAAAATTCAAGAGTTTCAGAGTAAGATTCGTAATTATGCCAAGTTAGCTGTTGGGGCTTTTAAGAATATACCTGACGCAGAAGAGGTCACTGTTAAATTTGGTATCAAGTTGGGTGGGAAAACGGGGATTCCGTTTTTAACTGAGGGTTCGGCGGAAAGTAATTTTGAAATCGAAGTTAAGTATAATTTGGCGCAGAAGAAGCCATAATTCGACGCGTTATATATATTCAGGACTTACGCAAGCAAAATTTGTCATTGCGACCGGAACGAAGTGTAGGGAAGCAATCCCAGAATCTCAGGCGATTACGTCGCTGCGCTCGTAATGACGTAATTCCGTTACTTTTGCGTAAGTCTTAATATTTATTCTGAGGGTAAGGCAATGCCTTGTCCTCTAGAATATCATTCATGTGTCGCCAACATTATTTAAATTGGTATTACATAATCGGGGTGAGCAAGATGCCCACCCCATAGAATTTTTATGCACTGGAAATATGCAAATTAACTAAAATGTTTTGAATTTTGAGTTGTTATTGTTGTTCTTCTTCGTAAAACCAAGCTTCTGCTAAAAGAGAGAAGCCAAGCAACCAAAGGAAGCAGAAAACTGACAATAAAATTATTCCGGTCATGGCTAATATTTCCCCCAACTTGATTTTAGTGGAGAGTTATCTTCAATGTAACGGCATTTTATTTGCTGACAAGGAAGTTGCAACAAAGCTTGACAAATTCAGCGCTAGGGGTTATTGATTATACAATTTCAAAATACCAAACAAACATCGATTCCACAATAGTCCCCAATACCCAGTCCCCAATCCCTAATCCCTAGTCCCCCCCTAATGCTTTAGTGATGCGATCGCTCGTGACTTGCAAATGGGCTAATGTGGAAATATCAATGTTTTCGCCCAAGTCTTTGAGCCTGTTGTCAACTGCGGTTTGCAGTTGACGCAATTCGTACCAAGCTAATGTGCGTCCGTCTTCTGGTGTGTTGGTATTTCGCAACATCATTTCTAGCAAGATATTGAGATATTCGCGTTGTAAGGAACGGCGCAGGCTAGAAATGGGTTTTGGTTCTGTAGAAGTGAAAACTTCTGTCCAGATACCTTGTTGTAAGGTTTCAAATAGTTCCGGGATGGAAAGAGCTTCTCCAGGCTGTGTTTTTAATTCTATATCTTGCAGGCGACTGAGGCGATCGCTATTGAGGAGCGATCGCAATACTCGACTTTGGAATTTTAAAATGCGATCATGTAGGGGATAATCTAGGCGATCATTTGGGATAGGATTTCCCCAATGTTGCCAGCGTGATGGTGCTAGTTGATTGAGTAATTGCGGTGAGAAGTTAAAAGCATCCTCAGCAAATACATATTCTTGCAACTTTGCTAAAGCTTGACGTTGTTTTTCCAAAGAAACTGGTACAAAAGCCCAGGAAGTTTCATCACCAGCATGAACACGCCGAAATGATTGTCCACCAATATATTGAGAAACTAAGGTAGCGTTACGAAAATAATATCTGAGGACGCGATTAAATAAGGCGCGCAGATTACTATAGCTTTCTCCAGGCGATAAATAACGCTGATCGAGGCGTTCCCACATCACACGGGCGTTATCCATTTGCCATTGGGAATATATTAGTACATCACTACTCATATCCCAGAGGTTTGCTAGGGGGTTAATATCCCAAATATCTTCATCTGTAGCGTAGGATAATTCTGGCTGTGGTGATGCTAGGGCAATCTTTTCTAAGAAGCTTTTTTCGGCTTCTGGTAGCATCGCATCAGTTGTGGCTTCTGGGTTGATTTTATAACCATACTCAATTGCCCATTCATCATAAGGGCCAATCATCCCAGGGAAATAATCACCTTGTTCTACACCCATCGGTGCGATATTCACGGGTAAATAATCCATCACCGAACCCGCTAAACCTTTGCTGTGGGTGATTTCGGTGTTATTTAATTCTTGGGGCGCTAACATGGTGCTGCCGTGAAAATTATGACGTAAGCCCAAAGTATGCCCGACTTCATGGGCAATTAAAGAACGCAAATATTGCTGCACATATTCCTGCATAGCTGCGCTAGTTGGTGTCGTGTCAGGCAACAATGACAACGCCAACGCCCCAATAGCGGCTTGATTTGTCGCTTCCCTTCCATAACAGAGTTCCGAATCTCTCTGAAAACCTGCGACATCACAACCATCTAATTTATTTTTGCTATTCCCTGACTCTGCGTAGGCGCGATATTCTTGCTGAATTGAGCGCACCATATTCGCATCAACAATAATATCTGCGTCCAGTATTTCCCCGGTAAATGGGTTAACACGTGTCGGCCCTTTGGCAAAACCTGCATCTAAAGAATTAAACCAACGAATAGTGTTGTAACGCACATCTGCGGGATACCAATCAGCATCATCTGGCATTTGTCGCACTTCAATGGCGTTTTGGAATCCGGCTTTGGTGAATGCTTTATTCCACATCAGCACACCTTCGCGGATTGCGTCACGGTATTCTAGGGGTACAGCATTTTCAATCCAAAATACAATCGGCTGTTTCGGTGGCGATAAAGGTGCGTTGGGGTCGGATGGTTCTAGATGCCAACGATTAATATAACGTACAAATGGATCGTGACTCTTGTGATGAGAAAAATCTTGGAATGCGGTAATAAAATATCCCACTCTATCATCAGCGAGTCTAGGAATATAACCGTTGTTTTCTGGCAGTTGGGAAAAACTATAATGTACTTTTAAAGAAAGTGCGCGGCTATCGGGTAAAGTAACTAAATTTGCACCTTCTGGTGAGTAAAAACCGTAAATAGAATCAATCTCTAGATTTTCCGGTAAGCTGTTAATATCGCCAAAATAAGACTTGCTGGGTTCTAAGCGGTAATCAGCCTGTAAAGAGTATTTCAATATAGGAGTTAAACCTGGGAAATCCTGCATGAGTAAGTCATCCAGGTTAATCAGAATATTTTTACTACGCGGATCTATAGTGTCGATTGGCAATGCATAGAGAACCGAATCGCTAAAAGAACGAGCAAGCGATCGCTGTTCTGGTTCACCTTCTTCTGTACGAAATTTCACATTCCGCACTACAAAGTGCAAATTGTGATTGACTCGTCGGAAATAGAAGAGAAAATCAGTTATGGGTAATCCACTATAAATCCCACTTTCCCCTAATCCCGATTCTAATGTGACTGTCGCTAAGTAATTTTTATTGAGTTGTTCTGGCTTAATTTCCCAATAAGTTCTGCCCTCTTCATGGCTGCGGTAAAGGGTAAACAATCCCTCTAATTTCTCTGTGGCTTTAACTATCTCACGAAATCGCCGCAAATCTTCTCTTCTACTATCAATAAAAATATTGTCCGCACTGGCGATATTTTCCACTGCTGTCACTGCATGGAATTGCGGCACATCTATATTGGCAAGTTGATTGGCGGCTGCGTAATTAGTTCCTAATAACCAGTGATAGACAAAAAAGATACAGATTACTAATTTCCTAATCCAGTATTTCATCCTTGAGTTTTCCAGCTGAAGCGGTTCTGATATTGAGGAAAAAATGTGGATTTATGCGTCTTCTGTCAGCCTTGCCAATACTTCCCAACTAATTGCAACTACGCACTATGTAAATCCACCATCATTAGACAAACTATTGTTTGTCCCAAAGTAAAACAACTCCACGAACCGAAAAGTAAGCTAATGCGCGTCTAAAATTGCATAACTACTAATCAGGGCTGTTAACAGTTAACAGTTAACGGTCAACTGTCAACTGTCAACTGTCAACAGCCCTCACGATGGATTGTGCAACTTAAAAGCAGAATAGCTAGTTTGTCTTTTTAACTTTGTACGAGTTATCCATTTATAAGATGAAACTGCTGAGATAGCAAGTATTTACTTCTTTAGATAGATAGGAATTCCAACCTAAAGATATAGGTTTTTTGCAACAGTCTATTGTATTAAAAAGCAAAAAATGCCCAAAAATTGTATTTAGAGCTACATTTAAGCGCATCAAAGGTTGGCGATCGCAGATGCAATTAGGCTCTACAAGAGTTATTTATTTAGCGATGTTTGACTATTTCTCAGTATTTTCACTATGAAAGATGGCAGTCAGGTTTCTAATTGATGAATCAAACTGTAGTGCCTAGATACCCGACTTCTTGAAGAAGTCGGGTATCTAAATCAAGTAAATGAAATCTAAAAATATTTGTCACTTCCATCTCTTAAATTTATTATTTAAAGCCTTGATGATAAACATTGATATTAATCAATGGTAATTACACGCTCATCAACAATAAATGTTTCTGATGGCTTACTTTAGAAATAAACATTTTACTAATTCACTATTTTGTAGCAATTATAGAAATAAGCACATTAACTAAAGAAAATATTTTTAGATAAATCACATGAACTTACTTACAAAAGCCCCACAAACGCTTGCTTCTCCCGGACTATTGACAATTGAAACTGTAGAAATTGCACCACAAACAACCGCTATTCGTTGTCTGGACTGGGATAGAGAACGCTTTGATATTGAATTTGGCTTACGTAATGGAACAACCTATAATTCTTTTTTAATTCAGGATGAAAAAATTGCTTTGGTTGATACTTCCCATCGCAAATTTGAGCAATTATATCTAGAATTGCTAACAGGAATCATTGACCCCACAAAAATAGATTACTTAATTGTCAGCCACACCGAACCCGATCATAGTGCTTTAGTTAAAGACATCTTACAATTAGCTCCCAATATCACCATTGTGGCAGCGAAGGTGGCAATTCAATTTCTGGAAAACATGATTCACCAGCCATTTAAATCTATCCAGGTGAAGAGTGGACAGCGTTTAGCATTAGGAGATGGGCACGAATTAGAATTTATCTCTGCGCCTAACTTACATTGGCCTGACACAATTTTGACTTACGACCATAAAACAGGCATTCTCTACACCTGCGATGTATTTGGAATGCACTACTGCGACGATCACACCTATGATGAGAATTTTAATGTGATCGAAGATGATTTTAAATATTACTATGATTGTTTAATGGGGCCGAATGCCCGCTCTGTATTAGCAGCTTTAAAGCGGATTGAAAATTTAGAGATTGGTACAGTTGCTACCGGACACGGGCCTTTACTGAAAAACTATATTCCCGAATGGCTGGGACGGTATCAAAACTGGAGCTTAGAACAAGCAAAAACTGAGAAATTAGTGGCGCTATTTTATGCCGAAGATTACGGCTATAGCGAACATTTAGTAAGAACCATCGCGCATGGCTGTACAAGAACAGGTGTAGCAGTAGAATTAGTTGATATCAACAGCGCCGAACCACAAGAAGTCCGGGAATTAGTAGGACAAGCTGCTGGGTTAATTATTAGTATGCCTGCCCAAAATGCAGTTAATGCTCAAGCGGCAATTAGCACAATTTTAGCGGCGGCTCATAATAAACAAAGCATTGGTTTATTAGAATCTGGTGGTGGCGAAGATGAACCAGTTTATCCCCTACGCAACAAATTTCAGGAATTAGGATTAACAGAAGCCTTCCCCCCAATTTTAGTTAAAGAAAGTCCCACTGCTTCCCTAGAACAATTGTGTGATGAAGCGGGTACAGATATGGGTCAATGGTTAACCCGCGATCGCACTATCAAACAAATCAAATCCATCAACACCAATTTAGAAAAAGCCTTAGGCAGAATTAGCAACGGACTCTACATTATTACTGCCAAAAAAGGAGAAGTTCAAAGCGCAATGTTCGCTTCTTGGGTAACTCAAGCCAGCTTAAATCCTTTAGGAGTAGCGATCGCAGTCTCCAAAGACCGCGCTATTGAATCATTAATGCACGTAGGCGATCGCTTTGTTCTTAATGTTTTAGAAGAAGGCAATTACCAAGGCTTAATGAAACATTTCCTCAAGCGCTTCCCCCCTGGTGGCGATCGCTTTGCCGGAATCAAAACCTATCCAGCCAACAATGGCTCCCCCATTTTAGCCGAAGCCTTAGCCTACATGGAATGCGAAATCACCAGCCGCATAGATTGTGGCGATCATTGGATTATTTACAGCACAGTCCAAACCGGACGAGTTGCCAAAGTCAACGCCCTCACCGCCGTCCACCACCGCAAAATTGGCAATCATTACTAAATTTGGGCATGGGGCATGGGGCATAGGGCATGATTTATTTTTCCCTGTTCCCTATTCGCAAATTTTTGCAGAAGTTTATGGCAAAAAATGCCACAAAACTTGTGAAGACACCATTTTTTACGAGAAAAAAGCAGACAAAGCTGTAAAAATTCGACTCAAACTTATAAATGCTCGACTTTTCACGAGAAAAAAAGCAGACAAAGCTGTAAAAATTCGACCCAAACTTATAAATGCTCGACTTTTCACGAGAAAAAAGCAGACAAAGATGTAAAAATTCGACTCAAACTTATAAATGCTCGACTTTTTATATGGAAGAAGGCAGAATTCTCTTCTGCCATCTGCCCTCTGCCTTCTTCAATTTATCTTGTCCCCAATCCCCAATCCCCCCAATATGTATCAGCCTGTTGAAAAGAACTCAATCCCCGCTTATGAAATCAATCGGGGGCGCATTCTGCGAACCTTGGAATTTATCCAAGACATGATTGTGATTTCCTTGTGCATGGGTTTATTTAGTTTCATGGTGATTCAAGTGAGAGATATGTTTTTCTCCTTGCTCCCTCCATTAGATTTCCATGTAGTCACAGCCGATATTCTGTTTTTACTGATCTTAGTTGAGTTATTTCGGCTCCTCATAATTTACCTCCAAGAACAACGCATTTCGATTGGTGTAGCCGTCGAAGTTTCCATTGTCTCAGCGTTAAGAGAAGTGATTGTCAAAGGCGTACTAGAAATTAGTTCCAGCCAAGTTTTAGCCACTTGTGCATTCTTACTCGTTTTGGGAGTACTACTTTTCTTACGAGTTTGGCTACCCCCAACATTTGAAGGCATAGATCCAGAACAAGAAGTATCTAAACGCTATCAACGCCTCCATAAAACAGAATTAGCAAACAGTAACGGACGATAGCAAGCAGAGGGGGATGAGGGTGATGAGGTAGATGAGGGAGAAATACTCAACACCAATTACCCAATGCCCCATGCCCCATGCCCAATGCCCAATCCCTAATCCCCATTACCCCTTATCCCCAGAGGGGGCCCCGAGTTCCCCAATCCCCAATCCCAACTATGTCAACCGCAACCCTAACCCCCAACCGTTCTCGAGATGTTCAGTTAGCTGAAATTGGTACCAATACGCTGATATTGCGATCGCGTACTTGGGAACGTCTCAAATTTGAAGTTGAGTATTCTCGCCAAAAGGGAACTACGGCAAATTCTTATTTGATTCAAGCTGATAAAAAGGTTTTAATTGACCCTCCCGGTGAGTCTTTTACGGAGATTTTTTTAGCACAACTAGCACAACAATTAGATTTGACCACCCTTGATTACATTGTTCTGGGTCATGTCAATCCTAACCGCCGAGCCACTTTAAAGGTTTTACTATCCCTAGCGCCGCAAGTTACATTAATTTGCTCTCGTGCAGCTGCGAATGCGCTCAAAACCGCTTTTCCGGAATGGGAATCCCGGATTCAAGCTGTGCGCTCAGAAGATACTCTCGATTTAGGTCAGGGACATCTTCTCTCATTTATTAGTGTTCCTACTCCACACTGGGTTGATGGGCTTTGTACTTACGATGCTGCAACCAAAATTCTCTACACTGACAAGTTTTTTGGCGCTCATATTTGTGAGGATGCCTTATTTGATGAAGATTGGAAAGCTTTAGATGCAGAACGTCGTTACTATTTTGATTGTCTTCATGCTCCCCAAGCTAAACAAGTAGAAGCTGCTTTAGATAAACTGGCAATTTTCAGCGCCAAATCTTACGCACCTGCACATGGCCCGGTTGTGCGTTACAGCCTCAGCCGTTTTACCTATGATTATCGGCAATGGTGTCAAGGTCAAAAGTCTCAGGAGTTAAGCGTTGCCTTACTTTACGCCTCTGCTTATGGGAATACAGCGATTTTAGCTCAGGCGATCGCTCAAGGTTTAATTGAAAATGGGATTAATGTCGAATCCATCAACTGTGAACTCGCAGATGCGGCGGAAATTACCCGCGTTGTTGAAGCTTGCGACGGCTTAATTATTGGTTCGCCGACTTTAGGCGGTCACGCACCGACGCAAATTCAAACTGCTTTAGGGATAGTCCTAGCTTCAGGTGCGAAAACTAAGTTAGCTGGGGTGTTTGGTTCCTACGGTTGGAGTGGCGAGGCGATTGATTTAATCGAAAGTAAGCTCAAAGATGCCAATTATGGTTTAGGGTTTGAGACAATTCGCGTCCGCTTCAGTCCAACTCCCTATGTATTACAGCAGTGTCAAGATGCAGGTGCAACCTTTGCCCAAAACTTGAAGAAAACTAAGAAACTGCGGGCTTCTCGCCTCGTAGCCACAGAAGCACAAGTGGACCGCACCGAACAAGCAGTAGGCAGAATTATCGGTTCTTTGTGCGTCGTCACCACTCACGATGGAGAAAATCACAAAGGTATCTTAACTTCTTGGGTATCCCAGGCAACTTTTAACCCACCAGGAATTATGATTGCGATCGCCCAAGAGCAAAATGCTGATTTAATGCGTCATCCTGGTGACAAATTTGTGCTGAACATCCTTAAAGAAGGTAGAAATGTCCGGCGCTATTTTTCTCGTAATAGCAGTTTAGGCGAAAATCCCTTTGCAAATATTCCTACTCAAACTGCTGAAAATGGCTGCTTAATTTTGAATGAAGCTTTAGCTTATTTAGAATGTACAGTCCAAAATCAACTGGAATGCGGCGACAGATATTTAATTTATGCCGTAGTTAATAGCGGAGAAGTGTTAGAAAATGATGGCTTCACTGCTATTCAACATCGGAAATCTGGTAGTCAATATTAAATTGGGGATGGGGCATGGGGCATAGGGCATGGGGCATTGATTATTTCTCCCTCATCCCCCTCATCTCCCATCCCACTCATCCCCACTCATCCCCCCTCATCCCTGCTATTTACCAAATCTATGGTCTATATCATCTGCTTGAGAACCACCACGAATAGAGTTAATTCTTAAAGAAGCTTTATCTTTAGAAAGGTTATAAGTTAAAGGCTTAGTTTTAGAGATTCTAGCTTCACCTTCTTTGGCTAAAGTTTGAGGTGGATATTTAATCATTAAAGCTTTAATAGCCTCAATTCTTTTAGGTACTGCTGGATGCCCAGAATCAGCTTCAGAACCAGGAATTTGAGATAGAACTTGCATAACTCGCAGACATCCTTCTGGATCAAAGCCAGCTTTTGCAGAAGCTATATAGCCAATTTCATCCGCTTCAAATTCTTGTTGTCTGTCTTGTTCAGCTATACGTTCTTCTAGTTCTTTTTTCTTTCTTTCAATAATTTCATTAATGCGTTTTTGTGAATCTGCTTGGCGTTGCACGCCTTGATTACCCAATACCGAACCTAAGAGGCCACCAACCGTTCCTCCTACTACACGATTCACTACAGCACCACCCACAACAGCCGCTGTGGACTCTTCATTTGCTGCTTTTTGTTCTCCTAAAACTTCTCTTTTGGCTTCTTCTTCTATTTTGGCAATTAACTCATTTTTTTGAGCTACACCAACTGCAATGTGACGTTTAGCATGGTGACCCATTTCGTGAGCAACTACACAAGCTAATGCTGAAGAATCACCAGCTAATTGGTCAAGAATACCATCATAGATAGCAATGAGATTGACATCCGTTGCAAATGCATTCACATCATATTTAGCAATAGTCACAACTCGCCAAGGTCGATTATCCAATTCATTGGCACGTGCAATTCTATCTATCACTCGATAAAGAGCATAAAAATCTTCAGGTAGTTGCTTTCTAGCTTGTTCGTAGTTGGAAGAGGATGTGGGCGCAGGTTTTTTTTGCGTGGCTGGTTTAGCTAATACTGGAAGTGTTGCAGACAACAAAAATAGGCACAAAGAACCACTAGTCAGGAGTTTGGTTTTCCAGTTGCTCATTATTTTCAGTATTGTGGTATTTGGAATTTATTTTATACAATAAGGAGATTATATACTTTAGCGCGCATTTTTGTAGATATACCGCCCGATAACGCCTTGTTTAGGCTGATATCGCTTCCTGCACTGGTAATTTACATTAATAAAATCAATAATTTTTGTAAAAAAAGATATCTGTATACTTAAATAAATAGAGAGACTCTATAGAACTCATATTTGATTTCTGAAATACACGTAGGGTGTGTTGTCGCGCAGCGCAACGCACCAAAGTCCAGAATACGGTGCGTTACACTTCGTGATAACGCACCCTACACATACTTAGATTTTTTCAAAAATCAAATCGGATTCCTCTATAGAACTCATATTTGATTTTTGCAGTTCACGTAGGATGTATTGGCAGCGAGAGTACGGCATCAGTTAGCTGAGATTTTTTCAACCGATATTCTGGCTGCGATCGCACTTTGTTTTACTACTGGCTTAATCCCACCAGAAATACCAAACTTTTCTGTTAAGTAACATAGCTGCTAAATTATTTAGCGTTTCTACGCTTTGGTCTACAATATCAGCACAATACATATACTGTTCTTGAGCTAGGTGGAATGCATCTTCGCGATTTTGAGGAGGATGATTAACGCACATTTCTACTACATCATGGGTAATCCCAACGACTTCTGCACCATATTTCTGCTGCCAGTATCTCATCAGTCCCACGTGTATTGTTGGTAGAGGGCAATCATTCCAATTACCAAATTTCAGAAAAGCTGGAACTTGCCAACTCAATTTAGTGGGAATCATTGCTAATACTATATTTGGATGTGGTAGACGAGTCAAAATATTATAGGGAATTGTATATCTTTGTGGCTGTTCAGAAATTAGATCGTCCCATTCACCAATTTCTATTTGGGTAAGTGGATCTAAAGTATTCTGCATTTCTATAGTGTTACTATCATCTGCCCATAAAGTTGCTCTTTCTTCTCTTTGCTGTTGCGCTTTATTATTCAGCCATTCATCTACATTAAAAGCATCTGCTTGGGTGATGATTTCAGTAACAGTTAAGGATTGATAGATTGAGGAATCTTGGTTGTTGAATTTAAGTGTTTCTAGATGAGATTCAACTTCATCTCGATTTCCTAGCAATAAAGGATAATGTTCTGTCTCATCCACAAGCTGACGAAGTTGTTGCCAATACTTTATCGCTTCAGCACCAGCAACTGTCAAGCCATATATTTGCTGTGAGTCAACCTTCCAGAGTAATTCTAGAGTATCTGATTTAATACTATGTTGAGCTAATATTGATTGTAACTGGCTTTGATTGATAACCATATATTGTGTATCAGCACCTTGCTTGTTATTAATAGCAATAAGGGCACAACATTGTTGTGCCCTACGAAGTTTGGTATCGCCAAGATAACTGCTATCTTACAATTTTAGGCAGCGAGTTTTTCCTCAAGTGGTTTAAAGGTCTTTTTGGTTGCGCCACAAATTGGACAACGCCAATCATCAGGGATATCTTCAAAAGCTGTACCAGGAGCAATTCCGGAATCAGGATCGCCAGCAACAGGATCGTAAATCATGCTGCATTGTCTGCAAATCCATTTCCGAGTTTTTGGATCTTCACCTGCAACTCTGGTTGCGGCTTGTCCACCATTTAATACTTCTAAAGCTTCAGCGTAGCGATCTGCGTGGTAATTTTCGATGAATTTCAGCAAACCAAAACGATGAGCGGCTTCACGAAATGTGGTAGCGTGTTCGCTAGATTCTTTTGCTTGTTTCAGAAATTCTTCGGCTGCAGGATTGTCGCGATCGCGTTGAGCAGCGGAGGCGAATTCTGGATACATTGTAGTGTATTCATAGGTTTCGCCTTCAATTGCTAAAGATAAACAACGAGAGATAATTTCTCGCTTTTGTTCGTCAGTTAAAGCCGCCGGATCTTGAACAACTAGTTCTGGATGTAGCAAAACAAAATGTGCAAAAGCGTGTTCTGTTTCTTGATGTGCTGTTTCTTTAAAAAGTTTCGCTATGTCTGTAAACCCAAGTTTATGCGCCACATCAGCAAAAAACAGATACTTTCTATTTGCCATCGATTCGCCACCGAAGGCAGCTTCTAAGTTTTGAAGTGTAGTAAAGTTGGATAAATCCATAATTGTAGGATGTTGCGGAATGAGATTTCGTGGGTAAAACAGAAGCCAAAAGTCAGTGAATTAACTGATATACATAAGCGTTGTCAACGTTTTCATACAACGTTTTTTAGCTCATATTCAATCACCTATTTGGTTAGCTGCCATAGACATTATATTGGGTGTTTGCTGTTTGGCGTTTGGCATTAGTTATTTGTTAAGAGTCTCAGGCAAAATGATTTTTTCTTTTCTCATTAGCTAAGTAAATAATTGTTAGATTAAGTAAGTCGGCTTGAAAAAACCGAGGTATGTTACAAAATGTAAAATCCCTTAAAGTCTCTTCCCTTTTGCCTTTTGCCTCTTGCCTCTTGCCTTGCCTTAACGATAAATTTCAACGCCTACCTACTTATGCAATTCCGCCATTGACGCGAATATTTTGCCCTGTAATCCACCGGGCTTCATCGCTACTTTTCGGTTAAGGGGAAAAAGGGGAATGGGAAAAGGGAAAGAAACAACCCTTCACCCTTAACCTTTTTCCCAAAAGCTATTTTGAGTTCAAAATGCTCACCCGAGTAGTATTGGGCAAAATCTAGGTTTTATTGGCGAATTGGTATGACATTGAGAAACTCTTTCTCCCCCTGCTCCCCTTGTTTAGCCTCAGTGGTGACTTGTGTAAGTTACTTTGTCATCCTGGGTAGAGTCTGGCAATTGTGGGTGCTCAGGATGGCGACGGAAGCGATCGCGAATTTTGCCAATGACGATGTATAAAATTGGCACCACGAACAAACTCAACAGAGTAGAAACAATCATTCCACCAGCTACCGCAGTACCGAGTGATTTTCGGCTGGCTGCACCTGCGCCTACAGGGTTGACTAACGGCCAAATCCCTAAAATAAAGGATAAGGAAGTCATCAAAATTGGTCGTAAGCGTTCTTGTGATGCTTGAATAGCTGCTTTAGTGAGCGAAAGACCCTGTTCTCGTAGCTGGTTGGCAAATTCTACAATCAAAATCGCGTTTTTACTGGCTAAACCAATCAGCATCACTAACCCAACTTGGCAGAATACATCGTTGGGTAGACCACGCATTGACTGTGCTAACAGTGCGCCTAAAATAGCTAGGGGTACTGCCAGCATAATAATCAACGGATCAACGTAGTTCTCGTATTGAGCAGCCAATACTAAGAAGACAAACACCAAGCCCAAGATAAAGATGATCGGTGCTTGACCGCCAGATTCTTGTTCTTCAGCCGCGATTCCTGACCATTCGTAGCCCATACTCGCTGGTAGAACCTGCTTTGCTAGTTGTTCCATTGCTGTGGTTGCTTGTCCAGAACTATAACCGGGGGCGGCTGAACCGTTAATTTCAATTGAACGGAACAAGTTATAGTGGTTGATTGTTTGCGCGCCAGTAGTAGAAGTGAGCTTCACTAAATTACTCAAAGCAATCATCTGATTGTTGTCAGAGCGAACATACAACTTGCCAATATCTTCAGGATTGGAGCGAAATTGCGCGTCTGCTTGCACATAGACTCGATAAGTTCGTTGGAGCAAATTAAAGTCATTGACATACCGCGAACCCAAGTAACTTTGCAAGGTATTAAAAACCTCGTCTACGGGAACTTGCAAAGCTTTAGCTTTGTTGCGGTTGACTTCAATCAGCATTTGCGGCGTATTCGCGTTAAATGTGCTAAATACGGCTTGTAATCCTGGTGTCTGATTACCACGTTGAAGTAACTGACCCATGACTTCCAACAGAGTATTTAAACCACTGTTCCCGGCTCTATCTTGTAGCTGGAATTGGAAGCCCCCAAAACTGCCTAAACCTTGAATAGATGGGGGATTCACAGGGAAGATTCGGGCTTCTGGAATGGCGGATAAAACTCCTGCTAACTTACCAATGATTGCTTCTGCTGACTGTCCTGGTTCGTGACGTTCTTCCCAAGGTTTAAGGGTAGTGAAAATCGCCCCACTATTAGCAGAGTTCCCGCTAAAACCAAAACCACCGATCGCAAACGTACCTGTAACTTCTGGTAATTTGAGAATTTCTTTTTCTACCTGAGCCATCACTTTACTTGTGTAGTTCAGGGAAACGCCTTCTGGCCCTTGAATGATGGTGATGAAATAGCCTTGGTCATCGTCGGGGATAAATGCTGTGGGTACGCGGGTGTAAAGCCAAGCTGTCAAACCCAAGGAAATAACAAATAACAGAACGACGATCGCTTTTAACTTATTCAACCGAAATAGCGATCGCTCATAGCCGCGGCGCATCCAATCAATCAAGCGGTTAATCCGCTCAAAAATCCAACCTAACCAGCCACGGGGTCTTTGTCCGCGACGCAGCAACAAAGCCGAAAGTGCAGGAGTCAGAGTTAAGGCTAAAAAGGTAGAAATCGCCATTGAAAAGGCGATCGTCAGCGCAAATTGTTTATATATCTGTCCTGTGGAGCCTGGGAAAAAGGCAACGGGGACAAATACAGCCATGAGTACTAAAGAAGTGGCAATTACTGCCCCAAATAGCTCCCTCATGGATTCAGACGCAGCCTGACGAGGTGACATCCCCTCATCCTCGATTAACCGAGAGATATTCTCTACCACGATAATTGCGTCATCCACCACCAAACCTGTGGCGAGGGTTAAACCAAACATGGTCAGGGTGTTGATAGAAAATCCAAAGGCTTTGATAAAGGCAAATGTCCCTACCAAAGTCAGAGGAATCACAATCACCGGAATCAAGGTAGTGCGCCAGTCTTGTAAGAACAGGAAAATTACCAAGACCACAAGCGCGATCGCTTCTATCAGCGTCTTAACCACCTCTGCCAAGGAAGCTTCCACAAATGATGTTGTATCAAAAGCTACTTGATATTTCATCCCTGGGGGAAAGCTTTGTGCCAGTCGGACAATTTCTGTTTTGACGGCATGAGCCACATCTAGGGCATTACTGCCAGGGGTGGCAAATATCCCTATACCTACACCTTCGTTACCTCTAAATCGCAGAAAAGAATTGTAATTTTCTGCTCCCAATTCCGCCCGACCCACATCTTTAAGTTTGATCAGCGTCCCATCTGTAGCAGTCTTGATCACGATATCGTCAAATTCCGTGACATCCGTTAATCTACCGATAGCTTGCAAATCTACTTGATACATTTGATCGGGCAATGTGGGCTGCTGACCAATTTGTCCTGCACCCACCTGCACGTTTTGTTCATTGAGGGCATCAATCACATCCTGGGCGGTGAGGTTGCGACTAGCCAGGCGGTTGGGGTCAAGCCACAACCGCATTGCGTAACGTCGTTCCCCAAAAATCTGTGCCTCGCCCACACCATTGATTCTTTTGACGGCATCGACAATATACAAGTCAGCGTAATTACTTAAAAAGACATTGTCGAACTCTTGGTTATCAGAGTACAACCCGATCGCTAACAGAATATTGTTCGATTGTTTGGTGACAGTCACTCCAGTTTGCTGCACCACTTCTGGTAAAAATGGTTCCGCCAGCGAAACGCGATTTTGCACATCAACTGCGGCAATATCTTTGTTTCTGGATGGGTCGAATGTGACTGTAATCGTACTATTGCCATTGTTACTACTGCTCGAAGTCATGTACTTCAAGCCTTCAACGCCATTAATTTGACGTTCTAATACCGTCGTTACGGTATTTTCCACAACTTCTGCACTAGCACCAACATAGTTTGCAGTCACAGTAATTTGAGTCGGACTAATTTCTGGATACTGTGCTGTAGGTAGCGTGGGAATGCTGATTGCGCCTACCAAAAGGATGATGATAGAGCAGACACTAGTAAATACAGGTCGCCTGATAAAAAAATCGACAAACATGAAATGGGGAATGGGTAATGGGTAATGGGTAATGGGTAATGGGGTATTGGGTATTGGGCATGGGGCATGGGGCATGGGGCATTTATCATCTATATGCCCTGTCTGCTTCCTAGTCCCTAGTCCCCAGTACCCAGTCCCTCATCCCCCATCCCTACTCTGCAATCACAGGCACGCCATCTCTCAAATTCAGCAAACCAGAGACGATAATTTGTTCTTCTGGCTGCAATCCTTCGAGAACTTGGTAATTATTACCTTGAATGTTGCCTAGCTTGATCCGCTTTTGCCGCGCAATTAATTGCGGTTTACCTTGGGGATCGTTTTCTGTTTGCGCTACATAAGCAAAGGTTTCTCCAGCTACACGAGATACTGCTGTTGTGGGAATCAAGACTCCTGGCTTTTGATTCCAAATCACTTTTGCTCTGACTAATTGATCGGCTCGCAATTTACCTTGCGAGTTGTTCAATAGGGCTTTAACTTGTATGGCTTGTGTGCCATTACCCACGCTGGGAGAAATAAAGAATATTTTGCTTTTACCTATGGGTTGTCCTTGAGCATCCATGACTTCCACAGGTAATCCTTGACGTAATTGTGCCCCTCGCTCTAGTGGGATGGAAACATTGACTTCTAGAGGTTGATTTTGGGTGATAGTAGCTAATTGCGTGGAATTATTCACGAAATCTCCCACTTTCACGGGAATATTACCAACGGTGCCTGCGAATGGTGCAGTAATTTTGTAGTATTGCAGCTCAACTACTTGTTGCTTAGTATTAGCCTCAGCTTGCTGCAAAGCTTTTTCTGCCTGGGATATAGTAGCTTGCTGTGCTTGGATTTTGGAATCTATGGCGTTGAGTTGGGCTTTAGATGTCGCTAGGCGATTGGCGTACTGATCTCTGACTTGTCGGGAGACAGCGCCTTCCGCAGCCAGGGTGACATACCTGTTGTAATCTTGCTGGTTTAATTGGACATCAGCAACGTTCGATAGGCGATCGGCTTGTAAGGATTTCAGTGTAGCCAAAGCATTTTGTAATTGTGCTCTCGCTCCTTGGGCACCTGCATTTAACCCGCTAACTGCTGCTTGTTGCTGTCTGGGATCTACCTGGATAATTGGCGTACCTTCAGCTACCCGATCTCCCGATCGCACAAATATCTGAGTAACTTGTCCTTGGATTCTCGGTTGTAAGCTAACTGAACGCCGGGACTCTAGGTTGGCAATAAAATCTGAACTTTCTTGAATTGTGCCTGTTTGTACGGGGGCTATCTTGACTCTTACGCCAGGAGGTTGAGCGTTCTGTGCTGTTTGTTGTTGCGGTGTTAATAAACGCCAAACTATAGCACCACCACCTAGTAATAATAGTGCAGCTAACAATAACTGAAGCCACCGCCTTTGTTTTGGTGGTGGCTCAAATGATGATTCGGGAAGGCTTTCTTCAAAATCAGTAGGTGAATTAGGGGATGTCATGGTATATAAGGAACCTCAAAACAAGTTAACTAAAAATTAATTTGAATTTAAGCTCATAGAATTTTCCCTTACCTCCTCGTTGCAGTGACTATAAAGGTGCAATGCCAACTAGTCCAAGATTTTTCAATGAGGACTTTTAACCCGTAACCCTTGACTCCTGAAGTTTTACCATTAACTATTTTAAATTTACTGATTTAGCATGAGGATTGCTGGCAAGTTTTCTGACAATCCTTCTCAAATATACTACTTTTGTAGTTATCTATAATCTACCGAAAGGTAAGTGATAAAAATCAGATTATATATATGTAACTCATCAGGTATTCTCAATACTTGCGGAAAATATTCTAATCTTGCTAGCTAACGATTTCGTCGATGTATTAGCAGAAAAAATGTAATTTATGATGCAATACTGTTGGGATTAGCTGGTTTTTTCCTCCGCACTATCCCTAGTTGTTTGTTACCTGTATTCTTACGGCATCCAGAAATTTATTAACTGAACCTTATTGATTGACAATTTTATTTATTTATTGTGTAAATTTAAATTTTTTACACTTAATTGATATACGAGAATATACACAAAACCCTCTTAATATAAGCTCTCAAGGGTTTTATGCTTAATAACTATATTGTCTATTCTCGTATATCAAATAACACCAAGTAAAACAGGGGAGCCAGCTAAGAGACTTGCCTTTCCAGCGCCAATATTGATGAACTACGTGATGAATTATGCAAATGTGATGTTATTAGCATTTCTTCAAAGGCTTTCGAGAGAGCTGTTTGGAAACGCTGTCGATGTTTGAGTTTAAAGAAAGGTCGAATAATCTCTGCATTGACGCTAGAGCTATTTCTATTATCGATAACTTGGATGGCACGTAAAGTCCCCAGTTGGATTTCTTTTTTTACCATTAACTCAGAAATTCCTGTAGCACCAACACCGCTTTCTACTGCGGCTTTTGCCATCTCGCCGCTATTAAAAACTAACATGACATCAAGTTGGCTAAGGTTTATTCCCCAGTTTTGTAAAGCTTCCTCAAATCTCTGCTGTGTTCCTGAACCTGGTTCCCGCATCACCCAAGGAGTTTGAGTCAGTTCTGTCAGTACAATTTCGCCACGTTCAAACCAAGGGTGCGTTTGGCCGACCACAATTTGTAAGCGATCGCTCCCGATAATTTCATAGTCCATTGTTGTTTGCAGTTCTGGCTTCACATCTCCTTCCACCAAACCCAAATCAAATTGTCCCATGACTGTTCCGGCACAAATCGTCTCTGCATTCGCCAGGGTACAGTTAACGGAAATTCCTGGATACTGGCTTTTAAACTCGCTAATCTTACTCGGAAGCCAATAGTTACCGATTGTCAAACTCGATCCCAATTTTAATTCTCCCCGTTGGAGATTATTGAGTTCCCGTAATCCTCGTTCTGTCAAACTCACCTGATCGAGAATTTTTCGCGCCTCCTCTTGGAGTAATTTACCCGCCTCCGCAATCTCAATGTGACGGCCAATGCGATGGAACAGCTTGACTCGGTATTCCTGCTCTAAGCTTTGAATTGCAGCACTAACAGCCGGTTGAGTAATATATAGCTCTTCCGCTGCACGAGTAAAGTGTAGATGCTCCGCCACAGCGAGAAAGATGCGTAGCTGATCGAGCGTCATCCCTGCCATGTGAACTGTCCCTAATTATGTATGTCAAAATTTTAATTACTTCTTTTTATCATTTTGACAAAAAAAAGTATCTAATTCTATCATTTAGAACAGCTAAAGTATAAATAAAAGCTTGTTGCCCCATATCTAAGCAACTGAGACATTAAATAATTGATTTTCTAGAAGTCCCTAACCTCAATTAAATTTAAGACTGGGCACTGAGCTTGACTAATTGGTCTAATTCATGCTGCATTTGACTGCGAACTAATTCATAACATTGATTAACATACTGGCGATCGCACGCCGCTTCTCTACCATAATGCTCAAATTTAATCGGTGGGCAAACCCTTGTATGAATAGTCAGAGGAAAGGGAATATTAGGCAATGGGCCGAGTGATAAACCCCAAGGTAAGCCTAAATAAATGGGAAAAACTACCGGATCAATACCAAATAACCAAGGCATTCCCAATTTGTGAAGTTGGGCGATAATGTCATAACATTCAGTCAATACAATCAGCGTTTCATGAGCACCCGCAGAAATCACAGGTACAATCGGTACTCGTTCCCGCAGTGCTACCTTGATAAACCCTTGTCTTCCCGCAAAATAAATTTGGTTCCGTAAAGCATAAGGTCGAAACACATCTTCTGCGCCACCAGGATATACAAGTACACTCGCTCCAGAGCGCAAAGCTGCATAGGCCATTTTAGGATGAGCCATAATTGCACCACACTTAGCTACCAGTTGTGCTATTGGCGGAGTAACTTCCCAAACTTTGGGATGCATTAAACCATAGACTGGCTGCTCTACACCAAATTTGCGGAACCAGTCATACATCATCATCAGCATATCTGGAGCAGCTAGTCCCCCATTGTGAGAACCAACAAATAAAACTTGTTCTTGGGGCGGTATATGCTCCCAACCACTAGTTTGAACTCGAAAATAGTGGTCATAGAACCATCCCATGATTGGCATGATTGATTTGATGAATCCTGGATCGCGCTCATCCAAAGACCATCCGAGTTTTTTGTGCAGGTGATGTTGTGTTTCTGACATCCAGGCATATTAACAAACTTGATAAAGTACAGACAATGAGTAGTGTATTGATTTCAGGATAATTTTTGGGACTGGGGACTGGGGATTGGGGAACTCGGGGCCCCCTCTGGGGATAAGGGGCAATGGGGACTGGGGACTGGGGAATGAGTAATGAGTAATGAGTAATGAGTAATGAGTAATGGGGAAAAACACCAAATGACAAATGACCAATGACCAATGACAAATGACAAATAACAAATGACAAACAACAAACCTGTGATACGCTATCTGCGAGATAAAGCGTTATTAGGTACTGAATATGACTAAGCTGCGGGTAGGGTTGCTGTTTGGGGGACGTTCTGGGGAACATGAAGTTTCGATTAGTTCCGCAAGGGCGATCGCTAATGCTTTAAGTGCAGAGCAAAATAGTAGTAAGTACGAAATTCTGCCTTTTTATATCCAAAAAGATGGTTTTTGGCAGGCTGCGGAAGTAGCACAGCAAGTTTTAGCTTCTGGCGCTGCTATCCCAAATCCTGCGGCTAGTCCGAATCTTTGGCAATTCCCACCCGCAGCACAAACGGTAGATGTTTGGTTTCCAATTCTGCACGGGCCTAATGGTGAGGATGGCACAATTCAAGGGTTACTCAGCTTGATGCAAGTCCCATTTGTGGGTTCTGGGGTGTTAGGTTCGGCAACGGGGATGGATAAAATTGGTATGAAAGTGGCTTTTTCTCAAGCTGGATTACCCCAAGTTAAGTACAAAGCCGTAACCAGAGCGCAAGTTTGGTCAAATCCTTGCGTATTTCCGAAACTATGTGACGAAATTGAGTCTGAGCTTGGCTATCCTAGTTTTGTCAAACCTGCAAATTTGGGTTCATCGGTGGGGATAGCGAAAGTGCGATCGCGCCAAGAATTAGAAGCGGCGTTAGATAATGCTGCTAGTTATGATCGCCGGATTATTATCGAAGCTGGAGTGGTCGCTAGAGAAGTAGAATGTGCTGTTTTAGGCAACGATCAACCCCAAGCCTCGGTAATTGGGGAAATTACCTACAAGAGCGATTTTTACGATTACGAAACAAAGTATACCGCAGGTTTAGCAGATTTATTTATCCCCGCCCAATTACCAGATGCGATCGCGCGTCAAATTCAAGACATGGCTTTACAAGCTTTTGCTGCTGTTGATGCTGCTGGTTTGGCAAGAGTAGACTTTTTCTATGTAGAAGCTACAGGGGAAGTTTTGATCAATGAAATCAATACCTTGCCAGGTTTTACCGCAACTAGTATGTATCCCCAATTATGGGGGTATAGTGGTGTTCCTTTCCCAGAACTAGTAGATAGATTAATTCAACTAGCTTTAGAAAGAGATACTGTGACCGAAAGACAGAGTTAATCCTACCAAAGTAGAGTTTTTTTCAGAAATCATCAGATTTATTCCCCTCAGCAACTCGCAAAAGTTACTTTGTTGTAAAATTGTGCTACTGATACCTGAATCCTCCAGTATGATCTTGGATCGAGAGGGGTACAAATCTGAAAGTAATCTATGGAAAATAGTCAGAGTGTACAGCAAGAGGTAACCCAATCTACTGGGGCCACTCCAGAGCTGACAAAGAGTAAATCGAACGTCATCAGTAATTCAAAAGTTCTGATACAGATCCTGGTGCGCCATCCTTGGCTGTTATTGATTGGGTTAACAGCAACATTTTTTGCCAGTGCTGTGCTGGCCTTATATAATCTCGGTTCTGTTGGCTATTTCAATCAGCCACAAGCAGAACCAGAGAACAATCAAGAAGTAGCCACTGTAGCGGAAGCAGCCATCGATACGCCCTCTGAGACTAGCAATCCTACACCTTTATGGCTGATAATGGCGATCGCTTTTAGCTGTGCTAGCGGTTGCTTAATCATTTTACGCGTCCTCAACCGTCCAGCGAAGGGGCAAAAAGGGCAAAAGCAAATTAAACGCTATCCCACTCGTTCTGTACCCAGCCAGTTACCTCAAGTAAAGCCACAACCTTCTCGAAGTCCGCAAGTATTTGTCCCACCCCCATCACTTGCGCCTCTTGCTTCCATGAAATCTCAAACAAAACCTCTGGCGACAGTTTTACCACCAGAACCCAAATACGGTATGGAGAAAAGCAAAGAGTCTTTGGCGGATTTATTGGATCTTCGTAAACAAAGTTCTCTCTCTACCATTTTACGCAAGTATTAATATCTCTTTACGTAAAAATCAGTTTAATTACAATTTTGTCAATAAGGGTATGGGTAACCATGCCCTTATTTTTATGTTGATACCAATTTGAAAAAGAGTTTGACAGATGGGTAGAGGCACAGCAATGCTGTGTAACGTCTAAATTATTTATCTGTCTCAACATTACTTAAATTGGTATTGTTTAATAAATTGCCAAAATGGCAACCAATGAGAAATTATTCTAGTTAAAGTGTAGAAGATAAACGACTTCAAGGGTGTTGTTATCAGGGTCTACCAAGTAATTGGCAATTCGTAATTCCTAATTCGTAGTTAAGAAAGTCTTATATTATTGGGATTATTGATTTAAATTGGTTGCATATTATTAAGACTACTATTTAATTTTGAAGTTCAAGTAGTAGGATGCGTTAACGGCGAGAGTACGGCATCAGCACCAAAGCTTTCATAGCTAAACAAAAATACATAAAGAAGGGTAAAGGGTAAGTAGCAAAACCTTTACCCTTTATGCTTTTGAACTACAACATTTGACTTAATTACGTTTAATCGCACTTACGTAAATTCTGACTTTTCACGGCATGTGGAAAAGGTCATTTTGATGGTTTCCCAAGCCCTGATTTCTCCGTTAGCTATTTTCATTAACTTAGAGTTATTGAGAATCAACCTGTGGAAAAAGCCACGCTTTTTGGAGGCTTGAGGACTTCCCGTGAAAAGTCAGACGTAAATTTTGTATAGAACTTATATAGGATTCATATTTGATTTCTGAACTAGATGTAGGGTGTGTTGTCGCGTAGCGCAACGCACCAAAGCTGAGAATACGGTGCGTTACACTTCGTGATAACACACCCTACACATACTTAGATTTTTCAATAATCAAAGCGGATTCCTATATTTGATTATTGCCAAGCTAGGTATACTCTAATTGATATTCTCTGTTTCAATTGCCCTGTACCTAACTACGCAAGTAATATCCGCGAATTAAATCTTATTACTATCTATTAGCGTAGCTGGATTCTTGCAAAAAATTTATACATCTCTGCCCTCAGCTAGAAGCCCCAGGGATTGCCCCTAACTATTATTAAAAAGGAAATGTACCTCTAAATAGCAGTTGTTACAACTATCTTTGTTGAGGAGAGAAATAAATGAGGTCGTGACCTAATTAGAGTTCTGGGATTCATCTATGCATGAACTAGTTCAGGCTGCTTTAAATAGTGACGATAAAAGTGCGCTGCATCAGTTAATTCTGACTCTGGGTTCTACAGATAAGCGTTACTTTCTTAGAAACGAGATTTTACAAGCTTTTGCTGACTATTGCCAACTATTCCAAAAGCCTACATATTTTTATCATTCTTCCTCTATTGGTCAATTAATTCATTATTGTCATGAAATTATATTGGAAGATGACAGTATTTGGTTTGTTGTCCGACCGAGAATTGCTAGTCAGGAAGTTTGGCGATTAACAGCTGATTTGGCTCAATTTGAGCTAATGACTTCCCAGGACTTGCTAGGCGTAAGAGACCGTCTAGTAAATCGCTACCAACCTCACATTTTAAATATAGATTTGCACCCTTTTTATGCAAATTCTCCCACGATTAGCGATCCCAGAAATATTGGTCAAGGTCTAGCATTTCTCAACCGTTATTTGTGCAGCCAAGTATTAACAGACCCGCAATACTGTTTAGATGTACTATTTAAAGTTCTCCATCGGCTCAACTATGATGGTATTGGCTTGCTAATTAACGATCGCATTCAATCGGGTAATCATCTAGCCCAACAAATGCAGCAAGTTCTGAAATTCCTCAGCCAGCAACACCCTGACGCACCTTACGAGAAATTTCGCGTTGATTTACAAGAACTGGGTTTTGAACCAGGCTGGGGTAATACTGTCTCTCGAGTTAGAGAAACTCTAGAACTATTCCAAAGACTGATTGAAAACCCACAACCTGCAATTTTAGAAGCATTTGTGGCGAGGATTCCGGCGGTATTTCGTGTGGTTCTGATTTCTATACATGGCTGGGTGAGTCAAGAAGGTGCTTTAGGTAGAGATGAAACCCTCGGTCAAGTCGCCTATGTTTTAGAACAAGCACGTAGCATAGAAAACAAACTGTGGGAAGAAATTCAACTGGCTGGTCTGGATGTGGTAGGAATTAAGCCGCAAGTAATTATTCTTACTCGTCTAATTCCTAACTGCGAAGGTACATTTTGTAACCTCCGCCGAGAAAAAATTGAAGAAACAGAAAATGCTTGGATTTTGCGCGTACCTTTCCGAGAATTTAATCCCGAAGTTACGAATAATTGGATTTCTAAATATGAAATTTGGCCTTATTTAGAAACATTTGCCCAAGATGCAGAACAAGAAATATTAGCTGAATTTCAAGGTAGTAAACCACATCTTTTAATTGGTAACTATACAGATGGTAATTTAGTGGCTTTTCTGCTATCCCAAAAGCTAAAAGTTACTCATTGTCATATTGCTCATTCTTTAGAGAAGCCAAAACGTCTCTTCAGTAATCTGTATTGGCAAAATCTCGAAGAACAATACCATCTTTCAGTGCAATATAGCGCTGATTTGATTAACATGAACGCGTCCGACTTTATCGTCACATCTTCTTATCAAGAAATTGTCGGTACGCCAGAAAGCATGGGACAGTATGAGTCATACAAATGTTTTACCATGCCGGAACTTTACCATGTAATTGATGGTATTGATTTATTCAGTGCTAAATTTAACGTTGTTCCGCCAGGGGTAAACGAGAGTATTTTCTTTCCCAACAACGAAGTAGAGAAAAGAGATGACAATCTCCGTCAACATCTCAAAGAATTACTTTTTTATCAAGCAGGTGAGCAAATTCTCGGTCATTTAGAAAACCCTGATAAGCGACCAATTTTAACTTTAGCGCCGATGATATCTATTAAAAATTTGGCGGGGTTGGCTGAATGCTTTGGTAAAAGTCAGGCTTTGCAAGACCATTGCAACTTATTTATCTTAACAGGCAAATTGCATCCATCAGAAGCTTCTAACCCGGAAGAAGCCGAAGAAATCCAAAAACTCTATGAGATTATCAACCAATATAATCTGCACAGTCATATTCGTTGGTTGGGAACGCGTCTCCCTGGGCGTGATATTAGCGAAGCTTATCGAGTCATAGCTGATCAAAAGGGAATCTATGTCCATTTTGCCAGCTTTGAAGCTTTTGGTAGAAGCATTTTAGAAGCAATGATTTCTGGTTTACCAACCTTCGCCACACAATTTGGCGGTGCTTTAGAAATTATTGATGAACGAGAACATAAATTTACGCTTAATCCTACAGATTTAGAAGGGTCAGCCAATAAAATTGTAGAATTCTGCAATCAATGTGATATTCATCCTGAAAATTGGGAGGAAACTTCCAATTGGATGATCAGAAGAGTTCGCAGTAAATATAACTGGAATATACATACCAATCAATTACTTTTGCTAGCGAAAATTTATAGTTTCTGGAACTTTGTCGCGCCAGAAAACACCGAAGCTAGAGTTCGCTATATGGAAACATTATTCCATCTAGTTTATAAACCAAGAGCCGATAAAATTTTAGAAAATCATACAAGACGATAGTTTAGGAAGATTAGGGGGATGAGGATGATGAGGGAGATCAAGTAGACAATAACAAATGACAAATGACAAATGACAAATAACAAATGACAAATGCCAAATTGAACTAATTCAAGACATTTACGATGGATATAACAGGTAATTATCACGATTTTATTTATAAAGACTGGATTTTAATTGAAACCCAGTTTAACCCCGATCAATTACACGCCAGAGAAACCATTTTCACAATCGGTAATGGTTATTTGGGGACACGCGGTAGCTTTGAAGAAGGGTATATACGTGCATTACCGGCGACATTTATCCACGGTGTTTATGATGAGGTTCCGGTTGTCTATACAGAACTTGTCAACTGTCCTGATTGGTTACCATTGGCGATCACGATTAATGGCGATCGCTTCCGTATGGATCAAGGAGAAATATTACAATACGAACGTCAGCTTGATGTGCGTCGGGGTTTAATTAGTCGTTCTGTGCGTTGGCGTAGTCCTACCGGAAGTACCGTAGACCTACAATTTGAGCGTTTCGCTAGTATGGCAGATGAGCATATTTTAGGGCAACGCTGCCAAATTACTCCCCTCGATTTTGATGGCTTAATTGAAATTCAAGCTAGCATCAACGGCTATCCTGAAAACCCTGGTTTTAATCACTGGGAATGGTTAGATCAAGGTAAAACTGATCAAGGTGTGTGGTTACATCGTCGTACTCGCAACTCATGTATTGATATTGGGATGGCGACGCGGTTGCAAATTTTTGGCGCTGAGACAACTTTACAGGTGAACAGTGCGCCTGGTTATCCTACTTTGAGTGCGTCATTCTCAGCGACAGCAAACCAGACAGTAACGGCAGAAAAGATTGTTACAGTTTTTACATCACGGGATATAGAATCACCTTATAAAGCCGCACGGGAAAAACTCGCTGTTCTTCCTAACTATGTAACCCTCCTCCAAGCCCAACAACAAGCCTGGAATGAGTTATGGGAAAAAAGCGATATTGCGATTGAAGGAGATATTACAGCCGCTTTTGCTGTCCGCTACAACCTATTTCAGCTATTAATTGCAGCCAGACGAAATGATGATCAGGTAAGTATCCCCGCTAAAACCCTTTCAGGCTTCGGTTATCACGGTCACGTCTTCTGGGACACGGAAATTTTTATACTGCCATTCTTTATATATACTCAACCAGAACTCGCTCGTAACCTTCTCAGCTATCGCTACCATACTTTAAAAGGCGCACGACGCAAAGCCGCCCATGATGGTTATAAAGGGGCAATGTTTGCCTGGGAAAGTGCAGATACAGGCGATGAAGTCACACCGCGTTGGGCGTTACCTAACGATCCTTACGGCGAAGACGTGCGGATTTGGTGCCGCGATCGCGAAATTCATATAAGTGCAGATATCGTTTATGCTGTATGGTACTACTGGCAAGCCACTGGTGATGATGAGTGGATGCGAGACTGTGGGGCAGAGATTGTATTAGATACGGCGATATTCTGGGGTAGCCGGGTGGAATTTAACCCCAAATACGAACGTTATGAGATTCGCGGTGTAATTGGTGCAGACGAATATCACGAATTTGTCCATAATAATACCTTCACCAACCGCATGGTGCAATGGCATCTGGAAAAAGCAATCATCATTGATGATTGGCTGCGCGCCAACTTCCCAGAACAAGCCAAGGAACTAGAAGAAAAATTGCATCTGGGTAGTAAACAGCGATCGCGCTGGGAAGATATCATCGCTAATATCTGGATTCTCAGTTATCCAGACACAGGGCTAATTGAACAGTACGAGGGATTTTTCCAGTTAGAAGATATCGACTTGAGTAAGTATGAACCCCGCACCCGTTCCATGCAAGCTATCTTAGGTATTGATGGTGCAAATAAGCGGCAAGTACTCAAGCAACCAGATGTTTTAATGCTGCTGTATTTGATGCGGCAATCAGAGGAATCGCCCTACAATCAAAAAACATTGCAGATTAACTGGGACTACTATGCACCCCGTACAGATATTACCTATGGTTCTTCCCTTGGCCCGGCAATTCATGGCATCTTAGCCTCAGATTTAGGGAAATCAGACATAGCTTACGAACGGTTTATGCAAGCCGCAATGGTAGATTTGCAAGATGTGCGGGGCAATACTAACGACGGAATCCACGGTGCAAGTGCTGGTGGCGTTTGGCAAGCTGTAATTTTTGGCTTTGGTGGCATCCAAATGCGGGAAAATGGCCCCGTAGCCCAGCCGCATTTACCCCCAGGTTGGACGCGTTTGAAATTTAAATTACATTGGCGTGGTAAGTGGCACGATTTTGATTTACAGCCAGGAATAGGGACTATGGAAAAATCCAATTCTCCAGATATTCGGGGAGTAATTTTTGATTTAGATGGTGTGCTTACAGATACCGCAGAATATCATTATCGGGCTTGGCAAAGGTTAGCCGATGAAGAAGGTATACCTTTTAATCGCCAAGCTAACGAAGCATTGCGCGGTGTCTCGCGGCGTGAATCTCTGATGCTGATTATTGGTGATAGACAGTATTCAGAAGAGCAAATTCAAGAGATGATGGCGCGTAAGAATCGCTATTATGTGGAATCTATTGAGAATATTTCACCCGCCGATTTATTACCAGGTGCGATCGCACTTCTTGATGAACTACGACAAGCTGGGATTAAAATCGCCATTGGTTCCGCTAGCAAAAATGCCCAAACAGTTGTCGATAAATTGGGCATTGCTGATAAAGTAGATGCGATCGCAGATGGTTATAGTGTCGAAAAACCCAAGCCAGCACCGGACTTATTTCTCTTCGCCGCCAAACTGCTAGGACTCCCGCCAGCACAATGTGTAGTTGTCGAAGATGCAGCCGCAGGTGTGGAAGCCGCTTTAGCTGGTGGAATGTGGGCTGTAGGACTCGGCCCTGTTGAACGAGTTGGTGCTGCCCATGTCGTGCTACCCAGTTTAGCACGCATTAAATGGGCAGATATCAAAGATAAATTAACAGTTCGTAATACTTAATTACGAATGTGATTGTGTCAATGGTTCTGTCCATTGTCTACCCTTTTCGTGGGGCGATCGCAGCCATTGGTAAGCTACAAAATTTAATAGTAAACCAACACCAAATAACAGCACCATCAAAGCAATTTGATACCAAAAAACTGGTGTCACCATTAA
Source organism: Tolypothrix sp. PCC 7601 (assembly GCF_025677855.1). NCBI lineage: Bacteria > Bacillati > Cyanobacteriota > Cyanophyceae > Nostocales > Tolypothrichaceae > Tolypothrix > Tolypothrix sp. PCC 7601. The sequence continues at coordinate 4,697,177 of NZ_CP064879.1, forward strand.
GTCAAGAATCAGATGCAGCAAATTCAGCACGCTGTAAACTATAGTCAAGCTAAAATGAATGACTCTATAGCGTTTAGCATCAGTAAAAGCCGTAGCAATAATTGCTAACATCGGTAACACAAAAAAACCCAACATTAACCACATAATCCCTGAAATTTCATTCATTGTTGTGGCTTTTTGTGACTCCGCAACCGATAAACCGTGGAACAAAGGCATTAACCCAAGTTGGGTATGAAACAGTGTGCCTAACAAAAATACTGTCCACAAAGCGATAATTTTTTCTCGATAATTAATAGCCATTTTTCCCCCTTATTTTTTAATATTGAAAATATTTCAATAAAAAGCGAGTTTGGCTTAGGTAAAAAACCAATAATTGTAGAGACGCGATTCATCGCGTCTTTAGTCAAAGGTCAAAAGTTATTAGTTATTTCTCCCTCATCCCCCTTCAAAGCTTGTAACCAATTTGCCGTAAAAATCCCTGACGTATTTTGACATCTTCAGGCGTTTCTAAGCCTTTAGGTGAAAAGCCATCAACAACACCAAGAATACCTCTCCCTTGCTCGGTTTCAGCTACAATTACCTCGACAGGATTTGCGGTTGCACAGAAAATTGAGCAAACTTCGGGACACTGCTTGATAGAATTTAAAAAATTAATTGGATAAGCTTCTTTAAGTAAAATAATAAAACTATGCCCTGCACCAATAGCAAGAGCATTTTTAATTGCTGTGTCTTCTAAAGTGCGATCGTTGCCTGTAGTTCTGAGTAAACATGGCCCGGAAGCTTCACAAAAAGCAATACCAAACTTTACCTGTGAAGATATATTGACCATAATTTCATATAAGTCTTCCACTGTTTTAATAAAGTGGCTTTGTCCCAATATCAGGTTACAACCTTCAGGAATTTGCATTGCAACTGCTTTGAGTTCCATTTTTTGTTGTCCTCGTAGCGCAGAACTCAACTATACCAATTCTAATTTGAATGCAATAAATAGGTCAGCAGAAATCAACATAACTATACTAAAAAGGGAACAGGGCAAAGTGAAAAGGAAAAAACCTTACCCTTTAACCTTTCCCCTTTCCCCCTTCCCCTACACAATATTGTGACTCTGATAACTAATTCCTCATTGTCCAGAACAGTAAGTATTAATTTCTTTTACTAAAGTACTTTCCTCAGTACTATTCTTTTTCAGAGATACCAAAGAACGTTTTGCACCAGCTAAATCTTTTTTATCTAAAGCTTTAGCTTCATCCTTCAACCCCTGACTCGTACTCTGATAAAGACTGGTAAAACGCTGCTGAAAGCCTTGCAACTTTTCATCCTTGATTTCCAGCGCTTTCATCTCTGTAGTAATTGTGTCTATCTTACCAGCGATTTCATTTAAGGCTTTAGAACCTGTTTTGGCATTATTGGGATTTTTACCAAAATCTTGACCTATTGTGACTGCTTGATTTGCTACCTTAACTATTTTGTTACATTGAGCGACCTTACTCTCTCCACAACCAGTAAACAGTAGTGCGATCGCAGCCGTTGCTGAAAGTATGGTGGTTTGTTTAAACATGCGTTGTATCTGTTTAATTTTTTCTAACTATATGCAGGAAAATACTTAGTTAGTATTCGTCCAGATACGTTATACCCTATACTTTCTCAAAAGAGTACAAAGATATACAAAGTTACACCAAATAACAGTTACATAATTTTACGGTAGTCATGCTGATTTTAGGCGATCGCTTGTTTGCATAGTCAGCGCTAGTTGCGTAATTCCTAACCGAGTCAGCACAATGATTATGGATTAACAGAATCCCGACAGAGACAGTAATTCCCAATCTAAAATCCAAAATCTAAAATCCAAAATCCAAAATGCTATGAGCATCACCGAAGATATTCTCTCCCAACTACCAGGCAATGTCATGGAAGGCTTACGTAATGCCGATCGCACTTTAGCATCACTGAGGGCAGATCGTACACCAATCCCAATGCTAGTGAAAGAAAACCCACAACCGTTAGAAAATGTGGACTGGGATGTAATTATTTGCGGTGGAACCTTGGGGATTTTAATTGGTTGCGCCCTAGCAGTGCAAGGTCTCAAGGTTGGCTTGATTGAACGGGGAATTTTGCGTGGTAGAGAACAAGAATGGAATATTTCTCGCAAAGAGTTAGAAGTATTTTTGGAATTAAATTTACTTACCAATGCAGAATTAGAGCAAGCGATCGCCACTGAATATAACCCAGCTCGTGTTAGCTTTCAAGGCGGTACAGAGGTATGGGTAGAAGATGTTCTCAACATTGGTATCGATCCAGTCTATCTTTTAGAAACATTAAAAACCCGATTTTTATCTGCTGGTGGTGTGTTATGGGAAAACACACCCCTAAGTGAAGCTGTAGTTCATCCTGATGGGGTGATGGTAAACAACCAGCTAAAAACACGGTTATTAATTGATGCAATGGGACACCTCTCTCCTATCGCTCAACAAGCGCGCCAAGGACAAAAGCCAGATGCACTATGCTTAGTAGTGGGAAGTTGTGCCCAAGGATTTCCGGAAAATCACAGTGGGGACTTGTTATTATCTTTTACACCCTTGCAAAATCAATGTCAGTATTTTTGGGAAGCTTTCCCAGCTAGGGATGGTAGAACAACCTACTTATTTACATACATGGATGCACACCCCCAACGCTTAGGTTTAGAAGCTTTATTTGAGGAATATTTGCGCCTTCTACCACAATATCAGGGTGTGGAATTGAGCCAGCTAAAATTTCAACGGGCACTTTTTGGCTTCTTTCCTACCTATCGCCAAAGTCCCCTCAAAACCCCTTGGAATCGCATTTTGCCAGTCGGAGATAGTAGCGGAAGTCAATCGCCTTTAAGTTTCGGCGGTTTTGGTGCAATGATACGACATCTCAAGCGGTTAACATTTGGTATTCAAGAAGCACTACAAACCGAACAATTATCTACAACAGCACTGGCTTTACTACAGCCTTATCAGCCAAGTTTAGCTGTTACTTGGTTGTTTCAAAAAGCCATGAGTGTGGGCATAAATCAAAATATTTCATCAGAGCAAATTAATCAATTGCTTGCCGTTGTTTTTCAGGGAATGCAAAAGTTAGGAAATAAAGTACTTAAGCCATTTTTACAAGATATAGTAAAGTTTCCTGCATTAACGCTAACACTTGTAAAAACAGGTTTGGCAAATCCGGGATTAATTGCCAAAATAATTCCTCAAGTAGGTTTTATCAATTTACTAGATTGGATATTGCATTATGTAAATTTAAGTATTTATACCGCCTTATTTTGGCTAAGTCCAATGTTAGAAACATTAGTTAAGTATTTACCAAGCCAACAACAATATTATTGGCATCGTTTGTTTGATGCATGGAAGTTTGGTTCTGGTAGCGATTATCTAGATGAGTAACTTAATAAAAATTATTATGCTTACTAAGATTTCATAGTCAAATGTCAAGAGTTAAAACTTGTTCTTTCAACTTTTTAAATTTTGACTTTTGACTCTGGCAATCTCGAATCAAGCGACTAGGTTTCACTAGGCTCTTAATTACGAATTACGAATTACGAATTACGAATTAGTAATTTTTTTCAAATTTGTGTGAGGATGAGGATGATTGAACGACAATCTTCAGGAATAAAATATTTTAAAGTACTGATTGGCTTACTGCGCGATCGCCAAGCTTTTTTAGAAGAAATTACCCAAGGTATTAGACTACCAAGTAAAATTATTTCGCTGTTAGTTTGCAGTTCTCTATTTCTGGCTATTTATGGCGGGATTATTGGCGCATATCATAGCTGGATGCAAGCTTTATCTTCTGCCATTAAGCTTCCAGCGCTCTATTTAATTACCTTGATAATTTGTCTACCCACATTGTACTTTTCTAATATTATTTTCGGTTCCAAGCGGACTTTTGGGCAACATTTTGCACTGGTACTAACGGCAGTTTCTGTAACTAGTGTATTATTATTTAGCTTTGCACCCATTACGCTATTTTTCTTAATTACTACCAATAATTATCAATTTTTAATCCTGCTCAATGTTGTCATATTTAGCTTTACAGGATTTATTGGTATTTCTTCTCTCTATCAAGCCACAAGTGTAGTGTTAGAACAAGACAATGAAGGTAGTAAGACACGCCGCAAAATTATCTTATCTTGGTTGTTTCTCTATGCTTTTGTAGGTAGTCAGCTTGGCTGGACTCTCAGACCATTTTTTGGTAACCCTGGTTCTATATTCCAACTATTTAGAGATAGAGAAGGTAGTTTTTATCTAAGTGTACTGCAAGCCATCGGCTATCTTTTAGGATTGCGTTAATACAGCCATAGATTTTGTAATTCTACAATTTCCCTACAATTCAGCAGCCTCATAAAACATCCACAAATTAGTTCCCAATTACGAATTACGAATTACGAATTACGAACTACGAATTACCCATAATTTACTTACTACACCACTATGCTTGATAAGCCTTCTTACAAAAATAAACAGTTTAACATTCTCATCAGTTTACTACGCGATCGCCAGGGTTTTTTAGAAGAAATTAGCCAGGGAATAAGATTACAAAGTAAAATCAGCGCTCTCTTTGTTTCCAGTTCCATCTGTTTCGCCATCTATGGTGCAATTATCGGTGCATCTCATAGTTGGGGACAAGCATTATCTGGTGCTATCAAACTCCCAGCATTTTATCTGCTCACACTGATTATTTGTTTCCCAACTCTATTCTTTTTTAATGTTTTATTTGGTTCCCGTAGCACTCTGCAACAGCATTTTGTGGTTTTGCTTACAGCTGTATCTGTAATCAGCGTGCTGTTATTCAGCTTGGCACCAGTGACCCTATTTTTTATGATCACTGCGCCTAATTCTTACCAATTTTTTAAACTGTTGAATGTGTTAATTTTTGGCATCACAGGTATATTTGGTGTGAAATTCCTCTATGAAGGGATGCAGTTACTTTCTCAACAAGATGAGGTCGGTAAAAAAACACGCACTACTATTTTACGTTCTTGGCTTTTCTTGTATGGTTTTGTAGGTGTACAGTTAGGCTGGTTTTTACGACCATTTTTTGGTTCCCCTGGCTCTAAATTTGAATTATTTCGCGCAGTAGGCGGCAATTTTTATCTTGATATTGTATCGGCAATATCAGAAATTTTAGGCGGCCGTTAACTTGTAGCTAATTCAATTTCAATATGAAAAAATTCCCGATTTTTGCAATAAAAATCGGGAATTTTAATTTTCTACTAACTGTCTATAATCTAATAGCCAATGATCCGTAATACATCATGCAGAACACTATAACCTGCTAAATCCCAAAGTAAATAAGCCAAAAATCCAATCGCTGCTAAACGACCATTCCACAATTCAGCTTGTGGTGTCCAACCAAACAGAAAAGCATTACGATCTACGCCGTTATATTCTGTAGCAACAGGTGGTAAATCAGTAGAAGGACGAGTTTCCATTTTTTTACTCCTAAATTACGCGTTTTTTGTATTTAATCTTTAGTAACCAATCAGGTGTAATACGTCACGCAGCACGCTATAACCTGCTAAATCCCAAAGTAAATAAGCCAAGAAACCAATAGCGGCTAAACGACCATTCCAAAGTTCAGCTTGTGGTGTCCAACCAAACAGAAAAGCATTACGATCTACGCCGTTATATTCTGTAGCAACAGGTGGTAAATCAGTAGAAGAACGATTTGTCATTTTTTTACTCCCAAATTACATTTTTTTGTATTTAATTTTTAGTAACCAACCAGGTGTAATACGTCGCGTAGCACGCTATAACCTGCCAAATCCCAAAGTAAATAAGCTAAAAATCCAATAGCGGCTAAACGACCATTCCAGAGTTCAGCTTGTGGAGTCCAGCCGAATACAAAAGCATTGCGATCTATGCCGTTATATTCTTTAGTAATTGTTGGTAAATCAGTGGAAGAGCGAGTTTCCATTTTTTGCCTTAACAATTTGTTTCGTACCTTAAATGTAACGATTTACAAACAAGTTGCTTTCTGTCTGGAGGTACAAAGAATAGCCACTTCTTATGGATGAAGCTTAAAACGCGATCGCAACTAAGATATCCACCTGCAGATGGTGATAAAAAACTATTTGTAAATAAATGTAACGCAGACAACATAAATCAGTTTATATTGCGAGATTTACTAGAGAAATGTTACTCATCAATTAACAAATTCTCTACAAAATTAATGCAGATAAAAAAATATGCATGAATATCGCTATTTATCTGCCTTGACAACTAATAAATCCGAATTTTGCAACCTATCTAATGAAGATTTTCCCTTTGGCTAGTGAAATTTCTATCTAGCGCTAGATATGTTGTTCAAACTGTGGAGAGATGCTCTTCATACCCAATTTCCACGATTCTGAGACTTACAAGAGTTAGGTATCACCATAAATACAGAGTTTCTGCAAACGTAATTCTAAATTCCCCAAATTTAAGCTTAGAGAAAGGAAATACAATGTTTCAAAGTACAGAAATTATCCTGGGACTCTACCAGTCGCTTTTTAGGTTGGCACAGATTCCAGTCAACCCCACTTCAGACATTTCACCAGCACAAGCATCGGTTCTCACTTCTGGGCCGCGCTTTTTTATTGCTTTAATCTCCGGTGTAATTCTAGCCTTTGCTTTTCAACTAGTATTAACAAACCTCTCCCTGGCTGCTGGGATTTCCTACCTGGGACATTCATCTGACTCAGATTCCGATAATGAAGCAGGAAGTTTTGGCGGCACAATTCGCAAAATTGGTACCGCTGTAGGGATTTGGACTTTAGTCACGGTGACAGTGGCCCTTTTAATTGCTAGTTACTTAGCAGTTAAACTCAGTCTCCTGGTTTTAGATCCAGCCCTGGGCGCAATTCTGGGGTTAGTAATTTGGGGTGCTTACTTCTTATTACTGATGTGGGTGAGTTCTACCACCGTCGGTTCCTTAATTGGTTCAGTAGTCAACACAGCAACCTCTGGCTTTCAAGCAATTATGGGAACAGCGACAGCTGCACTGGGTGCCAAAGCTGTCAATAACCAAGTTGTAGCCACAGCCGAAGCCGCCGCCGCCGCCATGCGCCGCGAACTAGGAAGCGGGATCGACCCCACAAGCATTCGAGAAAATGTAGAGGATTACTTAGACAGGTTGCGTCCGCCAGAGTTGGATCTAGGCAAAATCCGCAGCGAGTTTGAAAACTTACTCAAAGACCCCCAATTTCAAGCGATCGCAGGTAGTCCTGACCTCCGCAACATCGACCGTCAAAAGTTTATTGATTTAGTCAGCAGTCGCACAGACTTATCTAAACGCGATGTCAAACGCATCGCTGACACATTATATAAAATCTGGCAGCAGGTAGTTAGTCAGCAAGCACCAGCCCAAGACCGCCTCGGGGAGTTAGTTGATTATCTGAAATCCTTACCACCAGGGCAAACCAAAACAGATGAACTCAATGCCAAATTAGAAAGATTAATTGCAGAAACTCGTGACGCTAAAGTAGCTGACCAAAAAGCCACCCCTGGGCCAATCCAGAACACACTCCAGCAAGGACTTTCGGCTTTGACGGGTATTGTTTTGGGCAGAACAGACTTATCAGATTTAGATGTAGAAAAAATTTGGGAATCCCTATCCACCGCTAAAGACAAAATCAGCGAACAAGCCGATAAGTTAGGTTTACCTGCAGCTTCCCAACCCTATAGTCCCATTCGGGCTGATGTAGAAAATTACCTTTCCAATACCTTTGCTTGGCAACTCAGCCGCGAAAGAATCGCCCAAGAATTCCGCGATGTCATCCACGATCCAGCCGCTGATCCTGGAGTAGTACGGCGAGAATTAGATCGCCTTTCCCGCAACGATTTCGTCAACATCTTGCAACAGCGGGGACTACTTACTCAAGGACAAATTCAACGGATTGCAGATCAATTAGAAGCTGTCCGCCGAGAAGTATTAATAACTGTAACGGCTGCAGAAGAAAGAGAGATAGTAGAAGATTTGCAGCGTCGAGTCTCCAGCTACCTCCTCGTTACTAGTAAGTCTGATTTAACTTCTGAAGGCATTGAACGGGATTTTAGACCTCTATTGTCTGATCCAGATGCCGATTATGAAACCCTCTCCCGGCGGTTAGCGGCAATTGATCGCCAACAAATGCAGCAAATTCTGTATCAACGCAACGACATTCAGCCATACGAACTAGACGCAATTCTCGAGGATTTAGAAAAACAACGCGATCGCGTGTTAATCGAATCTAAAAATCTGGCAGATCAGGCAAAATATCAAGCAGAAACCCTGTGGCTGAATTTAGAATCATATCTGCGTAATACCGGCAAAGGCGAACTCAACCCCGATGCAATTCGAGCCGATCTCAAAAGATTGCTGGAAGATCCGCAAGCGGGTGTGGCTGCAATTCAGGCACGTTTATCTCGTTTTGACCGCGATACCTTGGTACAACTGTTGAGTCAGCGCCAAGATATTAGCCAAGACCAAGCAAATCAAATCATTGATACTGTCGAACAGTCTTGGCATAGTATCCGCCACGCACCCCAGGCGGTAGCAGATAAAGCTAAAGAGCAATATGACTCTGTTAGCACCACCATCGCTGATTACTTGCGTAATACCGGCAAAAGCGAACTCAATCCCGAAGGTATTCAACGCGATTTAAATAGACTGTTTGAAAACCCCAAAGAAGGAGCCTTAGCACTCCGCAGGCGCTTGTCTCAGTTAGATAGAGACACCCTGGTAAAATTACTTAGTCAGCGTCAAGACTTGAGCGAACAGCAAGTCAATGAAGTCATTGATTCCGTACAACATTCGATTCGCGATTTTGTGCGTGCGCCGCGTCGCCTGGCTAGCAGAACCCAGCAAAGAGTAGAAACCTTCCAAGCTTATTTAGAAGAGTATTTACGGCAGACTGGTAAAGAAGAACTTAACCCCGAAGGTATCAAGCGCGACTTACAACTGTTACTGCATGATCCACGGGTGGGGATTGAAACCTTTAGCGATCGCCTGGCGCATTTTGACCGTTCCACAATTATCGCCCTGCTGAAAATCCGCGAAGATATTTCCGATGAAGAAGCAGCGAAAATTGCAGATAATATCGTCTCGTTGCAAGAACAATTTGTAGAACAAGTACGGGGTATTCAACGCCGTATCCAAGATGTGATTGATGGCGTATTTGCCCGCATCCGCAACTACCTCAACTCCTTGGAGCGCCCCGAACTCAACTACGATAGTATTAAGCGCGATGTGCGCCAATTATTTGACGATCCCCAAGCTGGATTTGACGCTTTACGCGATCGCCTATCTTCCTTTAACCGCGATACCCTAGTAGCGCTCATCAGTTCCCGTGAGGATATCTCCGAAGAAGATGCCAACCGGATTATCGACCAAATTGAAGGGGCGCGCAACACAGTTTTACAACGAGCAGAACGCTTACAGCAAGAAGCCCAACGCCGCCTCGAACAAGTCAAGCATCAAGCACAGCGCCAAGCCGAAGAAACCCGCAAAGCCGCAGCTTCAGCAGCTTGGTGGTTATTTGCGACAGCAGTTGTCTCTGCTATTTTCTCCGCATTAGGAGGCGCGATCGCTGTCGTTCGGCTGTAGTTTGACAAATTGTCTCCGCTTTCCTGTATGAGCCTCCCCCTGTGGGAGGTTTTTTTAGTGAAACTTGGCCTAGCCTGAAACAATGCTTTGTGTACACCTAAAAACGCTATGGGTACATCTGGGATTCCTCTGTGACCTCAGCATCTTTGCAGTTATTGAATTATTGAGATCCTAAATATCATACCCAAGTTATCCACCCCATATCAGTAAAAATACCTTAGTAATTTTCACGGAAGTGAGATGTCAGCAACCTGTAGAAAATTTAATTTTAAAAATTGCTATTTCACAGAAAATTAGCTATTAGAAGGTTATTTTTAATATTTAGATTTGATTTAAATTTACATCTAAATCTGGCTGATCATGGCTCACCCATTTCATCAAATCCCTCTCTTATCAAGGCGGGAAGCCTGTACTAATCATCTAAGTTCAAACAATTTTGACCGATGTTAATCAATATCCAAATATATGAAATATTTATTAAATACATATATAAATTTTAAATATTTTAGGCAGAAAAACTTAATTTATCTAGGCATATTTTTTAGTTAATCCTACTAACTATCTACAACCAAAAAAATCAAAAACCGTAATATCCTCATGGTTGATTTCAACATCCGTCTATAGAATGAATTTGAAAGGCGATGAATCTATACCAGCAAGTTTATATTTTAAGGATTGAGAGCGTGTTATTAAATTCCAAACAAACCAAAAAAAATATTCAGCAAAGAAACGGCAAAAAAACTTGGACTTTAAACAACACTATATTTTGCGTCGCAGGTCTCATAATTCTACCAATTGCTAGTTTTGCAACTTTCCGTTTCTTGTCCTCTTCATCCACATACTCTTCAGTCTCATCATTATTTACCTCGCAAAACACCTCAGCGCACGAGACATCTATTCCTTGGATTGATAATCCCTCAGAATGCCAATATACTGACAGGAGTTGGCATGATAATAAGTGTTGGGACGAGCAACATAGCCCGACTTTTTAGGTTTTTAATAAATACTAAATTAAAAGCTGCGCCAAATATATTGACGCAGCTTTTTGGTTTTGATGGTTAGGGAACCCCAGAATGATGTAGAAAAAATATATAATGTCCTGCGTTCATTTGGCGTGCAAAATTCACAATGGTATGGACTCCCCTTCATGCAAAAATTCATCGAACTATCCGAATGCGCCATCTATTTCAGCGCAATCAACGCCTATTAATCGCAGTTTCCGGCGGGCAAGATTCTTTATGCTTAATAAAATTACTATTAGATTTACAATCAAAATGGGGATGGCATTTAGGTATTGCTCATTGCGATCATCGCTGGCGTGCTGACTCCCAAGCTAATGCCCTTCATGTAGAACAGCTAGCAAAAAACTGGGAAACATTATTTTATTTAGAAACGGCAAAAGAGCCTTTAACTAGTGAAGCTGCTGCCCGCGATTGGCGATATCAGGCTTTAAGTGCGATCGCCCAGGAGCATAATTACCACTATATTGTCACAGGACATACAGCCAGCGATCGCGCAGAAACTCTTCTCTATAATTTAATGCGCGGTACGGGGGCAGATGGTTTACAAGCCTTAATTTGGCAACGTCCCTTAACTCTAGAGATTACTTTAGTACGCCCACTCTTAGAAATTACTCGTACACAAACCAAACAATTTTGTGATGATTTCCATCTCCCAGTCTGGGAAGATTCCACAAATCAAGATTTAAAATACACCCGCAATCGCATCCGCAATGAGTTGCTACCTTATTTACAAGCGCACTTCAATCCCAAAGTCGAATCAGCTTTAGCCCAAACTGCAGAACTGTTGCAAGCAGAAGTGGAATATTTAGAAACAGCCGCCCAAAAGTTGAAAGCTGAAGCGCTAACAGCAGAGAATCTAGATAATTTTCCCCTACGGCTCAATCGTCGGGTGTTGCAGACAGCACCAGTAGCGTTGCAGCGTCGAGTCATGCGTCAAGTCTTACAGCAAATACTTCCTGATGCTCCGAGTTTTGAACATATTGAAAAATTAACTGCTTTAATTACAGCACCCAATCGTTCCCAAACCGATCCATTTCCGGGAGGTGCGATCGCTCAAGTCGCAGGTGATTGGATAGATATCAACAATGAAGGCTGAATATAATTCCTCTCATATGCCCAAAAACTCCATCCCTTTGTGGTTGGAGTTTTTTATTCTTGATACTTCATACTTTATCCCTTTCAGGATGCTAGTAATTCTGGCTGAGAAAGTAAATCCAGAAGAGTATGGCGCATTTGGGCAATAGCTTGCAGTTGATAATCGCCCGTTTCTTGAATTTGAGACAAAGCTTCCATCATTGCTTGCAACTTCTGTCGTAAATCGTCAAGACTATCCTGAATTGGTTGTAGTGTTTCTTGATAAAGATTCACCCTACCCCAGCATTCACTAGTTGCAGTTCTCAATTTGAGTAAGTTTTCCTCCATTGCTTTCAATTCTTGCTGCTGCTGTTCCAAGTTATGGCTTTGATTATCAATCATCCCTTGGGTTAGCTCAATACCAGAATGCATCTGCTCAATCTCACGTTCCAAGTTTTGCAAATCTTGAGCTTGTATTTGTCGCAGGTTTTCAGTTTGCAATAGAATTGGCCCTAAATCAATTTTGGCTGCTTCTGGTTCATTAACAACTGTCTGTCCTTGCTTTTGTAAGAGTACAGTTTTGTGTTGCTTGAGTAAATTCTGGCGTTGTAGCAAATTACGACGTTGCCCTACCAAACTTTCATTGAGCATTTGGTAGAGGTCTTTTTCATCTGCTAGTTCCATTTCCAAGTTGATTACGTCTTGATCGGATGCCTGGTGAATCTTATTTTGCAAATCTTCTATAGCTTTTTCTTTATATTCCAGTTCTTGTTCCTGATCGTGGACAAAGCTAGAATCAATATCAAATTTCTCCTGCAAATCTTGCACTAATCTTTGCAGTTCTTCTAAAGGCATATTCTCTAAAGCTTTGACATCTACTTCGCAAAGAATCATATCGCTAGAACTTGCAGCCAAGGACTGAATCTGCTGATATAAATTTTCTTGGCTTTGCAATTGTGCTTTCAAAATTTGCGCGTATTCTTGCTTGCTTGTCAGAATTGCGCTGTTAACTTTTAATTCTGCTGTTTGTTGCTGTATCGAATCTTGTGCTTCTTGCACACCATTTTGGCGATCGCTCAAGGTTTGGGCCAAGCTATCTACTTCTTGTTGCTGTTGAGTCGCTACAGTTTTTTGCTGCTCTAGGTTTTGCCAGTGTTCATTGAGAGTAGCTTGCTGCTTTTCGACTAATTCAAAAGCAAAATTCAGGTGTTCCCTGACTGTCTCTGTCGGAGCTACACGACTAGACAAGCGATCGAGTAACTCACTTAATACTCGACTTTGCTCTTCGTCTAAAACCTTACTCTGTGTGGCATCTGCTTGAAATTCTTCCAGCCGACGCTGCTCACCTCGGAGATGCTCCCAAGCACCAGCTAATTCTGTGCGATCGCGTTCAATTTGTTGTTGCAACTTTTCAATTTCTTGACGGGAGGCTTCAAATTCCTGCTTTTGCGCCTCCAGTCGTTGAAACTCATCCTCCATTTGTTGCAACTGCTCCATACGGACTTCCATGTCCAATTCACGGCGATTTAATTCTTGCGCCTGAAATGTCAGTGATTGTTTCCACTGATCGATCTCGTCTTCCTTGAGTTTAAATTTTTCTAACTGCCGAGAAAAATTCTGCAATATATTAACCAGTGGCCGTCCAGCTTCTTGAATCCGTTGCACTTGGCGGTTGGGATTCACTTCTACTAGTACTAATGCACCATCATTTAATTTACTTGCTTCCTCTGCCGCAATCACTTCTTCCGACACAGTACTCCAAATCTGGTCGGTTCGCTGACAAGCCAGCAGTTTCAATTCAGTTTTGGCACTACCACTAAGTAAGCCGCCTTTTTGCTTTTGTACTTCTGCTAAATACAGCACACCGTTAGTCCTTTTGTGTACTTGATGTCCGTGATTTGGTTTATACCATTGATAATTCTGTTAACCTGTTTGATTTAACCGCAGTTAGGGAAAATCAAATCAGGCAAAACTATTTATAGACATGACATATCACGCCTTGATATATATAAATCTAGATGCGCTTACTCTGGATCGCGCTTTTATATTGTGTGCTGATGGTAATAATGATGGCTACCGTGTGATTACTAGCTTCATCAAAGTTTATTACAAAAAATTAAGGAATATTGCTGAACGTATTCTATTGCTAAAGATGTTTTTATAGGCAGTAATTTTATTTGTATATAACAAATTACATAAAATGTAAATCCAGCTGGAAAACCCTTGTAATTTCGTAGATCCTCACAAAACTGTAATTTTGGGCTAGGCTAGAAACCCTGATGGGATAATTTACACCAAATTCACATTAAGCAGAAATTATCAATTTAGTGTAGATCGATGGTGCTAGTTAAAACATCAAAAAATTACTGGGCAAAATTAATTAAAGAATATCAACAGGATCGCAAGGAGCACCTTTGAGCTAAATGCAGGGAAATTTAAATGAAATAGATCTTCGTAGTATCCTGCAATTGATTGAGTTGGGCCAGCGAACTGGCCAACTGTTGGTGAAAACTCATAACTTTCGCAATAGCAACCAAATTAGAGAAGAGGTGAACAGACATCACCATTCCTTTTGCTACCAACCACAACAGTACTGGTTCGTCTTTTTCTTAAATGGCCAGATTCTCTATTGCCAAGAAGGGGATGGTACTTCATCAAGGATTAACGATTACTTAAGACATTACCGTGTGGAGACTCCGCTCACCGAAATCCAGCTAGCCTCCATAGATCCACTGAATATAAAAGAATATAGCTATCTTTGGGCACTGTTAGAGCAAAATATGATTAACCCCAAAGTAGCGCGTAATATTATGCATAGTCTGGTGTATGAAACGCTCTTTGATTTACTGGGTTTGCACACAGGTAGTTTTATCTTCCATCAAAGTCCGGCTCTAACTCCACAACTAACCACTTGGGAGATAGCTCCCCTAGTCAGTAAAATTGCCAAGCAACTGCAAAATTGGCAGCAGTTATATCCTCACATTCAGTCTGCCGATCAAGTGCCCATACTTTCTGAGATGGTTCAATTGAATTCATCTTTATCAGCAGAAACAGTCAATAAACTTAAGCATTGGGCAGATGGCAAAACATCTTTACGGCAACTTGCTCGTTATCTCAACCGAGACATATTGACAATTGCCAAGGTAATATATCCGTACGTCCAACAGGGATGGCTGAAATTGGTATATCCCAGTACTAATATATTCAGTATTAATACAGAGAACATGGTAGTGGAGGTCAACTACAAACCACGGATATTATGTATTGACGAAGTAACAACGATTGGTGAGACTATAGAGGCAATTTTACAGCAACAAGGTTATGAAGTGTTAACTTTAACTAATCCCTTAGAGTCGCTCAGTCTCGTTTTTCAACTCAAGCCGCAGATGATTTTTTGCAATATTACCATGCCGGAATTAGATGGATATGAGATTTGTGCCATGCTGCGCCAATCTACAGCATTTCGGCTGGTGCCGATTATTATGCTGAGTAGCCAAGATAGGTTTATCGATCGAGTCAGGGCTAGTATGGTCGGGGCTACCGATTATTTGACTAAGCCTGTGCAAGAAACTGAGTTACTCACGCTCGTAGCAAAATATATCAATAAACAGCCTTACATTGACATACATAAGAGATACAACTGTTGTTGATTGTATAAAAGATGAGGTAAAAAATGTTATCACAGAATCAGCCAGCCCCAGTACAACCAGTATAAAGTTATTATCTAGTAAATCAGTTAAGGAATAGACTTAATTTATACACTAAATACTTGCGGGGGAATCAGGGAATGTTCCAAGTAGGAACGTCTACATCAGGAGGTAGATAGGCATTTATGAGTACAGTTCTGATTGTGGAAGACAGTATCGCACAAAGGGAGATGATTACAGACCTCCTGAAAGCAAGTGGCTTAACGGTCACCCATGCCAGTGATGGAGTTGAAGCTTTGGAGGCCATTCAAAGCACACCTCCGGATTTAGTGGTCTTGGATATTGTCATGCCCCGGATGAACGGCTACGAAGTTTGCCGTCGGTTAAAATCCGATCCGAAAACCCAAAATGTCCCCGTTGTGATGTGTTCTTCCAAAGGTGAAGAATTTGATCGCTACTGGGGTATGAAACAGGGTGCAGACGCTTATATAGCCAAACCGTTTCAACCAACTGAGTTGGTGGGAACAGTCAAACAATTGCTGCGAGGATAAGGATGAAAAGAAAATGGTCAGTAAACCGGACTTTTTAAGTGGTGGTAGTCAAGACCACTTCCGTCCTGAATTACAAGTAGAAAGCCCTGAAGGTGAATTACATTTGCGGTTTTACATCCCCTCGCGCCAAGAGTTTGCACTACCAGCAACTGGAATTCGAGAGGTAATGGAATTGAGTCCTGATAGAATCACTCCGATTCCTAATGCTTCTCCTTTACTTTTGGGTACTCTAAATTTACGAGGTCGAGTCATTTGGGTAGCTGATTTAGGTCAATTTTTAGGAGAAGCAACCGCATTAAATACAGATAGAGCAGAAATTCCGGTAATCGCTATCGAAGAACAAGACACAATAGTGGGTTTAGCGGTAGAAGAAATAGGTGGTATGGACTGGCTTGACGTGCAGCATCTGATGCTAACAACTCATGTACCGGATACGATGGCTCCCTTTCTGCGCGGTGAGTGGTTAATAGATGCCAAAACAAATAAGTCTTTAAGACTACTGGATCAAATGGCAATTTTGCGGAGTGCGAGGTGGGCAGGATGATATTGGGAGGGTGGACATGGCAGCAAGTATAGATGATTACTTAGAAATATATAAGCAGGCTTGTACAGCTTACGCGCAACAGAACTATGATGTTGCCGCCACTTTAGTGGATCGAGTGGTACAAAATTTGCCAAATGACCCTAACTCCCATTTGTTACGGGGTCACATATACTACGTTTTACAGCAGTACGATATAGCCAAAGCTGAATATCAACAAGTTTTACAGTTAACCAACGATCGAGAATTAATTGATTTTGCCCAGCATGGTCTGGAAAGTATTGCTCAATATCAACAATTACTACCAGATGAGTTTGCTATCAGTGAAAATAATGAAGCTATTTCTTCATCAGAAATATCTAATGGTCGGTTCGCTGATACAGAAGAATTACAGAATTTGCCACAGAATAATAATTTTGCTAGCAGCAGCTTTGGCGACAATCCCTTTGGCGAATACCAGGAATCTGGAGATGAAATAGAAGAGCTATCCTTGGATAGTTCTTTAGACAGTTCATTTGATATCTCTGCATATAGTAGTAGTGCATTTAATGGATTACCAGATTCTTCAGCACCTTTGAGTAACGATCCTTTTAGTTCTACAGAGCAAGCTAGCGATCGCGATGCCAATGCTAACATTTGGGAAAAACAAGGAGAATTAGAGTTACCTGCTTTCTGGCAAGAAGACAACAATCAAAATCTTATTGAAGATTCAGGGATAAATAATCCTTTTGTAGAAGCTACTACAGATTCAAATAATAAAGGTTTCACTAATTCGGAAAATTATAGCGATTCACCGTTTACAGAAGTTGAAGAAATTGATGCTTCAAGTAGTAATAATTGGGAAATACCTACTGAATTCTTAACCTCAGAAACCTATCCAGAACCTAGCGAAGCTGATTTCGAGTGGAAGAGTAATAGCCTGGAAAATGAAACTTTAGTCAAAAACCAAACACTTCTCCAGGAAAGTGTCCCACAGACTAACAATTTACCATTACAGCCTCAAGAGAATTTATCCCCAACTACACCTAAAAATTGGTTGGGGCCCATAGAAGCTGAAGATACATTAAAAGAGGTAGTTAGTGCTGCTGACAACAATTTTTACCAAGAAGAACAGCCGGAAAACCAGAGTAGCAAGATAGAACAAAGCTTTTCTGATATTGATGATAGTTTTGATTTTGAGGCTTTTGAATCTGCCTTTGGCACAGATGATTTTAGTCCCGATGAAGAACCAAGTAATATTCAACCAAGCAATATCAGTAGAGGAGAAATTCATCACGAGACTTCTAAAACTAATATAGATTTTTTAGATGACTTTGATGAATTTGACGACCTGGGTAACATTCCTGGATTTGATTTGACAGATGCAGAAGCCAACTTCCGAGATGTAAGTATGGATTCTGGCCCATTGGAAATAGGTAATCTCCCTCACAGTCAAACAGGACAACCACCTGCTATTGATGAAACAGGCGATCGCGAAGATGAACTGTTTTCAATCACTGGTTCACAAGAAGTAGTTCCAGTATTTACCCAAGTAGATGTCGCTAAATTAGAAGCCAATGTCAGCGTTGAGCAAGGTTGGTTAGCGCCTTTAGAAAATGCTTCCCTAGAAAAGAAACAATGGCTGATTGCGGGAACTGTAGGTGTAGTATCGGCACTAGTGGTAGCAACAGTCAGCTTTGGCGCTACGACCTTTTCACCACCACAACAGAGGGAATCAGTGCGGAACACTGGCTGGGCCATGTCACTAGCAGCAGGACTGGCTGGTTTTGCTACCGCAGCCTTTATGGGTAATTTCACCATTAAGCAAGTTCGCCGCACTACGCAGAACTTACAAGCTCAGTTTGATGCTGTGCGTCAGGGTAATCTCAATGTTCAAGCCACAGTCTATTCTGAAGATGAATTAGGACTGCTGGCTACTGGCTTTAATGAAATGGCAAGGGTAATTTTTACTACTACCAATGAAGCCCAAAGAAAAGCTGATGAACAGGAAGAAGCCAAAGAAAATCTACAACGCCAAGTAATTCGCCTGTTGGATGATGTAGAAGGAGCAGCCAGAGGCGATTTAACAGTACAGGCTGAGGTAACAGCTGACGTACTAGGAGCCGTAGCTGATGCCTTTAACCTGACAATTCAAAACTTGCGGGATATTGTGCAACAGGTAAAAGTAGCTGCAAGAGATGTAACCAAGGGTGCAACGAACTCCGAAACATTTGCTAGAGCCTTATCTAGTGATGCTTTAAGGCAAGCAGAAGAGTTAGCAGTCACACTTAATTCTGTACAGGTAATGACTGACTCCATTCAACGGGTAGCGGAAGCCGCGCGAGAAGCGGAAACTGTTGCCCGTGATGCCAGCACCATCGCCTTAAAAGGTGGTGAAGCCGTGGAAAATACCGTGGCAGGTATTTTAGAAATCAGAGAAACTGTGGCAGAAACTACTCGCAAAGTGAAACGGCTAGCTGAATCTTCGCAAGAAATTTCTAAGATTGTGGCATTAATTTCACAAATTGCCTCCCGCACCAATTTATTAGCGCTCAACGCTAGTATTGAGGCAGCAAGGGCAGGTGAAGCCGGACGTGGGTTTGCAATAGTAGCTGATGAAGTCCGCCAGCTAGCAGACAAATCTGCCAAGTCTTTAAAAGAAATTGAACAAATCGTGATGCAAATCCAGAGTGAAACAGGCTCTGTAATGACTGCAATGGAGGAAGGGACACAACAGGTAATTAAAGGTACTAAATTAGCTGAAGAAGCCAAGCGATCGCTAGAAAATATTATTCAAGTAGCAAATCGTATTGATATCTTGGTGCGCTCAATTACCTCGGATACTGTAGAACAGACCGAAACCTCCCGTGCGGTAGCTCACGTGATGCAATCCGTAGAACTAACAGCACAAGAAACCTCCCAGGAAGCACAAAGAGTATCTGGTGCGCTACAACACTTAGTGGGCGTATCAAGAGATTTAATTGCTTCTGTGGAACGTTTCCGGGTAGATACTCTCGAATCTAGATAAAGGATGAAGTATGAACTATTAAGTATGAACTATTACTCATGCTTCAGTCCCTTTAACCTTTAACCTTGATCTTTCATCTTTTTCTTTCATCCTTTATCCTTCATCATGTCCTATGCTGCCGGAACAACAACAGCGCATTTTAGGTTACTTTATTGAAGAAGCAAGAGACCACCTGAATACCATTGAGCAGGGGTTGTTAAATCTTCAGAGTACCCTGAACGATCCAGAAATGATCAACGAAGTCTTCCGGGCGGCTCACTCCATTAAAGGAGGAGCGGCGATGCTTGGTTTGAGTAGCATCCAGCATACATCTCACCGCCTAGAAGATTGTTTCAAGGTTCTCAAAGAAAATCCGATTCAGGTTGACCAAAAGTTAGAGTCCTTATTTCTCGGGGTTTCTGATACACTCAAAGCGCTGCTTGAGAATTTGAGCGGGCCATTTGGTTTGTCAGAAGAGACAGCTAATACATTGATGTCAGAAACTGAGCCAGTCTTTCAATGGCTGAACGAGCATTTGGAACTACTTGTACAACAAGCAAGCGGTGGTGTAGACAGTCGCGTTGCACCAGCAATGCAGCCAGCTTTTGCTGATAACTCCCACACACTGACAGAAATTTTCATGCAACGGGATTTCCCTGTCCCGGAAGAAGAATCACCACTCCAAAAGCCTACGCCAGTTGTTACTAAAGCAAATGATAATTGGGGTGAGTTTCAAGCGCAAGTGCTGCAAACGCTACGAGAAATGTTGCAGCTATTTAAACAAGGGACAACCCAGGAAAGTCGGCAAAATCTCCAGCAAACTTGTCACCAATTAGTCATATTGGGTGAAACATTTAATTTGCCCAACTGGTGTAAGTTATGCGAAGCTGCAGAAAATGCGATCGCCAATCCAGATAATAGTTATCTAACTCTGGCAAAAATTGTCATTACAGAAATAAAAAAAGCTCAGGAATTAGTTCTTAAAGGTAAAGAATCTGAGATTGTCATTAGCCAGCAACTAGAAGTTATCTTGAGTTTCCCTGAAGTTGAGTTATTTGAAATCTCTACCGATTTACCAGATGAATCTGCAACTGGGACAACTCCATTTGCTAAAGCTAATACTGAAGCGATCGCTAATGAGTTAGCTGCTCCAAGGCTGGATAATTTTGTTAATACAACTAATAACAATATAGCTAGCTTACCTGATCTAACAGCAGCAGTTCAACAAGAGAAAAATATTTTTACCAATAAAGAAAATTATAAGCCTGAGACTTCTGAGTTATTTAACTTGTTGCCAAATAATGAAGATGAAACAGTACTAACCAATCATAATCTTGACCCCAAAGGGCCAGAAGTTGGAATTGCTGAGTTAAATACACTTGCTGATTTATTTGAAGGTGAAGCTCCCGAACTAGATGAAACTTGGCAACAAGAAGAAATATTAGACATTAATGCTGCCAACAAATTGGGCATTGAGATCAGTACTAGTAATACTGAAGATGCTGATAGCGATTTAGCTGACTTACTGTCTTTTGATGAACCTACGAGTGTTGATGAGTCTAAACAAACTATTATTCAAACAGAAGATTTCAGTCTATTATTCGGTGAAAACTTCTTAGACAAAGAAACTCCTACACAGCAACCTGCACAAACATCAGCGAGAAACTCTGATATCAGCAATAGCTCTCAAAACGATATCAATTTAAACTCATCTACTAATGAAAGTCTCAGAGAATTTACAAAAATTCTGCAAGAATATCCTGGCGATATTGCCCCACAGGATGTAGTACAAGATTTATTAGGTCTAGAGCTAGATGATAACAATCTACTGTCGCTAGGCGAATTAAATCAACCAGAAGCGAGTTTTGATGACTTATTCTCAGAAACTGCAAATGAAAGTCTGCTAGAAGAAATTTCTCCAATTAACTTCCCACAGCCAGAAAGCTTATCTTTGGATAATCCATTTACTGACTTGGGAGAAAACTCTCTACTTTCTACTAGCGAATCAACAGTTGACGATTTATTCGATCCGCAAGCAACAGTAGCCAGAGATTACGATCTTTCTGCAGAAGATTTAAGCAACTTCTGGAATGAGGAATCTGGCGCAGAACCGCAGCTAGAATTGGGTTCTCGGGTTGAGCAAGATGTCGCCAAAGCATTAGAGGAGAGTTTGTTTACAGCATCTCATGACTTTTTGGATGATAGCCAGTTAGCTCAATCCTCAGTACCTCTTTTTGACGTAGAAGATTTTAATCTGACTTTTCAGTCAGATGATGAGCAAATCGATCTGATGTTTGAAGCTGATACTGGAGATGATTTATTTGCAGATTTGACATCAGACAACACAGCTATTTCTTCTACTGATGCTAACGAATTACCTGTGACAGAAATTCGCAGCTTGATACCAGAGGAAAGCGATATCTATGAAGGACTGAGCCTACACTCTTCACTCCCATCAACTACATTACCTCCCGAATTAGATTTCACCCCAGAATTTACCAATCAGCCATCAATAGATAATACATTTAGTAGTTCTGCAGATAATGATTTGTTTAATGTCATCAACGACAATAGCAGTGATAATCCACAATTGTTATTTGAGAATATCAACACCTCTCAATCAACGTATATTCAGCTTGATCCTTTAGCAATCAGGATTTCTGAGACTCCCGAATTAGATTTAGGCGATGACTTACTAACAACAGCAGATGATTTAAAATTGGATTTCAACGAATCCACAGAGGTACAACAGCGTCCACACAACCTCGATTTATTATCAACAGCAGATAATTTAGGCTTGGATTTCAACGAATCCACAGAAGTACAACAACGTCCACAAAACCTCGATTTATTATCAAATGTCGAAATCGCAGAAACCACTAATGAAGATGTTTCGGCGTTAGACTTAGATTTAGGTGATGAGTTACTAGCAACATCAGCAGATTTAGAACTGAACTTCGACGAAGTAGCAGAATTATCACAACCGGAAGCAAATCTAGATTTATTGGCAAATGTTGAAATTGGAGAAACAACTAATGATGCTGTTACAACATTAGATTTAGGTGATGAGTTACTAGCAACATCAGCAGATTTAGAACTGAACTTCGGCGAAGTAGCAGAATTATCACAACCGGAAGCAAATCTAGATTTATTGGCAAATGTTGAAACTGCAGAAACAACTAATGATGAGTTTGCAACATTAGATTTAGGTGATGATTTACTAGCAACATCAGCAGATTTAGAACTGAACTTTGGCGAAGTAGCAGAATTAGCACAGCCTGAAATAAATCTAGATTTATTGGCAAATGTTGAAACTGCAGAAACAACTAATGATGGTGTTGCAGCATTAGATTTAGGTGATGATTTACTGGCAACATCAGCAGATTTAGAACTGAATTTTGGCGAAGTAGCAGAATTAGCACAGCCGGAAAATAATCTAGATTTATTGGCAAATGTTGAAACTGCAGAAACAACTAATGATGAGTTTGCAACATTAGATTTAGGTGATGATTTACTAGCAACAGCAGATTTAGAACTGAATTTTAATGAAGCGGCAGAATTAGCACAGCCGGAAAATAATCTAGATTTATTGGCAAATGTTGAAACTGCAGAAACAACTAATGATGGTGTTGCAGCATTAGATTTAGGTGATGATTTACTGGCAACATCAGCAGATTTAGAACTGAATTTTGGCGAAGTAGCAGAATTAGCACAGCCGGAAAATAATCTAGATTTATTGGCAAATGTTGAAACTGCAGAAACAACTAATGATGGTGTTGAAACATTAGATTTAGGTGATGATTTACTAGCAACAGCAGATTTAGAACTGAATTTTAATGAAGCGGCAGAATTATCACAGCCGGAAAATAATCTAGATTTATTGGCAAATGTTGAAACTGCAGAAACAACTAATGATGGTGTTGCAGCATTAGATTTAGGTGATGATTTACTGGCAACATCAGCAGATTTAGAACTGAATGTTAATGAAGCGGCAGAATTAGCACAGCCGGAAGCAAATCTAGATTTATTTACAAATGTTGAAACCGCAGAAACAACTAATGATGGTGTTGAAACATTAGATTTAGGTGATGATTTACTAGCAACAGCAGATTTAGAACTGAACTTCGGCGAAGTAGCAGAATTATCACAGCCGGAAAATAATCTAGATTTATTGGCAAATGTTGAAACTGCAGAAACAACTAATGATGGTGTTGCAGCATTAGATTTAGGTGATGATTTACTGGCAACATCAGCAGATTTAGAACTGAATGTTAATGAAGCGGCAGAATTAGCACAGCCGGAAGCAAATCTAGATTTATTTACAAATGTTGAAACCGCAGAAACAACTAATGATGGTGTTGAAACATTAGATTTAGGTGATGATTTACTAGCAACAGCAGATTTAGAACTGAACTTCGGCGAAGTAGCAGAATTAGCACAGCCGGAAAATAATCTAGATTTATTGGCAAATGTTGAAACTGCAGAAACAACTAATGATGAATTTGCAACATTAGATTTAGGTGATGATTTACTGGCAACATCAGCAGATTTAGAACTGAACTTTGGCGAAGTAGCAGAATTAGCACAGCCGGAAAATAATCTAGATTTATTGGCAAATGTTGAAACTGCAGAAACAACTAATGATGAATTTGCAACATTAGATTTAGGTGATGATTTACTAGCAACATCAGCAGATTTAGAACTGAATTTCGGCGAAGTAGCAGAATTAGCACAGCCTGAAATAAATTCAGAGATTTTGGATACTGCAGAAACGACTGTTGCTGATAGCGCAGAATTAAACTTACTAGATGATTTATTAACAACAGAAACTATACTGCAAGCCGAAACAAAGCTGGAGGACACAGCGAATACCCAAGACACTGATGCTGCGATGTCTACGACGGGCTACGCCTACGCAAACAGTATAGTTGAATTAGATGTATTAGATGCAGCAAATAATTTGTCTGCATCTTTGGAGAACATAACCCAAACCGATGAAGTGGCAACAATTACAGCAGCAGAAGCCGAATTGGATGTGCCACCATCAACTCCAGAAGATGAATTTGCTGAATTAGAAACATTACTAGAAGAGGAATTAGCGTCACCCTTACCAGAAGAAGATTTTGCTGCTCTGGAAGCATTGTTGGATACGGATCTCAATGAGGAGCCATCAGCAGCACCTTTACCTGTTTACCCACAACAATCGCAACCACCTACCGCTTACAATAATGCCAGCACTGCTGCTACATCACCAGAATTAGAAGATGAATTTGGTGACTTAGAAAAATTGTTGGCGGAAGCAGATCAAACAATATCTCATTCACCATCAATCAAATCAACCCCAGGTAAAGCCGCACGTCCCGCTACGCGTAGGGGTGCAAGATTTGAAGAAACCATGAAAGTTCCAGTGAAGCAACTAGATGATATGAGCAATCTAGTTGGGGAACTGGTAGTTAATCGCAATACCTTGGAACAGGATCACGAACGTCTGCGACAGTCACTAGATAACTTGTTGATTCAGGTACAACAGCTATCTGATGTTGGCGCGCGGATGCAAGAATTATACGAGCGATCGCTTTTGGAAGCTTCTTTGTTAGCTACCCGCAAACATAGAGAATCTGGTGCCTCATCAAGTGATTCCAATTCTGACAGGGGTTTCAGTGAATTGGAAATGGATCGGTTTACGCCTTTCCATACACTGTCCCAAGAAATGATTGAAATGATCGTCAGGGTACGTGAGTCAGCGAGTGACATTGACTTTGTGACGGAAGAAACCGAGAGAGTAGCGCGACAGTTTCGACAAGCCACAACTCAACTCCAAGAGGGATTAACACGCGCCCGAATGGTGCCTTTCTCCCAAGCTATCGATCGCTTGCGGCGAGGAGTACGGGATAATGCCATTAAATATGGTAAGCAAGTGGAGTTAATGATTGAGGGTGGAGATACCTTAATTGACAAAATGATTTTGGATCACCTGACCGATCCACTAACTCATATGCTCAATAATGCGATCGCTCACGGTATTGAAACCCCAGAGGTGCGACAAGCTGCAGGTAAAAATCCTGTGGGAGAAATCAAGATTCGCGCTTTCCACCAAGGTAACCAAACTGTGATCTCTGTGGGCGATGATGGTGCAGGTATAGATACCGAAAAAATCAAAGCCAAAGCGTTGAAGTTGGGAATGCTGACAGCAGAAGAAGCAAAAACCATCACGCGCATAGAAATCTACAACTTGCTGTTTCACTCTGGCTTTAGTATTAAAGACGAAGCTGATGAGATTTCTGGGCGTGGCGTGGGAATGGACATCGTACGCTCGGAAATTAGCGAAGTGCGCGGAACAGTTAGCACTGATTCTGTGATCAGTAAAGGAACTACCTTTACAATTCGTCTACCACTTACCTTGAGTATTTGTAAAGCCCTTTGTTGTGTTTCTGATAAAGCCAGAATTGCCTTCCCAATGGACGGAGTAGAAGATACTTTAGATATCCCTGTCAAGAGTATTCAGCACAATGCCGATGGCCAAACATTTATTGCTTGGCGAGACACAATATTGCCATTCCGTCCACTGAAAGAGCTTTTAGCCGTCAATCGCCAAATCAGTCGCGGTAGTGTTTACGGTGGAACTCGCGATGATGATATGGTTTCTGTGGTCGTAGTGCGATCAGCAAATAACCTACTCGCCTTACAAATAGACTTAGTACTGAGTGAGCAAGAAATTGTAATTAAGCAATTTGAAGGGCCAGCACCCAAACCTTTAGGTGTAGCAGGTGCTACCGTCTTAGGGGATGGTCGGATTATGCCGATTGCTGACGTGCTAGAAATTATGGACATCTTCCAAGGACGGATGTCTAAACAAAGTAGTGGCCTTTGGCAGCAAAAATCTGCTCCGACTCTACCGGAAGTCACAATTGAGAAAATTGATCCAACAGTACTGATTGTTGATGACTCAATTACAGTAAGAGAATTACTTTCTCTCACCTTTAATAAGGCAGGTTACCGCGTAGAACAAGCAAGAGATGGTCAAGAAGCTTGGGATAAACTCCGCTCTGGGTTGCCTTGTGATATCGTATTCTGCGATATTGAAATGCCTCGCTGTGACGGGCTGGAGTTGCTCTCTCGTATTCAGAAAGATCACAACCTCAACCACCTCCCCATCGCTATGCTCACCTCGCGCGGTGCAGATAAGCACAGACAAATGGCAATCCAACTAGGTGCTAGCGGTTACTTTACCAAGCCTTACCTAGAAGAAGCTTTACTAGAAGCTGCAGTACGGATGCTCAAAGGAGAAAAACTGATTCTGAATACTACTGCCTAAACGATTCCAGTATTTCTGCAAAGGACACACAAATATTCTGTTACGGAGGCCAAAATTCAACAGTCAAGAAGAGCCAGTCACTTGCAGAGGTTGCCTTTGTGAAGTGAACTGGCTGGCAAAAATCAAGGAGAGCCAGCGTTGTAGGCAAGTTGGCGCTGAGATTAATAATTTATATTCATCATTCATCATTCACAATGCTAAAAGCCAAATGGACTCGGCTTTTAGCAACCTTTTTGGCAACAATGATATTTTGCCAATGGTTGCTACCTGCTGCTGTCGCTAATGCTAAAATTTCCAGCAAGTTCTCTCCACAAGTATTAGTTGAGAAATTCACAGATGGGGAAAATTTGCAGAGGAGTTACTTCCTCAAACAATATGCACAGCAACGAGTTCCATCAAAAAAAATGCTGACTTACCCACCTAGCCGCAAAAGCAATCAAGTTGATAACTATCACGGTACTGTAGTAGCAGATCCTTACCGTTGGTTAGAAAATCCCGACTCGGCAGAAACCAGAAGTTGGATTGAGGCGCAAAATCAAGTTACGTCCGCCTATATAAATCAAGTTCCTGATAAAGAAAAAATTAGACAGCGCCTCACTAAATTATGGAATTACGAAAGATACAGTATTCCATTTAAAGAAGGCAAATCTCTGGGAGATAATTCTACCGAACGTTATTTTTATTTCAAAAATGATGGGCTGCAAAATCAAAGCGTTCTCTACACTCTAAAAACTCTTGATTCTGAACCAAAAGTTTTACTTGACCCCAACAAACTTTCCGAAGATGGGACAGTGGCTCTTTCTGGATTATCTATTAGTAACAATGCTCAATTATTAGCTTACAGTTTATCTACATCTGGTTCTGATTGGCAAGAGTGGAAAGTTCGCGATATTGAAACAGGTAAAGATTTACCAGACCATCTGAAATGGATAAAATTTTCTGATGTTTCTTGGACAAATGATAATCAAGGATTTTTTTATAGCCGCTATGACGAACCAAATAATAAAACTAAATTAGCAGATACCAACTATTATCAAAAGCTTTATTATCATCGCTTAGGTACTCCACAATCAGATGATTTGTTAATTTATCAACGTCTTGACCAGAAAGAATGGGGTTTTAATGGTGGAGTTACAGAAGATGGCAAATTTTTAATCATATCAGTTTGGTTAGGAACTGATTCTAAAAATTTAGTTTTTTATAAAGATTTAACTAATCCTAAATCGGCAGTTGTAGAACTGATTAACCAATTTGAGGCAGATTACAGTTTTATTGAGCATGATGATAGTGTTTTTTATTTTCGTACCAATTTAAAAGCTCCACGGGGCAGAGTTGTTGCGATTGATATTGAAAAGCCAGCAAAGGAAAACTGGCAAGAAATTATTTCCCAGTCAGCAGAAACTTTAGAAGGTGTCAGTATTTTAAATAATCAGTTTGTTGCTGATTATCTTAAAGATGCGCGCAGCCAAATTAAAATTTTTGACCTGAAAGGTGCATTAGTCCGGGAAGTAGAACTACCAGGAATTGGCTCAGTAGATGGCTTTTATGGCAAGCGCTATGATACCGAAACTTTTTATAGTTTCACGAGCTTTACGACACCAGGCACCATCTATCGCTATGATATGGTGACGGGTAAAAGTGAGGTTTTTCGGGAACCAAAGGTAGATTTTAATCCCGAAAATTACGAAACTAAACAAGTATTTTATCAAAGCAAAGATGGCACCAAAGTGCCAATGTTTATCACTCATAAAAAAGGCATTAAGTTAGACGGGAATAATCCTACATATCTTTATGGTTATGGTGGTTTTAATGCCTCAATGACACCGAGTTTTTCTGTAAGCCTTTTGGTTTGGATGGAAATGGGTGGTATCCATGCAATGCCTAATATCCGCGGTGGTGGGGAGTATGGTGAAGAATGGCACGAAGCCGGAATGAAGTTTAAAAAGCAAAATGTCTTTGATGACTTTATTGCTGCGGCTGAGTGGCTAATCGCCAATGGTTATACCAAATCTGCAAAACTAGCGATCGCAGGTGGTAGTAATGGCGGTTTATTGGTGGGTGCTTGTATGACTCAGCGTCCCGATTTGTTTGGTGCAGCTTTAGCAGCAGTTGGGGTAATGGATATGTTGCGATTCCACAAATTTACCATCGGTTGGGCTTGGACTTCGGAATATGGTTCGCCAGATAACCCAGAAGAATTTAAAGCACTATATGCCTATTCACCATTGCACAACATTAAACCAGGGACAGCTTACCCAGCAACCTTGATTACTACAGCCGATCATGACGATCGCGTGGTTCCTGCTCATAGTTTCAAATTTGCGGCGACTTTGCAAGCTGCTCAAGCTGGTAATGCGCCTGTACTCATTAGAATTGAGACTAAAGCCGGACATGGTGCAGGTAAACCCACAACTAAAACTATTGACGAACTAACAGATAAGTGGGCGTTTTTGGTACGGACTTTGGATATGAAAGTTGCTGTTACAAAGTAGCGATCGCAATTATTTGAAATTGCTACGCTATACGAATAATCAATACTCAAGAACCGGAAAGTTTCTGCTTTCCGGTTTTTGATGAAATGTCTTATCTATTGTGTAATACAGTTAAGATAAACCTTTTTTTCTTGCCTAAATCCCCAAAAATAAGCGATCGCTTACAACTTTACTTCAGCGATCGCAAAACTTTGGTGCTGCTTTTATTTCACAAAAACTCGACATGTCCCACCATCTCTTCAGGTGTCATTACTTCATAAATCAAAACCAAGGTTTGAATAATTTCACCAATTGAACGAGTTCCTTTCCTACAGTAGGTAATACCAGGATGATCGAGTCTAGAACTTGCAATAATTAAAAAATCAGTATCTTGGGTAAACAATACTCGCTGTGTTTCCTGAATAAACGCTAACTGAACTTCATCGCTTTTAGTGCGTAATTTTACATCATTAGTTGTTGTGACATCTATTCCATAACGACGCAAGCCAAGCGCAATAGCCGGATCGACATTTTCATCAAGATGGAAGCGAATTCGTTCACTCATTTCGTAACTGTCTGAGTTTGTCTTGAAGCCGTGAGGGATGATTTTGCTTCATCACCTCAACTAACTCATCTTCTTGGTCTGTGCGGCGATCAATTTCCTCGCGGTGATCGAAGTAATAAGCCATTGCTGCATAAACAGATGCCAGTGACAAGTCATACTTACCAGCAATCTCTACTAAGGAATATCCTAACTTTAAATGCATTACTGCCACATCTTCTACAGCAATGCGGGTACCAACAATACGAGGCTTTCCACTCCGCACATCAGAAGCGATCTCAATATGCTCCCGACTGACTAACTGCATTAGTAAATCTTCCTAGTTCGTTCAATTATTTAATAATATACAGTTGTACTATAGGAATCCGCTTTGATTCCTGAAATTATTTGCGTAGGGAGGGAACAGGGAACAGGGAACGGGGAACAGGGAAGAAGAAATAAAAGTGTACTTAGGTTTTTTCAAAAATCAAATATGAGTCCTATAGCTTTGACAAAGTTATGTATGAAATAAGTCTAGCAGAATCTTTATTTTAGCAAACTGAGAACTTACGCTTCCAGCAGATATTTTTATTTTTATATAAAGTGAGCACCAAATTGCAGCAACCTTCAGTTTGATGATAGCAATTTGCTTATTATCAAGACAGAATCATCAGGCTCCTATTAGCGTTATATCATTGCCAATCAATCAGCGAGAAATTAAAAACTTCTGCATTGCATAATTTACAAAAATTTCTCCCCGACGTTCTACCTGTTGTTCAGCGATGGTGGAAAACCCCATACTTAAGAAAAAACGTTTGGCAGTAATACTAGCTTCAACGTATAAGCGATTAATTCCTAATTCATAAGTTTTGGCTTCAATTGCCGCATAAATTTTACTACCCACACCCATGCGCTGATAATTTTTATGGCAGTAAAAGCAGTCTATATGTCCGTTGGTTTCTAATTCGCCAAAACCTGCAATTACACCTCGGTCATCAGCAACGTAAGTGAATCTTTCTGCACAGATTGTTGCCCAGTTTCTAAAATTAATATTATCTGGTGCCCAAGCTTGAACTTGATTTTCTGAATAGTCACCAATATTAACTTCACGTACTGTTTCGTGAAATAATTGTGCTATTTGTTCAGCATCTTGCTGTTGAAATAATCGTATTTTCATAAACCGAGAATTGAGAGATTACCACTTTTTAAATTAGCAGCGATCGCCTTTTTCCAGCAAATCCATTTTATTCAAAAGTAACACCACGATAAATTTATGACATTGGTAATTTAAGACCAACTGAATCTAGGGAAATAGCTACTTCTAAACCTTTAAATTCACTGAGCAACCAACCTTGAGTTTGCTTACTATAAAGTTCAACAAATGGTTCATCTTGCTCGACTAATAAATATTCGCTAAAACTCACAATTGAGCGATATATACGGAATTTGTTTTGGTGGTTGTAATCTGCGGTGGAAGGAGAGAGTACTTCAACAATCAGCAAAGGATTCAAGACTTCATTTAAGCGACCATCATTTAATTGCGGTTCACCATCAAAAACCATTACGTCTGGATATACCCCACGTCTATATTCTGGAATCCACAGCCGCAAATCGCTGTTTATTGGCTCAAATTGAGTATCTCGTAGCAAAAAGGTAAGATAAGCTAAGATATTCCGGCCAATGCGGCTGTGTTTGAGCGTTCGTCCGGGAATGTCTACAATTTCTCCATCTCGATATTCGCTGCGTCCTTCTGCTTTTTCTTCGATGGCGTGATATTCATCCAAAGTGTAGCGGCGCTCGGTAGAAATCATAAGTCGTAGGCGATCGCATTACTTGTAGGACAACAAAATTATTCTGTCATAGATTTAGTGGTGAGGTCTCGAAAAAAGCGATCGCTCATTACACTAGGAAGAAAAAGCATTATTCTCGCGATCGCCTTTTTTCTCCAATCCCCAAACTCCTATCTCAAGATTGCTACCATTTATTTTTACTCTCAGTTAAATTAAGAATTTCCATTTTGACTTGTTTATGAAGCTACGCTCATACATGCTTATAGGTTTATTACTGAGTTTGCTGCTTAGTACTGCGCCGATTTCTGGCAATCTGACTAATGCAGCAACACCCACAACTGTCACGCCTGTATCCAGTCTTGCACTTTCCCAGGGTGTGCAAAAAACTGTATTGGACAATGGTTTAACAGTACTTACTAAAGAAGTGCATACTGCACCTGTGGTCAGCGTGCAGGTATGGTATAAAGTCGGCTCTCGCAATGAAGGTAAAGGCGAAAATGGTATCTCCCACCAATTAGAGCATTTAATGTTTAAAGGTACTAAAGAACGTCCTGTGCAGTTTGGGCGGTTATTTAGTGCTTTAGGTAGTCAGTTTAATGCTTATACTAGCTATGACGAAACAGTGTATTTTGGCACGGTGCAGCGAGACAAGCTGGAAGCACTGCTGACTTTAGAAGCCGATCGCATGGAAAATTCGTTAGTTGGGCCTGAGCAACTAACGAGTGAGAAGCGGGTAGTAATATCCGAGTTGCAAGGATATGAAAATTCCCCCAGCTATCGTTTGAGTAAAGCAGTGATGCAAGCTGCATTTCCCAATCGTGCTTATGGTTTATCTGTGGGAGGAACAAAAGCTGATGTGGAGCAATTTACTGTAGATCAGGTACGAAATTATTACCAAAGATATTACAGCCCAGAAAATGCCACCTTGGTAATTACAGGAGATTTTGCCACAGAACCGACGCTTAAGGCTGTAAAAGAAACTTTTGGCAAGGTTACGCCACGACCAAAACAAGCTACAAGTTTACCAGAACCAAAGCAGGTAGCGAATCCTGCTAATACTCCAG
Organism: Tolypothrix sp. PCC 7601; assembly: GCF_025677855.1. Taxonomy (NCBI): domain Bacteria; kingdom Bacillati; phylum Cyanobacteriota; class Cyanophyceae; order Nostocales; family Tolypothrichaceae; genus Tolypothrix; species Tolypothrix sp. PCC 7601. The sequence continues at coordinate 4,729,767 of NZ_CP064879.1, forward strand.
TGGCGAACAAAGCACCGATTGTTTTGAAACAACCTGGAAGTACAGCATTACTACAAGTTGTGTATCCTTTACCAGATATCAAGCATCCTGATGTGCCAGCAATTGATGTCATGGATGCTATCCTCACAGGTGGACGTAGTTCTCGGCTTTATCAGGCTTTAGTAGAATCTGGACTTGCTAGTTCAGTTAATGGTAGCGCCGCCGAACTGCTCGAACCGGGATGGTATGAAATTAATGCTACTGCGGCTCCTGGTAAAGAGTTAACGAAAATTTACCAAGTATTGCAACAATCTTTGGCAAAACTGCAACAACAGCCAGTTACTACTGAAGAACTAAATCGCGCCAAAACTCAACTACAAGCTTCATTTATTCTCAGTAACCAAGACATCACCAGTCAAGCCAACCAACTGGGATATAACCAAACTATTGCCGGAGATTACCATTTTGTTGAAAAGTATTTAGCTGCGATCGCTAAAGTTACGCCACAAGATGTGCAACGAGTGGCGAAAACTTACCTCAGTCCGGCAAAACAAACTATTGGTTTCTTTGAACCAACTCAACCAGATGGTCAACAAGCCTCTGCTGGTGGAGGTTCTGGACGTACTGTGGAAAACTTTAGCCCTGGTAAACCTGTAGATCCAGCAGAACTGGCGAAATACTTACCTCCTGCTACCTCAGCTACCAGTTCCAGCAAACAAGCTTTACCAGAACAGTTTACCTTGGCAAATGGCTTGCGGGTGCTGCTGTTACCTGACCATAGTGTCCCCACAATTAATCTCAATGGACAAATTGATGCTGGTACGGAATTTGATGGTAATCAAAAATCTGGACTAGCGAATTTAACTGCTAGAAACTTAATGAATGGCACAAAAACTCAAAATGCTCTGGCTTTGGCGAAAACCTTAGAAGATAGAGGAGCCGATTTAGATTTTAGTGCCAGTCGTGAAGGAGTTATTATTAGCGGTCAAGGAATCTCAACAAATCTGCCCGTATTAATTCAAACTTTGGGTGATGTAGTACAAAATGCTACCTTCCCCGCCGACCAGTTAGAACTGACAAGACAACGGGCGCTGACGAGTTTGAAAGTGCAACTTGATGACCCTCAAACTCTCGCTAGAAGAGTATTCCAGCAAACAATTTACCCAAAAAATCATCCCTTCCACAGCTTTCCCACAGCTGATACTTTCAAGAGTATTACTCGTGATGATTTGGTTCGCTTCTACCAAGAACATTACCGACCGGACACCACCACGATCGCACTCGTGGGTGATTTTAACCCCACTCAAGTAAAAGCTTTACTCAATCAGACTTTTGGCAAATGGCAAGTCAAAGGTAAGCCGCCAACTCTCAATCTACCCAAAGTAGATTTACCTACGACTTTGACACGCTTGAACAAGGCAATTCCCGGCAAAGCCGAAGCCATTACTTATATTGGTTACAACAGCATCTCGCGCAAAGACCCGCGTTTTTACGCAGCAATGGTGCTGAATCAAATTTTAGGTGGCGATACCTTATCTAGCCGCTTGGGTACAGAAGTGCGCGATCGCCAAGGTTTCACCTACGGGATTTATAGCTACTTCACTGCGGGAATTAATCCGGGCCCCTTCTTTATCCAGATGCAGACAGCGCCCCAAGATGCTGACAAAGCGATCGCCAGCACTTTGGCGTTACTTAAACAGGTACGCGAACAAGGCGTAACTGAAGCAGAATTTAACACCGCCAAACGTTCTCTTACCAACAGCTACCCTGTAGAGTTAGCTAATCCCGGCGATTTAGTATCTACAATTTTGAGCAATTCCGTCTTTGGACTTTCACCAAAAGAAATTCGCGAATATCCTCAGCGCATTGAGTCAGTCAAAATGTCAGATGTGCAGGAGGTAATTCAGGAGCTAATTAAACCAGAAAATGTAGTCATTGTCACAGCTGGTTCACCGCCTACTGTATCTAAAGGTGACTAATTATTTGAGATTTAGGGTGTGTTGTCGCCAAGCGCAACGCACCGACTCACTAGTTAGGGCTGTCATTTGTCCCTATACTGCTCAGTTAAGGATTTTCAACTCGGAATTTGGTTTGGGGAAAAGGTGAAAGGGTAAGGGTTAAAGGTTTTTCTTGCCCTTTTTCCTTTCCCCTTTTGCCCTTAACCGACAAGTATTCACTTGCTTTTTGTGACAAATTGCCTTGAAAATAAAAAATACGCTCTAAAAGCTAGAAAATAACAGTAAAACGACTAATAAAAATTAAAAATAGTAAATCTATCTTCGATAAACGTCAGTGAGACAAGTAGTTAATCAGGGTTTGCTGGGAGTAGTAATTGCTATGACTACTATTACAGCAATCAACATACCAGGTGTATCTGCCCAGGATAAGCCCAAATGCATCAGCCAAATTACCGGGAAAGCAGGTAATCTCTTCTCAGGAGAATGCATACCTAATGGACTTTGGATCAACCCCAGCTATGGTACAGAATATGCACGGTTAATGCGTATCGCTATCAAAGCGGCGGCTAATAAAGATGATTTCGATACAGCATTTATCAATTTTTCTAGGGCGCAAGCAATATCAGGGGTAACAGATTCAGAAGTACGCAGGGGATTATTAGGTGCAATTTTGGCGAAATCATTGCAAAAAAATCCTGTGCAGGGCTATTTTCCCTCAAGAATTTGGCTATTAGTTACTGGTGAATTTAGCGAAGGCGGCTAAGGGACTTCCAACTAATACCATTTTGAAAAAAGAATGCCACAGATGAGTAGGGGCACGGCACCAGTAGGATAATTGAATATACCAAAAGATTGTGTATGCCGTGCCCTTATAGGTAATTTATCTGTTGCAAACATTATTTGAATTAGTATAGTTTGGGCTTAAAAAAAGTCTCTAGCCTCTAGACCCTAATCTATAAATCTGGAATTTGCCAATCAATCTCTGGCTTACCAAAGGAACGCAAAGCTGAATTAATAGCTGAAAAAGGTTTGCTACCAAAAAAGCCATTACGCGCAGAAAGAGGTGAAGGGTGGGCAGATTGAATCACTGTATGTCGCTTTGTATCTATTAATTTCAGCTTTTTTTGGGCGTATCCTCCCCACAACACAAACACAACCGGATCTAGCTTTTGGTTAACTTTGCTAATTACTGCATCTGTGAAAGTTTCCCAACCCTGATTTTTATGAGAATTTGGTGTATGCGCCCTGACTGTTAGTACTGCATTTAGCATCAAAATACCTTGTTTCGCCCATGATACTAAATACCCATGATTGGGAATTTCAAACCCTACATCATCTTTGAGTTCTTTAAATATATTAATTAGTGATGGTGGCGGCTTGATACCAGGTTGTACAGAAAAGCATAATCCATGTGCCTGGTTTTGGTCATGGTAAGGATCTTGACCTAGTAAAAAAACATTCACGTTCTCATAAGGTGTCAATTCAAAAGCTGAAAAAATCTGCTCTTCTGGTGGGTAGATAGTATAAGATTGGCGTTCCGCTAATAAAAAATTTTGTAGCTTACTGAAATATGGTTTATCAAACTCTTCAGCTAGTACTGTTTGCCAAGAGGGTGACAATCTGATGTGCGTCACAATTTTTGCCTAGATTTAAGTAAGTAAACCTGAATTATATAGAAAAAGTACTGCCAATTTTGTTACTTACTTATCTATGAAATTTAGTAAAAGTACATTAAGTAAAAACTCATGAAATTTACCTATCTTCATACATAGTTCGCATGATTTTCATACGATGTTTATGTAATTTCCCTAGATAGTTGTTAAACTAGTTTTAAGCAAACATTGAGTTTGCTCCTCACACCATACCGTTACCCTCTTGTTTGTCAATGGCAAGGGGGTTTTTTCTTGTTATCGTGGGGAAGAAATATACCAATATTTGTGGGTTAAGGGGAAAAAGGGGAAGGGGGAAAGGGAACAAGACCTTTAATCTTTCCATTGGTAAAATTATGAGGTGAAATCTCAGCTAGGGGTTGCAATACATACATTGCGCCGGATCGGCAAATTCTCTATCTTCAGGGAACAATTTTTCTTGGCTGAAACCACATTTTTTGCATTGATAAACAACTGCAAGCAATAAATTTGTGGGTGTAGCGCACATTTCACAGGGTAAGCCTTGGATGCGTTCTGTAATCTCAAATCCAGGCGTATAACATTGTGGACATTGGCTTTTTATCTTGTTTAATAAGTTCTGGGTGGCTTTGGCAATATTTTTCATGCGGGTGGGGTTATAAAGTGCGCGCATATCGGTTTCCAGATGCACTTTTCCATCGGGAGAATTATTTAATGCCCAATTCACCGCTTCAGTAAGTTTTTCTTTAGTAGTAATACCTTTAATTATCTCATTGCTATCTTTGGGTGATTCCTGATAACTAACAACTAAACCATGTTCAGGAAACCCAACTTTTAAGGCAAAATCATAGGCTGCGGTAAAATTCTCTGCTATCTGATGATTAAAATTAGTTTCTAATGATAATTCTTCGCCAATAATTTCTAAGTCTTTTTCTTGATCTAATAAAATGACGATTTCCCGATTAGAGTAAAGATAAGGTATATAAGGATGAGGTGCAAAGCTACCTTCACTAGCGATCGCTAAATTTTTACCTGTTAATTCTAGTGCTTTTTCTGCTTTTAATCTAGCTGCTGCAATTTGGTTTCCTGGGCGTTCTATCTCTCTTGTAAATGTGCCAAAAATATCAGTATTAAAATCCTGCGGTACGATAATTTGAATGTTTAATTCTTCCAATATAGGGGCAATAGCTTGCTCTTTTTGATGCATGGTTGCTAGTATTGCCACACGATTATGAAAAAATTGCTGATAATTCATCGGGGGTTTACTTCCTATAAATTTTGGCAAGTTTAGTTTATTTTATCTAACAAACTAAACCTGCCAATGATAAAAGGGATTGGGGATTGGGGATTGGGGATTAGGGATTGGGGATTAGGGATTGGGATTATATGCTGGGCGGTATTAGCTTTGTTCTTGTACAACCTGGCCTATTTGTGCTTCTAGCTTTTCTTTATCGCGTTTGCGTTTTTTAGCGTAAAGCTGAATAGTCACTGCCATTAAAATAATCGATGCAAAAATAACCCAAGCGGTGATATCAGTAGGCAGATTATTTTTGAACACAGCCAGTAATACAATCACCATCAACATCACTGTAGGCGCTTCATTTAAAGCACGTAACTGTTGACTATTCCAACGGCATTCATCTACTGCTAATTTTTTCATGAGGCGAGAGCAGTAATGATGATAGCCAATTAAGAGAGTAACAAACAACAGTTTGATATGTAACCAACCCTCTTTTAATACATCTGGTTCAGTTGAGATTAAACCAATTGCCATTGCTACCGTCACTAACATTCCTGGGGTAGTGATGATATTGTAGAGGCGTTTTTCCATAATTTGATACTGATTTTTCAGTATCGTGCGTGCTGGTTCTGGTTCTTGGTTCGCTTCAACGTGATAGATAAAAAGACGCACTAGGTAAAATAACCCAGCAAACCAAACTACGAAGCCAATAATATGAAAAGCTTTAAACCAAGAATAAGCCATGAATTATAACCTGCCTTTCTCAAGTTGTTGTAGAGTAGCGATCGCCAAAGGTGTTGGCAAAGCCATCGCCTGAATGGCCGCAAGTACTCCCTTTATCAGGTTACGGTAAAACCCTATGCGAAGGCTGATTGCTCATGAGCATAATCAATTAAGAAGTGTAACGGATTGCGGATTAGGGGTAGTGGGGAAAAGCACAGAGGGAAGAAGTAAGCGGAACAAATACCAAGCACTCAACGCCAAACACCAAACCCCAAACCCCAATTACTTTGATTCTGCACGCCGCATGAAGGGCAAAAGGTCTTCGAGAATCGTTTCGTGATAATGTTCTTGTGGGTAATGACCAACGTTATTTAGTTTGACTAATTCTGCATTGGGTACAGCATCGACAAAACTTTGTGCTATTTCTACAGGTAACCAAGGGTCAATCATTCCCCATTGAATTAAAATTGGTTGTTGCCATTGTTTAAAACCAGATTCAACTTCTTGCATGGCTGAATCTAGTTGCGAATTACGAATAGTTGCAAGCAAACTCCGCCCTGGTGCAGAACTTTTCAAAAATGGACGGCGATAAACATCTAAATCTTTATCTCCTATGCGATAACGACTCCCTCCTTCTAGGGTTCTATCAACTAAAAGGGGGTCTTGTGTCATCATTTCACCTGCTAAAGGTAAGCCCATTTGTTTAATTTTCCAAGGCAATTTGGCAGCAGTGGAAATGGGGGCATTTAAAATAGCTAAGTTAGCTATTTGTTCTGGGTGACGCAAGGCATATTGTAATCCCACAGAACCTAAAAAACCCTGGACAACTAAAGAAAATTTTTCAATTTCTAAGGCTTGAATAAATCCTGCTAAAGCTGTAATAAAAGCTTCTGGAGTGTAGGCAAAATCTCTTTTTTCGGGAGTTGCGGAAAAGCCATAACCGATCCAATCGGGGGCGATCGCTCTTGTTCCTTGGCTGGCTAAAGCTGGTAAAATATTGCGCCAACTGTAACTTTGTGAAACTATACCGTGTAGTAATACTACAGGTATTAAGTCAGTTCTACCGATTGGTGCAGCTTCGCGATAGAACCAATCTAATGAATTTACGGTGATTTTATTTTCTGATATTGACACGCTAGGTTCCTATTAAATCAATTTGTCATTTGTTATTCTTACAAAGTTCTGAGCGGAGGTTTCCTCCGCTCAGACTTTGCGCTTTGTCATTAGTCATTTGTTGTTTAATGACTAATAACTAAGGGACTTCCAAATAAAAAAATATCCCAGTATTTATTGTGGGGTGGACATCTTGTCCGCCCAGCTTATGTGGCGGGCAAGATGCCCGCCCCACAAGATGGAATAATTTATTTCTTGGAAATCCCTAAGTATCAATTTTTGATGCAAAAACCCTTGGTATGAAATGCCAAAGCAAAATGATAAAAAAATCAGTTTTTATTGAGAATTACTAGGAATAATCATCTCACGAATTGCATAAGCTGTGGCAGGTGCGAGTAAAACGCCGTTGCGATAATGTCCGGTGGCTAAGAGGACATTACTAAACCCTGGTAAGTTACCGATAATTGGGGCTGGGCGACCTTCGGGGCGGGGGCGTAAACCTGACCAAGTACGGACAATAGTTGCGCTGGCTAATTCTGGACAAAATGCGATCGCTTGTTGTCTGACAGATTCGAGTAGTTCTTGATTGGGGGGAATTTCATTGCGATCGCTAGGAAATTCGACAGTTGCACCAATCCAATAATCGCCACCGCCAACGGGAACAATATGCACATCATTCCCCGTAATTGCTGGCTGGAAATCAGGATTTCCTAATGGATGCCCTAAACTAACTTGTATTGCTTGTCCTAGCACAGGACGAATATCAATTTTTTGATTGAGTTGCGATGTTAAGGGTGTGGAACCCAACCCAGCAGCAACAACAACCCAGTCAGCCGTAATTGTTCCAGCTGTGGTTTCTAGCTGGTGACAAACTTGGGGAGAGTTTTCGCTTGGTGTTAATTGCGGTGAAGATTGGGCATTTAACACCGTCACGCCAAATTTACAGCTAACGCCGTTGTGTTGAGCAGCTGCAACTAAAGCTAATGTTAAAGCTGTGGGGTCAAGTTGGCGGTCTTGCGGAGAATAGACAGCACCTGTAACTTGTTCGTTAACTATCTGCGGACAGAGATTTTGCAGTTTCGCCTTGTCCCAAATTTCTAAATTCCAGCCTTGGGATTGGCGAATTTCTAGTAATTTTTGTTTATCTGCTAAATCTTCCCCTTCTAAGCAAAGGCTGACGATTCCCTGACGGTTAAAAGGGATTTTTCGCCCTGTGATTGCTTCTAATTCGGGAATCAGAGTTTCATAGCGTTGGACGCTAGTTTGTCGTAACTGCCAAGCTTTTCCTTTGAGTTTTTGGCTAATGATACCCATTAAAACGCCAAGTGCAGCGCCAGTGGATGCTTGTGCGGGTGGCTGGCTATCTAAAACAGTGATACTCAGACCTTTAACTTGACTTAGTTCATAGGCGATCGCTGCGCCAACTACACCGCAACCGATAATAACTACATGACTCATGACTTGATCCAAAAAGTTAGGAGTTAGAAATTTTTGGTTCCTAACTCCTAACTCATAGCTTAAAGGAACTCCAAAAAATCAATTATCCCCCTTAAGGTTGTTGACGGTTCACAGTCAACCATCAACCGTCAACAATCATAGGGGAATATTTTTATTTGGAACTGCCCACAACTCCTTACTTATGACTCAGCTTCAGCGCTTGTCTTGGGAAGCAGATTGAGGAATTTATCTAGATCTGCAACCACTGCTTGAGTATTATTTAAAGCAAGTATACTATTGCCAGATGTTGCAGCTTGGTCGATTTTCACCAAGTGGTTAAACAAATCACGTGCTGTTTGACGTGCTACAGCTTCATCCTGGGGTAAGAGGTTAGGAATTACATAAGTCATGTCTAACCGAGCTTCTGCCAGAGGCCCATGTATAAAATTACCCACAAATATCCAATCTTTGCGTTGGATGAGGTCTTTTAGTTCGTCTAAGCGATCGCGCACAGCCTGAATCTCTGGCACATATGTCTGAATTTTCGTCAGTTGTGCTGTTGTATAAGTAGGTGGTGCTTTGGCGACAGTAGGACTGCCACAACTGATCAGTAGGGTTGCCAATAATACGAAAACCAATGACAAAAGAGAGCGTTGACGCGACATATACTGAAATAATTTGCTGTTTGTTTGCCGACTAACAGTGTAATTTTAGATCGCAAGTGTCAGTTATAGTTCTTACCATAAAAGGATTTTGGCAAAATTTTTTATCCCAGCTTTTATTTTCTAAAAATCACCGTTTGACTGGGTAATTTTTGGGAAACTTAAGTATAATTACCCAATGTATCTTGATTTAGCTCTAAACTTCAATCAGCACTTTTTGACAGCTTTTATTCACAATGATTGTTAGGAAAACATAATTTAGAGTTGCGAAATACCAAAAGACATTGATAAGCTGAAACACTAATAACATAAACCTTCTGGCGGTTTTTTTAACTTCAGATTTCCCTTAAGCCGATGCAATATAGGAGTGTTTTTTTGTGAACGCATCTGAACAAGCAACTAACCTTGAACTCGCCAGCAAGATTGCTACAGTAGTCAATTTGTTTAAATTTGAGTTCCCTGATGCCAAATCGGATCTTAAACCTTGGAAAAACGATCCAGAGACACGGGAGTTAGTCGATCCAGACTCTATAGACATAGGTTTTCACTTTCCTGGAATCAGCAAATCTTGGCGCAGTCGCAGCGTCTTAATTCAAATCCGATTTTATCAAGACCCAGTAAGTAATTTGCGGCGTGCGATCGGTGTAGAAATTGCTGCATTCGATCATCGAGGAGAAGCATGGCGACTTTCAACAATAGACAAATGGAGTATTGTAGGTGCTTCTATCCCTTCCCCTCACATTGAAGACAAGCTCAAACAAATTTGTCGTCAAATCTTAGAAGTATTTAATAAAGAAACAGATTAAACCTAATTTTAAAATGGAACTTCTTTCTCTTTGTTGTCTGCATTTTTAGAGTTAATAAAAGATACATTCCCCGCAATAAGTTATACCAATTTGAAAAAGAATGCGACAGATTGTAGAGGTATTGGTGTCAACTTAACGTGAAACCCGCTCTTGTGCAAGGTTTTGCCCTCACCCCCAGCCCCTCTCCCACAGGGAGAGGGGAGCAAGAGATTTAGTTCCCCTTCTCCTGCGGGAGAAGGGGTTAGGGGATGAGGGCACAAGGTATTTGTACAACGCCCACCCTATATAGCTTTTAGCTTACGTTGACACCAATGGGCATTGCCTTGCCCTTAGAATTATCTGTACCAACTTGCAATCTGCTGCATACAATAACACTGCCTGCATAGGCGATCGCTTAAAAATTAACCCTTAATGCTCAAGGTTTAACCCTTAATGCTCAAGGTTTAACCCTTAATGCTCAAGGTTTAACCCTTAATGGTCAAGGTTTAACCCTTAATGCTCAAGGTTTAAGGCTTAATGCTCAAGGTTTAAGGCTTAATGCTCAAGGTTTAAGGCTTAATGCTCAAGGTTTAAGGCTTAATGCTCAAGGTTTAAGGCTTAATGCTCAAGGTTTAAGGCTTAATGCTCAAGGTTTAACCCTTAATGGTCAAGGTTTAAGGCTTAATGTTGTAAGAAATTAAGTTGACACAGTTGGGAATTGCCTTGCCCTCTAGAATATATTGATATGTCGCCAAAATTATTTGAATTAGTATTAATAGTAAAAATAGCTTGTTCAATTATCTTTTGAGTATGTCTTAGGCTAGTGTAATGCACTAAAGCATTTTTGCGTAAGTCCTATGAATTTGACAAAATGGATTTCTTGAGCCAGAATCCTTGCTAGGTTTGCCAAATACCATTTGCACCAGTTTAGTCTTTAGTTGGATAGCAGACTAAATAACCTGCAAAAAATGTCTAAATAGTTTGGTCTTGGATGGAAACCCAAGAGTTCTGAATGCCATGAGATATACAGAAATTGGTAATCAGACAGATAAGTAAACTCTAAGACATTCTATTTGCATAATCTAAAAACTCACTTACTAGTGGTAGGGGTAATACCCTCAATTCCACTACTCAGTTTACACATCATTACTTGAGTACAGCGAATCTATTATTACTTACATTACAGAACAATGGCTTTGATATCTAGAAGGCATAAATTCAAGCTAAAAAATAAATTTAATTTACAGTTTATTTCTTTATATATTATTGTATTCTTTTTGACAATTACACTACTTCTTTCTTATATAAACGCTCCCAGAATTCCTCTTTTGGGATTTCACGGCATTGTTGATCTGAATAATCCTAATTTCGGACTTATTCAGAATCCAATAGCTGCAAAAATGTCTTATGCAATGCAAGATTTAGAAAAGTTTCTAGAATACTTAGCTCATAATAATTATTGGTTTTTATCAACTCAAGAATTATATGATTACTTTATTGATCGCAACCGAGATATTCCGCAAGAATATGTTGGTAAAAAGCCCATAATGTTAAGCTTTGATGATAGTTATAAAACTGTATATACTAACATTGTCCCAGTTTTGGAAAGGTTAGAAAAAGAATTTAAGCAAAAAATCAAAATAGTTTTATTTGTGAATCCTGGTACGTTAGCTAAAATTCATCATCCCTCAACCACATACCTGAGTTGTGAGGATTTGAGAACAGGATTTGCTAAGGGATTTTATGATATTCAATCTCATGGAGAAAACCACAAAGATTTAGCTAAAATTACTGTTTCTGATTTAAATCAGGAACTAGCTCAAGCTCAAATTGAACTTAGAGAATGTCTGACTGGATTAGCAGCACCGCAAGAGATTGCTAGGCACATTGCATATCCTTATGGTTCTATGAATCACCAGGTAGAAACCTACGCTGCGAAGTATTATCAATCAGGCTATCTGTATAACAGCACTATTTTACGCTTCCGTTGGTTACAGGATAAATATCGGATTTCGCGCCTCACAGTAAATCGAGCAAAATCACCTGAACGATTGATTCAAATGGCTACTCGGTCTTTTATTATCTCTAAATAGTTATTTGTCATTTGTCATTTGTTATTTGCTTAAATTAGAGTATGTTAGACTCCAGCAAAATTTATGCAAACTCTTACATATACATTTATTGTAGGGGTTTAGCACTGCTCAACCCTTAAGCATTCATTTTGATGAGAGCAAAATATAGTTTACTTTTCAGGTAAATTACTTTCACAAATAATTTAAGACTGCTATACTAAATTTCCTGAATTCAGGTAATCCCATTGACTCAGGAAAGTAACATTACTACCAAAAATATAAAACGCGCCGATGCGTTAGATGCACTGCGGGGATTGGCAATCTTAGCAATGGTCTTTTCTGGCACAATTCGATATAAAATTTTGCCAGCTTGGATGTATCATGCTCAAGAGCCACCCCCAACTCATGCCTTTAATTCTCAGATTGCTGGCTTAACTTGGGTAGATGTCGTTTTCCCCTTATTTTTGTTTGCAATGGGTGCTGCCATCCCCTTAGCACTATCTCGCCGTATTGCTCAAGGAGTGAGTATTTCTAGAATTATTTTATATATTTTGAAGCGAGGCTTCATGCTAGGAGCCTTTGCAATTATTCTGCAACATCTCCGTCCCTTTACCATCAATAACAACCCAACTGATGAAACATGGTATTTAGCAATGCTGGGTTTCGTATTGCTGTTTTTAATGTTTGGGAGTTGGTCGATTTTAGGGAGGTGGAGTAAATATGGTTTGTGGCTAAATATAGCAGGCTTTATCGCTGCGATCGCTATTATTTCTCAATTACAATATGGTGGTAAAGGCTTTTTACTGGAACGTAGCGATCCAATATTAATGGTACTAGCAAATATGGCAGTTTTTGGTTCGCTAGCTTGGTTATTTACAAGCTCTAATTTGCTTTTACGTTTGGGATTACTGGGATATTTGATTGCTTTGCAATTATCTGCTAGTGCTGATGGTTGGGTAAAAAACTTATGGACAGCATCATCTATATCAATTCTAGGGAATGATTTAAAGTTTTCTTGGATTTTTCAGTTTTATTATTTGAAGTACTTGTTCATCATCATTCCTGGAACTATTGTTGGTGATTTGATATTAAACTGGATACAAAAAAATACTCAATCTCAAGAAATATCAGCTAATCAGCAGAGTTTAGGCTCTCGCTATAGTCAGCGTTTATGGTTGATTATTGTATCTATGCTGATGATTTGCTTAGTATTATTGGTAGGCTTGCAAGCGCGTTGGATTTGGCAAACCACTCTAGTAAGCGCTGCGATTTATGGCGCAAGCTGGCTATTATTTAAGCAGCCAGAAACAGAGATAGACTATTTACTCAAGCAATTTTATCAATGGGGAGTTTACTGGTTGTTACTAGGCTTATTTTTCGAGCCTTTCCAGGGAGGGATTCATAAAGATCCTTCTACCTATAGCTATTATTTTGTCACCAGTGCGATCGCAATTTTTTTATTGATAGTTTTTACTATAATAATTAATATCTTTGGGCAGAAGAAATGGCTGCAATTTTTAATTGATAATGGGCAAAATCCCATGATTGCTTATGTAGCTTTTGCAAATCTTCTCTGGCCAATATTACAACTTACAGGAATAGAAGATTGGATTATTGCCAATACTACAACGCCTGTGATGGGAGTAATTAAAGGAGTAGTCTACACTCTACCAATTGCTTTGTTGACAAGTCTATGCACTCGTCTAAAGCTATTTTGGAAAACTTAAAAACAATTACTGCTGGATTTGTTCGCGCAACATTTTACGGAAAGCTCGCTTAGTTTGGGTTTCACCCTGAGTTTTGCATTGTGCTAGGAAATCATACACCATTGACTTAGTTAATATCGGGAATGTGGCGCTAGTCGCTGATTCTTGATATTCACCTTGCGTCAACAAATAAATAGTTAATCTGCTACCGTTATAACGCCAAAATTCAGGAACCTTCATTTCCTGATAAAGTTGCTTTTTATTGATATCTGTATGAGTTATATCAACTTCTAAAATCAAATCGGGAGGTGGATCTACTGCTAAATCTACTGTTTTACCTCTAACAGTAGGTTCATTTTGAATGTAATAACATCTATCAGGTTCTGGGCTAGATTTGAGAATGGGAATCTTGAGGGTAGTTGAACCCATACTCTTAAGATTCAAATAGAGTTCTTCTGCTAATAATTCAATCAATTGCCCTATTAAACTGTTAGCACTTTCATGTTCTTCTAAAGGAGTCATAATCTCCAACATACCCTGGTAATATGTAAGTCTGGCGGCTCGATTATTACCTAAAGCCTCAAGAATCTGCTCATAAGCATCCCAACTGATATTATTCAAGGTCACACGCTTTTCTGCAAGTGGTTTTTCTTTAGGAGTAATGTTTATCGCTTCATTGGTAGTAACCATGTAACTCTCCTAACTTGGTTTGAGTGGTAATTGGTAATTATGAAAATCGTTCTTAATCTCTACATAAATAATATTTTTGTAGGGTGTGTTGTCGCGTAGCGCAACGCACCGCCAACAATCTCATACCATTCACAATCCAAATATGACGAGGGTTTGGGGATGTGTATCTGTCGCGTTCTTGTTTGAAATTGGTATAAGGTGCGTTAGCCTACGGCATAACACACCCTACGAATATGCTTGATATAAAATCAATACACACCTTAATTAAAAGCTAACAATTAAAATGTGACAACGCTACGAATTGATTCACCTTCATGCATTAATTCTAAAGCATGATTTATCTGTTCAATTGGCATGACATGAGTAATTAAATCATCAATATTTATCTTGCCATCCATATACCAATCAACAATTTTCGGCACATCTGTACGTCCCCTAGCGCCACCAAATGCGGAACCTTTCCAAACACGTCCAGTTACTAATTGAAACGGACGAGTGCTAATTTCTTGTCCTGCACCAGCAACACCAATAATGACGCTAACACCCCAACCTTTATGGCAACACTCTAATGCTTGGCGCATGACATTGACATTGCCAATACATTCAAAAGTGTAATCAGCGCCGCCTTTGGTTAAGTCAACTAAATAAGGAACTAAATCACCCTCAACTTCTTGGGGATTAACAAAGTGCGTCATGCCAAATTTTTCGGCTAAAGCGCGTTTTTTGGGATTTAAATCCACCCCAACAATCATATCGGCTCCTACTAAGCTCGCCCCTTGGATGACATTTAAGCCAATACCACCTAAGCCAAAAACTATGACTTTTGCACCTGCTTCTACTTTGGCTGTATAAATAACTGCGCCAATTCCTGTGGTGACACCACAGCCGATATAACAAACTTTATCAAATGGGGCATCTTCGCGAATTTTGGCTACAGCAATTTCTGGTAACACTGTATAGTTCGCAAAAGTAGAAGTACCCATGTAATGGTGAATCATTTCTCCACCAATACTAAAGCGACTTGTCCCATCCGGCATTAAACCCCGTCCTTGGGTGCTGCGAATAGCTTGACAGAGATTTGTTTTCTGGCTGAGACAATATTCACACTGGCGGCATTCTGGAGTGTAAAGGGGAATTACATGATCTCCAGGCTTGACGCTAGTTACCCCAGCGCCTACTTCTACGACTACTCCTGCGCCTTCATGTCCCAAAATTGCGGGAAATAAGCCTTCTGGATCTTTACCAGAAAGAGTGTAAGCATCGGTATGACAAACACCACTAGCTTTAATCTCCACCAATACTTCCCCAGCTTGAGGCCCGGATAATTGAACGGTTTCAATAGTTAACGGCTTACCCGCGCCGTAAGCGACTGCGGCTTTAACTTCCAAACTTCAGCCCTCCTGTATGCTGATCTGAGTTTACAGAAAGTTTGGGGGAATGGGGAATGGGGATTGGGAGATGAGGGGGATGAGGGGGATGAGGGGGATGAGGGAGATAAGGGGGATAACTAATGACGAATGACAAATGACGAATGACAAATGACTAATGACCAATGACAAACACAAAAAAATTATAAAAATATTGTGACTTTGTTAAAATGTCATTCTCTAGTTAGATTAATTAAAGGTGGAAATAGCTGTTGGAGCAACAGCGTAAAATTTGTGCTAGCAGCGATCCCCTCATAAGAATTTTGTCACTTTCTCAATAAATCTATTTTCTTTACAGCCTATGAATCCTGCCCTTACTAAAATTGGCGCTCAAATGTCCAACCTGACTGGCGTTCGCGCAATTATGAAAGATATTGTGGAAACGTTAAAAGCTAATGCAGGGCAGGAATTAATTAATTTGAGTGCGGGTAATCCGTTGATTTTGCCTGCAGTAGAACGATTATGGCGGGATTGTACAGCAGATTTACTCGCTAGTTCAGAATATGGTGAGGTGGTTTGCCGATATGGTTCCAGCCAAGGTTATGCACCATTAATTGAAGCGATCGCCAATGATTTTAATCGCCGCTATGGGTTAAAGTTAAGCGATCGCAATATTTTAATTACTCCCGGTAGCCAAACTCTCTATTTTTACGCTGCTAATGCTTTCGGTGGTTACACTACTACTGGTGAACTGAAGCAAATTGTCTTACCTCTCAGCCCCGACTACACAGGTTACGGTGGAATTTGCTTGGTTCCAGAAGCTTTAATTGCTTATAAACCAGCTTTAGATATTGATGAGTCTGCCCACAGATTTAAATATCGTCCCGATTTTAGCCAGCTATCAATTTCTGAAAGTACGGGCTGCGTGATTTTCTCTCGTCCTTGTAATCCGACAGGGAATGTGCTTACCGATGAGGAAGTGAGAAAAATTGCCGCCCTCGCTGCGCCTTATGATGTGCCAGTATTAATTGACTCGGCTTACGCGCCTCCTTTCCCAGCGCTGAATTTTACGGATATGTCCTTGATATTTGAGGAAAATATCATTCATTGCACCAGCTTATCCAAGGCGGGTTTACCTGGGGAAAGAATTGGAATTGCAATTGGGAATGAAAGGACTATTCAAGTTTTAGAGTCATTCCAAACAAATGCGCTGCTGCATTCTTCGCGCTATGGACAAGCGATCGCAGCCCGTGCTATTAATTCAGGTGCGTTAGCTGAAATTGCCGAACAAGTGATCCGCCCGTTCTATCAAAACAAGTTCAGCGTATTAGAAAATACATTAGATGCATCAATGCCCAAGGATTTACCTTGGTTCTTGCATCGTGGTGAAGGTGCTATCTTTGCTTGGTTGTGGTTAAAAGATTTACCTATTAGCGATTGGGAATTCTACCAAGAGTTGAAGAAAGTAGGTGTAATTGTTGTCCCTGGTAGTACTTTCTTCCCCGGCTTAAAAGAAGAATGGCCTCACAAGCAGCAATGTCTCCGCATCAGCCTCACCGGTAGCGATGAGGAATTAGTTACCGGAATGCGGCGACTGGCGAAGGTTGCAGAACAAGCCTATCAAGGCGCGGTTGTAAGTGCTTAGTATATTCGGTAGGGTGTGTCTAGACTAAAATATGCATTATTCAAACTCTTGTGGGATGGGCATCTTGCCCGTCCTGGGCGGACAAGATGTCCACCCCACAAGAAAATTATATTGCCACATTTTAGCCTTGTCAGTCCGGTAGGGTGTTTTATGCCGCAGGCTAACGCACCATCCAAGATTTTTGGTTTTTTAAATTAAATAGTGAGAATGAACCGAGAAGGCGCAAAGAACACGAAGCCAGAAAGGAAAAAAGAGAATAATCCCAAATCCAAAATCCCAAATCCAAAATTGGATGATTGGCTAGAGATTGGGAAGATTGTTGCACCTCAAGGTTTGGCGGGAGAGATGCGGGTGTATCCGAATACCGACTTTCCCGAACGGTTTGAGGTACCGGGGAAACGCTGGTTATTGCGTCCTGGTGATATGGAACCGCAACCAATAGAATTAGTGGCTGGGCGTTACATCGAAGGCAAAAATTTGTATGTAATTAAATTAGCTGGTGTGGAAAATCGCAACCAAGTAGAGGAATTACGTGGTTGTAAGATTATGGTGCCAGAAAGCGATCGCCCGCAATTGGCTGAAGATGAATTTTATGTTCCCGATTTGCTGGGCTTGGAAGTATTTTTGCAAGCATCGGGTGAATTGGTGGGTAAAGTTGTAGATATTATTCCTGCTGGTAATGATTTATTAGAAGTGGAGTTAGATCCCACATTTGCACCAGATAAAAAACAAAAGACTGTTTTAATTCCCTTTGTGGAAGCGATCGCACCTGTTGTAGATTTACCAGCCCGTCGCATTGAAGTGACACCACCACCTGGGCTATTGGAAATCTAATGGTGAATTCGTAATTCGTAATTCGTAATTCGTAATTGTTCAAAATTTTGAATTTTGAATTTTGAATTTTGAATTCCGCGTAGCGGTGCGGTGCTAGAATCCAAGCAGCGTTAGATATGGCTTCCTTCTGCTTATGGTTTCTCACGCCGAATCATTAACCCCAACAGAAGTCATCTACCCAGATAGTGACGGACAGCCAATGGCAAATAATACTGAACAGTTTCGCTGGATTTTGGTGATCCAGCAAAATTTGGATTGGTTATACGCTGATGATGCAAATATATTTGTGGCGGGAGATTTATTTTGGTATCCCGTTGAAGGACGCAATAATATTGTTAACGCACCAGATGTGATGGTGGTGTTTGGTAGACCAAAAGGTAAACGCGGTTCTTATCAGCAATGGAATGAATCAGGAGTTGCGCCACAGGTGGTGTTTGAAATTCTTTCTCCTAGTAATTCCCAAGATGAGATGGATCGAAAACTCCTCTTTTACGATCGCTACGGTGTTGAGGAGTATTACATTTACAATCCTGAGAAAAATCAGTTAAGGGGTTGGCTGCGGGGTGAAGTTGGGTTAGATGTGATTCCTGCGATCGCAAATTGGCTGAGTCCTAGGTTAGGAATCCGCTTTGATTTTTCTGGCGATGAGTTACAGATTTATCGTCCTGATGATACAAAGTTTTTCTCTTATATAGAAATTTGCCAATTACTAGAACAAGAACAACAACGCACTGAACAAGAACGACAACGTGCTGAACAAGCAGAAGCAGCATTAGAAGCAGAAAAAAGGCGATCGCAAATTTTAGCCGAAAGGTTGCGACAAATGGGTGTTAACCCAGAAGACTTTATTTAAAAATTACGCCATAGTTCTGAAGCAGAATAATTTTTACTCAGGACTTTATATCGCATTTTTCAGCACTATAAACCAATAGGCTTGGGTTAAGCTCATTAGTAATTGATTTGTCACTTATTAAAAAAGCCATCAATTGGGGGATTCTCCCCCAAACCCCCGATTGGGGGACGGTTGCGTCCCCCAAACCCCCTCCAAAATGATTGTTCGGTTTTTTGTTGAGTAACTAGTTTTTTGGTTTTGTTATAAATTAATTTTCTTAACTGAACTGTATTTCACTATAGGAATCCGATTTGATTATTGAAAAAATCTAAGTATGTGTAGGGTGCGTTATCACGAAGTGTAACGCACCGTATTCTGGGCTTTGGTGCGGCGCTTGGCGACAACACAACGCCAGTTGCTATAACGGAGGGAACCTCCGCAACGCACTGGCTCCCCTACGTGTATCTCAGAAATCAAATATGAGTCCTATATAAACATCAAAATTTGCGGCTAGGCAATTGAACAGAGGTAATATTTTTGATCCCTGTTAATATTTGGCTTTTTTATCTATTAAGACCATCAAAACAGTAATAAATGTCTCTGAAAACACTAATTCATGATGTTTTAAGCTTTTAAATAAAACATTAATTTAATTTTAAATTAAGCTTAAAAATGCTTAGATAACCTGCTAAATTTGTTACTCTGACAAAGGATTATTCGTTTGTATTTCTTCAGATTTATTTTAGATTTGAGCAAATAACTTTATGTGACAAGGATTACTTGCCACATTTCCAGATAAATACTGGAAAACTTTGTCATGGGTAGGATGACACACAGCCTCTAGATCAGTAAACTTGCATACTGACTGAATGAATTCGTCAAAATCCTCATAGAAATGGAGTTTGATATGACTTTAGCAAGTCCGACTCAATCCAAGCCTTTAACGGATGAAGAATTGCGGAAGATTAACGCCTACTGGCGCGCCGCTAATTATCTTTCAGTAGGACAAATATATCTTCTGGACAATCCGCTGCTACGAGAACCACTGAAGCTAGAACATGTCAAACCCAGACTTTTGGGTCACTGGGGAACAACGCCGGGACTGAACTTTATTTACGTTCATCTCAATCGCGCGATCGCAAAATACGACCTCAACACCATCTACATTGCTGGCCCCGGTCATGGTGGCCCTGGATTGGTGGCTAATACTTACCTAGAAGGCACATACAGCAAGTTCTACCCGAACATCTCCCAAGATGCAGAGGGGATGAAGCGCCTGTTTAAACAATTCTCTTTTCCTGGTGGGATTCCTAGCCACGTTGCACCAGAAACCCCAGGTTCAATTCACGAAGGCGGGGAATTAGGCTATGCTTTATCTCACGCATATGGTGCTGCTTTTGATAACCCCGATTTGCTAGTTGCTTGTGTAATTGGGGATGGGGAAGCGGAAACCGCAGCCTTAGCCGCTAGTTGGCACTCAAATAAGTTTCTTAATCCTGTAAATGATGGTGCTGTATTACCAATTCTGCACCTCAATGGTTATAAAATTGCTAACCCCACGTTACTATCACGGTTAAGCAACGAAGAAATCGAGAACCTGTTTTTGGGCTATGGCTATAAGCCTTACTTTGTCGAAGGTTCCGACCCAGCAACCGTGCATCAGTTATTTGCCGCTACACTGGATACAATAGTCACGGAAATTCAAAGTATTCAACGAGAAGCCCGCGTGCATGGTTTTAAAGACCGTCCGCAGTGGCCGATGATTATTTTAAGAACGCCTAAAGGCTGGACAGGGCCGAAAGAGGTAGACGGGAAAAAGACTGAAGATTTTTGGCGATCGCATCAAGTTCCCTTTGGAGAAATCGCCAACAAGCCAGAACACTTGAGATTACTCGAAGACTGGATGAAGAGTTACAAACCTGAAGAACTCTTCGACGCTAACGGTAGCTTAATTCCCGAACTTGCAGAACTCGCACCAAAGGGACATCGGCGCATGGGTGATAATCCCCACGCTAACGGCGGTATTTTATTGCGTGACCTGAAGCTACCCGATTTTGAAAACTATGCTGTTAATGTTCCCCAACCAGGAAAGGTAATTGCTGAAGCTACCAAAGTTTCCGGACAGTTTCTACGTGATGTCCTCAAACTGAACCAGGAAAGCCGCAATTTCCGCATCGTCGGCCCAGATGAAACCCAATCAAATCGCTTAGATGCGGTATTTGAAGTTACAGACCGGACATGGGTTGCTAAAACTCTCCCAGAAGACGAACACCTCTCCCCTGATGGGCGGGTGATGGAGATTCTCAGTGAAACTACTTGCCAAGGATGGTTAGAAGGCTACCTACTCACAGGTCGTCATGGATTCTTCTCCTGCTATGAGGCGTTCATCCACATTATTGATTCCATGTTCAACCAACACGCCAAGTGGCTGAAAACTACTCGTCACATCCCTTGGCGCAGACCTGTTGCATCCTTGAACTACCTGCTAACCTCCCACGTTTGGCGACAAGACCATAACGGTTTCTCTCACCAAGACCCTGGTTTTATCGACCATGTAGTTAATAAAAAATCAGAAATCATCCGCGTTTATCTTCCCCCCGATGCCAATACTTTGTTATCGGTAACAGACCATTGTTTGAGAAGCCGCAACTATGTCAACGTGATTGTGGCTGGTAAGCAACCAGCCCTACAATATCTAGATATGGATGCTGCTATCAAACACTGCACCAAAGGTATTGGCATTTGGGAATGGGCTAGCAACGATCAAAACAGCGAACCTGATGTAGTTATGGCTTGTGCTGGGGATATTCCCACCTTAGAAACCTTAGCGGCAGTGGATATTTTGCGTCAGCATTTCCCAGACTTAAAAGTCCGGGTAGTCAACGTAGTCGATTTAATGACACTACAGCCAAACAGCGAACATCCCCACGGTTTAAGCCCCAAAGATTTCGACACCATTTTCACTACTAACAAACCAGTAATCTTTGCATTTCATGGCTATCCTTGGCTAATCCATCGCTTAACCTATCGCCATACAAACCATAACAACATCCACGT
The DNA here is from genome assembly GCF_025677855.1 of Tolypothrix sp. PCC 7601. Lineage (NCBI taxonomy): Bacteria > Bacillati > Cyanobacteriota > Cyanophyceae > Nostocales > Tolypothrichaceae > Tolypothrix > Tolypothrix sp. PCC 7601. The sequence goes on from NZ_CP064879.1 coordinate 4,751,495, forward strand.
CCGGGGCTACAAAGAAGAAGGAACCACCACCACACCCTTTGATATGGTTGTTCTCAACGATCTCGATCGCTTCCACTTAGTCATGGACGTATGCGATCGCGTACCCCAATTAGGATACAAAGCAGCTTACGTCAAGCAAATGGTGCAAGATAAGCTGATTGAGCATAAACACTACATTCGACGCTACGGCGAAGATATGCCAGAAATTCGCGATTGGCAATGGCCTTACTAAAGTTCTAATAGGCAAAGGGCAAGGGGCAAGGGGCAAGGGAAGGGGTAAGGGGCAAGGGGTAAGGGGCAAGGGGGCAGGGGGATGAGGGGAGGAAAATTCCATAACTTAAGGACTTCCAAGAAATAAATTATTCCATCTTGTGGGGCGGGCATCTTGCCCGCCACATAAACTGGGCGGACAAGATGTCCACCCCACAATAAATACTGGTATATTTTTTTATTTGGAAGTCCCTTAACAAAAATCGTGATGTTGGTGACCAACATCATCCCGTTGGTCACCAACATCATCCCGTTGGTGACCAACACCATCCCATTGGTGACCAACACCATCCCGTTGGTGACCAACATCATCCCATTGGTGACCAACACCATCACCTTGGTGACCAACATCATCCCGTTGGTGACCAACACCATCCCGTTGGTGACCAACACCATCCCATTGGTTATAACAAGCCTCAAGAATCCTTTATCTTCCCATTCCCCCTTCCCCATTCTCCCTTCCCCCTTCCCCCTTCCCCAATCCCCATTCCCCCTTACCCATGCCCCATGCCCCATGCCCAAAACCTTAAAATATGCCAAGAAAATACACTCTTCACAACTTTTGACTGTAACGATCAGCTAAGTCAGACCCAAATCATGCAAGCTGAATGCAGCGTTGAAGATAGGGTAATAGCCCTAAATGGCAATTGTCGAAACGGGAGGTTTTATTTTGGCTAAGTTAAAAGTAGGTATTAATGGATTTGGTCGGATCGGGCGGCTTGTGCTTCGCGCTGGCATTAATAACCCCAATATTGAATTTGTGGGGATCAACGATCTAGTACCATCAGATAACCTGGCTTATCTATTTAAATATGATTCCACCCACGGTAAATTTAAAGGTAAGGTAGAAGCAAGGGAAGATGGCATCGTTATTGATGGGCATTTTATTCCCTGCGTATCAGTTCGCAATCCAGCTGAGTTACCTTGGGGAAAATTAGGTGTAGATTACGTTGTGGAAGCTACAGGGCTATTTACCGGACAAGAGGGAGCCACAAATCACCTCAAAGCTGGTGCCAAGCGTGTAGTCATCTCTGCTCCTACTAAAGATCCTGACCTAGTTCCTACTTTGCTGATGGGTGTTAATCATCAGCTATTTGATCCCAGCAAGCATACGATTGTTTCTAATGCTAGCTGTACCACCAACTGTTTAGCTCCCGTAGCTAAGGTAATCAATGATAATTTCGGCTTGACCGAAGGTTTGATGACCACAGTTCACGCCATGACTGCTACCCAACCAACTGTAGATGGCCCTAGCAAAAAAGATTGGCGCGGTGGTAGAGGTGCAGCCCAAAATATCATTCCTTCTTCCACAGGTGCAGCTAAAGCCGTAGCACTGGTTTTACCAGAATTGAAGGGTAAGTTAACCGGAATGGCGTTCCGAGTTCCCACTCCTGATGTTTCTGTAGTTGATTTAACTTTCAAGACAGCCAAAGCCACCAGTTACAAAGAAATTTGTGCAGCCATGAAAGCTGCTTCTGAAGGAGAACTCAAAGGAATCCTTGGCTACAGTGACGAAGAAGTAGTTTCCACCGATTTTCAGGGCGATATGCACTCCAGTATCTTCGATGCTGGTGCTGGCATTGAACTCAACGCCAACTTCTTTAAAATAGTTGCTTGGTATGACAACGAATGGGGTTACTCAAATCGTGTAGTTGACCTCATGTTATCAATGGCGCAGAAAGAACAATTGGCGCTTGTATAAGGGCATGGGGCATGGGGCATGGGGCATGGGGCATTGGGTAATGGGTAATGGGTAATGAGTAATGAGTAATGGGTAATAATAATTTCCCTTTTTTCCTTTTCCCCTTTCCCCTTTCCCCTTTTCCCCCTCATCCCCAGTCCCCAGTCCCCAATCCCCAATCCCCCATCCATACCTTGACAACAAAAGAAAATAAAAAGTACTTTTACGGGCATAAAAGTTATATGAAGCACTTGCAATTTTGGATAGTTTAGCTATCTATGTTGTAGGTTCTGGGATTTCATCCCAGGATATTCCTAAACACCCAATTTTTATGCGTCGAACCAAAATTATCTGTACTGTAGGGCCTGCTACATCTTCTCCTGAACGGCTAGAAGCTTTGATTGATGCGGGGATGAATGTGGCGCGGTTGAATTTCTCTCATGGTGCTTATGAAGCCCACGGTCAAACTGCCCACTACATTAGACAAATTAGTAGCAAAAAGCACAAGTCAATAGCAATTATGCAAGACTTGTGTGGCCCGAAAATCCGCTTGGGGACTTTACCACCAGAAGGGCTAATGGTGGAAGCTGGTACCGAAGTCACTTTTGTTTTACAAGAAAAGGGCGAGAGTGTTGATGAACTGCCTTTGCCGTTGCCAACTTTGTTTGCAATGGTAAGACAAGGCGAACCGATTTCGATTAATGACGGTCGTGTCAAATTAGTGGTGAGCGATCGCGATGCTGATCACATTCGGGCTTATGTGAAAATTGGCGGTTTAATTTCTACTCATAAAGGGGTAAACCTGCCACAAACTCGTTTACCAATGAGTTCCATCACCGAAAAGGACTTGCAGGATTTACGGTTTGGCATCCAGTTAGGTGTTGATTGGGTAGCAGTTTCTTTTGTACAATCACCCCGCGATTTAGAACCAGCACAACGAATGATTGAATCTGCTGGGGGCAAAATTCGGGTAATTGCCAAAATTGAACGCCCAGAAGCCGTTAAAGATTTTGACAGCATTCTCGAAGCTGCTGACGGGATTATGATTGCCCGTGGTGACTTAGGGGTGGAAATGCCCATTCACGAAGTTCCCCTGATTCAAAAAGATATCATTCGCCGTTGTAATCAGGCAGGTAAACCTGTGATTACTGCCACCCAAATGCTGGAATCGATGATTAGTTCGCCCGATCCCACCCGCGCCGAAGCCACAGACGTTGCTAACTCAATCTGGGATGGTACAGATGCTGTCATGCTTTCTGGGGAAACTGCTGTAGGTCAATATCCTATAGCCACGGTGGAAATGATGCACAATATTGCCATTCGCACAGAACAGTCTTTACAAGAAGGTAGCAAACATTCTTGGTGTCGTGAAGCCGGGACTTTGAGTGTCACCGAATCTGTAGCTGAAGCAGTATGTCGAATTGCCTATGAAACAGGCGCAAGGGCAATTCTTTGTAATACTTCTTCGGGGAGTACAGCACAGCTAGTTTCTAAATATCGTCCATCAACGCCAATTATTGCCCTCACCTCTGAAGAAGTCTCCTACCGCCAGTTAGCACTTTCCTGGGGTGTAGAGGCTTTACTAGTTCCCCCAGTCCACAGCGCCGAAGAAATGTTTTTGAACGTAGTCAACAGCGTCGTAGATATGGGTTTAGCCAAAGATGGCGATAAAGTCGTGATTACCTCCGGCGTACCAATTGGTAAATCAGGAACAACTAGCTTAATTAAAGTGCATTCTATTGGACAGCCAATCTTGGCATAGGGTCTCTAAAATGGGGCTGAAGCTGAAGGTGATCAGTATACTTGGGCAACAATTAAGAAAAGTTGCCAGAATCAGAATAGAAGGAACAGCAACAAGTGTAAATAAGAGGGTAATCAATAAAGGTAATCCCGATACTATGCATGAACGAGGGAATAGGGAATGGGGAATGGGGACTAGGGACTGGGGATTAGGGACTAGTATTTTGACTCAGCACTCTTGTACAGACGCGATTAATCGCGTCTGTACAACTCAGCACTTGATGCCTTTATGCAGTAAATCCTAAACAAGCAAACAAAACGGAGCAATTTATGTCTAAAAACCTACTCGAACAGTTACGCACTATGACTGTAGTGGTTGCGGATACAGGTGATATCCAAGCAATTGAAAAGTTTACACCCCAAGACGCAACTACCAATCCTTCGCTGATTACTGCTGCGGCGAAAATGCCTGAGTATCAGGAAATTGTCGATCAAACTCTACTCCAAGCTAAGAAAGATGCGGGCGCTGATGCTAGCCAAGCGCAAATTGTCACCATTGCTTTTGACCGTTTGGCGGTAGCTTTTGGGCTGAAGATTTTACAAATTATCCCTGGTCGGGTGTCTACAGAAGTAGATGCGCGCTTGTCCTTCGATACCGAAGCTACTCTTACCAAAGCCAGAGAATTAATTGCTCAATACAAAGCTGCGGGTGTTTCTCGCGATCGCGTATTGATTAAAATTGCTACCACCTGGGAAGGTATCCGGGCTGCGGAAATCCTGGAAAAAGAAGGCATTCATTGTAACTTAACACTATTGTTTGGATTGCACCAAGCGATCGCCTGTGCGGAAGCTGGCGTTACCCTCATTTCTCCCTTCGTCGGTCGCATCCTCGACTGGTACAAGAAAGATTCTGGACGGGATAGCTATGCACCAGCAGAAGATCCAGGTGTATTATCAGTAACCAAGATTTACAACTACTACAAGAAATTCGGCTACAAAACTGAAGTTATGGGAGCTAGCTTCCGTAACATTGGCGAAATCACTGAATTAGCTGGTAGCGATTTGCTCACCATTTCCCCATCATTGCTAGCTGAACTGCAAGCAACCATTGGCGAACTACCACGCAAACTCGACCCCGCTAATGCAGCCAGCTTGGAAATTGAAAAAATCTCCATCGACAAAGCCACCTTTGACAAAATGCACGCTAGCGATCGCATGGCTACTGACAAACTAGCAGAAGGTATTCAAGGTTTCACCAAAGCCTTAGAAGACCTAGAAAAACTGTTAGCTGACAGACTGGCTACTCTAGAAGCTAAATCTGCAACTCCTGTAGCTTAGGGTATTCCAAAAAATAAATTATTCCGTTCAAGTCGTTGACGGTTGACGGTTCACAGTTAACAGTCAATCGTCAATAATAGCAATGGAATATTCTTTTACTTGGAAGTTGCTTAGAGATTCACCCATTGATTAGCACTTTGAAACTTAATAGTTGACTCTCAAACCCGGTTTAAAAAAGCCGGGTTTTTCGTTAATTGTGTAGACAGATAAGTAGGGCACGGCACCAGTAAGATAATTGAATATACCAAAAGATTGTGGATGCCTTGCCCCTACAAAGCATTTATCTGTCCCAAACATTATTTAAATTGGTAATCAGCAAATTAATGAAATATAGGGAATCAACCATCAAAGCTGACGAATGCTTTATTTTGCGCTGATTTTATGCTCGCTCACACGCCGTTTAAAAATAATCATCTCATTTCCCACCACTGGATTCCGCGCTATCAGCCTATCTTGAAAATCAACCACCTCTAAATGAGTGAAATCGAGTTCTTGAGAGCGTTGTAAAATATCAGCTGCAAGTTGATCCTGTTGAGTTTCGCTGAGAGTATACCAATCATCACTAATTTTGACAGTTAAATTACTAGTCCGAAAATTGGCTTGAATTGATTTGATGAGTCCAGAAGCAACGCGATCGCTAATTTGGGCTACTTGATTTTCGATAGCTGCAATTAAAATCTGTTCTGGTGTTAATTGCACAGCTGGCGTTGGCGTTGGTGTCGGTTCCGGTGTTGATGTTGCTTCCGGTGTTGGAGTTACTTCTGGTGTTGGTGTGGCTTCCGGTGTCGGTGTTGGTTCTATTTCTAGTTCCGGTGGCGAAACTTCTGCTGATGGCGACGGTGTTACTTCTTCCGGTGCTGGAGTTTCTGGGGTGGTAGACTCTGGGGAAGGCGGAGTAGTTATCGTTGGCGTTGGTGTTGGAACTTCTTCAGCAGGAGGTGCGATCGCAACTTCAGCAGGTTTATTCGTAAACAAGCTACTAGTTGTCCACACTAAAACCACAGCAATACTAGCAATAATCCCGCTCAAAGCCGTATCAGACAACTTTGCAGACAAATTCGCTGGTAAAAAATTGCGGACTTTAGCCAGCAATCCACCCCAAAAACCAGGAGTTTCCGCAGTTCCCGGTGGCGGTGCTGTTTCTAGCTTCACCACCGCCGACTCTAACAGCCTAATTGTCCCCCTGAGAAATTGGATAATAGCAGACTTCCAAAATGGCTGGTTTCTCTGATAAGGTCTTTGGGGACGTTGTGATTTCGGATTGTCTTGCGACATGGAACTTTCACCAAGAGCAACGAATCAAATAAAAATCAAATACATTATTGAGCAATGCAGCTTCTTCTGCCTTAATGTATCACTTCATTGTCCATTGCTCTGGCTAAACTGACTAGTTGTGGAATTGAATCATTTATGAACCTAAAACGCCGCCAATTTTTATTTTTAAGTAGCCTTGGTTTTGTTGGTACAGGATTAACTTGGATATTAACTCGGCAAAATAGTCAAAGTGCTGATTTAGCTCAAAAAGATACTGCGATCGCAGCTAATCCACCCACAAAAGACTTGCTACTCCGTTTTGTCTCAGTTGCAGATACAGGTACAGGTGCAAAAGGACAGTATGCTGTAGCTAGGGCAATGACTAATTATCACAAAAAAAATCCTTATAATTTAGTCGTTTTAGCCGGAGATAATATTTATAACAACGGTGAAATTGAAAAGATTGCAGATGTATTTGAGCGTCCTTATAAAGATTTACTCAAGCAAGGTGTGAAATTTCAAGCTTGTTTAGGCAATCATGATATCCGCACTGCTAACGGCGATCCACAAGTTAAATATCCCGGCTTTAATATGAAGGGACGCTACTATACATTTAGCCAAGGAAATGTACAATTTTTTGCGCTAGATACTAACGGTAATGCTGACTGGAAAAATCAGCTAACTTGGTTAGAAAAAGAATTAAGCCTCAGCAAAGCTACTTGGAAAGTAGTATTTGGACATCATCCTATTTATGCATCGGGAGCCTATGGAAGTAATCCCGATTTTATTAAGACTTTTACTCCGCTATTTCAAAAATACGGCGTACAACTTTATATCAATGGTCATGAACACCATTATGAACGTACCCGCTCAATTAATGGCACAACTTATTTAATATGTGGCGCAGGTGCAGGTAATCGTCCTGTCGGGAAAAATGAATGGACAGAATACTCGACTAGCAATTTAAGTTTTGCTGCCTATGAAGTCTATGCCGATAGAATAGAAATCAGTGGTATTGGTACTGATAACCAAGTGTTTGATAGAGGAGTAATTAAGTTAAAATCAGCCTAATACCTGGCTTTATAAGAAATATTGGGTGGGCGTTTCTCACCCAATGAATTACATACATCGTACTTAAAACTATGAAAGTCAAACGCTTGATAATGCAATCATTCCGTGGAATCGGTGATTTGACACTAGATTTCGATGAAACCGAGCCAACAGTACTGATTGGTATTAATGGTGTAGGTAAATCGAGTATTCTGGATTGTCTCGCTATTCTTCTGTCGCGTTTTACTAGCTCAATTCAACACTCGACACCTTCTGGAAGGCTATTTACAGAAGAAGATATTTCTAATGGAAAAAAGGAGACTCATAACGAGATTGTCATTTCATTTGATTATGAAGAAGCAATATGGTCTTTAACAAAAGTTAAGAAAGGACGCAAGAAAGATACTAGCAGTAACTTATCTACACTGTCAAAAATTGTCGAACATATCAAACAAAATTTATATACATCTCATCAATTCAATATTCCTCTAGCAGTTTATTATTCTACGAATCGTGCTGTATTGGATATTCCCTTGAAGATTCGCACAAAGCACTCATTTGAACAAATAGATGCTTATGAAAATTCGCTTACAGGAGTAGGTAGTGAATTCAGGATATTTTTTGAATGGTTTAGAAAGCAAGAAGATTTAGAGAATGAATTACGTCTAGAAGATAATGCCGCTTATCGGGACAAGCAATTACAAGCAGTGAGGCAAGCTATATCTTCATTGATACCCAGTTTTTCTAACTTAAGGGTTCGTCGTTCTCCTTTAAAAATGACGTTACAAAAACAAGGTGAAGAACTCATTGTGAATCAGCTATCTGATGGCGAAAAATGCCTGTTGGCAATGGTAGGAGATTTGGCAAGACGTTTAGCAATCGCTAACCCTGGGTTACAAAATCCGCTTCAAGGTAGCGGTGTAGTTCTTATTGATGAAATTGAACTGCATCTACACCCAAATTGGCAGAGGAGAATTATTACATCTTTAATAAAAACTTTTCCAAATTGTCAATTTATTGTTACTACTCATTCACCTCAGGTAATTAGTTATGTTAAACCTGATAATATTTATATTTTAAAAAATACAGATCAAGGTATTGTTGCTAATCGTCCGCAAAGTTCGTATGGTAGAGATAGTAATCAAATTTTAGAAGATGTTATGGATGATATAAAACGTCCAGAAGAGTTTAAAAAGAGTTTACACGACTTGTTTCAACTCATTGACGAAGGTAATCTTGATAGTGCAAGGCAATTGTGTCAACAAATTAGCGATGATATCGGAGAAGATGATCCAGAATTAATAAAAGCACGTGTATCTATTAGACGAAAAGAGATTTTGAAGCGGTGAAGTACATTAGAAAGAGTGAGGAGCCACAGAGTTTTTCAAATTGGAAGGAACTAGCAAATGATGACTGGACACCAAGCTGGAGCAACTTCAGTAAGCCGCAGAAAACTGATGTACATCACTCATTGCTACAAGAACAATATTTTATTTGCTGTTATTGTGGAAGTCGGATTACTATTGCTAACAGTCATATTGAACATTTAAAACCAAGAACAACTTATCCTGAATTAGCACTAGAATACACAAATTTACTGGCATCATGCCAAAAAGATACGGTACCAAATGAACCTCTACATTGTGGTAAGAAAAAAGATAAATGGTATGATGATAACCTAATGGTTTCACCTTTAAATATTAACTGTGCTGATTTTTTTAGATATACAGAAGATGGACAGATTCTATCAATAACATCAGATCTAAATAAAAAGTATGCTGCCGACACCACAATTGATAAACTAGGTCTGAATATTGATAAGCTACAAAAAATGCGTATTGGAGCAATAGAAGCTATATTGGAAGGTCTTGAAGATCTCACTGAAAACGAAAGACAAATATTGTTTCAAAGCTTCTGTCAACCCAATGAAAATGGAGAAAATGAAGAGTTTTGTGCTGCGATAACTTATATACTCCAGTAATATATTTGAAAATATCTAGCTTTATATGTATGCGATCGCATTATACTAAACGGCATCATCTTCAGTTTTCAGGTCATATTTTATGATTCTTGAGGCAGTTATGCTTCATGTCAAACCAGGGATGGAATCAGAATTTGAATCTGCATTCAAAACAGCTTCCAAGATTATCTCTTCCATTAAGGGATATTTATCTCATGAACTCCATCGCTGCATTGAAGTTAAGGGTAAATATCTCTTACTCGTCAGATGGGAAACCTTAGAATCTCATACTGTAGAATTTAGAAGTTCTGCTGATTATCAAGAGTGGAAAAAGTTACTACATCATTTTTATGAGCCTTTTCCCACCGTTGAACATTTTGAAGAAGTTGAAATTTGATGCCGTACTCTCGCCGCTAACGCATCCTACTAGAAGTTTGCGCCTTGGTGTTAATTGATTTATCTTAAACAACGAATTGCTTCTAACAAACCTCTGGCTTTATTCAGTGTTTCTTCATATTCTTTTTCTGGTTCAGAATCAGCTACTAAGCCAGCACCAGCTTGCACAGTAACTTGATGGTTATTAAATACCATAGTGCGAATTGCGATCGCACTATTTAATTGCCCTTCAAAATCGTAATAACCATAAACACCAGAATAAACACCGCGACGACTGGGTTCTAATTCGTGAATAATTTCCATCGCCCGAATTTTGGGTGCGCCGCTAACTGTACCAGCCGGGAAGCAAGCTTTGAGTAAATCCCATGCGGTTTTATCATCTGCTAACTTACCCACAACATTACTCACAATGTGCATCACATGAGAGTAACGTTCCACCACCATTAATTCATCAACTCTGACGCTACCGCTTTGACAAACGCGTCCTAAATCATTTCTTCCCAAATCTACCAACATCACGTGTTCGGCAATTTCTTTGGGGTCTTGCAGCAAATCTTCGGCATAGGCTGCATCTTCCTTGCTAGTTTTACCCCTAGGGCGCGTTCCCGCAATCGGACGGACTGTGGCGATAATATCACCATCGCGATCGCGTTCTGCTTTCACCATCACTTCGGGGCTAGAGCCAATAATTTGCCAATCCTGAAAGTTAAAATACGCCATGTAAGGCGAGGGATTAATTTGCCGCAGCGAACGGTAAAGGGCAAAAGGATCGCCTGTATATTCTGTTGATAACCTCTGAGAAATAACGACTTGAAAAATATCTCCAGCTTTGATGTATTGTTTAGCTTTTTCGACACTGGCGCAGAAGTCTTTGCGCGTAAAGTTACTCGTATATTCTTCTATAGAGGAAACTTTACTTCTACTCGCTGGGGGTGTCCATTCAAAGATAGTTTTCTCTGGTGACAACGGCAAAGATAACTTACTGACCATTTGGGAGACGCGATCGCAGGCTTGTTGATAAGCTCCTTGTAAATCCACATTTGGATCGCGTAAATCAGCATAAGCGATCGCCCAAATTTTCCGCTTGACTTGATCAAAAATTAACAGGTGGTCTACCTGCATCCACAACCCATCAGGAATATTTCTTTCATCCTGGGGATAAATTGGCACCCGGGGTTCTATCCAATTAATTAATTCATAGCCCCAAAAGCCAAACAACCCACCGATTCCTGGTGGCAGTTGTGGTAACTTAACTGGTTTATAAGGTGCTAAACAATTGGCTAAAGCCGTAAAAGGGTCACCAGCAAACACCACTTGCGAACCATCACGGTGTGTTTGGGTTGTACTATCACCCCTAGCTTCTAATATCCACAGAGGATCGCAACCCAATAAACTATAACGACCTAGCTTTTCCCCGCCTTCCACAGATTCCAACAAAAAGCTGTAGGGTTGACCAGCACAGACCTTATACCAAGCTGATACAGGCGTATCCAGATCTGCCACCCATTCCTGATAAACGGGAACGAAGTTACCTTGTGAAGCTAATTGAGAAAAATCAGAAAAATCGGGAAAAATCATAAACACAGTAAGGGATTGGGTATAGGGTATTGGGGATTGGGTTATAGAGCATAGGGCATAGGGTATCAGGTATTGAGATTGGATCAAAGTTTTTCTCTTCTCCATTCCCTAGTCCCTAGTCCCTAATCCCTATTCCCTAATTCCCAGTCCCCAATACCTAGTACCTAGTAGTCTGCCAACCCAAAAATGTTAGGTGGAGGTTGGGTAAAGGTTAAAGGGAAAAGGGTAAGGGACAAAAACCTTTCCCCTTTTTCCTTTCCCCTTTTCCCCGCCAAGTTACCTTGGCGTACTACTAGTACCTATGCATCATAGGTATATTTACCACTGAACTTGATCGCTGATGGATTGGGATTTTCGCCAATTCTGCGTGGTACAAAACGTACTTTTTCACGACCTGCATTCACCTTTTCAGGGAATACGCCATCAGCTGGGTGAATCAAAGTGGTTTCTCCGCCGGGTAAAATCCGGTAAATTTTGTAGTCTGTGATTTTAAATTTCCGGAGTTGACCACCCAAAGCTATACCATATTCTTTCCGAGCCAAGTACAGCAGGTTTTGACCTTGTTGCATAGTGGCTGCACCACCTGTTGGTAGTTCAAAAACTTGCGCCTTAGGGCTAGTCCAGGTGATAGCGTACTTTTCTTCCACTTCTGCTTTTTTGAGGAGGCCGCCAGTGCTGCCAGCAAACAGTGGAGTTTGTCCAGAAAGTGTTTCTGCCATAAAGTAGTCTCTCAACGTTTTTAGGGCATCCTAACACCGCCGACCGGATCATATTGCGATCGCGTTATAGACTGTAACAGTTTTTAATTGGGAATGGGGCATTGGGCATTGGGCATGGGGCATTGGGCATTGGGCATTGGGTGTTTGTTCCCCCTCATCCCCTCATCCCCCTCATCCCTCTCATCCCCAGTCCCCAATCCCCAATCCCCAGTCCCCAATCCCCAATCCCTCACCTCCCCTTCCTCGTCCGCTTCTCCTCTTGGATAACCTGAACAATAGGGATCGTAAAACGAAATTGACTGCCCTGGTCTTTTCCTTTGGATTCTGCCCAAATTTCACCGCCCCAACCATTGACAATGAGACGACAAATTGCTAATCCCAGACCTGTGCCGCCGGCGCTGCGTCGTAGTGCGCCTTCTTCTTGATAAAACCTGTCAAAAACTATTTCTAGGCGATTTGGCTCGATACCCCTGCCTGTATCAGCCACGGTGACCTCAACCATCTTTTGTCCATTACTAGTGGCACTAATGCTGATTTCTCCTTGTACAGGGGTAAATTTATAGGCGTTATCTACCAGTTTTGCTATCACCTCCACTAGCCAATCACCATCAGCTTTGACTAAAGGCAGTTGTTGGGGTATTTCAGTGGTAATTTGGGGAAGTTTTTCAGTGACTGAGCGTGTCCGCATCCGGCTGAGGGCTAAATCGACACACTCTTGTACAGTTAAAGATTCTGGGTGCCATTCTACACGCCCACTTTCTAGGTTAGAAAGTGTTAAGAAATCTTGCACTAATTTCCGCATCCGTTCGGAATCAGATAGCGCTGTACTTAGCATGACTTGCTGTAAATCTTGCGGCATATCTGGTTCGCTGGCGAGACTTTCCAGGCAAACTTGGATGGTAGATAGGGGCGTGCGGAGTTCGTGTCCAGTAATGGCTATCAGGTTGCTGCGGGTGCGATCAAGGGCTTCTAACTGCTGATTGAGAACTTCGAGGTTAGCGTAGGCTTCTGCTTGAATTAAAGCGGCTCCTACTTGGATAGCGATCGCTTTTACTAAATCCAATTCTGCAGGTTGGCACTCATGAACGGGCATGGTGCAATAGTGTAACTCTACGACACCTAACAATCGGCCTTGATAAAACACTGGTTCCATCAGCCAAGAACGGATAGCAAACTTTTTGGCGATCGCAGACAACATGGTGGAACTATTCACCCAAGGTTCGGTTAAGGTGTCGCTGACACAAACTCCCTCACCCCGTTGAATAATTTCCCGAAATAGAGGATTTTTATCTAACTCCCAGGTTTGCCCCTTCACAGATGTCACCCCTGGAGTTAAAAATTCATGTTCAATGATGGCTTTGGCTTCTGTAGCTTGCACGCGGTAAATTAAACAACGACCAGCACCCATGTGTTGCCCTAATTCTTGTGCAGCTATTTGCAGGACTTCATGAGGGTCGAGCGATCGCCTAATGGCGGTGCTGATGGAGTTAATTAAGCGTTCTTTGCGTGCTTGGGCTGTAATCGAACGATAGGCTTTATGTAATTTATACTGACTTGCTTGGAGATAAGTTACTAAGCGTTGCACAAAAGGATCAGTATCTATGTCACAAGCATACTCGTTAGTCTGCGCTATTCCAGAGGCGCTGCGCGGTTTCCCTATACCAAACCTCTGGCGTGCTTCCTCGACTTTATCTAGCAAATCTGGTCTGTAAACTACAATCCTTTCTAATAGCAATTGGGCTGCTTTTAGGCTGACTCCCCTTTCTGATGTCCAAACGCCTTCAAACCTACGTGCTGTATCCATATCCAGACTAGGTACTAGATCGGGAACCTGCTTATTTTTGGCAATGGAGCCTAAGTTTTCTCGGCACACCAAGCAAGTAGCATAATTATCTGCAATTACCACTAAATGCCATTCTTGGCTTAAAGCGTCATCTGGTTCAAAAGCTATTTTTTCGTAGTATTGCGAGCTATTAGTAAAATCAGTTTCTGGTGCAGATAGCACGTATACATGACTACTACGCTCGGATAGCCGTTGGTAGCGATGAGCTTCTTGGCGGTAGAACCGCTCGCGTTGGAAGCTAGCAATTACCAAAGGCTCAACTAAAGTCGCCGCCAAAACCTGGTCTTCCATCGCATGGGAGAGCGCCGTTAGTGAAGCCTTGAAATATAGCTGGGGGCGCAGGTAGGGGAGGAACTGTAGCAGATCACTCAGCACGGAAGTCGAAATGCTCATGAATATCGTTAAGGAAGCCCAATCTGGAAAAATCCACGTCACAGCTGCATTGTACAAATTACAATGAACTCTAAAATCGAGTTGACAGTTGCAATATGTAAAGAATCATAAAAAATGAAGTTTAGCAGCAGATGCAGTACTTTGCTGCTAGTTAACAGGAGAATTTACGGCTAGATTGACAAATAGCCCAAATACTGATATCAGTTCTATGTTCGCACCATAGCGTTTTTCTGCATAGCAGTTATCTAGGCGTTGGTCATAATTGCTTTGTTCGTCGCTTACGTCTTCTTTATCCATTTGCTAGCATTTTCATGTTTCAAAAATAATAGGCTATTAAGCCCAATATACATTCTCGGCTAGCGCTACTATCAGTCAGCAACTAAGTTTTAGGAATTTTCAACTTAAAAAATATACTATCGCTTTCTTGGCAGGGGGGCAGGGTAGAGACGCGATTGATCGCGTCTTTACAAGCAAGGAGAGAAAAAATATTCTCTGTCGTAAAAGTCCCTGAGAAGAAAAGTTACTCATATATACAAAATCAGACCCTGATAATCTCTGCAAGACCAGGACAACTGATACAGATTCCGAAATTTACCATTAAATTGTTCATTTTAGGGCAGAATATTCCTCTTGGATTTGTGAATCAAACCGCCTACATTTTTATTTTCTCTTCCCTGTTTCCTCTCTTGGAAACATAAAAAATTGGAAGCTATTCAAGTTTGTAGCTTCCAAAATTTCCTGTATAAATTGCTAATTTCTAAAACAGCCATAATCCTGTTTGGGAGGACAAGGATTACGATAGTCGTTTATAGAAGCGTAAGAGTTATGTATTCCACCAGCCTTGACTTTAATTTAACTGTCGCTTTTTCTATTTCCACTGCTGTTAATAATATGAAATGTGAACTTTTTGGGCTAAATTCACATTCACCACAGTCAAGGAAGTTATCTCACTATTGTTACCACCATCTCTAAACTAGGTGGGAACAATTCAAATTTGGCATGGAAAAATTTACCACTCCCAATTTGATTGTTTCCAACTTCCTGGGAAACAGAACCACCAGTAGCAACAGTTGAATTGTCTATTTTGGTCTTGGATTTATCTACTCTATAAGATGTTGACTACTTCACCAATCGAGTTGATGCATTTCATGTTTGGCACTGATCATTGATTTCGTACCGCACCATGAAATCTGCGAGTCAAGCTTTGATGTTTCAGTTGGCATCTATAATTTATAAAATTTTTTCTGCTAATATTTGCCAAATTGGCAGATTGTATCAATAATGTTGTGTCGATTTTAAAAAAACTTAACTATAAGAGGATTTTCCGAATTATCTCCTCAGCAATTAATGCAAATATGTCGCATTTTATATTGCTTTTGATAGACTATATACGGTTTGATTATATTTTTCGATCCGTTATTATTGTTAGTCCTACTACTAGGATAATCAACACATATAAAACTCCTCTTTAATTAAAACGAACTTGGTATATACTGATTAATTCTGTCTGATTATTCTTACCTTTTTAGGCAAGCAATTTCAGCAATCAAACTCGATTGCTAGAGATTGCAAGTTTAGCCTGGAAAACAATCACCTCATAAATAAAGGGTAGTCCCCCTAAAGGAGGAGGACTATATAAGGTAAGAGTTTTGGAGGTCGCAATCACAAAGCGAATTTGTTGGCTGGATTTTTACAAGCAGTCTATTTAAGCAACAAATACCATTACAAAGCAGTCATGCTATAAATCTTTAATCTGCATGGCAATTAGATAGTTACTCAATGACTGGAAATCTGTAGTTAATTGATGGATACATTAATTAATCAACAGAATTTTCCAGAAGTATCTTGAGTACTTTCTGGCCTGAATTAGTATTTGATTTATGTTATCGAACTTACTCTGTCAGCCACATATCCTAACTAGCACCACAAATTTCTACTTTTTACTTTCCAACGACCTCAAGATAAGGAAATTCCTTAATCTTGCTTAAGTTAGTTGGTGAGACATTTGTATCAGACCTTTTCTCAGAGGATGGTTTGGCTATATTCAGAGTGGGATTTTGCTGGTTGTTAGACCGATTCATCAGGGAGTTTTCTTTGAGCAATCGATTGTAAGTCCGATAAGGAATGTAATGTAAAGGATTGTAACCAGCAAAACGTAACATTAATACACAGGCCCAGGAATATTTTCCAGAAAGAATCGCTTCCACGACTTGATCAAACTGTTCAGGAGGAATAGAGTTCTTTAACTTGCTACTAATGTCAGAAATATCGTGGTTCATAGTGTTAGTTGTCTTAATTTAAGTAAACCAGTCTGGTTCTGCGGTTGTTGGGATTTAAATTGAAGTTAACAAACTGCTCTAGCCTATTTACATTTGCTGAATTAGCTTCCAAAACAAAAATCAGCAATGCGGTATTAACGACTATTTAGGTAGAACACTACCCTCTTGACAGGTACAAGCAGAAATACCAAAAGTTCTGAGTTAATTTTGCTATTCCTGAAGACCAAAGCCGCTGAATTGAGACTGCTGGCTCCATTCTTGGCATTTTATGTAGCGATCGCAGGTAGATGTTTCTGGTACAGTCGCTCTAGTTATACTGAGCGCACTGTTATAAATCGATATTTTCTCAGGAGTTGGATCGTAGTAAGGATGCAAATAATCAACCTTCATCCTATAACTACTCCTTTGACTTGCGGTTTCCACTGCATTTAACTTGATGATTCTTTCCATGAGCTTACCTGTTTGGGAAACTTGACTGTTTAAAATCAAGCCTGTGGATTTATCGTCATGATTTACATCCTCTGCCAAGTTCTACAGCCTTTACTTAGTGGTAAGAAGTACTGAAGAACTGAACTCGGCCGTTAGTTAGTGTTCGGCTATCGCTCTTGCTGAGTAATTAACACTTGGTAAAAATTTACCTTTTGTTATGTTCAGACGAATGGCAGAAAAAAGTCTCGGTTTGGCTCTTGGTAGATGCAGTTTCGTCCTCTTTAAATTTCCCAACTCCTAATTTAATTACTTGTCCCTGATATAGCTGGCGTATTATATATTGCTACGAGATTAGGAGTTACTCAGTAAAACTTCATAAGTTTTAGGGTGGGAACTCAAAGTTCTATTTTCTTGAAGTTCAAGAACAACATTTCTATTTATACTATTTTTTTGCGCTAATGTCATCTCCTAAATTGATGTCTTTATAAGTTAAATTTAGTGATTTTCACATGATATCTACCTATGTATTGTGTAACTTAGCATTTTGTCAGCTTTTTTATAAACACTGAGGGGTTAAACCCCTCATATAAGATACATATCGAAATTTTATTTACCTCGCATTACTAAGAAATTTTAGCACTAGATATGTGGTTTAACAGCCAAGTAACAAGGAATATAGACATTTTAAAAAAATCTAAAAAAGCCATAATTATTGAAAAAGTTTTTTAGAATTTATCTGACTTTTATCTTTGTTTATTTTTTTGCTATTTCTTGCTATACAAAGATTTTAGCGTTTTCATACCTGAGCAATTAGAATATGTTTGTTGATAATATTGCATCAAGATAAACCATACTTTGCTGCAGATAATATGCAAAAAATTTTAGAATATGATATGATATATAAACTTTGGTAACCAGTGTCAAATGACTCTGGCAAATTCACCACCGATTCATATCTAAGTCAACTATAATGTATCAGAATTAGCCTATAAAATGCTAGTAAAATAAGCAGTATATAGGTATATTATCTACAGCAGATGATAGTAATAGTTCTAAATAGCCTGACTGTAGAATTAATATCTAACTGATGTAGTTAAGTATGGTTACATGAGAAAATGTAATTATTACTAGTAGCGATAAAAACCTATAATTACTATCAGTTTTTCATCAGTGTGGTTTCTCAAAATGATACTTCTGTTTCAAAGCAAGATACAGATATATGCAGCAAGCTTGGGAAAATCAGAGAAGATAGAGAATTAAGTAGTCTCCAATCTCTCTTGCTCAGTTTCTAATTAATTGACAATTACCCCCAAAAAACTGAGAATAGACGCTTTTGGAGTGGGAGACTGCTGGTTAGTTTGAAATTCTCCATCTCCCTGAACTCTAAACGACAAATAGAAGTTCATGGCTAAATTTTGGGTTTTGGGTAAGCTTGTTAACTTTAAATAGACGAGTACCTTCAGTACAAAAAAAGACGTGAAATTTTTCACTGTTTGGATTGCTTCATTCCAACAGCCTCTGGAAAACGCAATTATTTGTGTTATCAATCACCAATTGCAGAGCTATCATTTTTCAGTGGCTTATCCTAAGAGAAAGTTTCAAAAAGTACTTACAAATACTGATGTATAGTAATTCCTCTGGGAGTTGTGAAATTACTTCTGGAGGTTTAGAACGGGGAATAGGAAAGATTTACAAATGATTTATGACTGTGAGATTTTGAGTCAAGTCTAAATCAATGGCTAATGTTTGCTTCTGAGGTTTTGGCTGCGATCGCCAATATATACTCCCTACTTTATCAAAATTTTAACTACTCTTTAATCAATATTCATTGATTTAATTGCCTTATTACTGTATATAAGAATACGTAGAATGAATGTAAAAAATTTATTTTACCTTATCTGTAGAGATTTTTTACAACAGGCAGTTAAATTCATAGTAGCTTTTGCTACAAAAAATAATTAATAATAAATTTATTTTCCGGTAAAAAATGTTAACCATGAACATAAATTTTTAGAGATTAATATCCTCAATAATTTAAGCTGAAAATCTAGAATCCATTGAAAGCAACACTCCTGAGTCTTCAAGAAGTTACAACCCTGTTACTATTACTTACTCTTTTCTATTGGTTTAAGAAACACCCGGAAAATAAAACAACAGATAAAAATACTTACGAAATCAGCTACAAACGAAGTAGGTTTGAAAACGTAAATAATAAAACGTAGATATTTTTCTGTATGTATATTTGATTGCAAAATTGAAATTAGTTAATCAAAAATAAAGATTGGGCATGGGGCATGGGGCATTGGGGATTGGGGATTAGGGATTAGGGATTGGGGGCTGGGGACTAGGAGGATGAGGGAGATGAGGGGGATGAGGTAGCAGGGGAAGCAGAGGAAGCAGGGGTGCAGGGGAGAATAGCCATTACCCATTACTCATTACCCATTACTCATTACTCATTACTCATTACTCATTACTCATTACTCATTACCAAACACCAATGCCCAATGCCCAATGCCCAATGCCCCATGCCCTAATAAACTAAGTAAATTGCCCAGATAGCCATTGCGCGTAGGTAGGTGCTGGCGCGGAAGGTACCAGATGCGGTGATGGCTTCGGGTGTGCGGAATTGTAGTCCGTTGTCGTAAATTTGCTGGACTACGGCTTGTGTTAAGCGCAATGCTTCATCTTTCATTCCCATCTGTACGAGGAAAGCTGCTAGCCCAAAGTTGATACCTGTCCAGACTTCTAGAGGATGGGTGGCTTTGGGATTTTCTGGGGAACCATCAATGAGCACACCGTTTGCAGCACCGAATTGACCATTTTGGAATTTGAGGAAGCAAGCATCATATACAGTTTTGAGTGCAGATAAGGCGCGATCGCTCGCTACAATATCCGGTAATCTCAACAATCGGGCGTAGAATTGTCCGCATAGTTGATCCGCCATCACTACTTCCGAACCACTCTCGCTATCCAGGCGGTAATATTGCCCATTCCAAAGTTTTTCTTCGTAGATGGGACGAGATTGGTTTAACCAAGTTTCATAGATAGATTTTTGCGCTGCTAACTCCTCTGTGTTCTCTGCGCCTCTGCGGTTCGTTAATAAGATATCACTAATGGCGATCGCAGCTTCTAACGCCGCTAACCATAAACCCCCGCAATATGCACTCACACCTTGCAGTCGCCAATCATCAAAAGTCTGATCTGGCGCACTGGAGTTCTCGGGAATGCCATCACCATCTAAATCAAAAGTTTTCAGATAGTCGAGAGTTTGCACAATTGCATCCCAACAATCTGCAAGGAACTGCACATCATCAGCACCTGTGAGTAGAAAATCTCGGTATACTTGCAACACAAAATCACTGCCTAAATCTTTCCATAAATTGCAGTCTTGGTAACAGGTGTAGTTAGTTTTCTCCCAAACGTGCTCATTAGGTGCGCCTAAATCGTGGGGTGTTGCGCCTGCGATTTTGCGGGTTGCAGTTGTCGTGTCTGCGCCAATTGTATAGTAATAGCCAATTATACGTTGGTGGTCGTCACTGTGGGGAATCGCCCTGGCAAAAGCCCGCATTACTGACTTTTCCAGTTCGGGGAATAATATTAATAGGGCGAAAGAACCATACAAGCGCACATCTAAACTTTCATACCAGCGATAATCTAAGCACTCCAGCACCGCAAACTGACCGATAGGATCGTTTTCTGAAGCTGTACTCCAGAGAGTACCACCACTAGTAAGGTCATAAAGCTCATTAAATAGAGCCATTTTCAACCAAGCTGGTAAATCTTCCCGGTCAAGGATGGGTTGTTGCCAACTTTGAATCTGCGATCGCCAATTCTGATATTCTGTTAAGGCAGTAGATGCGATCGCCCAAGCATTTTGACCATCTCTGCCAAAAAAATCTGTATATCTGCGGTAATAGTTAATTCCTGCAGCAAATTCTGTTACTGGGAAATCCCAAGTTAAAACAAAGGGGAGTTCTAGAGATTGTCCTGGTTGCAGCGTAAAACGCAGTGCGATCGCAGCCCCGATTTGTGTATTATCTGCTGCTGGCGTATCATCAACATGATTGGGCAAAGAACCATCTATTGCAAAGCTTTGCCACAACTCATCACCTGTACCGCTTGGATTCCAGCGCGTGTGATCAAACATTTCCACCTGGGGATGCTTCACAGTTGCAATACACCAGCTACCATCACCTTCTTGCACAGGTGCATTACCAGCAACCCGGGATAAAAAGCAACCAAAGTGCTGCTCATTTTCCACTAATTGATTGTAATTACCTTGACTCTCGCCCAAACGCGGCTGATATTCATAAACTGGGCTACCATCATCCCGAATCTTCACTTCCGGCGACTTCAAAGCATTGGTAAACCAACCCACCATATTTTGCCAGGTGAGCATAATGCTGAGAGTAATAGGTGCATTCGTGGGATTATGGGCTTTCCAAAGGAATATCGCCACCGGATAACTAGTTTCTTTGTAGTTATTTGCCCAAATGGGGGAAAACTGCTCACAACTTAGCTGTGCTTTAAAGACATTTTCGTAAACAAACCAACTACGGGGATAGAGCGCATGATAATTCCCCGTGTTAAACTTCTCCCCTGCTCCCCTGCTTTCTGGATACCAGCGCCAAGCAGCTAAACTCTTATCCTCTGGTGCTTGGGTGCATAAAGCATAAGCTTGGGAAGATGAGCCGTGAGACTCAAACACACTGAATTGACAGGCGGGGATATTCTGAAATGTATGCTCTCCCCCGTCAATATGCCATAAATTAAAGTCTCCCCGAGAAGAACGACCAATACAACCAGCACCAAAGCCACCTAAAGGCATACCATGCCAAGGGCCATCATCAATGTTGCTAGCGTAGCGGACAGTGTAGGGCTGATCCCAACCAAGACCAATGGGACGATTCCAACTGTAGGAGGGAATTACGGAAGAGAGCGGATTTGTCATCGCCTGATTATACAGCGTGCGGTTACGCTAATGAAGACTAGCGCGATGTGCAATTTTTCTCAAGTCGTTTGTCGGAGTCTCAGAAATAAATTATCCACCAAGTAGGGACACGGCACCGATCAAATCTCTGCTTGAGCGAAAGTCTATGGCAGCCGTGCCCTTACAATAAGGATATTTTTTATTTAAAAGGCCTTAAATGGCATGGAAATTCTGATTGTATCTGTGGGCAATCTAAAATTACAGCTATTTTCTGGGAAATAGACCAAATTTGCCTACAGCGCACAGCAATACTGTGCCGTGACAGCGTGGTTCCAAGGGGTGAAAACTGCTGTACGAAACATACCGGAGACTAATTTCCATGTCCACAAGCCCAATTAGTGCCACACTCAAGCAATCAGATAGAAATGACTTGTTGCAAGCGATGTCTACGACAAGCCGCTTCACGTCTACGCCACCATTAAAGAAAAGCTACCATTTTTGATTGATTTAACTACTGAATGGAGGTTAGCGGACTCGAACCGCTGACATCCTGCTTGCAAAGCAGGCGCTCTACCAACTGAGCTAAACCCCCATAGAATGAGATTAGGTAGCTTATTTAAAGCTGTCTTTGTTATTGTACCTGAAACCGGTTCATTTCTAAAGGGATGAAGCAAGAAAATCTTCAAGTTGTTGTAGCACTTTATAAATTCGTGAGTTTGCCGGATTTTGCCGAGAAGCGAGAACCTTTATTATCTTACTGCCAGCAGCAAGGTATCAAGGGAACCATCCTGTTAGCACAAGAAGGTATTAACGGCACCATCGCAGGTTCACGCCAAGCTATTGACGCAGTTTTAGAATTTCTGCGTTCCGATTCGCGGTTAGCAGACATCGAATCCAAAGAATCCTACGCTAGTACACTACCATTTGAGCGGATGAAGGTGCGTTTAAAGTCCGAAATTGTGACTTTAGGATTGCCAGAAGTCGATCCTAATCAACAGGTAGGAATTTATGTCGAGCCTCAAGAATGGAATCAACTAATTTCCGATCCGGAAGTTACCGTGATTGATACCCGTAACGATTACGAGGTGAATATTGGCACTTTCACAAGGGCGCAAAATCCTCAAACTCATATATTCCGAGAGTTTCCTGAGTATGTACGCCAAAACCTCGACCCCGAAAAACATAAAAAAGTCGCTTTGTTTTGTACTGGCGGGATTCGGTGTGAAAAAGCCTCATCCTTCATGCTGTCCCAAGGTTTTGCAGAAGTCTATCATCTCAAAGGTGGCATTCTCAAATATTTAGAAGAAGTTCCCGCCGAAGAAAGCTTATGGCAAGGAGAATGCTTCGTTTTTGACGAACGCATCGCCGTCCGTCATGGACTGGAAGAAGGCACTTATGATATGTGTCAAAGTTGTGGTCGCCCAATTTCTGAAGCAGATAAGGCTTCACCTAAGTACGAGGAAGGTGTTACTTGCCCCTACTGTTTTGATGACCTCACCGAGGAAAAAAGAGTACGTCAGCAAGAAAAAAGGCGACAGTTTCTTTTCAAGGGTAACTGTAAATCATGAATAATGACAACTTTTAGGGAATGGGGCATGGGGCATTGGGCATTGGGCATTGGTGTTTGGTAATGGGTAATGAGTAATGAGTAATGGGTAATGAGTAATGAGTAATGGGTAATGAGTAATGAGTAATGGCTATTCTCCCCTGCACCCCTGCTTCCTCTGCTTTCTCTGCTTCCTCATCTCCCAGTCCCCAGTCCCTAATCCCCAGTCCCTAATCCCCAATCCCTAATCCCCATTCTTCCGCACCAAGGTTAAACCATCCGCAATGGGTAATAAACTAAGATTTATGCGCTGATCTTGATGCAGTTTTTGATTAAAAGCGCGAATTCTTTTGGTTCTATTGTCTTGTACTTGGGGATCTGCAACTCTTCCTGACCACAGGACATTATCGATCGCAATCACGCCACCTGGACGGATTAATTGTAGCGATCGCTCATAATAGGCATCATAGTTGCTTTTATCAGCATCAATGAACGCAAAATCAAAGGTTTCGGCTTCCCCTGCTTGCAGCAACTTATCTAAAGTTTCTAACGCTGGGGCAATGTGCAGGTCTATTTTCTCTGCCACCCCAGCTTGCTGCCAATAATGACGCGCGATCGCTGTAAACTCTTCACTAACATCACAGGCTACTATTTTTCCGTCGCTTGGTAAGGCTAAAGCTACTACTAACGTACTGTATCCCGTAAATACACCTAATTCTAAAGTTTTTTTAGCACCTATTAGCTGTACCAACAATGCCATAAATTGCCCTTGTTCAGGTGCAATTTGCATTCTCGCCATTGGATGCTGGGCTGTTTCTTGCCGTAACTGAGCTAATATTTCTGGTTCTCGCAAAGAAACAGAGAGTAAATAATTATAAAGATTTGGTTCAAGTCCCTGTGTTTGATTTGTCATTGGTCATTCGTCATTTGGTGTTTGGTAATGGGATTTCTCCCCTTCCATTACCCATTCCCCATTACCCATTCCCCATTACCCATTCCCCATTACCCATTCCCCTCTACCATTTACCTTGTAGTTAACTATTCACGGACTATGCCAAACCTGAAAGATGATGATAACGCTCTGCGTGATGTGTTAATTCAAGCAAAAGCGATCGCAGTTGTTGGTCATTCGGATAAACCCAATCGTATCAGTTATCAAATTGCTCAGTTTTTGCAGCGTGCAGGTTACACAGTCTATCCCGTCAACCCATTAGTTACAGAAATTGATGGGCAGCCTTGTTATCCTTCCTTGAGAGAAATTCCTGCGAGTGTAGATATAGTGAATATCTTTCGGCGTGCTGAGTATTTGCCAGAAATTATCGAAGAGGCGATCGCAATTAAAGCCCCAACGGTGTGGGCACAACAAGGTATCTGGAATCAAGCAGCCGCCCAAACTGCTTTAAGTGGTGGGCTGAATGTAATTATGGATGCTTGTATCAAAATCGAGTATTTGCGTTTGGGTATAGATGCAGCCAGAGGTTAGGAACTGGAAGGGGACAAGGGGACAAGGGGAAATAACTTTACTTATGACCAATGACCAATTACCCATTACCCTCTCTGCATAAATTAATTCAAAAATCAAAAATTGAATTGCTATATTGTGTAGAGATGTTGCATAGAAGCAGTAACTTAAGTTACTGAACAAAATCCCCTTTAAAATTAGGAATATTCTCAATTAATCATTAACAGACTTACTAAACTCTTTGTGGGGGGGTATGATGAGCCGTCCAATTATTCTTGGTATTGTCGGTGACAGTGCTGCTGGCAAAACAACACTAACTAGAGGGATTGCTCAGGTACTCGGGCCCGAAAATGTCACGATCATCTGCACAGATGATTATCACCGTTATGATCGCAAACAACGTGCAGAAATTGGGATCACTGCCCTCCACCCAGATTGCAACTATCTAGATATTATGCAGCAGCATTTATCGCTGCTTCGCACGGGACAGTCAATTCTCAAACCAGTTTACAGTCATAAAACTGGGACTTTTGAACCACCACAGTATATTAAACCGAATAAATTCGTCATTATTGAAGGATTACTGGGTTATTCTACACGCGCTGCCCGTGAAGCTTATGATGTGAAAGTTTATCTTGCACCTCCCGAAGAGATACGCGCCCAGTGGAAAGTTAAACGAGATACTCAAAAACGCGGTTATACTCCCGAACAAGTACTA
Organism: Tolypothrix sp. PCC 7601; assembly: GCF_025677855.1. Lineage (NCBI taxonomy): Bacteria > Bacillati > Cyanobacteriota > Cyanophyceae > Nostocales > Tolypothrichaceae > Tolypothrix > Tolypothrix sp. PCC 7601. The sequence goes on from NZ_CP064879.1 coordinate 4,777,081, forward strand.
TCAGAATTAGAAAAGCGCGAACCAGATTCAGAGCAATTTATCCGTCCGCAACGACAATGGTCTGATATAGTTGTTAGTTTCTACCCACCTGAAGATGCCAAAGAAGAAACTAATGGACATCTGAATGTGAGGTTGGTACTACGTCCCACAATTCCGCATCCAGATTTTACTTCACTTCTGCACTTAACTGATAGTAGTTCCGATTCAGCAATTCGTTTGGGATTAGACAGGGATATGAGTAAACCTGTAGATGTGCTAGCAGTTGATGGTCACGCAACTTTAGAACAAGTGAATAAATTAGAGCAGATTATCTGTTCGGATATGCCACATTTAAAAAATATTTGCGATCGCGAAAGTAACCCAGAACTTGGCAAAATCGCTGGTACAACTGGCGAGGTACTACAAAGTTATCCCTTAGCGCTGACTCAGTTGATTATTACTTACCATATGCTCAAGGCAACGCAAATTCATATTTAACTTGGGTGAAAGGAGAAAGGGTAAAGGTGAAAGGGGAAAGGGGAAATTTAAAACTTTTCCTTTTTGCCAAATCGCAATGAAGATAAATGCTAATCCCAACCTCGATTTAATTACGTAGCGCTTTACGCTTCCCGTAGGGTACTACGAATTATTAATTCATATCATGTCCGGCAAATTACCCTTAATATGTCATTGCGAGCAGAACGAAGTGGAGCGAAGCAATCACAAGGACTCTGCGATTGCTTCACTTCGTTCGCAATGACGGGCATTTGAACGGACATGATATCATTTGCGATCGCATTTTTGAGGTAGTAGCGTGGCAAGGCTAAAATGTTGCAATAATTTTTCTTGTGGGGTGGACATCTTGTCCGCCCTGGACGGGTGAGACACCCATCCCACAAGAGTTTTTTTATGCACTATTTTAGGCGTGTCAGTCCAGTAGGGTGTGTTATGCCGGAGGCTAACGCACCTAAAATTTTTAATGGTCGGTCATTGATGCGTTACGCTATCGCTAAAGTAAGTGACATTCCATCCTACATAAAGTGATTAAGAAATACAAATTTTATTTCTTCTGACTCTTCACCGTTACCTGTTCGCTCTCTACGCCAATAATTTCAGTAATTAAAACTGATTTTTCTATACTTCATTTATCTCAAGAATGCTCTTTTTTGATCAATACTTGATAATGTAAAGAATAAGCGTATCAGATACTACAAATAAAATAGATAAGAACTTATAAAGTTATCTATCTCTAGCTTGAGTACTTTTTGATTTTCAGCAGATTAAGATAGGGTGAAACCTGCTAAACAATTGGTTTAACTTCAACGCACCTTAAATCAGATATTAGCTCCTAATAATAAAGGAGGTACAACCAAGCGTACCTCCTTTTTTCTCATCTTTATTGCTGATACCAATTTGAAAAGAGAAGGCGACAAATTGTAGGTAGGGAACATCCACAATCTTGTTGTATATCAAATTATCTTACTACTGCCGTGCCTATTTATTTGCCCCATGCCCTATGCCCTATGCCCATTATTTTCAATTGATTCCCAAAATTGCGAAATATCTTGAGTCGATTGAAGATGATAAACATTTTTCTGGCTTTTTGCCTGCTTGATATACTCACGATATCTAGGAGTCAAATATTTGTCGCATAAAAAAAGCACGCGGTAGCTATTTAGCGAACTTTTAAATATAGGACTGTTTTTTGGCCAGCCGTCTGGTGGGTTAAAGTAACCTGTGATTAGTCGTTTAGTTACCCACCAGAAATGTACATATAGCGGTAAATCGATAAAAACTAAGCTATCTGCCTCATCTAGTCTAGGCCAAAGGGTTTCCATAGAACCAAACCCATCAATAATCCATTGTTCACTAACTAAAATTTGCTCATGGGCGCGTTTATAATCTTCATCTGAAAGCTCAACACCGCCTGATTGATATTTAATTTTGTCCAAGACATGAAGCGGTAAACCCGTGATTTGGGATAATTTCTTGCTGAGAGTAGATTTACCACCTCCAGCGTTGCCAAATACTGCTACTTTTTTCATCCGACTCTCCTGTTAGTGAATAGGCTAGCACGGCAAAAGTAAAAAGTGAGCCAGTGCGGTGGACGGGTTCCCAAGGCACTCAGTTGGGCGGCTTTGCCGACTTGAAGGAAGTGCCGTCGGCATAAAGCAACTGGCGAACTCCGCAGGAGTCAAAAGTCAAAAGAAAGAATACTTATACCACAAGCCTTTTAGCAATTACAGATAGTCTGTTTATTTGCGTCGATTTGTACTAGTGGTGAATTACCAAAATTTTTATAACTTCATAGACAGCACTAAAGTGCTAAACAATTCAGGTGAAGCCTGATCAAGAATTTATTCACGACTGAGAAAGGCTATTCCGCATCCAGAATCTAAAATCTCATACCAAATCAAATAATGTTTGCGACACATCAATATACTCTAGAGGACAAGGCACTGCCCACCTGTGTCAACTTAACGTGAAACCTGCTTTGTAGCAAGGTTTTTGCCCTCACCCCCAGCCCCTCTCCCACAGGGAGAAGGGAGCCAGAGATTTAGTTCCCCTTCTCCTGCGGGAGAAGGGGTTAGGGGATGAGGGCGCGAGGTATTTGTACAACGCCCGCCCTATAGAGCATTTAGCTTCAGTTGACACCAATGGGCACTGCCTTGCCCCTACAATCTGTCGCATTATTTTTTTAAATTGGTATAATCCAAAATTGGATGACGGCAATTAAAATAGCGTAGACGCTTATCCCCATGTTTAGAAAACAGGGGCTGGCGCGTCACGCTTCTTGAATCGCTAGTTTTAATGTTTGCTTTAGTTGTATTCCCAAAGCACAAAGCAGCCCTGAAAAATCATCAATTACCAATTACCAATTACCCATTATTGTTGATTCAACAGTAAAAACACCGTTTGACCTAAACCCACAATTACACCTAAGACACCACCCAAGGTTACAATTGCCTGCAATTCACTTTTAACAATTCCTTCAATTGCAGCTTCTAAATCAGCAGGAGAAGTTGATTTGACGCGGTCAACAATTACCTGATCGATAGATAGAATTGGAATTACTTGCGCGACAATTGCTTCCAAATCTTTCTCTAAATAGCGTTCCAAAATTAAAGCCAATTCTTGGCTGACAACTTCTAGAGAACTACTAACTACGGGTGATGTACTCAGACGATTGAGCAACAAAGAAGCGATATTCTCCCAATCTACGGAGTCAGTTAAACCTTGTAGTAAATCGCTACCGCTAGTTTGCAAGTAATGACGGACGCTTTCTCTGGTAGTTTTACGCAGTTGGCGTACTGTCCCTATGGGTAAGTTTTGCAATGATAAATTTTGCAAGAGTTTTCTGATGCGATCGCGGATTTGCAATTCTTGAATTAATTCTTTCAACCGATCGTTAGTAGCCTCTTTTTCATCTAAGCAAAAAGCTCTCAGTCTAGTAAGAGTATTGCGTAAACCAAACAAATTCGCTACTACCCAATAGGTACCGCTGGTCTTTTCCCGAAAGGTTTCGTCAATGGTTTGAATTGTGCGATCGGTTAAAAAATCAACTATTGTTTGTCGCAGCACATCTGGCGGCACAACTACTTGCAAAAGCCAATCAGCCAGCCTAGTTGACTGTTCTTCACTCAGTTGAAATTCTAGGAGTATTTGGTCAAAAATCTGATTGATTTGTACTTCCAAGAAGTCTTCTCGCCGCGCTAAAACTTTGAGGAGACGTGGCAAAGATTCACCTAATAAATCACGCAAAATTCCGCCGACAATTTTAGCACTTTTTTGATTTTTATCCTCGGAATTGATTTGGTCAAGTGCTAGTTTTAACAACCACAGAATTGCTCCTTCTACTCTTTCTGTTTGTAACAGACGGCGAGCGAGATTTTGCAACTCCTCTGGTGTCAAAAGTGACCCCATGATTGTATTAGAAATCTTCAGAGCTAGCCTTTCCTGGTTACGGGGAATTAAGCCAGGTGTGAATGGCAATCTTTGCTTACCGATATAAATTGCTCGGTAGGGGCGAAATAACATTTTGATGGCTATATCATTCGTGAAATAGCCGATAATTCCACCTAATATCGGTGGTGATACATAAAGCCACAAATGAGACCAATCCACAGGATTTTGGAATTAGCAATTTTGGGTATTAGATATTGGTTTTTAGATTAAATATTGACTTTTGCATTTAAGAGTCTCTGTGTTTTTCCCAGTAGACCTTAAGGCAAAATATGCAATACAAAATCTAAAGTTTACTGACTACCAGCACTCCCATCATACCGTTCACAATGGGGTAGTGTGTGACTTCAGCAAAACCAACTTGATAAGCTAATTCTACCTGTTCTTTGCCAATAGGAAAGCGATCTAGGCTGGGACTGATGTAGGCGTATTCTTCCTTAACACCTAACTGGGTCGCTATAGGGACAACAAGATTATCCAAATACCATTGCTGGAACGATCGCAGCTGCGGATTATCTGGGCGATGAAAATCTAATATGGCAGCTTTTGCACCAGGTTTGAGAACGCGGTACAACTCTTTAAGGCTGCGGGGAATATCTTTAACATTTCTTAAACCATAGCCCATTGTGGCGGCATCAAATTTGTTGTCCTCAAAGGGTAAATCTAGGACATCCGCTTCAACCCAGGTAATTGGAGGTTGGGTATACTGATTTTGCGAGCGTTCTTGAGCCATTGCTAGCAGGTTATGGGAAAAATCTACTGCATATACATGACCTGTAGCGCCTACACGCCTGGCTAAACCAAAAGCGATATCCCCACTCCCGCAACACAAATCTAAACAAGTATCTCCCGGTTGCGGGTTACTCCATTTGATGGTCATTTCCTTCCAAATTCGGTGTTGTCCCAAACTTAACCAATTATTCAGTTGGTCATAAATAGGAGCAATACGATCAAAAATAACGCGAATTTCCTGAGTCATTAGTCAAAGTGTCAAGAGTAGGAGAGACGCGATTCCTCGCGTCTGTAGTCAAGGGCCAAAAGTCGCGAGTTGAAGTTTAGACCCTAGACTATTGACACTTGACTAAATTTGTGTTTGGTGATAAAAACTGCTCGTGAGAGCGATCGCCACCAATTGTGCTGATAAATTGATTAGCTTTAACTCATCATCTCGCAAAGTGTGTGGTTGTTTCCACTGTAGCGATAATACCCCCATAACTTTGTTGCGGTAGTTAATGGGGATAATTAAGTGTGCTTGTACACCAGAATTTTGGTAATGAGCAACACTGGATAATTTTGGATCTTTAAGTATATTTAGTGAAACTTGAATATTGCCAGTAGCGATCGCCTCGCTGGTTAAGGGGTCTTGGGTTAGCCAGTTTTCTACAGTACCGCCTTCACAGTAAGACCCTTGAGTTGCAATTAAACTATGATCTTCAATCAGTTGCAAAATGCAGGCATCTGAGCCAAAACTTTGACTAAATGCAGTAGCAATTGGTTTCAGTATTTCTTCTAAACTATTAGCTGCTTGTGTTACTTCCACTAAAACAGTTAACAGTGCCATTTGAGCATTAGCACAGCGTAATTCTTCTGTACGTTGCTTCAGTAAATCGTAGGTTTCGGCTGCCCGTTGGACTACCGCCTTCAATTCCCCTGGGTCCCAAGGCTTAGTAATATATTTGTAGACTTGCCCAGCATTAATTGCTTCCACCAAATCTTCAATATCAGTAAAACCTGTAAGGATAATTCTCACGGTATCTGGAAACTGAGGTACAGTCTTACTGAGAAACTCAGTTCCCTTCATTTCTGGCATTCGTTGATCAGAGATAATTACCGCCACCTCTCCCTCTGCTGCCAGCATTTGTAAGGCGTTCATCCCGCTATCAGCCTTGAGAACTTGAAAATCCCGGCGAAAGGTGCGATACAACAGATCTAGATTATCTGGTTCATCATCAACCACCAGGATTTTGAGTTTTTTCGGCCTATCTAAAGTTCTTAATTGACGACGATCTGTATTAGTTTCCAAACTGAGATTATCCATAAATGCCTTAAAATATTTACTATCTTGTTATATTCCATACCAAGTCTAGTTGATAATACATTACCCAGCCTTGCGAAGAATTGCGGATGTCGTTAAATAATAGGGAACTAGGGATTGGGGATTGGGGATTGGGGAATGAGTAATGAGTAATGAGTAATGGGTAATGGGTAATGAGTAATGGGTAATGGGTAATGGGTAATGGGTAATGGGTAATGAGTAATGAGTAATGGGTAATGGGTAATGGGTAATGGGTAATGAGTAATGGGTAATGAGTAATGAGTAATGAGTAATGGAAATTTCTCCCTCATCTTCCTCATCCCCCTCATCCCCCTCATCCTCCTCATCCCCCTCATCTCCCTCATCTCCCTCATCCCCATCTTTTACACCTGCATTTGAGTACAGGGTTTTCCGGCTTTTTTCCTATAGAATAAGATTTGCCGAGCCGGTATTAATTATTAACGTATGACTGACCTACCACCCAACCCTCAAAATCCTGACAACGCTGATTCAGATACCGCCCAGGAGTTGCTAATAAAGTTACGGCAAAAGCAAGGTAACTGGGTGGAATGGGGTCAAGCGATCGCTTATTTGCAAAAAAATGGTTACAATCCTCAAGAGATTTTTGAGGCTACTGGATTTGAGCCAATTCAACAAAATCAGGTAGTTGTTGGTTCTCAAGTTTATAATTCTTTAGAAAAAGGCGGTGCATCGGAGGCAACGCGATCGCATTACGCCTCACGTGGTAGTGATATTTTATATGAGTTACGTTTACTCACCCATGAAGAACGCGCCGCAGCTGCTGAATTGACTTTCCAGCACAAACTCGACATGGATGAAGCCAGGGAAGTAGCCAAAGCCTATAAAGAGTTTTGCCGCTTCCGCATCTTTCCAGAAGGATTTTCCAATCATCCCGGAGATGCTGTAGCTTATACTGCCTGGAAATTAGCACGGCAAAACAGCGATTTTCAAGAGCGATCGCGTTTAATTGCTAAAGGCTTACGGTTTGCACACACAGCATCGGCTAGGAAACAAATTGAACAATTACTCACAGATTTTACTGTCGTTCCTAAACGTCCGGCTCCACTTTTACCCTTTTATCGCCTAGAGTCTGAAGAAGAGTTACCGAGAATTATCCCTGTAGCTGGTGAGTTGCCATTGACACCAAATGACTTAAAAGCGGTGCCATTAGTGACAGAAATTCAACCATTTCGTATGGTTAAATTTACTGGCGAACAAGCTTGGGTACCATTACCAGGTTGGCAAGTACTATTGAGTGCCGAAGACCCAGTAGTGATTATAGCGAATAGCGATCGCCTGCCAAACCAAAGCCAAAATCAACCAGGACAAGTTTTAGTAGTAGTAGATCGTGCCCAACGGCAATGGGATGCTTCCAGCTATTTTATATTAGAAAATTCCGGTGAATTAGACATCCAGTGGTTTGAGAATGACCCAGAAATTCCCCTGTTAGGAAAAATTATTATCATCCTGCGTCCCAAGAAAATCCTTGATGAAGAAATCACCAAAGATTCTTGGCAAATTGACGAATAATCAATTAGGGACTTCCAAGTAAAAAACATTCCATTGCTATTGTTGACTGTTGACGGTTCACAGTTAACGGTCAACAGTCAATGACTTGAACGGAATAATTTATTTTTTAGAGTTCCCTAATAATTGAATTCCCTCATCCTGTCTTCATTTTTGAGGACAGGAATTTTTAATCACAAGCAATTCCCCATTACCCCTTCCCCCTTCCCCATTGCCCCTTATCCCCAGAGGGGGCCCCGAGTTCCCCATTCCCTATTACCCAAACAACCCACTTACATAATCAGCCGTTCTTTTATTCGCAGGATGATTAAAAATCGTTTGTGTCTTGTCAAACTCCACCAATTCACCCAAATACATAAACGCCGTATAGTCAGAAACACGGGCTGCTTGCTGCATATTGTGAGTAACAATCAAAATTGTGACTGTTTCCTTGAGTTGAGTAATTAACTCTTCAATACTAGAAGTAGCGATGGGATCTAAAGCAGATGTCGGCTCATCAAATAGTACAATTTCTGGGTCAGTTGCTAAAGCACGGGCAATACAAAGCCGTTGTTGTTGACCACCAGAAAGGTTAGAAGCTAAATCACGCAATCTATCTTTAACTTCATCCCACAATGCTGCACCACGCAAAGCTTTCTCTACTTTCTCATCAATAACTGCGCGTTTTGTTTCACCTCGCACTCTCAAACCATAAGCTACATTTTCGTAAATAGACTTAGGAAAAGGATTAGGTCTTTGAAACACCATACTAATCCGCATCCGGACTTCAATGGGGTCAACCTTATTACTCAACAAATTAATTCCATCTGGTTCTAAACTAATTTCTCCGCGATAACGATTCCCCGGATAAAGGTCATGCATTCGGTTGAAACAACGCAAGAGAGTAGTTTTGCCACATCCAGAAGGCCCAATCAGTGCTGTTACCTGTTGATCACCAATGGGCATATTAATATCTTTTAAAGCGTGGACTTTGCCACCATAGTAAAAATTGAGATAATTAACCGCAGCTTTAATCGGTCTTTCTAAAATTGAAGATTTTTTTTCTACCATTTGATTGTTTTACGTAAACGATAACGGAGATAAATAGCTATAGCATTCATAGCCAAAGTCATGGCAATTAGTACAATACCTGCGGCGGCGGCGTTCACTTGAAATGCTTCTTGAGGACGAGACACCCAATCAAACATTTGAATGGGTATAACTGTGAAAGGTGCTAATAGCCAGGAAAAGGATATAAAAGGAAATTCTCCTTTAATTGGAGAATCTGGAAGAAAGGCAATAAATGTCAGCGCGCCTATGGTAATTAAAGGTGCAGTTTCGCCAATAGCGCGTGCTAAAGCCACAATAATTCCTGTGAGAATGCTACCAGTTGCATAAGGTAAAACATGATCCCAAATCATTTGCCATTTAGACGCACCAGTAGCGTAAGCAGCTTCGCGAATACTATTAGGAATAGCGCGCAAAGCTTCCCGAGTGGTGACAATTACCACAGGTAAAACTAATAGGGCTAATGTCAATCCTGCTGTTACCACGCTAGGGCCTAAATTGAAGCCATAGACAAATAAACCCAAGGCTAACAGTCCATAAATAATGGATGGAACACCAGCCAAATTAGTGACATTAATCTCAATCAAATCAGCTAGCCAATTTTTCTGGGCATATTCTTCTAAGTAAATTCCTGATGCTATACCAATCGGAATTGCAACCGATGCCGTTACTAGCATGACTAAAAGAGAACCTACCCAAGCCGAAAGAATACCTGCATTTGCTGCTCTACGGCTAGGAAAGGATGTAAAAAAATCCCAAGAAAGACGTGGCGCACCATCACTAACTAAGTCAAATATTAGTGCTAGTAAAGTCACAATTCCAATCAACATTGACAACAAACCAACAATACTAAAAATATATTCAGAAAGCTTGTTGCGGTTAATAATAGCGCGGATTTGCCGCATACTACGAGTGGTGGTCATGGAATTCGTAATTTCTAATTCGTAATTAACTGACAAATGACCAATACCAAACTAATAAATCTCTCGATAGCGCTTAGTTAGAAAATGACCAATGATATTAAATACCAAAGTCATTAATACTAGAGTTAGCCCTACAGCAAAGATAGTTTCGTATTCCAAAGTGCCATGTGGTAAATCGCCAAGACTGACTGCAACAATGTAAGCTGTCATAGTTGCGGCTGGTTCCATCGGGTTCCAAGTAAGGTTAGGTTGACCGCCAGCTGCGATCGCGACTATCATCGTTTCACCAACTGCACGGGAAATTCCCAAAATGTAAGCGGCTGATATCCCAGAAATCGATGCTGGGACTACAACTCGTAAGGCTGTTTGCAAGCGAGTCGCACCAGTTGCATAAGAACCTTCGCGCAGATGTGCAGGTACGGCGCGCATTGCATCTTCACTCAGGGAACTTACATAGGGAATAATCATAATTCCAATGACTAAACCCGCACTCAACATATTAAAACCAGGTAATTCTGGCAATATTACCTGCAATAAAGGCGTAACAAACAGTAAGGCAAAATATCCGTAAACTACTGTAGGAATCCCTGCCAATAATTCTAAAATCGGTTTGATTACCTCTCGGACTATCGGTGGTGCAAATTCACTGAGGTAAATAGCAATAATTGTCCCGAGTGGAATTGCTACTAATAAAGCAACTACAGTAGTTACTAAAGTTCCTGACACCAAAGGCCAAATACCATAGTGTTTGTCGTCAAATAAAGGTGTCCATTGGGTATCTGTGAGAAATTCCCAAATAGATACTTTCTGAAAAAATAGTATGGATTCATAGACCAAAATGGCGACAATCGCTATGGTAGTCGCCACAGAAGACAATGCTGCGAGAAACAAGACAAACTCAATGGCCCGTTCACGCAGATTACGCAATAGTTTGGGAGAAAGTCGAGTTGGTTTAGCACCAATCATATTAACTGAATAGCGATCGCTCTTGAAAAAATTTACTTCAATTAAGATAAAGAGAGGTAAAAACCTCCCTTGGATAAATCATCAAATAAGTTTTGATTTGAGATTTTAGATTGACAAATACAATCCAAAACTTAGAATCTAATACCAATTTGAAAAAAGAAGGCGACAGATTGTAGGGGCACGACACGCCGTGCCCTCTAGAATATATTGATGTTTCGCAAACTCAATTAAACCCAATTCAAACTTTAGAAATGAGTTTATTCTTTAGCGTCGCGGCGCATTAATTCGTCAATCTTTAAACCAACTGCTTCTTGACCACCAAATACACTGCCAAATCTCTTTTTGTTGAAGTGGCTTTGAGCTGTAGTGTAAGCTGAACTTGGCAGCGCTACATATCTGACTTCTTTGGAGAATTTAGCAGCATTTTGCAAGTAAAATTTCACAAATTGCTTTACTTCTGGTTTATCAATTGATTTTGAACTGACATAAATAAACAGTGGTCTAGATAGAGGAGTATAACTGCCATTTTTGACAGTAGCTTCTGAAGGTGATACCCCATTAACTGCTACAGCTTTCAGCTTTTTGCTATTTTCTGCATAATAAGCATAACCAAAGTAGCCCAAGGCATTTTTATCACGGGAAATACCCTGTACCAAAACGTTATCATCTTCACTAGCGGTAAAATCACCCCGGCTAGATTTAGCTTTACCAACTACAGCTTCGGTAAAGTAGTCAAAGGTTCCAGAATTAGTCCCAGGGCCAAATAACTTCAATGGTGCATTGGGGAACCCAGAACGGACTTGACTCCAGTTACTAACCTTACCTTGCGCCCCTGGTTCCCAAATTTTCTTGAGTTCAGCTACTGTAAGGCTTTTTGCCCAGTTATTTTGTGGATTAACTACAACTGTTAAAGCATCATAAGCTATTGGTAATTCTACATAACGAACACCATTAGCTTTACAATCGCTGATTTCTTTTTGCAGAATCGGACGGGAAGCATTAGAAATATCTGTTTCACCGCGACAGAACTTTTTAAAGCCGCCGCCAGTACCGGAAACACCTACGGTAACTCTTACTCTACCGCCTTGAGCCTTTTGAAAATCCTCCGCTGCTGCTTCCGTAATGGGAAATACAGTACTAGAACCATCTACTGTGATTGTGCTGACACTTTGGGACTGAACCGCAGACATTGTTAACCCAAAAGTAGCAGCTACAAATGAAGTTACACCTAATACCGTCAAGCTGTTAAGCTTAAAGTTCATCTTGTTCACCAGGATACTCCTAATTTGTCGGGCGTACAATTGTCGCCCAATCAGTGTAAAAACAGACTGTTCTTCTGAAGTTCAGAGTTAGTGAACATATCAGTTAACTGTTCACTACCTGAAATTTGACTGGCTCAGGTAATATAAAAGTTAACTCCTGGTTATATGAAGGCTAATTTGTAACACATGCAAGTAATGTCTTTTTGTCAAGCTCTTCATGCTTGATGCAAAGCTCAAATGTCATCAAATGTCATTAATTAAGCATATTAATTGGTGTTTTTTGGAGATTTTTACTTGTATAATCACTTTTCTCCAACCTTTAGGTATAGTAAAAATTCACAAATACTTCATAAATCAGGTTAGAGAAATAACGTACTACGGAATAGGAGTTTCAGCGTTCTGATAACTCGGTCTTGATATCAAATATTTTGCGACCATGAGTAAATTAGTTACGGCTATAAAAGTCAGCAATTTTAGCTTTTATTACGAAAATAAGAAGATCCTTGAAGATATATCATTAGATTTTTACCAAGACAAAGTTACTGCCATTATTGGCCCTAGCGGTTGTGGTAAATCTACTTTTCTCAAATCGCTCAATCGCATGAGTGAATTAGAAGGAGAAATAAAAGTTGAAGGGAGAGTAGAATTTTTTGGTCAAAATATCTATGAGCGGCGCGTGAATTTAAATCGGGTGCGTCGCCAAATTAGTATGGTTTTACCTAAACCAAATCTCTTTCCCATGAGCGTTTATGATAATGTCGCCTATGGGGTCAAACTCGTCGGCTGGTATCCGAAATCAGAATTAGACGCTATTATCGAATCTGCCATTAAAGCTGCTGACCTCTGGGATGAAGTGAAAAATAAGCTGCATAAATCTGCTTTGGAACTTTCTGGAGGTCAACAACAACGGCTCTGTATTGCTCGTGCTTTAGCCGTTAAGCCCAGAGTTATTTTAATGGATGAGCCTTGTTTTGGACTAGACCCCATCGCTAGCGGCAAAATTGAAGAATTAATCCAAAGTTTACGCTCTGAGTTAACGATTGTGATTGTCAGCCATAATATGCGGCAAGTCACTCGTGTATCAGATTTTACTGCTTTCTTTCAAACCAACGAAAATCGGGTTTGCAGCGTAGTTGAATTTGGCTCCACTACGAAAATCTTTACTAATCCTTCCGATTACCGCACCCGCGAATATGTTTTACCACGGATAAACTAAAGCATTTCCTACATTGATCATGCAAAGTTCATGACTAATCTGAGCTAGAAAACATTCTCAAGCAGGGACTAGTAAATTTATTAAACTTTGTAAACTTGACTTTTCAGATTGCAAAATTAGAGGTAAATATCAGCACAAGACAAGCTAAATAACAAGATGAAATGTCCCCGATGCGCCTCTACTTCATATCGTAAAAACGGCCATAGGAATGGTAAGCAGTATTATTTGTGCAAAAATTGCCGTAAACAATTCATTGAGCCTGTATTACTGCATTCTGTAGAAAATGAGTGGATTGGGGATAGCAATGGACATTCTCAAATACCTTTAGTTGATGTCAAAGAACTTTCTTTAATAGAAAATTTGCCAACAGAGATAGAACAAGAGAAAAATTCTGAAGCTCGAGGTTTAACTTTAGCGCAAGAACTGTTGCAAACTCTATTATCACCAGAATTTTTAGAATCTCCTGCATTAGACCAATTTATTCAAAAAATCAAACCTCAAGTTGAGAGTCAAACACTGCAAGATACAGGAATTTCTCTATTGCTATTAGATGCAGAAAACTTAAAAATAGATATTGCGGCTGAAGAGTTTTTAGCTAGTATCTGCAATTATCCGCTACAAGTAAAAATTGCATTTGCTAACTGGAAAACTCCCAGTAATGGAAAGCAAGATACAGAATTATATGAACGTGGCTATCAACTTTTTCATGTCCCTGGAGGTAAAGACAGCGCTGATGCGAAAATGATTGCTGTTGGTGCTAGTCTATTAAATTGTTATCCCACAGTTAAAGCAATATTTGTTTGTTCAGGAGATGGTATTTTAACCCACCTATGCAATGAACTACAAAACCAAGGCTTAACAGTATATTGGGTGCGGAGAAAATCTCAAACTTTACATATCGAGAATAAAACTACCGGAAAATTTATCTTTTATTCTCTATCACAAGCAATCGAAATTCCCTCCTTAGAAGGGGTTGTAGATAAAATCCAGGATTTGATTAAAGCTGAACAGGAATCTATTAATTCAAGACTGAGCAATTTGAATGCGATCACTAATCTATTTCAAGAGCGTTGCGAACTAGATTCTAACAGTAACCCGCAAAACTTAGAAGACAAATCCAATCCATCTTCAGACAAAGAGGATTTAGCCACACAGACGAATACATTAGAAGTTAAGGAAATTGGCTCAAAGGAAGACTTGGAAAAGTTACTAGGAGAAATTCTTAGCAATATGCAAGCTAAGTCTCCTCAAGTAAACTTAACTGTATCCAAACTAGGAACAGAGTTACAGAAAATATCTGGACAATCTCCGAATGCGATTGTCAAAAAGCTCAAGTTAGGTGCTAATTTCACCAAATTCTTGCAATCATCTCCCCAATTTAGTTTAAAGCCCAGTGGTCGGGAGTATGAAGTAATGAAGTCGGATGTGGGGAATGGGTAATGGGTAATGGGTAATTGGTAATGGGTAATTGGTAATTGGGATAACACCTAAGCCCAAACTCCCAAAAGGTAACAATATATGAGATAATTTAATAAAAATTAATATTTGCTTTTCCGCCGATGCTAAGACTAATTACTGACTTCGACGGCCCTATTGTTGATGTCTCTGAAAGATATTACCGTGTTTATCAATTTTGTTTAGAAAAAACCCGACGTTCCGATCAATCTGTACGAGAACTTTCCAAGGCAGAATTTTGGCAACTGAAGCGATCGCGAGTTCCAGAAAAACAAATTGCGATCAACTCGGGACTAGATGAAACACAGGCATTAGAATTTGCACAATTGCGGCGGCAAACAGTACATACTGAGAATTATTTTCAATACGATACTCTAGTCCCTGGTGCAGTAGAAGCGCTCGTCAAGATTCAAGCTGCGGGAATCGATTTGGCGGTGATGACAATGCGCCGAGTTTGGGAATTAGACTATGCTTTCCAAAAATTCCAGCTAGGTAGATTTTTCCCAGAGAATCGCTGTTATTGCCTAGCTAACGACTATGTGAAAACCCGTGATATTGAAGATAAGCCTTTACTGATGACAAGGGCAATTGAGGAACTCCCTGCTGTGGCTGATAGCTGGATGGTGGGAGACACGGAAGCTGATATTGCGGCGGCGAAAAAACATAATATTAAGGCGATCGCTGTGGAGTCTGGTATCCGTGATCGCACTCAATTAGAACCTTACCACCCTGAGTTTATTGTGCCGAATTTAAGTGCAGCAGTTGATTTCATTTTAGAAACTGGACTTAAAAATCAGCGATCGCTTTCTATCGGTTAGTAGCTTGTAATGGCACAATATTGCAGGACTTGGCAATAGTAATGGGTAATAGACCTGAAACTGTATAGTCTATTACCCATTAGTCAGCCAAAATCTGAAATATTCAGAAAATTTATTTGGGCAGCTTTGCCATAAACAAAATCGAGTCAACATAGTCCCGAAATTAACGTAAAAAGCTGCTAACCAACCATAACAAAATAAACGTTAATACCGTAGAAAACTGATTTGATGTGAGACTAATGAATGGTACTTGCGGTAAAAGCCAGTTAGCGACTAACCCTCCAAGGATTAAACCAATAATTAGCCCAACTAGCGTGAATAAAACTGCTCGACCAAATTTACCTTCTTTACGATTGAGAAAGTAAATACTAATTCCCACTCCAACTACTAAAACTAGCTGCAAAACCTGATCGCCTGCTGCTGGGTAGAATAAGCTAGCGGCACTCAAACCCGCATACCAAGCTCCAGGTAACAGCACATCAGCTTTTGTTGGCTGATCAAGCATACGTTGCAGCCACGCTGGCGACTGCTCATTCTTAGTTGGGCTTTCTTTGGGAAGCGATTGCACTCGAACTTCAGGAAACCGAATGCGCTCAGGAACTTTAATTTTACCTTCCTGGCGCATCCGCAAGCGTTCCATTAAAATCGCGTCGTAGGCAACTTCAATAACTTCTAGATGCTTGGCATCGCCACTGTGTTGCTCCAATAGGCGATTGCGAGCATCTTGAATTTCGTCGAAGCTAGCATCTTCTGATACCCCAAGTTTTTCGTAGGGATTTTGATCGCTCATGGGAGTTTATATTTCAGCCTCGGTCAGCGGCAGTCTTTTGTTGACAGAAATACAAATTTAGCTTTTATTTTGATTGTAATCCTCATGCCCATCAAAATTGTTGCCATACTTGGATACTAGCATGGGTTAGTTTGATCGACTTGGGAATTTTAACTATAAGTCACTTTAACATATTGCCATAACTCCGTGTATCCCCCCATGTCGTTGAATAGTTCTCGCTCTACTCTAGAATTTGAACTCAGAATACTTAAAATACAATATTTATGAAAAAATTAAACTTTCCATTTCCTTTTTAGTCACTGACTCCTGCAATCTGGAGTTTTAATCACTCAGTTTAAGCATTGTAGGTGGTATCGATCCGCATATCGATTTAATATTGAAACAATTTCAATTACCACTTACTTGGGATCGGAAAGTCTTCTAGGTTACTAAACTGCTGTGGCTGAGAGGGAAATTTCTAGTTTATGGATACAAAGTTAGCCAAAATTACAGTATTTGCACTGATATGCTTGTCTGTTAACTGGTTGAATTATCCAAAACATGATTACACTATTATTTTAGATAGTCAGGAAATGCATCTCTTAGCCTTGTAGATTTTTAACGAATTCCCTAAGTGGAAACAGCGTTTATACGCAATTCTCCTGTTAATCCTATGAATTTTTGTGCAAAGTGATGGTCATGGCTCCTGCCAAGATTCTTGTAGTTGATGACGACCCAGCGGTTCGGAATTTAATCCAACGCTTTTTAATTAAGCAGAGTTATCAAGTAGAAGCTGCTGAGGATGGTAAGACAGCCTTAGCGCTATTTGAGCAATTTAACCCCGATTTGGTGATTTTAGATGTAAATTTACCAGATGTAATTGGGTTTAACCTCTGCCAAGAGATGCAAAGTCGCAATGGTGTTTTTGTATTGATGCTCACGAGCCGCGCAGACGAAGCTGACAAAATTCGCGGCTTTGCTAAAGGTGCTGATGACTATCTCACCAAACCCTTCGGTTTGGGAGAATTAGAAGTCAGAGTAGCAGCTATTTTGCGACGGCAACGTGTAGTCACCACAGCTGAACAAAAACGCCTCGTTTTTGAGAAGTTGATGATCGATCCAGTCCGGCGGGAAGTAGCGCTGAACAACCAACCAGTACCCTTAACCGCTTTGGAATTTGACTTGTTACATTTCTTAGCTAGCCATCCTGGTAGAGTTTGGCGGCGCGCAGAACTCATTCAAGAGGTCTGGGACTATGAATATGTAGGCGACCAGCGGGTTGTAGATGTACATATTGGTCAAATTCGCAAAAAAATTGAAATTGATGCCAGCCAGCCGGCGTTAATTCAGACAGTACGTGGCGTGGGATATAAATTTGAATGTCCTACTCACTCCCCACAATTAGAAGTTAGTTCCTAAATGTTTAGTCTATAGTCCAGAGTTTTTAACTCTTGACTTTTGACTTAAGTCACGAAAGTAACTTCAGTAAGCACAAATCAATCTAAAACATGCAACGAAGTCTACAGTCGCTACAATACTAGCGATTCTGTTCTTTGCAAAGCTGGTGTGTCTAAATTTAGCCCAGCTCCATTGGCAATGACGTACTCGCAACGGTTCTGGGCATGGGGAATTGGGCATGGGGCATGGGAAAGACAAATTTTCAGGGCAAGGTTTGTGCCAAAACCTAGCCTGAATGTTGTATTGAAAATCAGGCAGTAGGCAGAAGGAAGGATTGATATTTTCATCCTTGCTTGTACCAAATCCTGACTTATGATAGCTAACTTGAAAATATTGCTGAGTACTGAGGAGGTTGGAGAAGTTTGTCTATCCATCCTGTGTCAGCAGTTAATGATGACGACTTCAGTTGTCAGAATTGGTGAACTTCTTTAATGTGACTAACAACAAAGTTTATATAGTCCTCAAAGTCATTCTACGAATGTGGACGATGCACCAATACATACCAGTAATTTATTTGAGAATCGTTAAACCATTCAGATAAAAATGCTGGTTATGTAAGATGGTGCATATTAGTTAGAAAATATTTACCTTTCAGAAGAGATTTTTAATATTATTGTGTATTGTGAGAAATTAAATCAAATAAAAAATTATAGGACTTACGCGAAAGTTACGGAATTACGTCATTACGAGCGTAGCGACGTAATCGCCTAAAATTATGGGATTGCTTCCCTAAACTACGTTCCGGCCGCAATGACAAATTTTGCTGGCGTAAGTCCTAAATTATAGAGGATGGATGTCACAAAATAGAACATCCATCCTCAAATTTTGCGATCGCACCTGATAAATTTAATCATTAGTGCCAAATATTGAATGCTTTGCAGCCCAAGAGCGCACTTATTTCTCTAGGATAAATTACTAAGTTTGCTTACAGTTGAATATGAACCAGAATAGCACCGTGATGACCACCACAACGGAGTATGCTTGATAGCATAGAGCGTTGTGGCTATTTATTTTTATAGTTAGCTGTGATGAAACAAGGTTTCTAAATAAACACGAGCAGCACGGCGATCACTATCTCCATTTTGCAGTAAAAACAGTGACAAAGCCGCCGTTAATACTCGGTTTTGATCCCAATCAGGATGTGTTTCTAAGTAGGTTTTTAGGGATTCGTGAAGTGCTTCTGGGATTTCTGTAAAAATGTTAACTGTTGCGTTCATGAGATTTCCTCCTCTGAGGTCAATCAAGAGGGACTAGTTGCTTGCAGTGACAGCTGAGGGCGAAAACACAACCCTTTGCTTACTCGACAATCTACGTCAACACCTGAGGTAATTTTACCCATATAGATGTTAACGGTTGAACGAACTACAACAGCAAGCCGAATCATTGTGCGCTAAGAGGGGGTAGGTTTGTCAATGCTGCGAAATGTTAAAAACGGTGGTATAAAAAGTAAATTACGACGATAAAATCAGGGTTTGAACCTGTTTTTTGTTACTAATGTTAACAAAAACTCAGTCACTGAGACTACCGAAACCAAAAAGCAAACAATCCCCAATAAGGTGGCAACCGCCTATGAACTCGTAGAGCATCTGTGGAAAACATGTAAAATGCCTGTGGAAATCCTGTGGAATCTGTGAGGAAAATCCCCGCCAATAATAAGAATTACAAAAACATAATTTTTCAATGAAATTCCCATCCAGACAGCCAGCGCTTGAATCGGAGTTATTCTCGTGGTTACCCCAAATTAATTCCCAAGTAGGGATTTTTGCGATCGCGAGGTTCCTATCGGAAGTAGGGACTGGCTTTACCATGTTTTACGCCCCCATATTTTTCGTCAATCAAGTTGGCTTATCCGCAACCTCTGTTGGTATTGCTTTGGCTAGCGCTTCAATTTTGGGTATTGTGGGAAAAATTGTTGGTGGTTCTCTAGCAGATTCTCCTAATTGGGGCCGTCGTCGCACCTTACTGCTAGCAGCAGCAATTTCGGTAATTGGTTCTCTGGTGTTAGCTGCAACCAACAACTTTGCCACCTTGGTAATTGGGCGGCTGATTTGTGGTTTAGGGATGGGTTTCTATTGGCCTGCGAGTGAAGCGATTGTGGCTGATGCCAGTGAAGTTGGCAATCGCCGCGAAACTTTTGCCCTCACCAAAGTAGCAGATCATCTGGGGTTAGCGATTGGTAGTGCGCTAGCAGGATTGTGGGTGGCGACGACTGGCTTTTATCGGGGGCTATTTGTCATTGATGCTATTTCGTTCATGGTGTTTTTGATGATTGTCTATGGGGCAATTAATGAAACTTATCAACCCCAGGTGGATGAGTATCCCAAAAAGCAACATTTCACCTCTTGGATGACAGCATTACGCGATCGCCGTCTCCTGATCTACGTGGCTGTCAACATTATTTTCACTACCTACCTGTCTCAAATAAATAGCACCCTACCGATTTACTTTAAAAATTTTGTCAACGTCGGTGGCGATACTCCAGGATTTGCAGCAACCACCATCAGCACGCTATTTTCTGGGTATCTAGCCTTGGCTATTGTCTGCCAATTTCCTATTGCAGCTGCCTTAAAGAACTACTCTCATACCCTGGCACTGACAATTTCGGCTATTCTCTGGGCAATAGGCTTTAGCCTCATTTGGGTAACTACTATCACCACATCTCATCATCTGCTTTGGGTAACTTTAGCCCTAGCAGTATTTGCCCTAGCTATGACTTCTTATACCCCTTTTGCTGCCTCTCTAGTGACCGATTTAGCCCCTGAATCGCAACGAGGGGTGTATTTCTCTATCAACGCCCTTTGCTGGGCTATGGGCAATTTTATGGGTTCTCTGCTAGGTGGGTGGGCGCTCGATCAATCAAGAATTATCGTCAATAATTACTGGCTCTGTTTTGCTTTAAGTCTTTTCATTACGGTAGGAATTTTGCAGTATCTCAATCGGATTTTGGTTAGGGGGTAGGGATTGGGGACTGGGGATTGGGGAACTCGGGGCCCCCTCTGGGGATAAGGGGTAATGGGGATTGGGGATTGGGGATTGGGGAGATGAGGGAGATGAGGGAGAGATGGGGGGACAAGGGGACAAGGGGAAATAACTATTACCAATTACCAATTACCAATTACCAAACACCAAATATTATTTTGATTGACGTTCAAGGTTGGCTTCTATAGTGCTATTTAAAAAATGTCCAGTTAAAACAGCGCTACTTAAGTAGTAGTTATCTTCTGATAATTGATGTAAAGTTTCAAAACCACTACGACGTTGGCGATCGTTTAATGCCCAGTAACGTTGCACAATTGTTGATACTCCAATCAAACCTTCGCCTTCAACCTGTCCTAAAAGATTATGTTGGAGCAAAAAAGTATATTGGCGTTCTCCATCATCTAAGCGTCCTTTGTATTGCAACGCAATTTCTGTGCGATCGCTACCTGGAAATATCAGCTTTGTCGCCATAGTAAACCAGTTATCCCGATTCCAAGCCACCAAGATCATACCCTTGACATTAATGGGCATACTATTACGTTCTAGCCAACTACCTTGTAATGTCCAGCGCCCGGGTTGCATTAAAAAAGTATGAGCCACTTTGGATGTTCCTTGTCTTGCTCGAATACCACCGAGACTTAAAGATATATTTGAAACGCCAAAATGTCAGGTGGTAAATAAGTTAAAGTATAACTTTGGAAAATTGGGTAACGGGGAAAAGGTTTTTTTTGTTTCCCTTTCTCCTTTTAACCTTTTGCCTTTAACCTATAAGTTATTTAATTACCAGCTTGCTTAAATTTATAAACTTTAAACTGAAACATTATTAAGTAGGGGAAATTTCTCCTAGAAGGACTTCGTGAGGTGCGCCAGTAGCGCTAGGTAGGTTACCAGGAATACCTAATTGTCGCCAATAGGCTAAAACTGCGAAGGCGATCGCTTCTTTAAAATCTGCATTTAAACCAACTTCATCGGTAGTCATGACTGGTACAGATGGCAATAATGACTGTAAACGCTGCTTTAAATAAAGATTGTGACTACCACCACCACATAATAGGATGCGATCGGGTAATTGCGGTAAAAAATTCCGGTAACTTTCAGCGATAGTTGCGGCTGTCAGTTCTGTAAGGGTGGCTAGTAAATCTGCTGGGCTAAGTTGATAGGCTTCAGCATCTTGTAAACACTGTTGCAAATAAGCTACACCAAATAACTCTCTACCTGTAGATTTTGGGGGTGGGAGATGAAAGTAATTTTGGGTCAACCATTGTTCTATTAAGGGCTGACAAGGATTACCGCTTGCTGCCCACTGTCCGTTTTCATCGTATGTTTTAGCACCGTTAGTTAGATGCTGTACAGCCAAATCTAACAGGCTATTTCCTGGGCCAGTATCCCAGCCGCGAATTTTCTCCAGCCAATCATCACGGCGAGGGGGTAGATAAGCAACATTACCAATACCACCAATATTTTGAACACAACGCGCCTCCTGGGGATGGCTGAGTAAATAAGCGTCAACTCTAGGAACCAGAGGCGCACCATGTCCACCAATCGCAATATCCGCAACACGGAAATTACTCACAGTAGTAATTCCCGTAAGATGAGCAATTAAAGCACCACGACCAATTTGTAAGGTATAACCTAGAGATTTGGATTGGGTAATGGGTAATTGGTAATTTGTGATTTCTGTCTCGTCTCCTTGTCCCCTTGTCTTCCCAGTCCCCAGTCCCCAATCCACGGGTGGCCGATGGTAAACTGTTTGACCATGAGAGCCGATTAAAGTAGCGCTTTGATGACCAATTTGAATATTTTGGGCAGCTTGAGCAAAAGCAAAGGCGATCGCATCATCTATTTCTGCCAATTCTGCCATTGAGATAGCTTCCCCAGCACAAACTGCTAAAATTTTTTCTCTGAGATTGGGGGGGTAAGGATATGTTTCTCCGGCTAATAACTCGACTTTGAGATCTAAATCCTTACCAGTAATCTCTACCAAGGCAGCGTCTATACCATCTACAGACGTGCCACTGATTAGACCAATAACGCGAGTGGGCACAGCAGTTTGTTCAGTGGAATGCATTAGCAGAAATTCTGTTTTGATTTGCAAGGGGTAGTTTAATGGATGCTACTGCCTATGTCAAAAGAGCCACGTTCCTATATCCTCTGCCATTAGTTATTCTTTCTGCTCTGATTTGATTGAGAGAAATTATTTACATGGTGCGTTTCGCGCAGCGCCTGTGCGATAGGCAAGAAAGTCTTAACAGGTAAGAGAGAACAGACTCGCTCCGCAAAAATAAAATGTGATTCCTATCTGTGAACAGCGAATTAATTAGCAAATTTTTCATGTCAATGCTGATCAATAACAGCAATAATTAATAATCTGTGAATCACAAGATACCCACAATTTTCAATAATTAGAGTATCTAAGCATCTCTATTTTCACAAATCATATATAGCTGCTATAACTATATAGTTTTGAAATAGATAACAATAGTTATTGATTAATAAATACAG